>NZ_JACIHE010000001.1 GCF_014198245.1 Bradyrhizobium sp. cir1
TTACGATCTCGGCTATTTCGATCTCGAACAGAAGACCTTGCAACCTCTCGACAACCCGTTCGGTCCGAAGCCCATCACCGATGTCTCAGCCACGACCACGGCGCCCTGACGGAGACGCGCTCTTGTGCATTCTTGGCATGGAAGGCCACTTGCTTGGCTCCGCTGTCGCGGTCAACCCCCGGAGCCCGAAGGGGCGCGGCACGCGCGGGGTTGACGGCGATAGCGCGAGCCGAGCAAAAATAGCCGTGCCATGAATGCGTCACGCTGAAATGCAGCAGATTGCAGGCCATCGGCCTCAATTTGAAGCGAACTTGGAGCAGACGACTTTGAAACCCCGCGACAACCCGATCGGCACGAGGTTGTCACCCATCTCTTAGGTACGTTTCGTTACCCATGTCTCCGGGCCGGACAGAGCGAAGGCTGGTGGGCGGTCACGGATTCGAACCGCGGACCCTCTCGGTGTAAACGAGATGCTCTAACCAGCTGAGCTAACCGCCCCACGGCGCCTCTTTAGCGCTCCGGCGGGGGGAGGAGCAAGGGGCGAGCGCGCCGCGAGCTGGCCCCAATTTGCGGCTCGGTCAGGGTTTTCAGACCGGACACGAGCAGCCCTGCGACGAGCCCGCTGCAGGGGGAACTCACTTTCGCAAGCGCGTTTCGCGTCGTCCGACCAAGGAGGCGGCAATGGTGCTCGCCGCCGCTGTGCGGTGCCTCGGCCTGGAGTTCCACGTCAGGCCGTCTTGGTGAACATCGTCAGGACACCGTCGGCGATGTTGATCGCGACGACCTGTGACGAGCTCAAGCCCTTGGCCTTGAGCACGGAGGCGGCCTGCGGTGTGGCGTCGATGGACTTCCGGAGCGACTGGATGTCTTCATCGCTTGTGTGCGCCACGAGTTCATCGACCTTCGCGCGCACGGCCGGCTGCAATTCCTTGACGTCCACAACCTGTATGCTCCGGATCACCGTGCTGGACTGTGTGGACGGCTGTTCCGTGCCGGGTTGCGACGATGCGCCCTGCGCCTGCACCAGAGCAGGTGTTCCGAGGGAGAGAGCTGCAACGATGACGGATGCCGTGAAGCTGCGCATGGTCATGCCTTTCCGGTTTGAGGAACGGCGAAACCTATCGACGAAATCTGGTTGGCATCTGGTTCCGATGCGGCCGTTCGGTGAAACCAATGCGGCCGTAGTGTGCACAGATGAGACGCGCTGCGCGGGCTCCGGTGATGTCTAAGGCAAGGGGTTAGCTCAGCTGGTTAGAGCATCTCGTTTACACCGCGAGGGTCCGCGGTTCGACTCCGTGACCGCCCACCATTGCGACTGGCCTGGCTGGCAAGCGGCGGTCAATTGCAGATTTCTACGTTGCTGCCAACGTCACAGGCGGCCGCGCGGGCGTAGGCCGGAGCGCAGCCGGCAACTGGCGTTGGTTCCGGAAAGAGTGCGCCAAGCATCCCGACGTGATATCGCCGCTATGCCGGTGCATGCGACCCGACCGGGGTGGCGGCGGGCATCGCGCGGACGGGAACGATCGGGGACATTATGCAACAGCCAAGCGGACACGAGCAAAACGCCGACCAGATCGCCTATTGGAATGGCCCTAGCGGGCAGCGCTGGGCCGACCGGCATGCGGTGCAGGAGAAGCTGCTCGGGCCGATCGCCGATGTGCTGATCGACCGCGCCGGACCAAGTCCGGGCGAGCGCGTGATCGATGTCGGCTGCGGCTCCGGTGCGGCGACGGTGGCGTTCGCAAAGGCGGTGGCGCCTGATGGCTTCGCGCTCGGGCTCGATGTGTCCGAGCCGATGCTGTCGCAGGCGCGGGTGCTGGCGCCAAAGGGGCTGCCGCTCGATTTCGTGCTGGCGGATGCGACGGTGCATCCGTTCGAGCCGGCGAGCTTTGACCTCCTGGCCTCGCGCTTCGGCGTCATGTTCTTTGCCGATCCCGTCGCGTCCTTCGCCAATCTCCGCCGTGCACTGAAACCCACCGGGCGGCTCGCCTTCGTCTGCTGGCGCGAGCCGAAGGAAAATCCCTGGATGATGGCGCCGCTGATGGCGGTCTATAAGCACGTGCCGAAGATGCCGCCGGTTGGGCCGGAGGAGCCGGGCCCGTTCGCCTTCGCATCCGAAGAGCGCGTGGTGCGCATCCTTGAGGGTGCCGGCTTCGTGGACGTCGCAATGGAGCCGCTCAATCTGGCGATGGATATCGCGATCGGCGGCGGCCTCGACGCCGCCGTCGAGGGCTCGCTCCAGATCGGCCCGGCGAGCCGTGCGCTGCAGGGCCATCCGCCGGAAACCTATGAGGCCGCCAAAGCCTCGATCCGCGAGGTGCTCGCGCCGTTCCTGAAGGGGCAGAACGTGGCGCTGCAGGGCGCAATCTGGATCGTGACGGCGAAGGCGGGGTAGGCGCCGCTCTCACCACGCCGTCATTGCGAGGAGCGCTTGCGACGAAGCAATGCAGACCGTTTCCGCGGAGACAGTCTGGATTGTTTCGCTACGCTCGCAATGACGACGTGGATGGACCTGTGAGCCCTCACACCACATCATCCGGCGCCAGCGCGCAGCCATTGTCGGGATGCGTCTCGACCTGAAGTGTGGTGTGGCCGATGCGGAAGGATGCCTTGAGCATCCGCGCGGTCTCCATCAGGAACGCATCGCCGGCCCCGTCGGGCATGACGAGATGGCAGGTCAGCGCCGTCTCGGTGGTCGAGATCGGCCAGACGTGGAGATCGTGGATCGCGGACACGCCCGGGCGCGCCAGCAGGAGCGCCCTGATCGCGGCGAGGTCGGTGCCCTTGGGCGCGGCCGCCATCGACATGTCGATCGAGCCGCGCAAGAGGCTGGTGGTGCTCCAGAGGATGGTGGCGCAGATGACGAGGCCGGTGACGGGATCGAGCCAGAGCCAACCGGTCCAGACGATCAGCGCGGCCGAGACGACGACGCCGAGCGAGACGGCGGCATCCGCCGCCATGTGCAAGTACGCGCCTTCGATGTTGATGTCGTCCTTCCGTCCGCGCGCGAACAGCATGGCGGTGAAACCGTTGATGAGGATGCCGATGCCGGCGACCACCATCACCGTGACGCCCGCGATCGGCTCCGGCTCGCGCAGGCGCAAAATCGCTTCCCAGCCGATCGCGCCGGTCGCAACCAGCAGCAATACTGCATTCGCCAGCGCCGCCAGGATGGTGGAGGCGCGCAGGCCGTAGGTGAAGCGGCCGCTCGGCGCGCGCCGCGCCGCGATCGAGGCGCCCCAGGCAACGACGAGGCCGAGCACGTCGGAAAGATTGTGGCCAGCATCCGCGAGCAGGGCAGTGGAGTTGCCGATATAGCCATAGACCGCCTGGGCCACGACCAGCGCGGTGTTGAGGGTGATGCCGATGGCAAATGCTTTGCCGAAGCTGGCGGGCGCATGGACATGACTATGGCTGTGGTCGTGACCATGGCCGTGATCATGCGAATGGCCGGCATGGTCATGATGGTGATGGCCGTGATGGTCGTGGCTGCCCAAATCTAGCGCTCCCCGGACGCCGCCAAATCAGGCGCTATTCTAGGCGTTTCGTGCGCGCCGTCACGCCGGAACAGCAGGTAGAGCGCCGGCAGGACCAAGAGCGTCAGCACGGTCGAGGAGATGATGCCGCCGATCACGACGGTTGCGAGCGGCCGCTGCATCTCGGCGCCGGCGCCGGTGGCGAGCGCCATCGGCACGAAGCCGAGCGAGGCGACGAGGGCCGTCATCAGCACCGGGCGAAGGCGTGTCAGCGCGCCCTCGCGCACCGCCTCCGCAATGGGCCGCCCCTCGCTGCGCAGCCGCTCGATGAAGGCGATGATGACGAGGCCGTTGAGCACGGCGACGCCCGACAGCGCGATGAAGCCGACCCCGGCGCTGATCGACAGCGGAATGCCGCGCAGCAGCAGCGCCGCGACGCCGCCGGTCAGCGCCAGCGGCACGCCGGAGAACACCAGCGCCGCATCGGCCGCCGATCCCATGCCCATGAACAGCAGCAAAAACACCAGCAGCAGCGCCACCGGCACCACGATGGTTAGCCGTTTGGTGGCGGAGACCAGCTGCTCGAACTGGCCGCCCCAGCCGATCCAGTAGCCCGGCGGCAGCTTGACCTTCTCGGCGACGGCCGCTTGCGTCTCGGCGACGAAGGAGCGCAAATCGCGTCCGCGGACGTTGGCCATCACCACGACGCGGCGCTTGCCGTTCTCGCGGCTGATCTGGTTGGGGCCCGGCGTGATCTCGATCGCCGCAACGGACGAGAGCGGCACGTAGCGCGGCGTCGTCCCTGATGTCCCCGGCCAGGCGGTTTTCGTGACGGCCGCGACGTCCTCGCCCGGCGGCAGCGGGATCGGCAGCGACTTGATCGTATCGGGGTTGGCACGCAGGCTTTCCGGCAGCCGCACCACGATGTCGAAGCGCCGGTCGCCCTCGAACAGCTTGCCGACCGGCTTGCCGCCGATCGCGATCTCGACGAGGTTTTGCACCTCGCTGAGGCTGAGGCCATAGCGCGACAGCGCCTGGCGGTCGAGCTTGACGGTGAGGATCGGCAGGCCCGCGATCTGCTCGGTCTTGACGTCGGCGGCGCCCTCGATGCCGCGCACGACGCCGTTGACCTGCTGGGCGATGCCTGCAAGCACGTCGAGATCGTCGCCGAAGATCTTGACGCCGACGTCGCTGCGAATGCCGGCGATGAGCTCGTTGAAGCGCATCTGGATCGGCTGGGTCATGCCATAGGCGGTGCCGGGCAGGGTATTGGCGGCACGTTCGAGCTCGGCCACGACCTCGTCCTTCGGCTTGGCCGGGTCGGGCCATTCCTCGCGCGGCTTCAGCGTGACATAGGTGTCCGCGACATTCGGCGGCATCGGGTCGTTGGCGATCTCGGCGGTGCCGATCCTGGAGAAGATGGTCGCGACCTCCGGCACCTGCTTGACCGCCTTCTCCAGCCGTAGCTGCATGTCGGCGCTCTGGGTCAGGCTGGTGCCGGGAATCCGGATGGTCTCGATGGTGATGTCGCCTTCGTCGAGGCTCGGAATGAACTCGCCGCTCATGCGCGTTGCGGCAAAGATGCTGCCGGCGACGATCAGCACTGCGCCGAGCGCGACACTGCCGCGATAGCGGATCGCGCGGTCGAGCAGCGGCACATAGAACCGCTTGGCCGCCCGCATGAAGACGTTCTCCTTCTCCGAGACCTTGCCGGTGACGAAGATGGCAACCGCGGCCGGAACGAAGGTGACCGACAGCAGCGCCGCGCCGGCGAGCGCCATCAGCACGGTCAGCGCCATCGGCGTGAACATCTTGCCTTCGGTCCCGGTCAGGGTGAGCACCGGCAGGTAGACCACGGCGATGATCAGCGTGCCGAACAGGCTCGGCTTGATGACCTCGCTGGCACCAGTGCGGATGGTCTGCAGGCGTTCGTCCAGCGTCAGCAGCCGGCCCCGGCGGTGCTGCTCGGCGGCGAGCAGCCGCAGGCAGTTCTCGACGATGATGACCGCGCCATCGACGATGATGCCGAAGTCGATCGCGCCCAGACTCATCAGGTTGGCGCTGACCTTGCTCTCGACCATGCCCGTGATCGTGAACAACATCGACAGAGGGATGACGCAGGCGGTGATCAGCGCGGCGCGGATGTTGCCGAGGATCAGGAACAGCACCGCGATCACCAGCGCCGCGCCCTCGATGAGGTTCTTCTCGACGGTCTGGATGGTGGCTTCCACCAGGTTCGTGCGGTCGTAGACGGCACGCGCGATCACGCCGTCGGGGAGCGATTTCGCGATCTCGCTAAGCCTGGCCTTCACGCGCTGGGCCACAGTCCGGCTGTTCTCGCCGATCAGCAGCATGGCGGTGCCGAGCACGGTCTCGCTGCCATTCGTCGAGGCCGCGCCACTGCGCAGATCCTGACCTTCCTGGACGTCGGCGACGTCGCGGATGCGCACCGGCACGCCGCCGCGCGAGCCGATCACGATGTCCCTGATGTCCTCGATATTGGCGACCTGACCGGGCGCGCGAACGAGATATTGCTCGCCGTTGCGCTCGATATAGCCGGCGCCGACATTGGCATTGTTGGCGGCCAGCGCCGTCATGATGTCGCGGAAGCCGAGCTTGTAGGCCATCAGTCGGCCCGGGATCGGCAGCACGTGGAATTGCCGCTCATAGCCGCCGATCGAGTTGACCTCGACCACGCCTGGAATGGTGCGCAGCTGCGGCTTGATGATCCAGTCCTGGATGGTGCGCAGCTCCGTCGGCGTGAATTCGACCCCCGTCGGCGACTTCGCGCCCGCCTTGGCCTCGACCGAGTAGACATAGATCTCGCCGAGCCCGGTCGAGATCGGCCCCATAGCGACCTCGGTGCCTGCAGGAAGCTGCTCCTTCGCCTGCTGGATGCGCTCGTTCACGAGCTGGCGCGCGAAATAGATGTCGGTGCCGTCCTGGAACACGACGGTAACCTGACTCAGGCCGTAGCGCGAGATTGAGCGGGTGTAGTCGAGCCTGGGCAGGCCGCCCATTGCGGTCTCGAGCGGGAAGGTGATGCGCTGCTCGGCCTCGAGCGGCGACAGGCCCGGCGCGCGGGTGTTGATCTGGACCTGGACATTGGTCACGTCGGGGACGGCGTCGATCGGCAGGCGCGTGAAATTCCAGGCGCCAAGGGCACCGGCCGCGAGGGCGAGCAGGACCACCAGCCAGCGCTGGCGGACGGAGAAGGCGAGGAGGGCGTCAATCATGATCGGCATCTCCCTTGCCCATCTCCGCCTTGACCACAAAGCTGTTCTCGGCGACGTAGCGCTCGCCGGTTGAAAGGCCGGCGCGGATCTCGACGAATTTCGGGTCGGCATCGCCAAGCTCCACCGGGCGCGCCTCGATCTTGTCGCCGTCCTCGCGGACGAACACGATGGTCTTGTTCTCCAGCGTCTGGATCGCGCTTCGGCGCACGGCGACCGCGACATTGCGGGCGGCGAGGATCAGGCGTGCCGTGACGAACAGACCGGGGCGCAGGCGGCCGTCGGGATTGGGCAGCACCACGCGGGCCAGCGCGGTCTGGGTCTCGCTCGAGCCGATCGGCGCCATGTAGGTGATCGTGCCCTTGATCTCGCCGCGGCCGTCGTCGGGGTCGATCAGAACTTCGTCGGTGATGCGGACGCGCTTCAAATCCTGCCGGTAGATCGACAGATCGACCCAGATGGTGGAGAGATCGGCGACGACGAAAGCCGGCTTCTGCTCTGAAGCATATTCGCCGAGCGAGATCTGCCGCTCGATCACGGTGCCGGCGAGCGGCGCCTTCAGCTCGTAGACCGTGAGGCTCTGGTTGCTCTCGATCGCCGCCAGCAGGTCGTCCTTGGCGACCTTGTCGCCGATCCGTTTCTGGATCGATTTTGCAATTCCGGGAAAGCGGGGAGTGACCTGAACGACCGCCTCCTGGTTGGCGCGCAGGATGCCGTTGAACGACAGCGTGTCGGTCAGCGTCGCGCTCGCGGCCTCTTCCAGCGTCACGCCGGCGGCCGCCAGCTTGACGTCCGAGATGCGGATGCGGTCGGCGCCGTGCTCGTCCTGCTCGACATGGTCGTTCGGTTTCTCCGGCTTCTTGTCAGCGGCATGCTCCGTCGGCGCGCTTTTGACTGGGGCAAGCAGGGAGTAGCCGTAAGCACCGAGCGCGGCCGCAATGATGGCGACGAGGATGGTGGAGGATGTCTTCATCGCGCGCTCTCCCGGGCCAGCGCAAAGGGATTGCCGACGAGGCCTTCGATGGTCGCAACGCCGGCATGGAAATTCTGCAACGCCTCCTGCTCGCGCAGCCGCGCCTGGGTGACGCTCGCCTGAGCGTCGAGCACCTCGAGCAGGGTGAAGCGGCCCTGGCCGTAACCTTGCGAGATCGCCTCGGACGCCTCGACGGCCTTGGGGATGGCGGTCTCGCGCAGCACCGTGAGCTCGCGCAGCGAGCCCTGCAGCGAGTCGTAGGCGCGGCCGGCAATCACGATCAGCGTGTTGCGGTTGGCCTCGCGCTCGGCTTTGGTCTTGGCGAGGCTCTCCTGCGCGGAGAGGATGTTGCCCTGGTTCTGGTCGAACACGGGGATCGGCACCGAGACGGTGAGGCGTGCCGCGTCGTCATTGGTCTCGTTGAAATGACGCCAGCCCGCAGCGATCCGCACGTCTGGATAGGGTTTGAGCCGGGCCATCAGCAACTCGGCATTGCGCTGGGCATAGACGGCGGTCCAGCGCACCAGTTGCGGATTGGCGTCGATGGCGGTGACCACCGACTGGAACGTGGGCGGGCGCCCGGTGGTGTCGAGCCGGCCGGAGACCTCGCCGAATTTCGCCGAGGGATCGCCCATCAGCACCGCAAGCTCGCGCCTGGCGCTCGCCAGCGTCGCCTTGAGGCGTTCGCGGTCGGCCTTCACCAGCGCGGAGGCGACCTCGGCGCGGCCGGTTTCGGCCGGCGAGGAGGCGCCGGCTTCGACGCGGCGGCGGAGCAGCGGCGTCAACTGGTCGATCGCGGTAATCTGCTCGTCGAGGATCTGGATCCGCCGCTGTGCGCCGAGCACGCTGAGGAAGGCGATCGCGGTCTCCGACAGCACCTCCAGCCTGACCGCCTTGCGCTGGATCGCGGCGACCTCGATGCCGGCCTGTCCGGCGGCGATCCTGGCGTCGCGCTTGCCGAACAGCTCAAAGGCCTGGCTGATCTGGAGCGTCGTCTCGGCCGACCTGGTGCCGCGATAGATGCCGGAGCCGAACGAGTTGTCCTGCTCGTACGACAATTCCGGATTGAGCAGCGCGCCCGCCTGGATGCGCTGACCCGTGGCGATGCCGACATCGCGCTCCGCCGCCGTCAGGCGTGGGCTCGCGGCCAGCGCGCGCGAGAGCGCCGCGCGCATGGTCAGCGTCTGGGCGTGGGAGGTAAGCGCCAGGGGCGGGCTGATGAGAATAGCCAGCGCGCACGCGATGCGCGCAGCCGTTCGTCTGCGAAACATGAAAAAGACCCGTGAAGAAGAACCGATGGGCGCGCGCGGCGCCCGGCTGATCCGTTCAGGTCAGGTGTTTTGGAGGCGGGGAGTCGGTATCGGGCGCGATGCCGGCAAGCGACGGCTGCCGCTGCGGGACCGGCGGGCCCATCACGTCGGCCGCGGCGTCCGACTGCACCGGCTGTACCGCGGCGACGGAGAAGCAGCCGTGGCAGTGATGGCCGGCGAGCGCCTTGTGGTCGCCATGGCCGGCCGGGCCGTCGCCGAGGATCGAGGCGATCTCCGAGCCGCCGGAGGGGCTGGTCACATCGATGTCATGGGCGCCATGAAGCGCGCCCGAGAGCAGATACAAGACCGCGACGACCACAGCCACGAGCCCGCGCCAATTGCGCGTCGAGCTCAGTCTGAAGGGCCGGCGGTTCAACACCACGAATTCACTCTCGCTGTCGGTCCGGCTGGCCTAGCATGGCAGCGGGAACAGTGTCGACCCGCAATAGTGTTACGTGTGGGGGAACTCAACGTCGCAGCCGCACAGGTCTCATGCGACTGCGACCGGCTCGCGACATGGCCGAGCTCATTCGGCTGCCTCCCGGACTTGCTCAGATGCGACAACCGCGTCGCCTGAGCGCAGCCCAAATCCCTTCACCAGCCCGAAAATCGCGGGGATCACGATCAGCGTCAGTAGCGTCGACGAGATCATGCCGCCGATCATGGGCACGGCGATGCGCTGCATGATCTCCGATCCCGTTCCGCTGCTCCACATGATCGGCAGCAGGCCGGCCATGATCGCCACCACCGTCATCATCTTCGGGCGGACGCGCTCGACCGCGCCTTCCATGATGGCCTTGTCGAGATCCTCGCGGGTCAGGACGCGGCCGGCGCGCGCGCAGCGCGCTTCGGTTTCGGCAAGCGCGTGGTTGAGATAGATCAGCATCACCACGCCGGTTTCGGCCGCCACGCCCGCGAGCGCGATGAAGCCGACGGCGACCGCGACCGAGAGGTTGAAGCCGAGCCACCACATCAGCCACAAGCCGCCGACGAGCGCGAAGGGCAGGGACAGCATCACGATCATGGTCTCGGTGATCGAACGGAAGTTGAGATAGAGCAGCAGGAAGATGATCAGCAGCGTCACCGGCACCACGATCTTCAGCCGCGCGGTGGCACGTTCCAGATATTCGTATTGTCCGCTCCAGACCACGTAGTAGCCGGGCGGAAACTGGATGCTCGCCTGCACCGCTGCCCGCGCATCGGCGACATAGCCGCCGAGGTCGCGGTCGCGGATGTCGACATAGATGTAGGTGGCGAGCTGCCCGTTCTCGGTCCGGATCGAGGTCGGCCCGCGCGCCGGCGTGACGCTGGCGACCTCGCCGAGCGGGACGGCGCCGCCTGATGGCATCGGCACCAGGATGTCGCTGGCGATGGCTTTCGGATTGTCGCGCAGGTCGCGCGGGTAGCGCATGTTGACGGTGAAGCGCTGCCGGCCCTCGACCGTCGTCGTCACGGCCTGGCCGCCGAGCGCGGTGGCGATCGTGTCCTGCACGTCCTGCACCGCGATGCCATAGCGCGACAGCGCCTCGCGGTCCGGCGTGATCTCGAGATAGTAGCCGCCGAGGCTGCGCTCGGCATAGGCCGAGGACGTGCCGGGCACGGCCTTGAGCACCTGCTCGATCTGCCGGGCGAGCTTGTCGATCCCGACGAGATCGGTGCCGATGACCTTGACGCCCACGGGCGTGCGGATGCCGGTGGAGAGCATGTCGATGCGCGCCTTGATCGGCATGGTCCAGGCGTTGGAGACGCCGGGGAACTGCAGCGCCTTGTCCATCTCGGCGATCAGGCTGTCGATGGTCACGCCGGCGCGCCATTGCTCCTTCGGCTTGAGGTCGACGATGGTCTCGAACATCTCCGACGGGGCCGGATCGGTCGCGGTGGCGGCGCGGCCGGCCTTGCCGTAGACCGAGGCGACTTCCGGAAACGAGCGGATGATCCGGTTCTGGGTCTGCATCAACTCGGCGGCCTTGGTCACGGAAATGCCGGGCAAGGTCGTCGGCATGTAGAGCAGCGTGCCTTCGTTGAGGTTCGGCATGAACTCGGAGCCGAGCCGGCCGGCCGGCCAGATCGAGGCGGCGAGTACGCCGAGCGCGAGCAGGATCACCGGGATCCGCGCCCGCAGCACGCCTGATATCACCGGCCGGTAGATCCAGATCAGGAAGCGGTTGATCGGGTTCCTGTGCTCCGGGATGATCCTGCCGCGGACGAAGATCACCATCAGCGCCGGCACCAGCGTCACCGACAGCAAGGCTGCCGCCGCCATCGCAAAGGTCTTGGTGAAGGCGAGCGGGCTGAACAGCCGGCCTTCCTGCGATTCAAGCGTGAAGATCGGCATGAACGAGACGGTGATGATCAGGAGGCTGAAGAACAGCGCCGGGCCGACCTCGGCGGCGGCCTCGATCAGGATCGCGACCCTGGATTGGCCGGGCTCGGCGCGCTCGAGATGCTTGTGCGCGTTCTCGATCATGACGATGGCGGCATCGATCATGGCGCCGATCGCGATCGCAATGCCGCCGAGGCTCATGATGTTGGAGCCGATGCCGAGCAGCTTCATGGCCCCGAAGGCCATCAGCACGCCGACGGGGAGCATCAGGATGGCGACCAGCGCGCTACGGACATGCAGCAGGAACACGATGCAGACGAGCGCCACCACGATGCTCTCCTCGAGCAGCGTGTGCCGGAGCGTGTCGATCGCGGCCTTGATCAGGTTGGAGCGGTCGTAGACCGGGACGATCTCGACCGATTTCGGCAGGCTGGTCGCGATCTCCTTGAACCGCTTCTTGACGTTCTCGATCACGTCTAGCGCGTTCATGCCGAAGCGCTGCAGCACGATGCCGCTAGCCACCTCACCCTCGCCGTTGAGCTCGGCGATGCCGCGCCGCTCGTCCGGCCCGAGCTCGACGCGGGCGACGTCGCGCAGCTTGACCGGCGTTCCGTTGTCGGTCTTCAGCACGATGTTGCCGATGTCGTCGACGCTTTTCAGATAGCCCTTGCCGCGGATGACATATTCGAACTCGGACAGCTCGACGGTGCGGCCGCCGACGTCGGCATTGCTGGCGCGGATGGCCTCGCGCATCTTCTGCATGGTGATGCCGAGGTCGCGCATGCGCTGCGGATCGAGGATGACGTTGTACTGCCTGACGAAGCCGCCGATGCCGGCGACCTCAGCAACCCCTTCCGCCCTGGCGAGCGCGAATTTCAGATTCCAGTCCTGGATCGTCCGCGTTTCCGCAAGGTTCAGCTCCTTGGACATCACGGCGTATTGGTAGACCCAGCCGACGCCGGTGGCGTCGGGTCCGATCGTGGGCGTGACGCCGGCGGGCAGTCGGGAGGCGGCGCCGTTGAGGAATTCGAGCACGCGCGAGCGGGCCCAGTAGATGTCGGTGCCGTCCTCGAAGATGACGTAGACGAAGGAGACGCCGAAGAAGGAGAAGCCGCGCACCACTTTCGACTTCGGCACCGTCAGCATCGCGGTGGTGAGGGGATAGGTGACCTGGTCCTCGATCACCTGCGGCGCCTGTCCCTGATATTCGGTGTAGACGATGACTTGGGTGTCGGAGAGGTCAGGAATGGCGTCCAGCGGCAGATGGAGCAGGGCATAGAAGCCGGCGGCTGCGGCAAACCCGGTGCCGAACAGCACCAGCAGCAGGTTGCGTGCCGACCAGGCGATGATGCGCGCGATCATGGCTTGGCTCCCATCGCGTGGCTGGCGTGCGCGTCAGTGCCTTGCGCGTTGGTGCCTTGAGCATTAGCGGGTTGGGCGTTGCCGCCTTCGGCGAGCCCCTTGAGGGCTGCCTTGAGGTTGCTCTCGGCGTCGATCAGGAAGTTGGCGGAGGTGACGATGGCGTCGCCCTCAACAAGGCCGTCGCGGATCTCGACATAGCCGTCACCGCGCCGCCCCAGCTTGACCTCGCGCGGCTCGAAGCGGCCCTGTCCCTTGTCGACCAGGACGGCCTGGCGGCTGCCGGTGTCGAGCACCGCGCTTTCGGCGACGCTGAGCACCGGCGCCGGATTGCCGGTATCGATTTCGGCATCGACATACATGTCGGGAAGCAGCGCAAGATCGGCGTTGGCGAGCTCGATCCGCAAGCGCGCCGTGCGCGTCTCCTTGTTCAGCTGCGGGTAGATCACGCTGATCCGGCCCTTGAAATCCCGGCCTGGATAGCTGCGCGCGCGTACCGTCACGGGCTGGTCGACGGCGATGCCGCCGAGGTCGCGCTCGGCGACGTCGACGGTGGCCCACACCAGCGAGATGTCGGCGATGCGAAACAGGATGTCGCCGGGCTGGGCGCGCATGCCGTCGATCGCGTTGCGCTGGAGCACGATGCCGTCACGCGGCGACGACCACTGGATGGTGATCGGGACCGAGTGGCTCTTCTCCATCTCGGCGATGACGGGCTCGGGGACGTCGAGGTTAACCAGCCGCTGCCGCGAGCCCCGGCCGTAGGGCTCGATGCCTGCGGTGGTCTTCGAGGTGATGGTGGCAAGATATTCGGCCGCCGCGGACGACACCGCCGGACTGTAGATCTCCATCAACGGCTGCCCCCTGGTCACGCGGCTTCCGGTGGTGACGTCGGCGACCTTCTGCACAAAACTCTCGGCGCGCATGGCAATCACCGAGATCCGGCGCTCGTCGAGCTGGATCGTGCCGGGCGCGCGCACCAGCATCCGCAGCCGGCGCAGTTCGGCCGGCTCGGACTTGACGCCGCTGCGCTGGATCTTGCCGGGCGACAGCTTCACCGAGCCGTCGTCGATGTCGTCGCCCTCATAGACGGGGATGTAGTCCATCCCCATCGAGTCCTTCTTCGGCACCGGCGAGGTGTCGGGCAGGCCCATCGGGTTGCGGTAATATTTGATCTTGCGATCGCCCTTGTGCTCAGTCCCGTGCTCGGCTGTGCTCATCGTTGCCGGCTGGTCGGAGGCGTCGGACGGCGCCGGCACGGCGACATAGTCGCGGCCGTCGTCGGTCTTCTTCGGCGTCGGCGAATAGAGCGGCTTGCCGTCCGGGTCCTGGTAATAGAGCGGGGCGGGCGCATCCGCCGCGTTGGCGGCGGACAAGACTGGATCGTCGTTCGGCGGCAGCCGGCTGCCGGCGAACAGCGCGACGCCTGCCGCTGCGACAACCGCAGCGGCACTGCCGATAAGGCGGCTCCTGCTCATTGCTCGGCCGTGACGACGAGCTTGTTGTCGACCGTGCCGCTTTCGCCCTGCACCTTGGCGCCGAGCGAAAGCTGCCAGCGTCCGGCCATGCCGAAGGTCGCCTTGAAACGGTAGGTGCCGGGCTCGCTGCCCGGCACCGGCGTGACCTTGGTGGCCATCTCCTGCATCCCGTCGGGCGCCATGTCGAGCCGGCTGGCGAACACCACGGCATCAGGCACCGTCTTGCCGGAGGTCTTGTCGACCAGCCGCACCGTCACGATGCGATCGGCGCCGGCCTTGACGGTCGGCTGCACGAGCTGGAATTCGTAGTTCTTGATCTCGGCGCGCGCGGCAGTCGCGAACGTGGTGGCGATCAGCGCGGCCATGGCGGCACGCGCGAGGTTGGAGGTTGTCATGTTTTCAATTCCTCGATGGGTCTGATGGGAGCCGCACGCAACGACGTGACGTGTTGCGGACGGCAGGCAGCGATGCGCGCCGGTTGCGGCACGCATGTTCACCAGGCGCCCAGGCGCCTGTCAGACGATCGATCGAGGTGGGTGGTCCGGAGGTGGGCGGACGAGGCCGTCGACGATGGCATCATCGAGCGGCCGAAGCAGCGCGAGAGGACGCGCATAGCGGATTGCGGTTGCGACCGCAGGCCCGGACTGCAACACCTTCAGCATGCAGATCGCGAGGAGCGGGCAGTCCTGGCACTGCTTGCTGTTCTGCTCGTCGGGGCAGCACGGCATGTCGGCCGACATGTCCTGCGCGTCGGTCATCTGCATGTCGCTCGCCATCAGAGGTTCCGCCGCTGCTGGTGGTGTCACCAGCGGCGCAGCCATCAGCCCCGCGGTCACGAGGACCGCGAGAACAAGCCTGAGGATGCGACGAGCCATCATGGTGCGACACTCTCACACGGTGGCAACACTGGAAAGTCCCCCGCTTCACAAGTGTGAGAGCAGGGAGCGCTGGTGGTTAACCGTTTCGAGCGATCGCGGAGTACCATGTTATTGCGCAATCCTAATGGGATTTGGGGCCTCCCTGATAACGCCATCTGGATGCGTCGACCGTCGGCGCGGTGGCGGGCGGCGCAGGAACTTGCGGATCATAGGCCAACGCAGAATACGGGCCTTGCGGTAGGACAAACGCTCTGGATTGCGTGGTTTGCCTGGCCTCATTAGGCCAATAGCTCCTGTCGGAAATGGTCGAACCCGCATTGGCGCTGGCCGGTACGGCCACGAGAAGCGAGAGTGCGAGAAGGCTTTTCGTCAACATAGTTCCGGCTCCATCATTTGTGCGGAAGCGCCTCCGTTGCGCTTCTCTTGAGGAGTTCGGAGCCATTCGCGAGATGGTTACAGGCTCACGCCGACGTGAGTGCGGCCTCTTACCAGCGCAACAGCCGGGGTCCCAACAATGCGCCTGCGAGGGTGCACAGCACGATCGTACCGCCATACCAGAGCGCGACGAAGGGCAGTGAGTCGTCGGTGCAGTGAAGCGCATAGGCCGTCGCGCTCATGCCACCTGCGACGAGCCCGCTGAAGGCACCTGTGCGGACCAGATTGGTCGGAGCCGCCTGTCGCACGGCCCAGATGACGACGGCAAACGGGACGACCGCGATGATCGGAATCGAGATGAGGCATTCGAGCCATTGATCGCCCATCACCATCCCGTCCCAGTGTGAACTCGGCGCCTGCCCAAGGCTGACGCCGGCAAGCAGGAGGATTGCCACAAAAGGCAGTGCCGCGAGGCCCGGGGATACTCTTCGTTCCCCGCCAGGCCGCGCCAGCCGTGCCAGATAGACCGCCGCCGCGCCTGTGGTGCCGAACGCGAATACGATCTTCAGGAGCAGAAAAATCAGGGTGCGTGGCGTGGTCAGGTCGGTGCGGACACCAAGTGCCAAAAACGCGACGCCGATCGCAATGGCCATTCCAACCACGAGCGCAATGCCGACGCTGCGGTTGACCTGCCGCCGGTTGACCGGTTCGACACCCGCGCTGAGCGCGCTGATCAGCTCGTCCGTCTTCATGTTTGCGTCCTCTGTGCGATCAACGCCGCCAGGGCCTTCAGCCCGCGATGAATATTGACCTTCACGCCCGATTCCGAGATGCGGCAGCGCTGTGCCGCTTCAGCGACGCTCAGCCCGTCGAGTTTCACGGCCTCGATCGCGCATTGCATCTTTTCCGGCAGGTGTTTGAGCAACCGCCTGAGATCGAAGCTGCTCTCGGCGCTGAGGTGATCGTCATTGGCAATGACGTCGCCCGCCTCGTCGATCGGCACGTCGGTCACCGAGGCCCGGTTTCGGCGGAGAAAATCGATCAGCTTGTAGCGCGCGATCGCGTGCACCCAGGGCGTCAACGGCTCTGCAGGATCGTAGGTGTGACGCTGGATGTGGATCGCCAGCACCGCCTCCTGAACCAGATCCTCGGCTTCCGTGGCACCCCGGCCTATCCTGGCAAGCTTGCCCTTGTAATAGGCGCGCAAATGGCGGCTCAGCCGCTCAAGCAGCACGCGATGTGCCGCGGCGTCGCCGTCCTGGCTGGCGAGCATCAATGCCCTGAGCTCGGTTTCCGGTGATCTCATACCCACTTGGCTTTAGTTCGGCCGTTCCGCCGCGCCGGTTACACCCGGTTTGAAAGATTCTCATTTTTCTTTTGGACGGGAAACGCGCGAGGGGCGGATTTGCATCTGGACCAGACGCGGAAAGGCCCCAGCCCGGGGCTGACCGGCTGAGGCCTTATGTGAATGTGATCACAATCTTCGTCCTTGGGACTTGGATCAGCAACTTGCCCCGCGCCGGATCGTTCCGTGGGCCTGGAGTTATTTCGCGCCCATTGCCGGGATGAGGGCGCCCCTATGCCTTCTCCTCCCAGATCATGGCGAGATGGACGATGGTCTGCACCGCCTTCTCCATGTCCTGCCGGCTGACCCATTCGAGGCGCGAGTGGAAGGCGTGCTCGCCGGCGAAGATGTTGGGGCAGGGCAGGCCCATGAAGGACAGGCGCGAGCCGTCGGTGCCGCCGCGGATGGCGGTGCGCATCGGGCGCAGGCCGGCCCGGCGGATCGCCTCGATCGCGTATTCGAGCACATGCGGGTGACGGTCGATCACCTGCTTCATGTTGCGGTACTGCTCCCTGACCTCGAACGTGTAGGTCGAGCGCGGATAGTCCTTCATCACGTCCTTGACGATATCCTCGAGCAGCGCCTCCTTCTCCTTCAGCCCTTCCTCGGTGAAGTCGCGGACGATGAAGGAAAGCGTTGCCTGCTCCAGCGCGCCGTCGATGCCGATCGGATGCAGAAAGCCCTGCTTGCCCGAGGTGGTCTCGGGCGAGCAGCCTTCCTTCGGCAGCCGCTCGACGATGGCGGCCGCGATCTTGATCGCGTGCTCCATCTTGCCCTTGGCGTAGCCGGGATGGGCGCTGACGCCGTTGATGGTGATGGTGGCGCCGTCGGCCGAGAAGGTCTCGTCCTCGACGCAGCCGGCGCTCTCGCCGTCCATGGTGTAGCCGAAATCGGCCCCCAGCTTCTTCAGGTCGACATTGTCGACGCCGCGGCCGACCTCCTCGTCGGGCGTGAACAGGATCTTGATGGTGCCGTGCTTCAGTTGCGGATTGTTGATGAAGAAATGCGCGGCATCCATGATCTCGGCGACGCCGGCCTTGTTGTCGGCGCCCAGCAGCGTGGTGCCGTCGGTGGTGATGATGTCGTTGCCGATCTGGTTCTTCAGTGCCGGATGTTCAGTGAAGCGGATCACCTGGCTGGTGTCGCCCGGCAGCACGATATCGCCGCCGCGATAGTTCTTCACCATCTGCGGCTTGACGTCCTTGCCGGTGACGTCGGGCGAGGTGTCCATGTGCGAGCAGAAGCAGATCACCGGTACCTTCTTGTCGGTGTTGGCCGGGATGGTGCCGTAGACATAGCCGTAATCGTCGAGATGGGCGTCAGCGACGCCCATGGCCCTCAGCTCGGCGGCGAGCACGCGGCCGAGATCCTTCTGCTTCTCGGTCGAGGGCGAACTGGGGGATTCCGGATCGGACTGGGTGTCGATGGTGACGTAGCGCAGGAAGCGCTCGGTCACGGTGTGCGAAAAGGTGAGGGAGGACATTTCTGGTCAAACCGCCGGGGCTTTTGGGAGCAGGTCTTAGGGAAGCAGGCGGTATACCAGAAAGCGGGCCGCGATGCGGCGGAACGGAATCGGGATCAGGCTTAACGAAAGGTCACCTCAGATCGCCTCTTTGAGTTCCTTGACCGGGCGGAATGCGACCTTCTTGCTGGCCTTGATGTGGATGGCTTCGCCGGTACCGGGATTGCGGCCGGTGCGGGCGGCGCGCTTGCGGACCTGGAGGATGCCGAGGCCGACGATGCGGACCCGGTCGCCTTTCTTCAGGTGCTTGGTGATCAGATCGACCATGTCGGTGAGGACGGCCTCGGCGTGCTTCTTGGACAGGTCCTGGCTCTCCGCGATATCGGCGGCGAGGTGCTTGAGCGTGATGGTGGCGGGAGCGGCTGCCTTCTTAGCCAAATCCTTCTTAGCCATGTCTGGCCTCCTCAATTGCAGGGGAAGCCCCGGAAAGGCCGGGAAAGCGTGGGGATCCCCTCTTAAATCGTGGAAGGCGTAGACGATTCGGGCGCGGGCTGACTATGCCACGGGTTCCCGACAGCCGCCGACGATGGCCCACAGCCGCGAAAGGCGTCGAGAAGTTCGGGCTAAGGCTATGAAGGGATTGCCAAAATGGCGCGAGAGACGGGGCTCGAACCCGCGACCTCCGGCGTGACAGGCCGGCGCTCTAACCAACTGAGCTACTCCCGCGTGGCTCGCTGAACGCGCGCGGAACGAGGGGGGACTTAAAGGCGGGGCTTGGTGAAGTCAAGGACGTTGCGCTTCGCCGGCACATCTCGGCTAAGCATTGCTCTGGAAAACGAAAAAGGCCGCCCGGAGGCGGCCTCGGGTCAGGTCCGAAGCAGGGCTTATCAGCGAATCTCCGACGTACCCGCGTTGGTGATCGCGACAGGCTTGCCGGCCTTGATCACCTGGGTCGACTGGGCGGTCTGGCCGTAATCGGCGTTGGTACGGGCAGCAATCCCGAAACCGGCCACTGCAATGCCGGCCACCAGCGCCACCACCACGATCTTCAGGTGGGTCGCACGATCAGCAGAGTGAATCGAGTGGTTCATATCAGCCTCCCGACGGGCTTTGCCGCCGTCTATGGGCTCTTCTTGTAAGGATCATCTGTTTCCGGATGGTTTCGCGGGTTCCGCAAAATGGTTTCATCTGGCCGCCCGGCTGGTTTCGCCTCCTAATCGCATTTGAGGAGATCGGCCGGCCGCGGCGGCTCAGGCTTGGCACGCCCCAGCTTTCTTGGCAGAGGTGGACGATGAACCAGACACCGAGCAGGGACGGGTGGACTGCCCCCGAGCCTGGCGAGAGCGAGCCTGCGCCGGTCACCGCGATGCTGTCCTCGCGGCTGATGGTGCTCGCCAATTTGCTCAAGCGCGGCGCCATCCTGCGCTACAAGCGCCTCACCGGATTGTCCTCCGTCGAGTTCGGGCTCGTCGCCTCGCTCGGCCGGCGCCCGCCGATGAGCGTGGCGCGGCTCGCCGAGGCCGTCGGCCAGGACAAGGGCCAGATCAGCCGTGCGCTGGCCAATCTGGTGTCGCGCAAGCTGATCGCGAAGTCGGCAAATCCGAAGGATAGTCGCGAGGTGCTGATCTCGCTCACCGCGGCGGGCCTCGCCGCGCATGATGCGATCGTCGAAGGCGCGCAGGAGCGCAACCGCCGCCTGCTGGAACATCTGAGCCCAGCCGAGTTCGACATGCTGTTGCAGCAGGTCGATCAGCTCACGGCGATCGCTGCCGAGATGCTCGAGAGCGAGAAGAATGCGCGCTGACGTTCCGATAGTCCCCGGGAACAATGGATCTCTTCTAAGAGTCTCTCTAAGAGGCTTTCAATTAGGGAAATCGCGCGCCCTCACATAAGCGTCACCGCAAGCGTATGCCGTCCCGGGGACACGGCGGCATGACGCATCAAACATGCAGCTTTGGGGTGGCGCGTTGAACAGTCTTGGAATGCTGCGGTCGGCCGTGTTGGCGACCGCATCCGCTTGGGTTTTGGTGCCGCAGGCATCGTTTGCACAATCATCCACGCAGAGCGGCGCGCAGAACCTGCCGTCCGTGACCGTCACCGCACCGGAAGCGCGCCGCCGCGCACCCCCGTCCGCCGCGCGCAGTGCGCCGCGGCGATCGGTGCAGGCCATCAACAGAAGCAAGCCGCAGCCGCAGCGCAACGTCGGCTTCGTCGAGACGCCGCGCGGCCCGGTGCGAGGCTACGTCGCCGGCCGCAGCTCGTCCGGCACCAAGACCGACACGCCGATCATGGAGACACCGCAATCGGTGTCCGTCATCGGTGCAGAGCAGATCCGCGACCAGAAGCCGAACAAGCTCGACGAGGTCCTGCGCTACACCGCCGGCGTGCGGGCAGGGACCTTTGGCGCGGATACGCGCAACGACTGGTGGCTGATCCGCGGCTTCAAGTCCGACGACGTCGGGCTGTTCCTCGATGGCATGCAGCTGTTCTACACCTCCTATGCGAGCTGGAAGCTCCAGACGCCCAACATGGAGCGCGTCGAGGTGCTGCGCGGACCGTCAGCGGTGCTTTACGGCGGATCGAGCCCGAGCGGCATCGTCAACGTCATCAGCAAGATGCCGCCGGCCGAGCCGATCCGTTACGTCGAGACCGGCGTCAACAATTTCGGCAACGCCTATGTCGGTTTCGATTTCGGCGGGCCGATCGCGACGCAGCCCCAGGATGGCAAGCTGTTCTACCGCGTCGTCGGTCAGGTCCAGAACGGCCCGACGCAGGTCAACTTCACGCCCGACAACAACTACTTCATCGCGCCGTCGGTGACCTGGAAGCCCGATGCCGACACCACGTTGACGGTGCTGGCGTCGGCCTCCAGGCAGGACACCCGCGGCATCAACTTTCTGCCCTATGTCGGCACAGTCACCAATGCTTCGTTCGGCAAGATCCCGACCAGCTTCTTCGCCGGGGATCCCAGCGTCGACAAATTCACGCGCGAGCAGGAGATGCTCGGCTATCAGTTCGAGCGCCACCTCACCGACGATCTGACGTTCCGGCAGAACGCGCGCTTTGCCCATGTCGACATCACCTATCGCGGTTACGTCGGCAATGACTACGGCAACCAGGCGACGGCCACGCTCAACCGCTACAATTGGTATGCGAAGAACACGGCCAATCAGGCCGATCTCGACAACCAGCTGGAATATCGGTTCAACACCGGCCCGGTGAGACACACGATGCTGTTCGGCCTCGATCTCAAGGGGTATCAGATCGACGACTATCAGGCCTTCGGGTTTGGCGTGCCCTCGATTAGCATCTTCAATCCCGTCTATGGGGCAGCCGAAACTCCGCTCCCGAGCGCGCCGTTCCGCAACTTCCTCATCACGCAGAAGCAGGCCGGCACCTATCTTCAGGACCAGATGAAGCTCGGCAATTTCACACTGGTGCTGAGCGGCCGCAACGACTGGGTCGAGACCACGCAAGACGCCCGCGACACCGGCGCAAATGTTGCCAGCCGCAATGACAGCAGGTTCAGCGGGCGCGCCGGCCTGATCTACAATTTCGACAACGGCATTGCGCCCTACGTCTCCTATTCGACGAGCTACAATCCGATCATCGGCCTGAACGCGCAGAACCAGTTGTTCGTGCCGGAAACCGGCAAGCAGGCCGAAATCGGCGTGAAGGTCGCGCCGAAGGGATTCGACGGCTATTTCACCGCCTCGCTCTTCGACCTGAAGCGCCAGAACGTCGCGACGACCACCGTGACCACGCCGGTCTTGCAGACCCAGACCGGCGAGGTGACCTCGCGCGGCATCGAACTCGAGGCGGTGGCCAATGCCACGAAGGAGCTGAAGCTGATCGGCGCCTTCACGGCCTATCATTTGTTCAACAGCCGGGATCTCGACCCGTCGCTGGTTGGCAAGACGCCGACCAACACGCCTGAGATGCTGGTGTCGGGCTGGGCCGACTACACCTTCAAGGACGGACCACTTGAGGGCTTCGGCTTCGGCGGCGGCGTCCGCTACATCGGCTCGTCCTGGGCCGATACCGCCAACACCCTCGAGGTTCCCGCAGTGGTGCTTGGCGACCTCGCGCTCCACTACGAATGGCAGAACTGGCGCACGGCGCTGAACGTGATCAACCTGACCGACAAGATCTATGTCGCGAGCTGCGCGTCGGCCACGTCCTGCTTCTACGGCGACCGGCGGCGCGTCACCGCCAGCGTTTCGTACAAATGGTGAGGCAGAGGATGAGGAGAGGCGAGGGTAGCTCCGGGCGCCCCTGATCTCGACCATCCCGAGGCTCTACCGACCTGACGACCGCTGATCTTCCATCGGGAGATCGATGAGCTCTCGGGCCATGCCCCCCGGCCCGAAGCTCATGCGAGCGCGGCGCGCGCGACGCCCTGGCAAGTCGCCGACGCCGCGCTCGCGATCGCCCCCGGGGTGGATGCCGCGCCGACACATTCGCCGGACGAGGCCCGGTCCCGTCGTGACGCATGGCTCGTCCGACCCGCCGCGCCTGTGGATACGCATCTTCCCTTGCCCCGCTTGCCGAGCAATATGTCGCCTGGGTGACGGAAAGGGCCACGACGGACCATTGCCCGGGTCTTGGGTGCGCTGCCGCAGGAAAAACCCGAGCATTTTGACCGGATGCCGTGCGGCAAATCGCGGTCTTAGTCCGCGCACCGCAATCTCAGAACAGCCGCCGTGCAAAACTGTGGTCGCCCTTGCTGGACATGGCGATCTGCTCCATACCAGCCGCGGGGTGATTCCGGGATTTTCACCGTTCTGGGGGCGGCAAAGGGCCTAAAAAGAGCGTGTCTTGCGCCCATTGGTGCACTGCGCTAAGGCTCAGAATAATTCCAAATCGGGACGAATCCGCGGCTCCCCCGACGTCGCGGGAAAAAGGGCTCGTCAATGAGCGGCATTCTACAGAACTATCTTCCACTCGTCGTCTTTATAGGGGTAGCGGGCCTCATCGGCCTCGTGCTGCTGATCGCGCCGTTCATCGTGGCGTTCCAGCAGCCGGACCCGGAAAAGCTGTCGGCGTATGAGTGCGGTTTCAACGCCTTCGACGACGCGCGAATGAAGTTCGACGTCCGCTTCTATCTGGTCGCCATCCTCTTCATCATCTTCGACCTCGAGGTGGCGTTCCTGTTTCCCTGGGCGGTGGCGTTCGGCAAGCTCGGCGCGACCGGCTTCTGGTCGATGGTGGTGTTCCTCGCCGTGCTGACGGTCGGGTTCGCCTATGAATGGAAGAAAGGGGCACTGGAATGGGATTGAACACTGCACCGCCCGCCGGTTCGGTCGTTGCACCGGCCCCCAAGGGCATCCTGGATCCGTCGACCGGCAAGCCGGTCGGGGCCAATGATCCGTTCTTCCTCGAGGTCAATTCCGAGCTGTCCGACAAGGGCTTCTTCGTGGCCGCGACCGACGACCTCATCACCTGGGCGCGCACCGGCTCGTTGATGTGGATGACCTTCGGTCTCGCCTGCTGCGCCGTCGAGATGATGCAGGTGTCGATGCCGCGCTACGACGTCGAGCGCTTCGGCTTCGCCCCGCGTGCCTCGCCGCGCCAGTCCGACGTGATGATCGTCGCGGGAACCCTGACCAACAAGATGGCGCCCGCGCTGCGCAAGGTCTACGACCAGATGCCGGAGCCGCGCTACGTCATCTCGATGGGCTCCTGCGCCAATGGCGGCGGCTACTACCACTATTCCTACTCGGTCGTGCGCGGCTGCGACCGTATCGTGCCGATCGACATCTACGTGCCGGGCTGCCCGCCCACGGCGGAAGCGCTGCTCTACGGCGTGCTGCTGCTGCAGAAGAAGATCCGGCGCACCGGCACCATCGAACGCTAAGGTTTTACGTCATGGACGACGGCAAGCTCGAGGCCCTTGGGCAAACGATCGTTAGCGCGCTTCCGGGCGCCGCCACCGGTCACACGGTGGCCTTCAACCAACTCACGGTTGATGTCGAGGCCGGCAAGATCGTCGAGGTGGTCAAGTACCTCCGCGACGATCCGAGCTGCCGTTTCGTCAACATCACCGACGTGACCGCGGTCGATTACCCCTCGCGCGAAAAGCGCTTCGACGTGATCTATCATTTCCTGTCACCGACCCTGAACACGCGGATCCGGCTGCGTGTCGCCGCCGACGAGACCACGCAGGTTCCGTCGCTGATCGACGTGTTCCCTGGCGCCGACTGGTTCGAGCGCGAGGCCTACGACCTCTACGGCGTGTTCTTCGTCGGCCATCCCGACATGCGCCGCATCCTCACCGATTACGGTTTCGAGGGGCACCCGCTGCGCAAGGATTTTCCGCTCACCGGCTTCGTCGAGGTCCGCTACGACGACCAGGAGAAGCGGGTGGTGTACGAGCCTGTCCGGCTCAACCAGGAATTCCGCAAGTTTGATTTCTTGTCGCCGTGGGAAGGCGCGGACTATCCGCTGCCTGGCGACGAAAAGGCGGGGCCGAAGGTCTGATCATGAATGAACAACCTGAGAACCTCAGAAACTTCACCATCAATTTCGGTCCGCAACACCCGGCGGCACACGGTGTGTTGCGTCTCGTGCTGGAGCTTGACGGCGAGATCGTCGCGCGCGTCGACCCGCATATCGGCCTGCTTCACCGCGGCACCGAAAAGCTGATCGAGCAGAAGACCTATCTCCAGGCGATCCCGTATTTCGACCGCCTCGACTACGTCGCGCCGATGAACCAGGAGCACGCCTTCTGCCTCGCCGCCGAAAGGTTGCTCGGCATCGAGGTGCCGCGCCGCGGCCAGCTCATCCGCGTGCTCTATTGCGAGATCGGCCGCATCCTGTCGCACCTTCTCAACGTCACCACGCAGGCGATGGACGTCGGCGCGCTGACCCCGCCGCTGTGGGGCTTCGAAGAGCGTGAAAAGCTGATGGTGTTCTACGAGCGCGCCTCGGGCAGCCGCATGCATGCGGCCTTCTTCCGCGTCGGCGGCGTGCATCAGGACCTGCCGCAGAAGCTGGTCGACGACATCGAGGCCTGGTGCGATCCGTTCCTGAAAGTGGTCGAGGACCTCGACCGCCTGCTGACCGCCAACCGCATCTTCAAGCAGCGCAACGTCGACATCGGCGTGGTGCCGCTGAAGGAAGCCTGGGAGTGGGGTTTCTCGGGCGTGATGGTGCGCGGCTCGGGCGCGGCCTGGGACCTGCGCAAGTCGCAGCCCTATGAGTGCTACGCCGAGATAGATTTCGACATCCCGATCGGCAAGAACGGCGACTGCTACGACCGCTACCTGATCCGCATGGAAGAGATGCGTCAGTCCATACGCATCATGAAGCAGTGCATCCAGAAGCTGAACGCGCCGGAGGGGAAGGGCCCCGTCGTCGTCGCCGACAACAAGGTCGCCCCGCCGCGCCGCGGCGAGATGAAGCGCTCGATGGAAGCGCTGATCCATCACTTCAAGCTCTACACCGAAGGCGTCCACGTGCCGGCTGGCGAGGTCTATGCCGCGGTCGAGGCGCCCAAGGGCGAGTTCGGCGTCTATCTGGTCTCGGACGGCACCAACAAGCCCTACAAGTGCAAGATCCGCGCGCCCGGCTTTGCCCATCTGCAGGCCATGGACCACATCTGCCGCGGCCATCTGCTCGCCGACGTCTCGGCGATCCTGGGCTCGCTCGACATCGTGTTCGGAGAGGTCGATCGGTGATGGCGCAGGCGCCAATCCAGTTTGACCGCGCCTCGGGGGCCCTTGAAGGGGCCAACCTGTGGGAGCGGACGGCTGCCTTGGCGCTGGTGACGGGATCGAAGATCTCCTCGCACTTCTCGCACATGGGCTACATCGCCTGCGCCAACCTGCTGGCGAAGACGCTGCCCAAGCGCAACATCGCGATCAAGCTCAACCCCGACGCCGTGTTCGAATTTCCCTACGGCGACGGCTACTGGAGCAAGCTGCTCAACCGCTCCTATAACTACGAAGACGAGCTCGAGCTGCTGTTCGCCGATAGCGTCGACGTCGACTACACGCTGCTCGATTGCGGCGCCAATTACGGCTACTGGTCGGTGCTGGTGTCGAGCAGGCCGTTCGGCTCGCACAAGGCGATCGCGATCGAGCCGTCGGGCCAGAACTATCCGAAGCTCGCCAACAACGCCCGCGTCAACGGCGATCGCTTCGAGACCATGAAATGCGCCATCGGCGCGGCCCGCGGCACTGCGCGGCTCTCCGGCACCAAGCACGAGGCCTTCAGCATCGCCGGCGACCCGTCGGCAGGCGGCGAAGAGGTGCCGGTCATTGCGCTGGATAATCTGATCGACGACGGCAGGATCGCCGCCAGCGGCAAGTACCTGATCAAGCTCGACGTCGAGGGCGTCGAGATCGAAGCGATCAAGGGCGGCGCCCGGCTGCTCCAGGCCGACAGCGTCGTCATGTGCGAGGAGCACGGCAGCGACCGCAGTCACGCGGTGTCGCGCTACATCCTCGAGCAGACCCCGCTGAAGCTGATCGTGTTCGATCCGCGCAGCAACCGGATGGAGACCGTGACCGAGCTGTCGATCCTCGACCGCATCAAGGTCTCGACCCACGTCGGCTACAACGTTTTCGGCACCGCAAGCGCATTCTGGCAGGACAGGATCGACGCCCTGAATGCCAAGACCGCGCGCCGCCTGCAGTGAGAGATTGAAGAGATGTCCGTTCGCCGATTAGCACCGAAGGAAGTCCAGCCCGCGAGCTTCGCGTTCACGGAGGAGAACCTCGCGTTCGCCAGGCAGCAGATCGCGAAATATCCGGCCGGGCGCCAGGCCTCCGCCGTCATCGCCATCCTGTGGCGGGCGCAGGAGCAGCACGACGGCTGGGTCTCGGAAGCCGCGATCCGCGTCATCGCCGACATGCTCGACATGCCCTATATCCGCGTGCTGGAAGTGGCGACTTTCTACACCATGTTCCAGCTCGCCCCGGTCGGCAAGAAGGCCCATGTCCAGGTCTGCGGCACCACGCCGTGCCGCCTGCGCGGCGCCGAGGATCTCATCCACGTCTGCGAGCACCGCATCCATCACGAGCCCTTCCATCTCTCCAAGGACGGCAATTTCAGCTGGGAGGAGGTCGAGTGCCTGGGCGCCTGCGTGAACGCGCCGATGGTGCTGATCGGCAAGGACACCTATGAGGACCTGACCAAGGAAAGCTTCGGCAAGGTGCTCGACGGCTTTGCTTCGGGCAACCCGCCCAAGCCCGGCCCGCAGAACGGCCGCCAGTTCTCGGCGCCGATCACCGGGCCGACCACGCTGAAGGAGACCACCTGATGCGTGGTCTCTCGTCGCCTTCGGTGCAGGGGAACGGTGCCATGAAGAAGTGGGGCTTCATCGCGATGCATGCCGGCGTCGCGGCTGCCTTCATCTTTCTCCTGCAACGCTTCAGCCTGAACGCGTCGCTGGAATCCAGTCTGCTCTGGGCGCTGACCTTCGCCGTCTGCGCCGCCGGACTCGCCTACAAGCAGTCCAATCGTTGATCGGAAAGCACTGATATGCTCGAGGACAAGGACCGCATCTTCAAGAACCTCTACGGCCTCCACGACTGGGGGCTCGAGGGTGCGCGGCGCCGCGGCGCCTGGGATGGTACGAAGAACATCATCGACAAGGGCCGCGACTGGATCATCAACGAGATGAAGGCCTCGGGCCTGCGCGGCCGCGGCGGCGCCGGCTTCCCGACCGGTCTGAAGTGGTCCTTCATGCCGAAGGAATCGACCGACGGCCGGCCGAGCTATCTCGTCGTCAACGCCGACGAGTCCGAGCCCGGCACCTGCAAGGACCGCGAGATCATGCGGCACGATCCGCATCTGCTGGTCGAGGGCTGCCTGATCGCGAGCTTCGCGATGAACGCGCATGCCTGCTACATCTATGTCCGTGGCGAGTTCATTCGCGAGCGCGAGCGCCTCCAGGCCGCGATCGACCAGGCCTACGAGGCCAAGCTGATCGGCAAGGACAACGTCAACGGCTGGCCGTTCGACCTCTACGTCGCCCACGGCGCCGGCGCCTATATCTGCGGCGAGGAAACCGCGCTGCTCGAAAGCCTCGAGGGCAAGAAGGGCCAGCCGCGCCTGAAGCCGCCATTCCCGGCGAACGTCGGCCTGTTCGGCTGCCCGACGACGGTGAACAATGTCGAGTCGATCGCCGTTGCGCCGGACATTCTCCGCCGCGGTGCGGCCTGGTTCGCCGGCATCGGCCGTCCGAACAATGTCGGCACCAAACTGTTCTGCATCTCCGGCCATGTCGAGCGGCCCTGCAACGTCGAAGAGGCCATGGGCATTCCGTTCCGTGAACTGATCGACAAGCATTGCGGCGGCATCCGCGGCGGCTGGGACAACCTCAAGGCCGTGATCCCCGGCGGCTCGTCGGTGCGCATGGTGCCGGCCGAGCAGATCATCGACACGCCGATGGATTTCGACAGCTTGAGCAAGCTGCGCTCGGGCCTCGGCACCGCGGCCGTGATCGTGATGGACAAGTCGACCGACCTGATCCGCGCCATCGCCCGCATTTCGTACTTCTACAAGCACGAGAGCTGCGGCCAGTGCACGCCGTGCCGCGAAGGCACGGGCTGGATGTGGCGCGTGCTCACCCGCATGGCCGAGGGGCGCGCCCACAAGCGCGAGATCGACATGCTGCTCGAAGTCACAAAGCAGGTCGAAGGCCACACCATCTGCGCGCTCGGCGACGCGGCGGCCTGGCCGATCCAGGGCCTGATCACGCACTTCCGTCACGAGATCGAAGCGCGCATCGATCAGTATTCGCATAAGGCCGATGTCGATGACATCGGCGTCCGCGATCCCGTGAACATGGTCGCGGCGGAGTAAGAGACATGACCAAGCTCATCATCGACGGCAAAGAGATCGATGTCCCCGCCGAATACACGCTGCTTCAGGCGTGCGAGGCGGCCGGCGCCGAGATTCCGCGCTTCTGCTATCACGAGCGGCTGTCGATCGCCGGCAATTGCCGGATGTGCCTCGTCGAGGTGAAGGGCGGCCCGAAGCCGGTCGCCAGCTGCGCCTGGGGCGTGCGCGACTGCCGTCCGGGTCCGAAGGGCGAGCCGCCGGAGATCTCCACGCGTTCGCCGATGGTGAAGAAGGCGCGCGAAGGCGTGATGGAATTCCTTCTCATCAACCATCCGCTGGACTGCCCGATCTGCGACCAGGGCGGCGAGTGCGATCTGCAGGACCAGGCGATGGGCTATGGTGTCGACACCAGCCGCTTCGCCGAGAACAAGCGCGCCGTCGAGGACAAATATCTCGGTGCGCTGGTCAAGACCTCGATGAACCGCTGCATCCAGTGCACGCGCTGCGTCCGCTTCTCGGCGGAAGTCGCGGGCGCGCCCGAGATGGGCGCCACCGGCCGCGGCGAGGACATGGAGATCACGACCTATCTCGAGCATGCGCTGACATCGGAGCTGCAGGGCAATCTCGTCGACATCTGCCCGGTCGGCGCGCTGACCTCAAAACCCTACGCGTTCGCGGCGCGTCCCTGGGAGCTCGGCAAGACCCAGTCGATCGACGTCATGGACGGCGTGGGATCGGCGATCCGGGTCGACACCCGCGGCCGTGAAGTGATGCGCGTGCTGCCGCGTATCAACGAGGCCGTGAACGAGGAGTGGATCTCCGACAAGACCCGACACATCGTCGACGGCCTGCGCACCCAGCGCCTCGACCGGCCCTATATCCGTGAGGCCGGTAAGTTGCGCGCGGCAAGCTGGACCGAGGCCTTCGCCACGATCGCCGCGAAGGCGGCGCGCACCGACGGCAAGCGCATCGGCGCGATCGCCGGCGACCTCGCCGGTGTCGAGGAGATGTTCGCGCTGAAGGACCTCTTGGCCAAGTACGGCTCGAACAATCTGGCGGTGCAGGGCGGCGACGCCTTCGACCCCGCGCTCGGCCGTGGCTCCTATATCTTCAATCCGACGCTGGTCGGCGTCGAGCAGGCGGACGCGCTGCTTATCATCGGCGCGAATCCGCGGAAAGAGGCGGCCGTGTTCAACGCCCGCATCCGCAAGCGCTGGCGCGCCGGCGGCTTCAAGGTCGGCGTGATCGGCGCCAAGGCCGATCTGACTTACGACTACGATCATCTCGGCGCGGGCACCGAGACGCTCGGCGAGCTCGCGGCCGGCAAGCACTCTTTCATGGACGTGCTGAAGAACGCCAAGCACCCGATCATCCTGGTCGGCGCGGGCGCGGCCGCCCGTCACGACGGCGCCGCCATTCTCGCAGCTAGCGCCAAGCTCGCGCTCGATATCGGCGCGGTCAAGGACGGCTGGAACGGGTTTGGCGTGCTGCACGAGACCGCCTCGCGCGTCGGCGCGCTCGACATCGGCTTCGCCGCAACCGCAGGTGGGCTGAATGCCGCGCAGATGACGACGTTCGGCACGCTGGACCTGCTGTTCCTGCTTGGCGCCGACGAGATCAAGGCGCCGGACGGCACCTTCGTCGTCTATATCGGCACCCATGGCGATCGCGGCGCGCACCGCGCCGACGTCATCCTGCCGGCCGCCGCCTACACCGAGAAGTCCGCGATCTACGTCAACACCGAAGGCCGTGTGCAGATGACCGGCCGCGCCGCGTTCCCGCCGGGCGAAGCCCGCGAGGACTGGGCGATCATCCGTGCGCTGTCGGAAGCGCTCGGCAAGAAGCTCGGCTATGACTCGCTTGCCGCGCTGCGCCAGGCGATCTTCAAGGCCGTGCCGCATCTGATCCGTCTCGACCAGATCGAGGCCGGCTCCGCCGACCAGGTCAAGAAGCTGGCGGGGAAGGGCGGTTCGCCCGAGAAGGCGCCGTTCAAGCCGCTGGTCGAGGACTTCTATTTGACCAACCCAATCGCGCGTGCGTCCGCCGTGATGGCGGAATGCTCGCGGCTTGCCTCCGGGCAGATGCTGACCGCAGCGGAGTGAGCGTGATCTGATGGAATTCTTCGAAAGCGCATTCTGGACCGGGTTCCTCTGGCCGCTGATCATCATGGTTGCGGAGAGCGTCCTGGTGCTCGTCGTCCTGCTCGTGGCGATCGCCTACATCCTGCTCGCCGACCGCAAGATCTGGGCGGCGGTGCAGATCCGCCGCGGCCCGAACGTGGTCGGCCCCTGGGGCCTGCTGCAGTCCTTCGCCGACCTGCTGAAGTTCGTGCTGAAGGAGCCAATCATCCCGGCCGGCGCCAACAAGGGCGTGTTCCTGCTGGCGCCACTGGTGTCCTGCGTGCTCGCGCTCGCGGCCTGGGCGGTGATCCCGACCAATCTCGGCTGGGTGATCTCCGACATCAATGTCGGCGTCCTCTTCATCTTCGCGATCTCGTCGCTGTCGATCTACGGCATCATCATGGCCGGCTGGTCGTCCAACTCGAAGTACCCGTTCCTGGCCGCGCTGCGCTCGGCAGCGCAGATGGTGTCCTATGAAGTCTCGATCGGCTTCGTCATCATCACGGTGCTGCTGTGTGCCGGCACGCTGAACCTGTCGGCGGTGGTCGAGGCCCAGCATGCGCGCGGCCTTGCCAGCCTGATCGGGCTGCCGCAGCTCACCATCCTGAACTGGTATGTCTGGCCGCTGTTCCCGATGTTCGTGGTGTTCTACGTCTCGGCGCTGGCGGAAACCAACCGTCCGCCCTTCGACCTCGTCGAAGCGGAATCCGAGCTCGTCGCCGGCTTCATGGTCGAGTACGGCTCGACGCCGTATCTGCTGTTCATGCTCGGCGAGTACGTCGCGATCGTCACGATGTGCGCGCTGGCGACGATCCTGTTCCTCGGGGGCTGGCTGCCGCCGGTGGATCTGCCGCCCTTCAACTGGGTGCCGGGGATCATCTGGTTCTCGCTGAAAGTGTTCTTCATGTTCTTCCTGTTCGCGATGGCGAAGGCGATCGTGCCGCGCTACCGCTACGATCAACTGATGCGCCTCGGCTGGAAGGTGTTCCTGCCGCTGTCGCTGGCGATGGTGATCGTGGTGGCCGGCGTGCTGCATTTCGCCGGCATCGCGCCGAAGTGAGGGCCGTCATGGGTATCAACATCAACGCCACTGCACGCTCGCTTCTGCTGTCGGAATTCGTCTCGGCGTTCTTCCTCGCCATGCGCTATTTCTTCCAGCCGAAGCCGACGCTGAACTATCCGTTCGAGAAGGGCCCGATCTCGCCCCGCTTCCGCGGCGAGCATGCGCTGCGCCGCTATCCGAACGGCGAAGAGCGCTGCATCGCCTGCAAGCTGTGCGAAGCGGTCTGCCCCGCGCAGGCCATCACCATCGAGGCCGGCCCGCGCCGCAACGACGGCACCCGGCGCACCGTGCGCTACGACATCGACATGGTGAAGTGCATCTATTGCGGCCTCTGCCAGGAGGCCTGTCCGGTCGACGCCATCGTCGAAGGTCCGAACTTCGAGTTCGCGACCGAGACCCGCGAGGAACTGTTCTATGACAAGGCCAAGCTGCTCGCCAACGGCGATCGCTGGGAACGCGAGATCGCGAAAGCGATCGAGCTCGACGCGCCGTACCGGTGAGGTGAGGGCATGATCCTTCCCGCGCTGTTTTTCTATCTCTTCGCCGGCATCTGCGTTGCCTCGGCCGTGATGGTGATTGTCTCGCGCAATCCCGTGCACTCCGTGCTGTACCTGATCCTGGCCTTCGTCAACGCCTCCGGCCTGTTCGTGCTGATGGGCGCCGAGTTCCTCGGCATGATGCTGATCGTCGTCTATGTCGGCGCGGTCGCGGTGCTGTTCCTGTTCGTGATCATGATGCTCGACGTCGACTTCCTCGAGCTGCGCGAGGGCTTCATCGAGTACCTGCCGGTGGGCCTCGTCATCGGCGGCATCTTCATGTTCGAACTGCTGCTCACCGTCGGCTTCTGGGTCATCAACCCCGGCGTCGCCAAGACGATCACGGCGGCGATCCCGGCCAACGTTTCCAACACCGAGGCGCTCGGCCTCGTGCTCTATACGAAGTACATCCACTACTTCCAGCTCGCGGGCATGGTGCTGCTGGTCGCCATGATCGGCGCCATCGTGCTGACGCTGCGGCACAAGGCGAACGTGAAACGGCAGGACATCAACGTTCAGAACGCGCGCACGCCTGAGATGGCGATGGCGATGCGCAAGGTGGCGCCGGGGCAGGGGCTCTCGGATGCCGATGTGGCGGAGTGGGTGAAATGACGATCGGGCTCGGACATTATCTGGCGGTCGGCGCGATCCTGTTCACGCTCGGGATCCTCGGCATCTTCCTGAACCGCAAGAACATCATCGTCATTCTGATGTCGATCGAGCTGATCCTGCTCTCGGTCAACATCAACCTCGTGGCGTTCTCGACCTTCCTCGGCGACATCGTCGGCCAGGTCTTCGCGCTTCTGGTGCTGACTGTTGCGGCCGCTGAAGCCGCGATCGGTCTCGCCATCCTGGTGGTCTATTTCCGCAACCGCGGCTCGATCGCGGTTGAGGACGTCAATCTGATGAAGGGCTGAGCTCTCAAATGGTTCAGGCAATCGTTTTCCTGCCTCTGCTGGGCGCCATTCTGGCCGGCCTGATCTCGCTGGTCGGCGCGCATGCCCGCAACCCCTCGGGCGACGAGGTCGAGCATCACGGCGACCACGGTCACGGCGCGCACGCCCATGCGTCCGATACGATCAACGAGGATGCCTCCGTTATCCACGAGAGCCACCACGAGCCCGGCGACGGCCATGACGGCCACGGCCCGGTCGAGCCGGCGGCGGCGGGCTCGCGCGGCGCCGAGCTGATCACGACGGGTCTGCTGTTCGTCGCGGCGGCGCTGTCCTGGATGACGCTGGTCGATGTCGGCTTCATGCACCATGACGCCCGCATCCAGCTGCTGCCTTTCATCTTCTCCGGCGACCTCCAGGTCTGGTGGACGCTGCGCGTCGACACGCTCACCGCCGTGATGCTGGTGGTGGTGACGACCGTGTCCTCGCTCGTGCACCTCTATTCCATCGGCTACATGGACGAGGATCCGTACCGGCCTCGCTTCTTCGGCTATCTCAGCCTGTTCACCTTCGCCATGCTGATGCTGGTGACCGCGGACAACCTGGTCCAGCTGTTCTTCGGCTGGGAAGGCGTGGGTCTGGCCAGCTACCTGCTGATCGGCTTCTGGTACCAGAAGCCGTCGGCGAATGCGGCGGCCATCAAGGCCTTCGTGGTCAACCGCGTCGGCGATTTCGGCTTCGCGCTCGGCATCTTCGCGGTCTTCATGTTGGCCGGCTCGACCGATTTCGAGACCATCTTCCATGCCGCACCCGGTCTCACCGGCAAGACCATCAACTTCCTCGGCTGGCACGCCGACGCGCTGACCCTGACCTGCCTGCTGCTGTTCATGGGCGCGATGGGCAAGTCGGCGCAGTTCTTGCTGCACACCTGGTTGCCGGACGCGATGGAAGGCCCGACCCCGGTCTCGGCGCTGATCCACGCCGCGACCATGGTTACCGCAGGCGTCTTCATGGTGGCGCGCCTGTCGCCGCTGTTCGAGCTCGCCCCGACCGCCCAGGCTGTTGTGATGTTCTTCGGCGCCACCACGGCGTTCTTCGCGGCCACGATCGGCCTCGTCCAGAACGACATCAAGCGCATCGTCGCCTACTCGACCTGTTCGCAGCTGGGCTACATGTTCGTGGCGATGGGAGCAGGGGCCTATTCGGTCGGCATGTTCCACCTGTTCACGCACGCCTTCTTCAAGGCGCTGCTGTTCCTAGGCTCCGGCTCGGTGATCTACGCGATGCACCACGAGCAGGACATCCGCAACATGGGCGGCCTCTGGCGCAAGATCCCCTACACCTATGCGGTGATGGTGGTCGGCACGCTGGCGCTGACCGGCTTCCCGCTCACCGCCGGCTACTTCTCCAAGGACGCGATCATCGAGTCCGCCTACGCCTCGCACAATCCGTTCGGGGTGTACGGCTTCCTGATGACGGTCGTCGCCGCCGGCCTGACCTCGTTCTACTCCTGGCGCCTGATCTTCAAGACGTTCCACGGCGAGCCGCATGACGAGCATCATTACGAAGCCGCGCATGAGGCCCCCCTCTGGATCCTGATCCCGATCGGCGTGCTCGCGGTCGGCTCGTTCGTCGCGGGTCTGCCGTTCAAGGAGCTGTTCGCCGGCCACGGCGTCGAGGAGTTCTTCCGCGAGTCCGTGAAGATGAACCCGCACATCATCGAGGAGATGCACCACATCCCCGAGACCATCGCCTTCCTGCCGACGGTGATGATGGTGCTGGGCTTCCTCGTCTCGTACCTGTTCTACATCCGCCGGCCCTACATCCCCGTTCGGCTCGCTCAAGAGCAGCCGATGCTGTACCAGTTCCTGCTCAACAAATGGTACTTCGACGAGCTCTACGACGTCATCTTCGTTCGTCCGGCGAAGTGGATCGGCTATCAGCTCTGGAAGAAGGGCGACGGCTTCGTCATCGACGGCTTCGGGCCCGATGGCGTCTCCGCCCGCGTGCTGGACGTCACCCGCAACGTCGTGAAGATCCAGACCGGCTATCTCTATCATTATGCATTCGCCATGCTGATCGGTGCCGCCGGCCTGATCACCTGGTTCATGTTCGGCTTTGGAGGCCAGTAAATGACAACCTGGCCCATTCTTTCGGTCACGACGTTCCTGCCGGTGGTCGGCGCGCTGATCGTCTATCTCAGCCGCGGCGATGACGAGGCGGCCAAGCGCAATTCGCGCTGGATCGCGCTTTGGACCACGCTGATCACCTTCGCGGTGTCGGTGCTCCTGGTCATGCGCTTCGACCCCAGCAGCGCCGACTTCCAGTTCGTCGAGAAGGCGAGCTGGCTCGCCACCGGCATTACCTACCACATGGGCGTCGACGGCATTTCGCTGCCCTTCGTGATCCTGACCACCGCCCTGATGCCGTTCTGCATCATCGCGAGCTGGAAGGCGATCACCAACCGCGTCCGCGAATACATGATGGCGTTCCTGATCCTGGAAACGCTGATGGTCGGCACCTTCTGCGCGCTCGATCTCGTGCTGTTCTACCTGTTCTTCGAAGGCGGCCTGATCCCGATGTTCCTGATCATCGGCGTCTGGGGCGGTCCGCGCCGGGTGTATGCCTCGTTCAAGTTCTTCCTCTACACGCTGCTCGGCTCGGTCTTGATGCTGCTCGCCATCATGGCGCTGTACTGGAACGGCGGCACCACGGACATTCCGGCCCTGATGCACACTGCCGTGCCGCGGTCCTTGCAGACCTGGGCCTGGCTTGCCTTCTTCGCCTCCTTCGCGGTGAAGATGCCGATGTGGCCGGTGCACACCTGGCTGCCCGATGCGCACGTCGAGGCGCCGACCGCGGGCTCCGTGGTCCTCGCCGCGATCCTGCTGAAGATGGGCGGCTATGGCTTCCTGCGCTTCTCGCTGCCGATGTTCCCGCTGGCCTCGCACGACTTCGCGCCGCTGATCTTTACGCTCTCGACCATCGCCATCATCTACACCTCGCTGGTGGCCCTGATGCAGGAGGACATGAAGAAGCTGATCGCTTACTCGTCAGTGGCGCATATGGGCTTCGTCACCATGGGCATCTTCGCGGGCACCATGCAGGGTGTCGCCGGCGGCGTGTTCCAGATGATCTCGCACGGCATCGTCTCCGGCGCGCTGTTCCTCTGCGTCGGCATTGTCTACGACCGCCTGCACACCCGCGAGATCGCGGCCTATGGCGGCCTCGTCAACCGGATGCCGCTCTATGCGATGACCTTCATGGTCTTCACGATGGCCAATGTCGGTCTGCCCGGAACGAGCGGCTTCGTCGGCGAGTTCATGACGCTGCTCGGCACCTTCAAGGTCTCGATCCCGACCGCGTTCTTCGCCAGCTTCGGCGTGATCCTCTCGGCGTGCTACGCGCTGTGGCTCTACCGCAAGGTGGTGTTCGGGGCGCTGGTCAAGCCGTCGCTGATGAGCATGAAGGATCTCACCTTGCGCGAATGCGTGACGCTGTTCCCGATGATCGCGCTGACGATCCTGTTCGGCGTCTATCCGAAGCCGGTGCTCGACATGTCGGCCGCCTCGGTCCAGCAACTCGTCAACAATTACAACTCCGCTGTGACGGCCGTGAAGGCCGCCGCACTGCTCCAGTGATCGGGCAGGTCAGGATATCGCCATGAGCTTTTCGACTGCAGGTTATCAACTGGCGCCGGTGCTGCCCGAGCTCGTGCTCGCGGTCGGCGCCATGGCGCTTCTGATGCTCGGGGCCTATCGCGGGCAGGGGACGACCAGGACCGTCACCTCGCTGGCGGTCCTGCTGCTGGTCGTGGTCGGCGTGCTCGTCTACGCCCAGCCCGCGGGCAAGCAGGTGACCTTCGGCGGCAGCTTCATCGTCGACGACTTCGCGCGCTTCATGAAGATCCTGGCCCTGATCGGCTCGGCGGTGACGCTGGTGCTGTCGACCGAGTTCCTGTCCGATCCGTCGCGCCGCATCTTCGAGTATTCGATCCTGGTGCTGCTCTCGACGCTCGGCATGATGGTGCTGATTTCGGCCGGCGATTTGATCTCGCTGTATCTCGGCCTCGAGCTGATGTCGCTGGCGCTCTATGTCGTCGCCGCCTCGAACCGCGACAACGCCAAGTCGACCGAAGCCGGCCTGAAGTATTTTGTGCTGGGCGCGCTGTCCTCGGGCATGCTGCTCTACGGCGCCTCGCTGATCTACGGCTTCACCGGCACCGTGAGCTTCACCGGCATCGCTACCGCCGTGACGGCCGCGAATGTCGGCCTGGTGTTCGGCCTCGTCTTCCTGCTCGCCGGCCTCTGCTTCAAGATCTCGGTGGTGCCGTTCCACATGTGGACGCCCGACGTCTACGAGGGCGCGCCGACGCCGGTGACCGCCTTCTTCGCGTCCGCGCCGAAGGTCGCTGCGCTCGCCGTCTTGACCCGCGTCACGCTCACCGCCTTCCCCGGGATCGTCTCGCAGTGGCAGCAGATCCTGGTGTTCGTCTCGATCGCCTCGATGGCGCTCGGTGCCTTCGCGGCGATCGGCCAGAGCAACATCAAGCGCCTGATGGCCTATTCCTCGATCGGCCACATGGGCTTCGCCCTGGTCGGTCTTGCTTCCGGCACGGTCGAGGGCGCGCAGGGCGTCTTGATGTACATCGTGATCTATGTCGCGATGACGCTCGGTTCGTTCTCGATCATCCTCGCCATGAAGCGCAACGGCCAGGCCGTCGAGCAGATCAGCGATTTCGCGGGCCTGTCGCGGACCAACCCGCTGCTCGCCTTCATGTTCGCGATGCTGCTGTTCTCGCTCGCCGGCATTCCGCCGCTCGCCGGCTTCTTCGCCAAGTGGTACGTCTTCGTCGCCGCCATCAAGGCGAACCTGTTCACGCTCGCCGTCATCGGCGTGCTGACCAGCGTCGTCGGCGCCTACTACTATCTCGCCATCGTCAAGACGATGTACTTCGACGAGCCGGCCGGCCAGGTCGACCCGGTGCGTGTCGAGGTGAGGACGGTGCTCGCGGTCGCGGGCGTGTTCAACATCCTGTTCGCGCTGTTTGCGGGTCCCGTGGTGAGCGTCGCCTCCGCCGCGGCAAAGTCGCTGTTCTAGGATGGGGTTCGCGCTCGGTCCTCGCGCACTCTCGGCGGGCTACAAGCTCGCGGCTTTCGAACGGACCGGCTCGACCAATACCGACGCGATCGAGCACGCCAGGGCCGGCGAACGCGGCCCGATGTGGTTCGTCACATCGGAGCAGACCGCCGGCCGCGGCCGCCGCCAGCGCCCCTGGATCGCCCCGAAGGGCAATCTCGCCGCCAGCGTCCTCGAGGTCCTCGACATCGCACCAGCGGTTGCCGCCACCATCGGGTTTGCGGCGGGGCTCGCGGAGGAGGCCGCCCTGGAGAAGGTCAGCCTCGAGGCCGCGCTGCGCCTCGGCGAGGGCCGGCCCAGATACGCGCTGAAATGGCCGAACGACGTCCTCGCCAACGGCAAGAAGCTGGTCGGCATCGGCCTGGAGGCGGAGGCGGTCGGCGACCGCCTTGCCGTCGTCGTCGGCATCGGCACCAACGTCGTCGCAGCGCCCGAGGGCACGCCGACGCCCGCCGTGTCGCTCGCAGCCCTCGGCGTCCAGATCAGCGCGGAGGAGCTGTTTACGGCCCTGTCGGACGCCTGGGTCGAGTTCCGTGGCATATGGGACAATGGCCGCGGCTTTGCCGATATCCGTAAACTGTGGCTCGAGCGCGCCGCTGGTCTCGGCGAGCGGGTCGCGATCCATACGGGGACGACGACGCTGGAAGGCATTTTCGACACCATCGATGACACCGGCTGCCTGATCGTCCGCACCGCGGAGGGCCGGCGCGTGCCGGTGGCAGCCGGCGAAGTGTTCTTCGGCCCGGCCCGCTCGGTGGGGGCTGCTTGATGGCGAGGCCCGACGAACTGGTGTTTGCGCCGCTCGGCGGCGTCGGCGAGATCGGCATGAACCTGTCGATCTATGGCCTGGGCAACCGTCACCAGCGTTCTTGGCTGGCGGTCGATCTCGGCGTGTCCTTCGGCGACGAGGAGCATTTGCCCGGCATCGACCTGATCATGCCCGACATCAGCTTCCTGGAGAAGGAACGCAAGAACCTGATGGGCCTCGTGCTGACGCACGCCCATGAGGATCATTTTGGCGCCATCATCGATCTCTGGCCGAAGCTGAAATGCCCGATCTACGCCACGAAATTCAGCGCCGCGCTGTTCGAGGCCAAATGCGCCGCCGAGCGCAATGCGCCAGAGATTCCGGTCACCGTGGTCCCGTCGGGCGGCCGGGTCGATATCGGCCCGTTCAACGTCGAGTTCATTCCGGTCGCGCACTCGATTCCAGAAGCGCATGCGCTCGCGATCCACACCGAAGCCGGCATCGTGCTGCACACCGGCGACTGGAAGATCGACCCGACCCCGACGCTGGGAGCGCCGACCGACGAGAAGCGGCTGCGCGAGCTCGGCGAGGAGGGCGTGCTCGCCCTGATCGGCGATTCCACCAATGCCGTGCGCGACGGCCGCTCGCCGTCGGAGGCCGAGGTCGCCAAAACCATCATCGATCTCGTCAAATCGGCCAAGGGCCGCGTCGCGGTCACGACCTTCGCCTCCAACGTCGCCCGCGTGAAGGCCGTCGCTGACGCTGCCAGGGCAGCGGACCGCGAGGTCGTCGTGGTCGGCCGCGCCATGGAGCGCGTGGTGCAGGTCGCGCGCGAGACCGGCTATCTCGACGGCGTGCAGAATTTCCGCTCGCCCGAGGTCTACGGCCACCTGCCGCAGGACAAGGTGCTGGCGCTCTGCACCGGCAGCCAGGGCGAGCCGCGCGCCGCGCTGGCGCGCATCGCCAATGACGATCATCCCGAGATCACCCTGAACCGCGGCGACAGCGTCATCTTCTCCTCGCGCACCATTCCCGGCAACGAGAAGGCCGTCGGCTCGATCATGAACAATCTGGTGCTCCAGGGCGTCGAGATCATCACCGACCGCGATGCGCTGGTCCACGTCTCCGGCCATCCGCGCCGCGACGAGCTGCGCGAGCTGATCTCCTGGGTGAAGCCGCAGCTCCTGATCCCCGCCCACGGCGAAGCGCTGCACCTGCACGAGCATGCAAAGCTCGCCCGCGCCGCCGGCGTGCCGCGCGTGCTGGTCTGCCGTAACGGCGACCTCGTCAAGCTCGGGCCCGGCGATCCCGGCATCGTCGGCGAGGTGCCCTCGGGCCGGCTCTACAAGGACGGCACGATCCTGGAGGACTCCAAGTCCCGTGCCGTGGTCGAGCGCCGCCGCATGGCCTTCTCCGGCTGCGCCTTCGTCGCCATTGCCATGACTGCGCAGGGGGAACTGGCCGACGAACCCGAGGTCGATCTGGTCGGCATCCCCGAGAAGAACAGGGCGGGCGAGACCTTCGACGACCTCGTCTTCGACGCCGTCATGTCCACGATCGAGGGGCTGCCGAAGGCGCGCCGCCGCGATCCGGACGCGCTGGCCGAGTCGGTGCGACGCGCCGTCCGGGCTGTCATCAACGAACATTGGGGCAAAAAGCCCCCCTGTCTGGTACACGTCCTGACAGTGTAGAATAGGCGCGGTCTCCGGATCATGCGCTGAGGGAGAAGAAACATGCTGGGTCGCCTCAACCATGTCGCGATCGCGACCAAGGACGCCGTCAAGGCCGCAAAGATCTACGGTGCGGCATTCGGCGCCCAGATCTCGGAAGCCGTGCCGCTGCCCGAGCACGGCGTCACCACCGTGTTCGCGACACTGCCCAACACCAAGATCGAGTTCATCGAGCCGCTCGGCGAAACCTCGCCGATCGCAAAGTTCATCGAGCGCAATCCCGACGGCGGCATCCACCATGTCTGCTACGAGGTCGTCGACATCATCGTTTCGCGCGACACGCTGGTGAAGGAGGGGGCAAGGGTGCTCGGCGACGGCGTGCCGAAGATCGGCGCCCATGGCAAGCCGGTGCTGTTCCTGCACCCGAAGGATTTTTCCGGCGCGCTGGTCGAAATCGAGCAGGCGTAAGGCCCCATGGCCATCCAGATCTCGACCGCGCTTGCGATCTACTTCGTCATCTGGTGGATCGCGCTGTTCCTGACGCTGCCGTTCGGCGTGCGCAGCCAGCACGAGGACGGCGTCGGCGCCCCCGGCACCGATCCCGGCGCGCCGATCCTGACGCGGATGGGGCGCAAGCTGATCTGGACCACGATCATCTCGGCCATCATCTACGGCCTCGGCATGGCGGCTTACCATGCCGGCTATCTCTCGATCGAACGCCTGTCGAAATTGATGGGCATGCCGTTTTAGAGGTGTAAGGGACGAAGGATATCAACCAAGCTCGTCATTGCGAGCGCAGCGAAGCAATCCAGAGTCTTACCGCCGAGGGATTCTGGATTGCTTCGCTGCGCTCGCAATGACGGCGGAGATAGTTCGTATATTGGGGGAACGAATGACTTTTCAGAGGATCGTCGTCGCGCTTCTGGTGCTGATCGTCGCCGGGATCAGTGCCATCGGCTATTTCGAATGGAAGATCGCCGTTCAGGCCCGGACGCTGAAGGCGTTCGTCGAGGGCTACGTCTTCAACGAGGCGGTGATGGCCTGCGAGCAGGCCAGGAGCTCGACGCCCTTCAAGTGGAATGGCGGCAAGAGCACCTCGGTGATCGGCCTGAACTCGGTCAAGCCAGACAAATACAACGTCGTCGCCAGTTACACGCTGGTGGCGGATAGCGTCTATTGCGATTACGATCCGATCAAAAGAAAGGCCGAGATCGGCTCGAGCTTCCTGGAGCGGGAGTAACGATCCGGCCATGCCAAGCATGATCCGGAAAAGTGCGAAGCGGTTTTCCGAGAAAGATCATGCCCAAATACGTGGGGTGGGATCGTCATGGCGCAGGCGGGGGACTACCGGATTCTGCATGAGGCGGCACTGCGGGACTATCTCGCGGGCCTTCCGGACCTCAAGGCGCTGCTCGGCGGCGATCCCGCGTCCTGGGTGATCACCGAGGTCGGCGACGGCAATCTCAACCTCGTCTTCATCGTCAAGGGCGCGCGCGGCGGTGTCGCGGTGAAGCAGGCGCTGCCTTACGTCCGCCTCGTCGGCGAGAGCTGGCCGCTGCCGCTGTCGCGGGCCCATTACGAATATCTCGCGCTGTCCCGGCAGGCCCAGCTCGCACCCGGCCTCGTGCCGGCCCTGCTGCATCACAACGAAAAGCTGGCGCTGACGGTGATGGAGCTGCTCGAGCCCCACATCATCATGCGCAAGGGGCTGGTCGCGGGAGCGCGCTATCCGCGCTTCACGGACGACATCACCACCTTCACGGCGCGGACGCTGTTCTTCACCTCCGACCTCGCGCTCTCCGCCGCCGAGAAGAAGGAGGGCATCGCCGCTTTCGCCGGCAATCACGCGCTGTGCAAGATCACCGAAGACCTGATCTTCACCGATCCCTACCGCATCGCCGAGCAGAATCGCTGGACCGCGCCGTACCTCGACGGCCTCGCCGCCGATCTGCGCGACGACCTGGAGCTGCATGTCGCGATCTCCCGGCTGAAGCTGAAATTCATGGCGAGCCCCGAGGCGCTGCTGCATGGCGACTTCCACACCGGTTCGATCATGGTCACGGACAGCCAGACGCGGGTGATCGACCCCGAATTTGCGTTCTACGGCCCGATCGGGTTCGACGTCGGCGCCGTGCTGGCCAATCTGCTGATGGCCTTTTTCGCGTCCGCCGGCCACGAGCGCGCGCCGGGCGAGCGGGCCGCGTTCGAGGGCTGGGTGCTGGAGGCGGTCGAGCAGGTCTGGACCGGATTCGCCGGCAAGTTCCTCGATCTCTGGCGCGCCGGCGCGGCCGGTGACGCCTATCCGCCCTCGCTCTTTCCAGGCGAGAAGGGCGCCGCTCGGCTGGAGGCCGAACGGCAGGCCTACATGCAGCGCCTGTTTGCCGACACCGTCGGCTTCGCCGCAGCCAAGATCATCCGCCGCATCTTCGGCCTCGCCCACAACTTCGATTTCGAGCTGATCGAGGATCCGCGGAAACGGGCTGAGAGGGAGGCGCGGGCGGTCCGGCTGGCGCGCGCGATGATGGTGGAGACGGGAGCATTTCGGACGATCGGCGACGTCACCGGCGCCGCGCGAAAACTGCGGGACTGGATGCCGGAGTTTGCGAACGGCTAGAGGTTCATGCGGCTCAATAAAGCCGCATCGGCAGCAGGGCGCCGTCCGTGCCGGCCAGCAGACCCCAGGTCTCGTTCGCCGCGACCTCGAACTCCCGGCTCTCTGCCGCACCGCCGTCGACCTTGAGCGTGACCTTGTACCTGCCGGGCGGCAGATCGATCTTCTGGCTGTCCGGCAATTTGCCTGCGGCACCGTCGGAGTTAGCCAGCTTTTCGCCGGCGTGCGCCGCCCGCTTCCGATTCTGGATGGTTTGAGGGTCTCGCCGCGGAGCACGACCTCATCTTGAGGGTTTTTCCCCCCGGGCGGGCGTCTTGGAGGATGTGTTGCCAGGAACTGCGGCATCCAAGACGAAAAGAGATGCTTGCACTCGACGTGCCGCGGGTGGTCAACTCCGTGACTGGAATACGCCTGTCGTGCCGGAGGGGATATGATGTTCAGGAAAGTGGCGCTCGTCGCTGGTTTGGGACTGGCGCTCGTCGCCACAGCGCAGGCCCAGACGCCGCGCAAGGGCGGAACCATCCGGATGACGGCGCCCTACGGCTCGAGCTTCACCAGCCTCGACATTCACACCACGCAGCGCGCCCAGGACGAGATCTACGCCAAGGCGCTGCACCGCTCGCTCTACATCTGGAATTCCGCGCAAGGAAAGCCCGTCCTGGAACTCGCCAGGGAGGACGTGGTCTCCGGAGGAGGTCTCGTTCACACCTTCAAGCTGCGCGACGATGCCTATTTCCACAATGGCCGCAAGATGACCGCCGACGACGTCATCTGGTCCTACAACCGCATCATGGACGGCACAAAAGCCTTTCCCGGCGCGCGCTATGTCCGCGTGATCGAGGGCGCCGCCGCGGTCGAGAAGGGCCAGGCCAAGGAGATCTCCGGCCTGAAGAAGATCGACGACTTCACCATCGAGATGAAGCTGACCGAGAAGGTCGATCCGGGCTTCTACTTCTTCACCGCGCTGACCTCGATCTATCCCGCCGACGAGGCCGCCAAGGAGGGCTTCATCCAGAAGCCGATCGGTCTCGGGCCCTTCAAGTTCGTCGAGCACGTGCCGGGATCGCGCATCGTGCTGGAGCGGTGGGACCGGTTCTACAAGCCCGGCAAGCCCTACGCCGACAAGGTCATCGTCTCGGTCATGGGCGAGGCCGCGGCACGCGATGTCGCCTTCCGCAACAAGGAGATCGATACCTCGGTGCTGGGACCTGCGCAGTACGTCGCCTACCAGTCCGACGCCGACCTCAAGGGCACCATCGTCGAGGTCGCCGAGGTCTTCACGCGCTACATGGGGATGAACACCTCGTTCAAGCCGTTCGCCGACAAGCGGGTCCGGCAGGCGATCAACTACGCGATCGACACCGACCTGATCATCAACAAGCTGGTCAAGGGCAAGGCCTATCGCGCCACCAGCTGGCTGCCGCTGACTTCGCCGCTCTACGACAAGACCATGAAGCCGTATCCCTTCGATCCGGCGAAGGCCAAGCAGCTGCTCGCGGACGCGGGCTATCCCGGCGGTTTCGAGTTCGAATGGACCACCAGCCAGAACGAAAGCTGGGGCCTGCCGATCGTCACGGCCGTGATCCCGATGCTGGACAAGGTCGGTATCAAGGCCAAGGTCAAGCAGGTCGAGACCGCGGTGCTGGCAGAGGTGGTTCGCACCGGCGACTACCAGGCCTTCATCTATTCCCAGCAGACCGGCCCGGATCCCCAGGCAGCACTGAAATGCTTCCACTCGGCGACGCCGCAATCGGCCTGCAACTACATGAACTTCAAGAACGCCGACTTCGACAAGTTGATGGACGAGGCCGGACAGGCCGATGACGTCGCCAAGCGCGGCCAGCTGCTGCAGAAGGCCAATGCGCTGCTCTATGACGAAGCGCCGGTCTGGTTCTTCAACTACAACAAGGCGGTGATGGCGGTGCAGCCCTGGCTCAAGGGAGTTCAGCTGAACGCGACGGAGCTGACCCATCAGAGCGTCGAGGACCTCTGGGTCGACGAGACCTCGCCCGCGAAGTGACACGCGCGCTCCCTCCGGCGCAACGGGCGATGGAGGGAGCGGGGAAAAGTTGAGATGCTCGCGTTCTTGATCCGTCGCCTCCTGCAGACCATTCCGACCGTGCTTGCCGTCGTGCTGCTGGTCTTCGTGCTGTTCAGCGTCGTTCCCGGCAGCATCGTCTCGACCATGAGCGACGACAGCGATCCGCAGGTCGAGCTGCGCATGAAGAAGCAGCTCGGCCTCGACCAGCCCGTCTATGTGCGTTTCGGCGCCTATGTCGCAAGACTCGCGACCGGTGATCTGGGGGCGTCGTTCCGGACGCGTGAGCCGGTGACGACCATGATCGCCAAGCGGGCATGGCCGACGCTGCAACTGATCTTCGCCTCCATGGCATTTGCGGTTCTGCTCGGCGTGCCGCTCGGCTTCATCGCGGCCTTGCGGCCGGGCAGCCTCGTCGACACCGTCTCGATGGTCCTGGCGGTGTCGGGCCTGTCATTGGCCAAATTCTGGCTCGGACTGCTCTTGATGTACCTGTTCGCGCTCAAACTCGGCTGGCTGCCGAGTTTCGGCTATGGCGATGGCGGCCTCAAAAATCTGATCCTGCCGGCCGTGACGCTCGGCGTCTCGCCAATGGCGCTGCTGGCCCGGACCACGCGCGCGGCAGTCCTCGAGATCATGACCGCCGACTTCGTCCGCACCGCGCGCTCGAAGGGCATGAGCGAGACACGCGTCGTGAAGTGGCACGTGATGCGCAACGCGCTCGTCCTCATTCTCACCACCATGGGCCTGCAATTTGGCGCGCTGATGGGGCAGGCGGTCGTCGTCGAGAAACTGTTCTCCTGGCCGGGCATCGGCTCGCTGCTGGTGGACAGCGTCCTGCAGCGCGACATTCCGGCCGTCCAGGGCTCCATTCTCGTGGTGGTGCTGTTCTTTCTCGCGATCAATCTGCTGATCGACGTGCTCTACGGCGTGATCGATCCCAGGATCAGATACGCATGAAGCTCCGCGCCAATCTCGTCATCGGCGGGTCGTTGTTCGCGCTCGCGATCATCGTCGGCCTGCTCGCGCCCTGGCTGGCGCACACCGACCCCGTCATGGACGCCAATCTGATGAATGCGGAGGAGCCCCCGAGCTGGACCTGGTGGTTCGGCACCGACGGGCAGGGCCGCGACATCTATTCCCGTGTCCTTTACGGCGCACGCGTCTCGCTCACGGTCGGCATCGTCTCCCAGCTCATCAACAGCGTCATCGGTGTAGGGCTGGGCCTGAGCGCCGGCTATTTTGGCGGCTGGTGGGACGATGTCGTCAACGCCCTGACCAATCTGATGCTCGCGATCCCCTCGCTGATCTTCGCGCTCGCCATCATGGCGGTGCTCGGCCCCGGCCTCACCAGCCTGTTGATCGCACTCGGGCTGACCAACTGGTCCTTCACCTGCCGCCTCGCACGGGCCTCGGCGCTGTCGCTGCGGAACCAGGGCTATGTCCAGGCCGCAACCGTGCTCGGCTACGGCGATCTGCGCATCATGATCACGCAGCTGCTGCCGAACATGCTCGGGCCGATCGTCGTCATCGGCACGCTGGGCATGGGCAGCGCGGTCCTGTCCGAGGCTGCACTGTCGTTCCTCGGCCTCGGCGTCCGCCCGCCCTTTCCGAGCTGGGGCAGCATGCTCTCGGAGGCCCGCGACCAGATCACGACGGCGCCGTGGCTCTCGCTGTTTCCCGGCCTTGCGATCTTCCTGACGGTGCTCGGCCTCAATTTGCTCGGCGATGGCCTGCGCGACATCCTCGATCCCCATTCACGGAGCCGGCGGACATGACGGGCGTGCCGCTGATCGAGGTCGAGGATCTCCGTATCGATCTCGATGATGGATCGAGGCGCGTTGCGGCGGCCGAAGGCGTTTCGTTCCGCATCGATCGCGGCGAGACGTTCGGCCTCGTCGGCGAGTCCGGCTGCGGCAAGAGCATCACGGCGCTCGCTCTGATCGGCCTGTTGCGGTCGCCTTTGTCGATCGGCCGCGGTGTCATCCGGTTCGATGGACGGGAGATCCAGAGCCTTTCCGCCGCCGGGCAGCGGGAGCTGCGCGGCAACCGCATCGCCATGATCTTCCAGGAGCCGATGACGGCGCTGAATCCGGTCTCGCCGGTGGGACGGCAGATCGCCGAGATGTTCGTGCTGCACAAGGGCAAGAGCTGGCGGGAAGCCAACCAGCTCGCGGTCGAGGCGCTCGCGAGTGTCCGTGTGCCCGCGCCGGAGCGGCGCGTAAAGGACTATCCGCACCAGCTCTCCGGCGGCATGCGCCAGCGCGTGATGATCGCCATTGCGCTCGCCTGCGGTCCGGACCTCCTGATCGCCGACGAGCCGACCACGGCGCTCGACGTGACCGTGCAGGCGGAGATCATCGAGCTGATGCGGAATCTATGCGCCGAGCGGGGAACGGCGATCCTGATGATCAGCCACGATCTCGGCCTCGTCGCCAATGTCTGCCGCCGCGTCGCCGTCATGTATGCCGGCCGCATCGTCGAGCAGCGCGGCTCGGCCGACATCTTCCGCGCGCCGTCGCATCCCTATACCCAAGGCCTGGTCGACTCGCTGCCGCGGCTCGGCAGCCGCGCCGCGCTCGGACGCACCAGGCTCAAGGAAATCGCGGGCGTCGTCCCCGCGATCACCAGTTTTCCGGACGGCTGCCGGTTCAATCCGCGCTGCGCGCAAGCCACGGATATTTGCCGGACCGTCGCGCCGGGGACTGATTTGCTGGAGGGCGGCGGGCTGGTGAGGTGTCACCACCATGCATGAGCCGCAGGGAAGGCCGGACGACGATGTCGTTCTCAGCGTCAGGGATCTCGCGGTTCATTTTCCGCTGGGAGGCGGCTTGTTCGGCCGCGAGCGGCGGCTGCTCCGTGCCGTCGACGGCGTCGATCTCACGCTGAAGCGGGGCGAATGCCTCGGCCTCGTCGGTGAGTCCGGGTCGGGCAAGTCGACGGTCGCATTGTCGATCCTGGGCCTGGTGAAGCCGACGCGCGGCCGTATCGTAGTGGACGGACAGGTCGTGACGGATGGGCCATCCGGCGATCGCAAGGCACTGGCCCGTACCGTGCAGATCGTGTTTCAGGATCCCTACGCCTCGCTCAATCCGCGCCAGACCGTCCGCCGCACCCTGGAGGATCCCCTCCGTGTGCACGGCGTGACCGCGAAAAGCGAGATCGAGGACCGCGTCGCGACCATGCTCAAACACGTGGGCCTGCGACCCGAGCAAGCCGACCGCTACCCGCATGAATTCTCCGGCGGCCAGCGCCAGCGCATCGGCATAGCGCGCGCGCTGATCCTCAATCCCAAAATCGTCATCTGCGACGAGCCGGTCTCGGCGCTCGACGTCTCGATCCGCGCCCAGATCATCAATCTGCTGCTGGAGCTGAAGGACACGCTCGGCCTGTCCTACATCATGATCAGCCACGACCTCGGCGTCGTCGAGCACATGAGCGACCGCGTCGCCGTGATGTATCTCGGCCGCATCGTCGAGAACGGCGACTGGCGTGAGATCTTCGAACGGCCGGCGCACCCGTACACGCAAGCCCTGATCGCCGCCATCCCCGATCCCCTGCGCCATGCCCCGCTGGCAACGACCGGCGGCGACCTTCCCAACCCGCTCAATCCGCCGAACGGGTGCGCCTTCAGCCCACGCTGCCGTTACGCGGAGGCGGTGTGTCGGAGCGAGCCGGGGCCGGTACTGGAGACGCGTGCCGACGGGCATGCGGTGCGGTGCTGGCGGGCTGACGAGATTGCGGGGCGGATGGCGCTGGCGACGACGGAAAGCGGGATCTCGCTAAGATAGAGAGCGCATCTCCCGTTCGCCAACGCTCAGGGCCGGATTTGAGTTGCAGGCGATCCTTGAATGAGGAGACCGCAGCACTGATGGCTTGGCGTAAGGTGGTTGGCGGCAAGCCTGTCGTAGCGCGTCTGCCTATCAAGGCTTCTCGAAGCCACGGCCGCTGGCTGCTTATCCTTCGTCGACGCAATTCCGTATCGGGTTGGCACCCGTGCTATCTTCCCCGGCGTGCGGGCGGCGGAGGCGGAAGATTGCGCTGCCAGATGGTCCCATTGTCAAACTGGATTAGCATTCCGTCAGGTGAATAGACCGCGCTCAGATTGAAGGCATCGATCCAGATCCGGTTTGCTGGCGAGTACCAGTCCGGCCAAGCACGAGACGGCACACCGGCCTCGGTCAACAAGTTGAGCTCAGTCCCATTCTGCGTGACGTACGCCGGCAACTCTCCTCGGCACATCTGGATGCATCTGTAGATACCGGTAAGATTGATCGACTGGGCCGAGGCGCCGGCGGGCGCGATTGCAGCCATCACGCTGGCGACTAGCAGCAGGGGCTTGATGGTCATGAACTCGCTCCTACAAAGACTTTGCTTCTGCTATTGCTTGTTTCGGTTCTTGCTCGCCCCTCTGAGCGGCGTGGTCGATGCCAGCGCATTCGCCGCGTCCGTCATCTGGATGCACGTAAGGAGATCGACGTAGCTTTGGGCCCCGCCTGATACGGCCTCGCCCTCGCATGAATCGCGAACAGCCGGCCTGGTCGCCGTCCATATTGTTCCAAGTTGCTGTTGCGCGGCCCTTTCGTCGCGCATGCAATCCGCATCGCTCTGTGCCAACGCCAATCCCATTGCTTTATCAGTTTCAGACGTCGTCTTGCAGAGCGCTTCGATCTTCAATTCGGGAACACGATCGGAGATCGGTATCAACGAATGACTACCGAGCATTGCAAGGGAAAACAGAATGACTTTCATCTATCTCTCCGTTCCTAAAATTGTCCCGGCTGTGCCGGCGGAGCCGGCCAATTGGATCTGAGGTTGCTACGATTGCCGCGATCGAAGAGGTCTTGTCGTAAAACCGACCCAAGCGTGGCTGGGGAGATCGGCCCCTGTGAGGGCGACGCTCGAACCTTCGCGTCAGGTGCGCGAGCCTGATTGCTCGCCGCAGGAGCGGGCGTAACCAAGCCAATGGAGAGACCTGCAAGTAAGACAATAAAGCGAGCGTCAATTACGGCTGTACACCGTCGGACGCTCCGTAGCACGGAGGTCTCGTTCAGTAACAAGGCGGATATGGATAGTAGCCGCAGCGCGGCGCATAGGCTCCATAAGCAGCCCCCACCGCCGCGGCTCCGACCGCCGCTGCACCCGCGTAATATGCGCCTCGAAACGCTGTTCGGCGTCCGACCCCCGCAAACGACATAGGTGTGAATGGACGGCCGATGATGTCGATGAAGACCGAAGCAGCACCATCTGCGCCCTTGATGTCGCCCTCGAGAACATCGACGTCAAACGCCAGGTTTTCACCTTCGAGCTTCGGATTCTTCAAGACGACGACCACGTCGCGCACGCCGCCACCGTCCTTCTGGAATGCAGACACCGTCGCGTTTGGCGGGTCCTTTTGGAAATTGTCGCTGCCAGCTCCCCAATCTTCGACGATACGACTCGTGAGATCATGACCGGCAGCACGCACCGGGCGATCGGCAAAGACGATCGCATTTGGGGAAACGCCGGTCAGAACCAGCTTGTTGCCCTGCAATACGGCGCCCCGGGAGTTCAGCACGAAAAGTGATGGCACCACCTCGGTCTTGGCTGCGCCGATGGTTTTTTGCAGCGGAACGTGAGGGGGAGGCGCCGTTTGGGCGGATAAAGCGCCCGTCATTCCGAAAGCTGCGACAGCTAGAATAGCGACGCGCGATGCACTAAAGAACATATGAAATCTCCTGCAATCAACAAACGTCCCGCGCAGCGAGCCACGGCATTTCATGACAGACGTTGATTTAGATCAACCTCGGCGGGTGCCGGGCAGGGGCCAGCCGACACGATGGCGCGCGATCAACGTGAGAGCTCGATGGGGACTGCGTTACTGCTGAATGCGGTTCAGATAGTCCACGATGGACAGTGCTTCAGCGCGTATGTAGGCCTCCTGATCATAGGGAGCGTCGACATAGTGTTCCGCTGCTTTCACGGCCCATCGCTTGCCCCAGATCGGCATGTCGCGCGAGCCATGGGCGGAGATCTCGGTCCGTCCGTCGATCACCTTGATGACGCGATCGACCGGAAACACTCCGCCATTCTTCTTGGACAATGAGCTCAAATCGGATGGCGCGACCTTGAGGCTCGTGACGTAGGGGCCATTCCCCTTGGCGTCCAGCCCATGACAAACGGCGCATTGGACCTCATACGCCTGCTTGCCTGCATCGACCGGCTTGCCCGGCTGGGCGAAGGCGGTGATCTCGGTGGCGGCGAGAATGATGGCGGCAATTGAAAGCTTCTTCATAGGCGTCCTCCCACTTTCAACATCCCATTTTTCGAAGGGATTTGTGGTGGTCACCATGATCCAAATCAATGCAATCGTTGCAAGGAGTCCGGAACACTCTTACAGACGAGAAGATGCGGATGCCAGCCGAGCTGCCGCTTCATACTTCTATCGGGAGAGCGTGATTTGTTGCTTCACTACTACGCTCGCAATGACGAGATCGGTGCGACGTCAAAAACTCTTGAGGAGGACTGCCGCCGATGTGCTCGCCGCCACGATGACATCATGCTCCTGTTTTGCCCGACGAGTCAAATGCGCTTCGCTAAATCCGCAATTTCGCGACTTCGTCGGCAAGTCATTGATTCCGCTGGCCCCGGCTACTTTGCATGGGGTTGTTTTCGCATTTTGGTTTCGACGGCCGTCTACTCCGCCGCTTTTTCCCGTAGCCGCTGTGCATAGACGTTGATGATCAGCGCCGCCAGCAGGATCAGGCCGCGGATCAGGATCTTCAGGAAGCTGTCGATGTTGACGTGGTCGAGGCCGTTATTCAGGACACCGAGAACAAAGAGCCCGACGATGGTGTTGCCGATGCCGCCGCGGCCGCCGAACAGGCTGGTGCCGCCGACGACGACGGCGGCGATGGAGTCGAGCAAATAGGTGTCGAACTCGTTCTGCTGCGCGCTGCCGAAATGGGCGACGCCGAGCATGCCGCCGATGCCGGAGCACACTGCCGAGATCACCATCACTGCGCCGAGGATCAGCTTGACGTTGAGGCCGGAATATTCGGCCGCCTCGCGATTTCCGCCGACCATGTAGACGTAGCGGCCGAAGCGCGTGTAGGTCAGCACCAGATGGCCGCCGAGCAGCATGATGGCGGCGACGATGACGATCCAGGGAATGCCGCCGATCGAGCCCGATCCGAGCATCGTGATCAGGCCCGGTACCTTGTAGGCGATCTGGCCGCGCACCAGGAGCGCGGAGATGCCGGCTGCGATCTGCATCATCGCCAGCGTCATGATGAAGGAGGGGATGCCGATCACGGTCAGCCCCAGCGCGTTGACGAGGCCGAGCAGGGCGCAGAGCAGGATCGACAGGATGATCGCGATCGCGCCGGGCAGGGGGATGTTGGCGATGTTGACGTAGGAGTCCTGCAGCGTGAAGTAGGCAACCGCAATGCCGGTGACGTTGGCGATGCTGGCGATCGAGAGATCGATCTCGGCGCACAGGATCACGAAGGTGAGGCCGACCGCGATGATGCCTGTTACCGACACCTGCGTCAGGATGTTGCCGAGATTGTCCAGTGTCGCAAAGGAAGGGCTGGCGAAGGCGAAGAAGGCGGAGAGGAAGATCAGCGTCAGGAACGGGGCAATGTTGCGCATCTGCGAACGCAGGAAGGGCGCAAGACCCCGCGCCCGATGGGCTTCCGCAAAGGCCGTCTCACTGCTCGCCATTGTGCTTCTCCGTCACGCCGCTTCCAGCAGGCGGTCCTTGCTGACCGGCTCGTTCTTGAACTCCCGCACCAATGCGCCGCGCTTGAGCACGAGGATGCGGTCGGCCAGCGACAGCACCGTTTCCGGCTCGGTCGACAGCACGATGATCGCGAGCCCCCTGGCGCGGAGGTCGCGGACGATGTTGATGACGTCGTTCTTGGCGCCGACGTCCATGCCGCGGGTCGGCTCGCACAGCACCAGCAGTTTTGGCGGGTAGGTCAGCCATTTTGCCAGCGCGACCTTCTGCTGGTTGCCGCCGGAGAGCATGCCGAGATCGAGGCCGACCACGGGCGGCCTGATCTGCAATTGCTCGACCTGACGCTTGGCGATGTCGCGCTCCTGTGTGGGCTTGAGCAGCAGGGACGAGATGCGGTCGAGAATGCTGATCGAGATGTTCTTGTAGACCGGCTCCTGGTGAAACAGCATGTCGCGCCGGCTCTCCGGCACCAGCGCCACGCCGGCGCGACGCGCCGCCGCCGTGCTGGCGAAGGTCTTGGGCGTGCCGTCGACCGCCAGCGTGCCGCTGTCCGGCTTCAGCTTGCCGAACAGGATGCGCGACAGTTCCTGCTGCCCGCAGCCCATAAAGCCGTAGATGCCGAGCACCTCGCCGGCGCGCGCCTCGAAGGAGACGTCCTTCAGGCTGCGCGCCAGCGACAGCTGATCGGCCTTTAGAACCACCGTGCTGTCGCGTGGCTGCGGCAGCATCAGGTCGTCCGTATAGCTGTGCTCGAGCGCCTCGCCGCCGCGGCCGATCATGGCCTCGATCAGCGCGCCCTTGCTGGTTGCCGCGCTCGCGGTTTCCGCGACCTTCCGCCCGTTGCGAAACACGGTCACCGTGTCGGAGACAAGCAGGATGTCCTCGATGAAATGCGAGATGAAGACGATTGCAGTGCCGTCCTCGCGCAGCCGCCGGAGCGCTGTGAAGAGACGCTCGACCTCGGGCGGGGAGAGGGCGGAGGTCGGCTCGTCCAGGATGACGATGCGCGCGCCGGAGAACAGCACGCGGGCGATCTCGATCAGCTGCTGCAGCCCGATCGGGAGGTCGCCGAGTCTGGACATCGGATCGACGTCGATGCCGAAGCGGGCGAGCTGCTCGCCGGCCTCGCGCGCCATCCGCCGCCATTGCACGAGGCCAAGACGGTTGGTCGGCTGGTTGCCGAGGAAGACGTTCTCCGCGACCGTGAGGTCGGGGGCGACAGAGAGCTCCTGATGCACCATGGCGATGCCGGCCGCGTGCGCGTCGCGGGCCGAGCGGAAATGCGTCTCTTGCCCGCCGATCAGGAAGCGGCCGGAGAACTCGGTGTGCACGCCCGCGATGATCTTCATCAGCGTGCTTTTGCCGGCGCCGTTCTCGCCGACGAGACCGTGGATCTCGCCGGGAAGAAGCGCGAAGTCGACACCACGAAGCGCTTCGACGCCGCCGAAGCTCTTCGTGATACCCTTCAGTTCAAGGATGGGCGAACGATCCTCTCGCATCAGATCAGGAAGTGGTCTTCCATCCATTGCATGCCGGGCGCGTTGGCCTTGGTCACGACCGGACCGTCGGTGACGACGTTCTTCGGGATTCCCTGTCCGCTCTTCTCGCCGCCGACCACCGCGGAGACGCCCGCGATGATGGCGCCACCATGGATGCGGCAGGATGGATTGCGGACGGTAGCGAACATGCGGCCCTCGCTGACCGCCTGGATCGCCGGCGGCATGGCATCGACGCCGCCGATCAGGATGTTGGTGCGGCCCCGCGCCTTCATGATGTTGGCCGCGGCAAGCGCCATGTCGTCATTGTGGAAGAACGCCGCGTCGATCTGCGGATATTTCGTGAGGTACGTTTCCCAGAGGCGGGCGGTCTTCGACACGTCCCAGTCGGCCGGCTGGGTGTCGAGCACCTCGATCCCCGGGAATTGCTTGACGACCGAGTTGAAGCCCTTGGCCCTTCCTTGCGCGCCGGTATGTCCGAGCGCGCCCTGCGTCATGATGATCTTGCCCTTGCCGCCCATGGCGTTGCACAGCGCCTGCGTCACCGAGGCGCCCATGAACTCGTTGTCGGGGGCGAGGAAGGAGTGGACGTTGATCTGGTCGAGCGGGGCAATCAGCGTGTCCATGTCGATCACGGGCGTGCCGGCGTCGATCATCTTCTGCACCGGCTGGGTGAGGGTGCCGATGCCGAACGCCTGGATCGCGACGAAGTCCCATTTCTGGGATGCCATGTTGTCGATCGCCGCGCGCTGCTTCACCGCGTCGAGCTGGCCGTCGAACCAGGTGACCTCGACGTTGAACAGCTTGCCCCAGAATTCCGCCGCCTGCTTGCCCTGTGCGCACCAGGTGGCCTGGAGGCCGGCGTTGGAAAACGCCGCCTTCAGCGGCTTCTCGCTGCGTCCGACTTCGGCGGCCAGCGCCGGATTTATGCCCATGCTGCCGAGGATGGCAGCCCCGGCGCCGGCGGTCGCTGCCGCCTGAAGAAGATCGCGCCTCGTCGTCGAGAAATCTTTCGTCCCGGACATCGCTCGCTCCCATATATTTTGTCGTCGGCGCGTCATTTGCTTGCGCGGCCGATGTCCGAAAGTCTCTCACAAGAGTTGTTGGCACTCAATCTGCAATCGGCCGCAGCGTCGCTGCTGCCCGCGCGTTGGTGTGATGGCGAAGAAGGCGATGAACAGCTCGCGCGAGGTGCGGCAGCGCAAAGCGTCAGGCCGGAATGCCGGCGTATGACATCCGGAAACGCGACCGATGTTCCGGGCGGTCGGCGCAGCGCTGTGCCGCGATCTCAAAACTCTGTTCGATCGGATTGGGGGAAGCATTCATCGCCATTGAAGCCATGCGGGCAAAAAAAGAGCGGGGCCCTGGCCCCGCTCAAAAATTGTGTCGACCCTATTATCCCCGATCTTAAGATTTGATCTTGATTGACGGGGCGACGCTGCGTTTTGCGCGCCAGGGGCTCCTCCCGAGACTTGGACCACCAGGCCTCGACCTCGCGGTCAGCGCCTGAGCAAGAGGATGCTAGATCAACTTTTCTCACTTGTCATCATTTTCGGCAACGATTGTTCAAAATAAGAGCAGTTGACGCAATGATCGGGCTTTTAGCCATCTAAGCATATGACAAATATAAGAAATCTGTGGATGTCTGGGGGTGGTTTGGCTGCCTCAAATGCCGGACCCTGTCCCGCGGGAGGGGGCTCCGATCACAGATTTCTCGAAATTTGCGCTGGGCCAAGCCAGCGGCGGAACTGACCTCGACTCGGGTGCCGGCGCGGTGTTTAGTTAGCGCACGAACGAACGGTTCGGTGGATGCGCGCGCGGCTGCAAAAATTCTTACCTCTGGTCCTACTCGCCCTTGTGATGCAGGTGCTGGCGCCGGTTGCCGCTTGTCTCGCGGCAGGCCAGGCCGTTGCCGATCCGCTGTCCGCCGCTGTCATCTGCCATAGCGCGGGCGACCAGGGTGGCGGCCAGACCGGCTCGCCGACCGCGCATGCCGGTGCCTGTGCACTCTGCTGTCTGGCGCAGGCGAACGCATCGCTCGATTCGCCGCCGCAGCCGGCGTTCGCCATTCCCTTCCGCCACGCTGAACGCGTGGTGTGGCACGTGGCGGACGTATCGGCCGTTCTCGCCCACAAGGGCTCAAGCGCCCAGGCGCGCGCACCTCCTCGAATTTCCTGACGACCTCCACCGCCGCCGCGGCTCCTCCGCTGGCGATCGATGCTGTCGAACAGCCGGGAAGAAAGCCGGCGTCAGGAATGCCCCATGTTACGTTGTCATGCCCGCCGCGGCGTGAGCGTCGTTGCCGTTCAGGCGGCACTGCTTGCGTCGTCGAGCGGAGTTTTCGCCCAGAGCAGCGCCGTGCTGCCGCCGGTTACCGTCGATGCACCCGCCGCCGTGAAGCCCAAGCCGCGCAAGCCGTCGGTGCAGACGACTGCCGCTCGGGGCCTGTCGTCGAAGCCCGCCAGCGAGCGGGCAACTCCCATCGTCACGGGCGAGCAGGGGGCGGGCAGCACCCGGCCGTCGCTGGAGCCGCCGGCTGCCGTGGCGCGCTATCAATTGCCGCAGCGCTCGGTCGGCATTACGGCAAAGGAGGTCGATGAGACGATCAACCTCAAGGACCCCGAGGACGCCGTCAAATACATGCCGAGCCTGTTCGTGCGGAAGCGCAACGACGGCGACAACCAGGCGGTGCTGGCGACGCGAAGCTGGGGCGTGAATTCCAGCGCGCGCACGCTGATCTATTACGATGACCTCCTCATCTCGGCGCTGATCGGCAACAACAACACGAACTCCTCGCCGAGGTGGAACCTGATCTCGCCGGAAGCGATCGGACGGGTCGATTACCTCAACGGTCCGTTCGCGGCCGCCTATCCCGGCAACTCGATCGGCGGCGTGTTGCTGATCTCGTCAAAGATGCCGGACAAGCCGTTCGCGGTCGCCAAGGAAACCGTGTCCGTGATGCCGTGGATTCAATACGGCACCAAGGACACCTACGTGACCAGCCAGACCAGCGCCGCCGCAGGCAATCGCGATGGCAAGCTGTCCTGGCTCGTCAGCGCAAATTATCTCGACAGCTACCAGCAGCCGCTGACCTACACGACGAGCGCAACAATCCCGGCCGGCACGATCGGTGCTTTCCCGGCCAAGAACAAGGTCGGTCAGGAAGCCGACGTCGTCGGCACCGGCGTTCTCGCCCATTCGCAGCAGACATCAGCCAATCTGCGGCTGGCCTACGATCTGTCGCCGCTGGTGCAGGCAACCTATTCGCTCGGTATCTGGAACAACCACCAGGTATCGGATCCGCAGACCTATCTGCGGTCGACGGCAACGGGACTGCCGACCTTCAATGGCATCACGACCTTCGCGAACGCCAAGTACATATGGGACCAGACCCATATGAGCAACGCGGTCGTGATCAAGAGCGACACCAAGGGCATTTTCGATTTTGATCTGTCCGCCTCGAGTTACAACTATCTCGAGGACACGCAGCTCAATCCCTACACGGTCACGTCAGGCGTCGGCTTCTCGCAGAACGGCAAGATCCAGCATATGGACGGCACCAATTGGCAGAACGCCGATGCCAAGGGCATCTGGCGGCCGTTCGGTTACGGTGGGGCGCACGAGGTCAGCTTTGGCGTCCATGGCGACCGGTATCGCCTGGAAAATCCGACTTATGGTTCGACGGTCTGGTATCAGGCTTCGACGAGCACGGGACAGGTCTACGCGAACAGTCAGGGCGAAACCCGCACCGGCGCGCTCTGGTTTCAGGACGCCTGGAAACTCCAACCCAATCTGAAACTGACGTTGGGCGGGCGGCTTGAGACCTGGCAAGCGCTCGATGGTCAGAACATCGTGACTCTGGCGAACGGGGCAGGTGTCATTACCTCGTCGTTCACAAAGAACCAGCCGGGTCTTGCTTCGACGAATTTCTCGCCGAAAGCTTCGCTGTCCTACGATCCGAACAAGGATTGGAACATCACGGTCAATTTCGGCGAGGCTAATCGGTATCCGACGGTTCTCGAGCTCTATCAGAACGTCACGGTCGGCAACACGATTACGGTCGCCAATCCTTTCCTGAAGCCTGAGCAGGATTTCACGGGCGAACTCAACGTCGAGCGTCACTGGAATGACGGCCGTGTCAGGCTGACCCTGTTCAGAGAGCGGACCAACGACGCGATCATCGCTCAGACCAACATGATCAACGCCACCCAGAGTGCGACGACATTCAGCAACGTCGATGCCATCAGGATGCAAGGTGTGGAATTATCTGCTGACAAGGACAATGTCATCATCGAGGGCTTGCAAGTCTTCGGCAGCGTGACCTACGTCGACTCCAAAATCCTGGCGGACGCGGGCTGGGCTGGCAGGGACCCGCTGACGAACGTGCCGACCACCGCAGTCGGCAAGCGCGTCCCCTATGTCCCAGATTGGCGCGCTAAGTTCGGCGTGACCTACCGGCCGAACGAGAATTGGGCCTACACAGTTGCCGCTCGCTACAGCGGCAAGCAGTACTCGACGCTGGACAACACGGATCGCATCTCCCACGTCTATGGCGCGTTCGATAACTTCTTCGTTGTGGACTTGAAGATCCACTATAACGCGACGAAGAACTTCGCATTCGACTTCGGCATCGATAATCTCTTCAACGAGCAGTACTTCCTGTTCCATCCGTTTCCGGGGCGAACTTTCGTTCTCGCCGGCAAGTACACGTTCTGACGGGTGGGGCAATGTTCACGACAAGAAAGGCAAATGACATGACCAAGCTCTCACGCATCCTCGCGCTCGTAACGCTCTCCGCCGCAATGTTCGCCGCCCCCGTCCGTGCCGAGGACGTCAAGGCCGGCGATCTCGTCATCTCGCAGGCGTGGAGCCGCGCGACGCCGGGCGGCGCCAAGGTCGCGGGCGGATATCTGACCATCGAGAACAAGGGAACGGCCGCGGACAGGCTGGTCAGCGTTTCCGCCGATATCGCGGGCAAGGCCGAGGTTCACGAGATGGCGACGGACAATGGCGTGATGAAGATGCGCCCGCTCGATAAGGGGCTGGTGATCGATCCCGGCAAGACCGTGAAGCTGGCGCCCGGCGGCAATCATTTGATGCTCCAGGAGTTGAAGGGGCCGTTCAAGCAGGGCGACAAGATTCCGGTGACGCTTCAGTTCGAGAAGGCCGGCAAGGTCGCCGTCTCCCTGGACGTGCAGGGCGTTGGCGCGCAGGCGCCGGGCGATGGCGGGCAGATGATGAAGAAGATGCACGACCATTCGGGAATGAAAATGTGACGAGCATGATCTTGCTTCCGGGAGAACGAAGATGCTGAAGATGTCCTGGCTCATTCTTCCTGGCGTGCTCGCCGCTTCGCCCGCGGCGGCGCATGTCTTTCTGGAGAGCAAACAGGCCACCGTCGGGGCGTCCTACAAGGCCGTGTTCGCGGTACCTCACGGCTGCGCGGGCTCGCCGACGGTCAAGATCCGCGTGCAGGTCCCGGAAGGGGTGATCGCGGTGAAGCCGATGCCGAAGGCGGGCTGGACCATTGATGTTGTCGAAGGCAAATATGCCGCCGAGTACGACTATCACGGCAACAAGCTCTCCTCCGGCGTCAAGGAGGTTGCATGGTCCGGTGGCAAGCTGGCGGACAAGAACTATGACGAATTCGTCATGCACACGGTGCTGACCGACGCGCTCAAGCCGAACACGACGCTGTATTTCCCCGTGGTCCAGGAATGCGAGACCGGCGTCAGCCGCTGGATCGAAATTCCGGCGGAAGGGGCAGGGCATTCGCACGAGGGCAAGTCGCCGGCGCCTGGTGTGAAGCTGCTGCCCAAATCTTGATGCGCCTCCTCGCCGCGCTCGCGACGCTGTTCCTCGTTGCCGGCTTTGCAACCGGCGCGTCGGCGCATGCCGCGCTCGTCTCGGTCGACCCGGCGAGCGGCAGCATTCTGAAAACCGCGCCGAGGGCGGTGGAGCTGCGCTTCAACGAAGCGGTGACGCCGGGCGCAATTCTGCTGATCGACGGCGCGGGCCGGACGCGGGACGACGCGCGCATCGAGGCATCGGGCGAGGCCATTTCGGTTGTGATGCCGCCGGACCTGCCGCAGGGAACGGCCGTGGTCAGCTATCGCGTGACCTCGCAGGACGGCCATCCCGGCGCGGGATCGGTGATCTTCTCGGTCGGTGCTCCGACGGCGACGAAGCCGCCCGCCCGTGCGGACGGCGAATTGAACGCGCTGATCTGGCTGGCACGGATCGGTCTCTATCTCGGCCTGTTCGTCGGCGTCGGCGGCGTGTTCTTCGCACGCTGGATTGCATGGTCGATGACGGGCACGACAGTGCCGTTCATGGCGCTCATCATCGGCATTCCGAGCGCGATCGTCTCTCTCGGCCTGCAGGGCCTCGACCTTCTTGGCCTGCCGCCAGCGGCGCTCGTGACGGCGGCCCCTTGGCAGGTCGCATTCGCGACCAGCGCCGGCCCCGCGCTACTCATTGCGGTCGCATCGATGCTGTTCGCGATGATGGCGCTGCGCAGCGCATGGTATGCGCGCGCCTTTGCGATGATCGCATTCATCGGTGTTGGCCTGTCACTCGCCGCGACTGGACACGCCGCGACGGCACCGCCCGAGGTCTTGCTGCGGCCGGCAATCTTCCTCCATGGCCTCGGCGTCGCCTTCTGGATCGGGGCCCTCGCGCCGCTCGCCGCGCTGGTGTCGAAGCCGGCGACTGCGGCACTGCCGGTCGTAAACCGCTTTTCGCGTATTGCCGTGCTGGCCGTCGGTGTATTGGCGTTGACCGGCCTTGGCCTCGCCATCGTTCAGCTCGAAAGGCCGTCTGCGCTGGTTGAGACGCGTTACGGGGCCATCCTGTCGGTCAAGCTTGGTCTGGCCGTCCTGCTGCTGGCGCTTGCCGCGCTCAATCGGTTCCGGCTGACGTCGGCTCTGGCGCGGGACGAGAAAGCCGCGCCTGCATTGAAACGTTCGATCCTGCTCGAAAGCGCCATCGCCCTCGGCATCTTCGCGCTCGTTGCCGGCTGGCGTTTCACGCCGCCGCCGCGGACCATTGTTCCCGAGACGCCGCTGGCGATCCACATCCACACCGACAAGGCGATGTTCCAAGTGCTGGTCTCGCCGGGGAAGCCCGGCGTCGACGACTTCGTGCTCCAGCTCATGACCGGCGAGGGGGCGCCGCTTGGGGCGAAGGAGGTGACGTTGACCCTGAGCCTGCCGGAGCGCGGCATCGAGCCGATGGCGCGGGCCGCCGCACTCGGGCCGGACGGCTACTGGCATGTGCGCCGGGTCGAGCTGCCATTCGCCGGCCGCTGGCATGTGCGGATCGATGCGCTGGTGACCGATTTCGAGCAGATCACGCTGGAAGACGATCTTGAGGTGGCGGCGCCGTAAAGGCGTCCCGCTGCGGCTCAAGCTGAATCTGAAGGCAACGGAAAAATGACAAGGAATTCCGCTGCGTTAGCGGCTTTTCCTGATTCCCGGTCTTGTGTTTTCGCTCCCAATCCGGTTTCACTGCAACCCCTCACTGATTCCCAGAGTGTTGCCATGCGGTTGTCGCGGTTCTTTCTGCCCATCCTGAAGGAAAATCCGAAAGAGGCGGAGATCGTCTCGCATCGGCTGATGCTGCGCGCCGGCATGATCCGGCAGGAGGCCGCCGGCATCTATGCCTGGCTGCCGCTCGGCTTCCGCGTGCTGAAGAAGATCGAGCAGATCGTGCGTGAGGAGCAGGACCGTTCCGGCGCCATCGAGGTGCTGATGCCGACGCTTCAGCTCGCCGACCTCTGGCGCGAGAGCGGCCGCTACGACGCCTACGGTCCGGAGATGCTGCGTATCGCCGACCGCCACAAGCGCGAGCTGCTGTACGGGCCGACCAACGAGGAGATGATCACCGAGATCTTCCGCGCCTATGTGAAGTCCTACAAGAACCTGCCGCTGAATCTCTATCATATCCAATGGAAATTCCGCGACGAGCAGCGTCCGCGTTTCGGCGTGATGCGCGGCCGCGAGTTCCTGATGAAGGACGCCTATTCGTTCGACCTCAACGAGGCGGCGGCGCGCGTTGCCTACAACAAGATGTTCGTCGCCTATCTGCGCACCTTCGCGCGGATGGGGCTGAAAGCGATTCCGATGCGCGCCGAGACCGGCCCGATCGGCGGCGATCTCAGCCACGAGTTCATCGTGCTCGCCGAGACCGGCGAATCCGGCGTGTTTATCAATCGCGACGTGCTGGACCTGCCGGTGCCCGGTGAAGACGTCGACTATGACAGCGACCTGACGCCGATCATCAAGCAGTGGACCTCGGTCTATGCCGCGACGGAAGACGTTCACGATGCGGCCCGGTTCGAGCAGGAAGTGCCGGCGGACAAGCGGGTCAACACCCGCGGCATCGAGGTCGGCCAGATCTTCTATTTCGGCACCAAATATTCCGAGCCCATGAAGGCGCTGGTGGCGGGCCCTGATGGTGTCGACGTGCCGATCCATGGCGGCTCCTACGGCGTCGGCGTCTCGCGCCTGTTAGGCGCCATCATCGAGGCCTGCCATGACGATGCCGGCATCAAATGGCCCGAGGCCGTCGCCCCGTTCCGCGCGGTGGTGCTCAACCTCAAGCAGGGCGATGCCGCGGTCGATGCGGCCTGCGAGAAGCTCTATGCCGAGCTCCAGGCAAAGGGCGTCGACGTGCTCTACGACGACACCGACCAGCGCGCCGGCGCCAAATTCGCTGCCGCCGACCTGATCGGCATCCCCTGGCAGATCATGATCGGGCCGAAGGGGCTCGCCGACGGCAAGGTCGAGATCAAGCGGCGCAGCGACGGCTCCCGCGAGACGATGTCGCCTGCGGACGCGGTCGCAAGACTTGTGGGCTGATAAGCCTGGTCGGCTGAATATTGTTCATCGCCCGATATCGCGGCCGCCAATCCGGCCACAATTGACCCCGAATCATGGGATTATCGAGCGATGGACGAGACCATGACTGAAACCGTGCAAACCGCGCCTTTTGCGCCATTCGAGTGGATGCTGTCGGCGCGCTACCTGCGGGCGCGCCGCAAGGAGGGATTCATCTCGGTCATCGCCGGGTTCTCGTTCCTCGGCATCATGCTGGGCGTGGCGACGCTGATTATCGTCATGGCCGTCATGAACGGCTTCCGCAAGGAACTGCTCGACAAGATCCTGGGGCTGAACGGCCACATCCTGGTGCAGCCGCTGGAATCGCCGCTGACGGACTGGAAGGACGTTGCCGACCGCCTCAGCCAGGTGAAAGGTATCCGGCTCGCCGCGCCCGTGGTGGACGGCCAGGCGCTGGCGTCCTCGCCGTGGAACGCCTCGGGCGTCCTGGTGCGCGGCATCCGCTCCGATGATCTCAACAACCTCACCTCGATCGCCAAGAACATCAAGCAGGGCTCGCTCGAGGGTTTTGACGAGGGGCAGGGGGTCGCGATCGGCCGGCGCCTTGCCGACCAGCTGTCGCTGCATGCCGGCGACAGCATCACGCTGGTGGCGCCCAAGGGCGCAGTCACGCCCATGGGCACGACGCCGCGTATCAAGCCGTACAAGATCGTCGCCGTGTTCGAGATCGGCATGTCCGAATACGATCTCGGCTTCGTGTTCATGCCGCTCGCGGAGGCGCAGGCCTATTTCAACCGCAGCAACGACGTCACCTCGATCGAGGTGTTCACCACCAATCCCGACCAGATCGTCGCCTTCCGCCAGGCCGTGACGGAAGCGGCGGGACGGCCGGTGTTCCTGGTCGACTGGCGGCAGCGCAATTCGACCTTCTTCAACGCGCTCCAGGTCGAGCGCAATGTGATGTTCCTGATCCTGACCATGATCGTGCTGGTCGCAGCCCTCAACATCGTCTCCGGCCTCATCATGCTGGTGAAGGACAAGGGCAGCGACATCGCGATCCTGCGCACCATGGGCGCCTCGCAGGGCTCGATCATGCGCATCTTCCTGATCACGGGCGCCTCGATCGGCGTGGTCGGCACGCTGGTCGGGTTCGTCGTCGGCCTCGTGATCTGTCTCAACATCGAGTCCATCAGGCAATTCCTGTCCTGGCTGACCAGCACCGAGCTGTTCTCGCCAGAGCTCTACTTCCTGTCGAAGCTGCCCGCCGAGATCGATATCGGCGAGACCACGGCGGTCGTCATCATGGCGCTGACGCTGTCGTTCCTGGCGACGCTGTACCCGTCCTGGCGCGCCGCGCGCCTCGATCCCGTCGAAGCGCTCCGGTACGAGTGAGGGGCTGATGGAGCAGCAGGGGGCGGAAGACGTACCGGTCATTTATCTCCACGAGATAAAGCGGCAGTACTTGCAGGGCGAGGTGCCGCTGACGATTTTGGACGGCGCCAAGCTCGCGCTGTGGGCGGGACAGTCGGTCGCGCTGGTGGCGCCGTCAGGCTCGGGCAAGTCGACGCTGCTGCACATTGCCGGGCTGCTCGAAGCGCCGGACTCCGGCGAGGTCTATGTCAACGGCGCGCCGACCTCGCAGTTGCCCGACATCGAGCGCACCCAGCTGCGCCGCACCGATATCGGCTTCGTCTACCAGTCGCACCGGCTGCTGCCGGAGTTCTCGGCGCTCGAGAACGTGATGATGCCGCAGATGATCCGCGGCCTGAAGAAGTCCGAGAGCGTCAAGCGCGCCAAGGAGATCCTCGGTTATCTCGGCCTCGGCGACCGCATCACCCATCGTCCCGCGGAGCTGTCGGGCGGCGAGCAGCAGCGCGTCGCCATCGCGCGCGCGGTGGCCAATGCGCCGCGCGTGCTGTTCGCGGACGAGCCGACCGGCAACCTCGATCCGCACACGGCCGATCACGTCTTCCAGGCCCTGATGCAGCTGGTCAAGGCAACCAAGGTTTCCATGCTGATCGCGACCCACAACATGGAGCTCGCCGGCCGCATGGACCGGCGCGTCTCGCTGTCGGACGGCCAGGTGATCGAGCTCGAATAAAACTGCGAAAACAACCCCATGCACAGTAGCCTGCGATTGCCGGCTACGCGCGGGGGTGATGTCTCCCAGCCATTTGACCTGCCGGGCAAATCCGCCGCGACGGCGCACCGCCGCGGCGGGCGGGCCAGTTACGGCCTGATGACCGTCAATTTGAATGGCCCGCCATTGGCCGCGGCATGCGCCACCGCCTCATTGGCATGATCGAGGTCGAAGGCCGTCGTCTCGTATTCCTCCAGTCGCAAAAGCCCTGAGCGCACCAGCGCGATCAGGCGGGCCGCTGCATCCGGCGGATACATCCAGACGCCGTGGATGCTGATGCAGTTGCGCATGATCCAGGGGTAGGGCAACTCAAGTCCTGCGCCGCCGGCCATGCCGACGCCGCCCATCAGTACGACGCGGCCATAGGCGCGCACCGTCAGGACCGCCGAGCGCACGACAGTCGGGCTCACCGAGGGCGGCATGATGTCGAACACGCAGTCGATCGGGCCCGGCGCGGCGCGCTTCATGGCTTCGCGGTCATCGTCCTCGTTACCGGTGAGCTTGACCGGCTTCACGCGGGCACCGAAACGGCGGACGAGGTCGGCGAGGATTTTTTCGTTGCGGCCCGGCGTCACCACGCAGGCTGCGCCCATCGCCAGCGCAACGGACACTGCCGCGCTGCCGAAGTTGCCAGTGGCCCCGCTGACCAGCACGGTCTCGCCTGGCTGAAGGTTCGCCGCGAGGAACCCGCCATAGGGCACCAGCAGCGTACCCAGCGCGCACCATTGCGTCGCTTCCTCTGATGTGATCGTGCCGAGGCGTTTGACGTTCTCCGTCGGCACGCGCATCTGCTCGGCAAACGAGCCGTGACGAAAATGCTGTTGCAGGCGCATGCCGCCGGGACCGGCGGCGGTGAGGCCTTGCAGGGCGATATCGGGCGCCACGGCGTCGTCGCGCGAGCGCACCGTCGGGTCGCAGAACACCCAGTCGCCGATCGCAAGCTTGGTCGCGTCCGGGCCGATCGCGCGGACCCGGCCGATGCCGCCCGGGCCTGGGATGATCGGAAGATCGAGCGCGTAGTTGCGTTCCCCGCTGAAGACCTCGTTCATATAGGACAGCACGCGCGTGGCGACGACGTCGATGACGACCTCGCCGGTGCCGAGCACCGGGTCGGGGGCAGTCTCGATCGCCAGCGGCGAGCCGAAGGATTTGAGCACGGCAGCTTTCATGATGTTCACCTCAAAATGGGATGAGGCAAATGTGCGCCGTCTCGGACGGGTCAGAAAGGCCTGGTATTATCCTAGTATTATCCAGACCCTCCATCGCCGGGGGCGATACCATGGCCGCCCCGCGCCGCGTCGAATTCGGCGATTTCCCCAGGTCCCGCCGAGTTCGACCGGCGCCAGCACAGCGCCAACCGGTTCTCCTACTCAACGCAGCGACTTGAATGCCGCCCGCATCTCCGCGGCGAAGAGCTGTGGCTGCTCCCATGCTGCGAAATGGCCGCCCTTGTCGACCTCGTTGAAGTAATGCAGCGTCGGATAGGCGCGCTGCGTCCACGTCTTCGGCGCGCGATAGATCTCGGCGGGGAACACTGTTACCGCGACTGGGACCTTGATCTCCGTGGTCCTCTGCGCGGCGGAGCTGAAGTTGTTGTTGTTGTTTTCCCAGTAGAAGCGGCTCGCCGACGCGCCGGAGTCGGTCAGCCAGTACAGCGAGATGGCGTCGAGGATTTCGTCCTTCGTGAGCACGCGCTCGGGCTCGCCGTTGCTGTCCGTCCACTCGGCGATTTTCTCGTACATGAATGCAGCAAGCGTCGCAGGCGAGTCGCAAAGCCCGTAGCCGATCGTCTGTGGGCGCGTCACCATCATCGCCCCGTAGGCCGCACTTCGAGCAAAGAACTTGCTCAAGGTCTCGAACGCCACGCGTTCTGGCTCCGGAAGGCCGACAGGCGGCGCGTCGCCGGCGTTAATTCCCTTGACGTATTCGGCAGGTACGGTGGGCGGCATATTGACGTGGATACCTAATAGGCCGGCGGGCTGCTGACGCGCAAGCGCGTCGGAGATGACCGAGCCGTGGTCACCGCCCTGTGAGACATATCGGGTGTATCCGAGCCGCTTCATGAGCACGTCCCAGGCGCGAGCCACACGCTCAGGGCCCCATCCGAGTTCGCGCGGTTTCGCCGAAAAGCCGTAGCCGGGAATCGAAGGGATGACGACGTGAAAGGCATCGTCCGCGTGCGCGCCGTGCGCCACCGGGTCGGTCAGCGGCCCGATGGTCTTGATCATTTCGAGGATCGAGCCCGGCCAGCCGTGCGTGATAACGATGGGCAGCGCGCCGGGGTGGCGCGAGCGGACATGAATGAAATGGATGTCGAGACCATCGATCTGCGTGATGAACTGCGGCAGTTGGTTCAGTCGCTTCTCGATCTTGCGCCAGTCGTAAGAATTGGCCCAGTAGTCGCAAAGTGCTTGCAGCCGCGCGAGCTGCACGCCCTGTGATGTGTCGGGCACCGTCTCGCGATCGGGCCAACGCGTTGCGCCGATACGCCGGCGCAAGTCGTCGAGGGCCGAGTCTGGGATGTTGATCGTGAACTCACGGATGCGGGTGTCGCCTGCGGCGCTTTCAGCGACTTGTGCGGATGACGCACTTGCCGCGAACGGAAAGCTGAGACCCATAGTACCGATCAGCGACGTCGCAATGAAGCTTCGCCGACCGATTCCAGTGTTCGTGACAGACATAAATCATTCTCCAGTTCTCTCGTCTCCCTTGGAGAGAGCGAGGGGGAGACAGCACCGCACCCATGTGCCGCAATGTCGTGCAACGACGATTTGAGACATCCGAGATAAGGCCGTGCAGTTCATCTGCCCTCGTTCTTTGCAGGGTCACATTGGATCGCTCGGATCACCGGTCGCGGGCAGCCCGGTCGCGAGAAGCGCGCCGGTGCACGAGGGCCTGCGAACCGAGACCGCTGTACAGGGATCGAAAGACGCGCGCTTTCGATATCGCACGTCTTTCTGTCTATTCCACGAAGGATGCCTGGCGTTGCCTGCGTTGTCGTTGCTTGAATTGCGAGCCGGTTGCGCACGGCCAGACAGTACGCGCGCGGCGCGACGTCGACGATGGCCTCGCCGGTGTCGAGCACCGGTTCGGTGGCCATTCTCGATCAGCAGCGGCGAAGCCGGGGATTCGAGCATGGCAGCTGTCGTGACGTGCACCTCAAGGTGTGGTGAAGCGAAGATGCGCCGCTCTTGAAGGATCAGGAGGGCCTGGTATTATCCTAGTATTTGGACTCTCCATCGAGGACACTGATCATGGCTGACCCACGCCGCGTCGAATTCGGCGACTTCCTCAGGTCCCGCCGTGAAAAGCTGTCACCGAAGACCGTTGGCCTTCCGGCAGGCCGCCGGCGCCGCACCGCAGGGCTCCGCCGCGAGGAGGTCGCCCATCTCGCCGGCATCGGCGTCGACTGGTACATCCGCCTCGAGCAGGGCCGCACCGTCAGCCCTTCGGTCACGACGATCGACGCGCTGGCCCGCGCGCTGCGCCTCTCGAAGACCGAGCACGCGCATCTCAAGGCGCTGGCGCGCGATGGCGCCAGGGGCGCCTTCGTGCGGGAGACCGTGCCGGCGCCGATCCAGCGGATGATCCAGAGCCTGACGCAGCCGGCCTACATCACTGGGCGGCGCTGGGACGTGCTGGCCTGGAACGAGGCGGCCGAGGTGGTCTTCGGGTTCGGGCAGTTGCCCGAGCAGGATCGCAACACGCTGCTGCTGGTGTTGACCAACAAGCAGACGCGAAAATTCTACGGCGCGAGCTGGACCGATGTGGCCAGGAGCATGGTCGCGATGTTCCGCGCCACCCACGACGTCTGGGCCGGCGATCCCGCCTTCACCGAGCTGCTCACGCGGCTGCGTCAGGGCAGTCCGGAATTCGTCAAATGGTGGGAGGCGCATGATATCCGCAGCACCTCGTCGGGCCTCAAGACCATGAACCATCCGACCAAAGGCCTGCTCCGGTTCGAGCACACGAGCTTCCAGGCCAACGACGATCCCGCGCTGAAGCTCGTGATCTACACGCCGGTGTGAGGCGTGAAGACACGGAGGTCCACCGCCGGCTTTCAGCGGCGCCCGGGGCTGCATCAATGCTTCAGCGTCTCGACCTCGAAAGTGAACCTGACCTGCATCACGGGGCCGCCGGCGTCGCGGACCTCGATCGCCATGTGGCGCGTGCCATTCACGGGAGCGGACGAGCAGGCCTCGTCTCGCGCCATATCGGCCAATGACTTGGCGGCCTCGACCTGGGCTGCTCGAAGGCCGGAAAGCTCGAGACCTTCCTCGTCGAGGGCCAGCTCATCGTCGTCCCGAAGATCGAAATAGTAACGTGGCATCCTCAGATCTCCAATGCCAGTCGCTCACCAGCGCTTTCGCGCCACGTCTCTTCACGTTGCGCGTTATTGGCCTTTCTCTGCCGCTTCGCAGCGAGCTGCCAGCAGGCGTCGTGGGCGAGCGGATCGAGCGCGGCATCGTTCCGCCTGGAGGCGTCACGACTCGCATCGGTCCCATCGCGCGAAGCTCCCGCGATGCGTCCTCTTTAACATAAGCTAATGCCGGCACACTCGTTCCTCCCGGAACCAACGCAAGAGCTGTGCGAATTTCGATCCGACAGGTTCGGTCAGTGTTGCTGTCTGAAGCATCGGCGGACGTCTTGAGCCGTCGCATTGAAGGCTTCGGCCGGGATCGTTCACTTCACCTGATAGCGCCGAAGATAGCCGGGCGGAAACATCGCCGCATTCTTGAGCGCGTCGAGATCACCGATCGTCAAGGTGCGATCCTTCAGGATGATCAGGCCGGTCGCCCGCAGCTCCTGGAGCGTGCGGTTGAGATGAACCACCGACAGGCCGGTGGCGTCGGCCAGATCGGTCTGGGTCACCGGAAGCGCGCAGGAGTTGCCGTCGACCAGTCCCACGGGTCGAAGCCGTTCGAAGATTTCACAGAACAGATGGGCCACGCGCTCGAAGGCCGCGCGCCGGCCGAGGTTGACGATCCATTCGCGCTGGATCGCGCTGTTCAGCGCCGTCTCGCACATGAAAGCTTCGGCCAGCGTGCGGTGGGCCGCCATCAGCTGTTCGAAGCGCGCGCGCTTGATCTCGGCGTAGGCAACCGGCGTCACCGTCGTAATCGAATGATCCATGGTAGACAGGAGATAAGCGTGGGCGTCGCAGGTCTCGCCCGGCAGGATGAAGTTGACGATCTGACGACGCCCGTCCTCCAGCGTCTTGTGGCGGTACAGCCAGCCCGAGAGCACGAGGCGGACGCTGTCGACGGGATCGCCTTCGGCGATCAGGTCCTCGCCAGGCCCGGCACGCAGCAGACCTTCGAGAATGGCATGTTCCAGCGCAGCGGCGTCCTCTTCGGACAGCGGGCGCAAGGCGTTGAAGCGGCGGAGGACCGCCTGCGCTATACCGCCATCGGTCCCGTGAGAGCGCATCATCCCTCCATCGACGGCGTATGGAAGGTGCGCCTGGCCAGGGGGATCGCGATCAAGCACATGAGGCCGGACGCGTTGAACGACATGGTCGTCTGCCCCTTCAACTCGAACGCAAGGGTGCGCTCCAGAAGCTCGGTGCCAAACCCCTTGCGCGGCGGCGGTGTCACCGCCGGACCGCCGCGCTCACGCCATTCGAACAGCAGTTGCGGGGGCTCGACGGCCCCGTCGATGCGCCACGAGATATCGAGCCGACCGCCGGGCTGGCTCAACGCGCCGTATTTGAGCGCATTGGTCGCAAGCTCGTGGATTGCGAGCGCAAACGTCTCTGCGGCCTTCGGCTGGAAGCGGACCGCGGGCCCGGACGCGCGCACCTGCTCGCCCTCATGGGCATTATAGGCCAGTAGTTCCTCGATCACCAGATATTCGAGATCGACGCCGCCCTCCGGATCGCGGGTCACAAGCGCCTGGGTGCGCGCGAAGGCATTGAGACGCCCGTCGAGATGGGCGGCATATTCCTCGACCGTAGAGCTCGTCTCCGCGGAGCGGCGCGCGATCGACCGCACCACGCCCAGCGTATTGCGGACGCGGTGCTGAAGCTCGGCGAGGAGAAGGCGCTGCCGCTCCTCTGCGCGGGTGACCGCGGTGACGTCGATGAAGGTGATCACGACGCCGGCGATGAAATTGTCGATGCTGCGATACGGCAGGATGCGAACGATGTAGCGCGTGCCGCTGTCGGGTGCGGTCAGTTCGCGTTCGGCGCTGGCAAGCGTGCGCAGCACGCGGCGCACGTCGTCGTAGAGCTCCTCGATCGGAATGCGCGCCTTGATGTGGGCGATCGGGCGGCCAACGTCGGTCTCGACCAGATGCAGGATGTGCGTGATCGCTGGGGTGAAGTTCATGACGCGGAGATCGTTGTCGAGGAAGACGGTTGCGATCTGCGTGCTTTCGAGGAAGTTCTTGAGGTCGCTGGTTGCGCGGGTCAGTTCCTGAACCCGGTGCGCCAGCTCGCCATTGACGGTCGTCAGCTCCTCGTTGACAGATTGCAGCTCCTCGCGGGAGGTCTCCAGCTCCTCGTTGGCGGATTGCAGCTCTTCATTGAGCGATTGGTACTCTTCGTTCGAGGACTTCAGCTCTTCGTTGGTGCTTTCGAGCTCCTCGATCGTCGCCTGGAGACGTTCGCGGGTCGCGCGCAATTCGCCTTCGAGCCGCTCGACATGTTCGGTCCGCACCAGCGCACCGGGGTTGTTCTCAGGAGCATCTGCGCCCTGCGCCGGGCCGTCCTTGAACAGGACGATGAAATTGCGATGGCCGCCGGCGCCATCCTGGATCGGCTCCACCGTGATATCGACGGGAACGCGATGGCCGTTGACGCCGAGCTGGACGTGCTCGGCTTGGGCGGACTCGTTGGTTTCCGATGCACGGGAGAGGGCGGTGCGCAGCTCCAGCCTGAGATCGCGATGCACCAGCTGGAGCAGATCGAGCGAGGCGGCGCCGGCCGTCGGCTCGATATAGCGTCCGGTGCGCCCGGAGAAATGCAGGATCTGGAAATTGTCGTCGGTGATCACGTAGGCGGGCGCATAGCGCTCAGCGATGCGCTGGGCGCGGCGCTCGAGGCCCACGTCCGGCCCGAACGAGCGGACCGGCGGCACCTCGACCGGCGCGCGCCCGGCCGCGGTCGAGATTGGAAATTCCGGCGGCAGCCGCGTGCCGGTATCGAGCTTCCTAAAGATGCGGGCCCGGCGATCGACCGGTGCAAACAGCTTGGGGTGCCGCGTCACGTTCTCGGAATTGCCGAGGAACAGGAAGCGCTCGGGCAGCAAAGCGAAATGGAACAGCGGGATCACCCGGTTCTGAAGCTCGGCGTTGAGATAGATCAGCAGGTTGCGGCAGGAGACGAGATCGAGCTTGGAGAACGGGGCATCCTTGATCACGTTGTGCTGGGAGAAGATGCACATCTCCCGCAATTCCTTCACCACGCAATAGGTGTCGCCCTCGCGCACGAACCAGCGCGCCAGGCGCTCGGGAGACATGTCCTGCTCGATATTGATGCGGTAGCGCCCGACGCGGGCGGTCGCGAGCGCCCGGCCGTCGATGTCGGTCGCGAAGATCTGCACCTGCGGAGAGGAATCGAGCGTAGCCATGTGCTCGCGCAGCAGGATGCCGATCGAATAGGCTTCCTCGCCGGTGGCGCAGCCCAGCACCCAGACGCGAACCTGCTGGCCGCTTCCCTTGCCCTCGAAGATCTTTGGGATGATCTGGGTTTCGAGCACCTCGAACTCGCGCTTGTCGCGGAAGAACTCGGTGACGCCGATCAGGAGGTCATTGAAGAGATGATGGGCCTCGTCCTTGTCGTTGCGCAGGAAGTCGACATAGGAGGTGATCTCCTCGAGCTGCACGACCTGCATGCGCCGCTGCACGCGGCGCAGGAAGGTGTTCTGCTTGTAGCCGTGGAAATCGTTGCCGGTCTTGTTGCGCAGGATGTCGGCGATGCGCGACAGCGAGGTCGCCGCCGCAGCCAGGACCTCGTCGAAGCCCTGCTTCTCCTCGAGCCGCCGCAGATGGCGGGCATAAACCTGGATGTGCTCCGGGATGTCCTCGGGCGGCAGGACGTAATCAGCGATCGCCGCCGGTCTGTTGCTGTCGACCAGATGGTCGGACTCCTCGCTGGCGAGCTTCTCGGCAATTGCAAGCCCGCCATGGTCCTTTAGCGTGGCGGCGCCGAGCGTGCCGTCGCCGCCGGTCCCGCTCAAGAGAACGCCGATGGACTGCTCGGCGCGCTCTTCGGCGAGCGACACCAGGAAACTGTCGATGGTGGCCCGCTCTCCCGGCCCCTGTTCGGCCTTGCGCACCGCAAAACGCCCGTCCTGGATCGTGGTGATCATGGCCGCCGGGCTGTGATAGATCGTGCCCCCTTGCACCGCCATCGCATCGCGGATATCGGCGAAACGCGCGCCGTCGGCACGCTGGACGATGCTGCGCAACCGTGCCTCGTCGAGCGCCTCGGCGTTCTGAAGGACGAGGACGATCGCCTGGTCTTCACCCAATGCCAGCTTGGCGAAAAATCGCTCGATACTGTCGATCGCGGCGGCCGATGCCCCCACGCCGATGATCAAAGGGGCCTTGGCCTGAGGTTCCGCGTCCCCCGGTGCCTTGCCGACTTCGTCCATGATTGCCGCTACTCTCGCTGCCCGGACCAACGGATTCCGGTCTCTGCAAATAGCAGAAATCGACGCGATCCTAACAGCTAAAAGCGGAAAACGTTCGCCTTGGCCGAGCCTAGATTCCGGGGGGGGGGGGCCTCTGCATGGCCGCGCGGACCATCGCCCGGACTAGGTGATCGGCGGCACAAGATCGACCTCCTGTTGGAGATAATTCACCCTCTGAATGATGAGGGTGCGGTGCCGTTCCCATTCCACCAGGGTCTGCTTTAGCAGGTCCACCAGCCGTTCCGCCTGCCCGGAATCGTAACCGCCGGCCTGCAGATCGCGGACCCGGTCTTCCTGCTTGTGGATCCGCCGCCAGCCTTCCTCGATATCGAGGTCAGCCTTCGCCAGAAGGCGCTGCTCATTGAGGAGCTGCTGCTCGCGCTCGGCAAGCGAAACGGCCATGGCGACGCTCACCTCTCTCGCTAACGGTTCGGAAGATCAAGCGATTGTAGCACGACGCGCCTGATCATGTCGGCATATTCGCGATATTCGGCGGCGCGCAGCGCGTACATCTCGGCGATTGCGGGTCTGCCGTTGCGACGGCCGTCCGCGGCCATGCGTTGCACCAGTTCGGCCCGCTCGTCGATGATCCTGAGCGCGACACGGAGCGCCTCGTCGACTTGCCCTTCCTGCTCCTTGGCGAGGGCATCAGCGGTGTAGGCGTGGCCGACCTGACAGCGAAACCGCATCGGATGAGCCTCTTTCACGTCGGAAAGGACGCCGCCGCAGGCGGGGCAGGTCAGCGCCGCCGGATCGGCAATGTCGGCCAGGATTGCGGAGCCGATCCTTTCGCCCGCGGCGATTTCCACCTCCAGGCGGATATCCGGAGCGATCGGAAGCGCGGCCCCCGGCGCTTCCCGGGCAAGCTCGGAAAGGACGTCGCCGAGCCGCGCAGCGGGAACGCAGAGGTCGGCGGTGGCCGCCTCCAGCGCGCGCTGCGGCATCTCCGCCGCGATCGCCTCCAACGGATCCTGCACGATCGTCATTCCGCCGCAGCGCTTGATCGCGTTGAGGCCGGCAGCCCCGTCCGAAAGCAATCCGCTCAGCACCACCCCGATCACGCGCGGGCCGTGATGCAGGGCCGCCGAGCGGAACAGTGCGTCGATCGCGGGCCGCACCATGTTCTCGCGCGGGCCGCGCCCGAGGCGAATATGATCGCCTGACAACAGCAAGTGATGGTCGGGGGCGCCGAGATAGACATGGCCGCGCTCGAACTTCATGCCGTCTGTGGCCTGATGCACCGGCAGCCTGCCCGCGCCGGCGGCGACGGTGGACAGGATGCCGATGCCCTGCGCAGGAAGGTGAAGGACGATAAAGACGGCTGCTGGAACATCCGGATGCAGATCTGCCAGGATCTGTTTCAGCGGCGCCGTGGCTCCGGAGGAACCGCCGATGACAATGATGTCGCGGTTGCTCATGGAACCCGCCATTCAATGCTTCGTTTGCACCAAGACGGCCTTGAGGCCTATGTTCCTATCCATCGCCGGGTGCTGGAGGAAACATGGCACTATCGCCAACGTTGTCGCGCAGGAATGCCCCGTTGTCGGGATGTCGCATCCTCGTGGTCGAGGACGAGTATTTCCTGGCCGATGACATCAGCCGTGCGCTGCGGTCGGCGGGCGCGGAAGTTGCCGGTCCGGTCGGCGAGCTCGACGATGCGCTCCCGATCATCAACGACGGCGGCATTCTCGACGGCGCAGTGCTCGACGTGAACATTCGCAGCGAGATGGTTTTCCCGGTTGCGCAGGAGCTCAGGGCGCGCCAGGTGCCGTTCGTGTTCACGACCGGCTACGAGAAGGTCAGCATTGCTCCACAATTTCGTGATGTGGTGCTGTGGGAAAAGCCGATCGACATCGCAGCGATGGTCCGCGGCCTGACCGGGTTGATCGAGAAGCCCAAGACGTGAGGCGCAGCGTCGCGCCATTGCGCAGCCCGTTCATGATCCAAGTGAGGTTCGAATGATCTACACCGCCCGCACAGGCGATGCACAGCTCCTGTCCTTTTCGCGCGAACTGGTTCGCGATGCCCTCAAGATACTGCGCAATAGCGAGCACATCGCAAGAGCGCAGCGCGTCCGGGATGAACTGGCTGCGGTTGCGCCGGCTCGCGGGGAGGGCGATCCGGCCTGAAGCGCGATGAGATCGGGATGAAGCGTCAGCGCGCTTTAGGTTGTTGTTTACGCATGATCTCTCCGGAAAACCGCTTCGCACTTTGCGCTAACGCGGCCCTTCGGGTCCGGATCATGCTTTAGAGCAGGCGGCTCCAGGTCAGCCACGCAGTCACGGCAAGGCAGAGGGCGATCCCGAGATAGGGCAAGGCTTGCGACAAGCCCTGCGAGATGGCCTGGCGCAACGAGCCATCCGTCAAGCCACCATCATCCATATGATCGCTCCCAGCATCACCAGGAAACCCAGCATCGCGGTCGCGATGAAAACCCGTTCGACGCGATCCATCGTCATCGTAGTGCCCTCATCCCGGACGCGATTTTGACGTTTCGCCGCGCGGCGCGCATTAGGCTATGTGAATCGCCAGCGGGATTCCGGATCAACGTTCCCGGGAGCTCGGCGCCATGCCGCTTGAACGCTCCAGCTTCATTTGCGTCATGGCGACGCCGGATAGTGCGAGCAGCCCGCCGACGATCAGTTTCGGCGTCACCTGCTCGCCGAGGAAGATCACGCTCGACATCAAGGCGAACACAGGAAGCAGCAGGCCGAAAGGAGCGACGCGGCCCATGGAGCAACGGGCGATCAGCCAGAACCAAAGGCCAAACCCCACAATTCCGCCGATGAAGATGGTGTAGGCGAGCGCCAGCCAGCCACGTCCGTCCGCCGTGCCGAGGCTCGTCGCCTGACCGTATTCAAGCAGTAGCGACATCAGCATCACCTGTGGCACGGTGAGCAGCGACGACCATCCCATCAACATCAGGGGATCGAAGGGGCCGTAGCGTTTCGTCAGGACGTTGGACACGGCGAATGCGAAGGCGGCCCCGACCACCAGCAGCAGCGGAAGCGGTTTTGCCGACAGGCCGGGCCCCGCTGCGAGCACGATCACGCCGAGGAATGCGAGCGCCACGCCGGCAGAGCTGGCGAGCGACGGCCGCTCCGCGAGCAGCGGCCAGGCCAGCAGGACGGTGAAGGGCGGGGCGAGCTGATAGGCAACGGCCGACATGCTTCCCGAGCCGAGCCCAAGGCCGACATAGAACAACCCGAAGTTCAGCCCACCGAGGAAAATCGAAATGGCTGCGACAGGGCCGAGCTGCTGGCGCGTGGGTCTTTTGACGAACGGAACGAGCAGCAGCGCGATCGCCAGGAAGCGCAGGGCGAGGAAGAAGAGGGGCGGAAATTCCGTGACGCCGACCTTGATGACCACGAACTGATAGCCCCAGAGCAGGGAGACGGCCACCGCGCAGATGATCTGGATCGCGGACATTGCATTGTTCCTTTCAAGACCGATCGGTCTAAATATCGACGCGCCAATGCCGGAGGGCGTCTGCGAATGGTTACCTCACGAAGCGGTCGAGCAGGGCGTCAGCGGTAGCTTGCGATGCGGCCCGTGCCGGCGCCGTCTTGCTGACCACGCGCAGCCCTTCGACGAAACAGACGAGAATGCGGGCGGCGCTTGCAGGCTCGACGCCGTCGGCCAGCCTGCCTGCCGTCTTGGCACGGGACAATGCATCCACCAGCCTCGTCTCCATCGTCTTGAAGAAACCCGCGGCGCGTCGCGCGACCTCGGCGTCCTGCCCGGCCAGTTCCATGGCCGTGGCCACAAGCAGGCAGCCGCGGCGTCCATGGGGGCCGCTGGTGCGGTCGACATAGCCGGCAAGGAAAGCCCGCAAGCCATCGACCGGATCCCTGTCCGTGGCGAGTTCGACGTCCATCCGTGTGATGGCTTCGGCGATGTAGCGGTCGAGCGCGAGCAGGAACAGCGTGTGCTTGTCGCCGAACGCGGCGTAGAGGCTGCCGCGCGACAGTTTGGTCGCGCGAAGAAGGTCCGGCAGCGCGGTGGCGTGATAGCCGCGCGACCAGAACACATCCATCGCGCATGCGACGGCCGCGTCCATGTCGAAACTGCGCGGTCGGCCGCGGGGCGATTGCATCGGGGTCTGGCGGGCCATCGTGGATATATAGACCAATTGGTCTATATATCGCAAGTGGACATTTCGGCCCCGCGCTTACGGCACTGCGGCAGCCGGAGCGGGTACGCTGACGTTCGGCACCGTGGCCGACCAGGGGCTGATCGGGTTGAGCGCCGACAAGGCGGCGAGGAAGCGGCGAATGCGCGGCGCGGCATCGCCATCGATCTCACCCTCGATGGCGATCCAGCGGTCGCAGCCCGGCCCGCACGCATCAGGCGCCCCTTGGCGAGATAGATCGTCAGCGTGGACGCAAATCCGGCTTTCTCGGACGGTATTTCCGCGCGCAATGCGCCGGGAAGCGAGAGCGCGGCGACGACGAGCAGGATACGGGCTAGCATGAAATGATCGACTATGCGGTGCAAACCGATGTCGACGCTATACGACGCTTGGCACTTTCACAACTTGCGGTGGCACGCCGATTGACGCTTTATTTCGAAGCTTCGCCTGGGCCGTGGTGACGTCATGCCACGGAATCCTCGTGAACCGCCGAACGGCTTCGGAGATCCGGAGCCAGCGACGGCGCGAGCGGAGCAGCGTCGCCTCGCGCGGTGAGTCCGACCGGAGCAGGTCCGGCATCGCGCCGCGCGACGGCCCAGATCAGCAAACCGAGAAGCGCGAGTGCAGCGCCGACGGGACCGGTCGAGGTCCAGCCTAGCCCTTCGCGGATCGCAAGGCCGCCGAGGAAGGGGCCGAGCGCGTTGGCGGTGTTGAACGCCGAATGGTTCAGCGCGGCCGCGAGCGCCTGCGCGTCACCTGCGACGTCCATCAGCCGCGTTTGCAGGATGGCGCCGAGCGAAACGCTGGTGCCGATGGCGAAAACGTCGGCCGCCAGTAGCCAGGGATTGTGGGCGGCAAGCGGAAACACCAGCAGCGCGACGGCTGCAAACAGCAGGATGATGCCCGCCGTCGGCATCAGGGCGCGGTCGGCAAAGCGTGGCACGAACAGATTGCCGAGCGTAGCGCCGATACCGAATACGGCGAGGAAGAACGGAATGGCCGCGGGGCTGACCCTGGTGACCTCGATCAGCGTCGTCGCAAGATAGGTGTAGACGGCAAACATGCCGCCAAAGCCGATGGCGCCGATTGCCAGCGTGATCCAGACGCGGCCGCTTCTGAGAGCGCCGAGCTCGCGCAACGGATCGGACCTGCCGGCCCGGTCGCGCGGCGCGAACAGGCCGCACAGCAGCACGGTGAGCAGCGCCAGCGCCGACACGAGACCAAAGCTCGCGCGCCAGCCGACCGCCTGACCGATCAGATTGGCCAGCGGCACGCCGATGATGGTGGCGCAGGTCAGGCCAAGCATCACCTGGCCGATCGCCTGCGAGCGGCGCTGTTGCGGAACCAGCGAAGCCGCGACCAGCGCGGCGATACCGAAATAGGCGCCGTGCGGCAGCCCCGAGAGGAAGCGCGCCGCGATCATCCAGCCGAAGTCGGGTGCGAGCGCGGTGAGCGCGTTGCCGAACGCGAACACGGCCATCAGGACGAGCAGCTGCGTGCGCCGGGCGAAGCGGGCACCCAGCACCGCGATCAGCGGCGCGCCCAGCACGACTCCGAGCGCGTAAGCACTGATCGCGTGCCCTGCGGTCGGCTCGTCGACGTGGAGGTCGGCGGCGAAAAACGGCAGCAGGCTCATCGATGCGAATTCGGTGGTCCCGATCGCAAAGCCGCCCATCGCGAGCGAGACGAGGACGATAGCGAGGTGAGGGGGAGTGGCGGCCGCGGTTGAATTGGCGCGGGGCGAGGTCGCGTGAGGCGAGATCGTCATGAGTCCTGCATTGCTGGCGTCAACGGGAACCAGCCCAGCGAACGTCGCCATCCCTGCAAGATTTCTCTGTCGTACTTAAACCCGGATCAGTCTGCGTCAACACTTCAGGCTCAGCGCAGGGCGGGCCGCATATCAGCGTCCCGATTTGCGTGTGCCGACTGCTAGCCAGGCGCTGCGCATCTCACCGCGATAGGCCGTAGCCCGGCGCAAGCGTGCGCGGACGATTCTGATACGCGTAGGGATCGTCACTCTGTCCGCCGAAATAGGGATTGGCGATGCAGGTCAGCGCGCGGCCCGATGCGCTTGCCTGACACTGCGCGTAGGTGTCGAACCTGCAATTGCTCAGTCCCGGCCATTCATCACCCGTAAGGCAGAACGCGTGATGCGTACCAAATGCGCGCGCGGGCGTGCTTGCGCTGAGCGCAAATGTGGCGATTGCGAGCGAAAATGTGGCGGCAATGGGGAAAGCAATTCGTGCTCGCATTCGTAATCTCCAATCACACAATTGTGCGCGCGACGATGTTACGCGCGCATGCAGTTTATCTCGTCTCGTCGACATTGGAACTGCTGAAAACTCTTGTTTCAAAGGGTTTCCAGCGCGCTCTGATAAATCTTCATTAATGAAGCGCGGGCCTTTGGCGTGAACTGTTGCGTCGAGGTTACAGCAATTCCGTCGATCACTGTTATGACGACACCACGGCCAGGGGGCCTAACGACGAAACTGGAACGGGATTGAAATGAAGAAGAATTTGTTGCTTGCCGCTGTGAGCCTCGTCGCGCTCAGCGCAGCTGCACCGGCGCTGGCTGCCGACCTCGCGGCGCGTCCGTACACCAAGGCACCCGCGATGGTCGCCACGATCTACGACTGGAGCGGCTTCTACATCGGCATCAACGGCGGCGGTGGTTCGTCGCACGCGACCTGGGACTTCGTCGGCGTTGGTCGCGAGGGTTCGCACGATGCGACCGGCGGCACGGTCGGTGGCCAGATCGGCTATCGCTGGCAGTCGGGCCAGTGGGTGTTCGGCGTGGAAGGCCAGGGCAACTGGGCCGACTTCTCCGGCGACAATCTGAGCGCGCTGTTCGCCACTCGTAATCGCACGAAGATGGACGCGTTCGGCCTGATCACCGGCCAGGTCGGTTATGCCTGGAACAACGTCCTCGTGTACGTGAAGGGCGGTGCGGCTGTGGTCAGCGACAAGTACGAGATCTATGGCCTCGGCGGCGGGCTGCTCGCGTCGACCAGCGACACCCGTTGGGGTGGCACGGTTGGTGCCGGCCTCGAGTACGGCTTCGCGCCGAACTGGTCGGTTGGCGTCGAGTACAACCACATCTTCCTGTCGGACAAGGATGTCACCTTTGCCGGCTTCGCTGGCACCGAGCGCATCCGTCAGGACGTCGACATGGGCCTCGTCCGCCTGAACTACAAGTTCGGCGGCCCGATCCTCGGCCGTTACTGATACCGATCGCTCTTTTGAGCGGCTATCGAAAGCCCCGGCCATCGGCCGGGGCTTTTTTTTATTGCGTGAATTCAGCGAGTTAACCATCGCGTTGCGAGATTACGAGCCAGGCTTGACTCCCGTGAACGAAATGAGAACAATGTTCTTCATACGTTCTAGCAAGGGAGCGAGACCATGTTCAGGATTTTCGTGGAAGAGGCGGCTGCACTGGCGTCCATCACGCTGTTCGTCGGGATGATCGCGATCTGGGCCCAGGTCATACCGCAGCTCTAGACCTGCGGTTTTGTAAACCGGTGCTGCTCTTCACCGGTGCCCCCTTGGGGAAAAGCGGGACGACGCGGCGAAGCGGCCGCTCCGGCGTGGACTCTGGCGGCGCGAGACCCCACCATTGTGAAGCGAGTCGGCAAGAGAGGCGGATGGCGGGTGCATGATCCCCTCGGAGCCGGCGACCGCTCCATCTCATCTGCAAGAGGCCGTCACGCGACCATGCCGAGCGCCGGATTTGTCCACCTTCACGTTCACTCGGCCTATTCGCTGCTCAAGGGCTCGATCAAGATCGCCAAGCTCGCCGAGCTTGCAAAGAAAGATCATCAGCCGGCCCTTGCGCTGACCGACACCGACAATCTGTTCGGGGCGCTGGAGTTCTCCGACAAGATGGCGGGCTCCGGGATCCAGCCGATCGTCGGCTGCGAGCTCGCGATCGACTTCGCAGACCAGGATCCCAATGCACGCAACTCCATTGGCCCGTCGCGCGTCGTTCTGCTGGCGGCGCAGGAGCGCGGTTATCGCAGTCTGATGCGGCTCAATTCGCGGGCGTTCCTGGAAACGCCCGACAGCCACGCCCCGTTCATCAAGTTCGATTGGCTCGAAGGCGAGACCGAGGGTCTGATCGCGCTCACGGGCGGCCCCGACGGGCCGATCTCGCTGGCGCTTGCCGGCGGCCACGCCGATCTCGCGGCCGCGCGCTGCGAACGTCTGGCCGGCCTGTTCGGCGATCGGCTCTATATCGAATTGCAGCGCCACAACACCGACAAGGAACGGCGCGTCGAAAGCGGCTTGATCGACATTGCCTATGCGAAGGGCCTGCCGCTGGTTGCGACCAACGAGCCGTATTTCGCGTCGACCGACGACTACGAAGCGCATGACGCGCTGCTGTGCATCGCCGGCGGCCGGCTGATCGCCGAGACCGATCGCGTGCAGCTCACGCCCGATCATCGCTTCAAGACCCGCGCCGAGATGGCGGTGCTGTTCGCCGACATTCCGGAGGCGCTGGCCTCCACGGTCGAGATCGCCGAGCGCTGCTCGTTTCGTCCGATGACGCGCAAGCCGATCCTGCCGTTCTTCACCGTCGGCGCCGCGGCGAGCTCGGACGCCGCCGCGGTCGAGGCGGCCGAACTGAAGCGGCAGGCGGAGGAGGGGCTCGCCAACCGCCTGCGCGTGCACGGCCTGTCGCAAGGCACGACGGAAGAGGCCTACAACAAGCGTCTGGCGTTCGAGCTCGACGTCATCATGCGCATGAAGTACGCGGGCTACTTCCTGATCGTCTCCGACTTCATCAAATGGGCGAAGTCGCAAGGGATTCCGGTCGGGCCGGGCCGCGGCTCCGGCGCAGGCTCGCTGGTCGCCTGGGCGCTGACCATCACCGACCTCGATCCGATCAAGTTCGGCCTGCTGTTCGAGCGCTTCCTCAATCCCGAACGCGTCTCGATGCCGGACTTCGACATCGACTTCTGCCAGGACCGCCGCGGCGAGGTGATCCAGTACGTCCAGCAGCGCTACGGCCGCGACCAGGTCGCCCAGATCATCACCTTCGGTACGCTGCAGGCGCGCGGTGTGCTGCGCGACGTCGGCCGCGTGCTGCAGATGCCCTATGGCCAGGTCGACAAGCTCACGAAGCTCGTGCCGCAGAATCCGGCGGCGCCGGTGACGCTGGCTGCCGCGATCGAGAGCGAGCCGAAGCTCCAGGCGTTCCGCGACGAGGACCCGGTGGTGGCGCGCGCCTTCGACATCGCGCAGCGCCTCGAAGGCCTGACCCGCCACGCCTCGACCCACGCGGCCGGCATCGTGATCGGCGATCGGCCTTTGAGCGAACTGGTGCCGATGTACCGCGATCCGAAGTCGGATATGCCGGTGACCCAGTTCAACATGAAATGGGTCGAGCCGGCGGGCCTCGTGAAGTTCGACTTCCTCGGTCTGAAGACGCTGACCGTGCTCGATGTCGCCTGCAAGCTGCTCAAGCCGCGCGACATCCACATCAATCTCGCCACGCTGCCGATCGACGATGCCGAGAGCTACCAGATGCTGGCGCGCGGCGAGGTGGTCGGCGTGTTCCAGGTTGAAAGCCAGGGCATGCGGCGGGCGCTGGTCGACATGCGCCCGGACCGTTTCGAGGACATCATCGCGCTGGTCGCGCTCTATCGCCCGGGCCCGATGGCGAACATCCCGACCTATTGCGCGCGCAAGCACGGCGACGAGGAGCCGGAATATCTGCATCCCGTGCTGGAGCCGATCCTGAAGGAAACCTTCGGCGTCATCATCTACCAGGAACAGGTGATGCAGATCGCGCAGGTGATGTCGGGCTATTCGCTCGGCGACGCCGACCTCTTGCGCCGCGCCATGGGCAAGAAGATCCGCGCCGAGATGGACAAGCAGCGCGACATCTTCGTCGCCGGCGCGGTCAAAAACGGCGTGCCGAAGGGGCAGGCCGAGACCATCTTCGAGCTGCTCGCCAAGTTCGCCGACTACGGCTTCAACAAGAGCCACGCGGCGGCCTATGCGCTGGTGTCCTACCACACCGCCTACATGAAGGCGCATTATCCGGTGGAGTTCATCGCAGCGTCCATGACGCTCGATCTCAACAACACCGACAAGCTCTCCGAATTCCGCTCCGAGGCGCAGCGCCTCGGCATCAAGGTCGAGCCGCCGAACATCAACCGCTCCGGCGCGACCTTCGAGGTCGGCGAGAAGACGATCTACTATGCGCTCGCAGCGCTGAAGGGCGTCGGCATCCAGGCGATCGAGCAGATCATCGAGGAGCGCACGAAGAACGGTCTTTTCACCTCGCTCGCCGACTTCGCCGCGCGGGTCAATCCGCGCGCGATCAACAAGCGCATCATCGAAAGTCTGGCCGCCGCCGGCGCCTTCGATACGCTGGAGCCGAACCGGGCGCGGGTCTTCGCCGGTGCGGACGCGATCCTCGCCGCTTGCCAGCGCGCGCACGAAGCCGCGACCATCGGCCAGAACGACATGTTCGGAAGCTCGGCCGACGCGCCGACCATCATGCTGCCGCAGATCGAGGCGTGGCTGCCGGCCGAGCGGCTGCGCCGCGAATACGACGCGATCGGCTTCTTCCTGTCGGGACATCCGCTCGATGATTACGCCACTGTGCTGAAGCGGCTGCGCGTGCAGAGCTGGGCCGAGTTCTCGCGCGCGGTGAAGACCGGCGCCACCGCCGGCAAGGTCGCGGCGACCGTTGTGTCGCGCATGGAGCGGCGCACCAAGACCGGCAACAAGATGGGCATCATGGGCCTGTCGGACCCGACCGGGCATTTCGAGGCGGTGCTGTTCTCCGAAGGCCTCGCGCAATATCGCGACGTGCTGGAGCCGGGCGCCGCGGTGCTGCTCCAGCTCGGTGCCGAGCTCCAGGGCGAGGACGTGCGCGCGCGCGTGCTGCATGCCGAGCCGCTCGACGACGCTGCGGCCAAGACGCAGAAGGGCCTGCGCATCTTCCTGCGCGACACCAAGCCGCTCGACTCGATCGCCAAGCGTCTCGCCGGACCCGAGATCGCGGCCTCGAACGGCGCCGCGCCGAAGGTCGGCAGTCCCGGCATCGCGCCGCGCTCCAATGGCGACGGCGAGGTCTCGCTGGTGTTGATGCTCGACCTCGAGACCGAGGTGGAGATGAAGCTGCCCGGCCGGTTCAAGGTCTCGCCGCAGATCGCCGGCGCGATCAAGGCGGTCGCGGGCGTGGTGGACGTGCAGCAGCTGTAGCTGCCATACGCGCGTTGCGACGGGCCGTCATTCGACAAGTGTCATAATGGATCGGTTGCAACCTTGCGCTGATTCTGCTCGCGGAGTTGCAGGCTGTCGAGTAAGATGCACGGAACGATAGCCGCTCCATTAACGAGGGCGGCGCGATGGGCAGGAGCAATGCATGTGCGAGAATTGCGCCAATGGTCGTGGCGTCCACATTGGCCCTTCGCGGAGATCGTTTGTCCACGTCACCGTCTCTGCGATCGGCCTGGCTTTCGCCGGAAAAGCTTTCGCGAAAGAGACCAAGCCGCCGCCCAAGCCGCAGAACGTGCTGTCGCCCGACGCTTCGTTGAAGCGGCTGATGGAGGGGAATGCGCGCTACGTTGACGGTGTGTCGCGGCGTCACGATTTCAAGCATGAGCGCGAGGCTGACGCTGAAGGCGATCAAGGACGACAAGCCGCCGCCGGGACACATCCCTTCGCTGGTCGATGCGATCGCGCCCGCTGCAAAGGCTGCAATGCAGCAGGGTGGTAACGTGCTCGACAAGGCGATCCGGCAGAACGTTGTCGACAACGTCGCCAAGCTGAAATCGGCCGCGCCGATCCTCAATGCAGCTGCCGAGCAGGGCAAGATCAAGGTCGTCGGCGGCATCTACCGGCTCACGACCGGGACGGTCGATCTGATTGCGCAGGGCTGAGCGAACTGGCCGCTCCTGCCGTCTTATGGTCGTGAGGCTTACGCGGAACTGACGCAACAGGGCTGTGGTCGGCAGGCGCCATGTCACCGCCTCAATCCAAGCCTTTCGTGACCACGCCTTTCGTTCAACTGCCATTCAGCTGGCCGCGCGCCTGATGCGCGGCGGCACCTCAACAACAGAAGCGGGCACAAGCCATGCGTGGGACGCTCAAAGTCTTCATCTGCCTTCTCCTGCCGATCGTGGTCCTTGCCGCGGGCGCGCCGCAGCGGGCGCGTGCGCAGCAGCAGGAAAAGCGCATCGCGCTCGTGGTCGGCAACGCCGCCTATGCCAAGTCGCCGCTGGCGACGACCGCGAACGATGCCGGCCTGATCGCGCAGACGCTGCAGGCGGCGGGCTTTGACGTCGTCGGCGCCCGCGATCTCGACGGCGACACGCTGCGCAAGAGTTTTCGCGACTTCGTCCAGAAGGCGCAGGCGTCGGGACCCGGCACCGTCGCGATGGTCTATCTGGCCGGCTATGGCGTGCAGCTCGCCGGCGAGAATTATTTCATCCCGGTCGATTCCAACATCACCCGCGACACCGACATTCCGACCGAGGCCTTGCGCATCAGCGATTATGCACGCCAGCTTGCGGCCATTCCGCTCAAGGCCAACATCGTCGTGCTCGATGCAGCCCGCGCGCAGCCTTTCATCGAGGGCGGGCAGCCGATCGCGAGCGGGCTGGCGCTGGTCGAGCCCGATCCGAACATGCTGATCGCGTTCAATGCCGCGCCCGGCACGGTGGCGCCCGAGGAGCCGGGACCCTATGGCATCTACGCGCAGTCGCTGGCGGAGATGATCCGCACCGGCGGGTTGTCGTTGGCTGACGTGTTCGACCGCGTCCGCCTGCGTGTCAACGAGGCCAGCAAGGGCGCGCAGGTGCCCTGGAACGAGCAGAAGATATCGGCGCCATTCTCCTTCTTCGAGCGCGGGCCCGATGCGCCGCCGCCGGAGACGGCACCGGACCAGGTCGCCGCGATCCGCAGCAAGCCGATCCGCGATCTCGGTGCGCAGGATGCTTATGCTGCCGCGCTCTCGCGCGACACGCTGCCGGCCTATGAGGAGTTTCTCGCGGCCTATCCGAACGATCCGATGTCCAAGCGCGTGATGGTGATCGTCGCGGCGCGCCGCGAGGCGATCACCTGGCGGCGGACCTATCGTGCCGACACGCCGGACGCTTACTGGTCCTATCTGCGCCGCTATCCGCGCGGGCCTCATGCCGGCGACGCACGGCGCAGGCTTGCGATCCTGACCGCGCCGCTCGAGCCGCCGCCGAGCTTTGCCATGCTGGATTACGACGTGCCGCCACCGCCGCCGGAGGAGGTGGTCTATGTCGATCGCCCGGTGCTGTATTTCAGCGACCCCGATTTCGGCTTCGCGCCGCCGCCGCCGCCGCCGGTCTACTATCTGCCGCCGCCGCCGCCGGATTTCGTCGTGCTGCCGCCGCCGCTGCCCGTGGTCGGCCTGTTCGTGCTGCCGCAGCCCGTGTTCGTGCCGATCCCGGCGTTCTACAGCCCGCCGGTCTATGTCGCGCCGCCGCCGAACAACATCATCTACCAGAACATCCATAACACCACGGTCATCAACACCGTGATCAACCAGGCGCCGGCACCGGCGCCTGCTGCCGGAGCCGGCGCAGGACCGGCCAATCTGGCGCCGGCGGTTGCCGGCCGCGCCAACCCGGTGGCGCCTGCCGTGCCGCAGGCGGTGATGCAGCGCGCCGCCCTGATCCAGCAGGGCAAGGCGCCGTTGCCGCCGAGCGCGACGATCCAGCCGACCGCAAAGCCGGGGACACCAGCGGCGACGCCGGCGAATGTTGCGCCGACCGCAGCGCCGTCGCCGTCGGTCGCACCGCAAGCCAAGCTGCCCCAGGCCAACACGCTGCCGGTTCCCGGGGCCCATGGCGGTCCGCCGGCGCCGCCGGCCGGGGCAGGGCCCCTGCCGGGCGGCAGGCCCGCGCCGACCGCAGTTGCGCCCGGAGGGACGCCGCCAGCTCATCCGGGGGCGCCGACGGCTGCAGCGCCTGGCACAACGCTGCCCGGCCATCCCGGTGCGCCCAATGCGGCCGTTACGGCTGCGCCCACCACGGCAAGCCCGACTGCTGCCCCCGGCCAGCCGCCAAAGCCGCCGGTGGCACAGACCCCGGCCGGGGCCGGGCCCCTGCCGGGTGGCAAGCCCGCGCCGACTGCAGTTGCGCCCGGAGGGACGCCGCCAGCTCATCCGGGGGCGCCGACGGCTGGTGCCCCCGGCACAAAGCTGCCTGGCCATCCCGGTGCACCCAATGCGGCCGCTACGGCTGCGCCCACCACGACAAGCCCGACTGTTGCGCCGGGCCAGCCGCCAAAGCCGCCGGTGGCACAGACGCCGGCCGGGGTAGGGCCTGCCGATCGCGCCAAGTCCGCAACCCGCGAGTCGCCCGGCACGCCTCCGGCTGCGGTCGGACGGCCGGTTGCGCCACCGCCCTCGGCTGCGCATGAGCCGATCAGGCCGCAGAATCGGCCATCAGCCGTTCCACCGCAGGCGGCGAGACCTGTTGCACCGCCGCCGCAGCCTCAGGCCGTGGCGCGGCCCACCCCGCCGCCTCCGCCGCGCATATCCGCGCCGCCACCACGGGTGGCTGCGCCTCCGCCGCCGCGGCCCGCTCCGCCGCCGGTCGCTGCGGCCCGTCCAGCGCCGCCACCGCCTCCTGTTGCGCGGCCGGCTCCCCCGCCGCCGCCGCCCCGGGTGGCCGTGGCCCCGCCGCGTCCGGCGGCACCTCCGCCACGCCCGGCGGCCCCGCCGCCCGCCGCAAAGAAGTGCCCGCCCAATCAGCCGAAGTGCTAGATGGTAGGGCGGTATTGACGGAATAGCGGCCTCTCGCGGGCGGAAACCGCCCCCGAAAGGCCCTTATTTCCTTGCTTCTGGCCGAAATTGCGCTATAGAGCGCGCCATCTCACACGGAAGCATGGCTCACAAGGCCGTCCGGTGGCAGCCGGGGCGACAGCGCTCCGATTTGCTCACACGCTTCCGGAGGAACCAACCGGAGAATTAGAACGATGGCACTACCCGATTTCACTATGCGTCAGCTGCTCGAAGCTGGCGTGCACTTTGGTCACCAGTCTCACCGCTGGAATCCGAAAATGGCACCGTTCATCTTCGGTGCTCGCAACAACATCCACATCGTCGACCTCGCGCAGACCGTGCCGATGCTGCACACCGCCTTGCAGGCGGTCAGCGACACCGTCGCCAAGGGCGGCCGCATCCTGTTCGTCGGCACCAAGCGGCAGGCGCAGGACGGCGTCGCCGACGCTGCCAAGCGCTGCGCGCAGTATTTCGTGAATTCGCGCTGGCTCGGCGGCACGCTGACCAACTGGAAGACGATCTCGGCCTCGATCAAGCGCCTGCGCCATCTCGATGACGTGCTCTCCGGCGGCGATGCCAGCTCCTACACCAAGAAGGAGCGCCTGACGCTTCAGCGCGAGCGCGACAAGCTCGACCGCTCGCTCGGCGGCATCAAGGACATGGGCGGTCTGCCCGACCTGATCTTCGTGATCGACACCAACAAGGAAGACATCGCGATCCAGGAGGCCCAGCGCCTCAACATCCCGGTCGCCGCGATCGTCGACACCAATTCGGATCCCAAGGGCATCACCTATGTGGTCCCGGGCAATGACGACGCCGGCCGTGCGATCGCGCTCTATTGCGACCTGATCGCGCGTGCGGCGATCGACGGAATCTCGCGCGCCCAGGGCGATTCGGGCATCGACATCGGCGCCTCGGTTCGTCCGGCCGCCGAAGAGCTGCCGGTTTCGTCGGCGAGCGGCTTCCAAGGCCTTGCCGGTCCGCGCGGCACCGCCGACGATCTCAAGAAGCTCCCGGGCGTGTCGGGCGCAATCGAGAAGAAGTTCAACGACCTCGGCATCTTCCACTACTGGCAGCTCGCCGAGCTCGACCACGACACCGCGCACAAGATCGGCGAAGAAGTCGGTCTGCCGAGCCGCGCAGATGCCTGGGTGGCCAAGGCCAAGGCGCTGACCGCGGAAGCGGAATAGTCAAAAAGAGCGATGGGTTGGCCGGATAGGATCCGGCCACCATTTCAGTTGACGCGAATCCCTGAGATGGACCGCGGCGGGGCGATTTGATGCCACGCCGCGGCAAACCGGCAGGCACAAAGGATTTTCAACGATGGCAACGATCACAGCTGCGATGGTCAAGGACCTGCGCGAGTCGACCGGCGCGGGCATGATGGACTGTAAGGCCGCGCTCACCGAAAACGACGGCAACATGGAAGCGGCGCAGGACTGGCTGCGCAAGAAGGGCCTGTCGAAGGCCGCCAAGAAGTCGGGCCGCGTCGCGGCCGAGGGCCTGATCGGCGCGCTCACCAAGGACACCAAGGGCGTCGTGGTCGAGGTCAACTCCGAGACCGACTTCGTCGCGCGCAACGGCCAGTTCCAGGGCCTCGTCAAGATGATTGCCCAGGTCGCCTTCGACGTCGGCGCTGACGTCGAGAAGATCAAGGCCGCCAAGGTCGGCGACGTCACGATCGAGGCCGCCATCAATGACGCGATCGCCACCATCGGCGAGAACATGACGCTGCGCCGCGCCGCTTCGCTCGAAGTGAAGCAGGGCGTGGTGTCGCACTATGTCCACGGCGCGGTCATCGACGGCGCCGGCAAGATGGGCGTGATCGTTGCGCTGGAATCGCCGGGCAAGGCCGACGAGCTCGCCGCCCTCGGCCGCCAGATCGCGATGCATGTCGCCGCCACCAACCCGCTGGCGCTCGATCCGTCCGGCCTCGATCCGGCCGTGGTCAAGCGCGAGAAGGACGTGCTCGCCGACAAGTACCGTCAGCAGGGCAAGCCCGAGAACGTGATCGAGAAGATCGTCGAGTCCGGCCTGAAGACCTACTACAAGGAAGTCTGCCTGCTCGAGCAGGCCTTCATCCACGACACCGGCAAGTCGGTGGCGCAGGCGGTGAAGGAAGCTGAGGGCAAGGTCGGCGGCGCAGTGAAGATCGCCGGCTTTGTGCGCTATGCTCTCGGTGAGGGAATCGAGAAGCAGGAAAGCGACTTCGCAGCCGAGGTCGCGGCGGCCAGCGGCAAGAAGTAAGCGCCGGAACGTTCCTTCCGGCGTGCCGCCGGAAGCGGCGCCCGGACAAGGAAAGTGCTCATGACTGATCCGGTCTATCGTCGCGTCGTGATCAAGCTGTCCGGCGAATATCTCGCGGGACAGCAGGGGTTTGGCATCGATCAGCCGACCGTCGACCGGGTTGCGGACGACCTGATCGCCGCCCGAAAGCTCGGCACCGAGGTGGCGGTCGTGATCGGCGGCGGCAACATGGTTCGCGGCGTCGAGGTGTCCGCCCGGGGGGTCTCGCGCACCACCGGCGACACCATGGGCATGCTCGCCACCATGATGAACTGCCTCGCGCTGGAAGCGGCGATCGAGCGCAAGGGCACGCCGGCACGCACGCTGTCGGCCTTCGTCATGCCCGAGATTTCCGAGTTGTTCACCCGCACTGCGGCGCACAAATACCTCGCCGAAGGGCGGATCGTGCTGCTCGGCGGCGGAACCGGCAATCCGTACTTCACCACCGATACGACCGCGGTGCTGCGCGCCGCCGAGATCGGCGCGGAGGCGGTGCTAAAGGCGACCAATGTCGATGGCGTCTACTCGGCCGACCCGAAGAAGGATCCGACGGCCACGCGGTTCGACCGGCTGACGCATTCGCAGGCGATCGCAGGCGGCTACAAGGTGATGGATGCGACCGCCTTCGCGCTTGCCCGCGAGACATCCCTGCCTATCATCGTGTTCTCGATCGCGGAGCCGGGCTCGATCGGTGCGATTCTGCGTGGCGTCGGCCACGGAACCATCGTCGCCGGCTGACGGCTCAGCTGCCGCGCCCTCAAGGGAAGGGCGCGGTGAGGTCGCCGGGATTTTGAAGGAGAAACGTGATGCCCACGGGTAATTTCGACCTCAACGAAGTGAAGCGCCGCATGCAGGGCGCCGTCGCCTCGCTCAAGCACGAGCTTGGCGGCCTGCGCACGGGGCGCGCCTCGGCCTCGATGCTCGATCCCGTGCAGGTCGACGCTTACGGCAGTCACATGCCGCTCAATCAGCTCGCCACCGTCAGCGTGCCCGAGCCGCGCCTGATCTCGGTGCAGGTCTGGGACAAGTCGATGGTCAAGGCGGTGGAGAAGGCGATCGTCGATTCCAATCTCGGCCTGTCGCCCGCGACCGAAGGCCAGGTGCTGCGCCTGCGCATCCCCGAGCTCAACGAGGAGCGGCGCAAGGAGTTGGTGAAGGTCGCGCACAAATACGCCGAAGCCGCCAAGGTCGCCGCGCGCCACGTCCGCCGCGACGGCCTCGACGTCCTCAAGAAGCTCGAGAAGAATCACGAGATATCGGAGGACGACCAGAAGCGTCACGCCGACGAGGTGCAGAAGGCGACCGACGGCACCATCGCCGAGATCGACCAGCTGCTGGCCGCCAAGGAAAAAGAAATCCTCACCGTTTAAGGCATCGCCTTCATGTCCAACGCCGCCGCGCCCGCAACGGAAGGACCCGACCGGTCCGAGGCGCCCGCGCATGTTGCCATCATCATGGATGGCAACGGGCGTTGGGCGGCCGCGCGCGGCTTGCCGCGTGCGGAGGGGCATCGCCGCGGCGTCGAGGCCCTGCGCCGCGTGGTGCGCGCCTCGCACGAGCTCGGCATCCGCTATCTCACCATCTTCTCCTTCTCATCGGAGAACTGGTCGCGTCCGGCGAGCGAGATCGGCGATCTCTTCGGTTTGCTTCGCCGCTTCATCCGCAACGATCTGGCGAGCCTGCATCGCGATGGCGTCAAGGTCCGCATCATCGGCGAGCGGGACGGGCTCGAAAGCGATATCTGCTCGCTGCTCAACGAGGCCGAGGAATTGACGCGCGACAACACGCGTCTCACGCTCGTCGTCGCCTTCAACTACGGCTCACGGCAGGAGATCGCGAAGGCGGCGCAGAAGCTGGCGCGCGAGGTTGCCGAAGGCAAGCGCGATCCTGCCACGATCGACGCCGAGACGCTCGGCGCGCATCTCGATGCGCCCGACATTCCCGATCCCGATCTCATCATCCGCACCAGCGGCGAGCAGCGCCTCTCGAACTTCCTGATGTGGCAGGCCGCCTATAGCGAGCTCGTGTTCGTGCCGATTCACTGGCCCGATTTCGACAAGGCGGCGCTGGAAGGCGCGATTGCCGAATTTGCCAGGCGCGAGCGCCGTTTCGGCGGCCTGGTCGCGAAAAACGCCTCGTGAGCGAACCCGACGCCGCATCGGCAGGCGCCAAGCCTGCCCCGAGCAATCTGGTGATGCGGGTCCTCGCAGCGCTGGTGCTGGCGCCGTTGGCCATTGCGATTGCTTATGCCGGCGGCTGGCTGTGGGCGCTTCTCGTCACCCTGGTCTCGATCGGGCTGTTCGCGGAATGGCTGATGGTGGTGGGCGCGGGATCGGCCGCGCTGACCGGGGCCGGGACGGTCGTGATCGCCATGATGGGGGCCGCCGTCGCTTTTGGCGCGCTCAAGACCGCCGTCATCACCGGCCTCATCGGCGGTGCGATCGTGACGCTGATCGCGCGAGCCAAGTTCTTATGGGCAGCCACCGGCTTCGCCTATGCATCGGCGGCGCTGCTGGCCTCGATCCTGGTGCGGAAGGATCTCGTCAACGGCTTCGCCGCGCTGATGTTCGTGCTGCTGGTGGTGTGGGCGACCGATATCGGCGGCTATTTCGCCGGCCGCGGCATTGGCGGACCGAAGCTGTGGCCGCGGGTGAGCCCGAAAAAGACCTGGGCCGGAGCCCTCGGCGGCTTTGCCGCCAGCCTTGCGGTCGCCGCCGGCTTTGCGGCTTGCGGGGTCGGGAAGGCGGTCCCGCTGCTGCTCGTCAGTGCCGTGCTCTCGGTGGTGTCGCAGCTGGGCGACCTGTTCGAGTCCGCGGTGAAGCGGCGGTTCGGCGTCAAGGATTCCAGTCACTTAATTCCTGGCCATGGCGGGCTTATGGACCGCCTGGACGGCTTTGTTGCCGCCATCCTGGCGGCCTGGTTTATCGGCTTTCTCCGTCATGGTGTGCATAGCGCCGGAAGCGGTCTTATGGTTTGGTGAGGATATGAGCGCCGTTCCCTTGCGTAATAACAGGCTTGCTGCGTCCGACATTCGCAGCGTCACAGTCCTCGGTGCCACCGGCTCGATCGGCGACAGCACGATGGATCTGCTGCGCGCCTCGCCCGAGCGCTACCGCGTCGAGGCCTTGACGGCGAACGGCAATGTCGAAGCGCTGGCCAAGCTCGCGAAGGAATTCAACGCACGCTTCGTGGCGATTGCGGACAGCTCGAAGCTCGGCGAGCTCAAGGCTCTACTTGCGGGAACGAGCACCGAGTGCGGCGCCGGTGAAAGCGCGGTGATCGAGGCCGGCGCGCGTCCCGCGGATTGGGTGATGGCAGCCGTCAGCGGCGCTGCCGGGCTGAAGCCGGCTCTCGCCGCGGTCGATCGCGGCGCGCATGTCGCGCTCGCCAACAAGGAATGCCTCGTCTGTGCCGGCGATTTCTTCATGCAGCGAGCGGCGAAAGCAGGCGCCTGCATCCTGCCGGCCGATTCCGAGCACAATGCGCTGTTCCAGGCGCTCGCCTCGGGCAATCGCGACGAGCTCGTGCGCGTCATCATCACGGCGTCGGGCGGCCCGTTCCGGACCTGGAAGCCGGCCGACATCGAGCAGGCGACGCTCGAACAGGCGCTGAAGCATCCGAACTGGAGCATGGGCCAGAAGATCACGATCGATTCCGCCTCGATGATGAACAAGGGGCTCGAGGTGATCGAGGCGTCCTATCTGTTCGCGCTCTCGCCCGACGAGATCGACGTGCTCGTGCATCCGCAGTCGATCATCCACGGCATGGTCGAGTTCTCCGACCGCTCAGTGATGGCGCAGCTCGGCGCGCCCGACATGCGCACGCCGATCGCCCACTGCCTCGGCTGGCCCGACCGCATCAAGGGCCCGGCGGCCAGGCTGGACCTCGCCAAGATCGGCCAGCTCACCTTCGAGGCGCCGGACTTCGAGCGGTTCCCGGGACTACGGCTGGCCTACGAGTCGCTCCGGACCGGGAAGGGGGCCACGACGGTCTACAATGCCGCCAACGAGGTCGCGGTCGCCGCCTTCATCGCCGGCAAGATCCGCTTCGGCGCGATCGCGCGGCTGGTCGAGGCGACCCTTGATGACTGGATCCGCGGAGGCAACCAGGCGCCCCTGACGTCCGCCGATGATGCAATCTCTGTTGACCATGTTGCTCGAAATAGAGCCGCCGCCCTATTGCCTCAAATTGCCTTAAAGGCATCCTAGTTGGTTCGGGGCCAGGGCCTTTGCGGCGCTGGGTGAGGAAAATCGATGATCGACTTTTTTGTTCATAGTTTCAATACATTGAGCCATGGGCTCCTCGGCTACGCGGTTCCCTTCCTGTTCGTCCTGACCATCGTCGTGTTCTTCCACGAACTCGGCCATTTCCTGGTCGCGCGCTGGGCGGGCGTTCGGGTGTTGACCTTTTCACTCGGCTTCGGACCCGAGCTGATCGGATTCAACGACCGGCACGGCACCCGCTGGAAGATCTCGGCGATCCCGCTCGGCGGCTACGTCAAGTTCTTCGGCGATGAGAGCGAGGCCTCGACCCCCTCGGCCGAGACGCTTGCGGCCATGACGGCCGAGGAGCGCGCCGGCAGTTTCCACTTCAAGAAGGTCGGCCCGCGTGCGGCCATCGTCGCGGCCGGACCGATTGCCAATTTCATTCTGGGCGCGCTGATCTTCGCCGGCATGGCCCTGTACTATGGCAAGCCGAGCACGATCGCGCGCGTCGACGGCGTCGTCGCCGATGGCGCGGCGGCCGCGGCCGGTTTCAAGATCGGGGACGTCGTCGTTCAGATCGACGGCAAGCCGATCGAGAGCTTTGCCGATATGCAGCGAATCGTTGCGATGAACGCCGGTTCGGCGCTTGCGTTCCAGGTGAAGCGTGACGGCGCCATCGTGTCGCTGTCGGCGACCCCGGCGCTGCTCGAGCGTAAGGATCCGTTCGGGAACAGCCACCGTGTCGGCGTGCTCGGCGTCGAGCACAAGTCGCAGGCCGGCGAGGCCTCGACCGCACCCGTCGGTGTCGGTGAGGCGTTCAAGATCGGCGTGGAGCAGGTCTGGTTCATCATCACCAGCACCTTCAAGTTCCTGGGCTCGCTGTTTGTCGGACACGGCAACCCGAACGAGGTCAGCGGCGTCCTTGGCATCGCGAAGATGTCGGGGCAGGCGGCCAGTGCCGGGTTCCAGTTCGTGATCAACCTCTGCGCAGTGCTGTCGGTGTCGATCGGTTTGTTGAACCTGTTCCCGATCCCGCTGCTCGATGGCGGTCACCTTATGTTCTATGCAGCCGAAGTGGTTCGCGGCCGGCCCTTGTCCGAGCGGACACAGGAGATGGGGTTCCGAATCGGGCTGGGTTTGGTGCTGATGTTGATGGTGTTTGCGACCTACAACGACATCCTGCGGATGGCAGCTTCCTGATAGGGGCTTTTTTGTGGCGTTGCTGTTCAGCAACGTCCCGGAATGAAATTGAAATTACGACGCTTTCGGCCGTTTGCGGCGTCGGCGAAATTGGCTACAAGCGGCCAGAACTTGGGGAATCTCCAGACCGGCGTTGGGGTGGGTCTGGCACGGAATGATAAGGGCGCGTTGCGCATGAAGTTTGGACTGCGACTCCGGGGGGGCTTGCTCGCAACCCTGATCATGTTCGGCGCGCCGGTGGTTGCCCCGGTCGGGGCTGTTTTTGTGTCTTCGTCTGCGCTTGCTCAGACCGTCCAGTCGATTTCCGTCGAAGGAAATCGCCGCGTCGAGGTGGAGACGATCCGCTCCTATTTCAAGCCGGGTCCGGGCGGCCGCCTGGACCAGGGCGCCATCGATGACGGCCTCAAGGCGCTGATCGAGACCGGCCTGTTCCAGGACGTCCGGATCAATCGCGGCCCCGGCGGCCAGATCGTCGTCTCCGTGGTGGAAAACCCGGTGATCGGGCGCATCGCCTTCGAGGGCAACAAGAAGATCAAGGACGAGCAGCTCACTGCCGAGGTCCAGTCCAAGGCGCGCGGAACCTTCTCCCGCGCCATGGTGCAGTCCGACACGCTGCGAATCGCTGAGATCTACCGCCGCTCCGGCCGCTACGACGTGCGCGTCACGCCCGAAGTCATCGAGCAGCCGAACAACCGCGTCGATCTCATCTTCACGATCGTGGAAGGCTCCAAGACCGGCGTGAAGTCGATCGAGTTCGTGGGTAACGTCGCGTTCTCGTCCTACCGCCTGCGGGACGTCATCAAGACGCGCGAATCGAACCTTCTCAGCTTCCTTGCCAGCGGCGACATCTACGATCCTGATCGTGTCGAGGCCGACCGCGACCTGCTGCGCCGCTTCTATCTCAAGAACGGTTTCGCCGACGTTCAGGTCGTGGCCGCACTCACCGAATACGATCCGGAGAAGAAGGGCTTCAACGTCACCTTCAAGATCGAGGAAGGCTCGCAGTATCGCGTCGGCGCGGTCGACTTCCGCTCCAGCATTCCGAACTTCGATCCGTCTTCGATGCGCGGCTATTCGCGCGTCGGTGTCGGCTCGCTCTACAACGTCGAATCGGTCGAGAAGTCGGTCGAGGAGATGCAGATCGAAGCCTCGCGCCGCGGCTATGCCTTCGCCGTGGTCCGTCCCGGCGGCGACCGCAATTTCGAGGCGCACACGGTGTCCGTCGTGTTCAACATCGACGAGGGCCCGCGCACCTATATCGAGCGCATCAACCTGCGCGGCAATAGCCGCACGCGTGACTACGTCATCCGCCGCGAGTTCGACATCTCCGAGGGCGATGCCTACAACCGCGCCCTGGTCGACCGGGCCGAGCGGCGCCTGAAGAACCTCGACTATTTCAAGAGCGTCAAGATCACGACGGAGCCCGGCTCGTCGAGCGACCGCGTCATCCTGATCGTCGACATGGAAGAGAAATCGACCGGCGACTTCTCGATCTCGGGCGGTTACTCCACGACCGACGGCGCGCTGGCCGAAGTCTCGGTCTCCGAGCGCAACCTGCTCGGCCGCGGCCTGTTCGCCAAGGCGTCGGTGACCTACGGCCAGTACGCGCGCGGCTATTCGCTGTCGTTCGTCGAGCCGTATCTGCTCGACTATCGCGTCGCGCTCGGCCTCGACCTCTATCAGCGCCAGCAGCTGTCCAACAGCTACATCTCCTACGGCACCAAGACGCTCGGCTTCTCGCCCCGTCTCGGCTTCTCCTTGCGTGAAGATCTGGCGCTGCAGCTGCGCTACTCGATCTATCAGCAGGAAATCACGCTGCCGTACTATCTGGCGAACTGTAACAACAATCTGGGCACGTCGGCGTTCAATCCGAGCCCTGCGTTTGCCAATGCGAACGGTATCAGCCTAGCCTCGACCAACGGCCTCGGCTGTTACAGCGACGGCGAAGCCTCGCTGCCGGTGCGCAAGGAGCTTGCCAACGGCAAGACCCTGACCTCGGCGCTCGGCTACACGCTGACCTACAACACGCTGGACAACAACAAGAACCCGACCGACGGTCTGCTCGTCGACTTCCGCCAGGATTTCGCCGGCGTCGGCGGCGATGTCTCCTACCTGAAGTCGGTGATCGACGCGAAGTACTACACTCCGCTGGTGTCCGACATCGTCGGCCTCGTGCACGTGCAGAGCGGCATGCTGAACAAGATCGGCAGCAATGATCTGCGCATGCTCGATCACTTCCAGATGGGCCCGAACCTCGTCCGCGGCTTCGCCCCGAACGGCATCGGCCCGCGCGACATCAACCCCTACGACACGCAGGACGCGCTCGGCGGCACCAAGTACTGGGGCGCTTCGCTCGAATTGCAGATGCCGTTCTGGTTCCTGCCCAAGGAAGTGGGTCTGAAGGGCGCGGTCTATGCCGACGCCGGTGGCCTCTACGACTACAAGGGGCCGACGACATGGTCCGTTACCAACGAAATGACCACGCCGTCCAACTCGGGCTGTACTGCGTCGACCGTCAATCCGGCGACCCCCGGAACCTGTACCGGCCTGATCTATGACGACAGCAAGGTGATCCGCTCGTCAGTGGGCGTCGGCTTGATCTGGCAGTCGCCGTTCGGTCCGCTGCGCTTCGACTACGCCGTGCCGCTCAGCAAGGGCAAGTACGACCGTACCCAGGAGTTCCGGTTCGGCGGCGGCACCACCTTCTAATTCGAACAGCACGTCATGATCCGGTCCCTCAGTTTTCCTGGGGGACCGATCTCCAAAAAGATCGTGCTCAATCCATGAGATAAGGCATGATGCGGCCTGACCGCTTCATGCCGAAGCCGGACCGCGACGGGGTGGAATGGCGCAGCCGACCTTCTTCACAAAGCCGCCTGCCACAGCGCTGGCCGACATTGCCACGCTGACCAAGGCGCAACTGGTCGATCCTGAGAGGGGCGGCCACGTCATCACGGGCCTGGCTTCGCTCGACGAAGCCGGCCCGATGCATCTGGCATTCTTCGACAACCTCAAATATGCCGATCAGCTCAGGGCAACCAAAGCGGGGGCCTGCCTGGTCAGTCCGCGCTTCGAGGCCGAGGTCCCCGCGCATGTGGCCGTGCTGCGCGTGGCGCAGCCGTTCCGCGCCTTCGTCAGGATCGCGCGGGAATGGCACGGCGATGCGCTGAGGCCGCAATCCTGGGTCGGCAATGACCGCATCGCGCCGTCGGCTATCATCGACGCCACGGCCCGGCTCGAGGACGGCGTGATCGTCGATCCCCTGGCCGTCATCGGTGCGGATGTCGAGATCGGCAGCGGCACGGTGGTCGGCGTCGGCGCGGTGATCGGTCCTGGCGTCAAGATCGGCCGGGACTGCAATGTCGGCGCCCGCACCGCGATCCAGTGCGCCCTGATCGGCAACAACGTCCTGATCCATCCGGGCTGCTCGATCGGCCAGGACGGCTACGGTTTCATCTTCTTCGGCCCCGAGGGCCATCTGAAGGTGCCGCAGACCGGGCGCGTGCTGATCCAGAACGACGTCGAGGTCGGCGCCAATACCACGATCGACCGCGGGTCTTTGCGGGATACGGTGATCGGTGAGGGCACCAAAATCGACAATCAGGTCCAGATCGGCCACAATGTCACGATCGGGCGACACTGCCTGCTGGCGGCCCAGATCGGCCTCGCGGGCAGCCTGACCATCGGCGACAACGTCGCGCTCGGAGCGAAGGTGGGCATCAACAATCACCTCAAGATCGGCGATGGCGCCCAGGTCACGGCGATGAGCGGGGTCAAGGACGACATCCCGCCGAACGGTCGCTGGGGTGGCTTCTTTGCCAAGCCGACCAAGCAGTGGTTCAAGGAAATTATCGCGGTGGAGCGCCTGGTACGCGACAGCAAGGCCGATCCGAAGGACGAGGGACGGGAATGACGGAGGAATCGCCTATCAAGTTCGAGCTGGTGGACATCAACGCGATCCTCCAGACGCTGCCGCACCGCTTTCCGATGTTGCTGATCGACCGCGTGATCAACATCCGCGCCGATTACAGCGGCATCGGTATCAAGAACGTCACCTTCAACGAGCCGGCCTTCCAGGGGCATTTCCCCGAGCGCCCGGTCTATCCCGGCGTCATGATGATCGAGGCGATGGCGCAGACGGCGGGCGTGATCGGCATCAAATCGGTCGAGGGCACCGAGAAGCCGCGTGCGGTGTATTTCCTCACCATCGACAAGTGCAAGTTCCGCAAGCCCGTGCTGCCCGGCGATACCATCGAGTATCACATGCGCTCGCTCGGCCGCCGCAAGACGATGTGGTGGTTTCACGGCGATGCCAAGGTCAATGGCCAGGTGGTTGCGGAGGCCGACGTCGGCGCCATGCTGACGGACTGAGGGAGCAGCTGCGCGAGGAGATTCAGGCGTGGCAGTCGTAGCGGCTGCCGGCCATCTCGCGTCTGATATTCCTGTTGAAGAACTGCCCCATCGACGGTGCGCCGAGGAGGCGCTCGACCGTGTCGGCCGCCACGCCGCAATAGCGGTCATAGGCGCCGCCCGCCGCGACGACGAGATCCTGCCGCGTGCGATCGTAGCAGACCCGCTGGAGCACTGTGCTGCGGGTGATGTCGCGGCACTCGAAGGTCCCGAGATCGACAAGATGGCGCTCGCCGGTCTCGACCGTTTCGGAGACGATCGGCGCAGCCGCGAGCTGCGCGAGCAGAAGTGCCAGGGCCCTGACCATGATAACTTCAAGCTCCACATGAACACGTTGAAGGGCCGGGACGGCGGCCTCATCCAGCACTTGAAACACGGCGAGATGATACGTCACTGGACAGATCGGGCATAGTCGCGCTAACCAGCGGAAAACCTAGCGACTTCAACACATAAGCAGACCTTTTTGATGAGTAAGATTGATCCCACCGCACGGGTCGCGGACGGCGCCGTGATCGGCGACGGCACCGAGATCGGGCCCTTTTGCATCATCGGCCCGAACGTCGTGATCGGCGCGAACTGCAAGCTGATCGGGCAGGTCACGATCATCGGCCACACCTCGGTCGGCGACGGATGCGTGATCTCGCCATTCGCAGTGCTCGGCGGTGCGCCCCAGGATCTCAGCTACAAGGGCGAGCCGACCCGGCTCGAGATCGGCTCGGGCTGCACCGTCCGGGAAGGTGCGACGATGAACGTCGGCACCATCAAGGGCGGCGGCCTGACGCGCGTCGGCAACGGTGGCTACTTCATGAACAATAGCCATGTCGGCCATGACTGTATGGTCGGCGACAATGTGATCTTCGCGACCTCGGCGACGCTTGGCGGTCATTGCGAGATCGGTGACGCCGTCTATATCGGTGGCCTGTCCGCGGTGCATCAGTTCACGCGCATCGGCCCGTATGTGATGGTCGGCGGCGTCTGCGGCGTGCGCGACGACGTCATCCCGTATGGGCTCGTCAATGGCCAATATGCGGTGCTGGAGAGCCTCAACCTGATCGGCATGAAGCGCCGCAAGTTCACCAAGCAGCGGCTCGCGACGGTGCGCGGCTTCTACCAGAAGCTCTTCCACGGGCCCGGCACGTTCGCCGAGCGGCTCGAGGCGGCGCGGCCGCTCGCGGGGGAAGATCCGGCGATCGCCGAAATCCTCGACTTCATCGGCAAGGGCAAGCGCCCGCTCTGTCTTCCCGCCATCGCGAAGTGACGCTGGGATGGCCGCGGACATGACATCGGCGGCTTCGGAGATTTCATCGCCGGTCGGCGTGGTCGCCGGCGGCGGTGCGATGCCGTTCGCGGTCGCCGAGTCGCTTGCCGCGCGCGGCATCACACCGGTGCTGTTTCCGCTGCGCGGCGCCTGCGATCCGGCGCGGGTAGAGAAATTCCGCCACCGCTGGATCTCAGTCGGCCAGCTCGGCCGCGCCATGCGGCTGTTCCGCGAGGAGGGCTGCCGCGACCTGATCTTCATCGGCACCCTGGTGCGGCCTTCGCTGTCCGAGATCCGGTTCGACTTCAAGACACTGCGCCTGCTCGGCAACGTCATCCGCGCCTTTCGCGGTGGCGACGATCATCTGCTGTCGGGTGTCGGCCGCATCCTCGAGCAGGACGGCTTTCGCATGGTCGGCATCAAGGACGTCGCGCCTGATTTGCTGATGCCCGAGGGCTGCATCAGCCGCGCATGGCCGAATGACAATGCAAAGGCCGACATCGAGCGCGGGCGCGCGGTACTGACGGCACTCGGCCCGTTCGACATCGGCCAGGCTGCCGTCGTGATCGACGGCCATGTGGTGGCGGTCGAGGACATCGAGGGCACCGACGCGCTGCTCGCGCGCGTGGCGCGCCTGCGCGAGGAGGGGCGCATCCGTGCCGCCTCCGGCCGCGGCGTGCTGGTGAAGGCACCGAAGAGCGGCCAGGATCTGCGCTTCGACCTGCCGACGATCGGCCCGCGCACCATCGAGGGTGTCGTGAAGGCCGGCCTTGGCGGCATCGCCGTCATCGCCGGCAACACGATCGCCGCAGAGCCGCAGGCGATGATCGCGCTTGCGGACGCCAAATATCTCTTCATCATCGGCCTGCCCAAATGATGCAGGCTCGCGATCCCAAGCGGAAGATCTTCCTGATCGCGACGGAGGAATCCGGCGACCGGCTCGGCTCGGCCCTGATGAAGGTGCTGCGCCAGCGTCTCGGCGACGGCGTGCAATTCGTCGGCGTCGGCGGCCGCACCATGGTGCGCGAGGGGCTGGAGACGCTGTTTCCGATCGAGGAGCTGTCGATCGTCGGTTTCGCCGCGGTGGCGCAGCAATTGCCGAAGATCCTGCGGCTGATCCGCCAGACCGTCGACGCCGTGACCGAGTCCGCGCCGGACGCGCTCGTCATCATCGACAGTCCGGACTTTACCCATCGCGTCGCCCGCCGCGTGCGTGCGCGCAATCCTGCGATCCCGGTCGTCGATTACGTTTCGCCGCAACTCTGGGCCTGGCGGCCGGGACGGGCGCGAACCATGCTCGGCTATGTCGATCACGTGCTCGGCCTGTTGCCGTTCGAGCCGGAGGAATACCGCAAGCTCGGCGGTCCGCCCTGCAGCTATGTCGGCCATCCCCTGATCGAGCAATTGTTCTCGCTGCGGCCGAATGTGGAGGAGCAGAAGCGCCGCAACAGTGAGCCGCCGGTGCTGCTGGTGCTGCCCGGCAGCCGCCGCAGTGAGATCCGGCATCATCTCGAGGTGTTTGGCGCGGCGCTCGGCCGGTTGCAGGGGCAGGGACGCGCCTTCGAGTTGATGCTGCCGACCATGCCGCATCTCGAAGCCACCGTGCGCGAAGGCATTGCGAGCTGGCCGGTCAAGCCGCAGATCGTGATCGGCGAGGCAGAGAAACGCGCCGCCTTCCGCATCGCGCATGCCGCGCTGGCGAAGTCCGGCACGGTGACGCTCGAGCTCGCGCTATCAGGCATTCCGATGGTGACGGCTTATCGTGTCGGCGCGATCGAGGCTTTCATCCTACGCCGTGCGATCCGCGTCTCCTCGGTGATCCTCGCCAACCTCGTGATCGGCGAGGATGTCATTCCGGAGTATTTGCAGGAGGACTGCACGCCGGAGAAGCTCGCGCCGGCGCTGTCCGAGGTGCTGACCGACACGCCGCTGCGCCGGCGGCAGGTCGAAGCCTTCGCCCGGCTCGATCAGATCATGTCGACAGGCAACAAGTCGCCAAGCGTGCTCGCCGCCGACGTCGTGCTGGCGACGATGCGGAAGGCGCGGCGATAAGCGACGGTCTTGTAGGGTTGGCAAAGGGAAGCGGGCCCACCATTTCGTTTTCGGTCCGGTAGGCACGCTTCGCTCTGCCCACCCTATGGGATGGCGCAAACAAAAACGGCGCGATCGTGAGATGGCGCCGCTTGAGTGGCCCGTGATGGCCGGTTCTTACTTGCGATCCTTGATCGGCACGTAGTCGCGTTTGGCGACGCCGGTGTAGAGCTGGCGCGGACGGCCGATCTTCTGCTGCGGGTCCTCGATCATCTCGCTCCACTGGCTGATCCAGCCGACGGTGCGGGCGACCGCGAACAGCACGGTGAACATCGAGACCGGGAAGCCCATCGCCTTCAGCGTGATGCCCGAATAGAAGTCGACGTTCGGGTAGAGCTTGCGATCGATGAAGTACTGGTCGCTGAGCGCGATCTTCTCGAGCTCCAGCGCCACCTTCAGCATCGGATCGTCGCCATGGCCGGTCTCCTTGAGCACGGCGTGACACATCTTCTGCATGATCTTGGCGCGCGGATCGTAGTTCTTGTAGACGCGATGACCGAAGCCCATCAGGCGGACTTCAGAATTCTTGTCCTTCACCTTGGCGATGAATTCGGGAATCTTGTCGACCGTGCCGATGTCGTAGAGCATGTTAAGCGCGGCTTCGTTGGCGCCGCCATGCGCCGGGCCCCAGAGGCAGGCGATGCCGGCCGCGATGCAGGCGAACGGGTTGGCACCCGAGGAGCCGGCGATGCGCACCGTCGAGGTCGAGGCGTTCTGCTCGTGGTCGGCGTGCAGGATGAAGATCTTCTCCAGCGCGTCGGCGAGAACCGGGCTGACCTTGTAGTCCTCGCAAGGCACCGCGAAGCACATGTTCAGGAAGTTCTCGGCAAAGCCGAGCGAGTTCTTCGGATACACGAAGGGCTGGCCGACGGTATACTTGTAGGCCATTGCAGCCAGCGTCGGGATCTTCGCGACCATGCGCATGGAGGCGATCATGCGCTGCTTGGGATCGTTGATGTCGGTGGAGTCGTGATAGAACGCCGCAAGAGCGCCGACCGCCGCCACCATGATCGCCATCGGATGGGCGTCGCGGCGAAAGCCCTGGAAGAAGCGGGCCATCTGTTCGTGCACCATCGTGTGATGGGTCACGCGGTAATCGAAATCCCTCTTTTGCTCAGCCGTCGGCAGGTTCCCGTAGAGCAGGAGATAGCAGGTCTCGAGGAAATCGCCGTGCTCGGCGAGCTGCTCGATCGGATAGCCGCGGTATTCCAGCACGCCGGCATCGCCGTCGATATAGGTGATCTTGGACTGGCAGCTCGCGGTCGAGGTGAAGCCGGGATCATAGGTGAACAGACCCGACTGGCCGTAGAGCTTGCCGATATCGACGACATCGGGCCCGATGCTGCCGCTGAGGATCGGGAGATCGAAGTTCTTGTTTCCGACCGTCAGCGTGGCGGTCTTTGGGCTTGGTTTTGCGTCCATCAGAGGTCCCCGATGTATGGTGAAACGGGCCGGACCCGGAAGGCCCCGATGAGATGGCGGGGCATGCCGGATGTTCCAGAAGGTACGGGGGAGATGGGTATATTATTGCTGTGTGCGCTGCAAGATCACCCGCACGCATGGCCTACTTACGTCGTAGATTGATCCTTGAGGCGCCCCAGGCTTTCTTGGCGTCCCAGCACGTCCAAAACCTCAAATATACCAGGCGACGTGGTCCGTCCGGTCAGCGCCGCCCGCAAGGGTTGCGCAACCGCGCCGAGCTTGAGACTATTTTCCTCAGCAAAAGCGCGCAGCGCGGCCTCCGTGGTGGCGCCGCTCCACGTCTCGACTTTCTCCAGCGCGGAATGAAGCTGGCCGATCAGCTTGCGGTTCTCAGGCGTCAGCAGCGCCTGCGCCTTGGGATCGAGCTGCAGCGGCCGGTCGGCGAAGATGAAATAGGCGCCGTCGATCAGCTCGATCAGCGTCTTGGCGCGCTCCTTCAGGGCCGGCATGGCCTTGAGAAGCTGCGCCCGCGTGGTGTCGTTTAACTTCGCCTTAATCTCGTCGCGGCTGGGCACGATATGATCGAGCACGTCCTCGAACATCCTCACGAGTGATTGATCGTCGGCGTGACGGATGTAATGGCCGTTGAGGTTTTCCAGCTTGGCGAAGTCGAAGCGGGCGGCGGCCCGGCCGACGCTGGCGAGGTCGAACGCTTCGATCATCTCCTCGGTCGAGAAGATTTCCTGGTCGCCGTGGCTCCAGCCGAGGCGAACGAGATAGTTGCGGAGCGCGGCCGGGAGGTATCCCATGGCGCGGTAGGCATCGACGCCAAGCGCGCCGTGCCGCTTCGACAGCTTCGAGCCGTCCGGGCCGTGGATGAGGGGGATGTGGGACATGCTCGGCAGCGCCCAGCCCATCGCGTCGTAGATCTGCTTCTGGCGGGCGGCGTTGATCAGATGGTCGTCGCCGCGGATGACGTGGGTGACGCCCATATCGTGGTCGTCCACGACCACCGCGAGCATGTAAGTCGGATTGCCATCGCCGCGCAAAAGCACGAGGTCGTCGAGGTTCTCGTTCTGCCAGACCACGCGGCCCTGGACCTGGTCCTCGATCACCGTCTCGCCGGTCTGCGGCGCGCGCAGGCGGATGGTCGGCTTGACGTCGCCCGGAGCCGTGGCCGGGTCGCGGTCGCGCCACATTCCGTCATAGAGGCGGGTGCGGCCCTCTGCGCGCGCCTTCTCGCGCATCGCGGCGAGCTCCTCGGCCGTGGCGTAGCAGCGATAGGCCTTGCCGTCGGCGAGCAGCTGCTCGGCGACCTCGCGGTGACGGGCAGCCCGGCTGAACTGGTAGATGACCTCGCCGTCCCAGCCGAGCTCGAGCCATTTCAATCCGTCGAGGATGGCGCCGATCGCCGCCTCCGTCGAGCGCTCCCGGTCGGTGTCCTCGATCCGGAGCAGCATCTTGCCGCCATGCTTCTTGGCGTAGAGCCAGTTGAACAGCGCCGTGCGGGCGCCCCCGATATGGAGGAAGCCGGTCGGAGAGGGGGCAAAGCGGGTGACGACGGAATCGGTCATTCTTGGCAGGGCCTATGCATTGGAGGCGGTGGTGTATAGCAGGACCGGAGCATAACTAAAGCCCGACGGCGGACGGCTTGAGGCCGTACTTAAGCCCTTGGCGCGGCCACGCGAATTTGGCAGAAGGACCGCTGATTTCCCTACAGGATTTTCGTAATGACAGAACCGGTGGCGACTGAGGTTGGGCGCGATTTCATTCGTGACATCATCCAGGCCGACCTCGACCAGGGCAAGTACAAGGAGATCGTGACCCGGTTCCCGCCGGAGCCGAACGGCTACCTGCATATCGGTCACGCCAAGTCGATCGCCCTCAATTTCGGCATCGCCCAGGAGTTTCCGGGCCGCTGCCATCTGCGCTTCGACGACACCAACCCGGTCAAGGAAGAGCAGGAATATATCGATTCCATCCAGGCCGATGTGCGCTGGCTCGGCTTCGACTGGGGCAAGAACCTGTTCTTCGCCTCGGACTATTTCGACCGCCTGTACGAATGGGCGGAGAAGCTGATCCAGGACGGGCTCGCCTATGTGGACGACCAGACCCAGGAGGAGATCCGCCTCTCGCGGGGCACGCTGACCGAGCCCGGCAAGAACTCGCCGTTCCGCGACCGCCCGGTGGAGGAGAACCTCGACCTGTTCCGCCGCATGAAGGCCGGCGAATTCCCCAACGGGGCGCGCGTGCTGCGGGCCAAGATCGACATGGCCGCGGGCAACATCAACCTGCGCGACCCCGTGCTGTACCGCATCCTCCATGCGCACCATCCGCGCACCGGCAACGCGTGGTGCATCTATCCGAGCTACGACTATGCCCACGGCCAGTCGGACGCCATTGAATGCATCACGCATTCGATCTGCACGCTGGAGTTCGAGGACCACCGGCCGCTCTACGACTGGTTCATCGAGAAGCTGCCGGTGCCCTCAGAGCCGCACCAGTACGAGTTTGCGCGGCTGAACCTGACCTATACGCTGCTGTCCAAGCGCGTGTTGACCCAGCTCGTCCGCGACGGCCATGTCGCCGGCTGGGACGATCCGCGCATGCCGACCATGGCGGGCATGCGCCGTCGCGGTGTGCCGCCGGCCGCTTTACGCGAATTCGTCAAGCGCATCGGCGTTGCGAAAGCCAACAGCGTGGTCGATGTCGGGATGCTCGAGTTCTGCATCCGCGAGGAGCTGAACCGCACCTCGCAGCGGCGCATGGCGGTGCTGAAGCCGCTCAAGGTCGTGATCGAGAACTATCCGGAAGGAAAGACCGAAGAACTCGAAGCGATCAACCATCCCGACAACGCCAGCGCCGGCACGCGCAAGATCACATTCGGCCGCGAACTCTATATCGAGCAGGACGACTTCATGGAGAACCCGCCGAAGAAGTTCTTCCGCCTGTCGCCGGGCAACGAGGTGCGGCTGCGCTATGCCTACTTCGTCAAGTGCACCGGCGTGGTCAAGAACGACGCAGGCGAGGTGGTGGAGCTGCGCTGCACCTACGACCCCGCAACCAGGGGCGGCAACGCGCCCGACGGCCGCAAGGTCAAGGCGACCATGCACTGGCTGCCGGCCGCGACGTCGGTGCCCGCGGAGATCCGCATCTACAACCAGCTGTTCTCCAATCCGAGCCCGGATGCCTCGAATTTCGCGGCCGATCTCAATCCGAATTCGCTGGAGATTCTCTCCGATGCGCGAATCGAGGCTTCCGTTGCCGAGAGCAATTCCACCGAGCCGATGCAGTTCGAGCGCCAGGGCTATTTCGTGCGCGACAAGGACTCGACGCCGGGCAAGCCGGTGTTCTCGCGCACCATCGGCCTGCGCGACACCTTTGCGAAGGAAGTCGCGAAAGGCTGAGGCAAATGAGCAGCGAAGCCGACGCCATCGTTTCCGCCATCATCGCGAAATGGTGCGCCGGCTTCGCAAAGCTCGATGCAGCGGCGCTGTCGTCGCTGTATGCGAAGAACGCGTTCTTCCTCGGCTCCAACCCGAAACTCTATCGGGGCAGGGGCGGGGTGGCGGACTATTTCAATGGCCTGCCGCGATGGCGCCAGCCGAGCGTCGGCTTCTCCGAGGTGGCTGCGGCTCAGGTCGTGCCCGATGTGATTAACATGGCCGCGATCGCATCATTCGACCTCGACGAAGAGGCCGTGCCGCTCTCGGTCAAGCTCACCTGGGTGATCGTGCGCGAAGACGGCGACTGGAAGATCGCGAGCCACCACGTGTCGTCCAGGGCTGCCCTGATCTAGCGCCGGAGGCGTACTTCATCGCAACCGCTTCATCCGGTCGCTACAGCTTGTAGCCGATCTTCCTCAGGAGGTCCTTCCGCCACGCAATGTCGGCGTCGGTCTCGATACCCAGCGGTGAGGCGCCATCCACTACGCCGAGCACGCCACGGCCGAGCTCCGTTTGCGCGACGATCACCTGCGTCGGGTTGGCCGTCGCGCAGTAGATGCGGCAGACCTCCGGCACCGAGCGCACGGCAGCCAGGACGTTGACCGGAAAGAAGCCGTCGCCCAGGAAGATCAGAAAAGTGTGGCCGGCGCCGATGGCCAATGCGTTGTTGCGGGCGTGAGTGAGGGCCGCTTCGTCATTGCCCGACCAGCGCACCAGCCGCTTGCCGGAGGCCTCGCAGAAGGCCAGCCCGAAGCGGATGCCCGGAACCGTGCCAACGAGCGCCTCGTGGAGGTCTTCCACGGTCTTGATGAAATGCGACTGACCGAAGATGAAGTTGGCCGCGTCCGGCTTGACGATGGGTACGACGGTGAGTTCCATGGTCGCGCTCCTCCAGGGGAGAGCTACACGATGCATGTTAGGCCGACGGAAAGCGATTGTCAGCCGCTGCCCGAGCCGCTTCGTGGAACCGGCGGACTCGCTCCAGGTCCTTGGCATGCGAACCGTCCTGATCCGTCTTCGTCTTGGAGTCGACGCCGGCTGGACGGACAGTTCGGATCGCTCCTGCGACGTTGTCCGGTCCGAGTCCGCCTGCGAGGACGACCGGAACACCGACGACCTCGACGATGCGGCGACTGATATTCCAATCATGCGTCACGCCGAGCGCACCGATCTGCTTGTCCGTGGACCGATAGCTGTCGAGCAGCAGAAAGTCTGCAATGCCAACGTAGCTCTGGGCAATCGCGACGCTTTCCTCGGAGAACACCGGTATGCTTCTCATCACGACGATCCCGGGCAACATGCGTTTGAGCGAAACAACATCTTGCGGGGAAAGCAGTTCGGCGCTGGCTCCCAAATGGACGATCGCGGGGTTGAGCTCGCGCGCCCGCGACGCAATCAAGGAGAGATCGCGGGTCAGAAACAGTGCCGAGAATTTCGATGGCGGTACAATTGCCGCGCCGATCTTGGAAGCCGCCGAGATCGGCAGTTCGCGCGGAAATTGGCCGTCTCCGACGAGCACGCCGATATGGTCGACACCAATGGCCGAAAGTGCTGACGCCTCTTCGGGGGTGGAGATTTCATAAATCTGGGTCAACATCGCGCGTAACCTCTCCGAGTCTCAGGCGCAAGATGCCCCGAACGCCGCCATCACCTCGGCCAGCATCCGCTCCTGCTCTCCCGCATAGCGCGGAGAGAAGTGAAAGGGCTCGACGCGGCGGACATTGGCTTCCCGCGCGATTTCTCCGGCAGCCGTGGTGGTAAGATGAGCCCGGTCCCGCGCCAACGCGGCGTCCGCGTCCGCAAACGCCGCCTCGATGAAGAGGATGTCCGCATTCTGAATCAGCGCCACGATGGCGGCACGATTGGCCGGCGTGTCGGCAACGTCGGTCACATAGGCGATTTTCTGCCCGGCAGTGACCGTCACGATGTCGCGCAGGCTTGCGAGTGGCACGAGTCGATCCGACTTGGCCGCTTCTTCGATACGGATCAAATGATCGTCGGCGCGACGCTCGACGACGGCCTTCTTCAGCGAGAGCAACCAGGGACCGACGGGTAGCCCGCGCTCCGACAGCCTGTTCTTCCAAACGTTGACATGGGCCGCTTCCTGCAGTGCAAAGCCGAGGCAGGGCGTGCCATGCTCAAGTATCGCGGCTGACACGCGATGGGTCGGTTCTTTGCAGAGTACGCCCGCAATGGTCTTGCGAGAGACGGATGGCTCTGCCGCGAAGCCCTTCCTCAGCCGGAACCGCGTTGTGGAGATGGAATTTTCCGCTCCAAGTTCGCTGACATCGAAAACAAGATCGCAGGGATAGTTTTCGACCAGGTTCCAGCGATAGGCCCGAAGCTTGTGGAAGACGTGCTCGGCAAAGCCGGGCGGACCGAACAGCTGCACCGATTTCTCGTGCCCGACGAGCAAACGCAGCAGATGGTCGAAGCCAACGAAATGATCGATATGCGCATGCGAGACAAAGACCTGGTCGACGCGTCGGATCTTCCGTGGCGCCAGGGAGGCAATCTCTCCAATATCGAACAGCAGACTTCGCTTCTCGAACAGCGTTTCGACATAGACCGTCGGATCGCCGTAGCGACCGTTGACCAGGCTCGGATGGAAAAGCGGTCGCATGACGAGCTATTCTGCTGCAACAGTCCCAATGCGTCTCCCCTCATCTTAGGGGACGGATGGATTCCGCACCAGGCAGGACCGAGCTAGAATACATCATTCGGATCGAGGAGAGAGCCATGAAACTCGTTTCAAGCGCCTTCGCCGATGGTGCCGCAATTCCGCGACGGTTTACCTGTGATGGCGAAAATCTTTCGCCACCTCTGCAATGGAGCGACGCGCCGGAGGGGGCGCGGAGTCTTGTCCTGCTCTGCGACGATCCCGATGCGCCTGCCGGCAAATGGCATCATTGGGCAGTCTACAACATTCCGCCGGCGGTCACGGAATTTGCGATCAACGCCGCGCAGAACGCCAGAATGAAGCAAGCCGTCAACGATTTTCGGAAGGTGGGCTATGGCGGCCCGTGTCCACCGCATGGCCATGGGCCTCATCATTATCACTTCCGACTGCTTGCCCTCTCGATTGAGAGCCTGCCGGCAAAGGCCAATGCATCCTGCGGCGACATCGAGCGAGAGGCGCGCAAACACGTGATCGCGGAAGCGACCCTCGTCGGTTGGTATGAGAGGTAGGCGAAAGAATGCCCTAGATGTCGTAGTAGAGATGGAACTCGTAAGGATGCGGTCGCAGCCGGATCGGGTCGACCTCCTTCTTGCGCTTGTAGTCGAGCCAGGTTTCGATCACGTCGGCGGTGAAGACATCCCCGCGTAGCATGAATGCGTGATCGCGCTCGAGCGCGTCGAGCGCCTGGTCCAGCGATCCCGGCGTGGACTTCACCTCCTTCGCCTCCGCAGTCGGGAGGTCGTAGAGATTCTTGTCGATCGGGCTGCCAGGGTCGATCCGCATTTCGATACCGTCGAGGCCGGCCATCAGCATTGCAGCGAAGGCCAGGTAGGGATTACAGGACGGATCGGGTGAACGAAACTCGACACGCTTTGCGCGCGGATTCGGCGAATACATCGGAATCCGGCAGCAGGCGGAGCGATTGCGCTGGGAGTAGACGAGGTTGATCGGAGCTTCATAACCCGGCACCAGGCGCCGGTAGGAGTTCGTGGTGGGGGCGCAGAGCCCGCACAACGCCCAGGCGTGGCTCAAAAGCCCGCCGATATAGTAGCGCGCGAGCTGGCTCAGCTCGGCGTAGTCGCCCTTGTCGTAGAACAAATTCGTCTCGCCCTTCCAGAGCGACTGGTGAACGTGCATGCCCGAAGCGTTGTCCTCGAACAGCGGCTTCGGCATGAATGTCGCGGTCTTGCCATGCTGATGTGCGGTGTTCTTGACCACGTATTTGTAGATCATCAGATTGTCGGCCATGCGGGTCAGCGTGGTGAAGCGCATGTCGATCTCGTTCTGGCCGCCGGTCGCGACCTCATGGTGATGGGCCTCGATCTGGATCCCCAGAGATTCCATCGTCAGCACCATTTCGGTGCGTAGCGCCTGCATGCTGTCGGTTGGAGGAACGGGAAAGTACCCCTCTTTCGGGCGCGGCTTGTGGCCGAGATTCGGTCCTTCATCCGTGCCGGTGTTCCAGCTGCCTTCGCTGGAGTCGATTGCGTGCATGGCGAAGTTGATGCCCTGTCCGTAGCGGACTTCGTCGAAGACGAAGAACTCGGCCTCCGGGCCGAAATAGCTCGTATCGGCACGCCCGGTACCCTTAAGGTAGGTCTCGGCCTTCTGGGCGATGTAGCGGGGGTCCCGGCTATAGGATTGGCCGGTCACGGGGTCGCGGATGTTGCAGATGAGAACCAGGGTCTTGGCCGGACTATAGGGGTCGAAGAAGGCCGTCGTCGGATCCGGGACGACGAGCATGTCGCTTTCCTGGATCTCCTGGAAGCCGCGGATCGATGAGCCATCGAATCCAATGCCCTCATTGAGTGCATCGGCATTCACCGCGCTCGGCGGCACGGAAAAATGTTGCCACGTCCCCGGCAGGTCGGTGAACCGCAAATCGATCATCTGGACTTTCTCGTCCGTAATCGCCTTCACGAGGTCTTCGGTTGTCGTACATTTCGCAACCATGGCTTCGCTCCCAGGTCAGCGTCCCGAGATCGCGTAGCCGTTCGGCCGCAACCTAGCGGCTCGCGACGGACTGTGGTCCACGTTCGGCGTTGTCGCCGCAGTCAGGCAAGCTTTGCGCGCCGGCAGTCAGCTTTGGTGCGGCCCGCGCATCAGCTTCATCGCATCTTCGATGTGCCGCCAGGTTTTTGCCAATTCGAGCTCGCCCTTCTGCTCGAGGTCGATGGCGTTTTGAGCGGCTTCCGCAATGGCCTTGGGGCCATGGGCTTCCAGCAACTGCCGCGCATAGTCGTGGATTTCCATTTCTCGCATGGCGTCATCTCCCTCTGCTCCGGGCGCGAACTTCCGCGGCACCGGGAACGGTCGACATTGACACCTGTCTAGCGGCGACAGTCTGCATCCGGGTGCGCCGCACTCGCAAGGGCCCTCTCCGGGCATGGGCGGCTGGCCTTGGACGCCGGCTCCCGGACCGGCCCTCGCGGCAACACAACGCAGGCCGGACGGATGGTTCATCGTCGGTGCGCCCCCATATGAATACCAGAAGGGAGGTGAGCATCATGCGCATCCAACATTGGCAAGACGCTGCCAGCCTGTTGGTGGGCGTATGGCTGGTCCTGTCATCCTTTGTCCTCGGCTTGTCCGGGGCGGCGGTCTGGATCACCATCGCGCTCGGGCTCGGTGTCATGCTGTTTGCCGTAGAGGCCTTTGTCATCCCGTCCTACCTGGAAGAGTGGGGCGAAATGCTGCTGGGCCTGGCGCTTGTGCTGGTGCCTTGGACCATTGGCTATGACCAGGCAGCAGCCACGGCGAGCAGCGTATTGTCGGGCCTGCTGGTGATCTTGTTTGGTGGCTGGGAGCTGACGACCGATCGTGACTTCAGCGCCTGGTGGCACGATCGCTGGCATCACCCGGCCGGCTGACAAGAGCAATCGGTCAAACTCTCCGCCGACCGCTATTGGCTGGCGGCCGGAGGCGCACGCGAGGACAACGCCTGGGCGTGACGGGGTTCGAATGATCTCGTCGCGCTGATGGCTTGGTGCAGGCCTTGCGGATCCTACACCAAGACCTGCACCAAGACCTGCACAAGGCTATTCCGTCACGATGCGGTTCGGGGCTCGATCGGCTGCCAGATGCTGATCTTGCGCGTCTCCGGCATCAGGAACAGCGCGAGCAGGAAGCATACCGCGGGGACCGCGATCGGGTAGATCAACGCGTAGCCGATGCTGCCGGTCGCCGCGAATGCCGCCGACGTAATGAACGGCACCAATCCACCACCCCAGCCATTGCCAATGTGGTACGGCACCGATACCGACGTGTACCTGATCCTGCCCGGAAAGAATTCCGCCAGGAACGCACCGACCGGCCCGTAGACCATTCCAACGTAGCAAACGAGGATGAAGATGATGAAGATCGCGGTCGGATAGTTGATGTTGCCGGGCTGCGTGACCGCTCCCAGCCACAGATACAGCGGATAGTAGGTGATCGCGGCGAGCAGCATGCCGCCCAGGATTACCGGCTTGCGGCCGATCTGATCCGACAGCCAGCCGAAGAAAATCAGGCTCGGTGTCGCAATCAGCAGCGCGGCTCCCACGATGTAAGCGGAGTTCAGCGGGTCCACCTTCGAGACCTGCTGAAGGAAGTACAGCGCCCAGAACTGACCGCTGTACCAGACCACGCCCTGTCCGATCAGGACCACGATTGCGATCCCGATGAATTTGACGTTCGAACTGAGGAAGGCCTCCTTCCACGGATTCGCCGTCATCTGGCCGCGGGCCCTGATTTCCTGGAAGATCGGCGTCTCCTGGAGCTGGAGCCGAATGTAGATTGCGATGGCCACAAGCAGGAAGGACACCAGGAACGGAATGCGCCACGCCCATTCGTCGAACGCCTGATTGCCGGACCAGGTCCGTGTCAGGATGATCACGGCCAGGGACACGACGATGCCGAGAGTGGGAGAGGTCTGCAGCCAGCCGGTGTAGTAGCCGCGCTTGTCATCCGGAACATGCTCTGCGACATAGGTGATGGCGCCGCCATATTCGCCGCCCAAACACAGACCCTGAATCATGCGCAGACCGAACAAAAGGAACGCCGCCGTCAGACCGATGGACTGGTAGGTCGGGATCAATCCGATTGCTCCCGTACCCAGTCCCATTCCGCTCAGCGTGATGAGGAACGTATATTTTCGCCCGACCCGGTCGCCCATCCATCCAAAGAGGAAAGCTCCCAACGGACGGATCAGGAATCCTGCAGTGAACAGCGCGATCGTGCTGAGGAGGGCTGCAACCGGGTGGGACTGTTCGAAGAACTTGACCGACAGAACTGCGGCCAGGCTGCCAAAGATATAGAAATCATACCATTCGATGACGTTTCCCACCGACGCAGCAACAATCACGCGGCGAAAATCGCTTGGTACTTGAATTGCCATGTGCTGCTCCTGTCAAATTCGAGCGCTAATCTTGGCGCTTGTCAGCGCCCTTCGCTCGCGCAGTACGCTTGGTGCGTGACGCCACAGGCGAGATTTGCGAGTTGCGTCCGCAACGCCAAATCTCAGGGAGGCTTGAGCCACCTGAGAAAGAGCTCCAGCGGTCGTTTCGGTACCGCGAGCTATCACAACCTGCCCGTCTGCCGGGGAGGCGGAGAACCAGTGTAGTCCCGCCGGGGCTGGCGTCTTATGAGACTTTCGGCTCAATCGACCGAACCGGGGCTGCCCCGTCCTGAGATGGAACAGTCGCCCATCGCATCCGGCGGTTTTGTCACGAACGAACAGAAAGGCCTCTCAGGCGTTGTGTGGGCCAACGAGGATCCCACCATGCAGAACATCGCAGAGCATATGGAAGTCATCGGCGCCGACGGCGTCCATGTCGGCACAGTCGATCGCGTCGAGGGCAACCGCATCAAGCTGACTAGAAAGGACAGCGGCGAGGGCAGCCACAAGGGCCACCATCACTTCATCGACAAGGGCCTCGTCGCCGATGTCGAAGGCAACAAGGTCCGCCTGTCGGCCAAGGCGGCTGTCGCCGTGACGATGGAAGAGGAAAAGTAGGGTGCACCCTCTTCGTTCCTGATCTGTACCGCTATTCGGTCGCCTGCACGTTCCGGTAGCCTCTGCGCCTGTCGCGTATCTTAGGGGTTGCCAGGGAATGGCGGAGCCGGGCCGGCCGCAGCGTGTCTCGCAAGGGATCGCAGGAACCTGGCCGGCGGGCCGCAGCGCGTCGGCCGGCGGCTTTGCACCGGCGGGCTTTGGCGCCTGGTCCGCGCTCGTCGAGACGCTGCGCCAATGGGCGAGCGCCGAGGTTGGCGCTGGCCGGCTGTTGCCGTGGGTACCTGTCGCTTTCGGCAGCGGCATTGCGCTCTACTTTGCGGCCGATCACGAGCCGGTGCTGTGGGTGGCCGCCGCGACGGCCATGGCGCTGATGCTCGGCGCCGTCCTGTTGCGGCGGAGCCGGCTGTTTGCCCCCGCGATCATGATCGCGGCGGTCGCGGCAGGCTTTGCCATTGCGACCTGGAAGACGGCGCGCATTGCGCACACCGTCTTGGCGAAACCGCTCTATTCGGTGTCGCTGTCGGGCTTCGTCGAGACCCGCGACATCCGCGAGCGCACCGATCGCTTCGTGCTGCGCGTCACCGCGATGGAGGCGCAGCGCAGCGACGTCACGCTCGAGCGCGTGCGCCTGTCGGTGCGCAAGGGGACCGCGCCCGAGGTCGGCAGCTTCGTGCAGCTCAAGGCGCGGCTGATGCCGCCGATCTCGCCGGTGCGCCCCGGCAGCTATGATTTCTCGCGCGACATGTTCTTCCAGGGCATCGGTGCCTCCGGCTTCGTGATGGGCGCGATCACCGCCGCAGCGCCGCCGGATGCCGGCGGCTTGCGGCTGCGCTACGCCGCCTTCATGCAGGGCCTGCGCGATGCGATCGACGCGCGCATCCGCGCAACGCTCGAAGGCGACAACCGCGCGATCGCGACCGCGCTCCTGACCGGCCGGCGCGATGCGATCACTGCGCCCGTCAATGACGCGATGTTCGTCTCGGGGCTCGGCCACGTGCTTTCGATCTCGGGCTATCACATGGCTGTCGTCGCCGGCGTCGTGTTCTTCGCGGTGCGCGCGTTGCTGGCCTTGATCCCGGGACTGGCGGTTGGCTTCCCCATCAAGAAATGGTCGGCGGCCGCGGCGCTGGTTGCCGCCGCGTTCTACCTGCTGCTCTCGGGCGCGGAGGTCGCGACGCAACGCTCGTTCTTCATGACCGCGGTGGTGCTGATCGCCGTCATGGTCGATCGCCGCGCCATCACCTTCCGCACGCTGGCCGTGGCCGCGCTGATCGTGCTCGCGGTCGCGCCGGAGGCGCTGGTGCATCCGAGCTTCCAGATGTCGTTTGCGGCAACGCTCGGGCTGGTGGCGCTGGTGCAGATCGGCATGCCGAACCTGTTTGCTTCGCCTGACCATTCCGCGACCGCGCGCATCGCGCTGTGGGGCGGCCGCGAGATTGCCATGCTGTTCCTGGCCTCGCTGATCGCGGGGCTTGCGACCACGCCCTATGCCGCCTTCCACTTCCATCGCGTCACGCCGTACGGCGTGCTGGCCAATCTCGGCGCGATGCCGGTGGTCTCGGCGCTGGTGATGCCAGCCGGATTGCTCGGCCTGCTCGCTGCTCCCTTCGGGCTCGATGGCGTGTTCTGGTGGCTGATGGGGATCGGAATCGACTGGATGGTCGCGGTGTCGCGCTGGGTGGCGGCACTGCCGGGCGCGGTCGGGCGTCTCCCGGCGTTCGGCATCGCGCCGCTGATCGCGGCCAGCCTCGGCATCATTGTCATGGGCCTGTTGCGCACGCCGTTGCGCTGGTCAGGCGGGTTGGTGCTGCTGGCTGCGATCCTCTGGGGCCTGTCGGTGCGGCCGCCGGATATCCTGATCGCCGGGGACGGCCAGAGCGTTGCAGTGCGGGGCAGGGACGGGCGCCTCCACATGATCCGGGTGGGCAAGGACAGCTTTCTGCTGAAGGAGTGGCTGGCTGCCGATGCCGATCCGCGCGATGCGGGCAGTGCCGCGCTGGCCGACGGCGTGTCGTGCGACGAGGCCGGCTGCGTGACGCCGCTCGCCGACGGGCGCCTGGTCGCGCTGGCGTTGCGGATCGATGCGCTGGCGGACGATTGCAGCCGCGCCGCGCTGGTGGTGACGGCCCGGCCCGCTGCGCCGGATTGCGCGGCGATGGTGGTGGACCGGCAACGCCTCGCCGCGCAGGGCGCGCTCGCGCTGGCGCGGCAGGGCGACGGCTTTGCGGTGCAGGCGGTGAAGGCAAGAGGTGCTGACCGCCCGTGGGCACCGGCAACCGCTGGCGAGGGCGATTTCGGCGCGAGCCTTGCGCCACCGTCGGCAGCTCCCCGCAACCGGGATGCGACGCCGTCCGAGGCGGACATGCAGGCTGAGGATTGAGCGGACGAGCTACAGGTACCAGGCCAGCACGGCGTCGAGCCCGGCCTTCCCGATCACCGGCAAGGCCACCATCTGGCTCAGCCCGGACGCGCGCGCTTCAGTGGCCGCGATCGAATTGTCATGCGCCAGGTCATCGTTGAGGGCGGGCATCCCGGTGGCCCAGGCGCCGCCGATGCTGCCGTCGCTCCTTCCGATGGATTTGTCCGCATAGAGCGCGGCAAGATCGGTCTGGGCGCTGCAATCCCCGGCGCGGAAGACCAGCGCAGAACGGGCCTCGTTCGGCACCCAGATCTCGAAGCGCCGTGCAATCGGCGTCGCCTGCGCGGAGAGGAAGGTCAGCACCCAGGTCTGGTCGGTGCCGGTCCGGTAGGGCACGCCGACGCCGAGGTTGATCCCGACCTCGGCGGCGTCTTCCCAGCGCAGAAAGCTCTTGGCGTTGTGCAGATCCTTGATGATCAGCGGCAGGCCGGCTTTCCAGGTGCGTCCGGGCAGGCCGAAGCCGCGCGGAAACCTGGTGTGGCGCGAGTTGAACTCGAACATCTCGGCGGTGCCATAGTAACCGTCGACCAGTCCCATCTCGTGGGAGGTATCGGGATCGTTCTGCCAGAGCTCGATGGCGCCGACATGCGCTTCGTCGTCGCCGCAGAACAGCACCATCACGGCGTGCAGGAATTCGCCGGCAAATACTGGCACTGCCACGCCGCAGGTCAGGCCCGCCGCGAGCGCCTGGTCGGTCCGCTTGAAATAGGAGTTGGCGAATTTGGTGAGGATCACCGGGTGCCCAGCAGCCCAGGCCTTGCCCGGAAGGCCCTCGTCGTAGCCGAAGCGCAGCTCTTCACTTGCGGCCTTGAACGCGGACAGCCCTTCGCCGTAGAGGCCGCCGCCGAACTCCAGCCGCATACGCGTCCGGTCGGGCACCCAGAGTTCAACGACGCGAATGAAGGTCTTCATCGAACGTGCCCGCTGCCTCAAGCCTTTTGGCAGCATCGGCCATTTGCCTGCAGAACGGACGTTCAAAATTCAGGCAGGGCCGCGCAAACTTCGTGCGACGGAGAACTGCTGCGGGTGATCCGGCAAAGGTATTTTCGAAGATAACAAACCGCACCATCTCGCCGGCCACGGCCGGCGATGGCGATTTCATTCCTGGCCCCGACCCGTGAGCCGGGGTGCAGCTACGTCAGCCGATCGGCAGGCGTGTGATCGTCGGCCTGTCGGCGGTGATCTGCGGCTTGTGCTCGCGCTCACCAAGTGGCTGGGTCACCGGCAATTGCAGCACGGTTGCGCGCTGGCCTTCGACGAGCTGCGTCACCAGCACGTATTTGCCGTCGGGGAATTCGATCGCATCGTGATGGCGGTCCGGAATGTGCGGATCGATCTTGCCGAACTTGCCGACGCGCGAGTTGATGGTGCGCGTCCAGATCCAGCGATTGTCGTAACGGACGTTGTCGGCGAAAGCGAGCTCCGTTCCCGGCAGCAGGCATACCGCAACGGACATGTCGGCTTCGGAGGCGAAGCCGCGCGTCGAGGTGCCGCGGAATGTTGTCGTGACGATCGTCTCGCCGACTTCGGCGGGACGCGTCGCGACGGCGTGCAGGCTGTAGTCACACATCGGGGTGCTCCTCATTCGAAGATAGCAACCCACGCCTCTTTTCGAGGCGCAGGCCTCTATCAGAGTGGAAGCATACAACGGTCTGCTTGGTTGTGGGCAAATCTGCGGCTTGGGTCCGCAGCTCGCCATCACAATATCTTTTTCAGATGCACGAGGAACAAAGTCCGCTTCCGTGCATTCGGCATGCTTCTCCGTCAGTGGCCAGCAGGTGCCGACCAGCCCGAATACGGCCAGGTGGGTTGCGACGGCTGTGCAATGGCGTCGTGTGCATTGCGGAATTGCTCGCTCGTCGTCGCCGGCGTCGTCTTGCGGACATGATGCGGCCGTGCGGCGACGGCCTGTGACACTGACGTTGCGATCAGCGCCATCGTGACGGTGCTCAGGACGATCTGCGCATGATTATCTCCTCGGTTTCTCAAAGGCCCGCAAAGCGATGAGCGCCTTGCGCGGCGTGCCGAGGATCTAGAGCGGGAGAGGTGGCCGGATAATCTGTGCAGAACCAGAAAGACTATCCAGCCGGAGCGGACAATTGTCCGCTCCAACGGGGGTTGAACGATCGCGAGGTCGGCTCAGTACTTCCGGTACAGGCCGATCAGCTTGCCCTGAATCTTCACCCGGTTGGGCGGCAGGATGCGGACCTCATAGGCGGCGTTGGCGGGCTCGAGCGCGATCGAGGCGCCGCGGCGGCGGAAGCGCTTCAGCGTCGCTTCCTCGTCGTCGATCAGCGCCACCACGATGTCGCCGGTGTCGGCGCTCTCGTTGCGCTGGATCAGCGCCATGTCGCCGTCGAGGATGCCGGCCTCCACCATCGAATCGCCGCGCACCTCGAGCGCGTAGTGCTCGCCGGCGCCGAGCATGTCAGGCGGGACGCTGATGGTGTGGCTGCGGGTCTGCAGCGCCTCGATCGGCGTGCCGGCCGCGATACGGCCCATGACAGGTACGGCGACGGGACGCTCGCCCTCGTCGGCGGACGGGCTGGAAGTCGTGCGCACCTTGCCGAGATTGCCCTCGATGACGCTCGGCGTGAAGCCGCGGCGGCTGCCGGCAGCCGCCTGGAGCTCGGGCAGCTTGATGACTTCGATCGCGCGGGCGCGGTTGGGCAGGCGCCGGATGAAGCCGCGCTCCTCGAGCGCGGTGATCAGGCGGTGGATGCCCGATTTCGAGCGCAGGTCGAGCGCGTCCTTCATCTCGTCGAAGGAGGGCGGCACGCCGCTTTCCTTCAGACGCTCGCTGATGAATCGCAGAAGCTCGTATTGTTTGCGCGTTAACATCTCGACCAAATCCCCCGGTTGATGTCGTTCGATTCCGAGACGTTCACTTCAGCGGCGAGCCGCTAGATGCTCGAAACAAATCATGAACGGACACTATATGTTCGATATGTGTTCCGCAACTGCTTAATTTACCGTGAACGCGACAAACTTCGCGGAACACGTGTGGTGGCAGCGCTCAGACGGGCAGGAGCAGCACCTCGCAAGGCGTGCCGGCTGCGGCCTTGGGTGCGAACGGCGGGCGCACGAGAAGTACCTGTGCCGCAGCGAGATTCGCAAGCAGTGACGAATCCTGATGATTGACCGGCAGGGCGATCAGCGTGCCGTCGTCGCGCCGCTCCAGGCGCGCGCGAAGATAATCTTCGCGCTGGTCGTTGGCATTGAGGTCGCGGCCGAGCAGGGCGCGCTCGCGGCGATGGTGAATCGCCTGTTGGCCCGACAACGCGCGAATCAGCGGCACCATAAACAGGAAGCCGCACACATAGGATGACACGGGATTGCCGGGCAGGCCGATCACGCGCATCGCCCCTAACCGCCCGTGCATCATCGGCTTGCCCGGCCGCATCGCGATCTTCCAGAACGTCATCGCGATCCCCTCGGCCTTGAGCGCCTGCTGGACCAGATCGTGGTCGCCGACCGAGGCGCCGCCGGTCGTGATCAGGATGTCGGCGCCGCTCTCGCGGGCCCGGCGTATCCCGGCGGTGGTGGCTTCCAGCGTATCGGCGGCAATGCCGAGGTCGACGGTATCGGCGCCCTCCTGGCGCGCGAGCGCGTGCAGGGCATAGCCGTTGGAATAGACGATCTGGCCGGGGCCGGGCGCTGCCCCCGGCATCACCAGCTCGTCGCCGGTGGCGAGGATCGCGACCTTCGGACGGCGCTGGACGGGCAGGTGCGGGTGATTCATCCCGGCAGCGAGCGCCAGGTCGCGGTCGGTGAGCCGGGCTCCTTTCCGCAGCAGCACGTCGCCCTCGGCAAAATCGACCCCGGCGCGCCGGATGTGCCGTCCGGGAATCGCTGCTTCCTTGATCGTGATGCGCTTGCCGTCCGCGACCGTATCCTCCTGGATCACGACCGCGTCCGCGCCGGCGGGAACGACGCCGCCGGTGAAGATCCGGACCGCTTCGCCGGCGCCGACCGACCCGGCAAACGGCCGCCCGGCCGCGACCTCGCCGATGACCGTCAGCTGGGAATCGATCGTCGCCGCATCGGCCGCGCGCACGGCATAGCCGTCCATCGCCGACATCGCCTCCGGCGGCTGCGTCCGCCGCGCCGCGACGTCGCGGGCGAGCACGCGGTGGAAAGCTGCGTTGAGGGAGACCGTCTCCTCAGGCAGCGGCTCCGCGCCGGCAAGCACAGCGGCAAGCGCGTCAGAAACCGGCATCAAGGCCACGGGTGAAAACTCCTGCTGAGCACGTTCGGCAAATCGGCGGCGAGAGTTCTAGCCGAGTGCAGGCGCAGAGGCAAAACAGTGTGGATGCAGGATGATTCAGCCTGCGCCGTCAGCTCCGTCATGAAAGATAGACGTCAAATCCTCCGCGGCATGATCCGGAAGGCGAGACAGACCGGTACGAGGACGGCCATGGCAAGCACGAGAAGAACGAGCGCCACGGCCAGCATGGGTCAACTCCTGGCCGGGTCGTCCGGACTGACGTCCGGCGCTTTGGGGCCCTGGTCCTTGTCGGGCAGCGGGTCGGCCTGAGATTTCAGGTCGGCGGCCTTGCTGATCAGCTTGGCGGATAGGTCGGAATCCGAGGTGGTTCTGGCGAACTCGAGCAGGAGAGAGGCTTGCTTGGTGAGGTAGGATTTGCCCAGCACGTCGATCCGTCCAGTGTAGAAGTCCCCAACGGACTCAAGAGTCCGGAAGGACGGATTCCGTTCCCGGAACTCTGTACAAAAATGCACAAAGTGCTTTGGTTCCTCCTTTTTTGGCAGACGAGTTCCCGGAACCGCTCCTGCCGGGAGATGGATCCGTCAAATCCCGAGCTTTTTCAGCGCATCGCCGACGTCACGGGGCGAGGTCACATGCACCGCGGTCAATCCGCGCGCCCGTGCCCCTTCGATGTTCTCTGCGAGATCGTCGAAGAACACGATGCGGCTCGCCGGCACGCCCATGGCCGCCACGACATGGTCGAAGGCCTCCGCGTCCGGTTTGCGCAGGCCGATGCGGGACGACAGATAGAGCTCGCGGAAATGGCCGAGCAAGCCGGCATATTCCTTCGAGAAATGGTCGACATGCGGCCGGTTGGTGTTGGAGAAGGCGTAGAGCGGCATCTGCTTGGCCGCACGCGGCAACAGGTCGGCGATGTCAGGCATCTCGCCGGCGAAGATTGCGTTCCAGCCTTCCAGGAACTGCGCGTCGGAAATGGCGATCCCGAGTGAGTTGCGCAGCGAGGCGAAATAATCCTCGTCGCTGATCTTGCCGACCTCGTGCAGCCGGTAGGCTTCGCTGTCGCGCACATAGCGCGCGACGATGGCTTCGGGCTTGCAGCCGGCATGTCCCGCCCAGCAGGCGATCGCCCTGGAGAAATCGATGTCGAGCACCACGCGCCCGAGATCGAACAGAAGCGCATCTGCGCTGCCGGGAGAGAGCGGGGTCACCTGCATCCTTTCACTCAGTATCGATAGGGATCGTGGTCGAACAGCGGGAACGCGCTAAACACGCTCGGCGCGTTGGTCGCGATGGCCGGGTGCAGGCAGGACTTGCCGACCTCGGCGAACGAGGTGGCGCCCAGAAGGCCGAGACAGCGCAGCACCTCGTCTTCCAGCAGCTCCAGCATCCGCGTCACGCCGGCTTCGCCGGCCGCCGCCAGGGCCCAGCATTGCAGCCGGCCGATGCCGATGAGGTCGGCGCCGGCCGCAATCGCCTTGACGATGTCGGTGCCGCGGCAGAAGCCGCCATCGACCATGATCTTGGCGCGGCCTTTCACGGCGTCGACGATTTCAGGCAGCACATGCATGGCACCGCGCCCGTGATCGAGCTGGCGGCCGCCATGGTTGGAGACATAGATCCACTCGACGCCGTGATCGAGCGCGATCAACGCGTCCTCGGCGGTGGCGATGCCCTTCAGGATCAGAGGGATCTTGAACTTATCCTTGATCATCTTCACGGTCCGCCACTCCAGTCCCTTCTGGTAGTCGCCGCCGGTGGCGCGCAGGCGGCTCTCGCGAACATAGCGCTTGGCGATGTCACGTTCGCGACGGCTGTAATGGGCGGTGTCCACGGTCAGGCAGAAGGCGGCGTAGGCGTTCTTCTCGGCCCGGCTGACGACATCGGTGACGTAGGCGTCGTCGCCACGCACATAGAGCTGATAGAGACGCAACGCATCGGGGGCGGCCTCGGCGGTCTTCTCCAGGCCGGGCTCGGACACCGAGCTCAGCATGTGCGCCGCACCGAAGGTGCCGGCAGCACGCGCGACGCTCGCGGCGCCATCTGGATCGAAGATCTCGAGCGCGCCGACCGGGGCCAGCAACACCGGCAGGCGCATCTTGCGGCCGAACTGCTCGACGCTTCCGTCGACCTTGCGCACGTCGCGCAGCACGCGCGGGCGGAATGCGATCTCGTCCAGCGCCATGCGGTTGCGGCGCATCGTGGTTTCCGTCTCCGCGGCGCCGACGATGTAGTCCCAGGCGTTCTGGTTGAGGTTGGCGCGCGCCTTCCGGATGAATTCGTGCAGATTCTGGAACGGCTCGTTGCTGGCGCCGAGTTCGACGTTCCGTTCCGGCCGGATGCGGGGCGCTTCGTTCATTGTTACCCTCCCGAGAATTTGAAGCCTTGTGTCATCGCCTAACCCGTCCGGCTCTCCAAAACCATCCTAAAATCGCATAGCTGCGAGGCGCGGGCCGGCCGGCCGATTCCCGTCTTTCGCGCGAGACGGTTTCGGAACGTTGCCAAAAGTTTAGACCCGAACGAAGGGCTTTTTGCAGGTGCCCGCCGCCGTGGCAGGGCGGCCTTGAAGAAACCTGAATGGTGTTGTGAGAAGCGGGCTGGATCGCCATTTGCATGGCACCCCAAGCCCCGAGCAAAAAGGCAAGCCTATCCATGCGGAAAACCCTGCTGTTCCCCCTTGGCGCGCTCACCGGAGCGTGTCTGACCCTTCTGGTATCCGTTCCGCAGGGCGGGCTATGGGCGGCGAGGGCGGCGGCGGGCGCGGACGATGCCTATTCCAGGCTCAACCTGTTCGGCGAAGTGTTCGAGCGGGTGAAGGGGAACTACGTCGAGAAGCCTGATAATGCCAAGCTGATCGAAGGTGCGATCACCGGCATGGTGACCTCGCTCGATCCGCATTCGCGCTACATGAACGACAAGGCCTGGACCGAGATGCAGGAGACCACCTCCGGCGAGTTCGGCGGGCTCGGCATCGAGGTCACGATGGAGGAGGGCCTCGTCAAGGTCGTCTCGCCGATCGACGACACGCCGGCCTCGAAGGCCGGAATCATGTCCGGCGACCTCATCAGCAAGATCGACGGCGAGGCCGTGCAGGGCATGACGCTGGAGCAGGCGGTCAACAAGATGAAGGGCCCGGTCGACACCAAGACCAAGCTCACCATCGTGCGCAAGGGCGCGGACGCCCCGCTCGACGTCGCGATCACGCGTGAGATCATCCATGTGCGCCCGGTGCGCTTCCACGTCGAGAACGGCGACATCGGCTATATCCGCGTCACCTCGTTCAACGAGCAGACCACCGACGGCCTGAAGAAGGCGATCGCTGCGATCTCCAAGCAGGTGCCGCAGGAGAAGCTCGTCGGCTACGTGATGGACCTGCGCAATAATCCGGGCGGATTGCTCGACCAGGCCGTGTCGGTGTCGAGCGCCTTCCTGCAGCGCGGCGAGGTCGTCTCGACCCGCGGCCGCAATCCGGAAGAAACCCAGCGCTTCACCGCGCATGGCGGCGATCTCACCAAGGGCAAGCCGCTGGTGATTCTGGTCAATGGTGGCTCGGCTTCGGCCTCGGAGATCGTGGCCGGTGCGCTGCATGACCACAAGCGCGCCACGATCATCGGCACGCGCTCGTTCGGCAAGGGCTCGGTGCAGACCATCATCCCGCTCGGCTCCGGCAACGGCGCACTGGCGCTGACCACGGCGCGCTACTACACGCCGTCGGGCCGCTCGATCCAGGCCCAGGGCATCGCACCCGACATCGAGATCCTCCAGGACGTGCCGCCCGAGCTGAAGGGCCGGATGGACACCATGGCGGAGTCGCAGATGCGCGGCCATCTGCAAGCCGCCGACGGCACCGAGCAGACCGGATCGCAATCCTACGTCCCGCCGGAAGAGAAGGACGACAAGGCCCTGCACGCGGCCTATGACTTCCTGCACGGCGTCACCGCCAATGCGGTCGCCGCCAAGCCGGCGCCGAAGGCGGCGGTGCCGAACTAGAATTGTGACTCTCAGAGATCGCCCGGGAGCGGATCGCCGCTCCCGGGCGAATTCGTTTTGAGCTCAGTTCGGGTTCATGGCCGCAAAGGTCGCCTCGTAGCGGCCGTCGCGTTCGGCCCAGCGGCGGGCGCGGTCGCGCTCGACCAGCACTTCATCGCGGGGATGGACCCGCAACTCCAGTAATTGCATGACCTCCGCGATGTAGGCGGCGAGCGGCATGGCGCGCGCATCGCTTGCCTGCGCGGCGCCGGTGAGCTCGGTCTGCACATAGGGCGGCGTAAGCTCCAGCACCTCGATTGGGATCCTGCGGAGCTGATGCCGCAGCGACTGCAGCCAGGAATGCAGGAACGCCTTGCTGGCGCAGTAGGTCGGGAAGTCGGCGCGGGGCACGAAGGCAAGGTTCGAGCTGGTTGCGATGATCGTCGCGTTCGGCTGCTTCTTCAGAGCCGGCAGGAACGCCGCCGTGACGCGCAGCACGCCGAGAATGTTGGTCTCGACGATCGCCTCCGCGTCGGAGGCATCCCAGCCGGCCGCACTCATGTCCTCGGCTCGCGAGATGCCGGCGTTCGCGATCAGCACATTGAGCTCGGGAAATCGTGCGCGCATTTCGGCCGACAGGCGCGGCAGGCTCGCGGGATCGTCGAGGTCGAGCGACATGCCGATCAGGCCGGGGCGCCCAGCCGTGATCTGATCGAGCAGAGCTTGCCGTCGCCCGGTGACGATGACGCGGTTGCCGCGGTCGTGGAAGGCTTCAGCGAGCGCGCGGCCGATGCCGCTGGTGCCGCCGGTGACGAGGATCGTGTTGCCAGTCATCTTCATGGTTGCTGCCTTTCGGTGGAGGTGAAGGCCACGGCAACCCTGGGAGTCCCGATGGTGCGCGATCCGGCAAGACAACGAACATCCAGGCGTGGTTGGGCAGCGCCGGAATGGGCATCTTGAACGGGGGAGCGTCCGCAAACAGGACGAGTGATGGCATGACCGTGGCGTCTCGTGAATCGAGATCTCCCTGCTGGGATCCTCCCGACAAAGGACGCGTTGGATGACGGTAACGCCTACGGCAGCACCGTTTCGGCGGCTGCAATTCAGGAAATACGTTGGCCGGCCACGATCGTCAAGTCTGCAGCAACGGGAGTGGCTCGGCCCCGGGTTGATCTGGGAGGCGGTGATCCCGCAGCACGCAAGCCACGGGATCACGGCGCGATCGTCATTGCTCCTTCTTCGAGCCCATGTGATGCGGGACTTCGGTCTTCGGTCCGCCGCCGTAATGGTGGCTGCCGCCAGATCCGCTGGTCGAGCCGCCGTCGCCCTCCTTCTTGCCCATGTGGTGCGGGACCTCGGTCTTGGGCCCGCCCGAATAATGGTGGCCGTTCTTCTCGTCGGTCGTGCCCGTCGTGCTCGTCTGCGCCACGGCGGGCAACGCGACGAACGACATGATCGCGGCGGCGACGATCAGCTTGCGGTGACTCATTCTGGTTTCTCCTGTTTTGAACTTGTCGAGTTGGTGTCAATCAAGTCCCGGTGGCTTGATTGAGTGCAAGCAAACCCGGAGTGTGTTCGCGCAGGTTGAGCAAGATCAAATAGGAACGCGCGCGCTGGCGCGGGCCCTTGCGTAGATCGTCGAGTTGCAGCGGGCGACGAGAAGCATCGATCTTCTTACAGAAAAAAATTAATCCGCAGCGCGAAGTCGCGAGCGGCGCGCAGGGGCCTCGATCGTGCAGCGACATGGGCGCGAGATTGTCGTGGACGACAGGCGTCTCGATTCATTACGCGATTGAATCACAAAAAGATTTGGCTGGTGCCGCGATCGAGTTTGATGTCGGTCAAATCGGGATCAATGACACAACCTAGCGTGCCGACGCGAATGAGCGGCGACGAGGTTGCGATCCGAAAGGCCGACCGCAAAAAAGGAGAACGCGCCGTTGACTGACGAGACTATTCACGACCCTGGTCGGCCCCTGCAGATTGCGCTTCTTTTGCGTCGGCGTCTCTGGGAGACGATCACGATCAGGTCGGTGCTGGTCAAGTCCCGGCGCGACGTGCGGCTGGATCTGTTTCGCGGCCTCGCGAACTGGCTGATCTTCCTCGGACACATTCCGGATTCGGCGCTCGCCTGGTTCACGACGCGAAACTATGGCTTCAGCGATGGCGCCGACCTGTTCGTGCTGATCTCCGGCTATACCGCGACCTTCGTGTTCGGCTCGATGATGATGGAGCGCGGCTTCGTCATCGGAGCAACTCGGCTGCTGCGGCGGGTATGGCAGCTCTATGTCGCCCACCTGCTGTTGTTCCTGGTTTATCTCACGTCCGTGCACTACGTCGCGCACAATTTCGACGAACTTCATTTGATGGATCAGTTCAACGTCGCGCCGCTGATGAACTTTCCGGTCGAGACGCTCTCGCAAGGTCTGGTCCTCAAGTTCAAGCCGCTCAATCTCGACGTTCTACCGCTCTACATCGTGTTGATGGCAGCATTTCCCATCGTGCTCTGGTTCATGCTGCGATGGCGCAATGCGGTGATGACCGGCTCGCTTGGTCTCTATCTGGCCGCCCGACATTACGGCTTCAATCTGCCGTCCTATCCGGCTGGACTCTGGTATTTCAATCCGTTCGCGTGGCAGCTGCTCTTCGTATTTGGAGCCTGGCTGGCCTTGGGAGGGGCGGCAGCGAGCCGCTGGCTGCTGTCGTCCCGCACGCTGCTTGTCCTATGCGGTGGCTTCCTGCTCTTTGCGCTCGCGATGACGCTGGCTGAACGGATCCCGGGCCTCCGGGACTACATTCCCGGCGGGCTCGCCGCGATCTTCATTCCGAACGACAAAACCAATCTCGGGCCGTATCGCATCATCCATCTGGCGAGCCTGGTGCTCATCGTCGTCTCGCTCATTCCAATCGACTGGCCCGGTCTGAAGTCGCCGCTGCTCCAGCCCCTGATCAGATGCGGCCAGCAGTCGCTGTCCGTGTTCTGCGTCGGCCTCTTTCTGTCCTTCGTCGCGCATTTCGTGCTCGAGTCCGGATCTGAGGGACTATGGGCCCAGTTGCTGGTCGGTGCCGCAGGCCTCTGGATCATGACGATCGTCGCCTATTACCGAACGTGGTCGAAGGACGTCGACAGGAGCCGCTCGGTCGCGGAGGCGGGCGGATGATAAATTCCGAGCTGATCTTCACGGACGAGATTCAGGGCCTCGTTCTGCACGGCCTGCACTGGACCGCATCGACCATCGAGCTGCTCGGGGTGGTGGTGATCGTCTGCGGAGTGCCAACCTCGATGATCAGATGACCATCCGAATCAAACTTTGGAGAATGACCATGAACTGTTCGAGAAAAATCGCCATGAGCGCAGCCGCTTTTGCCGGCCTCGCCCTCGGGCCGGTCGGGTTGTCGCCCGCAATCGCCGCTGGTCTTACGCGGACCGCGATGATGGATGACGACAAGATGTCGAAGATGCCGAACCCGTCGGATTCCAGCGACAAGATGAACATGGGCCAGCCAGCGAGGCAGCCGCAGAACACGGGCGGCGGCCGGATGAACGACGACAAGATGAAGATGCCGCAGCAAGGCCAGATGCGGGACTGCCAAGGCGCCGGCTGTCAGGACAATTCCGGCATGACGCCGATGATGCAAATGATGGAGAAGATGATGCGCGGCCAGATGAGTTCATCCGGCAGCAGCGGCGCGATGAGCGGTCCTGTGGACGTGACCGAGCGGCTCGAGGGGCGGATCGCCTTTCTGAAGGCGGAGCTGCAGATCAGCGACAGGCAGACCGCGGATTGGAACAGTGTCGCAGACGCCTTGCGTTCGAGCCGGCAGCACTTGCTGGAAGCACGCAAGATGCTTGCAATGGATGACAGGCTCGGAAGTGCCGATCGTCTGGAGCATTACGAGCGGCACTTGTCCGAGCGTCTGGAGGCAATCAAATCGGCTCGCCTTGCCTTCACGCGGCTCTACGCGTCGTTGAACGAGAACCAGAAGCAGACCGCGGATACGATCCTGCTGCCACTGATTGCGTCGTTCTGACCGCTGAAGTGAACGCGGGATCATGTTCGCTTTGTCTCTTCGACAACGCTCCGGCGTGCTGGCCCTTGTTGTCCTGGCGAGCCAGCTTGCGGCGATTGCCGCGCCGGCGTCGGACGTCGGCCGCGGCGTAACGCATCCGGCCGGGCAAATCGCCCAGCGCTGGGAGGTGGCGGAGACAGAAGGCGACCACGCGGCGCACCATCCCGCAGCGTCCGGCTCCACAGGCGATGCGGCGCCGAAGGGGGAGGGATCAGCAGGGCCGAGCGAGCGCCAAGCCGCCGGCCCGCCGCCCAGCGGCGCCACGTCGGGAATGATGGGGGGCATGGACGGCATGATGGGCCGGCCGCGCAAGGAGTTCTATCCGGCATTGATGGACATGCCGGCGCTGTCTGCCGAGCAGCGGAGCAAGCTGGCGGTCCAGGCGCGCGCGCGGATCAGCGCCGAGGCCGATCGCCTGGCGGGTGCAGAAATGGATCTGCGGCACGCCATGGCCGCGGGCGACATCGTTGCCGCGGATCAGGCGTCGCGGCGGCTTCGCGAGTCCCTGAACACCGTCCAGAGCGGCGTGATCGCGCTGCGCTCGCTGCACGTGGGCAGGCCGCCGCAGCAAATCGCGCAGGCCTGGTTCAAATCGCAAATGAACCTGCTGCCTCAGCAAGGCGGTGCAGATGTCGATAACGGCGCGCCGGGAGTCTCGTGGTTTCACGTCACGACCATGGCGCTGTTGGCGCTGTTCGCGCTGGGGATGCTCGCGATTTACGTCGCGCGCATGCGCCGGGCGAACGCGCTGGTCGACCGGCTGACGCGCGCGGCGGTCGCGCCGGCTGCCGTCATGCCACTCGTGTCGATGCCAGCTGCCGGCTCGCCGAATGACAAGGTCGGGACGACATCTTCTTCTGAGACAAGCCGCCAACCGCGGCGCGATGAGGCGAGTAGCTTCTGGAAGGGCTCGCTGAGGATCTGCGCGATCTATCAGGAGACGCCAAACGTGAAGACCTTCCGTCTGCAAGCACCTGGCGGCGGGGCGATTCCGTTTGCGTTCCTGCCCGGCCAATTCCTGACCTACGCCATCGAAATTGGCGGAGCAACAGTCAGGCGCTCCTACACCATCGCATCATCCGCAGCCCAGACCGCCTATGTCGAGACCACGATCAAGCGCGAAGACGGCGGGCTTCTGTCCGACTACATGCATGGCCAGCTGAAGGAGGGAGACCTCGTCGAGGTTGCGGGCCCCTCCGGCGCCTTTACGTTCACGGGCTCGGAAGCTGACAGTGTCGTCCTGATCGGTGGCGGCGTCGGCATCACGCCGCTGATGGCGGCGATCCGGTATCTGTCGGACATCGCATGGCCCGGCCAGATCTACCTCGTCTATGGTGCGCAGACGACCGAGCAATTCATCTTCCGGGACGAGCTCGAGTATCTCCAGCGCAGGATGATCAATTTGCACGTCGCGGCCACGATGATGCGGGCCGCAGGCACGTCCTGGATGGGAAGCGAGGGTCAGATCACGGCCGAGTTCCTGACGCAGGCAGTGCCGGATCTTGCGAAACGGCGCGTTCATCTGTGTGGTCCGCCCGGAATGATGGAGGCGCTCCGGAAAACCCTGATCGGCCTCGGCGTGCCGCGCGAGCAGATCAAGACGGAGGCCTTCGGACCGGCCCGCGGAGCCGTTCCACCTCCTGGCAAAATCATCGCCGAAGCGCCGATGGCGCAAGGTGAGGGCGGCAATCGAGAAGCCGCGGCGGTCGGTCCTGCAACGGCCACGATCCACTTTGCGAGATCGGGCAAGGTGGCGGCGCTGCCTCCGGACAAGAGCGTCCTGGAGGTGGCTGAAAGCGCCGGCGTGTCGATCGACTATTCGTGCAGGGCCGGGGTCTGCGGCGTCTGCAAGACGCATCTTCTGCAAGGCTCCGTCACGATGGAAGTCCAGGACGCCCTGACTGCAGACGACAAGGCGAACGGTCTCATCCTGGCCTGCCAGGCAAGATCGGTCGGAGATCTCGTCGTCGAGGCCTGACATGATGAACGGAAGAGCGCGCCTGTTCGCCGACGTCACTCTGGCGGCCCTGTTGCTGCTGGTGCCGGCTTTCCTGCTTCACTCCGACGGCCGGTTTGCGGGAAGCCTGGCCGGCTTTGTGCTCGGGGCCGGTGCGGCGGCGCTGATGCTCCTCCTGCTCGTCTATCCCCTGGCGAAATACAGCACTGGCGTGAAGGCCCTGGTCACGCGATGGGTGTCGATGCCGACGCTCCTGGCGTTTCATGCCTATGCGGGAATCGTCGCAGCGTTCTTTGCGCTGCTGCATACCGGCCACAAATTTCAGAGTCCGCTCGGGATCGCCCTGGTGACGTGCATGCTGATCGTCGTCGTCACCGGATTTGTCGGGCGCTATTACCTGCCGCTAACCGCGCTGGAGCTCCGCCAGCGGCAGTCGTATCTGGCGACGTTGAGATCGGCGTATGAGTACACCGCAGCGGCCATGTCGTCGCCCGATCGGGCGGAGCGTGACGGGCCTGACATGCCTGCATTGGCCTTGCAGAATGTGCCGCTGCTGCAGCTCGTCGATAGCATTTCCGATCTCGAATCGGCCATCGGATCGAGTGAGGCGGTCAAGGCGATCTTCATGCAGTGGATCGGGCTGCATGTCTTGGCCGCGATCGTCATGTACGCGCTGCTGGCGGTGCATGTGTCGGCCGAGATCTATTACGGACTGTGGTGGCTCGCGTGACCATCCGGGGCGTGCTCTACGTCGTGGTCGCGACACTGGCGATCGCAAGTGCAGCGGTCGCGTCGATCGCCTTGTATCGGGGCAGCTCGGGAAGCGTCCCGGGCTGGACGAGGCTCGTCAGTCCCGGACCGCTTTCCGCAAAACATGCATTTCTGTCCGACAGATGCGAGAGCTGCCATACGCCGATCAAAGGCGTCGAGGCGGCCGCCTGTATCACCTGTCATGCGCCTTCCGCCGCGGATCTCGCCAAGCAATCGACGGCGTTTCACGCTGTGGTGGGCGGTCAATGCTCCGGCTGCCACCGCGAGCACTCTGGCGACTTGCGGCCGATCAGGATGAACCATGCGTCGCTGCTGCAAGTCACGATGCCCGCCTCCGGCAAGAAGGTGTTCGACCGGACCTCTGCCGACCAACTGAGGGCCGACCTGACGGAGTTTCTGGGCCTGCCAAGGTCCGACCGGCCGGAAAGAGCTGCGCTCGATTGCGCCAGCTGCCACAGCAATCGGGAACCGCACCGCGGATTGTTTGGACCGGAATGCGCGGATTGCCATGGGCTCGAGGCCTGGAAGATCGCAGGTTTCCTGCATCCCTCGCCGACCTCGAAGGACTGCGCCCAATGCCATCAGGCGCCGCCGAGCCACTACATGGGCCACTTCATCATGATGGATCGGATGATCGCGGGGCAGGAGCACGCATCGGTCGATCAATGCTTTCTGTGCCACAGGACGGACTCGTTCAACGACATCAAAGGCGTCGGCTGGATGAAGCATCATTGACCGGCGCTCGACGCAGACGGGCCTCCTACATTACAGGGACAGCGAAAAATATCTCACGAGCCACGCCGCCGGAGCATGATGGCTTTGCGTCGCCCGGAACCGTTGGACGAATGTGGCGCAGCGTCTGTCCCGACGCTGCCGGCTCGAGATGCATCGTTTTCTGTTGGCCGACAGTACAACCAGAGTTATATGTTCCACGGCGCGTAGCGGGAGCGGAAATGATTGGCTTGATCAGGCCAAGGCGAAGGTGGTGGGGATGGCTTGTCGCCATCGCCTATCTGCTTGCGTCGATGACGCCGTCTCTCGCGGTCTCGATCGTCCCCGTCACGGCGATTCCGTGCGAGCATCAACCTGCGCATGAGGCCGATGCCGGACCGGCGGTGCATTCGCACGACGTGGCGATGACCGGCGATTGTGACGACGACCGGGACGAGCCCAGGGATCGGCATGCGACCTGCTGCGGCTCGGTGCTGTGCTTCAGCGCCGTATCGCCTCAAGCTCCCGCGATTGCGGAGTTCGTGGTGCCGCACTCGCGCTGCGAGGCGCAGCCGGACGTGATCGGCGACGAAGGTGCGTTCCGTCGTCACTACCGGCCCCCCATCGCCTGAGATAGCTCCCAAAGACCGAACTGCGTCGCTCAGATCCGGGCGCGAAGCGACACGTCTGCGAAGGACACATGTCCAAGCAGACGGCGGCGATGCGCGCAAGGTCTCGCACGCGCAGGCGCGGCAGAGCCGGCCTCGCTCGCTGCTCGCGCGCGCTGCGCGTTGAGCGGGAGAGCGCCGAAATCGTGATCAGCACTTGCGGTAGCCAAGTTGGCCGCGTGAGTGCCGCCATAGCGGCGGCCTCTCGCGCCCCTTGTCCGGATTTGACCCGTTCCCGCCACCGTGAAGCGAGCTGCTGAAATGGCATGCAAGGACGATACGTCATGAAATCGCCGAACGAGAGTCTGCCGATGCAGACAGCCGATTCCCTGAACGCGCAGGACACGGTCGTTCGGGCCGCCCTCGTCGGCAGCTACGATCGCCTCCGCGGTTATCTGCAGCGACGCTTTGGTGGTCAGGCGGAAGCGGAGGAGGTGCTCCAGGCATTCATGTTGCGCGCACTGGAGCGCTCCGCCGACATCCGCGATGCGGATTCGGTTCGAGGCTGGCTGAGCAGGGTCCTGGCAACGACCATCGCCGACTTTCACCGCCAGGCATCAAGGAGCAGGACGCGGGAGGTGCCGTTCCCGAACGAGCTCAACGATCGTCTTGCGGCCGAGCAGGACGCCGCGGCGAATGCCGCGGTCTGCGAGTGTCTTCATACGCACCTTTCACTGCTGAAGCCGGAGCATGCCGAGGTCATCAGAAGGGTCGATCTCGGCGGTGAGCCGCGGGAGCTCGTTGCAGCCGATCTGGGGGTGACCGTGAACAACCTGACTGTCCGGCTTCATCGCGCGCGGCACGCACTGAAGGAGCGCCTCGAGCAGACCTGCGTCGTATGTCTCGAGGAGAGCTTCTGGGAGTGCCGCTGCGCCGACAACCGAGGTCCGACCTAACCGGCCTCGCGCCGGCGGCTCTCGCCGCCTTCGCGCCGGGCGAGCCGGCTGCGATGCAGCGCGAACAGCTCCAGCACCTTGTCGGCAGGCTTGGCGGCGCTGAACAGATAACCTTGCATCTCGGAGCATCCGAGCGCGCGGAGCAGGCGCTGCTGCTCCTCGGTCTCGACACCCTCGGCCGTTGTGGTCATGCGACGGGCGGCCGCCAGGTTGACGACGGCCTGGACGATGCTGGCGGAGCCGTCGGGACCGGCGATGTCGTCGACGAAGCAGCGGTCGATCTTGATCTTGTCGAACGGGAAGCGGTGCAGATAGCTCAGCGAGGAATAGCCGGTGCCGAAATCGTCGAGCGCGATACGCACGCCGATGGCGCGGAGCTGGTGCAGGATCGCGAGCGCCGCGTCGTCGTCGCGGATCAGCACCGCCTCGGTGATCTCGAGCTCGAGCCGGCTCGCCGGCAGATTGGAGGCGGCGAGCGCAGCCATGATCTTCAGCGCCAGCGTGCCGCTCTTGAACTGCACCGGCGAGACGTTGACGGCGAGGCGGATGTCGTCGGGCCAGCCGGCCGCATCCCGGCAGGCGGTCGCCAGCACCCATTCGCCGATCTCGTTGATCAGGCCGGTGTCTTCGGCGATCGGGATAAACTCGGCCGGCGAGACCATGCCGCGCTCCGGATGGCGCCAGCGCACCAGCGCCTCGCAGCCGGTGATGCGGTCGTCCTTCAGGGCGAGGCAGGGCTGGTAGTAGACCTCGAGGCCGCCTTCGAGCCCCCCTTGGGCGATGGCGTGGCGCAGGTCGATCTCGAGCTGACGCCGCTCGCGGACCTTGGCATCCATCTCGGGCTCGAAGAAGCGATAGGTGCGGCGTCCGGCGGATTTGGCGGCGTACATCGCAAGGTCGGCGTTCTTCAGGATCTGGTCCAGCGCCGTGCCGTGTCCCGGCGCCAGCGCGATGCCGATGCTGGCGTCGCTGGTGAGATGGTGGCCCATGCAGTCGAACGGGGTGCGGATGGCCTGGAAGACCCGGGCGACGAGATCGTTGACCTGATCCGGCGAGGTCACCGCGCTCTGCACGATGGCAAATTCGTCGCCGCCGAGCCGCGCCACGAAATCCGTCGGGCCGGCGGAGCGGCTGAGGCTCGTTGCGACCGATTTCAGCAGCTCGTCGCCGACGAGATGGCCGAGCGCATCGTTGACGCCCTTGAACTCGTCGATGTCGATGTAGTGCACCGCGACCTCTTCGCCATGGGCGATGGCGGCCAGCTCCTGCCGCAGATGCTCGTGGAACATGGCGCGGTTGGGCAGGTCGGTCAGCGCGTCGTAGTGGGCGAGGTGGGTGATGCGCTCTTCGATGCGCCGGCGCTCGGTGATGTCCTCGTGCGTCGCCACCCAGCCGCCGTCGGCGAGCGGTTCATTGAGGATTTGGATCGAGCGGCCATCCGCGGTGTCCACCACCATGGAATTGCGTACATGTATGTCGCGCAGCACGCGTTCGGTATATTGATCGACATCGCCGGTGAACGAGCCGGTCATCTTGCGATGAGCGATGACGTCGCGGAAGCTGCAGCCCGGCGTCACCACGGCGGCCGACAGGCCGTACATGTCGATGTAGCGCTGATTGCACACCACGAGCCGCCGGTCCGCGTCGAACAACAGCAAGCCCTGGGTCATGTTGTTGACGGCGCGGTCGAGACGTTGCTTCTCCAGCATCAGCCTTTCCCGCGAGAGGCGGTGCTGCTCCAGCAGCTTGCGCACGATCGCGATCAGCACGCCGGCGATGGCGAGCGCGGAAGAGGCGGCGACCGAGATCAGGATGCCGATCTGCTCGCGCCAGTCTGTCAGCGCCGCCGCGCGTGTCGTGGTCGCCATCATCAGGATCGGGAAGTGGGGCAGGGCGTGCGAGGCGATCAGGCGGTCCTCGCCGTCGACCGGGCTCATGAAGCGTCCGGCGAAGTGATCGAGCCCGAAGACCCGCTGCTGCTCGAACGGGCCGGTCTTGAAATTCCGCCCCATCAACTCGCTGGAATGGGGATAGCGGGCGAGCAGCGTGCCGTCACGGTGCAACATCGAGATCGTCGCGCCTTCGCCGAGCACCACGGATTCGAAGAACTTCTCGAAATTGGCGGGCTCGATGCCGCGCCCGACCACGCCGATGAACTCGCCGTTCGGGCCCACGATCTTGCGGACGATCAGGATGGTCCAGGCGCCGGAGATGCGACTGTGCAGCGGCTCGATCAGGACATCGGGCGAATAGGGGTCGTATTTGAAAGTGCGGAAATAGGCGCGATCGGCAACGTTCACCTTGGGGGCCGGCCATGCCGTCGACGAGTTGATCAGATTGCCGTCGGCATCGATGACATTGACGCCGCCCATATAGGGCAGCGCCTCGATCTTCGAGCGCAGCATCCGATGGATGTCCTGCCCGGAGAGGCGCTTGCGATAGTCTTCCGCGCTGGCAATGCCGGTCGCGCGGACGTGGTCGACGAAATCCTTCTGGATGACCGCGAAATCCTGCAATTGCTGATCGAAATGATGGGCCAGCATCAGCACGGTGTTTTCCAGCTCGCGGCCGGAATTGCGCAGCGCGCGTTCGCGGAAATTCTGCGCCATCAGCGTCGCGCCGACCGCGATCGCGGCGATCAGCAGCGTGCCGCCCACGACCAGCCAGCGGATCGGTCCGCTGCGCACGAAGGCCTGGTCGAAAAGGCGACTGCCGTATTTCGTCATCATGTCGGTTGTTGCCGCGCACACGCCAGGATCAATTCTTGATCCTCAAAACATCCGTTGGTTTACGGGAACGGTATGGAGGCGAAGTTAGGAAGCGCGGTTAACGCGACATGAATCGTTAAGCACAAAAGCGATCGATGCGCGCGGGTGCAAGCCGTGCAGGAATTTCCGCAAGCCACCTGCGCTGCCGGTCAGTTCCTGCCGGTCAGGCGACGATCAACCAAGGCTTAACCATCTAAGGTGTTGGCGATCCTCAAGCCGCCATTGGCACGTGAATTGCGAAACATGCCTGCCAACGACACAGTGAGGAGTTGATCGTGAAAACCGTTTTGAAGAACTTCATTGCCGACGAAGCCGGTGCGACGGCGATCGAATACGGCCTGATCGCCGCCGGCATCGCGCTTGCGATCATCGCCGCGGTCAACAATCTCGGCTCGACGCTGAAGCTGAAATTCGGATCGATCAGCACCTCGCTGAAGTAGCAGCCGCTCCCGAGCGAGTGCTAGGCGCGGTAATGGCCGGACTTGCCGCCGAGCTTCTCGATGAGGTGGATGCCCTCGATGCGGACGCCGCGCTCGACCGCCTTGATCATGTCGTAGATGGTGAGGCAGGCGACCGACACGGCCGTGAGCGCCTCCATCTCGACACCGGTCGGGCCCGTGACCTTGACGCTGGCACGGACAAGGCAGCCCGGCAGCTTGGCGTCGGGCTCGATGTCGACGGTGACCTTGGACAGCGCGAGCGGATGACAGAGCGGGATCAGCTCGGATGTGCGCTTCGCCGCCATGATGCCGGCGATGCGCGCGGTGCCGAGCACGTCGCCCTTCTTGGCGTTGCCGGACACGATCAGGTCGAGCGTTGCCCTGGTCATGACGACGCGGCCTTCAGCGACCGCGAGCCGCTCGGTCGCGGGCTTGGCCGACACGTCCACCATCCGCGCCTCGCCGGAGGCGCCGATATGGGTAAGGGCAGGGCCTGCTTTCTTCGAAGGCCTGGTCGTGGAAGGCTTGCGCGCCATGTCAGCGCGTACCGGTCGCGCGCGCGCTGGTCTCGCGCGCGAGCAGTGCGCGCGTTGCGGCGGTGACGTCGGCCTGCCGCATCAGGCTCTCGCCGACGAGGAAAGTCGACATGCCGACGCGCTCGAGCCGGGCGAGATCGGCAGGGGTGAAGATGCCGCTTTCGCCGACCATTAGCCGCCCCTCGGGGATCAGCGGCGCCAATGCCTCGCTGGTCGCGAGCGTCGTCTCGAAGGTGCGCAAATTGCGGTTGTTGACGCCGATCATCGGCGAATGCAGTTTCAGCGCGCGATCAAGCTCGGCCCGGTCGTGGATCTCGATCAGCACGTCCATGCCATAGGCGAGAGCAGCGTCTTCGAGGTCCTTGGCGGTGGCATCGTGGAGCGCGGCCATGATGATGAGGATGCAATCGGCGCCATGCGCGCGCGCTTCCGCCACCTGATAGGTGTCGAACATGAAATCCTTGCGCAGCACCGGCAGCGAGGTCGCCGCGCGCGCGGCCACCATGAAGTCGAGATGGCCCTGGAACGAGGGCGTGTCGGTCAGCACCGAGAGACAGGCGGCGCCGCCGGCCTCATAGGCCTTGGCGAGATCAGGCGGATCGAAATCGGCGCGGATCAATCCTTTCGACGGCGAGGCCTTCTTGACCTCGGCGATCAGCGCGTAATCGCCATTGGCATGCTTGGCCCGGATCGCGCGCACGAAGCCGCGCGGAGCGGGCTGCGCCTTGGCCTTCGCCTCCACCGCCGACAGCGGCTGCGCGCGCTTGGCGGCGGCGATCTCCTCGCGCTTGTACGCCTCGATCTTGGTCAGGATGTCCGACATGTCAGGCTCAGCCGTTGGAGACTGCGATCAGGTGTTTCAGCCGCGCGTTCGCCGCGCCGCTGTCGAGCGATTTCGCGCCGATCGCGACACCCTCCTTGAGATCCTTGGCACGTCCGGCCACGACCAGCGCGGCGGCGGCGTTCATCAGGGCCACGTCGCGGTACGGACTCGGCTTGCCGTTGAGCACGCTTTGCAGCGCAATCGCATTGGCGTCGGCATCGCCGCCCTTCAGCGCACCGGTCTCGCAGCGCGAGAGCCCGGCTTCCTCCGGCGTCACCTCGAAATTCCGGATCTCGCCATTGTGGAGCGCGGACACGAAAGTCGGGCCGGTGAGGGTGATCTCGTCGAGGCCGTCGGAGCCATGCACGACCCAGGCGGATTCGGAGCCGAGGTTCTTGAGCACCTGCGCCAGCGGCTGCACCCATTGCCTGGAGAACACGCCGACCATCTGCCGCTTCACGCCGGCCGGGTTGGACAGGGGGCCGAGCAGGTTGAAGATCGTGCGCGTCGCCAGCTCGACACGGGTCGGGCCGACGTTCTTCATCGCGGGATGGTGGGCGGGGGCGAACATGAAGCCGATGCCGCATTCGCGCACACAGCGGCCGACTTGCTCCGGCTTGAGGTCGATCTTCACCCCGAGCGAAGCCAGCACGTCGGCGGCGCCCGAGCGCGACGACAGCGCGCGGTTGCCGTGCTTGGCCACCGGCACGCCCGCGCCCGCGACGATGAAGGAGGCGCAGGTCGAGACGTTGACCGAGCCGGAGCCGTCGCCGCCGGTGCCGACGATGTCGACGGCGTCGGGCGGTGCCGTCACGGTCAGCATCTTGGAACGCATCGCTGTGACTGCGCCGGTGATCTCGTCCACGGTCTCGCCGCGCACCCGCAGCGCCATCAACAGACCGCCCATCTGCGAGGGCGTTGCTTCACCCGACATCATGGCATCGAAGGCGGATGCGGCTTCGTCACGCGACAGGCTGGCGCCGGTCGCCACTTTTCCAATGATCGATTTCAGGTCGTCCATCGCGTGCTTTCAACTCACTGGTTCGCGCCGGTCACCTGCGCGAAGGCGGCCTGATTAATGGTGGTTCCGATGTCGGTTTCAAGCTTGTTGACGTAGGAGGCGACCTGCTCCTCGGTCTGGGCGCGGTCGAGGCTGTCCTTCAGCTTCTTGACCGCGTCGGAGGCGGCATCGACCGCGGGATCGATGATGTCGGTGACGCGAAACACGATCACCTCGCTGCCGCCGCTCACGGGCGTCTGTCCGACGCCGTCCTTGGCAGTGCGGAACGCGGCCGCCACGACGGTGCCGGGCACGCCGGCGGGCGAGTCGTCGCGCTTGAAGCCGGTCGCGGTCTCGACCTTGGCGCCGACCGCTGCCGCCTCATCCGCGAGCTTGCCGCCCGCTTCGAGCTTCTGCACCATCTCGGTCGCCTTGGCCTTCAGCTTGGTCGCGATCTGGTCCTGGCGCCAGCGTGCCTCGACCTGGTCGCGGACCTCGTCGAGGTTGCGATCGCGCGACGGCGTGATTGCAATCACGTCGTACCAGACATAACCGCCCTTGAACGAGATCGCGTCGTTGTCGACGCCGACATCGGTGTTGAAGGCCTGCGACACCACGTCGAGGCCCTGCGGGATGTTGGCGACCGGCTGGCCGTTCGGGGCGCGACCGGAGCGGTCGACGGCGTCGATGGTCACGGCGGTGAGGCCGAGCTTCTGCGCCGCGTCGATCACGCTGGAGCCGCCACCGCGCTCGTCTTCCATCTTGTCGCGGAGGTCGGCGACCTTGACGCGCGCGCGCTCAGTCGCGATCTCGCGCTTGATGTCGCCGGCAAGCTTCGCGTAGTCGGCCTCATTGCCCGGCTCGATCTTGTCGACCTTGACGATGGAGGTGCCGAGGGCGCCCTGGATCGGCTGGCTGATCTCACCTGCGGGCAGCGCGAAGGCGGCATTGCCGACCGCGGAGTCGAGCGAGGACTTGGTCACCAGCCCGAGGTCGACGTCGGAGGCGCTGAGCCCGCGCTCCTTGCCGAGATCCTCGAACGACATTCCGCCGGCGAGACGCTCGCGCGCAGCCTGCGCCTCGGCGACGTTGGGAAACACAAGCTGCTGGATCTGGCGCTTCTCCGGCGTGCCGAGCCGGTCCTTGCGCTGCTCGAACACTTTCTTGGCGTCCTCGTCGGAGACCTCGGTCCATTTGCCGATCTCTTCCGGCGAGATCACGACGAAGGCGACCTTGCGATATTCGGGGGCGCGGAACTGGACCTTGTGATCCTCGAAATAGGCGGCGAGCGCCTCGGGCGAGGGCGCGTCGATGGTGCCTGCCTGAGCTGCATCCAGCCTGACGAACTCGATGGAGCGCTGCTCGTTCTGGAAGCGCGTCAGCACGTCGAGCATGGCCTTCGGAGGCTCTAGGCCGGCGCCGATCGTGCCGGTGATTTGCCGGCGCAGCGATACCTTGCGCTGCTCGGCGACGTAGCGCTGCTCGGTGTAGCCGAAATTGCGGATCATCGCCTGGAAGCGGTTCGCATCGAAGTTGCCGCCGACGCCCTTGAAGTTGGGGTCGTTCATGATGACCTGGCGGATCTGCTCGTCGGACTGGCCGAGGCCGAGCCGGCGCGCCTCTTCGTCGAGAGCGGCTTCCGCGATCGTTTGTTGCAGCACCTGCCGGTCGAGGCCGAAGGCGCGGGCTTGGTCGGGCGTCAGCGGCCGGCCGAACTGGCGGCTGATCTGCTGCAGGCGGTCGGTGTAGATCTGCCGGAACTCGTTCAGCGAAATCTCGGTGCGGCCGATCTTGGCCACCGTGGACTGTCCGAAGCCGCGGAAGATGTCGGCGATGCCCCAAATGCCGAAACTCACGATCAACACGCCCATCACCACGGCCATAATGGTTTTGCCGAGCCAGTTTGATGAGGCCTTGCGCATTCCTCGAAGCATTTGGTCCAACTTGTTTGGTCAGGAGGGGAACGGGAGCGCGTCTTAATGCAGATTCCGCAAAAGCGCGTCACCAAATTGATAGATCATCATAAAGTGGCGGCTTTCCCCCCGCAACCTCAGGCCATGCGACGGCGAGAAGCTGCGGTTAAAAGCCTCAAAGCGTTTTCCAGCGAAGTGGACCCCGGTTCGCGTCAAGAAAACGCGTCAGAACAAGAATCTGGAACTGCGGCAGGTCCTCTGCTAGCGCATGAACAAACCTCATATCGCTGGAAACTGACATGACCGACGCCATCCGACCGCTGATCGCCGGCAACTGGAAAATGAACGGCCTGAAGGGGTCGATTGCCGAATTCGACGCCATGCTCAATGGCGCGGCAGAGGTGGCCGGCAAGGCCGACCTGCTGGTCTGCCCGCCGGTGACCCTGGTCGCGGGTTTTGCCGAGAAGGTGCGCGGCAAGAAAGTTGCGGTGGGGGCGCAGGATTGCCATCCGAAGGCCTCCGGTGCCCATACCGGCGATATCGCCGCCGAAATGCTGGCGGATGCGGGCGCGACCGCCATCATCGTCGGCCATTCCGAGCGCCGCGCCGATCACGGCGAGAGCGACATTCTGGTCAAGCAGAAGGCGGAGGCGGCCTGGCGTGCCGGGGTGACGGCGATCGTCTGTATCGGCGAGACGCAGGGCCAGCGCGACGCCGGCCAGACCCTCGACATCCTGCATGGTCAGCTCAATCTGTCGCTACCGGACGGCTCCACCGCCGCCAACCTGGTCGTGGCCTATGAGCCGGTCTGGGCAATCGGCACCGGCCTGACCCCGACGGTCCAGGATGTCGAGCAGATTCATGGGTTTATCCGGGAACTCCTGACCTCCAGGTTCAGCGACGAGGGGGCCAGGATGCGGATCCTCTATGGCGGCTCGGTCAAGCCGTCGAACGCAGCCGAGCTGATGGCCGTGAAGAACGTCAACGGCGCGCTGGTCGGCGGCGCCAGCCTGAAAGCGGCCGATTTCCTTGCCATTGCCAAGGGCTGCCCCTAGCTAACCCAAACCGTTGGCAGTTCTAAGCTAGGTTATTGGCCCGATCGGGGGTGGCAATACCCCCTCCGATCGTGTAACACCGCGCAACTTCAGGAAAACCCGCGAAGCGCGATCGGCCGCCGTCAGGCGCCGCCCGCTTGTGACGGAAGGATACTATGCAGACTGTTGTCATCGTTATCCACCTCATGATCGTCGCCGTCATGATCGGCGCCGTCCTACTGCAGAAGTCGGAAGGCGGCGGCCTTGGCATGGGGGGAGGCGCCGGCTTCATGTCGAGCCGCGGCACCGCGAACCTCCTGACGCGGACGACCGCGATCCTGGCTGGGCTCTTCTTCCTCACCAGCATGTTCCTGTCCTGGCACGCGGGCTACAGCCGCGCGCCGTCGTCGATCATTGGCTCGCCGGCGTCCCAGACCCAGCCGGCCGGCGGATCGCCGATCGCGCCGCCGACCTCGGGCGGCATCCTGGATTCGCTGAAGAAGGCCGACGAACAGCAGCAGGCGCCGGCTCCGACCGGCCCGCAGGTGCCACGTTCGCAATAAAGCAGGGGGGCCATGCAGGGCGGCCGCTACCGTCCTGCATCAACAATCCCCATCAAGGCACTGTCACCACTCTTAGTTCTGGCTCACCCACAGGCCCGCAAAATCTTTGGGGCGGAATACGAATCGCTTTGGCGAATCGAATTCGAGGGATTAGAGGTTAAGTCCCATGGCGCGGTACATATTCATCACCGGCGGCGTGGTTTCTTCGCTCGGCAAGGGTCTGGCTTCAGCGGCACTCGGTGCCCTGCTGCAGGCCCGGGGCTACAAGGTCCGCCTCCGCAAGCTCGACCCCTATCTCAACCTCGATCCCGGAACGATGTCGCCGTATCAGCACGGCGAAGTGTTCGTGACCGATGACGGCGCGGAGACCGATCTCGATCTCGGTCACTACGAGCGCTTCACCGGGCGGCCGGCGACCAAGGCCGACAACATCACGACGGGGCGCATCTACCAGGACATCATTACCAAGGAGCGCCGCGGCGATTATCTCGGCGCGACCATCCAGGTGGTTCCGCACGTCACCAACGCCATCAAGGAATTCGTCCTCGACGGCAATGACGATTACGACTTCGTGCTGGTCGAGATCGGCGGCACCGTCGGCGACATCGAGGGCCTGCCGTTCTTCGAGGCGATCCGCCAGCTCAAGAACGAGCTGCCGCGCGATCACGCCGTCTATATCCACCTCACGCTGCTGCCCTACATTCCGAGCGCCGGCGAATTGAAGACCAAGCCAACGCAGCACTCCGTGAAGGAGCTGCGCTCGATCGGCATCCAGCCCGACATCCTGCTCTGCCGCACCGATCGCGAGATCCCGAAGGAAGAGCGGCGCAAGCTCGGGCTGTTCTGCAATGTGCGCGAAAGCGCCGTGATCGAGGCGCGCGACGTCGACAACATCTATGCCGTCCCCGAGGCCTACCACAACGCGGGCCTCGACGACGAAGTGCTCGCCGCCTTCGGCATCGGCTCGCGGATTCCGCCGGTGCTGCAGAGCTGGCAGCAGATCAACGAGCGCATCCGCAATCCCGAAGGCAACGTCACCATCGCCATCGTCGGCAAGTACACCGGCATGAAGGATGCGTATAAGTCGCTGATCGAGGCGCTGTCGCATGGCGGCATCGCCAACAAGGTTAAGGTCAATCTCGACTGGATCGAGAGCGAGATCTTCGAGAAGGAAGATCCCGCGCCATTCCTCGAGCACGTCAACGGCATTCTGGTGCCGGGCGGATTCGGCCAGCGCGGTGCGGAGGGCAAGATCAAGGCTGCGCAGTTCGCGCGCGAGCGCGACGTGCCGTATTTCGGCATCTGCTTCGGCATGCAGATGGCGGTGATCGAGGCCGCGCGAAATCTCGTCGGCATCGAGGACGCCAACTCCACCGAGTTCGGCCCGACCAAGGAGCCGCTGGTCGGCCTGATGACGGAATGGCTGCGCGGCAACGAGCTCGAGAAGCGCACGCAGGCCGGCGATCTCGGCGGCACGATGCGACTTGGTGCCTATCCCGCCGCGCTCAATCGCGGTAGCCGTGTCTCGCAGGTCTATGGCGGCGCGACCGAGATTTCCGAGCGCCACCGCCACCGCTATGAAGTGAACACCGCCTACAAGGACCGCCTCGAGCAGCATGGCCTGAAATTCTCGGGCCTTTCGCCCGACGGCGTGCTGCCTGAAATCGTCGAGTACGAGGATCATCCCTGGTTCATCGGCGTCCAGTTCCACCCCGAGCTGAAGTCGCGGCCGTTCGAGCCGCACCCGCTGTTCGCCTCGTTCATTCAGGCGGCGATGGTGCAGAGCCGGCTGGTCTGACGGTTCAGCGCGCGGCCGAATAGTCGCGCGCGTGATGCATCGGCGCCAACGCGACCCGCGCGGATGGTTCAGGCGCAAGCGATCCCGTGATCAGCTTCATCTGCGGCCGCCGCGTCAGCTTGTAGACCGCGGCCGGCGGCACGTTCAGCAGGGCGCGATCCACGAGCCTTGCGCGCAGGCCCAGCCGGTCGAGCACGGGCCGCGGCACTGGGCAGCTCATGCCGTAGGTGAACTGGTAGAAGGCGCCGCCGGGGCGGACATAGCTGAACGCGCCGCTGAGGATCGAGATCACCTTGCGCCTGCTCATGTTGAGCAGCGGCAGGCCGCTCACGACCGCGCCGACGGGAGCGCCGTCATAGAGGCGCTCGGTCGCAAGCCGCGCCGCGTCCATCCACAGCACGCGCGACCCGGGAAAGCGCATCTGCAGAAGCTTCATGAAGTCGGAGCCGTATTCGATCAGCGTGAGATCCTGCGGCCGGACGCCGCGTTTGAGCAGCTTGTAGGTGAACGCGCCGGTGCCGGGACCGAGCTCGAGGATCGGGCCCGTCGTTGCACTGATCTCGCGCGTGATGAGATCGGCGAGCGCCGTACCCGATGGTGCGATCGCGCCGACCCGACGCGGGGACGACATCCAGGACAGGAAGAAGGAAAGGAAATCGTTGGGCATGCGCACTCCGGGATCTTGGTTCGCACCTCAATGGAGGTGCGGCGCATGCAGTGTCGCGGGAGCGCATTGCGACAGCATTGCGCTGCCGGACCCGAATGCGAATTGAATCAGCTCTGCCGCACTTCCGGCAGCGTCATCCGGAAACAGGCGCCGCCCTCCGGCCCGTCCGCCACCGAGACGTGGCCGCCATGCAGCTGCACGATCTCGCGCACCATGTTGAGGCCGAGGCCGGCACCGCGATCGAGCGGCGTCAGCCGATAGAACGGCTCGAAGATCTGCTCGCGCTGATCGGCGGGAATGCCGGCGCCTTCATCGGTGACCTCGATATTCGCGGGCTTGCTGACGCGAATCCCGATCGTGCCGCGGCGAGGGCCGTGCTGGATCGCGTTCTGCACGAGATTGGTCAGGGCGCGCTCCAGCGCCGCCGCATCGCCGATCGTCTCGATCGGCGTCGCCGGCGCATCGAGGGCCAGCTCGTAGCCCGCGGCAATCGCCAGCGGGGCGAGGTCGGCGGCGACACTTTGCGCAACGGCGACGAGATTGACGCGCATGAAGGGATGGCCACAGCGGTCGAGCCGCTGGATATCGAGCAATTGCTCGGCAAGCGTCGCCAGCCGCGCGGCATCCTCCAGCAGACGGGTCTTGTCCGGGCCGGGGCTAAGTGACTCCAGCCGCGTGTTCAGGATCGCGATCGGCGTGCGAAGCTCGTGCGCGGCGTCGGCGACGAAGCGCTTGTGGCGGGCATAGCCCTGGTCGAGCCGTGCCAGCGCGTCGTTGATCGCAGTCACGAGCGGCACGACCTCCAGCGGAATCCGCTCCACCGGCAGCCGCGCGCCGCGCTGATGGATATCGATGCGCCGGGCCTCGTCCGCCGCAGTATCGAGCCCCCTGAACGCGCGCCGTACGATCATCGGCGTCGCGATGAATGTCGCCGTTCCCATCAGCAGCAGGCCGGGCAGGGCAATGCCGAGGAACGCAAGGGACGTCGTGAACAGCGCTTTGGCGCCGGTCAGATGTCCTTGTGTCGCCGTGATGATCTGCACATTGCCCGCATCGGTATCGACCCGTTTCAGCCGCGCCGCCGGCTTGCGCGGATCGTCCTCGAACATCTGCCAGCCGAGCCGCGCCTGGCTGATCTGGTCGAGGCCGTTGCCGATCGCGGCGAACTCGGCTGGCACGGTGCCTTCGCTGAGCGAATGTCCCTGCTTGTCGCGCACCAGGAACCAGAGGTCCGGCGTCTCGCTGCGCAATTGCTGCAGCTCGGGCGTCGACCGCAAGGCCAGTCCGCCTTGCGCGTCGCGCGTGAGTGCGCGCTGGACGACATCGATGACGCGGTCCTCGTCGCGCTCGGCCAGCACGAAGCCCGACGCGCAAAGCCCGGTCAGGACCACGGCCACCAGCGCAACCAGGATCGCGGCCTGGAGCGAGAGCAGGCGCCAGCTCAAGCGCGAGCGCAGGCAATAGGGATCGTCGTGTTTGCTCATGTTAGCTTCTTCAGGCTGGCAGCTTCTTGAGGAGATAGCCGACGCCGCGAATGCCGTGGATCTCGATGCCGGCGTCGGCGTCCCCGAGCTTTCGCCGCAGACGCGAGACATGCGTGTCGAGCGCGTTGGACTGGATCTCGTCATCGAAATTGTAGACCGCCTCTTCCAGCGCCGAGCGCAGCACGGTCCGGCCCATGCGGCGGACCAACGCTTCGAGCACCAGGAGCTCGCGGCGGGGCAGCTCGAACGGCTCGCCGTCGATGCTGGCTTCGCGATGACCGAGGTCGAAGGCGAGGCGGCCGGCGCGGATGATTTCGGGAGAGAGGCCCGCGGGCCGCCGCAGCACGGCGCGCAGCCGTGCCAGCAGTTCCTCGACTGCAAACGGTTTTGCCAGATAGTCGTCGGCGCCGCTGTCGAGCCCGGCGATGCGGTCGGCGAGCTCGCCCCGCGCAGTCAGGACGATGATCGGCACGCCGTCGGCGCGCGCGCGGAGCTTTGGGATCAAGGCGAGGCCATCGCCGTCAGGAAGCTGGCGGTCGAGCAGGACCGCGGCATGGACGTCGGCGGAAATGGCCTCCGCCGCCTCCGCAAGCGTCGGCGCGTGGTCCACTACCATGTCGTAGCGCTTCAGCGCCGAGGCCAGCGCGCCGGCCATCTCCGCTTCATCCTCGACCAGCAAAATCCGCATGTAACAGCCACCTGAACCGCAACTGAGCCTTTCTAGCGGCCCGATCATTGCGGCAGCATTGCGGGAGTCTGGCCGCGCCGGAAGCTCAAGCCATGCGCAGAACGCCACAGGGGCGAGCGGGCGGGGCTCAAGACACCATCTGGGGCAGCCGCTATAACCGCCGGACCTGTTCAGGGAGGAACATGAATGATCTACGAAATGCGTCAGTATCGCTGCGTGCCGGGCCGCCTGCCGGCGCTCTTGAAGCGGTTCGAGACGGTGACGCTGAAGATCTGGGAAAAGCACGGCATCAAGCAGGCCGGCTTCTTCACCACGCTGATCGGCGAATCCCACCAGGAGCTGACCTATTTCCTGGCCTGGGAGTCGCTTGCCGAGCGCGAGACGAAGTGGGGCAAGTTCACGACCGATCCGGACTGGCTCGAGGGGCGGGCGAAGTCGGAGGCCGATGGCCAGATCGTTGCCAACATCGTAAGCCAGATTCTGGCGCCGACCGCCTTTTCGGCCGTGAAGTAAGGGGCTGCCGGCGCAAAAGGCGGCGGGGAGCCCGGGCGCAACCCTGATATTCTGACGGCCCGGGCCGAATAGGGTTGATCCGACCCTCATGGCGGCTATGGTCGCGCCGAAAACGAGGGATTTGCCTTGAGCTCTTCGACGTCAACTGCGCCGGTCGTCACCATCGGCAAGGTCAAGTTCGGCAATGATCTGCCGATCTCGATCATTGCGGGCCCCTGTCAACTCGAAAGCCGCCAGCATGCGCTGGAGGTGGCTTCCGCGCTGAAGGAGATCGCGGCGCGGCTGAACATCGGCCTCGTCTACAAGACCTCATTCGACAAGGCCAACCGTACCAGCGCGTCGGCGGCGCGCGGGCTGGGCTTGGCGCAGTCGCTGCCGATCTTCGCCGAGATCCGATCCTCGCTCGGCCTGCCGGTGCTGACCGACGTGCACGAAGCCACGCAATGCGCCGAGGTGGCGCAGGCCGTGGACGTCCTGCAGATTCCGGCCTTCCTGTGCCGGCAGACCGATCTGCTGCTGGCGGCGGCCGCGACCGGCAAGGTCGTCAACGTCAAGAAGGGGCAGTTCCTGGCGCCGTGGGATATGGCGAACGTGGTCGCGAAGATCACCAGCGCCAACAATCCCAACGTCCTCGTTACCGAGCGCGGTGCGTCCTTCGGCTACAACACGCTGGTCTCCGACATGCGCGCGCTGCCGATCTTGGCGCGCACCACCGGTGCGCCCGTGATCTTCGACGCCACCCATTCGGTACAGCAGCCGGGCGGGAAGGGGACCTCGTCGGGCGGTGAGCGCGAATTCGTGCCGGTGCTGGCACGCGCGGCTGTCGCGGTCGGCGTTGCCGGCGTCTTCATCGAGACCCATCCCGATCCTGATCGCGCGCCCTCCGACGGTCCCAACATGGTGCCGCTGCGCGAGTTCGAGGGACTGATCGCCAAGCTGATGGCGTTCGACGCGCTCGCAAAGAACCAGCGCTGATGCAGCAAGGCGAGGCGCGGCCGCACGATCACGGCTTGCCGGCAGCGCTCTATGTCATTTCCGGGGCAAGCTTCGCCGCAGCGCTCTCGGCGCGCGCGCTCGATCCGGTGCTGCCGCATGTCGCCGAGGATTTCGGCGTCAGCATCGCGGCCGCGGCGGGCTTTGCCGCCGTGTTCGCCTTCACCTTCTCGATCATCCAGCCGGTGATCGGCGCGGCCGCCGATCTGTTCGGCAAGACGCGGCTGATGATCGCATGTCTCGCGTTGCTGGGCCTTGCCAACATCCTGGGCGCGTTCTCGACTTCGTTCTCGGTGCTGTTTGCCACGCGCATCCTCGCCGGCATCGGCTCCGGCGGCGTGTTTCCGGTGGCGCTGAGCCTGACCAGCGATCTGGTCGGGCCGGAGAAGCGTCAGGTCGCGATCAGCCGCACGCTCGCCGGCGCCATGACCGGCAATCTGCTCGGCGCCTCGGCTTCCGGCCTGATCGGCGATTTCCTCGGCTGGCGCGGCGTGCTGGCGGTGCTCGGCGTGCTCGTCATCGTCGCCTCGATCGCGGTCGCCGCCGGCTTTCGCGGCGCGAAGGTCAAGCATCCGCCGAAGACGAGCCTGTCCGCGCTGAAGGCGGGCTATCGCACCATCTTCACCAATCCCAATGCCTACGTGTGCTACTCGGCCGTGTTCGTCGAGGGCTGCTGCGTGCTCGGCCTGTTTCCCTATATCGCCTCGTTCCTGTTCGAGCTCGGGCAGACGTCGCTGTCGATCGCCGGCATCGTCATCGCGGGCTTTGCGGTCGGCGGCCTGTTCTACACGCTGACGGTGTCGCGGCTGCTGCCGTGGCTCGGCATGAAGGGAATGATGATCGCGGGCATGACCCTGGTGGCCTCGCAGCTCGTCGCCGTCGCCTTTGGTCCGCGCTGGGAGGTTCAGGCGCTGAGCCTCGTCGTCATGGGCTGGGGGTTCTATATTGCCCACGGCTGCCTTCAGGTGTTCGCCAGCGAACTGTCGATCGGGGCGCGGGCGACGGCGATGTCGCTGCATTCCTTCTTCTTCTTCATGGGGCAGACTGTGGGGCCAATCGCCTATGGCCTCGGTCTCCAGCATGGCGGCAAGGTTCCGACGCTGCTCGTGAGCGCTGCAATCATGGTGGTGCTGGGCCTGGTCTGCGCCCGGCTGCTCAGGCAGCGGGCACCGTCCGACGCGCTGGCCTGACGGACGGCGACCCGATGCATATCCGGTTCGCAGGACTCGGTGGAGGAGGCTAGCTCACGCAGTTCTTGCGATACTCGGCCGGCGTGACGTTCATGTGTCTGCGGAAAATCCGATTGAGATGGCTTTGATCGGAAAATCCGCTCAAGAGCGCAATTTCCTTCAGGGCGAGCCGATCCTTGCGCAGATGTTGGCGGGCGCGCTCCACCTTGCGGCTCAGGACATAGGCATGCGGCCGCATGCCATAGTGCACCTGGAACTTGCGCGCGAACTGCACCGGCGAGCAGTTGCAGATATTGGCTAGCTCCTCGAGCGTGATGTTCCTGGAGATGTTCTGTTCGACATAGTCCTCGATCAGCCTTGCATGCGCTGGCCTGAAGCGCCCCTGCGGACAGGGCAGCTTGAATTCCACCGAGGCATATTTTCGCAAGATGTGCACGCTCGCCTGAAGTGCCAGCGCATCGTAGCAGAGCCGGCCGCCCGGACCGCCTTCGGACACTTCCTGCACCATCCGGTCGCCGATCCAGGTCAGCACGGGATCTTCGATCCTGAGCAGATCGTGGAGTTCGACGCTTCCTGAGTCGCGGTCGAATGCCTCGCTCGCGGTCTTCGTCATCAGGCTCGGCGAGATGTAGAAATGGCTGACTTCGAGGTCATTGCTCCAGCGCCAGTTCGAAGGCTCCGCACGTGTCAGCAGGGTTGTGACGCCGCGTCCGACGTGATCCTGCTTCCAGGCGCCGGTCACACGGCGGTTCATCGACGTTGTGCCTTCGCGGTAGACGACGATCAGGAAATTCTCGGAAGGCGGCACCCAGATGTCGGACGGCGCATAGCGGAAGACGCGCAGCCGAAAGTCAGTCTTGCCCACCGCCGAACTGTCCAGCATCAATTGGCCGGGAGCGTAACGTGGCAGCTCTTCGACCGTGATGAATTGGCCCATCGCGCGAGACTCCTTCCCTGAATTCTAAGGCGCGGTTGACCGCTTCTGCTTCTCATTGGCCGAACGGCGGCGACGAGCATAAGCCGGTTTTGCCATTTGCCAAGCGAGCCGTCTTGCCGAACTGCAGTACCGGCGAGGGAGCGTGCGGCTTCGTTCAAAGAATTGTCCGATTTGTTCAAGCTCCAGCCGCCGGAATACTCATAGCTTTCCCCCATCCCGTACTGACGGGATCAACAATGACGCGCTGCACCACCATCCGATCGCATGATGGGTGGGGAAGGTCGTGCGCACTCAAAAACCACCGAGGAGGAAAAAATGGCGGAAGCCCTGACCAAATCCAATGGAAGCAACGGTTCGCATGGAACAGTGAGGTTCGATGCCGTGGTTGTCGGAGCCGGCGTCGCCGGGCTCTATCAACTCTATCGTCTGCGCGAGCAGGGATTAAGCGTCAGGGGGATCGACGCCGCGTCAGGCGTCGGCGGAACCTGGTATTGGAATCGATATCCCGGCGCGCGCTTCGACTCCGAGGCCTACATCTATCAGTATCTTTTCTCCGAGGAGCTCTACAAGGGTTGGAGCTGGAGCGAGAAGTTTCCGGGTCAGCCCGAAATCGAACGCTGGATGAACTACGTCGCCGACCGTCTCGATCTGCGCAAGGACATCCAGTTCAGCACGACGGTCAAGAGCGCGCATTTCAACGAGGCCACGCAGCGCTGGCTGGTCACGACCGACCGGGGCGACGTGATCGACACCCAGTTTCTGGTCACCTGCTGCGGCATGCTGTCGGCTCCCTACGTGTCGTTTCCGGGGCAGGAGACCTTCAAGGGGCAGTTGTTCCATACGGCGCGCTGGCCGAAGCAGCCTGTCGACCTCGCAGGCAAGCGCGTCGGAGTCATCGGCAACGGTGCGACCGGCATCCAGGTCATCCAGACGATCGGCGGCGATGTCGGCCATCTCAAGGTGTTCATCCGCACGCCGCAATACATCATCCCGATGAAGAATCCGAAATTTGGAGCCGCGGATGTCGAGGACTACAAGTCGAGGTTCAAGTCGCTCACCGAACGCCTGCCGCGCACTTTCACCGGCTTTGAATACGACTTCGAGCACGCCTGGGCAGACCTCACGCCGGAGCGCCGCCGCGCGGTGATCGAGGCTTGCTGGAATGACGGTTCCCTGAAGCTATGGATATCCTCGTTCGCCGAGCTGTTCTTCGACCCGGAGGTCAATGCCGAGATCTCCGAATTCGTGCGCGGGAAGATGCGCGAGCGGCTCGGGGATCCGAAACTGTGCGATGCTTTGATTCCTGCCGAATATGGGTTCGGAACGCACCGTGTACCGCTCGAGCAGAACTTCCTCGAGGTCTTCCATCGTCCCAACGTCGAGATCGTCAGCGTCAAGAGCAATCCGATCGATCGCGTAACGCCCACGGGTATTCAGACCGCTGACGGTACGGTTCATGAGCTGGATATCATTGTCCTTGCAACCGGCTTCGACGCCGGCACCGGTGCCTTGACGCGCATCGATATCAGGGGCCGCGGCGGTCGCTCGCTGAGGGAGGACTGGGGCAGGGACATCCGCACCACGATGGGCCTGCAGGTTCACGGCTATCCCAACCTGTTCACGACCGCCGTTCCGCTCGCTCCGTCGGCCGCGCTGTGCAACATGACCACGTGCCTGCAGCAGCAGGTCGAATGGATCGATGACTGCATCAAGTACATGCGCAGCAAGGATCTGAAGGTGGTCGAGCCGACAAAGGACGCCCAGGACAGCTGGGTGGCCCATCACGACGAGATCGCGAACGCGACGCTGATCGCGAAAACCAATTCCTGGTACCTGGGCTCGAACGTCGAAGGCAAGCCGCGCCGTGTCTTGTCGTACTGCGGCGGCGTCGGCGCGTATCGGCAGAAGTGCGACGAGGTCGCGATGAACGGTTACGAGGGCTTCGTGATGCAGTGAGCGCTCGCGACGCGAGCATCGACCACATCAATCAATCCAGCACGGGAAGCACAATCATGATCATGAATTTTGACGCGACGGCAGATGCCGTTCTCGACGGCGTCGTCACATCCACGCCGCGTGTGCCCGGCGTTGTCGCAATGGTGACGGACCGCCGGCGCAACATCTATGAAGGCGCGGCCGGCAAACGCCGCCTCGATCAGCCAGCGGACATGACCACCGACAGTGTCTTTGCCATTTTCTCCACGACCAAGGCGATTACCGGCACGGCCGTTCTGCAACTCGTCGAGGAGGGCAAGCTCGATCTCGATGCGCCCGCGAAGCGCTACGCGAACGAGATCGGAAAGCTGCAGGTGATCGAGGGCTTCGATGCAGCGGGCGAGCCGATCCTGCGTGCACCGAAGCGCGATGTTACCACGCGCATGCTGATGACCCACACGGCGGGCCTGAGCTACGATTTCATCAACCACACCTATAACCGACTGGCCCAGGAGAAGGGGCAGCCCAGCGTGATCACCGCGACCAAGGCCTGCCTGATGACCCCGCTGCTGTTCGATCCCGGCGAGCGCTGGGACTATGGGACAAATCTCGACTGGTGCGGCCAGATCGTCGAGGCCATCACGGGCAAGCGACTCGGTGAAGTCTTCAAGACGCGCATCTTCGAACCGCTCGGGATCAAGGACATGACCTTCGAGCTGACCGACGCGATGCGCCAGAAACTGGCCGGCATCCACGCGCGAAACGCCGACGGGTCGCTGACGCCGATGGATTTCGAGCTTCCGGCAAAGCCCGAAGTCCATATGGGCGGCCACGGCCTGTACGGCACGGTCGGCGACTACATGCGATTCATCCGCATGTGGCTGAATGACGGGGCTGGCGAGCACGGCCGCGTGCTGAAAGCCGAAACCGTCCGGATGGCGGAGAAGAACCATCTGGGCGACAGGAAGGTAACGCCTATCACGGGTGTCATCCCGTCGCTGTGCAACGACGCGGAATTCTTTCCGGGCCAATCCAAATCCTGGGCGCTGAGCTTCATGGTCAACGACGAGGAAGCCCCGACGGGACGTCCCGCCGGCGCGCTGGGCTGGGCCGGGCTTGCCAACTTGTTCTATTGGATCGATCGGCAGAACAACGTCGGCGGGTTCTGGGCCACCCAGATTCTGCCCTTCGGCGATCCGATATCGTTCATCGGCTATATGAACTTCGAGACGGCGTTCTACCAGAGCCTGAGGCAGCGCTTGGCTAGCTAGGACCATGATGCGAGAGCGGCCTCGTCGCTGTCGGCCGAGGCCGTTTTCTCTCGACGGTCAACGTGACCGAGCTATGCCCTGGGCCCGCCCGCGAGACGGCGCGTCGCCTTGCTCGGGGCACCTCGCAACTCGTCGCCGTGGCCTTTGGCCCGCGCCGGGAGGTTCAGGCGCTGAACCCCGTCGCCATGGGCTAGGGGTTCTGCATCGCCCATGACTGCCTCCAGGTCTTCGCCAGCGAGCTGTCGGTCGAGGCGCGCGCGACCGCGCTGTCGCTGCATTCGTTCTTCTTCTTCATGGGGCAGACGGTCGGGCCGCTCGCCTACGGCTTTGGGCTTCAGCACGCCGGTAAGTTGCGACCTTGCTCGCGAGCGCCGCGATCATGGTGGTGCTGGGTCTCGTCTGCGCGCGGCTGCTCAAGCAGCGGGCGCCCTCCGACGCGCGTTGAAGTCCGTTCGGTGACTTGAGCGGGGCGTCGTCCCTCACCACGACACCTCCGCCAGCGTATGCATGGCACGCGAATTGCTTTGATTTTGGGCAAATCGAGGTGTGAGATCGTGGACGCCCAGACCAGCCGTTCCGCCAGCGCAGCCAGCACGCCCCGCTTGACCGGATATCTCACCAAGCCACCGCTGCGGCGTTTCCTCACCGATTGCCACGCCGAATTCCGGACCGACAATTCCGGCGAGCTCGCCGACTACATCCCCGAGCTGAAGCGCGCCAATCCCGCTCATTTCGGCATCGCGCTCGTCACCATCGACGGCCATGTCTACGAGGTCGGCGACAGCGACGTGCCGTTCACGATCCAGTCGGTGTCCAAAGCCTTCGTCTTCGCGCTGGCGCTGGAGATGGTCGGTGAGGAGCGTGTCGCGGCCACCATCGGCGTCGAGCCGAGCGGCGAAGCCTTCAACTCGATCCGGCTCACCAACGACAACCGTCCTTTCAATCCCATGGTCAATGCCGGCGCCATCGCCTGCTCGGGCCTGATCTATGAGGTGGACGGGAAGGGCGCCTTCGAGCGTGTCCGCGCCAAGCTCAGCCAGTTCGCCGGGCGCGAGCTCGGCGTCGATGAGGCCGTGCATGCCTCGGAGACCGCGACCGGCAACCGCAACCGGGCGATTGCCTGGCTGCTGCGGAATTACGCGGTGCTGCCCGACGACGTCGATGCCGTGCTCGACGTCTATTTCCGCCAATGCGCGATCCTCGTCACCGCCCGCGACCTCGCCGTGATGGCGGCAACGCTCGCCAATCGCGGCATCAATCCAGTGACAGGTGTCCAGGTCATCACGCCGAACATCGTCGCGCGCACGCTGTCGGTGATGACGAGCTCGGGCATGTACGACTATGCCGGCGAGTGGACCTATCGCGTCGGCATTCCCGCCAAGAGCGGCGTCGGTGGCGGCATCGTCGCGGCGCTGCCCTCGCAGCTTGGCCTCGGCACCTTCTCGCCGCTGCTCGACAACCATTTCAACAGCGTGCGCGGCCTGAAGGTCTGCGAGGCGCTGTCGGCGCGGTTCGACCTGCACATGCTCAACCGCAACGCGGACGTGCGTACCAGCATCATGGCGGACTACGACGTCTACGGCATCTCTTCGCGCCGCAGCCGCCAGCCGCACGAGCAGCAGATCCTCGACGAACGCCACAGCGACATCCGCGTGCTGGAGCTGGTCGGTGCGATGAATTTCGGTACGATCGACTACGTCACGCGAAGGCTCACCAGCGAGCCGCCGAATGCGCCGCTCCTGATCATCGATTTCCGCCGCGTCCCCGACATCACCGCGGCCGGCGCCGAGCTGCTCGGCGAGACGCTGACCGCGCTCGGCAATTCCGGCGTCACCGCCATCCTGTCCGGCTTCGAGGAGAGCTCCGCGGTGTGGACGGCGATCGCCGCGCGCACGGCCGAGCCGCGCCGGCTGCGCCACTTCGCGCTGCTCGATGATGCCATCGAATGGGCCGAGGACCAGGTGATATACCGCTTCGGCGGCTTCACCGACGTCAAGGAGAGCGCGCATCTCGGCGAGCAGGCGCTACTCGCCGAGCTCGACGCGGAGGAGATCGCCGCCATCGTCAAGCTCTCGACCACGCGGCATTACGCGGCCGGCCAGCGCATCATCGCCGTCGGCGAGCCGGCCAATTCGCTGTTCTTTCTCCAGAGCGGCATGGTCAGCGTGAAGCTGCGCAGCGGCGTGCGCCTCGCATCTCTCGGTCCCGGCATGGAGTTCGGCGAGATGGCGATCCTGGAGCAAAGCCGCAGCGCCGACGTTCTCGCCGATACGCCCGTCACCTGCCTCGAGCTGCCGCTCGACAGCTTTGCCGACTACCGCCGCCTGCACCCGGAGACGTCGCTGAAGATCATGCGCAATCTCGCCGCGATCCTGGCGCGGCGGCTGGTTGCAGCCAATGCGAAGGTCGATCTCCTGAGCGCGTATTAGGGCGTACCGAGAGCCGCGCTATTTCGCTCCGCCAGCCGGGATCGGCTCCATTCCGCTCGCGATGATCGCTTCGCGTGCGGCGGGGGAGGCGAGGAAGTTTATCAAAGCGCGGCCGGCTTCGGGCTCCTTCGAACCGGTCGCGATCCCGGCCGAGAAGATCGTGATCTTCTGCAATTCGTTCGGCAGGGGACCTACGATGTCGATGCCCTTCACGGGCTTCAGTTCGCTGATCTGCTGAAAGCCGAGTTCGGCCTCGCCATGCGCGATGATCTCGCCGACCGGCGTTGCCGGAATCTTGCGCGCCTTGTCCTTCATGATTTCGGCAATGCCGAGCTTGTCGAACATCTCGGTCGAGACGTAGACGCCGCTGGCGCTGTCGGAATAGGCGATCGTCTTCGCCGCCAGCAGCGCGCGCTTGACCGCGTCGACCGAGCTGATGTCCGGCTTCGGCGCGCCCGATTTCACGGCGATCCCGATCGGTGACCTCGTGAGATCGACCTGGCTGCCGGCCACGACCTTGCCCTTGCTCGCGAGGTCGTTGAGGGCATAGCCAACCATGATCAGGACATCGGCCGGCTCGCCGCGTTCGAGCCGGACCGGAATTGCATTGGTGGTGGTGCCCATCGAGGGCCCGAACGCCGTCAGCACCTTGTTGCCGGTGGCCTTCTCGAACTCCGGCACGAGCGCCTGATAGGCCGCCGTCAATCCGCCCGAGATCATCACGCGGACCTCGGCAGCGTCAGACGCGCCGGAGAGCCACAGGACGCCCAGAACGCCCAGGGCGACGTTGCGGAATGTTGCTGACATCGTTTTCATTGTTGTTCTTCTCTTACTAGCCTCGCCCGCGATAGGGCGCGACGCCTTGCTCGGGCACCCACAGGCCCTTCGGCACGCGGCCGGTCTGCCAGAACACGTCGATCGGGATGCCGCCGCGCGGATACCAGTAGCCGCCGATGCGGAGCCATTTCGGCTTGATCTCCGAGGCAATGCGCTTGCCGATCATGACAGTGCAATCCTCATGGAAGGCACCGTGATTGCGGAAGCTCGCGATGTAGAGTTTCAGCGACTTCGATTCCAGCAGCCATTGGCCGGGCGCGTAGTCGATCATCAGATGCGCGAAATCCGGCTGGCCCGTGACCGGGCAGAGCGAGGTGAATTCCGGCACGGTGAAGCGGACCAGATAGTCCGTGCCCTTTTGCGGATTGGGCACGCGGTCGAGCTGGGCTTCTTCCGGTGTGTGCGGCCATTCGACCGCGCGGCCGAGCTGGAGGGTCTTCTTCGCCATCGTCGTCACATCCTTTCGAGCATGATCCGGACCCGAAGGGCCGCGTTAGCGCAAAGTGGGCACCGGTTTTCCGAAAGATCATGCTCAACTAGAAACCGGAGCGCGATGAGATCGCGCTCCAGAGGATGTCGGGATGGACGCAATCGCGGCTGTCGTCAACCCGAGGCGATCGTCCGGATCATGACGATCCGGTCGTTGCCGGACTCGCAGCCCCACAGCTCGCCCGGACGGCCGTCGAGCTGGCGGACATTGGCGTTGGCCTTGTCGCTGGCGAAGACGTTGAACTTCTCGGTGGCAGGATCGAAACGCACGATGGCATTGGCCGAAAAATCTGTCAGCCAGACCTTGTCCTTGTCGTCGACATAGACCGCGTAGGCGCTGGGACGCTCGCCCGGCAGCTTCCATGTCTTCCAGGATCCGTCGGCGGGATAGTGCACCGAGACGTGGCCGCTGTTCCACTCGCTGACCCAGATCCGGCTCTTCGAATCCGACCAGACCCGCCGCGCGCCCTGGTTTGGCGTCGGCGGCTCGACGACATGGGCGCTGCCCGTCGCGAGGTCGATCCTGGCGATATGGCTGCCGGCGAGCGAGGCGTACCAGACATCGCCCTTGGGCGTCACGGTGATGCCGTAGGGTCCGATGCCCTTCGGTGCCCTGAACACGTTCATCTCGCCCGACTTCGGCGCGAGGCGGCCGTAGTAACCGGACTGGCCGGTGAACCAGTAGGTACCGGTCTTGTCGAACACGCCGGTGTTGAGATTGGCATAGGCGAACTTTTCCGGCAGGCGGAACAGCGTGACCTTGAGATCGCCAGGATCGACCCGCGCAATCGCGTTCTGGCCGCCTTCGGTGATCCAGGGGGCGCCGTCAGGGCCGATCGTGACGCCGTGCGGGGCGGCGCCCTGGCCGAGGCTGACCGTCTTGAAACTGCCATCCCGGGGATCGAGCCTGCCGAGCAGGCCCTTGCCCTGGGCGGTGAACCAGACCGTGCCGTCAGAGGCGGGCGTGAGATCGTGCAAGCCAATGCCGGCGCTGATCGGGAAATATTTTGTCCGGAACGGGGCCTCCTGCGCAAGACTTGGGCGGGCGGCAAGGACGGCGGCGCTCGAAGCAAGAAACTGGCGGCGATTCATGGCGTTACCTCGGCTTCTTGGGATTGAGGATGGACGCGCAGACCCAGCGTTCTCAAGTTTAGTCTTGGGTGCTTCACGCGTCAGCCGAAGCCGGGCGTCCAAGCGTTCACATTTGCTTGCGGCCCGTGTAAGACCCGCGGCACCGATCAGCCCTAACGAACGGAAGTGCACATCATGACCGCCATCATCGACATCATCGGCCGCGAAATTCTCGATAGCCGGGGCAATCCCACCGTCGAGGTCGACGTCGTGCTGGAAGATGGCGCGCTCGGCCGCGCCGCTGTGCCGTCGGGTGCCTCGACCGGCGCCCATGAGGCAGTGGAACTGCGCGACGGCGACAAGGCCCGCTATCTCGGCAAGGGCGTCACCAAGGCGGTTGGCTCCGTCAACGGCGAGATCTTCGAGGCCCTGAGCGGCCTCGATGTCGAGCAGCAGGCCCAGATCGACCAGATCATGATCGAGCTCGACGGTACGCCGAACAAGAGCCGGCTGGGCGCCAACGCCATCCTCGGCGTGTCGCTGGCCTGTGCCAAGGCCGCCGCGAACTCGCTCGACATGCCGCTCTACCGTTACGTCGGCGGCACCTCGGCGCGCCTGTTGCCGGTGCCGATGATGAACATCATCAATGGCGGCGTTCATGCCGACAACCCGATCGACTTCCAGGAGTTCATGATCCTCCCGGTCGGCGCGTCGTCCTTCGCCGAGGGCCTGCGCTACGGCGCGGAGGTATTCCACACGCTGAAGTCGGAGCTCAAGAAGGCCGGCCACAACACCAATGTCGGCGACGAAGGCGGCTTCGCGCCGAACCTGCCGTCGGCCGACGCCGCGCTCGAGTTCGTCATGAACGCGATCGGCAAGGCCGGCTTCAAGGCGGGCACTGACATCGTGCTCGGCCTCGACTGCGCCTCGACCGAGTTCTTCAAGGACGGCAAGTACGTCTATGAAGGCGAGGGCAAGACCCGCTCGATCTCCGAGCAGGCCAAGTATCTCGGCGATCTCGTCTCGCGCTATCCGATCGTGACCATCGAGGACGGCATGTCGGAAGACGACATGGACGGCTGGAAGGAGCTCACCGACCTCATCGGCAAGAAGTGCCAGCTCGTGGGCGACGACCTGTTCGTCACCAACGTCAAGCGTCTCGCCGAAGGCATCAAGGCGGGCCGGGCCAACTCGATCCTGATCAAGGTCAACCAGATCGGCACGCTGACCGAGACGCTCGCCGCCGTCGAGATGGCGCACAAGTCGGGCTACACCTCGGTGATGTCGCACCGCTCCGGCGAGACCGAGGATTCCACCATCGCCGATCTCGCGGTCGCCACCAATTGCGGTCAGATCAAGACCGGCTCCCTTGCGCGTTCCGACCGCACCGCCAAATACAACCAGCTCCTGCGCATCGAGCAGCAGCTCGGCAAGCAGGCGCTCTACGGCGGCAAGGCGTCACTGAAGGCGCTGGCATAAGCCAGCGCTTCAACAAGACAAGGGGAGGATCGACATGAGCGACGGCAACACCGGACTGCAACTGCGTTCGCTGATCAAGGCGAGCGGCGAGCTCGAGATCTCGCTCGTCGACGTGCCGACCCCCGAGCCCGCGGACGACGAGGTCGTCGTCCGCGTCGAGGCGGCGCCGATCAATCCGTCTGACCTCGGCCTGCTCGTCGGCGCCGCCGATATGAGCACGGCCAAGTCCTCGGGCACCAAGCAGGCGCCCGTCATCACGGCAACCGTCCCGCAAGGCGCGATGCGCGCGATGGGGGCGCGCATCGACCAGTCCCTGCCGGTCGGCAATGAAGGCGCCGGCGTCGTCATCAAGGCCGGCGCGTCGGATGCTGCGAAGGCGCTGATGGGCAAGACCGTTGCGATGATCGGCGGCGCCATGTATTCGCAGTACCGGACCATGAAGGTCAGGGATTGCCAGCCGCTGCCCGAGGGCACGACGGCGACGGAGGGCGCGTCCTGGTTCGTCAATCCGCTCACCGCGCTCGGCATGACCGAGACGATGCAGCGTGAGGGCCACAAGGCTCTGGTGCACACCGCGGCCGCCTCCAATCTCGGCCAGATGCTGAACAAGATCTGCATCAAGGATGGCATCCCGCTCGTCAACATCGTGCGCAGCAAGGAGCAGGCGGAGATCCTGAAGAAGATCGGCGCCAAATACGTCGTCGACTCCAGCGTGCCGAGCTTTCTCGACGATCTCACGGCCGCGTTGGTCGAGACCGGCGCTACCATCGCCTTCGACGCCATTGGCGGCGGCAAGCTTGCCGGCGACATCCTCAACTGCATGGAAATCGCGATCAACAAGACCGCCAAGGAATATAGCCGCTACGGCTCCAGCGTGCACAAGCAGGTCTATGTCTACGGCGCGCTCGATGTCCGTCCGATCGAGCTGCCGCGCGGCTTCGGCATGGCCTGGGGCGTCGGCGGCTGGCTGCTGACGCCGTTCCTCCAGAAGATCGGTCCGGCCGATATCGGACGGCTGCGCCAACGCGTCGTGAACGAACTGAAGACCACGTTCGCCAGTCACTACACCAAGGTGGTGTCGCTTCAGGAGGCACTCGATCCCGCCAACATCGCGGTGTACGCCAAACGCGCCACCGGCGAAAAATTCCTCATCAACCCAAATAAGTCGTGACGCGCGACGGCGCGGCACCGCGTTCACTGGGTATCTTCGGGAAACTCAGCGTTTCCAAACCGGACGGTTCATGCACTTGCATCCATTGGTCCGGATCGCTTAAGTGCCGCCCGGCACTTCCGCTCAAGTTTCTGAAGGACACCCCATGGCCTACAATATCGTCGTTATCGCCGGCAGCCTGCGCAAGGACAGCTTTTCGCTGAAGATCGCCAATGCGCTGGCCAAGCTCGCGCCGGCCTCGCTCAAGCTCGAGGTCATCACGCCGGCGGGCATCTCCTTCTTCAATCAGGACCTCGAGGCCGCGCCGCCCGCGGACTGGCTGGCCTTCCGCGACAAGCTCCAGAAGTCCGACGGCGTCATCTTCATCACCCCCGAATACAACCGCGCCATTCCGGGCGCGCTGAAGAACGCCATCGACGTCGCCTCGCGGCCCTATGGCAAGAGCTCGTTCAATGGCAAGCCGGTCGGCATCATCTCGAACTCGCCGGGACCGCTCGGCGGTGTCAGCGCCGCCAAGACGCTGCAGCACATCCTGCCGGGCATTTCCGGCCCGATCATGCAGCAGCCCGAGACCTACCTGAACGCCGTCGGCGATGCCTTCGATGCGGAGGGCAACCTCACCAAGGACTCGCTCAAGACGGTGCTCCAGGCCTACATCGACGCCTTCGCCGCCCACGTGGCGAAGCATCACGGCTGAGCACACGCTTTCATCATGGCCGGGCTTGACCCGGCCATGACTACGACGCGGGTAGGGGCGGGTGCGTTAGCGCTCCCTTAACCAAGCTGCCCCATCTTCCCGAGATGGTCTCCCGCGCGCGCCTGAAATCGATCCTGACCGGTCTCGCCCTCTATGCGATGGCGGCCGCCATCGTTGGCTATTTTGGCGTCAACGCCTATACCGGCAAATACGGCCTCAACGCCCGTCAGGAACTCGACCAGGAGATCATCGCGCTGACGAGCGAACTGGCGCAGCTCAAGCGCGAGCGTGCCAGGAGCGAGCAGCGCGTCTCGCTGCTGCGCACCTCGAGGATCGATCCTGATATGCTGGACGAGCGGGCCCGGTTCCAGCTCGACTATGTCAATCCGCATGATCTCGTCCGGATGATCCCCCCGAACTAGCGCTTTCGCGCGATTCGAAACCGGCATCGAAAGTCGGCGCCGGGACTGACAGTTCGCCGTTCCATCACTCGAAGGTCGTAAGGCGGCAGCCGCTTGCCGCCTTGACGGGGCTGCGCCGGCGGGGGCATGGCTTGTGCGGTGCGCTCCCCGCAAGATTGACGGAGATCAATAAGGCCGCGCCGGCACGTCTTAAGGATGCCACCCGGAGGAAACGGTGATGAATGGGCAAGCCCCCCAGCATCACGCGGCTCGCGTTGAGGCCGCCATCGCATCAGGCCAGGCGGCTCGCTCCGCGCTCGTGGCCTCCTGGCGCCGTTCCTCCCGATTGCATCATCTCGACCCCTCCGGCCGCGGCTTGCCGAAACGGCTGACGGAGGCGGAACTGCGCGAGGCGCGCGAGCGCATCGCGCCGCTGCTCGCCGCCGCGCAGGGCGCCATGGACCGGCTCTATCAGGCGGTGGGCGCGGCCGGCTGCTGCGTGCTGCTCGCCGACGGCGAGGGGGTGCCGGTCGACCGTCGCGGCACGCCCGCGGACGATGCGACGTTCCAATCCTGGGGCCTGTGGACCGGTGCGCTCTGGAGCGAGGAGCACGAGGGCACCAACGGCATCGGCACCTGCGTCGTCGAGCAGCGGCCGCTGACGATCGACCGTGACCAGCATTTCTTCACCCGCAACACGCTTCTGAGCTGCACTGCGGTTCCGATCTACGACCACGACGCGGCCTTTGCCGGTGTGCTCGACGTCTCCTCCTGCCGCGCCGACCGCACCGATGCGTTTTCCAGTCTGATCGCGCTGGCGGCGGGCGAGGCGGCCAAGCGCATCGAGGCCGACATGTTCCGCCGCGCCTTCGCCCATGCCCGCATCGTGCTGACGCCGGCTGCGGACGGCCAGTGCGGCGGCCTCGTGGCCGTCGATGCGGACGATCTCGTGATCGGCGCGACCCGCTCCGCCCGGGTGGGACTTGGCATTGGACTTGGGATCGCGCCCGGCCGCCCGTTGCGGCCAGTGCCCGCGGCCGATCTGCTCGGCGGCGATATCGCGCGCGACCACCTTGCCGGAGGTCAGCGTGCGGTGTTGCAGCGGGCACTGCTCCGCGCGGGCGGCAATGTTTCCGCCGCCGCCAAGGCCCTCGGCGTCAGCCGCGCCACGCTGCACCGCAAGCTCAAGCGGTTCGAGCTGAACCACTGAGCCGCTGTCTTCTCTGCCGTCATTGCGAGCGCAGCGAACAATCCAGAGTCCCTCCGCGGTCGCAGCCTGGATTGCTTCGCTGCGCTCGCAATGACGATGTGGAGGCTGCGAGCACCCCATCTCGCGCTTGCCTCGCCCACGACTGTCGCAGAACTGCGACAGGTCCACTCCGCCATCGCTCTCCCCCGGGCTGACAGAAAACGCCTCCCGCATCATCGTCGGCGCAAGTCGTGAACAGACGACGACAAGCGCAAACAGCAACATGGGAGTGATCAATGAACAAGGTGGAATTCCTGGGTATCACCCAGCATCCGTTCGCCGAACGTTATGACAATTTCATCGGCGGCAAGTTCGTCGCGCCGGCCGCCGGCAAATATTTCGACAATGCCTCGCCGGTGAACGGCCAGATCGTCTGCAAGATCGCGCGCTCCGACGCGCAGGACGTCGAGGCAGCGCTCGATGCGGCGCATGCCGCGAAGGGCGCCTGGGGCCGCACCAGCGTCGGCGAGCGCGCCGCGATCCTGAACAAGATCGCCGACCGCATGGAAGAGAATCTCGAGCGCCTGGCCGTTGCCGAGACCTGGGACAACGGCAAGCCGATCCGCGAGACCCGCGCCGCCGACCTGCCGCTCGCGATCGATCATTTCCGCTATTTCGCCGGCGTGGTGCGCGCCCAGGAAGGCTCGATCGGCGAGATCGATCACGACACCATCGCCTATCATTTCCATGAGCCGCTCGGCGTGGTCGGCCAGATCATTCCCTGGAACTTCCCCCTGCTGATGGCCTGCTGGAAGCTCGCGCCTGCGCTCGCCGCCGGCAACTGCGTGGTGCTCAAGCCCGCTGAGCAGACCCCGGCCTCGATCATGGTCTGGGCCGAGATCATCGCCGACCTGCTGCCGGCAGGCGTGCTCAACATCGTCAACGGTTTCGGTCTCGAGGCCGGCAAGCCGCTGGCATCCAGCCCGCGCATTGCGAAGATCGCCTTCACCGGCGAGACCACGACGGGCCGGCTGATCATGCAATATGCCAGCCAGAACCTCATCCCGGTCACGCTGGAACTCGGCGGCAAGTCGCCCAACATCTTCTTCAAGGACGTCACAGCCGAAGACGACGACTTCTTCGACAAGGCGATCGAGGGCTTCGTCATGTTCGCGCTGAACCAGGGCGAGGTTTGCACCTGTCCCAGCCGGGCGCTGGTCCATGCCGACATCTACGACCGCTTCATGGAGCGGGCGCTGAAGCGCGTCGCCGCGATCAAGCAGGGCGATCCGCGCGTGGCCGACACCATGATCGGCGCGCAGGCATCGAGCGAGCAGCTCGCAAAGATCCTCTCCTATATCGACATCGGCAAGCAGGAGGGGGCCAAGGTGCTGGCGGGCGGCGGTCGCGCCGAGCTCGGCGGCGACCTCGCGAAGGGCTTCTACGTCCAGCCCACGGTGTTCGAGGGCCACAACAAGATGCGCATCTTCCAGGAGGAGATTTTTGGCCCCGTCGTCTCGGTCACGACCTTCAAGACCGATGACGAAGCGCTCGCGATCGCCAACGACACGCTCTATGGCCTCGGGGCCGGCGTCTGGAGCCGCGATGCCAACCGCTGCTACCGCTTCGGCCGGGCGATCCAGGCCGGCCGGGTCTGGACCAATTGCTACCATGCCTATCCCGCACATGCGGCCTTCGGCGGCTACAAGCAGTCGGGTGTCGGTCGCGAGACCCACAAGATGATGCTCGATCACTACCAGCAGACCAAGAACCTCCTGGTCAGCTACAGCCCGAAGAAGCTCGGCTTCTTCTGATCGGCAAGATCTGATCGGAGGAGAGGGCGGCGCCGTTTCGGCGTCGCCCGTTCCTAATGTCGGGTCTTGGTTGACCGGGCGTTTCTTGACGCGGCCACGAATCTGCGCGTGCCGTCCCCCGGGCAGCGATTTGTTGCCCGATCGGCGCCAAACATTTTGCAATATTACGATCACGTTGCAGTGCGGCATAATGAAAGTCGTGCCATGTCACCTGTCATGTCGCCGCGGTGCTTTCCAAGGGCGTTTGACTTGGGTTAGAGAAGGCGAAAGTTTTCTCTGACCCGGAATTCCCATGGCCGCACCCAAGAAAGCCGCCGCAAGCACTCCACAGGACAAGACCGACGGCGGTTCGCCGCCGGAATTCACGAGGGAGCAGGAGCTCAAGGCGCTCCGCGACATGCTCCTGATCCGGCGGTTCGAGGAAAAGGCCGGCCAGCTCTACGGCATGGGCGCCATCGGCGGCTTCTGCCACCTCTATATCGGCCAGGAGGCCGTGGTGGTCGGCATGCAGATGGCCCTGAAGGAGGGCGATCAGGTCATCACCGGCTATCGCGACCACGGTCACATGCTTGCGACCGGTATGGATGCCAATGGCGTGATGGCCGAGCTCACGGGACGCCGCGGCGGCTATTCCAAGGGCAAGGGCGGCTCCATGCACATGTTCAGCAAGGAGAAGCACTTCTACGGCGGCCACGGCATCGTCGGCGCCCAGGTTTCGCTCGGCACGGGTCTGGCCTTCGCCAATCACTATCGCGGCAACGGCAATGTCAGCGTCACCTATTTCGGCGACGGTGCGGCCAATCAGGGCCAGGTCTATGAGAGCTTCAACATGGCGGAGCTCTGGAAGCTGCCGGTGATCTTTGTCATCGAGAACAACCGCTACGCCATGGGCACCTCGGTGTCGCGCGCCTCTGCGCAGCAGGATTTTTCCAAGCGCGGCGCGTCCTTCAACATTCCCGGCAAGCAGGTCGACGGTATGGATGTCCGCGCCGTGAAGGCTGCGGGCGAGGAGGCGGCGGCCTGGTGCCGCGCCGGCAAGGGTCCCTTCATCCTGGAGATGCAGACCTACCGCTATCGCGGGCACTCGATGTCCGACCCTGCAAAATATCGCACGCGCGAGGAGGTCGAGAAGGTCCGTCACGACCAGGACCCGATCGAGCAGGTGCGCAACCGCCTGCTGGCGGCCAAGGTCAGCGAGGCCGATCTCAAGGCGATCGACGCCGAGGTGCGCGACATCGTCAATGCGTCCGCCGACTTTGCCCAGCATGACCCCGAGCCGGATGCCGCCGAGCTCTGGACCGACGTTTACCGCTGAACGCGCGCAAGCTTTCTTTTGGAGTCGATATGCCAATTCAAGTGCTGATGCCCGCGTTGTCGCCCACGATGGAGAAGGGCAACCTCGCCAAATGGCTGAAAAAAGAGGGCGAGACGATCAAGTCGGGTGACGTGATCGCCGAGATCGAGACCGACAAGGCGACCATGGAGGTCGAGGCGACCGACGAGGGCACGCTCGGCAAGATCCTGATTCCCGAGGGCACCGCCGACGTCGCGGTGAACACGCCGATCGCGACCATTCTCGCCGACGGCGAGAGCGCAGCCGATCTTGCCAAAGCACCTGCACCGGCCGCGAAGGCTGCCGAGTCCGCGCCGCCCGCCGCTGCAAAGGCCGAAGCGCCTGCGCCCAAGCCTTCTGAGATCAAGGCCGCGCCTGCGCCGCAGGCCGTTGCCGAGCCCGATCCCGAAGTGCCCGCCGGCACCGAGATGGTGACGCAGACCATCCGCGAAGCCCTGCGCGATGCCATGGCCGAAGAGATGCGCCGCGACGCGGACGTCTTCGTGATGGGTGAAGAGGTCGCCGAATATCAGGGCGCCTACAAGGTCACCCAGGGCCTGCTCCAGGAATTTGGCGCAAAGCGCGTCATCGACACCCCGATCACCGAGCACGGCTTTGCCGGCGTCGGCGTCGGTGCCGCCATGACGGGGCTGAAGCCGATCGTCGAGTTCATGACCTTCAACTTCGCGATGCAGGCGATCGACCAGATCATCAACTCGGCGGCCAAGACGCTCTACATGTCCGGTGGCCAGATGGGCTGCTCGATCGTGTTCCGCGGGCCCAACGGTGCCGCCGCGCGCGTCGCCGCCCAGCACAGCCAGGATTACTCGTCCTGGTACTCGAACATCCCGGGCCTCAAGGTCGTCGCGCCGTTCTCGGCCGCGGACTACAAGGGCCTGCTCAAGGCTGCGATCCGCGATCCCAATCCGGTGATCTTCCTCGAGAACGAGGTGCTCTACGGCCACACCGGCGAAGTGCCCAAGCTCGACGACTTCGTGATTCCGATCGGCAAGGCGCGCATCGTGCGCGCCGGCAGCCACGTCACCATCATCTCGTGGTCGAACGGCATGACCTATGCGCTGAAGGCCGCCGACGAGCTCGCCAAGGACGGCATCGAGGCCGAGGTGATCGACCTGCGCACGCTGCGTCCGATGGACACCGAGACCATCGTCAACTCGGTCAAGAAAACCGGGCGAGCCGTCACGGTGGAGGAGGGCTGGGCCCAGAGCGGCGTCGGCGCCGAGATCGCCGCGCGCATCATGGAGAACGCCTTCGACTATCTCGATGCGCCGGTCGCGCGCGTCTCCGGCAAGGACGTGCCGATGCCCTATGCCTCGAACCTGGAGAAGCTCGCGCTGCCCTCGGCGGCGGAAGTCGTCGAGGCCGCCAAAGCCGTCTGCTACAGGTAGACCATGGCGGGCCCGAAGGAGCAGCCACTTCCGCCCGACGTCATGACCCGCGACGACGCGGTCGAGATCCTGCGCGTGTTCGTGCTGGACGGCGGGCTGTCGATGGCGTTCCAGCGCGCCTTCGAGGAGCCCGACATGTGGGGCCTGCTGCTCGTCGATCTCGCTCGCCACGCCGCGCGCGCCTATGCGCGCGAGAGCGAATATACCGAGGAGGACGCGCTGAACCGGATCCTCGACATGTTCCAGGCCGAGATCGAGCGTCCCACGGACACCGGCACCACGACGCCCCGCGGGAAGGGACACTGAAAGTGGCGATCGAATCCTACCACTTCAACTTCATGCTGGAGGCGATCCGCGAGGCGGAAGCCTCGATCGCGCAGGGCGGCCTGCCGATCGGCGCCGTGCTGACGCGCGACAACAAGATCATCGCCCGCGGCCACAACAACCGCGTGCAGGAGAACAACGTCATCCTGCACGGCGAGATGAGCTGCCTGCGCGAGGCCGGCGCGATCACGTTCCACGACACCGTCATGTACACCACGCTCTCGCCATGCTCGATGTGCGCCGGCGCGCTCGCACTGTTCAAGGTCAAGCTTGTGGTGATCGGCGAATCCGTCACCTTCGAGGGATCCAAGGACATCCTCGACAAGTTCGGCATCCCCTGGATCGACCTTGCCGACGACCGCTCCATCAACATGATGAAGAATTGGCGTTCCATCCCTGCCAATGAGCGCCTGTGGCAGGGCGACATCGGCAACTAAACCTGGTCTGTTCGTCTCCGCTGTCGGAGACGACGTTTTTGCAAAGTTCTTCTTGAGGTCAGCATGCCCATCAACATCCTGATGCCCGCTCTCTCGCCGACGATGGAGAAGGGCAACCTCGCCAAGTGGCTGAAGAAGGAAGGCGACAAGGTCAAATCCGGCGACGTCATCGCCGAGATAGAGACCGACAAGGCGACCATGGAGGTCGAGGCGATCGACGAGGGCACGATCGCCAAGATCCTGGTCCCCGAGGGCACGCAGGACGTTCCGGTCAACGACGTGATCGCCGTGCTCGCCGGAGAAGGCGAGGACGTGAAGGCTGCGGGTAGCGCCAAGCCCAGCGCGTCGGCCGCGCCGCCGAAGGCCGCTGAAGCTCCTGCTGCCGCACCGGCGCCTGCGCCGGCCGCGCCCAAGGGGGCGCCGCCGCCCGCTGCTCCTGCGCCGCAGGCGACAGCTCCCGCTGCGCAGAGCAACGGCCATGGCGGCCGCGTGTTCTCGTCGCCGCTGGCCCGTCGCCTCGCCAAGGATGCAGGCATCGATGTCTCGATGGTCACCGGCACCGGTCCGCATGGCCGCGTGGTCGCGCGCGACGTCGAGCAGGCCAAGTCCGGCAAGGGCCTCAAGGCGCCCGCCGCGGCGCCGTCAGGCGCACCCGCGATCGCGCCGACCATGTCGGACAAGCAGATCCTGTCGCTGTTCGAGCCAGGCTCCTACGATATCGTCCCGCATGACGGCATGCGTCGCACCATCGCGCAGCGCCTGACCGCGTCGATCCAGAACGTCCCGCACTTCTATCTCACCATCGACTGCGACATCGGCAAGCTGCTCGTCGCGCGCGAGGAGATCAATGCGGCTGCTCCCAAGGACAAGGAGAAGAAGCCGCTCTACAAGATCTCGGTCAACGACTTCGTCATCAAGGCGATGGCGGTCGCGCTGCAGAAGATCCCGAATTGCAATGTCAGCTGGACCGAAAGCGGCATGGTCAAGCACCATCATTCCGATGTCGGCGTCGCCGTGGCGATGCCGGGCGGCCTGATCACGCCGATCATTCGCAAGGCCGAGACCAAGACGCTGTCGACCATCTCCAACGAGATGAAGGATTTTGCCGCGCGGGCCCGCTCGCGCAAGCTGAAGCCCGAGGAGTACCAGGGCGGCACCACGGCCGTCTCCAACCTCGGCATGTACGGCATCAGCCACTTCACCGCCGTGATCAACCCGCCGCATGCGACCATCCTCGCGGTCGGCACCAGCGAGGAGCGCCCCGTCGTGCGCGGCGGCAAGATCGAGATCGCGCACATGATGAGCGTGACCTTGTCCTGCGATCACCGCGCCATCGACGGCGCGCTCGGCGCCGAGCTGATCGGCGCGTTCAAGCAGCTGATCGAAAACCCTGTGATGATGATGGTCTGACGCGGCCGCAGAGGGGGCAATTTTGCATGTCCGGACCCGCTGGCCATGGATATCGCTGCTGCTTGGGGCCGTCGTCGCGCTCAACCCGGTTGGGCTCGATTTTCTTCACTCTGCGTTCTTTGCCGGTGAGCAACTGGCACGGAACATCGCCCAGCCCATCGTGCTCACCGCGCTGGCCATCATGGTCCTGGCGGTGCTGCTCGAATGGCTGGTGAGGTCTTTTCTGGTCAAGCGCCGCGCCCGCGGCGACTCTTGAGTTGAACGGGAGCCGACATGGCCGATACATCCTTCGACGTCATCATCATCGGCTCCGGTCCCGGCGGCTATGTCACCGCGATCCGCGCCGCCCAGCTCGGTCTCAAGACGGCGATCGTCGAGAAATCCTATCTCGGCGGCATCTGCCTGAACTGGGGCTGCATTCCGACCAAGGCGCTGCTGCGCTCGGCCGAGATCTACCACTACATGCAGCACGCCAAGGATTACGGCCTGTCGGCGGAGAAGGTCTCGTTCGATCCGAAGGCGGTGGTGCAGCGCTCGCGCGGCGTCTCGAAGCGGCTGAACGACGGCGTCGGCTTCCTGATGAAGAAGAACAAGGTCAGCGTGATCTGGGGCGCCGCCTCGATCGACGCGCCCGGCAAGGTCACCGTGAAGAAATCCGACGTCGAAGCGCCCAAGGGATCGCTGGGCGAGGGGACCTATCAGGCCAAGCACATCATCGTGGCGACCGGTGCGCGGCCGCGCGTGCTGCCGGGCCTCGAGCCCGACAAGAAGCTGGTCTGGACCTATTTCGAGGCGATGGTACCGGATCGGATTCCGAAGTCGCTGCTGGTCGTCGGCTCGGGCGCCATCGGCATCGAGTTCGCGTCCTTCTTCCACACCTTGGGGTCTGACGTCACTGTGGTCGAGGTACTGCCGCAGATCCTGCCCGTGGAGGACGCGGAGATCGCAGGGCTCGCGCGGAAACGCTTTGAGAAGATGGGCATGAAAATCATGTCCTCGACCAAAGTCACAAAACTCGAGAAGAAGGCCGACAGCGTCGTCGCCACTATCGACGATGGCAAGGGCAAGCCCGTCACCACCGAGTTCGAGCGCGTGATTTCGGCCGTCGGCGTCGTCGGCAACATCGAGAATCTCGGTCTCGAAAAGCTCGGCGTCAAAACCGACCGCGGCTGCATCGTCATCGACGGCTACGGCAAGACCAACGTTCCCGGCATCTACGCCATTGGCGACGTCGCGGGCCCCCCGATGCTTGCGCACAAGGCCGAGCATGAGGGCGTGATCTGCGTCGAGGCGATCAAGGGCCTGCATCCGCATCCAATGGACAAGAACATGATCCCGGGCTGCACCTATTGCCATCCGCAGGTCGCGTCCGTCGGTCTCACCGAAGCCAAGGCCAAGGAGAACGGCCGCGAGATTCGCGTCGGCCGCTTCCCCTTCGTCGGCAACGGCAAGGCGATCGCGCTCGGCGAGGATCAGGGCCTGGTCAAGGTCATCTTCGACAAGAAGACCGGCCAGCTGCTCGGCGCTCACATGGTCGGCGCCGAGGTCACCGAGCTGATCCAGGGCTACGTCGTCGCCATGAATCTGGAGACGACGGAAGAAGAACTGATGCACACGGTTTTCCCGCATCCGACCCTCTCGGAGATGATGAAGGAAGCCGTGCTGGATGCGTATGGACGGGTGTTGAATATTTAATCGTCGCCGTCATTGCGAGCGAAGCGAAGCAATCCAGGCTGCCGCTGCAGAAAGATTCTGGATTGCTTCGCTGCGCTCGCAATGACGAGCAGAGAGAGCTGTTTGCAGAACAAGAAGGAAACCACCCCATGCACGACAACGACAACCTCACCATCGAACGCCCGACCTTCGTCACGCATCTTGAATGTGCGATGGAGGGCGACCACTACGCCGCCGATCAGGTTCACAATCTCTCCAAGGCGGGCAAGCCGCTCTTGGTCCGCTACGATCTCGCCGGCGTGAAGAAGGCGCTGACCAAGGATGCGCTCAGCAACCGTCCCGGCGACATGTGGCGCTACCGCGAGCTGCTGCCGGTGCGCAAATGCAAGGACATCGTCTCGCTCGGCGAAGTCACGACGCCGCTGATCCGGCTGCCGAAGCTCGGCAAGAAGCTCGGGGGCGGCGAGATCATCGTGAAGGACGAGGGGCGCCTGCCCACCGGCTCGTTCAAGGCGCGCGGCCTGGTGATGGCGGTGTCGATGGGCAAGGCGCTCGGCATCAAGCACATGGCGATGCCGACCAACGGCAATGCCGGCGCGGCGCTGGCGGCCTATGCGACGAGCTGCGGCATCAAGACCACGATCTTCTGCCCGGCGGACACGCCTGAGGTGAACGTCAGCGAGATCGAGCTCCAGGGTGCGACCGTCTACCGCGTCAACGGCTATATCGACGATTGCGGCAAGATCGTCGGCGAGGGCAAGGCGAAAGTCGGCTGGTTCGACACCTCGACCTTGAAGGAGCCGTACCGCATCGAAGGCAAGAAGACGATGGGCCTCGAGCTCGCCGAGCAGCTCGGCTGGGACGTGCCCGACGTGATCTTCTATCCGACCGGCGGCGGCACCGGCCTGATTGGCATGTGGAAGGCTTTTGACGAGCTGGAGAAGATCGGCTTCATCGGAAGCAAGCGCCCGCGCATGGTCGCGGTGCAGGCCTCCGGCTGCGCGCCGATGGTGCGGGCTTATGAGGCCGGCACCGAGCATGCGACGCGTTGGGAGGATGCCCACACCATTGCGTCGGGCATCCGCGTGCCGCAGGCGATCGGCGATTTTCTCATTCTGCGCGCCGTGCGCGAGAGCAAGGGCTTTGCCATTGCCGTGGATGACGACAAGATCTCCGCGGCCCTGAACGAGGTCGCGCGCGAGGAGGGGCTGCTGCTGTGTCCCGAGGGCGCAGCCACCTACGCTGCCTACAAGGAGAGCCTTGCCGACGGCCGCGTCAGCAAGACCGATCGCGTCATGCTGTTCAACTGCGCAACCGGTCTGAAATACCCGCTGCCGCCGGTCACCCGTACGCTCGACCGCCACAAGCCGATCGACTACGCGCAGTTCTAGCGCCGAGCAAAGGAGGCCGCGGGCGAGTTCGTAGTTCTCCCTCGCCCCGCTTGCGGGGAGAGGGTTGGGGTGAGGGGGAGTCTCCGCGGGGACGGTGACAGCTGAATTTGCGGAAGCTCCCCCTCACTCGAAATCCGCGCTACGCGCGAATTCCGACCTCTCCCCGCAAGCGGGGAGAGGTGAAAAAGAAAAACGATGGGGAGAACACGAATGAAGAAGGCCGTCTGGGCCGGACTGATCGGTATTCTCGCTATTGCAGGCGCAGCTCGCGCCGACGACTATCCTTCGCGCCCCATCACCATCATCGTGCCCTTTGCGGCCGGCGGCCCGTCGGATGCGATGGCGCGCGTGCTCGCCGAGCGGATGCGGGTCTCGCTCGGCCAGCCCCTGGTGATCGAGAACGTCACCGGCGCGGGCGGCTCGATCGGCGTCGGGCGTGCCGTGCAATCGCCGCCGGACGGCTACACCATCTCCTTCGGTCATCTCGGCACCCATGTCGCCAACGGCGCCGTCTACAAGCTCAGCTACGATCTCGTCACCGATCTCGAACCCGTGGTGCTGCTGCCGAGCAACCCGATGATCGTGGTCAGCAAGAATGCGGTGCCCGCGACCTCGCTGAAAGAACTGATCGAATGGCTGAAGGCGCGGCCGTCGCCGCCAACAGCCGGCACCGCCGGCGCAGGCTCCGGCAGCCACATCGCCGGCGTCTATTTCGAGAGTGTGTCCGGCATCAAGCTGCAATACGTCCCGTACCGCGGCACCGCGCCCGCGCTGAACGATCTGATCGCCGGCCAGATCGATATCATCGTCGACCAGACTTCCAACTCCATCAACCAGGTCCGCGCCGGCACCATCCGCGCCTACGCCATCACCGACAACAAGCGCCTCGCCTCCGCGCCAGACATCCCGACTGCGGAGGAGGCGGGCCTGAAAGGCTTCAACATGACGCTGTGGTCGGGACTGTGGGCGCCGAAGGGTACGCAGAAAGAGATCGTGACCAAGCTCAACGCCGCGGCCGTGGAGGCGCTGAACGATCCCGCCGTGAAGAAGCAGCTCGAAAGCCAGGGCCTGGAGATGACGCCGCAGAACCAGCTCACCCCGGAGGCTCTTGGTGCACGACAAAAGGCCGAGATCGCAAAGTGGTGGCCGATCATCAAGGCAGCCAACATCAAGGTGGATTGAGCGCCCCGCTGTGGCTGCAGCGCACAATGTCCCGGCCGTGAGAACCGGCGGGACGCGGCGCCGCCGCGTCACATCGTGGCTTTACTAGCGCCAGACAGTGCAGTCTCCAGGCACTCGATCAGGGCTCGCGTTGAAAACGGCTTGGCGAGAAAGCAGATCGCGCCGGCCTTCAGCGCGCGGTCGCGCACGGCCTCGTCCGGAAAAGCCGTCATGAAGATGAAGGGCGTGATGCGCCCGAGGCCGCGTATATGCGTCAGCAGCTCGACGCCGCTCATGGCCGACATCTGCACGTCCGTGATCACGCAGGAACTCGTCTCCAGTTCGGCGGATTGAAGAAATTCGTGAGCGGAGCCAAAGGTGTAGACCGTGTATCCTCGCGACGTGAGGAGGTTGTTCGTCGCAAGGCGAACGGAGGGATCATCATCAATGACGGAAATGATCGAAGACACTGACAATAGGATCGCTCCTGCACGGGGGAGCCGCCGGCCGCGGTTCAGGCGCTTGAGGGAAGGTGGGCCACCAGAGCGAGCTTGGAAAGCATACTTAGGTTTGCAAGTGACCCCTATTGCGCGGGATTCCGAGCGCGTCCGTCATTCTGACGAGATCGGCCAATGACTTCGCTCCCATCTTCCGCATGATCTGCCCGCGATAGATCTTCACGGTGATTTCGGCCAATCCGAGCTCGGCGGCGACCTGCTTGTTCATCAGCCCGGATGCAACCAGCGCGAGGACGTCGCGCTCGCGTGCCGTCAGCCCCTCGAAACGGGATCGCACACCTGAGATCGACTTCTCGGCATCGCGCCGCTTGCGATCTCGTTCGATCGCCGCCTGCACCGCATCCAGCATGTCCTGGTCGCGCACCGGCTTGGTCAGAAAATCGACGGCACCGCTTTTCATGGCTCTCACGGTCATGGGGATATCGCCATGACCGGTGATGAAGATAATGGGCGTGTGAATATTGGCCTTGGCGAGGTCCGCCTGGAGGTCGAGGCCGCTCGAGCCCGGCAGGCGGATGTCGAGCACGAGGCAACTGGGGACCGCAGGCGGTTTGGCTTCCATGATCTCCGCTGCCGAACTGAAGGCTTCAACCTTGAGACCGACCGATTGAAAGAGATTGGTGAGCGCGCGGCGCATCGACGGATCGTCGTCGACGATCAGGACGATCGGATCGCCGGCGCTCGCCTCGGTCTGCTTGGCATGGTCGGTCACGACGTGTCCTTGTGTGGCAAGGGCAGGGCGATCTGGAATGTTGCACCGCGCCCCTCATTTTGGAAGGCCGAAAGCCGGCCCGCGTGAGCCTCGATGATCGATCGGCAGATCGAGAGTCCCATGCCCAGACCGCCCGATTTCGTCGTGAAGAAGGGCGTGAAGATGCGCTCCTTGACGTCTTTGCCGAGGCCGATACCGCGGTCCGTCACGGTGAGGAGCAGGCGGTCGTCATCGTCCGCCCGGCACGAGCGGATCGCCAGTTCGCGCGGGCGGTCGACATTGCCCTGCATGGCTTCGATGCCGTTCATCACCAGGTTGATCAGTACTTGCTGGAGCTGAATGCGGTCGCCGCAGATCCGGGGCAGGTCGGACGCCAACTCCATTCGCACCGACACCGCATGGGTCGCGAGCTCGCGCCGGACGAGCGCCACAGCTTCCCTGACGACCTGGTTGACATCGAGTGGAACGACTTCGATCTCGGTCTTCTTCGCAAGCGCCCTGATCCGGCGGATCACCTCGGTCGCCCGGTTGGCGTCCTCGACAATCCATTCGGCGGAACGGCGCGCGGCTTTCAGATCGGCCGGTTCGCGGTCGAGCCAGGCGATGCAGGCGTCCGCATTGGAGATCACCGCGGCAAGAGGCTGGGTGATTTCGTGGGCAATCGAGGTGGTCAATTCGCCGAGCGTCGTGACGCGCGTGACATGGGCGAGTTCGCTTTGCGCCTTGCGCAGCGCCTCTTCCGCCTGCTCGACGCGGATCGCCGCCGTGATGTCGCTGCTGACGCCGCGATAGCCGAGAAAATTGCCTTGCTCATCATGAAGGGGCTTGCCGCTGGTGCGCACGTAGATTGGAGATCCGTTACGATCCCTGCTGCGGTAGATCAGATCTCGGAACGGAACGTGGGCATCGAGCGCCGCGCGATGCTGCTCCCATTTCTCCGGCTCGAACTCGGCATCGGGGGGAATGTCCCAACGGGTCAGGCCGATCCAGCCCGTCGGCGCGGCGCTGGAGGTATCGGCATGTTCCGATATCCGCGTAATGCGGTGGTCCGGCCCGGTCTCCCAGAACCAGTCCGATGCGGTTTCGGCATAGTCGCGGAAACGCTGCTCGGATGCCTTGAGCTCGTCGAACGCCTTATGCAGCGCATCCTTGGCCGCGAGCTGCTCGGTGACGTCCACATGCGTGCCGATGATTTCCACCACCTCGCCGTCGCCGCCTAACACGGGATGTCCCTCGCTGTGGACGCGTCTGATCGAGCCGTCGGGGCGCAAAATCCGGAAGTCGATCTGGAAGGGCTGCTTCTGCCTGATAGCTTCGCGCTCCACCTTGATAATCCGCTGAAAGTCCTCCGGCAGGATGCGTTGCTGAAAAGCCTTGGCTGGGACATCGATCTGGTCCGGCTCAAACCCGAACAGGCGAAAGAGTTCAGCCGATCGGTAGGCGAACTCCTGACGATGAACGTCCCAGGCCCAGCTGCTCGTATGGCTGAGGCGCTGGGCTTCACTCAAATAGGCTTCGCTGCGACGAAGCTTCTCTTCCGCTTCCTTGGCAATCGTGACATCGGTCACCGCGCCGACGAACTCGATGCGCCCGGATGGATGTCGAACCGCGCGCGCCACGGAATGAAGATATTTGACCGATCCGTCGGGCATCAGCAGGCGGTATTCGTGGTCGAAATCCTCCGCCAGGCGGTAGGCCCGATCAAGGGTGCTCCGGACCCTGTCGCGGTCTTCCGGATGGATGCGCTGAAAGACGAAGCGCAGGGTCGGCTTCGTCGCCGGGTCGCACTGGAAGATGCGGAAGGTCTCCCTCGACCAGACGGCCTCGCCGGTCGCAAGGTTCACGCCGAAGCTGCCGGTGTGGCTCAATTCCTGAGCCTGGGCGAGATAGGCCTCGCTCTGCCGCAGCGCGTCCTCCGTCTCCTTGCGCTGGGTGATGTTCTCGCAGGCGACCAGCAGGATCGGCGTGCCGTCGCCGCGCAGCATCGCCTTGGCGTTTTCGCGGACCCAGAGCACCGACCCGTCCTTCCGGAACTTGCGGATCTCCCAGGTATGCGACTGGTTCACGGTCGTAAGGCACAAGGCGACGCATTGACGAACGAAGTCGTGGTCTTCCTCGAAGAAGACGTTCAGCACGGATTGGCCGATCAGCTCGTCCGTCGTGTAGCCCAGTTGTGCGGCGCCGAACGTATTGACGTTGAGCACCGTTCCGGCCGGATCGACCATGAAGTACATGACCGGATTGTGCTCGAACACCTCGCGCCATTGCTTCACGGCGTCACGCAGATCGGTGTTCTGCCGCGCGGCGTCTGCGACCGCGGGCCTATCCTTCTCGCCGTTGCCGAATGATCGAAGCGCCGCAAGGCCGCCGAGCAGGAATTGAGCGGCGGAATTCCCGATTTTCGTGATCTGGCCAGGCATCATCGCAAGCGTCCCGGCTCGCCAGCCGTCGAGGCGAGTAGAGCACTTTGCCATAACAGGGGCAATTCCCTCCGACCAAAGTCGGTTTCCCGGCAGAATTCCCGATTGCCGTGCAACTTGCGCGCGTTGCGCTGTCTCGTTGCGCAGGTGGGGCGGAGGTCCGGAGAACTACGGCACAAACCTACGTATAGCTCGCACAAGCCTAATTCTAGCGCACATTTACCTCCGTACAATTGAGCGGTGCGTTGCGAGGAGCCTAGTCTTGCGGCCAATCGAGAGGAGACGATTGCGGAGCACAATTGCTGAAAAGCTCGGCGTATTGCCTCCAAAGAACCAGCCTCTGCGTCCGCCGCCCTGACTTGCCGGATGAATCAGGCGGTCGCGATTGAGAAGCCGCATTTTCCGTGACGACCGTGGCGACCCCTGCATTTGCGCAAGAGGAAGCCAGGACCCCAAGAGGTCAAGAGGAGAGGATGATGTGCGATAGCCCCGAGTACTCAGAACGCCGTCCCGAGTCCAAAGGCTGTGCCGTCTGTGCCGGGAAGTTTGGCCTGATCCGATACTACTCCTGGCGGACGCCGCTCTGCTCGCGGAAGTGTCTCGACCGGTTCAGGGCGCGTCGCGAGCGCGACCGCAGCTGGCTGTTCCGATGTCAGGCGGCATGACGATCGGCTGCCGCACCTAGCCCGTCAGGCCATTTCTTCGTCCGGAGGCTGTGAGTTGAACCCTGGCTGCAAGCTCCTGTTGGCGATCGCACTGCCGCTTCCGCTGCTGACGGGCGTGCAGGCCGATGAGGTCGCACGGGATGGTTCACATCGTCACCATCCGCCTCAGGATCAGCTGCTGCACGAGAAATTCTATTCGGGCTGGCGCATGCCGGACAATCCGGTTCTGAGCTGCTGCAACAACGCGGATTGCTACCCGACCGAGATACGCTACGTCGACGGCAGGATCTATGCGCGGCGCCGGGAGGACGGGAAATACATCCTGATCCCGTCCCAGAAGGTCGAGCGCAACAGAGACAATCCCGACGGCCGCAACCATATCTGCGCGCCGCCGCCGTCCGCCTCTCTGGTCGACACGGTCTACTGCTTCGCGCTGGGAGGTGCCACGTGAGATTCATATTGGTGAACGGCAGGACCCCGTTCCGCAAGACGTCGTGCCTGTGGTGCTGCGAGGAGGTCGAGGGAGGCTATCTGCGCGACGCCAGGACGCTGCTGCCCTATTGCAGTTACGAATGCTACGCGATTCACCAGGAAGCGGCGCCGTTGATCGAGGGACGAACGCGCGCGGCATCCTGAACAGCCAGCCTGAGAGGCGCATCGACGGATATTCCATCGGCAGGAGAGGACACGGCATTGAGATTCATGCTCGTCAATCAGGAACATCCCTGCCACGACGCCGCATGCAGCGCATGCGCCCGGCCGCTGGGTTCGAGTTACGTCCGGCATGTGTCCAAGCAAGAGCGGTACTGCGACTACGATTGCTATCGCCAGCGGACGACCATGGACATGCTGTGGCCCCGCAGCCCGTTCGAGGCGATCGCGGTGCTGACGGTACTTACGAGCTTGAGCTGGATGATTCAGATGGGCGCGCTGTCGCGCTCACTGGCCGAGGCCTATCTGCGCGAGTACGACCTTCTGACCACGGAAGGAGGTGACCGCTAGCTGCTCGATGCCGGCCGCGCAGAGTTGTCGGCCGCAGTCACCGCGTCCAGCCCGCGCCGCGTCCAGCCCCGGCGGTCGCGAGGCTAGGGCGACGGGGCTGCGGCCGATACCGTTGGCTCCGCGCTCACCTCCTGCGTCGTGACGCGCTGCTCGGATTTCGACGCGACCATGTCGCTGCTCTCGAACCGTGCGCGGTAGACCAGCACGTTCTCAATCACGCGCTGAACGTAATTGCGCGTCTCCGACAGCGGGATGCGCTCGACCCAGTCGACCGGATCGACATTGGGATCCCTGGGGTCGCCGCGCGCCTGCACCCATTCGCGCACCCGGCCACGGCCGGCATTGTAGCCGGCGAAGGTCATGATCTGGTTGCCGCGATATTCCGACAGCAGTGCGCTCAGCTCGGCCGCGCCCATCTGCGTGTTGTAGACGGGATCGGAGACCATCCTGTCCCAGTCATAGGTCAGGCCGAAGCGTTTGGCGGTGTCGCGGCCTGCTTCCGGCGTCACCTGCATCAGCCCGACCGCATTGGCGGGCGACTTGTCGCGCTGGTCGAACGAGCTCTCGGTGCGTGCCACCGAATAGATTACGCTGGTCTCGATCGGCGGAGCGAGCTGCTTGTGCTCGGGGATGCCGATGGTCGGGAAGGCGTAATGGTCGAGCGCGAGCCCGCGCGCCAGCGCCGACTTGCCGACCTCAAGCATCACGCGCGCATCGTTGCGCCGGCCGGCGAGTGCGCCGAGCGCCTCGAGCGCTGCGACGTCGGTGCTCTCCTTGGCAAAATCCTCGGCGTAATAGAACACCATGTCGCGCTCGCCGATCCCGTACAGCATGTCGGCGGCGCGCACGCGATCGTCGGCAGGCGGCGTGTCGGCAGAGGCCAGAACCGGCGAGGGTGCACGCAGCTCGATGCGGTCGAGCCCGAGCTTGGCGCGGGCGAGCTGGCCGTAATAGGCGGTCGAATAGCGCGCCGCGGCCTTGTAGCTCATGCGGGCGTCGGCGGCCGCACCCATGGCTTCCGCCGCGCGGCCGCGCCAGTAATGCGCGCGCGACAGCGCGATCGGATTGGCCGAGCCCTCGTCGATCGCGGCGAAATGCACCATCGCCGTCCTGGGGTCGTTGAGATAGCGCAGCGCGATCCAGCCGCACATGAAGTGATAATCGACGCGATAGACCTCCATCGCCGGCACGGCCGCGGCGCGGACCACGTCGTAAGCGGTCTTGAACTTGCCCTGGTCGAGCAGCTTGCGCGCCAGCAGGCGTCGCTCGCGCCACCAGGCGTCGGTGTCCTGCGCGGCCATCGTGTCGGGCGCGGCGGCGAGGATCACCTCGGCCGCATCGTCGATGCGGTCGTTCTGGAGATGCCATTGGGCGCGGCACAGCACATAGCCGAGATCGCGGCGCGCCTCGGCTGAGACATCGTCGAGATAGTCCTTGGCCTTGTTCGCCTTGCCGGTGACCGCAGCGCAGGCCTTGACGATCGCGAGCGCATCCTCGCCGAGCCGTTTTGCCACGCGCCTTGCGCCGGCGTAGTCCTTGGCGCCGAGCCGCTTGTCCATGCGGGCGCGGTGATCGTCGGCGTTCAGGAGGTCGCGGAACGCCTCGTAGGAATCCTCCTCGCTGCGCTCGGACAATTCGTCCGTGCGCCAGGCCTCGCGTACGAGCCGCGCGGCCCTGTCGGTCTCGCCTTCGCTCAGCAGCACGCGGGCGAGCGCGAACTTGCCCTTGGCGCTGGTCGGGCGGTCCATCGTGAATTTGTGCACGGTGGCGGCGTCTGCCTTCTCCTGCCACAGCCGCGCCTCGGCGCGGCGGCGCAAGAGCGCGCTGCTCGGCCAGTCCGGGTTGGCGGCGAGGAAGCCGGCGTAGCGCCTGAAATTCGCGGTGCTCTCGGAATGGCGCAGCATGAACCAGTCGGCGAGCTTCTGCCCGGCGGGGTCGGCGATGCGGTCGCGCGCCGCGCTCGCGTCGTCGGTCTTGCCCTTGCGCGCGAGATCGATGGCGTCCTTCAGCGCGGCGAGATCGCCGGTGAGCGGCGGGGCGGCCGGCTTGTCCGCGGGCGCGTCGTCCTGCTTCTTCGACTTTCGCTTGGCCTCGGCATGCTTGCCATGACGGGATTTCGCCGCGGCATGGCGCTGCTTGCCGGCTTTCGCCTCATGCGTCTTCTTCGACGCCGACGATTTGTGACTGCTTTTCGCCGCCAACTCGGTGGGAACAAGGGCCAAGGCGGCCACGGCAACGACACACGCGAGCGAGCGTAGGCACTGGTTCATTGGATGGTCCCCCTGCGAAACCACTACAAACCAAGGTCCGCGACGACATGCGGCTTGAGAATCAAAAACGACACCAAAACGATGCCATGACATCGTTTCGCATTCCTCACGCTGTCGCAACAATGCGGCAAAATACGGATGAGGCGAGGGAACTTCCGCAAAGGAGAAAAGGGCAGGCGCTTTAACCTTTGTTAACGATTTGGGCTCGCGCGACGGTTGTGCGCGGTCTGGTGCGTCACAACGGCCAGATTGCGCGTGTTCCCGCCGCCAAATCCGGTGTATTGAGTTCCCTAAGCCGTCCTTTCAGCCTTTGCCCCGCAGCTATGCCAATTTTCAACCAGTCGATCCGGCGCAAGATCGTCGGCATCGCCCTCGGGCTAATCGTCCTGATGCTGGTCACCTCGGTCTTGTCGATGGTGATGTCGAGCCAGGTCGGAATCCTGCTGGACGAGCTGACCAACCGCTACATCCCGGCCTATGGCGATCTGGCGCGCGCCAATATCCGCTCGCTGGAGCGGGCGGTGGCGCTGCGGCGCATGGTCATGATGAGGATGCAGTCGCCGACGGACGAGGAGGCCTATGCGGCGCGTCTGCGCGAGTTCGAGGAAGCGGACCGCAGGATCGAGGAGGAGGCCGAGCGCGCGCGCAAGCTGATCAACGCGATCATCGACGATCCCAGGACGCAGTCCGACAACGCGGCGCTGGCGCGGATCGAGATCCGCATCGAGGCCGCCGTCAGCGAGCTGCGTCGCGACCAGAGCGAGGATCACGCCAAACTCCTCAAGCAGATCGACGCAAAGCAGATGGCGGAGGCCCGCGTCACGCTCGAGCACATCGACCTGCTGCGCGACCAGTTCAACCAGAAGATCGACGGCATCCGCGCCGACATGCTCAAGCAGGTCTTCGCCTCGACGTCGCAGGTGATCAGCCGTCAGCACCAGGCGATCATCGTATCCGGCCTCGTGACTTTGCTCGCAGCGGTGGTCGGCTTTGTCTTCGCGTTGCTGGTCTCCAGCGGCATCACGCGTCCGGTGCGGCTCCTGCTCGCCGGCACCCGCGAGGTCGAGGCGGGTCGGTTCGACAAGCCCATCACGGTCTCGACGCAGGACGAGATCGGCGAGCTCGCCGCCGCCTTCAACCGCATGATCGAGCAGCTCAGGCACAACGAGCGCATCCGCGAGACCTTCGGCCGCTACATCGACCCCAAGGTGGTGGAGGGCCTGATCGACCGGCCGGAGGTCGCCATCGACGGCCAGCGCCGGGTGATGACCATCATGTTCTGCGACATGAGCGGCTTCACCTCGATGAGCGAGGGCATGACCCCGCGCGGCCTCGTCAAGGTGATGAATCACTACTTCACGGTCATGTCCGCGCCCGTCAGGAGCAATCGCGGCGTGATCGACAAATATATCGGCGACGCCATTATGGCCTATTGGGGTCCGCCCTTCATCGAAGGGGACGAGCCGGCGCTGCTCGCCGGCCTTGCCGCCATCGAGATGGCCGACCAGGTGCCCGCGCTGCAGAAGCAGCTGCCGGATCTGCTCGGCATCCGCGCCATGCCGGCGCCGTGCGACCTGCGGATCGGCATTGCCACCGGAGAGGTCCTGACCGGCAGCATCGGCTCAGAGCTGATGATGAGCTTCACCGTGATGGGCGATGCCGTGAACCTCGCCTCCCGGCTCGAGGCCGCCAACAAGGTCTACGGCACCCGCATCCTGATCGCGCAGGCAACGGCGGATGCGATCGGCCCGCAGCTCGAGCTGCGTGAGGTCGATCGTCTCGCGGTCGCCGGCCAGACCGCGCCGCAAGCGATCTTCGAGGTGATGGGCAGGGCAGGCGCGCTGACCGAGGCGCAAGCGAGCCTGGGACAGCACTATGCCGCAGGCCTCGCCGCCTATCGCACCTGCCGCTTCGCCGAAGCCCGCGCCGCCTTCAACGCAGCGCTCCAAGCCGTCCCAGGCGACGGTCCCTCGCGCACGCTGCTCGGTCGCATCGCGCAGTTCGAGGCCAATCCGCCGGAGGCGGGCTGGGACGGCGCATGGCGGTTGGAGCAGAAATAGGTAGCGGCATCCTCTTCTCGCTGCGTAGGGCGGCGAAAATTGATGCTACCCCATAACGATGTTCGTCGTGACCTATTTCCCGGGCTTAGGTTGATTGTCCTTGAGGCGTTTGAATGGGGACACGCCGATGACAGAACTTGAGGACAGGCTGGAACGGTTCGAGACACTCACCGCCGAATGCGAGCTGATCGCCAAGCTCGCCACCGACAGCACCAAGCGCGAATTCTACCTGAAACTGTCAGAACAGTACCGCCAACTCGCGGTGGACATGCGGCAGGCGATCGCGACCAAAGCCGCGGCCTGACGCCAGCTGCAATCCGTTTTTAATCTTTGGCGCGCATCCTCCGGGGATGCGAGCGTCGAGCTTCCATGGTTGCTCGCGGTGGGAATGCCGGGGTCCGTTGCGGTGCAACGTGCCTCGCTGACGTCGCCTTGCCGCTCCTACAGGGCAATCCCATGCGTCTTCTTGCAGTCCTTGTTCTCACGCTCGCAACGGCAGCCTGCAACCAGGAGCAGGACATCACCGGGTCGACCTCGACCTGTCCGATGCGGAACTACAGCTCGTACAATGCGCGCGACATGAACCAGTGCGTTGCCGCCTGCAAGGCGTGCGACCGCGGCACCACGGTCACCTGCACCACCTCCTGCACCCTCAAGGGCGCGCACTGAGCCTTTCGGAGGCCGGCGGATCGGGAACAGCGAGGCTGTTGGCTCCGCAGGGCGCGAGGCTGACGGTGCCACGGCACCGGAACGATTCACTTGGGTTAATCATTGAAGGGGCGGGCAGGACGCGGAGTCCGATGGAATGGGTATGCTCGATCCCGGGCGGTTTCTGGTGTCGTGCTCGAAATGCGAGGCGTGGCCGATGGCGGCCAATGTGAAGCGCTCGAGCTGGTCGACGTCCCCGCATGAGGTTCGTTTCGTGTGCCCGCGCTGCCGCCGCGAGGAAACCGCGATCATCTCCGCCTCGGGCGAATTGACCCCGATCCGGCGCATCGACGTTCCGCCGCGCGACGTTGCCGTGGCCTGGGCTCTGGCGCAACGCCCGAGAGGCCGGACGTAGACGGCCGGCACATCCTTCGCTTTCCGTTTTGGAACCCGGCCGATCGCCACGGCGTTTCCGCCTCCGACGTCAACGCGATCGAGGCCGTGCGAATGATCAGCGAGCATTTCGACACCCGCACCCGTATCAACATGAAGCTGGCGCTGGAACGGGTCTGCCGCAGTCGCCCCCGCGGCGAGGACCATGGCTTCCGCAAATCCGTGGCCGAAAACATCATCCGCTGTGCGCTGGCGGGCCGGACCGGCATCAGCCAGCTTGTCGACGCCGGCGAGCGGGCGGTGATCCGGACGCATACGGAGAAAAAGTTCGGCTAAAGCATGATCCGGAAAAGTGCGAAGCGGTTTTCCGGAAAGGTCATGCGTAAACAACAACCTAAAGCGTGATGACGATTCATCCCAATCTCATCGCGCTTTAGCTCCAACTGCGGCCGCTTCTCGCGTGCATGTCATATCGTGGCCCCTCGGCATATGTGCTAGGATCACCAGCGGAGATCCATGATGCCTGCCGAGATGCTTTCGCCCGACGTTGATCGTTCCCGCCTTCACCCGGTCGCGCCGCGCCTCGCGCCGATGTTCTGCCTTGCGCTGCTGACGATGTCATGCGCGCTGGCAAGCTTCGCGCTCGCCTGCGCAACGCCGTTTGCAGCGTTCGCCGTCGTCGCGGCCGCGATGTTGCCGCTGCGCCCGGCACTGCTCGTCGTCACCGGCGCCTGGCTGGTGAACCAGAGCATCGGCTTCGGTGTGCTGCACTACCCGGTCGATGGCAGCACTCTCGTCTGGGGTTTTGTGATCGGTGCCGCTGCGCTGGCCGCGACCGCGGCGTCGTCTGCCGTGCTCCGCACGCTGCCGCAGGGCCGCACGCCGCTGATGCTGGCGAGCACGCTCGCTGTCGCCTACGCGACCTATGAGTTCGTGCTGTTCGCCGCGACGCCGCTTCTGGGTGGAGAGAGCGCCTTCACCGCCGCCATCGTGATGCGGCTTGGGGTTCTCAGCGCAGTCTGGCTCGCCGGCCTCGTCGCTGCCTGCGAGATCGTCTGCCTGGTCGCTCCGTTCCGGCGCAAGACGACGTCGGCCTGAGCAGCCACCCGGATGGAGCGCCGCGAAATCCGGGAAAAGTGTCTCGCCGAACGAGCGGTCTCGGATTGCGCTTCGCTCCATCCGCGCTACGGACCGGCCTGTGTCGCCCGGCTGTCAACCGGCCACCGTGAAAATATTCCGCTTTACCGAAATTCGGAAATGTCGTATGCCTTGCCCATCCCGGCTCATCCTTGAGGGGCGATCATGTGGTCGTCATTTTCGCGAGCCGGGCTTGCGGTGGACGCGGCAGCGTCGGGCGCGAGAGGTTAGGGCAGGGCGGATTGCTCTCCGTGAGCCCAAAACTTCGCGCGGACGAACGGCGCTGTCAGGTTCGTCTCGTCTGTAAGTTTCCGGCTCCGTCGACAGGGCTGGGAAAACTGCGGCGAAATGGCGGGCCGCGCGTACGGCAAAACCGTGTGGTTCCGGCCGTCGTTGCTACGGTCAAGCTCTTGCGGATGCGGCAGTTGCGTCAACCGGCGCGGTGCCGGTGAATTCCGTGAGAGTGAGGGAGGCCAGAACGAACTCGGCTCCCGGGAGAGCGCGGCATAAGCCGTCCAACCACTGCGCAGGGAAGGCCGTGTGTTGGGCTCCACCTGTATGCTGCTGTGCGGTTCTTTTGCGCACCATTTTTGCGCAGCGGACCGCAGGTGCCAGCCGGCACCCGGCCTTCCCTGTGCCCTCTTGGACAAGAGGGTGGAGAGATCAAGCAAAGCTCGGGCGAAATCAGCCGCGAGACGGCGAAGGCGTGTCTGCGATTCGAAATGCGAGCCGAACGAGCGACGCTGCTGCCTCGTACTCCGTCATTGCGAGCGCCACACTTCGCTCTCGTGCCCCGGACGCAGCGCAGCGTCCCTTCGACGGTGCGCTGCAGAGCCGGGGCCCATCCATCCGTGCGGCGCCGTGCTGCCCTGGGTCCCGGCTCTGCGCCGCAACGCCTTACGCGTTGCGGCTTGTCCGGGACGCGAGCGATGCATCTCACTCGCGAGGGGGGCAGCGACTCACTTCGTGGGTGTGCGTGTCCGCCGGTCCAAGTCGGATGCGCGTTGCCTATCGAAAAACCTCAAGTTGTGCCCCGTCATCTTCGCGGCGGTATCCAAGTAGCCATCTCCGTGTCTTCCCGGTAACGATTGTGCTGTCTACGCAACACCCATTCCGGATTAAGCCCTCATCGCCAGCCGTTCGCATCACCGCCGCTTTTTGGCCACACCCGAACATGAATAAAATCGCTCTAAGTTTTTCAGGGAAGCGGCGGTCCGCGAAGGCGACGGGAAATCCCCAAGGTCGATTCAAATCTTGGCTCTGATTTTTCGGGTCTGAAAGGGTTGACCGGGGAAACTGGTTGCGATGGACGCGAAGAGTAACATCAAGCAGAGGCTGCCGAGCCGTCACGTGACGGAAGGCCCTGCGCGCGCACCCCATCGCTCCTACTTCTACGCCATGGGTCTGACCACCGAGCAGATCCACCAACCCTTCGTCGGTGTCGCCTCGTGCTGGAACGAAGCCGCTCCCTGCAACATCGCCTTGATGCGCCAGGCGCAGGCAGTGAAGAAGGGCGTCGCGTCCGCCGGGGGCACGCCGCGCGAGTTCTGCACCATCACAGTGACCGACGGCATCGCCATGGGCCATGACGGCATGCGCTCCTCGCTGCCGTCGCGCGAATGCATCGCCGATTCCGTCGAGCTGACCGTGCGCGGCCACGCCTACGACGCGCTCGTCGGCCTTGCCGGCTGCGACAAGTCGCTGCCCGGCATGATGATGGCGATGGTCCGCCTCAACGTGCCCTCGATCTTCATCTACGGCGGCTCGATCCTGCCCGGCAATTTCCGCGGACAGCAGGTCACCGTGCAGGACATGTTCGAGGCCGTCGGCAAGCATTCGGTCGGCGCCATGTCGGACGAGGATCTCGACGAGATCGAGCGCGTGGCGTGCCCCTCCGCGGGCGCCTGCGGCGCGCAGTTTACCGCCAACACCATGGCGACCGTCTCCGAAGCGATCGGCCTTGCGCTGCCTTACTCGGCCGGAGCCCCGGCACCCTATGAGATCCGCGACGCCTTCTGCATGACTGCGGGCGAGAAGGTGATGGACCTGATCGCCGAGAACATCCGGCCGCGCGACATCGTGACCCGCAAGGCGCTGGAGAATGCCGCCGCCGTGGTCGCGGCCTCCGGCGGCTCGACCAATGCTGCGCTGCACCTTCCGGCGATCGCGCATGAGTGCGGTATCAAGTTCGACCTGTTCGACGTCGCCGAAATCTTCAAAAAGACACCTTATGTCGCGGATTTGAAGCCGGGCGGCCGTTATGTCGCCAAAGACATGTTTGAAGTAGGTGGCATACCGCTTCTGATGAAGACGCTGCTCGACAACGGATTTCTCCACGGCGACTGCATTACGGTCACCGGTCGAACGATCGCCGAAAACCTCAAAAGCGTGAAGTGGAATCCGCACCAGGATGTGGTGCACCCGGCAGACAACCCCATCACCGTCACCGGCGGTGTGGTCGGTCTGAAGGGCAATTTGGCGCCAGAAGGTGCGATCGTGAAAGTCGCGGGAATGTCCAACCTCAAGTTTACCGGTCCGGCCAGGTGCTTTGACCGGGAGGAGGACGCGTTCGAGGCCGTTCAGAACCGCACCTACAAGGAAGGCGAAGTCATCGTCATCCGCTACGAGGGCCCCAAGGGCGGCCCCGGCATGCGGGAAATGCTCCAGACCACCGCAGTGCTGACCGGCCAGGGCATGGGCGGCAAGATCGCTCTCATCACCGACGGGCGCTTCTCCGGCGCCACCCGCGGCTTCTGCATCGGCCATGTCGGCCCTGAGGCGGCGGTCGGCGGTCCGATCGGGCTGCTCGAGGACGGCGACATCATCGAGATCGACGCGGACGTCGGGACCCTTAACGTAAAATTGAGCGACCAGGAGCTCGCCCAGCGCAAAACCAAATGGAGCGCTCGCGCGACTAACCACACGTCGGGTGCGCTCTGGAAATATGCTCAGCAGGTTGGACCAGCGGTCGGGGGGGCTGTGACCCATCCGGGCGGCGCGCACGAGAAACAGTGCTATGCGGACATCTAGGCGTGCCATAGTTGCGTTTGTGTTGGGGGCCAGTGCGCTGGTCGCGCCTGCGCTCGCCTTTGACGGCGCGCCGGTCAACCAGAAGGACGCGACCATCCCCGTCGTGACCACGCTGCCGGGCGCCGCGGGTGCGGTGCGCGGCAAGGTGGCGCCGGCGACCCAGGAAACCTCGCTCAGCGCCCTGCAATATGCCGCCGAGGGTGGTCATCCCATCGCGCAGTGGAAGCTCGGCCGCATGTACGCCAATGGCGACGGCGTCGCCCAGGACGACGTGCGTGCCTTCGAATATTTCAGCCGGATTGCCAACGCGCATGCCGAGGACAGCCCGTCGGCGCCGCAGGCACAGGTCGTGGCCAACGCCTTCGTCGCGCTCGGCCGCTACTATCTCAGCGGTATCCCGAACTCGAAGATCAAGGCCGACCCGGAGCGGGCGCGGGAGATGTTCTCCTATGCCGCCTCCTATTTCGGCAACGCGGACGCCCAGTACGATCTCGCCCGGCTGTACCTGAAGACGCCGGACGCCTCGCGCGAGGACTTCCGCTACGGCGCCCGCTGGCTCGGCCTTGCCGCACAGAAGGGCCAGCATGAGGCGCAGGCGCTGCTCGGCCAGATGCTGTTCAACGGCGACCGCCTGCCGCGGCAGGCCGCGCGCGGCCTGATGTGGCTGACGCTGGCGCGCGACAGCGCAGGTGCCGAGGAGACCTGGATCAAGGAAAGCTACAACCGCGCCTTCGCCAAGGCCTCCGACGACGATCGCGCCATGTGCCTGCAAATGCTGGAGCAATGGGTGCAGGGCCGTAGGGAGTAATCACGACACGCAGTCATTCCGGGGCGATGCGAAGCATCGAACTACGGTGCGCGCTTGCGCACCTGAGAATCTCGAGATTCCCCGGTGCGCAATTGCGCACCTGAGGTTCGGCTCTTCGAGCCGCCGTGGAATGACGACGCCGCAGGCTACGCCGCCTCCAGATCCAGATCCGCCCACACCGGCACGTGGTCCGACGGCTTCTCCCAGCCGCGCACATAGCTGTCGATCCCGACATTGGCGAGCTTGTCGCTGGCCTGTGGCGACAGCAGCAGATGGTCGATGCGCAGGCCCTGGTTCTTCTGCCAGGCGCCGGCCTGGTAATCCCAGAAGGTGTAGAGGCCCGGCTCGTCGGTCACCGCCCGCAAGGCATCGGTCAGGCCGAGGCCGAGCAGGGACTGGAAGCTCTCCCGCGTCTCGGTCTTGAACAGGGCATCCTCGGTCCAGGCGGCCGGATTGGAGACGTCGCGGGCATGCGGGATGACGTTGAAGTCGCCTGCGAGGATCAGCGGCTCCTCGGCCTTGAGGCGCTCCTTCGAATACTCAAGAAGCCGCGACATCCATTTGAGCTTGTAGGGATATTTGTCGGTCCCGACCGGATTGCCATTGGGCAGATAGAGGCAGGCGATGCGCAGCACGCCGGACTTGAGCGTCACCACGCCCTCGAGGAAGCGGGCATGGGCGTCCTCGTCGTCGCCGGCGAGCCCCGACTTGGTCTCGTCGAAGCGGAGCTTCGAGAGCAGGGCGACGCCGTTGAACGTCTTCTGCCCATGGGTGACGACGTTGTAGCCCAGCGCCTCGATCTCCAGCCGCGGGAAGGCCTCGTCGACGCATTTGATCTCCTGCAGGCAGACGATGTCCGGCTGGCACTCCTTCAGCCAGGTCAGGAGGAGATCGATCCGCTGCCGGACCGAGTTCACGTTCCAGGTGGCAACTCTGATAGGCATTGGGGGAGGCTCCAGGCAGGGGCCATGGTTAGAACAAAATGCAAACGTGCCCGTCAAGGACGCCGCAAAATCTCCCACAAAATTAACCCGGCTTAAGCGGGCCGCAGGCCATTGATACGGAAAAGGTTCCGTGGATGGGATGGCCGGTCAAGACTTCACAACGCATTGAGCCGCGCGACGGCCTCGTCGGCGCGTTCCTGTATTGGCTCGGCGGCTTCGAGATCGAGGACGGCCTGACTGCCGATCTCAGCGAGCGCGAGCTGCGCCGCATCCGCGCCAAGCAGATCGACGCCGTGATACGGCTGATCCCGGTGACGATGGCCGTCACCATGCTCAACGTCGCCATCGTGCTGATCCTGTTCTGGGGCCGGGGCTGGAACGACTTCCTCGCGATCTGGGGCATGACCCTTGCCGTTACCGCCTCACTCGCGGTGCGGGCCTGGCGACGGTCGCATCAAAATCCGCCGCAGGAAGCCTCGCCCCGTGCCGCGCGGCAGATGCTGCGGCAGGCCTTCTTCCTCGCCGCGATCTGGGCCACGCTGCCGCTCGCCCTGTTCAGCCGCATCGAGCCGACCAGCCAGCTCATCCTGGCCTGTCTGATGGTCGGCATGATGTCCGGCGGCGCCTTCACGCTCTCGACCTTCCCCCGCGCCGGCCTCGTCTATCTCGCCACCATGACGATAGGCTGCGCCGGCGCGCTGCTGCTCTGCGGCACCGGGCCGTATCTGGTGACGGCGGTGTTCCTGCTGCTGTTCGCGTTCTTCATGGCGCGCAACATCGTCTCGCAGGGCAATCTGTTCCTCGGCAATCTCAAGGCCCAGCTCGAGCTCGAGCGGCAGACCGAGATCATCTCGCTGCTGCTGAAGGACTTCCAGGAGAACGCCAGCGACTGGCTGTGGCAGACCGATGCCGAGGGGCATCTGGTCGACGTGCCCCAACGCTTTGCCGACGTCGCGCAGCTGCCGCTTCCGCTGCTGAAGGGCTCGCATTTCGCGGACGTGCTCGACATGCTGTGCCCCGAGGACAAGAGCGCTGCCTACAATGTCGTCGGCCTGATGGAGCACAAAGAGCCGCTGCACGAGATGAACCTCAAGGTCGTTGCCGGCGGCGAGGCGCGGCTGTGGTCGCTGACGGCAAAGCCCGCCTATGACCGCGACGGCCAGTTCCTCGGCTATCGCGGCTTCGGCCGCGACGTCACCGAGCGCTGGCGCGCGGAAAAGGCCGAGGCCGAGAGCCGCGCCAAGTCCGACTTCCTCGCGGTGATGAGCCACGAGATCCGCACGCCCATGAATGGTGTGCTTGGGCTCGCCAGCATGCTGCTGGAAACAGAACTCGATCCGGAGCAGCGCGAGGCCGTCACCACGATCCGCGAGTCCGGCGACAATCTCCAGCGCATCCTCAATGACATTCTCGACCTCTCCAAGCTGGAAGCCGGCCGCTTCCAGTTCGAGGCGATCGACTTCGCGCCGCAGGCGCTGGTCGAGACGGTTGCGACCGTGGTGCGCGCGAGCGCCAAGAGCAAGGGGCTCACGGTCAAGGTCGAGCTTGATCCGAACCTGCCGCCGACGCTGCGTGGCGACGTCGCACGCATCCGTCAGGTGCTGCTCAATCTCGCCTCCAACGCGGTGAAGTTCACCGACGAGGGCGAGGTCACGATATCGGCAACGTGCCAGGCGCGCCGCGATCTGCTCGCCACCGTCGAGTGGACCGTGACTGACAGCGGCATCGGCATCGCGCCCGAGAAGCTCGGCCTGCTGTTCAGCGATTTCGCCCAGGCCGACGCCTCGATCAGCCGCCGCTTCGGCGGTACTGGGCTTGGGCTCGCGATCTCCCGGCGTATCATCGAGCAGATGGGCGGCACGATCGGCGTCACCTCGGCGCCGGGCGAGGGCTCGACCTTCCGCTTCACGCTGGTGCTGCCCTGGAGCCAGGCGCAGGCCTCCGATGCCACGGCCGGGCGCGACGAGGCCGAGGAGCTGAAAGCCCGCATCGCCGGCCTCGACCGGCCGCTGAAGGTGCTGGTCGCGGAAGACGATGCCGTCAACCGCATGGTCGTGAGCAAGATGCTGGGGGCCTTCGAGGTCGAGCTGCGCGTCGTCACCGACGGTGTCGAGGCCGTCGCTGCGGCCTCCGAAGTCGACTACGACGTGGTGCTGATGGACGTGCGCATGCCCGACATGGACGGCCTTGCCGCGACCCGCGCGATCCGCGCGCAGGGCGGCCGCTTCGAGGCCCTGCCGATTGTCGCGCTCACCGCTAATGCCTTCCCCGAGGACGTCAAGATCTGCCGCGAAGCGGGAATGTCGGACTTCCTCGCGAAACCGCTGCGCAAGCCCGCGCTGGTCGCAGCCTTGCTGCGCGCGCTGGACGGCCACACGGGGACGGAGGAAGCGCCGCTGCAGCCGGAGCTGATGCCGGGCGACGTGGAATGGACGGATGAGGAAAGGCAGATGACGGGCGCTTAAAGCTTTCTATAGACGCGCCCGGCGACCGCCTTCAGGCGCTCGACCGAGCCGGACTCCGGATGCGGCTTGACCGGCGCGAACAGGATCGAGGCCTGCCTGCGGTTCTTCCAGACATAGATGTTGGTGGCGTTGCCGTTGCCCTTGGTGCAGGAATGCTCGCCGAACGCTTCACTGCCGAGTTCGGGGATCGTCACGTGCTGGCACGGGCCGGTGCGTTTCATCATGCTGACGACCGTGGCGCGCGAGATGTCGATCACCGCGACGGTCATGGTGTTGGCCTCGCGATCGAACATCATGCAGCTGCCCGCGCCGGTCCGCTGCACAGTCAGCGTGCTCTTGTCGAGAAAGCCGTCGGCATCGGCGGCCGTGAGCCACTCGCAATCGCGGAACCGCTCGCTGCTCTTGCTTACGTTGGCGATGGCGACGCGCGCGGCTTCGGTGATCGGTCCGAGCAGCGCATCGTCGGCACGCCGGCCGATCGGATAGACGCTGATCTGCAGAATGTAGTCGCCGGACAGGGCGACGACCGAGGCCTCCTGGCGCTCTGCGCCGGCAGCCCTCGTTCCGCCCTGGCCTTCGTCGCCGATCCCTGCGACTGCGTTGAGCGGCATGCGCTCGCCAAGCGTCTTGACGAAGGTCGCGTACAATTCCCTGGCGCGGCCCTTGTCGGGATTGCGGAACACGGTCAGCATCATCGTGTCGCCGCGCCCGCCCTGGTAGATGCAGCCGCGGCCGTCCTGATTTGAAATCAGCGACCATTTGAGCGCGGCATCGCGCCGCCGAGTTCCTGGGCGCTGATGAACGGGCAGGTTTCGGCCGCGCGCGCGGGAGGCACCGGGACGGCTGCGATGGCAAGGAACAGGACGAGGCAACAGAACAAACGATCGATCATGCGCATTGGATGATTGACTGCCGCTATTGGCGCACCATGGCCGATGAAGATGGGCACTTTTGCTTCGCCGTGGCGCTATGATGCCGCAATTTGGCATGCTCTCCAATGGCAAGGCGATGGGCATGCTCGATCTTGTCGTCGCAGAAGACGTCTCGTGATATTGTACGTTTGACAAGGGTTGGGGGATTGGCGCGATGAGTGGGAGGCTGTCAGCGGAGAATGGGGGGATCTCAGCGGAAGCTATTGATAGAAGGCTCAGGTCAGAAGGCAGACTTCGAGTCGAAGGCGTACCTTTCCTCGCTACATTGCCCGTTATTGAGAGCACGGCTGAGGCGCTGAAACGGTCAAAAGAAGAAGTCGCGCTGCGTACTCTTTGCCTCCTTTTCGTTGCTGCAAAGGGCGAAGGACTTGAGGAGGAATTAGCTGAACGACTTCTGGAATCATACGAACTCCGACCACATCTGACTCCCGAGGAGCTCGCCTTCGTGCTCGACAATTCCCCCTCGCAGCACGACCGGATTCAATTCACCTGGAAGCACGAAGCCGCTTGGACTCTGCTTTGGGCATTGGGCTTCGTAGCCCAACTAGGCAAGCCAGCTCAGATTTGCGACGTAGAATTCGCCGCAAGGACAATGGCTGAACGGACAACCTCCGAGTTCATCGAAGATTCCGTACTTCGTCCGATCGGCGACATTCTTGATCAGGCCGATCTGATCTACAGGTATCACTGGGCTGTTCGAAACGCTGCCATGAAAGGACAGCAGGTACCGGCAGGTCTCGATCCTGGCGTAACGGAAGAAAGACACCACGCTTTGAACTGGCTGATCGGATACCAGGAGCAAACGTGGGATCACGTTACGACTGACACCTAGCAATACATTGGATCTGCGGGGCGGCTCGCTAAGCCGCCGCGCGCGTGTCTGGCCGGGCTCCCAGACTTGGGGATCTCGCGATGATTACATATCACCCCTGTTTTTCCGGGCGCGTCAAGTGATTTTCGCAAAAGCCGAAGTGCGCCCGGCTACTGTGCATGGGGTTGTTTTCAGATTTTGAGTCGGATCAGATCGAGAAGCTGGTCCCGCAGCCGCAGGACGCGGTCGCGTTGGGGTTGTTGACGCGGAACGAGGCGCCGATCAGGTCGTCGACGAAATCGACCTGCGAGCCCGCCAGGAACGGCTGCGAGGCGGAATCGACCAGCACCACCGCATTGTCCTGCTCGATCACGAGGTCGTCGTCGGTGCGGGCACGGTCGATATCGAACTTGTACTGGAAGCCGGAGCAGCCGCCGCCCTCGACCGAGATGCGCAGCATCGCGCCAGAGCCTTCGCCCTTGAGGATCTCCCCAATCCGGCGTGCGGCCCGGTCACTGATGGTCACGGCAGTGCTCATTGCTGGTCTCCGATTAGTCCCGCGGTCATACCAAGTTCACTTGCCCAATTCATTTGGTATCCCGCGCCTGACATAGTTAAGTGCCACCAGACGCAGAATCAAATGGATAGGGACTAAATTCGCCGTGTCCGTCGGAATGGCAGCCCCCCGCGCGCCCTATGCCTGCGACCCCGATCGCAGCCGCGGCCGGCTGGTCGCCGAGCCCCCGAGCCGGACCCGCAGCCCGTTTCGGCGGGATTGCGACCGGGTGATCCATTCCACCGCGTTCCGCCGCCTCAAGTACAAGACCCAGGTGTTCGTGTTCCACGAGGGCGACCACTACCGCACCCGGCTGACCCATTCGCTGGAGGTGGCGCAGATCGCCCGCGCGCTGGCCCGTCAGCTCGGGCTGGACGAGGACCTCACGGAAACGCTGGCGCTCGCCCACGACCTCGGCCATCCACCGTTCGGCCACGCCGGCGAGCGGGCCTTGGACGCCTGCCTGAAGGAGTTCGGCGGCTTCGATCACAATGCCCAGACCTTGCGCGTCGTTGCGGCGCTGGAACACCGCTACCCTGAATTCGACGGGCTCAACCTGACCTGGGAGTCGCTGGAGGGCATCGTCAAGCACAACGGCCCGCTGACCGATCGCAGCGGCGTGCCGGTCGGCCGCTATCGCGAGCACGGCATCCCCGTCGGCATCGCCGACTACATCAAGACCTATGACCTCGAATTGTGGAGCTTCGCCTCGCTCGAAGCCCAGGTCGCCGCGATCGCCGACGACATCGCCTATGACGCGCACGACATCGACGACGGCCTGCGCGCCGGGCTGTTCCATCTCGACGATCTCAAGGTCATGCCGCTGACCGCGGAGATCATCGACGGTATCGCAGCCCACTATCCCGATCTCGAGGACGTCCGGCGCGGTGCCGAGCTGGTACGCGAGCTGATCTCGCACCTGATCGGCGCGGTGTTTGCGGAGGCGCAGAAGAACCTCGCCGCGGTGAAACCGCAATCGGCCCAGGACGTGCGCCAGCAGAACCGGGCGATGATCGCATTCCCCGTCGAGGTCGCCGAGGAGGAAGCCGCCATCAAGAGCTTCCTGTACCAGCACATGTACCGCCACAAGCGGGTGATGCGGGTGATGGGGGAGGCCGAGCAGATCCTGTTCGACCTGTTCGCGAAATACCTGAAATCGCCCGCCGAGCTGCCGCCGGAATGGCTGCTCGGGGCGGAGGCCGACGACGAGGGCGACCGGGCCCGCCGGATCGGCAATTTCATTGCCGGAATGACCGACCGTTTCGCCCTGACCGAGCACCAGCGGCTTTTTGACTCGACCCCGGATTTGCGTTAGGCGGCGGCCATGCCCCAGACATCCTCATCCCTGCATCTGTTCGCTGACGTGCTCGCACGCGTGCACGCCGCCTGCCGCGCACTCGCGACGGACGCCAGCTGGCCTGAGGGCATCGATTTCTCCCGCGTGGTGGTCGAGCCGCCGCGCGATGCTTCCCATGGCGATATGGCGACCAACGCCGCGATGGTGCTTGCGAAAGAGGCAAAGGCAAAGCCGCGTGATCTCGCCGAAAAGATCGCCGAGCGGCTGCGCACTGACGCGCTGATCGCCAAGGTCGATGTCGCCGGTCCGGGCTTCATCAATCTGACGCTGAAGCCGGCGGCCTGGGCCGAGGCGCTGCGCACGGTGCTGCGCGATGGCCCCGATTACGGCCGCGTCCACGGCGGCTCCAAGGTCAATGTCGAATACGTCTCGGCCAACCCGACCGGACCGATGCATGTCGGCCATTGCCGCGGCGCCGTGTTCGGCGATGCGCTGGCGAGCCTGCTCCAGTTCGGCGGCCATGACGTCACGCGCGAATATTACATCAACGACGCCGGTGCGCAGGTTGACGTGCTCGCACGCTCCGCCTTCCTGCGGTATCGCGAGGCGCTCGGCGAGGACATTGGCGCCATTCCGGAAGGCCTCTATCCCGGCGACTATCTGAAGCCGGTCGGGCAGGCGCTCGCGACGGAATACGGCGACAAGCTGATCGCCATGAGCGAGGCCGAATGGCTGCCGACGGTGCGCGCCAAGGCGATCGCGATGATGATGGACGAGATCAAGGACGATCTCGCCGCCCTCAACATCCGCCACGATGTGTTCTTCTCGGAGCGCTCGCTGATCGAGACCGGCAACAACAAGGTCGCCGAGACCATCGATTTCCTGAAGGCCAAGGGCGATATCTATGAAGGCCGCCTGCCGCCGCCGAAGGGCGCGCCGGTGGAGGATTGGGAAGACCGCGAGCAGCTGCTGTTCAAGGCGACCGCCTACGGCGACGACGTCGATCGGCCGCTGATCAAGTCGGACAATTCCTACACCTACTTCGCTTCCGACATCGCCTACCACAAGAACAAGTTCGACCGTGGTTTTGCGGAGATGATCGACGTCTGGGGCGCCGATCATGGCGGCTACATCAAGCGCATGCAGGCGGCGGTGAAGGCGACGACCTCGGGCAAGGGCTCCCTCGACGTCAAGATCGTCCAGCTCGTGAAGCTGCTGCGCAACGGCGAGCCGGTGAAAATGTCGAAGCGGAGCGGGGACTTCGTCACCTTGCGTGAGGTGGTGGATGAGGTCGGCCAGGACGCCGTCCGCTTCATGATGCTTTACCGGAAGAACGACGCGGTGCTCGACTTCGACCTCGCCAAGGTCATGGAACAGTCGCGCGACAACCCCGTGTTCTACGTTCAGTACGGCCATGCCCGGGGCCACTCGATCTTCCGCAACGCCCGGGCAGAGGTATTCCCGGAACTCCCGGAGGACGCCGCCAAGCGCATCGCCTGGCTCGCTGAGTCGGCGGTGGAACAGCTGTCCGACCCCGTCGAGCTCGATCTTCTTAAGCGCCTCGCAATTTATCCGCGCATGCTGGAAGCCGCCGCTGCGGCCCATGAGCCGCACCGAATTGCCTTTTATCTCTATGATTTAGCCAGCGAATTTCACGCGCTTTGGACGAAGGGGCGCGATTTGCCCTATTTACGCTTCATTATCAATAATGATGCAGATCTTACAAAGGCGCGACTGGCCATGGTCCAGGGCGTCGTCTCTGTCCTGGCATCGGGCCTCGCCATCCTCGGCGTCCATGCTCCGGACGAGATGCGGTAGTTTGGGGCGAACTACTTAAGGGGAATTCGGGGGTAACCGGCAGAAGCCGGATCGCTTAGACTTGGTTGAAAGCCTTGTGGGTCGAAAGCCGTGCCTTGGTCGAGGGGCGCGCGGCTTTCCCGAAGGGACGCATCATCACGATGGCCGAACGATATCAGGACAGACAGTTTCCCTCCGATGACTATCGTCGCGGTGGCGATCAGCATGGGAAGGCGGAAAACGATCCCTTGGCCGAGCTCGCCCGCCTGATCGGGCAGACCGATCCATTCGCAGCGCAGGGGCGGCCCGCCGCGCCCCCGCCGGCAGCACCCGCCCAGAGCTATCAGGACGAGGCCTACCGTCAGGACGATTATCAGCAGGACTATGCCGACCCGGCCCCGCGGTCTCCGCCCGGGCCGCCGTCATGGATGCGCCGTGCCAACGTGCAGCCGCAGCCGGCTCCCGCTCCGGAGCCCGACTATCCCGTTTCTGTAAGCCCGGTTCATCCGTTGCACCGCTATTCCGCCCAACCGGCGGCGCCCGAACCTGATTTTCATCAGCCGCAGGCCTATCAGGATCACGCTTACCCGGATCACGCTTACCAGGATCAGGCTTATCAGGCTCAAGCTTACCAGCAGGACCAGGCCTATCAGGAGCCGCACCAGCAGCCTCAGGAGCCGCACCAGCAGCCGGATCCGTCGCGCTACGACGATGCGCTGTACGGACGGCTGGAGTCGGGCGAGCAGGACTATCAGCGCGATCCAGCCTATCCGGACGACCCGTACGCGTTCCAGAGCGACTATCCCGAGGCCGATCTCGACGAGCCGAAGAAGCAGCGCGGCGGCATGATGACGGTCGCGGCGATCCTTGCGCTTGCAGTGGTCGGCACCGGCGCGGCCTTCGCCTACAAGACCTATATGGGCTCGCCCCGCAGCGGCGAGCCGCCGATCATCAAGGCCGACAACACGCCGACCAAGGTCGTGCCGGCGCCGACGGATTCCTCAGCCAAGGTGCCGGATCGCATGGTCACTGGTGACGGCACCGAGAAGATCGTGCCGCGCGAGGAAGCGCCGGTCGACGTCAACGCCAGGGCAGGTGGTCCTCGCGTGGTGTTTCCGCCACTGAACCAGAATGCAAATCCGCCATCGGTGGCGAGTGTGTCGCCGTCTACGGTGCCGCCGCCGAGCGCGGGGCCAACCCCGAGCAACGGCACGCTGCCGAACAATTCGCCGCGCTCGATCAGGACCGTGGCCGTGAAGGGTGATCAGACCGACAGCGCCACGCCGCAATCGGCCGCTGCCAAGCCGGCAGCAGCCGCGCCGAAGCCTGTTGCCGCGCCGCCCGCGCCGCGCAATCCGCCGAGTTCGGCCAATGCCAGCGCCAACCAGCCGCTCTCGCTCGCGCCGCAATCGACGCCCGCCGCCGAGCCGCCGCAGCGGATGGCTGCGACCAACCCGACGCAAATTGCGCCAAGCGCTGCTCCCGAGAGCCAGGGCGTCATGGTGTCGGTTTCGTCCCAGGACACCGAAGCGGCGGCCAGGGAGTCGTACCGCGTGACGCAGGGCAAGTATCCGTCGGTTCTTGGCTCCCGCTCGGCCGTGATCAGGCGGACCGAATTGTCCGATGGCAAGGTCAAGTACCGTGCGTTGGTCGGTCCCTACCGGACGCGCCAGGAGGCCTCGCAGTTCTGCAAGGAGCTGATGGCCGCCGGCGGGCAGTGCTTTATCCCGTAGTATTATCGGCCGTTTCCTTGACCCTCTGACGGGGCAGGGTTAATCGGCCGTTATGAGCACGCGGGCCTTCATTACCGGCGTATCCGGAACGGAACTGACCGCCGCCGAGCGGGAGTTTATCCGCGAGCAGCGCCCGTGGGGCTTCATCCTGTTCAAGCGCAATGTCGCGACACCGGCTCAAGTTGCTGCATTGGTTGCGGAATTGCGGGCGGTTGTGGGCGCCTCCGACGCACCGGTCCTGATCGACCAGGAGGGCGGACGGGTGCAGCGGCTGGGGCCGCCGCACTGGCCGGTCTATCCGCCGGGCGCCGTGTTCGCGACTTTGTACGACACTGATTCGGCACTCGGGCTCACCGCGGCGCGCCTCAGCGCCCGGCTGATCGCGGCCGATCTCGCCAATCTCGGCATTACCGTCGATTGCCTGCCGCTCGCTGACGTGCCGGTGCCGGGCGCCGACGCCGTGATCGGGAACCGGGCCTATGGCACCTCACCGGGCAAGGTCGCAGCAATCGCCCGCGCGGTTACAGAGGGCCTGGAGCAGGGCGGCGTGCTCCCGGTGCTCAAGCATATCCCCGGCCATGGACGCGCCACCGCCGACACCCATTTCAAGCTGCCGACCGTCGATACGTCCCGGGACGAACTCGAACGGACCGATTTCGCGGCGTTCCAGCCGCTCGCGGATCTGCCGATGGCCATGACTGCACATGTTGTGTTTAGCGCGGTCGACCCCGCCCATCCGGCGACGACATCTGCGACAATGATTGCTCAGGTGATTCGCGGCGCAATCGGGTTCCAGGGTTTGTTAATGAGTGATGACGTGTCGATGAACGCGTTGGCAGGAAGCATCGCCGAGCGGACCCGCGCCATCTTCGCGGCCGGCTGCGACGTGGCCCTGCATTGTAACGGCAACATCGATGAGATGCGCGAGGTCGCCAGTCAGACGCCTGAACTGTCCGGCAAGGCGCTGGAGCGGGCGACGGCTGCGCTCGCCGCGCGCAAGGCGCCGCAGCCGTTCGATCGGGCGGCCGCACGCACTGAGCTGGACGCATTGATCGCACGGGCAAACACGGCATCCGCATGACCGCAGAAATCCTATCGTTTGAAACCGGGCGGCCCGCAGAGCTCGCCGAGGGTGAGCCGGCGTTGGTGGTAGACGTCGAGGGCTATGAAGGCCCGCTCGACCTGCTGCTCGCGCTGGCGCGGCAGCAGAAGGTCGATCTCGCCAAGATCTCGATCTTGGCGCTGGCCGACCAGTATCTCCACTTCATCGAAGCCGCGCGGAAGATCCGGCTGGAGCTCGCCGCCGACTATCTGGTCATGGCTGCCTGGCTCGCCTTCCTGAAATCGCGTCTGCTGCTGCCGGAGCCGCCGAGCGCGGAAGGGCCGAGCGCCGAGCAGATGGCGACCGCGCTCGCCAACCGGCTGCGCCGTCTGGAAGCCATTCGCGAAGCCGCCAACCGGCTGATGAACCGGCCGCAATTGCAGCGCGACATCTTCCCGCGCGGCGAGCCCGAGCAGATCGCCGAGATCAAGCATCCGAAATACACCGCAACGCTCTACGACCTGCTCACTGCCTATGCCTCGCAGCGGCAGTCGCGCGTGCTTGCCAGCGTGCATCTGGCCAAGCGCACGGTGTGGTCGCTTGCGGAAGCGCGCGCCACGCTGGAGCGGCTGGTCGGCAGCATCACCGAACAGGACGACTGGGGCGTTCTCGACGACTTCCTGATCCGGCATGTCGCCGATCCCACGCAGCGCGCGACGGTGTTCGCCTCGAGCTTCGCCGCCGCGCTCGAGCTCGTGCGCGAAGGTCAGCTCGAGCTGAATCAGAAAGAGGCATTTGCGCCGATCTATTTCCGGAAAGGGCGCCACAAGCCGGTCCCGGACGCAGCTCCTGCGCCCGACGCGCCGGTCGCTTAAGTGCAAGAAGGAGAATCTGCCATGGCAAGCCTGGCTGAAGTGCGGGTAGAAGAGGCCGAGCCGATGGAGAACGAGACCCAGGCACGTCCCGAAGAGCTACGGCTGCTGGAAGCGCTGCTGTTCGCCTCGAGTGAGCCGCTGGATACCGCGACGCTGGCCAAGCGCATGCCTGACGGCGTGGACGTCAAGGCCGCGCTCGAGCAGCTCCAGGCCGACTATGCCTCGCGCGGCGTCAACCTCGTGCGGGTCGCCAACAAATGGACGTTCCGTACCGCCGGCGATCTCGCATGGCTGATGACGCGCGAGAGCACCGAGACCCGCCGCCTCTCGCGCGCCGCGATCGAGGTGCTGGCGATCATCGCCTATCACCAGCCGGTGACGCGCGCCGAGATCGAGGAGATCCGCGGCGTCGTCACCTCGAAGGGCACGCTCGACGTGCTGCTGGAGACCGGCTGGATCAAGCCGCGCGGCCGTCGCAAGACACCGGGCCGTCCGCTCACCTTCGGAACCACCGAGGACTTCCTGTCGCAGTTCACCCTGGAACAGCTCGGCGATTTGCCGGGCCTGGAAGAGCTGAAGGGCACGGGCCTCCTGGATTCGCGCCTGCCGACGGGCTTCAGCGTGCCGACGCCGTCCGATGACCCGGCGCTGCGCGAGGACGAGGATCCGCTGGAACCGGGCGAGGACCTCGATCTGGCGCTCGCGCCGGCGGTCGAGCCCGAGTCACCGGAAGGCGGCAATGAGGGCGGCGGCGAGGGTGGCAGTGAAGGCGGCGCCGAGGACTGACGTACCGTCCGTTTGCGGGCCCCTGCGACAGGTTAACACTAGCAAGATTACGTAGCGCCAACAGCGAATTGGCGCTGCCTTGGTCCTTGTTTTTGACACCCGCCGCGCCTAGGTTTCGGGGAAGATCGGCCGGGTCCCCGGCCATGCGCGTTTGGAGGGTTGCAGGATGGGTTCACTCAGCATTTGGCACTGGATCTTGGTGATCGCAGTGGTCCTGCTGCTGTTCGGCCGCGGCAAGATTTCGGATCTGATGGGCGACGTGGCGCAGGGCATCAAGGCGTTCAAGAAGGGCATGCAGGACGACGACAAGCCTGCCGAGAAGCCCGAGCCGGCCAAGTCCATCGAGCACAACGCCGCGCCGACCGCGGCTCGGTCCGACGTCGGCAGCAAGGCCGTCTGAGCCAGAGAGCACGCGACGCGGGTAGCGGCCCCGATCCTGTGCGCAAGGGATTGGGCCGGTTGCGGCTTCGCGTGAACGGAAGACCTCATGTTCGACATCGGGTGGAGTGAACTGGTCCTCATCGGGGTCGTGGCCCTGATCGCCATCGGCCCGAAAGAGCTGCCGGGCGTGCTGCGCATGGTCGGGCAATGGATGGGCAAGGCCCGCAAGATGGCCGCCGAATTCCAGGGCCAGTTCCAGGAGGCGATGCGCGAGGCCGAAATGGCCGACCTCAAGAAGAGCTTCGACGAGGTCAAGGAAGCCGCTACGGGATTCAATCCGCTGACCTCGCTCCAGAAGGACGTCAGCGACGCGCTGCGCGTCGATGCGCTGGACAAGCCGGCCGAGACGTCGGCCGCCACTGCTGTCGAAGCGCCGGCGACTCCGACCACCCCGGAAGCCCCGACGCCAGAGACCTTCGTGGAAGCCGAGGCGCATGCGGCCGTGAACGAGCCGCTGGCCATCACCCGTGAGGTCGAGCAAGCAAAGGTCGCACAGGACACCGCGCCATCCGAAGCGATCAAGGACGCCAAAGCGTCATGACCGACGCCGATATCGAAGCCAGCAAAGCCCCTCTGATGGACCATCTGATCGAGCTGCGTTCGCGGCTGATCAAGGCGTTGCTCGGCTTTGGCGTGGCCTTCATCTTCTGCTTCTTCTTCGCCAAGCAGATCTACAACGTGCTGGTCTGGCCGTTCGTGTGGGTCGCAGGTCCCGAGAACTCCAAGTTCATCTACACGGCGCTGCTGGAGTATTTCATCACGCAGCTCAAGCTCGCGCTGTTCGGCGCCGGCTTCATCTCGTTCCCGATCGTTGCGACGCAAATCTACAAGTTCGTGGCGCCCGGGCTCTACAAGCACGAGAAGCAGGCCTTCCTGCCATATCTGGTCGCGACCCCGTTCTTCTTCGTGCTGGGCGCCGCGCTGGTCTATTTCGTCGTGCTGCCGATGCTGGTGCGCTTCTCGCTCGGCATGCAGCAGGCCGGCAGCGACGAGACCGCGCAGATCCAGCTTTTGCCCAAGGTCGGCGAATATCTGTCGCTGATGATGTCGCTGATCTTCGCCTTCGGCATCGCCTTCCAGCTGCCGGTGATCCTGACGCTGCTCGGCCGCATCGGCATCATCACCTCGAAGATGCTGCGCGAGAAACGCCGCTATTTCATCGTGCTCGCCTTCATCATCGCGGCAGTCCTGACACCGCCGGACATACTCAGCCAGTGCTCGCTCGCGATCCCCTTGCTGGCGCTCTACGAGGGCTCGATCATCGCGGTGGCGATGGTGGAGAAGAAGGCGGCGGCCTCGCAGGCCTCGACAGGCACTGACGTGTCGACGCCGGCCAATCCGGCCGAGTAGGGCGCTACAGCCTCCGGTGTCATTCCCCGCGAAGGCGGGGAATCCAGTACGCCGCGGCCCCTCGGAGAATCACGGCCATCACTGGAATACTGGATCATCCGCCTTCGCGGATGATGACAGCTGTGCTAGTGGGAGCAGCCATTTGCTTGAATGCAAATCCATGATTTGCAGGCCTGCAACAAGTCCAGGACCACGGCCATGCACGACATCAAATCGATCCGCGACAATCCGCAAGCCTTCGACGCCGGTCTCGCCAGGCGCGGCCTGAAGCCGTTGTCGGGCTCGCTGCTGGCGATCGACGAGAAGCGGCGGGCGGCGATTCTGGCCTCGGAGCAGGCGCAGGCGCGGCGCAACGCGGCCTCGAAGGAAATCGGCGACGCCAAGAAGGCCAAGGACGAGGCGCGCGCGGCCAAGCTGATGGCGGAGGTGGCCGAGCTCAAGACCACCATGCCCGAGCTCGAAGCGGCCGCGAAGGCCGCCGACGAGGAGCTGGCCAAAGAGCTGTCCGCGATCCCGAACATTCCGTTCGACGAAGTGCCCGATGGCGTCGACGAGCACGGCAACGTGCAGCACCATTTGTTCGGCAACAAGCGCAACTACAGCTTCGCGCCGAAGCTGCATGACGATCTCGGCACCGCGCTCGGCTACATGGATTTCGAGGCGGCGGCAAAACTCTCCGGCGCGCGCTTCGTCGTGCTGAAGAAGGGGCTGGCGCGGCTCGAACGCGCCATCGGCCAGTTCATGCTCGATCTGCACACGACCGAGCATGGTTACACCGAGATCAACCCGCCGCTGCTGGTGCGCAACGAGGTGATGTTCGGCACCGGGCAACTGCCGAAATTCGAGGACGATCAGTTCTGGGCGATCAAGGGCGAGCTGCTCGCTTCGCCAGATCATGAGCGGCTGAAGACCGAGCGCCTCGGCCTCATTCCGACGGCAGAGGTCTCGCTCACCAATCTCGTGCGCGAATCCATCCTCGACGAGAAGCAGTTGCCGATGCGGCTCACTGCGCTGACGCCGTGCTTCCGTGCCGAGGCAGGTGCGGCCGGGCGCGACACGCGGGGCATGATCCGCCAGCACCAGTTCACCAAGGTCGAGCTGGTCTCGATCACGACGCCCGAGACCAGCAAGGACGAGCTGGAGCGGATGCTGTCCTGCGCCGAGCAGGTGTTGCAGAAGCTCGACCTGCATTACCGGGTGATGACGCTCTGCGCCGGAGATATGGGATTTTCGTCGCAGAAAACCTATGACATCGAGGTCTGGATGCCGGGGCAGGGCGATGGCGGGATGTTCCGCGAGATCTCGAGCTGCTCGGTCTGCGGCGACTTCCAGGCACGCCGCATGGATGCGCGCTCGCGCGGGCCCGACGGCAAGCCGCGCTTCGTGCACACGTTGAACGGCTCCGGCACCGCGGTCGGCCGCGCGCTGATCGCCGTGATGGAGACCTATCAGCAGGAGGACGGCTCGATCGCGGTCCCCAGCGTGCTCCAGCCCTATATGGGCGGACTGAAGGTGGTTGCGCGCGACTAAGCGCGTTGTCCGTCTGAAACGCTGGAAACGTTTGGTTGCGAAGATCGGGCGGCCGGTTATCCTGCCGGCCACCCGTCAACGCGGACTGACCGTCCATGGCCTTGCATCGCGACATCTTCTGGGTCGGCCGACAATGGGCGGTGACGGGCGCCGGCATCCAGGCCATCGACCAGCGTTTGCGCGGTGTGCTCGACATCGAGATCGCGCGGCTCTGGGACGACGATCTCGTACAGAGCCGGCGGGCCAAGCCCGGCGTGAATGCCGTTGATTTCGACAGCGCGCTGACGCTCGCCCGCGAACGCTTTCCGCAGACACCGACACCGGACCCGATCGTTGCGCAGCTGGAGGCGCTCGGCGTGGTCGAGGCGCCCGTCGCAAGCCCGGTCCTGCCGGCAATGAAGCTGCATGTCGAAGGCCGGCTGGCGCGCTTCCTGCCGCAATGGCGCGTCCGCCGATAGCGGACTAGGTTCAGGGAACCTGGCCGGCCCCGAAATCGGCCCGGTTTGCCTGATCGGCCATAGCCGGATAAGACGGCTCGGACCCTGTTTCTGGAATCGACCTCTCGCATGCGCATTCTCTGCACCAATGACGACGGCATCCACGCTCCCGGCCTCAAGGTCGTGGAGGAGATCGCGCGTGCCTTGTCCGACGACGTCTGGGTGGTGGCGCCCGAGCTCGACCAGTCCGGCGTGTCGCATTCGCTGTCGCTGAACGATCCCCTGCGCCTGCGCGAGGTCGGTCCGCGGCACTTTGCCGTGCGCGGCACCCCGACCGACTGCGTCATCATGGGGGCGCGGCATATTCTGGGGAGCCAGCCGCCCGACGTCGTGCTGTCCGGCGTCAACAAGGGCCGCAACGTTGCCGAGGACGTGGTCTATTCCGGCACCATCGCCGGTGCGCTGGAAGGCACCATTCTGGGGCTGCCGTCGTTCGCGCTGTCGCAGGAGTTCAGCGTCGAGACCCGCGAACGGCCGCCGTGGGACACCGCGCGGAAATTCGGTCCCGACATTCTGCGCAAGGTGATCGCCGCAGGCATCCCGAAGGACACCGTCATCAACGTCAACTTCCCGTCCTGCGCGCCGGAAGATGTGCTCGGCATTCGCGTCACCCGTCAGGGCAAGCGCAATCTCGGCTTCCTCAGGATCGACGAGCGCAGGGACGGGCGCAACAACCCCTATTTCTGGATCGGCTTCGAGCGCGCGGCGATGATGGATACGCCGGCCGACGGCACGGATCTCGCCGCGCTGCGCGATCGCTATGTCTCGGTCACGCCGCTCAGGCTCGATCGCACCAACGAAGCGTTCTCGGAAGCGCTGAGCGCGACGCTGAAGTAAGAAGATTTGGAAATAGCCGCTAGCCGCCGCGAAGGGCGGCTTCGATGGTCTTGCCGAGCGCGTCGAGCTGGAACGGCTTCTGCAGCGCCGGCCGGTCGCGATACTGTTCGGGCAGGCCGGAGGAGCCATAGCCGGTGGCGAAGATGAACGGGCAGCCCTTCGCCCTGATCACATCGGCGACCGGCGAGATGACCTTGCCGTTGACGTTGACGTCGAGGATGGCGATGTCGAACTCGGTGGCCTGGGCGAGCCGCATGGCCTCGGTGATATCGCCGGCTTCGGCAGCGACCTTGTAGCCGAGCTCTTCGAGCATGTCCGCGACCATCATTCTGATCATCACCTCGTCCTCGACGAGGAATACAGAGCGGCGCGGAAGCCCTGTCGCGGTCATTGTCGGTGAGTCCTTGCCCATTTGCGAAAACGTTCGCAGATAACGCGAATCGACGCAATGCGCGTTTCGGCGAACGAGCGCTCGAAAGTGGCCTTGCGGCCAGACCGCTGCAGGCCAATTTGTGGTCAAATACTGCGGCCAAAGGCTATCATGGGTTCCTGGGCAGGAACAAGATTCCCGCCCGGGCCTTGAGTTCTGCAAACGACGATCCCGACCTGACGAGACGATACAAGCAGCGATGACCCCCAATCAGCCTCCGCCGGAAAAGATGATGTTTCAGCTCACGCTGAGGCGTCGGGGCATCAGCGATCAGGCGGTGCTGAGGACCATGGAGGAGGTACCGCGCGAGCTTTTCGTCGATGAGGCCGATCGCGAGGTGGCCTATCGCGATAGCGCTCTGCCGATCGCGTGCGGGCAGACCATCAGCCAGCCCTTCGTCGTCGCCTACATGACCGAGCAGCTCCAGCTCCGGAAGAAGCACCGTGTGCTCGAGATCGGCACGGGCTCTGGCTATCAGGCGGCGGTGCTGTCGCGGCTCGCAGGCCAGGTGCTGACGGTCGAGCGCTATCGCAAGCTGGCCGATGCCGCACGCGCCAGGCTCGAAAAGCTTGGTTGTCACAATGTCGAGGTGATGCTCGGCGACGGTCTTAACCTGCCGCCCAATATCGGGCCGTTCGACCGCATCATCGTCACCGCCGCGGTGGAGCAGCTTCCGGAGAACCTGGTCGAGCGGCTCGAGGTCGGGGGCATCCTGATCGCCCCCGTCGGGCCGCATCAGGGCGTGCAGACGCTGATCCGCCTGACCCGGACCGAAGCCGGGATCGAGCGCAAGGAACTCGTCGACGTCCGCTTCGTGCCGGCGCTGCCCGGCGTGGCGCGGGAGCTGTAGAATTCCGGATTGGCTGTTCCGCCAACATCTTATTGGGAGGGTTAAGCCGTTATTTACTCGGCGCGTGTTTACTTAAAAAACCAGTTCTGTTGCGTACGAGTGAGTAACCATGTCTGTCGTCGTCGAGTTGCTTTACTCGCGCCGCGTGCCGCAGGTCGCGGTGCTGGCGCTGATCTCCTTCAGCTTCGCAGGGTGCAGCGCCGACATGTCGTCGCGACTGTCCCAGTCGAATTTCTCCAATCCTTTCTCATCTGAATCGACCGGTTCGGTGCAGCAGGCACCGCCGCCGCAGCAGCGTGAGCTGCCGCAATATGCGCGGCCGCAGACTCAGCCCGGATATTACCAGTCGCAGCCCCTGCCGCCGCCGGCGGTCTCCGCGCCGCAATCCTATCCCGTTGCGGGTGGTGGCGGCGTGTCCGGAGGCGGCCGCGGCGTCAGCTCCTACGCGCCCCCGGCGCAGCCACAGCTCGAGACCACGGCCGCCGTGCCGCCGCGCTCGGTCGCGGCCGCCCGGCCGGCCGGCGGGACCAAGATCATCGTCGGCACCAGCGACACGCTCGATGTGCTGGCCAAACGTTATCACGTCACGCCACAGGCGATCCTTGCCGCCAATGGCTACAAGGGCCCGCGCGCGCTCTCGCCCGGCCAGCAGCTGATCATCCCGCAGCCGGCCACGGCCGCTGCTCCTGCGCCGGTGATGGCTCCCGTCGCGGCGGCTCCGGTGATGGTGCCTGCAAAGCCGGTTGCAGCCGTTGCCGCTCCGCCGAGCATGCACTTCGTCAATCGTGGCGACACGCTCGCCAGCATCGCCCGCAAGAACCACATCTCGGCGGCCGAACTCGCTCGTGCCAATGGCCTCGATCCGTCGGCAAAGCTGAAGCTTGGTACCAAGCTCACCGTGCCCGGTGCCAAGACCGCTGCGGTTGCGGCACCGGTTGCCGCGGCTCCCGTCGCGGCGGCCCCGGTTGTCGGAACGCTGCAGCCCGTTGCGGCTGCTCCGGCACCGGCTCCCGCCACCAAGATGGCGGCTGTCGCGCCCGTGCAGAGCGCGCGCCTGGCCCAGGCAACAGCGAATGTCGAGGAGAAGCCCGCCGAGACGCCGGCGAAGGCTGCGGAGGCCACCGGCGCGCTGCCGACCTTCCGCTGGCCGGTGCGCGGCAAGGTGGTCACGACCTACGGCGCCAAGACCAATGGCAAGTCGAACGACGGCATCAATCTCGCAGTGCCCGAGGGGACGCCGGTCAAGGCAGCTGAAGACGGCGTTGTCGCCTATTCCGGCAACGAGCTAAAGGGCTACGGCAATCTGGTCCTGGTTCGGCACTCCAACGGCTACGTCACCGCATATGCCCATGCGAGTGAGCTGCTGGTGAAGCGCGGCGATACCATCAAGCGCGGTCAGGTCATTGCCAAGTCGGGTCAATCCGGGGAGGTGGCGTCGCCGCAGCTTCACTTCGAGATCCGCAAGGGATCGAGTCCGGTTGACCCGCTTCAGTTTTTGAACGGGGCGTGAGGCGAGGGCTCTGAAATCAGGCACAGCCTCTCCACAAGTAAACTGTCATCGCCCGCGAAAGCGGGCGATCCAGTATTCCAGGGACGGTCGTTATTGAGCCGATAAGTCGCGGCGTACTGGATTCCCCGCCCCAGTGCGCAAGTGCGCACAAGGCGGGGAATGACAGTTGGTTGGGCTATAGCTGCCGCTACTTTGCCGTCAGCTTCACGCCCAGCCGACCCGCCAGCTCCTGCACGAACTGCCAGGCAACGCGGCCCGAGCGGGAGCCGCGCGTGGTCGACCATTCCAGCGCCTCGCGCTCCAGGGCCTCGTCGTCGACCTTGATGCCGAAATGGCTGCAATAGCCGCGCACCATGGCGAGATATTCGTCCTGGCTGCAGCGGTGGAAGCCGAGCCAGAGGCCGAAGCGATCCGACAGCGACACTTTCTCCTCGACCGCTTCGCCGGGATTGATCGCGGTCGAGCGCTCGTTCTCGATCATCTCGCGCGCCAGCAGATGACGGCGGTTGGAGGTGGCGTAGAGGATGACATTCTCGGGTCGGCCCTCGATGCCGCCTTCGAGCACGGCCTTGAGCGACTTGTATGAGGCGTCATTGCCGTCGAAGGAGAGGTCATCGATGAACACGATGAAGCGGAAGTCGGCGTCGCGAAGCTTCTCCATCAGCGCCGGCAGGCTCTCGATGTCCTCACGGTGGATCTCGATCAGCTTCAGCCTGTCGGCGGCCTTGCGGTCCGCGTTGATGCTGGCATGTGCCGCTTTCACCAGGGATGATTTGCCCATGCCGCGCGCGCCCCAGAGCAGGGCGTTGTTGGCGGGCAGGCCGCCCGCGAAGCGCTCGGTGTTCTCCATCAGGATGTCGCGCATCCGGTCGACGCCCTTGAGCAGGAACAGCTCGACACGGCTGACCCGCGGCACCGCAGCGAGGCGACCGTCGGGGTGCCAGACATAGGCATCGGCCCGCTCGAACGACTCGGGCACGACGGCGGGCTTGCCCTGGGCGGCGAGGTGCGTCGCAATGGTCTCCAGCGCGCGGACGAGGCGCTCCTGGGAGAGGTCTGGGGCTGCCTTGGCGGGTGCCTTGACGGCTGCCGTGGGGCGTTTTGCCGCGACGCGGGCGGGCTTGCCGGCAGGGGTACGGGGGCCTTTGCCGGCCGGGCTTTTGCTTGGTTTTTTGGGCATGTCCGAAGTTCCTGAGAATGCAGCCTTATCGGGCCTGACGGCGCGCCGCAAGGTGGCCAAATCGACGGTCTGGCGGCGTTGCAATTGGGGCGGTGGCCGCTATAGTCCGCGCGAATTTGACCGAACCGGTCGCCCTTGAGGGCCTGACCGGCTTTCCCCCGTTCTCACGAGGATCGTCCGAATGCTGATTACCCCTGCGTATGCCCAGGCTGCGGGCGCCGGTGACACCAACAGCATGTTGATGTCGCTGCTGCCGTTCGCCCTGATCTTCGTGATCATGTACTTCCTGATTCTGCGTCCGCAGCAGAAGAAGGTGCGCGACCACGCCGACCTCGTGAAGAACATCCGCCGCGGCGACACCGTGGTGACCTCGGGCGGCCTCGTCGGCAAGGTCACCAAGGTCGTCGATGACGACCAGATCGAGTTCGAGATTTCCGACGGCGTGCGCGTGCGGCAGATGCGCCAGATGATCTCCGGCGTGCGCGCCAAGGGCGAGCCGGCGAAAGAATCCAAGGATAGCGCGAAGGAAACCGCCAAGGACGACGCCGCGTCGAAGTGAGCGCTTCCGCGAGTCTCCCGAGTCTCCTGATCTGACAGGTCCAGTCGATGTTGTATTTCACGCGGTGGAGGGCGCTGGGGATTATCCTGACAGCGCTGATCGTGTGCCTCTGCGCGGTCCCGAATTTCTTCCCCGAGGCGACGGTCAAGACCTGGCCAGCCTGGGCGCAGCGCCGGCTCGTGCTTGGCCTCGACCTTCAGGGCGGCTCCTACCTGCTGCTCGAGGTCGATTCCAGCTATGTGAAGAAGGAGCGGCTGGATCAGATCCGCGACGACGTTCGTCGGACGCTGCGCGATGCCAAGATCGGCTTCACCGGCGGCGTGACCGTGCGCAACGACGCGGCCGAGGTTCGCATCACCAAGGAAACCGACGTGCAGCCGGCGCTCGCCAAGCTGCGCGAATTGTCCCAGCCGCTGGGCGGCCTGATGGGATCCAGCGGTCAGCGCGACCTCGAAGTGACTGACGCCGGCGGCGGCGTGATCCGCCTGAGCATTCCGCAGGCCGCGATGCTCGACCGCATGCGCAAGACCATCGAGCAATCGATCCAGATCGTCGAGCGCCGCGTCAACGAGCTCGGCACGGTCGAGCCCGTCATCCAGCGCCAAGGCAATGACCGCATCCTGGTGCAGGTCCCCGGTCTGCAGGACCCGACCCGCCTGAAGGAGCTGCTGGGCAAGACCGCGAAGATGGAATTCCGCATGGTCGACACCTCCGTGCCGCCGGATCAGGCGCAGCAGGGCAGGCTGTCTCCGGAATCCGAACTGCTGATGAGCGCCTCGCCGCCGCCCGTGCCCTACGTGGTCAAGAAGCAGGTGCTGGTCGCCGGCGGCGATCTGACCGATGCCCAGGCGAGCTTCGACCAGCGCACGGGTGAGCCGGTCGTCAGCTTCAAGTTCAACACCTCGGGCGCGCGCAAGTTCTCGCAGGCGACGCAGGAGAACGTGGGGCTGCCGTTCGCGATCGTGCTGGACAACAAGGTGATCTCGGCGCCCGTGATCCGTGAGCCGATTACCGGCGGTCAGGGCCAGATCTCCGGCAATTTCACTGTGCAATCGGCCAACGATCTCGCGATCCTGCTGCGCGCAGGCGCACTGCCGGCGCCGCTCACGGTGGTCGAGGAGCGCACCGTCGGTCCGGGCCTCGGCCAGGACTCGATCGAGAAGGGCGAGCTTGCGGCTTACGTCGGCTCGATCCTGGTCATCGTGTTCATGCTGCTGACCTACCGGCTGTTCGGCGTCTTCGCCAACATCGCGGTGGCCATCAACGTCGCCATGATCTTCGGCCTGTTGTCGCTGCTCAACGCCACGCTGACGCTGCCCGGCATCGCCGGCATCGTGCTCACCGTCGGCATCGCGGTGGACTCCAACGTGCTGATCTACGAGCGCATCCGCGAGGAGCTGCGCGGCGGCCGCAACGCGATCTCGGCGATCGACGCCGGGTTCAAGCGGGCGCTCGCCACCATCCTCGATTCCAACATCACCACCTTCATTGCCGCCGCGGTGCTGTTCTACATCGGCACTGGCCCGGTGCGCGGCTTCGCCGTGACGCTCGGCATCGGCATCATCACCACGGTGTTCACCGCCTTTACCCTGACCCGGCTGATCGTCGCCTGGTGGGTGCGGTGGAAGCGGCCGCAGAGCGTGCCGATCTAGGAGCCTGATCGTGACTCACACCGTTCTCATCGGGCTCGGCGTCCTCATCGCCATCCTCACCGTGGTCGCGGCGCTCGGCCTGGTGCCGTCGCTGCGCATCGTTCCGGACAACACGCATTTCGACTTCACGCGCTTCCGCCGCATCAGCTTTCCGATCTCGGCGGCGCTGTCGATCGTCGCGATCACGCTGTTCTTCACCCACGGGCTGAACCTCGGTATCGACTTCAAGGGCGGCACGCTGCTGGAGGTGAAAGCGAAGTCCGGCACCGCCGACATCGCGGCGATGCGCACCACGCTCGACGCCCTGGGTCTTGGCGAAGTCCAGCTGCAGCAGTTCGGCGGCCCCGAGAACGTCCTGATCCGTGTTGCGGAACAGCCGGGTGGCGATGCTGCACAGCAGGCAGCCCTGCAGAAGCTTCGTGGCGCGCTCGGCGACAGCGTCGACATTCAGCGCACCGAGGTGCTCGGTCCGCGCGTCGCCGGCGAGCTCCTGGCGTACGGCATGCTCGGCCTGATGCTCGCGATCGTCTCGATCCTGATCTATCTCTGGTTCCGGTTCGAGTGGCAGTTCGCGCTGGGCGCCATGATCGCCAACGTGCACGACATCGTGCTGACGATCGGCTTCATGTCGATCAGCCAGGTCGATTTCGACCTCACCAGTATCGCCGCGCTTTTGACCATTCTCGGCTATTCGCTCAACGACACCGTCGTCATCTACGACCGCATCCGCGAAATGCTGCGTCGCTACAAGAAGATGCCGATGCCGCAGCTGCTCAACGAGTCCATCAACTCGACGCTGTCGCGTTCGATCATCACCCACTTCACGGTGACGCTGGCACTACTCGCTCTGCTGCTGTTCGGCGGTCATGCCATCCACAGCTTCACCGCGGTGATGATGTTCGGCGTGGTGCTGGTCGGCACCTATACGTCGATCTTCATCGCGGCGCCGATCCTGATCTATCTCGGCGTTGGCGAGCATCGCGAGGATGCGCCCGATACGGCTACGCCGGCGAAGAAAAACAAGGCATGATCCGAACTGCAGGCCCTCGCAGGCGTTTGCGAGGGCAATAAGCTCATTCGGACGAACCAGATGGCCGGCGATCCCAACGCACCGCATTTCCCGCGCTCGGCGCCGATCGATGCCTATGGCAAGGGCGGCTTCGCCTTTGCCGGCATGTCGCATCGGGGATCGCTGCTCTGCCTGCCGGACGCGATCTGGGCCTGGGACGTGACGGATCCCGTCAAGATCGATCGCTATTCGCTGGACCGGGTGTTCGCGGCCGCCAACAGCATCGACACGCTCCTGATCGGCACCGGAACCGGGCTCTGGCTGCCGCCGCCGCAGCTGCGCCAGGCGCTCAAGGCGGTGAGGGTGGTGCTAGACACGATGCAGACCGGTCCTGCCGTGCGCACCTACAACATCATGATCGGCGAGCGGCGGCGCGTTGCCGCCGCGCTGATCGCCGTGCCATGAGCGCTGCGCCGCCGCCCGATTCCGCGGCCTTCTGCGCCGATCTCGTGCGCAGCCACGACTTTCCGCGCTACGCCGCGACCCTGTTCGCGCCTGCTGCCGAGCGCCGCGCGCTGCTGGCGCTCTATGCCTTCAATGTCGAGATCGTCCGCGTCCGCGACCAGGTGAGCCAGCCCTTGCCCGGCGAAATCCGCCTGCAATGGTGGACCGACATGCTGTCGGGCCATGTCCATGGCAGTGCCGAAGGCAATCCGGTCGCGGCCGAGCTGCTCCGCGCGATCCGCGATTTCGGCCTGCCGGTCGAACCGCTGTCGCTGCTCGCCGATGAGCACCAGTTCGATCTCTACAACGATCCCATGCCGACCATGGCGGCGCTGGAGGGCTACCTCGCCGCGACCTCATCGGCGTTGTTCGGTCTGGCGGCGCAGGTTCTGGGGCCACCGTCGGAGGCGGCCGAGCATCTCGCGAGGCACGCCGGGCTGGCGCAGGGCATCGTGCAAATCATCGCCAATTTGCCGCGCGATGCAGCGCACCGGCAATTGTTCCTGCCGCAGCAGGTGCTGGCGAGCCATGGCTGCAGCATGGAGGATGTCTTCGCCGCCAAGGAGACGCCGAGCCTGCGCGCCGTGCTGGACCAGCTCGCGGGCGAGGCGCAGCAGCATTTGAGCACGGCCCTGTCGCAGCTGGCGCAGCTGCCGCCGTTGGTGCGGCCGGCGTTTCTGCCGCTGAGCCAGGCGCAGGCGGACCTCAAGCGCCTGTCACGGCCCGGGCGCAATCCGTTTGCGCTGCAGCCTTCGTCACGACTGCGAACGCTGTGGACGCTATGGCGGGCTTCACGTTCCCGGGAGTTTACCAAATAGCGGTTGGCTTATCGCCCGGCCCAAGCAAATGCTCTATGCTGTCCCATGGCTGAGTTGTCCCAAACCACGTCCTCCGAAATCAGCGGCCTTCCGGTCGCACCTAGCGACATTCACGCTGCCGCCGCGACCATCCGGGGCGCCGTCGTCGAGACGCCCTGCAGTTATAGCCGCACGCTCAGCAGCATCGGCGGCTGCGATATCTGGCTCAAATTCGAGAACCTCCAGTTCACCTCCTCGTTCAAGGAGCGCGGTGCGCTGAACCGGCTCACCGCGTTGACGCCGGAGGAGCGGGCGCGCGGCGTGATCGCGATGTCCGCGGGCAATCACGCGCAGGGCGTCGCCTATCACGCCAGGCGGCTCGGCATTCCCGCCACCATCGTGATGCCGATCGGCACACCTATGGTGAAGGTCGAGAACACCAGGCATCACGGCGCCGAGGTGGTGGTGACAGGCGCGACGCTGGAAGAGGCGGCCGCCTTTGCACGCAGCCACGGCGAATCCCGCGGCATGATCTTCGTCCATCCTTACGACGATCCGCTCGTCATCGCGGGGCAGGGCACGATTGGCCTCGAAATGCTCAAGGCCGTCCCGGAGCTCGACACGCTGGTCGTCCCGATCGGCGGCGGCGGGCTGATCAGCGGCATCGCCATTGCCGCGAAGTCGATCAAGCCGTCGCTGCGGGTCCTGGGCGTCGAGGCCTGGCTCTATCCGTCGATGTACAATGCGATCCATGACGCCAATCTCCCGGCGCGCGGCGATACTCTGGCCGAAGGCATCGCGGTGAAATCGCCGGGCAAGATCACCACCGAAATCGTCCGCCGCCTCGTCGACGACATCGCGCTGGTCAACGAAGCCGAGCTCGAACGTGCGGTCGCGACCCTGATCTCGATCGAGAAGACGGTTGTCGAGGGCGCCGGCGCCGCCGGTCTGGCCGCGCTGATGTCCGATCCGTCCCGCTTCGCCGGTCAGAAGGTCGGCCTCGTCCTGAGCGGCGGCAACATCGATACGAGGCTGATCGCGTCGGTGCTGACTCGCGAACTCGCGCGCGAGGGTCGCCTGACCCAGCTCTCGCTCGATATTCCTGATCGGCCCGGGCAGCTGGCCGCCGTGGCGGCGCTGCTGGCCGAAGCCGGCGCCAACATCATCGAGGTCTCGCACCAGCGAACGTTCTCCGATCTGCCGGCCAAGGCGACGCTGCTGCAACTGGTGATCGAGACCCGCGACAGCGCGCATCTCGACGAGGTCATGGCGAAGCTCAGCGCATCCGGACTGAGCGCGCGCTGCACGTGAGGAGAGGCGGGCCGCTACTCCGGCAGGCCGGCAGTCCGAAGTGCCTCACCGAGGGACGCTGCAAGCGCGGGCGCGCAATTGACCCCCTGAAACTGACGGCTGTAGCGGAACGCCGGATGTAGCTCGAGCACCTGCGCGGCCGCCGCTCGCGCCTCCTGTAGCCGCCCAAGTTTCACCAGCGCTGCAGTCAACTGAACATAGGTGATGCTGTGGCGGGGATTGGCCTGAACCGACCGGTACGCGGCCCGGCACGCCTCCTCATATCGGCCGTGATGGAAGTGCCCCATCGCCTGCGCATCGAATGCGGCGAAAACCCAGGAATCGAATGGGCTGAGCCGAATGCCTCGTTCACTCCATTCGATGGCGCGGTCGGCATCTCCGCCCCAGGCAAGCATCACGCTGCCGAGGATGTAAGTCAGCGCCGAAGACGGGCTGATCGCGAGAGCGGCCTCGAGCGCGGTGAACGCGGCCGAGCGATCGTGACCATCCATCCCAATCGAGAAACCTGCCAATGTCAGGGCAAGTGCGTCATCCTGGCCGTGCGTGATCGCCGACCGCGCGTGACGGATGGAGGCCGATCGATTGATCTCCTGCAAGCCGGCTCGCAGGAACAGGCAGTGATGGCACATCGCGGCGTTGCCGTGCGCCAGCGCATAGTCAGGTTCGAGCGCGATCGCTCGTTCAAGCAGCACGAGCGCCTGCGTGATCTGCTTCGGCATGCCGGAATCGACATCCGGCTGGGCGCGCAGCACGAGGTCATAGGCATCAAGGCTGTCGGGCCGCTTGCGTTTGACCCGGTTGATCTCGGCACGCCGCAAGCTCGGGGCAATCGCGCCGACGACGGACAGGGCAATGTCGTCCTGGAGTGAGAAAAAGTCTTCCAGGCGGCGATCGTAGCGTTCAGCCCATACATGCGCACCGGTTGCAGTGTCGATCAACTGGCCCGTGATGCGTACCATCGTGCCGGTCTTTCGGACGCTTCCTTCGAGCACGTAGCGCACGCCAAGCTCGTGGCCGACCTGCTTCACGTCGACCGCACGGCCCTTGTAGGTGAACGTCGAATTCCGCGCGATCACGAACAACCAGTTGATGCGCGACAAGCCGGTGATGATGTCGTCGACCATCCCGTCGGCAAAGTAGTCCTGCTCAGCATCGTCGCTCAGGTTCGCAAAGGGCAGAACTGCGATCGACGGTCGATCGGGCAATGCCAGAGGCGGCATATCGGAAGCCGCGGATGCGCGATCCGGACCGGGCGTTGCGACGGCCGGACCGACATAGCGATAACCGCGCCGCGGGAGAGTCTCGATCCAGCGCGGCTCTCCTGAGATATCGGCCAGCGTACGCCGTATGGCGGCGATCTGGACGGTCAGATTGCTGTCTTCGATCGCTTGGGCAGGCCACGCAGCCTCGATCAGATCATCCTTGGACACCGGTGCGCCGGCTCGCTGCACGAGCAGGGCCAAAAGCAGCACAGCGCGCTTCCCAAGCGGGGTCGGCTCGGCACCGTGGAAGAGAATTCCCACATCGGCGTCGACGCGAAACGGACCGAATTCCAGCCTCGTGCCCATCGCCGAAGAAGGGCACGTTTCGGAGGTTTTTTGCAACGATTTCCGAACGGCTTCACCACTTTCCGGCGCGGCCGGGTCACCATTGCACGGGTTCCAGCAATGCCGCAACGAGCCATGGAGGAGCACATGAACGCGAAACCGGTGATCCGTAGAGCCGGCGAGACCAAGGGGGTCATGCTGCGCGGCCAACCGATGACCTTTCTGGTCACCGGGGAGGATACCAAGCATACCAGCATGTTCGACTGGACGATCCCGGCCGGGTTCGCCACGGGGCGGCACGTTCACCGCGTGCAGGAAGAGACCTTCTACCTGCTCGAGGGGGAGTGCGAATGGCACGTTGCCGAACAGGTCGTTCGAGCCAGCCCCGGCACCTATCTCTTCATTCCTCCGGGTATTCCCCACAACATCACCAATGTTAGCGGCAAGCCCGCGCGCGTGCTCATGACAGTGTCCCCGCCGGGACACGAACATTACTTCGAGGAGCTTGCCAAGCTGACCGCCAGCGGAACGCCCGACGCCCAGGCCATCAGCGAGTTGCGCGCGCGCTTCGACACCGACCAACTATCGGCCCTGACCACAAAGCCTTGAAATCCACGCGGGAGGCGGCGCGCCACTATCGTGGCGCCAAGCCCGCGAGGTGACCGATCAGCCGGTCGATCTCCGTTTCCGTGTTGTAGTAATGCGGGGATGCCCGCACCAGCGGCGGCAGCGCGCGGAGTTCCGCGTCGATGCGGGTGCTCGCCGGATCCGAAGCGCCGATGGTGATTCCCGCCGCAGCGGCGCTGCGAACAATGGCGTCCGCCTCATGCCCTTCCATCGTGAAGCTGACGATGGCGGCCGGCGTGCGGCCGAGGTCGCGCATGGTGATGCCCCGAATGGAGGCGAGGCCGCTGCGAAGACGGGCGGCCAGCAGGCGGCAGCGCTGCTCGATAGGTCCCATGCCGATATCGAGCGCATAATCGACGGCAGCGCCGAGCCCGAGCCGGGCCGCGTAATTGTTCTCCCAGGTCTCGAAGCGGCGCGCATCGTCGCGGAGCCGATATTCATCGCGCGAGACCCAGGGCGCCGCGAAATGGTCGATCATCGGCGGCTCGAGCTGCTGCAGCAGCGCGCGGCGGACGTAAAGAAAACCGGTGCCGCGCGGGCCACGCAGGAATTTGCGACCCGTCGCCGACAGCATGTCACAGCCGATGGCTTCCACGTCGACGGCCATCTGGCCGACCGCCTGGCAGGCGTCGAGCAGATAGGGAATGCCGTGCGCGCGCGCGATTCTGCCGATCGCCGCCGCGGGATTGACCAGCCCGCCATTGGTCGGAACCCAGGTGATGGCGATCAGCTTCACGCGCGCGTCGACCATGCGTTCGAGCGCCTGGATGTCGAGCTCTCCGCTGGCATCGCTCGGCACCACGTCGATGCTCACGCCGGTTCTTTTCGCGACCTGAAGAAACGCCACATAGTTGGCGGCATACTCCGCCTCGGCGGTCAGGATGCGGTCGCCCTGGCGGAACGGCAGCGCGTAGAATGCCATCTGCCAGGCAACCGTTGCGTTCTCCACGAGCGCGATCTCGTCGGGCGCGGCATTCAGCAGCCGGGCGACCGAGCCGTAGACCGCTTGAAGTCGATCGGACGCCTGGTCGGCAGCGGTATAGCCCCCGATCTCGCTCTCGAGGTCGATATGCTGCTTTATCGCCGCGACAACGGCAGTTGGCATCAGAGCCGCGCCGGCGTTATGCAGGTAGGCGAGCCGCGAGGCGGCCGGCGTCTCAGCGCGTATCCGGTCGATGTCGATCACTTGCGCCTCCGCTTCTCGCATCTTCGAGCATCAATTAGACGCGTCGAGGAGTGCGAGCAAGACGGCCCGGCTTGGCCTCAGATGCAGAGGCTGAGCAGCTTGATGTGACAGCTGCTGGATTTGGGCTTGCTGGCAGGCGCAACCTCGCGCTTCACGGCAACCAGCGGCTCCGCATCCTTCTTGCCCTTGTTCTTGCCTTTTCCCTTCGGCTCGTAATCGCCGGCAATGACCATCGCCCAATAGGTGCGCTTGCCGCTGGCATTCTTGGCGCTCGCGATGCCGACGCGGGAGGCGTTGTGCAGCAACAGGTTCTTGCGGTGCCCGGAGGAGTCGATCCACTGGCTCAGCGTCTTCTCGAAATTGTCGTAGCCATAGGCGATGTTCTCGGCGGCGCGACCTGCGCCGGCCGGCGCGACGCGCCGGTTGAACGGGCCGAGCGCGTCGTGGCTGAGATCGTCCTTCGCCGCCATCGCACGGGCCTGGTCCATGGCGATGCGGTCGAGCGTGGCATCGCGGACGACGCGGACTTCACCGTGCTTGAGGCGGAAGCCGGAGATCAGCTCGGCCGGGGATTCGGCCATTGCGGGGGCGGCCGCAAGCAGCAGAACGCCGGCGATCAGGCCGCCAACCGCACGCCGCATCGTCGTCCCCCGAGTGCCCATGACCCCGCCAAGCCCAAATTTCCCGACCGCTTCTCTATCGCCAATGTGGACGCTTCAAGGCACGGGCCGCCACACTAGCCGGCCGGCAGGTCCGCCTCGAAATTGAAGCGGTCGCGCAGGTTCTTGCGCTGCTCCAGAATGTCCTTGAGGAAGGCGCGGTCCTGCTCGTTCTTCATCATCGGCTCGATCAGGTCGAGCTGGTTCATGGCGACCAGTTGCAGGATCTCGGTGCGCGGCTTGCCTCTGGTGTCACGCGGCAGCGCGTGGACCACCTGGATGTGCTCCGGTGGCTTGGGACCCTTGGCCGCGGAAAGCTCGCTCCGGAGCTGGCCTTCGAGCGTAGTCTGATCCGCCTCGACGAAGGCATAGAGTCCGACGCCGGAGCGCCGATCGGCAAAGGCGACGATGGCCGTGTCGCGCACCGCCGGATTCTTGCGGATCAGCTCCGCCAGCACCGGCGCGTCGTTGACGAGCCGGCGGCCGCCGCCCTCGCGGTCGGTGAAATTGAACAGGCCGCGCGTGATCGCGCGATAGACCTTCTTGCCGGTGACGAGCCACAGGCTCGCAGCAAACGACTTCTTCGCCAGGATTTTTCGCTCGCGCGGCGTCAGCGCTTCCGGCGCGTAGGAGCGCTTGTGCTTGAGCAGATGCCGCAGGTCTTCATAGGCAAGGATGCGGTAAAGCCGGCCCCGGCGCGCAAAGCACGCCGCGAGCTGGAAGTCGGTCACATAGGCGCGGCCGTCGCGGCCGACCAGCCAGTTCTGCTCCTTGGCGAGATCGTTGTGGCAGATGCCGGCACGGCGCAACCGCCGCAACGCGGCCTTGGCCGAGCGGAAATAGGCGAGGTCGCCATGGGGCTTTGCCAGATGCAGCGCGACGCCGTCGACGAAGCCGCGCACCAAGGCACGGCGGCCGGCCCAGAGCAGCTCAGGACCGACATTGAGACCCTTTGCGAGCGCCAGCGCACGCTTCTCGCGCGCGAACAGATGACGCGCCAGCAGGAGTGACCACCACGGCACCTCGTCCAGCCGGCGCAGCACCGCGTCGACCTCGCCGTTGTCACCGCAGAAGCGGCCGCGCTCGACGGTCGAGAACACGTCGCGCTTCAGCAGCACGCCCTCGGTCCAGCGCGCCGAGAGTTCTGCGGCGTCGTCTTTGGGGAGGCTCATCGGAAGCTCACGCCGCGGCGGCTATGCGCAGGTGATCGGCGATCCAGCGATCGAGATCGGCGAGCGCCCGCGCACTCATCGCCTGCTTCTTGGCCACCGTCTTCTCGTTGCCGCGCAGCCGCGTGCCGTCGGGCTTCTTGGTCGGTACGCTTGCGAGCGGCGGGAACAGTCCGAAATTGATGTTCATCGGCTGGAACGAGCGCGTACCCGGTTCGATGGTCTCGATGTGGCCGCCGGTGATGTGGCCGAGCAGCGATCCCAGCGCGGTCGTGCCCGGCGGGCTCTCGAGCGTCTCGCCGCGAGCATCCGCGGCCGCATAGAGGCCGGCGATCAGGCCGACGCTGGCGGATTCCACGTAGCCCTCGCAGCCCGTCATCTGACCGGCAAAGCGCAGCCGCGGCTGCGCACGCAGGCGCAACTGGCCGTCGAGCAGCTTGGGCGAGTTCAGGAAGGTGTTACGATGCAGGCCGCCGAGGCGGGCGAACTCCGCCTTCTCCAGCCCCGGAATGGTGCGGAAGATGCGCTGCTGCTCGCCGTATTTCAGCTTCGTCTGGAAGCCGACGATGTTGTAGAGGGTGCCGAGCTTGTTGTCCTGGCGCAGCTGCACGATGGCGTAGGCCTTCGTCGCAGGATCGTGCGGATTGGTGAGGCCGACCGGCTTCATCGGGCCGTGGCGCAGCGTCTCGGGGCCGCGTTCCGCCATCACCTCGATCGGCAGGCAGCCGTCGAAATAGGGCGTGTTGGTCTCCCACTCCTTGAACTCGGTCTTCTCGCCGGCGATCAGTGCGGCGACGAAGCCGTCATACTGCTCCTTGGTCATGGGGCAGTTGATGTAGTCGGCGCCGTTGCCGCCGGGGCCGACCTTGTCGTAGCGCGACTGGAACCAGGCCACCGACATGTCGATGGATTCGCGGTGCACGATCGGCGCGATCGCATCGAAGAAGGCGAGCGCGCTCTCGTCGGTCAGCGCGCGGATGGCTTCGGCGAGCGGCGCAGAGGTGAGGGGGCCGGTCGCAACGATGACGTTGCTCCAGTCCGCCGGCGGCAGGCCGGCGACCTCGCCGCGGGCGATCTCGATCAGGGGATGGTCGTTGAGCGCCTTGGTGACGGCCGCGGAGAAGCCATCGCGGTCGACCGCAAGCGCGCCGCCGGCTGGCACCTGGTTGGCGTCGGCCGCGCGCATGATCAGCGAGTCGAGGCGGCGCATCTCCGCATGCAGCAGGCCGACGGCGTTGTTGGCGGCGTCGTCCGAGCGGAACGAGTTGGAGCAGACGAGCTCGGCGAGCCCGTCAGTGCGGTGCGCCTCGGTCATGCGGTCCGGCCGCATCTCGTGCAGCACCACGGGCACGCCGGCTTTGGCGACCTGCCAGGCGGCTTCGGAGCCAGCGAGGCCAGCGCCGATCACGTGCACACTATTGGAATGGGGTCCTGTCATGGGGCGGACAGGTAGCGCTTTTCGGCGAGGAGTGGAATCGCCGAGATTGAGTTTTCTGCCTCCGGAAACGACAACGCCCGCACGAGGCGGGCGCTATCGGTCCGTTCCGGTGAAGGGCTGAACGATATCAGCCCTGATACTGGCCGGCGGCAACGCGCGGGATGTCCGAGCGATCGAGGCCGATGTCGGCCAGTTCGCGATCGCTGAGCTGGGACAACTCGGCAACATTGCGCTGATAGTCCCGGAAGGCCTGGATCATGCGGATGAGCGAGAGCAGCATTGGTAGTCTCCTGTAGTTCGATTCAGCCTTTGCCTAAGGCCTCATCGTTGAAATGAATATAGGTGAGAGTGGTGCAGTGCGAAAGTTCCGATGTTGCGATGCAGCTAAGCGAACAGTGCATAGCATCGGTAAGGGGCGCTTAACCTCTTGGCACTCCCGCCCAAGGGCTGGGCGGGCCTGACCGATTTCTGCAGTAAATGTCCGTGAAATCACGGGCTTATAGCAGGTGATGCGGTTCCGATGAGGGTTGAAATAGGTTGCGTTCCCGTGATCCGCAACATGCTCGGTCAGCTAGTAGGCCCAAGTCTCGCATGCGCGAATCGCATGAATCGCAAAATGTAGAAATGAATTTACATTCGAAAGTTCGATGGATTCGTCGCGCTTTGCAGGCCTGCGACTCGTAGGCGCTGCCCCCAGGAGGATTACCGCTTCTGGCTTTCGCGAACCCGAATGCATTCCCCGCCATTGGACTCTGAGGCTGACCACCGCTCCGTTGATGCGGTGCACACACGCCAAGCGTGCGCATCTGATTACCAAGTTGTAATGAAAATCAGAAGTTTCGCATGCGGCTCTGCGCGGCGCGCAACATCACGCAATTCTCGCGGGGAATTTATTGCGGCAAGTTGCCGCAACCGGAGGAAAGTCATGTCGCAGATTCCGGCAATGTCGCCGGTTCTGGCCCAAGAACAAGAGAAGGAAAGTAACATCATGACGAAGTTACTCGGGGTTATCGCAATCGCCGCCGTCGCTTTCGCCGTCGCGCCGGCCCAGGCCGCCAAGCACGCCATGGGCGGCTGCAGCGGGGCCAATCTGGAGAAGACGGAGACCGCGATCGAGAACATGGCCGACGGCGACAGCAAGTTCGTCGCGCAGAAGGAGATCGCGGCGGCTCAGGACTCCCTGCTCAACGGCAAGATGGGTGCGTGCGGCACGCATCTGAACAAGGCGATGCACGCCACCATGGGCAAGTAAACGCGACCCAAGAGAGGGCCGGTCGCCGTGCGGTCGGCCCTACGCATTTTGTCGCGTGTTTCTTAAGGAGCGCGTGCGAGCTGGGTGGCGAAATAGGCCACGGTCTTCGAATAGACCTCGCTCTTGTTCCACTGCTGCAGCACTGCGAAGTTCGGGCTGCCCGGCTGCCAATCCTTGCCTTTCTGCCAGCCATAGCCGGCGAGATAATTGGCGGTGGATGCGAGCACGTCAGGCGCATTGTGCAGCAGATCACGCTTGCCGTTGCCGTCGAAATCGACCGCGTATTTCATCCAGGACGAGGGCATGAACTGGGTCTGGCCGAGCTCACCGGCCCATGCGCCCTTCATGTCACCTGGTGCCAGATCGCCGCGCTGGACGATGCGCAGCGCATCCAGCAGCTCGCCGCGAAACTGCTCAGCGCGCCGGCAGTCATAGGCCAGCGTCGCCAGCGAGCGGATGGTGGCGAACTTGCCGGTGTTGACGCCGAAATCGGTCTCCAGACCCCAGATCGCGACCAGCACCTCGCCCGGCACGCCGTAGGTCTGCTCGATGCGCGAGAGCACCGAGCCGTATTGCTTCATCATGTTGGAGCCGCGAGTCATGCGCGGCGGCACCATGCGGCCGGAAAACTCCTCAAAGGTCTGGGTGAAGACCTTTTGCGAGCGGTCGCGGTTGAGCACGCTCTGATCGAGCGTCACGCCGGCAAGCCCCGCGGTGATGGCCTGCTGCGAAATACCCTTGGCCGCGGCGTCGGTTTTGAAATCTGCAAGCCAGGCGTCGAAATTGCCCGAGCCGCAGGCGACAGCGGAAAGCGCTGGCTGGGCGGACAGGATTGACGCGGAGAGGGCGAGGGCTGCGAGAGCGAGACGAGAAATCGTCGGGGTCATCAGATGAAATGGATTCCGTGAAGTGATCTGGCCAGCGGCGCAATTTTGATTGTAACCGCGGCCAAAGCAAGGCGCATGGCAGGCCGATCCTGCCCGCAGCCGGGCAGGATCGGATGGCACGAGATCGTTAAGCGTCCGTTCGATTCCGCCACGGGAAGAGGTTGGCGGGGAAGTCGGCGGCGGGCTTGCGCGGACGATGTGGCGGAGGCGGTACGGGCCGCGCACCGGGATCGGATACGATCGCCTTGCGGTAGAGATGCCAGGTGGCGTGGCCGAGCAGGGGGATGACGACGGCGAGGCCGAGGAACGCGGGAATCGTGCCGAGCGCCAGCAGCACCGCGACGATCAGGCCCCAGGCCGCCATCGGCACCGGGTTCCTGGCAACGACGCGCAGCGAGGTCACCATGGCCTCGAACGCGCCGGCATGGCGGTCGAGCATGAGCGGGAACGACACGGCGCTGATGCAGAGCGCAGCGAGCGCGAACAGGAATCCGGTGCCGCAGCCGACCACGATCAGCCACCAGCCTTGCCGGGTCGTCAGCACGCGGGTCAGGAAATCCGAGATCCCGGTGACGCCCTCATAGCCGAACGCTGCGACATAGATCGCCTGCGCGGTCGCAACCCAGGTCACGAACAGCGCGAGCAGCAACGCGCCGAGGCCGAGCATTGCGCCGAACGAAGGCGAGCGCAGCACCTCCATGGCATCCCAGGCGCTGGCCTCCTCATGGCGTTCGCGTCGGCTGGAGAGTTCATAGAGGCCAAGGGCCGCGAACGGGCCGATCAGGGCGAAGCCCGCGGCCAGCGGAAACAGCAGCGGCAGCACGGAATAGCCCATCACCACGCGGGCGAGCACGAGGCCCAGCACGGGATAGATCACGCACAGGATGATGGCGTGGCTCGGAACTGCCTTGAAATCCTCCCAGCCGCGCCGAAGGGCCTCGTGCAGGTCGGACAGTTGGATGGTTCGGATCACAGGTCCAGCCGCATCTGCAGGCTGGGCCATCGTGGGTACATTGCCCTGATAGAGTGTGGCCATGATCGCTAGCTCCCTTGCCGGGCAGCCGCATTCGGCGCCGGCAAACGGCGCAAGCGGCCGCTCTTCTCTGAGTTTCGCGATTCCAACCAGACGCGAATTCCGGACGGGGATCGCGAGTTGAACGCTGAGGCTACTCCCAATTCCGAGTCCTGTCCCTCACGCTCGGGTGAAATTCGATGCCGCAGTGCAACCTCAATGATGTCATTCGGTCGTCATTTCGCCGCAGATAAGCTGATGCTGTTCGTGGTTCGCAGAACTCCGCGGGCGCAATGCAGTGACTTCGTTTATAAGTGGCCACTCAAGGCCCTTCCAACGGATCCTTTTCGGGGAGCAGACATGAGCATTTTCGGGAAAATCATGAGCGCGATCTTCGGCGGCCAGCCGGCTTCCGCCGCGCCCGCCGGTGGCGCAGCGCCGGGCAGTGCCCCCGCAGGGGCCGCGCCGGGCGCATCGACGCCGGCATCAGCGCCCATGGCGGCCGTCGATGTCGCGGCCATCGTCGACAAGGCGGTTGCCGCGCACAAGGGCGAGAAGCTGGAATGGCGCACCTCGATCGTCGACCTCATGAAGGCGCTGGACATCGATTCCAGCCTGGCCGCGCGCAAGGACCTTGCCAAGGAGCTCGGCTACAGCGGCGACATGAACGACTCGGCCAGCATGAACGTCTGGCTGCACAAGCAGGTCATGTCCAAGCTCGCCGCCAATGGCGGCAAGCTGCCGCCTGAGATCAAGCACTGACCGATCGTCCCTCGGTCGCCGAAGGGCCCGCGATCGCGCGGGCCCTTTTGCGTTCAGGCGACGAGGTCCGCATCCTCCGGATGCTTGTCGAGATAGTCGACGACGAAGCCGCAGCCGGCGATTAACTTCCTGCCGTCGCGGCGGATCAGATCCAGCGCGCCCTTGACCAAACCGGTGCTTGCCAAGGTGCGACCAAGGGAGGTTGCCGCAGGGGAGATATCCGGAAAATGCGTGTCCCGCTCAGCGTCATGGCCTTGCTCGCCGCGCTCGCTTCGACGGCGCAGGAGTCTTTGAGGAGGCTCGGGGCGCTCTAGCTGCGGTGCGATATGAGTTGACGACCGGCGAATATCGCGCTGCCATCGAAATAATCCTCGCTCTCGCTCTTGCGCGCTCGTCGGCGGTTCCCACGTGTTCCCTAGGACATGCGTCCGAATGCGGCCGGCAGGGTCGCCAGACATTCGGAAATCGTGATCGCCAGCCGCAGACGTGTGCCTCTGTCAGAGGAGGGTACGATGTCGGACTTTGGTTTCTTGAATACTCATCGCACATGGGAAGACTGGTCCGGGATGGTGCTGGGCGCACTGATTGTCGTCTCGCCATGGTTTCCCATTCAGGATCAGCCCGCGATTGTCGGAGACCAGATGGTTATCCTGAATGCGGTCGCAGTCGGCCTGGTCGTGTTTGGCATCAGCCAGCTTGAATATGTCGCGCTGCAGCGCTGGCAGGAAGTGGCGACGATCCTGATCGGATTGTGGCTCATCGCCTCGCCCTACGTCCTCGGCTATTCCGGTGAAGGGTTCCTGCGCATCTACCACACGAGCCTCGGCGCGGCGGTGGTGCTTCTCGGCGTGCTGCTGCTGTGGCAGGACTGGGACCTGAATGACCAGGACATGCTCAAGCACGGGCAATAGGCTGTAGATGTCGGCAGGCCCGCCTGGCTAGGGGCGGGCCGTACGCTTATCGCTCCACCAGATCCTGATAGTCCGGGTGCTTCTCGATCCACGCCTTCACGAACGGGCATTGCGGGATCAGCTTCAATCCGGCGGCGCGGACCTGGTCGAGCGCGCCTTGCACCAGCTTCGAGCCGACGCCCTTGCCGCCGAGCTCCTTCGGCACCTCGGTATGCTCGAAGGTGATGGAATTGCCGTCGAGCCTGTAATGCTCGATCGCAAGATAGCCCTCCACCTCGAGCTCGAAGCGGTGATGGGCCTTGTTGTCGATGACGTCGCTCATGTCGTCTCCGGTCAGCTCTTCAGGGAGTCCGTCAGCATCTTGCGGATCGACCAGGCTTCGCCGTCGGAAGCGCCCCTGATGTCGTCGATCCGCCAGCTACCTGCCTCCCGCACGAAGTCGTAACGCACGATCAGATCAGTCGGTTTCCGGTCGTTGCGGTGACCGGTGATGGTCACCGCGACGGTCGCCTTGTCCGCCTCCATCTTCTCGGCGTCCAGCTTGAACGACTTCACGTCCGGTTCCTGCGAATTGGTGACCGGATCGAAATCGACGGGCCCGACGTCGCCCTTCGGCGTATGCGTGTCCGCCTTGGCCCACAGCGCGATCAGCGCCTTGGAGAGATATTTCGTCTTGGCCGCCTTGTTCTCGATGATGAAGGCGCCGCCGCCATCGCCCTTGCCCTTGGCGGCGCGGGTGTAGATCGCAGTCAGGATGGCGAGGGGGTCGCTTGCAGCGACGGTTTCACCGAATGCCGGGCAGATGCCCGCGAGGAGGGCGGCGGCGACGAAGGAGCGGCGGGTGAGCATGAGATGTCCCTGAGATGATGGCGCATGACGGCAGGCCGGGGCGGCCGGTGCCGTCGTGCATCTCTGTAGACCGTTGTGAAGGCCGTTCGGTTCAATCGCTCGCTTTCGCGAGCCTGGAATCTTCCGCCTGCGGTTGCGGGCGGAGGCAGCCCTGGCAGATGACGAGGGAGCGGTTGACCCCGGCGTCCTGTTCGGCCTCGATGCTGTGCTGTGCCTGCCACCATTCCTTCGAATAGGGCTGGAGTCCGGCTTGCGACCCGTCGCGCTCGGATATGGCGGCGGCACGCGTCGTTCGCGATGGTCCGGCGGCAGCGCGCGGCTGATTGGGATCCTCGCCGGCGCCATCCCAGGCGTAGCGTGCAGGCTTGACGGCGGGATCGGAGGCCAGATGCGCTTGCGGGGCCATGGCACATCCGGCGAGCGCCAGCGACAATAGGAGGAGGGCGGGCGCTTTGACCATGATGCGGCACTCTGTACGCGAGAACTGCGCGAGGTTGCGCCGATCATGTTTAAAATTCCTTGAACGCGTGCGGGCCTGCGCACGACCAACGCGAATGCGATATCTGACGCTCGTGCTGACCCTCCTTGCCACGGCTGCACGCGCCGACGACGCAAAGCCGTTCAGTCCGGCCGAGTATCCGCCCGGCGTGCAGAAGGCGCTGCGTTACGCCAATGAGGAATGCGAGAGCCAGGGCGGCGGCGCGGTGACTTTTGCGCCGGACACGGTGCGCAAGGTCGACCTGACCGGCGACGGACGCGACGATTACATCATCGATTTTCGCGACACCAAATGTGGTGACCGCGAGACCACCTATTGCGGAACCGGCGGCTGCGTCATGAACATCCTGGTCGCGCTGCCTGACGGCAGCGTGCGTCCGGTGTTCGACGGCTATGTCCGCAGCTACAGGATCGTGGCACCGCCGATGAAGCGCGGCGCCGCGCGTGTCATCCGGTTCGATCTGCATGGGAGCTATTGCGGCGGTTTTGGCGCGCAGGCCTGCGTCAAGGAGAAGGCGATCACGGCGACGCCGTTCGCGTTCAAGCAGCCGTAAGGCAGCTGTGCGGCCGGCGGCCTTGCAGGCGTAGCGGCGATGGCGATAAATGGGCCTCAATGAGCGGGTGGCAAGCGCGCCCTCCGCACTCGAAGAGGAAGCCCCATGCAGCCCCTGCGCATGTCCCGTCGCGTCATGAATCTTGCTCACATGCTGACCCAGAATGCGCGGCGGCACGGGGCGCGTCCCGGTTTCGTCTGGGGCGACAGATCCTGGACCTGGCGCGAGGTCGATGCGCAGGTCTCGGCGCTGGCGGCGGCGCTCGCCGCGCGCGGCATCACGAAAGGCGACCGCATCCTGGTCCATTCCAAGAATGGCGATGAGATGTTCTTCTCGATGTTCGCGGCGTTCCGGCTCGGTGCGGTCTGGGTGCCCACCAATTTTCGCCTGATGCCGGATGAGGTCACCTACCTCGCAGAAGCCTCGGGTGCGAAGGCGTTTCTGTGCCATGTCGATTTTCCCGAGCACGCCGCGGCGGTGAAGGGCGGTGCGCTCGGGTTCACCTGGAGCATTGACGGCCAGGGCGCGTTTGGCGAGACATCGGTTGCACAGGCCATCGCGTCGCAGGCTGGCAGCACCGTCGAGAACGTCGCCGTCGAGCACGATGATCCCTGCTGGTTCTTCTTCACCTCCGGCACCACCGGCCGCTCCAAGGCGGCGGTGCTGACCCACGGCCAGATGGGCTTTGTCGTCACCAACCATCTCGCCGATCTCACCCCCGGGGTGACCGAAGCGGATGCCTCCCTGGTGGTGGCGCCGCTGTCTCATGGCGCCGGCGTGCATCAGCTGGTGCAAACCGCGCGCGGCGTGCGCACCGTGCTGCTGCCGACCGAGAAATTCGACATTGACGAGGCCTTCCGCCTGATCGAGACGCATCGGGTCAGCAACCTCTTCACGGTGCCGACGATCCTGAAGATGATGGTCGAGCATCCCGCCGCCGACAAATACGATCACTCCTCGCTGCGTCACGTGATCTATGCGGGCGCGCCGATGTACCGCGAGGACCAGAAGGCCGCGCTGAACAAGCTCGGCAAGGTCATCGTGCAGTATTTCGGCTTGGGCGAGGTCACCGGCAACATCACCGTGCTGCCGGCGGCGCTGCACGATCCCGAGGACGGCCCGCATGCGAAGATCGGCACCTGCGGCTTCGAGCGCACCGGCATGCAGGTCTCGATCCAGGACGACGAGGGCCGCGAGCTCGGAGCCAACCAGAGCGGCGAGATCTGCGTGATCGGCCCTGCGGTGCTCGCCGGCTATTACGACAATCCTGAAGCCAATGCGAAGGCGTTCCGTAACGGCTGGTTCCGGACCGGCGATCTCGGCCACATGGACGAGGAGGGGTTTGTCTACATCACCGGCCGCGCCTCCGACATGTACATCTCCGGTGGCTCCAACATCTATCCGCGCGAGATCGAGGAGAAGATCCTGACGCATCCCGCGGTTGGCGAAGTGGCCGTGCTCGGCGTGCCCGACGCGACCTGGGGTGAGGTCGGCGTCGCCGTCTGCGTCCCGCGCGAGGGCGCGAAGCCCGTGAGCGAGGCCGAGATGGCGGCGTTCCTCGCGCCGAAGGTGCCGCGCTACAAGATGCCGAAGCGCTTCTTCTTCTGGGAGGCGCTGCCGAAATCCGGCTACGGCAAGGTGCCGAAGCGTATGGTGCGCGACGAGCTCGAGGCGCGCGGGCTGCTCGACCTCGACAAGACCAAGGCAGGCTGAGCGAAGGTGATGCGGAGTATCAAGCAGCCCGGCGCGCCCGTCGCCGAACGCATTCAATGGGTGGAGGCGAGGGGGCGTGCCTTCACGTTCACGCTTCAGGCAGGTGTGCCGCTGCTGGAGGCTGCGCGGCGCGGCTTTGCGGCGGAGGGATTTGCCGGCGGCGTACTGAATTTCGGCCGCGGCGCGCTCGGGCCGTTCGGCTATGTCATGCCGGCGCTGTCCAAGACCGGTGAGAATGCCGCGTTCTACAGCGACACCTATCGGCCCCAAGGCATCACACGCACGAAGCTCGGCAGTATGACACTCGGCTCGCGCGCCGGCGCGCCGTTCTTTCATTGCCATGGGCTCTGGACCGAAGCCGACGGCAAGGCCAGCGGTGGCCACATGCTGCCGGACGAGACCATCGTCGTCGAGCCGTTCGAGGTCGCGGCGTTCGGTATCGACGCTGCGATGTTCACGGCCGAGCCCGATCCCGAGACCAATTTTAAGCTGTTCGGGCCGGTCGCGGCTGCGAGCACCGGCGCGCGCACGACGAGCCGCGTTTTCGCGCTGCGGCTGCGCCCCAACCAGGACTTTGCCTCCTGTCTCGAAGAGTTCTGCCGCGCACACGGCATCGCGCGGGCGAAGATTCATGGCGGCGTCGGCTCGACCATCGGCGCCCGCTTCACCCATGGCGGCGTCACCGAGCCGTTTGCGACGGAGCTTGCCATAACGGCTGGGGCGATCGCGCCCGGCGCCTTCGGCGCACTTGAATCTGCGCTCGATGTTGCGCTGATCGACTACACCGGCGGCATTGCGGAGGGGCGTCTGATCCGTGGCGGCAATCCCGTGCTGATGACCATGGAGCTGGTGATCGAGGTGTTGGGCTAGTATCGGCGAGCGATCATCAGGGATGAGAACGTAGCTTGGCAATGGCCAGGTACGTCGAGTCACTTATCCCTGAGCCCGATCCCTGAAAGAGGTTGAGCAACGGGGATTGTCCCTGACCGATGCTCTGGCCGTTTTTGACATCATACATGGCGGAGAAACGGCCGAGCAGCTTTTCAACCTTCGCGGGATCGGAGAGATCCTTGATCTTCATGAATTTGTCCACGAACTTGGCCTGCTGATCGATCGGCATCGACGCCATCGAGTCAGGCAGATTGAAGGTGGTCCTGAACACCTCCGAAAGAGCCTTGTCGGCGAGGATGTCGTATGCGGACGTGATCTCCCCCGCCTTTCGCTGGAAATAGAGCGCCAGGCGCACGCCCGGATTCGTATCCCCCTGCTGCTGCTCCAGGCTTTGCTGGAGATAGTTCGCCTGCGTTTCCCGGAATTGGTCCTGCTTCTGCGGCCCCATCATCGCAAGGCGCGCGACGTCGCCCTTGCTGTCGAAGTTGAACGACGCCGCGATTTCGGCAAAGCGATGATCGCTCTCGGTGTTCGCGAAGCTCTTCGGATTGTTCAGGTCGGACGCGAAGATCTTCTTGAGATATTCAGTGCTGACCTTCTTGGGGTCCAGGCCCTTGGCGACGAGAATGAAATTGACCATCTTCCGGTTTGCAAGCAGCTCGGAAACGCTGTCTATGCCTGCGATGGCTTCCTGATAGGACGTCGCGTCTTTCTGGGCCTGTTCGCGAACTGCTTTCTGCTGCTCAGGGCTTGCCTGTTTCAGCACTGCAATGACGTAGTCCTTCGCGGTCTGCAAGACTTTAGCCGGGTCCTGAGCCACCAAGGGGGTCGTCAGATTGCCTTTGGCGTCGAAGTTGAAGGCGCGTGCGAGCTCGACGTACCGATTGTCCTTGAGCGTACAGACGAAGCTCTTGGGGTTGCTGAGATCGCTTTCGAGGACAGCCTTGACAGTGTCCAGCGGGACCGCTTTGGGATCGAGGCCGACGGCGCCCAGCGCAAAATCATACACGGCTGGCGTCGATACGAACGCCTGGACCGACTTGATGTTGAGGATGGCGTTTCTGAAATTCCTGATTGCCAGCGCTTCGCTCAGCGGGCTTGCAGCCGCATAGACGGCGGACTTGCTGTCGTCGAACCGCTTTGTCGTGAGCGTGACGTTTGCAGCCGTCTGCGCGGGCACACCCGACGGCAGCGACCCGTCAGGCGAAAACTCGAACGCGCCGGCCAGGTCCACAAAATTGCCAATCGTCGCGATCTGGTCGTTGAGGCTGGAAATGCTCTTCGTGTATGACTCCAGGTGATATTTTTCGACCAGGATCTGGACATTCAACTGGGCCACGTCCGCGCCTGGTTGCGAGAGTTGGGCCGTGTAGTCGGCGATCTTGGTATTGGTGGCGCTCACGTCCGATTTGGCTTGAGCGAGCTGGGCGTTGAGGCCGGTCAACTGAGACGCGAAGGTGGTGTTGACGTAGCTGTTTGGATCGGATGGGTCGCTGCGCAGGACCTGACTTATCGTGTCGCGCGGCCACTTGCTCTGATCGATCCCGAACGCCGAATAGACGTAGTTGCGAAGACGATCGTCGTTCAGGAGCTGGTCTGCACTCGTGATGTTGCCGATCTGGGCGCTGTAGTATTTCGAGTCGTCCGCAAGCGCATCGACCAGACTCTTTTTGGTCGCCGTGTACAGACCGATCATCTCGTCGATCTGGTCCTCGGATTGCGCAACGGGCTTTATACCGCCCGTGAAGGAGAATGCCTCGGCAAACTCCCGGTAACGCTTGTCGACGAGCTTGTTGACGAAGCTCTTTGCGTCCGAGAGGTCGCTCTCCAGCACCTTTCTCATGAAAGCCTTGGCGTAGGCCATGTCTTCCAGGCCATATGCCTTCAGTGCGTAATGATACAGCCGATAATCCTTCATAAGATCGTCGACGGTCTTCACCTTGCCGATGTTGGCTTTGTAATAGGCGGCCTCTTTCGCGACGTCGGGTTGCTGTTCGACCCGCGTCAGGGACTGCTTGAGATGGTGCGAAATGTAATTGTAGCTGAAATACGTTGATACCATCGCGCATTCCTCGCGGCTTCTTAACGTCCCGGACGTCCGTCAATCATTGCGGGGTCGCGAGGTGGGGGCCGGCCTCATGCCAGCAGATTGTCTCACAGCTACGTTGTCTTACGGCGATTCCAGATCGCACTCTCAGATTTTAGTTTGCGTCCAACTAACGCATTACGTGTTTTGTTGCTGTTTGTATCCATTTGTTTCTCAGATGCAGCTTACGCGAAGGTGGTGTTCCTGATATGTTCCAATCGAAAGATGGGTCGGAATGGGGGAGCCGGGGATGAGCCGAAGAAGCGGTCGAACGATCAATCTGCCGGCGCCATACCTGAGGCGGGTCTGGCTCGACCTGTCGCGCGTCCACGATCGCGAGGCCTATCCGTTCTGCCTGCCGATCTTTCCGGATGATTTCGAGCTCAACTTCGAGGCCGCCATCACGATCATCGTTGGAGAGAACGGCACCGGAAAATCGACGATCCTCGAGGGGATCGCAGCGCTCGCCGGCTACGACGATGCCGGTGGCGGGAAGGGCTACATGCCGGTCGATCACTCCGAGGCGCGTGAGAAGATGGGCGGCCAACTTTCCAAGGCTTTGCGCGCAAGCTGGCTGCCGAAGATCACCAATGGCTGGTTTTTCCGCGCCGAGAGCTTTTTCTCGGTCGCGCGATATCTCGACAAGGCTGCACGTGATGCCGGTCAGGTCGGCCCGGATTTCCTCTCGCATTCCCATGGCGAAGGCTTCCTGCGCTTCTTCGAGGAGCGTTGTCAGCGCCAGGGCATCTTCATCTTCGACGAACCTGAATCGGCGCTGTCGCCGGCGCGCCAGATCGAATTCCTCAAGCTATTGCGACGCATGGACGAGTCGCGCATCTGCCAGGTCATCATGGCGACCCATTCGCCGATGCTGATGGCCTATCCCAACGCGCACCTGCTGCGACTCGGGAAGTACGGGCTTGAGCCTGTCACTTTGGAGCAAACCGATCACTACCGACTCATGCGCGAGTTTTGCGAGGATCCGCACGGGTTCGTCGAGGCGACGCTGGCTGAGTAGGCGAGGGGCGCCCACGCTCTCTCCATCGTCATTGCGAGGAGCTCTTGCGACGAAGCAATCCAGAGTCTTTCCGTGTAATGAGTCTGGATTGCTTCGCTACGCTCGCAATGACGGAGAGGAGGCGCGTGCATCGAACTCAAAATCCTATCTTATACCGGACACGGTCTCGCATTCTCGCGGCGCATTCTGCCCGAGCTTTGCGCTAGTCATCACCCCCAAAAGTGCCGAGGGCGCAGGGAAGGCCGGGTGCCGGCTGGCACCCGCGGTCCACTGTGCGAAAATTGCGCTACGAAATTTGCACAGCGGCATACAGGTGAAGCCAAACATCCGGCCTTCCCTGCGCAGTGGTTTTACGGCTTATGTCGCGCTCTCCCCGGGGAGCGATGCACTATTGCCCCCGTCGCCTTGCGGATCGCTGATGCGCGCGCCCGGTCGGGCAGGGCACATCACCGCAAGCCTTGGCGCACAGACCCCGGGCGCCAGGACCACACGATTTTGCCGTACGCAGGCTGCACCGGTCGTGTGCGCGCAAGCCGTTGCTCACGGAGTGACCCGCCCTGCAAACCGCCTTCGCGCCGACGCCGCCTGCGTCCACCACGTCCCCTCCCGCGTGTCGTGACGATCGCGATACGCCCCTCGGACCGGGCTGGGATGGCCGTAACATGCGATAATTCCGAATTCGCGTAAAGCGAATTGTTTTCGTCCTGATGCATTGACCCCGGTCTTGCGTGTTTTGCCTGTCGGGCAACGCAAGGGATGGTGTGGATGGGCGAGCGCCTCCGCCACCGCCATGCCACGAACCGGTCGCCCCTCGGCCCCAAAATGCGCTACGATGATCCCAGCGCGCCTCAAGTCGCGCAGATCGAAGAGTGAGGAAACGGTATGAGGATGAGAAGCGGAACGGCGTTCGCCGGGGTGGCGGCGCTGGCGGTGGCGGGGATGGCCCTGACGACGGCGTTCGCGCCGGCCTGGGCCCACGGGCCGACCCGGCAGAAGGTGCGGGAATCCATCGAGATCAACGCGGCTCCGGCCAAGGTGTGGGCGGTGATCGGCAATTTCCAGGACATGAGCTGGCTTCCGCCGGTGACCAAGACCGAGGGCGAGAAGGGCAACGAGATCGGCGCGACGCGGAAGCTGACGCTGACGGGCGGCGCCACCGTCGACGAGGAGCTCTACAAGTTCGACGCGGCCGCGATGACCTATTCCTACCGGATCACCACCGTCGACGTGAAGGTGCTGCCGGTCACCAACTATTCCTCGACGCTGACGGTGACGCCGAGCGCCGACGGCAAGGGCGCGACGCTGGAGTGGGCCGGCGCCTTCTATCGCGGCTTTCCCAACAACGACCCGCCGCCGGAGCTGAGCGACGAAGCCGCCAAGACCGCGGTGAGCGGGCTCTACAAGGCCGGCCTCGAGGCGCTGAAGAAGAAGATCGAGAGCGGAAGCTGACCGTGCGGGTGCTGGTCGTGCGTGCGCTGGTTCTGGCGGCGCTCGCCGCCAGCCTTGCTTGCAGCGCTTCCGCCGAGGAGGCGTTCGTCACCAACCAGCTCAGCGACGATCTGATGGTCGTGGACCTCGCCACCGCGCATGCGGTGGCAACCATCCCGATCGGCGGCAAGCCGGCCGGCGTCGCCGTCAGCGCGGACGGGCGCTTTGCCTATGTCACGAGCCCGGACGCCAAGGCGGTGACGGTGGTGGACGCCACCACGCGGCAGGTGACGGGGCGGATCGAGGTCGGCGGCGGACCGCTCGGCATTGCCGTGGCGCCCGATGGGCGCACCGTCTACGTCGCGGACTGGTATGCGGCGGCGGTGCGGGTGATCGATGCGGCCTCGCGCAGCGTCACCGCCAGCATTGCGGTCGGTGCCTCGCCGTCGGGCCTGGCGGTGACGCCGGATGGCAGACTGCTGCTCTCGGCCGACCGCGACGACGACAGCGTCTCCGTCGTCGACACTGCGACGCGCCAGCGCAAGGCGACCATCAAGGTCGGCACGCGCCCGTTCGGCGTCACCATCGATGCCGAGGGCAAGCGCGCCTACACCGCCAATGTCGGCTCCAACGACGTCTCGGTCATCGACATCGCGGAGGCGCGCGAGGTCGGCCGCGTGCCGGTGGGGATGCGTCCCTACGCGGTGGCGCTGACGCTGGGCCGCGGCTTCGTCACCGACCAATATGGCGGCACCGTCAGCGTGTTTGACCTCGCGACCCTGAAGCCGGTCAAGCGCATCAATGTCGGCGACTATCCCGAAGGCATCAATGCAACCACCGACGGCAAGCGCGTCATCGTCGCCTGCTGGGAGAGCAATATGCTGAGCATTATCGATGCGGCCGAATTGAAGGTGATCGGCGAGGTCAAGACCGGCGACGGCCCGCGTGCGTTCGGGGCGTTCTTGCGCAGGACGGAGTAGGGGCTGTAGCCCGCATGAGCGTAGCGACATGCGGGACCGAGCCCATCCTCATCCACCGGCGCTCCCGGATGTCGCTTCGCTCATCCGGGCTACGGCATCGGTGCACAGCGTCGATGCAATCTCATCCATCCGTTCGAACACATGATCCGGCCCCAGCGCCCGCAGCGCCGCCGGGGCCGCATAGCCCCAGCACACCGCACCGCAGGCAATCCCCACCGCGCGCGCCGCCTCGATGTCGCGCACCTCGTCGCCGATCGCGATCACGCGGTTCGGCTCCACGCCGGCGCGGCGAACGACGCGGCGGAATTTCGCGGACTTGCCGAACAGCGATGCCGAGCAGGCGTAATGCGAGAACAATGCGGCGGCGTCGCCGAGCTTCTCGCGCGCATTGGCCTCGCTGTCCGACGTCACCAGCGCCAACTGCACGCCGTTCTCGGCCATGGTCTGCAGCATCGTCTCGACGCCCGCAAACAGCGGGATCTCGCTAACCGCCTCCGCCTTCAGCCGCCGCGCATGCCGCGCGATCGCCGGCAGCTTCCACAGCGGCACCTCGAGGTGGCTGAGGATTTCGCGGCTCGAAGCATGCCGTAGCCCCTCGACATCCTCGTCCCGCACGCGGCGAAAGCCGAAGTGGTCAGCGACGTCGTTGATGGTGCGCAGGAACCAGGGGAAGCTGTCGGCCAGGGTGCCGTCGAGGTCGAAGATGGCGAGGGAGTAGGCCATGGAAGGAGCGGGCGTGCCGGGCGGACTTGCGCATCGTGTCCAGCCGGCGATGCGCTGACAGATGCGATCGGAAATGCTATATTGAGGCCAGAGGTGACAGATGTCGGAGCTACTGGCAAGGATTACGGTCGATCCGCAGCGTATGCATGGACGCCCCTGCATTCGCGATCTGCGCATCACGGTTGCCGACGTCCTGGGATTGCTGTCCGCGGGACAGTCGCGGGAAAGCATCCTCGATGATTATCCTTATCTGGAAGAGGCCGACATCGACGCGGTGCTCGCCTATGCCGCCCGTCAGGTCGATCACCCGATCATAGCGGCCAAATAGCTTGCTGTACCTGATCGATGCTCAGCTTCCACCTGCACTCGCGGAAGCGATGCGTCGCACTGGATACGATGCGGCCCATGTTGCCGAGTTCGGGATGGCGAACGCGACTGATGGCGTGATCTGGAACGAAGCCATTTCTCGGTCGGCTGTTCTCGTCACCAAGGATCGCGACTTTTCGCTGCTCCGCGTTGCAAAGAATCAGGGACCTATTGTGCTATGGGTGCGCGTGGGCAACATCGACAATCGCGCGCTGATCAGCCAGTTTCTAGGCGCCATGCCGCAAATTGCCGAAGCCGTCGCGCGGGGCGAGGCGGTGATTGAATTCGTCGGCAGCTAGCGGGACCGCAACCTGCGGACGTCAACGTTGATGTCGAGATCAACGTTGCTGACGCAAGTCTGAGTGGTTCGATGCGAGCCTCCTTCATACCAGCGGCCATCCCGCACCCGGGCACCACTGACACTGGCCAACTTCAGGCACCGCCATTGCGGCAGCGGTCCGCTACTCTCGCCGGCGAACTGCCAGGCCAGCACAGCTTCCTCACCGCTTTTGTTGGTGCCGATGATGTGCGGGCAGAGCTCGCGATAGCGCCCCTCGTAGACACAGGTTACCTGCTGCTCGGCGAGGATGGCGCTCCGAAATACCGTATAGGTTCGGCTCGGCATGGAGATCACTCCACCGCGGCATGATTCCGGCCGTTCAAGGCAACGGTCGCTATTCCGCAGCCTCGCTCGTGCTCCGCCGCTTCGGCTTCCGCGCCTTCTTGAGCACCGGCTCCAGGAATTTGCCCGTGTAGCTCCGCGGCGCTTTCGCGATGTCCTCCGGCGGGCCCCAGGCGACGATCTCGCCGCCGCCATCGCCGCCCTCCGGGCCGAGGTCGATGACCCAGTCGGCGGTCTTGATGACTTCGAGATTGTGCTCGATGACGACGACCGTGTTGCCCTGCGCGACCAGCTCGTGCAGCACTTCCAGGAGCTTCTTGACGTCGTGGAAGTGCAGGCCGGTGGTGGGCTCGTCCAGGATGTAGAGCGTGCGGCCTGTGGCGCGCTTGGACAGCTCCTTCGCCAGCTTGACGCGCTGGGCTTCGCCGCCCGAGAGGGTCGTGGCCTGTTGGCCGACATGGATGTAGTCGAGGCCGACGCGGTGCAAGGTCTGGAAAGTCTCGCGCACGCGCGGCACCGCCTTGAAGAACTCGGCGGCTTCCTCGACGGTCATGTCGAGCACGTCGGCGATGCTCTTGCCCTTGAACAGCACCTCCAGCGTCTCGCGGTTGTAGCGCTTGCCCTTGCAGATGTCGCAGGTGACGTAGACGTCGGGCAGGAAGTGCATCTCGATCTTGATGACGCCGTCGCCCTGGCAGGCCTCGCAGCGGCCGCCCTTGACGTTGAAGGAGAAGCGGCCGGGCTCGTAGCCGCGCGCTTTCGCTTCGGGCAGGCCGGCGAACCACTCGCGGATCGGCGTGAAGGCGCCGGTGTAGGTCGCCGGATTCGAGCGCGGGGTGCGGCCGATCGGCGACTGGTCGATGTCGATGATCTTGTCGATGTGCTCCAGGCCCTCGATGCGGTCGTGCGGGGCGGCGCCTTCGCTGGCGCCGTTCAGCTTGCGCGCGATGGCGCGGTACAGCGTGTCGATCAGGAGCGTCGACTTGCCGCCGCCGGAGACGCCGGTGACGCAGGTGAACAGGCCGAGCGGAATCTCGGCGGTGACGTTCTTGAGGTTATTGCCGCGCGCGTTCACCACCTTGATGGTGCGGCGGTGGTTCGGCGGGCGCCGCTCCGGCACCTCGACCTCGAGCTCGCCGGTGAGATACTTGCCGGTCAGCGATTTCGGGTTGCGCATGATCTCGGCGGGCGTGCCTTCGGCGACGATGTGGCCGCCATGCATGCCGGCGCCGGGACCGATGTCGAGTACGTAATCGGCAAGCCGGATGGCGTCCTCGTCATGCTCGACCACGACCACGGTGTTGCCGAGGTCGCGCAGCCGCTTCAGCGTATCGAGCAGGCGCGCATTGTCGCGCTGGTGCAGGCCGATCGAGGGCTCGTCCAGCACGTAGAGCACGCCGGTCAGCCCTGAGCCGATCTGCGAGGCCAGGCGGATGCGCTGGCTCTCGCCGCCGGACAGCGTGCCGGAGGAGCGGGAGAGGGTGAGATAGTTGAGGCCGACGTCGAGCAGGAAGGTGAGGCGCTCGCGGATCTCCTTGAGGATGCGGCCGGCGATCTCGTTCTGCTGCTTGTTCAGGGCGTCCGGCACCGTCTCGAACCATTCGCCGGCCTTCCTGACCGACAGCTCCGAGATCTCGCCGATATGCTTGTCGCCGACCTTGACGCACAGCGCCTCGGGCTTGAGGCGGAAGCCCTTGCAGCCCTCGCAGGGCACGTCGTGGAAATACTTTGCCAGCTCCTCGCGGGCCCACTCGCTTTCCGTTTCGCGGTAGCGGCGGTTGATGTTGGTGATGACGCCCTCGAACGGCTTCCTGGTGTCGTAGGAGCGCACGCCGTCCTGGTAGGAGAACTTGATCTCGTCCTCGCCGGAACCGTAGAGGATGGCGTCCTTGGTCTTCTTGGCGAGATCCTTCCACTTGGTGTCGAGGGTGAACTTGTAGTGTTTGCCGAGCGCGGTCAGCGTCTGCTCGTAATAGGGCGACGATGACTTGGCCCAGGGCGCGATCGCGCCCTTGCGCAGGGACAGCTCCTTGTCGGGAATGACGAGGTCCTCGTCGACATGCTGCTCGACGCCGAGGCCGCCGCAGGCGGGGCAGGCGCCATAGGGGTTGTTGAACGAGAACAGGCGCGGCTCGATCTCGGGGATGGTGAAGCCGGACACCGGGCAGGCGAATTTTTCCGAGAACAGGATGCGTTCGGGTCCGCTCTTGTCGTGGATTTTTGCCGTCTTCTTTTTCTCTTCCGCAGGCGCGGCTGCCGGCGCGTCGGCGAACTCGATGACGGCGAGGCCCTCGGCGAGCTTCAGCGCGGTCTCGAAGCTTTCGGCGAGGCGCTGGCCGATGTCGGCACGCACCACGATGCGGTCGACCACGACGTCGATATCGTGCGGGAATTTCTTGTCGAGCGTCGGGGCTTCCGCAAGTTCATGGAAGGTGCCGTCGATCTTGACGCGCTGGAAGCCCTTCTTCAGCCATTCGGCGAGTTCTTTCCGGTACTCGCCCTTGCGGCCGCGCACGACGGGGGCGAGCAGATAGAGGCGCGTGCCCTCGGGCAGCGCCAGCACGCGGTCGACCATCTGCGAGACGGTCTGGCTCTCGATCGGCAGACCGGTGGCCGGCGAATAGGGCACGCCGACGCGCGCCCACAAGAGGCGCATGTAGTCGTAGATTTCGGTGACGGTGCCGACGGTCGAGCGCGGATTCTTGGAGGTCGTCTTCTGCTCGATCGAGATCGCCGGCGAGAGGCCGTCGATCTGGTCGACGTCGGGCTTCTGCATCATCTCCAGGAACTGGCGGGCATAGGCCGACAGCGACTCGACGTAGCGGCGCTGGCCTTCGGCATAGATGGTGTCGAAGGCGAGCGAGGATTTGCCGGAGCCGGAGAGGCCGGTGAACACCACCAGCTTGTCGCGGGGGATCTCGACGTCGATGTTCTTGAGGTTGTGCTCGCGCGCGCCGCGGATCGTAATTGCGCGCAGGCTGGAGCCCGCGTTCTGTTGTTGGCGCTTCGCCTTGATCACTTCATCCATCCGAGTTGCCCTCAAGGAAGCCCAAAGGTGCGCGATCGCGCCAACAAAAAAGGCGCGCTGCGCCCGGAACCGGGATCGGCGCCGATGGGTGTGGCAGCGAACGTAGGAAGAACGGAGACGGATTTCCAGAGGGAGTTGCGAATCGTCAACGGAATGTTGGCGAACTGGCGGCATTTGGCAGCAGCGGGCAGGCGGAATTGCGCTGGAACGTGCCGCCAAAACAAAAAGGCCGGCACGAGGCCGGCCTTTCGTAACGCGGGTAGCGTTGGATACGAAGCTTAGTACTTCGCGACGATCGGGCCGTTGAAGTGATAGTTCACGCCGACCTGCACGGTGTGGAAGTTGAGCGTGCCGGTGGGCAGGGTGCCCGAGAAGTAGGTCTCGCCGCCAAGACTGCGATAGAGGTACTCGCCCTTGACCGACCACTGCGGAGCGAAGAACGCTTCGACGCCCGCGCCGACAGTCCAGCCGGAGTGCCACTTGCTGTCCGACACGGACACGCCGAGTGCGGAAAGGGTGATCTTGTTGTCGATCCAGGCGTAGCCGCCGGTGCCGTAGAACAGGACGTTGTTGACGGCGTAACCGATGCGGCCGCGGACGGTGCCGAGTGCGTCGGTCTTGGACGACGCGGTGATGCCGAGAGCGGTCGTTGAAGCGCTGACGTCAGCCCAGGAACCATCGGCTTCGACACCGAACACGACATTGCCGGTCTGCCAGTTATAGCCAGCGGTGCCGCCGACGAAACCGCCCTGCATCCGGGGGCTGCCAGCGTCTTCCCAGGCGCCGCCGCCGACGATACCGAGGTAGAAGCCGGTCCAGTTGTAGACCGAGGCCACAGCCACCGGAGCCTTGGTGTACGGGCGGGCCGCGAGATCAGCTGCCGACGCGGGGGCAGCCAGAGCGAACAAACAGGCCGAAGCCAACAAAACCTTCTTCATATTCAACCTAAATCCCAGTCCCAGTTTCTGTTGTTGCCTTCCGTGAACGGAAGGGCATCGGACGCTGTGGTCCAACTGGCGTCGTGCTTACACCAACGAAGCCGCAAGTTGTGTACCCGAAAAGTCACAACAATCACAAAACGTCACAATCACTGACTGATTGCTCCCCCTCGCTCGCACGCAGCAAAAAGGCCGGCGCGAGGCCGGCCTTTCGTCGGACGAGACTATGCTTGCGATCAGTACCTGGCGATCGCCGGGCCGCCCCAACGGTAGTTCAGGCGGACGAGGGCGAGATCGACGTCCTGACTGACGCGTTCGGTCTGAACGAAGGCTCCGCCCAAGGTGAAGTCGACGTTTCGAGTGCCGAGGAAGATGTGGTCGTACTCGAAGCCCACCGACCAGTTCGGGGCGAAGCCAAATTCGACTCCCGCGCCGACCGTTCCGCCCCAGCGTGTTCCGTTGGCCGAACCGAAGGTCGTGCCAGCACCCACAAAGCCCGGCGCGACGATGAGGTCGTATCTGTCGTCCACTACGGCGCCGCCGCCCTTTACGTAGACCAAAACGTTGTTCCAGGCATAACCGACCTGCCCGGTAATCAAGCCGAAGGCATCGACCCGCGTACGGTTCTGCTGATCTGGCGCGGTCGGGCTGATGTTTCTTCCACTGAAGTCAGCCCAGTTGCCTTGGCCTTCCACGCCAAACACCCAATTGGCCGACTGCCAGCGATAGCCGACCTGACCACCGACCGTGCCGCCCGTTGCGTTATGGCAGCCGTCGTCGATCAGCGTACCGGTGACCGGCGTCACGAAGTCCCAGCAATTGCGGCTTGAGCCCCAGCCCCCGTTGATGCCGATGTAAAAGCCGCTCCAGTCGTAGATGGTCGCGACCATCGGGGGCGGAGCCTTGGTGTAGGGACGCGCCGCCATATCCGCCGCGCTTGCGGGAGCCGACAGGCCCAACGCCACAGCACCGATTGCACCAATCAAAATCTTATTCATTGCAGTCTCCCCGGGTAAGGTCCGCTTCTTGAGGTCCCCGAAGCGGCCAATCAGGCGCGACGCCCATATGAACTTAATTCCGAGGCAACCGTAGCCTAAGCGAGAGGCAGAGTCCGTCTCCGAAATGCAACAGTCGCGGGGCAAGTACGGGACATATAACTTGATGAATGTTATGCGCTTTTTGCTGATTTTGGGAACCTGAAAAAGTTCCATCCGGTGCGCGCCATTTGGGCGGCATGCAGGCACCGAATATCCGCACCCGCCGGAAAGGAACAAATCTGGAACATTCCGGCAGGCAATGCTATATGTGGGGATAACCCGAGCGCTGGTGGGCTGATCGGTCCGCGCAAGCGTATAGGGTCGCCTCAATCAGGTTGCAGAGGGCCGCAGGGCGTGCGGCGCGGCCTTACGAATTCAGTGGCATTTGGAGTGGAGAGCGGCGATGGCGGGAAGCGTCAACAAGGTCATTCTGGTTGGAAATCTCGGCAAGGATCCTGAAATCCGCCGCACCCAGGACGGGCGGCCGATCGCGAATCTGAGCATCGCGACCTCGGAGACCTGGCGCGACAAGAACACCGGCGAGCGCAAGGAGAAGACCGAGTGGCATCGCGTCGTGATCTTCTCTGAGCCGCTTTGCAAGATCGTCGAGCAGTATCTGAAGAAGGGCGCAAAGGTTTACATCGAAGGCGCGCTCCAGACCCGCAAGTACACCGACCAGAGTGGCGTCGAGAAATACTCGACCGAGGTCGTGCTCCAGGGCTTCAACTCGACGCTGACGATGCTCGATGGCCGCGGTGGTGGCGGCGGAGGCGGCAGCTTCGGCGACGAGCCGGGCGGCGATTTCGGCTCCTCCGGTCCGGTCGGCAGCGCGCCGCGCCGTCCCGTTGCCGCCGGCGGCGGCCGCAACAGCGACATGGACGACGACATCCCGTTCTGAGGTACGGTGCCCTTGCTCGCGTAAAGCGTCAGGAATTCTTACCAATTATCGGGTGGAGTTCGGGTTTTCCGCGCTTGCCTCATGTGCTGCCTCAAGTCTTTGACGGGCCATGATGTGAATGGTATTAACTTCATGTTAATCGCATTCACATCGGTCGCCACTCGACCCGAGGAAGCCCCGCATGAGCCTTGCGCCGCTGCTTGAGGCCGCTCCCGCGATCCCGCTGCATGCCTTTGCCGCCATGACCGCCTTCGTGCTCGGCCTGGTCCAGTTTGCCGCGCCAAAGGGCACGCTGCCGCACCGGACGATCGGCTGGATCTGGGTGGTCCTGATGCTGGTCGTGGCTGCCTCATCGTTCTGGATCCACCAGATCCGCCTGGTCGGGCCGTTCAGCCCAATCCATCTGTTGTCGATCTTCACCCTGGTGGTTCTGCCGCTCGCGGTGTGGCGTGCGCGCACCCATCGTGTCGCCGACCATCGGCGGATGATGATCTTCATCTTCGCTGGCGCACTGGTGGTGGCGGGCCTGTTCACGCTGGTGCCCGGGCGCATCATGCACCGGGTGATTTTCGGGGCGTGAGAGCCGGTTACGCCCGGTCCGTTCCGGCCCCGTCCGGGGCGGTGCCGGGAAGGGCGTAAGTCTCTGGAAAAACAGTCGGAAAAAGCGCTTCCAAGACCCGCACAAGGGTGGTTATCGGGGGTGTGATGCGCTATATGATTCCCAGACAAAAACTCACCGGATTCCCCCTTGGCTGACGACGACAACAAGCCCGGCGACCAGCCGGCGCAACCCTCGGACATTCGCCCCGTTTCGATCTACGAGGAGATGAAGAAGTCCTATCTCGATTACGCCATGAGCGTGATCGTGTCGCGTGCGCTGCCCGATGCGCGCGACGGGTTGAAGCCGGTGCATCGGCGCATCCTGTTCTCGATGAACGAGGAAGGCTACACGCCGGACAAGAAGCACAAGAAGTCGGCCGGTATCGTCGGCGACGTCATGGGCCAATACCATCCCCATGGCGACCAGGCGATCTATGACGCGCTGGTGCGCATGGCGCAGCCTTTCTCGATGCGCGAATTGCTGGTGGACGGGCAGGGCAATTTCGGCTCGGTCGACGGCGATCCGCCGGCGGCGATGCGCTACACCGAGTCGCGCCTGACCAAGATCGCGCTCAAATTGCTCGACGACATCGACAATGAGACGGTCGACTTCCAGGACAACTATGACGGCTCGACCAAGGAGCCGGTGGTTCTGCCGGCGCGGTTCCCCAACCTGCTGGTCAATGGCGCCGGCGGCATTGCGGTCGGCATGGCCACCAACATTCCGCCCCACAATCTCGGCGAAGTCATCGACGCCTGCCTGGCGCTGGTCGACAACCCGTCGCTGACCATTGACGAACTCAACAACATCATCCCCGGCCCGGATTTCCCGACCGGTGGCATCATTCTTGGACGCCAGGGCATCCGCAGCGCCTACCATCTTGGCCGCGGCTCCATCGTGATGCGCGGCAAGGTCGAGTTCGAGACGATCCGGAAAGAGCGCGAGGCGATCGTCATCAGCGAGCTTCCCTATCAGGTGAACAAGGCGACGATGGTCGAGCGCATCGCCGAGCTTTACAAGGAGAAGAAGATCGAAGGCATCTCCGATCTGCGCGACGAGTCCGACCGGGACGGCTACCGGGTCGTGATCGAGCTCAAGCGCGACGCGGTGCCTGATGTCGTGCTGAACCAGCTTTACAAGTTCACGCCCCTGCAGACGAGCTTTGGCGTCAACGCCGTCGCGCTCGACTCGGGCCGTCCGCAGACGATGAACCTGAAGGACATGCTGACGATATTCGTCGGCTTCCGCGAGCAGGTCGTCACCCGCCGTACCAAGTACAAGCTGCGCAAGGCGCGCGAGCGCGCGCATGAACAAGTCGGCCTCGCGATCGCGGTTGCCAATATCGACGAGATCATCAAGGTCATCCGGCACTCGCCGACCCCGGCTGCCGCGCGCGAGACCCTGATGACGCGCGACTGGCCGGCCCGCGATGTCGAGGACATCATCACGCTGATCGACGATCCCCGCCATCGCATCAACGAGGACGGCACCATCCGCCTGTCGCTGGATCAGGCGAAGGCCATCCTGGAACTGCGACTGGCGCGTCTCACCGCGCTTGGCCGCGACGAGATCGGCGATGAGCTTTCCAAGCTCGCCGGCGAAATCGGCGAGTATCTCGAGATCCTGCACTCGCGCGCGCGCATCCTCGACATCATCAAGACCGAGCTCGCCGAGGTGAAGGCGGAGTTCGCAACGCCACGCCGCACCGTGATCATGGAGCAGGAAGGCGAGGTCGAGGACGAGGACCTGATCCAGCGCGAGGACATGGTCGTCACGGTCTCGCACGCCGGCTACGTCAAGCGCGTGCCGCTGTCGGCCTATAGGGCGCAGCGCCGCGGCGGCAAGGGCCGCTCCGGCATGCAGACCCGCGACGAGGATTTCGTCAGCCGGCTCTTCGTCGCATCGACTCATACTCCGGTGCTGTTCTTCTCCTCGCGCGGCCAAGTCTACAAGGAAAAGGTCTGGCGGCTGCCCATGGCCGCGCCGAGCGCGCGCGGCAAGGCGCTGATCAACATCCTGCCGCTGGAGCAGGGCGAGCGCATCACCACCATCATGCCGCTGCCGGAGGATGAATCCACCTGGGGCCAGCTCGACGTGATGTTCGCCACGACGGGCGGCAATGTCCGGCGCAACAAGCTGTCCGACTTCGTCGACGTCCGCCGCTCCGGCATCATCGCGATGAAGCTCGACGACGGCGAGTCGATCGTCGACGTCCAGATCTGCACCGAGCGCGACGACGTGCTGCTCACCGGCGCCGGCGGCCAGTGCATCCGCTTCCCGGTCCCCGACGTGCGCGTGTTCACCGGGCGCACCTCGATGGGCGTGCGCGGCATCGCGCTTGGCGAGGGCGACAAGGTGATCTCGCTGGCGATCCTGCGCCATGTCGAGACCACGTCCGATGAGCGCTCGGCCTATTTGAAGATGCGCCGCGCGGTCGCCGGCGAAGCCGCAACCGAGGAAGCCCCGGCGGATGCCGAGGCGGAGGAGACCTCAGGCAGTTTCCAGCTCCCGCAGGAGCGCTATGCCGCGATGTCGGCGGCCGAGCAGGTGGTGCTGACGGTCTCCGTCAACGGCTACGGCAAGCGGACCTCGTCCTACGAGTACCGCACCACAGGCCGCGGCGGCAAAGGCATCGTCGCCATGAGCGTCAACAACCGCAACGGCAATCTCGTCGCCTCGTTCCCGGTGGAGGAGGCGGATCAAATCATGCTGGTCACCGACAAGGGCCAGCTGATTCGCTGTCCGGTCGAAGGCATCCGCATCGCCGGCCGCTCGACGCAGGGCGTGATCGTGTTCGATACTGCCGAGGACGAGCACGTGGTGTCGGTCGAGCACATCACCGAAGAGGCCGAGAACGGCAACGGCGCGAACGGCGAGTAGCGAGTGGTGAATAAGGTGAGCTGCTCTATTCGCCACTCACCATTCGCTAGATCTCCAGCTCTGTCCCGAACTCCACCACCTGCTTGGTGGGCACGCCGAAGAACGCGGCCGAGCGTTCGGCGTTGCGCTGCAGGAAGGCGAATACGCCTTCGCGCCAGACCCACATGCCCGGGACGTCCTCGCGCGGGATGATGGTCTCGCGGCCGACGTAATAGGTGATGTCGGCGAGGTCGATGCCGGGCAGCTTGCCCTGCCGGCATGTGAGATTCAGCCCTTCGTAGATGGTCGGGTTCTGCATGAAGCCGTAATGCAGGATCACGCGGGTGATGCCCGGAATGATCTCATGCACCTCGGCGCGTTCCTCGTCGGGAATGTGCGGCGATTCCTCGATCAGCACGGTGACCAGCAGCACGCGTTCGTGCAGCACGCGATTGTGCTTGACGAACTGGGTCAGCGCGAGCGGCACGCCACGCGGCGCAGAGGCCAGGAACACGGCGGTCCCGGGCAGTCTCGCATGGCATTTGTTGACGGCGGTCTCGATCAGATCCTCCTCGGGCTGGCGCAGCCGGGCGCGTGCCGCTTCGACCAGCTTCACGCCGGCGCGCCAGGTCAGCATCAGGAAGGCGACGAGGCCGGCGAGCAGCAGCGGAAACCAGCCGCCCTCGAACAGCTTGATCGAATTGGCCGAGAAGAAGATCACGTCGATCACGAAGAAGAAGCCGTTCACGGCGACCACGAGCCAGGGCGAAAAGCCCCACTGGATCGCGACCAGGGCTGCCAGTAGCGTGGTGATCGCCATCAGCAGCGATACTGCGATGCCGTAGGCGCCGGCGAGGGCGTCCGAGGAGCCGAAGGAGAGGACCGCACCGAGCGTTGCCGCGGCGAGCAGCCAGTTTACCAGCGGCACGTAGATCTGGCCGATCGCGTGGCTGGTGGTGTGGCGGATCTGCATGCGCGGAAGGAAGCCGAGCTGGATCGATTGCTGGGTCAGCGAGAACACGCCGGAGATGATCGCCTGCGAGGCGATCACGGTCGCGACCGCCGAGAAGGCGACCAACAGATAGTGCAGGGCGTCCGGGCAGAGCTGGAAGAAGGGGTTCTCGATCATGGTGGGATCGGTGATCAGCAGCGCGGCCTGGCCGAAATAGTTCAGCACCAGCGCGGGAAGGCAGATCGCGAACCAGGCGAGCCGGATCGGCAGGCGGCCGAAATGACCCATGTCGGCATACATGGCCTCGCCCCCGGTCACCGCGAGGAAGGCGGCGCCAAGAATCCCGAAGGAGACGTGGAAATCCTGGTGGATCAGGAAGTCGAAGGCATAGAACGGGCTGAGCGCCGCCAGCACCGCCGGCGCCTTGACGATGCCGTGGATGCCGAGCGCGGCCAGCACGACGAACCAGGTCAGCATCACCGGGCCGAAGATGCGGCCGATGAAGCCGGTGCCCTGCTTCTGCATCATGAACAACCCGATCAGAATGGCGACGGTGACGGGCACGACCACCGGCGCGAGCGAGGGCGCATCGACCTTGAGGCCTTCGATGGCGCTGAGCACAGAGATCGCCGGCGTGATTGCGCCGTCGCCGTAGAGCAGGGCGGCACCGACGAGGCCGACCACCAGCAGATGCGCCCGCCAGGTGCCTGCTTGCGCGTTGCGCGCGTGGAGCAGGGCCAAGAGGGCGACGATGCCGCCCTCGCCACGGTTGTCCGCGCGCAGGATCAGCAGCGCATATTTCAGCGAGATGATCAGCAGCAGGGCCCAGAGGATCAGCGAGGCGACCCCCAGGACAGCGTCGTGACTTAGCGTGCCGCCATGGGCGGCCGCCTTGGCGGCTTCCTTGAGGGCGTAGAGCGGGCTGGTGCCGATATCGCCATAGACCACCCCGAGGGCGCCCATGGTCATGGCAAGCGGCAGTGGATCAGGATGATGGCCGGAGGCGACTGCGGGCGTACTGGACAAAGGCAATCCCCCGATGGCATCGCGCCCGGCGGGCCATTCCGACGGGCGCGAGCATCACGCAGTCTGCGACGAGACGTCGCAAATATCCATGGGGTTTATCTTGAGGGGCTTTCCTGACGCGAAACTGACGGATCCGACTACGGCGTGCGGTCGGCGGTCACGAGGCGCGCCTGGCGGACATCGGCCTTGCTGCCGGCGCGGCGCAGGCAGGACGTCTCGAAATTCGGCCAGGCCTGCTGCGAGCAGTCGCGTCCGATGGTGCGGATATCGAGCCGGTCGCTCTTGGCGAGCGGCTGCGGCACGCTGGCCTCGACGGTCGGGGCAAAGCCGGGCAGGAGGGTGAGGGCCGCGGCAACACACGCAGAGAGTGCGATGGCTGAAAGAGCCTTGATCATTGACTGTCCCCTGTGATGCGGCCGCCTGCGCCCAGCGTGCGGCCCGTCATTCGTTGGCCGGATTAGTAACCATGGCCAGTTTCCGGACGTCTTCGCGGAGGCTGGAAATGGTTTCGTTCGTGCTCTGTTTTGTTTCGTGGCTGCCCCCAGGACGAAACAAACCGGCCATGGCCGACACCTGCAGAGGACATTTTCCAGCAAACGGGCAGGAAACGGGCAAGGAACCTGCCCGGCTTGCCGGGCCGGGCCGGGCGCGGTAGGAGGGGGCCATGCCGCGCATCGCCTTCTATCCGGGTTCCTTCGACCCCATCACCAACGGCCATCTGGACGTGGTCCGGCATGCCGTTCCGCTGTGCGACCGCCTGGTGGTCGCGATCGGCGTCCACCCCGGCAAGAAGCCGCTGTTCTCGACCGAGGAGCGCCTGAAGATGCTTCAGGACGTTTGCGGTCCGATCGCGGCCCAGGCCGGCTGCGTGCTCGAAGCCGTGACGTTTGACGATCTGTCGGTGACCGCGGCGCGCAAGCACGGCGCGACCATCATGATTCGGGGCCTGCGCGACGGCACCGACCTCGATTACGAGATGCAGCTTGCCGGCATGAACGAGGCCATGGCGCCCGAGGTGCATACGGTTTTCCTGCCGGCCTCTCCCATGGTCCGCCCGATCACCGCCACTTTGGTGCGCCAGATCGCGGGGATGGGCGGAGATGTCTCGACCTTCGTGCCGCCGCTCGTCGACACCCTGCTCAAGGCCAAATTCGCCGGATAACGGCGCGCTGCTTCATCTCACCAGATCCGGAGTTTTCATGATCCGTCGTCTCGCAATTCTTGCCACGATCTTTGCCGCGCTCATTGGCGCGGCGCCGGCGTTGGCGCAGCAGCTTCCGGCGAACCTCGACAAGGCCAACGCGCTGGTCATCGACACCACCAAGGGCCGCATCGTCATCAAGCTCAGGACCGATCTGGCGCCGCAGCACGCCGAGCGCCTCAAGCAGCTCGCGCGCGAGGGCTATTACAACAACGTGCCGTTCCACCGCGTGATGGACGGCTTCATGGCGCAGACCGGCGACGGCGAGAAATTCAACGGCACCGGCGGCTCGAAATACCCGAACCTGAAGCAGGAATTCTCCAAGGTGCATTTTGCCCGCGGCATCGTCGGCATGGCCCGGCGCGGCGACAGCGTCGACACCGCCAACTCGCAGTTCTTCATCATGTTCGCGGATGGCGGCAGCCTCGACGGCCAGTACACCGTGATCGGCGAGGTCGTGCAGGGCATGGACGTCGTCGACAAGCTGAAGAAGGCGCCTCCCGGATCAAGCAGCGGCACCGTCACCGATCCCGACAAGATGGTGAAGGTGCAGGTCGCTTCCGACATCAAGTAGGCAAACGCGATGGCGCGCTGCGGCAACAGGCTTCTGGTCGCTGCCGCGATGCTGCTGCTCGGTGTCTCAGGCGCGAAGGCCGAGGACGCACAGGTCAACACCATCCAGGACATCTTCCGGCATCTGCGCACCTGCTGGAAGCCGCCGCCGCCCACCAAGGCTCGCCCACTCGACATTACCGTCGTCGTGAGCTTTAACCGGGCCGGAAACATTCTGGGCCATCCGCGGATTACCTATGAATCCGCGGAGGCCTCCGACAATGACCGGCTGCAATACCGGATCGCGGTGATGGAGGCGTTGCAACGCTGTACGCCGATGCCATTTACCGAAACGATGGCCGGCGCTGCTGCGGGGCGTCCATTCGCGATCCCGTTCCGTAACCGGAAGACTTCACCCCCAACGCAAGAGAGACGAGTATGAGCGTCACCGAAAACACCTTGATCCTCGAGACCACGCAGGGCCCCGTCACCATCGAGATGCGGCCCGACCTCGCGCCCGGCCATGTCGCGCGCATCAAGGAACTGGTCCGCGAGGGCTTCTACGACGGCATCGTGTTCCACCGCGTGATCGAGGGCTTCATGGCCCAGACCGGCTGCCCGCATGGCACCGGCACCGGCGGCTCGGGCAAGAAGCTGAAGGCCGAGTTCAACAAGGAGCCGCATGTGCGCGGCACCGCCTCGATGGCGCGCGCCGCCAACCCCGATTCCGGCGACAGCCAGTTCTTCATCTGCTTCGACGACGCCCGCTTCCTCGACAACCAGTACACGGTGTGGGGCAAGGTCACCGAGGGCATGGAGAACGTCGACAAGATCAAGCGCGGCGAGCCGGTGCAGAACCCGGACAAGATCGTCAAGGCGCGGATGGCCGCGGACAAGGAATAAGCGGCTTTGCCGGTGTCATGCCCCGCGCAGGCGGGGCATCCAGTAATCGCCAGGGGTGGTTACGACAAAGATCGTGAGTACTGGATCGCCCGCCTGCGCGGGCGATGACAAGTTCTGGGTATGCGCACCGATCTCTTCGATTTCGAACTGCCCGCCGAGCGCATCGCGTTGCGCCCGGCGAGCCCGCGCGACTCCGCGAAGATGCTTGTTATCGAGAACGGCGCGCTGCGCGACCAGACGATTGCCGACCTGCCGCAATGGCTGAGGCCGGGTGACCAGCTTGTCGTCAACGACACCAAGGTGATCGCGGCGCAGCTGAAAGGCCGCCGCATCGGCCGCGAGACCGAGCCGAAGATCGAGGCGACGCTGATCAAGCGTCTCGACGGCTCGCGCTGGCAAGCGCTGGTGAAGCCCGCCAAGAAGCTTGTTGCCGGCGACCGCATCCGCTTCGGCAATGAGGGCAAGGTCTGCCTGCTGGGCCATCTCGACGCCGACGTCGAGGCCAAGAGCAGCGAGGGCGAGGTGACGCTTGGCTTCTCGTTGCACGGCCCGGCGCTCGACCAGGCCATCGCCGATCTCGGCAGCCCGCCGCTGCCGCCCTACATCGCCTCCAAGCGCACGCCTGACGATCAGGATTTTGCGGATTACCAGACCATGTTCGCGGCGAACGAAGGTGCGGTCGCGGCTCCGACCGCAGGCCTGCATTTCACGCCCGCGCTGGAGCAGGCGCTGAACGCGCGCAACGTCGGGATCAACCGCGTCACGCTGCATGTCGGGGCAGGGACCTTCCTGCCGGTCAAGGCCGACGACACCGAAGGCCACAAGATGCACGCCGAGTGGGGCACCGTCTCCGCGGAGACTGCCGAGCGGCTCAACACCGCGCGGAAGAACGGCGGCCGCATCGTAGCAGTCGGCACGACGTCATTGCGTCTGCTCGAAAGCGCGGCGAGCGAGGACGGCACCATCCAGCCGTTCGCGGCCGAGACCTCGATCTTCATCACCCCCGGCTATCGCTTCCGCGCCGTCGATGTCCTGATGACGAATTTCCACCTGCCCAAGTCGACGCTGTTCATGCTGGTGTCGGCATTCTCGGGGCTCGAGACGATGAAGGCTGCGTACGCGCACGCGATTGCGAGCGGATACCGGTTCTATTCGTACGGGGACGCGTGTCTGCTGTTTCGGGGATAGGATAGCAAATCCATCACCGTCACCCTGAGGTGCTCGCCTCTTCGGCGAGCCTCGAAGGGCGACGGCCCTGCTGCTGCATCTCGGCCGCGCATCCTTCGAGGCTCACCCAGCGGTGCTCTGCACCGCCGGGTTCGCGCCTCAGGATGACGGGTCGGGAGTGCGTTACGCCATCACCCGCTGCGGCAAGAGCTCCGCGATCTGCACCGCATTCAGCGCCGCGCCCTTGAGCAGCTGATCCGCGGCCACGAACATCGAGATCGAATGCCCTGAGGGGTCGCTGAGGTCCTTGCGGATGCGGCCGACCAGGACGTCGTCCTGGCCCGAGGCGTCGATCGGCATCGGGAAGTAGTTCTTGACGCGGTCGTCGACCACCTTCACGCCCGGGGCCTGCGCCATGATGGCGCGGACCTGGTCCTCGCTGATCGGCTTCTCGCATTCGAAGGTGATGGCCTCGCAATGGGCGCGCAGCACCGGCACGCGCACGCAGGTGACGCCGATTGCGATCTTCTCGTCCTCGAATATCTTGCGGGTTTCATTGATGACCTTGGTCTCTTCGTCGTTGTAGCCGGTCTCGGGATCGACCGCGGTGTTGTGGTTGAAGAGATTGAAGGCGTAGGGGTGCGGCATCACCTTGGGCGTATAGACCTGCCCGTTGAGATTGGCGCGGGTGGACTCGACGAGCTCCTCCATCGCGGCCGCGCCGGCGCCGGAAGCGGCCTGGTAGGTCGAGATGATGACGCGCTTGATGCGGTTCTTCTGGTGGATCGGCCAGAGCGGCACCAGCGCGGTGATCGCGGCGCAGTTCGGGTTCGCAATGATGCCCTTGTGGTCGCGGATGCAGTTCGCGTTGATCTCGGGGATCACCAGCGGCACGTTGGGATCCATGCGGAAGGCGGAGGAATTGTCGACCACGACGGCGCCCGACTTGACCGCGATCGGCGCATACTTCTTCGAGATGCTGCCGCCGGCGGAGAACAGAGCGATGTCGACGCCTTCGAAAGCGCGCTCGGTCAACTCCTCGATGACGACGTTCTGGCCGCGGAACGACACCGTCTTGCCGGCCGAGCGGGCGCTGGCCAGCGCCTTGAGCTTGCCGACGCGAAAGCCGCGCTTGTCCATGGTGGCGATGAATTCGGCGCCCACCGCACCGGTGACGCCGACAATCGCGACGACGGGATCGTTACTCACATTCTCCTCCATTGAGTTCTAGACAACAAAAAAGCCCCGGACCATCGAGGGCGGGGCTTCGGTAGAGCTGATGCGTTTAAGTCGACGACCTACGCGCGCACGCCTCCCCGGGCCCCCGGGGCCATGGTGGTTTTGGTCGTGCGTTTGGTGGTCGTGAACATGGCGGCGACTTATGCGGGAGAGTCTTGCGGCCGTCAATGGCTTTTCGGCGGGAATGTGGCCGCGCGAGGAATCTGCCGCTATTTGGCGCGGGCGCCCGGCGGCTCCAGGATGACCTCCTTGAGGTCGTCGCCGCTGATCACGACGATCGCGAAACTGAGCCGGCCGCGCTCGCGCACGAGACCACCGCTGATGGCCTTGCCCGAGGCTGCTCGCTCGGCGACGCGTACAGCGTCGGCAAGGCGGTGCCTGATGGCGCCGAGCGCTGCGAGATTGCTGCGGTCCTCGAGGTCGAGCTCGGCGAGGGGCAGGGCGGCTTCGCCGCCGACGAGCTCGCCGGTCGCCGCATTGATGGTGTGGCGCCAGATGCGGTCGTTGTGCAGGGTCTTGACCCGGTAGACCGGCACGCCCGAGCCGCCGTCGAAACTCACATCGGCGGTGGTGGCGCCGGCATGGCGGGCTTCCGCTATCGCCATGGCCTGGCTGATCGTGATCGAGGAACTGCGGAATCGTTCGATCTCGCGGCTGACCGCCTGGCGGTCCGCTTCAGCATCACCATCTGTGTCGCTGTGAAGCGCGGTCGGCGTGCCCGCGGTCACGACTGCCTGTGCCGGTGCGGCGATGAGCAGCACGGGCAAGGCGAACGCAAGCAGTTGCGAGGTCCATCGTTTGGCTGTCGTCATGCTCGAAACCCTCGGCCAGCGAGTGTGCCGGATGATCGTAAAGAATTCGCGGCCGACCTTGGGCAAAGGCCGGCCGCTGAGCGTCGCGGCGGGCTGTACCCGCCGCGGCGATCGAAGCGGCACGGACCTCTTTTGGGGCTGGTGAAAAAAGCGGCCCGTACCAGCTTATAACTAAACCATACCGTATCGTTTTATTTCGGTCAATGCGTTTGCGCCCGCCCCCGTGGGGAAAGATCGCAAGCTCACGGAATTGTCAGCGGGAGGAGCGGCGCCGCGGCGTGCCCTTGGCAGCGTCCTTGACGCGGTCGGCGGGGCCGAGCGCACCGGCCAGGAACAGCTTGATCGCGGTGCGCATCCGCTTTTCCGCGGACTTCATCTCGAGCGCCGTTCCGAACGTCGCCAAGCGGTGGGTGTGGCCGACGACGACGTCGAGAAACACCTCGGCCGCGATGGTGGTGTCCTCGATGTCCAGCGCGCCTTGCGCCACCAGGCGGTCGAAGAAACGCGCCGTGGTGGCGACCGCCTTGAGCCAGCCTTCCTCCTTGCCGAGCTTGGCGATGTCGGGGAAGTTGATGGCCTGCGACGTCATCATGCGGCTGAAGGCGACGGCATCGGGCCCGCAGGTGAAGGTCAGCATCTCGCGCCCGATCTCCACCAGCCGCTGCTCGACCGAGATGTCCGCGTCGCTGGAGAGCTGCGTCTCCGCCGCAGCCGACAGCGGCGCAAGCCAGCGCGCGATCTCGCGCCTCAGCACTGCCGCAAACAGGCCGCGCTTGTCGCCGTAGCGGGAATAGACGGTGGGCTTGCTCACCCGCGCCGCTTCCGCGACCGCATCGAGCGAGGTCGCGTCAAAGCCGCGGTCGAGAAACAGGCGGGTGGCGACCTCGATCAGCCGCTGGTCGCGCTCGATGGCGGCCGTCTTGGTCGGCCGGCCGCCACGCGATTTCGGCACCTCGCGCCGCGGCGCTGCCGATCTTGTCCTGGTCGCAGTCAATCCCATGCCCAATGATTCCTGCGCGTTGCCTGTCATTCGCTCTATATCGCGCAGGAGAGGGGGCGTCATCGCGAATCTGGCCGAATTGGCCGTATCGTCAACGGTTTCGATAGGACGTCGTTCCGTCTCCAGCGTCACGGCAGCGTCGAAGTCCAGGCCTCGCCGGCCGCGGCCTTCTGATACCCGTACTGATAGAGCGCCCGCATATAGCCAGTGTCGAACCCTTCCGACGGCGGGGCGGGATAGTCGCGCGCGATATAGGAGAGATGGAAGCCCAGGCGGTTGCGCCTGGCGAAATCGTAGGTCGAGAAGATGATCGAGCGGGTCTGCGACTGGGTGATCGCCGACAGGCTGCGCGAGGCGACGTCGATCGTGCTGTTGGACACCAGCTCGAAGTTGCGCTCGATCTTCTTGTTGACGAGGATGTAGATGTCCATCTTCGCAGTGCCCGGCAGGCGGCTGCCCTGGAACAGCAGGGCTTCCGGCAGTGTCAGCACCGGTGCGGTCACACCGCCGTCGACATGCATCTCCTGAAACCGGCGGCCCTGGCCTTCGGCGTCGATCATGATCGGCGGAAACACCAGGGGAATGCTGGCGGAAGCCGCCATCACGTCGCGAAACAGCTTGAGCGCCTCGGGCGTTCCGACCGCTGCGATCTTGCCCATGTCCCAGATGGCGGTCCGCTGGGTGTCGAGATCGGTCGTCACGATCAGCAGCCTGCGGCCCCTGGCATTCTCGCGCGCGACCTGCGCCATGATCTCCGGCCCGACATAGCGGGCGACGAGCTCGCGCAGGCGCGTGTTGCCGAACAGGCCGGAGCCGAACAGCACGCGCATGATGCTGGGATCGTTCAAGAGGCTCTCCGCGATGCCGCTGGTGTAGACCTCCTTCAGCGTGTCGTCATATTGCGATCCGAGAAATGCAAAGGGTGCGATCAGGCCGCCGGTGCTGACGCCCGAGACGACCGTGAAGGTGGGACGGGTTCTGGCCGCGGACCAGCCGTTGAGCACGCCGACGCCGTAGGCGCCATCGGCGCCGCCGCCGGAGAGCGCCAGATAGGATTTCGTCGCAGTGCTGGCGTCCTTGTCGAAGCTGAATTTCGTCACCGGCTCGTCGGCGTAGCGCCTGAGCCCGTCGATATCGAGCACGCGTGATGTGCTGGCCTCGGCGGCCGTATAGGGCGTGCGGGGCAGGGAGGTGCAGCTGGCCAGCGCCAGACTTAAGGCCAGGACCAGGAGTCCGGTCAGGCGGGCGCCTATGTGCCTGATCCGGCCATGCGAAGGGCCGGATATTTCGGTCGAACTTGAAGCGGAGGGCATTGTCAGTGGCTGGCGATCACGCAAATACGGCCGCCGGCACATTCACCGCGGCATCTCGTCAGGCCCCACGGTAAAACTACACTGTATCGTTTTGTTTGGCAAGCCGGGGGTGGAACATGAAGTCCGCATCAAATCTGTCCCAGTCTGACGCATCGTGTGGTTCGGGCGGGTTGATCGGCCTCGCTCGGCACGCAATAAGCACGGCCATGAATCTTCCCAACACTGATCTACCCAATCATTTCGAACTGCTCGCCAGCGATGGCGCCGCGCGCACCGGCCGCCTGACCACGCCGCACGGCGTGGTGCGGACGCCGGCCTTCATGCCGGTCGGCACCGCCGGCGCCATGAAGGGTATGCACTGGCGCGAGGTGCGCGAGGCCGGCGCCGACATCGTGCTCGGCAACACCTACCACCTGATGCTGCGCCCCGGCGCCGAGCGGATCGGAGCCCTCGGCGGTTTGCAGCGCTTCACCGGCTGGAACGGGCCGATGCTGACGGATTCCGGCGGCTTCCAGGTGATGTCGCTGGCTGACCTTCGAAAGGTCACCGAGAACGCCGTCACCTTCCGCTCGCATATCGACGGCGCCAAGGTCGAACTGTCGCCGGAGCGCTCGATCGAGGTGCAGCGCTTCCTCGGCTCCGACATTGCCATGCAGATGGACGAATGCGTGCGGCTGCCCGCCGAGCGCGACGACATCGACCGCGCGATGCGCCTGTCGCTGCGCTGGGCCGAGCGCTCCAAGCGCGCCTTCGAGAGCGCGCCCGAGGGGTACATGCTGTTCGGCATCGTGCAGGGCGGCGACATCCCGCAGTTCCGTCACGCCAGCGCAGAGGGCCTCGTCGAGATCGGATTCCACGGCTACGCGATCGGCGGTCTTGCGGTCGGCGAGCCGCAGGAGGTGATGTTGGCGATGATCGACGAGACGGCGCCGATGCTGCCGAAGGAGCGGCCGCGTTATCTGATGGGCGTCGGCACGCCCGACGACATCCTCGAAGCGGTGAAGCGCGGCATCGACATGTTCGACTGCGTGATGCCGACGCGCAATGGCCGGCACGGCGTCGCCTTCACGCGCTTCGGTCAGGTGAATTTGCGCAACGCGCGCCACGCCGACGATCCGCGCCCGCTCGATGAAGAGAGCTCATGGCCGTCGACGCGCAACTGCGCGCGCGCATATCTCCATCATCTCGTCAAGGCGGGCGAGACGCTGGGGGCAATGCTGCTGTCCGAGATCAATATCGCTTACTACCAGTCCCTGATGCAGGGCATCAGGGACGCGATTGCGGGCGGAACGTTCGACGAGTTTTATCTGCGTACGCGTGAGGATTGGGCGAGGGGCGATATCGCCCCGCGCTGATCAATTGCGCAATGTCAATTGCAGACGATCCGCTGCTTGACGGCATGCTTGGTCACGAAACCATAGCCGCAATTGTCGCAGGTCCAGAGATAGCTGATCATGTGGTCCGAGACGTAGGCGGATGCTTCAGCGGCGACCATGGAGTCGGCGCAGACGGGACAGGTGGGCAACTCGCTGCAACGCGGATCGCGGTTCAGCGCGACGGTCGACATCACTTCAGCAACTGCTGACATCGTGGTGACCTCCCTGCTTTAGGACGTAAGTCTAACATAAGCATAAGTACTTGACGAGGTCGCAACACAAAAGCGCTGGCTTTTATAAAATTGCGGTCACCACGACGTGTTCGCTGACCTTTTCGCGGCCTCGGTATCGCAGCGCAAACAGCCCGTGTGCATTGCGATACTTCGCCGTGCGGCTTCGCGCGTCATGACATTCAATTTACTGCGCCGCACCCTGCCGACTGAGCGCTGGCGCGAGCGCGAGCGGCTTGCTGCGATCCGAACGGAGCCTGCGTGCGAACGAAATCCAGGGTTTCTCGACGAGGGAATATGTCATCCAGCTGACAAGGATCGACGACGTCACGACCTCGGCGACGAAGACGAGCCATGCCAGCGGTCCGTCGCCAGGCCATGCGTAGCGATGGATCCAGACCATCGCGAACGGCGACATCAGGTAGACCGAGTAGCTGATGAGGCCGACGAACGCGAGCGGACGCCAGGCCATCCGCTCGCCGAACGCGGCAAACACGATGAAAACGAGAGCCGCGCAGACATAAGCGGCCCCGATCGAATAGCTGTAGAAGAAGTTGTCCTCGTACGTTCCGCCATAGCGCCTGCTGGCCAGCGTGATCGCGAAGACGGCGTATAGCGCCGTGCAGACGGCGACATGCCGCCATCGCAGCGTTCCGCCGACGACGGTATCGCGAATGATCTTGCCGAGGAACATCGCCGAAAGGTTCAGCCCGATCTCCATCATCACCCACGCCGCCCGGTCCTCGACCAGGACAGCTACCGCCGTCCCGGCCAGCGCGGTCGCGACGACGATCGCGATGGCAGTCAGGCGCCGGGTCAGCAGTCCTGCCGTGAAGAGGATGATGCAGACAACGTAGAACAGCAGCTCGATCGTCAGCGTCCAGTAGAAGTCCCAGAGGTGACGGACCTCCAGGAAGCTCTGAAGCATGGTGACGTTGGCGACGATTTGCGACAGGGGATAGGTCCTCAACTCCACCGCCTGCATCGTGACGAGCCCGATCGCGATCGAGGTCCAGTAGGCCGGATAGAGGCGGAAGAACCGACTGACCGAGAAGTCATTCACGGGAGACGCGCTGGCGGGAAAACTGAAGGGAATGACGAAGCCGCTGACGAAGAAGAACAGCGCGACGCCGAACCGGCCGAAATTCATGTAGTAGCCGATCGCGTCATGAAAGATCGGATGATACGCGCCGGTCGGATGTTCCCGCACAATCACCTCAAGCGCGTGCTGAACGACCACCGCCAGGACGGCGATGCCGCGCAAGGTATCGATGAAGGCGAGCCGTTGATGCATCAGGCGTTCTCTGCGCTCCCGCCGCCCGCAACGGACGTCGCCTGTCGGGAGGGTATTTGGCTAAGGCACAAGCGATATTCAGAAGGGACGCTCGTCCACCAGTTCAGCATGGCAATCGTGAACAGATTGACAACGACAGCCGGCAGGGCGGTAAACTCGGGCCTCCTGCAAATGGATCACGTGATTGCCGCTTGCGTGTCGCCGCAGGCTGTCTGTAACTGCGGAACAGCTGCGACAGCGGTACAATTTGTCGCCAAAGGGAGTTCATAATGGACGCATCGTCCAAAACGGGTGCAGCGCACCAACCCGGCCGCGGCCGGATCTATTCTTCGATCGTCGAGGCTTTTGGCGACACGCCGATCGTGCGCTTGCGACGCCTGCCGGGCCAGCATGGGGTGAACGCGACGATTTTGGCAAAACTTGAATATTTCAATCCGGCCGCGAGCGTGAAGGACCGCATCGGTGCGGCCATGATCATCGCGATGGAGAAGGCCGGCATCATCAAGCCCGACACCGTGCTGATCGAGCCGACCTCCGGCAATACCGGCATTGCGCTCGCCTTCGTGGCGGCTTCGCGCGGTTACCGGCTCAAGCTGGTGATGCCGGAATCCATGTCGATCGAGCGGCGCAAGATGCTGGCCTTTCTCGGCGCCGAGCTGGTGCTCACCCCGGCCGCGCAGGGCATGAAGGGCGCGATCGCCGCCGCCGAGGAGCTCTTGAAGACGACCCCGAACTCGGTGATGCCGCAGCAGTTCAAGAACCTCGCCAATCCGGAAGTCCACCGCCGCACCACCGCCGAGGAGATCTGGAACGACACCGGCGGTAACATCGACTTCTTCGTCGCCGGCGTCGGCACCGGCGGCACGATCACCGGCGTCGGCCAGGTGCTCAAGCCGCGCAAGCCGTCGTTACGGGTGATCGCGGTCGAGCCGGAGGAAAGCCCGGTGCTGTCAGGGGGACAGCATACGCCGCACAAGATCCAGGGCATCGGCGCCGGCTTCGTGCCTGACATCCTCGACCGCTCGGTGATCGACGAGATCGTCAAGATCAACTCGACCACCGCGATCGAAACCGCGCGCGCGCTGGCGCGGCATGAGGGCATTCCGGGCGGCATCTCCTCGGGCGCGGCGATCGCCGCCGCGCTCCAGATCGGCAAGCGGCCGGAAGCTGCGGGAAAGACCATTTTGGCGATCGTGCCGTCCTTCTCGGAGCGGTATCTTTCGACGGCTCTGTTCGAGGGAATCTAGGATATGGCGGATCAACCGAGGCGGCCGCGCACGCTTGGCGATGCCAGGACCGAAGCTGAGGCGGCGTTCAAGAAGGTGACGGCCAAGGTCGCCGCGGCGTCGCCCAAGCAGAACGCCGTTCCCGGGATCAAGGAGCAGGTCACGCTGCGCATCGACCAGGACGTGCTGGAGTTCTTCCAGGCGGGCGGCCCCGGCTGGCAGGACCGCATCAACGAGGCGCTGCGCAAGGCCGCGGGGAAGTAAGGGATCGGTCCGCGGGCCGGGACGTCCCTGTGCTCGCATCCGTATCCCAAGCTCGTCATTGCGAGCGCAGCGAAGCAATCCAGAATCCCTCCGCGGTGACAGCCTGGATTGCTTCGCTACGCTTGCAATGACGGAGTGTGCGGCAGCGCCGTCTTTCCTTTTGTCTTGCCGTACGAGAATAGAAAGAAAAAAGCCCGGCGCGAGCCGGGCTTTTGTCTTTGAAGCTGCCGTCCTGCCTCAGCGGCGGAACATGCCGCCCATCATGCCGCCGACGACGCCACCCACGAAGGCCGCACCGGCCGCATCGCCCGGGCTGCTGCGTTGGGGTGCCGGTGCCGGCGCGCTGCTGCCTGCGGGGGCGCTGGCACGTCGGGCCGCCTTCTGGCCGCTATCGCTTGCAGTCGGCGGTGTGGCCACGACCTCCGAGAGCAGGGCCTTGTGCTGGGGCTTGTTGAGGTAGCCTGACGAGGGATAGCCGCGCGCGGCCTGCCAGCGCTTGATGACGGTCCGGGTTTCCTCGCTGAATGCTCCGGTCTGCTTGGTGTCGAAGCCGAGCCCGGTGAGGCGACGCTGCACGTCGCGGCGCTGGTTCTTGTCGAGGCCGATCTGGTCCTCGGTGAGTTGAGTGGCCTCGTCGGTGAAGGCTGCGGGATCGACGCCAGCGTTGAGGGTGCGGGTCGTCGTCGACGGTCCGCTCTTGATCGCGGCAAGCCGCGCCAGCGCCAGCGCCTTGAACTGGCCGTTGGGATAGGCGGTGAGGTAGGCGTTGAGCTCTTCCGGCTTGTTCGACTCCTTCACCGAGCGCCAGTATTCGAGCTCGACACCATCGGAGCTGCCGGCGGTCGCCACAGGGATGCTGCCAGCCGCCGTCGGCGCCGCGTTGGCAACCTGCGTCGTCGGAGCCTGGTTGAGATAGACGGCGCCGATCAGGTTGGTGTGGCCCCAGGGCAGCTGGCCCTTGTGGGTCTCCTCGTTGACCTGGGCGCGGACCGAGGTCATCGCCTGCTGGATCTCGACGCCGGGCTTGGTGATGTTGTCGATCAGCGCGCGGGTGAACGGGCTGTTGTTTCCTTCCTGGCCGTCGAGCGCAGTCTGACCCGGGCCGGTGGCGAACGCGATCAGCGTGCCTTCGCCGGATTTCATCTCGGCAAGACCGCTCTGTACGTTGACGCTGCGGGTCGCCGAGTTCGACTTGATCTTGGCGGCAAAGGGATTGTCGCGGCAGGCATCGAGGAAGACGAGCTTGACCTTGGCATCGCCCATGGTCTGCTCGAGCGTCAGGTCGATGTTGATGGCGGCGCCCAGCTTGACGTCCATCTCCGATTTGATGTCGGCATCGACAGGCAGGAGATAGTTGGTGCCGCCGACGGCGATGCCGTGGCCGGCATAGTAGAACAGCGCGATATCGGAGCCCTGCGCCTTGCGGCCGAAGTCGAGCAGCTTCTCGGTCATCTGGTCGCGGGACAGATTGGAGCCCTCGATTACCTCGAAGCCGACATTGCGCAGCGTGGATGCCATCGCCTTGGCATCGATCGGCGGGTTCGGCAATTGCGCGACGTTCTTGTAGGAGCCGTTGCCGACGACGAAGGCGACGCGGCGGTCGGCTTTCGCGGCACTGACCGACAGCGCGACGCAGATCAGCGACGCGAGGAGAGTGAGATAGCGCATCTGAAATCCCCAGAATCGAATTGCAGGCAGCAACAAATTGGCAACGAACGTACACGAAGTGCCCGACTTCGCGCCACCAAAACGGGCGGTACGTCGCGTTCAACCCGCTGCTGTGTGGCCGAATGTGCACGATGGAGGGGCTCTCCAACGTGATCCAAATCACACGGCCACTTGGTTTTGTCGCGCGAGGCAGCGCGAGGTTCACTGCGCGGGAGCGGGAACCGGCGCCGGCTTCAAATTCAGCAGATTGCCGCACAGGATCAGCGCCGCGCCGAGAACGGTCCAGGCGTCGAGCCGCTCCGAATACAGCAGCCAGCCTGCGGTCGCGGTCAGTGGAACCCGGAGGAAGTCCATGGGCACCACGATCGTCGCATCGGCATAGCGCATCGCGCTGGCGAGGCAGTAGTGTGAGAACGTGCCGCAGACGGCGATCACGCCGACCCAGGCCCAGGCGTAGGGCGACGGCCAGGTCCAGACCAGCAGCGTCGGCACGAAGCCCGCGACCGACTGCACCACCAGCATCCAGAACAGGATCGACAGCGCGCTTTCGGTGCGGGTCAGCGACTTCACCAGCGCCATCGAGACGCCAAATCCCATGGCGGCCCCGAGCGCGATGAGCTGCCCCGGATTGATCTCGCCGGTGGCCGGCCGCACGATCACGATCACGCCGACGAGGCCGAGCACGATGGCGGCGATCTTCCACGGCGTCATGCGCTCGGAGAGGAAGCTCGCCGCGAGGATCGCGGTCCAGATCGGCATGGTGAACTCGATCGCCACGACCTGGCCGATCGGGATCAGCGTCAGCGCAAAGAACCAGCCGAGCTGGGCAACATAGTGCACGAGGTTGCGCGCGACGTGGTGTTGCAGGCGCGATGTCCTGAGCACCCTGAAGCCACCGGCGCGATAGATGATCGGCGCCAGCAGGACGAAGCCCGCCAGCGAACGGATCTCCATGATCTCGAAGACGTTGAGCTCGCGTGTGGTCTCGCGCCCGGCCACCGCCATGATCAGCATCAGCGACAGCCAGCCGGCCATCCACAGTGCAGCCATCGTTTTGGACGGTGTCGTGCTCATTGCGGCGGATGCGGAGGGGTGGAATCCGAAGGGACGGCCGGTATCGGCGACATTGCCGCCGTTTGCAACGGCCAAATCTGCGGATGCAGCGATGCGGTGCGGCGTGTTAAGGCATCAGCGAACAACAAGAAAATCGGGAGACATTGCCCATGCGCATCTTGCAGCCAGCCGAGTGGCAAAAACCGCGCGGCTTTTCCCATGGCGTCGTGGTCGAGGGGCCGGGCCGGTGGGTGGTGCTCGCCGGCCAGACCGGCGGCGACGAGGCGGGCAATTACGCGCCTGACATGGCGGCGCAGGTCGGAGCCGCGCTGCAACGGATCATCAAGCTGCTGGGCGAGGCCGGCGCGGGACCCGAGCACATCGTTCGCCTCACCTGGTACCTGACCAGCCGCAGCGAATACGAGGCCGCGGGTGCCGGCATCGGCGCGGCCTGGAAGGAGACGCTCGGGCGCAATTTCCCGCCTTCGACGCTGCTCTATATCGGCGGCCTCGTGGACGAGCGGGCCAAGGTCGAGATCGAGGTCACCGCGTTCGTGCCGGGCGCATAAAAATCGATCCGGCGAGTTCGCCGGATCGATTGTCGTGTCACCCTGATGTCTTACTTCGACATCGAGATGTTGGCGCCGCGGAACTGGCTGTCCGCACGGATCGCGACGGTCTGCTTGTTGCCACTCGTCCGTAGCGCGAGGTTGGCGTTGAAGCCGGCAGCAGAGACGGCCACCTCGAAGTTTCCACCACCGCCGCGGCCCTGGAGCGAGCCGGAGATGTTACGGCTGGCCTCGGACCAGCTGCCGGTGACGGCGCTGCCCTCGGCCTTCACGCTGGCGGCGAGATTGAACTTGTAGGCGTCGCTGGCACAGGTCAGCGACATCTCCATCGTGGGGCCGATCGGGGCGTATTTGGCTCGGCAGCGGATGCGTTCGGTGGAGCCGTCATCCAGCGTGACGGTGCCGCCGCCGCTCCAGCTTCCAGCCATCGGAGCGAACGGGCCGGACTGGGCCTTGCTTTCAGAGCTGACGATCCCTGCCGCAAACAAAACGGCGGCCGCAATCAGCAGCCGCCGGCCTGGGGCGCGAGCCTCGATTGGTTTATTGGCGCGATGCTTCCCACCGCCCGCTGCACGGTATGCCTGCAGATGCTCCATTCCACTTCCCCGATCCGGCGTTGCCGTTGAGTTGACCGTTGGCATATGCACCATTGATCGAAACTTTCACAAGTCCCCCACTGCCGATGGTGCCGGAAACGTTAGCGCCGGGTGCGGTGATCTTGCCGTCGGCAACGGTCAGCATCGAGCTCGCGGTCGGCTCGCACGAGCCGCTCTTGGTCACGATGACGACGTGCCAGTTGCCGTCATAGGGGCTCTGGGCGAAGGCGGGAGCGGCGAGGGTGCCGGTAAAAACTGAAGCGGCACAGAACGCCGCGATGCGAGCAAAACGCATGAATTCCGTCCTTGAGTATGTCTGATATGCTGTCGCTTATTCGGACAAAATGTGACGGAAATTTGTTGCGTTGCCAAATCGAAAATTGTTCCTGTGGAAACAATGGTTTATTTGTGTTTTCGGCTCCGATTTTTCAAGCAGAATCAATGCGCCTTCACGTTAAGGGTAAACGTCAGGAGAGACTCGGTGCCGAGGTCGCGAACTGCTCGTCCTGGACCTTGGACGGCAGCGCCTTGTGAACCTTGATATAATCGATCACGTCGGCCAGCAATTTGAGCCCGAGCGGAGCAAGCGCACGCTCCCAGAGCTCGCGCGCGGTCTCGCCCTTTTTGACGAAGCACCAGTCCTGGGCGGCGATGGCTCCTGCGTCCATCCGGTCGGCGAGCTGATAGATGGTGCCGCCGGCGATCGGATCGCCTTCCTTGATGGTCCATTCCACGGCGGCCTTGCCGCGGTGGCGCGGCAGCAGCGAGGGGTGGTAGCCGATCCCGCCGAACGTGGCGGCGGCGAGCGCGTCCTTGCCGATCCGGGCATGGCTATGTGCCGTGATGATCAAATCGGTGTCAGGAGCGATCTCGGAGGCCACCACCAGCTTCGGATTGGCCTGCACCACGACCTCGATGCCGGCGGCCCTGGCCGCTGCGGCCAGGCGATCCTCGGCGTCCGCCACGACCACCCGTGCGATCGAGACGCTGTGCTCCCGGAGCATGTTCAGGGTGGTCACACCGAAATGGCGGGAGCCGACGAGGGTAATGCGCATGGGGGTCCGATCCGTCTCGCAACTGCGTCATACCCCCGATAACACGTCCGGGCGCATCCGCGCGGCGTTTGCGGCGGTTATCAACAATGCGCGGGGCGCGGGGCAGCTGAACTCCATGATTGCACAGGCCGCCGTCCCGGTGCTTCCATGTGGGCCTTACAGCGTTTCAGGAGCGAGGGCATGCGAAGCGCTTGGTTTTTTCTGTTTGTCACACTGATTGCGGGCGCTCCGGCCCACGCCGGCGGGCCGTACCCGGCAGTGCCGCCCGAGATCGGTGTGGCGCCGTTTATTGGCCCGACCTGGGACGCCTATCGCTGCGCTGAGGGGCTGCCCTACAATTTCTACCACGACGCCTATTATGGCGAGGAGCCGCCAGCGATCTATCGCGGCTATCCCTACAGGCCGTATTACCGCTACAGCGCCTACCGCAGGCTGCCCCGCAAGTATTTTTGCGTCACGGATTAGCGTTGCCGGGCGGCCACGGTCGGACGGCAAATGCTGTCATGCAGCCTGTGGCCGCTGGCGTAACTGCCAGCGGCTTTTTCATGCCGTGCCTCAAGAAATCATCTGACGGTAATACGTTCTCAACCAGCTTGTCGTATCGACGAATCCGTCGCGGATTTGTATTGCGTACCGCGACACCGAAAATGTCCCGCCGGCGTGGGTGCGCCGCGCAGGGCTTTTCGCCGGGACCGATTTCATGCCGAGCGCGATTGAGCAGATCGTGGACGCCTATGTGCGTCTGAAGAACCGTCGCGGCCTCGATCAGCTGATGATGCACAGGCAGCGGCTCGCGGTCGATCTGAAGTGCAGGTCCGGCTATGATTTCAGCCTGCCGATCGGCCAGATCGACGAGGAGATCGCGATCATCGAGGCGGGCCTCAGCCGGCTGAAGGCGGCGAATTCCACGGCGGTCTGAACCAGCCGCCCGGCGCCCATGGTGGAACAGGTTCAGTTCCGAGGTGGTCCAGGTGGGCAATGTCCGGACGGCTATGATTTCAACCACTCGAACGGCCGCTGCTATCCGAACGATTATCACGCGCCCGGTTACTACACGGCCCCCCAGCCGACCTACCGAGGGCGGGGCTACTATCGAGGCGACTACGACGGTCCCGAGTACTATGGACGCCGTGGCGGCCTCTGTCCGGATGGCTACGACTACAACTATGCGAGCGGACAGTGCTTTCCGAACCGCGCCCGCACGCCTGGCACGTACGGGCGCTAGTGTGCCTGCGGCGCGATGAGACTTGGATGAGTCGTCATCGCGCTTTGCCAGGCCGCCCCGTTTAGGAGCGCTTCCCGCCGTCGATCACCGTGAACAGCGGTCGGGCCTTGGTCGGCTCGACCAGCAGTTCGTCGACCATGGCACTCGCGGCCTCGACATATTTCCGCGTGGGCTTGTCCAGCGGCCGTTGGGCCTCGTCGTCAAGCGCGACCTTGGCGGCCTCGACCAGCTTGCGCATGCGCTCGGCATGGTCGTCGCCTGCGGTCAGCGTTGCGCGCGCCAGCGAGCGCAACACGAACAGCTCGCCCTCGAGGCGGAGCAGGCGGTCGTTGAGACGGGCGAGGATGGCGTTGAGGTCGGCCATGTCATGAGTTCGGTGCAGAGGATCCATCCCGATCTAACGGCGATCGGTGAACGGAGTGCAAACGGCATCGGCGCAATTGGGCTGATCGTCCGCGCGTCGCGGTGCCGCCGTTGTGACCGGTTGTGACGTCGCGTATGCGTGGGCGCGGCATGGTTCCCGCACCACGTATCAGCCTGGGTGGACGTTTGGAGCCCATGCGATGCGGTTTATCCCGATTGTGATCCTCTTGATGTCGGCATGCTCGGCTGCCGCCGCCGCGCCGGCGCGCCACGCCCGCCCGCACCACCCCGTTGTCGTCCGTCCGGCCGAGGACGCGCCGGTGCCGCCCGGCTGGTACAAATTTCCCGGGTGGCCGCCGATCCCGCCGTCGGAGAACAGGAATCTCGATCCCTCCAATTTCGGCGGAGGCTGATCGAAATTACGCAGCGCTTCGCGCCAGATAGTCGCGCGCGAAGGCGAGGTACCAGTCGAGGCAGGCGGGGTTGGCCATCGCCTCCTTGTTGATGACCTTCTCGACGGGCTGGCCGAGCAACAGCTTCTTGATCGGCAGCTCCTGCTTCTTGCCCGACAGCGTGCGCGGGATCTCGGCGACTGCGAAGATCTCGTTCGGCAGGAAGCGGCGTGACAGGCCGGCCTCGATCGCCTTGTTGATCTTCGCCTGCATCGCGGCGTCGAAGGCTGTGCCCTCGCGCAGCACCACGAACAACGGCATGTAGCTGTCGCGGCCGAGATATTCGAGGTCGACGACGAGGCTATCGAGCACCTCCGGCAGCGCCTCGATCGCGGAATAGAGCTCGCTCGTGCCCATGCGCAGGCCGTGCCGGTTGATGGTGGCATCGCTGCGGCCATAGATGATGCAGGAACCGTCGGGATTGACCTTGAGCCAGTCGCCGTGCCGCCACACCGGCCCGCGGCCGCTGCCGTCGAAATTGTCCGGATAGGTCTCGAAATAGCTGGCGCGATAGCGCGCACCGTCCTTGTCGTTCCAGAAATACAGCGGCATCGACGGCATCGGCTCGGTGCAGACGAGCTCGCCGACCTCGTCCGTGACGGCGCGCCCCTGTTCGCTGAAGGCTTCGACGGCCGCACCGAGCAGGCGGCACTGCATCGCGCCCGGCGTCTGCGGCAGCTCGCGGTTGCCCCCAATGAAGGCGCCGGCGAAATCGGTGCCGCCTGAGATGTTCGCCCACCAGATGTCGGCCTGCGCCTTGCTGCCGTTGGTCTTCGACAGCGCCGCAAAGCGCGCGTTGAACCAGGCTTGTGTGTCGGCGCTGAGCGGCGAGCCGGTCGAGCCGAGGCAGCGTAGCCGCGACAGATCGCCGGCGGCGGCAAGGTCGATCTCGGCCTTGGCGCAGTTGGCGAAGAACGCCGCGCCGGCGCCGAAGAAGGTCGCTTTCGACTGCGCCACGAAGCGCCACAACGTGGTCCAGTCCGGCTTGTCTTTTGCGCCGCCGGGGCTGCCGTCGAAGATGCAGCAGGTGGTGCCGCTGAGCAGGCCGCCGACCTGGCTGTTCCACATGATCCAGCCGGTCGAAGAGTACCAGTGGTAGCGCTCGCCGAACGAGTTCTGGTGATAGGAGCAGCCGATGTCGTTGTGCAGCCCGAGCAGCGCCAGCACCACGATGACGATGCCGCCATGGCCGTGCACGATCGGTTTCGGCAGGCCGGTGGTGCCGCTGGAATAGACGATCCAGAGCGGATGATCGAACGGCAGCCACATCGGCTCGAACGCGTCGATCGCGGCACCAGTGCTTGCGAGGATATCGGAGAGCAGGGCGTCCGGCGCGGCAGGCGCGCCGGCCTCGCTATGCAGGATAACGTGTTCGACGGTGGGGAGCGATCGTCGGAGTTCGGCCAGCACATCGTGCCGGTCATGGCGCCGGCCGGCATAGGTGACGGCGTCGCTGGCGATCAGCACTTTCGGCTCGATCTGCTTGAATCGGTCGATCACGGCGGGCGCGGCCATGTCGGGCGCGCAGACGCTCCAGACCGCGCCGATGCTGGCGCTGGCGAGAAAACCGATGATGGTCTCGGGGATGTTGGGCAGATAGGCCGCAACGCGATCGCCGGGCTTGACGCCTTTGTCCGTCAGATGCAGCGCGAGCGCGGCGGCCTTGCGCCGCAGTTCGGGCCAGCTGGTTTCCCGGAGCTTGCCGTCCTCGCCGCTGCTGACGATCGCGGGGAGGCCAGCGGCGTCCGCTGCCTCGACATGCCGGAATACCTGCCGGGCGTAGTTCACCTGCGCACCCGGAAACCAGACCGCGCCGGGCATCCTGCGCTCACTGATGACGGCCGCAAACGGCGTCGGCGATTGCAGATCGTAATAATCCCAGATGCTGCGCCAGAAACCGTCGAGATCGCGCACCGACCATTGCCGCATGTCCTCGTAGCTCGCGAAGGAGAGGCCGCGCTGCTCGGCCAGCCAGTTGCGGTAGAGGGCGATCTGCGGAACGAAAGGGGCGGTCATCGCGTGTCGGATTCGGTTGCGGGGAGGCAAGTGTAGCCCGCGCCGCGGACTAGCAGAAGCCGCAGTTCGCGCAGACCGCGATGGTCGCCTTCAGCCTACCACTCCACGCCCGCCCAGCGGCGTCCGAACACCGGCGGCTTCGTCTTCACCGCCTGCCAGCCGAAGAAGTGATGCTTGCCGGACCAGCTGTGCACCAGGCTGCTGCAGATGTTGCACCTGAAGTGGCCGACATGCGCCTCCGTGTGCTCCTCCCGTGTCGCGGTGTAGTTCATGCTGCAACCGGTGCAGGTGAATTCTTCGATCGTCCAGATGCTGTTGGCCATTGCACGCGCTATTTCCAGGGACCTCGCTGCAGGGTAGGAGCGGGCCTTTGCATCGGCGTAAACCGGCCCAGGGAAATCCGGTTAATCGCCGTTAGCCAAATCGCGCCGGGGTCGTCTTGACGCCCGCCCCGGGGCTGGCAATAACGGCTGCCCGTGCAAGTGCCGGAACCCGCGTCGATGCCGCAAGGAAGGTCGTGCCCGTGAAAAGCCTCCGTCAGCTCCTCACGGGAGAGGACATCATCCAGCTCGTGATCCGGCTCGGCCTGCTCGGCCTGCTGATCATCTGGACCTTCCTGATCATCCGTCCATTCGTGCCGATCCTGGCCTGGAGCGGCGTGCTCGCGGTGGCGTTCTACCCGGCCTTCAGCTGGGTCGCCAAGATCCTCGGCGGACGCCCCAAGATTGCGGCGGCGATCCTCACCCTCATCACGCTCGGCATCGTCATCGGCCCCGCGACCTGGCTCGGCATCAGCGCGGTGGACGGTGTGCGCGAGCTGGCGCATCAGCTCGGCACCGGCGACCTCGCGCTGCAGTCGGCGCCGGAGCAGCTCAAATCGTGGCCGCTGATCGGCCCCTGGCTCTATGAGCTCTGGGACCAGGCCTACACCAACATCCGCGCAGTGCTGCGCGAGGTGGCGCCCTATCTTCAGCCGCTGGCGGGGCCGCTGCTGTCGCTCGCGGGCGATGCCGGCGTCGGTACGCTCCAGTTTCTCGTGTCGGTGTTCGTGGCCGGCTTCCTGTTCCCGCATGGGCCGCGGCTGGTTGCGGCCGGCCGCAGCCTCCTGTTCCGCATCGTGCCCGAGCAAAGCGAGCATTTCCTCTCGCTCGCGGGTGCGACCATCCGCGCCGTGGCGCAAGGCGTGATCGGCGTCGCGATCGTGCAGGCCCTGCTTGCCGGCATCGGCTTCAAGCTTGCGGCGGTGCCGAGCGCGGGCCTGCTCGCCTTCATCGTGCTGCTGCTCTCGATCGTGCAGATCGGCGCCTTCCTCGTGCTGCTGCCTGTCATCATCTGGATCTGGACCGCCAAGGACGTCACCACGGCGCTGGTGCTGACGGTGTTTCTGGTCCTGGTCGGCTTCATCGACACCATGCTGAAGCCGCTGGTGATGGGGCGCGGTCTGAGCACGCCGACCATCGTGATCTTCGTCGGCGTGATCGGCGGCACGCTCGCCCATGGCATCGTCGGCCTGTTCATCGGGCCGATCATCCTGTCGGTGGCCTGGGAGTTGATGATGGCCTGGATCAGGACGGAGGACCGGGCGGAGGCAGGCGCGAGCGGCAGCGAAGGCTGACACCGCGGCCCGAACGGCGCGATCCTGCGCTCTCTGGTCGCCCCGGCCTGACGGCCCGCAGCCTGTGAGCAAGACGCGCCCCGAACTTGTCTATCCAACTAGACAAGTTACGATCGGGACGATTCTCTTCTCGACTACGGCAGCAATGGCGAAGTCTTCCAAGCTGGTTGCCGCCAAGCGCGGCAAGGTATTGTTGGTCAGACGCCGGTCGGACGGCCTGTGGATGTTCCCGGGCGGCCGCAAGCGCGCGCGCGAGTCCGAGAAGGATTGCCTGCGGCGGGAGATCAAGGAGGAGCTGCCCAAGCTGAAGCTCGGCAGGATCAGCCTCTGGAAGGAAGTGAAGGCCAGGAACAAGCGTTCCGGTCGCAAGATGAGCGATGCGATCTTCATCGCCAAAGGTGCCAAGGGCAGGCTCGCTATCGGCGACAAGAAGGAGATCGACCGCGCCGCCTGGCAGAAGCCGCGCGGCATCCGCCTGACGCCGACCTCGCGCTACATCCGTGACCGCCTGTTTCCGAGGAAGCGGCGTCGCAGCTAGTCCTCTCGCCCCGCCGATTGCGTCCGCCCGGCGAACTCCCTCGAGCGCGGCTCCGGTGCGGCGCGCCTCACCGCCTCGGCCTCGCGCAGCTCCTTGCGGACCTTGCGCGCATTGCGCATCGCGCGCTTGACGAAGGGGTGCTGGGAATCCTCGGCGAAGAACAGCACCACCTCGCAACTCGGACACTGCCTGGAATAGCCGTCCTGCAACCGCGCGGCGCGATCGCGGAACACGTTCTTGCAGCGCGTGCACTGAATCTGGACGGAGCCCATGCGCGATCGACAATGACTAATGGAAATGCATCGATCAGCTGATCGCAAAGGTCTGAAGAAAGCCTGAAGCCCTTTTGCGAATTCGCCGCCAGCCTGCCGCAAGCCGATGCAGCGGGCGCGAGCATGTCGGCGATGCTCGCGTCACGCGCGCGGCGAAGCTATTGCTTGGCCGCCATCGTCTCCAGGCAATGATTGAGAAAAGCGGTGCGATCTCTCGGCAGCACCTTCTCGAGATCCGCTTTGAGTGCGCATTCGCGCTGCCGCATCTGCTCGGCGCGGCGCTTCTCGGCGGCTTCGCGGAATTCGGGGGCGACCTTGCTGGGATCGACCAGCGCCTGTGAGCGGGCGGGTGTAGATGCAAGCAGCGCAATGGCGGCGATGAAAATGAATGGTTTCAAATGAGCCTCCGTGAAAAGAGGCATCCTAGCGCGCGGCGTGCCAAGGCTCAAATCGGAGCCCGCGGTACCCCGTTCCCGCCGCAGCTGCGCTGACAGGGCGTGTGAACCGGTTCACAGGCGCTCGACCAATTCGCTGCTATGAAGGCATCATTGCCTGACCAAATCATTTTCCAACGAAACGCCCCGGCGTCCAAGCGCCGGGGTTTTTCGTGCGGGCGATGCGGTCCTTGATCGCATCAGCCTTTGCCTCAAGTGAGGCACGATCCCCGCCGCGTTGTCAGGTTCGGACGGGCCCGGTTCCCCTCTATGGATGCACGGAGCGTTGCCACGAGGCGTGCGTTCGCCGTGCAAATCCCATATGCATGGCGGCGCGTCGCCGAATCGACACGAGGGCGGCGCGTGTTCAGTTGCGGTGGTTTACGACCAGAAACGGATTCACGTGAGGCTTGCAAAGAAGGCGCGGGCGGCCAAGGCATCGCTAAAGAGGGCATCGCCAAAGACCAGGATATCGCCCAAGACCAGATCGCCCAAGACCAGGACATCGCTCAAAGCCAAGGCGTCGCTCAAGACCAAGGCGTCGCCAAGGAAGAGCGAGGGGACGCAGCGCGCCACGATCTCGTCCTCGTCGCCGCTCGGTTCGATGGCGCTGCATCTGCTTGCGCAATGGAAGCAGTCCGGACCCAGCGGCATCGTGTTTCTCGCCGAGAACGAGAGCAGGGCGGAGCGGCTGGGCAGCGTCATTCACGCGCTCGATCCGTCCTGCGAGGTGCTGGTGTTTCCGCGGCTGAACACCTTGCCGTTTGATCAGCTCGAGCCCTCGCACGAGCTCGCAGGGCGGAGGGCCTCCGTGCTGCGGCGCCTCGCAAGATCCAGGAAGCCGCTGTTTCTCGTCTCGACCGCGGAAGCGGTGATGGAGCGCCTGCCGCCGCCGGCGAGCCTGTTGCGCCTCAGCGTCAGCTTGAAGGTGGGTGGCGCGTTTTCCGAGCGGGATCTCGAGACCCGCCTCGAATCCCTCGGATACGATCTCGACGACGAGCCGGACTATCCGGGCGGCGCGCTGTTTCATGGACAGACCTTCGAGATATTTCCCGCAGGCGCGCTCGGTCCATTCCGGATCGAGCATTCCGATCGCGCGATCGACCGGATCGTGGCGTTCGATCCGAAAGAGCACGACATCATCTTCGAGACGAAGGAGCTCGTGGTCGATCCGATGTCGGAGCGGCTTGGCCTTGCCGGCAAGGGCGGCAGGCGCGCGAGCCTGTTCGACTATTGCGGACGCGCCAAATGGATCGCCGATGCTGGAGTTCCAGCGCATGCCGACGGCTGGCTTGATACGATCGAGGAGGCCGCGCCGCGCGCGGAGCGGGAGCGCGAATATCTCGGACGGCGCGACTGGAAGCAGCTCTCCAGGGGCATGAAGGTGCTGCCGCGGACGGCATCGTTCCAGGCCGTGCCAGAATTCTCGAAGCTGACATCCGCAAGGAAAGCGCTGCGTGGCTTCGTCGAGGAGACGCGGCGGGCCGGTTCGCGACTGATCCTCGTCGCAGCGCATGAGGACGATCTGCGCGTGATGGAGCGGATGAGCGGCGTCAAGGCACAGCGCTGCGAGGATTGGGACGAGGCGACGCGCGGTGGAAGCGGCGAGGCGGCGCTTGTGGCCGATCTCGATGCGGGCTTCGTCGTGCCGGGGCGAAAGCCTCTCGTCGTCGTGACGGCGTCCGACGTGCTCGGCAGCCGGGCGCATCATGCGCAGCCGATGGCGCGCGCCTGGAGCGCGGCCTTCGACCATGCCGATGTGCCGGAGCAGGGCACGGTGGTCGTTCATCTCCAGCGCGGCCTTGCCGTGCTCGACGGCCTGCAGACGGTCAACACCGGCGGCGGCGCAATGCGGGAGATGATCCGCCTCAAGTTCGCAGGCGACAATGCGGTTCTGGTGCCGCCGACTGATCTGGCGCTCATGTGGCCTTACGCTGCCGAGCTCGGCAAGCTGGCGCTCGACAAGGCGGACGGCAGCACATGGTGGGCGCGCCGCAGCGAGGCCGAGCGCGAGATCCAGATCGCCGGCAAGGTGCTGGCCAAGCACATCAGCCAGCGACGCCGGCGGCGCGCGGAAAAGCTGGTGCCGCCGGGATCGGCCTACGAGAAGTTCGTCGCGCGGTTTCCCTATTTCACGACGACCGACCAGGCCAAGGCGATCCACGACGTGCTGGACGATCTTGCGTCCGGTCACCCGATGGACCGGGTGGTCTGCGGCGACGTCGGCTTTGGCAAGACCGAGGTGGCGCTGCGCGCGGCGGCCGCCGTGGTGCTCTCAGGCAAGCAGGTGGCGATCGCGGTGCCGACGACGGTGCTGGCCCGGCAGCATGTCGCAACCTTCCAGAGGCGCTTCGCCCCGTTCGGCATCGAGGTCGGGAATCTGTCGCGGGCAACGTCCGGCGCGGAGCTGCGCGAGACCAGGGAGGGCCTGCGCAGCGGCCGGATCAAGGTCGTGATCGGAACGCAGGCGCTCACGGCGAAGGACGTGAAGTTCGACGATCTCGGCCTCGTCATCATCGACGAGGAGCAGCATTTTGGCGCGGCCGAGAAGGCAAAGCTCGCCGGCCTCGCCAAGAATGTCCATGTGCTGATGATGAGCGCGACGCCGATCCCGCGGACGCTGGCCGCAGGTCTTGCCGGCTTCCGCGACCTCAGCGTGATCGCCTCGCCGCCGGTGCACCGGCTGCCGGTCGCGACCAGGATCGCGCCGCTGTCGGATGCCGCGATTGCCTCGGCGCTGCTCCGCGAGCAGCGCCGCCACGGCCAGAGCTTCCTGATCTGCCCGCGCATCCAGGATCTCGATCCGATGCTGGCGCGGGTGCAGGCGGTGGCGGGCGAGCTTCGCATCGTCTGCCTGCACGGCAGGCTGGCGGCGGACGAGATCGACGACCGCATGATGAGCTTCGTCGAGGGCAGGGCCGACGTCCTGCTCGCGACCAACATCGTCGAGAGCGGCCTCGACATTCCCCGCGCCAACACCATCGTGGTGTGCTGGCCCGAAAAGTTCGGCCTCGCCCAGCTGCATCAGCTGCGGGGACGCGTCGGGCGCGGCGGCATCCGCGCCTTCGCCCATCTCTTGACCGAGACAGCGTCCGGGCAGTCCGAGAAGCGGCTGGCCGTGCTCGAGGAATTCAGCCGGCCGGGCGCCGGCTTTGCCATCAGCGAGCGCGACCTCGACCTGCGAGGCGCGGGCGATCTGTTCTCGGAGCAGCAATCCGGCCATGTGCAGGTGTTCGGGCCGGTGCTCTACAGCCATCTGCTGAAAATGGCCTCGGAAAAGGTCGACGAGGAGCGCGCCGCGGTGTGGGTGCCCGACCTCAACCTGCCGGTCGGCGACATGCTCCCCGAGACCTATGTGCAGTCCGAGCCCGTGCGGCTCGAGCTCTATGCGCGCGCCGCACGATGCAGCAACGAGGACGATCTCGACGACCTCGAGGAGGAAACCTCCCGCCGCTTCGGCCCCCTGCCGAAGGTCGCCCGCGACTTCTTCGCAGCGGCCATGCTCAGGATCGAGTGCAAGCGCCGCGGCATCATCCGCCTCGACGTCGGCCCCGGCGCGGTGGCTGCGACGTTCCTGCCCGGGCGGTTGCGGAAGTCGAGAGGCAAGTCACTCCAGCGCGACGGCGACCGCGTCGTCTATCACAGCCCGATGCGCGATGCGCCGTTCGAGCGGGTGGAGGAACTGTTCGAGGTATTGGACGAGGGGTAGGGCACCCCAAAAATTTGAAAACAACCCCATGCACAGTAGACAAGTGCTGGCGGCACAATGCCTTTCCGCAGCCGGCGGAAAGGCTGGCGGGCCCATGATCAGATTCAACTGTTCTCCGTCACGTCGCATCGTTCGACGCCATATTTCCGGCTCGCAACCGGTTGACCCGTCGGGCAAAACAGTGGCATTCTGTCAACTTCGGAAAATCCGCCGCGGTGAAGGCTGCCCCCTGCGGAGCCGGGTGTTCGGTGGGCCGCAGCGACACCCATTGTCAGCTTAGCCCCAGCTAATTGAGTCATCCCGTCGCATAAACCCCGTATTCGGCCGGAGGCGCCGGGCCTGGCCGCTAACGTGGAATTAATCCAGAAAGCCCACAATTTTAGGCAGGTGTGTATGGGTGCTGCGTAAAGGAGGCGTCGCGACGACGTTCCGGCGACGGCTTCCTTTCGCTCGCTCATGAGGTCAATGCAGATGACCACGACATCCGAAGCGCAAGGCCTCGTCGAACAACTCGACCCCGCAGCACTTGCAGCCGCCGCAGCCCCCGAACCCGCAGCCCTGGAAGCTCCTGTGCCGACCAGGCGGTCCAGCCGGAAATCGGTCCTGGCCCTGTCGGTATGTGCCCTCGCCATCAACGGTTCGGCGGCCGTCTACACATGGCCAACCGATCTTCCGTCGCTGAATGTCCGCAAGCTCGCTGAACTGTTTCCGCGCCCGGAATCGTCCGCGCCAAAACCGGATCCGGTCATTGCCGCCTTGAAGGATATCCAGGCGGCCCAACAGCAACATACGGCTTCGCTGCAGGAGAACAGCTCCCTGGTGCAGCAAAATGCAGTTCTGCAGCAGCAGGATACATTGGTGCTGCTATCCCTGCGGCAGAGCATCACCGACGAACGGGTCGATGTGAGGAAGATATCGTCGCAGCTCTCCACGCTGATCGCGAAGGTCGACGCGCTGCAGAATACGATGATGTCGGACGTCACGTCCTCCATCCGACGGGCGAATGCCCGCTATGGACTGTCCGCAGCGATGCGCAAGCGGCTGCTGGTTCGGGAGTCGAAACCTGTCGGGCCCGTGTCGGTTGGAGGAGCTCCACTGACCGCGCCGGCTACGACGTCGGCTCCGGAAAGCTGAAGGCTCCCTGACTGAACAAGGTTGGCCGAGTGCGCCCGTCACTTCGAGGCGTGGTCGATCTTGTGCTGCAAATGTCCGGTGTCGTGATCGCGACGTAACTGGCTCAGCGACGTCTCGTTCAATTGAAGCAGCACCTCGCTGAGTTGGGTCGTATCGGGATAGCCGGCCGCAAAACCTCTTCCGTAGATCTTGCGCAACGTGCCGACCAGCGTGTTGCCGTGCTTCTTGCTGATCCGGCTATCCTTGTCGCGGTGGCGGCCATCCAGGCCATGTTCCTTCATGTGTTTCTCCCTGTGCGGCGTCTTGAGCGCCTGGAGAGAGCGTGCTCCCAAACGAGTTGATTGGCAACGGCATGGCGCGCGGCAGTTGAGGGCTGGTCCGTGCCGCCGCAACGGCGTTGCCGTCACGTGTCCATCGCTGAGCTGTGATGCCGCGCTGGATTGCGGCGGGATCGTTGACGCATCACATCAACCCGGACGGCGTTCGATTGGAGCTGGTACGATGCGCTCTGTTCTGGTCATGGGTCTGTTGCTCGTCCTGTGTACCGCCGCGAACGCTGCGACGGCGCATCGCTCCCGTACACATCATCCGCGCTATCCCGCGGTCGACCGTTTCGGCGCAGACGAAAATCCTCGGGCGCGCTTCGCAGTTCCCGGCTGGAGCGATGAAGCAACGCAGCGCTGGCTGAACAGTGCCTCGTCCAATGTCGGCCGAGGCGGATAGCCACCGCGGTCGGTTGCGTTGTCGGCCCGCGCTGGCGAACTGATGGGGGCTGATTTCCGAATAGCGAAGGCGGAGTGGCTAGGCGGCCTGCTCCTCGAATGAGGTGTAGACCCGGCCAGTGGGATCAACGACCTGAACGTCCCAGCAGCCGTCTTCGACCAGCTCTTTGGCCTTCTTGAGGGCGGCGGCGAGCGAAGGCCGTTTGAGACTGACGACGCCTGCCGTGTCGAAACCGCTGATTTCAAACATGCCGCTCCCTCCTATTTTCTCGAATCCTACACCTTTCGTCGGTGTTGTCTCGCGGCATTTTGGGGGAGGGCGGTTGGAACGGTCAAGGTTGAGTGCACTGTCACCGTAATCCGGTTACAGCGCGGTAGGATGGGTTGAGCCCTTGCGAAACCCATCGCCGGCAATCAATTAGGTCGGCTACTCCGCGGTCCTTCGAGGATTGCTGCGATAATCGATCGCGGATCGCAGCGGCGCTGATCGCAACGAGTGATGGGTTTCGCAAGGGCTCAACCCATCCTACGGGCTCGGATTGATTGCCGCCGTAGCTCGGCCGGTAGGCACGTGACTTTTAATCACGGGGGCCGTCGGCGAGAGCGACTATGGCCTGGCAAGGTACGGTTTAGTGCACTGGCACCGTAATCCCTGGATCAGTCTCTCAGTCGGCGCGGAATAATTCGGCTGCACCCAGCGTCGCTGTCCCGATCTGCTCGACACGGATGTTGGTGGGGTTGCGAGGGAAGCCTCCATCGTCTTTTCCCTTGATGAAAACATGGTAGGAAAAGTTTGTTGTGTGATCTCTCTGATCAGCAGCTGAATAGTACACGACGCAGCCAACTACATAGACGTAGACGTGGGGTTTGGCTTTCTCTTCCCACTCACGAATAGGGATGAATAAAACGTCTTCTTGCTCTGTTTGCTGGTCGGGGAAAATCGTAGAGCCTGTGAAATAAGGGCCGGGTGGATTTCTTGTACAGGTGCTCGGCTGTTTTTGCTGCAGTTCACTCGTCGGGGCACCGATATCATCAAGTACGGATTGGTTTACGATTGCGAAATCAAAAGCCGCGATGACTTGTTGTGCTGGCGTCTCTCCGACATTCTTCAGCTTCGTCTTGAGCTTAAGCAGATAGGTATTGTCGTAGCCGGGCTGCAGGGCGGCCCTGACGCTCACCTCTGCAGAGATCCAGGGGCGTTGTGCCGCCCGACTGATGGCTACTTGCTCTTGCGCGGCGATCGTTTGTTTCTTGGCCTCTGCGATTTGCTCGAGCGCATTGAATGCAAACCAAGCCGTAAACACAGCTGCTGCTGCCGATGCAGCGGTGCTAAGCGTCATAATAAAAGTGTTCCAGCCGAAGCGGTCATTCCGCTGACCGGGGGTATTGCTCACCATAGGTTGACGCCGCGGGAGAGAGCGCGGTTTAGCCGGTCGATAGATACGCTTCATTTGCAAGAGCCCCAAGCGAATCGCGGCTTTTCACAACCTATAAGGGTATGGCCAGACTTCCCCAAGAAGACGTCGCTGTCTAGTTGGGGCAGCATGCGACGGCTCCGGAGGACGAGGAGGCGTTACCTAGACGTTACCCGACGGACGAGGAGGAGGCTTGTGGAGTAGCGTAAGCTATTGATCTTTTTGGTGAGCGCGCTGGGGCTCGAACCCAGGACCCCGTGATTAAAAGTCACGTGCTCTACCGGCTGAGCTACGCGCTCCCATGGCCGCGGATGGCTTCGACAAAGAGATTGCCATCGTCTTCGGACATTCGAGAAGCATGTCTTGCCGCCACGCTGAACTCGCGTTGCGGGGAAAACCGGCTGTTTCCGGATCATACTTTCGGCCCGCGCTGTGTAAGAGGAGTGGCTGCGGAGGTCAATAGCGGGGGCGGCTGCCGAAACTCACGGCAGGAGCGGGGATTTGCTCGCGGTATCCGTCGTTTAGGCCGAGATTTTCAACCCGATTGGTGGGCCGTCATCCACGCCCAAAGAGCCCGTGACTTTTAATCACGGGGTCCGAGGCGCCCGGGTTTGGTCCGGTCCGTCAGTTCGCCTCGCGCCGGACCTCGTTCGGCACAGGCTGCGGCGTTCCCGCCGGGGTCGGCAGGGCGACCGGGCGGAGGCCGATCAGCTCGGCGGTGCGGATCGCGCTGTCGCGCCAGAACTGGAACGAGTTGATGCGGCTGAGCTCGAGGATGGCGATCGCAACCGCGGCCAGGAACGGCAGGCTTTGCAGCACCAGCACGCCGGCGAAGATGTAGATCTCGGTGATCTGCCGGAAGCTGTTGGAAGCGACCAGCACGCCGGCGCCGACCAGAAGCAGGGTGCCGATCACGGCCTCCCAGAACGCCTGGAACTCGATCGACATCCTGGACAGGCCGCCCTTCGAGGTGCGCGCGAACGCGATGTGCTCGGTGATCAGGCCCTGCGCCACCGCGCGCGACACCGTCCATTGCACGCTCATCGCCGCGATCATGGCGCCCAGCATCTGGCCCGGCTTGATCGCGACGCGGGCGCGGTACATCGACAGGAAGTGCACCAGCGAAACGATGAAGGCGCCGATGATCGGCAGCGTCAGGATCTTGTCGGGAATGGCAATGTCGGCAAAGGCGACGATCGGCACCCAGACGAGGTTGAGCAGCGCCACGACCACGCCGAGGCTTTCGGCGCCGAGCCAGTTCAGCCAGCCGAGGCCGTATTCGCGCTTCTGGTCCGCCGTCAGCCGGCTCGCGCCCGGCAGGAAGCGGCGCCAGTGCTTCTTGACGATCTGCAGGCCGCCATAGGCCCAGCGATGACGCTGCTTCTTGAAGGCCTCGTAGGTGTCCGGCAACAGGCCGGCGCCGTAGCGGGTGTTGGTGTAGTGCGTGACCCAGCCGAGCTCCTGGATCGCAAGGCCGAGATCGGAGTCCTCGCAGATCGTGTCGCTTGACCAGCCGCCGGCCATGTCCATCGCGGCGCGGCGGATCAGGCACATCGTGCCGTGCACGATGACGGCATTGAGCTCGTTGCGCTGGACCATGCCGATGTCGAAGAAGCCGGCATATTCGCCGTTCATGATGTAGTGCATGATCGACAGGTCGCCGTCGCGATGCTCCTGCGGCGCCTGAACGAGGCCGACGCGCGGGTCGGCGAAAGCCGGCACGAGGTCCTTCAGCCAGTCGGGCTCGACGACGTAATCGGCATCGAGGATGCCGATGATCTCGGCATCGACGGCGGTGCGGTCCATCGCGATCCGCAGCGCACCGGCCTTGAAGCCCTGCACTTTCTCGGCGTTGATGAACTTGAAGCGTTCACCGAGCGCGCGGCAATGGTCCTGGATCGGCTGCCAGAAGGCGGGATCGGGCGTGTTGTTGATGATGACGACGCATTCGTAGTTCGGATAGTTCAGCCGCGACAGCGCATCGAGCGTCTGCTTCAGCATGTCGACCGGCTCATAATAAGCCGGGATGTGGATCGAGACCTTCGGATAGTAGTTCTCCGGCACGTTCTCGACCGGCTTGCCCTTGGTAAGCAGCCGCTGCGGCGGGCGGCCGAAGGCGACCGCCGCGATCTCGTCGATGCGCGCCATCGCGATCAGCACCAGCGGAACAAGCAGGATCATGCCGAGCGTCAGCGCGAAGGCCGAGCCGAAGATGAAATAGTGCCCGTTCCAGAACGCGAACACGGTCGCGGCCCAGGCGCCGACGCCATTGGCGGTGGCCGACAGCAGGAACGCCTGCTTCGCCGTCGGCTGCTGCAGCCGCAGGATCGGCAGCGACAGGAGGATGCCGACCAGCAGCGCGATTCCCATCAGCTTCCAGTAGTCGGGGTTCTCCACCGGGCCGGTCCAGGCGAATTTCGGCTCGCGGCTGGCGTTGAGAATGCCCCAGTACGGACCGACGCCGCCTTCGAAGAATTTCCAGGGCTGATCGATGGCCTCGACGATGTTGTATTCCATGCCGATGGCTTCGGCGCGGCCGACGAAGTTGCGCAAGGTCAGCGCCTGCTGGAACGGACCGGGGTCGGCGTTGCGCAAATTGTAGCCCTGGCTCGGCCAGCCAAACTCGGCGATCACGATGCGCTTGCCGGGGAACAGGTTGCGCAGCAAATTGTAGCGGTCGACGGCCTGGTCGACCGCCTGGTCCGAGCGGAAGTTTTCCCAATAGGGCAGCACGTGGGCGGCGATGAAATCGACGTTGGAGGCAAGGTCGGGATTGTCGCGCCAGATGTTCCAGATCTCGCCGGTCGTGACGGGCACGCGGACCGAGCCCTTCACCTTCTTGATCATGTCGATGAGGTCTTCGACTTTCTGCTCGCCGCGGTAGATCACCTCGTTGCCGACCACGACGCCGACGACGTTGCTGTTCTTGCGGGCGAGCTCGATGGCGGCCTTGATCTCGCGCTCGTTGCGATCCTTGTCCTTGTCGATCCAGGCGCCGACGGTGACCTTGAGGCCGAACTCGGCCGCGATCGGCGGCACCAGTTCCACGCCGCCCGTGGACGAATAGAGGCGGATCGCGCGCGTCATGGTCGACAGCGTCTTCAGGTCGGCGCGGATTTTCTCGATCGACGGGATGTTGTCGATGTCGGGGTGGGCCGAGCCTTCGAACGGCGCGTAGGAGACGCTGGGCAAGAGGCCCTTGAAGTCGGGAGCGGGTTCCTTGTCGCGCAAGACTCCCCACAGCCCAGCGTGAAGCGCGGACACAAGCAACAGAACGGCGGCGACAACGCGCATCGCGGCTAAACCAAAAGGGGCTGAGGTGGCAGGGAAGCGGATCTGACCCCGAGATCCGACCGAGTCCGCGGCAAATGGAGCATACCTCTGCCGCGCGGTTTCACAACTGTCATGGGCTCATGTCCTTATGAGGGCATGGGCTTTTCGAACGACGCGCGGCAGTGCCAACCGCGTCTATGGCCGATCGTTCCTGAACGAGAGCTGAAACGACCGGCGACTATTTCTGCGGCGCCGGTGTCGGGCTTGCCGCAGGCGAGGGGCTCGCGGCCGGCTGGGGGGCGGGCGCATTGCCGGTGGTCGGCGTTGCCGGCTGGGAAGCGCTGGCTGCTGCCTGCTGCGGCTGGGAGGCCGGGTTGATCCAGCAAGCGTGCACGCGGCTATCCAGGGTCTCGGCGACCTTGGGATCGATCTGGCCGCCGAAGCGCGTCAGGCAGCGGAACGCCGCCTGAATATGGCCGCCGGGGCAGCCGAAGCGGTCGTACAGGTCGAGATGGCGGAAGGCGGTATCGAGGTCATCCCGCCACATCAGCCGCACCACGCGCCGGCCGAGCCAGACGCATTCGGGGTTGCCGGCCGGGCCGTTGATGACCTGGGCGGCTTCGGCGAACTCGTCGGTGCGGCGCTGGTTCTGGGCGGCGTCCTTGGCGGCATCGGCGGGCTGGGCCGCGGCCTTGCCCTGGTCGGGGGCCGGCGTGCCGCTCTGGGCCGAGGCACCATTGAGGCCGGCCAGACCGAGAAGGGCGGAGACGGCCAAGGTGGCGGCGAACTGCCGCAGGACCGCATTTCGTGACTGACGCACCCGTTGCCGCATGAATTCCCCAACTTCTCCACTGACCGCCCGCGTCAGGATCCCGCGGACGCGCCGTGATGGCGTCCAAATGGGTCTCCAATGCGGCGGAAAATTCCCGCCGAGTCCCATGACCTGAATTTCGAATTTTGTCCAGCAAAGTCACAATCCTAGGCCTCTGTCGAACGGCCGCAGGTAAATTCCTTGGGGGCGCGAGGGATCCATCCGGTGTGCCCCCTTGGCAGATGGCGTGGATGCAGGTAATCGACGGCCCTTCGCGGAGGACGGAACCGATTTCTCTTCGTACGCCACTGGCGCTTCTGCTCGTTTCACTGGGTGCGATTGCTGCCGTGTGGTGGTGGCTGGCCACGCCAATCACGCTCGCGCGCGCCCCGATCGATCCCGCCGACAAGGTTCAATGCGTCTCCTATGCGCCGTTCCGCGGCGAGCAGTCGCCGCTGGATGCATGGACGCATATCGAGGCCGACCAGATCGAGCAGGACCTGCGCCAGCTCAAGGAGATCACCGACTGCGTCCGCACCTATTCCATGGAGAATGGGCTCGACCAGGTGCCGGCGATCGCCGCCAAGGTCGGCGGGCTGAAGGTGCTGCAGGGCATCTGGCTCTCCAGCAACCGCACCAAGAATCTCGAGCAGGCCGCGCTCGCCGTCCGTCTCACCAAGGACTTCCCCAACGTCATCACCGCGGTCATCGTCGGCAACGAGGTGCTGCTGCGCGGCGAGATGACGACCGCCGACCTCGTCTCCATCATCCGCTCGGTGAAGGCGCAGGTGAGCGTGCCCGTCACCTATGCCGATGTCTGGGAATTCTGGCTGAAGAACCGCGAGGTCCATGACGCCGTCGACTTCGTCACCATCCACATCCTGCCCTATTGGGAGGATTTCCCGGTCAAGGCGAAATTCGCCGCCTCCCATGTCGAGGCAATCCGCGAGCGCATGGCGGTGGCATTCCCGGGCAAGGAAATCCTGATCGGCGAGACCGGCTGGCCGAGCGAGGGGCGCATGCGCGAAGGCGCGCTGCCGTCGCGCACCAACCAGGCGCGCGTGGTCTCGGAAATCCTCAGCCTTGCGAAGGCGCAGAAGTTCCGCGTCAACCTGATCGAGTCCTACGACCAGCCCTGGAAGCGCAGGCTGGAAGGCACCGTCGGCGGCTATTGGGGTCTTTATGATTCCGTACGCCGGAACCTGAAATATCCGCCGGGTCAGCCGATCAGCAATTTCCTGTACTGGAAATGGTACATGGGCGCCGGCATGGGCCTGTGCGTGCTGGTGTTCGCGGTGGCGCTGATCACGCTGCGCCGGCGGCCGTGGACGCCGCGCTTCTCGGCCTGGCTCGGCGTCGGCATCTCGGCGACGACGGCGGGCATCCTGCTCGGGATCGGCGCCGACAAGATGTACTACGAGAGCTACGGGATCGGCGGCTGGCTGCTCTGGGGCGCGCTGCTGCTCGCCGGGATCCTGTCGCCGATCTTCTGCGCGCAGGCGATGGTGATCGGCCGCAGTCTTCCGACCTTCCTCGATCTGCTCGGCCCGCGTGAGGGGCGCAAATGGTCGAAGCTCACCGCCGTGCTCGGCCTGACGCTGGCGGTGACCGCGGTGATCGCGGCCGAGACCGCGCTCGGCTTCGTGTTCGACCCGCGCTACAAGGATTTTCCCTACGCCGCGCTGACGATGGCGGTGGTGCCGTTTGCGCTTTTGATGCTGAACCGGCCGCAGATCGGCCAGCGTCCGATCGCCGAAGCGGTGTTCGCGGGCGTGCTGGCGCTGTCGGCCGTGTTCGTGCTCGTCAACGAAGGCCGCGACAATTGGCAGTCGCTGTGGACCTGCACGATCTATCTGTTGTTCGCGCTCACGCTGTGGCGGGCGCGGGCCGAGCAAACCCAAGAATGAACAGGCCGATCGCGAGGCCCGACAGCACGACATTGTAGAGCACAATGCCGAGGCCGGCCGCGACGAGGCCGACCGTGAGCAGCACGATCGAGGGCCGCATCAGGTTCAGCGTCGCAACCACCAGCGCGACGATGCCGAACACCGAGTTCTTGAACAGCACGGTCGAGACCGACCGCGACTTGCAGATCAGCGTCTGCAGCCCGGCGTCGCAGGCGAGAGCGACCTGCGAAAACTCGATCGCGAGATAGCGCACGTAGAGCGCGCAGCCGACGGTGACGAATCCGACGACGATCAGGAACTGCACCTGGTAGGGCGTGAGGCGGAAGGGCTTTTTTGTCATAGGCGCAATATGGTCGGGATGAAGGGAGGGGGCAACAGGGGAGGTGGAGGTTTTCGGCAAGTCTGCCCGAGAAAATCTGGAACAGGATTCACTGCGCGAATATGTTGCCGATCGCCGGTGCTTCGACTTTCTGCTCCCTGAGAGGGAAGCTCACTACCGCCTGAAGAATGACGTCAGCGTCGATCCCGCCGACGCCGTCTCCGGCTTTGCCTGCGGCGCGGGCTGCTGCGGTGCCGGGGCAGGCGCGGGCTCTTCGCGCTTCGACGAGCGCTTGGAGGAATAGCTGCGGCGGCGCTTGTCCGGTTTTGCATTTGGCGCGGGCGCCGGCGCGGTCTCGGCTTGCGGCGCGGTGTCCTGCGTCTTCTCGGAGTTGTTCTCCTGAACCCGGTCCTGGGACTTCTCCTGTGCCTTTTCTTGTCCCTTGTCTTGCCCCTTCTCCGAACCGCCACGCATCGACAGCCGCTGGCCGTCGAACACGGTGGTCTCGCAGTGGCGGTTGCTCTCGGATAGCCCGGCGCAGAGCTTTGCGGCGGCGGCGGCGTTGATCAGCGGACCGGCCCCTAAGCGCAGCTGCATGCCGAGGCCGCTCGTGCCTTCCTTGATCATGATGATCGGCCGCAGCACTGCGACTTCCGGATTGGATTTGGTCACGCCGCGCCAGAGCGCGCGCAGGCCGTCGATCGAGTTGGCGCCGCCGAGGTCGATCGCGAAACGCGTCTGCTGGACCGCGATCGCCGGCGCTTCGCTCTCGGCCGTCTCCGGCGCCCTGGCTGGTGCGGCCGCAGCGACTTCGATCGGGGCCGCCGCGGGCTCCGGCTTCTTCTCCGCCTCAGGCTGAACCAGCTTGGATGCGGCGGGATCAGGCGGCGCCATGATCGACTTGGACGGCACCAGCGGAAGCATCGGCAGCGCCGAGGTCGTTGCCGGCGCCTGCGACACCAACGATGCGGCAGCCGCGGTCTGCGGCGGCGGATTTGCCGGCTCCTTGGCTGCGTCCTTTGCGGGCGCCTGGTCCTTGGCGGTCGCGCGCGGCTTGTCGCCGGATGGCGCCGGCACCGAGGCGACTGGCCCGACGCTGGGCGCAGCCGCTGCGGGCTGCGCCTCAGGGGCCGGCGTGTCCTGCTGCTTTGCGCTTTGCCTCGCGATCGCGCCGGTGACGGAATCGAGCCCTTGCTCCAGCACGGTGACGCGCGAATAGAGCCGGTCGCGATCGGTGTTCAGCGTCTCGATGGCGGCGGCGAGGCGGCGCGCCTCGTTCTGGCTTTCCCTGGACAGCAGCTGCAGCCGGTCGGCCTGGCGCGCGAGATCGGCAGACGCCACCTGGTCACGGCGCCAGCCGAGCTGGGCCTGGTTGGCCATCACGGCGACGACGACGGCGCCGACGGCCGCGACGCCCCACGAGCCCAGCCGCCACAGCATGCGGCGGTCGAACGTGCTTTCCTCGGCCAAAAGTCCGGAGAACAGCCCGCCGGTCTCCTTCGTGCCGAAGGCGTCCGCCAGTGGGTCGGAATCCTTTGCCATGAACGTTAAATGCCCAGCCCTGTCCGGCTTCCCCGAATCAATCAGGGAACATTAACAGGAAAACTCGGTCGCACTTGAATTCCGGGCGTTTGCGGGGGTAGCAAGGCGGCAGCTTACGAGGGCGGCCTGCCGCCAATTGATTCGGCCGTATCTGACAGGATTGCGATGACCGTCCGTTCCAGCCTCACGATCGTGCTCGCCGCCGGTGAAGGCACGCGGATGCGATCGAGCCTGCCGAAGGTGCTGCATCCCGTCGCTCACCAGAGCCTGCTCGCCCACGTGCTCGCCGCCGCACCGAAGGGAACCGGCACCTCGCTCGCCGTCGTGATCGGCCCCGACCATCAGGCTGTGGCGGATGAAGCCAGGCGCATCCGCCCCGACGCGCTCACCTTCGTGCAGCGCGAACGCCTCGGCACGGCGCATGCGGTGCTGGCGGCATGTGAGGCCATCGCGCGCGGCGCCGATGATCTCCTGATCGCATTCGGCGACACGCCGCTGATCTCGGCCGAGACCTTTGCGCGGCTGCGCGCGCCTCTTGCCAAGGGCGCGGCGATTGCCGCACTCGGTTTTCGCGCAGCCGACCCGACCGGCTATGGCCGCTTCATCGTCGAGGGCGACCGCCTGGTCGCGATCCGCGAGCAGGCCGATGCCAGCGAAGCCGAGCGCAAGATCGATCTGTGTAATGCCGGCGTGATGGCGATCGACGGACGCCGCGCGCTCGAAATCCTTGGGCAAATCGGCAATGCCAATTCCAAGGGCGAATACTATCTGACGGACGCGGTCGAAATCGTCCGCAAGCAGGGATGGGAGTCCGTGGTGATCGAGACCAGCGAGGACGAGGTGCGAGGCATCAACACCAAGGCGCAGCTCGCGGAAGCGGAAGCCGTGATGCAGGCGCGCCTGCGGAAAGCGGCGATGGAAGCCGGCGTCACGCTGATCGCGCCGGAGACCGTGTATCTGTCCGCCGACACCGTGTTCGGCAAGGACGTCACCATCGAGCCGTTCGTGGTGATCGGCCCGGGCGTGTCGATCGCCGACGGTGCGGTAATCCATTCCTTCTCGCACATCGTCGAGACCACGCTCGGCAAGAAGGTCTCGATCGGCCCCTATGCGCGGCTTCGTCCCGGCACCTCGCTCGGCGACGGCGCGCGCATCGGCAATTTCGTGGAGACCAAGGCGGCGACGCTGGAGGCCGGCGTCAAGGTCAACCATCTCTCCTACATCGGGGACGCCACCGTCGGCGCCAATTCCAACATCGGCGCCGGTACCATCACCTGCAATTACGACGGCTTCAAGAAGCACAAGACTGTCATCGGGCAGGGCGCCTTCGTCGGTACCAACTCATCGCTGGTCGCACCGGTCACAATCGGCAACGGCGCCTATATCGGCTCGGGCTCGGTGATCACGAAGGACGTGCCCGACGACGCCATGGCGCTGGAGCGCAACCAGCAGACCATCAGGGAAGGCGGCGCGGCGCGCTATCGCGAGATGAAGACCGGCGGCAAGAAGCCGGAGAAGTGAGTGGCAAGGTGCCGGCCCCGATCGGTGCTGTTAGGGCTGCGTTCATGGACGACGACTTCATCGACGATACGATCTCATTCCTCGTCGAGAACGTCATCAAGCCGCCGGGACGATGGGTGCTGGAACAGGTCGGCGAGCCCCGCCCAACCGAGACCGCATCGCTGGTCACCGGCCTGGCGTTCTGGGCGTTCGTCGTTTTCCTCGTCTTTGCCCTGGTGCTGGGGTGGTGAGGCGCGCCGCTATTCGTCGTCGGCGAATTCGGAGAAGATCGCGCGGGTCAGGCGCCAGCCGCGCGGCTTGGCGCGCTTGGCCGGCTCACCTTGCTTATGCTTGACGAAGACCGGCTTGCTTTCCTTTCCGCGCTGGGGCGGCGGCCAATGGGCGAGGTGCGTGCCCGAGGTCTCGCTGGCACGCAGATACAACGACGACAGACCTTTGCGGTCGGATGAGCCCTTCATGGCCTTGTTCTCCTGACCGGAATCGTTGGTCAAACTTGTTGACAACAAGTTAACGTGCGGGGTTAAAGGCCGGCCACATCGACGCAGGCAAGGCAATGGTGCCGGCGAATGCTGTCTCAATCAGCAATAATTATTGAGTATATGGTTCCCTCGGAATTTCGCTAAAAACTGAGCGCGTCGTTTTGGCGATTTTTCGACGATTTGGGGGATATTGATCCGCATGTGCGGGATTGTCGGCATTCTCGGGCGCGAGCCGGTTGCAGAGCAATTGGTGGATTCGCTCAAACGTCTTGAATATCGCGGCTATGATTCCGCGGGCGTCGCCACGCTCGAGGGCAAGCATCTCGAACGCCGCCGCGCCGAGGGCAAGCTGAAGAATCTGGAGAAGCGGCTGGAAGCCGAGCCGCTCAAGGGCACGACCGGCATCGGCCACACCCGCTGGGCCACCCATGGCAGGCCGACCGTCAACAACGCCCATCCGCATGCGACCGAGCGCGTCGCCGTCGTCCACAACGGTATCATCGAGAATTTCCGCGAGCTGCGCGAGGAGCTCGAGAAGAAGGGTGCGGTGTTCCACACCGAGACCGACACCGAGATCGTGCTGCATCTCGTCGACGATCTGCTCACGCGCGGCAACAAGCCCGTGGAAGCGGTGAAGCTGGCGCTGGGGCGCCTGCGCGGCGCGTTCGCGCTCGGCTTCATCTTCGCTGGCGACAACGACCTCATGATCGGCGCCCGCAACGGCCCGCCGCTCGCGATTGGCTATGGCGACGGCGAGATGTATCTCGGCTCCGACGCCATCGCACTCGGCCCCTTCACCGACACGATCAGCTATCTCGAGGACGGCGACTGGGTCGTGCTGACCCGGAAGAGCGCGACGATCTTCGACAAGGACGGTCACGCCGTCCAGCGCGAGAAGATCAAGCACGCAGCCTCGACCTCGCTGGTCGACAAGGCCAATTACCGCCACTTCATGGCCAAGGAAATCCACGAGCAGCCGGAGGTGGTCGGCCATACGCTGGCACGCTATGTCGACATGGCGACCGAGCGCGTCGCGCTGCCGGTCAAGCTGCCGTTCGATTTCAAGACCATCCAGCGCATCAACATCACCGCCTGCGGCACCGCGAGCTATGCCGGCTTCGTCGCAAAATACTGGTTCGAGCGCTTTGCGCGCGTGCCGGTCGAGGTCGACGTCGCCTCTGAATTCCGCTACCGCGAGGCGCCCTTGCGCAAGGGCGATCTCGCCATCTTCATCTCGCAGTCGGGCGAGACCGCCGACACGCTGGCGGCGCTGCGCTACGCCAAGGCCGAGGGCGTGCACACGATCGCCGTCGTCAACGTGCCGACCTCGACCATCGCGCGCGAGAGCGAGACCGTGCTGCAGACGCTGGCCGGACCCGAGATCGGCGTCGCCTCGACCAAGGCCTTCACCTGCCAGCTTATGGTGCTCGCCAATCTCGCCATCGCCGCCGGCAAGGCCAGAGGCGAATTGTCCGACGAGGACGAGACCAAGCTGGTTCACGGTCTCGTCGAGGTCCCGCGCCTGATGTCGGATGCGCTCACCACGGAGCTGCAGATCGAGAAGCTCTCGCGCGAGATCGCGAAGTCACGCGACGTGCTCTATCTCGGCCGCGGCACCAGCTTTCCGCTCGCGCTCGAAGGCGCGCTGAAGCTGAAGGAGATCTCCTACATCCACGCCGAGGGCTATGCTGCCGGCGAGCTCAAGCACGGCCCGATCGCGCTGATCGACGAGACCATGCCGGTCGTCGTCATCGCACCCTATGACCGGGTGTTCGAGAAGACCGTCTCGAACATGCAGGAGGTCGCCGCCCGCGGTGGCAGGATCATCCTGATGACCGACGCCAAGGGCGCGGAGGAGGCGACCGTGGATTCCCTCGTCACCATCGTCATGCCCGACATGGCGGCGGCGTTCACGCCGATGGTCTATGCCGTCCCGGTGCAGCTGCTCGCCTATCACACGGCTGTCATCATGGGCACCGACGTCGATCAGCCGCGCAATCTCGCGAAATCGGTGACCGTGGAATAGGCAGAAGGGATCGGTGCTGCACTCTTCCAAAACCTGCTAGAAAACCCTAGCTTGAGTGCAGCGACCGACCTGGAACCCGAATGACCACCCGCGACGACGTCCCTGCGCCGCTTGATCCCGCTCCGGAACCGCATACCGGCCTGATGGGCCGCTTCCGCAATTATTTCCTGACCGGCCTCGTGGTGACGGGGCCGATTGCGATCACCCTCTATCTGGTCTGGTGGTTCGTCACCTGGGTCGACGGCGTGGTACGGCCGTTCGTGCCGCTGGCCTATCGTCCGGAAACCTATCTGCCCTATGGCGTCCCCGGCTGGGGACTGATTGTCGCATTCTTCACGCTGACCTTGGTCGGCTTCCTCGCGGCGAACCTGATCGGCCGCACCCTGGTCGATGTCGGCGAGACCTTCCTCGGCCGCATCCCGGCGGTGCGCGCCATCTATCGCGGCCTGAAGCAGGTGTTCGAGACGCTGTTCTCGGGCAAGGGCTCGAGCTTCCGCAAAGTGGGCCTCGTCGAGTTTCCCTCGCCCGGCATGTGGTCGATCGTGCTGATCTCGCAATCGCCGAGCGAGGACATCGCCCGCAGCCTGCCGGGGGAGGAGCATGTCTCGGTGTTCCTGCCGTGCTCGCCGAACCCGACCACCGGCTTCTTCTTCTACGTGCCCAAGAGCAAGATCATCGAGGTCGACCTCAGCGCCGAGGACGCCGCGACGCTGATTATGTCGGCCGGCGTGGTGCAGCCGGGCTCGGCGCCCGACCCGAAGAAGGCCGCCGCGCTCGCAGGCATGGCGAATGCCGCGCGCATCGCCAACGCCTCGACGCTCAAGCCCCAGCCTGCGAAGGTGGAGTAGGGCCATTCCGCTGCGGGATGGCCGCGTTCACGCAAGGACTCGCATCCTCTGCTAGTCTTCGGTCGATCTGAGCACGTCGCTCGGAATCGACCTGGAGTGCACGATGTCCAAAACGATTGCGATCCTCGCACCCGGCGCCATGGGCAGCGCCGTGGCCCGCCGCCTCAGCGAAAACGGCGCGCGCGTGCTGACCTCCTTGAAAGGCCGCAGCGAGGCGACGCTGAAACGGGCTGCCGATGCCGGCATGATCGGCGCCGAGGACGAGGCGATTGCCGACGCCGACATCATCCTCTCGATCGTGCCGCCGGGTGAGGCCGTGGCACTCGCCGAACGCCTGGCCGCGCTGATCGTCCGGCGCGCCAGGAAGCCGGTCGTGGTCGACTGCAACGCCGTCAATGTCGATACTGTGCAACGGATCGAGGAGATCATCGGCTCGGCGCAGGCGCCGTTCGTCGATGGCGGCATCATCGGCTTTCCGCCGCAGCCCGGCGGCAAGAGCCCGGCCTTCTACATGTCCGGCGAGCATGCGAAGGAGGTCGCCGTGCTGAAGGATCTCGGCCTCGACGTGCGGATCGTCGAGGGACCGGTCGGCGCCGCCTCCGCGCTGAAAATGTCCTACGCCGGCATCGTCAAGGGCCTCGCCGGCATCGGCTCGGCCATGGTGATCGCGGCGACAGAGGCGGGCGCGGCCGATGCGCTGCGTGACGAGCTGGCGCTGAGCCAGCCCGCCATTCTGGCGCGGCTCGAAGTGGCGCTGCCGGACATGATTCCAAAAGCCTATCGCTGGGTCGCGGAGATGCGGGAGATTTCCGGCTTCCTTGGAGCCGACCACCCGGCCAGCCAGATCTATGAGGGTTTTGCGCGCTGGTTCGAGCACCTCGCGGAGGATGCGAATGGCAAGGCTGTAGATGCGGAGCTGATGAAGGCATTCGCTGCGAGCATCGCGCGGAAGAAGACCTAGTCGTCCGGAGCTGCCGAAACCGGCTGCGGAAAGCCCTGGATGTCCCGGTCGCGTCTCAAGCGTACAACGTGTGCCGAGCTCCACCCACATCGTCATTGCGAGCGAAGCGAAGCAATCCAGAATCTTTCCGCGGAGGGACTCTGGATTGCTTCGCTTCGCTCGCAATGACGGGGAGGAGACGTCGCGATCCCCATCTGTTACTCTGCGGAAGCAGGCGCATGGGAGTTCGAATGAGAGTGCTTGTCATCGGCGCTGGCGCGCTTGGCGGCTATTACGGAGCTTGCCTCGTCCGCGCGGGCCGCGACGTGACCTTTCTGGTGCGGCCCGCGAGGGCCGAGCAATTGCGGCGGAACGGATTGCAGGTCGTGAGCCCGCACGGCGACTTCGCCGTGCGGCCGAAGATTCTTCTGGCCAGCGATCTCAGGGAGCCGTTCGACGTCGTGCTCGTCGGCGTGAAAGCCTACTCGCTTGACGACGCCATGAGCCAGTTTGCGGCCGCCATCGGCCCCAACACGATGATTTTGCCGATTCTCAACGGGTTGAAGCATCTCGATGCCCTGACAACAAGGTTCGGCGCTGCGCGCGTCCTCGGCGGGCTCGCGAATGTCAGCGCCGGGCTCGATGCGGATAGTCGTGTCGTCCAGTTCATGGCCAATCAGACGATTGTCTTTGGCGAGATCGATGGGACGTTGAGCGAGCGTGCGCTCGCGCTGGAGACACTGCTGCAGGTCCCCGGCATCGACGTGCGCGCCAGCGAGGCGATCATGCAGGACATGTGGGAGAAATTCGTCCAGCTCTCGACGCTCGCCGGCATCACCTGCCTGATGCGCGCGAGTATCGGAGACATCCTGGCCGTGCCGAACGGCGAGCAGTCCATCTTCCGCCTGTTTGCGGAATGTTGCACTGTTGCGACGGCTTCAGGTTTCGAGCCACGCGCGCCGTTCATCGAGTTCGACCGAAAACTGTTCACCACGCTGGATTCGCCGCTGAAGGCCTCGATGCTGCGCGACATCGAGCGCGGCTCGATCACCGAGGCGGACCATATTCTGGGCGATATGGCCAATCGGGCTCGCACGCTCAGCATCGACACACCGCTGCTGGACCTCGCCCGCGCGCATGTGGCGGCGTACGAAATCGGGCGGCGAAGGGCAGAGGGCTAACCCGCCCCGATCAGCGGGATCGCCTCATCGCGTTCGTAGAGATACAGCAGGCATCGCAGCGCCTCGCCGCGCTCGCCCTTGAGCTTGGGATCGTCCTTGAGGATGCGCAGCGCCTCGTCTCTAGCCTGGGTGATGAGCTGGCCGTGGACCTCCGAGCGCGCGATGCGGTAGCCGGGCAGGCCGCTCTGGCGCACCCCTAACACGTCGCCTTCGCCGCGCAGCTTCAGATCCTCCTCGGCGATGCGGAAGCCGTCGGTGGTCTCGCGGATCACTTTCAGGCGTGCCTTCGACATCTCGCCGAGCGGCTCGCCATAAAGCAAAATGCAGGTCGAGGCTTCCGAGCCGCGGCCGATGCGGCCGCGCAGCTGGTGCAACTGGGCAAGGCCGAAGCGTTCGGCATTCTCGATCACCATGATGGTGGCGGCGGGCACGTCGACGCCGACCTCGACCACGGTGGTCGCGACAAGGAGTCCGATCTCGTGGGCGGCGAACTGGCCCATCACGCGGTCCTTCTCGGTGCCCTTCATCTGGCCGTGGACGAGGCCGACGCGGTCGCCGAAGCGCTTTTGCAGGCTTTCGAAACGCTTGGTCGCATTGGTGAGGTGCTCGGTGCCTTCGGCCTCGGATTCATCCACCAGCGGGCAGATCCAGTAGACCAGCTTACCGGCTTCGAGCGCGCGGCCGACACCCTCCATGACCTCGCTGATCCGGCTCATCGGCACCGCGCGGGTGTCGATCGGCTGCCGGCCGGCGGGCTTTTCGCGCAGCTCCGAGATGTCCATGTCGCCGAAATAGGTCAGCACCAGCGTGCGCGGGATCGGGGTTGCGCTGAGCACCAGCACGTCGACCGCTTCGCCCTTGGACGTCAGCGCAAGGCGCTCGCGCACGCCAAAGCGGTGCTGCTCGTCGACGATGGCGAGCGCGAGGTCCTTGAAGATCACGTCGTCCTGGATCAGCGCATGGGTGCCGACGAGGAGGTCGATCTCGCCGGCTTCGAGTTGTGCCAACAACTCGCGCCGCTCCTTGCCCTTTTCGCGGCCGGTGAGGATGGCGACTCGCAGGCCGGCGCGCTCGGCGAGCGGGGCAATGGTCTTGATGTGCTGGCGTGCCAGGATTTCCGTCGGCGCCATCAGCGCGGCCTGCTTGCCGACTTCGGCCACCGCGGCGGCCGCGAGCAGCGCCACGACCGTCTTGCCCGAGCCGACGTCGCCCTGAAGCAGGCGCAGCATGCGCACCGGCTGCTTCAGGTCCTCGGCGATGGCGGCGGCGGCGCTGCGCTGGGAGGGTGTGAGCGCGTAAGGAAGGGCGTCGATGATCTTGTTGCGCAGGTGCCCGTCGCCGGCATTGCGCACGCCGGCGGGGCGGCGCAGCTGGGCGCGGATCAGGGCGAGTGCGAGCTGGCCGGCCAAGAGCTCGTCGAAGGCGAGGCGGGACCAGAACGGTCGGTCCGGCAAAATGTCCGTCAATTCGACCGGCTGGTGCACGCGATTGAGCGCCTCCGCGATTGGCGGGAAGTGGCAGCGGCGCAGCACCTCGGGGCTGATCCACTCCGGCAGGGCGGGGAGCTTCTGCAGCGCCTGCGCGATCGCGCGGCGGAGTGAGCCGAGCGCGAGGCCCTCGGTCAGGGGATAGACCGGATCGATCCCGGAGAGTTTCGAAATCGCCTCCTCGTCCAGTACACGATCGGGATGCACGATCTGCGGAATGCCGTCATACATCTGCAGCGTGCCGGAGACGTAACGCTTCTCGCCCATCGGCAGCAGCTTTTCGACATAGCCGGGCTTGGCGCGGAAGAAGGTCAGCACGACATCGCCGGTATCGTCGCTGGCATAGACCAGATACGGCGCGCGCGCGTTGCGCGGCGGGGGCGGGCGGTGGCGATCGACGGTGACCTCCAGCGTCACCATGGTTCCCACGGCCGCGTCGCGAATCTTGGGCCTGGCGCGGCGGTCGATGACCTGGCTCGGCAGATGCAGCAGCAGGTCCACCAGCCGCGACGTCTCGCTGCGGCTGAGCAGATACTGCAGCAGCTTGTCCTGCTTCGGACCGACGCCGGGCAGGCTGGTCACGGGAGCAAACAGCGGATTGAGCAGGCTGGGGCGCATGAGAGCGAATCTAGGATCGTTTCGGCCCGTCATGCCCGGCTTTATGCCTGGCATCCACGGCTTTTTTCGCGTCCCGACGCGGGCGGCGGGCCAGATCAAATCGAAGGCGCAAATCGAGGGCTGACATGGGCACCTCGAGTGGCTATATCACCCCCGCCCGGCACGTCCGGGCTTTCTGCGTTTGACTGGATTTGAGACATGACGGGAACGACACGATCGAGCAGCGGGCTGGATGACCGCCGCAAGCGGCTTCTGTTCCGCTGCTGGCACCGCGGCACGCGCGAGATGGACCTGATCCTCGGCCGATTCGCCGATGCCGAGATCGGCAACCTGTCCGAGACCGAGCTCGGCGAGCTCGAGCGCCTGCTCGAGGTCAACGATCCCGACCTCTATGCCGCCATCACCGGCGACAAGGTGCTGCCGGCTGACGTCACCGGCGCGCTGTTTGCCCGCATCAAGGCGTTTGCGATCGCGGACGGCAATTTATGAAGCAGGGGATGAAATCGCCGGCCGAGCTGCTCACGCCCGGCCGCGCGCTGACGCTCGCCAATGTCGCGGAAGGCGCGGAAGGCCTCGTCGTTTCCGATCTCGCCCGCGCCATCGCGGCGCGGCCGAAGAAACCGGCGGTCAGCCTCGCGGTGGTCTGCCGCGACGGCGCGCGCATGCAGCAGCTCGAGCGCGCGCTCAGATTCTTTGCGCCCGATCTGCCGGTGCTGACCTTTCCGGCCTGGGACTGCCAGCCCTATGACCGCGTCTCGCCGCATGGCGGCATTCTCGCGCAGCGCCTGACAACGCTGGCGCGGCTCGCTTCGCTCACCGGCAGCGACAAGCCGCTGATCGTGCTGACCACGGTGAATGCGGTGGTGCAGCGCGTGCCCGCGCGCGAGCTCGTCGCAGCGCAGGCGCTGTCGGTCGCACCGGGCAATGTGGTGCCGATGGATACCGTCGTCGCCTGGCTCGAGCACAACGGCTACAATCGTTCCTCCACCGTGCGCGAGCCCGGCGAATACGCGGTGCGCGGCGGCATTCTGGACCTGTTTCCGGCCGGCCTCGAGCAGCCGGTGCGTTTCGATTTCTTCGGCGACAGCCTGGAATCGATCCGCTCCTTCGATGCCGAGACCCAGCGCACGCTGCTCGACATGCGATCGCTCGACCTCGTGCCGGTCTCCGAGTTCCAGCTCGTCACCGACACCATCCGCCGTTTCCGCATGGGCTATGTCGCCGAGTTCGGCGCGCCCGAGCGCGACGATGCGCTGTACGAGGCCGTCAGCGAAGGCCGCCGCCATCCCGGAATGGTGCACTGGCTGCCGCTGTTCCAGGACCGGATGGACACGCTGTTCGATTATCTGCAAGGGGCGACTGTTGCGATCGAGCCGCAGGCCGAGGACGCCGTGCGCGAGCGCTTCAAGCAGATCCTCGACTACTACCAGGCCCGCCGCGAGGCGATGGAGCATCCCGGCGGCGGTGCCATCTACAAGCCGCTGCCGCCCGACCGGCTGTATCTGACCGACGAGGAATGGACCAAGCGTCTCGGTGACATCCCGCTGGCGCGTCTGACGCCGTTCTCGGTGCCGACCGACGGCACCAGCGTCGTCGATGCCGGCGCACGCAAGGGCCGCGACTTCGCGCCGGAGCGTAACGACACCACCGTCAACGTGTTCGAATCCGTCGTCAGCCACGTGATGGCGCTGCAGGCGCAGCGCAAGAAGGTCGTGATCGCGCTGTGGACCGAAGGCTCCCGCGACCGCATGAATTCGATGCTGCGCGACCACAAGCTCGCCCATACCACCAGCGTCAACAGCTGGCGGACGGTGCAGGCGACGCCGCGCAACGAGACCATGCTCGCCGTGCTCGGCCTTGAGAGCGGCTTCGAGACCGACGAGATCGCACTCATCAGCGAGCAGGACATTCTGGGCGACCGCCTGGTGCGGCCGCGCAAGGCCAGCCGCAAGCTCGACAATTTCATCTCGGAGGTGACGAGCCTTGCCGCCGGCGACATCGTCGTCCATGTCGAGCACGGCATCGGCCGCTTCATCGGCCTGCAGACCTTGGATGTTGCCGGCGCGCCGCATGACTGCCTCGAGCTGCATTATGCCGCCGAGACAAAACTGTTTCTACCGGTCGAGAACATCGAGCTCTTGTCCCGCTACGGCTCGGATCAGACCACGGTCGAGCTCGATCGTCTCGGTGGCTCGGGCTGGCAGACCCGCAAGGCAAAGCTGAAGAACCGCATTCGCGAGATCGCGGGCGAGCTGATCAAGATCGCGGCCGCGCGCCATCTGCACGAAGCGCCCAAGCTGCCGGTGCAGCAGGGCCTCTACGACGAGTTCTGTGCGCGCTTTCCCTATGACGAGACCGAGGACCAGCTCGGCGCGATCGAATCCACCCTGAAGGACCTCGAGCTCGGCCGTCCGATGGACCGCCTGATCTGCGGCGACGTCGGCTTCGGCAAGACGGAGGTGGCGCTCCGTGCGGCCTTCGCCGTTGCGCTCGAAGGCAAGCAGGTCGCGGTCGTGGTCCCGACCACGCTCCTGGCACGCCAGCACGCCAAAACCTTCACCGAGCGCTTCAAGGGCTTTCCGGTGAACGTGGCGCAGGCCTCGCGCCTGATCGCGACCAAGGAGCTGAACCAGGTCAAGAAGGGCATCGCCGACGGGTCGGTCGACGTCGTCGTCGGCACGCATGCGCTGCTCGGCAAGGCGATCAAGTTCCGCGACCTCGGCCTCGTCATCGTCGACGAGGAGCAGCATTTTGGCGTTACCCACAAGGAGCGGCTGAAGGCGCTGCGCTCCGAAGTGCATGTGCTGACGCTGTCGGCGACGCCGATCCCGCGCACGCTACAGCTGGCGCTGACCGGCGTGCGCGAGCTCTCGATCATTGCATCGCCCCCGGTCGACCGCCTCGCGGTGCGCACCTTCGTCGCTCCGCACGATCTCTTGATGATCCGCGAGGCGCTCTTGCGCGAGCGTTATCGCGGCGGCCAGGCGTTCTACGTGGTGCCGCGCATCGACGATCTGGCCGAGGTCAAGGACTTCCTCGACAAGAACGTGCCGGAGATGAAGGTCGCGGTCGCGCACGGGCAGATGCCGCCCGCCGTGATCGAGGACATCATGACCGCGTTCTACGACGGCAAGTTCGACATCCTGCTGTCCACGACGATCGTCGAATCCGGCCTCGACATCCCCAACGCCAACACGCTGATCGTGCACCGCGCCGACATGTTCGGCCTCGCCCAGCTCTATCAGCTCCGCGGCCGCGTCGGCCGCTCGAAACTGCGGGCCTACGCGCTGTTCACGCTGCCGGCGCAGCAGAAGATCACCGCGCAGGCCGAACGCCGGCTCACCGTGCTGCAATCGCTGGAGACGCTGGGCGCCGGCTTCCAGCTCGCTTCCCACGACCTCGACATCCGCGGCGCCGGCAATCTGCTCGGCGAGGAGCAGTCCGGCCACATCAAGGAGGTCGGCTTCGAGCTTTACCAGTCGATGCTGGAGGAGGCGATCGTCAACCTCAAGGCCGGGGTGTCCGAGCCCGCCGCCGACCGCTGGTCGCCGTCGATCACGATCGGCATGCCCGTGCTCATCCCCGAGGATTACGTCAGCGACCTCTCGGTGCGGCTGTCGCTGTACCGGCGCCTCGCCGATCTCGATACCGAGGAGGAGATCGAAAACTTCGGCGCCGAGATGCGCGACCGCTTCGGTGTGCTGCCGGACGAGGTGCGCTACCTGTTCAAGGTCGCCGCGATCAAGGCGTTCTGCCGCCGCGCCAATGTCGAGAAGATCGACGCCGGCCCGAAGGGCGCCGTCATCGTCTTCCGCGACAATTCCTTCGCCTATCCCGATCGCCTCGTCACTTTCATCCGCAGCCATGGCCAGGCCGCGAAAGTGCGGCCCGACATGAAGGTGGTGTTCCTGCAGGACTGGGAGACGCCGGAGGAGCGTCTCGCCGGCACCACGGAGATCATGCGGCAGCTGGCGCAGCTCGCGGAGAGCAAGAAGGCGGCGTGAGGGGAAGCGAGATCTCGTAGGGTGGGCAAAGGCGCTCTTGCGCCGTGCCCACCATTTTCCAAGACGAGCGATATGGTGGGCACGCTTCGCTTTGCCCTACGGCAGCGAGGTTGTGACTACGACGCCGCCCTTGAGGCGTCGGCCGACAGCCGCGCGAGCAATGATCTTGCCGTGTCCGACGGCGACAGCGAATCCACGCTGACCACGGGATCGCTGCGCATCTCGTGCTTGCCGTTGGACGTGTGCCGCATCACCGCCGACAAACGGCGGGCGATCATGTGGGCGGTGCGGAAGTCCGTCTCGGCGAACACGACGATGACCGAGCCGTCCTTCTGGGCTGCACCGAAATCCATCTGCCGCATCAGGCGGCTCAGGATGCGCGCGGCATCGAGCTGGGCGCGCGGATTATTGGGATCGAAGGCGAAGCGTGCCACCGACAGGCCGCCGCCGCGGGCCAGCGTCTGCTCAACCGCCTTGGCAAAATCGCGAGCGAAGGCTTCCGTGGTGAGCAGGCCGCTGCGCGGGTCGAGCCAGCCGCCGGCATCGATCGAGCGCAGCGTGCGGCTCAGTTGTGATTCCATCGCGTGCTGGCGGATCAGCGGCAGCGCGTTGGCGGCGATCTTCGCCGGCTCGCCCGCGATCAGCTCGAGATTGGGCAGATCGTAGCTCTGCACGAGCTGGTGCGCGGTGACGACCACGGGGAGGGTGCGGAAGCGGGTGTCCTCGGCGAGCACGGTGAGGAAGGCATCGGTCACGCGCGCGGTAAACCCTTCGGCGAGCACGACGCCGTCGATGTCTCGGGTGTTGAGATGCTTCGCGGCGGCCTCGATCGAGAGCGCGCCGACCACGCCGACGCGTTCGCCGAGCGCGACGGAGAGTGCGGGATAGGCGGCGCCGCGGCCGATCAGCAGCACGGTGGCATCGCGCGACGGGTCGCCCTCGGGCAGTACGACCTTCGCCTCGGGCAGCCGGCGCAGCACGGTCGAATGCAGGGTGCGGACGCGCAGCGCGGCGCGTAGCCGCGCGCTCAGGCGTTCGGGATGGCCGTCGCGCGAGGCGAAGGGCAGGGCGTTGTGCGGCAGCGTGCCCGCCGCATCGAGGGCCACGAAGGGAAGGTAAGGCGATTGGTCGGCGATCTTCCTGGCGAGCAGCGCCAGATGCGGCTCATGTCCGCCATGCATCGCGGCGAGCACAGCGGCCGGCTGCACCTGCTCGACCGCGCGCGTGGCGCTGGCCCAGTCGGTGTCGACCACGGGAAAGAGCCGGGCCTCGTCCAGCGCCGCGACGACGGCGGGGCGCTCGGCATTGGACACAAACAGGATCGGGCCCGCCTGGGACATTGGGAAACTCTGATCACGCAACAGGTGCCGCGCAATCTAGTTTGGCCGCCTTAATGCGGCGTCAACGTCTCAGGCGAAACTGGGCTCAAGCCGGCCCGGAGCGGTCGCGAAAAGCTTCGACCATCAGGGGGTTAAGCCCGAGCTCGCTGAGCGCCTCGCGGGCGCGGGCATTGTCCTGGGCCCGCCCTGCCAGCCGGTGGCCGGAGAGGCGGTCGGGCAGTGCAGTGAGCAGGGCGCCCTGGCCGAGCCGGCGCGCCCATTCCTGGAGGTCGTTGGAGAGGAAACGGTAGCCGCCGACGGCCATGATGCCGGAAGGTGGCGCGGTGATGCAGATTGCGCCGCTGGCACGGTCGAGCCGCGCGGCATAGCCGGTGTCGACATAGTCACGCGGGGGCTGCGCGGTCAGCGTCTCGCCGACCGGCTGCGGCGGGGCGTAGGCCGCGATCGGCACCATCGCCCCGCGCAGGCCAAGCGTGCCCTTCGGCGTCAGCAGGATCTCGCCGGCGATGGAGGAGCCCGCCTGCTCACGCGGCGCGCCGTGCGGTCCCGGCATCACCGGCACCGGCATGCCGTCCTCGCCGCGGCGGACGCCGAACAATCCGGCCTCGCCGAACAGATAGACGTCGGTCAGCGGCGCATGCGGCGCGATCCAGGCATCGCTCGCCGCCACCTGCTCCGGCGCGCGCCACAGGCCGATGACGTTGCGCAAGCTCGGCATCCGTGCCGCGAGGTCGGCATCGCCGAGCCGCAGCGCGAGCTGCGCCGGCGCGATCAGCACCTCGCATTCATGCTCGTTGATCTGCTGCTCCAGCACGTCGTTCTCGAACGGGTGATGCAGCGCCAGCGTGCCGCCCGACAGCAGCCACACCGCGAGCGAGGAGGCGAGGCCTGCGAATGACATCGGCGTGAACGCCGCCATCACGGTCGCGCCCTGCCTGACGTCGGCTTCGAGCGACATCGCAAGACCGCCGGCGATCAGGCTGAAATGCGGCCGCGGCACCGGGCGAAAGCCCTCCGCCGTGACGTCGAAGGAGATCATCGCCGCCTTGCGGCCGTCCTGGATCACGGCGCGCGTGGTGCCGGGCGGACGGGCCAGGACGTCGTCGAGCGAGGCCATGCCTTCGGGCAGGTCGCCTCCGAAGCCGTAGACATGACGGATCGAGAACGCCTCGGCGGCAGCGTGCATCGCGAGGTCGGCATAGCTGACGCCGTCGACCGTGCTCATGGTGACGATGGCGCGCGCCGCGGTGCGGTTGAGCGCCGCGGCCAGTTCCGCGTGCCGCCACAGCAGCGGCAGCACGGCGACGACGAGGCCGGCGCGATGGGCGGCGAGCACGGTGAGCACGAACTCGACCGTGTTGGGTAACTGGATCGCGACGACGGAATTGGCCGGCAGGCCCGATTCGACGAAATGGGCCGACAGGGCCTCGATGGCGGTGTCGGCCTCGGCATAGCTCATCCGCCGCGGCTGATGTCCGGTGATGCGCGCCTTGTTGAGGGGATCGAGCAGGGCGGTCGCGTGCGGCTGCCGCATCAGCGTGCGCTGAAACAGCGTGTCGAGGGTCGGCGATACGGCTGGCTGGTTCACGGCGTCACTTCGTTTGCGTCGCTTGAGGCTCACCCTTCGACCACCAGGTCTCCGGCAAATAGCCGGACAGCGCGGTGGCCTTCGGCCGTTCTATCCGATTCCAGCGCGCGATCCATTGCTCGGATACGTTAAACAGCGGGATTGTGTAGGAGCCCGCGATCAGGGCGCGATCGAGCGCACGCACTGCCGAGACGAAATCCGTATGTTCACGGGCCTCCAGCAGGGCGCCGATCATGGCGTCGATGGCGCGATCCCTGGCGCCCATGTAGTTGCGGGTGCCCGGGTTGTCGGCGGCCGCGCTGCCCCAATAGAAATACTGCTCGTTGCCGGGCGACAGTGACTGGTCCCAGCGGTTCTGGATCATGTCGAACTCGTAAGCGAGCCGGCGCTGGTCGAATTGGACGGGATCGACCGCGCGCACGCTCGCCTCGATGCCGGCGCGCCTGAGGTCGCGCTGGAAGGCGAGCGCGATGCGCTCCTGGTCGCGGGTCGTGACCATGATCTCGAAGGTGAAGGGCGCCTTGGTCGTGCGGTTGCGCAGCACGGTGCCGTCGAGATCGTAGCCCGCCTCCGACAACAGTTTCAGCGCGGCGCGCAGCGTCGTGCGGTCGCGGCCCGAACCATCGGTCACGGGCAGGCGGTAGCTGCCCTCCATGATCTCGGGCGGAATTTGCGCGGCGAACGGCTTGAGCAGCTCGCGCTCGCGCGCATCCGCAGGCCTGCCATAGGCCGACAGCTCCGAGCCGGCGAAGTAGCCGGCGACGCGCGAATAGAGGCCGAAGAAGTAGTTGCGGTTGACCAGCTCGAAATCGAACAGCAGCGTCAGGGCCTTTCGTACCCGGATGTCGGCGAAGACCGGACGGCGCGTGTTGAACACCAGGAATTCGGAAGGCTGCGGCACGCGGGGCTTGATGGTGTCGCGGATCACCTCGCCGCTTCTGGCGGCCGGAAAATCGTAGCCGTCGTGCCAGCGCAAAGGCTCGTGCTCGATGCGGAAATCATAGAGGCCGCGCTTGAAGGCTTCGAACTGGCCGTTCGCCTCGCGAAAATAGTCGAGCCTGATCTCGTCGAAATTGTAGAGCCCGCGATTGATGGCGAGGTCGCGGCCCCAATAATCGGGATTGCGCGTGAGCGTCACGCTCGCGCCAGGTTTCACCGCGGTCACGCGATAGGGGCCCGAGCCGACGGGGCTCGTCAGTGTCGTTTCCTCGAAGGTTGCGGTATCAACTGCATGCTTCGGCAGGATCGGCATCAGGCCGAGGATCAGCGGCAATTCCCGGTCGTTGGCCCCGGCAAGATCGAAGCGGACGGTGAGAGGATCGGGCGCCTCGGCCTTGGTGGCCTTGGCATAGTATTGCCGCAGGTTCGGGCGGCCGCGGTCGCGCAGCAGCTGCCAGGAAAACAGCACGTCCTCGGCCGTTACCGGCTTGCCGTCGGAGAAGCGGGCACGGGGATCGAGGCGGAACGTGACGAAGGTCCGGTCGTCGTCGGTTTCGACGGACCTCGCAAGCAGGCCGTACAGTGTGAACGGCTCGTCCTGGCCGCGCGCGAGCAGGCTCTCGATCACGTAGTTGCGCACCGGCTGCACCGCCAATCCCTTCACGATGAAGGGATTGAGACTGTCGAAGGTTCCGAGAATGCCCCAGGTCAGCCGGCCGCCCTTGCGGGCATCGGGATTGGCGTAGGGCATGTGGGTGAAATCGGCGGGCATCGCCGGCTTGCCGTGCATGGCGATGGCATGGGCTTCCTCGGCGCGTGCAGCACCGGTCGACAGCGCAAACGTGAGCGCAAAGGCAAGGACGCAGAGGCGGAGACCGGGGCCCTCGAAGAGGCGCTGGAACATGAACATCGGCACACGTTGATTCGAGGACCGGCGGGACTGAATCCTATCACAGGGAATTTCACCGGACGCAGCTGTGGATGTGGTCAAAGACGCTTGTCGGCATTGATCTTTTCGTCGGCCACGCTAAGAAGGCACCCAATCGCGCAAGAGCGCCGAGCCCGTCACGTATCCGCCTCAATTGACGGGGAGAGAGCCGCGCCCAAGGCGGCTTGGTTCGGTGCTTCGGAGCGGTTCGGGCACTTCCCGTTCAGAAAGGGTTTTCTGCAATGAATTTCCGTTACTTGGCCGCGTCCGTCCGGCCGCGCGGGCGACTTCTCGCCTTGTTGACGGCGACGGCATTGGCCGTCCCGTTTGCCGCCGAAGCCCAGACCCCGGCGCCGGCTCCCGGTGCGCCCGCCGCGCCCAAGGCGGCCCCGGCCCCGAAGGCGGCTCCAAAGGCTGCCCCCAAGGCTCCGGCGCCTGCCCAGGCGCAGCCGGCCCAGCAGGCTCCCGCGCAAGGCGCCCCGGCGCAGCAGGGCGCGGCCCAGCCCGCCGACCAGCAGATCCAGCTGATCTACGCGCCCTGGACCAAGTTCTGCCTCAAGGGCCAGGACGCCAACGCCAAGCAGGTCTGCTTCACGGGCAAGGACGGCCGCATCGAATCGGGCCAGCCGGTCATTGCCGCCGTCATCATCGAGCCGGAAGGCGAGCCCAAGAAGATCCTGCGCGTGACGCTGCCGCTCGGCATGCAGCTCGTGCACGGTACCCGCATCATCGTGGACAGCAACGCGCCGCTGCAGCAGCCGTATGTGATCTGCTTCCAGAACGGCTGCATGTCCGACTACGAGGCCACGCCCGAGCTCATCAACAGCATGAAGAAGGGCCAGAATCTCGTTGTCCAGGCGATCAACGCCAACGGCGCGCCGCTGACCCTGCCGCTGCCGCTCGCCGGCGAATTCCAGAAGGCCTATGACGGTCCGCCGACCGATCCGAAGGTGTTCGAGGAAACCCAGAAGAAGCTCCAGGAAGAGCTTCAGAAGAAGGCCGACGAGCAGCGCAAGAAGCTCGAGCAGCAGGGCACGCCGCCCGGCGCAGCGCCGACCGGCCAGAAGTAATTGGGACCAAATCCCGGACATGAAAAAGGCGCTCATTCGAGCGCCTTTTTTGCTGACCCGCCGTGTCCGAGCGAAGATCAGTTCAGCGACGGATTGCGCGGGCGGTAGCCGCCGCCCTTGTCCTTGATGAAGATCTCGGCGACCTGCGAGTGCCGGATCGGCTCGCCGGAATCATCGGGCAACAGGTTCTGCTCGGAGACGTAGGCGACGTACTCGGACTCCGCGTTCTCCGCGAGCAGGTGGTAGAACGGCTGGTCCTTGTGGGGCCGCACCTCCTCGGGAATCGACAGCCACCACTCCTCGGTGTTGTTGAATTCCGGATCGATGTCGAAGATCACGCCCCGGAACGAGAAGATCCGGTGGCGCACGACCTGTCCGATCTGGAATTTGGCGGTCCGCGCTTTAATCATTCCCCGTCGATAGACCAGGATTGTGGCCGATGCTAGTGGCCTTGTCGGGAATTAACCTTCGCGTCCGGGGCGGATAGCCCCCAAGTCTTCAGAAAACACTTCATCAATGCTCGATATCCTCAATCTAGCTCTACCTTATTTTGGCCTGATCTTCGTTGGTTTCGCGTGCGGCAAGGTCAAGGCCCTGCCGGAATCGGGCCTCGCCTGGATGAACTTCTTCCTGCTCTACGTGTCGCTGCCGGCGCTGCTGTTCGCGATCATGTCGAAGACGCCGTTTGCGGAGCTGAACAACCCGCCATTCCTGGTCGCGACCACGCTGTCGACGGTGGCCGCGTTCACGCTGGCGCTGGTCGTCGGCAAGGTGCTGGGACGCCTGACATTGCGCGAGGCGACGCTCGCAGGGCTCTCCGGCGGCTACGGCAATATCGGCTATATGGGACCGGGGCTGGCGCTCGCAGTGCTCGGGACGAAGGCGGCGGCGCCGACCGCGCTGATCTTCTGCTGCGACAGCATCTTCCTGTTCACGATCGTGCCGCTCTTGATCGAGCTCTCCGATCGCGACCATCCCTCCATCGTGCATGCCTTCGGCGTGGTGCTGAAGCAGATCGTGCTCAACCCGCTGATCATGTCGGCCTGCTTTGGCGCGGCGGTGGCGGCGCTCCATATCGAGCTGCCGGTCGCGCTCGACCGCACCATCACCTTCCTCCAGAACGCGGCCGCGCCGACGGCGCTGTTCGTGCTCGGCGTGACGGTGGCGCTCCGCCCGTTCGACCGTGTGCCGTGGGAGGTGCCGGGCGTGATCGCGGTGAAGCTCCTGATCCATCCGCTCGCGGCGTTCGGCCTGATGCTGGCGTTCGGCCCGTTCGCGCAGCCCTGGGCCGCGACCGCCGTGCTGATGGCCTCGCTGCCGCCGGCATTGAACGTGTTTGTCATCGCCCGGCAGAACGATGCCTGGATCGAATCTGCCTCCGTCGCCGTACTGCTCGGGACGTTTGCGTCGGTGGTCACGCTCACGAGCGTGATGTGGGCGATCCAGACGGGCCGGCTGGCGTTTCCGTAAGAGGCGCTACCGCCGCCAGGTCGGCGTCAGGCCTTCGCGCATGGCGAAACGCCGGAGCGGGCCGATAGCGCCGAGCAGGTGCATGCCGACGGCGCGGACCGGCTGGAGCGGCAGGAAGTCGTTGAGCAAGGAGCGGTTGGCGATGTCGATCGCGAAGGTCCGGCTCAGGATGTCGGGCCGCCGGGCGCGGTCATAGCGCTTGAGCACGTCGTCCGCGCCGGGATCCCGGCCCGCCGCGATCGCCTCGCCCGCGAGCTTCGCGATGTCGGCTGCATCCCTGAGGCCGAGATTGAGGCCCTGGGCGCCGATCGGAGGAACCACATGGGCGGCTTCGCCGACCAGCGCGATACGGTCGCGGCCGAAGGATCTTGGACGCTCGATCGCAAGCGGAAACAGGTTGCGACCGGGCTCGACCGTCATGCGTCCCAGGATCGAATGCGACTGCTTCTCGATCGCGGCGGACAGCTCCTCGTCACTCAAGCCGCGCAGCCGCTCGGCGTCGGCAGGCGCCGAGACCCAGACGATGCTGGAGCGGTCGCCGGGCAGGGGCACGAACACGCAGGGCCCGTGCGGCGTGTGGAACTCGGTCGAGACGTTGCGATGCGGCCGCGTGTGGCCGACGTTGAAGGTCAGCGCGGTCTGCGTCAGCTCGCGCCGCACGACCTCGATGCCGGCGGCCTCCCGGCACAGCGAATGCCGGCCGTCGGCACCGACCACGAGCCGGGCGGAGAGGAATTGTGCGGAGGCGGTGCGGACCGCGACGTCGTCGGCTTCGATGATGATGCTTTCGGCCTCGTCGTCGAAGCGGACGATCCCGGGTAGCTCGGCCGCGCGCTCTTCCAGCGCCAGCATCAGCGAGCGGTTGTCGATGTTGTAGCCGAAGGCGTCGAGCCCGATTTCGTGACAGCAGAAACGAACCTCCGGCGCGCGGAACAGCCGGCCGGTGTCGTCGACGAGCCGCATGACCTCCAGCGCGGCCGCCTTGTCCTTGCAGCGCTGCCAGACGTCGAGGCTCTCCAGGAGATCGATGGAGGCACCCAGCAGCGCGGTGGTGCGATTGTCGGCATAGGGCAGACGCCGAGCCACCAGCGCGGTCCGTGCTCCGGCCTGCGCCAATGCGATCGCCGCTGCTATCCCCGCCGGTCCGCCGCCGATCACGGCTGCGTCAAAATGTGTCGATGCGTCTGTCATGGAACGACAAATGACACGCCCCGCGGCAAATTCAAGCCCACCTATTTTTCCTTGGTTTTATGGCGAATTGTGCCACCGGGCGCCGTAATGGCTTATGTGCAAATCGCCCCCATTCTGATAGCAGAAGCCATGGACAGCCAAGAGGATTCCCTGAAGCCGACCCCCGCGATCCGCGCCGCGGCGTTCTCGGTGCATATCTTCACCGCCTTCGGCGGGGCGGTCGCTCTATTGGCGATGCTGGAGGCCGTGCGCGAGCACTGGGCGGCGATGTTTCAATGGCTGGGCGTCGCGCTGATCATCGACGCGATCGACGGTCCGATCGCGCGCCGGCTCGACGTCAAGAACGTGCAGCCGAACTGGTCGGGCGACGTGCTCGATCTCGTGGTCGACTTCGTCACCTATGTGTTCGTGCCCGCCTATGCGATCGTGGCGAGCGGGCTGTTGCTGCCGGTCGCGGCGCCCTTGCTCGGCGTCGCCATCATCGTCACCAGCGCATTATATTTCGCCGATCTGCGCATGAAGGCCGACGACAATCACTTCCGCGGTTTTCCGGCGCTGTGGAATGCGGCGGCGTTCTATCTGTTCCTGCTGCACTGGACGCCGTTGTGGTCCACGCTGCTGGTGGCGGCCTTGGTGGTGCTGACATTCGTGCCGTTCCACGTGCTGCATCCGGTCCGCGTCGTGCGGCTGCGCTGGCTGACGATGTCGCTGATCGCGATCTGGGCGATGCTGTCCCTCTACACGCTGGAGATGGACTTTCACGTCGGCATCGGCGTGACGGTTGCGCTGTGCGCGATCGCGCTCTGGATCAGCTTCAGCGACGCGTTGATCCGCTTCGCAAGATCCTTCGCATGATGCATCTGATCACCAGCCCCGAGGCGTGGGCCGCGCTGCTGACCCTGACCTCGCTCGAGATCGTGCTCGGCATCGACAACGTCATCTTCCTGTCTGTGATCGTCTCGCGCATCCCGGAGCGGCAGGCGAACCGCGCCCGCCAGATCGGGCTGGCGCTGGCGCTGGTCTTCCGCATCATCCTGCTCAGCGTGCTGGTCTGGCTGATCGGCCTGACCGCGCCGGTGTTCTCGGTCGCAGGTTACGACTTCTCCTGGCGCGACCTGATCCTGATCGGCGGCGGCCTGTTCCTGATCGCGAAGACCACGCACGAGATCCACGCCGAGGTCGAGGCCGATGACGGCGAGGGCGATGAGAAATCCGGCGGCAGCGCCTTCTTCTGGGTGATCGTCCAGATCATCGTCATCGACATCGTGTTCTCGCTGGACTCGATCATCACCGCGATCGGCATGGCGCAGGACATCGAGATCATGATCGCGGCCGTCGTGATCGCCTGCCTGATCATGTACATTTCGTCCGGGCCGGTGTCGCGATTCGTCGCGGAGCATCCGACCACGAAGATGCTGGCGCTGGCCTTCCTGGTGCTGATCGGCGTCGCGCTGGTCGCGGACGGATTCAAATTTCACATCCCGCGCGGCTACATCTATTTCGCAATTGCGTTCTCGGCGGCGGTCGAATTCTTCAACGTGCTGGCCAAGAGCAACCGCAAGAAGGCGAGCAAGCCGTCGGCTTAGGCGTTCCAGCCGGCGTCGAGTTGACAAGACGGGCGCGATGTCTTTCGCTCAGCCTTGGAGAAGAGGAGGTCAGGTGATGACCAAAGCCGTCCGTGTGCACAAGGTCGGAGGCCCCGAAGCCCTGGTCTATGAGAGCGTCGAGGTCCCGGCGCCGGCTACCGGCGAGGTGCGCATCCGTCAGCATGCGGTCGGCCTGAACTTCATCGACGTCTATTACCGAACCGGCCTCTACAAGGCGCCGGAGCTGCCCTTCATCGCCGGCAACGAGGCCTCGGGCGAGGTGGTTGCGGTCGGTCCGGGCGTCACCAATTTCCACCCCGGCGACCGCGTCGCCTACTACCATAACCTCGGCGCCTATACCGGCGAGCGCAACCTCCCCTGGGAGAAGCTGGTCAAGCTGCCCGATCACATCACCCACGAGCAGGGCGCCGTGCTGATGCTGAAGGGGCTGACGGTGTGGTATCTCCTGCACAAGACCTTCAAGGTCGAGCCGCACCATCGCGTGCTGATCCATGCCGCGGCCGGCGGCATCGGCCTGCTCGCCTGCCAATGGGCGAGTGCGCTCGGCGCCCATGTCATCGGCACGGTCGGCTCGCGCGAGAAGGCCGAGCTCGCGGAGGCCAATGGCTGCGACCACGTCATCCTCTACAACGAGGAAGACTTCGTCGCCCGCGTCAAGCAGATCAGCCGCAACGAGGGCTGCGACGTCGTCTATGACGGCGTCGGCAAGGCGACCTTCCCGGGCTCGCTGTCCTGCCTGAAGCCGCGCGGCATGTTCGTCTCGTTCGGCAATGCCTCAGGTCCGGTGCCGCCGTTCTCGATCGCCGAGCTCAACACTCACGGCTCGCTGTTTGCGACCCGGCCGAAGCTCAACGACTATATCGGCACGCGCAAGGAGCTGCTGGAAGGCGCCGACACGCTGTTCGCCGCCGTCATCAACGGCAAGCTGCACGTGCCGATCAACCACGCCTATGCGCTGAAGGATGCCGCGAAGGCCCATATCGATCTCGAGAGCCGCAAGACCACGGGCGCGTCGATCTTGAAGCCGTAGATGGCTGTCATTCCGGGGCGGCTCGAAGAGCCGAACCCGGAATCTCGAGATTCTCAGGTGCGCAATTGCGCACCATAGTTCGATGCTTTGCATCGCCCCGGAATGACGAGCGTGCGGATGCGGCCTTACGCCACCCGCCGCGCCGCGCCGGCCTTGGTCAAAATCCCGTCGAGACAATCGATCATCTCGGCGATCTCCGCGCGCGTGACGTTCAGCGCCGGCATGAAGCGCAGGGTGTCGAGCTGCGGCGCGTTCAGCAGCACGCCGGCCTCGAACGCCTGCGCGACGATCCCCGGCGCGATCGACAGCTTGAGGTCGAGCGCCAGCAGCAGGCCGCGTCCGCGGACGCCGCCGAGGCCGTGCCGGGCCGAGACCTTCTGCAGTTCGCTTTCGAGCAACAGGCCTGTCTCAGTGACTGACTTCAGGAAGTCCGGCTTGCTGACCTCCTCCAGCACCGCAAGTCCCGCCGCGCACATGATCGGGTTGCCGTTGAACGTGCCGCCCTGGTCGCCATGCTCGAAGCAGGAGGCGCGTTCGCTCGCAAGCAGCGCGGCGAGCGGCACGCCGCCGCCGATACCCTTGCCGAGTGTCATGATGTCAGGCGCGATGCCGGCGTGCTCATGGTGGAAGAGCTTTCCGGTCCGGCCCATGCCGGTCTGGATCTCGTCGAAGATGAGCAGCAGGCCGTGCGCCTGCGTCAACGCACGCAGCTCGCGCAGGAACTGATCGGTCGCCGGCCACACGCCTGATTCACCCTGGATCGGCTCGAGCATCACAGCCACCGTGTTGGCGTTGATCAGCTTCTCGACCGAGGCGATGTCGTTGAGCTTCGCCTTCTTGAAGCCTGATACCTTCGGCTCGAACAGCGGCTCGAACGCCTTCTTGCCCGAGGCCGACATCGTCGCCAGCGTCCGGCCGTGGAAGCCGCCTTCGAAGCTGATGATCTCGAACGCACCGCCCTTGTGCAGGCTGCCATATTTGCGCGCGAGCTTGATCGCACCCTCGTTGGCTTCCGCGCCCGAGTTGGCGAAAAACACCTGGTCGAAGGCGCTGTTCTCGACCAGCGCCTGCGCCAGCTTGAGGCTCGGCTCGTTGTAGAACGCCGGGCTCGGTGTGAGCAGCCGCTTGGCCTGCGCGGCGAGCGCGTCGGCGATCGCCGGCGGTGAGTGACCGAGGCAGTTGACGGCCCAGCCCTGCACGAAATCGAGATAACGCTTGCGGCCGTCGTCCCAGAGGTAGGAGCCGGCGCCGCGGACGAACACGGCCTTGGGCCGTGCGGTGATGTCCATCAGCGCGTCATACGGATGGGTGGCGGTGGTCATGTCGAACTCCTCTGGAGGCGGGTGAAAAAAGGACGCAAAAAGCAAGAAGGCCGCACTTTGCGGGTGCGGCCTTCTCGAAAACTGGCTGAATTCTAGTGCTTCAGCGGCGTCGTCGGACATGGCGCAACCCATCATCGTCGCGGGTGCGACGACGGAAAGCTGCGCGGCGTTGGGTCCGAGAGTTGATCATGGGGCGCGTCCGTACAGCCGAATGGCAGGACTTGTCAAGCGGCCGTTTTGCAGGATTCCCGCCGGGCGTACATCGGTCAGGTCAGGTGCGCCGCTTCTTCGGCGTCCTCGTTGCCCCAATCCGCAACCGCAATGGCGCTGTCGATGAGCTCGCCGCGCATCAGCTTGAGCGGCGAATTCCAGTACAGCGCGATGTTGTGGAAGGGGTCGGTCAGCACTTTGAACACCCAGACGAGTCCGGTCGTGACGTCGCGCGTTGCGAAGAGCTGGAGCATGCGGGCAAGCCCGCCAGCGATCCCGATCGCGAGCCAGAGCGCGCCGACATGGCGAATGAAGTCGTAGTGGCCTGCGGGAAGATCGAACAGCCCGAACAGCGTCGGAAAGACGTAGAGCACAATCGGCGCGCTGCCCCAGACCAGAAGCAGGATGATCTTGCGGGTCTGGTTATAGCCGACCTTCACCGCTTCCTTGTAGTCGTTGCTGACGTCGTTGACGGCGTCATAGCCGTTCGGCTCGAAGAAGAAGTGCCCGGTCTGTCGCGTCAGCATGGCGAGCCAGCCGACGAGACCCGCAAGGGCAGGGTCTTTGAACAGCAGCGCATAGCAGCCGAGAAAGATCACGGCGCTGACGAGGTGCAGCGTCTGGTTGACGGTGCTCTGGTGGTAGAAGCGGTAATCGTCGAAGCGCTGCGTGCGCAGCATGTCTGAGAGGCGGCTCATCAAAAATCCTCGCTCGCGTTGAAAGGCGCGCGAGAATTAGGACGAGTCCGTGACCCCTGCGTGAATGCACTATAGTGTCACATTGCATGCGCGCGCAGAGCGGCGCGAGAGGATTACTCGACACCGTAATGCGCGAATACATCGGCAATGCCGGCATTGATCGCTTTCGCCGCCGCGATGTCGCGCTCGGCTCCCTCGTTGTCGCCCTTCTTCCGCTTCGCCAGCCCGCGGCCGTAAAGTGAACTGTCGAACTGCGGCCTTGCGTTCAGCGCTGCGTCATAGTCGGCAATCGCCGCATCGAGATTACCGAGCTTGGAGCGACCTGGCGAAATCGGCCAGCGCGGTCACGATAGACGCGAGCACGGTTGCCATAGGCCGGTCATCGATCTTGCTGGTGCCGAAGCACCATTGCCGCGCCTGCGCGGGCGATGGGGATTGTGCCGCGGCGGGAAGCGCAAGCAGGATCAATGCTGTGCCAATCGCGTACAGCCCGGCCCCGACACCAACCTTTTGATTGTATTTCATCGATCGCCGCGTAGAAACCATTGAGCCTCTAGCGCGTTTGTGATCAACGGACGCCAATTGGTTCGAACCGAACGCGATGCGGTTCAGACCAAGGGAGACGGGACCAACCAGACAGTTTTCAGCCTTGTCCGATACCCCTTACCCGATCGACCTCGACAGCATTCGCGGCGCGTTTCCGCCGGGCATCGAAGCGCCGCCGCTGCTGGTCGACTTTGCCGCCTGGCTCAAGGGTCGCCCCTGGGGCAGCGTCGGCTGCTTCTCCTTGCAGGGCCAGTTCTCCGATTCCGCGCCGATCGTCGACGGCAGTCCGTTGCGCGACAGGTTTTCGCTGTTCATGCGCCTGCCTGACGGCTCGGCCGTCGGCGGCTGGTATGGCGCCGGTCTCGACCGCGACAACCCGCCGATCGTCGGACTGGGATCGGAAGGCGATTACGAGCTGCTCGCGCCGAGCCTCGACGGGCTGCTCGCCAAACTGACGTCGCAACAATTCGACAAGGCCTGGAGCGATCTCAAGCCGCACGAGGAGGTCGAGTGCCAGACGGGCGAGCTCGCGCAATGGCTCGCCGGCCGGCCGATCGGCGAGACGGCTGCGCCGGAAGACGGCGTGTTGGAGCTGCCCGACTTCCGCGGCTTCGTGGAGAAATGGAGCCGGGATCGCGAAGACTATTGGGCCAACCACCGGCTGATGGCCGAACTCGGCTGGCGGCTTGCCGCCCATCTGCCCAAGGGCAAGAAACCCTGGGACAGGACGCGTTTCGAGATCGCGATATCGGGTACCCAATACCAGGCCCGCGTGCTGACGCGCGGACCGCAGCCGTTCGAGGAAGCAGGCTCGATCGAATCCCTGCTGCGCGATCTGCGCGAGGAGATGCGTCGCGCGCAGCCCGAGCTGGGCCTGTGGTACGTGATGAATTTCGGGCTCTATGCCGACGGCCGCATCATGCCGAGCTTCGAGTACGACGTGCGCCCGACCATCGACGGCGAGCCGGCGAAGCTGTCCGAGGCGAGGGCCGATCTCGCCCGTGCACCGCGCCCCGAGCGCTGGGTGCCGAAATGGCTGGCGGCATCCTGAAGCTCGGAATCCGCGATGCTGCCGCCCGGACGGCGCGCCGAAATCTTCTGCTGTCGTGCCATCTTGGCGTCGCGGGAACGGCACCTTCGACCCCCCCCTTGACTTAGAGTGCGCTCGAAGGGGTATCTGTACGTGCGTCAGTACGAGAACGGGCACACATGAAGATCGGCGACCTCGCAAAACGAACCGGCCTGTCGACTCACACGTTGCGTTATTATGAGCGCATCGGGCTGCTGCCATACGCAGACCGGGATCGTTCCGGCCAGCGTGACTTTGACGCATCGATCCTCAGATGGATCGAATTCCTCGGTCGGCTCAAGACCACGGGAATGCCGATCCGGGATATGTTGCGTTATGCGGCGCTTCGTGATGAAGGCGAAGCCACCGGGCCAGCCCGGCGGCAGATGCTGGAAATCCACCGGGAACAGGTTCGCACGCAGATTGCCGAACTCCAGGAATGCCTGCTCGTCCTTGATACCAAGATCGCCGGCTATGCCGGCGGCGAACAGAGGACGAAGGAAAATGACGCACGCCCAAACACAAGCCGAAAGCCGCTTCGATCGCGGCCAGCGGGCCCTGTCACGCATTGACGGCAGAGCCGGCGAAAATGTCGTCGCCTCACTCGCCGACATCGCTCCGGATTTCGCACGATACGTGATCGAGTTTCCCTTCGGCGACATTTACAGCCGCCCAGACCTCGGCCTGCGCGATCGAGAGATCGCGACGATCGCCGCACTGACGGCGCTCGGAAATGCCGCGCCTCAGCTCAAAGTGCATATCGAGGCGGGTCTGAACGTCGGGCTGTCTCGCGACGAGATCGTGGAGATCATCATGCAGATGGCCGTCTATGCGGGCTTCCCGGCGGCGGTGAACGGGCTGTTCGCAGCCAAGGAGGTGTTTTCCGCGCATGACGGACGGCGGGTGTCGGGAGAAGCGACATGATGAACTTGCTCCAAGCATGCAGCCGGGCCGTCGTCCTTCGAGGCTCACTCTACGGCGCGGTTGCGTCGCAGAGCGAGCACCTCAGGATGACGGTGATGGAGCTATCATCGCTACGCTTGCAATGACGGAGTGCTTCAGAACCCCGCGACGCTGCCGTGCAGATCGTACGCGTCGGCGCGCTCGATCTTCGCGGTGACGATCTCGCCGACGCGCAAGGGGCGGCGGCTCGTCAGATAAACCGCGCCGTCGATCTCCGGCGCATCGGCTTTCGAGCGGCCCTTTGCCACCGTCGGGCCGACCTCGTCGATGATGATCTGCTGGCGCGTGCCGACCTTGCGCTTCAGCCGGCGCGCCGAGATCTTCTGCTGGCGGGCCATCAGCGCGTTGTAGCGCTCCTGCTTGACCTCTTCCGGCACGGGATTCTCGATCGCGTTCGACGTCGCGCCGGCGACCGGTTCGTATTTGAAGCAGCCGACGCGGTCGATCTCGGCCTCATCGAGCCAGTCGAGCAGATAGGCGAAGTCGGCATCGGTCTCGCCGGGGAAACCGACGATGAAGGTCGAGCGCAGGGCCAGATCGGGACATTCCTCGCGCCAGCGCTTGATCCGCGCCAGCGTCTTGTCCTGCGCCGCCGGACGCTTCATCGCCTTCAGCACTTCGGGGCTCGCATGCTGGAACGGGATGTCGAGATAGGGCAGCACCGTGCCTTGCGTCATCAGCGCGATGACCTCGTCGACATGCGGGTAGGGGTAGACATATTGCAGGCGGACCCAGGCCCCGAGTTCGCCGAGCTCGCGCGCGAGATCGAGGAATTTGGCGCGGACCTGGCGGTCCTTCCACGGGCTCTCGGCGTATTTGAGATCGACGCCATAGGCCGAGGTGTCCTGCGAGATTACCAGCAGCTCTTTCACGCCGGCGCCGACCAGGCGCTCGGCCTCGCGCAGCACGTCGTTGGCCGGGCGCGAGACGAGGTCGCCGCGCAGTTTCGGGATGATGCAGAAGGTGCAGCGGTTGTTGCAGCCTTCGGAGATCTTCAAATAGGCGTAGTGGCGCGGCGTCAGCTTGATGCCCTGCGGCGGCACCAGGTCGAGATGCGGATTGTGCGCCGGCGGCAGCGCGCGATGCACGGCGTCGAGCACGCTCTCATATTGCTGCGGACCGGTGATGGAGAGCACGCCGGGATAGGCCTGCTCGATCTGCTCGGGTTCCGCACCCATGCAGCCCGTCACGATGACCTTGCCGTTCTCGGCCATGGCCTCGCCGATCGCCGACAGCGATTCCTGCTTGGCGCTGTCGAGGAAGCCGCAGGTGTTGACGATGACGATGTCGGCCCCGTCATGCTTGCGGGCGAGCTCGTAGCCCTCCGCGCGCAGGCGCGTGATGATGCGCTCGGAATCCACCAGTGCCTTGGGACACCCGAGTGACGTGAATGATATGCGCGGCGCTCTGTCCATGTAATCGCCTGGAGGTCTACATCTGAATTGTCAGGATTTGCGGCCCAAGTAATTGAACCCATGAAAAAATTCAACAACTAACGTATGCGGTGCGGTGCTGAAGCGGAAGCTGGTTCCGATCGAGCGTGCTGAGGAACCGAGAGGAATCGCGCCAAACACGCACTTTTTAGTTGCTATTCTGTTTCTTGCTTAGTCCACGGAGCTTTACTGCGATGCGCCGTTTCATCTTCGGCCTGGCCTTCGTTACCGTTTCCTGCGGCGCGATGTTTCCGGCGAAGGCCGAAGTCGACAAGATCATCCATGTCTGCGATCGGCAAGAACGAATGTGTCCGGAATTCAGGCCACGCGTGAAGGCGCCCGATGGGTGGACGAGGGACGAGGCCGCGAGTCTCAAGTACCTCGCCTCGATGTTCGTGCCCAACGGGAAGAGGTTCGGCAACGCCGAAGTGATCATCTATGCCGAAGGCCGCTACAATAAGGATCGGACCGAATTGGTCCAATGGGTCGCATCCAGCGATCGGGATTGGGCGACGACATCCGGCAAGAACGCCAAGATCACCACGCTTCCCTCGGTCAACCCGAAGGTCATCATCAACCGCTACGACAATCCGTCCCTGAAGGACCAGCCGATCGAAGTGATCGCGCATTACGTTGATGTCGACAAGGACGGCAATTCCTACGTCGTGCGGCTGGCGGTCTCCGGCAAGAACGAGAGGGCGGTGTTGGCCGCCGTGCCACTTCTCGACAAGATGATCGTTGGCGCGAAGATTCCGTGATGGCACAAGCCCAGCCGCCGTCGGGCGGCAGTCTTCTTGTGGGAGTGGGCGGGTCAAAAGTTTACATCAGTTGTCTCAGGCACCCCAGCGACACGAAGCTGACCTTGGGCGCAGCCGTCTGATCCATGTCTGATCTGCCTGATTGACCGGCCTGAGCTAGTCCCAATTGCCCATAATTACAACCCTTTGCATGGCCTGCGGGCGTGCTATGGATGAATCAGCTGCCGTGAGTGAGCCATGAGCGCCGAACAGTCGCCCAAAATCGTGATTGTCGACGAGAGCCCGATCCGGGCTGCGATCCTCGAGGAGGGGTTGCGGGAAGCCGGGTTCACCCAGGTCGTCCATATCAGCGAGATGCAGAGCCTCCTGGCCCGTATTTATGCGGTGGACCCCGACATCATCCTGATCGATCTCGAAAACCCCAGCCGTGACGTGCTGGAGGCGATGTTCCAGGTCAGCCGCGCCGTGAAGCGGCCGATCGCGATGTTCGTCGACCAGAGCGATTCAGCCTCGATCCAGGCCTCGGTCGAGGCGGGGGTGTCGGCCTACATCGTCGACGGGCTGAAGAAGGAGCGCATCAAGCCGATCCTCGACCTCTGCGTGTCTCGTTTCAACGCCTTCGCGAAACTCCAGGAGGAGCTCGAGCGCACCAAGTCGCAGCTCGAGGATCGCAAGATCATCGAGCGCGCCAAGGGCATCCTGATGAAGGTGAAGGGCCTCACCGAGGACGAGGCCTATGTGCTGCTGCGCTCGACTGCGATGCGCGAGAAGAAGAAAATCGGCGAGATCGCCCAGTCGATCATCACCGCATCGGAGATGCTGAAATGACTGGACCGCTCCGCATCGGGTTCATCCCGCTGGTCGATGCCGCAGCCCTGATCGTCGCCGTCGACAAGGGCTTCACCGCCGCCGAAGGGCTCGAGGTCGAGCTGGTGCGCGAGGTGTCCTGGTCCAACGTGCGGGACAAGCTCAATATCGGCCTGTTCGACGCGGCACATCTGCTCGCGCCCGTCGCGATCGCGTCCTCGCTCGGGCTCGGCCACGTCAAGGTGCCGATCGCCGCGCCCTTCAATCTCGGCATCAACGGCAATGCGATCACGGTGTCGCCGGCGCTGCATGCGGCGCTGATGGAGGAGATCGACGGCGACCGCTTCGATCCGATGGTCACCGCGAAGGCGCTGGCGAAGGTGGTCGCCAAGCGCCGCAAGGCAGGCGCGGAGCCTTTGACCTTCGGCATGACCTTCCCGTTCTCGACCCACAATTACCAGCTGCGGTTCTGGATGGCGGCGGCCGGCGTCGATCCGGACGAGGACGTGCGCATGGTGGTGCTGCCGCCGCCCTACATGGTCGACAGCCTCGAGAGCGGCCATGTCGATGCCTTCTGCGTCGGCGCGCCCTGGAATTCGGTCGCGGTCGATCTCGGCATCGGGCACATCCTGCATTTTGTCTCCGATATCCTCGTGCGCGCCGCCGAGAAGGTGCTTGCGGTCCGTCAGGTCTGGGCCGACAAGAATCCGGACGTGGTCGCAGCCCTGGTGCGTGCGGCCGTGAAGGGCGCCGAGTTCATCGAGCAGCCTGCGAACCTCACCGAGGCGGCGCGGATTCTGGCGCAGCCCGAGCGGATCGGTGTCGATGCCGAGGTCATCCAGCGGACCCTCACGGGACGCCTGAAGATCTCGCCGGACGGCACCTTCCGCGAAAGCAGCCGTTACCTGCTGGTCGGACGCGAAGGCGCAGGGCGCCCCGAGCCGGTCCAGGCCGCCTGGCTCTACGCCCAGATGGTGCGCTGGGGGCAGACGGCGCTGACGCCCGACGGCGTCAAGACGGCCATGGCTGTGTTCAGACCGGATCTCTACGACGCAGCCGTCGGCCGCCAGCCGCCCACCGAGGCGCCCGCGGCCTTCGGCGCATTCGCCGGACCCGCCTTCGATCCCGACAACATCCGGGGCCACCTCGAGGCCTTCGAGGTCGGCCGCTGGAAGGCCTGATTCGTCCCCTGCATCGTTTTTCAGCAATGGGCGGTAGCGGCTAAATTTTGGGCCGAGTGCTCGAATTTCGTGTGAGTTCCGGGACCGGTGTTTTTCGGGGCTTCCGGTAATCCATTGAAAGATAAAAATTTTCTCTTTCGTAAAAGCTGGCACGCAACTTGTATGTTGCGCTGCGGCCAGCTTGTCATTGGTGCCTGCTGAGCCAAGTCCCACAGCAACGAAGCTGATTGGACCGTCGGGTTGCGAAGCAGGCTTAAGCCGCCAGCTGAGTTCCCCGCGGGTCGCACAATTTTCCGTCGATGCCACCGCGGTGGCCGCAGGAGCTTCGTTACCGACCATGAAAATCGATACGGTCTCAGTCGACTTTACCGACGAGCAGAAACGCTATCTCGAAGGCTTCACGACCGGCCTGCAGATCAGCCGCGTCGGTCGCGGCCTTGGTGGTGGCGGCGGCAAGGCGAATGCCGAGCCGACCGGTCCTGATGCCGTGCACATCAAGGCGCAGGACAAGGTCATCGCAGCAGGCAAGAAGCTCGCCGACCAGGAGAAGTTCAAGCGCGACGAGCATCCTTTCGATGCGTATCCGCGCCTTCGCCAGCAGGCGCTCGACAACACCCCGCCGAGCCCGGCGGACAATTTCCGCTGGCGCTATTACGGCATCTTCTACGTCGCGCCGACGCAGGACTCCTACATGTGCCGCCTGCGCATCCCGAACGGCATCATGAAGCACTGGCAGCTGTCGGGCCTTGCCGATCTCGCCGACGAGCTCTGCGGCCCCTATAGCCATGTCACCACGCGCGCCAATCTCCAGCTGCGTGAGATCCCGCCGAAGCACGCGATCAGAATGATCGAGGGCATCCAGGACCTCGGCCTGTGCTCGCGCGGCTCCGGCGCCGACAACATCCGCAACGTGACGGGAACGCCGACCGCCGGCATCGATCCGCAGGAAATCATCGACACGCGGCCCTATGCGCGCGAGTGGCACTATCACATCCTCAACGACCGCTCGCTCTATGGGCTGCCGCGCAAGTTCAACGTCGCCTTCGACGGCGCCGGCAAGATCGCGGTGCTGGAAGAGACCAACGACATCGCCTTCACCGCCTATGAGGTGAAGGACGGTTTCGGCGTCGAGCCTGGGGTCTGGTTCCGGCTCGGCCTCGGCGGCATCACCGGCCACAAGGATTTTGCGAAATATTCCGGCATCATCGTGAAGCCGGAGGAGGCGACCGCCGTCGCGGACGCCATCGTGCGCGTCTTCATCGATCATGGCGACCGCACCAACCGCAACAAGGCGCGCTTGAAATACGTGCTCGATGCGATGGGCCATGACGGCTTCCTCAAGCTGGTCGAGGAGCGGCTGAAGACGCCGTTCACGCGCGTGCCGGAAGAGGCGTTTCTCCCGCGGCCCGCCGCAGATCGCATGGCCCATATCGGCGTGCACAAGCAGAAGCAGGACGGCCTCAACTGGATCGGCGTGTCGCTGACGCTCGGCAAGCTCAGTTGCGATCAGATGCGCGCCCTCGCCAAGGTTTCGCGCGACCTCGGCGACGGTGAGATCCGCCTGACGGTCTGGCAGAACCTGTTGATCTCGGGCGTGCGCGACGAGAATGTCGAGCTCGCCATTGCCGCGATCAAGCAGACCGGGCTCGCGGTCGAAGCCTCGCACATCCGTGCCGGCCTGATTGCGTGCACCGGCAATGCCGGCTGCCGTTTCGCGGCGTCCAACACCAAGCGCAATGCCGCCGAGATCGGCGACTGGTGCGAGCCGCGCGTCGCCATGGACAAGCCTGTCAACATCCACCTGACCGGATGCCACCATTCCTGCGCGCAGCATTACATCAGCGACATCGGACTGATCGGCGCACGCGTGCCCGTGAACGAGGAGGACACCGTCGAGGGCTATCACCTCTTCACCGGCGGCGGGTTCGGCCCCGATGCCGATGTCGGGCAGGAGGTCTATCACGACCTCAAGGCCGAGGACGTGCCGAAGACGGTCGAGGCGCTGCTCAAGGCCTATCTCGCCCATCGCGCCTCGCCTGATGAAACCTTCCTGTCTTTTGCGCGCCGCCACGACGGCGAAACGCTGCGCAAGCTTGCCGATGCACAGGTGTCCGCATGAACCAGATCACGCCTCCGCCGAAACTCGACATCATTCCCGCCAGCGCGCCGTTCTCCGACGCGCAGCGCTCCTGGCTGAACGGATTCTTTGCCGGACTGCTCTCGCCTGACGTGGCTACGCCCTTGTCGGCAGAGCAGGGCGCGGCCGTCATGCAGGCCGGTGACGGCGACGACGGCGAAGCGCCATGGCACGACCAGACCATGCCGATCGCCGACCGGATGAAGCTCGCGGAAGGCCGTCCCCTGCGCCGCAAGATGATGGCGGCGATGGCGCAGCAGGATTGCGGCCAGTGCGGCTACAATTGCCAGGACTATTCGGAGGCGATTGCGAGCCGCAGCGAAGCGCGGCTCAATCTCTGCGTCCCCGGCGGCAAGGAAACCGCGCGGATGCTGAAGTCGCTCTACGAGGAGCTCGACAAGGCGCCGGCGGCGAAAGCACCCGAGAAGACGAACGCAGTCGCGGCGCCCGCCGTGACCGTGACGATCGCCGAGCCCGGCCGCTCGCGCGACAATCCGACGGAAGCGACGTTCCTGTCGCGGCGTCTTCTCAACAAGGGGAAGTCCGAGAAGGAGACCTATCACATCGAGTTCGATCTCTCCGCGAGCAAGCTCGACTACGTGGTTGGTGACTCTTTCGGCGTGTTCGCGCGCAACGATGTCGGCCTCGTCGACCAGATCATCGCGCTGCTCGGCGCCTCCCACACCACCAAGGTCAACGGCAAGACGCTGCGCGAGGTGCTGATCGACGACGTCTCGCTGTCGCCGGCGCCGGATTCGTTGTTCGAGCTGATCTCCTTCATCACCGGCGGCGCGCAGCGCGAGAAGGCGCGGGCGCTGGCGCAGGGCGAGGATCCCGATGGCGATGCCGCAACCCTCGATGTCATGGCAGCGCTCCAGAAGTTTTCCGGCACGCGTCCGCACCCCGAGGCCTTCGTCGAGGCGCTGGAGCCGCTGCAGCCGCGGCTTTATTCGATCTCGTCCTCGCACAATGCGACGCCGGGCAAACTGTCGCTGACGGTCGATTCCGTGCGCTACGTGATCGGCAAGCGCAAGCGCATCGGCGTCGCCTCGACCTTCCTCGGCGAGCGCATCGCCGAAGGCGAGAAGCTCAAGGTCTACGTGCAGAAGGCGCACGGCTTCGGCCTGCCGCAGGATCCGAAGACGCCCATCATCATGATCGGCCCCGGCACCGGCATCGCACCGTTCCGCGCCTTCCTGCTCGACCGCAAGGCGACCGGCGCGCCCGGCAAGAACTGGCTGTTCTTCGGCCATCAGCGCAGCGACTGCGATTTCTTCTACCAGGAAGAGCTCAATGCGATGAAGACCTCGGGCCAACTGACGCGATTGTCGCTGGCCTGGTCGCGCGACGGCGAGAAGAAGTTCTATGTGCAGGACCGCATGCGCGAGGTCGGCCGCGAATTGTGGACCTGGCTCGCCGAAGGCGCGCATCTCTACATCTGCGGTGATGCCAAGCGCATGGCCAAGGACGTCGAACGTGCGCTGGTCGACATCGTCGCCCAGTTCGGCGCGCGTTCGACCGATGAGGCCGTGAGCTTCGTCGCCGAGCTCAAGAAGACCGGCCGCTTCCAGGCTGACGTCTACTAAGGAAGACCTCGTAGGGTGGGTTAGCCCCGCAGATGCGCGAAGCGCATCTGCGCGGCGTAACCCACCATGCTTCCGCAAATGCGGAGGGAAGTTGGTGGGTTACGCCGTGCGGACTGCGCTTCGCGCAGCCGCAAGGCTAACCCACCCTACACTGTCATCCCTCCGTCATCGTGCCCGGTTCCAACTGGCTCGAATCCTAACGAATAAGATTCTCGGAACCCGCAGGTGAAGAGAATTTGCGCCTGCGATGGGGCCTCCCCGGAGAACCCTCATCGCTATTTCCGCCGCCATCTTGCCTCCCGCCAGGGTTGATCCTTCATACTCCCGCAAATGGGGCGTTGGAGATCGACCATGCGCGAACTATCGGCGGAAGCCAGACTGCACTTCTACGCGCGCTCGCTCTCGCGTCGCACCGGGGCGAGCGCTCATCATCTGGCGCTCTACAGCGCCTTTGCCGTGATCGCCGCGATCGTGTTCGGCACGCTGTCGGTGCACCCGTTCTGAATCGTCGTTCGGGGGCGGCGAAGCCGAACCCGGAACCTCGAGATTCTCAGGTGCGCAATTGCGCACCATAGTCTGATGCTTCGCATCATCCCGGAATGACGACAATTCTCACGCCCCGCGCTTGAACGGCGCCACCTCGATCCCGGCTTCCTTCAACGCCTGACGCAGCGTCCGCGCGATCTCGACCGCGCCGTGTGTATCGCCATGGATGCAGACCGTGTCCGTCCGCATCTTGATGACCTTTCCCGTCACCGACACCACCGCGCCGTCCTGCACCATGCGCACCACGCGCTCCGCGATCACTTTCGCATCATGCAGCACCGCGCCGGGCTTCTTGCGCGAGACGAGGTTGCCGTCATCCTCATAGGCGCGGTCGGCGAACACCTCGTGCACCATCGGCAGGTTGGCCGCTTCGCCGGCCTTCACCAGCTTCGAATTGGCGAGCACGACGAAGATCAGGCTGGGATCGACCGCCCTGATGCCGGCGGCGATCGCCTTCGCCGTCATGTCGTCCTCGCAGGCGACGTTGGAGAGTGCACCATGCGCCTTCACATGCGTGACCTTGTGGCCGGCCGCGGTCGCGATCGCCTGCAGCGCGCCGATCTGGTAGGCGACGAGGTTCTCGATCTCGGAGGCTTTCAGCCCCGCGATCGGATGCCGGCCGAAGCCGTGCAGGTCGCGATAGCCGGGATGCGCGCCGACCGAGACGCAGCGCGCTTTCGCAAGCTCCACCGTCCGGCGCATGATGTCGGGGTCGCCGGCGTGGAAGCCGCAGGCAACGTTGACCGAGCTTGCGAGGTCGATCATCGCGGCGTCGTTGCCCATCTCCCACGCGCCAAACCCTTCGCCGAGGTCGCAATTGAGATCGATCGTCTTCATGGGTTGCTCTCCGCCTCTGGTCTCGTTGCCGCTTACGGTTCCGCCGTGACCTGCCAGGTTCCGGCGTCGACCGCGCTCACCGCGTAGCCGGCAACGTTAGCATCGCTGAGCGCCTCGATGTTGAGTTCGACGGTGTCGGAGGAGCGCAGGCGGTCGGGGAGGGTGCGGATCAGTTGGGCGAACTTGCGCGCCTCGTCCTGCGCCTCCGCCATGCTGACCTGCTTGAAGCGGAACGCGGTTCCCGCCGAGGTCTGCGCCAGGCGGCCCACATCGGCCGTGATCACGGTTGCGATCTTCGGATAGCCGCCGGAGGTGCCGCGGTCCATCATCAGCGCGATCGGCGAGCCGTTGCCGGGCACCTGGATGCTGCCGTTGACCGTGCCGTCGGAGACGATGTTGTGGCCGTGCAGGTGCTTGATCGCGGGGCCTTCAAGCCGGTAGCCCATGCGGTCTGACGTCGCCGAGATCTTCCACTCGCTACCTAAGAACAGCGCCTTGTTGGCGTCGTCGAACTCGTCGTCCTGCGGCCCGAGCAGCACGCGGATCGGTCCGCTCACCGGTTTCGGCAGCTCGATCCGCAGCTCCGGTGCGCCGCTTGCGGCCTCGACGGTGAATTCGTCGCCAGCCTGGAGCGGGCGCGGGTAGGGACTGCCGAGACCGGCACGGGCATTCACCGCAAGGCTGCCGAACACCGGCTCGCCCTTGATACCGCCTTCGATCGCCAGATAAGTGAACGCGCCACCGCGAGCGAAACCCAGCGTCAGCGTCTCGCCGTCCTTCAGCGTCACCGATGTGTCCATCGCCACCGGCCGCCCGGCGACATCGGCGTTGCGCGGTGCCCCGGCGATCGCCACGCGGACGGTGCCATCCTTCGCAGTGAACGTCGCGCCGAACGGGCCGATCTCGACAGCGGCCGCTAACGGCTCATTGCCGACCAGCGTGTTGGCCGCTGCGAGCGACAGGCGGTCCATCGCCCCGCTGACTGTCAGGCCGTAGCGTTGCGCACCATGGCGGCCGCCGTCCTGGACCGAGCTGGCAGGGCCAATGCTGGCAACAATAAGCCGGCTCATGCGACCACCTGCTCGGCGACGATCTCGCCGGCCTCGGCGGCGCGGTCCATGTCCTCGAACGTCTTGTGGTCGATGGCGAAAAACGTCACGCGATCACCGGGTTCGGTGAGGAAGGTCGGATTGCGGTGGAGCTGATAGGTTCTGACAGGCGTGCGGCCGAGCAGGTGCCAGCCGCTCGGGGCGGCCAGGCACTGGATGCCGGCCTGGATGCCGCCGATCGAGATCGTGCCGGCGGGCGTCAGCAGCCGCGGCGACTGCCGCCGCGACATGTGCAGGGATTTGTCGAGGCCGCTGAGATAGGACCAGCCCGGCGTGAAGCCGATCATGGCGACCTTGTAGTCGCCACCGATGTGCCGGGCGATGATGTCATCCGGCGTGGTGTTGAGCGTCTTGGCGACATCCTCGAGGTCGATGCCATGTTCGCCGCCATAGGCGACGGGAATGCGCCAGCGGCGCGCCTTGGTGGCTGGCGGCAGCGGCCGGGTGGCGATCGGGAGGATCTTCTCGCCGAGCGCGTCGAAGCCGATCTTGCCGGGGTCGTAATGCACCAGCAGTGAGCGATAGGTCGGCACGGTCTCGGTGATGCCGTCGATGGGGCTCGCTGCGAGTGCCTTGTCGAGCGCCAGCACGCGCTGGTTGGCGGTATCATCGATGGTGCGGCTGAACTCGACCGTGACGGCACTGTCGCCACTGGGCAGGAGGCGGGGCGGGGGAAGCGTCGCGGCCATTGAGCTGTCAAAGCGCTGTCGAAATCGGGCTTCTCAGGAAACGCGGGCTCAGCGTTGAGTTCCGCGTGTCCCTGCTTCGCGTAAATGCGCCCGCAAGTCCAATAAATTAATGCAGGGGTCCGCGATAAAGCCTTGTTATCGCGTCGCATAATGGCGCTGCGGCCCTGCATTCTTGTGGGTCTTTTGGCCCTTGACGCAAAGGCTGCGGCTCGCAAGATGCGCGCGTTATTTTCCCGCCTATCCGGAGCTCGTTCTCGTCCATGTCGCTGTCCCCCGAAGCCCGCAAGACCCTCGCCGGCATCACCACTGCCACCATCACCACGGTCCTGCTGAAAAAGGGCCTGCGCAACGTGTGGATGCGCGGCGCGCGTCCGCTGCGCCCGGGCCTGCCGCGCCTGGTGGGGCCTGCCTTCACGCTGCGCTTCGTGCCGGCGCGCGAGGATCTGGCGACGCCGGAATCCTGGTCGTCGCCGATCTCGACGCGCACCGCGATCGAGGCGATGCCGGAGGGCTGCATCGCCGTGGTCGACGCCATGGGCATCACCGATGCCGGCATCTTCGGCGACATCCTCTGCGCCCGCATGATGAAGCGCGGCGTCACCGCGCTGGTCACCGACGGCGTCGTGCGTGACGTCGAGGGCGTGCTCGGCACCAACCTGCCGGTGTGGTGCGACGGCTACGCCGCGCCGCCGTCGGTTGCGGGCCTGACCTTCGTCGGCTGGGGCGAGCCGATCGGCTGCGGCGGCGTTGCGGTATTCCCGAACGACATCGTGGTCGCCGATCAGGACGGCTGCGTGCTGATCCCGCAGGCGATGCTCGACCACGTCCTTGCCGAGGGCGTCGAGCAGGAGCGGATGGAAGCCTGGATCGTCAACGAGGTGAACAACGGCGCCGTGCTGCCGGGCCTCTATCCCATGAACGCCGAAACCAAGGCGCGTTACGCCGCCAGCAAGAAGTAACGGAAGCGAGGACCCCCATGGAGATCACCGTCGCAGGCACGCGGCCGACCCGCCGCGCGCCCAAGGAACACTTCACCGGCACGGTGTGGCAGGACCCCGTCATCATGGCGCCCGCGCCGGCACGGCTGAACTGCTCGCGCGTGGCGTTCGAGCCGGGCGCACGCACCAATTGGCACCACCATCCGCTCGGGCAGACGCTCTACGTCATCTCCGGCGTTGGCCGCATCCAGTCCAAGGGCGGGCCGATCCGCGAGATCCGCCCCGGCGACACTGTCTGGATTCCGCCGGGCGAACTGCACTGGCACGGGGCCTCGCCGACCAACGGCATGTGCCACATCGCCATGCAGGAAGCACTCGACGGCGTCTATTCGACCTGGCTCGAGCCGGTGACCGACGCGGAATACGGCGCAGCGGCGGGCTAATTTGCGTGCCCCGGGCAAGACGCATCGCCCTTGGCGATGCGTGGCCGAGCCGGGACACGGCGACTTACATCCTTTGCGCCGTCCACGTGCCTGTGCATATGGCGCCGCGCCAGGTGCCGGAGCCCGAGGTGCCGCTGAGGTGACCGAAGCCGACCGCGCGCTTGATGCCGCTGCTCAAGGTGACGTTGATGCTGCCGGCATCCGCCACGCGACCGGAGGCGTTCACGGTGGCGCTGCTTGATGCAATCTGACCGTTGTTGATGCCGATCGCGACGGTTGCGCCATTGCCGCAGGTCTCGCTCGATGACGAGATCCGGACATTCCATGTGCCGTCGAAAGTGTTGGTCGCAGCACCGGCCTGCGTCAGCGGGAGAGCGATGGCGAGAAGGGTAACGAAGAGTCCTTTGCGAATGCCGTTCATGGCACGCCCCTGTGGTTGACCATGCAGGGGAACGTGGCACGGCGCGCGGAACCGGCGATGTGAGAGGCGTCACGCCTGCAGCAGGCTCTGTGAGGTGGCGCACGTCGTCATGACACGCGGACAAAGCAAAGGGGCCCGGATCGCGGGCCCCTTGTTTGGTCAGAGCGTCGAAACCGAACTCAGTTCACGCGCGTCCAGGTCTGGCCGCCGCAAAACATGCCGCCGAAGGCGCAGCCCTGCACGCGCAGCCTGTCCGTGCCCTTCATGGAGATCGTGGAGTCGTATGTCGATCCGCTGTTGGGATCGAGGATGCGGCCGGACCATTTCTGGTCCTTGCCGGGCTTCATGTTGATCAGGACCTGCTCGCCGTTCTGGTTCGATTTGCTATCGACCGAATAGCCGCAGAGATTGCTGCCGCACTGCTCGATGCGGACCTTGCCTTCCTTCTCCTCGGTGAGCCAGACGCCGAGCGGTGAATTGAGATCACGCGTGGGCGCGGCTGCCGGAGCGGGCGGGGCGACCGCGGCGGATTGAACGGGAGCGGGGGCCGGAGCCGGTGGCGGAGGTGGCGCCGGCGGTGCAACGGCCACAGCGGCCGGCGGCGGTGCTGCGGGAGCCGCCTGCTGCTGGACGGGAGCAGGGGCCGGAGGCGGTGCGGGAGGAGGCGCGACAGCCGTATCAGCCGGCGCAGCGGTGGCGGTCGCCGGCTGCGGTGCGGGTGGCGCGGGAGGCGGTGCGGCCACGACGGGCGCGGGGGACTGCACGGCCGCGGGAGGCGCTGCTGCGGCGGCAGGTGGAGGCGCCGGTGCAGCCGGCGTTTGCGGCTCGACCGTCGCTTGCTGCGGCGCCTGCTGGCCTGGGCTCGTCTCGTTCTTCTTGGCCTTCTTGGCCTTGCCCTGGCCGGTGTTGTCGTACACGCCGGGAATCTGCACGGTGCCGCGGTCGGGATCGATGCGGATGGTGCGCCCGCCATATTCGAAGGTGTACTGCGCCTGCGCAGCAGTGCTCGCCAACAAAAGGAATGCGGCCGTGGCCACCAGCTTCCTCATTTCCATCTCCTGAACAGGTGGTCCCCGCACCGACGCTTACGCGCCGGCTCGATCGCAAAAAGTGATCTAGATCACTGTTGTCCGTATGAGTCGTCCTCCCTCCGGTTCCGGTTCAATAACGCGGAAGTCGGTCCACAGTTGGGCGGGCTTGGCCGTTCGGTGGCGCAGGGGGCTTGCCTGGACGATCCGTGCTGATTGAATATACTCGATGGTGCACGCTGACGGAGATGCTGATCATGCTGCGACGATCTTGCGTAGTGATGCTCATCGCGGCGTGTTGTCTGGTCGCGACTGCGGTGCAGGCGGCCGGGCTCCGCTTTCTCGACGTGCCGGCCGATGCGGGCGGGCCTGCACTGAAAGGCATGGTCTCGACACCTTGCGCGGCATCGCCCTCGGAGGTCGCGTTGGGCGCGGGTCTCGCCTTGCCGGGCGTCAAGGATTGTCCGATCGCGGGCAGCCGACTCCCGCTGATCGTTGTATCGCACGGGAGGCGCGGCTCGTATCTCAGTCACGTCGATACCGCGACGGCGCTGGCCGATGCCGGTTTCGTGGTCGCGGCTATCAACCACCCGGGCGACACCGCCAGGGACACCAGCCGGACCGATGAGTTCTCCGTGCTGGTCGAGCGTCCCGCCGACATGAAGCGATTGACCGATTTCATGCTCGGCGCCTGGACGGAAGCTGGGGCTCTCGACCCCAAGCGGGTCGGCCTGTTCGGTTTCTCGCGCGGCGCCTATACCGGTCTCGTCGTAATCGGCGGCAATCCCGATTTCGGCGCGCTTGCTCCGCTTTGCGACAAGGAAGGGGCGACAACGCCGAAATGCCGGGCCATTCGCGATGGGCGCGTACCAACTGAAGCGGCCGTACACGACTCCCGCGTGAGAGCGGCCGTGCTGGCGGATCCGCCCCTTTATGAGGGGCTCTTCAACCGGGATCGCCTCGCCAATGTGACGATCCCGCTTCTCTTATGGCGTTCGGCGCTCGGCGGTGACGGCGTCGTGCCCGCTTCGGTCGATGCGCTCGAGCAAATGCTTCCCGCGCGTCCCGACTTCCGGATCGTGCCGAACTCGTCGCACTTTTCCTTTCTTGCGCCATGTCCAGCTAAGCTGGCCGAAGCCGCGCCGATCCTGTGCACCGACCCGGCCGGGTTCGACAGGAAAGCGTTTCACGACACCTTCAACGACGCAGTCGTGAGCTTCTTCCGCAAGCATCTGGAGTGACGGACGAGATCGGCCGCCGGTCGCGCCGCTAGTCGAACCAGGCGGCGTAGATCTTCTTGTAGCTGCCGTCTTCCATGGAAATGTGCAGCCACTGGTCGACGAAGGCCTTGAGCGCCATGTCGCGCTGCAGCCAATAGGCTTTCTCGGAGAAATCGAACGGCTTTTCCGGATGCACCGCACAGAGCACGCCTTGATGCTGCTTCTGCTGGTAGCGCGTCTCGGAGGCGTCGGTCATCATCAGATCGGCGTTGCCCTTGGCGATCTCGTCGAAGATCACGGTGTTGTCGGCGAAGACGGTGATGTCGGCGTCCTTGATGTTGGCGCGCGCGAAGCGTTCGTTGGTGCCGCCGGGATTGACAATGACGCGGGTGCCCTTCTTGTCGATATCAGGGAGCGTCTGGTACTTGCCGACGTCGGCGCAGCGCGCGATCGGCGTCTTTCCCTCGCGCATGATCGGTGCCGAGAAGAAACCCTTCCTCTGCCGGTCGAGCGTCACCGACACGCCGCCCATGGCGATGTCGAACTGGTCGGCCTCGAAATCCTTCATCAGCTTCGGCCAGGCCGTCGGCACGAACTCGACCTTGACGCCGAGTGCCTTGCCCAGCGCCTCCGCCATGTCGACGTCGAAGCCAGAGAACTGCTGGGTGGTCTTGTCGAGATAAATGAAGGGCTTGTAGTCACCGGTCATGCCGACGCGCAAGGTGCCGCGCTTAATGATCTCGTCGAGGCGCGAGGGCGCCGCCTGCTGGGCGTGGGCCGAAAGGTTCATCAGCAGCGCCACGGCCAAAGCCGCCAGAATTCGAACGGATATTCGAACGGTCATCTCTTTTCCACCCATGCCCGAGCTGTCATTGTGCAGCTCCTCTGATTTGGATTTAGACCGGATGCCCGTCGCTGGCGAGGCGGAATTGAAAGGAAGCTTGGGGTGACGATTTCGATGTACGAGGCCTTGGTTGGCCTCTTCGTGCCGTATCTGCGCAACCTGTCCGTCCTGCTCGACAAGGGCGTGGCCTATGCCGAGGCCCGCAAGTTCAATCCCGCGGTGCTGCTCGGCATGCGCCTTGCGCCGAACATGTACGATCTGGCGCAGCAGGTCGGCGAGGCCTGCCGCCACGCCACGGTCGCGCCGGCCCTGCTGGCGCAGCACGATCCCGTGGCGCTGCCGGCGCTGGAGCACGACATGGCCGGGCTGCAGGCGCGCATCGCGACCTCGATCGAGTTCATCGAGAGCCTGCCGCGCGCGACGATCGATGCGGCGGCGGAGCAGAACGTCTTCTTCAGGCTGAAGAACGGCACCGAGCTGCCGTTCACAGGGCGGACGCTGCTGCTGACGTTCAGCGTTCCGCAGTTCTTCTTTCACGTTACGACCGCCTACGACCTGTTGCGGCACGCCGGCGTCGAGCTCGTGAAGAAGGATTATCTCGGAAGGAAGTAAGTCCTAAAGCGCGATGGGATCTGGATGAATCGTCATCGCGCTTTGGGTTGTTGTTTACGCATGATCTTTTTCGGAAAACCGCTTCGCACTTTTCCGGATCATGCTTCAGGCTTCGCCCTTGCGCTCGTAATCGGCGAGCGAGCTGCGGCCGGCGATCTCGCTGCGCAGCAGCTCGAAGCGCCTGTTCGCCTCTTCCTCATGCGCATCGACGAAGCGCACGGCGGCCTCGCTCGTCATCGGACCGCTGACGACGGGCGCGGACTGCTCGCCGATGGTCTCGTGGACGTAGTACTGGCCGTCATCGCCGCGATGAACCGTCCATTTGAGACGGATCGCCACCATCGGCCCCGGTCCGACCTTGCTGTAGCCGTCGGCATCGGTGTGCTCCGGCACCAGCGGCTGTTCCTCGACGACGGGATGCTCGTGCTCGGCGACCACCGGATGCTCGTCAGCGGCGGCTGGATGTTCTTCGACGACGGAATCCTCTTCAGCGGCCGGCGTCTCGGTGTCGCGGACGACGAGAACGGGCTCGGGGTTCTCCAGGATGCTGGCGATGGTCGCCAGCGCATGGTCGGTCGGGTCGATCTCTGACAAGGGTCCATCCTCCAGCTCGACGCGGACGGCAGGTCTGTCCCACTGCCGCCGCGGCCGGGAACATTAGGCGCGTTTGATTAAGGCTGAGTTGGGGCCCGATCTGCACCAAAATGGGACGCTTTCTGGCGTCCCGCAGGCGGTTGGGTCAGCTGAGCACGTCCTGATTGATGACGTTCTGCCTGATGGGATCGCCGTCCAGAGCGCTCAGGATGTTGTGCGCGGTCTGCTCGCTCATGCGCTGGACCGCCTCGACCGTGACGCCGGCGACGTGCGGCGCCATGATGACGTTGGGCAGCGCGAACAGCGCGTTGCTGACCGGCGGCGGCTCCACCTCGAACACGTCGAGGCCGGCGCCGGCGAGCTTTCCGGACGTCAGCGCGTCGTGCAGCGCCGCTTCCTTCACGATGCCGCCGCGCGCGGTGTTGATGAGGTAGGATCTCGGCTTCATGCGCCCGATCCGCGCCGCATCGAACAGGCCGACGGTCTCCGGCGTCTTCGGGCAGTGGATGGTGACGAAATCGGCGTGAGGCAGCACGGCGTCGAGGTCAGTGACCGGCTCGCATCCGGCCGCCTTGATATCGGCAGCGGGTTTGTAGGGGTCGTGGACCTGCACCTTCATCTCGAACGCCAGGCAGCGCCTGGCGGTGCGACTGCCGATGCGGCCGAAGCCGATGACGAGCACGGTCTTGCCGTAGAGGTCGAATGGCAGCATGCCGAGCCGGTCGGCCCATGTGCCGTCCCTGACGCAGGAATGCAGCTCCTGTGCGCGCTTGGCGAGCGTCAGCATCATGAACAGCGCCGCTTCCGCGACCGAGGGCGAGTTGGCGCTGCCCGCCACCATCAGCGGCACCTTGCGGCGGGAGAGGGCGGGTACATCGACGGCGTCGTAGCCGACGCCGATACGGGTCACCACCTTCATGTCTTTGGATGCCTCGAGCTCGGTCTCGCCGAAGGCGGTGGCGCCTAACGCCACGCCATGGACCGGCGCATGGCTCTTCAGCAGGGCCTCGAAGTCCTTGGCCGAGATCAGGTTGGAAAACTCGACGAGCTCGATATCGTCCCGCTGGGTGAGGAGGGCGCGTGCCCCTTGCGACAAAGTTTGGGTAACGAAAATCTTCTTCTTGTTGGTCGCCATCGCTCCCCTGCCTGCTCGCGTTTCTTAAGCCGGCGTCACAGCACGACGCCGGTTTCTTCGTTTAGCAGGTGCATGTTGTTGAGGTCCATCGCCAAACGCATGGGAGCCCCGTCCGTAGCGCCGGCATTGGGATCGACGCGGCCGCAGACCGGCGTGCCGTCGAGCCCGAAATAGACCAGGGTCTCCATTCCCATCGGCTCGGTGACGTCGAGCACGGTGTCGAAGGGCTCGACCCCTGGCCCCAGATGCGCATGCGACTCCGTGAGATGCTCGGGGCGGATGCCGAGCAGCAGCTTGTCGGTGCGCGGCAGCGCGCTGTAGCGCGCGGCGCGGGCCGGCGGCAGCGCAAAGGCGATGCGGTCGGTGAGGCGGAGCTGAAGCGCGCCGCCGACATCCTCGAGCCGGCACGGGATGAAGTTCATCGCGGGCGAGCCGATGAAGCCCGCCACGAAGTGCGTCGCCGGCTTGTGGTAGAGCTCGTTCGGCGTGCCGATCTGCTCGATGCGGCCCTTGTTCATCACCACGACGCGGTCGGCCAGCGTCATCGCCTCGACCTGGTCGTGGGTGACGTAGACCGTGGTGGTGCGCACCTTCTGGTGCACCTTCTTGATCTCGATCCGCATCTGCACGCGCAGCTTGGCGTCGAGATTGGAGAGCGGCTCGTCGAACAAAAATACCTTGGGATTGCGCACGATGGCGCGCCCCATGGCGACGCGCTGACGCTGGCCGCCGGAGAGCTGCTTCGGCTTGCGGTCGATCAGGTCGGTGATGTCGAGGAGGCGGGCGGCTTCCGTCACCCGCGCCTTGATCTCGGCCTTGGGATAGTGCTTCAGGCGCAGCCCGAACGACATGTTCTCGGCGACCGTCATGTGCGGGTAGAGCGCGTAGTTCTGGAACACCATCGCAATGTCGCGGTCCTTCGGCGGCACGTCGTTGACGACGTCGCCGCCGATCATGATATCGCCGTCGCTGATGTCCTCGAGCCCGGCGATCATGCGCAGCGTCGTCGACTTGCCGCAGCCGGAGGGGCCGACCAGCACGATGAACTCATGATCGGCGATGTCGAGGTCGATGCCGCGCACGGCTTCGACATCATCGTAACGCTTGACTACCTTCCGCAAAGCAACGTCAGCCATGAGTCATCAACCCTTTGTCGCACCGGCGGTCAGGCCGGCAATGTAGTAGTCCATCAGGAATGCGTAGATGATCAGCGGCGGTGCGGCGCCGAGCAGCGCGCCGGTCATGATCTGCCCCCAGTTGAACACGTCGCCCTTGATCAGGGTGGTGGTGATGCCGACCGGCAGCACCAGCTGATCGATCGACGTCGTGAACACCAGGGGATAGAGGAACTGCGCCCAGGACACCGTGAACGCGAAGATGGTCGCGGCGATCAGCCCGGGCAGCGCGACCGGGATGAAGATCCGCGTCAGGGTCTGCAGCCAGGAGGCGCCGTCGATGAGGGCGGCCTCATCGAGCTCCTTCGGGATCGAGGCGAAATAGCCGATCATGATCCAGGTGCAGAACGGCACCGTCAGCGTCGGATAGATGAACAGCAGCACGTACCATCGGTTGAGCAGCGTGATGCCGGTGTAATCCTGGACCACGCCGAGCATCTTGAACAGCGGGATGAACAGAAGACTGTCCGGGATCAGGTAGGTGAGGAAGACGCCGGTGGCCAACGTCGCCGAGCCCCAGAACTTCATCCGCGCCAGCGCGAACGCCGCGGGAATGCTGATCAGCATGGTCACGATCACGACCACGATCGACACGATCGACGAATTCCAGAAGAAGCGCAGGAACTGGTTCGAGGTGAGGAGCTCGACATAGTTCGACAGCGTCGGGTGGAATACCCACCACGGATTGGTCGCCGCCGATATCTCCGCGCTGCTCTTGAGCGAGGTGATCAGCATGTAGACCGGCGGTGTCAGGAAGAAGATCGCGAACAGCACCAGGAAGAAATAGGACCAGCGCAGCGCCCAGGCGCGGTCTCGGCTCATGCTGCCATACTTGACCTTGCGGGAGGGGCCGGACTTGTCGATTGCAAGCGTGCTCATCAGGCTTCGTTCCCGCGTTTGGTGACATCGCGCAGGATGAAGATCGCTGCGACGGCGAGGATCGGCACCATGAACAGCGAGACGCAGGCGCCGAGCGGAATGTCGCTGCTCTGGATGCCGACCTGGAACGCCCAGGTGGCGAACAGATGCGTCGTATCCAGCGGGCCGCCCGAGGTCAGGATGCGCACGATGTCGAAATTGGCGAAGGTGACGATCAGCGAGAACAGGGTGGTGATCGCGATGATATTGCGCATCATCGGCAAGGTGATATGCCAGATCTTCTGCCACCAATTGGCGCCGTCGATTGCCGCGGCCTCATAGAGCTGGTCGGGCACGGATTTCAGCGCGGCGAGATACATGATCAGGAAGAACGGCGCGCCGTACCAGACGTTGACGAGGATGACGGAAAAGCGCGCCCAGAAGGTGTCACCCAGCCATGGGATCGGACCGACGCCGAAGAAGGAGAGCGTGTAGTTGAAGGCGCTGTAGGAGGGATCGAACAGCCACAGCCAGGCCAGCGTGCTCATCGCCGGCGGAATCACCCAGGGCACCAGCAGCATGCCGCGCCATTTGCGCTGCTTCTTGCCGGGAATGTTGTGGACGAAATGCGCGACGATGAAGCCGATCAGCGCCTTGAAGATCACGGCGGTGATCGCAAAGATGCAGGACTGCTGCACCACCATCCAGAACGTCTCGCGCTTGAACAGGAAGGTGAAATTGCCGAGGCCGACGAATTTCGTCATCGCCTTGTTCAGCGTCGCCAGATAGAGCGAATAGAAGGCGGGATAGAGCACCAGCAGCGCGATTAGTAGGATCAGCGGCAGCGTCAGGAAGAACGCGACCGTCGATTTTCGCCCGAGCGCATTGCGCAGACTCTTTCCCTTGCGCGCGCCCGTCGCACGGGCGACGCGACCTCGCTCAACGACGACATCGGCCATGTCAGAATCCTTAGGGTCAGTCTTCTTGTAAGCAGTCCAACCTTGGAGCCGGCCATAGCGGTCGGCCTCAAATCCTGCGGATAGGAGGGCGGAGCCCTGGCGGCTCACGCACGTGGCGCGAGCCGCCCGGCACAGCCCGGCCTAGCTCCGCATGAAGCCTTCGCACTCGCCCTCGGCCCAGGCGAGCGCCTGCTCCATCGTCTCGCCCCGCGCAAAGCGCAGCGCCATCTTGGTCAGCGTCGCCTGGAAGTAGATCTGTTGCGCGATCTTGGGCGGCGCGGGCGACGCCGCGATCGACAGCGTCTGGTGCTTGTAGGGGTCCGGATAGTGGAAGAGCGTTCCCTTCGGCGGCCCTTCTTCCGCCCAGGTCGGGAACTTGCTCATGTTCGCGTAGGCCGGCAGGTCGTAGCCGCCGCTCACCGCAACGAACTTCTCGATCGACGATGGCGAGGACAGGTGAACGAGCAGGCTCTTGGCCGCCTCCTTGTTCTTGCCGAAGCTCCACACGCCCCAGAAGTAGGGCAGGTACGGTGCGAACCGTCCCTTCGGACCGGACGGGAAGCCGTGCGTCCAGCACTGCTCGGCGACCTGCGGCGCATCGCGCTTGGCAACGGCCCAGGCGCTCGGCGGATTGAGGATCATCGCGCCGCGGCCGGAGATCAGCCATTTGTTGTTCGAGGCGTCATCCCAGGACGGTGCATCCGGCGGCAGGAAGGCGATCAGCTTCTTGTAGAACTCCATCGCCTGGCGAACCTGGTCGGTCTTCACCGTGATGTCGCCCTTGGCGTTGACGAGCTCGGCGCCGAACGACTGGAAGATCGCGCCGGCGGTGTCCACGCTGTCGGTGGTCTCGCCGAGACCGATGCCGAACGCGAAGCCCGCCTTATGGCAAGCCTCGGCCGCCTTCAGGAAGGTCTCCATGGTCCAGTTCTCGACCTTGGGCGGGCCGCCGGCCGGATACATCTCCTGCACGTCGATGCCGGCATGCTTCTTCATCAGATCGATGCGGGAGCAGGGGCCCTTGATCTGGCTGCCCGGTGTCGCGGGGGTCGCGAGCCATTTGCCGCCCGACTGTCCGAGATATTTGACGGTGCCGTTCACCTCGCCATTCTGCTTGAGGAGCGGCTCCATGATGTCGTTGAGCGGCTCGAGATTCTCGGCATAGGCCTGCGGCCACCAGCTCGGCATCTGCAGGATGTCATGACCCGACTTGGCCTGGGCCTCGGCGGCGGCGGTCAGCTCGAGCTTCTTGTTGTTGCTGGTGATGTAGTCGATGGAGACTTCGACCTTCTCCTTGGCGGCCCATTCATTGACGAGATCGGTCGAGGCCTTGTTGGCGCCCGGCACCCAGTGGTCCCAGAAGCCGATCGACAGTTTGCCGGCGGCGTAGGCGCCCCGGACGTAGGGCGCCGTGATCAGCGCCGCGGAGGACATTGCAGTGGCAGCCACAAATTGACGTCGCGTCAGTGTCTTGCGTGACATCTCGTTTCCTCGCTTGGGTGTTTTATTGTTCTGGTGTTTCCTCAACTCTTCCGAGTTTTGCTTTTGATTTTCTTGTTGACGTTTCTTGTTGGTCGTTTCTGTCGGTGCGCCGTCAGCGTCGATCCGGATCGTGCGCCGCGCGGCAAATTGGTAGCGCGATCAGATCATGATTGATCGCGTCTGTCGAGAAAGCCGAAGGCGCTTCGTCTAGAACTAACGTTGTGCCCGAATGTGCGGCAATACCGCTGGCATCGCGCGCCGGAGCTGAATCGTGCTCCCTCGTTTTTGCGACGCACACATCGCGTCAGCCGATCGGGAACGATCCGTGCGCAATTACGCCGCAGTTCCGAATAAGCCTCCATAACCGCTTCGCGCGAAACGCTTTTCGGGCGTGGACAGCAATTGGCTGCGTCTGGACCTCGAAGCGGCGGAAACGATAGTGTTGCAAGCAGCGGGGTAGGTCCCACCCCGACAGAGGCCAATCCGTTCGACGATGGAGACGAGAATGATGCACCCGGCACCGCCAGCGCGACATTACTTGCGACGATCGCTCGCGCTGGGGTCAGTGCTCGTGTTGCTGCTCGGTGTCGCCGCAGTCGCGAACGCTCAAGGATTGGTCAAAGGCGTCCAGGAAGGGGCGGCTGCCGGGAACAAGGCGGCCGGCCCGGTCGGTGGCGTGCTCGGCGGCGCGATTGGCGGTGTAGTCGGCGTCTTCACCGGCGTGCTCGGCGTTGGCAACAATAACAATGCCAATCAGGCGCCGGCGGCCAAGGATGCTGGTAAGGACGCCAGCAAGGATGCCAAGCAGCAGCAGGGTGCCGGCAAGGACAAGGACGCCAAGAGCGCCAAGGAGAGTACCAAGGCGGGCAAGGGCGCCAAGGCGAGCAAGGAAGCCAAGAACGCGCCGAGCGCGCCACAGGACAACAAGGATAAGGACGTTACCGTCCTCACCCAGCCCGGCGCGCCGCAACAGACCGCCGAGCAGATCGTGGCCAACAGCGATTCCTATATCGAGCGGATCAAGACCGAGTTGAACCTCACGCCCGACCAGGAGAAGCATTGGTACGGCTTCTCGAGCGCCATGCACTACCTGGGGCACAATGGTGCAGAGCGGCTCAACCTGCGGGTTGCGCGCGCCAAGCGGGATCCGCCCGACGACATCATCGAGCAGATGCGCAATGAGGCGCAATTCCTGATCGACCGCGCCTCCGACCAGCGCAATGTCGCCGACGCCGCCGAGCCGCTCTATTCGAGTCTCGATGACAAGCAGAAGCAGGTCTTCATTCAGGAGATGGTGCGCCTCAGCCACGAGCGTGGACTGGATTGATCAAGTTGAAGCGGATTGCGGGCGCCTGAATTAACGGCGCCCGCCACGAACTCGTGAATCCTCTCCGCAATTCGGTTATGATTAGCTTCGCGAGGCTGACTGCGGGGTTGATATGGCGGACGGACTCTCCGTTTTCCTGGTCGAAGACGAGGCGTTGATCCGGATGATGATGGCCGACATGGTGGCAGAGCTCGGCCACCACGTCGTCGCGGAAGCGGACAATGTCCGGGACGCGAGCGCCTTTGCGATGACCGCGCAATACGATTTCGCCATCCTCGACATCAATCTCATGGGACTGTACGTCGATCCCGTCGCCGACTTGATCGAGCGCCGCGGCAAGCCGTTCCTGTTCGCCACCGGGTATGGGCCCGAGTTGCTGCCGTCCTTGCTTCGCCGCAGGCCCATCCTGCGCAAGCCGATTTCGATCGATCAGCTCAAGGCCATGATCGATTCGATGTTTCCGGAAGCCACAGCGCAGACGCCGCGCTGAGCGACCGCAAAGATGCCGCGCCGGCGACGCGCCGCGCCGGGAGCGCCAACGAAATTGGCCGCCCGTGGGGCGGCCGTTTCACGAAGAAATCCGTCGCGGCCTCAGATCAGGCCGGCACTGAGATCGATGCCGCGCGCCATCAGGCCGAACGAGGCGAGGAGGCCTGCGCAGCAGAACAGCAAGATGGTCTTGAACGAAGAACTGGCGAAACGCGTTTCGGCGACGGCCGGCATTGCGGCGAGCGAAATCATGCTCATGTTCATTCCCCCCTTTTGTTGGTCCTGAATTGCATCAGGTGAGGGAACTCCTAGAGCAAAAAGTTTGACGTGAGATTGCGAGGGATCCCTAACGGAATCGCAACCGGCACGCACCAGCGCGCGTGCCGTGTCGGGATCGCAAGTTTCAGCTGCGGCCGTTCCTCAACACGGTGGCGATGGTATGGGCGGTCATGGCGGCGCGATCAGACGCGCGCTGGGCGGCCAGCCGGTCTCGCGCCTTCTCCTCGATCAAGAGCTCGATCAGGGCGAGCCGCTTGTCCTCGTCATCCGCCTCGGTCAGCAGGCGATGATAGCGGTGATAGTCGAATCCTACGTCCTGCTTACGCATGTCACGCCCCCGCAACTAACGCCACACACTGGACGGATTGTTTCTCATAGGAAACAATCGGGCAAGCACGATCCTGCGTGGAACCGCGCTTTCGGTGCAATCAGCTGTGAATTAGTTAATGGACCGGATTAATGGACCGGACGACCCCTGCCGGCGGCGCTTCAATCCGGATTGTGGTCGGCGAACATCTTCAAGCCGAGGAAGCTCGCATCGGGCCTGGTGACCAGCCGGGTCGGAATGTTGCGCAAGTAATCCTGGAAGCGTCCCTTGGCCTCGAAGCGGGCGCGGAAGGCCGAGGCGGCCAGGAATTCGGGAAAGCGCGGGACGATCCCGCCGGCGATATAGACGCCGCCGCGGGCGCCGAAAGTCACCGCGAGATTGCCGGCGACCGAGCCGAGGGTGGCGCAAAACATCTCCAGCGTCGCACGGCTGTGCGCACAACTGCCGTCCAGGGCCGCCTTGGTGATGGCAGCGGCATCGCGTTGCGGCACCTCCGCGCCATCGACCTCCGCCAGGGCCTCGTAGAGGCTTTGCAAGCCCGAGCCGGATAGCGCGCCGCGCTCGATCGAGACATGGCCGAGGCGCCGGCGCAAGCACGCGATCACGCGTTCCTCGCGCTCGTTCTCGGCCGGCAGCGTCGCATGTCCGGCTTCGGTAACGACGGCCAGGCGTGCTCCATGGCGCTCGACCAGACAGGAGACGCCAAAGCCGGTTCCTGGCCCGACCACCAGCAGCGGTTCTCCGGGCAGGCCGTCCAGTCCGCCGAGCGGGATCAGATCGGCCGGCTGCAAGGCGGGCAGGGACCAGGCCACAACCTCAAAATCGTTCAGCACGTGGACGCTGTCGAAGCCGAGCGCCGGCTGGAGCTCGTTGCCGTCGATGACCCAGGGGCTGTTGGTCATGACGCAGCGGTTGTTGGTGACGGGGCCCGCCACGGCCAGCACGGCCCGTCGGGGCGGCTCGCCGCCGGATTTGCGTGCCAGCACATCGGCGATGGCTTCCCGGACGGTCGGGAAGTCGGCGACCTTCACGTAGTCGATCGCGCCGGTCTGGTTACCGTCGCCTTGGCTCAGCGCAAAGCGCGCATTGGTGCCGCCGATATCGGCGAGAAGAATCTGTTCTGTCTTGCCGATACCCATGGCCCTGTGGCTGCCGCGGCCTTGCCGGCCCTCGGGAACCCCTGTCTCCGTTCCTGATCCGGTCCGCGACTGCGCGGACGGTCCGAGAATCCTCGCTTGATTGTGCCTAGTCAACACGGACAGGGCCAAACCGTTGCATCCCGGGAGGTATTCTGGCCATCAGCGCGGTATCGCCACACGCTGACAGTGGTTGCGAAGCTGCGCCGGAAGATCGACAGTGGAGGGAGCGTTCGGCGCCCGGCGCCGGGCGAATGGCGTGGAGCCTTGCGATGAAGATTGCCGACCGCGACGTGCTGCTGGTGATCGACGTGCAGAACGACTTCTGCACCGGCGGGGCGTTGGCCGTGCCCGGCGGCGAGAAAGTCGTGCCCGCCATCAATCGCATCGCCCAAAAATTCGCCAATGTGGTGCTGACCCAGGACTGGCATCCGGCCGATCATGTCTCCTTCGCGCCGAACCATGCGGGCAAGCAGCCGTTCCAGACCATCGAGCTGAACTATGGCACGCAGGTGCTTTGGCCGTCGCATTGCGTGCAGGGCACGGCCGGCGCCGAATTCCACGAGGAGCTGGACGTCACAAGGGCGAGCCTCGTGGTGCGCAAGGGCTTTCGCCGCGGCATCGATTCCTATTCGGCGTTGTTCGAGAACGACCACAAGACGCCGACGGGCCTGCTCGGCTATTTGCGCGAGCGCGAGCTGAAGACCGTTTTCGTCGCGGGACTCGCACTGGACTTCTGTGTCCGCTTTTCGGCGGAGGATGCCCGCAAGGCGGGGTTCGAGGTCGCGGTGATCGAGGATGCCTGCCGCGGCATCGATCTCGACGGCTCCATGGCTGCGGCCCACCGGAGTTTTGGCGAGCTCGGCATTTCCGTCATCAGCTTCGAGGCATTCCTGTGAGAGGCGCGAGATAGACGTGGCGGAGAAGACAGGCAAACAGCCGGGCGGACCGGATCACGTGCAAGAGGACCCGCTGCTGTGGCCGTTTGCAGCGGCGCGGCTCGCCATGGATGCCTGCTTCTGGTGGATGGAGCGCGGGCCGGCTGAGCCGGTCGTCGACAGCAGCCTGCCGTGGACGACGCCGAGCACGGTGGCGCTGGAGCTTGCGACCATGCGCCTGCGCGAATGCACGACGGACCGATCCGGCCAGCCGGCGCTGGTCTGCGCGCCCTATGCATTGCATCGGGCCCTGATCGCCGATTTCGCGCCCGGGCATAGCGTGGTGCAGTCGCTGCAAAATGGCGGCGTCGACCGGGTCTATCTCACCGACTGGCGGTCGGCCACATCGGATATGCGCTATCTCTCGATCGACAGCTACCTGTCCGATCTCAACGTTGCCATCGATGAGATCGGCTCGCCGGTCGATCTCGTCGGTCTGTGCCAGGGTGGTTGGCTGTCGCTGCTCTATGCAGCGCGCTTTCCCGCCAAGGTGCGGCGGCTGGTGCTGGCAGGCGCACCGGTCGACCTGTCGATCGACTCGGCGATGTCGCGGCTCGCCCGCAACGCGCCCGGCATGGTCTACGACCAGCTCGTCGCGCGTGGCGGCGGCAATGTCAGCGGCAAAGAGATGTTGCGCGTCTGGTCGAAGGCGCCGAGCCGCGAGGATATCGCAGCCGCCTTGCAGAAGGAGCTCTCGGACGAGGAAGGCGCGGCGCTGCTCGCGCGCTTCGACCAGTGGAATGTGGAGCCCCTCGATCTGCCCGGCACCTATTATCTGGAGATCGTCAACTGGATCTTCCGGGAGAACCGGATTGCCGGTGGCAATTTCGTCGCGCTCGGCCGTCGGATCGACCTGAAGGACGTCAAGGCGCCAATCTTCCTGCTGGCCGGCCTCGACGATGAGGTGGTGCCGGCGACGCAGGCGCTCGCCACCGCCAAGCTTGTCGGTACGTCGCCCGCCTTCATTGCGGCGGCGTCCGAGCCGAGCAACCATCTCGGCCTGTTCATGGGCGCGCGGACCCACGCGCATGCCTGGCCCCGGATCGCCCACTGGCTGCGGGACGATCTGTCCGGCGTCCTGGCCCGCAGCGCTTGAGGTCGCCGGGCGCTGGACCGGCCGATGCGCAAATCCGTTATGCATGATGGAGGATGGCCTGCACGGGGCCAGATCGATGGGCTACATATGATTGGAGCTGACGGCGGCGGCCGGCCGGACGAGATTTAAGGGTACTGCGCTCGATGACTTTCCACTCGATCTACGCCCACGGATTTGCGCGCGTGGCGGCCTGCGTGGCCACCTCCCATGTGGCCGATCCCTCGGCCAATGCGAAGGCCGTCCTGGCGGCGGCCGATGCCTGCCACGAGCAGTCGGTGGCGGTTGCCGTGTTTCCCGAGCTGTGCCTGTCCGGTTATGCGATCGAGGATCTGGTGAAGCAGGATCCGCTGCTCGATGCGGTCGAGCGCGGGCTCGTCACCATCGTCGAGGCCTCCGCCGCACTGATGACCGTGCTGATCGTTGGCGCGCCGCTGCGCTTTGGTCACCGCATCTACAATTGCGCCGTCGTCATCCATCGCGGCAACGTCCTTGGCGTCGTGCCGAAATCGTACCTGCCGACCTACCGCGAGTTCTACGAGGGACGCCATTTCGCCTCCGGCGCCGGAATAGCCGGCGAGACCATTTCCTTTGGCGGTCTGCACGCGCCATTTGGCGTCGACCTGCTGTTCGCGGCCGAGGACGTCCCGGGCCTGACCATTGGTGTCGAGATCTGCGAGGACATGTGGATTCCGGTCACGCCGGCCTCGGAGCTCGCGCTGGCGGGTGCCAGCGTGCTGATCAATCTCTCGGGCAGCCCGATCACGATCGGCCGGGCGCGCTCGCGCGCGCTGCTGTGCCAGTCGACCTCGGCGCGCTGCCTTGCGGCCTACGTCTATTCCGCCGCCGGGGCCGGGGAATCGACCACCGATCTGGCCTGGGACGGCCAGACCTCGATCTACGAGAACGGTGTGCTGCTGGCCGAGGGCGAGCGCTTCCGCCAGGGCGGCCAGATCACATATGCCGACATCGACCTCGATCTGCTGAGGCAGGAGCGCGCGCTGATGGGCACGTTCGACGACAACCGCCGCCAGCGCGAGGCGTTCTTCCGCAAGGTGACGTTCGCCCTGAAGCCGCCGGCTGCCGATATCGGATTCCTGCGCAAGGTCGAGCGCTTCCCGTTCGTGCCGAGCGACGAGAGCCTGCTCGAGCAGGACTGCTACGAGGCCTACAACATCCAGGTCGCCGGCCTCGTGCAGCGCATGCGCGCGACCGGCACCAGGCGCGTCGTGATCGGTGTCTCGGGCGGTCTTGATTCCACCCACGCCCTGATCGTCGCCGCCAAGGCGGTCGACCTGCTCGGCCTGCCGCGTGAGAACATTCTTGCCTACACCATGCCCGGCTTTGCCACCGGCAGCGAAAGCAAGACCAATGCGCTGGCGCTGATGAAGGCGTTGCAGACGAGCTGGCAGGAGCTCGACATCCGCCCCACGGCGACGCAGATGCTGAAGGATATCGGCCATCCCTTCGGCAAGGGCGAGAAGGTCTACGACGTCACCTTCGAGAACGTGCAGGCGGGCCTGCGCACGGACTATCTGTTCCGCCTCGCCAATCATCACGGCGGCATCGTCATCGGAACCGGCGATCTCTCCGAGCTCGCGCTCGGCTGGTGCACCTATGGCGTCGGCGACCAGATGGCGCATTACAATGTCAACGCCGGCGTGCCGAAGACGCTGATCCAGCATCTGATCCGCTGGGTGATCGCCTCGAAGCAGTTCAGCGCTGACGTGAACCGCACCCTGGGCTCGATCCTCGCCGCCGAAATCTCGCCCGAGCTGGTGCCCGTGCAGCCCGGCGAGAAGCCGCAGAGCACGGAGGCCTCGGTCGGTCCCTACGAGCTGCAGGATTTCAACCTGTTCTACACGCTCCGCTTCGGCATGCGGCCGTCCAAGATCGCCTTCATGGCGCTGCAGGCGTGGAAGGACGTCGGCAAGGGCGAATGGCCGCCGGCGTTTCCGAACGACAAGCGCCGGGCCTACGATCTTGCCGAGATCCGGCGTTGGCTCGATGTGTTCCTGCGCCGCTTCTTCGCCTTCAGCCAGTTCAAGCGCTCGGCCATGCCGAACGGCCCGAAGGTGTCGGCCGGCGGCTCATTGTCGCCGCGCGGCGACTGGCGTGCGCCGTCGGATTCGAGCGCCACGGCATGGCTCGAGGATCTCGAGCGCAACGTGCCGAACTGATCGGCACGGCGGATCGATATTGCGGGGGACGATCTGATGTCGGCCGGGAAAGGCTCAGAGGCGGGTGAAGGGGCCAGCGTCGTCAACGGCCTCTACATCTTCGACATCGAAATGCGTGAGGGCAAGCGCGGGCAGGCGCGAGGCGTGGTCGTGCTCTGCGACGGCCGCATCATGGGTGGCGACAGCTATTTCTACTACACCGGCAGCTACACCTTCCGGAACGGGAAGTGGCGCGGTGACATGATCGTCAACCAGCACACGGAAGCGGTCGGCCGGACGCTTGTATTCGGGGGCAGGGAGGTCACCTGCGGCTTTTCCGGCGACTATTTCCCCGGCGGCGCGCAAGTGGAAGGAATGGCGCTGGTCGGCAAGATCAGCGTGACCTTCACGGCGCGGCTGACGCTGAAGGATGCCATGTGAGCGCGACCCGATCCGCTCGCGGGTGAATGGCTGCGTTCCTGCTCAGGAACATTCGCACGAACAGAACGTTCGCGTCTGTTGTTGCGATTTGTTGAGGAGAGGGACAATGCGTAAGCACTTGATGTTATCGACTGCAGCCGTCGGCCTTATGCTGGCATCCGGCATCGCCTACGCCCAGGCGCCCGGCGAGCGCAGAGACGAGCCGAAACGGACCGAGGAACCGGCGAAGGGCGCTGCGCCGCAGCGCGGTGGCGCGGCCCAGGAACGCGGTCAAGATCGCGCCCAAGATCGCGTTCAGGAACGCACGCAGGGCGCCCAGGAGCGACTGCAGGGTGCGGGCCGCGAGGACAAGGGCGGCGCCAGGCACGAGGCCGGCGACGACAAGCGCCAGCCAGCCCCTTCTGCCGAGCGCAATCAGCCGAAGGCGAAGGATCACGCGCAAGACTCTCGCGAGCCTGCGCGCGACCGCAACCGCGAGGCCGAGGGCGCGAAGCGCGACAGCGGCAAGAGCAGCGCGGAGACGAAGCAGGACAAGTCCGCGCCGCAGAAATCGACGGCCGAGTCGGAGAAGTCCAAGATGGGCCCGGCTGCCCAGCAGAACGAGCGCAACCAGCCGCCGCGCAATGCCGCCGAGCAACCGCCGCCGGCGCAGCAGGGCAACCGGCCGGCGACGGCGACGGACACAAGCCGGACGGCTCCGTCCAGCAACGCCCAGAGCGCCCCTGCCGCGACGGGCACGCAAACCAACCAAGCCAATCAGACGACGCAGACCAATACGCAGGTCAATCAGCAGGCTCAGATCACAACCGAGAGGCAGGTGCGGATGTCCGAAACGGTCAGTCGCGCACGCCTTGCGCAGCCGGAGCGCAATCTGAACATCGCGATCCGGGTCGGCGAAACGATTCCCTCGCGCGTGCGTCTCTACCGGCTGCCGCCCGAGATCATCTCGATCGAGCCGCAATATCGAGACTATGAGTATTTCGCCACGGATGACGACGTCGTCATCGTCGAGCCGCGGACGCACCGTATCGTCAGCCAGGTGCCGCGCGATCCGTCGCGGGCCCGCGCACAAATGGGCGGCGCCGCCACATCCAGCATGGCTGCGGCCGGCAGCAACGTGAATTGCCGCGTCATGCGGCGAGACGCCTCGGGCAATGTCGCCGAAGCAGAACCCACAACGGTGGGCTCGACCGCCCGCATGGATTCGTTGAGCGTGACGGTCCAGATGCCGGGCGGTGGCTCGTCCGCGCCGATTGCCCTCGGCGCTGATGCCGGCGACATCGTCGTCGCGACGCAAGGGCAGGGTGATTGCACGGTCACGATCGAGCCGCAAACACGCTGAGCGAAAGACGACACTGAAACGACAACGCGCCGCCCGGCTGAACCAGCCGGACGGCGCGATGTGCGTTCAATCTGAAAGTTCCGAGGTCCGGAGTGCCTAGGAGTCCGGACCTCGTCACCTTGCCCCAGCCTTCGATCCCTCGCCCCATGTGGTCCCCCAACCCCGTGGTGCGCGATCAGAGGGTGATGCCCTTGGAAGTGGCCGCCGATCGATGTCGCGCGATGTACGCGAGATCGGAATAGGATTCCATTCCGGATCACTACGGACACGATTCAACTTGCTTCTGCGGCAAACTGCACGTGCCTGCATCGACGGCGCGCCGTTGCACAAGATCGATGCTGACGATGCGCAGGATGTCCACACCCGCGCGACGCTGCGGATCCTCGATTTCACGGGCCTGTCATTGAACTGGTCTAGCGCTGCTCCCGTCATCGCTGACGACCGAAGGAGCAAGCCATGTCGAAGCCGGTGTTGGGCGCCGCATTGTCCATCAAATCGATCCCCGCGCATCGTGACTGGCTCCTCGAACGGCAGCGCGATCTCGAGATCCAGGATTTCTTCCGCGCCGATCTGCTCGACGGCGACTGGCGCAGCGCGGCGGTTGAGATCAAGCAGATGCTCGCGGGCCATACCGGCCGGCTCGGCATCCATGGCCCGTTCTGGGGCTTCAAGATCGACAGCCACGATCCCATGATCCGCCAGGCCGTGACCAAGCGCCTGCTGCAGGGTCTGGAAGCCGCCGAGTTCCTCGGCGCGACGCAGATGGTGATCCATTCGCCGTTCACGACCTGGGACCACAACAACCTCGATCTCTATCCCGACAACCGCAACAACCTGGTCGAGCGCGTCAAGGCGACGCTGGCCGAGGTGATCGCGCGCGCCGAGGCTATCGGCTGCGAAATCGTCATCGAGAACATCGAGGACAAGGACCCGCGCGACCGCGTGCGCCTCGCCAAGGCACTCGAAAGCAACAAGGTCCGTGTCTCGCTCGATACCGGTCACGCCAACTACGCGCATGTCTCCACCGGCGCGCCGCCGGTCGACTATTACGTCGAGACCGCCGGAGACATGCTGACGCATGTGCATCTCCAGGACACCGACGGCTTTGCCGACCGCCACTGGGCGCCGGGCGAAGGCAATATCCCGTGGGTCGCCGTGTTCCGCGCGCTGGGACGGCTGACCTCCAACCCGCGGCTGATCCTCGAACTCCGCAACCACGATGACGTCCGCGCCGGCGCAGCCCATCTCGCCGCGCTGGGTCTCGCCGAATAACCGACATCACAGAGGGCAGGGCTTAAGTCATGAGCAAATTCACCCGTCGCACCATCCTGAAATCCGGCGGCGCGGTCGCCAGCACGCTGCTGCTGCCGCGCTTTGCCATCGCGCAGAGTGACAACCGTCCGTCGGTGACGATCGCCGTGCAGAAGGTGACCAATTCGAACGTGCTCGACGTGCTGCGCGAGCAGTCCAATGTCGGCGAGCGCGTGTTCTTCTCCTCGATCTGGGAAGGCCTGATCTCCAAGAACTGGCGCGGTAGCCTCGAGGCCGTGCCGGGCCTTGCCACCGAATGGCGCCGCATCGACGACCAGACCGTCGAGGTGAAGCTGCGCCAGGGGGTCAAATTCCACAACGGCGACGAGCTTACTGCCGAAGACGTCGTCTTCACCTTCAGCCGCCAGCGCATGTTCGGCGAGACCGAGGCCAAGAGCCGCTCCACGATCCAGGCCTTCGAGAAGATTCCGACGCCGCGGCCGGGCAAGGAGCTGCCGCCTGATGTGCCCGCGGTTGCCCGCCGCATCTGGCCGGACCTCGTCCGCGTCGATGCCGTCGACAAGTACACCGTGCGTTTCTACAACGCGACGCCCGACGTCACCATCGAAGGCCGTCTGTCGCGCTACGGCTCCGACATCATGAACCGCCGCGCCTGGGAAGAGTCCGCCAGCTATCTCGACTGGGCGCGCAAGCCGATCACCACGGGTCCGTACAAGGTCGTCGAGCTCAAGCCCGACGTCTCGCTGACGCTGGAAGCCCACGACGAATATTGGGGCGGCCGTCCGCCGCTCAAGCGCATCCGCTTTCTCGAAGTGCCCGAGGTCGCGAGCCGCATCAACGGCCTCTTGTCGGGCGAATATCAGTTCGCCTGCGACATCCCGCCGGACCAGATCGCCGGCATCGAGAAGAACGCCGCGTTCGAAGTTCAGGGCGGTACCATCCTCAATCACCGCCTGACCGTGTTCGACAAGAACCACGCCGTGCTCGCCAATCCGCTGGTGCGGCGCGCCTTCACCCATGCAATCGACCGCCAGGCCATCGTCGACAGCCTGTGGGCCGGCCGCACCCGCGTGCCGAAGGGCCTGCAGTGGGAATTCTATGGCGACATGTTCAACGCCGACTGGAGCGTGCCGGCCTATGATCCCAAGCTCGCGCAGGATCTGCTCAAACAGGCGAACTACAAGGGCGATCCGATTCCCTATCGCCTGCTCAACAACTACTACACCAACCAGGTCGCGACCGCGCAGATCCTGGTCGAGATGTGGAAGTCGGTCGGTCTCAACGTGCAGATCGAGACCAAGGAGAACTGGTCGCAGATCATGGAGCGCGCGCCGACCCGCGCGGTGCGCGACTGGTCGAACTCGGCCGCCTTCAACGATCCGGTGTCGTCGCTGGTCGCCCAGCACGGGCCGAACGGCCAGCAGCAGCAGATCGGCGAATGGACCAACGTCGAGCTGAACAAGCTCTCGGAGTTCCTGGAGACCTCGACCGACCGTCCCGCGCGCAAGAAGGCGTTCCGCCGCATGCTGGAGATCGCCGAGCGCGAGGATCCCGCCTATACGGTGCTGCACCAGAACGCGACCTTCACGGCCAAGCCGAAATCGATCAAGTGGAAAGCCTCGCCCGCCTTCGCGATGGATTTCCGCGCCGGCAATTTCGAGGCCTGAAGGTGTCGCCGCTGGTCAGCATCGCAGGCCTGCACGTCGCCTTCAATGGCGTGCCTGTGCTGCGGGGTGTCGATCTTGCGCTCGGCAAGGGCGAGGCCGTCGGCCTCGTCGGCGAGTCCGGCTCAGGCAAGTCGGTGACGTGGCTTGCTGCCCTTGGCCTGCTGCCGCGGCATGCGAAGGTCTCGGGCTCGGTGCGGCTCGACGGGCGCGAACTGCTGGGCGCGCCGGCCGCCGAGCTCGATCTGGTCCGGGGCGGGCGGGTCGCCATGATCTTCCAGGATCCGGCGAGTGCGCTCAATCCGGTGCTGACCATCCGCAAGCAGCTCTGCGAAGCGCTGGCGCTGCATCGCGATCTCCAGGGCGAGGCCGTGAAGGCCGAAGCGAAGCGGCTGCTCGACCTCGTCGGCATCCCCGATGCGGCGCGGCGGCTGTCGGCCTATCCGCACGAATTCTCCGGCGGCCAGGTCCAGCGCATCATGATCGCGATGGCGCTCGCCGGAAATCCGGATCTCTTGATCGCCGACGAGCCGACCACGGCGCTCGATGCAACCATCCAGGCGCAGATCCTGGAGCTGCTTTCCGCCATCCGCCGCGAGATGAGCATGGCGATGGTGCTGATCAGCCACGATCTCGGTGTCGTCGCCGAGAACTGCGACCGCGTCGCGGTGATGTATGCCGGCCGCATCGTCGAGCAGGCCCCCAGCAACCAGCTCTTTGCCGATCCCGTGCACCCCTATGCCCAGGGCCTGATCGGCGCACTGCCGCCGCTCGATGGACCGCGCCGTCGCCTCACCGCCATTCCCGGGACGGTGCCTGATCCCGCGCACATGCCCGGCGGCTGTGCCTTCGCGCCGCGCTGCGCGTTCGCAGCCGAGCCGTGCGGCCTTGCCGCGCCGAGACTGGCGCCGATCGCGAACGATCGCACGGTTGCCTGCATCCGCGCCGAAGCGTCGCGCCGCGCGCTGCTCGGGATGGCCGCCGAATGAGCGCGCCGCTCGTCGAGGTCTCCGCGATCTCCCGCAGCTACAGCATGCGCTCCGGAATGTTCGGGCGAGCTACGGCCGTGCATGCCGTCGACGGCGTGTCGCTCTCGATTGCCAAAGGTGAGACTCTGGGCCTCGTCGGCGAGTCCGGTTCGGGCAAATCCACGACGGGCCGGATCGTGCTCGGCCTCGAGCCGCCCGACCGCGGCGCGGTACGGTTCGACGGCAAGCCGATGGCCGCGCCAGGGACGGCCGCGTGGCGCGCGCAGCGTGCGCGGATGCAGATGATCTTTCAGGACCCGCTGGGGGCGCTCGACCGGCGCCTGCCGGTCGCAACGCAAATCCGCGAGCCGCTCGACATCCACGGCCTCGGTACGCCGGCCGAGCGCGAGGCGCGGGTGCGCGAATTGCTGCGCGCGGTCGAGCTGACGCCCGCGCACGGCGCGCGCTATCCGGGCGCACTGTCCGGCGGCCAGCGCCAGCGCATCGTGCTGGCGCGGGCGCTGGCGACGAAGCCGGACTTCCTGGTTTGCGACGAGCCGGTCAGCGCGCTCGACGTCTCGATCCAGGCGCAGGTGGTGAACCTGCTTTGCGACCTCCAGGCGCAGCTTGGGCTCACGCTGCTGTTCATCAGCCACGATCTGCGCGTCGTCAGGCAGATCAGCACGATCGTCGCCGTGATGTATCTCGGCCGCATCGTCGAGATCGGCAGCGCCGACGATCTGTTCGCGCGCCCGGAGCATCCCTACACGCAGGCGCTGGTCTCGGCGTCGCCCGCGCCCGGCCGCCGCAGCGCCGGCCGCATCGTGCTCGCAGGCGATCCGCCGAACCCGGCCGCGCGGCCCCAAGGCTGCGCCTTCCATCCGCGCTGCCCGCGCGCCATCGCGCGCTGTGCCAGCGAGGTGCCGGCGCTCTCGGCGGTCGGCGGTGACAGGCAGGTCGCCTGCCATCTCGTCACGGGCGCCGAAACGCGGGACGCGGCGTGATGGGACGCTACTTCGCCATCCGGATCGGACGCGCCGCGCTGACGATCGTGCTCGTCGTGACCTTCGCCTTCGTCGTGCTGCGGCTGTCAGGCGATCCCGCCCTGATGATCCTGGGACCGGAAGCGCCGCCCGAAGTTATTGCCGCCTTCCGCAAAGCCTGGGGCCTCGATGATCCCATCTGGTTCCAGTATCTCGATTACTTCAGCGCTATCGCACAAGGCGAGCTCGGCCGCTCCATGCGCGACGGGCGGCCCGCGATTCAGCTCGTGCTGGAGCGGATCCCTGCAACGCTGGCGCTGACGCTGCCGGCTTTCTTCTTCAAGGTCGCGCTCGGCGTTCCCGCCGGCATCTACGCCGCATTGCACCGGGGCTCGTCGATCGACCGCGCCGTGATGATGACGGCGGTCGCCGGCTTCACCGTCCCGAGTTTCGTGCTCGCGCTGATCCTGGTTCTGGTCTTCGCCGTGCAGCTCGGCTGGCTGCCCTCGGGCGGACAGGACAGCTGGCGCCACGCGATCCTTCCCATTGCAACGCTCAGCCTTGGCGGCGCGGCGGTGCTGGCGCGCTTCACCCGCAGCGCCATGCTGGAGGTGCTGGGGCAACCCTATATCCGCACCGCATCCGCCAAAGGCGTGCCGTGGCGCAAGGTGGTGACATCGCACGCGCTGCCGAACGCGGCGATCCCGACCGTGACCATTCTCGGCTTCATGGTGGGCACGCTGATCGCGGGCGCGGTCGTGGTCGAGAGCGTGTTTGCCTGGCCGGGAGTAGGGCGGCTTCTCGTCGTTGCGGTTGCCAATCGCGACCTCGCCGTCGTGCAATGCATCCTGTTGCTGGTCGCGATGACCATGGTGACGTCCAACCTGATTGTCGATTTCCTCTACGGCTTCCTCGATCCGCGCCTGCGCGCCAAAGGAGCCCATGCATGACCGACGCCACGCTGAAGGACACCACCGTCCGCCGCCGCATCAGCCTGCCGGCGATCCCGGTCTCGGTCGCGCTCGCGGTCTGCTGGATCGTCGCGATGCTGGTGATCGCGGCCTTTGCCGAGAAGATCGCGCCCTACGGCTTCACCCAGCTCGACCTGCGCAACCGGCTGTCTGCGCCCGGCAATGTCGCGCACTGGCTCGGCACCGACGAGCTCGGCCGTGACGTGCTGTCGCGCCTCCTGGTCTCGATCCGCATCTCGCTGCTGATCGCCTTCGGCGCCACCGCGATCTCGGCCATCGTCGGCACCACGCTCGGCTTCCTCGCCGCGCATTTCCGAGGGTTCGTCGAGCAGCTCGTGCTGATGCTGACCGACTTCCAGGCCAGCATGCCCTTCCTGATCATGGCGCTGGCCGTGCTCGCCTTCTTCGGCAATTCGCTGCCGCTCCTGATCGGCCTGATGGGCCTGTTCGGCTGGGAGCGCTATGCCCGCATCGCGCGCGGCCTTGCCATCTCCGCCAATGCGCAAGGCTATGCCGCGGCCGTCCGCCAGTTGGGGGCGACGCCGTCGCGGATCTACCTCCGGCACATCCTGCCCAACATCGCCTCAACCCTGATCGTCTCGACCACGCTGGTCTTCCCCGAGGTGATCCTGATGGAATCCGGCCTGTCCTTCCTCGGCCTCGGCGTGCAGCCGCCGATGACCAGCCTCGGCAACATGGTCGGCTATGGCCGCGAGTACCTGACCCGGGCGCCCTGGATCATGCTGGCACCGGCGACCACCATCGTCGTGACCACGCTGGCGGTGTCAGTCATCGGCGACTGGCTGCGCGACCGGCTCGATCCGACGCTGCAATAGAGGCTACAGCCCGACGGCCTCCGCTGTCATTCCGGGGCGCGCCGAAAGGCGCGAACCCGGAATCCATTGTCCCGCGGGTACTGCCGCCCGATGGATTCCGGGTTCGATGCTGCGCATCGCCCCGGAATGACGGAAACGTAAAACAGGCGACGAAACCCCGCGCCGGGAGCAGGGGAGCCCTGTCCGGCCCAAGTTCCCGTTGCACCTCGGCGGCCCGTGCGCTATCCGGCCGGAAAGGCCTGAGGCGGCTCCATATTTTCCCGCCCCGGCACCCAAACCCGAGGACGGAAACCGCCATGCCAGCCTATCGCTCCCGCACCACCACCCACGGCCGCAACATGGCGGGCGCTCGCGGCCTCTGGCGCGCGACGGGCATGAAGGACGGAGATTTCGGCAAGCCGATCATCGCCGTCGTCAACTCCTTCACCCAGTTCGTGCCCGGCCACGTCCACCTCAAGGACCTCGGCCAGCTCGTCGCCCGCGAGATCGAGCAGGCCGGCGGCGTCGCCAAGGAATTCAACACCATCGCGGTCGACGACGGCATCGCCATGGGCCATGACGGCATGCTCTACAGCCTGCCGTCGCGCGAATTGATCGCCGACAGCGTCGAGTACATGGCCAACGCCCATTGCGCCGACGGCCTCGTCTGCATCTCCAACTGCGACAAGATCACGCCCGGCATGCTGATGGCCGCGCTCCGGCTCAACATCCCCGCCGTGTTCATCTCGGGCGGGCCGATGGAGGCCGGCAAGGTCAAGCTGCAGGGCAAGACCAAGGCCGTCGACCTCATCGACGCCATGGTGGCCGCGGCCGACTCCAAGGTCAGCGACGACGACGTCAAGGTGATCGAGCGCTCGGCGTGTCCGACCTGCGGCTCCTGCTCGGGCATGTTCACCGCCAATTCCATGAACTGCCTGACCGAGGCGCTTGGTCTGGCGCTGCCCGGCAACGGCTCGGTGGTCGCAACCCACGCCGACCGCAAGCGCCTGTTCGTCGAGGCCGGCCACACCATCGTCGATCTCGTGCGCCGCTATTACGAGCAGGACGATGCTTCGGTCCTGCCGCGCAACATCGCCAGCTTCAAGGCGTTCGAGAACGCGATGACGCTGGACATCGCGATGGGCGGCTCGACCAACACCGTGCTGCATCTGCTTGCCGCGGCCCATGAAGGGCAGGTCGCGTTCACCATGAAGGATATCGACCGGCTGTCGCGCCGCGTCCCCGTGCTGTGCAAGGTCGCGCCGTCGGTCGCCGACGTCCATGTCGAGGACGTGCACCGCGCCGGCGGCATCATGGGTATTCTTGGCGAGCTCGACCGCGCCGGCCTGATCGACACCTCGGTGTCGACCGTGCACGCGCCGACCATGAGCGAGGCGCTGGAGCGCTGGGACATCAAGCGCTCCAAGAGCGAGGCGGTGCGCACCTTCTATCGCGCCTCGCCCGGCGGCATCCCCACGCAAGTCGCGTTCAGCCAGGAGCGCCGCTACGACGAGCTCGATGCCGACCGCGAGAAGGGCGTCGTGCGCGACCTCGCGCACGCCTTCAGCAAGGACGGCGGCCTCGCCGTGCTCTACGGCAACCTCGCGCAGGACGGCTGCATCGTGAAGACCGCCGGCGTCGACGCCTCGATCCTCAAATTCTCAGGGCCCGCGCGCGTGTTCGAAAGCCAGGACGCCGCCGTCGAAGGCATCCTGGGCGGCAAGGTCGTGGCCGGCGAGGTCGTGGTCATCATCTATGAAGGCCCGCGGGGCGGCCCCGGCATGCAGGAGATGCTGTATCCGACCAGCTACCTGAAATCGATGGGCCTCGGCAAAGCCTGCGCCCTCGTCACCGACGGACGCTTCTCGGGCGGCTCGTCCGGCCTGTCGATCGGCCATCTGTCGCCGGAGGCGGCGGAAGGCGGCAACATCGGTCTGGTGCGCACTGGCGACGTCATCGCCATCGACATTCCGAACCGCAGCATCACGCTGGAGGTCTCCGACGAGGAGCTCGCCAGCCGCCGTGCAGCGGAAGAGGCGAAGGGCGATGCCGCCTGGCAGGCGACGGGCCGCAAGCGCAACGTCTCGACCGCGCTGCAGGCTTACGCTGCACTCACCACCAGCGCTGCGCGCGGTGCCGTGCGCGAAGTGAAGCGTCGCTCGAAGTAAGCGAGGCGATGCGCCGCGCGGATGGTCAACAAGTGCTGAACGGCCGGCGAAAGCCGGCCGTTCGCATTAAGGATGCCTCGACGAACTTCAGCAGCCCTGGATTTTGCAGCGTATACTGATGCGACCTTCGCAAGTCCATTTCGGGCAACTGGGGCACTCCATAATGTCTCGTACTCTTGCTGTTGTTTTCTCCACGGCCGTCGCCGCGATGTCCATGACGGGCGCAGCTTCCGCCGGCTGCTACAATTGCTATACGCCGCCGCCGTGCACCACCTGCTATCAGCAGCAATACGTCGCGCCGCAATACCGCACCGTCGACGAGACCGTGATGGTATCTCCCGGCTCCGTCGTGGCGCACCGCACGCCGGCGCAGTACCGCACCGTGATGGTGCCGCAGACCGTGATGGTTGCGCCGCCGAGCGTCCAGTACGAGCGCATCCCGCCGCAATACGCCACGCGCCAGCGCGTCGAGATGGTCTCGCCGGGCTATTCCTATTACGCCCCGGTGCAGATGGGCTGCGCCTCCTGCGGCTACTGAGCCGACCGCAGCAACGGCCGAATTTCGCGCGGCGCTCCCTCGGGGCGCCGCGTTTTCTTTTGGCCTCAAGCAAACAGGGCCCGGACCTGGAGCAGAAACTCCAGCCGGGCCCCGCAACCGGCAACGCTCTGGGCGGTGTCGACGGTCCCGCCAAGGCTAGGACACCGGGCTGACACACGCCTGACAGAGCGATTTCCATGGAAACGAGGGACGGCCACCGCGCGCCCGCCAGCTTCGCGTTGCCTTGGGCGGTCGGCCATGGGGGCTATCAATAGCCACAACGCGGCCCCGGCTGGGTGGGGGGCTTTTGGGGTAGAGCCGGGGCCGCAGGAGGTTGCTTGGACCCTTGGGGAAGGCCAAGCGATCGATAGCTTACCCGGCGCCTCCCAGCACTTCTGTTCGCTTCAGCACATTGCGCGCTAATCATTGCAGCGCTGTCTGCGTTTTGGGGAAACGGCCCCAACCCAGGGATAGGAGGAGTTGGGGCCGAAGTTGCCGGGCGAGCAAGGCTACGCTTAGCCCGGACTCAACATTTGGCATCGAACCCAGGTCGCTCGCGATTGGGCAACCGGCGTACCTCGGATTTGCAATGCCCTAGATTCTCCTCTGTGCGGGTGCAACCGAAGGGTCCCGGTGGTGTCCGCTTGCTAGGTTCGGCGGAGCTGCTCTAACCCATTGGTGATATCGGGGAGACGAAAGAAGCTGTCCAGCATCAGTGCGCAGATCAATTTACCAAGGATGAGTATGGGCTCGGATGAGAAGCGACGAAAATGGGATAAGCAACCGTGCCGTCCAAAGCACGCAGGCGCGCTCGGTACAAGGCATCGATCTTGCGCTCAGCAGCAGCGTTGAAACCTGCCTGCTGCAAGATCAAGATTGGGTTGGCGGCGCATTTTTCCACATTATCTTCTTGGACGGTCAGCTTGAACGAACTGGCTGTGTGATTCAGCGCCATAGACAAAATGTAGAAGTATTCGCCAGAACAGACATGAAAGGTCTTGTAGCCGTCACCATTAGAAAATGGACCTAGCTTTAGATTGTCTGCGGTCGGGATGCCGAATGATCGCAGCAGCTCATGCAACTTAGTCTCCATGCCCACGTGACTTGAAGCAGAAATTGCATTGCAAACTTCGCGACTAATCACTTCGTCATCAACCAGAGTCTTGTTGGGGGGCAACCCGTTATATTGGCCAAGGATTGCGCTGAACGCGCTGAGCCCGGTAGACCATCCCAACCGGCTCATCCTTCGATCTGTTATCTTCAATCAAGAAGAGCGTATGGCGTTCAGTCACGTTTTCGGCACATCCAGAAAGCTATCTGCTTTATGGGACCGTTCTCGACCGATAACGTCACCCGAACTCCCCAAGCGCTGACCAATCTGAAAAGCGCTTCATCGGAGCCGCTTTTGGGAAGTACGGCTGCCAGCCTGGACAGCTTTTCGTGTTCGGTAAACGGACGACCGACTCTTTGCTGTGTGCTCTCGGCTGATGGCCCACCCAAGCCGAGCGCAACCTTCCAAATCGGCACTTTGTCGTATTTCACCGGCCCGGCAACTTGCTCGAAATACGAATCCATTCGTCCACGATCAACATACAGATAATCTGCTATATCCATGGCTACCGATCCATTGGAAAAGGATTTGGGCTATATCAGCAAGCGAATCATAACACGTAGAGGTTGATTGTCACCGATTGTGTTCGGTCCTTCATTCTTAGCGACGGCTGTTTTCCACGCTGCACACATTCTAGGTACACTTCCGCCGCGCGTCCAAGGCGGGCCGCGCGTCAGGTCGCTTGTTTGGCTGTTGCTCGTGTCTGCGGAACGTCAGCTTCGGGTCAAACCGCGAAGAACTCAGGTTGAGCAAATCTGGTCCGCTCTGGCTTGATGAGCGGACCTCCTTCGAACACGGCGCAAGTTCGCAGATGGGCCAAAGGACTAAACCGCTCGCGCGGTAGGCCGCCGGGGCTGGCGACACAGCGAAGCAATGGGCGACAACTCATCCTGACGAGCGGGGCAATTAGCCCGTTGCGGGTGATGATCCGACGATCGAGGACGTGCTGATCTGGAAGTTCGTCGCGGAGCACCAACCATTGCACAAGATCCGGCTCGAACCCAACATTCTCGATCGTGATTGTGCGCACCGTCGCGCCAATTGCGCCCGGTCCAGGATCTCGACGTAAGCAGAGTTACTGATGCGGTGATGCTCTTGACGAGCAGCTCGAAACGGTTTCGGCTCAGATAGCTCCGGCAGCTTTCCATCTCGCTAGAGTCAGTCTGCCTCATGGGATTCGAATATCGATGACCTCACGTCTAGATTGTGGGGTGTGTTATTTTTGCTACGGCCAAGCCATTGAAAGTACGGGTGCCGCTGAACATTAAAATCCCCATAGACGATCTTCCTGATCGTCCGAAGGTTGTCTCCGCCGTCGACGCGACTTGGCTCGTGCACGCGGCACCGTCCTACGTCCCCCCAGCGCGGTTTCCTCCTTTGGAGGCTTTCGGACGCCGGCCGCCGAGCTCGCGGCGCCGTCCCTCATGCGGCCGGCATCCGAAACCCTTCACATGAGCTGACTCAGTGCATCAGTTCTGTTTCAGGAATTCCAGGAGCGAATTGTTTACGTCTTTGGCGCGCTCTTGCTGGGTCCAATGACCGCAACCTTTCAAGACTAACGTCTCGCGAAGCAAGGGCACCGACTGTTTGAGGCTAGGGATGAGATGGTTCCAATTCGGCGATCTGTAAACCCCGTCTCGATCGCCAACGACATAGAGTGCCGGGACCTGAACCTTTGCGCCAGACCATGGTGCGAGTAGTTCCCAATTCCGATCAATGTTGCGATACCAGTTCAAACCTCCGCCAAAGCCGGTGCGCTTGAATTCCCTGACGTAAAACTCGATGTCATTGTCCGTGAGCCACGTTGGCAATGATTGGGCTGTAGGCTTCCCATCAAGCCACCCCCCCTCATTAGGAAGCATCGCGAGCGACGCAGGATCTTCAACTGGCGCGTCGCCGGATAGAGCAAACAATGTTGTCCTGATTGCGTTGTGGACGTCTTTTTCGAGTTCTGCCTCGGCAACGCCCGGCGTCTGGAAATAGAGTTGATAGAAGCGCTGCTTTTCGGTCCTCGGCATGACGGCGCTTGGTCGGTTTGGACCACGCACCTGAAACGGCACGCTCAGGCCAACGACAGCCCTAAATCGATCCGGTCTGAACAGAGCGCAGCGCCAAGCGACCAGCGCTCCCAAGTCATGCCCGACAACGACTGCTTGATCCGTGCCGATCGCGTCGAGCAATCCGACCATGTCTCCCGTCAAATGCAACAGAGTGTATTGATCGATCGCATCCGGTTTGTCCGTCTGCCCGTAACCACGCATGTCGGGCGCGATGGCGCGATATCCGGCGCCAGCGAGCGCTTCCAATTGGTGCCGCCACGAATACCAGCACTCCGGAAAGCCATGGCAGAGAAGCACGGTGGGGCCGCTCCCTGCTTCGGCCATGTGCATTCGAATGCCATTTGTCTCGATAAATCGATGCGAGATCGTCATTGCCAACCTCCGTAAGATCATTGATCTGTTAGCTAATCAGTCAATTGTCGGCTCCAGCCCCAACCGAAGTGGCTCCGCCGACATCAAGTCGAACGGCGGGCCGCCAAAACGACATGCTCTACGAATTTATTTTCGAGCCCGCACCGCGCCTTCGGCAGTACGGGGTCGGCTTCGGGTCATGAACGACGATCTCACTCGTGACGCCGCCTTTCCGGTGCGCCTCTGATAGCCGACCATCGAGACAGGCGTCCCGACCATCGCGAAGGGCCAAAAAGAGACATCAGCCAAGTAGGCATCCAAGCAGGTCTGTCGTATAACTCGGCCTTACGAGGACCAGTGCCATGGTTCAGGAGCGCCCAGCCCGGATCGAGCGCAGATTGTCGGCGATATTGGCCGCCGACGTCGCTGGCTATTCACGGCTTATGCACCAAGACGAAGAGGCCACGCATACCAAGCTGACAGCGCTCCTCTCGGACGGGATCATGCCCGCGGTCACTGAGCACGGCGGTCGCATTGTTAAAAATACTGGCGACGGGTTCTTGGCAGAATTTCCAAGCGCGGTCGAGGCGGTTCGGGCTGCCGTACAGCTCCAGACCCGCGTCAACGAGCTTACAAACGCAGAGGCGGAAGACAGGCGTATTGCTTTTCGTATCGGCATCAATGTTGGCGACGTGATTGTCGAGCCGCATGACATTTTCGGCGACGGCGTAAACATTGCGGCGCGGCTCGAGAGTATCGCAGAGCCCGGCGGCATCTGCATCACGTCTTCCGCATACGACCATGTACGGGGAAAGGTCAGCGTTGAGTTCATTGATTTAGGCGAGCAAAATCTCAAGAACATCCACAGCGCGGTCCGGGTCTATGCAGTTGTCCGGGCAAGACCTAGTTCGACGACACAGGTTGAGAGCGCGAAGCCAGAGCCGCTGTCGCCGCCTCGTCTTTCCATTGTTGTACTGCCGTTCGTCAATCTAAGCGGTGATCGTGAGCAGGACTATTTCGCGGACGGCATAACCGAGAGTCTGACCACGGATCTGTCGCGCATCGGTGGTTCATTTGTAATGGGATCGAACAGCGCCGTCTCATACAAGGGCAGAGCTACCGATGCGCGCCAAGTTGGTCGCGAATTGAATGTTTGCTACGTGCTCGAAGGCTCAGTGCAACGCAGCGGCAAGCGACTTCGGATGAATGTTCAGCTGATCGATGCCAGGAGCGGCCAGCATCTTTGGGCCGAGCGCTTCGAGAAGCCTGTCGTCGACCTGTTCGATATGCAGGACGAAATCGTGTCGAGGCTCGCCGGTACATTAGGTGCCCAACTCATCGAGGCTGAGGCGCGACGAGCCGAGCGTACGCTGCATCCCGATGCGATGGACTTGTGCTTCCAGGGCCGGGCCTGGTTGATGAAGGGGATTAGCCTTGAATGCGTGACGCAAGCGCGGGGCTTCTTCGAACGCTCGCTGGAGTTCGATCCCGGCAACGTCGAAGCAATGATTGGTCTGGCAAATGTTGATACGGTAGTTGGAGGTAGTTTTACGACGGATGATGGGCCCGCGCGGCTTGCGGCGGCCGAGGCGATGGTGAACAAGGTATTGTCGATTAGGCCGAATAGTGCCTCAGCCCACATGGCTCGGGGTTGGGTCCAGACCTTTACGAACCGGGCCGCCCAAGGCATCCGTGAGTTCGAACATGCGTTGGCGCTGGCTCCGAATTTGGCCAACGCTCATGCTGCCCTTGGTTTCGCCAAATCCTACATAGGTCGGGCTACCGAGACCGAAGGTCATATACTCGAAGCTTTACGGCTCTCTCCTCGCGACGTTTTCGCCTACCAGTGGGCGTGTTTTGCGGGCGTGGCCAAGCTGCTGCTTGGTTCAGACGTCGAAGCCGTCAGTTGGCTGCGACAAAGCACCGAGGCGAACCGTAACTTTCATCTCGCTCATATATCGCTCGCCGCTGCCTTGGCCTTGACCGGCGCGCTCGATGAGGCGCGAACTGCTGCGAGAACGGGACTTGCGCTCAACTCAGGTTTCACCATTCGTCGCTTGCTCGCAGCTCAACAAAGCGACAATCCAATTTACCTTGAAGGGCTGCAGCGCTTGTGTGAAGGCTGGCGCCTCGCTGGCGTGGCGGAAGGGTGATGAGCGCTTCGGGCCGACTTCAGTGCTTTACTGCCCTACGTCGGCTTTGGGTCACGCGCCGACCTCGGCAGCTTGCTCGGCGAAGTTCGGTTCAACACTGAAGAGCGGACATTAGGCTCAATCCGCTAAGGTCGGCTAGGCGGAAACATCATCCGCCGTGTTCGCGGCTTAAATGATTGAAGTATCTTGCGGTGATTTTTGCGAGAAAATTTTGCTCACCAAAACGACTAACCAATTTTCCGGTAGGCAATCATTGTGATGCGGCGTTCCGCCGTGAAAGCTTCAGATGGTAGCTGCGTTCTTATGTTCTTATGACGTCATCGTCTTGAGCGCCGAGTGAGAGGCAAAATACTTCCGGCCCTTATCGGTGATCAGCCATACTAGCCTATCAATTCGATAAGGCCGAGGGCTTCGAATTGCCTTCGGACCATCACATAGTCATCGCGATTGCAATAGCTCTGCCGGAGTGGTTTGCTTCCGATCGGTCTACCGACGTTGGAGGCAATTGCGTTAGAAATCTGGCTTTCACCCAGCTCTTTGACGATCTCGTCGTAGATGGCCAAGAAGATATCCTTGAACGTAGTCTCTACGGTATAATCTTCGTTGGTGTTCGGCTGGCTTGAGTGGTGCGTCACTTCCTTGAGCCTGAGGGTAAGCCCTGTTTCAGGTCCCTTGAGAGCCGGATCGAAGGTGACCGCTACAGAATCATTTGCTTTTGCTAGGGTGGCCTTCAGATCGGCATTCGCAATCCTCAGCCTTTCTAATTCCTGCAGTAGTTTCGGATCAATAGCGTTGTCGCCGCGCACCCATCCAAGTCCTGGCTTCAGATTGGTTTGATGCGCAACTGCCGTGACGATTTTTGTGCAAAGTTCGTCTTGGTTGCTCCAGAAATCGACCATCCGACCGGTTTTTGGCTTTGCGTTAAATCAGACTTGTGCGCCCAGCTTCGTCCTTCTCGCATCTATTTGCTGGCAACGAGCCCGGTTCCTTGTGAAGGAATGCGAGAACCGGGATACCCTGCGACATCGCGTAATCGCATTCCTTCTCCGTGAAACTCAAGCCGTCGCTTGCTACCGATCCGTATCGGCCGGCCGTGATCACCACATAGTAGTCGCTGCGATCGATGACCCGCTTGATGTACTCGAATTGGTCTTGGTCGCTCGCTGGGAAGAGTTCCATGCCGGCTGGCAAATAACCAAACTTTGCCAAGCTGGTGCTCACAAGGCGCCGCTGTTCCTGTAAGTCTTCGAATGTCGAACTAACGAAAAACCCTATCCACTGCGAACCCCAAATTGGCCACGCTGGACGCTAACACATAAGGCGCGCTTTGCTGATCCGAGCTTATTCGCAGAGGTGGTTAGTCGCTATTGGTCAGTCAAAACCGAAGAATATTGAAATTATTGGCTTTTTGGCCTTGACTGGCGGAAGGGGTGGGATTCGAACCCACGGTACCCTTGCGGGCACGCCGGTTTTCAAGACCGGTGCCTTAAACCACTCGGCCACCCTTCCAGCGCAATAGTTTCAACCACTTAGCGGCTGACCCCGTCGAGCGCGATGCGAACAGTCCCGGGTTCCGGGACATGTCACGGATAGACGTCTCTTACGGCTTGAGAAAGCCCGCCGCAAGCACGGCGAAGGCGGCTCTCGAGGTGCCTCGGCGTCCTTGCTGCGCTTGGGCCTGTTGTCATTCCCTGGCGTTTGGCGAGCGGATCGACAGACGTGCCGCATTCAGCCGCGGGATTGAGGTCGGCTGCAGTGCCGGATGAATCGCCGATGGATCGCCGCGCTTGACCGGTTTGGATCCAGCCCTGTCGAAGACGCGCCACCCACGATGGTGCTCTGGCCTGCATCCTTCACGTACGCGGCCAGCGCCACATGGTTCTCGAAGTCGACCTCGACGAACATCCCGAAGTCAGAAGCGAACGCCGACCGGATCGAATGAAGCGGACTTGTGCCCGCCGCCTGTCGAAGGATCGGAGGGGCCGCTCGGGCCCGGAGGCGTCGGGTTGACGGTCGCCGTCTTCAGAATTTGCGGCACAAAGAGCTGGCCGAAGTTGAGGCCGCCACCGCTGACGAGTTCGAGCTCCGAAGTGCTGAGTTCGCGTCCCATGGATCGTCTCCCGATCTATAGCGTCTGTGGCTCCAGCCATAGCGCATCGCGGAGACCAGCGACCGTGACGGCTGTCACAGTGCTGCGACACCGTGGGCGGCGCTGATTGCGTCCTAGCGGGGCGAGATTTCGTACCTCTCCAATCGCTCAATGGCTGCTTGGCGTTCGTGCTGGCCCAGCCAGACCAGCGCCAAAAGCAGCGTGCCGCAAAGCGCCGCGAATCCGAAAACCAGACGCTTCATCGCCTGTGAATTCGAATGCGTGGGTAAGGTTCCTGACGATGCGGATGATCGTTACGCGCGATGGCCTGATAGGTCACGGCGCCTGTCCGTAAACAAGGAAGCCTGGAGCGCAGTTCTTGCTGCAGGCGACCGGGAAAAATCGGCAACGCCTCGCCGGGAATCAGGTAAGCTCCATCGTGCGGCCGGTGTCCATTTGGAAGCCCCTATCGGCCGCAAATCTGGGAATGCGCGGCCTTGCTTTCTCTGCCCGGAGAAAGTGAGGCCGTTTTTATGATGGAGACCGTTTGGGACTGCGCGGGAAGTCAGTCCGATTGCGATGCAGGTCGCCAATTCACGAAATCAAATTCGTCCTGCCATTCATGGACGATGGTTTTGCAGTAGGCGCAGCAAAACTGGCGCGGCTCATGGTCGTCTCGGGAAATCTGATCGGTCATGAAGGCCGCGTCGCATTTCGGGCAAGCAAAGACAACTCGCGTCATCAAAATTGCCATCGCTGAAAACGGGTCGCCCGCATGATTCCAGAACAGGGGGCACGGGCTAGATGGGAATTATCGATGGTAGCCCGGCAAAACCCGCATGCCTCGTGGCGGAACCGTCGGCGGCATGCGGGTTTTCTCCGCAAGTCGCGCCATGGCTTCTGTTGAGGCAGGGCAATTGGAAGTGGTGCGACGGGCCGCCGGCGATATTGAGGTGAAGAGCCGGCGGCCCACTTCAAGTATTGTCTTGAACCGATGTTCCCAATTGCGGGAATTGGTCTCGCTGCTATCGCCGGTTCTTGTTTCTCTCGCAGAACAGAAGGCCCACGACCTTTGATTTTGGCGCAGATCCTGCGCCGCCAGCGTCCGCGACGGTAAAGCTCGGACTTACGCCGTTTGCGCCAGGCTGGAACGTGTTGCCGACGCCGGCAACAAGCGCTCCGGCAGCGGGACTGTACTCCTGCCATCCTTTCGGACAGCTGGGCAGGTTGAAGGCCAGGACAGTGTGCTCTGGCAGGTCTTGGGCTTGGGCCGGAAAGTTGAACGCGCTCAGGAAAACGATCGATAGTGCGGCAGCAATTCGCATGGCTTGCAATCCTCTCAGCTAAATGGTCACCGGCGCAGCATAGTTTGCGCGATGTATTTTCGCGTGCCCAAACAGGAAGCTGTTGCACAAGTTTGAGGCCCGCACGGCGCCCGCGCGACGACACCGGCTAAATCCCGCGCGCAGACCGCGCACCAATGAAATTCGATTTGCTGGGTAACTTCGCCGCGCGCATCCAGATCTGCGGCTGGTCGTGGCTCACATCGTGCCGGCGGACGATAGGGCCGGCGATCCGGATGAGGTCCCCATAAGGCCCGCCGGCTCAGACCAGCGGGTCTTTCTCGTCATGCAAAGAAGGCCACGATGGCGAGTGCGACGTCAGCGCCGAGGTCGCCTGAATACATCCAGAAAGCAATTCCAGCACCGAGAGTCAGCGCAATCACCTTGAGAGCAATCATCTTCAGTCTCCCCTTGAAATTCCGGGAAAAAGTAGCAGCGTTATGTTTCCGGGATGCTTCGAGCGGAGAGGGAAGGTGTTTCCTTCACCGAACCGTTATCGGCTCTCGTCCCTGGCAGCTTCCCTGTAAGCCCAGGTTTGGACGGAGTCGGCTCCGGCGACGGATTTTCCGAAAATGGCAAAATGCCACTGTTTTGCCCGACGGGTCAAGCATCCCTTCGGGAACACGAGAAAAAGTCGTTGTACCGTCATGACTTAGCTACTGTGCATGGGGTTGTTTTTCGACATCTTGTTTGAGTGGGCCTCAGGCAGGGGCGGAAGGCCCCGATCTCCGCTTCGGGCGGGCGACCGGTCCGAGCGGGAGATTCTGCCGGTAAGAGCCTGAACAAGCGGGCATTTCGGCTTGCGTTGCGCCGCACGCGGGATCCGGCACATGGAACTCTTGCCTCACCTCCGCGTTGTCTCGCCATGACTGAAGACCTTTCCTTCCGACGCAAACCCCTGACCCCCGAACAGCGCCAGGCGCGCGATGCGGCTCGCCGGATCGAGGCCGAAAAGGCCATGCGCGATCACGAAGCGGCGCAGAAGGCGTTTTACGCCAACAAGGACCGGCTGAAGGCCGAGCGGCTCGCGCGTGAAGCTGCAGCCGCGAAGGGCTGACGGCGTCCGGTCGCAGCCCGCCAATTTTGCCAGGATCAACGGCCCGGCGGCTAGTGCCGCTTCTTGGACATGCTCTTCGCGCTCAAGGCCAGCTTGAGCGCCTGGACGGCTTCTGCGAATGCCCCGCGCGGTGATTGTGCCTCGATGGCTTCGGCCGCGATGCGGCAATCGTTGGCGACCTTGAGCAACCCGCTTCGTGCCAGGTCCATGGTGGAAAGGGCGGCCTGCTCCAGGCAGAGGCGTTCAAGCCGTCGAAACTCGCGCAGATCTCTGTTCATGCGTCAGCTCTCGATGTCCCGCATCCATGCGGCGCTGAGTCTGCTTAACAAACGGTAAACATCCTCCGGTAACAGATCTGGCTGGCACGAAGCTGGCGGCTGCGGTGGACAGCCCAAGCCTGGCGCAAGCGGCAGGCTTGACGGCGTTTGCCTTCCGCCGGAAGCTTCAAATGATCCTCAACTGACGTGAAATACGGAGACGTTCGCCTCCAGCCAATCCGAACCCGTTCAGTGACAACGCAATGGAGCTGACCATGACCACGTTCGACAAGCGCGAGCAGGGCTTCGAGGCCAAATTCGCCCACGACGAGGAGCTCATGTTCAAGGTGACGGCCCGGTCCAACAAGCTGCTCGGACTCTGGGCCGCCAGCCAGCTCGGCCTCAGCGGCGATGCTGCGGCCAGCTACGCGGCGGCGCTGGTGACGGAGCATCTGGAGAGCCGGACGATCGACGAAGTCCTGGACCAGGTGTCGGGCGATCTCCGCGGCAAGGGAGTGGCGCGCGAGCAGGTCGCCCAGAAGCTCCAGGAATGCCTGCATCAGGCCATGCAGCAACTGGAAGCAAAAAAGGAGTGAGCACCGCGCGGCCTGGTGCTCACAGCTCCATATGGATGATCTCGATGGGCTCGCCGCCGAGGCCGTGAGAGAACTGTCCTCGACCCGTGCTTCTGAAACCGTAGCGTCGGTAGAAGGCTTCGGCATTGATCGTGGCTTCAAGGCGGATCGGCCCGCTATGGCCACGCCGCGCCTCGGCCACGCCGATGTCGAGCAGCCGTCGCCCGACACCGGAGCCGGCAGCTCCGGGCAGCACGAACAATCGGGTGACCTCGCCGGGCTCGGCATCGACGAAGCCGATGACGATGTCGTTGCGAAGGCAGACGGTCATTCCCCCCTTGGCGATCAGCGCTTCGTAGAACCGGGGCGTCCGTTCGCCCATCCAGTTCTCGATCTGGGCCGGTGAATAGCATCCGCGCGAAAGACCCGCGATCGAGGCCTTGGTGATCTTGAACACGGTCTCCGCATCGTCCGGGCACGCCGGCCTGAAGGAGATGTCGTCAGCGGGCATGGGGACTCCGGTTTGTGTATCGCGAGATCGAACGCCTCACTCGGCGTGTCTGCGCATTCCGGAATCGCTGAGCTTGTCGACGTAGGCAATTCCGTGCGCCGAGACGATGAAGGTGCGCAGCAGCGCGATCGGTTCGGTCCTGGTCTCAGACACAACCGACATTCAGGCAGCATCCTCGCGAGCAGAGACGATCTCGCTTTTCTGTACCCCGACAAGATGGCCGGCGGAAGACGTGCGGTGCGCTTGACGAGGCTTCCGGCGATCGCGCGGTTTCGTGCTAGCGTGGACGCGGCCGTCCTGCGACGGCCCGGATCAGGAGGAGCGAGGTGCGGAACGGCTTTGACGGCGGGCTTGGGAGAACCGCGCTTGTTGTGGCGATCATGCTTGGCGCCGGCATCGGCGAGGTGTCGGCGACGCCGCTGACGCCGTTTCGCTACGAGGCGCAGGCGCAGCGCCATTGTCCGCATGATCAGGTGGTCTGGCTGGATTTCAGGAAGGGCGTCTATTACGCCAGGGGTCAGAAACGCTACGGCCAGGGTTTTGACGGCAGCTTCGTCTGCCTCAGCGAAGCCCGCGAGAACCTCTATCGCCGGTCGCTGCTCGGCCTGCGCTGAGCGCGTGACTGGCGCTCCAGGACGCCGGTTATTTCTGACCCGGCAGCTTCACCGGCACGTGTGGGGCGGTGCTGATGATGCGGGGGCTTCCGTCGGGATAGGCGCGGTCGCCGCGGATCAGCGATTCCAGAACCAGAAAAAATTTCTCGGCAAGCATTTGCGTCACCTTCGTTGGTGATGGCCTCTTGAAATACGTCGAGGCGCCGAATGCAGAAATTCAATCAACTAAAAGAGAGCCGGGCAATCCAGAACGGACGGCATGCTGCGTCGCGGTGTAGTTGTGGTTAGAGATAAGGAAAGGCGTGTGGTGGTGCTCAGCCGAAGGCCAGTGCCACCAGGCTCGAGCACAACAGCACCAGACCGCCTGCGGTCAATGCCAGGAAGCCATCGGATACGAGGTCATGGTTGCGCATGGGACACCTGCCGCTCTCGTCTTCGATGCTCGATCGGATTGATCAAAACGTCCGAACGTGCCGCCTTGAAAGAGGTGATGCTTGCCGCCCGTGCGAGTGCCTTCAGGCCCTCGTCCGGTAACCTTCGAACGCATGGGCCAGGAAGATCCCCGCGCTTACCAGACCCATCAGTGCCGAAACCGTCTCGATCATCGTTAAATTCCAAATCCCGCCCTTGCATGCGAGAGAACGCGTGCGGCCTTGCACAGTCAAAAGAATTCCAGTGAGCGGCGTGACAATGGGGGTGGAGTGAGGATTTGGCGCAACAGAATGTCCGGAAGTGGCACAGAGCAGGGCGCCTGCGCTCCGTAGATCAGCGGGGGAAGCGAACGGCCCGTTTACCATCCCGGCGTGATCGCCGCGGGCTCCCCATTTCCGCCGTGTTCGGGTTGCGTTATCGTTACCACATCCAAAGCGGTGGTGGGCCGCTTTGGGGCAAAGGACCGGACAGCGCGCGCCCGTCACCAAAGCGGGTGGGGTACGCCTCCGGCGAAATGGTATTTGGGGCGAATGGGGATCCGACGTTCAGATTCGGTTTTGCGGGCCGCGCGTGGTGTTGCGGCGGCCGCGACCTGCCTCGCGCTCGCCAATTGCGCTTCGTCGGGCAAATTCGCCAGCCGCGTCGATCCGAAATACGGCGTGTCCTCGAGCCCCCGGGTCGTGGCCTGGGGCGATCCGGTCCCGAAGGGCGGCGGCACCTACCGCGTCGGCAAGCCCTATGTGGTCGCCGGCAGGACCTACGTGCCGGAGGAGGACGTCAACTACCGCGCCGAGGGCATGGCGTCCTGGTACGGCGATGATTTCCACGGCCGTCTCACCGCCAACGGCGAAGTGTTCGACATGGGCTCGTTGACCGCGGCGCATCCGACCCTGCCGATGCCGTCCTACGCGCGGGTGACCAATGTCTCGAACGGCAAGTCGCTGATCGTCCGCGTCAATGACCGCGGGCCCTACCACGGCAACCGACTCATCGACGTCTCGAACAAAGCCGCCGAACTGCTTGAATTCAAAGGCAATGGTGTCGCCAGGGTCCGTGTCGAATATGTCGGCCGGGCGCCCCTCGAGGGCTCCGACGACCGCCAGCTGATCGCCACCCTGCGCACCGGGATCCCGGCGCCGTCGCCCTCGATGGTCCGGGTCGCCTCGGCGAGGCCCTTCGTGCCCGAGCTGCCGTCATCGACCCGCGGCGCCATTCGCGGCGAGGTTCCGATGCCGGAGGGGCGGCCCTACAATCTCGGCAACTCCTCGGCCGACATGGCCTCGCTCAATGCGACCTCGGAAATGTCGGCCTCGAGCCGCAGCCGGGGCCGGGCGCTCCAGAACGCGCGCGCCGTGTCCTATGACGAGGACGGCCGCTACACCACCGAGAGCGCTCCGTCCGCCGCCTATACCTCGGACGGCGCCGCCGAAGCCCGCAGCATCCTCAGCGGCCGCGGCCTGTACTAGGCCGCGCGCTCCTTCAAGAACGACACCAGCGCCGCATTCACTTCCTCGGGCCGCTCCTGCTGCACCCAATGGCCGGCGCCCTCGATGATCAGCTTCCGCTTGAGATTGGGTAGCACGCGCTCGAGCTCGTTGACGCGCTTGGCCCCGATCAGCCCCGTGATGACGGCGTCTTTCGAACCGGCAATGAAGAGGGACGGCTGGTGGATCTGCGCATCCTGCCAGGGCGCCGTCAGCTCCCAGTTGCGATCGAGGTTGCGGTACCAGTTCAGCCCGCCGCGGAAGCCGGACTTGCGGAAGGCCTCGGTGAAATAGGCGAGGTCAGCTTCGCTGAGCCAGGCGGGCAGCGGCTCTCCGGTGGTCGCGTGGCCCAGAAAGCCCTTTCCCTCCTGCACGAACATGGCGGCGGTGGGATCGGCGAGGCCGCGTCCGCCGAGCACGATGCGCATGGTGCGGGCAACGTCGCGCTCGAGCTCGGCCTCGGCGACGCCCGGCGCCTGGAAATATTGCCAGTAGAAGTTGGTCACTCCGCCCTCGCGCAGCAGGTCGAGCGGCTTGCCACGGCCGCGGAATGGCGGCGGCACGCTCAGGCCCGCCACCGCCGTGAAGATGTCGGGTCGGAACAGGGCCGCGTGCCAGGCCACCGGCGCACCCCAATCGTGGCCAACCACCATGGCCTTGGTTTCGCCGAGCGCCTGCACGAGGCCGACGACGTCGCCGACGGTGTCGAAGATCGAGTAGGCGTTCACATCGGCCGGCGCGGCGCTCTGGCCGTAGCCGCGCATGTCGGGAGCGACGACGTGAAAGCCGGCGGCGGCCAGCGCCGGGATCTGGTGGCGCCAGGAGTAGGACAGTTCCGGCCAGCCGTGGCAGAGCACGACCAGCGGACCCTGGCCGGCTTCGCGGATGTACAGGTCGATCCCGTTGGCCTTGATCATGCGGGTGGAAGACATCGCTTTTCCGCCTTGTTTCAGGGGTTTGGTCGCTAAATATAAGGTGTCACGATAGGGGCGTGACGAGAATCATGCAAACTCTGGCGCCGACGCCAGCCTCGTGTTGTTCGCACCGGTTCCAGCTGTTAGAACGCCGCTCTCAGGGCTTCGCCATGGCATTTCGTCTTTTTTCGCTCTGCCGCACCCGGTTCACCGCCGGAGCGATGGCGCGCGGGTTGATCGCTGCCGTTCTGGTGGCGGGGATCGGCTGGGGCGGGGCTCTCTATGCGGCCAACCAGAGCGTCCAGGGCGCCAAGAAGACGGAAGACGCCGGTTTCGACGGCGATGCGCCCACCGCGATCCTGATCGAGGCTTCCAGCGGCAGCGTGCTGTTCGAGAAGAATGCCGACGAGCTGCGCGCGCCGTCCAGCATGATGAAGCTGATGACGGCCGAGGTCGTGTTCAACGCCATCAAGAAAGGCGACATCAAGCTCACCGACGAGTACCGGATCAGCGAGAACGCCTGGCGCAGGGGCGGCGCGCCCTCCGGCGGATCGACGATGTTCGCCGCCATCAACAGCAAGGTCTCGGTCGACGATCTCCTGCATGGCGCGATCATCCAGAGCGGCAACGACGCCTGCATCGCGCTCGCCGAAGCCATGGCGGGCAACGAGCGGATCTTCGCCGCCGACTTCATGACCAAGCGGGCCCGCGAGCTCGGGCTCACCAAATCGACCTTCGCCAATTCCAACGGTCTGCCCGACCCCGGCAACAAGATGACGGTGCGGGAGCTCGGCATCCTCGCCCGGCACATCGTCCTGGACTTTCCGGAGTTCTACAAGCTGTTCGGCGAGAAGGAGTACACCTGGAACAAGATCCGCCAGCCCAACCGCAATCCGCTGCTCAATTCGATGGAAGGCGCTGACGGCCTCAAGACCGGCTACACCAAGGAAGGCGGCTACGGCATGGTCGGCTCTGCGGTGCAGAACGGCACGCGGCTGATTGTCGTCGTCAACGGGCTGGACGACCCCGAGGATCGCGCCACCGAAGCCAAGAAGATGCTGGAATGGGGCTTTCGCAACTTCGAGACCCGGACCCTGATCGCAGCCGACCAGCCGGTCGGGTACGCAAAGGTGTTTGGCGGCGAGAGCCGCTCGGTGAAGCTCGTCGCCAAGACGCCCGTGAAGGTGATGGTGCACAAGAACGGCAGCGACAAGCTGATCGCGCGCGTCGTGTATAAGGGTCCCGTGCGGGCGCCGGTCGAGGCCGGTCAGCAGGTCGGCGTGGTCAAGGTCTGGCGCGGCGGCAACATCGCGGTGGAGACGCCGGTCTATGCAGGTGAAGCGATCGGCACCGGCTCGACCATGCGGCGTGCGATCGACGGTGCCAGCGAGCTCGTGATCGGCATGTTCCGCGCGGGCGCCGAGAAGCTCTGATCATGAGTAAGAACGCGGTACAGCGACCGTCCGGACGCGGACGCTTCATCACCTTTGAAGGCGGCGAGGGGACGGGCAAGTCGACCCAGATCAAGAAGCTTGCCGACCGCCTCAAGGCGGCACGGATGCGCATCCTCGTCACGCGTGAGCCGGGGGGATCGCCGGGCGCCGAGATCATGCGCCATCTGGTGCTGTCGGGCATGGGCAAGCTGCTCGGGCCCGAAGCCGAGACGCTGCTGTTTGCCGCCGCGCGCGACGATCATGTCCGCACCGTGATCCAGCCCGCGCTGAACCAGGGCGCGTGGGTCCTCTGCGACCGCTTTGCGGACTCGACGCGGGCCTATCAGGGCAGCCTCGGCAGTGTCCCGATCGGGCTGATCAACGCGATGCAGCGGGTTACGATTGGCGATCTCAAGCCGGATCTGACCATCATCCTCGACCTGCCGGTCGAGATCGGATTGCAGCGTGCTGCCGTACGCCGCGGCACTGGCGCGCCCGACCGGTTCGAGAGCGAGCAGCTCAGCTTTCATCATGGCCTGCGCGAGGCCTATCGCAAGATCGCGGCGGAAGAGCCCAAGCGCTGCGTGCTGATCGACGCCAATTCCGATCCTGATACGGTCGCAGACCGCGTGTGGACTGCGCTGCGCGAGCGTCTCCTTCCCGCGACAGCGTCGGTGATCTCAGCATGAGCCCGCGTCAGGCCGAGCGTGAGACCGCCATTCCGCATCCACGCGAGACGAGCATTCTGTTCGGCCATCGCGAGGCCGAGACGGCGCTGCTGACGGCCTATCGCAGCGGGCGGATTCCGCACGCCTGGCTGATCGGGGGACCGCAGGGCATCGGCAAGGCGACGCTGGCCTATCGTATGGCGCGCTTCGTGCTCGCCCATGGCCAGCCGCTTTCATCTTCCGTGCAACGTGCCGAAAACCTCGCGATCGATCCTGACGACGCCGTGGCACGCCAGGTCGCGGCCGGCTCGCATGGCGGGCTGCTGACGCTGGAGCGCACCGCCAACGACCGCGGTGTGATGCGCACGGTCATCACCGTGGATGAGACGCGCGAGACAATCGGCTTCTTCGGTTCGACCGCTGCGGTGGAAGGCTGGCGGGTCTGCATCGTTGACACCGTCGACGAGCTCAATCCGAATGCGGCCAACGCACTGCTGAAGATCCTGGAGGAACCGCCGCAGCAATCGCTGTTCCTGCTGGTGAGCCATGCGCCCGCGCGCGTGCTCGCCACGATCCAGTCGCGCTGCCGGAAACTGCGCCTGCGGCCGCTCGGAACGGACGAGGTGATCGGCGCAGCGGCCGCAGCCGCTGACCTTGCTCCGACTGATCTGGCGCTGCGCGAGGCCGCAGAGGCTTCCGAAGGCAGCGTTGCACGCGCCCTGACGTTGCTTGGGGGTGACGCCCTGAAACTCCAGCAGCGCACGGCGGCGCTGCTGGCGCGTTTGCCGCAGGTCGATTCGCGCGAATTGCACACGCTCGGCGATTCGCTTGGGACCAGCGACCGCGTCGCGCTCGCGGCCTTCATCGACGGCATCGACCGCTGGATCGCGGAGCGTCTGCATGCGGACGATGCCAATGCCAACCAGAACCTGCCGCGCCTTGCGCGCCTAGCTGAGGTATGGGAAAAGATCGTCCGCGCCGCGCGCGACACCGAAACCTACAATCTGGAGCGAAAGCCCTTGGTTTTCTCGGTGTTCGGCTGGCTGGCGGACGCAACGCGCTAGAGCATGATCCGGAAAAGTGTGTAGCGGTTTTCCGACAGGATCATGCTCAAAACAATAACCTAACGCAGGTTCGTTTCCAAATTTCGAGAAGCCGGTAAAGGAATTCGTCGTGGCAACGCGAGCTAAGAAAACCGTCAAGGGCAAGAGCAGCAAGAAGAAGGCTGCCAAGAAGGCCGTGAAAAAAGCCGCGAAGAAGGCTGTAAAGGCGCGTGCGTCCAAGACCGCCAAGAAGACGGCCGCCAAGAAGGGCGTGAAGAAGAGCGCTGCGAAGACGTCAAAGAAGGCCGGCAAGAAGGCTGCGAAGAAACAGGCCGTTGCCAAGAAAGCCTCGAGGAAAACGACCGCCAAGAAGCCAGCCAAGGCTCCGGCAAAGAATAAAGCTCCGGCGAAGAAGGCGAAGGCGGCTGCGCCTGCCGTGATCGCCGCGCCTGCTCCTGTCGCCGCGCCCCCGAAGGCTGTGAAGCCCAAGGTGTCGCAGCCCAAGGTTTCGAAGCCGAAGGTGCCGCCTGCGCCGAAGCCCGCCGGAGCTGCGCAAGCCGCCGCGCCCGTCGCGGCCCCCGCGCGCGACAACGTCTTCTATATCACGACCGCGATCGCTTATCCCAACGGCAGCCCGCATATCGGCCACGCCTATGAGGCGATCGCAACCGACGTGCTGGCGCGCTTTGCACGGCTTGACGGCAAGGACGTGTTCTTCCTGACCGGCACCGACGAGCACGGTCAGAAGATGGTTCAGACGGCGGCCGGTGAGAACATGTCCGTCTCCGCGCTCGCGGCCCGCAATGCCGGCCGCTTCAAGGAGATGGACGAGCGCCTGAACGTGTCGTTCGACCGTTTCATCCGCACCACCGAGGAGCAGCACCATCGCTCCAGCCAGGAGATCTGGCGGCGCATGGAGGCGAACGGCGACATCTATGCCGACACCTATGCCGGCTGGTATTCCGTGCGCGACGAGGCGTATTACGCCGAGGACGAGACGCGCCTGAACGACGACGGCGTGCGCCTCGGTCCGCAGGGCACGCCGGTCGAGTGGGTCGAGGAGAAGAGCTATTTCTTCCGCCTGTCGGCCTACGAGGACAAGCTGTTGAAGCTCTACGCGGAGAATCCCGATTTCATCGGGCCGGACTCCCGCAAGAACGAGGTGGTGAGCTTCGTCAGAGGGGGTCTGCGCGATCTCTCGATCTCGCGCACGACGTTCGACTGGGGCGTGAAGGTGCCCGGCGACGAAGAGCACGTGATGTATGTCTGGGTCGATGCGCTGACCAACTACATCACCGGCGTCGGCTTCCCCGATGAAAATGACGGAAACTGGCGCTATTGGCCGGCCGACGTGCACATCATCGGCAAGGACATTATCCGTTTCCATGCTGTGTACTGGCCGGCGTTCCTGATGTCGGCCGGAATTCCGCTGCCCAAGCGGGTCTATGCCCATGGCTTCCTGTTCAACAGGGGCGAGAAGATGTCGAAGTCGGTCGGCAACGTCGTCGACCCCTTCAATCTCGCCGACCAGTACGGCGTCGACCAGATGCGCTATTTCTTCCTGCGCGAGGTGCCCTTCGGCCAGGACGGCAACTACAACCACGAGGCCATCGTCGCGCGCATCAATGCCGACCTCGCCAACGATCTCGGCAATCTCGCGCAGCGCTCGCTGTCGATGATCGCAAAACAGCTCGGCGGCGTGCTGCCGGAGCCGGGCGAGTTCAGCGACAACGACAAGGCGATCCTGGCGATGGCCGATGGCATGATCGGCGCATCGCGTGAGGCGATGGCGACGCAGCAGATCCATCACTGGCTCAACGCCGTGTGGGCCGTGGTCGCGGAGGCCAACCGCTATTTCGCGGGCGAGGCGCCGTGGGCGCTCGCCAAGACCGATCCTGTCAGGCAGAAGACGGTGCTCTATGTCACCGCCGAGGTCGTGCGCCAGATCGCGATCCTGGCCCAGCCGGCGATGCCGACCGCATCTAGCAAGCTGCTCGACAGCCTCGGTATCCCCGAAGGCGAACGCAATTTCGCCATGCTCGGCGGAGCCAGGCGGATCGCGCCGGGCTCGACACTGCCGGCGCCGACGCCGGCGTTCCCGCGCTACATCGAGCCGGCAGCCTGAGCGTTCGATCGATGTTGGTCGACAGTCATTGCCACCTGGATTTTCCGGACTTTGCGGAAGATCTCGACGGGATCGTGTCGCGGGCGCGAGCGGCCGGCATTGCCCGCATGGTCACGATCTCGACGCGGGTGCGGAGGCTGAACCAGCTTCTGGCGATTGCCGAGCGCTACGACGACGTCTATTGCTCGGTCGGCACCCATCCGCATCACGCGGATGAGGAGGACGGCATTTCGCCGGACGAGCTGATCGCGCTGACAGAGCATCCCAAGGTCGTCGCGCTCGGAGAGGCCGGGCTCGACTATTTCTACGACAACGGCTCGCCGGAAGCGCAGGCGAGGGGCTTTCGCGCCCATATCGCCGCTGCGCGCTCAACCGGCCTGCCGCTCGTGATCCACACCCGCGAGGCCGACGTGGATTGCGCCCGCATCCTGGAAGAGGAGGCGGCACGCGGATCGTTTCGCGCCGTGCTGCATTGTTACACCGGCGGGCGCGAGCTGGCGCTGAAGGCGGTGTCGCTGGGGCTCTATATCGGCTTCACGGGCATCCTGACCTTCAAGAAGTCGGAGGCCTTGCGTGCACTCGCGGCCGAGCTGCCGCCTGACCGTATTCTGGTTGAAACAGACTCGCCCTATCTTGCGCCGGGCAAGTTTCGCGGCAAGCGCAACGAGCCGGCCTTTGTGGTCGAAGTGGCCAAAGTGCTCGCCGAGACGCGCGGCGTGTCGTTCGATGAGATCTCACGCCAAACGAGCGAAAACTTCTTCCGCCTGTTCTCCAAGGTGAAAGCTTGAGACTGGAAGCCGCATGACGCTGACGCTGACGATCCTGGGCTGCGGCTCCTCCGCAGGCGTGCCGCGTCCGGCCCTCGGTTGGGGCGCCTGCGACCCGAGCAATCCGAAGAACCGCCGCCGCCGCTGCTCGCTGCTGGTCGAACGGAAGTCCGAGCACGGCACCACGCGGATCGTGATCGACACCTCGCCGGACCTCCGCGAGCAATTGCTCGCAACCAATGTCGACCACATCGACGCGGTGTTCCTGACGCACGAGCACGCCGACCAGACCCATGGCATGGACGATCTGCGCTCGGTCGTGATGCACATGCGACGACGAATTCCGACCTATTTCAACCTGTCGACCGCCAAGGACATCATGGCGCGGTTCTCCTATTGCTTCATTTCGCCGGAAGGCAGCGACTATCCGCCGATCCTGACCCGGCATTCGATCGAGGCGGGCGAAAGCCAGACCATTCTGGGGAAGGGCGGCGCCGTGACGATGACGGCCTTCCTGGTGCAGCACGGCGCCATTCCCGCGCTCGGCTATCGTATCGGCGACGCCGCCTATACGCCGGACCTCAACGACATTCCGCGCGAGAGCTGGGGCGCGCTGGAAAATCTCGACCTCTGGATCGTCGACGGCCTGCGCTACACCAGTCATGTCAGCCATTTCAGCATCAACGACGCGCTGTCCTGGATCGAGCGCTTCAAGCCGAAGCGTGCGGTCATCACCAACATGACGGCCGATGTCGATTATGAGGTGATCAGGCAATCGCTGCCTGCGGGCGTGGTGCCTGCCTATGATGGCCTGCGGCTGGAGACGCACTGAGCCTATCCAAGGAAAAGTTGCCGCAGGCCGGCATGCTCCTTGCTTTCGCGAGCCCCATCGTGTTGGTCTAACGTCTCAAAGACAGGCGTTGGCGGGAGGCGATAATCAGGCAAGGTGCCCGTAGATCGCCGGGCTTGATTGCGCCGCAGGATGAGGACGGGGGCCGCGTGGCAGTGGACGGCGACGACGTAAAGGCTGTTGGACCGGTCCGACGCGCTCTGGATCTGCTTTATCTCGGCTCGGGCATTGCGGCCGGCGTCTTCCTGGTTGCGATCTTCGCCATCATGATGGTGATGTCGGTCGGGCGGCAGTTTGCGCTCAACATCCCGGCGGGCGACGATTTCGCATCCTGGTGCATGGCGGCGATGGCGTTTCTCGGCCTCGCTCACACCTTCAAGCGCGGCGAGATGATCCGCGTCGGCCTGCTGCTGGAGCGGCTGCACGGACGGACCAAGCAGGTCGCGGAAATCGTGGCGCTCGCAATCGCCACCGCCTTCGTTCTCTACTTCACCCGCCACGCGCTACAGATGACGTACGACTCCTGGCGCTTCAACGACGTGGCGCAAGGCGTCGTCGCGCTCCCGCTCTGGATACCCCAACTCGGCTTTGCCGGCGGCCTCGTGATCCTGTCGATCGCGCTGATGGACGAGATGATCAATGTCATCAGCGGCAACCGGCCGAGCTATGAGAAGGGCTCGCCGGACGAGACGCCGGAAGAGTTCGTCGAGCGCATCTCGCAGGGCGGCGGAGGTTGACCATGGCCAATCTCGGCATGATCCAACTCTCCTTCATCCTGCTCGGCGTCATGATCCTGCTGCTGGGAAGCGGCGTCTGGATCGCGGTGTCGCTCGGGCTCGTCGGCTTCGTCGCGATGGCGCTGACCACGAGCCTGCCGCTCGGCTCGGTGCTTGCGACGACCACCTGGAGCGCGAGCTCGTCCTGGACACTGGCCGCGTTGCCGTTGTTCATCTGGATGGGCGAAATCCTGTTCCGTACCAAATTGTCGGAAGAGATGTTCCGAGGCTTGTCGCCCTGGGTTCAGTGGCTGCCTGGACGGCTGACGCATGTGAACGTGATCGGCTGCGGTATCTTTGCTGCGGTGTCGGGGTCATCGGCGGCAACCTGTGCAACCATCGGCAAGATCGCGCTGCCGGAGCTCGACAAGCGTGGCTATGACAAGGGCCTGAGCCTTGGCTCGCTCGCAGGTTCCGGCACGCTCGGTCTGTTGATCCCGCCCTCTATCCCGATGGTCGTCTACGCGGTCACCGCGAACGTTTCCGTGCTTCAGGTGTTCCTCGGCGGCTTCCTGCCGGGCGCGCTCGTGATGGTGCTCTATTCCGGCTACATTATCATCTGGTCGCTGCTGAACCCGGACAAGATTCCACCGCGCGATCCGCCGATGCCGTTGCGGCAGAAGCTCCGGGAGTCGGCGCGGCTCGCGCCGTGCCTGCTGCTGATCCTCGCGGTTTTCCTCTCGCTCGTGCTCGGCTTTGCGACCGCGACCGAATGCGCGGCATGGGGCGTCGCGGGCGCACTGCTGCTGGCGTGGTGGAGCGGCACGCTCACGCGCAAGAACTTCCTCGAGAGCATCATGAGCGCGACGCGCCTGACCTGCATGATCATGCTGATCCTCGCAGGCGCGGCCTACACGACGGCGGCGATGGCCTATACCGGCATCCCCGCCGCGCTCGCCACCTGGGTCCAGGGGCAGCAGCTCACCCCCGGCATGCTCGCGCTGTATCTGAGCATCATGTACATCATCCTCGGCTGCCTGATCGACGGCATCTCGATGATCGTGCTGACGGCCGTCATCGTGCTGCCGATGGTGAAGCAGGCGGGTCTCGATCTGGTCTGGTTCGGTGTCTATCTCATCATCCACGTCGAGATGGCGCAGATCACGCCGCCGGTGGGATTCAACCTGTTCGTGCTCCAGAACATGAGTGGCCGCGATACCTTCACCGTCGCGCGGGCTGCGTTTCCGTTCTTCGTGTTGCTGTTGGCCTCCGTGTTCATCATCACCGAATACCCGCAGATCGTGATGCTTCTGCCCAAGCTCGCTTTCCCTGACTGACTTAAATTCGACCGTGAGGAGAAGTCCGATGAAGTCTCGTCTCATTCGCGCAGGCCTGATCGCCGGCGCCGTACTGGCCGCAACGCCCGCCTTGGCCCAGACCAAATGGAATCTGCCGGCAGCGTATCCCGCCGACAATCCGCACTCGGAGAATCTGGTGGCGTTCGCCAAGGACGTCGAGGCCGCCACCTCCGGCAAGCTTCAGATCACGGTCCATCCTGGCGCCTCGCTGTTCAAGGCGCCCGACATCAAGCGTGCGGTCGTGACCGGACAGGCGCAGATGGGCGAGGTGCTGCTGTCGATCCACGAGAACGAGGACCCGATCTACGGTGTTGACGTCGTTCCTTTCCTCGCGACGAGCTTCCCGGATGCGATGAAGCTCTATCAGGCCTCAAAGCCCCTGATCTCCAAGAAGCTGGACGCACAAGGTCTCAAGCTCCTCTTTGTCGTGCCGTGGGCACCGCAAGGCGTCTACGTCAACAAGCCGCTCGCCGCGATCGAGGACATGAAGGGCCTGAAATGGCGCGCCTACAATGTCGGGACCGCGCGCATCGGCGAGCTGGTCGGCGCCCAGTCGGTCACCATCCAGGCCGCCGAACTGCCGCAGGCGCTCGCGACCGGCGTGGTGAATTCCTTCATGTCGTCAGGCGGTACCGGCTACGATTCCAAGGCCTGGGAATCGCTGAAATATTTCTATGACGTGCAGGCCTGGATCCCGAAGGACTACACCTTCGTGAACAAGGCCGCGTTCGAAGCGCTCGACAAGCCGACCCAGGAGGCCATCCTCAAGGCCGCCGCCACCGCTGAGACGCGCGGCTGGAAGGCCTGGGAAGAGAAGGCCAATTGGTACATCGATCAGCTCAAGGCCAAGGGCATGACGGTCGAGCCGCCCAGCCCGGCGCTGAAGGCCGGCTTCCAGAAGATCGGCGAGCAGCTCACGGCCGACTGGCTGAAGAAGGCCGGCGCCGACGGCCAGGCCCTGATCGACGCCTACAAGAAGATGTGAGGACGGAGGGAGGCCTCCGCTCGCCGTGCTCGGGCGGGCGGAAGGCTCTCCGGACACTGTTAGGCCGAAATCGCCTTGGCCGAGCCCACTTCGTTGCGCAGCAGGAATTTCTGGATCTTGCCCGTGGACGTCTTGGGGATTGGTCCGAACACGACCGCCTTCGGCGTCTTGAAGCCGCTCATGTACGAACGGCAGAAGGCGATGATCTCGGCCTCGCTCGCGCTGGCGCCGTCCTTCAGCTCGACGAAGGCGCAGGGCACTTCACCCCATTTCGGATCGGGCTTGGCGACCACGGCTGCGAACAGCACGGCCGGGTGCTTGTAGAGGATGTCCTCGACCTCGACGGAGGAGATGTTCTCGCCGCCGGAGATGATGATGTCCTTGGAGCGGTCCTTGATGATGACGTAGCCGTGCTCGTCGAGCACGCCGAGATCGCCGGTGTGAAACCAGCCGCCCTCGAAGGCTTCCTTGGTCGCCTTCTCGTTCTTGAGGTAACCCTTCATCACGATGTTGCCGCGGAACATGACCTCGCCGATGGTCTCGCCGTCGCGCGGCACCTCCTGCATGGTCTGCGGATTGATGACGGTGACGCTTTCTTCAAGCGGGTAGGGCACGCCCTGCCGGCGCTTCATGCGCGCGCGCTCGGCAGCGGGGAGGTCGTCCCAGCCGGGCTGCTCGGCGCAGACGGAGGCGGGGCCGTAGACCTCGGTCAGGCCATAGACATGCGTCAGCTTGATGCCGATGTTTTCTGCGCCTTCCAGCACCGCGACAGGCGGCGCAGCACCGGCGATGAGACCGACGACGCGGCGGGCGGCATTGCCTTTCGGCGCGTCGGGCGCGTTGATGAGCGTGTTGTAGACGATCGGCGCGCCGCACATGTGGGTGACGCCGTGCTGCCTGATCAGCTCGAAGATCTTCGTCGGCTCGACCTTGCGCAGGCACACGTTGATGCCGGCGGCCGCTGCGATGGTCCAGGGAAAGCACCAGCCGTTGCAGTGGAACATCGGCAGGGTCCAGAGATAGACCGGGTGCTGGCCGAGATTGCCGGCAAGGATGTTGCTGACGGCGTTCAGATACGCACCGCGATGATGGGTGACGACGCCCTTGGGGTTGCCCGTCGTGCCCGAGGTGTAGCTCAGCGCGATCGCGTCCCATTCGTCCTGCGGCGGGATCGCGGTGAAAGCAGGATCGCCCTGCGCGACGGCGGCCTCGTACTCGATTTCGCCGATGCGCTTGCCGCCCTTGAAGGCGGCATCGTCGACGTCGATCACGAACGGCTTTGGCCCGCTCATCTGTGCCAGCGCATCGGTGATGACGCCCGAAAACTCGGGATCGACAAGAATGATTTTCGCCGCGCCATGATCGAGCTGGAACGCGATCGAGGGCGCATCGAGGCGGATGTTGAGCGCGTTGAGCACGGCGCCGGTCATGGGGACAGCGAAGTGCACCTCGTTCATGGCCGGGATGTTCGGCAGCATCGCCGCTACGGTGTCGCCGACGCCAATGCCCTTGCCCGCTAGATACGACGCCAAGCGCCTGCAGCGCTCATAGGTCTGCGCCCAGGTGAAGCTGCGGCCTTCATAGACCGTGCTGACGTGATTGGGGTAGACCGCGGCGCTGCGCGCGAGGAAGCTCAGCGGGCTGAGCGGCACGTAATTGGCTTGCGTCTTGTCGAGGCCGATATTGTACGGGTTCTGTCGCTCACTCATCGACACCCTCCTTAAACCGCGTCAAAGAAATCCGATCGAGATCCAGGGGAAGATCGCAACGATGATCAATCCCAGCAGCAGCGCCAGCAGATAGCCCCAGATCGGCCTGATGCCTTCGGCCGGGTCGACGCGTCCGATGGCGCAGGCGGCATAATAGCCGACGCCGAAGGGCGGGGCGAATAGCCCGATACCCATGGCCAGAATGATCACCATCGCATAATGCACCTCGTGCACGCCGACGGCGCGGGCGATCGGAAACAGCAGCGGCCCGAACAGCACGATCGCCGGGATGCCCTCCAGCACGCTGCCGAGGATGGTGAAGGCCAGGATGGACACGGCGATGAAGGTCGCAGCCCCGCCCGGCAATCCGGTCATGGCGGCTGCCAGCGAACGCGAGAAGCCGGATTGTGTCAGGCCCCAGGCCATGCCGGTGGCCGTGCCGATGATCAGGAGGATCGCGCCCGATAGCGCCGCGGTCTCGACCAGCATCGGAAACAGCCGCCGCCACTCGAAGCGGCGGTAGACGAGGAGGCCGACCAGCGCGCCATAGACGATGCCGATGGTGGAGACTTCGGTCGCCGTCGCGATGCCCTCGACCACGGCGTAGCGGATCACGAAGGGCAGTGCGAGTGCGGGCAGGGCGATGACGAAGGTCTTGCCGATCTCGGATGCCGTGGCGCGGTTGACGTGGCTCATGTCCTCGTGCCGGTAGCGCCACCACACCAGCATGCACAGGGTAATCGCGAGCACGACGCCGGGCAGGAGGCCGCCGGTGAACAGCGCCGCAATCGAGACGCCCGTAACCGAGCCGATGGTGATCAGCACGAGGCTCGGCGGGATGGTCTCGGTCTGGGCGCCGGTTGCCGCCAGAAGCGCGACGAGATCGCCAGGCTTGGCGCCGCGTTGCTTCATCTCCGGGAACAGAACGGGCGCGACCGCGGCCATGTCGGCGGCCTTGGCGCCTGATATGCCTGAGACCAGGTACATGGCGCCGACCAGCACATAATGTAGGCCGCCGCGGACATGGCCGAGCAGGCTCGCCAGGAAGGCCACCATGGCCCGCGCCATGCCGGTCATCTCGATCAGCAGGCCCAGGAACACGAACAGCGGCACCGAGAGCAGGATGAGGTGGCTCATGCCCTCGTCCATCCGCCCGACCAGCACCATCACGGGCGTGCGCGTGGTCAGCGCCAGATAGCCGAAGATCGCCAGCCCAAAGCCGAACGCAATGGGAACGCCGGCAAAGACGCAGAAGCCGGCGACGCCGACGAAGAAGATGACGAGGTTGAGATTGCCGAGTGGCCGCAAGGATGGCTGCGCCAGCCAGAACAGTCCGACGACGACGGCGACGGAAACTACGGCCGTCAGTACCATGCGGTAGTCGGCGGCCCGCAGCAGCCGCAGCAGTGCGAATGCTGCCATCAGGCAGATGCCGGCCGGCAATGCCGCGGCGCGCCACATGTTCGAGATCTGCAGCGCCGGCGTGGTGATGAAGCTTTCCTCGTAGGCGTAGTCCCAGGACGGCCACACGATCAGCGCCAGGAATGCCAGCGCCGCACAGGTCGCGACCAGATCGAGATAGGCCCGCATCGCGGGGCCGGCGCTTGCGACCACGGCGGTCATGCGCATGTGCTCGGAGCGGCGGAATGCGACCGCCGCGCCCAGCATGGCCAGCCACAGGAACAGGATCGAGGCAAGCTCGTCCGACCAGATCAGCGGCCGGTGCAGGCCGTAGCGCGCGACCACGCCGGCGAACAGGATCACGATCTCGGCGACCACCAGAATGGCCGCCGGGATTTCGACCAGGAGGCCGAGGAGGCGCTCCGTCGAGGCCAGCAGAGAGGATCGGCGAGGGGACTGAACAGCCGCCTCGCCCGTCACTTCGATCACCTCGACCTCGACATGAGCCATGACGGCCCCAACGCGTTACGAGAGCTTGCCGACGGCCTTTTCCAGCAGGTCCCAGGCCTGGTCGCCATACTTGCCTTTCCACTCGGCGTAGAAGCCGGCGGAGCGCAGCTTGTCGCGGAACGGCGCGACAGTGGGCTGGTTGAAGGTCAGGCCCTTGGCCGCGAGCTCCTGCTGCAGGTTGGCATTGAGCTTGGCGGTGTCCTCACGTTCCTTGACCGCGGCGGCGTTGATGTTCTTGGCGACGATGGTGCGGACGTCCTCCGGCAACGCGCTCCAGGCACGCCGGTTGGCCAGGAACCAGAAGCCGTCCCACATGTGGTTGGTCAGCGAGCAGTACTTCTGCACCTCGTAGAGCTTCGCGGTCGAGATGATCGCCAGCGGGTTCTCCTGGCCCTCGACGATCTTGGTCTGCAGCGCCGAATAGACCTCGCTGAAATTGATCGAGGCGGGCGCGGCGTCGAACGCCTTGAACATCGAGGTCCACAGCGGCGACACCGGAACGCGGATCTTGAAGCCCTTGAGGTCGTCGGGACCGGTGATCGGCTTGGTCGAGGACGTGGTCTGGCGGAAGCCGTTGTCCCAGATCTTGTCCATGACCTCGAGGCCGGCCTTCTTGATTTCGCCACGGACATGGGCGCCGAGGTCGCCGTCCATGGCCTTCCAGACCGTGTCGTAGTCCGGGAATGCAAAGCCGATGCCGTTGATGGAGGCCGCCGGCACCAGGGTCGACAGGATCAGGCCGGACAGCGTGAAGAACTCGACGCCGCCGGAGCGGATCTGGCTCAGCATGTCGGTGTCGGAGCCGAGCTGGTTGTTCGGGAAGATCTGGAGGTCGAACTTGCCGTTGGTCTCGGCCTTGATCGCCGCAGCCATCTCCTTGGCGCGCACGTTCAGCGGATGAGTGTCCGGCAGGTTGTTGGCGTATTTGTAGGTGAACTCGGCGCTCTGCGCGCGGGCCACATGGGGCGCGCCAATGCTGCCCAGGACCGCGGTCGCGGCGGAGGCCTTGAGAAGCGTGCGTCGGGAAAAGCTCATGGGTCTGCTTCCTCGGAAGGATTGTTTTTGTTCTGAGACGCAAACCTATACGGACGTCACGTCAGAAGGTCATCTGCGATCTCGCGAAGCTCGCTTATTGCAGCCGGACATCGTCACGGCAATATCGGCTTTCGCCACATGGGGCCGGATACAAAATGGCGAAAACAACCCCATGCACAGTAGCCGTCAAGAGCTGGGACGATGGTCGGGCGGCAGGGCCGGAAACGGCGCTGGAGCGAAGGTGCTGTGGCAGGAATTCTACCTAAATATCTGATCCAATTGTATATAAAAATATTCCATAATATACCTTATGCGAATTATGGATATGACGGTCTGCGAAAGTCAGCCCGGACAAATCCACGGCTACTGAGAACCCCGCTTCCGGACAGAGTGGCAGTCCCAGACACCGGACAGGCAGTCAAGTTTGCGCCAGTCCTTGGGAGGTTCGTCATGCATGCAGGAGACGGTCGCCCGAGGAGGGCCGCTCGCGCGTTTCCATTCGGCGCCGCTAAGCTCGACAATCTCATGGAGGCGACCTCGACGTCTGGTCGCGACCTCCGGCGATATCTTTGGCGCGGTCGAGCAACAGCTCGCCCAGATCATCCAGCGCGACTGCACCCCACGGCATGGGCCTCGTCAGCCACGAGGCCCCTCGCCTGAGCGCCAATAGGTCCGGTTCCCTACGACGACAGCGACGCCCGTCTGCCGCTCGAGCCCGACATGGTCGTCTCGATCCGAGACCACTTCCTCTCGTGAAGCCGTACCGGCGACCGCGCGGTCTCGCGCTGCCATGGAAGGCTGCCTTAGCCGCAACCCAAAGCTAATGTGAATTGGGCTCAGAACAGCCTTGCGTATCGCACTAAGCGACCTAACGTTTCATTCAAACCTCGCGCAACTCGGGTTGAGACTCGCTATGGACAACGGGCCGGACAACGACGCAGAACCACAACGCAGCGAACCGGCGGAAATCCTTCCGCCGGTTTGGCTACGCGCCACCCTCGCCGACCTTGCGGACCTTGAATTCGACAGCCCGATCGCAGACTCGAACAGCGCCGACAGTCAGGATCTGGGCGATCTGTTTCGGAAAGCTGCCGGTGAAACAGACGATACCCCTGCCGCCCGTGTATTTCGCATGTTGTCTGCTGTAACCGGCATGCTGTTCCGGCCCAAGGATCCCAGCGAGCCCTTCGGTGCCATGGTAGTTTTTCCCGACGGCCGCCGGTCACCTGTTGCTGCGGACTTTCGGGGCCAGCCCGTCGAAGTCCTAGCCGCCATAGCTCAGCGCGCGACAAATCCGGCTTTGCGAGCGCGCCTTTCTGACCTTTGCTGGTTTCTCGAACGAAAACGGGTTGATTTGGCTACTGCAGCAGTTGCCGCCTACGTCGACATTTTAAGGAAGGTCGACAGCGGAGTGCTTGCGTTCCGTTTCGACGATGGCAAAGGAGCGCTCACGCACGACGCGCGCAATTTGCTACGACGGGCCCTGCAAATTGGCCGGATCGTGGGCTGGGACGATGTCGATGCAGTAGCCGCTCGCGCGATGGCAACTGAATTGCGCGTGAGGGCTATTCAGAACTCGCTCGCCATTCCTGTATTTTGGTTCAGCGAACTTCACCTGGATTTCGGCATTTCTGATCCGGCCGTGATCGGAAAGGATATCGAGGATTTAATTGCCGCCCTGCCAGCTGAAACCGATGCCCACAGCATCGTTGAACTCTGGCGGCTTGGCGCACATGCCTACCACCTCGCCAAACAACCTGACCACCGGCACCGCTGTCAGTCAGCGGCCGCCGACCAATTTGTCTCAATGGCAGACCGCCAACCACTGGCGATGATGACCTCGTCGATGCTAGCCAATGCGATTTCTGAGCTTCACGGGGTTCCCGGACAAAAGGACAAGAGGAAAGAACTGAAGCACCGGCTCGTTGATGCCCAGGCGGGCATCGCCGAGGAAATGTCTGGATTCTCCATTCCGTTCAATCTTGAGGATATGGCTCGGCAGATTGACCAGGGCGTAAAGCGCCAGCCTACCCTGCGCGACAAGCTGTTTGTCTTTGCGGCTCTCGAAAATTCACCGGATCCTGTAGAGCTAGCCGAAACAGCTTCCGAGTCAATTCGCGAGCATCCGTTGGCGTCACTTTTTGGCACCTCGCATCATGACAGCGAAGGTAAAGTCGTCCATCGTACTGAAGGGGCCGGGTTTGGCGATGGTGCTGACACTAGTGCAATTCAGCGTCAAATTGCTCAGGACGAGCGCATTCGCCGCCATGTCGTAGCGGCTGGAAAGATTGAGACTGCCCGTCAAGCGATCGGGGCCGATCATTTCTTGTCGGACGATGTCTTCGCGCGAATTCTCACTCATAGCGCGTTTGTTCCAAACGATCTGGTCAGAACGTTCAGCCGGGGATTCCTGCGCTTCTTTCAGGGCGATTTCGTTAGCGCGTTATACATTTTGACGCCCCTGCTGGAGAATTCGCTGCGCCAAGTGCTGAAATCGCATGGACATGACGTGACTATCTTCGACGATGCGACACAGACGCAGCAGGATCGCACAATCTCCTCCCTTTTTGAGCAGATGAGGAGCGAACTGGAGGCAATCTTCGGCGCAGCCATTACGGCCGATATCGAACGCGTCTTCTTGAAGAAACCCGGTCCATATCTCCGGCATGCGCTGTCGCATGGCTTGCTGCATGACGGAGACCCCTACGGTCCCGACGCTGGATACGCCTGCTGGCTAATCTTCCGGCTTTGCCTAATTCCTTTGTTTCCTTACCGGGAAGAGCTAACGCTTCCATTCGATCAACCGGCGCCATGCCAGCCGCTGGCATCGCAAGCAGCAAATACGTAGGCCGGGAATAGCGGAAAGACGGACTCTTAGCCGGTGCAATCGATGATAGGCTGCTGCTTACTGCCCAGCGCTCCTTGCAGACGGAAAGACCCTCGCCAGCACTTGAGTTGGGCAACCATGTGGTCGACGGCGTTCAGCCTGGGGCCGGAGGACCAGATCCGATCGTTGTTGCCGCTCGTCGACATCGACCGCGTGTACCTGATCGATGAGGCCGGCCAATCGGTCGAATTGTCTGCGTAACCTGCCCCCTACCGCAATGGCAGCAGGTCGAGCTGGTTTTGCGCCTTCTTCACCGCCGCCGCGAACCAGCTCTGGCTCGGCGCTTCCTTGGCGAAGCATTTTGTGTAGGCGTCCATGGCCTGGTCCTCCCTGGCCATGGCGTCTTGCGGGGTCTTCCTGGCCATCATCTGCGTCCAGACCTTCTCGCAGGCCGGGATCTCCGCCGTCTTTATGGCGTCGGTTACGGCGATGAAGAAGACCTTCTCGCCCTGGATCGCCACGACGTCGATTTCGTGAGGCGCTCCCTTCAGGTCGCCATTGCCGCGCACGCCGAGCACGGCGACCGCGGCGCTCGCGGATGCGGGCTTGGTGACCGGCAGCTCCGCATATTTGGCGAAGGCCGAGTCCTGGATCGCCTGATAGTAGAAGCGGTCGGACTTGATCGCTGCGCCGATCTCCTGCGGCATGCCGTCGTCGCGGTGCTCGCGCAGCCAGTGCCTGAGCAATCCCGTGGTGGTCACCACGGCCTGCATCTTGTCGCCTTCGGAGGCGAAGCCGAGACCGTCGAGATGGCCGAAGCCTGAATCGCCCTTGAACAGGGTGTCGACGTTGGACTTGCCATCGGCCGGGAGGCCCTTGATCGTGACCGGGCCCACCAGGCCGCGCAGGACGCGCGCCAGATCCTCGAGCGCCGCGTCATGCTGCTTGAAGGTCTCGTCGTTCTCCTTGGCCTTGGAGAATTTTGCGATGTAGCGGTCGCGCAGGTCGAGATAATTCTGCTCGGGCGCGGTCGCATGGGCTGATGTCGCGAAGGCGAGCAAGCAGAGCAAGGCGAGCGATCTCATTGCAATATCCGCAAAGACTGGAAACGACCTCCAGTCTTTGTGCCGGCGCCGGCCGCGAAGGTTCATCCGCGAGAGCGGGCCCTACTCCGCCGGCGTCAGCTGCCGGTTCAGGCGCAACGCCGCGGTCTCGCGCACGCGGACCCGGGCGCGGCGCTTGCGCCACCAGATCACGACGCCGGTGACCGACAGTGCCGCCACCACGAGCCCCATGATCGAGATCAGGATGCGGCCGAACAGGCCGACGATGCGGCCCGAATGCAGCGGGAACTGCGCCTGGACGAAGATGTCGGCGGCGGTCCCGACCCAAGGCAGCCGCTCGCCGATCGGACGGCCGTCCTCGCTGTCGTAATAGAGCTGCGCCGGGCCGACGCCGCCGGCGCCGTGATCGTCGCCGGGGTTGAAGAAGGCGGCGGCATAGACACCATGCGCCGGGCCGTAATTGATCGAGCCGACCGGGATCGTCCAGCCTCGCGCCTTGCCGTCGGCGGCCGCGCGTGCGGCAATGTCGGCGAACGTCATCTTGGGCTCGATGGGGTCATCGAGATCGCGATAGGGCCGTTGCTCGTAAGGAGTCGGCGTATAGTTCGACACCATCTTCATCAGCGGCGAGAACACCTCGAAATAGAGGTTCAGCGAGAACGCCGTGAAGGCGATGATGAACAGCACGCCCCAGGTCCACAGGCTGAAGGCGCGATGGATGTCGAAATTGATCCGGTAGGCGCTGCCCGAGGTCTTGATGGTCCAGGCCGGCGCCCAGCGCGCCCAGAAGCCGCGGTCGAGCTGTCGCGCGACCTCGGGCGCCCGCGCCGCCTTGGCGCGCCGCCGCGACGGTAGCGTCAGATAGAAGCCGACGAAGCAATCGATGGTCCAGATGATCGCGATGATGCCGAGCACGCGCATGCCCCAGCGGTCGCTGCCCCAGAACTCCGGGATGTGCATGGTGTAGTGCAGCTTGTAGAGGAACGAGACGAAGTTCTCTCGCGTCACCGGCCACACCGCGCCCCAATAGCGGCGGCCGAGCTCCACGCCGGTGTTGGGATCGAGGAAGACCTGATTGTAGTCGAGGGAATAGCGCTTGCCGGTCGCCGGATCGATCCGCGGCATCACAAAGAACCACAGCGAGTGGCCCTCCTCCGGCGTCATGAAGAGATAGACCACGCGCGCCCGTGGGTCGCGCTGCTCGATCATCTTGGCGAGCTCGATCGAGGGAATGGCCGGGCCCCTGGTCGAGACATCGAACAGATGGCTGTTCAGGACGTCGTCGATCTCATGGTCCCAGGAGATGATCGCGCCTGTGATGCCGGAGAAGAACAGGAATCCGGCCGTGAGCAGGCCCGCCCAGCGATGCAGCTTGCCGAATATCGCTCTCATGGTTCGAATCCCGCCTCAATCTCATGGTTCGAGACGCCCGCTTTGGGCGGGCTCCTCACCATGAGGGAATGCAATCCCGCCGCGAACAACGCCCTCATCCTGAGGAGCCCGCCGACAGCGGGCGTCTCGAAGGATGCGCCGCAAAGGTGCTGCCCGCCGGATTGTTTTCCATTTGCGATCGCCCTCGTCACCAGCGGTAGGTCAGCTTGCCGATCGCCTTGCGCCCCTCCGCGTACATGCAGCCCGACAGGCTGTAGCAGGCAGCGACATAGCGTGTGTCGGCGAGATTGGAGACGTTCAGCGACAGCCGCCAATTGTCACGGGTATAGGCGAGCAGCGCATCCAGCACTGTGGCCGATCCCACCTTGAAGGTGTTGGCATCATCGCCCCAGGTCGCGCCGACATAACGGATGCCGCCACCGAACTGCAACCCCGCCAGCAGTCCGTCCTGGAGCGTGTAGTCGCTCCATAGCGAAGCGCGGTTGAGCGGCACGGTGACCGGCGCCTTGCCGACATTGACCGGATCCTGCGTGACCATGGCATCGACATAGGCATAGGCCGCCCGCAGGTTCCAGCCGTCGGCCAGCGACATCGTGCCTTCGAGCTCGATGCCGCGAGATTTCACCTGCCCGATCTGTTCGTAAAAGGTGGTTGCAGGCACGTACACAGCGACATTGTCACGCGTCAGGTCGAAGGCGGCGAAGGTGAACAGCGCGTTCCAGCCCAGCGGTTGGTACTTGACGCCCACCTCGTACTGCACGCCGGTCTCGGGATCGAGCATCTGTCCGGACGGACTGGTCGCGAGCTGCGGCAGAAACGACTCGGAATAGCTGAAATAGGGCGCGATGCCGTTGTCGAAATTGTACATCACGGCGGCGCGGCCGGTGAACGCCGAGGAGTCTTTCGAAGTGGAAGTATCGGCCGGCGGTAGATTGGTGTCGAGCTGCGTCGTCACGAAGTCCTGGCGGCCGCTGAGCTGGAACGAGAGCCGGCCGAGCTTGATCTGATCCTGCGCATAGAGGCCGAGCTGCGACTGCTTGATGCCTTTGTTGTCGTACAGGCCGCCGAGAGCCCAATCGTAGCTGTAGACCGGATTGAAGACGTTGATCTCCGGCGCCGACGTCGTGACGGCAAAGGCGGTGTCGCGGAACGTGGTGTTGCGATAGTCGAGCCCGACCAGGGTGGTATGGCTGAGAATGCCGGTCGTGAACTTGCCATGGAGCTGGTTATCCACCGCGAAGGAGTTGATGTACGAGTTGCTGTAGCTGCCGAAACGCCCCAGCTGTCCCGCCGCCTCGTCGGTGTACCCTGTGCCGTAGAAGGTCTTCTCCTCATTGTGCTGATAGGCGTAGCGCAGATTCTGCCGGAACGTGATGTTGTCGGTGAAGTCGTGCGAGAGCTGGTAGCCGGCCGTTGCGATCTCGGTGTTGAAAGCGTTGAAACTCGGCACGCCCGCGAAGAACGAGACCGGGATGGTGCGACCGTTGTTCGGCCACACCGTTCCGGAAGCCGGCAGGAACTGGAGGCCCCACCCTGCCCGGTCGCGCTGGTAGTTGGCGAGCAAGGTGATGGTGGTGTCCTCGTTCGGCTTGAAGGTGACTGCGGGCGCGATGAAGACGCGGTTGTCCTTGGTGAAGTCGACCTGGGTTTCGCCGTCCCGGACCACGCCGGTCAGGCGCCATAGCACGGTGCCTTCCTTGTTGGCGGGCCCGCCCATGTCAAACTGGCCCTGATAACGGTTGAAGCTGCCGCCGGAGATCGAGACCTCGCCGAACTGCTGCGCGGTCGGCAGCTTGGTCACGTAGTTGAGGATGCCGCCGGTGCCGCTGCCGCCATACATCGCCGAGGACGGCCCTTTGAGAATCTCGAGCCGCTCGGCGCCATAGGGATCGAGGCCGTTGAAATGCACGTAGTTGCTGGAGGGAATCCGCAAACCGTCGATGTAGAGGCCCGACATGGTCGTGTCGAAGCCGCGAATCTGGAGAGCGCCGAAGCGGGTATCGGAGCCGCCATTGACGTCGCCGCTGACGCCGGCGGTGTAGCGCAGGGCCTCGCCGATCGAGACCGCGCCCTGATTCCTGACCTGGTCGGTGGTGACGATGGACACCGACTGCGGGGTCTCGATCAGCGGCGTGTCGGTCTTGGTGGCGGTGCCGCTGCGCGTGGCGACGAAACCGCGCACCGGCCCATTGGCGCGCTCAGTCGTGGCACCGTTCGATGCCGGCTGGGTCGGCGCGGCCTGCTGCGCGGCAGCGCGACGGCTGGCGCGGGAGGTGCGCGTCGATGCCGATCGTCGCGACACGGCGATCGCTGCAGGACGTTCGCGCTCGGCCGGCGCGTCAACGGTGACAGAGGGAATTTGCGTCTGCGCCTGCACGGGACCAAGGGAAAGGATGAGAGCGGCTGAGCTGACGGCGCCGAAGAAGAGCACCTGAACTTGTCGAAGACGCGTGTCTGAACGCGAAGGAAGTTGGAAGTCTGTCACGTCTTTAGTGGCCCCACGCACTGCCGGCTTCGCCGGTATCGTTTTTGATGCCTCGCCCTAACGCAGGCGATTTCGGAGCGCGATAGGAACCGGGTTAGAACTTCTCCAGACCTGTGCGCAGCACATGCGGCGAATGCGCTCAGGTGCGGAGAGAGGCGCGCGGATTTGGAATCGTTCCAGGCGACCGCGGTCAACGCGACGGAGCGCGATCACCAGCGACATCGCAAGCAGGCGCGGAGAACGAATCCTTTACCATGGCCTCGGCGCTCGATTGAGCCCGAGGGACCCCGAGGGTAGACTCTGTTGCGGGATATTTCATTTGCGTTGCAGACCATGCGGCAACGTTCTGTGCCAGCCTATGCTGGGCATCCGGGGTTCGACGTCCATGAGCGAATTGCGCGCTGCGACCAGGCAATCCACGGCGAGGACGGGGCTCGTCGAGTTCGACGGCGCCAGGGGCACCGTCACCATCCCCTGCACGATCGCAGACGTATCAGGCACCGGCGCGCGGCTGAAGCTCGACTGGTCGCTGGCGTTTCCGAAACAGGCCACGCTGATCTTTGCCGACGGGCTGCGAAAGACCTGTCGTGTCGCCTGGCAGAAGCGGCGGCTGCTCGGCGTCGCCTTCGCGGACGGCGTTGCGAGCCTCGACGAGCAGGCTCTCATGATGACCGAGGAAGAGCAGGCTCTGCACCGGCGGCATATCGGCGTGCAGGTCCGCGGCGCGCGCGAGGCACGGGGCTATACCGAGAGTCAGATGGCGGACCTCATTGGCGTCTCACCCGACGATGTCTCCCGGGCCGAGCGCGGCGAGATCAGCATCCCGCTGCACCAGCTCACGCACATTGCCGATCTGCTGCTGGTCGACCTCGACAGCCTCGTGGCTGGCCCGGCGGTCAGCGACGCCGAACTGGCGGCCAGCTAGTTTGCAACCTCGCCAGGCCTTGTGGCTGCCCTCCTGCGCCTCCGAACTGCCGTCGAAGACACTGCGGCGCGCCAGGCTGGCGGCCTGACGCGCCCACTGCCTTACCAGGTTGGCAAGTACGTGCCCTTGAAGCGCGTCTCCAGGAACGCCTTCACGGGGGCGGAGTGATAGGCCTCGATCAGCGGCTTCACCCACGGCTTGTCCTTGTCTTCCTCGCGCACGGCGAGGATGTTGACCCAGGGTCCGTCAGGATTTTCGCGGGCGATCGCGTCGGTCGCGGGATTGAGGCCGGCCTGCACCGCGTAATTGTTGTTGATCGAGACGACGTCGACGTCCTGCAGCGCGCGTGGGAGCTGGGCGGCATCGAGCTCGACGAAGCGCAGCTTCTTCGGGTTGTCTGTGATGTCGGCAATGGTCGAGGAGACGTTGTTCGGGTCTTTGAGCTTGATCACGCCGTGCAGCGCCAGGATCATCAGGCCGCGGGCGCCGTTGGAGGGATCGTTGGCGATGGCGACGCGGGCACCCTCCGGCAGATCGGCGAGCTTCTTGTATTTCTGCGAATAGACGCCCTGCGGCGAACCGATCGTGCTGGCGACCTTGACGATCTTCCAGCCGGTCTTGGAGATCTGGTTCTTCAAGTACGGCTCGTGCTGGAATGAGTTGGCCTCGAGATCCTTCAGCGCCAGCGCCTGGTTCGGGATCACGTAGTCGGTGAACTCGACCACCTTGATGTCGAGGCCGCGCTCGGCGCCGACCTTCTTCACGACGTCCATAATCTCGGCATGGGGGCCGGCGGTGACGCCGACGCGGATGGTTTCGGCCTGAGCTGAGGTCGCAAGCAAGGCTGCAGCCGCAAGGGTTGCGAGAAAACGCATAGATGTCTCCAGTTTCAGAACGTTTGGTTCAGCGGTGCCGCAGCCGGCGATTGACCCGGCGTGCCAGATAGTCGCCTGCGCTCTGGACGATCTGCACCAGCGCGATCAACACGACGACGACCGCGAGCATCATCTCCGGCATGAAGCGCTGGTAGCCGTAGCGGATGCCAAGATCGCCAAGGCCACCGCCGCCGACTGCGCCGACCATGGCGGAGTAGCCGAGCAGGCTGACCACCGCGAGCGTCAGTGCCAGCAGCAGGCCCGGCAGCGCCTCGGGGATCAGCACCTTGAGCACGATCTGGATGGGCGAGGCCCCGAACGAGGACGCGGTCTCGATCAGGCCGCCATCGACCTCGCGGATCGCGGCTTCGACGAGGCGCGCAATGAACGGGGTCGAGGCGATGGTCAGCGGCACGATCGCTGCCGTCGAGCCGATCGAGGTGCCGGCGACGAGCCGCGTGAACGGGATGATGGCGACGACCAGGATGATGAAGGGCGTCGAGCGCGTCGCATTGACGATGATGCCGAGCACGCGATTGACGAGGGGCGATGCGAACAGCTCCCCCTTCCGGCTGGTGGCGAGGAAGACGCCGAGCGGCAGGCCGAAAGCGGTGCCGAGCAGCGCCGCGATGCCGACCATGTACAGGCTCTCGCCCGTGGCCTGGATGATCAGATTGATGAGTTCAGGCGACATAGCCGAGATGCTCCGCCGAGAATTGATATTGAGAGAGCCAGGCGAGAACCCGCGCCTGCACGTCCTCGCGGCTGGGTATACCGAGAACGAGCGAGCCCACATGCTGGCCGCCGATCTCGTCGATACGCGCCGACAGCAGCGACACGTCGAGCCCGAGTTCGCGCGCAAGCCGCGCCACCACTGTGTCGCCCGCCCCTGCCCCACGCACCTGGACGCGGATCACGGCCTGCCCGCCGGCAGACCGCTCCGCCACGATCCGGCTCGCCAGCGACACCGGCAGGCTGTCGCCGATCACCTCGGCGAGGAAGGACTGCGTGATCGGATGCTTCGGGTGGGTGAAGATGTCGGCGACATGGCCGCTCTCGACGACGTGGCCGGCATCCAGCACCACCACTTCCTTGGCGAGCTGGCGCACCACGGACATTTCGTGGGTGATCAGCACGATGGTCACGCCGAGCTCGCGGTTGATGTTGGCGAGCAGATCGAGGATCGCGCGCGTGGTCTGCGGATCGAGCGCCGAGGTCGCCTCGTCCGACAGCAGCACGCTCGGTCGCGTGGCGAGGGCTCGTGCGATGCCGACGCGCTGCTTCTGGCCGCCGGAGAGTTCGGAAGGGTACCGATCATGCTTGTCGGCGATGCCGACGAGCGCGAGCAGCTCAGCCACACGCGCCCTGATGTCGGCCTTGGCCCAGCCGGCGATCTCGAGCGGCAGCGCGATGTTGTCGGCCGCGGTGCGCGACGACAGCAGGTTGAAGTGCTGGAAGATCATGCCGATCGAGCGCTGCGCCAGCCGCAGCTCGCGGCCCGCGAGCGCCGAGATATCGCGGCCGTCCACGATCACGCGCCCGGTGGTCGGCTTCTCCAGGCCGTTAATGAGTCGCACCAGGCTCGACTTGCCGGCGCCGGAGCGGCCGATCACGCCGGTGATGGAACCGCGCGGAATGGCGAAGTCGATGTTTTGCAGCGCGTTGACGCCGGGCTTGCCGCGATAGGCCGGATAGGTCTTCGAGATGGCTTCGAAGCGGACCATCGCGTCCGGCTCGGTCGCAGCGGGTGAAATCGCTTCAAGCGTTTCGATCGGTTGTCCGATCGCGAGCGATTGGTGGACATTCATGGAAGCGGCCTTCATGCACAATAGTTCGCTGTCCCGAGCGCCCCGGGGCGGATGGGAACCAGGTCGCATCGCGCGACGGGGAGAGAAACAGCGGTGAGGATCCGGAACGAACGCGCTGCACCGCAGCACGCACCATCGCCTTTTCCGGTCTTTCTTGCAATTTCAGATATTTGACGGGAGTTGGACGAAGATTTCCCAATCCCTCCGCGGAGAAGAATATTCCTCCGCCGAGGGCGATCAGCCGTTAACCTGGCTCAGGAGACCCTCAACCAGGGCAGCACGATCAGCAGGAGCCCCGCGAAATAAAGCAGCCCGAAGATCAGTCCAAAGCCCCAGAACTGCCCTTTCCCGATAAAGCCGCTGCCGAAATACATCGGCGCCGGCCCCGTCGCATAGGGCGAGATCACGCCCATCAGGCCGAGCGAATACATGCAGAGCATCGCAAGCGTCGTGACCGGCAAGCCTGGAATGCCCGATCCGACCGCGAGCACCACCGGCAGCACGGCGGCCGCATGCGAGGTGATGCTCGAGAAGAAATAGTGGATCCAGAAGAACAGCGCGACCAAGAGGAGCATCGCAGTCGACGGCGACAGTCCAGCGAGCGGCTTTGCGTATTCGGTCGCGAACCATTTGATGAAGCCGATCTCGTTGAGGCCCGAGGCCAGCGTCAGCAGCGAGGTGAAATAGAAGAACACCTCCCAGGCGCTCTTTTCGCTGACGATGTCGGCAAACTCGATCACCCCCGTGACCAGCATCAACGAGATCACGATGAAGACGACGGTGGTGGCGTTGACGAAGTTCGAGCCGAGCACCGGGACGCGGATGTCAGGGCTGGAACCGGCGATCCACAGGAACATCGCGAGCACGATCAGCGCCAGCATGATCCATTCGTTGCGCGACATCGGGCCCATGGCGCCGAGCTCCTTCGCCGCCCATTCGGCGATTTCCGGGCTGCGCTTCACCTCGGGCCGACACACGACGTAGCTGAGCAGCGGCACGACGATCATCAGGAGGATGCCGAGCGGCGCAAAGCCCATGAACCACTGACCCCAGCTGACCTCGACGCCGACGGTCTTCTTCGCGATGGCCAGCGCCGCCGCATTGGGCGCGAGCGCGGTGAAGAACAGCGAGCTGGTGACTGCGGTTGCCGCAAAAGCCGTCCACATCACATAGGTGCCGATCTTGCCGGCGGTCGGTCCGGGCTCGGAGCCGTAGATGCGCGGGATGTTGCTGATGATGGGATAGACGATGCCGCCGCTGCGCGCGGTGTTGGACGGCGTTGCCGGCGCGAGCAGAAAATCCGACATGGCGACTGCGTAGCCCAAGCCGAGCGTGTTCCGGCCGAGCTTCTGAACCAGCACCAGGGCGATGCGGCGGCCGAGCTGGCTCTTGCGATAGCCGATCGAGAACACGAAGGCGCCGACGATCAGCCACACCGTGCTCTCGGCAAAGCCCGCCAGCATCCAGCGCAGCGATTTACCGGGATCGGGATCGATATAGCCGGCGACGCCCGCGACCGTCAGCCCGATGAATCCGACCGCGCCGACCGGCATCGATTCCAGGATGAGCCCGGTGATGACGGCCGCGAAAACGGCAAAATAGTGCCACTGATTGACGTTGAGCCCCGTGGGCACCGGCCACAGATAGATCGCCAGCCACACCACGAGCGGCGCGATCAGCTTCCAGCGGAACCCTTGTCCCTCAGGCGCCTGCGAGCTAGCGGCCATGGGCCCTCCCCTTCGATGATCGTCGCGTTGGTCCGGCCAAACTGACCGAGCCGCTTTTGTCCCTTGCGCCGCGTATACGGATTGTCCTCGGTGCAATCAATGGCCGTCCGGGACGATCTGTTGGGATGGCTTCGCCAGATTGCCGGCGTCAATGTTAGCGCACAACGGCGTCACGAACACGTGGCCGGATTGCGCTACAACGAACGCTCGACAGAAACGGACCAAAGCGCCTATCTTTGCCGCCATGAGCCACGATCACGACCATCATCATCACCACGATCATGACCATTCCGAGCTGTCCGAGACCGAACTGCGCGTGCGCGCGCTCGAGACGATCCTGACCGAAAAAGGCTATGTCGAGCCGGCGGCGCTCGATGCCATCATCCAGGCCTACGAGACCAAGATCGGCCCGCACAACGGCGCGCGCGTCGTCGCCAAGGCCTGGACCGATCCGGCATTCAAGCAGGCGCTGCTCGAGGACGGCAGCAAGGCGATCGGCACGCTCGGTCATGTCAGCCGCGTCGGCGATCATCTCGTCGTGGTCGAGAACACGCCAGAGCGACACAACATGGTCGTGTGCACGCTGTGCTCCTGCTACCCTTGGGAGATGCTGGGGCTGCCGCCGGTCTGGTACAAGGCTGCGCCCTATCGCTCGCGCGCGGTGAAGGATCCGCGCGGCGTGCTCGCCGATTTCGACGTCAGCTTGCCGAAGGACATGGAGATCCGGGTCTGGGACTCCACAGCCGAGACGCGCTTCCTGGTGCTGCCGATGCGCCCTGAGGGCACCGAAGGCTGGAGCGAGGAGCAGCTCGCCGAGCTCGTCACGCGCGATTCCATGATCGGCACCGGCTTCCCGAAAACGCCGGGAGCGCCGTCATGAACGGCGTGCACGACATGGGCGGCATGGACGGGTTCGGCAAGGTCGAGCCCGAGCCCAACGAGCCGGTGTTCCATGCGGAGTGGGAATCGCGGGTCCTGGCGATGGTGCGCGCGATGGGCGCGGCCGGCGCCTTCAACATCGACACCTCGCGCTTCTATCGCGAGATGATCCCGCCGCACATCTATCTCTCGAGCTCCTACTACAAGAAATGGTTTCTCGGGCTCGAGGAGATGCTGATCGCGAAGGGCTATCTCACCCGCGAGGAGGTCGCCGCCGGCCACGCGCTGCAGCCAGCAAAGGCGCTCAAGCACGGCAAGCTGGAGCGCGACGATGTCGAGCGCACCATGGTGCGAGGCAAGTTCGCCCGCCCTGCTCCGGCGCCCGCCAGGTTCAAGATCGGCGATCGCGTGCGTGCGAAAAACATTCACCCGGTGACGCACACGCGGCTGCCGCGCTATGTGCGTGGGCATGTCGGCGTCGTCGAGCTCAACCACGGCTGCCATGTGTTTCCGGATTCGGCCGCGATGGAGCGCGGCGAGAATCCGCAATGGCTCTATACGGTCGTGTTCGAGGGACGCGATCTCTGGGGCGAGGACGGCGATCCAACGCTAAAGGTCTCGATCGACGCGTTCGAGCCGTACCTGGACCCGGCGTGATGAGCAGCACGCTTGCTGCCGCCGCCACAGCGGCCATTCCGAGCATTCCCCGCGATGACGATGGCCCGGTGTTCCGCGCGCCCTGGGAGGCGCATGCCTTCGCGATGGCCTTGAGCCTCCACGAGCGCGGCGTGTTCACCTGGCCCGAATGGGCCGCAGCGCTCGCCGACGAGATCAAGCGCGCGCAGGCCGCCGGTGATCCTGACACGGGCGAGACCTACTATCTGCACTGGCTTGCCACGCTGGAAGGCCTTGTCGCGCGGAAAGGCGTCGCATCATTGGAGACGCTGCACCGCTACCGCGACGCCTGGGACCACGCGGCGGACCGCACGCCGCACGGCAAGCCGATCGAGCTGCGGGACGAGGATTTTAGGTAGCTCGTTGATTGGCACGCTCGCGCCAAGGCCTCCACTGTCATTCCCCGCGAAGGCGGGGAATCCAGTACGCCGCGGCTTCTCGGCTCAAGCATGGTCTCTGGAATACTGGATCGCCCGCCTTCGCGGGCGATGACACCATTTCCTTGATTAGCGCCCCGCCACGTACTCGTTCCACCCCTTCGCCCGCAGGCTGCACGCCGGGCACTCGCCGCAGCCATAACCCCAATCATGCTGCGCGCCGCGTTCGCCGAGATAGCAGGTGTGGGACTGCTCGCGGATCAGATCGACCAGCTCGTCGCCGCCGAGATCATGCGCCAGCTTCCAGGTCGCGGCCTTGTCGATCCACATCAGCGGCGTATGCAGCTCGAAGGGCCTCGCCATGCCGAGCGAGAGCGCGGCCTGCATGGCGCGGATGGTCTCGTCGCGGCAATCGGGATAGCCGGAATAGTCGGTCTCGCACATGCCGCCGACGATGTGGCTGATGCCGCGCCGGTAGGCCAGCGCCGCGGCGAAGGTCAGGAACACAAGGTTGCGGCCCGGCACGAAGGTATTGGGCAGGCCGTCGGCCCCCATCGCGATCGCGACGTCGCGCGTCAACGCCGTCTCGGACACAGCCGCCAGCGTCGGGATCGACAGCGTATGGCTCTCCCCGAGCTTTGCGGCCCAATCGGCGCGCAGGCCCTTGATGCCGTCAAACAGCCGCTCGCGGCAGGCCAGCTCAATGGCATGACGCTGGCCGTACTCGAACCCTAGCGTCTCGACGCGGGCAAAGCGGCTCAGCGCCCAGGCGAGGCAGGTGGTGGAATCCTGGCCGCCGGAGAACAGCACCAGCGCGGTTTCGGAGGAAAATGCGTCACTCATGGCCCGCGCTTTAGCACTGCGCACCTCGCCCGCCAATCGGTGGAAATCGGCCTGTTCCGCCGCACGCCGCTGGGAACGGCGGCCCGCTTTTGGCATAAGGCTTTGGACCCAGGAGACTGCCCCGCAATGACCCCTTCCCGCGACATTTCCCGCCTGATCGAGATCATGGCGGCACTGCGCACGCCAGTGACCGGCTGCCCCTGGGACCTCGAGCAGAACTTTTCGACGATCGCGCCCTACACGATCGAGGAGGCCTATGAGGTGGCGGACGCCATCACCCGCGGCGATCTCGACGATTTGCGCGAAGAACTCGGCGACCTCCTGCTCCAGGTCGTGTTCCACGCCCAGATGGCGTCGGAGCAGAACGCATTTGCATTCGGGGACGTGGTCGAGGCCATCACCCGAAAAATGATCCGGCGTCATCCCCATGTCTTCGCCGACAAGGACGGCAATCTCGCCCCGCACCACGTCAAGGAAGTCTGGGACCGCATCAAGGCCGAGGAGAAGGCCGAACGCGCAGCGCGCCGGCCGCCGGAGGAAAACCCGTTGCACAAATCGCTGCTGTCAGGCGTGAAGGCCGGCCAACCCGCGCTGACGCGCGCGATGGAGCTGCAGCGCAAGGCCTCCACCGTCGGCTTCGACTGGAACGACCCGCGCGCGGTGCTGCAAAAGATCCGCGAGGAGGCTGACGAGATCGAGGCCGCGCTCGATCGCAACGACAATCAGGAGCTTGCCGAGGAAACCGGCGACCTGATGTTCGCACTCGTCAACCTCGCCCGTCATGTCGATGCCGATCCGGAAGCCGCGCTGCGCGCGACGAACGCGAAATTCGAGCGGCGGTTTGCCTATATCGAGCGCGCACTGGAGGCACAGGGGCGGACGCTCGAGCAGGCGTCGCTGGCGGAGATGGACGCGTTGTGGAATGCGGCGAAGGGTGATGAGAAGCCGGCCTCAGAGGGACGCAAGGAAGCGCGCAGCTAGCTCCGCTGTCGTCCCGGACAAGCGCGCGCAGATCCGGGACCCATAACCCCAGGGAGGCGTTGTAGCGGCGATCTGATAACCACGAGTCTTCGCCAAACGACGTCCTGTGGCTATGGGTCCCGGATCTGCGCTTACGCTTGTCCGGGACGACAGCGCTGTTGAGGAAGCAGTTGGCGTAACTCCCGCGGCGGGACCTACGTCGCATGATGCGGCACGGCGTCGAACCTCGACACCACGATATCCCGCTTGGTCTCGTCCACCCGCACCGTCATGTCGAAGCGGCCGTCGTGCAGCTCCTTGGCCAGCACCTCGGAATTGCGGTGCAGCCAGCTGATGCCGGCGCCGTCGGCGGCGTCGATGGAGAGATCGAGCGTGGTGCGCTTGGCGGCTAGCCGCTGCTCGATCGCGGCGAGCAGCGCGTCGATGCCCTCGCCCGATACGGCGGAGACCAGCATCGCCGGATGATCCTCCGGCCTGCGCGCGGCGATGTTCAAGAGTTCTTCGCGCTGCTCGGGCTCGTAACGGTCGATCTTGTTCCAGACCTCGATGATGCGGCCTGAGTCGTCTGGATTGATGCCGAGCTGGCGCAGCACGGCGTCGACGTCGCTTTGCTGCGCCTCGGCATCCCCATGCGAGATGTCGCGGACATGCAGGATGACGTCGGCCTCCAGTACCTCCTCCAGCGTGGCGCGGAAGGCGGCGACGAGTTGCGTCGGCAGGTTGGAGATGAAGCCCACGGTGTCGGACAGCATCGCCTTGCCGCCATGCGGCAGGTTGAGCGCGCGCAGGGTCGGATCGAGCGTCGCGAACAGCATGTCGGCCGCCTGCACGTCGGCGCGCGTCAGGCGGTTGAACAGCGTCGACTTGCCGGCGTTGGTGTAGCCGACCAGTGCGACCACGCGGTACGGCACGCGCTGGCGGCCGGCGCGATGCAGCCGCCGTGTCGCCTGCACCTTCTTCAGCTCACTCTCGAGCTTGGTGATACGCTCCTGGATCAGGCGACGGTCGGCCTCGATCTGGGTCTCGCCCGGACCGCCCATGAATCCGAAACCGCCGCGCTGGCGCTCCAGATGGGTCCACGAACGAACCAGGCGCGAGCGCTGGTAGTTGAGATGCGCGAGCTCGACCTGGAGCGAGCCCTCCTTGGTCTTGGCGCGGCGGCCGAAGATTTCCAGGATGAGACCGGTGCGGTCGAGCACCTTGGCGTGCAATTCCTTCTCGAGATTGCGCTGCTGGATCGGCGCCAGCGCGCAATCCATCACCACGAGCTCGACGTCGAGGCTCTTGGCCAGCGCGGCGATCTCCTCGACCTTGCCCTTGCCGATATAGGTCGCGGGCCGGATCTGGCTGATCGGCGCGATGATCGCATCGGCAATGACGAGATCGATCGCGCGCGCGAGGCCGGCGGCTTCATCGAGCCGGGCCTCGGCATCCCGCACGACTTGACCAGAAGAGGCATGGCTTTCCGATTGCGCGTCGGCACTGCCCGCGCGCACCCGCAAATAGGGGCCGATGACAAGCACCCGCCCCGTCTGCTTAGCCCCTGCCGACCGCCGACGGTCGGCATCCCCGTCGAAATTCCGGGGTTCCAATCAGATCACTCTCAAGCCGGCTGATCCTCGCCGCCTTCGAACAACTGGATGGGCGCGCCCGGCATGATGGTCGAGATCGCATGCTTGTAGACAAGCTGCGAGTGACCGTCGCGACGAAGCAGCAAACAGAAATTGTCGAACCAGGTCACGATACCCTGGAGCTTCACTCCGTTGACCAGAAAGATCGTCAGTGGCGTCTTGGTTTTGCGAACGTGATTAAGGAAGGTGTCCTGTAGGTTTTGTGCGCGGTCTGCCGCCATTGTTTTTTTCTCGCTTTGAGTTTCTTTTTATTGCGCCGGTTGCGGCCCTCTTTGTGAAATTCGGGGCCTCTTCCGGTTGCCGTTCCTCATGAGATCCCCCTCGGGAGGAACAGCGGTTCGATTAGAAGACAGGTCGGGATATTAGGCAAGCCGCTTCACGCGGCAGCCCGCGCCGTATTGCCCCGAAAAACTACGGAAATCGATGATTTTCTTCGCTTATTCCCGAGATGCCGCTGCAACGTCGCAGCGCTAGCCGACGCCGAGCGCCTTCAACTTCCGATGCAGTGCCGACCGTTCCATGCCAACGAACTCAGCCGTCCGAGAAATATTTCCTGAAAAACGGCTGATCTGTGCAATCAAATAGTCGCGCTCGAACACTTCGCGTGCCTCCCGCAGCGGCAGGCCCATGATGTGCTCGCCATTGTTACTGGTGGGCATCGCCGGCACCATCGAGCCGACGTCCTGCGGCAGCATGTCGGCGGTGATGATGACCTCCGGGCCGCCGGCGGCCAGAATCATGACTCTTTCAACGTTGTTGCGGAGCTGGCGCACGTTGCCGGGCCAGACATGCGATTGCAGCACCGCCATCGCGTCCTGCCCGATCTGGCGCTTGGGCAGGCCGCTGCCGGCCGAGATCTGCTCCATGAAGTAGTCGATCAGCTCCGGGATGTCCTCGCGCCGCTCCGACAGCGCCGGCACGCGGATCGGCACCACCGAGAGCCGATGATAGAGGTCCTCGCGGAAATGGCCGGCCGCGATCTCCTCTTCCAGGTTGCGCGCGGTCGAGGAGATGATGCGCACGTCGACCTGCACCTTGGCGGTGCCTCCGACGCGCTGGAACGACTGCTCGACCAGCACGCGCAGGATCTTGTTCTGGGTCTCGCGCGGCATATCCGCGATCTCGTCGATGAACAGTGTGCCGCCATGCGCTTCTTCGAGCGCGCCCGGCTTGCGCGGCTGCTCGCCGTTGGACTGCTCGACACCGAACAGCTCGTGCTCCATCCGTTCCGGCGTGATCGCGGCGGCGTTGATGACGACGAACGGGCCGTCGGCGCGGCCCGAGGCCGTATGCAGCGTACGCGCGGTCAGCTCCTTGCCGGCGCCGGCGGGGCCGACGATCAGGATGCGGCTGTTGGCCTTGGCCGCGCGCTCGATGGTCTGGCGCAGCTGGTTCATGCTGGGCGAGCGGCCGACCAGCTGGCTGGCGCTCGGCGCGAGCTGCTTCAGCTCCTTGACCTCGCGCTTGAGCCGCGAGTTCTCCAGCGCGCGGTTGGCGACCAGGATCAGCCGGTCGGCCTTGAACGGCTTTTCGATGAAATCATAGGCGCCACGCTTGATCGCGGCGACCGCGGTCTCGATGTTGCCGTGGCCGGAAATCATCACGACCGGCAGATCGGCATTGTCCTTCTTGACCTGCTCCAGCAACTGCAGGCCGTCGAGCTTGGAGCCCTGCAGCCAGATGTCGAGGAACACCAGGTGCGGCCTGCGATTGGCGATCTCGGCGAGCGCCGTGTCGCTGTCGCGTGCGGTCCTTGTGACGAACCCCTCGTCTTCGAGAATGCCCGCGACGAGATCCCGAATATCGGCCTCGTCATCGACAATCAGAATTTCACTAGCCATGGGTCGCGCCTGTCTTGTCAGCTGCCTGTTGAGGCTTCGATTTTCGTTGAATCATTGGTCTTTTCTTCCGGCCCTTTGGTTCCGGCCGCCGGCTCTTTTGTTTCCAGGTCCTTGCCGGATTCCTTGACAGATTCCGGGGACGTTTCCTTGATGTCCGGCTTGGCCGCGGGCTCGGGCGCCTGCTCGGCTCCCTGGGACTTCGCAGGCTGGCCGGAGATCGCAAAGCGCATGCGCATCCAGGCGCCGCGCTGGCCCTCGCGGAAATCGGAGGCGTCCTTCAGCTCGATGCGCCCGCCATGGTCTTCCAGCACGCGGCCGACGATGGCAAGGCCAAGGCCGGTGCCCTTGGCGCGTGTGGTCACGTAGGGCTCGAGCAGCCGCGAGCGCGCGACCTTGGGCAGGCCGATGCCGTTGTCGATCACGTCGATCAGCACGTCCTCGCCCTCGCGCGACACCACGACGTCGATGCGGCCTTTGCCGAGCTCCTCCGGCGGGACCTGCTCGATCGCCTCGGTGGCGTTCTTGACGATGTTGGTGACCGCCTGCGAGATCAGCCGCCGGTCGAACTGGGCCCGCAGCGGATCCTCTTTGAATTCCGCCTCGATATCGAGCTCGGGATGGGCGACCTTCATCAGGAACACCGCCTGCCGCACCGTGTCGGCGACGTCCTCGCCCTCCATCACGGGCTTCGGCATCCGCGCAAAGCGCGAGAACTCGTCGACCATGCGCCTGATATCGTCGACCTGGCGCACGATGGTGTCGGTGCACTGGTCGAAGATCTGCTTGTCCTTGGCCTCGGTGATGTCCTTGCCGAACTTGCGGCGGATGCGCTCGGCAGAGAGCTGGATCGGCGTCAGCGGGTTCTTGATCTCGTGGGCGATGCGGCGCGCCACGTCGCCCCAGGCCGAGGTGCGCTGTGCCGAGACCAGCTCGGTGATGTCGTCGAGGGTGATGATGTAGCTGTCGTGCGGCTGGTTCTTCTCGGCGCTGACGCGGACCGAGAGATTGCGTTCCTGCCCGTCGCGCGTGATCGTGATCTGGCCCTGCACCAGGCGCTGGGTCCCTTCCCGCGCCGTCTTCATCATCTCGTCGAGCTCGGGCAGAACGTCCGAGAGCGGATGGCCCAGCGTCTCCGCTTCGGAGTGCCCGATCAGCTTCTCGGCGGAGCGGTTGAGGATGCCGACGCTGCCCGAGGTATCGACGCCGATGATGCCGGCGCTCGCCGAGGACAGCACGGCCTCGATGAAGCGGCGACGGCTGTCGATGAGGTCGCTGGCGTTGACGAGCTCGTCGCGCTGGCTGCGCAATTCCTGCGTCATCTTGTTGAAGGTCTCACCCAGCTGGGCGAGGTCGCCTTCCGACTGGTGCACCGGAACTTTGACGTGCAGGTCGCCGGTCGAAACCGTATGGGCCGCGTTCATCAGTCGCCGGATCGGCGCCACCAGCGAGTTGGCGAAGTTCAGCCCGATCAGCACCGAGGCCATCAGGATGGTCAGCGCGATCACCGCGAACATCAGCGCGAAGGCGACCTGGATGCCGAGCCGCCGCGACTCGATCTGGGCATATTCGGCGACGCTGACCTCGGTCTGCTTGAGCTGGTTGACCACATTGGGATCGAGAGGTCGCGCGACATAGAGGAAGGTGTCGTTGAAGGCACGCAGCCGGATCACGGCCGCAACGAAGCTCGCATCCGGCAGCACCGCGATCTCGGGCTCGTTCTCGTTGACGTTGCTGAGGAAGTCCGGCGCCGGCGGCGAATAGGCCAGCCGCATGCCAGTGTCGGCGGATTCCAGGATGTTGGTGTTCTTGTCGATGATCATCGCGCCCGGCAGATTGCGGGAGCTCGCACTGGCGGTCAGCATCTCGCGGAACGAGCGCCGGTCCTGGTCGTACAGCGGCCTGGCATGGGCGATGTCGTTGGCCATGCCGAGAATGTCGCCGCGGATCAGCTGAGCATGGTCCTGCATGTAGGCGCGCGCGATGTTCAGCGAGTTCTGGATGACCTCCTTGGTCGGCCCGGAGAACAGCCGGTCGAGGCCGCGCTCGAGGGTGACGTTGGCGACCACGGAGACCAGCACCGCCGGCAGCACCGCAACGATCGAGAACAGGCTGACGATCTGGACATGGAGCCGCGCCGCCGCCCTTCCCCGCCGCCGCGCCAGGATGAGCTGCCAGAGCTCGCGGACGATGATCCCGACCAGCAGCAGGATGGTGCCGGCATTGATCAGGTAGAACGAACGGACCACCTCCGGCGTCGGCTCGATCCGCGTCAGTCCGGTCAGGACCAGGAAGGTCAGCAGGCCCGACAGCAGTGCCAGCGCCACGGCAAAGGGCGCCAGCCAGCGTCGAGGCGACCAACGTCGCGGCTCTTCGGCTGGGGCCGTGTCAAAGGATGCGGCCGAGGTATCTGCGCTGGTCATTCCGGCAATGGGTGCTGAAAACGGGTCCGCGGCGGGCGGAAACTGATGTATTCGTACCACATTGTTGCCGAGACACTACAGTGTCAAATAGCCACGTGATCTCAGAGGCTTACGGAATTCAACTTCTTCTTTTGGCCACGATTTACCAAAATGGAGCAGTCGGGATTCGACGGTCGCCGGCCAGCTCGACGAAGCCGGACGAGAGCCTCACTTCAGCGAAATGGTGATCTGGCTGATGTTTGCCGCGAGCTCCAGGCCCGCCTTCGGTCCTTGCAGCACCAGCGTCACGCCCTTCTCGTTGCGCAGCTGGACGCCGTTGATGCCGCCAACCAGGGCGAAGCCGCCGCCGACGGAACTGTACGTCCCGGCAAAGTCAGCGACGTCCCGGATGCCCGACGCCCGTCCCTCGAACCGACCAACGCTCGCGCCGGCTGTTATGCCGAAGCTGAGGCCCGCGACGGTGAAGGGATAGTTCCGCCCGCGATAATTCAACACGCCGCTGCCCGCGCCGCCGCCGACCAGAAGGCCGGCCTTGACGATCTTGACGCGGACTTGCCCGCTCGCCTGTGCAAAGGATGGCGTGGCCGGCATCGCAAGCAGGACGAGCACCAGCGCCGCGAGGCCGGTTGCGATGGCGCGCAGGACGCGTTCCAGCCTAGGGCTTCTCGGCATCGACCTTCTTCCACGTCTGGTCGGGATCAAACAGCGTCGTCCGCGGCGCGATGAAATCGGTCCGGGTGCCGAGATCCTTCTGGTAGACGGTGCCGGCGTGGTTGACCAGAAAGGTCATCACGCCGGAATTGCCATACTCAGCGGGCCATGCGATCAGCGCGAAGCCGCCGATCATCTTGCCCTTGACGACGTAGTTGAGCGCGCCGCCGGGCGCGTCGGCCCCCTGGCCTTTCAGGATACGGAAGTAGTAGCCGTGATAGGGGGCGGGCCCATCGCCTGCGCCTTGCTTGTAGCCTTCGGCCGCGGCCTCCGCGACCAGCGCGCCGAGCGGGCTTGGATCGGCATCGTCACGCCAGAACAGGCCGTCCTTCTTGCCGGCCGTGGAGAGGAAGCGCTGCGCATAGATGCCGGCACCCTCGCCGCGATCCTTGTCGGCATATTCGTTCTGCGCATCGACATAGGCGAGCGCGGTCTGGATCGCGTCGAGCTCGTTGCGGCCGATGCGGCGGCGAAGCACCTCGATCCGGCCTTCGTCGGTGTCGAACTCCCAGCCGGTCCTGGTGTTGACCAAGGGAATCGGGAACGGGAAGTCGTCCGGGCCGAGCATCAGCGTGGCCTTCTTGTTGCCCTCGGCCTTGATCGCATGCTTGGCGTCGTACATCGAGACGAACCGCGCGCGGATGTCGGCGTCGGCGACCTCGTCGCCGGACGAGACGATGTCGTCCGCCGCCTTGCCCAGCACCTTCAGGAGATCGCGCGGGCCGCTCTTGGCCGCAGCAGCGAGAGCGGCGGCCGCGTCCTCCGGCGTCTTGTAGGATTCCTGCGCCTGCGACACCGATCCAAGAAGCGCCAGCACCATGATGCCGGGCAGTACCGCGCGACAAAGCGACATCAGACCGATCATGGCGCGACCTCCGCAGGAATCTTCGCGCCGCCGGCGAGCCAATCGCTGTAGGTGCGGAATTTCAGGCCAAGCTTTTCGTAGCGGACGCGCAGATAGCCGTCGCTGCCGCGGGTCACCGCATCAGGCATTACGCTTTCGACCTCCTGCGCCATGACGCCGACATAGGCCTTGTCGCTGCCGATATAGCTGAAGCGATAATAGCCGAGACCGTTGCCGAGATGGCCGAGCAGTGCGATGTCGTGCTTCAGTGCTATATCCGAGCGCCGGCCACCGCCGCCTCCACCACCACGCATCGCCATGCCGCCACCGCCGCCGCGACCGGCAAAGCTCGGCCCGCCGCCGCCACCGCGCGGCATGCTCGCCATGCTCGATCGTCCGCGCGCCGACGCTGCGGCCGCCGCCCGGCCGGAGGAGACGTTCATGGCGCCGCCGCGATTGCCGCCACCGCCACGATTGGCCGCACCGCCGCCGCCACGGGTCGCAGCCTTGGCGCGGTCGCCCCCGCCCTTGGCACGATCACCTCCGCCCTTGGCACGATCCCCGGCACCGGCCCGGTCGCCGCCACCCGGCCGGTCGCGCGTCCCTGCACTGGGGCGATCCCCGGCGCCAGGACGATCGCCGCGATTGCCGGCGCGATCACCGGGCCCGCCACGATCGCGTGCACGATCGCCAGCGCGGTCTCCAGCACCCTGGTTGGGACGCAGCACCTGGTTGCCGTCACGACCGCGGAAATCCATCCGGTCCGACACACCGGCCTTCAGATTGTTGTTGCCGAAGCGCTGCTGAACATTGGTGTTGTTGTAGCGCACGCCCTGGCGATGGGCCGGATTATGCTGCCAGCCGGTATTGATGTTGGTGTTGCGATGATTGACGTAGACGTTGCGGTTGCCCCAGTTGCAGCCGCCGCCCCAGTAATTGCCCCAGCGCCCGATTGCCCAGGCCGTGCCGAACGCGAGCCCGGCCGCGACCACGCCGGCGCCGATATAGGAGGGATAGCCCCAATAATACGGCGGATATTCTGCATAGGGCCAGGTGCCGTAGACCGTCGCCGGATCGTAGTACGGCACATACATCGTCGCAGGATCGGCCTGCTGGATGACGACGACCTGCTTGCCTTCCTGCGACTGAACGCTGACCTTCTGCTGCTTGGTGGTCACCAGCTTCTTGTTGTCATAGGCCTTGTTGCGCAAGCGCTGGATCGCATCCATTACGTCGGGCTGCTGGGCGAGAAAGGCATCACCCAGCTTCTGGGTCCAATCGAGCTTGTCGCTCATCATGGCAAGAACCTCGGCCGTGCTCGCGAGCGCCTTGACGCTGTCGTCCCAGGCCTGCTTGTCGACCTCGGTCTTCAGCGCATCACCCTTCAGCGTCTTACGCTCCTTCAGCCAGCGGTCGGCCTGCACCACTTCGAGCGGATAGGTCGACGCGGCCAACACGTTGGCGAGCAGCTCGTCGGGATAGAGCGCGATCGGCGCAACCAACGCTTCGAGCTGTTCCGGCTTCAACAGCTCCGCAGCCGGTGCTTGCGCGGTTGCAGGCTGCGCCTGCGTGCTCGGCGTCGCCGGCTTGTCAGCCGTCTGCGCAAATGCCGCGACCGGCATCGCCAGCATCAGCGCAATGGCCATCAGGGTCTTGCCGCAGCGAGACATTCCACCCTCCATCGGACTTTCCGGTCGCGAACATCGGGCCGCGGCATGGGCGTTTGTTGATCGAGATCAACAAACGCCGCTTCGCGTCTTGTTGCGGCGCGAGAGTGGTATGGCGGAGACGCCTTCAACGAATGAGCGGCAGCCTGATCGTGAACAGGGCACCGCCCCCCGGCTGGTTCTCAGCGGCGATCGTGCCGTGATGGGCCTCGATGATGGTCTTCACGATCGCAAGTCCCATTCCCATGCCTTGCGGCTTGGTCGTGAAGAACGGATCGAAGATGTTTGCGAGATCCGCGGCGGCAATGCCTGGACCGGTATCGGAGATCCTGATCTCGGCCTGGCTGCCGGCGCGCGTGGTCGACACGGTGATTTCGCGCTTCTTCATGTCGGCGTCCGAGACTGCATCCATCGCATTGATGATCAGGTTGAGCACGACCTGCTGAAGCTGGACGGGATCGCCCTTGACGTGCAGATCCGCGAATGCGGGCATGTAGGTCAGCGCGATGCGGCGTCCATCGGCGACGGCGGTCACCAGTCCGATCGCCTCCCGCACCGTGTCGTTCAGCTCGATATCCCTGACCTCGAACGGGGTCTTCTTCAGCACGCTGCGCAGCCTGCGGATCACCTCGCTCGCCCGCTGGTCGTCCCGTCTGATGTCGGCGAGGATCTGCCGGACCTCGTCGATATCGGGCGGTGCGGCCCTCAGCATGAGCTCCGCGGTCTCGGCGTTGGTCAGAATGGATCCCAGCGGCTGGTTCAATTCATGCGCGATCGAGGTCGTCAGTTCGCCAACGGCCGAGTACCGGTTCACGTGGGCGAGTTCCGCGAGCCGCTGGCGCGATTCCACTTCGGCGAGCCGGCGGCGGCGACGCTCATGCAGCAGCCCGCTGATGAGCCCGGCCTGCACCAGGAATACGGCCGAGATCATCAGCATCTGCCAGCGATAGCGCTCCCAGATGTTCGGTTCGCGAAACAGGATTTCGCTGCCGGGAGGCAAGCGGCTCTCGCTGATGCCCCAGCGCTGCAATTCCCGCCAATCATATCTCGGCGCCGCGAAGCCGAGGGGCTCATAGGTGATGCTCGCAGGTTTTTCGCCTCCGAGAACGCGGATCGCGACGCTGACGGTCCTCGAACTCGTCTCCGCAACCGAATGCATCGGTCCGCCGACGGTGCTGCCCCCGAAGAACGGGTCCTGGTAGGAAAAGATCGGCGCATTCGCGACTGCGTGCAGGCTGCGCAGGGCGATGTCGCTCTCGTGGACGATCCCGGCTGCATCGACCGACATCAGGCCCCAGAACAGCACCGTGTGCGGGGGAAGACTCGATGCACGTTTCAGGATCTCCTCGAACGACAGGTCCGAATACCAGATGAGCTCCAACCGCTCGTCCAGAGGTTTCAGTTCGCGTTTCAGCTCCTCTATCCAGAACTTCTCGAGCGGCGAGGCACCGATCACGATTGCGACCGCCCTGGTATCCGGCAGCACCTGGAGGATGTTGGCGAATGCAGCCGTGAAATCGTTGCGGATCGCCACGACGACGTCATTGTCGGTAAGATCGGCGCGGTTGATCAGCCGGTACTCGACCGCGGAAAGAATCAACGGCGTATCGGGGAACAATCTCGCGCGGTATTTCTGGGCAAACCGGGCGGCGGGTGCGCCAATGGTCAACACGATATCGGGCAACGCCCCCTGGTAGAGCGATTGCAGATACTCGACGAAGGGCGCCTCGGGACCAGGATTGTTGAACCGCGCTGTGAGCAGCGCATGCTCCTGGATGTCGAGCGGCCATGGCGATTGCCGCTCGAGCTCCGACTTGATGTCGCGCGCGTATTCGCTCCACGGCCGAAACTCGCGGCCAAAGGAATGCAGCAAGAGCACACGCTTGAACTCGCCGCGCAGGCTCCGCTCGACGCCACGGGCCTCGTCAGGCGACAGGCACGCGACGACGAACAAGCCCAGGCAGAACAGCACGGCCGGCCATGACCTGACCGAGGCAGAGGACATGCGTCCGCTCAGCTCCAATCCCCGCAGCTTCCGGTGGCTGCTTTCCCAACAATTCTAGCGGCAATTGTCGCGCACGGACAGTCCGCGAAGACACGATCTGTCGCTAAGAGGCCGGACAACGGAAATAGCGGATCTCCATCTCCTCCATGCCCGGGAATAGCCGGATGATGCTGTTTGCATCCACCTCCTTCAGGCTGAACTGAATGCTGGAGAGCATCATGTCGGTCGCGCAGGCCGCCACCAGGTTGACGTTCGGACCGTTGTCCTTCCGCGCTTTGATGCGGCAGCGCGCGAATTTTCCAACGATCTGATCTCCGTCGACGATGAAACCGCCGCCATAGACGTCCGACATGTCGGTGAAGCCGAGCTGCGCGCCCTTGCGCGCAAACACCTTGCTGCAATTGTCGGCATCGCCGGCCCAGGCGCCGTTGAGGTCAAGGGCCCTGGCGCTGGCAGCCGCAACAACAAGCGAGATCAACGTCGCGCCGAGCGTGACCATTTTCCGTGAACCCATGTGCTTCGTCCTTCTCTCGTCGTTCAATGGCCGCCGCTCAGCACGAGCGTCTGGATCGGCAGCAACAGCGCCTGGATCCGCAGCAGCAGCGCGTGCACGAGGCCGACGCCGTCCACGACGTGCAGCGCGATCTTCCGGCTGGTCGGCGTATCCTTGGCCGAGATTTCCTCGTGGTTGCTGGTGTAGGCATTGACGATGCAGCTGCTACCAGGCGTGACTCCCTCGAGCCCTCCCTTGTAGAGCGGCTCCATGAATACAAGGATCGTGCCCGGACGAACGGCATTCTGCGCTTCCAGCAATTGCTCTCCGGACCGGAACTGCCCGGCTGCGATGTAGTCCTGCACGGTCGTGATCAGCATCGGGATGATCACCCACGGCTTGGATACGCAGGTCGCCTCCGCCACCATGCCGGTCTTCATCACCTGCGCCTCGATCTGGCCGAAGCCGGCCTGGAGAAGCTTGCGGCCGGCCTCTTCCGGAATCAGGACGCCCGCCGGGCGCATCATCTGGTTGACGACGTCGCCGGGACGAACCACGAACTGTTCGACCCGCCCGTCGACACCGGCGCGCACGAACGTCTTGTCGAGATCGACCTGGGCCTGGTCGAGCGCGGCCTCAGCGCTGGATTTCTGCGCCGGCAGCAGCGTGGAAATCTGCAAGGATGCGGATTGCTTCGCGGCGTTCGCGGCATCGACACCGGCCTGGCGCTGATCGACCAGGACCTGGAGCTTCTCGATGTCGCGCTGTGGAACGATGCCGGGGTTGCGGCGCTGGAGCTCGCTCTTGACCTCGAGCTCGTCCTTGGCCTGCTGGTAGTTGGCTTTCGCCTCCGCGATCTGTGCCTCGGCCTTGACGACGTCGGCCTGCGCCGCCTGCATCGCGGCATCGACCTCGGCAACCTTGCGCTTGGTAGTCTCGAACGCAGCCTGCTGCTTGGAGCTGTCGAGCGTGAACAGAACATCGCCCTTCTTCACCGGTGCGCTGAAGCCGACCTTGACCTCGGCAACACGGCCAGAGCTTTCGGGCAGGATCGGCACGGTTCGGAAGTACAGCGTCGCCGACTGCGTTGACGGGTGAAAATAGAAGATCATCGTGATCAACGAGACCGTCAGCATCAGGCAGCTCGTAATGCCCCAGCGCAGCTCGTACCAGACCGAGAAGAAGGTGATCTCCTTGCCGAAGCGCTTGCCCTGGCGGTAGCGGCGGTAGAGGTAGTCCGGCAAGATCGTCACCAGGGAACAGATCAGGAGCTCAAGCATGGCTGTGCTCCTTTTCCTTGGCGGGGCCCGCCTTGTCCGGTGGCGGCTGTACGACGCCATCCCCCGCTTGTGCCGGGCCTGCATACACCTCACCCTCTCCCGGCGTGGCGTCGGCAATCTTTTCGACGGAATCGGCAATGCTGCGCAGCGGCGTTCCAAAATCCGGGATATCGATCATCGCCAGCAGCAGGCCCGCGATCCAAAAAATGTGCATGTGGGTGAACAACGAGATCAGGCCGAGCACCGCAACGAATTCGAACTGCAGCTTCTGCGATTTGTGCGCCATCCGCTCCGGCAGGCTGTGCAGCTTCCAATAGAGCGTGCCGACCCAGAGGATTGTGCCGATCAGGAAGACGCCCATCACCACCATCAGCGTATCGGTCCCGCTTCCAGGCGCGAGATAGAACGGCAGATGGTGCGGAGCCATCGGATGAAGCTGGTCGCTCAAACGTCTCTCCCGGTCAGCGAACGTGCACTTTCGGCACTGTGTTCAGCTACCTTCCCAATTTGCTTGATTTGAATCAAGGGAACACCCGCGGCCGGACCTAGCGTTCCCTAAAGCTTTGCACAATCAAAGGGAGCCGCTGCCATGCCTGGTCTCGACGATCTCATTCCCAGTGCCACGCAGATCCGCAAAGAGGCCGCGCTCAAGGAGGCGGAGAAGGCGGAAGAGTATGTCCGCCTCGCGGCGGCGGCCGAGGCCGAGAAGCGGGCCCTGATCGAGCGACTGAGCAAGCCGTCCGGCAAGACCGAGGAGGAGAAGATCAAGCTCGCCTCGACGATTATCCAGCGTGCGGTGCGAAACGGGCTCACCGAGGTCATGGTCTATCGTTTCCCGAACACGCTCTGCACCGACAAGGGACGCGCCATCAACCAGATGGAAAAGGGCTGGGAAAATACGCTGACCGGCATCCCAAAGGAGATATTTCAGCTCTGGACCGACTATCTGAAGCCGCGCGGCTATCGCATCGCCTATCAGATCATCGATTTTCCGGGCGGCGTGCCCGGCGACATCGGCGTGACCATTTCATGGGGCGACGACTAGCGCCCGGAGCATAACGTGTTGAGCGGCTGATAGCGCAACCGCGAACTGATAAAACATTCGATTGTTGCTTCTGGCCATGCACGAGGAGCGCTCCAATTGGCGAAAGATGGGCAAAAGAAGCGTCAGTCAGCCGAAGCAACCAACGCCTCCGGCAAGATGAAGCGCAAGGAATTCGAGAAGGAACTCGCGAAGCTCCAAGTCGAACTAGTTCGCCTGCAGACTTGGGTCAAAGCCAAGGGTGCGCGCATCATCGTGGTTTTCGAGGGCCGCGACACGGCGGGCAAGGGCGGCGTGATCAGCCGTATTACCGCCCGCACGAGCCCGCGGGTCTACCGGCACGTGGCATTGCCCGTCCCGTCCGACCGTGAGAAGACGCAAGTCTACGTCCAGCGCTACATTGCGCATTTCCCGGCGGCAGGTGAGATCATCCTGTTCGACCGCTCATGGTACAATCGCGCTGGTGTAGAGCATGTAATGGGCTTCGTCAGCGACGAGGAGTACGAGCGCTTCCTGGCGCTCGCTCCTGCAGTCGAACGGGAGATGATCGTCAAAACCGGAATCATCCTGCGGAAGTACTTTCTCGATGTCAGCCAGGACGAACAGCGGCGCCGCTTCGAGGCCAGGATCAATGACCCGGTCAAGCATTGGAAACTGAGCCCGATGGATACAGAATCGGTTTGGCGTTGGTGGGACTACACGGCGGCCTACCAGCGCATGATCGAGGCCACGCACACGCCAGAGACGCCATGGTACATCGTGCCAGCCGACGACAAGCGCCGCGCCCGGCTGAACCTGATCCGGCATCTGATCGACAGCATACCCTATAAAAAGGTCGACATAGACCTACCGAAGATCCCCAAGCCGCAGGCGCGGCCCAAAGGCGCTACCGAAGATCTGGGCGCAGGCGAGCCGATCCCCAGCCGTTACTGAGGAAGCCAGCACGCGCTAGAGCCTTCTCCGGCGCCCAGCGCGCGAAACGCCTTGGCGCAGGGATGGAGGAGCAGGGAACGCCGTTTCATGGCGCGCATCGAGGATCCGCTGTGGCAGTGGAAGCTGAGCCCGATGGACACCGAGTCGTTCGGGCGCTGGTATGATTATTCGCGTGCGCGCGACATGATGTTCGAGGCGACTGACACCATACGCCGTGGCGGCTGATCCGCTCCGACGACAAGCGGCGCGCGCGGCTCAACGCAATCTCGCACATCCTGAGAACGATCCCGTACAAGAAGGTCAAGCGGGAGAAGGTCAAGCTGCCGCCGCGGTCGCACAAGGGACGCTACGACGACCAGGCAAGCCTGCGCGGGCGGAAGTTCGTCGAAGAACGGTACTGAAATGTGAAACGGGCTGCGGTGACGCAGCCCGTCTGCTATGAGCCCTGCTCCCGGATCTATTTCAACCGTATCGTCACCCCGCCGACCGCGGCCGATACTTCGGCGCCGACCCTGGGTCCGCTGAGCTGAAGGATGACGCCATTGGCGTTCTGCAGCTGCACGGCACCTGCCCCTGCCGCAACGGCGCCGCCCGCTCCGCCCGCCGCATAGGAGCCTTCGATGGAGGCGGGACCCTTCAGATTGAGGGCGCGGCCGACGAACTTCGTCGTCGAGGCTCCAACCGTGAAGCCGACGCTCATGCCGGAGACTGTGAAGGGATATTTCTTGCCCCTCAGGAGCAGCACGCCCTCCCCGCCGCCGACGCCGACGATGAACCCGCCCTTGGTAAAGACGACCGCGACCTGGCCGGTCTCGGCACGCGAGGGCGTGCTGAAACCGGCAATGGCTGCGAGCGAGGCGACCAGGACGGCGCCGACGGTGAACTTTCTCATGACGTTTCTTCCTCCTATTGGGTCAGGATCATGGCGAAGGAGCCAAACACGGTAAGCAGGATGAGCAGCAGAGCGATTTCGACCGTACCGTCGCGTCGGATTGCGCCGGGTCGGCAATGCCTGGCTGTCATCTACAAGACTGCATTGGGGCGCCTTGGCTCTCGCCAGGCTTGATCTGGATCAAGCAAGGCGCTGACGCTCGAGCTCCTCGACTTGAACCTCCTGGCTCTCACGACCCCGGTGCCGCCGGGACAGTTCGCGTCCGTCCGCAGCGGCGCACCGACGAAGATGCTGGAGCCAGTATCTCGACAAATGACCGGCATTTCCGCGCTATGGCGCGGCCGCACGCGTGACCGACTCGATCAATGATTGTGCGGTGAACGGCTTTGTCAGATAGGCGACGCAACCCGATGCAACCGCGGCAGTGCGGTTCACCGGGCTGTCATTGCCGGTAATGTAGATCACTGGCGCGGTGACGCCCTCCTCCGCCAGCTTGCGGCGCAGCTCGACGCCGGACTTGCCGTCGAGATTGATGTCGAGGACGATGCAGATCGCCTCGTCGAAACCGCCGTGATCAAGCAAGGCCTCCGCGGAATCGAACAGCCTCACATCGAATCCGTGCGCGCGCAGCAGCCTGTTCATGCTGACTCGCATGGATGGGTCGTCGTCGACAATGAAAACTGACCCGCGCATCGGCAAGAAAGCGGCCTTTCGGACTCGGCATGACGGTGACGCGGCGACTGCAATCAGGACGTGCCGCAATCGCATGGCAGCACCGCGTCAACGCGCTTCATATTGTCCTTTGGGGCAGTGACACCGCGGGAACTGCATTCGAAACGACGGTGCAGCCTAGCGGCCGTTCGGATCCAGCATTCCAAGCCGCTCCGCGATCGAAACGAGCTCGGCAAGCGAATGAACCTGCATCTTCTCCATCACCTGGTGGCGATGCGCTTTCACGGTTCGCTCGGTCGTCCCGAGCTCGTAGGCGATTTGCTTGTTGATCTTGCCGCGGACGATGAGATCGAACACCTGCCGTTCGCGCTGCGTCAGCGTCGCAAGGTGCGCGCGAAATGCCTCGAGCCTGCCGCGATGGCTGCGCGCGGCATCTTGCCTCGCCAATGCACGCGCGATCGCATCGAGCAACAGCTCCGATGAAACCGGTTTGGTCAGGAAGTCTTCCGCTCCCGCCTTGATGGCCTGCACGGTCGTCGGCGTGTCGGCGTGACCCGTCAGGAATATGATCGGCAACGTCGAGCCCGCGGCGATCAGGCGACTTTGCAGTTCAGGGCCGCTCAAGCCCGGTATCCGCACGTCGAGCAGGATGCATCCCGGCTGCTCGTCGTCCAGCGCTGCGTTCAGGAAGTCCTGCGCCGATGCGTAAGTGACGACGTCATAACCGGCAAGCTTCAGCCGGCGCTCGATCGCCGTCCGGAACGATGCGTCGTCATCGACAACGTGGACAAGACCGGGCACCATTTACCTCGCGTAAAATTCAATAAAGCAATCTTTAACCGAGGCCGCGTGGTTGCCAACGGTTCAAAAATCGAAACATTTGCTTCGCAACAAAATACTTTCCGGCTCCATCGAGGTCTTTCTCAGTCCGCGCAGCGATCGCCCCCGCTGTCCCTTGGGACATTGACCCTTGGGACAATGGATTGAAATACCGCCTTAGTCGTAAATCAACCTCGACGGGAACGCGATTGCGCGGCGCATTTCCGGTGCGAGAGATTTTTGTCTCAAAGACCAATTCGGCGGCAAGCTGAGGAGCTGGCCCATGTTCGTTCGCATCACCACCGATTCTGCGCTGCGCCCCAACTCCCTTCGCGACCTCGGCATGACCAGTGCTTCTAATGCGCTCGTCAGTTTAATCGAATTTTCCTACAAGAAAGGCGCCGAGATCTACGGCGAGAAAGAGCCCGCCGAATATGTCTACCAGGTCAAGTCTGGCGCGGTGCGGAGCTACAAGCTGTTGTCGGACGGCCGCAGGCAGATCGGCGCGTTTCACCTGACCGGCGACATTTTCGGGCTGGAGAACGGAAACGAGCATCGTTTCACGGCCGAGGCGATCGTCGACACCACGGTTCGCCTGGTGCGGCGGCAGAGCCTCGAGCTGGTGGCCGAGAGCGATGCCATGGTTGCCAGAAATCTGCTCAGCATGACCACGAACAATCTCCAGCATGCGGAAGATCACATGCTGCTGCTCGGCCGCAAGACCTCGCTGGAGCGGGTCGCGGCTTTCCTGCTGGAAATGGACAAGAGGCTGACCGCTACGGGGGTCATCGCGCTGCCGATGTCGCGGCGCGATATCGCCGACTATCTCGGCCTGACGCTGGAAACCGTCTCTCGCGCCATTTCGCGGCTGCACGAGCTCGGCGTCCTCGGCTTCATCGGCAACACCCAGCGCCAGATCGTGCTCCTGGACCGGAACCAGCTCGCGAGCCTCGATCTTCAGCCCTGAGCGACGCAGGGCTCTACCGAACCGCGCGCGAGCAGAGCGGCAGGAACTGCACGCTCAGCAATTCAGGCATTGTTCCCGCCACGGAGCCGTTCGTTCGCTTCACGATTTTCGATCGTCTTGCGCAGGACCTCAAACAGGATGGCTGCCGACCAGCCGGAAAGCAGGATGCCGTTCATGGCCGTCAACGGGCCGATCAGCCGCCATTCGGGCACCGGCGTGATGTCGCCATAGCCGAGCGTGGTGTAGTTCACGAAGACGAAATACAGCAGGTCGCTCCCCGCCGGTGCCGCCTGGACGAACCAGTATGTGCAGACCCAGACCAGGACCTCCAGGGTGTGCGCGACGCTCAGCGCTGCGGCCGTTGCGACCATCACCCCCATCAAGTGCAGTCGTGGCCCCTTGGTGACGAGCTTCAAGCTGGCCGTTCGCGCGATCGATACGGCACCGACGGTCGCCAGCGCGTGCATCCCGATATTGATCGCGCTGACCAGCGCGCTGACAAGGACTTGAAGCAGCATCAGGACCGACCTTCTTGCCTTTCGTGCCAATCTCGGCGCGACGGAAACCGTTCAACAACAGCGCCAGGGACTGCCCCTGCGACCCTGAACTCATCTTCGGACGGCAGTGGAACTCTCCGACTTGTCCTGCGCCCGCAGCGCTGCGGAACGGTCGATCCGGATCCAGGCCGCCGCGAGCTCCCAGGCGACCGCCAGAATGATCGGGCCGATGAAGAGGCCGATGATGCCGTGCGCCAATGTGCCGCCGATGACCCCGATCAGGATGAGGAGCGTCGGTGTGCTCAGGCCCCGACCCATGACCAATGGCTTGAGAATATTGTCCAGCAGACCGACGACGACGAGGAAGACGGTCAGAAGCAGCGCCGTTGTCACGTCCTTGTCCGTCCAGATCCAGATCACCACGGGCACGAGGACGATGGCGGCCCCGATCTGCACGATCGACAGCAGTAGAACGAGGATGGCGAGCAAGCCGGCGCTTGGGATGGCCGCAAGCTTGAAGCCGATGCCGGCCAGCAGCGCCTGGATGATCGCGACGCCGATCACGCCTTGCGCAACCGCCCGGATCGTTGCACCCGCCAGCGCGAGAAAATGCTCGCTCTGCTCCGGCACGATGCGGAACAGGAAGCCGCGGATCGCCTCAACGAGCTGCGGTCCGTACGGAAACAGGAAGCCGGCGACGAGCACCGACAGCAGGAACTGCAGCGTGCCGACGCCGGCGCTGCCGGCGAACGACAGCATCACCCCGGCCAGCGGTTTCAGATACGGCGCCACCTCGCGCAGTACGGCGCGAACGTTGGTATAGGCCAGGGTCCAGAGATCGAACAGCTGGGGGCCGATCAGCGGCCAGTCCTTGAGCCATTCCGGCGCCGCCTGAAGCACGAGATCGCCGGTGCCGATCTGGCCCGCGAGATCCTTGATGCCTTCGACCGCGCTCAGCCCGAGCCATGCCGCAGGACCGATGATAACGCCAAGCGTCGTCAGGGTGAGAATGGTCGCGGCCGTTCGGGGCCGGCCGCCGAGGCGTTTGGCGAGCCAGCTGAAGGCGGGATAGAACGCGACCGCAAGCACCGCGCTCCAGGTCAGGATCGGCACGAAGGGGCGGATGATCAGAAACGTCCACGCGATCAGGAGCGCGAGCAATCCGAGACGGATCACGAGCTGGACAATCTGCTCCGCGGAGAGAAGCTTGCGAAGTGGGGTCAAGACGACGCTGTCCTTCCGGGAGTGCGGATACCCGATGGACGTAGCGGCCTCCGCCGCCGGGCATTCTTGATCCAGATCAAGCGGGCCGCACAGACACGCCGTTCGTCCCCGATCGGGACATGCGCGCGGACGACGGAAGCCGGCAGGTCGGCGCCAATTAAGCTATTGTAATATCTATGTAATTACGATTTCGCCAGCCCAGGGCGCGATCCACCAAGGGTAGGCTGATCGGCGCTCGCTGGCGGGAACGGATTCCCTTGCCTCCGGATTGACCGGAATGGATAGGATATTTCTTGCGACGATGGTTTTGGCCGTGCTGCTGCTGATTGTGGCTGCGGACCTCCTGGTCAACGGCGTCGGCCTGCAGCCGCCGCCGACGCAGCTGGCCGACATACTGCCGGCGCCTGCACGCCCGGTCAGATAGGCGCAACGCCGCGCCGAGCGGCCGGACGACCAATTTGGATGATCCGGCGGAACATTTCGGTCCTATCAGGACTTCTGCTCACCGCGTCAGCCACAACGGCGAGCGCGATCCGGACAGGCTCAGCTCCGCTGTGGTAGGGGGAGCTGAGCCACCGTCGGCTCGTGAAGCCTAGCCCCCGCTCCGATAGACCTGGATGTCGAGATCCCGGATCTTCTTCCGCAGCGTGTTGCGGTTGAGGCCGAGCAGGTCGGCGGCGCGGATCTGGTTGCCGCGGGTGGCGGCGAGCGCGGCCGTGAGCAGCGGCACCTCGATCTCCTTGAGGATGCGGTGATAGAGCCCGGGCGGCGGCATGCCGTTCGGAAAGCCCTGGAAGTGCGAGGACAGATAGGCCTCCACCGCGCCGCCGAGATTGTCGACGCCCTGCTGGACCGCGGCACCCGGACTGACCGAAGGCGGGGCCAGCTCGCCGTCGATGACGGAGGCCGTGATCACGTCCTGCGGATAAAGCGCGGCAAGGCGCCGGGCGAGGTTCTCGAGCTCGCGGACGTTGCCGGGCCAGCGGTGCTGCTTCAGCCGCTCCAGCGCCAGCGCGTCGAGCTTCTTCGGCGGCAAGCCGTCTTTTTCAGCCAGCGTGAAGAAGTGCCGCACCAGATCCGGCAGGTCCTCGATACGCTCGCGCAAGGGGGGCAGGCGCAGCGGCACGACGTTGAGGCGGAAGAACAGGTCTTCGCGGAACAGGCCCTGCTGGATCAGGACGCGCAAATCCTTGTTGGAGGCTGCGACAATGCGCACGTCGGTCTTGATCGGCGTGCGGCCGCCGACGGTGGTGTACTCGCCCTGCTGCAGGACACGCAGCAATCTGGTCTGCGCCTCCATCGGCATGTCGCCGATCTCGTCGAGGAACAGCGTGCCGCCCTCGGCCTGCTCGAACCGGCCCGAGGCGCGGGTATTGGCACCGGTGAAGGCCCCACGCTCATGGCCGAACAGCTCGGATTCAATGAGGTCGCGCGGGATCGCCGCCATGTTGACGGCGACGAACGGGCCGTTGCGGCGCTTGCCGTAATCGTGCAGCGCGCGCGCCACCAGCTCCTTGCCGGTGCCGGACTCGCCCGTGATCATCACGGTGAGGTCGGTCTGCATCAGGCGCGCCAGCACGCGATAGATTTCCTGCATCGCCGGCGAGCGGCCGACCAGCGGGATCGCCTCCATCTCGGCGTCCTCATCCGGCGTCGAGACCCGCTCCTTCGGCTCGGCCAAGGCGCGGCCGACGATGGCGATGAGCTCCTTCAGGTCGAAGGGCTTTGGCAGATATTCATAGGCCCCGCGCTCGGAGGCGCGGATCGCCGTCATGAAGGTGTTTTGCGCGCTCATGACGATGACGGGCAAATTCGGCCGCATCTTCTTGATCCGCGGCAACAGGTCGAAGGCGTTTTCGTCGGGCATCACCACGTCGGTGATGACGAGATCGCCCTCCCCCTGGCTGACCCAGCGCCACAGCGTGGCGGCATTGCCGGTGAGCCTGACCTCGTAGCCGGCGCGGGAAAGTGCCTGATTGAGAACCGTGCGGATGGCGGTGTCGTCATCAGCAACGAGAATGCTACCTGCGGGCATTGTTAATCCTCATTTTGCCCCCTGTGACGCAGACGACGACTTCCCGGCAGAGCCGTCGCGACTGCTATGATCGGCATGTTTCACCGATGTGGAATACATCGGCATCAGCACGCGGAAGGTGGTCTTGCGCGGTTGAGATTCGCATTCGATGATGCCCCCGTGATCGCCGACGATCTTGGCGACCAGAGCAAGACCGAGGCCAGAGCCGGTCTGCTTGGTGGTCACGAAGGGATCGAACAGGTTGGGCAGAAGATCATCCGGCACGCCTGGTCCATTGTCCCTCACGCAGAATTCGAGCGGCAGGGATACCCGGGATTTTTGACCGGGGACTGACAGGCGCACGCCGGGGCGGAACGCGGTGGTGAGCTGGATCTCGGCGTCGGGCACGTCGATCAAGGCTTCGGCGGCGTTCTTCACCAGGTTGAGGAACACCTGGATCAGCTGATCCTGGTTCGCCAGCACCGGCGGCAGCGAAGGATCGTAATCCTCGATGAAGCGGATGTTGCGGGCAAATCCCGACTGCGCCAGCCGCTTCACGTGATCGAGCACCGAATGGATATTGACGGGGCCGCGCACCACGGGGCGCTCGTCGCCGAACACTTCCATGCGGTCGACCAGGGTCACGATGCGGTCGGCCTCGTCGCAGATCAGGCGCGTCAGCATACGGTCCTCGGACGAGGCCTGCTGCTCCAGCAGCTGCGCCGCGCCGCGAATGCCCGAAAGCGGATTCTTGATCTCATGCGCAAGCATTGCTGCTAGCGCTATCACCGAGCGCGCTGCGCTGCGATGGGTGAGCTGGCGATCCATCTTGTCGGCGATGGTGCGCTCCTGGAGCATCACGACGATATGGCCGGGCCGCTCGGTGAGCGGGGCCACGTGCAGATCGACCTGGCGGTCGCCGCCCATGCGCGGCGTGCCGAGATCGACCTTGTATTCATTGACCGGCGAATTCGAGGAGCGCACCTGGTCGATCAACGCCAGCAACGGGCTGCCGAACGGCACCAGCTCTTTCAGCGACTGCCGCTTCAGGAACTGCGTCGAGATCTCGAAAAAGGCTTCGGTTGCGATGTTGGCGGCGACGATCTTGCCGTCCGGCCCGATCAGGAGCACGGGATTGGGAAGCGCGTCCAGGATCGCATCGCTGTCGGACAGAACCGGCCGACGATGTTCAGCGGCTGAGCTCATGCAGCAGCGCTCCATGCGAAGTCGTCGAAGGCATCTTGCAGTGAACTGTGAACGAGGCGCGGATCCTCGGATGTGAGGATCTTCCGGCGCCAGGATTTCAGCGTCTCGGCCGGCGCGCGGCTCACATCGGCCGCGACGTCGAGCGCCCAGCCGAGATGCTTGCGCGCATGCTTGAGACCGACGCGCAGCCCATAGAGCGCGCAGACGCCCTCATAAAGCGTGCGGACGTAATGGAGCTGCGTCTGAAGCGACGGCGCGGCTTCCGCCGCACCGCCCATGAGGCGACGGCCGATCTGGCCCGGCAGCCAGGGCTGGCCCTGCGCGCCGCGGCCGATCATCACGGCATCGGCGCCGGAGGCCTCGAGGGCCGCGAGCGCCGTCTCGTAAGAGGTGATGTCGCCATTGACGATGAGCGGAATCGAGATCGCCTCCCGCACGGCGCGGATCGCATCCCAATCGGCCTCGCCCTTGTAGAACTGGCAGCGGGTGCGGCCGTGAACGGTGACGAGCTTGATGCCTGATGCTTCCGCGCGCCGCGCCAGTTCCGGTGCATTACGGCTGCGGTCGTCCCAGCCGAGCCGCATCTTCAGCGTCACCGGCACCTTCACTGCCGCGATCGTCGCATCGATCAGGCCGACGGCGTGGTCGAGATCGCGCATCAGGGCCGAGCCGGACTGGCCGCCCGTGACGTGGCGGGCCGGGCAGCCCATGTTGATATCGATGATGTCGGCGCCCTCGGCTTCCGCGATCCGGGCGCCTTCGGCCATCCAGTGCGCCTCGCAGCCGGCAAGCTGCACCACATGCGGGCCGATTCCCGTGGCTTCGCAGCGCAACCGCGACATCCGATGGCCGTTGGCAAGCTCATCGCTCGCGGTCATCTCGGACACGACCAGACCGGCCCCGAGTTCGGCCGCCAGCCGCCGAACGGGCAAGTCAGTCACCCCCGACATCGGCGCCAGGAAGACCGGGGTGGCGACTTCAATATCGCCTATTTTCAACGGCTTAGAGCCGGATGCTGCCGTGCCGGTCACAGGGGTCTCGTCAACTAGGCAGCGCCTCATCGCGCTGGCCATGATCTATCTTGCGCACAATTCTTGTGCAGTCAAGCGTCATGCCTACAGTTTAGACAATTCTGCAGATCTTTCAAGTGCAGTGCAGCAAAATGCTGTTTCCCACAATGCGGGGAAACCCCTTTTTTTGCGGGCCTGCCGTGCTAGAGGCATGCCGGCAATCATCCCCTGCTCTTTCATCAGCAACTGAGTATTTGAGTCCTATGGCGAAATCACAACGCACCGCTGTCGTCCTCGTGGCGGCCGGACGCGGCCTGCGCGCCGGCGCCGGCGGGCCGAAGCAATATCGCGAGATCGGCGGCGTGCCTGTGATCTATCGCGCCATGGAAGCCTTCAGCCGCCACGCTGGCGTGTTTGCGGTCCAGCCGGTGGTAAACCCCGACGACAGCGCCATCTTCACGGCAGCGGTCGCAGGGCTCAGTCACGAGCCGCCGGCCAATGGCGGCGCCACCCGTCAGGCCTCGGTGCTCGCCGGTCTCGAAGCGCTGGCGAAGCACAAGCCGGACATCGTGCTGATCCACGACGCCGCGCGTCCGTTCGTGTCCGAAGGCGTGATCTCGCGCGCGATCGAGGCGGCGAGCCGCACCGGCGCTGCGATCCCCACCGTTGCCGTCACCGATACCATCAAGGTCACCGGCGAGAGCGGCAATGTCGAGGACACGCCGGACCGGTCGCGCCTTAGAATCGCGCAGACGCCGCAATCCTTTCGTTTCGACGTCATCCTCGAGGCGCATCGTCGCGCCGCGAAGGATGGGCGCTCTGATTTCACCGACGATGCCGCGATTGCCGAATGGGCGGGATTGACGGTTGCAACCTTTGAAGGCGATGTTGCCAATATGAAGCTCACCACCCCCGAGGATTTCGTGCGCGAGGAAGCGCGCCTGGCTGCCCAGCTCGGCGACATCAGGACCGGCACCGGTTACGACGTGCATGCCTTCGGCGAAGGCGACCATGTCATGATCTGCGGCGTGCGCGTACCTCACACCAAGGGTTTTCTGGCGCATTCCGACGGCGATGTCGGCCTGCATGCGCTGGTCGATGCCATCCTCGGCGCGCTCGCCGACGGCGACATCGGCTCGCACTTCCCGCCGAGCGACGCCAAGTGGAAGGGCGCCTCGTCCGACCAGTTCCTGAAATACGCCATCGAGCGCGTCGCCCAGCGCGGCGGCCGCGTCGCCAATCTCGAGGTGACGCTGATCTGCGAGCGACCGAAGATCGGTCCCTTGCGCGACGCCATGCGCGCGCGCATCGCCGAAATCTCCGGCGTCGACATCTCCCGCGTCGCGGTGAAAGCGACCACCAGCGAGCGGCTCGGCTTCACCGGCCGCGAGGAAGGCATCGCGGCCACCGCGAGCGCCACCATCCGTCTTCCCTGGGGCGTCTAGGCCATGGGCGGCAGCGACGCACGCGCCCTCTCCCGCTCGCTGCTGGATTTGTGCCGGATGCGCAAGCTGACGATCGCGACCGCGGAGTCCTGCACCGGCGGCCTCGTTGCCGGCGCGCTGACCGACATCCCCGGCTCGTCTGACGTCATTGACCGCGGCTTCGTCACCTATTCCAACGACGCCAAGCGCGCGATGCTTGGCGTCGAAACGGGCACGCTGACGAATTTCGGCGCCGTCAGCAAGGAGACCGCGACCGCGATGGCGATCGGCGCGCTGGAGCGTGCCGATGTCGATCTCGCCGTCGCCATCACCGGCATCGCCGGCCCCGGCGGCGCCACGCCCGGCAAGCCGGTCGGCCTGGTGCACTTTGCTGCCGCCGCGCGCGACGGCCGCATCATCCACCGCGAGCACCGCTTTGGCGCGATCGGCCGCAGCGCGGTGCGGGCCCGCTCGGTGGTCGAGGCGCTGCGCATGCTGATGGACCTCGCCCGCGGCCCGCAAGTCGCGGCCAAGCCGCAACGCACCGCCGCCAGCCGTCTGCGCCCGCGCGTGACCCGCTCGCCGCGCCGGCATGCGGTGAAGCGCCGGCCGCCGCGCTCGCCAAGAGGATGAAGCGCTTCACGCCGCCATCAGCAACGCGCTCGCGTGGTCGAGCACGCACTGCTTGACCGCATCGGCCTCCGACGGTTTCGCTTTCGCGCTGACCGTCAATTCCAGGATCGGTGCCGCGGGATTAGCGACATCGAGGACCTTGGTGACGGAGACGGCAGGCTGCGCCTGAACGTCGATGCGGGAGTCGTTGCGCAATTCCTTCAGGATGCGATCGGCCAGCGTATTGGCCGCGCCGGCCGGGACCGGAAACGCCACCTTGACCTCGCCCGTGCCGGGATAGGCGCTGTGATTGACGATCGCTGCGCCCCACACCTGTCCGTTTGGCAACAGGATCTGCGTGTTGTCGGGCGCGACCAGCTCGGTCATGAACAGCGACAGCGACCTCACCTTGCCCGCCCTGCCGGCGACCTCGACGTCGTCGCCGATGTGAAACGGCCGGAACAGCAGCAGCATCACGCCAGCGGCGAGATTGGAAAGCGTGCCCTGGAGAGCGAGGCCGATCGCGAGTGACGTCGCGCCCAGCACGGCGACCAGGCTCGCGGTCTGGATGCCGAACAGCTGCAGCACGGCGATGCCGACCACCGCGAGCACGCCATAGCGTGCGAGGCTGCCGACGAACAAGGTCACCAGCGGATCGACCCGGTGCGTGACACCGAGCACGCGCGTCGCGAAACGCTGCATGGCGCCGGACAGATACCAGCCGATGGCGAGGAGCAGGATCGCGTAGATCGCATTGAGCCCATACAGGACGAGCGACGCTTTCAGCGTGTCGAAATTGACGGTCATGGCGGCTCTACCGGGACAATCGGTTGAGAACTCGGTGTCGCGGAAAATGATCCCTTCCGGCGCCTTGTCAATCGTCAAGCGCCTGCCGCTGGACCGCATAGGTGAGAGCGGCGTGAAACCCGGGCATTGGCCCGCGGGAATACCGCGTTCAGCCTCGGCGGCCTGTCATTGCGCCGTTCGCTCGATCCGATAGATGACGGGAAGCTTTTGCTCGATCGCCTTGGCGAGCACCGTCCCCGTGGTCCGTCCGAGCTCTTTCGCGATCGTCGTGATCGGCTTGGTGCCTGCGAGCTTCCTGAGCCGGTTGAGGTCGTCCTCGCTCCACGATTGCTTCCAGCGCGCCATGTCTCCAGTCCCAGTCCACGAGCCCCGCGCCCGATTCGGATTTTAGTTGAGTATCGTATAAAATACATCCCGTGCAGGTGCACCGCTCGCGGCAAGGGGTGTTCCATCACGGTTCCGCGTTTTGGCACAAACTGCACTTGTCACCTTCGACTGCGCGATGTCTGAATTTCTGATTGCGCGCCAGCCTGCAGGTGTCGCCCCGTCCCTACAAGCCCTTGCGCTGCCCGTCGGCCAAAACACCCAGCCAGCGGGTCAACGCCCGCGCGCGAAGATATTCCACTTTACCGAACTTCGGCTTTCGCGTATTCGTGCATCACCTCATCCCGGTCAGAGGGGCGTATCGCGATCGTCACGAACGCGGGGTGAGCGGCGGTGGATTGAGCCACACTGTCATTGCGAGCGCAGCGAAGCAATCCAGAGTCTCTCCGCAGAGAAATTCTGGATTGCTTCGTCGCAAGAGCTCCCCGCATTGACGGTGGAGAGAGCGTGCCCGCTCGCGGCGGTTACGTCGACGCCAGCTTTGGCCGCCCGTAGATCGCATCCGCCCGCTTCTCGAACGCGGTCGAGAACCGCGCGAAGGCGGCGTCGAACATCGAGCCCATCAGCATCGCCAGCATGCGGCTCTTGAACTCGTAGGCGAGGAAGAAACCGACGTCGCAGACGCCCTCACCTTTGGGCTCGAACGTCCAACGGTTTTCCAGATTCCTGAACGGTCCTTGCAGATATTCGACCAGGATCTTCAGATTGGCGCGGTCGAGCGTCACGCGGCTGGTGAAGGATTCCTTGACCAGCTTGAACGACACCGTCATGTCGGCGACCAGCACCTCGGTGCCGTCGGGCTTCGCCATGCGCTGCCGGACCTTGAGCGCGCTGCACAGCGGCACGAATTCCGGGTAGCGCTCGACATCGGCGACCAGATCAAACATCTCGGACGCGCTGTGGTTGACACGGTGCTTGCTCGAAACTCGATGCATGGTACGTCAGCGGGCGTGAGCTGCCCGCGCAGCCTTCAGTCTCGCGAAATCCTCGCCGGCATGATGCGACGAGCGGGTGAGCGGGCTTGCCGACACCATCAGGAAGCCCTTGGTGTAGGCGATCTTTTCGTAGGACGAGAACTCGTCCGGCGGCACGTAGCGCATCACCGCGTGATGCTTGCGGGTCGGCTGCAGATATTGCCCGATGGTCAGGAAGTCGACCTCGGCCGAGCGCAGATCGTCCATCACCTGCTGCACCTCATGGCGCTCCTCGCCAAGGCCGACCATGATGCCGGACTTGGTGAAGATGGTGGGATCGAGCTCCTTGACCCGCTGCAACAGCCGGATCGAATGGAAGTAGCGCGCGCCCGGCCGCACCGTGAGATAGCGCGACGGCACGGTCTCGAGATTGTGGTTGAAGACGTCGGGCTTTGCAGCGACCACGACCTCCAGCGCGCCTTCCTTGCGCAGGAAGTCGGGTGTCAGGATCTCGATCGTGGTCGAGGGACACGCGGCGCGGATCGCGCCGATGGTCTGGGCGAAATGCTCGGCGCCGCCGTCAGCGAGATCGTCGCGATCGACGGAGGTGATGACGACGTGGGCGAGGCCGAGCTTGGCCACGGCCTCGGCGACGTTCTGCGGCTCGGCGGCATCCAGCGCGTTGGGCAGCCCCGTCTTGACGTTGCAGAAGGCGCAGGCCCGGGTGCAGGTGTCACCCATGATCATGAAGGTCGCGTGCTTCTTGTCCCAGCACTCGCCGATATTCGGGCAGCCCGCCTCCTCGCACACCGTGTGCAGGCCGTTGGCGCGCACGATGTTGCGGGTGTCGGCATAGCCGCGGGTATTGGGCGCGCGCACGCGGATCCAGTCCGGCTTCGGCGGCGAAGCGGAATCAGGGCGATTCACCTTTTCAGGGTGGCGCGGGCGCAGCGGGTTCGAGATGGTATCGACAATAACGACCATGGGGTATCCGGTCTGTTCAGGTCCTACCTAGTCGGTCTGGCCCGGCATCGCAACCCGGCTCGCACCACTTCAGGGAACATGGCAGATATGGGCAATATCCTGCTCTGTTCTCAGGCGATTCTCACCTCGAATGGCTCCAGTCTCGAAACCTTCCACACCACGGCTAGGCAAGGCCCTGAAGCGTGCCTTCTTCGCGCGCAACGTGCGCGAGGTCGCACACGACCTGATCGGTGCGACCATGCTGGTCGACGGCGTCGGCGGGATCATCGTCGAGGTCGAGGCCTATCATCATACCGAGCCGGCGGCGCACTCCTACAATGGCCCGACGCCGCGGAACCAGGTGATGTTCGGCCCGCCCGGCTATGCCTATGTCTATCGCTCCTACGGCATCCACTGGTGCGTGAACTTTGTCTGCGAGGAGGAAGGCTCGGCCAGCGCCGTGCTGATCCGCGCGCTGGAGCCGACGCATGGCCTGGCTGCGATGCGCCGCCGCCGCCATATCCAGGATCTGCACGCGCTGTGCTCGGGCCCGGGCAAGCTGACGGAGGCGCTCGGCATCACCATCGCGCACAACACGCTGCCGCTCGACCGGCCACCGATCGCGCTGCACGCGCGGACGGAGGATTTGGAGGTCGCGACCGGCATCCGGATCGGTATCACCAAGGCCGTCGAGCTGCCCTGGCGCTATGGCGTCAGGGGCTCGAAATTTTTGAGCAAGCCGTTTCCTCGCTGATGGTCATTCCGGGGCGATGCGCAGCATCGAACTACGGTGCGCAATTGCGCACCTGAGGTCTGGTCCTACGGACCATCCCGGAATGACAGCGAGGTCACGACGCCTGCTTCAGCCGCTCCAGCGCCTCCAGCAGCTTGGCCTTGCGGGCCAGCGCCGCCTCGCGCTTTTCACGCTCCTCCTCGACCACCTCCTCGGCCGCGTTGGCGACGAACTTCTCGTTCGCCAGCTTGGATTCGGCGCGCTTGATGTCGGCGTCGGCCTTGCCGATTTCCTTGTCGAGGCGCGTCCGCTCCGCGGCAACGTCGATCACGCCCTTCAGCGGCAGCGCGACCACTTCGCCGCGCACAAGCAGCTGAACGGCGCCGTCAGGCGCACGGTCGGCAAAGGAGATGTCGGACAGCCGCGCCATGCGCTTGATGATTTCGGTCCAGCGCGGCGCACGCTCCTTGGTCTCGGCCGAGGCGCCCGCGAGCACCAGCGCGGTCAGCGTCGCCGGCGCGATGTTCATCTCGGCGCGCACCGAGCGGATCTGCGTGACCAGGTCGATGACCCAGCCGATCTCGGCTTCCGCCTTGGGATCGGTGAAGTCGGCATGGTCGAAGATCGGCATGACCGGCGCCGGCGAGATCAGCGGATCGGTCGGCCCGGCGGCTGCGGCGAGCATCGCGAACTGCTCCGGCGAAGGCTGAGAGGGCTTCAGCGGCCACGGCGCCAGCGCGAGCAGGCCGTCGCGCTTGGCCGTCACCTCCCACAGCTCTTCGGTGATGAAGGGCATGAAAGGATGCAGCAGCTTCAGGATCTCGTCGCGCGCCCAGGCCACCATGGCGCGGGTTTCGTCCTTGGCGGGGCTATCGGGGCCAAGCAGCACGGGCTTGGCGAGCTCGACATACCAGTCGCAATAGACGTTCCAGACGAAGCGGTAGATGGCGCCGGCGGCATCGTTGAAGCGATAGGCCTCGATCGCCTCGGTTACCTCGCGCGTGGTGTGCGCGGTCTCATGCGCGATCCAGCGGCTCAGCGTCTCCTTCGCCTTCGCCGGCTCGAAACCGTCGGGCACGGCACACTGGTTCATCTCCGCGAAGCGGCAGGCGTTCCAGAGTTTGGTCGCGAAATTGCGGTAGCCTTCGACGCGGCTGGTGGCGAGCTTGATGTCGCGGCCCTGCGCCGCCATCGCGGCCAGGGTGAAGCGCAGCGCGTCCGCGCCATATTCGTCGATCAGGTGGAGCGGATCGATGACGTTGCCCTTCGACTTCGACATCTTGGCGCCCTTCTCGTCGCGGACGAGGGCGTGGATGTAGATGGTCGAGAACGGGATCTCCTTCATGAAGTGCATGCCCATCATCATCATGCGGGCAACCCAGAAGAAGATGATGTCGAAGCCGGTGACCAGCGCATTGGTCGGATAGTAGCGCTGCACCTCGGGCGTATCGTCAGGCCAGCCTAGCGTCGAGAACGGCCACAGCGCCGAGGAGAACCAAGTGTCGAGCACGTCCTCGTCGCGCGTGATGAAGCCTTCGCGCTTGTTGCGGTCGAGCGCCATCTCGCGGCCCTGCTCGACCGTGATCACCTCCTGCTCGACGTAATAACCGAGCGCGTGGCTGATCGCCTCCTCCTCGGTCTCGGCGACGAACACCTTGCCGTCAGGCCCATACCAGGCCGGAATCTGATGACCCCACCAGAGCTGGCGCGAGATGCACCAGGGCTGAATGTTCTCCATCCACTCGAAATAGGTCTTTTCCCAGTTCTTCGGCACGAAGCTGGTTTCACCCGACCGCACCGCCGCGATCGCCGGCTTTGCGAGCGTCTTCGCGTCGACATACCACTGGTCGGTCAGATACGGCTCGATCACGCTGCCAGAGCGATCGCCGTGCGGCACCATGTGGGTGTGCGGCTCGATCCGCTCGACGAAGCCGAAGGATTCCAGCCGCTCGACGATGCGCTTGCGCGCTGCGAAGCGGTCGACCTTGTTGAACTCCTCGGCGAATTGCGCGGCGCCTTCCGGCAGGTCGCGCAGATAATCCTCGTTGTCGAGGAGATCGAGGCAGCCTTCCCTGTCGAGCACGCTGATGCGACGCAGGCCGTGGCGATTGCCGACCTCGAAATCGTTGAAGTCGTGCGCCGGCGTCACCTTCACCGCGCCCGAGCCCTTCTCCGGATCGGAATACTCGTCGGCGACGATCTTGATCTTGCGGCCGACCAGCGGCAGGACGACGTTCTTGCCGACCAGCTTCTGAAAACGCTCGTCCTCCGGGTGCACGGCAACGCCGGTATCGCCGAGCATGGTCTCGGGACGCGTCGTGGCGACGACGATGAAGCTCGAGGGATCCTCGGGGCTGAAGGTCTTGCCCTCGATCGGATAGCGCAGATACCAGAGGCTGCCCTTGACCTCGGTCTGCTGCACTTCGAGATCGGAGATCGCGGTCAAGAGCTTGGTGTCCCAGTTCACCAGCCGCTTGTCCTTGTAGATCAGGCCGTCGCGGTGCAGCTCGACGAACACCTTGACTACGGCCTTGGACAGGCCCTCGTCCATGGTGAAGCGCTCGCGCGACCAGTCGCAGGAGGCACCGAGCCGCTTGAGCTGGTTGATGATGGTGTCGCCGCTCTCGGCTTTCCACTGCCAGACCCGCTCCAGAAACTTCTCGCGGCCCATCTCGCGGCGGCCGGGCTGCTGGCGCTCCATCAGCTGCCGCTCGACCACCATCTGGGTGGCGATGCCGGCATGGTCGGTGCCGGGCTGCCACAGCACATCGCGGCCGCGCATGCGCTCGAAGCGGCACAGGATGTCCTGGAGCGTGTTGTTGAGGGCGTGGCCCATGTGCAGCGAGCCCGTCACGTTCGGCGGCGGGATCACGATGGTGAAGGGCACCGCGTCGCGGCGGTCGGGACGGCCGGCCTTGAAGGCACGGCTGTCCTCCCACACGACGGACATGCGGGCTTCGATATCGGCGGGCTGGTAATTTTTCTCGATCATGGGGCTGCTAGAAAGCCGCGCGCGGGGGCCAAGTCAACGAAAAGGTCAGGGGAAAGCGAGGCGGCAACAGCGCCTTCCGGCCCGGTCCGGGGCCGAATATGACACGCAAGCCGGGCATTATGAGGGCCCTCCGGCCGCTCTCAGCGGCCGCCGCGCGAGACCCGCTCGATTTCGGCCTTCACGATGCGTTCAACCAGGCCCGGCAAATTGTCGTCGAGCCAGGACTTCAGCATCGGACGCAGCATCTCCTTGACCAGATCCTCCAGCGTCCGCGCATTGCTGCTGAGGACGGTATGGGCCAGGGAGTTGAAGGCCGATTCGACCGCGGAGACGGTTGATTGCGCCAGGATCGGCTGTTGCGGCGGCAGTGGCGGCGCATCGAAGTCCACTGGCGCGTAGGACGGCGGAGGCGCCGGACGCGGCGGTGGCGATTCGGCGAACTCGAGATCGTCGCGCGGCTCGACCTTGCGGAAGCTTGGTGGCGGCGGAGGCGGTGTCGGCGCCGGGTCCATCGCCATTTCGTCGGTCAATTCGAGCACATCGGGTTCAGGCTCGGGCTCCGGCCCTGGCGCACGGACCTCGGGCGCGGGCGTCGCCGCATCGAGCCCCGCCAGCAGCGCGTCGATATCGTCCTGGCTATTCGGTCCGGCATCCGCGGCGGGCGCGGGTGGCGGCGGTGCCGGAGCCGGAGCCGGCTTCGCAGCCGGAGGTGGCGCGGGCTTCTCGGCGGCAGGTTTGGGCGGTGCGACCTTGGATGGCGGAATGTCGTTCATCGGCTTCGGCGGCGGCGCGGCGGGCGCCGCAGCCTTCTCGGGCTTGGCGGCCTCTGCCGGCGGCGGCTTTGCCTCGTCGTCGGCAATGATGCGCCGGATCGAGGCCAGAATCTCCTCCATGGAGGGTTCTGTGACCTTTGCAGGCTGCGTCATCTCCGACTCCACATCATCAACGCCCTCGCATGCGTTGTTTTACACCAAGCACGACAGGATTGGCCGGTTCCGCAACGAGCGCCCCGACATTTTCGTCGCGGCAGCCCGACTTGTCCCCAGATCACGGCTCAACGTGCGGCGGCGCGCCCCTGCCCTCGGCACTCAAGCTTTACGCATACGGCATCAGTTGCGGAGCGAATCGACCCGCATCTTCTTGGCAAGGCTATGTCAGGGATTTTGATGATTGCAAGCAAAGCACCGGTCGGCCGCAATTGTTCGCGAGGCCGACCGGATGACTACGGGAATCAGCGCCCGTCAGGCGTACGCACGCCGCCCCAGCTGTCGCGGACCTGATGGTAGTGAACGCTGGCATCGTAGACTGTGGTCGCAAGACCGAGGACCTGGGGCGACAGACGGCCGACGGCGGAGAGGACGTTATAGGACGCCACCACGCGGTCGTGCTGCGCAGTCACCAGCGCGACGCGCGCATTGACCAGAGCCTGCTGCGCATTGAGCACGTCGAGCGTGGTGCGCTGACCGGCCTTGGCTTCCTCGCGCACACCGTTGAGTGCGATCTCGGACGCGGTGACCTGCGCCTGCGCGGACTGCACCTGCGCCTTGCCGGCCTGCAGCGAACCCCACCACTGCACGACGGTCGCGCGGGTCTGGTCGCGCGTGGTTTCGAGGTTGAGACGCTGCTGCGCCAGGTTTTCCTTGGATTGGCGGATCAGCGAATATTCACTACCGCCCTGATAAATCGGCACCGAGACCTGCGCGATCGCGGATGCGTTGAACGAGCGCAACTGAATCAAGGACTGTTCGTTGGACTGCGTGGCCGCGGCCTGGATCGTAACCGTCGGCAGCAACGCACCTTCGGCGACTTTGACCTGCAAGAAATTGACGTCGATGCCATACATTGCGGCCGTGACGTTGGGATGCTCGACCAGGCCGAGCTCGACGGCCGAAGCGAGCGTTGACGGCAGGAACCGGTCGACCGGCGAGCCCGGTGCGAGGTTCGTCGGCTCGTTGCCGATGATGCGGCGGAAGTTCGCCCGCGTCGTGGTGAGGTTCGCCTCCGCGGTGAGCGCCTGCGTCTTGCCGGCAGCCAGTTGCGCTTCAGATTGCGCAACGTCGGTGCGCGTCACTTCGCCGACGTTGAAACGATCACGGGTCTGCTTCAGCGTCTGCTCGAGCACGCGCACGTTGCTGCGCTGGACTTCCAGCGTGGCGGCATCGCGCAAATAATCCATGTAGGTCGTGGCGGCCTGGAGCAACAGGCTTTGATCGAGGCTGCGCAGCGCTTCGCGGGCACCGGACACCTGACTCTCCGCCGCCCGCGTTCTGTTGGCGGTCTGGTTGCCATTGTAGAGCGTCTGCGAAGCGGTAATTCCAGCGCTGCGAGGCATGGTGGTTCCGTGGATTGACGAACTCCCCACGCCACTCTGCAAATCCGTATACTGATAGCCACCGCTGGCGGTCAGCGAGACCCTGGGGCGATAGCCGGACAGGGCTTGAGGCACGTTTTCGTCGGTCGAGCGCACCTGGGCGCGCTGTGCGTTGAGCTGCGGATTGTTCTGATAGGCGCGCACCAAGGCGGCCTCGATCGTGTCCGCCAAGGCAGGCGTCGGCCCGGTCAGCGCCAGCAGCAGGACCGAAACCGCAGCTCCGGTGAAGAGCTTCACCCCATGCATCCCAAAATTTCCGTTTCATTTTAACGCCCGGCTCGTGCCCGCGAGCCGGGTTAGCGTCTACCGAGTGGAGTCGTTGCCCCGCCGCAACATAGGATGCGGATTGGCGCGACGGAACTACCTTAGGGTAGTTCTCGGTGGAAACTCTTCACGTGCAGCATCCCGGCCACACTTCTGATTCAGAACGGGATTTTAACGGGGTTTGGGCCGTCAGAAGACGAAAGCGGCGGCCCGTTCCAGCCCGGGAAGGACCGGAGCCGTGGCGTCGAACAGCGCCCGATGGCCGAATTCGCCGTGGGCATGGGTCACGATCATCGCCCGCGGCAGCCGCGATTCGGCTGAGACGCCCACCAGACGCCCGCCCTCCCTGAGCTGCCCGAACAGCACCTCCGGCGTCACCTCGGCGGCGCCATTGAGGATGATCACGTCATAGGGAGCGGCAGACGGATCGCCCTCGGTGCAGGGAGCGGCCTTGCAGGTGACATTGGCGAGTCCGAGGGCGGCAAAGGCCTCCCTGGCCTTCGCGGCCAGGGCCGAATCGCATTCCGTTGCGGTGACCTGGCGCGCGAGCTTGGCCGCCAGCGCGGCGAGATAGCCAGTGGCGCAGCCGACGACCAGAACGTTGTCGCCCTCGCCGATCTCGGCGGCCTGGAGCAGCTTGCCGGTCAACTGCGGCTTGATCAGGAACCGCTTGGCAGTCCCCTCGCTCACATCAAGGTCGAGGTCGAGATAGGCCAAGGCCTGCCGGCTGGCCGGCACGAAGGCCTCGCGCGGAACGGTGAGCATGGCATCGAGAATTCGGCGATCGGTGACGTCATTGGTGCGCACCTGGCCATCGACCATTTTGAGGCGCGCGGTCGAGAAACCGGACATTTGCGGACCCTGAAATGCGGACGATGCCGCGGACGGAAGTTGGCGGCATCTTTGGAACATGCCCGGCGAAAACGCAACATGGCCGTTGGCCTTGGCCGGCCACCGCTGCGACTCACCGCATCAGGGAACAGGACGGATTATTCGATCGTCACCGCGAGGCGGCCGATCAGGGCGGCAACCTCATCCAGGCGCGCCGAATCGGGGGTCTCGACCGCACGCGCAAGGCAGGCGAGGCATTCGTCGTCGCTGAGGTCGGGAACGTCGGCCGGCAGAATCGAGGGAGCCAGTTGGGCGCGGTCGATCTGGATGTCGGGCATGGGAATCACCTCCATAAGAGTCCGGCTGTGCGAAGCTCGATTTGAATTAAGTCGATTTGGTGCCGTCCCGGCGGCTGCGATGGAGCCGCGGCACAAAACTGCTTGAACGCGATTCTGCGTGGATCGGATGCGCCGGGCCTTGAGGGCTGACTCGAGCGACATCGCGCGCCACATCAGCGGACGCCAGCAAGTCAATGAATTTACGGCGGAATTTGGCTCCCCGGGCTGGATTCGAACCAGCGACCATCCGATTAACAGTCGGATGCTCTACCGCTGAGCTACCGAGGAAAAGGGCGAACTGTCGTCCGCGCGCGGGTGCGTATAACAAAGCCGGTTGCGCTTGCAAAGGACGAATTCGTCATCTTCCGCAACGCGCCTTGGGAAGGGCCTGGGCCGGCCCCTCCTCCGGGCCGCAAGGTTTTTGGTTTGACGCGTTTTCTTTGCGCGAACGGGCATCCACTTCGCTCGAAAACGCTCTCTCCACTATTCGGCGACGAACGAGGTGGTCTTGGTGCCGGAGTCGTAGCGCAGCCGGAGCGCGGTGAACTTGCAGAGGTTGACGTTCTTCCAGAGTACGGCCTCGTCGTAGTTCTGCCAGTCGACGCGGATGTTCCAGACGCACCCCTCGTCATCATCGTCGAACTCGACATAGGTGCTCGCCTGGTTCTGCAAAACCTTGTCGAGCTCGTTCTCCCATTCGTCCAGGCCATCGTCCGGCGCATTGAAGCCCAGGAATTTGATGGCATAGCCGGTCTCGTTGACGACGGTGACGTTGCGGGCGTCGGCAGCAAACGACGCCGTGGCCGCGATCGAAAGACCGATCGCGATCAGTCCGGACAGAAGATACTTCATGTGAAATTCTCCCGATCGAAACAGGCTGGAAGCGCCTGACGTCGATCGGCGCAGGCGCCGCGGCAACGAATGACGTTGCCTCAAAGAGTCGTCCGGAGTGTGATCGACGGATACGCGATCGATCCGCACTCCGGGATGTTGCGCGACGCGAGACGCGCAACGCGCCTGTTCTTATCGTTTCGAATTCTCAGCAGCAATGAACCGGCATTCATAGATCGGCGCTGTTTGTTTTCTCCGACGCGGGCGCCGGCACTGCGGCGCCGTTGCTTTTGCCGGTCACGGCGCCGACCAGCGCCTTCACGGGATCGTCGCCCGGCGCAAAGCCGCTCTGGCGCAGGATCTCGTCGATCATCGGACGCAGCGCGTGCACCTTGAGCAGCTCGCCGGCAAGGCCTTCGCCGAAACCGACATTGCCGCTACCTGCGCCGTTGCCGCCGAACGCACCGCCGGTGTGCAGGATGCGGACGTCCTTGAGGTTGGCGATCGGCTTCACCATCTCGGCCAGCGCCGAGGGCATGGTCTCGATCCGCTTCTTGGCGATCTCGAAATCGATGACGTTGCTGCCGAGCTTGTTCTGCGCCTCGTTCTTCATGGTGATGACGGCAGCTTCCGCCTCGCCGATGTTGCGGACGCCGACAGCCTTGATCTTGTTGGACTCGGCTTCGGCGGTGGCCAGGGTCTTCACTGCCTCGGCACGGTCGAGCGAGGCCTTCTTCTCGGCTTCGGCCGCGACGATCAATTCGGTCGACTTGCGCTCGGCCTCGGTGCGTGCGGCGAGCACCTGGGTGAGACGGGCGCGGTCGGCGACCTCGACCGCGCGTGCGGTGACGACCTTTTCCTCCGCCGAGACCGCCAGTGCTTCGGCCGTCTTGGCCTCCGCAACGGCTTCCGAGGTCTGCTTGCTCTTGGCCGCGATCTGGATCTCGTTCTCCTGCGTCGCGATCTGGATCTCGCGCTGGGCGTCGGTCTTGCGCTTGTTGATTGCGAGATCGGACTCGATCACAGCGGTTTCCTTGACCTGCTTGGCGCCCGCCTCCTTCTCGGCGACCGCCCTGTCGGTGTCGATGCGGGCGTTCTCCTCGGTGAGGCGCGCGGTCTGGGTCGCGGTCGCGACCTCGGCGCGGGTGCTGGCGGTCTTGTTGGCGATGTCGCGCTCCTGCGACAGCTCGGCTTCCTTCTTGGTCCGCTCGATCCCGAGGGTCTGCTGCCGCGCCTCGAGGTCCTTTTGCGCGATCGCCACCTCGTTATCGCGCACGATGGCGTTGCGGTCGCGGCGGCGGGTCTCGGTCACCGTCTTCAACTGGGTGAGGCCTTCGGCATCGAAGAAATTCTCCGGGTTGAAGAATTTGACGTCGGTCTGGTCCAGCTTGGTCAGCGACACCGATTCAAGCTCGAGCCCGTTGGATTTCACGTCGGACTCGACCGTCGACTGCACGTGCTTGACGAAGTCCGAGCGCTTCTCCTGAAGCTCCAGGATGCTCATGGTCGCGGCGACCGAGCGCAGGCCGTCGACGAATTTCGCCTCGACCTGGTTGCGCAGCGCCTCGGCATCGTTGGTCAGTGCGCCCAGCGTCTGGCTTGCCAGCGCGATGCTTTCCTCGTCCGGGCGGACGCGCACGTAGAACTCGGCGACGATGTCGACGCGCAGGCGATCCTTGGTGATCAGGGATTCCCGCTCCTTGCGCTCGACGGTCAGCCGGAGCGTCTTCAGGTTGACGCTGGCATAGGAGTGGAAGATCGGCAGGATCATGGCGCCGCCGTCGAGCACGACCTTCTTGCCGCCGAGGCCGGTGCGCACAAAGGCCTCGTCACGCGTAGCGCGCTTGTAGAGAATGGTGAAGACGATCCCCAGAACGACGATCAGCGCGACGCCGATCATGGCCGGGACTGCGATGTCGAACATGACTTTCTCCAATGAATGACTTGCTAAGTGCTTAGAGGTGGCTTCGACGGTTTGAGTTCATCCTCGGCCTTCACCGCCACGAAGCGGGTGCCATCGCGATCGACCAGCAGGACCAGGGTTCCCTGCGGCAGGGGCGACGACGAAGGTGCTGCGACCGCCAGGACAAAGTGGCGGTTGCCATGGACGTCGGCGACGCTGACTCGGCCGGGCGGCCCCTGGTCGAGCGGACCGATGACGACCTCACCGACGCGGCCGACGAGATCGCCGAGGCCGACGACATAGCTCTCGTCCTTGGGAATGATCCGCGCGATGGCGCCGCTGGCGGCGCGCACCAGCGGTACCGACACCGCGACGGCCCCGATCGAGGCGACCGTCGCCGGCAAGGGCCCGGCCACCATCCGCGCGATGTCCTGGATCAGGAAACCGGTGATGGAGAAGGCGCCCAGCACCAGCAGCAGGAAGATCAGCAGCGGCACGCCGCCGACATTGATCCAGGAGATGGCGTTGAGCACGCCGTTATCGCTGGGATGGCTGAAATCGACGCTGGTGCCGAGCATCTCGCTGAGGGAGGCCCCGACCAGCATCGTGACCACCTCGAGCGAGCCGACGATGACGATCATGGCCGCCGCGATCGCGAACGGCCTGACCTCGGGCGACATGACGTGTTCGAGCAATGCGCTCATGACACGGCACTCAGGAGCGCGACTTCAACCGCGCCAGCCTCGCCGCAATCTCCTTGTCGCGATGAAGCGAGCTCAGTTCATCGATGTCGCTGGAATACGGGATGCCCTGCGGCACGCCGGTTGCGCGCGCCACCGCCCTGCCAGCCCGCAAGGCCTTGGCTGCTGCGGACGTCCCGCCCGACTTCCGGGGCGACGTCGAGGCCTGATGGCTCGCATGTGCCTCGCTCTTTTCGAGATCGGCGCGGCGCTGCTCGGCATCCTGGAGCGCCGACAGCACCGCACGCAGCGAGGTCACGCATTGCTCGATCTTCTCGTTGTTCTCGTCGATGGCGCGGGAGAGCACCTCGAACTGCGCCTCCAGATCCATCTGCCGCGCGATACCGGCGCGGGCGAGATCGTCGCGGCTGTCAGCGATCGCGCCCTCGATCTTGGCGGCGAGATCGGTCATCTCGCGCTCGATCTCGGTACGGCGCGCGTTGAGGCGGTATTCCTCGGCGCGCGCGGCCGCGAGCGCGTCGCGCGCCTCGCCTTCCGCACGTTCGATCTCGCGGATGGCCTGTCCGACCACCTTGAGCTTGTTCTTGCCTTCCGCCTGCTCGATCGCGTCATAGGCGATCCCGGCGATCAGGCGCCCGACCCGGGACAGGAAGTTGTCGGGGGCGGCAGCGATGGTATCCATAGCGTTCTCCTCCTCTGGCAGGCTGTTCGGCGTGACGCCGTAGTGAACTTCGAAACCGTCGTCGGTGCGGATGAGGTGCGCGGGCACGCTCTGCCCCCAGCCCTCGGCATAGCCGGCGTAGTCGAAGGGCACGCTGAAGCGCCCTTGCACGGTCGCAATCGAAATGGTGGCGGGGCCCTTGATCTTGGCGAGCTTGTCGTCGAGCGGCAGGCGGCGGCCTTGCGCCGCGCGATACTCCGTGCGGTCGCGCAGGCCGAGCGTCACCAGCCGCGAGGGCAGCGCGGTCTGTTTCCGGATCGGCTCATAGGCGTGGGCGTGGAGCAGGACGACGTTGGAACCCACATTGTGGGTCCGGGCCACCTCGTCGAGGATCTCCATCATGCGGTCATAGGCCTGGAATGTCGCCTCGATGGCGGCCTTGGCGGCCGGGTCGGGGGCAAGCCTGTAACGCAGCGCGGACGGCGCGTTTCGGGGCGACTGGCTCATGGAAAGCACTAAAGCACCATTTTGGTGCTTTAGGAAGGGGAAGCTCGATCACGTTCCACTGATCCCTAGGCACTCTGCTGGTTAGTCGCTGCCGACAGGCGGCCCGTTCAAGGCGGCAGATCACACCTAGCTCATCGCCGATCAAGACTTCTTGCACGCGCGGGTTGCAATTTGAGACGAAATGCGGGGAGCGTTAGGCAGGCCGTCACTCTCTCGGCTCGTCATTGCGACTCTTGCGACGAAGCAATCCAGAATCCCTCCGCGGAAATATTCTGGATTGCTTCGCTGCGCTCGCAATGACGGAGTGTGGAGGAGCGCCGCTCCTTCAAACGCACATCTCAATCGTAGACACACCGTCGCATCCTCGCGGCATATCTCGCCCGAGCTTTGCTTCATCACATCGCGAAGCGACATCCGGGATTCGTGCGAGCGGTGGTCCCGGATATCGCTTCGCTCATCCGGGCTACGAAAGCTGGCCTCACGGCCGCCGGCACACCAGGTCGATCTCGATCAGCGCGTCGTAGGCCAATCCGGTGACGCCGACGCAGGTGCGGGCCGGCAGGCGGTCGGCAGCGAAGAAGCTGCGATAGGTCTCGTTCATAGCCGTGTAGTCTTCCTTGAAGCGCGTCAGATAGACGCGCGTCATCACGACGTGCTCGAGGTCGAGATCGAGGCCCGCCAGAACGACCTTCAGGTTCTCCATCACGGCGCGGGTCTGCGCGACGATGCCGTCGGGCAACACGCCCGGCGCTTGCGGCGTGTCCGGCATCTGGCCAGTGACGAACACAAAGCCGTCAGTCTCGACGGCGTGGCTGAAGGGTGCGACCGGTTTCGGTCCGCCGCTGATCATGTGGAATTTCACTCGATGTGTCCTTGTTAAGTCGCGCTCTGGAACAGGCGCTTGCTGAGGATGGCGTGCACGCCCCAATTGCCGTCGACGACCTGCGTGACGCCGAAATCGACGGCGGCCGACATCAGTGCGATCGCCTCGTCCTCACTGAGCCCTTTGGTGTTCATCAGGAAGCGCCGCATCTTGCGGAACGCATCCTTCATGGCGAGGTCGAGCGAGGACTTTGCATAGACCTCGCTCTGCCCTTGCGCGCCGAATTCGGCGAGATAGTTGGGGTGGCTGAAGCCGGTCAGCACCCAATCGGTGGCGGTCTCGATCAGGGGATAAGAGAGATCGGCGAAGGGACGGCCAGCGAGATCGGCTTTCTTGTGCAGGATCACCTCGAAGGTGCCGGTCATCGAGCACTCGATCGCGGTGCCGCTGAGCTCGCCGTCGCCTTGGGCTGCGTGGGGATCGCCGACCGACAGCAGCGCGCCGGGCACGGAGACCGGAAGATAGACGGTCGCTCCCTTCCCCAGCCGCCAATTGTCGAGATTGCCGCCGAAATAGGACGGCGGCACGGAATCGACGAAATCGACCTCGCGCGGCGCCACCGCGATCACGCCGAAATGCGGCCGCAAGGGAATGCGGATGCCGTCGAGCACGGCGTGGCGGCGCTTGATCGTACCGGGTGTGACGGGAACGCCGGGATAGTCGTAGGTGGCATGCACCACGCCAAAGGGATCGGTCTGCGGCTCCCAGCGATAGGAATAGAGCGCGCGGGCATGCGGCGCGTCCACATCGTCAAAGATCTCGTAAATGGTCACGGCCTCGCGCGGCTTGGGACCGCCGAGAAACTCGTTGTAGTGATAGCCCCACCAGGCCGCCACCGAGGAGCCGAACACGCGCCCGGCATGGTTCGGGCTCCGGCTCGCCCGCGGCACGATGTCGAGGATGCGCACCTCCAGCACATCGCCGGGCTGGGCGTCCTTCACAGCGACGGGCCCGGTGCAGATGTGCACGCCAAACCCCTCGCCGGCACCGCGGCCGAACACGCTGGCATCCATCGGTCCTGCGCCGCGGCGGTCGACGTTCTTCTTGTTCCGGGTCCAGCCGAACACGCTTTCGGCGGCTGCATCACCGGCGATCATCATGTCAGGGGCATCGGAGGCGTGCTGCGTCAGAGTTTCGATGGTGATGGTATCGCCCGAGGCGATCTCGATCTGCGGCGCCAATGAGCGGCTGAAATAGCCCCAATGAACGCGGCTGGCCTCGACCGGGAGATGATGATGCCTGCGCTCCGTGGTGGTGCGCTCCTCGGCGCCGGCACAGGCGACGTTGCTGCGGGCCTCGATGCTCGGATGCGCGCGAAGCTGCGCCAGCGCCTCCAGTGGCCAGCCGCGCTGGCCGGCGACGCCATGCTGCGAGGTCGCCCGCTCCGCCTCCTGCTGGCGAAACTCGCGCGGCGGCAGGCCGAAGCGATGACGGAAGGCCCGGCTGAAATGCGCGGAATCGCCAAAGCCATAGGCGTAGGCGATCTCCGAGATCGAGCGATGCGCCTCGCTCGGGTTGGAGAGATCCGCCCAGGCGCGCTGGAGACGACGCTCGCGAACGTAGTGGGTAAAATTGTCGCCGACCGTTTCGAACAGCTTTTGCAGGTAACGTTCGGAAATGCCCTCGGCTTGCGCGACCCGCGCCGGCACAAGGTCGGGATCGTCGAGCCGGCGTTCGATGGTCTGGCAGATCCGGTGCAGCAGCGCGGCCTGCGTCGCGCTCGACCCGGCATCGGACGTCGATGCCGCCAGTTGATGCGCAAGCGTCAGCAGCAGATCGACCAGCGACTGCGCAAGCGAATTCCATTCGGCATCGCTCAAGCTGTCGAGCGTGCGCGCGGTCGCATCCAGCATGCGCGCGAACACATCGGCGAAACCGCCCGGTGGAACCACGCGAGGCTCGCCAAGCCGCGGCTTGCCCGACAGGCGTCCGTGCAACGCTTCGGAGGTCACCGACAGCACGATGGCGCGCATGTCGCGCTGGAACACGATGCTCCAGTCGCCGCTGCGCGGCAGCAGCACAAGATGGCCGACGGGAACGATGCGGTGACCGCCGGCGCTTCTGAGCACCATGCCGTCCTCGACCGGCATCAGCGCGATGGGGAGGTCTTCACTAGCTTGCGAGAGAGGCGCGACGCTCTGCGCGCCAGCGGCCATGCGCGTCAGCGCAACACCTGCGGTCTGGCGATGCGAGGCGGTTGCGTGCCCGTCAAAGAAGGAGTGCCCGCCTGCCGGCTGCAGGCCGACCGCCGCCAGCACGTCCCGCCAGGCTTCGGGGCGGTCGTCTTGCGCGTAGGACTCGCTCGTGAACGGCCGGAAGCTCATCGGATCGACCCAGATTGCAGTCGATCGAAGCAACCTCTGTGCCAGACGAACGCGGTCATCCGTCGCCGCGACGGGCCGCAAATGGGGCTCGTTGGTCAAGTGTTCATCCGGGAATTGGAAGATTCCTCAAAGTATTAGAGTATGGCGAGCCCTCTTCGTCATTCCGGGGCGCGCGCAAGCGCGAACCCGGAATCCATTGCGCGCAGAAGACAGTGGTGAAATGGATTCCGGGTTCGACGCGTTGCGTCGCCCCGGAATGACGAAGTTGAGAGATTCAGTCGCATCGAAACATGTTCTTTCGGATCGTGCCGTGGACGCCCCAATTGGCATCGACCACCTGGGTGACGCCGAAATCGGCGCCGACCGACATCAGCGAGATCGCCTCGTCCTCGCTGAGGCCGTGCACGGTCATCAGGAACCGGCGGAGTTTTCTGAACGCATCGCGCATCGCACGGTCGAGACTGCTGTGATTGGCAATCTCGGTTTGCGCCTCAGTGCCGAGCGCCACGAGGTAGTTCGGGTAGGTGAAGCCGTAGAACGACCAGGCGTGGTCGGTCTCCAGCATGGGATGGTCGAGGCCTTCCAGATGGGTGCCGGCCAGATCAGCCTTCTTGTGCAGGATGAATTCGAAATCGCCGGTCAGCGAGGTCTCGATCGCGGTGCCGCCAAGCTCGCTGTCGCCCTGCGCGGCATGGGGATCGCCGACCGAGAAATAGGCGCCGGGCACGGCAACCGGATAGAACATCCGCGCGCCCTTGCCGATGCGCCAGTCGTCGATATTGCCGCCGGTGTAGCTCGGCGGGATCGAGCTGACGAAATCGGCTTCCGACGGCGCGAGGCCCATGGTGCCGAAATGCAATCGTGCGGGCACCTTCACGCTGGAGAGGATGTTCTCGCGCTTTTTGATGGTGGCGTGGTCGACGCGGACACCGGGATAGTCGATGGTCGGATGCACGATGCCGTCAGGATCGGTCTGCGGCGTCCAGACATAATTGTAGACCGCCTTCGCATGGGGCTCGCCTGACGTGTCCAGCTCGAAGATGGTGACGACCTCGCGCGGCTTCGGCTCCTCGATCAGATCGTGATAGTGAAAGCCCCAGTTCGCGGCGACGTTGGAGCCGAAGCAGCGGCCGGCATGGCAGGCGCTGCAGCTTGGCCGCGGCCTGATATCGAGGATGCGCACTTCGAGAATATCTCCGGGCTCGGCACCTTCGATTGCGACCGGGCCGGTGAGCAAATGCACCCCGATCCCCTCGCCTGCTCCGCGGATGAACGGGCCTTCCGTCGGGCCGGAGCCGCGCCGCGCCACGGCCTTGTGCTCGCGCGTCCACTGGAACACGCTCTCGGCGCCGGCATCGCCCTGGATCATGCGCTCGTAATCGTCGTTGGCGTGATGGGTCAGCGTCTCGATGGTGGCGCGATCCCCGGAGCGCAGCGTCAGGGCCGGGGTGACCTTTTTGGAGAAATAGCCCCAGTGGACGGTTTTCGGCGAAACCGGCAGCGTGACATGCTTCATGAGGTGGCCTCTTCGGGAGTCTTGAACCTTGTGGACGCGCCGCTCATCGCACCGCCTCCGGAGTCTTGTCGGCTTCCATCACGCTGAGGAACCGCGCCGTCAGCGCATTGCGCGGGTTGGAGAGCACCTCGTGCGCCGGCCCCTCCTCGATGATCGCGCCGCCGTTCAGGAAAGCGACTCGGTCGGCGACCTCGTCGGCGAAGCGGATCTGGTGCGTCGAGATGATCATGGTGAGGCCGTCGTCGATGGCGAGACGCCGGATCACCTCCAGAACCTCGTTGACGAGTTCAGGGTCGAGCGCCGAGGTCGGCTCGTCCAGCAACAGCACGCTCGGATTGGGCGCAAGCGCGCGCGCGATGGCGACACGCTGCTGCTGGCCGCCGGAGAGATGCCGCGGCAGCGCATCGGCGCGATGTGACAGCCCGACGTTATCGAGCAGCTCGGTGGCGCGGCGGTCGGCATCGATGCGGGTCATGCCGTGGACCCAGCGCAGGGGCCCGGCGATGTTCTCCTTCGCCGAGAGATGGGCGAACAAATTGAACTGCTGGAACACCATGCCCACGCCGACGCTGGCCCGCTCGTTGGCGACGGCACGCGGCGACAGCCGCTTGCCGTCTTCGCCAAAGCCGAGGCGCCGGCCGCCGACGCGCACGGTGCCGGCATCCCAGTTTTCGAGATGATTGATACAGCGGAGCAGCGTGCTCTTGCCTGAACCGCTCGGACCGAGCAGCGCCACCACCTCGCCCACACGGACCGTGAGGTCGAGACCGTCGAGGACCTTTTGCGGACCGTAGCTCTTGGTGAGATCCTTGACCTCGACCGCGATGTTGTTGCGCGCGATCGTCGCGGTGCGGCGGGCGCGTTCCTCCCGGGTCAGGGCCAGCGGCGGCATATCCGTGAGCTCTGCCTGCGCGGGCTCGGGATCGATAGCGGTCGCATCGGCAAGCTCCAGCTTGGAGACCAGGTCGACGCGGCGCCAGGGCAGATAATCGGGGAGCTTGCGCTCGCGGCCCTTCGTACGGTCGAGATCGAGCAGCCATTCGACGAAAAGCTGGATGCCACTGATGGTCGCGGTCAGCACCAGATAGAGCAGGCCCGAAGCGAAGAAGATCGAGAAGAAGTCGAATGTGGAGGACGCCAGCTGGGTCGAGCGCAGCGTCAGCTCCTGGACCGCGACGACGGAGGCGAGCGAGGAATTCTTCAGCGCACTGACGGCCTCGTTGCCGAAAGCCGGAATCATGGTGCGGATCGCCTGCGGCGCGATCACCCGCCACATCAGGATTCGGGGCGTCATGCCGAGCGCCTGCCCCGCAGTCACCTGCCCGCGGTCGACGCCGAGCACGCCGGCGCGTAGCATCTCCGCGATGAACGGCGCCTCGTTGCAGGCGAGCGCGAGACCGGCGGCCAGCACCGCCGGCAGCTTGATGCCGATATGCGGCAGCGCGTCGTAGGCGAACACCATTTGCAGGATCAGCGGCGTGCCGCGGAAGATCACGGTGTAGGCCCTGGCGATCGCCGCCAGCGGCCAGAAGCGCGAGAGCTGCATGCCGGCGAGGATCAATCCGAGGATCAATCCGCCGCCGAGCCCGAGGGCAGTCACCTCGAGGGTGAGCTCGATGCCCTCGAGCAGATACGGCATGCTCAGGTAATGGAGGAACAGCGACATCAGTCAGCCGTGAGAATGTCCGGCTCCTTGAAGTTGTTCACATCGAGCCCGTGCTTCTTCAGAAGCTCCATGTGCGTGCCGGCCTTCTGCACCTCGATCAGCGCGGCGAGCACGGCGTCACGGAATTTCGGCTTGTCCTTGGGAACGGCGATGCCGACCGAATACGGGATCGTCACCGCGATCGCCTTCTCCAGCTTGTCCGGATAGGCCTTCACCGCGCTGTCGACCGTGTTGACGTCGTTGACATAGGTGTCGGCGCGGCCGGCGAGGATCGCCTGGATGCAGTTGGCGTTGTTGTCGTAGAGCTGGATGGTCGGCTCCGCCTTGCCGGCCTTCTTGCATTCCGGCATCAGCGCCTGGATCAGGGGCACCTCGACATAGCCGGTGTTCTCGGCCGCGGCCGCGCCGCACATCGACATGTTGATGCCGTTGATGCCCTTCGGATTGCCCTTGGCGACCAGCACGCCGTCGAACACCTTCGAGTAGGTGATGAAGTCGGCGGCCTTGGCGCGCTCCTTGGTGGCGTAGATGTCGGAGATCACGATGTCGGCCTGGCCCGCCGAAAGCGTGGTCAGGAGCGCTGCGAACACCACGGGCTTGTAGGTCAGCTTGAAGCCGAGGCATTCGCCGATAGCTTCGCCGAGATCGATGTCGAAGCCGATATATTTGCTGGGATCCTTGGGATCGATGGTCTCATAGCCCGGCGTGTGCGGGTTGATGGCGTTGACGAGCGTCTTGCCCTTCCAGTCCGGATATTTCTCCTGGAGCGTGGTGCAGGCGGCGGGTGCTGCGGCCTGTGCGCCCAGCGGTGCGGCGGCGACGAGGCCGAAAGCGATGGCCGCGCCGAAGCTGGCCTTGCGCCACGGCATCGATGTGCGCGCCATCCCCCGCCGCGCCTGGGGCAAAACCCGTCTGTCCATGTGCTGCTCCTTCGAATTGGCATGGCCATGTGGCTGGACTCGGCCATGTTGCTGAACTCGAAGGTCAGCCTAGGTGCAGAGCGCACGGAAAAGCTTGTCCGCGGGCGTACAAAAAATTGGACGGAAGCGGCCCGCGATTTGGGCAAGTAGCTGCACAAAAACTGTTCGCTGGTCGCAAGCCGATGCAGGTTCGGGATTCCGAATTCGGCGGAACCAAATCACTCTGAATGGTGCAGCGATCAGTACGATCCTGGAATCATCTGGTGAGGCGATTTGACAGAGATATGACGCCTGCTGACGGAGATACGGCGCCAGGCGAACGGATCTGCGGCCGGCATCCACAGCACTCCACAGCCTGTCCGCAGCATATCCACAGGCCGACTATGGCGGATTCGCGAGACGGTACGTGCCACTTGCTGCGCACAAATTCACAGACCTGGCATGTCAGCCGCCGGCCTGGTCGAACACCGAGCGGCAAGCCTCGCTCAAGCTTGATCGGTTACGGCGCAGGCAGGCCGTGATGGCGCGGACATTGGGAATCTCGCCGGCGCAGAGCCGGTAGACGTCGGGGGTGCAGGCCCGGCGCTGCTCTGCCGTTCCCTGCGCATGAGCCGCCGAGGCAAACAGCGTCAGGAACAGCCCGACCGTCGAGGCGCCGCGCGCCCGGCTCGTCACGCCCGCAAACCGCAAGAACCTTGCCTTCATGACCAAGTCTCCCGTTCTGCCCGCCCGCTCCCGGCCCGCGTTGGCCGGTCGTTGCGAAGGGGTAGGAGAAATAAATCGCCGAGAATGTGATCTCTTTCACACTGGCGACGGGCCACGGACGCCTAGGTTCCCGCGGGGATTTTTAAGGAATCGCTAACCAAACGGGCCCCGATCGCCGGATCGTTAAAATGCGAACGATCTGCTCAATCGGGTAACAAACCGGCTTTGCGACATTGCGCCATCCGCGTTCTGCGAGGGTGTGATGAGCGAAGCCGAATTCAACTTGCTGCTGGATGCCGTCCGGGACGCCATGATCATTGAAGATTTTGCGCCCGCGCCGGAGGAGGAATTCGTGCCCCGTTCGTGGTCGTACGCCGCAACGCCCAAAGCCGCCAACGACAATGAGGGCGCCTGGCCCCTGCTGCCCTTTCCGGACGGCTGGTACGCGGCCTGCTGAGGCCCGCTCTGCCGTGAACTGACGCGCCCGCCTTGCGGGCGGTTCGGCATCACCGAGCGCCGGGGACCGGCGCAGCCCGGATCAAGTCTTGACGCGCTCCTCGCCCTGCTGCGGCGCCCGGTCGGGTGCAGCCGGCGGGAAGATGCTGTCATAGATCGCGCGCGCCTCGGCAATGAGGCGGGCCCGCTCCAGCTCGGATTTCGGGACAAATCGAACGACGTCGCCCACGTGCTCTCCAGCTCCAGGGTTTTGGATGCGTCTCTTCGCAGAGGCGAAGTCCATGCCACAGGGCCTGAACCGCACCCCCGGGCAAACCCGGTGGCCAAGGCGCGGCAAGCCTCATCCGCGCGTTCGGCGGAACTCGCGCCGATGGCAATTTGCGCTGGAAAATCAGAAGGTTGCGATGGAGGCCACGACCAGAATTGAACTGGTGTACACGGTTTTGCAGACCGTTGCGTAACCACTCCGCCACGTGGCCCCGTAAGGGCGGACCAATATAGGGGATCAATGGCTTAGGCAACCCCGCGGGCCGCCGGCAGCACAGGGAAATGTCCGGCCGAAATCAGGCGCGCTTGCTGCGCCGGAAGTCGCGCCGGCGGCCCTTCGGCGCGGGCTTGGGTGCCAGTTCCGGCATCTCGGCCTGGACCTCGCGGTAGCGGGTCAGCATCCGTTCGAAACTGGCGTGCAGGGTCTCGGCGATATCAGGGCGCCGCTCGAGACCGGCCAGAATCGTTGCGGCCGCTTCGATGGTCGAGAGGCCGTCGCGGCGCGGCTCCTTGCGCAAGCGTCCGTAACGCGAGGGCTTCTGCGGGTTGAGGATCACGCGCTGGCATTTCAGCATCCAGGGATTGCGCCACCACAAGGCCTTGGCCTGGCTCCAGGTGCCGTCGAGCAGCACGACGCCTTCGAGCTTGCCAAGGATCGCGCGCTGGTTCTCCGCCACCTCGCCCTTGCGGGTCAGCGCCACGATCTCGCCCTCGGCCTCGAGGTCGGCCGCGCGGGCCGAGCCGAGATAGAGCACCCCCCAGCGCGCGGCGTTCTCGACCGGCCGACCCAGGGCCTTGGACAGGCTCGGCCAGGACAGTCCGACCCGTACCGTGGCATCGGTGAAATGCTTCGCCAGCAGCCGCGCGGTGCCAAGCGCCCTGTCCTGCTCCTGCGGATGCTGCAGGATCAGCAGCGACAGCCGGTTCTCGATGGGCGTGACACTGTCGCAGATGCACAGCGGCATCGGCTTCTGACAGTGCGGGCATTCGGGGATCGGCTCGGCCGGCGCGGCGGCCGGGGTCTCGGACGGGTTCGACATGGTCGCCGCTATACGCTTCGCGCGGCGCTGCAACAACCTATTCCGCCGGTGCAGGGACTGGACGCGGCTCGGACCGGCGCCGCAGGCGATCGATCAGAAGGTAGATCACGGGCGTGGTGTAGAGCGTCAGGATCTGCGAGACGAACAGGCCGCCGATGATGGTGATGCCGAGCGGACGGCGCAGCTCCGTGCCGGGACCGGTCGCGATCACCAGCGGAATGCCGGCGAACAGCGCCGCCATGGTTGTCATCAGGATGGGACGGAAGCGCGCCTGGCAGGCTTCAAAAATCGCCTCCGCCGAGGACAGGCCGCGCTGGCGCTCGGCGTCGAGCGCGAAGTCGACCATCATGATGCCGTTCTTCTTGACGATGCCGATCAACAGGATGATGCCGACGAAGGCGATCACCGTCAGCGGCGTATTGGTCAGCTGCAGGGCCAATAGCGCGCCGAGGCCGGCCGAGGGCAAGGTCGAGATGATCGTGAGCGGATGGGCAAGGCTCTCGTAGAGCACCCCCAGCACGATATACATCGCCACCAGCGCGCCGAGGATCAGCAGCGGCTGGCGACCGCTGGTCCTGGCGAAATCGCCGGCATTGCCGTCGAAGCTGCCGCGAATGCCTTCAGGCATGTGCAGCTCCTCGACCGCACGCTGGATGTTTTGCGTCGCAGCCTGGAGCGGCACATCGGGCAAGAGGTTGAACGACACCGTGGTCGAGGGGAACGATTGCGAATGGTAGACCGCGAGCGCGGCCAGTCCGCGCGTCGCATGCACCACGGCCGACAGCGGCACCTGCGCGTCGCCCGCGCCGGCGACATAGATGCGGTCGAGGTTGGAGGGATCGACCTGGAATTTCGGATCGATCTCGAGCACGGTCATGTACTGGTTGCGCTGGGTGTAGATGATCGAGATCTGCCGCTGCGAGAACGCATTGTTCAGCGCGTTGTCGATGTCCTGGACGCGGACGCCGAGGGCCGAAGCCTTCTGGCGGTCGATGGACAAGGTCAGTTGTAGCCCGCCGGGATCGCGGTCGCTGGAGATGTCGGTGATGCCATCGACGCTTTCCATGCGCTTGGCGACGATCGGCGCCCATTTCTGCAACAGGCCGAGATCGGTCGAGGAGAGCGTGTACTGGTAATCGGAATCGCTCTGCCGTCCGCCGGCGCGCACGTCCTGGGCGGCGAACATGAAGAGGCGGATGCCGGGCACCGGGAACAGCGCGCGCCTCAGCCGGTCGATCACCACCTGCGTCGAGACGTGGTCGCGCTCCTCCGGCGGCTTCAGGCTGATGAACATGGTGCCGCGGTTCGAGGTCGCCGGCCCCGGCCCCCCGCCTCCGCTGCCGACGGTCGAGCCGATGCCGGCCACCGCGGGATCCTGCATCACGATGTCGGCGAGGCGCTGCTGCAGGCCGAGCATGGACTGGAACGAGATGTCGGCCGAGGCGCGCGTCGCGCCGATGATGAAGCCGGAATCGTCGGTCGGGAAATAACCCTTGGGGACCTTGACGTAGAGCGTCACCGTGAGGCCGATCGTGGCGAAGAACACCAGCAACGTCAGCATCGGATATTCCAGCACGGTGCGCAGGGTACGGGCATAGAACGCGACGATACGCGACAGCGAGCCCTCGATGATCCGGTCGAACAGCGTCGCGGTGCCGGAGGTGGTCTGCCGGATGTAATGCGCGCAGATCATCGGCGTCACCGTCAGCGACACCAGCGTCGAGACCAGGATCGCGAAGGTCAGCGTCAGTGAGAATTCGCGCAGCAGGCGGCCGACGATGCCGTCCATGAAGATCAGCGGCGTGAAGGCCGCAATCAGCGACAGGCTGATCGAGACCACGGTGAAGCCGATCTGCTTTGCCCCCTCCTGAGCCGCCTGGAACGGCCGCATGCCGTGCTCGAGATTGCGGAACATGTTCTCGATCATGACGATGGCGTCGTCCACCACGAAGCCGACGGAGATGGCGAGCGCCATCAGCGACAGATTGTCGATCGAGAAGCCCGCGACCCACATGCCGGCGCAGGTGCCGGCCAGCGCCAGCGGCACCGAGATGCCGGCGGCGATCGTCGGCGTCATCCGCCGCAGGAACACGAACACGACGACCATCACCAGGAATGCGGTCGCAAGCAGCGTCCATTGCATGTCCAGCACGCTGGCGCGGATCGTGCCGGTGCGATCGACCAGGGTCGATATCTCGACGCCGGCCGGAATCCACTGCTTTAGCGCGGGGATCAGCGCCTTCACCCGGTCGACGGTGTCGATGACGTTGGCATCGCCCTGCTTGGTGATCTGGATCAGCACCGCCGGCTGCTTGTTGAACCAGGCGATCGAGCGGGCGTTGCGGACGGAATCCTCGATGTCGGCGACGTCGGAGAGCCGGGCGAAATTGCCGTTGGAGCTCTTGATGACGATGTCGCGGAACTCTTTCGCCGTGCGCATCTGCTTGTTCAGCGACAGCGTCTCGCTCTGGCGCTCGCCGTTGAAGATGCCGACAGGTCCGAGCGGATTGGCGTTGATGATCGCGGTCCGGACGTCGTCGGTGGCAATGCCGGCGTTCGACAGCGCCACGGGGTTGAGCTGCACCCGCACCGCCGGCTGGTCGGCGCCGGAGACGGTGACATCTCCCACGCCCGGCACCTGCGAGATGCGCTGCGCCAGCACCGTGTCGGCGACGTCGTAGATCGCGCTCGCCGACAGCGTCTTCGAGGTCAGCGCCAGCACGAAGACGGGCGCGCCCGCGGTGTTGGCCTTGCGGAAGCGCGGCAGCGTCGGCAGGTCGCTCGGCAAGTCCACCAGCGAGGCGTTGATCGCCGCCTGCACGTCGCGCGCGGCCTTGTCGATGTTGCGGCCGATGTCGAACTGGAGCTGGATGTTGGTCGTGCCGAGCGAACTCGTCGAGGTGATCTGGTTGATGCCGGATATCTCGCCCAGCCGCCGCTCCAGCGGCGAGGCCACCGTTGCCGCCATCACGGAGGGGTCGGCGCCCGGACGGCTGGCCGAGACGAAGATCGCGGGAAAGTCAACGTTCGGAACCGAGGCGACGGGCAGGAACTCGTAGGCGACCACACCCAGCAGGAACAACCCGATCGACAGCAGCGTGGTTGCGACCGGGCGGCGGATGAAGGGCTCCGAGATCGACGCCATCACTCACATCCCCTCGGTCGCGCCCGCGACCGGCGGGCCGCCGGATTCGGCCGGCGGCAGCGCCTGCTCGAGGCGGCGGTTGATGCGGTCGAGCGCGAGATAGATCACGGGCGTGGTGTAGAGAGTAAGCAGCTGGCTCAGCAGGAGGCCGCCAATGATGGAGATGCCGAGCGGAAAGCGCAGCTCGGCGCCGGTGCCGCTCTCGATCGCGAGCGGCAGCGCGCCGAACAGCGCCGCCAGCGTCGTCATCATGATCGGACGGAAGCGCAACAGGCACGCCTGCACGATGGCCTCATGCGCCGGGATCCCCTGCCCGCGCTCGGCCTCGAGCGCGAAGTCGATCATCATGATCGCGTTCTTCTTGACGATGCCCATCAACAGGATGATGCCGATCAGGCCGATCACCGAGAGGTCCTGCCCGCACAGCACCAGCGCCAGGATCGCGCCGACGCCGGCCGAGGGCAGCGTCGACAGGATCGTGATCGGGTGGATGTAACTCTCATAGAGCACGCCGAGCACGATGTAGATCGTGATCACGGCGGCAAGCAGCAGCCAGGGCTGACCGGCGAGCGCCTTGGCGAATTCGGCGGCATCGCCGGCATAGACGCCGACGATGCTGTTGGGCATTTCGATGCGGGTCTCGATCGCCTTCACGGCTTCGACGGCATCGCCAAGCGCTGCGCCCGGCGCGAGGTTGAAGCTGAGCGACACCGACGGGAATTGCGCCTGGTGCGAGATCGCGAGCGGCGCCGTGGTGCGCTTCAGCGTCGCCACCGCCGACAGCGGCACCTGCGCGCCGGGCGCGCCGACGATCGTGCTCGCCGCGCCCGGCAGATAGAGTTTTGACAGGATCGAGGGATCGCGCTGGTACATGGGCAGCGCCTCCAGCACCACGCGATACTGGTTGGCCTGGCCGTAGATGGTCGAGATCTGGCGCTGCGCGAAGGCGTCATTCAGCGTGTCGGTGATTCCTTGCAGGCTCACGCCGAGCTGTCCGGCCCGGGTGCGGTCGACATCGAGCTGCGCCCGCAGGCCGCCCTCCTGCGCCTCCGAGGAGACGTCGCGGAACAGGGGATCGCGCCGCATCTCCGCAACCAGCTTGCGCGCCCATTCCGACACCAGCGCAGCATCGGTGCCGGTCAGCGTGTACTGGTATTGCGAGCGGCTCGACTGGGTCGAGATCTGCACGTCCTGCACCGGCTGGAAATAAACGGTCATGCCGGGAATGCCCGCCACCCGCTCCTTCAGCCGGGTCACGACCACGCCGACATCGTCGCGCCGCTCGCCGCGCGGCTTCAGCGTCATGACGAGACGGCCGACATTGGTGGTCGGGTTGACCGAGCCCGCACCGATCACGGAGACCACGCCGACCACGTCGGGATCGGCCTTGATGGCGTCGGCGGCCTCGGCCTGCCGCTTCTGCATTTCCGCGAACGAGACGTCAGGTCCCGCCTCCGTCACCGCTGTGATCGAGGCAGTGTCCTGCAGCGGCAGGAAGCCTTTTGGCGCGACGACGTAGAGAACGAGGGTTGCAATCAGCGTCGCGAAGGTCACGACCAGCGTGGCGCGCTGGCGCTCCAAAACCCAGAGCAGCGTGCGGTGATAGAACTCGACGGTGCGGTCGATGAAGCGGCTGATGGCGGCGAGGCCCGGAACCGCCAGCTCCTCGTGCGCATGCTTGAGCAGCCGCGAGCACATCATCGGCGTCAGCGTCAGCGACACCACGGCCGAGGTCACGACCGCGATCGTCAGCGTCAGCGCGAATTCGCGGAACATGCGCCCGACGAGGCCCGACATGAACAGCAGCGGGATGAACACCGCGATCAGCGACACCGTCAGCGAGATCACGGTGAAGCCGATTTCGCTGGCGCCCTTCAGCGAGGCCTGCATCGGCCCGTCGCCGTTCTCCATATGGCGGACGATGTTCTCGATCATGACGATGGCGTCGTCGACCACGAAACCGGTGCCGATCGTCAGCGCCATCAGCGACAGATTGTCGAGGCTGAAGCCGGCGAAATACATGATGCCGAAGCTGGTGATCAGCGACAGCGGCAGCGCCACGCCCGCGATCAGCGTGGCCCGCAGCGAGCGCAGGAACAACAGCACGACAAGCGTCACCAGCACCACGCTGAGGATCAGCGTGAACTGCACGTCGCGCACCGAAGCGCGGATGGTGACGGTGCGGTCGGAGACGATGGTCAGGTTCACGCCGGCCGGAATGGCGCGCTGGACTTTCGGGATTTCGGCGCGGATCTGGCTGACGACGTCGATGACGTTGGCGCCAGGCTGGCGCTGGATGTCGATGATGACGGCCGGCGTGCCCTGGTACCAGCCGCCGGTGCGGTCGTTCTCGAGGCCATCGACGATCTGCGCGACGTCGGCGATCGTGACCGGCGAGCCGTTACGATAGGCGATGATGACAGGCTTGTAGGCCTCGGCCGCGGCGATCTGGTCGTTGGCGGCGATGATGTAGGATTGCTGCGCGCCGTCGAGCGAGCCCTTCGGTCCTGATACGTTGGCATTGGCGATCGCGGTGCGCAGGTCTTCCATGGCGATGCCATAGGCGGCAAGGCGCGCCAGATCCGCCTGGATGCGCACGGCCGGCTTCAGCCCGCCGAGCACGGAGACGCGCCCGACGCCGGAGATCTGGCTCAGCCGTTGCGCCAGAATCGTGTCGGCGATGTCGCTCATCGCGCGCAGCGAGATCGTGTCGGAGCGCAGCGCCAGCGTCATCACAGGCGCATCCGCCGGGTTCACCTTGGCGTAGGTCGGCGGATAAGGCAGCGTCTTGGGCAGCACGCCGGCGGCCGCGTTGATCGCGGCCTGCACATCCTGCGTCGCGCCGTCGATATCGCGGTTGAGGTCGAACTGCAGCGAGATCTGGCTGACGCCGAACGAGCTCGTCGAATTCATCGCCGACAGCGACGGGATCTGGCCGAGCTGCCGCTCCAGCGGCGCGGTAATCAGCGAGGCGATCACGTCGGGGCTGGCGCCCGGCAGCTGCGTCGTCACCTGCACGGTCGGGAAGTCGACCTGCGGCAGCGCCGAGACCGGCAGCGCGAAATAGCCGAGCAGCCCGCCGATCAGGAGCGCGATGCCGAGCAGCGAGGTCGCGATGGGCCGGCGGATGAAGGGTTCGGAGACTCCCATGGAATACGCCTGCCGCCTAGGCGGCTGTTGTCGAGATCATGGCTGCTTGGCTCCAGATCCCGATGCCCCCGGCCCCGGTGCCGGACCGGTTTGTCCCTTCTGGTCGCCTTCAGTGCTGTTTCGCTTGGCGCGGAACTCGCCGTCCCTGGCTTGTCCGTCCTTTTGCGAATCCTTCTGACCGTCCTTCTTCTGAGCGTCCGGTCCGCGCGAGCGCTTGCGCGGGGCGAGATCGGCCGACGGGGTCTGGTCGTCGCGGCCGACGACCACCTTGGAGCCGTCGGACAGATTGGCAAAGCCCGTGGTGACGACCTTGTCGTGCGCCGACAAGCCGCTGGCGATGACAGCATCATGCTCGTTCTGCTGCGTCACCGTCACGGGCTTGGCCGAGACGACATTGTCCTCGCCGATGACATAGCTGAAGGTGCCGATCGGGCCGCGCTGCACCGCCGATGTCGGCACCACCAGCGCCTGTGTCAAGGTCTCGACCTTGAGGCGGACATTGACGAACTGGCCGGGCCAGAGCTGGTAATTGGCGTTGGGGAATTCCGCCTTGAGCTTGAGCGTGCCGGTGGTCTGGTCGACCTGGTTGTCGATGCCGGTCAGCTTGCCGGTGTCGATCACGGTGATGCCGTCGTTGCCGAACACGTCGACCGCGAGCGTACCCTTGGCGGCTGCCGCGTTGACCCGCATGATCTGCTGCTGCGGCAGGCTGAACCACACCGCGATCGGCTGCAATTGCGTGATCACCACGAGGCCGGTGGTGTCGGCGGCGTGGATGATGTTGCCCTGGTCGACCTGGCGCAGGCCGGCGCGCCCCGACAGCGGTGCCACAATCTTGGTGTAGCTGAGCGTTGCCGCGGCGTTGTCGATCGCTGCCTGGTCGGCCTTGACCAGCGCCTCGGTCTGCGCGACCAGCGCGCGCTGGGTGTCGGCCTGCTGCTTGGAGCCGGCATTGGAGGCAGCCAGCTGCTCGTAGCGCGCGAGATCGATGCGCTGGTTGGCGAGCTGGGCCTGGTCCTGCGCCTTCTTGGCGACCGCCTGATCGTACTGCGCCTGGTAGATCGCCGGATCGATCTCGCCGAGCACGTCCCCCTTCTTGACGTCCTGGCCCTCGGTGAAGTTGACCGCGATCAGCTTGCCGTCGACCTGTGAGCGCACGGTCACGGTGTTGAGCGCGCGGATCGCGCCGACGCCGTCGAGATAGACCGGCACATCCTGGATGCGCGGCGTGGCGGCGAGCACCGGCACCGGCAGATCGGGCCGCTGGTTACGGCCGTTCGCTTGCTGTGGCTGCTGATGCCAGACGGTCCATCCGAAATAGCCGAGACCGCCGAGGATCGCGAGCGTGATCAGCATCATGACGAAGCCGCGGCCGCGCGACCTGGTCGCCGTGCCCTCTTTCGCGCCTTCCTTCGTATCCGGCTTAAAGAGCATTGACCGGTTTCTCCATGCGCGGCTCCCAGCCGCCGCCGAGCGCCTGATACAGGCTGACGATGGCGAGAAGCCGTGCGAGTTGGGCCTGCCAAAGCGCGTCTTCCGCCTGAAATAGTGTCTGTTGGACGTTCAGCACGGTCACGATGTCGGCGGTGCCGGCGTGCAATTGCTGCTCGGCGAGATCAAACGCGCGCCGGGACGAGGTGACGACATCGCGCTGCAATTGCAGCTTGATCGTGGTTTGCTTGATCGAGTACAGCGCGTTGTCGACGTCGGTGAACGCCTGAACGATCGTCTTGCGGTAGATCTGGAGCAGTTCGTCCTGCCGTGCCTTGGCGAACTCGAAATTGCCGAGGATCTTGCCGCCATCGAAGATGGGTTGCGTCGCGCTGCCGACGAGCTGGAAGAACGCTGCGTGCGGTTGGAACAGCGACACGAGCGCCGAGCTCTGATAGCCGCCATTGCCGGTCAACTGTATGGTTGGAAAGAACTGCGCGCGGGCATTGCCTATGTTCGCGGTGGCCGAGGCGAGCTGCACCTCCTGGCGACGAATGTCGGGCCGCTGCGTCAGGATTTCCGACGGCAGGCCGGGCGTGACGCGCGGAATCGCGACGCTGTTCAGCGAGCCGCCGGCGATGCGGACGCTCTCGGGCGGCCGTGACACCAACACGGCGAGCGCATTTCTATTCTGGTCGAGCGTCTGGCGCAGCGGCGGCACTGACGCCTTCTGGTTGCCCAGCACGCTCTCCTGCTGCGCAACGTCGAGATCCGTGCCGGTGCCGGCCTTGCGGCGATCCTTGATGGCATCGAGGATGCGCTGTGCGCTCGTGATGTTGTTCTGCGCGGTCCGCAGGCGGTCCTGCGAGGCCAGCACCTGGAAATAGGCATTGGCGACGGCGGCGAGCGTCGTCAGAGCGACCGTGTCGCGATCGAAGCGGTTGGCGTTTGCGGTCTCTTCCGCCGATTGCAGCGCATCGCGGTTCTGGCCCCAGAAGTCGAGCTGGTAGCTCGCACTCAGCGAGGCCGAATAGTTGACGACTTCGCGCCCGCCATTGGTGAGGCCGGACGACGAGGAGCCCGAGGTGCGCGAATAGGTTTCCGATCCGCCCCCCGACAGGCTCGGCAGCAGCGCCGCACCCGCCTGCCGCGCCTGCGCGTCCGCCTGGACGATGCGGGAGACGGCGGCGGCGATGTCGAGGTTGACGGTCTGTGCCTCCTCCATCAGCTGCGTCAGCTCGTTGGAGCGGAAGCCGCGCCACCAGTCCAGCGACGGCGGCGCATCGCCCTTCCCGGCATATTTGTATTGAGCGGGAACATCGAGCGCGGGATCCGGAAGATCCTGCGTCAGCACGCATGCGCCTGAACTTGCAGCCAGGCACAGCACGGCAAGCCAGCGCGCTGCACGACGCGTCCGGGACGCAGACCCTAGAGACCGCCGGACGGCGATCACCGGAACATTCTGTGTCACATCCACCCCCCGCCGGGCAGATCGAGCCGCCACCGCGCCGCCGGATTAACCGATTCGCGGCGGGGTCGTCGGGAGGCTTTTGGCAACTCGTGCACAGGTGATGCTTTCTGCGGAACCTTGAGCTTCATACTAGCCGGGCGCGGAACAGCGGGACAGTGCCGCAGGTGCGAGGTGGCGGGCCATGCGCCTCCCCATCGCGATCATGAAAATGCAAGATATGCCTGTCTTGCAGTGACTTCTCGATCTTTCACGGCGCCGGAATGGGCGCTCAAGCTTACCAAGATTTCATGTGATATTGGCGCCACACCCAGGTGATGCGGCTTCATCCGGCTGCACCGGTCGGCAACGAGCTGCATGCGGCCTCAGCTCCGTCTCAAGGCGTAGCGGGCCGCTCTCACAAGACCGTTAAGAATCGGGCACGAACACCCGGCCCGCGCACGTTTCTCCGGATGCCACTCAACTCGTCCGGGACCCATGCGCGGCCAGCCGGCGCGCACGCGGTAGAGATTGGCTGCGAGAGCTGCTTGCGACGACCGATATCTTCCGTGTCCCGACGGTCGCCGGGCATATTCGTTCCACCGAGATCCGGGATCGCATCCCGGCATCATTCGCGCTGTTCCTTGCTAGGGAATATCGCCGCTCCGCGGGCCGCGTCCACCACCTTCGCCGCAACGCAAAAGCCTTCCCCTTTGGCCTCCCAGGCACTAGGTTCTGGCCAATCAGATCAACCCTTTGCCAGTGATTTCCCCCGACATGACCTTTCGAACCAACGTTGTCGAAGCCATCGGCAACACCCCGCTGATCAAGCTCAAGCGCGCCTCGGAATTGACCGGGTGCACCATCCTGGGCAAGGCCGAGTTCATGAATCCCGGCCAGTCGGTGAAGGACCGGGCCGGCAAATGGATGATCCTGGAGGCCGAGAAGCGCGGCGAGCTCAAACCCGGGGGTCTCGTGGTGGAAGCGACCGCCGGCAACACCGGCATCGGGCTCGCGGTCGTCGCCAGCGCCCGCGGCTACCGCACGCTGATCGTGATCCCGGAGACGCAGAGCCAGGAGAAGAAGGACTTCCTGAAGCTGTGCGGCGCCGAGCTGATCGAGGTCCCGGCCCTTCCTTACGCCAATCCCAACAATTACCAGCATGTTGGCCGCAGGCTCGCCGACGAGCTGCGCAAGACCGAGCCGAACGGCGTGCTGTTCGCCGACCAGTGGAACAACCTCGACAACGCCAAGGCGCACTACGAGTCGACAGGCCCCGAGATCTGGGAGCAGACCGGCGGCAAGATCGACGGCTTCATCTGCTCGGTCGGCACCGGCGGCACGCTGGCCGGCACCAGCCGCTATCTCAAGGAGAAGCACCCCGGCATCGTCAATGCTTGCGCCGATCCACACGGATTTGCGATGTACGAGCTGTTCAAGAACGGTCAGGCCAAATCCACCCCGGGTGACTCCATCACCGAGGGCATCGGCCTTGGCCGCGTCACGGCCGTGATCGAGACCGCCAAGGTCGACGATGCCTTCCTGATTCCGGACGCCGAGGCCGTGTCGGTGATCTACGACCTGCTCCTGCACGAAGGCCTGTGCCTCGGCGGCTCTACCGGCATCAACATTGTGGGCGCCATGCGGCTCGCCAAGCAGCTCGGGCCGGGCAAGACCATCGTCACCGTGCTGTGCGATTCCGGCAGCCGCTATCAGTCCAAGCTGTTCAACGCGGATTTCATGCGCGCCAAGAACCTTCCGGTGCCGGAATGGCTGGAGAAGCGCAGCAACATCAAGCCGCCGTTCGTCTGATCGGCGGCGGCCGCCTCACGTCGGGGACGGGCGTCCCCGTGCGCGCCGGGGCTCGGCCGGTTTACGCTACGTCGTCGCTGTCCGAGCTGCAGCACAATAGTCGCGCCAGAACTGGCGGTAACCCGCTTCGAGCTCACGCGTGTAGATCTCGACATTGCCGGCGGGCGAGGCTGCAATCTTTGCCGGCAGGTCTGCGCGCAACTTCGCAAGAAGCGCCGGCTGCGAGGCAAATTTCCGGGCGATCTCGATATAGCCGTCGTCGTCCTCGGCGACCCAGTCGCCGAGACCGACAGAAGCCATGATCGAGCCGCCGGCCCGCGAGGGGGCGCCGTTGCCGAGCTTGGCCACAACGGGAACACCCGCGTAGAGCGATTCCCAGGTGCTGATGCCGCCATTTTGCGGGAACGTATCAAGGGAAATATCGACACCGGCAAAGGCCAACAGGTGCTCGCTACGCGAGGTGAAGCCCAGGCAGGTGATGTTCTCCTCGGCAATGCCCTGCGCGACGAAGCGTGCGACGAGGCCATCGCGCAGCAGGGGTTCATCGAGCAAACCATGCTTGAGGATGATCCTCGACCCCGGCAGCTCCCGCATCAGGCGCGACCACACACGGATCGCATCATCCGAAATCTTGTAGATGCGGTTGAACACGCCGAAGGTGACGTAGCCGTTGCGCAGCATCGGCGGCTCCGATGGCTGCAGATCCGAGACGGGCTCCATCGTGATCAGACACGGCAGATCGTGGATCTTCTCGGGAAACAGATGCCGGACCGATGGCGGAATGAAAACGGAATCCGCGAGCACATAGTCCATGGTCTGCATGCCCGTGCCCGTCGCATGTCCGAAGCCGGTGGCCTGGATCGGAGCCGGCTTCCGCGCGAAAACCTGCAGCCTGTTAGTGTTCGTGTGGCCCGAAACGTCGATCAGGATGTCGACATTGTCGGCCTCGATGCGATCGGCGAGTTCGTCGTCCGAAAGCTGCCAGGCGTCCACCCAGACGTCCGCCAGTTGCTTGAACATGGCGGTGTACTCGTCCGCTCCCGGCCAGGTGTAGTAGCAGATGATCTTGAAGTTGGCGTGATCGTGATGGCGCAGCACCGGCAGCAAGGTGAGTCCCGCCGAGTGTTGCCGGAATTCGGCAGCGACATAGCCGACTACAATTTGCTTGTCCGGATCGAGCGGCCGCTTCGGCAGTGTCCGCCGCGGCAGCTTGGAGCCGATCAAGTCCCACCAATCGCGTCGCACCGCCTGCTGGAGCGCAAAATCGGCCTCGGGAAGGTAGTCCAGCAAGAAGATCTTGCCCCTGATCGCATCCTCGTAGTCCGGCCTTATCGCCAGCGCGCGATCGAGATATTCAATCGCGGCGTCCATCTCTCCCTGGTTCGAATAACAGAAACCCATCAGCGCCAAGCCGAGCTCGGAGCGCGGATTTTGCTCGATCAAGGCCGTCGCGGCCGCCATCGCCTGCGCGGTCTTTCCCATCACGAGACAGGCCTGTGCCTTGCCCTGGAGAGCCAGCTCGAACTTGGGCGAAATCGCAAGCGCGGCCTCGAAATCCGCAAGCGCCGGCTCCAGGCGCTGCAACTCGTAACTGAGCCGCCCACGCTGGGCGAGAATCCTGGGCGAGCCCGGCTTGATCGCGAGCGCCATGGCAAACTTGGCTGCCGCCTCCTCGTGATGCCGAAGCTCCATGCTGATCATACCGTTGCCGACGATCGCCTCGGCGTGCCGCGGCTGAAACAGCAGGGCGCGATCGAAACTTTCCTTGGCGCGCTCGATCTGTCCGAGCAACATCTCGACCATGCCGCGATTGCAGAATGCATCGGCGTAGTCCGGCTTGATCTTGATTGCGCGCTCGTGCAGCTTGAGCGCCTGCTCGTACTGCCCCAGATGCATCAGCGTATTGCCGAGGTTGGTCAGCGCCACCGCGAAATTCGGCTTCAGCGCGATCGCCTTCTCCTGGCACCGCCGCGCCTCCTCTAGATTGCCGAGATCGAAATGCACGGTTGCAAGGTTGTTGTGGGCATCGTGCAGGCGCGGATCGAGCGCAATCACGCGTTCGAGCAGTTCCTGCGCCTCCTCGAGGCGTCGGCCGTCATGCGCGCACATCCCGAGCAAGTGCATGGCGTCGACATGATCCGGAAGCGCTTTCAGGATCTCACGGCAGAGCGCCTCGGTCTCGGCATATTTTCCCTGGCCATAGGCGCTCGCCGCGGCGGAGATGATGGCGTCCGCCTGCTTCATCAATTTCTTCTGCAATCGCGCGTTCTGGAATGCGCGTGCGCCGGCGCCGCTGTTCTGCAAGATTGCTCTCCGGAGGATGGCCCAGGAGGAGTCTAGCTGATTCGCAAGCCTGGCCAGCCCGGCCGGCAACGCCCCGGGATTTCCCGGTGCTCACGTATGCTCATCCGGCGCAGCCGATCTGCCTACGCAACCTCACCGCCTTCAGAGGGCGACGTACAGTAGTCGCGCCAGAACTGGCGATACCCCGCCTCGACCATGCGCGTGTAGGCCTCGACATTGCCGGCGGGCGAAGCCGCGATCCGGGCCGGAAATTCCGCGCGCAGCTTCGCCAGATGCGCTGGCTGGGCGGCATATTTGCACGCGATCGCGGCATAGCCCTCGTCATCCTCGGCAACCCAGTCGCCAAGACCGACGGCCGCCACGATCGACCCGCCGGCACGCGATGACGAGCCGTTGCCGAGCTTGGCGACGACAGGTACGCCCGCATAGAGGGATTCCCAGGTGCTGATGCCGCCGTTTTGCGGAAAGGTATCAAGTGAAATGTCGACATTGGCAAAGGCCCGCAGATGCTCGTTGCGCGGCGTCGTGCCCATGCAGATGACGTTCTCCTCGGCAATACCTTGCGCCACGAACCGCGCGACCAGCCGGTCGCGCAACATGGGATCGTCGAGCAGCCCGTTCTTGACGATGATCTTCGATCCCGCCACTTCGCGCATCACCTTCGACCACACCCGGATCGCCTCGTCCGAGATCTTGAAGATGCGGTTGAACACGCCGAAGGTCACATAGCCGTTGCGGAGCATGGGAAGCTCCGAAGGCGGCACGTCCAGGATGGGATCGATCGTGATCAGGCACGGCACGTCATAGACCTTTTCGGCCAGCAGATGCCGCGCCGATTGCGGAATGAAGATCGGGTCCGCGAGCACATAGTCCATGGTCTGCAGACCCGTACCGGTGGCGTGCCCGAAGCCCGTGACCTGGATGGGAGCCGGCTTCCGTGAGAACACATGGAGCCTGCTGCCGGTCGTATGGCCGGACACATCGACCAGAATATCGATTCCGTCGGCCTGGATGCGATCGGCCAGTTCGTCGTCCGAAAACTGCGCGGCCTCGACCCATACGTCTGCGCAAGCCTTGAACTTTTCGGTCATCCTGTCCTGCAACGGCCAGCAGGAATAGCAGACGATCTTGAACCCGGCGCGATCGTGATTACGCAGCACCGGCAGCAGCGAGTACGCGGCCGAGTGCTGCCTGAATTCGGAAGCGACATATCCGATCACGATCTGTCTGTCCGGATCGAGATTGCGCGGCGCCAGCGTCCGTTGCGGAAGCTTGGCGCCGATCTGATCCCACCAGTATTTTCGTGCCGCCTGCTGGACCACGAAATCGGCCTCCGGCAGGTAATCCAGCACGAAGATCTTGTATCCGATGGCCTCCGGAAAGTCCGGCGCGATCGCCAGCGCCGCGTCGAGATGCTCGAGCGCCGTCGCGATGTCGCCCTGATTCACATAGCAGGCGGCCAGGAGCGCCATGCCCGCCTCGGATTGCGGATTGACCTCGAGCAGCTTCTTGACGCCCACCATCGCGCCCGCTGTGTTCCGTACCATAATGTCGACTTGCGCCCGCCAGCACAGCGCGAGCTCGTTCCGTGGCGATTGCGCCAGCGCGGCATCGAAATCCGCTGCCGCCTGCTGCAGCCGGGACAGCGTCAAATAGAGCCGTCCGCGCTGCACCAGAATTCTGGGTGAACCCGGCTTGAGCGCCAGCGCGGTATCGAGGGCGGCTTCCGCCGCCTCGAAGTGCCGGAGCTCGAGGCTCACCATGCCCTTGCCGGCGATCGCTTCCGCGTGGCGCGGCTGAAACAACAGGGCGCGATCGAAGTTCTCCCCGGCGCGCTCGAACTGACCGATCATCAGTTGCGCCATGCCACGGTTGCAGAATGCATCGGCATAGTCCGGCTTCAGCCTGATGGCGCGATCGTGCAGTTCGACCGCCTCTTTGGCCTGGCCGAGATGCAGCATCGTATTGCCGAGATTGGTCAGGGTGATCGGACAATTCGGCTTCAGCGCAATGGCCTTCTCCTGGCATGCGCGGGCATCCTTGAATCTCTCGAGCGCGAAATACACAGCCCCCAGATTGCTGTGCGCATCGGGCGAACGCGGATCGAGCATGGTCGCACGCTCGAGCAGGAATTGCGCGTCCTCGAGCCACCCGCCGTCGAACGCCCGCAGGCCGAGCAGGTGCGTGGCGTGGAAGTGATCCGGAACCTCTTTCAGGATCTCGCGGCAGAGTGTCTCGACCTCGTCAAGCCTGCCCTGCCCCAGCGCCTCGATGGCGAAAGACATGACGGCGTCCGCCTGCTTCCTCAACTTCTGCTGCAATCGCGCGTTCTGGTAGGCGCGCGCGCCGAGACTGCTCTGCAAGGTTTCTCTCCGGAGGATGGTCCGAAAAGAGCCAAGCCGATTCGCATGGTGCCAAGCTTACGTACCGGTCAGGCCCGGCGGGGCCGCCGGACTGCGGGCGCTCACCGCAGAATCTGGCTCAGGAACAGCTTTGTGCGGGCGTGCTGGGGGCTGGCGAAGAACTCGTTCGGGGTGTTGGCCTCGATGATCTGGCCGGCGTCCATGAACACCACGCGGTTGGCGACCTCGCGCGCAAAGCCCATTTCGTGGGTGACCACCAGCATGGTCATGCCCTCCTTGGCGAGGTCGACCATGGTGTCGAGCACCTCCTTGACCATCTCGGGGTCGAGCGCCGAGGTCGGCTCGTCGAACAGCATCACCTTCGGGTTCATGGTCAGGGCGCGGGCGATCGCGACGCGCTGCTGCTGGCCGCCGGACATCTGGCCCGGAAACTTGTTGGCCTGGTGCGGGATCTTGACCCGCTCCAGGAACTTCATCGCGGTCGCCTCGGCGTCCCTCTTGGGGATGTTGCGCACCCAGATCGGCGCCAGCGTGCAATTGTCCAGAACCGTCAGATGCGGAAACAGGTTGAAGCTCTGGAACACCATGCCGACCTCGCGGCGCACGGCGTCGATGTGCTTGAGATTGGGCCCGAGCTCGATGCCGTCGACGACGATCTCGCCCTCCTGGAATTCCTCCAGCGCATTGATGCAGCGGATCAGCGTGGACTTGCCGGAGCCCGAGGGCCCGCAGATCACGATGCGCTCCCCCTTCTGGACCTCGAGGTCGATGTCGCGCAGGACGTGAAATTCACCGTACCATTTGTTCAGGCCTGAAATCTTGACGATAGGGTCGGACATGGTGAGCTCGATCAGTTGCGGCGGTGGGCGTTGAGGCGGCGCTCGACGAACAGCGAATAGCGCGACATTCCAAAGCAGAAGATGAAGTAGATGATCCCGGCGAAGGCAAAGCCGGTGAATGCGGTCGACGGCGTCGACCATTTCGGATCCGAGAACGAGGCGCGAAGCGAACCCAAAAGGTCGAACAGCGCCACGATCGAGACCAGCGAAGTGTCCTTGAATAGCGAGATGAAGCTGTTGACGAGGTTTGGAATGACGTGGCGCAGCGCCTGCGGCAGCACGATCAACGAGGTGGTCTTCCACCAGGAGAGTCCCAGCGCGGCGGCGGCCTCGCCCTGCCCGCGCGGGATCGCGGCAAGCCCGCCGCGCACGTTCTCGGCCTGGTAGGCGCCGGTGAACAGCGCGATGCCGATCAGCGCGCGCACGAGGCCATCGACGGTGAAATTGCCGGGCAGGAACAGCGGCAGCATGTAGGTGGCGAAGAACAGCACGGTGATCAGCGGCACGCCGCGCCAGAACTCGATGAAGGCGATCGAGAATATCCGGATCAGCGGAATGGTCGAGCGGCGGCCGAGCGCGAGCGCAATGCCGATCGGCAGCGAGGTGACGATGCCGGTGACGGAGACCACCAGCGTCACCAGCAGCCCGCCCCATAGGCTGGTCTGCACCACCGGCAATCCGCCGTGATCGAGCCCCATCAGCTTGATCACGATCGCGATGGCGAGGAAAGTCGCGATGCTCGCGGCCAGCGCACGCCATCCGGTGCGCAGGCCGCCGCCGAGGACGAAGGCGATCAGTGAGACGACGGCGGTCGTGACGGCGAAGTCGGCCCAGACCGACTGGCCCGAGCCCTGGATCTGGTCGCGCAGCCAGATCAGCGGGAAGACAAGCCAGTGGATCGCCGTGCCGACCAACACGATCAGGTTGCCGATGATCCACAGCAGCGGCGCCATGGCCGAGGTCTTGCTGAGATTGAGCACGACGTTTCCGGCGCCGGTGATGCTGTCGTCGAACAGCTCCAGCAGGCCGGCCGTCCAGCTCAGGCCAAAGCCCTTGATGCCGCCGCCATGCAGCAGGAAGAACGCGACGACCGGAAAGGCGAAGAAGAACAGGCCGGCATTCAAGCCCTTGGCCGGCAGGCGCGGCACGAGCAGCGGCAGCAGCAGCACAGCCGCCAGGACGAGGGCGAGATTGACCCGCCAGCGCTCGGCCTCGGGATAGAAGCCGTAGATTAATTGCGGCAGCTTGGCCTGGATATAAGGCCAGCAGGCGCCGACAGCGAAACCCGCGTTCTCGGTCAGGCAAGCTGCGCGGTCCTGGCCGCTCCAGACCGCATCGACCATCAGGAACTTCACGCTGGGAACGATGGTGAACCAGAGCAGCAAGGCGCCGAGGATCGTGAGCAGGATGTTGGTCGGCGAGTTGAACAGGCGGGTCCGCACCCAGCCGATGAACCCCGTGGTCTTCACCGGCGCGGGCCGCTCGTTTACGAGATCGTGCCGGACGAAGGAGGATGAGGCGATATCGGTCATGCGCCAAGGCTCCGGCTGACGCGCCAACCGTAGACGCTCATGACTGCGCTGGTGACGAGGGAGATCAGGAGATAGACGCCCATCGTCATGGCGATGATCTCGATCGCCTGCCCGGTCTGGCTCAGCGAGGTGCCGGCGAACACCGAGACGAGGTCGGGATAGCCGATCGCGACCGCCAGCGAGGAGTTCTTGGTGAGGTTGAGATACTGGTTGGTCAGCGGCGGCACGATGACGCGCATGGCCTGCGGCACGACGATCAGCCGCAGCGTGGCGCCGCGGCTGAGACCGAGCGAAGACCCCGCCTCCATCTGTCCCTTGTGCACCGACAGGATGCCGGCACGCACGATCTCGGCGATGAAGGCGGCGGTATAGGTCGACAGCGCCACCGTCAGCGCCACGAATTCCGGAATGATGCGCGAGCCGCCGGCGAAATTGAACCCCTTGAGCTGCGGCAGCTCGAAGGTGAAGGGCAGACCGAAGACCAGCATGGTGGCCAGTGGAAGCCCGAACAGCAAGGCCAGCACAGAGGGCCAGATGCGGATCACCTGCCCCCGCTCAAACAGCGCGCGCCTGGCGTAGAAGCGCAATCCCAGCGAGACGACGATGCCGAGGGCCAGCATCGCCAGGAACGGCTCGAACCCGCTTTCGCCGATCGGGCGGGGAATGACGAGGCCGCGATTGCTGATGAAGGCGATGCCGAGCACCGAAATGCTCTGTCGCGGATTGGGCAGGGCCGCGAGCACCGCCAGGTACCAGAACAGGATCTGGAACAGCAGCGGCAGGTTGCGGATGATCTCGACATAGATCTCGCCGACGCGCGACAGCAGCCAGTTGGGCGACAGCCGGCACAGCGCGACGATGAAGCCGATCACGGTGGCGAAAAATATGCCCACCACCGAGACGACGAGCGTGTTGAGAAGCCCGACCACGAACACGCGCAGGAACGTGTCCGAGCCGGTATAGGAGATCAGCGTCTGGTTGACGTCGAAGCCGGCATTGTTGCGCAGGAAGCCGAAGCCGGCGGCGATGTGCTGGTTCTCGAGGTTGGCGCGCGCGTTGGAGACGATCTCGTAGCCGATCCAACCCAGGATCGCGGCGAAGGCAAACTGGACGGCGACGCCGTTCCAGCCTGCCTTGCCGCCCAGAATGCGCCTGATCTTCAGCGCGATCTGGGCCGGCGGTTTTCGAGCCTCGGTGCTCATCGCCGCGTGCCGCTGATCAAGCAGGATCAGCGGATCGGCGGCGCGTACTGGAGACCGCCCTTGTTCCAGAGATTGTTGAGACCACGATTGATGCCGAGCGGCGAGCCGGCGCCGACGTTGCGATCGAACACCTCGCCGTAATTGCCGGTAGCCTTCACGATCCGCACCACCCAGTCCTTGGTCAGGCCGAGCTGTTCGCCGAAATTACCGTCACTGCCGAGCACGCGCTTCAGCTCCGGGCTCTCCAGCTTCGCCTTCTCGTCGACATTCTTCGAGGTGATGCCGAGCTCTTCGGCGGTGACGAGCGCGAACAGCGTCCATTTCACGATGTCGAACCACTGGTCGTCGCCGTGGCGCACCATCGGGCCGAGCGGCTCCTTCGAGATGATTTCGGGAAGCACCATGTGGTCGTTGGGATTGGCGAGCTTGAGGCGATTGGCGTAGAGGCCCGACTGGTCGGTGGTGAAGACGTCGCAGCGGCCGGCTTCATAGGCCTTGACGGTTTCGTCGTTGGTGCCGAACGCGATCACCTCGTACTTCATGTTGTTGGCCTTGAAGTAGTCGGCAAGATTCTGCTCGGTGGTGGTGCCGGTCTGCACGCAGACGGAAGCGCTGTTGAGCTCGAGCGCCGAATTCACCTTGAGCGACTTCTTCACCATGAAGCCCTGTCCGTCATAATAGGTCACGCCGGTGAAGTTGGCGCCGAGCGAGGTGTCGCGCGAGATGGTCCAGGTGGTGTTGCGCGAGAGCAGGTCGATTTCGCCGGACTGCAGCGCCGTGAAACGGTCCTTGGCCGAGGTCGGCACGAACTTGACCTTGGTCGGGTCGTTGAAGATGGCGGCCGCGATCGCGCGGCAGACGTCGACGTCGAGGCCGGTCCAGTTGCCCTTGTCATCGGGCGAGGAGAAACCCGGCAGGCCCTGGCTGACGCCGCAGGACAGCGTGCCCCGGTCCTTGATGGTCTTGAGCGTTTGCGCATCGGCGGCCTGGGCGGACAGGCCGGCGGCGAGAGCGAGAGTGAGAACCAGGGCTACGCGTTTCATGGGCTGAAGGCCTTTCAAAGTCGTCTCAAGGTCAGGAATGTTGTCTCAGGATCGTCTCTGCCAGGGGTAGCCCTGCAAGAGTCATGCTGGGAAACCTTGCCGAACACTCGCCGATCCTGGGAGGCCATACCTTAATCCCCGCCGCAGCGCCCGCCGTGATGGCCGTGGCGCAAGGTTCGGTCAGACGATGGATCGAAGGTCGCGGCAGGCCCCTCAACATGCGGCGACTGAATAGCACCTGCGCATCACAGAACGACTGGCGAGCCGGGTCAAGGGGTTGACGGGACTCTTCTGTGTTCTGTTATTAACGACAGCGGCCTTTCGGCCGGCCCGCACGGCGCAAAGCGCCCGGCGGGAAACGCGGTTTTGAAAGCAGACGCATGGATTCCTCGCACCCCTCCCAGCAACAGGCCGAGACCCGGCTGGTCACCTCCGGCCGCGACACCAAGGCACAGAAAGGGTTCGTCAACCCGCCGGTGTTCCACGGCTCGACGGTGCTCTATCCGACCGCCGAGGACCTCCATGCCCATCGCGGCGAGTTCACCTATGGCCGCCACGGCACCCCGACGACCAGGGCGTTCCAGGACACGCTGATGGCGCTGGAGGGGCCGCAATGCGCCGGCGTCGGCATCGTGCCGTCGGGGCTGTCGGCGATCTCCACCACCCTGCTCTCGGTGCTGAAGGCCGGCGACCATATTCTGGTTGTCGACAACGTCTATCGGCCCTCGCGCAATTTCTGCAACGGCATGCTGACCCGCTACGGCGTCGAGACCACCTATTTCGATCCGCTGATCGGCGCCGGCATCGACAGACTGTTCAAGCCCAACACCCGCGCCGTGCTGGTCGAGGCGCCCGGCTCGCAATCGTTCGAGATGCCCGACATCCGCGCCATTGCCGAGGTCGCGCATGCAAAGGGCGCGCTGGTCATCGACGACAACACCTGGGCGACCCCGCTCTATCACCGCTCGCTCGAACAGGGCGTCGACATCAGCATGCAGGCCGCCACCAAATATATCGGCGGTCACTCCGACATCATGTTCGGCACCATCTCCGCCAACGCCAAGGCCTGGCCGCAGATCGCGGAAGGCATCCGCCTGCTCGGCGTCTGCGCCGGACCCGATGACGTCTTCCTGGCACTGCGCGGCCTGCGCACATTGTCGGTGCGCCTGGCACAGCATCATCGCTCCGGGCTCGACATGGCGCGTTGGCTGGCAGCCCGTCCCGAGGTCACTCGCGTGCTGCACCCGGCGCTGGAGACCGATCCCGGCCATGCGATCTGGAAGCGCGACTTCACTGGCGCTTCGGGCCTGTTCAGCATCGTGCTGAAGCCGGCGCCGCAGAAGGCCGTCGATACCATGCTCAACACGCTCAAACTGTTCGGCATGGGCTTTTCCTGGGGCGGCTTCGAGAGCCTTGCGATTCCCTTCGATTGCGACGCCTATCGCACCGCGACCAAGTGGTCGCCGGGCGGCCCTACCCTGCGACTCCACATCGGCCTCGAGAGCACCGACGACCTCAAGGCCGATCTCGATCGCGGCTTCGCTGCCCTCAAGGCGGCAATGTGAGCACACTGACGAGGCATTGCGCCTGAGGAACGCGCAGTTACGGCAAACGTTAACGCCAACGCGCCAACAAAGGGTTGATCCGCCGACGTTTGGCGCTAGCCTCACCAATCGACTCCAATCCGGACACGGAGCATGGGTACGTTGGTTCTGCTCGATCTGATGGGCGGCGTTGCGCTGTTGCTGTGGGGCCTGCACATGGTCCATAGCGGAATCCTGCGCGCGTTCGGTCCCGACCTGCGGCGGCTGCTCGGCAAGGCGCTGGGCAACCGCATCAGCGCATTTGCGGCTGGCCTCGGGCTCACCGCGCTGCTCCAGAGCAGCACGGCAACCGCCCTGATCACGAGTTCGTTCGCGGCCGAGGGCCTCGTCAGCCTAGCCGCCGCGCTCGCCATCATGCTGGGAGCCAATGTCGGCACGACGCTGATCGTGCAGGTGCTGTCGTTCAACATCGCCGCCATAGCCCCCGTACTGTTCGTGCTCGGCCTCGTCGCCTTCCGCTCGGGACCGCGCTCCCGGATCAAGGACATCGGCCGCGTCTGCATCGGCCTCGGCCTGATGCTGCTGTCGCTGCACATCCTGCTCGACACGATGGCGCCGGCGGAGAACGCACCCGGCATGCGCGTCGTGATGTCGGCCGTAACCGGCGATCCCGTGCTCTGCATCGTCATCGCCGCGCTCGTCACCTGGGCGGTGCATTCGAGCGTCGCCAGCGTGCTCTTGATCATGTCGCTGGCCTATTCGCAGTTCATCTCGCCCGAGGCGGCGCTGGCGCTGGTGCTGGGCGCCAATCTCGGCAGCGCCATCAATCCCGTGTTCGAAGGTGCCAGGCGCGACGATCCCGCGAGCTATCGCCTGCCGGTCGGCAATCTCGTCAACCGCGTGGTCGGGATCGCGCTCGTGCTGCCGTTCCTGGGCGTGATCGCCGCGCACATGCATGCCTGGCAGCCGGATCTCGCGAAGATGACGGCCGCCTTCCACGTCGCCTTCAACCTCGGCACCGCCATCATCTTCATCGGGCTGCTCGACACCATGTCGCGCCTGCTGACGCGGCTGCTGCCCGATCGCGTGCAGGAGACCGACCCGGCCCGGCCACGCTATCTCGACGAGAGCGCGCTGGAGACGCCGTCACTGGCGCTGGCCGACGCCGCCCGCGAGGTGCTGCGCATGGGCGACCTCGTCGAAATCATGCTGCGCAAGGTGATGACTGCGATGATGACCGGCGACCGCGCGCTGGTCGACCAGGTCTCGAAGATGGACAATGCCGTCGACGGTCTCGACGAGGCCATCAAGCTCTACGTGACCAAGCTGATGCGCGGCAGCCTCGACGAGAGCGAGGGACGGCGCGCGATGGAGATCGTCTCCTTTGCCATCAACCTCGAGCATATCGGCGACATCATCGACAAGAGCCTGAGCGAGCTTGCGACCAAGAAGATCAAGCGCCGCTTCCAGTTCTCGGCCGAGGGCGCCGAGGAGCTCGCCGCCTTCCACAAGCGCACGATGGAATCGCTGCGGATCGCCTTCGGCGTGTTCATGTCGGGCGATGCCAACGAAGCGCGCAAGCTGCTGGTGGAGAAGACCACGCTGAAGAACACCGAGCTCGCCGCCGTCGAGCGCCATCTCGACCGCCTGCGCGAGGGCCGGCCCGAGACCATCGAAACCACCTCGCTGCATCTCGACGTGCTGCGCGATCTGCGCCGCATCCACTCGCATATCTGCTCGGTCGCCTATCCCGTGCTGGATGCGGCCGGCGAGCCCTATCGCAGGCGTGAGGCGGAGACGGCCACCCTGCCCGCCTCAGGCGCGGCCTCGGCGTTGCCGCGCTAGAATTGGCAGTCGCTCCTTACGGCCAGTCAGTCGATCCGCTGACCTGTGATCTGCCAAGGCCCGGGATTGAGCACCAGACCCGTCGCCTTGCCCGCCTCATCGTGCGAGAACGCAAGGCGCGTGTGATCGCCGCCATCGACGAAAAACGCGTCGCTGGACATCGGGACGACCGCGATCGGCGCGCCTTTCTCAAAGTCCAGAACGGGCAGCGCTCCGGTGGCCTCGACCTGGAGCTTGCCATCCTTGGCGGCGAGCTGGAGATCGACTCCCGGTGCTCGGATCGAGGCGCGAACGACCGTTAGCTCGATCGGTTCGATCTGCCCCTTGCGCATGATTCTGAGGCGGATCGCAGTGTTAGCGGGTCCGCGCATCTTGTCGAGCACCTGATTGAGAGGCCTGCCTTGCATCGCCTCGCCATCTAAATGCGTGATCATGTCATTGGCAATCACACCAGCCTTGGCGGCAGGCGCGTCCTTGATCGGAGACACCACCTTGACGGCGCCCCCCTGCGTCGTGATCTCCAACCCGACGCCACCAAATGCGCTGGCTTCTTGCCTGTCGCGCGCATTGGATGATGCAAACCTGTATGTTCCTGCGTAGCCGGCAAGCGTATTCGCGTCGACTCTCATGACGCCCGCCGCAGCATCCGGGTTGACCTGATCGGGAATGCGGAACGCACCGTAGGTGAGATCGCGGAACATGCGCTGAAATGGGCCGCTCCCGCCACGCACATGGATCATCTGCGCGGCAACCAGCTGCTCCGTCGGGTCAACCCAGAAATAGGTGCCCGATACGCCCATCCAGCTAAAGCTGCCAGTCGATCCCGGCACCACACTCCACGCCGCATCACTGCGCACGGCAAAACCAAGTCCCCAGGTCGAGCCAGACTGTGGCCCGACGAGACCGCTGGCAAAGCCCGCGAAGCGGATCTCGCCCGGCAGCGCATTTGTAGTCATGCGCCGAACGCTGGCAGGCGACAAGATGCGGACGCCGTCCAGTTCGCCGCCGTTGAGCAGCATCTGGCAGAACCGCAGATAATCACCGGCCGTCGACGCAAGTCCGCCTCCGCCCGAGAACAGACTGGTCGGCCTGGTGATATCCGCCAATACGCTGTCTGGCGGACCACCCCAGCCATTGGCGGGCGGATCGACCAGCCGGGACAACTTGGCTGCCGGCACCGCGAAGGCGGTGTCGACCATGCCGAGCGGTTTGAACAGACGTGTGTCGAGGAACTGGTCGAACGGCTGGCCTGAGGCCACCTCGATCACACGCGCGAGCACATCGACGGAGAGGCCGTAGTCCCAGACGTCACCCGGCTGGTGCGCAAGTGGAAGCTTGGCGAGTTCAGAGATGACGTCGGCAAGAGTCCTGTCCCGGCGCCAAACGCCGGAATTGCCGTAGAGTCGCCTGCCGACAAGCTGATCGACCATTGTGCCGCCGACGCCATAGACGAGCCCGGCAGTATGGCGCAGCAGGTCCTCGACCGTCATGGGGTGCTTCTGAGACTCGTACACCAAATCGATCTTGCCGCTCGCAGCGTCTTTCCTCTCGACGCCGACCATCATGTCCTTGAGCTCGGGAAGATACTGGTGGACCGGTGCGGCGAGATCAAGTTTGCCCTCCTCGACCAGCATTATGGCGGCCACGCTGGTGACTGGCTTGGTCATCGAGGCGATCCAGAAGATCGCATCGCCCTGCAGCGGGCTGGTCTTTGCCTGGTCACGAAAACCGACGGCACGCAGATACGCCACCTTGCCGTTCCGCGCGATGGCCGCCACCGCGCCCGAGAAGGCGCCGGAATCGACCTGCGTCTGCTGCCAAGCCGCGATCCGGGCCAGCCGCGACGGCGAGAAGCCGAGCGACTGAGGATCGCTCACTCGTGCGGCGTCGTACGCATGCGTGACGGTCGCAAGACCGAGGGTCACGAGGCAGAGGATCGGTAACGTCGCGCAACGGCGATGTAAGCGCTTCATCGGGACGATCTTCCAATTGGAGAACGATCGGCGCAAAAATCCACGTCATCGGACCGGTCGGAAAACCGGCATCGCGGCCAGAATGCTACAACTCGTAACACTAACGAAGTGGCGGGTCAATCGACAGACAGCTTGTGATTGCAGCCGTCTCCGGGACCACTGCTATGGGATCAGCGCTCGAGCGTCTTCGAGGTGCGGCCGCGGTTCTTGATGATCAGCATGATGTTGCGGACATAGATGATGGTCGCCAGCGCCTGTCCGAGGATGATGACCGGCTCGCGCTTCACGACGCCGTAGACCAGCGTCATCAGCCCGCCGCCCATCGAGCAGAACCAGAACGCCATCGGCACCACGCTGTTGCCAGCGCGCTCGCTCGCGATCCACTGCACCAGGAAGCGCGCGGTGAAGAACAGCTGTGCGACGAGGCCGAACGCCAGCCAGAAGTCAAACTTGGCGACGAACACATCGTAGAGATAGTTGCTCAGCGCCTGACCGTATTGAATGATCATGCGCTCACCTCAGTCACATCTGGTGTCGGCTTCTTGCGACGGATCAGCCACCACACGCCGACGAGGTCCATGATGCCGATCCACAGCCGGTCGAAGAAGCCATAGTTGGACACGCCGGAACGGCGCGGCCGGTCGATCACGTCGACATAGGCGATGTCGTAGCCTTCGCGGCGGACCAGCGCCGGCAGGAAGCGATGTAGCCCATCGAAATAAGGCATCATCAGGAACACCTCGCGGCGGAACGCCTTCAGTCCGCAGCCGGTGTCGCGCGTGCCGTCCTGAAGGATCGCGTTGCGGACCTTGTTGGCCACGCGCGACTGGAATTTCTTGAAGCCGGTATCCTTGCGTCCGACGCGCTGGCCCGCGGCAAGGCCGACCCGCCCCGCGCCTTTTTCCACCGCAGCGATCAGGTCCGGCAGGAAGGCCGGATTGTTCTGTCCGTCGCCGTCGAGGGTTGCCACGATCACCCCGCGCGCGGCGCGCACGCCACTGCGCACCGCGGCCGACTGGCCGCCTGATCTGGCGTGGCGGAGCTGACGCAGATTGCTCCGCCGCGCCATGATGGCGTTGAGCCGTTCGCCGGTCGCATCAGTCGAACCGTCATTGACGTAGATGATCTCGTAATCCCAGCGGCCATCGAGCGCCGCCGTGATCTCCTCGATCAGGGGCGCGATATTGTCGGCTTCGTTGCGCACGGGAACGACGATGGAAACCGAAGGCTGGGACGTCGACAAATCGAGGCTCGTGGTTGGAATTGGCCTGCCCTATGGAACCGGCGGTCCCGGCAGGCAGCCGCTTTTATGGGGCGGATGCCCCGCGGGCAACCCTTTTGAGGCGCGCTGTGACCGGCCCCGGAAGCGGCACGATGGTGCCGTCGGCACGGATGGCAAAGGCGAGCCGGCGCGCTGCAAACCAGTAGCGGACCGCCATGGCACCGACCAAGCCGACCAGAGCCCCGGCGATGACGTCGCTGGGGTGATGCGCGAGCAGCACGAGCCGTGTCAGCAGGATCACGATTGCGTAAGTGAACATGAACACGCGCAGCCGCGGCCAGAGTGCGGAGACCGCAAACGCCAGCGCGAACGCCGCGATGGCATGACCTGACGGCAGGCTGGCATAGGCTCCCGACCCCTCGAACGGGATGAAATTGAACGGATCGGCCTTGCCGCCGACGAAGGGCCGCCCCCGGCCGATGAGATATTTCAAGATCTCCCCGATGAACGCGGAGACGGCAACAGACAGAAACAGGAATTGCAGCCGCGTGCCCAAGCCCAGCAGCAGCGTGCGGCTTGTGCCGTGAAGCCCTGCCGCAACGAGCGCCACAACGATCAGCACAACTCCGAGCACCGAGAGCACATACTCGTCCTTGCCGAAATCGGTGAGGATGCGGATCGGCCACAGGCTCGGCGTGCCGCGCGCCGGCATCAGCTGGATCTCGGTCAGGTCGAACGCCAGCATCAGCGCGATGACCAGGGCCGCGCCCGCCATGCTGAGCCAGAGCGAATGCCGCGCCAGCTTTCGTGCGGCCTCGGCGCGACGCGAATGCGACGGCGAGCGCACGAGCTGCGCCAGCGCACGTCCCGACACCGTGAGCAATTGCGCAGGATAGCCCGCACGCGGCGCGATATGGGTCGGGGCCGACATCCTATTCGGTACCTTCCGAACGGAAGATCGAGATCGAGATCGCGCGGCCTTGCGAGAAATTGTAGCCGTCGATGCGCGCGCCGACCTTGTAGCGCAGCCCGATCGCCTCGGCGCGCTGTACGAAGCTGCGCTCCGAACGTTGCTCGATCAGCGCGAAGCGGCAGCTGCCCTGCCGCAGGAAGTCCGCCGCGCCCGAGCCGTCGGTGAGCAGCGTCTGCGTGCCGGTCAGGAACACCAGACTCGGCTCGTGATAGCCGGCGGCGGCCGCCTTCGGTCCGACGCAGGTGACGTTGCGGAGCGCCCGCGCGATCTCGATGCTCGGAAACAGCGGGGTCAGCGACGGCAGCACGATGCCCCAGACCACGACCGCAAGCATCAGGGCCGCGACCAGCGCGTTCAGCACCGAGCGCTCGGCGCGATTGGTGTCGAACAGCCACCAGGCGAACAGGCCGAAGATCAGCGAGGCCGCGATGAACGGCCAGGCCACGAAGGCCGGCTGCCGGGTCAGCACGACCGCGCCGACCACTGCGATGATCGAGGCCGCCGCGGGAATCGCGAACCACCAGGCCGAGCCGCGCATCAGCCAGGACCGCGACAGCACGCGCCGCTCCAGCGCGCCGACGGTGAGGATCGCGATCGCCGGATAGAGCGGCAGCACGTAATGCGGCAGCTTGGTCAGCACCGCCTCGAACACGATCCAGGACGGAATCAGCCAGGCCAGCAGGAATTGCGCGCCGGGCTCGCGCCGCGCCCGCCACACCGCAGGTGCCGCCATCGCCGCCAGCGGCGCGCCCGGCCAGAAGGTGATCCAGAACAGCGCCAGGTACATTCCGGGCGGCGCGCCATGGGATTCCTGGGCGCCGATCTTGCTGAGCATGTCGCCGCCGACGGAATCGGCGAAGAAGGCATCGCCCGCACGCCAGAAGATTGCGACGAACCAGGGCAGCACCAGCACCAGCATCCACATCAGGCCCCAGAGCGGACGCAGCTTCCACAGCCAGGAGGCGTCGCGATCCAGGATTGCGAGCGCGACGATGGTGAGCCCAGCGAACATCAGGATCAGCGGGCCCTTGATCAGGATGCCGACCGCGAGCGCGGTCCAGAAGATCGCGGGCCAGCTCCAGGGCGGATGCGTCTCGTCCTCGGCGCGCTGCCAGGACAGGTAAGCCCGCGCCATCGCGCCCATCGTGGCGGTGACGCAGAACAGCAGCATCGCGTCGGTCTTGGCGAGCCGCGCCTCGACGCCGAGCAGCACGGAGGCGCACATCAGCAGCGCCGCGAGCACCGCGGCGCGCCGCGTGACGAAGCCGAGCGCGGCCCAATAGGTCATGAGCACGGCGCCGATCGCGCCTATCAGCGACGGCAGCCGGTAGACCCAGATGCGCAATTCGGCCTTGGGCAGCTTGAGCGCGGATGCGATTTCGACGGCGGCCGATTGCAACCAGTAGATGCCGACCGGTTTCTTGTAGCGGACGTCCTCCTGGAAGCGAATGTCGACATAATCGCCGCTCTCGACCATCTGCTTGGTGGCCTGGGCGAACCGCGCCTCGTCGCGATCGACGGGCGGAATCGTGAAGAAGCCCGGCAGGAACAGCAGCAGCGCGCACAGCACCAGAAAGGCGACCGCGCGGGCGTGGCTGGTCGTCGCGATATCGAGCATGGACACGAGCCGACTGCCAGGATTCACGGGCGATTTCGGCTCACGGGGCGCTCCAAAACGGGGGCTTGGGTAGGTCTCGGCCATTGGTTCCGCTTACGCTGAAACCGCCATCGCCACAACCGCTTAAGGCCGGCTCATTGAATTCGAATGACAACTGTGTCCGCGGCGCCCGTAGCATCGATCACGGTGAGCCGAGCAAAGCCCGGGCCGGGCGGATCGATAAGGCGCTGGCGGCGGCCGTCGATCTCGCCGCGCGCCGCGCCGTTTACCATCACGGTCATGGGCAGAACGCCGCCAGCGACCTTGACGGGCATGGCCGCACTCTCGCGCCCGCCCGAGCGATCGACGTCGATGCGCGAGCCGTTCAGGGGAAACTGGATGTGCAGCGCCTGCTCGCCCCCGGTTCGCACCAGTTCCCCGACCGGACGGAACCGCTTCAACGGCAGCGGCAGTTTCGCGTTGCTGGCAACCAGGGTTCCCTTTGGCGGCTTGGGCAAGGGGGTCAGCGTCTTGCCGCTCCGGGCAAAGGCGTCAAACAGGATGGGCGCGGCCGCGATCCGTCCGATCAGGCCGGGAACCGGTGCCCCGTCGGGCCGTCCGACCCAGACGCCGATGGTCATGCGGCCGTCGAAGCCGACCGACCAGGCATCACGATAGCCGTAGGAGGTGCCGGTCTTGAAGGCGATGCGGTTGTGGGCCGCGTTCTCCGGCGGGGGCGTGCCGAGCAGGACGTTGCCGACCTGCCACGCCGCGACCTGATCCAGCAGCCGCAGCGGCTCGCGGTCGTCCTTGGCCGTGACGATCTCGCGCAGTGGCTTGGTGGTCCCGAGGCGCGCAAAGCCGGCATAGAGCTGGGCAAGGTCCTGGAGAGTTACGCCGACGCCGCCGAGCCCCATGGCAAGGCCTGGCGCCTCATCCTTCGGCAAGATCAGATTGCCGCCGGCCTGCCGCAGCCGCGACGCCAGCCGGCTCGAGCCGACGCGGTCGAGCAGCACGATGGCCGGCACGTTCAACGACAATTGCAGCGCCTTCCTCACCGGCACCGTGCCCTGGAAGGTCATGTCGAAATTTTCCGGCGCGTAGGAGCCGAAGCGGACCGGCCGATCGTCGATCAGACTGTCGGGATGGACAAAGCCGTCCTCGAAGGCGAGCCCGTAGATGAACGGTTTCAGAGTCGAGCCCGGCGAGCGGATGGCGCGAGTCATGTCGACCTGCCCTGCCCGGCTTTCGTCGAAATAATCCGCAGAGCCAACGCGTGCGAGCACGTCGCCGCTCTCATTGTCGACCACGATGATGCCGACCGAGATGTTGGGCCCGAGCGCAATGGCGCGGTCACGAGCCAACGGCTCCAGCACCTTTTGCAAATTCGCATCCAGCGTCAGCTTGATGACGGGACTGTCCTTCACGGTCGACAGCGCGGTGTCCGAGGCATGCGGCGCCAGGATCGGCATCGGCTTGCGCAGTTTCGGCACCGGCACGGCCTTGGCCTGCGCCGCGTCGTCAACGCTGACCACATGCTCCTCGACCATGCGATCGAGCACGCGATCGCGCGCCTTGCGCGCCGCCTCGGGATAGCGGTCGAGCCGGCGCGTCTCCGGCGATTGCGGCAGCGCGACCAGCAATGCGGCCTCGGCCAGCGACAGCCGCTTCGGCTCCTTGCCGAGATAGGCGATCGAGGCGGCGCGAATGCCTTCGAGATTGCCGCCATAGGGGGCGAGCGCCAGATAGAGATCGAGGATCTCTTCCTTGCTCATGCTGCGCTCGATCTCGATGGCGCGCACGATCTGCCGCAGCTTGGCATAGAGCGAGCGCTGTCTCCGCGGCTCCATCAGCCGCGCCAGCTGCATCGTGATGGTCGAGCCGCCGGACACGATGTGGCCGCGCGTGCCGAGTTGCAAGGCGGCGCGGCCCAGCGCCAGCGGATCGATGCCGTCATGGGCGTAGAAGCGCTGGTCCTCATAGGCGAACAGCAGCTTCAGATAGGTCGGATCGACGTTGGTCCTGGTATCGACCGGCAACCGCCAACGTCCATCCGCCATCGCATAGGCCCGCAGCAGCTTGCCGTTGCGATCGACGATGGTCGTGGAGACCTGGCGCGCCTCGTCGAGCGGGAGCGGACCGAGGGAATACACCCACGCGACGAAGCCGGTGATGGCGAGGATGAGGGTGAGCGCGAGGGCGGAGAGGATACGCATGGTCGTGCGCCCTCCTCTCCCGTCGTCGTTCCGGGATGGTCCGAAGGACCAGACCCGGAACCTCGAGATTCTCAGGCGCGTAATCGCGCGCCGTAGTTCGGCTCTTCGAGCCGCCCCGGAATGACGAGATACCTGGTTGGCGTCGCTCATCCCACCACCACTCACTTCGCCGCTCGCACCTCGACCGTTCCCGTGCCGGTGCGGCCATAGCGCGAGGGATTGTACATGTCCTCGACATAGGCCTGCGGCAGCACGTATTTGCCGGGCGAGACCGCGCGCACGACATAGGCGACGGTGAAGACCGCCTTGGAGTCCGAGGCCCGATCGACCGCCGCGGTGAACCGGTCGTCGCGGAACTCGGTGTCTTCAGGCTCCTCGCCGTCCTCGATCCAGTCCAGCGTGCCGCTGTCGCCCGACGAGACCAGCTTCGGATTGTCGATCTCGAGGCCCGCGGGCAGATAGTCGGACACCATGATGTGGCCGTACTCGGGCTTGGCCTCGGTGATCTTCAGCACCACCGCGAAGCGCTGGTTCTGCTTGACCTTGCTGATGTCGGCGGGCTTGCCGTCGAGCGTGAAGTAGCTGCGCTCGATCTTGAAGCCGTTCGACGCTGCCGGCTCCGGCGTCACCGGCGAGCCCGACACCGAGACCACCGCCTGCACCGGCGCATCGCCCGTGTTGGTGATCTTCAGCGGCTTGCCGCTCAGCGTGTCCGCCTTGTAGCTGCGATAGAGCGCAGTCTTGACCGGCTGGCCGTCGACCTCGATCGAGAGGTTCTCCCTGGCGAGCGCCCGCGCCGCCAACACCAGCCACGCATTCTCCTGCGTGGAGGTATAGGGCGTCAGCCCGCGCGCGGTCTCGACCCGTGTCACCGCCTGCGTCAGCGTTGCCTTCGGTGCATTGCCTTCGCTGGCGAGCGAGACCAGCGCTGCGGCATCGCGCAGCTGCGAGCCGTAATCGGTGCGGCCGAACTCCAGCACCGGCTTTGGCGCGAGGCTGTCGAGCGCCGCGCCATAGACGCGTTCGGCGCGGTTGCGGTCGCCGACCAGGGCCAGCGCTGCGGCAAGCTGCGACTTCGCGATCGGGGTCGCGAGGTTGTTCAGCTTGGTGTCGGCGAGATAGCGGAGATCCCCGATCGGAGCTGCGCCGTTGCGGGCGAGCACGTAGAGGCCGTAGGCGAGATCGCGGCCGCCGTCCTTCTCCGGCTCGTTGCCGTTGACGACGGAGTTTCTGATCCGGTCGAGCGCATTCTTGAACAGGACATCAGGCACCGCAAAGCCCTTCTCGCGGGCGCGGGTCAGGAAGTCCGTCACGTAGGCATCGAGCCAGGCGTCGTCGCCGCCCGCCGACCACAGGCCGAACGAGCCGTTCGAGCCCTGACGCGCCAGGAGCCGCTCGATCGCGTCGCGGATGCGCTGGTCGACCTCGGTGTCCATGGCGAGATGCGCGCCGGCCGCGAGCTCGTTGACATAGAGCAGCGGCATGGCCCGGCTCGTGATCTGCTCCGAGCAGCCATGGGGATAGCGGTCGAGCGCTTTCAGGATCGTCGCCGCATCGAGCGCGGTCGACAGGCTAGCCGAGACCGAGACGCTGCCGGTGCCCGGCACGAGGTCGGAGAACATGTCCGAGGTCAGCGTCAGGCTCTCGCCCTTCGCCAGCGTCCGGATCGAGCGCCGCGCCAGCACCTGCGTCGCCGCCTTGACATCGAACGCATAGTGCCGCGCCAGCGCGAGGCCATTCGGCCCCTTGATGTCGACGTCTAGCGTCGCCTGTCCCGCCGCGGTCGCATCGAGCGCGAGCGAGAACGAATTGCGCTGCTTGGCGGCGAGCTTCACCGTGGTTGCGGGATTGCCGGTCATCTTCACCGGGCCGCCCGTCTTGACGTTGATGACGTAGTCGCCGGCCTGGCCCTCGACATTGTCGATCTCCAGGTTGACCGTGCCGTGGTCGCCATTGAGCAGGAAGCGCGGCAGGGTCGTGGTCAGCACCACGGGGTCGCGGATCACGACATCCGTATTGGCGCGGCCGAGCTTGGTCGCGGTCCACGCCACCGCCATGATGCGCGCGGTGCCGGCGAACTCCGGAATATCGAAGCTCACCTCCGCGGTGCCGTCGGCACCAACCGTGACGATGCCCGAATAAAGCGCCAGCGGCTTTTGCGAGGGTGGTGAGCCCTGCAGCTCGGCGGCTCCGGCGTCGCCGCCGGACTTGATCTGTCCGCGCGTGCCCGACATGCCGTCGATCAGCTGGCCGTAGAGATCGCGGATCTCAGCGCTCAGGCGGCGCTGGCCGAGATAGTAATCGTCCGGCGCCGGCGGCTTGTAATTGGTAAGGTTGAGGATGCCGACATCGACGGCGGCGATGACGATCTTGGCGTCCTCGCCCGGATTGAGCCCGTCGAGCTCGACCGGGATCTTCAGCGTCGCGTTGGGGCGGATCAGCGCCGGCGGCGTCAGCTTCACGCTCAGCGTGCGGGTCTGCTTGTCGATGCCGAACCATTTCAGGCCGATCGCACGGCCCGGCATGCGCTGGGCGGCGGCATCGAGCGGACGGCGCAGCGTCGCCACCACATAGGCGCCGGTGCCCCAGTCCTTGCCGACCGGGAGCTTCACCTGGGCGGTGCCTTCCTTGACGTCGATGGTCTGCGTCGTCAGCAGGCGGTCACCGAGCACGTTGATGGTGAGCTTGCCGGCGCTGCGGACGTTGACCGACACCGTCATGGTGTCGCCGGAGGCGTATTGCGGCTTGTCGATCGAGGTTTCCAAAAGGTCGGGCGTATCGGCGCTGCCGTCGGAATACCAGCCGACGTCGAACTGCACCGAGGTCACCGGGCCGTCGGCGTCGTTCGATTTCACATCCAGCCGATAACGGCCGGGCTGCGGCGCCAGCGAGATGCGCGACGGCTTGTCGGCAGCGATCGTGACGTCACCGTCGGCGATGCGCGAGGTCGACTTGACCGGCTCGTACTCCCAGTAATTGTTCTGGCGGTACCACTGATAGCGCGACTCCATCTTCAGGAGCTCGTAGCGCAGGCCGTCGCGGCGCAGCCTCTCGCCCTCCGGCGAGACGAACACGACGTCGAACTCGGCCTTGTCACCCTCGGCGACGTTCTTGTCGCCGAACAGAGGCTTGATGCCGATCTGCGCAGCAGTGGGCGCGACCGGGAGCACGATCTTGCGCTCGACGGCGCGGCCGCCGGTCTCGACCATGCGGACGAAGATCTGCGCTTCCTGCGGACGCGTCGAGGCCGGCTGCTTGTCCAGCGTCACCGGGAAGGTCGCGACACCGTTGGCATCGGCCTCAGGCAGGTTCTCCAACGGCGTGCGCTCGTTCGAGGTGGTCTCCTCGTCGGCAACGCCGAACTGGTAGCCGGCAAAGCCGGGCCGCTCGGCCGCGGGCGCGATCAGCATGTCGCCTTCGAGCTGAAGGCCCGAGGCCGGCGCGCCATAGAGGAAATGACCGTCCGCCTTAAGCTCCACTGGAGCGTTAGCTTTGATCAGCTTGCCCTTGGCGGACAAATCGAATTCGATCCGATCAGGAACGTAATCCTCGACCATGAAGGTGGTCTCGCCGATCGAAGCGCCTTTCGGATCGGTGAAGGCGCGCACGCGCCAGGTGCCGGTCGGCACCGCCGAGTTGAGCGGCACGGACAGGGTGCGGCCGCCGGCGCCCTGGTCGGGCAGCACGGCGCGACGGTATTCGACGCCGTCGGGGCGCTCGACCACCAGCGTCATCGGCCCACCGGTCACGGCGTTGCCCTGCCCGTCGCGCAGCAGCGCAGTGAGGAATACCGTCTCGCTGGAGCGGTAGACGCCACGCTCGGCATAGACGAAGGCATCGGCGCCGGCGGGCACGGCACGCCCCGCAACGCCGCGGTCGGAGAGGTCGAAGGCCGACGTCTTCAGGCTCAGGAAGGCATAATCGGCCTTCTCGCCCGTGACCGTGAGCATCGCCGGCGACAGGCCGCCCTCGCCGCGCGCAAGTCCCGCCTCGAACAGCACGTGACCGGACTCGTCGGTCTTGCGCATCGCCAGGATCTCGTTGTTGCGGGCGACCAGCCGTACCTCGGCCTTGCCGACCGGATCGGTTGAGGCCAGCGAGTTGACGAAGACGTGGATGCCGTCATTGCCGGAATAGGCGGTGACCCCGAGATCGGAGACGATGAACCATTGCGTGGCAAGCTGGTACTCGTCGTCCGAGCCTGGGCCCTTGGCCGCCGCGGTCATCACGTAGACGCCGGGCTGGAGCTCGCCGAGCGCCTGGTCGACCGGGAATGCCGTGGTGACGTCCTGGTTCAGCGTCATCGCGGTCGAAAGCTCGCCCGACCAGACCTTGACGCCGCGCTCGTCGCCGAGATCGCCGAGCTGATATTTGGTCAGCGTCTTCTGGAAATCGCTGTCGACCACCGTGTTGATCAGGTTGCGGTCGCCGATGCGGAAGACGTTGATGTTGACCGCGGGCGTGTTGACGCTGACCACGGGAATGCCGCGCTGGCCGGTCCGCGGCAGCACATAGGCGCGGCTGGTGAAGCGCACGAAGGGCTTGCGATCGCGCACATAGACGTTGAATTCGGCCGATTTCGGCAGGCCCTCCTTCACCGTGGACGGCAGGCCGGCGCGAAGGTTGATGTTGTAGCGCTCGCCGTGCTTCAGGCCGTCGACGCAGAGCTGCTTGCCTTCCGCCGACAGCGCCGGCTTGTCCTGCCCTGCGAGGGCCAGGAACGGCGCGAAGTCGGTGCGCTTGGCGAGCTCCTCGGAGAACTGGAAGCAGGCGCGTGGACTCGCCGAATCCGAGTCCACGGTGTAGTCGAGCAGCCGGAAGCCGTGCTCGTCGCGCAGCTTCTCATATTGCCCGCGGACATCGGCGACCTCGCGCAGGTCGAGCGACAGCCGCAGCGAATCCAGCGCCGGCCGCCACAGCTTGCGTTCGGCCAGCGACTTGCCGAGGACGGCGAGCGCGTCGGCCTCCTCGCCTGGATTGCCGGCCCGCATGTAAGCGATGTAGGCCGCGGTCGAGGCGCGCTCCAGCAGGAAGGTCTGTTCGCTCGAGTTCTTCGGCCAGATCTGGAAGATCACCTTGGCGAGCCGCAGCCAGTTGCCGGCATCGTCAGGGTTCGTGGCCGCGATCTGGCCGAGCACCGACAGGCCCGTGCGGTAATCGTTGCGCCTGAAGGCGGCGTCGGCATCCGTGCGCAGCGTCGCGTTGGTCTTGGCGACCGGGCCCGCCTCGCTCTTGATCTGCGCCTCCAGCTTGATGGCGGAATCAGCGAGATCGTCGCGTTTGAAGGCTTTGTCGGCGGCCTGCGCAGCCGAAAGGCCGAGCGCCAGCGCGGCGCAGATTGTGACGGCGCGAACAAGACCGATCATGGATGGACTCCCGGAAATCGCGGACGAACGCCGCTTGTCGCATGAAATGCGTGGAAAGGTGACGGACTCAAGGCGATGGAACCAGAGGTGCAAAACGTCGCATTCGCCATGACGAGGCAGGCCCAGAGGAGACCAGTCCAGATACCGCCGCGCACGCCGTCCTGATGGCGCAGCAACACCTAGCCAGTCGACCGGCGGCCGTGTCCCGGAAGCTGTTCAGCGTTCCCGGCGATGTGATCCATCGTCCGGTCCGCTGCCGCTCAACCCGGCACCCTGACACCCCACCGTTCCGCTTTGTCGCGGCATTGAGGAAAACGGTTCGGTTCAGGCTTGGCGAAAGACCAGATTTTTCATATTGGCATGCTAGATGAACGGCCAGCCGCCCAAACCGGGCGGCCCAGGACGGTCCCGTAGCTCAACTGGATAGAGTAGCGGATTTCTACTCCGCGGGTTGCAGGTTCGAGTCCTGCCGGGATCGCCAGTGTTTTCAAGATGATGGGCGTTCTTCTCCTGGAAAAACCGTGTCTCACTGGTAGAGACAAAAACCCTCTGATTTCGGGCTTTCCGGTTTAGTCCCGCTGAGTCCGCAGTACACGAATGGTACACGACGCTTCCGCGTTTGTTCTGTTCATGAAGGCTCACCAGCGAGCCCGCCGAACCTTTGGTTTTTTCACCATCTGAAGGCCCATCCGACGGCTCCCACGAAGCCATTTCCCGAGTGCCACGAAATGTCCCTGAAACACAGCCGGCCTAGCCTCCCAGCATTGAACTAAGGGGGACTGCGATGTGGACATTCATTGACAGCTTGTATCGCGAGTTTTGCCTGGCGCGGCTTCAGGAAATGAGGAAGCTCGAGCTGCCCCAATAACCGCGACCGCCGCAGCCAGCCGGCGCCGTCATAAGACTGTGGCATAGCCATTGCATCCTAAACGCCAGCTGGGATTTCAGTGCTCAGTGCGAAAATAGGCGCTGCCGAGACAACGTATTTCGAGCTCGGCAATTTGTTTAGGATCTGGCTCATGGCTTACGACGCAGCCACGGTGCAAATGCTTCGTGATGTTTTAGACGAAGTTCTCTCCAGCCCGGCATTCACCCTTCAGCATCAGCGGACCGCCGTAGAGGTCGCCGAGCGCGTGCTTAAGCTGGCCGCCCAGGGCGAGCGTCAGCCCGAGAACATCAAGCGACACTTGCGAAACGAGTTCTTTGCGCCGGATGTCTCGCGGCATTGAGACGCTCGCCAGCGTGAAACCGGCGGGCCTTAATTTGGTCAGGCCTTCGCGGCTTGCTTTATTCGATGCGGTCGCAGCCCGCAAACCCTGGCGCAACGAAGTAGCTTCGCCTCGGCGTTCCGACACCGCGCGGAAACGCTGCTGTAAGTCGCGCAGTCGCCGCTCGGACCCGGGTCTAACCGGATCTGGACTCGGTAGGCGTGGCATCGGCTCAGCTGCTCCGCCATACAGACCAGGCATGAAATAGAACCAGACCCGGTATTCGTCGGCAAGCACCAGTGCAGGCTGCCTCTGGTCTGTCTCGCGCAACGCCAGCCAGACGACACTTACCTGCCAATCCATCGTCCTTCACGAACGCGTGGGTATCCCCTCCTCGGGCTTTGAAGCGGGCACATCAACCCCATCTATGCGCCGGGCGAATTGCGCCCGAGAAGGACGCCGATGCCACCATCCGAGTGGACGAGAATGGCCATCGCATCAGCAGTGGCCGTCCTCGCAATATCATTTTTGGCAATCGACGCAGGCGTCGACGTGAACACCGGTGCGATCGCAAAACGCGTCGAGACGGCGCGGGCGTCCATCACAGACGCGGTGGCGCGCCAGCACGAGCGCGCCTTCGCCGTTCAGGTATGGTCGCGAGGAAATCACCAGAAGCCGCTCTCGGAGAAGCAGCCCCTGGAGCAGTGCCTGGCGATCGATTGATCCAGACGCGCCGCGTGACGACACCAGGCCCCTTCGACGGCCTTTCGTTTGTTCACGATCCAACTCCGCTTCGTTCGCAAAGCACGAATCGCGACCGCGAGAATCAGCGCTGCGCAAATGTTAATATGAGATTGCCGTAGCGCTGATCGCTTGCGCGCCCGCTATTCCGTCGGCTCATCCTCGCGCCGCTCGCGGGCAAGCTGATGCCAGGCGATGGCAAGCTCGATCAGGCGTTGCCGGTCGGCGCCTTCGGCCGCCGCGGCGCGCTTCATTGCGGCCTCGGCTTCGTGCTGCGGGTCGTACTTGTTGCACATGAAGCGATTGTAACCGCCCGATCTGGACAAGTGCGTGGCAATTTCGCCCGTATGATTGCGGAGGACCGACGTTGTCGTAGGCGATTCAAGCACGCTTTGATTGTGGCGCCAGGGATTTTGCACTCGCGGTTTCAGACCCTCCCCCGGCGCAAGTTGAAAAGAGGCTCGGCTTCATTCCGAGCGATCTGTGAATTGCGTCACAGCCTGCGCACGGCCTCTCGCGCTAAACAGGACCTCAGCGCTTCCATGGGGAGCGCGAGACGGCGTGGGAGGTCTTTCCCGTCATGACACAGGAAGCAACCGCCGAAGCCAGGGTCCCGACACAACGACAGAGGTCCGACCTGTTCGGGATCGTGTGTCTTGCGACGATCGGTCTCGTGATGCTGACCTGGATCGCAGGCCTGGTCTGGGGCGCGATGGCATTCTTCAACTGGCTGGTAGCCTGACGCGCGAGGCGATCAGCGCTCGTTCGCGCGCAACTGGATCGACCGGCAAACAAGAAAGGCGGGCCTTTCGCCCGCCTCCTCGGTTTCAGATCCTGCGCGGAAGCTCAGTAGCACGCGCGCGGATCGGCCTGCACATACTGCCCGTTTGGATAGCGGTAGTAGCAATTGCCCTCGGCCAGATAGTAGCCGGGGCGCGAGGCGGCTGTTGCGCCGGCGATCGCGCCGGTGGCGCCGCCGAAAACCGCGCCTGCGGCAGCCCCCGTTGCATTGCCCGAGATCAGCCCGCCAAGCAAACCGCCGACAATCGCCCCGCCCAGCGCACTTGCGCCGGGGTCGGCCGGCGGCGGCGGAGGGGGCGGTTCATAGGCGACCGGAGGCGGCGCCGGGGCATAGGCCACCGGCACATCGTCGTAATACTCCTCCGAGATGTAGGCGGGCGGACCGGCCATCCGCTGCGGATAATAGTACCAGACGCCGCCGACGTCCCACCACCAGCCGGAGCGGCCGTTATGGACTTCGTGGCGCCAGCGCCCGCCGTCCCAGGCGAGGTTGCCGCGATAGGCATGTCCGCCCCAGTCGCGCGCCGGCGCGGGGCCCCGCGCGTAGTTGCGGCCGGGCGGCGGGCCGCCGGCATTGTGCGGGCCGGGACCAGGGCCGCCAGCGTGAGGCTGGCCGCCGGGCTGCGGCGCGGGCCGGGCCGCCTGCTGCGGTGGAGGACCCTTGCGCATGTTGTTCTGCGGCGGCGCGCCGGCACCGGCCCCTGCCGGCGGATGGCCGTCATGCTTTGGCGGCCCGGCGTCCTGCGCCTGCGCCGAAAGCGCGAGCAAAGACATGGCCGAAACCAAGGGAATGATGATCTTGATGCGGCTGGACGCACTCATGCGTGATTGCCCCCCTATTCTCTCGCTCGCCGTGGTCCCTCGCGCGATAGACGATTCGCCTCGCGCCGGGGTGATGCCGGCTGACATAACTGACCTGCTTGATCGGCCAAGTGATCGGCGAAGTCCCGTTACAAATGATTAAGATCACGGCAATTTTTCGGCCCGACGAGGCCGCAGCGGGCGGAGCTGGAGCGCCGCTAGCGGGCCGGCTCGATAACGTTGCAATTGCTCCGCCCCGACATCAGGCAGTCCTGCATCTTGCTGGCTGAGGTGAGATCACGGGCGAGCCACCAGCCGATCGCGAGGATCACGATGGCGATGATCAGGCCGGCGATGGCGCCGCGGCGGTTGTCGCCGGGTTGAGGTCTTGGCGGGGATTTGGGCTTCTCGCCCGGTTCGGGCTTGGACGCAGGGCTCGACATGACAACCTGATCGCACGGGTCGGCCGGCTTTATCACCTCTGCGGCGTGGCGTCACATCCCGGCCGGCCCTTCCGGCTCAGCCCCGGGTCTGGCGGATCGCATCCTTGCGCAAGGTTTCGACAGCCGGGGTCGCCTCGCGGGTCCGCGGTGCGCAGGTCGTGAGCACAAAGGCGGTCTGGCTGCACTCCCAGTCGGCGCCCAGGACGGCGTTCTCGACCGGTTGCGGACGGGCAAACAGCAGTGCGGCACCCGCCAGCGCCGCCACAACGAGGATAAGCGCGAGCGCCTTGAGGCTCAGCCGGAAGATGGTCATGCCCGTGCTCCGTCTCGTATCGGGGCGGACGCTAGGTGTTGCGTCAGGGCGCCCCCTATGAGGGACATCACAATTCGGCAGTTTTTCGGGGCTACGAGAGATCGTCGGGGGAGCGATTTTTCGTCTACCTGATCGGCTGCGATTATGGGTGGCTTCGCGACGCGCGCCGATGTACACGCTTCTGCGTCGCGTGGCGCCTGCTATGCCCAGCCGACGTACCAACAGGCACCGATGTAGGATCGAAAGCGAGGAAGACAAGGCTCGTCGATGAGTGGATTCAGGGAACCCGGCTTCGCAGACCGGCAAAAGGCGGCGCAGGACGCACGCAAAAATCTTTTGAACAAATTCAAGTCTCAGCCGGGGCCCGATGATCCCGCCGTTGCGGCTCGACGCGCCGAGCGCGAGGCACTCGCGGCCAAGCGCGCCGAGGCCAAGGCTGCGCGCGAGGCGGAAAGGGCCGAGCAGAAGCGCCTCGAGGAGGAAGCCAAGGCCGCCGAAGCCGCGCGGATCGCGCGCGAAGCTGAAGAAGCAGAAGCCAGGCAAGCTGCGCTCGAGGCCGAGCAGAAGGCCAAGCGCGACGCGCGCTACGCCGCCCGCAAGGCAAAGCGCAAGTAGCGTTCGCGAAGCAACGTTCGGAAGTCACGTTCAATTGAAGTTGAACTGAGACTGCTTTCGGGGCGGTCCATCGACCGCCCCGGGACTTTCCGAACCGCGCGCGTCTGCCTTTTGCACGCGCCCGCGACGACAGCCGAAGATCAGTTCTTCTTCATCATCCCGTCGTCTTTCTTCATCCCGTCCTTCGACATGTGATCCTTCTTCATGCCGTCGTCCTTGGACATGGCATCCTTCTTCATGCCGTCCTTGGACATCGTATCCTTCTTCATCATGCCGTCGTCCTTGCCCATCTTGTCCTGGGCATAGGCGGCCGGTGACAGCGCGAGGCCAAGCGAGAGAACGGCAGCCGAGACGCCGAGCGCGATACGGGTACGAATGGTCATGGATCATCTTCCCTTCGAGATGGTGTTTGTCAGCGACGGACGCCGCTATTCGATCTCGACGGATCGACGGCAAGACTTGTTACGGCCTCGCCGGTAAATTTCTCCAGGCCGCGCGTTCACCGCGATCACGTCCGCGGCATCGGACCTCCATTCGGGAAGAGTTGACCGCAAGTGTGCAGCGCAGCACGGCCGGCACTTGCCGCGGCATTCGGTCTCGAACTATCAGATGAGAGAATATCGGGTGAAAGACCGGCTAGGATGGGCCTGAAGCCGGTCTGACAAGACCCGACCCAATCACGCCAACAAGAACAGTCCTAAGAAACGTTCAAGGGGATACACCATGATTACGCGCCGCCATCTGATCGCGACCGCCGTCGCCGCACCCGCCATCCTGCGCTTCGGGACCGGAACCGCGCAGGCCGCCACCACGCTGAAGATCTCGCATCAATTCCCGGGCGGCACCATCGACAAGGGCGATTTCCGCGACCGCCTGTGCCGCATGTTCGCCGCTGAAGTCAGTAAGCGCAGCAATGGCGACATCGCCGCCGAGATCTATCCGAACTCCTCGCTGATCAAGACCAACGCGCAGTTCTCCGCGATGCGCAAGGGCGCGCTCGACATCTCGCTCTATCCGATGCCCTATGCCGGCGGCGAGCTGCCGGAGACCAATATCGGCCTGATGCCGGGTCTCGTCACCACCTACGACCAGGGCCTGCGCTGGAAGAAGGAGCCGGTCGGCAAGGCGCTGACCGACTTCCTCGCTGACAAGGGCATCATCCTGCTCACCTGGGTGTGGCAGGCGGGCGGCCTCGCCAGCCGCTCCAAGCCGATCGTCGCCCCCGAAGACGCCAAGGGCATGAAGGTGCGCGGCGGCTCCCGCGAGATGGACATGGTGCTGCAGACCGCCGGCGCCTCGGTGCTGTCGGTGCCTTCGAACGAAATCTACGCGGCGATGCAGACCGGCGCGTGCGACGCCGCTCTCACCTCGTCCACCAGCCTGATCTCGTTCCGGCTCGAAGAGGTCGCGAAGTCGCTGACCTCGGGCGCAGGCGCATCCTATTGGTTCATGCTCGAGCCCCTGATGATGTCGAAGGCGATCTTCGACAAGCTGCCGAAGAACCAGCAGGACGTCCTGCTTGCCGTGGGTCAGGAGCTCGAAGCCTTCGGCCGCAAGGGCGCGCAGGATGACGACGTCGAGGTCGCCAAGGTCTACGAGAAGGCCGGCGCCAAGGTCTCCGTGCTGGATGCCGCGACCGTCGGCAAGTGGCGCGACATCGCCCGCGACACCGCGTGGAAGGATTACGGCGCCAAGACCGCGACCTCGGCCAACCTGCTCAAGCTTGCCACCGACGTTGCGGCATGAGCCACGGTCCGCTTCCGGATCGTGACGACCAGACGAGCGCTGCCGCAGGCTCCGGCCCCGCGGCGGCAATCGATCGCGGTCTCGCCATCCTCAACAGCATCATCGTCGTGTTCGCCGCGATCGCGCTGGTCGCGGCCTGCGCCATCCTGAGCTACAGCGTGCTCAGCCGCGCGCTGTTCAAGGCCGCCAATTACTGGCAGGACGAGGCCGCCGTGTTCCTGCTGGTCGGCGCCACCTTCATGACGGCCGCCTATGTGCAGCAGAACCGCGGTCACATCGGCATCGAGGCGTTTGTCGGCCTGCTGTCGCCGCTCGCCAACAGGGTCCGGCTCTGGCTGGTCGACGCCGCGACGTTCCTGTTCTGCGCCTTCTTCACCTGGAAGTCCTGGACACTGGCCCATGAGGCCTATGTCGACGGCCAGGTCTCGAATTCGATGTGGTCGCCGCCGCTCGCCATTCCGTATTCGCTGATGGCGCTCGGCATGAGCCTGCTCTGCATCCAGATTCTCGTGCAGCTCGCGCTGCCCTTTGCTGGAGGCCGGCGGCCATGAGCGTGTTCGGGATCGGCATCGCCTACGGCATCGCGACGCTGCTGGTGATGTTTTCGGGCATGCCGATCGCGTTCGCGCTCGGCGCGGTCGCGGTGGTGTTCATGGGCATCTACATGCCGTCGGCCTCGCTCGATACGGTGACGCAGAACGTCTACGAGGAAATGGCCTCGATCACGCTGCTGTCGATCCCGCTCTTCATCCTGAAGGGCGCGGCGATCGGCAAGTCGCGCGCCGGCCAGGATCTCTACTCGGCGCTGCATGCCTGGCTGCATCGCGTCCCCGGCGGCCTTGGCGTTGCCAACGTGTTCGCCTGCGCGCTGTTCGCGGCGATGGCGGGCTCGAGCCCGGCGACCTGCTCGGCGATCGGTTCGGCCGGCATCCCCGAGATGCGCAAGCGCGGCTATTCCGGCGGCTTTGCCGCAGGGATCATTGCAGCCGGCGGCACGCTCGGCATCCTGCTGCCGCCATCGATCACCATGATCCTGTTTGCGGTCGCGGCGGAAAAATCGCTCGGGCGGCTATTTCTCGCCGGCATCGGGCCCGGCCTGCTGCTGGTCACGCTGTTCGGTGCCTATGCCGTGATCCGCTTCCGCCGGGAATACAGGGCGGCCGAAGCGATCTACAAGAACGGCGGACCTGAGGCTGCGATCCTCGCCCGCGACGAGTACACGCTGGCCGAACGCTTCAGTGTGCTGCCGCGGGTGATCCCCTTCGTGCTGCTGCTCACCGGCGTCATGATCGCGCTCTATGGCGGCTTCGCGACGCCCTCGGAAACCGCGGGCCTCGGCGGTCTCCTGGCGCTGGCGCTGATCGCGGCGATCTACAGCGTGTGGCGGCCGAGCGACCTTGCCCCCATCATGAAGTCGACGATCCGGGAATCGACCATGCTGATGATGATCATCGGCATGTCGCTGCTCTATTCCTACGTGATGAGCTATCTGCACATCTCGCAATCGGTCGCCGAATCCATCGTCGCGATGCATCTGCCGCGCTGGGAGCTGCTGTTCGCGATCCTCGTCATGGTCGTCGTGCTCGGCTTCTTCCTGCCGCCGGTCTCGATCATCCTGATGACCGCGCCGATCATCCTGCCGCCCTTGCGCGCCGCCAATTTCGACATCATCTGGTTCGGCGTGGTCATGACCATCGTGATGGAGATGGGGCTGATCCATCCGCCGGTCGGCCTCAACATCTTCGTCATCCGCAACGTCGCGCCGGACATCCCTCTGCGCGAGGTGATCTGGGGCACCCTGCCCTTCGTGCTGCTGATGATGCTCGCGGTGCTGCTGCTGTGCTTCGTGCCGGGGATTTCAACCTGGCTGCCGGACCTCGTGATGGGACCGGACGGGAGCAGGTAACGCTGCCGTAGGGTGGGTTAGCTGCGCGGATGCGCGAAGCGCAGTCGCTGGGCGTAACCCACCTCTTCTCTTTCCGCGGAGGCACGCAGTGGTGGGTTACGCCTTGCACATGCGCTTCGCGCATCTGCTCGACTACCCCCCCCCTACGAATTCTCCTTCCGCCGCTGCTTTGGCGCGTTCGCCACCACCTGCAACAGATCCTTGCGCACGGCTTCGATGTGCCGCTCCAGGAACCGGCAGGCTTCCTCCACCTTCTGCGCGCGGCACAGCGCGATCAGCTGGGCGTGCTCCTTCTCGGCAATGCCCATCGCCTTGGTGTTGGAGAGCTGGAGCCGCGTATAGCGGTCGCTGGTCTGAAGCAGCGACAGCACAATCGCGCGGGTGCGCGGCTGCGGCGCATGGACGTAGAGCGCCATGTGGAAGTCGGCGTTGAGCTGGCCCCAGTCGCTGACATTGCGCGCCTTGATCGCCTTCTCGAATTGCTTGTGGATGTCGTCGAGCCCGTCGAAATCCTCCGCCGTGAAACGCGGTGCCGACTGCGCCAGCAATCGCGGCTCCAGGATGCGGCGCAGGTCGAACACGTCGTTGATCTCGTCCAGCGACAGCTCGGAGACGATGGCGCCCTTCTGCGGCACGATCCGCACCAGGCCTTCGGCCTCGAGCTGGAACAGCGCCTCGCGCACCGGGATGCGGCTGACGCCATAGGCATCCCCAAGCGCGTCCTGGCGCAGCTGCGACCCGGCCGGATAGGTGCCGTCGAGGATCGCCTGCCTGAGCTGGTCGACGATCGCAGCCGACAAGGTGCGATGCTTCAGAGGCTGTTTCATCTGACCTTCCGTCCTGCTTGCCGACTCGTCCGTCCCAAGCGGTCCCTCTCTTGCATGTTGACCTGCCCGGCAAAAGCCGTGACTCCGCAAAAGCCGGTGCCCAGCAAAAGCGCGTCCTGCCGCCGAATTGACCGCAATCTCCGTTTGACTCCCAAAATGTATAAATTATACATTTGGCAATCGCACGACAAATCTTCGGGGTTTGGGGCCTTTTTCATGATCGAGCAGACGATGCCGGCCACCCGCGCGCTCAGCCTCCGACGTACGATCGTCCGGATGTCGAGCGCCCTGCTCGCCTTCGAGCGCCTGGCCCTGATGGGCCTGATGTATCTGCTCACCGGCCTGATCCTGATGAACGTCATCACCCGCTACTCGCATTTCCCGATCTACTGGATCGATGAATCCGCGGTCTATTGCGTGGTCTGGCTGACCTTCATCGGGGCGTCCGCGATGACGCGGCTGCGGCTCGACTTCGCGGTGACGATGCTGACGGAGCGGCTTTCGCCGCAGCACCAGAAGGTTGCCAAGGTGATCTCGACCGGCCTCGTCGTCGTGTTCGGCGTCGCCCTGATCATCACCTGCGTGCTCTGGATGGACCCGATCGGCCTCGCCCGCGCCGGCTTCGACGGGCGCAGGCTCGCGGCCGAGACCTTCAACTTCCTCTATACCGAGCACACCCAGACGCTGAACTGGCCGACCTGGGTGCTCTATATGACGCTGCCGATCTTTGCGGTGTCGATGACCGTGCACGGCCTCGCCAATCTGCTGGAAGATCTCGATCTGGTGCCGCGCACGCCGCCGAAGGGTTTTCAGCTCTCCGAGCTCGACGGGGTCAATTGATGATCACGTCCGCCGCCTTCGTCGCATTCATGCTGGTCGGCGTGCCGATCGGGCTCTGCCTGTGCCTTGCCGGCCTCGTCTATATCGCAGCGTCGGGCAATCCCGTGCTGTTCCAGTCCTATCCGCTCCAGCTGTTCGGCGGCGTCGACAGTTACGGCCTGATCGCGATTCCGCTGTTCATCCTGATCGGCGAGATCATGAACGGCGGCGGCATCACGCGGCGCATCGTCGACATGGCGATGGCGTTCGTCGGCTCGCTCAAGGGCGGGCTCGCCTACGTCAACATCCTCGCCAACATGTTCATCTCCTCCATCCTGGGATCGGCGACCGCGCAGGTCGCGATCATGGCCCAGATCATGGTGCCGGAGATGGAGAAGAAGGGCTACGACAAGACGTTTGCAGCGGGCTTGACCGCCTACGGCGGCATGCTCGGCCCGATCATCCCGCCCTCGGTGATGTTCGTGGTCTACAGCGTGCTGGCGCAGGTCTCGGTCAGCGACATGCTGATCGCCGGCATCGTGCCGGGCGTCATCCTCACCGTGATGTTCTGCCTCGTCATCGCGCTGATGGGATACATGTACAACTATCCCCGCGCCGACTATCAGACGCCGCGCCAGCGCCTGATGACGATCCTGCGGACGTCGCCGACGCTGCTGATCCCGATCGTCATCGTCGGCACGATTCTGAGCGGCCTCGCCAACGCCACGGAATCCGCCGCCGTCGGAGCGGTCGCCGCAGCTCTCGTCGGAAAATACTGGACCAAGGAATTCGAGTTCTCGCAGCTGCCGCAGATGATGCTCCGCAGCGGCATCTATTCGGCGATCGTGCTGTTCCTCGTGGCCGCCGCGGCCGTGTTCTCCTGGGTTCTGATCTTCGGCAAGGTGCCGCAGGAAACCGCCGGCTGGATCCAGTCCGCCGCCAAGGACCCGATCAGCTTCATGCTGATCTGCAACGTCATCCTGCTGGTGATCGGCACCGTCATCGACGGCATTCCCGGCCTGATCATGACAGTGCCGATCCTGCTGCCTGTTGCAACCGACGTCTATCACATCGATCCCCGGCAGTTTGGCGTCGTGGTCGTGATCAACCTCGTGCTGGGCTTGCTGTCGCCGCCGGTCGGGCTCTGCTTTTTCGTCGCGGCCGCCGTCACCGGCGCCAAGCCCGGCAAGATGTTCATGGTGACGCTGCCGTTCTTCGTCATCTCCTGCGTCCTGCTGGTGCTGCTCTCGCTCTACCCCTCGCTCTCGCTGATCCTCGTCAAATAGCCCGTACAAAAGGAAGCCCGACCATGTCGCTTTCACGCCGCCGCTTTCTCGCCGCCAGCGCCGCCGCATCGGTGTTCGCGCCGTCGCTGGCGCTCGCCCAGGCCAAGGAGTTCCGCCTCGGCCTGATCACGCCCAACGGCCATTCCTGGAACAAGGCCGCGCTCAAGTTCGGCGATGAGCTGAAGGCCGCCACCAACGGCCGCCTGACCCTGACCGTGTTCCACTCCGGACAGCTCGGCAACGAGCCCGCGATGATGCAGCAATTGCAATCCGGCGCGCTCGACATGGGCTTCATCCAGGCCGCCGAGCTCGGCTCGCGCGTGCCGCACATCGCCGCCATCAATGCGCCCTACATCGTCCGCTCGACGCCGGCGGTGGCGAAATTCGTGCGACATCCGGCGGCCATAAAACTGTTCGAGGTGCTGCCGCAGGAGACCGGCACGATCGGTCTCGGCTGGGGCATCACCGGCATGCGCGCGGTGTTCTCCTCCAAGGACCTCAATTCGCTCGCCGACATCAAGGGCATGAAGCTGCGCATCAATCCGACGCCGGTCTACCGCGATTTCTATTCCTCGCTGGGCGCAGCCCCAACGCCGATCCCGACGCCGCAGGTGTTCGATGCCATGGCCAACGGTCAGGTCGATGGTCTGGAGGCCGATCTCGAATTCTCCTGGAACCAGCGCTTCGACAAGGTGTCGAAGGTGATCCTGCAGATGAACGCCGTCTTCATGCCGATGGCCGCGGTCGTCTCCGGCCGCGTCTGGCAGTCGCTGCCTGCAGCCGACCGCGAGCTGATCACCAAGACGATCAAGACGACGCTAGATGCGCAGATCGACGAGCTCGCCGGCAACGAGCCGGCACTGATCGAGAACTTCAAGAACGCGCCGATCCCGATCCGCCAGGTCCCGGCCGGCGACACCGAGGCCGTCATCGCCGAGTTCGACAAGATCTGGCTGCCGAAGGCACCTGTTCTCGCCGAGCTGCGCAAGGTCGGCGCCACGCTCTGATCTCACCCGCCATCCTCTTCGCAACTGCCGGCGGCCCCAGCCCCCCCGCCGGCAAATCTACCTGGAGTCAAACATGAGCCGCCGCGTTTCCTGGGAAGGCGTCTTCCCGGCCGTTACCACGCAATTCCACGACGATCTCTCGCTCGACATCGACGCGACCGCCAAGGTGATGGACGGATTGATCCGCGACGGCGTCTCCGGCCTGATCGTCTGCGGCTCGGTCGGTGAGAACACCTCGCTGGAGCGCAAGGAGAAGGTCGCGATCATGGAGACGGCGAAGTCGGTCGCGGCCGGCCGCGTGCCCGTGCTCTGCGGCATTGCCGAATTCACCACGGCCTTCGCGGTCGAAACGGCGAAGGAAGCCGCGCGCGTCGGCATCGACGGCGTGATGGTGATGCCGGCACTGGTCTATTCGTCCAAGCCGCACGAGACCGCTGCGCATTTCCGTGCCGTCGCCAGCGCGACGGATCTGCCCGTGATGCTCTACAACAATCCGCCGATCTACAAGAACGACGTCACGCCGGACATCCTGGCGACCCTCGCCGACGTCGAGACCGTGGTCTGCTTCAAGGACTCCTCGGGCGACACCCGCCGCTTCATCGACACAAGGAACATGGTCGGCGACCGCTTCGTGCTGTTCGCCGGCCTCGACGACGTCATCGTCGAGAGCGTCGCCATGGGCGCCGTAGGCTGGGTCTCCGGAATGTCCAACGCCTTCCCGCGCGAGGGCGAGACGCTGTTCCGCCTGGCCAAGGCCGGCCGCCTTGCCGAGGCCATGCCGCTCTACGAATGGTTCATGCCGCTCTTGCATCTCGATGCCCGCCCGGACCTCGTCCAGTGCATCAAGCTGTGCGAGCACATCATGGGCCGCGGCACCGCGCTGACCCGCCCGCCCCGCCTGGCGCTGCTGCCGCAGGAGAAGGCCGCGGTCGAGGCCATGATGGTCAAGGCGCTCAAAAATCGGCCGCGCCTGCCGGATGTCGGCCTGAAGGCGGCCTAACGAAAGCTCTCTCCGTCGTCATTGCGAGGAGCCCTTGCGACGAAGCAATCCAGAATATTTCCGCGGAGGGACGCTGGATTGCTTCGCTGCGCTCGCAATGACGGAGAACTAGGAAACCGCCCGCCTCTTCTTCGCATTCAGCGCCGATGCCACGCGGCTGACGGGCGGCTTGCCCAGCACGGCGCTCATCGCGTTGGTGGCCGCGAGCAGCTTCTCCATATCGACGCCGGTCCTGATCCCCATGCCTTCGAGCATGTAGACGACATCCTCGGTCGCGACATTGCCGGTCGCACCCGGCGCGTAGGGACAGCCGCCGAGGCCGCCGGCGGCGGCGTCGATGACGCGGACGCCCTCTTCCATCCCCGCGTACAGGTTGGCGAGCGCCTGGCCGTAGGTGTCGTGGAAATGCATCGCGAGCTTGGAAGGCGGGATGCTCGCCGCTACCGCGCGCAGCATCTCCTTCGCCTTGGCTGGCGTGCCGACGCCGATGGTGTCGCCGAGCGAGATCTCGTAGCAGCCGAGATCCCACAGCGTATTGGCGAGATCAGCCACCGCCTTCGGCTTGATCTCGCCGTCGAACGGGCAGCCGAGCACGCAGGAGATATAGCCGCGCACCTTGACGCCATCGTCCCTGGCGCGCGCCAGCACCGGCTTGAACCGCTCGATGGATTCCGCGACCGTGCAGTTGATGTTGGCGCGGGAAAAGCCTTCGGAGGCCGCCGCAAACACGGAAACGACTTTCGCGCCCGCGGCGCGCGCAGCGTCATAGCCCTTCTCATTCGGCACCAGCACGTGGAATTCGGCGCCCTTGATGTGGCTGACGCCGCGCAGCACGGCATCCGAACTCGCCATTTGCGGGATCGCCTTGGACGAGACGAAGGCGCCGACCTCGACCGTATCGAGGCCGGCCGCAACCAGCGCCTCGATGAAGGCAATGCGGGCCTCGACGCTGACGGGCGTCTTCTCGTTCTGGAGGCCGTCACGCGGCCCCATCTCGATGATGCGGACCTGGTCGCTCATGTCAGTCTCCCGAAGGTTCGACCACGGCGAGCTCGACGCCCTCCTGTACGATATCGCCGACCTTGCACTTGATGGATCTGAGCACGCCCGCGTATGGCGCCCGCAGCGTCTGCTCCATCTTCATCACCTCGAGCGTGAGGATCGGCGCGCCCTTGTCGAGCTTCGCCCCCTCCTCGGCCAGCACGGCAACGACCGTGCCCGGCAAGGGTGCCGCGATCTTGTCTTCGCCGACATGCTCCTCGCTCTCGCCGCCGAACGGATCGACCCAGTGCAGTTCGAAGCGGCCGTTGCGCGTGCGCAAATAGAGCTCATGGCCGTCGATCACGGCCGCCACGGTCGATTTGACGCCGTCGAGCGTCAGATCGAACCCGCCCTCCTTCGCCGCGATCGTGAAGGCGAGCTCGCGTTCGCCGATCACCAGCGTGGACGGCCCGCTGCCGTAGTTCAGAGCGATCTTCTGCTCCGGACCATGTCCGACGCGGAAGGAAAAGCTGCGCTGGCGGCGGCCGACCGGCTGCCAGCCAAACGTCTGCCACGGAGAGCTCGCCTCGGCCTGCGCGGTCTGCCGCTCCTCGATGACGATTGCGGCGACTGCGGCGCAGAGCTCGAGCTCTCCAGGAGCTGGCGCCGCCGACGTCAGCACCGCCAGCTCGCGCTCGATGAAGCCGGTGTCGATCGCGTTCGCGCGCACCTTCGGGTGCGTGATCAGGGCAGACAGGAACGGAATGTTGGTGACGATGCCGCGGACGTCGGTCTCCTCCAGCCCGCGGTTCAGGCGGTCGATCGCGACGTCCCGCGTCGGCGCCCACGCAATCGTCTTTGCCAGCATGGCATCGTAGTAAGGCGAGACCGTATCGCCCTCGCGATAGCCGGCGTCGATGCGCAGGCCGCCGGTTTCCGCCGGCATGCGCCAGGTCGAGATCTTTCCGACCGACGGCATGAAGTTCTTGGTGGGGTTCTCCGCGTAGACGCGCGCCTCGATCGCATGGCCGTTGAGCTTGATCTCGTCCTGCTTCAAGGGCAGCGCCTCGCCGAAGGCGACGCGCAGCTGCCATTCGACGAGGTCGATGCCCGTGATCAGCTCGGTCACGGGATGCTCGACCTGCAGGCGCGTGTTCATCTCGATGAAGAACACGTCCTTGCCGTCGGAGACGAATTCGATGGTGCCGGCGCCGACATAGTTCACCGCGCCCGCCGCCTTGCGCGCGGCGGCGCAGACCGTCTCGCGCTGGGCGGCGTTGAGCGTCGGCGACGGCGCCTCCTCGATCACCTTCTGGTGCCGGCGCTGCAACGTGCATTCGCGCTCGAATAGCGACAACAGATTGCCGTGGCTATCGCCAATCACCTGCACCTCGATATGCCGGGGATTGTCGACGTACTTTTCGATCAGCATGCGGTCGTCGCCGAACGCGGCCAGGGCTTCGCGCTTGGCGCTGACGATCGCAGGCCCCAGCTCCGCCGCGGAGCGCACGATGCGCATGCCACGGCCGCCGCCGCCGGCGGAGGCCTTCACCAGCACGGGGAAGCCGACCTTCTCGGCCGCCTTCGCCAGCGTCGCATCGTCCTGCGCATCGCCGTGATAGCCGGGCACCAGCGGCACGCCGGCTTTCTCCATCAGCTCTTTTGAGCCGGACTTCGAGCCCATTGCCGTCATCATTCCGGCGGTCGGGCCAACGAACACCAGCCCGGCGTCCAGGCAGGCCCGCGCGAAATCCGCATTCTCGGACAGGAAGCCGTAGCCGGGGTGAACCGCTTCCGCGCCGGTCTTGCGCGCGGCCTCGATCAGTCGCTCGACATTGAGATAGCTGTCGCGGGCACGCGCCGGCCCGAGCAGCACCGCCTCATCCGCGAGCGCGACATGCATCGCATCGCGATCGGCGTCGGAATAGACCGCGACCGTGCGCAGGCCCATGGCCCGGGCGGTGCGGATGACGCGGCAGGCGATCTCGCCGCGGTTAGCGATCAGGAGGGTGCGAAAACGGCGGTAGAGCTTTGTGCGGTCCATCGCATCACATCCTGAACAGGCCGAATTTGGTCGGCTCGATCGGCGCATTCGATGCCGCCGAGAGGCCGAGGCCGAGCACGAGGCGCGTGTCGGCGGGGTCGATCACGCCGTCGTCCCAGAGCCGCGCGGTCGCGTAATAAGGATGCCCCTGGCTCTCATATTGCGCGCGAATGGGCTCGCGGAACTTGTCTTCCTCTTCCTTCGACCAGCTGTCGCCCTTGGCCTCGATATTGTCGCGGCGGACCTGGCTCAGAACCATCGAGGCCTGCTCGCCGCCCATCACCGAGATGCGCGCGTTCGGCCACATCCAGAGGAAGCGCGGCGCGTAGGCGCGGCCGCACATGCCGTAATTGCCGGCGCCGTAGGAGCCGCCGATCACGACGGTGAATTTCGGCACCGAGGCGGTCGCGACCGCCGTCACCAGTTTTGCACCGTCGCGCGCGATGCCGCCGGCCTCGTATTTCTTGCCGACCATGAAGCCGGTGATGTTCTGCAGGAACACCAGGGGAATGCCGCGCTGGCAGCACAGCTCGATGAAATGCGCCCCCTTCAGCGAGCTCTCGCTGAACAAAATGCCGTTGTTGGCGATGATGCCGACCGGATAGCCCCAGATATGGGCGAAGCCGCAGACCAGCGTCGTGCCGTACAGTTTTTTGAACTCGTCGAACTCCGAGCCGTCCACCACACGGGCAATGATGTCGCGCACGTCGAACGGCTTGCGGCCATCGACCGGCACCACGCCGTAAATCTCCTCCGCGGCAAACAGCGGATCGCGCGGCGGATGCATGTTGAGGTTCGGCCGCACCGACGGCTTCAGCGTACCGACGATGCGCCGCGCAATCCCGATCGCATGGGCATCGTTCTGGGCGTAATGATCGGTCACGCCGGACTGCCGCGAATGCACATCGGCGCCGCCGAGCTCCTCGGCGCTCACGACCTCACCGGTCGCCGCCTTCACCAGCGGCGGGCCGCCGAGGAAGATGGTGCCCTGGTTGCGCACGATGATGCTCTCGTCCGACATCGCCGGCACATAGGCGCCGCCGGCGGTGCAGGAGCCCATCACGATCGCGATCTGCGGGATTCCTTGCGACGACATCTGCGCCTGGTTGTAGAAGATGCGGCCGAAATGGCGCTCGTCCGGAAATATCTCGTCCTGCAGCGGCAGGAAGGCGCCGCCGGAATCCACCATGTAGACGCAAGGAAGGTTGTTCTGCCGCGCGATGTCCTGCGCGCGCAGATGCTTCTTCACGGTCATCGGGTAATAGGTGCCGCCCTTGATGGTGGCGTCATTGGCGACGATCACGCATTCGCGCCCCGAGATGCGCCCCACCCCGGTGACGACGCTCGCGGAATGCACGTCGCCGCCATAGAGGCCATAGGCCGCAAGCGGCGACAGCTCCAGGAACGAGGTGCCGGGATCGACCAGCAGGTCGACGCGCTCGCGTGCCAGCATCTTGCCGCGCGCGGTGTGGCGGTTGCGCGAGGCCTCACCGCCGCCGCCGGCGACCTGGCTGAGCTTTTCGCGCAAATCGGCGACCAGGCCGCGCATGGATTCGGCGTTGCGTGCAAAGTCCGACGAAGAAGGATCGATGCTGGAATGGAGCGGCATGTTGAGTCCAATGAGGTGAAGGATTTAAGCCGTCTCGGCCATCAGCTCGCGGCCGATCAGCATGCGGCGCACCTCGGATGTCCCGGCGCCGATCTCGTAGAGTTTGGCGTCACGCCAGAGACGGCCGACCGGGAATTCGGATGTGTAGCCGACCCCGCCAAGCGCCTGGATCGCCTCGCCCGCCATCCACGTCGCCTTCTCCGCCGAATAGAGGATCGCCGCGGCCGCATCCTTGCGTAAGCTGCGCGCATGGTCGGCGCGGTCGCAGGCGCGCCCCACCGCATAGACATAGGCGCGCGTGGCCTGCCAGGTCGCATACATGTCGGCGAGCTTGCCCTGCATCAGCTGGAAGTCGCCGATCGGCTGGCCGAACTGCTTGCGCTCGTGCATGTAGGGCACGACGGCATCCATGCACGCCGCCATGATCCCGAGCGGGCCGCCGGAGAGCACAGCGCGCTCATAGTCGAGGCCGGACATCAGCACCTTGACGCCCTCGCCCACCTTGCCCATCACGTTCTCCTCGGGCACCTCGCACTCGTCGAAGAACAGCGGATAGGTGTTGGAGCCGCGCATGCCGAGCTTGTCGAGATGCTGGCCGTGGGTGAAGCCCTTGAAACCCTTTTCGATCAGGAAGGCCGTCATGCCGCGCGGGCCGGCCTCCGGATCGGTCTTGGCGTAGACCACCAGCACGTCGGCATCGCCGCCATTGGTGATCCACATCTTGGAGCCGTTGAGCACGTAGCGGTCGCCGCGCTTGTCGGCGCGCAGCTTCATCGAGACCACGTCGGAGCCGGCGCCGGGCTCGGACATCGCGAGCGCGCCGACATACTCGCCGGAGATCAGCTTGGGCAGATAGCGCTGGCGCTGCGCGTCATTGCCGTTGCGGCGGATCTGGTTGACGCAGAGGTTGGAGTGGGCGCCGTAGGACAGCCCCACAGCGGCGGACCCGCGCGAAATCTCCTCCATGGCGACGATATGGGCGAGATAGCCCATGTTGGAGCCGCCATATTGCTCGGGGGCGGTCATGCCGAGCAGGCCGAGGTCGCCAAGGCGCTTCCACAGGTCCGCCGGGAACAAATTGGCCTTCTCGATCTCGGCAGCGCGCGGGGTGATCTCCGCCTCCACGAAGGCGCGGAGCGTGTCGCGCAGCATACCGATGTCTTCGCCCAGATCGAAATCGATGCTCGGGATGTTCAAGGCGATTCCTCCGTTATTTGACCCCGAACCTAGCGGTCTCGGGGCCCTCAGGCGGTCGAAAAGGTTGCATTTTCCGCCAAACTTGGCGAGGATTTTCCGGAGGGAATTCCGATGACTTTCCAAGCCGCAGCCGCGATCCCGCGCCGCGCCGTGACCCCAGCCGCCTTCGTCCGCGGCGTGGTGGCCGCCTATGCGCGATATGGACTGGACCCGGCTGAAGCGTTGCAGCGGGGTCAAATAGCGCCAGACCTTGTCAATTCTCCGGATGGGCGGGTCACGGCCGTCCAGTTCGAGGCCCTGGCCGGCCATGCCATGCGCGAGCTCGACGACGAGGCGCTCGGCTGGTTCTCGCGCCGGCTTCCTTTCGGCACCTATGGCATGCTGTGCCGCGCCTCGATCACGGCGCCGACGCTGGAGGTGGCGCTCAAGCGCTGGTGCCGGCACCACCGCCTGCTCACCGAGGACGTGCTGCTTGATCTCGAGGTCGGCGAGGAGACCGCAATCGTGTCGATCCGGGAGCGGCATGACCTCGGCACCTTGCGCGAATTCTGCCTGGTCACCCTGCTCCGCTACGTGCTCGGCTTCTCCTGCTGGGCGGTGGATTCCAAGATCGCGCTCCGCGCCGCCGAATTCCCCCACCCGGAGCCGGGCCACGTTTCGGTCTATCCGACCATCTTCTGCAGAAACGTCAGCTTCGACGCGGCCCATGCCCGCATCATCTTCGACAAGCACTATCTCTCGCTGCCGCTGACCCGCAGCGCCGCCGATCTCGACAACATGCTCAAGGGCGCGCTCAGGCTCACGGTGCTGCCCTATCGGCGCGACCGCCTGCTGGTCGAGCGTGTCCGCCGCGTGCTGCGCAATGCGCGCGGACGCAGTCTTGGCGCAGAGGATGTCGCGAGCGAGCTCGCGCTCTCCACGCGCACCATGCACCGGCGCCTGCGCGAGGAATCCACCTCGCTGCGCGATCTCAAGGAAGAGGCAAAATTCGAGCTGGCCAAACAGGAACTGATGCGCGGCCGCGCCCCGATCAAGCGGATCGCCGAGATCGCCGGCTTCCGCAACGAGAAGAGCTTCTCGCGTGCCTTCCGCACCTGGACCGGCGCCTCCCCGCGCGAGTTTCGCGGCAGATATCGCTGAGGCGCGCCGTTATCTGCTTGTCATAAACTGACGGCCCCCGAGATCGCTCCCGGAGGCCGCAATGTCCTGGATCAGGTCTTGAATTCAGGCGTTAGTTCTGCGCGCCCGAACGAACCTTGGGCTGCTTCGGCTGCTTGGTCTGCTTCGGCTGGAAAGCGAGCGCGTCGTTGGTGGTCTTGGCGCCGCCGCTCTGCGAGCACGTGCCGCCGATGCCGCCGGCCGCCTGCCGGCAGGCTTCCATGGTCGGAAAGCCGCAGCCATGAGCGGCCTGGGCTCCGTTGGTGATGCAGTAGTCTTCTGCCTGCGCAGCCGGCGCGGTCAGAACCAGAAACGCAGACGCAAACAGCATCGCAGCGGAAGCCGCGAACGTCTTCGAGATCGATGTCATGTTGTCTTTTCCTGCTTCAGGGTCCCACAAAAGAGTCCTCGGCATGCGAGGCAGGCTGAGGTTCACACCTTGCATCTAGGCGGCGCTGCGGAGCCGACAATCACGGCTCAGCGCATTGCAGGACTTCCCAAATCACATGTCACAGTTAGGTGAGTTACTAATGCATTCTGGTTCGGCTTTGGCGAAGCCTGCGATCAATCGGTCCGAGGGAACTCGAATCAACTAGCTCGCCGGCACCGCCGCGACCTCCTGCAACGGCAGCGGCACGTCCTTGGCAACCCCGAGCACCGGAAAGCTGCGGACGTTCTTGACGTCAGGCATCGCGGCGAAATGCAGCAACTGCTGGCGCATGTTCTCGACGCTCGGCGCGACGCATTTGAGGAGATAGTCGGTGTCGCCCGATATCCGCCAGCACTGCTGGATGCGCGGGATCGCGGCGATCGAGCTCTCGAACGCCTCGAGCACCGGCTGGGCCTGGCTGCCGAGCTGGATCGAGACGAACGACACCACCTCATAGCCGAGCAGCCGCTCGTCGATCACGGCGCGCACTGCCCGGATCACGCCGCGGCTGAACAGCGATTTCAGCCGGCGCAGGCAGTTCGGCGCGGAGACGCCGACGCGCAGCGCCAGCTCGTTGTTGCGAACCCGCCCGTCCTGCTGCAACTCGGATAAGATCTTCAGATCGACGCCGTCGAGCTGGTCACGCCCCGCCATCCCCCCACCCCGTCATGGTCGTGTCATGGCGACCAGCGAAGCACGGGGCGAGATTGGTGCCAACCACCTAGGCTTCCCTGAGGCTGAAAAGGCGAGGCGGGAAGCTTGCCTGCGGCCCATCCTTCGAGACGCCCGCCTCCAGCGGGCCCTCAGGATGAGGTCACGTTTCGCGGCAGGATATTAGACCCTCATGGTGAGGAACTCGCCAAAAGCGGGCGTCTCGAACCATGCAGGCCGAGCTCACGCGGCCCCATCTCTGATGAGAATGGTCTTTAATGCGTCCAGGGCTCGCCGCGCCGGAACGAGAAATTGTCGGCATAGGCGACCGGCCGGCGAATCGAATCCTGGGGCTCGATGACCTGGTAGGCGATGCCCTTGCGCTCGCAATAGGCGACCGCCTCTTCCCTGCTGTCGAAGCGCAGGGTGATCTGCTGCTTCATGTCGCCCGACGAGGTCCAGCCCATCAGCGGCTCGACCGCGCGCGGCTGCTCCGGCTCGTAGTCGAGCTGCCATTCCTTCGTCTTGGACCGGCCGGATTGCATCGCGTTCTTGGCGGGCTTGAAAATGCGTGCGGTCATGGGTGGTCCGGGCCTCGTTTTTCGTCTTTTCGTTCGATTTCGATGCGTCAGGGTGGCAGTTGGTGGAAACCTCAGGGATAGTATAGAGACACCGATTGGGAACTGATTGGTGATTCCGGCACCCCCGGTAGCCTCTGCGACGGTATAGTCATTATGCTGCACCGTGACAATTGCGTACCCGCCTTCCGCGCCGGGATCCCGCCCGGCGGCACAACCTCCCCGACCTCCGCCTGTCCGCCCCCTTCGAGAGCTCCCGTCGCATGGCCTTCCTGAACATCAACGCCACGCTGCCCGAAAAGGGCCGCGACCTCAGGCTCGACCTGTTTCGCGGTGTCGCGAACTGGGCGATCTTCCTCGACCATATCCCCGACAACGTGGTGAACTGGATCACCACGCGCAACTACGGCTTTTCCGACGCCGCCGACCTGTTCGTCTTCATCTCCGGCTACACCGCCTCCTTCGTCTATGCGCGGATGATGCTGGACCGCGGCTTCATCGTCGGCGCCACCAGGCTCACCAAGCGGGTCTGGCAGCTCTACGTCGCCCACATCATCCTGTTCGTGATCTACATCGCCTCGATCAGCTATCTGGCGCTGCGCTTCGGCGATTCCGAGATGATCAACGAGTTCAACGTCGCCGGCCTCGTCGACAACGCCACCGAGACGCTGCGCCAAGGCCTGTTCCTGCGCTTCAAGCCGCTCAATCTCGACGTGCTGCCGCTCTACATCGTGCTGATGGGGCTATTTCCGCCGGTGCTGTGGTTCATGCTGCGCAAGCCCGATCTGACCATGGCGCTGTCGATCGTGCTGTGGCTCGCCGCGCGCCATTACGGCTGGAACCTGACCGCCTATCCGGCCGGCCAGTGGTACTTCAACCCGTATTGCTGGCAGGTGCTGTTCGTGTTCGGCGCCTGGTGCTCCATGGGCGGCGCGCGGCGCTCGATGACGCTGATCAATTCGCCGATCACGCTGTGGCTCTGCCTCGGCTATCTCCTGTTCGCGCTTGTCATGACCATGGCCGGCCGCTTCCCCACTCTCGCCGGCATGTTCCCGGAATGGCTGTTCTCGGCCTTCAACCCGAACGACAAGACCAACCTCGCGCCCTACCGCTTCCTCCATTTCGTCGTGATCGTGATCCTGGTGATCCGCTTCGTGCCGAAGGACTGGCCGGGCCTGGAATGGAAGGTGTTCGACCCGCTGATCGTGTGCGGCCAGCAGTCGCTCGCGGTGTTCTGCGTCGGCGTGTTCCTGTCCTTCGTCGGCCATTTCGAACTGTCGATGAGCTCGGGCTCGCTGTTCGCGCAGCTCTTCGTCTCCATCGCCGGCATCGCGATCATGACGACCGTGGCCTATTACATCTCGTGGTCGAAGAAGCAGGACAAGCCGCTGAAGCCGCCGCCGGCCAAGCCGGCAGCGGAGGCGAAGGCCGCCTGAGCCGGGTGCGTCCGCCCGTTCGGGCGGGCCGTTCCGATGCCGCTTTCGCTTTGTCCAGGCCCCGGATTGACCTGCGTCAACCAGGGCCGGCGCCGGCCGACCTAGTGTCGCTGCGACTCCCGTCGCCGCACCGACGTCGGCGGCTTCCTCCCGGACAAGGCCCAAACGCATGCCCTCTCATTTTCACGCCGTTGTATGGATCGACCACGCGCAGGCCCGGATCTTCCATCTTGGCCTGAGCGGCTCCGACGAAATCACGCTGCATCCGCATCTGCCGACGCGACATCTGCATCACAAGGCCAACGTGACCGGCAGCGGCCATGCCGCGCCCGACAAGACGTTCTACGCTGAAGTGACCACGGCCATCGCCGATGCCGGCGAGATCCTGATCATCGGTCCGGCGAGCGCGAAGACCGAGCTCGCCAACCACATTCGCGCGCACGCCCCGGATCTCGCCAAGCGGATTGCCGCGGTCGAATCGGCCGATCATCCCTCCGACAACGAGATCGTCGCCTACGCGAAACGTCACTTCAAAATGCCGCCGCCGCGCGTGCAGGCGCCGGGATCGGCCACCGGCGAGCGGCACGCGGGTTGAGCGGGAGCGCGGCCTTCTAAAGCGCGATGAGATTTGGATGAACCGTCATCGCGCTTCAGGTTGTTGTTTACGCATGATCTCTCCGGAAAACCGCTTCGCACTTTGCGCTACGCGGCCCTCCGGGTCCGGATCATGCTCTAGGCCGCCTCTTCGCCGTCGAACTCGGTGAGTTTCTTGTAGATCCAGTCGCGGCCGTCGTGCCGGCGCCAGACCTTGCCGTAGACGAGCTGCCCGTTGATCGAGCGGCGTGGCACGATCACGGTCCAGAGGTGCCAGATTTCGGTCCAGCTCGACTGCGTATTGACGGTTTTGACGTTGCGATCGAAAGACATGACGCAGAACTCACAGAATACGCGCGCCGCGACGAACTGTGATCTTGAGTGAGCACGAATTTCAGGCAGCCCATCGCGAGCCGGGACCGATCTGATAACGCCCCACGAAACGGCCGCAACAACCGCTCGCCCTTAACCTAACCGATCAACCTTACCCGCCGTGGACGGATGGCCGGACCGGTTGAAAGCCGACGCCGGCTTTTCTAGAATGCATGTGATTTGAATGAGCGTGCCGTTTTGGACGCGCGGTGATTTTGAACTGACATTGCATTTGAAAAAATGACTTACTGGCTTGGGGCGACCGCAATGAATTTGCAGTGTGTGTGTTTGCGCTTGGCTGTGCGATCTGTGCCGCCTGCCCCATTGCTCCGGACGTCGGTTCAGGAGCCGCCCAAGCCCGCCAACGATAACCAGATGATATGGCCGTTCGTGCCGTTTCCGCCGGGTTGGCACGCGTCGAGCTGATTGCGTTAGGTCTGAAAAGCGCAACGCCGCACAAGCGGAATATCATCGCTTGGCGGCGTCCGTTTAGGCATTGGGCGCTGAAATCCCCAACACCCATATGTCTGTGGCAACAGCCAAAGGTTCGATGAATCTTTGGTAATTCTGCGCCCCTGGGCCCTCGCCAATGCCTTGAAAAATCGCGCGGAAGTCGTGCCATGCGGGCAATGAGCGCCATGGCTTTGGCCGGCTTCGGGCATGTCTCGTGCGAGCGCTTCAGGACACCATCGGCCGCCTGCCCTGCCGCGGCGATCAACCTGGGCTAGACCGCAGCGCTGGCACCGGCACCGGACGTGCTGCCGGATGCGGTCTGGGCATTGGCGCCAAGTGCGGCGCCAAGTGCACCTTGCGCGTTGTAGGTCTGTCCGGCCTGACCGCTTTGACCGGCTTGCGAGCTCGCGGACGTCTCGACCTCCGTCGTGCCGTCGGAATAGGTGATCGTAGTGGTGGTGACTCCATCGATGGTGATCGAGACCTCGCTGACGATGGTCTTGGCCGAGCCGCCGCTGCCTTCCGATTCCGAGCTTCCGCCCGCCGATTGCGACGACGATGTCGCCGACGTCGATGACGTGGCCGAAGTCGACGAAGCCGCCGATGTCGAAGATGCCGCGGAGGATGACGCCGTGGCGGTCGACGGGGTCGCCGTCACCGGCGCGCTGGTTGATGCAATCGCACTGATCGACATGAAAGCCTCGTCCGCAGGGAACCTCGGGCGCAACGCCGGTTGCGTAACCGCCCTTCCGCTTCAACGCGGCGAGCGGGCGAAGCAGGCGCTGGAGGTTTGAAAAATTCGGTGTGGCGCGCATTTTCCGGACCCGACCGCAGCAACCAAACGCTGCGCTGCGCGTTGCAACGTTTCCCCACCTATCCGGGACATCCACCCGCGTCCGCGATCTACGCGCGCCCTCGTGGATGGATTAGTCACCTCGTCTCACGTCCGTGTGAGCTGGAGCGCGGCCGGTGAATTTCTTCGACCGAGCAGAGACCAATGAACAGCGGGCCGCACGGCAAGGGGGCACAGTGAGCCAGATTGATACGACCGAGAAACTCTCCGAGGCACCGGAGAGCGGAAGCTCACTGTTTGCGCTCTGCGGGCTTGGCGTCGCGGGGATCGTCATGCTGGGCTGGATCTGCGCCCTCGCCTGGATCGCCTGGCGACTCGTCGATTGGTTGTTGTTCTGAGGCGGGCCCATAAGGCCCTCAACGTTGTCGACACCGGGACTGGTCGGGGCAGCTGGATTCGAACCAACGACCTGCAGTACCCAAAACTGCCGCGCTACCAGGCTGCGCTATACCCCGAATGTCCGGCGAGCCCCGTCGATACACGCTTCCAAAGGCGTCAGCAAGCTTACAAACCGGCGCCAGCAAGGCTGGCAATGCCCCTCTTGGGCGACCCTATTTGCTGCCGAACAGCGGGTGGCCGACACGGTCGCCGGGGCGGATGCCGTATTTCTGCGCCGTTCCCGCCACCACCTCCAGAACCGCCCGGGCGGGGCCCCGCGAGGAGATGATCTTGGTCGACAGCGGCTCGGTGTTTTCCGCAATCCGCAGGATGCGGCCGTCGGCGCGGATGAAGATCATGTCGAGCGAGACGTAGGTGTTCTTCATCCACATCGAGACTTCCTGCTCGGGATTGAAGTCGAACAGCATGCCTTTGCCGTCGGCCAGCTCCTTGCGGTACATCAGGCCGGTCTGCTTCTCCTCCTCGGTCGTCGCCATCTCCACCGAGAACACCTGCACGCCGTTCTTCGTGACGATCTCGAGCGGCTGGAAGCTGGCGGCACGCGCCGGCGCGCCGGCGGCGGCAAAGGTGGCGACGAGGATGGCGACCAGCCAGCCCCTCGCAATGGACCAGACGGCCTTTCGATCGAAGTTCATGGGACGGTACTCGAGGCGGGTGGGACTGAACCAGTCCTTACGCGGCGACCATCACAAAAGCCAGAGGCGCGCTGGCCGGCCAGCGCGCCTCTGCTCACGATTGCGGGAACTGGCGCCTTCAGTGCGACTGCAGGCCGGGCGATCCGGTCTCGGGATGGATCTCGGCCGCCATCATGCCCTTGGAGCCGGGCCCGAAGCGGACCAGCACATATTGGCCGGGGCGCAATTCGGTCATGCCGAAGCGGCGCAGCGTCTCCATGTGCACGAAGATGTCGGGCGTGCCCTCGCCGCAGGTCAGGAAGCCGAAGCCGCGCAGCCGGTTGAACCATTTGACCTGGGCTCGCTCCAGCCCGCTGGTCGGCGTGACCGTGACATGGGTGCGCGGCGGCAGCATCTGCGCCGGATGGATCGCGGTCGACTCGTCCATCGAGACCACGCGGAATGCCTGGTAGCCCTTGGCGCGCTGGATGCACTCGACGACGATGCGTGCGCCCTCATAGGCGGTCTGGAAGCCGTCGCGTCTAAGCACGGTAACGTGCAGGAGCACGTCGGGCCAGCCATTGTCGGGAACGATGAAGCCGTAGCCCTTGGAAGCGTCGAACCATTTGATGACGCCGGTCACCTCGACGAGATTGGCGCTGGCCTCGCCCAGTCCGGTGAACGGACTGAGTGCACTGTCGCGGCCGGCGCCGCCATGCTCGCCCGGCGTCAACCGCCCCGGCGAGGTACCCTGTCCCGGAACTCCAAGCTTCTTGGACTCAAATCCGTCCGACGACCCCATAACCCCGGACCCCACACTGCCATGCAACCCGCCACATTGGCGGCGCTCGAATCACGCGTCTTAAGAGAATGTTCTCAATTCGACGCGACGCGAATCTTTCGACTCAAAAGATAACACTCCCGGTTGCGACGCATAGACAAAAAAGAGATTCGCCGGAACCTATGAACAGCTTGCACAGCCGCGAATCAAACTAACGCCTCAATTGCCGACGAAGGGCCCGAGGGTTTCGCCGATGTCGTGACGGATGACGAGATCGGCGATGTCGTCCTGCTCGGTCGGCTCGCGATTGATGATCACCAAACGTGCACCGCAGTTCTTCGCCATCATCGGAAAGCCGGCCGCCGGCCATACGATGAGCGAGGAACCGATCGCGATGAAGAGGTCGCAATGTTGCGACAGCTCGGTCGCGCGCTGCATTTCATCCTCGGGCATCATCTGGCCGAACGAGATCGTGGCCGTCTTCACCGGCTCGTCACACACGGTACAGTTGGGTGCGGCGTCGTCCTCGTCGAATCGTCGCTTCACCCAGTCGAGCTGATAGGACTGCCCACATCCGATGCAGCGCGCATAAGTGGTATTTCCGTGAAGTTCAATCACGTGCTCGCCGGCAAAGCCCGAGGCCTGGTGCAGATTGTCGATGTTCTGGGTGATGACCGCGGGAATCTTGCCGGCGCGGTAGAGCGATGCCAGCGCGCGATGGCCGCGGCCGGGCCTGGCCGCCGCAAAGACCTCCTCCATCGCAAAGCGGCGGCGCCAGGCTTCGTCGCGCGCCTCCTGGCTGGCGACGAATTCGCCGAACTCGATCGGGCGGTAGCGCGTCCAAATTCCGCCCGGCGAGCGGAAGTCGGGGATGCCGCATTCGGTCGAGATGCCGGCGCCGGTGAACGGCACGATGGTCCTGGCCTCGGCGATCATGTCGCCGAGACGTTCGACGCCGCTGCGAAGATCTGATGCAATCATGGGCCAGCCATCCTGACTTTCATGCATGGCTCTATAGCATGGCCCGCGCGCGACGTTGCCGTCATCTCCTGGGGCGCGCCCTGCCCTGCAGCCGATTCAGCGCGCATCAGGCGCCGTTCGGCTAGCTGCGTCGCACCCAAGCGACAAGAATGTTGGCGCTCTTATCCACCGCGAACGAACGCGCGGAGCGACACGCGGAAAGAAGCGGGCCCGGCATTTTTTTCCGATCACCGCTTATCACAATCCTGCAATGCCTCGTCCCCATTGACGCCCCAATCAGAAGCGCCAATGCATATATTGAATGCGACTCAGCGCACGATGCGGCGGCAGCGCTTGAGTAAACACGTAGACAGAGTCCAATAGACGAAGTCCCGTAGACAAAGTCCAAGTGCGAACAGAGGGGATGGACATGACCGAAGACGAACAACGCAATATCCGCGAACGCGAAGAGATCGCCGCCCGTGTCGCCGCCTTCCGTGCCACCCAGGAGAAGTTCAAGCGCGAACGCGAAGAGTATTTCGTGACGACGCTCGAGAATGCCCGCAAGGTGGAACGGCCCTCGCTCTGGCCATAAGACGCGTCTGATCGATACGCATGAAAAAAGCCCGGAGCATCGCTCCGGGCTTTTTCACGTTGTTGGACCGTTACCAGTGGCGATAATAGTAGTGGTGCCGGTAGTACGGTCCACCATAATAGGCGTACGGGCCCGATCCGTAATAATAGGCCGGCCCGTCATAGTAGCCGTAGCCCGGACCGTAGTAGCCGTACGGATGCGACGCGGCGACCGCGCCTGCGGTGATCGCACCGGCGGCAAGGCCGAATGCCAGGCCCGGCCCGATGCCGCGTCTGTGCGCCTCGGCGGGCGCAGGCGCCGCGACCGCGGTCACGCCGACGGCTGCGACGGTGGCGAGAACTGCCAGTGTTTTCTTCATGATCTCCTCCTTCCTTCGCAACAGGAAGCACAACGCGGGCCGCCTGCGATGGTTGCGCGCAAGGCGGAACCGGGGGGCTGTCAAAAAATACCGATGCAGGCGGAACGAAATCGCCTCGCCCGCATTAAATCTGCAAGTGCAGAGCCTCCGCTATCCGGTAGAGGCAAAAGCACGGAAGCCCCGTCAGTATCCTCCGCGATGCTGGCGGGGTTTTCAGTTTCAAGGGAGCAGTTCCAAGGGGGCAAATGGCAGCAGACGATAACGACTGCCAGCGGGGCGGATGCCGAGGAGGAAGGATGCCCATATCCGCTTTGCTGGCCCGTATCCGCGGGCTTGTTCCCAAATCCGATGATCAGCACTTTGAGGAGATCGTGCGCAATTTCGGTGTCGGCACGCTGCGCCCGCCGCCGACGCCGATGAGCGACGGCGAACTCGCGCGGGCCATCGCCGAGTTCCTGAAACATCAGCCCTCATCCGAATCCGTCGCGACCCTCGGCCGGCGGCTCGACCCCTCCTCCCGGCTCTAAAGCGCGACGAGATTTTTATGAATCGTCAACGCGCTTTAGGTTGTTGTTTACGCATGATCTTTCCGGAAAACCGCTTCGCACTTTGCGCTGGCGCGGCCCTTCGGGTCCGGATCATGCTCTAGCCGGATTTTTTTCGCGCGCGCGGAACAAGCGCCCCTTGCGCACGTTGAGGTTGTCTTGAGGAAATGCGAGGGCCCCGACATGCCCGCCTGGCTCGAAGTTCTGCTCAACCTGTCCGGCTTCGCCGGGTTCGTGGCGCTTGCAACTCGCGGCGCTTCGTCCCGTGATGCGTCGGCGACCGACCGGATCCACACCGACGAGCGTTAATTGGCGCGCGGCACTTAATTGGCGCGCGGCACTTGGCCCGCCGTGCGCACCAGCCTGTCGGCCTTGACCGCGACGCTTGTGTCCTCGGCTTGCGGCCGCAGCGAGAAGCTGATCACCACGAAAGCGAGGCAGAACAGCGAGCCGACGATGGCGACCCGCCGGTAGGTGTGCCGATCGCCTTGATAAAAGGACGGTTCTGAAAAAGGCGTCATGACGTCGTTCTTGGTAAAATCGCTTCCTGGAAAATTCGCTTCTTAAAAGTCGCTTCTTGGCGAAGCCGTTTCTTGCTTGTCTTTACCTGATACCTACTCCAGTCCGCGGCGATCGCAACGCGATTGGGCTTTTAACCTAACCGAATAGGGTTATCGGCTTGCGCGCAAGCTTTCGTTAGGCGTTCGCGCAGGCGCTGTTGCGCCTTCAGACCGCGACGAAGGTCCATGGCATTCATCGTCCGGCTTTGTTCCAGCTTCGCCTCCATTTCGTTCTCGAAGAACGAATCGGAATCGAAGAAATCGGCGCGGAGCAACTCTTAACAAGAGGTGTGGATCACGCGTGCGAATGGCCGGTCATCGCGAGCCGATCGCGTTCGCAGCGACGCACTCGCGTTCGCAGAGACGCACTCGCGCTCGCAGAGACACGCACAGCATCGACGGCCGGCCTTGGCTTTCGCATCGGGATTCAGGCAGCCGCGACTTGTTCTGCATCCGACTCCTTTTCGTTCTCGCAGAACGAATCGGAATCGAGAAAACCAGCGCGCAGCGTTTCCTAACGATCGATGAAGTCGCGCGGCGCCGCTGCTTCCGCGGCAGGCAACTTCGGCGGCACGAATGTCGAGACGACCGCAAACACGATGACGAACTCGCGGCAGGGTTCGCATCGAAAGCTGTTGGCCGAGATTGCCATCATCGGCCTGGCGCATCGCGGGCATGTCATGTTGCGCGAACGCTGGTGCAGGATGATGGTTCCTAAGCGAGCGGCGGCGAGCAGACGCAAGCGCACCGCGCGCGCCGCTCGGCGATATCAGATCAAGCGCGCGCCGCCAGAACAGGACCGCGCCTGCCTGAAATCGTCGATGCCGGCCGAACGTACGTCACGCCGCCCGCTTGCCTTTGCCCTTCTCTGAAAAGCATTCGAGGATCTGGATGCGGAGCTCTTCCGCGGCGGGGCCGTCGACCTTCCTGAGCTCGTTCCAGAGCCGGATCACTTCGCGCTGCTTTTCGACGGTCATGAGTCACCTCCAGGGTGGCTCAATAGAACAAAAAGAGAACATCAAGTCCAGAGATTTTCGCGCAGATCGTCTTGAACCTTCTGGGCGCTGCGCAGACTCATGAAGGCTGGGGATTTCAGCGCCCAGTCACATAGCAGCGCCGCGTGGACGAGCATATTCCGTCGCCGCGGCGCTGTTGCATTTTGGATTTTCAACCTTAAGTTCGAGGCATGACTGACGGCCAGGCGCTGAAATCCCATCGCCGTCAGTTTGGAAAACCCCGCGCGCATCGCGCGGGGTTTTTCTTTTGAGGCGCCGGCTGAAGCGAAGCGCCTTGCGGGATTGTTCGCGCTCGCGGCCACCGAACACCCATCTCGTCTTCAGATCGTGAACCTTTGGCGGGCTGGCGCGTCTAATTGGTGAAGCTTCCCCCAAGCTTCCCCCATTAGAAAGCCCCGCTTCCCCCAGGCGGGGTTTTCGCTTTTTGTGGACGGCGCGAGGCCGGCCTGCGCTTCAAATCAAAAAGCGAAAGCCCCGTTCCGAATCCATCGGAACGGGGCTTTCGGCACGCAAGGCCGCGCGCGAGCGCCGGATCAGACGGCGTCCTTGGCCACCTTCAGCGGCGAGGCCTTGACCGACTTGCTCGCCGGCTTGGCCGCAAACTGCATCGGCTCCTTGGTGAAGGGATTGATGCCCATCCGCGCTTCGGTCGCCGGCTTGTTCACGACCGACATCTTCACGAAACCGGGAATAACGAACTCGCCGGACTCGTTGAGCTCCTTGTAGCCCACCGTCGCCATGTACTCGATGACCGACTTCACGTCGTTCTTCGAGAGCTGCGTGCCCTCGGCAATCGCATCGATCAATTGAGTCTTGGTCATCTTCGCCATGTCAAAATCCTCTGGATTGGGTGGGCGTGAGCTGTGAGGTCACTTGCCGGGCACATGACAAAGCCGCGCAGCGCGCTTCGTGTTCATGCCGGAGGTCGGGAAGTCACGGGGCTTAGAACCCATCGAGGCCGAAAACGCAAGCCGCAGTTTCACGTGATTCCCGTCACTTTTTGCTCGCGCGACGACGCTTTTGATGCCTGAGCAAGCGCCTCGTCCTTCGAGACGACCGCCTCCAGCGGTCTCCTCAGGACGAGGCTAGGAAATTGCTGCCGCGCCCCCGGCCTCATCCTGAGGGCCCGCCAAAGGCGGGCGTCTCGAAGGATGGGCTGCGGGCGAGCTCCGCCTTCTTCGTGCGCGACAGCCCTGCTCCATGCCCGGTCCCGACGCAATCTAAGGAGTCACCTCACCGTGAAACTTGTGATGAGATGCATGTTGTTGAGACTTCAGTAACCCAACGCATCCAAGCTTCATTAGGTATCGTTGCGTTGGAGTATCCCCACAGTGCTGAATTTTGACGAGCTGCGTGAACTCGCAGCCGATGTTCGCGTGTTTGTCGATGTCGCCGAGGACAAGGCCGAGGCGCTGAGAACCGTGATCGCGGCTTATGACGTGGTGCTGGCGATCTTTCCGTCCGCGGAAGGCATGGGCCTGCACGTCATCAAGGGCAAGGAGATCCTGGACAGGATCGCGACATCGCGGACCCATGCGATCTACAGCCACACGGCCATCGCGGTTCCCGATCTCGAACATGCCAAAGCGCTCAAGTACCTGACGACTCCCGTCGCGCAGCGGATCGCAGCGTAGCTGCAGAGCGATCGAGGCAGACTTGAGAAAAGAGTTCGCGAGACCGCCGCTCATCGCGACGGTCGGCGGCCTCGCATGGTGCGGAGCTAGAGCATGATCCGGAAAAGTGTGCAGCGATTTTTCGAAAAGATCATGCTCAAACAATAACCTAAAGCGCGATGACGATTCATCCTAATCTCATCGCGCTTTAGTTCGAACGATCAGCTGCCGGGCGGGCTATAGGACGCGCGCAGCTTCGCTGCGTTCTGCCGCACCTGCTTGATCTCGTCCTGCGTGAACAGGCGCATCAGTTTCACGTTCTGCAAGGTGCCCGCCGTGACGGTGAGGCCGGAGATGGCCGGCGCGCTACTCGGATCAGGCACGTCGAAGATCACGAGAACGCCGGGGCCGTCGGTCGCGACGCTGTACATCGAGACCAGCTTTCCGCCGGCCGCCTCGATCAGCTTCTTCGCCGCTTCCTGGCGATTGGTCGTCGGATTTTCCAGAATGGCATTGAGAGCGCGCGGCGTGTATTGCCCTGTGAGACAGAAATGCATGGCTTGCTCCGTTCTGAAATGAAGACGCGCATCGTGACGAGATGATCGTCGCGATCGTGGGATATGAGACGTTGGGATCTGAAATGAATGCAGTACACTGCCCGCCGTGGGCATAAACGCCGCCAGGTACTGACGAGGCTTCGGCACACCTCGTTGGCGGCTCGCCGGGGAACATACATCAGCGGGCGCGCGTGTGAAAGGCGGTTTCGAGAAACCTCCCGGAGAATGTCTGTCCGTCCGAACGTCCTCATTTAGGAAATCGGTTTCCTTATTCCTGTTGATCAACACACCAGGCCGCGGCGTAAAACGCCTCGCCCGACTGGCGCAGGGCTATCGCATATGAAGAAGTGTGGCGGATAGCTCGCCCGCAGCCGATCCTTCGAGACGCCCGCCGATGGCGGGCCCTCAGGATGAGGGCGGAGTGCGCGGCTGCAATTTCAACGGGGCCAATGCTGCTTAGCCTCATCCTGAGGAGACCGCTGGAAGCGGTCGTCTCGAAGGACGGGGCGCTTGCTCTGGCCGTCGCCAAGAAGCCATCTGCGATAGCCCTGCCGACTGGCAGGAGGCTCCGGCTGTTGTATGGTCGGATGTTTCTTGCGAGGGACTGATGAAGATTGCCATTGTTGTCGCCGGCTTGATCGTTGTTGCCATTGCCGCCCTCGTGGCGATCCAGCCGGGCTTTTTGAGACCTGCGTCGCTGGCCAATTTGAAAAAGTCCGACATCCTCGGCTTCTCGCCCGGGATGACATTCGAGGAAACGAACAAGGTCATCACGCAACGCCGCTACCGCTGCCGCCAGCTTCGCGACACCTTTACCCTCGAATGCGCAGCCGATGGCGCCAAGGTCACGATCGACAGCGATCCAGCTGACGCCAGGCATCCGATCTGGCGCGTCCATGCGGAGCTGAGCAATCCGGGGCCGCAAGACGCCACCGTCAAATCGATCTCCGACCAGTTCAACGCCCGGCCGACCAAAGACGCCCGCAAGGGATGGACATGGATCGTCGGCCGTGGCTTGAGGCTGAGCTACGACAGCGCCGCCTTGACGCTCGTGGACGAGGCCGAAGAGGCCCGGCGCGGCAAGGACGGATCGAGACGCTAGAGAAATCTAAGGCTCCATCAGCACCTTGAGAGCGCTGAGAATGACGAAAGCACCCAGACCGTAGGTGAGTGCATTCACGACCCAGGAAATCGCTACGCCCAGGAAGGTGGAGCCTCCGACCGCTCCCCAGAAGAAATACGCAACCGTGATGCCGGGCCACTCCAGCGAAAGATAAGCAAAGTCGGTCAGCGGCTCGATGGCGAGGAGCCCCAATGAGACGAGCGCCCCGATGGCCAACGCGATGACGAGGTTCGCCTTCACGGAGGGCATCAGAGACCCAGCAGCCCGGCGACAACAGGAATGAGGAAATAGGCGGCGATCCCGAGCAGGCCGCCCACGACAAAGCGTGCAGCGCGGCCGCGAATCCTCGTATCGAGCCACGCACAAACGGCCACCGCAGCCTGTCTCAGCCAGTCACCAATGAGGCTTCTGACGAGATCCAACAGGAGTTCTGCAACGAGTGCGGCCATGGCGTTTAGTCGCCCCCATCTCTGGCGGGGTTCAACTGCCGAGGGTTTGACCGTTTGGGTTGGCAACAGCGCGAAAGCAAAAATTTGGCGAGCCGGCAGCCGGACGAGTTACGGTGGCACTGTCACCGTAATTCAGGAGTTTTGCAACGAGTGCGGCCATAGCGCTTAGTCGCCCCCATCTCTGGCGGGGTCCACAACTGCCGCGGGGTTGAGGGGCCGAAAATGCCAGGTCCGTTGACTGCTATTACACACACGGATTAGATGCTATTGGCGATTGGAACAACTTCTCAGCCTCAGCGAGCGCCATGACCGACCTCTCCGCTCTTAAACCAACAGAGAAGCCTTTGGTTATCGACCTCGTTAGGGAGGCGGGCGTTGACGTTACGGCTTGGAGCGACTTCAGGGGCGGCAATCCAGCAACGAATCCGAAGTACTGCTACAATTGGTCATTCCGTCAGACCGATGAGGTGGTTGTCGCACTTTTCTTCTATGACGACCTCACGATCGTCGGTGACGACATCGTCCACGACCAAAACATCCGCCTGCGAGACGGGCGGCTCGGGGGCAGAGGCGCTACTCAATGGAAGATGCGCGCAAACGAACTCGACGAGAACTTGCGGATCGCTTACCGAGATGGGCTGCCTATTCGCGCGATAATTCTGCAAGGTGAGAAGCGCGACCATCTGAATGCAGAGTCGGAGTCTTCCGCGGTTGAAAAGCGGTTACTTGATCCAGTTGCCTGGGCAGTTACAACCTACGACATGACGAGCGGCAATTGCATTGTGACCCGCGGCGCTCTGCCGACAACTTCGACGACACAGGACGATCCTGAAATAGCAGGGTTTGAAGGGGAACAGCGAAGGCGCTATATTTTGCACCGGCGACGCGAAGCATCCATGCGCGCAAAGAAGATTCAGGCTGCACTCTGGCAGCACAAGGCGTTGAAGTGCGAGGTGCCTCGCTGCAATTTCGATTTTGCGGTCACATATGGAGATCTCGGAAAGGAATTTGCCCACGTTCACCACCTTAGGCCGCTAAGCGAAGCTCCTGCTGAGGGTCGCAAAATTGAATTGAAAGATCTCGCAATCGTCTGCGCGAACTGTCACGCGATGATCCACCGCGGGGGGCAATGCAGGCCCCTCGCCGAGGTCATACCGTCTTCGTAGATTTCTCGACGTAATTGCGCTGACAGCGCATTCAATTGACTGACATCATCCGCCCAGCGGACAATATGCATTTGGCTTACAGCCAGCTGCGAACGTTGAGTGCACCATCTCCGCAACATCAATTGAAGTGAGCAGTTTACGAGCACAAGTACTGGGGATGTAAATGTTCTGGGCTCTTAGTGACTGGTGGACGACATTGAGAGAATGGGCGATCATTCTGAGAGATTGGCTAGAGCAACACTCTCGCTGGATCGAACTCGCATCGCTGGGAAATTCGAACCTGGTCAAAACTGCGGTGCTCATGCCTGCCTTCGGCTACATGCTGCTGCTCAACGACAACGTGCACCAATACATCACAATCAAATACGATGGGTGGCTGCTCCACTTCTTGCCTAGCACTTGGCGCATTTGGCTTCTCTTTTATGGCAGCTTTTTTCTATCAATAGCGACCCTACTCTTCAGCTATTTCTGTCACCCAGATTTTAAGCGTTGCGCGACTCCCTACCAGAAATCTGAATCAGAGAGCGAGCACGTCCTGAGAATGGGAGGACTGCCGGGAGTTGCAGACGAACTACGGCAAGAATACGCGAGGCTGAGCGAGCGCGAGGAACAAATCTTTACTTTGAAAGCCTTTGAACCAGCACTCACTGGTGACGATGTTGCGCGTCTCAAAACAATCTCGAAGTGCTTGATATATCGCTATCTAATCAGAAGCGTAAGGCGGCCCGGGTTGAGGCTATTTATCTACCTTCTCTTTCGAATCGGCCTAATCCTGATAGCCATACCCGCGATTTTTACATTCTTGCAGGTCAGTGCGATCGCTGCGAAGCGCATCTTGTTGTGAGACATTGGCGGCTTACCACGGGCAGCGCAAGCGGCAGCGGTAATTTCCAGTGCGCTTGGTCCCCGCTGGCCAACTCATTTCGCAGACCATCCCCCTCACGCACATTTGCCCCCGCCCCCTGCCCCTCCTCCCTGTTTCCTGCTATCTCCTACCCCCGCCGTCCCGGCCCAAAGCAAAACCCTCCACCGTTCAAAGGGAGCAACAACCATGCGTTATCTCCACACCATGCTGCGCGTGCGCAATCTCGATGTCGCGCTGAAGTTTTACCAGGATGCGCTGGGGCTGAAGGAGGTGCGGCGGATCGAGAACGACAAGGGGCGGTTCACGCTGGTGTTCCTGTGCTCGTCGGACGATCTCGACGCGCTGGCCGATCAGCCCAAGACGCGCGGCGCGCCGCTGGTCGAGCTCACCTACAATTGGGACGAGGAGAAATATGGCGAGGATCGCTTCTTCGGCCATCTCGCCTATGAGGTCGATGACATCTACGCGACCTGCGCGAAGCTGCAGAAGGCCGGCGTCACCATCAACCGTCCGCCGCGCGACGGCAACATGGCGTTCGTCCGCTCGCCCGACCTGCACTCGATCGAGCTGTTGCAGAAAGGCGAGCCGAAGCCGCCGCAGGAGCCGTGGCTGTCGATGCCGAACACCGGCCATTGGTAAGGCCTGATTGGCAAGCCCCGCGCAGCAGGAACAAGCCCGCACCGGGGGCGTTCACTCCTCAATGATGCGATTGGAGGAGAACGCGATGGGACGCGGAATCTTGTTGTGGCTGCTGGGCGTGCCGATCCCGGTGATCATCCTGTTGTGGCTGTTCTTCGGCCACTGACGTCGGGCTCTGTATGCGAGGAAAAAGCTCCGCCCCGGGCGGAGCTTTTTGCATGAGGGCTAGGTGCAATCGCCGACGCTGCGGTGAGGAAATTCCGCTATCACCTGCGCAAGACATCGTAGCCCGGGTGAGCGCAGCGATACCCGGGAACGCTGCAGGCAAGGTCCCGGATGTCGCTTCGCTCATCCGGGCTACGACACCGAAGAACGCGCGGGAGGATCACGTGCCGGACCAAAAAATCACGATCTGGGGCCGTGCAAATTCGGTCAACGTGCAGAAGGTGCTGTGGTGCCTCACCGAGCTTGGGCTTACCTACGAGCGCATCGACGCCGGCATGCAATACGGCAAGACTCGCGAGGCCGACTATCTCGCGATGAACCCCAATGCGCGGATCCCGACCCTGGTCGAGGGCGACTTCGTGCTGTGGGAGTCGAACTCCATCATGCGCTATCTCTGCCTTGCGCATGGGCGCGGCACGCCGATCTATCCGGAGGCGCCGAACCTTCGCACCAGCGTCGACCGCTGGCTCGACTGGACGCTGTCGGCGGTGCAGCCGGTCGACCGCCCCGTGTTCTGGGGCATCGTGCGCACGGCGCCCGCCGAGCGCGACATGATCCAGGTGCAGCGCGATGCCGATGCCGCCGCCGAGGTGTGGGCGATCGCCGACAATCTGCTCGCCTCGCGCCGCTTCATGGAGGGCGACCAGTTCACGCTCGCCGACATCGCGATCGGCTCCTATGCGCGGCGCTGGCTCGGCGTCGAGGGCATCAGCCGGCCGGCTCAGCCGAACCTGACGCGCTGGCTCGCCGAGCTCGGCAAGCGCCCCGGATTTGCACAATTCGTCGCATCCCCGATGTCGTGAGCCGCTGCCGCCGCTCAAGGCTCGACGCGTGCACAGGAAATCGCCGTTCGGCCGCGAAGTTTCGAGTTCGTCGCGACACTTGACGGCTACTGTGCATGGGGTTGTTTTCGCGCTTTTTATTTGACCACCGCGCCTAAAGCCAGCCGCGCTCGACCAACAGCACGCAGATGATCAGCAGCAGCGTCACCGCTGCGGTGGCGAGCCGCGCCGGCCAGCTGAGGCCGCGGCCGACCCACCACAGCAGCGCGCAACACACCAGCACGGGGACGAGGATATCGAGCCGCAACAGATCCGGCGGCATGCGGCTCTAGCGCCTGACGGCGGCGTCGACGCTGATCGCGCCGCCGATCTTCACGCAGGTGCCGGTCGCCTCGACCAGATGGAAGCCGGCTCCATACGATGCGCAGGCATTCGCCTTCGCCGTGGCGGATGCGCCCTTCAGCGGCAACGCCTTGCCCGCCGGCGCCGGCTCGGCGGCCGGAAGGCGCAGCGCCTCGGCCGCGGCTGCGGACGTGATGAGCAACGAGATCAGGATGAGGAGCGTCGCGCGCATGCCGACCTTCTAGCCCGGACCGGCGCCGCGCGCCATCCAGCCGGTGCGCGCAGGTAAGGTCAGATGAACCTGACGCCGGCCGACTTGCCGCGGCGCCAGATCACCTGGCAGCTCCGCCCGGTGCGGGCATCGCGCGCAAACGCCATCCGGATCACGCCGGGCAGCTGGCTCGCGTCCTCGTCCATCGTGATCTTGGCGCCGGTATCGGAGATGTCCTGGACCAGGCAATGCCGTGCCGCGAACCCGCCGTCGAGCGTGATCCAGGCATGCCGCGACAGCAGCTTGCGGGCTGCGCGCTTCTTGGGTTGTGGCATCGGCTAAAACTCTCCCCCTCCAGCGCTAACTCAGGGAACCCTAAGAAACCGTTGAAATCGCCTCCGAATGATGCCGGAGCGGCACTGTCCACCGGTTCCACAAGACGTTCCCGAACGGCTTGCCCGCAGCCGCAAAGGCCACTATACGTTCGCCCGCCGCAAGCCGCCGGGTACGACTCAGGTGGTCGGCGGCCGTGCCGCCCAAAGCGGCGGGGCCCTGCGTTTGCTCCCTTCGTCTATCGGTCAGGACGCCACCCTTTCACGGTGGAGAGAGCGGTTCGATTCCGCTAGGGAGCGCCACGTGCCAGACGGCGCGCTGCTGCGATATTTCCCCCTTGCAGTGAACCTCCCCACCCCTGGGCTCCGACCAATCCTCTGATGGAACCGGTGCAGGCCCATGGAGCAGCAGCAATCCGCCTCGGACAGACAGCCCGGCGTTGCCGGGCAGCCGCCGTCCTGGATGCACCGCGCAGCTCCATACGCGCCGGGCCGGCGCGCCAAGATGCTGGAGCACATGGCGCGCGCCAGATCGCTGCCGCAGCGTCAGGCCGCACCGAGGCCATCGCGCACGAATGGCGTGGAGATCCTCAGCGACGTCATCGGCCACTTCGTCCTGTTCGGCATCATCGCCATCATCTTCCTGTCGCGCATTCCTCTCTATGTCGGCGCCTTCCTGCTCTTCACCGACGGCGAGCGGATCGAACGCCTGCTCGCGGCGACCGGCATCCGGTTCGAGCCCGATGCGGTCGGGCCCGATATCGTCAAGGGCTTTGCATCCTGGTTCGGATGGTTCGCGCTGCTCGGCGCACTGAAAGGCTCGGTCCCTGCCCTGGTCGCGCAATGGATGCCCCCGGCCGAGTCATGGTCGTTCATTGCCGGCATCGCCCTTCTGTTCGCCTGCCTCGAAGTGTTCGGATCGTTCGCGATCCGGCGCGTATTGGCGTGGTTCGGATTGCAGCGCCGGGCCGATGGTCTGATCTGGACGACGATCAAATTCCTGATCGCCCTCGGCTTGCTGGCTTTGGTGGTGCTGCTCGGCTAGGTGCCGCCGCCGTGCTCGGCAATGACGATGTTGTGAGAGCATCACGGTGCATGACGGCTCCGCACATTTACCGGAAATTTACCCCTGCTCCTGAGCGGCGGTATCATTTGCTTAGAATTTGGCGGCTACCGTGGAATTACGGAAATCATCCGCAACCGATCGGCGTTCATGTCCGTCGCAGAATTCCTCAGGCAGCGAGCAGTGGAAGTCACCGTGAACGGCAGCTATTCGCTGCCGCGCTGGTACGATTGCGAGGGCAAGCTGCGCAGCTTCGCCTGCCGGACCAAGCGCGTCTCGCCGTTCCGGATGATCGTGGACGTGCCCGTCGTCGGCAAGGTCGGCGAGCGCGTGACCTCCTACTTCCAGGATTTCGGTGAATTCCAGTGCACCATCAGCGCGACGCTGAAGGCGGGCTTCCTGATGGAGCTCGATATGACGCGGGCGCGGCGGGCCTGGATGTCGGAGAAGCTGACCTGGCTCGAGAAGAAGCAGAGGGACGCCAGCGTCCAGGAGCTGCGGCGCGACGCCCGCTTCGTTCCGCAGGTCTCGCACACGCTGCTGACGCTCGCCGACGGCAGCATCCATCCCTGCTTCATCATCGACGTCTCCACGGCCGGCGTCGCCATATCCTGCGAATACGACCCGCCGGTCGGAACCGCGCTTGCGGTCGGCGCCTGCGTCGGACGCGTCATCCGCAAATTCGACAATGGCTTTGCCGTCAAGTTCGCCGAAAAACAGTCGCGCGACGACCTCGTCCGGCTGATCGTTCGCTCGCCCCTGGCGCAGTCAGCCTGATACCGGCCGGGCCGTTCTTAACTCTTTCTTAACTAAAGACTGGAGGCGGAGGCCCCTGCGCGATAGGGTGTGACCCAGTACGTCCGCAATCAGTGCGGGCCTTAAGTATTGGAACTCCCGGAATGTCCATCGCCGAGTCCGCCCCGGCTGAAATCGCGAAAGCCACCGTCACCGCGGCCAAGCCGCAGCTTCCGCCCGGCGTCGTCACTGAAGGCCCGCTGGTTCAGGCCAAGCTGCGCGAGAGCTATCTCCTGCTCGGCATCCTCTATGTCGGCGCGGTCGCGGGCATCGTCTGGGCCGTCACGCAAGGCGTCGGCAAGGTCGAGCTGTTTACGTTCGTCTGGATGTTCGCGCTGACGACCTTCGGCATCGGCGCCGGCATGCACCGCCTGTTCGTCCATCGCAGCTTCCGCACCGGGCCGATCATGCGCGTCTTCTTCTGCGCGATCGCCCAGATGGCGGTGCAGGGCTCAATCGCCAAATGGGTCGCCAACCACCGCCGCCACCATCTCTACGCCGATGACGTCGGCGATCCCCACAGCCCGCAATTCGACGGCTTCGGCAATCGCTATGCCAGCGCGCTCAAGGGCTTCCTGCATGCCCAGGGCAGCTGGGTGTTCGACCAGGCAACCACCGACAACGAGTACTATGCCAAGGACATCCTCGCCGATCCCATTGCGATGTTCTTCGTGCGCACGCGCTGGGTCTGGTACGGAATGTCGGGCGTGTTCATCCCTGGCGTGATCGGCTACACCTTCGGCGGCGTGCACAGCATGATCGGCTGCGTGCTGTTCTCCGGCCTGCTCCGCGCCTATCTGCTGATCCTCACCAGCCAGCTCACCGGCTCGGTCTGCCACGCCTACGGCTATCGCCGCTTCGAGGTCGACGACGCCTCGACCAACGAATTCGTGACCACGATCCTCACCTTCGGCGAGGGTCTGCACAACAACCATCACCGCTTCCCGCGGGACGCCTATATCTCGCACGCCTGGTGGGAGATCGATCTCAACGGCCTGATCATCCTGGGCCTGGAAAAGATCGGTCTCGTCCACGACGTCTTCCACGCCTCGCACCGTCAGCTGGAGCGGGCCGAAGCACAGGCGGCCTCGACGGCGCGCTGAACCGACAGGCGGCGGCCGCGCGTTGCGGCCGCCTTGCCTCCGCTTCGCCGCCCTATCGCGGCCCCATTGCGGGATCAGCTTTCGACGGTCCGTGCCGCATGCCGGACGTCATTTGCGGACTTGCGATCGGGGGACCGGATGCCAGTCAACAAGATCACTTGGGACAGGGTCGGCCGGGTCACAGAGCCTGGCCGCTACATGTACACGTTTGGCTGGCTCACCATCACCGCCGACGATCTCGAGATCTGGAAGCAATACCCGAGCGCCGCCTTCACCCTGCTCGCGCACCATGCCGAGGAGGACGCGTCCATCGGCGAGGAGTTCCATCTCGGCGCCTTCGACATCGCCCCCGAAGCGCCGCCGCCATTCACCACGCACTGAGGACTGGGAGCAGGTGCGGGCCCGCCGGATCGCATCGCCACCGCGCGGCCGCATCACGAAGCGTGGCTAGGCCGCTTCGCTTCCGCGTCGCCTCTGGACTCGGCGTCAGGGCGCGTGCATCGTGAATCGAAGAAACCTGCGCATTCCCTTGATCTGACTTGCCAATTCGCACCCCGGCCGCGAAGCGCCGCCTTTGCCATTGATGGCGAAGCGATTCTGTCATGCAATTGATTGCGCTCGTATTCTAGACGTGGCGGCCCTGATGAACGGCGGCTGCCACGCGCGTTAAGCGAGGCGACAGCAAGCGCATGACACATGGTCGCATCGGGAGAACGTAGATAAGCGGACCAAGGGAACCTATTTTCGGCGCCGATGTACCTGATTGAAGCGTTACCCACCGTCATCGGAACTGCCGCCATCGCCCCGGCGCTGCTGATGCTCTGGCTCGTCATTGCCGCCGAGGAACGCCCTGGCCCGCCGGCCCAGGTCTGGACCGCGTTCCTGTTAGGTGCAGCCAGCATTTCGCTGCTGGGCCTCGCCCGCGCCCCCTTCGCCAAGATGGTCGCGGCCCCCGACAATCCCTGGGCGGCGCTGGCCATGCATTCGATCTTCGGCGTCGCGCTGCCTGAGGAAGCCGTCAAGGTGATCGCCATCGTGCTGGTCTCCTCGACCAAGCGGCGGACCTTTGCCAATCCGATGGACACCGTGGTCTATGGCGCCGCGGTCGGCCTCGGCTTCGCCGCCTACGAGAACCTCGCCTATCTGGTCCAGCATGCCGAGATGTGGCGCTCGCTGGCCGCCTTGCGTAGCGTGCTGACGGTGCCGTTCCACGGCGCGCTCGGCATCATCGCCGGCGCCTACCTGACCATCGCGCGGGCCGGCACGGCACTGGGCGCCAACCGCCACCACCGCGACTGGGCCCGCCTGTCCAGCCGCCTCTTGATCTTCGCCGGCCCGCTCGCCCTGCATTCGGCGTTCGACTTCCCGCTGCTGACGCTCCAGCGCATGCCTGATCTCGATCCCGCCTTGCGGATGTGGCTGGGTGCGGCGAGCCTGCTGGTCGGCTTCAGCTCGATCGCCTTCGCCATTCGCCTGGTCCGGCGCGTCGCGCGCCATCACGCGCCGCGAACCGACATCGCGCGGGAGCGGCTCAGCCAGCTGCGCCGGATGTGGGCGCTGCTGCTGGCCGGCGGCGGCGTCGGCTTCCTCGGCCTCGCCTTCGTGCTGACCTCGATCCATCACTGGCTGATCAACCCCGAGCGCAATCTGACGCTGGCGCTGATTCCGATCGGATTCGTCTCGATCCTGCTCGGCCTCGCGCTTCTGATTGTCACGATCGCGATCTACATTCTTGGCCGCAACCGCGTTCGCACCAGCGGCGAAGGTTTTTCGTCTGCGCACGGCGGCGGCTGAACCGCGGGATGGCGAGCACGCCGCGCGTATCCTAGATTGAGCGCAGACCTTTCGATCCGGAGCCTTCCGATGACATCGCCCGAGGATTTTTCACGTCTGCAGTCCGCGATGAGCGAGGCGGTGAAAGCGCATTGGAAGGCCTTCCTGTTCGAAGGCATCCTGCTCGCCGCTCTCGGCATCGCCGCGCTGATCCTGCCGCCGCTCGCGAGCCTTGCGACCGCGATCTTTCTCGGCTGGGTGTTCCTGATCAGCGGCATCGGCGGGCTGATCGTCACCTACTGGGCACGGACCATGCCGGGCTTCTGGTGGTCGCTGATCTCGGCTGCACTGGCCGTGCTCGCCGGCATGCTGCTGCTGGCCCGTCCGATGCAAGCCGTGCTGACGCTGACCATCGTGCTCGGCGCCTATTTCCTCGCCGAGGGCGTCGCCACCATCATGTACGCACTGGAGCACCGCCGCGAGCTCAGCGGCCGCTGGTCGTGGCTCCTGATCTCGGGCCTGGTCGACATCGCGATCTCCTTCATGGTGATCACGGGGCTGCCGAGCTCGGCGGAATGGGCGATCGGCGTCCTCGTCGGTATCAACCTGCTGTTCGGCGGCGCCACCCTGATCGGCATGGCGCTGGCGGCGCGCAACAGCAACACCTGAGGGCTCTCGTCGCCCGACAGGCCGATTGGGGGGTGACAAGGCGCCAACGGCACGCTATATGGCCTGCCATGATCACCGTCGCCACCAGCTATTTTTGGTACTTTAGCTACGACAGCTCGCTGGCGGCAGGAGGATCGCGCTCAATCTGAAATATTGAAGCAAACGTCCGAACAGCCGCCAGACCTGGCGGCTTTTTTATTGGCCGGCAGGTTCTAAAACAGACAGGAGCCCGCCGTGCTGAGCACGACTGACGATCTTCGTATCCGCGAACTGAAAGAGCTGAGCACGCCGGAAGAGGTGATGCGGGAGGTCCCGCGCACGCTCACGGCGACCCGTGTGGTCATGGCCGCGCGCAACGCCATCCATGCCATTCTCACCGGCCAGGACGACCGCCTGCTGGTCGTGGTCGGCCCCTGCTCGGTGCACGATCCCAAGGCCGCGCTCGATTATGCCGAGCGCCTGACGAAGCTGCGCGAGGACCTCGCCGACCAGCTCGAGATCGTGATGCGGGTCTATTTCGAGAAGCCGCGCACCACCGTCGGCTGGAAGGGCCTGATCAACGACCCCGATCTCGACGGCAGCTTCGACATCAACAAGGGCCTGCGGCTGGCGCGTAACGTGCTGTCGGCCGTCAACAATCTCGGCCTTCCGGCCGGCGCAGAATTCCTGGACATGACGACGCCGCAATACATCGCCGACCTCGTGTCCTGGGCCGCGATCGGCGCGCGCACGACCGAGAGCCAGATCCACCGTGAGCTGGCTTCCGGGCTGTCCTGCCCGGTCGGCTTCAAGAACGGCACCGACGGCAATGTGCGGATCGCGGCGGACGCAGTGAAGTCGGCTTCGCATCCGCATCATTTCATGGCCGTCACCAAACTCGGCCGCTCGGCAATCGCTTCGACCGCCGGCAACGAGGACTGCCACATCATCCTGCGCGGCGGCAGCAAGCCGAACTACGATGCGGCGAGCGTTGCGGCCGCCTGCAACGAGCTGGCGAAATCCGGCGTCGCGCCGCTGGTGATGGTCGACGCGAGCCACGCCAATTCGAGCAAGAAGCCGGAGAACCAGCCGCTGGTGATGACCGACATCGCCGGCCAGATTTCCGGCGGCGAGAACCGCATCATGGGCGTGATGATCGAGAGCAATCTCGTCGCCGGCCGCCAGGACGTGGTGCCGGGCAAGCCCCTCACCTACGGCCAGAGCATCACGGATGGCTGCATCGACTGGGAAACCACGGCAAAAGTGCTCGAGCAACTCGCCGACGCGGTCGAAATCCGGCGTAACGCACAGCGCGCGGGACTGCACGAGCAGTCGGCCTGAGGGACGGCCAATGCGGGCGGGGCGATGCTGTTCGCGCCCTGCCCGCTATTGCAATCAGCAGCCGCGGCAGATGCTCTTGATCTTCTTGTCGAGCAGAGCGTCTTCCTTGTTCACGGGATTGTTCGGATCGCTCAGATTCTTCTCGCTCGGCACATCGCTGGCACGCGGCTGGCGATGACCGACGGGCGCCGGCAACACCGATCCGGAGGACGCACCGCTTGATGTCGATCCCTTGGAGCCGCCGGTCTGTGCAACCGCGGCGCCGCCGAGCAAGACCACAAGTGATGCTGTCAGCATGATCTTCTTCATGTCCGTTCCTCCATTCTCAAATCGGCGTCCATGCCATCATCACTCATGCCTTGGGCGGATAGAGATGAACGTCGCCGCAATAATCCACGATACGATAGCGCGTTTCCGATTCCGCTTCACGCGCCTCGCCTGCGGTTTTTTGCACCGCCAACACGTAATTCGGCCCGACCGGCGACTTGCCGGCGCCGCCGGGGATATCGATGACATAGTCAGGCTGACACAGTCCTGACACCCGTCCGCGTAGCTGCCGCATCAACTCCTGTCCCTCCGCCAGCGTCGTGCGCAAATGCGCAGTGCCCGGCGCCAGATCGCCGTGATGCAGGTAATAGGGCTTGATCCGGCATTCGACGAAAGCTCGCATCAAATCCGACAAAGCGGCCAGGTTGTCGTTGACGCCGCGCAAAAGCACGGACTGGCTGACCAGGGGAATTCCGGCATCGACGAGCCGCGCGCAGGCGGCACGGGCATCTTCCGTGAGCTCGCGCGCATGGTTGGCATGGAGCGCCACCCATGTGGTCGCGCCCGGAACCTTCAGCGCTGCGACCATCTCGTCGCTGATCCGCGCCGGGTCGGCCACGGGGACGCGGGTGTGAAGGCGGATGATCTTAACGTGATCGATTGCAGCGAGATCGGCCATGATCTCGCTCATGCGACGCGGCGACAGCATCAGGGGATCGCCGCCGGTCAGGATCACCTCCCAGATTTCGTCATGCGAGCTAATGTAGTCGATCGCGGCGCGATAGGCGCTGTCGGACAGCGCGTTCTCCTTGCCGGGCCCAACCATCTCGCGACGGAAGCAGAACCGGCAATAGACCGCGCAGACGTGAACCAGCTTGAACAGCACGCGATCGGGATAGCGATGCACGATCCCGGGAACCGGCGAATGCGGATGATCGCCGATCGGATCGGCGTTCTCCCCGGGGTGCATCTCCAGCTCCGCGGCGGTCGGAACGAATTGCCGCGCGATGGGATCGTCGGGATCGGAGGCGTCGATCAGCTCGACCAGCGCCGGCGTGATCGCGACCGCATAACGCGCGGCGACGCGCTCGAGCGCGGGCAGCGCCGCGGCGGGAGCGAGCTGCTCGGCCACGAGCTCGGCTGGCTCGCGCAAGGTGCGTGCAAGGTTGGTCTTCGTCATCTCTCGCTTAACGTTTCTTCTGCAGGCGGCGTCCACACCACCTGATCAATCCGTGTTGCGCCGCTCGCCAGCATCACCAGCCGGTCAAAGCCCAGTGCAACACCGCTCGCTTCCGGCATCTCGGCGACTGCGGCGAGAAAACCCTCGTCGAGCGGATAGGCCTCGCCATAGCGGCGCTGCTTTTCCGCCATCGATTCCGTGAAGCGGCGGCGCTGCTCCTCGGCATCGGTCAGTTCGCCAAAGCCGTTGGCGAGCTCGACGCCGCAGGCATAGACCTCGAACCGCTCGGCGACCCTGGGATCATCCGCCTTCACCCGCGCCAGCGCCGCCTCTGGAGATGGGTATTCGAACAGGATGGTCAAACGTCCCTGCCCCAGATGCGGCTCGACATGCTCGACCAGGATCTTGCTGAAGATGTCCGACCAGGTGTCGTCCCCGGCCACGCGGACTTTGCCGCCGGCCAATTGGGCGAGCGCGGCACGGTTACCCTCGCCGGCGGAGATTGTCGACAGCAGATCGATCCCCGCGAACCGCTCGAAGGCGCCCGCGACCGTCAGAAGCTCCGGCTCGGCAAAAGGGTCGGCGGTGCGGCCGCGGAAGGAGAACATCCCGATTCCCGTCGCCTGCGCCGCCCTTGCGATGACGGCGACCGTGTCGGCAATAATGGCGTTGTAGGGCTCACCGGCCCGGTACCATTCCAGCATGGTGAATTCGGGCAGATGCAGGTCGCCGCGCTCGCGGTCACGGAACACCCGGGCGAACTCGAAGATTCGGGGCTCCCCGGCCGCCAGCAGCTTCTTGCAGGCGAATTCCGGCGAGGTCCGCAAGTATCGGCTGACCCGGCTGCCATCGGGCCGCATGATCTCGGTCCGGGGGGCGTGCAGATGGGTCTCATTGCCCGGGGAGACCTGAAGGACCGAGGTTTCGACCTCGATAACCCCCTGCTCGGCGAAAAAGCCCCGTAAAGCTCCGGTCACGGCGCCCCTCGCCTGGAGGAATGGCCGCCGGTCGAGGTGCCTGCCGGGCGACCAGAATGGCGACATCGGCTTGTCCCCAGCCATTAACCGACCGCTCCGCAGTCCAGCAAAAGGCTGGCGTTCAACGACAAAATGCGTATGTTGCGGCCCGAAACGGGCGCCGAGGTCTGATTTGAGGCCCCAAGTCCCCCATCAATTTGACCACGTCCTGGCCGCAGCCGGGCCAAGCAAGCAGGAAATACAGCTTTGAGAGTCATCGCCAGTTCTATTCGCAAGGGCAACGTGATCGAGCAAGACGGCAAGCTCTATGTCGTCGTGAGCGCCGAGAACATCCATCCCGGCAAGGGCACCCCGGTCAGCCAGATCGAAATGCGCCGAATCTCGGACGGGGTAAAGATCTCCGAGCGCTACAAGACCACCGACCAGGTCGAAAAGGCCACCATCGAAGAGCGCAACTATACCTTCCTGTATGAAGATGGCGACGGCTTCCACTTCATGAACCCCGAGACCTACGACCAGGTCCAGGTCTCCAAGGACGTCGTCGGCGACGCCGCCGCGTATCTCCAGGAGAGCATGACGGTCAAGCTGTCGATGCACGACACCAACCCGGTGTCGATCGCGCTGCCGCAGCGCGTGACGCTGGAAGTGGTCGAAACCGAGCCCGTGACCAAGGGCCAGACCGCATCGTCCTCCTACAAGCCTGCGGTGCTGTCCAACGGCGTGCGCACCACCGTGCCGCCGCACATCTCGGTCGGCACCCGCATCGTGGTGATGACCGAGGACGGCTCTTACTCCGAGCGCGCCAAGGACTAAGCGAGGGGGCGAGGATCGGAACAGGTGCCGCCGGGGGACGAGACAGTGGGTAGGAAGAGTTTCCGCTTCGTCTCGCTGCTTCTGGCATCGCTGTCGCTCCTCCTTGCCGCTCCGCTGGCCGCGGACGAATTCCGCAGCCCCTCACTCACGGCCCTGCGCGTCGATTGGCGCGCAGCGCTCGACCAGCTCCGCGCCGAGATCAACAGCCGTCCCCAGATCGCCGGCGACTTCATCTTCATGCCCCGCCGCTCGGTGCCGCGCTACGATCCGCGTGCAACGCCGGCCCTGGTGCAGCTCAACGGGATCTCCTCGCAGTTCTTTACCGGCATTGCCCGCAGCGCCGTGCCCGTGCTGCTGCCGTTCGATGTTGGTGCCTACCTCGAGGCCCGGCGCAGTGGCGCGCCGTCGAGCCTGTCGACGTCGCGTTACCAGGCCGATTTCAATCCCGTCGATATGTTCGATTCCGGTCCCGCCGGTTACAGCGCGACCTTTTCGCTCGAACCTGGCGCCGGCGACGGCATGCCGTCGCGTGTCTTCGCAAGGCCGGTCGAGGTCCAGATCACCGGCTCGGCGCTGCTCTACGACATCGCCGATCCCACCGCCGGCAAGGGCGAGCCGGTCAAGCCGCTCGCGGCGACCTATCCGGACCTGCGCCGGTTCATCCGGGAAGGCTATGTCCGCTACGCCTTCACGCGCTTCGGCGTCGCCTATGTGGTCTCGATCCAGTGCCTCGACAGCGTCGCCAAACCGCGGCGGCTGGCCTGCAAGGAGGCCTATCCGGTTGCCGAGCGCTTCCTGAAGGCCCTGCGCATCGCCGGCGGCCAGCGCATGCGGCCGCTGATGGACGTCGCCTCCAACGTTCTCGATCGTCCCGCGGCGCGCTCACCAGATTTCAGCTATCGTCCGAGCGGCGACATCATCCCCAACACCGGCTATCGCAACAAGAGCGGCCGTCCCGACGCGATAGCCTATGCGCAGATCCGCTTCCCACTGGAGAAGGCGCCCGCTTTCGTACGCTCGCAGTCCTACGCCAGGCGCGACAGGAACGATGGCCCAACCGCCTATCCCTGGCGCGACAATTTCTGCGAGTCCCGCAGCTTCGAAGTCTGGCAATGCGCCGGCGGTTACGGCCATCAGGGCGAGGACATTCGTGCGGCCGAGTGCCCGCCGCCGGGCGAAGGCCGCGAACCCTGCGATCGCAAGCAGCGCGTCGTCGTCGCGGTACGCGACGCCGTCGTGATCCGCACCTCGAAGGACCAAGCCGCGACACTTCAGGTCAACAGCCGCAACGAGCACATCCGCTTCCGCTACATGCACATGAATCCGCAGGCGATGAATGCCGATGGCCTGCTCAACGGTCGCATCGTCGCCGAAGGCGAAAAGATCGGCATGGTATCGAACTATCTCGACCATCCCGCCGGCACCTCGATGCATCTGCATTTCGACGTCCAGGTGTTCACCCGCGACGGCTGGATCTGGGTCAGCCCCTACGTAACGCTGATTTCGGCCTATGAGCGCCTGATCCGCGCGCGCGGCCGCGAGATTGGCCCGGAGATCGCCGTCACGGCCCAGCCGGTGGCCCACGCGCTGCCGGAGGACGTGATCAAGCCGGACCTGCGTGAGGGATCGAGCAGCGAGGAGAATTGAGGCAATTAGCGCCTCACCGCGCAGCTCTCCGCCCCATGCGCGCGCAGACTGACCGGATCGACGTCAGGACCATCCCGAAGCATCGCGCCTTCTCTGGCCCCGGAATTGCTTGGCTCTCGCCAGGCAAACTGGAAGAAGGGAAGCACATGCGTTGTCTCACCACGGCGGTCGTTCTGGCCGTTGCATTCGCCGTGCCGGCTCATGCGGAGGAATTGACCGGCACGCTGAAGAAGATCAAGGACACCGGCGCGATCACGCTCGGCGTGCGCGACAGTTCCGTGCCCTTCAGCTATATCGACGAGAAACAGAAGACCGTCGGCTACGCCATCGACATCTGCATGAAGATCGTCGAGGAGATCAAGGCCGAGCTCAAGCTGGACAAGCTCGCGGTCAACGAGAACCTGGTCACCTCGTCCAACCGCATTCCGCTGATGGCCAACGGCACCATCGATCTCGAATGCGGATCAACCACCAACAACGCAGAGCGCCAGAAGCAGGTGTGGTTCACCAACACCCATTTCCTCACGGCGAGCCGCTTCGTGTCGAAGAAGGCTTCGAAGCTCGACCAGGTCGATGACCTCAAGGGCAAGGCCGTCGTCTCGGTCTCCGGCACGACCAACATCACCCAGCTCAACAAGGCCAATGCGGCCCGGTCGCTCGGGATCACCGTGATGAATGCCAAGGATGTCCCGGAGGCGTTCCTGATGGTCGAGACCGACCGCGCGGTAGCCTTCGTCATGGACGACATCCAGCTTGCGTCCATGATTGCCTCGGCGAAGGATCCGTCGCTCTACGCCATCAGCACCGGCGCTTTTTCCGATCCCGAACCCTACGGCATCATGCTGCGCAAGGACGACGTAGCATTCAAGGCCGTGGTCGATCGGGCCACCGCAAGACTCTACAAGAGCCCGGAGATCGAGAAGATCTACAACAAATGGTTCATGGAGCCGGTGCCGCCGCGCGGCCTGAACTTCCACGTGCCGATGCCGGTCTCGATGAAGAAGTCGTTCGAGCACCCGTCGGACAATCCCGATCCTGCGTCGTATGGGGGCTGACGAGAGAGCCCGCTGATGCGTAGCCCGGATGAGCGAAGCGACATCCGGGACTTTTACGACGACTGCCCCGGGTGCCGCTTCGCTCACCCGGGCTACAGTCAATCCAGATACGTAGTGAGCTGCGCGCCCTCGTCCGCGACGAACACCGCGATCAATTCCGCCGGCTCCGTCGCGCTCGCGTTCGCCGATACGAGATGCGTCGAGCCTGGCGGCTCGAAGAACGACTGGCCGACACCAAAAGTCACGACCGGACCGCCGCCGAGCTGCGAGCGGATCTCGCCTTTGGTGATGTGCGCGGTCACCGAACCCGCGTGGCGGTGCGGCCGCGAAAATCCGCCGGGACCGTAGAACACGCGCACGATCGTGACGCGCTTGCCCGGCACATTCGGCAAGGCGTAGGAGCCGATCGGCTCGACCTTGTCGAGCGGCGAACTCTCGGCCGCGGTGGCGCAGAGCGGCGCAAGTGCGCCGGAGACGGTGTCGATCGTCAGCGGCAGCGCCTTGCCGATTGCGAACGCGCAGGCGAGCCCTGTGACGACGGCGAGCACGGCCGAACGTGACAATGTCGGACGTTCCATTACAGAAAAGCTCATGGCTGTCATCGTGATCTCTCCTTCCTGCAATCAGGATGCTGCGGCCGGCCGCTTTGCAGGCGTCCAGCGAAACGCCGCGCCAAAACGGTTCCAGACATTGATCGAGGCGACCGCGGAGGTCAGATACGTCAGTTCCGTCTCGGAGAATTCGCGGGACGCTTCCGCGTAGACCTCCTCGCTGACGCCCTCGGGCAGACAGGTCAGCGCCTCGGCCCAGGCAAGAGCCGCCCGCTCGCGCGCGGAAAAGATCGGCGCCTCGCGCCAGACCGCGACCAGATGGAGCTTGTCGACGGGCACGCCGATGCGCTCCGACAACAGGACGTGATGCTGTACGCAGAAGGCGCAGCCATTGATCTGCGAGGCGCGCAGCTTGACCAGTTCGAGCAGCTGTTTGTCGAGGCCTGCCTTGGCCGCCAGCTGGCCCAGCGCCAGCACCAGATCATACAAGTCCGGCGCGATCCGCTTGAAATCCTCGTATTCGCTGCGGGCGTGTGACATCGCCATGAACCTCGTGTCATTATAAGAGCACTTACATTGTATAAGAGCTCTTACATGCCGCGCAAGACCGCTGATATCACGAGATCGAAAAACCGGGAGACGCCCCGGCCGATTGCCGTCCGCGTGCCCGCCCCTGGCGAAGGCAAGCGCGGCGAAGAGGGCTATCTCGGCTATCTCCTGCGCCAGGCCCACGCCGCGGTCCGCCTGACGATGGAGCGGACGCTCGCCGATCTCGGCGTCACGTCGCCGCAATTCGCGGTGCTGACGATGCTGAACGCCTATCCAGGACTATCAGGCGCCGACGTCGCCCGCCTTACCTTCCTGACGCCGCAGACCGTCGGCGTCATCATCCGCAATCTCGAGCGCGACGGCGCGATTGTGATGACGCCCCATCCGGTCCATGGCCGCATCCAGCAGTGGACACTGACGCCGCGCGGGGCGACGCTGTTGAAGGCCTGCCGGGAGCGGGTGATCGCGCTGGAGAGGCGCCTCGCACGTGATCTGGATGCCAAGGCGGAAACCGCGGTCCGGCGCTGGCTTGCCGGCATCGCCGCCGACTTGCAGGAGGACTAGACGGGCCTAGTCGCTGCCGCCTCCGACGCCGCATCACCCGCCGCCATCGGAATCCGAGAAATTGCCGGCGTCGCCGGCGCCCTGCATGCCGCGGCCAAAGTTCTCGGCGATGATCATCAGGATCACGACGCCTAATCGCCCTTCAACACCTTCTTGACCTCGCCGTCGGGCCACGTCTCGCCGGCAGCGATCACCCGGACTCGGCTCTGGTCCGTGCCATTCACCAGCACATGCGAACTTACCCGGTCGCCGCTTGGCTCCAGTCGCAAATCGGTCTCGGGCTTCCAGCTCAACGTGGTCGCGAGATCGCCGGGGAAGATCTGCCATCGCGATCCGTCGTCGAGCTCGACGACGTGGCTTTCCGCATGCGCACGTATCTTCATCCCACCTCGAATATTTCGATGAACAGACCATGTTCGGAGGGAATGCAGCAGCGCAACAGTTTGTTCCGGTGAACGCCGGCCGGCGCCTGGTCTTCGTGTTCCAGGAACCGTCCCACAGAGACCCTGTTTCCGGCTAGAATGTGCCCATGAACCACGCTGATTCCTCGCCCCGATACACCCGCCGCTCCCTGCTCCAGTCAACGCTCGGCGCAGCCGCTTTGCTGGCGCTCCCGATGCGCGTTCTCGCCGCACCTGCCGGCTTCGACGAATGGCGCGAGAGCTTTCGCGCACGCGCGCTGGCCAAGGGCATTTCGGCTGCGACCTGGCAGCGCGCGATGGCGCGGGTCGAGCCCGACATGAGCGTGTTCAAGCAGATGCGCAACCAGCCCGAATTCCACGAGCAGGTCTGGCAATACATCAACCGCCGCGTCTCGGACTGGCGCATCATCAACGGCAAGATCGCGCTGAAGAACAACGAGGCGCTGCTCGCGCGCATCGAGCGCGATTTCGGAGTCGAGCGCGGCACGCTGCTGGCGCTGTGGGGCGTCGAGTCCGCCTATGGCGATCCCTTGGTGCAGCAGAACCACATGACGCCGGTATTTCCCTCGCTCGCCGCGCTCGCCTGGAACGAGCCGCGCCGCAAGGCCTATTGGGAGACCGAGCTGATCAACGCGCTGCGCATCGTCGACAAGGGCTGGAGCACGCCCGAGGAGATGAAGGGCTCCTGGGCCGGCGCGATGGGGCACTCGCAATGGATGCCGGAAGTCTGGCTCAATGTCGGCATCGACTATGACGGCGACGGCAAGGTCTCACCGTTCGGCAAGCCCGACGATGCGCTGGGCTCGACCGCAAAATATCTCGTCAATCGCGGCAAGTGGCATCGCGGCGAGCATTGGGGCTACGAGGTGCGCGCGCCCGGTGACATGAGCGGCAGCCGGACCTATGCGGCCTGGCAGGCGGCGGGCGTCACCCGCGCCGATGGCCAGCCGTTTCCGCAGCCGAGTGCCTCGGCGCAGATGTGGACGCCGGTTGCGGGCGGGCCGACATTCCTGCTGGGGCCGAACTTCTACTCGGTGAAGAGCTACAATCCCTCGATGAACTACGCGCTGGCGATCTGCCATCTCGGCGACCGCTGTCTCGGCGCGCCGCCCTTCATCCAGCCCTTCCCCGGCTCCGAGCGCACGTTGACACTTGCCGAGGTGCAGGAGATGCAGACACGCCTGACCAAGGCCGGTTTCGACACCGGCGGCACCGACGGCCGCGTCGGCAACGACACGATGAAGGCGATCAAGGATTTTCAGCAGCGCGCCGGGATCACGCCGGCCGATGGCTATGGCGGGCTGAAGGTGCTGGCGAAGCTGCGGCAGGGATCGTAGGCCGACCCCCTCCCCTGCCGTCATTCCGGGGCGCGCCACTTGGCGCGAACCCGGAATCCATTCCACCGCGTCGCTAGCTGCACGATGGATTCCGGGCTCGCGGTTCGCGCGCCCCGGAATGACACCGTGGTCAATGCCTGTACTGCGGCTCCTCGGCATCGAGCTGCCGGCGGATCGCGGCAAGATGCAATCTCGCGGATTCGGAATCGCCCTCGCGCATCTGCTTGTATGTTTCGGCGGCAACCGCGGGATCGACCGGCAGCACCTTGCGTCCCGTCGACATCGCGAGCACCTGCACCTCGGCGGCGCGCTCGAGATAATAGAGATCGTCCCAGGCCTCCGCGATGGTCGGGGCCAGCACCATTACGCCGTGATGCTTCATGAAGACGATGTCGGCATCGCCGACGGCGGAGGCGATGCGCGCACCCTCGCGGTTGTCGAGCGCGAGACCATTGTAGTCGCGGTCGACCGCGGTGCGGCCGTAGAATTTCAGCGCAGTCTGGCCGGCCCAGATCAGCGGATCGCCCTCGGTCATCGACAGTGCCGTTGCATAGGGCATGTGGGTGTGGAAGGCGACCTTGGCGCGCGGCAGGCGCTTGTGCATCTCGGCATGGATGTAGAAGGCGGTCGCCTCGGGCACGCCCTCGCCGTCGAGAACATTGCCGTGGAAGTCGCAGATCAGGAGCTTTGACGCCGTCAGCTCGCGGAAGGCGTAGCCGTAGGGGTTGACCAGGAACAGATCGTCATGGCCCGGCACAACCGCCGAGAAATGGTTGCAGATGCCTTCCTCAAAGCCGTTGCGCGCGGCCATGCGGAAGCAGGCGGCGAGGTCCTCGCGCGCGGTGCGGATCGCATCGGTGGCAAGGTCCGGCCGGTTCGAGCGGAATGGCGCGGGCGAGGAAGCAGGCGAATGAAGGCTGTGCGCCATGGCGAAGGACACCTTTGTCGGTCGGAAGCTGCCGACGTTGTACAGGGGCTGCGCCTGCGCGTCAGCCCCTGCGACCGCCACCCTGCCCTGCGCCGCTCAGGCGCGCCGCGGCACGCCGCCGGCGTTCATGCCGCCATCGATGACGAGCTCGCTGCCGGTGACGTAGCGCGAGGCATCGGAGGCCAGATACAACACGCCGGAGGCGATCTCGGCAGCCTGGCCGGCACGGCCCAACGGCGTGACGACCCGCGCGCGCTCCTCCGGATCGATCGGGGCGTTCTGCCCGGCGCCGCTCGCTCCGGTCGGGATCTTGCCCCAGATCGGCGTATCGATGATGCCGGGATGCACCGAGTTGACGCGAATGCCGTCGCCGGCGGCCGCGCACTCCATCGCGATCGACTTGGCGAACAGCCGTACGCCGCCCTTGGTTGCCGAATAGGCCGATAGGCCCGGCGAGCCGCGCAGGCCCGCCAGCGAAGACATCATGACGATCGAGCCGCCGCCGGTTTTGCGCATCAACGGCAGGCAGTGCTTGACCGAAAGAAACACGCCATCGAGATTGATCGCGTTCTGCTTGCGCCAGTCGGACAGCGTCATGTCGACGATCGAGGGCACGGCAATGCCGATGCCGGCGTTGGAAACGAGCACATCGAGCCGGCCATAGCGCTTGGCGATCTCAGTGACGACCTCGATCCAGCGCTCCTCGCTGGTAACGTCCTGCTCCAGGAAGATCGCCTTGCCGCCGGCTTTTGTAATGCGCCTGGCGAGCTCGGGGCCGCGCAGCTCGTCGATATCGGTGATGAGGACGGTGGCGCCCTCGCGCGCGAACAGCTCGACGATGGCCTCACCAATGCCGGAGGCGCCGCCCGTGACCAGCGCGACCTTGCCCTCAACCTGCCCTGCCATGTTCACTCCCTTTTTTGTTGTTTGAGCGGCTTTATTTTTGACGCATGATCTCGTCGGATCTTGCGTTATCTAATCACGGATGGTCCTTGGTCCGGTAGCGCGACGTCGACCACGCGAAATTGCACGCGCTCGGCGCCCTGGTAGCGATCGACCGAGAGCGAGCCCGCGACATGCATCTGCTGGCCGCGATTGGCGAGCAGCGCATTGCCGAGCTTCTGGCCAACCGAATGGAACGCGATGCCGTTAACGATCGCGCCATCTCCCGACTTGAAGCGCAGGCGCAGATGCGCCTGACCGACCTCGTCGGCAAACACGAGCTGGTGCGCCGGCAGCGCCAGCACGGGCTCCGGATTGCCGCTGCCGAAGGGACCTGCGCGATTGAGCGTGGTCGCAAGCTCCGGCGTCACCGCACGTGCGGAGACCGCGCCATCGATATAGAGCTCGTTGACGTGGCGCGCCGCGGCAACATCCTGCGCCAGCGCGTTCTCGAGATAGGCGCGGAATTCGGCGAGCTTCTCCTTCCGCAGCGTCACGCCCGCGGCCATCGCGTGGCCGCCGCCCTTGAGCAGAATGCCGTCGGCAACCGCCTGCCGCACCGCCTTGCCGATATCGACGCCGGCGATCGAGCGGCCCGAGCCGGTGCCGATGCCGCCGGGCTCGAGCGCAATGGCGAAGGCGGGCCGCGAGAACTTCTCCTTCAGGCGCGAGGCAACGAGACCGACCACGCCCGGATGCCAGCCTTCCGACGCCGTGACGATCACGCCGAGCTTGTCCTCGAGACCGATCGAGGCCAGCGCCTCGGCTTCGGCCTGGGCTTCGGCCGCCTGCTCGATGACGCGGCGCTCGCTGTTGAGGCGGTCGAGCTCGGCCGCGATCCGCGCCGCCTCGACGCTGTCGCCTTCGAGCAGCAGCCGCACGCCGAGATCGGCGCGGCCGATGCGGCCGCCGGCATTGACGCGCGGGCCCAGCATGAAGCCGAGATGCCAGGCCTCCGGCGGGCCGTTGAGCCGCGCCACATCCATCAGGGCGGTATGGCCGACATGGTCGCGCCGCCGCATCGCGATCAGCCCCTTGGCGACGAAGGCGCGGTTGAGGCCGATCAGCGGCGCGACGTCGGCGACCGTGCCGAGCGCAACGTGATGCAGCATGCCGAGCAGGTCGGGCTCGGGCATTTCTGTGCTCCAGAAACCGCGCTGGCGCAGTTCGCGATTGACCGCGACCAGCGTCACCAGCACGAGGCCGACGGCGGCGAGATGGCCGAGGCCCGAAAGATCGTCGGGGCGGTTCGGGTTGACCAGCGCATCGACCTCGGGAAGATCGAGGCCACATTGGTGGTGATCGATCACCACCACGGACATGCCGAGGCGTTTGGCCTCGGCGAGCGGCTCGATGCTGGTGGTGCCGCAATCCACGGTGACGAGCAGCGTCGCGCCCTTTGCCGCAAGCCCCCTCACGGCTTCGACGTTCGGGCCGTAGCCCTCAAAAATCCGGTCGGGGATGTGGATCAGCGGATCGAGCCCACAATGGCGCAGGTGCCAGGCGAGCAGCGCCGCCGAGGTCGCGCCGTCGACGTCGTAGTCGCCGAAGATCGCGACCTTCTCGCCCCTCGCCGCCGCATCCGCGATCCGCTTGGCGGCGGCCTCCATCTCCGTGACCGTGAACGGGTCCGGCAGCAGCTTGCGGATGGTCGGATCGAGGAAGTCGGCAACGGCGTCGGTGTCGATCCCGCGCCCCGCCAGCACCCGCGCCAGCAATTCGGGAAGCTGGTGCTGCTGCACGATGGCCAGCGCCTTGGCCGCCCCGCGGGCGTCCAGCCGGTCGCGCCAGAGCTTGTCAGTGAGCGAGCGCGCCACTCCCAAGAACGCCTGGGGTGCTTCGACGGGCAAGGCTGTGGCAGGCGGCGTCATGACGGGGCTATCGGTTGGGAACTCGGATCCGGGTGATCACGCTGGCGGCCCGGGACTGGCTTCTAGGGGATTGGCCGGGAAAGTCCGGCGATTTGCAACGGCCGGGCCGCACAAAGCGGTGGATGGCCGGCCTGCGGGCCGGAGTGACTACCATTTAGGCATTCCGCCGAACAGCAAATTAAGCAGGCGTTAGGCGGAATCCTCGAAAAAGAATCGTATTCGATCTGACGTGATTTTGTTCCGGGTTCATTGCAGATCTGGCCTCATTGCCAAGGAAGTCCCCGATGTCTGCTGCGCTGGGTCTGAAAGCCAAGCCGATCGCCTCCGAACCCGTTGATGATGATTCCGACATCTCCGCGCTGATCAATCGCCTCACCGCGGAGGTCAACCAGATCGCGGTCGACAAGACCAAGGCGATCCAGCAGATCACCAACCAGATGAAGATGCTGGCGCTGAACGCGCTGATCGAAAGCTCGCGCGCCGGCGCGCAAGGCGCGGGCTTCGCCGTGGTGGCGCAGGAGGTGCGCGGCGTCGGCCAGCAGGTCGAGACCATCGCGCGCGAGCTCGAGACCCAACTGACGAAACGGACCGGCGATCTCGTCGCCTCGATCGACCGGATGAGCCAGCGCTCGCGCGGCGAGCGCATGGTCGACCTGTCCCTCAACGCGGTCGAGCTGATCGACCGCAATCTCTATGAGCGCACCTGCGACGTGCGCTGGTGGGCGACCGACTCCGCCGTGGTCGATTGCGCGGCCTCGCCCGCGCCGGCCGCAGTCACCTATGCCTCGCAGCGTCTCGCCGTGATCCTCGGCGCCTACACCGTCTATCTCGACCTCTGGCTCTGCGACCTCGACGGCAACGTCATCGCCAACGGCCGCGCCGACCGGTTTCGCGTCATCGGCCAGAACGTCGCCCACACCAAATGGTTTCGCGAGGCGCGCACCTTGCGCTCCGGCGACGACTATGTCGCCGGCGACGTCGAGAACCAGCCGTTACTCGGCAATGCGCAGGTCGCGACCTATTGCGCCAGCGTTCGCGCCGGCGGCCAGGCCAATGGTGCGCCGATCGGCGTGCTCGCCATCCATTTCGACTGGGAGCCGCAGGCCCGCGCTATCGTGCAAGGCGTTCGCGTCGGTGACACCGACAAGGCCCGCGTGTTGCTGGTCGACTCGAATTTCCGCGTCATCGCCGCCTCCGACGGCCAGGGCATTTTGAGCGAGCGCATCTCGCTGTCGCTCAATGGCCAGCGCTCCGGCTTCTATCAGGACCGCTCGGGCACGATGGTCGCCTTCCATGCAACGCCGGGCTACGAGACCTATCGGGGCCTCGGCTGGTACGGCGTGATCGTCTGCGGCGCCTGAGGCGCGAGCCGGCCGCTCCAAAACAAAACGACGAAAACAACCCCATGCACAGTAGGCGTGGGATTGTTTTTTCTCGTGTTTTTCCTCCGTCAATGGCGCTTGGCTTGTTGGAAACAATTTGCACCGTGAGCCATCGCGTCTCACCGGACGCTCCGCGTACTTGGCACAAACTGCACATTTACAGGGCTCCAATCTTCGGATACCTTTTGCAACCTCAGCGATACTGATCGGAAACGCTCTGCGGAAGAGACGGAGCGCAGGCGGTAAGGTTTTGCCGCGTGCAGGAAGCACGTGCGAAGGAAGAGCTGTTGACGCAATACCAGCGTCCTCCTCTCCACGAGCGCCAAGAAGAGACCAGACAATGCGTCCAACGTGCAGGGCAATGTGCCCTTACCGGTGTCTCCCAAAGTCTGCGCCGTAGCGTCAGGCGGAATACGCGTATCGGAGTTTCCACCATGCCGCGGGCGGGCCTGAATCACCCCGAGTGGCCACCGGATGACGTGAAGTCAGGCCAAATGGACTTCATTCCCGGCGGAACTTTTCGCATGGGATCCGATCATCACTATCCCGAGGAAGCGCCGAGCCATCGCGTCGCCGTCGACGGCTTCTGGATCGATCGCACGCCTGTCACCAACCGACAGTTCAAGCAATTCGTCAACACGACCGGCCATGTCACTGAAGCGCAGATCGTTCCGGACCCCAAGGACTATCCCGGTGCGCTGAAGGAGATGCTCTACGCGGGATCGCTGGTGTTCTCGCCGCTGCCGCGTATCACCGATCCCAGCGACTGGAGCCAGTGGTGGTCCTTCATGCGCGGCGCCAACTGGCGCCACCCCTACGGTCCCAGCAGCAACATCAAGGGGCTCGACGACCATCCGGTCGTGCACGTCTCCTATAGCGATGCGGCGGCCTATGCGCGCTGGGCCGGCAAGGATCTGCCGACGGAAGCCGAATGGGAGTTCGCCGCGCGCGGCGGTCTCGACGGCGAGGAGTTCGCCTGGGGCGATGCGCTGATGCCGGGCGGCAAGCACATGGCCAATATCTGGCAGGGCAACTTTCCTGTCCAGAATCTCGGCGAAGACGGGTTCGAGCGGACCTCGCCGGTCATGGCCTTTCCGCCGAACGGCTACGGCCTCTACGACATGATCGGCAATGTCTGGGAGTGGACCTCGGACTGGTGGTCGTCAAAGCACATCGCCGACGCCGCAAAGCCCTGCTGCATCCCGAACAATCCTCGCGGCGGCCGGGAAGATGCGAGCTACGACCCTCGCCTCCCCAACGTCAGGATCCCGCGCAAGGTCCTCAAGGGCGGCTCGCACCTCTGCGCGCCCAATTACTGCCGCCGCTATCATCCCGCCGCACGGCATGCCGAACCGATCGACACCTCGACCAGCCATGTCGGCTTCCGCTGCGTGTTGCGGATGCCTCCCGTCATTCACCCCAAGCAAGAAGGATCTGCTGCAACCTAGGGAGCAAAGCATGAGCAGCGAGCTGGAGAACGAGAACAAGCAGTCCGGGACCGACCAGCCGATCAATCGCCGAAACCTCCTGCTGGGAACATCGTCCATCGTCGCCGCAGCGACGTTGACATCGGAGGCTTTGGCGCAAGCGCAGAAGGCCGCGCCATCTCCCGCACCGGCGACAAGCGCGCCGGCGGCGGGCAAGCCGAACATCCTGATCATCTGGGGCGACGATATCGGCATTGCCAATATCAGTGCCTATTCCAACGGGCTGATGGGCTACGAAACTCCGAACATCGACCGCATCGCTCGCGAGGGCCTGAAGATGCAGCATTACTACGGCGAGCAGTCCTGCACTGCCGGCCGCGCGGCCTTCCTCACCGGTCAACACGGCATTCGCACAGGGCTGACCAAGGTGGGCTATCCCGGCGCGCCGATGGGCATCAGCCAGCTCGATCCGACCGTCGGAGGCCTGCTCAAGAACCTGGGCTATGCCACCGGTCAATTCGGCAAGAACCATGTCGGCGACCGCAACGAGAATTTGCCGACGGTCAACGGCTTCGACGAGTTCTTCGGCAACCTCTACCATTTGAATGCCGAGGAAGAGCCGGAACTGCCAGACTATCCGAAGGACCCGGCGTACCGGGCCAAGTTTGGCCCACGCGGGGTCTTGCGTTGCAAGGCGACCGACGTCGACGATCCCACGGTCGATCCGCGCTTCGGCAAGATCGGCAAGCAGACGATCCAGGACACCGGTGCGCTGACCAAGAAGCGCATGGAGACGATCGACGACGAGACCTCGGCAGCCGCGATCGACTTCATGAAGCGGCAGCAGGCCGCGGGCAAGCCGTTCTTTGTCTGGTTCAACTCGACGCGCATGCATCTGCGCACGCATGTGCGCACCGAGCATCGCGGCCGCTACACCCATGGTGACAGCGAATATATCGACGGCATGATGGAGCACGACGACATCGTCGGCAATCTGCTCAAGACGCTCGACGACCTGGGGATCGCGAACAACACCGTCGTGGTCTATTCCACCGACAACGGCCCCCACATGAACACTTGGCCGGACGCGGCCATGACCTGGTTCCGCTCGGAGAAGAACACCAATTGGGAAGGCGCCTTCCGCGTGCCGTGCCTGGTGCGCTGGCCCGGCAACGTCAAGCCTGGCACGGTCAGCAACGAGCTGATGAGCCACAACGACTGGATCCCGACGCTGTGCGCGATCGCCGGCGAGCCCGACATCGTCAACAAGCTGAAGGCCGGCTACACCGCGAACGGCATCAACTACAAGGTGCATCTCGACGGTTACGACCAGTCGTCATTCCTGCGCAATGTGAGCGGAACGGCCGGCAACAACAACGGCACCAAGAGCATGCGCAACACGTTCTTCTATTCGGATGACGATGGCCTGCTCGTGTCGCTCCGGCAAGGCGACTACAAATATGTATTCTCGGAACAACGTCTTCAGGGAACGATGGGGGTGTGGGCCGAGCCGTTCACCACGCTGCGCTTGCAGAAGATCTACAATCTATTTCAGGACCCGTTCGAGCGCGCCGACATCACCTCGAATACCTATTGGGATTGGCTGATTAATCATGTCGGCTCGGTCTACGGCATGATCGACGAGGTCGCGGTCTTTGCGGGAAGTTTCAAAGAGTTTCCGCCGCGCTCGTTCCCGCCAAGCTTCAACCCCGCGAACATCATGGAGGAGATTGTCGACAACATAAAGGACGAGCGCAGCCGCGCGGCAGGTAGAGCCCAGAGCATCGAAAAGATCCGCGCCAATCTGCGCCAGATGATCAATCAGCAGATCCAGCAGCGCGTGCAATAGCGCTCTGCCGGTCGAATGAAAGGCGATCGGACATGGTGTCCCTGATCCGCCGCGGACTGACGATCGGCCTGGCGGTGCTCGCGCTCGTGGTCACCGGCCGGGCCGTCGCGCAAACTGATACGCTGCCGTCCTGGAACGACGGCGCGACGAAGACTGCGATCACCGCCTTCGTCGCGCGGGTCACCAAGGACGGCGGGCCGGATTTCGTACCCCCTGCCGAGCGCATCGCCGTGTTCGACAATGACGGCACGCTGTGGTGCGAGCAGCCGGTCTATGTCCAGCTCGCCTTTGGCCTCGACCGCGTCAGGGCGATGGCGGCCGCACATCCAGAGTGGAAGCAGCAGCAGCCGTTCAAGGCGTTCCTCGCCGGCGACAAGGACGCCCTCGCCGCCCAAGGCGAGAAGGGTTTGCTGACGCTGGTTGCCGCCGCCCATAGCGGCATGACGACGGACGCATATGCGACGTCGGTTGCCGACTGGCTCGCCCAGGCGCGGCATCCGCGCTTTCATCGCCCCTATAACGAGCTCGTCTACCAGCCGATGCTGGAGCTGCTCGCCTATTTGCGCGCCAACGGCTTCAAGACCTTCATCGTATCCGGCGGCGGCGTCGAGTTCATGCGGGTATGGGCCGCGAAGGCCTACGGCATTCCACCGGAGCAGGTGGTCGGCTCCTACGGCGCCACGCAATTCAAGATCGGCGCCGACAGTCGGCCGGTCCTGATGAAACTGGCGAAGGTCGAATTCATCGATGACGGGCCCGGCAAGCCGTCGGGGATCAACCGCTTCATCGGACGCCGCCCGATCCTCGCTTTCGGCAATTCGGACGGCGACCATCAGATGCTGCAATGGACCGCAGCGGGCCCCGGCGCGCGATTCCTCGGCATCGTCCACCACACCGACGCGGCCCGCGAATACGCCTACGACCGGCAGTCCAAAATTGGAAAGCTCGACAAGGCCTTGGACGAGGCCGCTCAGCGCGGCTGGACCGTCGTGGACATGGCGAAGGACTGGAAGACGGTGTTCGCGTTCGAGCGCGGCGGCACGGGAGCGTCACAATGAGGCGGGACCGCAGACGAATTCGGTGACGGAGCTGAAGGGCCACACGGAGAAGAGCAAGAGGCGGAACGATGTCTGATCGTACTCACGCGGCGCGACTGGCGAGTTGCATTCTCATGGTTGCGGCCGGCCTATCAATTCCATCGGGGCCGACATTGGCGGCGCCGCTTCAGTCTGCATCGATCCGGCACGAAGCCACGACGTTGCCCGACCTCATCGAGGTCCGGGCCGCCGGCCGCCGCGGGGGTGCCGTGGCCGGTCCACGCGGAGGAGCAGTCGTTCACCGCGGCGGGGCCGTTGTCGGCCCGCGCGGCGCGGCCTATCGTGGCCGGACCGTTGCGGTCGGACCGCGGGGCAACGTTGCAGTTCGGTCCACGACGGCCGTCGCCGGACGCGGCGGCTGGGCGCGGCCGGGCTGGTACGGCTGGCCGCGCGGCGGCGCGATCGCCGCGGGAGCCGCGATCGGCGTCGTGACGGCAGCGACGGCTGCGGCGTGGGCAGGTGCCGCGCCAGCGCCCGGCATGTGCTGGTACTACACCGACCCGTCACGCACGCAGGGTTTTTGGGACTATTGTCAGTGACGGTAGCGCTCCGATGAGACCGAGGCAGCCATCATGGGCGGTTACGACATCCTCGCCTGGCTATCTCAACCTCAGGGGTTACAAGGACCTCGAGACCGAGAACCGTCCCAAGAGCTGGACGGGCTGGGTCACTTTCTCGCTCTCGCCGGCGGCGCCGGAGCCGGCCGTGACAAAACCCGTCGCCCGAAAGTACTGACGGAGGCGTTGGCGCAATTCCGATGACCGGGGAGAACACCAGCAAGCGCGTCTTTCGCATCGGGTTCCGGACATCGATCATCACGGTGTTCGTGGGCGCGGTGCTGCTGGTGGGCCTGACCCTGGTCTATCTCAGCTTCGAGCGCGTGACATTGATCACGCGGACGGCGGCCAGCAGCTTCATCGAGAAGGTGGCGCAGCTCGGTGCCGATCATGTCGACGAGCAGTTCAAGAACGTCCGCGACAATCTCGACATCCTGTCCGGCCTGCCGGCGATCCAGGAAGCCGACATCGCGGACAATTCGCGGTTGTACGGCCTGATGGCTGCGATGCTGCGCAACAATCCGCAGCTCTTCAATCTCTATGTCGGCTATGAGGACGGCTCGTTCATCGAGATGGACGTGATCGACCGCGCCAGGCCGGCGTTCAGGGCCGGCCTGAAGGTCGATGAGGATGCGAAGTTCCGGCTGGTCGTGATCGCGCGCACGGCTGGCGGCGCCCCGGTCACGCAATATCTGTCCGAAAATCTCATAGAGGTCGCGGAGGTCGCCGGCCCTGCCGACTACGACCCACGACAGCGGCCCTGGTATGTCGAGGCGTTCAAGAACGACAAGACACTGCTGACGGGCCCTTACGTCTTCTACGCCACGGGCGAGCCAGGCTACACGCTGCGGACGCCGCTGAAGGAGGGCCGCCGCGGCGTCGTCGCCGGCGATATGCTGCTGAACCGGTTCGAGGACATGCTGGCGGAGCAAAAGCTCGGCCAATCCGGGCTTGCCTTCCTGTTCAACGATACCGAGCGCATCGTCGGCCATCCCGAGATGAACCGCCTGATGACGGAGGTTCCGGAGCGGCAGGACGACCTGCCGCAGATCGGCGCGCTCAAGCTGCCCGCACTGGTGCCGATCATCCGCTCCTGGCGCGATGGCGGACCAGCGCAGCAATTCTTCCATGACGACGCGGGCCGAACCTATATCGCGGCGGTTCACCGGCTCGATACGACCGGCTCGGCCAATGTCCGGCTTGCGATGGCCGCACCGCTCGATGAATTCTATGCCAGGATCATCAACGAGCGGCGCACCTTGTTCGCCCTGGCGCTGGCCTTCGTCGGCGCCACACTTCCGTTCGCGTTCTGGCTGGGGTCGCTGATGGCGCAGCCGCTGCGCAAACTCGTCGAGGAGACCGACGCGATCCAGTGTTTCGACATCGCGGAACGGCCACGCATCCATTCCGTCATCGCCGAGATCGAAGAGCTCGGCCGCTCGGTCTTCACCATGCGCAGCGTGGTTCGGAGCTTTGCGAGCTTCATCCCGCGCCCGATCGTGCGGCAGCTGATCGAGACCGGCTCCTCGCTTCGCCTCGGCGGCTCCAGGCGCGAGGTGACGGTGCTGTTCACGGATGTCGCCGACTTCACGGCCAAGACGGAGCGAGCCGACCCGTCGCAGGTGATGATCTATACCTCGCGCTATTTCGCGGCGCTCTCCGACGAGATCATGCGACACCGGGGCACGATCGACAAATATATCGGCGACGCCGTGATGGCGCTGTGGAATGCGCCCGCGGATGACCCTGATCACACCGCCAACGCCTGCCGTGCGGTTCTCGCCTGCCTCGCGGCGAACGAGACCCTCAACAAGGATTTTCGGCGCGAGGGCTGGCCGCCTTATGACACACGCTTTGGCCTGCATGTCGGCGATGCCGTGGTCGGCAATGTCGGCTCCAGCGACCGGATGAACTACACCGCGCTCGGCGCCGCCGTGAATCTGGCCTCTCGGCTGGAAGGCCTCAACAAGAACTACGGGACGCGCGTGCTGGTCAGCTCAGCTGTTCGTGCGCGCGTGGGCCACGCATTCCTGTTCCGCAGCATCGACAGCATCACCCCGAAGGGATTTGCCGAGCCGATCGAGGTCAGCGAGCTGCGCGGCGAGCTGGCGCTGGCCGACGACGCCGAGATTGCAATGTGCCGGCGCTGGGACGAGGTGCTCGCATCCATCGTGCAGGACGGTCCGGTGGAAGCGACCCAGGTCCGGCTCTCCGGATTCCTGCACGACTATCCCAGGGACACGATTGCGCTGTTCCATACCCAACGACTCCGGCCCACGGCCCAGGGAGCCGCGGCATGAGCATTTGCGATCCCGGTCGCCGGCAATTGTTGCGCCGGGGCGCGGCGCTGGCGGCCGCGTCGGTCGTGCTCGCGGCACCGGCCATTGCGCAGGCCCGCACAAAACCCCGACTCGGCTATCTCCACGTGGTTGCCGTGGACGGGCACATCTGGACCGGCCTCGATCGCGGCTCGTTCGACCGCGAGGGCATCGATTTCGAGCTGCACGAGTTCAACACCGGCCCCGAAGTCTTCGAGGCGATGACGCGCGGAGAGCTCGACGTCGTCTCGGCAGGCGGTGTCATCTCCAATTACCTGGCGCTCGGCCACGGCCGGGGCTTTCTGATCAACGACATCGAGGTCGCGACCGCGCAGCTCTGGGTCCGGCCGTCGCTCGGAGTAACCAGGCTCACCGATCTCAGGGGCAAGCGGATCGCGACGACCACGAAGACCACGGCGCACATCTTCCTCGACCGGGCGCTGCGCACCAACAACATCACTCCGTCCGAGGTGGAGATCGTCAATTCGAGCATGCCGGATGCCGTCAAGGCATTCATCGCCGGCGAGGTGCCGGCCGTCGCGCTCTGGGTGCCGTTCAACGTCGCCGTGCGCGAGGCGCTGCCCGACGCCGTCAAGCTGGTGGATGCCTCTGCCTTCTATCCGCAATCCGCCGTGCTCGGCGGATGGGCGGCGCGGATGGATTATTATGCCGGAAACAAGGATGTGCTGAGCCGGATCATCCGTGGCTGGATCGATGCGAACGACCACATGGTACGCAACCAGGCAGCCGCTGCGGAAGCGCTCCAGGCTCACTACAAGCGGTCGCGTTCCGCCGATCTCACTGAAGCCTTCAGGGCGCAAAAGCTCTACTCCGCGCGCGAATGGCGGCGGCTCTATGCGGACGGAACCGTCGCAAGATGGTTGCAACAGGTCAGCGACTTCTTCATGACGGACGCCGGCATCGCAGATGCCGTCCGCGCGTCGGACTATTTCGATACACAGCTTTACCTGGCGGCGGTCGGATAGTGATCGTCCACGAACGCGACCGGCGTGCCTTTCGCGAGGCTGCCGGCGACACGTTCGGCGTCCCAATTGGTGAGACGCACGCAGCCGTGGGATTCCGCCTTGGAGATCTTGTCCGGCGACGGCGTGCCGTGAATGCCGTAACCTTCGGCGGACAGGTTGATCCACACCGTTCCAACCGGATTGTTCGGACCGGGCTTGATGGTGAAGGGCTTGCGCGACCGGACGCCCTTGAAGTGATAAGCGGGATTGTAGCGATAGAACGGATTTTTGCTGATCTCGGTGACCTTGAGCGTGCCTGACGGCGACGGCTTGTCCTCGCTTCCCACAGTCGCCGGATAGAATCCGATCAGCGCATTCGACTTGTCGAACAGCTTGACGGTCTGCCTGACCTTATCGATCTCGACCCTGTCGGCCTTGGCAGGTGCCCCCTCGCCTGAGTTCGCGGTGTCGACGACGACGATGGTGTCGCCGGCGCGATCAAAACGGCGGCCGGGGTTGAGCGCCGCCAGGAGTTGCTCGCTCATGTGGAATTTCTCGGACAGGGCCTCGCGCGGACTGACAAAGCCAAGTTTCGGGATGCCCTTCATGTCCTCCATCTTCGACGGCAATTTGTTCAGGAACGGACCCGCCACGTCCTGTTCGGTAATGGTGTAGGTCAGCGTCACCGGCCGCTCGTCTGCCCGCAGCGCCTTCCAGACCTCCTCGGTCGGAGTGTCCGAGCCCGGCAACTGCCGGGCTTCCGCATAGGCGCGCAACGCCTTCTTCGCATTCTCGCCGAATCTGCCGTCGACCTCGCCGGGCGAGAAATGCGCCCGGTCCAGCAGCACCTGCAGCCGCACGCCCGCCGGTGTCGGCTTGTCGTTCGAGAGCGTCTTCTTCGAGGGCTCGGCGGACTCGATGGCCGCCTGGTTGATCTCGGCCGCGAACGCGGGTGCTGCTGCCAGAGCAAGGATCAGAACGATGCAAAATACTCGGGCTTGGTCGGCCGGCCAGGCGCTCATCACCGTCCGTCGCAACACGCCATCGCCCATGTGCCAGCTCCGGGATGGAGACATTCACCGGATTGGCAACTCGGCGCGACCGCGGAAGTTTCTCGTTTTTGCCGCGGACGACTGGCAACACATGGCGGAGAGCTTGTCTGCGGCGCATCCTTCGAGACGCTCACCTACGGCGGGCCCTCAGGATGAGGTCGGGTTTTGGGGCGAGAGATCAGACCCGCATGCGGCGCGCTGCCATCTCCGCTGCGAGCAGCAGCGCGGCGCGGCTGGCGCCGATCGATGCGATGCCTTGTCCCGCGATGTCGTAGGCGGTGCCGTGTGCGGGCGTGCAGATCGGGAACGGGAAACCGCCGAGCATGGTCACGCCGCGATCAAAACCCATCAGCTTCATCGCGATCTGGCCCTGGTCGTGATACATCGTCAGCACGGCGTCGAAGGCACCGCCCTTGGCACGCAAGAACACGGTATCGGCCGGAAACGGCCCCTCGGCAGCAATGCCGTCCGCCTGCCCGGCCGCGACCACGGGCGCGATCACATCGATCTCCTCGCGACCGAAATTGCCGCCGTCGCCGGCGTGCGGGTTGAGACCGGCGACCGCAATGCGCGGCCGCGCGAAGCCGGCGTTGCGCATGCAGGCATCGGTCAGCCTGAGCGCACGATGGATGCGTTCGCCGGAGAGGTTTGCAGCGACGTCCTTCAGCGGAATATGCGAGGTGACGCGCGCATTCCAGAGCCGGTCGAGCACGTTGAATTCGCTCGCGGGAGTCTTGAGGCCGACGACCTCCGCGGAAAACGCGATCTCGTCGTCATACTCGGCGCGGGCGAGCCGCATCGCCTGCTTGTTGAAGGGGGTGAAGCAGACGGCGTCAACGCGGCCGTCGCGGCCAAGTTCGAGCGCGTGCCGATAATTTGTCAGTGCGAATTTTCCGCCGGCAAGGGTCGCGGTCTTCGGCTCGACCTCTTGGGGGGCGAGGTGGCGGAGGTCGACAAACAGCGCATCGCCCTGCGCTGCGCGAAGGTCGGCGCCCTGCTCCATCATGGCCAGGTTCGGCTTGACGCCCGCAACGCGCGCGCCCTCGTCGAAGATGCGGCGGTCTCCGATCACGACGACGCGGCAACTCGCACGGATGCCGTCCTCGACGACGAGCTTCGCCGTCAGCTCCGGGCTGATGCCGGCGGGATCTCCCATCGCGAGTGCGATGAGCGGCTTTGCGGTCATATGATCACCTTTTCTCGAGCTGTCTCTTGAACAGCCGTCTCGTCGGTGGACGGTGCGGGCTTGCGCCGCAGCCGCGCGAGCTGCAATGCGAGCGGCAGCAGGAGCAGCGCGATGCCGCCTACGATCAAGCACGTCACCAGCTTGTTTGCGAAAAAGATGCCCAGGGATCCCTTCGAGAGCAGCATCGACTGCCGGAACGCATCCTCGGCCTTGTCGCCGATGACGATCGCGAGCACGAGCGGCGCCAGCGGATAGAACAGCTTCTTGAAGAGATAACCGACGATGCCGAAGCCGAGCATCATGACGACATCGAGATAGGAGTTCGACACCGAATAGGCGCCGACGACGCAGATGATCACGATCAGCGGCGCGATGACGACGAAGGGAATCCGCATCAACGCGGCAAAGACCGGAACGGTCAGCAGCACCAGCGCGACGGCAACGATGTTGCCGACATACATCGAGGCGATCAGGCCCCAGACAAAGTCCTTCTGGTCGACGAACAGCATTGGACCGGGATTGAGGCCCCAGATCATCAGGCCGCCCATCATGACGGCGGCGGTGGCGGAGCCGGGAATGCCGAGCGACAGCATCGGCAGCAGAGCGCTGGTGCCGGCGGCATGATCGGCCGTCTCCGGCGAGATGATGCCTTCGACCTCGCCCGTGCCGAAATATCGGCCGCGGCGGGAGAAGCGGCGGGCGATGCCGTAGCTCATGAAGGAAGCTGCGGTCGGGCCGCCCGGCGTGATCCCCATCCAGCAGCCGATCGCGGCGCTGCGCAGCAGCGCTAGCGCATGGCGCGGCAGGCGGCCGACGGCGCGAAACACCTCGCGCCAATCGATCTTCGAGGACACGGCGCGGGCATGAAATTCCTCCTCGACCGCGACCAGGAGCTCGCCGATTCCGAACAGGCCCATGACCGCGACGACGAAGCTCACGCCCTTGACGAGTTCGTCCACCCCCATGGTGAGGCGGACGCTGCCGGAGACGGTGTCGATGCCGATCGCGGCGATGGCAAAGCCGATCGCGAGCGCCACGACGGTCTTGATCGGCGCCGCGCCGCCCATGCCGACGAAGCTGGCGAAGGCCAGGAAATAGACCGCGAAATATTCCGGCGGCCCGAAGGCGAGCGCGACCTGTGCCACCCACGATGCGAGGAAGGTGATCAGGATGACGCCGATCAGCGCGCCGAACGCTGCCGAGCCGAAGGCGGTGGCGAGTGCCGTGGTCGGCCGGCCGTCGCGCGCCATCGGATAGCCGTCGAAGGTGGTCGCGACCGACGATGGCTCGCCCGGAATGTTGAACAGGATCGAGGTCACGGAGCCGCCGAACAGCGCGCCCCAATACATGCTGGAGAGCAGGATGATCGCCGAGACCGGCTGCATGCCGAAGGTGAGCGGCAGGAGCAGCGACACCCCGTTCGGCGCGCCCAGCCCCGGCAGCACGCCGACGAGAATGCCGAGCAGCACGCCGACCACCATCATCAGCAGATGCGGCACGGTGACCGCGATGGTGAAGCCGTGCAGGAGCTCCTGGAGATTTTCCATCGGCCTCCTCCCTCAGAACCCGAGCGCGGATACGAGCGCGCCATGCGGCAGGCTCACCTGGAACATGCGCTCGAACACGACGTAGAGCGCGAGCGCTGTGGCCGCCGCCATGGCGAGCGCGCGCGGCACGGATTGGTATCTTGGGATCGCCAGAACCGCGAAGACGTAACCCGCCGAGGCGAGGTACATGCCGAGCAGCGGAATCGCGGCGACGAAGATCGCAGCCGGCACGAACAGGCCGGCGAGCCGGCGCAGCTCGAGCGGCGTGATCGCGATGGGAACGTTCGCGAGCCTCGCCGCCGGCACAACGCCCCGCACCAGATTGTAGAGACTCCCGAGCACGACGATGATTCCGGTCAGGAACGGAAACGTGCCGGCGTCGACGCCCGCGCTCGACCAGCCGATGCCGTTGTCGAGGCTGGAGACGACGACGGCCACACCGAAGCTGCCGGTGAGGACAGCGGTCGCAAGTTCAAGCGCGCGGCGCGAGATCATGGCGTTCTACCTTTGAAGGCCGGGCTGTTGCATGTGACAGCGGTGAGCGTGCCGAACGTGGTCGGCCTGCATGGTTCGAGACGCCCGCTTGGGCGGGCTCCTCACCATGAGGGTCTGATATCTCGCCGCAACGCACGACCTCATCCTGAGGGCCCGCCGCAGGCGGGCGTCTCGAAGGATGGCCGCAAGCGACCTGCCCGCTACGCTCTGCGCCCTTGAAGGAAGTTACCCGCCTCACTTGACGAGCCAGCCCTGCTCGCCTGCGACCTGCTTGACGTGCTCGAGGTCCTCCTTGATGAACTTGTCGAACTCGGCGCCGGTCAGGAAGGTGTCGACCTGGGAGGTCTTCTCGATGTAGTCCTTCCACTCCGGCGTCGCCTGCACCTTCTTCATCAGGTCGACATAGAACGCGGCCTGCTCCGGCGTGACCTTGCCGGGCAGCCACACGGTGCGCGGCTGCTCATATTGCTTGATGTCGAGGCCCTGCTCGACGCAGGTCGGAACGTCGCTCCAGCCCTCGGTCGCGGTGACCTTGGGCCCTTGCGGCAATCGCTTCGGGCTGAACACACAGAGCGGGCGCTGCGTGCCGCCGCGCCATTGCCCGAGGCTTTCGCTGGGATTGTTGACGTGGGAATCGAGATGGCCGCCGGCGAGCTGCACCGCGGTCTCGGCGCCGCTCTTGAAGGGGATGTAGGTCAGCTTGACCTTGCCGGCCTTCTCGATCATGCGGGTCAGCACCTCGTCGGTGTCCTTGGACTGCGCACCGCCCATCCTGAATTCGCCGGATGCTGCCGCCTTCAGATAGTCCCCCGCATTCTTGTAGGGCGCGTCCTGCTTGACCCAGAGCAGGAACTCGTCCTGCGCCATCGCCGCGATCGGGGTGAGATCGGTGTAATTGAAGGCGACTTTGGAGACGAGCGGCTGCTGCCAGGCATTCGACGTACCGAAGATCACCTTGTAGGGATCGCCGGCGGAGGCCTTGCCGTAGACATAGCCTTCGGCGCCGCTGCCGCCGCCCTTGTTGACGACGACGATCGGTTGCTCCGTCAGCTTGTGCTTGGTGATGATGTTCTGCACCGCGCGGGCCAGATTGTCGGTGCCGCCGCCGGGCCCGGCGGTGGCGACGAACTCGATCGGCTTTTGCGGTTGCCAGGCGGCGAACGCCGGCATGGTGCCGGCGAGCACGGTTACGGCTGCGGAGAACAGAAATGTTGACGTCCGACCCATGATTTCCTCCAGCTGATTTTTGTCTTTTGTTCTTGTTGTATCGACGTCCGGTCAGGCGACGCGTTCCTCGCGTCTTTCCAGGGCCGAAACGATTGCGCCTTCTTTTTCGAGCGCTTCGATCTGCGTCTGGTCGAACCCGTGCTCGGCCAGAACCTCTCTTGTGTGTTCACCATAGACCGGTGCGCCTGACAGCACCCTGCCGGGCGTGCCTGAGAATTTCACGGGAAGCCCGATCGTCTTCACGGGGCCGAGCGTGGAATGCTCGACCTCGACCACCATCTCGCGCGCCAGCGTCTGCGGGTCGCTCAGGGCTTCCAGCATGTCGTGCACGGGGCCGCACGGCACGCCCTTCTCGTCCAGCGCTGCGAGCCAATGCGCCCGCGACTTCTTGCGGAAGCGCTCGCTGAGGACGGCTTCGAGCTCCTTCAGGTTCGCCATGCGGTCGGCGCCATTGACGAAGCGCGGATCGGCGGCGAGCTCGCTCGCGCCGAGTGCTTCCAGCATCAACAGCCAGTGCTTCTTGTTGGCACCGCCGACCACGAGCCAGCCGTCCGAGGCTTCGAAGGCCTGATACGGCGCGTTGAGCGGATGGGCCGAGCCCATCGCGCGCGGCGCAGTGCCCGCGGCGAGCGCGATGGTGGACTGCCAATAGGTCTGGACCAGCGCGGCCTCGTAAAGCGAGGTCTCGACCCACTGCCCTTCGCCGGTCTTGAGGCGATGGGTATAGGCGGCGAGAATGCCCATGCTCGCGAGCAGGCCGGCGGTGATGTCGGACAGCGGCGGGCCGCATTTGACGGGCGGACCATCCGGGCGCTCGCCGGTAAAGCTCATGATGCCGCTCATGGCCTGCGCCACCAGATCGAAGCCGCGGCGGTGCTTGTAGGGACCGGTGCGACCAAAGCCCGACAACGAGCAGTAGATCAGCGATGGAAATTGCTTGTGCAGCTCCTCATAGCCGAAGCCGAGACGCTCCATGGCGCCCGGCGCAAAATTCTCGACCAGCACGTCGGCGTCCGCGATCAGCCGGCGCAGCACCTGCTTGCCGCCATCCGTCTTGAGGTCGAGCACGATGCCGCGCTTGTTACGGTTCATCATCAGGAAGGAGGCCGCCTCCTCGCCGATCTTTGGCGGCACGGAGTGACGGGTGTCATCGCCGTTCGGCGATTTCTCGATCTTGATGACGTCGGCGCCCATGTCGGCGAGCATCAGGGTGCAGGTCGGCCCCGCCATGACATGGGTGAGATCGATGACCTTGAGACCGGCCAGCGGTCCCGAACGGCGAGAGGTCGGTTGTGAACTTTGCATCGGGGCGTCCTATTGGCCGCGCCATTGCGGCGCGCGCTTGTTGAGGAAAGCATCGAGCCCTTCGCGAAAGTCCTGGCTCGTGTAGCACATCAGGATGAGGTCTTCGCCCTCGTCCTGGGTCAGCCGCCGTTGCAGGCGGGCGACCGCCTGCTTGGTCGCATTCAGCGTCAGCGGCGCATGACTGGCGAGCAGCCGGGCAACTTCGTCGGCGCGCCTGTCGAGCGCAGCAAGGTCATCGACGACCTCGCCGAGCAGGCCGACGCGCGCGGCCTCGGGGGCGTCAACGAGGCGCGCGGTGAAGATCAGATCCTTGACGCGGGCGGCGCCGATCAGCGCGGTGAGACGGCTGACATTGGACATCGACAGGCAATTGCCGAGCGTGCGGGCGATGGGAAACCCGATTTTCGCAGCTTTGGTGCCGATGCGGAGGTCGCAGGCCGCGGCGATGCCGGCGCCGCCGCCGGTGCAAAAGCCGTTGATCGCGGCGATGGTCGGCACGCGGCACTGCTCCAGCGTCGAGAGCACCCGATCGATCCGGTTCTCGTAGTCGATCGCGTCCTGCGGCGTTTTGAACTCGCGGAACTGATTGATGTCGGTGCCGGAGGCGAAGGCCTTGTCGCCGGCTCCGCGCAGCACCAGCACCTTGATCGCATGATCGCGGTTGGCCTCCTCGCAGATCGCCGCGAGGCGTTCGTACATCGCGAAGGTAAAGGCGTTGCGGGCCTGCGGGCGGTTGAAGGTGATCCGCCCGATGCCGTCATTGCATTCAAAAACGAGGTCGTCCGCCTTCGCAGCCAGGTCCATTTCCTCATGTCCTCTTGTTTTTTACATTTTTGAATGCAAAATTTGCGATTAGCAAGCCGGAATTTCAAAGTATCGCCAGATAATCTCGCTTTTGCATTCAAAACGGAGCGCTTCCATGCTTCACGAGGAGGTCGTCGGCCGCATCCGCGCCATCCTGCTCGACGGTGAAATCCCGCCGGGCGCGCGGATTCCTGAGCGCGAGCTGTGCGAAAGGCTCGAGATTTCGCGCACGCCGCTGCGCGAGGCGCTCAAGGTGCTCGCCGCCGAAGGCCTCGTGCAGCTGCTGCCGCATCGCGGCTCGCGCGCGGCAAAGCTGACCGACAAGGACATGCGCGACCTGTTCGAGGTCTGCCAGGGGCTCGAGGCGCTGGCCGGCGAGCTCGCCTGCGAGCGCATTGGCGATGCCGAGATCGGCGCGATCGCCGCCGCGCATGACGAGATGGTGCGGCATTATCGCGAGGGCGATCTGATCCAGTACTATCGCGGCAACCGCGCCATCCACGAGGCCATCGTCGCCGCGGCCGGCAATCCCGTGCTCGCGGGGCTCTATGCCTCCGTGACCGCGCGCATCCGCCCCGCGCGCTATGTCACGCCGATGACGCCGCAGCGCTGGGCGCTCGCGGTGAAGGAGCACGAGGCAATCCTGAACGCGCTGCAGCGGCGCGACGGCGCGGGCCTCTCGCACATCCTGCGTGCGCATCTGCGCCACAAGCGCGAGGAGGTCTTGCAGGCGGGTTTTGCGGAGACGGAAGGAAGTGAGCCCGCGCTGCGGATCGCATAAGTCTTTTTGCAGCGAAGATTCAGCGGACACAATCACGACACAATCATTGATTGTTTCTTACCCACCCCACGATCATCGCAATCCGTTTCCTCTTGCGAGCCTGTCTGAACCGGCGCAGCATCTCGCTGCCGGCCTCAGGCCGCACATCACGCGCGAACAACCGCGCGGATCAAAACAGAAAATGGAGGATGCGAATGACACTTGATGTCTCACGTCGGTCCCTGCTCGCACTCGGGGCGGGCCTCGGCGCCAGTGCGCTGCTCGGCAGCAGTGCGATGGCGCGCGCGCCCAAGCTCGGCACCCAGACGCCCTATTGGCATCGCTTCATTCTCGGCGATGCCGAAGTGACCGTCGTGTCCGACGGGCCGCTGCCGCTCGGCGACCCCTCCGGCACCTTCACCGGTGTCCCCACGGAAGAGGTGAAGAAGATGCTGGCGGACAATTTCCTGTCGCCGGACAACGTCGTGCTCGAACAGAACTCTCCGATCGTCAACACCGGCGACAAGCTCATCCTGTTCGATACCGGCATGGGCAGCTCGAAAATGTTCGGCGCCAGCACCGGGCGACAACAGAGGAGCATGATGGAGGCCGGCATCAAGCCGGAGGATATCGATGCCGTGGTCTGCTCGCACGCGCATATCGACCACATCGGCGGCATCGTGGATGCCAACAACAAGCCGCTGTTCCCGAATGCGCAGATCTACATCTCGCAGACCGATTTCGACTTCTGGACCGACGAAGGCAAGCTCGGCAGCCCGGCCAAGGACTTCGTCGTGCATGCCCGCAAGAACCTGCTGCCGGTGCGCGACCGCATCGTGTTCTTCAAGGACGGCCAGGAATTCCTGCCCGGGGTGCAGGCGATCGCGGCGCCCGGCCATACCGTCGGCCACACCATCTTCATGGTCTCCTCGGCCGGCAAGTCCTTCGCGTTCCTCGGCGACCTCTCGCACCATTCGGTGCTGCTGCTGGAGCGGCCGCGGATGGAATTCTCCTACGACACCGACCCGAAACAGGCGGCGGAATCGCGCGTGAAGCTGCTGACCATGCTCGCGGCGAACAAGGTCCCGGTGATGTCCTATCACTTCGCCTGGCCGGGCTACGGCCACGTCGCCAAGGCCGGCGAAGGATTCCATTACTATCCCGAACCGATGCAGATGACTTTGTAGCCGGTGACATCAAGCCCGGGTCGCGCATGTGCGGCCCGGGCCGGTCATCTGATCTGCCCGCGTACGACCGAGGGGAATGGTCCCTGACCAATTCCTGTTCTCCGCGCTTCTGGAGCATTTTTCGACAAGGCAGGCCCGTTCCAGGCAAGAGCCCGCCGCATTGCTCGGCTAAGACTCCGCCCGCATCATTCATCGTCGCGACAGCGTAAGGCCCTTACCCGATCGCGTTCGAAAATGCCGAGGAGACATGCCATGAAGATCGTCGTGATCGGCGGCACCGGTTTGATCGGATCCAAGCTCGTGGCGAAGCTGAAGCAGCAGGGCCACAACGCCGTGGCCGCCTCGCCGAAGTCGGGCGTGAATGCCGTCACCGGCGAAGGTCTCGCGGCCGCGCTGGCTGGCGCGGATGTCGTGGTCGACGTCGCCAACGCACCGTCCTGGGAGCCCGCCGCGGTGCTCGAATTCTTCCAGCGATCGAGTCAGAACCTCGCGGCGACGGAGGCCGCAGCGGGCGTCAAGCATCACGTCGCGCTGTCGATCGTCGGCACCGATCGCTCGCCCGACATCGCCTATTTCCGGGCCAAGCTCGCGCAGGAGAGCATCGTCAAGGCCTCGTCGGTGCCCTACTCCATCGTGCGCGCCACGCAATTCTTCGAATTCCTCGGCGCCATCGCGGAGACGGGCGCGGCCGACGGGCGCATCGTCGTTCCATCGGCGGCATTTCAGCCGATCGCATCCGACGACGTGGTCGCTTGCCTCGCAGAGGTCGCGACCGGGCGGCCGCTGAACGGCACGATCGATATCGCAGGACCCGAAAAGGCGCCCTTCAACGAGTTCGTTGCGCGCCGTCTGAAAGCGGTCGGCGACAGCCGTCCGGTCGTGGGAGACGCCAAGGCCGGATATTACGGGTCACCCATCGAGGATACCTCGCTGGTCCCGCTCGGCGAGGCGCGGCTCGGAAAGACGCCACTCGCGGCATGGCTCGCGACGGTGTGAATATCCTCAGGTCACTGCAACATCGGCGATGAAGGATTTCCCATGCGCAGACTGTTGATCGCGACGGCGGCGTGCGCCCTAGTCTTCCTGTCGGCACAGGCTGCCGAGGCGCAGTCTGAAGCGAAATCGGCCAAGGTGACCGTGGTGTTCGACCATGCGCTGCCGAATGTCCCCGGCAAGAGCATGAAGGGCGTGCTGGTCGAATATGGTCCCGGCGGCTCCTCGCCGGCCCACACCCACGCGCGCTCCGCATTCATCTATGCGACGGTGCTGGAGGGCGCGATCCGAAGCCAGGTCAATGACGAGCCCGCCAAGGTCTATCAGAAGGGCGAGAACTTTTTCGAAAAGCCCGGCGATCGCCACGCCGTCAGCTCCAACGCCAGCGACACCGAGCCTGCGAAGCTGCTGGCCGTCTTCGTGGTCGACACGGCCGATACAGAGCTGACGATACCGATCGTGAAGTAGAGCGTGCTATTCCGCGGGCTCCGCGACCGCGGCGGGGCTTGCGGCTGCATCCGGTTCGAGGGCGTGCCGCTGCGCCTCATCGCGGAAATGCTGTTCGGCATCCCCCGAGATAGCCGGACACGCCATCCCACAAGAGCATGGTCGCGCGGTTCAGTTGCGGCTGGCAAGGAAGCGCGCGGTGGGCCGCAACGCATCGATATCCGGAACAGTCTCGCCTGCCTGGGCGCCCGAGCACCATGGATAGGGCAACGCCGCCAGCCAGCGCATGATCGGTCCAGCGTCCTCGGCGGGAAGCACGGACATGGCCGCGATCTCGATCACCAGTTTCGTCACGCGGCCATCGCCGGAGCCGAAATGCCAGTCATAATGTCCGCACCCAACGCGAACCGCGCCGCCCTGCCTCGCCGACATTCCGACCAGCCAATCGCAGCGGACATGCGGCAGATAATCCGAGCCGGGACGCGACAGGCAAAATGTACGCACATTCTCGTACTGCTCGCCAAAGCCGGTGACCAGCACCTGGGTCACCTGCTCAAGTCCCTTCGCCGAACTCGGAAACGAAATGGCGTCGGTCTTGACGATCATTTCGAGCTTACAGTCGTTCGCGAAAGCGCGCGTCATCAACTGCGGACGGTTGCCATCCTTCGCCAGAATATACGTGCTGATCGCGTCGGCGGCGGTGATGGCGGTGGGTCGGCTCATTCGGTCACCCTCAAGATGCCCGGGCCGGAGCCTAGCACCCCAGCCTGTCGGCGATCCCGCCAAAGTCCTTCGCGACGATGTCCCAATTGCCCGTCGCCTCGAAATCGACCTTCTGCAGCGGCCCGTACTCGGTCGGCCTCGCGACGAACGCAGTCTTGAGCCCGTTCTTCTGGGCAGCGGCGAGATCGCCGTTGTGGGCGGCGACCATCATCACCTCTTGCGGCTTGAGGCCAAGCAGGCGTGCGGCACCGAGATAGGTCTCGGGATCGGGCTTGTAGTGCTCGAACAGCTCGGCCGACATGATGAGATCCCACGGCAGGCCGGCAAACTTGGCCATGTTGGTGAGGAGCGCGACGTTGCCGTTCGAGAGCGGCGAGATCACGAATTTCGTCTTCAGCCGGGTCAGGCCGGCGACGCTGTCGGGCCAAGGATTGAGCCGGTGCCAGCCCCTGGTGAGGTAATCGAGATCGGCGTCGGCGAGGCCCTTGATCTCGAGTTTCTCGACGAGCTTCTCCAGCGAGCGGCGGTGCAGATCGTCGAGCATGACATAGCCGCGCTCGGGATGCTTGCGCACATCGTCCATGGACGCGACGTACATGCCGCGCCAGCCGTCGACCAAAGCGGTCCAGTCGGCGCTGATGCCGCGGCCCTTCGCCCACCACATGAAGTCGGTGATCAGGCTGGTGCGCCAGTCCACCACCGTGCCGAACACGTCGAAGATCAGGGCTTTGACGGCGGAAAGGTCGGACATATGCGCTTCCCCTGTTGTTCTTGTTGCCTTGTTGTCATTCCGGGGCGATGCGCAGCATCGAGCCCGGAATCCATTTCGCGTCGGAGTCTGCCGCCCGATGGATTCCGGGCTCTCCGGGCCGCGCTTTGCGCGGTCCCGTCGCCCCGGAATGACGGCAGTTGGTGTCGCCTTGATCAATCCAGGTGGAACTTCGCCAGCTCGCGGTGCTCGGCCTTGATGTAGCGCACGGTACCGGTGACGGAGCGCATCACCACCGTCTCGGTCTCGATCACGCCGTCCTTGCGGAACTTGACGCCCGACAGCAGCGAGCCCGTGGTGACGCCGGTAGCGGCGAACAGGCAGTCGCCGCGCGCCATGTCCTCGATGCCGTAGATCATCTTGGGATCGTTGACGCCCATCTTGGCGGCGCGCTCGCGCTTCTCGTCGGAATCGAGGATCAGGCGGCACTGCATCTGGCCGCCGATGCAGCGCAGCGCCACGGCCGCGAGCACGCCTTCCGGCGCGCCGCCGGTGCCGAGATACATGTCGACGCCGGTGTTGTCGGGGTCGGCGCAGTGGATCACGCCGGCGACGTCGCCGTCGGTGATGAGGCGCACGGCGGCGCCGGTCGAGCGCACGCTCTCGATGATGCTGGCATGGCGCGGACGGTCGAGCACGAGAACGGTAATGCCGTCAGGCTTGACGCCCTTGGCCTTGGCGAGGCGGCGGACATTGTCGGCGGGCGAGGCATCAATTTCGACCACACCCTTGTCGTAACCGGGGCCAATCGCGAGCTTCTCCATGTAGACGTCAGGCGCGTGCAGCAGCGTGCCGCCGTCGGCCATCGCCATGGTGGCGATCGAGCCCGGCATGTTCTTGGCGCACAGCGTGGTGCCCTCGAGCGGGTCGACGGCGATATCGACCTCGGGGCCGGCCTTGAGGCCGACCTGCTCGCCGATATAGAGCATCGGCGCCTCGTCGCGCTCGCCCTCGCCGATCACGATGGTGCCCTGGATCGGCAGCTTGTTCAGCTCGCGCCGCATGGCATCGACCGCGGCCTGGTCGGCCGCTTTCTCGTTACCGTGCCCGCGCAGCCGCGCCGACGACACCGCCGCCCGCTCCGTCACCCGCACGATCTCCAGCGTGAGAATGCGCTCGAGCAAGGCGTGCGGGGGGACTTCAATATGGGTCGACATCGGCTCACTCCTTCAAACAGGTTCGGGACAGAAGTCTCTGCCCGCATCAACTCTCAACGCCCTCGGTTCGTTCGAACCGCCTCATTATTTGAGCATGCTCTTTCCGAAATACCGCTTCACACTTTGCGCTAGCGCGGCCCTCCGGGTCCGGAGCATGCTCTAGTTCTTCTCGATCCGGATCACCTGCGGTCGTCCGCTGATCACCTTGTCCTTCTGCACGGCGGCGAGCGCACGGCGCACCGCGTCCTCGTGTGTTGCGTAGGTGATCAGGATGACGGGCACAGGGACCGCCTTGCCGTCAGCGGGCGCAGCGCCGCCATTGGGATGACGCTGCACGATCGACTCGATCGAAATCTTCTGCTCTGCAAGCCGGGTCGCGATCGCAGCCGCGGTGCCCGGGAAATCGCGCGCCAGCAGGCGGATGTAGTAGCCGCCTTCATGCCGCTCCATCGGCGCCTTCTTGGTGTCGCGCAAGTGCGAGATCGGCCGGCCGAACGGATTGGCGCGGATGCCGCGCGCGACGTCGGCGATGTCGGCGACGACCGCCGATGCCGTCGCAGCACCACCGGCGCCGGGGCCGACCAGCGTGATCGGCGGAATGCCCTCGCCATCGATCGTGACCGCATTGGTGACACCCATCACCTGCGCGATCGAGGAGGATTTTGGAACCATGGTCGGATGCACGCGCTGCTCGATGCCCTTGGCGGTGCGAACGGCAACGCCAAGCAGCTTGACGCGGTAACCGAGATCGGCGGCCGCGCGAAGATCTTCCGGCGCGATGGAGGAGATGCCTTCGACATACACCGCGCTTTGAGCAACTTTCGTGCCGAAAGCAAGGCTGGCGAGAATGGCGAGTTTTTGCGCGGTGTCGTGGCCGTCGACGTCGAAGGACGGATTGGCCTCGGCATAGCCGAGTCGCTGTGCATCCTTCAGGCATTCGGCAAACGAGAGGCCTTCCTGCTCCATCCGGGTCAGGATGTAATTGCAGGTGCCGTTGAGGATGCCGTAGACGCGGTCGATGCCGGTTCCGGCAAGACCCTCGCGTAACGTTTTGATGACGGGGATCGCGGCGCCGACGGCTGCCTCGAAATTCAGCGCGCCGCCGTGCTTTTCGGCGGCTTTCGCCAGCTTGATGCCGTGCTTGGCCAGCAGCGCCTTGTTGGCTGTGACGACAGACTTGCCGGCATTCAGCGCAGCTTCGACCGCGGAGAGCGCGGGATCGCCCGCGCCGCCCATCAGCTCGACGAAGCAGTCGACCTCGGGATGGGTGGCCAGCGCGAGCGGATCCTTGGCCCATTCGACGCCGCGCAGGTCGATGCTGCGCTTCTTGGCCTTCGAGCGCGCCGTGACGGCGACGACGCGAATACCGCGTCCGCTGCGGCCCGCGAGCACGCGCGCTTGCGTTTCGATCAAGCGGACGACTTCGGCACCCACGGTGCCGAGCCCCGCTATGCCCACTTTCAGGGGTGCGACCATGATGCTTTCAGAAAACCTGTCGAAGAGAATTAGCGCCGGTTGGCGAGCGGAACGACGTTGTGCAACGTTTCGATGCCGCTTTCAAGGAAGCGGCGCACGCCGCGCGCGGCCTGCCTGATCCGTTGCTCGTTTTCCACCATGGCGATGCGGACATATCCTTCACCATGCTCGCCGAAGCCGACGCCGGGCGAGACCGCAACGCCGGATTTCTCCACCATCAGGGTCGCGAACTGCATGCTGCCGACGCTGCGGAAGGCTTCCGGCAGCGGCACCCAGGCAAACATCGAGGCCTCCGGCGGCGGAATCTCCCAGCCGGCGCGGCCGAACGATTCCACCAGCGCGTCGCGGCGCTTGCGATAGGTGTCGCGCATCTCCTTGATGCAATCATCCGGGCCGTTCAACGCCGCGGTCGCGGCGACCTGCACCGGCGTGAAGGCGCCGTAGTCGAGATAGGATTTGACGCGGGCGAGCGCTGCGATCACGCGCTCATTGCCGACCGCAAAGCCCATGCGCCAGCCGGCCATCGAATAAGTCTTCGACATCGAGGTGAACTCGACCGTGACGTCGATCGCGCCCGGCACCTGGAGCACCGACGGCGGCGGGTTGCTCTCGTCGAAATAGACCTCGGCATAGGCGAGATCGGACAGGATCAGGATCTCGTGCTTCTTCGCGAAGGCGACGAGGTCCTTGTAGAAGTCGAGGCTCGCGACATAGGCGGTCGGGTTGGAGGGATAGCAGACCACCAGCGCCAGCGGCTTCGGGATCGAATGCACGATCGCCCGCTCCACCGCCTCGAAGAATTGCGGCGTCGGCTCCGAGGGGACCGAGCGGATCACGCCGCCCGCCATCAAAAAGCCGAAGGCGTGAATCGGGTAGCTCGGGTTCGGACACAGGATGACGTCGCCGGGCGCGGTGATCGCCTGCGCCACGTTGGCAAAGCCCTCCTTGGAGCCGAGCGTCGCCACCACCTGGGTGTCGGGATTGAGCTTCACGCCGAAGCGGCGATCGTAATAGGCAGCCTGGGCCCGGCGCAGGCCGGGGATGCCGCGGGAGGCCGAATAGCGGTCGGTGCGCGGCTTGCCGAGCGTCTCCTTGAGCTTCTCCAGCACATGCGGCGGCGCCGGCAGGTCCGGATTGCCCATGCCGAGGTCGATGATGTCGGCGCCGGCATTCCGCGCGGCCGCCTTGGCCCGGTTGACCTGCTCGAACACGTAAGGCGGAAGGCGGCGGATGCGGTAAAATTCTTCCATGGCTCTCTGGGCTCCGGGCAACCGGTCAGAACAGAATCGACTGGCCACGAGCGCCAATCGCAGAAGCGCTCGGCCCGGCCGTTAAATGGCTCAAAATCAAATACTTAGAGCAATTTCTAGCGGCGGAGGCTGAAGTCGTTCGCCCTGACTCTCGGCTGAACTCAGGTCTTTTAGCACGGCAAGGCGGGGGCGCCAGCGATTACCTTGCACGGCCTCATTTGGCGTCCTTGGCGGCAACGGCCTGGCGATCGCGCGCGGCAGCAAGCTCGGCCTCGATCTTGGCGCGCTGGTCCGGCGGGATGACCGCCTGATCGCGATCGGGCGGCAGGTCGTGCACAGGCAAATAGGTGCCGGGCTCCTTTGGATGTGCCTGCGCATCCGCAGGCGTAAGATCCGCGAACTGACTCGAGCAGCCGCCGAGGGCGAGCGCCACCATCAGCAGCGCGCCGCGGATCGGCAGCGTCTTTTGCAGGTCCCTTAACGCCAACACTTGGGAATCCCCTACTCGTCCCAAAGCACGGCCCGGGTAAGCCTACCCGACACCACGCCCAAGCTCAAACCATTGCTGCCCGAAATGGTGCGAGCCAAGAATACAACCCCGGTCCCCACCAAGCCGGCCGGTGCGGCCTGATTATGACAGAACCAAGGAAACTTGTCGCAGTGCAGCACATCTTGGAGCGTGTTTAACGCCAAACCTGCGAGCTTCGCGGTGACGAATACGGAATGAATCGTTACTGTTCTGCGCATGAGTACCGCCACGACCGACAAGCCCGGCTCCGGGACAACCGAGACGAAGTTCGATGCGGAAGCCTTCGCGATGAATGTCGCGCGGGCGATGGAAAGCGGCGGCAAGGCGCTGGCCGCCTACCTCAAGCCGCGCGAGAGCGGCGAGGTGCAGGACCGCCCGCCGGCCGAGCTTGCCGAAGTCGTCAAGACCTTCACCGCGGTCGCCGAATACTGGCTGTCGGACTCTTCGCGCTCGTCCGATCTGCAGACCAAGCTTGCCAAGGACTATCTCGACCTCTGGGGCTCGGCGGCGCGCCGCATGGCCGGCCAGGATGCCGCGCCTGCGATCGCGCCCTCGCCGCGCGACAAGCGCTTCGCCGACCCGGAATGGAAGTCGAACCAGTTCTTCGATTTCGTGATGCAGCTCTATCTGCTCACGACCAAATGGGCGCAGGAGCTGGTGCGCGACGCCGACGGCCTGGATGCGCACACCCGCCGCAAGGCGGAGTTCTACGTCCAGCAGGTCACCAACGCGCTGTCGCCGTCGAACTTCGTGCTGACCAATCCGGAAGTGCTGCGCGAGACGATGGCGAGCAGCGGCGGCAACCTGGCGCGCGGCCTGAAGATGCTGGCCGAGGACATCGCGGCCGGCAAGGGCATGCTGAAGATCCGCCAGTCCAACCCGGACAACCTCGTCGTCGGCGTCAACATGGCGACGACGCCGGGCAAGGTGATCTACCAGAACGAGATGATGCAGCTGATCCAGTATTCGCCGACCACGGAGAAGGTGCTGCGCACCCCGCTCCTGATCGTGCCGCCCTGGATCAACAAGTTCTACATCCTCGATCTCAAGCCGGAGAAATCCTACATCAAGTGGTGCGTCGACCAGGGCATCACCGTGTTCGTGATCTCATGGGTCAATCCCGACAAGCGGCTCGGCAACAAGAGCTGGGAAGACTACATGAAGGAAGGCCCGCTCACGGCGATGGACGTGATCGAGAAGGTCACCGGCGAGATGAAGGTCCACACCGCCGGCTATTGCGTCGGCGGCACCATGCTCGCGACCACGCTGGCCTGGCTTGCCGAGAAGCGCCGCCAGCGCGTGAGCTCGGCGACGTTCTTCGCGGCGCAGGTCGACTTCACCCATGCGGGTGATCTGCTGGTCTTCGTCGACGAGGAGCAGATCGCCGCGCTCGAGCATGACATGAAGACGGCCGGCGTGCTCGAAGGCTCGAAGATGGCGATGGCCTTCAACATGCTGCGGTCCAACGACCTGATCTGGTCCTATGTCGTCAGCAACTACCTCAAGGGCCAGCAGCCGAGCGCGTTCGACCTGTTGCACTGGAATTCGGACGCGACGCGAATGACGGCGTCGAACCATTCCTATTACCTGCGCAATTGCTACCTGGAGAACCGGCTCTCGACCGGCACGATGGTGCTCGACAACACGCTGCTCGATCTCTCCAAGGTCAAGGTGCCGGTCTACAACCTCGCCACCCGCGAGGACCACATCGCTCCGGCCGAGTCGGTGCTGTACGGCTCGCAATTCTTCGGCGGCCCGGTGAAGTATGTGCTGTCCGGTTCGGGCCACATCGCCGGCGTGGTCAATCCGCCCGCCTCGAACAAGTACCAGTACTGGACCAACGACAACATCAAGGACGTCAGCGTCGCCGAATGGATGAAGGGTGCGGTCGAGCACAAGGGCTCGTGGTGGCCGGACTGGCGCGAGTGGCTGGGCAGCCTCGATCCCGAGGAAGTCCCGGCGCGCAGCGTCGGCAGCGAGGCGCTGCCCCCGATCGAGGACGCGCCCGGCAGCTATGTCAGGGTTCGCGCGTAGCGGACTCTGCGGCGCTCTTGTATAGACTCGCTCTCAACACAGCGACGACAGAGGGGACCGGACTATGACGCGCGAATTGTTCTGGCTGACACTGACGGTGATCCTGACCGGGATCCTCTGGATTCCCTACACCATCAACCGCTGCCAGGTGCGCGGGCTCAGCGGCGCGCTGGCCAACCCCTCGCGCGGCGACAAGCCTCAGGCCGAGTGGGCCAACCGCCTGATGTTCGCGCACGACAATGCAGTCGAGAACCTCGTGCTGTTCGCGCCGTTGGTGCTGATCCTGAACGCGATCGATTATTCCTCGAAATGGACGGTGTTCGCCTGCGCCGTCTATTTCTGGGCCCGCGTCGCCCACCTGATCGTGTACGCGCTCGGCATCCCGGTGTTCCGCACGCTCGCCTTCACCGTCGGCTTCCTCGCACAGGCCGTGCTGGCGCTGGCAATCTTCAGGGTGGTTTGACGCCACCTCCGTCGTCATTGCGAGGCGCGAAGCGACGAAGCAACCCAGACTGTCGCCGCGGTGGGAATTCTGGATTGCTTCGCTTCGCTCGCAATGACGGAGGATAGAGATCCGCCCTACTCCTCCGACAGTCCCAGCATCAACCGCATGTTCTGCACGGCTGCGCCCGAGGCGCCCTTGCCGAGATTGTCGAGCCGGGCGACCAGCACCGCCTGGTGATATTTGTCGCTGGCGAAGACGTAGAGCTCGAGCATGTTGGTCTCGTTGAGCGCCTCCGGCTCGAGCCGGCCGCCCTTGGTCGCCTCGTTCTGCAGCGGCATCACCTTGACGTATTTCGAACCGGCATAGCGCTTGGCCAGCGCGGCCTGAAGGTCGGCACCGCCAGGCTTCCCCGGCAACGTGTCGAGCTGGAGCGGCACCGAGACCAGCATGCCCTGCCGATAGTTGCCGACGGAGGGAATGAAGATCGGCCGCCGCGTCAGGTTCGAATAGAGCTGCATCTCCGGCAGATGCTTGTGCTCGAAGCCGAGCCCGTAGAGCTCGAAGGACGGGGCGCTACCGTCTTCAAAGCTCGCGATCATCGACTTGCCGCCGCCGGAATAGCCGCTCACCGCGTTGATGGTGACGGGATAGTCCGGGGGCAGCAGGCCGGCATCGACGATCGGCCGCAGCAGCGCGATGCCGCCGGTCGGATAACAGCCGGGATTGGAGACCTTGCTCGCCGCCTTGATCTTGCCGGCCTGGTCCGGCGTCAGCTCCGGAAAGCCGTAGGCCCAGTCGGGTGCGACCCGGTAGGCGGTGGAGGCGTCCAGCACCTTCGGTCCCGCCGCGCCCATGCTGTCGACCAGCGCGACCGTTTCCCTGGCGGCGTCGTCGGGGAGACAGAGGATAACGAGATCCACCTCCTCCATCAGCGCCTTCTTCGCCGCGGGATCCTTGCGCTTGTCGTCGGCGATGGTCTTCACCGCAACGTCGCTCTGGAGCTTCAGCCGCTCGTTGATGCCGAGCCCCGTGGTGCCGGAGCCGCCATCGACGAAGACGGTGGCGGGCCTTTTGGCAGCGCCCGTGGTCGGGGTTTTCGTCGTCTCAGCGAGGCTCATGGAATGCTCCCTTCGAGCTTGTTGGTTTCGGCCGCAAAGGCTTCCGGCCTCACGTCCTGCATCAGTTGCGCGATTTCCCTGGCGTCGGCAGCGGGCTGTGCGCCGAGCGCATTGGCGGTAGCAGTATAGTCGGCGTCTGACTTGTGCTGGTTGAGCTTGAAGCTGCCTTCGACCTCTTCAACCGTCATGAGCAGACCCACGATTCCCTTCTTCATCGCCTCGAGCCGCCCGGCCGTCATCTTGCCTGACGTCCACGGCTTCTTCGGCAGCAGCCAGGTCTCGAACTTGTCGCTGAGCGTATCGATCTGCACCGACAGCTCCGCGTCCGACAAGGGCCGCACCGGCCCGCTCAGATGCACCGACTGGTACAGCCAGGTCGGCACCTGATCCGGCGAGACGTACCAGTCAGGCGATACATAGGCATCGGGGCCGTTGACCGCGAGCAGCCAGGAGGCCGCACCGTCGGCAAGCTTTAGCAGCGGATTGTGACGGGCGAGATGAAAGGCGGCCTGCGGCGTGCCGTCTGCGGCATAGGTCAGATAGAACGGCAACGGCGAGGCGATCGGCTTCTTGCCGTCGAAGGCGCATATGGTGCCGAAGCCGCGCTCTTCGGCGAATTTCAGGCTCGCGGCGCGGTCCTGCTTGAAAAAGGGTGGCGTGTACATCGTGGTCTCCTGCTGGCCTCCTTGTGGGAGCCGCCGGATCAGATCGCGCTGACAGGAGAGAGAATGCCGCGGATCGGGTCCAGCGGCAAAGACGATGATCTCAAACGCGATCGACCGCCCAAACCGCTAAGCTGCGGCGGCGGCGACGGGCGAACAGGATGGTCGCTGCGTTGATCATGGCGCGCGGCTATAAGGCCAGTCGCGGTTCCCGTCAAGGTGACCATTGTCATTCCGGGGCGATGCAAAGCATCGAACCCGGAATCTTGCACTACAATCTCGAGATTCCCAGGTGCGCAAGGGCGCACCGGAGTTCGCTCGCTTCGCGAGCACCCCGGAATGACGGGCCTCAGATCACCCGCCAGATCCATTCCATGATTTTCGCGATCACGTCGCCGAACAGCAGCAGCGCGGCCGACCAGATCAGGGCCGAGACGAAATTGGCGGCCTGGAAGCTCCAATAGGGCATCTCGAAAATGCCGGCCGCGAGCGGCACCGAGGCGCGCAAGGGGCCGAAGAAGCGGCCGATGAAGATGCTGGGTATCCCCCAGCTGCGCACGAAGGCCTCGCCCCTGGGCAGCAGCTCCGGATAGCGCGAGAGCGGCCACATCTGGGCAACGTGCTCCTTGTAGCGGTAGCCGAACCAGTAGGACACCCAGTCGCCCAGCGCCGCCCCGAGGCCGCCGGCGATCCAGACCGGATAGAAGCTGATGCCGCTGACCCCGATCAGCGCGCCGATTGCCACCAGCGCGCCCCAGGCCGGAACCAACAGCGAGATGAAGGCGAGCGACTCCCCGAAAGCCAGCAGGAACACGATCGGAGCCGCCCAGGCCTGGTGAGCGCGCACGAAATCGGCCAGGGCGTGCGCAAACTGCTCCATTCCAGAATAAGCCTTCCCGCCCGCTCAAGGTGCTGCTCGATGAAAACGACTGGTAAGCCAAGGGCTTGTGTGACATCAAGTCACAAAGGCCGGTCCAAACCGGCCTGGGACGTCAAATTGCCGGGAACTACTGGCAATGCGGCGTAAAATTGCCGGGATTGGCTCCCAACCACGGCGCCTAGCCGGCCCAGCGATAACCTTTCCAAGCCAGAAGTGGCATAGTCCGCTGAATCGATTCGCCGCCCACGCGGCCCTCTAAGCACATCAAGATATATGTCCAAGCAGTTGAAGCCAAAAGCAAAAGACGACTTTTTCGGCGGCGATGAGCCCAAGCCCCGCGCCGCCGCCAAGGCGGCGCCGCGCGGAAGCGGCGGTGAAGCCGACTACACCGCAGCCGACATCGAGGTGCTCGAAGGCCTCGAACCGGTGCGGCGCCGGCCCGGCATGTATATCGGCGGAACCGACGAGAAGGCGCTGCATCACCTGTTCGCCGAAGTCATCGACAACTCGATGGACGAGGCGCTCGCGGGACACGCGACCTTCATCGAGGTGGACCTCAGCGCCGACGGGTTCCTGACTGTCACCGACAACGGCCGCGGCATCCCGATCGATCCGCACCCGAAGTTTCCGAAGAAGTCGGCGCTCGAAGTCATCATGTGCACGCTGCATTCGGGCGGCAAGTTCGACAGCAAGGTCTACGAGACCTCGGGCGGCCTGCACGGCGTCGGCATCTCCGTCGTCAACGCCCTCTCCTCGCGCCTTGAAGTCGAAGTCGCGCGCGGCCAGAAGCTGCATCGCATGACCTTCGAGCGCGGCCATCCCAAGGGCAAGCTCGAGGACCTCGGCAAGGTCAGCAACCGCCGCGGCACGCGCGTGCGCTTCAAGCCCGACACCGACATCTTCGGCGCCAAGGCCGCGTTCAAGCCGCAGCGCCTGTTCAAGATGACGCGCTCGAAAGCCTATCTGTTCGGTGGCGTCGAGATCCGCTGGAACTGCGCGCCCGAGCTGCTCAAGGGCATCGAGGACGTGCCGGCGGAGGCAACGTTCCACTTCCCCGGCGGCCTCAAGGATTATCTCGCCGCGGCGATCCACGCCGACACGCTGGTGCACCCGGACATCTTCTCGGGCAAGTCGGGCCGCAACGGCGCGCATGGCGCCTGCGAATGGGCGGTGGCCTGGACCGCGGATGCCGACGGTTTTCTCTCCTCCTACACCAACACCGTGCCGACGCCGGATGGCGGCACGCACGAATCCGGCCTGCGCAGCGCCCTGCTGCGCGGTCTGAAGGATCACGCCGAGCGCGTCGGCCAGGGCAAGCGCGCCGCCTCCGTCACCTCCGAAGACGTGATGGTGGGAGCGGCCGTGATGCTCTCGGTGTTCGTGCGCGAGCCCGAATTCCAGGGCCAGACCAAGGATCGCCTCGCCACCGCCGAGGCGCAGCGCATCGTCGAGCAGGCGATGAAGGACCCGTTCGACCATTGGCTGTCGGGTAATCCGAACATGGCCAACCGGTTGCTCGACTTCGTCATCGACCGCGCCGAGGAGCGGTTGCGCCGGCGGCAAGAAAAGGAAACCGCGCGCAAGACCGCCGGCAAGAAGCTGCGCCTGCCCGGCAAGCTCGCCGACTGCACTGATGCCGGCACCGAAGGCTCCGAGCTCTTCATCGTCGAGGGCGACTCGGCAGGCGGCAGCGCCAAGCAGGCGCGCGACCGCAAGACCCAGGCCGTGCTGCCGCTGCGCGGCAAGATCCTCAACGTCGCCTCCGCCGGCAAGGACAAGCTGACCGCGAATGCGCAGCTCTCCGACCTTGTGCAGGCGATCGGCTGCGGACAGCTCTTGCACTATCGCGAAGAGGATCTGCGCTATCAGCGCATCATCATCATGACCGACGCCGACGTCGACGGCGCGCACATTGCCTCGCTGCTGATCACCTTCTTCTACCGGCAGATGCCGCGGCTGATCGACGAAGGCCACCTCTTCCTCGCCGTGCCACCGCTCTACAAGCTCACGCACGGCTCGAAATCGGTCTACGCCCGCGACGACGCGCACAAGGAGGCGCTGCTCAAGAGCGCGTTCAACGCCAACGCCAAGGTCGAGGTGAACCGCTTCAAAGGTCTCGGCGAGATGATGCCGGCGCAACTCAAGGAAACCACCATGGATCCGAGCAAGCGGACGCTGCTCAAGGTGGTCCTGCTCGCCGACGACCGCGACACGACGGCGGATTCGGTGGAACGGCTGATGGGCACCAAGGCCGAAGCGCGCTTCGCCTTCATCTCGGACAAGGCCGAATTTGCCAACGAGGAGTTGCTCGACGTCTGACGTCGCACGCTCCCGTCAAAAAAGGCCCCCGGCTCCATCAGGTCCGGGGGCTTTTTTTCATGTGGGGGACGATACCGCCCGTCCCTGCGATTCCTGCTGAAGCGCGACTCGGCCAGCGACTCAGCGGCGGCAAAGGCTGAGGCAGGATTGCCTCCGTTTCGGACAAAGCCGAATTTGCTAACGAAAACTTACCCGGGACCGGAATTAAAATAGCCGCGCAACATACTGATATTACGTGTCTTTCAGCGACATCAACGCCACCACCTCAAAACCCTGCCGACCGGCGTTTTCCGGCGACTGTGCCTGCCACGCAACAGCATTTCGGCGGGAAACGTCTATAGTTCAGGCATCAGATGACACGAACTTCAGTGCGCTCGCGCCTGCTGCAGACCAAGGTTGGGGATTTTATCATGAAGAAGATTTTGCTGGCTCTGACCGCGGTTGCGGCGATGACCGGTTCGGCCTCCGCGGCCGATCTGGCGGCCCGTCCCTACGTGAAGGCCCCGGTTGCGGCTCCCGTCGCCAACTGGACCGGCTTCTACATCTTCGGCGGCGGCGGCGGCGGCCTCTCGAATTCCGACCAGTCTGTCCAGAGCACCGTCGGCGCGGTTCCGCTGACCATCACCCAGCGTCAGGGTGGCTCGGGCTGGTTCGGCACCGTCGGCCTCGGCTATGACTGGCAGTTCAGCGGCACCTGGGTCGCCGGCGTGTTCGCTGACGGTCAGTTCGGCAGCATCCGCGCCACGGTTCAGGATCCGATCAATGGCTGGACCGGCAACCAGAAGCTGGAAGATTCCTGGGCCGCTGGTGTTCGCCTCGGCTGGCTGGTCGCCCCGAACGTTCTCTCCTACGTCAACGGCGGTTACTCCGGCGCTCACTTCGGCCAGACCAACTTCCTGACCCTGGCTGGCGTGCCGGCCGGTGCTCACCTCGGCAGCTACAACCGCAACGGCTGGTTCATCGGCGGCGGCGTCGAGAACAGCCTGAACATCTTCGGCATCACCTCGCCCGGCTGGTTCATGAAGACCGAGTATCGTTCGGCCTTCTACAACGCCAAGACCCAGACCGAGCTGTCCGACGTCGGCAACCTCCCGCTCGCCAACAGCATCCGCGCCAACAGCTGGAACCAGACGATCTCGACCTCGCTGGTCTACCGCTTCAACTGGACCGGTCCGGTCGTCGCGAAGTACTGATCTAATCTCCCATTCAGACGTCAAAGCCCCGGCATCGTCCGGGGCTTTTTCGTTTCAGCGCACGACGCTCGCCTTCAGCGCCCCATACGCGCCGGCGAGCCGGGCCTCGATCGCGGCCCAATCGGCATCGGTGATCGCCTCACCCCGTGCATCGCGAAGCGCCATGGCTTCGGCCCGGGCGATGCCGAACTGCCGGATGCCGGGATCATCAGCCGCCTTGCCATAGGTCAGCGCGGCCACGCGCGCGATGGTGAGGCCGTAGTCGCCGGCGACCACCGCCTCGCGGCGGGCCTGCCACCAGTCCAGTTCGAGACGGGCGGCCGCCTCGACGTCGAATGCCGCGGGCGCAGCGGGCGCAAAGTCGCGGTAGTAGGCCATGAGGGCCGGCAGCGCCGCATCGGCCTCCTGACGCGACTGCGTCGGCTGGAACGTTCTGGCCGCCTCGGCCGCGTTGAACGCGACATGCAGGCTTTGATACGGCGAGAAGCCGAACTGCGTCCGCGTCGATGTGTAGAGATGACAGACCAGCGCGACATAGCGCTTGTCGTAATAGTCGCGCCACATTGCGGTCTCCAGCCGCGCCATCTCGGCCGGATCGAATGCCCGCAGATCCGCGTGGCGCGGAATGACGGCATAGGCCACCGCCAGTGCCGCAGCCGCAGCCCCCAGGATGATCTTGCGCACGGACATACGTCCTCCTCGCAGCCTTGCAGCCTTGGCCCATTGTATCCGAACCGAAGCTACGGCTAGTCTGGCGTCAAGTTTTCGTGGCTTGCGGCAATCGTCGATGCCGTGGGCCGCGACAAAAGCGGACCGACGGGAGGAATGAATGCGCAGATTTCTGCTTGTAGCAGGCCTGCTTGCGACTGCCGTCGGGCTGCTCTGGATCGGACAGGGCACGGGCACGGTGCCGTGGCCGCGATCGAGCTTCATGGTCAACCAGCTGCAATGGGCCGGCTATGGCGCAGCCATGGCCGGCTTCGGGCTGGTCCTGATCTGGCAGAGCAACCAATAGAAGAAACCAGGGAATACAGCATGACATCCAACCGGTTCGATCTACGCGGCAAGGTCGCGGTCGTCACAGGAGGCAATGGCGGCATCGGGCTTGGCCTGGCGCACGGACTTGCCGACGCCGGCGCCAATATCGCCGTGGTCGGACGCAACGAAACCAAGTCGGCCGCGGCCGTTGCCGATCTCAAGCAGCGCGGCGTGAAGGCGATTGCTGTTGCCACCGACGTCACTGACAAAGCGGCCGTCGCCGCCATGATCGACCGCGTCATCAAGGAATTCGGCCGCATCGACATTCTCATCAACAATGCCGGCATGAGCATCCGCAAGCCGCCGCACGAACTCGAGCTCGACGAGTGGAACAAGGTGATCGATACCAACCTCACCAGCGCCTTCTTGTGCTCGAAGCTGGCCTATCCGGCGCTGAAAGCCTCCGGCAACGGCAAGGTGATCAACATCGGCTCGATGATGTCGATCTTTGGCGCGAGCTTTGCGACCGCCTATGCGGCGAGCAAGGGCGGCATCGTGCAGTACACGCGCGCCTGCGCCAATGCCTGGGCACCCGACAACATCCAGGTCAACGCCATCCTGCCGGGCTGGATCGACACCGACCTCACCCGCGGCGCGCGGCAGCAGGTGGCGGGATTGCACGAGCGGGTCTTGGCACGCACGCCTGCCGGCCGCTGGGGCGACATCGACGATTTCGCCGGCATCGCGGTATTCCTTGCATCGCCTGCGTCCAACTTCGTCACGGGCACCGCGATCCCCGTCGATGGCGGGTTCTCGGTGATGGCCTGAGGGCCTCCCGCACGAAAGCGACGCGCAAAAAAGAAGCCCCGGCGATGCCGGGGCTTTGAATTTGGCAGAGATCGTCTTCTTTTGCTGATTGGTGGTTCGTTGCTTAAAGCGCGATGAGATTTGGATGAATCGTCATCGCGCTTCAGGTTGCTGTATGCGCATGATCTTTTCGGAAAACCGCTTCACACTTTTCCGGATCATGCTTTAGTAGCGCGCGATGACCGGCGCGTCGAACTTGTAGCTCGCGCGCACGACGGCCCACTGGATGTCGCGCGGCTTGGCATCGAAGGTGTAGTTACCCGCGAGGCCGCCGAGCTGATAGGTCTGGCTGCCGAAAGCGGCGTAATTGTATTCGAGGCCGACGATCCAGTTGCGGGTGACGCCGTATTCCCAGCCGGCACCGACGGTCCAGCCATTGGCCCAGTGCGTCTGACCGCCTGTAGCCGTCACGACCGGGTCGGTGACCGAGAGCCGGTTGTTGACGCCTGCGTAGCCACCCTTGATGTAGAAGAGGTTGTTCTGCACGGCGAAGCCGGCGCGGCCGACGACCGTCGCCAGCACATTGGCACGCCAGGAGAACACGTCGTTCGCCGGGGCGAACGCGGTGTTCACGATCGTGCCCTTGTTGTCGAGGCCGGAGATGGTGCCTTCCATGCCGAACACGAAATTGTTGGCCTGCCAGTTGTAGCCGATCTGGGCGCCGCCCATGATGCCCGACTTGCGCTGGCGATAGCCCTCGCCCGGCAGCAAATCGCCGAACGCCGCGCCAGTCCCGTTGTTGATGAACTGCTCGTTGGTCCATGCGCCACCGATGTGGCCGCCGACATAGAAACCGGTCCAGTTGAACAGCGGCTCGACATAGGCGGGCGCCTTCGTGTAGCGCGCACCGAGATCGGCGGCGGACGCAGCGCCGGCCGAAACCAGAGCGGTCGTGCAGGCGAAGGCAGCAATCAACTTGTTACGCATGGTATACCCCGTGTCCTTTGATGGGCGCACGCTCACACGCAACTCTTACTCAAATTTGAATCAAGAAAGTTAAGGCGCCGGATTGGCGACCAGCGCGCCTTGAATCCGTCCGCGCTGTTGCACGCACGCAACGCGCCCCGCGCGATTTAACGCGACATTATCCCTACCGAATTGTAGAGCTTACGATGTCGGCGCGGCCTTCGACCGCACGTGCTCGGGCCGCACGCCGAGCGCGATCAGCCGCGCCGGAATGCCCTGGAGCCACGGCAGCGCGGTGATGAGGCGCACGATCAGCGGCACCCTGAGCGGCCGGGCACCGCCCTGCAGGGCGCCGCTGATGATGTTGTTCTGCACGACCACCTGCATGCGTTGCGTCATCCTCACCGGAAACTCGCGTCGGCGGCGCACGGCGTCGAGCTCATCCTCGGTCGGGCAGCCGCGCTGAAGCTTGTCCGCGAGCAGGTTGGCGGTCGCGACCGCATCCTGCACGGCGAGATTGACGCCGACGCCGCCGACCGGCGACATCGCATGGGCGGCATCGCCGATGAGAAGCAGGCCCGGCCGCGTCCAGCGCTTGAGGCGGTTGATCGCGACGGTGAGCAGCTTGACGTCGTCAAAGCTCTTCACGTCGGCAATGCCGGATCGAAGGACCGGCGCCATGCGCACAACGTCGTCGAGCAGCGCCTGCAATCCCCTCGCCTTCACCGCATCGTGCTCCCCCTTGGCGATGACATAGGCGCATTGCCAATAGTCGCCGCGGTCGAAGGTGATCATCATCTTGCCGGGCTCGACGCGCGCAAACAGGTTCTCGGTCTCGTCAGCCTTGCGGCCGGCGCGGAACCACAGCACGTCCATCGGCGCCCCGATCTCCTCGACCTCGAGTCCGGCGCGCTCGCGCACCGTCGAATGCCGGCCGTCGCAGGCGATGGTGAGATCGGCCTCGATGTCGATGGCGCCGTCCGGCGTCGTCGCCCGCACGCCGGCGATGGTGTCGCCGCGGCGGAAAAGATCGACGGCTTCGGTGTTCATCATGACCTTGAGCGAGGCGAAGCGCCGGCCCTCTTCGCGCAGGAAATTCAGGAAGTCCCATTGCGGCATGAAGGCGATGAACGGGTACTTGATGTGCAGCCGTCTTAGGTCGGCGATCCGCACCGGCGTACCGCCGAACAGTCCGTCCATCTTCTGCAGGCGTTGATGCGGCAGCTTCAGGAAGCCGTCGATCAGGCCGAGCTCATCCATCACCTGAAGCGTCGAGGGATGCACGGTGTCGCCGCGAAAGTCGCGGAAGAAATCCGCGTGCTTCTCCAGCACCACGACGTCGATGCCGGCACGCCCGAGGAGATAGCCGAGCATCATGCCGGCGGGCCCGCCGCCGACGACACAACACCGGACTTTTACGGAGGAACTCGGGTTCAAGGCTGCCCTCATTTACGACTTAAGTTTTCTGTGCGGTGCAGCAGGCAAGTTTAATTTGCCGCAGCTGTGAATGCCCGTTAGCGTTGCAGCCAAATTCGATTGCTTTCAGGAAATTGAAGTGCGGACGATCCTTATACTGCTCGGCGTGTGGATCCTGATCAACGTGCTTTTCGTCGTGATCATGATCCCGCCGCGCAAGCCGCGGAAGCCCGATCCGGGCCCGACCGGCACGCTTGCGACGGTGCCCATCAACCAGAACGGCTATCCGTTCGAGGAGCAGGAGAAGCTCCTGCTGCGCCACGTCATCATCTCGATCGCGATGGGCGCGTTCTTCTCGCTGGCGCCGCCCTTGATCGAAGCCATCGAGTCCATCAAGCGCGTGTTCAGAAAGCGGCGCGCGTAGCGGACGCGCGCTCGACGCTTCCCGCCCGCATCGTCAGTTGTTGCTGCGGTTCGCGGCCCGAAAGCTCTTGATCTCCGAGACGCTGCCGTCGCGATAGGTCAGCTCCACCGAGACGAACTGCGTGGCCGGGGCAAGCTTCATGTAGAGCGGCATGCCGGCGCTGATCGCGCTGGGGTCGCGCATGTCGCAATTCGGCATCTTCAGCACCTGATTGGGCACGGCGGTGTCGATGCCGATGCGCACCTCGCGGATCGCGCAGCGATACGAGACGAGATGCGTGTAGTAGACCAGCAGCCCGTTGAACTCGCGGAATGACAGCCAGCTCGTCGAGGTCATGTCGAGGATCTTGCGCTGGTCGCGGATCAGCGCGGCCTCGGGATCGAACCTGATCGGGAACGGCCCCTGCATGTCGCCGGACTGATCGACATAGCGGACCTCGATGGTGCCGGCCGCAGCGTCCGGCGGCAGCTCGATCGACGGGTTCGGCATCCGCTTGCGCGTGCGCGGATCGAGCGTGTCGATGAAGCCGGTCTCGCGGAAATCGCCCTTGCCCGCCATGCGCCAGGAAATGCCGAGTGTCGGATCGGCGAAGGAGAACACCACGCTCCAGCCGCCATTGTGGCGCGAGAAGCTCGCGATCGGCGCGTTGGTGGTTTCCTCCTTCGGCACGCGCGGCACTGACACCGGCGGCAGGGCCGCGAGCTTCTGCGGCGGATCGGCCGGGCGCGCGGCCGCCGCGTCCTTGGCGATGCCGCTGAGGAAGACGTCGTCGACCATCTGGTCGAAATAAACCGGCACCTGCTTGTGCCTGACGGTGTCGGCCATCTCGCTGACGAGACGGCGGGTGCGCTGTGCCACCTGCACGAGGTTCTCGCCAGGTTCGAGCAGCTGCTTGGCGAAAGTGCGCGTGAACACCGAATTGGGATTGGCGTCGTCGTTGGACAGGCGATCGAGCGCGGTCTGCCGGGGCCCTGCCGAGAACACCGAGAACACGCCTTCGGGCAGCTGCGTCATCGGCGCGAGCCCGCCGCCGCCGGCGACCGCGCGCGTGCCGGCACGCTCGAACGGATTGTTGCGGCAGGCATCGAACACCAGGATCGAGGTCCGCGCCTTCTTGTTCTGGAGACGCTCGACGATGCGGTCGGCCAGGATCGAGGCGTCGCGCACCAGCTCTTCCTGTCCCTCCGTCGCCGCCGGCACGTCGGTCGGCAGCAGATAGTTCTGGCCCGCGATCTCGAAACCGTGGCCGGCGTAGAAGAAGAACGCGGTGTCACCGGGCTCGACCGCCCGGTCGAAGGCGAGCAGCGTCTCGGAGAATTGCTGCCGGCTCTGGTTCTCGGCGACCATCACCGAGAAGCCGAGCTGCTTCAGCGTATCGCCCATGGTGCGGGCATCGTTGACCGCCTTGAGCAGCTTCGGAACGTTCTTGTAATCGTTGTTGCCGACGACTAGCGCGACGCGCTTCTCGGCGTGAGCGGGCAGTGCGATGCCGCAGAGGCCCGCAACGAGGCCGAGGGCCGCCAGAATTCTGAAAAGCCGACGCGTCATCGCAAACATCCCGTTAGAGAACGGCCTCGTTGATCGGAACCCCTGCCGTTGCTGTGATAGTCGGCCCAGCCGCATTTACGGTTCAACAGCCGCGTCTTCGGTTCCATCGTATGGCCTATGGCAGATTCCATCGGAATCTGTTTTTCCTTAAGTTTTCCCGGGCAATCGTACCGGACGCGAGGGGCTGCCGTGTATCGCTGGTGTACCGACGAGGTCGAGCCGCATGACCGCTTCGACTATTGGCGTGAAGTCCGGTCCAAGGGCCTGTTCGGCGTCACCGCCGAGCTCGAGCGCGAGCGACGCGCGGACTTCTACGGTGAATTCTCGCTGCGCCAGTTCGGCGGCGCCGGCCTCGTCGAGCTGAAGGCCTCGCACTACACGGTCGAGCGCAGCACCTCCGATATCGCCTGCGCGCCGAGCGACAGCATCTGCGTCTACCAGCAGCTCGGCAGCGGCGGCTGGTTCGGCGGCATGCGCGGCAGCGATTTTTCGATCGCCAATGGCAGCTTCGCCACCAGCCATACCGACCTGCCCTATCGCACCCTGCCGCTCGGGGAAGGCGGCTTCCACCTGCGGATCCTGAAGATCCCGGTGAGCAGCATCCCGGCGCAGGACAAGCGCATGCGCGAGCTGTCGCCCCGAACGTTCAACGATCCCAGCCTGGCGCCCCTGCTCGGCGCCTGCTTTGCCGATCTCGATGAGGTGGCCGCAGCTGACGACGGAGCCAACGGCGCCCAGGCCTCCCTGGTGCAGGCCTCCTTGGTTCAGGCTCTGGCGCATCTGGCACTGATCGAGCGCGGCATCATGCGGCCGGGCAGCCGGCTCGGACAGGCTGCCCTGCGGACAGCCCGCCTGTCGCAGGCGCGGCGCCTGATCGCGCGCCACCTGCAAAATCCGGATCTTGCTCCGGCGATGGTCGCGGATCTGCTCGGTGTGTCCCTGCGGCACCTGCACATGCTGTTCGAGGCCGCCGAGAAGAGTTTTTCGCAGACCGTGACCGACGAACGCCTCAAGCAGAGCCGCCGCCTGATGCGCGAGGCCCCGGAGCGGCTGATCGCCGACATCGCGACCGCCTGCGGCTTCGAGAGCCTGGCGACCTATTACCGGGTCTTCAATGCGGCCTACGGCATGGCCCCTGGCGACTTCCGGGCCCAGGGTTTCGAAGGGCATTAGCCAGTCTCCCCGGGTGACCGGCGCCCGGGCCTTGGCCGAGGCGGAAAACCTCAGCCAGCCCGTAATTTGGGCAAAAACCTCAGGGTTTTTAGGGCCTTCCCGCGCCTGCTCCATTGACTTTGGCCAATTCCCGCCTATGTTCCGTGGCGACGCAGCTCAGATCGAAGAGCGATTCCTGGGCCTTGCGCTTTGTTCGCGTGAGTCAGCACCCCCAGCTTCCTAGAGAGCGCGCCGTTTCGGGGTGGAACGCGACCAGCCTTATTACCCTCGATTCCGAACGGCGGTTTCGACCAGAGGCTCAATGTCCTTTTCAAATCTCGGACTGTCCGAAAAAGTCCTCGCCGCAGTGGCGGCCACCGGTTACACCAACCCCACCCCCATTCAGGAACAGGCGATCCCCCACGTCCTCGCGCGCAAGGACGTGCTCGGCATCGCCCAGACCGGCACCGGCAAGACCGCGGCCTTCGTGCTGCCGATGCTCACCATCCTCGAGAAGGGGCGCGCCCGGGCGCGCATGCCGCGCACGCTGATCCTGGAGCCGACCCGCGAGCTCGCGGCGCAGGTGAAGGAAAACTTCGACCGCTACGGCGCCGGCCAGAAACTCAACGTCGCCCTCCTGATCGGCGGCGTCTCGTTCGGCGACCAGGATGCCAAGCTGATGCGCGGCGTCGACGTGCTGATCGCCACCCCGGGCCGCCTGCTCGACCACACCGAGCGCGGCGGCCTGCTGCTTACCGGCGTCGAGCTGCTCGTCATCGACGAAGCCGACCGCATGCTGGACATGGGCTTCATTCCCGACATCGAGCGCATCTGCAAGCTCGTCCCCTTCACCCGGCAGACCCTGTTCTTCACCGCGACCATGCCGCCGGAAATCCGGCGCATCACCGAGGCCTTCCTGCACAATCCGCAGAAGGTCGAAGTCTCCCGCCCCGCTACCACTGCCGTCACCGTCACGCAGGCCCAGGTGCCCGCCGGACGCGAGGCGCACGAGAAGCGCGAATTGCTTCGCCGCCTGCTGCGCGAGGCCAAGGACCTCAAGAACGCGATCATCTTCTGCAATCGCAAGCGCGAGGTCGCGATCGTTCACAAATCGCTTCAGAAGCACGGCTTCAGCGTCGGCGCCCTGCATGGCGACATGGATCAGCCGGCCCGCATGGCCGCGCTCGACCAGTTCCGCAAGGGCGAGCTGCCGCTCCTCGTCGCCTCCGACGTCGCCGCCCGCGGCCTCGACATTCCCGAGGTCAGCCACGTCTTCAATTTCGATGTCCCCCACCACGCCGATGACTACGTCCACCGCATCGGCCGCACCGGCCGTGCAGGCCGCACCGGCACCGCGATCTCGATCGTGACGCCGCTCGACCAGAAGTCGATGGCGGCGATCGAGAAGCTGATCGGCCAGAGCATTCCGCGCGCCGAAGGCGACTACGAAGTGCACGCAGAAGCCGGCGATGCGACCGAGCGTCCGCGCGAGCAGCGCGGCCGCGAGCGCTCGCGTGGCGGACGCGGCAAGCCGCAACGCGGCGGCCGCGATCGTGAGCGCAGCCACGAGCCGCGCGAAGCGCGTGGTGAGGCAAGGCACTCAGCCGAGGCACGGCCCGCCGCCGAGGCGAGGCCTGCACGCGAGGCAAGACCTCCGCGCGAAGCCAGGCCATCATCCGAGCCGCGTCATGGTGCGCGGGCGCCGGCCAACAATTCGCATGTGCCGTCGATCGGCCGTCCCGAGCCGCGCCGCCAGCGCGAGGTCGACACCGAGCCGGGAGATCATTCGCACCTGCCGGCGTTCCTGCTGCGGCCGGTTCGCTCCCCCGCCGGCGCCTGAAGCGCGACGCGCTTCAGGCTGGTTGAGACAGACTGCCGCACACTTTTTCAGATGCATTCGTGAACGTATATTTACGGGGTGTTCACGATCGTCCGTTAGCCTACGAACATAATTTAAGCATTACTGCGGTCGAGGGCGCACCGACCGCTGTGGGGTATGTTCCGTGGTCAAGGTTCTCGACGAACACGAACGCACGATGGCGTTCGCCGAGGTAGCGCTCGGTCAGATCCGCTCGCTCCGCCAAACTGCAATTCCCCGCAATTACGAGATCTGGTACGTCTACGCCACCGGCTACAACGCACCGCTCAACAAGATCATCAACGAGACGCTGGCGCGCCACGGCAAGCTGACCGAAGCCGATCTCGAGCAGATCTACGAGACCTATCTCTCCCACATCAAGACCACCGACCGCATCGACAAGGTCGGCGCGCGCGTCATCGGCGAGATCGACGACGTGATGCGCGTACTCAGCGATGCGCTCGGGATGACCGGCTCCTACGATACAAGCCTGTCGGACGCGTCCGAAAAGCTGTCGTCGGCCAAGAGCCGCGAGCAGATCAAGGCGATCGTCGAGACGCTGCTGCGTTCGACCCGCGAGATGCGCGAGACCAACAAGGCGCTGGAGGACCGGCTGACGCTGTCGAAGAGCGAGATCAGCAATCTCCAGCAGAGCCTCGAGGCGATCCGCGCCGAGAGCCTGACCGACCCGCTCACGGGCCTCGGCAACCGCAAATATTTCGACCGCATGATCGGCATGGCCGTGCAGAGCGCGCTCGCCTCGGGCGAGCCGCTGTCGCTGCTGCTGTTCGACATCGATCACTTCAAGTCGTTCAACGATTCCTACGGCCATCTCACCGGCGACCAGGTGCTGAGGCTCGTCGGCCTGTCGCTGAAACAGACCATCAAGGGCCAGGACATCACCGCCCGTTACGGCGGCGAGGAATTCGCGGTGGTGCTGCCCAACACCGCGCTGCGCCAGGCCCTGACCGTCGCCGATCACATCCGCCGCGCGGTGATGGCGAAGGAATTGAAGAAGAAGTCGACCGGCGAGATCCTCGGTCGCGTCACCATCTCCGTCGGCGTCTCCCTGCTCAAGCAGGGCGACGACACCGACGCGCTGATCGAGCGTGCGGACGCCTGCCTCTACGCCGCCAAGCGCAACGGCCGCAACCGCGTGATCTGCGAAGCCGATCCGGAATTCGCGGTCGAGAGCCACAGCCGGGTGGCGTGAGCAGAGCCGCGCCCGTGCTTGACATTCCAGACTGACGACCGACATGTTCCTCGCCGCCTGACCGCGAGGACCTTGCGTCTTGCCCAATCCCCATGACTTCCACACGCCGCAACCGTCCTACACCAGGGACGAACTGCTGAGATCGAGCGAAGGCGGCTATTTCGGCCCGGGCAATGCGCAATTGCCGGCCCCGCCGATGCTGATGATGGACCGCATCACCGAGATCAGTCTTGACGGCGGAGAATTCGGCAAGGGCCATATCGTCGGCGAACTCGACGTCATACCAGGCCACTGGTTCTTCGATTGCCACTTTCGCGGCGACCCGCTGATGCCGCCGTCCCTGGGGCTCGACGCCATGTGGCAGATGATCGGCTATTGGCTCGGCTGGTCGGGCTCCCCCGGCAAGGGCCGCGCCATCGGCGTCGGCGAAGTCGAATGCACGGGCGAAATCACACCCGACACAAAGCGCGTGCACTACGAGGTCGCGATGCGCATGGTCCGGCGCGGCAAGCTCGTGCTCGGAATTGCCGACGGCCGCGTGCTTGCCGACGGCACCTGCATCTTCACGGCCAAGGACATGAGGGTCGGCCTGACCAAGGCCGCGGATTGAAGTCTCAGGTCTCGTAGGGTGGGCAAAGGCGCGCAAGCGCCGTGCCCACCATCAGGGCCGGCGCAAGGAATGGGGCACGCTTCCGCCTTCGCTCTACGAGCTTCGGCGGACAAGTCGCTTTGCCCACCCTACCGCACCGTTCTCCTGGTTGCTTTCTTGGCCGAACGCTTCTTGGCAGCGGGCTTCTTCGCCGTTGCCTTTTTCGCTGGCTTGCTCGCCCCCTTCTTCGCCTTCGGCCGCTTCTTCACCTTGGCACGCTGGGCGGCGGCGAGCGCCGCCCTCGCCCATTGGGCAAGCTCCGCCGAATCGTCGAACAGGCGCGCGGGCAGCTCCCAGTAGGAGTTGACCACCACGGTCTTGGCGCGGGTCGAATACTGGAACGGTTTTGAGCCTTCGGCTTCAAAGTCCGGGATGGTCACCTCGTCGGCGCGCAAGAACAGGCCGGCACGCAGCGACAGCGCGAAATTGGTGCCGTCGGCGGAGATGCCGTAGCCGGAGAACATTTTTCGGATGGTGACGGGGCCAAAATCGGCGAACAGGTCGATCAGGAATTCGCGGTCCATGGCCCAACTCTCTCCCCACCGTCGTCCTGGCGAAAGCCAGGACCCATTACCCCAGGGAGGAGTTTAACGAAGACTGCCCGTCACGCCAGCGTTGGTACTGACACCGCCCATCACCGAGAGATCACGCGGTATGGGTCCTGGCTTTCCGCCAGGACGACAGCGGAGTGAAACGAGAGCGCCGAGCTTACCCGTCGATCTTGGCCGGCCGCAGCTCGACCGACTCGCCGCAGCCGCAGGCGGAGACCTGGTTGGGATTGTTGAAGACGAACTGGGCCTGCATCTTGTCGGCCTTGTAGTCCATCTCGGTGCCGAGCAGGAACAGCACGGCCTTGGGATCGACCAGGATCTTGACGCCCTTGTCCTCGACGACCTCGTCGGTCGGGCGGATTTCGTGGGCGTATTCGACCGTGTAGGACTGACCGGCGCAGCCGCCGTTCTTCACGCCGACGCGCAAGCCCACGATCTCGGAGTCCGCACGCTGGGTCAGCTCGGTGATGCGCTGGGCAGCTGCATCCGTCAACCGCATCACCTGCGGGCGCGGCCGCCGGGGTTTTGGTGAGGATGCTGGTGTTGCCTGGGTCATGTTATTTATGTGGTCCGTTGCAGAACGAATTCAATGCGCGTTGAGACCGTCACCACATGTTGAGGACAAGGCGGGCCTCGTCGCTCATGCGCTCGGGCGACCACGGCGGCTCCCAGACGACCTTGACGTCGACCACCCCGACGCCGGGGACGCTGGCGACCGCGTTCTCGACCATGGTCGGCAGCTCGCCGGCGGCCGGACAGTTCGGCGTCGTCAGCGTCATCTGGACATCGACGGAGCGGTCGTCCTTGATCTCGACCTTGTAGATCAGGCCGAGCTCGTAGATGTCGGCCGGGATTTCCGGGTCGAACACGGTCTTGAGTCCGGCAATGATCTCGCGGGTCAGCCGCTCGGTCTCCTCCGGCGGCAGCGCCGAATGGGTCTCCATCGGATTGGCTTTGATTTCGGCCGTGTCACTCATGCGAACAAATCCCGCGCCTTCAGCAGCGCCTGTGCCAGATGATCGACTTCTTCCCGCGTATTATACATGCCGAACGAGGCCCGGCATGTCGCCGTGACGTTGAACCGCTCTAAAAGCGGCATGACGCAATGGGTACCGGCGCGCACGGCGATGCCCTGGCGGTCAATCACGGTGGCGACGTCGTGGGCATGCGCGCCCTTGAGCTCAAAGGAGATCACCGGCCCCTTGCCCCGTGCCGTGCCGATCAGCCGCAAAGAGTTGATCTCGCGGAGCCGATCCTGGGCGTAGGTGACGAGATCGTGCTCATGCGCGGCGATGCGCTCCTTGCCGATCGAATTGACGTAGTCGATGGCCGCGCCAAGGCCGACGGCCTCGACGATCGCGGGCGTGCCCGCCTCGAACTTGTGCGGGGGATCGCCATAGGTGACGACCTCGCGCGACACCTCGCGGATCATCTCGCCGCCGCCGTTGAAGGGGCGCATCGCGACCAGGTGATCGTACTTGGCCCAGAGCACGCCGATGCCGGTGGGACCATAGACCTTGTGGCCGGTGAAGACGTAGAAGTCGCAGCCGATGTCCCGGACGTCGACCGGAATATGCACGGCGCCCTGGCTGCCGTCGACCAGCACGGGAATCCCGCGGCCGTGGGCGATTCTGACGACGTCCTTGACCGGCACGATGGTGCCGAGCGCATTCGACATCTGCGTGATCGCGACCAGCTTGGTCTTCGATGTCAGCAGCTTCTCGAACTCGTCGATGAGGAAATTGCCCTCGTCGTCGACCGGCGCCCACTTGATCACGGCGCCCTGGCGTTCCCGCAAGAAATGCCACGGCACGATGTTGGAGTGGTGCTCCATGATCGAGATGACGATCTCGTCGCCTTCCCCGATGTTCGGCCCGCCCCAGGACGAGGCGACCAGATTGATCGCTTCCGTCGCGTTACGGGTGAAGATCACTTCCTCAGGTCGCGGCGCGTTGATGAACTGCGCGACCTTGGCGCGGCCACCCTCATAAGCTTCGGTCGCGGCGTTGGCGAGGTAGTGCAGGCCGCGATGCACGTTGGCGTATTCGCTCGTATAGGCCCGCGTCATGCGGTCGAGCACCGACTGCGGCTTCTGCGCCGAGGCGGCGTTGTCGAGATAGACCAGCGGCTTGCCGTAGACCTGCATCGCGAGCGCGGGAAAGTCCTGGCGCACGCGCGCAACGTCATAGGCGCCGTTCTTGACTGCCGGATGCGTGCTCATGACCGCCGCTCCAGCCAGCGCTCGGCGATGCCGATCACGTGCTCGCGCAAACCGTCATCGGCGATCTGCTCGATCGCTTCACCGACGAAGGCCTGGATCAGCAGCGCCTGGGCCTGCTTCTCCGGCAGGCCGCGTGCCTTCAGATAGAACAAGAGGCTGTCATCGAGCGCGCCGGCGGTGGCGCCGTGGCCGCAGGAGACGTCGTCGGCAAAGATTTCCAGCTCGGGCTTGTTGTCAGCCTCGGCTTCGTCCGAGAGCAAGAGCGCCCGGGTCATCATTTTGCCGTCGGTCTTCTGCGCGTCGGGACGGACGATGATGCGGCCCTGGAACACCGAATGGGCGCGATCGTCGATCACAGCGCGGAAGGTCTCGCGGCTGACGCAATTCGGCACGGCATGGTCGACCACCAGCGTGGTGTCGCCATGCTCGGTCTTCTGCAGCAGGTTCACACCGTTGGCCGAGAGCTCGCTGCCCTCGCCCGAGAACGTAATGAAGCCCTGCAGGCGGCTGACCGCCGCGCCCGTCGTCATGTTGAAGAAGTTCAACTTCACATTGGCGCCGACAGTGACGAAGTGCGACGAGACGTTCACCGCGTCGGGCGCATCGTCCATCAGGCGGATATGCGCGAGGTCGGCGTCTGCTCCGACCCAGAGGATCACCGCATCGTTGACCTGATAGCCGCCGGCCTTTCCGGCTGCGACGAAGCTCTCTACGACAGTGGCACGCACGCCTTTGCCAATCCGCAGATGCGAGCGGGTGAACGCGGACGCACCAGCCGCCGTCGCCACATGAATGACCTGGATCGGCGCGGACAAATGAGTGCCGTCAGCCACCGAGACCACAACGCCGTCCGTCGCCAGGGCCGCATTGAGCGAGATGACCGCATCGCTCGACACAGTCTGGAGGAGATCGCCGGCGGCGGGATTGGCCTCATTCGTGAGAACCTCGCGCAGCGTCTTGATGCTGACCTCGGACGCGAGCGCCTTCACGTCGGAGAGCTCGGCCGTGAACACGCCGTCGACCAGCACCAGTTTGCGGGCGCCTTCAAACGCATGCGCCTTGACCGCTTCCGCGGCGCGCTTCAGCGCGGCCGCATCGGGACTGGCTGCCAGCGGCAGCACCTCGCCGACCAGCGCGCGCAGATCGGTGTACTTCCATTCCTCGATCCGGCGATGCGGCAGGCCGAGACGCTCATAGGTCTCGAACGCCTCGCGGCGCACTGCTGCCACTCCCGGCGAACCCGGCAAGCGGCCTTCAGCGCTGGCGAAGAGATCGCTCACCGCGCGGCCGTTCCCGGTCTTTGCCACAGCAACGTTCATCGCAAATTCCTTACGCGTCCTCGAACTGGGTGTAGCCGGACGCCTCCAGCTCCAGCGCCAGATCCTTAGCGCCGCTCTTCACGACCCGACCGCGCGACATCACGTGCACGAAATCAGGGACGATGTAGTTCAGCAGCCGCTGATAGTGGGTGATGACGACCATCGCGCGCCCCGGCGAGCGCAGTGCGTTGACGCCGTCGGCCGCAATGCGCAGCGCGTCAATGTCGAGGCCGGAATCCATCTCGTCGAGGATGCACAGGCTGGGCTCGAACAGTGCCATCTGCAGCACCTCGTTGCGCTTCTTCTCACCGCCGGAGAAGCCGACGTTGACGCCGCGCTTGAGCATGTCCTGCGGAATGTTCAGCGACTTCGAGACCTCGCGGACCTTCTTCAGGAAGTCCGGGGTCGAATATTCGCTCTCGCCGCGCGCCTTGCGCTGCGCGTTCAGCGCGGTACGCAGGAACGTCATGGTGGCGACGCCCGGGATCTCGACCGGATACTGGAATGCCAGGAACACGCCCTTGGCGGCGCGCTCGTCCGGGTCCATCTCGAGGAGGTCCTCGCCCTTGAACAGGATCTGGCCGTCGGTGACCTCGTAGCCGGGCTTGCCGGCGATGACGTGCGAGAGCGTCGATTTGCCGGAGCCGTTCGGCCCCATGATCGCGTGCACCTCGCCCTCGTTCACGGTCAGCGTCAGCCCGTGGAGGATCTCACGCTCCTCGACGCGAACCTTCAGGTCTTTCACTTCAAGCAAAGCCATCTTGGTATCCAGTCTATTCAATTGATGTTGGAGCGCCGGAGCGCGCCGCCGGGGTCGGCGATCAGCCAACCGACCCTTCAAGCGAGATCGAGATCAGCTTCTGCGCTTCCACCGCGAACTCCATCGGCAGCTGCTGCAGCACGTCCTTGACGAAGCCGTTGACGACGAGGCCGACCGCTTCTTCCTGCGAAAGGCCGCGCTGGATGCAGTAGAACAGCACGTCCTCGGAGATCTTCGAGGTCGTCGCCTCGTGCTCGAACGTCGCGGACGAGTTCTTCGCCTCGATGTACGGCACGGTGTGCGCGCCGCATTTGTCGCCGATCAGCAGCGAGTCGCAGGCGGTGAAGTTGCGCGCGCCGGTCGCTTTCCGGTGCGCGGTGACGAGACCGCGATAGGTGTTCTGCGACTTGCCGGCGGCGATGCCCTTGGAGATGATGCGGCTCGACGTGTTCTTGCCGAGATGGATCATCTTGGTGCCGCTATCGACCTGCTGGAAGCCGTTCGAGATCGCGATCGAGTAGAACTCACCGCGCGAATTGTCGCCGCGGAGAATGCAGCTCGGATATTTCCAGGTGATCGCCGAACCGGTCTCGACCTGGGTCCAGGAGATCTTGGAATTGTTGCCGCGGCAGTCGCCACGCTTGGTGACGAAATTGTAGATGCCGCCCTTGCCTTCCGAATTGCCGGGATACCAGTTCTGCACCGTCGAATATTTGATCTCGGCATCGTCGAGCGTGACGAGTTCGACCACGGCCGCATGCAGCTGGTTCTCGTCGCGCTGCGGCGCGGTGCAGCCTTCGAGATAGGAGACGTAGGAGCCCTTGTCGGCGATGATCAGCGTGCGCTCGAACTGCCCGGTGTTGCGCTCGTTGATGCGGAAATAGGTCGACAGCTCCATCGGGCAGCGCACGCCCGGCGGCACGTAGACGAACGAGCCGTCGGAGAACACCGCCGAGTTCAGCGTCGCGTAGAAATTGTCCGAGGTCGGAACCACCGAGCCCAGATATTTCTGCACCAGCTCAGGGTGCTCGCGGATCGCCTCCGAGATCGGCATGAAGATCACGCCGGCCTTCTTCAGCTCCGCCTTGAACGTCGTCGCGACCGAGACCGAATCGAAGACAGCATCGACCGCGATCTTGCGGCGGGCCGGATCTTCCTCGCCGACCTTCGGCTCCACGCCTTCGAGCATGGCGACTTCCCGCAAGGGGATGCCGAGCTTCTCGTAGGTCTTCAGGATCTCCGGATCGATCTCATCCAGGGACGAGACCGCCTTCTTCGGCTTCGGCGCTGCGTAATAGTAGATGTCCTGGAAGTCGATCTTGGGATACTCGACGCGCGCCCAGGTCGGCTCACGCATGGTCAGCCAGCGCCGATACGCCTCAAGCCGCCACTGGAGCATCCAGGCGGGTTCGTTCTTCTTCTGTGAGATGAATTTTACGATCTCTTCCGACAGACCCTTCGGGGCCTTCTCGGAGTCGATCAGGGTCTCAAACCCATAACGATACTGGTCGACGTCGATGCGCTTCACGCGCTCGACCGTCTCTTGTACGGCTGGCATTCCATCCTCCGCTCGCGGTTTCAAGGACCGCGGTGGATCAAACTTGGACGACTATTACGATGTTTCTGGGCGGAAAGCACGTGCTTAGAACCGTTCAAGCCGTGTTTCGTCACCTTAGCCCTTAAGTAGGGTATTACCGAGCTTTCGCCAAGCCTCTAACGCCCGATTGATGTCCTCAGCTTCCGTGGACCAGCCCAGACTGAGGCGCACCGCTCCCTGGGCCACGGCGGGGTCGTACCCCATGGCCGACAGCACATGGGACGGCTGGACCTTTCCCGAGGAGCAGGCGGAGCCGGAGGATACCGCAATCCCTTCGAGGTCGAAGCCGATTACGGCAGTCTCGGCCTTGAGGCCATGCGCCGTGAACAGAGTGGTATTGGCTAACCGCGCCGCATCATCCGAGAAGATCGTCGCCCCGGCGATCGCCTTGATGCCATTTTCCAAGCGATCTCTAAGGGTTGCCATCCGCTGCGCATCCTCCGGCAGAGCCTGAAGCGCGGCCTTTACGGCGGCGCCGAAGCCGGCGATGCCCGCGACGTTCTCGGTTCCCGCGCGGCGATTGAGCTCCTGCCCGCCCCCTCTCAGCAACGGCTCCAGCCCCGCAATCCCTTCCACCACGACCAGCGCGCCGACACCCTTGGGACCGCCGATCTTGTGCGCAGAAAAGGTCGCAAGGTCGGCGCCTATCTCGTTAATATTGAACGCGATTTTTCCGAGCGCCTGGATCGCATCGACGTGCAGGAGGCCGCCGGCCTCGTGAACGATCCGTGCCGCCTCCGCGACCGGTTGGAGCGCGCCGGTCTCGTTGTTCGCGGCCATGATCGAGACCAGCGCGGGCGGTCCATCCATGAGCTGCGCCTTCAGATGATCGAGATCGACCACGCCGGCGCGCATCACCCTGACATGGCCGATCCTGTCCGCCGGGAACCGGCCGCCTGACAGCACCGAGGCGTGCTCGACGGCGGAGACCAGCAGCCGCTCGACGGGGCTACCCGCCGGTCCCCGCAGACCAGGCGACAGCGCCAGCGCATTGGCCTCGGTGCCAGCGGAGGTGAAGACGACATTGCGCGGCAGCCCGCCGACCGCAGCCGCGAGCGCGGCACGGGCGTCCTCGACCAGCCGCCGTGCCTCGCGCCCTTCGGCATGGACCGAGGAGGGATTGCCGAGCAGGTCCCAGGCCGCGAGCATCGCGGCGCGCGCCTCGGGGCGAAGCGGCGTCGTCGCATTCCAGTCGAGATACACCCGGGTCGGCATAGAGTAATATATTACCTTATATTCACAGAGGCCCGCCTCCCGCCCGACATGGGCCGCGGCCGCGCCCTTGGCAACCTGATTCCGGACCCGCGCGTCCCGGTGACACGTCCATGACGCGCTAACGCCTTGAGCCCATTGGCCGATGTTCAAGATGCTTGCTTTTTGCCCCTCGGCCCATGTTAGAACGCGCACCGTCAAGTCACCGCGCGCCGTTTGCGCATCACCGCGAGGCGCACGCCTTCTCACCCTTCATTCGCGCTTTCGTCGGCATCCGCCGATGAAGCCACAATCGGTTGATTGCCGAGGATCCTCGCGCCAGCACATCAATCAAGAGATCATCGATGCCTGAAGTCATTTTCGCCGGCCCCGCCGGCCGTCTCGAAGGCCGCTATCACCCGGCCAAGCAGAAGAACGCGCCGATCGCGATGATCCTGCACCCGCATCCGCAGTTCCACGGCACGATGAACCATCAGATCGTGTACCAGTGCTACTACGCCTTCGCGCATCGCGGCTTCTCGGTGCTGCGCTTCAATTTCCGCGGCGTCGGCCGCAGCCAGGGCTCGTTCGACCACGGCACCGGCGAATTGTCGGATGCGGCGGCAGCCCTCGACTGGGCGCAGACCATCAATCCCGAAGCGCGCGCCTGCTGGGTCGCCGGTTTCTCCTTCGGCGCCTGGATCGGCATGCAGCTCCTGATGCGCCGTCCCGAGGTCGAAGGCTTCATCTCGATCGCGCCGCCGGCCAACCTCTACGACTTCTCGTTCCTCGCGCCCTGCCCGTCGTCGGGTCTGATCGTGCATGGCGAGAAGGACGCGGTGGTGCCGCCGAAGGACGTCAACACGCTGGTCGAGAAGCTGAAGACGCAGAAGGGCATCGTGATCGACCAGCAGATCATCCCCGGCGCCAACCACTTCTTCGACGCCAAGCTCGAGCCGCTGATGGAAACCATCACCGCGTATCTGGACATGCGCCTCGCGAACGTGCGCTGAGGCGCAATGTTTTGAGCATGATCTTATCGGAAAACCGCTTCGCACTTTTCCGGATCATGCTCTAAGCCAGCTTGAGCGCGACGATCCCCATCAAGACGAGCGCGATGCCCGCTAGCTTCATCGCGCTCAAGGTCTCGCCGAACAGCACGACGCCCATGACGAAGGTGCCGGCCGCGCCAATGCCGGTCCATACCGAATAGGCGACGCCGACCTCGAGCACCTTCAAAGCACGCCCAAGCAGGAAGACGAAGGCGGCGAGCAGCACCAGCGAGGCGATGCTCCAGCCCGCGCGCGTGTAGCCTTCCGCATATTTCATCGAGATCGCCCAGCCGACATCGAGCGCGCCGGCGATCACCAGCATCAGCCAGGCCACAGAGGACGACATCGGCGCGCGCTCAGGCCGCGAGCTTAAGCAGATGCGCGTCATGGCGGACGAGGAAGGCGCGCAGCAATTGCGCATAGTCTTCGCCGACAGCAGTGCGGACGCTCGGACGCTTCGCGAGCTCGGCGCGCCAGGCGCGCACCTTCGGCACATCGTTGAAGATGCCGTGGTCAGTCAATTCATCGAACAAATCGAAGTAGCGGAAGATCGGCGCGAACACGGCATCGACGAGGCTGAACGCATCGCCCGCAAAGAACGGGCCTGCGCCGAGCGCCGCTTCGACACGCGCGAATTTCGCCGCAAGCGCCTGGCGCTTGCTGTCGAACGTCGCCGGATCCGTCGTCGTCTCCAGCCCCCAGAGATCGCCCAGGATTGCCGAACCGAACTCCATCCAGGCGCGGTGCTCGGCACGTTTGAGCGCATCCGCCGGATGCAGCTTCGCGCCGCTTAGCGTCTCCTCGATGTACTCGCAGATCACGTTGCTCTCGAACAGCGCGACCTCGCCCTTCTCCGTCGTCACCACCAGCACCGGCACCTTGCCGAGCGGCGACAGTTTGAGAAACCAGTCGGGCTTGTTGGCGAGATCGATGTCGATCCGCTCGAACGGCACGCCCTTCTCCTTCAGCGCGATCACGGCGCGCTGCACATAGGGGCAAAGCTTGTGGCTGACCAGTTTCAGTGAAGCAGTCATGGCGGCGATCCCGGTGGTTCGATGCAACTGCATTCAAGATAAATGCATTTGCATGCACCCGTCAAGATCAATGCATCTGCATCAATCGACCGTGACCTCAGGGCCGCGCAATCACCCCGCCGGTCATCGGCATCGGGACGCCCGTGGTCGTCGGATAGGACAGCGGCAGGCCTTTCAGGCCGCGTGCGGCGAGGAAGCCGAAGGCCTGCGCCTCGATGGCGTCGGAGGCCCAGCCGAGGGTCTCGGCGGCCTCGACGGTGGCCGAGCCCACACGGTCCCGCAGCATCCGCAGCATGGTGAGGTTGCGGGCGCCGCCGCCGCAGACGATCCAGCTCCGCGGCCGGCGTGGCAGCAGCGGGATGATTCGGGCGATCGCAGCAGCGGTAAAGGCGGTGAGCGTCGCTGCGCCGTCGGCCGGCGCCACGTCGCCGAGCTTGAGCGCGGTAAAGTCGTTGCGATCGAGCGATTTCGGCGGCGGGCTTGCGAAGAACGGCAATTGCAGCGCGCGCGCGATCCAGGCTTCATCCGCCTTGCCGAGCGCTGCGAACTTGCCTTCCGCGTCGAAGGCCTGGTTCATGGTGCGGTACATGAAATCGTCGAGCAGCGCATTGCCCGGCCCGGTGTCGCAGGCGATCAGCGTATCGTTGCCGTCGATATAGGTGATGTTGGAGACGCCGCCGATGTTGACCACGACGATCGGCCCCTCGCGCTCCAGCGAATTGGCGAGCGCCCGATGGTAGACCGGTACGAGCGGGGCGCCCTGCCCGCCGGCCTCGACGTCGGCGGCGCGGAAGTCGTGCATCACGGGAATATGGATCGCCCTGGCCAGCGCCAACGCATCGCCGATCTGCACCGTCAGCCGCTTCTCAGGGCGGTGCAGCACGGTCTGGCCATGGAAACCGACGATGTCGATGTCCTCCGGCCTCATCCGGTTCTGGGCGACAAAGGCGGCCACAGCCTCGGCATGCGCCAGAGTCACCACGCGCTCGGCCTCGGCGAGGCTTCCCGGCCGGGCATCGCGTTGCGACAGGTGCACCGCCTCGCTCAGCGCCTGGCGCAGCAGGTTGCGCTCCGCCGGGCTATAGGGCCGGTAGCCGGACGGCCCGAACGCCTTCACCTGCTTTCCGTCGGTTTCGATCAGCGCGACGTCGACCCCGTCCAGCGAGGTGCCGCTCATCAAACCGAGTGCCGTCAACATCATGGATCAGCGTCCTCAAAAGACCCCCTCCGGCATGCCGATCTTGTGCCAGAGGGACACATCTTATAATGCCACAGCGCCAAGTGGCGGGCAGCAACCGAGTTCCCCCGGAAGACCCTTAAATTGCTCCCGAAACAGTAAACCAAGAATTGTCAGGCGCGCCGACAGATGACTGCATTTAAATCGGATTTCCTCAACACCCTGCAGGAACGTGGATTCATCCACCAGTGCTCCGATTTCGAGGGGCTGGACGCCCTCGCCGCCAAGGGCGAGGCGACCGCCTATGTCGGCTACGATTGCACCGCCCGCTCGCTGCACATCGGCAACTACCTGACCATGATGATGCTGCATTGGCTGCAGCAGTCCGGCAACAAGCCGATCACGCTGATGGGCGGCGGCACCACCATGGTCGGCGATCCCTCCGGCAAGGACGAGACGCGCGCGATGCGCACCGTCGCCGAGATCGAGGCCAACAAGGAATCGATCCGCGGCGTGTTCGCAAAGGTGCTGCGCTACGGCACTGGTGCGAGCGACGCCATCATGCTCGACAATGCCGAGTGGCTGACCAGGCTGAACTGGATCGAGATGCTGCGCGACGTCGGCCGCCACTTCTCGGTCAACCGCATGCTGACCATGGACTCCGTGCGCCTGCGCCTCGAGCGCGAGCAGGAGATGAGCTTCATCGAGTTCAATTACATGGTCTGCCAGTCCTACGACTTCGTCGAGCTCGCCAAGCGCACCGGCTGCAAATTGCAGATGGGCGGCTCCGATCAGTGGGGCAACATCATCATGGGCGTCGATCTCGGCCGCCGCATGGGCACCCATCAATTGTTCGCGCTGACGACGCCGCTGCTGACGACCGCGTCGGGCGCCAAGATGGGCAAGACTGCGCAAGGCGCGGTCTGGCTCAATGCCGACCAGTTCTCGCCCTATGACTTCTGGCAGTACTGGCGTAACACTGAGGACGCCGACGTCGGCAAGTTCCTGAAACTGTTCACGACGCTGCCGATAGCTGAGATCAAGAAGCTCGAGGCGCTCGGCGGCTCGGAGATCAACGAGGCCAAGAAGGTGCTCGCGACCGAGGCGACCGCGCTGCTGCACGGCCGCGACGCCGCGAACGAAGCCGCCGAAACCGCGCGCCGCACTTTCGAGGAAGGCGCGCTCGCAGAGAGTCTCCCGACGGTGGAAATTCCGCGCGGCGAACTCGACTCAGGGCTCGGCGTGCTCAACGCCTTCGTCAAGGCGGGCTTGGTTGCCTCCAATGGCGAGGCCAGGCGCCAGATCAAGGGCGGCGGCCTGCGCGTCAACGACGCGCCCGTCACCGACGAGAAGATGGCGCTATCAGCGGCCAATCTGACGCCGGAAGGCGTGGTCAAGCTGTCGTTCGGCAAGAAGAAGCACGTCCTCATCAAGCCTGCATAGGCGTATGAGCTTTTGATGCTTGTCAGGGCGCACGGATGCGCGCTCCCTGATGAGCAATGGACCAGAACACGCCCAGGGAAACGAGCCGGGAAGCATCCAAGCACGATATCGCGGCGACACCGCAAGGTGCCGTACGCATCGCGCTCACCGTGCTCGCACTCTGCTTCACGCTGGCCGTACTGGGACGCGGGCTCGGCGACAGCTTTACGGTATTTCTGAAGCCGATCTCTGAGAGTTTTGGCTGGGACCGCGCGCAGATCGTCTCGGTCTATTCGCTCACCTGGCTCGCGAGCGGTCTCACCGCCCCCTTCGTCGGACGACTGTTCGATCATTCCGGACCGCGCATCGTCTATGCGCTCGGCCTGTTGTTGCTCGGCGCGGCCTTCCTGATCGCGGCGCACGCGCAGCATCTGTGGCAATTCCAGCTCTCGATCGGCCTCTGCGTCGGCATCGGCGTCGCCTTCATCGGCATCGTGCCGAACTCGATCCTGCTCGGCCGCTGGTTCGGGCGGCGCCTGCCGACCGCGATGTCGGTGGTGTATTCGGCGATGGGCGGCGGCGTGCTGGCGCTGCTGCCGGCCTCGCAGCTGCTGATCGATCACATCGGCTGGCGCGGCACCTACCAGCTGTTCGGCTTCGCCGCATTGGGCCTGCTGGTACCGCTGCTGCTGCTGCCGTGGCGGCTGTTCGCCGCGGGCTCGCCGCATGTCGTGAAGAAGACCGATCCTGATTTCGTCGACAACGGCTGGACGCTGCTCGGCGCGATGCGCCACCACGCCTTCTGGGCGCTGTTCTCGACCTTCTTCTTCACCGCCGTCGGCATGTATGCGATCGCCGCGCAGATCGTGGCCTATCTGATCGATGCCGGCTTCCCGCCGCTCCAGGCCGCGACCGCCTGGGGCTTCTCCGGCGTCGTGCTGGTGTTCGGGATGCTGGGCGTCTCCGCGCTCGACGGGCTGATCGGACGCCGGCCGTCCGTGCTGCTGAGCTACGCGATCTCGATCCTCGGCATCGTCCTGCTCTGGCTGCTGCAGTATTGGCCGAACATTTTCCTGCTCACCGGTTTCGTCGTCTGCTTCGGCAGCATGATGGGCTCGCGCGGTCCGCTGATCAGCGCGACCGCGATGCGGATTTTCCAGGGCAAGCGGATGGGCACCATCTACGGCACGATCTCGATCGGCAGTGGCCTCGGCTCGGCGTTCGGCTCCTGGAGCGGCGGCCTGATCCACGACGCAAGCCACGGCTACAACGCGCTGCTCGCTTTCGCACTTGCGAGCGTGATCCTCGGAATGATTCCATTCCTGATTGTGCCCGCCTTGCGGCGCTAGGTATCTCAGAGGTTACCTGATCGCATTTCCGTCACCGGAAAATTACGGACGGGACGGGTGCCAACACGCGCAAAAATGCGGTTCACACGCGGCTGAAACCCCCGCCTGCGGTGTTATGTCCGACATGACAAAAATGTCAGCGCCGAATTGATGCTGGGTGGCTTGCGAGGAGGAACCGAATGCGGTCCAAGTCGCTGCATTGGATGGAGGGCAAACCAATGGACTTTCCTTTTCTCTCTCGCTTTCAACCGGTTCTCCTGAGCCTGTTTCGCTTCATCACCGGCCTCTTGCTGTTCCAGTACGGCATCGCCAAACTGTTCAAGTTCCCGCCTGTGCCGATGTTCGCAAAAGTCGAACTGATGTCGCTCTACGGCGCGGCCGGAACGCTCGAACTGGTGGTCGGCGGGCTGTTGATGATCGGCCTGTTCACGCGCCTCGCCGCGTTCATCCTCTCGGGTGAAATGGCGTTCGCCTACTTCATGGGCCACATGTTCAGGGGCGAAGCGCCGGTGTTCCTGCCGCTGATCAATGGCGGCACCGCGGCGATCCTGTTCTGCTTCGCCTGCCTCTACCTGTCGGCCGCCGGCGGCGGTCCGATCAGCGTCGATGCCGCGATGGGCAAGGAGAGCGGCGCAGCCGGCGGCGCGTTCGCGCAACGCTGAGGCGCCTGCAGATCACCTCGCAAGCAGGACGGCACCGGCAGACCCGCCGGTGCCGTTTCAACGCGTCCCCAGCACGTTCCAGATGAGAACCAGGGCCGCGACGAGCAGCATGGACATGATGATGCGATGAACGAATCGATTCATTGCGGGTCCGGCTCCACCCTGTAGCTACCAAAGTCCAAGATCGATTTTCCGGGCAGTCCGCATCAGCGGACGCCAAAATGCGACGATTTGCCTGCAGGATTGCGCATCCGGCTGCGAAAGCTGCTGTGCGCGGCGGCGCGTCGCATGCGTCCATTCATGATTGGTAAGAACTTCATGCTACCGATGCGAGCAATAACAACCATTCGTAGAGGCCGCGATGAGGCTGCTCAGCCATCTGAAGATCCGCACCAAGCTCGCCAGCATGGTCTGCCTAGCGGCGCTCACGGTGACGGCCATCATCGGCGTATCGGCCGTGCTCAGCAAGAGCCGCATGATGGAGGACCGCGTCCAGCAGATGCGGACCGCGGTGGAGCTGCTCCATAACTACGCACAATCGCTCCAGGACGAGGTTGCCGCAGGCAAGCTGACGCAGGCCGAGGCCAAGAGCCTGTTCCACCAGCGCGGCCGCCGCATGAACTTCAACGGCAACCAGGGCTATCCGGTGGTCTACAATCAGGATGGCTCACTCGTCGTGAACGGCGCCAATCAGCAGCTCGAAGGCAAGATCACCGGCGCCAAGGATTCCAACGGCGTGCTGATCGCCGACGCCATCATCAAGGCTGGCAGCGAGACCGCGCAGGGCGGCGTCACCTCCTATCTCTATCCCCGTCCCGGCCAGACCGAGCCGCTCCGCAAGACCGTGTTCGCACGCAAGTTCGCGCCCTGGAACGTGACCATCAGCTACGGCCTCTATGTCGACGACATCGACGCCGACGTGCGCGCCTTGACGCTGGAGCTTGGCGCGATCGGCGTCGGCCTGATGCTGCTGATGGCGACCTTGTCCTGGCTGATCGCCCGTGACGTGCTCGGCGCGCTCGACCGCCAGAAGAACCGCATGCAGGAGATTTCCGAAGGTGCGATCGACCAGCCGGTCGAGGAGACCGACCGCGGCGATGAGATCGGCCGCATGGCCGAGACGCTCGAAGTGCTCCGGCAGACCTCGCTCACAGCACGCAATCTGGAGGCCGAGCAGGTCGCCGCCAAGTCGCGCAGCGAGCAGGAGAAGCGCGAGGCCCTGATTGCACTTGCCGACCGCTTCGATGCCTCCGTCGGCCAACTCGTCGGCCTGATGGCCTCCGGCTCCGGTGAGCTCGAGACCACCGCCAAGTCGATGTCCTCGACCGCTGAAGGCACCAACCGCCGCGCCGCCGTGGTCGGCTCGGCCGCCAACGAGGCCAGCCAGCGCGTCCAGACGGTCGCCGCTGCCGCCGAAGAGCTTTCCTCCTCCATCACCGAGATCAGCCGCCAGGTCGCACAGTCCGCCGAGGTCACGGGCCGCGCCGTGGACAGCGCGCGCCGCACCGACACCATCGTCCGCGCGCTCTCCGACGGCGCCCAGCAGATCGAGCACGTCGCCGAGTTGATCTCCAACATCGCGGCGCAGACCAACCTGCTCGCGCTCAACGCCACCATCGAGGCCGCGCGTGCCGGCGAAGCCGGCCGCGGCTTTGCCGTCGTCGCTTCCGAGGTGAAGTCGCTCGCAAGCCAGACCGCGGAAGCAACCCGCGAGATCGGCGACAAGATCGCGCAGATCCAGGGCGCGACCAAGGAGGCCGTGGACGCCATCGGCGGCATCACCGCCACCATCGAGGAGGTCAGCCGCATCGCCACCTCGATTGGAGCTGCCATCGAGGAGCAAGGCGCCGCCACCGCCGAGATCGCCCGCAGCGTCTCGCAGACGGCGGAAGCCACCAAGGAGGTCACCACCAATATCGGCGGCGTTAGCACCGCCGCCAATGAGACCGGCAACGCCGCCGGCATGGTGCTCGCCGCGGCCTCCAACCTCTCCAAGCAGGCCGAGCAGCTCTCCGGCGAGGTCGGGACGTTCCTGCAGGGCGTGCGCGCGGCGTGAGCCGCGCGACATCTCTGGCTCGAACACGACGATGCATCGACGAATCGATGCATCGATTAAGCTGGCGCTCGACCGCGTAAGCACGATCACGATCCCTATTTTTCTGGACACGTCGCCGCAGGCGTCGGCCTTCCACCTGCATATGCGTGTCCACGGCTGCGCGGATTGCGGCGCACCTGAACGCGCCATCCCCTGCGTTCAGGAATGGTAAGAACTTCCTGATACGGCTACGCGAGAACTAGCATTCTACAACCGTTCCCGAGGCCGTCATGACGCTGCTCAGCCACCTGAAAATCCGCACCAAGCTCGCCAGCATGGTCTGCCTTGCGGCGCTCACGGTCACCGCGCTCATCGTTGCATCGGCCTATCTCAGCAAGACCCGCATGCTCGACGATCGCGCGCGCCAGATGCAGACGGCGGTCGATCTGCTGCACGGTTTCGCGCAATCGCTCCATGACGAGGTCGCGGCCGGCAAGATGACGCTCGCCGATGCGCAAGCCCAGTTCAAGCTGCGCGGCCGGCAGATGAAGTTCAATGGCGGCCAAGGCTATCCCGTCGTCTACACCGCCGATTCAACTGTCATGATGAATGGCGGCGCGCCTCAGCTCGAGGGCAAGAACAACGGCATCAAGGATGCCAATGGCATTGTGATCGGCGATGCCACCGTCAACACGGCGAGGCAGGCGCCTCAAGGCGCCATCCTGTCCTATCTTTTCCCGCGTCCGGGCGAGACCGTTCCGGTTCGCAAGCTGGTATTCGCTCGCTACTTTGCGCCCTGGAACGTCGCAATCGCCTACGGCCTTTATGTCGACGACATCGACGCCGACGTGCGCGCTCTGACGCTGGAGCTCGCTGCGATCGGCGTCGGCCTGATGCTGCTGATGGCGACGCTGTCGTGGCTGATCGCTCGCGACGTGCTCGGCGCGCTCGACCGCCAGAAGAACCGCATGCAGGCGATTTCTGAAGGCGCCATCGACAACCCGGTCGAAGAGACCGACCGCGGCGATGAGATCGGCCGCATGGCCGAGACGCTCGAAGTGCTCCGGCAGACCTCGCTCACAGCACGCAATCTGGAAGTCGAGCAGGTCGCGGCCAAGTCGCGCAGCGAGCAGGAGAAGCGCGAGGCCCTGATTGCGCTTGCCGATCGTTTCGATGCCTCCGTCGGCCAGCTCGTCGGCCTGATGGCCTCCGGCTCCGGCGAGCTCGAGACCACCGCCAAATCGATGTCGTCGACCGCCGAGGGCACCAATCGCCGCGCCGCCGTAGTCGGCTCGGCCGCCACCGAAGCCAGCCAGCGCGTCCAGATGGTCGCCGCGGCCGCCGAAGAGCTCTCCTCCTCCATCACCGAGATCAGCCGCCAGGTCGCGCAGTCGGCCGAAGTGACCGGCCGCGCCGTAGACAGCGCGCGCCGCACCGACACCATCGTGCGCGCGCTCTCCGACGGCGCCCAGCAGATCGAGCACGTCGCCGAGTTGATCTCCAACATCGCCGCCCAGACCAACCTGCTCGCGCTCAACGCCACCATCGAGGCGGCGCGTGCCGGCGAGGCCGGCCGCGGCTTTGCCGTCGTCGCCTCCGAGGTGAAGTCGCTGGCGAGTCAGACCGCAGAGGCCACCCGCGAGATCGGCGACAAGATCGCCCAGATCCAGGGCGCCACCAAGGAGGCCGTGGACGCCATCGGCGGCATCACCGCCACCATCGAGGAGGTCAGCCGCATCGCCACCTCGATTGGAGCTGCCATCGAGGAGCAAGGCGCCGCCACCGCCGAGATCGCCCGCAGTGTCTCGCAGACCGCGGAGGCGACCAAGGAGGTCACCACCAATATCGGCGGCGTCTCGACCGCCGCCAATGAGACCGGTAACGCCGCCGGCATGGTCCTCGCCGCCGCCTCCAACCTCTCCAAGCAGGCCGAGCAGCTCTCAGGCGAAGTCGGGACGTTCCTGAAGGGCGTGCGCGCGGCGTAGGGGCTCGTTCCCCTCTCCCGCTTGCGGGAGAGGTCGGCGCAAAGCGCCGGGCGAGGGTTTTCTCCTCGTTGGGAGTCTCTCTGCAGAGACACCCTCTCCCCGACTCTCTCCCGCAAGCGCGAGAGGGAGCGCACCTTGCCTCGTGGCCGCAATCAAGCTGATTTTGTGCGAGCTATAAAGGCAGCCCTGCGCTTATCGCCGCGTCAGGCTACATCCGCTCGACAGCTGGCGCGTCGAGCCGGTCGAGCCGTCGCTCGACTGCGACGGGAATTCCTCGAACGGCGTGTTCTGCTTGCCGGTATTAAACTCGAAGATCTTGCGGAACACGCCCGGCACCATCGCCGAGACCGGATTGACGCGCATCACGGGCGCCGCCGGCGTGCCGACGACCTCGTAGGTCACGCCGATCAGTCCCTCTTTGTCGCCACCGCCAAGGAACAACCCGAGGACGGGAATCTGTCCGAACATGTTGTTCAAGCCATACATCGGCACGAAGGTGCCGCTCATGCACACCTGGTTGCCGGGATAGTCGATCGAGCCCTCGATGGTGGCGCCGATCATCGGCCCCTTGACCACGCCGTCGCGGATCGTGAGCGCGCCGTTCTGCCGGGTGAACTCGGCGCGCAGCGCACTGAAGGAGACGCCGTTGCCGGTGCCGTTGGGCGCGCCCGCGGCGACGCGCTCGAGCTGCGCCTCGCCCTTCACGGTGAAGTCGCGCACGTTGATGAGGCCCTCGCGCGAGGTGTTCGGCTCCGACGTCGGCGGCTCCATCGCCACCACTATCTGACCGCCGACCGCCTTGGTGTAGGTGTCGGTGAATCGCAGCAGCGCGCCGGCGTCGTTGGTCTGGAGATAGATCACCTCGCGGTTGCCCTGGGCGCGACCGCCGCGCAGGTCAGCCGCAACGGGCGTGTCGCGGCCGATCTTGCCGCTCAGCGTGAAGGCCTTGATGGCGCCGCTGCGCTTCGACATCTTGGCATCGACGCTGCGCATCGCCTCGCCGTTGAAGCCGGCGACCGCGCCGAGCTTCACGTCGATGTCGAAATCGATGTTCTTCAGCTTGCTCTTGTCGTCCCTGGAATTGCCTGAGATCGCCGACTTCAGGAAGCCGCGGCCGTCGAACACGTCGCCGCGCATGGTGCCGCGCACCACGCCATCCTGGCTGCGCTCGACCTTCAACGACGCCTTGTCACCGTCGGACGGCGCATAGGTCGGGAAGTTCGCGTTCAGGAGGTCGCCATTCGGATCGAGTTCGAGCGAGCCCTTGATCGAGGCGCCGCCGCCTTCGATGACGATGTCCTCGAAGCGGGTCGACTGCGCCGTCGGCACCACCTTGAAGCTGGCCTTGCCGGACTTGCCCGGCAGCTTGACCCAGCCGGGCAGGATATTGTCGAGCTTGACCGAGGTCAGGTCGGCCTCGACGCCGAGCTTCGTCGTCTGGTCCGGACCGCCGGCGATCTTGCCCGACAGCTTGATCGGCAACGAGCCGCTGACGGCGGGGCTGAGATCGAAGCCCAGGCGCGCGCGGCTCGCATCGTCCAACGTCGCCTGCAAGCGGACATCAGCATCGCCCTCGGCCGGCTTGCGGTAGTCGAGCGATGCCGCCTGGCCGCCGATCTTGACGTCGCCCTTGACCTGATAGCCCTGGTTATTGGCCACGATCTTGAGGTTGTTGCCTTCCAGCTTTTGGTTCATCACCAGCTTGTCGGCGGCAAAGCCGTTGAGCTCGGCGGTGACGGCATAAGTGGTGTCGGCCTTGGTCAGTTCGCCCTTGACCGGCAGGCCAAGCTGGATGTTCGCCGAGAACGTGCCCTTGCTGGTGTTGGGATCGACGAAGGTCGCCGACAGATCGCTCAGGCGATCATTGGACAGAATCTCGGCCGCTGCCGGCACCGGCCCGTCGGCGCGAAATTTGGTCCGCGACGGCGACGGTTTCGGCGCCATGTCAGGCACCTCGAAGGTGAAGTCGGAGATCGTGATCTTGCGACCGGCTGGCGTGTCGGCGATGCCCTGCCCGATATTCACCGTCGCCGTGCGTCCGGTCACGCGCGCCTTGAGGTCGGCATCGTGCACGACAGGCATGCCATCCACCGGACGGACCGCGACGCCGCTCGCGACGATGTTGACCGACAGGCCGTCGTCGGGGATCGGCGGCCCCTTGCGGGGAAGGTTCTTCACCGGCGAGTTGATGCCGATCTCGATGCGCTGCAGCGTGCCGCGCTCGATACGTTCGATCACCCATTCGCGCAATTCGGGGACGATCAGCGTAGGCCACATCCGCTTGAGCGCGGAGGCCGACATCGGCGTTCCCGCAAAACCGAGAGTGAGCCGCGGCTCGCCCGAATAATCGATGGCGCCGGTGCCGGCGACGCCGATCTCGCCGTTGGAGATGTCGGCCTGCGTCAGCAACAGGCGCTTGTGGTCGGTATCGAAGCGGAAACCGATCGCGATGCGGTTGAAGACGAGCGGCGGCTCGTTGTCGATGCCGCCGAGGAGGATCGATCCGCCGCTGAACCCGAGCTGCCAGTCGTTGATGTTGCCGTTGGGCGGCTCGAGATGGGCCAGAAGCGTCAGGCGGTTGGCGCCGGAGAGGATCTTGAATGGTGCGACCAGCACCCGCCGATTGGCGTCCCACTCGACATTGATCTCGGCGGAATCGATCGCCATCGGATAGTCGGGCGTGTCGGTGTCGATGATGTTGCCCGCGCCGACCGCGATCTTGCCGCGGAAGAAGGTCGGCACGCCATCGCGGCCGAGCTCGCCCTTGAGCTCCCCGGTCAGCGGCAGGTCGGCCGTATAGGTGAGATCCTTGACCCGCAGCGCCAGCAGGATGTTGGAGGTCGAGACCTTGTCGGCCTTGATGTCGACCGAGCGCACGCCGTTCTCGGCGGGACCGATCGTCGCGCGCAGCATCCACGGCCGCGCGCCCTCTTCGCCGAGGCTGAGCGCGACGCCGCCTTGGCTCGGCCGGCGCAGGCTGAGCGTGATGTTCTCAAAGCTCCATTTGCTGCCGCGCTGCTGATCGTCGACGATCAGATTGCCGTTCTTCAGGCCGATCTCGTTGAGGTTCTGACCATCGAGGCCGGTCATGCTCAAGCTGTCGAGCCAGTCGAGGCCCTGGAGAATTCCGCTCTGCGCGCTCGCCTGGGGCGCGCCTTGCGATGCGGCTTGAGATGGATCCTGGCCCGCGGGCGCCGCGGCGAATGGCGGCGGCGGAACGCCATTGCGCGGGAATGTCGGCGGCAGGCCGGCGTCCTTCTTGGAGGCGACGCCGGTTGCCAGCGGTTTTGCGGTGTCGCCGGCCGAGACCGTGACGGTGCCGTCGGGCGCGATGCGGATCGCGAGCTCGGCGTCGACGAGATTGAGGCTTTCCGCGCGCAGGTGCCCCATCAGCAGGCCCGCGCCCGACAGCCTCACCTCGGCTTTCGGCGCGGTGGCGACGATGGCATGGTCCTGGTCGCGCACGATGATGTCGCGGATGCGCACGGCGATACGGACCCGACCGGCGCGCTCGATCTGGGTGCCGCCGACCTCAACCGTATTGCCGTGGCCGATATTGTCCTCGATGGCGGCGGCAAGCCAGGGTGTCGCGATGTCGAGATTGATGGGCCCGGCACCGAGCCGCCACCACAGCGCACCGAAACAACCGACGAAGATGACGATGAGGGCGCCGACGACGACAGCCAGCCGCTTCAACCAGCGACCGCCGCCCAGCCAGCGGCGCATCGACCCGAATCCGTCACCAAAGCGATGGAAGCCCGAATTGGAACGCGACAGCAGCCGGCGCGCCCGATGGCCCGCCGCCGCTTCCTGATCCGGATCCCAGTCGGCCTCGTCCCATTCCTGCGGCTCAGGTTGGCCGCCGCGCCGATCGAAATCCCGATTGTAATCCTGGGGCGACGTATTCCTTGCCATTGCCTCTCGATACAGGCGCCCATTGTGGGATTGCGCGCCGCCGGGGCCGCAGCCATCGACGGGGATCGAAGCTCCCCGCCCCGGCATTGCCGCCATACCTCGAATATTCCTGCTGTTCGTCATTTCGCCCCGGGAGCGCGTGCAACGAGCAGTGGGGTGGTGCGTGGAATTCCTTGTAACCATACTCCGGCGTCGTCAGACTTGCCCAGCCAAGGGCGCGATTCCGGCACACCGGACGAGAGCTGCAATACCGCTTCGGTTGACCCGCCGAAAGCGTCGAAAGGAAGGCGTATGTCCAAGAAATCCCGAAAGAAATCGCCCAAAACGCCCTCCCGCAGTCCGACAGCTAAAAAGAAGGCCCCGAAAACGAGGGCAACGACTCAAACAAAGGCCGCGAAAACACAGCGGACACCGGCCAGCAAATCAACCGCGACCATAGCAAAGACAGCATCGCATGGGGCCGCATCGAAACAGTTAAATTCCTCCAAATCGGCACGGGCTGCGGGCAAGACAGTCCTGACCGAAGGTCAGAAGGCCCCCGCCTTCCGCCTGCCCCGCGACGGCGGCGGCGTGGCGACCTTGGCCGACTATGCCGGCCAGAAGCTCGTCCTGTTCTTCTACCCCCGCGCCGATACCCCCGGCTGCACCCTGGAGGCCATCGACTTCACCCGCCTTGCTGCTGCGTTCTCCGACGCCGGCACCGCCGTGCTCGGCGTCTCCGCGGATTCGTTAAAGGCCCAGGAGAAGTTCCGCGACAAGCACAGCCTCGGCGTTCCCCTGATCTCGGACGAGAAGCACGAGATGCTGGAGGCATATGGCGCCTGGGGCGAAAAGTCCATGTACGGCAAGAGCTTCCTCGGGATTCTTCGCACCACGGTGCTGGTCGGAAGCGACGGCAAAATCGCCAGGCTCTGGCGCAACGTCCGGGTCGACGGTCATGCCGACCAGGTGCTGGAAGCAGCAAGAAGTCTTTAACCAGCTCGTTAAGTTCTAGCGGTTCCGTTTCCGGAAAATTAACCATGACCGGCCCAGATTGCTGCGGCAATTAGGCCGCAAGGAACCCATCCGACCGGCGCCGGGAGTGCCGATGTCGAAAAGTTCTGCCCAATATTCGCAGTACCCCCAGCATCATCCTCACGACCACGGACGGGCCTTCCATCGGCGTCCCGTCGCTGTCGCGGCGGCCGCCGTCCCCGACGCCGATGACGCCTACACCATCGTCCATCACGGCAAGCAGGTTCGCCTCGGCCCGGTCGTGTTCTGGATCGTGGTCGGCACCATCGTGCTGCTCGGCCTGTGGTCGGCCGCGACCGCCACCTATTTCGCTTTCCGCGACGACGTCCTGACCCGGCTGATCGCCCGCCAGGCCGAGATGCAATACGCCTATGAGGACCGCATCGCCGAGCTGCGTGCCAAGGTCGATCGCACCACCAGCCGCCAGCTGCTCGACCAGGAGCAGTTCGACCAAAAGCTCGACCAGATCATGAAGCGCCAGACGGCGCTGGAGTCCCGGGCGACGGCGCTGGGCGCCATGCCTGACGTGACCGGATCGATCCCGCGCACGGCGCCGCAGCGTGGCGATACCGGTCAGGGCGCGACGCAAGCCACGCCAAAACCGTCGCCGATCAGCGACACCGTGATCTTCGTGGCACCGCCGGATCGCGAAGCGCGACTCGAATCGCGCGCACCTGCCGTCCTGGCTCCGCCGACCAGCCAGTTCGCCAAGAACCAGGGCTTTGACAATGTCCTGGTCCGGCTCACGACCTCGCTCGACCAGGTCGAGCGCCGCCAGATGGCGGCGCTCAGCGCCGTCGAGGATGGTATGGATTCGCGCATGCGCCGGATGCGCGGCGTCGTCAGCGATCTCGGCCTGAACCTTGCCAGTCTCGAAGCCGCCGTGCCGCGCAGCGCGATGGGCGGACCGTTCGTCCCGGTCAAGCTGACGGCCAATGCCGGGCCGTTCGAGAAGCAGCTCAATCGCATCAACACCACGCGCGCCGAGATGGATCGTCTCAATCGCACGCTGGCGCTGGTGCCGTATCGCAAGCCCGTCATCGGCGAGGTCGAGTTCACCTCCGGTTTCGGCGTGCGCAGCGATCCCTTCCTGGGCCGGCCGGCGATGCACACCGGCCTCGACTTCCGCGCCGCGACCGGCGACCCCGTCCGCGTCACCGCCTATGGCAAGGTGGTCTCGGCCGGTTGGTCCGGCGGCTACGGCCGCATGGTCGAAGTCGATCACGGCAACGGGCTTTCGACCCGCTACGGCCATCTCTCCGAGATCAGCGTCAAGGTCGGCGAGATCGTGAAAATCGGTCAGGTCGTTGGTCTGGTCGGCTCGACCGGCCGCTCCACCGGCCCGCACCTGCACTATGAGACCCGCATCGACGGCGAAGCCGTCGATCCGCAAAAATTCCTGCGCGCGGGCGTGCGCCTCAGCGCGGGCTAAACCTCGATCTTCAGCCGTGACTACTGGCTGCGCTCGTGGCCGACCTCGCCGGTGATGACGTCGCCGAACAGCTCCCAGGCCTGCCCGTTGAAGCGCATCAGCTGCATCTGCTCGATCGGGAAATAATCGTCGGGCGAGGTGTTGACCATGATGCCCGGCAGCATCAGGTCGGTGTGGAAGTCTTTCAGGTTGGCGGCCTGCTTCATGACGTTCTCGCGGGTGAGAGTGTCACCGCACTGCTTCAGCACCTGCGCCATCGCCTCGGCCTGGACGTAGCCATAGATGTTGTTCGCGTTGGCCTTGTCGCCGTCGGGATAGTACTTGTCCATGAACGCGCGCCATTTCACCACGGCGGGGTCCTTGTCCCAGGTGGGGTCGGTCGGATCCTTCAGATAGACGGTCGAGATGATCTCCTTGGCGTAGTCGAGCCCGGCGGGCCTGAGCACCGAGGCGACCGAGGTTGCGGTGTTGGCGAGGAAGAATTTCGGCTTCCAGCCGAGCTCGCCCACTTTCCGGATCGCCTGCGCCGACCCTTTCGGGGCAGCCCATGAGAAAAAGATGTCCGCACCGGAATCGTGCAGCGCCACGATCTGCGAGTCGATCGAGGGGTCGCTGACCTCATAGGACTTGTCGGCAATGATCATGCTCGCCTTGTCGCCGAGCCCGTCCTTCAGGCCCTTGAACTGGTCCTTACCGGCGTCGTCGTTCTGCCAGAACACCGCGATCTTGCCGTTCGGAAAATTGTCGCGGATGTATTTTGCGTAGATCCGCCCCTCGCTCTGGTAGTTCGGCTGGAAGCCCATGGTCCACGGGAAATTTTTGGGGTCGCCGAACTTGGTGCCGCCGGAGGCAACGAAAAGCTGCGGCACCTTCTTCGCATTCATGTATTTCATGATCGCCGAGTTCGAGGGCGTGCCGAGCGCCTGGAAGATCAGGAGGACCTCGTCGCTCTCGACCAGCTTGCGCGCCTGCTCGATCGCCTTCGGCGGCGAATAGGCGTCGTCATAGCTGATGAAGTTGATCTTGCGCCCGTTGATGCCGCCCTGGTCGTTGATCATCCGGAAGAACGCCGCTTCGGTCTTGCCGATCACGCCATAGGACGACGCCGGCCCGCTATAGGGCATGATGTTGCCGATCCTGATTTCGGTGTCGGAAGCGCCGGGATCGTATCTCTTCTGCGCTGAGGCCGGTGTCGCGGCGAGCGCCCCGGCGAAAAGCATGGCGAGGACAGCGAGATTCTTGCGACGACCCGGCATCGTTCTCTCCCCTATTTTGTAGTCTTGTTTTGAGGAGAGTGTCGCAAGGAGACTCGCGGCTGGCAAGCGCGACGATTTTCCGCGCGGTGAAACGGTGACGCGGAACTTACTCGACGCGGCGCAGCAAGCCGAATGCGCGCCCGTCGATCGCCAGCAGCGCGCTGCCGATGACGATGGCGCCGGCGATCTCGCGCATGGAGATCGGCTCGGCCAGCACCAGCCAGCCCAGCAGGATGGCGGTGACGGGAATGAGCAGCGTCACCAGCATGACGTTGGTCGCGCCCGAGCGTCGCAGTATCTGGAAGAACACGATGTAGGCGAGCGCCGTTGAGAGGGCCGCGAGACCGAGTACCGCGAGCCAGGTCGTGAGGCCCGGCATTGGAAGACGCCACGGCTGCTCCATGACGCCGGCGACGATCGCCATCATGATCGTCGATGCGATCAGCTGAAACGTCGCCGTTCCAAGCGGCGGAGAGTCCTTCAACAGCCGCCGCGCCGCCAGCGCCGCAAAGCCGTAGCTGAGGGCGCCGCCGAGGCAGAGCAGGATGCCCAGCCCCTGCCCCGGCCTGGTCTCGATGCCCCATCCGCGCAGGATGATCACGCCGAGAAGCCCCAGAGCAACGCCGGCCAGGCGCCGCATCTGCAATTCCTCCTCACTAGCCGCGGCCATGACGATGACAGTGAACAGCGGCGTGGTGGCATTCAGGATCGACGCGAGCCCGCTCGGGATGAAGGTCTGTCCGATCACGATCAGCGAGAACGGGATGACGTTGTTGAACAGTCCGATCGCGAAGAACGGCTTCCAGCCGGCCATCCCCTTGGGAAGGCCGATGCCCTGTGCGCGCAGCAGCGGCAGCAGAATGGCGGCACCGAGCGCGACGCGCAAAAACACCAGCGTCAGCGGCGGCACTTCCCGCAAGGCCGCGCCGTTGAAGAAGAACGAGCCGCCCCAGAGGACGGAGAGCACCGCAAGCAGCGACCAGTCTCGCGCGTCGATGCGGTTGTCTTTCGCAGGCATGGCGTCTCACATCGGCGATCCGACCTGCCGCCTAGTACGGTGCGGCGGACGGCGCCACCCGATTTCCGAGATGGCCCCCCTAAGGGCCCGCACTCTGGCCCTCGTTCCGCTTTCGCGCGTCGCCAACGATATCGGCAACGACCGCCCCGATCACGAGGGCTCCACCGATGAGCGCATGGACGGCAGGCACCTCGCGGAAGGCAACCCAGATCCAGAACGGCATCAAGGGCGTTTCCAGCGTCGCGATCAGGGAGGCCTGCCCTGAAGGCAGCAGGCGCGAGCCGAGCATGTAGAATGTCAGGCCGAGCGCGACCTGCAGGCAGCCGAACATCGCGAGGATGGCGAGGTTGTCGCCGCCGACATGGGCGATGTCGTGCGCGAACGGAAGGCTGATGAGACTTCCCAGGAAGTTGGAGAGCGCGGCTGCCGCCACCATCGACGTCTCCTTGTGGCGCCGAACGACGACCGTCATGGCCGAGATGGCGAGCACCATCAGACAGCCCAGCGCGACGCCGCCGATATCGGCCCCCGCCGCAACGCCGCCCACCGTGATGGCCACGCCGGCGAAGGCGACGACACTTGCGATCAGCGTCCGCCATGTCGCAGCTTCACCCAGCCACAGCCATGCGAGCGCCGCCGCGACAAACGGTTGCGTGGCGATCAGCACGGCGACGTTCATCACCTTGGTCATCTGAAGCGCAGGGATGAAGGAGACCATGCCGATCGTCGACAACGACGCGACGAGCAGGCCGCCGCGCCCCGGCACCACCAATTGCCGCAGCGCGCCGCGCACCTGTATCAGGACGAGAAACACCGTGATGAGGCTGCCGCCGAACAGGCCGCGCCAGAACAGGATGGTCCAGGGATCGAACGGCAACAGCCGGGTGAAGAATGGCGCGGTGCTCCAGGCAGTCGCCGCGGCGATGACGAGGGCAATGCCGAGACCGTTCTCCGAACGTGGCTGCCCCATGTCGATGCGCCCGGCTTAAGACGGCTTCTTCGGCCGCGACACCAGTTCGATCATCTTGCCTTCGTCGTCGTCGGACATCACCGCCTTCGCCTGCGCGTAGGCCTCGACCGCAGCGCGCGCGACCAGCGGTTTGTCCGCCAGCAGGCTCTCGGCGAGCTTCACGGCGTAGGCGGCATCCTTGTGCCGCAGCGCTGCCGTGAAGGTCGCGCCGCTGAAATCGCGGGCGACCATACGCCTGGAGTGACGCTGCACCTGCGGGCTTGCGGCGACGCCCGCCTGGATCGACTCCAGCACGAGGTTCATGTCGAGCCCGGCCTGCTCGGCGATGGCAAGGCCCTCGGCGAGCCCGGCGATCTGGATCGCTCCCATGAGATTGTTGATGAGCTTGTAGACCGTGCCGGAGCCGACTGGGCCGAAATGGCGGATGGTCGAGCCGATCGGTTCGAGGAACGGGCGGGCGCGTTCGAGATCGGCGGCATCCGCACCGGCAAGCAGCGTCAGTTTTCCGGCGGCCGCCGCGTCCGGCAATCCCGTCACGGGACAATCGATATAGATCAGCCCGCGCGCGTTGAGCTCGCGGCCCATCTCGCGGGCGTGGTCATAGGAGACGGTGGAGCATTCGATCGCGATGGTGCCGGCCTTCGCGGTCTTGGCCGCGCCCTTCGGCCCGAGCCAGACCGCGCGCGAGGCCTCGTCGTCGGCAACCATGGTCACGACTGCATCGGCATCGATCGCAGCATCTTCCGGCGAGGTCGCCCAATGCGCGCCGCGCGCGATCAGGTCCTCCGCCTTGGCCTTGCTGCGATTCCACAGCGTCACCGTGAAGCCGGCATCGAGATAGCGGCCGGCCATGCCATGGCCCATCCGTCCAAGCCCGATGAAGGCGATTCGGGGCATGGCTAGTCCACGTCCTCGATGTCGCCGCTGGTGGTGCCGAAGGCGCGCTGCGCCAGCGTCGCGGCCATGAACTCGTCGAGATCGCCGCCAAGCACGCCCGACGTGTCGGAGGTCTGCACGCCCGTGCGCAGATCCTTCACCATCTGATAGGGCTGCAGCACGTAGGAGCGGATCTGGTGGCCCCAGCCGATATCGGTCTTGGCGGCCTGGTCGGCGGCGGCCTTCTCCTCGCGCTTCTTCAGCTCGATCTCGTACAGCCGCGCGCGCAGCATGTCCCAGGCCTGCGCCCGGTTCTTGTGCTGGGAGCGGCCGGCCTGGCAGACCACGGCGACGCCGGTCGGGATGTGCGTCAGGCGCACCGCGGATTCGGTCTTGTTGACGTGCTGGCCGCCGGCACCGCCCGAGCGCATGGTGTCGGTGCGGACGTCGGATTCCTTGATGTCGATCTTGATGCTGTCGTCGATAACGGGGAATACCTGCACGCTCGAGAACGAGGTGTGCCGCCGCGCGTTGGAATCGAACGGCGAGATGCGAACAAGACGGTGCACGCCGGCTTCCGTCTTCAACCAACCATAAGCGTTGTGCCCGGAGACCTGGATGGTCGCCGACTTGATGCCGGCTTCTTCGCCCTCGGACTCTTCGAGGTACTCGACCTTGAAGCCGTGGGTTTCGGCCCAGCGCGTGTACATGCGCAAGAGCATCTGCGCCCAGTCCTGGCTCTCGGTGCCGCCGGCGCCGGCATGGACCTCGAGATAGGAATCGAAGCGGTCGGCTTCGCCCGACAGCAGCGCCTCGAGCTCGCGCCGAGCGACTTCCTTCTTCAGGTTCTTCAGCGCAGCTTCGGCTTCGGCAACGACACCGTCATCGCCCTCGGCCTCGCCGAGCTCGATCATGCCGATGTCGTCTTCGAGCTCCTGCTCGACCTTGCCGATGCCGGACAGCGAATCCTCGAGCGAGGTGCGCTCCTGCATCAGCTTCTGGGCCTTCTGGGGATCGTTCCAGAGGTTGGGATCTTCTGCGAGCTTGTTCAGCTCGGCGAGGCGTGCCGTCGATTTCTCGACGTCAAAGATGCCTCCTCAGCAGCCCGACTGACTGCTTGATCTCTTCTACCAACCGTTCGATTTCGGCGCGCATGTCGTTCTCTGATGTCGCGGAATTGGTCCGCGTTCGATTGCAACGGGATGTAACGGCGGGCGCGCCAAAGCGCAACCGCCCGCGACCTCAAACGTCACCGTTATCCGCTAAAGCATGATCCGGAAAAGTGCGAAGCGGTTCTCCGAAAAGATCATGCGTAAACAACAACCTAAAGCGCGATGACGATTCATCCAGATCTCATCGCGCTTTAGTACAGCCCGCCGGTGCCCGGCCGCATGAAGAAGCCGGAATCCGGCTGCTGCTGCTGCGAGGCCGGCACACCGCCGCGCCCGTCGGCATCGGCAACGCCGATAACTGCATAGTTGTCCGGTGGCGCCGTGCCCGGCTTGAAGGCCTCCAGAATGGTTCCGCCGGTCTCGCCGGGGCCGGCGCGCATGCCAGTCTTGGCGACGACCCGCACCAGCTTGATGCCGGCCGGCACCTTGAACGGCACGGCGGGCTTGTCGGCAAGCGCGAGCTTGAGGAAATCACGCACGATTGGCGCGGCGAGATGGCCGCCAGTCGCCGCATTGCCTCTGCCGAGCGGACGCGGCTTGTCATAGCCCATATAGACCGCGACCGCGATGTCCGGCGAGTAGCCGACGAACCAGGCATCCTTGGCCTCGTTGGTGGTGCCCGTCTTGCCCGCAATCGGCTTGCCCACTTCCTTAAGTACTGTTGCCGTGCCGGCCTGGACTACGCCTTCCAACAGCTCGGTGATCTGGTAGGCGGTCATGGAATCCAGCACCTGCTCGCGGCGGTCGATCAGCTGCGGCTCGTTCTGGTTCTTCCAGCCGCCCGGCGCGTCACAGCCGCGACATTCGCGCTGGTCGTGCTTGTAGATGGTACGGCCGTAGCGGTCCTGGATGCGGTCGATCAGGGTCGGCTTCACGCGGCGGCCGCCATTGGCGAGCATCGAATAGGCCGTGACCATGCGCATCGCCGTGGTCTCGCCAGCGCCCAGGGAGTACGAGAGGTAATTGGGCAGCTCATCATAGACGCCGAAACGCCTGGCATACTCGCCAATCAACGGCATGCCGATGTCCTGGGCAAGCCGCACCGTCACGGTGTTACGCGAAAGCCGCAGCGCATTACGCAGCGTCATCGGTCCGTTATATTTGCCGGCATCGAAATTCTCCGGTCGCCACACGCCGGCGCCCTGGCCTTGGTCGATTTCGATGGGCGCGTCGAGCACGACGGTCGAGGGCGTGTAGCCGTTGTCGAGCGCGGCCGAATAGACGATCGGCTTGAACGACGAGCCCGGCTGCCGGTAGGCCTGCGTCGCGCGGTTGAACTGGCTCTGGTCAAACGAGAAGCCGCCGACCATCGCGAGCACGCGGCCGGTCCAGGGATCCATCACCGCCATGGCGCCGGATACTTCGGGGATCTGGCGCAGACGGTACTGGCCTTCGACCGATTGTCCCTCTTTGCTGTAGAGCGGATCGGCATAGATCACGTCGCCGGGCGCAAGCACCTGCGCCACGGAGGTCGGCGTCTTGCCCTTGGCATTGCCCTGGGCCGCCCTCGCCCAGCGCACGCCGTCGAGCGTGACGAGGCCGGTCTCGCGCTGCTTGCTGACGGCGCCGCCAAGTTCGCGGCTCGGCTGGAAGCCGATGCGCGCCGACTGGTCGCTGGTCTCCAGCACCACCGCCATGCGCCAAGGCGAGATGTCCGACAGCGATTTGATCTCGGCGAGCTTCACGCCCCAGTCGCCCGAGATATCGAGCTTGCTCATGGCGCCGCGATAGCCCTGCTGCTCGTCATAGTTCACGAGGCCCGAGACCATGGTCTTGCGCGCCATGACCTGGATCTTGGGATCGAGCGTGGTGCGGACGGAGAGACCGCCCTCGTACAGCTTCTTCTCGCCGTAACGCTCGAAGATGTCGCGGCGGACCTCCTCGGCGAAATATTCGCCGGCGAAGGTGTGGGCGCCGTTGGAGCGGTTGGTGACGGCCAGCGGCTCCTTGCGCGCCTTGTCGGCGTCGGCCTGCTTGATCCAGCCGTTCTCCAGCAGACGATCGATGACGTAGTTGCGGCGCTCGACGGCGCGGTCGCGGTTGCGGACCGGATGCAGCGTCGCCGGCATCTTCGGCAGCGCCGCCAGATAGGACGCTTCCGCCACCGTCAGCTCGTTCACCGACTTGTCGAAATAGACCAGCGAGGCGGCCGCGATGCCGTAGGCGCCGAGGCCGAGATAGATCTCGTTCAGGTAAAGCTCGAGGATCTTGTCCTTCGAGTAGGTCTTCTCGATGCGCATCGCCAGCAAGGCTTCCTTGATCTTGCGGGCGAAGGAGACCTCGTTGGTCAGCAGGAAGTTCTTGGCGACCTGCTGCGTGATCGTGGACGCACCCTGCGGACGACGGTTGGAGCCGTAGTTCTGCAGGTAGAGCAATCCGGCGCGCGCCATGCCGGTGTAGTCGATGCCGCCGTGCTCGTAGAAATTCTTGTCCTCGGCCGCGAGGAACGCGTTGATCACGAGCTTGGGCACCGCCTGAATCGGCAGGTACAGCCGCCGCTCCTTGGCGTATTCGCCGAGCAGCGAACCGTCGACGGCGTGCACGCGCGTCATCACCGGCGGCTCGTAATCCTGAAGCTGAGAGTAGTCCGGCAAGTCCTTGGAGAAATGCCAGATCAGGCCTGCCACGGCCCCGACACCGACAAGGAACACCACCGTTCCCGCGGCGAACAGGAAGCCCATGAACCGCACCAGCAAGCGCATTATCTGTTTATCCGTTCAAACTCTGGATCAGCCCAGTATCAGCCCCATAGGACCTAAAAACTGGCACCCCACACTGGCGCCAACCTCACGTCACGAATTCACCGGCCTTACGCAATCACATCAAGGCCGGGCCTAAAGACGCTTGCCGAGCGGGATTCTCTCCGATTCCGGAACCCCCTGCGGCATTTTTATAAAGCGTCCGCTGTGGCCAAACTAGGGCCTTTGCGGCGGGACGGAAAAACCCTTTTTCAATTCGACCATCCCGCGGTGGTCAATTCGACGATCCCCCGGTCGTCAATTTGACGATCCGGCGGTCGCCAGCCGTTTGGCCAGGAACCCGTCGATGGCCTGCGCCATCGAGCCAACAGCCTTGGACCGCCAGCCCTCGGAGACCAGGTGCTCGAGGTCGCCCTTGTTGGAGACATAGCCGATCTCGACCAGCACCGAGGGCACGTCGGGCGCCTTCAACACCCGGAAACCGGCCGACTTCAGCGGATGCTTGTGCATTCGCACCGTCGACTTCATTTCGCCCATCAGCACATGGGCAAAACGATTTGAAAACGTGCGGGTTTCCCGCTGCGTCAGGTCGATCAGGATGTCGGCGACATCGGTCGGCTCCTCCGCGAGGTTGAAGCCGGCGATCGCGTCCGCGCGGTTTTCGGCGTCCGCCAGGCGTTGAGCCTCGGCGTCGGAGGCCTTGTCCGACAGCGTATAGATGGTGGCGCCCTGCGCGTCGCCCTCGGCTCGCGGCAGCGCATCGGCATGGATCGAGACGAACAACGCGGCCTTGAGGTTGCGGGCGACTTTGACCCGGTCATTGAGGGCGACGAAAGTGTCGTCGTCCCGCGTCATCACCACGCGATACTTGCCGGCCTTGTCCAGCCGGTCGCGCAGCGCCCGGGCAAATGCCAGCACCAGGTTCTTCTCGCTCTCGCCGCTCGACTGCGTGCCGTTGTCGATACCGCCATGGCCGGGGTCGATCACGACGACCGGCCGGCCGTCGGCCTTCTGCTGCGCCGTTTCCGGGGCCGCCGCGGCGGGAGCGGTTGCAGGCGGCGCGTCGGCGACCGCAGGCCGCAGCTCGGGGCGGTTCTCCGGGGCGAGCGACTGTACGAAGGCGGCGCGGTCAACCTCCTCCAATTCCAGCACGAGCCGGGCGGGCTGGCCATTGGCCGCCTCGACCACATAGGAATTGGCGATCTTGGCCGGCCCGGTCAGATCGAACACGATTCGCGAACCGCCGGGCATGACGAGCCCGTAGCGGAAGGCCTTGACCAGGCCCCGTCCCGCCGCGCCGGTCCCCGCGGGGAGCTGAAAATTAACCTGCGGGACGTCCACCACCACCCGGTAGGGGTCGGCGAGCGTCACGGCGCGGAAGGTCACGGTCTGGTCGATGTCGAGGATGAAGCGGGTCTGCTTGCCATCGCCAGCCAGCCGGGCGGCCGAGGCGATTGGAAAATTCGACGCAGCAACAGAGGGTTGCGGCCGACTCTCAGCTGCGCTCAGACGCGAGGAATCGGCACATGGCAATGCTGCAGCGCACAACAGCGCGCATCCCAGCAAGACCCTTTGTTTTGCGCGGCTCGCCACCGATTCCGTGCCTCCGAGCAGCTTGTTTAACGCAATAGAACCACAGGGTTAATCGATCCTTAATGACGGATTCGCGAAACTCGCTGACTGTGACCGCCGTGCGACGCTCCCTTGCACCGATGGTCCATTCCTCGTATGTACGGAATGCTGACGGCCGATATTTCCGGTTGTGTCGCATTCAGCCTCCCGGTGCAGCGCCGGAGCTCCCAAGGTTTGGGAATTCCAGCGTTTTCCGATCCCCTCTAAGACCAGCGCGGTGCGCGGCAGTGAGGCGGAGCGGGTCAAGCCCCGGCGGCGGACGGTTCCCGGTTACCACGTTTCCGGGACGGTTCTGACAGCGACGTAACCCATTACCCGGTCCCTTGATCCCAAGGGGACGGTTCGTGACCCCCAAGGCGAGCGCGCTCGCGCCATGCCTGGCCAGCAGCAACTGATTGAGGGGCGGCTCCGCCGCCCAATGTTTCATACGGGCCGACGCTTGATGCGCCAGACTGTGCCGACGAACTCTGAAGGACCATTCGCGACGCTGCGGAGTGACAATCCCGCGCGCCGCCTTGGTCCTGAAGCTTCCGGTTCGGCAAGGCGCGAGAGACGGCGTTTCGGCCTTCCCCTCACCCCCGAATCAGGTGGACCGTCGCGTCACCCGGCAGCGCAGATTGCGCCCACGGTCGATCGCGCCCGCCGCCGCCAAGAGTTAAGACATGCCCAACAAGATGTTGATCGATGCCACCCACCCGGAAGAGACCCGGGTCGTCGTGGTCCGCGGCAATCGCGTCGAAGAGTTTGATTTCGAGACCGCGCAACGAAAGCAACTGCGCGGAAACATCTACCTCGCCAAGGTCACAAGGGTCGAACCCTCGCTCCAGGCCGCCTTCGTCGAATATGGCGGCAACCGCCACGGCTTCCTCGCCTTCAGCGAAATCCATCCCGACTACTACCAGATCCCGGTCGCCGACCGGCAGGCGCTGATCGAGGCCGAGGAACAGGCTCATCGCGAGGCCGAGGAAGAGAGCGAGAACCGCTCCCACGGCCGCCGCCGCTCGCGCCACCGCAACGCCCGCCGTCGCGGTCATGGCGAGCGCGTGCGCAGCGAGATCGTCGAGGGTCTCGACGCCGGCGCCGATCCCGCCGCCCAGCCGGTCGAGGGCGCGCCCCAGCCGGAGTACACGGAAGGTGCTCCGCACGAAGGCGAGCATCTGCACGCCGAGGCGGAGCAGCACGGCGAGCACGTTCACGACGAGCACGAACACGACGATCACGGGCATGACGACCATCACCACGCCCATGATGACAACCACCCTCACGATCATGACGACCATGGTCATGACGGCGAACACGATCATCACGATCATGATCATGCCGACGAGACGCCCGCGCCCGTCGCCGCGGTTGGCGCAGAACCTGTCGTGGCGAGCGAGCCCGCTGCCGAGCCGCAGGAGCCCCAAGCCGTCGAGGCTTACGCCTCCGAAGCGCATGCCTTCGAAGCACATGCCGAGGCTCTCGCCGAAGCCGTGACGTCGGCCACGGAGCCGGCCGATGCCGTCTACGCCGCCGGCGAGAGCGCTGAAGCGCCGCATGCCGAGGCCGCCCAGGCCGGCGAAGAAGACGACGAGGACGAGGACGGCGAGGAAGCCGAAGAGGAAGTCGTCGAATCCGTCGGCGGTGACGACGTGCTGGAGGAAGTGCCGGAGCGCACCTTCCGCCCGCGCCGCCAGTACAAGATCCAGGAAGTCATCAAGCGCCGCCAGGTCATGCTGGTGCAGGTCGTCAAGGAAGAGCGCGGCAACAAGGGCGCGGCGCTGACGACTTACCTCTCGCTCGCCGGCCGTTACGCCGTGCTGATGCCCAACACCGCGCGTGGCGGCGGCATCAGCCGCAAGATCACCAGCGCGCAGGATCGTTCTCGTCTCAAGGAGGTCGTGCAGGATCTCGACGTGCCCGAGGGCATGGGCATCATCCTGCGCACCGCAGGTGCCTCGCGCACCAAGCCCGAGATCAAGCGCGACTTCGAATACCTGATCCGGATGTGGGAGACCGTGCGCGACCTGACGCTGAAGTCGCAGGCCCCGACCCTCGTCTACGAGGAAGGCTCGCTGATCAAGCGCTCGCTGCGCGATCTCTACAACAAGGAGATCGACGAGATTCAGGTTGCCGGCGAAGGCGGCTACCGCGAAGCGCGCGACTTCATGAAGATGCTGATGCCCGCCAACGTCAGCGCGGTGAAGCAGTATCGCGACGGCCAGCCGCTGTTCTCGCGCATGGGCGTCGAGAGCCAGCTCGATGCGATGTTCTCGCCGACGGTGCAGCTGCGCTCCGGCGGCTATGTCGTGATCAACCAGACCGAGGCGCTGGTCTCGATCGACGTCAACTCCGGCCGCTCGACCCGCGAGCACCACATCGAGGACACCGCCCTCAAGACCAATCTGGAGGCGGCCGAAGAGGTCGCCCGCCAGCTCCGCCTGCGCGACCTCGCCGGCCTGATCGTCATCGACTTCATCGACATGGACGAGAAGCGCAACAACCGTGCGGTCGAGCGCAAGCTGTCCGACTGCCTGCGCCAGGACCGCGCGCGCATCCAGGTCGGCCGCATCTCGCATTTCGGCCTGCTCGAGATGTCGCGCCAGCGCATCCGCGCCAGCGTGCTCGAGTCTTCGACCGATCCCTGCCCGCATTGCGGCGGCACCGGCCATGTCCGTTCGGTGTCCTCGGTGGCGCTGCAGCTGCTGCGCGGCCTCGAAGAGATCCTGATGAAGGGCGCGACCCACAATCTCGTGGTCCGTACCCGCACCGACGTCGCGCTCTATGTGCTGAACCACAAGCGCGGTCATCTGCGCGACCTCGAGAACAGCTTCAAGGTCACGCTGTCGATCATCGCCGATCCCAGCGTCAGCGGCCCGCAGGCCTATCTGATCGACCGCGGCGAGCAGGTGCATACGCTGGAAGCCGCCAAGGCGCTGCTCGCGGCGCAGGCGGCCGCAAGCCCGCCGCCGCTGGCGGAAGATGCCTATGACGACGAGGAGTTCGATGCGGAGCTGGAATCCGAGATCGAGTCCGAGGAGAGCGAGGGTCTCACTGAGGAGCAGGCTGCCGGCGAGGCAGCCCCCGAACAGGACGGTCAGCGCCGCAAGCGGCGCCGTCGCCGGCGTGGCCGCGGTGGCCAGCGTGAGGGCGAGCTGCGCGAGGATACCGCGCCGACCCTGCCCGAGCCGGCGATGGTCGCGGGCGAAGGCGAGGAAGAAGCCGAGTCCGAGCAAGATGGCGAGGAAGGCGAGGAACAGGCAGCCCGTGGCGAGCAGCAGGGCAGCGGCGAGCGCCGGCGCCGGCGTGGTCGCCGTGGTGGACGCCGCCGTCGCGGCGGTAACGAGGAAGGTCTCGCCGGCTCCATCAGCGACGAACTCGCTGCGAGTGCGCCGCCGGAAGCGAGCGATGCGGTTGCCGATTTCGACAGCAATGGCGGTGAGGCTGCGCCCTCGATCGCGCAGGCCGAACACGCCGCCGAGCCGCAATTCACTGAACAAGTCATCCAGCCCGAGCCCCGTGCCGAGGTGCCGACGGCGGCACCGGCGCAGCCCGAGCCGGCCGTTGCTGTCGCGGACGAAGAGCCCGCCGACGACAGGTCCGCGCGGCGCCGCTCCACGGTCCGGGAAAAGGTGAGCTTCCTGCTCAACAGCCCGAGTGAGCCGGCAACCCCGGTTGCGGAGGCGCCGCAGCCGGTCGCCCCGCCCGCGCCGGCACCTGAGCCCGCACCGGAAGCGGCCAGCGAGACGCCGGCCGCCCCACGCCGCGCCGGCTGGTGGTCCCGCCGCTTCGGCGGCGGCGAGTAAGCCGGACACAGAACAAAAAACGCCCGGCCAAGCCGGGCGTTTTTCGTTTCAGGACTCGCCGAAGCGCTACGATGGCAGTTCGTCATCACCGAGCGGCGCGACGTCGCGCGCGGCGATCTGGCGGAGCTGATCGTAGAGATCGGGTGCCTCGCTGGTACAGAGGCAGACGCCTGTTGCGGAAGGTCCCTCGCCCGCATTGAGGTAGGCGTGGCCCATGGTGCTGTCGAGGTAGATGCCGTCGCCCTCGCCCAAGATCTCCGGCGCGTAGAACTCGGTGTGGACGGCGACACGTCCGCGCGTCACCACAAAATACTCCTCGCCGCCATGACGCAGCAGCGGGCCGAACTCCTCCAGCGAGCGCGCGCGGACCTCGGCCACGATCGGCACCATGCGTTTGCCGATCAAATCGGTGCATTGATAGGTGTAGGTGTAGAACTTGGTGGTGATCACCTGCCCCTGCCCGGCCCGGCTGATGCTCCGCCGCGCGGTGACCGGCCGCCCCTGCGCGGGCGCCGCGACCGCCGGATTGAACAGCTCGGCGATCTCCATCTTCAGGCCCGAGGTGAGCTGGAGCAGCTTGTCGTAGGTCAGCGACATCAGGCCGTTCTCGACCTTGGACAGCGTCGAGAGCGCCATTCCGGTCCGCTCCGCCACCTGCTTGAGCGTCAGGCCGCGCGCCTGGCGGGCTGCCTTGAGGCACTGGCCGAGCTGCGAATTGGCCCCTTCGGGCGTCGTGATCTCGCTCATACTGGAATGCTAGCATGACCAGGGAAAAATAGTTGATCGATCGGCCTAATCTTTTCGACCGATACACTCCAGATCGGCCCTATTTGGTGCCGACTGGGGCAGGCCCAAGCCACCATTGGCGCACGAAATGGCTCGGTTGACGATTATTGGTGCGTCGCTTCCGCTTTCCGATATGCTAAATCGTTTTCATAATCTGAAAGGGAGCGGGCGTTGTCCGAACTGTGCGACTCCAGTGCCGTTGAGCTGCGCCGCCTGCTGGCTACGCGGACGATCTCGCCTGTCGAGCTGCTCGACGCCTGCCTGTCGCGCATCGCCACCGTCAATGGCGCCGTCAACGCCGTCGTGACGCTGGATGAGCCCGGCGCGCGCGCCGCCGCGAAAGAGGCCGAGGCGGCGATCCTGCGCGGCGAGGATCGCGGCGCACTGCACGGGCTTCCGGTCCTGATCAAGGACACCCAGGACACCGCCGGGATGCGCTCCACCTATGGCAGCCCGCTGCTGCGCGACAACGTGCCGGCCGCCGATCAGGGCTCGGTCGCTCGCATCCGCGCAGCCGGCGCCATCATCTTCGGGAAGACCAACACGCCGGAATGGGCAGCCGGCGGCAACACCCGCAATCCCGTGTTCGGCGCCACCGGCAATCCGTTCGATCCCATGCGTTCGGCGGCGGGCTCGTCCGGCGGCTCGGCGGTGGCGCTCGCCTGTGGCATGGCCCCGCTCGCCTCGGGCTCCGACACCGGCGGCAGCCTGCGCAATCCGGCCGGCTTCTCCGGCATCGTCGGCATGCGTCCGTCCTACGGACTCGTCCCAAGTGAAAAGCGCATCTTCGGCTGGTCGAGCCTGTCAACCGACGGGCCGATGGCGCGCAACGTCGCCGACACCGCGCTGATGCTGTCGGTGATGGCGAGCGACGATGCCCGCGATCCGCTCGCCTACACCCTGCCTGGCGAACCGGTGCGCGCGCGCGCCGAGCGCTGGGCCGCGCCGCGCCCCGCCGACCTCGGCAAGCTGCGTCTTGCCTTCACCGAAGACTTCGGCTTCGCACCGACCGAGCAGGCGATCCGCCGCGTGTTCCGCAATCGCGTCAGCAAGCTCGCGCCGCTGTTCGCCGAAAGCCGTGAGGCGAGCCCCGACTGCTCTGGCGCGGATGACGCCTTCGCCGTGCTACGCGCCGGCATGTTCCTGGCGACGCATGGCAAGAACTATAAAGAACGCCCCGACATGCTCGGTCCGAACGTCCGTGCCAATGTCGAGGAAGGCCTCGGCTACACGCTCGAGGACCACGCCCGCGCCGCAACGACGCAGACGCGGATCTATCGCGCCTACCAGACCTTCTTCGCCAATTGCGACGTGCTGGTCAGCCCGACCATCACGCTCAGCCCGCGGCCGTGGTCGGAGCTCTATCCCGCCGAGATCGACGGCGTGCCGACCAAATCCTATTTCCACTGGCTCGCGCTCGCTTATGCCGTGACGCTCGCGGGGCATCCCGCGATCAGCATTCCGCTCGGTCTCGATGAGGCCGGCCTGCCGTTCGGCCTGCAGATCGTCGGCCCGCGCGGCGGCGATGCCATCGTGCTTTCGGTCGCCGCAAGCATCGAGGCGGCGTTCGCGAACGATGCGCAATTGTGCCGGCCCGTGCCCGACCTCGCGCGGCTCGCCGCGGCGCCGCCGCTGTCGGCCGCGCCCGATTTTCTCACCTGGGAATGACCCGGGACTGACAGGAGACTTCTTCCGATGCAAAGCGCGATCGTTCTCGGCGGTGGCATGGTCGGTGTGGGTGCGGCGCTGCATCTGCAGCGGCGCGGCTGGGCCGTCACGCTGGTCGACCGCAGGGAGCCGGGCCGCGAGACCAGCTACGGCAATGCCGGCATGATCCAGGCCGAAGCGGTTCGTCCCTATCCGATGCCGCGCGATCTTGCCTCGCTCGTAAAGATCGCAACCGGCCGCACCAACGACGTGCGCTACAGCCTGTCCTCGCTCCATCGCCACATCGAGCCGCTACTCCGCTACTGGTGGCATTCGGCGCCGAAACGGCATCGCGAAGCGATCGTGGGCTGGGCGCGCCTGATCGGCTACGCCACGAGCGAGCACGACGTCCTCATTCGCGAGGCCCACGCCGACAATCTGATCCGCCGCGCCGGCTACCGCGCGCTGTACCGCGATGCCGCCGCCCTGGAGCACTCGATCAAGGACGCGGAACAAGACCAGCGCGAATTCGGTGTGAACTTTCGCGTGTTGTCAGGCAGCGAATTGACAAAGGCCGAGCCGATCCTGCGCGACGATCTGCCCGGCGCGATCCATTGGCTCGACACCTGGACCGTGTCCGATCCGGGCGCGCTGGTCACGGCCTATGCCGAGCTGTTCGTGCGTCTCGGCGGCAGGATCGTGCTGGGTGATGCGCAGTCGCTACGGCAGACCGCGAGCGGCTGGTCGGTCGACACCGATCAGGGGCGCATCGATGCCGCCCATGCCGTCGTGACACTCGGGCCGTGGTCACCCGATCTGTTGTACAAGTTCGGCTATCGCATCCCGCTGGTGCGCAAGCGCGGCTATCACATGCATTACAGCGGCGGCGCCTCGCTCGATCTGCCGTTGGTCGACAAGGGCGGCGGCTACGCCATGGGCCCGATGGCCAAGGGCATCCGCATCACCACCGGCGCCGAGCTAACGGGACCGGACGCGCTCGCTACCCCAGTGCAGCTCGCCAGCGCCGAAGCCTCCGCGCGCGAACTGATCGATCTCGGCAAGCGCGTCGAGCCCGATCCGTGGTTCGGCACCCGCCCCTGCACGCCCGACATGCTGCCGGTGCTCGGACAGGCCCCGCGCCATCCCGGGCTCTGGATGAATTTCGGTCACGGTCACCAGGGTTTTACGCTGGGGCCTGCGACCGGGCGCCTGCTCGCCGAGATCATGAGCGGCGAGACGCCGTCGATCGATCCCGCGCCGTACCGGCCGGAGCGGTTCTAAATTCCTCGAAATCACCGAAGGAAGCGGCCGACCATTTTGGCTGGTTCGCGGCCGTCGACGTTCCGACCTCGAGCGCGAAGACGCGTGCTGCTCTCGACTGGGAGCCCAAAGAAAAAGGGCTGATCGAGGATCTCGACCAGCCCTATTACTTCAACGTCTGACAGCGCAGCTCGCGCTGCCGGATCCGGATCAGTCGGTCGTGATCGCCGTTTCCATATCGGTCGGATCGATCTGCTTGGAGAGGTTGGCGTTGAGCTTGTCGCGGTCGAGCTCACCCTCCCACCAGGCGACGATCACGCAGGCGACGCCGTTGCCGCACAGATTGGTCAGCGCGCGGCACTCGCTCATGAACTTGTCGATGCCGAGCACGATCGCCATGCCCGGCACGAGGCGCGGGTCGACCACCGCGAGCGTTGCCGCCAGCGTGATGAATCCCGCACCCGTGATGCCGGAGGCGCCCTTCGAGGTCAGCATCGCCACCACCAGGATGGTCAGCTGCTGGCCGAAGGTGAGATCGACACCGAGCGCCTGGGCGATGAACAGCGTCGCCAGCGTCATGTAGATGTTGGTGCCGTCGAGGTTGAACGAATAGCCCGTGGGCACCACGAGGCCGACCACCGACTTCGAGCAGCCGAGCCGCTCCAGCTTCTCCATCAAGGACGGCAGCGCGCTTTCCGACGAGGAGGTGCCGAGCACGATCAGCAGCTCGTCCTTGATGTAGGCCAGGAACTTGAAGATCGAGAACCCCGCCAGGCGCGCGATGATGCCGAGCACGACGAACACGAACAGCGCAGCCGTGACGTAGAACGTCGCGATCAGGCCGATCAGGTTGAGGATCGCGCCGGTGCCGAACTTGCCGATGGTGTAGGCCATCGCACCGAACGCGCCGATCGGCGCCGCGCGCATCACGATCGAGATGACGCCGAACACCGCATGCGCGGCGTCGTCGATGAAGCTGCGGATGGTGTGGCCGCGCTCACCCAGGCTCATGATGGCGAAGCCGAACAGCACCGAGAACAGCAGCACCTGAAGGATCTCGCCTTGCGCGAAGGCGCCGACCACGGTGTCCGGAATGATGTGCAGCACGAAGTCGACGGACTTCTGGCCGGCGGCCTGCTTGGCGTAATTCGCAACGGCCGCCTCGCTCGCCGCCGCATTGCCGAAGCCTGCGCCCGGCCTGACGAGATTGCCGACGATGAGACCGATCACCAGCGCGAAGGTTGAGACGACCTCGAAATAGACCAGCGCCTTGACGCCGATGCGCCCGACCTTCTTGGCGTCCTGGATGTGGGCGATGCCGGAGACAACGGTGCAGAAGATGATCGGGGCGATCACCATCTTGATCAGCTTGATGAAGCCGTCGCCCATCGCCTTGATCCACTCGTTGGTGGCGAACGATGGCCAGAGCCAGCCGACGATCGCGCCGAGCACGATGGCGATCAGCACCTGGACATAGAGAATCTTGTACCACGGCTTGGCTGCGGCCGGCGCTGCCGGCGCCGTCGCCATCGTTGTCGTCGTCATCGTTTCACTCCCCCTCAAACATTGGGGCCAGCCAAGATCAACTTGGCCGGCCCTGTCAATTGGAACCGCTCGTGATTGCGCGTCTTACCCGCGACGGTCGACGAGCCGGCGCACCGCCGGCGTCAGCGTCGCGCCCAGCGCGTTCTTGACCAGGGACGCCGCAATGAACGGCGCAAGGCCGACCTGCCAGGCCTTGGCCACGCCAAGACCGAGGCCGAAGGCCAGCCAGCCGAAGCCAGCGGCCAGAATGATAACGTGACCGACGGCCATCGCGGCAAACAGCAGCACCACGCTGCGATCCCAGCCGCGCTCGGCAAGCCAGCCGGTCACGAAAGCAGCGAGCACGAAGCCGAACAGATAGCCCGCAGTCGGGCCGACCAGCGGTGCAATCCCACCCACGGGACCGGCGAACACCGGCAGGCCAAGCGCCCCCTCGGCGAGGTAGGCAATCATGGTTGCGCTGCCAAGGCGCCAGCCATAGGCGGCGCCGATCATCAGCACCACCAGCGTCTGCAGCGTCATCGGCACGTAAGGCAGCGGCAGGTTCACCTTGGCCGACAGCGCCATCAGCGCGGTGCCGAGCGCGACCAGCACGACGGCGCGCAGTGCCCCGACGGTTTCGCCCGGACGGGTCGGCCACATCAATGCGGCGAGAGGAGAATGCGTGGCGGCGGTGGGCGCGGAACGGTCAGACAAGTTGCACTCCGGAAGGCTGGCGAAAACTGGCGGCTATTTAAGCCAGTGAGCGATCCGGTCAACTGCCTCCCGCATCTCTTCTGCCGAACGGGCATAAGAGAACCGTATGAATGAACGGCCATGGATGGGATCGAAATCGAGGCCGGGCGTCGCCGCAACGCGCGCCTGTTCCAGCATCTGCTTGGCGAACTCGAAACTGTCCGAGGTGAAATCGGAGACGTCGGCATAGAGATAGAACGCTCCGTCGGCCGGCAGGAACCTGGTGAGGCCCGCTTTGGGCAGTCCCTCGATCAGAATGCGCCGGTTTTCCTGATAGCCGTGCTTGATCTCCTCCATCTCGGCCGTGCCGTCGAAGGCAGCCTCGGCGGCGATCTGTGACAGCGCGGGCACCGAGATCGACAGGTTCTGCTGCAGCCGCTCGATCGGGCGCACCAGGATCTCGGGCACCACCATCCAGCCGACGCGCCAGCCCGTCATGCAAAAATACTTCGAGAACGAGTTGATCACGAGTGCGTGGTCCGACAGCGCCGCCGCCGTCACCGCCGGAAACGCATAGTCCAGCCCGTGATAGATCTCATCGGAGATGAAGCGGATCCTGGCGTCTTCCGCCGCCGCGATCAGGCCGGAGAGCGCGGCGCGGGACATCATAGTTCCCGTCGGATTGGCCGGACTGCCGACCAGCACGCCCTTCAGCGGCGCCTTGCGATGGGCGTCAAGCAGCGCCTCGCCGGTGAGCGCGTGGCGCGTCTCGTTCGTGGTCTCGATCAGCACCGGCTCGCAGCCGAGCGCGGTCAGGATGTGACGGTATGGCGGATAGCCCGGCACCGTCACGGCGATGCGGTCCCCGGGCTCGAACATCGACAGGAACGCGAGGATGAAGCCGCCGGACGAGCCCGTCGTCACCACGATCCGCTCGGGGCTGACGTCGCAACCATGGACGTCGCGATAGTGCCGCGCGATCCGCTGGCGCAAGGAGGGGATGCCGAGCGCGGAGGTATAATCGATCCGGCCGGCCTCGAGCGCGGCATGGGCGGCCGCGATCGCGGATTTCGGCGCCCCGGCCGCGGGCTGGCCAACCTCCATGTGGATGACATGGCCGCCGGCGGCCTCGATTCGGGCCGCGGCGGCCATCACGTCCATCACCATGAACGGGGGAACATCACTGCGGCGGGAGGGCTCGAGCCACTGCCCCAACCGGTTCCTCAATGTCGCATCCTGCATCGATTTCTGCTATTTCGCTGGCGGACCGGTCCGTCCGGTCCTTAGAAACGGGGCGCTTGCGCCCCAGACTGGCCGCATTGTACGGCTCATAAGGGGTACGGCTCATAGGCCATATCGCGTATCCGGTCCGCCGCCAATCGCCAAAACCAATCACGAAAACTGCTTTCCAAGTCCCAAGGTCCCTTTGCCGAGACCGTTTGACCAAGACCGCCTGATGTTGCTCCAGACCGCATTGCGCAAGAAGGCCTCCGCCCTCACCGCCCTCGTCACGGCTGCGGCGATCGCAATGATGCCGCTCCCGGCGGCTCGTGCGCAGAGCAAGGGGCCGCCGATCCTGCGCGATACCGAGACCGAACAGCTCCTGCGCGAATATACCCGCCCGATCCTGCGCGTTGCCGGTCTGGAAAAGCAGAACATCCAGATGGTGATCATCAACGACGGCTCGTTCAACGCGTTCGTCGCGGACGGCCGCCGCATCTTCGTCAATTGGGGCGCGATCCTCCAGTCGGAGACGCCGAACCAGATCATCGGCGTGCTCGCGCACGAGACCGGGCATCTGGCCGGCGGCCATCTGTCCAAGCTGCGCGAGCAACTCGCCAACGCGCAGACCCAGATGATCATCGCGATGCTGCTCGGCGCCGGCGCGATCGCCGCCGGCAGCACCCGCAGTTCCAGCAGCGCCGGCAACAACGGCCTTGCCAATGCGGGCGCGGCCGCGATCGCCGGACCGCAGGAGATGATCCGCCGCACGCTGCTGTCCTACCAGCGCCAGCAGGAGGAGAACGCCGACCGTGCCGGCGTGAAATTCCTGACCGCGACCCAGCAGTCGCCGAAAGGCATGTACGAGACCTTCAAGCGCTTCACCAGCGAGAGCCTGTTCGCCGCGCGCGGCGCCGATCCCTATCTCCAGTCGCATCCGATGCCCGCCGAGCGCGTCGCGGCGCTGCAGGAGTTCGCCAGCAGCAGTCCCTATTGGGACAAGAAGGACGATCCCGCGCTCCAGCTCCGCCACGACATGGTGCGCGCCAAGATCTCGGCCTTCATGGAACGGCCGGAGACGGTGTATCGCCGCTATCCGCAGACCAACGACAGCATGCCGGCGCGCTATGCCCGGGCCATCAGCACCTATCTGCACGGCGATCTGCGCAGCGCGCTCGCCCAGATCGATGCGCTGATTCAGGTCCAGCCCAACAACCCGTACTTCTACGAGGTGCGCGGCCAAGCGCTGCTCGAAAGCGGCAAGGCCGCCGAGGCCATCGCCCCCCTGCGCAAGGCGTTACAGCTCTCCAACAACGCGCCCCTCATCGAGATGTTACTTGGGCAGGCTCTGGTTGGAACCGATAATAAAGCCTACACGGACGATGCCGTTCGGATTCTCCGGGCCGCGGTGGCGCGGGAGCCCGAGGCAGTGCTCGGCTATACCCAGCTCGCGATGGCCTATGGCCGGAAGGGCGACTATGCCGAGGCGGATCTCGCCTCGGCGCAGGCCGCTTACTTGCGCGGCGACAACAAGACCGCCCGCGAGCTCGCAACGCGCGCGAAAACCCGTTTCGCCGTCGGCACGCCCGGATGGGTCAAGGCCGACGACATCGTGGCGGCCAAGCCGCCGCGCAACTAGAGCATGATCCGGAAAAGTGCGAAGCGGTTTTCCGAAAAGATCATGCTCAAACGAAGACCTTAAGTGCGATAACGATTCAGTCGAATCTCATCGCACCTTAACGACAAACTAGAACGACGCCTTAAGACCACGACGTCACGACACCGAGCTTTGAGTCCGCCGGGACGTTTTCCGAAACCTGCTTTGGATAAGAGGATTTGCCTATGCCTTCGCTGCGCCTGCTTGCCCCCGCGCTGTTTGCGCTCGCCATGTTCGGCGCAGCCGCGCCCGCGTCGGCCGACAGCTTCTCCGATGCCCAGCGCACCGACATCGAGGCGATCATCAAGAACTATCTCGTCACCCACCCGGAGGTGCTCGAGGAAGCGATGACCGAGCTCAGCAAGCGGCAGGCCGCGGCCGAGACGCAGAAGCACGAAGCCAGCATCGCGCAGAATGCGGAGGCGATCTTCAACTCGCCGCGCCAGGTCGTGCTCGGCAACAAGGACGGCGACGTCACCTTCGTCGAGTTCTTCGACTACAATTGCGGCTATTGCAAACGCGCCATGGGCGACATGCTCGACCTCATGAAGAGCGATCCGAAGCTGAAGGTGGTGCTGAAGGAGTTTCCGGTGCTGAGCCAGGGCTCGGTGGAAGCGGCGCAGGTCGCCGTCGCCGTGCGCATGCAGGATCCCTCGGGCAAGAAGTATCTCGACTTCCACCAGAAGCTGCTCGGCGGCCGCGGCGCGGCCGACAAGGCGCGCGCCATGCAAGCGGCCAAGGAGGCCGGCCTCGACACCGCGAAGATCGAGAAGGACCTCGCCAGCCCCGAGGTGCGCGCCACCATCGAGGAGAACTTCAAGCTTGCGGAGGCGATGGGCATGAACGGCACGCCGAGCTACGTGATCGGCAAGCAGATCGTGATCGGCGCGATCGGCGTCGAAGGCCTCAGGGAAAAGATCGGCGTTGCCCGCTGCGGCAAGGCGACCTGCTGATCGACACGACATTGCGTTGAAAGAGGCCGGCTCCCAGCCGGCCTCTTTTTTTGCGCGGGTTCGGACGCAGTTTGTCGCGATCCGGGCGAGACCGTTCATCCGGCGTTCAACAAACAAAGCTCGTCGGAACCTCCTGGAGTTCGGAACGACCGCGCTCTCCTTTCGTTGTCGGCGCGGGCAATGACGCAAAGAAATCACGTGAGGAGAGCTTCAAATGACTAATCGCTTTTTGGTCTCGGTTGCAGCCTTGGCGCTGATCGCCGGCACCGGTTTCGCCAACGCGCAAGGAACCGGAACCAAGGACTACGGGAGTGGCCAGCAGACCCAGCACAGCACGCAGCCTTCTGGCGAGCGCAGCGGCTCCATGGGCAAGCAAGAGTCCATGGACAAGCAAGACAAGCATGACAAGGGAACGGTCGGTCAGGCCGGCGGCATGAAGGATCAGCCGAGCAAGGATCAGCCGAGCGCTCATGACAAGTCGACTCAGTCCGACAAGATGAACAAGGACCAGCCGGGTGCGACGCGTGAGAAGTCGACGCAGTCGGAGAAGTCGTCGACGGTCGGCCAGAGCCCGCGGAGCGACGAGAAGTCCAAGGGTAGCATGAGCAAGGAAACCGAGACCAAGGGCACCAAGGACATGAAGGCCCAAGGTCAGGAAGACCGCAGCGGTATGAATGCGCCTGGCCACCAGGGTTCGCAAACCCAGACCCAGACCCAGACCGGGACCGAGCGGTCGCAGACGACGACCGGCCAGGCTGGCGCGGCCGCCAAGCTCTCGACCGAGCAGCGCACGCAGATCACCTCGGTGATCCGCGAGGAGAAGGTGGCGCCCGTGACCAATGTGAACTTCAACATTGCGGTCGGCACCCGCATTCCGCGCGAGGGCATCGAGCTGCACGCCCTGCCGTCCCGCGTCGTGACGATCTATCCGGAGTGGCGGACGTACAAGTACGTCCTGGTCCGCGAGCAGATCGTGATCATCGATCCGAACACCTACGAGATCGTCGCGGTTCTCGAGGTCTAGGGCTGATGACAACAATCTCGGGGGCGGGCAGCGATGCCCGCCCCTTCAGCCTTTGGCCGGCAGCCATGCTTTGGACTGGTTAACAAGCAATTTCCGTAGCTTCCACACAGATTTTTGCACCCCGAATGAGGTGCCTGAAGGCTTCTCGGAGGTCCTTCAAGGCTTCCCCTAGGACGCTTTGTTACCTATAACCCCGCCACGCCGAAGCACCTCTTCCGGGATTGGAATGGCACAACCTGCAACCGACACGATCCTCGTTCTCAACGGGCCGAACCTCAACATGTTGGGGACGCGCGAGCCCGAGAAGTATGGTCATGCGACACTGGCCGACGTCGAGGCGCTGTGCCGAGAGACGGCGGCGACGTTCGGCCTCAAGGCCGACTGCCGCCAGTCCAACCGCGAGGGCGAGCTGATCGACTTCATCCACGAGGCGCATGCGCGCAAGATGAAGGGCATCATCATCAATGCCGGCGGCTATTCGCACACCTCGATCGCGCTGCACGACGCGCTGCTCGCGGTGCAGATCCCGACGGTCGAGGTCCACGTGACCAACATCCACGCCCGCGAGAGCTTCCGTCACCACTCCTACACCGCGCGCGCGGCCTTCGCCTCGCTGTGCGGTTTCGGCATCGAGGGCTACCGCCTCGCCATCCAGGGCCTTGCCGCCAAGCTCGGCATCAAGCCCAAAGCCTGACGCTCCCTTCCAACAGAACATTCGGATCAAACAACATGGCGCGCCAGCCAGACGACAAAGCAGCCACAAAGTTTTCCAGTGAGGATTCCGCGCTCGTCCGCGAGCTCGCCCTTCTGCTCGACGAAACCAGCCTCACCGAGATCGAGATCGAGCGCGCGGGGCTGCGCCTGCGCGTCGCCCGAAACATCAGCGTCGCCGCGACCATGCCGATGCCGATGGCAGCCGCTCCCGCCGCCCTGCCCGTGGCATCAAGCACCGCCGCGCCGGCCGCTGCCGGCGCCGACCTGTCGAAGCATCCCGGCGCGGTGACCTCGCCGATGGTCGGCACCGCCTATTGGGCGCCGGAGCCCGGTGCCAAGCCGTTCATCGACGTCGGCACCAAGGTCTCGGTCGGCCAGACGCTGCTGATCATCGAAGCCATGAAGACCATGAACCAGATCCCCTCGCCGCGCGCCGGCACGGTGACGCAGATCCTGGTCGAGGACGGCCAGCCGGTCGAGTACGGCGAGCCGCTCGTCATCATCGAGTAATTGTTGAGGGCGCCAGCCGCCCTCGCCGCTTTTCGCGCGCCAGTCCCTCAAGGGCACCATGTTCGACAAGATCCTCATAGCCAACCGCGGCGAGATCGCCCTTCGCATCCTCAGGGCCTGCAAGGAGCTCGGGATCGCGACCGTCGCCGTGCACTCGACCGCCGACGCCGACGCCATGCATGTGCGCCTGTCGGACGAGAGCGTCTGCATCGGGCCGCCGGCGTCCAAGGACAGCTATCTCAACGTGCCCGCGCTGCTCGCGGCCTGCGAGATCACCGGCGCCGATGCCGTGCATCCCGGCTACGGCTTCCTGTCCGAGAACGCGCGCTTCGCGGAAATCCTCAGCGAGCACAATCTGCATTTCATCGGCCCGAAGGCCGAGCACATCCGCCTGATGGGCGACAAGATCGAGGCCAAGAAGACCGCCAAGCGGCTCGGCATCCCCGTGGTGCCCGGCTCCGACGGCGCGGTCGGCCCCGACGATGACGCGATGGCGATCGCGAAGAAGATCGGCTTTCCCGTGCTGGTGAAGGCGGCGGCGGGCGGCGGCGGCCGCGGCATGAAGGTCGCGCACACTGAGGCCGACCTCCAGCTGGCGCTGACGACGGCGGCCAACGAGGCCAGATCCGCCTTCGGCGACGCCTCGGTGTACCTGGAAAAATACCTCCAGAAGCCGCGCCATATCGAGATCCAGATCCTCGGCGACGGCCGCGGCGGCGCGATCCATCTCGGCGAGCGCGACTGCTCGCTGCAGCGCCGCCACCAGAAGGTCTGGGAGGAAGGCCCCTCGCCCGTGCTGGCCGCCGCCGCGCGCGCCAAGATCGGCGAGACCTGCGCGAAAGCGATGCGCGAGATGAAATATCTCGGCGTCGGCACCATCGAGTTCCTGTTCGAGGACGGCGAGTTCTACTTCATCGAGATGAACACGCGCATCCAGGTCGAGCATCCCGTCACCGAGAGCATCACCGACATCGACCTGGTGCTGGAGCAGATCCGCATCGCCGCCGGCGGCGACCTGCCGGCGAAGCAGGAGGAAATCCAGGTCATCGGCCACGCGATCGAGTGCCGCATCAATGCCGAGAACCCGCAGACCTTCCGCCCCTCGCCCGGCCGGATCCAGCAATATCATCCGCCCGGCGGGCTCGGCGTCCGGATCGATTCAGCCGTCTATCAGGGCTACACGATCCCGCCTTATTACGACTCGCTCGTCGGCAAGCTGATCGTGCACGGCAAGACGCGCGCCGAATGCCTGATGCGGCTGCGCCGGGCGCTGGACGAAATGGTGGTCGAAGGCATCGAGACCACGCTGCCGCTGTTCCGTGCCCTGGTGCGCGAGGACGACATCATCAACGGCGACTACCACATCCACTGGCTGGAACAGTATCTGGCCGGTAAGGAACCCGCCCCCAAATAAATCCCGCACCACCGGGAACCCGTTGCCTTCGCGGGCGTTTTGAGCAGCTGGGAGCTGTTCGAAGAAGGGGCGTTAGAATTCCATTGGTCCGCGCGAGGCGACACCGTCGTGACGGCTGAAGCGCAGCGGTGGCGCGCATTTTGGCCCATCCTGCTGTTCGCAGCGGGCCTTTTGGTGTTGACCGTGATCAGCGCCGGCTCCGTCTACCTCGTCAACAAGGCGAGAGACGACAGCAAATGGGTGCTCCACACCATCGAGGTGGAGAACCAGGTCAACACCCTCCTGCTCGAGGTCAGACGTGCCGAGAGCAGCGCCCGCGGCTTTCTCCTGACCCAGGGCCCGGATTTCCAGTCAGATCACGAGAGGGCGGTCGCGGCGATCATTCCGGCGCTCGACAAGCTCACGCGCCAGATCGGCGACAGTCCGGCGCAGCGCGACAGCATCGAGAAGCTGAGCGCGGCGATCGAGATCCGGCTCGGCCAGTTCGCGCGCGAGATGGATTTCATCAAGCAAGGTCAGACCGACAATGCCAAGGCGCTCGTCCGCGAGGCCGCCGCCGGCACCACGACCACCACGATCAGCAACTTCGCCAACGCGATGATCCGCGAAGAGGAACGGCTGTTCCGGCTCCGCTCCGTCAATGCCGACCGCAGCCAGACGCTGGCCGCCTCCCTCACCGGCATCGGCTCGGGTCTCGTCGTGGTGCTGGCGCTGATCTCGATCTGGCTGCTGCGCCGCTCGGCAAGCATTCGTGACGAGGCCGAGACGCGCCTGCGCGATGCCAACCTCAATCTGGAGGCCGTTGTCGACGAACGCACGGCCGACCTGCGCGAGGCCAACAACGAGATCCAGCGCTTCGCCTATATCGTCAGCCACGATCTGCGCTCGCCGCTCGTCAACATCATGGGCTTCACCAGCGAGCTCGAAGAGCTCGGCGGCGACATCTTCCGCCGTGTCAGCAGCCTCACCCACGTCCCGGCCGGCGGGCCGCCCTTGGCCTCCGGCGAGATCACGCTCGAAGGTCCCGACAAGCAGCTTTCCGAGGATTTCTCCGAGGCGCTCGGCTTCATCAAATCGTCGATCGCCAAGATGGACCGGCTGATCTCGGCGATCCTCAACCTCACCCGCGAGGGCCGGCGCGAATTCCAGCCGGAGAAGATCGACATCCGCGAGTTCGTCGAGGCCATCGTGTCGACGCTGGCGCATCAGGCCGCCGAAGCGCAGGCCGAGATCCACGTCGAGCCGCTGCCTGACATCGTCAGCGATCGCCTTGCGCTGGAACAGATCTTCTCCAACCTGATCGACAACGCGATCAAATACCTGAAGAATGGCGTGCCCGGAGAGATCAGAATTCGCGGGCGTACCAAGCTCGGCTATGCCATCTTCGAGATCAGCGACAACGGCCGCGGCATCGACGCTAGGGATCATCAGCGGATATTCGACCTGTTCCGCCGTGCGGGAACCCAGGACAAGCCGGGACAGGGCATAGGTCTTGCCCATGTGCGTGCACTTGTGCGCCGTCTCGGCGGCACCATGTCGGTATCGTCGGAACTGAACGCGGGCAGCACGTTCACCATCACGCTGCCCGTCGCCTGGAACGCCAGCACCCGGAAACCAGATCGATGACGCAGCCAGTCACCATCATCATGATCGAGGACGACGAGGGGCACGCCCGGCTGATCGAGCGCAACATCCGCCGCTCCGGCGTCAACAACGAGATCATCTCGTTCGCCAACGGCACCGATGCGATGAAGCACCTGTTCGGCGCCGACGGCAGCGGGCTTTCCCAGAAGGGCAATGCCCTCTTGATCCTGCTCGACCTCAACCTGCCCGACATGAGCGGGATCGACATCCTGAAGCAGATCAAGGAAAACAGATATCTCAAGGCCTCGCCCGTGGTCGTGCTCACGACCACCGACGATTCCCAGGAGATCAAGCGCTGCTACGAGCTCGGCTGCAACGTCTACATCACCAAGCCCGTCAACTACGAGAATTTCGCCAACGCCATCCGGCAGCTCGGGCTGTTCTTCTCGGTCATCCAGGTCCCGCCCGCCGCACCATGAACCAGAGAATGCCGACATTGCTGTATATCGACGACGACGACGCGCTGGCGCGCCTGGTCGAACGCGGCCTGACCCGGCGCGGCTACAGGGTCGTCCACGCCGCCAGCGGCGAGGAAGGCCTCGAGCACATCCGCCGCGCCTGCGCCCAAGCCAACATCGAAGACAGCATCGAGGGCAGCATCGACGTCGTGGCGCTCGACCAGTACATGCCGGGCCTCGACGGCCTCGAGACGCTCGAGCAGATCATGGCGATCCCGGACGCCCCTCCCGTGGTGTTCGTCACGGCGTCGCAGGACTCCAGCATCGCGGTCACCGCGCTGAAGGCGGGTGCGGCCGATTATCTCGTCAAGGACGTCAAGGGCGACTTCATCCCCCTGCTCCACGTCGCCGCCGAGGGCGCGCTGCGCCAGGCCGAGCTGCAGAAGGCACGCGAGGAGGCGGAAGCCGAGATTCACGCCTCGCGCGACCGCTATGCCGCGCTTGCCGCCGAACGCGAGATGCTGCTGCGCGAGGTCAATCACCGCGTCGGCAACTCGCTGCAGATCATCGCCTCGCTGCTGCACCTTCAGGCCAGCTCCGCCGCGCAGGAAGAGGTCAAGGCCGCGCTGACCAACGCGATGGGCCGCGTCGCCGCGGTCGCGCAGGTGCACCGCCGCCTCTACACCTCGCAGGACCTGAAGAGCGTGGTGCTGAACCAATATCTGGACTCGCTGCTCGAGGATCTGCGCCGCTCGGCCGAAGGCAACCGGATGTCGCGCCTGACGCTGAAGGCCGAGCCGGTCGAGATCGACCCGGACCGCGCCGTCGCCGTCGGCATCATCGTCAACGAGTTGGTGATGAATGCGGTGAAATACGCCTATCCCGACGGCGCCGGCCCGATCCATGTCGAGCTGACCTCGCAGGGCGAGGATCTCCTGCTGACGATCGCCGACGACGGCGTCGGCGACAACGTCAAGGCCGACCCGCGTTCTACCGGCATGGGCCAGCGCATCGTCGCGGCCATGGCCACCAAGCTCGACGCCTCAGTCGAGCGCGACCCCGCCCACAGCGGAACCCGCATCTTGCTCAGGTTCCAGCGCACGCCCACCGCGCCCGACAAGACCAACAACGCCGCCGCGAGCTGACCGCACCTCGCCCCCATCGCAACCGCATTGCGATCCTGCTATTGTCGCAAGCCATGACTTCGCGCGATTCCGCCCCGTCTGAGATCACGCCGGCCGTGCTGCTGCGTGCCTATGCCTGCGGCATCTTTCCGATGGCCGAAAGCGCCGACGATCCGACCCTGTTCTGGGTCGAGCCGGAGCTGCGCGGCGTCATCCCGCTCGACGGCTTTCGCGTCGCCTCGCGGCTCGCGCGCACCGTGCGGTCGGATGCGTTCCGGGTGACCGTCAACACCGCCTTCAAGGCCACGATTGCCGGCTGCGCGGCGCCGCAGGAAGGTCGCGAGGACACCTGGATCAACAAGCGTATCCGCGACCTCTATGGCGGCCTGTTCGAGCTCGGTCACTGCCACAGCGTCGAGGCCTGGCAGGGCGACGACCTCGTCGGCGGGCTTTACGGCGTGAGCCTGGGACGGGCCTTCTTCGGCGAAAGCATGTTTCACACCGCGCGCGATGCCTCGAAGGTCGCGCTGGTGCATCTGGTGGCGCGGCTGATCCATGGCGGCTTCGAGCTGCTCGACACGCAATACGTCACCGAGCATCTGAAGAGCTTTGGCGCCGTCGAGATTTCGCGGCGGCGCTACACCGCGCTGCTCGACAAGGCGCTCGCCGGCGAGCCCGGCGATTTCCTCAGGCTCTCGTCCGGCGATGCGATCCCCGGCGCACGCGCGCTCGAGATCATCGCCTCGCGACAATAAATCAGATCTATCGGCTGCCGAACCCGGGGATGCCGAACAGACCTGGCCGCTGCTCCGGTGGCGGCGGCGGAGCGGGCTGCTGTTGCGGCGGAGGCGGCAAAGGCTGCGGCGGGCGCTGCTGCACGGCCTGCTTGGGCGCGGCCTTCTTCTGCGCGGGCGGCGGCGGAGGCGCGGGCTTGGTCGCGGGATCCGGTGCCGCGGTTGCAATGGTCTGCTGCGGCTCTTTGCAGTCGGTCAGCCAGATATCGTAGATCGGATGCTCGACGCCGTGCAGGCCGGGGCTTGCCGCATACATCCAGCCCGAGAAGATCCGCTTCACCTCGCCCTGCAAGGTGATCTCGTCGACCTCGACGAAGGCGTCGGTGTTGGTCGCTTCCGTCGCCGGCCGCGTGTAGCAGGCGTCGGTTTTGACCCTGAGCGCACCGAACTGCACGGTCTCGCCGATCTCCTCGTCGAAATTGATGATGCGGCCGGTGATCTTGTCGAGGCCGGAGAAGGTCGCCTTCTTGTTCACGATCTTCTGGGCCGGCGGCTCGGTCACGACCTCGTCGCCCGGCTGCAGGCTCGCCGGCGTCTGCGGCACGGCACCGCCCGGCCCGCCCTTCTGCTGGGGCTGGCGCTGGCCGGGCGCACCCGGGGCGCCTTGCGGACTGGGCGGAGCAATCGCGGCGGAGGGCGGCTGATTTGGCGGCGCGACGGTCGAGCCTGGCGGCGGCGCCAAAGGCTGGGTCTCGACCGGTCCCGGCATGACATTACCCTGGCGGCTCGGCGGCGGCATCGGGCGCGACGGCAGCACGCGGCCCTGCGGCGGCAGCTCGGGGACCTCTTCGTCGTCGTCGGGCACCTGCGGCTGCGGCTGGCCGCGCGGAATGCTGCCCGGCGGCCGCGGCGGCGGATCGGAGAAGATCGTGCCGATCTGCGCCTGCGCAGGCGTTGCAGCCGTCAGCGCGGTGGCGGCCAGCAGCGCCGCAAGGCCTGTCAGGGTAAAGGTTTTGAACATCTCGCGCGGCTTCAACAGCGAATCGGGCTTGTTGGACACATTCTACAGGGGATACCGCCGCTCGCAGGCCCTCCGGTTAACACGCCGAATACGGCGGGGGAAGGGCGGCATCCCTGCCCTTCCCGGCGCTGTCTGGCCAGACCGGCTCCCGGATGGGATAGTCGGATACCACTCCCGGGGCCCAAGACGGGCAAAAGACGGGCATTCGCCTCCCGGAAACAACGTCCAACCATAACAGAATCCTCAGAGGTCGCCCCCGATGCCCGTTGTCCTCGATCCCGACGCCGCCGCCGTCTACAAGGCCTTCCAGGTGGCCGGCCGGCCCGCCTACGAGACCCTGACCGCGCCGGAGGCCCGCGCCTATTATCTGCAGGCGCGCTTTGCCACCAACCCCGAGCCGCCCGAGCTTGCCCGCGTCGCCCCTCTCGCGATCCCGGCGCCGCACGGGGCCGTCCTTGCCCGCCTCTACGTCCCGAACGAACCGCGCCGGCACGACGGCTTGTCGCCAGCCCTGGTGTTCTTCCACGGCGGCGGCTGGGCGATCGGCGATCTCGACTCCCACGACGTCGTCTGCCGCCAGCTTGCCGTTTCGGGCGCGTTGATCGTGATCTCGGTCGACTACCGCCTCGCGCCCGAGCACAAGTTTCCCGCCGCTGCCGATGACGCGATCGCCGCGACAAGGTGGATCGCCGCCAATGCACGCGAGCTCGGCATCGACGCCTCACGCCTGTCGATCGGCGGCGACAGCGCCGGCGGCAATCTCGCCGCGGTCGTGGCGCTCGCCGCCCGCGACGCCGGCGGCCCCGCGATCGCCGGCCAGCTATTGATCTACCCGGCAACCGATTTCGCCATGACGCACGGCTCGCACCGCGAGGCCGAGACCAGCGTGCTGCTGACCCATTCGGTGATCCGCTGGTTCCGCGATCACTATCTCAACGGCACCGCCGACATCCACGACTGGCGCGCCTCGCCGGCGCGCGCGCAAAACCTGGCCGGCCTGCCGCCGGCCTATGTGCTGACCGCCGGCGCCGATCCGCTGCGCGACGAAGGCGATGAATATGCCGCGCGCCTGAAGCAGGCCGGCGTATCAGTCACGTACAAGCACTATCCCGGCCAGTTCCACGGCTTCTTCACCATGGGCAAATTGCTGCAACAGGCCAATGTCGCCGTGAGCGAAATTGGCGCGTGGTTGAAGGGATTGGGCTGACGCACCTTCCTCCATGCCTTCCATCCTCAAAACCCTCTTCGCCCTCCCCCTGCGCGCCCTGACCTGGCTCGGCGGCCAGGGCACGCGCGCCGTGGCGGCGATCGCGTTCATCGCGGTCGCGGTGCCGCCGCTCGGTGCGCTGCTGCGTCCCTACGTCACCGAGGCGATCCTCTGCCTGCTCTGCATCTCCTTCCTGCGCGTCGATCTCGTCGCGCTGTACGGCCACCTGCGCCGGCCGGCCTTGATCGCCAGCGCGACGGCCTGGACCACGATCGGCGTGCCGCTGGTCGTCGGGCTCCTCGCCCATGGCAGCGGGCTGGACCGAAGCTCCCCCGGCCTCTTCCTCGCGCTGATGCTCCAGGCCATGGCCTCGCCGATGATGGCCGCCCCGGCGCTCGCCGCGCTGATCGGCCTCGATGCCACGCTGCCGCTGGTCACGCTGGTCACCGCGACCGCGCTGGTGCCGTTCACGGCCTCGCTGTTCGCAAGCCTGTTTCTCGGCGACATGCTCAGCATCTCGCCGCTCGCGCTCGGCGCAAAACTGCTCACCATCCTCGCGGTCTCGCTGATTGGCGCAACCGCAATCCGCTGGATGTTCGGCGCCGCTGCGATCCAGCGCCACAAGCGCCCGATCGACGGTTTCAACATCCTGATCCTGCTGGTCTTCGCCTCCGCCGTGATGGGCGACGTGGCGCACGACTTCGTCGCCGATCCCGTGTTCGCGATCGGCGTCGCACTGCTCGCCTTCGCGGTCTATTTCACCCTGCTCGCTGTGACGACGCTGATCTTCCGCCGCGCCGGCACCGAGCGTGCGTTCGCGATCGGCCTGATGGTGTCACAGCGCAATCTCGGATTGATGCTGGCGGCGACCGCGGGCGCGCTGCCGCCGACGACCTGGCTCTATTTCGCGCTGACGCAGTTTCCGATTCATCTGGCGCCCTATCTGCTGACGCCAATCGCGCGGCGGCTGACTATGGACAGCGACGGCGCCAGCGCGACGGCCCCAGACACCACGAGCTAGCACGCTTTCATGTCGGCGCCCCAGCAGGTTTCGACGCCTTGAAGATATAGCGATTGGTGCTGAAGAAATATTGTCCCGCCCCGGCGAGGTGCTCGAACTCGCTGTGCCATGCATTGAGATCATCGGCGGAGACGTCGTTCGTGCGGCCGACGAAATCCCGGATACCCTGTGCCAGTCCCTTGCTGTAGCTCTCGTCATCGTACCGCAAATTCAGAATCGGAAAGACGGACGCTCCGTCCAGATGAAATCCGGCATTGACCAGTCTTGAGGCCATCGATCTCGGCAGACGCGGATGGGCGCAGTGCGCCTCCCATGATTTCATGACGGAAGCCATGCGTTCCCGGTTGTCGGAATGCCAGACCACAGCGTCCCAATCCGTTGCGACGAAAATCGCTCGGCCGCCCGGTTTCAGGACGCGAAATGCTTCGATGAGGACGCGGTCGACATCGGGCACGTGCTCGGCGACCTGAGTGCAGACGACGGCGTCAAACCACGCATCGCGCTGATCCAGCTCCGTCGCGTTGCCGACGGCATATGAAATCCACTCCGACGCCTTCTGCCGGTTGCAGACGGCGATCAGGTCGGTCGACACATCGATGCCTACGACAGATCCATGAGGCCCGACGGGCTCAGCCATGCTTTCGCAGAGATAGCCCGGACCGCATCCGATATCGAGAACACGCTCGCCGGCAGACAGATCGAGCTGCCGGATTGTCTCCGCGCGCTGGGCCTTCACATCGCCCGTGAGATAGAGTCTCTGAAGCCGTTTCGCGTTCTCATTGCTGTACTCCATTCCGCTCATCGTCGCCTCCATGGTCGCACGGCAAGTGAGATTTCCTATCCCGCCCGCGCCGCGCGCCGCAGCGCCTGCGGCGGCTGGCCGAAAGCGCGGATGAAGGCGCGCCGCATCCGCTCGGGATCGCGGAATCCGGTGGTTTCCGCAACCAGCTCGATCGCCTCGCGCGAGGACTGCACGCGCTCGCGGGCGACTTCGAGCCGCAAGCGCTCGATCGCCTTGGACGGCGTCGTGCCGGTCTCGGCGGCGAAGGCGCGGGCAAAATGCCGCGCGCTCATGCCGGCGCGATCGGCGAGCTCCTCCACGGTCAGCGGCGCGTCGAGATTTTCGCGCGCCCAGGATAGCAGCGCGCCGAAGCGTCCGTTCGGCGCCTTCAGCTCGAGCAACGAGGAGAATTGCGACTGGCCGCCGCTGCGACGATGGTACAGCACGAGCTGCCGCGCCGTCGCCTGCGCGATCTCCTCGCCCTGGTCCTCGTTGACCATCGCCAGCGCAAGGTCGATGCCGGCCGTGATGCCCGCCGAGGTCCACACATTGCCGTCGCGGGTGAAGATCTGGTCCGGCTCGAACTTCACTTTGGGATAGCGCGCGACGAAATCGCGCGTCCGCCCCCAATGCGTGGTGGCGCGGCGGCCGTCGAGCAGGCCCGCCTCGGCGAGCACATAGGCGCCAGAGCAGACGCTGGCGACCCGCGCGCCGCGCTTCGCCAGCCGCTGCACGAAGGCGCGCGTGACCTCGCAGCGCGCGGCCTCCGCAACGCCGGCGCCGCCCGCGATGACGAGCGTCGTGATCGCATTCGCCGACTTGAAATCACGCGCCATAATCTCGACGCCCGACGAGCTGCGCACAGGCCCTGCGTTCAGCGCCAGCACCCGCAGCGCAAGCGGCTTGCTGGAAGCACGTGCCGCGATCTCGAACACCGAGATCGGGCCGGCCGCGTCGAGCAACTGGAAGTCTGGAAAGATCAGGATGCCGATCATGGGCCAGCTCCAAATGTCATGTCCGAAAGTGAGGGAATTACGCCATTTTGGACAGAAGAGCATCATGCCAGTTTGCTCCCGTCAAGCTCTTCATTGGAGGTTCTCATGTCGGCGCCGCTCCAGATTGGACTCTTGGTGTTCCCGCGCGTCACCCAGCTCGACTTCACCGGCCCGTTGCAGGTGTTCGCCGCCGTCCCCGGCGCAAAGCTGCATTTGATCTGGAAGCGCCTCGAGCCGGTGCCGAGCGATTCCGCGCTCATCGTGACGCCGACCACGACATTCGCCGACTGCCCGCAACTCGACGTGATCTGCGTGCCCGGCGGCCGCGGCACCGACGACCTGCTCAATGACGAGGAGGTGCTCGACTTCCTGCGCCGGCAGGCCGAGGGCGCCAAATACGTCACCTCGGTCTGCACGGGCTCGCTGGCACTCGGCGCCGCCGGCCTCTTGAAGGGCTACCGCGCCGCCACCCATTGGAGCGCGATGGAGATGCTCGCCCAATTCGGCGCCACGCCCACCAGGACGCGCGTCTGCATCGATCGCAATCGCGTGACGGGCGGCGGCGTCACCGCAGGCATCGATTTCGCGCTGACGCTGGTGTCGATCCTGGTCAACCGCACCGCGGCGGAGGCGATCCAGCTCGGGATCGAATATAATCCGGCGCCGCCGTTCAATTCCGGCTCGCCCGACACGGCGCCCGCCGAGGTGTTAGCTGCCGTCAAGCAGCGCATCGCACCTTTGCAGGCCTACCGCCTCGATGCCGTCAAGCGAGCGGCGGAGCGGGTGGTGTAGAGCGCGACGGCGCCTCCGTCTCCCGGACGCGCTGTAGCGCCGCGAGCGCGAAGTGGCGCAGGCTGCATCAGCAGCGTCATTGCGAGCGCAGCGAAGCAATCCAGCATCTTTCCGCGGAGGCAGCCTGGATTGCTTCGCTGCGCTCGCAATGACGGAGTTCGGAGCAGCAGCATTCGCTCCTCTCCGGTCCGGGCGCTGAGCGGCACCCAAAAGAAAAAGGCCGCTCGGTTTCCCAAGCGGCCTTTCCTGTCTTACGGCGGCTGCACATTCACATCGGGCGATTTCGGACCTTCCAGACCGGGGGCCTATCTCCCGATCGAGTCCTTGTCGGCGGCCGCTGCATTTCGGGACAGTCGCGAGCTGTTGCCCGAACCGAACGCGATGGTTTCCCATCTCCGTAAGATGGGATCATTGAGCCGCATCGCCCGTATCAGTGCAACAGCCGCGCAAGCGACATCCCCGCTGTTCCCGTTGTCCACAGCGGCGTGATGCGGATGCCGATGCATCCAGTCGAATGATGGAAGATCGCAGCCGGCTAGCCGGGCGTCCAGGGCTGATAGTCGCCGGTTGCCTTGGGACGCTTGCCGCTGGCGAGCGTCGAGCCGGAGGGCCGGTAGGCCTTGGCCGTGCCCGTGAGATTCGGCTGGTGCGGCTTTTCCCACTCGCGCGGCTGGTAGTTGATCTCGGTCGGCGGGGTGTCGACGACGTGATGGATCCAGCCGTGCCAGTCCGGCGGGATGCGGCTCGCCTCGGCATAGCCGTTATAGATCACCCAGCGCCGCTCGAAGCCGAGGGTCGGATCGATCGCCCCGCCGCGGGTGCGATAATAGAGGTTGCCCTGCTGGTCCTGGCCGACCAGTTCCCCGTACCGCTTGGTCCAGAGCTGGGTGCCAAACGTCTGGCCACTCCACCAGGTGAAGAACTTGAGGAAGAATTGTTTCATGCGGCAAGGGCCCTGCTTCGTCGGGTCCTGATGCCATCCGGACGGCGAAATGTCCAGTTCGCCGGGTGCGGCCGTACCCGCCACAAATGCGTACTCTGGACAACTGCTCTCCGCCGCAAATCGGACGCGATCCGTTCATTCCGGGTACAGCGGTCCGGTGAGACGCTGCCTCGCGCGCAAACCGGCGTGATCCTGGAACCACCGTCCCGTCGCTGGGTTGGCTTCCGGGAAAAAGGAGCTTGATCATGAAAAGTCTGAAAGTCTTGAGCGCGGCAGCCGCCTTGGCGCTGGTCCTTCCGCTGGCGACGCCGAGCTTCGCACAGGGCCATGGTGGTCACGGCGGCGGTGGCGGTGCGCATTTCGGCGGTGGCGGGGGTGCTCACTTCGGCGGCGGTGGCGCGCGGATCGGCGGGGGCGGCGCGGCCTTCCACGGCGGCGGCGGCAATTTCGCTGCCGGCGGGGCCATGCGTCCGAGTGGCGGCAGTTTCGCGGCCGGCGCGGCGGCACGTCCGAGCGGCAGCAGTTTCGTCGGTGGCATGGCGAGCCGGCCGACCATCTCGCCGTCCTTCAGCGGGACGCGGAGCGTCGCAACCGCGGGCAACTGGCAGGGCGGTAGCGGCAATTGGAGCGGCCATCACTGGCATCATCGTCACGGCGGCTTCTGGCCCGGCTTTGCGGCTGGCGCCGCGATCGGCGGCCTCGGCTCGTATGCCTATTACGGCGGCGGGTACTACGATGACCCCTACTACTATGGCGACAGCTACTATGATGAGCCGTCAGTGGCGGTGGTGCCCGACAGCGGCGGCGACGATTCCGCAGCCTACTGCGCGCAGCGCTACAGGTCGTATGATCCGGCCTCCGGCACCTATCTCGGCTATGACGGGCAGCGCCATCCCTGCCCTTGAGCGCACCGATCACGCCTGACGCAAACGGCGTCGCAGCGATGCGGCGCCTTTTTCGCGTGTGCCGCGCCCCTCACCTGTTCCGCGTGCATCGGCCTCGTTGCTTGCGACGTTGTGTACAAGTCGATGCAAACGGACCTCTATTCACCGCGCCGTGCATATCTCCCCCGATCCAATCCAAAATTGACCCGGCACTCGATTCGCGGATATCACACATTACTTGTGGGGACTTCGATCTACTGGGAAATGTCATGCCGCGTATCCTCGTGGTAGATGACGATCCGATGGTCGGCGCGACCATCGAGGTCCTCCTCCAACGTCAGGGCTTCGACGTCACGTTGGCTGACGGCGGCGAAGCGGGACTGGCTGCGCTGGAAACGCAGGCCTACGACGTGATGCTGGTCGACATCTTCATGCCGCACATGCGCGGCTTCGAATCCATCCGCATCTTTCACGAGCGCGCGCCGGCGATCCCGCTGATCGCGATGTCCGGCTACGCCTTCGCCTCGTCCGCCTCGCCCTCTCCCGATTTCCTGCGCATGGCGCTGGAGCTCGGCGCGAGCCGCTGCCTGCGCAAGCCGTTCACGCCGGACGCGCTGCTGACCAGCATCCGGGAATGCCTCGCCGGCGGGAGCGCGCCGAAGGACAAGAAAGAAGCCCCTTGATTCCAACGCAGCGCGTCATTCTCGGTGCTGGACTTGCAATCCTCCTGATCATCACCGCAGCCTCGATCGCCCTCGACGTGAAGTCGCGGTCCGAGGCCGCATGGGTCAATCACACCGTCCAGGTGCAGAAGAAGATCTCCGACCTGCGCGTGCTGCTGCGGCGCGCCGAGAGTGCCGCGCGCGGCTACGAGCTCTATCGCAGCCCGGGTTTCAAGGACGAGTTCGAGGCGGTGCGCGCCCAGATCGCGCCGGCGCTTGCCGATCTCAAGAGCGGCGTGCGCGACAATGCCGATCAGGTCGCGCTGCTGGAGGGCACCGAGCCGCTGGCGCTGCGCCGGGTCGAGATCGCCGCCGAGGCGATGCGCCTGCGCGCCATGAACGACGAGGCCGGCATCGCCGTGCTCAACGGCAAGGCCGAGGGCCGCGGCCTGATGGCCACGGTGATGGGCAATCTGGACCATTTGAGCGCGGAGGAAGAACGCCTGCTCGCCGCGCGCTCGCAGGATTCGCGCCGCACCGGCATCGTGCTGCTCGGCATCGATGTCGCCGGCGCGCTGGTGATCCTGCTGCTGGTCGTGATGGTGATGCGCGAGAGCCAGCGCACCCAGTTCGCGCTCAAGAGCACGCTGCTGGAGACCACGGCCGCCAAGGAGCAGCTCGAGGCCGCGGTCGCCGAGCGCACCGAGCATCTGGTCGCCGCGCATGACGAGCTGCGGCTGTCGGTCAACGTGCTCCAGAGCACCTTTCGCAGCATGGCGGAGGCGGTGCTGGTCATCGACGCCGAGGGCAACGTCCTTCTGTCCAATCCGGCCGCCGAGCGCATGCTGCTGCACCGCGCCGGCATGAACCTCGGCAATCTGCGGGCGCTGTCCGACGTATTTCACGGCGACGGGCTCACGCCGATGAAGGCCGAGGAGCTGCCTTCGGCGCGCGTGCTGCGCGGCGAGGAATTCGAAGATCTGGAGATGATCGTCCGGCCGCACAGCGGCAATCAAGTGCGCCATCTCATGATCAGCGGCCGGCCGATGCTGGACGGACAAGGCGACATCTCGGGCGCGGTGCTGGTCTATCACGACGCGACCACCTCGCGCGAGACCGAGCGGCAACTGCACCAGTCGCAGAAGCTGGATGCCATCGGCAAGCTGACCGGCGGCGTCGCGCACGACTTCAACAACATGCTGACCGTCATCTCCGGCAACACGGAAACGCTGGTCGCGAGCCTGAAGCAGCAGCCGGAGCTGCAGCGCGTGGCGCGCCTGATCGACGATGCCGCTGAGCGCTGCGCCGAGCTGATCCAGCATCTGCTCGCGTTTGCGCGCAGGCAGCCGCTGCAGCCGCGCAACGTCGAGATCAACGCCGCGATTACGGACATCGCAAAACTGCTGCGCCCGACGCTCGGCGAGCAGATCCAGATCGAGACGGTGCTGCAACAGGGACCGATGACGGCCCATATCGATCCGTCCCGGCTCACCAATGCCGTGCTCAACATGGCGATCAACGCCCGCGACGCCATGCCGAACGGCGGCAAGCTGCTGCTGGAGACCCACCGCGTCGTGCTCGATGAGGCCTATGCGCAGGCCAATGCGGAGGTTCGGCCCGGCCCCTATGTGATGCTCGCGGTCAGCGACACCGGCACCGGCATGTCGGCCGATACCCAGCAGATGGCATTCGAGCCGTTCTTCACCACCAAGGAGGTCGGCAAGGGATCGGGACTCGGCCTCTCCATGGTCTACGGCTTCGTCAAGCAGTCCGGCGGCCACATCAAGATCTACAGCGAGGAAGGCCACGGCACCACGATCAAGCTCTATCTGCCGCCGGGCGAAGGCACGCCGGACGCGGCCGCGACCGTTGCGCCGCAGGCCGAAGGCGGTGCCGAGACCATTTTCGTGGTCGAGGACGATCCGCTGGTGCGCAACTTCGTCACCGCACAATTGCAGAGTCTTGGCTACAAGACGGTCGCCGCGCCCGACAGCCGGGCGGCGCTGGAAATGATCGAGGCCGGTCAGGCCTTCGATCTGCTGTTCACCGACGTCGTCATCCCCGGCGGCATGAGCGGGCGCGAGCTCGCCGAGAAGGTGGCAGCTCTCCGCCCCGGGCTGAAGGTGCTCTACACCTCCGGCTACACCGACAACGCCATCGTCCACCACGGCAAGTTAGATGACGGCGTGCTGCTGCTGACGAAACCCTATCGCCGCAACCAGCTCGCCGAGATGATCCGCAAGGCGCTGGGCGGTGGCGGGATGGCGAGTTAGCGCGTCGCCAGCACCACCGCGGCCAGCGTGAAGACCAGCGCGGCGATCTGCCCTGCCCCGAGCGGCTCGCCCAGCGCGATCGCGGAGGCGACGACGCCGATCACCGGCACTGCCATGGTGCCGATCGCGGCGACGGAAGCCGGCAGGCGCGAAAGTGCCGCGAACCAGCTGACATAGGCGATGCAGAACTGCACCACGGTGGAATAGACCAGCAGCCACCAGCCGACCGGCGTCACCAGCGACAGATGCGTGGTCTCGATCAGGAGGCCGATGACCGAGATCGGCAGGCAGCCGATCCCGATCTGCCAGGCCGCGGCCGTGATCGGCGGCAGATGGATCGGGTACTTCTTCGAGAACACCGTGCCGACGGCGAAGCCGAACGCGCCGCCCAGCGCCATGATGATTCCCGGCAGCTTCTCCGCGCTCGCGGCAATGCCGTTGCCGCCCATGATCGAGGCCAATCCCGCAAAGGCCATCACCAGCCCCAGCGTGCGCAGCACGGTCGGCCGCTCCCCTAACACCGGCCAGGCGATAATCGAGGCCCAGACCGGCATGGTGTAGGCGATCAGCGCCGCCTCGCTCGCCGGCAGCCACAGCAGCGCCAGCCCCATCAGCACCATCCAGCCGGTGACGTTGAGGGCGGCGGCGGTCAAGAGGCGCGGCCAGATCGCAGGCCCGACCTTCAGGCTCTGCCGGCGGACGACGGCCAGCGCCGCCAGGAGCACGGCCCCGAGCACGCCGGTGACCCCGCGCAGGGTGAGCGGCGGCAGCTCGGCGAGCAGGAACTTCGTTACCGGCCAGTTGAAGCCCCAGCCGATCGAGGTGATCGCAAGGAACATCAGGCCGGCCGGGGCGATGCGCGGTCGCGCATCCCGGCGAGTCGAATCATGCATGTGGGTAGTCCGGCAAAATCGAGATCAGCTTGGCCCGGATTCGCTAGCCCGACCACCACCTCAGCGGGCATGCCTGCCTTCACCCTCCGTAGGGCTACGTGAGTCCAGCTGACGCAATCCCATTGCTCAAAAATATAGCTGCCCTGTGAACAGCGGGATGAAGGTCCGCATCATCGCCGGATGCAAATTTTTTCGGTTGGGAATCCCTGAGGACTCACTGATACTTGGCACAACAACAGGCGCGGCCTTGACCCCTGTTATCCCCCGCAATCCACCATATTTAGTATTTGATTCAGGAACTCGCACTAGTTCTTGACGGGCGCAACGGAGAGTCCTAGCTTTCGATCCGTTCGGCGCGAGTGAGTTTGCGTCCCGCCGGCACTCCCCCAAAGGGTCTCGCAAATCACCACTCCGCCGGCCGGCCAAAGGCAGCGGAATAAGGGCTTGTCTGCCCTGTGAAAGCGGACTTTTCGGGCGCCAGAACGGGCCGGCAAAAGGCTCGGATGGCATCGATAGAAGTTGTGACGTTGTGGGGCGTTGAACGCATGTCGCGCACATCCCGTTGGGGCGGATGAGCGTGGACGTGCCGGCGGATGATCGATGCACGCATCGAGCAATCGCGCCGGGAGAAACTGGGCCGGAATCCACCGGCTGAACTGCGAAGCCTTAAGGCCACAAACGGCCTGGGAGGAATCGCGAACTGAAATGACGACCCGGCACGCCCCCAACGAGGGGCGGGACCGGTCAAAGATAAGGACGGGGCAAGACCATGCGGATTGAGCGGCGCCACACCACCACGGGACAGTCACCTTACGCGGGAATCGAATTCCGCCTGACCACGTCGGAGATTCGCAATCCCGACGGCTCGGTCGTGTTCAAGCTTGATAACGTCGAGGTGCCGACCGAGTGGTCGCAGGTCGCCTCCGACGTTCTCGCCCAGAAGTACTTCCGGAAAGCCGGCGTCGCCGCGCGCCTGAAGAAGGTCGAGGAGGAATCCGTCCCCTCCTTCCTGTGGCGTTCCGTGCCCGACACCGACGCCCTGGCCGCGCTCCCCGAGAAGGAGCGCTACGTCAGCGAGCTCTCGGCAAAACAGGTGTTCGACCGCCTCGCCGGCTGCTGGACCTATTGGGGCTGGAAGGGCGGGTACTTCACCTCGGACGCCGACGCCCAGACCTTCTATGACGAGCTCCGCTACATGCTCGCCATGCAGATGGTCGCGCCGAACTCGCCGCAATGGTTCAACACCGGCCTGCACTGGGCCTATGGCATCGACGGCCCCGGCCAGGGCCATTATTACGTCGATCCCTTCACCGGCAAGCTGACCAAGTCCAAGTCGGCCTACGAGCATCCGCAGCCGCATGCCTGCTTCATCCAGGGCGTCGGTGACGACCTCGTCAACGAGGGCGGCATCATGGATCTCTGGGTCCGCGAGGCCCGCCTGTTCAAATACGGCTCCGGCACCGGCTCCAACTTCTCGCGCCTGCGCGGCGAAGGCGAAAAGCTCTCCGGCGGCGGCCGCTCGAGCGGCCTGATGAGCTTCCTCAAGATCGGCGACCGCGCCGCCGGCGCCATCAAGTCGGGCGGCACCACGCGCCGCGCCGCCAAGATGGTCGTCGTCGACGTCGATCACCCCGATATCGAGACCTATATCGACTGGAAGGTGAAGGAGGAGCAGAAGGTCGCCGCCCTCGTCACGGGATCCAAGATCAACCAGAAGCACCTCAAGGCGGTGCTGAAGGCCTGCGTCAACTGCGAAGGCTCGGGCGACGACTGTTTCGACCCCGAGAAGAACCCGGCGCTGCGCCGCGAGATCAAGCTCGCGCGCCGCAGCCTCGTGCCTGACAATTACATCAAGCGCGTCATCCAGTTTGCCAAGCAAGGCTACAAGGACATCCAGTTCGACACCTACGACACCGACTGGGATAGCGAAGCCTATCTCACCGTCTCCGGCCAGAACTCCAACAACTCGGTCTCGCTGAAGGACGACTTCCTTCGCGCCGTCGAAACGGATGGCGACTGGAACCTGAACGCCCGCACCTCCAAGAAGGTGACGAAGACGCTGAAGGCGCGCGACCTCTGGGAGAAGATCGGCTACGCCGCCTGGGCGTCGGCCGACCCGGGCCTGCACTTCAACACCACGATGAACGACTGGCACACCTGCAAGGCGTCCGGCGACATCCGCGCGTCCAATCCGTGCTCGGAATACATGTTCCTGGACGACACGGCCTGCAACCTGGCCTCCGCGAACCTGCTGACGTTCTACAACACCACGACAAAGCTGTTCGACGTGGAAGGCTACGAGCACCTCTGCCGGCTCTGGACCCTCGTGCTCGAAATCTCCGTGATGATGGCGCAGTTCCCGTCGAAGGCGATCGCCGAGCTCTCCTACGAGTTCCGCACGCTCGGCCTCGGCTACGCCAATATCGGCGGCCTCCTGATGACCATGGGCCTGCCCTATGACAGCAGGGAAGGCCGTGCGCTCTGCGGCGCGCTGACCGCGGTCATGACCGGCATCACCTACAAGACCTCGGCCGAGATCGCCGCCGAGCTCGGCACCTTCCCCGGCTACAAGAAGAACGCCGCGCACATGCTGCGCGTCATCCGCAACCACCGCCGCGCCGCCCATGGCGAGGCTTCCGGCTACGAGGCGCTCTCCGTCAACCCGGTGCCGCTCGACCACGCCTCCTGCCCGCAAGCCGACATCGTCACCCATGCCAAGGCGGCCTGGGATGCGGCGCTTCAGCTCGGCGAGCAGCACGGCTATCGCAACGCCCAGACCACGGTGATCGCGCCCACGGGCACGATCGGCCTCGTCATGGATTGCGACACCACCGGCATCGAGCCCGACTTCGCGCTGGTGAAGTTCAAGAAGCTCGCCGGCGGCGGCTACTTCAAGATCATCAACCGTGCGGTGCCCTCCGCGCTGCGCGCGCTCGGCTATCGCGAGAGCGAGATCGCGGAGATCGAGGCCTACGCCGTCGGCCACGGCTCGCTCTCCAACGCGCCCGGCATCAACGCCTCGACCCTCAAGGCCAAGGGCTTCACCGATGAAGCCATCGCCAAGGTCGAGAAGGCCCTGCCGACCGCCTTCGACATCAAGTTCGCCTTCAACAAGTGGACCTTTGGCGAAGATTTTATTCGCGACCAGCTCGGCATCGGTGCCGAGGCGATCGCGGCCCCCGGCTTCGACCTGCTCCAGGCCGTGGGCTTCACCAAGCGCGAGATCGAGGCGGCCAACGTCCACATCTGCGGCGCGATGACTGTCGAAGGTGCTCCGCACCTCAAGGCCGAGCACTATCCGGTGTTCGACTGCGCCAACCCCTGCGGCAAGATCGGCAAGCGCTATCTGTCGGTCGAGAGCCACATCCGCATGATGGCAGCTAGCCAGCCCTTCATCTCGGGTGCGATCTCCAAGACCATCAACATGCCGAACGACGCCACGGTGGAGGACTGCAAGTCCGCCTACATGCTGTCGTGGAAATTGGCCCTGAAAGCCAACGCGCTCTATCGCGACGGCTCCAAGCTCTCCCAGCCGCTCAACTCGCAGCTCATCAGCGACGATGAGGACGAGGACGATGCGGTCGAGCAGCTCTATGAGAAGCCGATGGCGGCGCGTGCCGCCCAGGTCTCGGAGAAGATCGTCGAGAAGCTGGTCGAGCGCATCGTCGTGATGCGCGAGCGCGAGAAGATGCCTGACCGACGCAAGGGCTACACCCAGAAGGCGGTCGTCGGCGGCCACAAGGTGTACTTGCGCACCGGCGAATACGACGACGGCCGTCTCGGCGAGATCTTCATCGACATGCACAAGGAAGGCGCAGCGCTCCGCTCCTTCATCAACAATTTTGCCATCGCGGTCTCCCTAGGTCTGCAATATGGCGTGCCGCTCGATGAGTACGTCGACGCCTTCACCTTCACCCGCTTCGAGCCGGCGGGCCCCGTGCAGGGCAACGACAGCATCAAGTACGCGACCTCGATCCTCGACTACGTCTTCCGCGAGCTGGCGGTGAGCTACATGTCGCGCTTCGACCTCGCCCATGTCGATCCCAACGAGACCGGCTTCGACGCGCTCGGCAAGGGCGTCGAGGAAGGCAAGGAGCCGGACGAGGACGCCGGCCACCACGCGACCCGGCTGGTCTCGCGCGGCCTCACCCGCTCGCGGACCGACAACCTCGTCGTGATGCGCGGCGGCTCGACCGCGGTCTCGCAAGGCAACGACAGCGCCCCCGCCGGCGGCAACAAGGTCACCGCCCTCGCCTCGCACGGTGCGTCAGCCCGTGTCGGCGATGCCATCGAAGGCGCCGTCGCCCTGAAGCAGGAAACCAGCCACGACCTCTCCCCCACGGAGAAGCTCGAGCAGCTGCAGTGGAGCAAGGCCGGCACCGCCGCGGTTGCGGCCCCCAGCAAGGCCGAGCGCCGCGCGGAGGCGAAGGCCAAGGGCTACGAAGGCGAGATGTGCAGCGAGTGCGGCAACTTCACGCTGGTGCGGAATGGGACCTGCATGAAGTGCGATACGTGCGGCAGCACGACGGGGTGTTCGTGAGGTCGCAACTCACGATGATCGTTAGCCCGGCTTGACCCGGGCATCCACGAAGGGCGGCCGGAAGGCCGCCCTTTTGCATACGCATCCAATTCGTTCGATAGAAATACCCTTGCGCCACTTCTACTTTTGGTAGAGTCTGACGCAGATATATTATTTTCAAATGGATGATTTTTGAGAGGGAACTAGATGGAGGGAGAACACCACCACCGAGAACATGGCACTGATGTCCAAGCATCAAAAATATTGGCCGGCCTCCGTGAATTGAGCGACTTGCTCGATGAACCAAAGACAGGAGAAGCTCTCGATCTTGCCAAGAACGCCAGGACAACAGAACAGTACAACATTCTGCGTCGATTGCGGCAGAGTCTAACTCAATACCTCGAACGCGATGGCGACCTCTTCTACGTTGGCCTAGTGGGTCATTTCTCTTCGGGAAAATCGAGCACAATAAATTCAATCCTAAACACTTGGGATACCGATCGCGAGCGTCGAACCGACCTCAATCCTACCGACACGACCATTACGCTAATCACAAGCGAGGAGAACTCAAAGTCTCTGCTTGGAGTAATTCGAGAAGGACACGTCACCATTCGTCACGAGTCGGTCGAAAGTCCGTTACTGCATAAGATTGCGATAGCCGACACGCCCGGAAGTGGGGATACTCAATTTGTAGAGGAAGTCGCTCGTGACTTTCTCCCGATTTGCGATGTCATTCTATTCTTTTTCTCCGCAACCAGCCCCCTCGACAAAACTGACCTTCCTCTCCTTACCGAAATACATCGGAGGCTGCGCTTTATCCCCATCAGATTCATCGTGACCAGGGCAGATGAATTTCGTCTTGATCAGTCTAAACCGGTGTCTTCCACCACTTAGACGGCGCCAAACGCGACCGATTCCTCGGAGACGTCCTTACACGGCTAAACAAGCTATTTCATCCGATCGTTTATACTGAGGAGCAATTCATTCTCATCGACAACAAGGCCGCGTATAATATTGAAAAGCTCGTCAATTTAATTCAGACCAAATGCGACCCGAATAATCCCAATGCGCGCATCGTCATGCACGGTCACAAGCTCCACTACTTTCAATCGACCGCGAAGGAGCTGAAGACATTTTTTGGCAATTTCATCGACGAAAAGCTGCGCGAGCTCAATAAAATTGTGAGCACGGCCGAACAGAATATTCAGCTCTATAACAAGAATGTTTCAATCTCGAACAACAACCTGACCAAGAACTGGTTGGACCAACTTGGATCGATCCGCTCCACCCGCGAGCGAACAATGAAGAGTTTACGGGTAATCGATCAGATACCAGCACGTGCAGGCTATTTTGAATCAGTGGCTACGAGGCGCTCGTCAATTACGAAGTTTCTCTACGATCACGCTCACCACACCGCTCGACAGCTGGAATCGAGAGTTCGGCTTGAGATAGCAAGAAACTTGCGTTGGAGGCTGGAGGAGCTACGACTTTGGGACCAGGAAGCTCCCTTGTTGCAATCAGAGAAGATTGCGTCTGATCTGGTTGGAATTGACCCAGACACGCTTTTGCCCTTGGTGCCTGCCAACATCGTAGGCGATTGGTCCGGTTTGAGAGAGGCGAAAGCGCACGCAGTCAGAGAAGCCGCAGCGGACTTACGCCGCCTCTGCGACGAACTGGCTACCTTAATCGCGGAGAAATCTCCGGTTCGCGAATGCGAGACTGAGGTTCTCAATGCCCAAAACTCGCTAACTCTCGATCTTGATCAGTTCTTTAGGAATGCTGAGTTGTATCGAGACGGCGTCTTCTCCCACACAACAAAGGAATCCATTTCGACTTTGGGCATTGGCGCACGACTTGACGCCCTTGAGTCTGAGTTCACTCAGAGCGATACGACCGCGTTCACAAATGAAACAATGAGAACGCTTTTCCCCGATTTTAATGATGTGTCTACCCGCGCCCTCACTAGTTTCGCTGCTATCGAGAAAGATCTCAGACCACTTATCGCAGGCCTTGGCGAGCTCAAGATACCGTCGCCTGTAACCGGTACGCGAGAAATAGCCCCTAGTATCGAAGCTGAGCAAAAGCAGCTTCAAACCTCAATTACCGGTGAACTGAGCGAAGACATCCGCCATCTGACCGGACGCTTGGATATCCAATTGTCCAGCACCATCGCGGAAGCAAATCAACAGTATAATGCAGATATTTTGAACGCCAGACGGAGACGTCGGTGGCGATATATAACCGCTATGCTGGGAACGGTGGGGTTGGCCTCAGTTGCGTACCTGTTTTACATCTACGTGAACCGGGATGTACCACAAGACATGCTTAACTCAATCGCCTGGAATCTTGTGGCCGAAGTAATCGCAGTGGGCGTTGGCTGGGGAATAGCAAAGTGGTTCGATGATTTTCCAAAAACTACCGCGAGGATTTTAGGAGATTCGCGATCAATTCTTAAGGGAAAAGTGTTTAACATAGTCGACGAGGCACTGAATTCGCACGATTTTTCGACACTCGACGAAGCTAAACTTGCCGAGAAGCTTTCGGCGTCCTATGCGCGACTTATTGAGATCGATCCTGATGGCTGGGAACAAATAGCAACAGAACGCATCGATGCCCTCCGGCACTCCGAGAACGACTATCGCCGTTTGCGCGCGGAATATGAAGTCGTCATGGATGATGTATTTGATCACACGTCATCGTATTTCAGCGACGCGACAAAAAACCTTGACCGCCTCACTCGGGTGGCTGCTCGTGTTAAGGAGCGCGCTATTGAGCCCTCATTTGAGCTGCTTGCAGAAACGCGTGCATCTCTAGAACAAGTCAAAAACCAGATTCGCTCGGTAGAGTTTCAAACATGAGCGGCCATCTTCGTGTCCCACAAAGGAGCGCACCTATTGGCGCTGGCGGTGGAGTTTTGGTCCGCTGGCGTAACCCGGCGCCTCTGCGCGCGCCGGGATGAAAGAGGTGGGTTACGCCAAGGGACTGCGCTTCGCGCGGCCCGGGGCTAACCCACCCTGCGGCCCTGCCGATGCCCGGCAAAATCTCACCACATGGCCGCCACGCCAGCGACAGCCCACAATCGCGATTTCAGCGCAAACGCGACGGAGGCTCGCGGCTTCATCGATATTCAGGAGCCATTTGCAATGTTGAGTGCGGTGGAAAACAAGCCAAGGGGAAAATCCGGCCGGCGCGGTGGCAAGAAGAAGGCCGGACAACGGACCGGGGCCGGCGAGCAACGCGCAAGTGCGGCGCATCAATTGCCGGATGCCTCGGCGGAGAGCAGGCAAGAGACCGAGCAAGAGCCGAGCCGACAGATCAGTGCTGAGATACCTTCGGCTGCAGCCTTGCCGGACGAGGCTTCCGCGATGGAAATCGCTGCAAGCCCGCCCGTCGCACCGGTCGAACCCTTCCAGGCCAGCACGCAGGCGATTACCGACGCCTATAGCGACTACATCAGGACGTCGCTTGAGCAAGCCTGGAGCTTTGTGGGAAAGCTCGCGACGGCGCGTTCACCCGTCGAAGCATTTGAGCTTCAGATGGAATACGCGAAACAGGCGTGCGACTCGTTTGTCGCCGAATCCCAGAAGATCGCCGAGTTGCATGACCAATTGACCAGACAAAGGGTCATGCATTTTGAGGGGGTCGTGGCCAGGCTCACCCAGACGACGCTCGAAATCCGCGCGATACGTCACTAACGGCAGCTGCGTATTGCGACGCCGCGGGGCTGGACGCCCCTGGGATGGTCAATATCCTTGCGAAACCCATCATTCGCTGATGGGCTTCGCTCCGCTCGACCATCCTGCGAACTGCGCTTTGCGCAGTAAATCCGTAGGGTGGGTTAGCGGGCGGTCGCGCGAAGCGCGGTCCGCCGGCGTAACCCACCACCTCTCCGCGCGCCGAGATGAAAGAGGTGGGTTACGCTTTCGGCCACCCGACCACCCCACGCTTTCGTGTCCGCGGAGACAGAAGTGGTGGGTTACGCTGCGCGAACTGCGCTTTGCGCAGTCGCGGAGCTAACCCACCCTACGCGCTTAACGACCGCCTGGAGTTCAGTACCCTGACTTCGAGCCGGCGGTCGGCCTCGTGGTCGAGCCGGTGCTCGGCCTCGTGCTCGCGCCGGTGGTTTGACCTGTGGTTTGTCCTGGAGCGTAGCTCGACGCGCCGGGGCTGGTGCTCTTCGAGGCCTTCGCGTGATGCTTCTTCTTATGTCCGGGAGCGTAGCTGGAAGCGCCCGGCTCGCCTGTCTTGGAACCCGTTTGCTGCATCTCATGACCCGGCGTCTTGCTCGATACACCCTGGGCAAACACGGCTGGGGCTGTAGCCATGACAACGGCAGCCGAAAGCGCGATGATCATTGCTTTCATGTTGTTCTCCTCTAACAAGCCCCTCATGAAAACGGAATGAGCCAGCGCCCGTTCCTCTCAGCGAACGTCCATGGTGAGACCGGCGCTGCCCAACTGGTCCCTTTCGCCGCCGCAACGCCGTGAACGGGCTTTTCGAAACGGATCATGCCGCAAGGCAAGACCGATCAGGACTGTTCGATCAGGATCGGTGAACCGAGCTCTTCGAAACGAAAGAGCTGAAACACCCGCTGGCCATTGAAGTCGAGCACTCTCAAATCATCGGTCTCGTGCAGGTTGCTTTCAACCGCCTGAAAGTGCCCGCCGTAGCGCTCCCTGGCGAGCGACAAGGGAACCTCGAACGCGACGAACTTGCCGATCCCTTTTTGCCTGAGCACCCCGAGAAGCTTCAGATCGTTCAGGGACTCATGCGAGGTAAGAACAAGCAGCGGACCGCTCGCCGTAAGCAGCAAAAGCGATTTCATCGGATCCTCCTTTTGCACCCTACCTGATCTTCGCCAGGCACTCCTTCAGGCGCTCCAGCTCCGTACGAACCTGGGCCTCCATGGCGTCTTGCAATGCGAGGATGCCCCTGCTGGACAATTCTGCAGAGGCCTTTCTGTCCAGATTCTGCTTCCAATCCCGGATGCCTTGCTTGGTTGCCCGTTGGGCCTCCGACGTCGTCTTGGCGTATTCCTTCATGCAGGCGTCGGCCATTGCGCATGTCTGGCACTCCTGGGCGGCGGCCGGACTTGAAAGAAGCAGGGCGAGTATCGCGGTAGGGACCCTCATTGCGGTTCCTCCCGCAACAGCATAGCACGTCGAAGGTCCGTAGGGTGGGTTAGTCCGGCAGATGCGCGAAGCGCGTCTGCTGGCGTAACCCACCTCTTTCGTCTCTCCGCAAACAGAAGCGGTGGGTTACGCTGCGCGAACTGCGCTTTGCGCAGTCGCGGAGCTAACCCACCCTACGCGCTACCCACCCTCCGCGCTCACTCCGCCCCGCTCCCGGGCCCGCCATAATTTTTCCTTGGCACACGCGTTGTGTCGGATAGCGGCGAGACCTATCCTTCCCAAGATCGGACTGCCTCCCATTGACGCCCGACCGGATGGAGAGCGCATCGGTGCCTGAAACGAACGACCCCAAACCTGATAGCGACAAGCCTGATACTGCCAAGCCTGAGACCGCCAAGCCTGAAGCCGCAAAGCCTGAAGCCGCAAAGCCTGAAGCCGCAAAGCCGGACGAGGCGCGCGCCGACGGCGGGCTGGCGCGGGCCTATGGCCAGATCAAGAGCGCTGAGGAAGACCTCGCGCGGCTGGACCGGCTGGTTTCCGGAATGGAACGCGACAGCGAAGGCCCGCGGGCCTCGCACGCAAGCCATGGTGCGACGGCAGGCGGGACTTCCGGAAACAAGGCGCCGATGCCCGCTGCCAAGCTTCCGAATTCCGGGACTCGCGATCAAGGTTTGAAGGGAGATCGGACCATGATGCGCGCTCTGGCCATTCTCGTGCTGGCGATCGGCCTGCTCGGTGCCGCCTTCGCGTCGCAATATCGCGATGAGGCCAAATCGATCGGCAAGTCGATCATGGCACGTTGGGCTCCGCCAGCCGCGAGCACGGCCCCGCAGGCGTCCACGGCGCAGAGTCCGGCGCAGCCGCCGGCCGTGCTGCTGGCTGCTGCGGACGAGCCGAGCGCGGTGCCCGCGCCGCCGGTCGCCAAGGACACGGAAGGCGCCCCAAAGCCTGGCGCCACAGCGCCTGCCCCGTCATCGTCCGATCTTGCGCAATCGCTCAAGGCCATCACGAGCGAGCTTGCGAGCATCAACGGCAAGCTCGAGCAACTGAAAAGCCGCAACGAGCAGACCCTGCGCGAGCAGGCCGACACCATTCAACAGCTCAAGGCAGCGCAGGAGAAGGATGCGGCGGACAATGCGCGCCTCGCCGCGCAGGTCCAGGCGCTGCAAACGCAACTGACCACGTCATCCGCACCTGCAGCCGCCAAGCCCGTCGTGCGGAGCGTTATGAATAACGATGCGGCTGCGCAGGCCCGGCCGCACGTCCCGGCGGCCGCACCCCGGCGGCCCAGGCCGCCGCGAGGCCCCTGGATGCCTCCGCCCTATGACCCCTACGGTGATCCGGATTGGTGAGCCAAGGAGCGTAGCCCGGATGAGCGCAGCGACATCCGGGGAAATGCTTCGGCAGAACACCCCGGATATCGCTTCGCTCATCCGGGCTACAGGTCCCATTCGTTCTGCGCCCGGCCTTCACAATCAATACGGCCAGTGCCGTAGGTGGGCAAAGGCGCACTTGCGCCGTGCCCACCATTTCGTGCCGAGATAGCGTTGGTGGGCACGCTTCCGCCTTCGCTCTGTCGAGCTACGGCGGACAAGCCGCTTTGCCCACCCTGCGAAACGTCGATCTTCACCACCAATACGGCCAGCGCCATCCCTCATAGCGAACATAGGACGGCACCAGCGGCGGGCCGTAGGGATCGACGCGGTCGTCTTCAGGGCGATAGCGATAGCGGGGAACGACATTGTAATCCCACGGCGTCGGCCTCAGCACGGGCGCCGTGACGATGAGCCTCTCCTGCGGTGCACGAACGACGACAGCCTTCCGCGTCCGGGCTTCGGCGCCGGACGTTCCAAGGCTGGATAGCACCAGGGCCGTTCCGAGCGCACAGGCGAGCGTCATCTTTGTCATGCGTTGGTCTCCTTGCCGCCAGAGTGCAAAAGGACTCGAGGCAAGGCAAGCTAATTCGATCCGGATTAACGCTCCCGGCGCCACGGGCGCCTGTCTCGCCGCTGGAACCTGCATGCCGCAGCAGATGTAGCCCGGCTAAAGCATGATCCGGAAAAGTGCGCAGCGGTTTTCCGAAAAGATCATGCGCAAACAATAACCTAAAGCGCGATGACGATTCATCCCAATCTCATCGCGCTTTAGGCCGCCTTGCCGGCCTAGGCACTCGCCTCCGCGAGCTGCTTTTCGGGACTCTGGCCGGCGCCTTGCGGCGGGTTGATGTCCTTCAAGCTCGCATCGCTTTGATGGACAGCGAGAATGTTGATGCCGAGCACCATGGACTGATAGCCGTTGTCCCGCAGCCACTGCTCGAGCTGGAGGGTGTCCGTCTTGATCTTCTCGATCAGCAGGATCGGGCGATAGGTCCTGATCGTCTCCCGGGCGCCCGCGAGAGCCTCCAGCTCCATGCCTTCGACGTCGATCTTGATGAAATCGACCCGCGGCAGATTGAGCTCGTCCAGCATCATCTTCCGGATAACGACGGTGTTCTGTGCATAGTCGATCGGCTGACCGATGAATTCGTTGCTTGGGCACGACCGCAGTTCCAGGCTGCCGAAGCTGGACGGCGTGAAATAGTTCGGATTCGGAATTTGCATCGTGCCGGATTCGGACGACACGGCAGCATGCACCGCGAACGCGTTGAAGCAGTTGTTGATGGCGATGTTGCCCGCCAGCGCATAATAGATCCGTTCCTGGGCTTCGACCGCGATCACTGATCCCCAGCCTGTCATCGCCGAGGCCCATTCGATCGTGTGCACGCCGATATTCGCACCGCAGTCGATGGCGATCACGCCGTCACCGTGGTGCCGCCGTCGCAATGCCAGCAGTTCGAGCGCGATCTTGACCTCGTTTGGATCGAAAGCGGCCGTTTCGAGGATCTGAAACCCCACGCCGTAGCCGCGGTCAGGACCGGTCATGCGATAGTCGAAACGATTGACGATCATCGTCCCGTGGTTGGACGCGGCCAAGACAAAGGCCAGCTTTTGCCCCGCGATCGGCATTGCAGAATCTCCCTGCGCTCGGAGTGGAGGCCACTATCGCAATGCCTGCTTATGCGGGGCTTGTCCCGTCGAGCCACCCCTTGAGATAGTCGAGCCGCCCCCTATTCCCGCGCCCGGCGCAGAGCCTCCTCCAGCTTCTTGCGTTGCTTGTCCCAGCGGGTCTCTTCGGCCTCGGCGCGTTCGTCGAGGGCGGCCCGCGCGGCTTCGATCTCCTCCGCCCGCGCCTCATGCTCCCGCCTCGCCTTGTCGATCGCCGCCTGGGCTACGGCGACGGCCTTGTCGCGGCGCGCGCGCTCCTTAACGCGGGCCTTGGCGCGGGCGGCCTCCTCCTTGCGGCGCTCGGCTTCACGCCGCTGCTCCTCCTTCTCGAACGCCACGGCGGCCTTGCGCGCCTCTTGATCGTCGATCTTGCGCGATGGTTTGTGTGCCGGCTTGGCGGCACGCTTGCTCGGCTTCGGTTTACGTTTGGGCTTGTTCTCGCCCTCGGCGAGATCGGTCGGCAGCTCCGCGCTTTCGGTGAACGGACCATCCGATCCGACCGGACGCCTGAGCACGACGCCCGGCTTCGCCATGGTCGCGGCGACGATGTCGGGATCGTCGATCTCCCGGGCAACGCCCTGATGGAACAGATTGGAGCTGGCGCCCCAGGCCTCAAGCGCCGCCTTCATCGAGGGTGCCGCAACGGCCTGGTCGTAGAAGCCGAGCGAGGTCTGGTAGGTCTTCAGTTGTCTCTTGAGTTGTTTTGGCATGTCGCCCCGCGACGCATCAGCTCCCGGCCGTCGCGCCAGTGCCACAATGCCATCATGCTCCTGTTTTGCCCGACAGGTCAAATGCTGTTCGGTATCGCCGAAATCGGACAGAGAGGCCGGCCCTCACGGCATTCCTTTCCATGAGGCAGCCCTGCCCGACGGGGCAGACGATTTCGGGATCGCAGAACTCTGAAATGCCTGACGTTTTCTACTGTGCATGGGGTTGTTTTCGATGTCTTGGTCTGTAGCCCGGATGAGCGAAGCGACATCCGGGGAATGTCTCGGCAACACAGGTCCCGGATCTCGCTTCGCTCATCCGGGCTACAGGCTACCCCTCGAGCAACGCGTCATATCCCTTCGCGCTGAACGCCAGCAGACAGAACCCGTGCCCGAACGGATCGGCCAGCATGGCGATCCGCCCATAGGGCGCATCGCGCGCCGACACCTCCAGGATCGCGCCGGCGCGGAGCGCGCGCTCGACCGCGGCATCGACATCATCGACGACGACATCGATATGCACGGGCGTCCAGTGCCGCTCGTAGCGGCGGCGGTCGCCGCCGGCACCCACCGTGCCGGCCTGTTTGGTCAGCAGATAAACCGGCGCCGGCCAGCCGAGCAGCTCGACGAAGTCGCTGCCGAAGCGGCGGCCGACGGCGAGGCCGAAGGCGGCGGTGTAGAAGGTCGTGGCTTGCGCGACGTCGGGGACGTCGATGTTGACCAGGAAGGTCATGATGGGCTCGCTGCGCGGTTAGCGGGACGAGCGTAGCCGGGATCGAGCCTCGCGCAATCGGGGATGGCGTCGCACGACGGGTCCAGAATTTCGCTTACGCCCGCCCCACGCTGTGCCTCCGATTGCTGCGCGCTCTCAATCGCCTCTGAGGCTCAGAATATAAGCGGCCAGCGCGTCGGCCTGCTCCGGCGAGATCACCAGATTCGGCATGTTCTGGTGGCTGGTCCGCCAGAACACCTTGAGCGACAGGGCTGTGGTGCCGCGGCGGTCGGCGATCGCCTGGAAGCTCGGGGCGTTGTCGAAGAATCCGGGCCCGTACCGCTCGACGGCGTGGCAGGGCTGGCACCAGGCCTGTGCCAGACGATGGCCTTCGGACACCGCGCGCGAGCCCGACCTCGGAGCCCCGGCGGCGGTGTGCATGACGCCGAAGAGAAAGAGGAGTGACAACACGATCAGGATGGCGATGCCGATGGAGATTCGAACGGTGTGCGACATGGCCATCCCTCGCCCTTGCTTCGTCGAAGTATCAAGCGTAGGTCGGCGCGCACAGATGAAATTGACTTGCGTCAAGAGCGGCGTGAGACAAGAGAACACGACGTCTCCGCCGCGGCGCTACGAATCACGGCATCGGCATCGCAATCCGCTGGAAGGATCATCATGAACGGCAATCGCTATTATGGCGTCCGCGTCGAGGGCGCGAAATACGGCGTGGGCTTCGGCTCGGCGCTCGCCATCGCGATCTCCTACACCAACAACCATTCGATCCTGTGGGCGATCATCCACGGCATCCTAGGCTGGCTCTACGTGATCTTCGTAGCGCTGTTCCGGTGATATCGCACCGGCAGGCGCCGATCGGGCCAGGCCATCCTTAAGCTTTTGCTTGCTTTCCCGGTTCCCGCCCCTACGGTCGCGCCGCGAACGAAGCTTTGAACGAGACAGATATGACCGACACGATGAAATGCCCCGCGTGCAGCTCCGAGCACGCCTATCAGGACCGCGACCTCTGGGTCTGCCCGGAGTGCGGCCACGAGTGGAGCGGTGCGGCGGATGCGGCTGCCGACGCGGCGCCGGATGCAAGCGTGCGCGACGCCAACGGCAATGTGCTCGCCGACGGCGACAGCGTCATCGTGATCAAGGATCTCAAGATCAAGGGCTCCTCCTCGGTCGTGAAAGGCGGCACCAAGGTGCGCAACATCCGCCTCCAGGACGCCAGCGACGGCCACAACATCGCCTGCAAGATCGACGGCATCGGCGCGATGAATCTGAAGTCGGAGTTCGTGAGGAAGGCCTGAGCACGGGCCAGCCGGCCCGCACGGTAACGCTAACGCCAGTTCCTTTCCTGGAACACACGATTCCTCTTATCCAATCGGGAAAAATGTGTAATCTGCCTCTTGCCGGGCAGGCCTTTGTAGCGCGTAGGAATTTTTTCAACCCGGGGCTGGCTTTTCGACGACGCGTTTGATTGCATCGCAGCTTTGAGACTTGAATGGCCGCCCCCCGGGGCGGCCTTCCCGTTTTGGGGCCGGGCCTATCGCTGCCGCTGCGCCAGATAAAATCCGCACAGCACCGTCACCAGGCCTGCCGTCTGCAACAGCGTCGGCGGCTCGCCGAGCAGGAGCCAGCCGGTCAGCAGCGTCAGCGCCGGCACGCAGGCCGGAAACACCGCGGCGCGCGCGACGCCGAGGCGCTGGACCGAGACCGCGAACAGATAGAGCGCGGCAGGCCCTGCGAGCACGCCCTGCGCCAGCGCCTGGATCGCGTTTTCGGTGATGCCGATCGCCGCGACGTGAGCGAGCCCGACGGTGGCGATGTAGATCGGCAGCAGCAGCAGCGACAGCACGTTGATGACCAGCGCGGCCGACACGGCCGAGACGCGCCAGCGCCGCAGTGCTGCGCCGAAGCCGGCGAACATCAATCCGGTCAGCACGAAGATCAGATCGCCCTGCACGCCCTCGGCGCCGATATGGCCGATCGATTCCGCGCCGATGACGCCGAGCCCGGCGACGATGATGATGGCGCCTGCGAGCCGCGAAGCGGAGATCCGCTCCTTCAGGACAATCGCGGCCAGTAGCAGGCCGCCGAGCGTGGCGCAGGAGGGCTGGATCACGCTGCCATGGCCGAGCGGCACGAACAGGAAGCCGGTGTAGGAGATCAGCGACATCACGGGACCGCCGAGCACCATGAGCGCAAGGCCCCTGCCCCAGCCGATGCCGCAGAGATCGGAGATGCCGGCGCGCAGTACCAAAGGCAGGAATGCAATGCCCGACCAGACATAGCGATGCACGAGCAGATCGACCGGCGTGAAGCCGACCTTCAGTCCATGCCGCGTGCCGGCAAAGCCCAGCGCCCAGAACAGCGCAGCCGACAGGCCGCAGACCACGCCAACAAGCGCCGGCGCCGCATCGTTCTTCTGAGTGAGAGCGTCAGCGCCGCTCGTCCGCTGATCCATGGATCAAGCGATATGTCGGCAGAGGCCGTGGCTCAACCCACGTGGGCGCAGGGCTGGCACGCAACGGCAGCGATGAAGATGTAGCCCGGATGAGCGAAGCGATATCCGGGACTTCTCTTGCCACCGACCCGGATGTCGCTCCGCTCATCCGGGCTACGAAAGACAGCTCAGAAAAATCCGGGGCTGAGATCGAGGCCGTAAGTCAGGCTCAGCACGAACACGAACAGCGCGGCGGCCGCGAACAGCGCAAGATGCCTGAGAATGAATTCACGCGGCGACGTAGTGGCGGCAACGGCTTTTTGCGCAACGGGCATGAACGACCTCCAGTATGATTCCGGAAATGGCCGCTCAATATGCGGCGCGCGCATCAGGCGCCGCGATCTCCGAAACAAATATTAAGAAGATCACAGGCGTCTTGAACGGCCGTACAAAACGCACGGCTCCTGCCATAAAGAAAAACCGCGCTCCCAAGGGAACGCGGTTCCAACCTGACACGAGGCCTTCTTAAAACCCGAATCTTGCGGTAGGCACGATGCGCGCGCACCGTGCTCGTTGCGGAAGCTTAGCGGGCCGATCCCACCGTCGCCGTCTTCACGTGGCGCGGGGCCAGGACGCTGGCCTGCAGCGCCGTCACGCTGGTGGCGGGCGCCGACACCTGCTGCTCGACGTGGTTGGCACCGAGCACGCGGACCTGCACGGGCGAAGCCGGAATGCCATTGGCCTCGTAGGCCGGAAGCTCGGCGGCGAAGGTGGCAGTCGAGCCCGCGATGGCGAGGACGGCGGCTGCGATCGACAAGGTCTTCTTGTTCATTGGTGATGCTCCAGCAGGAAGTTTCGGAGCACATCTAAGCCTGATTTGCTGCGTTGCGACATGCGTTGTTGCAACGCAATATAGCGTCTAGCGCATGGCAATATATTTAACGCGTCCAGGGTCTTGGACGGATTTCCTGATTCGGCGGGTTCAGCCGCCCAGGACGTCGCCCCAGCCGTCGAAGACATAGGCCTTCCAGGCCACGGTTCCATCGCCGCGGAGGCGGCTGGCCCGCCGATAGTCGTCGGCCTGATCGGCGGTCCAGGTGATGATTCTGCCGGAGACACGATCGTGCAGGATGGCGGGCTCGGTGGGATCGAAGGCGTCCATGGGACGAAGCGAGGAATGCGTCATGGCCGACCAACGCGCTCCACTTGGCGAAAGTTGCCGCAAAGCGTCAGATTCGTATTTATCGAATTTTGGCGTCCGGGAACCTGGAACACGCGCGTGTCTCCGCAGCCACACTCCCCGAAAAAGCCCATTTTCGCCCATTTGCGCCATTGCGCCGCCACACGGTCCCCCGAACAATTGACGGGCTGCGTGCCTTTCTGTGCAAGACTGTTCGGACAAGACTGGTTCGGGCAGAACCGTTTGGAGGCAGGGATCATGAATGATCGGCGGTCTCTCCTGGTGGCAGTCGCCTGCCCCTCGGCCGTCATGGCCGGCTGGGTGGCGCTCTCTCTGTCCGCCTATGCCCCTGCCCTGATCGAGAACAGCAGCGCCAACGCGGCCGCAATCTCGCGTGCCAAAGACCTCAGCCGTCTCGATCTCGCCGACCTTCCCCGCGCTGCAACGATCGAGGATGGCATTGCGCTGACGGCCGACATCGCCGCCGCCGTCGCAGCGACACCAATGCCGGTGGTCACCGAGGCAGCGGCGCCCGAGGTGCCCGCCCCCGCCATCAAGCTCGCCTCCGCCGATCCGGCGCTGATCCTGCCGAGCGAGCCGCCCGCGCCGCAAATTCTGCCCGAGCCGGCACCCGCGGCCAGCGAGGCAACGCCGGCGCAGGAGCCGGTCAAGTTGGCATCCGCCGATCCCGCCGAGATCGTGGCGACCGACGCGCTGTCACCCGCAGCCCTCGCGACCGGGCCGGCAGCCATCACAGAGAGCAAGGCGTCACCGCCTGCCGACACCATCGCCGTGCTCGACGAATGCTTCGTCGTGGACGCCTGCATCGACCGCTATCTCTGGGCGCTCTACCAGCGCACGCCCAAGGAGGACTCGATCAAGGTCGAGGAGCGCCGCGCCGTCACCGTCAAGCGCCGGGGCAAGATGGTCACGGTGATGCGCAGCTTCACGAAGCTGGTCGACGAGGATTTCGGCTGGAAGGATCCGAAAGCGGCCGACCATGCCGGCATGTCGATGATGAATTACGTCATCGGCGGCATGGACAAGAGCTTCAAGCGCAAGCTGTTCCGCACGCTGCTCGCCGCCGAAGCCGCCGGCCTGTCGCCGGGCATCACCAGCGCGTTCCGCGACGACTACCGCCAGTCGATCGCGAGCGGCCTGAAGGCCGCCTCCGACCGCTCCTATCACGGCGGCAGCACGCGCGGCGGCTATGGCCACGGCATGGCGGCCGACATCGTCTCGACCGCCGGCAACAACCGCGCTCAGCGCTGGGTCTCGACTGAAGTGTTGTGGAAATGGGTCGACGCCAACGGCAAGGCGTACGGCATCGGCCGGCCCTATCTCGGCCGCGATCCGCCGCATGTCGGCCCGATCGACGGCGCCGAATACATCTCGAAGCGTGGCACGGCGGACCGCAAGGAGGTCGCCAGCGCCAAGCCGAAGAAGGCACGGGCCGTGGCGCATGCAAGGCTGCCGAAGGCGCAAGCCACGCGCGAGCAGAAAGGCTCGGCCAAGCCGCAGAAATCGGCGCAATCGGCCGGTAAGCGCGCGACCTGAGCCGTTACGGCTTGCGTCCCGCTGAGGGCAGCGGCACGAGCCGCATCTCGGTCGTGCCGGCCTCTTGCGTGCGCACCAGCACGGCAAAGATGGTCTCGACCGCGAGCCGCACCGCGGCCTCCATCGCCTTGCCCTTGGCCAGATGCGCCGCGATCAGGCCGGTGAGCAGATCGCCGGTGCCATAGGGGCGGATCGGCAGTCGCGGCGTCGCAAAGCGTGACAGCTGGCCGTCCGCACAGAGGATCGTCTCCACCTGCCCCTCGGGCGTGTCAGTGAGCGTGCAGCCGGTCGCAACGACGTCGATGCGGCCCTCGCCCGCGAGCGCCGCGCACGCCCCGCGCAGGCCCTGGGTATCCGCGATCGCAAGACCTGCGAGCAGTTCGAGTTCGAACAGGTTCGGCGTCGTCAGGTTCGCGGCCGGCAGCAGCCGGTGCCGCACCACATCCAGGATGCCATCGGCGACATAGACGCGGCCATCGTCCCCGATCACGGGATCGCAGAGATAGACGAGCTTCGAATTCCGCGTCAGCGCCCGCTCGACGAAATCGGCGACGACGGCCGCATTGCCGGGCGAGCCGAGATAGCCGGTGACCAGCACCGCGGCCTCGTCGACGAGATCGCGCTCCTCGACGCCTTTGAGGAGATCGGCAACGAGCTCGGTCTCCAGCACGCGGCCGCGGAGGGTTGGATAGCGCGGGTGGTTCGACAACAACGTGGTCGGCACCGCCGCGACGTTCACGCCCTCCGCCTGCATGGCGTAGGCGGCCGCGCTGTTGCCGACATGGCCGTGGACCACCTGGCTTTGAATGGAGATGACGAGCATGCGGAGGTCCGTAAGGTCAATCGCGGTGCAAGGCAAGCGCAGCCCGGATCACGAAAAATCGTACCCGAGCCCCTGGCGCAGCGCCTGCATCTTCCGCGCCAGCCGCCGATGCCCCGTCTCCTCCGACCGCGCCAGCCGGCCCGCGACCGCGACATGATCCGCATCGCTCTTGTGCTGGTTGAGCTTGGCCTGCCCTTCGACGGTATCGACCACGAGATCGATGACGCGGATCGCCGCCAGCATGCTCTCGCGCTTGCCCGGCTCCATCCGTGCCAGGTCCCATGGCGGTTTTGGCAAACGCGCCTCGGCGACCGCGAGCAGCGCATCGCCATGTCCACGGTTCTCATCCAGCCCGCGCAGATGCGCCACGCCCGACAGGTGCACGGCCTCGTAGAGCCAGGTCGAGACGTTGTCCTTCGAGGCATACCAGTCATTGGAGACGTAGGCATCGTCGCCGGCCACGATCAGCAGGAATCGCCTCGCGCCGTCCGCCAGCGCAACGAGCGGATTCCTGGCGGTGAGGTGGATCTGCACGATGGAGCGCCCGTCGCGCTGCTCCAGCACGAACGGCACGTGCGAGGCCCGCGGCCCGCGCTCATCCGCTGCTACGACCACGCCGAAGCCGCGTTGCCCGGCGAATTCCAGCGCAGCCTGCTCCTCGATATGGAATTGGGGACGGAGGACATGCATGGCGCGGCGCTCGATTGGCTCGACGAAGAACGAGGCAAGGCTAACCCATCGTACGCCGAAATCAGAAACGATATCGGCCCGCAAACGCGGATGTCAGGAATGATTTCGGCGCCGCTCAAGCTCGCCGAGATAGGCGCAGAACATGTCGGCCAGTCCGTCGGCCTGGCGCGCGATCTCGGTTTCGCTGCGTGGCGCCTCCGAGAACCTTTTGCCGACCTCGCTCAGCGTCGTCGTGATCAGCTCGCCGGCGAGAGCGCGCGTCGCGTCCGTTGCCCTGGGCAGCGCCTCCCGCATGAACGCCGCGACGATTCCCTTGCCGGCAGCCCGCGCGTCTTGCGCCTCGGGCGCATCGCGATAGAGCGGCGCGGCATCGCTGAGGGCGGTGCGGATCGCGGCCTCCTCGCACTCGGAGCGGATGAAGGCATTGACCAGCGCGCGCAGCCGCAGCGGCGGCGGCTTCGCATCGTCCGCGAGGATGCCGCGCAGCATGTCGCTCGTGCGCCGCCATTCATCGCTCTGGAGGCGGAACAGGATCGCCGCCTTGTTCGGGAAGTATTGATAGAGCGAGCCGACGCTCACCCCGGCCCGCTCCGCCACCCGCGCCGTGGTGAAACGCTGCGCCCCTTCCTTCGCCAGGACCTGAACAGCCGCATCCAGAATGGCCGCCACAAGCTCCGTGGAGCGCGCCTGTTGCGGCTGTTTTCGCGAGGAAACTGAACGGCTTCGACGATCGGCCATGGCGTATCCAGGGAATGCGAATAGGAAATGCGACGAATTAGTCGTATTTGAGCTTCCGCGCAAGCACGTGCTTGTTCGCGATCTCTGGAGACCTGAAATGACCACCCCCACCATCACATCGCTTGCGCCGCTGCTGGATCGCCTCTTCCTCGAGGCCGAGGCAGCAAGCGGCGCAACGCACGCAGCCGTCGCGGATCTGTCCGATGCCGAACGGACGCGGATGCTGCGGAGCAAGACCGACTACCGCGATCTCTATGGACGCCTGAAGGACGCGCCGCTCGCGGTCTCGCGCGAGACCGGTGTGCTGCTCTACATGCTGGCGCGCAGTTCCCGCGCCAAAACGATCGTCGAGTTCGGCACCTCGTTCGGCATCTCGACCCTGCACCTTGCCGCAGGCTTGCGCGACAATGGCGGCGGCCGCCTCATCACCAGCGAGTTTGAGCCATCGAAAGCAGTGCGGGCGCGGGAGAACCTGTCGGCCGGCGGCTTGATCGACCTCGTCGAAATCCGCGAGGGCGATGCGCTGCAAACGCTCAGTGCCGATCTGCCTGATACGATCGATCTCGTGCTGCTCGACGGTGCCAAGGCGCTCTACCCCGAGATCCTGGATCTGATCGAAGGCCATCTCAGACCGGGTGCGATCATCCTCGCCGACAACGCCGACGACAGCCCCGACTATCTGGCGCGGGTGCGTGCGCCCGGCAGCGGCTATATGTCGACGCCCTTCGCCGAAGACGTCGAGCTCTCCGTGCGCATCAGCTAGCGCCGTCCCGAACCACCACAAAAGCGTGGAGCCGCCGCACGATTCACCATGCGGCGGCTTCAGCCTGCGTTCCGAGATGTCGCAGGCCCGTCACTGACACGTGATAATTACCCCCGCCAAAAGCCGATCTCCGCATGCTAAACATACCTACCGCGCGGTATCTTTCCTGCCGCCATGCCCGAGCCCGACATGACTTCCGCCTTCAACGCCTACGCCGCGCTTGCCCTCGCCATCGTCTTCGAGGTCACCGCGTCAGCCTTCCTGCAGCAATCCGCGCAATTCACGCGGCCGTGGCCGACGCTCGCCATGGTGCTGTTCTACGTCGCCTCGTTCTACGCACTGTCGGTCGCGATCCGGGTGATCCCCTTGAGCATCGCCTATGCGATCTGGGGCGGCGTCGGCATCATCCTGACCGCGACCGTCTCCTTCGTGCTGTTCCGCCAGATGCTGGACGCTGCGGCCTTCGTCGGCATCGGATTGATCGTATCAGGGGTCGTGATCATCAACCTTTTCTCGGAGACGACGGTGCATTGATGCCGGCGAGCGCCTATACCCGCGCCAAGCAGCCCGAACAGGTGCGGCGCGCCCTGCTCGATCACGCCGCGGCCATTGCCATGGACCATGGCGTCGCCGGCGTCACCGTGCAGGCGGTGGCGGCGGCGGCCGGCGTCACCAAGGGCGGACTGTTTCATCACTTCGGCAGCAAGCAGGCATTGATCGAGGGTCTGTTCGCCGACCTGCTCGGCCGCGTCGATGCCGAGATCGACGCCGCCATCGAAGCCGATCCCAAGCCGCGCGGCAGCTTCACGCGCGCCTATGTCAATGCGGTGTTCACCGGCAAAGCCTTCGGCTTTGCCACGCCATGGGCGGCGCTGAGCATGGTCGTCGTCACCGATCCCTCACTGCGCCGGCTCTGGAACGACTGGATGAAGGCCCGGCTGAGGCACCACCGCGCGACCGACGGCACGCCCGAGCTGCAGATCGTGCGCCTCGCCGCCGACGGCGCCTGGCTGACCTTCGTCACGACCGGGCAGACACGGATGAGTGCCGACTTGCGCGCCGTGCACGATCGGCTGATCGCGCAAACTTATCGGCGCGGATAGCCGATCTGCTCTATTGCGCGGTCACGGGCTTGGGCGGACGTGGCGCGGACTTGGACGGCTTTGTGCCAGGCTTGGTCGCGGGTCGCGGCGGCGGCGCATCGACGGACTCCAGATACGCGGCGAGCGCCTTGGCGGAGTCGGAACTGGTTGCGTAATGGTCCTTCAGGAACCAGGACAGCGTCAGGCTGAAGCGTCCCTTGGCAAGGCCGCGCGGGCTGCGGTGGCAGGTCGCGCAGCCGTCGGCAAACAGCTTTTCGGGCGACTTGCCCGCATCGAGATTTTGCGCGGAGGCAACCGTCGCCGTCAGTGCGGCGGCCGCGGCAAGAATCATCAGGGGCGCGATCAGGCCGCGCCCCGGTCGGAATAGCGATATCAATGTCGCCCCCCAGAGCGTTTTCAAGCGAAGTGGAGACCGGTTCGCATCAAGAAAACGCGTCAAAAATCCAGAGTTCCCGTCCTGCGGTCACGCCGCCAGCAACTGATCGAATTCGGGCGGCGCGTAGGCCTTGCCGTCCTGGTCGGTGATGACGACCCGCCAGCCCTCGCTCGCCCACACCTTTGCCTTCGCCACGATGAGCAGCCGGCTCTCGCGGGCGAAACTGTACTTCTCATTGTCGCGTTCTGCGACCATTTTATAGGCCAATGCGCATCCCCTTGCGTTGCCTTGCACCCGCCCCCTCGTGGCAGCGGGCTTTGGCGGCAATTCGCCGGGAGCGTGGCAATTTGGTGCCATCCGCAGGCAGCATTGTGCCTGGCTCCGGCGGGCCGACGGAGGTTGATCATGCGCCCGACCATGAATGCGATTCAGCTTGTCGCAGGCTTGCTTGGCATCGCTTTGACCGGCGCGCCGGCAGCGGCGCAGACCTACGATCCGCGCTATCCCGTCTGCATCGAGGTCTACACCATCGACGGCAGCACTATCGATTGCAGTTTTACGACGATCGCGCAGTGCGCCGCGACAGCCTCAGGCCAGTCCGCGCAGTGCTACGCCAATCCCTATGCCACCCAGAGCAGGCAGCAAGGCCTGGCCTCGTCGCCGCCGCGACGAAACCGATAGCCTTAAGTCCGCACCCCGATCAGTGGACACGGATGATGTGGGGACGGCCGAGATCGATCAGCCCCTGCACCGCCGAGAGACGGTCGTCGAGGGCTGCGATGGTGAGCAGCAAATTGTTACGGCGCTCGTCGAGCATGCCCATCTCGGCACCGGTCAGCTTCTTGCTCATCCGCTCCTTGTGAATCCCATCGAGGGATTTGCGCAGTCCGGCGATCAGGCCGGCCAGCTGCTTGGCCTCTTTGGTCATCGACCGCTTCGCGACATTTTGGCGGCGCGTCTCCGCCTGGCTCTGTCTCATCGTCATCCTCCCGTGCCCCGCTGCCCCGAGTGGATGCTTGCATCTTTGGGTACACATCTTACGATCGATGAAATCTGCCCGCGAAGAACTTTCTTAAATTGTACGCGCACGGAACCCGGATCAGATCAGCAGAAAGCCCGGCGCGAGGGCCGGGCTTTCGTTAGGCACTGCTAGTGCTTCTCGTGACCGCCGCCGGGGCCGCCGGCCGGGCCACCGCCACCACGTGGCGCGGCATTGATGTGCGGAGCGCCGCCGCCACCGCCGTGCGGCGTTGCAGGCGCAGCGGCACGCGGCGCCGGCATCTGCGCACGGGCATTCATCGGGGCACCGTGGCTCACATTCGGCTGCGCGACATGTGGCGTCGCGGGCCGTGCGGCAGGTGCAGCCGACACACGCGGTGCTTCATGCGCACGTGGCGTCGGCTGGGCACGCACCGCGGCGCGGCTCGCGGCCTGTTCGTGCATCATGCGTGCCTGAGCATCGCGCGGATTGCGAGTCTGCACGCTGGTCCGCTCATGCGCGATGCGCTCGCTCCGTCCGGCACGCGTCCGGTCGGCGGCAACCGCAGCGTCGCGTTTCGTGATCGCAGCGTCGCGCTTGGCGATCGCGGCGTCACGCTTTGCCGTGATCGCGGCGTCACGCTTCGTGATCGCGGCGTCACGCTTCGTGATCGCAGCGTCGCGCTTTGCGATTGCAGCGTCGCGCGTCGCAATCGCGGCATCGTGCCGTGAGGTCCTGGCGTCACGTCCGGAGATCGCGGCGGCCCCCTTGCCACGCACGCCCTCGCGTTCCAGTGCGATCGCCGCATCACGCGTCGCCGCACGACCGATACGGGCTGCACCCGGGTCGATCGTCATCTGCGTCGCGAAGCGCTGATGCGAGGTCCAATAACTATTCCAGTAGGCGTGACGGTGATACCAGGGCCGCCCCACATAGTAGCTCGACCAATACGAGGTCAGCACGAACGGGACGACAGGCACGTCGATCACGTCGACATAGTCGGGGAGATAGACGTAGTGATTGCGGTAGAGATATTCGAGATATTGCGACGACACCCAGCCGCGATCGTCGGAGAAGCTCACGTCGCACCAGGCGTTGCCGCGCAGGCAGCCATGGATGTTGACACGGGCTCCCCCGGGGATGCGATCGACCAGGGGAAAGCCGGAGCCTGGACCGGCGCGCATGCCGGTCGAGACGGTGACGATGCCCGGCGCGGCCAGCGCGGCCGTCGGGGCAAGCAGCAATGCTGCAACCAAAATGCTTCTGAGTCTCATGGCGTGTTCCTCCTCTGCCAGACGGAACGCGCAGGCGGAACGAGCGTTCCGCCTATGATCGGCGCAGCAGCCGAAAGATTGAGAGCGCGCCACGCGCGGAGTTCAATATTCATCCGCCGTTCATCGGCACGGCGCGCGTAACGCTTTCGGCGTCAGTTCACCGGCAGCATGAAGGCGTCGAAGTACGCGGCGAGCCCGGCAAAATCGTCGATCGGCAGCACGCTCGCGACATACTGGTCGGGCCGCACCACGACCATGCAACCGGTCTTGCGATCGATGCCGCGCATGGCGAAGACGTCCTGGCCGCTCTTGAGATCCGGACAGAACATCTTTTCGTAGTCATACAAGCCGTAACGGCCTTTGCTTGGGAGCAACATCGGCGGCATCGCCTCGATGGCGAGCTCGCGATGATCCTGCTGAAAAACCGCGCGCACATCGATCACGCCGTCGATGTCGCCGCTTCTGGGCGTGTATCGCCGGATTGGAGATTTCCGGGATTCAGCGAGAAAATTGCACAAGGCACGAATGGCCGAGCCGGACGCGGCGGGATTCTCAGCGGGCGAGAACGCGTAGATGCGGAAGCGGCCGTCGGCCTGCGCGGCGTGACCGAGGTGCACCGGCTTGGCATCCGCAAGGCGGATCACCGGCGCGGAATGGAAGCGCTTGCCGATCACGAGGCCCTGCGCGAGATGCTGATGCGACGCCGCGCCGGTGAGCACCGAGGGCTTGTAATGCGTCGCGGTACCGGCCGTGTAGCGGCCGTGCCGGACGAAATAGTCCTGCGTCCTGGCCGCATCCGCTCCGCCGGCCTTGGCGGCTGAAGCGAGAATCCCGGCCCATTCGCGATCGAAATCAATCAACTCCTTCGCAACCGCCTGCCGCTCCACCGAATAGGAATGCAGCAGACTCGGCCCGCATTGCTTGCGGATAACGGCGGCGAGCTTCCAGCCGAGATTGAAGGCGTCCTGCATCGAGACGTTCATGCCCTGCCCCGCCTTCGGGCTGTGAGTATGACAGGCATCGCCGGCGATGAAGATGCGCGGCTGGCGGCTTGCGATCTCAGCCTCCGGCACGTCGTCGAACTTGTCGGTCAGGCGCTGGCCGATCTCGTAGACCGACCACCAGGCGATCTCCTTCACGTCAAGCGTATGCGGCTTCAGGATCCTCTGCGCTTTCGCGATCACGTCGTCGGCGGTGATGTTGCGATTGGCAACGCGCTCGCCGACATCGAGCTTGGCGAGCTCGACATAGATGCGAACCATGTAGCCGCCTTCGCGCGGAATGATCAGCAGGCTGCCGTCCTTCGCCGACTGGATCAGGGACTTGAAGCGGATGTCGGGAAAATCGGTCACCGCCAGCACGTCCATCACGCCCCAGGCGTGGTTGGCGGAATCGCCGTGCAGCTCGCGGCCGATCGATTTGCGCACCGTGCTGCGCGCGCCGTCGCAGCCGACGACATACCGCGCCCTGATGGTCTCGACCTTGCCTTCGCTGCCGGCATCGACGCGTTCGAGCCGCACGGTCACGGGATGGTCGGCGGGAGCTGAGGACTGATCGACCTCGAGGTCGATCAAGCGGCGGCTGTAATAGGGCTCGAGCTTGGCGGGCGCCTTGCGCATGACGTCGAGAAAGCCGTCATGGATGCGCGCCTGGTTGAGGATGACATGCGGGAATTCAGACAGCCCGTCCTCGACGTCCTGCACCCTTCCGCTGCGGACGATTGTCTCCGGCATGCGCTCGTCCGGCTTCCAGAACGTCGTCTCGTTGACCCAATAGGCCTCCTTCAGCACACGCTCGCTGAAGCCGTAGGCGTGGAACATCTCCATGGTGCGGCAGGCGATGCCGTCGGCCTGCCCGACCAGCAGGCGGCCCGGCTTCTGCTCGACGATGCAGGTCTTGATGTCAGGAAATTGCGCAAGCTGGGCGGCGAGCGTGAGGCCGGCGGGCCCGCAGCCGACGATGAGGACATCGACCTCGGCAGGCAGCGCGCCCGAAGCGCCGGGAGGCTGAACGCGCTCGGCGGGATCGGCGATCTCGGGGTCGCCCGGCTGAAATCCATTCAGATGGAATTGCATGAGCACCTCTCCCGTCAACGTCTTCTTCAATATTGCTCAGTATACTGACTATCAGTATACTTGTCAATGATCCGCACCGTTGCTGCCCTCAAGGAGAATTCGGTGAAAGACAACAACGACATGCCCGGGCATCTGGCGCGCCGGTTCCAGCAGATCGCGGTCGCGGTGTTCCTGGCCGAGGTCGGCGATGCCGGCTTCGATCTTACGCCGGTGCAATACGCCGCGCTCGCGACCATCAAGGCCAATCCAGGGCTCGACCAGGTGACGCTCGCAGGCCTGATCGCCTACGACCGCACCACCATCACGGGCGTGATCGATCGCCTGGTGCAGAAGGGTCTCATCGAGCGCCGTGCCAGTCCCCGCGACCGCCGAGCCCGCGAGCTCGAGATCACCGACGAGGGGCGGCGCACGCTGCGCAAGATCACGCCGGCGGTTGAGTCCGCACAGCGCATCATGCTGCGCGGCCTTAGCGCGAAGGAAGGCGAGGAGTTGATGCGGCTCTTGCGCAAGGCGATCGCCGCCGGCAACGAGCTCAGCCGTGCCCCGCTGCGCGAATAGGCCTATTTTGTGCGTACTCGTCGCAGTGCGGCGAAACCTGGAACTAACCTTCGGCTGCTACCGTCGGCACCATTCGGCGCTTAACGCGCGATTAACTTTGCCGTTCCGGAGTTTTGGATGTCCAGGTTCATCATCGTCGCGGCGGCCATCGCACTCTCGACCGTCCCTGCGCGCGCGAACGGCCATGGCGGCGGCGATGCCCCTCCTCCGCCCAAACCCGAGGCGACGACCGCACCGGCCAAGGTGGTCCTGACCAAGGAGGGCCCCAAGCTCGTCGATCTCAAGGGCATGACGCTCTACACTTACGAGCGCGACACGACCGGCAAGAGCTCGAACTGCAACGGCAAGTGCATCGAGAGCTGGGTGCCCCTGTCCGCAACCGCCGATGCCAAGGCGATCGGCGACTTCACCGTGATCAACCGCAACGACGGCAGCAAGATGTGGGCGTATCGCTACCGCCCGCTCTACACCTCGCCGGCCGACAGGTCGCCGGGCGACGCCAACGGCACCGCCACGACCCTGCAGTGGCACATCGCGCGGCCTGAGAACTAGGAAACGCGCGCTTATCCGCGCCAGCGCGCGCCTGGTCCGGCCTGCGCGTTCTGCCCGGGCGGCAGCACCACAACGGTCGAATTGAGCTTCACGCGGTCATAGAGATCGATCACGTCCTCGTTGCGCATTCGGATGCAGCCCGACGAGATCGCCTGCCCGATATATTCGGGCTGGTTGGTGCCGTGGATGCGGTAGAGCGTGTCCTTGTTGCCGACAAAGAGATAGATGCCCCGCGCGCCCAGCGGATTGGCGGGACCACCGGGAACGCGCGCCGGATACGGCCCAAGCCGCGCCTGGATGTCCGCCGTCGGCACCCAGTCGGGCCATTCCGCCAGGCGGCCGACGCGCGCAACGCCGGAGAAGGCCATCGCCTCCTCACCGACCGCGACGCCGTAGCGGATCGCCTTGCCGTCGGGCAGCACGAAATAGAGATAGCGCGCGTCGGTATCGACCAGGATCGTGCCCGGTTGCTCCTTGCGCGGATAATCGACGATGTGCCGCAGATATTGCTCGGGCACGTTGGCCTGGGCGTAAGGCGTGTGTGCAAGCAACTGGCGATCGCGCGGCGTCATGCTCGCGTCGGTCGATGGCGAAAGTGTCGTCTGCATGCAGCCGCCGAGCGGAAGCAAGGCAACGACGAAGAAAGCGAGAACAGATCTTGGCACCGCCGGCCCCCCGATAGCGGATCGCAGCACCCCCAGCATTGGTAGATGCTGCCCAAATCGTGCTGAAAACAAGGCAGTGTGGAACAATTGCGCGTGTTTGTTGAACCGGGTTCCATCACCACAAACGGCGGAAGAGCGTCGCATGATCTCCATCCCCTCGCCTTGCTTTGGTCAAACCCGGCTGGACTCGTGCGTCATCTGCCCGTGACGGGCTCACCTCAACAGATCGGCTCGCGCCAATGCGAGCGGCGAAGGCTTCTAAGGAGCTGCGATGCTCGCAACGCTGAACAGCAAGCAAATCGTCGATGAGATCGTGAAGGACACGGTCAAGGACAACGACCCCCACGACGCGATTCAGATCTCGCCCGAGATCGTCGCGGTCTCCCGCCCCATCAGCGTGGCGCCGGCGCTGGCCCCTGACATCACGCCGCGCCCCGAGCCGAAATTCGCGCCGGAGCCCAAAATCAATTCCGAGCCGAAATTCAGTCCTGAGCCGAAGTTCAGTCCTGTCTCGGAGCCGCCCACGGCGGTGCCCTCGGTCGATACCGAGGTGCGCCTCGCGCCCGGCGATGGTCCCAGCCGGCCCAGGCGTTCCGCTGCCGGCAGGTGGCTGCGCGGCGCCTTCGTCACATTCCTGTTTGCCGGCGGCAGCGCGGCCGCCACGGTTGCCTGGGAGAAGCACGGCGATACCGCGAGGCGCATGATCGCCGAGTGGACACCGGTATTGACCTCGCTGCTGCCTTCGACTTCGCAAACGGCACCAGTCGCCGCCGCGCAGCCGGTCCCGTCCGCGGCGCAAGCCACAATGGATCAACCGATCGATCAACCTGTGGCGCAAGCTGCGGCCGATCAACCTGCGAGTCCACCTGCAGCTCCTGCAGCTCAGGTTGCAGCCGCCGCGCCCGCGGCAACACAGACCGAGGCAACGCAGTCGGTACAATCGATGACGCGCGATCTCGCGGCCATGGCGCAGCAGATCGAGCAGCTCAAGGCCAACATCGCCGAGCTGAAGGCCGGACAGGAGCAGATGGCCCGCGAGATGGCGAAGCCGCCTGCACCGAAGCCGATCGTCGAAGCGAAGCCGCCCGTCGATCCGCACGCACGCGTGTCCGCGCTGCCGCCGCGCGCTCCGGCTCAAACGCCGCCGCCGGTTCGCAAGCCGAAGCCAGCGGTGACGCAGACCTATATGCCGGCTTATGCGCCCGCGCCGCCGGCACCGTCGCAAGCGGCCGCGGTCCCGCCGCCAGCTCCGCCGGTCACCACGACGCAGGCGGTTGCCGATGACGATGGACCTGTCGTGCGTCCGCCGATGCCGCTACGTTAGAACAACGTCGCGAACGCTGTCCGAGTCGACGAGATGCGTTGAGTCCGGGCAACTACGGAGACGATGTTTTGATCGTCATCCATCATGAGAAAAGGCCGTCGGGATTTATGCCGCCGGCCTTCTCTTGCAACTCCCGGTTCCCGGAGCCCGGTTCTGTTGCAATTCCATGCCTCATGATCGCGTTAACATATTTAATAAAATCTTAACGGGCTCGCGTATTGCACATCATTTCTGCGCCATAGGCACAGAGATTGTGCGGCTTGTTCATTCGATAAAGATCGACTCAGTGATACCATCCGAGATGTGTCGGGACTTCCGTTGAAGACTTGTTTTCAAGACTTGCAACTGAGACTTGGTCGTCACACCGGGGGACTTCGGATGCCGTACTACTCCTTCGATCTTGTGGTTGGTGAAGAGTTCAAGAACCAGGGCGGAATCATCCTCGAAGACATCGAGGTTGCCTCCGATCGCGCCGATCAGCTCGCATGCGAGCTGTCGCAGGTGAAGCCGGAGCTGCAGCAGAAAGGTTGCGCGGTGCGCGTCACCGATCGCGATCACAAAGAGGTCTATCGCACGCCGCTCGATCCCGTGCCGGCCTGGCAGCGCTAGCTAGACCATAGCGTATTCGAGCGAAGTGGACGCCGGTTCGCGTAAAGAAAACGCGTCAAAAAAGAGTGTCCAGCACCGGCGCTTCGAACCAGTTCGTCAGCGACAGCCCGCCGTCGACGACGAAGGCTGCGCCGGTGACGTAACCTGAGAGCTTGTCCGACAACACCGTGAGCGCCATCGGCGCAAGGTCATTTGCCTCGCCGAGACGCCCGAGCGGAATGTGTCTCGCCAGGGAGGCGTCCGCAACGAACCCGCCCGCTGCGATTGCACCCGGCACCAGCGCGTTGACGCGGATGTTGTTCCGCCCGAAGGTCTTCGCCAGCTCCTTCACCAGCATCGCCATGCCCGCCTTCGCCGTCGAGTAATGCGGCAGGTTGCGCGGCGTGCCCGCATGCAGCGAGGTGAGGAACAGAAACGAGCCGGGCCGCTTCGCTGCGGTCAGCCGCTTTGCGAGTCCGCGCGCCAGATGAAAGCCGGCATCGAGATTGACGGCGTGCATCTCCTGCCAGGTCCTGCGATCGACCGCGAGCGCGTGATCGGCCTCGCGCCGCGGCGGCGAGGCGCTGTGGACGAAATGCGTCACCTCGCCCAGCGCAGCATGCGAGGCTGCAAGCAGCGCATCGCAGGCGTCGAGCCTTGCGAGATCGCCAATCCAGGGCACGGCGAGTTCGGGCCTTTCGCTCGCGCTGATCGCGGCACTCACCCGATCCGCGCTGATATCGGCAAACACGGTTCGGACGCCCTCGCCGACCAGGGCCTGCGCGATCGCGCGGCCGATGCCGTTGCCCGCGCCGGTGACGAGCGCCGTGTCGGTTGCGGGATCGAACGGCGCGCTGAACAGGCTCATGTCGCTCTCCGGGGCCAGGGTGCCCGCCACGATAGCGCAGCGCGACGCGGCGCGACAATTGCGCCCCGTCACCATTGCGGAGCGGCGCGCCGGACGCTAGCCTCCCCGAAAAATCGAGGAGGTACCAGGGATGCGCTATGGTTTTCTGATGACGGGCCTGTTGCTGCTCGCCGCGCCGGCACAGGCGGCCGACGCGCCGCCGCGGGCGACCTATGTGACGATGGTCCTGCAGGCCTTCGCCGCCAAGGTCGAATGTCCCGGCACCGATCTCGTCTATCAGGACCTCGTGCAGAAGGCGCAGCAGATGCAGCTGCCCGACGGCACCACCGAGAAGGTGCGCAAGGCGATCGCCTGGATGCACACCGGCGGCAAGATGGGCGAGAAGCAGGACGACGATTTGATGGCCGAGGTCGCGGTCGCGACACAGGCGACCGATATGGACCAGCGCCGTCTCGGCATGCCCGGCTGGTGCGAGGCGCAGAAGACCAACCTCGCCGGCCTGATCCGCAGCAAGGGCGGCTAGCGGTATCTGGCGGCGTTAATCACGCCGCCGGGAAACTCCGCTCCGGCCAATAAACGTCACATTCCTCGCCAGCATGCGGGCCTCTTCGCACAGGAGAACCGCATGCGGATCACTCGTCTCATCTTCGCCGGCACGCTCGCGGCGAGCGCCGTGCTGACTGCCCCGGCACTGGCAAAGAATTCCGACGCCCAGAAAGGCGAGGAGAAGTCGACCTCGTCATCGTCCTGCAGCGCCTATCAGCAGGCGCCGGACGGAACGTGGGAGCAGCTTCCCTGCAAAGAAACCGGCGAACGCGGGCAGCCGCAGACGCAACACCGCGCCCCTGCACAGGGAACGGAGCGCGGGGAGCGCTAAGCGCTCCGGTTGCCGCGGTCAGCTCTGGTGCGGCCCGCGAATGATCTTCATGGCGTCCTCAATGTGGCGCCATTCCTTGGCCTCATCGGCCTCGCCGCGACCCTCGCAGGCCTGCGCCTGCTCCGCGGCCTTCGCAATCGCAGCAAAACCGTGCTGTTCGAGCATCTGCCGCGCAACGGTATGGACCTGGACCTCGGACATCATGGGCGCTCTCCCGTTTGCCACGGGGGTTCGCTCGATCGCCCCCGGTATGTCCTAAAACGATCGAGTCCCGCGCCCCGTTCCGTCCAGACCCGCACACATGACAAAGGCGGCCCGCCATGCCCGGCGGACCGCCTTCTCACCCACCCCAAAGCTGCGGGTCGTCGGCCGCGTCCCCTACGCGACCGCCACTTTCTTGCGCTCGAAGTCGTTGGGCACCTCGATATCGACCTCCAGGGTCGAAACCTCGTCGCCGCGCTCGAGCCGGACGATGACCTTGGTCGGGTCCAGCGTCACATGCCTGGACACGACGGCGAGAATTTCCTCACGCAGCACACCGAGCAGATCGGGCTGGCCGCGCATTCCGCGCTCATGGGCAAGCAGGATCTGCAGCCGTTCGCGAGCGACGGGTGCCGAGGCCTTCTTGCCGCGGAGAAGTCGAAGCAGACCCATGCTCATGCAGCCCTCCGTCGCAGCAGACGATCCATCAGACCTCTGCGCTCGGCAGGAACATGCATTGTCACGTTCTCGCCGCAGAGGCGCTTGGCCGCATCCATATAGGCCCGCGCCGGCGCTCCATCCGCGTTCGACAGGGTCACCGGCGTGCCGACGTTGGAGGCCTTCAACACGTCCTGGCTCTCGGGAATGATGCCGAGCAAGGGCGTGGCCAGGATCTCGAGGATGTCGTCGATGGTCAGCATCTCGCCGCGCGCGGCGCGGGAGGGATCGTAGCGGGTGATGAGAATGTGCTTCTCGACCCGCTCGCCCTTCTCGGCCCGCACGGTCTTGGAATCGAGCATGCCGATGATGCGGTCGGAATCGCGCACCGAGGAGACTTCCGGATTGGTGACGATCACGGCCTCATCCGCAAAGCGCATCGCCATGGAGGCGCCGCGCTCGATGCCGGCCGGGCTGTCGCAGATCACCCAGTCGAAACGGGTGCGCAGGTCGGCGATAACCTTGCCGACGCCCTCTTCCGTCAGCGCATCCTTGTCGCGGGTTTGTGAAGCCGGCAACAGCCAGAGGTTCTCCAGCCGCTTGTCCTTGATCAGCGCCTGGGGCAGCTTTGCCACGCCCTGCACCACGTTGATGAGGTCGAACACGACGCGGCGCTCGGCGCCCATCACGAGGTCGAGGTTGCGCAAGCCGACGTCGAAATCGACGACGACGACCTTGTCGCCGCGTTGCGCCAGGGCGGCTCCCAGCGCGGCGGTCGTCGTGGTCTTGCCGACCCCGCCCTTGCCTGATGTCACGACCAGTACCTTGGCCATCTCAAAAATCTCCTTCTGGTCAGTTCAGCGCGGTAATTCGCATGGTGTTGCCTTGCAGCCAGGCCTGGGCCGGCCGGCCGCGCAGGGCGGCGTCGATATCGTCGGCGGTCTGATAAAACCCATCGATTGCAAGCAGTTCGGCCTCGATCCTCTGGCAATAGATGCGCGCGCTCGTGTGACCGTTCACGCCGGCCATGGCGCGTCCGCGCAGCGCGCCGTAGATGTGGATGGAACCGCCGGCGACGACCTCGGCGCCGGAGCCGACGGAGCCCAAAATGGTGACGTCGCCTTCAGGGAAGATCACGGTCTGGCCCGAGCGCACGGGGGCATCGAGCAGCAGCGAGGTCGGCTTGGTCTCGGCTTTCTCGACCTTCTTCGGTGCACTCGGCTCGACCACGCAGCTGCGCCCGCCCGAGAGCAGCGGCGGCATCATCGGGGTCAGCCTTCCCTCGTCGACGCCCTCGATGCCGAGCACGCGGATGTTGCGATCCTGCAGGCTGGTGAGCAGATGGCCGATGCCGGCCTGGCTGAGATCGACCGAGGACAGGTCGATCACCACGGGCCGGCCGGCAAAGAAGCCCGGCGACCGCGCGATGGTGGCGTCGATCTCCTGGAGCCAGTCCTGGATCGGAACCGTCGGCACGAACACGAAGGCGACATAGGAGCGCCCGCGCAGGCGCACCATCTGGCGTTGGACTTTTGCTGCAGCCTCCATGGCGGCCGACTCGTTCCCTGTTATTGAATGGTTAACGATGCGGCGGATGTGGTTAACAGCCGGTTAATTTCTCCGTGGGGTTACGTGGGCTGGGGGCTCGGGCTGACTGGCGAGCTGGGCGGGCGCGTTGGGCGGATGTTCTCGCCGAGCATAACGCTGTCATCGCCCGCGAAGGCGGGCGATCCAGTACTCCGAGACGGTTGTGGGTCAGTCGAAAGGCCGCGGCGTACTGGATGCCCCGGTCAAGCCGGGGCATGACACCGCGCATGGGGCGGGCGCCCCCTACTTCTTCACCTTGCTCGCATCCATCTTGATGCCGGTATCCAGCATCTTCGTCGTGAACGCCGTGGTCACGTCGAACGGCTTCTCCATGCCGAGATAGGTCTGGACCAGCTCGTAGTCCTTCTTCATCCGCTCGCCGTCGATCCAGCCGAGCCCCTTGGTGGTGGTGAACTCGTCGGTCATCAAAAACTTGATGCGCTCCCACTGCCGCTCCTGATTCTCCCTGTCGAGGCCGGAGACCTGGTCGAGCAGCGCCTTCAGGCACGGCGCGGCATCGGCGACGCAGGCCGCAAAGGCCTTCTGCGTGACGCGGACGAACTCCTCGACCAGCTTCGGGTTCTTCTGCAGGTAGGCGCCGTTGACGATCAGCGAATTGCCGTAAGGATTGAGGCCGATGTCCTTCCAGTTGACGTAGCCGAGATCTCCCCCGAACTCGATCACCTTGAGATCGTGCTCGTTGTAGAAGTCGCTGATGATGTCGACGGTATGGCTCTTCAACGCCGCGATCTTCGCGGTCGGCCCGACATTGACGAAGCCGACGGCATCGGGCGCAAGGCCTGCGGCCTTGGCGAAGGCCGGCCACATCACGCGCGAGGCGTCGCCCGGCGGATTGCCGATCTTGTGGCCGGCGAAATCCTTCACCCCGTTCACGCCATAGCTCTTCAGCCAGTAGAAGGTCTGGCCGGTATTGGCATAAACGCTCATCACCGCGACGGTGTCGGCGCCCTTGCTCTTGGCCACCAGCATGGTGGCGAGATCGGCGACGCCGAACGGCGAGCCGCCGGAGCCGACCTTGGCGGCGGAGACGCCGGAGCCCTTGCCGGTCTCGATGGTGAGGTCGATGCCGGCCTTCTCGTACCAGCCCTGCGCCTTGGCATAATAATAGGGCGAGTGATCGGCGGTCGGCGTCCAGTTCAGGATCAGGTTGACCGCCTCGCCCGCACTTGCGGGCGCTGCCGGCAGACCGAGCATCAAGGCCACAACAGCCGCCTGAAAACGCTTCATCGCATCCTCCTCATTGCCAGCGACCCGGCTTGTCGCTCTCCCCTTGTGAGGATACCAATGCAACAAGTCCGCCTCCCGCTTGTCAACTGTTTGGTTGGAAATGCCCGCAAAACGATCTGGCGACACCGTGCCGCAGCGGCGCGATCCCGTCGCCACCCGCAAGAAGCTGCTCACCGCCGCCCGCCAGGAATTTGCCCGGCACGGCCTGGCCGGTGCCCGCGTCGACGAGATCGCCGAGCGCGCCGGCGTCAACAAGCAGCTTGTCTATCACTATTTCGGCGACAAGGACGCGCTCTACCTCGCCGTGCTCGAATGGGTCTATGAGGACATCCGCGAGCAGGAGCGAAAGCTCAATCTCGAGGGCCTGCCGCCGGACAAGGCGATCCGCCGGCTGATCGAGGCCTCGTTCGATCACCTCGCGGCACACCCTGATTTCATCGTGCTTCTGAACGACGAGAACCGCGGCGGCGCCCGCCATGTCCGCGGTTCCACCCGGCTGGAGGCAATGCATTCACCGCTGGTCAAAAGCGTCTCCCACATCCTGCATGAAGGCGTGCGCAGCGGACTTTTCCGCAAAGGGATCGACCCCGTCCAGCTCTATATCTCGATCGCAGGCCTCAGCTATTTCTTCTTCTCCAACACGCCGACGCTGTCGGCGATCTTCGGCAAAGACCTGTCGAGCCGCGCCCAGCGCCGCGCCCGGCGCCGGCATGTGGTCGATCTGGTGCTGCAGTCGCTCCGGCCCTAATCAACCAACTGGTTGAAACTTGGCTCGGGGCCGGTTAGGCTGACGCCGTGGCGGAGAGGCCGCGACAACAGGGAGCAGACCGTGGCAGCCGACGGGGCACGCACCGCACGCAGCTTTGCGATCATCCTGATCGTGCATCTCGCCGTGCTCGTGCTGTGGCAGGTCCTGGTCGACGCCTTCCACGTCCCGAAATTCATCCTGCCCTCTCCGCTCGCGACGGTGCAGACGCTGGGGACCGCGAGCTACGCCTGGGGCGCCAACACGCTGGTCACAGCGGCCGAGATCCTCGGCGGTTTTGCGCTCGGCGCCTTCGTCGGCGTCGCGCTCGCGGTGATCTTCAGCTGGGCGCCGCTGCTGAGCCTGGTCTTGCTGCCGCTGTTCGTGACGCTGAACATGATCCCGAAGGTCGCGCTCGGGCCGCTCTTCATCGTCTGGTTCTCCTACGGCATCGTTCCGAACATCCTGATCGCCTTCAGCATCTGCTTCTTTCCGATCCTGCTCACGACCGCGCGCGGGCTGCGCGAGGTCGAGCCCGATCTGCTCGACCTCGTCAAATCGCTGCGCGGTTCGCGCTGGACGCTGTTCCGCAAGATCCAGCTGCCGGGATCACTGCCTTACGTGTTCTCCGGCATGAAGGTCGGCGCCATCCTTGCCGTCGCCGGCGCCATCGTCGGCGAGTTCATCGCCTCCGAGCGCGGGCTCGGCTACCTCATGATCCAGGTGCAGTCCTCGCTCGACACACCCGCGATGGTGATGGCCGTGGTGCTGCTGACGCTGCTCGGCGTTGCCCTCTACGGCCTCGTGCTCGCCCTCGAACGCATGTTCGTCGTGGGCGATGCAAGACAAACCTAAGAATGGCAGACTTGAAGGATAGAACCATGCTCCTCACCCGCCAGACGCTGCCGAAGACGATTCCTGATATCGCAGCCCTCGACGATCTGCTGTGCCGGCCGACCCAGGCGCTGATCGACGACCTCGCCAAGGTCGAGGGCGACATCATGATCCTCGGCGTCGCCGGCAAGATGGGTCCGACGCTGGCCGGGCTGGCCAAAGCGGCCGCGCCGGATCGCCGCGTCATCGGCGTCGCGCGCTTCAGCGATCCTGCCGTCAAGGAACGGCTCCACGCCCGCGGCGTCGAGACCATCAATTGCGACCTGATGGATGAGGCCGCAATTCACGCGCTGCCGAAGGCACCGAACGTCATCTTCATGGCCGGCCGCAAATTCGGCGCCGAGGGCGATCTGTCGCTGACCTGGGCGATGAACGCGCATGTGCCGGCGCTGGTCGCGCAGGCCTTCCCCTCCTCGCGGATCGTCGCGTTCTCGACCGGGTGCGTCTATCCCTTCGTGCCCGTCGACGGCAAGGGCTCGACCGAAGACATGGCGCCAAATCCGCCCGGCGAATACGCCCAGTCCTGCGTCGGCCGCGAGCGCATGTTCGAATATTTCTCGCGCAAATTTGGAACGCCGGGCCGGCTGTTCCGGCTCAATTACGCGATCGACATGCGCTACGGCGTGCTGCACGACATCGCCACGAAAGTGCTCAGCGGCACGCCAATCGACGTCAGCATCAGTCATGTCAATTTCATCTGGCAGGGCGACGCCTCGGCGCAAGCGCTGCGGTGCCTCGCGCATTGCACCGCGCCGACCTCGCCGATCAACGTCAGCGGCCACGAGATCCTCGCCGTGCGCGATCTCGCGCAAAAATTCGGCGCCCGCTTCGGCCGCGCACCGGTGCTGACCGGCACCGAGGAGCCGACCGCATGGCTCACCGACACCTCGAAAGCCGTCGAGCTGTTCGGGCTGCCTATCGTCGACACCGAGCAGCTGATCGCCTGGACCGCGGATTGGGTGTCCCGCGCCATGCCGAGCCTCGGCAAGCCCACCAAATACGAGGTGCGCGATGGCCGTTACTGACGATCCGCCCATCCTCAAGCTTGGCGCCAACGACGCGATCCCCGGGCTCGCGCTGTCGACGGAAGCGCACTGGAACCAGACCGAAGAGGACTGGCGCATTTTCCTGCGCGACGGGATCGTATTCGGCATTCGCGACGGCATGCGACTGGTCGCAACCGCGGCGCTACTGCCCTATTCCGGCAACAACGCCTGGATCAGTATGGTGCTGGTGTCGGCCACCCATCGCCGCCGCGGCTTCGCCACCCGACTTGTCGATGCCTGCCTGGAAACTGCGCGCAAGAACGGCCTGACCAGCTGGCTCGACGCCACGCCTGATGGTGCCGCCGTCTATGGGCCGCTCGGGTTTACACCGACGCTGCAATTGCGCCGGCTGAAGCTGGCGGAGCCTGGGCGAGCCGAAGCCCCGCCGTCGTCATCTGCTACCATCGATGCGCTTCGTGCACGGGATCGCCGCGCCACCGGCTTTGATCGCACCGCCCTCCTCTCCGCCTTCGCACAGCGCTCCGGCTCGCGTATCGTCGCCGCGAATGGCGCCATTGCTCTGGTCCGCGACGGCCGGACCGCACGCCATATCGGGCCCCTGTTCGCCGATCATGCCGCCGAAGCGTTGGCCCTGGTTCACGCGATCGCACGCTCCGAGACCAGCCCGCTTCTGATTGATGCCGTCGCGTCGCAGGCTGCGTTCCTGGAGGGATTGACCGCCTCGGGCTGGACCATCGAGCGTCCTTTCCAGCGCATGCGGTTCGGCCCCGCCACCTCCGCCGGTGCGGAACTGCCCTTCGCCGTCGCCGGCCCCGAATTCGGATAGGACATCATGCACCACAACCAGATCAACGCAGACGTCCGCAAGCTGATCGCCGACGGCACCGTGCTGCCGGCCCATCCTCTCGCCCTGACCGCCGAGCGCCAGCTCGACAAACAGCATCAGCGTGCGCTGACGCGCTATTACATCGACGCCGGCTCGGGCGGCCTTGCCGTCGGCGTGCACACCACGCAATTCGCGATCCGCGACGTCGGCCTGTATCGGCCGGTGCTCGAGCTCGCTGCCGAGACCGCTGCGAACTGGACCAAGCGTCCGCTGGCGATGGTCGCCGGCCTCGCCGGTCCGACCAGCCAGGCAACCGCGGAAGCCCGCATTGCGCGCGACATCGGCTATCACGCCGGGCTGCTCAGCCTCGCCGCGATGAAGAGCGCTTCCGAGGACGAGATCATCGCGCATTGCACGGCGGTCGCCGCCGAGATCCCGCTGGTCGGCTTCTACCTTCAGCCCGCCGTCGGCGGCGTCATCCTGTCCAGCCGGTTCTGGCAGCGCTTTGCCGCGATCGACAACGTCATCGCGATCAAGATCGCGCCGTTCAACCGCTATAGAACTCTCGATGTTTTGCGCGGCGTCGCGGCCGCCGGGGCGCTCGACCGCGTCGCGCTCTACACCGGCAATGACGACCACATCCTGCTCGACCTGATGCTGCCGTTCGACCTGCGCGACAAGGGCGTCACCACGCGCACTTATTTCAAAGGCGGCCTGCTCGGTCACTGGTCGGTGTGGACCGCAAGCGCCATCAAGCAGTTCGAGCGCTGCAAGGCGGCGCGACACAAGGACAGCGTTCCGGCCGATCTGCTCGCGCTCGATGCCCGCGTCACCGATTGCAACAGCGCCTTCTTCGACGTCGCCAACAATTTTCACGGCTGCATCGCCGGCTGCCACGAAATCCTGCGGCGCCAGGGGCTGATGCAGGGCCTTTGGTGCCTCGATCCGAACGAGAGCCTCAGCCCCGGCCAGAAGGAGGAGATCGACCGCGTCTACCGCGAGCACGCCGACCTCAGCGACGATTCCTTCGTCGCCGCCAACCTGAATAAATGGCTGGCATGACGGACGAGCCCTTCATCAGCCTGCAAGGCGTCCGCAAGGTCTATCGCAGTGGCGGCGCGGAGTTTCTCGCCGTGTCCGACGTCACGATGGACGTGCAGGAAGGTGAGCTGGTCTCGCTAGTCGGCCCGTCCGGCTGCGGCAAGACCACGGTGATGAAGATTTTGGCCGGCCTGCACGGCGCCGATGGCGGCACCGTCAGAATAGGAAATGCCAGGAGCCCGTTCGATCCAACCCGCGACATTGGCATGGTGTTCCAGCAGGCTCTGCTCTTGAAGTGGCGCACCATCCTGGACAACGTGCTGCTGCCGGCCGAAATCGTCGGCCTGCCGATGAAGGCCGCGCGCGAGCGGGCGCGCGATCTGCTCAACCTCGTCGGCCTTGCCGGCTACGAGCAGAAATATCCGCAGCAGCTCTCCGGCGGCATGCAGCAGCGCACCGCGATTGCGCGCGCCTTCATCCACGATCCAAAGCTGATCCTGATGGACGAGCCGTTCGGCGCACTGGACGCGCTGACGCGCGAGCAGATGAACCTGGAGATGCTGCGGATCTGGCGCGAGAGCGGCAAGACCATCATCTTCGTCACGCACTCGATCCAGGAAGCGGTGTTCCTGTCCTCGCATTGCGCGGTGCTGACGGCAGGACCTGCGAAGATGGCCGATTATTTCCCGATCGACCTGCCCTTCCCGCGCGACCTGCCGCTCAAGACCACGGATGCGTTCGGCGCGTATGCAAGGCGCATCTACGCGAAGCTGGGGCTGGGCGCGGCGTAGACCGCTCCTTCCGCCGTCATTCCGGGGCGCGACGAAGTCGCGAGCCCGGAATCCATCGGGCAGCAGAACACGCGGTGAAATGGATTCCGGGTTCGCGCCAAGAGGCGCGCCCCGGAAATGACGATGCAGTTTCCAGGGCGCGACCTAACGACCACGCCCGCCGCGCTCAGCCCTTGCGCATCTTGCTGAGCAAATAATTGTCGTAGAAGTTTTCCGCGATCTGCGTGTAGAACAGCAGCTCCTTCATATAGGCGTCGTGGCTGTCCTTGGTTCGCTTGAACAGGACGCTCTTGCCGGCGAGCTCGTTCAGATGCTCCTGGGTCGCGTTGTAGCAGGCTTCCAGCACCGGCTGCGGGAATGCCTTCAGCTCGGCGCCGTTGGCAATCAGCCGCTTCAGCGCCGCCGGGTTCACGCTGTCGTATTTCTCGAGCATCCAGGCACCGGCCGCAGAGCCGGCCTGATTGAGGATCGCCTGGTACTGCTTGGGCAGCGAGGCCCACTTCTCGTCATTGACGATCATGTGCAGCATGGCGCCGCCTTCCCACCAGCCGGGGAAGTAATAGTATTTTGCGACCTTCTGGAAGCCGAGCTTCTCGTCGTCATAGGGGCCGACGAATTCGGCGGCGTCGATCGAGCCCTTCTCCAGCGCCGAGTAGACATCGCCACCGGCGATCTGCTGCGGCACGACGCCGAGCCGCGCCAGCACATGGCCGCCCATGCCGGCGATGCGGAATTTGAGCCCCTTGAGATCGTCGACGGTCTTGATCTCCTTGCGGAACCAGCCGCCCATCTGCGTGCCGGAATTGCCGCACAGGATGGCGTGCGCCTTGAACGGCTTCAGCGCCTCGTTGGTGAGGTCGGCGCCACCGCCGAAATGCCACCAGGACTCCTGGTGGCGATGGTTCATACCGAATGGCGCACCGGTGGCGTAGGCCAGCGCCGGCTCCTTGCCGATGTAGAAATAGAGCGGGGTCTGCGCCATCTCGACCGAGGCAACGCTGACGGCATCGAGCGCCTGCAGGCCGGGGACGAGCTCACCGGCCGCAAACGTCTGGATCTGGAATTTGTTGTCGGTGGCCTCGGCAACATATTTCGCAAAAGTCTGCGCCGTGCCGTAGATGGTGTCGAGCGACTTCGGGAAGCTCGAGGTCAGGCGCCATTTGATCTCGGGCGCGCTCTGCGCGATCGCAGGTGCAGCAACCAGCGTCGTCGCGCCGGCGACCGCGCCGCCCTTGAGGAATGTACGGCGTTTCATGATGGGGTTTCTCCCTGAAAAGTAAGTTCAAACATATGGGCTTCTGCCAACGGTCTTCGCGGACCGTTTGCCCGTTCCTATAGCGGAGTTCAAGCTGGCAGAAGCCCGCTTTAGAGCAGACCCGTAGCAGTCGCTAGAGCAGCTTCGCGCTCACGAACAGCGCGCGCACGGCGTTGGTCGCCTGCACCGCCAGCATGGCATTGCCGGCCGCGCCTTCGAGGGCCGCGACGGCGTCCTCGTGCAGCGAGCGGAATTCCATCCACTCGACCGATTTGAAATTGGTCAGGAATTGATAGGCCTGCCCGACGGTCGCAATCGCCAGCGTGTCACCGTTCAGCTTGATCTTGAACGTGGTGCGCAGCGGGGTTTCGGAGCTTGCTGGATCACTCATGGGCTGCTTCTGGACGATGACGGCTTAACGAAGGGGAAACGGCAGCCCCGCCGTCCGGGAAATGTCAGGAGGCGGTGCTGGCGCGCTGCGAGGCGGTCGCCGATCCGCTCAGGCTGGGCACCACGACCAGGCGGTTGAACTCGCCATTGTCCCAGGCTTTCAGGAAGCGATCATAGTCCTTGATCGAGACGCAGCCGTTGGAATCGCCCCGCGGCCCGAGCATGTAATTGTGGGTGAGCAGGCCGACGCGGCCGAGCGCGCTGGTCCCATCGGTCGGGGTCATGCGCAGCGCGCGGACGCCGTGGAACAGCTTTTCGCGCGGCTTCAGATCATAGGTCGCCGGCGGGGTCGCACCGACCATGCGCTGGTCGACATGCTGGGGGTCGTCCATCAGCGCGCCCATGCCCGAATGCGCTTCCAGCGCGGCGCCGCTCGGCAGGTACAGCGCCTTGGCCGAGATGTCGTAGACCGCCGTGCGCGAATCATAACCGAGCGCGGCGAGGTCCGGCGCCTTGCCGAGCAGGCCATCGCCGGGGGTCAGGGAGGCCAGCCTGATCTTGTCGGTGAATTTCTCGAAGAAGTTGCGGTTGTCGACCCTGGGATTGGTGTCGGCATAGGCCTGGCTCGAGGCGATCTGCGCGGAGATGTCAGCCTGGACCGGGCGCGAGCGCGGCATCGGGACGGCATCGGCACGCTGCGCGGGTCGCGGCTCGTCGACTGCGGTCCGGTCGTCATCGGTCAGGGTCGAGCGCCACTCATCGCCCTGAAGCTTCTGGGCGAGCATCGCCTTGGCGTCGCGGAGCTTGAGTTGGACCGCGTCCATGGCGGAGCGCTCCAGCGTCCGCAGGCCGAACTGGCGGGCCGGCGGGTTGCCGGACGCCGACGCGAAACGGTCCTCGAACGAAGGGGCATTGGCCGGCGGCAGGGCGGCTGTGACCAGCGGTGTCGAATCGCCGAGATCGGCGACCCAGGCGGCAGCGCCCACCGCCAGCGCGACGGCGGCCAAAGACAGCAATATCGTCTCCGCTCGCCCAATGCGGCGGCGCGACAACAGCCTCTCGGCGTGCGCTGCGTCGGAAACCATCAGATCCCCAAATCGACCCCCGGGGGACCCAACCCCCACCCGGAGACTCTATATACCAGCTACCACATTGGGAGCCAAAAGTTAGGCATAATCGCGGCCGGCGAGGCACCCCAAAAGGCATCTGAGGGTATCCAATGACCGATCCTTTCGATCTAGACCGCTTCGTCCAGGCCCAAAATCCGGTTTTTCGCGACGTCCAGGGCGAGCTGGCCCGGGGCCGGAAGCAGAGCCACTGGATGTGGTTCGTTTTCCCGCAGATCGCCGGTCTCGGCTTCAGCGCCATGTCGCAGCGCTACGCCATCGGCTCGCGCGCCGAGGCCGTGGCCTACCTTGCCCATCCAGTCCTCGGCCCACGGCTGATCGCGTGCACGCGGCTCGTGCTCGCTGTCGAAGGGCGGACCATCAATGCGATCCTCGGCGCGCCCGATGACGCAAAATTCCGTTCGTCGATGACGCTGTTCGGCGCGGTGTCCGACGAGCCCGTCTTCGATCAGGCGCTCGCCCGTTATTTCGCAGGCGAGCGCGACGGCGCGACGCTGGAGATCCTCGCCAGGCTCGACCGGCCGGCGTAGCGCGACCTCCGCGTCCGGACGAATGGACACATGCGCGCGTGGCATTGCCGCCGTCAGCGTAAACCGCGGATTAACGCCGGCTGCCTATCGTTCGGGCAAAATAATTCTCCCGCGCCAATTGCCGGACAGATCATGAAAATCGGAACGCTCCTGACCACCGCCATCGTCTCGCTCTCGACCGTGGGTGGCGGCCTCGCCGTCTACGTCGCCGTGACGAAGTACCAGACGATGGAGCGGATCACCGAGGCGCAAGGCCGTCTCGCCATCGTCCGCGCCGTCAGCGACATCCCGCGCTATCTCAATCCGGAACGCGGCTTTTCCACCAACATCCTCTACGGGCCTGCGACCATCGACCCCGCACTGCTTGCCGAGCAGGACAAGCTGCGCAAGCAGACCGACGGCGCCCGCGACAAGATGAATGCGCGGCGCAAGGAGCTGCCCGGCCCGTTCGACGACGGCACCACCATCGGCAGCAACATCGACGGCATCAATGCGAAGTTCACCGCGCTGCGCGAGGCCATCGACAAGGCGCTGGGCGGGCCGGCGGAGGCGCGCAAGGACGCCGCCAAGAAGATCGTCGCCGACAACGCCGTACTCAACGGCGGCGTGACCGCACTGCTCAACGAGCAGGTCCGCCGCATGGCGATCCTGAACGGTGACGCCTACCGGCAGGCCAGCTACGCCAACATCGCGATGACGCTGCGCGACGTCGGCGGCTTCAATTCCAGCCTGCACAAGAATCTCGTCGGCGGCAAGAAGCCGGCGACCGACGCCGAGAAGGCAGACATCAGCCGCTCGCAGGGCCGCAACGACCAGATCGTGATGTCGCTGCTGGAATTGCGCGGCAATCCGGCAACCCCGGCGAACGTCGCCGCTGCGCTGGAGAAATTCAACGCGATCTATGTCGAGGAATTCGGCCGCGAGCTCAAGCTGGTCAAGGACGGTGCGGTCACCGGCAAGTACGAACACGACATGGACACCTATTACGCCTCGACGCAGCGCGGCCTCAGCACCATCATCGAGGTCCGCGATGCCTTCTACGACAATGCCGAGCAGGTCCTCGCCGGCGCCTCGTCGGCTGCACGCACCAGCTTCGTCATCGCACTGCTCGGCCTTGCCGCCGTGCTGGTCGCGAGCATCGGCCTCGTCGTGACCGTCCGCCGCCGCGTCTGTGCCCCCATCGTCGGCCTGACGACGCGGATGTCGCGGCTGGCCGACGGCGAGGTTGCGGAAGCCATCCCCGGCACCGAGCGCTCCGACGAGATCGGCGCGATGGCCGCGGCCGTCCAGGTGTTCAAGGACAACATGATCCGGGCCGACCGGCTCGCGGCCGAGAAGCAGGCCGAGAATGACGGCAAGATGCGCCGCGCGCACGCGCTCGACGGGCTCACGCGCGCATTCGAGGCCAAGGTCACCGAGCTTGTCGGCGGGCTGTCGAAGGCCTCCTCCACGATGGAGAGCACGGCGCAGTCGATGACCTCGACCGCGGCCCAGACCAACAGCCAGGCCGCGGTCGTCGCCGCCGCCTCCGAGCAGACCTCGACCAATGTGCAGACGGTTGCGAGCGCGACCGAAGAGCTCACCTCCTCGATCGCCGAGATCGGCCGTCAGGTCGCACAGAGCACCGAGATCGCCGCCCGCGCCGTTGACAATGCCCGCCGCACCGGCGACACCGCGCGTGCGCTCGCCGAGGGCGCGCAGAAGATCGGCGACGTCGTCACCCTGATCCAGAGCATCGCCGAGCAGACCAATCTGCTGGCGCTCAACGCGACCATCGAGGCCGCGCGCGCTGGCGATGCCGGCCGCGGCTTTGCGGTGGTCGCGTCCGAAGTGAAGTCGCTGGCGGGCCAGACCGCCAAGGCCACGACCGAGATCTCCGAGCAGATCACCGCGATCCAGAGCGCGAGCGACGAGACCGTGGCCGCGATCCGCAACGTCGCCGACGTCATCGCGGAGATCGACCAGATCGGCACGGCGATTGCCGCCGCGATCGAGGAACAGGGGTCGGCGACCAAGGAGATCGCCCGCAGCGTCCAGGAGGCCGCCCGCGGCACCCAGGAGGTCAACACCAACATTTCAGGCGTGCAGCGCGCCGCCGACGACACCGGAGCTGCCGCCAGGGAAGTGCTCGACGCCGCCGAGCAGCTCTCGACCCAGTCGCGCGATCTCGCCGGCCAGTTCGACCGCTTCCTCGGCGAGGTCAGGGCGGCGTAAGAACAACGCGCGTTCACTGAACGATCCGCGGGGCTCCTTGCACCTCTCCCCGTTGGGGAGAGGTGACACGGAGCGCGGCTCAGTACGGCGGCGCCTTGCGCGCCCGCTGCGCTTTCGCCGCCTCGATCCACCAGGTGAGATCATCCGCAAAGCGCGGGAACGCGCGCTCGAGCGCCTTGCCGCCCTCGCCGATCGGCTCTGCGTCCGCTGACAATGTCTGCGCGATCGGGCCGACGCCGATCGTGCTCGACACCACCACCATGCCCATCTCCGACAGCGTGCCGTGCCAGGCGGTCGCGGCCCGCGCGCCCGAGAAGCGCCCGGCGGAATAGCTCACGATCGCGGCCGGGCGCCAGAACCACTCTTCGAGAAAGTGGTCGGTCAGGTTTTTCAATCCCGGCTGAATGCCCCAATTGTATTCGCCGGTGACGAAAACGAAACCGTCGGCGCCGCGGATCTGTCCGGCCAGCTTCTCCAGCGCCTCGGGGGCGGCGCCCTTGGGATATTCCTTGTACATGCGGTCGAGCATCGGCAGGCCGATGGCCTTGGCGTCGATGAACTCGACCTCCTCGCCGCGGCTGCGCAGGCGATTGATGACGAAATTCGCAAGGCGGATGCCCATGCGGTCGGAACGATAGGAACCGTAGAGGACGAGGATGCGATTGCTCATGGCCGGCAAGCTAGCACGAAAGCCGGCGGCCGACCCAGCCGATTTGTCGCGCTATCTTCCGCGGCCGCGGTCCAGCGTTTGCGACGGCGTCTCGCCGGCTCTCCGGAGTTTCGATCGGATGTCCAGCAAGTCATGTTGGACGATGACCACCCACGCCTTGTCAGGGCCCGCCGGGCCAAGATGGCGTGACGACCCAGGGGCTAGTGCGTGGCGCGGTATCTGGCGCGGCGGGGAATCGAGTTGCAGGCCAGACCTTCGGCCAGCAGCTTCATGTCCTCGCGTTTGCCGCTCCGGATCAGCCGCCCGAACTCGTCGGATGTGAAAGGGAGATTGGGATCATCATCGATTGGACGCCGCATTCGCGGGCCGAACAACCGTCGCACCAGGCTAGCCAGCCGCCGCATGTCGATTCCCTCGCGCCAGCAACAAACCTTTCACTCTGTACATTGTTCCTCCCGCGTGATCGAGATTGCAAGAGGCGGCAAGGACTCCGCACCAAAAATTTCGATGTGAGAATAATCTCCTCCGCGCAACGGCGTCAGTCGGCAAAGCCCACGTAACGCACGAACTCATCGTTGTGCTCGCGGTCTGAGCGAACTGCGTTCGCGGCAAAGTTGTCGTCGGGATAGCCCATCGCGACGCAGGTCATGATGACCTCGTCCTCCGGGATATCAGCAACCTTGCGCACGATGTCGGAGCGCATGATGCCCTGCCCGTTGACGACAGAGCCGAGGCCGCGGTCCCAGGCAGCGAGCACGATGCCGTAGCAGAGCGCGCCGAGATCGAAATGGCAGACCGCGCCGGGATCGAGCACGCGGTCATAGGTCAAGACCAGCGAGACCGGCGCGTCGAACTGGCGGAAGCCGCGCAGCACCCAGTCCTGGCGCATCGGCTTGTCGTCGCGCGCAATCCCCATCGCGCCGAACAGCTTCTTGGCGATGTCGACCTGCCGGGTGCGATGCACGCCCTGATACTCGCCATGGCTGACGATGTCGCGCTTGACCTTGGCGCCGCCGACCATCTCCTCCATGTTGCGGCGACGCACCTCCTCCAGCGGAGGCCCCGTGAGCACGTGAACGTGCCAGGGCTGGGTATTCATCGACGACGGCGCGCGCTTGGCGCTCTCAATGATCGCCTCGATCACCGCGCGCGGCACCGGCTCGTTCCTGAAACCGCGCACGCTGCGGCGCGACTGGACCAGAGTCTCGAATTCCACCCCTTGGCCTCCCTGCCCGTTCATCTCCGCAGCATCGCAACACGCAGGCCCGTTGCCGATGCGGCGCGCAAAATCTATGCTACCCCGCAAGCAAGACCAAGAACCCTGTGAGGATGCCCATGCCTGCGCCGCTCGATCCCGTCATCGCCCAGATCATTCCGCTCATGCCGATGCGCGATCCCGCGGTCATGACGCCACAGAGCGCCCGCGATTCCTTGCGCGCACTGGCTGCTTCGCGCGCAGCCATCGCGCCGCCGCCGGTCGATACCGTCGCCGATATCAAGGTGAAGGGCGGCGCCGGCCCGCTCGATGCGCGTGTCTACCGGATCGGCACGACGCCTGCGCCGACCGTGGTGTTCTTCCATGGCGGCGGCTGGGTCGCGGGCGATCTCGAAACCCATGACCGGCAGGCGCGTAATCTTGCGATCGAGACCGGCGCGGTCGTCGTCTCCGTCGACTATCGCCGCCCGCCGGAGACGCGCTTTCCCGGCGCATTCGAGGATGCCTTTGCCGCCGTGCGTGACGTGTTTGGCCGCGTCGCGGAATTTGGCGGCGACGCAAACCGTTTCGGCGTGGCCGGCGACAGCGCCGGCGGCAATCTCGCGGCCACCACCGCGATCGCCTGCCGCGATGCCGGCATTGGGCTCGCCGCGCAATTGCTGGTCTATCCCGTGACCGACGTCGTCGGCGCTTACGCCGATGCGGGCGAGAACGCACGCTTTCCCTCGCGCGCCGAGAATGCCGAGGGCTACTTCCTGACGCGCGCCACGATGGAATGGTTCTGCGGCCACTATCTCGCCGATCCCGCTCACGCGACCGACTGGCGCGTCTCGCCGCTGCGCGCCGCATCGCTCAAAGGCCTCGCGCCTGCGATCGTGACCACCGCCTGGTTCGATCCCCTGCGCGATGAGGGCTCAGCCTATGCGCGGGCGCTGGAGGCCGCCGGCGTTCGGGTCAAGCATCACGAGGGGCCCGGCCTGATCCATGGCTATTTCGGCATGGGCGACGCCTCGGACGTCGCGCGCACTGAAGCGCAGCGCGCGCGGGCCGACTTCAAGGCGCTGCTCGTGCGCGGCGTGTAGGCGCCAGCTAGAGGCGGCGCGCCTGCTGCGCCGCCGTGTGCCCCGAGGCCTCGTCCCAGTCCTGTCCGGAGGCACGTGGCGTGAATCTTGGAACGGCCCGCAGGCCGCACGCGTCAAGCCGAAGCGCACTCAGCGCGCGCCGGAAAATATCCGCACGCCGGGGCCGGCCCGCGCCGATCCTGCTTGATTGCGCCACGATTCCCGGCTCCAATCCGCAAGCCATTACTGGTTTAGGAGACACCCATGATGAAGCGGATTTTCCTGGCTGCGATCGTTGCCGCCTTTGCAGCGGGCTCGGCCTTCGCGGAAGACACCTGCGAGAGCAAGGCGGTCGGCAAGGACGGCAAGCCGCTGGCCGGCGCCGCCAAGACCTCGTTCCTGAAGAAGTGCAAGGCCGACGCCTGCGCGCCCAAGGCCGTCAGCGCCGATGGCAAGCCGCTCGCAGGCGCCGCCAAGAACAGTTTTATGAAGAAGTGCGAAGTCAGCGCGTAAGGGCGCTGCGAATTCGTGGCTTCTTTTGCGAGCAATCGCCCTCGTCGATCTCGTCATGGCCGGGCTAGTCCCGGCCATGCTCGTTTGACGACCCCTTCCGCACCCGCCGAACGCGCAAATCAAAATCACCGCCACTCTGGACAGAAAGCCCCGGCTGACGGATCATGGCGCGCTGAGCGAAATGGGGCGCATCGACGAGGCTTTCCAGGAAGGGGACGTCAAGATGTGGCAACTTCGAGTGCGTCATCGGATAATGGCGACAGTAAGCGTGCTGTTCGCGCTGCTCATCAGCCTTGAAGCTGCGAATGCAAGGGGCCCCGGTCTGCCCAACGTCATGGTTTTGGCAACCGGCGGCACGATCGCCGGCACCGGGGCGAGCAGCACCACCGTGGTTGGCTACACCGCGGCCACGGTCGGCATCGACACCCTCCTGAACGCCGTTCCCGAGCTGAAAACCGTGGCCAACGTCAAGGGCGAGCAGGTTTTCCAGATCGCCAGCGAGAACATGAACAATGACTATTGGCTCAAGCTCGCCAAGCGCGTCAACGCGCTCCTCGCGCAGGACGACGTGGACGGGATCGTGATCACCCACGGCACCGATACGATCGAGGAGACCAGCTATTTCCTCAACCTCGTCGTCAAGAGCAAGAAACCCGTCGTCATCGTCGGCGCGATGCGGCCGTCGACCGCGATCAGCGCGGACGGGCCGATCAATCTCTTCAATGCGGTGATCCTCGCAGGCAGCGACGAGGCCGTCGGCAAGGGCGTTCTTGTGGCTCTCAACGACCAGATCAACGCGGCGCGCGACGTCACCAAGAACAACACCTCGACGGCCGATACTTTTCGCACGCCGGAACTCGGCTTTCTCGGCTACATGCAGGGCAACAAGCCGTACTTCTATCGCCAATCGACCCGCCGGCACACGGCGGACTCCGAATTCGACGTGTCCAGTCTCGATACGCTGCCGCAGGTCGATATCGTCTACGGTTACGCCAACATGAACCGGGTCGCGGTCGACGCCTTTGTCGCCGCCGGGGCCAAGGGGATCGTGCATGCCGGCGTGGGTGACGGCAGCCTGGCCCGGCCCGCGGTCGAGCCGGCTCTCGATGACGCCCGCAAGAAGGGCGTCGTGATCGTCCGGAGTAGCCGTGTCGGCAACGGCATCGTCGCGCGCAATGGCGAGGCCAAGGACGACGAACATGACTTCGTCGTCTCGGATACGCTCAACCCTCAAAAGGCGCGCATCTTGCTGATGCTGGCGCTGACCAAGACGACCGATACCAAGGAAATCCAGCGGATGTTCTACACTTACTAGACCATCAGAAGCCTGGATCATTCGAATCGCGCGCGCCCTACTCCCGCTTGAAGCGGTAATCGAACGCGTCGCCAAGCGGCTTGATCAGCCCGACCGTCGGCGCCGGAAAATGGATCGGCAGGATCAGCGTGTCGGTGTCGGCGACGGAGGCAAAGAACTTCCGTCGCGACACCGCCGATTGCCTGGCGTCCCAATCCGGTTTCGCCGACCAGTCCGGCTCGCGGCACTGGATCTGGTGATGCATGAGATCGCCGGCGACCACCGCGCGCTGGCCCTTCGAAAAGATGTTCACGCAGCAATGGCAGGGCGAATGCCCCGGCGTCGGCGTCAGCGTGACCGTATCATCCAGCGCGTAATCATCGTCCACCAGCAGCGCCTGCCCGGCCTCGACGATCGGCAGACAATTGTCGCGGAAGACCGTGCCGGGCGGGTTGTTGCCTTTGGCGTTCTCGGACTCCCAGGCCGCGTATTCACCCTTGTGGAAGATGTATTTCGCGTTCGGGAACGTCGGCACCCAGCGGCCGTCGCGCAAGGTCGTGTTCCAGCCGGTGTGATCGATGTGCAGATGCGTGCAGAACACGTAGTCGATCTGCTCGAAGCCGATGCCGAGCGCGAAGAGCTCGTTGCGCCAGCGCTCCTTGCCGGGAAAGTCGAACGGCGGCGGATGGCCCTTGTCCTCTCCGGTGCAGGTGTCGACCAGGATGGTGTGGCGCGGCGTGCGCACGACGAAGGTCTGGTAGGTGATCACCATCATGCCGCGCGCGGCATCGAACACCTCCGGCTCCATCGTCGGCAGATGACGCTTGAACACGCCGTCGTCATAAGCCGGGAAAAAATCTTGCGGCCGCCGCCAAGGCCCCTCCCGCTCGATCACCGCATCGATGGTGATGTCGCCGATCCGCAGTTGCTTCATCGCCGTTTCACTCCCATTTTTTAAGGGAGCGTAGCGGGCGCGATCGGCGCGTTCAAGGCACGTCGAACGCCCGTCAGGCCTGCTTCAGCAGATGCCGGGCGAATTCGGGCAGCGCGCGGAAGGCCATATGCAAATTGTCGTTGAAGGAAGCGGTCTGATAACCGTGGTGCTGCCAGGCGAGAACAAGCGCCGTGCGGCTGAAGATCGAGACGTGGCCGTTGCGCGGGCCGACATACCACCAATTGACGCCGTGCATCTCAAAATCGGCTGGTTGCACCAGTGTGGAGAACAACACGAGCCCATCCTCCTTCGTGCTTGACGCGATGGCGGCGATACCGGCCATCGGATCGGGCATGTGCTCCAGCGTCTCGAAGCAGGTGACGATATCGAATTTTTCCTGCGGCGGCCGCGCGAAATCGGCCACGAAGGGATCAAAGGTCTGCGCCTCCAGGAAGCCGGAGTCGCGCAACGTTGCGCTCAGCAAGCCGTCGCCGCCGCCATAGTCGAGCAAACGCAGCTCCGCCTTCCTCGCTCCGAAGAAATGTTGCACCAACTTTGCGCTGTTGGTCGGCCGAACCTCCCTGTAGTCGGGATCGACCTCGATATAGCCGTCGTTATAGATGTCGGCCTTGAAGTTCGCCTCGCTCCAATCGTCGAATGCATCGGTGAACAGGAACCCGCAGACCTGGCAGCGGTGGTAATAGACCGGCCTCCCCAACAGCGGCAGCCGCCCGCCGCGCGCTTCATTGCAGTGTTTGGCGAAATCGACCACGCCGAACAGTGCGGCCTCCGCGGTGCAGATCTTGCACGGCAGAGGCGCCGTAGAAACCTCTTTCAGCTTGGCGATCATGCCCCGTTCCGCAAACTTTCGCCCGGAGCGGACCATCGCCCGTGAGAGTTGCGCGAGGCTTGCGCTGGCGAGTTCCCATCGCTCGCGCAACAGAGCTCGGTTGGACTCCTGCGACAGCATTTACGCAGCGACGCAGATGCGTCGCCTGGACGTCATACGCGCGTCGTCGGGCACGCTCGATAATCTCCGCCTCATTCCAGATCGAGCGCGCACAAATTGCGCAACAAAAGCATGGGGCACTCGCGTGAAGAAGCTCTTCTGTCTGATATCGTCCATATCGCTCGCCGCAGCACTGGCTGGCGCTGCGGCGCCGGCGCACGCCGATCAGGATGACAACGGCCGCGACCGCGACCATGATCGGGACCGCCACCACGGCCGCAAATCGCCGCCGGTGGTCCTCATCTCGCTCGACGGCGCAAAGCCCGATTTCATCCGGCAATTCATCGCGGAAGGCGTGCTGCCGCGCGACGGCGGCCTGGCGCGGCTGAGCCGCCATGGCGCGGTGGCGCTACAGAACATCACGGCCTCGCCCTCGCTCACCGCCGTCTCCCATATCGAGATCGCCACCGGCTCGACCGCCGTCCACAACGACATCCCCTCGAACACCTTCCAGGCGATCGTCGGCCCGATCACATCGAGCCTCAGCGGCTTCGCGGCGCCGATCGGCGGCTATCGCGAGAGCCCGCTCGGTCCTTCGCCGCAGCCGACCGCGGCGCCGCTGTGGGTGCAACTGCGCCAGCACGGAAAGAAGGTGGTCACCGCGACGTGGCCGGGCGGCGACGGCGCCGACATCTCGATCAACGGCGCCGTGGTGCAACCGGCCCAGCCGATCCGCGTCACCGACTACACCGTGCCGTTCGGCGCGTTCGGCGGGCTCAGCGCGCAGGGCTTTTCGCTCACGCAGACGAACTTCGCGCCCGATCCGGCGGTGGCAGCAGCGCTGCAAGCGGCCGGCCGCTTCTCGTTCAGCCCGGTACTGACAACACCCACCCCGATCGAGACGTTCTCATGCGCATCAGCGCCGACCGCGACCTGCACCAGCGCGGCCACGCAGGACCTCAAATTCGCGATCCGGGTGGCGGCGCTCGACACCACCAACGACAACAAGGTGAACTACGACACCCTCGTGTTCTTCGACGCCACGCGCGGCATCACGGCCGGGCCGTTCAAGCCGCCGGCGACCGGCCCGGCCTACGCGAAGCTCGGCGGCGAGAACGCGCCGTTCTTCTTCGAGGGCAACGGCGCCAGGGTGGGCGCGGCCTACTTCGTCTCGCAACTCGCGCCCGATCTGTCAGTGGTGCGCTTTGCCCGCTACGGCGCCAATTACATCCCGCGCAACACGGCCGTGCTGGCCGACGTCGACGACATCAACAACAGCATCGGGTTCTGGCGCCCGCAGGCTGACTTCCGCATTCCGGAACGACTGAGCCAGGGCTTCACGGACTTCCCCGACATCGAGATCGAGGCGATGTACGAGGACATGGTCAAGACCTTCGTGCGTTACCAGGCCGATATCGGCGAGCGCGCGATCAAGAACCATCCCGACGCCGATCTGGTGATGATCTATATCGAGCAGCCGGACGGCTCCGAGCATCAGTTCCTGCTCACCGATCCCCGCCAGGGCACCAACCCGAAGGACCCGAGCTCGATCGGCGCCGGCCAGGACGCCGCCAAGGTCGCCCGTTACAAATCGTACATCCGCTTCGCTTATCAGACTGCAGACAAGGCGGTGAAGCAGATCGCCGAGGCGGCGGGGCCCGACAGCAACATCATCGTCGTGTCGGACCACGGTTTTGCGCCGTTCCACACCTCGGTCAGCATGACCAACATCCTGAAGAATGCCGGCATCGACACCAGCAAGCTGGCGATCCGCACTTCGGGTCCGGCGGTCAACATCTACGTCAACCTGCAGCAGCGCGAGTCCGGCGGCACCGTCGATCCCGCGACCTACGCGGCGCTGGTGACGCAGATTGCTGAAGCCGTGAAGAACGCGGTCGACCCAAATCCGACATTCAACGGCTCGCTCGAGGGCGGACGGCTCTTCACCGTGGTCGAGACCCGTCCGCTCCAATGCGAGGCCGGGATCGGGCAATGCACCAGCAAGACCATCGGCCAGGATTTCGGCGATGTGTTCGCGCTGATGGCTCCGGGCTACAATTTCGACGGCATCCAGAACCCCGGCGTGGCCCGGTTGGGCGATGGCCCGTTCAACGCGGCAACAACCACGCTGTCGATGCCCAATTTCTACGGCGCCCACGGCCACGATCCAAAACTGCCGGTGATGAGCGCGACCTTCATCGCCGCCGGCCCGCAGATCCGCAACAACACGACGATCCGCCGTATGCGCAACCTCGACGTCGCCCCGACCATCATGCAACTCCTGGGCGTCAGACCGCACCATGTCGACGGCGAGGTGCTGCGCGAGATTTTGCGGTAACCGATTGACGGCCGGCACGGGGTGGGCGCGATCAGCGCCCATCCCGCATCTCCATGTCCGTCCACGTCTCGTAGCCGACGCGAGCAAATCGGCGAAACACAACCGCCGGGCGGGTGACACGAATTTACGCGTTTATGTATGATTTAATTCACAGCGCCTTTCCAGTTCGGCTGTAAAATGCAGCTCCGCAACGCGGCGGCTCTCAGGCCTTCCGCCTTGCGGTCGCGTTGCTGAAACCGATGGGGGCTCTATGCAGATAGGGCTGAAAAGGCCGCCAGGATCAGGTCCCTCTACCCGCTTCCGGGAGCGAGTTGCCCAAAGGTTCGCGGACACGACAACCGTGCCTCGTCTAACATGGCGCTCACCGGAACGGAGGTTTGCTGCATATGATTTGGGGGCCGCGTCATTCAGCAAAATGTCGGCGCGCGCGCAAGCCGGCGTTGACTTTGTTTGCAGCACGCGGCGCCCGGTGCGCGCTGTCAATGGCGGCACCTTCTGCTATCCTGCCCCCGTTCTGTCAGGTAGCGGGGTGGTCAAGGTGAACCATCCGGAGATCGATGTTGCAGGGGCCCCGCCAACGCGGCGCGTGCTTGCAATTCTGGCCGCCGACGTCGTCGGCTATGCTCGCCTGACCGAGGTGGCGGAGGAGGCCACGCACGTCCGCCTGCGAGCGCTTCGTTTCGGCGTCATCAACCCGTGCATCGTCTCGTTCCGCGGCAGGATCGTGAAGAACACGGGGGACGGCTTTCTCGCCTCGTTCGATTCCTCGCTCGATGCTGCGCGCTGTGCGGTCGCCTTGCAGCACGAAGTCGCGGGGGCGCAGACCCGGGAAGGATACGATCGGAAGATACAATTTCGAATAGGTCTGAACGTTGCGCAGACCATCGTAGAATCGGAGGACATCTTCGGAAAGGGCGTCAACATCGCGGCGCGACTCGAGCAGTCGGCGCCGGCTGGCGGTGTGGTGCTCTCGGATGAGATGTTCCAGCAGATCAAGGACCGGCTCGAGGTGCCTGTCCAGGACCTGGGCACCCTCCGGCTCAAGCATCTTGCACGCCCCGTTCACGCTTATTCTCTCCTGCTGCCAGAGGCCGAACGATTGCCGTCGAGCGGTGGCCGCAAGGCGAGCCGCCAGGCCAAGGTGCCCTACATCGCGGTCCTGCCGTTTCGTACGCAGGGAGCGAACCCGGAGGACGATTACTTCGGCGACGGGACGGCCGACGAGATCGTCGTGGCGCTTCAGAGCCTCCGTGGGCTGTTCGTCATTTCAAGCATGTCCACGTCTCCCTATCGGAGCGGACCGATCGACAGCCAGAGGATCGGCCAGGAACTCGGCGTCCGGTACGTCTTGAGCGGCAGCATCCGGCGCGCCGACAAGCGGCTTCGCATCGGCGTGGAATTGAAGGACGTCGAAGCGGGAATCGTGCTCTGGGCCGATCACTATGACGGCGACGTCTCCGAACTGTTCGAATTTCAGAGCCGCATTGCGACGCGCATCGTATGGAGCATCGCTCCCCAGGTCCGCGAGGCGGAGCTGAAGCGCGCGCTGCAAAAGCGCTCGGACAATCTCAATGCTTACGAGCTGCTCATGAAGGCGATCGACTTCATGTATCGCATGAACTTCTTCGACTTCGGCCGCGCGGGCGAGCTGCTACAGGCCGCAATCGCTTCGGATCCGAGCTACGCGACGCCCTATGCCTATGCAGCGCTCTGGCACATTCACAATGTCGCGCAAGGCTGGGGCGCCGAGGGCGGCCCCGATGCGGCGGAAGCGGCGCGCCTTGCCACTGCGGCGGTCGATCGTGCGCCGGCAGACGGCTTCGCGTTGGCCGTTCTCGGACACACCAAGGCGCTGTTGTTCAAGGACTACGACGCAGCGCTCGACCTCTTCGATAGAGCGTTGAGCGCCTCGCCCGGAAACGCTATGGCTTGGACCCTTAGCAGCGGCGTGTACGGCTACCTCGAGGAGGGCCAATCAGCGATCACGCGCGCTGAACAGGGACTGCGTCTATCGCCGGCCGATACACAGGCGTATTTTTACCTGATGTTCCTCGGCCAGGCGCATTACATCAATGGCAATTACGATGAGGCGGTTGTGTGGGCCCGCAAGACCGCAGCGCTGAACGGACGGCTGTCCGCCAACCTGCGTATTCTGGCAGCCGCCTATATTGCGAAGGGCCAGGACGCGGAGGCCCGCAGCGTCACCAAGATGCTGTTGGAGATACAGCCTCGATTCACGCTTTCGGCCTATCGCGAGCGCTGCCCCTTCAAAATAGGTTTGCGGGAACGCTTCATCGAACATTTGCGACAGGCAGGCTTGCCGGATTGAAACCATGCTGCATTTGCAGCGAACCACAGGAGGATCCCGCCATGGGGGGCAATTGGTTCGGAGGCAACTGGTTTGGTGGCAATTGGTTCGGAGGAAACTGGACAGGCGGCACGGGCGCCGGCAGTGGAACGCCCGTGTTCGCGATGCGGGCCGATCGGCCACTTGCCGAGATCGCCATCACACGGGACTACAACGCCAAGTTCCGGGACGCCGAATGGGATCCGGATCTGCGCGCCATCGCGATCATGCCGGAGTTTCTGGCGCAGACCATCGATGGCCAGCAATGGCAGGCGGCGGTCGCGCTGCCACCGCCCACCTACCCCGTCACTGCGAAGATGATCGACGAGGTCCTGGTGCTGGCAGTGGCGGAGCGACCGGAAGCGCTTGGCGAAATCGTGGAGGAGAACCAGAATTTTCAGCTGCGCTGGCTGCAGCTTCTCAACATCACCGCCACGTCCCACCCGCACACGTTCCTGCTGATGAAGATCATGGCCCGGGTCGGCGAGTTTGCGATGGTCGAGCTCAAGCTCCAATATTCGAACCCGCCTGGCGCCACCGCCCCACCCTATTGGTACCAGCCGCGACCAAGCCAGGTCTGCCCGACGCTGTATCCGCCGGTCCAGGTCCCGGGGCATCCGGCCTATCCGGCCGGACACGCGCTCATTGGCACGCTCACCTCCGAATGCCTGGCCGACCTGCTGCCTCAATACAAGGAGCCGTTGCGCGCGCTGGCCGCGCGGGTCGGGATGAACCGGGTGATCGCGGGATTGCACTATCGCGAGGACATCGACGCGGGCGCGAGGGCCGCGATCGTCATAAGGCGCTTTCTGATAGATTGCCCGTTCTACGCGGCCACGTTCGCACTCGCGCAGAAAGAATGGCAGTGAGAGCGCGCGCAACCTGACCACGGCAGCGGAGGCAACCATGACGCCTTGGGAATTGGGCACCGGCTATGTACGGGTGCTGGCGCAGCGTAATCAGAATAGCTTGCTCGTGAAGGCGGCAAACGACCTGCTCAAGGGCGATAGTCCGGTCGGCACGATGAGCGAATACATTCAAAGGAACGCGGCGCCCGACTTTTTGATCGACGGTGAGTTCGGCGCCTTGCCGATCTGGGATGGCGCCGATCAGCGACCTGCAGTCTCGACCAGGGACAGGGGCGAAAAAGCGTCCGCGCTCCTCGCGCTCGATAAATCGAAGAAATTCCTGATCCGCGCCTACGTTTCTCGCGAGAGCCTCGCCGAGCCGGGCTTCAACAATGGCGAGCCAGTCTGGTTGGATCCTGATGTGCGCGGCCAGCTTGCTTTGCCCCCTACCAACAAGGCCACCGGCGATACAGAGATGGTTCGGCAGGATCTCAACACCGCGACGCTGCAGCACAAGGGCCTTCACGGCGCGGGTGTTGCCGTCGCCATCGTTGATACCGGCATCTGCAAGTCACATCTTGCCACGCGGTTCGGCTTCAACCCGGACCTGAATGTCGGCAATTCGTGGACGCCTCCGACCGTGGCGACGACACCGGGACTCCATCGCATCGGACACGGAACGATGTGTGCCTACGGCGTGCTCGCGGTGGCCCCGAAGGTGACGCTGCTCGACTATCCCTTGCTGCTTGGGCGGCCGGCCGGGGAGCACACCGTCAGTGCGACGATCTCGGAAATGATGCGCGGTTACTTGATGCTGATCTGGCGCTGGGCGGTCGTTCGCGACATTCCGCAGACCGCGCTCGTGGTCAACAATAGTTGGGGCATCTTTCATCCGAGTCTCGACGATTTTTCGCCCGGTGATCCCAAGCGCTACATCGACAATCCCAATCACCCCTTCAGGCTGTACATCTGGTTGCTCACGGCATTCGGGGCCGACGTGGTTTTCGCCGCCGGCAATTGCGGCGACGGCTGCCCCAATGCCGTGTGTCTGCAGCGGACGGAGGGCATGATCATGGGCGCCAACGCCTACGACGAAGTGCTGACGATCGCCGGTTGCGACATCCTGGACGTGCGCGTCTGCTATTCCTCGCAAGGACCGTCGATCGCGGGCATGTCTCCGCAGAAGCCCGACATCACCGCCTATACGCAGTTTCTCGGCTCGAAGGTCCTGCGAGGCCCGCGTGGCTTCGAGCCGGATACGGGAACGTCGACATCATGCGGCGTCGCATCCGGGTGCGTCGCGGCGCTGCGAACGCAGCGGCCGCCGACTGTGACGGATCCGGCAGCCATGATTGCGGCCTTGAAGACGACGGCGCGGCCCCAGGGCGGAGCAGTGCCGAACTACGATTACGGCTACGGCATCGTCCGGCCGGTGGCGGCGGCGCTAAGCCTCGGCATCATACATTGAGCGCTTAGCTCCGCAACCCCGGCGCCTCCTGCCCCGTGCGCGCGACATACTCCGTATAGCCACCGCCGTACTGGTGGATGCCCTCAGGCGTCAGCTCGAGCACGCGGTTCGACAGGACGCTGAGGAAGTGGCGATCATGCGAGACGAACAGCATGGTGCCTTCGAAATCCGACAGCGCCGTGATCAGCATCTCCTTGGTGGCGAGGTCGAGGTGGTTGGTCGGCTCGTCCAGCACCAAAAAGTTCGGCGGATCGAACAGCATCTTGGCCATCACGAGACGCGCCTTCTCGCCGCCCGAGAGCACGCGGCAGCGCTTCTCGACGTCGTCGCCGGAGAAGCCGAAGCACCCGGCGAGCGCGCGCAGGGACCCCTGCCCTGCGGTCGGAAATTGGTCCTCCAGCGACTGGAACACGGTGCGCTCGCCGTCGAGCAGATCCATCGCGTGCTGGGCGAAATAGCCCATCTTGACGCTGCCCCCTAACGCCACCGTGCCCTCGTCGGGCTCGCTCGCGCCGGCAACCAGCTTGAGCAGCGTCGACTTGCCGGCGCCGTTGACGCCCATCACGCACCAGCGCTCCCTGCGGCGGATCATGAAATCGAGCCCGTCATAGATGCGCTTGGCGCCATAGCCCTTGTGCACCTTCTTGAGCGCCACGACGTCCTCGCCCGAGCGCGGCGCCGGCGGGAAGTCGAAGGCGACGCTCTGGCGCCGGCGCGGCGGCTCGACCCGTTCGATCTTGTCGAGCTTCTTCACCCGGCTCTGCACCTGCGCCGCATGAGAGGCACGCGCCTTGAAGCGCTCGATGAACTTGATCTCCTTGGCGAGCATGGCCTGCTGGCGCTCGAACTGCGCCTGCTGCTGCTTCTCGTTCTGCGCCCGCTGCTGCTCGTAGAATTCGTAGTCGCCGGTGTAGGTGGTGAGCGAGCCGCTGTCGATCTCGATCACCTTGGAGATCACGCGGTTGATGAACTCGCGGTCATGCGAGGTCATCAGCAGCGTACCTTCGTAGTCGTGCAGGAATTTCTCCAGCCAGATCAGGCTTTCGAGATCGAGATGGTTGCTCGGCTCGTCGAGCAGCATGACATCGGGACGCATCAGGAGAATGCGCGCCAGCGCCACGCGCATCTTCCAGCCGCCCGAGAGCTTGCCGACGTCGCCGTCCATCATCTCCTGGCTGAAGCCGAGGCCGGACAGCGCCTCGCGCGCCCGACCATCGAGCGCATAGCCGTCCAGTTCCTCGAACCGGTGCTGCACCTCGCCATAGCGCGCGATGATCTCGTCCATCTGATCGGCCTTGTCGGGGTCGGCCATATCAGCCTCGAGCTCGCGCAGCTCGGCCGCGACCTCGCTGACGGGACCTGCGCCGTCCATCACCTCGGCGACCGCGCTGCGGCCGGACATCTCGCCTACATCCTGGTTGAAATAGCCGATGGTGATGCCGCGATCGGTCGAAACCTGGCCCTCGTCGGGCAGCTCCTCACCGGCGATCATCCGGAACAGGGTGGTCTTGCCGGCGCCGTTCGGCCCGACCAGGCCGATCTTCTCGCCCTTGTTGAGGGCCGCGGAGGCTTCGATGAACAGGATCTGGTGGCCGGCTTGCTTGCTGACGTTGTCGAGGCGGATCATGGGGTCTTTTTGGGGGGATTTTTGCGTTGCAGCGTCTTAGGACATAGCGGCCGCGAGGGGAAGCCCGGCGGGGTACGGATTCCGCCTCACGAGGCGTCGGATTCCCGCGATTCACCCCGACGCTTAGGGTCATCCAGCCGGAAGGTGCGAAGCACTGACGACAGGGTTCCGCCAATCCAAGAAACCCGATTGAAGGCCCGACGAAATCGGCCTGAAACGGAGCTGCGGGACGATGCTGTTCTTAGGGCGGGATCACTTGGAGGTTCAAGGCCATGAGTGAAAAGCAAACCAATCGACCGGAATCCAAGCCGACCGACCAGGAGCTGAACATCAGCGAGCTGGATCAAGTATCAGGCGGCACGGTCTCAGCACATCACCTCCAAAAGGGTATGAGTACGCTCGCACAGCACTGCGCGACCGGCCAGCACTTCAAAGAGGCGAAGCTGACAGTTTAGTCCAACCGCCGGTGTCCGAATTATTGAGCCAGAATTTCCAATCAACATTGCGACCAGGAGGGGACCATGACCAGCGAACAACGGAAGCAGCAGAGCATTGCTGGTGAGCAAGAGCTGAGTATCGATGACCTGGATCAGGCATCCGGTGGGTTCAATATTGGCAAGTTCGTCTTGGACGCCGCGAAAGCCGAGGCGAAGGAGCTGGCCCGCAGCCAGGGGTGTCTGGGACCGACCTTTAGCGGGTTCGATGCGACCAAGATCGGCAAGACGTGATCAAAGGGACGCTGGCACACAAGATGCGCGACAGGAGCGCCATGACAGCAGCCCCCGATGAACCGAAGATCCGCGCACCCGACGAACTGACCCTCGAGGACATGGACGTCGTTACCGGCGGCGTATTCGCCGAGCTGCGGGACGCTCTCTCGAAGGCGATTGAAAACGTCCACAGAGCGCCTCCCGCTACACCATTGCCTGGAGGGCCTGTCCCGGTGCCCTATCCGAACACAGCTGTAACAAGCGACAAGGCTTGACGCGGCCCCTAAGGACGACGTTCATCCAGACTAGCTTCGCCCGCAGACATCGGCCTGTTACCCGCAACGGACTTGCCGGCAACTACTCGATCACCTCGTCGGCGCGGCTGAGGATCGACGGCGGAATGGTGAGGCCGAGCGCCTTGGCGGTCTTCAGATTGACGACCAACTCGAAAATGGTCGATTGCTGGACCGGCAAGTCGGCGGGCTTGGAGCCCTTGAGGATCTTTCCGGCATAGATCCCAACCTGCCGATAGGCCGCCGTCAGACTCGCGCCATAGCTGATCGCCGCCTCCTGCATTTCCCGCACCATGCGAGTCTGCGGATTGTTTGGGTTCACCAACAGGGCGATCGATTTGGCGTCCGGAACCAGCTCTGACATAAGTTCGAGCCGCTTGGACGTCAGTTCGCCGCCGAGCCAACTGACGCCGGTGACGTTGCCGCCCGGCCGGGCGAGACTGGCGACAAGGCCGATCGCGATCAGGGCGCCGCCGATGGCGAAGACGATCGGGATCGTCCGGCTTGCCGCTTTGGCCGCGCGTGGCGCACCGCCGCCGAACGACACGATCACGTCAACCTTGCGGCCCACGAGATCGGTAGCCAATGCGGGCAGCTGATCATCGCGCGCCTCGGCAAAGGGGCGCCTGGCCCATCCGCCCCGTTTGCGGCTGCGTTCCGCCAAGGATTGGCCGAGGCAGGCTATGTCGAGGGAAAAAACGTAGCTATCGAATACAGTGGAGTGAGGCCGTCGCGACGAAGGATTGCTGCGGAAATGTCAGCTTGCCCCCCTCGAGCATCGAATGATCGAGCCGCGAGGCAGCATCATCCGAAATCGACCTGATCAGCCGTTCCCGCTCGGCCGCACCTTCATCTTTCAGGAGCCCAGCCATCGGCGTTGCGGTGAGCTGAAAGCGGACATAATCCAGCATCGACGGGAACGTGATCTGTTTGGTGACCGCAGCTACATCGACACCATTGAAGCCAGCTTGCTTCGCCCAATCGCCGATCTCCTGCGCATCGCAAGAGAGATGCTCCGAACGTTTGGTTCGTGAGGCCTCTTCTCCGAGACAGTTATCGAGTGCCTGCACAAATGCGTATGCCGCAGGGGTTTTCTCAATTGCGCTGTAAACGCTAAACCCTGCTCGTCCTCCCGGCTTGAGCACCCGCACCATTTCCCTCAGCGCCAGCAGCCGATCTGGAAAAAATTGTAGCCCAAGTTGACAAAGCACGACCTCGAAACTGTCTGCATCAAACGGAAGATCAAGCGCGCTACCTTCGATCCATTCGACCTTTGCAGACTTTACGCGCGCAATCGCAAGCATCGCAGTGTTGAGATCAAGTCCAACCACACGTCCCCCTTGGCCACGCTGCTCTGCCAACCTCGCGACGACGCCCGTACCGCAGGCGATGTCGAGTACGCTGTCGCCGCGCTTTGGTGGGATGCGGTCGAGCAGGTCGTTGGCCCATACCGACGTGATGGCGGGGACGAGGTATCGTTCGTAAAGCTCCGGCGCGCTGGCATCCATTTGCCAATGTTCATGGGCCGACATGACTTTCCCCTTCTCGCTCGTGGAAAGCATCGAACTGTGCGCTGAGGCCTCGCAATCTTGATGCTGGCCGATCTGACGACAAGCTGCAAGGGGTTGGCGGACCGCTCCTGGCCCAGGCTGTGTGAAAAGCAAGACCGACATCCAGATGCGCGAGTCCAGGGTCGCTTTCTCGCACCTGAGCAGGCGCGACGAAATTGTCGGAAGCCTAGGCCCGTCAGGCGGAAGGCCTCACCAGGCAGAAAATATGAAAAGCGCTATCGCGACCGGAACGAAAATCGCCAAAACCAACAATTGCCCTTTTGCGAAATCGTGAAGATCGAGCGGGTCAACCGGAAAGACACCAAGGCAACAATTCGCATAATAGAACGAGTTCTGGTCTTCACCCTCCGCCGAGTGTCGCGGTGGCGCCTTGTCGTCCCCCGCATCACGAACGAGAGGCGTTTGTGGCTGCCGCTGAGGTCTCTCGATCATCGCGATTCTCCTCCAACCTGCAAACTTGAGAGGCGCGCCGAAGTCAAAGAGTGATGCCATGGTCTGCTATCGTGACCTCCCGCACGGCGGGTCGTTCAGCGTCGTCCGCTTGCAAATCCGTACTCGACTTCCAGCTCGATGGGCCCACCGGCATCGCCAAGTTCGCGGCGGAGCTCCTCGCGCACGGCGCGGCGCGCGGCCGCCGGCAGGGATATGAATGCTTGCCCTGCCGATCCTGCGCCCCCCTCGATTGGTCCGAAGTAGGTGTCAAACGTAGGCAGCGTGAAAACCCTGGTTTGCAGAGTGATCTCCACATCCCGGAAATTTGCCTCCTCAAAAAGCGATCTTAGTTTCATCTCATCGCCGAGCGCAAATACGCGAGCGGCAGCCTCCGCCAGCGATGGCAGGTAGCGGGCAACCGCAAGGTTGATGCGCGTATTGTAGGACCGTTCCGGCACCGTGTTCACTGAAATTGCGGCACGCCCGCCGGGGCGAAGCACGCGATGGAATTCGGCGAGACCGCGCTGCGGGTCGGGGAAGAACATCAGTCCAAGACTGCACACGACCGCATCGAAGCTCCCATCCGGGAATGAAAGTGCCTGCCCATCCTCCACTGCGACCGACGCGTTGCTCGACCGGCCGAGGCGCTCGCGCGCCTTTTCGGCCATCTCGGGAGACACGTCGGCAGCCGTGAGGCGGCCCGTCGGGCCGATGACGTCAAGGACGGATTCGGCTACCAGTCCGGTGCCTGTGGCAATGTCCAGGACCCGCATTCCCGGCGCTATGCCGGCCGCACGCAGCAAGGTGGGTGCAAAATGGGTCGTGACCTGCGCGAACATGCCATCGTAACCGGCCGCCGCCTGAGCCTTATAGTTCAACGCCTCCGCCATGAGCGCCTCCTTGATCCCGGGTGCCTTTGATCCCGGAACGCTATAAGGTCGCTTCGCGTGAGCCTTGAACGAAGGGTGCTGAAACCCTGAAGAAACGCCCAAATTGTTCTGAAGGAGCGCCTTGGAAGTCAGATGGAAGTGGCGAGCGGGAAGGTCTTCTGCTTCGGAAAGTTCATCCTCGACCTCAAGCGCGGACGCCTTCGCGCAGGCGATCGGGAGGTCGATCTTCGGCCGAAAAGCTTCGAAGTCCTGCGCTATCTCGTCGAGAACGCCGGAAGGCTCGTCCCCAAGGATGAAATGATCCACGCGGTCTGGCCGAATGTGACCGTGACGGACGAATCCCTCGCACGCTGCGTCAGCGACATCCGGCTGGCGCTGGAGGATGTCGATCAAAGCATCATAAGGACGGTGACACGACGCGGGTACGTCTTCGAGGTCCCGGTCTCGATCGAACATCAAGACCAGGCGTCAGCCCATAACGCCGCTCCCAGCCGGACCGGGGATGTCAGCCTGCCCGCTGGAAAACTCCACGGCGGGCGGTTCGCTCTCGTCGTGCTGCGGTTCGTCAATCTGAGCGGCGGCCAGACGGAAGATCAACTTGCCGACGCGATTACCGATGGCTTGACGACCTTCCTTTCGCGCATTCGAGACGCTTTCGTCATCGCGCGCAGCACCGCGATGTCCTACAAGGGCAAGGCCTTCGATGTCAGGCAGATCGGGCGCGAGCTTGGCGTGCGCTATGTGCTCGAAGGCAGCGAGCAACATACAGGCTCGCTCGTGCGCGTCAGCGCTCAACTCATCGATGTCGATACCGGCGCGCATGTGTGGGCGGAGCGCTTCGATGTCAGTTATATCGACCTTCTGCAGGCACAGGACGAGATCGTGACGCGCCTTGCCCGTGCCCTGCAAATCGAGTTGACCGCTCTGGCGAGCGCCAGAACGTCATCCGGCGCTGCGGAAGGTCAAAATGCCGAGGATCTGGCCTTGGCAGGTGAAGCCAACTATCTCCGTTTCGGACCCAGCCGGCGCGAATCCGAGCAGGGGTACCAGCTTTGCGAACGCGCATTGGCGATCGACCCGAACAACGTTCGTGCCCTCGCAATCCTGGCGGAAAGGACGACGATGCGGGTCACCGGCATGCAGAGCGTCGATCGCGATGCCGATATCAGGAGCAGCGAAGAGCTCGTGACCCTTGCACTCGCCGCCGACCCGAATTCCTATCATGCACGTCATGCCAAGGCGCGCCTGCTCGTCGCGCAGGGCCGCGCCGAAGAGGCGCTGATCGAGGCGGAGCGGAGCCTGCGGCTGAACCCCGGCTTCATTCCGAGCTATCTTGTGCTCTGCCAGGCGAACCTCATGCTTGGGTTGGCCACGAATGCCATTGAACATGCGCGAAGGGTGAAGCGCCTGAGCCCGCCTGATCCCTACCTCTACGTGTTCCACACCCAGGAAGGACTGGCGCATATCATGCTGGGCGAGGACGATCTCGCGGTCACCTGTCTCCGTCAGGCCCTGGCGAACAATCCGGAATTCCCGGCCGCGTCGGGCTACCTCGTTGCCGCCCTTGCGCTCAACGGAAACACTGGGGAAGCGCGTGAGCAATTGGCACGGTACCTCGCGCTACCGGACACGCGGATCAGGACCGTCGCGGGCTGGCGGCGCATGGCTTATTCGCAGCACCCCGCCTATTTGGCTCTTCGGGACCGCATCTACAGCGGCCTGCAAGACGCCGGAATGCCAATCAGTTGATCACCCAAGTCCGTCAATGGACCGCGGACGACGTCCATCGAGACGGGTTTCTGTATTCGCTTTTGGGGAAGCGGATGCGGTTTTGATGAGCCCCCGCCCTACGCCCGCCGCATCAGCTTGAGCGAAGCAGCAAGGCACAGGCTGCGCTTGCCGGCCAGCGCGGGGGCAAGTCGGTTACGGGGCCACTAGCGGAAGTAGCCGGCTTCTCGTTTACTTCGTATATTACACAATCATTTTGGAGAATTTATTGTTATGGCAGACCCTAAGCCGACAACATCGCAAGTTCTTCCGCCCCACATTCAATTGATCCAGATGGGCCGGGCCCACATCATCTCAAGAGCCGTTTACGCTGCAGCCAAGCTGGGGCTGGCCGATCAGCTTGCATCCGGACCAAAAAACGCGATCGAGCTTGCCGGTCCCATGAACGTGCATGCGCCTTCCTTGCACCGATTGATGCGTACCCTGGCGAGCCTTGGCATTCTAACCGAGCGACCGGAGCAGCGTTTTGCCTTGACCGGTCTGGGCGAGGCGCTGAAGACCGGCGCGCCGGGCTCAGCAAGATCATCCGTGATTTTTTCCGGCAGCCCCTCTCTGAGTGGCTGGGACAATGTGGTCTATTCTGTTCAAACTGGCAAAACGGGTTTTGAGAAAGCGCGAGGCCTCACGTTCTTCGACTATCTCGCGCAACATCCCGAGGACGCGTCGCTGTTCAGCGAGATGATGATCGGCCTCAATGACCAGGAGCCTCCAGCCGTCGCCGCCGCTTACGATTTCTCGATCTTCCAAACCATTGTTGACGTAGGCGGGGCCACCGGCAACATGCTGGCGGCCGTACTTTCCCGTCACGCCGGGCCGCGCGGCATCCTGTTCGACAGGCCGCATGTCGTGAAAGACGCGCCGGCTTTGCTTGACACCAAAGGCGTAAGCGATCGGGTGACGATCCAGCCCGGCAATTTCTTCGAAAGTGTCCCCGACGGGGCGGATGCTTACATCCTTTCGCACATCCTCCATGACTGGGACGAAGACCAGTGCCTTACGATCCTTGGCCACGTCCGCAAGGCGATGAAGCCAGCCGGTCGTTTGCTGATCGTCGAAATGGTGCTGCCATCCGGCGATGCGCCGCACCCGGGAAAAATACTCGATCTCACAATGCTTGTGCAAACGGGGGGCCAGGAACGAACGGAATCCGAATACGCGTCACTTTTGGGCAAGGCTGGTTTCCGCCTGATGCAAGTCGTGCCGACCAGTTCAGCGGCGAACATCGTGGAAGCCGTGGTGGCTTGAGTGAGGGTGGATGTTTGGTTGCGTCCGGTTTGGGTCAATAACTGACATTAGCCTGGGTGGCATCCGCGGGGGTTCCAACTTTGCACACTAGCTCCGAGCAGGATTGCGGGCCTTGGTGCAAGAGGGGCCATTCCGTCGAGCGGAGGTTGTCGGCAATAGTGGCCGCGGATGTGGCTGGCTATTCGCGGCTCTACCTCTGCAATCGCGCGAATGGTATCCGGACGTTGTCTCGCATGCGCTGGACCACATAGCATGTGGCGTCCGTGCCAGATCCAGGAGGTCATCATGAAACCCTCGCGCGCTCTTGAGCTTTCACGCCCTCCCGTCGTTGGTCTGCTGCTGGCGGGAGACAAGACGCATCCGGGCTACGCCGCCTTCTCCGAGGAGATGGAGGCGCTCGGGTACAAACATGGAGAAACGGCTCGGCTCGAAGTGCGCTTCGCCGATGGCCACCTAGACGATCTTCCAAGACTCGCGGAGGATCTCGTTCAATGCGGTATCGATGTGCTCGCCGTCGTCGGCGCCGTGACGTATTGGGCGGCACGCAAGGCGGCGCCGGACCTTCCGATCGTCTTCGCAATTGTGCTGGACCCCGTCGCGGCAGGCATGGTCAACAATGCCCAACACCCCGGGGGCAAGTCGACGGGATGCACGAATTTCGATCCGGAACAGATCGGCGAGCAGATCCGCCTCCTCAAGAGGGTAGTGCCTGGGCTCCGCCGTCTGGCGGTTCTGGGCGATACTGGCGTGCCGGACATTCTGCCCCGCCTTGCGAGGGTGGCGGCAGAGAAGGCCGGCCTTGACGCACACGTCGTCCTGCTGAAAGGGAAGGACGATCTCGCACCGGCCTTCGCCGAATTCGCGGCCAATGACGCGGAGGCTCTCCTCGGCTTGGAGGTGCCGCGCGTCACGACATACGGGGATGAGATCGTTCGCCTTGCGGCGGCGGCCCGGCTTCCGGCAATCTTCGGCAGCGACCACGCCAGATATCGTCCGTTGATGGCCTACGGCACGAGCTTCGCCGCCGCTGCGCGCTGCATGGCTATCCAGGTCGATGAGATTCTTAGGGGCACTAAAGCTGGAGAGATTCCCGTTCAGTCTGTCCGCCAGGCGGAGCTGATCATCGACTTGGACGCTGCTCGGGAGATAGGAATCTCGCTTCCAGGTGACCTCGTCTCTTCGGCCCACAAAGTGCTCGGCTAAAAGCGCTATGCGAAGGGCAGCTGTTGGCCCCGACTGAAACGCGCCGGTTTTGCCGCTAAGGGTCACTTGTGACATTGGCTGGGGCGCGGCGTGAGGTCTGCTTCAGTTCGCGAAGCGGACACCCTATGCCAATGAGTGTGCGCCCTAAGCCCGCCGCATCAGCTTGAGCGAAGCCGCAAGGCGCAGGCTGCGCTTGCCGGCTAGCGCAATGCCTTCGAGCTCGCCGCCGTCTTCCGTGCAGGTCCCGGAGAAGCCGATCCCGACCTCATAGCCGCCGAACACGGGATTCTCGCCCTTCGCGGGCGTGTGCTCCTGGTTCAGCATCTCGCCCTTCCAGCGGCCGTCCGCCGAGGAATAAGAGCCGAGATAATAGAAAAACGCATCGCCCCCGAGGATGCGACCGTCGATCAGCAGCATCACGCCGGAGAGCCCTGCATCGACCCCGTCGAGCGCACGAAGGCTCATCCCATAGAGCCCGTTGGCGATGCCGCCCTCCGCGATGGTGCCGCGTGGCGGCAGCGCCCCGTCATCGAGCCGCGTGAGATTGGCCCAGAAATGGGCGCCCGGCATGGTGTCGGCCGCACCCTGCAGACGGATCTGGTTGCCATAGAGCCGGCCGCTCGCCCCGATCGAGGCGACGTCGGCCCCCATCAGCGGCTTGTAGTTGGGATCGAGGTTGTGCCGCTCGGTGATGACCTCGGCGCTGATCTCGCCGTTGCGCTCGACATAGCTGCCAAGATGCGCAAAGCCCGAATTGCCGCCCAGCATCTTGCCGTCATGCAGGCACATGATGCTGCGGCCGAACGCATCGTTGACGCCGTATTCAACCTTGTAAAGTCCATCCAGCAAAGTAATTCGCCTGCAAAATCAAAAGAATCGCGGGCTACCTAGCACCGCTGCCGCACCGATTCCATCCGGCTTTTTCGCGCAGGGGCCCTGCCCGGAAGCACGATCGCCATGATGCCACCATACCCCTGTTTTGCCCGACGGGTCAAACAAGACTTCGTAAAATCCGTAAAAAAGGATTTCGCTGTGATTTCAGCGGGGCCGCTACTGTGCATGGGGTTGTTTTCGACGTTTTGCTTTGAACGGCCCGCATCCCGCGTCAGTGGCGCTTGAAATACTGCACCTCGCGTTCGTGCTTCTCGGCCGCCGCACGGCTTTTGAACGTACCGAGGTTGCGGCGCTTGCCGGTCCTGGGATTCACCTTGCGTGAATAGAGGCGATATTCGCCGGATGCCAGTTTGCGGATCATGATCGGGCCTCCTGCTGATCGGGGTTCAACGACCCGTGCCGGAGCTGGTTCCTCCCCTGTTTCGAACCGTGAGGCGCAGGCGCGCGACCAAGGGGCATGAACCAGACAGAGCCATCACCCGAACAGCAGATCGCCGAATTCGTCGCCAGCGCGGCAAAGCAGCCACTGCTCGATGCCGCCTTCGAACTCTGGCGCTGGCGCTACCGATTGGACTCGATCGAGGGGCGCCCGACCGCCGAAGAGGTCCGCATCAATCGCACTCTCACGCCGCAGCAGATGGCCGAGAAATATCGCTACGATCGCGACCATGCCCATGAAGGGCCGATGTTCGGCTACGTGAAGCGCGCCCATCCGCATGCCAACGACGATGCGATCCGGCGGGCCATCATCACCGCCGTCAAGTTCGAGGGCGCGACGGAAGCACATTTCAAGTGGGACGGCGATTTCTGGGCCTGCATCGTGCGCGCCGTGGCGCAGGCCGCGGCGGAGTATCCCGATTTCCTCGAGACGACCTATCGCGACGCCCGCAACAATCTCGCCTACTACATGAAATGAGCTGAGTGCGGCGGCGACCTCCTTCACCTCTCCCCAGCGGGGAGAGGTGAACCGAGCCCCAGACTCTCACGCTTTAGAAGCACAGCGTGGTAACGAGCTTGCCCTGCTTGTCCTTGATCGCATAGGGACAGCGAATGCGCTCCAGCGCCTTCTTGGCGTCCTCGTCGCCGAGCGCTGCCGCGCGCTCGTAATACGCTTTGGCGGCGTCCTTGTCCTTGGGCCCACCGCGGCCCTCCTGGGCGAAGGCGCCCATCCGTTCCAGCGCGCCGGGATGGTTCTGCGCCGCCGCCTTCTCGAACAGCGCGCGCGCCGCGACGTCGTCCTTTGCGCCGCCATCGCCTTCAGACAGCATCAGGCCGAGCTGGTACTGCGCCTCCGCATTGGTCTCGGCGGCCTTGCCCAGCAGCGCGCGCGCCTGCGCGGGATCGGCCGGCGCGGCGCCGCCTGCACTGCCGAGCGCGGCAAGGTTGCTGACGCCGCGGGGATTGCCGGCCTGCGCCGCCTTCTCGAACAACTTTCGCGCCTGTGCTTCGTCCTTGGCAACACCCGAGCCGTTGCCGTAGGCGACGCCGAGCTCGACCATCGCCGCACTCGATCCCTTGTCGGCCGCCTTGCGCCAGGCCGCAATCGCCTCCGCCGTCTGCCGGTTGGCTGCATAGGCGCGCCCCAGTGCGAACATCGCGCGGCGCGAGGACGGCGCGGCCTGCTTGCAGAACTTGATCGCGGTCGCAACGTCCGAGGCGGCAATCTCCGCAACGCCCTTCACATCAGTCGGCTTGTCGGGATCGCTGGGATCGGCCGCAACCCGGTCGCACAGGACGAGATCGGCCGATTGCGCGTGAGCTGCGAGGGGCGCGGCGAGCGCGAGGGCGATGGCAAGGAGATGAGTTCGCATGGACGGCAAATTGCGTCCCCGTCCCGGCAAATTCAAGGCTCGAGTCCGGATTGGCGGAGGACAGGAACGACCTCCGGTGAGGCCAGGTAGCGCAACAGCCGATCGGCCGCGACTGCATGCCTCGCGTTCGCCATGCGGCCGGCGGAGAAGACGGCCGGTGTCTGCAACTCATGCGGGACCGGGCCGACCACCTCGATGCCGCCGACCTGCTTCAGCTCGCTGATCTGCTGCACGGCGAGGTCGGCCTCGCCGCTGCCGAGCCGCTCTGCCGTAAAGCCCTGCTCGACGATGGTGGCCCTGGCATTGATCTCGGCCGCGATCCCCATCCGCGCGATCAGCTGGGCGAAGTACACGCCGCTCGCGCCCAGCCGCGAATAGGCAACGGACCGCGCCGCAAGCAGCGTCCGGCGCAGCGCGGCTTCGCTGCCGATATCGGGATGCGGCTGCCCTGCCCGCACGGCAATGCCGACATAGGAGCGCGCCAGATCGGCCGCGCTGCCTGCGACCACGCGGCCCTCGCCGATCATCTCGTCGAGCCCCTCGCGCGTGAGGATCACGAGATCGGCGGCCTCGCCGTCGCGCAGCCGCTTGAGCAGTGCCAGGGTCGGCGCAAAGTCCGCATCGACATGAATGCCGCTGGCGGTCTCGAAGGCGGAGGACAGGCTGCGCATCGCGCCCGCAAGGCCGAGCGTCGAGAGCATGCGGACGGTGTTTGCCATGTGAATTCCCGGGATAGCGTTCAGGCGCGGTGCATCAGCTTGAGTGCGGCGGTGAGGCGCAAGGATCGCTTGCCGGCAAGCGCAGTGGCCTCCAGCACCGCCCCCTCGGCGTCATAGCTGCCGGAGAAGCCGATGCCGACCTCGTGGCCGCCGAAGATCGGATCGTCCTTGGCCGGCGTGTGCTCCTGGTTGAGGATCTGGCCCTTCCAGCGGCCCTTCGCGGCGGTGTAGCTGCCGAGATAGTAGAACGCCGCATCGCCGCCGAGGATGCGGCCCTGGTTGAGCAGCATCACGCCGGTGAGGCCGCCGTCGATGCCGTCGAGCATGCGCAGATGCACCGAGTAGAGGCCATCGGCGATGCCGCCCTCGCCGACGCCGCCCGCAATCGGCACCTCGTCCTCCGTGATCGGCGTCATCACCGACTGGAACGGCACGCCCGGCAGCTCTTTCAGCTCGCCCTTGAAGCGATAGAGATCGCCGTCGGCAAAACCCTTCGCCAGCAAGGTCGCATCGTCGGTGCCGGCCATGGCGCGGTAGCTCGGATCGGGATTGTGCCGAACCGTCTTGATCACGATGTCCACGCCCTCACCGATCTTCTCGTAGGTGCCGATATGGGCGAAGGCCGAATTGCCGCCGAGCATCTTGCCGTTGCCGGCATGCATGACGCTCCGGCCGACGGCGTCGCCGAGCTGAAACCGCACCTTGTAGAACCCCTCAAACACCAGCCGTGTCCCCGGCCCCAGCGCGCATCCAGGGGTACTTTATCCCGCTTTCGACGAGGGTGGACAAGTTTCACGCGGCGCAGCCCTGCGCGTCTTGGGATGGCTGTCATCAGAATGCAAAAATCCGCCGGAGCCTTGCAGCTCCGGCGGATTGAATGCCAACCCGGGCCAGCCCCCAGCCCGGGCCGGGAGGATCTTAGGCCGCGGCCTTCTTGTCGGTCGGCACGGACGAGATCGTCTTCAGGATCTGCGAAGCGATCTGGTATGGGTCGCCCTGCGAATTCGGACGGCGGTCTTCCAGATAACCCTTGTAGCCGTTGTTGACGAAGGAGTGCGGAACGCGGATCGAGGCGCCGCGGTCGGCAACGCCGTAGCTGAACTTGTTCCACGGCGCGGTCTCGTGCTTGCCGGTCAGACGCTTGTCGTTGTCCGGGCCGTAGACGGCGATGTGGTCCATCAGGTTCTTGTCGAAGGCGGCCATCAGCGCCTCGAAGTACTCCTTGCCGCCGACCGTGCGCATGTACTCGGTCGAGAAGTTGGCGTGCATGCCGGAGCCGTTCCAGTCGGTGTCGCCGAGCGGCTTGCAGTGGAATTCGATGTCGATGCCGTACTTCTCGGTCAGGCGCAGCATCAGGTAGCGGGCCATCCACATCTGGTCGGCAGCGGTCTTGGAGCCCTTGCCGAAGATCTGGAATTCCCACTGGCCCTTCGCGACTTCCGCGTTGATGCCTTCATGGTTGATGCCGGCAGCCAAGCAGAGGTCGAGATGCTCTTCGACGATCTTGCGGGCGACGTCGCCGACGTTCGAGAAGCCGACGCCGGTGTAGTACGGACCCTGCGGCGCCGGATAGCCGGCGGTCGGGAAGCCGAGCGGACGACCGTCCTTGTAGAAGAAGTACTCCTGCTCGAAGCCGAACCAGGCGCCGGCGTCGTCGAGGATGGTGGCGCGCTTGTTGGAAGCGTGCGGGGTCTTGCCATCGGGCATCATGACTTCGCACATCACCAGCACGCCGTTGGTGCGCGCGGCGTCCGGGAAGACGGCGACCGGCTTCAGCACGCAATCGGAGCTGTGGCCTTCGGCCTGCTGGGTGGAGGAGCCATCGAAGCCCCAGAGCGGAAGCTGCTCGAGCGTCGGGAACGACGCGAATTCCTTGATCTGAGTTTTGCCGCGCAAGTTCGGAGTCGGCGTGTATCCGTCGAGCCAGATGTACTCGAGCTTGTACTTGGTCATTGAGCCTCTCTGTAGATGATGCGAAAGGTTGGGGGCCCTGAGGCCCCCGCACGTTTGTACCCGGCCACCATCGGCCGGCCCTTTACAAGCATTTAACGTGCCAAAAGGCCGCACTGCGGAGGGTTTTCCACGGTGGCTGGCCTCGCGCTGCCGCCGGCTGGCCGTCCACAACGACGTGCGTCATAGCCGCGCACCTTAGCGTGAAGCTGCACTGCAAAAATCCTGCGGAAATCGCCCGATTCTGGAGCAGCCCGGCCTTAGCCGGAGGTTGCCGATGAAACGCGCATCAACGTCCGGCAATTTTCGCAAAGTTCGCCGCCTGCCGCCAGCAACCTTCGCAATGGCCCAAGCGTTAGCCACCGACTTGGTGCCTTGGAGGATGCAGAAAGCACGCTGCCTAGAAAATGAGCTGAAACTGATTTCCTTTTCAGCACTTTGCATTCCCGAGCGGCCGGCCGATATGGGGATTCCAGTAACCACAATCGAACGAGTCGGGCGCACCATGGAGGCCAAGCGCTTCGGCTCAAGGAGATACCGCAATGATGAACAATGGTCTGAGTGAGGGATCTGCAAAGATCTATCAATTCCCTGCCGGGGGCCGCGCGGCTCTCGGAGGACGCCGCTACGGTGAGGCCCGCCTTCCTGCCGACCGTCTCTCGCTTCCCGTGAACGAGACGATCTGCAGTGGCAGCTGGTATCATCAGGACGCTGTCGACGAGGCCAAGCCGAAATGGGATCGCTGATGCCTGCGTTCGGTTCAGTCCCGCGGCGCTCCCTGGAACGAGCGGCGGCAGTTTGAAAAGGGTCGAAACAACGGTGTTTCGGCCCTTTTTGATTCCCGGCTAGAGCCCGGGCTTTTCGATCGCCGCGCAGGCCGTGACCGGCCGCTTCAGGTGCTTGACCGTGGTCGTTCCGGTCTTGCCGATCACAAGCGTGATCCCCGCCCCCGAATAGCGTGCGCCCGAGACCGACAGCCGCTTGGCAAGGGCGACGGGTTGGCCGTCGATCTGCAGGAAGGCGCGCTTGTCGTAGTCATAAAATCCCACGATGAACTGCGTACCATCAGCGCAGCGATAGGTCCGGAAGGTCTGCGCGTCGGCCTGCCGGGCACTGGTAATTCCAGCCAGCATGGTGATCCCCAAAACAATGGCCTTGTGCCGGCCCATGATCGCCCCCTGTAATAGACCTCAAGGACGCCAAACGAAGCGTCCGGTGGAACCATAGCCCAAGCTGATCCCATGCAAGACTCTTCCCTGAAAGACTCCCCTGCCCGCCACCTCGCCCTGCAAGGCGCCAGCAACTTTCGCGATCTCGGCGGCTATCGGACCGCCGACGGCCGCATTACGCGCTGGCGGCACATCTTTCGCTCCAATCATCTCGGGCAGCTCACCGCAGCCGATGTCGAGATCGTCCGCGCGCTCGGCGTCAGAAGCGCGTTCGATTTCCGCGGTGTCGAGGAGCGTGCGGCTGGCGTCTGCGTGGTCAACGAGATCGCAGTATACTCGATACCGATCGAGCCAACCGTCGTCGCCGCGCTGCGCGGCGAGCTCGCGAGGGGCACGTTGACCGCACCGGTCGCGCTCGAACTGATGCGCGAATCCTATCGCAACTATGTTCGCCACAACACGCACAGCTTTCGCGCGCTGTTCCACCATCTGCTCGAAGACCGCGCCCCGCTCGTGATCCACTGCACCGCGGGCAAGGATCGCACCGGCTTTGCCAGCGCGCTGATCCTGCATGCGCTGGGCGTCGGCGACGACGTCATTGCCGAGGATTATCTTTTGACCAACCGCCACTACAAGCGCGACCCGTCGAACGCCGCCGATCTTCCCGCCGACGTTCTCGACGCGATCGGCTCCGTCGAGGCCTCGTACCTGGCGGCCGCCTTCGAAGCCGTCGGCCGCGACTATGGCGATCTCGAAACCTACTTGCGCGATGGGCTGAAGCTCGGCACAGCAGAGCGCACCGCACTGAAGGCGCGTTATCTGCAAGCGTAGCGGCTGCGCCGGGAGAACGATGATGCAAGGCAAGGTTCTGGTCATCACCGGCGTGCTCGGCGCGCTTGGCAAAGTGGTTGCCGAAGTCGCGCAGTCTCGCGGCGCGCGCATCGCCGGCATCGATCATGCGCCCTCGCAACTGTCAGCGACGCCCGAGCGCATCGAGATCGGCGGCGTCGATCTCACCGACGCGGCGCAGGCGAAGACGGCGATCGATGCGGCGGCGAAGCATTTCGGCCGGCTCGACGGACTGATCAACATCGCCGGCGGCTTCGCCTTCGAGACCGTCGGCGACGGCGACATCACGACGTGGCAACGCATGTATGCGCTGAATGTGCTGACGGCGCTGAACACCTCGCACGCAGCGCTGCCGCATCTCGCCGCGTCCAGCGCCGGCCGCATCGTCAACATCGGTGCCATGGGCGCGCTCCAGGCCGGCAACGGCATGGGTCCCTATGCCGCGTCGAAAGCCGGCGTACATCGCCTCACCGAGGCGCTCGCCAGCGAGTGGAAGGGCAAGGTCACCGTGAACGCGGTGCTGCCCTCGATCATCGACACCAAGGCCAACCGTGCCGACATGCCGAAGGCGGACTTTTCCAAGTGGGTGACGCCGCAGGAGCTCGCAGAGGTGATCCTGTTCCTCGCCAGCGATGCCGCCAGCGGCATCACCGGCGCGCTGATCCCGGTCGGCGGGCGGGTGTAGCTGCGTTCAGATCGAAACGTCCGAGCCCAGCTCGGATTCAATCGGAGCCGAGAAGGCACTAGACTGCACGCAACTGATTCTTCGATCGGACCACCCGTGGAAACCGCGCTCTACCTGCCCGTCAAACGCTTCCTCGAAGAGCTCGGCTTCACGGTCAAGGGCGAGATCGGCGGCTGCGATCTCGTCGGCCTCAGCGCCGGCGATCCGCCTGTCGTGGTGATCGGCGAGCTCAAGCTCGCCTTCAATCTCGAGCTGATCCTGCAGGCGGTCGACCGCGCACCGGCGGGTGACGAGGTCTGGATCGCCGCAAAAATGTCCGCGCGTGGCAAGGGACGCGAGAGCGACGCACGCTACCGCAATCTCTGCCGCCGACTCGGCTTCGGCATGCTGGGGGTGACCGACCGCGGCCAGGTCGAGGTGCTGGTGAAGCCGCCGACGGCGGCCCCGCGCCGCGAGCCGAAGATTCGATCACGACTCGTTGCCGAGCATCAGCGCCGCCAGGGCGATCCGGTGCTCGGCGGCAGTACGCGCGCGCCGATCATGACGGCCTACCGGCAGCAGGCGCTGGCTTGCGCGTCGGAACTCGCGACCGGCCCGCGGCCCGTGCGCGAGCTGCGCGTGCGCTGTCCCGATGCCGGCAAGATCTTGCTTAACAATGTGTATGGCTGGTTCGAGCGCGCCGAGCGGGGAATCTACGGGCTCACCGCGGCTGGACACGCCGCGCTGAAGCGCTGGCCGCAGCAACGGATCGGGGCCGATGCAGGTGCTCCGTCACCGCCGTGACGCCGGATCGATGCAAGCGGTGAATAGCTGAGATGCCACACCAAATTCATATTGCAATGCAACATAGGCAGCACTAGGTATCCCGGATCGAAATGAGGCTACCATGAGCGCAGACTGGAATACCAAATATGGCACGCGGCGCGTGCGTCACGATCCGCCGACCCTGGACGAGGCGATCTTCGCCGCCGTCGGAATTACCGACGACCAGGAGCAGCAGGCCGAGATCGCCGCAGCTCTGATGGGGATGCCGCTCGATGTCGTCCAGGCCGAGGTGAAGAAGCAGGCCCGCACCAACGGCCGCATTACCGCTACGCGCGTCATCGCCGGCGAACAGGGCGCGCAGCGCTCGGTGGTGGTCGAACGCCGCGTCGTGCGCCGCTTCAACACGGCAACGCGCACCGGCACCTGAGCCGTTTATTTCTTCGATCCGAAATACAGAAGCGGACCGGTTTTGCCGGTCCGCTTTTTGATTCCAGCCGCTCTTTGAACTAGGCGGCGCGATTGCCGTACATGCTGGAGATGATCTTCCAGCAGGTCGAGTTGAAGCTGAGCAGAGCGTGGCTGGCCGTGAACGGCGCTGCCGCGAGATCCGCCAGCTCGGCCTCGGGCGTCTTGGCGAGATCGATCGTTCCGGTCGATTCGCCGTGACGGAAGGCCAGATGCGCGCCGAACTTCCTGGCGAGCGCCCGCATCGCGTGATTCTCGGCACCCGTGGTGATGCGCAGCTGCTTGTAGCCTTTCCAGCGCGCCTCCGCGATCAGGCGGCGGAACAGCACGGTGCCGACGCCCTGGCGGCGTGCGGAGGCTTCCACGCTGAAAGCGACCTCGGGCAGTGAACCATCTTCCGGCGGATGCAGTTCCGCCGCGCCGCGAACCACGCCATCCACGATATAGGCGACGATCACGGTGCCGTCCTCGGCGCAGCGGGCGGCGTAACGCTCGATGAAGCTGTCGTCGAGAAAGCCGTTGAAACGGTCGTGCCGGCTTTCGGCATCGAGTCTGAGCAGGTGATCGCGCAGAAGCGGCAATTCTTCCTGCTGGATCAGGGTCCGCACATAGCCCGGGGCAGTGAGGACGGTCTCTTGAAGTACCACGTCAAAACTCCTCTTGGTGTCCCTCGAGGAGGCGTTCGAATCCCTAGGCCCCCAATATTGTGCATCGCAACACGTTTTTCAAGGCGGGAACCTGCCCAACTTAGCGGCATCGGGAGCGACTATTTCGTTAACAAAATCAAGGCCCCGTAGTCTTACAGGACCAGCTGCGTCTGCGTCACCACAGCCACCAGCTTGCCATCCTCGGTCTCCAGCCGGGTGGTCCAGACCTGGGTCCGCCGACCCCGGTGGACCGGGGTGGCGGTGGCGATGACCGTGGCCCCTTCCCTGGCCCCACCGATGAAATTGGTCTTGCTCTCCAGCGTGGTCGTACCCTTGGCGTCCTCGGGCAGGTTGATCACGGTCGCCGCGGCACCGACGGAATCGGCCAGCGCCATCACCGCGCCGCCATGGATGGTGTGGTGCAGGGTGCAGAGATCAGGCCGGACCGTCATCCGCGCCACCACACGGTCCTTCCCGGCTTCGACAAACTCGACGCCCTTGAGCTCGGCAAACGGCATCTTCATCGCTTTAAGTTTCTCGAGCGGCGTCATCGGATCTCCTCCCAATTCCTTGTGTTCTCAGGGTGAATTGCTTCGCGCGGCAAAGCAATGACGTCCGAGGTAATGGCCGCCGTGACATCAGCCGCGGCATGAGCGCATATGGTCCACCATGCGCCACTACCCGCCCCGCCGTATCGTCTGCCTGACCGAAGAGACGGTCGAGGCACTCTACCTGCTCGGCGAGCAGGACCGCATCGTCGGCGTTTCCGGCTACGCCGTCCGTCCGCCCCAGGTGCGGCGCGAGAAGCCGCGGGTGTCAGCCTTCGTCTCCGCGGACATGCCGAAGATCCTCGCGCTGGAGCCGGACCTGGTGCTGGCCTTCTCCGATCTCCAGGCCGGCATCGTCGCCGATCTCGTCCGCGCCGGTGTCGACGTCCACGTTTTCAATCAGCGCGACGTCGCCGGCATCCTGGCGATGATCCGGACGCTGGGCGCGCTGGTCGGTGCGGTCGAACGCGCGGACCAGCTCGCGCAAGGCTTCGAGCAGCGCCTCGCGACGATCGCGGCAACGCCTCGCCCCTCGCCGCGGCCAAAGGTCTACTTTGAAGAGTGGGACGATCCGCTGATCTCGGGCATTGGCTGGGTCTCTGAGCTAATCGAGATCGCCGGCGGCGCAGATGTCTTCCCGGAACTGCGGCATCGGCAGGCGGCGAAGGATCGCATCGTTTCGACAGAGGCGGTGCGCGAGGCTGCACCCGACATCATTCTCGCCTCATGGTGCGGCAAGAAGGTCGTCCCTGCCCGCATCCGCGCGCGCGATGGCTGGAGCGACATCCCCGCCGTGCGCAACGACCGCATCGTCGAGATCAAATCGCCGATCATTCTGCAGCCGGGACCGGCGGCACTGACGGACGGGCTCGATGCGATCGTAGCGGCGCTGTGGGGGACGCGCTCGGAGCTGTCTACCCCGTCATCAGAGGCGTGAGCTGCGCGGTGCGCAGCGCCGTGCAGGGAGCCTCGAAGGATGAACGGCCCCGATGCAGCCGGGCCGTCGCTCTTCGAGGCTCGCCTAACGACGCTTCGCGCTGCCAGGCTCGCACCTCAAGGTGACGGTGATGGGTTTTCACGTCACAGCATTCACGACCTGATATTCCGGCCGGCGCCACACCTCGCCTGCGATCACGTCCTCGATGATCTCGGCCGCCCTCATGATCTCGCTCTCGCCGATATACAGCGGCGTGATCCCAAACCTCATGATATCAGGCGCGCGGAAATCGCCGATGACGCCGCGCGCGATCAGAGCCTGCATGGCGGCGTAGCCGCCCTCGAAGGCGAAGGAGACCTGCGAGCCACGGTGTTCATGCGCGCGCGGGGTCACCAGCTTCAAGGACGGGCAGCGGCGCTCGACCTCGGCGATCAGGAGATCGCCGAGCGCCAGCGAGCTCGCGCGAACCTCGGCGATATCGACGCGGTCCCAGATGTCGAGCGAGGCCTCCAGCGCCGCCATTGCCAGCACAGGCGGCGTGCCGACGCGCATGCGCTCGACGCCGCCGGCGGCGGCATAGGCAAGCTCGAACGCAAACGGCTTGGCATGCCCCATCCATCCCGATAGCGCGGCCCGCGCGGTATCGGCGTGGCGCGGCGCGACGTAGAGGAAGGCCGGCGCGCCGGGGCCGGCGTTGATGTATTTGTAGGTGCACCCCGCAGCGAAATCGGCGCCGCAGCCGGCGAGATCGACCGGCAGCGCGCCGGCCGAATGCGCGAGATCCCAGACCGTGACGATGCCGAGCGCATGCGCTCTTGCCGTCAGCTTCGCCATGTCGTGGCGGCGGCCGGTGCGATAGTCGACCTCGGTGATGTAGAGAACCGCGATCTCCTCTGACAACGACGCCTCGATTTCCTCCGGCTCAACCAGGCGCAATTGATGGCCGCGCCCGAGCGTCGCGATCAGGCCCTCGGCCATGTAGAGATCGGTCGGAAAATTGCCGGTGTCCGACAGCACGACCTTGCGCGAGGCGTTCATGTCGAGCGCAGCAGCCAGCGCCTGGTAGACCTTGAGCGACAGCGTGTCGCCGACCATCACCGAGCCGGCTTCCGCGCCGATCAGCCGGGCGATGCGATCGCCGACATGGCGCGGCTGGGCATACCAGCCTGCGGTGTTCCAGGCGCGGATCAGCTCGTTGCCCCATTCGGTGGTGATGACGCGATTGACGCGCTCGGCGACGCCCAGCGGCAGCGCGCCGAGCGAGTTGCCGTCGAGATAGATCACGCCGTCAGGCAGATGGAACAGAGCCTTGGTGTCGTCATAGACGCGATATCTGGTCATAGACATTTCTTGGACATTTCTACAAAATGGTGCGGACGCGCCAGAGCTCGGGAAACAGCTCGACCTCGAGCATGCGCTTGAGATAGCTGACGCCGCCGGTGCCGCCGGTGCCGCGCTTAAAGCCGATGACGCGCTCGACCGTGGTCACATGGTTGAAGCGCCAGCGCCGGAAATAGTCCTCGAAATCGACCAGCTTCTCGGCGAGCTCGTAGAGCATCCAGTGCGTCTCCGGCGCCTCATAAACGATACGCCACGCCTGCAGCACGCCCTCGTTGAAACTGTGGGTCTCGCGGACGTCGCGGGCCAGCACCGCAGCCGGCATCTTCAGCCCGTTGCGGTCGGCAAGCCTGAGCACCTCGTCATAGAGGCTCGGCGTCGCCAGTTCGGCTTCGAGCAGCTTGGTCGTCTCGGCATCGTGCGCGTGCGGCTTGAGCATGGCGTGGTTGCGATTGCCGAGAAGGAATTCGATCAGCCGGTATTGGCGCGACTGGAAGCCCGATGATTGGCCGAGCTGCGAGCGGAAGCGCGTGTACTCGCTGGGCGTCATGGTCCGCAGCACGTCCCAGGCGCTGTTGAGCTGCTCGAAGATGCGCGACATCCGCGCCAGCATCTTCATCGCGGGGGCAACCTCATCCTTGGCGATGGCGCGCCGCGCCGCGCTGAGCTCGTGGATGGCGAGCCGCATCCACAGCTCCGTGGTCTGATGCTGGATGATGAACAGCATCTCATCATGCGCCTCCGACAGCGGATGCTGCGCGCTGAGGATCGCATCGAGCGCGAGATAATCGCCATAGGACATGCGCTTTGCGAAATCGGTCTCGGCGCCTTCGTTTGTGGGATCGTAATCGCTGGACGTCATGGCTGGCCCTCCCGATCGATCATTCCCGGCCTCGTCAATCGAGGCCGATCAGGCGCGCGGTGATCTGCGACGACGGATCCTTGAGCCCGTCGATCACAGTGAAATGGTTCAGCGCAGGCTCGACCACGAGGCGCGTCGGCACGTCGAAACCGGTCCAGACATTGGACAGCAGGTCGGCCTGGCGGATGAATTCGGGGCGCTCGCCACCGCCGACCCAGGCGGTCACGGGCGAATGTCCCCGCGGCAGATGCAGCGCCGCGCTTTCGAGGCTCGCCTCCTCCATGGTCATGCGCAGCGTCTCGTTCATCTTCGTCTTCAGCAGTGGACGCAGATCGTGCAGGCCGCTGATCGAGAGCGTGCCGGCGATGCGGTTGAAGACGGCAGGTTCGAGCCGGCTGTCGTCGCACAGCATGCGGGTGACGAGATGGCCGCCGGCCGAATGCCCGGCGAGCCGGATCGGACCGGAGACGAGCGAGGCCGCTTTCGCGATCGCCGCGGTGATTTCGGCCGTCATGTCGGAGATGCGCGCGCTAGGGGCCAGCGTGTGGCTCGGCAGCGCGACGGCCCAGCCATGATGGCGTGCACCTTCGGCCAGATCCGTCCAGGTCGACTTGTCGAAGCGCATCCAGTAGCCGCCATGGACGAACACGACGAGGCCCTTGCTGTCCCCGTCGGGCAGGATCAGGTCGAGCGTCTGGCGCTCACCGGAGCCATAGGCGATGTCGTCGCGGAAATCCTTGAGGCCGGCGCGGTAGGCGGCCGCCCGCTCCGCCCATTGTGCCGGCAATTTGTCCGAGCCCGGGATATGGGCCGAATTGGCGTAAGCATCATCCCAATCGCGCATCGTTCATTCCTCGGCGGACTCAAGGCCCTGCGACCGCGCGCCAGTCTGCCACCGGGGGCGGCAGCATCCTAGTCTTTATTTTAAGCTTAAAGGATTTGAATGCGCCCCTGTTTCGGGCAGCGGTCGCCCAGCCGAGATGCCGTAGAGTGGGCAAAGCGAAAGCGTGCCCACCTTCTCTTTCGAGATCGAGGAACGATGGTGGGCACGGCGCAAGAGCGCCTTTGCCCACCGTACAGGACTATCATCCGTCATTGCGAGCGCAGCGAAGCAATCCAGTCTGCCTCCGCGGCAACAGCCTGGATTGCTTCGTCGCAAGGGCTCCTCGCAATGACGGCGGAGAGGCCTACGCCTTCTCCACCCCGCACCATTCCGCGACGAACAGGGCCATCGCCTTGGTCGTCTTCTTCAGCGAGTCCAGGTCGACGTACTCGTTGAAGCCGTGCATCTCGCCGCCACTGGCGCCGAAGCAGAGGCTCGGGATGCCGTGGTTCAGGCCGTAGAAGCGCGTATCGGTCAGCGCCGTGAAGACGAGATCCTCGGGCATGCCGCCATAGACCTTGTTGAAGGCCTTTCCGAACGCAGCCTCCGGCTCTGCCGCGTCAGTCAGTTCATAGCCTTCCGACAAAAAGCCCGACCATTCGACCTCAGGCGGATTGTTGGCAAGGAAGCGGTGGTTGCGCGAGGCGGCAGCAACACAAGCCAAAATCTCCTTCTGGTGATCGGCGACCGACCAGCCCGGCAGGATCGCGATGCGGCAGTCGACGTCGCACCAGGCCGGAACGCTGGAGGCCCAGTCGCCGCCCTTGATGATGCCGGGGTTGAAGTTGATGGGATGGTTCAGCGTCTTGAAATGGCGATCGGCCTTGGCCCGCTCGTTCCATTCGATCTCGAGCTTTTGCAGGGCATGGACGAGATGATACGCCGCCATGATCGCATTGGAGCCAGAGCCCGCAAAGGCGACATGGGTCGGGTGTCCCTTCACGCGCAGGCGAAACCAGATCACGCCGACCTGCGAGCGCACCATCTTGCCGCGGGTGGGCTCCGGGATGAAGCAGGCATCCGCGCGATAGCCGCGCTGCAGCGTCGAGAGAGCGCCGACGCCGGTGCTCTCCTCCTCGATCACGGACTGGAAATGGATCCGCGCGGTCGGCTTCAGGCCCGCCGCCTTGATCGCATCGAGCGCATAGAGCGCACCGATGGTGCCCGATTTCATGTCGCAGGCGCCGCGGCCGAACATCTTGCCGTCCCTGATGACAGGCGAGAACGGCGGCGTGTCCCACAGCTCCAGAGGCCCTGCCGGCACCACGTCGCAGTGGCCCTGGAGGATCAGCGATTTGCCGCCGTTCGTTTGCGGACGGTAGGTGCCCACCACCGAGCGCGCCTTCGAGAAATCGTGCTCGATCGGGCCGAAGCCGCGCAAATCCTTGAGATCGTCGACATCGATGTGCCAGTCGTCGACCTCGTAGCCGCGCTGGCGCAGGAGATCGCCGATCATGTCCTGGCACGGCCCCTCCGCCCCGCGGGTCGAAGGGATCGCGACGAAATCTCGGGTGGTCGCAAGCTGGGCTTCGAAGCCGGCATCGACGGCGTCGAGGATCCTTTGCTGCGTTTCGGCATTCATCAGGCAACTCCAGGCATTTCAATGATCCTTGGGAGCGCGCAAGCTAGCCGATTTCAGCCGTTCGGGTACTCCACAAAATATGCATCCCGCAATGCATCTTCGAGCAGTCGGCCTTCCGAATAGCCATCGAGCGTCGCAGGGCGCCTCACGCCGTCGAGCAGGCGCGGACATGGCTCCGGCGCGCCGAGCACGGTGCGCACCGGAATGCGCTCGGCATAGATCGGCAACGCATAATCCTCGTCGTCATCGGCCACGCCCTTGGCGCGGACTTTTGCCGAGGCCTCCTCGATCTCCATGGCAATGAAGGAGGTCGCCTTGATCTCCTGCGCGCTGCTCGCCCGCAGGCTCGCGGTGCGGTCCGGGAAGAAGCGGTCGACCATGGCGATCACCGCCCGTTCCTTTTCCTCGGGGTCGGTGACGAGATAGGCGGTGCCGAACGCCATCACCGCACGATAATCGGCGGAGTGGTTGAAGCCGCAACGTGCCAGCACGAGACTGTCGAGATGGGCAACCGTCAGGCAGACACGCTCGCCTTTGGTCTGGTTGCGCAGCATGCGGCTCGCGCTCGAACCGTGCCAGTAGAGCCTGGTCCCTTCGCGCCAGAAGAAGGTCGGCGTGCAATAGGGCTGGCCGTCGATCACATAGGAGACGTGGCACAGCATCGAGGAATCCAGGATGCGGTGAACGGTGTCGTGATCGTAGAAGCCGCGGTCGTGACGGCGCTTCACCTGGTTGCGCGCTGAGGTCGGATAGGAATTTTGGCTCTCGGTCTGGCTCACGGCCGCTCCTGTCGGGGCTTGGATCACTTCCAGATCAGTTGTAGCGGTGGATTTGGTCTGCGATAGTTCCAATTCCATGCAAAAAATTCCGACCAATTCTCCCGCGCCCGCCACGACCCCTTCTCTGTCAAAGCCCGAGCTGCCGCTCGATCTCACCGGGGCGCACATCACGGCTGGCGCCTCCGCCGCGCACCGGCTCTACCAGGCACTGTGCGAGATGATCGTCTCCGGCCTCGTCAAGCCCGGTGAGCCGCTGCCGCCGTCGCGGACGCTGGCGAAGCAAACGGGCTTTCGACGCAACGCCGTCGTCACCGCCTATGAGCGGCTGATCGCCGACGGCTTTGCCGACGCAACTGTCGGCTCCGGCACCTTCGTCGCCGCGCGGATTCCGGCGCGCGCGACTGAGCCGAAGAAGCCGAACGTGAAGGTGGAAACTCCGGGACAAGGCGCGTTCGCGCTCGGCTGCACCCATATCGACGAACGCGCCGTGCAGCGTTTTCGTGCCTTCGTCGGCCGCCGCATGCGCGCGTTCGGATCCGAGCACCTGCATTATGGCGATCCCCGCGGCAGCCGCGAACTGCGCGCGGCAATCGCCGATCATCTGCTATCGGCGCGCGGGCTGCGCTGCGACCCCGATCAGATCATGCTGACGTCGGGCACGCTGCACGCGCTCCGCATCGTGCTGAGTGCGATCCTGAAGCCCAACGATCAAGTGTGGTGCGAGGACCCAGGTTACCCCGCCGCACGAAAAACCATCGCGCATTGCGGCTATCGCGCCGTGCCCGTCCCCGTCGACGAGCACGGCATGCGCGTCGCCAGGGGCAGCACCACAGCGCCCTCGGCGCGAGCGGCCTATGTGACGCCATCGCACCAGTTTCCGCTAGGCGTGCAGATGTCGATGCCGCGGCGGCTGGAGCTGCTGGACTGGGCGAGACAGGCCGGCGCCTTCGTGCTGGAGGACGATTACGACAGCGAGTTCCGCTACGACGGCGCCCCGCTGATGTCGCTTGCCGGCATCGACCACCTCCAGCGCGTGATCTACATGGGCACGTTTGCCAAGACGCTGTTTCCGGGCCTGCGCATCGGTTATTGCGCGCTGCCCGAGCGCCTGATCGGCGACGTGACCGCCGCGCGCGCCGCGCTCGACCGCTTTCCCGGCACGCTGATGGAAGGCGCGGTGGCCGACATGCTCAATTCCGGCGCCTTTGCCGCGAACCTGAAACGGGTGCGAAAGCTCTATCGCGAGGCGCGCGATGCACTGGCCGGGACGCTGGAAGCCAGATCCGACGGTGTACTTTCGGTGCCGGTGCCGTCCCAGGGCCTGCATCTAGTCGCCCGCTTCGATCCATCGGTCGAACTTTCGGTCGCAGCCGAGGCGAAGCAGGCAGCCGGCGCAGAGGGCTGGCTACTCGCTGACACCTATTCGCGCGCACGGCCCCTGCCCGGCTTTGTGCTGGGATTTTCCGGGCACGCGGTTCGACAGCTCGTGGCATCCGCCGAGCGGCTCGCACGGGAATCGCGCGCGGCCTTGCGCGCAAGGGGCAAGTCGGCTCGCCGGGCGTGACGAAGCTTCACTATGAGAATCGCCCGCCGCTCCCTAGATTGCGGCATCGATGCCGGGACTCACATCATGCTGTTGCGCCACGCGACCTGCCTCTCGCTCCTGATCTCCATGGCGCTTGCCTCGACGGCACGCGCAGCGACCATCGGACGCGAGCAGGACATCGTGGATCTGAAGCTCGGCCAGCGCGTGCTCGTGGATGACGGAACCTGCCCCGCCGGGCAGGTCAAGGAAGTGCGCGGCGCGAAGATGACCGACAAGGGCGTCTCGCGCACCAGCTCCTGCGTGCCGCGGCACGGGCCGAAAACAAAATGATGGTCTGAAAAGCTACTTCGCCGGATCGAACATGCACTGCAAGGTCGGCTTGGCGATCTTGGTGAAGGTCGGGCCGATCTCGCTTTGCTTTGACGTCGGCACCCAATCGGTCTCGATCGTCGGCACGCCCGTCTCGCTGATGCCGCGCAACAGCGCTTCGCGCAAATCGCGGTCCTCGACGACAGCGACGGCATGGTCGTGCAGGCAGCCGCAGACTTCTTCCGGATGCTCCCAGCGCCCGAGCATGCGCGGTGCACACTGGCGCACGAATTCACTGCGTGGATCCGGCAGTCGCGACGGCGCGCGCACCTGCGCTTGCACGGAATTGATCGTCAGAAGGGAGATGAACGCTGCGGCGCAGAAACGAAGCAACATGATGACGCTTGCCGGCTGATTTCTTTGGGCGATCAGAAGCGCGCGGCGACCACGATCGGCTGCGGCGCCGGCGTCACGACCGGCGTACCGCTGTACTGGAAGGTGCCGATACCCGGGAGATTGCCGTCGGGCATGCCCGCGAACGAGGAACCGGCGAGCACAAAGCCGAAGGCAACGATAAAGCTGAGCGCGCGCATAGTCTTGTCCCTCAATTCCGCGGCCGGCGGTGCGCCGTCGTCGTTGTGACGCTGATAACCATGGGCGGTTTCGCGCGTGATGCGCCAAAAGCCGAAAATGGTTTCATCCGCGTGTGAATTGTTTCGTCCCGTCCAAGGCGACGAAACAATTCTCGGAAAATGCCAATTATTTCAGTCATGTTGCACCGCAACTCAAAGCGGCCTCGCAAGTCGCTGTCGCAGCGCGCAACCGCGCCGGACTCCGGCAACGTCATGCGCCCGCCTTGCACGCTTCACATGCGTTTTACGTTTTTCTGCTGAAGAGAAGCCAAACGAAGGCTGGGTCCCGTCGAACCGGGCGCGCTTCGGCCGCGACCCAAACCATCGAAACCGAGACGCCCGGGATCACCGGGCGCATCCATGTGAGGAATGGCCATCATGATGGCGCAAGATCGCGCAACGCCGCGCGAGGCGGACCAACGGACGGACCGCGGAGATCAACGACCTGTTCGCAGCCGCGCCACTTCGGCGAACGAAATGGCGCTGCAATCGAGCCGCGGCTTCGAAGCCGCGCCGCAGATGTTCGTGCGGCTGACCGGCTCGCATCTCGCAAAACCGCGCGTCAGCCGCGAACGCGTCACTGAGTGAACACAAGGGCGTCACTGGAGTGAACGCAAGCGCGTCACTGAGTGAAGAATTCACCGCACTTCTGGACGTTGGCGTCAGCCGGTCCCCACGGCATGATCGGCACGGTCGAGGTCGAGTTCTTCGGCGAGCCCTCGATCAGCTTGTCGGAATAGACCATGTAGACCAGCACGTTGCGCTTGGCGTCGCAGCCGCGCACGATCTGCATCTTCTTGAAGAACAACGAGCGGCGCCGGCGGAACATATCGTCGCCCTGCTCCATCTTGCCCTTGAACTTGATCGGGCCGACCTGGCGACAGGCGAGCGAGATGTCCGAGACCTCCTCGGCAAGACCGAGCCAGCCCTTGAAACCGCCCTTCTCCGGCACCGTGAAATGACAGGCGACGCCCTCGACTTCGGGGTCGTCGAGACCATAGGTCGCGAGCTTGTCGTTCGGGCTCACCCATTTGAACACCGTGGAACGGCGGAAGATCAGATCGGGCTCATCAGCGGCGGATGCGGAAGCCAGCGGCACGACCAGGGCCAGGAGGAATAAAGCGAGGCCTTTCAAGCGGATGCCGGAAAGACCGGGGAAACGAGATGACATGAAGTTCTCCGGTAACAAGTCCCCCCAATGTAGGCATCGGCTGGCCGGTCAGGAAGACGACGGCCAGCCGGGCGCGGCCGCCGTTTACCGCTCCGTGAGGCTTTTTTGCTACGTCTTGAACAAAAGCAGCTGATGGCAGAACCACCTTGCTGGTGAACGCGTATCCCCTCTGCGAGACTAATGTCTGATTGGGATTATGGATTCGAGGATGAATAGCGTGAACGGGTCCGGTTTTGCTGCCAAGCCAGCGCGGATTTGGCAGGTCGCCATTTTGACGGCGGCGGGTGCGATCGGAACGGCAAGCCAGGCTGACGCAGCGTTTTATTATTGGACGGATTATTCCGACGGGTCCTATTACGCCCGGCAGGATCGGCATCCCGAAATACCGCGCCAGAAGCCGCAGAAGCGCGGCACGGCCGGCAAGAAGGAGATCGTTGCCGAGAAGGAAGCCGGCGCCAAGCCGCAAGGACCGCTCGTCATCGTCGTCTCGATCGAGCGGCAGAAGGTGACGATCTACGACACCAACGGTGTGTTCGCGGAATCTCCGGTGTCGACCGGCATGAAGGGCCATTCGACACCGATGGGCGTGTTCAGCGTCATCCAGAAGCACAAATTCCACCACTCCAACATCTATAGCGGCGCTCCGATGCCGTACATGCAGCGGATCACCTGGTCCGGCGTTGCCATGCATGCCGGCGTGCTGCCGGGCTATCCGGCCTCGCACGGCTGCATCCGCATGCCGATGGCGTTCGCAGTGAAGATGTGGAACTGGACCAGGATGGGCGCGCGCGTCATCGTCTCGCCCGGCGAGATGACGCCGCACAGCTTCCAGCATCCGCTGCTCGCCTCCGTGCGCGTGCCGCCGCAGCCCGCGGCCAGCCTGGAGCCGCAGACCAATGTCGGCGACAAGGCCGACAAGGGCGTGCCGGCCAAGGTCACTGAAGCCAAGCCGGTCGAGACCAAGACCGCCAGCGCCGACGTGCCGGAGCTGCGCTCGTCGGTCGGCCACACCGTGATGTCGGACATCACAACGGGCAATGCACCTGCCCGCGCGGAAGCGGCCGCGACGACCGACAAGGCCGAGGCGACGTCCGAGATGAAGACCGCGGAGACTGCGGAAGCGCCCAAGGCTCCGGCGGCGACCGACGACAAGGTCGAGGCTGCCAAGAGCGACGCACCAAAATCTGACGCGCCAAAGTCAGAAGCGGCAAAGTCCGAGACGGCGAAGACCGAATCTGCCGACTCCGCGAAGAAGCCCGATGCCGCCGCGACGGCCGCGGCGGATGCCAAGAAGGACGAGACCCGCCTCGCCGATCCCGCGCCGGCGGCAAAGCCGGAGCCGCCCAAGCGGGCCGGCCAGATCGCCGTCTTCATCAGCCGCAAGGATTCCAAGCTCTATGTGCGGCAGAATTTTGCGCCGCTGTTCGAGGTGCCCGTGACGATCTCAGCGAGCGACCGGCCGCTCGGCACGCATGTCTTCACCGCCGAAGTCGACAAGGCCGATTCCAATGCGCTGCATTGGTCGGTGGTGTCGCTGCCCGTCACCGCTCGCTCCGCCGCGCGCGAGGATGACGGCCGCGTTGCGCGCCGCAAGGGTGGCGCCGCCGTGATCCCCGTCGCCGCCAAGCCGATGGTAACGCCGGACAGCCCGGCAGAGGCGCTCGACCGCATCTCGGTCCCCGCCGACACCATGGTGAAGATCAACGAGATGCTGACCTCCGGCGGCTCGATCATCGTCTCCGACCAGGGCATCAACCAGGGCGAGACCGGCGAAGGCACCGATTTCATCGTTCGTCTGTACTAAAGCGTTTTCGAGCGAAGTGGGCACCGGTTCGCGTCAAGAAAACGCGTCAAAATAAACGTTCGCGCCGCGACCGATAACGCGGTGTTGAGCGACCCGGTCGCAACGGCGGAGTAACATCCGTCCCGGACCATTTCGGGGACGCCGTCATGATGAACCGCAGGACACTGCTCATCGCGGCGCTTGCAGGCGCAGCCGCGCCGATGACGCGCGCCTACGCCGATGCCGGCATGAGCCGGATCTCGGCCTATGCCTTCACCTTCCCGGCCCTTTCCGGAGACGACATCCGCCTCGCCGCCTTCACGGGCAAACCGCTGCTGGTGGTCAACACCGCATCGCTCTGCGGCTACACTCCGCAATATGCGGGCCTGCAAGAGCTCTGGAGCGAGTTTCGCGAGCGCGGGCTCACCGTGATCGGCGTGCCCTCCAACGATTTCGGCAGCCAGGAGCCCGGCGGCGCCACCGAGATCACGGAGACCGCGCACCATCAATACGGCGTTACCTTCCCTATCGCGGCCAAGGCCGTGGTGGTCGGCGCGAAGGCGCATCCGTTCTACAAATGGGCCGCAGAGGCGCGCCCCCGCGAGGTTCCGCGCTGGAACTTCCACAAGTATCTGATCGGCCGTGACGGCTACATCGCCGGGGTGTTTCCCTCCGCGGTCGAGCCGACCGACACGCGAATCAAAACGGCCGTCGCCAGAGTGCTGGCGGACAGCTGACGGGGCGCGGGGCCTCATCGGGTTGGGCACAATTGCGGCGGGACGCCAAACAGCCGTTGCAATGGCGATGGCCCACCATCTAGGCTAGGATGGTTTGGGGCGGGAAGGTTTGGCCGGAGGCGAAAAGCCACGGCGGAACAACGGGATCAATCTCGAGGACAACACCATGCGCGTGGCGGCAGGACTGATTTTGGCAAGCGCGATGTCTCTAGCGATGACGGGCGCGGCATGGTCGCAGACGCCGGCCGCCAAGCCCGCCGCCGGCACCCAAGCCACACCGGCGGCAACGCCGGCCGCCGCAGCGCCCGCTGCGGCTCCGGCAGCTGCACCCGCAGCACCCGCCGCGCCGGCAGGCTTCGTCAATCCACCCCCGCCGAAACAGGCGCCGCAGCCAGCGCGCGCGGCTTGCAACACGCAAGGCGCGCTCGGTGTCGCCCGCACCGTCGAGATCGACACCACCGGCGGTCCCGGTTTCGGCTTCGAGCATTTCAAGGAGCTCGACTTCCTGCGCGACAAGGAGGTGGTGCTGACCTTCGACGACGGCCCCTGGCCGAAGAACACGCCCGCGGTGCTGAAGGCGCTTGCCGATGAATGCACCACCGGCATCTTCTTCTCGATCGGCAAGCATGCGACCTATGAGCCGGAGATCCTGAAGCAGGTCTATGCGGCCGGCCACACGGTCGGCACCCACACATGGTCGCACGCCAATCTCAACAACAAGAAGCTTAGCGAGGCGCAGCGCAAGGAAGAGATCGAGAAGGGCCTTTCCGCGGTGAAGTGGGCGCTCGGCGGCATCTCGCCCTCGCCGTTCTTCCGTTTCCCGGCGCTCCAGCATCCGCCGGAGATGGTCACCTATCTCGGCAACCGCAACACGGCGATCTTCTCTTGCGACATCGACTCCTTCGACTTCAAGGCCTCGAAGCCCGAGAAGGTGATCGAGACCGTGATGAAGAAGCTCGACGCCAGGGGCAAGGGCATCGTCCTGATGCACGACTTCCAGAAGCACACCGCCGAAGCCCTGCCGGAGCTGCTCAAGCGCCTGAAGGCCGGCGGCTACAAGGTGGTGGCGATGCGCGCAAAATTCCCGGCATCGTCGCTGCCCGAATACGACCAGGAGCTGCTCAAGGACGCCAAGCTGCCGACAGTGAGCCAGCGCCCGGTCAATTCCGTGGTGACGACCGTTTCCGAATAGCCGGCACTTGTCTTTCCGTATCGAAGGCTACGTCATCGTCTCCGCGGACGGCATGCTCGCCGATCCGTCGCACATCATGCCCGAGACGTTGAAATTCAAAGGCGACAAGCTGTTCTTCGAGCAGGCGCTCGATCGCGCCGCGCTGATCGTGCACGGCCGGCACTCGCACGAGCAGCAGCCGAATTCGCCGAAGCGCAAGCGCCTGATCCTCACCCGCAAGATCAGGGCGCTCACCGTCGATCCGGAGATGCCGAACGCGACGCTGTGGAATCCGGATCATGCGAGCTTCGAGGAGGCCTGCGCCTTCGCCGACGTCGCCTCCGGCACCGTCGCAATCATCGGCGGCCCCGTCGTGTTCGACATGTTCATGGACCGCTACGACACGTTCTGGCTGTCGGAAGCCCCCCATGTGCGGCTGCCCGGCGGCGAAGGCTGCTTTGTCGGCGTGCCCGAGCGGACGCCGCATGAGATACTGACGTCGCACGGAATGAGGCCGGGAGCGTCTTACCTGCTCGATGCGGCGCATGATGTCACGGTGACGCCGTGGCGGCCGGCGATAGCCTCCAACTAAAACTCGAAAACAACCCCATGCACAGTACCGGTGTTTTGATACCCGCGTACAACGCATCCGTTTGCCATGCAAAAGAACGACGCCTTTAACGATCCAAGAGCGCGCGATGTTCGAGGGCGGACTTCTCGAGTTCAGCGCGCACGTCCCTGAGGACGCTGCCCCAATCGCCGGGCTGAGGCTGCCGGAATTGCCGCAAGCTCGGATACCAGGGGCTGTCGTCGCGATTCAGCAACCAGCGCCAGCACCGGTCGAAGCGATTGAGCAGCCAGACCGGGCGGCCAAGCGCGCCTGCAAGATGCGCGGCCGCGGTATCGACACTGATGACCAGATCCAGTGCCTCGACCAGCGCGGCGGTTTCGCCGAAGTCGTGAAGATCTTCGGTCCAATCGTGCAAGGACAGGCCGGGCGGCGGCGACTGGCTGGCCGCCGCTCCCTTCTGCAACGAGACGAAACTCACCTCCGGCAGGTCCGCCAGCTCTGAAAATTGCGCGAGCGGAATGGATCGGCGCCGGTCGCCGCTCATCGTCTGATTGCCGGCCCAGGCGAGGCCGACCCGCAGGCCGTCGAGCTGCTCGACCCGCTGGCGCCAGGCCGCCGCGCGTTGCGGATCGGCCCGGAGATAGGATGCTTGTTGCGGGATCGTTTCGAGGGTGATGCCAAGGACGCGCGGCAGACTCATCAATGAACAATACAGATCGAATGACGGCAGCGGATCGCCAAGGGCGACGATGCTCTCGATTCCCGGCAGCCCCGTCAGGAGCGGCACCAGTGGCCGCTGAACCTCGAGAACGACCCGCCGCCCCGCCGCAGCAATGGCAGGCACGAAGCGACAGAACTGGAGCGTGTCGCCGAGGCCCTGCTCGGCATGCAGCAGCAGGACCCGATCACCGATATCTGCTCCATCCCAGAGCGGCTGGCGGAAGCCGCGAAGCTGCGACTTTTTCCTGTCCTGCTTCCACCGCCACTCATATTCCCGCCAGCCTTCGTCGAGCTGGCCGTCCAGCAACAGCGCGCCCCCAAGGTTGAAATGCGCGTCGGGATAGTCCGGCCTCTGCGACAGGGCCATTCGCAAACTCCGAATGGCTTCATCAGGCCGCCCAAGATCGAGCAGCAAGGCGCCGAGATTATTGAGCGCCTTGGGCCGAGCCGCGTTGTGATCGAGAGCGGCGCGATAGCAAAATTCCGCTTCGTGAAAACGACCTTGCTCGCGAAGGGCATTGCCGAGGTTCAGTTGCGCCTGCACATCGTCCGGCCTCAGACGCAAAGCTTCCCTGCAGCATGCTTCCGCCTCTTCCGGCCGCTCCCGGAGCCGCAGCAATTCACTGAGATTGTTCAAGGCCTCGGGGAACGATGAATTGAGCTTGCAGGCTTCGCGAAGATTGACCTCCGCCTCGTCGAGACGCCCCAATTTGGTGAGAAGACCACCAAGATTACAATAGGCCTCGGCATATGCCGGATCGAGGCGCAGCGCCTCACGATAGCAACGCTCGCATTCCTCGAAAGCGGTCAGCTCGAACAGCACCGCCCCAAGGTTCAAATGAGCCTCCGCAAGATTCGGCCTGTGCCGCAGCACCTGCCGAAACTCGCTGATCGCATCATCGAATTGTTTCCGTCTCACCAGCAGATTGGCGAGCTTGAAACGGGCATCGACGTGATCAGGGGCGTATCGCAGCGCGAGCCGGTAGTGGGCCTCCTCACTCGTGAGGTCCCCACACTCACTCATCAGGTTCGCAAGCTGAATGTGCACATCCAGATTGTCGGGCTTATGCAGCAGCGCTTCCCGATAGCTCGCGATGGCCTCGTCCCTTCGTCCGAGACCGTGCAGAGCGGCAGCCTTGCTGCTGTGATAGAAGCTGTTGCGAGGTTGGAGATTGACGGCACGAATGAAGAGATCGAGCGCCCTGTCGTGGTGACCAGCCTGGAGCGAAGCAATCCCCAGAAGGAAAATACAGTCCGCGCGATCCGGCTCGGATGCCAGTATCTGCCGATAGATCGTCTCCGCTTGCGGCAAGCGGCCTGCGCGATGGTACGCGAGACCGGCCTCGACTGAGACAGAACCCGGCGATTCTTCAGCGGACATTAGGATGGGCCCATCATCGATGCGAACACGCAAGGCGCGAGACAGATGCTCCGCTTGAAACGCCGGGCGATTCTCGAACTTGCCTCACGCCTCGCCCCGATCACTCTGCAGCAACGACCTTGCGCGGAGCTGGGCATGCCGCGAGCGTCGAGGCGTCAGCAGTCGCCAATCCGGGATTTCGGCTTCGATTGCTTTGGGTGCCAGCCAGGCTGACGGGCGCGATACGTCAGCTACACGTCGCCGTAGGCCGCCTCGGCCGGACGCGTGGTGCGGCCGTAGCCGATGATCATGCAGAGCGCGCCGATGATCGAGAGGTTCTTGAGCGCATCCACCAGCATCTTGGCGTTGTCGGGCGGCACCTGGTTCCAGAAGTCGTAGAACAGGACGGTTGCGACCGCGACGTAGATGACCAGCAGCATCGCAAAGAAGCGCGCGCCGAAGTTCAGCGCGATCATCAGGCCTGCGATGATCTCGAGTCCGCCCACCGCAATCGCCAGCAGCTGCGGTGTCGTCATGGCGGTCGCCGTCTCGACCTGCTTGGCGTAGGGCGCGATCACGTCAGGCACCACGACCCTGGTGGCGATGTAATCCGCCGTCGCCTGGATGGCGAACAGTTTTGTCGCGCCCGTGTAAATGAACAGCACGGCGAACAGGATCCGCCCGAAAGTCACGAACGCTGGCATGATCGGCCTCTTGGCTCAGGCTTTTTGAAATCGGCGTCTCGACGCGAGTACCGAGCGATTATGAAGAGTCGTGCGCCGGTTTACAAACGGGGAAATGGCGAAAACTGTTTTGAAAAGATTGAAGTGCGGATGCGCCGGAGGTCTGCTCCCTCGCCCCGCACGCGGTAGGGCCATCGGGATGGCCTTGGTGGCGGGCTGAGCAAGCGCCTCGTCCTTCGAGACGACCGCTTCCAGCGGTCTCCTCAGGATGAGGCTAAGCAGCATTTGCCCCGTTGAGATTGCTGCCGCGCACTCCGCCCTCATCCTGAGGGCCCGCCATCGGCGGGCGTCTCGAAGGATGCGTTGCGGGCGAGCTATCCGCAACTCTTCTTCATATGCGATGGCCCTGCTGCAAGCGGGGAGAGGCGAAGAGACCGCGCCTCAGGTAAACAACGTCGGCTGCTGCCGTGCAGCGCGCTCCTGCGCTTCCACCACCGCAACTGCCGTCATGTTGAGGATGCCGCGCGCGGTCACCGAGGGCGTGAGGATGTGGGCCGGTCGCGCCGGACCGATCAGGATCGGACCGACGGGCAGCGCGTCCGCCAGCGACTTGATCATCTGATAGGCGACGTTGGCGGTGTCGAGAGTCGGCATGATCATGATGTTGGCCTCGCCCTCGAGCTTTGAGTGCGGCAACACCATGCGGCGGGCGGCGGCGGAGAGCGCGGTGTCGCCCTGCATCTCGCCATCGGCCTCGATCTCCGGATGCTTCTCCCTCAGGAGCTGCGTCGCCTGGCGCATCTTGCGCGAGGATTCGGTGTCGTAGCTGCCGAAATCCGAGTGCGAGACGAAGGCGATCTTCGGCTTGATGTTGAAGCGCTGGACGTGGACCGCGGCGAGCGAGGCGATCTCGGCGAGCTCCTCCGCGCTCGGATTGGGGCGGACCTGCGTGTCGGCGATGAAGAAGGCGCCCTTGCTGGTGATCAGCAGCGCCAGCGCGGCGTAATCGCTGATCCCCGGCGAGAAGCCGACGATCTCGCGGACATGGCGCAGATGGCTCATGTAGCGGCCCTCGACGCCGCAGAGCATCGCATCGGCCTCCCCGCGCGTCACCGCGAGCGCGGCGATGACCGTGTTGTTGGTGCGCACCACCGTGCGGGCCGCATCCGGCGTCACGCCGCGGCGGCCGGCGACCTCGACATAGGACTGCACATAGGAGCGGTAGCGCGGATCGTCCTCGGGATTGACGAGGTCAAAGTCCTTGCCGGCCTTGATCGACAGGCCGAAGCGCTTGATGCGCGCCTCGACCACCGAGGGACGGCCGACCAGGATCGGCGTCGCCAGCTTCTCCTCCAGCACCACTTGCGTGGCGCGGAGCACACGCTCGTCCTCGCCTTCGGCGTAGATCACGCGGACGGGCTGGGTCTTGGCCTTCGCGAACATCGGCTTCATGACGAGGCCGGAGCGGAAGGCGAAGCGCTCGAGCAGCGCGCGATACTCGTCGAAATTGATGATGGGCCGCGTTGCGACGCCCGATTCCATCGCCGCCTTCGCCACCGCCGGCGCAATGCGTAGAATTAACCGTGGATCAAAGGGGCTGGGGATCAGCGAGCCGGGACCGAAGCCACCCGTCTCGCCGGTGTCGAGGCTGCTCTGGGAGACGGCATCCGACGGCGCCTCACGCGCGAGCTGCGCGATGGCTTCGACGGCGGCATGCTTCATCTCCTCGTTGATGGCGCTGGCGCCGACGTCGAGCGCGCCGCGGAAGATGAAGGGAAAGCACAGGACGTTGTTGACCTGGTTCGGAAAGTCGGAGCGGCCGGTGCAGATCATGGCGTCGGGGCGCACCTTGCGCGCCTCCTCCGGCATGATCTCCGGGGTCGGATTGGCGAGCGCCATGATCAGCGGCTTGTCGCCCATCGCCTGCGCCATCTCGGGCTTGAGCACGCCCGGTGCCGAGAGGCCGATGAAGATGTCGGCCCCGCCGATGACGTCGCCCAGCGTGCGCTTGTCGGTCTTCTGCGCATAGACCGCCTTCCAGCGGTCCATCGAGGTGTTACGGCCCTCGTGCACGAGACCGTCGATGTCGCAGACCCAGATGTTCTTGCGCTGCGCGCCCATCGACACCAGCAGGTTCAGCGTCGCGAGCGCGGCCGCCCCTGCCCCTGATGCCACGATCTTGACCTCGGAGAGCTTCTTGCCGTTCAGCCTGAGGCCGTTGGTGATGGCGGCGGCGACGATGATCGCGGTGCCGTGCTGGTCGTCATGGAAGACAGGGATCTTCATGCGCTCCTTCAGCCGCGCCTCGATCTCGAAACATTCCGGTCCGCGGATGTCTTCCAGATTGATGCCGCCGAAGGTCGGCTCGAGCGCCGCCACCGTCTCGACCACGCGGTCGATGGTGTCGGCGGCGATCTCGATGTCGAACACGTCAATGCCGGCGAACTTCTTGAACAGGACGGCCTTGCCCTCCATCACCGGCTTGGAGGCCAGCGGGCCGATATTGCCGAGGCCGAGCACCGCGGTGCCGTTCGAGACCACGGCGACCAGATTGGCGCGGGTGGTCAGCGTGGCGGCCTCGGCCGGGTTCTTGGCGATCTCGGTGCAGGCAGCCGCAACGCCGGGAGAATAGGCCAGCGCGAGGTCGCGCTGGTTGGCAAGCGGCTTGCTTGCCTGGATCTCGAGCTTTCCGGGGCGCGGCAGACGATGGTAGGCGAGCGCCGCCTGGTGGAGATCATCAGAATAGGACGACATGCGGTGTCTCGCCTCGCGTTACCGGCCTCAAAATGCACGATCCGGAGCAGCCGTCCAAGCGGAGGGTATTTCCGGGTCGTGGAAACGGGATGAAGCACGCCGGGTGCCTCGGTGGCAACATCGGATTGCGCCCCCATCAACAGGGCGCGCGGTCAAATATTTGAAAATCATAGCTTTCCCTGGACCGGGCGGCGTTTCGCGAATATGGCAGGTTGCGCGGCGCAAATCGAGCAACTGGAGCTGGGAATGAAGCGAGTCCTGATCGGCCTGGTCGTGGCAGCCGCGCTCGCCGCGGGCGGATGGTTCGGCGTCAATCTCTATGCCCAGCACCGCGCCACCGCCGAGATCGATGCCGCGTTCGAGCAGATCCGCGCGCAGGGCGGCAAGGCGAGCCATGGCAAGGTGGCGTTCGATCTCATGAGCCGGACGCTGACGGTCGATGACATCGTGATCGAGCCCGGCCAGCCGGAGCTAGCTCTTCTCAAGATCGCAAAGGTGACTGCCTTTGGGGACCGTCAGGCGGACGAGGATCGTTTCTCGGCTGACAGCATCGAGCTGGGAGGTGTCGATGCCGCCATCACCTACACCGATCGGACCAAGGTGAAGGCAACCTACAAGATTCCCCAGATTACAGCCCGCGACTTTTCCGGTCCGACCCGTGCTGCCAACGGCGCTCCGTTGTCCGGCTCATTGATCGACATGTACCGGTTCGCGCTGGTGCAATACGCGACGGTCTCGGCGTCCTCGATCATGGCCCCGACCATCACCGTCAACGTCGATGCCGGCGCCGGCAAAGCGGGCAACGGAGATTTTGTCTATTCGGGGCTGGCGATCCAGAACATCAATCGCGGTAAGGTCGAAACGACGAAGACAGACCGCATTACCTATACACTCGACCTGGCCCAGCCGGGCAAGCCCGCGAAGATGACCGGCGAGCTGTCCGGCGTGGCCGCCTACGATTTCGACGCAAGCGCCGTCGGGGTCGCACTTGATCCGCAACAGTCCGGTGACGACAGCTTCCACAGGATCTACCGGCGCCTCTCAGCCGATTCCTATACGGTGACGGCGGCACCAGGCGTACGTGTGCAGACCGGCAGCATCATCGTCGACGATATTGCGATCCGGCCATCGAAATTCCGCCTTGCTGAAATGATGGCGTTGGTGCCGGCAGACCACGCCATCCTGACGCCGGCGCAGTCGCGCGTCACGATGGAGAAGATCGCTGACTTCCTTGAGGGTCTTCAGATTGGCAAGATCGAAATCGGCAAGCAATCGGTCGAGACGCCACAGGGGACGGCCAACCTCAGGGCCGTAAAATACGATCAGACCGAATTCGCCCTGGAAGGCCTTGATGCGCCGACACCGCAGGGTCAGTTGAGACTAGAGCGCTTCGCGCTCAAATCGTTCAGAATGGTGGATCTGCTGCGCTGGGCCACAGGCCTCACCAATCCCGGACAAACCCCCTCGCCCGATCAGATGCTGGGACTGTTCCGGGTGCTCGAAGGCGCCGAGATCAAGGGCGTAGTCTCGCCCTACAAGTCCACACGACAGCTCGTCACCATCGATACGATCAGCCTGAACTGGGGCCAGTTGGTCGGATCGATCCCGAGCAAGGCCAATCTGATCGTGAAGATGGTCACGCCGACCGACCCCGCCAATCCGGCGCAGCGGCCGCTGATCATGGCGGGCGTCGACAAGCTCGCGATCGACCTCGATCTCGGTGCGGCCTGGACGGAGTCCTCGGGCGCCTTCGCGCTCGCGCCGGCGACCATCGATCTCGGCAATCTCGCCAGGGCGCAGGCCCGCCTCGCGCTCGCCAACGTGCCGCGCGGCCTGTTCACGACGGATCCGGTACAGGCCATGAGCCAGGCCAAGCAGATCGAGACCGGCGCGATCGAGCTCTCCTTGCGCGACAGCGGCGTCGTCGATCTCGTCGTGGCGCAGTTCTCGCGGATGCAGAACCTCAGTCGCGATGCCGCGCGCAGCGCCATCGTCGAGACGATCCGCGCGCAGGGCGCGAAGATCGCGGCCGCCAATCTCGACGCCAGGGTCGCGGTGGACGCGCTCGCCGGCTTCGTCGAGACCTCGGGGCAGATGCTGACCATCAAGCTGACGCCACTCGGCAAGGTGCCGGTGGTTCAGCTGATGGACGTACTGAGCCGCGAGCCGATCGTTGCGCTCGCGCAATTCAGGATCGAGGCGTCGACGGGGTTGTAAGGCTTATCTCTGCGGAAGGGATGGCAGTTGGACTAGCGAAATTCCCTCCCCGTCATTGCGAGCGCAGCGAAGCAATCCAGAATCTTTCCGCCGAGGGACTCTGGATTGCTTCGCTGCGCTCGCAATGACGGCGTGGAGGGAGCCTTCCCCGCGTCCGCCTTCGCTGAAGCTTCGGCGAGACAAGCGCGGGGAGAGGCAAAAACCTCACTTCTGCGGCAGGTTGACCCGCACATGCAGCTCGCGGAGCTGCTTGGTGGTGGCTTCCGACGGCGCGCCCATCAAGAGGTCCATGGCCTGCTGGTTCATCGGGAACAGCGAGATCTCGCGCAGATTCGTGGTGCCGCAGAGCAGCATCACGATGCGGTCGACGCCCGCGGCCATGCCGCCATGCGGCGGGGCGCCGTACTGGAAGGCGCGGTACATGCCGCCGAAGCGGTCGACCACTTCCTGCTCGCCATAGCCCGCGATCTCGAACGCCTTCACCATGGCTTCCGGCACGTGGTTGCGGATGCCGCCCGAGGCGATCTCGTAGCCGTTGCAGGTGATGTCGTACTGGAACGCCTTGATGGTCAGCGGATCCTGGCCCTTCAGCGCGTCGAGGCCGCCCTGCGGCATCGAGAACGGGTTGTGCGAGAAGTCGACCTTCTTGTCGTCCTCGTTGTACTCGTACATCGGGAAGTCGACGATCCAGGCGAGCTCGAACCGCTCCTTGTCGGTGAGGTTCAATTCCTCGCCGACCTTGTTGCGGGCCAAACCTGAAAACTTCCAGAACTTGTCGGGATCGCCGGCAACGAAGAAGGCGGCATCGCCTTCCTTCACGCCGAGCTGCGCGCGGATCGCGGCGGTGCGCTCAGGCCCAATGTTGTTCGCGAGGGGACCTGCACCCTCGCCGCCCTCGCGCCACATGATGTAGCCGAGGCCGGGCTGGCCCTCGCCCTGCGCCCAGGAATTCATGCGGTCGCAGAAAGCGCGGCTGCCGCCGCCGGTCGCCGGGATCGCCCAGACCTGGTTCTTGGGGTCTTCGAGCATGCGCGCGAACACCTTGAAGCCGGAGCCGCGGAAATGCTCGGAGACGTCCTGCATCTCGATGGGGTTGCGCAGGTCCGGCTTGTCGCTGCCGTATTTGCGCAGCGCCTCGGCGAACGGGATGCGGCGCCAGTTCTTGCTCACCGGCTTGCCCTTGGCGAATTCTTCAAAGACGCCCGTGATCACCGGCTCCATCGCCGCGAACACGTCTTCCTGCGTGACAAAGCTCATCTCGACGTCGAGCTGGTAGAACTCGCCCGGCAGACGGTCGGCGCGCGGGTCCTCGTCGCGGAAGCAGGGCGCGATCTGGAAGTAGCGGTCGAAGCCCGACATCATCAGCAGTTGCTTGTATTGCTGCGGCGCCTGCGGCAGCGCGTAGAACTTGCCGGGATGGATGCGCGACGGCACCAGGAAGTCGCGCGCGCCTTCCGGCGAGGACGCGGTCAGGATCGGGGTGTTGAACTCGAAGAAGCCCTGCCCCTCCATGCGCCGGCGCATCGACTTGATGATCTCGACGCGCGTCATGATGTTCTGGTGCAGTTTTTCGCGACGCAGGTCGAGGAAACGGTACTTCAGGCGGATGTCTTCGGGATATTCCTGGTCGCCAAACACCGGCAGCGGCAGGTCGCCGGCGGGTCCCAGCACCTCGATCTCGCTGACATAGACCTCGATCTTGCCGGTCGGCAGATCGTCATTGTCGGTGCCCTCGGGGCGACGGCGGGCCTTGCCGTCCATCCGCACCACGAATTCCGAGCGCAGCTTCTCGGCCAGCGAGAATGCCGGCGAGTCCGGGTCGACGACGCATTGGGTCAGGCCGTAATGGTCGCGCAGGTCGATGAACAGCACGCCGCCATGGTCGCGAACGCGATGGACCCAGCCCGACAGGCGGACCGTCTCGCCGATGTTGCTCTCGCGGAGCGCGCCGCATGTATGTGACCGGTAGCGATGCATGGTCGTCCCAAAATCAATGTCGGAGGAAGCGAATCGGACGGCCTGAAACGACCGGTCCGAAGTTGCGGCAGGGTTTACCCGACGAGGCCCAAGGCGGCAACCAAGGGAACGCCCTGATTTGGGCTGAAAGCGCCCATTTTTGGCCGATCAGGGCCCGAGCCTTTGCCGATGGCCGTTCCAGCCCTATCTTGAGGCCATGACGGTCCATTTCCCCTTCCAGAACTCCTATTCGGCGCTGCCGGACAGCTTCTTTGCCCGCGTCGCGCCGACCCCTGTCGCCGCCCCCCGGCTGATCAAGCTGAACCGGCCGCTGGCGGTCCAGCTTGGGCTCGATCCAGACCTCTTGGAGACCCCGGAAGGCGCCGAGATCCTGGCCGGCAAGACGGTTCCCGCCGGGGCCGATCCCATCGCCATGGCCTATGCCGGCCACCAGTTCGGGCAATTCGTGCCCCAGCTCGGCGACGGCCGCGCCATCCTGCTCGGCGAGGTCATCGACAAAGACGGCATCCGCCGCGACATCCAGCTCAAGGGCTCGGGCCCCACCCCGTTCTCCCGCCGCGGCGACGGCCGTGCGGCGCTCGGGCCAGTCTTGCGCGAATACATCGTCAGCGAAGCGATGTACGCTCTGGGCATCCCGACCACGCGCTCGCTCGCCGCCGTCGTCACCGGCGAGCACGTCATCCGCGAGACCGCCCTGCCCGGCGCGGTGCTGACCCGCATCGCCTCCAGCCACATCCGCGTCGGGACCTTCCAGTTCTTTGCCGTCCGCCGCGACACCGAAGCGATCCGCCGGCTCGCCGATCACGTCATCGTCAGGCACTACCCTGATCTGCTCCATGCGAAGCGGCCCTATCACGACCTGCTCGCTGCCGTCGTCGCGCGCCAGGCCGACCTCATCGCGCGCTGGCTGCTGATCGGCTTCATCCACGGCGTGATGAACACCGACAACTCTTCGATATCAGGCGAGACCATTGATTACGGCCCGTGTGCCTTCATGGACGCCTACAATCCCGCGCAGGTGTTTTCCTCGATCGACGAGATGGGCCGCTACGCCTATGCCAACCAGCCGCGCATCGGCTTGTGGAATCTGACGCGCCTCGCCGAATGCCTGCTGCCGCTGTTCTCCGACGACCAGGAGAAGGCGGTCGCTGAGGCGCAGGAGATCCTCGGCGCCTTCGCCGAGATATTCAGCAACGCCTATCAGGCAGGCCTGCGCAAGAAGGTCGGCCTGTTCACGGAGCGCGACGGCGACGACGCACTGATCCAGGACCTGCTGGATGCCATGGCGAAGAACCAGGCCGACTTCACCCTCACCTTCCGCAAGCTCGGCGACGCCGCAGGCGATGAGGCTGCGGATGTGCGCGCGCAGTTCATGGACCCCGCAGCATTTGACGAGTGGGCCAAGCGCTGGCGCGAGCGCATCGCGCTGGAGCCGCAGTCCGCAGCCGAGCGGCAAGCCGCCATGCACGCCGTCAATCCGATCTTCATCCCGCGCAACCACCGCGTCGAGGCCGTGATCCAGGCCGCGGTGAACAACGACGACTACGCGCCGTTCGAGGAACTGGTGAAGGTGTTGGCAAAACCTTACGAGGACCAGCCCGACTACGCGGCCTACGCCGATCCACCGCTGCCGGATCAGCGGGTGCTGCAGACGTTTTGCGGGACGTGATCCAATCCCAGCGTCGTTCAATCACACAACTTGAAGTGGGTTCACTGAGATGGACTAGCCTTCGGCTGGTCCACCATTCTTTGCGCGCGCTGTGGACACGTCCCGTCCGCGGGAACCGCTGTCATCAAACTGAAACACACGGGCTCTAACGGGCTGGCAGGGCCGTCCTGCCGGAGGCGCCCATCCTCCAACAGCCTGACAGCGTGCCATGCCCTTCAAATTCATCCATCTCACCGACACGCATTTGGCGAACCCCGGCTTGACGCTCTATGGGCTCGATCCGCGCGCCCGGCTGGATGCGGCGATTGCGGACATCAACAAGCACCAGTCCGACGCTGCGTTTGCAGTGGTGACCGGCGACCTCACCCATTGGGGCGAGCCTGAATCCTACGCCAATTTCGCCGACGCCATGGCCGCGCTGAAAATCCCGTACATCGCCATGGTCGGCAATCACGACAAGCGCGTCGCCTGTCTCGACGGCCTGCGGTCCGCACCGCGCGATGCCAACGGCTTTGTGCAGGGCACGCGCACCACCGAGCACGGCCTGTTCGTGTTCCTGGACACACTGGACGAGACCAGCCACGCCGGCGAGATGTGCGAGAGGCGCCTCGGCTGGCTCGCGAGCACGCTGGCTGCAGCGCCGGCGGACATGCCGTTCGTCGTGTTCATGCATCATCCGCCCTTCCCGGTCGGTGTCCACGCCATGGACGAGATCGCGCTGAAGCAGAGCGCCGAATTTGCGGAGGTCATCGCGCCCTACCGCTCGCGCATCCGCCATCTCTTCTTCGGCCATGTGCACCGGCCGATCTTCGGCAGCTACGGCAAGATCCCGTTCTCGACGCTGCGCGGCACCAACCACCAGGTCTGGTTCGAGCTCGACGCTGCCGCCGCCGAGCATCTCGCCAGCCACGAGCCGCCGGCCTATGGCGTCGTGCTGATCGACCAGGAGAACCTGGTCGTGCACAGCCACGATTTCCTCGACCAGAGTCTGCGCTTCCCCTTCGAGCCACCGGCAGGAGTGGACGGCCGCGACTATGCGCTCAATTTCCCGGCGCGATGAGATGAGCCTCGCTGAACCCGCGGCTCTCCCGGTCGCGACGTCGGCGGCACCGCGCCTGCACGTCCTGAAGCGCTTCACCAGCAGCTTCAAAGCCTCGCTGCCCGCCTATCTGCTGCTGTTGCCCTCGCTGGTCTTCCTCGCGCTGTTCACCTATGGCGCGATGGGACGCGTCCTCATTGACGCGCTCTATCAGCGCGCCACGCCCAAGGCGCCGGTCCGCTTCGTCGGCCTCGACAACATCAGCGCTGTGCTGGCCGACCCCGCCTTCACCGGCGCCGTCGTCAACAATTTGATCTACGCCGTCGGCACGGTGGTGCCGAGCATCGCCCTTGCACTGTTGTTCGCGCTGGCGCTGTCACGCACCCATGCCGTGAACAGCGCGCTGCGCGCCGCGCTGTTCCTGCCGGTGCTGATCCCGATGGTCGCGGCCTCAGCGCTGTTCCTGTTCATCTTCCTGCCCAATGTCGGCCTGCTCGATTACTACATCGGCCGGCTGCTGCCGGTGCTGCCGAACTGGCTCGGCGATCCCGACATCGCGCTCTACGCGATCATGGTCATCACGGTCTGGAAGAACGCCGGCTACTACATGCTGTTCTTCCTCGCCGGCCTTCAGGCCGTGCCCGAGGACGTGATGGAGGCCGCGCATCTCGACGGGGCGGGGCCGTTCATGCGGCTTCGCTACATCATCCTGCCGGAGCTCAAGCCCACCTTCCTGTTCGTCACCGTCATCGCGATCCTCAACGCGGTGACGCAGGTCGACCACGTCTTCGTCATGACCCAGGGCGGGCCGTCCAACTCGACCAATCTGGTGCTGTTCTACATCTACCAGCAGGCGGTCGAGCACTACGACGTCGGCAAGGCCTCGGCGGCAACGCTGCTGACCCTCGCCGCGCTGATGGGACTCACCGCACTGTCCTTCCGCACCATGGCGAACCGCGAGGGCGGGCCATGAAGCTGTTCGATGCGCTGTGGAAGGACGCCCCGCTCGCCACCCGCGGCGAGATCACGCCCAAGCTCGGCTTCCTGCTGACCGTGCTGCTCGCGATCGTCTGGCTGATCCCGTTCCTGTGGATGGGCGTGGCGACGCTGCGCCCCGTCTCCGACGGCATCAACGCCATGGCCGAGCTGATGCCGAGCCTGAAGCCGACGCTCGACAACGTCAGGGACGCCTGGGAGATCGGCGATTTCCCGCGCTACACCCTCAACACCACGATCATCTGCACCGGCATCCTCTTGGTGCAGTTCGTCACGATCACGCTGGCGGGCTTTGCCTTCGCGCGGCTGAACTTCGCCGGCAAGACGCTCATCTTCTACCTGTTCCTGATGCAGCTGATGCTGGTGCCGGTGCTGCTGATCGTGCCAAACCTCAAGCTCGTGGCGCAGCTCGGTCTCTACGACACGCTCGCCGGCGTGATGATGCCGTTCTTCGCCTCGGCCTTCGGCACCTTCCTGATGCGCCAGGCGTTCGAGGCGATCCCGACTGAGCTGGAAGACGCAGCCCTGATCGACGGCGCCAGCCTGTTCCAGCGCATCCGCCACATCTACGTGCCGCTGTCGATGCCGAGCTTCTCCGCCTTCGCCATCATCTCCGTGACCAGCCACTGGAACGACTTCCTGTGGCCGCTGATGGTGATCAATTCACCGGACAAGCGGCCGCTCACGGTCGGCCTCTCGGTATTCACCAAGACCGCCGAAGGCACCCAGGCCTGGGGCACCATCGCCGCGGGCACGCTCATGGTGATCGCGCCGCTGCTCGTCACCTTCCTGATCTTCCAGAAGCGCTTCATCAGCTCTTTCGTCACCTCAGGCATCAAATAGGAGATTTTCCGATGCTGCTCTCCCGCAGGCTCCTGCTCGGCCTTGCTATGGCAGGCGCCCTCGCCGTCCCGGCCCTCGCCGGCGAAGGTCCGACCGAGATCGATCTGTTCTTCCCCGTCCCCGTCGACGGCAAGCTCGCCCGCGACATGGGCACCCTGATCAAGGAGTTCAACGAGACCCATCCGGCGATCAAGGCGACTGCCGTCTACACCGGCTCCTATGACGACACGCTGATCAAGACGCGCGCCTCGATCAAGGCCGGCAAGCCGCCCGCCACCGTGATCATGTCGGCGAACTTCCTGCTCGACATGCAGATCGAGAACGAGCTCACCAATCTCGACAGCCTGATCGCCGCCGACGGCACCACCAAGGACCAGTTCCTGGGCCAGTTCTTCCCGGCGTTGCAGGGCAACGCGGTGATCAACCGCTCGGTCTACGGCGTGCCGTTCCACAATTCGACGCCGCTGCTCTACATCAACGCCGACAAGGCCAAGGAAGCCGGCCTTGATCCGAACAAGCCGCCGCAGACCTGGGCTGAGCTCACCGACTGGGCCAAGAAGCTCACCAAGCGCGAGGGCGACAAGGTGACCCAATGGGGCATCGCGATCCCGTGCGCCTACGACTATTGCGGCTGGATGATGGAAACGCTCACCATGAGCAATGGCGGGCGCTACTACAACGAGGAGTTCGGCGGCGAGGTCTATTACGACACGCCCTCGATGCTTGGCGCGCTCTCCTGGTGGAACGACCTCGTCTATAAGCACAAGGTCCACGCCCCCGGCGCCACGCCTGGTCCGGCCGTCAGCACCTCCTTCATCTCCGGCAATGCCGCGATGATGATGCTGTCGACGGGCTCGCTCACTTACGTGCGCGACAACGCCAAGTTCGCCTACAAGGTCGCCTTCATCCCGCGCAACGTCCGCAACGCGGTGCCGATCGGCGGCGCCTCGCTGATCATGCCGGCAGGCCTCGAGGCCGACAAGCAGAAGGCCGCCTGGACGCTGATCAAGTGGATGACCTCGCCCGAGAAGAGCGGCTGGTGGAGCCGCGCCACCGGCTATTTCGCGCCCAACATGGCCGCCTACAAGACGCCTGAGATGGTCGACTTCCTGAACAAGAACCCGGACGCCAAGACCGCCGTCGAGCAGCTCGACGTCGCCAAGCCCTGGTTCGCCACCTACAAGACCGTGCCTGTGCGCAAGAACCTCGAGGACGAGGTGATGCTGGTCCTCAACGGCAAGAAGCAGCCGAAGGAAGCCCTCGCCGCCGCCCAGAAGGCCGCCGACGAGACGCTGAAGCCGTACAACGCGGAGACCTCGCTGAAGCTGCCGTAAGGCCGGCAGCTCATCGCGCGAACAAATTTCGGCGCTCCGCCATGCGGGGCGCCGAGTGCGTTTCGGGCCCCCATTAACCCCTCGTCCACCATCCGGCCCGGCCCGCCGCCGGTAACCATTGCAATTAACAGACCCTCAACGCACCCCCGACAAATCTATCAATGTTTCTGGAGATTTCGCCGTGGATCTGTTGGTTTTCGAGTTCCTGGGACTGGCCCTGGTTGCCATGTGCGTGGTCGTGGTGGCGCTGCCCTGCGCCCGCAAATCCTCGCACCGGATCCGTTACGAATAGGAATTTCGTCGGAAAGAGACGATTCCGGCCCTATGCGAGGCTCGAATTCGCTCCAAGGCCCTTGACATCACAGCACTTTCGGCAGAACGGCTGATATCAAGTGTCATGGGCCGTTCATGGATTTGATTACCACCACCGCTGACCTCGCGGCTGCCTGCAGCCGGCTGGGCAAGCACCCCGTCATTACCGTCGATACCGAGTTTCTGCGCGAAACCACCTACTACCCGCTGCTATGCGTGGTTCAGATGGCCAGCGCCGAGGAAGCCGTGGTCATTGACGCCCTCGCCCCGGGTATCGACCTCAAGCCGTTCTTCGAGCTGATGGCCAATGAGGGCGTGCTGAAAGTCTTCCACGCCGCCCGCCAGGACATCGAAATCATCTGGCATCAGGCCAACATCATCCCGCACCCGGTGTTCGACACCCAGGTCGCCGCCATGGTACTCGGTTACGGCGACAGCATCGCCTATGACGCTCTCGTCGAAAAGGTCGCCGGGCACCGCCCTGACAAGACCCACCGCTTCACCGACTGGTCGCGCCGGCCGCTGACCAAGGAGCAGATGCACTACGCGGTCTCCGACGTCACCCATCTGCGCGACGTCTTCGCCGCGCTCGATGCCGACCTGAAGAAGCGCCGCCGCAGCGAATGGGTCTCGATCGAGATGGAGATCCTGACCTCGCCCAGGACCTACGACTTCCACCCCGAACGGGCCTGGGAACGGCTGAAGACGCGCGTGCGCAAGCCGAAGGACCTCGCCGTCCTGATGGAGGTCGCCGCCTGGCGCGAGCAGGAAGCGCAGAGCCGCGATGTGCCGCGCGGCCGCGTGCTGCGGGATGAAGCCATCAGCGATATCGCAACGCATGCGCCGAACACGCTGGAAAAGCTCGCCCATCTGCGCTCGGTGCCTAAGGGTTTCGAGAAATCCAAATGGGGCGCGGACATCGTCGCCGCGGTCGAGCGCGGGCTGGCGCGGGATTTCTCGACGCTGCCGAAGCTGGAGAAGCCGCGCAACAATTCCAACGGCGCGGCCATCGTCGAGCTGCTGAAGGTCTTGCTGCGCATGACCGCGGAACGCCATGCGGTCGCCAGCAAGGTGATCGCCACGGTCGACGATCTCGAAGAGATCGCAGCCAGTGACGAGGCCGATGTGCCCGCCTTGCGCGGCTGGCGCCGCGAGCTGTTCGGCGAGGCCGCATTGAAGCTCAAGCGCGGCGAGCTGGCGCTGGCGATCGAGAAAGGCCGCGTGATCGGGGTTCAGCGGGCGTAGGACCTAGCCGCCAATCGCCAACGCACAACAACTGTAAGACCGTCATCCTGAGGCGCGAGCCGTGCGGTGCAAAGCACCGCACGGGGAGCCTCGAAGGATGAACGCCCCGCTGCTGCAGCCGGGCCGTCGCCCTTCGAGGGCCGCTGAAGAAGCGGCCACCTCAGGGTGACGGTCTTAGACGAAGTGCAGCTACGCCGGCGTCAGCTTCGCCACTTCCGCCTTCATGTCATTGAGCACGCCTGCGATCGCGGTGACCAGATCGTCGATCTGGCTCTTGTTGACGATCAGCGGAGGACAGATGGCAATGGCGTCCAGCATGTTGCGGGAGATCACGCCGCGCTCCTGCAGCATGCGGCTGGCGATGCCGCCGACCGCGCCAGGCGTGCTAGCGGCCGTCTTGCGGCCCTTGTCGAGCACCAGCTCGAGTGCTGCGATCATGCCGACGCCGCGGACCTCGCCGACCAGCGGGTGGCTCGCGAGCTCACGCAGCTTGCCCTGCATGTAAGCGCCGAGCTCGGCGGCATGCGCGACCAAGCCGCGCTCCTCGATGATCTTGAGATTCTCCAGCGCGATCGCGGAGCCGACGGGATGGCCGCCCGCGGTGAAACCGTGGCCGAGCACGCCAATCTTGTTGCTCTCGTCCGCGATCGGCTCGAACATGCGCTCGTTCATCATGATCGCCGAGAGCGGGAAATAGCTCGAGGTGATCTGCTTGGAGACCACCATCGCGTCGGGCTTGATGCCATAGGTCTCGCAGCCGAACATCTTGCCGGTGCGGCCGAAGCCGCAGATCACCTCGTCGGCGACCAGCAGGATGTCGTACTTCTTGAGCACCTTCTGGATCTTGTCCCAATAGGTCGCCGGCGGCACGATGACGCCGCCCGCGCCCATCACCGGCTCACCGAAGAACGCGGCGATCGTGTCCGGGCCTTCCTTCTGGATCAGCGCGTCGAGCTCCTCGGCCCGGCGGGTGGCGAACGCCTCCTCGCTCTCGCCAGGCGCGCCGTCCTTGTAGAAGTGCGGCGAGCCGGTGTGGAGGATGTTCGGCAGCGGCAGGTCGAACGAGCGGTGGTTGTTCGGCAGGCCCGTGAGGCTGGCCGACGCGATGGTGACGCCGTGATAGGCGCGCAGGCGGCTGATCACCTTCTTGCGCTGGGGCTGACCGAGCGCGTTGGAGCGATAGGCGATCAGCTTCAGCACGGTGTCGTTGGCTTCCGAGCCGGAATTGGTGAAGAACACCTTGCTCATCGGCACAGGCGCGAGCGCCACCAGCTTCTCGGCGAGATCGATCGAGGGTCCGTGCGATTTGGCGGAGAACGTGTGATAGAACGGCAGCGCCTGCATCTGCTTGTGCGCCGCCTCGACCAGACGCTTCTCGTTGAAGCCGAGCCCGACGCTCCACAGGCCCGCCATCGCCTCGAAATAGCGCTTGCCCGCCGCATCGAACACGTAAGGCCCTTCGCCGCGCTCGATCACCAGCGGACCGGCCTGCTGATGGGTGCGCGCGTTGGTGTAGGGATGGAGCTGGTAGGCCACATCCCGGGCCTCTTGCGAATTGGGCAGCATGGACATTTGCGAAATCCTTGTCGTCGCGTCGCCGGCGCGGCCAGCTTCGTCACTTGATGAATGATCGAGTTACTTGGCTATTGCGACGAGACAAAACTTGCAACGCCAATTCATCGGCAGCAAGCGCTCAGCAGCGTTGCAGAAAGCCGCACACGGGCAGCTTGCAGACTTGTAGCTCGCGGACTTGTAGCCTGCAGATTTGGCAGTTCTCAGGCCGCGCTGTCGTCATCGCCATCGTCGGCGGCGGCAGCGGCCTCCCTCACCTCGACGAGCGCCATCGAAAGCAGATAGACCGTCGTGGGCAGGCCGATACGGCGCGCCCTCTCGGCTGCGCGCGACAGCTCGCCCACCAGCTCCTTGAGCTCTTCTCCCCGTGACAATGTCCCACCCCATCCGCCGGTCGCAGCCGTCTACACCGCAACGGCGCCGCTGGTCTTGATCAGTTCGGCGCTGGATTGGATTGTAGCAAAGTTTCCGACAACATTCACTACCGCTTGCTTATAGGCGGCGGCATCGCCCAGTCCCGGCTGCCGGCAGGCCACGGCATCGGCAACCATTTGGTAGCGATGGCTGCGGTGAAACCCGTCTACCGCGGTGGCCAGGATGGTCTCGTCCAGCGAGAAGCCGATCAGCACGCAGCGCCCATTGCGGATATTGGACATGTAATCCACGAACCGCGACGAGCTGTAGGCCGAGGGCAGCGGGTGCTCGAATGTCATCTCGCCGGGTCGCGGCTTCGCCTCGGCGATCCAATCGGTCAGCCTCGATGCCGGATTAAACCAGGCGGCCTGGGCGATACGCTTCAGATGCATCACGGGCCAAAGCCGGTCGCGCCATAGCGTCAGGAGTTCCAGGCAGCGCATGGTGGCGGCCTCGCCGTCGAGGATGACGTGGCGCCGCCCGGGGGTCAGATATTCGACCTGGAGATCCGCACAGACCAGGATCGGCGGGTCGTCGGTGATGGAAGCCAGCATTGTGTTGCGTTTGACTGCACCAGTTTCAGCGATCGGCGAGTGCGAGGTCCCGCAGCGGCGAGGTCACCGCCCGCCCCGCCGAGGCATCAAGCACGCCCGGCCGGTCCCAATCGCCCTCGGGACGGATGATCACGTAAGGATCGCTGTCCAGCGTGATGGCGTCCGGTCCCGGTTCGATCTCGAGCAGCATCTCCGTGTAGGAGAAATCCGAGAAGGTGATCTTGCGGTTGTGGCCGAGCGGCTTGGCGCCGAAATGGGCCCAGAAATCGACCAGCCGGTCCTGCGCCTGGCCGTAGATCTTGCGAAAGCCCTTGCGCTTCACATAGTCGACGCTCGCCTGCACCAGCTTGAAGGAGACGCGCGAGCGCCGGTATTGATGCCGCACCGCGAGCCGCTCGACCTTGGCGAAATCGCCGAAGAAGCGCACCCGCAGGCAACCCGCAGGCTCGTTGCCGACGTAGCCGATGAAATGCGCGGCGACCATGTCGTTGCCGTCGAACTCCTCCTCGAACGGACAATCCTGCTCGGCAAGATAGACCGCCGAGCGAATGGCGGTGACCAGCATGAGATCGCTGGGATCGCGCGCGAGGCGGATGGTGATGGCGCGGGAGTCGGGCTTGGCGAGAGGAATCCTAGTGCCGTGCATCTGCAAAACTCCTTGCTTGGATGATCGCGCCCGGCATGTGCATCGGCTGCCGATGCCAGGGGCGTTCGTAGCACCACAGGTCGGGTTGGAAGCTCGGGACCGGTTCGAATCCGGTCGCTTTCATGATGTCGCGTCCGGCCACGGTTGACGGTTGCGCATAGCAATCCGCGCCGCGAAATCTTACCTGTCGCAGATGAGCCGCGGCCTTGCCGAGACCCGCGATGCCGCGCCCCGTCGCGGCGATCGCCCAGATATAGATCGCAGCAACGTCTTCCCGCGCGGAAGCGAGATAGTGCGTCTCGGGCGCGGTGAGGCAGATCTCATCGAGCAGCAGCGCATCGTGTCCGCGGTCGTTGAGAAACAGGAAGGCCATGCCGCCGAGCAGACGGCCCTTCCGGCTGAATGTCAGGATGCTCTGGGGATCGAACGTGTAATATCTCGCAAGCTCCGCCGTCCCGATCTGCACGCCCGGCACCAGCCGGTGCGCCATCTCCGAAAGCGCCGCAATTTCGGAAAATTGCGCGCAACGGACGTCGACCTCAGGACTGAGCGGCAGCGCGTCGAAATCATGCCTTGCGGCAAACGAGCCCCTTTCCATACCGAGATCGCCCCTCTATCGTCTGCGACTTTCATGCCCCGCTATGCCGAGCTTAGCGGTTGGGGATCAGGAGTATGCACCAGTTATTGCACCGGGGTGCTGCGATGATGCAGCACCGTGAAGAAGCCCTGGGCGCGTCCTGGGATGATTTGAAGCTGTTTTTAGCGTGCGCAAAATATAAAAGTTTCCGCAACGCCGCCGAAGAGCTCGGCCTCACCTCCACGACGCTGATGCGCCGGATCGATCGGCTCGAAGAGAGCATCGGCTGCAAGCTGTTCCTGCGCGACCAGAGCGGGCTCACGCTCAGCGACGAAGGCACCGCGATGATTGCCGACGTCGCGCACATGGAGCGTCACGCCTTCAACGTCTTCCGCCGCGCCTCACGCTCGTCGAACGATACGTCGGGCACCGTGCGCGTCGCGGTGACGGAAGGCCCCGGCAATTTCTGGATCCTGCCGCGCCTGATCGATTTCCAGAAGACCTATCGCAAGATCACCGTCGACCTGCGCTGCGCGATGGAGCAGGCCGACGTCGCGCGGCTCGAATCCGATATCGCGATCCAGCTCGAACCGCCGACCAATCCCGATCTGATCGTCGCCAAGCTCGGCCGCCTGCACATCTATCCCTTCGTCTCAAAGGAGTACGAGAACCTGTATGGCCTGCCGGCAACCCTGGCCGATCTGAAAGACCATCGCATCATCAAGCAGAGCGCGCCCCAGGTCGACGACGGCGCCTATGCGCGCGTGCTCGGCCTGAAATCGCTCGAGGGCATCGTCGGCATCAAGACCAATTCCTCCGTCGGCGTGCTCTATGCGGTGGAGCGCGGCGCCGGCATCGGCTTCCTGCCGACCGTGTCGATCGCGCTCGGCGCACCGCTCGTTGCGGTGGATCTCGGCGTGAGCCACCACGCCGATCTCTGGCTCACCTATCACAGGGAGTTTCGCACCTCCGAGCGCCACAAGATCGTGGTCGACTGGCTGAAGAAGATCTTCGATCCCAGAACCTATCCCTGCTTCCGCGACGAGTTCATCCATCCGGACGCGCTGGTGCCGATGATGACGGCCGCGCGCGAGGGGTTCGGATTGACGGGCTACGTCGCGGCGACGCCGACGTGAGTCACCATCTGTATTCGAAGCCGACCGTGCCCTGGTGCGAGGTGAGCTCGTTGCGGAACTTGCCATCGTAGTTGATGTAGAGCCGCGCAGTGTTGGTCAGGCTGAGCGAGGCCGAGCCGCCCGCATCCATGCCGTAACGGCTCTCGCCGATGCCGGGGACGATGATGCTCTGGGTCCCGAGGCTGACCTGCACCGATCCCAGGTTCTGGTAGAAATTGTCGACGAACTTGCCGTAGGCCGACAGGTCCAGGATCTTCTGGTCGAAGATGAAATAGCGCCCGATCTCGGCCCCGATCATGACACGTGCGCGCGAGAGCGCCGTCGAGCCCACATTGAGCGGATCGAGCCCGCCGGCCTCCTGGAACGCCGCGCTGGTGGCGCGGACATATTCGAGCGCACCCTTGGGCACGATGCGCATCTGATCCCTGGTCCAGTAGTAACTGACCTCGGTCAGCGCGCCGTCAACCGCGGCGCGATAGCCGGCGGTGGCAAGGCCGAAGCCGGTATCCCGGCTGGAATGGACCTTGCCGAACCCGTGAACCACCGCGAAGGCCCAGGTCCACGGGCCCTTGTCGACCGAGCCGTTGAAGCCGAGCTGGGTCAGGTCGAGCGTGGCCGACTGCAGCGCGAGCGGCACGTCGATGTCGGTGTGGCTCTGATCGATCGAGAAACCGAGATTGACACCCGGCGCAATCCGCGCGCCGAAGCCGGCGACACCGCCGAAGGTCTTGCGCCTGTCGCCGACGAAGTCGCCCTGCGCGTCGGTGCGGACCGAGATGCCGTAGCCCTCGAACCAGGTGCGGTAGCGAGGATCTTCCGTGCTCGCGGACGCGCCGCCGCCGCCGGGATTGGTCCGGAACGACCGGTCGAACCCATTGGAGGCCTGGTTGCCCAGCCGCTCCAGAAATCCCGAGCCGAAATTGAGCATGCTGTTGCCGGCCGACTGATCGTAATTGGTCGAGGTGGGCATCGGGACCGGGGTCGGCGACGGCGTGGGCGTCGGGGTCGGAGTGGGTGTCGGACTTTGCGCGAGGACGGGCGCCGCCGCCGAGATCGTCACGACCAGCACAAGCGCCATGACGGCAAGGATCTTGGCCGCAAAGGTCCTGGCGACCGCTGCCGCGACCCGGCGGACGCGGTTCAGCCCGATCGTCTGCCGTGTCCCTGAGGGCTGCGAGCTGCAGCGCATGACGACTAATCCCGAAGCAAATGGCGGTCCGCAAAAATGCAACACGAGCGGCTCGCGTGTGCGGCGATTTGTGCCGAACTGCCACGAAGGGTCAACGGGTTGGCACGCTGTCGGCGAGGCTATTGCCGCCGATTGTGGTTCCGCGGCCACAGGTCGCAAATAGCAGACGATGGCACCCGCCCCGGTCTTGAAATTCGCGCGCGGCTTGCTAACGGCCGATTTTCATGTTGCAATATCCGACACAATCGGAATTGGCCGCTCGACTGTGCGTTTCGTGACGTTGAGATTCGAACAGACTTCCGGAAGCCCGTTTGTGGCGTGGCACGCGAAAAAGCGGCCGCGTCTTTTTTCTTTCTAGTGGAGGAGACTAGCGATGCCGCAAAAGGGCACCGTCAAATGGTTCAACCCGACCAAGGGCTATGGGTTCATCAAGCCGAACGGCGGCGACAAGGACGTGTTCGTCCACATCTCCGCGGTCGAGCGTGCCGGACTCTCGACCCTCAACGAAAACCAGGTGGTTGAATACGACCTCGTGGAAAACCGCGGCAAATCATCCGCGGAGAACCTCAAGGTTTCCTGATTTCTCTCAAAGCGACGCGCGAGAGATCATGACGTTGCCCCCGGCTCTGCCGGGGGATTTTGTTTGGGGCGGGGCGAAGCGCGACGGCGCTTCAGGTCGCTACCGGCGCAATCAAGAAATTCTCCGACGCAGAGCTTCCCGTCGTCTTGCAGACATCGCCCTCGATCCGGACCTTGCCGGTCGCCAGCAGCCGCAGCGCCTCGGGATAGATGCGGTGCTCGACTTCGAGGATGCGTTCCGACAGCGTGTCGGCGGTGTCGTGGTCGCTGACGGGAACCGCGCCCTGCATCACGATCGGGCCGGCATCGGTCTCGGGGATGACGAAGTGCACCGTCGCGCCGGACAGTTTCACACCGGCGCGCAGGGCCTGGCCGTGCGGGTCCAAGCCCGGAAACGAAGGCAGCAGCGAGGGATGGATGTTGAGCATCCGCCCGTACCAGGCCTTGGTGAACTCGGCCGTGAACAGGCGCATGAAGCCGCCGAGGCAGATCAGCTCGATGCCGTGCTGGTCGAGCGCGGCCTGCAGCACCTGCTCGAAGCCGGCGCGGTCCTTGCCGAACGGCTTGCTCTCGATCACCAGCGTGTTGACGCCGCTCGCTTTGGCCCGTTCGAGCCCGAGCGCATCGGCCTTGTTTGAGATCACGAGCGAAATCTCCGCCGGGAAATCAGCCGAGCTTGCTGCCTTGATCAGCGCGGCCATGTTGGAGCCGCGACCGGAGATCAGGATGGCGACGCGGCGCTTCATCACAGCGCCAGATCGAGGTGACCGTTATAGACGACGCGGTGCTCGCCCTCGGCCGGAATCACGGTGCCGAGCTGCGCCACGGTCTCGCCGGCGCCGGTGAACACCTTGATCACCTGATCGACCTTGTCAGGCTCGACGATCGCGATCATGCCGATGCCGCAGTTGAAGGTCCGCAGCATCTCGAGCTCGGCGATGCCGGCCTGCGCCGCCAGCCATTTGAACACCGGCAGCACCGGCAGGCGCGCCAGATCGATGCCGACGCCCAGACCCTTCGGCAGGACGCGCGGAATGTTGTCGGTGAAGCCGCCGCCGGTGATGTGGGCGAGCCCCTTCACCGCGCCGGTCTCGCGGATCGCCCGCAGGCAGGATTTGACGTAGAGCTTCGTCGGCGTCAGCAGCGCGCCGCCGAGCGTCATCACCGGGGCAAACGGCGCCGGCGCCTCGAAGCCGAGGCCGGATTGTTCCACGATCTTGCGCACCAGCGAGAAGCCGTTGGAATGCACGCCCGACGAGGCAAGGCCGATCACGGCGTCGCCCGCGGCGATGTCCTTGCGCGGCAACAACGTACCGCGCTCGGCGGCGCCGACGGCAAAGCCGCCGAGGTCGTAATCGCCGTCCTTGTAGAGGCCGGGCATCTCGGCGGTCTCGCCGCCGATCAAGGCGCAGCCGGATTCGCGGCAGCCTTCGGCGACGCCCGCGACGATCGCGGCGGTGGCCTCCGGGTCGAGCTTGCCGCAGGCGAAATAGTCCAGGAAGAACAGCGGCTCGGCGCCCTGCACCACGAGATCGTTGACGCTCATGGCCACGAGGTCGATGCCGATCCCGCCATGAAGGCCGGTCTCGATCGCGATCTTCACCTTGGTTCCGACGCCGTCGGTGGCGGCAACCAGGACAGGGTCCTTGAAACCGGCCGCCTTGAGGTCGAACAGGCCGCCGAAGCCGCCGATCTCGGCGTCGGCGCCGGGGCGCGCGGTGGCGCGCACCATCGGCTTGATCAGGTCGACCAGGCGGTTGCCCGCGTCGATATCGACGCCTGAATCGGCGTAGGTGAGGCCGTTTTTGCGGTCGGTCATGCCCGATTTCCAGTGGGTTTCCGGCTGGTTACGTCGAATTCCGGGGACGCGCAATGGCTCGCATGGCGCTCCTGCCTATACTATGTAGACATATCAACCGGTTCAGCCTGCAACGGGCCGGATTTGAGGTGAAACCGGTGCCGGGAAGCGCTGCGTGAGTATTCCGAATATCATTACCCTGGGCCGCATCATGCTGGTCCCGATCATTGTCTGGGCCATCGTGTCGAGCCAAATGGAGGTGGCGTTTGCCGTCTTCCTGATTGCCGGCATCAGCGACGCCGTGGACGGCTTCCTGGCCAAGCGCTTCAACATGACGAGCGAGCTCGGTGCCCTGCTGGATCCGCTCGCCGACAAGGCGCTGCTGGTGTCGATCTACCTGGCGCTTGGCATCTGGGGCGACATCCCGCGCTGGGTCGTGATCCTGGTGGTGTCGCGCGACATCATGATCGTCACCGCAGTGATCGTGTCCTGGCTGTTCGACAAGCCGGTCGCGATGAAGCCGTCGAAAGTATCCAAGCTAAACACAGTTGCCCAGGTCGCTTACGCCGCCCTGGTGCTGGCGTCTCTTGCCTTCGGCTTCAAGCCTGCGCCCTATGATATAATCATGATGGGCCTCGTCACGGTCTTCACGCTCTCCTCCGTATCGCTCTACCTCGTCGAGTGGCTGCGGCACATGAGCACGATCGAGGCCAAATGAGGTGGGATGCGGCTTCGCAAAAGGCCAACTCCCGCTCGATTAACTCGAATCTTTCAAGCGAAGCCGGCGCGCCGGCATGGAGCAAAGCAAGCGTGGCAGGCCGCGTTCACCCCCGACAATTGGCGTTTTCGCTTCCGCACGCGGAGAGCCTCAGCCGGGACAATTTCCTCGAAGGACCCGCCAACGCCGCCGGCCTCGCCTTGATCGACGGCTGGCCGGAATGGCCGAACCGCATCATGTGGCTGGCCGGCCCCGAAGGCAGCGGCAAGAGCCATTTGGCCGCGATCTGGGCCGAGGAGGCCGGGGCCCGCTCGACCACGGCCAGTGCACTGACCGCCGCGGGCGTTCCGGCCGCGCTCGCCACCGGCGCCCTGGTGGTCGAGGATCTCAAGGCGAAGAATTTCGACGAGCGCGCCCTCTTCCATCTGATGAATCTCGCCCGCGAGGACGGCGCCTACGTCCTCTTCACCGGACGCGACGCACCGGCCTCGCTCGATATCGAGCTCCGCGATCTTCGCTCGCGGCTGCGGACCGTGCCTGTCGTCACGCTGCAGCCGCCCGACGACCAGCTGTTCCGCGGCCTGATCGTCAAATTCTGCGCCGACCGCCAGCTCACCGTGGACGAGAGCGTGGTCGGCTACCTCGCCACCCGGCTGGAGCGGTCCTCGGCGGCCGCCCGGCAGGCCGTGGAATTGCTCGACAGCGAGGCCCTGCGCCTCGGCCGCCCTGTCACAAGGGCGTTGGCCGCCGAGCTGCTGCGGGACGCCTGACCCCCGCCCGGGTTGCAACGCCGCTTGACGGCGCGAAGCGGCGGAACATCAATGTCATCGAAACGTCATCGCTCTAACACATGCTCCCGCCGGTTTTGCGCATAAGTCGCAGATTGGGGTGAAATGGATGGATCGACTTCTCATGGACTCTGCGCAAGCCGTTGAAATAAAAGAAAAAGCTCCGGAGACCGAGGCCCTTCCGGCGATCGCATCGAGCCCCGAACGGTTCATCAACCGCGAGCTGTCCTGGCTGCATTTCAACCGCCGCGTCCTGGAGGAATCGGTCAATCCCAGCCATCCCGTGCTGGAGCGGGTGCGATTCCTGTCGATTTCGGCCAACAACCTCGACGAATTCTTCATGGTCCGCGTCGCCGGCATCAAGGCCCAGGTGCGCGAGGGCATTGCCGAGCGCAGCCCCGACGGCCTGACACCGTCCGAGCAGCTCGCGCTGATCAACCGCACCGTGTCCCAGCTCGCCTCCGACCAGCAGGCGATCTGGCGCGATCTGCGCGGCACGCTGGCCGATGTCGGCATCGTCCTGGTGGACGGCAAGGACGTCACCAAGGCGGAACGGACCTGGGTCGAGGACTACTTCCTCAACAACGTCTTCCCGCTGCTGACGCCGCTGGCGATCGACCCGGCCCACCCCTTCCCGTTCATTCCGAGCCTCGGCTTCACCATCGCGCTCCAGCTCACCCGCGCTGCCGACGGCAGGCAGATGAACGCGCTGATCCGCATGCCCGGCAAGATCGACCGCTTCATCCGCCTGCCGGCCGACGGCAAGGCCGTCCGGCTGATCTCTCTGGAACAGGCGACCGCCCTGTTCATCAATCGCCTGTTCCCCGGCTACAATTTGCACGGCCAGGGTGCCTTCCGGATCATCCGCGACTCCGAGCTCGAAATCGAGGAAGAGGCCGAAGACCTCGTCCGCCTGTTCGAGACCGCGCTGAAGCGCCGCCGCCGCGGATCGGTGATCCGGCTCGAGATCGACGCCAAGATGCCCGAAGAGCTGCGCAGCTTCGTGCAGCACGCGCTCTCGGCCGCCGACGACGAGGTGTTCCTGGTCGACGGCGTGCAGGCGATGAACGAGCTCTCGCAGCTCACCCGCCTCGACCGGCCCGACCTCGAATTCACCCCTTACGTGCCGCGCCACCCCGAGCGCGTGCGCGAGCATGGCGGCGACATCTTTGCCGCGATCCGGCAGAAGGACCTGATCGTCCACCACCCCTATGAGTCCTTCGATGTCGTCGTGCAGTTCCTGCAGCAGGCCGCGCGCGACCCTGACGTCGTCGCGATCAAGCAGACGCTCTACCGTACCTCCAACAACTCGCCGATCGTGCGCACGCTCGCCGAGGCCGCCGAGGCCGGCAAGTCCGTCACCGCGCTGATCGAGCTCAAGGCGCGCTTCGACGAGGAGGCCAACATCCGCTGGGCGCGCGACCTCGAGCGCGCCGGCGTGCAGGTCGTCTACGGCTTCCTCGAATTGAAGACGCACGCAAAACTGTCGATGGTGGTGCGCCGCGAGGGCGGCAGCCTCACGACCTACGTCCATACCGGCACCGGCAACTACCACCCGGTCACCGCGCGTATCTATACCGACCTCTCCTACTTCACCTCGGATCCGACCATCGGGCGCGATGCGGCGCGCGTGTTCAACTTCATCACCGGCTATGCGGCGCCGAGCGATCTGGAAAAGATGGCGGTCTCGCCGCTGACGCTGCGCAAGCGCATCATCGAGCACATCCAGGGCGAGACCGCGCATGCGCGGCACGGCCGTTCCGGCGCGGTCTGGATGAAGATGAATGCGCTGGTCGACCCCGACATCATCGATGCGCTCTACGAGGCCTCGCAGGCCGGCGTGCAGGTCGAGCTGGTGGTGCGCGGTATCTGCTGCCTCAGGCCCGGCATTCCCGGCCTGTCGGAGAACATCCGCGTCAAGTCCATCATCGGACGCTTCCTGGAACATGGCCGAATCTATTGCTTCGGCATGGGCCAGGGCCTGCCGAGCGCGAAAGCGGCTGTGTATATCTCCTCGGCCGACATGATGCCGCGCAACCTCGACCGCCGCGTCGAGGTGCTGTGTCCGCTGCAAAATCCCACGGTGCATCAGCAGGTTCTCGAACAGATCATGGTCGCGAATCTGAAAGACAATGAGCAGAGCTGGCAGTTGTTGCCGGACGGGTCCTCAACGCGTATGAAGGCCGCGAAGGGCGAGGAGCCTTTCAACGTCCACAACTACTTCATGACAAATCCGAGTCTGTCTGGCCGTGGAAAGTCGCTCAAGGAATCCTCGCCGCGCCGTCTCACGCGCCGGAATGAACGTCATCAATCCTGATTCGGGGTCCCCGACGTGACGCGGCCGCGCAAGCGCGGCGCCACTGTCGCGGTTATCGACATCGGTTCCAACTCGGTCCGTCTCGTCGTCTACGAGGCGCTGGCGCGGAGCCTCATTCCGATCTTCAACGAGAAGACGCTGTGCGGCCTCGGGCGCGAGGTGCAGAGCACGGGCCTGCTCGCGCCCGATGCCGTCGACAAGGCGCTGACCTCGCTCAGGCGCTTCCGCGCGCTGTGCCGCGTGATGCAGGTCGGGCGCGTGTTCGCGATCGCGACTGCGGCATGCCGCGACGCCTCCAACGGCCCCGACTTCATCGCGAAGGCCGAGCGCATCTGCGCCGTCAAGATCGAGATCCTGTCGGGCCCGCGCGAGGCCCGGCTGTCGGCGCTCGGCGTGATCTCCGGCATCCACCATCCCGACGGCATCGTCGGCGATCTCGGCGGCGGCTCGCTCGAACTGATCGACGTGCGCAGGAACAGCGTGCGCAGCGGCATCACGCTGCCGCTCGGCGGCCTTGCGCTCCAGGACCTCGCGCACAAATCGCTCAAGCGCGCCGACCGCATCGTGCGCGAGGAGCTCGACGAGGTGCCGCAGCTCACTGCGGGCCGCGGCCGCACCTTCTACGCCGTCGGCGGCACCTGGCGCGCGCTCGCGCGCATCCACATCATCCAGAGCGGCTATCCGCTCCAGGTGATGCACGGCTATTCCATTTCCGCGACCGAGGCGCTCGACTTCTCGCGCCGCCTGCGCCGGCTTGCGGCCGCCGACATGCTCGCCGACATCGAGATCGTCGCCGACGCGCGCCGCCCTCTCCTCACCTATGCGGCGCTGGTGCTCGAGCACATCATCCGCGTCGCCAAACCCAGGAACATCGTGTTCTCGACCTTCGGCGTGCGCGAGGGCCTGCTGCACGAGAAGCTGCCGGAGTCCGAGCGCAACAAGGACGGGCTGATCTGCGCAGCCGAGGAGCTCAACCAGCTGCTGTCACGCTCGGCCAAGCACGCCCGCGAGCTGATCGCCTGGACCGACCGCCTGGTGCGTGTCGTGAAGCTGCGCGAGACCGACGAGGACCGCCGCCTGCGCCACACCGCGTGCCTGCTCTCCGACATCGGCTGGCGCGTGCATCCCGATCACCGCGGCGAGCAGACGCTCAGCCTCGTCGTCAACGGCAATTTCGGCGCGATCACCCACACCGAGCGCGCCTTCGTCGGACTGTCGGTGTTCTATCGCTATGCGGGCCTCAGCGAGGAAAACCAGCCGCCGGTCACCATGCAGGAGCTGCTGACGCCGGCGCAGCTCGAACGCGCCCGCCTGCTCGGCGCGGCATTCCGCGTCGCGCATCTGATCTCGGCGGCACGTCCGGGCGTCCTGCCAGCCACGCATTTCCGCACCCAGGGACGCAAATTGATGCTGGTGTTCGAACACCGGCTCGTCGACCTCGTCGCCGACCGCGTCGGCAGCCGCTTCAAGCAGCTCGCCCGCCTGGTCGGCCGCGCCGGCTCGATCGTGCGGCGGTAAGGCACGACGAGGTCAGGTGCCGACGTTGCGGGTCCGCACCGACATCTACCTCGCGACGAAGCGGCTCCCATTCCAGCGCAACGTCCGGCGGTTACCATTCACATCCATGAGTTCGACGAAAACCTGATCGTTGGCAGACGATAGGCGGATGTCGAAGGCGTGCACGGCGAGCACCCGACGGTATCGGCCGGCTGTCGCGACATACACCTGGTGCAGGCAGCCCGCGGAATTGCAAAGAACGGCGCCGCTGCGGCAGCGAAAATCGTCGAAATGCAGAGCCACGAACTCGGCGCCTGGCACGGTCAGATAGAGAGCAAAATGTTGGGCGGCAGCTATTGAGCCTCCGCAGGCAGCGTCCCATTTCCGTACGTCTGCGCGGATCTCGGCCGGGAGCATGTCAAGGTGCGCAGGGCTCCAGGGATCTTGCGCCGTCCCGCTATGGGGAAGCGCCGGCTGCACAAGAGCAAGCGATGCAATGACACCGCTTAGCAGCGTGCAAGTGAGTTTGCGCAAGTTCACGACTTTGCTCCTGTGGACTCCTGACCGGCGACTGCGCCCCGCATGACCGGAATCCGCAGTCAGATCGATTTCGGCACTTCAAAATATGCTCCGCCGATGAGCCGCGCTTGATGCACATCAACTCGCCGGAGCCGTGCTGGCGTAAGTGAGCCGCAAAACGCGGCATTTCGGACCATATCCACCATGCAATTCGACCATTGGATATTCCTTCCGAGCCTTGCTCGGAACGCGGGTAGCCGCGTTCTCCTTGCACTTGCGTTGAGCCTCTGGCCTTCGGCGCCGAAGGCACAGGATGAATTGAAGCTGAGCGATGTGCAGGCGCGGAATCTCGGCGTGCGCGTGACCCACCCGGTCGCGATCCGGACCGATCTGACGCTGCCCTATCCTGTCCAGATCGTGATCCCCACGCAGCAATTGTGGGTCGTCAGCGCGCCTGTCGCCGGCATGGTCGCCAATCTCCTCGTCGGGCGCGGTGACCGCGCCTCGGCCGGCCAGCCGCTGGTCACCCTGGAGAGTCCAAGTTTCGTCTCCCAGCAGCGCGACTACCTGCACGCGATCGCACAGGAGCTTCTCGCCAGCCAGCAGCTCAAGCGGAATATCGATCTGTTCGAGGGCAAGGCCGTGCCGCAGCGTGTGCTGGAGGCCAGCCAGGCCGAAGCGCGCCAGGCCGCTCTCGTGGTCGCCGAGCGGCGTCAGATGCTGCATCTGAGCGGGATGTCCGACGAAGCCATTTCTCGGCTAGCCCAGGAAGCGGCGATCAGCGCGACGCTTACGGTCAATGCGCCGCAAACCGCATCCGTCGTCGAGATCACGGTATCGCCAGGCCAACGGTTCGAACAATCCGCGCCGCTCGTCAAGCTGGCGCGGCTCTCACCGCTATGGGCGGAAGTCGCGGTTCCTGCGGCCAATATTCGAGCAATCCGCACCGGCGCGAAGGTCGAGATCGAGGGTTATTCCACCCCCGGCACGGTTGTGCTGGTCTCCGAGACCATCGACCCTGCCACCCAGACCGTTTTGGTTCGCGCGGAAATCCCCAACAACGGAGAGCTGCATCCCGGTCAAACTGCCGCTGCCCGCATCGGCTTTCTCTCAGCCGGCGAAGGCGCGTGGGAGATTCCCTACACCGGGCTGGTGCGGCGGGGCGAGCAGACTTCGGTGTTCGTTGCCATGGCCGGCGGCTTCCGGCTGGTTCCGGTCAAGCTCGTTGCGGAAGATCAGGACCATGTCGTGGTGTCCGGTCCCATCACAGACCAGGACCAGATCGCGATCGGCGGTATCTCGGCGCTTCGCGGCATTCTCTCCGGACTGGGGCAATAGATGCTCCGGCGCCTGGTTGCGTTCGCGTTGTCGCAGCGACCGTTCGTCATGCTGGCAGTGTTGCTGCTGATTGGCGCCGGAATCGTCCTCCTACCAAGCCTGCCGATCGACGCGTTTCCCGACGTCTCGCCGGTTCAGGTGAAGATCATCATGAAGGCGCCGGGCCTCACTCCCGAAGAAGTCGAGCAGCGCATCACGGTGCCCGTCGAGCTCGAACTGCTTGGATTGCCGAACAAGAAGGTGCTTCGTTCGACGACGAAATACGCGCTGGCCGACATCACCGTGGATTTCGAGGACGGCACCGACATCTACTGGGCGCGTAACCAGGTCTCGGAGCGGCTATCGAACATCGCGCGTGATTTCCCCGACGGGGTGAGCGGAGGTCTTGCGCCGATCACAAGCCCTCTGGGCGAGATGTTCATGTTCACGATCGACAGTCCCGAGCTTTCGCTCGCGGAGCGCCGGACTTTGCTAGATTGGGTGATCCGTCCCGCGCTGCGAACGGTCGCCGGCGTTGCGGACGTCAATGCACTCGGCGGTTACGTCCGCGCCTTCGAGATCGTGCCGCGTAATGATGCGCTCGCCGCGCGCGGCATTTCCTACGACCTGTTTCGCCGCGCCATCGAAGCCAACAGCCGCAATGACGGCGCCGGACGGGTGAACCAGGGCGAGGACAGCGCCTTGGTTCGGATCGAAGGCAGCATCCGGTCGATCGAAGACATCAAGGCCATCGTCGTCGACACCCGCGAGGGCGTGCCGATCCTGGTCAACGACGTCGCGAGCGTCAAAGTCGGAACGCTGACCCGGTATGGTGCAGTGACGTCGGACGGCCGCGGCGAAACCGTCGAGGGGCTCGTGCTCGGCTTGCGCGGCGCCAATGCGGGTCAGCTCGTCCGCGACGTGCGTGCCCGGCTTGCCGAGCTGCAATCTTCGCTGCCGAAGAGCGTTTCGATCAACGTGTTCTATGACCGCAGCCGCCTGGTCAACCGCGCCGTCGGCACCGTGGTGCGAGCGCTCGGCGAGGCCACCGTCCTCGTCATCGTTCTCCTGCTGCTCTTCCTGGGCAACTGGCGGGCCTCACTGGTGATTGCTCTCAGCCTGCCGCTCGCCATCGTCATCGCACTGATCGTCATGCGCGTGGTCGGGATGTCGGCGAACCTGATGAGCCTCGGCGGACTTGCGATCGCGATCGGCATGCTGATCGACGCACTGGTTGTCGTGGTCGAGAACATCGTCGGCAACCTGAGCAAGCACGAATCGAGTAAGGCGCTTCCGCTGATCCATCTGGTGTATCGTTCGGTTTGCGAAGTCCTGGAGCCGGTCGCCTCGGGCGTCCTCATCATCATCATCGTGTTTGTCCCCCTGCTGACGCTGCAGGGGTTGGAGGGGAAGCTGTTCATCCCGGTCGCGCTGGCCATCATTTTCGCGCTGGCCGGCTCACTGCTGCTGGCGCTCACCGTGGTCCCGGTCATGACCTCCTATGTGCTGAAGTCTGCGTCCCATCGCGATCCCCTGCTGGTTCGCGCGGCACAACGGGTCTACGCGCCTGCACTGGACTGGGCCCTGAACAACGAGCGCAAGGTGATGGCTGCGGCGCTGATCGGCCTGCTCGCGGCGGGCTTCGCCTACACGAAGCTCGGCAAGACATTCATGCCGACGATGGACGAAGGCGATGTCATCGTCAGCGTCGAGACGCTTCCGTCCGTCAACCTCGACGAGTCGCTTGCCATGAACGCGAGGCTCCAGTCTGCGCTTTTGGCCGTGCCTGATATCGCCGGCATCGTCGCACGGACCGGGTCGGACGAACTCGGCCTCGACCCCATGGGACCCAACCAGACCGACACATTCCTCGTGCTCAAGCCGGCCGCCGAGCGACAGACAGAGAATCGCGAGGCCCTGCTGCAGACCCTTCGCGAGGTCCTGGCCGGCTTTCCCGGTATTTCGCTCAGCTTCACCCAACCCATCGACATGCGCGTGCAGGAGATGATCAGCGGCGTTCGTGGCGACGTCGCCGTCAAGATTTTCGGTCCCGACATCGCCAAGCTGAACGAAACCGCCGCCAGGCTGTCAGCCATCCTCTCGGGCATCGACGGCGCCGAGGACGTCTACACCACCCTCAACGAAGGCGCGCAATATTACACGGTTGCCGTCAACCGGATGGAGGCCGGCCGTCTCGGCCTCACGGTGGATTCCATCGCCAACTCGCTCCGCACGCAGATCGAGGGCCGAACGATCGGGACCGCGCTCGAGGAAGGACGCCGCACACCCATTCTCGTCCGCGGCAGCAACACGACACGGGAGGCGCCGACGCTGCTGGCGAGCTTGCCGCTGACGCTCGCTTCCGGGCAGCACGTGGCGCTGTCGCAAGTCGCCCGAATCCAGCGCGTGGACGGCCCGGTGAAGATCGATCGCGAAGACGGCGCACGAATGAGCGTGGTGCGCGCCAACGTCCGGGGCCGCGACATGGTCGGCTTCGTCGAAGCGGCCCGCCAGAAGGTCATGGCCGGACTCGCGCTTCCCGAAGGCTACCGTCTGACTTGGGGCGGACAGTTCGAGAACCAGCAACGTGCCGCCACGCGCCTGTCCGTCGTGGTGCCCGTCGCGATCGGCCTGATCTTCGTGCTGCTCTTCACCACGTTCGGTGCCATCCGGCAGGCCTTGCTGGTGCTCGTTAACATTCCCTTTGCCCTGATCGGGGGCGTCTTCGCGCTGGTCGTGACGGGCGAGTATCTGTCGGTGCCGGCGTCGGTCGGATTCATCGCGCTGCTCGGAATCGCCGTCCTCAATGGCGTCGTTCTCGTCTCTTACTTCAATCAGCTTCGGGCCCATGGCCTGAGCGAGGATCCTATCGTCGTGGAAGGCGCCATGCGCAGGCTTCGGCCGGTGCTGATGACCGCGAGTATCACCGCACTTGGCTTGATCCCGCTGCTGTTCGCCTCGGGCCCCGGCTCCGAAGTTCAGCGCCCCCTCGCCGTCGTCGTGATCGGAGGGCTCGTGTCCTCCACCGTACTCACCCTGATTCTCCTGCCGATCCTGTATCGCCGCTATGGCGCATCACCGAAGGTGGCCAAATGACCGAGCAGCCGGTCTGTCTCACGCTGATCGTGCCGCGCCAGCTCCGCGACGAGGTGTTCGATTATCTCACCGGGCAGGCCGACCTGATTTCGGGATTCTCGGGATCGCACGGCACCGGTCACGGCGCCGACGTCCGATTGCACACCGCCGCCGAACGCGTGAAGGGTCATGCCGACCAGGCTATCGTGCAGGTTATCCTGGCGAGGAGCGATGCCAGCGGCTTGCTCGAAGGTCTGCGGGTCTCGTTCGCCGGAACCAGGCTCGTCTATTGGACGACGCCGGTTGCGGAATTCGGCAGGATCGATTGAACCAGCCTATTCCGCCGACGCCTTGGCGTGCTGCTCGGAGGATTCGAGCGCGGCCTGGCTCAGGCTGCGCCGGCGCCAGATGCTGCCGACGACCAGCACGACGACGACGCCGAGCGCTGCGCAGAAATATTCGCCACCTGCCCCGCCATGGGCGAATTGCGGCGGGATGCGGAACGTGCCGAGGATCGAATCCAAGGAGGCGCCGAGCGGGCCGTCGAACAGCGTGTGCAGCCTCGGCGCGATGCCGGGATCGGTCGCGATCACCTCGCCCGCGATCCAGCCGAGCAGCGCGGCACCGGCCCACACCAGCACCGGCAGCTTAGCGAGCAGCGCCATGATCAGGGCCGCGCCGGCGACGATCAGCGGCACGCTGATGGCAAGGCCGAGGATCAGCAGCGGCACGCTGCCATTGGCTGCAGCCGCGACCGCGATGACGTTGTCGAGACTCATGACGATGTCGGCGACGACGACGATCTGCACCGCCTGCCACAGATGCGAGGCGGACTCGACGTCGTCCTCGTCCTCGTTTTCCGGCACCAGCAGTTTGGCCGCGATCACGATCAGCGCGAGACCGCCGACGAGCTTGAGGTACGGCAGCTCCATCAGGCTCGCGACGATGCCGGTGAAGATGATCCGCAGGATCACCGCCGCGCCGGCACCGAAGATCATGCCCCACAGCCGGTGCCGCGGCTTCAGGCCGCGGCAGGCAAGCGCGATCACCAGCGCGTTGTCGCCGGACAAAAGGATGTTGATCCAGATGATCTTGCCGACCGCAATCCAGAAGGTCGGTTCGGCCATCTCATTGCGGAACTGGGTGAAGAATGCCCCGATCGTAGCGGGATCGAAGATCTGCCAGAGCCAGTTCACAATAAATCCTTTCGCCCCGTCGTCTTAACTTGCCGGCTGATCGATCAGCCGACGATCTCGTTGCCCGAGAAGAACTGCGCGATCTCGATCGCGGCGGTCTCCGGCGCATCCGAGCCGTGTGCGGAATTCTCGCCGATCGACTTTGCGTAGAGCTTGCGGATGGTGCCCTCCGCCGCCTTGGACGGATCGGTCGCACCCATGGCGTCGCGATACTTGGCGATGGCGTTCTCGGCTTCCAGGACCTGGACGACGACCGGGCCCGAGGTCATGAACTCGACGAGCTCGCCGAAGAACGGGCGGGCCTTGTGGACGGCATAGAAGGTCTCGGCCTGTTCCTTGGTCATGCGGATGCGCTTCTGCGCGACGATGCGCAGGCCCGCCTTTTCGATCACGGCGTTGACCGCACCGGTCAGGTTACGCGCGGTCGCATCGGGCTTGATGATCGAGAAAGTGCGTTCGATGGCCATAATCTTGTCCTTGGGAAGAAAGCGGTGGTTCGGAGTTGCGGGGCTTATATCGGCGCCTTTGCCGGACGGCAAGCGACCGCCAAAACCCCTCTCACGGGCGCTTCGCCGCAGGGCTGCCCAATGGGATTTAGGGATGGATTACCGAGATTTCACCCAGATGAACCGAATCTGAAGCCCCCATTCAGGGTTTGGTTCAGCCTCGCCGGCGTAAGGTCGGGTCTATCGAAACCAAAGCCTTTTCAACAGGCGGAACGTTTCGGCGGCCTTTCCATCGACGCGATAGCCCCGCGCCGGCAGTTCTGAGGAGATCACCATGTTGAGGAAACTTTCGCTTGCCGCCGTCGCCGCGGTCGCGCTGGGTGCCGCGCTGGCACCGACCTCGGCCTCCGCGCACTGGCATGGCGGCGGCTGGGGCTGGCACGGCGGCGGCTGGCACCACGGCTATGGCTGGGGTGGCCCGCGCTTCTATGCTCCCGTCTCCTACGGCTATGGCGGCTGCTATGTGCGCCGGCTGGTCCCGACCCCCTGGGGACCCCGCTGGCGGCTGATCAACCGCTGCTACTGAGCCCGACAGCACCTTTCCCAAGCACCTTCCAAAGGTACCTAAGCCCCCCAAGGTACCTCCTAGAGAGGCCCCGGTGATCCCCCCGCCGGGGCCTCATTTTTGGGCAGCCACGGCGAATTCATACAATTCTTGCTAGAGCGCCGGACATCCCCCAGGAATGGCGAAACCATTCGGGGGGTCAATGACTTGGTACCATGTCGTTACTCTGCAACATGGAACCCGTCATGAATGGCCGTCTCGCCAATGACAGCGAACAGATCGACCGGCGCACCAGCCGTGCGATCTGCGATGCCGTGGGCGAACGGCTCCAGCAGAGCCTGCGGCCCGAACCCCGCTTGCCGACGCATCTCGAGCAGCTTCTGGACGAGCTGAAGCGACGCGAGCGCGAGGCGCACTGAGCATGATCCGGAAAAGTGCAAAGCGGTTTTCCGGAAAGATCATACTCAAACAATAATCTGACGGAAAAACGAGTTGCGTTCGACGCGCCTTGCGGTGACAAGGCCGCATGCTCTCCATAACCGACCTCTCCATCCGCCTCGCCGGACGCCTTTTGATTGACCAGAGTTCCGTGCAGGTCACACCCGGATCGCGCGTCGGCCTGGTCGGGCGCAATGGCACCGGCAAGTCGACCCTGTTCAAGGTGATCCGGGGTGAGCTGGCGGCCGAGCACGGCACGGTGACGCTGCCGCCGCGCTGGCGCGTCGGCAGCCTGGCGCAGGAGGCCCCGAATGGCCCCGAAAGCCTGATCACGGTCGTGCTCAAGGCCGACCTCGAGCGCGACGCGCTGCTCGCGGAGGCCGAGCACGCGACCGATCCGCACCGGATCGCGGAGATCCAGACCCGGCTCGTCGACATCGACGCACACTCGGCGCCCGCACGCGCGGCTGCGATCCTCTCCGGCCTCGGCTTTTCCGCCGCCGATCAGCTCCGTCCCTGCGCCGAATTCTCCGGCGGCTGGCGCATGCGCGTCGCGCTCGCCGCGACGCTGTTTGCCGCCCCCGATCTGTTGCTGCTCGACGAGCCCACCAACTATCTCGACCTCGAAGGCACGCTGTGGCTGGAGGATCACCTCGCGCATTATCCGCGCACGGTGATCGTCATCAGCCACGACCGCGACCTCCTGGAAAGCTCGGTCGACCAGATCCTGCACCTGGAGCGCGGCAAGCTCACGCTCTACAAGGGCACCTACTCCTCCTTCGAGGAGCAGCGCGCCGCGCGCGAGCTGCTCGATGCCAAGGCGGTCAAGCGCCAGGAGGCCGAGCGCGCCCGCCTGCAGGCCTTCGTCGACCGTTTCAAGGCCAAGGCCTCGAAGGCCCGCCAGGCGCAATCGCGCGTGAAGATGCTGGAGCGGCTGAAGCCGATCACGGCGCTGGTCACCGAGGACGTGCGCGAGATCAGCTTCCCCGCGCCGGAGAAGATCCTGTCGCCGCCGATCATCGCCGTCGACAACGCCTCGGTCGGCTACGATCCGGCGAGCCCCGTGCTTAGCCGCGTCACCTTGCGCATCGACAATGACGACCGCATCGCGCTGCTGGGGGCCAACGGCAACGGCAAGTCGACGCTGGTCAAGCTGCTCGCCGGGCGCCTGGCGCCCTTCTCGGGCAAGGTGACGCGCGCCGACAAGCTGTCGATCGCCTATTTCGCGCAGCACCAGCTCGACGAATTGAACGAGGACGCCTCCGCCTACGACCACGTCCGCAAGCTGATGGGCGATGCGCCCGAAGCAAAAGTGCGGGCGCGCGCCGGCGCGATCGGCTTCTCCGGCAAGGCCGCCGACACCAAGGCCGGCAAATTGTCCGGCGGCGAGAAGGCGCGGCTGCTCCTGGGCCTTGCGACCTTCTTCGGCCCCAACATGATCATCCTGGACGAGCCCACCAACCATCTCGACATCGACAGCCGCGGCGCGCTCGCGGAGGCCATCAACGAATTCCCCGGCGCGGTGATCATGGTCTCGCACGACCGCTATCTGATCGAGGCCTGCGCCGACCGGCTCTGGATCGTCGCCGACCGCACCGTCACCAATTACGACGGCGACCTCGACGAATACCGCCGCCTGGTGCTGTCGGCGCGCAACGCGGAAGCGCCGCGCGAGCGCAGTGCGCCGAGCGAAAAGCCGCAGCGCCCGAAGTCGGACAATCGCGGCTCGCTGAAGAAGCGCATTGCGGAAGCCGAGAGCGAGATCGCCCGCGTCAGCGAGATCATCGCCAAGATCGACACGGCGCTGGCCCTGCCCGACATCTTTACGCGCGATCCCAAGCAGGCCGCGCAACTGTCGAAAGCGCGCGCCAATGCCGCCGACGCGCTGGCGCGCGCGGAGGAGCAATGGCTCGAGGCAAGCGCGCAGTTCGACGAGGCGGCGGGGTAGATTCAAAACCTCGAAACAACCCCATGCACAGTACAGGTAATAAATCACCTAGCCGCAAGTTACTGAATGGCATGATCTTTATTCAATCCGCATATTGCCCTGCCGCCTTGATGATCGGCGCCCAGCGATCGACCTCGCTGGTCAGCATCGCAGCCAGCGCCTCCGGCGTCGCCTTGTCCTGCGGGACCGGCTCGGTGTTGATGTCGTTGAACCGGGCGATCAATGTAGGATCCCTCAGCGCGGCCTGAAGCGCCGCCGTCAGCTTCTGAACGACCGCGGGCGGCGTGCCCTTGGGAGCATAGAGGCCGTGCCAGACGCCGAGCTCGAAACCCTTGAGGCCGGCCTCGTCAGCGGTCGGCAGATCAGGCAGGCTCTTCAGCCGCTCCTTGGTGGTGATCGCATAGGCCTTGACCTGCTTGGCCGTGATCGGGCCGGTCGTGTTCGTCGCCTGGTCGCAGGTGAGATCGATCTGCTTGCCGAGCAGATCGTTCATGATCGGACCGTTGCCCTTGTAGGGCACGGTGGTGAGCTGCTTCTGGATCGCCGTCATGAACAGCATGCCGCAGAGATGCGATGCCGCCCCTAACCCGGCATTGGCGTAAGTCAGCTTGTCACCCTGCTGCTGGGCGTAGGCGACCAGTTCCTTGAGCGTATCGGCCGGGAAATCCGGACGCGCGATGATGGTCATCGGCGCATTGGTCACAAGCCCGATCGGCGCAAAGGCCGTCTTCGTGTCGTAGCTCAGATTGCGGTACAGCGTGGCTGCGGTCGAAATGCCGACGTGATGGACCAGCAGCGTGTAGCCGTCCGGCTGGGCACGCGCGGCGCGGGTGGTGCCGATCGTGCCGCCGGCGCCGGTCGCGTTCTCGACGATGATCTGCTGGCCGAGCGATTTCCCCATGGCCGCCGCGGTCAGGCGCGCGATGGTATCCGTCGGTCCGCCCGCGGCGTACGGCACCAGCACGGTGATGGGCCGCGACGGATAGTCCTGGGCAACCGCCGAGCCGAGCGACAAGAACAGAGCCGATACGATCGTGACAAAACGCATGTTCCCTCCAGATTCCTTTATCGCGCCATAAAAGCGCATCCCGGGCCGCACGGCCATCAGGAAAGCGATTTCAGCAAAAGTGTCGCAATCACGATCATGATCGCGCCGCCCACGCGTGTCGCGATTTGCGCGAACGCCAGCGGCGGTCTCTGAGCTGCAGGCCCGCGACATGCTCTCTGGCACCGGTCATGCCCCGGTCGGATTGAAGACCGGGCTGGTCCGTTGGCGCGGGATGCGCACGCCGCGCGCGGTCAGGTCGCGCAACTGCACGAACATCATCGCAGTCATCAATGCGTCGTTGAAGGCATCATGCTGTCCGAGAGCCGGAATGCAGAGGTCGCGGAGCATTGCGGCGAATGACAGATCGACCGAGGTGTTTGGCGGCGCGTCTCCGTATTTGCGGTCGTAGTAAAGTCGCGACACTTCGATGCGTTCGTTGGGCAGCTCAATTCCCACCAGCGGCAGGATGTACTTGTTCAGCATGGCGATGTCGAAATCGACATAGTAGCCGATCAACGGGCGCGGCCCGATGAAGTGCAGAAAGCCCGGCAATACCTTCCAGACGATCGGCGCAGCTTCGACGTCGGACCGGCGCAAGTGGTGAATTCTGATCGCCTCCGCTCCGAGCTCCCTGTCGGGATGGATGATGGCTTCGAAACGCGCGCTGGTCAAAATCCGATTGCCGCGAATCTTGATGGCCGCAATGGCGACAACATCGTCCGTTCGCACGTTCAGACCGGTGGTCTCGCAGTCGATGACCACAAACTCGTCGTCAGGCGCGCGGCCGAACATAAAGCGATAGGACTGATCACTCAGGGTTGCCTGGTGCAACAGTCGCTTGATCGCGCGAGGCAGCATTCTAGAACATGCCCAGCTTGAAATGATGACCGACGATCTCGCGAAACTTCTTCACCACCTGAAGTGCATCGCGCAACAGATGGCGTTCCATGCTGGACAGGTGCGCCGGTCGCACCAGGGTCCCCGATGCGCCGGCGGACGCGGCCAGCTGCCCGTCGAGCCGAAGCATCAGCAGGAAGCGGAAGGCCTGTTTCAGGTCGCGTCCGAAGTCCGCCTGCAGCACGCCGAGCTCACATAGCCGGGAGATGCGCTTGTCGGTGGAGGTCTCGCGCAGCCCCTGCTCGAGCGCCAGGCTGCGAACCCCGTGCACGATCGGAAAGATGCCGCCTTTCTTGAGGTCAAGCGCGTCGCCCGTGCCCTCGGACGTGATCAAATTGTTGAAGAGGCCGATCGGCGTCTCGAACGCGTCAACCGCGCGGGCAAAGTGGGCCATGAACGCCTGCTCGCCCCGGGTCATATCGATCAGCGCCGTCTTGGCGTCATCCAGGAGTTGCTGATCGCCCGCGATCGCCTGGGCATCGTAGATGATGGCCACATTCATGTGCCCGGCCTGGTTGGGAAGCACGATCCAGCGGCGCAGATCTGCGAGATATTCAGAGAGCGGCCTGGACCATGCCGGATTGCGCACCATGATATCGCCAGGACAAGGCGGAAAGCCGAAGCTCTCGAGAGCGACGAAGAACTCGTGACGGAACGCCTCGAGGATTTCACCCTGCACCGGACCGGCCAGGATAAGGCCGTTGTCCTGGTCGGTGCGTACGGTCTGCTCTCCCCGTCCCTCGCTCCCCATCACGATCAGACAGCCGCCGGCGCGCAGCTCGGCCGGCGCGATCATGTCGAACAACCGGGCCAGGAGGCGGCGGTTGAGATCGGAGACGATCTCCGCAATGACCTCCACCTTGACGCCTTGCCGCCGCAGCACGCGCGTTTGCGTCTCGATCTCGCGCGCTGCGGTGGCAAGGTCCTGCCGGCTCGAGGCGCGATCGATGCGGCCGGCAGTGACTTGCGCGCTTCCCGCCAGGAAACCCAGCAGATCGATCTCCTCCAGAATTCCGACGAATTCCTCGTCCTCGCGCACGACAAGCCGCCGCTTGTTGTGCTTCGTCATCAGCAGGAGAGCCGAGGATACGAAATCGTCACGTCGCAGGGACACGATGTCGTAATTCGCCAGCGTGCCCACCGGCGTCTCGATCGACTGGCGCCCCAGCACCACCGCCTTGGACAGGTTCATGCCTGTCACGATGCCGATCCGCTCGCCGTCCCGGACGAACAGCGCATTGCTGTTGATCTCGCGCATCAGGTGACCTGCGGCCTCGATCGTGTCGCTGGCCGCCAGAAACACCGGCGGATGCAGGAACAATTCGCCGACCTTGGCGTGCATCAACGAGCCGTAGCGTCGCGCCTCCTCGTCGTTGGCGAGCTCGTCCAGCTTCTGGGATATCTCGCGGTAGAAGAATGCGGCAAAGCGCGGATTTGCCTTGATCAGATCGAGCGCGACCTTCCTGGGGATCACATAGCAGAGCGTCTCGTCGCGGGCGAAGAACTGGTGGCCGCTATGATCGTGAACGAGCGCGCGACTGTCGAACGTGTCCTTGGGACCGAGCAATGCGAGCAGATCGACCTCGCTCCGCTCCTCGACGATGCCCTTGATCACGACATAGAGCGCCTCCGCCGGAGCGTCCCGCCTGATGATCGCTTCGCCCGGGCTGAAGTAGGCGATGTCGAGCGCGGCCCGCAACGTCTCGGCCTCGTTCGGCGTCAGACGATCGAATGGCGGGTTGCTGATATCGAACGCCTTGGGCATTTCGACCTTTCGAAGATGCGGGCGACCTCAGGACCCGACGATTGGCCATCGAACGCGTCGCACCGGCGGGGCCAACTGGCCCGGCCGGTGCCGAAGCGATGTCCTAGCCCCTCGTTCAGTGAGCCTTCAGTGGGCCGTGGCCGAAGCAGCTCCGATGCCGGTCTGAGATCGGACATATTGCGCATCGAAGCCATCGCGATCGACCGCGGCACGCTTGCTGCTATCCAGCATCGAGACCAGCCAGATCCCCGCAAAGGCGATGGCCATCGAGAACAGCGCCGGATTGTCCAGCTTGATCGGAGCTGAGCCCTTGGCGAAGCCAAGCGTCACCTCCCAGACCGCCGGCGAGAGCACCACGCCGACGACCGCGCTGACCAGACCGAGGAAGCCGCCGACCACGGCGCCCCGCGTCGTCAGGCCCTTCCAGAAGATCGACATCACCAGCACCGGGAAATTGCAGGAGGCCGCGATGGCGAAGGCAAGGCCGACCATGAAGGCAACGTTCTGGTTCTCGAACACGATGCCGAGGAAGATCGCAAGCACGCCGAGCACCAGGGTCGCGATCTTCGACACGCGGATCTCGTCCTGCTCATTCGCGTTGCCGCCCTTGATCACCATGCCGTAGAGATCGTGGCTGATGGACGATGCCCCGGCCAGAGCGAGCCCCGAGACGACGGCAAGGATCGTGGCGAAGGCAACGGCCGAAATGAAGCCAAGGAACATGTTGCCGCCCACGGCGTTCGCGAGGTGAATCGCCGCCATGTTGGAGCCGCCCTTGATCGCCGCGATTCCGCTCTTGGTCTTCTCGAGGATGCTGCCGTCCAGGAACATCGCGTCGGTCGAAACCAGCGTGATCGCGCCAAAGCCGATGATGAAGGTCAGGATATAGAAGTAGCCAATGAAACCGGTGGCGTAGAACACCGATTTGCGGGCGGCCTGGGCGTCCTTCACGGTGAAGAAGCGCATCAGGATGTGAGGCAGGCCGGCCGTTCCGAACATCAGCGCCAAGCCGAGCGAGATGGCCGAGAGCGGGTTGGAGATCAGGGTGCCGGGCTCCATGATCGCGAGCTTCTTCGGATGCACCTCGGTCGCCTTGGTGAACAGGGCTTCCGGGCTGAATCCGAACTTGTAGAGGACGGCTCCGGCCATGAACGTCGCTCCCGAGAGCAGCAGCACCGCCTTGATGATCTGCACCCACGTCGTCGCTTTCATTCCACCGAACGTCACGTAGATCATCATCAGACCGCCGACCAGGACGACTGCGATCCAGTAATCGAGGCCGAACAACAGCTGGATCAGCTTGCCGGCTCCGACCATCTGCGCGATGAGATAGAATGCAACGGTCACCAGCGAGCCGCACGCCGCCAGGATACGGATCTCGGTCTGCCCGAGACGAAACGAGGTGACGTCGGCAAAGGTGAACTTTCCGAGGTTGCGCAACTGCTCGGCGATCAGGAAGGTGACGATCGGCCATCCCACGAGCCAGCCGACCGAGTAGATCAAGCCGTCGTAGCCCGAGGTATAGACAAGACCCGAGATGCCGAGGAACGACGCCGCCGACATGTAGTCGCCTGCAATCGCAAGCCCGTTCTGGAAGCCCGTGATTCCGCCGCCGGCCGAGTAGAAATCCGCAGCCGACGCGGTCCGTTTGGCGGCCCAATAGGTGATGACGAGCGTCAGGCCGACAAACCCGACGAACATGCCGATCGCCGACCAGTTGGTCGCCTGCTTCGCGCCGCCCTCGACGGCGCCGGCGGCGAGCGCGATGGTGGGCATACTTGCGAGCAGAATTGCCGATAGCCAGGCGAATTTCTTCACGAGCGGTTCTCCTCGACAATTTTGCGGATGAGTACATCGTAGCTGGAATTCGCCCGACGGACGTAGATGCCCGTCAGCACAAAGGCGAGCACGATGACGGACAGTCCGATCGGAATACCGATCGTCGTCACGCCGCTGCCCAGCGGTATTCCCAGAAACTTGGGAGCGTAGGCGACCAGCAGGATGAAGCCGAAATAGATGACAAGCATAATCGCCGACAGCAGCCAGCCCAGCGACGAGCGCCGGCGCACGAGCTCCTGGTAATTCGGATCGCGTTCAATCTTTGCGAGGTTGCTCACGTCAATGATCCCCTGGATGATCCTCTGAAAATTTCTTGCCATGCTGGCAGCCCCTTCTTTCGGGGTGCTGTCATAGCCTGCACTGGCGGCCGGCCGGGCTCCATGATCCAGATCAAGCGCGGTCGATGCCGTTGCGATGTGTGCAGGCCGGCCCGGCCGTCCGCCGCGCATCTGTCGAACAAGCTTGAAGCCGACCGGATCGATCACCTGGGCGAACATGATGGAAATGCCAACGAAATGGCCCGTGACGCTTCTGCGCATTTGGGGTTAGGTTGGACGGAGTTTGCGTCAGCGCATCGCGGATGATCCGGCTCCACGGTCGAGACCGATCGGCATTTTCTGCGCAAGCGATTTCCAACTTAAGCGATATGCAACAAAGCGTCCGCCGAGCGCGGATGTCTAGCGTTTTGCAACGCTCTGGGCAGAGCTGGGCATCCGCGATGTCGAAACCCGCGAGCTTGTCGTCGAGCGGACATTCGCGAATTTCGATGACTATTGCGGTACTATGGCGCAAACGCCAATGCCAAGCGCTGGCGAAGCGGCTCAAGAAGCAAGGGCTGAAGGAAACCGAGGCTTCGGTCACGAATAAACTGGCTAGGGGCACGTTCCCGGCCACATTCTTCCTTGTGTGTATTGCAGCCTTAGAACTCGACGGGGTAGCATTGGAGGAAATTTAAACTCGGGGTTGGGGATGTTGAGGGTTCTGCTGGTAGCCGGGTTGCTGGCATTGAGTTCGGCCGCCCATTCAAAAGAGAGCAGCCCAAGGGAAGCCGAAAACAAAGCTGAAGCTTCCCAAAGCGAACAAGCCAAAGGCGATACCCTTCAGCAAGCGCCCGCGCCATTTCCGTTTTGGATGACGCAGCGGCCCGTCTCCCCGACCATAAATGTATATACCGCCAAACATGCTGGCGAGGAACGTCATTGCGCCGAGCCCAAAGTCTGGAAGGAATGGGGCTCGTTTGCGGTGTGCCGTTCGTGGGAATGGATCGATGCTGAACGCATCATTGCCATTTGGACGGTAATTCTGGGTATAGCGACCTGTGCTTTGGGAATCGCCACTTGGAGACTTTGGCGATCCACGGAGCAACTCGTGAGAGGTGCGGAAGATACCTCCGAACGGCAATTGCGCGCGTATCTATCGGCTAGTCCTTTCTGGATTTTCAAGTTCGACAAGAACACTCCAATAGCCGTCAAATTCAAGATTGCTAATCACGGGGCCACCCCGGCTCACGACATGAGTAGCATCTCCACAGTTCATGTATGGCCATATCCCCTTCCAGGTGATTGGCCCATTGAGCCGCCGCCTCCAGTTGGCGAGACGTGGTCTAAATCGACCGTCTATAGCGACACCCCAGCAATCGGACAGGCAACTATGGGAAGGGCGCTCAGTCTGGAAGAAATTCGAGACCTGGTCCAAGATGGCGCCACCAAGCGAGTATACGTGCTCGGAGTCGTCAGGTATTACGATATTTTCAAAAAGAAAATTAGAACCACAAGGTTCTGCCGATCCGTCACCCCTCATTTCTTGGGTAAAGCCGCGCGAGGAGAGACTTTCGAAAACCAAGATGGGGTTTTCGAGATGACACCCCGACATAACGATTCCGATTAACGCGGCCACCGCCGCCCGGCCGATCATCTCCAGACCCCGGTGGCGTTTGCGCCATAATACCGGACTATTGGCTGTCCATGGTCGTGAGCAGTCCGACCGGCGTCGTGGGAAAGCTGTCGGATGCAGAGAGCGCCGAGCTGAACGCCGGCCGCAAGACAGACTTCCGGCAAGCGCGACGGGAGCGATCACGGTCCACGCCTGGGCGACGGCGATCAAAGGGCGAAAAGCCGCGTGACGCGCGGCCCTTACGTCGCCGCCTTCTTCTTCGGCTTCGGCTTGGTCCCCTTCGGCATGACCGGCGCCTCCGGCGTGCCCTCGATCGAGGACAGGCGTCCCGACGTGAACGTGTAGATGCCGGCACGCGGACCGGCCGTCCACGTCACGACGGCGACGCGACGGCCGGCAGCGTCATTGGAGAGATTGACGGTCGAGGGCGCGCCGATGCCGCGCAGCACGTCGCATTCGGTGTGGCCGAGCGCGACCGTGCCACCCGCCGGTGCCGGCGCCGTCGTCGACGCATTGGCGTCAGCCGGCCCGGGGGTCGGCGCCATGCCGGGACAGGCGCCGTCGGCGCTGACGAGATCCTCGGCGCCCACCGGCTTGTCCGGGGTCAGCGGCGGCGACTCGATCGAGATGTTCTTGATGAAGAGGCGGCCGGGCTTCTGGAACCATTCTGCGTCCTTCGACAGCAGATCGGTCCCCGAGCAGCCCGCGACCAGCGGTGCTACGGCGGCCAACGCAACTATGAGCGAGCCGGGAAGCTTTTGATGTCGCACGATAAACTAAATTCCCCGCGTGAAGGACCAGCCCTAAGCAATTGTCCCAACATCACTTTGCGGCACGAAGGTGGCCAAAGCCAGCATCGCCCGAAAAGTGCAAATTATCATTAATTGCGATGGACGGCTAATTCCGCCGCTGCCACCGCCCCCGTTCGTCGGCCTGCCAATAGGTGACATCAAATCCCCGCGCCTTGCAATCCGTCCAGGCAGTGCGGGCCAAAGCAAGCGCGTCCGCATCGTCGCCGTTGAACAGCAGCACCATGCGCTCATAGCCCTGCGCGTCCTGCGGCAGCGCGGCGCTGTCGACCAGGAAGCGGACATTGGCGCCGTTGGGATTGCCCTCCTCGATCGCCAGCACGATCGGCTGGTCGGCGGCGTCGTTCACCCGCCAGGTCGCGTGCGGCAGGAAGGAATCGTCGCGATAGGTCCACAAATGCGCGTCGAGCGCATCGGCGCGTTCCTCCGAGGTCGATTGCACCACGACGCGCCAGCCGCGCTCGAGCGATTTCTCGAGAAGCGGCGGCAACACGTTCTCCACCGTCATGTTTTGCAGATGGTAGAACAGCACTTCGGTCATTTGGTCACTTGCGCTCGTAATGATCGGCGACCAGGCGGTCAAGCAAGCGAACGCCGTAACCGCTTCCCCAGCTCTGGTTGATGTCGGTCTTCGGCGCGCCCATGGCGGTGCCGGCGATGTCGAGATGCGCCCAGGGCGTGCCGTCGACGAAGCGCTGCAGGAACTGCGCGGCCGTGATCGAGCCGCCATGGCGGCCGCCGGTGTTCTTCATGTCGGCGAACTGGGAATCGATCAGCTTGTCGTATTCCGCGCCGAGCGGCAGGCGCCAGACCTTCTCTCCGCTCTCGATGCCGGCCGCCAGCAGGCGCTCGGCGAGCTCGTCATTGTTGGAGAACATGCCGGCATGTTCGGTGCCGAGCGCGACCACGATCGCACCGGTCAGCGTCGCCAGGTCCACCATGAATTTCGGCTTCACCTTCTTGGCGACGTACCAGAGCATGTCGGCGAGCACGAGGCGGCCTTCGGCGTCGGTGTTGATGATCTCGATGGTCTGGCCCGACATCGAGGTGACGATGTCGCCCGGCCGCTGTGCATTGCCGTCGGGCATGTTCTCGACGAGGCCGATGGCGCCGACCACGTTGGCCTTGGCCTTGCGCGCCGCCAGCGCGTGCATCAGGCCGACGACGCAGGCCGCCCCGCCCATGTCGCCCTTCATGTCCTCCATGCTGCCGGCCGGCTTGATCGAGATGCCGCCGGTGTCGAAGCAGACGCCCTTGCCGACGAAGGCGACCGGCGCCTCACCTTTTTTCCCGCCGTCCCAGCGCATGATCACGGTGCGGCTCGGCCGCCCCGAGCCCTGGCCGACGCCGAGCAGCGCGCCCATGCCGAGCTTCTGCATCGCCTTGACGTCGAGCACCTCGATCTTGACACCGAGCTTGCGCAGCTGGCCCGCGCGGCGCGCGAACTCCTCGGGGAAAAGCACGTTCGGCGGCTCGTTGACGAGGTCGCGGGCGATGATCACGCCGTCGACGACGTGGCCGGCAGTGGCAAATGCCTTCTTCGCAGCAGTGGCGTCGCCAACCGCGAGCGAGACATCGGCGCGCGAGCCGCCCTCCTCGCCGTCTTTCTTCTTGGTCTTGTAGCGGTCGAACTTGTAGGCGCGTAAGCGAAGGCCCGAGGCGATCGCGACCGCCTGCTCGCTGGTCACGGCGCCACCGGGCAATTCCGCCATGATGGTCATGGCGGCGGTACCGGCCGTGAGCTTGCTCGCCGCCACGCCGCCGAACTTGAGGAAATCGCTCGCCTTCAGGCTTGCCGGCTTGCCGGCCCCGATCACCACCAGACGGGTGGCTTTCACGCCCTCCGGCGCCAGGATGTCCAGGGCAGCCCCGCTTTTACCTTTGAAGCCGGCGGCGGAGGCCGCCCGTTTCACGAGGTCGGCAGCGCTCCCGAGCGCCTTGGCCGTCGCCGGGCCGAGCTTCAAACCGTCGTCGCAGAACACGACCAGGATGCCACGGGCGGCGGCAGACAACGGGACGAAGCCGACCTTGATGGCATCGGACATGGGTAACTCCTCTAAAACATGGGATTTTTTGCCGTTCGGCGGTCCCGGCCACAGGCCGGAGCTGAACGGCGATTCACTGAACTCTGCCTACTATGGGCCACCGGCCCGGCAGATGCCAAGCACCGCCGTGGCCGTCAGGCCACAACGGGCGAAATATTAACCATATATTGAGGGCGCCACGGGGCAGCCATTTTGTTGACGGATCAAAGGGATGGTAGTGAGAGAGTAAGCCGGCGGAAGCGGTGGTTGGCCGACCTTGGGGATCCCCAGATCGGGGATTGGTTGGACAGCCGGAGTTCCGGCCTGCAGTGGGGCTTGGTGGGAATCGTGCGGTAGCGCATGGGGTCAATCGATAGGTATATTTTCCGCACGACGCTGGCGTCGTTTGCGCTGGTCCTGGTCAGCCTCACCGGCGTGATCTGGATTACGCAGGCGCTGCGCGGCATCGACCTGATGACGAGCCAGGGGCAGACCATCCTCACCTTCCTCGGCATCACCAGCCTTGTCATTCCGGCGCTGGTCCTGATCATCTCGCCGATCGCGCTGATGATCGCGATCTCGCACACGCTGAACAAGCTCGCGACCGATTCCGAGATCATCGTGATGAATGCCGCCGGCTTCTCGCCGTTCCGGCTGTTCTATCCGTTCTTCTACGCCACCTGCGTGGTGGCGCTGCTGGTCGCCTTCATTGCGGCCTATCTCGCGCCCGACGGCATGCGGCGTATCAAGCAGTGGGACGCCGAGATCACCGCCGACGTGCTCACCAACATCCTCCAGCCCGGCCGCTTCGCCCAGCTGGACAAAAACCTGACGATCCGGATCCGCGAGCGCAAACCCGGCGGCATTCTGGAAGGCATCTTCATCGACGACCGCCGCGACCCCAACGAGCGCGTCTCGATCGTCGCCGAGCAAGGCGAGGTCGTGAAGAACGAGAACGGCTCCTTCCTGGTGCTGAAGGACGGCAATCTCCAGCGTTTCGAGGCCGGCAAGCGCGATCCCGCGCTGGTGGCGTTCGGCCGCTACGGCTTCGACATGTCGAAGTTCGGCAATCAGGGCCGTGACGTCACCCTCGGCATTCGCGAGCGCTATCTCTGGGAGCTGTTCTCGCCATCCGAGGACGATCCAGTCTACAAGCAGATTCCCGGGCAGTTCCGCTCGGCCCTGCATGACAGCCTGCTCGCACCGGTCTATCCCTTCGCCTTTGCCGTGCTGACCTTCGCCTTCCTGGGTGCGCCTCGCACCACCCGCCAGAGCCGCAACTTCTCGATCGGCTCCTCGATCCTCGCAGTGTTCGGCCTGCGCATGGCGGGCTTCGCCTGCTCGGTGATGGCGGTGAAATCGCCGGAGGCGGTGCTGGTTCAATATGCGATGGTCGTGGGCGCGATCGGCGTCGGCCTGTGGATGATCATCGGCGGCATTGTGGTCGAACCGCCTCCCCGCCTCATGGAGGCCATCAACAGATCCAACGCGCGTATCGCGCGGCTGTTCGGACGGCCGGCCACCGCATGAGCATGCTCACCAACACACTCGGGCGCTATTTCGCCGGCCGCTTCGTCGTCGCGGCGCTCGGCGTGTTCGCCAGCATCTTCCTGCTGCTGGTGCTGGTCGACTACATCGAGATGGTGCGCAAGACCTCCGGCCTTGCATCCGCCTCCGCGATCATGGTGGCCGAGACCTCGCTGTTCCGCGTGCCGCAGCTTTTGGAGAAGCTGACGCCGTTCTGCATGCTGATCGGCGCCATGACCTGCTATCTGGCCCTCTCCCGCCGGCTTGAGCTCGTGGTGGCGCGCGCCGCCGGCATCTCGGCCTGGCAGTTCATCTCGCCGGCGCTCGGCAGCGCGCTCCTGATCGGGGTCATCGCCACCGTCGCCTACAATCCGATGTCGGCCAATTTGCGCGAACTCTCCAAGCGCATGGAGGCCGAGCTGTTCGGCTCGGCGCCCGGCGGCGGCATCCAGGATGCCTCCGGCTTCTGGCTCAATCAGGTGACCAGCGACGGCCAGACCATCATCAACGCGGCGCGCAGCGAACAGCAGGGCGTCCGGCTCACGGGGCTGACGCTGTTCCGGTTTGACACACAGCAGCACTTCAAGGAGCGCGTCGAGGCGCGCGAGGCCGAGCTCGAACCCGGACAATGGATCTTCAGGAACGTCCGCCGCTTCTCGCTCGACGCGCCGCCGACCGAGCAGGCCGTTCTGGCGATTCCGACGACGCTGACCGAGGCCCAGGTCCGCAACAGCTTTTCCACACCCGAGACTGTGTCCTTTTGGCAACTACCGAGCTACATCAGCTCCTCCGAAAGCTCAGGCTTCGCGACAGCCGGCTATCGACTCCAGTATCACAAGCTTCTGGCACAGCCGTTTTTGCTGGCCGCCATGGTGATGCTCGCGGCCTCGGTGTCGTTGCGCTTCTTCCGGATGGGCGGCGTGCAGAAGATGGTTTTGAGTGGCGTGGGCGCAGGCTTTCTGCTCTACGTTCTGTCGAAAGTGACTGAAGACTTGAGCAAGGCTGAGTTGATGCATCCGATCGCTGCGGCGTGGTTGCCCGTGGTGGTGGGCGGCCTGACCGGCTTTTTGGCCTTGTTGTATCAGGAGGACGGTTAGTGACTGCCGTCCGTCGAGGGCTCGTGTCTCGTTTGACGCGGCGTACCGTGGTGCGCGCGAACGGGTACGGCTTGTCCGCTCGCAGGCTCCTGCTGGCCGTCATCACGGCTGCCGCGCTCGGCGGGCTGCTGGACGCGGCCCTCGTGGCCCCCGCCTCCGCCCAGAGCTTCACCTACAATCCGCTGCCGCAGCGTCCGAAGCCGCCGAAGGTCGCCAACGACAACCAGATGCTGGTCCAGGCGACCGAGGTCGACTACGACTACAACAATTCGCGCGTCTCCGCGGTCGGTAACGTCCAGCTGTTCTACAACGGCACCAGCGTCGAGGCCGACAGGGTCATCTACGACCAGAAGACCAAGCGGCTCCATGCCGAAGGCAACATCCGCATGACGGATGCCGACGGCAAGATCACCTATGCCGAGATCATGGATCTCTCCGACGACTACCGCGACGGTTTCGTCGATTCGCTGCGCGTGGACACCGCCGACCAGACCCGCATGGCCGCGAGCCGCGCCGACCGCTCCAGCGGCAATTACACGGTGTTCGAGAACGGCGTCTACACGGCCTGCGCGCCGTGTAAGGACGATCCTAAGAAGCCGCCGCTGTGGCAGGTCAAGGGTGCCCGCATCATCCACGACCAGCAGGAGAAGATGCTGTATTTCGAGACGGCGCAGCTCGAGTTCTTCGGCGTGCCGCTCGCCTACATGCCGTATTTCTCGACGCCCGACCCGACCGTGAAGCGCAAGAGCGGCTTCCTGATGCCCGGCTACTTCCCCGGCACCACGAACACCGGCTTCGGCGCCGAAGTTCCCTATTATTGGGCGATCGCGCCCGATATGGACGCGACCATCACCCCGCGCTTCCTGTCGCGGCAAGGCGTGCTGTTGCAGGGCGAATTCCGCCAGCGACTGATCGACGGCGCCTACCAGATCCGGGCCTACGGCATCGACCAGCTCGACCCCGGCGCATTTGCCGGGCAGCCCGGCGACCGCCAGTTCCGCGGCGCCGTCGACACCAAGGGTCAGTTCGCGCTGAACGACAAATGGGTCTGGGGTTGGGACGGCGTCCTGCTGTCCGACTACTACTTCTTTTCGGACTATCGTCTCGGGCAATACCGCGATCCGCTCGGCTCGTTCCTGAACCTGCCGACCGACGCGCTGTCGCAGCTTTATCTGACCGGCGTCGGCAACCGCAGCTTCTTCGACGCACGGACGATGTACTGGCTGAGCTACTCGGGCAACCAGGACAAAGTCCCGGTCGTCTATCCCGTGATCGACTACTCGAACGTGCTGAACTATCCGGTGTTCGGCGGCGAGTTCAGCTACAAGACCAATTTCGTGAACCTGTCGCGTGAGAACGCGGTGTTCGATCCGATCACGACGCTCGCCAACACCAACAGCCTGTGCACCACTGCTTCTGCCGATCCGCTCGCGCGCACGCCGTCGCAGTGTCTGCTGCGCGGCTTCCCCGGCACCTACACCCGCCTCACCGCTGAAGCGCAGTGGCGCAAGTCCTTTACCGATCCGCTCGGCCAGATCTGGACGCCGTTCGCCAGCCTGCGCGCCGACGCGATCAATTCCTCGGTCTCCAACCAGCCGGGCGTGTCGAACTATCTGCCGGTCGGCGACACCCAGGCATTCCGCCTGATGCCGACCGTCGGCCTCGAATACCGCTACCCCTTCATCAACGTTCAGCCCTGGGGCTCGACCACCATCGAGCCGATCGCGCAGATCATCATCCGCCCGAACGAGACCTATGCCGGCAAGCTGCCGAACGAGGACGCGCAGAGCATGGTGTTCGACGCCTCGAACCTGTTCAGCGTCGACAAGTTCTCCGGCTACGACCGCGTCGAGGGCGGCGGCCGCGCCAATGTCGGCGTGCAGTCCACCACGCAGTTCGACAAGGGCGGCGCCGTCAAGGTGCTGTTCGGTCAGTCCTACCAGCTGTTCGGCATGAACTCCTTCGCGGTCCAGGACTCCATCAACACGGGGGTGGATTCCGGTCTCGACAAGCCGCGCTCGGATTACGTCGCAAGCGCCAGCTACTCGCCCAACCGCACCTACACCTTCAGCGTCCGCTCCCGCATGGATGAGCAGACCTGGAACGTGCAGCGCTTCGAGGCCGAAGGCCGCGCCAATTTCGATCGCTGGTCGGTCAGCGTGCTGTATGGCAATTACGCGCAGCAGCCGGAGCTCGGCTACCTGACGCGCCGCGAGGGCATCCTGACCTCGGGCTCGCTGAAGGTCGCGACCAACTGGGTGGTGACGGGTTCGGCGCGCTGGGACCTCGAGGCCAACAAGATCAACCAGTATGTGCTCGGGGCCGGCTATGTCGACGATTGCTTCGTGCTGGCGGCGAACTATGTAACCTCGTACAGCTACTCCGCGGGCACGACCCCGCCCGTGCTGAGCCACGCGTTCATGTTCCAGATCGGACTGCGCACGCTGGCGACCACGTCGACGACCAGCAGTTCCGCCGGCGGCTTCCAGTGAACGGTTTGAAGTGACGGCCGCGCGGTCCTGATCGCAGGTTCACCGCGGCTGACATGCGAGCGACAACCATGACGATTCCATTGCCTGCCTTCCGCGTCCTCCTCGCCATCGGTGCCGGGCTGGTCCTGACCGGCCTGCCCGCGCCGTCGCGTGCGCAGAACATCGTGGTCATGGTCAACGGCGATCCGATCACCGATTTCGACATCGACCAGCGCGCCAAGCTCGACCAGCTGACGACGCAGAAGGCCCCCAGCCGGCAGGATGTCATCAACGAGCTGATCGACGACAAGGTGAAGCTCAAGGAAGGCAAGAAATACGGCGTCGATCCCGGTGTCAGCGACATCAACCAGTCCTACGAGGGTATGGCGCAGCGCATGCGCATCTCGCCGGATCAGCTGACCAAGTCCCTCGAAGCCAAGGGCGTTCGCCCTGAAACCCTGAAGGGCCGCATGAAGGCCGAGATGGTCTGGACCAGCCTCGTGCGCGGCCGCTTCAAGGAGAAGCTGCTGGTCGGCGAGCGCGACGTCGCGCAGGCCGTACAGGCCCAGACCGGCGACAAGCTGCAGGTCGAGGGCACCGAATACAAGATGCAGCCCATCGTGCTGATCGTGCCGCGCGGCTCGTCCCCGGCCTTCCAGGAGACGCGGCTGAAGGAAGCCGAGCAATATCGCTCCCGCGTCGGAAGCTGCGAGGAAGCCAATTCGCTGTTCCGCTCGACGCCGAACGCCACCATCCGCGAGGCCGTCACCAAGACGACGGCGGACCTGCCCGAGGCGCTGCGCAAGGTGCTCGACGACACCCCGATCGGCCATCTGACCGCGCCGGAGGTGACCAAGGCGGGCATCGAGATGGTCGTGCTGTGCTCGCGCAAGCCGACCGTGATCGACACGCCGAAGAAGCGCGAGGTGCGCGAGAAGATGTATCAGGAGAAGTACGAGAAGACCCAGAAGGCCTATCTCGACGAGCTCCGCAAGGCCGCGATGATCGAATATCGCAACCGCTGATGGCCGACCACCCGATAAAGCCCCTCGCCCTGACCCTGGGAGAGCCCGCGGGCATCGGCCCCGACATCACGATTGCGGCCTGGCTCCGGCGCCGTGAATTGAACCTGCCCGCCTTCTATCTGCTCGGCGACGAGGCCTTCGTCGCGCGGCGCGCCAAGCTCATCGGCAAGGCGCTCGGCGCCGAGATCCGGATCGTCCCGGTGAGCCCCGGTGAGGCCGTGGCCGCCTTCGCCGGGGCCCTGCCCGTGGTTGCGACCGGCGAGCGCGCGACGGCTGAGCCCGGCAAACCCGACGCCACCAGCGCGCCCGCAGCGCTCGCCTCGATCCGTCAGGCGGTCACGGATGTGCGCGAGGGGCGCGCCGGCGCCGTCGTCACCAATCCGATCGCCAAGAGCGTGCTCTACCGCGCCGGCTTCCGCCATCCCGGCCACACCGAATTCCTCGCCGAGCTTGCCGCAGAGGGCGGCCGCGTGCCGCAGCCGGTGATGATGCTGTGGTCGCCGCGGCTCGCCGTGGTGCCGGTGACCATCCACGTCTCCTTGCGCGAGGCGCTGGGCCAGCTCACCAGCGAATTGATCGTCTCGACCGTGCGCATCGTCGCGGCCGAGCTCAAATCCCGCTTCGGCATCGCGCGGCCGCGCATCGCGATCTCCGGCCTCAATCCGCATGCCGGCGAGGACGGCTCGCTCGGCCACGAGGAGCAGACGGTGATTGCGCCGGCGCTCAAGGTTCTGCGCAATGACGGCATCGAGGCCAGGGGCCCGCTGCCCGCCGACACCATGTTCCACGAAGCCGCGCGCAACCTCTATGACTGCGCGGTCTGCATGTATCACGACCAGGCGCTGATCCCGATCAAGACCGTCGCCTTCGACGACGCGGTCAACGTCACGCTCGGCCTGCCCTTCATCCGCACCTCGCCCGATCACGGCACCGCCTTCGACATCGCCGGGACGGCCAAGGCCAATCCGGCCAGCCTGATCGCGGCGCTGCAGCTTGCAAGCCGCATGGCGGCTGCGACAAGCTGATGAGTGCGATCGACGACCTCCCGCCGCTGCGCGAGGTCATTCGCCAGCACGCGCTGTCGGCCCGCAAATCGCTCGGTCAGAATTTTCTGCTCGATCTCAATCTCACCGCGCGCATCGCCCGTGCGGCCGCGCCGCTCGAGGACTCCACCATCGTCGAGATCGGTCCTGGCCCCGGCGGACTGACACGCGCGCTGCTCGCGCTCGGCGCCCGGCGCGTCATCGCCATCGAGCATGACGAGCGCGCGATCCCGGCCTTGCAGGATATTTCCGCGCGCTACCCCGGCCGGCTCGAGATCGTGCATGGCGATGCCATGACGTTCGACCCGCGCCCGCTGCTCGCGGGCGAACGCGCGAAGATCGTCGCCAACCTGCCCTACAACATCGCGACCCAGCTTCTCATCAACTGGCTCACGATCGAGCCCTGGCCGCCCTGGTACCAAATGATGGTGCTGATGTTCCAGCGCGAGGTCGGCGAGCGCATCGTCGCGCGCGAGGACGAGGAAGCCTATGGCCGCCTCGGCGTGCTCGCCAACTGGCGCTGCGAAACAAAAATCCTGTTCGACATTTCGCCGTCCGCCTTCGTGCCGCCGCCGAAGGTCACCTCCTCCGTCGTGCGCCTCAAACCGCGTGCAGAGCCGCTGCCTTGCGATCGCAGGCTGCTCGAGCAGGTTGCGGCCGCCGCCTTCGGCCAGCGCCGCAAGATGCTGCGGCAGAGCCTGAAATCGCTGGGTGTCGATCCCGCGCGCCTTGCGAGCGCCGCCGGCGTCGATGCGACGCGGCGCGCCGAGACGATCCCGATATCAGGCTTTGTTGCCATGGCCCGTGAATTGGCGGATATACGCAACGAAACCTGACAATCAGAATTCCGGAGGAAAGAATATGGCGTTGATGCGTCGGCAATCCCTGGTGAAGTTCGATGCGCCGCTGTGCGAGACCATCGTCGACACGCCGAAGCCGCAAGGACGCGAGGTCCTCGTCCGCATCGAGCGCTGCGGGCTCTGCCATTCCGACCTGCACATCCAGGACGGCTATGCCGATCTCGGCGGCGGCAAGAAGCTCGACACCACGCGCGGCATGACACTGCCCTTCACGCTCGGTCATGAGATCGCCGGTGTGGTCGACGAGGTCGGCCCTGATGTTCCCGCCGGCCTCGTCGGGGCGAAGAAAGCGGTGTTTCCCTGGATCGGCTGCGGCCAGTGCCGCGACTGCGCCAATGGCGACGAGAATCTTTGCGCCAAGCAGCGCTTCCTCGGCGTCTCCATCGACGGCGGCTTCGCCACCCACGTCCTGGTGCCCGACGCAAAATACCTGCTCGACTACGATCCGCTGCCCGTCAACCAGGCCGCGACCCTGATGTGCTCGGGCGTCACCGCCTACGGCGCGCTCAAGCGCCTGGTCGATCGTCCGCGCCAGCGCAATTTGCTGCTGATCGGCCTCGGCGGTGTCGGCATGATGGGCCTGTCGTTCGCGCAGGCCATGTTCAAGCAGCCGATCACGGTTGCCGATCTCTCGCCGGCCGCGCGCGAGACCGCGCTGAAGAACGGTGCCTCTGTCGCCTACGATCCGTCCGAGCCCGACGTGATCAAGCGCATTCTGAAAGAAACCGAAGGCGGCTTCGACGAGGTGGTCGATTTCGCCGGCAACGAGAAGTCGATGGCGTTTGCGGTGGCGGTCGCCGCACGCGGCGGCAAGGTCGTGGTCTCCGGCCTGATGGGCGGCCAGTTCACGCTGCCGATGGTGCAATGGGTCTACAAGCGCCTGACCGTCGAAGGCTTCATGGTCGGCACGCTCGCGGAAGGCCAGGAGCTGATGGCGCTCGCCCGCGCCGGCAAGATCAAGCCGACGCCGATGCGCGAAGAGCCGATGGCCGACGTGCAGAAATGGATCGATAACTTGCGCGCCGGCAAGGTCGTCGGCCGCATCGTGCTGAAGAACTAGAGCATGATCCGGAAAAGTGTGCAGCGGTTTTCCGAAAAGATCATGCTCAAACAATAACCTGAAGCGCGATGGCGATTGATCCTGATCCCATCGCGCTTTAGCACGCGAGGAACCTGAAGCTCCCTGCGGCGGGATCGAATGTCTCGCCGCGGAACGTCGACGCCCGCGTTGCGTTGGCAGCACATGTCCATACGCTGCACCGTCGAGAGCGCATTCTTCATTGCCTGGAGCTTCCTGGAGCAGAGCGGCGAGCTCGGCGCTCCGGACGAGACTGCGAATTTCCTTCTCGACAGCATTGAAGCTCAGCTCAAGACCGGCGAACGCCGGCCGTTGATGCTCGCGAACCGGGCGATCGACGCCTGGCGCGCGCACGCGGCCAGGAGCGGTGCGCAGGAGGCGCGCTTCGGATGACCGACGGCAGCGTCGCCGACCGCTGCCATCGCTTTCAACTGGACGCCTCAGGGTTTTGCCGGATTCCGATAGTGATTTGGTCGTGCCTCACTCGACCGGGACTTGCCACCGGGAAAACCACAACTTGCATCGGCCCGTGAATGGCCGTTCAATGACGGTTTGGAGCGGCGCCTCGCTATTTTTTGGTTTTTGGAATGCGAACTTTTTTCATCATTCTTGGCATCTGGCTCCTGATCAACGTGCTCTTCGTCGTCGTCATGATGCCGCCGCGCAAGCCGCGGAAGCCGGATCATCCGCGCTCATCGGCCGGTCTCGCGCCCGCAGCCATCGAGCCCAACGCCTACCCTTTCGATGAGGACGAGAAGGTCTCGCTTCGCCACACCATCGTTGCGATTGCGATGGGCGCGCTGTTCTCGCTGACGCCGCCGCTGATCGAGGCAATCGACGACATCAAGCGGCTGGTCAGGAAGTACCGCACGTCGGGCCAGCCGCCCGCGGCCGAGGATGGCGAAGGATCGCTGGAGACGGTGTCAGAAGACCTCCGCACGCGCGAGGAGCCGAAGACGACCGGCGGATCTTCGTCCGATGATCGGAACGCGCCGAAGCGCTAGCGCCTGGATTCTCTTCGCAGATTCCACTTCGGGCGCGACGTTGGAACGTCGCGCGCCGCCCGCGCGTTGGCTCTCCATCAAGGCAACGGCCGGGTCGGAGCCGATGACAAGGGCGGGCGCAGCCTGCTCCGAACAACACGCAAAACACCGGTAGCGGGCGCGTGGGACGAGCAATCACGCATGGGGGATCGAAAAGAGGAGAGACAAGTTGGTTAATCTGGGCAAGTGGTACGATCCCATCTCCGAGCGCTGGATCGCGCCGCGCGAACCGCGCCAGGAGACGACATCGTCGGAAGTGAGCGAGAACCACGTCGTCGAACTCGAGAGGACCGTCGAAGTCCAACGCATCTGGCGAGCGCTGGTCGATTGCTGCGCACGCAGCTGACGTTCTCCCTCCGCGCGCGTCGAAACCGGAACCTCCAGTCAGCAGAGCCGTTGTCATTTGCATGAGCGATCCTGCACTCCCCGCAAGGCCGGTCGCGGCCGCGATACGCTATCTGTCGATCATCGTCGGGTGCGCCTGCCTGCTTCTCGCCGCCATCTGCTTCGTCATCGCGGCACAGGTCTTTGTGCAGACCGGCGTGTTCGCGCAGTCCTACGCGATGGTGGGGATCATCAGCACCGTGCTGGGACTTCTCGCGCTGATGCTGGCGCGGGTGTGGAAGGTGACGCTTCGCGACACTCTGTAGCGACACTCTGTAGGATGGGTTGAGCCCTTGCGAAACCCATCACTTACCCGACGTCGCTCTCGGTATTCATGATAATCCTCGAGCGCCGGTCCGGACTCTGCCGGCCCGCATGCTCTGCCAAGATTTCCGGACGACAACGGCCGGAAGCATTGACAAACTGCAGCCCGCAGTGATGGTGGTTCCATTACTGAGGGGGACGCAACCGGGCTGCCGCGATCTGCCCGAATTGCTCGCGTCCGTGGAAGGCTGGTGAGATGTCGTTTGCGACGCTCGGTGCCCGGCCAAGAGGGGCACTGGGAATGTCGCAGGGAGCGAGCGCTCTGAGCCGAAGCGCGAAACGCGATCGAATCAGCATCACATCATTGGCCGCGCTGACACTGTCCCTCGCGACATTGGCATGGGCGACAACGACACGAGCGCAGGCCCAGAACTGGAATGGCGCCACGGCGGATTGGTTCACCGCCGGCAACTGGACACCCAGCGGCGTCCCGACCAGCGCCACCAATGCGAGAATCGACACCAGCTCACCCAATGCCGCCGTCATCGCATCCGCCAACGCGCAGGCGCAGACCGTCATCGTCGGCTTTTCCGCGAACGGCGGCCTGACCATCCAAAATGCCGGGACGCTGTCCGATTCGGTCGGGGCTCTCGGCCGCTTTCTCGGCTCGACCGGCACGGTCACGGTTGACGGCGCGGGCTCGTCCTGGAGCAACTCCGCCGACCTCTCCGTCGGCTATTCCGGCGCCGGCACGCTGACGATCCAGAGCGGCGGCGCGGTGAGCGACCAGTCCGGCTATGTCGGCCGCGGTGCCGGTTCGACCGGCACCGTGACGGTCGATGGCACGGGCTCGTCCTGGACCAATCACATCGCGCTCTGGGTCGGCAATTCCGGCACGGGTACGCTGACCGTCCGGAACGGCGGCGTCGTGACCAATGGCGCCGACGGCTTTATCGGCGTCAATGCCGGCGCGACCGGCACGGTGACGATCGACGGCGCGGGCTCGTCCTGGACCGATGCCGGCAATCTCTTTGTCGGCCAGGCCGGCACCGGCACGCTGATGGTCAGCAACGGGGGCACCGTGAGCAACGGTGTCGACGGGTATATCGGCGCCAACTCCGGCGCGACCGGCACAGTGACCGTCACCGGCACAGGCTCGTCCTGGACCCATGCCGGCACGGTTGCGGTCGGCGAATCCGGCACCGGCACGCTGACGGTCGCCAACGGCGGCATGGTCAGCAACGCGAGCGCGGTGATCGGCACCAATGCCGGCGCGACCGGCACCGTGACAGTGATCGGCACCGGCTCGTCATGGACCAATGCCGGCAACCTGACCGTCGGCCAGGACGGCACTGGCACACTGACGATCGCGAGCGGCGGCGTCGTGAGCAACGCGGTCGGAGCTATCGGCGCCAATGCCGGCGCAACCGGCACCGTGACGATTAGCGGCGCCGGTTCGTCCTGGACCAATTCCAGCATCCTCTATGTCGGCCAGACCGGCACCGGCACGCTGACGATCGCGGGCGGTGGCGCGGTGAGCAGCTTGATCGGGCTTATCGGCGCCGATTTCTTCACGACCGGCACAGTAACGGTCACCGGCACCGGATCATCCTGGACCAACTCCCTCAGTCTCGATGTCGGCCAAGACGGCACCGGCGTGCTGACGATCGCCAATGGCGCCGTCGTCTCGGCCTCCAACGTGACGGTTGGCTATTGGCCCCTGTCCAAGGGAACGCTGAATATCGGCGCCGCGTCGGGCCAGACCGCTGTTGCGCCCGGCACGCTGAACACGGCGCAGGTCAGGTTCAGGGCCGGCATCGGCAGCAGCATCGTGTTCAATCACACCTCCTCGAACTACGTCTTTGCGCCGGTTATTTCGAGCACCTTCGGCAACACGGGCTCAGTCATTGTCGAGGCGGGCACCACCATTCTCACCGCCGCCAGCACCTACACCGGCGCGACCACGATCAACGGCGGCACGCTTGCGGTGAACGGCTCGATCGTGTCGAGCCCGACAGTGAACAGTGGCGGCACGCTGTCCGGCACCGGCACGGTCGGATCGGTGACCGTGAACGGCGGCGGCATGCTCAGGCCCGGCTCTAGCGTGGCCGGCTCGGCGCTGACCATTTCCGGCAGCCTCGCCATGCAGTCAGGGGCGCTCTATCTCGTGCAGGTCGGCTCGGTGTCCGCCACGCACGCCAATGTCTCGGGCACGGCGACGCTCACCGGCGCCGGCGTGCAGGTGACGATTGCGCCCGGCGGCTCGGTTGCAAAACAGTCCACCATCCTGCACGCGACCGGCGGTCTCGGCGGCACCACCTTCGCAAGCGCCAGCGCAACGAACTTCGTCGCCAGCCTGAGCTACACGCCGACCGATGTGCTGCTCGATCTCTCGGCCGCGCTCGGCTCCGGCACCGGACTGAACGTGAACCAGCAGAACGTCGCCGATACGCTCAACAACGCCTTCAACAACGGTGGCGCGTTGCCGGCGAACTTCTCCGGAATCTTCGGACTCACCGGCGGCAATCTTCGCACCGCGCTGTCGCAGCTGTCCGGCGAACCCGCCACGGGCGCGCAGCAGGGCGCATTCCAGTTCATGGGCCAGTTCCTGGAATTGATGCTCGACCCCTCCGCCGGCGGGCGCGACGCCGCAGGCGGCGCCGGAGATCAGGCGTTCGGCTTCGCCCCGGAGCGCGCAGCCTTGCCCGACGACATCGCCCTCGCCTATGCCAGGGCGACGAAGGCGCCGCTCGACAAAGCCCAGCCCGCGTTCGAGCCGCGCTGGAACGTGTGGGGCGCGGGCTTCGGCGGCACCAGCAAGACCGGTGGCGATGCAGCCATCGGCAGCAACGATCTCACCGCGCGAACCGCGGGCGGCGCTGCAGGGCTCGACTACCACCTGACCCGCGATGCCGTGATCGGCTTTGCGCTCGCCGGTGGCGGCACCCGCTGGGATCTCGCGCAAGGGCTCGGCGGAGGCAAGAGCGACGCCTTCCAGGGCGGAGTCTATGCGGCCGTGCGCTCCGGGCCGGCCTATGTCGCTGCCTCGCTGGCGGCGGCCACCCACTGGATGTCCACCGACCGTTCCGCCGCCTTCGGCGATCATCTCACCGCGCGCTTCGACGCGCAGAGCTATGGTGGGCGCATCGAAGGCGGCTATCGCGTCGTGACGCCACTCGTCGCCATCACGCCTTACGCGGCGCTGCAGGTGCAAAGCTTCCGCACGCCTGCCTACAGCGAGACCGATCTCACCGGCGGCGGCTTTGGTCTCGCCTACGACGCCCGTAGCGCGACCGACACGCGCGGCGAAGTCGGCGCCCGCTTCGACCGCGCCATGCTGGTTGCACCCGGCACCGCGTTGATGCTGCGCGGCCGCCTCGCCTTCGCGCATGACTGGGTCAGCAATCCCGCACTGTCGGCAGTGTTCCAGACGCTGCCGGGCGCAAGCTTCATCGTCAACGGCGCAACGCCCGCAAAAGACACCGCGCTCGTCTCCACCGGGGCCGATCTGCACTTCGCGCGCGGCATCACGCTCTCGGCAAAATTCGACGGCGCGTTCGCCGACCGCGCGCAGACCTACACGGGCACCGGCACGCTGCGTTACCGCTGGTAGGCTGGCAGCTCGCGCGGAGATCGGAGCTCCACGCCCCTATCCCGTAGTCCCGTAGGATGGGTTGAGCCCTTGCGAAACCCATCACCTCCCCTATCGTCTTTCACCATATTCATGGCTGTCCTCGGAATAATCGCCCGCCCAATCCATCGGGTAATTTCCAAGTCTCACGTGACGATGAAACGAGACGATGCCCAGTCGCACACCCCCGTGACGAGGCGATGCTTGACGGGATTGATGTGTACACATGCCGGGCGACGTCGTCTTCATCCTGACGAGATGGGTTTCGCAAGGGCTCAACCCATCCTACGAGCTTCGTCATTCCGGGATGCGTGCGCAAGCACGCAGGCCCGGAATCCATCGGGCCACGTGTTCTGCGGTGAAATGGATTCCGGGCTCGCCCTTTCAGGGCGCCCCGGAATGACGGGCGGAGGTCGGAGTTGCTCTCGCGAGGCGTCGGGCAAAACACCCGTCAATCCCTCTACGCGGAAATATTTTACTTTTCCGAATTTCGGATTTATGGCATACACCGCATCAACCTGGCCCTGCCAAAGGGGCGTTCGCGACCGTCACGACATGCGGGCCGGGTGGCGGTGGACGCGGCAGCGTCGGCGCGGGCAGCGTGAGACAGGGCGAGCAACCGTGAGTCTCACGCGACGCGGAACGACACGGCGCAGTTAAAGCGGTCTCGTCGGTTGTCTGGGGTGAGCACGCGCCAGCCCCGGACGATCGGGCAAGGCCGTCCGCGGACGGAGAAGTCGTGTGGTCCTGACGCCCGGGGTCTGTGCGTCAAGGCTTGCGGTGATGTGGCGGCCCGACCGGGTGCGCGCATCAGTGATCTGCAAGGCGACGGGGGCAATAGTGCATCGCTCCCCGGGGAGAGCACGAAGGACACCGTTAAAACCAGCCGCGCAGGGAAGGCCGGGCGATCGGCACACCTGTGATCCACCCCGTGTGCACTTCTGTAGCGCACGGATCTGCGGGTGCCAGCCGGCGCCCGGCCTTCCCTGCGCCCTTTGGCATCCAACGGGCGGCAAACGACAGCAGGCCTCGGGCAGGAGTTGCCGCGAGAACGCGATGCCATGGGGAACTCTCATGCGAGGAGTCTTGTCGCGACCTTCCGCTTCTCGGGAACTTGAACCTGACGTCGTAAGAGTCTGGCGGAAAAACGCCGGCAGCACGGCGGAACGAACGCGCCGCAGGCCCAATTCAAGCCACATCCTCTCCGGATTTGCGGCTCATTGCCACCCAACTCTTTGACGAGAAAGGGATGATTGAGAGTTGCGTCATGCGTAACCGGGAGACCAGGATGGGCAACCGAACCGCGAAATTCGTATCTGCGCTCGTTGGCAGCATCATTGCCGGCGCGCCACTCGCCGCCGTGTCGCAGAACGCGCCGGGCGCATCGAGCACGGCGGGTGCGGCCGACGAGTGCCTCGCCTCGCCGAAGGGGGCCGCGCCGCAGGGGCAGCACTGGCGCTATCGCGTCGAGCGCGGGACCAAGCGGCAATGCTGGTATCTGCGCGCCGAAGGCGCCAAGACGACGCAGGGCGCGCAGGCGACCGACGGACAAAATGCCGATGCAGCCGCGCCGCCATCGGTGCAGAATGCGCGTGCCGAATACATTGCACCGCAGACCGGCGCGGCACCGATCGCACCGAACATGACCGCGCCGGCAGCAGCGACTGCGCCGCCGGTCGCCGTCGCGGATACCAATTCAGAACAGCCCGCCGTTGCTGCGCGCTGGCCTGATACGTCCGCAACGTCCGCTGCGTCGCAGCCGATGCCCGCTCCCGTCGCGCCAGCCCCGCAGCCGGGCGCAAAGCCGGCCGCGGCCGAAATTCCCGCCGACAAGCCGACAGGCTCGCTCCAGATGCTGCTGCTCGTCGTCGGCGGTGCGCTGGCGCTCGCCGGCATCCTCGCCAGTGTGATCTACCGCTTCGGCGGCGCGCGCGTCCGCGTCCAGGCGAGCGAACACCGCCGCGTGAATTGGGACGATCGGGAGCACCAGAACCAGGACCGTGCGCCCTGGCTCAATGCGATGCCGGCCACGCCGCGCGCGCGGCGGCCGCGCCCGATCGACTTCGATGCCGTGCGTCCGCAGGCCGCGCAACTTGCCGCGATCGACCGCGAGATCGATGTGATCGAAGCGCAGGAGCCGCCGGCCACGGCCGAAGCCGCGCAGCGCGATGCGGACAAGTTCCCGGTGTTCGACCAGGAATTCGAGATCGAGACCCGTGCGCCCCGATTGGATGCGAACGATGCCGCTGAACAGCGTGATGACCGCGACGAGGATGCGGTCGACGTCGACGTCATCACGGCGATGCTGGAACGGCTGGCGAAGGAAGGGCCGCGGCTGAAGCAGCCTAGCCCTGCAGCTGAGCTTGCAGCCCTCGCACAAAGCCGACGAGGCCCGTCCGCCGCTCGCGCTTGAGGCGTTCGGCCTTCAGGATCGACTGCACCTCGGCGAAGGCCTCATCAACATTGTGGTTGATCACGATGTAGTCGTACTCGGCCCAGTGGCTCATCTCGTGGCTGGCGCGGCTCATGCGCTTGCGGATCACCTCGTCGGAATCCTGCGCGCGCGAATGCAGCCGCTTCTCGAGGTCGGCCGCCGAGGGCGGCAGAATGAAGACGCTGACGACGTCAGCACGTGCCTTCTCGCGCAGTTGCTGCGTGCCCTGCCAGTCGATGTCGAACAGCACGTCCTGCCCCGACGACAGCGCCGCCTCGACCGGTGCGCGCGGCGTGCCGTAGCTGTTGTCGAACACCGTCGCCCATTCCAGCAGTTCGTCGGCCTTCACCATCGCCTCGAACCTGGCCTTGTCGACGAACAGATAGTCGCGGCCATCGACCTCGCCGGGCCGCATCGCACGCGTGGTCGCGGACACCGACATTCGCAGGCCCGGCATCTGCTTGATCAGCATGCGCGACAGAGTCGTCTTGCCCGCGCCCGACGGCGAGGACAGCACGAACATCAAGCCGCGCCGCTCGACACCGTCAGTTGCGTGACCGCCCGTCGTCATCGATCACTCCAGATTCTGGACCTGCTCGCGGAACTGCTCGACCACGTTCTTCATGGCGAGTCCCGTATTGGTGAGCTCGATGTCGTTCGACTTCGAGCAGCAGGTGTTGACCTCGCGGTGAAACTCCTGCGCCAGGAAGTCGAGCTTGCGGCCGATCGGGCCGCCCTTGCCTATCAGCTCACGCGCCTGCGCGACATGCGAGGCGATGCGGTCGAGCTCCTCGCGGATGTCGGCCTTGGTCGCGATCAGGATCGCCTCCTGCATCAGGCGGTCGGAATCGAAACGGTCGGAAGTGTCGAGCAGGGTTGCAATCTGCTCGGCGAGCCGCGCCTTGATCGCCTCGGGCTTGCGGCCCGGCGAGCCTTCCGCCTTCTTCGCCAGCGTCTCGATCTCGTCGACCCGCTGGGTCAGGATATGTCCGAGCGAAGTCCCCTCGCGCTTGCGCATCGCGACGAGGTCGTCGAGCGCCTTGTCGAAGGCCTCCGCGACAGCGGCGCGGGCCGCCTTGTCCTCCTCCTCGTCGCCCTCGGGCTCGGCGACCTCGACAACGCCCTTGATGGCGAGCAGGCCGTCGATGCTCGGCGCCACGGCGTCGACCTTGCCGGAGATCAGCGCGGCGGCCTTCAGCACCGCATTGAGCACGTCCTCGTTGACGCGGACCGTGGCGGCCGCATTGGTGCGCTTGACGTTGAGGTTGGCGTAGACGGTGCCGCGCGACAAGAGCTCGCCGGCGCGCTTCTTGGCATGGGCCTCGAGCTCGTCGAACCCCTGCGGCAGCCGCACCCTGAGGTCAAAGCCCTTGGCGTTGACCGACTTCAATTCCCATTCGAACGTGTACGGCCCGCTCGCGCCGTGGCTTCGGGCAAAGCCGGTCATGGACGACAGCGCCATCAGGTCAGATTCTCCAGGAACAAAGGATTCGCGAGGCCATCAAGCCACGCGAATCTTAAGACTATTTTGCAGGAAAGTGGAATCCGCAAAGTCCCGTAGGCAGGTCTGCATTGCCTAACGCTGGACCACCGGCGGCGAGGACTGCACCGCGCCCTGCCGGGCCGGCGGAGGATTGGCTGGATTGGCCGGGCGCACCGCCGGCGGCTTTTTCTGCTGGTTGGGGCGCGCCGGCGTGGTCGCGGTCGGTGCGTCGGCAGCGCCGGGCGCGGCGGCGGCCGGGGGCTGCGCATCCTCGGCCGGCTCGACCGTGTCGTTCTGGATCTGCTTCTCCATCGCCCGCAGCTTGGCGACGTTCTTCTGGTGCGCGTCGTAGGTCTCGGTAAAGGCATGCCCGCCGGTGCCGTCGGCGACGAAATAGAGGTCGCGGGTGCGGGCCGGATTGGCGGCGGCTTCCAGCGAGGCGCGGCCCGGGTTGGAGATCGGGCCCGGCGGCAGGCCGTCGATCACATAGGTGTTGTAGGGCGAAGGCTGCGTGATCTCGCTGCGCTTGATCGGACGTCCCAGCGTGCCCTTGCCGCCGACGAGGCCATAGATGATCGTGGGATCGGATTGCAGCTTGATCTTCTGCTTCAGGCGATTGACGAACACCGCGGCGACGCGGCTGCGCTCGTCCGGCTTGCCGGTCTCCTTCTCGACGATCGAGGCCAGCGTCACCAGTTGCTCGGGAGTCTTGACCGGAACGTCCTGGTTGCGGCGTTCCCAGATCTCCGCCAGCACGCGTTTGTGCGCCTGCTGCATGCGCTGGATCACCTGCTCGCGCGTGGTGCCGCGCGGGAATTTGTAGGTCTCGGGCAGAAGCGTGCCTTCGCGCGGCAGCTCGCGCACGCTGCCGGTGAAGATGTCGTTGTCGGACAGCCGCGCCACGATCTGCTCGGAGGTCAGGCCTTCCGGGATCGTGACGGAATGCTGCACCACCTTGCCCTCGACGATGGTGGCGATGACGTCGCGCAGCGATGCGTTCTTCTGGAACGCATACTCACCCGGCTTGAGGTCCGAGCTCGCCTTCAGCGCCGCAACGCTGGCGATGAACACCCACGGATTGACGTCGGTGACGCCTTCCCGGTTCAACGTCTCGGCGATGTCGCGCTTGCCGGCACGCTGCGGGATGTTGACGATCTTGTCTTCCCCAAGCGGCCCGGGTGCTTCCAGCACCTGCCGGCCGTAATAATACACCCCACCGGCGCCGAGCATGGCGATCAGCAGCAGCGTGATGATGGCGTTGCCGACGACCACGAAAGGATTGCGCGCGCGCTCCGATCGCTTCGGCGGCGGCGGAACCTGTTCGGGCTCGAGCGCTGCCCGCGGACTCCGGGGCGAAATGGGCGGCCTTTCACTCATCGAAACAACCTGAATCCTGCCGGTTCAATCGCGGCCTGACAATCGCTTGCCCAGCCAAATGCACGCGCCCACTTCTATGACTATCGCCGAATACGGCAAAACGGTGGATTCGTCTCAAACGCAAACTAGCTGGCCAGACGCCGGACGATCACCGACGCATTGGTGCCGCCAAAACCAAAAGAGTTCGACAATGCGACATTGACCTCACGCTTCTTCGCCGTATGCGGCACGAGATCGATCGCAGTCTCGACCGACGGATGGTCGAGGTTGATGGTCGGCGGCACGACATTATCGCGAATCGCAAGAATGGCGAAAATGGCCTCGATCGCGCCGGCCGCGCCGAGCAGATGGCCGGTCGACGACTTGGTCGAGGACATCGCAACCTTGGAGGCGGCGTTGCCGAGCAGACGCTCGACCGCGCCGAGCTCGATCTCGTCGCCGAGCGGCGTCGAGGTGCCGTGCGCGTTGATGTAGTCGAGATCGGACGGCGTCAGGCCGGCGCGCTTCAGCGCCGCCGACATGCTGCGGAAACCGCCATCGCCATCGGGCGACGGCGACGTGATGTGATAGGCATCGCCCGACAGACCGTAGCCGATCACCTCGGCGTAGATCCTGGCGCCGCGGCGCCTGGCGTGATCCAGCTCCTCCAGAACGAGGACGCCGGCGCCCTCGCCCATCACGAAGCCGTCGCGGTCCTTGTCGTAGGGACGCGAGGCCTTCTCGGGTGTCTCGTTGAAGCCGGTCGAGAGTGCGCGCGCGGCGTTGAAGCCGGCAATGCCGATGCGACTGATCGGTGATTCGGCGCCGCCGGCGACCATGACGTCGGCATCGCCGAGCGCGATCAGGCGGGCGGCATCGCCGACCGCATGCGCACCGGTCGAGCAGGCCGTGACCACCGAATGGTTCGGCCCCTTCAGCCCGTGCGCGATCGAGACGTAGCCGGAGGCGAGATTGATCAGGCGGCCCGGGATGAAGAACGGCGACACCCGGCGCGGTCCCCGCTCCTTCAGGAGGATCGCGGTGTCGGCGATACCGCTGAGGCCGCCAATGCCCGACCCGATCATGGTGCCGGTCGCGCATTTGTCCTCTTCGGTCCCGGGATGCCAGTTGGCATCGTCGAGCGCCTGGCCCGCGGCGGCCATGGCGAAGATGATGAAGTCGTCGACCTTGCGCTGGTCCTTCGGCTCCATCCACTTGTCGGGATTGAAGCTGTCGTTCGAGCCGTCGCCGCGCACGACGGTGCAGGCGTATTTGGTCTGAAGGTCGGAGACATCGAAGCTCTCGATCCTGCGCGCACCGCTTTCGCCGTTGAGGATGCGTTTCCAGGTCGGCTCGACGCCACAGCCGAGTGGCGAGACCATGCCGAGACCCGTGACGACGACCCGCCTCATATCCGAAAACTCCGCATCTAAAGATTCACGGCCAATAACAAGAAACCGGCTGGCCGCTGCGAAGCGGCCCGTCCGGTTTCAACTGTTGTCCCCGCGAAAATGAAGAGCCTTAGCTCTTCGCGTTCTTCTCGAGAAACTTCGTGGCGTCGCCGACGGTGAGAATCGTTTCCGCAGCGTCGTCCGGAATCTCGCAACCGAATTCTTCTTCGAACGCCATCACCAACTCGACGGTGTCCAGACTGTCGGCGCCGAGGTCGTCGATGAAGCTCGCAGCGTCGACAACCTTCTCGGGCTCAACACCAAGGTGTTCGACCACGATCTTCTTAACCCGCTCGCCAATGTCACTCATTGCATAACCTCGTGTTGTTCCCTGTAGACCCGACCCCCCGGGACGATACGAGCCGTCGTGGTCGTTTAGTGCCTTCGCTTACGAACTTTGATTTGGCCCCATCCTAACCGATGCAGGGCCCGGCGAACGACGGCCAAGGCTCCGCATCGCCAATATACAGGGTTTCAAAAACCTGCAATGGCGTTCTTTGCCCATCCGTTGAAGGTCCGGTTATCATACTTCAATTGCCTTGACTACAAGCCTCATTTCGCTCCGGAAACGGCCGTTTGCCGCATCCCGCACCGCCCATGTGGGCGGTGCGGAAGGAGGGCTTCAGATCATGGCCATGCCGCCATTGACGTGGATGGTCTGGCCAGTGACATAGGCCGCTTCGTTCGAACTCAGGTAGACGGCGGCGGCGGCGATGTCCTCGGGCGTCCCCAGGCGGGCAGCCGGAACCCTGGTCAGGATCGTCTCGCGCTGCTTGTCGTTGAGCGCATCCGTCATCGGCGTCTTGATCAAGCCGGGCGCGATGCAGTTCGCGGTGACGCCGCGCTTGGCGTATTCGGCGCCGAGAGTCTTGATCATGCCGATCAGGCCCGCCTTCGATGCAGTATAGTTGCCCTGCCCGGGATTGCCGGTGACGCCAACCACCGAGGTGATCGCGATGATGCGGCCGAAGCGCTTGCGCATCATCAATTTGGTGGCGGCGCGCGCCAGGCGGAAGGTCGAGGTCAGATTGACGTTGATGACCTCCTCCCAGTCCTCGTCGCGGAGCTGCACGAAGAGATTGTCGCGCGTGATGCCGGCATTGGCGACGAGAATGTCGACCTGGCCCATCGCGGCTTCCGCGGCCGGCACCAGCGCCTCGACCTCGTCGGCCTTGGAGAGATTGCAGGGCAGCACGTGAACGCGCTCGCCGAGCTTGCCGGCAAGCTCGTCCAGCACTTCCTTGCGCGTTCCTGAGATGGCGACGGTGGCGCCCTGCGCATGCAGCGCCTGCGCGATCGCGCCGCCGATGCCGCCGGTTGCGCCGGTGACGAGCGCCTTTCGGCCAGTCAGATCGAACATCAAAAACTCCTCCAAAGCACGATCCGGAAAAGTGTGTAGCGGTTTTCCGGAAAGATCGTGCGCAAACTTAGGCCTGCTTCGCAGCGGCCAATGCATCCTTGGCGGCGGCAATGTCGTTGGGACCACCGACCGACACGCCGACGGCACCGTCGGCGATACGCTTGACGAGCCCCGTCAGCACCTTGCCGGCGCCGATCTCGAAGAAACGGGTCACGCCCTGCCCAGCCATATAGGCAACCGACTCGCGCCAGCGCACGGTGCCGGTGACCTGCTCGACCAGGCGGCGGCGGATCTCGTCGGGATCAGTGATGGCGCTCGCCAGCACGTTCGACACCAGCGGCGCGTCCGGCGCCTTGATCGTGACCTTCGCCAGCGCCTCGGCCATCGCGTCGGCGGCGGGCTGCATCAGCTTGCAATGGAACGGTGCGGACACCGGCAGCAGCATCGCACGCTTGGCGCCTTTGCCCTTGGCGATCTCCACGGCGCGATCGACCGCCGCCTTGTCGCCGGAGACCACCACCTGCCCGCCGCCATTGTCATTGGCGGCCTGGCAGACCTGGCCCTGCGCCGCCTCGCCTGCGACCTCCATAGCGGCCTCGTAGTCGAGGCCGAGCAGTGCGGCCATCGCACCGGCGCCGACCGGCACGGCTTTTTGCATTGCGAGACCGCGGGTGCGAAGCAACCGCGCAGTGTCGGAAACGGTCAGGCTGCCGGCCGCAGCCAGCGCCGAATACTCGCCGAGCGAGTGGCCCGCGACGAAGGCTGCATCCCGCCCCACGGAAAAACCGACTTCAGCCTCCAGCACACGCAGGGTGGCGATGGACACCGCCATCAGCGCCGGCTGGGCGTTCTCGGTGAGCTGGAGGATTTCGGCCGGACCATCCCAGATGGTCGCCGTCAGCTTCTCGGAAAGCGCGGCATCGACCTCGTCGAACACGGCGCGTGCCACCGGAAAGGCGTCGGCCAGGGCCTTGCCCATGCCAACCGCCTGGGACCCCTGCCCCGGAAATGTGAATGCTGCCGTCATCGGCGCTCCCTGGATCGCTCGAGCCATTGTGTTCGAGAAGCCGGCAGCCGACTACGTCCGGCCCAGGCCTTGGTTCCCGATCATGCTCCAAAGGGGGCCGTAGACACCGTCAGAGGCTGGAATGTCAAGCCAAGAAGGGAACTTCGCGGGCCATTCAACCGGGAATGCGGCCCCTCAAAACCCGCCGGCCGTCTGGTTGGCATCAACCTCGGCGCCGGCCCGCGCCCGGCGCGCGCTGTTGACCAATTGCCCCGGCCGGTCGTCGCGGTCCGGCTTTGCCGTGGCGAGCCGCAGCACCGCCGCGTAACTCGGCTGCACTTCCATGCGGCCCGCATGCCGGCTCTCGCTCAGCAGACGATGCACCTTCGGCAGATTGTAGCAGGGCACGTAGAACAACAGATGATGCTCGAGGTGGTAGTTGACGTAATACGGCGCGATGAACAGGCGCTCGAGAAAATTGGCGTGTGTCGTACGGGTATTGCGCAGGGGATCGCGGCTGTCAGGCACGACGGCGTGCTCGGCGATGTTGCGGATGCGGGTGATGACCATCATCCAGGTGAGCAGCGGCACCAGCCATAGCAGCGGATAGGCCCACCACACACCGGCCGCCGCGAGGCCAGCGAACATCGCGGCATTGACGATGCATTGCGGGCCAAGCTTCTCCCAAAAATGCGCCAGGCGCTGCCGCCACGGCCAGTCGTTCGGCCCGAGTGCATTGAGCAGTTGCGCCTTGCGCTGCTGGTAACCGGTCTGCCCGGTGATGTCGCGAATGAACTTGCGGCGATAGCTCAGCTTGGTGATTGGAAACGGCGCCGACAGCACCAGGTCAGGATCGTCCTCCTGCTGGGTCCGCGCATGGTGCTGCAGGTGATAGCGCCGGTAGCTGCGCGTCTCCGCGAACAGCGGATAAGCACAAAACCACTGGCTCAATGCCAGATTGGTCTTCTCGTCGGCGGAGAGGCAGCCATGCGCGCCGTCGTGCATCAGGATCGCAAGGCCCAACTGGCGCGAGCCGATGATGGCGACGGCGAAGATATACGTCAGCGGATTGGGCCACCACGCGACCAGTGCAATCGCACCAATGATCAGCGTCCAGGCGTGAGCGACCATCGCGACGCCCTTCCAGGTCACGCGCTGGCGCACATCGGCCAATTGATCGTCGGTCAGGAAATCGCGGGCGCGCATGCGAAGTGCGGTCATGGCCTACCCCTCCTCGTTCGATTGGCTTGATGGATCGCGCTCGTCGACGAGACGCAGACGCGCAGTGTCGCCGGTGGATTTCGCCTGCTCGCCGAGCACGCGCAGCATCTCGGCGCAGAGCTCATCCGGCGACCGGCCCATGGCGTAGCCCTCGAGAATGACGCCGATGGCGACGGCCCAGAACCGCCGCGAGCTTTCGTCAGGCGCGCGCAGAGAACGCCAGCCGTGCCGCGCCACCTGATCGCCATAGGCCCGCGCGCCCTCAGTGTGCAGACGCTCGATGGTGCGCTCGACCAGCGGCGCGAGATCCTGGCGCCGACGTGTCAGGGTGAGCGCCTCCGCGAAAAAGGCGACCGAATCGCTCGCCGTCACCGTCTCGGCCAGCGCATGGGTGTACTCCCGCGGCGTGCGCGCCCTCAGCGCAGCCTGCTCGGTCGCACGGGCCAGGTACAGGAGCTCGCGGCAGGCGCATTCGACGAACAGCGCCTCCTTGGTGCGGAAATAATAGGTGATCTGGCTCGGGAAAGCGTTCGCGGCGGCAGCGATGTCGGTGATCGCCGTGCCCGACAGTCCCCGCTCCCGGAACAGCGGGCTTGCCGCGTCCAGCAGCAGCGAGCGCATCTTGCGGCCGGCCGAGCGCGTGGCGCGCGCCGCATGCTTGGGGTCGCCAGCAGCCGACTCGGATGGCGCTTGGGCAGATTTGTCTGCCATAGGGTCCTCCCGTTGATTTATTTGTATGCTATACAAACAAATAAATCAAGCTGGAATGGTATCCAGAGCCGACTCGGCCCGCCGGGACCGGGGCTATCCGAGCCGAAAACGCGCCCCCAACCTTGCAAAGCCGGCCAAAATCCGTATAAGGCGCGCATCCGCAGACCCCGGCCGGGAGCTGAACGGACGGTCTCAGCAAATCATTCGTGATTTTGGTGTGGCAGGGCCAGTCGGCCCGTCGTCCCGTGTTTCCGCCTTCTGAGCTTAATCCCAGAGTCCTTTCCGAAGGTCTCTTAAGGGCTTGACGCCGGGTGATGCGCCAACATGAGGAAAGGACCACCATGGCTCTCTATGAGCATGTTTTTCTCGCGCGTCAGGACGCGAGCCCGCAGCAGGTCGAAGAGCTGACTGCGCAGATGACCGGCATCGTCGAGGGTCTCGGCGGCAAGGTCACCAAGACCGAGAACTGGGGCGTGCGCTCCCTCACCTACCGCATGAACAAGAACCGCAAGGCGCACTTCGTGCTGCTCAACATCGACGCGCCCTCCGCGGCGATCGCCGAGATCGAGCGCCAGGAGCGCATCAGCGAAGACGTGATCCGCTATCTCAGCGTCCGCGTCGAAGAGCTCGAGGAAGGCCCGTCCGCGATGATGCGCAAGGCCGACCGCGATCGCGAACGTGACGACCGTGGCGGCGGCTTCCGCGGCGAGCGTGAAGGCGGCTTCCGTGGCGACCGCGAGGGCGGTTTCCGTGGCGGCGATCGCGACGGTGGCTTCCGCGGTGATCGCGGCCCGCGCCGTCCGCGCGAAGAAGCTGAAACCACCACGACGGATGGGGAGTAAGATCAATGGCTGAAGCTGGTGCACGCCGTCCGTTTTTCCGTCGTCGCAAGAGCTGCCCGTTCACGGGCGCCAACGCTCCCAAGATCGACTACAAGGACTCCAAGCTGCTGATGCGCTACGTCTCCGAGCGCGGCAAGATCGTGCCGAGCCGCATCACCGCGGTGTCTGCGAAGAAGCAGCGTGAGCTCGCCCGCGCCATCAAGCGCGCGCGGTTCCTGGGCCTGCTGCCCTACGTCATTCGCTGATACAACCAATTCAACCGGCGGCCGTTGCGCCGCCGGTTGTCACTTTCTGAACTCATAAGGCTTCCGGGTCGTCCGGTCGCCGATGGTTGGGGCAGGACGCCTCTAACCGCTCGAAGGGAGCGGGACAGCTGATGATGGCCTTTGGACTGATAGCCCTGATCGCCGGCGCTGCGTCGGCCCTGATGTTCGCCTCGATCGTATCGGGCGCGCTGATCTCGCTCGTCCTGTTCTATCTCGCACCGCTGCCCTTGATGGTCGCCTCGATCGGCTGGGGACCGCTCTGCGCGAGCCTTGGCGGCATCAGCGCTGCGATTGGCCTTGGCGCCCTGTTCGGCCTGCCCTACTGCATCGCTTTCGCCGTCACCGTCGCGCTGCCGGCCTGGTGGCTCGGCCATCTCGTCCTGCTCAGCCGGCAGGTCAGCCCCGTCGCGCCAGACGCTTCCGCCACCGAGCCGCCAGCCGAGCCCGAGCTCGAATGGTATCCGGTCGGACGCTTGCTGCTGTGGATCGCCGGCTTCGCCACGCTGACCACGATCGCCGCCCTGCTCACGCTCGGCACCGACGCCGAGACCATCACCGGCACATTGCAGCGCGGCCTGATGCGCATCCTCCGCGCCACCGATCCGCAGACCTCCGCCGAAGCCAGCCAGTTCGTCGACGCGCTGGTGCGCATCGCGCCGGCCGCAGCGACCATCGTCGCTATGATGACGCTCACCCTCAACCTCTGGCTCAGCGCCAAGGTGACGGCGACATCGGGCCGGCTGCGCCGTCCCTGGCCGGATCTGAAGACGGCAGAGCTGCCGCCGATGACGCTGGTGGCGCTCTGCGTCGCGCTCGCCTTCTGCTTCGCCGGCGGGCTGCTCGCGATCGTCGCGCAGATTACCACGGCGGCGCTGATGATGGCCTACGCGCTCACAGGCTTTGCCGTGCTGCATACGCTGACGCTGGCGCTGAAGAGCCGCACCTTCTGGCTCGGCTCGACCTATGCCGTCGTCGTCGTGTTCGGATGGCCGGTCATCGCGATGGTGATCCTCGGTCTTGCGGACGCCGTGTTCGGCTTCCGCGAGCGCTTCCTGCGCAACCGGCAGCCGCCGCCGCTGCCAACCCCTTAAGTCCAACCCTGAAACTGAAACCCAGAGCACTTCAAAGGAGAACGAATATGGAAGTCATTTTGCTGGAACGCGTCAACAAGCTCGGCCAGATGGGCGAAGTCGTGAAGGTTCGCGACGGCTATGCCCGCAATTTCCTGCTCAAGCGCGGCAAGGCGCTGCGCGCCACCGCCGACAACCGTGCCAAGTATGACGGCATGAAGGCCGACCTCGAGGCGCGCAATCTCCAGGCCAAGGGCGAGGCGTCCAAGGTTGCCGAGAAGATCGAGGGCAAGAACATCATCGTGATCCGCCAGGCCTCCGAAGCCGGCCAGCTGTTCGGCTCGGTCACGGTGCGCGACATCGTCGCCGCGTTCGAGACCGACGGCGTCCACCTCGACCGCCCGCAGGTGCAGCTCGACGCACCGATCAAGACCATCGGCAAGCACACCGTCACGGTTGCCGTTCACCCCGAGGTCGAGGTCGAGATCACCGTCACGGTTGCGCGCAGCCAGGACGAGGCCGAACGCATCAACCGCGGCGAGGACATCTCGACCCGCAACGAGGACCGCGACGCGGCCGCCGAGGCGATCGCCGCCGCCGGCGAGTTCTTCGATCCGGAAGCCCAGCACGACGAGGTCGAGCCGGCCCCGGCTGCGGAAGAGAAGTAAGCCTCGCATCATACGCGAAGCGAAGCCCGGTCGCCTCAGGCGGCCGGGCTTTTCGTTTTGGCGGCGACGTCCTCGCTAAGCATCGCGATCGAGGCGAGCGCGGTTGCCGTATGCTTCTCCACGCCGTCACTGACACAGAATACATCGGCGGCAACCACCGAGACCTGGCGGCCCGGCTTGATCACCCTGGCGCGGCAGATCAGCTTCTCACCGACCGCGGGCGACAACAGGTTGAGCTTGTATTCCGCCGTCAGCGCCGGCTGGCCGCGCGAGGCGGCCGCCGCGATCGTCGTGGCATTGTCGACCAGGAAGGCGGTGACGCCGCCGTGGAAGAAGCCGTGCTGCTGCAACAGCTCCGGCCGCCGATCCACCGCGATGGTGCAGGTGCCACGCGAGAGATCCGACAGCTCGGCGCCGACCAGGTTCATAAAGCCCTGCCGGCCGACATTGGCGTGGATGCGCGCGGCGATCGGCTCAAAATCGGGATCTGCTTCGGTTCGCATGAGGCCTCTCCTTATTGCTTGTTGATGCGATCGGGCGGGCGCAGCGCGCGGTTGGCGCAAGCAATCAGCGTGTCGGCTTCGCTGCGTGGATCGGCGCGATCACGCCCCGATAGAAAGGCGCGGCAAAAAATCTGCGCCGGGCCGATCAGCTGGCTGACGAACATCACCGGCGTCATCGGCAGGAGCTCGCCATTTGCAACCAGCGGCGCGCGCCAGCGCTCGATGCCTTCGGCGAGCCGCGCATTCTGCGCGCGCTGGGCGTCACGAACATCCTCGCCCCATTCGCTGCGTGAGATCTCGAAGAGGTAGCGCGCCTCGCGCCGGCTGGTGACGACCCAGTCGAGATGCGCCCGGATCAGGCGATCGATGCCCTGCCCGGCATCGGGAACAGGATCGAGCGCCGCCAGCACCGCGGCGTGGTAGTGCCTGAGCACATCGAGGAACAGCGCACCTGCAAGCTCCTTCTTCGATCCGAACACATGAAAGAAGCTGCCGTTGGAGGCGCGCGCTTTGGTGCGGATCGCCGCCACCGTCGCGCCTTCGAAGCCGACGCGATCGAACACGGCGAGCCCCGCTGCCAACAAATCGCCCCGCACGCTCCCAGTCATCCGACGCCTCCCGGAGTATTACTCTAGAGCGCCACTCTAATCACGGTCAAGACGACGCGAAGGCCGCAATGACGCGGCCTTCGCAAGTCGATCGGAAAATGTGGGGCTTACCGCGAGATCGGCGGGGCCGGCGGGCCGGAGGATTCCGCGGGCGCCGGGGCCGCAGCGGTTGTGGGCGCCGGCTCCTGCTTGGGAGCCGCCTCTTCCGCCGCCTTGGGCGCCGTCGGCTCGGCGGGCTTTGCGGCGGCCGGCGGGGCCGGCGTCACCTGCGGCACCGGATCGGGCCGCAGCGCCGGAGCGTCGCTGCCGCGCGGCTCGACCTTGGCGGTATCAGGTTTGGCGGTATCAGGTTTGGCCTCGGCGGGCTTCTCGGACGGCTTGCTTTCGGACTTGGCTTCACCTGAGTCCACCTTCGCGGTCTCGGGCCTGGACTCCGCCTTCGGCTCGCTCTTCTTGTCTTCAGTGGCCGGCGCGGCCGCGTCGACCTTCGGTGCGTCCTCGGTCCCGGGCCTGGCGCGACGCTTGCCCTTGCGTCCCTCCGGCGCCGGCTGGCCCTCGGGCTTTGCGCCCTCCTCAGTGGGCCGCGCGGCGCGCTTCTGGCGCCCTTCGGCGGGCGGAGTTGCGCCCTCGCCCTCCGGCTTGGCGGCCTCCTGGGAGCGCTGACGGCGGCCCTGATGTTCGGGCGCCTGGCCTGGAGCCGTGGCGGCTTCCTTCGCGCCGTCCTTCTTGCCGTCCTTGCCCTGGTAGCGGGTGTCGGTGGCGCCGTTGGAGACGAGATAGGAGGCGAGGATGCCCGCCATGTCCGGGCTCGTGGTGTAGTGCTGGCGCAGGAAGGCCGGCAGCGAGCCCGGCGCCACGGACTTCAGTAGCCCGCGCGGGCTCTTGTGGCAGGCATTGCAGGTCTGGGCGAAGAGCTGGGACGGGGTCTTGCCGGCCTCGAGGTTCGTCGCCTGCGCAAAGACGGCATCGGTCGCGCCGAAGCCGATCAGAAGCAATACCGTCGCGAGGCTGAGCGCTCGGCTCGACATTCCCATCATCTCCATTGATTTTCCGCGCACGCGGCAATCCGGCGCGCCGGCGGGTCACCTTTTAGCGGATTGAGCCGCGAATGGAAGCGGGCTCGGCGCGCAAGGTGTGGTTAAGCGCTTTTCGAATATCCGCATTGAACACAATGCAATAGCGGATCCGGAACACTCTCCCTAAATTTAGATGCAAACGCATAGGAACCCGAGCGGGACCCTGGGCGTCAGATGTGAAGGCCGGCTTAGTCGCATCTCTTCGGGTTCGCTCGAGAGGAAGGTGTCGATGGACCGTTTGTTGCGTCGATTCTTGTCTCAATTCATCCGCCGCGGATCGATGACGGTAACCACGGCGGCGGGATCGAAGTTCACTGTCGGCGACGGCTCTGGCGAGCTGGTCGCAGTGCGCTTCGTCACCCCTGAGGCGGAGCGGAAGATCCTCGTCAATCCCGAGCTCGGGCTTGGCGAGGCCTATATGGACGGCGAGTTCGTGGTCGAACGCGGCACCATAGCTGATGCCCTCGCGATCCTGCTCGATCAACCCGACCTATTGCCGCAGTGGGCAAAGCCCTGGTGGCACCTGCGCTACCTGACGCGGCACCTCAAGCAATTCAATCCGCGCTCGCGTTCCCGCGCCAACGTTGCCCATCACTACGATCTCGATGCACGGCTCTATTCGCTCTTCCTCGATGCCGACAAGCAATACAGCTGCGCCTATTTCGAGACGCCGGAGACGACGCTCGACGACGCGCAGCTCGCCAAGAAGCGCCACATCGCGGCAAAGCTGCTCGTCGGGCGCGGCCAGCGCGTGCTCGACATCGGCTCGGGCTGGGGCGGGCTCGGGCTCTATCTCGCCGAGATCGCGGGGGCCGACGTCACCGGCGTCACGCTGTCGACCGAGCAGCTGCAGGTCGCCAATGCGCGCGCGGCCGAAAAGGGCCTGACCGGATCGGCCAGATTCCTGCTCCAGGACTATCGCGACGTCGACGGGCCGTTTGACCGCATTGTGTCGGTCGGCATGTTCGAGCATGTCGGGGCGAGGTTCTACGATGCCTATTTCCAGCGCTGCGCCGAACTCCTGAGCGAGGACGGTGTCATGCTGCTGCACTCGATCGGCCGTTCGCAGGGGCCGGATTCGACCAATCCCTGGATTGCCAAATACATCTTCCCCGGCGGCTACATCCCCGCGCTGTCGGAGGTGCTGCCGGCGATCGAGCGTGCGGGCCTCTTGGTCTGCGACATCGAGATCCTGCGCCTGCATTATGCCGAGACGCTGAAAGCCTGGCGGGAGCGCTTCATGGCCCGGCGCGAGGAGGCCGTGCAGCTCTACGACGAGCGCTTCGCGCTGATGTGGGAATTCTATCTGGCGGCCTGCGAGATGACGTTCCGCAAGCAGGCCATGATGAACTTCCAGATCCAGCTCACCAGGCGTCAGGGCGTGGTGCCGATGACCCGTGACTACATCGCACGCAATGAATCCCGCCTGCGGGCCATCGAAGGCGGCGCCAGGACAAGGCTGAAGCTCGCTGGTGAATAGGTTCTAATGACGCAGCGTCGATATCGGGGACGCGCGGAAAGAGGCTGTTAACGCCAGCTGCGCCCGCAGTTCCGCCAGGATCTCGGGGGCGACCGGCTGGCGGCGCACTTCGGGGCGCTCGGCGTGCTGTATGGCCGCGATCAGCCCAGACAGCCAAAGCCGGCTGCCTGCCTCGCTCCGCCAGATCTGCTGCTGCTGCCGTTCTGGCCGCATCGCCTGCCTCGTCTCCCGTCGCGGGTTGGGACAATCCCCTGCCCGCCTGCCTGTTCCGGCCCTGCCCCGAAAGAATCCGGGGAGATGTGATCTGCTTCACATAAGTCTGGTCGGGTCCAGCTTAGACGGTCGCCATGAGCAAAGAGACCCGAACCTCATTCGACGTGCAGGACGACCTCCGCACCGATTACGCCCTGATCGTCACGGGCGTTGGGGCGGCGCTTGTTGCGCTGGTCTACCTCCTGCTGGTCTGAAGCCGAGCCGAAAGCGGCCAGCGCGCGTCATTTCGCGCGCCTCCCGATAGGTCTGCGCGCTAATCCATAAGGTTCATGGTTGCAGGATTTTTCCATGGCGAGGGTCCGGCCGCCTTTGGCGGCGGGCGAGTTCCGCCAAAATCCGTCAAGCGCGGCGCGTGCTGCGGCTACCAATCATCCACCATTTTAACTGAGCGGTTGATAGCGGACAGCTTTCGCTTCCGCTTTGGCTTGAGGCGGCGCTTTATCCCGGCCCCGCATCTGCCCAAGAAAATTGCTAAGCACGTCCGACCATGGCCCTGACTGATTCGAACGTTCTCAAACTCGCGCCCGAGCCGGGAACTCCCGCCTACCGGAGCGCGCCGCATAATATCGAGGCGGAACAGAGCCTTCTGGGTGCGATCCTGGTCAACAACGACGCATTCTATCGTGTCTCCGACTTCCTGGAGCCGAAGCATTATTTCGAGCCGCTGCACCAGACCATCTACGAGACCGCCGGCAGCCTGATCCGGATGGGCAAGATCGCCACGCCCGTCACCCTGAAGACGTTTCTGCCGGCCGATACCGATGTCGGCGGCATGACCATCGGGCAATATCTGGCGCGGCTCGCGGCCGAAGCGACCACCATCATCAACGCCCAGGACTACGGCCGCACCATCTATGATCTCGCGCTGCGTCGCGACCTCATCGGCATCGGCGAGGACATGGTCAATGTCGCCTATGACGCGCCGGTCGACTTCGCGCCCCGGGCGCAGATCGAGGACGCCGAGCGCCGTCTCTATGAACTCGCCGAGTCCGGCCGCTATGACGGCGGCTTCCAGAAATTCTCGCAAGCGTTGGCGGTCGCCGTCGACCTCGCTGCAAAGGCGTTCCAGCGCGACGGAAAGTTGTCCGGCATCTCGACGGGCATGCGCGACCTCGACACCAAGATGGGCGGCCTGCAGCATTCCGACCTCATCATCGTCGCGGGCCGTCCCGGCATGGGCAAGACCTCGCTTGCGACCAACATCGCCTACAATGTCGCACGAGCCTACGTTCCGGAACTCCAGGCCGACGGCACCACGAAGGCCGCCAATGGCGGCGTGATCGGCTTCTTCTCCTGCGAAATGTCGGCCGACCAGCTCGCCACGCGTATTGTGGCCGAGCGCACCGGTGTTCCCTCCTCCCACATCCGCCGCGGCGGCATATCGGAAGCCGATTTCGACAAGATCCGGGAGGTCTCGATCGAGCTGCAATCGCTGCCGTTCTATGTCGACGCGACCGGCGGTCTGTCGATCGCGCAACTGATGGCGCGCGCGCGCCGACTGAAGCGACAGAAGGGCCTCGACCTGCTCGTGATCGACTACATCCAGCTGCTCTCCGGCTCGGGCAAGCGCGCCAGCGACAGCCGCGTGCAGGAAATCACGGAGATCACGACCAGCCTGAAGGCGCTCGCCAAGGAGCTCAACGTTCCCGTGATCGCGCTGTCCCAGCTCTCACGCCAGGTCGAATCCCGCGACGACAAACGGCCGCAGCTCTCCGACTTGCGTGAATCCGGATCAATCGAGCAGGACGCCGACGTCGTCCTGTTCGTTTACCGCGAGGAATATTACCTCGCGATGAAGGAGCCCCGCCCAGGCACGCCTGAACACGAGAAGTGGCAGCTTGACATGAGTCTTGCGCACGGAAAAGCCGAGGTCATCATCGGCAAGCAGCGCCACGGCCCGACCGGCACCGTCGATTTGGCGTTCGAAGCCTCGGTCACACGGTTCGGCGATCTCGCGCCTGACAGTCAGCTGCCGGCTCGCAGCGGCAACGACTACTGAGTTCCTTGAACCAGACCCGCCTCTTGCGTAAAACGGCGCCATGACAATGGCGTCCGATCCGAAAATGAACCCGCAATCCGGCCTACTCTCCGCGGAGGCCAATCAGGCTGCCGCGCTCGCTGCTTATGGCGGCGTGCTTACCGTCGACCTCGACGGGATCATCGCCAACTGGCGCAAGCTCGAGAAGACGGCGGTGCCGGCAGAATGTTCGGCGGTGATCAAGGCCGACGCCTATGGCTGCGGCGCCGAGCAGGTCTCGCGCGCGCTGAGCAAGGCCGGCTGCAAGACCTTCTTCGTCGCCACCATCGAGGAAGCCCGCAAGGTGCGCGCGGCCGTGCCGGAGCCTACGATCTACGTGCTCGGCGGCTATTTCCAGAACACCGGCGAGCACTACGCCCAGATCAACTGCCGACCCGTGATCGGCGATCTCAACGAGCTCGCCGAATGGGACGTGTTCTGCCGCCGCACCGGCTGGAACGGAGGCGCCGCAATCCACATCGACACCGGCATGAACCGGCTGGGCCTGACGCTGTCGGAAGCGCAGGCCATCATCCCCCGCATCAACGCCGGCGATCACGGCATCACGCTCGTCATGAGCCATCTGGTCTCGGCCGAGCAGCTCAACAGCCCCGTCAATGCCAAGCAGCTCGCGGCGTTCCGCGCCATCGCCAGTGAATTCTCCGGCGTGCCGGCGGCGCTCGCCAACTCGTCCGGTATTTTCCTCGGCGCGCCGTTCCAGTTCGACCTGGTACGCCCCGGCGCGGCGCTCTACGGCGTCAACCCGACACCGGAGGCCGACAATCCGATGCAGCCGGTCGTCGACCTCAAGGCGCGCATCGTGCAGACCCGCAATGTCGAGCGCGGCGAGACCGTCGGCTATGGCGGCACCTGGACCGCGCGCCGGCCGACCAAGCTCGCGGTCATCGCTGTCGGTTATGCCGACGGCTATTTCCGCGCCGCCAGCTCCAACGACGGCACGCGCGGCGCCGAGGTGATCGTCGCGGGCAAACGCTGCCCGGTCGCGGGCCGCGTTTCCATGGATCTGATCGCGATCGACATCACCGATCTGCCGCCGAACGCCGTACGTCGCGGCCACATGGTGACGCTGCTCGGCGAGGGCATCACCGTCGACGAGCTCGCGCATCATTTCGGCACCATCGGCTACGAGGTGCTGACCAGCCTCGGCCACCGCTACGCCCGCGTCTACAAGGGCGGCAACGTGGTCGAGCCGCTCGCAAAGCCGGCTCCGGCGACGGCACCGGAGCAGCCGCCCTCACCGCCACCGATCGAGCAGCCCGCGAGCCCGCCGCCGCTGCCGAGCTAAAAGACCCGCGCTTACTTCTTCTTCCTGCTGTCCAGCGCCGCCTTGCAGGTGGCGGTGAGCTGGTCGCGCTTGGCGTTGAGACAGGCGACGATGCCGCCACCCGGCGCGATGCCGGCGCAGAATTTGTCATAGTCCGCCTTGCACGCGCCGCGCGTTTCGGCTGACTGTGCCGAAGTGACCCCGGAGAACGCGACGACGAAAGCAGTAGCGGCAAAGCTCAACCTGGACATTGTTTCTCCGGTGACGGAAGGCAGGAGCCGTAGCTCTACATGAAGATCGCGACATTCAACATCAACAACGTCAACCGCCGCCTGCCCAATCTGTTGGCATGGCTGCGCGCGGCAAAGCCCGATGTCGTCGCACTTCAGGAGTTGAAGGCAAGTGATGGCGAATTTCCGGCGGCGGCCATCGAAAAGGCCGGCTACGGCGCGGTGTGGTGTGGACAAAAAACCTGGAACGGCGTCGCCATCCTCGCCCGCAACGCCGAGCCGGTGCTCACGCGCGATCGCCTGCCGGGTGACCGTGACGATCACGAGGCGCGCTACATCGAGGCCGCCGCGCGCGGCATCATCATCACCAGCATCTATCTGCCCAATGGCAATCCGCAGCCGGGGCCGAAGTTCGACTACAAGCTCGACTGGTTCGGACGCCTCAAGCGCCACGCGAAGACCTTCGTCAAGCAGGACCTGCCCGTGGTGCTCGCCGGCGACTACAACGTTGCGCCTCGTGAGATCGACATCTATCCGACGCGTTCATGGGACAAGGATGCCCTGATCCAGCCGAAAAGCCGCGCGGCCTTTGCCTCGCTGGTCGAACAAGGCTGGTGCGATGCGATCCGCGCGCTGCATCCGGACAAGCGCATCTATACGTTCTGGGACTACAAGCGAAACCGCTGGCCTCGCGATGCGGGGCTGCGGCTCGATCATCTGTTGCTCAGCCCGGCCCTCGCCTCGCGACTGGCGAAAGCCGGCGTCGACAAGAATGTTCGCGGCGAGGATGGCGCGAGCGATCACGCGCCGGCTTGGGTGGTGTTGAAATGAGCGAGGTGCCGTAGGGTGGGCAAAGCGAAGCGTGCCCACGAAATTGATTTACGGAGACAGATGGTGGGCACGGCGCAAGTGCGCCTTTGCCCACACTACGAGATCGCGCCGGATCAGCGCCCGTAATAGTCCTGCACCGTATCCCACGCGGCCTTTTGCAGGAGCTGCGTCGTCTCGGGATCCAGCCCTATGTTGTAGGAATTGCCGACCGGTGTGCGGCCGCGCAGCGCGGCGAACGTCACGCAGGCTGCCAGATACGTGCCTGCCGGACTCGGATGCCGCTTGTCCGGGGCATACAGATTGAGCTCAGGCACAAGCTTGCGCACGCGCGCAAAGGCGAGGCCGGCGGGAATGACGAGCGCATCATTGGCGTTGCCGGCGAGCGTATAGGCCTCGGCCAGTCCTTCCGTCATCTCCGGCTTGTCGGCATAGGCCCAGGACATGAACAGCACCGGCCGCATGCCGTGGCCGCGGACGATCTCGCTGTCCTTCTTCGCGAAGCTCGAGAACGCGTCCTTCAATTGCGGGTGGATCGGGCACTGGCTGCAATCCATCATCACGACGGCGTCGTACTGCCTGCCCGGCTTGTTGAAGATCACGACATTCTGCTCGTCGAAGGAATACGTGCCGATGCCGCCCGGCCGCAGCAGATTGTCCATGTCGTGCCAGTCGAGGCCGGAGCCGCCGATCGTGACCATGGTGTTGCGATAGGCCGCCTTGTTGGCGGCATCGGCGGCCCGCTCCATGAAGGTGAGATGCCCGGGCATGCCGTTGTTGTAGTAGAAGAAGCTGTTGCCGACGAACAGCGCCGCCTTGGGGAAGTCAGGTCCGAGCGAGGTGACCTTCGGCTTGGTCTGCGCCTGTGCATTGAAGCCGGCTGCAACGGCCAGACACATTGCAAGCACCAGTCGCGCAAAAAGACGCATCATGGGTTTCCTCCCGCTTTTCTAGAGCCGGATACAAACCAGCTTTTCAAGATGGCCTCAAGAGGACGGGCACGCAGCAGAGAGGCGCGCGCCCTCATGCTCACCACAGATTCTTGCCGTCGATCATGTTCACCGGCACGGCGTCGAGATCGAAATCATCGAACAGGCGCGCGTTCACCGCGACCTTGGGATTGTCGAAATCGGGCTTGCCGCTCGACCAGTCCGGCGATTCCGAAAGGTGCCGCAGCCGCAATTGGCGCAGAAATGATGTTTGACCGTGCGGCTGCCCCAGAGATAGGTCGCAACGTTATCTGCCGGCGACAGCAGTCGAAACTGCGCCGGCGTGTAATAGGCCCACAGCGCGCCGCGCTTGGCGCAGAGCGAACAGGTGCAGCGCGTGACGCCCGAAGGCGCCTCCGCCACCTCGAACACCGTCTCACCGCAATGACAGCTTGCCTCGATCGGCATGACCCACTCTCCCCCGTTTGTCAGGAGATGGTCGTAGCTAGCCGCTGCTGCCAACATGCTGTCAGCAGCAAGGCCGCGTCCGCCACCGGAATGCGCGAGACGAGCGGTTTCCCGGTCGGCCCAGCCAAGACTCGAAAAACAACCCCATGCACAGTAGCCGGGCCTAATCGATTCAATGCCTTGGCGCATGCCTTCTCCAGGGCACAGGACGGGAACCGGCGACGCCTTCCGTCGGCACGTTTGCAGCCATGCGGAGCGAGGGCGGCTGCACGGCGCGATCGCTGCGCATGCCTTCGCCGGGACGACACCGGGTGTGCAGCAACTGCATTCGCGCATAACGCCTGCCCCGGCTACACTCATCCGATTCCCGGGAGCCCCTGCCCTTGGCCTTTCTCTTCGTCCTCACCGTCGGCCTGCTCGCCGGCACCATTTCCGGCATCGTCGGCACCGGCTCGTCGATCATGCTGATGCCGGTGCTGGTCTATGCCTACGGGCCGAAGGAGGCCGTGCCGATCATGGCGGTCGCTTCCGTGATGGCAAATTTTTCACGGATCCTGGCCTGGTGGCGCGAGGTCGACTGGCGGGCCTGCGCGGCCTATTCGGTGACCGGCATCCCGGCCGCCGCGCTCGGCGCGCGCACCCTGCTGGCCCTGCCCTCGCATGCCGTGGACCTCGCCATCGGCACCTTCCTGATCGTGATGGTGCCGGTGCGGCACTGGCTGGCGCGGCATGACCTCAAGGCCAATCTCTGGCATCTCGCCATCGGGGGCGCCGTCATCGGCTATCTCACCGGCATCGTGGTCTCGACCGGCCCGCTCAGCGTGCCGCTGTTCCTGTTCTACGGCCTGTCCAAGGGCGCCTTCCTCGCCACCGAGGCCGCCTCCTCGCTCGGCCTCTATTTCGCGAAATCCGTGACCTTCGAACGTTTCGGCGCGCTGACCGGCGATGTGTTCGTCAAGGGCCTGATCGCGGGTGCCTCGCTGATGTCCGGCGCCTTCATTGCAAAACGCTTCGTGCTGCACCTGAAGCCGGACGTGTTTCGTCTCTTGATGGACGCGATCATGCTCGCAGCCGGGCTCTCGATGCTCTGGAACGCGGCGCAGCCGTAAGCCTGCTCAAGCGGCGAATTCCGGTGCAATCGACGGGCTATCGACGCGGACGCGCCCCTCGAGCCCCTGCAGCACAGCCGCGAGCGGCTGCGGCCGGTGGTAGAGATAGCCCTGCCCGAACCTCACGCCCATCTCGCGCATGGCCTCGGCCTGCTCGGCCCGCTCGATGCCTTCGGCAACGAGGGTCAGTCCCAGCGTGCCGGCGAGCGATGCGATGACGCCGACGATCGCCTTGTCTTCGGCGCTATCGGGTATCTCGCTGATGAACGCCTTGTCGATTTTGACCTTGTCGAGCGGGAACCGGCGCAGATGGGCGAGCGAAGAGTAGCCGGTGCCGAAATCGTCGAGCGCGATCGTGGCTCCCAGCCGCCGCAGACGATGCAACGTCTCCGAGGCGCTGGCGATGTTGTTGATCAGCGAGCCCTCGGTGATCTCGAGCTCGAGCATTGATGCCGTGACACCGAAGCGCGCACAGGTCGCGCGCAGCTCGGCGGCGAGCGAATGGTCGGCGAGCTCGGACGGCGGCAGATTGATCGCGATCCTTATATCCGGCCTGCCGGCGGCGGCCAGACGTTGCAGCGCGCGGCAGGCGTCGGTCAGCACATAGCGCGTCAGCCGGGCATTGTTGCCGCTGCGCTCGATCAGCGGCAGGAATTCGCCAGGACCAATCACGCCATGTTCAGGGTGGCGCCAGCGAATGAGCGCCTCGAGGCCGACGACAGCCGCGCTCTCGAGGTCGACCTGGCCTTGATACCAGACCTCGAACTGTCCCTCGGCAAACCCTGCGGGAATGGCAAGCTCGAGATCCCTGCGGCGGCGGTAGTCGCGCTGTAGCGCCTCGTCGAGCACTGCGACGGTGCCGGGCGCCTTGCTCTTGGCGTGGTAGAGCGCGATGTCGGCAAGCGCCGGCAGATGCGACAATTCAGGATCGCCGGCGCGGCGAACGGCAAGGCCGATGCTGGCGCGCGGTACGACCTGCTTGTCGTGCAGCCGGATCGGCTCCGAGATCGCATCCAGCAGCTGGCGCGCAAAGGCCTGCGCTGTCGCTTCGTTGCTGACCTCGGGGCGGATCACCACGAATTCGTCGCCGCCGAGCCGCGCGACCCAGTCCTGCGGCTCCACCGCCTCGCGAAGCCGCTCGGAGATGTGGACCAGGAACCTGTCGCCGGCATCATGGCCGAAGGTGTCGTTGATGCCCTTGAAATCGTCGAGGTCGATGAAGCAGAAGGCGATCAGCGAGTCCGGCGAGCCGGCATCGCCGCTCAGGGTCACGAGGCGCTCGGACAGCGAGCGCCGATTGGGCAGGCCCGTGAGCGGGTCGTGCGAAGCCATGTGCCCGAGCCGGTCGAGCGCGCCCGACGTCGTGTGCTGCATGGCGTTGAAGGCCTGCGCGAGCTGGCCGAATTCGTTCGACGACCTGATATCCGCCGGATAGGCGCGGCCATCCTGCTTGCTGCGCTGGATCGCCGACATGATCGCGGCGAGCGGCTTGCCGATGAAGATGTTGGCCGAGATGCGCATCGCCACCATGGTGGCGAGCGTTGCGAGCAGGCCGACGACGAGAAGCAGCATCAGCCGGCTGCTGGTGTCGGCATACACGGTCGCATAGGAATAGGCGATCGCGATGCGTCCGGCCTGCACGGCCATGTTGCCGTTGCGGTAGTTGATCGGACGCGAGACCTCCGCGACCGCCTGGTCCGCGGGGCGCGCCACCACGCGGGCAATCGCAACGCCGGTGTCGTCATAGACGGCCGCGGCCGCGATGGTCTCGTCGTGCAGGATCTCGTTGAGCACGCCCGTGACCTGGTCGTAACGCATCTTCCAGAGCGGCTCGGCGATCAGCTCGGCGCGGCTCTCGGCGGTGCGGGCAATGCGGGCGTCGAGCTGGCGGATCTGCGACCAGAAATTGGTGGCCTCAACGCCGGCGGAGGCGAGCAATTGCACCAGCAGCAGGACCGGCACGGTGGCCCAGATCATCGCGCGGACGACGGAGCGCAGGCGCTGCGGCGCAGCCCGCGGGTTGCTGTCCGGACCGGTCATGGCCTCATCCTCGCGCATCAGTCACCGGCGCCGTCCGGACGAGCCAGGGACGAGATGAGCGCATCGAGGGAGAAATCATATTGGCCGCAGCGTCCCGCCTGCGCCCTGAACCGCGTGAAATCGATCCGGTCGAAGGCGCGCGTCTTGATGAGGTCGCCGACCGAAGCCAGATTGTCGCGCGTGATCGCGGAGGTCTTGACCTCGACCCGTGGGGATGCGTCGGCGAAATCGCAGCCATCAGCGTAGTCGCGCAGCAGCACGATCGACCAGCCGCCGAGCAGGAAGTGCCCGCCGTCGGTCAGCAGCAGACGGCCGGCCTTGATCTCGCGCAGCGCGTCCTCCGACCAGTTGAGGCCGACGACCTCGATGTTGCGGCCGGGCACGAGGCCGGCCTCGGTGATTGCGCGGAGCGCGCCAAGCGCCATCGGATCGTTCCCGGCCCATATGCCGGCGGGCCGGATCTCCTTGCGCGCGGCCCAGCCCAGATAATTCGCCGTGACCTGCTCGGCCTCGGACTGCGTCCAGTTGGCGAACAGCATCCGGTCGACCACCACGTCGGGCGCCGCGTCCGCGGCAAGCTTGAGACCGGCATTGCGCGCGATCGAGGCCGGCGTGATCTCGTCGCCGCCGATGCCGAGAATGTGGATCTTGCCGTCCGGGCTCTGCCATTTCTCGGCGCGGGCCGTGCTGATCAGCGCGTTCGCCATCCGCGCGCCCGCGGTCTGAAGATCGGTCGTGATGTCGCCGAGCCAGGTCTTGAGCTTCTGGCGCGGCGGCCCGAGGCGCTTTGCGTCCTCGCCGATCAGCGTGTTCGAGAGCAGCAGCGTCCTGACCCCGGCGGCCTCGGCCGCCTCCAGGATCGGAACGGCGGCGGATTCCTCGTTCGAGAGGATCAGGAAATCGGGCTTGTCGGCACGCGCGACCACGCCGAGCCCCAGCTCCTGCATGGTGCGGTAATTGCGCTCGCTGGTCAGCACCTCGACATGCGCATCGAGCTTGCGGCCGGCGGCCCGCATGGTCTGCGCGACCATGTCCCAGTAGACCTCGCCGGTCTTGCCGGGGCTCACGAAGACGATGTTGAGGGATTTGGCATCGGCCGCGGCGATATGGCCTGCCGGCGCGAAAACGCCACAGGCGATGCCCGCAGCGAGCACTATCCGAAAAAATACCGTCATTCGTCCCGCCATCCCGTATCGGTTCCGAACCTGGACCTGCGTCCGCTAACATTTGGCAAAATCCGGCGCGGCGCGGCGACCTAGAGCTAACAAAGGGTGTACCGGTCGTGGTGAATTGCGGTGTGGGCGCGCGACTGATCGGCCTCAGGGCCCGCCATTCCGTGCTATCAGCAGACCCCTGAAACCTCCGACTCAATCGTCCCCAATGGCCAAGAACACGCTTTCCTTCGTCTGCCAGAACTGCGGCGCGGCCTATAACCGCTGGCAGGGCAAGTGCGAGTCCTGCGGCGAGTGGAATACGCTCGCCGAGGAAGACACGAGCGGCAGCGTGCCGGTCTCGATCCGCTCCAAGCGCAAGGGCCGGACATTTGCGCTGGAGAGCCTCGCCGGAAAGAGCCCGGATGCGCCGCGCCTGTCCTCAGGGATGACCGAGCTCGACCGCGTCACCGGCGGCGGTTTTGTTCGCGGCTCCGTGCTGCTCGTTGGTGGCGATCCCGGCATCGGCAAATCGACATTGCTGACGCAGGCCACCAGCATGATGGCGCGTGCCGGCCACCGCATCGTCTACATCTCCGGTGAAGAAGCGGTGGCGCAGGTGCGGCTGCGCGCCGAGCGGCTCGGGCTGTCCGACGCGCCGGTGCAGCTCGCCGCCGAGACCTCGGTCGAGGACATCGTCTCGACGCTGTCGGAAGGCGCGGTGCCGCGGCTGATCGTGATCGACTCGATCCAGACCATGTGGACCGACACGGTGGAATCCGCGCCCGGCACGGTGACGCAGGTGCGCGCCTCGGCGCAGGCGCTGATCCGCTTCGCCAAGAAGACGGGTGCTGCCATCATCCTGGTCGGCCACGTCACCAAGGACGGCCAGATCGCAGGTCCCCGCGTGGTCGAACACATGGTCGATGCGGTGCTGTCGTTCGAGGGCGAAGGCTCGCAGCAATTCCGCATCCTGCGCGCGGTCAAGAACCGCTTCGGGCCGACCGATGAGATCGGCGTGTTCGAGATGACGGGCTTGGGCTTGCGCGAAGTCACCAACCCCTCGGAGCTGTTCCTGTCCGAGCGCGATCTCGGCACGCCCGGCACCGCAGTCTTCGCAGGGATCGAAGGCACGAGGCCAGTTCTGGTCGAATTGCAGGCACTGGTCGCCCCGACCTCGCTCGGCACGCCGCGCCGGGCCGTGGTCGGATGGGATCCGAGCCGGCTCTCGATGGTGCTGGCGGTGCTGGAGGCCCATTGCGGGGTCAAGCTGTCCGGCCACGACGTCTATCTGAACGTCGCCGGCGGCCTGCGCATCCACGAGCCGGCGGCCGACCTTGCCGCCGCCGCGGCACTGGTGTCCTCGCTGGTTAACGCGCAGTTACCCACCGATGCGGTCTATTTCGGCGAAATCTCGCTGTCCGGCGTGGTGCGTCCGGTGGCGCAAACCCCGGCCCGGCTGAAGGAAGCGGCCAAGCTCGGCTTTCAGCGCGCCGTGCTGCCCGAATCGGCGCGGGGCGATGCCGGCGGCGACGCCGGACTGTCCCTGAACGCGGTGAACAGCCTGACCACATTGGTGGCCGAGATCGCCGCCAGGGGCTCCCGCCGGGGCGAATCCGGCGCGCCGGCCGAGAAAAATGCCACACCGGCAAGATTCCGCCGCGGAGAGGGGTAGCCGGAGGTGACGCCGGAGGCCCCCGCCGCTATACAGCCGTCACAAAAGCAGCATGGGATTGCGTGGTTGCGGCCTTGCCGGGAACGCCGTCTGCCTCTCTTTTAGGGCGGCGGCCAAACACCGATTCGCTGAGCACCTTTGAAGTACGAGCGGACCAGACCAGCCGATGCCAGTAACACTCCTCGACCTGATCCTGCTCGGTGTGATGCTGATCTCGGGCCTGCTCGCGATGGTCCGCGGCTTCATGCGCGAAATCCTGTCGATCGCGGCCTGGGGTGCGGCGGCAATCGTGACGCTCTACTCGTTCTCGAAGCTGCTGCCGACCGCAAAAACCTATTTCAACAACGACACGGTGGCGAGCGTGGTCGTGGTCGCCGGCGTGTTCGTCGGCACCCTCGTCGTGGTCTCCGTGATCACGGTCCGGATCTCCGACATGATCCTGGATTCGCGCATCGGCGCGCTGGACCGCACCCTCGGCTTCCTGTTTGGCCTGGCTCGCGGGCTTTTGATTGTCGTGGTCGCCTTCCTGTTCTTCACCTGGCTGGTGCCGGACAAGCAGCGCCCGGACTGGGTCACGGGGGCGAAATCCCGCGTGGTGCTCCAGGGAACCGGGGATTGGCTGATGGCCCTCTTGCCTGACGACCCCGAGAACACCATCTTGAAGAGATTCAAGAAAAACAAACCAGATGATGATCAAGCTGATTCCGAGCAGCAGCCTTCGGGCAGTGGCGACGGATACAGTAAACCCGCTCGTGACAGTTTGAAAAAACTGATCGAGAAACCCGCGGCACGTTGACTTGAGCCCTAGAGAGAGGCGCGAACGAGATGCGACACCCTGACCAGGACGCTGAACTTGATCTCGACGCCAAGGCCGGTTTGAGCCCGTCCACGCTGGAGCTTCAGGACGATCTGGAAGGGGATACGCTGCGCGAGGAATGCGGCGTGTTCGGCATCTACGGTCACCCCGACGCCGCCGCCATCACCGCGCTCGGCCTCCACGCCCTGCAGCACCGCGGCCAGGAGGCCGCCGGCATCGTCTCCTACGACGGCAGCCGCTTTCACTCGGAACGCCGCCTCGGCCTCGTCGGCGACACCTTCTCCCGCCGCGAGGTGATCGACCGCCTGCCCGGCAATGTCGCGGTCGGCCATGTCCGCTACTCCACCACCGGCGCCACCATCCTGCGCAACGTGCAGCCGCTGTTCGCCGAGCTCAATGCCGGCGGCCTCGCGGTCGCCCATAACGGCAACCTCACCAACGGCCTGACGCTGCGCCGCGAGCTCGTGAGGCACGGCGCGATGATGCAGTCGACCACCGACACCGAGGTGATCCTGCACCTGGTCGCACGCTCCAAGCGCGCCCGTTTCATCGAGCGCTATATCGACGCGCTGCGCGAGATCGAAGGCGCCTATGCGCTGGTCTCGCTCACCAACAAGAAGCTGGTCGGCGCGCGCGATCCACGCGGCATCCGCCCGCTCGTGCTCGGCGAGCTCGACGGCTGCCCGATCCTGACCTCGGAGACCTGCGCGCTCGACATCATCGGCGCGCGCTTCGTGCGCGACATCGAGCCCGGCGAAGTCATCGTGTTCGACGAGAACGGCCAGGACATCCACAAGCCGTTCCCGCCGATAGCGCCGCGTCCCTGCATCTTCGAATACATCTACTTCTCCCGGCCCGACTCCATCGTCCATGGCCGCTCGGTCTACGAGGTGCGCAAGGCCTTCGGTGCGCAGCTCGCGCGCGAGAGCCACGTGCCGATCGACGTCGTCGTGCCGGTGCCGGATTCCGGCGTGCCCGCCGCGGTCGGCTACAGCCAGCATTCCGGCGTGCCGTTCGAACTCGGCATCATCCGCAACCATTATGTCGGCCGCACCTTCATCCAGCCGACCCAGGCGATCCGCGAATCCGGCGTGCGCATGAAGCACTCGGCCAACCGCGCCGCGATCGAAGGCAAGCGCATCATCCTGATCGACGACTCGCTGGTGCGCGGCACCACCTCGAAGAAGATCGTGCGCATGATGCGCGATGCCGGCGCCAAGGAAGTCCATTTCCGCCTCGCCTCACCCCCGATCCTCTATCCGGATTATTACGGCATCGACCTGCCCGACCGCGGCGGCCTCCTGGCTGCGACGCATTCGCTGGAGGAGATGCGCGAGATCATCGGCGCCGACTCGCTCGCCTTCCTGTCGATCGACGGCATGTACCGCGCCATGGGCGAGCCCGGCCGCGACCCCGCCAATCCGAAGTTCTCGGACCACTGCTTCACCGGGGCCTATCCGACCCACCTCACCGACCAGACCCAGACCGAGCCGCAGCCGCGGCAGCTGTCCCTGCTGGCGGAGGCGAGCTGACGCGGAGATCGCGACGATGCAGCTGACCATCGCCATCCTCTGCGGAATGCTTTTGGCCGGCTTCATCGTCTTCGCCTTCAGGCAGGGTACGAAGGTAACACCCGACGGTTCCGGAAACGGGACGAACAACGACAACATGCAGTTGGGCGGCGACAGCTAAGCTCGAAGGCGATAATTCCGTCATGGCCGGGCTTGTCCCGGCCGTCCACGGCTGTAAAACCCCGCCATGACAAAGCCCCTCGCCGACCGCATCGCTCTCGTCACCGGCGCCTCGCGCGGCATCGGTTTCGCCACCGCCAGGGCGCTGGCCAAGGCGGGCGCGCATATCGTGGCGACGGCGCGGACGCAGGGCGGGCTGGAAGAGCTCGACGACGAGATCCGCAAGGACGGCGGCAGCGCCACCCTGGTGCCGCTCAACCTCACCGATTCCGACGGCATCGCGCGGCTCGGCGCCGGCCTGCACGAGCGCTATGGCAAGCTCGACATCCTCGTCGGCAACGCCGGCGTGCTCGGCCCCTCCTCGCCGATCGGCCATATCGAGCTGAAGACCTTCAACGACGTGATGGCCGTCAACGTCTCCGCGAACTTCCAGCTGATCCGCTGCATGGAGCCGCTGCTCAAGCAGTCCGACGCCGGCCGCGCGGTGTTCATTACGTCGGGCGCCGCCAACAAGGCGACCGCCTATGTCAGCCCCTACGCGGCATCGAAGGCCGCGCTGGAAACGCTGGCGCGCGCCTGGGCGCAGGAGACCGCGAACACGCCTCTGCGCGTCAACCTGTTCAATCCGGGGCCGGTCCGCACCCGCATGCGCGCCACGCTGATGCCGGGCGAAGACCCTGAGACGCTGGATACGCCCGAGCAGGTCGCCGAGCTCATCGTGCCGCTATGCGCACCCGACTGGACCGAAACCGGCAAATTCTACGACTACAAGACCCGCAGCCTGATGAGCTTTCAGCCGCCAGCATGAAGGCGAGCAGTTTGTCGAACCATCGCGGGTAACGCCGATACCGCCGAGGTCGATACCGGAAAACGCATCCAGAAATTCAAGCTGCCATCGGACGCGCTGAAATAGCGTCTCAACGCATTTTGCCCAAAAGTTAACTGACGGATGACGCTACGACGCAGCGCCATCCGGCTTTAGGCGCATTGCCGCCGGCCGTGGGACACGGTAGAGCCATCGACAGGAACAAGGCTCCGTAAGAGAGCCGTCCGAATATTTGACAATGGAGGAGACCTTTTATGACAACGTTCGCGCGCCGCACTGCGGCTCTTCTGGCTTGTGCCACTTTCGGTTTTGCAACATCCGCCTACGCGCAGGACAAGACGATCAAGATCGGCGTGCTTAACGACATGTCGAGCCTCTATGCCGACATCGGCGGGCCGAACTCGGTCGCAGCGGTGAAAATGGCGGTCGAGGATTCCGGCCTGAAGGCCAAGGGCTGGACCATCGAGGTCCTCTCCGGCGACCACCAGAACAAGCCCGACATCGGCGTCAACATCGCCCGGCAATGGATCGACGCCGACAAGGTCGATGCCATCGCCGACACGCCGAGCTCTGGCGTCGCGCTCGCGGTGAGCAACCTCGTCAAGGAAAAGAACTCGGTGCTGCTCAATTCGGGTGCGGCGACCGCCGACCTGACCGGCAAGGCCTGCACGCCCAACACCGTCTCCTTCACCTACGACACCTACATGCTCGCCAACGGCACCGGCAAGGCGCTGACCAAGGCGGGCGGTGACAGCTGGTTCTTCCTGACCGCGGACTACGCGTTCGGCCATGCGCTGGAGCGCGACACCAGCAACGTCGTCACCGCCACCGGCGGCAAGGTGCTCGGCGGTGTCAAGCATCCGCTGAACACGTCCGATTTCTCGTCCTTCCTGCTGCAGGCGCAGTCCTCCAAGGCCAAGGTGATCGGCCTTGCCAACGCCGGCGGCGACACCACCAATGCAATCAAGCAGGCCGCTGAATTCGGTATCGTCTCGGGCGGCCAGAAGCTCGCCGCGCTCCTGCTCTTCATCAATGACGTGCACTCGCTCGGCCTGAAGACCGCGCAGGGCCTGACCTTCACCGAGTCCTTCTACTGGGATCTCAACGACCAGACCCGCGAATGGTCGAAGCGCTTCCAGAAGGTCTCGCCCAAGGGCGCGATGCCCTCGATGACGGTTGCGGGCCTCTATGCCGAGATCCTGCATTACCTGAAGGCGATGGACGCGATCGGCAGCAATCCGCATGACGGCGCCAAGGTCGTCGCCAAGATGAAGGAACTTCCGACCGACGATCCGCTGTTCGGCAAGGGCCCGCTGCGCGCCGACGGCCGCCGCCTCATCCCGGCCTATCTGTTCGAGGTCAAGAAGCCGGAAGAGTCGAAGGGACCGTGGGACTACTACAAGCTGGTCGCCACCATCGCCCCGGAAGACGCCGCCAAGCCGCTCGAGGCGAGCGAGTGTCCGCTGGTGAAGAAGTAAATCAAGCAGAAAGCGGGCACGGCACCGCGTGCGTCGTGCCCGCACTCACTTACAGGGGTGGAAATACACCGGAGCATTATCCCCGCAGTCGCTACCAAGTATAGCGCGCCAGGCCCTTTCCGGCGAAGCTTGAGGTAACGCTTGAGAACTCACCCTCGAACGTTGCCGCGAGCGAGAGCCCGTTCAGCCATCTCATTTCGGCTGTCGCGGAAGTAAGCGCAGCATCCCGCGCTGGCGATGCCCCACCCACAACAAAGGATGCGCCTGGCAGCGTCTGGAAGGTCGCGGCAATGCTGCGATCGGTGTTGTAGTCGTGTGCCCAGCCGAAGCGGCTGCGTAGGGTCAGGATCGAACTCGACCATGCAAACGACCTGTCGGTACGAAAGCCGAGTTCCGAGCGCGGCGACGTTACGTTCTTGGCGGCATAGGCCAGCGCAAAGGTGTTGGCGCCGCCAACGGCTTGTTCGGCGTAATTCGGCAGTTCGAAGCTTGTAAATTGCGCGGCGGCATAGGGTGTGACTCCCACACCGAGCCATGGGCTGATGAAGCGATAGCCGCCTTCGAGACGCCCAGCCCACGCATTGGCGTTGAACTGCGCACGCAATTGGTCAGCGCCGGCAATCGTAACCGTCCGGTTGGTCGTGACGTCCTGCCAGCCATAGGCCAAAGCGGCCGAGACGTACGCAGCACCGGCCGCATGGAGGACATTTGCACCGGCCTGGAACAGGTCGGATCGGCCTGAACCAAGACCATTGGCGACAACGAAGCTGGTGCCACCGCCTGCGAGCGCGAAACCGACCTGTGTGAATGGCGAGATCCGGTATGCGGCGCCGACGGTCGCGCCGCCGATGCGGCTTGTGGTCGCGTTCGATCCCTGTACTGCATTGCCATCGGTCGTCTGCGAACCGCCGAAGCCCGCGCCCCACACCTGCCAGCGCTGGTCGAAACCGGCAGCCGCCGTTGCTTTGGTGATCATGGCGTAGGCGTCACGTTCGGAGCCGGAGCGGCGGCGACCGCCGCTTGCATAGCTATCGACCGTCCCCTCGTCCTGAAATGAGGTCGCTGTCGACGCAATCCTGTCCCGTCCTGCAGCCAATGGATCGGTCAGCAAATTGACGAACAGGTTCATTGCGTCGAACGTCGTCTGCTGTGAACCCGTCGCGACCTCGCCTGATGCCTCCGTCAGGTTTGCCGGAACGTTCCCGCTGAAGATGCCGCCATATGCCGCAGGCACGCTGCCGAAGGAATTGAACGCATGATCCAGCCCGGTGGCAACCGCGCGCTGGTTCCTATTGAGGCCGGTGATTTGCGCAAGACCCGAGCCCAGAACAAGCTGTACCGTATTGCCCGAATATGTCAGCGAGCCGGAAATTCCGGTTGGCGTCGCCACGGAATCAAACCGGGAGCCGTTCAGCGTCGCAGCACTCAGGATGGTGTAGGGCGAATTGAACCGGAGGGTACCGTCGGCGAGAGCGACCCGGACCGTGCCGGCCAGCGTCGCCGCCCCCGTCACATTGGTGAGGTCGGAGGCGGACGACGACACCTGGACCAGGTAGGCCGAAGCGGCCGTGAACACGAGGCCGCCCTGAACGGCAATTGTCCCGATCGAATTGCCTGGAGAGAGAATACCGCCGTTGACGACGGTGTTACCGACGGTGCCGATGCCACCGAGAGTCCCGCCGGCGTTGACCACGAGATTGTTTGCCGACGCGATATTGCCATTCACGATGAGCGCGCCGCCATTGACATGAATGTCACCAGCAAAGGAGCCAGTGCCGGTCAGCGTCCAAATCGAATCGCTCACCTTGTTGAAGTTACTGAATCCCTGATACTGGGCGGCCGCACCCAACGCGCTGACATCGAAGGTCGCGGCACCGCTGCCGCCAAGCTGGAACGTATCGCTGCCTCCGCCAAGCACGTTGCCGGTGATGACCGATCCAGGCGCGAGCGTGAGAACGTTGCCGCTGCCGGCAAATTGTATGGCTGCCGTCCCGCCGCTGATGGTCCCCGCATTGAAGACGGACGACCCGCCCGTCCCCGCATAGATGCCGTTGCCCGCGAGGCCCGAGATCGCGCCGTAATTGATCACCGAAACGGAACCAGCGCTGGCGCGGACGCCGGTGTCGCCGCCACTGATCTGCGCACCGATGTAATTGGTTACAACCGCGCTCGTCTCGGCGCGAATGGCGTAGCCAGAACCGCCTGCGCTGATAGTTCCGGAATTGGCGATGGTGGCGACCCCATGATTGGCATAGATCGCGTTATTGATCAGGCTCGTGATCTGCCCGCCGATGCCATTGGTCACATTGACGTCGGTGAAGGCAAAAATCGCGGTGTTATTCAGGCCGGCAATGGTCCCGAGGTTTGTGACGCTTGCAGAGCCCGCATTGGCGACCAAGCCACCGCTCAGGCTTCCGCCGGCACCATTCGCTATCGTCAGATTGGCGTGCGCGGAGGCGGCCGATCCGGCCCCACTTGCGATGGTCCCGAAATTCGTGATCGTAATCGATCCACTGGAGGTGTGGACGCCGTCCATGGCACCGGTAATGGTCCCGGTGGCAGCGTTGGCGACGTCAACGTCGCCGGTCGCATCGAGCCCGTAGTTGGTGGCACCTGTAATCGTGCCGGCATTGGTGAGGTTCAGTACCTGATTGGCCGCAACGCCGGTTATTCCGCCGGAAATCAGGCCGCCTGCCATGTTGGAGACGGTCGCCGTACCGTAAGCAATAACGCCGTATGAAGTGCCGACGATATTGCCGAAATTCGTGACATTCGCGGCAGCGGAATATCCGGAATTGATGCCCAGATCGCCTGTGATCGTACCGCCCGCATTGTTGGTAACCGTGGTGTTGACATAGGCGAATACGCCAATGTTCGCGTTGGCCGTGATGGTGCCGCCGTTGACGACGGTCACGCTGCCATTGTTCGAGCCAACGCCGAATGACGTGGTCCCGGTGATACTGGCGCTGGCGCCATTTGTGACGGTGAGGTCATTCTGTGCGAAAATGCCGCTCGTCGCCCCGGTGATGTTTCCGGAATTACTTACCGTCGCGCTCCCGACCCTGATTCCGCTGCCAGCGCTTCCCGTGACCGAGGCGCCGCTGCTAACATCGATGACGATGCTGGTTTGATTGCCGGTCCCGTAGCCGTTGGTCCCGTTTTGATCGGTCGTAGACCCCGAGCATGCGACGGTCGTACCCGGCGGGGGATTGGGGCTGTTGTCGGCCGCCGGCGAACAAGCCGCAAGCGTCCCATCCGTCAGAGCGAGCGTTACGCAACCAGCAATCGCAGCAACAACTCCCAAAGATGGCAAGCGCGACCGGCGAAAATACCCTGTCCAAACCGGCACACGCGCCATCGCAATTTGCTTTGCCTCGGGCAGAATCGATTGCCCGACCTTCAATGAGGAATAAAACGAATCAACAGATTTATTTTGCACGCCAAGCCTTCGTTCGGAAGCTTCCGTGCGTGTCAGCCGGACAGAATTCCTAAGAAACGCACGCGCTGTTGCAAATCGGCGACAGTAGCAACCGTCCGTTAGCCGGTGGGTGCGACCATCGCCGTCGCACGAGCCGCTATCACGAGCGACAGCACCATCAACACCGCCGCGAGCAGGAACGGCGCGCCCGGCAGATGCAGCGGCGCACTGGTGCCGATGAAATAGGAAAACGTCAGCGTGAACAGGAACGGGCCGACCAGCTGCGACACGCTCTGCACGCTCGCGGTCGCGCCCTGCAGCTGGCCCTGCTGATCGGGCGCGACCAGCCGCGTCATCAGCGACTGCATGGCGGCGCCCGAGATGCCCCACAGCGACATCACGGGAATGCCGATCCAGAACAGCGGCCCGGTCGGCGCAGCCCCGAAGATCACGAAGCCGATCGCGCCACAGCACAGGCCGAGCAACAGTGCCTTTCGCTCGCCGAGCACGCGCACGATCGGTCCGATGGCGAGCCCCTGCACCACCATGGCGCAGATGCCGACCATCGCCAGCGTCAGTCCGACCGTCTTGGAATCCCAGCCATAGCGATAGGTCGCATAGAGCACGAAGGTCGAGGGCAGCACGACATGGGCGACCTGCGCGATGAAATTGACGATCGACAGCCCGGCCAGTGCCGCATTGCTGCGGAGCAGGCGCAGTGCGCCAACCGGATTGGCGGTGGTCCAGCGGAACGGCGCGCGTCTTTCCGGCGCCAGCGATTCCGGCAGCACGAGCAAGCCATAGAGCGCATTGGCAAAGCTCAAGCCCGCCGCGGCCCAGAACGGCAGGCGCGGATCGATGTCGCCGAGCAGGCCGCCCAGCGCCGGGCCGAGGATGAAGCCGGCGCCGAACGCGGCTCCAATCCTGCCGAACACCGCCGCACGCTGCTCCGGCGGCGTGATGTCGGCGATGTACGCAAACGCCGTCGAGATGCTGGCCGAAGTGATGCCCGAGATCACACGGCCGATGAACAGCCAGGTCAAGGACGGCGCCAGCGCCATCAGAACGTAGTCCGCGCCAAGCCCGAAATTCGACAGCAGCACCACCGGGCGCCGTCCGAAGCGATCCGACAGCGCACCTAACACCGGCGAGAACACGAACTGCATCAGCGCCCAGGCGGTGCCGAACAGGCCGAAGATGCGCGCCGCATGCGCGGTGTCATTGCCGGTGAAGCTCTCCACCAGCTTCGGCAGGATCGGCATGATCACGCCGATTGCGAGCATGTCGAGCAGGATGGTGACGAAGATGAAGGCGACCGCACCGCGCCGGACCGGCGCAGCGCCCTGCGCTGTCGCCTCGCCGGCGCCGTCGCTCACGACGGCCGCTTGCGCTTGTGCGCGAAGGGATTGGCCTTCTCGCGCAAGGTGATGCGGACCGGCGTGCCGGGCAGCTCAAACGTCTCGCGCATGGAGTTGGTCAGGTAGCGCAGGTAGGATTGCGGCACCGCATCGGCACGCGAACAGAACAGCACGAAGCTCGGCGGGCGTGCCTTGGTCTGCGTGATGTAGTTCAGCTTCAGTCTGCGGCCGGACACCGCGGGCGGCGGATTGGCCTGGATCGCCTGCTCGAACCAGCGATTGAGCGCAGCGGTCGGCACGCGCCTGTTCCAGACCGCATAGGCGTCCTGGATCGCCTGCATCAGGCGATCGATGCCCTCGCCCATCAGGCCCGAGACGGCGACGATCGGCACGCCCTTGACCTGCGGCAGCCAGTGATCGGCATCGCGGCGCAGGCCCGAGATCGCGCCGCCGCCCTTGGTCTCCATCAGGTCCCATTTGTTGACGGCGAGCACGACCGCGCGGCCCTCGCGCTCGATCAGATCGGCGATGCGCAGATCCTGCTCCTCGAAGCGGTTCTGCGAATCCATCATCAGCACGACCACTTCGGCAAAGCGCACCGCGCGCAGCGCGTCGGCGACCGAGAGCTTTTCCAGCTTCTCCTCGATGCGCGAGCGGCGGCGGAGGCCCGCGGTGTCGAACACGCGGAAATCGCGGCCCTTCCAGTTGATCTCGACCGCGATGGAATCGCGCGTGGTGCCGGCCTCCGGGCTCGTCAGCAGGCGCTCCTCGCCGAGCAGATGGTTGATCAGCGTCGACTTGCCGGCATTGGGCCGGCCGACGATGGCGACCCGGATCGGGCGCGTCGCGGCCTCCTCCTCGGTGAGCGGCGCGTCGTCCTCATCCTCGTCTTCCTCGACGGGCTCCGGCATGAGCTTGGCCAGCGCGTCGTAGAGCTCGCCCATGCCCTCGCCGTGCTCGGCCGAGATCTGGATGGGATCGCCGAGGCCGAGCGCGAACGCTTCCATCGCACCGGCATCGCCGTGCTTGCCCTCGCTCTTGTTGGCGACCAGCAGCACCGGCTTGTTGGCCTTGCGGGCGAAATCGGCGAAGGCGCGATCGGTGGGCGTGAGGCCGATGCGGGCATCGACGACGAAGAACAGCGCGTCGGCCTGCGCGATCGCAGTCTCGGTCTGCTCCTGCATGCGCGCGGTGAGCGAGCCCCTGGCGCCTTCGTCGAGGCCGGCGGTGTCGATGATGGTGAACTGGAGGTCGCCGAGCCTGGCCTCACCCTCGCGGCGGTCGCGGGTGACGCCGGGCAGGTCATCGACGAGCGCGAGCTTCTGTCCGACCAGGCGGTTGAACAGCGTCGACTTGCCGACATTGGGCCGGCCGATGATGGCGATCGTGAAGGACATCGGTCATTCGTGCGCTGCCAGGGCTGCGCCTGTCAATGTAAGGAAATTATCGCGAGAAGCTGCCGCTCGGCAGCGGCGCCGGGAAACCGCCCGGCGTCTGCTGCTGCGTGGTCTGGGTCGGTTGCGCCTGCTGGACCGGCTGGTCCGGCGGCGGCGCGGTGGTGCGCTTGCGCACGATCTTCTGCTTGGGCGGGGGCGCGGCGGTGGGCGGCGCGGCTTCCGGCTGGGCCTCGCCATCGACCTCGCCGGCGGGCGCATCGGCCGGCGCAGCCGCGGTTGCGGGCTGATGGGTCTTCTTCGCCTTGGCACCCTTGGCCGGTTTGGCCGGCTCAGGCGGCGGCTCGGCGGGCAGAGCCGCGACGGCGGGCGCGTTCGGATCCGGCTGCTGCTGCGCGCCCTTGTACATCTCCTTCGGGACACCCTGCTCGAGACCCGGAACGCCCTCGGGGAAGACCGGCTTGCGATCGCCCGGCAGCTTCTTCTTGGTGTCGAGGAAGTCGAGCATGTCGCTTGGATCGAAGCTGGAGCAGCCGCCCAGGACGCCCGTGAAGGCGATCAGGACGGCGGCTGCGATCAAGCGTGGCGTGCGGCGCATATCGTATCTCGTCAGGTCAGAGAGCCCGTCGGTGAGCTCTTGGTCAGCTTTTGGCGACGGGCGGCAGCAGAGCGGCGAGCGCCTCGGCGCGCGAGCGCAGGCCCGGCGGCGTCTCGCCGTCCTCGGCAATCGCGTCGAGCCATTTGCGGGCCGCGGTCATGTCGTTGTTACGCCAGGCCGACAGCGCCAGCATCTCGCGCGCAGTATGGCGGAACGTCGATTTGGGGGTGGCTGAAGCCTCCAGCCGCTGCTGCATGTCGGCATAGGACGCGCTGTCGACCAGGAGGCCGGCGGCGCGGATCCTGGCCAGATCCTGCCATTCGCCCCCGACACCGCGGTCGGCAACGATGTCGTCATACAGCTTGGCGGCCGCCTTGCGATCGCGGCTGGCAGCCTCGGCCGCAGCGCGCAGCCGCGCCAGGGTGCGATAGCCAGAGGTGCCCTTGGTGGCGAGCTCGGTGAAGGCCGTCTCGGCCTCCGCATGCTTGCCCTGCTCGGACAGCTCGACGGCCTTCTCGAAGGCGGCGCCGGCCTCGGCGGCCTTCTGGGCCTCCAGGTACCGATAACCCTGCCAGCCGGCGGCGGCGGCCACGACCAGCACCATCAGGGCGATGAAGTAGATCGAATACTTGTCCCACAGTTTCTTGAACTGTTCGCGACGTACTTCCTCGTCGACTTCGTCAAATAATTCAGACACTTATGCTAATCCCATGCCCGTCCGGGTGCGCGCGCCAAGGCGTTCGCGTCAGGAATCCCGTCCCCCGTGTGGCGGCGAGGTACCCTAACGATATGGCGGTGGCAAGGCAAAGCGAGCCCGATCAAGGCGTTAACCACCCGGCAGAGCCAGGCGCCACCTGCCCCGCTCAGGTTCCGAGCAGCTCCCGCAGCTGTCGTTTCAGCACCTTGCCATTGGCGTTGCGCGGCAGAGGCTCGGCGGTGATCGCCATGGTCTCGGGGACCTTGTAGTCGGACAGCCGCTCGGCGCACCAGGCCCGCACGGCCTCGCTGGCGACCGGGCTGCGCGTCACCACCACGGCATGAACGCGCTCGCCCAACACCGGGCAGGCCCTGGCGATGATCGCGCTCTCGATCACGGCGGGGTGCCCTGCCAGTACGGATTCGACCTCGGCCGAATAGATCTTCAGCCCGCCGCGATTGATCATGTCCTTCTGCCGGTCGAACACGCGGACGAAGCCTTCCGCATCGACCGAGCCGAGGTCGCCCGAGTGCCAGAAGCCGCCCGTGAAGCTTTCGGCGGTGGCCTTCGGATTATTCCAGTAGCCCTTGATGACGGAGGCGCTCTGGATCCAGAGCTCACCGATCTCGCCGGCAGGCAGCTCGCGCCCGTCCGTGTCTATCGCGACGATGCGCGCGCCGGGGCACGGCAGGCCGACGCTGTCGATATGGCTCGCCGTCAATTCGCCCGGCATGATCGTCGAGGGCGACGTCGTCTCGGTCGCCCCGTAGCAGTTCATCAGCTTGAGGCCGGGGATCGTCGCCTTGAGCTTCTCGATGGTCGCGACCGGCATCGGTGCGCCGCCGAAGCCGCCGATGCGCCAGCTCGACAGATCGTAGCTGCCGAAGTCGGGCTGCAGCAGGCAGAGGTTATACATCGCCGGCACCATCACGGTGTAGGTGACGCGCTCGCGCGCGGCGAGCTTGAGATAATCTGCCGCCTTGAACTCCGGCATGATGATCAGCGCGCCGGCGCAGCGGATCATGGTGGTGATGTTGGCGACGACGCCGGTGACGTGGCCGAGCGGCACGGCTGCGATGGAACGGTCCGTCTGCGTCAATTGCAGGCAGGACACGAACACCATCGAGGAATGCACGATGTTGCAATGGGCGAGCATCGCGCCCTTCGGCTTGCCTGTCGTGCCCGAGGTGTAGAGGATCATCGCGGTGTCCTCCTCGCTCGTCTCGACCGGCGCCTGCGCCGGCGGATTGTCTGCAAGCACCGAGAAGCGCGACAGATGCGGATCGTCATCGACAGCAATGCGGTGGATCACAGCGGGGACGTCCGACGCCTCGGGCAGCCGCTCGGCGAGCGCCGCTTCATGGATCAGGAGCTTCGCGCCGCAATCGGCGAGGACATAGGCGATCTCCGGCTTCTGCTGGCGCGTGCTGAGCAGCACCGTGACGAGGCCCTCATGCGCGGCGGCGAACAGCAACAGCGGAAATTCGACGCGGTTGCCGAGCAGGATCGCGACGCGATCGCCGCGCTGCAGGCCGAGCTTGCGAAACCCGGCCGCGATCCGAGCGGCCCGGTCCGCCGCCTGCCGCCAGCTCAGCCGGACATCGCCTGCGATCAGCGCTTCGCCATTGGGATTGCGGGCGCAGGCGTCCGCGATCATCGCCCAGAGACTCGCCGGCCGGTCGCGGAACGCCGGGACGACGCGGTCGCCGAAGCGCGCCTCGAGGTGCATCGGCGGGATTTCTGAATGCGACCAGTTCATCGGAACGCCCTGAGCTTGTTGCTCTTGTTATCTTCCGCGCACGAATGTGAGGGGCCTGTCTTGCGCCGATCGGCTAGACGCCCACGACGGGAACACCGATCACGACGGGATGGAACGCAAAGGCCAGCGCCAGATAAGCGACGACACCGACTGCAACCGCGATCAGATCATTGGTGACGCCGCCGACCGGAATTGGCGGTCCACCGGCATCGGCGCGATGCTTGAGCGTGATACGGTCATACACCGCCCAGCCCAGGAACGAGCCGAACAGGATGATGGAGCCGAGATCGCCGTTGGCGAGAAGATGCGCGGCCGCCCACAGCTTGATGCCGGCCAGCATCGGATGCTTCAGCGTCGCATAGATGCGCCCGCGCAAATAGGAGGCGACCACCAGGATGACCGCGGGCAGCATCAGCGCCAGCGTGATGTGCTTCAGCGCCTTCGGCGGATACCAGACGTCGATCCAGCCGGAGCTGCGATAATGGGAAAAGCCCCAGATGATCAGCGCCAGCCCCGCCAGCGAGACCACCGAGTAGAGGAGCTTGTACGTCCCCTCGCCCAGCCTTGCGATGGCCTGCGCGCGCGCCTCGCGTTTCGATGTGAAAACATGGGCCGCGAAAAACAGCACCAGCCCCAGGATCATGACCAGCAGACCCACGACATCCTCCCCTCAAGCAGCCCCCGCCCCTGAGGTATCATCGATTGGCCGATGGTCGCAACTCTCTCACCCCTCATGGTGAGGAGCGCGCCCTTGCGCGCGTCTCGAACCATGCAGGCCCGGCCGTCGCAACAACGGGGGCCTTTCATCCTTCGAGACGCGCGTGAAGGACGCGCTCCTCAGGATGAGGGGATAGAGCTATTTTGCCAGCTCCCGATTATCGACATAGCGGATCGCGATCGGCCGGCCGGCCAGGGCGCCGCCGAGACCGCTGGTGAATTTCAGCGGCAGGCAGGCGTTCAGCGATGCATTGATCGCCTTCAAGTAGGTCGTTCGGGTGTCCGCGGGGACGCCAGCGGTCGCAAAGGTCAAGCGCGGCGGCCCGATCAGGCTGCCCGCCTTGTTGAAGCTGAAGCGCACCGCCATCTGCATGCCCGCCCGCGCATTGTCCCCTGGCGGCGACCAGCAGGTGCGCAGCTCGGCGAAGAGGTCGCCGATCGTGTCGAGATCGTGATCCGGCTTCTGGTATTTGGCGCGATCGGCCTCGGATGGAACGCTCTCGATCGTCAGCTGCAGATTTTGCCCATAGGGATAGTCGATCTCGGGAATGCAGGGGCCGGGCTCGAGCGGACTGCAATAGGACGGCGTGCAGGGCCGATAGTCGAGCACGCTGCACGGCTCGTGCGCGAACGGGATCGGATTGATCTGACGTCGCTGCGCGTCGGCGGCCGCGGTTGATATTGCCAGCAGTACGAGAACGAGAATGCCGCGCCACATGATGCGAGCTCGCAGGGTCACATAGCCAAAAAGTGGCATTGCCCCCGATGACGTCAAGCCTGCGGCTGTTCACGTGCTCGCGTTTAGGCACCCTGTCGTCGCCCGGCTTGCCGTCTTCGCTAAAGCTACGCCGGCCCAATACCGAAAGCCCGGCGAAGCCTTGGCGGAGCCGGGACCGGGCGACCCAGTACTCCGAGACGAATGTGATTAAATCGAGAGGCCGCGGCGTACTGGATGCCCCGGTCAAGCCGGGGCATGACAGCGGATGTCTTGGCTGGAGAGCGGCCAGAACGACTGCCCTACCCCTTCTTCTTGACGTCCTTGACGTTGGCGAACTCGATGCCCTCGGCGCGTTCTTTGGTGTAGCCGAGATAGAACTCGTTCCTGGCGAGATACACGGGGTCGCCGTCGACGTCGTCGGCGATGCTCGAGGTGTTGGCGGCGATGAAGGTGTCGAGCTTCTTGCGGTCCTCCGAGGAGACCCAGCGCGCGAGCTGGAATTCGCTGACCTCGAACTCGACCGGCAGCGAATATTCCGCCTCCAGCCGCGCCTTCAGCACGTCGAGCTGCAGCGCGCCGACCACGCCGACCAGCGCCGGGGCGCCGTCGCGCGGGCGGAACACCTGCACCACGCCCTCTTCCGACATCTGCTGCAGCGCTTCCTTCAGCTTCTTCGCCTTCATCGCGTCGGTGAGACGGACGCGGCGGACGATTTCCGGCGCGAAGCTCGGCACGCCGACGAAAGTGAAATCCTCGCCCTCGGTCAGCGTGTCACCGATGCGCAGCGTGCCGTGATTGGGAATGCCGACGACGTCGCCGGCAAAGGCTTCGTCCGCGACCGACCGGTCCTGCGCGAAGAAGAATTGCGGGCTCGACAGCGGCATGCTCTTGCCGGTGCGCACCAGCTTGGCCTTCATGCCGCGGCTGAGCTTGCCCGAGCACAGCCGCGCGAAGGCGATGCGGTCGCGGTGGTTCGGATCCATGTTGGCCTGGATCTTGAACACGAAGGCGCTCATGCGCGGATCGGTGGCCTCGACCTTGCGCTGGTCGCTCTCCTGCGCGCGCGGCTCGGGCGCGAACTTGCCGAGACCTTCGAGCAAGTCGCCGACGCCGAAATTGCGCAGCGCGCTGCCGAAATAGACCGGCGTCAGATGGCCCTCGCGGAATGCGCCGAGCTCGAACGGTTTCGAGGCCTCGGTGACGAGCTCGAGCTCGTCCTTCACGGCGGACACATCGAGGTTGGCGTTGAGCTTGGCGAGCTCGGCAATCTCGATCTGCTGCGCCGCGCCGGTCTTGGCGCCGCCGCCTTCGAGCAGGCGCACGCCGCCATTGACGACGTCATAGGTGCCGAGGAAGTCGCGGCCGCGGCCGACCGGCCAAGTCATCGGCGTGGTGTCGAGCGCCAGCGTCTTCTCGATCTCGTCGAGCAGCTCGAACACGTCGCGACTCTCGCGGTCCATCTTGTTGATGAAGGTGATGATCGGGATGTCGCGCAGACGGCACACCTCGAACAGCTTTCGGGTGCGCGCCTCGATGCCCTTGGCGGCGTCGATCACCATGACGGCGGAATCGACCGCGGTGAGCGTGCGATAGGTGTCCTCCGAAAAGTCCTCGTGGCCCGGCGTGTCCAGCAGGTTGAAGACGAGGCCTTCGAACTCGAAGGTCATCACCGAGGTCACGACCGAGATGCCGCGCTCGCGCTCGATCTTCATCCAGTCCGAACGGGTGTTGCGGCGCTCGCCCTTGGCCTTGACCTGACCGGCGAGGTTGATGGCGCCGCCGAACAGCAGCAGCTTCTCGGTCAGCGTGGTCTTGCCGGCGTCGGGGTGGGAGATGATCGCAAAGGTCCGCCGGCGCGCCACTTCAGCGGCAAGCGGGGAACGGGCCGGCGATTCGGCTGCGGTGGTGGCGATGTCGGACATGGCGGGAGCGTTTGGCAGGGAAACTGGGCTCGATCAAGCCTGATTTGGTGATTGCGGAGCCCCTCGGCCAGCCCCATATCGCCGTTTGGGAGGGACGGCCCTCCTATCCCACCAGCAGATCAGCCGCGGGGACGACCCTGCCGTGAATGGAGGGTCGTGATGGCCTGGAGCATCCTGTTCGTCGCCGGCCTCCTCGAGATCACCTGGGCGATCGGCCTGAAATATACCGAGGGCTTTACCAGGCTTGTTCCTTCCATCGTCACGCTCGCCGCGATGGCCGGCAGCGTCATCCTGCTCGGGCTCGCGCTCAAATCGCTGCCCGTCGGAACCGCCTATGCGGTCTGGACCGGGATCGGCGCAGTCGGCACCGCGACGCTTGGCATCGTCCTGTTCGGCGAGCCGGCCGCGGCCTTTCGCCTCGCCAGCATCGGACTGATCATCGCCGGCATCATCGGGCTGAAGCTCGTCACCTGACGAAGATCTTGACCGCCCACCAGGTCAGCGCGGCCACGATCGCCGAGGCCGGGATCGTAATCACCCAGGCATAGACAATCGAGCTTGCGACGTTCCAGCGCACCGCCGAGACGCGGCGGGCCGCGCCAACGCCGACGATGGCGCCAGTGATGGTGTGGGTGGTCGAGACGGGAACCCCGAGGAAGGTCGCCATGAACAGGGTCGCCGCGCCGCCCGTTTCGGCGCAGAAGCCCTGCATCGGCGTCAGCTTGGTGATGCGCAGACCCATGGTGCGGACGATGCGCCAGCCGCCCATCAGCGTGCCCAGCGCCATCGCCGCCTGGCAGGACAGCACCACCCAGAACGGCACCGAGAAGTCGCTGCCGAGATGGCCCTGCGAGTACAGCAGCACGGCGATGATGCCCATGGTCTTCTGCGCGTCGTTGCCGCCATGGCCGAGCGAATAGAGCGAGGCGGAGGCGAATTGCAGGATACGGAAGGCGCGGTCGACCGCGAACGGCGTCGAGCGCACCGACAGCCAGGACACGATCGCGACCAGCATCATCGCAAGCAGGAAGCCGACCAGCGGCGACAGCACGATCGCCAGCACCGTCTTGGACAATCCGCTCCACACCGCCGCCGAAATCCCCGCTTTCGCCATGCCGCCGCCGACGAGGCCTCCGATCAGCGCGTGCGACGATGAAGACGGGATGCCGAGCGCCCAGGTCACGAGGTTCCAGACGATGGCGCCGATCAGGGCCGCGAAGATCACCTGGGCATCGACGATCGAGGGATCGATGATGCCGGTGCCGATGGTCTGGGCGACGTGCAGGCCGAACACCATGAAGGCGACGAAATTGAAGAACGCGGCCCAGAACACCGCGAACTGCGGCCGCAGCACGCGGGTCGAGACGATGGTCGCGATCGAATTGGCGGCGTCGTGCAGGCCGTTCAGGAAGTCGAACAGCAGCGCCACGGCGATCAAGCCGACCAGGACGGGAACACCCAACGCAGCATCCACGGCCCTGCCCTACACCTGCTCGATGACGATGCTGTTGATCTCGTTCGCGACGTCATCGAAGCGATCGGCCACCTTCTCGAGGTGGTCGTAGATCTCGACGCCGACGATGAAATCCATCGCGTTGCCTTCGCGGTGCTTCAGAAACAGCTCCTTCAGCCCGATGTCGTGGAGATCGTCGACGCGGCCTTCGAGCTTGCCGAGCTCTTCCGTGATCGCGGTCAGCATGGCGACGTTCGGGCCGATCGACTGCATCAGCGGCAGCGCGCGGCCGACCAGATTGGCGCATTCGATCAGAAGCGCGCCGATCTCCCGCATCGGCGGCTCGAAGCTGCGGACCTCGAACAGCATCACGGCCTTGGCCGTCTGCTGCATCTGGTCGATGGCATCGTCCATCGAGGTGATGAGGTTCTTGATGTCACCGCGGTCGAACGGGGTGATGAAGGTGCGGCGCACCGCCGTCAGCACCTCGCGGGTGATGTTGTCGGCATCGTTCTCGAACTGGTTGACGCGCTGGCAATAGACCGGCGTCTCCTCGCCCCCGTTGAGCACGCCCTGGAGCGCAATCGCGCCCTGGATCACGGTCTGGGCATGGCGGTCGAACAGCTCGAAGAACCGTTCTTCCTTGGGCAGGAACGCACGAAACCATCGCATCATGGGGATAGGCTACCGGTTGGAAAATGGCCTGGCCCGAACGGGCCGTCACAAAACTGTCATAGACCATTTTCGATCCGCACGCGTGTCATCTCACGCCTGCGGAACCAGTTCATCCACCACTTTCAGGCGACGGCTAACCTTACGTTAAATCAATGACTTAGAGCGAGCGGCGGAAGTAATGCGCGATTTCGCCGACGACGCCGCGGCGGAAGGTGAGCACGCAGATCACGAAGATCGAGCCCTGGATCACCGTCACCCACTGGCCGAAGCCCGCCAGATATTGCTGCATGGCGATGATCACGAAGGCCCCGACCACGGGGCCGAAGATGGTACCGAGGCCGCCGACCAGCGTCATCAGCACGACTTCGCCCGACATCGACCAATGCACGTCGGTGAGCGAGGCATTCTGGGCCACGAACACTTTCAGCGCACCGGCAAAACCGGCCAGCGTGCCGGACAGGACGAAGGCCAGGAACTTGTACTGGTCGGTCCGGTAGCCGAGGGAAATCGCGCGCTGCTCGTTCTCTCGGATCGACTTCAGCACCTCGCCGAACGGCGAGTTGATGATGCGGAAGATCAGCAGGAAGCCGGCGAGGAACCCGACCAGCACGACGTAATAGAGCACCGTCGGCTTGGACAGATCGAAGATGCCGAACATGTGTCCTTGCGGGATACCCTGGATGCCGTCCTCACCGTGGGTGAACGGGGCCTGGAGGTAGATGAAGTACAGCAGCTGCGACAGCGCCAGCGTGATCATCGAGAAATAGATGCCCTGGCGGCGGATCGAGATGTAGCCGGTCACGATCGAGAGCACGAAAGCCGCGGCGACGCCGACGAGGATGCCGAGCTCGGGCGGCAACGCCCACACCTTCAACGCATGCGCGCTGCAATAGCCGGCTGTCCCTAAGAACATAGCGTGGCCGAACGACAAGAGACCGCCATAGCCGATCAAAAGATTGAAGGCGCAGGCGAGCAGCGCAAAGCACAGCGCCTGCATCACGAAGAACGGATAGACTCCCGTGAATGGCACCGACGCCAGCAGCAGCGCCATCACCACGAATACGATCATCTCGTCGCGCATCGCACGCGGGGTCGTAGGCAGCGTGTCGTCCGTCAGGGTTGTCATATCAGGCCGCCCTTCCCGTCAATCCCGTCGGCTTCACCAAGAGCACCAGCACCATCAGCACGAACACGACGGTGTTGGACGCCTCGGGGTAGAAATACTTGGTCAGGCCCTCGATTACACCGAGCGCAAAGCCCGTGATGATGGAGCCCATGATCGATCCCATGCCGCCGATCACCACCACGGCGAACACGACGATGATGAGGTCGGCGCCCATCAGCGGGCGCACCTGGTTGATCGGCGCCGAGAGCACACCGGCGAGCGCGGCAAGACCGACGCCGAGGCCGTAGGTCAGCGTGATCATGCGCGGCACGTTGATGCCGAAGGCGCGAACCAGCGTCGGATTTTCGGTGGCGGCGCGCAGGTAGGCGCCGAGCTGCGTCTTCTCGATCAGGTACCAGGTTCCCAAACACACGACCAGCGAGAACACGACGACCCAGCCGCGGTAGATGGGCAGGAACATGAAACCGAGATTCATGCCGCCTCTGAGTTGATCCGGAATGGCGTAAGGCAGGCCCGAGGAGCCGAAATAGTTCTGGAACACGCCCTGCACGATGAGCGCGATGCCGAAGGTCAGCAGCAGACCGTAGAGATGGTCGAGCCCGGTCAAGAATTTCAGCATGGTCCGTTCCAGGATCATGCCGAAGATGCCGACGATGATCGGCGCCAGCAGCAACGCCCACCAGTAATTGATGCCGCCGAGGTTCAACAGGAAATAGGCGGCGAAGGCGCCCATCATGTAGAGCGCGCCATGGGCGAAGTTGATGATGTTGAGCATGCCGAAAATCACGGCAAGCCCGAGACTGAGCAGCGCGTAGAACGAGCCGTTGATCAGTCCCACAAGTAGCTGAGCGTAGAGAGCCTGCATCGATTCCGCACCCGGTCCCTTCGGCGTTCTTCAACAGCAGGCCGGCGCCGTTGCGCGCCGGCCCGCATCGTCACCGTTACTTCTTCACCAGCGGACAGACGCTCTCGGACAGCGGCCGGAACGCCTGATCCGCAGCCGTCGTGCCGACCAGCTTGTAATAGTCCCACGGCCCCTTGGATTCCTCGGGCTTCTTGACCTCGAACAGATAGGCGGGATGAAGCTTGCGGCCGTCCGCGCGGACCGTGCCCTTGCCGAACAGCGCGTCCTCTGTCGGCATTTCCTTCATCTTGGCGACGACCTTGGCGCCGTCATGCGGGTTGCCGCCCATCGCCTCGAGCGCCTTGAAATAGTGGAGCAGGCCCGAATAGACGCCGGCCTGCACCATCGAAGGCATCGCCTTGTTCTTCATGCGCTCGGAAAAGCGTTTGGAGAAGGCGCGAGTGCCGTCATTCAGGTCCCAGTAGAAGGTCTCGGTGAAGTTCAGTCCCTGCGCGACCTTCAATCCGAGCGCATGGACGTCGGTGATGAACAGCAGGAGCCCCGCGAGCTTCTGGCCGCCCGAGACGATGCCGAACTCCGCCGCTTGCTTGATGGTGTTGGTGGTGTCGCCGCCGGCATTCGCCATGCCCACGATCTTGGCCTTCGATGCTTGCGCCTGGAGCAGGAAGGAGGAGAAGTCGGCGGTGTTGAGCGGGTGCCTGACAGTGCCGATCACCTTGCCGCCCGACTTGACCACGACCGCGGCGGTGTCGCGCTCAAGCGCATGGCCGAAGGCGTAGTCGGCGGTCAGGAAGTACCAGGTGTCGCCACCGGCCTTCACCAGCGCCTGCCCGGTGCTGTTGGCCAGCATGTAGGTGTCGTAGACCCAGTGAATCGTGTTCGGCGAGCACTGCGCGTTGGTGAGGTCCGAGGTCGCCGCGCCCGTATCGATCAGGATCGAGTTCTTCTCCTTGACGATATTGTTGACCGCCAGCGCGACGCCGGAGTTCAGCACGTCCATGAAGATGTCGACCTTCTCGACGTCGATCCACTGTCGCGCAATCGTGCTGCCGATGTCGGGCTTGTTCTGGTGGTCCGCGGAGATCAGGTCCAGCTTCCAGCCCTTGGCCGCGAGCCCGGAATCTTCGATCGCCATCTGCGCCGCCACGGTCGAGCCGGGACCGCCGAGGTCGGCATACAGTCCCGAATTGTCCGTTAGCACGCCGATCTTGACGTTCTTGTCCTGCGCCATCGCCGCGCTCGTTGCCGCGAGTGCAATGGCGGTGCCGAGCAACATTGTTGAAATGATCTGTCTCATGGTCGCTCCCCAATACCCTCTCTTTGTGCTCATCAGTTAAAATTCGCCGGCCCGGCGCTCAGACACCGAGATAGGTGTGGAGCTTGTCCATGTTGGCGGCAAGCTCCGCGTTGGAAAATCCGTCAATGATCTTGCCGTGCTCGACCACATAATAGCGGTCGGCGACGGTGGAGGCGAAACGGAAGTTCTGCTCGACCAGGAGGATCGTAAAGCCCTCTTTCTTGAGCCGCGCAATGGTATGACCGATCTGCTGGATGATGACGGGCGCGAGGCCCTCGGTCGGCTCGTCCAGCATCAGGAAGCTCGCGCCGGTGCGCAGGATGCGTGCGATCGCGAGCATCTGCTGCTCGCCGCCGGACAGCTTCGTGCCCTGGCTGCCCAGCCGTTCCTTCAGGTTCGGAAACAGGTCGAATATCTGATCCAGCGGCAGTCCGCCTTCGCGCACCACCGGCGGCAGCATCAAATTCTCGCGGACGTCGAGGCTGGAGAATATCCCCCGCTCTTCCGGGCAGAACGCGATGCCCATGCGCGCGATCTTGTCGGAGGTCGCGCGAATGATCTCCTGGTTGTTGAACTTCACCGAACCGGCACGCTTGCCGATGATGCCCATGATCGACTTCAGCGTGGTGGTCTTGCCGGCGCCGTTGCGCCCGAGCAGGGTGACGACCTCGCCTGCATTCACGTCGAAGTTGATCCCGTGCAGGATGTGGGACTCGCCATACCATGCTTCCAGGTTGCGGACCTGGAGGATGTTTCCGCCGGTCGCGGCCTTTGCCGGAGCCTCGGCGATCGCAGTGTCAGGCATGACCGGCTCCCAGGTAAGCTTCCTTGACGCGCTCGTCCTTGGTGAGTTCGCTGTAATGGCCTTGCGCGAGCACCTGCCCGCGCGTCAGCACGGTGATGATGTCGGAGAGATTGGCCACGACGCTCAGATTATGCTCGACCATCAGGATGGTGTATTTCGCGGAGATGCGCTTGATCAACGCCGCGATCTTGTCGATGTCCTCGTGGCCCATGCCGGCCATCGGCTCGTCCAGCAGCATCATCTCGGGGTCGAGCGCGAGCGTGGTTGCGATCTCCAGTGCGCGCTTGCGCCCGTAGGGCATCTCGACCGCGGGCGTATTGGCAAACTCGCTGAGGCCGACATCGTTCAGCAGCTCGCGCGCGCGATCGTTGAAACGGTTGAGCACCGACTTCGAGCGCCAGAAATCGAACGAACTGCCGTGCTGGCGCTGAAGCGCGACACGGACGTTTTCCAGCGCGGTGAGATGCGGAAATACCGCCGAGATCTGGAACGAACGGACCAGTCCCATGCGGGCCACGTCGGCCGGCGCCATCGCGGTGATATCCTGCCCCTTGTACAGGATCTTTCCGGCAGACGGTCGGAGGAACTTGGTCAGAAGATTGAAACACGTCGTCTTGCCGGCGCCGTTCGGGCCGATCAACGCATGAATGCTCCCACGGCGAACCTTGAGCGCAACGTCGCGGACGGCGAAGAAGCCCGCGAACTCCTTGGTCAAGCCTTCCGTTTCGAGAATGAACTCGTCGGCCAAACAGATTTCCCCCTGCCCGCGCAACGCGCCGGTCGCGCGTGGCTGTCCTTGTTGCTTCGGCATTCCGGAGGTCTTGGAGCCCTTCCGGAACGCCGCCTCCGGGCGCGGAATATGCCGGAGGTGACGGGGGTTAGGCAAGGCGGAAAGCTGAGCAGATCAGGCCTCCGGCTGGGATACAAATGCTCCCTTAGTCGGAGACGTTTTGATGTCGTGCCTGCCCGGCCTTCCGGTTCGCAAAAGCACCGGCCATCAAGCTGTCGTTAACGGTCTTTCGCCCCGCGCGCCAGCCTTCATCAAAAATTTTCCCGCAAGCGGCATCATGCTGCGGGTATATCTGCCGGGAATATTGTTTTGGATTTCGCAAGCGCCGCTCCCTCCGTCGTCAAGTCGATCAGGCAGCGCGATCTGCTGAACACGTGGCTGCGACTTTATGCGCGCCAGCAGGTCGCACCGGCGATCTGGGAGTACCAGCCGGCACGGCTCGAGGAAGAGCTGTCCGATCTCATCTATTATACGGTGGACAATTCGGCTGCCCTCCCGCGCCTTATCATCCAGAGCGAAGGCACGCGCATCTCGTACGCCTACGGGCACACCGGCAAGGGCGTGCCGCTCGATGAATATATCGGGCCGCGGCTCGCGCCCTCGGTGATGCCCGTCTACCATGAATGCGTCGCGCGCGGGCTTCCGGTCTACAGCGTTGCCGACGTCGACGATATCTATGGGCGCGTCGTCGCCTATGAACGCCTGCTGCTGCCGTTCCAGACCGACGGCCAGGTCTGTCATGTCATCGCCTCGCTCAAGACCTTCTGCGAGGACGGCGGCTTCGAGATCAAGAATCTGATGCGCGGAAATGACGCGCTGCCGCGTCCCAAACTGTGCGCCGTGATCGACCGCGATCTCTTTCATCGCGTTCCCGGCCGCATCGCGGCCGCAGACCTTGTCGAGGTCGCCGATCAGCCGGGTGAGGCCACCGAGATCATCGAGCTGAACTAGAGCCGACTTACTTGACCTTGACTTACTTGGCCTTGACTTCCTTGGCATAGATGTCGGGCTTGAAGCCGACCAGCAGCTTGCCGCCGACCTCCAGCACCGGCCGCTTGATCATCGACGGCTGCGCCAGCATCAACGCCAGCGCCTTCTTCTCGGTGAGGCCTTCCTTGTCGGAATCGGGGAGCTTCTTGAAGGTCGTGCCGGCGCGATTGAGCAGCGTCTCCCAGCCGACCTTGTCGCTCCACTGCTTGAGCTTGTCCTTCTCGACGCCCGCGGCCTTGTAGTCGTGAAACTCGTAAGCCACGCCATGACCGTCGAGCCAGGTGCGCGCCTTCTTCATGGTGTCGCAATTCTTGATGCCGTAGATGATGTTGGGCAAGACAGCTCCTCGCGCATGCGTGATGCTTCGGCAGCGGCGTTGTACGAAACTCTACTTCGCGCGACAATATTGCAAACGAAGCCCGCTCTGCAAAACGGACACATTATGCACGTCACCCACGATCCCGCGGCCGCCGCCTCGCCGACCATCGACTTCAACAGCTTCCTCACGGTCGATATCCGCGTCGGCACCATCGTCGACGCCAAGCCGTTCCCGGAGGCGCGCAAGCCGGCCTGGCGTCTGTGGATCGACTTCGGACCCGCAATCGGCGTGCGCAAGAGCTCGGCGCAAATCACCGAGAACCATCGGCTTGAGACGCTGGTAGGACAACAGGTCGCGGCAGTCGTCAATTTTCCGCCGCGCCAGATCGGGCCGGTCGTCTCGGAAGTGCTGACGCTCGGCTTCCCCGATGCCGACGGCAAGGTCGTCCTGGTGCAGCCGAGCAAGCCCGTGCCGAACGGCGGCCGGCTGTTCTAGCCGCAGGGCCGAAGCCGGTCTCTGCCGACGGCTGATCTCTCCTTGCGCAATCGGGACTTGACCGGGGTCCTGCCTGAGGCTAAAAAATGACTGATCGATCGTTTTTTTATTTTTGCGGCCATTATTCATCGCTATCCACGCGATCGGCTAAAATGATCGACCTGTCAGTTATTTAGGGACTCGGCGGATGCCCAAGATCAGCGACAAGCAGCGCGAAGGCCGGCGGCAGCAGATCCTCGAGGCCGCTCTCGCCTGCTTCGCGGAAGACGGTTTTCACCAGACCGGCATGGCCGACATCGTCAAACGATCGGGGCTCAGCCACGGCGCCGTCTATCTCTACTTCCAGGGCAAGGACGATCTGATCGAGGCGCTGGCCGACGACCGGCATCGCCGCGAGGCCGTGCTCAACTCGGTCGCGCAGGGATCGGGCGATCCGATTGAAGGACTTCACGCGCTGGTTCGCGTCTACGCGCAATGGCTCACCGATCCCGCCGGCGAAGCGCGGAGGCGGGTCGGCATCCATGGCTGGGCCGAAGCGCTGCGCAACCGCCGCGTCTGCAGCAGCGTCGTCGAAGGCATCGACATGCCGCGCGCATTGATCGTGGCGCTGGTCGAGCGTGGCCAGCACGACGGGCTCATCAAGCGCAACCTCGGCGCCGAGGCGATCGCGCGCGTGCTGATCGCGATCTTCCAGGGCTTTGTGCTGCAGAAATGCTGGGGCGAGGACTTTGACGTCGCGGCCTGCATGACGGCCGTCGATGGCGTGATCGAGGGCTTGCGCACGCCGAAGGCGGACGTCAAGCGACGCACCAGACCATGAACGATGACCTGGATATATGAACTCTTCGCCGGCGCCGGCGTCGGTCTCGTCGCAGGATTGGCATCGGGCTTCTCGGGCACGAGCCCCGGTGGCGGCCTCGTCATCTTCTCCGTGCTGTTGCTTGGGGCAGAACAACACGTCGCACAGGGCACATCGCTGATCACGCAGATCCCTCCAACCGGCCTTGCCGGCGCGCGCCGCTACTGGCAGAGCGGCAATCGCAGCCCCCTGCAATGGATCGTCTGGATCGGCATCGGATTTCTCATCGGCGGCGCCGGCGGCGGCTATGCCGCGGCGGCAGTTTCCGACGCAGTGCTGCAATGGACTTATGTCGTCTATCTCGTCGCGCTGATCGCAGCGTTGCTACTGCGCCGTGACCGCAAGGACGACGGCAGCAAGGCCGACGGTTCGGCCGAATTGCCGTGGTTCCCCCTGTTTCTCATCGGCGCGCTGGCGGGCTTTTCCTCCGGCTTCATGGGGATCGGCGGCGGCCTCGCGATCACCGTCGGCCTCGCCGCGGGCCTGCGCGTGCCGCAGCATCAGGCGCAACTCGTCAGCCTGATCTTCTCGGTGATCCCGACCAACATTCCGGCTGCCTCGATCTACTGGAGCAAGGGACTGATGGTCGGCTGGCCGGCCATCCTCGGCATTTTGGCCGGCCTCTGGGTCGGCACCGACCTCGGCGCACGCGCGGCCAATGGCGTCAGCAAATCGGCGCTGCGCCGGGCCATGATCGCCCTCGTCTCGCTGATGGCGCTCTACATGAGCTACAAGGCGCTGAGCTGATCTTACGCCCGCTTCGGAATGTTCAGCCCGCGCTGCACCGTCGGCCGCGCAAGGCCGCGTTCGAGCCAGGCGCCGACGGACTTGAACTGGCTGAACTCGACGAGCTCGCTGGCACCGTAGAAGCCGATGAGATTGCGCACCCAGCCAAGCATCGAGATGTCGGCGATGGTGTAGTCGTCATCCATGAACCATTGCCGGCCGGCGAGATGCGTCTCCATCACACCGAGCAATCGCCTTGACTCGTCGACGTAGCGCTGCAGCGGCCGCTTGTCCTCAAACTCCTTGCCGGCGAATTTGTGGAAGAAGCCGACCTGGCCGAACATCGGCCCGATGCCGCCCATCTGGAAATGCAGCCACTGGAGCGTCTGGTAGCGGCGCGCGGCGTCCTCCGGCAGCAGCTTGCCGGTCTTCTCCGCCAGGTATTGCAGGATCGCTCCGGATTCGAACAGCGGCAGCGGCCTGCCGCCGGGACCGTTGGGATCAATGATCGCCGGGATCTTGCCGTTCGGATTGAGCGAGAGAAATTCGACTGTCTTCTGATCGTCCTTGCCGAAATCAACGAGGTGGACTTCGTAAGGAAGCCCGATCTCCTCCAGCATGATCGAGACCTTGACGCCGTTCGGCGTCGGCAACGAATAGAGCTGGAGTAGTTCGGGATGCTTGGCCGGCCAACGCTTGGTGATGGGGAAGACGGACAGATCGGACATCGGGACCTTTGGTGCATGGACTGAGGCGTGCTCAATCTAGGCAAGACGCCGCACCGCGCAAGTCACGATCTGTCCCGGCTGCGCTTATGGCGGCAGCGTTGCCATCGCCACGATCGGGGTCATCGCTTCATGTTGCAGTCGATACTCGATGAACCGTTGACCCGTGACCAACAGCAGGGCCGTAAAGGCAATCGCGAGAATAGCGGTCGCCAATTGGCACGCGTCGTACATGGTAGTTTGTCCCTCAACAGCCTTTGGCGTAAACGTCGGCTCAAGCGCCACGTTCCGAGGCGACGTGAAAATATTGCTATTTTTTCCCGGACTCTGCTGCAATGCCATCGCGCTGTTCCGGCCGCCCGCGCAGGGACCAATGGACCCTTCGCGCGTTGTCGCTGCATGAACATCGAGAAGCGCGCCCTGCTCGACCACGCTGAACGCTGTCGCCGCGTCGCGAACGATCTCGATCATGGCAAAGCCGCGCAGCGGTTGCGAGCGATGGCCGACGAGTACGAAGCGAGAGCAACAAGACTGGACGACGAAGGCGTCTCCTCGACTCCGGGCCGTATTAGTCGCTGCCAGCTCGAAGGCACAAGCGATCGGGAGGGCTGACCCGCCTCAAAAGTTGATCTCCATCCGCAATCCGCGCGGATCGATCTCCTCCCCGCCGATACGCTGCGTGCTGTCGCGCGCCGCAACCGCGCAGGCGCAGGCATCGATGAGATCGTCGCGGCCGATGCCCGTGCCGTGACGCAGCGTCAACCATTTCGGCAGACGCGTGAAGCCGCGCTGCTCCAGCAGCGCGATGCGCTGTTCGCGACCTTCTGCTGTCGTCTTCTTAGCAAGGCGAATTCGCCCTGCGAGATTCCAGAAGATCAGCTCCGGATGCGCTTCGCCGATCACCGCCTGCCGCGTTGGCGTCATGACGTCGTCGACCTCCCTCATCTTGTCCCTGATGTTCCAGAGCTGCGCCGACACGCCCCTGCCCTTGCCCTCGTGCTCCCAGTAATGGCGATTGGCCGCGGCCATGTCCGGGAAGATCCAGAGGTCGCGGCGCGCGCCGAGAAACACGGCAGGCCCGACAAGTTCGCGCGCCCGCAGATCGCACGCGCGATAGCCGTTCGCCTTCAATCCAATCGGCATGTCGATCATCGCGCGAGCGTGCGGAAACGCGAGCAGGCGCATCAAGCCCGGTGAATAATCGAAGCCATGATCGCCGCGGTCGTCGATCCAGGCCGCAACCCAGCCGAAGCGAAATCCGTCGAGGCCGAGATAGGCTCGCATGTCACGCCGAACGGATTTGCGGTCAGCCTCCGGCCGCCTGGTAGGCCAGGCGCTTGAACTCGAAGAAGAACGGATTCCAGAAGCCCATGTAGCGCTGGGCCATCAGGACGCCCGCGGTATTGGCCTGCGGGCAGATCCACCAATGGGTGCCGGCGAGCCCGCCCCACTGGAATTCGCCGGTGGAGTCCGGCGGATCGAACGGCGTCGGCGCGAAGGTCACGGCGCCGCCGAGGCCAAAGCCCTTGCCGGGGATCGGACCGAGATTGGCAAAACGGATGGTCTGCCCCGCAGGCAGCTGGTTCGTCATCATCTGCCGCAGCGTCTCCGGCTTCAGCAGCGCATCCGATCCGGGCAACAATGCGCGCACCAGCGCGAGCATATCAGGCAGGGTCGAGACCAGACCGCCGCCGCCCGAGAGCCGCGGCAACGGCCGCCGATAGGCCTGCGGATAGGGAAGATTGTCGGCGCGCGTGAGGCCCGGCTTCATCGGGTCGAGCACGTCGGCGCCATTGTAGAGCGCGACCAGCCTGCCCTGCTGCGCCTCGGGGACGTAGAAGCCGGTGTCGGTCATGCCCAGGGAATCGAAGATGCGCGCCTTGAGGAAAGCATCGAGCGACTTGCCCGAGACGACCTCCACGATGCGGCCCAGCACGTCGGTTGCCACCGAATATTCCCAGGATGTCCCCGGTTGATAGGACAGCGGCAGATCGGCGAGCTTGTCGATCATGTCGGAGAGCGGCGTCAGCGGATTGAGCACGCGCGCCTCGTTGTAGCCTTTGAACAGCACCGTGCCGGGATCGAAAATGCCGTAGCTGAGGCCGGAGGTGTGGGTCAGGAGATGGCGGATCGTGATCGGCCCCGTCGCCGGCTCGACGTCGGCGAGGCTCGTTGCGCCCTGCTTCAGGACTTTGCGATTGCCAAGCTGCGGCAGGACTTTTTCGACCGGATCATCGAGGCCGATGCGCCCTTCTTCCACCAGCAGCATGATCGCGCAGGTGACGAAGATCTTGGTATTGGAAAACGCACGGAAGATATGGTCGGGCCGGAGCGCCGTGTTCGCCTCGCGATCGGCAAAGCCGACGCATTGCTGATCGACGACCTCGCGGCCACGCAGCACCGCCCAGGATACGCCCGGAATGATCTCCTGATCGACGTAGCGCTGCATCGCCGTCCGCGCGGCGGAAAAATCTGTCGTTCTGGCGTCCACGTGTTTCCCCCAATTATGGCTGGGATCGATATAGCGCGAATTCGGCGGATATGAAGCCCCGCCGAAAAACGCTCATGCCTGCTTCATCAGCGCGGTGACGTGCAGGCGGCGGCGAATCCGCATTCCCTGCCGCTGATAGAGCGCGATGGCCGAAGCATTGTTGGAATAGACGTGCAGGAACGGGATTTCCCCGCGCGCCTCGATCCGTCGTGCGACCGTCGCGAGCAGCGCTTGTGCATAGCCGCGCCCACGGTAGTGCGGATGCACGCAAACGGCCGTCATCTCGACGAACTTTCCCGGCTTCATCCGCTCGCCCGTCATCGCAACCAGTTCGCCGCCGGCGCGGATGCCGAGGAATGTGCCGAGTTCATGGGTCCGCAGCGCGAATGGACCGGGCTTGGTCAGCTCCGTCAGCGCCATCATGGCAGGAACATCGGCGGGCCCGAGCGTGACAATCTCGGCATCGCGAAGCGGACTGTCGGCGGGCGAGCCGATCATCTGTTCCCCGGTCTCGGCGAGCACAACCTTGAAGCCGGCGGGAACGTCGACCGGCTCCGGCGTGAACAGCGCGGCGACCTGCGTGCCCGATAGGAGATCGCGAAGCGCCGCAAAGCTCGCCGCGGACATGTCGACCATGTCGGCAAAGGGCGTCATGTCCACGGGATAGCGCAGCGCTTGCGGGCCGCCCTCGGCCAGGTGCTTCTGGCTCGTCGTCAACGCGCTCCAGATCGGGCGATCCAGCAGCGCCAAATCACTGTCGGACACTGGCTAGTCCTTGTCGAAGCTGACGATCACGGCGGCGTTGGCGATGAGAATGGGGTCGTTGGCCACTTCCGTCGCCGAGGGAATCTCAAGCCCGCCCTTGACCGCAGTCACGGTCACGGTGCCGTAAGGCAGCTCCTTTGCGACGGCTTCCTTGTCCACCGCCTCGGGATTGGGCACGCCGATCGTGACATCGACGAACATGTCGTTCGCCGTCTTGCCGATCATCCGGAAGAAGCCGAGGCTCGAATGCCTGATGGCATCGGACACCGCGCGCTTGGCCGCCTTGGTGGCGTCCCTGCCGTGGACGTCGACGCCCATGCCCATCTCGGTGACACAACGAACGCGAGTCATTTTCTGTTCCTGTGGTTGGTTGAGTGAATGAGAGTGTCGGGGATCAGTGGCTGCGGCACGAGTGCGGTTATCATGTTAGCAGGGGGTCTTTGCCGAGACCTCCGTCATTGCGAGCCAACGGGGCCACGCTGGGCGCGGACCCGTTGGCTCGCAATGACGATGTGGGAACAGTCTCGCCCCATCAATCACGCCTTTGATTTCTCATGCGCGCGCAGCTCGTCGACCAGCACCCGCACGTTCTCCGAATAGTCGATCGGGATCGAGACGAGGTGCACGCCGCCCTCTTTGAAAGCCGCCTCGAGCGTCGGGCCAAAGCTGTCGATGCTCGCGATGCGGTGACCCTTGGCGCCATAGGCCTTCGCGTACAGCGCAAAATCCGGATTGCCGAAGGTCATGCCGTAATCGGCGAAGTGATCGACGGCCTGCTTCCAGCGGATCATGCCGTAGGCGTTGTCCTCCAGCACCAGCACGACCAGGTTGAGCTTGAGGCGGACCGCGGTCTCCATCTCCTGGCTGTTCATCATGAAGCCGCCGTCGCCGGCGACCGCGAGCACGCGGCGATCTGGATAGAGCATCGCGGCCATCATCGCCGACGGCAGGCCCGCGCCCATCGTCGCCAGCGCATTGTCGAGCAGCAGCGTGTTGGCAACGCGGGTCCGGTAGTTGCGCGCGAACCAGATCTTGTACATGCCGTTGTCGAGCGCGACGATGCCGTTCTCCGGAATCACCTGGCGGATATCGTGCACGATCCGCTGCGGCGTCGGCGGCCAGCGCGCCTCGGTGGCCCGATCGGCGATGTGGCCGAGGATTTCTTCGCGCAGCGGCAACAGCGCCGCTGCCTGCGGCAGCTTGCCTTCGAGACGATCGGCGAGCAGCTCCAGGCTCGGGCCGACATCGCCAACGACCTCGGCGTCGGGGAAATAGACCTGCTCGACGCTGGCCGAGGTGTAGCTGACGTGAATGACCTTCGGCCCCAACGGACCCATGATGAAGGGCGGCTTCTCGATCGGATCGTGACCGATCGCCACGATCAGATCGGCGGCGTCGATGGCATCATGGACATAGTCGCGCTCGGATAGCGCGGCGGTCCCCATGTAGAGATTGGTGCCGCCGGGCACGGTGCCCTTGCCCATCTGCGTCGTGAAGAAGGGAATGCCGGTCCGCCGCACGAAGCTCGCGATGCCGTGCGTCGAGCGCGGCCGGCTCGTTGCCGCGCCCATCATCACCAGCGGGCGCTTCGCCGCCAGGATCATCTCGGCGGCGCGGTCGAGCGCAGCGCGATGGGCGACCGGAATCTCGATCGGATGGATCGGGATCACGGGAACGGCGGGCACCTCGTCGCCCGCGATGTCCTCGGGCAATTCGAGATGCACCGGGCCCGGCCGCTCCTCCATCGCCACGCGAAAGGCATCACGCACCACGGTCGGAATGCTGGAGGCGCTGACGATCTGCCGCGACAGCTTTGTCAGCGGCTTCATGGTCGCGACCACGTCCACGATCTGGAAGCGCGCCTGCCGGCTGCTCATGATCGCCTTCTGGCCGGTGATCAGAATCATCGGCATCGCACCGAGATGCGCATAGGCCGCGCCCGTGGACAAATTGAGTGCGCCGGGACCGAGCGTCGACAGACAGACACCGGGCCTGCCGGTCAGCCGCCCGTGGGTCGCCGCCATGAAGGCGGCGGCCTGCTCATGACGGGTCAGGACCAGCTCGATCCTGGAGTTGCGCAGCGATTCGACCAGATCGAGGTTTTCTTCGCCGGGCACGCCGAAAATGCGGTCGACGCCTTCGTTCTCCAGGGCCGCAACAAACAGGTCCGATCCCTTCACTTTGTGGTCCTGCCCGCCCATGTCGCCTCCCGGTCGTTGTGTATCCCATGTCAGGGAACGATCGCATCGTAGCCGTCTGTGGAGCCGGCACAACTCACAAAGAGGCGTTCCGCCGCTTCGAGATCGTCATTGCGAGCACAGCGAAGCAATCCAGAATCGTTCGGCAGCGGCAGTCTGAATTGCTTCGCTGTGCTCGCAATGACGGAGCAAGACGCTGGCTCGCCAATTCACATCTTCTACAGTTTCGCTTCGGCAAAGATGCCGGATATCCAGTCGAGGAAGACGCGCAGGCGCAGCGCAAGCTGGCGGTTTTGGGGATAGAGCGCGGAGAGTGGCGTCGGCGACGGCGGATAGTCGGCCAGCACCTCGACCAGCCTGCCGCTGGCGAGATCGTCCGCGAAGCGATAGCGGGGCGCCTGTGCGAGGCCGAAGCCGAGCCGGGCGAGATCGGCCATAGTATCGGAATTGTTGACGCGCACCCGGCTCGGCAGCACGATTTGACGCAGCGCGCCGGCGACGGAGAATTCCAGCGGCAGCACATCGCCGGTACGCGAGGAGACGAAGGCCACCATCTGATGGCCGTCGAGTGCATCCGGCGTCGCGGGCATGCTGTGCCTGGCGAGATAGGCCGGACTCGCCACCGTGATCTCGGCAATCGTGCCGAGCCGGCGCAGGATCATGCCGCTGTCCTCGGGCTCGCCCGACCGGATCACGCAGTCGATGCCCTCGCGCACGAGATCGACCAGGCGGTCGCCCTGCCCGATCTGCAGGTCGAGTTCGGGATAGCGCGCCAAAAATTCCGGCAGATGCGGCAGGATGAAGGTGCGGGTCAGCAACGGATGCGCATCGATACGGAGCAGGCCGCGCGGGCGTGCATCGCGCATGGCGGCTTCCGCTTCCTCGACCTCGGCCAGGATGGCGACGCAGCGGCGGTAATAGTCCTCGCCGTCGAGCGTCGGGGTGACATGACGTGTCGTTCGTTCGAGCAGCCGCGCACCCAGGCGCGCCTCGAGACTGCGCAAGACCTCGCTCGCCGTCGAGCGGGGAATGCCGAGGTCGGCTGCCGCGGCCGTAAAACTTTGCCGCTCCACGAGACGGACGAACAGGCGCATGGCGTCAAAGCGGTCCATGGCCGATTGTTCACCACAGCCGACAAGTGATGGCAAGTCCGGGACGATTATCCGGCCACAGCGATCAGGTATCCCTTGACCCAACACCATCGAGGAGACCCGCCATGACCAATCAATCTCAACGCGCCGCCATCGTGACCGGAGGTTCCCGCGGCATCGGCGCTGCCATCGCCCGCCGGCTGGCGCAGGACGGAATCGCGGTTGCGATCAACTATGCCAGCGGCCGCGCCGCTGCCGATGCGCTTGTCGCCGAGATCGAGGCTCGCGGCGGACGCGCCATCGCCGTGCAGGCCGATCTCGCCGACCCGGCAACCCCTGCGCGGTTGTTCGATGCGGCCGAGCGCGCCTTCGGCGGCGTGGACATCCTCGTCAACAATGCCGGCATCATGGAGCTTGGTCCGCTCGCGGCGGTGACCGATGAAGCGTTCGCGCGGCAGACCTCGATCAATCTCGACAGCGTATTCCGATCCTTGCGCGAAGCGGCGCGGCGCCTCCGCGACGGCGGCCGCATCGTCAGCTTCTCGTCCAGTGTCGTCGGTCTCTATCAGCCCGGCTACGGCGTCTACGCCGCGACCAAGGCCGCGGTCGAAGCCATGACGCACATCCTCGCCAAGGAGCTCGGCGGACGGCGCATCACCGTCAATGCGGTCGCGCCAGGACCGGTCGAGACGCGGCTGTTCCTGGAGGGCAAGAGCGAGCAGCAGGTGCGCGCCATTGCTGCGATGAACCCGTTCGGCCGCCTCGGCCAGCCCGACGACATCGCGGGCGTGGTCGGCTTCCTCGCCGGCCGCGACAGCGGCTGGGTCAACGGCCAGATCATCCGCGCCAATGGCGGCGTGATCTGACAGCCGGCACAAATTTTCACACGGAGAGATTCATCATGCCGTTCGCCAATATCAAGATCCCCCAGGCCGCACTGTCGCGGGCGCAGAAGGCGGAGATCGTGCACAACCTCACCGCGCTGTTCGTCCACTATTTTGGCGAAGCAGCGCGGCCACACACGATGGTGCTGATCGAGGAAGTCCCCGACGGCGGCTATGGCCGCGCCGACGAGGTGTTCGTCGTTCCCGACGCCTATCGCGCCAGCGACACCTCAGCTTCAGGCTGAGCTCGGTGCCGCGCTTGATCGGCAGCGTCATCGAGACGAAGCCGTTTAGGGAATCGCGGATGAAGTCGAGAAAAGTCGGGCTCGGCGTTGTCGTTCACAACGTAGCCGCCGACCTGCAGTTGCGGGGCGACAATTATTTGCCGAGGATTTCCGCGGCAGCGCGATCCAGGATCGCGGCGATGCGACGCGCTTCGGCGGAGTCGCTGCCGTGCATTGAGCGCAGCGCGCGCTTGAGATTGTGGCGTGCCCGGTGCAGCTCATCGGAGGCAGCAGGGTCGAGATCGCTGACGCCGGCGAAGGCTTCGCGCACCTCGTCCATGCGGCGTCCGATCCGCGACAGCGCCTGCAGGATCGCATCGGCGGTCGCGCGGTGCTCGGCGAGATGTGCCTCGCCCTGCGGCGTGATGCTGTAGAGCTTGCGGCCGCCATCCTGCTGGACGCTGCTGTGGCCGACCTCTTCGAGATAGGTCAGCGCCGGATAGATCACGCCGGGGCTCGGCGTGTAGAAGCCGTCGGAACGCTCCTCGATGATCTTGATCAGCTCATAGCCATGGGCCGGCTTTTCGGCGAGCAGCGCCAGGATCACCAGCTGGAGATCCTGCGACGACAGCCGCCGCGCGCCCGGGAAATCGTCGCCGCCGCGCCCGAAAAAGCCGTGCCCGCCGCGGCCGAAGCGATGCCGCCCGCCGCCATGCCGGCCCATGGCAAAATGGGCGAAATGGGCGAAATGCCCGAAATGGAAGTCTTTGCGGTCTCGTCCGTGGTGCATATCGTAGGTCCTTTTGTAAAACATATCTTACGATATAGCTTGCGATAGTCCGGGCGCAACCCACAAACCCGTGATTGGCCACAGGCCCGCTCCCTGATCCGGACCGCTCAGGCCGCCGGCCGTTACTCGGCGGCTTCGCTATGGGGCACGCCCAGCTCGACCTCGAGCTGCAGGATATCGTTGAAGCGGTTGAAGGCGCCGCACAGCGATGCGCCAGGTCAGTTCGACGATCTGCGCTTCCGAGAAATGCGCGCGGAGGCGGGCAAAGATCTCGTCGCGCGTCTTGTTCCAGTTGTTGGTGACGGCGATGGAATATTCGACCACGAGCTTGTCGAGCTCATCGAGCTCGGGATGATCCTTGTAATCGACGAGGCGCGCAGCGCCCTGCTCCGAGACGCCCTGCACCGCCAGTTTCGGCGCGTGATGGGAGACGCAATAGTCGCATTTGTTGAGCAATGAGACCGTGACCAGCGCGAGCTCGAGATGGCGCTTCGACACATTTGCTTCTTCGGCGAGATCGACCAGCAGCGACCACATGTGCTTGAAGATCGGCAGCCGGTGCGCCATGACACCGGCCTGATTCTCGAATGCGCCGTAGCCCGTCATCTTGTCCCACAGCGGCCGCAAGGCTTCCGGCAGGTCGTCCCTGGTCTTGATCGAAACACGCGACATGGCAATTGATCCCTGGTTGGAACGCGCATGCTGCCACAAAGGCTCGGCCTGCGCCTCGGGAGCGATCGCATGACACCCAGGACATTCGAAGCACGCTGCCTGCTCCTGCCCGCGGTCACCAAGGTGGTGCAGTGGGAAGGCACCTCCGTATTCAAGGTCGGCGGCAAGATGTTCGCGCTCGGCGGCGGCTTTGCCGCTGGCACGGGCGGCTACATGTTCAAGGTCTCGGATATGGCCTATGGGATGCTGATCGAGCACGGCCTAGCGCGACCGGCGCCGTATCTCGCCCGCGCCAAATGGGTGCAGCTCGTCAGCAACAACGCACTGTCCGACGCCGAGCTCACGGCCTATCTGGCGCAGGCCCATGCGCTGATCGTGGCGAAGCTGACGCGCAAGGCCCGCAAGGCGCTGGGGCTCGCCCCGCCGGCATGACCATCCCGCGCTCGCGGCAATGCTGAACCTTCATTCTTCCCTGTCTCAGAAGTCGACGGCAACCTCGCCGAAACCCGCAAGGCGCGCGCGGGCGCTGGTCCCCGCTTCCGCGAAGACCATGCCGGTGCACGAACCGGTTGTGACGATCTGGCCCGGCAAGAGAGGCACGCCTCTGTCCGCACAATGGCGAACGAGCCAGCGCAGCAGACGCAAGATGTCGCCTGCGGGATTGCCTCCAATGGTTCGACGGCTGATGTCTTCGCCGATGGAGAGATGCGCCTCGACGCTCCTGAGATCGACGGAAGCAGGGCTGACTGTCGAGGCTGCTCCGATCAGCAACGCGCCGTGGCTCTGCAAGTCCGCAAGCTGGGCCAAAGCAGCGCTGTTCGTCCAATCATCGAGGCGCGTCTCGACCACCTCGATGGCGGGATACACGGCGTCGAAGGCGCGCGCCAGTTCGCGATCGGGCAATGCGGCATCGTCAGCCGTCAGCGCACGCCCAACCCGGAGCGCGACTTCCACTTCGACACCCCGCAGGCGGAATTCCGGACCGAGCCGCGCGCCGGAGGCAAGCAGGCCGGACGCGGGCAGCGGCGCGCAGACGGGCTCGGCCTCCGGGCCCGACGCGCCGACCTTCCAGCCGCCGAGCGGACCGATCCGGGCGAGCGTGGCATCCTGGATGGCGTAGGCGCCGGCACGATCCGACGGGAGAATGTCGCGCCAGTCGACCGCCCGCCCGCTGCCTCTCGCTGCGGCCAACAGATCCGCCGCTTCACTCGCTTTGCTCACGATGTCCTCCGTGGTGGGGCCCGGCCTCGGCGACGGGCGCTTCAACCGGAAAGTTCTGCTCGTATTCCCGACCCAATGCCAGCACGGCAGCATCGGCCCCCTTCGGGCCGAACAACTGGAAGCCGGTCGGCAGCTTCGACACCCATCCGCAAGGCAGCGCAAGCGCCGGCAAGCCGGCGGCATTGGCGATGGCGGTAAAGACGGCATGCCCTCGCGGCCCGACCGCCTGTCCGGCGATCTTTTCGGGGTAGGGTCGATCGGCGGGCCAGGGCAAAGCCGCGGTGGCGGGTGTAAGGATCGCGTCGTAGGAAGAGAAGAGCGTATCCAGCCGCCGTTCGAGCCGCTCGATCGCGCTGACGAGATTGAACAGCACGGTCGCTCCGGCCGAACGGCCCTCTTGCAGAGCGGCGCGGGCCGCCTCGCCGCACATCATCGGGTCTGGTTGCGACCCGCGACGAAGGCCGAGTTCGGGCCAGCGCGTGCCGTCTTCAAACAGCCACGCAAGGCCAATCGCGGAGAGCTGCGGCCACAAGCTGTTGATCTCGTCCGGGAGGTCGAACGATGCCCGAGTCTCGACGATATGTCCCATCGCCTCGAAGCGTTGCGCCGCACGCGCGACGGCTACGGCGATGCCGGGATCGACGGGCGCGTCCGAAAAGCTAGGCAAGTACAGGATCCTGACCCTGTTCGAAGCGGCGGCGAGCTGCTGGCCGGCCAGTATCTCCGTGAAGCCGGCAACATCCGCGACGTTTCGCCCAATTCCGCCCACCACCTCGTGACTCAGAAATATCTCGGGCAGACCGCCGCGCCGCTTCACGAGCCCGGCGGACGGCTTGAAGCCGACGAGGGCACAATGCGAGGCCGGCCGGCGTATTGAACCGCCTCCGTCGGTCGCCAGCGCCAGCGGCCCGCAGAACGCAGCAACAGCGGCGGCCGCGCCGCCCGATGAACCGCCCGGCGTCAGCGACACATCGAAGGGATTATAGGTCGTGCCTTTCAGGGCGTTTGTAGTATAGCCCTGCATCGCGAACTCCGGCAGGCTGGTCTTTGCGAAAAGCACAGCGCCCGCCGCTCGTATCCTCGCCACCGGCGCCTCGTCTTGCGTCGCGACGAAGCCGCGCATCAGCGCGCTGCCCCATGTGGTGGGCATGCCGGCCACATGCAGGTTGTCCTTCACCGAGACCGGGACCCCGTCGAGTGCGCCAAGCGGCCTTGCCTCCGCCCATCGCCTGCGGCTCGCCTCGGCCGCCTGCAGCGCGTCGGCGTCACTGAAGTGCAAGAAGGCATTGAGTGATCGATCGCAAGTTCGTGCGCGATCCAGGCAGTCTTCAATGACATCGACCGGCGTGAAGGCCCGCTCCGCGTAGCCCTTAACCAGTTGCGCAACGTCGAGATGCCGGAAATGAGTCATGCGGGACTATCGTTCCAGGAGCCGTTCGAGCCGATAGCATGTCCGGCTAATCTTGTATACAAGTATGGTGCATCCGTGCCAGGATATGGCTTCAATTCGAGACAAGCGATGACCTCAGCCCTGCAGATCAGCGATCGCCTGCTGGACGCCATCCTCGCGAAGAAGCTCGAGCCGGGAAGTCGTCTCGGCGAGCTGCAACTGGCCGCGCTGTTCGGCTGCAGCCGCACCATCGTACGCGAAGCGCTGGTGCGGCTCGAAACCCGAGGCCTCGTTTCGGTCAGCCCCCGCCGCGGATGGTACCTGCTGGAGCCGACGGAAAGACAGGCCCGGGAAGCGTTCGAGGCGCGACTCGTGATCGAGACCGGACTGCTGCGCGGCGCCCGCCCGCTCGGTGCTGCCGAGCTGCGCCTGCTGAAGGACCATTTGCGGCGTCAATCGAAGGCAATCAAGGGCTCAGACGTCGGACTGCGAAGCTTCATCCTCGGCGATTTCCATGTTTGTCTAGCCCGCTGCGTCGGAAACGTGCTGCTTGCCCAGACTCTGCGCGACCTCACCGTTCGCACCGCGCTGATCGCCACGCATCACCAGACGCAAGGCGAGGCCCAGCGATCCTTCGACGAACATGTCGGAATCGTTGCGGCCCTGGAGGCGCAGGACATGCCGCTCGCGGAACGGCGCATGGGCCTCCATTTGCGCACGTGGAAGGAAAAGCTTCGCCTCACCTCCGGCAGCGATACGCTGGCGACATTGCGGCAAGCCCTGTCCCCGATCGCCAGTGTGGAACAAGACTTGCATACAAGATCGAGCAAGAAAGCCTCCCCCATTCGCCCCGCCAGGCCTCGTCCAGTCAGTCAGGAGAAATCGTGATGCAAGTTTCAAGACGCAGTTTTTCGATCGGATTCGCCGCCGTTCTCTCGGTGTTTGCCGCCGCGGAAGCCACGGGACAGACGGCGCTCGACGGTATCGTCCGCAACAAGGTGGCGCGGATCGCCATTCCGACGGACTTCCCGCCCTATGGCTTCGTGGGCTCCGACATGCAGCCGCAGGGGCTCGATATCGACATGGCGCGACTGATCGCAGGGAAGCTTGGCGCAACGGTGGAGCTGATTCCGGTCACGACCGCCAACCGTATTCCCTATCTTCAGACCAAGAAGGCCGATCTCGTCATCTCGACCCTCGGCAAGAATCCCGATCGCGAGAAGGTCATCGATTTCACCGTCGCCTACTCGCCGTTCTTCATCGGCGTGTTCGCGTCCAAGGCGACGGAGCTGAAAGGCCCCGATGCGCTGGCGGGGAAATCGGTCGCCGTGACGCGCGGCTCGGTGGATGACACGGAGCTGACGAAGGTCGCGCCTGCATCGGTCGAGATCCGCCGGTTCGAGGACAACAACGCTACGATTTCCGCCTTCGTCGCCGGCCAGACGCAAGCCGTCGCCACCAGCGCGCAGGTCGCCGCGGCGATGATCACCAAGAACCCGCAACTCGGCGCTGAATACAAATTCCTGCTCAAGGACAGCCCGAACTTCGTCGGCGTCGGCAAGGGCGAGGACGCGCTACGCGCCAAGCTCAACGAAATCATCCTCGCAGCCAAGGCTGACGGCACCCTCGAGGCGCTCTCCCGGAAATGGCTCGGCAGGTCCACCGGCGACCTTCCGGAGTGATCCGGACCGTGGTCAATCTCGATTTCGGGACCATTCTGGTTGACTGGCGCATGCTCGCCAAGGGCGTCGCATGGACGCTCGGATTGACCGCTGTTTCCGCAACCGGAGGCCTTGCACTGGGCGTTGGATGCGCCTGGGCGCGCATTCACGGACCAGCCTGGTTGAAGGCTGTGACGGGTGCATATGTCGAACTATTCCGCAACACGCCCTTCATCGTGCAGCTCTTCTTCATCTTCTTCGGCCTGCCGGCAGCAGGCTTCCGGTTGTCGCCAGAAGCCGCATCCATCCTTGCGATGGTAATCAATCTCGGCGCTTACGCCACCGAGATCATCCGCGCAGGCATCGAGGCGACGCCGCGCGGCCAGGTCGAGGCCGCGCTGAGTTTGGCGCTGTCACGGATGCAGATCTTCTTTCACGTCGTGCTGCCGCCGGCGCTGCGCAAGATCTGGCCTGCACTTGTCAGCCAGATCATCATCGTCATGCTCGGCTCATCCGTGTGCGGGCAGATCTCCACCGAGGAGCTGAGCTTTGCCGCCAATCTGATCCAGAGCCGCAACTTCCGGGCCTTCGAGGCCTTCATCGTCGCCGCCCTGATCTATCTCGCTTTGTCGATTGGTCTGCGACGATTGCTCAATTGGCTTGGGCCCCGCTTCCTCTTTGGAGATTGAGGGCATGGTTGAGTTCACGCTGTGGGATATTCTGCGCAACCTGCTGCTCGCCGCACGCTGGACTGTGGGCCTGTCGCTGGTTGCCTTCATCGGCGGAGGCCTCGTCGGTTTTGCCCTCTTGATTGCCCGGCTGACGCCTTCGCGGGGCGCCCGCCGTCTCGTCTCCTTCTACGTTCAGCTGTTCCAGGGCACGCCGCTTCTGATCCAGCTCTTCCTCGCCTATTTCGGTCTCGCGCTGTTTGGCATCCAGACTTCGGCCTGGACCGCCGCGGCACTGGCGCTGACCGCCTATACCAGTGCCTTTCTGAGCGAGATCTGGTTCGGCTGCGTCGCCTCCGTTCCGCGCGGTCAATGGGAGGCCGCCCGGAGTCTTGCTCTCACTTTTGGGGAGCAGCTGCGTCACGTCATCCTCCCCCAGGCGCTGAACATCGCGATTCCGCCAACAGTCGGCTTCCTGGTTCAGGTCATCAAGGGCACGGCGCTCGCCTCCGTCATCGGCTTCGTCGAGCTGACCAAGGCCGGAGGCATGATCACCAACGCGACCTTCCGGCCATTCACGGTCTATGCCGCAGTTGCGCTGATCTATTTCGCCCTGTGCTATCCGATCAGCCTTACCGCTCGCGCGCTCGAAAGGACGCTGCATGCCGCCCATCGTTGAGATCGCCGGTCTCTACAAGTCCTTTGGGGAAACACAGGTCCTCAGAGGCGTCGACCTGAACGTGGAGCCGGGAGAGGTGATCGCGATCATCGGCAGGAGCGGCTCGGGTAAATCGACGCTCCTGCGTTGCATCAACGGGCTGGAGCGCTTCGACAGCGGCGCGATCCTGATCAAGAACAAGCAGATCGATCATGACAGCGCGGCTGCGATGCGTGAGCTGCGCCAACAGGTGGGCATGATTTTCCAGAGCTTCAACCTGTTCCCCCATTTGAATGTCGGACGCAACATCATGCTCGCTCCCAAGCTCGTCAAGAAGCGCGCGGCACAGCAAGGCGAAGAGCAGGCACGCGCCCTGCTCGCCCGCGTCGGCCTGGAGGAGAAATTCGACGCGATGCCCGACCGCCTTTCGGGCGGCCAGCAACAGCGCGTCGCTATTGCGCGTGCGCTTGCGATGGAACCAGCCGTGCTATTGTGCGACGAGATCACCAGCGCGCTCGACCCGGAGCTCGTTGGCGAGGTGCTGCGCGTCGTCGAAAGTCTCGCCAGGGACGGCATGACGCTGATGATGGTGACCCATGAGATCGGCTTCGCGCGCAAGATCGCCGACCGCCTCATCTTCATGCATCAGGGCAAGGTTCATGAGATGGGACCGCCCGAGGAGCTCTTTGCCAATCCCAGGACGCCCGAGCTTCGGCAATTCCTGTCATCGCTCCACAGCTGATGCATGAGCGAAAGCAGCCGCCGACTGTCACATAGCTAATGTCTTGATACGCTAGTCGTCCGTCTTGGTCGTGCGCAGCGAGGAATGTCAGCGTTGAGACCGCCAGCGAGCTTGCGACCTATATCGTCGCCAAGGACAATCCGCTCCTGACGCTGGCGAAGTGAGGCCGGCCGCTCCGATTGACCTGCACATGATATCTGACTAAAGTCAGACATCATGCTCGACCCCGTCTCCCGCGTCCGCCGCTTCAACCGCGCCGTCACCTCCGCCGTCGGAGCACTCGATACCTCGTTTCTCGGGCGCGGGCGGCCACTGGGTGCCGCGCGCGTGCTCAACGCGATCGGGCACGGGCGTTCGGACGTGGCGGAGATCCGCGACTATCTCGGGCTTGATTCCGGACTGATGAGCCGACTGCTCCGCAGCCTGGAAGACGACGGCCTGATCGAGACCGCCGCGCATGAGGACGATGCCCGCCGGCGTGTCGCGACGTTGACGCGTGCGGGTCGGCGCGAGTTCGCGGCCTATGAAGCGCTGTCGAACGCGCAGGCCGAGGGCTTCCTTGCACAACATTCGCAGCGCGGGGCCTTGCTGGCGGCGATGGACCTGATCGCCTCCGCATTGACGCGGGAGCGCATCACGCTGGACGAGATGGATCCTCGATCCGAACAGGCGCGCTATTGCCTTGGCGAATATTATGCCGAGCTCGGCCGCCGCTTCAAACAGGGTTTTGACGTTTCGCTGTCGCGCGATCCCGATGCCAAGGACATGCGTCGGCCGCGCGGAAGCTTCATCGTCGCGATGTCGGACACGCTGCCGATCGGCTGCGTCGGACTGAAGGGAACCGATCACGGCTATGCCGAGATCAAGCGGCTCTGGGTCGCCCCCGCCGCGCGCGGACTGCGGCTCGGCCGGCGCCTGATGGACGCGACTGAGGCCGCAGCGCGCGAGCTCGGCATCGCGCTGCTACGGCTCGACACCAACAGCGCGCTGCCCGAAGCCGGCCGGCTCTACCGCAGCACGGGCTGGCGCGAGATCCCGCGCTTCAACGACGACCCCTACCCGGACCTGTTCTTCGAGAAGCGGCTTTGAGCTGAGTCTATTTCCCCTCATCTGCGTTATCATCGAAGCCTCGGGAGCTTCGACGTGACCAGAGACGACCTTGCCGGCATCTACCGCGACTACATCGCCTGCCTGAACCGGCAGGATTGGCCGGCGCTCGGGCAGTTTGTGCATGATGACGTCGTCCGCAACGCGCGGCCGCTTGGACTGTCCGGCTATCGCGCCATGCTGGAGCAGGATTTTCGCGAGATTCCGGATTTGCGGTTCAACATCGAACTGCTGGTCTCCGACCCGCCCAACATCGCCGCCCGGCTGAAATTCGATTGCGCGCCGCGCGGGACATTTCTCGGACTTGCTGTCAACGGCAGGCGCGTGACCTTCTTCGAGAACGTGTTCTATGAGTTTCGCGACGAAAAGATCTGGCAAGTGTGGTCGATGATCGACAAGGACGTGATCGAGGCGCAGCTCAAGGCGCCGTCGCCCGGATGACCGCAGCGACATCCGGGATTCCACCAGCACTGCCCCCGGGTGTCGCTTCGCTCACCCGGGCTACGGGATCATGCCGCCGCCGGCGCCACCTCCCCTTGCGGCTTGGCGAAAGGACGGAAAGTCATCGCCATCAGGAAGGCACCGAGGCCCATCGCCCAGGAGGCGATGTAGAGCCAGGCGTAGCTGGAGAACGCGTCATAGATCAGGCCGCCGGCGAGCGGGCCGGTTGCCATGCCGAGGCTGCCGGCCATCGCGGTACCGCCGATCACCGTGCCCATCATCTTGAGCGGAAAGTTTTCGCGGATCAGCACGGCATAAAGCGGCATGGTGCCGGCATAGATGAAGCCGAACACGGCGCCAACCGCGTAGAAGGTCGCGAGCTGCTGCGCGAAGACGTAGGCCAGCGCGCCGAACGCCTGCAGCAGCAGCCCCGAGACCAGCACGCGCTTGGCACCGAAGCGGTCGCCCATCAGGCCGAAGGCGATGCGCCCGCCGAGGCCGGCAAAACCCTCGATGCTGTAGATCGTCACCGCCGCGACCAGCGGGATGCCGCAGCTCACGGCATAGCTGACGGTATGGACGATCGGGCCGGAATGGGTGGCGCAGCAGAAGAAGTTGGTGGCAAGCAGAATGAAGAATTGCGGCGAGCGCAGCGCTTCGCCCATCGACATCTCGCCCTGCGCAGCCCCCTCGCCCATGGGTGCGGCCGCGGCCTGCGCAAGCGCGGGCGGACGGCGTACCAGAAGCGAGACCGGGATCATGATGGCGGCAACCACGAGCGCGATGATCTGCATCGACGTGCGCCAGTCGTGGCCGGAGACGAGCCAGGCCGCCAGCGGCGACATCGTCATCGGCGCCATGCCCATGCCGGCGGACACCAGCGACACCGCGAGGCTGCGATTGGTGTCGAACCAGCCGGTGACCGTCGCCATCATCGGCGCGAAAATCGCCGCGCAGGACGCGCCGACCAGCAGGCCGAACACGAACTGGAACAGCAGAAGCGAGGTCGCATGGCTCGCGGCGAACAGGCTCAGCGCCAGCACGGTCGATCCGGTCAGCACCACCGGCAGCGGCCCGAACCGGTCCGTCGCCGTGCCCCAGGCCATGCTGGTGAACGCCATCGCCAGAAAGCCGATCGTCATCGCGCTGGAGATGCCGGTCACCGACCAGCCGGTGTCCTTCGCGATCGGCTGCAGGAACACCGGCAACGAAAACATGCCGCCGATGGCGACGCAGCCGAGCAGGCCGCCAGCGGCGACGATCACCCAGCGATAGTGGGAACGAAGCATCTTTTGGTCTCCCGTCAGATTTGTCTGGGTGGAAGACGAATGGGAACCAGGCCGGCCGACACCGCCACGTCGTTTTTGCCGCACGTATTTGTGAGCCGCCAGCACAAAGTGCGAAAACAACCCCATGCACAGTAGCCGGCTATAGCGGGATCAATGACTTACGAGGCCGGTGGCTCGCGATGCCGGAAAACGGTTGCTCCGTCGGGCAAAACACTGGCACTATGCCATCATCCCGCCCATGCGAGAGGATCACGCGCCGAAGCCCATGCCGGCCTGCGCCCGCCGCAACGCCGCGCTCGGTCAAGCCTCGAACAGCGCCTTCACGTCATCCTCGGTGAGCGCCGAGGCGATCTGCCCATCGCGCTCGAACAGGCTGTCGGCCAGAGCCCGCTTTCGGGCCTTCAGCTCGTCCATCTTTTCCTCGATCGTGGAATTACGGTGACAGTGCACTAAATTGACGCCACCCGCCTTTGAGGCCATGATGCCGCATGGCTCGTCTTGCCCGTGTCGTCATCCCCGGCCATCCCCACCATGTCACCCAGCGCGGCAACGGCCGGGCGCGCACGTTCTTCGAAGACGGCGACTATGCGCTGTATCGCGACCTGCTCGCTGCGAACTGCAAAGCCGCCGGCGTCGAGGTGTGGGCCTGGTGCCTGATGCCCAACCACGTGCACCTCATCCTGGTGCCGTCCGATCCCGACGGGCTGCGCCGCGCGCTCGCGCGCGTGCACCGCAGCTATGCCGGGGTCATCCAGGCGCGGCGCAAGCGCACCGGTCATTTCTGGCAAGGCCGTTTCGGTGCCGTCGTCATGGACGAGCATCATCTGGCGGCGGCGCTGCGCTACGTGTCGCTCAATCCGGTTCGGGCGCGCCTGGTGCCGCGCGCGCAGGATTGGCGCTGGTCGAGCACGCGCGCGCATTTGCGGGGCAAGGACGACGGCCTGACCGCACTGGCGCCGATCCACGATCGTTTTCCCGAGTTCGCCGATCTGCTGGCAACCGAACCGGAAGCCGATCTGTTCGGCGCACTGCGCTCCGCGGAGAGCATCGGCCGCCCGCTCGGAGACAACCGCTTTCTCGCCCGCATCGAACGCCAGACGGGGCGCATTCTCAAGCCAGCCAAGCGCGGGCCGAAGCCCGCCGTGGAGGAAGACGGATGAGCTATTTAGTGCACTGTCACCGTAATTCAAGCGCTACCTTATTTATTGATAATATCAATGGTTTGTGCGGTTATTGTCTGAATTCGGGCATCTCATCAATGATGCGAGCGTCGGGCATAAACTCCCTAACGACCGTCTCTCCTAAGGGGATTACGAATTTCGGACGATGACAATGGAACACAACAAACCGGCCATTGGACCCATACGTGAGATCTCGTGGGAGCCCCTTGCTGAGACATCTGGATCAATTTCCAATCCCAGCTGGAGAGACGTGGAGGATAAGATCCGTCGATTGGAAACAGTGCAGTCAGGTTCGGTTTTTCTCAGTGCGAGAAACGGAAGTGTACTTTCCATAGGGGGAGAGCGAGATAAGGGGTATCTCGTCTTCATCTCAAACACGGAAGAATCCAAATATCTTCAAGCACCCCCATCAAGACGGAAAGGTGCGCAGAACCTGGTGATTGGTTTTCAACCAGGCGAGTATCCATGTCGAATCATAGTCGATCTAGATGTTGCTCTCAAAGTTGCACGTATGTACTTCGATACTGGTCGCGTCGCGGATAACGGAGATTGGACGTCCGACTGCAACAGTATAGAAGAATAGCCGCCTGGGAACGCGGTGATAGTGGCAGCTCCCCGTTTTTTGTACACACAGCGGAAGCACTTAGTCGTCCGTGACGAGCATTAACCATCGCAACGCCGCGCGGTCAAGCCTCGAACAGGGCCTTCACGTCGTCCTCGGTGAGCGCCGAGGCGATCCGCCCGTCGCGTTCGAACAGGCTGTCGGCCAGAGCCCGCTTTCGGGCCTTCAGCTCGTCCATCTTTTCCTCGATCGTGCCCGCGGCGACCAGTCTGTAAACGAACACGGCCTTGTCTTGCCCGATCCGGTAGGCACGATCGATGGCCTGCTCCTCGACGGCGGGATTCCACCAGGGATCGAAGATGATCACGGTGTCGGCAGCGGTGAGATTGAGGCCCACCCCACCCGCCTTCAGACTGACCAGGAACAGCTCCGCCGCACCGTTCTGAAAGGCTTCGATTGCCGTCTTGCGGTCCTTGGTGTCGCCGGTGAGAACGCTGTAGCGCAAGCCGTCGGCATCGAAGCGCCGCCGGATCAGATCGAGCATGGAGGTGAACTGGGAAAAGACAATGATCTTCCGACCCTCGCTCAAAAGCTCCGATACCATCTCGATCAGGCACTCGAGCTTGGCCGACGGCCGCTCCACGCCGTCCCCCAACTTCAGCAGCGCCGGATCGCAACAGGCCTGCCGCATGCGCAGCAGGGCCTCCAGCACCACGATGTGGCTCTTGGCGAGGCCACGCTCGGCGATGGCCTGGCGGACCTTGCGCGACATCGACAGCCGTATGGAATCGTAAAGGTCGCGCTGCGGACCTTCCAGCACGATCGTCTCCAATATCTCGCTCTTGGGCGGCAGTTCCGTGGCCACTTCAGCCTTGGTCCGCCGAAGCAGGAAGGGCTTGACCCGCTGCGCCAGCGCTGCGGCACGGACCTTGTCACCGCGTTTCTCGATCGGCGTGCGCCATTGGCGTGAGAATGCCGCCTTGTCCCCGAGATAGCCTGCATTTGCGAAGCTCATGATCGACCAGAGCTCACCGAGATGATTTTCCATCGGCGTGCCCGTCAGACAGAAGCGGTGCGCGGCCTTGATGTCCCGCAAACATCTCGTGGTGGCGGCGTCGGGATTCTTGACGGTCTGCGCTTCATCCAGCACGGCAATGTGCCAATCCCGCGCCAGAAGCACGTCCCGGTCTCTCGCGATCAAAGGATACGTCGTCAGCACGAGATCATGCTCGGCAATGGCTGCGAACCTGTCCTTGCGGTCCGGTCCATGAAGGATGAGTACCTTCAAATCCGGCGCGAATTTCTGGGCTTCGGCCGACCAATTGGTCATCAGGCTCGTCGGCGCGACGACCAGGACAGGGCTGGTGAGCCGTCCCCGCTGCTTTTCGAGCGCGATCAACGCCAGGATCTGGATCGTCTTGCCGAGCCCCATGTCATCGGCGAGGACGCCGCCCAAGCCGCTCTCGCGGAGCAGGTCGAGCCAGGCAAGGCCCTGCGCCTGATACGGCCGGAGCGTCGCGCGAAAGGCCGGCGGAAGCTCGGGCGCGGTCAATCCATGCACCTGGAGCAGGCTGGCGAGACGACGGAGATTATCGGCCCCGCGAAAAACGAAGTTCTCGTTCTCCAGTCCCAGCAGCGGAACGACCTCTGCTTGCGACAGCCTGATCCTGTTCGAACCATCGGCGAGAGTGCCGCTCAAATGCAGGCTATGCAGCGCCAGCACCAACGGAAGAAAACGATCGGCGGCCAGCGCCAACTGGCGGCCGTCGGCGAGCGGCAGATAAAACCGGTCGCCCTTTTCTGCGAGTTGCCTCACCCGGTCTGGCGTGAAGTCTGGCGCCGATACCAGCGCGGCGACGTGCGGGGCCAGGTCGTGCCGCTCGCCATCGATGTCGATGCCGAGCGCCAGCTCGAACCAGTCGATACCGCTCGATTCAATCACGGCATCGAAGTCGCCCGAGGAGTCCGCGAGCCGAAACGGAAAGTCATCGTCGATCAGAATTTCGAAACCTTCCGATCGCAACTGTTCGGCATGCCGGGCGAGAAAGTCGTACCAGCCGCCCTGGTCGCTCAACGTGAGGTCCATGGCGTGACGGTAGTCGAGCGCCGGCATTGCAGCCCGCGCGTCAGCGAGACCAAGTTCTGCCAGACGTTTGCGCGCCTGCCTTTCCTTGCCCTGGCGCCGCGTGATCGCGAACAGCTGGCCCGCCTGAAACAACTCCACCCGGCTCGCCCGCTGGGTCGGATCGATGTCGAACCCGCCGTAGCGGAATCCAAGGCTGGCCACCGCCGCCGGCCCGGGCTGTTCGTTCCGGCCGCGATAATAGTAGTAGCTCGTGTTCACGTGTCCGCGCCGGAGCCGCAAGACCGGAAGAGGATCCTCTTCGATTTGCACCGCGACGGTCGGCGGCGCCGGCAAGAGGCCGTGATGAGACTCCGGCAACTTCTGACCGAGACGGCGCGAAACCTCCTGCACCTGCGCTCGGGGAATTGCGGGAGCCGACAGCAGCTGGAAGGCGAGTCGTGGCGGCAGGCCCAGTTGCACCGGTCCGATCAGCCGGGAGGACTCATCGACGTAGACCGGCGGTTCGGCGTTGAGCGCGACCGCAGCTGTTGCGACGAGACGAGGTGTGAGACCGCGTTTTCCAGCTTGCTGCCACTCGATGCGGCCTTCGCGCGCGTCTCCCCACTTCAGCGGCGCGCTCTTGTGGTCGAGCCAGAACGCCCGACCGGTCGCCACGATCCGCTTCAGCAACTCCTCCGAATAGGGTCCCTGCTCGTAATAGCTGCGGACGCCGGCCGCCACTTGCGTCATGATATCGACGTCAACGTCGCGGAAGTACTTTGGCGCCCGCTCCGGTTTGAACTCGAACAGGCTGGGGCTGGTATAATTCCCGGCGAAGCCGCCGCCCTTGAGCACGCGAACCGACCGCAAGGACAGGGCCAGCCGCGGCATCGCGCCCTCCGACGGCTGGAGGCAGTACAGCAGGCACTGGCTCTCATCCGCACCGTCGCCGCTGCCCCGCGCCGCCCGGCCGACGCTGTCGATCCAACTGGTGAGCTCGGAAGAGAGGACCGGAGGTGCCGAAGGGCCGCTGGGGGCGGCTTGCGTGTGCGTTGCCGAGGCCTCCTTCCCGCTCAGCGCCTCGAGCAGGGTTGCGGCGACATGCTTGCAATTGTGATCCATCGGACAACTGCAATCGCCAGCGAGCTCGGTGAGCGCTTCGCCCCTGAACACCAATGCGATATCGACTTGATATCTGTTGGATCCGCTGCCGCGCACCTCCGCGCTGACGCGCTTCAGGTCGTCGCTGACCTTCACGTTCGAGACGCGGCCCTGGGCCTGATAGGCGACCGCCTTTTCCATCGCCGACCGGCTGAAGTAATTGTAGATCGATTTGCGCTTGAGAACGTCCGTGAGCACTTGCAGCGATTCCAGATCCGGCTGTGAGCCTTCAGCATAGCCGCTCGGGCTGGGTCGTTGTAGCCGCGACGTCCCTGTTCCCCACAGTCGCCGCTCCTGCGATCTCAATAACTTGCCGGCTACGGCTCGACGGCTTTAGGCCTTGCCAGGGCCTGACGCCATCTGAGGGAGATTTGACGCCTCGCGCAAAATGCCTGCACAATGTCATCCATGCCCAAGATCGATCTCGCCGCCGTCCCGGCCCGCAAGGGCTCCGGCTATCCCGCGGCCTTTGCCGCCCCGTGCGCCGAACGCATCCGGCAGCGGCTCGGCAATGCCGGCGGCCTCTCCGATTTCGGCGTCAATCTGATGCGCCTGCCGCCGGGCAGCTGGTCGAGCCAGCGGCATTGGCATTCGCATGAGGACGAGTTCGTCCATGTGCTCGAGGGCGAAGTGGTGCTGATCGAGGACCAGGGCGAAACCGTGCTGCGCGCGGGCGATTGTGCCGCCTTCCCGAAGGGCAGCGGCAACGGCCACCACATGATCAACCGCGCCGATGTGACGGCAGTCTATCTCGAAGTCGGCTCACGCTCGCCCGACGATCTCACGACATGCTCGGATATCGACAGGATGAGCGCGAATTCCGACGGCCGGTTCGTGTACAGGGACGGCACGCCCTATCCCGGTTAGAGCGTGTACCTGTAAATCCGCGGCGTCATGTGACGGGTGACTACGTCCGCCTTGCTCCTCTGGCGACCGAGTTCGTGCGGCAGCGCCATATGTCGCCGGCCCGGTTTGGCGAGGAGCATGCTTTCCCGGGTGAGTTCGGCTCTCACCAAATGCCCGGGACGAGCCGCCATCGGACCCGCGCGGCGTAATCCGAATAGCCCGCAAGCTCTGCCTGAAGAATTCGATCCTCCGTGACAGTGCGGTAGAGCAGAAACGGCAGGCTGAAGATCACAACGAGCGCGGCCGCGAGCCAAGATCCGAGTGCGGGTCCGCTTGCCGCTATAATCAGTATCCCGGCGGTGTATCCAGGATGGCGGACGATGGCGTACGGTCCCGTGGTGACGACGTACTGGCCGCGTTCGGACTGGATGCGAATGACCGAGGAGAAGAACCGGTTCACGCGCATAGCCCATAGTGCCAGGGCGTAACCGAACCCGACCGTGAACAGACAAATGCCTTGCAGCCAGCCGGGCACGCCGTCGCTCCAATGGAAACGGCCACGGTCGAGCCCGGCAACGATCCAATGCAGAAACAGAACCAGCGAGAAGACTTTCAGCGCAAGCGGCGGCTTCATGCCGCCCGGCCGCATACGTTCGCGCAAGAGGTCCGGATCGAGCATCGCGAACGAAACGATCATGACAATAGCGAGGATTGCGAGGTACGCCCAAAAGCCCGGGATGGCGACCGTTCCAGCTGCGACGAACAATGCGGCGGCCGCGGCGACCACGAACAAGCCTGCGTTGAGGTAAGCCGAGACTGGCATCCGCTACTAACCATTTTCAGAGGAAGCGAAGTGGTGCCACGCACGCCCCTAGATCGTGCGGTCGGTCCCGTCAGTTCAGGAATAGCCCGGCAACAATCATCAGGATGCCGGTCGTCGGGATGTTCCACAGGAGCGAACGAGCTAACGGCAGATCCGCCATATACAGCACTGCGTAGAGGATGCGACCCCAAAAGTAAAAGTGGGCTCCCCACACGGTCAGCCAGCCGTGGGTGCTTGCCACGGAGACGGCAAGAATTGCAGCGGCGAAGAATGGAAAGGTCTCAAGATAGTTTCGAAGTGCTCTTTCAGCCCTTCCGGCAATGCCGGTGAGCGGCGCAACGCTGTGTTCCCTTGAGCTGGCAGTCCACCGATAGCCTCGTTGCCAGCTCTGCAGGTGCGACACGATGACGATGTGCACGATGCCGAAGACTACGCTTGCGGCGAGCAGGACGAGTTCGATGCTCATACAGGACAGTATACCCGCATCAGCGCAGATGTCAGTTGTGAGGTCATTCGCGGCGATTGCCCTTTACCCGGGAGCTTCCGGTCTACTGTCGGCTTCTGCCCCGTAAACGTCCAACCGGAGCCTGCCCGGAAGCGCTGCGTCTGGCCAGACCACCTTGTCGAGGAAATCGCCCCACACGATCAGATGCGGCACGCCCTCGAGCTTTGCGGCATCGGCCTTGGCGGGACCGGGCGCGCCCGACGGCTCGATGGCGATATCTCTGGCGTGCATGGGTGAACTGGATTCACAAAATTGTCAGGGATCCCGTGACGTTTGGACCACCCTCAATCTCGAACCTTCCAGGTGCGAGAACAGACACACCATAAGCGTTGGCAGTTCGCCCGGAGGATACCATGGGGCGGCGCGGCATGGCGCGGTCGAAGCTTGGGATTCCATTGATCGGTTCCATCGTAGCGCTGACGATATTGCCGGCGCTGGGACGTGATCTCGACGGACGCTACAAGGCTTCGCCGCTTCACGAGTGGTTCGAGCGACTGGCGAGCCGCAAAGGCCTCTGTTGCTCGTACGCCGACGGTCACGCCGTGGAAGACGTGGACTGGGATGCCAGGGACGGCCACTACAGAGTGCGGCTGCCGCGAGACGTCAATTCCAAGGACATGGTCTGGGTCGACGTGCCGGATGATGCAGTCATCACCGAGCCGAACCGCGCGGGACGCACGATGGTCTGGCCGGTCTACAACGAGTTATATCGAGACATATCGATCCGGTGCTTCATGCCAGGGAGCATGACTTAGGTTGGTGCGCTGAACTGGCTGCTAACGTTCGAGGCGCACCCTGCGGCGCGATGCGCCGCGGCGCGCGCACCTCAGGGTGACGGTGACGAATATGAGCGCGCGCTGCATCAACCTCGTCATCGTACGATGCGAGGCCAGGACGCAACACAATCATCCCAATTGAGCCTGCCTCGCGCGCTGACGCCATTCGCTGACCGTGAGCCAGATCGCCGAGACCAGGAAGTAGAGTGCGCCGACAGCGGCATAGCCTGTGACGGTGGCGATCGAGGGTACCGCGGGCGTCGAGGCCTGAAAGACGAAGAAGCCGCCGGCCAGGGCCGACTGCCCCCCGCTGAGCACCATGGCCCATTGCGCGCCAAAACTCTTCCAGCGACGGATTGCCGTGCCGAGCTGGAGCAATCCGGACAGGATCGCCCATGCCCCGAAGACGGCGAGCACAAGGTTCATGCTCATCTGCAGGGCGATGAGCACCGCGACACCGGTCGCCAGGCTGACCAGGACGTTGAGTGCCTGCGTGCGGTTCTGTTTCAAGCCGCCGCTGCGAAGCGCATCCACGACATTCGCCGCAGCATCCCATGCGGGATAGAGCACGAGCAAGACGCCGGCGACGGCAGATAACGGCCCGACGGCAAACGCGGCAACGACCCAGGCGACGGAGAACGCCGCCCGGATGAAGTAGTATTGCTTCAGCCATCGCTCGCGATCGCCACGAACGAGATCCTGTTGATGATATGCCATTACGCTCTCTCCTTTACCTACTAGTTGGTAGTTTTTACACACAACAAATCACCCTCCCCCGCAGCTCGCCTGCGGGCGTGTCGTTGTCGTCTCGCCGATATCTTTCAGTGCCTGGTGGACAGCCGGTCCAGCAGCGGGCCGGTGATCACGCCGAACATTTTTGGATCGCCATAAGCGCGCGCCGACAGCATTGCACCGTGAATGGTTGCCAAGAAGCCTTCAGCTTCGACCTTGGCTGAGTTGGCGAAGTGAAGCCGCCCCTTCCGCTTGCCGCGCTCCATCACCGACGTCAGCCAGGACGCCAGCGCGCGAAAGTGCGCGCGGACTTCGAGCGCCACCTCCTCCGGCAGGATCGGAAGCTCGCTGGCAAGCAGCGCACAGACGCAGAATGGCGCCGTCGCGTCCGAGATGCACGCCTCCCAGTAGGCAACGTAGCTTTTGAGCTGGTCGCGCGGATCAGGAACATTGCGCTCGAGTGCTGCCAGTCCCGCCTTCGCCTCTTCGCGGTAACGCGACACGAGGGTGCGGACCAGATCGACCTTGCTGGCGAAATGGTGGTGGATGCTCGGCTTGCGGATGCCGACGACGTCGGCGATGTCGGCATAGCTGAAGCCGTTATAGCCGCCAGCGATGATCAGGCTGCGTGCGCAGGCCAGGATGTCGTCGGCGGTCGAGGAAACGTTGCTCATGGAGGTCCAATTACCTTCTAGTAGGTAGACGGTCAAGAATGGGATGCTTCAACCATCCGTGAGTGGTAGGAGCGCTTGCATGACCATTCGCCCGATCGTCCGCTATCCCGACCGCCGGCTCGCAATGCCGGCCCGCCCCGTCACCGCCTTCGACGATTCATTGCGCGAGCTTGCGGCAGATTTGCTCGACACCATGCGCGCCGCGCCCGGCATCGGCATCACGGCGCCGCACATCGGCGTGCCCTTGCGGGTCGTCGTGCTCGAGCTCGACGCCAAGGCGGGCCCGCAGACCTACGTCAATCCCGAGATCACGTGGGCCTCACCCGAAATGATCATGCACAAGGAAGGCAGCGTCTCGATGCCCGGCGTCAACGACGAGGTGCAGCGTCACGCCCGCGTGCGCATCAGCTACCAGGATCTCGACGGCAACCTCCAGAGCGAAGAGTCCGAAGCCTTGCGCGCCGTCTGCCACCAGCACGAGATCGACCAGCTGGACGGGATGTTCTGGGTCCAGCGGCTGTCGCGGCTGAAGCGCGAGCGGCTGGTGAAGAAGTACGAGAAGATGGCGCGGGGTTCGTAGGGTGGACTAGCGACAGCGTAATCCACCAATCTGAGCGCGGCGCAACGAAGGAATGGTGGATTACGCCGGCGGACTGCGCTTCGCGCAGCCTTTTAGCTAATCCACCCTACGCACCTTATCGCACTCTCGCCCTCTTCCCGCCCCGCTTGGTGATCGGCGCGTTGCGAGGCTCCCGTTTGCCGCGCGCGATCTCCGTCGCCAGCGCATCCAGCTTCGGCTCCCAGAAATTCCTGAACCGACCGATCCACGCGTCGACCGCACGAAGCCCCGCAACATCGACTGAATAGAGGCGCCTTTGCGCCTCCGCCCGAACCGTTGCAAAGCCGCTCTCACGCAGCACCTTGAGGTGCTGCGACACGGCCGCCTGCGTGATCCCGAACTCGGCCCCGATCACCTCGACGACCTCACCGGACGCCATCTCCCCGGGCGCAAGCAGCTCGAGGATGCGACGGCGCACGGGATCGGCGAGGACCTCGAAGATTTGCATCAGCTTCCCGTGCCCGGATGTGCGATATCAGGCGGCATCTCGCCGCGATAGAATGCAATGGTGCGGTCCGAGCGTTGTTTCGCCGTGTCAGGATCGACCCCGCTTGCGACATGCGCCGCGCGCCAATATTCGCCGCTTGTCGTCATGAAGTCCTTGCCCTCAGGCGAGCGCATCCATTGTTCGGCCGTCTCATGATCGACCGATGCTCCGGTCGCAAGATATCGCTCAAGTCCCGCAAGAGCGAGGTCCCAACCGACCCCAACCGCGCCTGGACCGAACCGATTCCAATGATCCTCGATCATCGCGGTGTGCTCAAGCGTCAAGCGCGCCTGATTTCGCTCCGATGTCAGCCTGACATCGATCCAGCTCGTCGCGCCGCCGAACTCCCATGTCGCGGCAAAACGGGTCGGCGGCGTGCACGCCGTGATGGTGCCGCCCGCATTGCCCTTGACCTGGTACCTTCCCCCGAGTTGGAGCTCTCCCTCGACCGGCGCAAACCAGCGCGGAATGCGCTCCCTGCTGGTCACAGCGTCCCAGAGATCGTCGATGCTGGTGTCGTAGAGCCGCGTCAGCGTCACGGCACTCGCGGGCTTGCCGTCCTTCTCGAAGTTGCGCACCGAACGCGTGACAAGCCCCAACACCCTGGCGACGTCGATCTGCATTGCGCTTCTCCCTCTCGTTTGCACGGGAGATTAATATCAGGCTGCACTAATATAAACAAATACTTATATTAAGATGACGGTCATTGGCAGCGGCGTATCCGTTTCCACGGACAGGCCGCCGCTCGAACGCGTTATTTCAGCGGCAGAAACAGGAAACCGTCGGGTGGGCAAAGCTTCCGCCTTCGCTCGAAGAGCGAAGGCAGATGCGTGCCCACCATGTGATCGGTGATCCTGGAAGAGATGGTGGGCACGGCGCAAATGCGCCTTTGCCCACCCTTGTTTTAGCGCACTGGATTAGAATGGCCTCGTTCCGTGAGGAATGGCCCAGCCCGGGTGGCCGCCCGAGCTGGGCTGCCGAT
>NZ_JACIHE010000002.1:0-276177 GCF_014198245.1 Bradyrhizobium sp. cir1
CCGCGATCGCTGCTCCACCGCAATGCTCGCCGGGTCGAACACGAAGTTCATAATCCCGGCGGCCTCCAGCAGACGATGCAGCCAGAAGCCGTCGTAGCCGGCCTCGTAGCAGCTCACCACGCGCGGCACAGATCCGAGCTTATCCGCCGCCCGCCTGCGGACCTTCTCGATCAGCTCCAGCAGCCCGGCATGATCGCCGCCCTCCAGCTTGTGGCGAGACATCCGATCGCGATCCGGACTGTGCAGCGTCACCAGCCATGTCTTCTGGCTGAGTTCGACCGCAACGAAAATTGTGCCATTATGGCCGGCGGTGGGCGTGGCTGTCGTCGATGCTTGCATCTGACTCTCCGTGGGTTCGAGTGTGGAAACCCAAACCTATCGGAAAGGCCACGCTCACCGCCCATGGAATCTACGGTACTGTTTGCTGGGGACCTACTTCGTCCACACGCCGTCGTGCAGCGCTTCGGCTTCGTCTTCGAGCATCGGCCCGACGACCTCCGTCGGTCGCTGGCCGCTGGCGAAGACGTCACGGCAGGGCAGGTCCAGCGTGGGGTTCTCCGGATGGTTGCCGGTGATCCCGCGCAGACGCTCTTCACTGAGGCCATAGACGACGCGGCCGATGCCCGCCCAGTAGATCGCGCCGGCGCACATCGCGCAGGGCTCGGCTGACGAATAGAGCGTGGCCTTCGCGAGCACGTCGTGGCTCAGCGTCCGGCAGGCCTGCGTCGCCGCGAGGCGCTCGGCATGCGCGGTGCCGTCGTGATCGGGCATGTAGCCGTTCTCGCTCTCGATCAGCACCTGACCGTCCGCATCGACGACGATGCAGCCGAAGGGGTGGTTGCCATGGGTGAGCGAGCGCCGGGCGACCGCGAAGGACAAACGCAAGAAGTGTTCGTCGCGTTCGGTTGCCTCGCTCATCGCTCCTCCGCGATCAATGACCCGCCATGTGCCGGCCGACCACGGTAAGATCGGCTTCGCTGGTCCGTGCTTCATACACGAATTCGCCGTGGAACATCACCACCAGCCGGTCCGACAGTTCGAGCAGTTCGTCGAGGTCCTCGCTGACGAGCAGCACCGCCGCGCCGCGGTTGCGCGCGGCCATGATCTCGGCGTGGATCTGCGCCACCGCCGCGAAATCGAGGCCGAAGCAGGGATTGGCCGCGATCAGCACTTCGACGTCGCCGCCGAGTTCACGGGCGAGCACGGCGCGCTGCACGTTGCCGCCCGACAGCGCCGAGATCGGCGTATCCGGCGTGCGGGTCTTGATCTTGTACTGGCCGATCTTTTTCCTGGCGTCGTTGCGGAAGGCGCTGCGATTGAGCCACCAGCCGCCGCTGGCAAAGGGTGCGCGGTCGAATTCGCGGAAGGCGATGTTGTCGGCGACGCTCATGCCGCCGACGCAGGCGTTCTTCAGTGGCTCCTCGGGCAGCAGCGACATCCTATGCCGTCGCATCTCCTCGCGGCTGGCGTGATAGGGATCGCCGGCGACGCGGATCTCGCCGCTCTCGGCCTCGCGCTGGCCGGCCAGCACCTCGACGAGCTGGCGCTGGCCGTTGCCGGAGACGCCGGCGATGCCGACGATCTCGCCGGCACGGACCGTCAGGGAAACGTCGTGCACGGCAACGGCGCCGGCGTCGTCGAGCGCCCGAACCTTCTCAAGCTGCAGTCGCGCCTGACCGGCTTCGCCGGTGCGCGGCGGCTGCACCGTCAGCTCCTCGGCGCCGATCATGGTGCGCGCCATCGCATCCGGCGTCAGCTCGGAAACCTTGCCGGCTCCGGCGAGCTTGCCGCGGCGCAGGATTGTGACCTCGTCGGCGAAGGCCATGACCTCGCGGAACTTGTGCGTGATCATCAGGATGGTCAGCTCGCCCTTCACGACCATCTCGCGGAGCATGCCGAGCACCTCGTCGGCTTCCGCCGGCGTCAGCACCGAGGTCGGCTCATCCAGGATCAGGAAGCGCCGCTTCAGATAGAGCTGCTTGAGGATCTCGCATTTCTGCCGCTCGCCGGCGGAGATGTCGGAGACCTTTGCGCCGAGCGGCACCTTGAAAGGCATCCGAGCAAGGAACGCCTCTAGCTCGTTCATCTCCTTTGGCCAGTTCACCACGGCGGGCACGTCGTCGCGCGCCAGCACGAGATTTTCGGCAACCGTCATGGCCGGCACCAGCGTGAAATGCTGGTAGACCATGCCGAGGCCGAGCGCGTGCGCGTCCTTGGGATTGGCGATGGCCTGCTCGCGGCCGCCGACGATGATGTCGCCTTCGGTCGCGTGGTAGTAGCCCATGATGCATTTGACGAGGGTCGACTTGCCGGCGCCGTTCTCACCGAGCAGGGCGTGGAACGAGCCGGGCCGCACTTTCAGCTCGACATTGTCCAGCGCCAGGAAGTCGCCGAAGCGCATGGTCATGGCGATGGCATCGACGCCGAAGGCGCCCGACGGCGGTGGCGTTTCGCCGATGATCACGAAATCGCTCCGATGAAGGCATCGGAGGTCGATACTGCGCCGAACACGCCGCCCTGCATTTTGATCATCTTCAGCGCGTGGTCGTGGTTGCTCTTGTCGGTGGCGCCGCAGCAATCGTGCAGCAGCACGCATTCGAAGCCGCGGTCGTTGGCCTCGCGCATGGTGGTGTGGACGCAGACGTCGGTGGTGATGCCTGTGAGCACGATGTTCTCGATGCCGCGCACGCGCAGGATCAGCTCCAGATCAGTGGCGCAGAACGAGCCCTTGCCTGGCTTGTCGATGATTGGCTCGCCCGGCAGCGGGCTGAGCTCCTCGATGATGTCCCAGCCGGGCTCGCCGCGGACAAGGATGCGGCCGCACGGACCGGGATCGCCGATGCCGGCGCCGATCTGGCGCGAACGCCAGCGCTTGTTGGCAGGAAGGTCGGAGAGATCGGGGCGGTGGCCTTCGCGGGTATGGATGATGTGAAAGCTTTGCTTGCGCATCGCGGCGAGCAGTCTCTTGATCGGCTCGATCGGCGCCCGCGTCAGGGAGAGGTCATAGCCCATCTTGTCGACATAGCCGCCGACGCCACAGAAATCGGTCTGCATGTCGATGATGATCAGCGCCGTGTTCTCGGGGCGGAGATCACCGTTGTAGGGCCAGGCATAGGGCTCGGACTTGACGTAGCGCTCGGGCATGGACGACCTCGTGCGTGTTATCGTGTGATCGAGAGTTCGGCGGGCGCGCCGGTCAGCGTTCGCTTCGGCGAGCACGTGATGATCATGATTGCCAGCGTCAGGATGTAGGGCGCAGCGTTGAAGAGGTGGTAGCCGGAGGTGACGCCGACCGATTGCAGTGCCGGACCCAGCGCCGCCGCGCCGCCGAAGGCGAGCGAGGCCCATAGGCAAAGCAGGGGATCCCAGCGCGCGAAGATCACGAGCGCCACGGCGGTGATGCCCTGGCCCGAGGAGAGGCCCTCGTTCCAGCTGCCGGGATAGAACAGCGACAGAAACGAGCCGCCGATGCCGGCAAGGAAGCCGCCGACCATGGTGGCGCGCAGGCGGATCAAGAGCACGGAATGGCCCATTGCGCGCGCGGCGTCCGCGCTTTCGCCGGCGGTGCGGATGAGGAGGCCCCAGCGCGTGGTGCGGAAGGCCCAATAGAGGATCGGCGCGAGTGCCACGCCGATCAGGAACAGCACGTTGATGCGCAGCGCGGCGCGGACCTGCGGGATGTCGCTCCACCAGCCGAAGTCGATGGCGGGCAGCCGCGGTGCGGTGGGCTCGATCAAGGGCTTACCGAGATAGAAGGCAAGGCCGGTGCCGAACAGCATCAAGGCGATGCCGACAGCAACGTCGTTGACGCGCGGCAGCGAGCAGATGCCGGCATGCAGCGCACCCAGCAGCGCGCCGGTGATGCCGGCGGCGAGCACGCCCAGCCACGGTGATCCCGTGAGATAGGAGATGCCATAGGCGCTCATCGCGCCCATCACCAGCGTGCCCTCGAGGCCGAGATTGATGCGGCCCGAGCGCTCGGTGATGCATTCGCCCAGGCTCACGAACAGGAACGGGGTGGAGACGCGAATGGCGCCGCCGAGGACGGCCAGCGGGACGGTCCAGAGCCCGATCGATCCGTCTGCCATCTCAGGATTTTCCCTTCAGGAATCCGATGCGGCCGTAGAGCGCATCGCTGGCGAGCACGAAAACGAAGATGATGCCTTGCAGCACCAGCACGGACGCATCGGGTAGTCCCAGGCGGCGCTGCAGCAGGCCGCCGCTGGCGCTGATGCCGCCGAGCAGGATCGCGACGGGAATGATCGCGAGCGGATTTTGCCGTGCGAGGAAGGCAACGAGGATACCGGTGAAGCCGTAGCCCGCTGCGAGATTGGCGTTGGTGCGCCCCTGCACTGCGGCGACCTCGACCATGCCGGCAAGACCCGCGGCGCCGCCGGCGAGGAAGCAGACGGTCAGGATCAGCTTGCTGACGCCGAGGCCGACGATCTTCGCAGCACGGATGTTGCCGCCGGCCACGCGCGCGGCGAAGCCGAACACGGTGTGATAGATCAGAATGTAGGCCGCGATTGCGGCGATCAGGCCGAAGACGAGGCCCCAATGCACGTCGGTGCCGGGAATGGAGCCGATCATGTTGGCGGCGCCGATCTCGCGGGTCGACGGCTTGTTGAGGCTGGCGGGATCGCGCATCAGCCCCTCGACGAGATGGTTGAGGATCGCGAGGGCGATGTAGACCAGCAGCAGGCTCGAGATGGTCTCGTTGACGCCGCGATATTGCCGCAAGCCGCCTGACAGCATGATCCACAGCCCGCCGCCGATCACGCCGGCGCAGACCATGGCGACCTGGACGACGAACGGCGGCAGGCCCTGAAGCGCGAGTGCGGCGCTGGTGGCCGACAGCGCGCCAATCAGCAGTGCGCCTTCGCCGCCGATGATGACCATGCCGAGTTGCGCCGGCAATGCCGTGCAGAGTGCGGTGAGGATCAGGGGCGCTGCGCGCGTCAGCGTATTCTGCCAGGAGAACCAGGTTCCGAACGCGCCGTAATACATGTAGAAATAGAGATCGAGCGGGTTCTTGCCGAACATCGCGACGAAGATGCCGAACACCGCGAGCGCGCCGACGAGCGCCGCGCCCGGGATCAGGACATATTCGATCGTGCCGCCATGACGCTGGAGGAAGCCGGGATCGGCGGCCGGGGCGACTGTCCCGACCGCGTCCGTGGAATCCGCCGCTTCCGCTGTCACGAAGTGGCTCCGATCACGCCCTCGACGAGGTAGTCCATCTTTTCGAGTTCAGGATCCTTCTGGCCGCGGTCGGTGCCGGCCGGGATCACCGTCTTGCCCTTGTTGTCGAGCAGTCCGCCCTTGAAGATGGCGTAGCCTTCCGCCGACAGGAATTTTGCCTTGGCCTCGTCGGCCGCCTTGCGCGCTTCGGCCGAGACCGCTTCGCCATAGGGCGAGGTCTTGACGATCTCTTCCTTCAGGCCGCCGCGGTAGAAATTCGGGATGCCTTCGCCGGAGGCGATCATCTTGACGAACTTCGGATAGAGCGCTTCCCAGTTCCACTCGGCGCCGGTGAGATAGGCCTTGGGCGCCAGCGCCGACTGGTTGGTGTGATAGCCGCAGACGAAGGCGCCGCGCCGCGCTGCGTTCTCGACCATGGTCTTGGGGCCATCGACGTGACAAGTGAGCACGTCCACGCCCTGGTCGATCAGGCTGTTGGTGGCTTCGGCCTCCTTGACCGGCATCGACCAGTCGCCGGTGAAGATCACCTGCGTGGTGGCCTTTGGATTGACGGACTTGGCGCCAAGGGTGAAGGCGTTGATGTTGCGCAGCACTTGAGGGATCGGCTTGGCCGCGACAAAGCCGAGCTTGCTGCTCTTCGACGTCAGGCCGGCGACGATGCCCGAGATGTACTGGGCTTCGTCGATGTAGCCGAAATAGCTGCCGGCGTTCTTGGGGTCCTTGTCGCTCCAGAGGCCGCCGCAGTGCTCGAAGCGCAACTTCGGGTACTTATTGGCCATCTTGATCATGTGCGGATTGTAGTAGCCGAACGAGGTCGGGAAGAGCAGGGTGGCGCCATCGAGATTGATCATAGACTCGATCGTCTTCTCGACCGCATCGGTCTCCGGCACCTTCTCCTCCTCGACCACCTTGAGGCCGGGAATCTTCTTCAGTGCCGCGGCGCCCTGTGCATGCGCCTGGTTGTAGCCGTAGTCGTCGCGCGAGCCGACATAGATGAAGCCGATGGTGGTCTCGGCCGCGAAGGCCGGGCGAAGGCCCGCTGCCGCGCCGAGGGTGAGGGCCGCGCCGCCCTGCAACAAATGACGTCGTGAAATCCTGCCAAAATCCATTGCTCGCTCCCCTTGGCGGATGCCCCGCCTTGATCTCGCGGCTGCGCCGGCTTGGCGGAGCCAGGATCAGATGTCGCAAGCTTCGTGCCAGAGATTATGAAGTGTGCAATTCTATGTAAGCATTTGAAATATATAAAGCATATGCAGCAGTCGAAACTTGGTGAGGAAAGTGGCAGATTAATTTATGAGCAATATCTTATGATTGTATGCAGTGGAGTTAAGCAGTCTTAACCGACTTCCACATGTGCATGACCGGCGTCGGACGGTCGGCCGACAAGGCGCATTCATGCTAACCACGCGCTGACCGGGACGGTGCCGGCGGATTTTCGCTGGCACCGAACTTGTATCGATTGTCGTCAGGACCGCCGTGTCCTCAGAAGATGGAAAGCTCGCCGAGATGGGCGCTGGTATCACCGTTCACGATGCATCGCTCGGCAAGGAGATCGTTCGCCGTATCAACGAGCTCGGCGCGATCTCGGAAGAGCCCGACAAGCTCACCCGCATCTTCCTCAGCAAGGAGTTGCGCAAGGCCGCGGACCTCATCTTGAACTGGATGCGCGATGCCGGCATGAGCGCGCATCTCGACGCGATCGGCAATGTCTGCGGTCGGTATGAAGGCGAGCGGCCGGGGGCGCCCTGCCTGATGCTCGGCTCGCACTACGATACCGTGCGCGATGCCGGCAAATGGGATGGGCCGTTGGGCGTGATTACCGCGATCTCCTGCGTTGCCGATCTCAACCGCCGCGGCAAGCGCCTGCCCTTCGCGATCGAGGTCATCGGCTTCGCCGATGAGGAGGGGGTGCGGTTTGCCTCGACCCTGCTCGGCAGCCGCGCGGTGGCCGGCACGTTTGACGAGAGCGTCCTGAACACGCGCGACCGTGACGGCGTGTCGATGCGCGATGCGCTCGTTCAGTTTGGGCTTGATCCCGATCACATCGGCGCCGCCGCGCGGGCCCGGCGCGAGCTGCTCGCCTATCTCGAATTGCACATTGAGCAGGGACCGGTGCTGGAAGCGCAGGACCTGCCCGTGGGCGTCGTCACCGCGATCGCGGGCGCAACACGGCTTGCCGCGCGGCTGACCGGCATGGCCGGCCATGCCGGAACGGTGCCGATGGCGCTTCGGCGCGACGCACTCACTGGCGCGGCCGAATGCATCGCTGCAATCGAGCAGTTCTGCCGGACCGACGAAGGCGGCCTGGTCGGCACCGTCGGCTACATCCAGGCGAGGCCCGGCGCGACCAATGTCATTCCGGGCGAAGTGTCGTTCACCATCGATATGCGCGCGCCGACCGACATGCACCGCAAGCGCGCGGTTGCCGACGTCGTCCGCCAGATCGAGGCGATTGCAAAGCGGAGGCAATTGGCACTCCAGCTCGATGTCACCCATGAGAACCGCACCGCGCCCTGCGCATCCTGGCTGAAGGAGCAGATCGCGCAGGCGATCGCTGCGGAAGATCTCTCCGTGTTCGAGCTGCCGAGCGGAGCGGGTCATGACGGCATGGCCATGATCGACATCGCCGACGTCGGCATGATCTTCGTCCGCTGCCGCGGCGGCATCAGCCATCACCCGGACGAGCACGTCGAGCTTGCCGATGCCGACGCAGGCGCGCGGGTGCTGCTACGGGTGATCGAGAATTTCAGGCCGCGCGCGGCCTAGGTGAGCATCACGAACCCGCAAGTCACCGGGTAGAGATACGAATCAGTCATGCTTAAAATGGTGGCCGCCATCACCGGTCACGAGACATCAGCCGATTGAAGCATATGAACAGCGACATCTCCTTTCCGTCACATCGTGAGAACCGGTTTTACCAGGGGGTGGCCGCGACCTTCGTCGCCAACGCCCTCCAGGCGGTCAATTTTCTCGGCGATCGATTCCTGAGACAATCGCATCATTCGCTGTCGGCCATTGGGGACCTCTACCGGCACTCGATGGACAGCGCCTTTTCGGTGACCGAGGCCTTCCTCGTCACCGGCGCGCCGCACGCTTCCGCCTATTACCCGCGCGACTTTGCCTGGTTCTATCCCGACGTCCTTGATCCAGAGACCATCATGGATGCGCAGGACGCTGTGCGACGGGCCCGTCTGCTCGAAAAGAGCGTTCGCCTCCTGCTGGAGGCGGTTCGCGCCGACGTCGTCACGACGACCATCGTTCCGGCGGGACGCGGGCGGTATCTCGGCGTGAACTATTTCTCGCGTCCTTCCGATACGCTGCTGGGCATTCTCGCAGGTCTCCAGCAGATGCTCTCTGCCGAGGAGAGGGTGTCGTCCTATCTGGCGATGTCGCAATGCGCGCATGCCGGCCGTCTGCTGCTAGCCGAATATGGCGGGGACCTGAGGCGGGCGATCCTGAAGCTTGCAAGCGAGCTGGAGCCGTTCGACGCTGACGGCACCAGATATTTGCTGTGCGACGCCAGCGGCCCGCGCTCCGCGGCAACGGACACGCGGGCCGAGCGCCGGCGTTTTGTCACCAATGCCTGCGTCTACACGACGTTTGTGTGGGGCGTGCAGTTCGGGATCGTCAGCGAGAGCGAGTTGAAGCGGCTGCTCGGGCGCGACCTCGCGCAGTACAAGAAAGACCTGCTCCGCCTGTTCGGCAAGGACGGCTATATCAGGCATTCCCTGGATGGGCCGGCGGGCTCGCCGGCGTCCTCGGTCGCGCTGGATTTCGTCAGCGTGCATCGTGGCTTCTGGGATATGAGCGAGGCGAGCGAGCGCGCGCTGTTCGCGGCCACGACAGATCTGGTCATCGCCGAACCGCGCTTCCGCATCCCCAGCACGTTCCACTTCCTGGTGTCGGCGGATAATCCGCGCAACAAGATGATCCACAAGATCGCGGCGCCGGCCTACCAGGGGCGCTCGTCCTGGCCTACGTTCAACGTCGAGTTTGCGGATCGCATGCTGGACTTTGATGAGGCCTCAGGGAGCGATACCTACCGGGCTTGCGCGCAAGGGATATTGAAGGACATTCGCACCGCGACCGAGGTCCACGGCGGCTATCAGGAACTGATCTCGGAGCAGGGGCTGAAGTATCGCACCTGGGCCTACAAGGGCGCGGTGGCCCACTCCTGGTTTCCACGCTTCCTGTCGGTCTGGAGGAGGGCGTACGGGACGCCGCTCCTCCAGTGGAATGACTGATCCGCGGGCTACCCGGCAGTCACGTCGACTAACTCGCCGCCTTCGAGCACCTTGGCCGCCTTGGCCCGGTCGAGATCGCCTTCCCATGCCGCGACCACGACCGTGGCTACGCAGTTGCCGACGAGATTGCCGAGCGCACGGGCCATGCCGATGAACCAGTCGACCGACAGCACCAGCACGAGGCCGATTGCGGGGATGCTTGGCACCGCGTTCAAGGTCGCCGCCAGGATCACGATGGCCGAGCCCGGCACGCCGTGTGCGCCCTTCGACGTGATCAGGGAAACGCCGAGCACCAGCAGGAGATCGCCCAAGGATAGGGGAGTGTTGGTCGCCTGGGCGATGAAGACGACGGCGAGCGTCAGGTAGATGGAGAAGGCGTCGAGGTTGAAGGAATAGCCGGTCGGGATGACGAGCCCGACGACCGAATCCTTCACGCCCATACGCTCCAGCTTCTTCATGATCTGCGGCAGCACCGCGTCCGAGGATGCAGTCGCGAGCACGATGGTGAGCTCCTCGCGCAGGTAGGCGAGGAATTTGAGGATGTTGATGCCGGCGAGCGCCATCACGCCGCCGAGTACGCCCAGCACGAAGATGCCGACCGAGACGTAGAACAGCATCACCAGCGAGACGAGCTGCTTCAAGGAGCCCACGCCGTATTTGCCGACGGTGTAGGCGACCGCGCCGAGCACGCCAAGCGGCGCGACACGCACGATCAGTCCCATGACACGGAACAGCACGGTGGAGGCCGCATCGATGATGGAGGTGACGAGCGCGCCCTTCTCGCCGCCGACGAGCGCAAGGCCGATGCCGAACAGCACCGCGAAGAACAACACCTGGAGCACGTCGTTGCGCGACAGCGCATCGAAGGAGGTGGTCGGGATCACGTTCATAAGGAAGGCACCGATGCCGCCGCCGGACAGCTTGTGGGCGTTGTCGGCATAGGTGTTGAGCGCCTTGGCATCGAGCGTCGATGGATCGATGTTCATGCCGTGGCCGGGACCGAACAGGTAGGCGAGCAGCAGGCCGACGACGAGGGCCACCGTCGTCATGACCTCGAAATAGACCAGCGCCTTGACGCCAACACGGCCGACCTTCTTGAGGTCGCCAGCGCCGGCAATGCCATGCACGACGACGCAGAACACGATCGGTGCCACGATCATCGAGATCAGCTTCAGGAAGGCGTCGCTGAGAATCTTGAGGCTGATGGCGAAGTCCGGAACGGCTATCCCCAGGATGACGCCAAGCACCAGCGCAGCCAGGACCTGGACGAACAGCGAGGTGTAGAGCGGCTTCGGCTCGGCGACGGGTGCCGTGGCGATGGTCGACATAATGCACTCCCCTTTGACGCGTCTTGGACGTCACAAAGGAGCAACAACCGTGCCAGAATGTCGCGGTTACGCCCGAGAAACCGGGTTATTCCGCCGCCTTCGCCATCCTGCCGAACATCCGTGTCGGGGCCGGGAAGCCACACGAGGTGCCGTCGGTGACCTTCACCTGATCTTCCCATGGCAGGCGGAAAGTGCCGGCGACCATGTCCTGCATGAAGCTGTAGGGGCAGTCCATCGCGCCGCCCTTCACCGCGACATAGCCGCGGTGCCAGAGCTGGTAGATGTTGTTCTCGACGCCCCAATTGACGCGGGCCTCACGTACGAGGTCCGGCCGGACCTCGGCGGTGATGATCTCGTCGGCGCGGCCGGTGGTGCCGTGCGCGAGAACACTGCCGTCGAAATTGACGATCATGCCTTCGCCCATGGAATCGAACGAGCCGTCCGAGCCGCACATGCAGACATTCGCCGTAACCATCAGGTTCTGGAACGAATTGGCCTGGTTGGTGAAGCGCCAGGCTTCGCGGATCGGCGCGGTGTAGCCGGCGGTGCGGATCATGATCTCGGCGCCCTTGTAGGCGCATTCCCGCGCCATCTCCGGGAACATGCCGTCATGGCAGATGATCAGCGCGATCTTCGCGCCCTTCGGACCCTCGATCACGGGAATGCCGATATCGCCGGGCTCCCATGGCTCGACCGGAATCCAGGGATGAAGTTTTCGGTAGTAGAGCTTGATCTCGCCGTGGTCGTCGATGATCAGGCCGGAATTGTAGGGATTGCCGTGCGGGTTGAACTCCATGATGGAGAAGCAGCCCCAGATCTTGTTGTCGACACAGGCCTGCTTGAAGGCTGAGACCTCCGGTCCGTCGAGCCGGCACATGATCTCCGGATTGGTGTCCATCGAGAGGCCGTGCAGCGAGTATTCTGGGAAGATCACCAAATCCATGGTGGAGAGATTGCGGCGGGCCTTGCCGACCATCCAGACGATGCGCTCGGTCTGCCTGGCCAGATCGGCCGGGGTCACGACGTTGGGCAGTTGAAGCTGCACAAGTCCGACAACCACGCCGTTGGGAGATTTGTTCAGCCCGCCAAGCCCGTTCATGACCAGCTCCCTTGCCTGTCCGGCGCTGCGTCGTTGCGCGCCCGATCTTGTCGCAAGAAGCAAATCCGATTTCGGCGAGAAGCTAAAGATTATTTTTCAGGCGATGGCGCAGTTACGCGGCAGCAGGCGATCTCGTCACGCGACGAGATCCAGCAGCCGGCATGATCCGCGGACCAGCACCTTGCGTCCCGTGGGTGTCATGGCAGGCACGCCATCATTCATGACAACGAGGCCGAGCTTGATGAGGCTTTCCACGACATAGGCCTTCGCGAGGCGACCGTTCGATACCGGGTTGCGAAGCGCCTTCAGCGCTTCCCACTGGTCGGATGAAAGATCGAAGTCGAAATCGTTGCTCATATTGCCTCAGGCGATCGTCCGGTTCGCGTGCCCCTGTTAGCGGCGCTGCATGAAGACCGTGCGACGACAATGAGTCGGGAATTCGGTCAGCTGTTTAGAACCTCTCTTCACAAATTGCCGCACTTCGTTGCGTCACAAGAGTTAAGATCGTTTGCGCACGAATATGGTCCCGATCTCCGATCACTAATTGATGATCCGCACTTGATGTTGCGCTGCGAACTATCGCGGTGCACGGGAAGCATCGCTGTCCCATTCTGCGTCGCGATATGCACAGAAATCATGAGGCGAGGGGTTCAGGACTCTGTTACCTTGATTTCCGAGGAATGGCTTCACACGGCAGGAGTGGAGTGCATGAACAGGCTGGTGGAAATTCGCAGTCAGGAATCCCTGTGTCGCGAGCGCGCTGCGCTGGATTCAGAGCGTCGGATGTTCTGGCTTGCGCAGGCCCAGGAGTGGGAGCAGCGTGCGCTCGACGAAATTGCGTATCACTTTCGCGAGTGCAACCTCGTTCCGGCCGAGTTGACCGCCGCCTGACACCAGAGAGGGCGTCGTCGCCGCCTACTGATAAGTCGCCACGATATCGGACACCGCGCGCTCGAGCTGTTGTGCGGTGGCGCATTGGCGCACGACGCTGCAAAAGGTCGCGTAGCGCGGCATCTCGGAATCGCCAAAGCCCCAGGCGAGCCGCCCCTCGGGATTGAGCCAGACCAGCCGCTTCGAGCGCTCGGAGATGCGGCGCAGGATATCGGCGCGCGGGTCGAGATTGTTGCTGCGTGCGTCGCCCAGCACGATCACCGTGGTCTGTGGTGTCAGCGTGCTCATGAAGTCCTTCTCGAAATCGACCAGCGAAGAGCCGTAGTCGGACGAGCCGAAGCCGACCTTGGACATGATCTCGGCCATCGCTTCTTCCGGCGATTTCGTCTCCAGGATCTGGCTGACCTCGATCAGATGCGAGGAGAAGGCGAAGGAGCGGACGTCGTCAACGACTTCGTGCAGGGAGTGGATCAGCAGCAGGAAGAAATCGGACACTTGCGCGACCGAACCCGAGACGTCGCAGAGCGCCACGATCTTCGGCCGGTCGCGATGCTTGCGCTTCCAGGCCGTAAGGAAGGGGACGCCGCCCCAGGCGGCGTTGCGGCGGAGCGTGCGGCGGACGTCGAGATGGCCGCGGCGCTGGCGCTTGCGCGGCTTGGAATAGCGCTCGCGCAAGCGCCGCGCGATCTGGCGGATCAGGGCGCGCATCTCGGCGACCTGACGGCGCTCGATGCGTGCGAGCGGCGCGTTGCGCAGGATCTCGTTGCGGAGGTTTTCAGCTTCCTCGCGGGCATAGAGCGCAAGTCCCTGCGAGACGGTGTCGCGCACCGCTTCGCGCAGGGCATCGAGCGCGGCGCGCAGACGCTCGGCCAGTGCCGGGTTGCTTGCGGTCAGCCCGTCGAGCTCGTCGCGCAGGCGCTGGAGGCCCATGGCGTCGAGGATGCGGCTGGAGAAGATGCCGCGCTGGGTGGAGTAGCGGATGTCGGACAGGGACGCGGCGCCGGCGGCACTGGCTATCGCGGCCGCGATGGCATTGCGATCCTGCGACAGCAGCATCTGCGCGAGCGGGCCCAGTTCCTGTTGGGGTGAACCGCCGCCGGCATCGCCGGCCGCACCGGAAGAGGACGCTTGATCCGTATCCTGCGAGGCATCCTGGTCGACGCCCTCGGGCTGGTCCCGTCGCGGCTCGGGCTGGCTGAAGAACAGATCGAAGCAATCACCGAGCGCGAGCTTCTCGTCCTGTGATTTGGCGAGCGTCAGCAGCAGCGCGTCGCGCAGGATGGTCCGGTCGGAAAAGCCGACCTGCGACACCGCGCGCATCGCATCGATGCTCTCGGCGGGCGAGACATGAACGCCGACGCCGCGCGCCGCCCGAAAGAAACGATGGAGGTTCTCTCGCATCGGCGTCAACCGAAGACGTTGGACCGGGCCGCCTTGGCAATGAAGGTCGTCACCTGCGGCGCTGCGGCCTCGATGTCGGCTTCGTATTTCAGAAGCACGTTAAGGGTGTCCTTGACGGTATCGGTGTCGAGCTCTGTAGCCTGCAGCAGCACCAGGACGCGGGCCCAGTCGATGGTCTCGCTGACCGAGGGCAGCTTCTTCAGATCCAGCGAGCGGATTTCGTGGATGAAGCCGACCATCTGCCGGCGCAACGTCTGCGAGATGCCGGGCACGCGGCTTTCGACGATGCGCTCCTCCAGCCGCTGCTCGGGGAAGCCGATATGCAGATGCAGGCAGCGTCGCTTCAGGGCATCGCCCAGGTCGCGCTCGCTGTTGGAGGTGAGGATCACCGTCGGCGGCGTGATCGCCGAGACGGTGCCAAGCTCGGGGATCGTGACCTGGAAGTCGGACAGGATTTCCAGCAGCAGCGATTCGAATTCAGCGTCCGACTTGTCGATCTCGTCGATCAGCAGCACGCAGCCGCCCGGCTGCTCCAGCGCCTGGAGCAGTGGCCGCGGCTCGACGAACTCCTTGGAGAAGAACACGTCGCCGAAATCATGCAACTGGTCGAGCGCGGCGTGCAGCGTTTGCGCGCCGCCGAGCACTTCGCCGAGCTTGTCCTTGAGGATCTGGGTGTAGAGAAGCTGCTTGGCGTATTTCCATTCATAAAGCGCCTTGGCCTCGTCGAGACCCTCATAGCATTGCAGGCGGATCATCTTCATGCCGCGCCAGGCGGCGATTGCCTTGGCGAGCTCGGTCTTGCCGACGCCCGCCGGGCCCTCGACCAGGATCGGCTTTTCGATCTGTTGCGACAAATAGACGGCGGTCGCGATCTGCCGGCTCGCGATATAACCCTGCGCGGCGAGGCCGCTCTCCACTGCCTCGATCGAGGTCAAGGCCTTCTGTTCAGCCACGAAAGGGCGCTCCCAAAGATCCTGCTTTGAGGCTTGTTCTGCCTGCGTTCCCGGCAAAGAACAAGCCTCGTTTGGGAGACATCAGATCCGCGTGAGCGGCGTTTTTTCCGTTCAGCGCAAATAGTTGAGCGGTTCTTTAGGTCGCGTTCAGTGCCGCAACAGCTCCGGCTTGCGGATCGTCTGCCGGACCTCGGCGCCGCAATCGGCGCATTCATAGACGAAGTCGATCTTGGCAAGGCTCCAATGCGGCTCGACCTCGCGCACATACATTGGCAGGAACCCCATGCAGGTGGGGCAATTCACAGGCGCGATCTCGATATCCTGATGATGCTGTACATAAGCTGGCATCTCGGCTCTCCTTCGCAGGCGACCACCAATCCCCGCGCAAAAGCTACTGCCGGTTGCTCCAGAGCCGTCATCAACTCTTTCGAACAGAGGCGGAACGGCGGGCGTTTGTCGTTCGCTGTGACATTCTTGTTACGCCTCTGTACTGTAACGGGCGGACCAAATGCCTATTTCTCCGGCCGATCCGCATTTCTCGGACCGTCACTGCAACGATAAGGGAGCAACCCCATGACGCATGCCATTCGTTTTCACAAGACCGGCGGACCGGAAGTCCTGGTCTGGGAAGAGGTCAGTGTCGGCAAGGCCGGACCTGGCGAGGCGCGCATTCGCCACACGGCCGTCGGCCTCAACTTCGTCGACATCTACAACCGTTCAGGTCTTTATCCCGCGCAATTGCCGAGCGGGCTCGGCAGCGAGGCGGCCGGCGTCGTTGAGGAGGTCGGTTCAGGTGTCACCGATCTGAAGCCGGGCGATCGTGTCGCTTATGGCGCTTCGCCGCTTGGTGCCTATTCCGAGGCGCGGCTGATCCCCGCCGACCGTCTCTTGAAGCTGCCCGATGGCGTCGATGACAAGACCGCGGCGGCGATGATGCTGAAGGGACTGACGACGCAGTACCTGATCCGGCAGACCTACCGGGTAAAGGCCGGTGACACCATCCTGCTCCATGCCGCGGCCGGCGGCGTCGGCCTCATTCTCAGCCAGTGGGCCAAGCATCTCGGCGCGACCGTGATCGGCACGGTCAGCAACGACGAGAAGGCGAAGCTCGCCAAGGCGCATGGCTGCGACCATGTGATCATCTACACACGCGAGGATTTCGTGAAGCGGGTCGACGAGATCACCGGCGGCAAGAAGGTGCCGGTGGTATACGATTCCGTCGGCAAGGATACCTTCCTGAAATCGCTGGATTGCCTCGCGCCGCTCGGCGTTGCCGCGCTGTTCGGCCAGTCATCCGGGGCGGTCGAGCCACTCAATCTCGGCCTGCTCGCCCAGAAGGGCTCGCTCTACGTCACCCGGCCGACGCTGTTCACCTATGCTGCCAAGCGCGAGAACCTGGTGGCGATGGCGGGCGAGTTGTTCGACGTCGTCAAGTCCGGTGCGGTGAAGATCGAGGTTCACCAGACCTATCCGCTGAAGGACGCGGCCAAGGCGCATGCCGATCTTGCCGCGCGCAAGACGACGGGATCGACCGTCCTCCTGGTGTAATATTCGTCCGGACGCTGATGCAGGCCGCCGCGGCCTGCGTCACGTCCGTTCGTGCTTGCGCAGGTCGCGGACGTGATCGAGGCGCATCGCCTGGAGATCGACGTCCTCGGGCTCGATCTGTGGGAGGGCTGCCTCGGCCAGGATGGCTTCGGTGACATCCTCGACCGAGTTCTCCACGATCTCGTGGATGAACGAGACGTTCCGATACTCACCCGAGGCGAGGCGGGAGATGACCTCGCGTCTGGTGATTTCAGGATCGACGACCGCCTCGCGGCCGCGTCGCCCGTAGTCAATCATCACGACGAAATACTGCATGAAATGACCCTGCCGCCCCCATAGTCGGGTGCGGCAGAGTTTTCCGAAAAACAGAATCAAGTCAAGGTCGATTTCCAAAAATCGGCCTCGGGCGCCTACTTGCCCTTCTTGCGGGGACGAGCCGACTTGGCGCGCAGCCGTTCGAGCTGCCCCTTGGGCATGGAGAGACAGATTTCCCCGACCCAGTCGAGCTTGACGCCGACAATCGGCTTGGCGTTGAAGCTGGTGAGATTGACGACGGAGGGGGATTTGCCCCGCTCGATGGTCTTCAAATAGCGTTCGCCGGTCTTGAGCCGGACCACCGCCTCTTCGCCGTAGAAGCTGGACAGCGGGTGGCGCTGGTCCTTGTAGACCACGATCACGTCGCCGCTCTCGTACTTGGGCAGCATCGAATCGCCGACGATCTCGAAGGCGACGGTCTCTTCCATGATGGGAAAGGGCAGCGCGATGTCGCCGAGACCTTCCGGGGGAACCTGCTCATAGTCCGGCTCGATCACGGCGCCGGCGCCGACGCGGCCCATGATCGGCGCGAGATTGAGCTCGAGATATTCCATGATCGGAATGATTTCCGACGCCTTCACCAGGCGCTCGCCGCCGAGGATCTCCGACACCGCGCCGGGCCGCACGCCCATGGCAGCTGCCAGGCCGCCCTTGCTCTTGCCCGTCTTCTCCAGGCCCCGCTCGATCATAGCAACGTCCAACATGGTGATTCCCTCGATTGCCCATCGTGTCGCCTCTTGTAATCCGAAATTCGGAATTGATGCAATTATGAATATCAGAATTCCTGCTTGACACTTGCTTCGGAATACCGGAATGTGTGTCCCGCCTCCGGATCGTGCGGTCGGAGGAGGCGCATCACAGGACAGCATCATGGAACCGGGCCTTTGGCCGTCGGAACACTCCGACGTGCTTCGCGACTATTTTCTCAAGGGAATGTCTTATGCTGAGATCGGAAGGCAGATTAACGCAAGGTTTGGAACGGCTTACACGCGCAACGCGGTGGTCGGTCGCGCCAAGCGGCTCGGGCTTGTCGTACCGGAATGGATGACGAGCCCGTCGATCGCGCCGGCTTTGCCGGGCGAGGCCGGTCTGCTTTCGCCGCGCCGATCGGCATTGCCGAACCTGAATCTGCCGCCGAAGTCCGCAATGAAGCCAGCTGCGCGGGTCAAGCTGCGTTGCGTCGGCGTCCAGCCGCGCCTGATCGGGCTGGTCGAACTCGAGGCGGCCGACTGCCGCTATCCCTACGGCGGCGACAGGGACGGGGAGGAAATCACTTTCTGCGGCCATCCGCGCCAGGCGGGTTCCAGCTATTGCGCACCGCATGCGCGCCTGACGCGCCGTTGCGGAGCTGCGTCCGCCCGCATCGCAGCTGCTGTCGTGCTGAGGCTGGTCTCCCCCGCCTGAAGCCGCGCCGTCCGTTCAATCATCAGTCTTGCAAGGAGCATCCCGAGTGGCACGTGCCCGACGTAACAAATCCTACAAATTGGCGCAGATCTACGACCGGCGGTCGCGGGAGGTGCCGTTCAATGCCGAGGTGGCGGAGGTGGAAGTCGACAATCCGCTCGCGCTCGATTCCGGCGAGAAGATCCTGGCCATGCGGTCGGTCCGCAGCGATCCGCTCGGCCGGCTGTACGCGCACCACCAGATCGACGAAGCGCAATATCGCGGTGGGCGCGCCTTCCAGAACGATTGGGAGCGGGCGGAGCGAGGCCCTCAGGCGGTAGATACGACCCGCGAATATGTCGATGGGACAGGCACGCGCGAGCCTGTCACCGAGAGCCAGCGACAGGCGGTGCTGCGGCTGAACCGGGTCGAGCGCGAACTCGGCACCGACGGCGCGGCACTGGTGCACGACGTGCTGGTGCTGGGTCTGACCATGGATCAGATCGGGCAGCGTCGTGCCGTCCGTACGCAGCGCTGGAACGATTATTTTGCGCGGCGGTTTCGCGAATGCCTGGATCGGCTGGCGCTGGTCTACGGCTTTGCGACGGAGACGGGGACACGGCGTGCGGACCGGTCCAGATGATTGCGGCACGCCGGCGGTCTCGGCCGCCGGCGTGCCGGCCTGCTGCTTACGGATGAGGTACAATCGGGTAGGGCGTGGTGTAGGGTTCGACGCGGAGCGAGGCGTTGGCCAGAAGTCCGATCCTGGCGGTCGGCGCCTGCTGCAATTCACCGTTCGGGCCGCGATGCACGTTGTATTGCCAGACGGTGAGGTCGCCCTTCTGTGCCAGCGCATGTGCAACGGCGCTCGCATCGTTGCCGCCGAGCGCCTGCAGCTCCTCCGCCGACAATCCGACGACGATTTCGTCCTTGATGGTAACGATCTTGAACAGGTTCATCCTGGTCTCCTGCGCCCATGCGCCTTGTATCGAGAAGGTGAGAAGCGCGACCGCGGCGCCCTTGATGAGATCGCAGCGAGAAAGCATGCCGTCGTCCTTGTGCTGAGGCGCGCCCGAATCGATCAGTTCATCAGCCATGGCGCCCGTGATCGCGTGGCCGTTTCGCAAACGCTTGGTCGTTCGATCTTGAACAACGGTTCACGGGCAGAGATATCGCCGGGAGCGATGAACCTTGATGCGAAGAGGCGAGTCCAAGCCGAAGGCTCAAGGGGATATGTTGGATGAAATTCGCCGGAACTGTTTACCTTCTCGTCTGTGTCGGCGCCGCGGGCACTGCTGCGGCCGCAGATCCCTTCTACATCGGCACCTGGACATTCACGGCCGCCGTGGTCGCGCCGTGGGCCGATTCGCAGCGCAAGCCTGACGGCACCGAGCGGGAGCGGCTGATGGGCAAGGCAGTCGTCCTGAAGGCGAAAGAGATATCGGGGCCGCGCCCCTTTGCCTGTGCCAAGCCGCAGTACAAGGTGGCCGATTATGGCCCCGACATGATCTTCCAGGGCGCAATCGACGAGATGCAGCGTGTCGACAAGAAGGCCGATCCGAAGGCGCTTGCCGCCTCGCTCGGCTTTGCCGGCACGTCAATCAAGACCTTGGAAACAGGCTGTGAGATCGACGTTCATTTCGTCGACGATACAACCGCCGAGGTGGGACTCAACAATTACGTGTATACGCTGAAGAAGCGCTAGGCGCCTCCGCCAACGCCCATTCACATCTGAAACAAGGCGAAATGCAGTGCGGATTGACAGCAATCGGTGTTGCGTGCGTGATTTAATGCAGCTTCTTGACGCAGGTGGGTGACGACGGCTCATATTCCTGTTATCCGGAATTGCGGTGGAGCGATGCAGGCGAAGCATCGCCAATCCGGTGGTTGGGCTTGCCGGACGGGTTGTTCCTTGGCATAATTGCAACCTCCTCGGTTGAGCCCGGATGTGTCGTCGAGCGTGCTAACCTGCCGGGGTCTCCGGCCGAGAGTTGTGCTCGCCATGGCGTCCGGTTGTGGTGTTCGGTTCTCGCGTGGACCCAGATGTCAGTTCAGGAAGGCCGATGCTTGTCATAGGTGCGAGATGAAAAACCTCAACTTCGCGGCTGAACTGCACCTCAAGCTCGGCGCGCCTGCGACCGGCACCGTGGAAAGCCTGCGCCTGCTCCGCGCTTTTCTGAAGCTCGCGCCTCGACAGCGTTTCGAGGTGATCAAACTCGTTGAAGACCTCGCGACCGAAGAAGCCCTTCCCGAACACCCCCTGTCCTGAGCCGGACCGCGCGTCTCACGCCTTGTTCCCTCCCTTTCCTGCCCAAGCCAGCCTCCCCGGGGGTGTTTACCCCGGCGTTCGCTGCTGGAAGGCGGTCCGGCAAGTGTGGTAACAGTCAGGAAAAAGGGAGGAGTGCGACCATGATCGAACCGAAGCTCGAAGTTCCGGCCGAACTGCGCGACCTGGCCGAGAAGACAATTGACCAGGCGGAAAAAGCATTCGGAATGTTTTTCGAAGCCGCCACGAAATCGATGACGACCGTTCCGGGAGCCGGGACGGAGGTGTCTAAGCAGGCGCTCGCTTTCACCGAGCAGAACATGAAGTCGGCATTCGAGCATGCACGCAAGCTCGTGCATGCCACCGACCTTCAGGAAGCGATGCGGATCCAGTCCGATTTCCTGCGCAGCCAGTTCACCAGCGCGGGAGATCACATGCGCCAGATGACCGGCAGTCTCATGCAGTCGGGCAAGGGCAAATCCTGATTCCTGATCTGTGTACCAGCTGCCTACAAATTGATCTTGCGCGGCACGAAGATCCGCATTTCGATACTGGCGCAGGTCCATGATGGCCCACCGAATGATGTCTCATTCGCCGTCCATCATCCTTTCTGCTGATCCCTGTCGGTTCTCCGGCAGGGATTTGCATTTGTGGCAGATGTCGCGATCGGTCAGCCTCTAGGGACGCAGTGATCCGATGTATGCCGCGATGTCGCCAGCCTCGCTCCGGCTCAAGGGAAAGTTCGGCATCTTCGGATGCGGGTCGAGCAGGAAGAAGGCGAGCTTCTCCGAACTGAACTCCGGCCGTCGCGCAACGGATGCAAAAGAAGGGACGTCGGCGCTGGCTGTCGCCTGGCCATTGGCCACGACGTGGCAGCTTGCGCACCAGCGCTTGGCGAGGTCGGCACCGTGACCGGCATCGGCGGCCAGAGCAGAGGACGAGCCCAAGCTCGAGGTCACGACGAGCAGCAGGCAAATTCGTCTCAAATGCTGGTGCATAGGGCAACCTTCGTGCGTTCGCCCGGGGCCGTGCTCATCCACAGCACGATCCCGGAAATTGCGAGAGATCGATGCGGGCGATGATCGATCGCAGCAGCCTGCGGGTCGCACGATAGAGATGCCGCGCGAATAACGGCGTTCTCGTCGCGGGCAGGCCGAGGCCTTCAAGACTTTCGGTATAGTGCGACACGTGTCTCTCCGACGCTACATAGCCTTTCTAGCCTGCCGGCCCGGATCTGCCTTGATCTGCCGCAAAGGCTCTTCCGGCTAATAGTCGCCGGGGTTCATGATCATCGGGCTTTTCGTGTCGGCCGGGGCGAGTGCGCTGCTGGCGCTGTCGCGCAGGAAGCGGTCGAGCGTCGCCTGGATCTTCTCCTTGATCGCGTCGGGGCCGCGGTCGCTCATCTCGGTGTGCTGTGCGCCGGTGTGGACGATGTCGATGCCGCGCGCCTTGGCCTCCTCCGGCGTGGGCAGCACACCCGGGTCGGTCAGGAAATGCGGATCCTTCGAGCGGAACGACAGGATCTTCATGTTGTCGCTAAGGACGAAAGGCACCCTCAGATTATCGAGCGTGATCACTTTCGACACCAGCTCCGGGTGCTGGCGGGCGACATACATCGAGACGTCGCCGCCGTTGGAATGGCCGACGAGGGTGATGTGGTCGTAGTCGACGTTCTCCTGCTGTCGCTTCAGTTCGCCCAGGGCGAAGAGGATATTCGCCTCGCAGCGGATATAGACTTCACGCCGGCCGACATATTGCTGACCGACATGGGTCATCAGCGGCGGGTCGCTCGGCAGGTCCTGCTGGATGCTGGCAACGAGATAGCCGCGCGCTGCAAGCACGTTGGCGAGGAAGGAATACTCGGTGGCCTTGACGGTATTGCCGTTGCTGATGATGGCAAGCGGCAGCTTCCAGAGACCGAGATTGGCCTTGGTCTCGTAATCGCGTCGCACCGCGATCTCGACCGAGATCGGCCGCTGGCGCGAGGCGTCGAACAGGGTCAAAGTCTCATGGCGGATCGCGAACTGGCTGACGACGAAATATTCGCTGACCCCGAGGAGGCAAAAAAACGCCAGGACTGCAAACACCCTCTTCATGATTCCGTCCCAATCACTTTCGACTGAAAATGGTCATTGGCAGCCCCCCGATCGAGCGATCGTGAGCAGGTTAAGGGATTAAATTTAGGCAAGTCTGTGCGCAAGACCGCAAAACGGCCGCATGCCGGGTCCGCTACGCGAAGGAAACGAGCTACAGGCAGCCGCCCCGGCCGCGCTCGGGGGAGAGCCGAAACGCGCTCGACAGTGTGAACAGGAAGCGCGGGCTGCGGCGTTCATTGTCCGGCGCCCGGTAGCTCAACGGGACCGCCACGCCGAGATCAGCCTGCAGGTCATCCCACAGGAAGACGCGCACACCAGCTCCGGCTGACGTCAGCGACAGGCCATCGCTCAGCCGGTAACCGTCGTTCCAGACTGCGCCGGCGTCGCCGAAGGCGTAGAGCTGATAGCCGCTCCAGTAGCGGAAATTGAGCTTCTGGTCGAAGCGCAGCTCGAGCGAGCCGGCAAGACCGTTGTCGCCGCTGATCTCGGCCGCGCCATAGCCCCGGCCGAAAGCCGCGCCGCCGAGGTAGAATTGCTGCGAGGTGAACAGCGGCCGCGATGCCGTCTGGCTCGCCGCGGACAGCTTCAGCGACCAGGCGTCGTTGAGCGTCTGGTAGCGCGTGAACCAGAGGTTCAGCACCGAGAAGTTCGACGAGGCGCCGTCGCGCGACAACAGATCGTCGTCGAAATGTGAAGCGCCGAAGACGTCGAGACCCTGGCGGTAGGTCAGCGCCGTGAAGTTGGTGCCGCCGAAGCGATCCTGGAGCCGGTAGTCGGCGGTCAGGCTCGCGGTCCTGATGTGGTCGTTGTACCAGGGGCCGTACAGGTCATGCTCCGACACGTTGCTGAAGGTCCCGGCCAGGGTGAGCGTCAGCGCCGACGATTGCGACATGAAGGGCACGGCGCTTGCCCGCACCTCGAAAGCTTCGGTCGTGGTGATGTCGCTGTCGAGGCGGCGGGCGTCGCCCGGCCGGACCGCGCTGTACAGGACGGACGTGCCGAGCCGCACGCCGTCGACGCCGACGGGCGCGTCATAGGACAGCCGGGCAAAGCCGAGCTCGCGCGGGTCGTTGGCGATGGTCGACAGGTTGACCGCCAGCGCATCGCCGGGTGTGAGGTAGGAGTTGAATGCGCCCGTCGCGTAGGTCTGCCACGGGCCGACGGAGGACGAGCCGAGATTGTCCAGGCCGAACGACGTGAAAACGTGCCAGGTCTTCAAATAGACAACGAGGCGGAAGCGGCCGGTCGCGCCACCGATCTCCTCCAGCGCTGTATCGGTGATCCGAACGCCCGGTCTGCCGTTGACGAGGAAAAGCTGGCGTTCGAGCGTTGCCAGCCGCGACGGTTGCTCGGCCAGAACCGGTTCGAGCATCGGCCTCACGCCAAACTGCTCGGCGCCGTCGCCCTTCAGCTCGGCCTGCACGATGGCGCCCTCGATCACCTGAATCCGGACGCGCCCATCGGCAATGTCTTGCGGCGGCACGATGGCCCGGCTCAGATGGAAACCATCGGCGCGGTAGAGGTCGCTGATCGCACCGGCGATCGCGGCGAGATCCGCCTGTGAGACCTTCTTGCCGAGATAGGGTTGATAGACTGCGGCGATACGATCGCGAGGGATGGCATGAGCACTGGTGACGCTGATGTCGCGCAGGACGAATTGGGGCCTGGTATCGCCGCCGGTGTTGGTTTGGTCGACGGTCGGTAGCTTGACCGGGGGACGGTTCAGAGTTTCCCGCTCGGTTTGGTTTTCAAAGTATTTCTCGGGCTGGCGAGGATCAAAACCCGGCTGGTTCGCCTGTTGTGCGAAGCCCTGCGGAACTCCCGCAAAAATTGGTACCAGCAGCGCCAATGCGGTAACGAGATGCCGCTTCTCAACGCGCGCAACAAACCTGTCTCCGTAGTTTAACGGAGCGATTGCCACGGGGCGGTAAGGGAGCGTTAGCCGCATGATTTTTCTTAGGTTTTTATGGTCAATGATTGGTTAATACGGCAGTTCCACTGACCTCTTCCTGCTAATCCTCTCTTGAGTGATTTCGGATACGCCTCAGGTCCGGCTGTAACGGGGACTGAGGATCGTCATGCTCGGCGGAATTGGAATGCGGTGCGCCGTCATGGCGGCGCTGACCCTGGGAACGGCTTCCGGCGCGTTCGCCGCGGACGATGGCGTCTGGTCGGTCAGCAAGGCCACCGGTGAGGTCTGGGTCGCGACCGATGGCGCGCAACAGGTCTCGCTGAACCAGGAGGAGACCCTCAAGCCCGGCAATACCATTCGCACCGGACGCAATGGCCGGGTGCTGCTCGTCCGCGGTGAGGAGACGATCCTGATCTCGCCCAATTCCGTTGTCGGCTTGCCGGCGGAGAAGAAGGACGGGCTTTCAACCACCATCATCCAGCAGGCGGGTTCGATCCTGCTCGAAGTCGAGAAGCGCAACGTCAAGCATTTCGAGGTCGAGACGCCGTATCTCGCCGCCGTGGTCAAGGGAACGCAGTTCAGCGTCACGGTCGGTGCGGGCAGCACCAAGGTCGGCGTGATCCGCGGCCAGGTCGAGGTCTCCGACTTCAAGACCGGACAAATCGCCCAGGTCATGCCGGGACAATCGGCCACCGCCTTCGAGCACGGCAAGCCCGGCCTCAGCCTGACCGGCACCGGCACCTTCAATCCGATCGAGAATGGCAAGCCACGCGCCTCGACGATCGAGCGCGTTCCCGTCCCGAAATCGGGACTGTCCGCACCGCGCAATGCTGCGAATGGCCACGCCATCCATGCGCTTGGTCCGATCGACAAGGGCAACAAGGTGGCCGGATCGTCGAAGCAAGCCCAGCAGGCGGGCGGAGCTCATGCGCCCAAGGCCGGCGTCGTGCGCATCTCGAGCTCGCTCGGCGAGGTCAAGCTGAATGTCCATAAAGTGACGAATGGTCTTGCCCACGGAGCCGTTGCAACGGGGCGCGTGCGCAACGCGAACGCCAGCACCGGTATCAGCACAGCTACGGTGTGGAGCCAAAGCTCGACGAACACCACCACCACAGCCTCCAACAGCTCAAGCGTGACAGCGGTCACCGCGAGCAGCAGCGCATCAACGGCCAGCGCCGCATCGACGTCGTCGAGCGTGACGACGGCTGTTGCGACCACCGCCGGGTCGAGCAGCAATGTGTCCACCGGAACTTCCGGGACCGGAAGCAGTGGGACGGGGGCGACCGGCAACGGAAGCGGCGGTACCGGCAACAATGCTAACAGCGGTAACAGCGGCAACAACGGAAATGGCCACAACGGCCACCATTACGGTTGGTACCGGGGCAGAGGCCATTATTAGGACCGTGCCGTCGGCATAGGGGGGAGCACTCGGCGGCAAGCACCGCCGGTGCAGGGGAGCAAAGTGAAACGTTATCGGCCGCATATCCTTGTCGTGATCGCGCTGGCGGTCGTGCTGTCCACGGGGTGGCATGGTGCGCTTCGCAATGCGCTCACCGATGTACGGTTCGCCTGGCAATCGCGTGCGGCCAGCGGCAATGTCGTCGTGGTCGCAATCGACGCGCCCTCGATCGACCAAATCGGGGTGTGGCCCTGGCCGCGCCGGCTCCACGCCGAACTGTTGCACAGGCTCGAGGCGGCCGGTGCGCAGGACGTCGCCTTCGACGTCGATTTCAGCACGCCGTCGGATCCGGTCTCCGACGAGGCCTTCGTCAAGGCGCTTCGGGACGTCGGCGGCTCGACGATCCTGCCGTCCTTCAGGCAATCGACGGCAAATGGTGGGGCGGTTCACCTCAATCGCCCCTTAAAGCCGTTCGGCAACCAGTCGTGGCCGGCCCTCGTCAATGTTACGGTCGAATCCGACGGGCTGGTCCGTCGTTATCCGTTCGGTGAGAAATTCGGCGATGCCTTGATGCCGTCCATGGCCGTCGTGTTGGCCGGGCAGGACGCCAGCCGGCGGCCACCTTTCCTGATCGACTTCAGTATTCAGGCGGCCTCCATTCCGCGCGTCTCCTATGTCGACGTGATCCGCGGCGATACTGCAACTCTCGACAAGCTGAGAGACAAGAAGATCATCGTCGGCGCCACGGCGCTCGAGCTCGGCGACCGGTTCAGCGTACCAAATGGCGGCATCGTCTCAGGGCCGGTCCTCCAGGCGCTGGCGACGGAATCGATCCTCCAGAACCGGATGCTGCGCTGGACGTCCGACGTCGGCATGATCCTGGGTCTGGGTGGGATCGGCCTGCTGATGATGTATTCGTGGCGCCGCTTGGCGCCGGGATTGCGCGTCACAATCCTCATCGCAGCCGGGGCGGCTGTCGAACTGATCGCGGCCTTCGTGCAGGCAAGATGGCCCCTCGTCATCGACACATCGCTGTTCCACATCGCGATCATCGCTTACCTGACTGCGATTGCGCTCGACGAGATCGATTTCCGCAGCCTGTTGGGGCGCATCGCGGAAAGCCGCTTTCATCGTATCGCGATGTCGCTCGGCGATGGTCTCGTCTGCACTGATGCCGACCACCGGATCACGGTCTGGAATCCCGGCGCGAGCGCGATCTTCGGCTACATGCCGGCCGAAATCATCGGCCGCCCGTTCGAAACGCTTTGTGCTGTCGCGGCGGACGGCGGCGCGAGGCCGTCCATGAGCGATGCCGCTCGCCAGGCGCTGCTGGTCCCCGGCGGGGCGGTTGTCGTCGAGTTCGAAGGTCGACGCAAGAATGGTGAGACCTTCCCGGTCGAGGCGAGCTTCTCCGGCTGGCAGGGAACAGACGGTTTCCAATACGGCGCGATCCTGCGCGACATCTCGGTGCGCAAGCGCGAGGCCGAACGCGTCAGGTATCTGGCCGAACATGATGCGCTGACGGGTCTTGCCAATCGCAACATGCTGCACGCAGGCCTCACCGGTCTGATCACCGCGGCGGAGCGGCGGTCTTCCGACGTCGCGCTGCTCGTGCTCGGGCTCGACGGCTTCCAGCAGATCAACGACATGCTCGGACATTCGGCCGGCGACCTCGTGCTGCGGGCCGTTGCCGAGCGACTTCGTACCAAAGTCAATGGCAAAGCGATCATTGCCCGGCTCAGCGGTGACGAATTCGCCATCGCGCTCGACGGTGCGGAAGCCGGCGAGCCGATTGCGGAATTCGCCGGTCGGATCGCACGCGCGTTCGAAGCGCCGCTTGCAACGGGCACACGACAGCATCGCGTTCGGATCAGCATCGGCGTTGCTATCTATCCCGACGGTGGACACACCGCGGACGACCTCCTGGGCAACGGCCACCTGGCGCTGAGCCGTGCGAAGGCGACGCGGCGCGGCAGCCATGTGATCTTCGAGAGCGCAATCAGGCAGGAGCTGGAGAACCGGCTGACGCTGGAGAGCGAATTGGCGCTTGCCACGGATCGCGGCGAGTTCGAACTGTTCTACCAGCCCCAGGTCCGCCTGGTCGACGGCAGCCTGGTCGGGGCCGAAGCGCTCATCCGTTGGCGCCATCCCGTGCGCGGCTACGTCTCGCCCGGCGAGTTTATGCCGGTGGTCAATACCTCGGCCCTGTCCGATCGGATCGCGAACTGGGTGATGGAAACCGCCTGTCGGCAGGCGCGTGCGTGGGAACTGTCCGGCAACAGCGTACGTGTTGCGATCAATCTCTCGCCCTCTCAGCTCGACTCCGGCGATCTCGCACATTCGGTTGCGGCATTGCTCGAGGCGACGGGATTGACACCCTCGCTGCTCGAGCTCGAGGTCACCGAAGATATCCTGCTGCATGACGAAGGCCGCGTGCTCGACATGTTCAAGCGGATCCAGAAGCTCGGTGTCCGCGTGCTGTTCGACGATTTCGGCACCGGTTACGCGAGCCTGAGCTACCTGAAGAAGTTTCCGCTCGACGGGCTCAAGATCGACCGCTCGTTCGTGCTCGATCTGCTGACCGATTCCGACGACGCCGCGATCGTCGGCTCGACCATCGGCCTCAGCAAGCAGCTCGGGCTCACGGTCGTGGCCGAAGGCATCGAGAACCGCGCCACGGCCGATTTCCTCGTCAACATGGGGTGCGAGGAAGGACAGGGGTATTTCTTCGGCCGCCCGATGCCGGCGGAAGCATTTGATCGGCAGTTCCTGGCGACCGAGCAGGTTGCGATCAGCGCCGCCTAAAGCGCGATGAGATTTGGATGAAGCGTCATCGCGCTTTAGGTTGTTGTTTACGCATGATCTTTCCGGAAAACCGCTTCGCACTTTTCCGGATCATGCTCTAGTCGGCGCATATCCGGTAAGCTCGCTAACGCCGGCGCGCCACCGCCACGCCGAACAGGAAGGCCACAAAGAGGCTGGCCAAAGGCGCTTCACGCGTGATGGCGGCGACGGTCGCGAGCGGCCGGCCGGGCCTACGTGCCTCCTCGATCGCCAGGGTGAGGCGGTCGACGGCTGCGTGCAGGCCGCCCGCGACCTCGCCGATCGTACGGGATACGTCGGTCGCGGCATCGATGGCGCGCTCGGCCACGCCGGGCTGGGGATTGGGCTGCGGTATCTCCGTGCTCAAGATTGCGGCCTCCAAACCGGACGAAGCTGCGGAGGCCGGCACCTTTGGCTATCCGCGCGAGCGCTCGTTTGAACAGCGGGTCTGACGACCTTTGGCTATCCGCGACAGGCGCCGTAATTGACGGCGGGTACCGGCCTTGAATGGGCAATTCGGCGCGCGGGATTTTGTTCCGGCCGGGAGGCCGGGGCGATCCCCGTGAAACGACGGATGCGAATCTCTGTTAGGCTGACGGCAGCCTCGCTGATCACAGGAGACCGCCGTGACCGATCGGACCATGACGGATCGAGCCCGGCGCATCGCCTTGCTAGGTGCTCCCATTGACATGGGAGCTTCGCAGCGTGGCACCCTGATGGGCCCCGCTGCGCTGCGCACCGCGGGCCTTGCGACACTGCTCGAGAGCCTGGATCTTGAAGTCGTCGATTACGGCGATCTCTCCGTGGCCGAGGTCGGGGATCTCACCGACAGACCGCCTGAAAAAGCCAACCACTACCGCGAAATCCAGCGCTGGACGCGCGTACTGAGCCGCAGAGGCTATGACATCGCGAAAACCGGTGCGCTGCCGATCTTCCTCGGCGGCGATCACACGCTGTCGATGGGCTCGGTCAATGCGATGGCGCGCCACTGGCAGGAGCGCGAACGTGAGCTGTTCGTGCTCTGGCTGGACGCGCATGCCGACTACAATACGCCGGAGACGACGATCACCGCGAACATGCACGGCATGTCGGCGGCGTTTCTGTGTGGCGAGCCAGGCCTCGACGGCCTGCTCGGCGATGACCCACGCGCGTCGATCGAGCCTGACAGACTCGACCTGTTCGGCGCGCGTTCGATCGACAAGCTCGAAAAGGAACTAATGCGTTCGCGCCGGATCAGGGTTGTCGACATGCGCCAGATCGATGAATTCGGTGTCGCCGTGCTGACCCGGCGCGTCATCGAGCGCGTCAAGGCATGCAACGGCGTGCTGCATGTCAGTTTCGATGTCGACTTCCTCGACCCCTGCGTAGCGCCGGGCGTCGGGACCACGGTGCCGGGCGGGGCGACCTATCGTGAGGCACATCTGATCATGGAGCTGTTGCACGATTCCGGCGTGGTGGGATCGGTCGACATCGTCGAGCTCAATCCTTTCCTCGACGAACGTGGCCGGACCGCGCGCACTGCGGTCGAGCTGATCGGCAGCCTGTTCGGGCAGCAGATCACCGATCGGCCTACGCCGAGCAACGCGATCGCTCCGGGCGAGTGAATCGGGCGGGCAGTGTTTGTGCGCTGCGAGGAAAGGAACTGCTCCCGCAGGCATCCGATTTAGATCAGCCCTGATCGAAATCGCCTGCTTTTGAAACGGCTGCGAATTGCAAATGCAGCCGTCGGACTGTTTGATGCGGGCTCAGCGCCAGCCGAGGGGCCGCAATGAGCCGCACGACAGATCCCGACAATGATTCCGTGACAACACGCCGTCGATTCCTGACCGCCGGCACCGCAGTAGCGGGAGGCGCGGTTCTCGGCGCGGGCGCTTCCGTTGCCGCGGAGGCGGACAACCTTCCACCCAACGTTCCTGAATGGATGAAGGTGCCGGGCGAGCCGACCGGAGGCCAGCCCTATGGCACGCCGTCGCCGTTCGAGAAGGGCGTCGTCAGGAACATCTCGAAGTCCCTCAAGCAGTACATCTCCGCGTCGAGCCGGACGCCCTTGCAGGAGCTCGACGGCATCATCACGCCGAACGGGGTGTTCTACGAGCGACATCATGGCGGTGTTCCGACCATCGATCCCGCGCAGCACCGGCTGATGCTGCATGGGCTGGTCGAACGTCCCTTGATCTTCACGATGGAAGATCTACGGCGCTTCCCGTCGGAGTCGCGCATTCACTTTCTCGAATGCTCCGGCAATCCCGGTTACACCAAGCCCTATGGCAAGACGGCATCCGACCTCGTTGGTCTTGTGAGTTGTGCCGAATGGACCGGCGTGAGCCTGAAGCTGGTGCTTCAGGAGGCCGGGCTGAAGCCCGAAGCCAAATGGGTGGTCGCGGAAGGAGCCGACGCGGCTGCGCTGACGCGAAGCATTCCGATCGAGAAATGCCTCGAGGATGCGATGCTGGTCTACAGCCAGAACGGTGAGCGGCTGCGTCCGCAACAAGGCTATCCACTGCGGCTTCTCCTGCCGGGATTCGAAGGCAACATGAGCGTGAAATGGCTGCGTCGCCTGCATGTGACCGCGGAGCCGGTTTATTCACGCGAGGAAACGTCGAAATACACCGACCTCCTGCCCGACGGCACGGCGCGAGAATTCTCCTTCTACATGGAGGCGAAGTCGATCATCACGCGCCCCTCCGGCGGTCAGCGCCTGAGCGCACCGGGCTTTCATGAGATCACGGGCATCGCCTGGAGCGGGCATGGGAGGATCGCGCGCGTCGAAGTGTCCGTTGACGATGGAAAAAGCTGGCAGGAGGCTCGGTTGCAGGAGCCGGTGCTGACGCGTGCCCTGACGCGCTTCCGCCTGCCGTGGCGATGGGACGGCAAGCCCGCCGTGATCCAGAGCCGAGCCATCGACGAGACAGGTTATGTGCAGCCAACGCTGGCCGAGTTGCTCGCGGTTCGCGGAGAAAACTATTTCTACCACAACAACGCGATCTGGCCCTGGCGCGTCGCGGCTGACGGCGAGGTGACCAATGCGCTTGCGTGAGACTTGCGGGGTCGGCTTCGCCATCGTGCTGTGTGCCTTTTCGAGCGGAGTGCAGGCGCAGAGCCTGTACGGCATCGGGCGACCGGCGACAGCCACCGAGATTGCGGGCTGGAATATCGATATCGGACGCGACGGCAGCAATCTTCCTGAGGGAAGCGGTTCGGTCAGCCACGGACGGAAGGTGTTCGCCCAGCTATGTGCCTCGTGCCACGGCGAGAAGGGCGAGGGTGGTTTGGGCGACCGGCTCGCCGGCGGACAAGGCACGATCGGAACGCCCAAACCGATCCGTACCGTCGGCAGTTATTGGCCCTATGCGCCGACATTGTTCGACTACATCCGTCGCGCCATGCCGCAGAACGCGCCGCAATCGCTAAGCGATGAGGACGTCTATGCGGTGTCGGCTTTCATCCTGAACCTGAACGGGCTGGTGGGAGAAAATGCGACGCTCGACGCGAAATCCCTGGCCGCCGTGAAGATGCCGAATCGCGACAGCTTCGTCGGCGATGCTCGTCCAGATGTGAAACGATGAACGGAGTAAGTTCCGAAGGTTTGGCGCGGAACTTGCTTAAGTCAAGCGGGGAACTCCGAGGGGCGCAATTGAATTAACCTGCGATAGGAAAATAGCGGATCCCTCGATGACGACTGATCGTTTCGCGAACTCCATCTCCACGGCGCTCCGTCATCCCGGCGTAATCGCGCTGATCGTGGCTGGTTTGACGATTGCAGCCATGCTGATCGTCGACCACGGACCGTGGAGCCGCGCCAAGACCCAGCCGGCCCATGTCGCGATGTATGCGACGACGGGGGAAGCTGCACGCGCCGCGGGCGCTGCAGTGCTTCCGACCGAACCAAAGTCGCCGATCGAGCCGGCGCGGCCGGGGCCGAAGACGTCCCCGACCATCAATCCCGTGACGCCGTAATCCGCGTCAGCTCTTGCGACCGTAGTTGAGGAGCCCGCCGCTCGTTCTCGGCGGGTGCGCGCGCAATGCTTCCTCATTCGGCTCGGTGCCCCAGCCGGGCCGGTCCGGGACGACGAGATGGCCGTTCTGGATCTCTGGCTCGTGCGTGAACAACTCGCGGTCCCACGACAGGCGATCGATGTCGATCTCCATGATGCGCAGGTTCGGAACGGCGGCGCAGAAATGCGCGTTCATCATCGAGCAGAGATGGCCGTAGAAATTGTGCGGGGCGACATTGACTTCGAACGCTTCGGCCGCCGCAGCGATCTTCATCGATTGCCAGACGCCGTTCCAGGGCGTGTCGATGATCGCGACATCCATCGCCTGCTCGTGGAAATAGGGCAGGAATTCATGCAAGCCCAGCAGCGTCTCGCAGGACGAGATCGGATGCGGGCTTTGCCTGCGGATATAGCCGAGCGCTTCCGGATTGAAACTGTCGATCTCGATCCAGAACATGTCGAGGTCCGCGATGGCGCGCAGGATCTTCAGGTAGCCCTCGGTCTTGGCGTTGAAGTTGCAGTCGAGCAGGATGTCGACGTCAGGCCCCGCGCCGTCGCGGATCGCCTCGATATGCATGCGCAGGTCTCGTAGAATTTTCCTGTCGACGTTGATTTCCGGCGCAAAGGGTGAGCCGAAGCCGGGACGCCAGCCGGTCGGCTTGCCGTCGTCGTAGGAGAAGATGTTGGTCTTGAGCGCGGTGAACTTCTTCTCGCGCACCTCGCGGCCCATCGCCTTGACGCCATCGAGGCTTTCGATCGGCGGCTTGTACCAGGAGGGATGATTGATCCGCCACGTGGCGCAATGCGACCAGTAGACTCGAACGCGATCTCGGATCCTGCCGCCGAGCAGCTCGTAGCAGGGCACGCCGAGACACTTCGCCTTGGCGTCGAGCAGCGCGTTCTCGATCGCTCCGAGAGCCTGCGCCACCACGCCGCCTGCAGCGGGGCGGGTCGCGGCGAACAGCTCGGCATAGATGCGCTCGTGCTGGAAGACATTCTGCCCGATGACGCGGGCGGAAAGCCGATGGATCGCGGCGCCGACGCCGGGAGAGCCAAAGCCCTCGTCGAACTCGCTCCAGCCGACGATGCCGTCTTCAGTCGTCAGCTTGACGAAGTGGTAGTTTCTCCAGCCGGCATCGCAGGCGAGGATTTCGAGGCTTGTTGCTTTTGACGATTTGGTCATGTCGCTCCCTGTTGCCCGGTCGGGCTTTATTCTTATTGTGGCGAGGTCGAAAGAGCCGCACCCTGGTTGCAACTGTTAGGCCAACAACGGGCCGGCGTGAAGCCCGCTGCAGCGCGCCGGGGGCGCCTTACCTCGGCCGGGAAGCCTGTAGACGGTGGCACTTCCGGAAGGCTGGTCAGCCGATCGCTGACGAGGCGAGCAGCGCGAGGACGGCCAGCGCCATCACCGCGGTGCCGAGCCAGCCAAGCGCGATCAGCCACGACCGGGCCCTGAAACGGCCCATGATCGTGCGGTTCGAGACGATGAGCATCATCATCGCCATGATCGGCACGGCGACGATGCCGTTGAGCACGGCGCTCCAGACCAGCATGTGCATGGAATCGATGCCGGTGAATCCTAGCCCGAAGCCTATCGCGGTTGCGGTCGCGATGATGGTGTAGAAGCCGATCGCCTCGTCGGGCTTCGCCTCGAGCGTGGCGTGCCAGCGGAAAATCTCCGCAACGCCGTAAGCAGCCGAGCCCGCCAGCACCGGGATCGCGAGCAGGCCCGTGCCGATGATGCCGAGCGCGAACAGGGCAAAGGTGAAATCGCCGGCGAGCGGCCGCAGCGCCTCGGCGGCGTCGGTCGCGGAATTGACGTTGGTGACGCCGTTGGCGTGCAGCACCGACGCGGTGGTGAGGATGATGAAGAAGGCGATGCCGTTGGAGAGCAGCATCCCGGCGATAGTATCGGCCCTGATGCGCGCGAGCTCCGGACTGCCGCCGTGCTTCAGTTCGCGAAGCGGCTTGTCGCGCTTGCCCTGGTTCATCTCCTCGACCTCCTGCGAGGCCTGCCAGAAGAACAGATAGGGGCTGATGGTGGTGCCGAGCACGGCCACCACCATCATGAAATAACCGGCACTGACATTCGGCTCCGGCCACACCGCGGCGAGCAGCGCCGTGCTCCACGGGATATTCACGGTGAAGGCGGTCGCGACATAGGCGAACAACGCCAAGGTGAGAAACTTCAGCACGGGTGAATAGCGGCGATAGGGCACGAACACCTGAAGCAGGGTCGAGCCGGCCGCGAAGATCAGGGCGTGCTCGTGGTTGAGGCCGCCGATGACGAGGGAGAGCGCCTCGGCCATCGCGGCGATGTCGGCGGCGATGTTGAAGGTGTTTGCGGCGACGAGCATGAAAACGAGCGCCAGCACCGCCCAGCGCGGCGCGACCCGCATCACGTTGGCGGCCAGCCCCTTTCCGGTCACCCGGCCGATCTGCGCGCTGACGAGCTGAATGGCGATCATGAGCGGCGTAGTCAGAAACACCGTCCACAACAGCCCGTAGCCGAATTGCGCGCCGGCTTGCGAATAGGTGGCGATGCCGGAAGGATCGTCGTCGGCCGCCCCGGTGATGAGACCCGGCCCCAGTCTTTTCAGCAGCGTCGACATGGATTTCGTCGGGGCGAGGGCGCTGTCGCTCATGAAGAGTCTCGGTCTTTCCGGGCAATGCCGATTGCGAACGGGAAAGTCCGGAAGAAATGCCGCGACGGAACAATGGTTCCAGGACCAGGGAGAAGCGGAGGTCGACGGGGCGATTCCGATTTAGCGAAATCTGATTTGACCCGTCGGGCAAAACACCTGTATAGGTGCATCATCGCAAGAGCAGTCGGGCGGCGCCGGCCGCCGCTCTTTGCCAAGCTCTCCCCTTGGAAGTTCGCGCCCTACGCGATCGCTCGCGCCCGCTCAGGACGATGGCAACAGATGCAGATAGCGCTCGTCGAACTGCGCCAGCTCCTGGAGCTTGCTGCTGACAAGAAAGGTTTGAATTGAACCGCCGCGCGCTTCGCAACATTGGTGGACGACGCGTTTCCAAGTTCAGGGAACCCAACAAATGTTAAGTTGGCCGGCGCGGAGCCGGCGCATTGCGCTGTTAACCTACCCGGGTTGCATTCCGAAATAGGAACCAAACCACGACTCCCCCGTTGCGCTGCCACTTCGCGGCCCGTTCCCTACGCGGCGCTGCGAGATGTCATGCCTCAGTCCGGCTTTCCGGGAGCCAAGACGGGGATCTCGACCGTACGCCGTGCGGGCGTGGACGTCGGACGTGAAAGGGGACGCACTTGGCAGCCGACCTGATTTTTAGAGTCGCCATCATCTCGCTGTTTCTGTTCTCTGCAGTGCTCGCCTCCATGCTCTGGCTGAGTGTGTGAGGCGCGGCCTGCTGCGGGGGCGACGGCTTAGCGGACCAGCCCCCCTCAGGAACGGCAGCTCCGTTGCCGCGTTTTCCCAGCGGCGAGGAGGATCAGCCGCATGGACAACCTGACGAAGCGCGCGCAGCCGGACCGCAGCAAGATCAACATGCACGAGGCCTTCGAGGTCAAGTACTGGACCCACGCGCTGGGCGTATCGAAGGAGGAGCTGCAAAGAGCCGTCGACAAGGTCGGCAATTCCGCCGCCGCCGTCCGCAAGGAGCTGGCGGTGACCAACGGGCGCGAGCCCGAGACGCGGTCCTCTACTTGACGCTGACGAACATGCCCCAGGCGGCAGCCAGCGCCGCGCCGGTGAAGACGACCACCGGGTTGTCGCAGAACGGGCCGCCATAACGGCACACGTCGGCGCCGAACTGGCCGAGCTCGTGATGGCCCGCGGAGTAGAACAGTCCCGACAGCCCCAGCAATGCAGCGGCGACGTAATACATCGACGGTCTCTCCGAAGCGTTTCGATCCTCGCCGACCGGGCGACGTGTCTCAGCTTGACGCGAACAGATTTCAGTCAGCCGAATCCGAATTGCTGGATTTGATTAAAGTCTGCACCGTCGGGCAAAATAGGAGCAGCATGGCAGAATCGGTCGAATGCCCCTCGTAATGTCGCCCTTTGCGGCCCCGAAAGGCGCTGCCAGCTTTTCGCAGTGTCCGACAGTCCAACGATTTGGTCGGCCGTATTCCTATGGGCGCCGGTTACTGATTTGTCTTGAAGTCGTTGATCTATCGCAATGATCCCTTTCGCGCCGGGATCGACGGTCGGGGCCCAAGGAGCTTGCGATGAACACGGATTACATGGCGGAAGCCGCGCGGCATCGGCACGTAGCCGAAGAGTACCGAACGATGGCGTCATGTACACCGGATGAGGAGCTGCGCGGGGTCTATCTTAGGCTCGCAGACGATTACGATCTGCTCGCCGCAAACGAAGACAGGGTCGCCGACAATCGCAAGCTCGCAAACTAAATTAGAGGCCGCGTAGTTGGCGACCTTCAATCGTGCTGATTTCGGCTCGTGATTTAAGGCCGACCGCAGCACACTCTACCATGTCCGCGAGAGCCCGTGAGCGGACGACGAAACAGTCCTGAAACAATCCTGAAACCCGATTGTCCTGAACGCCTTGCTCGCTGGCCTCGACCAACGAGGCGAAAAGGAGATCATCATGATCCAGGTCGGTTCGAAGGAAGAAGTCGCGTTTCTGCTGATGCTGTTCGGCACCCACACCCAGCCGGTCAAGCGGCCGAAGCCGAAGTCGCGGCAAGGCTGAGGGCGAACCCATGCCGGGCTTGGCCGAATGCCAGAGCCTCTTGCGTCTTCTGATCGCAAGGGGCGATCCGAAGGCGATCCCGCAAGCCAAGGGCGCCATCGACCAATATCTGAATACGGCGCCGGTCAGCGCCCGCGGGCGCGGCCTGCGCGTGCTGCAGCGCGATGCGCTCGACCTGCATATTGCTGCGGTCGGCGTGCAGCGCTCCTTTGCCGAAACGGTGGATGCCTACATCGAGCGGAAGCTTGCGGATGAGTGAGGTGGCCGGTTGCCCGGGCCCGCGTCTTCGGGCGAGACTGCGGGGGACCTTTTCAGCAGGCCGACCCTGCGGCCGAGTTGCCAGACGTCGACGTCGCCGCGGCGCGTGAAACGCTGCGCGAACTTAAGCGCGGACGCATCGGACTGCGCCTCGAAAGCCTCGGCGGACTGAAACACCCCGTTCTCCCCGACGAGATAGGCGCGGTACTGCTGCATCATATCGGCGCCTTCAGGCCGGGCGAACGAAGCCAGGCATCGATCTGCATCGCCGTCTCGTCCTGCCGCGCCCTGCGCAGCAGCATCTCGCGCTGGCGTCCGGGCGGCAGCACGCGCGCCTCGTCGCGCAGGCGTATCGCCTCCTCGGCAAGCCGCTGATCGAGAGTCTTGGTCTGCTTGTAACGCCGCCGCGTCAGCATGGCGCTGCTCCCTTGCTGGAGTGGGCGGGAGCGCAATTGGCGTTCTCATCACCGATCGTTGCCACGGGCCTTGCGATGATAAATTAACGCTACGCCGATATTGGCGTGGGCGTCACAACATTTGATATGCACATGGGCGTTTATTTTCGCGCATATCTTCTGCCTTTTGAGCGACTTACCCATTTGGCGCCAAGGACGCTTCTAAAGTTCACTTTTGAACTAAATCAATCTCAGGTAGTTTGCAAGAAGGCTTTCGTCCGTGGGCGCCGGTGGCTGAGAGACCAAGTGTGCTCCCGCCTGACATGCATGGGAGCCTGATTTTGAAAGTCTATCGGCCGTTACCAGCGGATCATGAGCCGCTCGAACACATGCGCCAGCTTGCGCGTGAATGGCTTGGCCTTTTAGCCATCTCTCTTTTGCAGGATAGAGACGCAATCAAGTCCGTCCTCACCCCACCCCTCGGCGCAGCCCTGGATCTTCTGAAGCACCACAGATGTCAGTCTGCCTTAGTAGCTATCCCGGAAGTCAGCGACCTTAAGTCGTAGTAAGAAAAATCTACAATAAATTCGATATGCTGGCAGCATCCGAGGACAGCGCCCCCCGTCACATCGATAGGTCGGTGGGCATTCTATGAGTAGCGGGGTGCCCATCGGAGTGAAGGGCGGTGGCGAGCGGACGAGACCAGATTGTGGTGCTGTTCCATTGTGCCGCTGCGAGGATTCGCATAACCGCGGCCTGACGCTGTCATTACAACGCGCAAAGAGCACAACAGCGAAATCATTCCGCGGCCTGCGCCGCCTGCGACAGAGCGGATGCAGGCTGTGTTGCGCGCCATAGCAGCCTCAGGAGCAAGGCCAGCAACGCCATCATCGCCACGCCTCCAACGGCCGGGGCAAACTTGTCGTTCATGTCGGACAAATCGGATCCGGAGCCGAACTGGGCCGCAAGACGCGCCGACTGGAGCATGCCGTAGGCGCCGGCAAGCAGGATCAACCCATAGACGGCGCTGCGCTCGCGCGAACTCGCCACCTGCGCAAGATCGGGCAACAGTAGAGCGAGACCGATCCCGACCATCGGCAGGTCGTAGTCGTAGGCGTAAGGGCTGATCATTACTGAGACCATCGCGGTAACACCGAGCGCGAACGCGGGCGACATCTTACGGGCCTTGCCGAGCCAGACAGCGAGCACGCCTCCGAACAGTGCCAAGCTTGCGAAGGCTGCTTGCGCCCAGAAGGCGATGTTGGGTGGAATGCCAGCCCGGCCGAGAGTTGAGTAAGCCGAAATCATGCGGAACATGGGATAAAAGCCGTACCCCAGAAAGATGGCCGATTCCCTGATGGCGCCGAGCCATGCAATCCAGATTTGCCAGCCAAACACCAGCGTGCAGATGAGCGAGCTCGCCAGCACGAAGCTTGTGGCGGTTGAGAGCGCCACAAAGCGCCGTGTCGCCAGCATGTAGACGCCGGCGGCGATGGCCAGATGCGGCTTGATCACCATTGCCCCCAGCGCGAGGCCACCGATGATCTGACGCCGTTCGACATTGAGGCAGGCGATACCGATCAGGGTCCCCGTGAGGAAACCGTTCTGTCCGCAGCCGACATTGATCGCGAGCGCAGGAAACAGCACGACCAGAACCTGCGCGAAACTGTTGCCGGCGATAGTCCGAAGCGTCAGGAGGTAGGCAGTGAGGGTCACGCTGATGAAGAGCAGATAGGCGATGCCGGCGGGCAGCAGGGCGAATGGCGCCACCAGGAGGTCGAACTGCGGCGGATAGGTCCAGGGCATGAAACTGGTCGAACCGGTAAATGCCTGCTGGAGCTTGATCAGGGTTTCGAATCGGTAGACCAGATCCAACTCACCGCGCCAAACCTGCCGCGCGACGATGTAGAAGGCGTCGAAATCGGACAATTCGCGGGCTTGCCAGGCGCCCCAGCGGCCGAACCTGAACGTCTTGAACAGCACCATTATCGCCAGCGCCGCGAGCACGAAGCGGACATAGATCATCCGCTTCGATGGTGAGGATTGAACCGCTTCCAGCGTCTCGGCAAACATCGACGACGACCTCAAACCCTGATAGATCGCGGCCTGTCACGCGGTTCCGCCGATCCCGGCCAGATTGCTACCAGAGGTTTAAGGAACGGTAACGACTACCTTGGAATTCAAGCCAAAAGGCCGCCAAACGTCAAAGCCCCGGCATCGTCCGTGGCTTTTTCGTGTGTGAGGCTGCTAGCAAGTTCCGGTCGGCTGGCGGAGTTCACTGGCCAGCGAGCAGGCACGGCCAAACAGAGGCCTCGCGGCGCGCCCGCCGGACCATCGTGGCTTGACTATTGCGACGCGCCCCTACGACCGATTTTTAATGCTGCGGTCAGAGGGAGCGAACAATGCAGAAGCTGACGGCCGCCACAGTAGCACTCGTCGCTGCACTTGTACTCGCGGGATGTGGAAGAGATCCCGGGCCGATGCGAACCGGGTCCACAAGGCCCGGCCGGACCGCAAGGAGCCCAGGGCATACAAAGCGTGCCCGGTCCTCAAGGGCCTGCTGGCGCACAAGGGTCCCAAGGTCCGCAAGGACCTAATGGCGAGAAGGGGGACAAAGGCGATCCTGTCTCGGTCAATATCCGAGCCGTGCAGGCGGACGGTGCCGTCAACTGTGACACCAGCGAAACTTTAGTCTCCGTATTCTGCCCAAGTGGCTGCGCCGGTGATGGAACGAAGTGCGGGACCTCGCCGACTGTCGGTCTTTGCCTGAAAAAGTGAGTTGCTGGTTCCGCTGGATCGCGTTTGCTGGTACAACCTGACCGCGATCGGCAACGCTGGTCGTAATCCTAGTCAACTCTCGCCGGCTCAAAAGGTCGGCGGGTTTTTCTTTTATGTACAGAAACGGCGCCTAGGACGACGAGCGGGGGGATGCAAAATCAATCAGCATCGCTTTGTTCAATGTGAACACATCTGGCTCTCGCCGCCGTCGCGGCGCTCGTCTTCGCATGTCCTGCGGCCGCCGAGGTCTGCGTCGCCTCGCAGTATGGCGTCGGCGACGGTTATCACGGCCGCCGCACAACCTCGGGCCGGATATTCAACAGCTATGCCAGTGATCGCGAGGCCCTCGCGCGCGGATCTCTGCCACCGCTTCCGCATCACCAATTTGCGCAACGACGCTGCGATCGAGGCGCTGTCGACGGAGCTCGGCCGGTTCATCGCCGGCCGCTGTGCCGATCTCGGCCGCGCCGGCGCGGATGCACTCGGCATCGGCGCGTCGACTAGCGGCAATCTGGGGGGCTCATTGGCGTTTCAAATTTAGCAATGGGAACGACGGTCTAAACGACCGAGGACTCCATCCGAAATCAGATCGCGCAGGTGTCTGATCGAAGATCATGTCCTTTGCCATCCGCTTGCCCATCTCCGGCTTGATTCCGGGGAAGCGGCTGCGCATTATCTGAAAAGCCATAACCCATAGGAGTGGCGGAATAGGAATGATGCGTCGCGTACGATTGATGCCATCGAAAATGCGACCGATCATCTCGCGATAAGTAATGGTGTCCCCTCCGGGCAAATCATAGATCTTGTTCTCGGCCGCACCTGTTGCGGCTGCGCACACGGCGGCAATAGCGCAATCCTCTGCATGAACCGGCTGTCGCAAGCCCCGCCCGCGCCCACACAGTGGGAAAAAGCCAAGCTTGGAAATCAGCCTAGCAATGCGCGTGACATTTACGTCTTTGCCTTCGTCGTAGATCAGTGTTGGGCGCAACACTGTCCAGCCGATACCAAGACGCCCGCAGCCTTCAATAACATCTCGTTCGGCTTTTTCATATGTAGTAAGATCCGCCGCCTCTTCCGGATCGGCAGAATCTACTTTGGTCGAAATGCTGGTGGTGGTGAAAAGAATGACGCGCTTCAGCGACGGTCGCGCCAAGATGGACAGCGCATCAGCAAGAAGCCTCGCACTCGCAGTGCAGTACACGACATCAACGTCAGGCCAAGTGATGCTCTGAGGAGATAGCAGATCTCCTTTGATCCAATCGACGCCTGCTTCTCGTTGGTCCTCCCGAGATAGCCCGATTGGCCTTTTACCCGCGGCAGAAAGGCGCCTTGCGATCCGAGATCCAACTATCCCCGACGCCCCGATGATCAGGCTATTTCCTCGCATTTTGAGCAATCCGCTTTTGAGCCCGCACCATCTATTCGACGTTAGTGCGTCCGAGCCGAAAGCTCGGGCAGGTTCGGCGATTGGACCATAGATGCTGCCTCCACATTCGCGGTCGGATACTGTTCCCGTACCGCGACGGATTTAATCTCAATCAGGATCTGGCCGCGGAGTAGGTGAGAGACGCAAATATTTATGTCGAATTACGGTCCAGAATTCAGGCTAGAACTGCCGAGTCATCGCAGGAAGCGTTCAATTCTTAACCTTGATCCAGTGCGGCTGCCGGCCGGCGCGATAAGGCCTGTCCCGCCGCTATGGCTCGCTGTGCTCGCATTCCGGTCGTAGTGAGGACTGGAGCCGGCCGATCTTAGCGCGACAGTCTCTCGCGCATAGCATCTGCCCGTTCGGCTGGCTGCCGGCTTGGGGGCGGTTCATTGAGGTCCCGTGCCCATGGCGCAGCTTGTCGGACTGTTGAACTGCGCTCGACTTGATCGGAGCTTGCGCAAGCGAAGACAAGCAAGCCGAGAAGGCTGGCCATTATCGCCCGCGTTATCGCCTGAGTGCCCATCCTCGTCTCTCTGAGATCCCCGAGAATCGACTCCTCAATCTTAAGCTCGTTGGTCAAAAAGTAAAATGAGACCTGCCGAATCATGCCGTTCTGATCTGACATGGGCTTGGGGCCCGGCTGGGCAGGCAGTATCGGCCCGCTCCGCCTGCTCGGGCGGCGAGCCAGCCGATGACAACGAGGGCTTGGTTCCCTTAGTTCCTACTTGAGCAGATTCTCGCCGGGGTGAGCAGCTTCACATAGGTGCCGCTCTCGTGCAGCTCCAGCCAAGTACGACGAGGATGGCGAGCCGTACATGGAGGATTGAGACTTTGTTCTTCGCGCGGCGGCGAGGTGCGGCCGAAGTTTCAGGCATAGGCGGAGCGGCGCCAAAAATAGTGGGGCCGTCGCCGTTTTGAATTGTGCGGACAGGCTCAAAATGCAAGCCCGCGTGGGAACGAGCGATAGAGCGCTCTCCTGAAATCGTTGCCGATCTCGTGGCCTCCTTCTACTTCGCCAAGCGCGGGTTCGAGAATATAGCAAGGATCATCAAGCGGTGAAGATGCCAGAGGACGAGATCAGGGCCATTGTTGCCGAAACGCTGGCTGAGCAGCACAGGCTCCAGCAGGACAGCATCGACGCGATCGTACTGAAGGTGGTGGCGTCGGTGATGGCCTCGTTTGGAATCGAAGATGATGACCGGAAGGAAGTCAGAGCGGACTTCCAGCACTTGCGACGCTGGCGAAAGAGCGTGGAGCAGGCGCAGAGCTATACATTCAAGGCGGTGATCACGGTCATCGCCACCGGCCTGGTGGGTGCTGCCTGGCTCGGCGTCAAAGTCATGTTGGGCAAATGAACCGTGGCGGCGACCGAGGAATTGTTACCTTCAACGAGCCATCCCATGTACAGAATTGGTGTCGTCGATGCGGATGACGAGGAGATCGCCGAGACCCTCGGCGATCTGCACCGGCTCACATTCTTCGACGGTGCCACCATGCCTCAGTTTGAGTTGGGCACTTGGTGGCTCGCCTATCACGGTGATGATCCGGTCGCCTTCGCGGGCGTTGTATCGTCGACGTATGCACGAAACAGCGGCTACTTCTGCCGGGTCGGGGTCGTGCAGCGGCATTGGGGACGCGGTCTTCAACTCAGGCTAATGCGGGCGATCGAGACGAGGGGACGGCGCGTCGGGTGGGATAGTATCGTGTCGGATACAACGGACATTCCGGTCTCTGCCAATAATTTCATCGAGGCCGGCTATCGGCTCTACGTGCCGGAGGTGCCCTGGGCCTGGTCGCATACGTTGTACTGGCGAAAGCGGTTGCGCTGAGGGGCGGGGTCTCCCGTGATGCGGAACGTGGCCTTCGCCAGGTAGAACGACTTGCACGAAGCCCGGCGCAGCCTTGTATGCCCAATGTGTCGAGAGGCCCGGCAGCTTGACGGCTGCCGGGCCTTTTTGCGTTTTCAGGAATGTCGTTGAAGCACTTGCGCAGTCGGCTGCGCCGGGCTTTAAGTTTTCCCTTGCAGGAAATTCGGCGATCACAAGCCGATGTAAGGGAGCGTCATCGATGTCCACCAAGCCTCAATTGCCGGAACGTCCGTCGCGAGCAACGGAAGGGCCTGCGGCGCTCGATGGTCTGCTGGTCGTCGATTTTACGCGCGTGGTTGCTGGCCCGGCCTGCACGCAGACGCTGGCTGATTTCGGCGCGCGCGTCATCAAGATCGAGAACCCGGACGGCGGTGACGATACGCGCGCGTATGAACACGCCGAGATCGGCGGTGAGAGCGCTGCTTATCTCAGCCTCAATCGCAACAAGCGCGGCATCGCGCTGGACCTCGCCGTGCCCGAGGCCCGCGGGATCGCACTGGATCTGATTCGTAGGGCCGACGTGGTTGTCGAGAATTTTTCGAGCGGGGTCATGAAGAAATTCGGCCTCGACTACGACGCGGTCGCGCTGCTCAACCCTCGGCTGGTCTATTGCTCGATCTCGGCCTATGGGCGTTCCGGGCCGTTCGCCTCGCGTCCCGGCTTCGATCCCATCACCCAGGCGGAAAGCGGCTTCATGTCGCTCAACGGATTTGCCGACGGTCCTCCCGTTCGCACCGGCCCGCCGATCGTGGATATTGCGACGGGAATGACGGCCTGTAACGCCATCCTTCTCGCCCTGCTGGCACGGGATCGGCTTGGTCGCGGCCAGCACGTCGAGGTCGCCTTGTTCGATATTGCAATGGCGATGACGAGCTTCTACGGCATGGCCTATCTGATCAATGGCCAAAATCCCGGCCGGTTTGGAAATTCACCGAGCGGGTCACCTACCGTCGGCGTCTATGAAGCTTCGGACGGACCACTCTATATGGCCTGCGCCAACGACCGGCTCTATCGCCGCCTGGTCGTCGAGGTGTTGAGCCGGCCAGATCTCATCACCGATCCGCAATTCGCGACGCGCAAGGCGCGTTCCGAGAACAAGGAACTGTTGCGGGCAGCCATCGCGGAAGTCTTTGCAAGCGATACCCTCGAGAACTGGATGGCGAAGATGAAGCTGGCCAATATCCCGGTCGGCTATCTCCGCACCGTCGAAGAGGGCTTTAGCGCACCCGAGGCCCGCGACCGCCATCGCTTGAGCCGGATTCCGCATCCTACAGCGGACTGGGTCCCCAACATCGAAACGCCGATTACCATGAGTTTAACCGGCGCGATTGATCCCGTGGCTGCACCTCTGTTGGGCGAGCATACCGTGGACGTCTTGCGTGACATGCTCGGGTATGACCAGAGCCGGATCGCGGAATTCGCCCAAAGGGGAGTCTTCGGATCAGGTAAGCCCTCGGTTTGAACTCCGAGCGGTTGACCTCGTGGGCTGGCATCTCGCGCGGCTTCCGGATCGCTGCTTCAGGATGCCGGTTCGCGATATCGCCTCCTTCCCGACAGCCAGGTTCAGGGCGATCAGCTTGATTTGGCGATCTTCCCGCCGCATAAATGTGGGAAAGTGAGGGATGCAGAATGGCGCCTGGTCAAGAGCCGAGCGTGGGCCAGCCTGAGGGGCCGGGATCCGGCGAGCGCGCTTACGCAGCAATGATCGCGAACGCTCGGGCGCTCCTGCCACGGCTGCGAGAGCGAGCTGCCCGAACCGAAGAGCTACGACACCTTCCGGCCGAGACCGAACGGGATCTGCACGACGCCGGCCTGTTCCGGATGCTCCAGCCCAAGCGCTTTGGTGGTGCAGAGCTCGATTATGTGGCCCTGATTGACTGCGCCGATTTGCTGGGACAGGCGGACGCGTCGGTGGCCTGGAATCTCGCCAATCTGGCGAGCCATCACTGGATGCTCGGCATGTTCGAGCAAAGGGCGCAGGATCTGGTCTGGGGCCGTGATCCGGATACGCTGATCGCCTCCTCGTTCATCTTTCCAGCCGGCCGCGCCACGAGGGTCAAGGGCGGATACCAGCTGCACGGAAGTTGGCCATTTTCTTCCGGCGTCGCGTCGTGCGAATGGAACATGCTTGCAAGCGTGGTCTCCTCTGAGGACGAGGCAGATGGCATCGAGTACCGGATATTTCTGCTTCCGAAGGGCGACTATAGAGTCCTCGACACCTGGAATGTCGCCGGGCTGCGCGGCACCGGTTCTTGCGACGTGGAAGTCAGGGATGCCTTTGTGGCCGACGATATGACTGTCGCGGTTGGCGAGCTTACCGGCGGCCGGCCGCCAGGAAGCAAGGTCAATCCCAATCCGCTGTATGCGTTACCTGTGTTCTCGCTGTTTCCTTACGTCTTGTCCGGCGTCGCGCTGGGCAATGCACAGGCGTGCCTGAACGACTATATCGAGGTCGCGCGTCACCGCATTTCGACCTACAACCGTGCCAAGCTGAGCGACTTTCAGAGCACGCAGATCAAGATCGCGGAGGCCTCCGCCAAGATCGATGCTGCGCGCCTGATCATGCGTTCGGCTTGTATCGATGCCATGGAGAATGCAAGGCGTGGCCATATTCCCGATATGTCAGCCAAGACCCGATATCGGCGTGACGGGGCCTTTTCAGTGAACTTGTGTACGGATGCGGTCTCGATGCTGTTTGCGGCGAGCGGAGCGCGCGGCTTGTTCACGACCGGGGTTTTGCAACGGCAATTCCGCGATGCACACGCGATCAACTCGCATCTCGCGTTCAACTTTGATGCGGCTGGAACCAACTATGGACGTGTGGCGCTGGGGCTGCCGTCCGAAAATCTCACGCTGTGAGGCCGGCCGATGAATGATCTGCCGAAGCAGCCGGCCGTTCCCGATCCAGCCAACGAACTTGCGAGCGACAGCTCGCCGATCGATCCCCGCGAATTTCGAAATGCACTCGGCACATACGGAACGGGCGTAACGATCATCACCGCCACGGCGGCGGACGGAAAGCCTTATGGCATCACCTGCAATTCATTTGCATCGGTCTCCTTGAATCCTCCTCTGGTCCTCTGGAGCCTGGGGGTCTACTCCTCAAGCCTGCCTGTGTTCCAGAACGCCAGCCACTTCACCGTCCACATCCTCGGCACATCGCAGCAGGCACTTGCGAACAAGTTCGCGAAATCGTCCGAGGACAAGTTCGCCGGTGTCGATTGGACGCCGGGTCTCGGCAACGCCCCGGTGCTTACCGAGAGCGTGGCCAGTTTTCAATGTCGCTCCGTCAACCGCTACTACGGCGGCGATCACGTGATCTTTCTCGGAGCAGTCGAGGCCTATGTCTACAATGCCGGGGAACCTCTGCTGTTTGCGCGGGGGACATATGGCCGGTTCCTGGCTGACGATGAGCGCAAGAAGTCGCCGTAAGGAGCTTCTGATCGTATTCGGCAGCTCAATCCTCTGCGGCTGAAAGCTTGTAGATCTCCAGCGCGTCCGCATCTGCGCCGCGCGCGGCCTTGGCCAGCCTGAAAAGTTGTCCGGCAAGCGATGCCATCGGCACCGGCGTTGACGTCGTCTGCGCGACATCGGCGACCGTATCGAGATCCTTGAGCATCGTAGAAATATGACCCAGCGGCGGGGAGTGGATGCCCTGGACCATCCGTGGCACGAAAAGCTGAAGCGGAATGGAATCCGCAAAGCCGCCGGCGAGTGCTTCTGGCAACCTGTTGGCATCGATTCCTGCGTTCACGGCAAGGCGGGTTGCTTCGGCGAGGACGGCCATCGCGCATCCGACGATCACTTGATTGCACAGCTTTGTCGTCTGACCTGCGCCGGTAGGCCCCATGTGGGTGAACCGGCGTGCCATGGCGAGGACGTAGGTGCGCACCCTCTCGACGTCGGCAATGTCTCCGCCGGCCATGATCGCAAGCGTGCCTTCCTCGGCGCCCTTGGTGCCGCCGGACACTGGTGCATCGATCCAGCCTGCGCCGTTGGTATTCTTCAATCGGCTCGCGAGGTCGCGTGCAGCGTCGGGATGGATCGACGAGAAGTCGACGACGAGCTTACCCGCGCCGGCCGCAGCCGAAAGACCTTCGGCTCCGAATATCACCTCTTCAACCGCTGCGGCATCCGTCACGCACATGAAGACGATATCCGCGTCCGTCATAACGTCGCGGGGGGTAGTTGCGCGCCGTGCACCAGCTTCGACGAGTGGAGCGACCTTGCCCTCCGACCGATTCCAGACGGTGACCTGATAGCCAGCCTTGAGCAGGCGGCGGGTCATGGGTGTTCCCATCAGTCCGAGGCCAACATAGCCAAGCCGCTCGGCGCCCTGCGGGTTTGTCTTGCTCGTATCAGCCATAGGTTGCTTCCTCCTGTCGCAGCGCAACGGCGCACGACCGCGGCCGTACCATACATTGCGCGCTCCCCGACGAAACCGGGCTGGCTTGCATGGCTTGCCTGATTGTTTGAACCATGAAACATTTGGCCTGGTCGGGTTGGGGTGGCGCCGGTCGGCGCCGGAGCAACGGAGTGGGCGCGATGCGAACGGTCTCGAGGTTGATGGTGGCGATGGGGGCGGTGGCGGCCGTGATTGCGGTTGCGGGGCCCTCCCGGGCGCAGCAGACGATCCGCGTCGGTTGGACGATCCCGGCCGAGGAGTCCAAGTACTGGATGATGCGTCGCCCGGCTGAATTCCCCAATATCGGCAAGACCTATAACATCGAATGGACCCAGTTTCAGGGCACCGCGCCGATGACGCAGGCATTGGCGGCGGGCGCGCTGGATTGCGCGACGCAGGCGCCCCTGTCGCTCTCCAACGGCGTGGTTGGCGGCAACCTCAAGGCCTACATCGTGGCCCAACATGTCTTCGAGAAGCCCGGCGGCTTTTCGGTTTATTGGGCTGTGATGGACGACTCGCCGATCAAGACCATCTCCGACCTCAAGGGCAAGACTGTCGGCATTTCCGTGATCGGCGGTGGCACGCAGGGACCGTTCAACCTGCTCCTGAAGCAGAATGGCGTCGACCCGACCAAGGATATCAAGCTGGTCGAAGTCGGCTTCGCTGTCTCGGAAGACGCGTTGCGCCAGGGCCGCGTCGACGCAGTCAACATGAACCAGCCGTTTGCCGCGCGCGCGGAAGCGAAGGGCGGGACAAGGAAACTGTTCTCACTGTCGCAGGCCATGCCGAACATCGTGCACATTCTCGAGGCCTGCCGTGCCGATTTCGTCGACAAGAACCCGGAACTGGTCAAAGCCTATGTCCGTGACATCACGTCGGGCATGAAGAAGGCTCTGGCGAACCGCGAAGAGACTTTGAAGGTCGTGTCCGAGGTGCTGAAGGCGCCCGTTCCGGTGCTTGAGACGTATCTGCTCAAGGAGAACGACTTTGGGCGTGATCCTGGGGCAGCACCGAATTTCCCTGCGATTCAGAAGATGCTGGATATTTATGCAGAGACAGGAATGCTGCCGAAGCTGGATGTTGCGCAGTTCAAGCATCCGACGATCGTCGCTCCGCTGCAATAGGCGGTGGAACGAGATATCCGAACAGTGAGATCGCAATGTCCCGGTCAGCCCGGGATGTAGCATGAAGAAGATGCACGCATGAAGAAGTTGCGATCACGGGTGACGACGGACGGGCTCGACCGGGCTCCACATCGCGCTTTCATGCGCGCAATGGGCCTCGACGACACCGCGATTGCCAAGCCGATGGTCGGCATCGTCAGCATGAAGGGCGAGCAGACGCCCTGCAACATGACCCATGATTTCCAGGTGGCCGCGGCCAAGACGGGAATCGAGGAGGCCGGAGGGACACCGCGCGAATTCTCGACCGTGTCGGTCTCCGACGGCATCAGCATGAATCATGAGGGAATGAAGTTTTCCCTGTTCTCGCGCGAGCTGATTGCCGACTCGATCGAAGCGGTCGTCCATGGCCTCGCCTACGATGCGCTGATCGGATACGGCGGATGCGACAAGACGCTGCCCGGCGTGATGATGGGCATGGTTCGTTGCAATGTGCCGTCCATTTTCATCTATGGCGGCAGCTCGCTACCGGGGCGCGTCGACGGGCGGACTCTCACGGTGCTCGACTCCTATGAGGCTGTCGGTAGTTTCTTGACGGGCGAGATCGACGGAGAGACGCTCGAGCGCATCGAGCGTGCCTGCCTGCCCACTATCGGTGCGTGCGCCGGCCAGTTCACGGCGAACACCATGGGGATGGTGTCGGAGGCAATGGGTCTTACCATCCCCAACGTGTCGATGGTGCCTGGTGTCTACGCCGAGCGCGCGCAGATCTCGCGCCGCGCCGGACGCCTGATCATGGAGATGCTGGAACGCGGCGGGCCGCTCCCGCGCGACATCGTGACGCGGAAATCGCTTGAGAACGGCGCGGCCATCGTGGCCGCGACAGGTGGCTCGACCAATGCCGCGCTGCATCTGCCTGCCATCGCGAACGAGGCCGGCATCGCATTTACGATCGATGACGTCGGTGAGGTCTTCGCAAGGACGCCGCTGATCGGAAACTTGCGGCCAGGGGGCAAATACACGGCGAAAGAGGTTTACGACATCGGCGGCGCGGCTGTCGTGATCCGTGAGCTGATTCAGGGCGGACATGTCGACGGCAGCTGCCTGACCATTACAGGGCGCACGCTTGCCGAAGAATCTGGCACGGCCAACGCGCCCGACGGGGAAATCGTCTATGCGGTACGCGCGCCGATCATGCCGGATGGCGGTGTGGCGGTGCTGAAGGGCAATCTCTGTCCGGACGGTGCGGTCATCAAGGTCGCAGGTCTGAAGAACTTGGTCTTCGAGGGTATCGCACGCGTTTTCGAAGACGAGGAAGGCTGTGTCGCGGCTGTGCGTGACCGCAGCTACAAGGCCGGCGAGGTCCTTGTTATCCGGAATGAAGGGCCGGTCGGCGGCCCCGGCATGCGCGAGATGCTCGGCGTCACCGCGCTGATCTACGGGCAGGGCATGGGTGAAAAAGTGGCCCTGATCACCGACGGACGGTTCTCCGGCGCCACGCGCGGCATGTGCATCGGGTATGTCTCCCCCGAAGCATTTGTTGGCGGCCCACTTGCGCTCGTGCGGGATGGCGACAAGATCCGGATTGATGCGGCTGGCCGTCGCATGGATGTGTTGATCGACGAGCAGGAACTCGCCGCGCGCCGACGCGACTGGAAGCCGCGACCGCCACGGCATCGAGCCGGCGCACTGGCGAAATATGCGCGATTGGTTGGCCAAGCGCCGGGTGGAGCGGTCACGCACGAGGGCCCGGCGGAATGGCCCTGGTTCGAGTGACGAGCCGCGGCGTTGTCGAAGGCAATCGTCCGTCTGGCAGGCTTCTTGCTAAGCCCATGCTGCTGATGGAGGACATTCAGCAGGTCGATTGCTGACGTTCGCGGATGCGTGAAGTGAGAGCGGGATGAAGGTAGTGCCTTCGAGATCGAGTGAATGGGTGAGACCGGTGACGTCACAAAAGCCGGCTTCTGCGATCATCGAGATCGATCGCGTCTCGCAGGTCTTTCAGACCTCGGCGCGCAAGGATCATTTGGCGCTATCCGACATCTCACTGACGATCGAGGAGGGAGCCTTTGTCTCCATTCTCGGTCCGTCAGGCTGTGGCAAGTCGACATTGCTTTACATTGTCGGCGGCTTTGTCAGTCCGACCAGTGGCGTAGCGAAGATCAAGGGGCAAGCGATCACAGGACCCGGCCCGGATCGCGGACCGGTCTTCCAGGAGTTTGCACTGTTTCCCTGGAAGACCGTGTTGGGCAATGTGATGTACGGGCCACGCCAGCAGGGTGTGCGGGCCGCGGAGGCAGACGCGCAGAGCCGGGCGCTGATCGAGATGGTCGGCCTCAAGGGCTACGAGAATTTCTATCCCAAGGAGCTGTCGGGCGGCATGAAGCAGCGCGTGGCGCTCGCCCGGACGCTTGCCTACCATCCTGAGGTCCTGTTGATGGATGAGCCGTTTGGTGCGCTCGATGCCCACACCAGGACACGCTTGCAGAACGATCTCCTGAACATCTGGGAGCGCGATCGCAAGACGGTGCTGTTCGTCACCCACTCGGTCGACGAAGCCGTCTTCCTGTCCGACAAGGTGGTGATGATGTCGAAGTCTCCTGGGCGCATTCGCCAGGTCATCGATATCGATCTGCCGCGGCCGCGTCGGCGTAACGAATTGCTGCTCGATCCGCGTTACCAGAAATACGTGGTGGACATCGAACGCATGTTCGACGAGAGCGACGAAGCCGGGGCTCCCTCATGATGTTGCCGGCTGCCGTGCTCAAGCGTGCCGCCCCGGTGCTTGCCTGCATCGGGCTATTGGCAATATGGCAGGCCGCTGCGCTGGTGCTGAAGAACGACAGCTTTCCAACGGCGATCGAGGCGATCCGCGCGATCCCGGACATCCTTGGCGACAAGGAATCTCTGGTCAACATCCTGGCCTCGCTTCGTCGCATGGCGATGGGGTTTGGCGTAGCCGTGCTCTTTTCGATTCCACTTGGCCTGTTGATGGGGCGCAGCCGGGCCGTCGCAGCCTTCTTCAATCCGCTTCTGATGGTGATCTATCCGGTCCCGAAGGCAGCTTTGATGCCCATCATCATGCTGTGGCTGGGCGTCGGCGACATCACAAAGACACTGGTGATCTTCCTTGGTGTCAGTCTGCCCGTGATCTATCACAGCTTCGAAGGCGCCAAGGCCGTCGAAGAGAAGATGCTGTGGTCAGGTGCTGCGATGGGACTTTCTCCCCTGCAACGCTTGGTCCGGATCGTGCTGCCTGCCGCGCTGCCGGAGATCCTGACCGGATGCCGCACGGGATTGGTGCTGGCGCTGATCACGATGATCACCAGCGAGATGATCGCGCGCCAGTCGGGCGCAGGCAACATCCTGTTCAATGCGCTCGACATGGGGCAGTACGATACCGTTTTCGCGATGATCATCGTTGTGGGAGCAATGGGCATCTGTCTCGATGCGATCTTCGAGCGGATCCGCGCCAGACTGGTGCGCTGGTCCGAGCCTCAGTTCGACATGCCGCTGAGCTTCTCATGACATCGCGCCCTGCCTCAGTAAGCCTCCTCCTTGGGCTCGCGCCGATCGTGCTGGTGATTGCCGTTTGGCAGGGCCTCGTCTCGTTCGGCTTTGCACCCGCGGCCTTGCTGCCGCCGCCGGGCTACGTCTTTGGCCGCCTCCTGCAACAGCTCGTGACATGGGCATTTCAGCAGGAGATCGCGGCGACCCTGATCCGGCTGTTTGCCGGTTTTGCGATCGCGGTCGTGCTCGGCGTCAGTATCGGCATCGCCGCTGCCGCCAGTCCGGCAATCAACGCCGTGGTTCGGCCGATCGTGCGGGTATTGGCGCCGTTGCCCAAGGTTGCCCTCTATCCGGCGCTGTTGCTGCTGCTCGGTTTCGGTCACGGATCGAAAATCACGTTGGTCGCGGCAGACGCACTCTTTCCCATTTTGCTGTCTACCTATTACGGAGCATCGACTGTCGAGCAGAAGCTGATCTGGTCGGCCATGGCGGCGGGAACGCCGCGCTATGAAGTCCTCTTCAAGGTGGTATTGCCAGCGGCGATGCCGTCGATCCTGACCGGTTGTCGGATCGGCCTTGTGATTTCCTGCATCGTGGTGTTTCTGGCTGAGATGATCACGTCGACGGATGGGCTGGGCCACGCCCTGGTCACCGCCGCTCGAACTTTCCAGGCCGTCGACATGTTCGTGCCGTTGATCACGATCTCGCTGTTAGGATTGATTTTGAATGCGCTGTTGGGCGCCGTGCGATCATACCTTTTGCGGGGCTTCCCCGAAGCGTGATCGGACTGAACAAGAAACCACGATACCGGGAGTGAATCATGCTGGCCGATCGCATCGAGGCAAAATGGATCGACGCATTCTGCGAGATTTTTGAGCGATGCGCCGTCAAGGCCGGTGATACCGCGGCGATCCTCTCGGAAACCCAATCGCGCGCGTTGAATGTTCATCTGGCGGAACTCGCGCTGCTGCGCATGGGCGCACGACCGTTCCACGTGGTGATGCCGACGCCCCGTAATCGGAACATCGTTCCGGTTCGCTCGACCGGGGCGAGCGAGGCGATCCAAAAGCTTGGTCCGGTCATCACCGCACTTCAACAAGCCGGCTTTGTCGTGGATTGCACCATCGAGGGCCTGATGCACGCGGTGGAGACGCCTGAAATCCTCAAAGCCGGCGCGAGAATCCTGGTGATCTCCAACGAGCATCCCGAGGCGCTGGAACGCATGGTGCCGGATCCGGCGCTGGAAAAGCGCGTCCGCGCCGCGGCGAAGATGCTGCGCGGAACCAAGCGCATGCGGGTAACGTCGAAGGCCGGCACGGCGCTCGACATCGATATGGTCGGTGCTTCAACGGTCGGTGTGTGGGGCTGGACGGACAAGCCCGGCACGCTGGCTCATTGGCCCGGCGGAATCGTCGTCAGCTTTCCCAAGAGCGGGACGATCAACGGCACGCTGGTGATGGCACCCGGTGACATCAATCTGACCTTCAAGCGTTACCTGACCTCGCCTGTGAAGATGACCTTGAAGGATGACTATGTCGTCGAGCTGGAAGGCGAGGGCACGGATGCCGCTATGATGCGCGCCTATCTCGCCGCTTGGGGCGATCGCGAGGCCTACGCCGTGTCGCATGTCGGCTTTGGCATGAATCCGGGCGCGCGCTACGAGGCGCTGTCGATGTATGACCAGCGCGACACCAACGGCACGGAAATCCGTGCCGTCTCCGGCAATTTCCTGTTCTCGACCGGCGCGAATGAATTCGCCGGCCGCTACACGGCAGGGCACTTCGATCTGCCGATGATGGGAACGACCATCGAACTCGATGGCGTCGCGGTGGTCCGGGAGGGCGTCCTGCAGGACGTCTTCGGCTAGTTGCGGTCGAGCACGGGCGGGCGAGCCAGGTCGAAATGCCGGAGCAGGTCCACCATGGCCTGAAGCCGCTTGACGCGATAGGCATCGACGTCCATGCCCGAATAATCAAGAAAGCCGGCGCCCGTGCGGAGACCGATCCGGCCCTCGTGCATGTTCTTTGAAATCACCTCGGGCGCCCGATAGCGGTCGCTCCCGAGTGCGCCCTCGAGATAGCGGCTGGCGTAGTACAATATGTCGCCGCCGCCCCAGTCGATGAATTCGAGCAGCCCGAGCACGGCGTAGCGGAAGCCGAAGCCGTAGCGGATCGCCTTGTCGATCTCCTCGGCGCTGGCGACGCCTTCCTCGACCATGCGTGCAGCCTCGTTCATCGCCAGCGCCTGGATGCGCGGGACGATGAAGCCGGGCGTCGCCGCGCAGACCACCGGTACCTTCCCAATGCCTTCAAGCAGCGCCTTGACCTCGTCGACGATGGCGGGATCGGTGGCCTTGCCGGGCGAAACCTCGACCAGCGGGATCAGATAGGCCGGGTTGAGCCAGTGCACGTTGAGAAAGCGACGAGGGTTCACAATCGCACCGGAAAGATCGTCGACCAGAATGGTCGACGTCGTCGAGGCGATGATCGTGTTCGGTCCAACCTGCCTCGAGGCTGCCCCCAGCACTTCTCGCTTGAGCTCAACGACTTCTGGAACACCTTCGAAGACCATTCCGGCTTCGGACAGCGCTGCGCCGCTTTGGCTGGTCGGCACCACCGACACACGAGCGATGAGGGGATCGACATCTGCCTCGGTGAGCAGCCCCAACCTTGCGAGGCTAGCAAAAGTCTTCCTGATTTCCCCGAGTGCGTCCGCCTCCAGCTTGGCGAAATCTTCCACTGAACGGGCCTTGACGTCGATCATCGTGACCGTATGCCCCGCATAAGCGAACGCAACGGCGATGCCGCGCCCCATGCGGCCAGCCCCGAGACAGGCGATGTTGGCGCGATGGGTCATCGATCAGAATCCATTGCGAAGCAGTGTCTGCAATTCGGCCTTACTGAGGTTGCCAAGGCCAAGCGTATCGAGCGTTCGGCCGCCTTGTGCGAAATCCTCGCCACAGACCGCGCCACCGATCGCCAGGAAGGCCTTGGCCAGCGGCGTGGCCACGCCCGCCAGGTCGGCGACGGAGACCAGCAGCGATAGCCCAAGCCGCAAATCCTCACGCATGTAGCGGTGCTCGGTCAGTACGATGCGTTCGCGCCAGTCGCCGGAATCGGTCAGCCGGTCATGTGAGCCGCGGCCATACATCCAAATCTCGCCTTCCTTCTCGTAGTGATGAGCGAGCGGAAAATGCGGTGGGCCGTAGCCGAGCGCCTCGCGTACCGCGATCCGCTCCGCGTCGAGTGCGTCGGTGACGCGGCGGATAGCGGCTTGCGTTCCTTCCTTGTGGATATCCCACCTTTCGAAGTGCTCGATCGGGCCCGCATTCATCACGATCAGCGGCGGATGGATAATCGGGCCCGCATTCATCAGCGCGCCGGACAGAGCATCGCCGCACGGCTCGATTGCACCAGGGAAGGCACGTCCGATCACTTCGAGCGCATGTGGCGCCTGGTCCAGCGGGAACACCCCGACCGGAAGCCGTTTGGCGCGGATGGTGATCGCAACCTCGAACGGACCGTGCTTACGGGTGAGCCAAGGCAGCGTGCCGGTCTCGGCAAAGCTCACCTGGGCGTGATTGCCGGCATCCAGTGTGGCCTGCGCGAAGATCATCGAGCCAAATGTCGCCGGCGGCAGGAATACGACCTGACCGTCCCGCAGATGTGGCGCGAGGAGCCGGGCAATGTCCGGCTGTGCGAAAGCCGGGGCAGGGCACAGGATCAGTTCGGCGCCGTTTGCCGCCTCGGCAATATCGGTCGTGACCAGCGCGAGCTTTACCTCGTGGCGGCCGGTATGGTCCTTCACCACGATGCGCGAGCCGGCCGCGCGATGTGCCGCGACCTGATCTGCGTTCCGGCGCCAGAGCCGGACCTCGTGTCCCGACAGCGCAAAATCGCCAGCGGCCGCGAAAGAGCCGTTTCCCCCACCCAGAACCGCAATCTTCAAGATGCTTCTCCTTGCGCGCGCGAGCGCGCATCAAGCTGCTTCAGCAGGAAATGCTGGACCTTACCCAGTGCCGTACGCGGCAGGTCGGTGACGAAGACGATCTCACGCGGAACCTTGTAGCGCGCGAGCTGCGCCTGAAGATGCGTTCTCAGTTCGTCCGCTTCGAGCCGGCAGCCTGACCGCCGGATGACATAGGCGATCGGCACCTCGTCCCAGCGCGGGTCGGGCCGGCCGATCACGGCGCATTCGCTGACATCGGGGTGCTCGAGCAGAGCGCGTTCGACCTCGGCCGGATAGACGTTCTCGCCGCCGGAAATGATCATGTTCTTCTTGCGGTCGCGCACCCAGAAATAGCCGTCGGCATCACACAGGCCGATATCGCCGGTGCGATACCAGCCGTCGTGCAGCGCATCGCGTGTGGCATCCGCGTTGCCCCAATACTCGAAGAACACGTTGGGGCCGCGTACCGCGATCTCGCCCGGCGTGCCCGCCGGCACTTCGGCGCCGGCTTGGTCGATCACCTTCGCCTCGCAGCACAGGCCGGCAAGTCCGGTCGATCCCGCGCGCGAAAGGTCGCCGCCAAGCCGGGTGTACACCGCGATGGGGCAGGTTTCCGTCGAGCCGTAGACCTGAAGCACCGGGACGCCGCGCGCCACGAAGCGCTCGATCAGGTGCGGTGGCACGATGGTCGAGCCTGTGGCGACGGCCTTGAGCGAAGACAGATCAGCCGTGGACCAGGCCGGATGCTCGCTCACGGCCTGGATGATCGCCGGCACCATCACGGTCAGCGTCGGCCGCTCATTTTCGATAGCGGCAAGCGCCGTATCCGGCGCAAACCGCGCATGGATCGTGACCGTCGCGCCGAGCTGAAGCGCTGGCGTGGTCTGGATGTTGAGGCCACCGACATGAAAGAACGGTAGCACAGTCAGCACATGATCGTCGGAGGTCATGTTGTGCATGTGCTGGCTCATGACGCCGTTCCAGAACAGTGCCTCCTGGCGCAATACAGCGCCTTTCGGCCGTCCGGTGGTTCCCGACGTGTAGACGATCAGGAGCGGGCAGGAGGGATCAGTATGCGGGTTGCGGCTGTTGCCTTCGCCATGGGCCAGCAGGCTTTCGAATGTCGTGCCGCGAGGAGGCGTGAAATCGAAACCAATGACTGCGGTGCCCGGCGCAGTCTGCGCCAGCTCCGGGAGAACTCCCTCGAACGCCTGTTCGAGCACCAGCACCTTGGCACCCGCATCGTTGAGGATGAAGAGCTGCTCGGCGACCGCCAGTCGCCAGTTCAATGGCACCAGCATCGCCCCGAGCCGCGCGCAAGCATAAAGCAGAACCAGATAGTCCGGCCGGTTCAGGCTGAGAATCGCAACGCGGTCGCCGCGACCGACGCCGAGCTCCTGCTTCAAGGCCGTGGCCGTTCGCTCGATGCGTGCGGCGAATGCCGCGTAGCTCAGCCGTTCGCCTTCGAAGACAATGGCTGTCTTGTCTGGCGCGAACGCCGCGTTGCGGTCGATGAGATTACAAAGGTCCACCGTCAGTCGTCCGTCTCGCCGGCCTCGTACAGCGCCTCGCGCCCGATCCGGTCGAGGCAGAGCTCGGCTGTCCAGGGCAGCATCAGCGAGCCGCAGCGGCTATCGCGATAAATGCGCTCCAGCGGCAATGAGCGAAGCATAGCCTGGCCGCCGCAGGTGCGGATCGCGAGCGCCGCGAGCTCATTGGCGCCTTCCATCACCGAATATTGCGCGGCGTAAGCTCGCAACACCTGCTCTTTGCTCGGATTGGCGCGTGCTTCGGTGACTGCCTGGAACCAGATCGACTTGATCTGCTCCAGCTTGATCTGCATCTGCGCGACTGCGATCTGCTTGGTCGGGTACATTCGGCGCTTGACCGGGGGCATGCCCGGGACCTCGCCACGCAGATAGCGTACCGTGAAGTCATAGGCCGCTTGCGCGAGGCCCATATACGTCGGCGACAGCGTCAGGAACATATGTGGCCAGCGCATCGCAGCCTGGAAATAGACGCCGCGCGGCATCAGCGCCGAATCGTCCGGGACGAACACATCCTTGAACAGCAGCGTTCGCGAGACCGTCCCGCGCATGCCGAGCGGATCCCAGTCGCCGACAACGGAGACGCCTTCCGACTTTGCGGAGATCGCGAGGTAAAGCGTATTGCGGCGCGAGGCCTTTTCGCCTTCCTCGATCTCGGTGCAAAGCACGCCGTAATAGTCGGCATGGCCGGAGAGCGATGCGAAGATCTTCTTGCCGTTGACGATCCAGCCACCCTCGACCGACCTGGCTTCCGTGCCGAAGGCAACGCCGCCCGCGGCCGCCGCGCCGCCCTCGGAGAAGGGCTGCGAATAGATCGCGCCGTCTTCGACGATGCGCTTGTAATGGACTGCGCGTCGCCGCTCGTGCTCGGCGCGGGTTTCCGAATCCATGTCGAGGTCGTCGGCGAGGGGCCCCGACCACAGGGTCGAGCAGACATGCATGTTCCAGGTCAGCGCAGTGGCGCCGCAATAGCGGCCGATCTCGGCGGCTGCGAGCGCATAAGTCTGATAGTTTGCGCCAAGCCCGCCATGCTTCCTGGGGACGGCGATGCCGAGCAGACCGACGCGGTGCAGATCGCGATAATTCTCCGTCGGGAAGATCGCCTCGCGATCATAGGTCGCCGCGCGGCCCGCGAACACGCTCTGGCCGATTTCACGGGCGCGCGTGATGATACCTGCTTGCTCATCGCTCAGGCGGAATGCGACGGGGTCGAAGATCGGCGCATCCAGCGCGACCTTGTCGCTCGCGCCGATGGTCTTGCTGACTTGCATGGTCATTGCGTAGTCACCTTACGCTTTGGTCGCGACGGAATTCAGGAACCGGCCGAGTGCCTCGTCAAAGGCGCCGGGCCGCTCAAGGTTGGCGAGATGGCCGACGCCGGGCAGCTCGACATATTCAGCTGCAGGAATATAGGTCGCCGTCTTCGCCATCATCGGGGCAGGCGCATTGTTGTCCTTGGAACCGGATAGCAGCAGCGCCGGCACCGAAATCTCCTTGAGCGCGCTGCGCTGATCGAAGCCGATCAGGGCCAGCATCATGGCGCGATAGCTTGCCTCCGGCACGCTCGCCATGCACTCGCGCGCAAGCTCCATTCCGCTGGGATCCGGATCATCGCCGACAAGCTCTTTCACCAGCGAGGGCGCCAGCGACCTCATCGTCTCGCCGCGGTCGAGCGGCCCGAGCCGCGCCGCGATGAACGATTTCTGCCAGTCGCCGTCGGCCTTGCCGAAGGCCGGACTTGTCTGCGCCAGGACGACCGCACGGGCCAGTTTCGGCGCCTGCACCAGCCATTTCTGGACGATCATGCCGCCGATGGAATGGCCGACCAGAATAGGCCTGGTCGCACCAAGCTGTTCGAGGAATTGCTGGAGCGCGTCCGCCAGGGCACCAATGCTCACACTGGCAAGCGGCGCTGATCCGCCATACCCGGGCATGTCCCAGGCGATCGCGCGGAAGCGGTTGCCGAATGCAGCTAGCTGGTGCCGCCATGCGCGCGCCGCGCCGCCGATGCCATGCAGAAAGATCAAGGGTATCGCGTCGGAAGCGCCCGCAGCTTCATAGGCGAAGCGTCCGTCCTTTGTTATCATTGGCGCAGGCTGCGACACGCGACATCCTTTTGCTTGGCCCCGTGATGCTAACAGGCCTGTGGGGGATGGAAAGAGATAATTTTATACTTAAAGCAATTTCCGGGCCGGTCTCTGGCGCACGGCTATTCACGGCGACGATCGGCGGTTTCGTTGCAAAAATTTGAAGTTTAAAATATATCCGAAGGAGCGATCAACAGATCCCGAGGAGCCCAGCGCATGTCCGCATTGCCGCAATCGCCGCACGCGCTGGTGACCGGTGGCGGCCGCGGCATCGGCCGCGCGATCGCAGCCGCTCTCGTCGGGGCCGGCGCAACCGTGACGGTGCTCGGCCGGAATGCCGCAACTCTTGAAGAGGCAATCAAAGCGGGAGCCGCGCATTTCGCAGCCGTCGCCGACGTTTCAGACGAGGTGTCGCTCAACGCCGCTATCACGGAGGCGAGCGCGCGACAGCCGATCGATATCCTGATCGCCAATGCGGGCAATGCCGAATTCGCATCGTTCGTGAAATCGGACAGTGCCCTTTTCGCGCGCATGATGGACGTCAATTTTATGGGCGTGGTTCATACGATCCGCGCGGTCTTGCCAGGCATGAAGGATCGGCCCTATGGACGCATCGTGGCGGTCGCGTCGACAGCCGGGCTCAAAGGGTATGCCTATGTCAGCGCATACACTGCAGCCAAGCACGCGGTGGTCGGACTCGTGCGGTCGCTCGCCCTCGAAATGGCCGGCAGCAATGTCACGGTGAATGCCGTGTGTCCGGGCTTCACCGACACGGATCTCGTCGCCGGCAGCATCGAGAACATCATGAAGAAGACGGGGCGAACCCGCGAGCAGGCGATCGCCGAGCTCGCTAGGCATAATCCGCAGGGGCGGCTGATCTCACCTCAGGAGGTCGCCGACGCTGTGCTCTGGTTGTGCGGTGAGGGAGCCGGTGCGATCACCGGACAGGCAATCGCCGTTGCCGGTGGGGAAATCTAGCGTGCGAGGCACGGGCCGGAACAAGGAAGTTAAGGAGATCGCATGAGCAGACCAGCAAATCCTGTGACCGTGCCGCTTGCGGACTATTCGCCGCAACACTTCCTGCTGGCCGTTGTCGACGGTGTTGCCACGGTGACGCTCAATCGTCCCGAACGGAAGAATCCTCTGACGTTCGAGAGCTACCGGGAACTGACCGATTTCTTCCGTGCCTGCGCGTTTGACGACGCGGTCAAGACGATCGTCGTCACCGGCGCCGGCGGTAATTTCTCGTCCGGCGGCGATGTGTTCGAGATCATCGGCCCGCTCGTCAAGATGGACACCAAAGGGCTGACGGCCTTCACGCGGATGACCGGCGACCTCGTCAAGGCGATGCGGGCCTGTCCGCAGCCGATCGTGGCTGCGGTCGAGGGCATCTGCGCCGGCGCCGGCGCAATCGTCGCCATGGCATCCGATATGAGGCTCGCGGCCAGCGGGACCAAGGTCGCCTTCCTGTTCAACAAGGTGGGCCTTGCCGGCTGTGACATGGGTGCCTGCGCGATCCTGCCGCGGATCATCGGGCAATCCCGCGCCTCCGAGCTGCTCTATACCGGCCGGTTCATGACCGCGGAGGAGGGCGAGCGCTGGGGCTTCTTCAGTCGGATCGTCACACCCGAGCAGGTGCTGCCCCAGGCGCAGATTCTGGCCAGGCAGGTCGCGGAAGGGCCGACCTTCGCCAACACCATGACCAAGCGGATGCTGGCGATGGAATGGGCGATGTCGGTGGAGGAGGCGATCGAGGCGGAAGCCGTTGCCCAAGCTCTGTGCATGACCACGGCGGATTTCGAGCGGGCTTTCGAGGCCTTCGCCAACAAGGTCAAGCCGGTCTTCAGGGGCGACTGAGCCGGCTGCTATTAACCGTGGCCAAGCCAGCGACGGGGACTTGCGTGAAATTATTTTAGGCTTAAAATAGTTTTCACGGCCGGGTCAATTGGCGAGGCTCACATGAAAGTCGCGATCATCGGTGGCGGACCTGCGGGTCTTTATGCGGCGATCCTGCTGAAAAAGCAGCGGCCAAGCGCCGACATCACCGTGTATGAGCGCAACCGCGCCGACGACACCTTCGGCTTCGGCGTGGTGTTCTCGGATGCGACGCTCGACAATTTCGAGAAGCACGATCTTCCGAGCTATCGCCGCATCACCCAGGAATTCGCCTATTGGGACGATATCGCCGTGCATTTCCGCGGCATGGTGCACCGGGTCGGCGGCAACGGCTTTTGCGGCTGCTCACGGCAGAAGCTGCTCCTGATCCTCCAGGAGCGTGCACGTGAGTTGGGCGTCACGCTGCATTTCGAGGTGGATATCGACGACGAATCCCGCTTCGCCGATGCCGATCTCATCCTGCTCGCCGATGGCATCAACAGCCGCTTCCGCGAAAAATACGTCGGCCATTTCCAGCCGGAGGTCGACGTCCGTGCCAACAAGTTCGCCTGGATGGGCTCCACCAGGCCGCTTGATGCCTTCACCTTCATCTTCCAGGAAACGGAGTGGGGACCGTTCATCGCCCACGCCTATCAGTATGAAGCCGGGCACTCGACCTGGATCTTCGAGACTGACCCGCAAACATTCGAGCGGGCAGGGCTGACCGGGCTGAACGAGCAAGAGTCCGCCGCGCGGATGGCCGATATCTTCGGCTGGTTCCTCGATGGCCACAAGCTGCTTACCAACCGCTCGATGTGGCGCAATTTCCCGATGATCCGCAGCAAGCGCTGGGTCAAGGACAACATGGTGCTGCTCGGCGACGCCAAGGCGAGCGCGCATTTCTCGATCGGATCGGGCACCAAGCTCGCGATGGAAGACGCGATCGCGCTGGCTGAGGCGATGGAGAAAGCGCCCAGCATCAAGGCAGCACTGGAAGTTTACGAGCACGGCCGCCGTGAGGAGGTCGAGAAGACGCAGCATGCCGCCGACGTCTCGCTGGTCTGGTTCGAACACGTCGATCGCTTCTGGGATTTTGATCCCGTGCAGTTCGCCTTCGGCGTGATGACGCGCTCGAAGGCGATCACTTATGACAACTTGAAACTTCGTGCGCCAGATTTTGTGGCCGAGGTCGAAAAGTCTTTCGCAAAGAAGGTTCGCAGCAGCGGCTTTGACGTCAGCATCAGCAAGCCGATGGTGCCGTTGTTCCAGCCGTTCCGCTTGCGCGAGATGGAGATCGCCAACCGCGCGGTGATGTCGCCGATGTGCATGTATTCGGCGAAGGAGGGCGTTCCGGGCGATTTTCATCTGGTGCATTATGGCTCGCGCGCAATCGGCGGCGCCGGCCTGATCTTCACGGAGATGGCCTGCGTTGCCCGCGACGCCCGGATCACGCCCGGCTGCGCCGGCCTCTGGAATGACGAACAGGAGGCGGCGTGGCGGCGCATCGTGGATTTCGTCCACGGCAATTCGGCTGCAAAGTTCTGCCTGCAACTCGGCCATGCCGGCCGAAAGGGCGCGACCAAGCTGATGTGGGACGGCATGGACCGCCCCCTGGAGCAGGGTGGCTGGGAGGTCTTTTCGGCATCGCCGCTACCCTATTTCCCCGACAGCCAGGTGCCGCGCGAACTCGATCGTGCTGGCATGAATGCGGTGAGGGACTCTTTCGTTGCAGCGGCCGAACGCGGTGAACGCTGCGGCTTCGACATGTTGGAGCTGCACTGTGCCCACGGCTATCTGCTCGCGAGCTTCATCTCGCCACTGACGAACACCCGAACGGACGAGTATGGCGGCTCGCTCGAAAACCGCCTCCGCTTCCCGCTCGAGATCTTCGAGGCCCTGCGTGCGGTCTGGCCGTCGCACAAGCCGATGTCCGTGCGTATCTCCGCGACCGACTGGGCCGATGGCGGCATCATTGGCGACGACGCGGTAGCCATCGCTCGTGCTTTTGCCGAAGCCGGCGTCGATCTCGTCGACGTCTCGACCGGGCAGACCGTGCGCGATGCGCAGCCGGTCTATGGGCGCATGTTCCAGACACCGTTCTCCGACCAGGTCCGCAACGAGGCGCGGGTCGCCACCATGTGTGTCGGCAACATCACGACGGCGGACCAGGCGAACACCATCCTGGCCGCCGGCCGGGCGGATCTCGTCGCGCTCGGCCGTCCGCATCTGGTCGATCCTTTCTTCACCATGAAGGCGGCGGCCTGGTACGGCGCGGACGACGCCTTCTGCCCGCCGCAATATCTGCCGGGAAAAGATCAGATTTTCCGGAACAGCGTGCGCGACCGGCAGGATCTCGAGGAGCTGAGAATTAAGGCTAAGCCTAAGACCCGGGCCGAGCTGAAGGCGGAGGCGACAAAGCCGCTTGCGGCGGAGTAACCGCCCGTGCGACGTTAACTGCATTGCCTGGCGTATTTCGAGTGGAGTAAGGGCGATGAAGGCGATTATCGTCGGTGGTGGTATTGGCGGTCTGACCACGGCACTGATGCTGCGCTCGCGCGGCATTGGTTGCGAGGTCTTCGAGCAGGCCGACACCATCCGCGAGCTTGGTGTCGGCATCAACACGCTGCCGCATGCCATGCGTGAACTCGCCGGCCTCGGCCTGCTCCAGAAGCTCGACGAGGTCGCGATCCGCACCGACCAGCTCTACTACCTCAATCGTCACGGCCAGGAGGTCTGGCGCGAAGCCCGCGGCATCGACGCCGGCCACGACGTTCCGCAATTCTCGATCCATCGCGGCCGCCTTCAGGGCGTCATTCATCGTGCCGTCGAGGAGCGGCTCGGTGCGGACGCAATCCACACCGGCTGCCGTCTCGGTGCCTTCACGCAGGACGAAGGTGGCGTCACCGCCTATTTCTTCGATCGTGCCGGCGCCCACATCCACACTGCGCGTGGCGATATCCTGATCGGCGCCGACGGCATCCATTCACGCGTCCGCGAGACATTGTTCCCGAACGAGGGGCCGCCGTGCTGGAACGGCCTGATGCTGTGGCGCGGCGCCCGCGATTGGCCGCTGTTCCTCACCGGCAAATCGATGATCGTGGCCGGCGGTCTCAATGCCAAGGTGGTGATCTATCCGATTGCGGAGGGATCGAGCCCCGCGAGCCGCCTGACCAATTGGGCGGTGCTGGTGAAGGTCGGCGAGGGCAATGCCCCGCCGCCGCGCAAGGAGGACTGGTCGCGTCCGGGCCGCCGCGAGGAATTGATGCCGCACGTGGCGCGCTTCTCCGTGCCCTATATCGACGTGAAGAGCCTGATCTCGGCCACGCCCGAATTCTACGAATATCCGACCTGCGACCGCGATCCCTTGCCCTATTGGTCGTCCGGGCGCGTCACGCTGCTCGGCGATGCCGCGCATCCCATGTACCCGGTCGGCTCCAACGGCGCCTCGCAGGCGATCCTCGACGCGCGCTGCCTCGCCGACGCGCTGGTGCGCGCCGAGCACCCGCGCCAGGCGCTGCTCGAATACGAGAAGAAGCGCTTGCCGATGACCGCGGACATCGTCCGCTCCAACCGCCGCGGTGGCCCCGAGGGCGTCATCGATGCCGTCGAGCAGCTCGCGCCCGACGGCTTCGACAATGTCGACAACGTGCTGAGCTATTCCCAGCGCGAGGCGATCGTGCGCGGTTATGCCACAAAGGCAGGCTTCGCCGCAGTGCCAGGACTTGCGGCGGTGCGCGCCTGACGCCGCGTCGCTAGCCAGCGCCGGGAGGCGGCGGCAGGAAGTGGATGTTGAACTCGGCGGCCATTGCCACCACGTCCTCCGGCTTCTGCTCCTTCATGTTGTGCAGGCCCCAGAACAGGTCGAACAACTTGCGGCTCGGCGACACCCAGAACAGCACCTTCGCGGTCTGCTCCGATTTGTTGAAAATGCCGTGCGGCACGCCCATGCCGAGACGGATCAGGTCGCCCGCAGTCGCCTGCGCCTCCGAATTGCCGAGCATGAAGTCGAGCTTGCCCTCCAGCATGTAGAGATACTCATCCTGGTCGGGATGAATGTGTGGCGGCACGAATGTGCCCGGCGGCAGCGTCGCGTGCCAGGAGAAGCTGTTCTCCGCGTAGCTCTTCGGCACATAGGTCTGGCCGAGGATGTTCCAGGAAATGCCCTGGATCCCCTCATTGGCCCGCGTGATGCCGGTAATTTCGCTCTTCATTGCAGTCCTCCCTTAACGCGACGCGCGACCTCAGTTTGCCTTGCAGTCCTTGGCATAGCGGTCGCCGTAATTTTCAAAGACCTTCTGGACGATCTCGGTCTGGAACTTGCCGTCCGGCCGCTTGGCGACCTTGGTCAGGTAGAAATCCTGGATCGGGTAGCCGTTGGTGTTGAACTTGAAAGCGCCACGCAGCGAGGTGAAATCCGCCTTCTTCAGCGCGGCTCCAACAGCGTCCTTGTTCGAGAGGTCGCCTTTCACGCCCTTGATGGCGCTGTCGATCAGCATCGCGGCGTCGTAGGCCTGGAAGGCGTAAGTGCCGGGCACGACGTTGTAGGCCGCTTCATAGGCTGCAACGAATTTCTTGTTCTGTGGGTTGTCGAGATTGGGCGCCCAGTTTGCGCCGCCGAACATGCCGACGGCCGCGTCCTGCTGTGCCGGCAGTGTCGACTCGTCGACCGTGAACGCCGAGAGCACCGGAATGCTGTCAGCGAGGCCCGCCTGCCGGTACTGCTTGACGAGGTTGACGCCGAGGCCGCCCGGCATGAACGTGAACAGCGCATCGGGCTTCTGCGAGGAGATCTTGGACAGCTCCGGCTGGAAATCCAGCGTGTTCAGCGGCATGTAGGATTCTTCGACGATCTCGCCCTTGTAGTCGAGCTTGAAGCCGGCGACCGAATCCTTGCCGGCCTGATAATTCGGCACCATCAGGTACATGCGCTTGTAGCCGCGATCCTGTGCAACCTTGCCGAGGATCTCGTGGACCTGGTCGTTCTGATAGGATGTGACGTAGAAGAACGGGCTGCAGTCCTTGCCGGCAAAGGTCGACGGCCCGGCATTGGGGCTGATCAGGAACACTTTCGATTCCGTCACGGGCCGGTGGATCGCCTGGAGGATGTTGGAGAAGATCGGGCCGACCACGAAATCGACCTTCTCGCGCTCGAGCAGGCCCTTGACCTTGGTCACCGCCGCGTCCGGCTTGAGCTCGTCGTCGACCACCACGACCTCGACATCGCGGCCACCCATCTTGCTGCCGAGGTCCTTCACCGCGAGCGCAAAGCCGTCGCGAACCTGCTGGCCGAGCGCGGCGGCCGGCCCCGACAGGGTCACGATCACACCGAGCTTGATCTTCTCCTGGGCGAGGGCGGGGCTCATTGCGGTGCCGAGCAGCAAGGTGGCTGCGGCCAGGGTCGACTGAATTTTCATGATCTGTCCCTCGTGACATCGGGCCTGCGCTGCAAGGCGCGTACTCCAATCCAAGCTTATGCCGATGATGGCTGCCGCGGCAAGCAAGGCTCAAGACGTCGCCGTCCCGCGGCACAGCGCTCATGCAAGCGGCGCGCCAATTATTTGAAGCCTAAAGAAATTGGCGTGCGGTCGATTGCTGCAGCTTTGGACTTGCGGCCGGCTTCGATTTATTTGAAGCTCAAAACGTTGGGGAATCCGTGCCGGCGCCAATGCCTGCCGTCAATGACTGCATCAGATGCTTGATTCCGAGACCAAGGCCGTCGAGACTCCGGAAGACCATGCCGAAGAGCTTCGGCTGTGGCTGCGCTTGTTGACCTGCACGACCCTGATCGAGGGCGAGGTGCGCGGCCGGCTGCGGCAGCGCTTCGACGTCACGCTGCCCCGATTCGATCTGATGGCGCAGCTCGACAAGGCGCCTGACGGCATGACCTTGTCCGACGTCTCCAAGCGTATGATGGTCTCCAACGGCAACGTCACCGGTCTTGTCGAGCGTCTGGTGGAATCAGGCCATCTCGACCGGCGTACCTCGGAGACCGACCGCCGCGTCCAGGTGATCCGTCTCACAAAGCTCGGCCGCGCCGAGTTTCGCAGGATGGCAGCGGAACACGAGACCTGGATCGCCGATCTCTTCGCCGATCTGACGCCGAAGGACGTGCGCGAGCTGATGCGCCTGCTCGCCAAGACCAAGGCGTCGGCGCAGAAATCGGCCGCGCGCCGCCGGCCTTAGGGCCACGGTCGGCCGGACTGCCAATCCACTTTGCCGCAGCAAAATGCACGGGATGCCCAAAATCCGCTATTGCGCCAAATTGTTTTAAGCCTAAAATGTTTCCCAGATAGTGCTGCCGGGTGCTTTCCATGCGCAAAGGAGCGTGCGATGGCCAACGCTGCCAAGGTTCAAGCGTCGGGCCCGTATGACGGCAACGCCGCGACGGCCCATGTCGATACATTTGCGCGGCAGCATCTGCCGCCGCGCGAGCTCTGGCCCGAATTCATCTTCTCGCGGCCGGAGCTGCACTATCCGCCGCGGTTGAACTGCGTCAGTTATTTTCTCGACCGGTGGGTGGAGCAGGGTCATGGCGATGCGCCTTGCGTCATCAGCCCCGCCGTGAGCTACACCTATCGCGAGCTGCAGGCGCTCGTGAACCGCATCGCCAATGTGCTGGTCGGCAAGCTGGGCCTCGTCGCCGGCGGGCGCGTGCTGCTGCGTTCGGCCAACAATCCGATGATGGTCGCGACTTACCTCGCTGTGATCAAGGCCGGCGGAATTTGCGTGGCGACGATGCCGCTGCTGCGCGCCAAGGAGCTGTCCTATCCGATCCAGAAGTCGGAGATCACGCTGGCGCTCTGCGACGGAAAGCTCGCCGACGAGATGGAGAAGGCGAAGCTAGCTGCGCCCGGTCTCAAGCGGGTCGTCTATTGGGGCAATGGCGCGCCCGACTCGCTCGAGGCGCTGATCGCCGATGCCAGTCCCGAATTCACGGCCGTCGATACCGCATCCGACGACATCTGCCTGATCGCCTTCACATCGGGCACAACAGGCGATCCCAAGGGCACCATGCATTTCCACCGCGACATGCTGGCCGTCTGCGATGGCTACGCGCGCAACATCCTGCGGGCCGAGCAGAAGGATCGCTTCGTCGGCTCGGCGCCGCTCGCCTTCACCTTCGGCTTCGGCGGCGTGCTGTTTCCGATGCACATCGGCGCCTCTTTCGTGGTGCTGGAGAAGACGACGCCGGACGACATCCTGACGGCGATCGAGCAGTACAAGACCACAGTCTGCTTCACCGCGCCGACCGCCTATCGCGCCATGATCGGCAAGCTTGGGGGACGCGACATTTCCTCGCTTCGGAAGTGCGTCTCGGCCGGTGAGACGCTGCCAAAGCCGACATTCGATGCCTGGCTCAAGGCAACCGGCATCAAGCTGATGGACGGGATCGGCTCGACCGAGATGCTGCACATCTTCATCAGCGCGACCGAGGATGAGATCCGCCCGGGCGCGACGGGCAAGCCGGTGCCGGGCTATGAGGCCAAGATCGTCGATGATGCCGGCAATGACGTGCCGCCGGGCACGATGGGGAAGCTCGCCGTGCGCGGGCCGACCGGTTGCCGCTATCTCGCTGACGAGCGGCAGCGCAAATACGTCCGGGATGGCTGGAACATCACCGGCGATACCTATCTGATGGATAGTGACGGTTATTTCTGGTACCAGTCCCGCTCCGACGACATGATCGTGTCGGCCGGCTACAACATCGCGGGCACCGACGTCGAGGCGGCGCTGCTGACGCACCCTTCTGTCGTTGAGTGCGGTGTGGTTGGGGCGCCGGACGAGGCGCGCGGGATGATCGTCAAGGCCTATGTCATCGCCGCGCCCGGCGTGACGCCAGATGCTCAGCTCGCAGCCGAGTTGCAGGAGCATGTCAAACGCGAGATCGCGCCGTACAAATATCCGCGCGCAATCGAGTTTGTGACGCAGTTGCCGAAGACCGAGACCGGCAAGTTGAAACGTTTTGCCCTGCGACAGCTCGCGCAGGCCGCAGCGACGTCCTCGGGTGTCGCGGCGGAATGAGAGAAGGATAGAGAATTGTCCGTGACGACGCCGAAAGGCCCGCAGCTTGCGGTGCTGCCGACCGCCGACGAGAGTGACACGGGTTCGGTGGCGCAGATCCTCCAGCCGTCCGGCTGGCGGGTGCCGAAAGGCTATGCCAACGGCATCGCTGCCGAAGGGCGGATCGTCGTCACCGGTGGCGTGATCGGCTGGGATGCCGATGAACGGCTCGCCGACGGATTCGTCGCGCAGGTTCACCAGACCCTGAGCAACATCGCCGCGATCCTGAATGAGGCCGGCGCACGCCCCGAACACCTGGTGCGCCTGACCTGGTACGTCGTTGACATGGACGAATACCTGGCGAACCTGAAGGAACTCGGCAGGGTCTACCGCGCCGTCTTCGGTGCGCATTATCCGGCGATGGCGCTGGTCCAGGTCGTGCGGCTGGTCGAGAAGGCGGCTCGCGTCGAGATCGAGGCGACCGCCGTCATTCCTCGCTGAGCCGCGCTTCAGTTCGCTTTGTCAGCTTGCCTTGGCGAGATCGTCGTCTTCAGGTGAGTTCAGATAGACGCCGGACATGGTGTCGACCCAGCACAGATGGTCGTGGACCTTCTTCACGCCTTCGACGTTCTCCGCTGCGACGACAGCAGCCTGCCGCGCACGCTCTTCGGTGATGACGCCGCTGAGGTGAACGATGCCATCGCGGACGATGACGTTGAGGCCGAACGGGCACCAGTCGTTCTTCTCCATGGTATCGATGATGCGGCTGCGAATGTGATCGTCATCGGCCGTCGGATCCGGCACGTCCCGGGCGAGCCCCGCAACCGCCTGCAGCAGATTGGCGCGGGACACGATCCCGACGACTATGTCACCGCGCACCACCGGCAGGCGCTTCACGTTGTTCCGCTCCATGAGATCGACGATCTCGGCAAGTGCGGTATCCTCGGTGATGGTCACGGGCGAGGCGGTCATCACCTCCGAAACCTTGCGGCCGTGTTCGTGGACGAAGTCGCTGGCCGACTGTCCCGTGCCCAGGATGAACCGCAACCAGCGACCCCGCTTGCGTCCGGTGCCGATTTCGCTGCGGCGGATGAAATCTCCTTCCGAGACGACGCCGACCAGCTTGCCGGCATCGTCCACGACCGTGAGGCCGCTGACGTGCCGCTTCAGCATGATGTTCGCCGCCTCCACGATGCTGGTGTCGGGGGTGACCGAGATGACCGACCGGGTCATGATCTGATGGGCGCGCATGGAAGACTCCGCTGGCATGTCGAATTTCAATGCGCAAAACCTAGCCCGAGCGTCGCGGTACAGTTTGACCCAGGTCAAGCGGACAAAGCCGTTTTTGCCCTGATTGAGCAATTGTGATCCGTGCTCGCATTTGATGCAGCTCAACGCGCAGCGGAAGCGTCGCCATATCCTGCTATAAGCGTAGAACCAGAAGCCCGCAGGAACAATGAACCATGAGCGTCGTGAAGATATTTCCACGGGCCGAAGCGCCGCTGCAAGCTCCCTCCGCCGAGCCGGTTGCAGAGGTTTCTGCCGCGATTCCCAAAAAGGCCGCAGGGACGCCGGATATCTGCAATTGCCCGACCGAATCAGATTCGTATCCGCTCGATCGCGCGTATCATGCCATGCTGGCGCGGTTCACCGGCGGGATTTCGCCCGTGGCCTTGTCGCTCGCCTGGCTCGATTGGGGCGCGCATCTTGCTGCGGCGCCGCAGCACCAGATGGAGCTTTCCCGCAATATTTTTCGCGATAGCGGACGACTCCTGGAAGCCGCCGCGCACGCGACGTCGCAAGAGCCGTGGTCCGTCATTCGACCGCAGGAGCGGGATCGTCGCTTCAACGATCGGCAATGGGAAGCCGCGCCGTTCAACCTGTTTGCGCAGGCGTTTCTGCTCAGCGAGCGCTGGTGGCACGATGCCACGACCGGCATACGCGGCGTGTCCCACGCAAATGAAGCCATCGTCGAGTTCTCGATGCGCCAGATGCTCGACATGCTGGCGCCCTCCAACTTCGCAGCCACCAATCCGCAGGTTCTGGAAAAAGCGTTCCAGAGCGGCGGAGAGAATTTTGTGTTCGGCTGGCAAAACTGGTGCAGCGACCTGACGCGCCTGCTCTCCAGCTCGAAGCCGGTGGGCGACGATCAGTTTGTCGTCGGCAAGACGGTGGCGGCCTCGCCCGGCAAGGTCGTCTACCGCAACGGCCTGATCGAGCTGATCCAGTACCATCCGACGACCGCGCAGGTGCGGCCGGAGCCGATTCTGATCGTGCCGGCCTGGATCATGAAGTACTACATCCTCGATCTGTCGCCGCAGAATTCCCTGGTCAAATATCTGACCGGTCAAGGCTTCACCGTCTTCGCGATCTCCTGGCGCAATCCGGATGAGAACGACCGGGATGTGGCCTTCGACGACTATCGCAAGCTGGGTGTGATGGCCGCATTGGACATGATCGGTCAGATCGTGCCGGGCCGGAAGATCCACGCGCTCGGCTACTGTCTGGGAGGCACTTTGCTGTCGATCGCCGCTGCCGCCATGGGACGCGACGGCGATAGCCGTCTCGGCACCATCACGCTGCTCGCCGCGCAAACCGATTTCACGGAGGCCGGCGAATTGACGCTCTTCATCAACGAGAGCCAGGTCGCCTTCCTCGAAGACATGATGTGGCAGCGCGGCTATCTCGACACGACGCAGATGGCCGGCGCGTTCCAGCTGCTGCGCTCCAACGAGCTGATCTGGTCGCGGCTCTCGCGTGACTATCTGATGGGCGAGGGCTCTCCGCCGAGCGACCTGATGGCCTGGAATGCCGACGCCACTCGGCTGCCCTATCGCATGCACTCGGAGTATTTGCGCGAGCTGTTCCTCGACAACGATCTGGCCGAAGGTCGCTATCGCGTCGAATGCAGGAGCATCTCGCTGTCCGACATTCACACGCCGATGTTCGTGGTCGGCACGCTCGCCGACCATGTCGCGCCGTGGCGATCCGTCTACAAGATCCATTACCAGGTCGACGCCGACGTGACGTTCGTGTTGACCAGCGGCGGTCACAATGCCGGCGTCGTCGCGCCTCCTGGCGAGTCCTGGCACAACTATCAGGTCAAGACCAAGGCCGCGGACGCGCCTTATGTCGGTCCGGAGGAGTGGCTGAGGCTGGCGCCGCACGTCGAGGGCTCGTGGTGGCCTGAATGGACCCAATGGCTGGCGGCGCGTTCGGGCGCGCCTTGCGAGCCACCGTCGATCGGGGGCGGAGACATTGACGGCCTGCCCGACGCGCCGGGCGACTACGTCCACAGCTAGTCTAGAGCCATTTCCGTTCCGATTGAATCGGAACGGGTCTAGATTTCTATCTTGACGCCTTTTCTTCACGCGAACCGGTGTCCACGTCGCTCGAAAACGCTCTAATCCTTGGGCTCCGAGTTCGGCGCAAGGTCTGACGAGCGGAACGGCTTGGCCTTGTCCAGTTTCCGGTAGGCTTTCGCGGCGGCTCGCAGCAGCTTCCTTTCCCGCTTGCGGTCGAGGAAGCGAATGCCTGCCTCGGGGACGGCCTCGTTCAATGACGCCGCCAGCGTTTGTCCACGCACATCATCGTTCAATTGTCCAAGGGATTTCTGCGCCTTCCTCAATTGCTTGAGGATCGACTTCTGCTTGGTCAAGGATTCGTCGGCGAACAGGTCCGCGAGCGACTCGACCGAATAGGTCATCCGCTTGTTGAGAAGCCGCAGCTTGTGACGCTTCTCGACGTCAAGCTTGCGCAGCTTCCGGGCCTTCCTGAGCAGCGTCTCTTCCCACTCGGTCAGGCGGGCCGTCGCGTGGTCGGCCAGCGGGCACCGGCGCAGCCTGACCGCCTCCTTGCTGCGCCGGGTCGACCAGGGGCCGCTCTCGATCCAGGCCGAGGTCTGCTCGGACAGGCGCCGAAAGCGAGCGGATTGCAATGCGCGCGTCAGCAGGCGGTGGCTCTCGGCGCGTTTCTCGTCCCAGTGCTGGAGCTCGGCGACCACATCAAGCTCCCCGCCGCTCTCGGCGATGACCCGATCGATCGCGACATCGAGGTCGCGCACCATGCCCAGCTGGCTATTCAGCCATTTCAGCTCGGCCCAGACGTTTGGCCGCAGCCCGTCATCGACCATGGGGGAAAAGAAGCGGATGGCGGTGCGCAGATGCGTCAGCGCGATCCGGATCTGATGCAGCGCCTCGGGGTCGCCGCAGCAGGTGCCGTCATGCTGGGCGAGGACGGCATCGAGATGGCGGCGGGCGATGATCCGGAATGCGGTATCGCAGGCCATGCCGGGGCTGAGGCGGCCGGGCAGGACATTGCGCCGCGTCGCCGGCTTGGCGGGCGCGGTCGAACTCGTGGTGGGTCGCGACATCCTTGCCCGCGTCAATCAGATTGCCTTGCCTGCCTTGCGATCGCGTCCCGGCAGCTCTGAAGCGTCTGCTCCTGCGTGCCGGATGCATCGATGGTCGCCCAACCGACGTGACCGATATTATAGTGCTCTTGCTGCGCAGCAATCTCTTGCGTGGCGTCGGAGGCATCGCCGTGACGGCCGCCGATGCGGGCCTGACGGGTCGCGAGGTCGGCAACGAGGAATAGTCCGCTCAACGGCACGTTGCATTCGCGCCCCAGGGCGGCCAGTTGGTCCCGTTCGGACTCGCGTGCAAAGACGGCATCGACGATGACGGAATGGCCTTGCGCCAGCGCCTGCCGGGCGCGCTGCGCCAGCATCTCGTAGACGCGTGCCGTGACCTCAGGCCGGTAAGTGGACGGTGGCAGGCGGTCGGTGTGTCCCACCTGAAACAGCTGCTTGCGAACGATGTCGCTGCGCAGCACGACCGCTCCCGGCTGCGGCGCGATGTGGGGCGCTAGGGCGCGGGCGAGGACGGATTTGCCGGTGCCTGATAATCCGCCGACCGCAATCAGGCGCGGGGCGGGGGGAGCGATCAGCGCCCGGGCGAGGTCGAAATAACGACGTGCTTCGTCGAGAATTCCGCTCCGGTCCGCATCGGGCCGCGTCAGCCGCGCCAATGCGACCTGCGCACGGATTGCCGCGCGAACGGACATGAACAGCGGCAGGGCGGCCAGCGCGTCGAGAGTTTCGACGGACGTCGTGGTCAGGTACTGGTTCAGCACGATATTGGCTGCCGCGGCCTGGTCATGGCTCAGCAGGTCCATCAGCACGAATGCGAGGTCGTAGAGCACGTCGACGGTTGCCATCTGCGCATCGAACTCGATGGCATCGAACAGGATGGGCTGTTCACTGATCAAGACGATGTTCGCAAGATGCAGGTCGCCATGGCAGCGGCGCACGAAGCCCTGTCGGCCGCGTTCGTCGAGCAGCGGCCGCAGGCGCAGGAACATCGCGTGCGAGGCCGTGCCGAGCTGCTCGATCGCCTCGGCTGAGAGATGGTTGCCCTCCCGCAGGCCGTTGCTGTTTGCCTTGATGAGGCCGGGGATCGAGGAAACCCATGCCTTGCCGTCGGCGCGGGGCGCTGCCGCATGCGAAGCCGCGATGGCGTCAGCGGTTGCCGAGGCGAGGCTCGCATCGAGCGGGCCGGCCTTCGCCAGATGATCCAGCGTCCGGCTTTCGTCGAAGCGGGACATGTCGACCGCATACTCGAGCGGCCGGCCGCTGCCGTCGACCTTCAGCGATCCGTCGGTCTCCTCGGTGATCGCCACGACGCGATGATAGATCTGCGGCGCCAGCGGCCGGTTGATCCTGATCTCTTCCTCGCAGGCCGCCTTGCGTTTTTCGAGCGTCGAATAGTCGAGGAACGGAAACCGCACGGCTCGCTTGATCTTCAGCGCCCGCGGCCCGTCGAGAAAGACCGAAGCGGCATGCGTATCGATCCGCGTCACGCCGGGATGGGCGCAGAGCGCCGCGAAGATCCGTTCCTGGGCAGCCGTTTCGTCTGTCATCGAAGCTGGTGTCCCAAGATGCGGTCAGGGCTTCAGCACGGCTGCGCCTAGAATTTGTCCATTCCGCAGCATGTCCAGGACTTCATTGGCCTGATCGAGTGGAAATGCGGTCGTCTCCGTGTGTACGCCGGCTTGCGGGGCGATGCTTAGAAAATCGAGACCGTCCTGTCGCGTGAGATTGGCAACGGAGATCAACTGTCGTTCCTGCCAGAGCAGATCATACGGGAAGCTCGGAATGTCGCTCATATGGATGCCGGCGCAAACGACGCGGCCGCCCTTGCGAACGGCGCGCAATGCGGCCGGCACGAGTTCGCCGGCGGGGGCGTAGATGATGGCGGCGTCGAGCGGCGTGTCCGGCGTCTCGTCCGAAGCGCCGGCCCAGACGGCGCCGAGCCGGCGCGCGAGATCCTGTGCAGCCGCATCTCCACGCCGCGTAAACGCATGGACCGAGCGCCCCTGCCAGACTGCGACTTGCGCGACGATGTGGCCGGCGGCGCCGAAGCCGTAGATGCCGAGCCGCTCGGCCTCGCCGGCCAGAATCAGCGAACGCCAGCCGATCAGGCCTGCACACAGCAGAGGGGCGAGAGCCACGTCGTCGCCGGCTTCGCCGAGCGGAAAGGCGTAGCGCGCGTCGGCGACCACGTGCGTGGCATAGCCACCGTCCCGTGTATAGCCGGTGAAGAGCGGGCGGTCGCAGAGGTTCTCCATGCCCTCCCGGCAGAACCGGCAGTTTCCGCAGGTGAACCCGAGCCAGGGAATGCCGACCCGGTCGCCCAGCGCATGCGTTGCGACATTGGGGCCGATGAGATCGACGCGGCCGACGATTTCATGGCCGGGCACGATGGGATAGCGGATGTCGGGCAGTTCGGCGTCGACGACATGAAGATCGGTCCGGCAGACGCCGCAAGCGCTGACCCTGACCCGGATCTGGCCTTCGCCGGGGATTGGATCGGGGCGCTCCTCCATTCGGAGCCGCGCTCGCGGGGCCGCCAACACCATCGCACGCATCAGTCTCTCCGGGGCGGACCGCTCCGATCGAACTATCCATAGAATGGCAGCGCGCGGCCAGTCCTTGACTTCCGTCAATGCCCGTCCTCGCCCGGTCGGGCAGTTCCCGAGGCTTGACGAGGATCAAGCATCCTGACGAAAGCCGGCCTATTCTGGCAACTAAGGAGAATTCCGATGCCCATCAAGGACGTCTTTCTGCCGCTTGTCGGCCAGCCGCGTGGACCGACCCTCGCAGCGATCGAGAAATGCGTTTCCGTCGCCGCCGATCTCGGTGCCAGGATCACCGCGCTTGCGCTCGAGGAAGATCTCTTCGTACGACCAAAGGTGCTGCTCCCCGACGATTTCGACGCCGCCGATGCAAAGGGGGCTCCTGCAGCGGGCGATATGCAACGTCTGCTGGATGCCTTCACCGGTGCGGCATCTCGTGCCAACATTCGGACCCAAAGCCGGTCGGGCAAGGTGCCAGCGGACCAGATCGCGCCGATCCTGGCCGAACATGCGCGTTTCAGCGATCTCACCCTAGTCCCCGTGAAGCCGCATGACAGCCGAACGGAGCACATCATCGAGACGTTCCTGTTCGAATCCGGCCGACCGCTGTTGCTGTGCCCGGAACAGCATGTGGAGGTGCTGCGACCGGAATTCGAGAACGTCATGATCGCCTGGGATCACTCCGCGCGCGCGGCGCGCGCAGTTGGCGACGCGATGCCTATCCTTCAGGCTGCGGCCTCGGTCCGCGTGGTGACTGTGGCGGACGACAAGACTGACGAGATCGTGCAATCCGGAACCTCGCTCGTCGAGCATTTGAGGGAACACGGTGTCTACGCCTCGTTCGAAACGGCGAAGGGCGGCGGCAGCTCGATCGGCAAGGTGCTCGGCAGCTGGGCGAATTCCAATGCCATTGATGCGATCGTGATGGGAGCCTACCATCATTCACGCCTGAACGAGATCGTTTGGGGCGGTGTGACAAAGACTGTCATTGGCCAGCCACCGTGCTGGGTTATGATCTCGCACTAGGCTAGCCGCTCGTTTCCGGCCTGATCTCTCGACCATCGGAACCGCCCCCGACCGGGTGCATTTGCTTTCATGTCAACCTATCGCCTGAAGAATCTGCTGTCGCCGCGTTCAGTCGCGCTTGTCGGGGCTAGCGCCCGCCCGGTCTCTGTGGGACGTGCCGTTCTGGAAAACATTCACAAGGCCGACTTCAAGGGACAGTTCGGCCTGGTGAATCCGCGCCATGCGGAAATCGGCGGTGTTGCTGCGGTATCCAGCCTGGACAGGCTGGAATTCGTGCCCGAGCTGGTGGTCATCACCGCGCCGGCGCGAGAGATTCCCGGCATCATCGACCAGGCCGGGCGGCGCGGCTCGGCAGGCGCGCTGATCGTCTCGGCCGGATTAGGCCATGGGCCGGGATCGCTGCTGGAGGCCGCAATCGCGGCGGCCCGCAAATACGGCATGCGGCTGATCGGGCCGAATTGCCTTGGCATCATGATGCCTGGTGTGAGCCTCAACGCGAGTTTTGCCGCGCACATGCCGGGGGCGGGAAATCTCGCGCTGATTTCGCAATCCGGCGCGATCGCCGCCGGCATGGTTGATTGGGCCGCGCAGCGCGGCGTCGGCTTCTCCGGCATCGTCTCGATCGGTGACCAGATCGACGTTGACCTTGCCGACCTGCTCGACTATTTCGCGATGGATCACAAGACCCGCGCGATCCTGCTCTATATTGAGGCCATCAAGGATGCGCGCAAGTTCATGTCGGCGGCCCGCACCGCGGCGCGCGTCAAGCCGGTCGTCGTGGTGAAGTCCGGCCGCATGGCGCAAGGAGCGAAGGCAGCCGCGACCCATACGGGCGCGCTCGCGGGCGCCGACGCCGTCTATGATGCGGCGTTCCGCCGTGCGGGTATCCTGCGGGTCTCCGATCTGCGCGAGCTGTTCGACTGCGCCGAGACGCTCGGCCGCGTCGAATCGCCGACTGGAAAGCGACTGGCCATCCTTACCAATGGCGGCGGCATCGGCGTCCTCGCCGTCGATCGTTTGGTCGAGCTTGGCGGGATTCCGGCTTCGATCTCGGCGGACACTCGCAAGAAACTCGACGACGTGCTGCCGTCGACCTGGTCCGGCGGCAATCCCGTCGACATCGTCGGCGATGCCGATGCATCGCGCTACGCGGCTGCGCTCGAGGCGCTGCTGGCCGATTCCGACAATGACGCAGTTCTCGTGCTCAATGTGCAAACAGCGATCGCCTCGGCTGCCGACATCGCGACGACCGTAACGGATCTCGTCGCCAAATATCGCGAGCGGCACCGCAGTTGGGCAAGGCCCGTGCTAGCCGCATGGGTCGGGGCCGATCAGCCGATCATTCAGACGCTTTCCGGCGCGGGCATTCCGAACTACCCGACCGAGGACGATGCGGTGCGTGGCTTCATGCATCTGGTCCGGCATCGCGAAGTCGTCGAGGAACTGAGCCAGGTTCCTCCCGCGATGCCCGACACGTTTGTACCCGATGCCCAGGGCGCCAGACAGATCGTTGCCGCAGCCATCGCCGACGGCCGCAAATGGCTCGAGCCTGTCGAGATCAAGAACCTGCTCGAAGCCTACGACATCGCGATGGTGCCGACCTATGCCGCTAGTGATGTCGAGCAGGCGGTGGTCTGCGCGAACGAGATATTTGCACAAGGCGGGACCGTCGTGCTGAAGATCATGTCGCGCGACATCGTGCACAAGTCGGATGTCGGCGGCGTCGTGCTCAATCTGACGACGCCGGAGGCGGTGCGCGCGGCTGCTACCGATATTCTCGCCCGGGCCAGGAAGCTGCGGCCCGAAGCTCGCATCAGCGGCGTCATCGTCCAGGCGATGGTCGTCAAGGCGAAGGCGCGCGAACTGATCCTCGGTCTTGCCGACGATCCTACCTTCGGCACCGTCGTGGTCTTCGGCCGGGGCGGGACGGCGGTGGAGATCATCAACGACAAGGCGCTGGCGCTGCCGCCGCTCGATCTGCAACTCGCCCGCGATTTGATCGATCGCACGCGGGTCTCGCGGCTGCTGCGCGCCTATCGGGACGTGCCTGCCGTCAAGCAGGACGCGGTCGCCATGGTGCTGGTCAAGCTTGCGCAGATGGCGGCCGATATTCCGGAGATTCGCGAGTTCGACATCAACCCGCTGCTTGCGGATGAGACCGGCGTGACGGCAGTCGACGCCCGTGTCGCGGTGGGGCGGTCGCAGCGGAAATTCGCTGGCTCCGGCCCCGCCAATTTCGCCGTTCGGGCCTATCCCTCGCAGTGGGAGCGCCGTCTCAAGCTCAAGGACGATTGGCGGATCTTCGTGCGGCCGTTGCGTCCCGAGGACGAGCCGACCATCCATGAGTTCCTGCGTCACGTGACGCCTCACGACCTTCGCCTGCGCTTCTTCGCGCCGATGAAGGAGTTCACTCACGAATTCATCGCGCGGCTGACCCAACTCGACTATGCGCGCGCCATGGCCTTCATCGCATTCGACGAGGCGACCGGCGAGATGGTCGGCGTCGTCCGGCTCCATTCGGACTCGATCTACGAGAGCGGCGAATATGCGATCCTGCTGCGGTCGGATCTCAAGGGCAGGGGGCTCGGATGGGCCCTGATGCAGCTGATCATCAACTACGCGAGGTCGGAAGGGCTGAAGGTGATCTCGGGCGATGTGCTGCAGGAGAACACCGTGATGCTCGATATGTGCCGGCAGCTCGGTTTCGAGGTCAAGCCGGATCCGACCGAGCCTGATATCTGCGACGTCCGGCTGAAGCTCTGAGCGCCCCCGTCAGGAGCGCGCTTCAGCCGAATTTGCAGCGGCGGATGTTTTTGCAGATGTCTTGGCAGCTGTCTTGGCAGTGGTTCGCAAAGACTTGACGATAATCGCGATCAGAGGCACCAGCACCGGCACGATCGTGCTCAGCGGATGATGCACCGCGCCCGACACCTGAGCCTGAAGCGCGCGCGCCTCGAGCTGAAGGGCCTCGATGGACGCGCCGTGAATTTCGTTGGCAAGCTCGATGTCGCGGCCGGACGGAGCACGGCTAGCGATGACGAAGAGAATCGCCGCGATGGCAAAGTTGACGGTGCCGAGAATGGCGGCCGCGGCAATGGCGCTCCAGATCTGGACCAGCGCGAAATAGGCCGACAGCTCCAGCATCAAGAGCCCGAACGCTGCGATCAGCGCCGCAAAGGCGCGCAGGCCGAGGCCCATCAGGAGGTGGCGCAGCCTGATGTCCGCGATGATCCTGTCGGTGCGCCACAAGAGGCGCAGATGTTTGACGACATTCTCGCTATTCACCTAGTGTCTCCTCAGCATGAAGCCGACGACCACGCCGAGCGCGAAAGCCGAGGCGAGCGACGTCATCGGGCGCTCCGCAATGAGGCCTTGAAGCTGCTCCTGCTCGTCGCTGACGGTTTCGCCGAGCTCGGCAAGCGCGGCCTTGATCTGATCGGCCAGAGCCTCGGCACGGTCCTTCGAACTGTCGAACATCTGCTCGCCGGCCGTGCTCAAGAGGCGCGTGACGTCCACCTTGAGCGTCCGCAATTCTTCGCTCATCCTGTCGCTGTCGAACATGGATTTGATGTCTCCATTGAATGGAGCGAATCCTAGGGCCCGCCGGCGTGACCGCGTTTGACTTGCGTCAAGACGTGGGCAGGTCCGCCACTTGAGACAGGTCAAACCGGCCGCCACACGCTGGCCTAGAAGTAGCGGCTGAATGGGGACCAATTGTCCCGATGAGGTGGAAGCGTGAACACCGAACCGCTGTTGCTGGCAACGTCCTCTGGCGATGCGTTGAAATTGCGCCCGGAAGGGCCCTGGACCGCAGCGAACGTGGCGACGCTCGAAACTCTGTCCCGGTCGGTCGGAGCCGAGGTCGATCGGTCAAGAGTTGTGACCCTGGACATGTCGGGCATCAGCGCGCTGGATACTCTCGGCGCCTGGGTCCTGGAGAAACTGTCGCGCAGAGCCGCCTCATCCGGTAGATCGGCCGAGTTCATCGGTGTCGCCGACCATTTCAGCGGTCTGATGGACGAGGTGCGCCAGGTCAACCGCCACACGCCGCCGCCTGCAGCTGCGCCAAACCCGGTTCTGCTCAGGCTTGGCGATCTCGGCAAGTCCACCGTCGGCGCGCGGGAGGACATCACGATCTTCCTGCAAATGCTTGGCGCCTTGTTCATGGCCGTCGTCGGCGTGCTGCGCCGGCCACAAACGCTGCGGCTGACATCACTGGTCTACCAGCTCTACCGCATCGGATGGCAGGCGATTCCCATCGTCGCTCTGATCACGTTCCTGATCGGCGCCATCATCGCCCAGCAGGGATTCTTCCACTTCCGCAGGTTCGGCGCGGAATCCTACACCGTCGACATGGTCGGCATCCTGGTGCTGCGCGAACTCGGCGTTCTGATCGTCGCCATCATGGTCGCGGGACGTTCGGGAAGCGCCTACACCGCCGAGCTTGGCTCGATGAAGATGCGCGAGGAGATCGATGCTCTCTCGACCATGGGGCTCGATCCGGTCGACGTCCTGATCCTGCCCCGCGTTGCGGCTCTGGTCATCGCGCTGCCGATCCTGGCCTTCATCGGATCAATTGCCGCGCTCTATGGCGGCGGCCTCGTCGCGCAGTTCTATGGCGACATGGGGCCGGCGATCTACATCGCACGGCTGCATGAGGCGATTTCCGTCACCCATTTCGAGGTCGGCATCCTGAAGGCGCCGTTCATGGCGCTGGTGATCGGGATCGTCGCCTGCAGCGAGGGCTTGCGCGTCAAGGGCAGCGCCGAGTCGCTCGGGCGGCAGACGACGACGTCGGTGGTGAAGTCGATCTTTCTGGTGATCGTGCTCGACGGCCTGTTCGCGATCTTCTTTGCCTCGATCGGAATGTGACGATGAGCGAACACCAGGAAGAGTTCGCGATCAGGGTTCGCGACCTCGTGGTCGGTTTCGGCCGCCAGACCGTGCTCGATCATCTGTCGCTCGATGTGCGCCGGGGCGAGATTCTCGGGCTGGTGGGCGCGTCCGGCGGCGGCAAGTCGGTGCTGATGCGGACCATCATCGGCCTCATCCCGCGCCGGGGCGGCACCATTGAGGTCATGGGAGAGCCGATCGGCGGCCGCACGCGGGGCGCGGCAACGGCTTGGGGCATCCTGTTCCAGCAGGGCGCGCTGTTCTCCTCGCTGACGGTCCGCCAGAACGTCCAGTTTCCGCTGCGCGAAAATCTCGTCCTGTCGCCAGAGCTGATGGACGAGATCGCGATCGCCAAGCTGGAGATGGTCGGATTGCGGGCGCAGGATGCCGACAAATATCCGGCAGAATTGTCGGGCGGCATGACCAAGCGCGTGGCGCTGGCGCGCGCGCTGGCGCTCGATCCGCCGATCCTGTTCCTGGACGAGCCGACCTCCGGCCTCGATCCGATCGCCGCCGGCGATTTCGACGCGCTGATCAGGACCCTGCAAAAGACCCTGGGGCTGACCGTGTTCATGGTCACCCACGATCTTGCCAGCCTCACCACCGTCTGCGACCGCGTTGCCGCGCTCGCCGACGGCAAGATCGTCGCAATCGGGCCGATGCGCGAACTGCTGCAATCCGAGCATCCCTGGGTGCGCGCCTATTTCCACGGCAAGCGCTCGCAGATGCTGCAACACGAGATGAGATGAGACATGGAAACCCGCGCTCCCTACGTGCTGATCGGCAGCTTCGTGCTGGCCGCGATTATCGCGGTGTTCGGCTTCGTCTATTGGCTGAACAACACCGGCGGCATCGGGCCGCGTACGAACTATCACGTGCAGTTCCAGGGACCGGTGCCGGGTCTGCTGGTCGGCGCCGGTGTGCTGTTCAACGGCATCCGCGTTGGCGAGGTGACTCAGCTCGGGCTCGCGCCGGACAATCCGCGCTTCGTCAACGCGACGATCTCGGTTGCTTCGACGACGCCCGTGCGCGCCGACACCAGGGTCGGGCTCGATTTCCAGGGACTGACCGGCGTGCCGGTGGTGACGCTGGAGGGTGGCATGATCGTCGTCAAATCCGGTGAGCCCCTGACCTTGATCGCCGAGGCCGGCGCAGGCCAGAGCATGACGCAGGCCGCGCGCGATGCACTGCGGCGGGTCGACACCGTGCTGGAGGACAATTCCGGTCCGCTGAAGGACACCATCGCCAATCTCAAGACATTCTCCGACGGGCTCGCGCGCAACACCGGCAAGATCGACGGCATCCTGGCGGGTCTCGAGAAGATGACCGGTGGTGGGACGCCGGCACAGAAGATCACCTACGATCTGCGCGCGCCGCAGAACCTTGGCCCGGCCGGCAAAACGTTCTCGGCGTCGCTGGCCATTCCCGAGCCGACCGCGGTCGCGATGCTCCAGACCCAGCGCATGCTGTTCTCTCCCGTGGGTGACAACCCGGGCTTTGCCGATTTCCTGTGGGCCGACAGCATCCCGAAGCTGGTGCAGGCGAGGCTGATCGACAGTTTCGAGAACTACGACATCGCTCACGCGCCGCTGCGCACGAGCGATCTCGGACAGGCGGATTACCAGCTTCTGATCGACATCAGGCGCTTCCGGATTGCCACGGAGGGCGAGACCAGGGTCGAGATTGCCCTGTCGGCGCGGATCGTCGACAAGAACGGCAAGGTGGTCGCGTCCCGCATCATTGAGGCCAGCGAGAAGCTCGACAAGGTCGAGCCGGCGGCTGCCGTTGCAGCGTTCGATGCGGCGTTCGCCCGCATCGCCAAGGAGCTGATCGGCTGGACGGTGCAGGCGGTCTAAAGCATGATCCGGACCCGAAGGGCCGCGTTAGCGCAAAGTGCGAAGCGGTTTTCCGGAAAGATCAGCGTAAACAACAACCTAAAGCGCGATGATGATTCATCCCAATCTCATCGCGCTTTAGGGGCCGGCTATTCGAGCGTTTTCAGGTAGGACAGCAGATCATGGATCTGGTCCGGACTGAGCTCGAAGGCGGGCATGTCGGCGTGGCCGGTGTAGATGCCTTCCGCCAGAGCCTCGCCAAGGGTCTCGATCGGATACCGCCGGTGCAGGGTGCGTAGCGGGGGCGCGATCTTGAGCGGGCTCTCGGAGACGCGGTCGATCGCGTGGCAGCGCGCGCAATTGGTCTGTGCAAAGGCCTTGCCGCGTTGTTCGGCGGTAGGGGCTGCGAGCGCAGGCGTGATCAGAAGCAGGCCAATCAGGCCCTGGCGGAGCGCATGCTGAAACATGGAAGGCGGGATCCCGTCGAACTCTCGAGCCAGAATAGAGGGGGGGAGGAAGGCCAAAATTGATCTGGGTCAATCGCGTTTGTGGCGGCGCAGTAGAATGCAGCCGCGCGTGGCGGACTCGGCCGGGGGGCAGAGCTGGACCGGCGCTAGGAGCGGTGGATGAAGGCTTCCGTGGTCATGATTGAGCCGAACGGGCATTTCTGCAGCGATTGTGGCGTACGCGGATCGGCGGTCTGTTCGTCGCTGGATCCGGCCGAACTCAGGGAGTTCGAGCATCTCGGACGCCGCGTCCATTTTTCCTCGGGCGAGACCGTGTTTTCCGAGGAGGACATCACGACCTCGTTCTACAACGTCCTTGACGGCGTCATGCGGCTGTACAAGCTGCTGCCCGACGGCCGGCGGCAGATCGTGGGTTTCGCGTTACCCGGCGACTTCCTTGGGATGAATCTTTCCGGCCGTCACAATTTTTCGGCCGATGCAATCGGCGCGGTGATCGTCTGCCAGTTCGCAAAAACGCCCTTTGGCCGTTTCATCGAGGACCGTCCGCAACTGCTCAGGCGGATCAACGAGCTGGCCATTCGCGAGTTGGGCCAGGCGCGCGACCATATGGTCCTGCTCGGCCGCCGCTCGGCGGACGAGAAGGTCGCGGCGTTCCTGCTGGGCTGGCGCGAACGGCTGTTGGCGCTCAAGGGGCCGTCCGACACGGTTCCGCTTCCGATGAGTCGCCAGGACATCGCCGACTATCTCGGCCTGACCATCGAAACCGTCAGCCGCACCTTCACCAAGCTCGAGCGCCACGGTGCGATCGAGATCATCCACGGCGGAATCAGCCTGCTCGACCCGGCGCGCGTCGAGGCCCTCGCCGCAGCCTGACGGGCTTTCCACAGCGCTGCCGGCCTTTTTGATCCCGATCAATGACGCCGGCTACCGGCCGCAAATAATGCCGTCAAACAATCCGGGAGGAGCATGATGCCAGCTGACGCGTTGCTGATGACGATGGTCGTCGTGGCGATCTTCGTCGCTTTCGGGGTAGCTTTGGCGTGGGCGGACCGGCAAACCAGCGCGGGCCGGATCGATTCCGATTCCAAGCGCTGATGCTCCGGATCATAGCTTCCGTCTGATGCGCCGGCTATCGGCTCTCGCCCAGCCGGCGTTGGGGCGTTCGGCAGCGCCTTGACGCAATCGCGACTGCGGTGCCTGCAACTCTGCATCGACCGGGGCGCATTGGCGCATCCTTTGGGTGCCGACTCGGAGCCGCGCCTGGAGCAATTTCGCCGCATTTGCCTAAAACCGCGGGCATGCTTTCCGGTTGAAAAGCCGGGCAACACTGACTACGCAGGAACTCCAGTGCCTCGCAGTCTTAGGAGCCCAGCGGCGTGCCTCAGGACAAGACCGGCGACCCCCGACAATCGGCGGGCAACAAATTATCGGTCCTGCGCAAGCACCCGATCTTCGCGGATCTGGAGCCGGAGGCGCTCGATCAGCTTTGCCGCTACGCCAAGCACACCACCGTGAAGCGCGGCGCGACGATCGCCGCCAAGGGCGATCCCGGCAACAACCTGTTCGCGGTGATCACCGGAACTGTGAAGATATCCTCCTCGTCGCCCGACGGGCGGAATGCCATTCTCAATCTCATCGGTCCTGGAGAAATCTTTGGCGAGATCGCGGTTCTCGATGGTGCGCCGCGTTCGGCGGATGCGACCGCCAACACCAATTGCGAGCTCTACATCATCGACCGCCGCGACTTCCTGCCATTCGTGAAGAGTCAGCCGGCGCTGGCGATGAAGTTCATCGAACTGCTCTGCGCGCGCCTGCGTTGGACCAGCCAGCAGGTCGAACAGGTGATCCTGCAAAATCTGCCGGGCCGGCTTGCCAGTGCGCTGCTCGGTCTCACCGAAGAGCGCAAGCTCGATTCCGGCAGCGGTACGCTCGCCATCACCCAGCAGGAGATCAGCGAGATGGTGGGGATGACACGCGAGAGCATCAACAAGCAATTGCGCGCTTGGGCCGGTCGCGGTTGGGTTCGTCTCGAGCATGGTGCCATCGTGGTGCTAGACACCGATGCCTTGCGCGAGCTCGCGGAGAGCGGCCTCGACGGCGAATGATGCGTCGCACCTAATTGTCAATGATGGCGACGGCGCGGGTCCAGCCCGCCGAGGCGCGTTCGATCTTCACCGGGAAGCACGAGACAGTAAACCCGGTCGGGGGCAATTGATCGAGATTGTGCAGCTTCTCGAGATGGCAATAGCCGATGTGGCGGCCCGCCTTGTGGCCTTCCCAGATCAGGCCGGCGTCCTTGGTTTCGGCATATTTCCTCGCGGTGTAGACGAACGGCGCGTCCCAGCTCCAGCCATCGGTGCCGGTCAGCCGCACGCCGCGTTCGAGCAGGTACATGGTGGCCTCATAGCCCATGCCGCAACCGGAGTTGACGTAACTGGCCTCGCCGAATTTGGCGCCGGCGCTGGTGTTGACGACGACGATCTCGAGCGGCGACAGCGCGTGCCCGATGCGCTTGAGCTCCGTCTCGACGTCACCTGCAGTCACAACGTAGCCGTCAGGCAGATGTCGGAAGTCGAGCTTCACGCCGGGCTGAAAGCACCACTCCAGCGGCACCTCGTCGATGGTCCATGACCGCTCACCGCGGTTCATGGTCGGATGAAAGTGCCAGGGCGCGTCGAGATGCGTGCCGTTATGCGTCGACAGCGACACCTGCTCCACGGCCCAGCCCTGGCCATCCGGCAGGTCTTCCGCCCTGAGGCCGTCGAAGAACTGCAGCATGCGCGGCAGGCCCTGCTGGTGGTCGATGTACTGGATCGTCGGATGGTTGCCTGGCGGATCGGACGTCACGTCGTTTCGGAGCGGCACCGAAATATCGATCAGCTTCCGCGGCATGGGCATTCCCTCAAGACAGTCCAGTGTTTAGGATATCTTGAGGGGCCTCCATTGGAGGCGTCAAGTCACGTGCCGGCGACGTCGAGCCAGCCCGCCATACCCACCATAGTGCGAATTGCGCCAGAAATTGATCGATGCAACTCTTGCATTGATCGATGCTGGATTTGGCTTGGACAGAGAATGCCGCCCGCCCTAGGGACGACATTGGCGCTTGACTTCACGTCTGAAGTGGAGCGACCCAAGACGGCCTGCAGCCTGCCCGACAACGATATAATCACCTCAGGAGGAAGCCCAGATGAAGACACTCACCGGTATCATCGCAGCCGCTGTGCTGGCGGTCTCAGCACCCTTGGCGACCGCGCGCGATTTCCGTTCCGCCGACGTGCACCCCGCCGATTATCCGACTGTCGAGGCCGTCAAGTTCATGGGCAAGCAGCTCGCGACGGCGAGCGGCGGCAAGTTCGGTGTGAAGGTGTTTCCCAATGGAGCCCTGGGCTCCGAGAAGGACACCATCGAGCAGCTCAAGATCGGCGCACTCGATATGATGCGGATCAACGCATCGCCGTTGAACAACTTCGTGCCGGAAACCGTCGCGTTGTGCCTGCCCTTCGTCTTCCGCGACACGCAGCATATGCGCACGGTTCTTGATGGGCCGATCGGCGACGAGATACTGGCGGCGATGGAGCCCGCGGGCCTGGTCGGCCTTGCCTATTACGACAGCGGCGCCCGGTCCATCTACACCGTCAAGGCACCCGTCAAGTCGCTCGCCGACCTCAAGGGCCTGAAGATCCGCGTCCAGCAATCCGACCTCTGGGTCGGCATGATCCAGAGCCTCGGTGCAAACCCGACACCGATGCCGTATGGCGAGGTCTACACCGCCCTCAAGACCGGTCTGGTGGACGCCGCGGAGAACAACTGGCCCTCCTACGAGTCCTCGCGCCACTTCGAGGCGGCCAAGTTCTATAATGTCACCGAGCACTCGCTCGCGCCCGAAGTTCTCGTGATGTCCAAAAAGGTCTGGGACACGCTGAGCAAGGACGACCAGGCGATGGTCCGCAAGGCGGCCAAGGAATCGGTGCCGGTCATGCGCAAGCTCTGGGACGAGCGCGAGCAGGCCTCCCGCAAGACCGTCGAGGCGGCCGGCGTCCAGGTCGTGACCATCGCCAACAAGCAGGAGTTCGTCGACGCGATGAAGCCGGTGTACCAGAAGTTCGCCGGTGACGAGAAACTGCAGGGCCTCGTCAAGCGTATCCAGGACACGAAGTAAGAGCACGGCGGATCGGGTCCGGCGCCGCCGCAAGGTGACACCGGGCCCTCGCGACGGAGGCGCGGGATGACAGACCCACATGTTGCAGATCACGAGCAGGAGGCGGTCGCCGTACGCCCGTCCACCGGCCTGCTCTCGCGGATCAATGCACCCATCGCGCGCCTCGGCATGTATCTGTCGGTAGCGGGGCTGCTCGTCATCGTCACCATCGTGTTCTACCAGGTGTTCGGACGTTACGTGCTCAATTCCAGCCCGACCTGGACCGAGAACCTTGCGCTGGTCCTGATCCTCTACGTCACACTGATCGGCGCCGCCGTCGGCGTGCGCGATGCCGGCCACATCGGCATGGACAGTCTGCTGGTCATGCTTCCGGATCATCTGCGAGAAGAGATCGAGATCGTGATCCACGTTCTGGTGGCCCTGTTCGGCATCGCGATGGCCTATAACGGCTGGATCCTCGGGGCGTCGGTCGGAACCGTGAAAATCCCCAATCTCGGCCTGCCCGAGGTCATCCGCTACGTGCCGCTGATCGCCTCGGGCATCCTGACCGTCTCCTTCTCAATCGAGCACATCATTGCTCTCCTGCGCGGCGAAGAGGTCGTCCCGTCATGGAACTGATCATCCTCGGCGCCACCTTCTTCGGCTTCCTGATCCTCGGCGTCCCGGTCGCCTTCGCGATCGGCCTGTCGGCAATCTGCACCATCCTCTATGAAGGCCTGCCGGTCGCCGTCATCTTCCAGCAGATGATGTCGGGGATGAACATCTTCTCCTTCCTCGCCATCCCGTTCTTCGTCTTCAGCGGTGAGCTGATGCTGCATGGTGGCGTTGCCGACAAGATCGTGAAGCTCGCCAAGAATCTCGTCGGGCACATCCGCGGCGGCCTCGGCATGTCGAACGTGGTCGCCTGCACGCTGTTCGGCGGCGTCTCCGGCTCGCCCGTGGCCGACGTGTCGGCGATGGGCGCGGTGATGATCCCGATGATGAAAAAAGAGGGGTTCGATACCGACTACGCCGTCAACGTCACCACCCATGCCTCGCTGGTGGGCGCGCTGATGCCGACCAGCCACAACATGATCATCTATGCGCTTGCCGCCGGCGGCAAGGTCTCGATCGGCGCGCTGATCGCCGCCGGCCTTTTGCCGGCGCTCGTGCTGATGGTGTGCATGCTGGTCGCCGCTTACGCGGTCGCGGTGAAGCGCGGCTATCCGGCCGGCAAGTTCCCGGGCTGGGCCGAAGTGTTCCGTTCGCTCGCCGCCGCGCTGCCCGGCCTGCTGATCGTTGGCATTATTCTCGCCGGCATCCTGTCCGGCGTCTTCACGGCCACTGAATCGGCGGCCGTCGCGGTCACCTACACGATCCTGCTGACTTTCTTCATCTACCGGACCATGACCTTGCAGAACTTCCTGCGGGCCGCGGCCAAGGCGGTCAAGACGACGGGCGTGGTGTTGCTGCTGATCGGCGTCTCCACCATGTTCCAGTACCTGATGGGTCTCTACGAGGTAGCCGACTTCGCAGGCGACCTCATGAGCAAGGTGTCCACGCAGCCCTGGATGATCTTCCTGCTCATCAACGTCATCCTGTTCGTGCTAGGCACGTTCATGGACATGGCGGCGACCATCCTGATCTGCACCCCGATCTTCCTGCCGATCGCGATGAAGGCGGGCATGGATCCGGTGCAGTTCGGCATGCTGATGCTGATCAACTGTGCCCTCGGGCTGAACACCCCGCCGGTCGGAACGACGCAGTTCGTCGGCTGCGCCATCGGCGGCATTTCGGTCGGCGCGGTGATGCGCACCATCCTGCCGTTCTATGCAGCGTTGATCGCGGCGCTGATGTTCGTCACCTACGTTCCCGCCTTCTCGCTGTGGCTGCCGCGCCTCCTGATGGGATACAAGGGATAGCTGCCGTGCGTGCGCCGGCCCTTGGCCGACGCATCGCCCTTGCGTAGTTTGCGTCGCGACAACAGGGAGAAACTGTCCGTGACCGACTATCGCAAGCTCTTCGATCTCACCGGCAAGACGGCCGTGGTGCTCGGCGCCGCCTCAGGGATCGGCAAATCGTCGGCCGCGGCGCTGGCCGGGTTAGGGGCCCGCGTCGTCTGCGCCGATCGGGCGGTCGACGCAGCGGAGGCGACCGCCGTCGGCATTCGCGACAAGGGCGGCTGGGCGGAAGCAGCTAGCTGCGATGCTGCGAGTTCCGCGGACGTCAATGCGCTGGCCAAGACCTTGATGCAGAAATTTCCGCGGCTCGACATCGCGGTGACCACACCCGGACTCAACATCCGCAAGACTATCCTCGACTACACCGAGGAGGATCTCGACCGCGTGCTCAACCTGAACGTCAAGGGCACGGTCTGGTTCTTCCAGGCCTTCGGCCGCATCATGGTCGAACAAAAGGGCGGCAGCATTATCGCCTGCTCCTCGGTGCGCGCGGTGACCATCGAGCCGGGCCTCGGCATCTACGGCTCGACCAAGGCGGCGATCGGCCTCTTGGTGAAGGGCTTTGCCTCCGAGGTCGGCCATGCCGGCGTGCGCGTCAACGCGATTGCGCCGAGCATCGCCGAGACCGCGCTGACCGGCCCGTTCAAGCAGCGTCCCGACATCTACAATCTCTATGCCGGCCATACCGTGTTCAACCGCTGGAGCAGCGCCGACGAGGTCGCCACCGCCGTCGCCTATCTCGCCTCGGATGCCGCAAGCTATGTCAGCGGCAGCACGCTGTTCGTTGACGGCGGCTGGACAGCCGTCGACGGTCCGCCGACCGGCCTCACCCAGCTGCACAAATAGGGCTTGCATCTAATCTAGCCGGCAAAGCCCACGCGCTGGCGCAGTTCCTTCCGGTCTGCGCCGGTCAGCAACGCGACCAGTGCGGCTGCCTCCTTTGGATGCGCGGCCCGCGCTGTCACGCCCGCCGTGTACATCGTCACGAGCTCGCATCCCGGCGGCAATGATCCCGACAACGCGATGCCGTCGGCGGCGATGATTTCGGTGGCCTGGGTGCATCCGATCGGCCTTTGCGCAGTGGAGGCCGCAAGCTCACGCATCGCCGTCGCGCCGTTCGGAAAGATCTTCAGGCGCGAGGCGACCTCGTAAGCAATGCCGAGCTGATCCAGCACCTTTGCGACGTGCTGTCCCGCGGTCGACGCCTTCGTGTCCGGGATATAGATAGCGTCTGCGGAACGCAGCACATCGCGCAAATCGGCGTCGGTCTTCACCGTCACCTTGGCATCGCGGCTGCGGACTGCGAGTGCAGTCTCGACCCGGCCGACATCCGCGATCGAGGAGAGGATAACGAGCTTCTCCTCGGCAAGCTTTGCAAGCAGGGCCCGCGTCAAGATCACGAGATCGGCCGGCGTCCCCGCGCGCAGCTTGTCGGCCATGATACCGACTGCGCCGAATTCGCCGTCGATGCCACAGCCGGTCTGCGCCTTGAAAGGTTCAGTGAGGCCGCGCACCAGGCCTTGCGCCGCGCCGCCGCTCAAAATGGTCACTGTCGTCACGATGCAAGCTCCATGGCTGCGATGATCCTGTCGCGCGTGATCGGCAGGTCGCGGACGCGCACGCCGAGGCAGTCGAACACGGCGTTCGCGATCGCGGCCGTCACCGGGCCGAGGGCGGCTTCGCCGGCGCCGACAGGCTCGATCTCCGACCGCTGGATGATCTCGACATCCACCGCCGGCGCCTCGCTGAAGGTCAGGATCGGATAATCCGTCCAGGAGGTCGAGGTGATACGCGACCGGTCGAACCGGACGCGCTCTTTCAAGACCCAGCTCGTCGCCTGGATGGCGCCGCCCTCGATCTGGTTGATGACGCCGTCCGGATTGATGGCCTCGCCGACATCGACCGCAAGCGTCAGCCGCTTGACGCGGATGTCGTCGGCGCCTTCGATTTCGGCGATCGCGGCGCAATAGGCGCCCGTGTTCTTGTAGCGCGCAAAGCCGACGCCGTGGCCGATGCCGGCCTGCTTCTGCGGTTTCCATTGCGCGCGTCGCGCTGCAGCAGAGATGACGTCGCGCGCCCGCTCATCACGGAGATGGCGCAGGCGGAATGCGATGGGGTCCTCACCGCGCAGCGCGGCGATCTCATCGAGCATGGACTCGATGGCGAAGACATTGCCTTGTCCGCCCAGCGTCCGCAGCGCAGAGGTGCGCACCGGCATTGTCAGCAGCCGATGGCTCGTGATCGTCCAGGCCGGCAGGTCATAGAGTGGAACAGAGTTGCGGTCACCGCCGCCACCATTGGCGGCGGGCGGATTCGTCGAGATCATACGCGGGTAGGGATTTGCGATTTCGGTTGCGGCGAGCAGCGCCGGCTGCCCCGCACGTCCCGGCCTTGCAGCGTGACCGTTGCTCCAGATCGCATGGCGCCAGCCCACAATCTCATTGTCCGCATCGAGGTCGGCCTCGATCTCGATGGCCATCGCCGCGCCGAACGGCGCGTGGCTCATCTCGTCGTGGCGCGACCACTGCACCCGGACCGGCCGGCCGCCGGCCGCTTTCGCCAGCAGCACGGCATCGAGCGCGACGTCATCGGCCGCGTTGTGCCCGTAGCAGCCGGCGCCCTCCATATGCTCGACGACGATGTTCTCGGTCGGTAGCTTGAGCACGATGGCGAGATCGGCGCGCAGCAGATAGACGCCCTGGCTGTGGGTCCAGACGTGGACGCGATCACCGTTCCATCGCGCCATGGCGCAGGAGGGTGCGATCGAGGCATGTGCGATGTAGGGACGGGTGTATTGCCGGCGGAGGGTACGGGCGTGCTCGCGCCTCGTCGCCGTCCTGGTGTCGATGACAGTGGTCTCGACCGGTTGGCTTTTCAGGAAGCCAGCCAGATCATCTTCGTCAGGCAGCGGTTCGCCCGCCGACCAGGTCGCGCTCTTGCGCAGGGCCTTCAACGCGGCTTCCGCTGCCACTTCACTGTCGGCGACCACGCCGGCAAAGCCGCCGTCGCGGGCGATCGCGATAAGGCCGGCAACGGCGCGTGCGGCTGTTTCGTCCAGCGCGATCAGCCTCGCGGCCGAGATGTCCGGCCGCAGCACGCGTCCGTGCAGCAGTCCGGGCAACGCCCGGTCGTGAATGAAGCGCGGCTGGGCGAACACCTTGTCGGGAATGTCCACGCGCTGGATGGAATGGCCGGCGACGGCGCGCATGGTGGCGAGCTTCGCTGTCGCGCCTGGTGCGGCGTCGTGGTCGAGCGAGACTTCGCCCGCGAGCTCCCAATAGCTGGTCCTGACATTGCCTGGACCCGAGATCGTGCCGTCATTGATGCTCAGCAGCGACGCATCAACGCCGAGACGCTCCGACGCTGCAGCGAGGAAGCGCTGGCGCACCTCGGCACAGACGTGTCGAAACGCGCGGCCGGATTGCTGGATCGACAGGCTGCCTGACGTAACGCCTTCGTTCGGGCTGGCCGCCGTCGAGGCGCGGATCATCTCGATGCGGCCGATATCGACGTCGAGCTCATCCGCTGCGATCTGCGCCAGCGCCGTGACGATGCCCTGGCCGATCTCGACCTTGCCGGGCGAGATCGCCACGTGGCCGTCGCCAGAGAACCGCACCCACGACGAAAGCCTTGGATTGGCCGCGAGGCTGACCGGCAGTTTTGGGGCAGGGGAGCTCATGACGCCGCCATCTCCGAGGCCGCGCGCAACACGGCACGCACCATGCGATTGTGCGATCCGCAGCGGCAGAGGTTGCGATCCAGCGCCGCTCTGACTTCAGCCTCCGTCGGCGATGGATTGCGTTTCAGCAGCGCCGCTGCGCTGATTAGGATTCCTGATGCGCAATAGCCGCATTGCATCGCCTGTTCGAAGATGAAGGCGCGTTGCAGCGGATGCGGCTGCTCCACTGTCCCGAGGCCCTCCAGCGTGACGACGTCCTTGTCCGCGACCGACCACATCGGCATGTCGCAGGAGGTCATCGCGCGGTCATCGACCATGACGTGACACGCGCCGCACTCACCGGCTCCACAGCCGAAATGCGGACCGGTGACGCCGAGCAGGCCGCGCAGCACATCGAGCAGCATCTGGTCCGGATCAGCATCCACGGCGATCGCGGCGCCGTTGAGCCGGAATTGAACGGAGGGCATGAGCAGTGCAGCCTCAGGACTTGTCGAACTTCTTGACGACATCAGCCCATTTCTCGATGTCGCCGCGCAGGAACTTGTCGAATTGCTCCGGCGTCATGGACATGGGGACGGCACCCTGCTCGGTCCAGAGCTTGACGATGTCGGGTCGCTTCACCATTGCGTTCACGGCAGCATTGAGCTTGTCGATGACAGGCTTGGGTGTGCCCGCAGGCGCCATCAGGCCGAGCCAGATCGTGGCCTCGTAGCCGAGAACGCCGGCTTCGATCGTGGTCGGCACGTTCGGCAGCACCGCGGAGCGCTGCTTGCCTGTGGTGGCGAGCGGGCGAACCTGGTTTTCGGCAACGTTCGGCGCCATCGCCGGCACTGCGTCGATCATCATCTGCACCTGTCCGCCGATCACGCCGCTGCGCGCCTCGCCGCTGTTGCGGTAGGGGACATGGACGATATCGATACCGGCCATGGCTTTGAACAGCTCACCGGCCATGTGATACGGCGTGCCCTGACCGGAGGAGGCATAGTTCAGCTTTCCGGGCTGCGATTTGGCGAGCGCGATGAACTCGGCAAGCGTCTTCACGGGGACTTGCGGGTTCACCACGACGACGAGATCGGAATAATTGACCGGCGCGATCGGCGCGAGGTCGCGCATCAGCTCGTATTTGCGCTTGTCCGGCGTCAGCAGCGATTCATTCGCGGTCTGGGTGTTGGACATCATCAGCAGCGTGTAGCCATCAGCTGGCGACTTCGCAGCTTCCACAGTACCGATGACGCCGCCCGCGCCGGTGCGGTTCTCGATCACGAAGGGCTGGCCAAAGCTCTCCTGGAAGACGTTGCCGATCAGCCGGGCCGCTACATCGGCCGGTCCGCCGGCCCCGAAGGGGACGACGATCCGGACCGCGTGCGTGGGGTAGTCCTGTGCCAATGAGGAGGATGCGGCGAATGCGCCGAGCAAGCCGGCGGCCAGCGCCAGCATGAAGCTTCGGGCTGTCATGCCCACCTCCCTGATGTCGTTCTTGTTGGCCGGCACTGTAGCGGCAGGGAATGCGGACTGTCGACGCCTCACAAAGCCGATCCGGTCGGCAATATCCCGGAGGATTCGGTTCGATTGGGGCGCATTTCGCGGTTGCGGCAGGAACCGCCGGCGCGCGCGGTTTGAGCAAATCGCATGGGCATTGGCGGATAAATGCCCTCGGCTGACAGGTATTTTGGTGTTACGAACCGGGACATGAATCAGCACGCCAAGATCGAAATCCGCCATTCGACCTGTCCGCATGATTGCCCCTCGGCCTGTGCCCTCGACGTCGAGGTGGTCGACGGCCGCAGCATCGGCCGCGTCCGCGGTTCGAAAAAGCAGACCTACACGGCCGGCGTCGTCTGCGCCAAGGTCGCCCGCTATGCCGAGCGCATCCATCACCCTGAGAGGGTGACATTCCCGATGCGGCGCATTGGGCCGAAGGGCTCGGGTCAGTTCGCGCGCATCTCCTGGGACGAGGCGCTCGACGAGATCGCGGAGCGCTTCAATCAGGCGGAGCGTGAGTTCGGCGCGGAATCGATCTGGCCCTACTACTACGCCGGGACGATGGGCCTCGTGATGCGGGACGGGCTCAACCGTCTGACGCATGTGAAAAAGTATTCGCGCTTCTATCAGACCATCTGCGCCAATGTGGCGCGCATCGGTTATGCGATCGGCACCGGCAAGATCGCCGGCGTCGATCCGCGCGAGATGGCGCTCTCCGACCTCGTGGTGATCTGGGGCACCAATCCCGTCAACACCCAGGTCAACGTGATGACGCACGCCTCGCGTGCCCGCAAGGAACGCGGCGCGAAGATCGCGGCGGTCGACATCTACGACAACGAGACCATGAAGCAGGCTGACATCAAGATCATCCTGCGTCCGGGCACCGACGGCGCGTTCGCCTGCGGCGTCATGCATGTCCTGTTCCGCGACGGCTACGCCGACCGCGCCTACATGGACAAATACACCGACTGCCCCGCCGAGCTCGAGGCGCATCTGAAGACGCGCACCCCTGAATGGGCTTCTGCGATTTGCGGCGTGCCGGTGGCGGAGATCGAGGCCTTCGCCAAGGCCGTCGGCGAGACCAAGCGGACGTTCTTCCGGCTCGGCTACGGTTTCACCCGCTCGCGCAATGGCGCAACGCAGATGCACGCGGCGAATTGCATCCCCGCGGTGACCGGTGCCTGGCAATATGAGGGCGGCGGCGCCTTCTTCAATAACTACGCGCTTTGGCATTTCAACGAATCCATCATCGAAGCCCACGACGCGATCGACCAGAGCGTCCGCGCGCTCGACCAGTCCAAGATCGGCCGCATCCTCACCGGCGACGCCGAGGCCCTGCGCGGTAAGGGGCCGGTGAAGGCGATGCTGATCCAGAACACCAACCCGATGACGGTGGCGCCGGAGCAGGCGCTGGTCCGGCAGGGTTTTGCGCGCGAGGATCTGTTCGTCGCGGTGCACGAGCAGTTCATGACCGAGACGGCGCAGATGGCCGACATCGTGCTGCCGGCGACCATGTTCATGGAGCACGACGACCTCTATTACGGCGGTGGCCACCAGCACATCTCGGTCGGGCCGAAGCTGATCGACCCGCCCGGCGAATGCCGCTCCAATCACGAGGTCTTGCAGGCGCTGGCGCCGCGGCTTGGCGCGAAACATCGCGGCTTTGAGATGACGCCGCGCGAACTGATCGATGCAACGCTGAAGCTCAGCAACCACGGCGACATCGCCGGTCTCGAAGCGGATGTCTGGCGCGACCTGCAGCCTGATTTCCGTACCTCGCATTTCCTCGACGGATTCGCCCATGCCGACGGGAAATTCCACTTCAGGGCGGATTGGGCGCACCCGCCGTTCGGCGTGACGATGGGCGATTTCCACAAGATGCCTGATCTGCCGGACCATTGGGCGGTGATCGAGCACGCCGACCAGGCCCATCCGTTCCGGCTCGCCACCAGCCCCTCGCGCAGCTTCCTCAACACCACCTTCAACGAGACGCCATCCTCGCAGGCGCGCGAGGGCAAAGCGAGCGTGATGATCCATCCGCTCGATGCGGCCGCGCTCGACATTGCCGATGGCGATGCGGTGACACTGGGCAACAGCCGCGGCGAAACTAAGCTGATCGCAACGCTGTTCGAAGGCGTGCGGCGCGGCGTCTTGATCGCGGAGTCCGTTCACCCGAACAAGAATCATATCGGCGGCCGCGGCATCAACATGCTGACGGGCGCGGACATAATCGCGCCGATTGGCGGGGCGGCGTTCCACGACAACAAGGTCTGGATCAGGAAAGCGGTCGCCTGAGCGCGCTTGACGATCGCCGTGCAATTTGCGTCGAGGCGCTAAAGCGGCGCCGCGCCGCAGTTTGCGCTTGCACCTCTCGCCCGAGCTGCCGCAAATGGCGGTAAACGGAAGCAAGGAAGCGAGCGTGCCATGACCGATACCACAGCCGTCATCACCGAAAAGCGCGGGCAGGCGTTCTGGATCACCATCAACCGGCCGGAGAAGCGCAACGCGTTGAACGGCGAGGTGATTGCCGGCATCAGCAAAGGCTATCGCGACGCGCATGAGGACAAGGACGTCCGTGTCATCGTGCTGACGGGCGCGGGCGACAAGGCGTTCTGCGCCGGCGCGGACCTGCAGAATTCAGGCGCGGCGTTCGCGATGGATCATTCCAGGCCAAATGTCGATTATGCCGATCTGCTGCGCCTGTCGCAGAACGCGACCAAGCCGGCGATAGCGCGGGTCGGCGGCGTCTGCATGGCCGGCGGCATGGGCCTGCTCTGCATGACCGACATGGCGGTTGCCGCCGATCACGTCATCTTCGGCCTGCCGGAGGTGAAGGTGGGTGTATTCCCGATGCAGGTGCTGAGCCTCTTGCAGAACATCGCGCCGCGGCGGCTCGTCAACGAATGGGCGCTGACCGGCGAGCCGTTCGATGCGATCGCCGCGCAAGCTGCGGGAATCCTCAATTATGTGGTGCCTACGGCCGAGCTCGACGCCAAGGTCGACTGGCTGATCGGCCGCATCGTCGACAAATCCCCGACCGCGATCCGCCGCGGCAAATACGCCATGCGCGCCATTGCCGCAATGTCGTTCGACGAGAGCATCGCCTACACCGAAAGCCAGATTGCGCTGCTTGCGATGACCGAGGACGCCAAGGAGGGCTTGAGGGCGTTCAGCGAGAAGCGTTTGCCATTGTGGACGGGAAAATAGGCGATCATTTCAGGGTACAGTAGGACGCTGTGGTCGTTCAATGCACCACTATTCCGCGGAATGATCGGCGTTTAGTCGAACAGGGAACGATCTAGTCCGCTCCTCACGACGCTTCTTTGTGGCCGTAATCAACTGCTTGCCGGTGCGCTTGGCGTAGGTTGGCAGTTGGCGGCTTGATCTATGACGGCCCGCGGCGCGCAACTCTGCATCCGTGAGATCGCTGTCGGCACCTTCGGTGAAGCCTCCGTGCCGGAAGGAAGTAAAGGAAAGTTCGTGACGAAGGCCGGCCTCTGCGATGATCTGCTTTACCACGCTGCGCAGATAGCGCAGGTCCTTGCGTGGCGTAATCCATGGAATCGGGGTTGCCGACCGGCGATGGGCATGGTCACGCCGGAATACCAGGCCCGTGAGCGAGGTCTTCTTAATCTCGTCGAGCTCGTCCATAAGTTCAGGAAACAGAGGGGCGCCCGTTTCGTCCAATAGGGGCCACCAGGCTTCCTCGCCATTCTTTGGGTGCACGATCCTGACGCTGTTTGGCCGTTCGCTAGGACGGTAGTGCGACATGTCGAAGGAGCCAAACACGTGCTGCTCTCGCTGCAGCCACTCCCATGACAACAAAGCAGCAGTTGCGATCGAGCGATAGTCGAGCCTTTTCGCGGCAGCTCTGAACGCGACGAGTTCATCCCAAGTTGCGGTTGGTGTGGGTCGTATCGGCTGGCCGGGCGCCCGTGATCTTAATCCCATCCGTGAAAATGGATTGCTCGCTGGTACTATTTTTTCTTGAGCACGCTGGCCAACGAACCAGGCGCGCCGGCAGCTCGCCATGGCCACATTTGCATAGCGACGACGCTCGCGGACGACGACCTCTCCATTGTTACTCACTTTTGTTACGACTAGCAGCTTTCCATAAACTGCGTCGACGAAGGCTCTCGTGAAATCGGACAATTGCTTCGACCCAACGCGACTTCCATCTTTCAGCTCGTGATTGGCAAAGAGCGCGAGACTCTTTGTGTACTGACGCTGAGTGGTGCTTTCGATTTCGCCCCACTTCTGGTGAGCTTGGAAGATGCCCACTAGCCAATCGAACGTGCCGGGTTCGGGAGAGGCCGGCATCATGTCACTTAGACCCCGTGAGCGCCAACTCTCGAATGCGGGCAAGAGGACTTTCTCAACCCGTTCGACGGCAACAGCATAATCGCTCCCTAAAGCTTCAGGGCTCAAATCGCAGCCCTGCCGACGAGCCCACGTTGGCGGTGCAAAATAATAAGCCACCGTATTGTTCGCCAACAGCTTTCGTTGACAATATCGAGGAAGCTTTTGTGCCGTATCGACTGAGATCATACCAGACATAAGAGATCCTCCGGCTCCCTGGCGTCCCCTCTTCCAGTAGGTGCTGCGAAGTGGTCCATGGTCGCCTTCGACCAGACCGGCTGCCGCAGCCGTCCTGTTCCACGACAGCTGACCGGTGGCGGTGCGTCTCCTCGGCGGATCGCCCGCGCAAGTTCACCTGTGTCTTTAAAGTCCAGGTAGGCGGCGGCCATGTCCGCTCTCATCATCGCGGGCCAGGTTCCAGCGGGTGGGTAGCGAGCAGGCAGCGCTGTGCGTGGTGAGGAGTCTGATCTCACTGATGCTGCCCGTTTAGGTCCAACAAGAGTTCAATTCGCCGAACAATGACGTCCGATCTGGAAGATCTAGATGATCTCTACTCGTGGTCGGTGGAGCGGCAGTCGCGGTGGGTCATAAAATGGACTCTTACGATCAAAGAGTTTTTCGCTCTACTGCGCAGTGCGACCTAGCGGGGATAGGCTAAGTTAGCGCGCGAAAAGGAGACCTTGGCGTGCAGTTCTCGAGAAGGACGAATTCTGATCGGCAGGCCCCCAAAAAGTGGAAATAGTCGTCGAGGGGCCGCTAGCAGGCAGTCAGCTGCTTTAGATGCATCATCAATGGCTTTTCCGACAGAGTCGCAGGTCGACTTGCATTAAGTATATCGGAGCGTCGTCCGGTGTCGGAATTTGGATGCGCACGCTGCACCAGACTGGCTCTTTATCGAAGCATGGCAACATCGAGCACGTGTTGGGCCGCTGACGGCCTGTAGCTACACGCTTGAAGCAGCCGATCGATTCAAAGCCGAATTTGCAACCAGAGACGACACTGGTCAGGTGAGAAGAACTAAAGGACGTTTTCCCATGCTCCAGATCAGGATCTGTGGAGCGCAGAGAGTGCGCGTTAGGAAATGTCGCCCTCCGCCTGGCGGACTCCCTTGCTAGCGCGCGTGCGGCTGCCGCCGCACCGGGCTCTCGTAGAACCGAGCCGCTTTGCGTCTCGGCCTGCGGCGTCGATCCCTCGCGCAAGGACTAGCGGTGCTCCTCGCCGGGGGCACTCGGGAAAGGGGCTCGCCTGCGGCGATCGCTATCACTGCCCCGTTCCCGGGTGCCGCTATTGAACCGGTCTCGTCGCTGCACTCGGACCCGCGTGCCCTTCGGGTCGCTATGCTCACGCTCTCCGGGTGCCATTTTTGGTTGAGGCGACGTGCCCTCGGCGCGCGCCTAGCCACGCCTGCAGCCCAAGGCACCTCAATCCCATCAAGAATCGTACGTTGGCGGTCTGCGTCGCAGAGTTCGCATTCTGTGATGCAGATGTCGATCTTGCCGTGGCGGGTTATGCGATTGCCTTCGAAGACAATCGCACGATTGCGCGAACTTCTTCACAAGCCAGCAAGCTCATAAACTAGCTCGTTGGAGTCTTGCCGGAGCCCGCGGTCGACATGACGACCGCGAGCGGAGCGGGAGGCGGGAGGGGAGTGAAAGTGGGGCGGCGGCTTTCGCGACGGGTTGGAGGCCGAGAGAGTGACCCCCGGTCGCTCGTCGTGGAGAATTGAGATGACGGAGGCTGCCCAAAAGATCACCCTGTCGCCTTCGCGCGACATCCCCTTCAACAAACTGGTACTCAGACAATCGATGGTTCTGCCTCTCAAGGCCGGAATTTCGATCGAGCAATTCGCCAAAAGTATCGCACACTGTACGTTGCTGCAGCGTCTCTACGTATGGGCGATTGTGGACGGCAATGAGACTGGCATGTTTGAGGTGCCGGTGGACGGCCTTCGGTACCGCGCGCTCGGACTACTCGCGAAGCAGAAGCGAACGGCGAAGGCGCAAGCAGTTCCTTTTGTCGTGCGCGAGAACGGCGTCGTTGAAGACGAGATCATCTCCTGGAAGCTGCGCATGCCCGCGGACGCAAGCGGCATCGAGATCCTATCGAAAGTGCTCGACGGTTATCCGCTTGCCATCGGCGAGCGGGAGGCTCCGTGATGTCCCGCAAGCCTTGCGAACTGGCACGGCGCCTCGCGCGCGAGGCGGAGGCGGTGTGCCGACATTATCTCTCCAATGGCAAGCGGTCGGGTCGGTACTGGGTCGTCGGTGACGTCCACAATACCCCGGGGCGCTCGCTGTTCGTGCGGCTCCAGGAATCACCTAAAGGCCCAGCTGGCAAGTGGACCGATGCTGCGACCGCGGAGCATGGCGATCTCCTCGACATCATTCGCGAAAGCTTGGGCTTGCGGAATTTCCGCGAGGTTGCCGAGGAGGCGAGGCGCTTTCTCAAGCTACCTCGTTCTGAGCGGCATTCTACCCCGAAGCTCGTTCGGCCAACAGTGCTGGCAGGATCTCAGAAAGCCGCCCGCCGGCTCTTTGCGATGTCCAACCCGATTCGGGGGACCGCGGTGGAAACGTATTTGCACCGTCGGGGGATAGCCCGAATCCACGACGGTGGCAGCCTGCGCTTCCACCCACGATGCTATTATCGAGCCAACAAGCATTCGCCGACCGAGACCTGGCCAGCGATGATTGCTCGCGTCACGGATCTCGATGGACAGATCACCGGTGTGCACCGTACCTGGCTCGATCCAGATAGGTTTGATCGGAAGCGGCTTGGCAAGGCGCCGCTTGACACACCACGACGTGCCATGGGCGACCTGCTCGGTAACGCCGTTCGCTTCGGTGCGGTGGACGATGTGCTCGTTGCTGGTGAGGGTATCGAGACCATGCTGTCGCTAAGGCACGTGTTGCCGACGTTGCCGATGGCAGCCGCGCTTTCGGCCAACCACCTCGCAGCTATGCTGCTACCGACCGACCTGCGTCGGCTCTATATCGCACGCGACGTCGATGCAGCCGGAAACGCCGCACAGGCTATTCTCACCCAGCGCGCTGAAGCCGTCAGCATTGAAGTGATCCCGCTATCGCCGCGGGTTGGCGACTTCAACGACGATTTGCAAATCTTCGGCTCCGATTCCGTCCGAGAAGCGATACGGCATCAACTCGTCCCAGAGGACGTCGGCCGTTTCCTGCACTCGTCGACGGTAGCCGCTGGATAGCTCCGGTGTTTCGATCAAATCGACAGATCGATCATCGCGAGGCCGTTTTCCGGAAGAGCACACGTCCTCGGCCTTCTAGAGGGCGATCGGACGGCAAGCGGCCTAGGCCGGCAATGGCTACATCCGGCTATTTTCCGTCGCGCGCGGGCAACACGAAGACACATTGTCCATCTGGCCCGCGCGCTTTGCATCGCGAAGCAAAATAGCCGGCCTCCGCCATCCTCCGCCGCCGCTTCAGCCCTGCGCTCCGCTGCGGGTTCTGGCCCGTTCCGCCCGCCGCCTGAGTGATCGCTATGAAGGCCGCGATGAGCGCGGCCGATCCGGGAAAGGACCTCCTCCATGAGCGACCACGACGACCTCGAACGGCCGCACGCCTCTTCTCCAACTGACCACGTCCTCAGCGAACTACAGCTCTTCGGCTATCACCTCTTCGACGACGAACCCGATCCGCGCCCAATTCCCGAGGCAAGGATCATCGCTGGCGCCGTCACCGACATCTTCGACGCCCTGGTCGCGACATTGAGCGACACACGGCTTGAGCCGGATATCAATGATCTGCTCTGGTCGACCGTCAACTTGTTCCATCGTGCCGTCGACCGCATCGAACGCCATCTCGACGACAACGAACAGGCGCAGCAGAAAAGTCAGCGCGAGCAGAATGGCTCCGAAGTTCGATCGGTTGAACTCGAGCGCCTGACGGCGGAAGGCATCACATTGATCGAGCGCCGCAACTGCCTGGAGCTCTTCCGCGATCAGGCCATCGAGCGCTTTGAGACCCACACCGGGTCATCCTGGCGCGCTCGATCGGGATCCCTGGTGAACCACCGCACGCTAACCGCGGCGATGATCGACTCTCGCGACTTCATCGCCGCCAAGCGTCGTGCCGAAACCGAGGTCATGCTGCCGTCGGGCCCGAAGATCGCACTCACCGGTGGGCTCGATTTCGATGACCACCATCTGATCTGGGATCGCCTGGACAAGGTTCATGTCAAGTATCCCGACATGGTCCTGCTCCACGGCGGCTCCCCGAAAGGTGCCGAACTGATCGCCTCCAAATGGGCGGCGACCCGCAAGGTACCCCAGATCGCTTTCAAGCCCGATTGGACGAAACATGTCAAGGCAGCACCGTTCAAGCGCAACGATGCTATGCTCGAACTCCTGCCGATCGGCGTCATACACTTCCCGGGCACGGGAATTCAGGACAATCTCGCCGACAAGGCGAAGCGGCTCAGCATCCCTGTCTGGAGGTTCGGCGGCGCGTGAGCGCCGTCTTCTCCACTCCAAGCCATCAAGGCGGAATTGCTTAAAGGCGCAACTCCGCCTCCTTTCGCTTTCAATATTCCAGAGTTGCGCCGTGGTGGTGGAAGGCGCGACGGGTACATCTATGCACATGGAGCCACCACCATGCTCGCTCTTGCGCTTGTTCTCAACACAATCGGCATTGGCTTGTTCTGCTGGGCTATCTTTGCGCTCGCTGTGTAATGCCCTGCCGCTTTTCCTCGCACTGAGTATCGGGATGACTGCGTTTCAGGGCGGCGCCGGCATCGCTCTGGAGGCAGTTCGCGAACGCGCGAGACCGCCGAGCGAATTTGGATAAGGTTGACATGGCGGGAGCCGCGGAACAGTTGCTGGCGACGACCGCTTGGCGCTCACTGCTGAGAACGACCAAGCCGGAGAATCGGGCGGCTGCGGCAGACGAGGCGCAAGACGGTGATGCATATTCGCAGGCTGCGGAGTGACACCAGAGCCGGGACCGCCTGAGCGGCCACGGTCAGCATCAAATTGTCGGCCGCGCGCCTGCCCGGCGCGCGGCCGATTCTTTGCGCACAGCGCCGTCCGCTGAATGGAGGCCCCGCCATCATCGAGGTCCGGATCACTCTGATCTACGCCGTCTGGGGCAGCCAAGGGACGGCTGTGTCGTGCTCGTCAATCAGCAGCAAGTGGTGAGGCCGGGCGCATTGATCGTGTGATACCTGGAGTATTTTGAGATTGCTGTCTGGTGGATTACCCCAGTCGCACTATCGCACCTGGCACGCGGGAATACGATGAGGGTCGCTAGCGTTTGCCAAAATGCGTCTTTCTTGCCGTTGATCCGCGGGCGCCAGCATGAACCCGATCGCCCCAGGTATGTCCTTGTGCTGCGTCGGCATCGGCCGCCATGGTGGTCTCCGTCAGTTCGTTCATGGCGCGTCCAACGCAACCTCGGATGGGCTGATCAGGCCCGAGGGACGGCAAGAGCCTCGATCGCCTTCCCGCAACGGCTGCGCCTGCTTTTTTCCCCTGCCGCGCGGCGGCATTCCTCGCGGAAGACAAAAAAGCAAGCTATCGCCGTCCTCCGCTGTCGCTGCGGGCCTGAAGGCTGCGGGCCGATCGCTCCCCGGGCCAAGGATCGCCATCGAGGCTGCGATGGGCGCGGCCCGAGCAACAAACGGAGACCACCATGGCTACCATCGGCAACTTCACCGCTTCGGACAATGGCTACATCGGCTCGATCAAGACGCTGACACTCAACATCAAGGCACGGTTCGCCGCATCCGAGAAGGACAACGAGAAGGCGCCGGACTATCGCATCTTCGCCGGTATGATCGAATTCGGCGCCGCCTGGAAGAAGACCGCCCGCGAAACCGATCGCGAATACCTCTCGGTGAAGCTCGACGATCCGACCTTTCCGGCTCCGATCTACGCCTCGCTGGTGAAGGTCGAAGGCGACGAGGGCTTCGCCCTGATCTGGTCCCGCCGCAACGGCGACTGATCCCGAGGGATCGTCAGCTCCGCCTCCTCGGAGGCGGGGCCCTTTTCGCATTTCTTGCGCCGCTTTGCAGGAAGAAGAGCATTTTTCTTTGAGGAGATTGCTAAGGGCTCCGCCCTCGCGCGGTCAAGGGTGAAGCACACTTCGCGTGCCGGCCGGAGCGGTATCCCCGGTCTTCCGCGCAAAGGATCTTCATGACGACGATGTCGTTAGGCGCGTGCAGACGCGCGCTCTTAGCGCGCCCTCTTCAGGCGGGTGATCCCCCTCCGCTCTGGCCGCCCTTGCCCTTGCTACCCTAAGTCTCGCCGACGGGCAGGGTTGCAGCGCAGCGCTGCGCTTCAACCTCAGCCCATAGGAGAACGACCATGAACATGATGACCTTGTCCCAGAGCGAACAGCCTGTTTCCGGCGGTTTCCGCGTGGATGTATCCCGCGGCCAGCGGATCGGCCGCGTGTCGTCCGAGTGGTTTGCGCGACCGGATGACGAGCGGTACCTGAACCTGCCGGACCTCTTTGAAGCGGTACGAGGCCGAGCCGAACGCGCACAGGCGCGGACAGTGGAAAGCCGGACCATCCGGGTGGAGGCGAGCCGGGATAATGCCGAGCGGCTGGCCCTGACAGTGCCGGGACGTGACGAGCCGGTGGCGCCGACCCATTGGAGCTTCGGCCAGTTGTGTACGCTCGTCGGTGCGCCGACCTCCTATCTGCGGCAGCTTCCCGCGGCCCTATCCGCCATAAACCTGCAACACGGCCTGCTGTCACATCGCGACGAGCTCGTGAAAACCTTGGAGACGGACAATGGACGCGTCGAGCTTCGTGCTGTCACCGGGCCGGACTATGGCCGCATCTGGGATCACGAGTTGGTCGCCGCGGTGATGAAGATCGCGGGCAATGGCACAGGTGACACGCGGTGGAAGGTCCCGGGCGTGATGGATTGGGCAACCATGACCCATAATCCGTTTGTGGACGTGACCAAGGACACGACCACGCTCTATGCCAGTGACCGGGATGTGTTCCTGTTTCTGGTCGACGACACAAATCCAATCGAGGCGGGCCGTCTGGCGGACGGATCGCCGGATTTGTATTTCCGGGGCTTCTACTGCTGGAACAGCGAAGTCGGCAGCAAGACGCTTGGGATTGCGAGCTTCTATCTTCGCGCCGTCTGCATGAACCGCAATCTTTGGGGCGTGGAGAATTTCGAAGAGATCACGATCCGGCATTCGAAGTTCGCAGCCCAACGTTTCGCGCATGAAGCCGCCCCGGCATTGACCAGCTTTGCCAATTCCTCGCCCGCGCCATTCGTCGCGGCGATCAAGGCGGCTCGGGAGCAGATCGTTGCCCGCACCGACGAGGACCGGGAGACGTTCCTCCGCAAAGGCGGGTTTTCCAAATTCGAGACCTCGAAAATCATCGAGACTGTCTTGGGCGAGGAAAACCGCAAGCCGGAAAGCATCTTTGATTTTGTGCAGGGCATTACGGCGTTTGCACGAGGCAAGGCTCATCAGGACACCCGCCTTGAGCTGGAGGGCAAAGCGAAGCGCTTGATGGAACGCGCAATCTAAAGACATGGGCCGCGTAACTCGCGTCGGTTGCGCGGCCTTGCGTTCAGATCTGGTGCAACGCCGCCGATCCGGCGAGCCGGATCGGCGGCGTTGACGTGTATTCGCGTCCGGCGCTCGCCGGGCCTCTGGCCCGGCTCGCGGAAAATCAGGATCGAACCTTGGCGACTTTCTCTTCAAGCAGATCTGAAGGCCGAACCTCCAGTGCTTGGGCAATCTGCCAGATTGTGAGCAATGTCGCGTTTTGCAGCCCACGCTCCATGCTGCTTACGAAGGCCCGGTCGACGCCCATGCGTTCCGCCACTGCCTCTTGGCTCAAGCCAAGGGCTAGTCGAAATCGACGCGCGTTCGCTCCAAAGACCTTGCGAATATCCATCCGCAGGATAGGAAGCAATCGCGTATTTTGGCGCTACGTGTTATAATACGCGGAGCTTGATGCCGACGATCACGGACGGAGCTTCGATTGCCTGAAATGTGGCGAAAGCAACCTCTTGAATGCTCGTACGGGCTGGTGGCATGCCATATGCTACAGTCTGGAACTGTTCGAGCCGACAAGGCTCGCGCCTCGCGATTCGATTTTCAATCCCGCGTGTAATTGTAGGCTCTGATGTCAAAGCCGCCGCTAGATCCCGACGTCGCGGATGTCGCGCCGAACGAGCCGGCGCTGACGGCCTATGACGAACAGCATGTCGTCACGTACGTTCGCCTTCTGCAGGCCGAAGGTGCAGGGGCGGACTGGCGCGAAGTGGCTCGAGTGGTCTTGCATATGGACCCAGAGCGGGAGCCGGATCGTGCGTGGCGCGCATATCAGAGTCACCTTGCGCGCGCCAAATGGGTAACAGAGCAAGGGCGGCTCTTACGCGGCACCGGCTCGAAATAGAAGAAAATCGCCGGCTGACGACTTGCAGCCAGAACTATTTTCTTTTGCTGACGGGTGGTCATTCCAGGGCACCACGTGGTGCCAAATCAGGGGCTTCCTACAACCGCCTCGTTCATACCTATTGCGGCGCAATCGTTGTTAGCAGCGTGCAATGGGGTGGAAGCAATGCCTGAATTCGACTGGCGGTCGCCGGAATCCTACAAGAGACTACAAGACGCTGAGATCACCGACATCGCCTGGGAATGTCTCCGCCGTAACGCCGACTATCGGCGTGAGTACGAAGCGATGATCGCCAACAGTCCCGATGGCGAAGTGACCGACGAATTCAGGAGGAAATGGGGCATCTGCTTTCGCCCATGACCCACAGAGGTCCTTCGACGAGCAGACGATCTTTTGGGCGCCTGAGGTTTTAGCGGCGGTCGTTCCGGTCAAGGTTGCCTCGACGGCCGACCTCGTGTCGGCGTCTCAGCCACTGCTCGACCTCACAGCTGGCCAGGTGCGCCGCGCCGTCGACGGCTGGCATACTGTGCTGCGCATCGGTGCGGTAGATCACCGTGTTTGGTCCAAAGAGCCGCCGGTGCTCGGCGCGTCATACGCAGCCGAACTGCCATTTGATGGCGATTTTGGCCCACGCGCCTATGCAGCCCGGCGGCTGTGGCGCGCGATGAACGGACGCGCGCCAGGTCCTGCATTTCATCAACTATCCAAACAGCGGCGCGAACGCCTGAGCGCTGCGATCCGTGCGCTCGATGCGCACAGCGCCGGCGGCAGTTATCGCGTTATCGCCGAAGCGCTGTTCGGCAAAAAGCGCATCCCCGATCGCGCCTGGAAGACGCATGATCTGCGCAATCGAACAATCCGCCTGGTGCAAGGCGGCGTCGCGTTGATGCGCGGAGGCTACCGCAAACTCCTGCGGTCCGGGCGCAGGGACGAATAGCCGGTCCGCTTGGGGGGTGTCGAAAACGGCCCCCTCCATATTCGGCATCCCCCTCCGAGATCTTGCTTCTCCATGATGACCGCACACACGCTGGCCTAGCCAGGCGTAGTGCGATGTCCTCCTGGAGTCCTCAAATGCCCGATCCGATGGCCGGTCTTCCTCCGCGATTCCTGCGTACACCGGAGGCCGCACGCTATCTTGGCCTGTCAGGCCGCACACTCGAAAAACATCGGACATATGGCACAGGGCCGACTTATCGGAAGATCGGTGGTCGTGTCGTTTACGCCGTCGATGACCTGAAAGCGTGGGCCGACCGGGGCGCCAAGACGTCGACCTCAGACCCCGGGAAGGGGACCGTGCTACCCGCCAAGAAGCATCCCGCGCTGCGCCCCTATGCGGGCCAGGAACGCCGCTGATTACCGCGTGAGAGCAGTGACAATGCGGCGCAAACACCATTCCGAGCGAGAGCAGCTTGAGCTCTTTCGGGCGCTGCCCGGTGATCTTGCGCCCCGCGACGCGCAGGATCTCATGGCTTATCCGTTCTTTTCGCTCGCCAAGACTAAGCGGATCGTGCCGATCGATTTCCGCGCGGGTGCGATCGCAATTCGTGTCGAAGCCGTGCCGGAACACGGGATGGCGACCATTTGGGATGCAGACGTTCTGATCTGGGCCGCGTCCCAGATCGTCGAAGCCCGCGACGCCGGCTTGAAGACCTCGCGCTTGATGGCTGCAACGCCCTACGAGATTTTGACGTTCGTGGGCCGCGGCACCAGCGCACGTGACTATGACCGCCTGAAGGCGGGCCTCGACAGACTTCAGTCGACAACTGTGCTGACATCGATCCGCCAGCCGGCAGAACGACGGCGACATCGCTTCTCCTGGATCAACGAGTGGAAAGAGACGGCCGATGCAAATGGACGTCCATTTGGGCTCGAGCTGATCCTGCCTGATTGGTTCTACGCTGGCGTCATCGATGACGCGCTCGTGCTGACGATCGACCGCGCCTATTTCGATCTGACGGGCGGACTCGAGCGGTGGCTTTACCGCCTCGTGCGCAAGCACGGCGGCCGCCAGGATGGCGGCTGGAGCTTTGACCTTGTGCACCTCCATGCCAAGTCGGGCATCATATCGCCGCTCAAGCACTTTGCTTACGACGTGCGTCAGATCGTCCAGCGCCAGACATTGCCCGGCTATCAGCTCGTGCTGACGCGCGATCCTGATGGCACCGAGAGGCTGAACTTCTCGCCTACGCCTACTGATCCCTTAACGGCACGCCTGCGCCGGCGCGGTCTCATTCCAAATTCGGAGGACAACCTGTGAATCAGCTCGTGCTATCGAGGACCGCAACCCTCGTGCTATCGAGGACCCGATCCTCGTGCTATCGGGGACCGGAATCGAGCTTAAGAGCTTGTTTCTCCGCGCTTTCCAGCTGCTCTAACTTTACTAACCAGAAATCCTTCGGATTTCTTCTAACGGACCAGGCCGAAAGCCGCGTCGGTGGCTCTGGGCCGTCCGATAGGCCAGCCTACCTTTGCAGGCCATACACACTCTCCACCGAGCCCAAGCTCGCGGCCTCCAGCTCCAGCGTCGAGGAGCCGGTGGCATGAGTGATCTCACGGAAGTGGAAGTGTTGTGGCTCGAGAAGCGCATCGAAAATCGCATTCGGTTCGGTTGCATTGTCAAGGAACGGAAGCTTGATCGTTACCGGCGTGTCCTGTCTTTTGCATCGGGAAGCATCTTTGCATTCGTCCGATGGACCTCAAACGACTTCGGCACGATCATTTCGCGGATCGACATCTTGCGCGCGGTCGCGCCAGGACAGCGCTGCTCAACCGTTCCTTATGTAACACCCGGCGGAGAGATTCTGCTGCGTCTGTCCGGCTGGCCGAAGGTCGAGCGCGTGCTGCAGATGATCGATGCCGTTGAGGCGCTGGGCATCGATCCGGCTGACGTCGCGCCTGATCATTGGCATCACGTTCATAACCGTCTGTCCGTCAATGAAAACCCGCGCCCATATACGAAAGCGCGCCATCAGGCCTGGCTTCATCGGCAGAGGGCCATGCGATGAAGGGCCGTCTCATGATGCTGGCCGGGACGATTGAGCTCGTCGCCGCGCTCATCGCTACGATCGTCCTGGAGCCGGTTCCGCTTTACATCTGGAACGCATCCGCGAGCGTGCCGATCGGTCTCTACAGCCTCCGACAGGCGGACCAATTCCAAATCACTGAATTGGTCGCCGTTCAGCCGCCGGAGCCGCTTGCGACCTTCCTCGATTTGAACGGCTATCTGCCTTTCGGCGTCCCCATGCTGAAGCGCGTGCTTGCCCTTCCCGGGCAGACCGTTTGCAGAACGGACCTCACGATTTCGGTCGACGACATCGCAGTGGGCGAGGCGAAGGATCACGACAGACGAGGCCGGCCGCTGCCGAAATGGCAGGGCTGCCGCGTCGTCGGTGACGGCGAGCTGTTTCTGATGAATTGGCAGTCGGACGACTCTCTTGACGGCCGGTATTTTGGATTTCTTCCGGCATCTAGCGTGATCGGCCGTGCGATGCCGGTGTTGACGTGGGAGGAGTGATCGTGCGTATCCGACGTGTTCTGGTCGCCATTCCCTTGTTCGATCGATTGCGGGATCGTTCGTCCGGCTCGATCGATGTTTGCAAGGCTGACGCGAGCCCGACCGCGTCCTTGGGGCGGTTGGGCACGCGCGTTTGCGCTGTCGTGCCGCTGATGCTTCTTCTGACCGCGTTCGACGGTGCTGCTTTGGCCCAGAGCGGATCAGCCGCCCTGCCGGGGACCAGTCAGACCGCTTACTCATTTGCCGGCTTCATCAATGAAGCCTCACAACGCTTTGCGATTGCGCCGAACTGGATCCGATCAGTCCAACGCATCGAGAGCGCTGGTGACGTGCACGCCAGATCGCCAAAAGGCGCAATGGGCCTGATGCAAATCATGCCGGCGACTTGGGTGGAACTTCGTGAGCGCTACAATCTCGGAAACGACCCCTACGACCCGCACGACAACATTTTGGCCGGCACGGCTTACTTGCGCGAGCTGCTCGATCGGTATGGCTCGCCTGGCGTGTTTGCCGCGTACAATGCGGGACCAGCTCGCTACGAAGAGCATCTCGCAGGCGCCCCTCTGCCAGACGAGACGCGAGCATACGTCGCAAAGCTTGCAAATCTGCTTACCTTCGAACTGCCGCCGAGGTGGACGTCCAGCGGACAGTCGTCAGCAGCTGCGACGTTATTCGTCACGCGATCCGAGCCAATGAAAACGCGCGATCGGTTGCTGGCGCTCATGCCGTCAAGCGGTGTCACGACCGCAATCTCGGCGCCCGATGTTTCGCCAATGGTCCCCCGGCCAATTGGTGTGTTCGTCCCTCGATCGGATTCGGGAGCATCGCAATGACCAAGTGTGCGGGTTCGCAAGCTTTGGTGTGCTTCACCAAGCAGGTGCCGCGTGCTGATGGCGTATGGGCGATGCCTTCGGCCCGCGCTCTACTCGTCGCTTCGCTCCTCACCGAGCCACCCTTCGGGTGTCTCGGCCCTTCGGGTAACGATCGCTATCGCAAGCGCTCGGAAGCAGTGGGGGCTTCGCGGGTTGGCTGCCAGGTCGCGGCGGCTCTTTCGGGAACCGGCCACCGGGAGACAACGACGGCAGGACGGCGAGATAAAAGGGGCTCGCCGGTCGAACCGCAAGCCATTGGCATGGCTTGGGTTCTGGCGTGCCGGTCGGTCGGGGCGCGTGCCGCGCCGTGCATTTTAACAAATGCAATCAAAGGCATTTTCGGCACCGCGTGCGCTTTTGATCGTTGGGAGGCCCTGCCGTGAGCGTGGGCGACAGCGACCTGCGTATTCGGCCCGGGCGCATTCGCAGTACCCGCGCGCCGAAGCCGAAGAGCTTCATCAACCAGGTGCTGCGGGCGGCGAAGAAAGCAGGACACAGCTCGGGTCAGCCTGCTGCTGGCAGGCGTTCTGCGGCTTATGGGCGCTCGACGTTTGGCCGCGGGCGCCTCGCCTTTAGCCGCGCCAGATTGTTCAGCCCGACCCGGCGTGTTGTGGTAAAGGCGCGCGTGGTTCGTCACAAAGGGCGGGCCTTCCGTTCAGCACCACTGGCCGCCCATCTTTCATATCTGAAGCGCGACGGCGTGACCCGGAGTGGTGAGCGGGCCGAGATGTTCGATGCCGGGAGCGACCGCGCCGATAGCGCGGCTTTCGCGGAACGCTGCAAGGACGACCGGCATCATTTCAGGTTCATCATCTCGCCGGAGGACGCCGGCGACATGACCGACCTGAAGGCCTTCACCCGCGACCTCGCCAAGCAGATGGAGACCGATCTCGGCACGCGGCTCGATTGGGTAGCTGTCGATCATTGGAATACCGACAACCCTCACGTCCATCTTCTCGCTCGGGGGGTAGATAAGGACGGGGCGGACCTCGTGATCTCCCGCGACTATATCAGCCAGGGCCTGCGCTCACGCGCCGAGGAACTGGTCGGCATCGAACTGGGTCCTACACCGGAGCACGAGATCCGCAATTCGCTGGAGAGGGAAGTCACGGCAGAGCGATGGACGCGGCTCGATCGGAAGATCCGGCTGGCGGCAGATGAGACCGGCTATATCGATCTACGTCCCGAAAATCCCGGCAAGTTTGATCCCGAGATCCGGCGGCTGATGGTCGGTCGCATTCAACACCTGGAGAAGATGGGTCTTGCCGCGTCCGCCGCACCAGGGGAATGGATGGTAGGGCTCGAGGCCGAGCGCAGCTTGCGCGACCTAAGCATGCGCGGCGACATCATCAAGACCATGCACCGTGCCTTCACCGAGCGTGGGGAAGCGCGCGGCGTTGCCGACTTCGTTATTGAGGGTGGACTGCCGACGTCCCAGATCATCGGACGGCTGGTCGACCGTGGATTGCACGACGAACTGACTGGGGAGGCCTACGCTCTGATCGACGGAACAGACGGACGCGCGCACCATGTGCGCTTCCGAGGGCTCGAGGCTTTCGAACAGGCGCCACCGGTCGGCGGCATCGTCGAAGTCCGACGCTTCGGTCAAGCCGGCGACCCGCGTCCGACGATGGTGCTCGCAACCCGTTCGGATCTCGATCTCGGTGGCCAGATTACGGCGCGAGGGGCGACCTGGCTCGATCATAGACTGGTTGAACACGACCCGATGCCGCTCGCCATGGGCGGATTCGGCCGCGAGACCCGCGACGCCATGGAAGCCCGTACCGAGCATCTGATTCAGAAGAGTCTGGCGCGGCGGCAGGGCCAACGCGTCATCTTGCAGCGCGACCTCCTGAACACGTTGCGTCGGCGTGAGTTGGACGAGGTGGCAGCAAAGGTCTCGGCCGACACCAGCCTCCCTTACGTGAAACCTGACTCCGGGGAGCATGTGGCGGGCACGTATCGCCAGCGTCTGACGCTCGCCTCCGGACGCTTCGCCATGATCGACAATGGGCTCGGCTTCCAATTCGTGCCCTGGTCGCGCGAACTCGAAAAGAGACTCGGCCAACATGTCACTGGTGTCGTCAAGGACGGCGGCGGCATCGAATGGGGCTTTGGCCGGAAGCGCGACCTCGGCCTCTAGCTATCTCACCAATTCAGTTGCAGGAAGGGTATTTGGGATGTCCGGAACCAAGATCCTCTGGGGACAGGTGATCGTTGTCGGTCTGATCGTTTTGCTGGCCATATGGGGAGCAACCGAGTGGACGGCTTGGCGGCTCGCCTATCAACCGGAACTTGGGCGGCCCTGGTTCGAACTGTTGGGCTTCAAGATCTATTACCCGCCAGTCTTCTTCTGGTGGTGGTTCGTCTACGACGCCTATGCACCTCAGGTCTTTGTCGAGGGTGCCTTCATCGCAGCGTCGGGGACGTTCATTTCGATCGCGGTTGCGATTGGCATGTCAGTCTGGCGGGCGCGCGAAGCGAAGAATGTCGAGACTTATGGCTCGGCGCGCTGGGCTGGTCCTGACGAAGTGAGAGCGGCGGGACTTCTCGGTCCGGACGGCGTGGTACTTGGCAAGCTCGACCGCGACTACCTCCGCCACGATGGACCGGAGCACGTTTTGTGTTTTGCACCAACCCGATCCGGCAAAGGCGTCGGTCTTGTCGTCCCCTCCCTGCTGGCTTGGCCCGGCTCGGCCATAGTTCACGACATCAAGGGCGAGAACTGGCAACTGACCGCGGGTTTTCGCTCGCGGCATGGCCGCGTCTTGTTGTTTGATCCCACCAACCCGAAGTCCTCAGCCTACAATCCTCTGCTCGAGGTCCGGCGGGGGGAATGGGAGGTTCGCGACGTCCAGAACGTCGCCGACGTCCTGGTCGACCCCGAAGGCTCCCTCGACAAGCGGAACCATTGGGAGAAGACCAGTCATTCCCTCTTGGTCGGCGCCATCCTCCACGTCCTCTATGCCGAGGCGGACAAGACCTTGGCTGGCGTCGCCGCCTTTCTGTCCGACCCGAAGCGGCCGATCGAGGCGACGCTGAAGGCGATGATGACAACCGCGCATCTTGGCGAGCAGGGCGCCCATCCCGTTGTCGCCTCGACCGCGCGCGAGCTCCTCAACAAGTCCGAGAATGAACGCTCCGGCGTCCTGTCCACCGCGATGTCATTCCTTGGGCTCTACCGCGATCCCGTCGTGGCCCAGGCGACCTGTCGCTGCGACTGGCGGATTGCCGATCTGATCGCAGATAGCCGCCCGACGACGCTTTACCTCGTGGTGCCGCCCTCGGATATCTCTCGGACCAAGCCGCTAATCCGTCTCGTGCTGAACCAGATCGGCCGACGCCTGACCGAGGATCTGCACGCCCGCGACCGCCGGCATCGCGTTCTGATGATGCTCGACGAGTTCCCGGCGCTGGGACGGCTCGATTTTTTCGAGTCTGCGCTCGCCTTCATGGCGGGGTACGGCATCAAGAGTTTCTTGATCGCGCAGTCGCTCAATCAGATCGAGAAGGCCTACGGGTCCAACAATGCGATCCTGGACAACTGCCACGTCCGCGTCAGCTTCGCGACCAACGACGAGCGGACCGCCAAGCGGGTTTCCGACGCGTTGGGCACGGCGACCGAGATGCGGGCGATGAAGAACTATGCCGGTCACAGGTTGAACCCGTGGCTGGGGCACCTGATGGTCTCGCGCCAGGAGACGGCAAGACCGCTGCTGACCCCAGGCGAAGTCATGCAGCTTCCGCCGAAGGACGAGATCGTTATGGTGGCGGGCACGCCGCCGATCCGGGCAAAGAAGGTCCGCTACTACGAGGATCGCCGATTCACCGAGCGGGTTCTGCCGCCGCCCGATCCGGCGAGCGCCGGCCGATCATCGCGAACGGACGGATGGTCAGCGCTCGGACCGTTGAAGCCGACGGCAAGTCCAGCTGACAAAGCTGCAGGGGCCGAGGAGGACACGGCGAACAGCGGGCTCCGTCGCGAGCCCGAACTCCCCGATCACGTCGCGATCGCCAAGGAGACGACCGAACCGACGCCGGCGGAGGAATTTGCCGTCGTTCTTGACGACGACGAGGATGCGGTCCGTCAGTCCCGGCTCATACGCCAACAGATGCGAGGTGTCGCCCGTCAGGCCGCCCTGGACCCGAATGACGGTATGGAGCTCTGAGGCGATATGCGCGACCGGATGAACGTCTATTTTCCGCCAGAGCTTCTGAAACAGATCTCGGAGCTTGCCGATCGCAAGAAGCTTTCCCGGTCAGCGATCGTTGAGGCCGCTGTCGCTTCGTTTCTGTCACCGGATGCGGCGGACAGGCGGGAGGCGGCGTTCACCCGGCGCCTCGATCGGCTGTCGCGTCAGATGCAGAGGCTGGAGCGCGACGTGGGTTTGACGGCGGAGACCTTGGCTCTCTTCATTCGTTTCTGGCTGACGATTACGCCACCATTGCCAAGCGATGCGCAAGCGGCCGCACAAGCCAAGGGCAGGGAGCGTTTTGAAGGATTTGTCGAAACGCTCGGGCGTCGGCTACAAAAAGGACAAGGCTTTCTGCGCGAGATTCCTGGAGATCTTCACCGTCAGGAACCGGCCGGCGATACGTGACCGAACATCCCGGGTAGGTTATCGCGCTTTCCCTTCTTTTCCACACCAGCCTGCTACCGCAGGAACCAGGCGTAGTTGGCAATAGGCTGGACGCGATATCGGCGCGAACGATCTGGGCTTTGGTCGCCAATCAGCTCGGCTTGGATACCGGGCTTGGGGCTGCTGATCCCTGGGGCCTCCTAAGTCTGTTTCCCGATGCTTTGCCGCCGCGGAGATCCCGGCCGGTATTTTGTTGGACCGCTATTGCACCCGTCCAGCGCCCAAGTGTCGCGGTCGATTTGCGAGTACGTCGATAAATATCATTAGACAAATTCCAAGTCACAATTTAGGATTGTAATATCCGATCGCATGCCGAACCGGCTAACGCCTGAATTTTTTGGTTTGCGTTGCTTTGCAAGTCTTTGAGCGTTGCTGGCTGGTGGCTACGCGCGCTGATACTGAATTGCCTTGCTTCTGAATGGATAGTGCGAGGCCGAATGCCTTGATCGCTGATCAGGATAACGGCGTCCAATCTTACTGACAAAAATATTTCGGCGGTTGATCCGTGAGTAATATTTTAAACCTTCGGTACGGCAGCGGGTCGCTCGCTCTGAACAAGAGCAGTACCCTCGCAGCTGTCCATTCCGGCTCGTTGCTTCAGCCCGCTGCGGAAAATCAAATCGCTACTCGCTCCGGTTCGTATCAAATCCGGAATCGTAGCGATCTCGGAAACATCAGAACGCTTGGAGTCGGAACGCGAAGGGATTCCAAGAGCTTCGAAAGTACGATCGACAGGCTGTTGCGTCCCGCGGAAATTACCAATGTCTATCACAGCTCTCCCGATATGGTGCCTTTCGTTCCAACCGGGACGGTCTACCTCGAATTTCATGAAATGACCAATGAGCAGACGAGGAATGATCTGATCACCCGGCACCACTTAAAGCTGGTGAGATCGGAATTCGATGGCGGGTTGACGGTTCGTGTGGACGATCGACGGGACGCCGTCGAAGTCTGTGCCGCCTTGCAGCTGGAGCCATCGGTCAGGATCGCCGAGCCCGACCTGTCGACAGAGGGTGAGGTGAAGGGATTTGCCGTCCCGAATGATGCCCTTATAGACCACGAGTGGTACCTCGAAAATACCGGCCTTAACGGCGGCGATTCAAGTGACCTGAAGGCAGGCGCAGATGCGCGGGTGATTGCAGCATGGCGCCTGCTTCAAGGCTTCGGTTCTCCCGATGTGACGATCGGAATTATCGATGACGGCTTCGACCTGAGTCATCCCGATCTTGCGGATCGATCGGTGCATCCCTGGGACTTTATGCGCAACGCGGCCAATGTCGCTCCCGAGCCCAACCTCACATCGCCGCAGTTGGGAAACTGGCATGGCACGGCATGTGCGGGGATTGCCATTGGAGCCGCTGGCGCCGGCAACATCGTCGGTGCGGCTCCGGGATGTTCCTGGATACCGGTGCGCTGGTCGAGCCTGGAGCCGATAGAGATCGCGAAATGGTTTGACTATATGCGCGAGCGTGGTGCATCGATCGTCAGTTGCAGCTGGGGCGCTCGAGCCACCAACTACCCACTATCGACGCGGGTTGCCAAAGCGATCAGCCGTTGTGCCATCGAGGGGCGTGAAGGTAAGGGCAGCATAATCGTCTTTGCCGCTGGAAATGAAGGCCGTAACGTCAATGACCCGGCCAACGCCAGCGTAAACGGATTTGCCATCCATCCGGATATTATAGCCGTCGGGGCTTCCGACAGCCTTGATGAATATGCGTCCTATTCAAACATCGGCAAAGAAATCTGGATATGCGCGCCCTCGAGCAGTGACAGGGGTCGTGGTGTTACGACTGCCGACGTGACTGGAGAATTCATCGACTCGATCGGTGCGACGCGTCCCTTGGGCTATGTGCCGGGTGATTACAATGAACATTTCGGCAAGACCTCGAGCTCCTGTCCGCTGGTCGCCGGAATCTGCGGCCTGGTGCTGAGCGCCAATCCTGGACTGACCGCGGCGGAGTGCCGCGAGATCCTCAAACAGACCGCACGTCGGATCGGCGATCTCGGTTCCTACGATGCTGACGGCCATTCACGACTCTTTGGATACGGATGTGTTCACGCCGAGGCGGCGGTTGCCGAGGCGAAGACCCGATTGTTGCAGGCTTAGTTCAATTCGCCGTCTGCAGATCAAGTGTTTGTCCCAGAGGGCGCAAGTTGTAACGCAGGAGGAAGCTATGTGGGCATTCCGGGCTGTCGCAATGATGATCGCCGTCAATGCGAGCTTGCATTCGGCCAGTGCGATAGCCCAGGAGGCATGGAAAGAACCGCAAGATTCCGCCGCTGCCATCACCGATCCAGACCGGTACGCCTGGCGGCTTTTCGTTGCCCTCAATTGGCCGGCAAACGTCAAGCAGAGGGCACCGGATTCAACCAAGAAGTTCGGAGATACGGCACCGGGACCGGTCGTTTGGGAAACCTGGCGGAGCGCCAATAACAATGCAGCCGACACGGCTTACCCCATCGACGGTTCTGACCCCGGTACCTGGCTCGACAAGGAAACGCCCGCCGACAAACCTATCGCTGGTCTGGACCGTGGCGCGGAGCAGCAACGAATCCTGCTGGAATCGATGAAGCGATTGAATACGCCACTGCCGGCGTTCGAGGAAGACATCGCAAAAGCACTGGAAGACGAAGATACGGTCAACGAAACCAGATTGAATCAAGCGACGTTCGAATTTGTCAGATCGAAAAGGCTCTACAACGTCGACGAACAGATCAAGCTGTTCACAAATCGTGTCCAGACCATCGACTTTCCCCTGGCCGCCAAGGAGGTAAAGGCGCAATGGCGCGAGATACAGGAAGTGGACAAGCCGCGTTATCATTGGGTCAAGTCCGATAACGGCAAGATATACGGCTTGACGGCGCTTCACATCACGACAAAAGATTTACCGAAGTGGCTTTGGGCAACCTTCGAACATATCGACAACAAGATTCCGGAATCGCAGGGCGGACGCAAATTTAACATCGGGTGGAATCTGAAATCGGTGGATCGCTTTGCCTGTCCGCAGGCGCCGCATGATTGCGAAAAGGCGCCGGCGGGTATCGGTCTCGAAGGCACCAAATGGGAAAATTACCGACTTCGCGGAACGCAGATCGATTTCGTCGACAGCCGTGGCAACATCACACTGCTCGCAAATTCGCAGCCTGAAGGCGGCTTCCAGAACACGTCGTCCTGTATCACGTGCCACGCCCGGGCAACGATCGGCGCGACGGCGCGCATGTCGGTCTTCAAATGCCAGGGGCAGGGGTCGACCGGTATGCCGAGCCCGGCGTGGTTCGTCGACTCGGCCAACAATCTCAAGTTCGTACAACTAGACTTTGTCTGGTCTCTCTTCCGGGCGCGGCGCGCAAATCAGAGCAGGGCTCTCCCGGCGCCCGATCCGCTCTGCGCGAACTAGACCGTTAAGCCGAGGGAGAGTGAGATGACAACGAACATTCCCGGTTTCGTACAAATCATCAAAGTCAACGACTTTCTGCCGGGTGATCCACCAATCGACATAACTGACATCGTTCATCGGACGGATAGCGGCGCAACTCCGCGGATACTTGCGCGGTTAGAGACGGATAAGCCAGATGGAGAGCAACCGCCGTCACCGCCAAAATTCTTTTCGATTGCGCGGCGATGCACGCATGCCGGCTGCAATATTCTCAAGGGCAGTCCGAACTGGGCGACGGCTGACCGGCCCATTGTGTTCAGCATGCTTGGGGAGGGTGCTACGGTTTATCCGGTCATCCAGTGTCCGTGTCATGGCAGCAGATTCGATCTGACCACTGGCAAGCGCTTGCTGGGTCCGGCGCCGCCCGGTGCCAATCTTGCTCAATTTGAAACCAGGATTGAGACGGTGGGCGAAGATGCCTATGTATTCGTGGCACTGGCTGCCACGGCCTGACGGCACAGATCCACTTTAACGAGCGGAGGCTGACAATGGCAGCAACGGCATTGAAATGGACGCCGACCGGTGCAACACCCAGCCAGCGTTACGACGATGTCTGGTTTTTCAATCCCGCTGTCGGATGGGCGGTCAACAGCTCGGGACACGTCCAGAAGACGACCAACGGTGGACAGACATGGGACACCAAGTTCAAGACACCCATCCTCCCCGGTACTAATCGGCCGGTGTACCTTCGCTGCATGGCTTGGCCGAGCGAGCAGGTGGGGTGCGTCGGGACCCTGACGACCGAGCTCCGGCTCTATCGCACCACGGATGGTGGCGAACAGTGGAATCCGGTCACTCTGCCGGCCGCCGCGCCAAAGAAGGTTTGTGGATTATATGCGGTAGACCAGTCAGTCATCTACGGTTCGGGGACCAACGATCCCAGCGATGGAGCTGCGATCATCAAGAGCAGCGACGGAGGGAATAGCTGGACCGCGATCGACGTGTCGGCGCACGCGTCCAATTTGATCGACATCTTTTTCCAGACCAGGGAGCGCGGCTGGGTTGTCGGCGGCTTCTCCGACAAGGCGCATCCCACATATGATGACGTCAAGCCGGTGATCCTCTTTACTGAGGACGGGGGGACGACGTGGGTCGATCGTCTGAAAGACATGCGCTCCCAATTTGTGGAGGGCACCTGGGGATGGAAGATTCAGTTCCTGAATGACCAGCTCGGATTCGTCTCGCTGGAGAACATGACCCAGGCCTTCATTCTCAAGACCGAGGATGGTGGCAAGACATGGTCGAAGTTTTCGGTACCCGGCAATGCCAATATTGAAGGCATTGGCTTCCTCGATTCATCCAACGGTTGGGTCGGCGGGTGGGGCGATGAGGACTTTGCCTCGGGCAAGAGCAGCGTCACAAATGATGGCGGCCAGAGCTGGCAGAATGCGGATTCGATCGGAAAGTTCATTAATCGATTTCGCTTCTTCGGCAACCCCGTCAATCTCGGATACGCCGCGGGACGGACCATCTACAAATATGCACCGGGCGTCGCGATCGAAGGCGTCGCACCGGTTGCCGTTGCCGCCGCCGCCCGCGCGGAAACCGAAAGCACTCCGTCCTACGACGAGCAGGTGCCGATCAGGTTCCAGGTCCCCGCCGGGAGCCAGCGCGCAACGCTCCATATCTGGAATCGCTTCGGCAAGGAGATGCGAACGCTGATCGATGAAAAGAAGCCCGAAGCAGGGTCTCGGGAGATCGTGTGGGACCGCAAGGACGACCGCGGACAGGCGGTTCGCCATGGCGTCTACATCTATCGCGTGACGGTCGACGGGAATGCGAAGAGTGGCGTCTTCGCGTTGCGCTAGCAGAGAGGTCAGTCCGAAGACGGATTTAGTCTCGGACGATTTGCACAATGATGACCCCTTGGGAGGGATACGCGATGCAAACGGGCTTTGTTGTTGCTGGAGCTCTCCTTGCCACAATTCTCATAAGTGCTCACGCCGCATCGGCGCAGGGAGTGCCGGATGTAACGCCCAGGGTGCTGCCCGACCGAATCGGCGATGTGCCGGATGCTGACGGGAGCCCGTTTCCGCGCTTCGACAATTTCAGTTGGCGGGCGTTCATCGCCCTGAACTGGCCAGCGCTTGAGGGGCCTGCAAATCGCGGCATGCCGGATCGGACAAGGAAGCCGGGTGATAGCGGACCGCGCGTGTGGGAGACTTACAAGGCGCGATACGAGGTTTTCGCACCGGGCGCGCCAGAACCGAAGGACTGGACCAGCTACGAGGGCGCGAATCCGTGCGGCGGGGCCGACAACAAGACGAAGACACTCAGCGCATTCAGTCATTTTGCCGACTACAATCAGGCGTCATTCGTGCTGGGGAGGCTGGCTAATCCGCTGATCGACCAGAGCAAGATGTATACGCGTTATGAGGTCCGCTTCAGCCGCGAACAGTTTGAATCGATCGTGGATCCCAACAACAAATGGTACATCAAGCAGAATTTGCCCACGGCTGCGAAGCCTGGAACGTTCAAGGATGGCTCGGTTGAGATCAAGGCCGCATGGCGCGTGCTTAATCCTGGTGATGGCACCGTTCGGAGCCGCTTCTACATCAACAAGGCGATGGTTTTCGATCCGGTTGCGACGGATCAGCAGGGGAAGGTCGTCTGCAATGAACATGAAATTGCGCTGGTCGGATTTCATATCGTCATCAAGACGAAGTTGAGGCCACAGTGGATCTGGAGCTCTTTCGAGCACGTCGACAATGTGCCGCCCAGGACTGACGAACCCGATGCCAGGGCCGTGCCTGTCCCATACTCATTCAATTCCGGATTGCCGCCGCAGGTAGTGGCGCCGATGCCGGCGCCAGGGATGATTTCCGAGACCAACCGGCCCGACCCGAATTTGAAGATGCAGGTTATCCGCGCGCAACCGATTCAGCCGGAAACGATGCAGATGAATCGGGATTACTGGAATCTCCCTGACATCAAGGGGACCGTTTGGGCCAACTACATGCTGGTCATGACGCAGTGGCCGAGAGTGCCGGGCACGCCCGGGATCGGCAACGCGGGAACGCCATTTCCGACCGGTGTTTCATCGACGCTCGCGAACACGACGATGGAGACCTATCAACAGAGAAGCGGCAGAAGTTGCATCGAGTGCCATCAAGAAGTTTCCAACTCGCTGGGCAGGGATTTCGTTGCCTTCATGGGCTTCGACGCTGCAGATCCTGTGCAGCAGGCGATCGCCGCGACAGCATTCCGGGCCAGCTCCATTCGCGCTGCGAATGCGACCAGGAATTCGCCGAGCCTGGACTCTGTAAGGAGCCCGTCGCGAACTGCACTGGATGATGACCCATCGGTGCAGGCTTTGGTCCGGATTCTTCAGGAGCCGTGAGATTGAACGCCGTAATGTGCTGAACAGGAGGGCGAAGAATGGCCGGCAAGATTAATACATACCGGGAATTTCAGGACTTCATGGACGCTTGCTGCGTAAAGGTCCAGGCCGATCCGGACCTCTCGGGGCATGGGCGATGGTGGCGGCAGATGGATTACAATGAATTTGTCACCACCGGCGAGGTCAAACATCGGCGCGTTGTGGTGGTTGGCGATCCCGACAATTCAATTGTGATCCAGGCGTTGCGAGGCGTCCCGCCGGACTTTGCCGACGATCCTGGCGCATTGTTCGGCCGTATGCCGCAGAATGCTGGGGCATTTTTCGACGTGGCCGATATCGACGAAATCGCAGACTGGATCAAACGCGGATGCCCAAACGGGGGAGGTGGCGTACCGGTTTCCTGACATCGTGACATCTATCGGGAAGGGCTGCTCGGGGCGAGTTCGTTCGAAGGATAAAAAAATCCGGTAAGTGAACTAGCGCGGCCGGATGTCACGTGATTATTGGTAAACCTCTTTAGCTGGAGGTTGTCATGCTCAAAATTGATGTGCTTCAGTACCTTGTTGAACACGGTCCAGGCCGGACGGAGGTTGAGCTGGCCAAGGCAATTCATGGTGACAAAGGATATCAGCAACAGGTCAACCAGGACCTGGCGTTGTTGCTGGGAAAAGTAACAGTCACCCGGCGGGGTGAACCATGGCGATACTATCCCGTCTGACTTTTCCTCTTCGGAATGCTTCAAGGTCGAGGTAGCTGGTTCTGCCTGCGGTCTTAGTAGCTCGGGACGCGATGCGTCCTGCAATCGTACGGACCGTCCTTACCTGTACCCTTAATCCTCGTATTGTAAAAATGGCCCATGGACGGAGCGGCCAGCCATTCGTCAACAATCGGCTTCGGCATTTCGCAATAGTGGTAGTAGGTCGTTTTGAGCTGGACGACGACGTACTGATTTGAAGCGTCGTAGCAGAGCCTGCTGACGACACTGCTCCGGGTGATTTCCTGGCAAGTGAAGGGTTTGAGTTCGACCGGCCCGCGATACTTCACATCGACGGACTCTGCACCGGCCCATTTGGCACTCATCAAGAGGAGGATCAGAGACAGGTAGCGCATTGATTTGCTCATTCATTCGAGTGGGCTGCGACTGTAAGCCTGTGACCGCGGGCAAGATGCATTCGAACCAGTCGCGCAGGCTTGAGGAGGTTCGCTGTCGAACCCGGATCCCTCGAGACGCGTTTCTTGTTGAGCCCAGGTAATCCGGGTCGAAAAGAGTCCACCCGCGGCCAGCGTCGATCCTCGCCCCGGGCAGGGCTCAGATCCAGCATGCTATGGAAATCCCCCTGCGGCCATTCCTGTGTATTTCGCTTCCGCGACCCGTCGGCGGATAAATTCGATGTGGTATCAAATGGTTATTGGGCGTCGATCCGGCTCTGGCGAAAAGAACGGCTAAGGTCCTCCAGGCTGTGCCGCTTGTCCTTACAGCTTTCAACCCTAATTAGCTGACTGTACCCGCGCGGTCGATGATGATTCTTCTCACGAGGATTGGCCGGCAAACATTTTCAAATGGTTTGGATCGCAGGTTGTGATGTCATTGAGCTATCTCAGGCGAAACCTCGAGGACCGTCGTGAAGACGCCAGGCAGGCTTTCGGCAAGGAAGTGATGAGGGTCGAAGGTGAAGCGACCCTGGCGGGCGCTTTACATGGCTCACGTACGTTCATTCTCAACATGCAAGCGGGGAAAGGGGTTCTCGATCAGCAAGTCAGATCGGCAATTCAATTTGCATTTAACCTGTCCGGCGAACCTTCCGCGGAGGTCGTAGATCTTGTTGCGGGATTTGGGAAAGCTGTTCTGGACGACATTGCTGGAGCAATAAGGAAGAAAGCCGAACTTCACGACAGGGCCTTCGGGGGCGGTTACATGGCCATCGTGGATCGCCAGCAGCCCGATCTGGAGAGAAAGCTTGCAGGTCTGATCGATGGCTTCAGGCATGGCATGATGGGAGACGAGCGCTTGAAGAGAGAGCCGGTGGTAAGCATTACCAATAACCAGACTAACAGCCCCGGAGCGGTCCTGCAGGTCGGCTCCAACTTCAACATGTCGGCGTTCAACCAGCATCATCAGTCGCTCGTTCAGGAGATTGAGAGAACGCTGGCGTCACCTGAGTTCGGTGCCCTGACCGCAGAACAGCAGGATGAACTGCGTGACATCGCGGATGTCGTGAAAGCCGAGGCCGGGAAGGCCACCCCGGATGAAGGAAAGCTGAAGAGATGGGGCAGGAAACTGGTCGATTTCTCCGGCGACGTCGGGCTGAAGGTAGCCTCAGGGTCAATTGCCGGTTTGCTGGCCAAAATGTTCATCGGGTGAACCATGGAAAGTCTGGACTACGAATTCATTCGCTGGTCAATCGATGCACGGAAATCGATCCAGGCCGCCATTCTGAATCTGACGCAATGCGCCGACGGTCCGATGCGGGGAGGGAAGAACGCTGAGAGGTTCACAGAACTGACAGGCGTTGCTTTTTCGCTGTGGCGCGCTGCTTTCCTCGCCAGCATGGGGACGACTCCACTGGTTGATGACCGTATGCCCGACTCAACAGACAAGAAATCCCAGGCCAAAGTTGATCATGCAGCCGATCTTTTGCGCACGATCCTTGCGTCCAATACGGTTTCATTCGCCGACGACAGGCGGACTCAGTCGTGGATGGCGGAGTTCTATATCGACAACGCCTCAATGCGACTGATGCGTTACATCGAGAAGCACGGACCGGAGTTTATCAAGGCTCCAGTGGAGCGGTTCATCAACTATGCGCGGGAGCATCAGGTCCCGACAGGGCTCGTAGCCAGCGCCCACGCATGGACCATCATCTTCGCCTGTTTCAACGAAGTGCTTGATGCCCTCGTTTCCGATATGAAGCGGAAAAATCTCGTCACGGTCAATGTGCTTGATAACTCGAACTACAAGTTCAGGCCTCGGCCGGCCACACTTGAAGATCTGTTCTTGGAAGCGCACGTCGAGACCGGCGAAAAACCCTGACGTTTGCGAATACGCCCGGCGTTGTCCGCAATGCCGGATATACATCAGGGTTGATGTTGCGGGAGAGTCGACGTCAAGGTGAGACCTGAACGCATTCAGTTGCCGGCCGGATCAGGTGTGGGCAATCCGGCGGATACGATGCTTGAGGCTGCGGTTTCTGGCTTGATTGCGATTGCCCTTACGGAGTTGAGTCTCCGCCAGTTGGACGAACGCAGGTCGCCGGCTCGTCGACGTTTTCTCTTTCTACGCCAGAGTACGATCCTCCATTTGTTGCCATTGCTGCAAGAGCAATCCTGCCTTTCAAGTTCGCCTATCTGAGGGCCCTCCGGGACGCCCTCATACGGTGGGGCGGCGGTGGCGATCAATTCCTTTCAATCGGAAGCGAGTATACGTGGTGCGCGAATGCTGCGCAGCGCGCTTGGCTCGGCGATTTCGGGCTACCTCGAAGATCAAACGATCATCGAGGTGATGCTCAATCCGGATGGGCGTCTGTGGATCGACAGGTTGTCGAATGGCTTGGTCGACACTGGTGAAACACTGTCCGCGGCAGATGGTGAGCGCATCGTCCGGCTTGTGGCGCATCACGTGGGCGCGGAGGTCCACGCCGGTTCTCCCCGCGTCTCCGCGGAGTTGCCGGGGACCGGCGAGCGCTTCGAAGGCCTGTTACCCCCTGTCGTCACTGCGCCAGCCTTCGCTATCCGCAAGCCTGCTGTCGCCGTGTTCACGCTTGATGATTACGTCGCTGCAGGAATCATGGACTCGGCGCAAGCCCGGACATTGAGGGGCGCGGTCGCGGCTCGCAAGAACATCCTCGTTGCCGGCGGCACATCGAGCGGCAAGACAACGTTGACCAACGCTCTTCTCGCCGAGGTCGCCAGGACTTCCGACCGCGTCGTCCTGATCGAGGACACCCGCGAACTTCAGTGCAAGGCGCCCAATCTCGTGGCGCTGAGGACCAAGGACGGCGTAGCCACTCTGTCTGACCTGGTTCGCTCTTCGCTTCGATTGCGTCCGGATCGAATCCCGATCGGCGAAGTGAGAGGTGCTGAAGCGCTCGACCTCCTCAAGGCCTGGGGCACAGGCCATCCCGGCGGCGTCGGTACCATTCATGCCGGCACCGCGCTGGGCGCGCTGCGGCGTCTTGAGCAACTCATCCAGGAAGCAGTCATCACGGTTCCGCGTGCGCTGATCGCTGAGACTATCAACGTCGTCGCTGTGCTCGCCGGCCGCGGACCCGACCGGCGGCTCACGGAACTCGCCATCGTCACGGGGCTCGGGAGCGCCGGTGACTATAGCTTTGTACCAGCAGGAGACTGATATGCGTCCGCAACTTCGCTTTCGTCGAGCCGTTTCTCTGGCATTTTTCGGTGCTGTTTTTCTCATGTCGACGCCGGCACGAGCGGCTGGTTCGAACATGCCGTGGGAGCAGCCACTCAATCAGATCTTGCAGTCCGTTGAAGGTCCGGTCGCGAAGATCATCGCCGTCATCATCATCGTGGTGACCGGGCTCACGCTCGCGTTCGGGGACTCGTCAGGCGGCTTCCGCAGGCTGATCCAGATCGTGTTCGGTCTGTCGATCGCGTTTGCCGCATCGAGCTTCTTCCTGTCGTTCTTCTCCTTCGGCGGCGGGGTGGTGATCTGATGGATGATCAAGTCACAGGCTTTGTCGTGCCCGTCCACCGCGCGCTTACCGAGCCAATCCTGATGGGCGGCGCCCCGCGGTCGGTTGCGATCGTCAATGGCACGCTTGCGGCAGCCCTTGGGCTGGGATTGCGGCTCTGGATTGCGGGTCTTGTCCTCTGGTTCATCGGCCACATGGCTGCCGTCTGGGCCGCCAAACGCGATTCGGCCTTTGTCGATGTGGTGCGCCGGCATCTGCGCATTCCCGGTCATCTCAATCTCTGAGTTCTCGGTCATGATGAACCTTGCCGAATATCGCCATCCCAGCGCGCGTCTCGCCGACTTCCTGCCCTGGGCAGCCCTCGTCGATGAGGGAATCATCCTGAACAAGGACGGCTCGTTCCAGCGGACGGCGAGGTTTCGGGGGCCTGACCTCGACAGCGCGGTGCCGGCCGAACTTGTCGGCGCCGCCGGTCGCCTGAACAACGCCCTGCGCCGTCTGGGATCTGGTTGGGCCGTATTTGTTGAGGCGCAGCGTCATTTTGCTGGGGCCTATCCTCCGAGTACATTTCCGGATGTCGCGTCCGCGCTGGTCGATGCCGAACGCAGGGCCCAGTTCGAAGAGGCCGGCGCTCACTACGAGTCCAGCTACTTCTTGACCTTCCTCTATCTGCCGCCGGAAGAGGGCGCTGCGAGGGCAGAGCGCCTGCTCTATGAGGGCCGGGATCGGACCGTTGGAGCAGACGCGCGCGAGGTACTACGTGGCTTTGTCGATCAGACCAATCGCGTGCTGCAGCTCATTGAAGGGTTCATGCCGGAGTGCGCCTGGCTTGATGATCAGGGCACGCTGACCTACCTGCACTCGACGATCTCGACCAGGCGTCATCGCGTTCGCGTGCCTGAAGTTCCCATGTACATCGATGCGCTGTTGGCGGACCAGCCGCTGACCGGCGGGCTTGAGCCGATGCTGGGGGCAGCCAACCTGCGGGTTCTGACGATTGTCGGCTTTCCGGGCGCGACGACCCCGGGAATTCTGGATGATCTGAATCGCCTGCCATTCTCTTATCGTTGGTCGACCCGGGCGATCATGCTCGACAAGATCGATGCCACCAGGCTGCTGACCAAGATTCGTCGGCAGTGGTTTGCCAAGCGAAAATCCATCGGTGCTATCCTCAAAGAGGTCATGACGAACGAAGCGTCGACGCTGCTCGATACCGACGCCCACAACAAGGCGCTTGATGCCGACGCGGCCTTGCAGGAACTGGGGTCTGATCAGATCGGACAGGCCTTTGTCACGGCAACCATTACCGTCTGGGATCGCAATCCCAGTGCTGCCGATGAAAAGCTGAGGCTGGTCGAGAAGGTCATTCAGGGCCGCGATTTCACCTGCATGATCGAGACGGTGAACGCCGTCGAAGCCTGGCTCGGCAGTCTGCCGGGGCACGCCTACGCCAACGTGCGGCAGCCGCCGATCTCAACTCTCAACCTCGCCCATATGATTCCAATGTCGGCCGTTTGGGCCGGTGAGGCGAGGGACCTCCACTTCAAGGGGCCGCCGCTTCTGTTCGGCAAGACCGAGGGATCAACGCCGTTCCGATTCTCGCTCCACGTCGGTGACGTCGGCCATACCCTTGTGGTGGGACCGACGGGCGCTGGCAAGTCAGTGCTGCTCGCGCTGATGGCGCTACAGTTCAGACGTTATCCGAACTCTCAGGTCTTTGCGTTTGACTTCGGTGGTTCGATCCGGGCGGCCGCCCTTGCCATGGGCGGTGACTGGCATGATCTCGGTGGCGCATTGTCCGACGGAGGTGAACAACCCGTGGCCCTGCAGCCGCTGGCCTGGATCGATGATCCCTCCGAACGCGGATGGGCCACGGAATGGATCTGCGCAATCCTTGCGCGAGAAAGGGTCGAGATCACCCCTGAGGTCAAGGATCATCTGTGGTCGGCGCTGACATCTCTCGCTTCGGCGCCGAGGGAGGAACGGACCCTCACCGGCCTGTCCGTCCTGCTTCAATTGAACTCCCTGAAGCGCGCCCTGCAACCATACTGCCTGGGCGGACCTTGCGGGCGCTTGCTCGATGCTGAATTCGAACGTCTCGGCGAGGCATCGGTCCAGGCTTTTGAGACCGAAGGCTTGATCGGAACCACTGCTGCGCCGGCCGTTCTGGCGTACCTCTTCCATCGTATCGGGGATCGTCTCGATGGCCGGCCCACACTCCTGATTGTCGATGAAGGTTGGCTTGCCCTTGACGATGAGGATTTTGCAGGGCAGCTCCGGGAATGGCTGAAGACGCTTCGGAAGAAGAACGCGTCCGTCATCTTCGCCACACAGTCGCTCTCCGACATTGATGGCTCCGCGATCGCGCCGGCTATCATCGAAAGCTGTCCAACGCGATTGTTGCTGCCGAACGAACGGGCGATCGAACCGCAGATTACTGCCATCTACCACCGCTTCGGACTTAACGATCGCCAGATCGAGCTACTGAGCCGGGCAACGCCAAAGCGCGACTATTACTGCCAGTCCCGTCGTGGCAACCGGATGTTCGAACTAGGCCTTGGCGAGGTTGCGCTCGCCTTCGCCGCTGCCTCTGCCAAGACAGACCAAGCGGTCATCGGGCAGTTCCTCGCTGAGCATGGACCCGATGGCTTCGTGCCTGCGTGGCTCCAGCATCGTGGCATCGCCTGGGCGACAGATCTGATCCCTAATCTCGTCAATCTGGAGAAATCGCTATGAGGCGTCTTGGCCAATTGGCGGCGGCCGGCACCGTCGCGCTGATGCTTGGCGTCGCGGTGCCCACGCACGCGCAGTGGATCGTATTTGATCCCAACAACTACGTTCAGAATGTCCTGACGGCCGCGCGGGAGCTGCAGCAGATCAACAACCAGGTTACCTCGTTGCAGAACGAGGCGCAGATGTTGATCAACCAGGCCAGGAATCTGGCAAACCTGCCGTATTCGTCGCTGCAGCAACTGCAATTATCGATCCAGCGCACCCAGCAATTACTGGCCCAGGCCCAGCGCATTGCCTACGACATCCAGCAGATCGACCATGCCTTCTCGACAAGTTACGCGCCAGCGACCAGTAGCCAGTCGAACCAGTTGCTGATCTCCAACGCTCAATCGCGATGGCAGAATGCCTATGCCGCGACACAAGACGCGCTTCGTGTCCAGGCCGGCATCGTGGGCAACCTCGACACCAATCGCATCCAGACGTCAGCCCTCGTAACCTCGAGCCAGAGTGCCAGTGGTGCCTTGCAGGCAACTCAGGCCGGCAACCAGATCCTCGCGATTCAAGCGCAACAACTTGCCGATCTCACAGCGGCCGCGGCGGCGCAGGGCAGGGCGCAGAGCCTCGAAGCCGCTCAGCGCGCCTCGGCTCAGGATCAGGGGCGAGAGCAGCTCAGGCGTTTTCTGACACCAGGACAGGGCTACCAATCCTCCAATGTGCAGATGTTCCACTGATGACCGACATAAGGGCATTCAAGGCGCTGTCGCTGCTTACGACAATCGGCCTGGTGGCCGTCGCGACCTGCACGCTTCAGCTGCGTGGCCGAGACGAAGCCGGGGCGGCGCCGAAGGCTGATCAGAGGACTGATGCAGCCAACGCCGACCTCGTACACTGCCGCGGCGTCACTCCGGAGGAAACGGCAGACTATCGTCGCCACTGCCAGCAGATATGGGCCGAAAACCGGCGCCGCTTCCTTGGCACGAAAGGCGGCGTCGTCGCTCCCGGCCACGATGACCCAACCAGCTCGGTACCTGCCCAAAAGGATCAAAGCCGGATCCCGCAGGGGTATTCGAACCTGGCGACACCCGAGGCCAGCAAGCCATGACTGGTACGGGGATCATTGACCAGTTCCTTGAAACGTTCACGCGCTATATCGACAACGGTTTTGGGCTGCTCGGCAGCGATGTCGGATATCTCGCGACGACCCTCGCTGCGATCGACATCACGCTTGCCGCGTTGTTCTGGAGTTGGGGGCCTGACGAGGACATTATCGCGCGGCTTGTCAAGAAGACGCTCTTCGTGGGGGTCTTCGCCTACCTGATCGGTAACTGGAACAGCCTGGCGCGCATCGTCTTCGAGAGCTTTGCCGGTCTTGGACTGAAAGCATCGGGCGCAAGCCTGTCCGCATCCGATTTCCTGAGACCTGGAAAAATCGCTCAAGTCGGGCTCGACGCCGGCCGACCGCTGCTCGATTCGATCTCGAACCTGATGGGCTACATCAGCTTCTTCGAAAACTTCGTCCAGATTGTTGTTCTCCTGTTCGCATGGGTCGTGGTGCTACTCGCCTTCTTCATTCTGGCGATTCAGCTCTTTGTCACCCTGATCGAATTCAAGCTTACGACGCTGGCCGGGTTCGTGCTCATTCCATTTGGCTTGTTTGGCAAGACCGCCTTCGCAGCAGAGCGGGTATTAGGCAACGTCGTTTCCTCAGGGATCAAAGTCCTTGTTTTGGCCGTCATCGTCGGCATCGGCTCGACCCTGTTCTCGCAGTTCACCGCTGGCTTTGGTGGCAATCAGCCAACGATCGAAGACGCAATGACATTGGTGCTTGCCGCGCTCTCCTTGTTGGGCTTGGGTATCTTCGGTCCTGGTATCGCGAACGGCCTGGTGTCGGGCGGACCCCAACTCGGTGCCGGTGCCGCGATTGGAACAGGCCTTGCTGCCGGCGGAATTGTTGCCGCGGGCGCCGGTCTCGCGGCCGGCGGTGCTGGCCTCGCCGGCGGCGCGATTGCAGGCGCCGCGCGCAGTGGTGGAGCTGTCATCAGCGGAGCATCAGCCGCCTATCGAAGCGGCGGCCTTGCCGGTGTCGCGGAGGCCGGCGCTTCCGCTGCGATGAGCCCGTTGCGTCGTGCAGCGGCTGCGCTCGGCAGAGGTGGGGAAGCCGGCGCGCATGGTGCGAGCACTTCCGCCGAAGGGCAGCCCGATTGGGCGCGGCGCATGAAGCGTGCCGAGACTGTTCGGCACGGTGCGTCGGCAGTCAGCCACGCGGTCCGCTCAGGTGATCACGGCGGCGGCGGCTCTTCCGTCGATTTGTCTGAAGGAGAGCGCTGACGCTTAGCTACTGCGCCTTCGCCAGCCGCTGCGCGGGCGACTGAAACGCGGACACCGAACAACTCGAAAACGATCACTTGATCTCAGGGGCAACTATCGATGTTCAAACGACCTTCCGTACACTACGGGCGCATGCCCGAGCCGATCACGCCTTACCAAAAGGCAGCGCAGGTTTGGGACGAACGCATTGGATCTGCCCGTGTGCAGGCCAAAAACTGGCGCTTGATGGCGTTCGGCTGCCTCATGCTGTCAGCAGGTCTCGCTGCTAGTCTTGTCTGGCAATCGAGCCAGGGCTCGATCACGCCCTGGGTGGTCGAAGTCGATCATCTTGGCCAGTCCCAAAGAGTTGCGCCGGCTAACATCGACTATCAACCGACTGACGCGCAGATCGCCTGGCATCTGGCGCGCTTCATCGAAGATGTCAGAGGCCTGCCAACCGACGGCATCGTTCTGCGCCAGAACTGGCTCCGGGCCTATGATTTTACGACCGATCGGGGCGCCGCTGCGCTCAACGACTACGCGCGCAACAATGACCCCTTTGCCAGGCTGGGCAAGGCGCAGATCTCCGTCGACGTCTCGAGCGTCATTCGCGCGTCGTCGGAAAGCTTTCGCGTCGCGTGGACCCAGCGCATCTACGACAACGGCTCGTTGAGCTCGACTGAGCGTTGGACTGCAATTCTCTCGATCGTGATCGAGACGCCGCGTGATGCCGAGCGCCTGCGCAAGAATCCCCTTGGCGTCTATGTTCGCGCCATCAACTGGTCAAAGGAGTTGAGTCAGTGACCAAGACGCCGCCTGACGTTCATTCGAGACGTTTCCTCCCGCACGGCAAGTTCAATTCGCCTCGGTCCAGGTTCGTGACCCCGAGGCGAGTCCTTCTGTCAGCGCTCTTGCTTGGCTCGTCGGCACTCGGTGGGTGCGCGACCTACATTCCGCCGGAGATCAGCTATGACGCGGAGGTCCCGCCGCTGCCGGCGGCTCCAGCGGCTCTGGACGACAGGTCGCGGCCGCTTCACGTACCACCGCTCTGGAGGCCGGCTCTCGGCGGCAAGTCGGGAGGGAAGGAAGACGCTGAACCCGTGAGCCGGGTTGAGACGGCAAATAGCGCGGCCCGCGTCGAACCGCGCAAGCGGGGGTATTTCAATGCGGCACAAATCTATGCCTACAGTCCCGGAGCGCTCTATCAGATTTATGCTGCCCCGGGGCAGATTACGGATATCGCGCTCGAGGAGGGAGAACAGTTGACGGGATCGGGGCCTGTCGCGGCCGGAGATACCGTGCGCTGGGTCGTAGGAGATACCGAGAGCGGGAACGGCGACACGCGCCGCGTCCACATCCTGGTCAAGCCGACCCGCGCATCAATCGAGACCAACCTGGTCGTGAATACCGATCGGCGCACCTACCTGATCGAGCTCCGCTCCCGCGAGCGGCCATATATGCCATCCGTTGCCTGGTACTATCCGGAAGCGGCGCGCGAACGATCCCGTTCGATCGCCCTGAAGCCCGTTCTTCCGGACCCGGCGCAGCGCATCTCTCGCTATGCCATCGAAGGGGACAGTCCGCCCTGGCGACCGCTCGCCGCCTATGACGATGGCCGAAAGGTCTACGTCGAATTCCCGCAAGGCATCGTGCAAGGCGAGATGCCTCCGTTCTTTGTGATTGGCCCTGACGGCAGGACCGAACTCGTCAACTACCGCGCCTACGGCAACGTGTTGATCGTTGATCGACTGTTTGCAGCCGCCGAACTCCGACTTGGCGGTGAGCACCAGCAGAAGGTCAGGATTGTCAGGACCGACGGGAGGCCATCGTCATGAACACTCGGAACGCCAACGATCCCGAGCAAGCAGCTCCGCCGGCGACACAAAGGGAGCATCCCGAGAGCTTCCGCCTGAGAGCAGAGCATCCGCCTGTGACACGGTTGTCGCGACATACCCTGGCCGGCGGGAGCGCGGTTGCCCTGCTCGTCATCGGCGGTGCGGTGCTATGGTCGTTGCAAAACAATGGCTCTCGTAATCAGGCGACCGACGAGCTCTACAGCACTGACCACCACAATGTTGCCGATGGCATTACGACACTGCCGAAGGACTATGCTGGCGTCCCGCGCCAGCCAATCCCGCAACTTGGTCCACCACTGCCCGGGGACCTCGGTCGACCGATCCTTGCCGCTCAAGGCCAGTTGCCGACAAGCGGGGCTGATCCGGACCAGCAGCGCCGGGATCAGGAGACCGAAGCAGCCCGCATCAGTCATTTATTCGCTTCGACCAATGGGCGAGAAGTGCGCCCGTCAGTCGGTGGAGTTGTTGGCAGCGAGCGCGTCGTGCCGCCGAACGCAACGAGCGCTGGCGACGATGGACCCGCGCAAAACGGTCAGGACCGCAAGCTTGCCTTCGTGAACGCTTCTGTGGACCGTCGTACGGTCAGCCCTGACCATGTCAGCAAGCCCGCCTCACCTTACATCGTGCAGGCCGGGACAGTGATTCCGGGAGCCCTGATCACCGGGATACGATCGGACCTGCCAGGCCAGATCACGGCGCAGGTTACCGAGAACGTCTTTGACACGCCGACCGGCCGCTTTCTGCTTGTGCCTCAGGGAGCGCGCCTGATCGGGATCTACGACAGCCAGGTCACTTTCGGCCAGTCCCGCGTCCTGCTCGTCTGGACCCGGCTGATCATGCCGAACGGACGTTCTATCGTTCTCGAGCGGCAGCCTGGCGCCGACGCTGCCGGCTATGCCGGTCTCGAAGACCAGGTCGACAATCACTGGGGTGAACTTTTCAAGGCTGCGGCACTATCGACGTTTCTGGCGGTCGGGACCGAACTGGGAGCCGGCTCCGATACCAACAGCAACGACAGCGCAATTGTCCAGGCATTGCGGCATGGCGCTTCGGATTCACTGAACCAGACCGGACAGCAGGTGGTTCGGCGCAGTCTCAATATACAGCCGACGCTGACTGTGCGGCCCGGCTTCCCGGTTCGCGTTATCGTCAATCGAGATCTTGCACTTGCCCCGTATGGAACGTGAACATGCCGAAGCTCAGAATAGGAACGATTGCCGACGACAAGCCAGTAAAGGTGACCGCCGAGCTCCCAGCTCAGGTTTACCGGGATCTTGCCACTTATGCGGAAGCGTTGGCTACAGAGGCCGGTCAACAGATTGATCCAGCCAGGCTGATTGCTCCCATGCTGGTCCGCTTCATGGCCTCTGATCGAGGTTTCGCGCGAGTGCGACGAGCCGCCAATTCCTCAAGAACCGCTCAAGGTGAGGCATAGCGCCCTGCTAGGCCGCCCGGATGTTCGCCATAAAACGATCGAGTTCCTCGCGTAACCGAGAGCTTTCGGAGGAAAGCGTTTTCGCTGAACTCAGTACGGCCTCCGATGCACATCCGGTTTCGGTCGCGCCGCGATTGACCAGCATGACGTTCGAAACAGCTTCATGGGTACCGTGGGCAACCACTTGCAGACTCTTGGCAATTTCTTGTGTTGTCGAACTCTGCTGGTCCACAGCAATCGCGATCGTCGAGGCGATTGAGGAGATCTGACTGATCGTGCCGCCGATCTCCTTGATTGCAGCTACCGAATCCCGGGTCGCATCCTGCATGCCAGAAATGTGAGAGGAGATCTCATCCGTCGCCTTTGCGGTCTGGCTGGCCAGCGACTTAACCTCTGACGCGACGACCGCAAAGCCGCGTCCGGCCTCGCCGGCGCGCGCGGCTTCGATTGTCGCGTTCAGAGCCAGCAAATTGGTCTGCTCAGCGATGGCGGTGATCAGCCTCACTACATCCCCGATCCGTTGCGCTGCCGATGAAAGCTTTCCAATACGGACATCGGTCTGCTGCGCCTGAAGCACTGCTTCTTCGGCGATCTGACTCGACGCACGCACCTGGCGACCTATCTCGTTGACCGACGCCGATAGCTCCTCTGTCGCGCAAGCGACCGATTGCATATTGCTCGACGCGTGTTCAGATGCCCCGGCCACATCGCCTGACAGGCGTTGGGTGCTCTCCGCCGTCCGCGTCAGCGTGCCAGCAGCACTTTCAAGTTGTAACGCCAAGTCGGAAACGCTGGTCACGATTGCGCCCACAGCGGTCTCGAAGTTGTCGGCGAAACGAATGAGCTCTGCACGGCGCGTAGCGCGACCTGCTTCATTCTGTGCATCTCGCGCAGCCGCCTCACGTTCGCCTTTGGCAATTGCCTGCTTTTTGAACTCCTCCATGGCGCTGGCCATCTCGCCGAGTTCATCATTGCGCCCGAGACCCGGAAGAACAATATCGAAATTACCGCTGGAGAGCTCACGCATGGCCTTGCACATCGTGATCATCGGTCGGGAAAGTCCGCGGCCGAGCAACATGGCCAGCGCGCCACCCAGGAGAAAGCCCCCGGCTGCCAACAAAACGAGGAGATGCTCGGTAGCACCTACCGTGGTATCAGACTCGGCCTCAAGCCTCTTCTGATCAGCCAAAAGGTCGGACTTCATCGTGTCTGACCCTTGGCCGATCGCGCTGGCCGATTTTGCCATGTCGATAATAAGCTGGTCGATGGACCTCGAATTATCGACAAGCTTCGTGAGAGAGCTTCGGTATTCATCGAGTAGCGTTGAGATCTCCTTGATCTTCTGCCCGACCTGCGGATCTTGTGGTGAGATCGCCAGCAACGAGGTGCCGACGAAATTCAGGCGTGTGATGGCGTTGGCTGCGACCGCCTTGTCCGAATTGAAGACGAACGTGTTTACAAGCGCTGCCGCAGCCTGGAACTGCTCGAGTACCCTTTTGGCGCCGGCCGTGACATCCTGGGGACCGGAATCGGCGGTCTCGCTCGAAAGGTCGTCAAGCTTGTAACGCAGAGAAGTGGCGCTGCGAGTCAGCGGACCCTGGGCGGTCATCGAGCTTTCTGCTCTCACCCTCAATATGTCCGCGAAAATATTGCTGAAGGCGGCAAAATCGCGGGTCAGAGTCGTGATCTGATCAAGCCGCAGCGCACTGGTGGTGCCGTTCATCGAACTGTCGATCGCTTTCCTTAGATTGGCTTCAGCCGCCAGCGCAGCCTTTCCATCAATCTCTCTTCCAGTGACCACGAAGTATTGCGCAAGCAAGCGGTAGGAAATGAGTTCGCGGTCGATGTTGCGCGCCAGGTCAGCTTCCTGAACACTGTGTCGGTAGGCGCCAACTCCGAGGGAGACGCGTTCGAAGCTGTAGTAGGCAAATCCCATGCTGGTTGCCGAGATGGCCAACACAACAGAAAAGCCTAGCATGATCCTGGTGCGCAGTCGCAAGGTTGGAGCGACGACTAGTGAACTTGTGCGAGAGCGCATGCTCATATCGATCACCACCTTCATTCTGAAAACCGAGGACGAGAGTCCGACGTCGAACCTCTTTCAGTTAGAAGGCGATTGAATAAGGGTACGTAAATTCGGCAGGGACTTCGGCCAATCGCGAACGATGAAGTTTGTACGAAACGTACAGATACGCGCGAGTCCTTCGGCGATGGAAGCTCTTCATCATACATCTTCGGGACCGTCGGAGCGGCGGAACTGTCATGCCGATGATCGTAATCCGGTTCATTGCGGAATGCGTTTCTCAAGAGGCAGGAATATGGATCCTCACTCAGGCGCGGCAATAGGAAAGGGGTAGCGTTCGGATAATAGACTGAGAAAGCGCTTCAGTGCAGGATTGTCGTTGTCCTTGAGCCAATGCGCATAAAAGCCAATTCGGCTCGGCCCCGTTCCGTCTTGCAACTCGCGATAGTCGAGGCCCGAAAAGCATGCTCCGATGTCGGACTCCATGACGAGGCCTATGCCAAGGCCCATGCTGATGAGGCTCTTCACGATGTCCCGGCTAACATCATGCCTTTCAATTTTCGGACGATCGTCGCGCGCAATGAGCTTCGAAACGATGAGATCCTCTATTTGGCTCGCGGGGTCTTGTCGGCCCAAAATAACTGTTTCGCCGTGGAGATCGGTCCAGTTGACGATATCCCGGGCGGCCAGACGGTGATCCTTATCCAGCAGAATCAGGATGCGCTCGTTCCACACCTGAAGACTGCCCTGGCTGCAGGAGGCGGAAAATCCTGGCGCAATGGCGATGTCGATCGTTCCGCTGCGGAGCGCGCGCATGAGTCGAACGCGCGAGCGTTCGAATGTCGAAAGTTCAACCTGCGGTGTGCGTCTTTTGAACTCCGCGAGGGTGGCGCGGAGATCGCCAATCGACATCGAAGTGGAGAAGCCGACGGACAGACGTCCGGCCTCGCCGTAGCCATGAGCGCGACTGGCTATGAGCAGGGAATCCAGTTGCTCGAGGATCAGGCGGGACATTCGCAGCGCGCTCCGACCGGCAACCGTCGGTACGACGCCGCCTGTCGAGCGATCGAACAGGGTGACCCCGAGGAGATGTTCAAACTGGCTGATGGACCTGCTCAACACGGAATGCCGAACTTCGAGGAGCTCGGCTGCCTGACGAAAGCTCCCGCAATCGGCTGCCGCGATTGCCGAGCGCAGGTGGTGCAGTCCGATCCTGGCTGACCGAATCGTGCGAGCCATACTTGTCTAAGGTCCACTTGTCTGACCCACGGCCGTGGGCTGTGGCTTCCCGATATGGCCTGGCTCAGGCTGCGCCGAGAGCGGGTTCCCACAGTACCGGGGAACGGACTTTGCCTGCATCGCAGACGCGAGCCAGGGCGTCCCTGGACACCTCGAGATAGCCAGCAATAGCGTCCGAGCGACCCAGACGGATCGGCTCTCCAGCGCGACGCAGCGGCCATCCTGCGCGACGCAATATGCGTTCCATGCGAGTGTCGGTGACGGTCACGATCTCCACGAGCCGTCGGGAAAGGCCGAACTCGATCATGCCAGCGAACAGTTCGTAAGTTGCACTTGTCAATCCTCGCATCATGCTGCGTGGCTCGTCACCTACGTGGACCGCGAAGCGACTGCTCTCCCAAAGCGAGTTATTTGTGGGTAATGGCTGTCCGCCAAGCAGGGTCGGAAAGGTATCACGTATCATTGTAGGTCCGTTGGATGGAAGAAGTCGCACGCAGCCTTGAACACGATCGCCGTTGGCGCGTTGAATCAGGTAGACTGGATCGAGTGCGTCATACTCATCGACTTCCACACCGCTATTGAACTGAACATCCCACTGCAGACGCTCCTTGAAGACCCGGTAGCGCAGGCGGTGCATATCCAGGAGTTCGTTCGCAAAGGCCCCATAAAAGTCTCGCGTGATGGCCTGTATCATGACTCCGCCTCCGATGCCGATGGGACCCGGATCAAAGACGAAACTGGCCGTATGCACAGCCTCCTCAGGTCGGGAGGTGTTGCCCGGCATGGAGCAGGCTATGCATTTCCGTTGGCCGCAGAAAGAAGCGCGACGGCCTGAATAGTGGATCGGACGCCGAGCTTGATCCGCGCGTTCTCCAGGTGAAATGCAACGGTATGATGAGAGATACCTAGAATGCGACCAGCATCCCAGGCCGATTTTCCACGTGCGGCCCATTGCAGACATTCCAGTTCGCGTCGGGAAAGCGGCACGTGCTCAATACGATTCGGAACTCCCAGCTTCCGCTGTGCGTGGGCATGAAAATACATCGCTACGAGTTGCAGTGTCCGAAGGTTCTCGCGTATCGCAGTGTGGAAGTGAGAATGTCGTTCGTCAGTGGCGAAGGTAATGGCCGCGATAGCTCCTCTTCCATCGTGAACTGGGACCGTGAAGCCGCACCGGATTCCAAACGTGGCAGCCTCTTCGAACAATTGGTGGACTTGGGGCGAGTGTGCGATTGGCAGGTGGTCAACGCCCCACTCGAACGGCTCAGGTTGTTGAATGGCTCGAACGATGACCGGATCGACCCGATGATACCGCTGCTTCATGTAATGCGATGTCCAATTCTCGGGGTAGTTGGAAATAAGCAGCGGCATCATCGGCGGCTTGGGCGACGTGGCAAGGTAAGCAAAGCAGGTGAGGTCGAGTGCACTGGTGGTCTCGGCCATGCTGTGTCGAAGATCTTCCTGGCTATCGGCCTCGATCAGCTGATCAACGAAGGACTGGAATATCCGGCGCACTGTGCTTTCTCGCAAATTTGCTTCCCTGGAGAGTTGGATGTTGCCCACGAAGCGAAGCAGGGGCGGACTTTATCCGTTCGGCCCCTAAAGCGCGGCGCGCTCGCAAGGCAGATCAGGAGGACCTCGCCCGCGTCTGTTGAGTTTCGCTGCTCGGCGCAATCAATGGTAGCACGGTTGAAAGCATGTTAGCCATTACCGGCGCGCCAAGGGGTAACACGACGTAGTCGCTCACAGCCAGAAAGCGTGGTTTTCCGTATCCAGGCGTGACTTCCCCAGGATGAAAGTGACCGCCGGCTCGTGAGGCCGGCGGCCAAGTCAGGGAGGAAACGCCCCGGGGGGCTGCCGCAGGAGTTGCCCACGGCATCTGTCGCCGATCGCTCGACGGACATGCATCGGACTCGAGCACGGTCACCGAACTCTTTGTCTTAGCGGTGGTAAGGTATCGCTATTCCCAACCCGACTTAAGAGCAGATCATCGGCGCGGACGAATTTTGCTGCCGGATGTGTCGATAGCGAACCACTTTCGTACGGACAGTACCGAACGTGCGTCGCTCTCAGGTGTAGCCCTGAACTTCACTTGGATGTTGTTGAAAACCCGGCTTGCTTGAAGAGTTCTGGATCGGCCGACGCCAACCGCTCGCAGAACGAGCCAGCGTGTTTGAGCGGTATCCGCCGTTACGAGCACGCGATAAAGAGGTTGTCTTGCCCGACGGAGGAAATGCCCCGGCTCGATCCGGTCCGGTGTGATTGCGACAACAGGCGTGATCACTCGAGGGTGATACCTCTCCGGTGCGGCACCAATCTCCTGGATGCACGGCAGGTCTGAAGTTCTTGCAGGTTGGCCAAGCCGGAGACTGTCACCTACGAGAGAGTTGCGGCAATGCGGGCGCGGTGCTCATGAGATGAGCCGATATTTCGTTTTACTAGAGAGCGACACTCTCCGGGTCGATCTCGGGTTGCCGAGCGGCAGCTTTTCCATATGCATTTGAGATTGTGCTGTAACAGCCGCACGCTCGCTGTTCGAGGGATTGGCGCTCTCGTACCTCGAGAAGGCCGCGGGCCTTTCGGACCAATCCGAGGTCTTCGAACCGCATCAACGCTTCGGTTACGGAAGCGCGGCGCAGGCCGAGGATATAGGAGAGATGGTCGTGTGTTATCGCAAATGCCTCGCCGTCCAGAAAGTCGCAAGCAAGGCAAAGCCAGCATGCGAGGCGTTGCTCAAGCTGGTGGCAAACGCCACATAGGGCTGTTTGAGAACTGTGGATCATAAGAGACTGGAGATAACGCAACAGGTGTTCGCGAATCTTCGGCCGCTCGGCCATTGTCCGCAGCAGCTCGTCCCTGTGAATTCGGAGAGCGGTTCCTGGTACTAAAACGACCGACTTGTGGATGGAGAGCCGGCCCCCAAGAGCAATCGATGCGCCGGCGACACCTTGATGACCCACCATTGCGGTTTCGAGGGTCCTTCCTTTCGCAAGTGTCATGAGCGAAACCAGGCCCGACTCTATGAAATTGATGTGCTCTATGGGTCTGTTTGCTTCATTTAATACCGCGCCCTTTTCCAGCAACACGGGCTGCAAGAACGTGCGGAGAGGATCGAGATCCGACAAGGATAACGTCGTGAGGATTCTGTTCTTGATTGGTGGTCGCGCCAAAAGGTCGGAAAGCGAAATTGCATCGCTGTGAGACGGATCCTGAGACCAGTTGATCTTTGGTGCGTGTTCCACAATCAGCCATTGCGATGAAATCGATCACTGGACTGTGAAGACTAGAGATCACGCAATGCAGGTCAAATTCCAATAATTTTCGGTCGTATTCGTGCTGGTTATAGGCTTCGCCTTGCTAGAACCGCACGCGGACGTCGCGCCCGCGTCAGCGGAGAGGGCTGGGGGCGGTTTTGCGTGCAAGAGGAGTCGGCTTCCTTTCGACCGCTCCTAACTCCGCAATCAGACGTGCGGCGGTTGCCTTCGTCTCCTCTACGAAGTTTGAAATGAGATCCAGGTTGCGGACATCGCGGCCATAGCACAACAGAAAATCCATCGGCGTTTCTGGTTCAAATGGTCTGGCAACCAGGTGTTCCTCCATGCCTGCAAGAAAAAGAGGGTGCACAAGCGAAATGCCAAGCCCGGCGGAGACGAACCGGCACACCGTGGGATTCATGTCGGCTGTCAGTACGACATTGGTGTGCACGCGGTATTTCTCGAAGATGCCTGCAATCTTTTGCCCGGTATAGGAGTCTCTGTTGAATGAGATGAACGGGATGTCGTTCAGGTGCTCCGGGTGAATCACCGGAAATCGAGAGAGTGCGTGCCCGATTGGCATGATACAGAGCAATGGATGCTCAAGCAAAGAATCAGTAACCAGGTGAGGATTGTCAATTCGGGCGCTCACAAGGCCAACATCGAGCTTGCGCGTGAGCACGTATTCCGCGATCCACTGTGAAGTCAATGACTGAACCGAGCAATAGACCTTCGGGTTGCACTTCAGGAAGTTCATCGTTGTGCGTTGGATGAAGGCGCCCCCGAGACCGGGAATTGTCCCGATGACGAGCTTGCCCTGGTCTTCACGGCGTATGTGCGCGATCGCGCTTTCCACTTGCCGGACGCCTGAAAAGATCCGATCAATCTCTTCATAAAGGCGCAGGCTCTGGGCGGTTGGCGCCAAACGCCCCTTGTAACGATCAAAGAGCTTGAGGCCGGTGTCACTCTCGAGATGCATCAGGAGCTTACTCGCTGCCGGTTGCGAGATGTTCAACACCTCTGCCGCTCGACTTACGGTTCCGTGTTCGATCAACGCCTTGAAGATCTCGATCTGACGAAGATTGATGGCGCGTGGCATGCTATAACCTTGAGAATAGCCGATGCATCGTTCCGCATTTGATATCATACCATCCGCTTGCTCGTTCCCGTCAACCTCATCGACTTGATCGAATTCAAAAATCAGCGGACCGGAGCGCTATTCGATAACCTTTCTGAATAGGTTCAGTTGTCCTTGATATTGGACCCGACCCCGCGGTCTCCATACGGTGCGCGCGATCAAGTTGGAGAAACTGATGCGGATTACGGGATTCAATATCTTCAAGGCAGGTATCGATGGGCGTACACCCGTCATCAGTGAGGCGCTCACCGACGAAGGAATTTCGGGACTTGGCGAAGCGGCCTTGGCGTATGGTTCGGGTGCAACTGCTGTTTGCGAGCTTATTGCCGAATTCGCCGCGCGGTTCGTCATCGGCAGGGATCCATTCCAGATCGAAGCAATCTGGAGCGATCTCTACGACCATACGTTTTGGGCCAAGGGCGGCGGACCCATTGTCTTCGCAGCTATTAGCGCTATCGAACAGACTCTCTGGGATATCAAGGCGCGTGCGCTGGGGGTACCGGTTTTCGAGTTGCTAGGCGGCAAATATCGCGACGAAGTGCGTGTCTATGCGAACGGCTGGTCTTTTCGCGCCACCACTCCGGCGGAGATCGCCAAAGCGGCAGAAACGGCAGTTTCACGTGGATATGATGCTCTTAAACTTTATCCACTCAGCCAGGTCGATCCGCAACATCCAAACGGAATATTCAAGCACGTCTCTTTGCGTCACTATGATCGTGCCATGCGCGATCATGCCGTGGACATGGTCCGCTCGGTGCGCTCTGCAGTTGGACCTGCGGTCGATATCATGGTTGATATGAGCGCCGAACTCACGACTGACGCCATAATCCAGGTTGGCCGCGCCCTTGAAGAGTTCGATCTTATGTTTCTTGAGGAGCCGGTCGATCCGACGAATGTCCAGGCTCTGAAAATCGTTGCAAACAAGCTCGACACGACCATCGCGGTCGGCGAGCGCCTTTATACGCGCTACGGCTTCCGCCCGGTCATGGAGGCGCAGGCAGCTGGTGTACTGCAGCCGGATATCGGTAACACCGGAGGCATTATGGAAACCAAGAAGATTGCGGCTATGGCCGAGGCCTATTCGATGCGGATCGCTCCACATATCTGCGCGGGCCCGGTGGCGTCTGCTGTCGCGTTGCAACTCGATGCGGCCATTCCGAACTTTCTGATCCAGGAACTGTATCCCTTCCGCGTTCCCGAGCATTTTGCGCTAGTCGACAATCCCGTCGAACCACAGGTTCGGAACGGCAAGGTAACCATCCCGCAGACACACGGCTATGGCGTTTCTCTCGATCGCAAGCGCATCGAGCCATACCTTTATCGCCAGGTTCGGGAAAGGGCGTAAACCGATGGTAACGACCGCTCCCAGGGCTTGGGCCTCGGCACCGCGGATTTATGTCGAGAACGTCCGCGGCCGCGATCCAGCGTACAACGTCAGCGCTGAGGCGATTCTGAGAAGCCTTCATTCGGTCTGCCGTCCGGCTGAGCTGACTTGTTGCTTTTCCGACGAGCGTAATCTGGAGGCCTTGCGCCGCGCCGACATTCTCGTTGCAGGCAGACTTGATACAGAAGTCATCCGGTCTGATGCCAGAGATCTGAAACTGATCCAGTGTACCAGTGCCGGCGTCGAGAATTATGCGCCTTTCAATTGGCTCTTACCCACAACTGCGCTGACCAATGCCAGCGGTGTTCATGCTGCCAAGGTCGGCGAATTCGGCCTCATGGCGGCGTTGATGTTGCACGAGCGGGTGCCGTTGATCGCTACCAACCAGCGGTTCCATTCCTGGAAGAGGCAGCTGCGTGGTGTGGCCGCCGGACGCCGCGCACTGATCTATGGCGTGGGAGCGCTCGGCGGGGCAGTCGCCGAACGGCTGCATTCTGCCGGCTTCCATGTGAGCGGCATCCGTCGTAACGGCAGGCAGCATGCCGCTGTCGACCACATGACAACGCCCGACTGCTTTCACAATGAACTGGCGCAAGCGGATATTTTGATCCTGGCTTGTCCGCTGACACCGGAAACGCGGGGAATCATGGGCGAACGCGCATTCGCTGCTATGCCGAAGGGCGCAAGTCTTCTCAATATCGCCCGGGCCGGTGTGATCGACCACGCGGCGCTTGTTTCGTCATTGGTCAGCGGACATCTGTCCGGTGCCATTCTGGACGTGTTCGAAAAAGAGCCGCTGCCGGCCAATGCCCCCTTGTGGGACGTACCCAATCTCATGGTGTTTCCTCACGTTTCAGCGGACGCACCCGACGGATACGTCGATCGTTGCCTTGCAATCCTGGCCGACAACCTCGAACGAGCAAGCTCGGGGCGTCCGTTACGAAATACGATTGATCCGCAGTTGGGCTATTAAGCGTTAAGCGAGCGGATTGCGGATCCAGGGCCCGGGCTCCGTCAGTTGCCCAAAGGCGCGCTCGCCCTCACCGTTGATGAAGACGTCGAAGCGCTGCATGAGTGTGTGCAGGAATGGGACTGCCATCTTGTGCGAGACCGAGCGAAACGCCTCGACCGCGCCGGTGATCGGACGGTCCGGTGCATAGATCATCATCGTCTTGAATGTGATCTTCGGGAGGAAAGGGCGGACCACCAGGCTATCTGCGGCGACGGTATCGAGACAGTAGGGATTGATCAGACCGACCCCCATGCCTTGCTGAACCATCTGGCAAATCGACAGGGCAAAATGAGTCTCGGCAACGACGTTGCGTGCGATGTGCAGGTCATCGAAAAGCTTGTCTATCCGACGCCGGGCACGATCGGCATGCGACAACGAAATGAACGGCTGATCGGCCAGATCCGCCGGCTTGATAACTGCCTTTCGCGCAAGATCATGCCCGCGCGGCAGGGCGCAAACCGCGGGTGGTAGGGTAAACTGCTCGGCGAACACTCCGGAAATATCGATCTCGTCAGCGCCAAAACCAACGTCGATCTGTCCCGCGGCGACCAGATCGCGCACCGTATCGGAGTTTGCGACCTCGAGATTGATCGTTGTCCGCGGGTACGTTTCATGGAAGCTCCCCACGACATGCGGCACGAATGAGAAGCCCAACGCCGGTAACGCGCCCAGCTTCAAGGTGTCAGATCGATAGTTGCGAATGTCGTCTGCAATTGCTCCGAGACGGCTGAATGATTGGAACGCGCGACTGACCTCCGCGTGAAAGAGCAAGCCCTCCCGGGTCGGAATCAGGCGGCCGTTGCGCCGTTCAAACAGCTTCAATTTGGTGGCATGTTCCAACTGCTTGATCAGGCGACTGATTGCCGGCTGCGAAACCGCGAGCATTTCGGCCGCGCGGGTCGTAGCTCCCATAACCACGACGGCATGGAAGGCCTCGAGCTGTCTATGATTGATCATAGGTATAACATATCTGAATAGGCTACGATCAATACGCTATTTGTGCCGTTCGCGAAACCAACTCTAATAACCTCATATTGGGAGCGGAAACAGAGGTCTATTCTATGACCCGCGATCCGAAATTCCCAATAGCAATTAGAGCACAACGACCGACGTCGCCAGGTTTTCCCGAGGTGATCGGCGAGGGGGGGGGCGCATGCACGCCATTCCGAGGAAGATTGAGTCATGACACAGATTGCTTTCGTGCCATCCGTAAGCCGACGCCGCTTTGTGGGGGCAGCGAGCGCCATGACGATCTTGTCGATCGCTGGAGCGCCTATGGAAGTGGCTCGCGCTGCGGCCAAGGGCACGCTCCGTTTCGGCCTGTCGTCTTTCCCTCCCAGTTTGAACCCCTTCGAATATTCCGGGACGGCGGCGCTGACCGTCAAGCTGGTGCTCTATCACTCCCTCCTGTCGTATGGTGCTGACGGCCTGGTGCGCCCCGAACTTGCATCTGACTACAAGCAGGTCGACTCGACCACCTATGAATTCAACCTGCGGGAAGATGCGGTCTTTCACGACGGGTCGCCTGTCGAAGCGGAGGATGTGAAGTTCTCCTACGAAAGCATAGGCGCTCAAAAATCCACCGCTTATCTACGCCAGGACTTTCAAATCATCGACAAGATCGATGTGACCGGCCCGAAGACTCTACGGCTTACATTGAAACAGCCCAATGCCGTCTTCTCCCAGGTCCTCGCAAGCGGATATGCGCCCATTGTGTCGCGTAAATCCGCCGCTTCCAATTTCATTGGTGCAGGACCCTATACGCTCCAGGGCATCGACCGTGGAAGCGCCATTACGGTCAAGGCGTTTCCGGCTTACTATCGCAAGGACCTGCCGAAGCTCGAGGTCATCCGTTTCGTCGCGATGCCAGACGAAAGTTTGCGGATGGCCGCGCTCGAGTCGGGCGACATCGACATCATCGAATATGTCTCCACCCAGAATATGGGCCGTCTCGAGCAAGGAGCGTCGACGCATGCTGCCTCAGTCGATGGCCCTTTCATGTACTTGTTGTTCAACACAAAGGAGGGGCCGTTTACCGATGTGCGGCTCCGCCGTGCCGTGAGCTACGCCATCGATCGAGCCGCCGTCAGTTCGTTTGGCTTCTCGGGCATGGGTAAGCCGATCGATGGATTGCCAGTACCGACCGACCCGGCCTACGATCCATCCCTCGTCAAGGAGCGCCTTGCCTATGATCCAGTAAAGGCTCGAGCGCTGCTGAAGGACGCTGGCGTTTCCAACCTGACCATCCAGCTTTTGTCGACGTCGCAATATGCCCAGCACAACGACACTGCCATCGTCGTGCAGCAAAATCTCGCCGCGGTCGGCATCAATGCCAATATGCGCCTGCCGGACTGGGCCTCCCGTGTTTCGCTCGGTAATGAAGGCAAGTATCATCTGGCTGTCCAGGGCACTTCTGGTGCCTACAACGATCCAGACGCCGTTACCGGGTACATTGGCGGGGGGCAGCCGGCTTCCTACACGCGACCCTTCGGTTACGAGAATGCCGAGCTCGACAGATTTCTGGACGAAGGGCGCCGGGAAATGGATACCGCCAGGCGAGCCGCCATCTACGCGAAAGTCGAAAGGTTGGCGATTGCCGACGTTCCGATCATTCCGCTCATCTGGCGCCCGCAAGTCTGGGGCGTCCGCAATGCGGTCAAGGGATTCGCTCCGTTGCCGGGCTTTCTCTCATTCCAAAGCGCATTGAAGCTCGAAGAGACCGAGCTGAAGTGACTCTTGCTGGAAAAAGGGGCAGCCTTTGGTTTGCCGTCCCTGAGGCCTGCTCTTCCGAACACCGGAGCTTCCATGAACTACTTCGTCCGCCGGGCAGGAACTGCTCTGGCAACGCTGTTCGCCGTCGCTACATTGATCTTTCTGACGCTTCATTTGGTACCGGGCGATCCGGCCGAGGTCCTGATGACCAGCGGCGGAATGGCACCCAGCCGGGAAGCCATCGACGCGTTACGCATCAGCCTCGGCCTCGACCGGCCCCTCTGGGACCAATATTTGGCGTATCTGGCGAGGATCACCAGCGGCGATCTCGGAACTTCCTTTCAGGATCATGCTTCGATCAGCGCAGAGATCATTCGGCGACTGCCTCGCACGGTTGAACTGATCGTCTCGGCCGCGGTGGCTTCGGTTCTCATCGGCATGCCAGCGGGAATCTTGGCCGCCCTGCGTCGCGGAAGCTTTTGGGACGGGCTGCTCTCTTCGCTCGCAAGCCTCGGGCTCTCGTTACCTATCTTCGTTACCGGAACGCTGATGATCCTTGTCTTTTCACAGACGTTGCGGCTCGTCCCTGCCGGCGGCTACGCCGACTTTACCGAAGATCCTTTGAAGCACGTCGTCTATCTCGCAATGCCGGCGATCAGCATCTCAGTCGGGCTCATCCCGGTCGTCTTCCGTATGACACGAACCTCAATCCTCGAATTCCTGGAGCGCGAGTGGGTGCGTACCGCGCGCGCTAAAGGCCTCACCGAGCGAAGTGTCTTGTTGCGTCATGTCGTTCGCAACTCGCTCTCACCGGTGATCACGGTGCTCGGCCTCCACATTGGCACGCTGCTTGGCGGCACAGTCCTCGTCGAATACGTCTTTAACTGGCCTGGTCTCAGCGGAATGCTGGTTCAGGCTGTAGAACAGCGGGACTATCCTGCGGTCCAGGGCATTGTCCTGGTCATCTGCATTCTCTTCGTGTTGATCAATATGGGCGTAGACCTGCTCTATGGACTGCTCGATCCACGAGTCCGTGCTCGGTGATTGTGCGAATGTCAAAATACTCCACCCAGATACTGGCTATCGGCTTTCTGGCGGTCGTTATCGCCGTCGCGATCCTCGCGCCGCTATTGCCGATCGCTGATCCAGTTGCCATGGACGTACTGAATCGTCATGCCGGATTTAGTGCCAGGCATTGGCTTGGCGGAGATGAATTTGGCCGTGACACATTGAGCCGGATCATTTTCGGCGCCCGTGCCTCGCTCTCGGTGTCGATGATAGCGGCTCTTCTTGGCGGCACCGTTGGCGTGATCCTTGGTCTGATCGGAGGCTATTTTCGCGGGTGGCTCGAGATCCTCGCGATGCGGCCTCTCGATATCATCCTCTCGTTTCCGCCGATGTTGCTGGCGCTGCTAACCGTCGCTCTGATCGGGCCGGGTACAGAAACACTGACCGTGCTGCTGGCAATTCTGTTTGTCCCGGCCTACGCGCGGGTCACCTACGGAGAAGTCCTGTCCGTCCGGACGCTTGAATATGTGGAAGCAGCACGGGCACTGGGACATCGTTCGGGCCGAATCCTGTTTCGTACCATCCTGCCCAACGTTATCGGACCGATCCTGGTGCAATTCTCACTCGTGGTCGCATCCTGCATCCTGCTGGAATCCGGCCTCAGCTTTCTCGGTCTCGGTGTTGTTCCGCCCGACAGTTCGTGGGGCGTGATGATTCGCGGTGCGCGCCCGTATATGTATCAAGCGCCCATGCAGCTCGTATGGCCGTGTGTTGCTCTCATTCTCACCATCTACTCGATCAATCGCGTCTGCGACTTGCTGCGCGACCGCCTGGATCCGAAAGCATCGGTCCCGACGTTTCAGTCGCCGAGCCGTTTTCGCAGCCTGCGAAATCGTCCCTTGCGGATAGATCCACCGAGCATTGCTGAGGGAAAGCGGCTCGAAGTGAAGGATCTTGTCGTCGAAATCTCGACCCCAGGCGGCGTGATCCGTGCGCTTGACGGAGTTTCCCTGTCGGTAGAGCCCGGCCAAACGGTAGCGTTGGTCGGCGAGTCCGGGTCCGGAAAATCGATGACGGGGCTGGCGATCATGCAGCTCTTGCCAAGCCGGATCGGCCGCATTGCCGACGGGCGCGTCCTCTACTCGCCGGGTGATCGCGACAAGGCCCATACGATCGACCTTTCACAGGTGCCGGCGGAGAAGTTTCGCTCCTATCGTGGCCGCGAGATCGGTATGGTCTTCCAGGAACCGATGGCCTGCCTCAACCCGGTCTACACGATCGGTTTTCAACTCGAGGAAGCGTTGCTGGTGCAGCGCGAGATGACCCGGGATTGCGCCCGGCGGCAAGCCGAGGAGGAACTGCGCAGAGTGGGCATTCCGGATCCAGCGCGGCGACTGGACGAATATCCCCACCAGCTTTCCGGAGGCATGCGCCAGCGCGTTGCCATTGCGATCGCGCTGTGCGGACGCCCAAAGCTCCTGATCGCCGATGAGCCAACGACCGCGCTCGATGTGACCGTGCAGGCGCAGATTCTCACTCTGCTCGATGTGATCCGCAAGGAACAGGCGATCGGGATGATCTTCATCACGCACAATCTCGGCGTTGTCGCCGAAGTCGCGGACAGGGTTGTGGTGATGTATTGCGGTCAACCTGTTGAACAAGGCACCGTGGATGAGATCTTCTACAATCCTCGCCATCCCTATACGCGAGGCCTCCTGGCGAGCGTGCCGAGAGATGATGAATCGGACGACGACAGTGCGACACAACTGATATCAATCCCGGGCGCGGTACCGAGCCCGACGGCATTGCCGCCCGGTTGTCGGTTTGCGCCCCGCTGCGTTCACGCTGTCGACGATTGTAATCGTGGCGTCCCGCTGATTGAGGCGGTCAACGACGGTCATGAGGTCCGATGCATTCGCTGGAGGGACATCTGATGTCCGGGAACCCCATTCTGTCCGTCAGGAACCTCACCAAGTATTACGGTGGCTCACGCAGCTTTTTCGACAAGACGATTCCGCCCGTGCGTGCGGTCGCTGGCGTCAACTTCGATATCGCGCCCGGCGAGGTGTTGGGCCTCGTCGGCGAATCAGGCTCGGGGAAGAGCACCGTCGGTCGCACCGTGTTGCGGCTCCACGAACCCAGCTCGGGTCGTATCGTGTTCGACGGTGCCGAGATTACGCGGATCAGCGCATCGCGTATGCGCGCCTTGCGCCGCGAGATGCAGATCATCTTTCAAGACCCGTTCGGTAGTCTCAATCCCCGATCGCGCGTGGAGCAGATTATCGGCGAGGCGGTCGATCTCACGGGTCCTCGATCCCGGGAGGAGCGACGCCAGCGCGTGGTCAAGATGCTTGAACAGGTTAGCCTGACACAGGAGCACCTGCGCCGGTTTCCCCACGAATTCTCGGGCGGGCAGCGACAGCGCCTGTCAATCGCCCGAGCCCTGGCCGCCCAGCCGCGCTTTATCGTCGCCGATGAGCCGGTGGCTGCGCTCGACGTTTCGATCCAGGCGCAGATCATGAACCTGATCGCTCATCTTCAGCGCGAGACCAATGTCGCCATGCTCTTCATTTCGCATGATCTCGGCCTCGTCAAATTTATCGCGGACCGCGTCATGGTCATGTATCTCGGCCGCATTGTCGAAATGGCGTCGGTAGAGTCTCTCTACCGTCGGCCGCGCCATCCCTATACCCGTGCGTTGCTTGCTTCCGCGCCGGTCGTCGATCCACGTACGGCGCGGGCGCGGCCCCGGGTTCTGTTGCAAGGCGAGCCTCCCAGCCCCGCCGATCCGCCAAGTGGCTGCGCCTTTCGCACGCGTTGCCCTTTTGTCCTGGAGGCCTGCGCGTCGAGGGTTCCAACGCTACGTGAAGTGAGCAGCGGCCACTCGCATGCATGCATCCGCGATGACATCGCGGCTGCTGCGGCAGTGGCTGCCACCGCATCCCCCGTCCAACCTGAAGGAATATAGATCCCATGTACCGAATTGGAGTTGATGTCGGTGGCACCTTCACCGATTTCACATTGCTGAATGACACGACGGGAGAGGTGCTCTTCTACAAGGTATCCTCCACACCCACAGATCCCTCGGAAGCGATTCAGACCGGTGCTCGCGAGATGTTGGAAGAGTATCGGATCAGTCCCTCCGATGTCAGCTTCATCGGACACGGCACGACCGTTGCGACCAATCTGGTCATCGAACGCAAGGGAGCCAAGACGGCGCTGATCACGACAAAGGGCTTTCGCGACGTACTCGAAATCGGTCGTCAGACCCGGCCCCATCTCTATGATTACCAGGTGCACAATCCGCCGCCGCTCGTGCAACGCGTGCTACGCTTCGAAGTCAGCGAGCGTCTTGACAGTACCGGAAACGAGTTGAGGCCGGTCGACATGGCGGAGGTCGATGCCATCATCGAGAAGCTGATAGTTGCAGATGTCAAGGCGGTCGCGATCTGCTTCCTGCACAGCTACGTCAACGCAGAGCACGAGTCCGTGGTCCGCGATCGCTTGCGCGAACGTCTTCCCGACGTCTACGTCACGACCTCGTCCGATCTTCTACCGGAGTTCCGCGAGTTCGAACGCTTGTCGACCACAGTGCTGAACTCTTACTCGGGACCTCGAATGCAGACTTATCTGGATCGACTGGCCAGGAATGTCTCCTCGCTCGGCTCGCCGGTCATTCCTTATACTATTCATTCCAACGGCGGGCTGATGTCGATTCCGACAGTTCGTCAGTTCCCCGTCCGGACTTGCCTCTCCGGTCCTGCTGCCGGTGTTGTCGGTGCAGCTGTCGTCGCCAGGGAGGCTGGTTTCGAGAACATCGTCACTTTCGATGTTGGTGGCACCAGCACCGACGTTTCCGTCATCGTCGATGGAGAACCTCAATTTACGTCGAACCGCAATGTCGCCGACTATCCGGTCAAGACACCGATGGTCGATATCCACGTGATCGGGGCTGGAGGTGGTTCGATCGCATGGATCGACGACGCCGGTGCATTGAAGGTTGGCCCTCAGAGTGCCGGCGCCGTCCCCGGGCCGGTTGCCTACGGTCGCGGCGGTGAAATGCCAACCGTTACCGACGCCAATGTCGTTCTGCATCGGCTGAGTCCCGCAACCCTGTTGAACGGTAAATTGAAGGTCAAGGAGGACGAGGCCCGTCACGTGCTTGATGAACGCGTCGCAACGCCTCTGGAACTGCCCCTCGAAGATGCGGCAATCGGAATTCTGCGGATTGCCAACGCCAATATGGGGCGCGCCATCCGCTCCGTCTCGACGGAACGGGGACACGATCTATCCAGGTTCGCGCTGATGGCGTTCGGCGGCGCCGGCCCTCTTCACGCCTGCGACGTTGCCGCCGAATGCGGCATCCCGACAGTAATCATTCCCCGCGAGCCGGGAACCATGTGCGCGCGCGGTATCCTCTTGTCCGACATCAGTCTCGATTTCGTGCGTACGCTGATCAAGAGCGCGAGCCTGTCGGCCTGGGCGATCGTCAAGAAAAACTTCGCCGACATGCGTGGACAGGGCGCCGCCTGGCTCGAAGGGGAGAAGGTGGGGGTCGGTCTGCGGCGCTACGTCCAGTTTGTCGAGGCGCGCTATGAGGGGCAGAACTTCGAGGTTGCTGTGGCCGTGCCTGCCGATGCCGACATGAGTTTCGATGAGTTCCTGATCGAATTTGCAAAAGGACATCACGCTGAATACGGATACGATATTCCCGGCCGAACGGTCGAAATCGTAAATTGTCGTATCAAGGCGGTTGGTCTCGTGCCGAAGCCCCGCAACGACTTCCATTCGGATAATCGCGGCTCGCTGGCGGATGCGCGCATAGGTAGTCGCGCCGTGCTGTTTTCGAGCAACTCGGGACGCATCGAAGCGCCGGTATATGAACGAAGCCGCGTACCTCTCGGAACGGAGTTCTCCGGACCGGCCATCATAGAGGAAATGAGCTCGACGACGCTCATTCCCCCGGATGCGAGATTCCACGTCGATAGCGCCGGAAACATCATCATCGTCAGCATGAAGGCAGTGGGATGAGCAACGTGAAAATCGCCCAAACAGGCATCTCTCGCGACCAGGCCATGGCAGATCCGATCTCCATGGAGGTCTTCTCGAACCGCCTTTTGACAATCACCGAAGAAATGGGAAATACGCTCATTCGATCGTCGTTCTCGACCAACATCAAAGAGCGGAAGGATTGCTCGGTTGGATTGTTCGACAAGCGCGGCCGCCTTGTGGCTCAAGCCTCCCACATCCCTCTGCATCTCGGATCTTTGAGGGGGAGCGTTCAGGCCGTTCTCAAACGTTTCCCGGTGGAGACGATTCGCCCTGGCACAGCATTCATCAGCAATGATCCTTATCTTGCCGGCGGCACCCATATGCCCGACATCTCGGTTGTTACGCCGATGTTCGCGGACGGGCAGCTGCGTTTCTTCACGGCCAACATCGCGCACCATTCAGACGTGGGTGGTAGCGTGCCGGGCTCTGTTTCCGCTAATGCGCGCACCGTTTTTGAAGAGGGCATACGCCTGCCGCCGATCTTGATCGTCGAGAATGGCAAAGTCCGCGAGGACCTTCTCGATCTCATTGCGCAGAACACGCGCGAGCCTGAGGAGCGGGTGCTCGACATTCGGGTGCAGATGGCGACGAATGATCAGGGTAACGCTGCCCTTGATGGTCTCATCCGACAGATGGGCATTGAAGCGGTAGAGCAGGCCGTTGGCGACATCCTCTCCTACACGGCGCGACGGCTCCAGATGCGGATCGATGCCTTGGGCAATGCGCGCGGCGCCTTCACCTGCCATCTCGACGACGACGGTTCGGGTGGGGATCCGGTGCCTGTAACCACGACCGTATGGGTCGAAAACGGCAATCTGGTCGTCGACTTCGCGGGCACTGGTCCTCAAGCCAGGGGTGCCCTTAATGTGTCGGCAAGTGCTCTTGATGCAACGGTCTTTTACGCAGTCAAGGCTTTGCTCGACCCGCAGCTCATGCCGAACGAGGGTATGATGCAGTCGATCGATATTCGGGCAGAGAAGGGGCTGATCGTGAACGCGCGCTTCCCTGCGGCAACCGGCGCGCGTTCGATCACCTGCCAGAAGATCGCTCGCGCGATCTTTGGGGCTTTCCGCCAGATACTGCCGGCGGATCGTCTGATGGCATCCGGAAATGACGACCTTCCCACCGTCGTATTCTCTGCAGCGCATGCGAAACGCGAAGGAACCTACGTCTATCTTGAGACGCTCGGCGGTGGCGGGCCTGCGACGGGCCGCACGGATGGGATGAATGCGGTGCACGTTCACGTGACCAATACTTCCAACCTGCCGATCGAAGCGCTGGAGAACGAGTATCCACTGCGGGTCGATGAATATTCTCTGGTTGAACGATCAGGAGGGGCCGGCAGATATCGCGGTGGCCTTGGACTCGTGCGCCAGGTCACCTCGCTGCAGGATGGCACGATCTTCTCCGCTCGCTCCGATGGTCACAAGCATCCGGCTACAGGTGTCGCGGGTGGCGGCGACGGGAAGCCGGCGCGGCTCTATCTGAATTACGGACAGGATGGACAGAAGTCACTGCCCTCCAAGGTGACGCACCTCACGCTGAACACAGGTGAAAACATTCGTATCGAAACGGGCGGAGGGGGAGGCCTCGGCAATCCGGCGGAGCGGCCAGAGGCGGCCGTACGGCTGGATCTCGAGAACGGCTACATCGGAACCGGGGACCTTCCACTCTACGGCCGTACCGGTTGATCTCAGCGTTGGAGCGACTTGCCCCTGCGTACCGCAAGCTTGCGTCGGACGACGGAGAGATCTGAGTCTCCGGATCACAAGATCCCGGAGTCGCTCGAACCGGCAAGCAGACCCAGGCGTATCGGCCGCAGGGTCGTGCAACAATACCAAGCAGATTGAGATTGGAGTTCCTATGACGATCTATACTGGGCCGGTATTCGAAATGGCTCGGCGTCAGTTCGATCAAATCGCCAACCATATCGAGATGCCTGACGATGAAAGAGAACGCGTATTTTATCCTAAACGCGCTGTAACCGTGTCATGCCCCATCCATCGGGATGACGGCTCAGTGACTGTCTTCCAGGGATATCGCGTTCAGCACCACTTGACCTTGGGTCCAACCAAAGGAGGGACTCGATTTGCCAAAACTGTCGACATTGGAGAGGTCGCGGCCCTCGCGGTGTGGATGAGCTGGAAATGTGCACTGGCCGGACTCCCCTATGGTGGCGCCAAAGGAGGGATAACCGTTGATCCCCGAGCTCTTTCGAGCCGCGAACTCGAAGCGCTGTCACGACGGTATATACAGGAGATGATACCCTTTGTCGGCCCACATACCGATGTCATGGCGCCCGATATGGGTACCGATGAACAAGTCATGGCGTGGTTCATGGATACCTACTCGATGTATCAGGGGCGCACAGTCACCGAGATCGTAACGGGTAAGCCTGTGTCCGCCGGTGGGACCGAAGGTCGTAGAGAGGCGACCGGGCGCGGGGTCGCGCATCTCGTCGGCCGCGCGCTTGATCGTATCGGCTTGAGCCCACAGCGATCGACAGTCATCGTACAAGGGTTCGGAAATGTCGGCAGCGTGACCGCGTGCGCTCTCGCCGAACGAGGAGTAAAAGTGATCGGGGTAAGCGATCATACGGCTTCTTACTACAGTCCGGGAGGATTGGATCTTTCGGAACTACAAAGGCACGTAGCTTGCAAAGGCTCATTGCATGGATTCTCTAGCGAGTTGTCGATCGAGCCCGAAGATCTTATGGCGCAACGTTGCGATATCCTCGTGCCGGCGGCGGTAGAACGCGTCATCACACACGAAAATGTAAGCAGATTGCGGTGCAGGATCCTGGCCGAAGGCGCAAATGGCCCGACGACGCCCGAGGCAGACGAAATTCTCGATCAGCGACGCGACGAGATCTTCGTCTTGCCAGACATTCTCTGCAACGCAGGCGGAGTAATCGTCAGCTATTTCGAGTGGGTCCAGGGACTCCAGCAATTATTCTGGGCCGAAAATGAAGTGCTGTCGCGTCTTCACGGCCTTCTCGATCGAACATTTGATCAGGTCATGGCCCGCTCGGATCGTGACCGCGTTTCACATCGAACGGCCGCACTCGCCATCGGTGTCGAGAGAGTGCGCGATGCAAAACGAACACGAGGACTGTTTCCGTAACCGGCGAGACGCAGCAATTCAGTGAGGACATGTGATCGCGATATGTCTTGCGTCAAAAGATGGTGGGGATGTCTGTTCGTCGGCGTCGGTGGTCAAATTGAAATCACGAGCCCATAATCCATCGATCAGTCGCCGCCTGAAACGACGTGCTATCGATGCCCTCATCAGGGGGCGATACGCGAACCTCGGAGGAAAATCGGTTTCAGCAAGGGCGAAGAACCTGGTGAAGATAGCCGCAGCCTACTCTTTCGACGAGTTGCTCGCTGAACATGGTGTGGGCCGCATCACGGCCATCGAGATTCGGGCATGGCTGGAAGGGAACGGAGCATCGCTCCGATCGTCCAGTTGAGGACCGGGGTCCAGGCTCTCTTCCCGTATCGAAGCGTCGCATCGGGATGGCGGCCGAGACAATCTTCAACAACGCACGGCGACCAGGTTCACGTTCTTGGTCTTCGGAAGACTATCCTTCGCCGCCACCATGGCGATCGCCCGTGATACCAGGTCGAGAGCGTGATGCGACCGGCCAGCGCAATGCTGAAGCCGGGATGAAGGTGATAGAACAGCCCTCGATCGAAGCGCTCCCCGGGAAAACGAACTCCGAGGCGGGCGATCGAGTAAGCATCACTCCGGCAGCCAAACCCGGTACGTGACGCAAGCAGCCGACTAGCCTCGCGTGACCACTCGGCGAGCGAGGACCTCTTCTTCGTCCGCCACGTACAAACGTTCATCTTCTAATCGGGTCGCGTTCCATCATACAAAGATACGACGGGGAAGCGCATTCTCTTGCATCGTGACTGGCCCGCATTTGGCTGCTTGATGCTTGAGATAGTGCTGACCTGCCGGACGGATGAAGTACCGCAGCGCTTTGAACGGGTGAGGCTAGGAAGACGCATGATCCGACTCTCAAGACAGTGGGCGACCTTGTGCCTGACGGCTGTTGATGCACTGCAGGCAACGAGTCCGCGCCCCAGGTACGCTCGCCGCCCAAATTCAAACAGATCGATCGTGCGCAAAGCCGCGAGGAAAGCTGGTCTTGGCGTCGGGTTTGCCATCGCGTTGGGAACGCTGGGCGTTTCATCGTCCGCATTGGCCGCCGGGCAGGATCAAACCCCCGAAGAGAAGCTCAGTTCTGTTGTTGAAACAAAGGAAGGACCGGTCCAGGGGTTCATCTCGAACGGCGTTACCAAGTTCCTTGGCATTCCCTACGCCGAGCCCCCGATGGGTGAGTTGCGCTGGCTGCCGCCAAAGGATCACGCGCGATGGACCAATGTTCTGCCGGCGACGAAATTTGCGCCGATCTGTGCATTGAAGACGACCCTTGGCGTGTTCTCAGGACCTCCGAACAATAATGAAGACTGTCTGTACCTGAACGTCTTCGCTCCGGAAGTCAGGCCGTCGCAGCCGCTCCCCGTCATTGTGTTCATCCACGGGGGCGGAAACTATGACGGGGAAACGCCCGGCTATGATGGCAGCAAGATGGTGACCAAGGGCAAAGCTATCGTCGTCACGATGGCGTACCGGCTGAACCTGATGGGTTTCCTGTCGCATCCTGCTCTAAACAACGAGGGACACCCGTTTGCGAACTATGGGTTGCTTGATCAGATCGCGGCCTTCAAATGGGTGCAACGCAATGTCTCTCTGTTCGGTGGCGACAAAGACAACGTCACGCTTGCGGGTCAATCCGCGGGCGCCATCGATGTCCAGTTCCATATGGTTTCGCCCTTCGCCAAGGATCTATTCCATCGGGCGATATGTCAGAGCTCCTGCATGGCGTTTCCTCCGTTGACGACCGCAGCAGCAGCGGAGGCTAAAGGCATCGCCTTTGCCGAGGCCGCCGGGTGCGGATCGGGCAGGGGACCGGAAGTCGCGCAGTGCCTGCGTCATCTTCCTGCCGAGAAGGTCATGGAGTTCGCAGGGACGCCGAACTCCATTAGCCAGTATGTCTCGCCCTACATCGTGGATGGACAGATTGTTCCGGATACGCCGCTCAAGCTGTTCAAGAATGGTCAGTTCCAACGCGTTCCCGTGATGAATGGCGGCACGCGGGACGAGTGGAATTTCACTTTGGCGCTTCCTGTGTACGCCAGCAGCACGGACAATGCGAAGCGGACTGCGCCGACTGCGGAGCAATACCACAAGTACATCAACTCAACTTTTGCGCCGCCAGCATACACGGAAGGAACGGCGGCCAAGGTCCTGGACCTCTATCCCTTGAGCGCCTTCAAGAGCCCTTACGCCGCCTGGAATCGTGTGGCTTCAGACGCGCTGCGTCTTTGCAACCTGCGTTCGAAAAACAAGATAATGGCGCAGTACGTGCCCGTCTACGCTTATGAGTTCGCCGATGCGACAGCTCCGTCGTATTTCCCGGATATGCCGGGAATGGAGGATCTTGGCGCCTATCACACCATGGATATTCAGTACATATTCCCTTCCTGGCATGGTAGTCCGCTCGGCATCGTAAAAGCGTTGAATGAGAAGCAAGCCAAGCTGTCTGATCAAATGGTTGTCTCCTGGGGCAACTTTGCGAAAACCGGCAATCCGAACGGCACAGGTAACAGCCCGTGGCCAGTATCGAACGCTAATGCGTCGGGTTGGCTGATTCAGGATCTGCCCGGTGTGTCCAGCATGACAGATGCCGAGTACTCGAAGCTTCACAACTGCGACTTCTGGGATTCAGTTGGCCCGGCTCCGTAAGGCTTGAGCGGATAAACTGCGCAAAAGCGTGGAGATCAGACAATTGATGTCTCGGCCAGGCCAACACTCCGGATGTCATATCCCTCAATGCAGCAGATGCATGCGAAGCGATAGACCTCTGCAATTGATGGCCCCCAGAGTTGGATCTGGCCGATGAGTCAGGAAAGCTGATGTTACGTCGACGCGACTTCATTAAAGTATCGGTTGGAGCAATCGCCGCTGCCGGAGCACCAGAGAGAGTCAGTGCTTCCACCTGGAAGACCATCGACGCACAAGTTCACTGCTATGAGCGTAATCATGCAGAGCGACCTTGGGCCAGCACCCTGGTCGGGCCGGAGGAGATGACCGGCGATCAGATGGTTGTGGCAATGGATGCGGTCGGGGTCGATGGCGCGGTTCTGGTGTCGCCGTTCGCGATGTATCGATACGATCCCGGCTATGTTCTCGAAGTCGAGGCAAGACATCCAGATCGGTTCTGCCTGGTCAAGCCAGTGGACACGAACGATCCTGCAGTCGCAGAAAACATCGCCGGCTGGAAGGCAAAAAAAGGCACTGTCGGCGTCAGGGTTATCATGGGGGACAATGTCTCGGCTGATCCGGCCGACCCGGGGATGAACCGGGTTCTGGCGGCGGCGGTGAAGCATTCACTGGCGGTCAACCTGCAGTGCTGGGGACGGTTGGAGCAGGTGGGACAATTGGCATCCCGGAATCCAGACACGCAGATCGTTATCGACCATCTGGGGCTGACCCAGCCCATGGCGCCGCCAGCACTTCTTCAGCCGTGGGCTGAATTACCGAAAGTGCTGGCGCTGGCAGCCCATCCCAATGTGGCCATCAAGATCACGGGCGCCTGCACATTGGCGCAGGATCCGTTTCCGTACAGTGACATTTGGGACTCGCTCGACCGCATCTTCACCGCTTTCAGTTTCGATCGCTGCCTGTGGGGTACGGATTGGACGCGAGCGGTTAAATTTCTGACCTATAAAGAGGGTGTCGACGCATTCCGTCTGACAGACCGGGTGTCTGACGGCGACCGCGCCAGGCTGATGGGGGGCACGGCGAGTCGCCTCTACAATTGGTCGCCGTCGAAGTCGTAAACATTCCCTCCCGACTAATTTGCCGATTCCCTGTCTCTATAACTTCCGGGTTTGCCGACACGATTTCGAAGGCGGTTCGCGAGCAGCGGATCGAAGTCACGCTTGCATATGTAAGAGATCCCGAGACAGCGACGACAAAGTATTCGAACGACGTGAACTGGCACTCCTTTAACGAATGCATCTGCGTGCAGGTCGAGCGGTTTCACGCACCTGCCGCTGTCGACGTATCACTCCTCGATCGAGGACAATCGTTGGACGGGGGGCGGGCAATTGCCAGCAAGCCGGCTCTGATCCAATCGCGGATTTTCCGGACAGGAAAAGCGGGCCAGCCGGTTGAGGCGCGACGACGTGATCCTGACGGGCCTGGCGAGCCGTGTCTTCAACACCGATGTAGATCGACCCGCTGGATATCCTGGCGATCAAGAGCGTGCGCCTCGGCCGCGCGTATCGTGCGGGTTGGCTGCTCACGAATCTCTCCTTGCTGACGCTGTGCGGCGGGTGAAATCCAGTCCTCCCTGGTTTCGTTCGGCCACGCGCTACAGGCCGATTGCGGATCACGGAGGGTCCAGATGGATAGCGGCCGGTCCCGTGTGCCGAATCGAACGGCAAGCGAATGCTCTTTTCGTCGTTGAGTTTGCGCGCGCATCGCCAAACGATGTCTCGTCGCCAGGGAGCTCATGGGGCGACGGCGAGCGCGTATTTGCAGCACGAGCTCCCCGCGAGACGCGCGGTTGCGGGGATCGGTGCACAAACGCATCGATCGATATTCGTACAAAACGCACCAATCTGCGTTCGCTACAACACACTCGTCTGGCAAGGGGGAGATCGGTACGTGGCGTACGGTCTTTGGCCGAGCAAAGCTGCGCAAATTTGAGAAAGTGGTTTTGCGAAGAGGGGAGCCTGGTTCGTCACGCTAGCTGCGGCATCGAGGTCTTAGCGACCTGGCCAAGCAATCATGCGTGTTCTTGGGGTGAGGGATCCATCTCGCATCGCGAACCTGCGAGCGAGTGTCGCTCTAGAATTGGAGAGTCAGATGAGAAAGTTCAGAGGATTAATCCTCGGATCGGTGGCGGGTTTGGCCACCGTCGGTGCAGCGCAGGCGGCCGATCTGCCAGTGAAGGCCAAGGCGGTCGAATATGTGAAAGTCTGCTCTCTGTACGGGGCTGGCTTCTACTATATTCCCGGTACGGATACCTGCATCAAGCTTGGCGGCTATCTCCGTGTTGATCTGGCGGTCAACACGAATACGGATACGCTCGGTAACACCAATGGTGCAGCTGGCGCAAGAAACCGTCTCTCGAACGCCTACACCTGGCGCTCACGTGAAGACCTGAACATCGACACCCGCACCGCGACGGAATACGGCGTGGTGCGAACCTTCTTCGATGGCACGTTCTCGTGGACGTCGGGTACGTATACCAGCACCGGCGCGGGCGTGACCAATTACGACGTCATTTCGGGTACGACGTCTGCTGCTCCAGGCAACGGAACGGCCGGCGGAGCGGGCGGTGGTTCGCTCGGCGTCTACTACGCCTTCATTCAGTTCGCCGGTCTGACGATGGGCAAGGCGGTATCGCAGTTCAGCGCTCCATGGACGGCCTATCCCGGCAATAACTTCGACGGTCTCGTTGGTGGCGGCGGCGACGTTACAGGCGTCAACCAGTTCAGCTACACGGCCGATTTTGGTCAGGGAATCACGGCGTCGATCTCGGCCCAGGATCCGACCCAATACTATCAGGCCGGCATCAACAACCTCGCGGTACCCGGCACATTCGGATACGGCACGAGCGATTATGCAGGGACATATGCCCCGGATTTCATTGGCATGGTCCGGGTCGATCAGGCTTGGGGTTTGGTTCAGGCGTCGGTCGCGGCGCACGAGAATCACGCCGCCTACTACTCTCCTGGCGTGGAGACGTCGGGTCATCCGAGCGACAAGTGGGGTTGGGCAGCTCAGCTGGCACTGTCGATCAAAAACGTCCCGACGGGAGCCGGCGATACGATCAACGTCTCCGGCGTCTATACCAACGGTGCGACCCGGTACAACATCCACGAAAATGCGACCCCGGCAGGCGCAGCTACAATCTACGGCGGCACGGGATTGGCTGGTGCTTATCAGAGCCTGGGCCTCGGATTCGCGCCAGACGCAGTGTTCGCAACCGGAGGGGGACTACAGCTGATCGAGACGTGGGGCATGCGCGGTGCGTACACCCACAACTGGGATCCTCAATGGAATAGCGCGCTCTACGGCGCTTATGCCGCCGTCCATTATAATGATACGGCCAAGGGGTTGATGTGTGGCGCGGGGGGTACGGTAGCGACCGCGCTCGGCGCGGGTCTTACCACCTGCAACCCGGACTATAATATTGCCCAGTTGGGGGTAATCACGCGCTGGACGCCGGTCAAGAATCTGACGTTTGCCGCAGATCTCACCTACATGCACATCGACCAGAAGTACGCGGGCACCACAGGTGCCGGTGCAAGTGCGACCGTTGCCAAGCCGGCGGCCGTATATGAGCTCAAGGATCAAAACGCGCTTCAGCTCCAGCTTCGCGTTCAACGCAACTGGTAACAGCTATCGAGGAGCAACGGAAGGAGACGATACCAAGTAGTAGATGTTAACCTCCAAGGAAGGCCCCCGGTATGCCCATCGGGGGCCTTTCACTCTAAAGTGCCCAATCGCTCGACTGGGTCGTCTTGAGAGAGCTTTTGCTGTGCAGCCAGTCCTTCGTTCTGAAGGATTGCGAGTACATTTCGAGGCAGGTCCTTGAGCTCGCATGCGCATGCAGAGTGCCGGCCAGGCTAGAGATCATCGAGGGTCTGTACGATCTGTACAGAGGATTTTCTTCCAATACCCAATCGTTCCGGCACTATGAGGCAGCCTCTCGTTTGACTAAGGAGTCCTCTATCGTTCGATCGCGAAGATGATGACAACACTTCGCAGAATCGATCAACGCATAGACGCCTGTTCGGCGAAGTGGCCAATCGAAAGCACGTAAGCGATGACGACATCAGCTGAGCGCAAGGCGCGGTCCAAGGAATTACGTCTGGTTGAGAGTGGCGCGGGACGCCTCTCAGCCGAAGCTCAGGATGCCGCCAGACGTTTCGTCTGGGAGATTGCCTCGATCAAGGCGCATATGGACGAACTTCGCGATTTCCGCGCGATGCTACTTGGTGTTACTGGCCCGCAATGGACGATTCTGATGGCGCTGGCGAACACCGGGACAGGGCGCGGCCTTCCACTCAAGGCGATAGCGAAGGTGATGCACGTCGATCCATCCTTCATTACGACGCAATCCAAGATTCTGGAGAAGAAAGGACTTCTGGTCCGAAATCCTTCCACGAGCGACGCCAGAGTTGTCGAGATGTCGCTTGCTGACAAGACTTACAGGCACATTCTGCGCCTTGAGGACGAGGAGCGCGCTCTTCGCGAATTCATCTTTCATGGGCTCGATAACGACGAATTGACCAGGTTTGTGTGCCAGCTCACAGCATTGAGTGAGCGTCTTCGTCTAGCCCGCTTGAAGGTCGCTTTCGACAGCGAAGTCTGTCCCCGGAGATAAGGGCCATGCGCAGCGCAATTCAATTCCTCGATTTCGCCGCGGAAGGCTTGGTGTCTGCTTGTGCCAGAGACGTCAGAACTCCACCCCACTTTCCGCCTTCACGATCGATAGGCCTGGCCTGCGTGGGCCGGCCGAATTCGGGACGTGAAGAATTGTGGCCGGAACGGCTCGTAGATGGGCGGATTATCGGTTGATTTTGTCGCTCGAATTAGAGTTGAGCACGTCGTGAGGTTCGCGCCGGCGCCGGCTCTATACCTCGGCGTCGCCGGTCTCGTCCCGGATCTCGTTGTCGATCCCGGTCTCTTGCAAAAGTCCGGCCCGGGTAGCCCATTCCAGTGAACTTATCGATGTCGCGAGTTCTTTCTCTTCGTCGATAGACCAGAATTGAAGCCGGATGGGGGACAGGTGGTCGTAATAGCCACCAGACGCCGAGCGGTCGGGGTCACTCAATTGCTCGACAAAGCCGAGCTTTGCCGATCTCGCTGACAGGTCAAGGAATGCAGGGCCGGTGAGAGCATCGATCTGCTTGATCCGTCTTCGAATCCATACCGAGATGGTCTGCACACGGCTGGCATCATCCCCTGAGAAGTCGTCCAGATGGGCGAGGACCGCCGAGAGCCTTGACCGTTCAAGGAGCTGTGCATGGACAGCCTCGACAAAGTTGACGCGCCGCTTTTCGCGCGCAACAAAGGTTTCTTCACGCTTGCGGCGGACTTCCGCGTCGCGGTACTGGCGCTCCCGCTCTTCGGCGTCGCGCTTGCGCTCCCTGATGAGCGCCGCATGCTCGGCCAGACCTGCGATGACTGCCGGCAGTATCGCTTCCACAGATTGCGTTTTGTGGTCTGAATATGTGCAGCGCAGCCCGGACCAGGCATTCGCGTGAATGACGATCGACAGGCGTCCGGACGGAGAATAGTCGTATTTCGGCAACGGCGGGCTAGAAAGGCCCCGGCGAAAGTTATCGTCCCGTCGCTTCAATTCGGCCACTGTGGGCTCATGCGGCATCTTTCGCGGCCGCTCTTCCACTCCAAAGGCGATGGACACGTTGTCGGCTTCAAGTTCGAGGCCGGTGTCGCTAATCCTGGGACGGTATCCCTCGGTTTCTGCCAGGGCAAAAAACCGGCCCAGAAGCCGGAAAGCCCGATCGATCGAGTTCGGCGCGATCTTCAGAGGGACGATGCCACGCCCCTTTGTGCTCGAGAACCCCTCCACGTCAGGACGGGCTTTGGAGATTGCACGGCGTGTTGTACGCAGGATCGAAGGTTCTTCCACGTCAGTTGCTGTTGCGGCGGCAGTTTCCGGTACGGTCATCAATCGCTCCAGAGCTTCTGCCCCTGCCTTGATGACCTGCTCCGGCAGCCGGCGCGATGTGCCGCCCGAGATTCGAATTTGGTCGAGTCTCGTGTCTGGCAACTTGGGCAGGGAGGAGTTGCGAACCGGCTTTTGATGTTCGCGTTTCGCCCAGTATCCCCGTTCGGGTGTAGGGATCTTGTGGCGCTTGCAAGTCTTCTTAAGAGCTGTGCTGGTCACGCCGTAGTCGGCCGCGACCTTCGTCATCGGTCTTGACCAGACTTGTTCAAAGAGCTCCTTGCGGGAAATGGTACGCACGCACACCTCGGAACGCTCGGGGAATTCCTTGATGGCTTAGCACATAGTTTTCTGGAAGGGGCGAGCCGGGTTTTCAGCGCGGTTGTCGTCCACATGGCAGACATTTGCCGTATCCTTCCCGACTCTGTCGCCCGGGGTCGCAAGATCCGCAGGAATTCACAAGAGGCGAGAGCTGGTTGCAGGGCCGCGATAGGTGCGGAAACGCGTCTCAAATTGCCCGACGGAAGGATCGCGGCGTCGATGGTCGACGGAGGCCCGACCCGTACACCCAGTTGGTTCAGGCCATTCGCCATCCACTCCGATGATCGCGGTTTCCGCCGAACTCGGAGCTGCTGTCATCGCAGTATGATCAGGCGATGCAAGGTGCCTCCATACCTGCGATGGCGGCCGTAGCAACATGGCTGTGGAGGACATGCGCGTCCACGGCTCACTCGGCGCACGCTTCTGGCGTGTTTACGCCGACCAGTGGGAAGGAGCATCCGTTCCGCTGTGAAGCAGGCAGTGAGAGGCCTCGTCGAGGCCGCGTAAGCGCGGAGAAAGCAGACGTGTTCAGTCCCCAACCATCAAAGTGGATGCGACGCCGAGCGCAAGGGTTTCGAAGAGTGCAACGCTGACGAACACCAGCTTCGCAGCCGTGGCAAAGCGCATGATGGAAAAGAGGCCGCTGCTGACCGTGGTCGAGCTTCGCAGCAGAACGAAGATCAAGACGTCTTCAAGAGTGTCTGCGACGACGTACAGTACGGCGGGTGCCAAAACGAGATACCATTGCCAGAGTTTGAGTGCGTCGGGCCAGGCGAGCGCTTCGGCACACCAGAGGGCGCCGGTTGCAAGGAAACCGCCGAGCAGCGCTAGATAAACCAGATCGAGCGGGATAACGAAAAGGCGGTAGGGGCGCGCGTATTGGGCTGTTGAACTATCGCGTAACCAAAGAGAAAGACTCTGGGCTGTGAGTGCAGAGTTGTTTAGCGAAGGAATGACACTGCCGTGCTCGAGGAAACGCGAACTAACGTCCTGCCCGAGCCGACCAGCAACTCCTGCTACCAGATAGCTCCAAACGATCACGCCCGCCGCGCAGGTAATTGCAATCATTCAGTTCCTCCTCATCGTGAACCTCTTACCACTACCAATGCGGCCGCAGCGCCGTCGCAATGGCGGTAGCCCTGTCCATTCCCGCACAGAGTTTTGCCGGTGATCCACACCGCTTGACCCACTTTCGGTCCTTGGCAAGCAAACGGTCGAGGCCAAAAGGCTGCGCGTTCCAGTCGGGCGTTTCCTGTTGCTTTAGGTCATTCGCTCCTCCGCCTGCGCACATCCCGTCAACCATCTCACGCGTGAGGCCACGGGCCCCCGTGAAGTTCGCGCGGCTGACGTCGACCGCGCATAGATTCGCGCCGGCCAAATTTGCATAGGCGAGGTCGGCGCCGGCGAGAGATGCGCCCTCAAAGTTCACCGCCCGCAGATCGGCATAGCGAAGGTCACTGATGAAGCACCGGTAGGTCTGCCATTCCGGGAGCCGTTTGCTCTGACCGGTGCGTGGCCGCTCCGCGTCGTCGGGCCCAGTGTAGCTGAAACCGATATGCGAGCCGCTGTATTCCTCGCCTTCGAAATACCCAGTCCAGCCGGGAGAGGCTTCGATCTCCCAATCCGCAAAAGTGGAACCTCTCAGGTCTGCTCCGAAAAGTTTTGCCCCGTTGAGGCTCACACGGTGCAGCTTGGACTGAGACATGTTCGCGCAGGATAGATCGAGACCGCCCATATCGAGGTCGTCCAGCCACCTGTGCTCAAGATTGATCTGAAGATACCGGTTTGCACCCGCCAGGCCACATGCGGGTCCGAGACGCTTGCGGCGAAGGCCGGCAAAGACGGAGCTACCCAATTGACGAACCGCGGCCTGCGCGCCAGCGGGGGGCTCCTCTCGGTCCGCTTCCGCTGGTGTAGATTGCGCTCCGGGCGAGCTCGTAGAATTGACTGTACACTCGCGCGATACGCGAAGTGAGCTCGTTCGTGTCTGAGCGCGCGCAACACTTGAGAATTGCGCGTTTGCTTGCTCGAGCAGGTCCGCGGGAGCCTGTATAGCCAGCAGTCTCAGCTGGATCGCCGCCCGTTCAGCGAGCGGCTTGTCGGAGGCTGCGATCAAATCTTTCGATGCTTCGGCGAAACTTTGGTCTTGTTCGTGGCGGACGCGCAGTTCATGGTCGGAGCTCCATTGTTGGCTCGTCAGCGTGAGCTGGATAACCGTGGCAAAGAATGTCCCTGCCAGCCCAAGGCCTGTCAGCACCTGATAGTTAGTCTGGCGCAGGCGGTCCTGCAGTTCGAGTCGTTTGAGATCGTCACCTTCCAGGTAAGGCGGAACCTGCGCGCGCGGTGCAGCCCACCAGAACCAGAAAAACACGATCAATCCAAATATGCCGATGAAAAGAAGAGGAACGATCCAGACCGTGAGCATGGCTCAACCTCGTCAGCCTAGAAATGTACGATGTAGTGCGTCGTCCAGCAAAGTACTGGCGCGGGCATTATTCAGTTGGCGTCCATCCCAATTTACAATGGCCAACGTCTGCTGACGTTGCCGCAGCTTGTAGATCGCTGCGAGCAGGTTGCGTGGCGCGTAAATCGAAGGTGCGCCTTCCAGAGTAATGCTTTGGCCTAAACGGAGAATCGCGCTGATATGGACGGCTTCGCCGATCGGTGTCGCATGACGGTCGAAGCACACATTGCGTTCGAGCGGCCAGGGTCCAACAGGGACGGGCTTATTCCAGATCGACCGGAGCACATAGGGGAATAGACGGTAGACGCCGCGTCTGGGCTCGTGTTGCGGAGCGTCCGCATAGGATCGCGCAGTTCTTCTTTTGACCGTCGCCACAGACTCACAGGGCGCCACGGGAAAATCGCCACTAGCGATATCCTGAACCTTACGAATCATCCAGTCGAGGGTCGTATCATCCAGATATTGCAGGTCGCTGCGCCGCGACTGCTCAGCGATATAGCCGCCCCCGACATCCGCGTGCGCGCCTGGAAACCATACCTGCTCAACCCGCGGGTCGTTGTTTATGAATTTCTGCTGGCGCCACAGCGTGGCCTCAAATTGCTCGCGGTGCTCATCAATCGCCACGGCGTGAAGGCTGTGTTCACAGATACGCGCAAGGCCGACGTCATGGAAACCATAAAGATCGCGATTTTCCTTCCAGAAACTGCTGAGAGGAAGTCCAAGCGCGCCGACCGTGTCGAAAACGCCAAGGCATTTGATCGTGACCTTCTCGGGCTCAATCGAGACCGCGCGCAGCTCGCTTCCAATCTGCGTGGTGCGGTCGTTGCGGTCTGTCCGATAATAGCTCCAGATTTTCGAGAGGGTCTTCTCGTCGCAATCCTCGCGACGCAGAAGCCCGACGGTGTTCAGGCATCCAACCAGTGAGCGGGCAGTATAAGAGCCACGCGAGAAACCGAAGATGTAGATTTCGTCGTCTGGATCATAGTGCTGGACCAAGAATGTATAAGCCCGACGAATATTCCGGTCGAGCCCGGCGCCGAATGCACCGCCGCGCAGATTATCAAGGAAACCGCTGGTGCCGACTCCGCGCTCGTAAAATACGACGTTGTTCGTGGCGCTTTTTCCAGCACCGCTCATCTGGAAGGTCTGCCGCGAAGCTCCGGTCGGGGGGGCCATGGCGCCACGAGCGGAGCCTGCTAGGAAAGCCGCAATGCGTTCGCGGAGGCGAACGATATTGGTGTCAGCAGGCCCGTCGTCGGCATCGTTCCAGGTGCCGTCCAGAAGTAGAATGATGCGTTTCGGCACCGGTTTTCCAGCCTGGCTTGCGGAGAGTGCTAATGATTGCGTGAAAATTATCGCTCAGACGAACCCAACGGCCCATCTTAAAATCCTATGGCTTCGGCCACAATTGTCGGCCGCGCATGGCGCAATCGCAAGATGTATTGCGCATAAGGCCGATCGTTCTTCACAGGTAAACGGATGTAACCGCTTTTGCCACACGAGCCGGCGCAACCATGGCCACACGACTTCAAGATCGGGTGCAACTTTGGCTTGCAGTCTCAAGCCGACACGTGCACCATAGGCGATCGATCACCCAAATCGAGCTCCGCTGCCTGACGTCGCCATGGAGCCGCGCGTTGAGGTGACGACCATCTTGAGAGAGATCGATGCTTTGCACCAGAAAAACCACGGACCCGCTCTTGGAGCTTCTGCTTGGATTCGGGGTCAATCCCTTCGTCGTCGCGCGGGAGCAATCGCCCGTAGGGACGATATATCTGCTCAAACAGCTGAAGCGAGGCCGCTACGATCAGGAGGAATGGCGGTCGACGGCCGCATTCTCTCCCGAGTTGCCGAGGATCGGAAGAACGACGACGGGAACGTCTCATGGCCAGACGCAGACGCTGACTAAGACGAACTCGAGCGGTCTCGATCTTTCGACCGGGATGCAGGTGCTCGCGCGTTTGATTCCCGGATTGAGTGATGCTGTCAAGGTCGAAGCGAAGGCAGCGCTCGAGGCGGCAGGCGCGGCAAGCTGCTCGGTGCGACTGGTCGAACCCAGTATTGAGCGGATACGGCTGGACGATCTCCACCCTGCCTTGGCCAAAGTCGAATACGCCGCGGCGTTCGTAGCGAGAATGAACGATGGATACATCCCGTATTTTTGCACCGGAGGATGGTCGGCGAAGGCGCTCGAGGTGACCGCGATGAACAAGGACAAGCGGTCGGTGAATGTCGCCGCGGCGCTGGACAAAATACTGAATGCGGCCGGTAGGGCGAACCTGTCCCTCGTCGATGGAGCGAACGACCGCAAAGTTTTCAAGTCCAAGATCCCTCTCTTCTTCGGGGGGGAACTCAAGAGGGTCGAAAAGCAAGAATTCGGACTCCGCCTCTCGGGCTATCGCCCCGAAACCCAGCTTGCCGGAGCCGTCGGAGATACTCCGACGGACATCGGCGACATCTGGGACGAAGATGCCGACGTGATTCTGGACGCTAAGCCGGCTGGAGATCGGTAGCCGGCTGGTCGTCCTTCACGGATATCTCATCGAGGGAGACGACGTGAGTTCGAAGTCGACGTTGATCCAGCAAGATGCCGACCCGTAGAGTATCTAGCTCGGACCTCTTGATCTTCACGCGAAACGCGCACTGTGCGAGGGGCGACAATGCGTCCTTCGCTCGCTCTGCCTTCTGTTCGTATGTCTTGATCACTCTGCCGCTGGAATCCGATAGCTCTAGCTCGAGCAGATGAGGTTCGACCTTCCGTCTTTCCGTGCTCAACCTCAAACGAGAGTCGCCGATTTCCAGAGGGACGTGGTCGAAAATCTTCACGTTGCCGTCGACGTCGATCTGCTCGGCTGTCCTGTCCAAGTGGGAAATCTCGACCTCGGATATCAAGGAGCTGCCGCGCTCCTTGAGGTATCGCTGCAGCTCCTGAAGGACCGCATTCTTGGTTTCGCTGGTGGGCTTTTCGGGAGGCCTCTCGTCGAAGTGCTCCGGGTCGCGAAGGGCCGCGATGGCGTAGGCCGCAGTCCAGCGCACCTCGGCGGCAGGATCGAACAGGCTCTCGAACAATGTCGGCATGACCGCTCCGATACGTTTTGTTAACGATCTCGGAACGGACTTCGCTTTCATCGAAATGCGGGCGTGCTTAAGCAAGGCCGCCACGGCATTTTTTCTAGCTGCCGAATTCGAGCTGAGTTGTCGGAAAGCTTTCATGAATTCCCGCTCTGCTTCGTCTTCCCAGCCCGGCAAGAGCGCTTCGTCCCGCTGAAGTGAGGCCGTCTGTCGCGCCTCTTCCTCCTGGCGTGCCCCCGACTTCGCCGTCGAATTGTTCGGAGCATCGCCTGTTGGCGTAAAAATCGGGTTATTTGAAGTCGCATCGAGTCTAGGCCGATTTATCGGAATAACCTCGGCTTTCGCCAGAGGGTTCCCTGAGGACCGCCCGCCGCCGGTCCGCACCCGGTCGTCCGCGGCCTGCAAGCCGTGCTCCTTCGGGCCGCGTTCGAGAACCTCTCCCTTGCAGATCCAAACCTTGACGCCGCAGGTCCCAAACGTCGTGAAGGCTGTGGCGACGCCGTAGTCGATATCGGCACGCAGGGTTTGCAGCGGAACGCGTCCCTGTCGATACCACTCCCTTCTGGCGATCTCAGCGCCGCCGAGCCGGCCGGAACAGTTGATCCGGATGCCGACGGCACCCAGACGCATCGCGGAATCGATCGCCCTTTTCATCGCTCGGCGGAATGCGACGCGCCGCTCCAGCTGCTGGGCGATCGACTCTGCCACCAGCGTGGCGTCAAGTTCAGGCTTGCGGATCTCCACGATGTTGATGATGACTTCGGTATTCGTGATGCGAGCGATCCGCGTTCGCAATGCATCGATCTCGGCGCCTTTCTTGCCGACGACGACGCCCGGACGTGCGGAGTGAATCGAAACCTTACATCGTCCTCGCGTGCGTTCGATTATGACGCGCCCGACGGCGGCCTGCTTGAGGTCGTTGCCAAGCATTCGCCGGATGGCCAGGTCTTCGTGAAGTTGCTTCGCGTAATCGCTCCTGATCCCGGGAAACCAAACGGAATCCCACGTGCGGGTAATGCCGAGGCGCAGAGCAATTGGATTGGCTTTCTGACCCATCAAGCTACCTTCGCGACGGAATTGTCTCCTTGCGCGAAGGTCGTCGACGCGACCCAAGGAAAGGAAGAGGTAAACAATATCAAAGCGTGAGCGGCGGGGTTTCCTACCGCAAGCAATTGCGTTTGCGCACTATCGAATGCGCTCAAAAGAGTTTCGCCGGATAGGAGAGCTTTGTAGACGCTCTTCGAAAAGTTCATGAGAAGAAAAATGGGAGCTTCCGACATCGGCGCTATCGCCGCGACCATCTTATTGGCGATCAAGTTTTCGGCAAAGCTGACGGTGGAGTCTGCGACCTTCGATCGGCCCGAAAGGCAGACGTTCAGAATTCCGATGGAGAAGTTACCGCTGAATTCCAAGCGCAGCAGATCTTGATATTTCGCCACGAAGTCGTTTCTGACCCCGAGGCTGATCTTCCAGGGCTTCTCCGGATCCGAAGGAAGGCCATGACAGTCCAGATGGACCGTGTCGCCACCCTGCACGACGAAGTCGAGAAGCTGGTCGATCATGTCGGCATATTCGTCCGGCGAGTTCAGGAGCGGTTCGATCGCGTTCAGGTCGACGTCATCTATCCCGTCGTACCAACGATCGTTTACGGGAAGGTTGTCGCTTAGAAATCGATTGTCCCAGATATGCCGTACGATGGGCCGTTCCGAACTAGTCAGTGCAGTTTCCAACGAAGCAGGCCGGTCGGCCCTGAGGTTGAGCCCGCCCCCGACGACGCGGGAATCGCAGTCGGCGATGAATATCAGGCGCGAACCAAGAAAGCCCCGGATGTCTATCGTCGCTGCCGGGTCATTCGGCAGCTCATCCACGAACATCAGAGGCCACCAGATCCTGCAGGCCTGACCGCTGAGAATCACCACGCCGCGCTGATTGGTCGGCTGCCCCATGCGTAAAGTGGCGCCTTCCAGCAATCGGTCGAGAAAGTTCTTCCGGAGGTCTTTGGGCACGAGTGCGTCGAACAGTTTTCTCCCGCACTCGGCCAACAGACGAATATGAGTTTGACTATCGCTCCCGGTAGCGTCGAAATCGGGTCCGAACGCCGAGTGGCCAGCGATTCGAGATATCTCGGCGGTCAGCGACTGTATGACGTCTTCACTAGCCGGAGCTTCGTAGTAAGGTTTCCGGTCCGAGTTGATGTTGACTTCAGTCCTCCACTTTCCGCTCAATTCCTGGAAGTAGATCGTCGGCCTGATCGGCCCGCTAGGAGTCAGCTCTTCCTTGAAAACTCTCTTCAGCCCCATCGCCCGGCACTTCCAATCTCAGACGGAGGCTCCGGTGGTCCCGCCCGAAAAATATCGCTTCGACGGCACCACCGCTATCGCATTCCATTTCGATCTCGAACCGAACCGATTGCCCCAAAGCAATTTCGGTCTCGGCAACTTTGGTTCGGCAGCCATCGCCCCGTAGGCTGACGAGGAACCTATCCTGTGTCATTCCGAGCGCTCCTGCAAGCCCAAGTTGTACCGAAAAGGCGCTATCCAGGCCCAATTCGAGGGTCAACGATCCATCGGACTGCCGTATCCAGGCGAAAAACGGCTCGGCCCGCGTGCCGTCGATGTAGCGCGCGACGTCTCTCACCAGGCTGTCTGCCATGGTCCATTCGTGCGCGGAGCGGCGCCTCGAAGGCCTTAGCGTACGCGTGAGGGGGGACGTCGTGAAAGGCGAGGGGACGGCACAGCGGGCAGCCAAGACGCTCACGCATCTATAGGAGATGCGGCCCTTTGTTAGAGTGGGTTCTAGCGAAAAGATGGGTAGGGGCGCACCGCTCGACCGGTCCCAATTGCCGAACAACCGTTCGGTCTGAAGTGCGTGGAAACGCATGCCTGCATCCATGAAGCATCGCCCGGCCGTCGAATGTGCTTCCCTGACGTGGTCTCGCGTAACAGGTTTCGCGCCGCTTCGCACACGATCGAACGCGCGCGCGGCGTCGGCGACCTCTCGGGCAAGCAGGGCTCTCAGCGCGCGAGAGGCGGACGATCCGAGTACTTCCAAGGTGCTCTTTGCGCAATTGTATCGGGTCCGCGGCATCGCGTCGTAATCGCCATAGCGGAGTAGGGACAACGCTCGCTCAAGTTCGCTCGTCAAGCCGGCGGGTCGGCTCCGCGATAGCCGATCCGGACCGACTATGATGGCAATCAACCGCTGTAGCGGTTCATGGCGAGAAGATGCGGAGGTCGGAGCGCCTAGATCCGCCTCTTTCTCCTCGAAAAGAGAGCGATCTGATACCAGCACTCTTCTATCGCTGTTTCCCTGACCGATCACGATCGTATCGCAGGGGTCTATCGCTGGCGCTCCATCGTCGGCCCGTACGAAGAAGTGAGGATAGCGCTCGAGGTCGCTTGCAAAACGCCAGAGCGGTTCGTCCGGGCACGTCAACAACCAAAGACTACCGGCTGTGCGCTTTTCAGAATCGTCGAACGGGAGAGCCAATTGCATGAGCATCAGACGCCATGGAGGTCGCGACTCGAACGCAACATGCCCGACAGCTCGGCAAGTGTCTAAATTCAGGAGCGTCGGTCGAAGACTGATCACCAGGTAACGCGAGCAGGCCGATAGGACCTCTCGGCGGATAGGGGTTACCTCGAAACCACCGATTCGTCTTCGGAGGGAAACCGCTCTCGGACAGTTTTTCGCAGCTTTATCTTCGCTGTCCGATCTGCTTGGAGATAGTCCAAGGAGTCCACGTCGGCGAGCTACGTCATGCGGCTAACTGCGAACGGCCGCAATCGACGCTGCGACTCTGCGAAGAAGCAATTCCGCCCCCTCATCTTCGGTGCGAGCGAGCCGACAACATTTCAAGGACTCGAGTGTCATCGCGCCCGGGCGAGAGCTTTCCGTTTTTGTTCCCATTCGATTTCTCCTGGCCCGGCGCGACATCGCAAATGGCGTGCCCCGAAACCAGGCGGAGGATCAGAAGATGGCTAAGATGACGGCAAAGAGGACCGGGACTGCGAAGAGAGGAAAGAGTGCGGCCGGGGCCCGATTTAAACATATCGGTCGATGGCCCGGTAGTCGCGGTTGATCGTCAGAGCGGCACGTGTTCACCCAAGAGCGTCATGCCCGGTCAATCGGAATGATTGATCCGACGATCGAATCTGTCTTGAAAATGCTCCTTGGTCGGCGCGTTGCGGTTCGTTCACGGCATTTCTGGTGCGAAACTGGAGCGGTCGCGCGATGGCGTTGGCTGTGCTGGCCGCCCAAAAGTCGCTCGACAACTTTTGCTTGTTGGAGGGGATGGAAATCCTTGAGAGCCTCGCCTATCGAAAGGCTGCGTGATCGCGCGCCGTCCGACCCGGGTCTCGCCGCGCAGCTGCTCAAAGAGAATAGCCCGCCAACTGTGCCGCTCTGGCGCGTACAACGAAGCCCTATCTCGGCAACTAAGCCGGAACGATCGGCGAGAGCCTGAACGGTGACCCCGCCCGCGGGACGACGCCCGCGACGCCGTCATGACGTCGGGCAATGACCGCCGGGCCGGTGCGTACTTCGACGCCCGGCCTGCCGTATGCGAGGGTCGTAGCGTAGCTGACCGCCTCGGACCGGATGACTTTAGCCGTTTGCCCCTCGCTTTGCGAAGCAATACCACCGGTCTTTCGGCGGCTAGATGGCCACCAGTTCGGCTAGCTTGGCCGCGACGTCGGCCATCGGCAGTTCTGCGGCATTCCGACGAGACTAAATTCAATTGCCAATTCAATGCAGGTTTATCGGTGCCTTTGTCGGAATGGGTCTTGATTTTCTAATGAGATCATACGCCTCTTAATCAGCGGGTCCCAGGTTCGAGCCCTGGTGCGCCCACCACTACAAAAACCTTCATCTCCAATAACTTCGCGAGGTGGCCGGCCGAGAACAAGGCGCTCCCGCGCGACGTATTCTAGGTTCCGAATTGCACGCTGTTTCGTTGCATGGCTTTTCCTTTGTTTCCGCATCTACATCCCCTTCGATACAGCGTGCCGATCCGATGATACAGGCCGATCCGCCCTCGTCGTAGAATAGGGTATTAAAGCGAGCGAAACGGACAATCTGGACAGTCGCGCCGCAAGGATGACCTCCTCGTAAACCAACAGCTTCAGTTAATCGTCCGGCAGTGGCGGTCAACTCCGATGCGACAATTGCGTCACTGCGCGACCGGCAGCGGGAATACCCGCCGATAGTCCGCCGTCGACGGCGATGGTTTGGCCGGTGATCATCGATGCCTTCTCGGAGACCAGAAACGCGACCGCGTCGGCAACGTTCGCAGGACTTGAAATTCGCGGCAGCGGGCAAAGCGCTTGCAATTCGTCGAATACGCCTGGGTTGGCTTCGAGGCGAGCGTTCCAGGCGCGGGTTCGGACAGTCCCTGGCGCGACAGCGTTCACTCGGACGCCATGGGGTCCAAGTTCGACGGCCAGGGATTTCGTCAGATGGATCAAGGCCGCCTTTCCGGCGCTGTAGCCCGGAAAGCCGAAAACGCCGAGCCCATTGACAGTCGCGATGCTGACGATGCTCCCTTGCTGCGCAATCAGCTGATCGCGAAACGCCTGAATGCAAAGAAATGCAGAGTCGAGATTGGCGGCGATGTCCTCACGCCAGATGGCATAGTCCATCGTGAAGATCGAAGTTCCCTTCGCTCGACCAACCGTGTTTACGAGAGCCGTAATATTCCCGAGCTTCATTGCTTCGGTTGCTGCAGCAGAAACCGAAGCAGGATCGGTAGCATCTACTCTGAACGAAACGGCCTGACCACCTTCCATGCGGATGCCCGAGCAGACCGCTTCCGCCCGCTCTTCATTTAGATCGACGCAGACAATGCCAAACCCGTCGCGCGCAAGAGTCTGACAAATAGCGCTGCCGATATCTCCGGCGCCCCCGGTGACGAAAGCCCAATTGGTCATGCCTAGTCCTTTACGATGTTGCGTGGAGGTGAGGTGGGCGATGTTGTGCCCAGGGGCGCGCCGTCTCGAACCGAGATGCCAGCTGCAAGACGCCGAGATCGTCGAAGCGCCGTCCGACAACCTGCAGCCCGACCGGAAGCCCGTCTCGTGTGAATCCGCAAGGGATTGAGGCAGCCGGATTGCCCGACAAGTTGAATGGGTATGAGAACTCCGCCCAGCTCAACCAGTCCCAGGGGTGTTGCGGCCAATGAGCTGGCTGTAGGCGATCCGCTGGAAATGCGGCCACGGACACGGAAGGTGTGACGAGGAAGTCCCAATCCTCGAAGAAGCGGTGGATGTCGACCGCATAGGCGTACTTCTTCGGCCGCATGCTTTGGTACTCAGCAAGCGTGTAGTTCATTCCGGCGCGGATACAAGTTACGAACCCCCGATCCATCTTCGCCTCCCACTCGGGCAGGAGCGATGCATGGCGGGCGGCAAAATGTGCTGGCCAGAAGAAGCGAGCGAGCTCTGGACCATGCGGACCCCAGGCCGGCGTGATTTCCTCGACCGTGAGACCCAGTTCGGCTTCGAAGACCTTGACTGCCGAGGAAACTAGTTCAGCGACCTCCGGGTCGACACGCGCATGGCCAAGATCAGGACTGAAAGCGATGCGCAGGGGGCGAGGAGGGGTGTCATGCAGTCGGCTGGGATAATCTGCCGGCAGGGACTCCAAGCTGGTCTGATCCCATGGATGAGGTCCGGCCATCACCTTCAGCATCAGACTCGCGTCAGCGACGCTGCGTGTTATTGGCCCCAGGTGGAGGGTGTTGTCGCCGGTGGAAGGGGGATAGATCGGAACGCGACCATATGTCGGCTTCAGCCCGAATACGCCGCAGAAGTGCGCAGGCATGCGGATCGAGCCGGCGCCGTCTCCGCCTTGGTGAAGCGGCCCATACCCCGCGGCTGCTCCGACGCCCGCGCCCGACGAAGAGGCGCCGGCATTGTAGCCATGCTTCCACGGGTTATGCGTCGTCCCGGTCAAGGGCCCTTCGCTGACCCCTTTCCAACCAAACTCCGGCGTTGTGGTCTTGCCCAGGATGATCGCGCCCGCGTCCCGCAGCCGCGTGATCATCGGCGTGGTGAAATCCGGCGTCTTGCCCTTGCTGGTGAAACTGCCGAACTCCGTCGGTAGTCCTGCGATTGCTTCGTGGTCCTTGATCGTGACCGGGACGCCATGCAGGGGGCCGAATGCTTCCCCATTCATGAGGGCCCGTTCGGCTTTTCGCGCTTGGTCCAGCGCCATCTCCGGGGTCAACCGGGCGAAGGCATTTAGACGCGGCTCCAGACGTTCAATCCGTTCGAGAATGGCTTGCACGAGCTCTACTGGGGACAGGGCTCGCGATTGGTACAAACGCGTTAGCTCAGCAGCGGACGCGAAACAAAGGTCTTCGGCGTTCATACGACATCAGCCCTTCTTTAAATTCCAGAAGACGGGCATGCCGTCGACCATACCCGTCAGATTTGAGCGATAGGCCGTCGGTTGGTAGTAGAACCCGAGCGGAATGTACGGCACATCCTCGAAAGCCTGTCTTTGCATCGAGTCGATGATCTTCTTTTGCTCGGCCGTATCGGCTGTGCTCATGAAGGCATCACGGTAGCCTTCCAGAGCCGCGCTGGTCGGCCAGCCGGCTCCCGAGAAGCCGTTGGCGCCGATGCCTCTCAGGAAGGTGTGACTGATCGGGTTAAGCCCCAAGATACCTGACGTATAGTTGCACCAGACACTCCAGCCACCGCGGTCGACTGGCTGCTGCGAATTGAGCCGGGGCAGTACCGTTCCCCAATCCATCGCCTGGTAGTCAAGATTGACGCCGCTACGTCGGAACATATCCGCGGCGATTTCGCTCATCGCATTCAGAGAAGGGATGTCGGTGGGGACCAGAAATACGACCTTCTCGCCATTGTATCCGGCCGCATGAAGCTCCTTTTTGACCTTCTCGACGCTGCGCGGCTGCTTGAAGACATCCAGGCCCACATCGCTGGCTGAAGGGGAGTTCGGCAAGAAGAAGCCGACGTCGTCCTTCCAGAGGCTATGGTCCTCGCCCATCACCGCGGTCATGTAATCGGCCTGGTTCACGGCGGCGAGAAAGGCACGGCGAATGGCCGGATTGTTGAACGGCGGCTGCAGGTGGTTGAACTGCAAGAGTGCAAGATAACCAGCCTTGTCCTTGACGTCGACAGTCACGCCGCGCAATGACTTGAGCTGAGGTAGAAGATCGGCAGTAGGCTGCTCCCACCAATCCATCTCGCCGACCCGAAGAGCTGCCGCGGCAGTCGAGGCATCGGGCAACGTGTGCCACTCGACGCGATCGAGGTGAACGATCTTCCCTCCCGCGGTGAAGCCTGGGACCTCTTGCCGGGGGATATAACCCGCGAACTTCTCATAAACGGCGCGCGTGCCGGCCATACGCTCGTCGGCCAGGAATCGGAAGGGACCACTTCCGATCATTTCAGTTATCTGCTTAGAGGGGTCTGTCTGGGCGAGACGCTCCGGCATAATGAAGCAACACCTTGACGGCTTGCCGAGCGCAAAGGGCAACGAGGGAAACGGTTGCTTCAGCCGAAAACGGATGGCCTTGTCAGTGGGCGCAGACAGTTCATCTGTGATAGCGGCGAGCTGCTTGCCCAAGACGTCGAGGCGCCACCAGCGCTCGATGCTCGCCACTGCATCTTTTGCGCGAACCGGAGTGCCGTCGTGAAAACTCAGCCCTTCGCGCAAGGTGATGGTCCAGCGTCGGCCGTCATCTTCCACGAGGTGGCCGGCGGCCATCTGTGGCTGGATCGTGAACGATGCGTCCATTCCGTACAGGGTGTCAAAGACCATCAGGCCGTGGTTGCGGCTCACCAGGGCTGGGCTTTGGACCGGGTCCAGGAGGGCCAAGTCCGCCTGAGGGACGAATTTCACGACCTGTCGGCTCTGTGCTCGACTCACTGCGGGACTGAACAACGGCAGTATCGATGCGCCTGCGCCTTTGAGGAGGGTTCTGCGAGTGACCATGTCGTGCGCTCCGTAAATTCCTCAGTTTTGATATTGCAAGGCAACTCACGCGGCGCCCCGATCGCCGTGCTTCAAAAATAGGTCCTCAGGGACCGTGTGATCCGATAATCATCGTCGACCACGTGTACGATCCTCCACTTGTCGAATGTCAAACAAGGGTGCGAGATACCAAGCGCCACCATGTCTCCCACGCTGAGCTGCGAATCCGCGGGCAGCGTCATGTGGCAGTGCTGATCATTCAGTCCTGTGACCTTGTGCCCTGGAGGGATCGGCAGAGGTCTCGCCATCCCGCTGTTCGGTCGAAACCAGTTCAGTGCAACGGGCGGCTCATCATGGGAGATGTCGCGTTTACCCAATCCAAGGATTGCCTTCTCAGGCTCGGGACGCGACTGGACGTAGCTCCAGACTTCGAGTGCCGGGCGGAGCCCCTCGTCGTTCCCGACGATGGCTGGGCTACGCTCGCGAAGCCGCTCGAATGCGCGCGTGTACATGATGGCGTCGTGCGTGATGTAGCAACCAGATCGCAGGACCACGTGATGTGGCCGACCGAGACGAGCTTGCTTGAGTTTGGTCGCCACGAGGTCGAAATAGGACGATCCGCCTGCGCTCAAGATCGGCTCGCCCGCTGAGAACAGATGCTCCGCTGCGCACCGTTCCGCCAGATCGACCATGCAGTCGAGAAACGCTTCGACTTTGGCAGTCGCCTCGGCTGGATGAGGCGAATTGAGCAGACCCTCGAAACCTTCGATTCCCACCAAGCTAAGTCCGGCCGTTGCCGCAACGAGGCGAGCGAGATCGAAAGCTTGGGCGACGGAGCGGCACCCCGTGCGTCCGCCCGGATAACCCAGCTCGACGAGCACATTCACCGCTCGCGGCAATCGCATCATCGATGCTTGTCGCGCGATGGATTTGGCATTCTCGGCGTCGTCGACAAGGCAATAGAACTCGAAATCCGGGTCGTCGCGGATTTCCGAGAGAGCGAATTCGATCGCAGAGCGCCCGACAAGCTGGTTTGCCAGGAATATCCTGCCATGGCCGAATGCTCTGGCGACTCTTATTTGATGCGTCGTGGATAGAGTGATCGCCCACGCACCGTCCGCGATCTGGAGATCGAACAGATCGGGCGCCATCGTCGTTTTGCCGTGGGGAGCGAACCGGACACTTTGGGCACTCAAGAACCGCTTCATCCAGTTGCTGTTGTGCCGCAGCGCCGATTCCTTGATGACGGCCACAGGTAGGGGGAGGTCTTCTCTCAGAATCTCCCAGCCTTGCTCGGGTACATCGTCGAGCAAGACGTTCGCGGAGGTTGGCGGAACGCCCTTTTCCCAGGGCGCCAGACCAGCCTGAGCGATCCCCGATTTTGACTTGTTCATTGCTCGGCCTCTCGTACAAAGCGCGGCTCCGACTCGCAGGAGCCGGCGTCGTCCCGCAGAATTCCGAAGACGCCCTCGGAAACGCCCGTGGTATCTGTGCGAAAGGAGATGACCGTCCCGGTCTCTGCTCTCCCAGAACGATCCGTCGCGAGCGAGGTGACGAAGACGGTTTTTCCGTCAAGTCCGCCGAAGCAAGGCATCGTGGGTGCGGACACCGGCAAGGTTATGCTGTCGACGAGCGCGCCGTCGGGCGCGAACCTGTTGATGCAACCCGCTGTCACGCCGGCGCTCCAGTACAGGCCATTCACATCAACGGCTGCACCGTCCGGAAGTCCGTCTTTCTCGGTGAGAACTGCGAACGATCTAGCCCTTCCGAGGTGACCAGAACGTGCGTCGAAATCGAACGCGCGGATCTCGCCCGAGTGACTGCTCGCGCGACTATCGGCGTGATACATGGTTCGGGCATCGGGGCTCCAAGCCAGCCCATTCGATACCTTGAGACCATCAATGACACGTTCGCAGGAGCCGGTCGGGGTAATTCGATAGAGGGCTCCGGAAGCCGCGCGTGGGATGGCGTCGTGCATGCTGCCAACCCAAAAGCAACCATCGGGGCCGATCCTGCCGTCGTTCAGGCGGTTCGTCGTACGGTCGGGCTCAGGGTGAACGAGAAGATCGAGCGTCTCCCGCGCAGGATCGAACAGGTGGATCCCACTTCTCAGGGCGGCGACAAGACGACCATCCTGAGCCAAAGCAAGACTGCCGACCGCAGATGGCATCGCATACGCGGCCGATTTTCTGGTCTTCGGGTCGACCCAATGGATCGCCGGCGACACGATATCGACGAACCAGAGTACGTTTCGGGTGGTGTCCCACACCGGGCTTTCGCCGATCGCAAGACCAAAATCGATGAGTGTCACGAAGCTGATAGTCACCGAAAAAGCCCTGCTCCCTGGATCTCGCCGAAGCTCACAATACCAATTTTTGATATATCAAAAATGGCTATTTGTCCAATTTGGGACGAAATCTACTTTTTTACAGGGTTTTTGATATGCCGTATGCCTCTAAATTGGGCGCGGGCTTGCCTTTTGTGGAGCCATAGCCGCAGATGCAGGCCCTGAGGAAATGGGATCGAGAATGAGCGCGGATGTGATCGAGCCGGCGGCTCGGGAGGAAGTCCCACGCGACAGCCTGTCGGAGCGCGTCTACGCGCAACTGCGTCTCGAATTGATGATGGGCATGTACGAGCCCGGCGCGCGTCTGAACATTCGCCGGATCGCCGCCAACTACGACATCTCACCGACGCCTGTCCGAGAAGCGGTGATGCAACTCGTGCGTGAGGGCGCGTTGGAGCTAAAGCTCGGGCATCAAGCTCGAGTCCCGATCTTGAGCGTGCGTGAATATATCGAAATTCGCGAAACGAGGGCGCCTCTGGAGCGCTTGGCGAGCGAGTTAGCTGCTGTGCACATTACCAAGGATGAAATCGCATCACTGCGCGATTTGCACCGCCGCTTCGTCGAGGCCGAACGTGAAGGGAGGTGGAAAGACGCACTGGCAGTCAATCAGGAGTTTCACTTCCTCATCTATCGAAGCAGTCAGAACGCAACGCTCGTCAGGGTGATCGAGAATCTATGGCTTCTGATTGGACCGTTCATCAACCATCAGTACCCCCTGGTTCAGCGCGCTCACATCGAGCTTCATCCTCACCTTCTCGTCATCGATGCCCTTGAGCGGAAATCCCCCAGCGAAGCCGGCGAACTGATCGTGCGGGATCTTCGGGAGGGATCCTATCTCATTCTCTCTCATCTCGGAGACGAGAAGGGCAAGAAACGACGAGGCCGGAAATCAGGAGCCGGCAACTGATGTCACATCGGAGTTGCAGGCCCAGCTCGGGGAACGTCATTGGCCCAGGCGTCCGCCTTGTCGGGGGTGGCCGCAACCGCGCGATTGACAGCTTGCTTACACCGAGCACAAGCCTGTCTGCTCGCGGGTTACGGGACTCGAAAAACTAGCGCACGCACTACGCCGCCTGGGCGGAGTGGAGCGCGGATCATCGGTGAGCGGCTAGGATGTACCCGGGGGGCGCCAGATTTGCCAAGAGAACATCTCTTGCTAAGGTGACGGAATTGTCGGGGACGAGGCGACTCAGCGAATGGTTAAAGGGGTAGACAAGGTCGGGCTCGAGAGCTCGATTCGCGCTGTCGAACGAGAGACTCTCAACGATCGCGTGTACCGCGAACTCCGGACTATGATCATGTCTGGAGGCTTCGCGCCTGGCTCGGAAATGAAGCTCCGAGATCTGGCCCAAAGCCTACATGTTAGCCCGATGCCGGTTCGAGACGCCATTGGGCGCCTGGTCGTCGAACGTGCACTGAAAATGCTCCCCAACCATCGCGTCATCGTACCTGAAACGACGATCGATGAGTTCTTGGAAATTCGCAGAGTTCGGATTCTTCTGGAGGGCGAGGCCGCCGCCCTGGCATGTCAGCACGTTAGCCCTGACGTCATTGCTTCCCTCAAGCGCATCCATGAGAAGATTAAATCCTTGAGTGGAAATAAGCAGCGTCAATTTTGGGCGCTGAACCAGGAGTTCCATTTCACGGTGTATGAAGCGGCCAAGAGCCCGTTATTACTTTCCATGATCGAGTCGCTGTGGCTCCAGATCGGGCCTGTTTTCAACCATATTCCGATCAACTTGACCTCGGAAGGTGCCCGCGGCCATCAGCGAATTATAGCTGCGCTTGGTGCCGGCGATGCCAAGGCAGCAAGGGCGGCGCTAACAGAAGATCTTATGAAGGGTGGCGATCGCATCATCGCGGCCTTAATCCAGGACAAGCAGCCGGCCCACTAGCCGTCTAGTCCTCCACCCAACTATCCAAACTCAAACACGAAGCCGGCAGTGCTGCGCTGCTGCCAGTTGCGCGTGCGTGCTGGGGCGCGTCCAAGGCTCTTGACTCTCGCGTTTGATTTGTTATCACAAATCAAAAATCACGAGCGCCACGAAGAGGCTCGCTCGCTTGGGGAGGAGATTTGCGATGCGGTGCCTAGGTGTGGTTTTCGCAGGTGCGTTGATGTGGGCGAGTCCGGCGCGCGCTGACGATCCACCCATCAAGATTGGCGTCATGAACGACATGTCTTCGGTTTATGCCGTGGCCGGCGGTCGAGAGACCGTTGAAGCCGTTCGCATGGCCATCGACGACGCGGGGCCGGTGCTGGGCAAGAAGGCCGAACTGGTCTTTGTCGATCATCAGAACAAACCGGACGTCGGCTCGGCCATCGCCCGCCGCTGGTACGACGTTGAGGGTGTCGATGCGGTTGTCGACGTACCGAACTCGGCGGTTGCTTTCGCGGTCCAAGGTCTAGCCAAGGAAAAGAAGAAGATTTCGCTATTTGTCGGCGCCCTGAGTTCCGACGTGACTGGTCCCAAATGCGATAATTACACGACGCAATGGGCCGTGGACACGTACTCGCTGGCGCACGTAATGGGAGCTGCTGTTCTCAAGCGGGGCGGCAACCGCTGGTTCTTCCTCGGCGCCGATTATGTATTCGGACGTGCCCTTGTGCGCGATACCAGCGCTGTCATCGAGGCCAACGGGGGCAAGGTCCTCGGCGCCGTCTACGCGCCGCTGAACACTTCCGACTTCTCCTCCTTCCTCTTGCAGGCGCAGCCGACCAATCCGAACGTGATCGGCCTTGCAAATTCTTCCGACGATACGGTCAACTCCATCAAACAGGCCGTCGAATTCGGTCTCACCTCAAACGGTGCGAACTTCGCGGCTTACGTGCTCTTTCTCGAGCATGTCCAAAGCATCACGCTCAAGACCGCCCACGGCTTGCTTCTGGCCAATCCCTTCTATTGGAACCTGAATGACGAGACGCGTGCCTGGTCGAAGCGCTTTGAAGAAAAGATAGGTCATCCGCCGGATTGGGATCCTGCGATGTCGTACAGCGCGGTGTTCCACTATCTCAAAGCAGTCAACGCCGCCGGATCGCGCGACGCGGACGCCGTCGCCGCAAAGATGCGCGAGCTACCGGTCAATGACTTCACGACCAAAGACGGGAAGGTACGTATCGACGGCCGTGTGTTGCGCAATCTCTATCTTCTCCAAGTCAAGAAGCCGGAGGAGTCGAAAGGAAAGTGGGACCTCTACAACGTGGTGGCTACAGTACCTGGAGATGAAGCGTTCCGCCCGCTCCAAGATGGCGGATGCCCGTTGGTTAAAGCCGGCTCGGCCAAACCATAATCAACGTAGCGAATCGTCGCGCGAAGCGGGCTGCGGTCGTCAATGATAAAAACTGGATCAAGTCAATGGTGATGAAGAGTGGCGGCCAAGCCGTCGTTGACGTTCTCAAGGCGGAAGGCGTGAAGTTCATCTTTGGTATGCCTGGCGGCCATACAATCGGAATTTACGACGCTCTCTACGGACAACAGCAGATCTCCCACATTCTCGTGCGGCACGAGCAACATGCTGCAAGCATGGCTGCCGGCTATGCGCAGCTTACCGGTGAGCCCGGTGTGTGCTGCGTGACGGCAGGGCCCGGCGCCACTAATCTGGTCACGAGCGTAGCGGAAGCCTATGTCGGTGCTTTGCCGATGGTCATCATCGCAGGGCGTGGTGCCACTCGCAACGCACATCGTGGTGCAAGCCAGGAAATCGACCAAGTCAGGATTTTTGCCGCTATCACGAAATGGGGCGTCCGGGTCGATCGACCGGATCTCATTGTCGAATGCCTGCGTCAAGCGTTTGCCATTGCCCGCTCGGGCAAGCCGGGTCCTGTGCTTATCGATATCCCTCAGGATATCCTTGGAATGAAGTTTGACGTCGGCGACTATCTCCCGGTCGGCAAGCCGGCTGCCGTTCGCGGTGATAGCGACCGCATCAAGACCGCGGCGGCGGCTCTTCTCGCGGCTAAAAAGCCGCTAATCGTCGCCGGTGGCGGCGCCGTAGCCGCAAACGCGACGTCTGAAGTGCGTCAACTTGCGGAGACGCTGGGTAGCCCCGTCGTCACGACGCTCGCAGGGCGTGGCATTTTGCCTGACGATCATGAACTCATGGCTGGCGGCATCGGTCATCATCGGCAGGATGTCACGAAGTATCTTCTGCCACACGCCGACGTTGTCATCGGCATCGGCGCTCGCTTTGAGCAGCAGGAAACCAACTGGAAGCCAGAATACATTCCGGTGCCGGAGGCCACCTACATCCAGATCGATATCGATCCGAACGAACTCGGCCGCTCTGTCGTTGCGACCATCGGCATCACGGGAGATGCGCGCTTGGTCCTCCAGGATCTTCTCACGGAGCTGAAAACGAAGGGTACTGGTCAGCGCACGGCCTCCAAGGAGTGGCTCGCTCAGTTGTCGAACCGGCGTGCTGCGCTCGAAACACAGCGCGAAAGCATGGCGAGTTCCAATGCCACGCCAATTCATCCGATTCGGATCTTCGATCGCATCCAGCGCGTGTTCCCACGCAATGCGACCGTCGCCATCGACGTCGGCGTGCTCGCGCAGGGTATGGGTGGCGCATTCCCGTACTTCAAGATCTTTGAGCCGCGCGCGACGATCGTGCCCTCGAGCTTCTATGGAATGGGCTTCGCGGCATCGGCTCTTCCCGTCGCACGCCTCGTCTATCCTGACCGGCCTGCCGTCTGCTTCGTCGGTGATGGATCCTTCCAGATGGTGATGAATATTCTTCCCGTTGCCGCCGAACTCAAGCTCGGTGTCACGTGGTGCATATTCAACGATCACGCCTTGGGCTCGATCCGCGACATCCAAGTGCACGCGTTCAATGAGCGGTTCATTGGGACCGAATTCGCACTTGATCTCGATTACGCGGGCCTTGCAGTCGCCTCCGGCTGCTACGGCGAGCGTGTCACCGATCCCCTCCAGGTCGAGGCCGCCCTACAACGGGCGTTCGTGGCCAACGAAAGCGGTAAGCCCGCAGTTCTAGACTTCATCGTCGCCAAAGAGCGCTTGGCGGGTAGTACGGAGTTTTTTGCACGATGAAACCACTCTCATTTGGACAGCCGGTCGGCGGACTGGTGCAGGCAGCCTATACGGTCAAAAACATCGATCAGGCGATGATGCATTATGTGAAGGCGCTGAATATCGGGCCTTGGTTCGTGAGCGGTCCTTTCGTGCCTGCCAAGGGAATGTATCGAGGCCAGCCGACCGACATGAGCCTGACTATCGCCGTCGCCTTTACCGGCCACATGATGATCGAGCTCATTGAGCAGCACGACACCAAGCCGTCGGTCTATCAAGAGACGATCAAGGTCAAAGGTCACGGTTTCCATCACTGGGCCGCCTGTTCCAAGGACTTCGATGCGGACGTCGCACGCTACGAGGCTGCCGGCTACCCGGTCGTGTTCTCCGACCTCTCGCCGCGCGGCGTGCGGATCGTCTATGTCGATACAAGCCGCGACTTGCCGGGCATGCTTGAGGTGATTGAGACGACGGAGGCGCTCGAAAGCATCTATCACAGCTACTTCGCAGCGGCGCAGAACTGGGACGGCGAGGATCCCATCCGCCGCTGGTCACTCAAACAAGGAGCCTCGACGTGAAAACCCAGGATCTGTTCGACGTCACCGGCCTTTCTGTCGTTATTACCGGCGGTGCCAAAGGCCTGGGTCGGGCCTTCGCCGAGGCGATGCTCGACAATGATGCACGCGTCGTCCTGCTCGACAAAGACGAGGCTATCCTCGATCAGGCGGTGTCCGAGCTCAAGGGGCGCGGCGATGTAGCCGGCGTTGCCGTCGATGTTACCGATCGCCATGCAGTCAGGGCCGCTGTCAACAAAGCCGTCGAACGAAACGGCCGTCTCGATGTCGTGTTCGCCAATGCGGGCATCGACGCCGGACCGGGATTTCTGTCGATGTCCGGCGAACGGGATCCAGAGGGTGCGATCGAGGCGATCCCCGACAGGCTGTGGGACAAGGTCATCGATACGAATTTGACCTCGATCTTTTCGACCATTCGAGCCGCTGTTCCGCATATGAAGCGACAGAACGGCGGACGCATCATCCTGACCTCGTCGATTGCGAGCATCCGGCCAGGTGCTATCGTCGGTATGCCCTATCAGATATCGAAGGCGGGTGTGTCGCACCTCGCCAAGCAGGCCGCACTTGAGCTCGCCCGCTACAACATTCTCGTCAACGCTATCTTGCCGGGTCCGTTTCTGACCCAGCTCACGACGCCCGACCTCAAGAAGCGGTTCGAAGCTGGCAGCCCTCTTCACCGCGTCGGTCGACCCGAGGAAATACAGGGGCTGGCGCTTTTCCTGGCTTCACCAGCATCGAGCTACATCACCGGGACCCATATCGTCATCGATGGTGGCGCCTTGCTTGGCCGCGCTGACTGACTGATCGAACGTTAAACTACGAGAGACACGATGAAAGCCGCTGAACTGTTTGACCTGTCCGGACATGTCGCCGTCGTTACAGGCGCTGCGTCTGGCCTTGGCCTCGCGATTGCGCAAGTGGTCGCGGCCAATGGAGGGCGGGTCGCAATGCTTGACATCGACGAGCGAAAATTGAAGCAGGCGGCGGCTGCTATCGACGAGGCCGGTGGAGCCGTTGAGACGTTCAGCGTCGACATAGCCGAGGCCGGCAAAGTCGAAGCTGTCGTGGATGCTTACGTCGAAAGATATGGCCGGCTCGATTGTGTGTTTGCGAACGCAGGCGTGAGCGGTGGCCCTGGATACGGCAAGCCCGAAGGCGAGCTCAAGGCGGCGTCCATGGAGCTTTGGGACGCCTGCCTTCGGGTCAATCTTGATGGCGCTTTTCGGACAATTCGGGTGGCGGCAAAACATATGAAGCCACGGCGGCAGGGATCGATCGTCGTGACGTCTTCCGTCGCGGCGCTGCGCGCGTCGGCGCTACCGAGTTACGGCTACCACGCGGCAAAGGCCGGCATTGCACAGGTGGTGCGCGTCGCGGCTCTCGAGCTCGGTCCTCACAATGTGCGTGTCAATGCCATCGCGCCAGGTCCTTTTCGGACCAATATCGGCAATGGCCGGATGCATACGCCCGAAGGTGCCGCGGCGTTCGCAGATACCGTGCCCTTAGGGCGGCTTGCCGAACTGGATGAGATCAAGGGGCTCGCGCTGCTGTTGGCATCGCCGGCTTCCACATACATGACCGGCGCCATCATTCCGATCGACGGCGGGACGCAGGCCTGAGGGCCGCGCGATTAAAAAATACTCGGAAAAGCAGGAGTGTATCGATGGATATCGGATTTATCGTTGACGGTGGCGCGGTTGCGGCCGAGGGAGGGGGCACTTTCGAGCGCAAGGATCCCATGACCGGCAAGGTCGCGACACGCGCGCCGGCTGCGACGCTCGCAGACGTCGAGAAGGTCGTCGCTGCTGCGGCCAAAGCGTTCGAGACCTGGTCAGAGACAGGGCCCTCGCTGCGCCGCGGCCTCCTTCTGAAGGCGGCAGACCTTATGGAGAGCCGTACCAACGACTTTATCAAGCTGATGCTTGAGGAGACCGGGGCGACGGCGCCTTGGGCTGGCTTCAATGTCCATCTCGCCGCCGGTATCTTGCGCGAAGCTGCAGCTCTCACCACCCAAATCACCGGCGAAGTCATTCCATCCGATAAGCCCGGTATCTGGTCGATGGCGGTACGCCAGCCGGCCGGTGTCGTCCTCGGCATGGCGCCGTGGAACGCCCCGGTCATCCTCGGCACGCGGGCAATCGCGGCGGCGCTCGCCTGCGGCAACACGGTCATCTTGCGTTCGTCAGAAGCCTGTCCCGGAACGCATCATCTTATCGGCCAAGTTCTGAATGATGCCGGCTTCCCCAAAGGAGTCGTCAACGTCCTGTCGAATGCACCTTCGGACGCGCCCAAGATCGTTGAGGCGTTGATTTCCAATCCTGCCGTACGCCGAGTCAATTTCACAGGCTCAACCAAAGTCGGTCGCGTCATCGCCAAGCTCGCGGCGGAGCATCTCAAGCCTGCCCTGCTGGAACTTGGCGGTAAGGCGCCTTTGGTCGTTCTGGAAGACGCCGATCTGGACCAAGCGGTCGATGCTGCGGCCTTCGGTGCTTTCATGAATCAGGGGCAGATCTGCATGTCGACGGAGCGCATTATTGTGGATCAGAAGATCGCCGATGCGTTCGTCGCCAAACTCGCGGTCAAGGCCTCGACATTGCCGGCTGGCGATCCGCGTGAGCATGTCGTCCTGGGATCATTGGTCGATCTGGCGCCCGCCGAGCGTATGGATGCTCTCATCAAGGATGCGACCGGAAAGGGAGCGAAGATCGTCGCGGGCGGCAAGCGCAACGGAACGGTCGTCGAAGCCACCTTGCTCGACCACGTGACGTCGGACATGAAAATCTACAACGAGGAATCGTTCGGACCCGTGAAATCGATCATTCGTGTCGCCGGCGTCGATGAGGCCGTGCGCGTCGCCAACGACACTGAATACGGGCTGTCCGCTGCGATTTTCGGCCGCGATGTCTCCCGCGCCCTGACGATTGCGAAGCGTATCCAGAGCGGTATCTGCCACATCAATGGGCCGACCGTCGCCGATGAGGCTCAGATGCCATTCGGCGGCACAAAGGCCAGCGGGTACGGCCGCTTCGGCGGAAAGGCCGTCATCAACGAATTCACCGAGCTTCGTTGGATAACGATCGAAGGTCCGCAGCACTACCCGTTCTAAGCAAAGACCCGGAGGCATGTCATTGAGGATGATCGATGAGGGTTGCTATTGTTGGATCCGGCGCAATCGGGCTGCTGTATGGTGGCTGGCTGCAGTCAGCGGGATTGGATGTGGTATTCGTCACCCGGCCGGGTCGGCAAGCCACGCTTGATGGAGCAACACTGACGGCCGAGGGGCGCCTTTCCTTTCGTCTTGAGCGCGTTTCCGCTGTTGGCGACGTTGCCAATGCGGGCAGCTTCGATGCCATTATTCTCGCCGTGAAGTTGTACGATCTCGCGGCCGCCGCCGCTCAGGCGTTACCTGCCTTGGCACCGGCAGGTGCGCTGGTTGCCGTCCAGAACGGTGTCAGCGCCTACGGCATTCTCCGTCCCCTTCTGGATCCGTCGAGGTTGGCCATTGGGCCGGTGTTTGCGGCCACGCGGCTTACGGGATCTTCATCCGTTGCTTATGCCGGTGCCGACCGGGTGACTCTAGGGAATCCGGAATGCAAGATCTCACCAGCTGTTGAGGAACTCGTTCGACGCTGGGCAAGCATTGGTGTCACTGCTGAGATATCTGAGGATATCGATGACGTCATTTGGACAAAGTTTTTAGGCTTCGCGACCAATGCGGCGCTGACATCGCTCGGGCGCCTTCCGGCCGGCGTTATCTATCACACGCCGGAACTCGTCGAACTCGCCAAGCAGTCGATCCGCGAAGTTGCAAGTGTGGGCCGAGCCGAAGGCATTGCAATCACCGGCGATGCCGAAGAGATGACCCTGAGAATCCTTCAAAGTTTGCCGCCGGCGACGGTCGCGTCGATGCGACAAGATCTGGATGCTGGTAAAAGGCTTGAACTCGATTTCATTAGCGGCGAGATCGACCGGTTGGGGCATAAGCATGGCATAGCAACGCCGCTGCATAGTCTCGCCTATCGACTTCTGCAGCCATTCCGCGATGGTGCGCCGAAGGCAGCTCCAGGGGCTTGAGCGAAGCATGACGTGGCTAAGCCTCGATCGCAACAAGAAGGCAGTCACGCCTGTAGGAAATAGAAGAGGGATTATGTCCGTTGAAGAAAGAGTCGCCATCGTGGGCGCCGGCCCGGTTGGTTTGCTAAGCGCTCTCGGGCTTGCCCAGGCGGGCATCCCGGTTATCGTCATCGAGCGCGAAACGGAGATCGTCGCCTCCCCGCGCGCGATAGTTTATCACTGGTCTGTACTTGAGGGCCTCAACCGGCTTGGCTTGCTTGAAGAGGCGCTGGACGTCGGGTTCGCCAAGCAGGACTATACCTACTTGGATTTCGCGACCGGCGAGAAAATCGACTACAGCCTGGACGTTCTCGACGGACGGACACCTTTCCCGTTCAATCTCCACCTCGGCCAAAACCTACTTGCCGAGATTGCGTTGCGCCGACTCCAGCAGTTTCCGCATGTCGAGGTTCGCTGGGGTGTGACGATGCTCGATCTGATGCAAGATGCCAGCGGGGTCACTCTCTCAGTTGACGGCCCTGACGGCCCTTCCGAACTCCGTGCCGCATGGGTCATCGGCGCCGACGGCGCGACGAGCAACGTTCGAAGGGCCCTGCATCTGGAGTTCGAGGGTATCACATGGCCGAAGCGGTTTATCGCGGCCAACGTCCGGCACGATTTTTCGAAGCATGGCTACGCGCGCACCACCTTTCTGATTCACCCGACCCATGGCGCAATCATCGTAAAGCTGGATAAAGACGATCTGTGGCGCTGCACCTACAGCGAGCCGCTAGATCTACCCGAGGAAAGCATCGCCGAGCGTATGACCGCGTACTTCGACGTCATCCTTCCGGGAGCGCGCGACATTGAGGTCGTTGCCTTTGCGCCTTATCGCATGCATCAGCGGGCAGCCGAGCGGTTGCGCGTTGGCAGAGTGTTGCTGGCCGGCGATGCAGCGCATGCAACGAATCCGAGCGGCGCTTACGGGCTCACATCGGGGTTGTTCGACGCATTTGCGCTCTACGAGGCGCTGGCTGCTGTCGTTCGCGGCGACGTCGACAGCACGGTCCTCGATCACTACGCCGAGGAGCGCCGCCGCATCTTCCTCGAGGTCGTCTCGCCCGCGGCGGTCGACAACAAGCGGATCATCTTCGACACGACAGATCCGGAGCAGCACGAGGCCAATCTCATCCGTTTGCGCCGTCTGACGGATAAGGAGGTGCTGCTCGACCGGCTTATGATGACAGTGCGAATGCGCAGCGAGGCGAGACCTCAGTAGTATCTGAAGGTCAAGTCTCTGTTTGACGCGCCGAAGTGGAGATAACGCGCCTCTTCCAAGGCTTCGGCTTCGAGGCAGGCTCGTTCTGGCTCGTTGGCGAGCAGATCAGCGGCAGCTTCCGCCTGGGCGGCCCAAATGAAGACATAGCGTGCGCAGAGCATTGTTGTTATAATGAACTATTCTTCATCACCACCAGGCGCATATTGCGCTGCAGCGGGCCCCGTCAGACGACACGCGGAGCACGAGATGGAAGCCAGGCGCGAGTTCAGTGGCTCCGATACCCACGGTGTTCTGCAACGGTTTGGGGCCGACATCCGTGCAACGAGTGAGGGGCATGGATGGTCTTCAATTTACGCGTCGATCCAAAGGGAGAATCCCTTCGAGGGACGTTTCGAAGCGATTGCTGACGACCTCATCGTGTTGCACCGTAGCGGCCCGGTGCAGACGACTTTCGCATCCGGCGGGCACGTCACTTCACGTTGCATTCCAAAAGGAAGCATCTTTTTTTTGCCGGCAGGTCATGCTTGCGAGGTGGGATTGCAGGGGACGCTGGATACTCTCCATATTTATCTCCGCGCAAATTTAGTGTCTGTCCACAATGTTACACCGCTGCTGGTGGAACGGGACGTGGTTCTGCAGCATCTGGCGCACGCGGTTGAGCGGGCGGTCTGCGAGAATGTCTCGAATTCAGATCTCTTCATCGATCCGATAGCGCGGGCGCTCGCGGACAGAGTCTCCGCGATCAGCAGGAGTAGCGAACCATGGCAGGTTCAGACCGCTGGGCTGCCGGACTACGAACTTCGGCGCCTTAAAGATTTCATAGAAGCCAATCTTGAGGGTGAGATCACCCTTGCTGCGATGGCCAGCGCTTGCGGCTTTGGCACAAAGTCTTTCGCTCGGGCTTTTGCAGCAACGACCGGCAAATCACCATACCAATATGTGATCGCGGCGCGTGTCGAACGGGCCAAGCGCTTGATCGAGCAAAACCAGCAAGGCCTCGCTGAGATAGCACTGCGCTGTGGCTTCTCCCATCAGGAACACTTGACGCGTGCCTTCCGCAGGCTGACGGGCCAAACGCCCGGTCGGTACCGTCGCGGCGTCCACTGATAAGCAGTCATGCCGATGCAGAAACGCTTCGATCCACCCTCGCCAGCCGCAGCGCAAAATGAGCATACCGTGCGGCCTTTCGACGGAGGCGAGGTCCATTCCGTGCTGCGACAGTTCGCCGTGAAAGGCCAGGCGTCGAGTGCTGGGCTCGGCTGGTCGACCATGTTCGCATCGGTTCAGCGGGAAGAGCCGTTCAGGGGCCGCTTCGAAGCCAATACCAACGCCCTGCTGGTGACTGCGGCTGGTGGACCAGTCGATGTGACCTATCGGATCGATGGGCGCGTTGTATCCAGGCACTTGCAGGAGAAGGAGATATTTTTCCTACCGCCGCGCCGCGACTGTGAGGTGACGCTAAATACCCCGTTGAATTCAATCCATGTGTACCTGCGTCCTGAACTGTTTTCTGGCTCTGAAAGTAAAGCGCTGAACTCCGATTTTGGCCTCCTGCCTTTGTTGGGTGAGCCGGAGCCCCTAACCCACAATCTCCTGGCCGTGGTGGAAGAAATGGTGCGAGAGGGTGATACCTCGTGTTCCCTCCTGGCCGATTCGATCGCGCATGCAATAGCCAATCGCCTTGTCGTGCTCAATGCACGGGAGCGGAAAACGGCGTGTAGTGTGGAGCGCCAGCTGAGTACACGTAGCGTCAGCTCAATTCGTGATTTTGTCCAAGCCAATATCGCGGATTGCATCAGGCTGAACGATTTGGCTGCGATCTGCGGCGTGAGTCCCGAGTATTTCATACGAGTATTCAAGTCTTCGCTGGGCGTGTCTCCTCACCGCTACGTGGTGGGAATGCGAATTCATCACGCGAAACTGCTCCTGACGGATGCAAACATTGGCCTTGCGGAAGTCGCGCGGCAATGCGGGTTTGCGCACCAGCAACATTTCACGAACACGTTTCGTCGGATGACGGGCTTGTCGCCAGGCGCTTATCGACGGGCGATGAATTGAGAACTCCACGATCTGCCGTTCCGATCTGAACGCTGGCTCGTTTCCTGCCAACGAAGCGGGCAGTTTGTGTCAGTTTTCTGCAAACCGGTCCGGTTTGTGCAGGCCTAGCCACCCGGCATGTCCTACTTTCACCTCACGAAGAGGCGCCAGACGCAATCATAGCGCCCGATGATAGGGAGAGACGCGCATGGCATTGTTCGATGCCGGGCGAGGGAGCTCGCATATCCGAATTGGTCAGCATTCGCTCGATGAGCCTTGCACCTCGGCTGATCGTGCTGCGTCGGAAAGCGGGCTGCTGCGATGAAGGACTGGTCTCCGCTCGTCGTTGGGATCGGCGGAACGTTGCGCGACGGATCAACCTCGGAGAGGGCGCTCCGCCTGGCCCTGACGGAAGCCACGCGGCTCGGTGCGAAAACCCAGATCTTCGCCGGGCAATCGTTGAATGTCCCGCACTACGACAGCATTGAACGTACGGAGCGTGCGAACTCGTTGGTCGAAGCACTGCGCGCCGCTGACGGTGTCATCATTGCCACCCCAAGCTATCACGGTTCGATCTCGGGCCTGGTCAAGAACGCAATAGACTACACCGAGGATCTCCGCGCCGACGCGCGCAGCTATCTTGCCGGACGCGCTGTCGGCGCCATCGTATGCGCGGGCGGAGCCCAAGCCATGGGAGCGACGCTGGGGACTCTGCGGACCATCATTCACGCGCTGCGCGGTTGGCCGACTCCGTTTTCAGCGGTCATCAACACCGCGCAGAGGCCATTTTCCCCAGATGGTGCGTGCAGTGATCCGATCATAGCGCAACAGCTTGCATTCGTGGCCGAGCAGGTCGTCGAGTTCGCGAAGATGCGGCGGCTGTATGAGAGCCGGGGCAATGGACTCGCGCCGCAAGGAATATCAGCAGCCGCGCCGGCGCAATGCGCTTAGAACGCGGCCGCAAACAATAATAACGGGAAACAACAGGGAGGGGTCATGAGCAAGAATCGCATCCTTAGCTATGAAAATCTCGTTGTCATCTTGATGGGAGCCGCGTTTGGCTTCGTATTTTTCGACCGGCTGGCGTTGAATTTTCTATCTCCATTTCTAGTGCCTGAGCTCCATCTGAACAACACTCAGCTGGGTGCCCTCGCGGCTGGCCTGGCGCTGACCTGGGCAATCGCCGGCTATGCCGTCGGCACTCTTTCAGACTATTTTCAGAATCGTAAAACGCTCCTGGTCTGCGCGATCGTGATCTTCTCGATCTGCTCGGTGGGATCCGGTCTCGCCAATTCGTTTCTGACGTTGCTTGCCGCGCGCCTCGTTATGGGACTTGCGGAGGGACCTGTACTTCCGATCGCGCAATCGATCATGGCTGCGGAATCCTCGGAGCACCGTCGCGGCTTCAACATGGGGGTTCTGCAGAATTTCTTCAGCGCGCTCCTAAGCAATTTTGCCGCTCCTCTGGTGCTCGTGGCAATTGGGCAGATCTACGGCTGGAGAAGTGCTTTCTACATTGCGGCGGTGCCTGGCTTCGTGGTGGCGGCCCTGATTGTAGCCTTTATCCGTGAACCTTCCTCGGGTGCCGCCCCGGCATCGACTGCATCTGCGCGCAACACGATCCCGCTTTCGACGATGCTGAAACATCGCAACATCTGGGTTTGTGCGATCGTAAGCTGCCTGATGGTGTCTTGGCTCCTCATTCAGATAACGTTCCTTCCGATCTACCTGGTGCAGGTCCGCGGTCTGTCGCCCAGCGCGATGAGCGTTGCCGTGGCCGCGACCGGTATCGCAACGGCCGCGTCTTCAATCATCGTACCGGCGCTGTCGGATCGCTTTGGCCGCCGACCGATTCTCATCCTGTCAGGCTTCGTTGCCGCGATTGCTCCGGTGACTACCGTAATGTTCGACGGACCTTTGCCTTTGATGGTGTTGCTCATGGGTCTCGGCAATCTCGCAATTGGCAGCTTCTCGTTGTTCATGGCCACCGTGCCGTCCGAGACGATCCCGCGGACCCATGTTGCTACTGCGCTTGGGTTCATCATGGGGGTTGGCGAGCTCGCGGGCGGCTTCGTGGGGCCGGCCGTCGCCGGGATCGCTTCCGACGTGTTCGGTCCGTCCAGCTCGATGTGGATCGCCGCTACACTTTGCATCTGTGCAGGCTTGCTTTGCCTGATCCTGGACGAAACTGCGCCGCGGGTGCTCGAGCGCCACAAGAGAATGATTGTGAGTTCGCCGGCATAAATCCCTATCGCCGCTTAGCCGCAACCGCGCTCAACGGAAATATCAGGAGATCGAAATGAACGTTCAGGCCATGCGCAAGAGCCTGCCGGCACCGGAACCTCACCTCACTCCGCAGGATCTGGTCGACCGCGCCACCTCGATGAGAACGCTACTGCGGGAATCGCAGGACGAAACCGATGAGCGGGGACATTTTTCGGACGAAATCCAGCAAAAGTTCATCGATGCTGGGTTCTATCGGATCTTGCAGCCCAAAATGTTTGGTGGCTACGAGTTCGATTACGAAACATTTTTCCGCGTCATGGTGGAGATATCGCGCGGTCATCCGTCCGCGGGGTGGTGCTTGACGTTGGCCGCTTCTCATGCGCCCGTCATAGCCTCCCACTGGTCGGAAGCTGCACAGATCGAAATCTTCGGTTCATCCGGACATTTCGCGTCACCGCACCGGGCTGCCCCCGGGGGCACGTGCCTGCCGGTCGAGGGCGGCTATATCATCAATGGTGTGTGGCCATATTCGTCGGGAATACCGCACAGCACGCACTTCCTGGGCGCAACGTTGCTTCAAACCTCGTTCCCACCACGAATGCTGCACTTCGTTGTGCCGCGGGGGCAATACACAATTCTGGGCGATTGGGGTGGAGACCGCACCCTGGGCATGCGCGGCTCCGGCTCGAACAGCGTCAAGCTGGACAATGTCTTCGTGCCCGAGCACATGACCGCTTTTTTCGACGCGCTGGGTGTGAAGCAGGATCTCTCCGATGGCACGCCCGGAACGCGGTTGCATGGCAACCCCATGTATCTCGGCGTTCTCATGGGGCCTTATCACGCCTCTCTGACATCGCCCATCATCGGTGCCGCGCGCGCGGCGATCGATGAATATCGCGATATCCTGTTCTCGCAAAACACATTTGTTCCACCTTTCATCAAGCGTGCGTTCGAGACTGATTTTCAGGTCAACTATGGCCGCGCCATAGCATTGACCGATGCGGCCGAAGGCGTGCTGCTGCAGGGTTTGCGCAAGCACATGGACTACTGCCAGCGGTGGGCGAAGACGGGCTTGCAAGCCTCCGTTGAAGAAAACCTGCGACTCTGGGGAATGCTGCAGAACGGTGCACGTCTTGCCTGTGATGCCATCGAACTCTTGTTTCAGACCGCCGGGTCGACCGCGGCGCGGAAGGGCTCAAGGATGCTTCGATACTTTGGCGACGCCCAGATGTATCGAGGACACATGTCCTCCCAATACATGACGTTCGCGAAGTACATTGGTCGCAGCAATCTTGGGCTGCCGACCGGTTTTCTGGATCTCTGAAGAAAGTCGGAGGGGGACGTGACCCAAACCAAAGCAAAACCTGCCCCGTTGGTTCTTGCAGATCAGGGATTCTTTTGGACCGGTCTGGTCCGGCAGCAGACACCAAATGGCACCATCGCTGCGGGCCAGATGTTCGTGCAGTATCAGATCCCGGAGCACATCCGGCATCCCTATCCCATCGTGATGGTGCATGGAGGTGGCGGGCAGGGAACGGATTTTCTCGGTACTGCCGATGGACGGCCTGGATGGGCCACTTACTTTCTGAAACAGGGTTACGCGGTCTATGTCGTCGACCGCCCAGGGCACGGTCGCGCACCCCTGCATCCGGAGGCTCTGGGTCCCATGACACCTCCGCTGACATACGAATTTGCCATGACGCTGTTTACCGCGCCCGGCAAGCAGCCGAACAATTGGCCGAACGCGCAAAAGCACAATCAGTGGCCTGGCTCCGGCGTCGTCGGCGATCCAGTTCTGGACCAATTCATGGGGACCCAAGGCCCGTTCTTTGTCTTCTTGGCACAGACGCAACAGCTGATGCAGCGGGCCGGTGCAGAATTGCTGGATCGCATCGGTCCAGCAATCCTGCTCACCCATTCCATGGGGGCGCCCTTCGGCTGGCTCGTGGCCGATAGTCGACCGCACCTGGTGAAAGGCATTGTCGCGGTTGAGCCAATGGGGCCGCCTTTCGCCCAATTGCCGATGGGGCTCGGCGACCTCTCTTACGGACTCACTGCGATCCCGATGACGTTCGATCCGCCCCTCAGAGGCCCAACTGAACTGCGGCGTGAAATCCGCAAGGCTCCGAAGTCGGGACTGGCGGACTGCTTCGTTCAGAAAGAGCCGGCGAGGCGTCTTCCAAACCTGGCATCGATACCCGTTGCCGTCGTGACATCGGAGGCGTCGGCCTGGTCCATGCACGACCACGGCACCGTCGATTTTCTCGTTCAGGCAGGCGTGCGAGCCGTCCATCTGCGGCTCGAGGACCACGACCTGCGCGGCAACGGTCACCTGATGATGCAAGAAAGGAACAGCGATGACATCGCTGCCTTCCTGGAAAGGTGGATCTTGGAATACGTGGGGTCACGACCAGCATAAATTCGATTTTCGCGTCGCCGCATTTGTGAAGCAGCGGCTGGAAGGTGCGGGTCAGGTGGTCAGGTTTGTCAACAGACTGTTAGCGCAAGAGGAGTGCGAGATGGCGAAGAAGGGATATTGGGTCGGTCACGTCAACGTCACGAACCCGGAGCGCTACAAGGACTACATCGCGGCCAACGCCGCACCATTGAAGAAGTACGGGGCGCGGTTCATTGTCCGAAACGGTGCATGCGAAGTGCACGGCGAGGCACTTCAAGGGCGTCGCCACGTCATCATCGAGTTCGAAAGCTACGTAATAGCCAAGGCCTGCTACGACTCACCCGAGTATCAGGCGGCGGCCAAGATTCGCGATGAAGCCAGCACCTCCGACTTCGTCATGATCGAGGGCCACGAGGACTAACAGCGATCCGCGGCGGGGTCTGGCAACTTACGATTAAGAGCCTAGCCGGAGGTGGAGACGCTAACGCCAGCGTCCGGCTTCGTCACAGGCGTGCAAATTCCGATTGACGGCGGGGAAGTCTCGGAAATGAGGCATTGCTGAGTGTCAAGCCCGAGCATCGGGCGTTCGCCATTTAAGAAATGCGTTTAGGGAGAAGTGACATGAACATCAACGGCCGCAGCCTGTGGGTGAAGAGCGCGCTCAGCGGCGGGGTCATCCTGCTTGCACTGGTCGGAGGTGCTGCGGCCGGGTCGCAATACGGTCCCGGTGCATCCGATACCGAGATCAAATTCGGACAGAATATGCCCTACAGCGGTCCGGCATCGATCTTCTCGGTTCAGGGCATGACGTTGTCGGCCTACTTCAAGATGATCAACGATCGTGGTGGAATTCGCGGCCGCAAGCTGAACTTCATCTCGCTGGACGACGGCTACAGTCCGTCCAAGGCGATGGAACAGGCGCGGCGTCTCGTCGAAAACGACGAGGTCCTGTTCATCGGCGCCTCGCATGGTACGCCAGCCAACATGGCAATCCGGCCCTATCTCAATGCGAAGAAGGTTCCGACGATCTTCGCGATCAATGGCCTCGCCGCCATGGGAGATCTCCGCAAGTATCCCTGGACGATCGGCTGGCAGCCGACATACGAGGGCGAAGCGCGCATCTATGCGCGATACGTCTTACAGCAGAAGCCGAATGCAAAGATCGCGATCCTTTATCAGAACGACGACCTGGGCAAAGCCTACCTCAAGGGTATCGAATATGAGCTTGGCGAGAAGGCCAAGACGATGATCGTGGCGAAACAGAGCTATGATATCACGGCGCCGACTGTCGACTCGCAAGTCGCCATTCTCAAGGAAAGTGGCGCCGATGTCTTTATCAATGCCTCGACGCCGAAGTTCGCCGCTCAGTCCATCCGGATCGCCTACGACACCGGCTGGCATCCACTTCAACTCCTCAGCTATACGTCGGCCTCTGTTGCAACCGTGATGGTTCCTGCCGGCGTAGAGAAGGCGGCCGGCATCATCTCCTCAACCTTCTTCAAGGACCCCAGCGATCCTCAATGGGCCAACGATCCCGACCTGCTCGAGTACACGGCCTTCCTGGCGAAGTATCGTCCCGGCGCGAACGTCAACGACATTTTCAATCTGGTCGGCTATCTGCTGGCCGAATCGATCGAGAAAGTCATTGAGCAGTGTGGAGACAATCTGACGCGCGAGAACTTGATGGCGCAGGCGCTGAACATGAACGTTCGCATTCCGATGCTGCTCCCCGGCGTGATGGTGCAGACCAGCGCGAAATCGCCCTATCCGATCAAGACGCTCCAGCTTCAGCGGTTTGACGGCAAGTCGTCGTTCGTGCTCTTCGGTGAGCTCATGAATGCCGCACCTGAGGATTGATCGCCTTCGTAGTGCAGGGCGGGTTCTGGAAGAAAGCGCATTGCTTGCTTTCTGGAATCGATCCATCCCGACGCCTCGAGGCAACACAGTAGCTCCGGTGGGTCCGCGGGTGTTGCCATTGCACTGCAGCAACGATAGGAGCGATTGGATTGAAAATTGAGGGCCATTGGGTTTTACTCCGCGGCAACGAAGCCTCGAGCCCTTGGTCTGTCGGATGCAGGCGACGTCGAATTTTGGGGTGCAGGAGACGCACGGGATCCTGAACCGCTTCCAGGCCGAATTCCGCGGCTCGAGCGAAGGGCTCGGCTGGTCGTCCGCATTTGCCTCGGTTCAGCGCGAACGGCCGTTTGAGGGGCACTTCCACGCTCTGTCGGACAATCTGATGGTGTTACATCGGGGCGGCCCGGTCGACATCACCTATGTGATGGACGGCAAGTCGGTTAATCGGCACATCCCGCGCGGAGGCGTTTTCTTCCTGCCGGCGGGCCATGCATGCAACGTGCTCCTGCGCGAACCGCTGGAATCGACCCATATCTATCTGCGCTCCGACCTTTTCGCCGGCCCCGACGAGTCACCCGGCGTGATCGGCGGCCTCGCGCCGATGCTCGGCGATCAGGACGCTGTGCTGGAGCATCTTGCCTCGGCGATCGGTGACACCATCACCGGCGGTCTGCCGGCCTCGTCGCTCTTCGTCGATCCGATTGCGCAAGCGATCGCCAACCGTTTCGTGGCGATCAACTTCCACAAGCCAAGCACGGAAGCCGGCAAGCACCCGAACCTGCTCAGTGGTAGGCAGATGGCGCGCATTCGCGAATTCGTTGATGCCAATATCGATAGCGATATCCGCCTCGACCAGCTGGCGGCGCTGTGCGGCCGCAGCACCGAGTACTTCGTGCGGCTTTTCAAGGCGACGAGCGGCGTCTCGCCTTATCAATACGTGCTCAATTTGCGCATAGAGCGCGCCAGGGCGCTGCTTGCCGACGAGTCCCTCAGTCTGGCGGAGATCGCGCTGGCTTGCGGCTTCTCCCATCAAGAGCATTTCACGCGGATGTTCCGCCGCTTTACTGGCATAACACCCGGACGATACCGACACAGCCACTAGGTTTCGCTGACCGCGGCCGCGGCGGTCGAAGGCCCGGTTCGGCCCTGCATTATTTTTCCGGTTTTGTGCAGATTTTCTTCGGTTTCGTGCAGGCCCGCCGCGCCAGCACGCCCCTAGCTTCCTCCCAACGACATGAAATCGCCGGTTCGCCGGCTTGGGAGGATTGCCATGAGCATCGCGCTGTCCGATGCCGGAGGTGCGTCCATTGCGACGGCCGGTGACGCCGGCAAGAGCGCGTTTGCCTATTGCTCGCAGCAATATCGCGTCCTGTTCGGTACCGGCACCTCGGCGCGACTGGGCGAGGAGGCAGCGCGCCTCGGCATCAAGCGGGCATTTGTGCTGACCACAAGCGACCAACATGATCTGGGGCGCCGGCTCAGCGCAGGTCTCGGCGACAGGCTCGCCGGACTGTTTACCGGCGCACGCATGCATACGCCGGTCGAAGTTACCAACGAAGCGCTTCGGATAGTGGAGTCCCGCGACATCGACGGGCTGGTCGCGATCGGCGGCGGCTCGACGGTCGGACTCGGCAAGGCGCTCTCGCTGCGCACGGGGTTGCCGCATATCGCGATGCCGACCACCTATGCCGGCTCCGAGATGACGCCGATTCTTGGCGAGACCAGCAACGGCATCAAGACCACCCAGCAATCGCAGGATCTGGTGCCTGATACCGTCATCTACGACGTCGATCTCACCATCAGTCTGCCGCCGCACATCTCCGCCGCCAGCGGCCTCAACGCGATCGCCCACGCCGTCGAGGCGCTTTATGCGCCCGACGCCAATCCTCTGACTTCGTTGATGGCGGAAGATGGCATCGCCGCGCTTGCCCGCGCGCTACCGCGCATCATGGTGGCGCCTGCCGATCCCGGAGCCCGTCGCGATGCGCTCTATGGCGCCTGGCTGTGCGGCATCTGCCTCGGCGCGGTCGGCATGTCGCTGCACCACAAGCTCTGCCACGTGCTGGGCGGCATGTTCAACCTGCCGCATGCGGAAACTCACGCGATCGTGCTGCCGCACGCCACTGCCTACAACGCAGCCGCCGCGCCTGAGGCCATGACTCGCGTCGCGCGGGCGCTGCACACCGCCAATGCTCCGCAGAGCCTGTTTGACCTTGCCCGGCAGCTCGCGCTGCCACGTGCGCTCGCCGACATCGGAATGCCCGAGGACGGCATCGCACGCGCCGCAGAGATGGCGGTGCGCAACCCATATGCCAACCCCAGACGGATTGATCGGGCCCCGATCGAGCAATTGATTGCGGCAGCTTGGCGCGGCGATGCGCCCGCGCAGGACCGAACTTCAGGGATCCAAGGACAACACCATGGCCAATTTCAACGAGCATAACCTCACTGACGAGGTGGTTCGCAGCTTCGCCAACACGCCGAACAAGCGGCTGAAGTTCCTCATCGAGGAGACGGTGAAATCGCTGCACGATCTGGTGCGCCGCACTGAACTCACTTTCGAGGAATGGAATCAGGCGATCGAGTTCTTGACCCGCACCGGCCAGACCTGCACGCCGCTGCGCCAGGAGTTCATCCTGCTCTCCGACGTGCTCGGCGTCTCGATGCTGGTCGACGCCGTCAATCACCGCGAGCGCGAGGGTGCGACCGAGACCACGGTGCTCGGCCCGTTCTATGTCGGCGAGCACCACGTCACGCCGCACGGCGCCAACATCTCCGAGGGCATCGACGGTGAAGTGATGTTCGTGCAGAGCCGCGTCACCGACCTCGCCGGCAAGCCGCTCGCCCGTGCCGAGATCGACGTCTGGCATGCCGACGACGACGGCTTCTACGATTCGCAGAAGGCCGATTACGCGACCCACGGTCCGTCGCTGCGCGCGCGCTTCGTCACCGATGCCGACGGCCGCTTCTCGTTCCGCACGATCTTGCCGTGTAGCTATCCGATCCCGACCGACGGCCCGGTCGGCGATCTCGTCACTGCCACGCAGCGTCATCCGATGCGCCCCGCGCATGTGCACTTTCTGGTCAAGGCCGAAGGCTACGAGCCGCTGATCACCCACGTCTTCCTCGATGGGGACCAATATCTGCGCAGCGACGTGGTGTTCGGCGTCAAGGACGAACTCATCGCGCGCGTCGAGCCGCGCAACGACGCAGCGCTGCCGAACGGCGAGCGGGTCTCCGGCCCGTGGCACCTGATGACCTACGACTTCCAGATGAAGCCCGGCGCAGGGCTGGTGCCCCGGCCGATGATGGCCGCGGAATGACGATCGCAACCAACAACACGACTGAGGAGAGGATGATGACCAGTAAACCTGTTGAGACCGACGTGCTTGTCGTCGGCAGCGGCCCGGCCGGCGCGACGGCGGCGGCGCTGCTCGGCATGTACGGCGTCAAGCACATCTTGGTGACCAAATATGGCTGGCTGGCTGACACGCCGCGCGCCCACATCACCAACCAGCGTGCGATGGAGGTGCTGCGCGATCTCGGCCTCGAGGACAAGGCGGTGGCGCAGGCGACGCCGCAGCATCTGATGGCCAACAACGTGTTCTGCGAGAGCCTTGCCGGCGAGGAGTTCGGCCGGCTCTATTCCTGGGGCAATCATCCCTCGCGCAAGGCGGATTACGATCTCGCCAGCCCGACCCGGATCTGCGACCTGCCGCAGAATTTGCTCGAGCCGATCCTGATCGAGGCCGCCGGCCAGCGCGGTACTTCGCTGTGCTTCAACACCGAATTCGTCGACCTGGTGCAGGATGCCGACGGCGTCACGGCAACGGTGAAGGATCGGCTATCCGACGAGACCTACCAGATCCGAGCGAAGTATCTGATCGGCGCCGATGGCGGCCGCAGCCGGGTGGCCGAGGTGATCGGGCTGCCGATGGAGGGGCAGATGGGCCGCGCCGGCAGCATGAACATCATCGTGCAGGCGGACTTGAGCAAATACGTCGCGCACAGGCCGAGTGTACTCTATTGGGTGCTGCAGCCGGGCGCGCAGATCGGCGGCATCGGCGCCGGCCTGATCCGCATGGTGCGGCCCTGGAACGAATGGCTGATCATCTGGGGCTACGACATCGAGCAGGGCGAGCGCAAGCTCAGCAATGACGAGGCGATCTCGATCGTGCGCAATCTCGTCGGCGACGAGACGCTGGAGGTCAAGGTTCGCTCGACCTCGACCTGGACCGTGAACGAGATGTATGCCGGCCACTATTCGTCCGGTCGCGCGTTCTGCGCCGGCGATGCCGTGCACCGCCATCCGCCGAGCAACGGCCTCGGCTCCAATACCTCGATCCAGGACTCCTATAATTTGTGCTGGAAGCTGAAGCTGGTGCTCGAGGGCCATGCCGCGCCGTCGCTGCTCGAGACCTATTCGGCCGAGCGCCAACCGGTCGGCAAGCAAATCGTGACCCGCGCCAACAAGAGCATCGGCGAGTTCCCGCCGATCTTCGAGGCAGTGGGTCTTGTCGCTTCGACCGATCCGGCGGAAGCACGCAAGGCGATCGCCGCGCGCAAGGCGCCGACCGCCGAAGGCAAGGCGCGCCGCAAGAAGCTCTATGAGGCCATCGCCAAGAAGAGCTACGAGTTCAACTGCCACGGCGTCGAGCTGAACCAGCGCTACGGCTCGACCGCCGTGGTGTCCGACGGCACGCCGATGCCGGCCTTCACCCGGGATCATGAGCTCTATTATCAGGCCACCACTTGGCCCGGCGCGCATCTGCCGCATGTCTGGGTCGAGCATCGCGGCCAGCGCAAATCGACGCTCGATCTTGTCGGCAAGGGCCATTTCACGCTGCTCACCGGGATCGGGGGCGATGGCTGGAAGACGGCGGCTGCCGCAATCGAGAAGGCCTACGGTCTGCAAGTCGATGTCGTCACCATCGGCCCGCAAGGCTGCGATGCGCTCGACGTCTATGCCGACTGGTATCGCCAGAGCGAAGTCGACGAGGACGGCTGCGTGCTGGTGCGTCCCGACATGTATGTCGCCTGGCGCGCCAGAGAGGCGGCCGTGAATGCCTCCGACGTGCTGCTCGATGTGTTCGGCCAGATCCTCGGTCGTAGTGCGAAGGCGCAGGCGAAGTCCGTCGCCGCCGCGTGATGCGACGCTACGCGGATAATTGTTCAGAGTGGAATGAACGGCAGCGGGCTTGAAACCGGCTTGCCTCAAGGGAGGGGAAAATGACCAAGGACCTATTGACCATAAAGTCTTTCGATCGCCGCCGTGTGCTGCAGGGCATCGCGGGTGGTTTCGCCGCCGCAGGCACGACGACTCTGTTCGCGCCGGCGGTGCAGGCGGCGAGCAAGCCGATCAAGATCGGCTATGTCTCGCCGAAGAGCGGTCCGCTGGCAGCCTTTGCCGAAGCTGACGATTTCGTGCTCGGCGAGTTCAGAAAGTTCATCAAGGATGGCGTCAAGGTCGGGTCACAGACCTATCAGGTCGAGGTGGTGACAAAAGACAGTCAGTCGAATCCGAACCGCGCCGCCGAGGTCGCCAAGGAACTGATCACCCGTGACAATGTCGGGCTGATCGTGGTCGGCGCCACGCCTGAAACCAACAATCCGGTGGCGACGCAGTGCGAGCTCGAGCAGGTGCCGTGCATCTCGAGCGTGGCGCCGTGGCAGACCAACTTCATCGGGCGGCAGGCCAATCCGGGCGATCCCAAGAGCTGGAAGCCGTTCGAATACACCTTCCACTATTTTTGGGGGCTGGAGGACGTGATCGGCGTCTTCACCAGCATGTGGAGCCAGGTCGCGACCAACAAGTCGGTGGGCGCGCTGTTCCCCAACGATGCCGACGGCAACGCGTGGGGCGACACCACCATCGGCTTCCCGCCCGTGTTGGCCAAGCAGGGTTTCAAGCTCACCGATCCCGGCCGCTTCCAGAACCTCACCGACGATTTCAGCTCGCAGATCGCGGCGTTTCGTGGTGCCGATGCCGAGATCGTCACGGGCGTGATCATCCCGCCCGACTTCACCACGTTCTGGAACCAGGCGCGGCAGAAGGGGCTGAAGCCGAAAGTCGTGTCGGTCGCCAAGGCGCTGCTGTTCCCGGCGTCGGTGCAGGCGCTCGGCAAGGGCGGCAACAACATCTCGACCGAGGTGTGGTGGACGCCGACGCATCCTTACAAGTCAAGCCTCAGCGGCGTCAGCGCGGCCGATCTCGCCAAGGGATATGAGCAGGCCTCCGGCAAGCAATGGACCCAGCCGATCGGCTTCGTGCATTCGCTGTTCGAGGTCGCGATCGACGCCATCAAGCGCTCCAGCGATCCGGGCGACGGCGCGGCGCTCGCGAAGGCGATCGGCGCCACCAGGCTCGACACCATCGTGGGCCAGGTCGCCTTCGGCTCCAGCGCCGTGCCGCCGTTCGCCGCTAAGAACATCGCCAAGACGCCGCTGGTCGGCGGCCAGTGGCGGCTCAGCGGCGACAAGTACAACATGGTGATCACGGACAACAAGCTGGCGCCGCAGATTCCGCTCGGCGGCGACATGCAGGCGCTGAGTTAGCGCAAGCCGGCTGCTCATCGAAGGCAGAAGATGCGCGGCGCTGCTGCGCATCTCCTCTCCGCCGAAACCAGATGTGGGCGACCATGCTCGAACTCCATGCCATCTCGAAACAGTTCGGCGCCATCGTCGTTGCAGACGCGATCGACCTAACGCTGTCCTCCGGTGAGGCACTGGGCGTGATCGGGCCGAACGGGGCCGGCAAATCGACCCTGTTCAACCTGATCACCGGGCTGCTGCGGCCCGATGCGGGCCGTATCGTTCTCAATGGCGCCGACATCACGAGTCTCCCGCCCGAGGCACGCTGTCGCGCCGGCATCGGGCGCTCGTTCCAGATCCCGCAACCGTTCGACCATCTCTCGGTGTTCGAGAACCTTGCGGTCGCCGCGCTGTTCGGTAGCGGCCTGTCGGAGGCGGATGCGATCCAGCATTGCGGCCGCATGCTCGATCTGACCGGCCTCGAAGCCAAGGCCAATCGCCTCGCGGGCAGCCTGCCGCTGCTCGATCGCAAGCGGCTCGAGCTGGCGCGGGCGCTCGCCACCCGGCCGCGCACGCTGTTGCTCGACGAGATCGCGGGCGGCCTCACCGATGCCGAATGCCACGAACTGGTCGAGACCATCCGCACCATCCATGCCGAAGGCGTCGGCATCATCTGGATCGAGCACGTGGTGCATGCGCTGCTCGCGGTGGTGCAGCGGCTGGTCGTCTTGAACTTTGGCAGGGTCGTCGCCCAGGGCGCACCAGTCGAGGTGATGCGCTCGCGCGAGGTCGAGACCATCTATATGGGCGTGCCGGCATGACCTCGCTGCTCAATGTCACGGCGCTCGATGCGTTCTACGGCGACTTCCAGGCGCTGTTCGGCATCGACTTCGAGCTGAACGAAGGCGAGGCGGTCGCAGTGATCGGCGCCAACGGCGCCGGCAAGTCGACCATGCTGAAATCGCTGGCGGGGCTGGTGAAGAACCGTCCCGATGCGATCCGCCTCGAGGGACGGGCGATCGGCGATGCGTCCGCCGCCAGCATCGTCCGGCTCGGCCTCGCGCTGGTGCCGGAGGGCCGCCAGCTGTTTCCCTCGCTCAGCGTCGAAGAGAACCTCTTGATCGGCGCCTATGGCGGCGAACGCAGCGCGCCGTGGGATCTCGCCGCGGTCTACCGGATGTTTCCCGTGCTGAAGGAGCGGCGGCGCAGCACTGTCACCGCGCTGTCGGGCGGGCAGCAGCAGATGGTGGCGATCGGCCGCGCGCTGATGTCCAACCCGTCGGTCCTGCTGTGCGACGAGATCAGCCTCGGCCTCGCGCCGATCGTGGTGGAGGACATCTACCGCATGCTGCCGCAGATCCGCTCTGGCGGTACCGCCGTCGTGCTGGTCGAGCAGGACATCGCCCGCGCCTTGCGGGCTTCGGATCGCTTCTACTGTTTGCAGGAGGGACGGGTGACGCTGAGCGGACGGCCTGGGGAAGTCGATCAGGACACGATCCGCGCGGCCTATTTCGGAGCATGAGGGAGCGATGAGCGGGTTCGACACCATCATCGAAGGCGTGCTGCTCGGCGGCGTCTATGCGCTGTTCGCGCTCGGCCTGTCGCTGATCTTCGGCATCATGCGCCTGGTCAATCTGGCGCATGGCGATCTGATCCTGCTTGCCGCCTATCTGGTGCTCAGCGCCACCACCGCGCTCGGTCTGCCGCTTGCGGCCGCATCCCTGCTGGTCGTCATCGCGATGTTCGTGCTCGGCTTCGTGCTGCAGCGGCTGGTGCTGGAGCGGGTGCTCGGCAACGACATCCTGCCGCCGCTGCTCGTCACCTTCGGCCTGTCGATCGTGATCCAGAACGGACTGCTGCTCGGCTACGGCGCCGACAGCCGCAGGCTGCAGGCAGGCGCCTTCGAATCCTCATCGGTGGCGCTCGCCCCCGGCCTGAGCGTCGGGCTGGCGCCGCTGACCGCGCTGGTGACGGCGGTTGCCGCCGTCGCGCTGCTCCAGCTCATCTTCTATCGCACCTCGCTCGGCCGCGCCTTCCGCGCCACTGCGGATAATCCTGAGATCGCGCAGTTGATGGGCATCAACGAGCGCAATGTCTACGCCATCGCGGTCGGACTGTCGCTCGCAGTGTCGGTGATCGCCGCTGTTGTGCTCGGTATCCGCGCCAGCTTCGATCCGTCGATCGGACCGGCGCGGCTGCTCTACGCATTCGAGGCGGTAATCATCGGCGGGCTCGGCAGCCTGTGGGGGACGCTGGCGGGCGGCATCGTGCTAGGGCTGGCGCAGGCGATCGGAGGGCGGATCAATCCGGAATGGCAGATCCTGGCCGGCCATCTCGCCTTTCTTACCGTTCTGATGGTGCGGCCGCGCGGGCTGTTCCCGGCGAGGCGCACATGAGCGTCGAAAGCATCCCTATCCCTGCAAGCCGCAAGCAGCGCCCGGCCGATGCGCCGGTGTGGCAGGTTCGGGTCGGCACACGGCTATCGCGCGTCGCGGCCGTGGCCGGCATCGCGCTGATTGTGGCGCTGGCCGCGCTGCCCGCGATCGCCTCGCGCAACCTGATCCAGGATCTGATCTTCGTCTTCACCATGCTGACCTTGGCACAGCTCTGGAACGTGCTGGCCGGGTGGGGCGGACTGATATCGGTCGGGCAGCAGGCGTTTGTCGGGCTCGGCGCCTATGCGCTGTTTGCCGGCATCGTGATGGCCGGGCTCGATCCGGTTGCCGCGATCCCGCTGGCCGGACTGTTCGCGGCGCTGATCGCGGCGGTGCTCGGGCCGCTGCTGTTCAGGCTAGAAGGGCCATATTTCGCGATCGGCAGCTGGGTCGCCGCCGAAGCGCTGCGGCTGATCTGCGCCCAGTTCAAGTCGCTCGGCGGCGGCACCGGGATGTCGATCTTGCCGGGCGAACTGTCGCAGATGGTCGGTCTGAAGGCGGTGCAGGCGCTGCTTGGCCTGCGCCCGGCAGCCGCGCGTGACGTGCTGGTTTACTGGCTGGCCCTGCTGCTCGCCGTGCTGATCACGCTCGGCATCTACGCCTTCATGCGCTCGCACCACGGCCTTGCGCTGGCCGCGAGCCGTGACAACGCAGCGGCGGCGCGCAGCGTCGGCGTCCGCACCGCGCGGACTCGCCACGTGCTTTGGATCGCAGTCGCGTTCGCCACCGGCATGGTCGGCGCCGTGGTTTATTTGCAGAAGGCCCGTATTTCGCCTGACGCGGCCTTCAGCGTCACCGACTGGACCGCCTATGTCATCTTCATCGTAGTGATCGGCGGGGTGCGCACCATCGAAGGTCCGATGGTCGGCGTGCTGCTGCTGTGGGGGCTCGTCACGTATCTCGCCCAGTATGGCAGTCTCTATCTGGTCGTGCTCGGCACACTCGCCATCTTGATCATGCTGTTCATGCCCAATGGCGTGTGGGGCGCGGCAGCTCGACGCTGGCAATTGCAGCTATTCCCGACACGACGCCGGCTCGGCCGCAGCGAGTCCGGACGAATGCCATTCTGACCAACGTTGTGTCGGGTATCCTCGTCCATTCAGGAGCGCCGCCGGTCCGTCTTTGACGCGTTCAGGCGTCCAAGAGGTTTAATTGCCCAAGCCGCTCAAGCCGTTACCGTTTGGATCTGATGGATCCGCGAGGGATTTCGCTCCTTGCTTGCGGATGTGCCCATCATCATCGACGGTGGCGTCACGAGCCATGCGGAAGCTAATCTAGACACTATCTGGCACATGTGGACGGCTTGATGTTGGGGCAGGCGGGCTATCTCGCACCGGATCATGGTCGGCGAGACCGAGGAGCTGCGGTTGATGAATCCGGTCGAAGCGGCCGAGGTGGCGGATGCCAACCGCGATCTCATCGTCGGCATCAAGGTGCGCGCCGGCCTGCATTCCTCGGGCACCTCGGGCGCGGTGCCGCTCGACATCGCGCTCGAGGTAGCGAACCAGGTCGGCATGCCGCTGATGGCGCATATCGACCATCCGCCGCCGAGCTATGAGGATGTGTTGGCGCGGCTGCGTCCCGGCAACGTGCTGACCCACGCGTTGCGCCCATTCCCCAATACCCCGGCGACGGCGCAAGGCACGGTGAAGAAAGCGGTGCTGGAGGCGCGCGAGCGCGGCGTGCTGTTCGACATCGGCCACGGCAAGGGCTCGTTCGCGTTCAAGACCGCGCGCGCCATGCTCGCCAACGGCTTCTATCCGGACACCATCTCCTCCGACATCCATCAGCTCTGTATCGACGGTCCCGCCTTCGACCAGGTGACGACCATGTCGAAATTCCTGTGCATGGGCATGGACCTGCCGGACGTGATCGCGGCGTCGACCGTGAATGCGGCGATGGCGCTGCGACGTCCCGAGCTCGGCAGCCTCAAGGTGGGCAGCGTCGGCGACGCCACGCTGATTTCGGTGAAGCAGGGCCAGTTCGACTACGAAGACGTCCTCGGCGAGCACCTGACGGGGAATCGCAAGATCGTGTCCGAAGGTGTCGTCATCGGCGGCCCGCTGGTGGCATCCGAATTGATGATCGCTAGCCCTGCTCGCGATAGAATTGCAGCAGCCGCGCGCCCGCCGGCGAAAGCCAGTCGGGCGCCCCGGCGATGTAGCCTTCGACGCGGCCGCTCGTCCCGACCAGATAGGTGATGGGCATGCCGACCAGCGAGAACGTCGCGCTGGAGGCTTCGGCCGCCGCGCCGTAAGCATCGACATAGCAGGCGAGATTCTGCACGGCGAGGCCGCCGAGAAACGCGCGGATCTTGCGCAGGTCTTTGCTGTCCGTGCAGATCGCAACGATATCGGGCCGGTCGGACCGTGAGGCGGCAAGGCTTGCGAGCATCGGCAGATCGAGCTTGCAGGCGGCGCACCAGGTCGCCCAGAAGTTCACCAATGTGATGTGGCCCGGCTTTGCCGTCACGATGACGTCCTTGCCGTGCACGTTCTGAAGCCTGAGCTGCGGCATCAATGCGCGCGGGCGGACCACCGTGAACTGGCTGCGGCCGGCCTCGAACACCGGCGGCCAGCTGTCCTGCGCGCGGGCCGCGCCCGGGACAGCGAGCGAGGCTGCCGCAGCCATCAGCATCGATCGCCGCGACAGCGTGGGACCGCTTTCGCGCTCCTTGTCACGCATGGATATAGGCCCAACCCTTCAGCTGCAGATCGACGACCCGGCCGATGCCGAAGGGCACGAGGCTCGCGCCCGGGATCAGCGCGATCGAGACCTGCTCCTTGGCCTCCGCGATCGCCTTTGACGAGGCGCACATGCTGTAGGTGAGGTTAGGCAGCGATTGCCGCAGCGTCGCGAGCGGCTCGATGAGCGGGGTCTTGTCGGCGCGGAAGACGTCGATGCCCTTGCCGTTGGCGACGACCTCGATCAGCAGCCGCGCGCCTCTGTCGGCAAAATGCTTGGAGAGGTTGGCCGAGTAGCTGACCGCATGACCCATGACGTAGGGCTCGTTGCTGTCGATCAGGATGACGACGCCCTCAGTGAGGCGATCCTCCTTGGCGGCGGCGCCGCCGGCCGTGAGGATCGATACGCCGGCGAGCAGGCCCCTGCGGGACATACGATTGAAAAGTGTCGTCACGTTAGCGTGCCTGCTATCGCATCAGAACTGGCGCGGTGCGATCGGCGCTTTGCTGTTACGTCCCCACAGCACGAAGAGGCTGAGCGCGAGCAGGACGAGGTTGAGCGGTGTTGTCGCAGCTTCGCCGCGCGAGAGATGGAAGACGAATGCGAACACCTGCAGCACGGAGCAGCCCAGCGCGGCCAACACAGTCAGTTGCGGCAGGATCCGGGTCAGGGCCGGCAGAAGAATGCCGATGCCACCGGCGAGATCGACCAGGGCGACGAAACGGACGAACGTTGGGGAATACTCGCCCGCAAATGGCATCATCGCGGCTAGCTCCGGAATCGGCGTGGTCAGCTTGACGAACCCCGCCGAGACGAAGACGGCGGCGAGGACGATCTGGGCGGCCCAGAGGCCGATGCGGAGGGCGCGGCCGGGGGTGGCGGTCTCGAAGGTGGTGGTGGACATGACGGTTCTCCGGAATGTGAAGGTTGCCACCATTTGATAGTTTCATCGTTTTTGATCATTATCCGTTTTGGGACTAGTTCATTTCCTGGATGTCAATGATCCCATGGATTCCCTCGTCAGCATGCGGGTGTTTTGCCTGGTCGCGGAGCTGAAAAGCTTTGCCGCTGCGGCCGCGCGCCTGCGTATCTCGCCTGCCATGGCGAGCAAGCATGTGATGCAGCTCGAGAAGCGGTTGGGCACGCGACTGCTCAACCGGACCAGCCGGCGCGTCAGCCTGAGCGAGAGCGGCGCGCTCTATTTCGAGCAGGCGCGGCAGATGCTGGATTCGCTCGACGAGGTTGAAGCTGCCGTCAGCAAGGCTACCGTCGTTCCGCGCGGCACGCTGCGGTTGACTGCACCGGTGTGGATGGCAAATGCGATGTTTGCGGGCGTGCTGGCGGACTACCAGGCCCGCTATCCCGAGGTGCGCCTCGACATCGATCTCAGCGGCCGGCTGGTCAATCTCGTCGAGGAGGGATTCGATCTCGCCTTGCGCGCGACCGGCAAGCTCGATGAGGCGCTGATCGCGCGCCCCATCGCCAGCGTCGTGTTCTACATGGTGGCCGCTCCGGTCTTTCTGAAACGCGCCGGCCGTCCGGAAACCCTCGCCGATCTCTCGGGCCTCCCCCTGTTGGAGTACGCGCCCTTTCCCGTCGAGGGCTTCTCCTTTACCGGCAAGCATGGCCCCGAAAGCGTCAAGCTCAATCCGGTGCTGCGTAGCGTTAACGAAACGCTGCTGCATATGGCGGCGCTGGAAGGCATGGGGCTCGCCTTCCTTCCGAAATGGCTGGTCGCCGACGACATCGCGGCCGGACGGCTCGAGCACGTCTTGCCCGACGCCGTCGTCTTCGAGGGGCGCCTCTTCGCGGTCTATCCCAGCCGCAAATATCTCTCCGCGAAGGTGCGGACCTTCATCGACTTCGTCGCCGCCGACAAGCGGATGGGATAGCAGGCGTGCCAGATCGCGCGTCGGCGAGCCCAGTGGACAAAAGCCCAAGGTCGCGTCGAGGCTGAGCGACTCGTCTCTATCGACGAGACCTGGACCAGGACCGATATGGCTCGGTTCTAGTCGCGCCCCGCCTCCATGATCGCTTTCGCAAGACGCGCCGGATCGGAGCACAGGTCGTGGCTTCCTGATACCTGCACCAGGCGGAACAGGTCGAGCTTCTCCGACAGCCGCGGATGCCAGCCATAGCTGTGCTGGCAGCGCGGTCCCCTCGGTGCAGTTGATATAGGACTTTGCCAGTGGCATCTCAGCCGGATTGGCCTTCAGCGCGATCTTGTCGGTGAAAGTTGCGTGTCAATCGCCGAGCCATTTGACCCCGATCTGCGTCCAACGCTGACCCCACCCACTGTGTCTGAAGGTATTGCCAATACAAAGGATCTCGAGTTTCCGGACCGCTGGAATCAGTGATTGCGCGCTGACGCCAACATCTTCTCAATGCGGTGGACTGCGCCGCAGCTTCCAGCATGGCACCATTCGCTCAAGTGAACTCTGAGGTGTAAAGACCTCGTGCACTACAACCGCTGCAACGTGCGTCAGTAGCATGCCGTAAACAGCCCACGCACCCCAATCGTGAATGGTCTGTCCGAGCTTTGACAAGATCTCGTCTAGGGGGACTATCCGCGGCCAAGAAAAGAGGCCGAAGAAGGAAAGCGGATAGCCACCAGCTCCTGAAAATAGATAGCCGGAGATGGGCATGATTATCATCAGGAGATATAGGAACAGGTGCACTCCGCGAGCGGCCGCGCGAGTAACGACAGTGCTGTGCGCCATCTCAGTCGGCCCTGGCACCAGTAAGCGGTAGGCAATCCGGGGTACGATCAGAAGAAGCGCGATCATGCCGAAGGACTTATGGACCTCAAGCAAGGTTCGCCGTAGCGAAGTGCCTGGGAGCTGGAACGACGCCCAGAAACCGAGCACGACTGCAACGATGATGATGACGGCCATGCTCCAGTGGAAGGCGCGTTGCACATGATCGTAGACCTCTCTTGAAGACTCGTCGGCGGTTTCTGGCTGGGACAATTCTGACACAGGCCTATCGCAATTTTGAATGGAGTTACTTGGATTGAAATTAGATTCGGCGCTACGCTGCGAGCAAACGCGAAAAATTTGTTCGTCAGTTGAGAGGTTCTCATGCAGTCCCGCTTGCCATCGCTGAACGCGATTCGTGCCTTTGAGGCCGCCGCCCGGCACCTAAGCTTCAAGAGCGCGGCAGCGGAATTGCACGTCACGCCATCCGCGATCAGCCATCAAATCCGACTCATGGAGGCCGACCTTGGGTTTGAGCTGTTTCTACGGAGCGCAAACGCCATCAAATTGACCGAGACCGCAGAGCGGATGTTGCCGCAGTTGACCGCTGGATTGGATCTCATTCGACGTACGGTTGCGCCGGAGATCATTTCTGGACGAGAGAGGTTACTTTATATCACCACGCTGCCGACCTTCGCGGCGCGCTGGTTTCTTCCCCGAATGCAACGCTTTTACAGTCAGAATCCTGCCTGCCGCATTAGCATCGATGCCTCTGCGGAGGTCGTAAATCTCCAACAATCGCGGTTTGACTGCGCGATCCGAAATGGAGGTGGCAATTGGCCTGGCTTGTTGACCGACCGACTGTTTGGGGAGCGTCTGACACCCGTTTGCAGCCCCAGGCTTTTGCGGGAAAGTCGATGTGATCTCACTGCACGTCCAACGCTGCACGTTCAGACCCGGCCAAAGGACTGGCCGGTTTGGCTCGCGACCGCAGGGCTCACGAAAGACGGTAAAGAGGAGATTTGGCTTAGCTCGCGTAGCCTAGCCATCCAGGGAGCAATTGAGGGCCTCGGATACGCATTAGTCGATCCTTCTTTCATTGCTGACGATTTAGCCAGCGGGCGGCTCACTTTATCCCATCCGAAAGTGCATTCGGCGAGCGCGGGAACTTACTATCTGGTTTACAGAGAAGAAGCGTCGCGAAACTACTCGTTTCAACAATTCCGTACTTGGGTGCTGCAAGAGGCTTCCGCGTATGCCGCAAATTCAATCGATCGAAGACAAGATGCTAGCGCTGTGTGATCCGATTGTTCTCGGCATCCGCCTGAGGATGGGAGTGATGGAAGCGACGCCTCACGTCACCTGACTCGGCTTATAGGGCATCACCAGCTATCGTGATGCCCTCCTACCGAACTCCTCTAACAATAACTCATCACAGGGTCGGGCCGGATTTCACCACGTCATTGGACATTTTCCAGCATCGGGAAGCATAGCCGCGGGGTGACGACCTGCATCTTTCCGGTGCGACGCTCCATTGGATCTCGGACGCCTAAATAGGGCCCTGGATGCGTTGGCGACGATCTATGGGCAGAAGCTGTGGCGTTGCAAGGGCATCGTACATTCAGTCGGACACCGCAGCCGCCTTGTGGTTCAGGGCGTGCGAGCGGTCGTCCAGATTAGCGGTGGAACGATGTGGCGACCTTTCGAGCCTCGCCGAACGGTGCTCATATTTCATTGGTTTGGAGCTCGAGTCAGCCGCGATCCAAGAACGTCTAAATAACTGCAGGACGCTCGACGAAAAGGCGCCAGCAGTGCAGATGGACCCATCAATCAGAAACGACGAGTGAGGAAGCCTTGAAGCGTCGTGAATTTCCTGAAGGTGGGGACGAGTGCCGGCGGAGGTGTGCTTGCTACCTCGATCGCAGCGCCGGCGATCGCGCAAACTCAGCCCGAGATCAAATGGAGGATCCCTCGAGTTTCCGGAAATCGATCGATAGCTTGTACGGTGCTGCGGACTTCATGGTGAAGCGGGTGGCGGAGATTTGCGGTCAATCGCTTCAAGATACAATTGTTCGCACCAGGCGAAATTGTACCAGCGTTGCAAGTGCCAGACGCGAGACAAAATAGAACCGTCGAAATGGCCTGATCAACGGGCTTGCGCTGTTTGCCACGACCGCAGGTAGCCGCAGAGTGCGGCGAGGGCGGAGCTTAGCGGCAAGTAGAGGACGTCAAGCCATAAATGGCCGGTACCGCTGACCACCGCATAAACTCCAAGACCGACGCAAGAATGGACGCGAGCGCGCCGTTCAGCACTTTCGTCATGCTTCGCGATGCCTGCCGAGACGTAGCCACCAAGGACCGAGCAGAGCCCGCCCAGATTGCTCGATGTAGCAAGGAAGATGGTACTCGTCTTCAGTATCTCTATAACAGGTCCAGCGTCGCGGTCGGGCGGAGATCGCACCCTTGCCGAGTCTAGACGTAGATCGTGGCGGGGCATCGCCATGGCCGACTAGCTGCGGGAGTCTAATTTGCAGGGGAGGATACGATGCTACGTGAGGTATTATAGATGGCGCGGATGACTTCGAGGATCTCGCGAACCTCCGGCGAGGTGTCGCTGGCGCGAAAGCTCATGATGAGCGGTGAGGTGATCGAATCTTCCGCGAGCGGACGATAGAGCACATCGTGTCTGCGCAGGTGTTGGACGGATTGCGGGACCAAGCTGATACCCACGCCGGCTGCGACCAAGCCCAACGCGGTCTGCAGCTCGCGGACTTCCTGAACGACTTGCGCCTCCATGCTCCGATCGCGGAAGAAGGACAATATCTGATCGGCATAGCTCGGCCGCGGCGACCTCGGATAAAGCACCAGAGGTTCGGCGGCGATATCGACGAAGCGCAGCGTCTCACGTTCGCGCAAGGGATGGTCGGGCGATAGTGCAACCAGCAGGCTCTCCTCGACAATCACCTCGCGACGGATGGCCGGATCGTCGAACCGGAGACGACCGAAGCCGACATCGATGCGCCCCTCCTTGAGGGCTGCGATCTGTTCCACCGTGTTCATTTCGATGAGCCCGACTTCGAGCCGGGAATGGGCCGCGCGGAAACCGCGGACCACATCGGGTAAGCCACCATAGAGAGCGGAGCCGACGAAGCCGATGATAAGCTGGCGCCGTCCGGCTTCACCGAAGCGGCGGGTCGTAATGCGGAGTTCGTCGGCCCGCTCCAGGATCTGCAGGGCATGCTCGTGAAAGAAACGCCCCGCGGGCGTGAGCCGCAGCGGCCGGCTGCCGCGTTCAAACAGCGCGACGCCGAGTTCCTCTTCCAGATCGCGCATCTGCCGGCTCAGGGGTGGTTGGGCGATGCGCAGCTTCTCCGCCGCCCGGGTAAAGCTCCGTTCGCCGGCGACCGCCGTGAAATAACGCAGATGACGCAGTTCCACTTGATACCTTCTAGGTATGGATAGGGACCAATACGGTCTTTGACCTGCGGGCCTTTGGCATGGAATCCCTATTGCTAACAGGAGAAACGCCCTTCATGAGCACCAGCGTGGCAGCTCGCATCGACGAGGTCGAGACCTTTTTGGTCGATGTGCCCACTATCCGCCCGCATCGATTGTCGATGCATACGATGAACAGCCAGTGCCTGGTCCTGGTCATGATCCGGTGCTCCGACGGGACCATCGGACTGGGCGAGGGCACGACCATCGGCGGCCTCAGCTATGGCGAGGAGAGTCCGGAAGGCATCAAGCTGACCATCGACACTTACATCGCCCCGGCCATCGTCGGCATGGACGCTTCCCGCGTCGCCGCCGTCATGGCGAGCGTGCAGCGACGGGTGAAGGGCAACCGCTTCGCCAAATGCGCGGTGGAGACCGCGCTCTTGGACGCTCTCGGCAAGCGCCTCGGCCAGCCGGTATCGGAACTCCTCGGCGGGCGCCAGCACGACACATTGCCGGTTGCCTGGACGCTTGCCAGCGGCGACACGGCCCGCGACATCGATGAAGCGGAGCAAATGCTGGCCAAGCGCCGCCACAACATTTTCAAGCTGAAGATCGGTCTGCGTGCGTGGGATGCCGATGTGGCCCATGTGGCAGCGATCAAGAAGGCCCTTGGAGACCGCGCCAGCGTGCGCGTGGATGTGAACCAGGCCTGGACTGAGCCCGTCGCGCGGCGCGGCATCGCCGCTCTGGAGGTCGCCGGCGTGGACCTGGTCGAACAACCGCTTCCGCGCGACAATCGATTGGCCCAGGCGCGCCTCGCCGGCCGCTTCACGATTGCCATCATGGCCGATGAGGCCTTGCATGGCCTGACCGACGCCTTCGACATCGCGGCCAACGGCACGGCCGATGTGTTCGCATTGAAGATCGCGCAGGCAGGCGGCTTGTTCGACGCCGCGAAGATCGCGGCCGTCGCGGAGGCTGCGGGGATCGGCCTTTACGGCGGCACGATGCTCGAAGGCGGTGTCGGCACAGCCGCTTCGGCGCAGCTGTTCTCAGCGTTGCCGCAACTCGCGTGGGGCACCGAACTGTTCGGTCCGCTGTTGCTGACCGAGGAGATCCTGGCGACGCCCCTGCGTTATGCCGACTTCGCGCTGCAGGTACCGTCGACTCCGGGCATCGGCGTCGAACTGGACATGGAGCGCGTCGCATTTTTCAGCCGCGACCGCCGCGCAGCGCGCGTCCATCCAGTTCGTACGGCTGTGGGAGCCTGAGCCATGCTGTTCCAGGTTGAAATGACCGTCGAGATTCCGCACGGGCTCGCCCCTGACGTGGTCGCGCAGCTGAAAGAAACCGAGCGTCAACGCGCGCAGGAGCTGCAGCGCAGCGGTCAATGGCGCCATCTGTGGAGGGTCGCCGGTCGCTACGCCAATATCAGCATCTTCGACGTGGAGAGCAATGAGGCGCTGCACGACATTCTGTCGACCTTGCCGCTCTTCCCCTTCATGCGCGTGAGCGTGACCCCGTTGTGCCGGCACCCCTCGTCCAATCGTGCCGACGACGGCTAGGTGCGCGATCCGGGTCTCGGTCAACCAAAACAGCAATAGTGATCAATTTCCTTGGGCGGAAACAACACCATGAACGAACAAAGCATTGCCGAGCCGCTAGAGCCCCTCTACGTACCCACGTCGGGCAATGACCATCAAGAACGGGACACTGCGATTGAAAAGGCTGCGATGCGCAAGATCATCTGGCGCATCGTTCCGATCCTGACCCTGTCGTACTTCCTGGCCTATCTTGACCGCATCAATATCGGGTTTGCAGCGCTCGAGATGAACAAGAGTCTCGGCCTGTCCAGCACCGTCTACGGGTGGGCGGCCGGTGTGTTCTTCATCGCCTACATCATTTTCGAAATTCCGAGCAATCTCATCCTGGAGCGCGTCGGCACACGGGTATGGATCGCACGCATTCTCATGACGTGGGGACTGATCGCGGCCGGGGCTGCCTTCGTCGTCGGCCCGGCGTCGCTCGTCATCGTGCGGTTCCTGCTGGGTTTCGCAGAGGCAGGCTTCTTTCCGGGCGTTCTGCTCTATCTCACCTATTGGTGCCCGGCGGCTTACCGCGCCAAAGTCATCGCTGCGTTTTCAGTGTCGGTGCCGCTCGCAGGCTTCGTCGGCTCGCCTCTGTCGGGTGCGCTTCTCGGAATGGACGGCTATCTGGGACTGCACGGGTGGCAGTGGCTGTTCATTGTTGAAGGATTGCCCGCGACGTTCCTGGGCCTCTTCGTCCTCGTCTACCTTCCCAGCAAACCGGACTCCGCCAGCTGGCTGTCGCGCGACGAGAAGCGTTGGCTGCAGCGGAAGCTGGCCGCAGAGGAGCTGAGCAACGCGGGCGGCTCACATGGCAGCGTGTGGCGCACGCTGGCGAACCCCCGGGTTCTCGCCCTTGGGCTCGCCTCAGCCGGCAGCCTTGCGACCGGCTACGGCCTGGCCTTCTGGCAGCCGCAGATGGTGAAGTCGTTCGGTCTGACGAACTTCCAGACCGGCCTGGTCAATGCCGTTCCCTTTGCTGTCGCGGCGGTCGGCATGTTCGTCTGGGCGCGTCGCTCCGACGGTCGGCGGGAACGCGTCTGGCATACGGTGGTGCCCTTGCTGGTCTCTGCGGTCGCGTTGGCGTCCTGCATCTATCTTCATCAACTGAGCCTGGTGGTCGTTGCGCTGTGCTTTGCGCTGCTCGGGGGATACGGGGTGAAAGGACCGTTCTGGGCGCTGGTCTCCGAGTGGACGTCGCCGTCTGAAAAGGCGGCCGCGATCGCTATGATCAATTCGCTCGCCAACATTTCCGGCTTCGTGGCTCCCTTTCTCCTCGGGTTCATCAAGGATCAGACGGGAAGCTTCGTGCTCGGGTTGATTCCGATGATCGTCCTCGCCTGCATCGGCGCGGCAACCATTTTGATCCTGAAGGGATACGGGGCCTCAGGCTCACGCCAACCTGTATCATCACCGGGGTGACGTCTACTTGGCAGGGAGGCGGACCGCGCAAAAATCAGGACCAGTGCGCACGACCGGAGCTTGCCCAACCGGAATGGTGGCCGTCACCGCGTTGGTTGCGGTGCTCATCACCGACGCCGTGTTGCCACCCCCATTCGCGGCATTTGGATAGCGCACGACGCCCTTGCCAGGGTAGGAACGTGTAACGCTCGGTTGTGGCTGCCGTAATAGTGCCCCTTGATGTGTTGGAAACTGACGGTCGAGCGAGACGTAGAGATGGTAGCGGCCCGCCTCGGCCATGAAGCGTCGTTTTCCCTCGGCGGCGTCCCCGTCCGGTGTGATCCAGTCGCGAAATATCGACGGCCGATGCTTGAGCGTCCAATTCGACATATCGACGCTTTTGAGGTATCGGGGCTCAACTCTACCTTGCGCCAGGCGCCATTGATCAGTTCACCCATCTACGCTTTCCGGTCTGGCGCGTCTCGAAGCAGTGGCACGACTTTGACGCCAAGCAACTCGATCGATCGCCGCATAGCCTCTGTTTCGAGTGCGGCGGTGCTCATCTGAAGCGTGATGCGGGACACGCCGCCCAATGCTTGGCTGCACGCCTTTATCTTGGCAGCGACCGTGTGCGGACTGCCGATCAGGAAGGCCCCTGCGGGACCGCACATAGCCTCGAATTGCGCCCGCGTCGGCGGCAGCCAGCCCCGCTCCTTCGCGCCGGTGCTAAACGCCTGGAACCAGCCGGGAAAGAAAGCCTCTCTGGCCGCCTCGTCCGTATCGGCGACAAAACCCATGGCATGGACACCGACCTTTTGTTTGGCCAGCGGATGACCCGCGGCCTGCCAAGCGCGCCGGTAGAGGTCGACAGCAGGCCGGAAGCGCTCGAAGCTGCCGCCGATAATGGCGACCATCAGCGGCAGGCCAAGCGTACCGGCGCGCGCGAACGAACCTGGCGTACCGCCAACGCCGAGCCAGATCGGCAACCGTTCCTGATGCGGGCGAGGATAAACACCTTCACCATTCAGCGCTGGCCGGAAACGGCCATTCCAACTGATATGAGGCGCATCGTTGAGCTTGAGCAGGAGGTCGAGCTTTTCGGCAAACAACGCATCATAGTCGCGCAGGTCGTAGCCAAACAGCGGATAGGCTTCGGTGAAAGACCCCCTGCCAACCACAAGTTCGGCTCTGCCTTTCGAAATAAGATCGAGTGTCGCGAACTCCTGAAACACCCGTACCGGGTCGGCAGCGCTGATCACCGCGACCGCGCTTGTCAGCCTGATAGTCTTCGTGCGCGCCGCCGCAGCCGCGAGAATAACGGCAGGCGCCGAGTCGAGCGTGTTCTCCCGGTGATGCTCGCCCATGCCGAAGACGTCCAGGCCGACCTGGTCGGCCAGCTCCATTTCTGCAAGCACGCTTTCCATGCGATCAGGGGCGGACTGCAAATGGCCTGTCCTTGGGTCGATCGCAAGCATCGCAAAACTATCGATACCGATCTCCACTCTTCATTCCTTTCGAGGCGCGATACTGAGAACTTGCGCGATCTGAAACCTCGACAATGCGGTGTTGATCTTCAAAGGCATTCAAGAGTGCCTGTTTTGAGCCCGACTTCGGTTTCAGCCGTGGTTCTGGAGGACGTCGGACAGACTGCGGCGATGCAGCCATGCGACAGTCGAGGTGATCGCCAGCAGCACGATAGCCGGGAGCGGGCTCCCGCCGATCAGCGCCAGATGAGTGAACACGGCGCAGACCATGGTAACAGCCAACAGAACGGCGCCGAACGCCGCCGTCGCCGGGACCAGAATGGCGATACCGCCCACGATCTCGACCACGCCGGTGAAGATCCTGAACCACTGGCCGGCCCCGATCTGCTCGAAAATAGCAACCATCATCGGCACGCCCGCAAGCTTGGCGCCGCCGGCAGAAATGAATGCAGCCGCACTGAGCAGGCGAAGAACCCAGGAAGTGATCCTGACAGCTTTGGTGGGAGTCTGTGAGTTTTGCGATGATGGCATAGAGCACCTTGAAACTGAGCGTTGGGGGAAACTGCGCAGTCCAGACGGGTTTGACGCGCTTTCGAGAGGTAACTTTGCGAGGGCATGAAAGCTGATCGCGACATCACTTTTCTCGCGGCCCTTGCCATCTGAAAAGCCGTTATTATAAGATATATACCATCAGCAAATCCGATGGATTATGTCTCATGGTGGACGGCTTATCGCTTGATCAGGTGCGCACCTTCATCGCTGCGGTCGACGAGGGAAGTTTTTCGGCCGCCGCGCGCAAGCTGGGTCGCGCCCAGTCCGCCGTCAGCGAACTCGTGCGCGCTCTTGAGCATCAGTTGGGCGTGGAGCTCTTTGACCGGACCGGTCGCTACCCGCAACTGACTCCGGCCGGAAGCATGCTGCTCGCTGGCGCGCGCGAGGTGGTCGCCAAAGTCGATGCGTTCAAGTCGCAGGCGAAAGGCATGGCATCCGGGCTCGAACCCGAGCTGTCGGTCGTGATCGATGTGTTCTTCCCCATCAGCGTCATTGCCGAGGCCGCCCGGGAATTTCTGGAGCAATTCCCAACCGTGCCGCTACGGCTCTTCGTCGAGGTTCTGGGTGGCACGGTTCTGCCGATCCTTGATCGCCGCGCCCATTTGGGCATCGTCGGCACCTTGCCTGTCATGCCCCCCGGCATTAGCACAGAGCCGCTCGGCGCCGTGGATTTTGAAGTCGTGGCCGCTGCCAACCATCCGCTTGCTGCGTTCGACGCGCCGATCCCGCGCGGTGAACTCAGCAACCATATCCAACTCGTCCTTACCGATCGTACCGAACTTTCCCAGGGGCGGGAGTTCGGGGTGCTGTCGTCACAGACCTGGCGGCTGGCTGATCTTTTCGCCAAGCACACGTTCCTGCTCAACGGCCTTGGCTGGGGCGGCATGCCCGGCCATGCCGTGAGGGCAGATATAGAGGAAGGGCGGCTGTCCCGTCTGCGCATCGAAGGCGTCGCCGCCAGCGATCTCAAACTGCCGATGTCCATCGCTTATCGCGCCGATGATCCCCCGGGACCGGCCGGCCGATGGCTTATCCAGCGATTGGGAAAATGCGCACATCACCACCAGACAGGTTCCTGACGAGGGCAAACGCGCCGGCGCGTGCGGACGACTGTGGCGTCCCGCCGACGCCGAGCCAGATCGGAAGCTGAGCCTGGTGCGGGCGTGGCTAGACGCCCTGACCGGTCAGGGCCGGGCGATAGCGGCCCGACCAGCAGGGATGGGTCTTATCGCGCAGCTTGACCGGTGGCGGAATCGGGCAAGATAGCCGCGAAGCTGTCGATGCCGATGTCCATGGCGTGGTCCGCTCCCCGGCGTGGGTGCGGCCCTTGTTGCCGAGGCTGTCCTCATGGGTGACCGCGCCCTCTTGCACATAGGTGATAATCTGTTGGCATGAGGGTGCAGGAGCCAGCCGGATCCGATGGCGATTTCGTCATCGTTGAAGAGGAACAGGGTCCCGACTGGAAGATGCGTCGGATTGCCATGAACGAGGAAGGCGAAGTGGTCGCGCGTCTTGAGCCAGCTTAGGTCGACGCCGGCGATCTCGGCTAGGGCTTGTGCTGGAGCATGCTCAGTGGGCCCGCGTCGCGACGATGTTCATCGGGATGATCCTTGGACTGAATGAGGTCCGGAGCGTGTCCCCGAGGCCGGAATCGCGGTCCCGGCCTCTGTGTCTTTCCGCCTAGGCGGCGAGTGCGGCGATCTCGGTCTTGGCCTTGGCGATCGCGGCGGCCTTGACCTCATCGCCCATGTTGAGGCCCTCGGCCCGCACGACCGTGATGTCGGTCAGGCCGATGAAGTGCAGCACGCTTCGCAGGTACGTTTCCTGGAAGTCGAGACCAGCGGCCGGGCTGTCGCCGGTGTAGACGCCGCCACGCGAGGAGGCGATGAACACCTTCTTGCCCTTGGGCAGCAGGCCTTCGGGCCCGTTCGCGCCATATTGGAAGGTGCGGCCGACGACGCAGACGCGATCGATCCAGCCCTTCAGCTGCGATGGAACGGAGAAGTTGTACATAGGCGCGCCGATGACGATGATGTCGGCGGCGAAAAGGTCGTCGATGTAGGCGCCACCAGCGGCCAGATCCGCCCCGAGGCCGGGGTCCGACACCGCGCCGCCCTGGAAGACCGCCATGTGCCGATCTGACAGATGCAGGGCGGCGTCCGCCACCAGATCCCGGTAGATCACCTTTAAGTCCGGATGCAGGGCCTGTTGTCGGGCTACGATATCAGCAGAAAGCGAGCGGCTGACCGAGTAGCCCCCGAGAATACTGGAGTCGATGTGTAGGATCGTCATGGATTTAATCTCCGGGTTGCGCTCGGGCCTGGACATTGGGCGGAACAGGACTTTTCTGAGCGCTTCGAACATGAGGGTTTATCCGACGGCCAACTCTGTCTGAAAAGTGGGGATATTCCGAACCTATCCATCGGATAGGCCGATGGATAGCGGTGTCGCGCTCAGGACCGAAGCTCCTAGAATGGCGGAGCTGTCGATCGGGGACATGCCGCCTGTTCCGGCTGCGCTCATCACCGGAATCCGCTGTGACCTTCCCGGCTCGATCTCTGGTCGGCGACGGCGGCTCGTTCCAGACACCTATGCCTTGGAACCGGGCGATTGCTTCTTGTGCGCCCGGATGGCTATATCGGCGCAATCATCGGCAGCGATGATGTCCACTCTCCGGACGACAATCTTCAAGGCGTTGGCTTAATGGGTCCTACGCCGTCCGCCTAAGCGAGAAGTCGGGCAACTCGGCCTCCTCGTCGCCCGGGGGGGCCACTACAGGGCGTTCAGCGGAACGCGGTCCGCCCTGTAGGACACAAGTTCAGCCAGCGGGGCAGGTGGCGCGGCCAGCGGCATCCCGCCGCAAGCTCTGAGAATGGCTCCTACGCTAAATCGAACTTCAGTGTGCCAAGCTTCTCAATTCGGCTGGTGATCCTATCGCCGGCCTTGAGCCAGACCTGCTTCTCTTTCGGCATTCCGATGATCACTCCCTCAGGAGTGCCCGTAAAAATGATGTCGCCTGGCTCCAGCGCAAACAGTTTCGAGGCATAAGAGATCACCTTCTGCGGGTTGAAGATGAATTTTGAGGTATGCGACGATTGTCGCGGCTGAGCTTCATCATTGACGAATGTTTCGATCGCAAGGTTGTTCGGATCGACCAGATCGGCCGAGACGAAGTAGGGGCCGATAGGTGCGAACCCATCCAGCGTCTTGCCGACCATCCATTGGCCGCCCGTCTCCAGTTGAAGGTCACGCGCGGAGAAATCATGTCCGACCGCGTAACCCGCAACATAGTCGAGGGCCTCTGCTTCTGAAACATTGCGGGCCGTCTTCCCGATGACCACGAGCAATTCGGTTTCGTAGTCGAACTTGTGAGAGACCTCACGTGGGGGCAGTTTTATCGTGCAATTGTGCGCGGCAAGTGTATTGTTGTACTTGTTGAAAAGGATGGGAATCTTTGGAAGCTTTTCGCCGGCTTCCTCCGCGTGCGCCTTGTAATTAAGTCCGACGCAAACGATTTTGCCCGGGCTGGCAAAGAGCCGGCCGAACTTGATCGTCGCTTCATCCTTTAAGAACTCCGGCTTGTCCTTTGCCGCTGCGATCAGACGTTCGAGCGCGGCGGCGTCTCCACGCGCAAGCAGTTCTTCAAGGGTCGTCGGCACGACCAGGTTCAGGGTCTTGCCAGCTAAAGCTACGTCAAGAATGCCGCTCGACAGTTTGACACCGAGTGTCTCACGCCCGTCGACCTGGACCAAGGACAGCAATGTAAGCCCGCGCGGCATTTGCATTTCCCTACTTCCCGAAGTGGTTGAGTACGCTGTGTCAGCTTGCGACAGAACGGTGCTCCCTAAGCTAGCTACAACTGCAGTTTTCATAAAGTTTCGGCGGGTCGTCATGCTTTCCTCCCAATAGTTTGGACGCGCATGCGAAATTGAAATCCTTGCCAAGATCTTGATGGCATCGGCCTTGCGCGTGAAGCACTCTCTATCTCGGTGCGAGGTGGCGCTACTTGGTCGACAGCACCTCGCCGAAGCGCTCCCACTGCTTGCCGCTGAAGCGCATGAACTGCAGCTGCTCGACCGGCAGATGGTCACTCTCGCCGGTGTTGACCTTGATGCCGGGCAGCAGCATCGGCAACTCCAGATCTTTGATCGAAAGCGCCTGCCGCATGATGTTTTCGCGACTCAGGTCGTTGCCGGCAGCCTTAAGCACGTGCTCCAGCACCATGCTGAAGTTGTAACTGTTGACGTAGTTGGAATCGCGGATGTCGCCGTCAGGCAGGTATTTGGCCATGTAGTCGCGCCATCCCTTCACGCCTGAATCGTCCGCCCAGGCCGGATCGTTCGGATCCTTGAAATAGGCGCTCGAGATGATGCCGGTGCCGGCGTCGAGGCCGGCGGGCTCCATCACCGAGGACATCCAGACCGACACGTTGCTCAGGAACGTCATCGGACGCCAGTTGATCTCGAAACTCTTGCGGATCGCCTGCGCGGCGAATTTCGGCGTCGCGGCGATCACGAGCGCATCCGCGCCGGTCGCTTTGAGCTTCACGATCTGGGAATCGATCGTCGGCTCGGTCGGCTCGTAGGTCGCCGCCGCGACTGCCGTGTCGAACCGATCGCCGAGCACGTCCTTGAGCCCGGAAAGGTAGTCGCGGCCGAAATCGTCGTTCTGCGCCAGCACTGCGAAGGTCGCATCGGCCTTCTTCTGCAGGACGTAGCGCGCGTACATGCGGGCCTCGTTGCGGAACGGCGCCATCACGCCCATCAGCGCCAGGGGAAACTGCGCAGGATCACCGAATTTCGAGGCGCCCGAGGCGACGAACAGCTGGGGCACCTTCTTAGCCGCCAGATATTTGGCGATCGCCGTGTTATGCGCGGTCCCCATCGTCGAGAAAATGAACGAGACGTCGTCGCTCTCGACCAGTCGGCGCGTCTGCTCCACGGTCTTGGGTGGCACGTAGCTGTCGTCGAGCGAGAGCAGGTTGACTTTGCGGCCGTTGATGCCGCCGCGGTCGTTCACCATCTTGAAATAGGCGACCTCGCCCCTGCCGAGGATGCCGAAGGCGGACACCGGCCCGCTATAGGGCATGGTCTGTCCGATGCGGATCTCGGTGGCGGTGATGCCGGGCTGGTCTTCGGCGAGAGCCGGTGCCGCGAGAACAGACCAGACCACGCACAGCCCTGCAGCTGCGATAGCGCTTCGCATTCGGCTCCTCCCTGATGGGCCGCGCTGACGGCGGTCATCTTATTGGGAGCATACGGAGGTCGCGGCCGGCCCGCAACAAAAATATATTTTCGTGTAAAAATCTATTTTGGCTTCTGCCGCTGTGATACACATGACCAATGTCCGGAAGCGCCACTCAGACCGTCTATGAACAGCTCCGTGTCAGCCTGCTCGCCGGCCGATACCTGCCCGAGGCGAAGCTCAAGATCAGCGAGCTCGGCTCGGCCTTCTCGGTCAGCACCGGGGCGGTCCGCGAGGCGCTTGCGCGGCTGACCGCAGAGGGGCTGGTGACGGCGATGCCGCAGCGCGGCTTCCGCGTCGCGCCGGTGTCGGTCGCCGACTTGCGCGATCTCGCCGAAATGCGCATCGAGATCGAGACCAAGTGCCTGCGCCGTGCCATCGCGAGCGGCGATCTCGCCTGGGAGGCGGCAGTGGTCGCAGCGCATCACCGGCTGGCGGTGACGCCGATCGCAGCCGCGGACGGCGGCTTCTCGCCGGCCTGGATCGTGGCGCATGGCGAATTCCACGCAGCGCTCGCACAGGCCTGCGATAGCGCCTGGATGCTGCGCGTGCGCGACCTGTTGTTCGCCCATAATGAGCGCTATCTCGACCTCGCGCGCAAGACCGACCGCGGCAATCGCGACGCCGCGCGCGAGCACCGTGAGCTGATGGAGGCGGCGCTGGCACGCGACACCGACCGGGCGGTCGCTGCCATAGCGGCGCATATCGGCAAGACCCGGGATACGATCGAGTCGGCCCTGAGGCGCGCGGAGATGGACGAGCTCGGGTGAGATGCCTGCGAGGTCGCCCCGCGGGCGGTCCTCGGAGGAGAGAGTTGCGGCTTCAACTCGTGCCAGAGAACGTCGTCCGATTTCTGCCTGCTGCGCCTCATCTCGAAACGTTCGACGATGCGTGAATCCCTGACGCCGTCCCATTCGCCGGTGCGAAGGAAAGCCGTGCTTCGTCGACGGAGGCGTGACAAGGGCGCGCATCACGTACTGGTCATGGAGCCTTGCGAACGCTTTCTGCAGTAAGCGAGCTTGAGCCGTTGTGCGCAACGCCTACCTCGGCCTCTGTTGAAAACGATCGTCTGCAAGAGAGAGCGACAAGAACGCCAAAATCAGCAGCGAGGCCAAGGAGGTCGGCTTCGATGGCTCTATCCATCAAATGCGGTCGAGCCGCAGTGGAGTTTGTCGTGCTCCCATCTGCGCATCCTGCGCTGCGTCACGGCGTCGCTATGAGGGCGCTTGGAATAGAATGGCGACGCGCAGCACTCAGTCCACGATGAGGTCCTGATGCATGCCCGAGAAGCAAACGCTCATTGCGTTATTGCGTCCATTAAAAATCATTCGCCTCCGGTGAGAGAGTCTCGTCTGTCCTTTTTTCAAAATTTCGACGGCGCTGATTTGGAATTGTCCAAAGCGCATTCGGGAAGTTTTTCCACGCGCTCCATCGACTAACTCGAACCGTCGATGATCGAGACATTCTAAGTCGCAGTGCGCGCATTTGCGTTGCGGTCGCAAAAATCTCTCTCTAAAGAAGCCGGGCAGATCATTAGCAAGTCGAAGTTGTCGGCGACGGCGCAGGCAACCAATCTGTCTGCGGGACTGCTGAGGAGCTTGTTCACTAATCAAAAGTGTCGGCCGAGTTCGGACGCGGCAACGGATCTTCGATCCGTGATTGCCGCAGGCCGAGCGCGGAGCCGCGTCTCGTTGGCCGACGGAACTGCCGATCAGGAACTTTCTGGAAATGCGACGTGCAGATGAGATGGGGACCGCAGCTCGCATTGGTGCGACCCTGCTTGGTGGAGTGGCGCTGCTGACGTGGTTTGAACCGCCCGCGCGATCGCAGGCATCGCAAGGCGTGAACTCCCTTCCGCCCGTAACGGTTGATGCGCCGACGCCGCGGTCGGCCCGCCAGGTGCCGATCAAACGTGATGGCGCCAGAGCCCGGCTAGGTTCACGTCGTGTCGTGGTCTCTCGTGCTCCGCAACCGGACGCCGTCCCGGTACAAGCGCAGCAGTCGCGGTCGGGCGTGGCGCCCGAGTTCGCCGGAGGGCAGGTCGCTCAGGCTGCCCGGCTGGGCATGCTTGGAAATACCGGCACAATGAAGTCGCCATTCAACGCGACCAGCTACACAGACAAGTTCATCCGGGATCAGCAGGCTGCGACGGGCGCGGATGCCTTGATCCTCGATCCTTCCGTACGAAGCTCTCACCCAACGGGCGGTGTGGTTGACTCGTTCAACATTCGTGGTTTCCCGATCAACGAAGGTAACAACGGTGAATTCGCCTTCGAGGGCCTTTACGGAATTGCGCCGACATACCGCATCTTCACGGACTACGTCGAACGTATCGAGGTGCTGAAGGGTCCTTCGGCCGCGCTCTCGGGAATTGCGCCAAACGGTGGCGTTGGCGGCGTCATTAATGTCGTGCCTAAACGCGCCGAAGAGGACCTGACCCGCCTGACTGCGAGCTACGGCTCGACCGCACGATTTGGCGGCCACTGGGATGTTGCCCGGCGTTACGGCGACGGCAGGGAATGGGGCGTGCGAGCCAGTGGTAGTCTCCGCGACGGCGATACGCCAATTGACCGTCAGTCCGAAACGACGGGCATCGGATCGCTGGCTCTCGATTATCAGGGCGAGCGGTACAGATCCTGGCTCTACCTCATTGCCCAGACCGATCGGTTCGACGCTCCGTCACGTCCATTCCTCGTGGCTGCCGGCCTGCAAGTGCCAAAGGCGCCGGACGCCCGGCTGAACGTGACGCAACCCTGGGAATGGTCGCACATCAACGATCAATCGGTCCTGTGGCGCAACGAATATGATGTAAGCGATCAGGTTACACTGTTCGCCGATGTCGGGGGATCGCGGACCAATGTCGAGCGGTTCTTCGGTCTTCCGACGATCACCAGCGCGAGCGGCAACACCACCTCGACGCCGCAATACTTCGGGCTCAGCATTGATCGGTACACGTATGATGGCGGTGTCCGGTCTCGCTTCGATACCGGCTTCGTTCACCATGCCGTCACCTTCCAGGCCTCGGTCTATCACGACGAACTGTACCGACGGCTCACCAATGGCGGCTTGGTCGCCTCGAACATCTATAATCCGGCGGTGGCCCCAACGCAGTTCGCAAACGAGACGCCTGGGCGTCCTCGACTCTCGGACAGTCAACTCACGGGGGTGTCGATTGCTGACACCCTGTCCGTGCTCGACGAGCGGGTGTTACTGACCTTGGGTGTCCGTCGCCAGGACATTGAGGCGAACAACTATCTCTCCAACGTCGGAACGCTGACGTCGTCCTACGACAAGAGCGCGACCACCCCGGTGGTCGGGTTGGTCATCCGGCCCAAGGAAAATGTCTCCCTGTACGCGAACTATATCGAAGGACTTGCCCGGGGCGACGTGGCGCCCCAGACGGCTTCCAATTTCGGCGAAGTGCTCGCCCCCTACATCGCCAAGCAGTACGAGGCCGGCGTCAAGGTGGACTTTGGCAGGTTCGCAACCACCTTCAGTGCCTTCGAAATCTCCAAGGCGAGCGGCGAACTGTCCGCCGGGCGCTTCGCCGCAACCGCCGAACAGCGAGTGCGCGGGCTCGAGTTCAACGTCTTCGGCGAACTCGGGCCCGATGTTCGTGTCCTCGGAGGCGTCTCGCTGCTGGACGGCACGCTGACGAAGACTGCAGTCCTCGCCAATTTGGGTAACACGCCAATCGGCGTTCCGAACGTACAAGCGAACATCGGGGCAGAGTGGGATCTCCCATGGATGAGAGATCTCACATTGAGCGGAACAGTCATCTACACGGGCAAGCAATTCGTCGACAGCGCAAATAAGCAACCAATCCCGGATTGGACAAGACTCGATCTCGGTGCCCGCTACACGACGGCGATCAACGGCAAGAAAACTGTCTTCCGCGCAAATATTCAAAATGTGACCGGTGAAAGCTACTGGTCCAGCGTGGCCTCATTCGGCACGTTTTTTCTGGGAGCGCCGCGCACGTATCTCCTGTCGATGACCGTCGACATGTAATCGCTGCCCTCACCGCATGGCCGACGTGACCGAGGCGGAGTTGACGCGCGGTTGTGATCTGAGCCGTGCCGACCTGCAGCGCTTGCTCGATCGCATCGCGGCAGAGGCTGGATCGCGCGCTTGCCGGGCTATGGCTGGCGCTTTGCGGAGTCAGTGTCGAGCCCGCGCCGCTCAGGCGCAGGTGATGCCCTTCCGCGTGGTGATCGAGCCGGCACCTGGCACCAGAGGTTCATCGCTCTGCCGAGCAGGCGCGCCCTTGAAGGAGCGTACGTCGTAGGAAATTGGGCATATTGGAGCCGGTCAAAAAGGCTCCTCCTTTGCAGATTGGCTTCATTGTCGTGCAGGTTGCAGCCGCTTTAAGTCCTGAATGGTCCGTAGCAAAAGGAAATCTACAAACGAACTCCACAGATGTGGCGGCTCAACGCCCCTCATGTTGGATCTCGCCGTTCCGACAAGCTGCAAGGAAGAATGTAACGCCTGAGGTCACATGCAAGTCGATTTCTGGCTCGAGCTTCTTGAGGTCCACCTCGAACAGCGCCCTGAGGATCATCGGCACGACAAGCACGTCGAGGAAAGCCCGCGCCGTTGTGGGAAGACGTTCTGGCGCGAAGGCCGGCATCGAAGCAAGTTCGTCGGATTGCGTTAAATTACGCAGCAATTGTGCCCCGAGCTCAGTGGAGAGGTCACGCGCCCTGCGGCTCACCTGAGCGGCCAGTTCGGGGAAGCGATGCGCCTCCGCGATGGCGAGCCGCATGAGTGCGATCCGGTCAGCATCGAAACTCCAATGCAGCAATGTCGAGGCAACACTGGCTAGGCGCTCCTCGATGGTCGCGCCAACAGGCGGTTCCGCCTTGGACTCCGCGATGCGCGTGAGGATGTCCCGTGTCACCACTTCCGTAAAAAGCGCCCGCTTGTCAGGGAAGCGAGAATAGATCGAGCGCTTGCCGGAATGAGCCGCCTCGGCGATCTCGTCGATGCTCGCACCCTCGAAGCCGCGTTGTAAAAAGACCTTGCGTGCTGCGTGGAGGATGCGGGCATCCACCTCGCCAGCAAACTCCTTCGGCGGCCGTCCGGCGCGTCCGGCGACCGGCTTGCTTTTGAGCGGGCGGAGTTCTGCAGTGGATTGGTTGTGATCGGTCATGAGGCTTCCGGCTGGCGACTGAGACAATGTGTCAGTCAGATACCCCTATCACATCCCCTTGTAAATAGAACGATACCGTATCGTTCTATTGACTCCGAATGGCCCTTGAGACTATGTGTCGGTAAACGAAACGGTATCGTTTTATTTATGAAACGGGATGGTTGGGAGCAGCAGTCATGTCTGAACACCATGGTTTGGAGCTCAAGCAACCGGGCCGCGGCGGCACGGAGGGTTCGGCGTCGGCCACTTATGAGACCCTAGGTGTCTCCGACAGAGCAGAGGTCATCTCGCGGGTTGCTGCACGGGAGCCCCCCGCCGCCAAGGAGGCGGCTTCGCCGGATACAATTCATCCAGGTGTCCCCGGCAGCGCAGCCCCCCGCGGGCCGCTCCGCCACCGCCCGATCGCCATTGCGGTCACTGCTGTTTTGCTCGCCACGATCGGTGCCGGCTATCTCTACATGGATTATACCGAGCATTTCGAGGAGACTGACGACGCCTTTATCGCGGCTCGGCAATTCCCTCTGGCATCGAAGGTCTCCGGCTACATTAGCGCCGTTCCGGTCACTGATAACCAGCACGTCGCGGCGGGTGACGTGATCGCGCGCCTCGACGATCGCGACTATCGCGCTGCCCTGGCTCAGGCTGAAGCGCAGGTCGCGGCCGCCCGCGCCAACATCGAGAATGTCGACGCGCAGCTCGACGTCCAGCAGGCGCAAATTGCCGCCAACCAGGCACAGGTCGATCAGGCGCAGGCGGCGCTTGTGTTCGCCCAGCAGCAGGCGCAGCGCTATCAGCATTTGGAGCAGACCGGCTACGGCACGGTGCAGAACTCCGAGCAGTATACCTCTCAACTGCATCAGCAGCAGGCCGCCCAACTCAGCGCGCAGGCAACCCTCAATCTCGCGCGCCGGCAGGTGGAAGCGCTGCAAGCACAGCGCAAGAGCGCGGTCGCAAATCTCACCCAGGCCAAGGCGCAACGCGACCAGGCATCGCTCAATCTCTCCTATACGACAGTCACCGCCGCGCAGCCGGGTCGCGTCGTTAACCTGTCGGCCGCGGTCGGTCAGTTCGCACAGGCCGGCACCAACCTGACCATGTTCGTGCCGGACCAGATCTGGGTCACGGCGAACTTCAAGGAAATCCAGCTCGACCGGATGCGGCCCGGCGAGAATGTCAAGGTGAGGATCGACGCGTACCCGGGGAGGATCATCGAGGGTCATGTCGAGAGCGTGCAGCCCGGCTCTGGCACGGCGTTCTCGCTGCTGCCGGCGCAGAATGCGACCGGCAACTACGTCAAGATCGTGCAACGCGTGCCGGTCAAGATAGCGATCGAAAACCCTCCGGCCGACGTCGCGCTGGGACCGGGTATGTCTGTGGTGCCGAGGGTGCGGATTGATGCAACACCTTCGCTTTTGGACCGCCTGGAGAGAGTGCTGTGAGCGGCTCCGCGATCGACGCAAAAGCGGTTTCCTCGCGGGGCGCAGCCGCCGCCAACCCCTGGCTGATCGCTATCGTGGTCGCGCTGGCGAGCTTCATGGAGGTGCTTGACACCACCATCGCAAACGTGGCGCTGCCCTATATTGCCGGCGGCTTGGGCGTGAGCTCAGACGAAGCCTCCTGGGTCGTCACCAGCTACCTGGTGTCGAATGCAATCATTCTGACCGCCTCCAGCTTTCTTGCCAGAATGCTTGGCCGCAAGACTTTCTTCCTGATCTGTCTCGGCATCTTCACGGTGAGCTCGATCCTGTGCGGCTTCGCTTCCAGCCTGAATGCGCTGCTGCTATTCCGTATCCTGCAAGGCCTCGGCGGCGGCGGTATGGTACCGGTGGCGCAGTCAATTCTTGCCGACGCCTTCCCGCCCGCCAAGCGCGGTCAGGCCTTTGCAGTGTTCGGGGTGGCCGTCGTCGTGGCCCCGGTCGTCGGGCCGACGCTCGGCGGTTGGCTCTCTGACAATCTGTCCTGGCACTGGTGCTTCCTGATCAACGCCCCCGTCGGCGTGTTCGCGATTGCCCTTATCGCCGCGGTGCTGCACGAACCGGCGAAGACGGAGGCAGAGCAGCCAAAAGCCGGGTTCGACATCATCGGTTTCGTGCTGGTGGCAACTTTCCTCGGTGCGTTGGAGGTGATGCTCGATCGCGGACTGGAAGACGACTGGTTTGCTTCACCGTTCATCGTGACCTCTGCGGCCATCTGCGGCATGGCCTTCATTCTGATGATCCCGTGGGAAATGTGCCGTCCCAATCCGATGATAGACCTGCGCATGGTGGCGAGCCGGCAGTTCGGCGCCTGCTTCCTGGTGATGACGGCGACCGGCGCAATCCTGCTTGCGACGACCCAGTTCCTCCCGCAACTGGTGCAGCAGGATTTCGGCTACACCGCGACCTGGGCCGGGCTTGTATTGTCGCCCGGCGGCATCGTCACCATGTTGATGATGTTCGTGGTAGGCCGCCTCGCTGCCAAGATGCAGCCGAAATATCTAATCGTTGCCGGCGCGGCCGTCATCGCCATCTCGATGTACAGCATGACGAGCGTCTATGCCGATCTTGGCTTCTGGTTCATGGCGCGCACCCGCATGCTCCTCGGTGTCGGACTGCCCCTAATTTTCGTGCCAATCATGGCGGCGTCCTATGACGGGATTCCACCCAACAAGACCGACCAAGCGTCAGCGCTGATCAACGCGGCGCGCAACACAGGAGGCTCGATCGGCGTTTCGCTGGTTTCGAACGTGTTGGCGCATCGCGCGCAGTTTCACCAGAGTCGGCTGGCCGAGCTGGTGACGCCATCGAGTCTGCAATATCAGGATACGCTGCAGCAGATTACGAATGTTTTCGTCTCTCAGGGCAACTCTCTTGCACAAGCACATCAGCAAGCGATGCAGTGGATCGGACAGCAGGTGCAGAACCAAGCGTCCTTCCAGTCCTACATGGATGCCTTCTGGGTGCTGATGCTGATTTCATTATCGGCTATTCCGCTTGCATTGACTTTGCGAAAAGTCAGGCTCGGCGGTCCGGTCCAGGTGGGTCATTGAAGTTGGCACCACTCCCCATCTTGCGCACGTGCACGGGCGGACCGCGGACCTCGTCCTGAAACCACACCACACTATCGGAAGCGCAGGGTGCTGCCACCTGTCATTTGGAACAGCACCGCTCGGCCAGTTTCAGCTCACTAAACTAGGTGATCTCATCGTGTCGAGCTGTCGTTCTCATCCAGCCGCAATGAAATCGCAACGAATTGAGCGAAATGAACGTGAACAGAATGCGACCGGCGGGGCTGCCGTATCAAGAAAGTCAATGACTTAGAAGATGCTCACTGCGTTCGGGACGCAGGGAACGCCCCTCGGTCAGATCGCCACCCGAACGGAATGTCGGTGTCGGTAGTTGCGCCTCCGGGATTTGAAGTGCGTCAGGAGAAGCTCATGATGTCTAGCGGATGAAAGTTCTGCCGAGGTAGGTCTTAGCCAGACGCCTCGTAGCGAGTCTTGGGTCCGAACCGGTAACGGCAGGACCAAGCGTAGACAGCAAGCGTGCAGGGTGTGTATTGGGCCACGTAATCGGATCGTCGCGGTCGCCTTGGCTGCTTCAAAAGTCGAAGGCAACACCGGGATCTGCGCTAAAGGCGAGCAGGTTCTGGGCCGCCGGGGTCGGAGACCACATCATGCGCGCAGAGAAATCATGGGAACCTGAGAAACCCTGTCATGTGCTCCGGCTCGTCACCGGAGGGGGAATTGGCCGAGCGAAAAGCAGAGGCTGTTCCTCAGGCACGGCAGGGTGGCGGATCGGGGCGTAGTACTGTCGATGGCGGCGAAGGCAACGAGTCGACCGGAGGGAAGGCCCCGACTGATGGGAAACTCCGGTGAGCAGGCACGGGACCGGACACAGAGCCGGGTCATCCTGTCAGCCAATCTCACCAGGGTGAATGAGGCGGCCAAACGGTCGCGCCAGACCAGGTTCACGGCGCTGCTGCACCACGTTGACATCGCTGCGCTCGAAAGGGCGCATCGACGGCTGCGGCGGCAGGCGGCGCCCGGGGTAGACGGGGTGACAGTGGAATCCTACGGGCAAGACCTCGAAGGTAATCTTCGCGATCTAGCCGACAGGGTCCATGGCGGCCGCTATCGGCCGTTGCCGGTTCGCCGGACGTACATCCCTAAGGCTGACGGCGGTCAGCGGCCTCTCGGCATCCTCGCGCTGGAAGATAAAATCGTTCAGGGCGCGGTGGCGGAGGTCTTGAGCGCCATCTATGAAGCCGACTTCCTCGATTGCTCCTTTGGCTTCCGACCCAGACGCAGTGCTCATCAGGCGCTGCGGGTGGTGCGCGAGGCCATTACGACGGAGCCAGTGAACTGGATACTCGATGCCGACATCCGCAGATACTTTGACAGCGTTGACCACGCCTGGCTGCTGCGGATGCTGGCGCACAGGATTGCCGACCCGAGAGTCCTGCGGCTGATTGGCCAATGGCTCCGTGCCGGCATCCTGGAGGATGGCGTGTACGCCGATACGGTGGAAGGAACGCCCCAGGGTGCGGGCATCAGCCCGCTGCTCGCCAACATCTTCCTGCATTATGTGCTCGATCTCTGGGTGGAGCAGTGGAAGCGGAGGCATGCGACCGGTCAGGTACGGCTGGTCCGATATGCCGACGTCTACTTGCTCCTATTCCAGCGACGGCAGGATGCAGAGACGATGATGGCGGCCTTGGTGGAGCGACTGGCCAAGTTCGGTCTTCATCTTCATGAGGACAAGACACGGCTGATCGAGTTCGGACGGTTTGCTGAAGAAAACCGTCGGCGCAAGGGCAGGGCGCGGCCGGAGGTGTTCGACTTCCTGGGCTTCACGCATTACTGCGGCAAGACCAGAGCTGGGCGCTTCCTCCACTGCCAGAAGACCCAAAGGAAGCGGATGATCCGCAAACTGAAGGAGCTGCGCCAGGAGATGAGGCGGCGGATGCACCAACGGCTCCGCGATCAGCACAGGTGGCTGGCTGCGGTGCTGCGCGGGCACTACGCCTACTTCGGCATCCCTGGCAACAGCACCTGCCTCGGTCGCTTCCGTCTTCAGGTAATGAAGGCGTGGCGGCGGGTCCTACTACGGCGAAGCCAACGGCCGAAGCTGTCGTGGGAGCGGTTCAACGCAATCCTGAAGGTCTTCCCGATACCGATCGGGCATGTACGCGACTGGCGTCACCAAATGGTCTGATCAAGCTACTCGTCAGAGGAGCCGGCTGCGGGAAAGCTGCACGTCCGGATCTGTGAGGGAGGCGTCGAGCGATCGACGCCTCTACTCGACCCTGCACTCTGGGTCGGAAGGAAGCCGACGAGGGGCACCCACGTGCCTTACGGTATGATTTCGACACCGAATACGGGCGCGTTTTCGATCTTCCACGACAGAGGACGCTTTTGCCTGACCTGCAGCTGGAGGTCTTTCAACTTTCGCCTTTGTGAGGGTAAATCTGCGCTCGCCCCACGGGGCTCACGAACTGCCCTATGCGTAAGATCGGATGAGGTATCGCAGGGTTGGTTGGTGTGGAAAGGCGGTAGCGCTCCAGGGACTCGAACCCCCGACGAAGCCTGCTGCGAGACCATCTTTCGACGTGGAAGAAGGCGACGCGGCCCGGTAGCGTGGAGGCTACCCCGCGTTGGCCTTCAACCCCGCCGCCTGGATGCCCGCCACCGCACAGGCCTCGTCATTGTCGGAGGTGTCGCCGGAGACGCCGACGGCACCGAGCAGCGTGCTGCCGTCCATGATCAGCACGCCGCCGGGGACCGGCACCAGCGCGCCCTTGGCAATGGTGTTCACGGCGTCGACGAAATAGGCCTGCTCCTGCGCGCGCTGGAACAGGGCGCGCGAGCCCATGCCCATCGCGAGGGCGCCATAGGCCTTGCCGTGCGCGATCTCGGCGCGCATCAGGCTGGTGCCGTCCTGCGCCGCCGCGAGCTTGAGCACGCCGCGGGCATCGAGAATGGTCACGACCAGCGGCTTCAGCTTCAGCTCGCCAGCCTTCGCGAAAGCGGCGTCGAGGATCTTGCGGGCGATGTCGAGCGAGAGGTCAGCCATGGCTGGTTTCCTTTGCAGCTTGAGAGGTGGAATGGGTTTCGGAGTGATCGAGGCTCATCGCCAGCACGCGCGCGACGTGAAGCGCCTCGCGCTTCGTGCCGTCGTGGATCTGGTGGCGGCAGGAGGTGCCGTCGGCGACGACCAGCGTATTTGGATCCGCGCGCCGCACGGCGGGCAGCAGCGACAGCTCGGCCATCTCGATCGAGGCATCGTACGTGTCCGCGCCATAGCCGAAGGCGCCGGCCATGCCGCAGCAACTGGACTCGATGGTCTCGACCTTCAGGCCGGGGACGAGGCGCAGCACCTGCTCGACCGGCTTGAAGGCGCCGAAGGATTTTTGATGGCAATGGCCGTGCACCACGGTCTTGTCGGCCACCGCGCCGAGCGGCAGTTGCAGCCGTCCGGCCTCGGCCTCGCGCACCAAGAATTCCTCGAAGGTCAGCGCATGGGCGCCGACGGCCTTGGCGTCGTTGTCCTTGCGCAGCGAGGAAAGCTCGTCGCGCAGCGTCAGCAGGCAGCTCGGCTCGAGGCCGACGATCGGCACGCCGCGCGCGGCGAAAGGCGCGAAGGCGGCCACGAGACGGTCGAGCTCGGCTTTGGCTTCGTCGACGAGGCCAGCCGAGAGGAAGGTTCGGCCGCAGCACAGCGGCCGGTTACCGCTCACAGGCTTCGGCATGTGCACGCGATAGCCGCCAGCCGTGAGCACGCGCAGCGCAGCGTCGAGGTTCTCGCGCTCATAGATGCGATTGAAAGTATCAGTGAAGAGCACGACCTCGCGGCCGCTCTCCGGGCCGACTCTGTCAGCTGGCGGCACGAACACGTCGCTGCGGAAGGCGGGCAGGGCGCGACGCGCGCTGATGCCGGCAAACCGCTCGAACAGCTTTCGCAACAGCGGGCTGTGGTTGCGCAAATTCGCGATTGGCGCGAAGCGCGACGCAAGGCCGGCATAGTGCGGCAGGTAGCCGACCAGGCGGTCGCGGAAGCTCAGGCCGTGGCTGGCAGCGCGCGCGGCCAGCACCTCGATCTTCATCTTGGCCATGTCGACGCCGGTCGGGCATTCGTGGCGGCAGGCCTTGCAGGAGACGCAGAGTTTCAGGGTCTCCATCATCTCGTCGGAGGACAGCGCATCGGGGCCGAGCTGGCCGGAGATCGCAAGGCGCAGCGTGTTGGCGCGGCCGCGCGTGACGTCCTTCTCGTTGCGCGTCGCGCGATAGGACGGGCACATCACGCCGCCTTCGAGCTTGCGGCAGGCGCCGTTGTTGTTGCACATCTCGACCGCGCCCTGGAACCCGCCGCCGGCGCCGGGATAAGCCGACCAGTCGAGCTTCGTCTTCAGCTCGTTGACGCGATAGTCGGGCTTGAAGCGGAACAGCGAACGATCGTCCATTTTGGGCGCGTCGATGATCTTGCCGGGATTGAGGACGCCATTGGGATCGAAGCGCTGCTTGACCTCTTTGAAGTCGGCAACGAGGCGCTCGCCGAACATGGTTTCGTGGAATTCGGAACGCACCAGGCCGTCGCCATGCTCGCCGGAATGCGAGCCCTTGTACTCGCGCACCAGCGCGAAGGCCTCTTCGGCGATGGCCCGCATCGCCTTGACGTCCTTCTCCAGCTTCAGGTTCAGCACCGGGCGCACATGCAGGCAGCCCTCTGAGGCGTGCGCGTACATCGTGCCGCTGGTGCCGTGCTTGGCGAAGACTTCGTTCAGCCGCGCGGTGTAGTCGGCGAGATGCGGCAGCGGCACGGCGCAGTCCTCGACGAAGGAAACCGGCTTGCCCTCCTGCTTCATCGACATCATGACGTTGAGGCCGGCGGCGCGGAAATCGGCGATGCCGCTCTGCAGTGCGGGTTCGGTGATCTCCACCACGCCGCCCCATTTGCGCGTGTCGTTATTCCAGCCGAAGCCGAGATCGCCCATCAGCTCGCCGAGCTGCTTGAGACGGACGAGATTGTCGGCCTGGTCCTCCTCAGCAAACTCGACCACCAGCACCGCATCCGGATCGCCCTTGATCGCCGCGGAGATGATCGGGCGGAACATCGCGATGTCGCGGCCGAGCGCGATCATGGTGCGGTCGACCAGTTCGACAGCGATCGGCTTGAGCTTGACGAGGTGCTGGGCCGCGTCCATCGCCTCGTAGAAACTGCCGAAATGGCAGACGCCGAGCGCCTTGTTGCGGATGACCGGCCAGAGCTTCAGCTCGACCTTGGTGGTGAAGGCGAGCGTGCCTTCCGAGCCGACCAGCAGATGCGCCATGTTGTTCGGTGCGTTGCGCGGCACCAGCGCATCGAGATTGTAGCCGCCGACGCGGCGCTGCACCTTTGGGAAGCGCGCGGCGATCTCGTCGGCCTCGCGCGTGCCGAGATCGAGCATGTCGCGGAACAGGGCGCGGGTGGCGTCGCTGGCCTCGAGGTCGGAGAGATCGCGCGAGACCTCGCCGAAGCGGCCCAGCGTACCGTCGGCGAGCGAGGCCTCCATCGACAGCGTGTTGTCGCGCATGGTGCCGTAGCGAAGCGAGCGGCCGCCGCAGGAATTGTTGCCGGCCATGCCGCCGATGGTGGCGCGGGAGGCGGTGGAGACGTCGACCGGAAACCACAGGCCGTGCTTTTTCAGCTGGCGGTTGAGGTCGTCGAGCACGATGCCGGGCTCGATCACGCAGGTGCGGCCTTCGACGTCGACCGACAGGATGCGGTTCAGGTGCTTGGAGAGATCGACCACCAGGCCGTCATTGACGGTCTGGCCGCATTGCGAGGTGCCGCCACCGCGCGGGGTGACCTTCAGTCCCTCGTCGCGGGCGATCGCCAAGGCCCTCAGGGCCTCGTCCATGGTTTTCGGGACCACCACGCCGGCCGGCATGATCTGGTAGAACGAGGCGTCGGTGGCGTAGCGGCCGCGGCTGAAGTCATCGAACAGGACGTCGCCGGTCAATTCCGACCGCAGGCGCCGTTCGAGCGAGGAGGCGTTTGTCATCCCTGATCCCGGACTGCCTCAGCGAGGCTCAGCCTTGCTGAGTTATTCATTATTGTTCCTGACCGATTATATTATGAATTCAAAATGAGCAAGCCGGCCGCCTCAGGCGGAGGCTGGCGCGTCCTCTTGGGGCTCGGTCAGATGCTCGATCGCCGCCGTCCGCTTGTTGCGCAGGTGCTGGAACAGGATGTCGCTGAGTTCGCTGCCGGCGCGGCGGCGCAGCGCATCGAGGATGGACTCGTGCTCGCGCATCGCTTCCGCCCAGCGCTGCCGCTTGCGGGCGAAATTGGCGGAGTAGCGGACGCGGCGGATCCGTCCGGCAAAGTTGGCGTAGGCGATCTTCAGCGTCTCGTTGCGCGCGGCCGCGACGATGCTCTCGTGGATGCGCTGGTTGGTCTGGAAATAGCCGTGCATATCGCGGTGCAGATAATGGCCGTACATCTCGTAGTGCAGCTGCTCGATCGCGGTGATTTCCGCATCCGTAATGGCCTCGCAGGCGAGGCGCCCGGCCAGACTTTCCAGTCCCGCCATCACGTCGAACAGTTCTTCGAGATCGCGCTGGCTGAGCTGGCGCACGCGTGCGCCGCGGTTGGGCAATAGCTCGATCAGACCCTCGGCGGCGAGCACCTTCAGGGCCTCGCGCAAGGGCGTACGGGAGATGCCGAGCATCTCGCAGAGCCGCCGCTCGGGAACGCGGGCTCCTTCCGGAATGTTGCCTTCGACCACGTAGTCGCGCAGCCGCAGCAGGATCTCGCCGTGAAGCGAGGCCTCGTGACGGTTTTCCTGGCGGTCGCCGCCATTGCCGGCGGGCGGGGTGATCGGAACCCCGGTGTCGGGAATCGTGGATTTCATTTGCAGCACAGTAGTTTGCTCGTTTGGTCGCGTCGACGTCCACAATCGAATACCAAATTTCGATTGAAAGGACAAAGAATGAATGCAAAATAGCCAACAGAGCCGGCCATAACCCGCCGATAGGGAGGTTTTCATGCACCAGGGACGTCATTTCCTTCAGATTCCGGGCCCGAGCCCGGTCCCCGAGCGCGTCCTGCGCGCCATGGACATGCCTGTCATCGACCACCGCAGCGCGGAGTTCGGCGAGCTCGGCCGCACCGTGCTCGAAGGCAGCCAGAAGATCTTCCAGACCAAAGGCCCGGTCATCATCTTCCCCTCGTCGGGGACCGGCGCCTGGGAGGCCGCGATCGTCAACACGCTGTCGCCGGGCGACAAGGTGCTGATGGTCGAGACCGGCCATTTCGCCACCCTGTGGCGGCAGATGGCCGGCCGCTTCGGCATCGAGGTCGATTTCGTTCCGGGCGACTGGCGCCGCGGCGCCGATCCTGCGGTGATCGAGGCCAAGCTCACCGAGGACAAGGCGCGCACGATCAAGGCCGTCATGGTCGTGCATAACGAGACCTCGACCGGCGCGACCAGCCGTATCGCCGAGATCCGTGCTGCGATCGACCGCACGGGCCACCCCGCACTGCTGATGGTCGACACCATCTCCTCGCTCGGCTCGGTCGACTACCGCCACGACGAGTGGAAGGTCGACGTCAGCGTCAGTTGCTCGCAGAAGGGTTTCATGCTGCCGCCCGGTCTCGGCTTCAACGCGATCTCGGAGAAGGCGCTGGCTGCGTCCAAGACCAACAAGATGCCGCGCTCCTATTTCGACTGGGAGGAGATGCTCAAGCCCAACGCCAAGGGTTTCTTCCCCTACACGCCGGCCACCAACCTGCTCTACGGCCTGCGCGAGGCGATCGCGATGCTGCTCGAGGAGGGGCTCGCCAACGTGTTCGCCAGGCATCAGCGGCTCGCCGCCGCGACGCGCGCCGCCGTCAATCATTGGGGGCTCGAAGTGCTCTGCCAGGAGTCTTCAGAGTTCTCGCCGGTGCTGACGGCCGTGCTGATGCCGCCCGGCCATGACGCCGATCAATTCCGCAAGGTCGTGCTCGACAATTACAACATGTCGCTCGGTTCGGGCCTCTCGAAGGTCGCCGGAAAAGTCTTCCGCATCGGCCATCTCGGCGAATGCAATGCGCTGACGCTGCTCGGCGCGCTCACCGGCGTCGAGATGGGCCTGTCGGTTGCCGGCGTGCCGCATCGCTCCGGCGGTGTCGATGTCGCGATGAAGCTCCTGGAGCAGCGTCCGCAAGGCAACGCCTCGCCGCACCTGAAAGTGGTCGGCACCTAAATCGCGCGGGACAGGCGGGCAGCAATCATAACAACAGCGATACGGGAGGGGTGAGATGGGAGTTCGGTTCAAGGCCACGCATGTCGTGCTGGCGATGCTCTGTGCGATGTATTTCATCACCTATGTCGACCGGGTGAACATCGGCACGGCCGCAAGCGAGATCCAGAAGGAGCTGGGTCTGTCGAACACCCAGCTCGGCCTCGTGTTCTCGGCCTTCGCCTATCCCTACCTGTTGTTCCAGGTCATCGGCGGCTGGGTCGGCGATCATTTCGGGCCGCGCAAGACGCTGTTCTGGTGCGGCATGATCTGGGCGGTCGCCACCATCATGACCGGCTTCGTCACCGGTCTCGCTGCGCTATTCGTCGCGCGGTTCGCGCTCGGTTTTGGCGAGGGCGCGACGTTCCCCACCGCAACGCGCGCGATGCAATATTGGACGCCCGCCAACCGCCGCGGCTTTGCGCAAGGCCTGACCCATTCCTTCGCCCGGCTCGGCAATGCCGTGACGCCGCCAGTGGTGGCGCTGCTGATCCTTTGGCTGACCTGGCGCGGCGCCTTCGTCGTGCTCGGCTTCGTCAGCCTCATCTGGGGCGTGATCTGGGTCTGGTACTTCCGCAACGAGCCGAAGGAGCATGCCTCCATCACCGAGGCCGAGCTTGCCGCATTGCCGCCGCGTCCGACCGGCGAGCGGCCGCGCGTGCCGTGGGGCCCGCTGCTCGGGCGGATGTGGCCGGTGACGCTCACCTACTTCTGCTACGGCTGGTGCCTGTGGCTGTACCTCAACTGGCTGCCGCTGTTCTTCAAGAACAATTACAATCTCGACATCAAGAACTCGGCGCTGTTCGCCTCCGGCGTGTTCTTCGCCGGCGTGGTCGGCGACAGCGTCGGCGGCGTGATCTCGGACAGGATCCTCGATCGCACCGGCAATGTTCGCCTGGCGCGGCTGAGCGTCACCGTAACAGGGTTTACGGGGGCGCTGCTCTCGCTGCTGCCGATCCTGTTCGTCCACGACATCACCGTGGTGGCGCTGTGCCTCTCGGCCGGCTTCTTCTGTGCCGAGCTCGTGATCGGCCCGATGTGGTCGATCCCGATGGATATCGCCCCGAAATATTCGGGCACCGCCTCGGGAATCATGAACACCGGCTCGGCCTTCGCCGCCATCGTCTCCCCGCTGGTCGCTGGCTTCGTGATCGACGCGACCGGCAACTGGTACCTGCCATTCCTGATGTCGATGGGCCTGTTGCTGCTCGGCGGCTTTTCCGCCTTCCTCATGCACCCGGAGCGGCCGTTCGCGGCGGTCGAGGGCAGGGGGCCGGCCGGAAAGTTGGTGGCCGCGGAATAGGGGCGGCGGATACCCGCCGCTTGTGCATGGGAGTCGCCCTTTGGGAGGGGGACAAGCCGGTCAAATGGTGCTATTCGGCGGCCTTCAAAATAAGGCTAGACCGGGAAGGACGCCTATGACCGTGCATACTGGAAGGCATTTCTTACAGATTCCAGGACCGACCAACGTGCCCGACCGCGTGCTGCGGGCGATGGACATGCCGACGCTGGACCATCGCGGTCCGGAGTTCGCCGAGCTCGGCTTCGCCGTGCTTGCCGCGATGCAGCGCGTGTTCCGCACCAAGCAGCCCGTGATCATCTTCCCCTCGTCCGGCACCGGCGCCTGGGAAGCGGCGATGGTCAACGTGTTCTCCCCCGGCGACAAGGTTTTGATGTGCGAGACCGGCCAGTTCGCAGTGCTGTGGCGCGGTATCGCCGACAAGTTCAAGCTCGACGTCGACTTCATCCCGAGCGACTGGCGCCACGGCGCCGATCTCGCTGAGATCGAGAAGCGCCTCGCCGCCGACAAGCAGAACACCATCAAGGCGGTCTGCGTCGTGCACAACGAGACCTCGACCGGCTGCGTCACGCCGCCCGCGGAGGTGCGCAAGATCCTCGACCGCACAAAGCATTCGGCGCTGCTGATGGTCGACACCATCTCCGGCCTCGGCTCGATGGAATACGAGCACGACGCCTGGGGCATCGACGTCTCGGTCGCCGGCTCGCAGAAGGGCTTGATGCTGCCGCCCGGTCTCGGCTTCAACGCCGTCTCGGAGAAGGCGCTCGCCGTTGCCAAGGCCAATCCGGGCATGCGCTCCTATTGGGACTGGCAGGAAGTCATCAGCTTCAACAAGCTCGGCACCTTCCCCTACACGCCGGCGACCAATCTGCTCTACGGCCTGCGCGAGGCGGTGAAGATGCTGGAGGAGGAAGGGCTGGAGAACGTCTGGACCCGCCACAAGCGTCACAGCGCGGCGACGCGTGCCGCGGTCAAGGTCTGGGGCCTGGAGACGCAGTGCGCTGATCCTGCCGCGCATTCGCCGGCGCTGACCGGCGTGCGCGTGCCTGAGGGCTTTGATGCCGACGCCTTCCGCAAGGTCGTGCTGGAAAACTTCGACATGTCGCTGGGCACCGGCCTGAACAAGGTCAAGGGCAAGGTGTTCCGCATCGGCCATATCGGACATTTCAACGACCTGATGCTGATGGGTACGCTCGCCGGCGTCGAGATGGGCCTGGATCTTGCAAAGATCCCGCACCGGAGCGGCGGCGTGCTGGCGGCCATGGACGTCCTGAAGGGACGCGACGTGGTGCCGATGACCAAGGCTCAGGTGGCCTGAACTAACCTAGAAAGTGAGCGCGCGATGAACGCACCGACGACGACCAACGAAGACCTGCTCTACTCCGTCACGGACGGCATCGCGCGGATCACCTTCAACCGCCCCCAGGCGCGCAACGCCATGACCTTCGCCATGTATGACCGCATGGCGGAGATCTGCCAGGAGATCAACGCCGACCGCTCCATCAAGGCCCTGATCCTGACCGGCGCGGGCGACAAGGCGTTCGCCTCCGGCACCGATATCTCGCAGTTCCGTGCGTTCAAGACCGCGCAGGACGCGCTCGACTACGAGGCGCGGATCGACCGCGTGCTCGGCACGCTGGAGCAGTGCCGCGTGCCCGTGATCGCGGCCATTGCCGGTGCCTGCACCGGCGGCGGCGCCGGCATTGCGGCCTGCTGCGACCTCCGCATCGGCACCGAGACGACGCGGATGGGATTCCCGATCGCGCGCACGCTGGGCAACTGCCTGTCGATGTCGAACATCAGCCGCGTCGTCGCGCTGGTCGGTCCCGCGCGCACCAAGGATATGATCTTCAAGGCGCGCTTGGTCGAGGCGCCGGAGGCGCTGGCGCTCGGCCTGCTCAACGAGATAGTGCCCGACGTCGAGACGCTGCAGCGCCGCGCGGACGAGACCGCAAAGCTCGTCGCCAGCCATGCGCCGCTCACGCTGGAAGCAACCAAGGAAGCGGTGCGCCGCATCCGCCGCACGCTGTCGCGCGAAGAGGGCGAGGACCTGATCCTCAAGGCCTATATGAGCGAGGATTTCCGTGAAGGCATGGACGCCTTCCTCAACAAGCGTGCGCCTGTCTGGAAGGGCAGGTAGCGCGCCCCAGGTCTTTGAGCCGGTGGACATGCCGTCCAGCCGGCGTCATCAAGATTAGCAAGCCTGTGTGGCAGGCGCGATACGGCAGTTGCATGCCAAAGTGTTAGGATTCCGTCACGCCCCTGGCTTAAGCTGCTGCCGTAGTCGACAGGAGGGCAGGATGATAAGGAAGGTTGGGCCCGATCAGGCAGCGAACCTCCGGGGTCGGCCGCCTCGCCGCGCGCTAGCGTTGCTCGTTCTTGCTGGCTGGATTCTCGGGAGCGCTACCGGTGCCGAGGCCCAGTCGCTTCGCCAGGGCGTCTCCGCATTCCACCGCCAGGACTATGCGGCGGCCTCTCGCATCTTCATTCCGCTGGCCGAGCGCGGCAACGCGGCGGCGCAGACCTATCTCGGCTTCCTGTTCGAGACCGGCCGTGGCGTGCCGCAGAACTATGCGGAAGCTGCGATGTGGTACCGCCGCGCGGCGGAGCAGGGCGACAGCCGTGCCCAATATTCGCTCGGCCTGCTCTACGACCGCGGCTTTGGCGTGCCGCAGGACATCGTCGAGGCCTCCAAATGGCTCAACCTGTCGACGTCCGCAGCGCCTCCGCCGGCGCGCGAGGCGCGGGCCCGGATCCGCGATGCCGTCACCACCAAGATGACGCGTGGCGAGATCGCCGAGGCCCGCCTGCGGGCGCTGGAATGGGCGCCGAGCCGCGAGCACTGACGGCCTTTCCCACACCGGGTCTACTGGCCCCAAACAAAAAAGTGCGAAAACAACCCCATGCACAGTAGACGGCGACCGCCGGCGCGGCGCGTCCCGCATGCGGCGGAATGTCGAGTCCTTCCGCGATCACCGCGCCTTAGCCGGACCAGCCGCCGGGCCAGTTCGCGTACCAGGTCTCGCCCAGCCAACCGAGCCAGATCGCCGGTGCCAGGAACAATCCGAACGGCAGAAGGGCGGTGCCGCGCAGCGGTTTCTTTCGCAAGGCTGCATTGGCGGCATAGACGGCGATCGCGAGCAGCGCCGCAAGCTCGATCACCGCGGCCACGGTCACAAGATCGAGCCAGGCGCCGCACACCGCGGCGAGTTTGACGTCGCCGAGCCCGAGCCCGTCACGGCCGCGCCAGCGCCGGTAGAGCGCCATCAGCAGCAGCAGCGGCAGCGCCACGGCGGCGGCACGGGCGAGCGGCCAGAGCAGCGCCTCCAGGCCGATATCGGGCACGAACGCCCCGGCGCGGAGCAGGGCGAGCGCGAAAGCCGTGCCCGTCAGCTCGTTCGGAATGAGATAGTGGCGGGCATCGTGCGCGGCGATTGCCAGCATCAGGGCAGCCAGGAACGCGCCGTACAGGCTTTCCGCCCCCGGCGCGGTGGCGAGGCTCGCGAACACCCCCAGCAGCAGGGCGATGCCGAGTGCGAGCGGAGCGCCGGTACCGTTGTTCACAATCCGGTCTGTCACGCCGTTAGCGCACCGCCCCGGGCGGGCTCACGGTGACCACGGGATTGCTGGTCCCGACTATACGGCCGTTCATCTTGCTGCGCATCTCCTCGGCGATGACGTGAGCATCGACACCGTCCTTGATCACGGTCGGGCGGATGAACAAAATCAACTCGGTGCGGGCACGCGCGTTGGTCTGATGCGAGAAGGCATCGCCCATGCCGGGAATGGAATCCAGGATCGGCAGGCCCTGGCGCTGCCTGTTCTCGGTCTCGCTGATCAGACCGGCGAGCAGCACGGTCTGCCCGCTCGTCACTGCGATCGAGCTCTTCACCCGGCGCTGCGAGATCGTGGGCGTCAAGGAGTTGGCACTGCCGGCGGCCACGCTCGAGATCTCCTGCTCGATGTCGAGCACGACGTTGCCGTTGGCATTGGCGCGCGGCAGCACCCGCAGGATGATGCCGGTGTTCTTGTAGTCGATGGTGTTGACCACGGTGTTGTTGGCGGTCAGCACGGTCGCCGTGCCCGTCGAGAACGGCACCTGGTCGCCGACCTGCAAGGTCGCGGTCTGGTTGTCCAGCACCACCAGCGACGGGTTCGACAGCACCTTGACGTTGGTGATGCCGTGCAATGCGTCGAGCACGACGCGCGGCGAGTTCTCGGAGCCGATCAGGAAGTTGAAGCCCGGCAGCGCGCGGCCGAGCAGGGCACCGGCGGCGGCATTGACTGGATTGCTCGCCGGCTCGGTGTTGCTTCCGATCGTGGCGCTGTTGCTGACGCCCGAAATGGTGTTGGAGATCGAACCCTTCTGGCTCGCTAGGAAGAATTGCACGCCATAATTCAACTGGTCGTTCAGCGTCACCTCGGCGATCGTCGCCTCGATGGCGATCTGGCGCTGCGGCCGGTCGATCTGCCGGATGGTCTGCTCGACGATGCGCTGTGCCTCTTGGTTGGCGTAGACGAGCACGGCGTTGTTGGTGACGTCGGCGGTGATTCGCACGTTCTGGAGGATGCCGTTGAGGCCGGGCTTGGCCCCGCCGCCCGCGGGTCCGCCGAGGCCATTGTCTTGCGCAGGTGTCGCGGCGGCGGCGGGCGCGAGACGGGCGCTGAAGGATGATCCCGTAGGTGTGGTGACCGGCGTTGCCGCCCCCGCGGCAGCAGTCGGCAGTGCGCTCAGCGACGCCACGGGATTGCTGGAGGACGTCGTCGACATCCCGGCGCCGGGCGCTATCTGGCTCGACGCGTTATCGAGCGTCGAACTGCTCGCCGAGCCCTGGTTGAGCAGCATCTCGTTCAGCAGCGCCACGATCAGCTTGGAATTGCCGTAGCGCAGCGGAAAGGATTTCAGGTTCACCCCGTCGGTGTCGGAGCGATCGAGCCGCGCAATCCACGTCTGGGCGCGCTTGAGATATTCCGGCTTCTGGCTCACCACGAGGATCGAGTTGAGCCGCGAGATCGGCTGGAACTTGATCACGTTCTGGCTCATGCCGCCTTCACCGGAATCCATGATCTTCTCGATCTCGGTGATGACAGGCTCCGGCGAGGAATTGCGCACCGGGAAGATGCCGACGGATTGTCCGCGCATCCAGTCGGCGTCGAAGGAGAGGATGGTGTCGACCGCAGTCGCCCGGTCGGCGCCGCTGCCGCTGACGATCAGCGTGTTGCGGGCGTTGTCGGGACGCATGGTCGAGGCCTTCACGCCGAAGGCATCGAGCAGCTTGAAGATGTTCTGCGCCGAGACATAGCGCAGCGGCACCACCGTCACGCCCTGGCCGGCCGCGGCATTCATCGAACGGTCGATGCCGCCGGGGCCGGCTTCCGGCGCCGGGAGCAGCCGATAGCCGGTGCGGTCGCGGACCAGCGCGACACCGGACATGCGTAGCGCGTTCTCCAGCATGTACAGCGTGTCTGCCTTGGGCACGGGGCGCACCGAGGCCAACGTCACGGTCCCCTGCACGCGCGGGTCGATCGTGTAGCCGACGTTCAATACGTCACCAAGAATGACCTTTGCCACGGTGGCGACCGGCGCATTCTCGAAATTGAGGTCATAGCCACTGCCGCCGCCATCATCGCGCTCGGCCAGCGTGCCGCCTTGCGGCGTTGTGCCATCGCTGAGGTATATCGCGGGCTTGGACGATTTCGTCTGGGCAATGCCGCTCGCGCCCGTGTCCGTAGCTTGCCGCGGCTGCAGGTCGAGGGAGCGGATCTTGTCGGCGATGTCCTGGGCGCGCGGATCCTTTGGATCGGCCTCGATCGACTGATCGGCGGTGACGATGCACGCACCGAGCAGGAAACCGGACGACAACAGGATGAGCGCTCCAGGCAACGCTGAGCGGAGGCGCAAGAGCGGCTGGAGTAATTTGAACGAAATATGACGGCTGCCGCTTCGAGTGGCCGAAAAATGTGTCTGATCCATCATGGATCGTATGCGCCAAAATTTGCGTCGCTGCCATTTCTTGCTAGTAAACCTATCGTGGACTCCATGGTCGTGAGCGGGCCGGATGGATGTGTTACTAACAAGCGTGGTGCGGTGAAGGTCATGCAAGACGTCGCGGTCGACACCTTCAAACAGCATCTTCTCGCAAAGCACTCGCTACCGTCACGCGCGCTTACGCGCCTCGCTGGTCCGACAGATGCCGGATCTGGTCGGTCGCTCCGCGAGCTGTGGGAGAAGATGGACCTCTCGTCAGCCGAATTTGCTGACGAGGTCTCGGAATATTTTCGATTTCCGCGGCTCAGTCTTCCGCAGTTACTGTCAATCACGCCTTGCCTCGACGGCTTCTCACATAGATTCCTGCGGGAATCGACTATATTTCCATTCCGCTCTTCGAGCGGAATTTACGGAATAGCGATTGCCGATCCTCTGGATGCAGCCGCCATCCGCGCCGCCGAGATTGTCTTCGGCACGCAGGTCGATATTGTCGTCGCGTCATATGAAGATATTACGACAGCTCTCGACCAAAGAACCGGCGCCGCCGAAACAAATGCGGACGAAGGCGTTCGATTGCAGCAGCAGTCCGACGACGACATCGAGAGCCTGCGCGATCTCGCCAGCGGTGCGCCGGTGGTGCGCGCGCTCAACGATCTTCTGGAGCGCGCGGCGGACTTGCGCGCGAGCGACATCCATGTCGAGCCGTTCCGCGCCGGACTTGCCGTGCGCATGCGCGTCGACGGTCTCTTGCGCGTATTGCCGTCGCCGCACGGCATCCCGCCGCAGGCGTTGATCTCGCGCATCAAGATTCTCGCCAGCCTCAACATCGCCGAGCGGCGGCTGCCGCAGGACGGCGCCGCGCGCGTGCGCGTCGGGCGCAGCGAGATCGACGTCCGCGTCGCCACCATGCCGACGCAGCACGGCGAGAGCGCCGTGATCCGCCTGTTGCCGCGCGACCGCGGCCTCCTGGAGATGAGCAAGCTCGGCCTTGCCGCGCGCGACGAGAGCGTGATGACGCGCCTCCTGGCGATGCCGCACGGCATGATCGTCGTCACGGGCCCGACCGGCAGCGGCAAGACCACGACGCTCGCGACCATGCTGTCGATCCTGAACGAGCCGACGCGAAAGATCCTCACCATCGAGGATCCCGTCGAATACGAGATCCCTGGCATCAACCAGTCCCAGGTCAAGCCGTCGATCGGCCTGACCTTCGCCTCGGCCATGCGCGCTTTCGTGCGCCAGGACCCCGACGTCATCATGGTCGGCGAGGTTCGTGACGCCGAGACCGCCCATATCGCAATCCATGCCGCGCTGACCGGCCATCTGGTGCTGACGACGCTGCACACCGAGACGGCGGCGGCGGCCGTGCCGCGCCTGATCGATCTCGGGATCGAGGGCTTCCTGCTGAAGTCGACGCTGCGCGCGGTGGTGGCGCAGCGCCTGGTGCGCGTGCTCTGCGACCGCTGCAAGGTGCCGCATGCTTTGACCGAGGCCGATCTTGCCAAGGATCCGCGCCTTGCGGTGGTCGGCTTCAAGTGCGGCGAGGTCGTGCACGAGGCCGGCGGCTGCGAGCGCTGCGGCGGCACCGGCTATCGCGGCCGCAACGGCGTGTTCGAGATCCTCGAAATGTCTGACGAGGTCCGCGCGCTGGTCGGACCGCAGACCGACTCCCATTCGATCGACGCCGCCGCGATGCGGGGCGGCATGACGACGATGCTGGAGGACGCGGTGGCCAAATGCCGGGCCGGGCTCACCACCGTGCCCGAGCTCTTCCGCGTCACGACGGTGCGCTGACGCCCATGCCGAACTATCGTTACCGCGCGCTCAATGCCAACGGCGAACTGGTCTCCGGCGCCATCGCCGCGCCCGCGGCGGGCGATGTCGCGCAGCGGATCGAGCGGCTCGGTCTTGTCCTCGTCGACAACGTCACGCCGGAGGAGAGCGGCGCGGCCGGCCGCGTGACCAGCCTGTTCAACAGGCCGAAGCCGGAAGACGTCACCATCTTCACCCGCGACCTCGCGCTGCTGTTGCGGGCCGGCGCCCGCATCAATGACGGATTGGAGCTGCTCGCGACCGATCCCGATTTCGGCCGGCTGCGGCCGGTCGTTGCCGACATCCGTTCCCGCGTCGTCTCGGGCGAGAGCTTTGCCGAAGCGCTGGCACGGCATGAGGGGCTGTTTCCGCCGATGTACATCGCGCTGGTGCGGGTCGGCGAGGCCTCGGGGTCTCTCGATCAGGTCCTGGAGGTGCTGGCCAGCGAACGCGCGCGCAGCGAGGCCTTGCGGCGACGGTTGTCGGATGCGATCCGCTATCCCTTGTTCGTGCTCGGCGCGGCCGGCTGCGTGCTGCTGTTCTTCCTCACCTTCGTGCTGCCGCAATTCGCATCGGTGTTGCAGGATTTCGGTGCCAAGGTCGATCCGGTCGTCGGTGTCTTCCTCAACATCTCGACCTTCCTGCGCGGCAATTCCGACGTGGTGCTGGCCGGCCTCGCGACCGTCATCGCCGCGACATGGCTTCTGCTGCGGCAGGAGCGTATCCGCCGCGGCATCACCAACGCGATCACGCGGCTGCCGGCGATCCGCAACGTCATGAGCGCGTACCGCACGGCGCTGTTCTGTCGCAATCTCGGCCTGCTGCTCGGCAGCGGCGTCAATCTCACCACCACGCTGCGCATCCTCATCGACATGATGGCCACGACCGGCCCGTCCACGGTCTGGAGCGAGGCCGCCGACCGCGTCCGCCACGGCTCGAAACTTTCCGATGCGCTGGCCGAGACCGCGGCGTTGCCGGCGATGGCGGTGCGCATGCTCCGGCTCGGCGACGAGACCGGGCAATTGCCGATGCTGTCCGGGCGGGTCGCCGAATTCTACGAGGCCAAGTTGCAGCGTACGCTGGACCGCGCCGTCGGCATCGCGGGACCGGCGGCCATCATCGCGATCTCGCTGGTCGTCGGTGGCCTGATCACCTCGGTGATGACGGCGCTGATGTCGGTGAGCCAGATTGTCGGATAGGCAGGGAACGGGAGAAGCTTGAAGTGACCAAACATCCATCAGCAAGCCGCGGTCGGCGGCGCGCCGGCCGACGGGAAGCAGGCTTCACCCTCGTCGAGATGCTGGTCGTCATCACCATCATCGGGATGATCATGGCGCTGGTCGGCCCGCGCGTGCTGAACTATCTCAGCGAGTCCAAGGCGAAGGCGGCGAAGATCCAGATCGAGAGTTTTTCCAGCGCGCTCGATCTCTATTTTCTCGATCTCGGCCGTTATCCGACGTCCAACGAAGGCCTCGCGGCGCTGACCCGCAACACCAACCAGTCCGGCTGGAACGGGCCCTATTTGCGCGGCGGCGTGGTGCCGAGCGATCCGTGGGGCCACATCTACGTCTATCGTTCGCCGGGCGCGAGCGCGCCCTACGAGATCATTTCGCTCGGATCGGACGGCCAGGAAGGCGGCAGTGGAACGGCAGCCGACATTGTCAGCGGCGCGCGCTGAAGCCATCCGCCATGCGCGCGGCTTCGCGCTGATCGAGATCCTGTGCGTGCTCGCGATCATCGGCCTGCTCGCGGCGATCATCCTGCCGGCGATACCGCGCTCGACGACCCGGGCGAGGCTCGAAAGCTACGCGGTCGAGACCGCGGCGCTGCTGAAGGCCGACCGCAGCGCGGCGCTGCGCCGGCAGGTCAGGGTGACGACGCAGGTCGACGCCGAGGCGCGCGCGATCCGTTCCGGCGTCACCGGGCGGACCATCCGCCTGCCGGGCGACGTGGTCATGCAGGCGATGCTGGCCTCGCGCTGTGCCGATCGCGCAGCGGGACGCTCGATCGACTTCTTTCCGTCGGGCATGTCGTGCGGGGGAACGATCGCGCTGGCGCGGCCCGGCATGGGCTATGAGGTGCGCGTCAACTGGCTGACCGGAGGCGTCGAGATTGTCCCGCAGAAGCTGCTCTGACGCCGCCGGTTTCACGCTGATCGAGGCGCTGGTCGCGCTCGCGATCATCGCCGTCGTGCTCGGGACGATTGGCTCGGTCATCGCCACGACGGCGAAGGGCACGCGTGCGATCGACCAGCGTCTCGTGCTCGCCGGCACGGCCGAGACCCTGCTTGCGAACCTGCCGGCGCGGTCCTTGCTGAAACCGGGGCGGCAGAGTGGCGAACTCGCCGGCAGTCGCTGGCGCGTCGACGTTGCGCCGATGAGCGTGACGGGTGGCAATCCCGAGACCGATCGCTTCGTGCCGATGGCCGTCAATCTGCGCCTGCAGCGCGCCGACGGCGCTGCGATCCAGGTGACGACGGTGAAGCTGGTGCCGAGGGCTTCACAGTGAAGGGCTTTTCTATTCAAGGCTCTATTGAAGGCCTGGCCATGAAGCGCCTGCGCCGCGCACTCGCCGACGAGGCGGGCTTCACCCTGCTCGAAGTGCTGCTCGCGACGCTGCTGATGACCGTCATCCTGGCGGCGCTCGCGACGGTGACGGCGCAATGGCTGCCGAACTGGAACCGCGGCATCGCCCGCGTGCAGCGGGCCGAGCGCCTCGCGACCGGGCTCGACCGCATCATCGCCGACCTGTCGGTCGCCGAGCAGATGACGGTCAACGGCGATGCCAAGGCGCCGCTGTTCGAGGGCGCCGAATTGTCGGTGACGTTCCTGCGCACTGCGCTCGGCCCGAGCGCGCGTCCCGGGCTCGAATTCATCCGCTTGATCGAGAAGGCCGACGCGCAGGGGCTCGCGCTGGTGCGCGAGCGCGCGCCGTTCCAGCCGATGCCGACGGACGGACAGATCCGCTTCGTCGACCAGGTCGTGCTGATCCGGGCGCCGTTCCGCGTCAGCTTCGCCTATGCCGGCCAGGACGGTCAGTGGCAGCCGACCTGGCGCGGCCAGCCGCAACTGCCGGCTCGCATCCGCATCACCGTGCGTGACGGCGCCAGCGGCCAGGTGCTGGCGGTGTCGGGCGCGGTGATCCCGCACATCACGGCACCGGCGGAATGCGCGCGGGCCAAGAATCCGGTGACCTGCGTCGCGGCGGGCAGCCGGCCGCAACAACCGACGAAAGAGGAGCAGCAGCTGTGAGCGGCGCGAGGCCCGACCATGCGACGCTGGGTGATGGCCGCGGCTTCATCGTCGTCGCGGTGCTCTGGATGCTGGCGGCACTGGCCGCGCTGGCGCTGATCTATCTGACCTATGTCACCAACACCGCGGTCACGGTTGCCGTCAACGCCGACCGGCTGCAGGCCGACGCGCTGGTGAACGCCGGGCTCGAGCTCGCCGCCTACCGGCTGACGGCGCAGAACGAAGCGGCACGTCCGACCAGCGGCACCTTCAATGCCCGCGTCGGCGCCGGCCGGGTAAGCGTGACGTTCCGCTCGGAATCTGCGCGCGTCGACCTCAACATGGCGCCGAAGCCGATACTCGCCGGTCTGATGAGCGCACTCGGCGTCTCCGCGAGCGATGCGCCCGTCTATGCCGACCGGATCCTGGCCTGGCGCTCGTCGACGGAGTCCGGACAGGACAATCCGGAGGATTCCTACTATCGCACGCTCGGCGCATCGTACTTGCCGCGTCACGCGCCGTTTCCGCACAGCGACGAGCTCTGGCTGGTGCGCGGCATTCCATCCGCCGTGGTGGAACGCGTGATGCCGTTCGTCACCGTGTTCAGCAACATGCGCACCGTGAACGTGCTCGATGCCGCGCCGCAGGTGGTGGCCGCGCTCCCCGGCATGACGCCGGAGACGCTTCAGCAGGTGCTGCGCGACCGCGCCGATCCCAAGGTCGACCCGCGCTCCCTGGTCGGGCTCGCCGGCAGCGCCAATGCGACGATCGAGGGCTCGAAGGCGTACCGGATGACGGTCGCCGTCGAGGCGCCGTCGCATCGCCGCAGCTCGGCCGAAATCGTCATCCTGCTTCTCGAAAGCGGCGACGAGCCCTATCGTGTATTGTCGTGGCACAACGCCTTCGACGGCTCTGCCGGAAAGCCTCTGTGAGATGAGCTCGCTCAATTCCCTTCGCGGCATTCTCGACGCCTGGACCGGCACCGTGGCCGGCACGATGGTCGCCGCCCTGGAGCGCGTGGTGGCGCCGCGCCTGGTGCGGCTGGTCGAGACCGGGACCGGCACATTCGCGCTGGAGGCCTCGAAGTCGGAGAACGCGCCGAAGGAGCTCACCTTCGAGGACGGCAAGTTCGCGGGCGCTAATCTCGCCCAGATCGTCCGCGGCAGCCGCGTCGAGATCGTGCTGCAGCCGACGCGTTTCCTGTTTCGCCCGCTGGAGCTGCCGGCCCGTGCGGCCGATTTCCTCGATGGCATCGTGCGGGCCCAGATCGACCGGCTGACGCCATGGAGTGCCACCGAGGCAGTGTTCGGGTGCAGTCCGCCGGCGGCGCACGGCAGCGAGAGCATCACCACCGAGATCGCCGCAGCGCCGCGCCGGCTGGCGATGGGCTATGTCGAGGCGCTGTCGGGCTTCCATCCCTCGGCGATCGCGATCGTGACCGAGGGGGCGGATGGCCCGCGCATCAAGGTGTTCGAGCAGAAATCGCGCGGCGCCGTCGACCCGGTGCGGCTGAGCCGCACGCTGCAAGCCGTTCTTGCGCTTGCCGCGGTCGCCGCGGTGACCGGCTCGGTCGCGGCCAGCTATCTGGCCGACAGCCTCAGCACGCAGCAGAGCGAGCTCGAACGGCAGATCACCCAGCGCCGCGCCGCGCTGCGCGGCGATGGCGGCGGCGAGCGCTCGCCGCTCGCGCTGCTCGAGCGGCGCAAATACGAGACACCGGCGAGCGTGATCGTGCTGGAGGCGCTGAGCCGGCTGCTGCCCGATCACACCTATGTCACCGAGCTGCATGTTGCCGGCAACAAGATTCAGATCGGCGGCATTACCCGCGATGCGCCCTCGCTGATCCCGCTGATCGAGCAGTCCCAGCATTTCACCCGCGCGACCTTCTACGCCCCGACGACGCGCAGCCCCTCCGATCCCGGCGAGCGCTTCCACATCGAGGCGCAGATCGAGCCGAGGAACGCGCCATGAGCAGCGCCAAGAACAGTGCCAAGAACAGTGTCATGAGCAGCAAGGTTGCGAGCGGAAACGCCGTGGCGCGGGCGCTTACGGGCTCGCCGCTGGTTGCGGTCTCGCTGTACATCGCCATCGCCGGCGGGCTGTTGCTGATGGCCGGCCTCTCGATCGCCGACGTCATCGCTCACCGCCAGGCGCTGGCAGAGAGCTCCGACCTGCTCGATCAGCTGCGCGGCCGCAAGGGCGGCGCCAAGAACGCCGCGACGTCGCCGGCCAAGCATCCCGGCACGCCGTTCCTGGAAGGGCCGACCGTGACGGTCGCGGGCGCCAATCTGTTGCAGCGGGTTGCAGCGGCCGTCGGCAATGTCGGCGGCTCGGTGCAGTCCTCGCAGGTCGACGTAACAGGCGCGCAGGTGAAGGACGGCTTCGTCGGTCTCGTGGTGAGCTGCGAGCTGGAGCAGCCCGCGCTGCAGAAGCTGCTCTACGATCTCGAGGCGGGCATGCCGTTCCTGTTCGTCGACCAGCTCGACGTCCAGGTGCCGCAGACCACCGCGCTCGGCGATGCGCCCACCGGCCGTGTCAGGGTGATCCTGGGCGTCTCCGGCCAGTGGCAGGCGGGGAAGTAGGGCGGTCTCGTCAGCTCACCAGCTGTATCTGAACACGCCTTGCCGGCATAGCTGGATTGCGCGGGGTTCCAGGCTGTTCTGCGTGCAATTTCCGCAGTCGTGGCTGTTGGGCAGCATTTTCACGCGTCCTACATCTGCGGGGCGAGATGCGGCCTTTCCGTCGGAATCGAACCGATACGAGGCGGGTTGATGGTCGGGGCCATCGGGCCTAGTTTGCTCCAAAAGGACTGGCCGCGCGCCGGCGCCGCCTTCGGCCGCAAGGGACCTTGCAGGGAAATTCGATGTCGGGGTGGCTTCGAGCGATGGGAGTGGCTGCGCTGTGGACGGTGCTGGGCAGTGCCGCGACCTGGGCTGCCACCTCCTCGCGCATGGACATCCTGCCCGACGATGCCGCGGGCGGTCCTGCCGAAAGCGTCGATGTCGGGGCGGTGAGACCGATTGCGCGTCCGGCGCAGGCTGTGAGCAAACCGGTCCCCCGCGGCAATCCACTATGGTCGGTGCCGCTCTCGGCGCTGACGGCAACCCTGGAGCGCCCGATCTTCTCGGCCTCGCGCCGGCCACCGCCGCGCGCGGTCGCGGGGTCTCCGGTCGAAGAGGTGCAAGCAGCCCCGCCGCCCAAGCCGATCGAGGCGCCGCCGCCGCTGCTGCTGGTGGGGGCTGTGGTAGGCGAGGGCGACGCCATCGCTATCCTGGTCAATCGCATCGACCAGAAGGTCGTGCGCCTGCGGCAGGGCGAATCGCTCGGCGGCTGGTCGCTGACGGAGGTTCAGCCGCGCGAGGTGACGTTCAGGCAGGGCGATCGCAGCGAGGTCCTGGCGCTCCAGCGACGCGAGACGATCGTCCCTACGACTCCGCTCACAGATGCGTTGACCATTCCTGCTCTGGCCGACCCGTAGCTTCCGCTTTAGGCCCCGTTCGACATTGAAGAACGGCGAGCCGGATGGGCTCTGAAGACTGGTGACCTAGGTGGATCGCTTGCCGGGAAAGACGCGGCTTGATCGACACGCAAATGCAAGGCTGACGATGCGAAGGAAGCCTTTCGACGTTGGCCTTTCACTGCTAGTGGCTCTGCACAGTGATTATGACTCTTTGGAAGTGACGGGATAGGCGCGCCCCATCTTGGCGCGGACCTTGTCTGTTGTGAACATCCATTTGGTGCGTGAGCGGGCGGCATTTCGCTTGCGTTCCCAGGCGGCGATTTCGCGGCGCAATCGCTTGGGGTCGTCGATCCTGCGATCGAGGCACTGGCCCCGCAGGACGCCAATCTCGATCTCAACCATGTTGAGCCAACTTGCGTGCTTGGGGGTGTAGTGGAACTGGAGCCGTCGCAAGAGCCGCCTGGCTTCGGCGGGCGGGAAGGTCTGATAGAGAGCGCCGGCGGAGTGGATTGATAGATTGTCCTGCACGACCCGGATGATCTCGGCATCTGGATAATGGACATCGACGATGTCGCGCATGCAGTGGGCGTAGTCTTCTGCCGCCCGCCGCTCGGTAACCTTGACCTTGCGCCAGGGACGATGCACGTCGAGGAGAACGAAGAGATTGACCGTGCCGTTGCGACGATACTCGTAATCGTAACGTTCGAGCCGGCCGGGCGCGGCCGGAATCGGCTGGCGCGCCTCGCCGATGAGTTGCACCGGGCTTTCGTCGAAGCACACCACCGGCCGCTTGGGGTCGGGCGCATCGGTGTAGAGATCGAGCACGTCCTCCATGCGGGCGACGTATTCGCCGTCGACCTGCGGAATGCACCACATGTCCTTGCGCCAGGGCTTGAGGCTATTTTCGGCTAACCGCCGCCGAACCGTCTCGTGCGACAGGCTCTTGTGTTCGGTGAGTTCGACCATCGCACCTGCCAGCAGTTCGAGCGTCCAGCGGGCGCGGCCCTTTGGCGGACTGGAGCAGGCCGTCGCCACCAGCAAGGCTTCTTCCTTGCCCGTGAGTTTGCGCTCCGCCCCGGGCCGCGGCTCCTCGCTCAGCGCCCGCTCCAGATTGCCTTCCACGAAGCGGCGCTTGGTCCGGTACACGGTCGAGCCGCCCACGCCGACGCTCCGCGCGATCTCCTCGTCGCTGCCCCCGGCGTCGGCAGCCAGCAAAATCTGCGCGCGCTTGAGCTTACGGGACGCATGTTTGCCGCCGCTGAGCAGCGCCCTGAGTTCCGTGCGCTCGATTTGGCTGAGGTCGACCCGATAGCGTACATTCATGGCGTGCCTCCATGTTCGAGGCACGCACCAACAACTGAATCGGATGGCCGGCGTGAGTCCTTCCGCAAAAACCTTCACGCCCAAGCAAGGGCAGTATCTGGCCTTCATCCATCTCTACACCCGGCTGCACCGCAGACCCCCGGCCGAAACCGACATGCAGCAATATTTCCGCGTCAGCCCGCCTTCCGTTCACCAGATGGTGCTGACGCTGGAGCGGGCAGGCCTCATCACGAGGCAGCCGAGGACCCCTCGCAGTATCGAGGTCCTCATTGATCCAAAACATCTCCCGGAGCTAATCTAAGCTCCGGATCCAACCCGTCAAAACCACTGTGCAGAGCTACTAGTCGGCTAACCTGGTCCCGTAGGGCTGACGCAGCAGCTTCTGCAAATTTTGGCCTGCCTGCATGTCTCAGCGAAGCGTGAACCATGTCATCATCTAACACGCTGCTTCGTCGCTAAATGCGGTGCTCCCTACGACCACCTCCTCCTATTCACTGGTCTCTAGCATAGCCAACACCACCACTAGCTTGGTGGTTCAAATTGTAACTCGGAGCGGGCTCGAATCTTATTCCAAAGTTGTGCGTGTCGGGTTGCCGGGTCGCTTGAACTTGGCCGTGTTCACCTCCACAATAGCTTTGAGTTCTTCGTAAATTACTAATCCGAACAAGAACATAGGGAAGACGCACGTGGGACATGGAATGAAGGCGGCAATCGTGCTGGCGGCCGCGCTCTGCGGCACGCCCGCTCTTGCCGGCTGGGAGCCGACCAAACCCGTCGAGATCGTGGTGGCGGCGGGTGCGGGCGGTGCCTCCGATCAGATGGCGCGGATGATGCAGGCCGCGATCCAGAAGAACAACCTGATGAAGCAGCCCATGGTGGTCTCGCTCAAGGGCGGCGCCTCCGGTGCGGAAGCGCTGATGTACATGAAGTCCAGCGAGGGCGACCCGAACAAGGTGCTGATCGCCTATTCGCTGATCTACATGCTGCCGCTCTCGGCGAAGATCCCGTTCAACTGGCGCGAACTGACCCCGGTCTCGGTGATCGCGCTCGACCAGTTCGTGCTGTGGGACAACAGCGCCGGCCCCAAGACGGTGAAGGAATTCATCGAGGCCGCGAAGGCGGCGAACTCGCCGTTCAAGATGGGCGGCACCGGCTCCAAGCGCGAGGATCACGTGCTCACCGTGTTCCTGGAGCAGGAGACCGGCGCGAAGTTCTCCTATCTGCCCTACAAGTCCGGCGGCGAGGCCGCGACCCAGCTCGTCGGCAACCACACCGAAGCCAACGTCAACAATCCCAGTGAAAATCTCGAGGTCTGGCGCGCCGGCCAGGTGCGTCCGCTCTGCGTGTTCGACAAGGAGCGCATCTCCTACACCAGCAAGGTGACGGACACCCAGTCCTGGGCCGACATCCCGACCTGCAAGGAGCAGGGCGTCGACGTCCAGTATCTGATGCTGCGCGCGATGTTCCTGCCCGGCAAGGTCACGCCGGAGCAGCAGGCGTTCTACGTCGATCTGTTCCACAAGGTGACGCAGACCGCCGAGTACAAGGACTACATGGAAAAGCAGGCGCTGAAGCCGATTTTCCTCACCGGCAAGGACATGGTGCAATTCCTCGAGGAGGACGATGCCATCAACAAGGCGCTGATGACGGAAGCCGGATTCGTCGCGAAGTAGCCAGTCTTCACCTCGCCCCTCTTGCGGGGAGAGGTCGCATTGCATCGTCAGATGCGATGCGGGCGAAGGGGGGGACTCTCCGCTAGTCCGGCTTTCTCGTCCCCGTGGAGACTCCCACTCACCCTGACCCTCTCCCCGCAAGCGGGAGAGGGGATTGACCACAGCGTTTGTTGTTCGCTCATGTCTCAAACCGATATCGAAATCGTCGTCGACGATCCGACCGCCCCCGAAGACGACTCGCCCTCCGTCGTCTCCTCCAGCAGGATCGAGATCATCGTCTGTCTCCTTCTGCTCGCGCTCGCCGTCACGCTCGGTTACGACAATTGGCGCACCGGTGCGTCCTGGGATGCGACCGGACCCGAGCCCGGCTATTTCCCGTTCTATCTGTCCGTCATTCTCGGTGGCGCCAGCCTCTACGGGCTGATTGCGGCGCTGCTGGTGCGGCGCACGGCAGCCGGGACCTTCGTCACGCGCGCCCAGGCCCGCCGTGTGATGGCGGTGTTCGTGCCGACGCTGCTGTTCTGCCTCGTCACCCAATTCCTCGGTCTCTATGTCGCGAGCTTCCTCCTGATCGCGGGCTTCATGCGCCTCGTCGGCAAAATCGCGCTGTGGAAGTCGCTGCTCACAGCTTTCGTGTTCACGGCGATCATGTTCGTCACCTTCGATATCGCCTTCGACGTCATCATGCCGAAAGGGCCGCTCGAAGCGGCCTTCGGCCATTAGAGCGGGCGAACGATGGAAGCTCTCGGTCTCCTGCTTCACGGCTTCGCCGTCCTGCTCACCTGGAAGACGCTCGTCCTGATGATGGTCGGGCTGGTGCTCGGCATCTTCGTCGGCGTGCTGCCGGGTCTCGGGGGCCCCAACGGCGTCGCCATCCTGCTGCCACTCACCTTCACGATGGACCCGACCTCGGCGATCGTGATGCTGTCCTGCATCTATTGGGGCGCATTGTTCGGCGGCGCCATCACCTCGATCCTGTTCAACATCCCGGGCGAAGCCTGGTCGGTTGCAACCACCTTCGACGGCTATCCGATGGCCCAGCAGGGCAGGGCGGCGGAGGCGCTGACGGCGGCGTTCACGTCCTCCTTCGTCGGCTCGCTGGTCGCGGTGCTCCTGATCACCTTCCTCGCGCCGATGATCTCCTCCTTTGCGTTGAAATTCGGCCCACCCGAGTTCTTCGCGGTCTATCTCCTGACCTTCTGCTCATTCGTCGGCCTAGGGCGCGAAGCCAAGCACAAGACAGTGATCTCGATGTCGCTGGGGTTGCTGCTCGCCGGCGTCGGCATGGACACGGTGTCGGGCAATCTGCGCATGACCTTCGGTTCGGCCGACCTGCTTCGCGGCATCAACTTCCTGGTCGCCGTCATTGGCTTGTTCGGCATCAGCGAGATCCTGCTGACGATGGAGGAGCGCCTCGCGTTGCGCGGACATGCGGCCAGCATCTCGCTGCGCGTCGTGCTCGGGGTCTGGAAGGACCTGCCGAAATACTGGGTGACGCTGCTGCGCTCCTCCTTCATCGGCTGCTGGCTCGGCATCACGCCGGGCGGCGCGATCGCGGCGTCCTTCATGGGCTACAACCTCGCCAAGCGCTTCGCCAAGGACTCCGAGAGTTTCGGCAAGGGGCGCATCGAGGGCGTGTTCGCGCCGGAGACGGCGGCGCATGCCTCCGGCACCTCGGCACTGCTGCCGATGCTGGCGCTCGGCATTCCCGGCTCCGGCACCGCCGCGATCCTGCTCGGCGGCCTGATGGTGTGGGGCCTCAATCCAGGTCCGCTGCTGTTCGTCGAGCACAAGGACTTCGTCTGGGGCCTGATCGCCTCGATGTATCTTGGCAATGTCGTCGGGCTCGTGCTGGTGCTGACGACGGTGCCGGTCTTCGCCTCGATCCTGCGCGTGCCGTTCGCAGCGGTAGCGCCGATGATCGTGGTGTCCTGCGCGATCGGCGCCTATGCGATCCAGAACGCGATGTTCGACATCTGGCTGATGCTGGGCTTCGGCATCGTCGGTTACGTCTTCAAGAAGATCGGCATTCCGCTGGCGCCGTTCACGCTGGCCCTCGTGCTCGGCAACCGCGCCGAAGACGCCTTCCGCCTGTCGATGATCGGCTCCGGGGGGACGCTGAAGGTGTTCTGGTCGAACGGGCTGGTCGGGTCGATTACGACGCTGGCGATCGTTCTGTTGTTTTGGCCCGTCATCGACGGTCTGTTCAGTCACTTCGGACGGAGGGGGCGGGCGAAGACTGCGGCAGGGTGAATTCCGGGTTAATTCGAATAATATCAATAGTTTGTCCTGTCGTTGACGTCCTGGTCCAAGTCCCGGCGCCGTCCGATTATTTCCAAATGTTGCCGCCGCGCGACAGCCGTGCCCGCGCGGAACGCGTATGGTCCCATCCAGATTGCGGATTTTATTTTAATCGCAGGGGGCGAGTATGAAGCGGATTGTGATGGGATTGGCGGTGGTCTCGCTGCTTGGGACGAACGCGATGGCGGCCGATCTGGCGGCGAAGCCATATGTGAAGGCGCCCGCGATCGTCGATCCCGGATACAATTGGACGGGATTCTACGCGGGGTTAAACGGCGGCTATAGCTGGGGCAGAACGACCGCCACCGCTTTGATCGGTGCGCCCTTTCCCGCGGGATCCATAGGCTCGGTCAAGCAGAACGTGGATGGCGGCCTCGGTGGTGGCCAGGTCGGTTACAACTGGCAGGTGGACCGGAAATGGGTTGTCGGCGTCGAGGCCGACATTCAAGGCACGGGCGAACGCGGCCGGTCGAACGACGTGCTTGGGACCGTCCGAATCGGCAGGTTCGGTCTCACGGCGTCCACGGCCACCAGCACCGATTTCCCTTGGTTCGCAACCTTGCGGGCACGCGGCGGCTTCCTTGTCGACCCGAGCTTGCTGCTCTATGCGACAGGCGGTCTGGCAGTCGGCGAGGTCAAGTTCTCCAACACGCCGACTCTTACGCTCCAGGCCTTCGATGGCAACACGCCGATTGGTGCACCGATATCGGCCACTGGCCCGACGGTGTCGGAAAGCAACACCCGGGTTGGCTGGACGCTCGGCGCGGGCCTAGAGAAGAAGTTCGCTCCCAACTGGTCAGCGAAGCTCGAATATCTCTATGTCGATCTCGGCACCAAGACCTACTTCAGTGGAACAGGGAACGACATCGACGTCCGCTTCCGCGACCACATCCTGCGGGCTGGGTTCAACTACCAGTTCACGGCGGGCCCGGTCGTCGCCAAGTACTGATCGGCAGGCAGTTTTCGGATTGGAAAAGCTCCGGTTTTCCGGGGCTTTTCTCATGGTTGAGCGCCTGTGCGGGCCAGCTTTCGCTCACACTACCTTGGCGTCCCTCAGCTTGCTGATCTCGTCCGCACTGAGGCCGAATTCCTTCAGCACATCGTCGGTCTGCTCGCCGAATTCCGGCGGTCGCGCCACCATCCTGCTCGGCGTGCGCGACAGCGTCACGGGCTGGCCGACCAGGCGGATATGGCGGCCCTCGTCGTTCGGCACGTCCTGCGCGATGCCGAGATGCTTGACCTGCGCGTCCTCGAACATCTGGTCAATGGCATAGATCGGTCCGCAGGGAACGCCGGCCTCGTTGAGCTCGCGGACCCAGGTCTCGGTCGACTTCGTCACGGTGCGCTTCTCGATCTCGGCGTTGAGCGCGTCGCGATTCCTAGAGCGGGCGGGGGCCGTCGCATAGTCGGGATGACTGTAGAGCTCCGGCGCGCCGATCGCCTGCGCACAGCGCTCCCAGATCCGCCCGCCGGTCGTGGCGATGTTGATGTACCCGTCCGAGGTCTTGAACACGCCGGTCGGGATGCTGGTCGGATGATTGTTGCCGGCCTGTTTTGCCACTTCCTTCTCCATCAGCCAGCGTGCGGCCTGGAAGTCGAGCATGAAGATCTGGGCCTGCAGCAGCGAGGTCTGCACCCACTGTCCCTTGCCCGAGACCTCGCGCTCGAGCAGCGCGGTGAGGATGCCCATGGCGCAGAACAGGCCCGCGGTGAGGTCGGCGACGGGAATGCCGACCCGCATCGGTCCTTCGCCCGGCGCGCCGGTGATCGACATCAGCCCGCCCATGCCTTGCGCGATCTGATCGAAGCCCGGCCGCTTGTGATAGGGGCCGTCCTGGCCGAAGCCGGAGATGCTGCCATAGACGATGCGCGGATTGATTGCGGCGAGGCTCTCATAGTCGATGCCGAGCTTCTTCTTCACGTCGGGACGAAAATTCTCGACCACGACGTCGGCCTTGGCCGCGAGGCGCTTGAACACGGCAAGCCCGCGCTCGTCCTTCAGGTTCAGCGTCATCGCCCGCTTGTTGCGATGCAAATTCTGGAAGTCGGAACCCCTGCGCGGCCCGCCCGGCTGCTCGCCGCCGGCATCCTCGGTCAGTGCGTCGATCTTGATGACGTTGGCGCCCCAGTCAGCGAGCTGACGCACGCAGGTGGGCCCGGACCGGACGCGCGTCAGATCAAGCACGGTGAAGCGCGACAGGGCTTCCGAGGCATGCGGAAAGGGCATCTTGAAAGGCTCCGGGACAGATTGCGGAGCCACCATAGTGCCGAAACGTCGGGCGGCAAGTCTGCCTCGACGCGGATGCCGCCTGTCGAAATGCAGGTCTGACCGGGGCTGGCCTGACGCAGCGTGCCGCTCCGCGCAAGCGATCAGCGCGACAGGCGCTTCAGCTCGGCGCGCGCCTGCTCGGCCAGCGGGTCATCGCCGTGGCGCGCTATGAAGAGCTCGAACGCCTCCTGCGTCCCCGTCCGACGGGCGGCTTCGAATTCCTCCGCCACCGCGGCGGAAGGATCGCGGGCCATTGGCATCGAGGGGGCGCGTCCCGCCTTGGTATTCCCCTTGCTGCTTTCGTCCGCATTGGCTTTCGAGGCCATGACAGGCTGTTCTCCGATGGGCAGACGGTCCGGCCAGGCGAGCATCGCCAGGGCTCCGATCAGACCGGCCGAAAGTGGGCCAAGTTTCATGGTTTCCTTTTCGGAACAGGCGAGGCACGGAACTGAGTGCCGCCGCTGATCCGTATCACTACGGGATTTGATGGCTAACACGGCGTTACTGCCCGGCTGACGGCCCGATGCCCCAATTAAACCAAACGTATAACTCTCTAGCTAGAATCATGCCCCTGCGCCGCGAATCGCGCGCGATGCATCGTTCGTTCCGGAGAGTTCATTGGCTACCTCTGTTTACGTCAGTGCCACCAACAACGCCGAGATCGACGGCCTGCTGTCGGGCTACAAATGGGCCGGCACGATCAGCTACAGCTTTCCCGACTCGCCCAACGACTACGCCAATCCTTACACCGGCGGCAGCAGCGAACCGACGTCGTCGGGTTTCGCCTCGGCGCCGAGCCAGATGCAGGCGGCGATCAACTACGCGATCGGGCTGATCATCGGCTACACCAACGCCACGATCCAGTACAACGGGACCGGCAGCGGCGATATCATGATCGCGCAGTCGCCGTCCGCCAATCCGACCTCCTACGCCTACTACCCCGGCAATTATTCAGCGGGGGGCGATATATGGTTCGGCACCCAGTACAACTACTCGCTGGCCAAGCTCGGCAACTACTATTTCACGACGGCGCTGCACGAGCTCGGCCACGCCTTCGGCCTCAAGCACAGCCAGGAGGCCGGCGGCCCGGCCAACGTCGCGGTGCCGACCGCGCATGACGATAGCGAATACACCGTCATGAGCTATCGCAGCTATGTCGGTGCGTCGACGACCAGCGGTTACACCAATGAGGCCTACGGATATCCGCAGACCTACATGGCCAACGATATCCTCGCGCTTCAGACGATGTACGGCGCGGACTACACGACCCAGAGCGGCAGCACGGTCTACACCTGGAATCCGACGACGGGCCAGGAGTTCATCAACGGCGTCGGGCAACTCGCGCCGGGCGGCGGCGCTGGCGGCTCGGCCAATCGCATCTACGAGACGGTGTGGGATGGCGGCGGCGTCGATACCTACGACCTGTCGAACTACACGACGAACCTGAGCATCAACCTCAATCCCGGCGCCTCATCGCTGTTCTCTGCGACGCAACTGGCCAATCTCGGCAACGGCCATTACGCCTCGGGCAACGTCTACAACGCCTACCTCTACAACAACGACGCGCGCTCCTACATCGATAACGCCATCGGCGGGTCCGGCAACGACACCATCGTCGGCAACGCCACCGCCAACACGCTGAACGGCAGCATCGGCAACGACACGATCACCGGCGGCGCCGGCAACGACACCATCGTCGGCGGCGCCGGCACCGATACGGCCGTGTATTCGGGTAACGAGGCTAACTATTCCATCTCATTCAATCCCAACACGCAGATTTTCACCATCAAGGATCTCCGCTCGGGTTCGCCGGACGGTACCGATACCGTTTCAGGAACGGAATATTTCCAATTTGCGGACGGTCCGGTCGCGAGTTTCTCGTTCGCCTCGCCTATCGCGATCGAGTCCTCTGGCACGACGAGCTTGGTCCAAGTTGGGAATAACTATTTCCTCAATCCTGCGGCGGGCGGAACAGGGCCTGAGCTTATCTTTTTGGGAGCGCCGGTCACGGTCGGCATGTGGATGGACTGGTCGCCGATCGGGGCGGAGCAGACCGGCAACGGCTACGAAGTGGCTTGGAAGAATGCGAGTACGGGCCAGTACAATGTCTGGAGCACCGACTCGAACGGCAATTACGGCGCGAACCTGCTCAGTTTCGTTTCCGGGACGAGCACGGCGCTGCAATCGTATGAGACCACATTCCATCAGGATCTCAATGGCGACGGTGTAATTGGTGCACCAACGGTCGCGATCGAGTCCTCTGGCACGACGAGCTTGGTCCAAGTTGGGAACAACTATTTCCTCAATCCTGCGGCAGGCGGAACAGGGCCTGAGCTTATGTTTTCGAGTGCACCGGTCACGGTCGGCATGTGGATGGACTGGTCGCCGATCGGGGCGGAGCAGACCGGCAACGGCTACGAAGTGGCTTGGAAGAATGCGAGTACGGGCCAGTAC
>NZ_JACIHE010000002.1:276274-823628 GCF_014198245.1 Bradyrhizobium sp. cir1
AGTCCTCTGGCACGACGAGCTTGGTCCAAGTTGGGAACAACTATTTCCTCAATCCTGCGGCAGGCGGAACAGGGCCTGAGCTTATGTTTTCGAGCGCACCGGTCACGGTCGGCATGTGGATGGACTGGTCGCCGATCGGGGCGGAGCAGACTGGCAACGGCTACGAAGTGGCTTGGAAGAATGCGAGTACGGGCCAGTACAATGTCTGGAGCACCGACTCGAACGGCAATTACGGCGCGAACCTGCTGAGCTTCGTCTCTGGGACGAGCACCGCTCTCGAATCATACGAGGGCGTGTTTCACCAGGATCTCAATGGTGATGGTGTTATTGGCATTCCGATCGTTACCATCGAGTCGATGGGCTCGACTAGCTTAGCGCAGGTAGGAAACAACTACTTCTTGAATCCTGTGGCGGGTGGAACGGGACCCGAGCTCAAGTTTTTGAGCGCACCAGTCACGGACGGTATATGGACGGGTTGGGAGCCGATCGGAGCGGAGCAGACAGAGGCTGGCTACGTTCTTGCTTGGAAGAATGCTAACACGGCTCAATACAATGTTTGGAGCGCCGACACCAATGGCAATTACATAACTAACCTGCTGAGCTTTGTCTCTGGAACGAGCACGTCGCTGATATCCTACGAGGGCGTGCTTCACCAAGACATCAATGCTGACGGTGCTATAGGCGCACCGAGTCTCACGGGTGCTCCATCAGGCAAGGTTACTGAGTCCTTTGTGTTTGGCTCTGTTCTTGACGGCGTTAACGATCTCGATCATGGGGCCTGGGATGCTCGTCTTGTCAGATATCTACTTGATGCCTACGTCAACGGCGCGCACGCCGGTTCGTTAAACTTGACTGACCTGGCGCTGCAGGCAGAAGCGCCACTCGATCACAACCTCGCTGAACTATCGGATGGACACTACATAATCCGGTGACTTCTTGGATATCGCTGGGCAAGCCAGCAAATCGCAACTTGCCTACGAATCAGTGCTGGTGCGAGGGGCGCTCGGCTTCATCTGTTATTGAGGGACCTGCCCGCCAAACTGAATAACGAGCTGCGGCGCGAGCTTGTTATAAACATCAATAATCGCCTCTCCGACTATTTTAGACGATAGCCTTTGCACGACCATCTCGCGGGCTGTCCGGCCGCAGCGACTGCGGAGCTGTGGGGAAAGCGCCAGGCTTAGAAGCGCGTCTGCCAATGCTTCGGCGTCTTCGATGGGCACCAAAAGACCGGACTCATTTTGAACGACGATCTCTCGGCATCCGGGAGCATTTGTGGCTACCATTGCCCGACCGCAGGCAGCTGCCTCTAATAGGCTAACCGGCAGGCCCTCCCGGTGCGACGGCAGCACTGCAACATGACAACGGGTCCAGAGCGCGACGATATCGTCTAGGTGTCCAAGCCAAGTAATCCCTGGACGTCGGTTCCACTCTTCAACTTCCTCGATAGGGATGGATGCGGGGTTGGCTGGGTCAGGCTTCCCGGCAATCAGGAGCCGAAAATCATGACCTTGGTCCCGCAGCATCTTATGAGCAGAAACCAAAGCACGAATTCCCTTGTCTGATAGTAACCGTCCGGCAAATCCGAAGGTGATGGGACCTTCCGGCTCAGGCAAAGGTTGAAAGTGATCTGTATCAACCCCGGATCCGGGAATTTGGAGAACTCGCTCTTGATTCACTCCTAGTGCTACAAGATCCCTTTGGTCGTCCGGATTTTCAACGAGTACTACGCTGGTGTTACGGTTGAGCAGTGCAGGCAGAACTAGACGAATAGGCGCTCTTAAAATTCGACCCTTCCAGGTGCTCGAGGTGAAGATGTATCCCAAGCCCGTTATCGCGTTTACCTGCGATACCCTGCGATACCTCATCGCGAGCGAACCGTAGACGCAAGACTGCAAGCTTGCGCAGTGGATGATGTCAGGCTTTACATAGCTTTCGAGGCGCCGCAGCGCCATGATCGTACGTATTCCAGAAAAGGGGGATAGACCACGACGGAACGGAATTTCATGAAGAGTGAAGTTTTCGCTTTCGATCACCTGCCTTAGGCCGCTAATCCGTGTTGCTACGTGAACTTCGAACCCGGCGGCCCTAGCCGCGCGGGCCATGGGCAATCGATGCAGAAAAGCAAAATCTACATTCGCGACATATAGGATGCGTCGCTTACTTGTGCTGCGAAAGTCCATATCGATCAACGAGAGATGCTTACCGGCAGTACTTAGCGATGCGGGCCGCTGGAGGAGCGTGTGGTGGCCATTTTGTCTCGTCGGTCATAGGACTCCGTTTCGTTTTCGGGGGTTCTATTCTGTCGTCAACGATCTTCTCTTTGTCGATGGCGACCCACCCAGAATGGAAATTGACGAAAGCGTCGTACACTCAAGTACACTTGTCGCGCTAGGGCAATTCTGAGCCGAATGTTTTAACCGGTATAATGGTCCTACGTTGTGGGCTGACGGGCTGACGTCTTAATCCAGCCGCGACATGCTCTAGGTCCGAACGAGGCAATAAATGCTCCTCTCGGGCACAAGCGTTTACAATGGATGAGTTCCGCTGCGCGTCTACCTCGGAAGCTCTTTTAGTCTACGTATTGAAGCTCTGAAAGCGTTCATGACATGAACATAGTTCTTGACGTTCATCGCGTGAACGCTGTAAGAGCCTCTGGTGAGGATGGAAGCGCGGGGTGAACCATTTTGCTAAATGCGCAACATGAGAATGAGCGCATCGTTCTTGGGCTGTTGAGTTCGGTGGAAAGCGATGGCGAGCGCTCGCAGCGCCACATCGCAGCGGAGCTTGGGATCGCGCTCGGCCTCGTCAACGCCTATCTCAAGCGCTGCGTCAAGAAGGGGTTGGTCAAGGTCAGTGACGCGCCTGCCCGCCGCTATGCTTATTACCTTACGCCGCAGGGCTTTGCCGAGAAGTCTCGCCTCACCGTGCAATACCTTTCCAATTCATTCTCCTTCTTCCGGCTCGCCAAGACCGACTGCGCGCGTGTGTTCGAGCAGGCCAAAGGATGTGGCTTTTCTCGGGTTGTGCTCGCCGGACAGTCGGATCTGGCCGAAGTGGCCATCCTCTGCGCGGTCGAGACCGGCGTTGCGGTTGTCGCGGTGGTTGATCCCGCAAGCGAGGTTACACGCTTTGTCGGCGTCAATGTCTGTAGGTCCTATGATGAGGTGACGGAAGCATTCGACGCAGTCATCGTCACTGATGTTCTGCATGCAGGCACCTGCTACGAAATGGCTGCGGCGGTGCACGGCAACGAGCGCGTGCTTGCGCCGAGATTGCTCGGGTTGCGCGATCTGAGCGGGCGCGCTGAGGGTGCGGCATGAGCGCGACAATGGATATGCGCTGGTACGTGGTGCAAACCCAGGTAAACGGCGAGGGCAGGGCCGCGCACAATCTGCTTCAGCAAGGCTATCATATCTATCTGCCGCGCTATCTGAAGCGTCGGAGGCATGCGCGCAAGGTCGACTTCGTAGCGAAGCCCCTGTTTCCGCGCTACATGTTTGTCGCCGTCGACACAGTGGGGCAGCGCTGGCAGACGATACAGTCGACGCGCGGCGTCTCGCATCTTGTTTGTAAAGGAGACGAGCCGGCCGTGGTGCCGGATGGCGTGCTCGGCGAGCTAAAGGCGCGCGAGGACGAGCGCGGTTTTGTCAGATTGAGCGCCGGCCCTTCCTTCGCGCGAGGAGACAAGGTGCGGGTGCTCGCAGGCTCATTCATGAATAGTGCCGGGCTGTTCGATGGAATGGGTGATCACGATAGGGTCGCCATTTTGCTCGATATGCTCGGTCGCATGGTTCGCGTGCATCTCGACGTGGATCTGGTTGCCGCCGCCTAAGTGCGGCCTTTCGCGCGGCGCATGTCAAGCGCGCCGCGCTTGTGTGTTCGCTCCCTTCGGGAGGCTCCTGGTGGACCGTGTTTCACCCGGAGTGCGGTAGCATGGGAACTTTTAGCGAATGGCAATTCTGGTAACGGGAGGCGCGGGCTATGTCGGTAGCCATGTCGTGCAAGGGCTTGTTGATCAGAAGCAGAGCGTGATCGTGCTTGACAATCTATCCTCGGGTTTCCGGAAGGCGGTGGCGGAGCAGGCGACGTTTGTTTTTGGAGACGTCGGTGACGGCGAGCTGGTGTCGAGGCTGATCGGCGAACACAGTATTGACACGATCATGCATTTTGCCGCCTCGACCGTCGTGCCCGAGTCGATCGCTAAGCCCCTCGCGTACTATGCCAACAATACGGTTAAGTCGTTGGCGCTGATCCATGCGGCGATCAGCTGTGGCGTCAGACATTTCGTGTTCTCCTCCACCGCCGCCGTCTACGGCAATCCCGCCAATCAATTGGTCACTGAGGATGCTGCGCCGCAGCCGATGTCGCCCTATGCCACCTCGAAGCTGATGACCGAGACGATGCTGCGCGATGCCGCAGCTTCCAGCGGCCTGACCCACGTTACGTTGCGCTACTTCAACGTCGCCGGGGCCGACCCTCAGCTGCGAACGGGACAATCGACGCGCACTCCTACCCATCTAATCAAGGTCGCGGCGCAGGCCGCGCTCGGCATTCGCAACGGTATGGAGATTTTCGGTACCGATTATCCTACGCCGGATGGGACTTGTATCCGCGACTACATCCACGTCTGCGATCTCGTTAGTGCTCACCTTAAGGCGCTCGCCTATCTGCGTCGCGGCGGCGCAAGCGTGACGCTCAATTGCGGTTACGGGCATGGCTATTCGGTACGTGAAATCATTGCGGCGGTCCGGCGCGTCTCGGGCCGTGATTTCACCGCAATGCCGCGCGAGAGGCGCGCCGGGGATCCGGCTGCCATCTTCGCCGACAGTCGGCGGCTGCAACGAGTGTTGTCATGGTCGCCCGCCTATGACGATCTTGAAATTATCGTAGGGCATGCGCTCGCCTGGGAGCGGAAGCTAAACTTCGAATGGAACCTATGAGAGTCATGATCATCGGGCCGCATGATCGCGCATCATTCTATGTATCACGGAATCGGCTGCCCTCGGCTGGCAACTGGCGCCAGCATTCCCCATCACAATTTAACGGCGCGATCCGGAGCCGAATATGACGATCGTCCTGACGCCCGTTGAAGAAGGGATTCGTGATATCAGCGATACCGAATTGAGCCTGCGCTCGCTGGAAATCAGTGCCGCCGAAGATCTGTGGCTCGGACTTTTCAGGCGAGAGTTATGGGGGCGGCTCGGCTGGCTTGATGTCAAAAGGCGATATCGGCGGACGACGATTGGTCCGTTTTGGACATCGATTACGCTTGCGATCTACACCTTCAGTGTAGGCTTCGTCGGCGCGGCTCTCTGGCACCAGGACATCTTCGAATACTTGCCGTTTCTGGTCAGCGGTATGGTCGTTTGGATGCTGGTTTCATCCATCGCGATGGAATCGTGCAACATGTTTATCGCGGGACAAGCGCTGTTCCGGAACATCAGGTTCGAATACTCGATCCTCGCCTATGCGCTGGTCTGGCGAAACGTCCTTGTGCTCCTCCACAATTTCGTCGTTTACTTCCTTGTCGTCGTGGCGCTGAAGCCGTCACTTCTCAGCTTCACGCTCCTGCTGGTATTCCCTGGCCTAGCGCTCGTCATCTTGAACGCAGTTTGGATCTCGCTGTTTCTTGGGCTGGTCTGCCTGCGCTTCCGCGACGTGCCGCAACTGGTGTCTAGCGCCATACAGATATCGATGCTGATCACGCCATTGTTCTGGCCGGCCGGTACCGTGACGGGGATGCGGCGAATCCTATTCGTGGAATCGAATCCTCTTTATCACGTACTCGATGTGGTTCGCGCGCCGCTGGTCGGCAGAGTGCCGGGCGCGATTAGCTATGCCGTCATGATCATCATGTGCATCGGTGGTTGGTGGCTGACCTACGCGATGTTCAAGCGGTTCCGCAGGCGCATCGCCTATTGGAGTTGAGAAAAGTGGCGACCGTCATTCTCGAAAATGTGAACGCGCATTTCCCGATTTATGGAGCTCAGCAGCAGAGTCTGCGCAAGGCATTGTTTCAGCGCGCCACTGGCGGCTCGATCGAGCGCGAGGGCAAGAACAATGATCGGATCACCGTCAAGGCCCTGAGCGACATCTCGCTCACGCTGCGTGATGGTGACCGTGTCGGCTTGGTTGGTCACAACGGAGCTGGCAAGTCGACACTGCTCAAGCTAATGGCCGGCATCTATCCACCGGTCTCCGGCACGGTCAGAATCGAAGGACGCGTCACGCCACTGTTCGATGCTATGCCCGGGCTCGACGGCGAGGACACCGGCTACGAGAATATCATCACGTCCGGGATGCTGATCGGGATGACGCGCCGAGAGATCGAGGCGAAAATTCCCGAGATTGAGGAGTTCTGCGAGCTAGGCGAGTATCTCAGTCTCCCGGTACGCACCTACTCGACGGGCATGACAATGCGCCTGGGCTTCGCGCTGGTGACCTCGCTTGATCCCGGTGTGATCCTGATGGATGAAGGCTTCGGTACCGGCGATCTCCGCTTCACCGAGCGTGCGGAGGCGCGCATGAAGGAGTTCATCGGACGAAGCCCCATCATGGTCCTGGCAAGCCACTCAGACAAGATTATCAGGACGATGTGCAACAAGGCTGTTCTGATGGAGGCCGGCAGGATCGTTGCCTTCGGTCCTGCGGACGAGATCTGCGATCAGTATTACGAAAGCGTACACGCGGCGGCCGCGGCGGCCGAGCGTGCAAGGCAGATGGAACGGGCTGCCGCGGTCGCACGGGTCGCAGCGGCCGCAGATGCGGCAGATGAGATCGCAGGGACTCAGGCATCCGAGAGTGTCTTGGGTGTTGACCATTATGGGATGTATCCCAGATCGTCATTGAATTTTCCCTTGGAAGCGCTCAGGCCCGGCGATGATGTTGCGAGACTTCATAGCGCGCAATTGCTGGTGGATCATCTCGACAACCTTGAGACCATTGACAGGAACGAACTGATCAGCGTCGAAATGAAATTTGAGGTGATGAAGCCCGGCCACACTATGATGCCGAATTTCCACGTGTTCCTGGGGGACCAATACGTGTTCGTGAGTTCGCCACCGCAAACTGCTGAGCTGGAGCCCGGTATCTATACCACCAAAATGTCGATCCCACGGGGATTTCTCAATGTCGGGTTCTTCGTCATCGGAGTAGCGCTTACCTCTGTCAATCCGCAGAGAATTCATTTCTACATTCAGCAAGCCCTGCGATTTAGCATTACGGAAAGGGCGTTCGAAGGGATCCCTGGACCGGTGAGGCCGTCAATGGGATGGGACGTCACCCGTGCCTGAGCTATGTGGAGCAGTCCGGTGATTTTCCACGAACTCAGTCTCGCTGGGGCGTACCGCATCGAGCCACAATGGATCACCGATCAACGGGGCGGCTTCGCGCGACGGTTCTGCGCCGAAGCCTTCCACGCTCGTGGACTTGAATCAGACTTCGTCCAGAGGTCCATCTCCTCGAACAAACGTGCAGGAACCCTGCGCGGCATGCACTTCCAGGCTGCTCCGAATCTAGAAACCAAGCTCGTGCGGTGCACGCGCGGAGCGATGTTCGACGTGATGGTCGACTTGCGTCGGGATTCCGCAAGTTTCGGTCAATGGTATGGTGAAACCCTGACTCCCGATGACGGCATCATCCTCTATATTCCGAAGGGCTTTGCGCACGGCTTCCAGGTTTTGGTCGACGATACGGATGTAGATTACGAGATTACGCCGGCTTACGTGCCTGGTGCCGAAAGGGGCTTCCGCTTCGATGACCCCACGTTGACCATCGACTGGCCGCTCGCGGACATTATCATCTCGGAACGGGATCGCGCGCTGCCGCCATCGTTTCTCGAAGTATCACTTGGGTGAATTGCATGGCAGATCAAGTTGCAGCAGCTTTGTCGAAACAGTCCCGTATTCTATACACTAAACCGTCCATTACGGAGCTTGAAACACGCTATGCGGCAGATGCTGCGGCCAACGGCTGGGGCGAGCGCTGCTATGACTATATCAATCGCTTCGAGGCCGCCTTCAGGGATCATCTCGGCGTGTCCCATGCAATCGCGACGTCAAGCTGTACCGGCGCGCTGCACATGGGAATGGCGGCGCTCGACATCGGTCCGGGCGACGAGGTCATCATGGCCGATACCAACTGGATCGCCTCGGCGGCGCCAATCACCCATCTCGGCGCGACGCCCGTCTTTGTCGATATTCGTCCCGACAGTTGGTGCATCGATCCCGATCTGGTGGAGGCTGCGGTCACACCGCGGACAAAGGCTATTCTTGCGGTTCACTTGTACGGCAATCTGTGCGACATGGACCGCTTGTTGGCGATCGGAGAGCGGCATGGCATTCCGGTGATCGAGGATGCCGCGGAGGCGATCGGTTCTGAGTATTTCGACAAACGTGCCGGAAGCATGGGCCGCTTCGGAGCCTTCTCGTTTCATGGCACCAAGACCGTCACCACGGGCGAGGGCGGGATGTTCGTGACGAACGATCCCTCCCTTTACGAACGCGTGCTGACGCTCTCGAACCACGGCCGATCGCGAAGGCAGCGCAAGCAATTCTGGCCGGACGAGGTTGGCTTCAAATACAAGATGTCCAACATCCAGGCGGCTCTCGGCTGTGCGCAAATGGATCGGGTTGCCGATTTGATCGGCCGCAAGCGGCAGATCTTCCACTATTACCGCGACCGCTTGCGCGATCTGTCGGGGGTTCGAATGAACCCGGAACCAAGCAACATCGTCAACGGCGCCTGGATGCCGACGGTCGTCTTCGACGAATCAACCGGCGTGTCGCGCGAAAATCTCGCTGCCGCGTTCTCAGCCGATAACATCGATGCCCGGGTATTTTTCTATCCGCTATCGGGATTGCCGATGTTCGATGCCGTGCCGGGCAACCGGCATGCGTGGTCGATCCCCGAACGCGCGATCAATCTGCCCAGCTATCACGATATGACGCAGGAAGAGCAGGATCGAGTGATTGCCGTGGTGCGCCGAGTACTCTTGGACAATTGACGCTGCAATGAAGCTTCTCCTGCTTGCGGACGGTCACATCGGCTTCGAGGCCGCTCGCTGGCTGCTTGGAAATTATCGGGACGATGTCGGGCTAGTGGTGACGACGGCTGACAATGAGATCGCCGCGATGGCGCATGGCGCCGGCGTGCAGTCGCTCATCTTTCACTCGTCCGGCCAGATCTCGGATTTGGCCGCAAGCGAGCACCTGTCTTTCGACCTCGGCATCCTGGCGTGGTGGCCAAAGATCATCCGGCCGCCATTGCTCGGCCTTCCTCGCCGAGGGTTCGTCAACACCCATCCGAGCCTGCTGCCCTACGGCCGAGGCAAACACTACAATTTCTGGTCGATTGTCGATCGGGTGCCCTTCGGGGTGACCCTACATATGGTCGATGAAGGGGTCGATACCGGCGATATCGTCGCCCAGGCCGAGCTTCCCTATGACTGGGAGGATACCGGCGAATCGCTCTATCGACGGGCGAGGGAAGCGATGCTGAAGCTGTTTCAGGAGACCTATCCGAGACTTCGCAGCCTCGACTTCGAGACCCGGCCGCAGCATCCCGGAGCCGGGACCTTTCACCGCGCCTCCGAACTCGAGCCGGGCAGTGTGATCGACATCGAGGGGACGTATTTGGCGCGCGATCTGCTGAATTTGCTACGCGCACGCACCTTTTCAGGCTATCCCGGCTGTTCGTTCTCGGACGGCGGTGACCTGTACGAGGTTCGCGTTGAGATCAAGAGGAAGCCGCGATGAGTGAGTATGAAAAATTCAGGCGCGAATGCGCGACCGAGATCGCGCAGATGGGCGATGATGGCGAACTCGCTCTTGCCACGCGCGCCTGGATGGACCGCGCCAATCGCGCGAAATACTCCTACCATTTCGAATGGATGGGCCGTCCAATCATCCAATATCCTCAGGATATACTCGCTGTTCAGGAGATCATCTGGTCGGTAAAGCCTGACCTCATCATCGAGACCGGCATCGCGCACGGAGGATCGCTGATCTTCTCCGCTTCGATGCTGGAATTGAATGCGATTTCCGGCGGTCCGAAGGATGCTGAAGTGCTGGGAATCGATATCGACATCCGTGCACACAACCGCGCCGCGGTCGAAGCGCATCCGATGGCCCGGCGCATCTCCATGATCGAGGGCTCCAGTGTTGCTCCGGAGGTGATTGCCGCGGTCAGGGCCAAGGCTGCCGGCAAGCGTAGCGTTCTCGTCATGCTGGACAGCAACCACACCCACGATCACGTCATCGCCGAACTGGATGCCTTTGCTCATTTGGCCACCGTCGGGAGCTACTGCATCGTGTTCGACACCGTGATCGAGGATATGCCGGCTGACGCTTTCGCGGATCGTCCTTGGGGGCGGGGCAACAATGCCAAGACTGCCGTATTCGAGTTCCTCGAGCAGCACCCGGAATTCGAGATCGACAAGAGCATTCAGAACAAGCTGTTGGTCACGGTAGCGCCGGACGGTTACCTCAAGCGTGGCAGGTAGGGGTTCGGGTAGCCGAATGTCTGAGCCGCTCGTCATCATCGGAATACCGACGTTCAACCGACCGGAGGGGTTGAGGCGGACGCTGGGTGACCTTTGCGCGCAGACCTATCGTCACATCGAGATCGTCGTTTCGGACAACGCGTCTCCAGGCTCGGCTGTTCGAGACGTCGTCGACGAATTCGCCGCGAACGACGCGCGGGTCAGCTACCACCGGCATCCGGAAAATGTCGGAGCCATGCGTAATTTTTCGTCCCTGGTGCTCAAGGCGCGCGGCGAGTTCTTCATGTGGGCTGCGGATGATGATCGGTGGGAGCCGTTCTTTGTCGAGCGCTGCGTCCAACGGCTCGTGGCAGATCCCGGGCTCGCCGTGTGCCAGATGGAAGCTCAATACGAAGTCGACGGGAAAACCTTGTTCCCTTTCTTTTTCGAGGGCTCGCCGTTCAATAGCTATTCCTCACGCTCGCCATTCGATCGCGTGAAACATCTGCTGCGTCACGTCTACGGCAATCTGGTCTACGGCGTATTCAGGCGGGAAGCACTGTTTCACGAGGGCAAGCCGATTACCGAGTGGATTGGCCGGACGCTCAACGAGATTCCGATGCAAATTTTACTGGCATCGTGGGGAAATATTCGGGTTATTCCGGAAATTGGCCTCTACAAGTCGGCGCCGCGAACCGTTTGCGAGCAGGCGCGATGGGAGCAGGTCGGCGGCTGGCTTCCGAATTGGCGCGGCTGGTGGAATTATCTCACGGATTGCCGATCACTGCACCAGTATCACGAGATGGTCATGCATGAGAATTTCGCGGCAATCGACGCCCTCGGGCTCGATTCCCGGGCGACCGGACAGTTACGTACCTTCGCCGCGTATTGTCTGTTAAAGCACGAATTTCTCCTGGCATTGCGGTGGAAGCCTGTCGGCCCGGAAGCACCGCAGCCCACCGCAGCGAATCCAGTTGCACAGAGTTGATCCCTAGATGAGCGACCGCGTACCTCGTGTTTCGGTTGGTCTGCCGACCTACAATCGACCCGAACTTCTTGCGCTGGTGCTCGATACCTTCCAGCGGCAGACATTCGCCGATTTCGAGCTCATCATTTCCGACAACGCCTCGACCAACCCCGAGGTGCGGCAGGTATGCGAACGCTACGCCGGTGCGGATCTGCGCTTCCGGTACGTGCGTCAGCCGATCAACCGGGGCGCCGAGAGTAATTTCTGGTTCGTCTACGACCAGGCGCGAGCGCCTTTGTTTCTCTGGGCGGCCGATGACGATTTGTGGCCGGCCGACTTCCTGGAAAGAGGTGTCGCCGCGCTTGATCGGAATCCGCGTGCCTCGGCCTGGTTTTGCCAGGTTGTCAACATCAACATGAACGGCGATGTCGTCCGGACCTATCCGAGCTTCAAACGATTCCAGTCGAGCGCGTTCAAATTCCTCGATTTGGCGCGATTTCTCTGGGAGCCCGAAATCATGGGTAAGGCGAACCTGATCTATTCGATCTTCCGGCGCCAGGAGCTGGCGCGGGTGATCGATCTGTTTCGTGATCGCCCGTCGACCTGGGGCAACGACATGAACCTGGTCTATGGCTATTTGTGTCGCTCCAACCTGGTCGTCGACGCTGAACTGGTGCTGCAGAAGCGCGTCCCAACGGATATCGTCGATTCAGTGGTCAGCCCGCGCTCGCAGATCTATCCGCGGGAGGAGCGCTCGATCTATTTCGAGAACTATCGCCGCGCAGCGGAGGGCAGCAATTATCGGCCGCTGACGGTGGCCGTACTGACCGTCAGGTCTGCGTACGACTATGTCGCATCGGGCAGAGCCGCATGGGACTACGAACATTCGGAGTTCAAGCGCGATCTCGATGAACGGAAGAACGATTTTGAGAAGTGGAAAACGACAAGGTCGCAAGAGCTCCAGACGTGGAAGGCCCACGCTTCTGGCTTTATCGCACGGAATGTCGCCAGAACCACCGGGCTTTTCGCGCGAAATCTTGCGCGAGCCTCCCGACTTCTCACCCGGAATCTCGCACGAATTAGAGCACGAATCCCTGGATTAGGGGGCGGCAGGTAGGGAGTCATGAAATGAAAGCAGTCATTCTCGCAGGTGGCATGGGTACGCGAATATCCGAGGAATCATTGGTGCGCCCGAAGCCGATGATCGAAATCGGCGGGCGGCCAATCCTCTGGCACATCATGAAGCTCTACGCTCATCATGGGATCACGGATTTTGTGATCTGCCTCGGCTATAAGGGGTACATGATCAAGGAATACTTCATGAACTTCGTGCTGCATCATTCCGATGTCACCATCGATGCTACGAAGAACAGCGTCACCTACCATCAAAGCAGCGTCGAGCCTTGGCGGATCACGCTGGTGGATACGGGCGAGACCACGCTGACGGGCGGCCGGCTCAAGCGTGTGCGCAATTATCTCGATCCGCGGGAGCCGTTCTGCTTCACTTACGGCGATGGGCTGTCCGATATCGATATTGCCGCCAGCATCAAGTTTCACCGCAGCCATGGCAAACAGGCGACCGTGACGGCAGTGCGACCGCCGGGCCGCTATGGTGCGCTGGAAATCGATGACTCTACGGTGAAATCCTTCGTCGAGAAGCCACCCGGCGACAACGCCTACATCAACGGGGGCTTCTTCGTGCTCAATCCAGCGGTGATCGACCGGATCGAGGGCGACAAGACATCCTGGGAATCGACTCCGTTGGAGGCGTTGGCACGCGATGCGCAGCTCGCCGCCTACCGGCACTACGGTTTCTGGCAGCCGATGGACACGCTGCGCGACAAGATGATGCTCGAGGAACTCTGGCAGTCTGGTCGCGCACCTTGGCGGCATTGGGGCTAGACGCGATGGCCATTGGCTCTCCGATGTGCCGGTCCTGCGGCGCGCCGCTTACAGCCGTTCTGGTAGATCTCGGCATGACGCCGATTTCGAATGCGTTTGTCCGCGCCGAACATGCCTCGCTCAGCGAGCGGTTCTATCCGCTCAAGAGCTTTGTCTGCGACCATTGCTGGCTGGTGCAGCTAGAGGATTTCGAGACGCCGGAGACGCACTTCCACGCCGACTACGTCTATTTCTCGTCCTTCTCGGATAGCTGGCTCGCCCATGCGAGGACGTTTGCGGAACAGGCCGCGGCTCGGCTTGGCCTTGATGCCCGCTCGCGGGTCGTGGAAGTCGGCAGCAACGACGGCTATTTGCTGCAATATTTCGTTCAGCGTAGCATCCCCTGCCTCGGGGTCGACCCGGCGGCCAACTGTGCCAAGGCGGCCTGGGAGCTGCGGCGAGTACCGACCGAGGTCGCGTTCTTCGGATCAAAGGCGGCGATGCGGTTGCGCGAGCAGGGTGGCACGGCCGATCTGATCATTGCCAACAATGTGCTTGCGCATGTGCCCGACATCAACGATTTCGTTGCCGGCTTCAAGATCTTGCTCGGCGAGCGGGGCATTGCGACCTTCGAATTTCCGCATGTTCTGGAAATGATCCGCAATGTCGAATTCGATACCATTTATCACGAGCATTATTCCTATTTGTCGTTGTTGGCACTGGAGCCGCTGTTCGCGCGCCACGGGTTGCGGGTAATCGACGTCGAACGCCTCTCGACGCATGGCGGCTCGCTCCGACTGTATGTTGCGCATGACGACCGCACGGACGTTCTTGATAGCGTCAGGCAGCTCAGGCGCGAGGAAGCCCAGGCCGGCCTGGACCGGCTTGCGACCTATGAGACTTTCGGGCATCGGGTCCGGCAATTGAAACGATCGCTGCTGCGTCTTCTGATCGAGCTCATAGAGGCCGGGAAATCGGTCGCTGCCTACGGCGCGCCCGCGAAAGGGAATACGCTGCTCAACTACTGCGGAATCGGCCGCGACTTCATCTCTTTCACGGCAGATCGCAACGTACACAAGCAGGGTCTGCTGCTACCGGGTACCAGGATTCCGGTCCTAGCCCCGGATGAGATCGCGCGGAGGCGACCCGACTATGTTCTCATCCTGCCTTGGAACTTGCGGCAAGAGATCGTACAGCAGATCAGCCAGATTCCCGATTGGACAGGCCAGTTCATCATTGCGGTGCCTGAGCCGGTGATTCTGGACAGCCGTGGGAATTCAGACAATGACTGATCAGGATCGCGCACCGACCGTCAGCGTCGTGCTGTCGGTGCGCAACGGCGGCGCTGATTTGCCCAAGGCGCTTGAAACGATCCTCACGCAGTCGTTCACCGATTTCGAGCTGATCGCGATCAACAACGGCTCGACCGACAGCACCCGCGAGTTCCTCGATCAGATCGCTGATCCCAGGGTTCGCGTGTATCATCAGGAGGACAAAGGCCTCGCCGCCGCGCTCAATCGCGGCATTTCGCTCGCACGAGGACGCTACATCGCGCGGCAGGATCACGACGACTGGGCGCTGCCGACCCGCATTGCACAGCAGGTGGCGTTCCTCGATGCCAATCCCGATCATGCGCTGGTCGGCACCAGGGCCGAGGTCTGGGTCGGGAACAGCCCGACCGGCCGGTTTCACGATCATCCCACCGAGGACGGGGATCTGCGTTTCGCGCTGCTGTTCAACAATTACTTCGTCCATTCCTCGGCGATGATGCGCAAGACGGCGCTCGACCTGGTGGGCGTCTACACCACCGATAGTTCGCGCCAGCCGCCCGAAGACTACGAGCTTTGGTCGCGCATCGCCCGACGATTCCGTGTCGCCAACCTTCCGGAGCGTTTGACGATCTATCGCGAGGTGCCGACCAGCATGTCGCGCGACGGCGTCAACCCTTTCATGGAGAAGCTGATCCTGATATCAGCTGAAAACCTCGCGGCTGCGTCGACCGGCGCGCCGCTGCCTCAGCCCGTTCATCGCGACATTGCGTGTCTGGCTCATGGCCAGCCCGACAAAATGTCACGAGACGCTGATATTGAAGCCATGTGTGCTGCAATTGTCATGGCTGGGAAATCGATCTTCGGCGATCGAAGCTTTGACCCGGACCGTGATCCCGTCGCGTTCTGGTGTCGGAATCTGCGGCATCACTTCGCCATTCATCGCTATAAGCTGAATGGCGCGCGGACCGTCGCGCGCAGCGTAAGAACGGCGTTGCGTAGGTTTGGCTTTTCGATTTAAGGTTGATCGCGTTTGAGCAGCAAATCATCGTTGCGAATAGTGAAGGGACATTGATTGCGCCTCCTGCTTTGCTGTGAATCCTATCCGCCGCACCGAGGCGGCGTGCAGGAGGTCATGCGGCAGATCGCCGAACGCATGGCCGCGCGGGGCCATGACGTCACGGTAGCCACAAGTATCCATCCGGACAGGCGATCGAAGGTCGTCAACGGCGTCAGGATTCGCGCGTTCGATGCGGGCGGGAAGTCGGTCTATGGCCTGAACGGCGAAATCGAGGCGTATCGCGAGTTCGTCAGGACATCCCCCGTCGACGCGATCCTGATCATGGCCGCGCAGCAATGGAGCTTTGACGCGCTGTGGCCTGTGTTCGACGACATCAAGGCGCGCAAAGTATTCATTCCTTGTGGCTTTTCGGGGCTCTACGAGCCCGATTTCGCGGGCTATTTCCGGGAGCTTCCGGACATCCTCAAGAAGTTCGATCATCTCGTCTTCAACGCCGAAAAATATCGCGACATCGATTTCGTCCGAAACATCGGCCTGACTAATTTCACGGTGCTGCCCAACGGCATCAGCGAGGCCGATTTCGAGCGGGAAGCGGATCCTGAGTTTCGGCAGCGGATGGCGATACCGGAAGATGCGTTCCTGTTCATGACCGTCGGCAATCCGATCGAGGCCAAGGGACATCGCGACGTCGTCGAGGCGTTCCTGCACCTGGATACAAGTGGACGATCCGCGGTGTTGCTGTCGATCGCGGGATGGCCCGTCATCGAGTCGGGATATCTCCGGCACGCGAAGGCCGCCGTTAGCTTTGCCATGACCTTGGCTTCTCATGCGGCCGCCGTGACCAGGCGCGAGGGCTGGCCCGGGTTGCGACGGCTTGTCCGGCGGGCGGTGAAAAAATTGCGCCAGGCTATCGTCATCCGTCTGGTCAACTCGCGGCTGGGTCACGTCGCCCGCTTTATCGACTCTGCCGTCCGGCGCGTTGTTCACATCACGCGGGTCGAAGGATGGCCAGGCATCAAGCAACTGGTTCTACGCAAGCTTGGCAGGAGGCCGCCCGCGCCCATCGGCGTGGCCCCTTGTTCCGATATGCGGCCCGATATGCAGCGTGAAGGCGCACACATAGCGACCACTGGCACGCCGCCGGCGCCCGCACCGCTCGCGAGCATCGAGAGCATAGCTGCAAGGGCCTCCGCGCAACCGCTGAAGCGGGCGATCCTGACCGATCTGACGCGGCCGGAGTTGATTCAGGCCTACATGGCTGCCGATCTCTTCGTCTTTGCCTCGCGGATCGAATATTCTCCGCTGGTATTGTACGAGGCAGCCGCAGCCGGAACGCCATTCCTGACGGTTCCGGTCGGCAATGCCGACGAGATCGTGCGCTGGACCGGGAGCGGAATGCTCTGCGAGGCTTCAAAAGACACTTTCGGCTATACCCGCGTCGATCCGCAAAAACTCGCCAATGCGATGGCAAATTGCATGCGCGCACCGGATATGCTTGCCCGGTTCGGGACGACCGGACGGGAGCGGTGGCGCAAGCACTTCACCTGGCAGGTCGTTGCCGGGTACTATGAGGACATTCTTTCGGGCAAGACGCCCGACGTCCGTATCACTGACCTGCAGTCCCCGGATCAGCCAGCGCTGGATCCGCCGGGGCAGCCAATCTCGAGCGTAGCATGAAACACGCAGTTATCCTGGCCGGCGGTCGGGGCACCCGCCTCCGGCCGTACACCCTGACGCTTCCGAAGCCGCTGGTCCCGCTGGTGGACACGCCGATCGTGGAGATCGTAATCCGCAAACTGGCGAATGCCGGCTACGATGGGGCGACGCTGGCGATCAATCATATGGGCGATCTGATCAAGGCCTATTTCGGAACCGGCGAGCGATGGGGACTGAAGCTTCGCTATTCCCTGGAAAACGAGCCTCTGGGCACGATCGCGCCGCTTCGACTGATCAGTGATCTTCCGGACAATTTTTTGGTCATCAATGCCGACGTGTTGAGTGATCTAAATCCTTCAACATTTCTTGCAGATCACGTCGCATCCGGCGCGATCTTCACCATCGGTGCGACCAGTCGCGACCAGGTCCTGGACTATGGCGTTCTTGGCGTCGAGGGTGAACGCCTGGTGGAATTCCGCGAGAAGCCGAAGCTGCCCCAACTTGTCAGCATGGGCATCTATGGCGTCAATCGGCGCGTGCTTGATCATATCCCGCCGACCGGCCCCTTCGGGTTCGATCAGTTGATGCTCAAACTCATCGCGACCGGCGAGCCGGTCAATGTCAAACGGCATGATGGCTATTGGCTCGATATCGGTCGCCCGGACGACTACGAACGTGCCACCATCGAGTTCGAGAAGGACCGGAAGCGCTTCCTGTGACCGACCGTGTGCTGGTGACGGGCGGCCGCGGCTTTGTTGGCCGCAGGCTCGTCCAGCTTCTGAGAGAGCGGGGCGTCGAGGTCCATGCACCGGACCGCGGCGTGCTCGACGTAGCGGCAGGCGCCTTTCCAGACGTTACCGTCGACTGGGTCATTCATCTCGCGGGCCGAACGTTTGTGCCGGCTTCATGGAGCGAACCGGCCGATTTCTACCGCACAAATGTGCTGGGCACGGTCAATGTGCTCGACTATTGCCGGAAGACCCGGGCGAGGCTGATCCATGTAAGCGGCTATTGCTACGGCATTCCCGAGACGCTGCCGATCCCGGAAACCGCGCCGCTGAAGCCGAACAATCCCTATGCCTTCTCGAAGAAGGCCGCCGAAGACGCCTGTCGCTTCTTCTTCGAATGCCTGCAGGTCTCGGTGATGATCGTGCGTCCGTTCAACATCTACGGCCCGGGACAGCCGGCGAATTTCCTAATTCCGCACATCGTCGAGCAGGCGATCGATTCTAGCACCGCCATCGTGGTGGAGGACGATACGCCGAGGCGCGACTACGTGCATCTCGACGACGTCGTCGGCGCGATCGACTGTATTCGCAGGAATCCCAGACCCGGGGCTGTCTTCAATATTGGTTCGGGAAAGTCCTATTCGGTCGCGCAGGTGGCGGAGATCGTGCGCAGCGCAGCCAATGTCGGCAAACCGTTGGTCAGCCGTGGCAACCGGCGCGTCAACGACATACCGGACGTGATCGCCGACATTGCGACGATCAGGGGTGCGACCGGCTGGTCGCCGTCGATCACGCTCGAGGACGGGCTGCGTGGCGTGGTTGCCCACGCCAGAGGCCGGGGCGCCTAGGTGCGGTCGTCCAGGCTGCGGCCGGTCTCGATGTGCTTGAAGCCGGGAACGACAGAGGCGACGTGGCGCGCGATGTCCGATTTCTCCAGTTTTATGCCCGCATCCGTCGCGATCTCGTCGAAAAATGCCAGGGCCGGTTCGAGGGCGGTCGGGGGCGGCACGTATCGCAACGCGCTCAGCGCGGCGAAGTCCGTCGGGGCCGGCTTCTCGTCGACGGCCACGAACTCTTCGTATGGTTTTTCGCCACTGGTATCGAGCGGAGTCAGCAGAACGGGATAGGAGCCGCGTTTGAGTTCGGCCTCGGTTGCCGCACATGCCTCCGCCTCGTGCTCGTAGAACGCAGGCTGCAGACCAAGTTCTTGTAGCAGCGCCACGGCAATATCGACCAGGGGCCGCAAGTGTTCGTTCGGATCAAGTCGGGGAAAGGTGATGTGTCCGGGGGCGGCGGCGCCCGCGGTCAACAGACAGATCTCCGCCGCTTCCCTCGGGCTCACAAAGTAGCGGCGTACCTCGCGCGGCACGGCCAGGGGCTGTCGGCGGGCAAGCCGGTACAGAAAGCCTTGCAGCAGGCTTCCATTGGAAAAGGCGACATTGGCAAAACGCGTGGATGTCACCGAAGCCTCTTCGTTGCCGATCGAAAACAGCACATGTTCCATCAGACGTTTGCTCGCGCCCATCAGGCTGGTCGGGTTCGCTGCCTTGTCGGTGGATACCGCGAAATAGCGCTTTCCGTGGCCGTACTTCTGCAGCCATTTGGTGAAGCGGTGCATCTTGACGACGTTGGTGTCGATCATCTGGATGACCGATGGAACGTCCTTCTCGGACCGGACGTGTTTGTGGGCCGCAAAGTGCAGCACCAGATCGTAGGGCTTCTCCGTCTGCAACAGGCGCTCGGTGGCGGCGCTGCCATAATCGATTGGCAACAGGCGGAATTCGCAGCCGACTAGCGGCTCGGCGCGGGAGCGGAAGTCGCGGACCAGCTCGACGAGGCCGTTCTCGGCGAGGTCGACGGCATGGATGGCCGCGGGAGCGTACGGGAAAAGCAGCTCCAGCGTGGCGCTACCGATGCTTCCTGCGCCGCCGGTTACCAGAATGCGCCGACCGCTGATGGCCGATCGCAGCTCGGCATCGCGCGCCTTGATGTCCTCGGCGAATAGCGAAGTCGTCCGGCCGGTCGTCAGACGGCTCAACCCGGGATCGAAGAACAGGGACCCGGTGTGGCCAGAGAAGGCTTTCATAGCATGTCCTATTCTTGCTAAAGGGGGGGCGTAATCCGGGCCCTGGGGGGACCTCGCCCGGGCCCGCATTCGCAATTGTTCCATCGTCTCGGCCATCTTTAAGGTTATCAGTGTCCATTCTGCAAGGTCGTAAATCAGTTCCATGAGCTCCGAACTTCCTTTGCTTGATTTCGAGCTTGCGTTGCGGGGCACGCGCGTGTTCGTGACCGGGCACACGGGTTTCACCGGCGGCTGGCTGGTTAGTTGGCTCAAGCGCATCGGTTGCGATGTCGCCGGCCTTGCCCTTGCGCCGGCAACCAATCCCAACCTGTTCGCTGCGGCAAAAATCGCCGACGGTATCGCCTCGACGATCGGCGACATCCGCGATTTCGCGACTGTCCGTGATGCGATCGCGCGGCATCGGCCGCAGGTAATCATTCACCTCGCGGCGCAGCCCCTAGTCTCGAAATCCTTTGCGGATCCGCTCGAGACCTTCGCCACGAACGCGCTGGGCACGGCGCATGTGCTCGAAGCGGCGAGGCTCACGCCCGATGTCAAGGCGGTCGTCTGCATCACCACGGACAAGGTCTATCGTGACCAGGACTGGGTCTGGGGCTATCGCGAGCAGGATCCGCTGGGCGGCAGGGACCCCTACAGTGCTTCCAAGGCTTGCGCCGAATTGGTGGCGGCCTCCTATCGTGCGACGCTGGCCGAGCGCGGCAACGGCGTGCTGATCGCGAATGCCCGCGGCGGCAACATCATCGGCGGCGGGGACTGGTCGGCCGACCGGATCGTTCCGGATTTCGTTCGCGCGGTTACCACGCAGGCGCCGATCTCGCTGCGCAATCCCAGTGCGGTGCGCCCGTGGCAACACGTGATGGCCCTGGTCCATGGCTACCTGGTGCTGGCCGCCCGCTTGCTGAGCGGCGATCGCAGCGCCGCCGACAACTGGAATCTCGGTCCGAGCGATGAGGCGGCGCGGACGGTTCAGGATCTGGTCGAGCACCTCAGCGCAAGCTGGATCCGGCCCGACATCTCCTACGCGCCCGGAAGTTTTCCAGAGACGCGCTTCCTGCACCTCGACAGCACCAAGGCGCGTGCGCTGCTCAGCTGGAAGCCGCCACTGGCCTTTGCCGGGACCGTGGATATGACCGCGAGCTGGTACCGGGATTTCAACGTCAATCCGCGCGATGCCGCGCAAATCACCGTTCGCCAGATCGAACACTATCGAAACGCCTTGAGGAATCATGCGGCCTGCTAATGTTCTCGTCACTGGTGCCTCGGGCTTCATTGGCGTTCACCTCGTGGATCGCCTGCTGTCGGAAGGCAATCGCGTCACGGTGCTTGCAAGATCGTCGAGTGCGCTTCCGAAGGAATGGCACGACCGAGTGAACATCATCGCATGCGATGATTTTAGCGAGCGCGGTTTGAGGCTGCTGCTTCGCGCGCCCGTCGAGACAGTGTTCCATCTTGCGGCCTACGGCGTGCGTCCGAACTACCGTGACATCGATGAGATGATCGCCATCAATGTCGCGCTCCCGGCTGCCCTGGTGCGGCTTTGTGCCGAGTGGGGCGCACGAATGGTCATGGCCGGGACCTTCTCGGAATATCGGAGCCCGTCCAACCGGGACCTGTTGACGGAAGACTCGCCGCTAGAGCAGGGCAAGCTCTATGGTTCGTCAAAAGCTGCCGGTGGCCTGATGGCGAGCGCGATCGCAAATGGCAGTGGTACCCGATTTCGCCTCTTGCGTCTTTTCAAGGTGTATGGTGCAGGCGAGGCCTCCCACCGCCTTCTCCCGGCGCTCGTCACCGGCCTGGCCAAGCGCGAGCGCGTGGCAATCTCGGCCGGCACGCAAGTGTTGGATTTCGTCTACATCGATGACGTGATCGAGGCGATGCTGCGGGCCGATACGCATTGCCGCGACAAGGGTGGCATCGCGACCTGGAACGTCGCGACGGGCCGCGCCCATTCGGTGCGGGAATTTGCCGAGTCCGTCGCAACGGCGATGAACGCAGATCCCTCGCTGCTCGGCTTCGGCGCCATCGATATGCGCAAAGACGATGAACCGTGGCTCGTCGGCTCGCCAGATCGGTTTCGTTCGGAACTCGGCTGGCAGCCCTCGATTGGCCTTGAGGAAGGTATCCGCGCCGCTGTCGCGACGCTTTGCCGGGCTTGATCGTGGCCGTTGTTTCCGAGGGAAGGCACAGATGATCACCGTGTCGCTGATAGGCGGGCTGGGCAACCAGATGTTCCAGTATGCCGCGGGCAAGGCGCTGGCCGAACGTCACAGCGTCCGGCTCGCGCTCGACCTCAGTGGTTTCCACAACGATCCGCTCAGGTCTTTTCTGCTCGATCGACTGCTTGTGCCGGAAGCGATCGCTACGACCGAGGGCACGGCTGACACACGGGGGAAGGCCAAAGGCAATTTCGAACGGGTAAAATGGAAGGGGCGGATCGACCGCCTGCTCCGGCGCGCCGGCCTGCCGCAGATGGTGCAATCGCCGCACGAATATCGCGAGCCGCATTTCCATTACGATCCCGTCTTCGAAGGGCTTAGCTCGCACACGACGCTGTTCGGCTACTTCCAGACCGAGCGCTACTTTGCTCCGATCGCAGAGCAATTGCGCGGTTGGTTCTCGCTACGGGAGCCTGTCGTCGATGGCGCCAGTGAGATTCTGGCCCGGATCGAGGCAAGCCGGCTGCCTGTCTCCGTGCATGTCCGCCGCGGCGACTATCTCAACCCCGGCACCGCCGAATTTCACGGCATTGTCGGCGAACCCTATTATCGCGAGGCGCTCGGCCGGCTGGAGCAGGCGATCGGCGGGGAGGCGGAGTTATTCGTCTTTTCCGATGATCCGGCAGCCGCGGAAAGCGTGCTGAATTTCGTGCCGAAATCGCGGCTCGTGCATGTCCGCGGCGCCCCCGAGCGTCCATGGGAAGATATGGCGCTGATGGCGCGTTGCCGGCATCATGTAATCGCCAACAGCTCGTTCAGTTGGTGGGGAGCATGGCTGAACGGCGGGGAAGGGAAACAGGTTATTGCGCCGCGGCAATGGTTTGCGCCGGCCGAATTGAAGAATCTCAACACGACCGATCTTTACCCGGCCGGCTGGATCGTGGTCTGATCGTCCACCAAATCCAATAGTTATTGCAAGGGAGGGGCACCATGCAACAGACAGCTCGTTCGATCATGCGTAAATTGCGTCAGAAATGCGGACAACCGGTCACTGTCGCCGCGAATCCGACGGATGTCTCAACCAGTCCTGCGGAGGCAATCGAGGTAATGCGTACCTGGCCCGATCCTGTGCGCAATCCCACGGCATCCGAATTCGAAGTCGACCTCTGGACGCTCTCGAGCTTCCTCTTGGAGAAGATCGTGCCGGTGGTCGGCACGCATCCGTACCCACTGAACGAGTTGCTGCTGATCACCGCGGCCGCATGCCGTCTGAAGCCGTCGGTGGTGTTCGACTGGGGAACGCATATCGGCGTATCCGCAAGGATCTTCTACGAATGCGACCAGGCCTTCAATCTCGGCTATGAAATCCATTCCGTCGATCTGCCGCCAGATGCCACCCATGTCGAGCATCCGGGCCAGGAACATGGTCGTCTCGTCCGTGGACTCGACAAGGTTCACTTGCACCGGGGCGACGGCGTGATGGTGGCGCTCGAGCAGTGGCAGAAGCTCGGCCGGCCGGCGAGGCCGCTGTTCTTTGTCGATGGCGACCACGCCTATGAATCGGTGCGTGGAGAACTTGGCGAGATATTCTCCACGGTGCCGGACGCCAGCGTGCTCGCGCACGACACCTTCTTTCAATCGGCTGAAGCGAATTATAACGTTGGGCCGGCACGCGCCATCGAAGCGATCGTGGAGCAATTTCCGAGTCGCTTCCGCATCATTCACTCTGGGCTCGGTCTTCCTGGCATGACGCTATTAGTATCTAGTGATCTGCAGCTCCTAGCTTTTTAGTCATAGATGAATGGCTCGCCACGCCTATTGATGCGCAGCAACGCCGTTTCCTTCCGAAGAATAGACGCTTGCTTTACGATGTGACCAAACCAACTGGTACGAAAGTCTTGATTGCCGTTTTCACGACATCCCTGTTGTCTGCAATTTTGCGAATGCGGCTTAGATTCGTCAATATGCCGCGGGCTCACCGTGCTTGCCACAATTTTCTTTGCGGTCATGATCGCACTCTAGCTTTCTCTAGTTGCACCATATGAAATGGTCCTTTAGCTGAACATTGGCGCATCATCAGAGTAAAAAGTGACTCTCCTCCCGCTTGTTTCGGTCGTTATGTCAATGCGCAATAGCGCCCCGACGGTGGCGGAGGCGGTGCGGTCACTTCAACTCCAGGTACTTCAAGATTGGGAGTTGATACTGATTGATGATGGCTCAACGGACGATAGTAGTGCGGTGGTAGAAGAGCTCAAGGATAAGCGAATTCGGCTCGTCCGGGAGCCAGTTTCTGCGGGATTGGCGATACGGCTCAACCAGGCAGTCAGGTTAAGCAAAGGTGAATTCATTGCGCGTATGGACGCGGACGATGTTTGCTTCCCAGAGCGATTGGCACAGCAAGTGGGACGATTGCGGCGCGATCCAAGCCTTGACTTAGTCGGTTGTGGTGCGGTTGTGTTCAATAGCGATCGTGAGCTTATTGGGGAGTTGCCGGTCGGGTTGACGCATGAAGATATCGTTGCACGACGATTCGTTGGATTTCCTCTTCCTCATCCGACGTGGTGTGGACGGGCGGCGTGGTTTCGCCAAAATCCCTACGATTCGAAACCCACGTATGCTGAGGACCACGAGTTATTGCTGCGAACGCTGCATGCTAGCAACTTTGCTGGGCTAGATAGCGTGCTTCTGGGATACCGTCAGGATAGGCTAAATTTACGTAAGATTCTACCTGGTCGGGCTGCTCTCGCTCAGAGCTTCTGGCGCTACGGCATCCAGAGGGGACAGCTTTCGTCGGCACTCCGAGGAATGGCCGGACAACTCCTTAAAGGAGCGGTAGATCTCATTACTATCGGCATCGGGATCAATCAGCCCATGCAGAAGACGCGTTTGAACCCGGTTCGTGGTTCGACCATCCTTCAATGGAACAGCCTTCAGGAGATGCTTCGGGCGCGAATTCCGCCGATCGATGGGTGAGCAAAGTGTCTACGTCGCGTGCTAAGGGTGCATCGTAGATAGCGCGGTTCCCCTTCGTCCGACATGAGTGTGAAAGCTGAATACGAATCAGCAATGCGGAGCTCCGCTGGAACCGCAGTAGGGTTTGCTGGACTTGCATTAAGTTCGCTGACGGATCTTTCAGAACATGCACGCCAAACGGTGCTCCGAAGAGGAGCCCAAAAAGGTCGCCGGCGCGCTTGATTAAAGTGCGAGTTGGTGAAATCGCGTTCGCGGCGTACTTTCCAGATAATTGAGGTGTGAAAGCATCTCATCAACTCCGCTAGCCGCTGTTTGCCCAAGCCGGTCCGAGCTAATGCTGATCTTACCTCGTGAAACCGAGTTGTGGTGCGGCTACCCCTTAGCCTCAGTAACTGGGGGCAGAGGCGGATTAGGATTACGAAAACGAGATCTCATCGAGATCACGCTTCGGTGCTGACCGAAGAATATCAGAGCCGTCCATGAATTCAGCCTCAACGCAGTCGAGATTGCCAAGCTGTACAGCGTCGGCGCAATGATTGGTGGCCACATCCCGAGAACGTGAAAATGGATCGCATAAACATCAAGTGAGCGCTGGCCAAGAAACACAAGCGACCGATCCAAAAGTGTAGGAAGACGGCAATAGACAATCCTTGCAAGATCGATGAACGCTAGCGTTCCGGCCGCTGCGACGATCATGACGTAAATGGAGTTGATCGAGCGAGCATGCCCCAAGGAAGACGGAAAATAGGCGATCAATGATGAGACGTTCGTGCGGTGCCAGAACGGCACCAGCGCTACGAAAATCAGATATGGAAGGAAGCGAAAAATCGATGGCAAGCCGCGGGGAAGGGCAATCTGATAAACTAGACCCCAGACAAAATAAGGGAAATGCACCCGCGCAAGGTAGAGCCCGAATCCATTAGGAATGGCGCGGCTGGCTAAGTTCACGAGAATGGTTGCGGCGATGAAAGCTGTAGCTTGGGTCCAGCGGTTATCCCACGAAAGTGCCCGGCTCTGCGGAACGTAACGACGGAACGTAACAATGAGCAGAGTGGCAAGTGTCACGCCAACAGTACACTGAAAAAGTACGGGCAGAAACCACAGTCCGTTGTCCGGGAACTCGATGACCTTAATCATATGCGATAGAAAGGTCCCTGAAGGATTAAGGATGAAACCAACAGCGGCCCATACTAAGAATGGAATAATGAGCCGCCTGCTTTTCCTTCCAAGATCGTCCCGGAAAGCCTTCAGGCAAAGGTGTTTGTCGATCTGCTGCTGATAAAAGAAACACGCAGTCATGCCTGCGACGAACATGAACATAGGCATGTGGAATGCATATACAACGCGGAAAGGCCAGTACTCGTCGAAATTTGGCGTGGCGCCTTGAAACGTATGACCAACCACGACCGTCAGGATTGCAAGCCCTTTCAGATAGTCCAGGAATCTATCGCGGACGGCAGCGCGCTCCAAACTCGAGTTGGACATCATTCATTCTTTGGAAAAATTTCTGATTCTAGACAGTATAGCAACATTAGGCAATGTGTGCAGCCGTTTTACGTTGAGCATCACGCTTAGCCAGATAAGGTCGACCTCCCATCGGCACCTCAACTCTAGCTAACCTACCGGACCGGAGAACACCTATTGTACCAGATCGGCCCCTCATTTCACGGACAGTGCCTTGACCTGTCATTCGGGATATGTCCAAGAAAGTCGCGAGGGCGAAGTCTTAATATTCCTCAAATGCGGGCCACACCTGGCAAGAATCGAGAGGCACTATGTCATGACTAACCGGATCGCTCTCATCACCGGGGTGACCGGCCAGGACGGCGCCTATCTCGCCGAATATCTGCTGTCGCTCGGCTATGTCGTGCACGGCATCAAGCGGCGCTCGTCCTCGTTCAACACGGCGCGGGTCGACCACCTCTACCAGGACCCGCATGTCGGCAATGTGCCGTTCCTGATGCACTATGGCGACATGACGGATTCGACCAATCTGATCCGCCTGGTGCAGCAGATCCGCCCCACAGAGATCTACAATCTCGCCGCGCAAAGCCACGTCGCCGTCAGCTTCGAGAGCCCGGAATACACGGCCAATGCCGACGCGATCGGCGTGCTGCGCCTCCTGGAGGCGATCCGCATCCTCGGCATGGAAAAGGAGACGCGGTTCTACCAGGCCTCGACCTCCGAGCTCTATGGCCTCGTGCAGGAGATTCCGCAGAAGGAGACGACGCCGTTCTACCCGCGCTCGCCTTATGGCGTCGCCAAGCTCTATGGCTACTGGATCACGGTGAACTACCGCGAAGCCTACGGCATGTTCGCCAGCAACGGCATCCTTTTTAACCACGAGAGCCCGATCCGCGGCGAGACTTTCGTCACCCGCAAGATCACCCGCAGCGTTGCCCGCATTGAGGTTGGCCTGGACGAGGTACTCTATCTCGGCAATCTCGAGGCTAAGCGCGACTGGGGCCATGCAAAGGACTATGTCGAAGGCATGCACATGATCCTCCAGGCGGAGAAGCCCGACGATTTCGTGCTTGCGACCGGCGAGACGCGGTCGGTGCGCGAGATGGTGGAGCTCTCGTTCGCACATGTGGGGCGCCGCATCGAATGGCGCGGCAGGGGTGTGGACGAGACGGGTGTCGATGTCAAAAGCGGCAAGACGGTTGTGAAGATCGATCCGACCTATTTCCGCCCGACCGAGGTCGATCTCCTGATCGGCGATGCCAGCAAGGCGCGCCAGGTGCTCGGCTGGACGCCGAAGCGGACGTTTGTTGAGCTCGTCGCGGAGATGATGACGGGCGATTTGGCAGAGGCAAAGCGGGATGCTGCGAATGGCAAGCGCGCCGTTTGAGTTGAAGGGCAAGAGCGTCTACGTCGCCGGCCACCGCGGCATGGTCGGCAGTGCCATTGTGCGCCGGTTGGCGCAGGAAGACGTCCGGCTCGTCACGGTGGCTAGGGGCGAGATCGATCTGCGCAACCAGGCCGCCGTGTTCGACTGGTTCACGAAGACGCGGCCGCAGGTGGTGTTCCTCGCCGCGGCCAAGGTCGGCGGCATCGTCGCCAACGACACGCTGCGCGCCGAGTTCATCTACGACAACATCGCGATCGCCGCGAACGTGATCCAGGCCGCGCATCAGAGCGGCGCCGGGAAGCTGATGTTCCTGGGCTCCTCCTGCATCTATCCCAAGCTGGCGCCGCAGCCCCTGCGCGAGGACTCGGTGCTGACAGGCCCGCTGGAGCCGACCAACGAGCCCTATGCGATCGCCAAGATCGCAGGCATCAAGATGGTCGAGGCCTATCGCAGCCAGTACGGATCCGACTTCATCAGCGTGATGCCGACCAATCTCTATGGCCCCGGCGACAATTATCACCCCGAAATGAGCCACGTCGTCGCCGCCCTGATCCGCCGCTTCCACGAGGCCAAAGTCTCCGGCGCGAAGAACGTCGTCGTCTGGGGCACCGGCACGCCACGGCGCGAGTTCCTCTATGTCGACGACATGGCGGATGCCTGCGTGCACCTGATGAAGACCTATTCCAGTGCGGAACTGGTCAATATCGGCACCGGCGAGGACATCACCATCGCCGAATTCGCGCGCCTCGTCGCCGACATCGTCGGCTATGGCGGAGAGATCAGCTTCGACACTTCGCGGCCCGACGGCACCCCGCGCAAGCTGCTCGACGTCAGCCGCCTCGACAAGCTCGGCTGGCGCGCCACGACCTCGCTTCACGATGGCTTGAAGCGCGCATATGCGGCGTATCTGTCCCAGAGGTAGAATGCTGGGATTACAGGTAGCCAGGACGAGATTCTCTTGGTCATACCCCATGATGATGCGTGCATCCGAACCACCAATGAAATGCCGCCGATCGTTCGGTTTGAACCTGATGATATGATTTGGCGCATCGGCGCCATTCGTTTGAACCGTTGTCACCGGCATCTCCTACGCAAGAACGAGCGGCTTTACATGCAGCACTGCTTGAAGCCCCGCGGCCACGAGGCGAGATACCGGCGCCATGATTGGCGTTGGCGCTCGATCGAATCAGTAACGCTCCAATCGCAGACGAATATCAGTCCTTTCCGCAGCAACATTGTTGCTCGTTTTGACGACAGGAATGACTGTTGTTCTCATCCGCTTAGGTACCGCGCGGAGGGGCTGAGCAAGATGAAAGCGACGAAACGAAGCCAATCGACGCATGAGCAGTATGGACAAGGTGCTCTGGCAGAGCACGATCCTGCTAAGAGCGCCACGTATTGAAATGAAGAAAGGATTATCGGAAGATCAGCTGTGTTCCGACCAAGTTGGGCTAACAAGAATTGATACGTCCGGCAGTTTTTTTTGATCGTGATGGCGTCCTCAATGAGGACGACGGCTATGCTTTTGATCCGGCCAAGATCCGGTGGGTGCAAGGAGCCCAGCAGGCCGTAAAAGCAGTCAATGATGCCGGGTATTTTGCGTTTGTAGTGACGAACCAATCAGGAATCGCGAGGGGGTTTTACGAGGAGCGGCATGTTCGCGAGTTGCACTCATGGATGTCGCGTGAGCTTGCTATGGTTGGTGCGCATATCGATGCGTTCGAATTTTGCCCACATCACCCGGATGGCCTGATTGCGCGATATCGTGTCCTTTGTAACTGCCGAAAGCCGCAACCGGGAATGATCGCAGGTCTGCTTGAGCGGTATTCGGTGGACATTGGTGCTAGCTTCATGATCGGGGACAAGCAGAGTGACCTTGCAGCGGCGCAAGCGGCCGGCATCGCAGCATATCTGTTTAATGGGTCTAACCTCCACGCCTTCATCGCCCCGCTATTAACTGCTTGGTCCCACGATCCTCCGCATCAACCGCCCTCGCATCAGGGAGTCGCGGGAACGGAGGATTGATCTCGTCGCTATCGCGAGGGACGGTTCGGTCGATTGCTAGGCTAGCGAAAACAAGGAGTGAATTTGGCGTCAAAGCGACAACTCGAAGCCAATGGCACAAACGCGAGCAAATGAGATTTCTGTCGAGCTTGGAACGTTATGAGAAGGCCGCCCTGTCGCGGCAGCGGCGAGGGCTCAAACGCATGAAGCGGAACAACGGATGAGGACCTCAAGCTGGCTAGGGTCCAGAGAAGCGGGACTCAACGGGGCGGGTAGTAAGTCGGGGAACATCGTCCCGATTGGACGGTATATATGCATCGCTGCTAGTATTTATTTCGAAGTCTTGGAGGCGGCATGAACTACATTTTCCCCCTGCTGGCGGTGGCCACCACCATCGGCCTCTTCCTGCTCTACGCGATCGTGCGGCCGACTCTGCGTCGATCCCGGCCCGCCCATGAGGTTCCTCGCTGGCCCGATTCAAGTCTGAGATAGCCGACTGAGCTACTTGGGTCCGCATTTTCGGTTGGCGAGCGACTGAACAAGGCGTTCAGTGGCCGTCCTAGCTAGGCATATCGAAAAACCGAAATGGAACTTGCGTCGTCGGGCAAAACAGTGGTTCATAGGGTGCTGGTCCAGTCGCAAATGGAGTCCAGCAAATGGCCGACGAATGCAAGGCTTTATCCGATCTGCCGGAAGTAGCTAAGCTGAACGGAGAATTCCGAAGGAACTACGGGAAGCTTCTCGGAGCTTTCCTGTATCTGCGTTCGATCAGCGCCATCCGTGGAAGGTCCTGGTTTTGGACCGCCTTGCTTTCAGCGGTTTGCTCCGCCGCGCTGGCGTGGCTGGGGCGGTGGGGGGTGTCACTATGAGCTGCAGATGACAAATTGGAAGACAGAGGCCGTTTTGAGCGGTCTGATTTCTGGCGCGCCTCGCAGCTGCACAAAATGACGAAGAGCGGTGCACTCACCACCACTAAAGCGATTTCCTCCACGCGCTGCGGCGAACTCTAGCCTGTGAAGTGCGCAGACGTCAGCTCTCAAGGGGCCGATTAAACCACCCCGCCGAAGTCGATTCCCTCCTTGGCAAGCTGCTCGGCTTCTTCGGCGGACGCAGTGGGCTTCGTATCGAGGTAGGGATGCTCAGAAGCCGGCAGGATGGTGCGGATCTTCTGGCCATCCACCCGCGTGATACGGGCAATCCAGCCTCGTTGGCCGTGCTCAAATCGATCAATGTGGTACTGCTTGTAGGTAATCATGACTCTTGAACGCGACTGACACCGATATGGGTTCCTTCTATATGACCTGGGGCCGCCGCACAACATATCTTAATAGAAAGCTAATGTCTGCCACGCTTAACCACGCACGGCGCCGGTCTCAACAACAAAAGAAATCCGCCGACTTGAGAGCTGGTGGGAGTTAATCAGATGGCGACCGGGCTAGCGGTCACCCATTGATCTTAGCACAGGCGCTCGTCGGCGCGAACAGGCGGTGTTACGCTCGTCCGTGCAAAGTCTGCGGCCAGGCCCGGCGCCGCCGGAAGACGTCAGCGGACGTGGCGTCCGCGCAGAGGCTATCCTAGGACATATTGACGCCCTTCAGCGCTTCGAAGCCGCGTGCGGGCATTTCGATGTTGAACAGCACGGGCGGCTCGGCGCTCTGGACGCAGGCGCCGGCACTTCTTCTCGGCGCTGAGCGAGTTCGGCTCACATCGCGCGGCTGCAGACGGTCTCTCGCATCCACCCGGGAACTCCCTTGAGGTTGTTCAAGTGTGATGATCGAGGCTGGGCTCGAGCAGTTGAAGCTGGCGCCTGGCTCTTTGCCGGCGGATGATCGGGATTTGCACGCGCGAGCGGGGAACCAGTCCTAGACTTGAGCGAACGACGACTGCGGGTCAAGACATGATCGGTCGCGTCACAGAAGCGGTCGACACAAGTGTTTCTCCAGGAATCTAACCGTCCACCGAACGACATTCAACTGCGGCCCGCGTTTCGGAAGCTCGTTCACCTTGACAGCACAGGCAAGCGACCGAGCCATCTGTCGGTTAAGAGCTAGTCGCTCTGGCGCTGGCCACTCACCAACTTACGAATGGATATGCTGGGCTGGAAGCGCTCCACTCTTATTGAACACTTCTTGCAAGAACAACAATCGTTGCGGCGAATGCGATTTGCGAACTGACGCCGAACGTTCCGGTCAAGCTGCGCTTGGAGTGCATCCACCAATGAAAACGCTGTAGGCGATGAATGGGTCCGCGCGGGTAAAAAGTGTGAACGAATTGCAATGGGTCCGGTAGCATTGCGGCAAAAGCGGCGACCGCGACGGTCCACATTGACGCCTCCGTTGCGAACAGCCAAAGTGAGAGTCCTATCCCCATGCAAGCATCGGTTCCGATGATCGCAAAATCCAATAGCGTGGCTCTGCTCAAGGGCAACCGGCGATTATTAGCACCGTTTCCGAGCGCAATTGATCGAAGCGGATAGTCCCAGTGCGGTATCGCGTCTATCGCGAAGTGGCTCGCAAATCCCGTGATCGCCGCTATAAAGGGATGAGTTGGCATGAGGCTTGCGATCGCGCCCCCAACGATTGCGTGCGTGCTCAAGATCACCGTAGTTGTTCCATGGTAGACTGATCGGCGTCAGCAACCGCTTCCTTACCAATGGTCTCTCAACAGAGGCAATCAATTAATTGATAAGCGCGCCTTTACCGAGGAAGCCGCCGCGCATCATTCGACGCGACCACAGCGAGCAGAGCTGACCAGATGATCTGCGCCAACTCCTGCGACAGCTACAGCCAGGCGCACACCAGCACAAAGAGCGCCGACCAGTGCGCAAAATGTAAGCCAAGCGACGATAATCATCCACAAGGCAGCTAGCGGAAGTCGAAAGCAAGGCTTGATCGTTCCAATCACGGTCGCCCCTCGGTGGATCTGAAGGCCGCATGCTATCATTGGTTGATCGACCTTTCCACATCCTGGCGGCCGCGGCCGTCGTACGTGGTTAGCCGTTTCTTTCCGGCACGTCTTCCCCACGATGAAATCGCCGCCCTCATGAAACTGGCAGCGCTATAGAACTCGTTGCAGTCGGGATTTTTCCCCTCGTGCGGTGACGCGAGATGATTGATTTGCTTCTCGCTCGCGATGTGGTTGGATCAGCGCCGCCGGTAGACGTTCCCGGTTTTGGATCGCGTTGCTTTCGGCCGCTTGCTCGGCGGCGCTCCAGCCGTTTGGAAGACACGCCTCACGCTCGATGGTCCACAACGGTGCATGGCTTGGCTTTTCGCCGGGTGTCCAACGGGCAGCCCTAACGGAGGGATAAGCTGTCCGTCTATACGTAGGCAATTGCTCCAGCCGTCGGGACTGATGCGCCCTCCCATCGCTCGGATCGCGGCCGCGGCCTGATCGGCAAGCTTCGCCCTCAAGCTGGGACCAAACAGGACTCGCGTCGAGGAATTCGTAATTCCGCTTCGGTACGTAGCCAAGCAACCGGTAGATTTTGAAAATTTGCCGAAATACGTTTGACAGGTCACAGAGCAGGAAAGTCCTGGGGTTCGTTCGATAATTGCCGGAGTCAAACGGTCTTCTTTGAGAAGGGTTCGGCGCGGCCGCTCCTTCGGATCACCGGGTCTAATGCGAATGTGATCCGTATAGAGATACTTTCGGTCTCCTTCTTGATCACCACTCTTGTTTGCATCTTTTCATCGACAAGCGTCCTCGCCAACGCGTAGCCTGCACGACCGCAGGGTTTATCGCCGAGCCATGCAAAGCGACATTGGCCGGCGTAGATCTTCGCTGAGAACTCGCGGCTGGACGCGTCGATTCTTGCATTAGAGTCCTAGAGTGGAAGAGGCAAGAACGAGTGCTTTCGTTCAACGTCCTTGCGTTCCCGCAAAGCGTAGAGTGAATTCCCGCGATCGCTCTGGCGGGAATTTGGCCTCAAACAATTGTTTTCGATCGAGTGGCTAGACTAAGGGGCGTTACCGCTCGTCCGCGATCACCTTGCCGTCGTTCGGCAGCGCGCCGGGGCCGACCAGCTCGACGCTTCCGCCGAGTTTCGTCACCGCGCGCAATGTGCCCGCGATCTCTTCGCGCAGCGTCTCGCTTGCCGCCGCTGTTTCCGCTTTCAGCGTCATCGCGTCGGTTTCGCCCTGGCGCGTGACGACGAGACGGAGGCGGCCGAGCGCAGGATGGCGCTTGCCGATCTCGGCGACCTGCTCGGGACGGACGAACATGCCCTTGACCTTCGTGGTCTGGTCGGCGCGGCCCATCCAGCCCTTGATGCGCATGTTGGTGCGACCGCAGGGGCTGGTGCCCGGCAGCTCGGCGGTGAGGTCGCCGAGCGCAAGCCGGATCCAGGGATGGTGCGGGTCGAGCGAGGTGACGACGATCTCGCCGACGTCCCCCGGCGCCACGGGATCGCCGGTGCCGGGCCTGACGATCTCCATGATCAGGTCCTCGTTCACGACCATGCCTTCACGGGCCTCGGTCTCGAACGCGATGAGGCCGAGATCGGCGGTGCCGAAGGCCTGGTAGGCGTCGATGCCGCGCGCCTTGATCTCGGCCTGGAGCGAGGGCGGGAAGGCCGCCCCCGAGACCAGCGCGCGCTTGATCGAGGAGACGTCGCGGCCTGCGCTTGCGGCTGCATCGAGCAGGATCTTCAAAAAGTCCGGCGTACCGCTGTAGCCGACCGGACGGTAGGCTTCGATCAGCTCGAATTGCTGCTCGGCATTGCCGGGACCCGCGGGGATCACCGCGCAGCCGAGCGCGCGCGCCGACGAGTCGAAGATGAAACCGCCGGGCGTGAGGTGGTAGCTGAAGGTGTTGAGCACGATGTCACCCTCCCGGAACCCGGCCGCGAACAGCGCCCGTGCACCGCGCCACGGATCGGCCTGCCGTCCTTCCGGCTCGAAGATCGGTCCCGGGGAGGTGAAAAGCCGTGCGAACGAGCCAGGGGCCGCCGCCACGAAGCCGCCGAACGGCGCGGAGGCCTTGTGCAGGGCCGGCAGTTCCGACTTGCGCAGCACCGGCAGGCCCGCCAGGGCCGCTCGTGTGGTTACGGCGTCGGGATCCACGCCCTTCAGCCGCTCGGCATAGGCTGGGGCCGTCATCGCGCTGCGCAGTACGCCGGGCAGGCGCGAAAACAGCTCGGCCTCGCGCGCAACTGGCTCGCGCGTCTCGAGGGCGTCGTAATGGGCGGTCATGGCTGATCTTTCCGGGTTGGCATCCGTTGCACGCCGCCGCTGGCATGGGTATCAGACGGCCATTGTCGGGACGTGGAGAGAGCGAGATGGCGGAGGAACGGATCATGGCGGCGGAGGAGACGGCCGGCGTCGTCGCGCGCCTGAAACGCCGCATGATCGATGATGCGATGCCGCTGTGGTCGACCGTCGGCTGGGATCATGCTGCGGGCGGCTTCATCGACCGGCTGCACCGCGACGGCACGGCGGATGCCGCCGCGCCGCGGCGCGTGTTCGTGCAGGCGCGGCAGATCTACTGCTACGCCAAGGCGGCGCAGATGGGCTGGTATCCGGAAGGGCGTGCCATCGCGCTGAAGGGGCTGGAGTACTTCCTGGCGAAGGCCAAGTCGCCCGACGGCAAGCCCGGCTATGTGCACCGGCTGACACCGGAGGGCGCGGTGCTGGACGGCCGGCGCGATGCCTACGACCACGCCTTCATCCTGTTTGCGCTGGCGACCGTCTATGGGCTCGACCAGGACGCGCAAATTCGCGCCGAGATCGATGCGCTGCTCGCCTTCCTCGACGGCCACCTGCGCTCGCCGCATGGCGGCGTCCATGAAGGCCTTCCGGTCTCGCTGCCGCGCCGGCAGAACCCGCACATGCACCTGTTCGAGGCGATGATCGCGTGCTTCGACGCGACTCACGATCTGTCTTTCCAGAACCGTGCCGGCGAGTTCTTCGCACTGTTCCTCGCCAACCTCTACGACAAGCAGAAGCACGTGTTGTCGGAGTATTTCGAGGAGGACTGGTCCAAGATCGAGCCGGTCAGCGTCGAGCCGGGCCATCAGGCGGAATGGGTCTGGCTGCTGAAGGGATTTGAGCGCATCACGGGCTGTCCGACCGGGCAGCGGCGCGCGGAGCTGCTGGCGACGGCGCTGCGCTATCGCGACGAGGCGACGGGCTGCCTGATCGACGAGGGCGATGCGAGCGGCAACATCCGCCGCAGCACGCGCCGGCTGTGGCCGCAGACCGAGATCGCAAAAGCGTGGATCGCGCAGACCGAGTCCGGCGAGGCGGGTGCGGCGGAGGAAGCGCGCGCGGCGCTGGTGCGGCTCGAACGGCATTATCTCAGCCATCCCGTCAAGGGCGGCTGGTACGACCAGTTCGATCGCGACGGCAAATCGCTGGTCGATACCATTCCTGCGTCGTCGTTCTATCATGTTCTCTGCGCAGTCACGGAAGCGGAGCAGGTTTTGGAAGGTTAAAGCTCTTTTGTTTTGACGCGTTTTCTTCACGCGAACCGTTTCCCACTTCGCTTGAAAACGCTACAGCCAGCGCTTGCGCCGCTTGAAGCTCTTGAGGTTCTTGAAACTCTTGCGCTGGTCGCCGGCGCCGCCGAGGTAGAACTCCTTGACGTCCTCGTTGTCGCGCAATTCGTCCGCGGTGCCGTCGAGCACGACCTTGCCCTGTTCCATGATGTAGCCGTGGCTCGCCACCGACAGCGCGGCGCGCGCGTTCTGCTCGACCAGCAGGATGGTGACGCCGAGATCACGGTTGATCTTCTGGATGATGGAAAACACCTCCTTCACCAGCAGCGGCGACAGGCCCATCGACGGCTCGTCCATCAGGATCATCTTCGGGCGCGCCATCAGCGCGCGGCCGATCGCGAGCATCTGCTGCTCGCCGCCGGAGAGATAGCCGGCAAGGCCGGTGCGCTCCTTCAGGCGCGGGAAATAGTTGAAGACCATGTCGAGGTCGGCGTCGACCTCGCGGTCCCTGCGGGTGAAGGCGCCGAGCTTGAGGTTTTCAAGCGACGTCATGTCGGCGACGATGCGCCGGCCCTCCATCACCTGGAAGATGCCGCGGCGGACGATCTTGTCGGGATCGATGCCGTTGATGCGCTCGCCTTCGAACAGGATCTCGCCGCGCGTGACCTCGCCGTCCTCGGTCTTGAGCAGCCCCGAGATCGCCTTCAGCGTCGTCGACTTGCCGGCGCCGTTGGCTCCCAGCAGCGCCACGATCGCGCCCTTGGGCACGTCGAGGCTGAGTCCCCGCAGCACCAGGATGACGTCGTCATAGACGACCTCGATGTTGCGCACGCCGAGCAGGGGCGGCGTCGCGACAGCAGTGGGAATTGAGCGGGTTGCTTCAATGGTTTGGGACATGCGTCTTCCTTCTCCGCTGTCGTCACCCGCCTTGTGCGCATCGCGCACTGGAGCGGGTGACCCAGTATTCCAGAGGCGCCGGCGATTCATCGATAAGCCGCGGCGTACTGGATCCCCCGCCTTCGCGGGGGATGACAGTTGTGTGTGGGGAAACGGCGGGCCTCACCACCCCAGCCATTCCGGCTTGCGCGGCAGCTCGACCGTCTTGACCTTCTCGAGCTTGATCGTGCCCTTGGCCATGAGGTCGTTGAGGTCGCCGTCGGTCGCGCCCGACACCTTGGTGCGATAGAGATCGACCTTGAGCGTGCCGCGATGGTCCTTGTCGGTCCAGGTTGAGGGATTACAGACGCCGTCCATGCCGGCCGGCACCCAGTCCTTCTTCTGGTAGAACCCCTTGGCGACGTTCTCGCCGGTGGCGCCGCCGTTCTTGGCGGCCCAGTCGAGCGCTTCCCTGGCGTAGAGCGCGCTACAGATGCCTGCGATATAGTGCACCGGGCGATAGGCCTTGCCGCTCGCATCCGATATTTTCGAGATTTCCATCACCGTCTTCATGCCTGGCGCGTTGCCGCCCCAGGTCACGGCCGTGCGCAGTGGGAAGACGACGCCGTCGGCGGCGTCGGCCGCGGTCTTGGCGGCATTCTCGTCCATGCCCCAGACATTGCCAAGGAACTGCACGTCCACGCCGGCGGCCTTGCAGGCCTTCAGCACGGAGATGTTGGAGGCGGCGGTGTTGCCGAGATAGGCGTAGTTGGCGCCGGAGCTCTTCAGGCTGAGGCACTGCGCGGAGTAGTCGCCGGGCGTCAGCGCGAACACGATCGGCGGCAGCACTTCGAAGCCGAGCTCATTGGCGATCGCCTCGCCGGCCGCCTTCGGCGCATTCGGATAGGGATGATTGCCGCCCATATGGACGAATTTCGGCTTGCCGCTCTTGCCCTTGGCCTTCCAATCCTCGGCGGCCCAGGTCACCAATGCGCGCATCGCATCCGAGTAGCTGGGGCCGTAGAAGAAGTTGTAGGGGGCGGGCTTGGCCTTTCCGCTCACGCCTTCCGGATCGGTCAGCGCCGCCGCGTAGGAGGCGGAGACGTAGGGAATCTTGTCCTGTGCGACGAAGCCGGTCAGCGCTTCGGTGTCCGCGGTGCCCCAGCCCATGATCGCGGCAACCTTCTCGCCACCAGACCATTTCTTGTAGAGCGCGATCGCGCGCGGCACCTGGTAGCCGTAGTCGTTGCTGTCGAGATTGACCTGCTTGCCGCCGATACCGCCGTTCTTGTTGATCCAGGCAAATGTGTCGGCCACGGCTTGGCCATAAGGCGTGCCGACGTCCGAGGTCGCACCGGAATAGTCGGCGAGATGGCCAACCGCGATCTGCGCCTGCGCGCTGGCCGCAAAGCCTGCGATCGCAAACGCGAGGGAAGCGGTGCTCAAAAGGGATTTTGTCTTCATGGGTTGGTTCCTCCTGTTATCGTTAAAGTGAAGTCGCCCGCGCTCAATGCGAGAACGGGTAGAGTTTCCAGTAGGCCTTGATCTGTCGCCAGCGATGCGCGAGCCCGTCCGGCTCGAACATCAGAAACGCGATGATGATGAGCCCGATCGCGATCTCGCGCAGGAAGGTGATGTTGGTGTTGAGCGACAGCGCCTTGTCGATCGCGCCGCCCTTCAAATGCAGGCTGATCCATTCCATCGACTCCGGCAGCAGCACGACGAAGGCGGTGCCCATCAGCGTGCCCATGATCGAGCCGGTGCCGCCGATGATGATCATGGCCAGGAACAGGATCGAGCGCTCGATGCCAAAGCCTTCCTGGGAGACCACGAGCTGGTAGTGCGCGTAGAGCGCACCGGCGATGCCGGCGAAGAAGGCAGCAAGGCCGAACGACAGCGTCCGATACTTCGTGAGGTTGATGCCCATGATCTCGGCGGAGAGATAATGGTCGCGGATCGCCACCAGCGCGCGGCCGTCGCGCGTGCGCATCAGGTTGGTGACGAGGATGTAGCTCAAGAGCACATAGGCCAGCACGACGTAGAAATACTGCCTGTCGCCGCGCAGCGTGTAGCCGAAGATCGAGAACGGCTCGGCGCTGGCGGGCACTGAGCCGCCGGAAAACCATTCTGCGCGGGAGAAGAAGTCGAGCAGGATGTATTGCGCGGCGAGCGTTGCGATGACGAGGTAGAGACCCTTCAGCCGCGCCGCGGGAATGCCGAAGATCAGTCCGACCATCGCGGTGACGACACCGGCGAGCGGGATCGCGAAGAATACCGGGATCGGCGCGTTGTTCGAGATGTAGGCCGAGGAGAAGGCGCCGAGCAGGAAGAAGGCGGCGTGGCCGATCGAGATCTGGCCGGTGAAGCCGACCAGGATGTTGAGGCCGAGCGCCGCGATCGAGAAGATGCCGATCTGGATCAGGATGCTGAGCCAGTAGCCGCTGAGGAATTGTGGCACGAGGCAGAGCAGCAGCACGCCCGCGATCGCGAAGTTGCGGCTGGTGGTGGTCGGGAAGATTGTGGTGTCGGCCGCGTAGGAGGTGCGGAAATCACCAGCGGGGATGAGGGCAGGGCCGGCCATGGGTCAGATCCGTTCGATGTCGTGGGTGCCGAACAGGCCGTAAGGCTTGATCATCAGCACGATGATGAGGACGTAGAACGGCGCGATCTCGTAGAGATTGCCCCAGTGCAGATACTCGCTGTCGACATATTGCGCGACGTTCTCCAGCAGCCCGATGATGATGCCGCCGAGCACGGCGCCGCCGACGGAATCGAGCCCGCCGAGGATCGCCGCCGGGAACACCTTGATGCCGTAGGCGGCAAGGCCCGAGGAGACGCCGTTGACGACGGCGACGACGACGCCGGCGACGGCCGACACCGTCGCCGAGATCGCCCAGGCCATCGCAAACACGCTCTTGACGGAGATGCCGAGCGACTGCGCGACCTGCTGGTTGAATGCGGTGGCGCGCATCGCGAGGCCGTATTTCGAGGCACGGAAGAACCAGGCCATCCCGATCATCATTGCGACCGACACCACGAGGCTCATGACATAGACGGTCTGGATCTGGAGCCCGAACAGGCTGACCGACTGGCTCTCGAACACGCGCGGGAATGGCTGCGGGTTGACGCCGAACATCCATTTCAGCGTGGCCTGCAGTACGGTGGAAAGGCCGATCGTCACCATGATGACGGAGATGATGGGCTCACCGATCATCGGCCGCAGGATCAGGACCTGCACCGCGATGCCGAACACGAACATGAACACCAGCGTGATCGGCATGCCGATCCAGAACGGCACCTGGTATTTGGCGAGCAGCGCCCAGCACACCCAGGCGCCGACCAGCAGCAGTTCACCTTGCGCAAAATTGACGACCTGCGTCGCCTTGTAGATCAGCACGAACGACATCGCGACCACGCCATAGAGCGTGCCGACCACGAGGCCGTTGACCAGGAGCTGGATGAGAAAGGCGGTGTTCATGTCATGCTATCCTTCGCCTCTCCCCGCTTGCGGGGAGAGGCCGTCGCGCAAAGCGCGGCGGGTGAGGGGGAGCTTCCGCATGCGAGGTGCTGATGAGGGTAAGACGGGGCGTGCCAGAAGCCTGCGCAGCGCCTCGACAGATGCGGAAGGGATCTTGTGGTATCGCCTGCGCGCTCGCCGACTGAACGGCTATAAATTCGTCCGGCAGGAGCCGATTGGTCCATACACGGTAGACTTCATTTGCCGCGAAGCCCGCCTCGACGGCGGCCAACACGCCGACAGTTCGCATGACGCCGTGCGGGACAGATGGCTGACCGATCGAAACTATCGGATCCTGCGGTTCTGGAACCACGACGTGTCTCGCAACTTGGCTGGCGTTCTCGAGACGATTGTCACCGCGCTCGCGGAGACTTCCCCTCACCCGGATCGCTGACGCGCTCCGGCCTCTCCCCGCAAGCGGGGAGAGGCGAAGGGCGGCGGCATGCGGGGCAGCAGACTGGCTCACTCCGCAGCCTCCGCCATATGCCCGTGCCCGCCGAGATCCACCACGCGCAGCGTCGTCCGTACGCGCTGCGTGGTGCCGTCCTGGAAGCGGATCACGGTATCGACGGGGATGTCGGAATCGCCGCGGTAGATCGCGTCGATGATGCCTTCGTATTTCTCGTTGATGACGCCGCGGCGCACCTTTCTCGTGCGGGTGAGCTCGCCGTCGTCGGCATCGAGCTCCTTGTAGAGCAGCAGGAAGCGCGAGATGCGCTGGGCCGGCGGCAGCGTGGCGTTGACGGTCTCGACCTCCTTCTGCAGCAGCGTGTAGACCTCGGGGCGCGAGGCGAGGTCGCTGTAGGTGGTGAAGGAGAGGCGGTTCTTCTCCGCCCATTTCGAGATGATGGAGTAGCGGATGCAGATCATCGCCGCGAGGGCGTCGCGGCCGGCCCCGAGCACCACGGCTTCGGCGATATAGGGCGAGAATTTCAGCTTGTTCTCGATGAATTGCGGCGAGAAGCGCTCGCCGCGCGAGGTCTCGGCGAGATCCTTGATGCGGTCGATGACGACGAGCTGGCGGTTCGCGTTGAAATAGCCGGCATCGCCCGACAGCATCCAGCCGTCCTTGATGTCGGCGACGCTGGCCTCGGGGTTCTTGTAATAGCCGAGGAACATGTTCGGGTGCCGCACCACGATCTCGCCGACGCCGTGGACGTCGGCGTTGTCGATGCGGATCTCGACGCTGTCGGCCATCGGCACGCCGGTCGTGTCGGGATCGACCTTGCCCTCGGGATGCAGCGTGTAGGCCCCGAGCAGCTCGGTCTGGCCGTAGAGCGTGCGCAGCGGCACGCCCATGGCCTGGAAGAACTTGAAGGTATCGGGCCCCAGCGCCGCGCCGCCGGTGGCGGCCGAGCGCAGGCGGGTGAAGCCGAGCCGGTCGCGCAACGCGCGGAACAGGATCGCGTCGGCAAAGCCGGAGTGCTTGCCCTGTTCGAGCGCGGCAAGGCCACTCTTCATGCCGATGTCGAACAGGCGCTGCTTGAACGGCGTTGCGTCCATCACCTTGGCGCGAACGTCGGCGGCGATCGATTCCCAGACCCGTGGGGCAAAGAGCACGAAGGTCGGCGCGATCTCGCGCAGATCGTTCATCATCGTGTCGGGCTCTTCGACGAAGTTGATCTTCATCCGGCACAAGAGGCCTTTGCCGAGTACGTAGACCTGCTCCATGATCCAGGGCAGCGGCAGCACCGAGACATATTCGTCGTCGGGCCCCTTGGGATCGAACGCGAGATAGGTCGCGCAATGGCCGAGCACGCGGCCGGCGGCGAGCATCGCGAGTTTTGGATGCGAGGTGGTGCCTGACGTCGTACAGAGGATAGCGACATCCTCGCCCTTGGTGGCATCGACCAGCTTGTCGTAAAGCTCCGGCTCGCGTGCGGCCCGCGCGCGGCCGAGTTCGGCAAACTTCTCGGCCGACATCAGGCGCGGGTCGTCATATTTCCGCATGCCGCGCGGATCGGAATAGATGATGTGCTTCAGCTTCGGGACGCGGTCGGCGAGCGTGAGCAGCTTGTCGACCTGCTCCTCGTCCTCGGCGAAGACCAGCTGGGCCTCGCCATAATTGAGCAGATAGGAAGCCTCCTCATCCAGCACGTCGCGATAAAGCCCGAGGCTGAGGCCGCCGATGGCATGCGTTGCGACTTCCGCCGCGACCCAGTCCGGCCGGTTGTCGCCGATGATGCCGATGACGTCGTTCCGGCCAAGACCGAGCTCGAGCAGGCCAAGCGCGAAATCGCGCACGCGCGTCTGGTAGTCGTTCCAGGTGAAGATGCGCCACAGCCCGAGATCCTTCTCGCGCAGCGCTATCTCGTTGCCATGCTCCTTCGCATTGAGCCGGAGCATCTTCGGATAGGTGTCGGCCTGCGCGACGCGGCCCGCATAATCCATCATGCAGCGCTCTCCTGCGCCGGCGAAGCATCGTCGGGATCGACCAGCACCTCGTCCTCCTCGCCGAGATAGGCGCGCTTGACGTGGGGGTCGGCGAGCACCGCGCCCGGATCGCCCTCGGCGATCTTGCGGCCGAAATCCAGCACCATGACGCGGTGGGAGATGTCCATCACCACACCCATGTCGTGCTCGATCATCACCACCGTCATACCGAACTCCTCGTTGAGATCGACGATGTAGCGGGCCATGTCCTCCTTCTCCTCGAAGTTCATGCCGGCCATCGGCTCGTCGAGGAGGATGAGGCGTGGCTCCAGCGCCATGGCGCGGGCGAGCTCGACGCGCTTGCGCAGGCCGTAGGAGAGGGTCCCGGCGGCCGCCTTGCGCACCGACTGCAGGTCGAGGAAGTCGATGATCTCCTCGACCTTGTGGCGGTGCGCCAGCTCTTCCTTGCGTGCGCCGGTGAGCCAGTACAGCGATCCCGTGAGGAAGTTGTTCTTCAAGAGGTGATGGCGGCCGACCATGATGTTGTCGAGCACGCTCATGTGGTGGAACAGCGCCAGATTCTGGAAGGTGCGGCCGATGCCGAGCGAGGCGCGGGCGTTCGGCGTGAGGCCGGTGATGTCGCGCTCCCCGTAGAAGAGCTGGCCCTCGGTCGGCTTGTAGCGACCGGAAATACAGTTCACGATCGAGGTCTTGCCGGCGCCGTTGGGGCCGATGATCGAGAACAGCTCGCCCTCCTTGATGGCGAAGCTGACATCGGTCAGCGCACGGACGCCGCCGAATCGCAAGGACACGCCGCGCACTTCGAGACTGGTAGCCACCAAACGAATCCCTCCCGGTGATGGCGCTTGATTGGCGCTCTTCGTCCGTTCCTGTCGGGCGATCCTAGTACGGCCGTGCCGGCCAGACCATGCAGCTATTGGTCTCGACCGGACCGGCGCGGCATTCGTTCCCTTTCGGGATCAAAAGCCGCACCACCCGAGGTGGCTCTCAATAGGGGAAAGCGTTATTTTGAAATGTCTCCGGCCTGACAATTCTGCGACAAAGTTTTTCGGGCGGCAGCGGCCTCCATCTTTCGTCGGATGGGGATCGGAACGACAATGTTGCAGCGCAGCAGAAAGAGCGGAGTGACGAGACGGTGCGGCTGGCCTCGAGATCATGATTTCGGAGGATCATCTGAGGCGCATCGCCGCCTGGTCGCGCGAGCTCACGCAAGCTGAGATCGAGGTCGCTCGCGCCGGAATCACGGAGCGGTCTTACGGCACCGGCGAGACCGTGTTCATGCGTGGTGACACGTTTGCCTATTGGGCCGGCATGGTCTTCGGCCTTGCCCGGATGGGCGGGGTCTCGCGCGATGGCAAGGAGACGAGCCTCGCCGGACTGACGGCGGGGGCCTGGTTCGGCGAGGGCAGCGTGCTCAAGAACGAGCCGCGCCGCTATGACGTGGTCGCGCTGCGCAACAGCCGCGTCGCGCTGATGGAGCGCAGCGCGTTCATGTGGCTGTTCGAGAACAGCGTCGGCTTCAATCGCTTCCTGGTGCGACAGCTCAACGAGCGGCTCGGCCAGTTCATCGGCATGCTCGAGGTCAACCGCACGCTCGATGCCACCTCGCGGCTTGCGCGCAGCATCGCCTCTCTGTTCAACCCGATCCTCTATCCGGAATCGACGGCGCATCTGGAGATCACCCAGGAGGAGATCGGCGCGCTCTCCGGCATGTCGCGCCAGAACGCCAACCGCGCGCTGAACCGGCTGGAGAAGGAGGGGCTGCTGCGGCTCGAATATGGCGGGGTGACGATTCTGGATATCGAACGGCTGCGCGGTTACGGCGATTAGTGAAGGCGCTCGCAACACAGCGTTTGTTGAGCCGTCTCGTTCCCCATTGCGGAGGCAGTTCGTTCACTTCGCCCCCGCCTTTCTCTCCGCCAGCGCACTCGCCATCGCCGAGATCAGCGGCCGCATGAAATAGGCTTCGTCGGCGGGCGAGACGTCGGTGCGCATGCCGTGCGCGGCGAGCTCGCCGGAGACGGCCGGGCCGACTGATGCGATCAGTGTGCGTTCGAGGCCTGCGCGCAGCTTCGCCTCGCTGCCATGCGCCTTGGCGGCCTCGATCAGGCGGCGGACCTGGCCGAGATTGGTCAGCGCGATCGAGTCGATCCGTCCCTCCGCCATGTCGTCGATCGCGGCGACGATGTTGGCATCCGCGGCCTTGGAATCGTAGACATAGGGCAGCACGGTGTCGACCTCGGCACCTTGCGCCGAGAGCGCGCCGGTCAGCGCGCTGTGGTCCTTGTCGGGGTAGAGCTGCAGGCCGAGGCGCCGCCCCTTCAGGTCGAGCTTGCCCAGCATCTCGATCACGCCCTCGGTGGTCGGCTTCTCCGTGGTCTGCTGCGCCTCGAGCGAGATTTCACGCAGCGCCTTGCCGGGCTTCGGCCCGCGGGTGAATTTTCGCGATTTGGCGATCGCCGCGACCAGGGCCTGGTCGAGCCCGCGGGCCCGCGCGAGCTTCATGATCCGCCGCAGGCCTTCGCCGGTCATCAGCACGAGGTCGTCGAAGGGCTTGTCGATGGCGCGCCGGATCCAGGCCTCGACCGGAGCGGGGTCCGGCGCATCATGGATCGTGAACATCGGGCACTGCACGACATCGGCGCCTTGCTCGGCCAGGAGCTTCGAAAACTGCGCCTCCTCGCGCGTTTCCAGGATCAGGATGCGGGTGCCGTTCAAGCGGTCGGCCATGGGCGTGCTCCGGTATAAATCGCAAGGGTACGTTCATCCTGACTCTGCGCTTTACGTTGATGCAAGCCTTGGGATTGGCGCAAGGGCAGCGTCGGTGCTAGAGCAGGGCGCAAATCGCGGGGTGTTCCGCGGCCGTTGCACAAACCTTCATCAGAGCCATGCCCGACCATCAATATGTCCTGACCCTGTCCTGTCCGGATCGCTCCGGCATCGTCTCGGCGGTGTCGACCTTCCTGGCCCATAACGGACAGAACATTCTCGACGCCCAGCAGTTCGACGACGTCGAGACCAAGAAGTTCTTCATGCGCGTGGTGTTCACCGCGGCCGATCTCGCCGTCGAGCTCGCCGCACTCCAGACCGGCTTTGCCGCGATTGCGGAGCGTTTCGGCATGGAGTGGCAGATGCGCGACCGCGCCGCGCATCGCAAGGTGATGCTGCTGGTGTCGAAGTCCGACCATTGCCTGGTCGACATCCTCTACCGCTGGCGCACCGGCGAATTGCCGATGACGCTTGCGGCGATCGTCTCCAACCATCCGCGCGAAGTCTATGATGGGCTCGATTTCGGCGGCATCCCGTTCCACCATTTGCCGATCACCAAGGAGACCAAGCGCGAGCAGGAGGCGCAGATCCTCGATCTCGTCGCCAAGACGAAGACCGATCTCGTCGTGCTCGCCCGCTACATGCAGATCCTGTCCGACGATCTCTCGGCAAAGCTCTCGGGGCGCTGCATCAACATCCACCACTCGTTCCTGCCCGGCTTCAAGGGCGCAAAACCCTATCACCAGGCGCACGAGCGCGGGGTGAAGCTGATCGGCGCCACCGCGCATTACGTCACGCGCGACCTCGACGAAGGCCCGATCATCGACCAGGACGTCGAGCGCATCAGCCACCGCGACACGCCGGAAGATCTCGTGCGCAAGGGCCGCGACATCGAACGCCGCGTGTTGGCGCGTGCGATCCGCTACCATCTCGACGACCGCGTCATCCTCAACGGCCGCAAGACTGTGGTGTTCGTGGATTGACGGTCGGTCGTTCCGGGGCGATGCGTCAGCATCGAACCCGGAACCTCGAGATTCTCAGGTGCGCAATTGCGCACCATAGTTCGCCTCTGCGAGGCGCCCCGGAACCACAGCGGGATGGTTGTTGCGCCTCAGCGGATCGCGCCAGGCGACGTCGTCCCCGTCGTGCCCTTCTGCGCCTGCTCTTCCTTCTCGCGATCGGCCGCCGGCATCAGCCGCTTGCGCTCGCGCTCCTTCATGTAGGCGTCGTATTGCGGCGTGCCCGGCCGCGGCGGGGCATCGGCCGGCAGGCCGCCGGCCCATTGCGGGACGTAGTCGCCCATGCCGGCCGAGAGTTTTTCGTTGACCGTGCCGCAGCCTGCAAGGTTGGAAGCGAGCAGGGCGACTGCAGCAGCGATCGAAAGCGAACGGGAACGCATGGACATCTTCTAGGTCGTGCCCGATCGGGCGCGGGATGAGGGAGCGCCGGATGGGCGTCAGCGGCGGACTATAGCCCTCAACATGTAAAATTGGCCTATTCGAGGGTCGGCGATAATGTATACATTTACGGTATTATAGTAAGCTAATTTAGCCCTTGAAGGGGCAGGCTTAGCTGATACGGTATACATTACGTATTCACTGTCGTGCTCGGTCGGTGAGCGTCGCCAATGGCCTCGCCGCGAAGCACGTGAGATGTCCAGATTCTGCAAATGAGAGGCGGAATCCTCCATCTACGGCGTCGTGCGGCCTCCTTAAAATGGCGCACCAACCACCATCGCCCAACCGGCCAGCGCCATGAGGGGCTTTTTCGTTGACAGGACCATTTTATTTGTACAATCGTACAAATCTCTCCCTGCCGTCGTTGAGGCAGATCACGCGGCTTGCGCCGAATGGTCGCCCAACGTCCGATTGACAACGGGGTTGCAGAGGACGCCATGTGGCCGCACGGCATGGCTTGTCCGTAAGTGAAGCGCGGCAAGGACCGGGCACTCGGTCCGGCTTACAAAAGGTCAGGAATGAAGGGGAGGGACATCTGATGTTCGAACGCAAGATTTTTTCACGCGCCGCAGCGGTCGCTGCCATCGCGGGCCTCGCGGCCGTCGCGCCCGCCAAGGCGGAAGACACGGTCAAGGTCGGCCTGATCCTGCCGATGACCGGCGGCCAGGCCTCGACGGGCAAGCAGATCGAGAACGCGGTCAAGCTCTATATGCAGCAGAAGGGCGACACCGTCGCCGGCAAGAAGGTCGAGATCATCCTCAAGGACGACGCTGCTATCCCCGACAAGACCAAGACCGCGGCGCAGGAGCTGATCGTCAACGACAAGGTCAATTTTATCGCCGGCTTCGGCGTGACGCCCGCAGCCCTTGCCGCCGCGCCGCTGGCAACGCAGGCCAAGATCCCGGAGGTCGTCATGGCCGCCGGCACCTCCATCATCACCGAGCGCTCGCCCTATATCGTGCGCACCAGCTTCACGCTGGCGCAGTCCTCGACCATCATCGCCGACTGGGCGGTGAAGAACGGCATCAAGAAGGTGGCGACGCTCACCTCGGACTACGCGCCGGGCAATGATGCGCTCAACTTCTTCAAGCAGAATTTCACCGCCGGTGGCGGCGAGGTGGTCGAAGAGGTCAAGACGCCCTTGCAGAACCCCGACTTCGCACCTTTCCTGCAGCGCATGAAGGATGCCAAGCCCGACGCGATCTTCGTGTTCGTGCCGGCGGGCCAGGGCGGCAACTTCATGAAGCAATATGCCGAGCGCGGCCTCGACAAGGCCGGCATCAAGGTGATCGGGCCGGGCGACGTCACGGACGATGACCTGCTCAACAACATGGGCGACGCCGTGCTCGGCACGGTCACCGCGCATCTCTACTCCGCAGCGCATCCGTCCGCGATGAACAAGGACTTCGTCGCCGCCTACAAGAAGGCGTTCGGAAACCGCCCGGGCTTCATGGCGGTGAGCGGCTATGACGGCATCCACCTGATCTACGAGGCGCTGAAGAAGACCAACGGCGACACCGACGGCACCAAGCTGGTCGAGGCCATGAAGGGCCAGAAGTGGGAAAGCCCGCGCGGTCCGATCTCGATCGACCCCGAGACCCGCGACATCGTGCAGAACATCTACATCCGCAAGGTCGAGAAGGTCGACGGCGAGCTCTACAATGTCGAGTTCGCGACCTTCGAGGCCGTCAAGGATCTCGGCAAGACCAAGAAGTGACGCGCGAAAGCGCGTCATCCCGGAGCGCGCATTAGCGCGAATCTCAGATGCGCAATTGCGCATCTGAGATCTCGAAATTGTTGAAGCGAGATTCCGGGTTCATCGCCTTCGTGCTGCCCCGGAATGACGAGCGTCTACAGGAACGATCTACCGTCGATGACCGCAATTCTCACCAACCTGTTCGATGGCGTTGCCTACGGCATGCTGCTGTTCGTGCTCGCCTGCGGGCTCGCGGTCACGCTCGGTCTGATGAATTTCGTCAACCTCGCCCATGGCGCCTTCGCCATGGCCGGCGGCTATGTCTGCATGGTGCTGGTCAACCGGATGGGCTGGCCGTTCTTCGCCGCGCTGCCGCTCGCTTTCGTCTCGTCGGCCGCGATCGGCATCGCACTGGAGCGCACGCTCTACCGGCATCTCTACACCCGCAGCCATCTCGACCAGGTGCTGTTCACCATCGGCCTGACCTTCATGTCGGTCGCAGCCGTCGACTATATCCAGGGCTCCTCGCGCGTCTTCATCAACCTGCCGGCCGCGCTCCAGGGCCAGTTCGATGTGTTCGGCGTCGGCATCGGCCGCTACCGGCTGATGATCATCGTGATCTGCGGCCTGCTCACCATCGGCCTCCAGATGGTGCTGGCCAAGACCCGCTTCGGCAGCCGCCTGCGCGCTGCGGTCGACGACCCGCGCGCTGCCAGCGGCCTCGGCATCAACGTGCCGCAGGTGTTCGCCTTCACCTTTGCGTTCGGTTGCGGGCTCGCCGGTCTCGGCGGTGCGCTGAGCGCCGAGATCCTCGGCCTCGATCCGTATTTCCCGCTGAAGTTCATGATCTACTTCCTGATCGTGGTCACCGTCGGCGGCTCCTCCTCGATAACAGGCCCGTTCCTGGCCTCGCTCCTGCTCGGCATCGGCGACGTCGCCGGTAAATATTACGTGCCGAAGATGGGACCCTTCGTGATCTACACCATGATGATCGTGATCCTGATCTGGCGCCCGAACGGCCTGTTCGGCCGCACGGCCGCGCGTTGAGTTCGCCGATGACCGCTTCTTCCGACGTCGGGTATCACGCCCAGCGCCACGCGCGCTGGCACTATGGCGAGGCCGCCTTCTGGCTCATCGTGCTGGCCTGCGGCTTCCTGTTTCCCACGCGCTATCTGATCATGACCGACATTCTGCGGCTGGCGCTGTTCACGATGTCGCTCGATCTGATCCTCGGCTATGCCGGGATCGTCTCGCTCGGCCATGCCGCCTTCTTCGGCGTCGGCGCCTATGCCGCGGGGCTTCTGGCCCTGCACGGAATCATCAACGAGCCCGTGCTGGCACTCATCGTCGCGGGCCTTGCCGCAATGGTGCTGGGCTTTGCCACCAGCTTCCTGGTGATCCGCGGCGTCGATCTGACCCGGCTGATGGTCACGCTCGGCATCGCGCTGCTGCTGGAGGCGCTCGCCGAACGCTTCTCCAACATCACCGGCGGCACCGACGGCCTGCAAGGCATCGAGATGCAGCCGATCTTCGGCGAGATTCCGTTCGACATGTTCGGCAAGGCCGGCTTCTTCTATTCGCTGGCCGTATTGTTCGTGCTGTTCCTGCTCGCCCGCCGCGTCGTCCATTCCCCGTTCGGCCTGTCGCTGCGCGCCATCAAGAACAACCCGCTGCGCGCAGCCGCCATCGGCATCCCGGTCAACCGCCGCCTGATTGCGATCTACACGCTCGCGGCGTTCTATGCCGGCATCGCAGGCGCGCTGTTCACCCAGACCACCGCGATTGCCTCGCTCGACGTGTTCGCCTTCGAGCGCTCCGCCGATTTGATGCTGGTGCTCGTGATCGGCGGCACCGGCTATCTCTATGGCGGGCTGATCGGCGCGGTGGTGTTCCGCATGCTCCAGGAATTGTTCTCCACCATCACGCCGCAATACTGGCAGTTCTGGATCGGCCTCGTGCTGGTCGTGATCGTGCTGGTCGGCCGCCAGCGCCTGCATCGCTGGGTGTTGTATGTGCCGAACCTGGTCATCAAGCAGGTCGCGGGCCGCAAGGCTGTCGTCGCCGTGCCGGAGAGCGACGCATGACCATCGCGCTCGAAACCCGGAATCTCGAAAAGCAGTTCGGCGGCCTGCGCGTCACCCGCGATCTTTCCCTCAGAATCGAGCAAGGTGCCCGCCATGCGTTGATCGGCCCGAACGGCGCCGGCAAGACCACCGTGATCAACCAGCTCACCGGTGTGCTCAAGCCGAACTCCGGCCGCATCCTGCTCGAAGGCCAGGACATCACCGACCTGCCCGTGCATAAGCGCGTGCTGCGCGGCCTGTCGCGCACCTTCCAGATCAACCAGCTCTATCCCGACCTGACCCCGCTCGAGACCATCGGCCTTGCCGTGTCCGAACGCCTCGGCCATGGCGGCGACTGGTGGCGGCGGATGGGGACGCGCATCGACGTCAACGGCGAGATCGCCGAGCTCTTGACGCGCTTCCATCTGCTCGACGTCATGAACGAAGAGACCGTGACGCTGCCTTACGGCAAGCAGCGCCTGCTCGAGATCGCTGTCGCCATTGCGGCCAAGCCACGCGTGCTGCTGCTCGACGAGCCCGCCGCCGGCGTGCCCGAGAGCGAGCGCCATGACATTCTCGCCGTGGTCGGCGCGCTGCCGCGCGACGTCACGGTGCTGCTGATCGAGCACGACATGGATCTCGTCTTCTCCTTCGCCGACCGCATCTCGGTGCTGGTCTCCGGCGCGCTGCTGACCGAGGGCCCGCCCGAGCAGGTCGCGCGCGATCCGCAGGTGAAGGCGGTCTATCTCGGCGAGGAGGCGGTCAATGTCTGACCTGCTCGCAATCGATGCACTTCGCGCCGGCTACGGCGAGGCCGTGGTGCTGCCGAAGATGAGCCTGCGCCTTGCCGAAGGGCAGGTGCTGGCGCTGCTCGGGCGCAACGGCACCGGCAAGACCACGCTGATCAACTCCATCGTCGGCGTCACCCGCCGCTTCTCCGGCACCGTCGCGCTGGCCGGCACCGACGTCACCACCTTGCGGCCCGACCAGCGGGCACGCGCCGGCATCGGCTGGGTGCCGCAGGAGCGCAACATCTTCCGCTCGCTCACGGTGGAGGAGAACATGACCGCGGTGGCCCAGCCGGGTCCCTGGACGGTGGAGAAGGTCTACGAGATGTTCCCGCGTCTGAAGGAGCGGCGGAGCAATTTCGGCAACCAGCTCTCCGGCGGCGAGCAGCAGATGCTGGCGATCGGCCGCGCGCTGACCCTCAATCCGAAGGTGCTGCTGCTGGACGAGCCGACCGAGGGCCTGGCCCCGATTATCGTCGAAGAGCTGCTCAAGGCGATCGGGACCATCACCCGGGCAGGGGGCATCTGCTCCATCATCGTCGAGCAGAATGCGCAAAAGATTCTGGGGCTCGCCGACCGCGTTGTGATATTGGAGCGCGGAACGATCGTCCACGACGCCCCGAGCGCCGCGCTGAAGGCCGACCCCTCGGTCCTGGAGCGCCACCTCGGCGTCGCAGGCGCGGCCGCACACTAATCTTTGCTACTCCCCGCTTGCGGGGAGTGGGAGTACAACGAGCGCCGACTGAAATTTCGGGAGAAACAAGAATGCAGCGAACCAAAGCCCCCTTCCGCGCCGACGAGGTCGGCAGCCTCCTGCGCCCCGCCAAGATCAAGGAAGCCCGCGCAAAACTGGAGAAGGGCGAGATCTCGGCCGACGATCTGCGCAAGATCGAGGACATGGAGATCGAGAAGGTCGTGCACAAGCAGGCCTCGATCGGGATGAAGCTTGCGACCGACGGCGAGTTCCGCCGCTCCTGGTGGCATTTCGACTTCCTGGCCAAGCTCACCGGCTGCGAGCTGTTCCACCCCGACACCGGCATCCAGTTCACGGGCGTGCAGACTCGTCACGATGCGGTCCGCGTCATCGGCAAGCTCGACTTTCCCGATAACCACCCGATGCTGGATCACTTCCGCTTCCTGAAGAAGGTCGCCGACCAGGCCCACGTCACCGCCAAGATGACGATCCCATCGCCGGCGGTGCTCCACTTCCGCGGCGGCCGCAAGTCGATCTCCAAGGACGTCTATCCCGATCTCGACGCCTTCTACGAGGACCTCGGCAAGACCTACCGCAAGGCGGTGAAGGCGTTCTACGACGCCGGCTGCCGCTACCTTCAGTTCGACGACACCGTCTGGGCCTATCTCTGCTCGCAGGACGAATTGCAGAAGGCGCGCGAGCGCGGCGACAATCCCGACGGCCTGCAGCAGATCTATGCCCGCATCATCAACTACGCGCTGGCGGAGAAGCCCGCCGACATGGTGGTGACGACGCATGTCTGCCGCGGCAATTTCCGCTCGACCTGGATTTCTTCGGGCGGTTACGAACCCGTGGCCGAGACCCTGCTCGCCGGCACCAATTACGACGGCTACTTCCTGGAATACGACAGCGACCGCGCCGGCGGCTTCGAGCCGCTGCGTTTCCTGCCCAAGGGCAACAAGGTCGTCGTGGTCGGCGTCATCACCTCGAAGTTCGGCGAGCTCGAGAAGAAAGAGGACATCAAGCGCCGTCTGGAAGAGGCCGCCAAGTTCGCGCCGCTGGAGCAGCTCGCGCTGTCCCCGCAATGCGGCTTTGCGTCGACCGAAGAAGGCAACATCCTCTCCGAGGAGGAGCAGTGGGCCAAGCTGAGCCTCGCGGTCGAGATCGCCAAGGAAGTATGGGGGCAGTGATCCGGCGCAGCCGCGCCATCGCGTGAGCGAGGCATCAGGGCTGCTTGATCGGCGACATCAGAGCGGGGCCGGACTTGTCCGCCCCGCTTGTTTTTTGCGCAGCACAGTGCTGCGGATCAGCCGCTGCGCCGGCGCCTCGAACCAGCGATAGGTGAGGTGCGAGGCGACGAGTGTCGGCAGCACGAAGGCCGCCCAGAACAGATGATCGCCATAGGGAATCGGCCGCTGCATGGCGGCGCAGGCGAGGGCGATGGCGAGCTGGATGGGGAAGTGCAGGAGATAGCAGGAATAGGTCATATTGCCGGCCACCTCCAGCAATGTCTCGATCCGCCGCGGCAAGGTGAGCTGGCCCGAGCAGCAGAACAACAGGATCGGCGCATAGGTCAGCAGCAGCGGTCCGGTGACCGGGACGATGTCGATGTCCGCTAGCCAGAGCGCCGCGGGCACCGCGATGGCGGTGCACCCGGCCATCGCCTCCAACATCCGTCGATGCCGGGAAAAGGCGACGGCCTGCCGGGCCATGGCGGCGAGCCCGCCCGCATAGAAGAAAGCCAGGCTGGTCCCGACCTGGGTACCGAACGTGATCGAGGCGAGAATCACGACCAGATTGAGCAGCGGGGATTTGGTCACAAAGCGCAGCGTCAGGAAGAAGGTCGCATAGTCCAGGATCTCGACCGAGACCGACCAGATCGGTCCGTTGAAGCTTTCGCTGCGCGGCGGCAGCCAGTCGCTCGCCATGAACAGCTGCGCGACGAAGTGCGGGACATCGTTGTTCTGATAGACAAAGTAGACGCCATGCTGCGCGAAATAGATCGGCTGCAGCACGGCGACCAGCAGCAACGTCGCGATATGGAGTGGGTAGAGTCGCGACAGCCGGTACACGAAGAAGGTTCGGCCGTCGATCGTGCGATCGGCGACGGCGGTGCGATACTTCCAGAAGAAGATGAAGCCCGAGATGCACCAGAAGAACCAGACGCCGTATTCGCCGGCCTCGTAGAACGGGAACAGAGCGCTGTAGAACGGCAGCTCGCTTCTGGTGAGGTTGACGCGGGGTCCGGTAGCGAACGCGAAGTGCTGATAGTGCCACAACAGGACGGCGACGGTTGCAAGGAAGCGCAACCCCTCCAGTCCCAGGAGCTTCTGGGGCTCCGGCAATGTCGAGCTTTTCGGCATGACGATATTGCCTCGGCTAACCCGGCCGCGTCATTGGTCCCAGCATCTCGTGGACGTCGTAGGTCATGACCGCGAGCAGGGCTGCGAGCGCGAGATAGGCGCCGCCATATTCGAGCTTGGTCTGGAGTGGCGCGCCGTAATAGGCGACGTTCTCGGGCGCATGCGGATCGTATCGCCAAGCGCTGACGAGCTGCGGGGCCGCAAGGATCGCCACGACGAGCAGCATCGGGCTTGGCCGGTACAGCACCAGTGCAACCAGGATCGGCACGCCGACGAACCAGATTCGCGGACTAAGGACGGCCGTCACGCGGCCGCCGTCGAGCGGCGAGATCGGCAGCAGATTGAACAGATTGAGGAACAGTCCCGCATAGGAGATCGCGAGCAGCAGGGCGCTGTCTTCCGATCTTGCCCACAGATAGACCGCGAGCGCGGCGGCCGTTCCGACCACAGGACCCGCGATCGCCACATAGGCTTCCGTCTCGACGTCGACGGGCTTGTCCTTGAGCGCGATCCACGCACCGACGAACGGAATGAACGCCGGCGCGCCGACATCGAGGCCGCGCTGCCGCGCGGCGACGTAGTGACCCATTTCGTGTGCGAGCAGCAGCGCGATGAAGCCCGCCGCGTAGCGCCAGCCCCAGATCGTCGCGTAGACCGCGAGCGACAAAAGCATGGTCCCGCCGCTGGTGGCGAGCTTTCCCCATTTCAGCCCGGAGAACAGCAGCAGAAAAAGAGTCTTCATGCCGTGCCGCCGGCGGAATCGCCGCGCGGCTTGCGGCGGAAGAATTTCGCCACGCCGGCGCCGGCGACCGCCAGACCGAAGATGATGGCCTTGGCGAACTTGAGCACAAAGGCAAGCAGCACCGCAAACAGGCCGAGCTTCTTGGCGGCGACGCCGCCGACCAGCGCGAGCAGACCATATTCTGCGATACGGTCGGTCGAGGCGCTGAAGTCCTCGTAGCGCTTGCCGGATTGATACGAGAGGTTGGCGAGCAGTTCGTGAGCCGCTCCCTTGTCCGTTGCGATCCGGCTCGAGTCCGACAGCAGGTTCAGGCTGAAATAGCCTTCGCGCCCCAAAGCGTATGTGTTGTAATTAACGTCCTTTTCGACGTTGTCCGGCGCGCCCTTGTCCTTGCCGAGGACCGACCACACCAGACGGTGCGACACGGCATCGTATTGCGGCGGCTCGATCCAGCCGATCACTTCCATCTCGGGAAATCCGCGGGCGAGGCGGTCCTTGTTGGACTCCTCGACGCCTTCCTTCAGGTTCTTCAGGAGGTCGTCCGCATTCCAGTCCTTGGCGGCATCATCCTTGATGTAGCCTTCCTTGATGTAGTTGATCACGACCAGCCACCGGTCGTTCTGCCGGGTGCCGAGCACGAGACCGACGAATGTCGCCTCGTGCACGACATTGCCGAGAGCGCGCATGACCCGCGCCCCCTCGGCTTTCGGCACGAAGAAGTCGCCGGTCGGGATTTTCAGCTTTGCCTGGTCGATCAGCGGGATGTCGGCGGGACCGGCGGTGCCGGCATTGCCGGCTGCCTGCCACGCGGCGGCGAGTTCCGCCTTGCGCGCCGCCTCGCTAGATGCTGCACCTTGCGAGAAACCAGGGTGTGATCCGAATATGACAGAGAGGACGATGCCGATAGCGGCAACGAATTTTCCCACGGGTTCCCCCAGCAATCAGTCCACCGACGGTCGGTGTTGCCGGCACTGTAGGATAACGATAGGCAGCAGGACAGGACAGCCGCAGGTTGCGTTCGACTATCTCGCTGGCTGTTGCAATTTTGGCGCGCTGCCGCGGGATGTCGTCACCCTCGCTAATTAGAACCGCAATCGTAACCGGATGGGCGTAGCTGCTTATTCCCGGGGGCGCTCATCGGGGCCATGGCACTCCGGCGGGCCGGTGCAAGCTCGCCCTCACTTCTCCGCCAGATAGACCTCGCCCAGCAGCGACGAATTCGACCACGGAACCTGCTTGTTCTTCGTGCTCGAGACCACCTCGGCCCGCACCCGCGTGAGCATCTGCTGCACCTCCAGCCCGGGCGTGCCGATATGGCGGGACAGTGCGGCGGAGAACGGCGAGTTGGCGCCTTCGCCGTCGAGCGCGACCTGGCCCGGTGCGGTGGCGAAAGCGATCAGGGTGCCGGCACCCAGCGTTGCGCCGGCGCCGAGGCTCGTCGGCGCGGCGAGACCCGAGGCACCCTCGATGCCCCGATTGGTGCCGGCGCTCGCGACCTGCTGCGCCATCGGATTGTTGCGGCAGGCATCGAAGATCAAGATGTTGGTGCGGACCTGGTCGTCGAGGCCGGCCATGATCGTGTCCATGTCGATCATCGCCTCCGTCATGCCCGTGCCCGGCTTGAGCTCGACGTCGACGGGAATGAGATAGTTGCGGCCGTCGACCTGCACGCCATGGCCGGCATAGTAGACCAATGCGACCTGCGCCCGCGCGGCCGCGCGCAGAAAGTCGCGCGTCATCTTCTGCATTGCGGCGCGGTCGAGGTCGATGCCCTCCGATAAGGTGAAGCCGATATCGCGCAGGCTTTTCGCGACCGCGCGCGCATCGTTGGGCGGATTGGGCAGCGCCTTCACATGCGCATAGGCGCCGTTGCCGATGATCAGCGCCATGCGTGTGCCGCGAACGGCTGGAGCGGGCGAGGGAAGAGGTGCCGCGCCGGTCTGCTGCTGGGCAGGGGATGCCGCCGGCTGCGTCGCGGGGGAAGGCGCATCGCGCGGTATCGGCGCGGCTGCATCCGTCACCAGCGACAGCCGCACCTTTGCCGTTGCCTGGTTGGCCTTGCTGCCGGCATCGGACGCCACGATCGCCAGCGTCGCCTTGTAGTCGTCGCGCGCGCGGGCATAGTCGCCCTTGGCCTCATAGGCCAGCGCGCGGTGGGTGTAGCCCGAGATCAGCACGCTGTTGGGCGGCGTCATGATGTTGACCGGGGGCTTGTCCTTGGCAAGCCGGATCGCCTCGCTGCCGTCGGCGATGGCGCGATCGAAATCGCCCTTGGCGCGCCAGATCGAGGTGCGGTTGATCAGCGGCTGCGGCAGCGACGGGTCGAGCCGGATCGCCTGGTTGATGTCGGCGAGTGCGCCGTCGAGATCGCCGAGCGCTTCCTTCGCGATGCCGCGGTTCTGGAACGAGAACGCCGATTTCGGATCTGATTTGATGGACATGTCGTAGTCGGCGACCGCCTTGGCGTAGTCGTGCTTGCCGCGCCAGGCATTGCCGCGATTGTGGAAGATGATGCCGCTGGGCGGGCCGAGCTTCAGCGCATCGTCGAAATCGGCGATCGCGATGTCGTAGTCGCCCTTGTCGTAATAGGCCGATCCACGCAAGTTGTAGACCGCCTGGCTCGGCTGCAGCCGGATCGCCTCCGTGGCATCAGCGATGACCTTGGTGTAGTCGCCCTTCTTGTTCCAGCCGACGGCGCGCCAGAAATAGACGGTCGCGAGCTGCTCGCCCTTGAAGACCTTCAGCGCAATGATCTTGGTGCAGGCGTCGACCATTCGGTCCGCCGGGGTGGTCTCGGTGGTGCAGAGCGGCCCGAGCTGGTTGCGCGCCTGCGCCAGGGCGGACGCCGGCCACAGCGCGGCGGTGAGCAGGCAGAGCGCGACAAGCAGGCGGCGCATGGCGGTCGTCCCATCGGAGGAGAGGCGCTTGTTTGTTGCCCGGCCGCGCCACGGGGTTCACCGGTCCCCGCCAGTGCGAACGCAGCGGTGGACGGGATCTGGCCCCTATTTCCCTGGTGGGCAGAATTTGCTAAGAGGCAGTCCCCAATTGCGTTGCCCACTCCCGTCCCACCAATGAAAAACGACGAAATCCTGAGCCAAATCACCGAGTTCTGCCGCAAGGCGGGCATGGCGGAATCGACCTTCGGCCGGCGTGCGGTGAACGATGGGAAGCTCGTGCAGCGCCTGCGCGAGGGCAAGCGCATCACCATCGACACGCTGGAGCGGATTCAGGCCTATATCGCTGCATCAACGACGGGCGGCCTGCCTCCGCCGCGCGGGCTTCAGGTACCCCCGGAAAAGCGCGATCCCCGCGGCAATTTCCGTTTCTTCGAGAACCGGCAGAAATACCTGCTGTTCGTCCACACCTGCAGCGAGAAGCGGGTGATCGCGGACCGGGTCGCGCTGGAGCTTTCCGCCATCCATCCGCGCCCGCCGGCGCTGCGCATTTTCGATGCGGGCGTCGGCGACGGAACGGTGCTGGCGCGGGTGCTGCGCGCGACGCACCAGCGCTACCCCCACATGCCGTTCTACGTGGCCGGCAAGGAGCTCAGCCTCGAGGACCTGCGGCTGACGCTGGAGAGGGTGCCGGACCGCATTTTCGAACATCCGGCGTCGGTTTTTGTCTTCACCAACATGTTCTATTCGGAGGCGCCCTGGCTTACGCCGGCATCGCCCGCGGCGGCAGCGGCCACCGTCTGGCACGAAGTCCCGCTCCGGGGATCTTCATCGGGCGAGTTCGAGCAGCAGATCGCCGAGCTCCGGCCGTTCCTGGAGCAGAACTGGCGCGCCGCGATCAGCCCGCGCACGGCCATGCCGCTCTATGAGCGGCCGGTCGTCCTCGTGCTCTATCGCGAGGACCACAGGTTCCTGCTGGATTCGACCATTCCGCGGCCGGGCCAGACCGAGGCCAATTTCGACCTCGTTATTGCATCCCAGCCATACCGCGCGCTGTCCTCGGTCAATTTCCGGGCAAAACGTATCATTGCGCCCCTGGCGCGGGCCTTGCGGCCGGGGGGGCGGCTGATCGGAATCCACTCCCATGGTCACGATCCCGGCATGGAAATGATCCAGGCGATCTGGCCCGGAGAAAATCCTTTCTCGGTGAGCCGTCATGAGCTATTGCGCGCCGTGAAGTACGAGCTTGGGTCGTTGGGCCGCGACTTAAATTTTAATGCTTATGCTGATAACCGCTCGATCTTCAGGTATGATATGGAAGCTCTGCCCAACGAGGTTACGGGCAATATCGGAACCTCGACGGCCTTTGCAGCGTGGAATGCGGCGGTGTATGTCGCTCAGATCGAGGACGACCGATTGACAGAAACGACTCAAAACGGCCGCACTCTGGATGCCGCCAGGGACGTGCTGAGAAAGTACAACGGCCTCTGGTTTCTTGACGAATCCTACGTCATCTCGCGCCGGCGTGATTGACACAATCCAACGGTAAACATCGCAAACGAACCGCCGTCGAGTGGCGGAACAAGGGGTTACTTGATGCGCGCGTCCTATCTCTTCACCAGCGAGTCCGTGTCCGAGGGCCATCCCGACAAGGTCTGCGACCGGATCTCCGATGAAATCGTCGATCTGTTCTACCGCGAGGGGCCGAAGGCCGGTATCGATCCCTGGGCCATCCGCGCCGCCTGCGAGACGCTCGCGACCACCAACAAGGTCGTGATCGCGGGCGAGACCCGCGGCCCGAAGTCCGTCACCAACGAGCATATCGAGAGCGTCGTGCGCGGCGCGATCAAGGACATCGGCTACGAGCAGGAAGGCTTCCACTGGAAGACCTGCGACATCGAGATCCTGCTGCATCCGCAGTCGGCCGACATCGCCCAGGGCGTCGACGCGCTGCAGCCGGGCGAGGTCAAGGAAGAGGGCGCGGGCGACCAGGGCATCATGTTCGGCTACGCCACCAACGAGACCCCGGACCTGATGCCGGCGCCGATCTTCTACGCCCACAAGATCCTCCGCCTCATCTCCGAAGCCCGTCACTCCGGCAAGGAGAAGGTGCTCGGTCCGGACTCCAAGAGCCAGGTCACCGTGCAGTACGAGAACGGCAAGCCGGTCGGCGTGCGCGAGATCGTGGTCTCGCACCAGCACCTGGTTCCGGACCTCACCTCGAACCAGGTCCGCGAGATCGTCGAGCCCTATGTGCGCGAGGCGCTGCCGAAGGACTGGATCACGCCGAAGACCATCTGGCACATCAACCCGACCGGCAAGTTCTACATCGGCGGTCCCGACGGCGACTCCGGCCTGACCGGCCGCAAGATCATCGTGGACACCTATGGCGGCGCGGCCCCGCACGGCGGCGGCGCGTTCTCCGGCAAGGATCCGACCAAGGTCGACCGTTCGGCTGCCTATGCCGCGCGCTACGTCGCCAAGAACATTGTCGCAGCCGGTCTTGCCGACCGCTGCACGCTGCAGCTCGCCTACGCCATCGGCGTGGCGCGCCCGCTGTCGATCTACATCGACACCCACGGCACCGGTAAGGTGTCGGAGGACCAGCTCGAGAAGGCCGCCGCCAAGGCGATGGACCTCACCCCGCGTGGCATCCGCAGCCATCTCGACCTCAACCGCCCGATCTACGCGCGCACCTCGGCTTACGGCCATTTCGGTCGCACGCCCGACAACGAGGGCGGCTTCTCCTGGGAGAAGACCGATCTCGTCGAGCAGCTGAAGCGCGCGCTTTAGTGCTCTTACCTCGCCCCGCTTGCGGGGAGAGCGTAGGCCGCCTTCGGCGGCCGTACTTAAAGCAAACGCCGAAGCAAAGCTTCGGCTATGCGCGAAGCGGCGGGTGAGGGGAACTCTCCGCAAGCTCAGTGCTTGGATAGAGCCCCTCACCCATAGCCGATGCTCTGCATCGGCGTTCTACTAATACGGCGGCCGAAGGCCGCCTATGCCTCTCCCCGTAAGAACGGGGAGAGGGAGAATGGTGCCACATAGCGTTCAGCTTGCCTTGGTACTGACACGCCAGCCCTCACTGATTAGGAAACAGACATGAACGCGAAGCCCGGCTTCACTGATTATATCGTCAAGGACATTTCGCTCGCCGATTTCGGCCGCAAGGAGCTCTCGCTCGCCGAGACCGAGATGCCCGGCCTGATGGCCACCCGCGAGGAGTTCGGGCCGAAGCAGCCGCTGAAGGGCGCGCGCATCGCAGGCTCGCTGCACATGACGATCCAGACCGGCGTGCTGATCGAGACGCTGGCGGCACTCGGCGCCGACATCCGCTGGGTCTCCTGCAACATCTATTCGACGCAGGATCACGCCGCTGCTGCGATCGCGGCCGCCGGCATCCCCGTCTTCGCCGTCAAGGGCGAGACGCTGACCGAGTACTGGGACTACACCGCAAAGCTGTTCGACTGGCACGGCGGCGGTCACCCGAACATGATCCTCGACGACGGCGGTGACGCCACCATGTACGTCCATCTCGGTCTGCGCGCCGAGAACGGCGACACCGCCTTCCTCGACAAGCCCGGTTCAGAGGAAGAGGAAGTCTTCTTCGCGCTTCTGAAGAAGCAGCTCAAGGAAAAGCCGAAGGGCTACTTCGCCGAGATCGCCAAGAGCATCAAGGGCGTTTCCGAAGAGACCACCACGGGCGTGCATCGTCTCTATGACATGCAGAAGGCCGGCACGCTGCTGTGGCCGGCGATCAACGTCAACGACAGCGTCACCAAGTCGAAGTTCGACAACCTCTATGGCTGCCGTGAATCGCTGGTCGACGGCATCCGCCGCGGCACCGACGTGATGATGTCGGGCAAGGTCGCGATGGTCGCGGGCTTCGGCGACGTCGGCAAGGGTTCGGCGGCCTCGCTGCGCCAGGCCGGCTGCCGCGTGATGGTGTCGGAAGTCGATCCGATCTGCGCGCTGCAGGCCGCGATGGAAGGCTACGAGGTCGTGACCATGGAAGACGCCGCGCCCCGCGCCGACATCTTCGTCACCGCCACCGGCAACAAGGACATCATCACCATCGAGCACATGCGTGCGATGAAGGATCGCGCCATCGTCTGCAACATCGGCCACTTCGACAACGAGATCCAGATCGCGGGTCTGCGTAACCTGAAGTGGACCAACATCAAGCCGCAGGTCGACGAGATCGAGTTCCCCGACAAGCACCGCATCATCATGCTGTCTGAGGGGCGCCTCGTGAACCTCGGCAACGCGATGGGCCATCCGTCCTTCGTGATGTCGGCGTCCTTCACCAACCAGACGCTGGCGCAGATCGAGCTGTTCGCCAACAACAAGGACGGCAAGTACAAGAAGGAAGTCTACGTGCTGCCGAAGGCGCTCGACGAGAAGGTCGCGCGCCTGCACCTCGCCAAGATCGGCGTCAAGCTCACCGAGCTGCGCAAGGACCAGGCGGACTATATCGGCGTGAAGCAGGAAGGTCCGTACAAGTCGGATCACTACCGCTACTGAGCCATCGGTTCGACCGACCATCGATGCGAAGCCCCGGAGCGATCCGGGGCTTTGTTGTTTCGGCGCATGGAATTCAACTCGCTTTGCAGTTGCGGCACGGCCGATTGCCAATTGACGGCCAGCAGCGGCGGGCGGACAATCCTCCTCGGCGGAGGAAACCATGCAACAAGAACATTTCGACGTGCTCATCGTCGGTGCCGGGCTATCAGGCATCGGCGCGGGCTATCATTTGCAGACCAAGTGCCCGGCCAAGAGCTACGTCATCCTGGAGGGGCGCGATTGCATCGGCGGCACCTGGGATTTGTTTCGCTATCCCGGCATCCGGTCCGACAGCGACATGTTCACGCTGGGCTATTCGTTCAAGCCGTGGACAACACGCCGGAGTTCAAGGGCACGGCGGATTTCGCCGGCCGCATCGTGCATCCGCAGAAATGGACCGAGGACATCGACTATGCCGGTAAGCGCGTCGTCGTGATTGGCTCCGGCGCAACCGCGGTGACGCTGGTGCCGGAGCTCGCCAAGAAAGCGGCGCAGGTCACCATGCTGCAGCGCTCACCGACCTATGTGGTGTCGCGCCCTGCGCACGATCCTGTCGCCAACAAGCTGCGCCGCAATCTGCCGACGCAGCTTGCCTATCATCTGATCCGCTGGCGCAACGTGATGTGGGGGATGTTCTTCTTCCAGCTCAGCCGGCGCAGGCCTGCGAAGGTGAAGGACCTCATCCTCAAGGGCGTGCAGATGGCGCTCGGGCCCGACTATGACGTCGCCACCCATTTCACGCCACGCTACAATCCCTGGGACCAGCGTCTGTGCCTCGTGCCCGACGGCGATCTGTTCAAGGCGATCCGCGAGCAGAGGGCGTCCGTCGTCACCAGCGAGATCGACACGTTTACGCGCGACGGTATCCGCCTGAAGGACGGCCGCGAGCTTGCCGCCGACATCATCGTGACGGCGACGGGGCTGGTGCTCCAGGTCGTTGGCGGTCTCGAGGTCAGCGTCGACGGCCGCGCCGTCGATTTTGCCAAGGCGCTGACCTACAAGGGCATGATGTATGCCGACGTACCGAACATGGCCTCGGCCTTCGGTTACACCAATGCGTCCTGGACGCTGAAATGCGATCTCACCTGCGAATATGTCTGCCGGCTCATCAACTACATGGACCGGCATAATTTCCGGCAATGCATGCCGCACAATGACGACCCCGAAATCACCGCGCAGCCCTCGCTCGATTTCACCTCGGGCTACGTGCAGCGCTCGGTCGCCAAGATGCCGAAGCAGGGTTCGAAGCGGCCGTGGCGGCTGTACCAGAACTACGCGCTCGATATCGTCTCCCTGCGCTTCGGCCGGATCGACGACGGCGTGATGCAATACTCCTGACCTTGCTACGTAGGATACCGGGATAGCCTCGCGTTCCCTTGAGACGAATCGCGACTTGCGGTAGTATTTTTTGCGCTGCAAGAAGTTTATTTCCGACAGCGTCTGAGTTCCGCGTCGTTGCCGTCTTGAGGGGAGCGCGGGCATGCACGTCCTTGCCCTGGTTACGCAAAAAGGCGGAAGCGGCAAGAGTACGCTGTCCGTTGGACTGGCGGTGGCAGCAATGCAGCGCGCGGAACGCGTCGCTCTCATTGAGGCGGACGCGCAAGGCACGATCTCGAGATGGAATGAGCGCCGCGAGCATCCCTATCCTCGCGTCGAACGCGTTACCGATCCTGCCGAGATCGAACCGTTGATCGCGCGCCTGAGGGCCGAAGGTGTTTGGCTTGCCATCATCGACACAGCTGCCACGACCAACAGCCTGGCGATGCGCGTCATCGCCTGCGCCGATCTCTGTCTCATCCCGGCGCGCCCGAGCCCGGCCGATATCGAAGCCGCAATCCCTACACTGATCGCCATTCGCAGGCTCAACCGCCAATTTGCCTTCATCCTCAATCAGACGCCGACGCGGGGGTGCCGGTTGAGCGAAGCTGCCACATCGCTAAGCTCGCTCGGCGTGCTTGCGCTCCCGTTTATTGCGCAGCGTAACGATCACCAGGATGCGCTCGGAGCAGGGTTGGGCGTGACGGAGTTCGCACCGGCGGGCAAAGCTTCGGACGAAATTGTCAGTTTGTGGGGTTGGATCGCGGCGCACTTGGCCGAGTAGAGGGACGATTATGGGAAAGGCGCGCTCAAAGCTGCCGGCTGACGTTGCACGCGCCGGGCGTCGCTCGCTGCTGGAACTGGCGGCGGAAGTGAGCCGTGCGGTCGATGAGGGCTTGGCCATGCCGCCGGGCTCAGTCGCCGTCTTCCCCCAAGATGCGCCGCAGATCGTGCAAGAAGCGCCTGCTCCGATGACTGTTCCGGTACAAGAAGCGGCCAGCGTCATCGTTGCAAGACCTGAACCTCCGAGCAGTACCACCACTGATCTCATCGTGGACGTAGCCAAGGAGTATCAAGCCCGCGCTTTGGACGGCATGAGCGCTACGCTCAACTATGCCGATGACCTTGCAAAGTCACGGCTGGCCGGTGTGACATCAGAGGCCAATGGAACCGTCGTCGCGGAAAGCGATCTCATCGACGCGATTGGAACGGTAGCCGAGTGTCGTACCGTCGTGCTCGAACTGATGAAGGTCAATGCGGGCGCGACCTTGGAGTATGCGCGGGAGCTAGGCCGTGCAAAGACGCTGGCGGAGTTGGTTGAGCTGTCGGGCACGCATGCGCGAAAGCAATGTGAGTTAGTCCTGAAGCAAACCGAGTTGCTGAGATCGCTTGCTCAAAGCATGACAAAGCCCAGTGCCAGGTAATGCCGCTCGCCTGCCGTCATCGCGCTCAGGATCTGCGCAGGATGATCAGGGCGAGCCCGAGATCGATCGCCAGCGCAAGGACGACCGCGCCGCCACCGAGGCCGAACAGGACCAGATAGTCTCCGCCAGTCTGCGCATAGATCCAGGAGAAGCCGTACGCGGCGGCCGCCTGGAACAGTGCAAAGCTGGTGGTGGCACGGCTCCATGTCGCGCGCTGCTGTTCGGTCGAACGAGGTACGAGCTCGTGGATGCGTCCGAGCACCAACGGCACGATGCCCGGCGTGAAGCCGCCGACCACCACGCTCGACACGATCAGCGACAGCGGCGCGGTGCTGACGGTCGGCAGCAGCACCGCCGCTGCTTCGATCAGGAATGCCGCGCGCAGGGCGGGACCAAAGCCTGAGCGGTCGCCGAGATGGCCGGTGACGAGCGGGCCGACGATCGCGCCGAGGCCGTACAGCACCCAGTAGCGCGATCCCGCGGCAATGCCCTGGCCGAGCCCCCGCGCCACGAAATCGACGATGAAGACCATGTGCGGCACCAGCGCCACGGCATTGAGGCCGTACTGGACCAGCAGCGCACGGGTGGCCGTCGAACTGCGATGGTGCTTCCCTTGATGATGTGAAGGCGCAGCATCGGCCTTGGCTTCCACAGGCCAGTTCCACCAGCTCGCGAGCGTGAGCACGGCAGAAAGCATGCCGAGGCCGTACCAGCTCTGCTGCAAGCCTTGTTGCAGGAGCAGCGGCACCAGCGTGCCCGATGCGGCGACGCCGAGGCCGACGCCGGCAAAGATCACGCCGCCGACGATGCCGCGCCTTGCGGGCGATGTGTGCGGCAGAATGACGGACGCCGCCAGCACCATGATGATGCCGCCGGTAAGGCCCGACAGAAAGCGCCAGGCGAAGAACCAGGTGAACGACACCGGGGCCGAGCTCGCAAAGAAGGAGAGGGTGGCGAGCAGCATCATCGCCCGCAGCGCGCGGACTGCGCCGATCCGGCTGGCGATGGCGCGTGCCGCGAGCGCGCCGGCGAGATAGCCGGCAAGGTTCGCAGCACCGAGATAGACGACATCGGACGCGCTGAACCATTTTGCCGCGATCAGGGCCGGGATCAGCGGCGTATAGGAAAAGCGGGCGAGGCCGAGTCCGACCAGCGATGCGGACAAGCCCGCGACCGCATATCGCCAGGTTCTTTGTGAAGTTGATTGGGACTCTGAGCCCGGCCGCGTATGCGGCCGGGTCTCGACGTGTCGCTTTGTATCTGCGTCGGTCATGTCATCCTCCTGCGCGCGATGGCGCGCGGGGTCATCCTGTCTGGGCGGCGCGGCGGCGGCGGAATTCCTGCACGGGCAGGCCGCCCCAGCCCCAATTGTCGGTGTCGACTTCCTCGATCACGACGAAGGTGGACTCGAGCGGCTTGCCGAGCACGTCGCGCAGGAGTTCGCTCGAGCCCTTGATCAGCGCGGCCTTCTCCTCCGCCGTGAGCGACGCCGCACCCGGCGTCGTTCCCTCGCGGGTCACTTGAATGGTGACGATGGGCATCGTGGTTCTCCTCGGCTCAGTGGCCGGCACTCTGGCCGCCGTCGACATGCAGGATCTCGCCGGTGACGAAGGAGGCACGTTCGAGATAGAGCACGGCATCGACGATGTCGGACATCTCGCCCATGTGGCCCACGGGATGCATCGCGCCGTACTGCGCATGCGTCGCGACGGAGTGCATCGGCGACTTGATAATACCGGGCGACACCGCATTCACGCGGATGCCGCGCCTGGCGTATTCGATCGCAAGCGATCTGGTCGCGGCGTTCAGCCCGCCCTTGCTCAGCGAGGCCAGCACCGAGGGCACGTTCGAATTGGCGTGGTCGACCAGCGTGGTCGTGATCTGGACGACGTGGCCGGATCCCTGCTTCTCCATCTCGGCGATGGCGAGCTGCGTGATGTTGAAGAAGCCGGCGACATTGGTGCCCATCACCGCGGCATAGTCTTCGGCCGTGTACTGCGTGAACGGCTTGGCGACGAAGATGCCGGCGTTGTTGACCAGCGTGTCGACCCGGCCGAAGCGGGCGATCGCTTGCGACACCACGCGCTCGGCGGTGGATCGGTCGGCGATGTCGCCGGGAACGGCGAGAACGTCATCGTCGCCCGACGACTTGATGGAGCGCGCCGTTGCGACGACGCGATAGTTGCGATCGCGAAAACCCTGGACCAGGGCGGCGCCGATTCCCTGTGATGCACCGGTGATGATGGCGACCTTCTGCTCGATACCCATGACGGGCTCCTGTTGTTGGCTTGAAGACCTGCGCCAGCAGCGGCTGGCTTACGTGCTGAGGTACGCCGCAGCCGCCCGGCTGCGAATACACGTTGTCCGGCAGACTCCGTTACGCGGCGCGAACGAATGCCGGGTCGGCCTTTGGCGGCAGTTGTCGCGGCGCGGGGGAGCGCCTAGCCTGTCACGGGAATTTGACGGGGCGGAAGGAAGGCATGGATCGTCTGGATGCGATGAATGTGTTCGTGCTTGCGGTGGACGAGGGGAGCCTCGCAGCCGCAGGGCGCAAGCTCGGCCGCTCGCCGGCGGCGGTGAGCCGCGCCATCGCCTTCCTGGAAGAGCGGGTCGGCGCCGCGCTGCTGCACCGGACGACGCGCTCGATCAAGCTGAGCGAGGAGGGCGAGCGCTATGTCGCGATCTGTCGCCGCGTGCTTACCGAGCTGGAGGAGGCCGAGGACATCGCGGCCGGACCGCGCACGGCACCGCGCGGCCTGCTCACGATCACCGCCCCCGTGGTCTCGGGCGAGATGGTGCTGCGGCCGATCCTCGACGCATTCCTCGACGCCTATCCGACCGTGTCGGCCAAGCTGCTGCTGTTCGATCGTGCGGTCAACCTGATCGAGGAGGGCGTCGACGTCGCGCTTCGCATCGGTCCGCTGGCGGATTCGGCAATGGTGGCGATGCGGGTCGGCGGCATCAGCCGCGTCGTGGTGGCCGCTCCCCGTTACCTGAAACAGCATCCGCGCATCACCGAGCCGGGCGATCTCGCAAAACACCAGATCGTCGCGATGGCGCATCTGCCCAATTCCTGGACCTTTGCGCCGCAGGCGGGCGCATCGGCGCCGCGCACCGTGCAGTTCACCCCGCGGCTCGTCGTCAACAGCACCTATGCGGCAATGGCCTCCACCGTGGCCGGGCGCGGCGTGGCGCGGATGTATTCATACCAGGTGGCCGAGCAGGTCGCGCGCGGCGAACTCGAGATCGTGCTGGCGGACGATGAGGATCCGGAGATGCCCGCCCATCTCATTTGCCCGCAGGGCCGGCTATCGGTGTCCAAGGTGCGGGCCTTCACCGACTTCGCCGTGCCCCGGCTGAAGAAGCAGTTTGCGCTGCTGAAGAAGAGCATCAAGGCGCGCTGAGCCGCTTCGCGCCCAACAATGCGTTGTTTTGCGTATACGGCGGGTCGGTTGAATCGGCGATGGTTCCGAAACGGTTAACGCCGATTTAACGGATGAGTCTTAGCCTGTCTCGGCCGGGGTTACTCGCAAGGCCGAGGTGAGCCCAATGGAAGCCCAGAAGATCGCGGTCGACGCCGTCGTCGCGCTGACCGATTGCGACCGCGACGCCGTGATCGCGTTCATCCGCCGGCTCTATCTTGCCGGCGTCACCGACCCCAAGCGCCTGACCTTCAAGGGCCTGCAGGCGCTGTCGCGGGCCTGATTCGGCTCGTTTCGGCCAGTTTGGCCCCAGGTTCCACCCCCCTTGCTCTCTCCGGCGTGATTGCAGCCCACCGGTGAATATCTTGCCGCTCGGGCCGGTCCGGAGTAGATGACGTCCCCGGCTGGGTCACCTGGGAACTTGGGGAAATGCTGAAACAGCTTTTTGCGCCGCAACTTGTCATTTTGTATGTGCTTGCGGCCTCGACGATCTACGTTCACTTCCGCGGCAAGCAGCGGCTGCGCTTCGCGCGCCAGCTTGGTGACCACTCGACCTACCTCGCGCCCTATAACGTGCTGATGTACGCCGGCTCGGCCGTGCCGAACAAGCCGGTGATCTCGGTCGAGCAGTTTCCGGAGCTCAAACCCCTCAGCGAGAACTGGGAGACCATCCGCGACGAGGCCGTGCGCCTGTTCGACGAAGGCTTCATCCGCGCCGCCGCAAAGAACAATGACTGGGGCTTCTATTCGTTCTTCAAGAGCGGCTGGAAGCGGTTTTACCTGAAATGGTACGACGACTTCCTGCCGTCGGCGAACACGCTGTGCCCGAAGACGGTGGAGCTGCTCAAGTCGATCCCGAGCGTGCACGGCGCGATGTTCGCGATGCTGCCGCCGGGCGGCAAGCTCGGCGCGCACCGCGATCCCTTCGCCGGCTCGCTGCGCTATCACCTCGGCCTCGTCACGCCGAACTCGAACAAGTGCCGCATCCTCGTCGACGGCGTCGAATGCGTCTGGCGCGACGGCGAGGCCTTCATGTTCGACGAGACCTTCATCCACAGCGCGGAGAACGCGACCGACGTCAACCGCATCATCCTGTTCTGCGACGTCGAGCGTCCGATGAAGTTCGGCTTCATGACCGCGATCAACCGCTGGGTCAGCCATCACATCGTCAAGGCGTCGGCGACCCAGAACGTCGACGGCGAGAATGTCGGCGTGCTCAACAAGGTGTTCGGCAAGCTCTACGAGATCCATCTCGCCAGCCGCAAGGTCAAGGAGTGGAACCGCAACGTGTACTACGCGCTGAAATATTCGCTGACGGCGCTGATCCTCGGCCTCATCGTGCTGTCGGCGCTGCGGTGACCCGCCTGCTGCGCGAAGGACGCGGTCAGTATTGTCTAGTGACTGTGTTTGTGCCCTGCGGAGCTGTCAGGGTGTTGGTAGCCTCGTAGCTCTGCGTATCGCTGCATCTGGCTCTGATCGAGCAAAGCAGCGGTCGGCAGATGATACTTGAGGTGGCTCTCGCGGAGCTGGCCCTGAGTTTCGGAAATCGCTGCAATGCTTGTCTTGAGCGACTCAGATGTCACGGCACGGGAAGAGAACAAATCTTCCAGCGCCGTCTCTTGTTCGATGAGCTTGTTACCCAAAGGAACGGTCTCTTGTTTCATGGCGTCGAACAGCCGCTGAACCTGGACGCGCTGATCCGCGGTCAAGTCGAGGCGATCACCAAGCTCGAGAACGTGACTGGGACCGGGATATCCATGGAGTTCGGCGGCAAGAGCCAAACCCATACCGCGTCCGGCGCGAAGATCATCGACCTGCTGGTGTGACAGCGCCTTGATGGGGCGCTGCTCGAGGCCGGCATAGGGTTGGCTGGACTGCGCACTGGCAGCGCTGCAGGTGAGAACGAGTGAGACCGCAAGCAGAAGAAGGCGTCTCATGAATCTGGCTCCATTAAATCGACCCGGCCGATGCCGAAGCATCGGGCCCGGCTATGACCCGGTCTTGTCGCGATCGGTTGGTCTCGGAGTCCAAGACTTGCTGGATGGTTCGGCTCATGGCAACAAAGTTTCCCGTGATTGAGTAGCCGAATATGGAGCAGGCGATGGCCTCCTTGCCGACCGCTAATACCGAGACGACGGAGTACTTCCGGTCATGGCTGGACACCTTCGCGGGCTATGTCCGCGAGGTCGACTACGCCTCGGCGCGGCCGCTCTTCCATCCGGACGTGCTCGCCTTCGGCACGCATAACGACGTCATCCCCGGCCTCGATCAATGGGTCAAGACGCAATGGGACAATGTCTGGCCGAAGACGGCGGACTTCCGTTTCGTCCTCGATCAGACCTCGATCCTCGCATCTCGTGACGGCACGATGACGACCGTGATCGCGCCGTGGACGAGCACGGGCTATCACCCCGATGGCAGCGCATTTGCGCGGCCGGGCCGGGCGACGATGGTGTTTTCAAGAGATGGCGACGGCTGGCTGTGCGTGCATTCCCACATGTCGCTCAATCGCGGTGTGCCGCAGGCGAGCCATGCCAATCGGCCGGTGAAGGCCTGGTAGGTGCGACCGGAATGGAAAAGGCCCCGGGCATAATGTCCGGGGCCTTTTGATTTCGAGATGTGCCGCCGCCTATTCCGGCTGGCCGATGCTCACCTTCAGCGTGCCGACGCCGTCGACGCCGCATTCGAGCTTGTCGCCGGGCTGCAGCTGCGACACGCCGGCGGGCGTGCCCGTCATGATGATGTCGCCGGCGGCGAGCTTCACCTGCTGCGAGAGCTGCCAGATCGTCTCCGGCACGTTCCAGATCATCTGCTCGAGGTCGCCCGTCTGCGCTTCCTTGCCGTTGACGGTGAGCCAGATCCTGCCCTTGGAGGGATGGCCGATCTTCGAGGCCGGCTGCAATGCCGAGGCGGGCGCGGAGCCGTCGAACGACTTGCCGATCTCCCACGGGCGCTCCTTCTTGCGCGAGGCGATCTGGAGGTCGCGGCGGGTGAGGTCGATGCCGACGGCATAGCCGTAGACGTGGTCCAGCGCCTTGTCGGCGGGAATGTTGAGGCCGCCGCTCTTCAGCGCGACGATCAGCTCGACCTCGTGATGCAGGTCCTTGGTCAGCGGCGGATAGGGAATGGTGGCGCCGTCGGGCACCAGCATGTCGGCGTGCTTGGCGAAGAAGAACGGCGGGGCGCGCTCGTCATTGCCCATCTCGCGGATGTGTTCGAGATAGTTGCGGCCGACGCACCAGATGCGGCGCACGGGAAAACGGCCGCTCTCCCCGACGACGGGAAGCGAAGCCTGGGGCGGAAGCGGGATGACGTAGGAGGCGGCGTTCATGAAGCGGTCTCGCTGCTCTTGAGGTTGATAAGGAACTCTATGCGGTTGCGCTGACCGGCGCCAGAGCGACGGCGTCGTGATGTTGCAGGCGGAAGAAAGAAGCATAGCGCCCGCCGCGCCGCAGCAGCTCGTCGTGGCGGCCCTGCTCGACGATCTCGCCGCCCTCGACCACCAAAATGCTATCTGCGTGCATGATGGTGTGCAGGCGGTGCGCGATCACGATGGTGGTGCGGTTCTGGCAGAGATGCTCGATCGCCTCCTGCACCTGCCGCTCGGATTCGGAATCGAGCGCGGCGGTGGCTTCATCGAGCAGGATGATCGGCGCGTTCTTGAGCAGCGCGCGCGCCACGGCGATGCGCTGGCGCTGGCCGCCGGAGACCTGCGTGCCGTGCTCGCCGACCGGCGTGTCGTAGCCGAGCGGGAAGCCCATGATGAAATCATGCGCGCAGGCCGCCTTCGCCGCCTCGATGATCTCGTCCTCGCTCGCGCCCGGCTTGCCGAAGGCGATGTTGTTGCGGATGGTGTCGCGGAACAGATAGACGTCCTGGCCGACATAGGCGGTCTGTGTGCGCAGCGATTTGCGCGAGACCGAAGCGATCGACTGGCCGTCGATCACGATGTCGCCTTGCGCCACCTCGTGGAAGCGCAACAGCAGCGCCAGAACGGTCGACTTGCCGCCGCCGGAGGGGCCGACCAGCGCGGTGACCTTGCCGGGCTCGGCGACGAAGCTCATGCGGTTGAGCACGGTCTCATTGGCGCGATAGGAGAAGCTGACGTCGCGCAGCTCGATCCGGGCGTCAGAGAGCTTCAGCGCCGGCTTGTCATCATCGGAATGCTCACTGGCGGGACTGTCGACGACCTCGAGCAACATACGCGCGCCGACGAGCTGGCTGTTGAGGTCGATGTTGAGCCGCGCCAGCCGCTTGGCCGGCTCGGTCGCCATCAGGAACGCGGTCATGAAGGAGAAGAATGCGCCGGGCGTGGCGTTGAGCGCAACCACGCTGTAGCCGCCATAAAGCAAACAGCCGGCAACGGCGAAGCCGCCGAGCATCTCCATCAGCGGGTTGGAGCGGTTGGCGACGCGGGCCATCTTGTTGGCGTTGCGCTCGACGATCGCGATGTTCTCGTCGATGCGCTTCTGCATGGTGTCTTCGAGCGTGAACGCCTTGACGGTGCGGATGCCCTGCAGCGATTCCTGCATCGTCTCCATGATGTCGGCGGTGCCGGTGAACTGGTTGAAGGCGAGGCCTTTGATGCGCTTGACCAGCTTGCGCAGCACCAGCATCGCCGGCGGCACCGCGACGAGGCCGATGAACGACATCAGCGGATCCTGCCACACCATCACGCCGATCATGGCGAGCAGCATGAGCAAGTCGCGCCCGATGGCGTTGACCAGCATGTTGAGCACGTCGGTAATGGATTTTGCGCCGGCCGTCAGCCGCGCCAGGAATTCGGAGGAGTGCCGCTCGGAGAAGAAGCCGACGCTTTCGCGCATCAGCTTGGCGAACAGCTGGCGCTGGTTGGTGGCAAGGATCGCGTTACTGATCTTGGTCAGGATCACCATGTGGCCGTAGGTCGCCACGCCCTTGATGAAGAGCAGGATCACTGTGATGCCTGAGAACATCGCGATGCCCGGTATGTTCTTGTCGACATAGGCCTGGTTGATGACCTGGCCGAGCACATAGGTCGCGCCCGCGGTCGATCCGGCGGCAAGCGCCATCAGCGCGAAGGCGACGAGATAGCGCCGCCAGTAGACGATGCCCTGTTCGGTGACCAGGCGGCGGATCAGGACCGCTGCCGCGTAGGGATCGTCGGTGATTTTCTTTGGAAACTGGGCCATCCGTAGTCCATTGACGGCGCAGGGAAGCCTGCCCGCGCGTCAGGGATCGAATGGCCTCTGTGCCCGCTCAAGCGGGGTTTTTCAAGCCCAATTAAGGGCTTGCGTCCGGACGGAATCTAGGCCGAGACGGCCTGGCGGAGCTCGCCATGGCGCTCGCGGAACAGCTTGTCCTCCCAGGCCAGCGCGTGGGCTGCGATGGTCTCGAGGTCGTCATATTGCGGCTTCCAGTCGAGCAGGCCGCGGATGCGGCTGGTGTCGGCGACCATGGTCATGATGTCGCCGGGCCGGCGCGGGGCGTACTGGACGGCGAAGCTGCGCCCGGACACCCGGCGCACCGCGTCGATGGTCTCCAGCACCGAATAGCCGCGGCCATAGCCGCAATTCAGCGTCGTCGAGGCGCCGCCGTTGCGCAGGTAAGCGAGCGCCGAGCGATGGGCCTGCGACAGGTCCGTGACGTGGATGAAGTCGCGGATGCAACTGCCGTCCTGGGTCGGATAGTCGATGCCGAACACATCGATCTTGGCACGCTGTCCGGTTGCGGCCTCCACCGCGATCTTGAGCAGATGCGTGGCGCCGACGGTGGCAAGCCCGATGCGCGCCTGCGGATCGGCGCCGGCGACGTTGAAGTAACGCAGGGTCACGTACTGCATGCCGTAGGCGGCGGCGACGTCGTGCAGCATGATCTCGGTCATCAGCTTCGACGAGCCGTAAGGCGACAGCGGCCGCGTCGGCGCGTGCTCGGGCACCGGCACCTGGTCCGGATTGCCGTAGACCGCCGCGGTCGAGGAGAAGATGAAGCGGCCAATGCCGCGCTTCACGGCGACGCTGAGCAGGTTGCGTGCGGTGACGAAATTGTTGCGGTAATAGCCGAGCGGATCGCGCATCGAATCCGGCACGACCACCGAACCCGCGAAATGGATGATGCTCTCGATGTTGTGCTGGGCGATCACGCCTTCGAGCAGGTTCTCGTCGCCGGCGTCCCCGATGAACAGCGGCACGCCTTCCGGCAAGTACGCCGAGAAACCGGTGGAGAGATCGTCGATCACGACGACGTCCTCGCCGGCTTCCGCCAGCGCCAGGACCGTATGACTTCCGATATAACCGGCGCCGCCGGTGACTAGCACAGTCATGGTCTCACCCGTCTTCGATCAACGCGCAAGGCTAGCGCTTGCGTGGTGAAGAGGGGGTATCGGCGGTCCTGAACTGGTCACTATGCTTAATGTTGCGTATAGGGACCTTTCGAAACGGAGCATGACGTGGCGAATTCTGAGGGCGATCTCGAGGTGATCGTGCCAAATCTGCACAGGCGCTATTCCGGGGTCACCGCGACCAACCGGATGGTGGCGCCGCGGCTGGCGAAACTGTATCGCGCCGCCTGGTTCGGCTCGGACGCGCCGGAAGGGATCGCGCGCTTGAGGACTGGCGATCTGCTGAGACTATGGCGTCGCAGGGCGCCGCTGATCTGGCACGCGCGCCGCAACAACGAGATGATCGCGGGCGTCGTGCTGCGCGCGCTCGGCTGGCCGCTGAAGCTCGTGTTCACCTCGGCGGCGCAGCGGCATCACAGCTGGATCACGCGCTGGCTGATCCGGCGCATGGACGCGATCATCGCGACGAGTGACATCTCGGCCTCGTTCCTGAAGGTGAAGGCGACGGTGATTCCGCACGGCGTCGACACCGACGTCTACGCGCCGCCGGCGGACCGCGCTGCGGCCTTCGCGGAAGCCGCGCTGCCGGGCCGCTACGCCATCGGCTGCTTCGGCCGCGTGCGCGCGCAGAAGGGCACCGATGTGTTCGTCGATGCGATGTGCCGCCTGCTGCCGCGCTATCCCGATTTCACCGGCGTCATCGTCGGCCAGGTCACGCCCGAGCAGGTGCCCTTCGCCAATGACCTGAAGAAACGCATCGAAACTGCCGGCCTGCAAGCGCGCATCGTCATCACCGGCGAGCTGCCGATCGAAGCGGTGCAGCGCTGGTATCAGCGCTTGACGATCTACGCCTTCACCTCACGCAACGAAGGCTTCGGACTGACGCTGATCGAGGCGATGGCGGCCGGCAGCGCGCTCGTCGCCGCGCGCGCCGGCGCGGCCGAGCTCGTGGTGGAGGATGGTGTCACCGGCGTGCTGATCCCGACGGGCGATGCCGATGCGCTCGCGGCTGCGGTCGAGCCGCTGATGCATGACGTGGCTGCGGCGACTGCGATGGGCGAGCGCGGGCGGGCGCGGGTGCTGGCCAAGTTCAGCCTGGATGCCGAAGCTGCTCGGATCGGCGACGTCTATAGGCCCTTGCTTTGAGCTGCCGCTTCGCGACAGCGGACGAAAAGCGAGAAAACAACCCCATGCACAGTAGCCGAGAGAAGTTGAATCAACGAGCTGCGCGACGGTGAGGCGTTTCTGCGGATTTTTCGAAATTTATTTGACTCGTCGGGCAAAACATCACTAGACTTTCACCATCGCAAAAATCGTCAGCCGCCTATCCGCCCACTTTCCAGCGGCCGGGCTCCAAGTATTTGTTCCCGCATTGGGAATTTGGATTGATCCCATTTTGGGAACATGCTATGGCAGCCAAAAAAGCACTCAAGGCTTTTTGGGGCCGATACCCCAAGTCGGAGACGCCGCTGGGGACTTGGTATGAAATCGTTTCAAAGGGGGACTGGAGTGGTCCAGCAGATCTGAAGAGGGCGTTTGGAAACAACGTGGACTTCGTTGGCGACAACAGAGCCATCTTCGACATCGGCGGCAACAAGTATCGCCTCGTGGTTCATTTCTCCTACAAGTTCAAAACAGCACTCATCAAGTTTGTCGGCACGCACGACGAGTATGACGGAATAGACGCGGAGACTGTGTGATGATGGACGTGAAGCCTCTTCACAACGAACAGGATTACGACTGGGCGATCCGCGAGGTGTCCCGCTATTTCGAGGCCGAGCCGACTCCTGGCACGCCCGATGGTGATCGCTTCGAAGTTCTGTCGTCGCTCATCAAAGTGTACGAAGACAATCACTACGCGATCACCCAGGGTGATCCAGTCGATGTCCTGCAGTTCGCCATCGAGTCGATGGGGCGCTCGCAGGCAGAATTGGCGGCTCTGATCGGACGCAATCGGGCATCCGAGATTTTGAATCGCGTTCGTCCACTGACATTGGAAATGATCCGCACCATCAGCAAGGAATGGAGCATTCCAATCGGTGCTCTGACAGCTCCATATGAGGTGGGACGTGCGTCTGCCTGATCCGAGAAGTCCCGCGTCTGTGGGGCTTTTTGAACTAGCGCTTCCCAGCTTCCCCCAGCACCCTCTCCGCAATCCCCACCACCTCGCTCGCTGCAATGTCCCGCATGCAGCGGTGGTCGTTCATCTTGCAGATCGTGCTCTGGCAGGGCTGGCATGACAGCACGCTCTTGTCCTGCACCACTGTTGCCGCCAGGCCGTTCAACGGGGCCCAGAGATAGGGGCTGGTCGGGCCGAAGATGCCCATGGTGGGCGTGCCGAGGGCGGCCGCGATATGCATCAGGCCGGAATCGTTGGAGATGGCGACGCCTGCCGCCGCCATGGCCAGCACGCCGTTGCGCAGATCGTTGCCGGTGAGGTCCCGCACCCCCGGGCCGCCAGCGGTCCCCGGACCGCCGGCCGCGACGATCTCCTGGGCGAGGCCCTTTTCGGCGGGGCCGCCGACCACCCAGACCTCGAGGCCGCGCTCGACCAGCAGGCGGGCGGCTTCCGGATAATAGGTCCAGCGCTTGGAGACGCCGACCGAGCCGGGGGCCAGCGCCACGGCGGCGCCGGCGCTGAGGCCGCTCGCCTGCCGCCAGCGCACGATCTCCTCGGCCGGAACCCGTAATTGCGGCACCGGCCATTCCGGGGGCAGGGGCGCACCGTCGGGCTGGGCGAGGGCGGCGTTCTTGTCGATGAAGCGCGGCAGCTTCTTCTCGCCCCAGCGCCAGTGGTTGAGCAGCCCGAACCGGAACTCGCCGACGAAGCCGACCCGTTCGGGGATACCGGCCAGCGCCGGCGCGATGGCCGCCTTCCAGGTCCGGGGCAGCACCAGGGCGGTGCCGTAGTTCCGCTCGCGCAGGAGTTTTGCTAGGCCGAGCTGGCGGCCCACGGCCAGCCGGCTGCGCGGCAGGTCCCAGACGATCCCCTGCCGGACGCCGGGCATGTAGTCGACCAGCGGGGCGCACAGGGACGTGGTCAGCAGATCGACCGGCCGGTTCGGACAGCGCTCCTTCAGGACCCGCACCACGGTGTGATTCCGGACGAAATCGCCGATCCACATGTAGGGAATGATCAGGATCGGACGGGTGTCGTCCTGATCTGCATATCCACTAAGTTGCGAATCGTGGTTCATTTGTTAATAGGGCCGAAGGCGACTGATAAGGCGGTTCGGTTAGCCGCTCCGGGCCGGAACGTAAAGCAGGGAGAGCGCGAGTCCAAAAGCGCGTGCCCAAAATGCTTACACTTTGGCAGATGATGCGCTACGGCAGGGTCGGACCTTAAGAAAATCGGGCAGGTAGGTGGAATGTTGCTGGTGACCGGCGGGGCCGGTTTTATCGGATCGAATGTCGTGGCCGCGCTGAATGACGCCGGCCGCAGCGACGTCGTTGTGTGCGACCTGCTCGGCAATGACGGCAAATGGCGCAACCTCGCCAAGCGCCAGCTTGTGGATATCGTCCCGCCGGCCGAGCTGCTCGACTGGCTGAAGGGCCGCAAGTTAGATGCCGTGATCCATCTCGGGGCGATCTCCGCGACCACCGCGACCGACGGCGACCACGTGTTCGAGACCAATTTCCGGATGTCGATGCGCCTGTTGGACTGGTGCACGGCCGGCGCCGTGCCGTTCATCTATGCCTCCTCGGCCGCGACCTATGGCGACGGCGAGGCCGGCTTTGGCGACGACGCCTCGTTGCCGGTACTGAAAAAGCTGCGGCCGATGAATCTCTATGGCTGGAGCAAGCACATGTTCGATCTCGCGGTCGCCGAACGGGTCGCGCGAGGCGAGAAGCTGCCACCGCAATGCGTGGGCTTGAAATTCTTCAACGTGTTCGGCCCGAACGAATACCACAAGGGCTCGATGATGAGCGTGCTGGCGCGCCGCTTCGACGACGTCAAGGCGGGCCGCGTCGTGCAGCTGTTCAAGTCGCATCGCGAGGGCATCGCCGACGGCGACCAGCGCCGCGATTTCATCTATGTCGACGACGTCGTGCGCGTCATCATGTGGCTGCTGGCAACGCCGGCCGTCTCGGGCCTCTTCAATGTCGGGACCGGCAAGGCGCGCAGCTTCAAGGACCTGATGCTCGCGGCATATGCTGCGCTCGGCACCAGGCCCAACATCGAATACATCGACATGCCCGAGAACATCCGCGGCGCTTACCAGTACTTCACCCAGAGCGAGGTCGATCGCCTCTGCCGCGCCGGCTATAACGGAGGCTTCACGACGCTCGAGGACGCGGTGAAAGCCTATGTCGGGGATTATCTCGACCGGCCCGACCGTTTCCGCTGAGGCTCTTTGATCATGGCGACGCCCATTCTCGATTTTGACGCGCTTGCGAAAACGATCTCAGCCCGCACGGTGCTCTGCATCGGCGACATCATGCTGGACGAGTTCGTCTATGGCGAGGTGTCGCGGATCTCGCCGGAAGCGCCGACGCCGGTCATCGCCGCCCAGCGCAGCGAGATCCACATCGGCGGCGCCGGCAACGTCGCGCGCAATATCGCTTCCCTCGGCGCGCGCTGCGTCTTCGTCGGCCTCGTCGGCGAGGACGATGCGGGCAAGCGGCTGGCATCAGCGCTGGCCGAACATGGTGCAATCGAAAGCGTGCTGGTGTGCGATCCGTCGCGGCCGACCACGCGAAAAGTCCGCTTCGTTTCCGAGCATTTTTCCACGCATATGCTGCGCGCGGACTGGGAGCAGGCGGCGCCTGCCTCCGACGCGATCGAGACCGAGCTGATCGAGGCGATCCTGCCGCAGATCGCGCGCGCCGACGTCGTGCTGCTGTCCGATTACGCCAAGGGCGTGCTGACCGCGCGCGTGATCCGCCACATCATCGATGCCGCGCGAAAGCTCGGCAAGCCGGTGATCGTCGATCCCAAGAGCCTGAACTGGGCGATCTATCGCGGCGCGACGCTGCTGACGCCCAATCGCAAGGAATTCTCGGAAGCCACCCGCAGCCGCGCCGACAGGCCGCAGAGCATCGTCGATGCCAGCGAGGACGTGATGCGGCTCGCCGATTGCGAGGCGATCCTGGTCACGCAGGGCGAGCACGGTATGACGCTGGTGCCGCGCAAGGGCGAGGCGGTTCACGTTCCGGCGGTTCCGGTGAAGGTGCGCGACGTCTCCGGCGCCGGCGACACCGTCGCCGCCGCGCTCGCGGTCTCGATCGCGGCGGGCGCGGACTGGGACACGGCGCTGCGCGTTGCCAACGCCGCCGCTGCCGTCGCCGTCGGCAAGCAGGGCACCGCCAGCGTGAGCGCGGCCGAGCTGCGGCGAAAGATCCTGCCGCACGCCTATCTTGCGGCCGAGGAGAAGATCGTGCTCGAGGCTGGTGCGCTGGACGCGCAGCTCGCCGAATGGAAGCGGCAGGATTTGCGCGTCGGCTTCACCAATGGCTGCTTCGACATCCTGCATCCCGGCCACGTCAAGGTGCTGACCGCGGCGCGCGCCGCCTGCGACCGCCTGATCGTGGGCCTCAACAGCGACGCCTCGGTGCGGCGGCTGAAGGGCGCCGATCGTCCGGTCCAGGACGAGCGTGCGCGTGCTGAGGTGCTCGCCGCGCTCGAAGCGGTCGATCTCGTCGTCATCTTCGAGGAGGACACGCCGATCGACCTGATCGCCCGGATCAAGCCGAGCGCACTGGTGAAGGGCGGCGACTACACCCGCGAGCAGGTGGTCGGCCACGAGGTGGTCGAGGCCGCGGGCGGAGTGGTCGTGCTGGTCGACATCCTCCAGGGTTTCAGCACGACGGCCCTGATGCATCGCGCGCGGGGAGGGGCCAAGTGAGCGCTCAAGTGACAGGTGAGGCGACGACGCTGGCCCGGGAGACGGCCGGCCAGATGCTGTCGCGCCGCTTGCGCAGCCCGGCAGCCTGGAGCGAGACGGTCGACCTGTTCGCGATCCTGACCGCGGCCTCGCTGCCCTGGTCGACGTCGCTGGCCGGGATCTTCAACGCCTTGATGCTCCTCTGCATGGTGCCGTTCCTCGACGTCCGCGCGTTCCTGCAATCGCTGACGCGTCCAATCTGTGCTGCGCCGATCGCGTTGGTCCTGCTCGCGCTGGTCGGGACGCTGTGGTCGGACGCGGCCTGGGGCGCGCGCTTCTATGCCGTCAATCCGACCGTCAAGCTGCTCGTGCTGCCGGTCCTGCTCTATCATTTCGAGCGTTCGCCGCGCGGGCGCTGGATCTTCGTCGCCTTCCTGGTGTCCTGCGCGCTGCTGTCGGTGATGTCCTGGCTGGTCGCGCTCTACCCGAACCTCGCGCTCAAGACCGATCCGCCCGAGCGCGGCATCTTCGTCAAGAACTATATCGACCAGAGCCAGGAATTCACGTTGTGCGCCGTCGCGCTGGCCTATCCCGTCGTGATGCTGCTGCGCGAGAAGCGCTACTGGCTCGCCGGGCTGCTCACCGCGCTGGCGCTCAGCTTCTTCGTCAATATGGCTTTCGTGGTGGTGTCGCGCACCGCGCTCGTCACCGTTCCGATCATGTTCGGCGTGTTCGCGCTGCTTCATTTGAGCTGGCGCAACATCGCGATCATTTTCGCCGCTCTGATCGCCGGAGCGTTGCTTGCCTGGCAGGCCTCGCCGCAATTGCGCAAGACCGTTGACACCTTTGCTAGCGACTACACGCGCTATATGGAGAAGGGCGAGCCGAGCTCGGCCGGCCTGCGGCTCGAATTCTGGCGGAAGTCGCTCGGCTTCTTCGCGGGGGCGCCGATCAAAGGGCACGGGACGGGCTCGTCGCGCGGATTGTTCGAGCGTGCCGCCACACCCGCTGGTCCGTACCTTGCCTCTGCCGAGGTGATTGGCAACCCGCATAACCAGACGCTGAACGTCGCCGTGCAATGGGGCGTCATCGGCATCGCCGTTCTCTACACAATCTGGATCCTGCATCTCCTGCTGTTTCGCGGCGATGGCCTCGCCAACTGGATCGGTCTGCTGGTCGTGGTGCAGAATGTCTTCACTTCGTTGTTCAACTCCCATCTGTTCGATTTCCACGAGGGCTGGATGTACGTCATCGGCGTCGGCGTTGCCGGCGGCATGGTGATCCGGGCACAACAGGCCGAGACGAAGATGGGGGAAGCTGGTTCCTGAATGGCCGCGCGGCTGGCAAGTCCTGTTAAGATGGGCTATCAGCGCGGTCAGGTTGCACCCAACGGGATATTCATCGGTCGGCGGATGACGCGTCTTTCGCATCTCACCTCGCGCAATTTCCTGATCGCGCTCCATGATCTGCTGGCGACCACGGCGGCACTGTTCGTCGCCTTCTATCTGCGTTTCGAGGGCGGCGAAGGCTTCTACGACCGCCTGCCGCTGCTGTTCCAGATCCTGCCCTATTTCCTCGCCTTCAGCGTGGTGGTGTTTTTCGTCTTCAACCTGACCACGACGAAATGGCGCTTCATCTCGCTGCCGGACGCGCTGAACATCATCCGCGTCGCGAGCGTCCTGACGGTGGCGCTGCTCGTGCTGGACTACATCTTCGTCGCCCCCAATGTCCGCGGCGCCTTCTTCCTCGGCAAGGTGACGATCGTCCTCTACTGGTTCCTCGAGATCACCTTCCTCAGCGCGCTGCGCATGGCCTACCGCTACTTCCGCTATACGCGGGTGCGGCGTCATGCCCGCACCGACGATGCGGCGCCGACGCTGCTGATCGGCCGCGCCGCGGATGCCGAGGTGCTGCTGCGCGGGATCGAGAGCGGGGCGATCAAGCGGATCTGGCCGGTCGGCGTGCTGTCGCCGTCGAGCTCGGATCGCGGTCAGCTGATCCGCAACGTGCCGGTGCTCGGCGGCATCGACGACGTCGAGGACGTCATCGCCGACTTCGCCAAGCGCAACAAGGCGATCGGACGTCTTATCATGACGCCGTCCGCGTTCGAGCCGGAGGCGCGTCCGGAATCGATCCTGATGCGGGCGCGCAAGCTGGGCGTGATCGTCAACCGCATGCCTTCGCTGGAGAGCGGCGATACGCCGCGTCTGACGGCCGTCGCGGTCGAGGACCTGCTGCTGCGACCGAGCGAGAAGATCGACTATGCGCGCCTCGAAGCCCTGATCAGGGGCAAGGCGGTGATCGTCACCGGCGGCGGCGGCTCGATCGGTTCCGAGATCTGCGAGCGCGTCGTCGCCTTCGGCGCCGCGCGCCTGCTGATCGTGGAAAACTCCGAGCCGGCGCTCTACGCGGTCACCGAGGCGCTCGCCGTGCACGGCACGGCCGCCGCGATCGAAGGACGGATCGCCGACATCCGCGACCGCGAGCGCATCATGCGCCTGATGGCTGAGTTCAAGCCGGATATCGTGTTCCACGCCGCGGCCCTCAAGCACGTGCCGATCCTTGAGCGCGACTGGAGCGAGGGCGTCAAGACCAACATCTTCGGCTCGATCAACGTTGCCGATGCCGCGCACGCCGCCGGCGCCGAGGCCATGGTGATGATCTCGACCGACAAGGCAATCGAGCCAGTGTCGATGCTCGGCCTCACCAAGCGCTTTGCCGAGATGTACTGCCAGGCGCTGGACCACGATCTTGGTGCAGGAAGCAGCGGAGCCGGGCCACCGATGCGGCTGATCTCGGTCCGGTTCGGCAACGTGCTGGCGTCGAACGGCTCGGTGGTACCGAAATTCAAGGCCCAGATCGAGGCCGGCGGCCCGGTGACGGTGACTCATCCCGATATGGTCCGCTATTTCATGACCGTCCGCGAGGCTTGCGACCTCGTCATCACGGCGGCGACGCACGCGCTCGGAACTGTGCGCTCGGACGTGTCAGTCTATGTGCTCAACATGGGCCAGCCGGTGAAGATCGTCGATCTCGCCGAGCGCATGATCCGCCTCTCTGGCCTGCAGCCGGGCTACGACATTGATATCGTGTTCACCGGGATGCGGCCGGGCGAGCGGCTGCATGAGATCCTGTTCGCCTCCGAGGAGCCGACCCGCGAGATCGGTGTGGCCGGCATCATGGCGGCGCAGCCGAACGAGCCGCCGATGCAGACGCTGCGCAAATGGATCGCAGCGCTGGAGCAGGCGATCGCCCGCGACGATCGTGCCACGATCAGGACCATCCTGAAGGATGCGGTCCCGGAATTCGGCTCGACCGCCGCCTGACATCTTTCAGGACGTCTGACGGCTGGAGAAGCGCCACAGCACGACGCCGATCGCGATCGCTCCCGCTATAAGCGCAAGCGCCGTGGTCATCGAATCGGCGTGAATTGTGGCGATGGCGAGCCATGCCAGCACCAGATTGAGCACGAGCGCCTCGCCGACCACCCGCTTTACCGTAAACCCGTTGTCGGTTGCACGCTGATAGAAATGCGAACGGTGCGCCGACCAGAACGGCTGGTGCCGGGAAATGCGCCGAAACAGCGTGATGGTAGAATCCGCAAGGTAATAGCCCGGCAGCAGCAGCGCTGCGGCAGGTTGTCCGTGCCAGGCAAGATCCAGCAGGCACCAGCCTAGCAACAAGCCAATTGGCAGGCTGCCGACATCGCCCAGGAAAACTTTCGCGACCGGCTTGTTGAAGGGCGCGAAACCAAGCATGGCGCCGCACAGCGTGGTGGCGATCAGCATTGCAGGCCATGAGAGATCGCCGAGCCATCCAAGCAGCAACAGCGCGGCGGTGACCGGCACCACTTCCGCCACCGTCATCAGGTCGAGCCCGTCCATGAAGTTGACGAGGTTCACGAACCAGATGCCGGCGAGCAGGATGAGGCCGCGCTCCAGCGCAAGCGGCATGGCCGGCACGACATGCGCGCTCTCGGGCGCGGTGAACACGACGGCGCCTACGGCCGCCGCCTGCAGCACGAGCCGCACGGTCACCGGCAGCGATACGATGTCGTCGGCGAAACCGACCAGGGCGATCGCGATTGTCGCAATGACCAGCGCCGGCGGGATCGCGACGTTCGCCCAGGCCGCCCACGCCAATGCGACCAGCAGTGTCGCCGAGATCACCGCGATGCCCGCGCCCTGCGGGGTCGGGACGCGATGCGAGGAGCGTGCATTGGGCCGCGCCAGCGCGTAACGCTGGAGCAGGGGGCGGCTGGTCCAGGTGATGAGAGCCGATATCAGCGCGGCGATCGCGACAGCCAGCAGCGAGGGTGCGGCGGCGACGGCTTCGGTGGCTGGGTTCACTCAGGCACTCCGAACTGAGCCGAGCCTTGGGCGGCTTTCTCCGCGCTGAGGATCCAGACGAGGCCGCCGACTGCGCCGACAATAAAGTACACAGCGCCGAACAGCAGCGAGATGTTGACGCCCTCGTTTGCGGCAAGTCCCGCGAAGCCGAAGGCGAGGCCCATGGTGGCTTCGCGCACGCCCCAGCCCGCGATCGAGATCGGCATCATCGTGATCAGCATCACCGGCGGCACGAGCTGGAAGACATCGCTGAAGCCGACCGGAGCGGCGATCGACTGCACGACGCACCAGGCGATGACGACGGTCAGCACATGCACGGCGAGCGACAGGATCGAGACGATCGGTCCGCGCGCGCGGCTGAAGATCACGCGGTTCGCGATCACCGCGCAGGCGTGGATGTGATGGGTGGCCCACCAGGTTTTCAGCCAGCGCCATTTCAGCGCGCCGAAGACCAGGAAGCCGAGGCCACCCGCGAGCGCGGCGAGATCGACCAGCAGCAGCGCCGAGCGCCCGTGCGGATCGGTGATGAGGGCGTAGCTCCATGGCAGGCTCGCCACGATGAGGATCGCGAGCGCGATCAGGCCGATCGCGCGGTCGACGAAGATCGAGTAGGTCGCCGCGCGCCAGCCGGCGCCGGCGCGCGCGACCAGCCACAGCCGGACCGCGTCGCCGCCGATCGCGGAGGGCAGGGTCTGGTTGAAGAACGAGCCGATCACGTTGTAGCGCATCGCGCGGGCGAGCTCGAGCGGCGCGCCGCATTCGGCACTGATCTCGCGCCAGCGCAGCACGCCGACGAAGATCTGCAGGAACGTGACGGCGATCGCGAGGCCGATCCAGAACAGGCTGGTCACGGTGAAACGCGAAAACAGTTCGGACAGATCGACCTTGCGCAGCGCGAGGTAGAGCAGCGCCGCGGAAATCAGGATCTTGGCCGTCGACAGCAGGATTCGGCGCATCTCGCCCGCATGAACAGGGTTTGCGAAGATTGTGGCAACCCGACGCGAGGCGCCGAATTCGGCCGCTTTGGTATGGTTTTGGCGCCGATCTTGCAATAGCCGTGATAAGGAGCGGTCATAAGCGGCGGTCACGAACGGCCGTTATGACGGGCCGGACGGCACTTGCGACCCCCGCGATGCGGCGGCTAGAGAGGCGCAGAAAGGCCGGGGGATCGGGTCCCTTGGGAACAGGATGACGGATCAGGCGATTTTGGTCACGGGTGCCGCCGGATTCATCGGCTTTCACCTCGCCCGGCAGCTTTTAGCCGAAGGCCGGCCGGTCGTCGGGCTGGACAATCTCAACAGCTATTACGACCCGGCGCTGAAACAGGCGCGCCTGGAACTGCTCTGCCGCGATTCCCGCTTCGCCTTCGTCAAGGCGGATCTCGCCGACCGCGAAGCCATCGCGGCGCTATTTGCGCGCCACCGTTTCACGCATGTCGTGCATATGGCCGCCCAGGCCGGCGTGCGCTACTCGATCGAGCAGCCGCAGGCTTACGTCGATTCCAATCTGGTAGGCTTTCTCAACGTGCTGGAGGGCTGCCGCCACAACGGCTGCCGCCATCTGGTCTATGCCTCGTCATCCTCCGTTTACGGCGCCAACACGAAACTGCCATTTGCGGTCGAGGACCGCACCGACCATCCGGTGAGCTTCTACGCCGCGACCAAGAAGGCCAACGAGGTGATGGCGCAGTCCTACAGCCATCTCTACCGGCTGCCGGTCACCGCCTTGCGCTTCTTCACCATCTACGGCCCGTGGGGCCGGCCCGATATGGCCATGTTTCTGTTTGTGAACGCCATCATGGAGGGCCGGCCGATCCGGCTCTTTAACCATGGCAAGATGCGTCGCGACTTCACCTATATTGACGACGTCACCCGTGTCGTGTCCAAGCTGATCGATCGGGTGCCTGCGGATGATCCGGCTGCCGCAAATGCGCCGTCTAAGGTCTACAATGTCGGCAACCACCGCCCCGAGGAGCTGATGCATGTCGTCGGTCTCCTGGAGCAGGAGCTGGGTCGGACGGCGATCAAAGAATTGCTGCCGATGCAGCCGGGAGACGTTTTGGAAACGTTCGCGGATGTCGAGGACCTGATGCGCGACACCGGCTTTGCGCCGTCAACGCCGATCGCGCAGGGGGTCCGTAACTTTGTCACCTGGTATCGGGACTACTTCAAGGTTTGAGATGACGATGGACAAACGCATTATCCCCCTGATCATGTGCGGCGGTGCCGGCACGCGGCTGTGGCCCGCCTCGCGCGAGGTGCGCCCGAAACAGTTCCTGCCGCTGTTCGGCACGCGCTCGACCTTCCAGGACACGCTGCTGCGCGTCTCGGATGCATCGCTGTTCGATCGCCCGATCGTCATCACCAATGCGGCCTATCGCTTCATGGTGCTGGAGCAGCTCGCCGAGATCGGCATCGAGGCCGACGTGATCCTCGAGCCGATGCGGCGCGACTCCGGCCCGGCCATCGCCGCCGGCGCCGTGTTCGCGCAGAACCGGGCCAGCGAGGCCATCGTGCTCGCGCTCGCCGCCGATCACGTCGTGCAGGACAATGCCGCCTTCGTCGCGGCGTGCCGCGAGGGCCTCACCGCCGCGAGTGCCGGGCGCATCGTCACCTTCGGCGTCAAGCCGGAGCGGCCGGCGACCGAATACGGCTATATCAGCCCGGGCGACGTCATCTCCGGCCAGGTGCACGCGGTTGCGCGCTTCGTCGAGAAGCCTGACGCCGTGAAGGCGGCCGATTACGTCAATTCGGGCTATCTCTGGAACAGCGGCAACTTCATGTTCCCGGCGAGCGTCCTGCTCGACGAATACCGCAAGGTCGATGCGGCGAGCGTCGAGGCGGTGTCCAATGCGGTCACCAATGCCGGCCGCGATCTCGGTTTCGTCACGCTGGAGCCGGAGGCGTTCGGCGCGGCCAAGGCGATCTCGATCGACTACGCCGTGATGGAGAAGACCTCGCGCGCCGCCGTGGTGCCGGTGTCCTGCGGCTGGTCCGACGTCGGCTCCTGGCACGCGGTGTGGGAGCTGTCCGAGAAGGACGCACAGGGCAACGCGGCGCACGGCACCGCGGTGTTCGAGGATTCCCGCAACTGCAACGTCACCACCGACCAGGCGCTGGTCGCGCTCGAAGGCGTCGACGATCTCGTCGTGGTCGCCACTGCGGATGCGGTGCTCGTCTCGCGCCAGAAGGATGCCAACGGCCTGAAGCGCCTCGTCACCAAGCTCAAGGCGGTCGCACCGAAGGTCACCGAGGAGCATCTGAAGGTGCACCGTCCGTGGGGCAGCTACCAGTCGGTCGACAATGGCGAGCGCCACCAGGTCAAGCGCATCGTGGTGAAGCCGGGCGGGCGGCTGTCGCTGCAGAAGCATCACCATCGCGCCGAGCACTGGATCGTGGTCCGCGGCGCGGCCCGCGTCACCGTGAACGAGACCGTGAAGACCGTGCACGAGAACGAGTCGATCTACATCCCGATGGGCGCGGTGCACCGGATGGAGAACCCCGGTAAAATCATGCTGGAGCTGATCGAGGTTCAGACCGGCAGCTATCTCGGGGAGGACGACATCATCCGGATTGAAGACGACTATCAAAGGTCGTAACCAGCAGGCTCCGAATCACGCGACCCGGGCCGAAATAGCGGCCTCTTTCAGCGGCTTAAGGCCCGGGGAACGTGTAACTTTTTGAATCAAATCGTGTCCGGTCAGCTAGCTCCGCATTCGCCACAAATGTGGCGTCCATGCTAGAAGCGGCGCCGGGGATTTGAAGTGAATCGGGGTTTGCTCAGATGAGTTCCAAAGGGTCTGCACCGGCAAAGGCCGGTTTACGCGTCGGCGTCATCGGCGCGGGCGTGATGGGCAGCAACCATGCCCGCGTGCTCAGCGGCCTGCCGGGCGTCAGCCTTGTCGGCGTCGTAGATCCGTCGCCCGCCCATCGCGCGCGCGCGACGGAACTGGCCGATTGCGCGAGCTTCGAGACGCTCGACCAGCTCTTCGCCGCCGGCGTCGATGCCGTCACCATCGCGGCGCCGACCCATCTTCATCACGAGGTCGCGCTCGCCTGCATCGCCAAGAACATCCATGTCCTGGTCGAGAAGCCGATCGCATCGACGGTGGAAGAGGGCCGTGAGATCGTCGCCGCCGCGCACAAGGCCGGCGTGACGCTGATGGTCGGCCATGTCGAGCGCTTCAATCCGGCGGTCGCCGCCGTCAAGCAGGCGATCGCGGGCGAGGACATTCTCTCCATCGCGATCACGCGCGTCGGTCCGTTCCCGCCGCGCATGTCCAATGTCGGCGTCGTCATCGACCTTGCCGTGCACGACATCGACCTGATCCGCTGGTTCACCGAATCCGACATCGTCGAGGTGCAGCCGCAATTGTCGAGCGCGGTCGCCGAGCGCGAGGACATCGCGCTGTTGCAGTTCCGCACCGCCAACGGTGTGCTCGCCCACATCAACACCAACTGGCTGACGCCGTTCAAGGCGCGCAGCGTCACGGTCGCGACCCGCGACAAATACGTGATGGGCGATCTGCTCACGCGCCAGGTCACCGAGTGCTTCGGCTTCAAGCCGGATGGTAGCTATTCGATGCGGCATCTGCCGGTCGGTCATGACGAGCCGCTGCGCGCCGAGCTGATCGCGTTCCTCAAGGCGGTGCGCCATGGCGAGACGCCGGCGGTCACCGGCGACGAAGGCGTCGCCAGCCTTGAGATCGCCACGCAGTGCCTGGAGGCGCCTTCGCGTCCCGCCGCGGCATCGCCCGCCCGCAAGGGGCCGCGCCGCGTCGCCGGCTGATCCCTTTCCATGTCGACCGCTCAAACTTCAGAAGGCGCCATGAACCAGCATCTTCGTTCCGAACCCATTCCCTTCATCGACGTCGGCTCGCAGCGCCGCCGGCTCGGCGCTTCGCTCGATGCCGCGGTCAAGCGCGTGCTCGACCACTGCCAGTTCGTCAACGGCCCCGAGGTGTTCGAGCTCGAAAAGCAGCTCGCAGCCTATAGTGGCGCCAAGCACGTGATCGGCTGCGCCAGCGGCACCGACGCGATCCTGATGGTGATGATGGCGATGAATGTCGGGCCCGGCGACGCTGTGCTGTGTCCGTCCTTCACCTTCATCGCGACGGCGTCGCCGGTGGCGCGGACCGGCGCGACGCCTGTCTATGTCGACGTCGACGAGACGACCTTCAACATGAGCCCGGAGTCGCTCAAACGCGGCATCGCGACCGCCCGCAAGGCCGGCCTGAAGCCCGTCGCGGTGATTCCGGTCGACCTGTTCGGCCAGCCCGCCGATCACGACGCCATTGCCGAGATCGCCAGGGACGAAGGCCTGTTCGTGCTCGACGACGCCGCGCAGGGGTTTGGCGCGAGCTACAAGGGCCGCAAGCTCGGCACGCTGGCGCACGCCACCGCGACCAGCTTCTTCCCGGCCAAGCCGCTCGGCTGCTTCGGCGACGGTGGCGCGATCTTCACCGATGACGACGAGCTCGCGGCCACGCTGCGCAGCATCCGCGTGCACGGGCAGGGCGTCGACAAATACGACAACGTCCGCCTCGGCCTCACCGGCCGGCTCGACACCATGCAGGCCGCGGTCCTGATCGAGAAGCTGAAGATCTTTGACGACGAGATCGTCGCCCGCAACAAGGTCGCGGAGCGCTATGCGCGCGGGCTCTCCAATGTGGTCATTGTGCCGCGCCTTGCGCCCGGCAACACCTCGGTCTGGGCGCAGTACACGATCCGTCTTCCTGAGGGCACCGATCGCGACGGCTTTGCCGCCGCGTTGAAAGCCCAGGGCGTACCGACCGCGATCTATTACGGCAAGTCGATGCATCAGCAGACCGCCTACAAGCAGTATCCGGTCGCAGACGGCGGATTGCCGGGTTGCGAGAGCCTGTCGCAGGACGTCATCAGCCTGCCGATGCACGCCTACCTGACCGAAGCCGACCAGGAGCGAATCATCGCCGCCGTCCGCGGCGCGCTGGCGAGCTGAATTCTTCCCTCTCCCCTTGCGGGAGAGGGTGAGTTTGTGTCTACCAGCGTCGCTGCCCTCTCCCGCAAGGGGAGAGGGCGCAGTAATGCGCATCGCAAGATGCAATCGACCTCTGCCCGATAAGCCTCTAGAAGAGTCCGCATGCTCGGACGCATCTTCACGGTCGGTGGTTACACGCTGCTCTCGCGGCTGACGGGATTTGCCCGCGACATCATGCTCGCGGCGATCCTCGGCGCAGGCCCGGTGGCCGACGCCTTTTTCGTGGCGCTGCGGCTGCCCAACCACTTTCGCGCGATCTTTGCCGAGGGCGCCTTCAACGCCGCCTGGGTACCGGCCTATGCGCATGTCCATGGCGAGAAGGGCGAGGCGGCTGCACACCTGTTCGCCGACCGCATCTTCACGCTGCTGCTGGCCTCGCAGGTGGTGCTGCTGGTCCTCGCCTGGCTGTTCATGCCGCAGGCCATGAGCATTTTGGCACCAGGCTTTTCCGAGGATGCCGAGCAGCGCAAGCTCGCGATCGAGCTGACACGGATCACCTTTCCCTATCTGCTGCTGATCACGCTGGTGACGCTCTATGGCGGCATGCTCAACGTGATGCAGCGTTTTGCCAGCGCCGCGGCCGCCTCGATCTTCCTCAACGTCGCGATGATGATGACGCTGGCGGTTGCCGTCTGGTTTCCGACCGCGGGCCATGCCGCGGCCTGGGGCGTCCTCATCTCCGGCTTCCTGCAATATTTCCTGCTGGCGGGCGATCTCGCCCGTCATGGCGGCCTGCCGCGCTTTGCGCCGCTCAAGCTCGACGAAGATGTCCGCGGTTTCTTCAAGGCGTTGGGTCCCGCGACGCTGGGCTCGATGGGCACGCAGGTCGCACTGTTCGCCGACACCATCATCGCGACCTTCCTGCCCGCCGGCGCGCTGTCGGCGCTCTATTATGCCGACCGGCTCAACCAGCTCCCGATCGGCGTCATCGGCATCGCCATCGGCACGGTGCTGCTGCCGGAGATGTCGCGGCGGATCACCGCCAACGACCATGACGGCGCGATGAAGGCGCAGCGCCGCGCCTTCGACTTTACGCTGCTGTTCTCGATCCCGTTCGTCGCGGCCTTCATCACCGTGCCCGATGCGATCATGCGCGCGCTGTTCGCCCGCGGTGCGTTCTCCAAGGCCGATGCCGCCGCCGCCGGCGCCACGCTCGCGGCCTACGCCATCGGCCTGATCCCGTTCGTGCTGATCCGCAGCGCGGTCGCGACCTTCTATGCCCGCAAGGACACCGCAACGCCGGTGCGGGCGTCGCTGACAGGCATCGTCGTCAACGTTGCGCTGAAGATCGCCTTGATGGGATCGCTGGCTCAGATTGGCCTCGCGCTGGCCACCGCCGTCGGCGTCTGGACCAATCTGTTGCTGGTGCTGTTCTTCGCGGTACGGCGAGGTTTTCTCGTGCCGGACCGCGCCTGGCTGCTGTCGCTCGGCAAATTTCTGCTGACTGGAATCATCCTGGCTGCGGCCTTCTGGCTGATTGCGCGTTTCAGCCCAGCCGCTCTTGCCTCCGTGCACGCCTTCCGGGACGAAGCAACGCTGGCCTTGCTCGCCGTCGGCGGCACGGTCGTCTATGCGCTCGCGATCCTCTTGTTGTTCGGCCGCAAGTGGCTGGTCTCGCTGGTGCGCGGCTAGGCGCGTTTCAATCCGGTGAGCCAAAGTGTGCTGCGGTTGGCGAGACATGCCGGAAGCAGCCACCACGTATACGGCTCTCCTCTGGTTCCCGCCACATGCTAACGTTAAACCTCGGTCGAGTTTGAAAGGGTGTGGTGCCACCAACGGTTATGCGATGACCAGACCGGCAAAAAAGACAGCTTCGCCGCCGAAAGGGCGCGCTGGTGCTGCCCCTGTGTCCCCAAGTTTGCGGGGCCGAGCGCAGGACATTGCCTTGATCGATCACCTGATCGAGCGGATCGACCAGGGTGGATCCACGATTGTGATCAGCGGCGAGCCTGGCATCGGGAAATCTGCGCTCCTCGATGTGGCCAGGCACAGGGCCAGTGAACGCGGCTTCACCGTTCTGGGTATGACCGGCGTCCTGGCCGAAGTGCATTTGCCGTTTGCAGCACTTGAACAGGCCCTGCGTCCGCTGATGAAAGGGGCCGTAGGCCTTGTCCCTCGCCAGCGCTCGGCCTTGCTCGCCGCTTTCGGCATGCATGATGACGCGGGGCCGCCCGATATTTTCCTGGTTGCACTCGCGACGCTGTCCCTTCTGAGCGAAAGGGCGACGCGCGAGCCTCTCCTGCTTGTCGCCGACGATGCCCAATGGCTGGATCAGGCGACCTATGAAGTGCTGGCATTCATCTCGCGCCGATTGAGTTCGGACCCGATCGTTCTCGTCGTGGCCATGCGCGATGACTTCAAGAGTTCGCTCGGCGACGCCTCTACCTACAGGCTGCGACTTTCGGGACTTGATGCGGCCGACGCCGAGCATCTGCTCGATGCTAATGCGCCGGGCCTTCCTGCGGAGCTGCGCAGCCGCTTCCTTAAAGAGGCCTCGGGTAATCCGCTAGCTCTTGTGGAACTGCCCCGCGGAGAACGTGCCGCTGGAGATATACCGTGGCTTCCGCTGACCGACCGGCTCGAGCGCGCCTTCTCCAACCGCTTGCCCGACCTCCCGCACATCGCGCGATTGCTGTTATTCGTGACGGCAGAGAACGACAGCACATCGCTCCACGAAATCCTTTTCGCCGGTCAAGCTGTGTTGGGCGAGCGCGTGGGTATCGATGCCATGGCGCCCGCGGTCGCCGCCAAGCTCATCGAAATCAACGGAACGGAGGTGCGGTTTCGGCATCCGCTGGTTCGCTCCGCCATGCACCAGGCCGCCGACCCGGTGACCCGCCAAAGAATCCACGCCGCGCTTGCTGCGGTCATTCACGATCAGCTCGACCGCCAATTATGGCATCGTGCCGCAGCTACAATCGGGCCTGACGACGAGCTTGCTGGCGAATACGACCGGATGGCGGCGCGAGCGTTGCGGCGAGGCGCCGTGGCCATGGCGATCGAGGTTCTGGAAAGCGCGGCACGGCTGAGCAGCACGGCGAAAGCCAAAAGCGACCGGCTGTTGCGGGCAGCCGAACTCGCCGCCGATCTCGGCCAGCCAGAACTGATGGAGCGCCTGCTGCGGCAGGCCGACATCGACGAATCCAATCAATTGGCGCTGGTTCGGATCGCCTGGTGTCGTGAGATCAGCCAACCCCCAGCGGTCAACGATCCCGCGAAGATTCTCGCCTTGATCGGGTTCGCCGCGCGAGCCCACACCGCCGGCGCGATTGATCTCGCCAGCAATCTGCTTTGGCGAGCCGCACAACGCTGCTGGTGGAGCAGCGCGAGCGATGAACTCTGCGCTAGGGTTCACGACGCGGCAACGCGGCTGCAGTTGCCCGATACGGACCCTCGCCTGATCGCAATCTCCGCTTACGTCGAGCCGCTGCGGCGGGGCGCCGATGTGTACCTCAAGCTTCAGGGGCTCGCGGGAAATGCGCACAACGATCCCACCGTTGCGAGCATCCTCGGCAGCATCGCGAATGTCGTCGGCACCTTCGACATCGGCGTGTCCTTTCTCGCCGAGTCCAGCGCTGCGCTCCGTACGCAGGGACGGCTCAGCGATCTCGCCCGCGTGCTCTTCGCCCAAGGGTGGGCGGAAACGGAAGTCGGTGACTGGCGGGGAGCCATGAGGGAAGCAGAGGAATCCGCTCGCCTCGCCGAAGAGACGGGCGGGCTCCCGTGGATTGCCGCGGCCACGATCCTGAAAGCGAGGCTCGCAGGGATGCAAGGCAATCTGGAGCAATCCGAAGCCTATGCGGCGCAGGCGGAAGCCCTGGCCCTGTCGATCGGCGCGAGTTTCCTGCTGGCCATGTTGCAGATCGCGCGAGGCGTATCCGCAATCGGCGCGGGCCGTCATTGGGAGGCCTTCGAGCATCTGCGGCGACTTTTTACGACGGCCGATCCCGCTTTCAATTTCGGCGTTCGGTTCTTCGGGCTTGCGGATTTCGTGGAGGCCGCCGTTTCGTCCGGCAATGCGGACGCGGCGAGCCGCGTGCTCGATGAGATCGAGCGTGCCTCGGCTCCGACGCCGGTGCCGTGGGTCGGGACGATGCTGCAATATGGCAAGGCGCTCCTCGCGGCGCCGGAAGATGCCGAACAGTTCTTCCTGCAAGGTCTTGGACCGGCCGCGAAGAAATGGCCGTTCCTGCGTGCCCGCTTCTTGCTGGCCTATGGCAGATGGCTGCGCCGCCAGCGAAGATCGGCCAATGCGAGGGCCCCGTTGCGCGAGGCGCGCGACATGTTCGATGCCCTCGGCGCCTCGCCCTGGAGCGATCGGGCCCGGGAGGAATTGCGTGCTTCGGGTGAAACCAGCCGCCGGCGAACCGAACAGGTGTGGGAAACGCTGACCCCACAGGAGCTTCACATCGCGCAACTCGCCGCCGAAGGTCTCTCGAACAAGGAGATCGGCGCCAGACTGTACCTGTCTCACAGAACCGTCGGGTACCACCTGCACCGGATCTTTTCCAAGGCCGGCATCACCTCGCGGGCCGGGCTCGGCCCCATTCTCGCAAGCATCAGCCGCCCCGCGGACTGATCGCCGTCCCGTCATCGGACCGGTCATTTGACAGAAGCGGCATCCCCTCCGCGCGGGCTAGCTGTGCGATTGCGTCTACCCTCAAGCAAAAGCTGACCATGAAACTGTTCTCTTCATTCGCTATCCTCAGCCTCGGAGCAATCCTCATGACTCAAGCCGCCGATGCGGCCCCCGACGCCGGCACCGACCCCCGGATCGATCCCCAGGTTCGCGCCTTCCTGCGCGAGATCAACAAAGATCCGAGCCCGTTCTGGGAGCTGCCCCAGCCCAAGCCGCAGGAGATCCTGACGGACCTTCAGAACAAGACGGCAGTCGATATGTCGGGGGTGAACACGACCAAGCAGACCATCACCCAGGACGGTCAGTCTGTGAAAGTCTACATCATGAAGCCTGAGCACGTGACCGGAAAGCCCGGCGTGCTGCTGTTCATTCATGGCGGTGTCTGGATCGTCGGGAATTTTCAGAACCATCAACGCTTGTTGCGAGACCTGGTCGTCGGCTCCGGCCAGATCGGTGTTTTCGTCGAGTATACTTCGCTACCCAAGGCGCGTTTCCCAACTCAGCTCGATCAGTCCTATGCCGTGCTGAAATGGGTGGCGAACCATGCCGAAGAGTTCGGCGCCGATGGTAGCCGGATCGCAGTCGCCGGCAATTCGGTTGGCGGCAACATGACCGCGGCATTGTCGCTGATGGCCAAGGACCGCAGCGGCCCCAAGATCAGCTACCAGGTCCTGATGATCCCGGCGACCGACGCCAGCGTCGACACCGCGTCCTATCACGAATATGGCACCGGACGATTTCTGGCCCGCGCTTTCATGAAGTACGGCTGGGATCTGTACGCGCCGGATGAATTGCTGCGCAACAACCCCTACGTCTCGCCGCTGCGCGCCAACCTGCAGCAATTAAAGGGGCTTCCCCCGGCTCTGGTCGTCACCGCAGAGAACGACCCGCTGCGCGACGAAGGCGAGGCTTACGCGCGCAAGCTCAAGGAGGCCGGCGTTTCCGTGATCGCGACCCGCTACAACGGGATGATCCACGACTTCGTCCTGCTGAACGGCATCCAGAGCGATCCCGAGCCCCAGGCCGCGATTCGCCAGATGTCGGCGGAGATCAAGGCGCATCTGGCGCCCTGATCCAGCCCTGGAAGAGCAGGCGGCGACACCGTCGCCGCTTGCGTCGTCCTGTCCGGCCCCGACGAACGCTCCTGGCTAGGACTCGCCTCCAGGATGCCATCCGATCTCCGCACACCCCTTGAGTTTATGCGATTGGCGTGGTATCAGCCGCTCATGATTAAATCCGTGCGCAACGTCAACCTCTCGCACATGACCTGCTTCGGCTGGGCCGTGGAAGGAGTCGCGCGCTAGGAATTCGACGACGACATCTTTTCCACCAGGCCCCGCCGGCATCGGACGGGGCCTTTTCATTGGCCACGCTCCGTGCCGGCACAACAGCAGGAGCATCCGATGCCACCACAACAGACGAACATCTCATCCGAGATTGAGCGCGATGCCGCGAGGCTCCGCCTCGACCTCTCCACCGTCTTGAGCCTGCTCGGGCGATACTGGCGCACGTTTCAGGGCTGGCGCCGGCGTTCACAGGTCACTCTGTACGACCTGAGCGACAGGGAGCTGATGGATATCGGCTTGACGCGTGGCGAGATCGACTCCATCGCGCCTGAACGCGCTATCGATAGGCTGAGAGATCGCGCCGCGGATCTATGGAGGCGCGGTGGGATGTAAGAGATCAACCGGATGGTTCGACAAACATGATTCCGTTTCTTGAACGACTCGATCATGCAAGCAAAGTGCTCGTTGCGGGCTGTGGCGGCGGCTTCGACGTTTTCGCCGGGGTCCCGTTTGCGCAGCGTCTGACGGCGCGGGGTAAGGAGGTGGTATTCGCCAGCTTCTCCTTCACGAACTTATGGCTATGCGGCGGCGAGCGTGTCGGGGAGGCGATTTGGCGCGTCGATCAGCGCGCCGTGGAAATTCCTTACTTCCCGGAGAAGTGGCTGGCCGAATGGCTCGGTCGCCGCGAGCAGCTCGTGCCGATCTACGCCTTCGCGAAAAGCGGGGTTCGGCCGCTCGCGGCGGCGTATCGCTGGATCATCGATTCCCATGACATCGATACCGTGGTCCTGGTTGACGGCGGGACCGACAGTCTCGTGTTCGGCGATGAGCCCGGCGTCGGAAGCGTCGTCGAGGACGCTGTCTCGCTCGTGGCTGCCGATCAGGCCGCGGGCGAAAACGTGCTGCTCGCCGCAATCGGTTTCGGCGTAGACCATTATCACGGTGTCTCGCATCACGCGTTCCTGGAGAACACAGCCCAGCTGATTCGCGATGGCGGGTTTCTCGGCATGTTCTCGCTGTCGCAGGGCAGCAGGGAGGCCGAGGCCTTCCTCGATCTGGTGGATTACGCCAACCAGCGCCAGCCGCAGCATCCGAGCATCGTGTGCAATTCGATCGCGAGTGCACTGCGGGGCGAGTTCGGCAACTATCATGCCACCAACCGGACGAGCGGAAACGAGCTGTTCATCAATCCGCTGATGTCACAATACTGGACGTTTCAATCCTCAGCGGTGGTGCGTCGCATGGCCTATGCGGGACAGCTGGCCGGAACCGAGCGAACTGAGGACGCCCGCAGGATCATCGATCTTCACAGGGAAATGACCGAGCTGCGGCCTTTCCGCCCAATTCCACTCTGACAGGGCGCCGGTTCAGTCCTCTTGTCCGGAGCCTTGCGCGCGATTGCGCTTGAGTTCTTGTGCTTCGTAGCGGGCTTTGAGCGCCGGATCGCTGGTATCGCCAGCGACCGTATCCGCATCGCTGCCGTCTAGACCCGGTGCGGCCTTGATGGCGTCGGCAAGTCCCTTCAGGTCGGGGCTCTCCTGAACAAATGGCTTTAGATAGGCGTCGAGTTTGTCCTTACCAGGCTCATCGAGCTCTTGGGTCAAGGCTGTAAGGTATTCATCCTTGCCGGTGGCGGACCAATCGATGCTGATCGCGGCACGCCGCGCCATCTCGGCATGAACCAGCATAATCGTGCGTCCGTTGCCGTCGAGGAAGGGATGTCCATAGGCGAGATAGCCCATCACCTCGCCCGGTTTTTTCGCCATGAAGGCCCTGTCTTGGCCCTTCTCCAGCGCGTAGTTGATGGCTTTGCGAATATCGCTTGGATGCGCAAAGAGAACGGATCCCTTTTTCACAAAGATGTGGGGCGCATTCTTGAGGCGGTCCTCTCCGGCCCATGGAAACACCGCTTCGAAGAGCGTCTTGTGGGTCTGCTGCACGTCGGCGTAGGTCAGGGACGATCGCGCCTGAAGATACTCTACGGCGGCATCGATGCCGGTTAGGAACGAGTTGTGCAGAAGACGCTGAACAATGTCGGGATCCTTGGCTTTTGCGACGTTGCGCAAGTAACCTTGCGTCGCAAAATCACCGAAAGGATCGAAGGTCACGGACGGCTTTCGCGCAGATAGCGTGCCTGAAGGCGTACCGCCTGGACGCGGCTCAAAATCCCGGCGCGTTGCAGGGCAACAATGGTGTTCTCGATATCATCGAATTTCACGTCATCGCCGGAGAGGCGTGTGGCGTGGTGAGCAAAAACGTCGTTTGACGACACAACGACCGCCACGTTGTTGCTGCTCGCAAGCCGTCGAATGACTTCGGCGGTATAGCGGGGCCGGGTCGCAGAACGTCGAGCGGACATGGATTCTCCTCGTCTTCAATATAGTACGGAGAGACCTGAAAATCCATCATGTTGCGGCATCCGGGCCAAGCCCAGGGACCAGGGCGCCGGGAGTCTCCACGCCCAAACCCATTTGCCTTGCCACTTTTTCCACGGCAATATGCCGACAAAACAACCATAGGACGGGTCAAGACAATGGCGGCTCCCATCAAGTTCGGCGTTGGCCAAAGCGTGCTGCGCAAGGAGGATGACGCGCTCATCCGCGGCAAGGGCCGCTATACCGACGATTATGCGCCGCAGGCCGCGCTCCGCTGCTTGATGCTGCGCTCGCCGCATGCGCATGCCAAATACACCATCGATGCGAGCCGTGCCCGCAGCCTGCCCGGCGTCGCGCTGATCCTGACCGCCGACGACGTGAAGGACCTCGGCAATCTGCCGTGCCTGTTCAATCTCGAGACCGATCCGTTCACCGGCCCGCCTTACCCGATCCTCGCCAAGGACGAGGTGCGCCATGTCGGCGATGCCATCGCCTTCGTCGTCGCAGAGACCATCGACCAGGCGCGGGACGCGATCGAGGCGATCGAGGTCAAATGGTCGCCGCTGCCGGCGGTGACCGGCGTCGTCAACGCCGTGAAGAAGGGCGCGCCGCAGGTCTGGCCGGACAAGGCCGGCAACGTGCTGTTCGACGTCTCGATCGGCGACAAGGCGGCGACGGACGCTGCCTTTGCCAAGGCGCATGCAGTCGCCGAGATCTCCATCGTCAATCCGCGCGTGGTCGCGAGCTTCATGGAGACGCGTGCGGCGGTGTGCGAATACGACGCCAAGCGCGACCATCTGACGCTGACGGTCGGCAGCCAGGGCAGCCACCGCCTGCGCGACATCCTGTGCCAGAACGTGCTCAACATCCCCACCGACAAGATGCGGGTGATCTGCCCCGACGTCGGTGGCGGTTTCGGCACGAAGCTGTTTCCGTACCGGGAATACGCCCTGATGGCGGTCGCGGCGCGCAAGCTGAAGAAGGCGGTGAAATGGGCGGCCGACCGCTCCGAGCATTTCATGGGCGATGCGCAGGGCCGCGACAACGTCACCACCGCGAAGATGGCACTGGCCGAGGATGGCAAGTTCCTCGCGATGGATTGCGATCTGATGGGCGACATGGGCGCGTATCTGTCGACCTTCGGGCCCTACATCCCCCATGGCGGTGCCGGCATGCTGCCGGGCCTCTACGACATCCAGGCCTTCCACTGCCGGGTGCGCACCATCTTCACCCACAGCGTGCCGGTGGACGCCTATCGCGGTGCGGGCCGGCCCGAGGCGGCCTACGTGATCGAGCGCCTGGTCGATGCCTGCGCACGAAAACTCGGCATGACGCCGGATGTCATCCGCCGCAAGAATTTCATCCCGCCGAAGGCGCTGCCCTACAAGACCGCCACCGGCAAGGTCTACGATTCCGGCGACTTCGCCGCGCATCTGAAGCGCGCGATGGAGATCGCGGAATGGAAGGAGTTTCCCAAGCGTGCCAAGGCGGCCAAGAAGCACGGGCTTATCCGCGGCATCGGCCTTGCGAGCTATGTCGAGATTTGCGGCGTGATGGGTGAGGAGACGGCCAATGTCCGCCTCGATCCCAATGGCGACGTCACCGTGCTGATCGGCACGCAATCGAGCGGGCAGGGCCATCAGACCGCCTATGCGCAGATCGTCGCGGAGCAGTTCGGCCTGCCGCCGGAGCGCGTGCATATCCACCAGGGCGATACCGACGAGATCGCGACGGGCCTCGGCACCGGCGGCTCGGCCTCGATCCCCACGGGCGGAGTCTGCGTGGAGCGCGCTGCGGGCGATCTGGGCAAGAAGCTGAAGGAGCTTGCAGCGCAGGCGCTGGAAGCGAGCGCCGGCGACCTCGAGATTACCGACGGTGTGGTCCGCATCTCCGGCACCGACCGTTCGATCTCCTTCGCCGATCTCACCAAGCGGCCCGGCGCTGATCCGTCGAAGCTGAATGGCAGCGCGACCTTCGCCAGCGCCGACGGCACCTATCCGAACGGCACGCATCTGGCGGAGGTCGAGATCGATCCGGCCACCGGCATCATCAGAATCGTCAACTACGTGATCGTCGACGATTTCGGCAAGACGCTCAATCCGCTGCTGCTGGCCGGCCAGGTCCATGGCGGCGCCATGCAGGGCATCGGCCAGGCGCTGATGGAGCAGGTAGTTTATGGCGCCACCGACGGCCAGCTGATCACCGCCACCTACATGGACTACGCGCTGCCGCGGGCGGCGGACGGTCCGTCCTTCGTGTTCGAGACCCACAACATCCCCTGCAAGACCAATCCGCTGGGAGTGAAGGGGGCGGGCGAGGCCGGCGCGATCGGTTCCTGTCCGGCCGTCGTCAACGCCATCGTCGACGCCCTCTGGCGCGAATACAAGATCGACCACATCGACATGCCGGCAACGCCGGAACGGGTGTGGATCGCCATCAGCGAGCACCACCGCCGCCACAGCCTCTGACCCCGATCTCCGCGCGCACGGGAATAAACGCGCCGCGCGGGGTTCTATCCATGATGGGTCCCGGCTTCCCCTGAAGCCGGTGAGGTCTCATTCCCTGAACGTATCGAGAGCCGGAGAAACGGACCAATGAAGCGGACGATGATTGTCGCGGGCGCCCTCGTGCTGGGCGCCGGCGCCGTAATGGCGCAACAGGAGATTGCCGTCCAGCAGGACAATCTGATGCGCTCGCAGGCAAAGAGCCTGTACTCGGTCATTCAGAAGATGACCAAGGGCGACATTCCCTACAACCAGAAGGCCGTCGACGAGGCGATTGCCAATCTGGAGGCGGACGTCGCCAAGATCGCCAAGACCTTCGAGGTCAATCCCAAGCAGGACGTCGTGAATGCGTCCTACGGCTCCTCGCCGAAGGTCTGGCAGAACAAAGCCGATTTCGACTCCAAGATCCCGCCGGTGCAGAAGGCGATCGCCGACGTCAAAGGCAAGATCACCAATGTCGCGAGCCTGAAGGCGGCCTACAGCGCGATCAACGACCGCTGCAACGATTGTCACGAAACCTATCGCTTGAAGTTGAAATAGCGGGGCGACGAGGAATCGGTGAAGGGCGGTTGCGAAAGCAGCCGCCCTTTTTGTGTGGCCGCGAGTCGCAGCGAGCAGAAATTCTGTCCGCAAGGTCTGACGGATCGCGCTGAGAGCAGCTATCTTTATCCAACGGCCGTGCGCTGACACGAGTCGACGCAGCTTCCTCCGACAGCCTCACGACGTCGGGAGTTCCAACGCGCGGCGGACAGCTGAACCACAGCGAGGCAGGCCATGGCAAAACCGTTCCCGTCGAAGACCCATATCGGCAACCATATGCTGCATCCGGAAACCCTGATGCTGACCTATGGCTATGATCCGCAATTGTCGGAAGGCGCCATCAAGCCTCCGGTGTTCCTGACCTCGACCTTCGTGTTCAAGACCGCCGAAGACGGGCAGGACTTCTTCGATTATGTCGCCGGCCGGCGCGAGCCGCCGGAAGGCATGGGCGCGGGCCTCGTCTATTCGCGCTTCAACCACCCCAACAGCGAGATCGTCGAGGACAGGCTCGCGGTGTATGAGCGCACCGAAAGCTGCGCGCTGTTCTCCTCCGGCATGGCGGCAATCGCGACCACGATTCTCGCCTTCGTCCGTCCCGGTGACGTCATCCTGCACTCCCAGCCGCTCTATGGCGGAACGGAAACGCTGCTGACGAACACGCTTGCGCGCCTGTCGATCGGCGCGGTCGGCTTTGCCGACGGCATCGATGAAGCCTCGGTCAGGCAGGCCTCGGAGGAGGCGATGGGCAAGGGCCGGGTTTCGATGATCCTGATCGAGACCCCCGCCAATCCGACCAACGGCCTCGTCGACATCGCGATGATCCGCCGCATCGCCGATTCCATCGGCAAGGCCCAGGGACACACGCCGATCATCGCCTGCGACAACACGCTGCTCGGCCCTGTGTTTCAGCGCCCGATCGAGCACGGCGCGGACCTGTCGCTGTATTCGCTGACGAAATATGTCGGCGGCCATTCCGACCTGATCGCGGGCGCCGCGCTCGGATCGAAGGCGATCATGAAGGGCATCAAGTCGCTGCGCGGCGCCATCGGCACCCAGCTCGATCCGCATTCCTGCTGGATGATCAACCGCTCGCTCGAGACGCTGAGCCTGCGCATGGAAAAGGCCGATGCGAATGCGCGCCTGGTGGCGAGCTATCTGCGCGACCACCCCAAGGTCGCCAAGGTGCACTATCTCGGTCATCACGAGCAGGGCTCGCCCTCGGGCCGTGTGTTCGCGCGGCAATGCCTGGGCGCGGGATCGACCTTCTCGTTCGACATCGTCGGCGGCAAGGAGGCGGCGGTGAAATTCCTCAATGCGCTGCAGATACTCAAGCTGGCGGTGAGCCTTGGCGGCACCGAGTCGCTCGCGAGCCTGCCCGCGACGATGACCCATTCCGGCGTTCCCGCCGAGATCCGCCGGAAGATCGGCGTGCTCGATTCCACGATCCGGCTGTCGATCGGCATCGAGAACCCGTCGGATCTCATCGCGGATCTCGCGCAGGCACTGAATGCGGCTTGAGCGGGCTTGACGTGAAACGTCAGTGGCTTCCTGCGGACGCCATGGCGCCTAGAGCGGATTGGACGCGCGGCATGCCGACATGATCGCCGCGGCAGCCTCGTTGCTCTGCGCGCCCGAGAGCTGCCGCACGAGGCAGACGTAATAGCCCTTGCTGGATGCATTCAGCAGGGAGTCGCCGTTGACGACGAGCCAGTTGCAGGCGGAGCGGATGTACTGCACGGCAAGGGCCGATCGCGTGTCGCGGATGGGGACAGCTCGCATTGAGCCTGCCTTTCCATGTCGCTTTGCGCGACCACCGGTCCGGAGGAGGAAAGCAACGCTCCGGCCACGATGAGGCTTGCCAGAACGTGCGAGCGCCCGTGCGCCCTTCTTCTTGTGTCGGCGTCGTTGGGCCGATCGAGAGCGCTGGAATCGAGACGCACAGTGCCACTCTGGAGATGGTGATGTCGAAGTTTACGGCGGAACGCGCGAGGCTGGCAAGGCACGAGGTTCGGAAATTGCCGGACCGTCAGATCCTCGCCCGAATCGAAAAGGCCGGGCGCTCCCTCCGCGTCCGGCCTTTCCGCGACGAAGCTGCGTTTTCGCTTTGCTTCGTCACCCTGTTTCGTCACTTGCTATTTCGTCACTTGGCCGCGGATCTCACCGCCTGGGTTCGCCGCCGTGTGGATGTTGATATAGTACTTGCCGCCGAGCAGGTCGGCGGCCTGCGCGTCGGTGAGCGTCGCTTCGCCCTTGACCGGGCTCGCGGCCGCATTGGCGATCGGGACCGCGACGCCGGCGTTCTTGCCGGCCTCGGCAGGGCCGTGGAAATGAGCGGCGGTGGCAGGGCCGGAGAGCCCGGAATAGCTGACGGTCCACGACAGCTTCTTGCTGGCAGCGTCATAGTCGAGCTCGGCCGTTCCGGTGCCGCTGCTGGTGTTGGCGGGTACTTCGGATTTGCCGTCCAGCGTCGCCTTCAGTTTCTCCGCGCTGGCCGGGGCGGCGAACGCAACGGCAGCTCCGAGTGCCAGTGTGGCAAAAACGGCTTTGGTCATGGGTCTCTCCCTGTTGACGCCTGATTGCTGTCAACTTCCAAACAGTACGTCTTGCAGTTTATTCCCGCATTACAGCCGGACCATCTAAAATATTCGTGGCTGGATCGGGCGCGGCATGACCCGTAAGTTCGCGCGCTCACGATGGAATCATTGAATGCTGCGACGAACGCTTCTTGCCGCCCTGATCGCCGCCGTTGCGGCTTTCGGCCTTTATTGGCGGTTGACCGCCCCGGCGGCGCTGGCCGCGCCGGCGCCGACACGCAACCCCGATCTTGCCAACGGGCAGGAGCTGTTCAACGCCGGCGGCTGCTCGTCCTGTCATGCGGTGCCCAATCAGCCCGATCGCCTGCGGCTCGGCGGCGGCCTTGCGCTCGGCTCGCCGTTCGGGACGTTCTACGCCCCCAATATTTCCCCCGATCCGGCCGACGGGATCGGCCGGTGGAGCGAGGCTGATTTCGTCAACGCCGTGATGCGCGGCATCTCGCCCGAGGGCACGCACTACTTCCCGGCGTTTCCCTACACGTCCTATCATCTGGCGAAGATCGATGACGTCCGCGACCTCTTCGCCTATCTGAAGACGCTGCCGCCGGTGTCCGGCAGAGTGCGCGACCACGCGCTGCCGTTTCCGTTCAACATCCGCCGCAATGTCGGCATCTGGAAACTGCTGTTCATGGACACCGGGCCGTTCGTCGCGGACGCCGCACGCTCCCCGCAATGGAATCGCGGGGCCTATCTCGTGAACGGTTTCGGCCATTGCGCCGAATGCCACAGCCCGCGCAATCTGCTCGGCGGCATCGTCACGGCGCAGCGCTTCGCCGGCGGCCCCAATCCGGAAGGAGAGGGCTGGGTGCCGAACATCACGCAGCAGGGCATCGGCAGCTGGAGCGAGAAGGACATCGCCGATTTCCTCGAGACCGGCGACATGCCCGAGGGCGACAGCGCCTCGGGCGCGATGCGGCCGGTGATCAAGAATCTGGCGCAACTGACGGCGGAAGATCGCGCCGCGATGGCCGCTTATCTGAAGTCGCTGCCGCCGGTGCAGGGACCGACACCGCCCAAGCGCAAGGAGGGCAGCTAGCCCGTGCCGAACGCCTTGAAGGTGATGATGGTGAGGGTGTCCTGGATGCCCGGCAGCACCTGCACCTTCTCGTTGACGAAGTGGCCGATGTCGGTGTCCTTGTCGACGTAGAACTTAACCAGCAAATCATATTGGCCAGCGGTCGAGTAGATCTCGGAGGCGATCTCGGCTTCGGCGAGCGCATTGGCGACCGTGTAGGACTGGCCGAGCTTGCATTTGATCTGGACGAAAAAGGGAACCATTGCAGTCACTCCGAAAGCGCATCTGGCGGCTAATAGGCCAAAACCGGGGTGGCTTGGCAAGCGAACTTGCCGCCTTGCGGTTACCCGGGACCGACTCTAAAGCGCGATGAGATTTGGATAAATCGTCATCGCGCTTTAGGTTGTTGTTTACGCATGATCTTTTCGGAAAACCGCTTCGCACTTTTCCGGATCATGCTTTAGGAGGGCAGGGGCGCGCCGGCGAACGCGTCCCTGAGCCGATGGGCGAGCTCGGCATTGCGATAGGGCTTGGTGAGGACGATCGATTGGGCGTGCGCGCGGCCCTGCTCGACCAGGGTTTCCAGGGCGTAGCCGGACGAGAACACGACCGGCAGGCCGGGGCGGATGCGCCGGGCCTGGTCGGCGAGCTCCCAGCCGCTCATTCCGCCGGGCATCACGATGTCGGTGAACAGGAGGTCGATGGCCGGGTTGGTGCGCAGCAGCTGCAGGGCCTCCTTGCCATTGACGGCCGAGATCACGCGATATCCCAGCGCTTCCACGCGCAGCGTGACGGAGGAGCGGACGAACGGATCGTCCTCGGCGACCAGAATCGTTTCCTGGCCGCGGGGCGCGGCTTCCTCGCGCGCCTCGATGTTGGCGAGCGATTGCTCGCCGCCGGCATGCGGCAGGTAGATGCGGACCGTCGTGCCGAGGCCCGGCTCGCTGTAGATCGAGACATGTCCGCCTGATTGCCTGGCGAAGCCATAGACCATGCTCAGCCCGAGGCCGGACCCCTTGCCGACCTCCTTGGTGGTGAAGAACGGCTCGAAGGCGCGCTCGATGACGTCAGGGGCCATGCCTTCGCCGTCATCGGTGACCGAGATCAGGGCGTAGCTGCCGGACGCGACCTCCGGATGCTGCATGCGATAGTGCTCGTCGATCGCGGTGAGCTCGGTGCTGAGGGTGAGATGCCCGCCCGATGGCATGGCATCCTGCGCATTCAGCGCGAGATTGAGCACGGCGGATTCCAGCTGGGCGCGGTCGGCGAAGGCCAGGATGGAGCCGGAGCCGAACGCCGTCCTGATCTCGATGTTCTCGCGGAGGGTACGCTTGAGCAGCTTGTGCATGGAGGTCAGGAGCTCGCGGCACTCGATAGCGCGGGGTTGCAGCAACTGGCGCCGGCTGAACGCCAGCAGCCGCTGCGTCAGCTCCGCGCCGCGTTCGCCCGACTGGCAGATGTCGTCGGCGAAACGCTTGAGGTCAGGACGGGCCTTGAGCTGGTCGCTGAGATATTCCGCGTTGCCGATGATGACGGTGAGCAGATTGTTGAAGTCATGGGCGATGCCGCCGGAGAGCTGGCCGACCGTTTCCATCTTCTGCGCTTGCTGCAGCTGCTGCTCGGTCAGCTTGCGCCTGGTCAGGTCGTGAACGATGCCGACATAGATCAGCTCGCCGTCCTGCCAGGCCTGCCCCACCGACAGGTCCATCGGAAAGCTCGATCCGTCCTTGCGCACGCCGACCGCTTCCCCGGTTGCGAGGCGCCGTTCTTGAGCGGTGGATGGGGGCCGCTTCTCGTCGGACATCAGCATGCCGATGTCGCGATTCATGACCTCGGCGGCGCGATAGCCGAACAGCCGTTCGCAGGCGGGATTGAACAGGAGAATGTGGGCTTGCGCGTCGAACAGGATGACGCCGTCGACCGCGGTGTCGACCACGGCGGTGAGGCGCGTCATGCTCTCGCGCAGCGCGCGCTGGGCTTCACTGACCTGGCCGAGCAGCTGCGCCGCATCCCGGTTCTTGGTCTCCTCCTCCAAGAGTGCGGCCTGGACCTGCCGGAGCTCGAACGGCGAGGGGATGGTCAGGATCTTCGGCAGCAGCGGCCAGAGCGCGCCCGCGGTGAAGACCGACGCCACGGCGGTGAGCGCCTTGACGATGCCCTCGATGCCGTAGACCGGCACCCAGAGCGTGTAGATCGACAGCACATGCGTCAGGCCACAGGCCATGATGAAGACGGCGAACGCCCAAAACACCCATCCGAACTTGAGGTCGCGCCGTTTGGTGACGAGGATCGCAAGCGCGAACGGGATCGAGAAATATGCCAGTGCAATGCTGGCGTCCGAGACGACGTGCAGCCATATCAGCTCAGGCTCCCAGAGCAGGCAGATGCCGTGCGGGGAGAACATCGAGGAGTCGAGGAGACGTTCGAAATAGGCCCACATGATTGGGTTCCCGAGAGGATTGCGAGCCGGGGCCGGCCCGCAACATGGCGTCGCTGGACGAATCCACAGGCCAACCTCTCATTCATCGGAATCGATGCCAAGGCCGGGCGACGCCGAGTCATATTTTGTGCACGATTGCGGGAAGACGGCGGCCCGGAGGCCCCGCTCTCCGCCTGATTCACTGGCCCATGGCCGGCCCGGCTTGCTGGCCCATCGGGGGCGCGCTAGGACAAAGCATGGCGGTGTCCTTCTCAAACGAACGTATCCGGCGATGACGACGCCCGTTGCGCTCACCATCGCCGGCTCGGATTCCAGCGGCGGCGCCGGCATCCAGGCGGATCTGAAGACCTTTGCCGCGCTCGGCGTCTACGGCGCCTCCGTGATCACGGCGCTGACGGCACAGAACACGCGCGGCGTCACCGGCATTCACGCCGTGCCGGCCGAGTTCGTCACCGCGCAGATTGATGCGGTGTTCTCCGATCTCGACATCGGCGCGGTGAAGATCGGAATGGTCGGCCAGGCCGACAGCATCGATGCGATCGCAGCCGCGCTGTCGCGCTGGACGCCGCGCCACATCGTGCTCGATCCCGTGATGGTGGCGACGTCAGGCGATCGCCTGCTGGCGTCCGAAGCCGTCGACGCCTTGCACACGAGACTGCTGCCGCTGGCCTCGGTGATCACGCCGAACCTGCCGGAGGCCGCGGCTCTTCTCGGCGAGCCCGTCGCAGTGAGCGAGGCCGAGATCGAAAGCCAGGGGCGCCGGCTGCTGGCGCTCGGCTGCCGCGCGGTGCTGATCAAGGGCGGGCATGGCGAGGGCGCCGAGAGCATCGACTATCTCGTCACGTCCGGACACACGACCGCGCTCGCCGCGCCGCGCGTCGCCACCTGGAACACCCATGGCACCGGCTGCTCACTCTCCTCGGCGGTCGCCGCGGGGCTCGCCAAGGGCGAGGATCTCGAGCTTGCCGTGCGCAACGCCAAGGCGTGGATCAGTGCTGCGATCGCAGCCGCCGACCGCTTCAGCGTCGGCCATGGCCATGGGCCGATCCATCATTTCCACAAGTTTTACTGATGCCGGCTTTCGCGCGGCGCAACGGCTCCCCCCGTTAACCAATAAGGCCGTGCGGTTCCGTGGTTTTGCGGGGGAGGCTAGCGGCGCCATGTCGCCTGATTGTCGCATGCGACTGATATTCGCGGGTAGGGCGAGGCAAGGCGTGATTCGTATTTGAAGGTGCCTCAAGGGTTCAATCAGTCATCCCCCTGTCACGGGACATTGTTACAGGCTGGCGCATGGGAAGTTACGATGTGAGTGACGAGAGCCCGGAGCGGCGCTTTCGCACGTTGTTCATCTCCGACGTTCATCTCGGAGCCCGCGGTTCTCAAGCCGATCTTCTGCTCGACTTCCTGCGCTACCATGATGCCGACACGATCTATCTCGTCGGCGACATCGTCGACGGCTGGGCGCTGAAATCGAGCTGGCACTGGCCGCAGTCGCATAACGACCTCGTCCAGAAGCTTTTGCGCAAGGCGCGCAAGGGCGCCAAGATCATCTACATTCCCGGCAATCACGACGAGTTCCTGCGCAACTATTACGGCACGCATTTCGGCGGCATCGACGTGGTCGAGAACACCGTCCACACCGGCGTGGACGGCAAGCGCTATCTCGTCATCCACGGCGACATCTTCGATCTCGTGGTGCAGAACGCGCGCTGGCTCGCCCATCTCGGCGACAAGGCCTACGACTTCGCGATCCAGATGAATCGCTTCGTCAACTTCTTCCGCCGCATGTTCGGCGTGCCCTATTGGTCGCTGTCGCAATGGGCCAAGCAGAAGGTCAAGAACGCCGTCAACTATATCGGCGCGTTCGAGCAGGCGCTGGCAGCCGAAGCGCGGCGGCACGAGGCTGACGGTGTGATCTGCGGCCACATCCACTACGCCGTGATCCGCGACGAGGCCGGCATCCGCTACATGAATTGCGGCGACTGGGTGGAGAGCTGCACGGCTCTCGTCGAACACGACGACGGCCATTTCGAGATCATCACTTGGGCGGATCAGTTGCAGAAGCCCGCACAGGTGCCGCAGGTCGCAGCCAGAGCTGCATAACAAGGGCCACTTGATGCGCATCCTGGTCGCGACCGACGCCTGGCACCCGCAAGTCAACGGTGTGGTTCGGACGCTGACCAAGCTGGCTGATGCCGCCAAGGGGCTCAGCTTTGAAGGTGTTGGCGTCGAGTTCACGTTCCTGACGCCGCAATCGTTCCGCACCTTCGCGATGCCGAGCTATCGCGACGTGCGCCTCGCGATGCCGCGTCCGGCGCGGATCGCGAGGCTGATCGAGGAGGCGCGTCCCGACAGCATCCACATCGCGACCGAAGGGCCGATCGGCCTGATGGTCCGCCGCTATTGCCGCCAGCGCAAGCTGCCGTTCACGACCAGCTTCCATACCCGCTTTCCCGAATATGTCCGCGCCCGCGTCCCGGTCCCGGGCTCGCTGATCTGGCGGGCGCTGCGCCGCTTCCATGCGCCCAGCAGCGCCGTGATGGCGGCAACGCCGGCGCTCGCCCGCGAACTGACCGAGCGCGGCTTCGACAATGTGGTGCTGTGGCCGCGCGGCGTCGACACCGGCCTGTTCCACCCCCGCGCCGTCGACCTCTGCCTGCCGGCGCCGGTGTTCCTGTCGGTCGGCCGCGTCGCGGTGGAGAAGAATCTCGAAGCCTTCCTCGAACTGGACTTGCCCGGCACCAAGGTGGTTGTCGGCGACGGCCCGGCGCGCGCCGCGCTCGAAGAAGCCTATCCCGACGCGATCTTCCTCGGTGAGAAGCACGGCGAGGCGCTGGCGGAAATCTATGCCGCGGCCGACGTGTTCGTGTTCCCCAGCAAGACCGATACCTTCGGCCTGGTCCTGCTGGAGGCACTTGCCAGCGGCCTGCCGGTCGCGGCCTTCCCCGTGAAGGGCCCCCGCGACGTCATCGGCGATGCGCCGGTCGGCGCTCTCGATCACGATCTGCGCAGTGCCTGCTTTGCCGCGCTCGGTGTCTCCCGGCAGGACTGCGTCGAATTCGCCGCCAACTACACCTGGGAGGCCTCGGCGCGGGTCTTCATCGACAGCATCCAGGCGGTCGGCGCGGTGCTGCCGGGCCGAAACCGCGCGGAACAGCCCCGCCGGGTCGCCTGAGCGGGCAAATCCCTCGCGCGGAGGTGTCTTGCCCGGGCCTCATCGGCCGCGATAACATTCCGCCATGACCGAACAGCTCCTCCCGGTTGGCCCCGCCGACATCGATGCCGCAGCGCGCGTGATTGCGCCCTACGCCATCCGCACCCCGCTGTTGTCCTTTCCCGTGCTCAACGAGCGTGTCGGTGCCAAGGTGTTCTTGAAGCCGGAGATGCTCCAGCGCACCGGCTCCTTCAAGTTCCGCGGTGCCTTCAACAAGGTGTTCTCGATCCCGCAGGACAAGCGCGCCGGCGGCGTCGTCGCGTTCTCCTCCGGCAACCACGCCCAGGGCGTGGCGGCCGCCGCAAAAATCCTCGACATGCAGGCGACCATCGTGATGCCGGCGGATGCACCGCTGTCGAAGCGCGAGCGCACCAAATCCTACGGCGCCGAGGTCGTGCTTTACGATCGGGACAAGGACGACCGCGAAGCGATCTCGCGCGGCATCGCCGAGAAGCGCGGTGCGACACTCGTAAAACCCTATGACGATCCCTTCGTGATCGCGGGGCAGGGCACCGCCGGCCGCGAGATTGCGGAAGACATGGCAACGCTCGGCCTCAGCCCCGACATCGTGGTGGCGCCGGCTTCGGGCGGCGGCCTGATCGCGGGGGTCGCGACGGCCGTGAAGGCGCGCTATCCGCAAGCCGAGATCGTGGTCGCCGAGCCCGAGGCGTTCGACGATCACGGCATCTCCCTGACCGCCGGCCATCGCGAGCCGCACCCGCCGGCCGGCCGCACCATCTGCGATGCGCTGATGGCCCTGATGCCGGGCGAGATGACCTTTGCGATCAACAGCAAGCTCTTGGCGCGAGGCGTCACCGCCTCGGACAAGGAAGTCGGCGCGGCGGTGGCGTTCGCCTATCGCGAGCTGAAGCTTGTGGTCGAGCCTGGCGGCGCCGTCGGTCTCGCCGCGCTGCTCGCGGGCCGCCTCGACGTTGCCGGCAAGAACGTCGTTATCGTGCTCTCCGGCGGCAATGTCGATGCGGACCTGTTCGCGGAGCTGGTGGCTTAGACGTCATTCCGGGGCGCGCGCGAGCGCGAACCCGGAATCCATTTCCCCACCCATCCTGCTGCACAATGGATTCCGGGCCTGCGCCTCTCGGCGCATCCCGGAATGACCATGTTAAAGAGCTCAGATGAAGAAGGGGCAGAGCGTTTCCGCTCTGCCCCTTTGTCGTTTCGCTTGCCGCGATCAGTGCATGAAGCCGCGGTGGTTGTTGCCGCCGCCCATGCTCGGGGCCTGGTTCATCGACTGGCGGAAGTTGTTGTTGCTGTTGACCATGCGGTTCGGCGTCGTGTTGAGCTGCGGACGGTTGGTCTGCACGTTGTTCTGGACCTGCACCTTGTTCACCGGGTTGTTGTTGAGCTTCACGATGCCGGTGTTGCCGTTGTTGACGCGGATCGGGTTGTTCTGCGTCTGAACAGGCTTCACGTCGACGGTCGAGCCGCCCTTGCCGACATTCACCGGCATGCTCACGATCTTGCCAGGAGAGCCGTTATTCGAGCCGCTGGTCGAACCGCTGGTCGCGCCGTTGGCAGTGCCAGCGTTGTTGCCGCCATTCGTCTTGGTGTTGGTTACGGGCAGGGTCACAATTTTGCCGGTGCCGCCCGTGTTGTTGGTCGTGTTGGTCGGCGCAGGCAGGGTGATGATCTTGCCCGGATTCTGCGACGGCGTGCCGTTCGGCTGGTTGTTGCCCGCCGGCAGGCTCCCGACCTGGCCGCCATTGCCGAACTTGCCGATGACGTTGCTATCGACCGGCTTCTGCACGACCGGCAGATTGCCATTGACCTGCGCACCACCATTGCCCTGCATCAGCGGCATGTATTTGGGCTGGCCGAGATTGCCCATCTTGAAGATCGGGGCAATGTTCTGCGGCGCCAGGAACTTGGTCGGCTGCATCAGGGGGATCTGCTTCGGCTGCGCCTCGAGCTTCAGCGCGACTTGCGCATAGGGGCTGTTGCCGTAGCTGTCATAGAAGCTCTTGTAGCCGAGCGGCGAGTTGGCGAGCACCGCCTTGTGCCAGGCCTGCGAGATCAGGAGGTTGTTGAGCAGCCAGCGGATGTGGTCGCACAGCGGGTCGTGCGGATACATCCGGATGAACTCCTGATAGTATTCCGGCCGTCCCTCGGACACGACATAGTCATAGGCCTGACGGGTCGAGCGGCTCGGCAGATTGGAGGCCATCTGCACCACGGGCGCATTCACGGGCATGCGGTTGGCGGCCACGGCGGTGTCGCCGAAGAAGGTGAAGTCGCTCGTGAGCGATGAGCTCTCCCACGGGATCTGTGCGCCGCTGGTGCTCTGGTTCACCTGAAGGCGGACACGCTTGAACAGCTGCTCGATCGGCACGTTGGGCTCGCGTGCGACGTTCAGGAAGGCTTGCGTGTACGGGCTGTGGCCGCCGGTGCCATCGAGCGCTTCGGCGCCCGGCGCGGTGGAATAGCCGACGATCGAGCCGTTCGGCGCATCGACGATTGCCAAGCCGCGGCCAGCGTCGTTCACGGTCGGGAACGGGTTGTTGCGGCAGGCATCGAGGATGACGATGCGCATGCGGCTCGGGATCGTCTCCAGCGTCGACATCACGTCGACGAGGCGCACCGAATTGTTGACGAGCTCGGTCGGGCTTGAGACTTTTGCGTCGACCGGAACGAGATAGTTCTCGCCGGCGAGCTGCACGCCGTGACCGGCGTAGTAGACCATCGCGACCGTGTTCGGGCCGCGCGCGGACACTTTTGCGGAGAAGTCCTGGACGACGCGGAGCATGTCGTTCTGGCCGAGGTCGGTTGCCGAGACCACCTCGAAGCCGGCGGAGTTCAGGAACTGCGCCATCGACTGGGCATCATTGTCGGGATTGGCGAGCTGCGGCGCGTTCTGGTAGTTCGAATTGCCGATCACCAGCGCGACGCGCTGCTCCGGCCCTTGCATGGCGGTGGGGGCAGGCTGGACCGGGGCGACTTGCGCGGAAACAGGGCCGCAGGCGAAGCCGAACAGGCTCCCCACGAGGCTAGCCGTCATCAGGAAAGGCTTTAGGCGGAACATGGCGTGCTCCTTTCGGCACTCATCTCGATGCGAGATTGGTTGCGAGGAAGACTGGCCGCGTTCGAGCCCGGGGACCGTGATCCCTGTCACCATGGTAGGTTGCGTGATCTGAATCACGCTTGGAACCTGCTATGGTGAATGGCTGGCCAATGACATGTTGCCTGAGGAAATGCCGTCACATGCTGAAATCGATCGATCCGATCCTCACGCCCGACCTGCTCTGGCTGCTTGCCTCCATGGGCCATGGCGACGACCTCGTTTTCGTGGATGCCAATCATCCCGCGACCCGCATCGCGCAGAGCACGACGTCGCAGCGCCTGATCCAGCTGCCGGGCATGAGCATGGAGGTGGCCATTCGCGCCATCATGTCGGTCTATCCGCTCGACGATTTCGATCCCGATCCGGTGCGTGTAATGATGCCGGTCGACGATCCCGATCGCGTGCCCGACGTGCAGCGCGCCGTGCTCGCGGAGATCGAGCGCGCTGCTGGCCGCACTGTCATTCCTGGCAAGCTCTCGCGTCCGGATTTCTATCGTGCGGCGGCGGTGGGGTTTGGCGTGGTGCAGGTCGGCGACAGCAGGGGCTATGGCTGCTTCCTGATCCGCAAGGGCGTGATCAGCTAGCGGGGCTGCGTTCGATCGACGCACGCTCGATGCAAAGCGGAAGCGGTCATTGTGTGCGATGATCCCGCGCATGGCGACGAACAGGCAGCACTCGAATTTGAATGGCCTTCAAGCAGGCGAGCGTCTATGGTCGATCCATGTCTCGCCTTGTGTGTCTATTCGTTGCTGTCATCTTGTCTCTGCTGCCCGCCGTCGCGCCGGCTGAGCCCGTGCAAAAGCGCCCCAAGCCGGTCTGGAAGGGCTACGGCTTCCTGCCGGGCTATCGTCAGCCGCTGAGCAACAGCATTCCGCTCTACAAGCAGAAGGACGCCATGCGCCGCCTCGCGCGCAGCGAGCGCCGCCATTGGTACATCGACCCCGTTCCGCAATATTACCGCTGGGATGGCGAGTGGCACTATTTCGGCCGACCCGGCTTCGGCGGCGGCCGCTACAACGGCGGCAGCTTCGGCCCGTGCTGGACGCGGACGCCGATCGGGGCGGTGTGGAATTGCGGGTGAGCGCGCGCGGCGGCTAGGGGAAACTGCGGACGACCTCGATCGAGCCGACGATTGCGGCATTGAACGCATCGAGGTCCTCGGCCGGAATCCAGTACTCCAGATGTGAGCGTCCGCCCGCTTCCTGCACGTCGTATTTTTCGATGAAGCTGCGCTCGACCGCAAAGCGCGTCACAAACCCAGCGCCGCTCGTCGGGACATTCCAGTCGCGCGCGATCTTGACGGCGTAGTCTTCCGTCAGCACCGGATAGAAGATCGGCTGATCCGGCAGGCGCGGCGGAAACGCGCGCATGCCGGATTGCTCGATCAGCTCCAGCTCTTTCGGACCGACGGGACGCCAGAGGGTGAGGGTGTCTTTAGTGGGCATGGGTACGATGATCGGGTTCTGCTGGCCCCTACATACACTGATGCCTCCGTCTACTCCATCACCGTCATTGCGAGCGCAGCGAAGCAATCCAGAGTCTTTCCACGGAGGGGATTCTGGATTGCTTCGCTGCGCTCGCAATGACGGCGTGGAGAGCGCGCGTCCCCTTACGAGAAGAACGCGATCTTCTCGGCCTGGGTCATGCGGCGGATGGGCGCGAGCGGGTCGTTGGCGGGCGCGCGGGGTTTTTGCAGGATGCCGCTGGCGAGGATGGTGGCGCCGAGCGAGGGCTCGGGCGAGGACAAGGGAGACGGCATCGGCAGCGTCGCGGTCGGCGCCGCGGCGAATGATGCCGTGGCCGTCATCGCCGGGGCCTGCTGCTCCATCACTTCGGCGGCGGCTTCGGCGATGGCGTCGGTGAGGCGCGCGAGCGAGTCCATCGCGATCGGTGCATGGGCTGCGGGCTCTTCCGCGACTGCGGCGGGCTCCGGTGCGACCGGCTCCGGAAGCTCGGCGGCGATCGGAACTCCGGCCTCAGCGGCCATCGGCTCCGGATTTGCGACGGCCATCTCGACCGGCTCGATGATCTCGTCGAACTCCGGATCGGGCGCCGCCATCTCCAGCGCGATGGCCTCGAGGATGGCTTCGTCTTCGGCTTCCGCGGCGGCGTCGAGCGAGAACTCGTCGGTGGCCTCAGAGGCCGCGCTGGGCTCTGCGACCGGCTCTTCAAGAGCGACGTCGTCAACCGCGGCGTTTCCAAGTGCCGCACTGTCGGGCGCGATTTCGCTGTCGGTTGCGATGTCCGGCGCGACGGTCGCGTCCATGGCCTGCTCGGCCATTGCGAATGCTTCTGCGGCGTCGGCTTCCTCAATCGCCGCTTCGGGCTCGGCAGCCACCGCGATGTCCTGCGGCATCTCCGTAAAAGCCACGGGCGCTTCGCTCGCCATCGCAGCAGGCATCGCCTCCACGGCCGGAGCTTCCGCGGCGGGCGGCGGTGTGTCCTGCGCCGGAGACGGCGAGGAACGTTCTGCCTGCGGCGATGCGCCGCCCTCGGTCTGCTCGATCCGATCCCTGAGCAGATCGAATGCGGCCTTGAGCTCGACGCGGGGGTCGATGGTCGACATCTGTCCGCAGGCGGCCTCGATCGAGGCGAGCTGCGAATCAATGAGGTCGCAGATTCGCCCGTCGGCGCCGATCTCGCGCCAGCGCCAGGAGATCTCCTTGATGATGCGCACGCCGCGCGGGATCGGCGCGAGGCTCGCCTCGATCGCGGCGGGATCGAACGCCGCGATCGCGATCGTCTCGGCTTCGCGGATGGCGCGGCGGATCTCGACCAGCGCCTCCGGCAGGCGGTCCTCGACGACGGGTTGTCGCTGTGCCGCAAGGGTTTCTTCGATTTTCGCGACCGCATCCAGCACCATGCGGGTGTCCGCATTGCGGTTGCGCTTGGCATATTCGCCGAGGAACCAGCGGCCGCGCGCGGTCTCCATGAAGGCTTCGCGGATCGCGTCGTAATCCTGCTCGTTCGGCTCGGCCGCACGGGCAGACATGGGCGAAAGGGCGAATGCTTCGTTGGCCATGACAATCTCGTCGCGCAAATCAGTGCGCGTTACAGTAACGATCACCACGATATCGACCGAATCGCAATTGGTTTGATGCAGTCCGAATCACAAATCCCCACGCCAGCCACCGTGAAGCGGCGATTCGCCGTGAGCCTTGCCCTGTTCTATTCGGCGCTGTTCGCGGTGGCGGGCACGCAGCTGCCGTTCTTCCCGGTCTGGCTGAAGGCGATCGGCATCGACGCGGCCTGGATCGGCCTCATCAACGCGCTGCCGGCGATCACGCGCTTCACCACGCTGCCGCAGATCACCGCCTTTGCCGAAAAGCGGCATGCCATTCGCGCCGGCATGATGCTGTCGGTGCTGGCGACGGCGATCGGCTTCACGGCCGTGGGCTTGCAGCATCAGCCGCTGGCGCTGTTCCTGATCTACGCACTGACCTGCATGATGTGGACGCCATCGACCCCGCTCACCGATGCCTACGCGCTGCGCGGCGTCGCCCGCTACGGTCTCGACTATGGACCCCTGCGGCTGTGGGGCTCGGCGGCGTTCGCCGCCAGCTCGCTCGCCTGCGGCTATCTCGTCGACGTCATCGCAGGCCGCGACCTGATCTGGGTGATCGTGGCCTGGGCGGTCGTTGCGGTGCTCGCCAGCCTGCTGCTGCAGCCGCTCGACGACATCAGGCGCAAGACGACGGAGAGGCATACCGACACGGCGCTGCTGCGCGATCGCGCCTTCTGGGCGTTGATCGCCTCGGCCGCGCTGATTCAGGGCAGCCACGTCGCCTACTACACGTTCTCGGCCATCAACTGGCAGCTCCATGGTCTCAGCGGGCTGACGATCGCAGGGCTGTGGACGCTGGGCGTGGTCGCCGAGATCGTCGTGTTCGCGCTGTCGCCGCGCTTCCTGCTGCACCCGTCCACGATGATGGCGATCGGTGGCTTAAGCGCCGTGGTGCGCTGGATCGTCACCGCCAACGAGCCGCCGCTGGCCTTGCTCGCGATCGTGCAGCTCGGCCATGGTCTCACCTTCGGCATGACCATCGTCGGCACCATGAACCTCCTGGTGCAGCGCGTGCCGTCGCATCAGCTCGCGCGGGGGCAGGGCTATTACGCCGCATGCAGCGGGCTGTTGGGCGCGACCACCTCGATCGCGTCAGGCGCGATCTACGCCCGCATCGGCGATGGCCTGTATTACGTCATGGCGGCGATGGCCGCGGCCGGCGCGCTTGTGATCTGGTCGGCGCGGCACCGGCTCACCGCTCATCCCCACAGTGAAGAGTCCGGCGGATAGACGAGACTGCCGTCATAGCGCAGGCCGTGATCGCGGTCGCGCGCCAGCAGCAGGGGACCGTCGAGATCGACGAAGCGCGCCTGCGGTGTCACCAGCATGGCGGGCGCCATCGACAGCGAGGTCGCGACCATGCAGCCGATCATGATCTCGAAGCCGAGCGCCTGCGCGGCGTCGGCCATGGCGAGCGCCTCGGTGAGGCCGCCCGTCTTGTCGAGCTTGATGTTCACGGCGTCGTAGCGCTCGCGCAAGGGTGCGAGCGAGGAGCGGTCATGCACGCTCTCGTCGGCGCAGACCGCGAGCGGCCGCCTGATCCGCGCCAGCGCGTCGTCCTTGCCCGCGGGCAGCGGCTGCTCCACCAGGGTGACGCCGGCGGCGGCACAGGCGGCGAGATTGTGCGCCAGATTGGCTTCGGTCCAGGACTCGTTGGCGTCGACGATGAGCTCGGACCCCGGCGCCGCCTTGCGCACGGCCGCGATGCGCTCCGGGTCGCCCTCGCCGCCGAGCTTGATCTTCAGCAGCGGCCGGTGCGCCGCTCTGGCAGTGGCCGCAGCCATGGCTTCGGGCGTGCCCAGCGAGATCGTGTAGGCGGTGGTGCGCATCCCGGGCACCGGGCGGTCGAGCAGGCTCCAGGCCCGCCGGCCGGCCGCCTTGGCCTCCAGGTCGATCAGGGCGCAGTCCAGCGCGTTGCGGGCCGCGCCTGGGGGCATGGCGGCTTGCAGGGCCTGCCGGGTCAGGCCGCCGGCCACGGCCGCCTGCATGGCCTCAATGGCGGCAAGGGTCGCCTCGGGTGTCTCGCCATAACGGGGATAGGGCACGCATTCGCCGCGGCCGGTGAGGCCGTTCTGGCTCACTTCGGCCACAACGGTGACGGCCTCGGTCTTGGCACCCCGGCTGATCGTGAAGCTGCCGGCGATGGGAAAGCGCTCGATTCGCGCCACGAGGGCCGGAACTTTGCTGGAAGTCATTTTGAACTCTGGCGAAATCTGAACCTGCTGGTTACCTGTAGCAACTAACATTAAACACTTGGGGATACCTTTCTCTGGGTAAGGGCGCGTGCGCAACTATCTGAATCCATCTGTTTCTTGCGCCCCGGCGCGGGAGCGGACATCTTGAACAGCGATCCGAAGCTGGAACGGATTGCGAAGGGCAACGCGCTGGCACTCTGCGCCACCGGAACCTGGACCGCGAGCTTCGCGCCGGTCCTGGAGCGGATGGTGGCGGATGCCGAGAAGCTCGCCGGCGGTCCGCAAAGCATCTTCATCGACGTCTCCGAGGTCGCCAAGCTCGACACGTTCGGCGCCTGGCTGATCGAACGGCTGCGCCGCAGCCTGACGCAAGGGTCGGTCGAGGCGCAGATCGCCGGGCTGTCGGCCAATTATTCGAGCCTCGTCGACGAGGTGCGGCGGGTCCGGGCGACGCCCGTGGTCGAGACCTCAACGATCACCATCACCGGCATGCTGGAGCAGATCGGCCGCACTGTCGCCGGCGTCGGCGGCACTGTGGCGGGCCTGATCGACATGCTCGGCGCGGTGCTGGCGGCGGGCATGCGCGTGCTGATCCACCCGCGCTCGTTCCGCCTGACCTCGACGGTGCACCACATGGAGCAGGTGTGCTGGCGCGCGGTGCCGATCATCGTGCTGATCACTTTCCTGATCGGCTGCATCATCGCGCAGCAGGGCATCTTCCACTTCCGCCGCTTCGGCGCCGACATCTTCGTGGTTGACATGCTCGGCGTGCTGGTCCTGCGCGAGATCGGCGTGCTCTTGGTCGCGATCATGGTCGCCGGCCGCTCGGGCAGCGCCTACACCGCCGAGCTCGGCTCGATGAAGATGCGGGAAGAAATCGACGCGTTGCGTACCATGGGGTTCGACCCGATCGAGGTGCTGGTGCTGCCGCGCATGCTGGCCCTGGTGCTGGCGCTGCCGATCCTCGCCTTCCTCGGCGCCATGGCCGCGCTCTATGGCGGCGGTCTCGTCGCCTGGCTCTATGGCGGGGTCGACCCCGAAGCGTTTCTATTGCGGCTGCGCGACGCCATCTCGATCGACCATTTCATCGTCGGCATCGTGAAGGCACCGGTGATGGCCGCGGTGATCGGGATCGTCGCCTGCGTCGAGGGGCTCGCCGTGCAGGGCAGCGCGGAATCGCTCGGGCAGCACACCACGGCGTCGGTGGTGAAGGGCATCTTCTTCGTCATTGTCATGGACGGCGTGTTCGCCATCTTCTTCGCCTCGATCGGGATGTGACGATGGCAGGCGAAATCCAAAATCCCATCATCCGCGTCCGCGACATCACCGTGCAGTTCGGCACGACGCGCGTGCTCGACGGGCTCAACCTCGACGTCAAGCGCGGCGAGATTCTGGGCTTCGTCGGCCCCTCGGGCGCGGGCAAGTCGGTGCTGACGCGCACCATCATCGGCCTGGTGCCGAAGGTCGCAGGCAGCATCGAAGTATTCGGCGTCGACCTCGATTCCTCGAGCACGTCGCAGCGGCGCAATGTCGAGCGGCGCTGGGGCGTGCTGTTCCAGCAGGGCGCGCTGTTCTCATCGCTGACCGTGCGGCAGAACATCCAGTTTCCGATGCGCGAATATCTACGCGTCTCGCAGCGGCTGATGGACGAGATCACCATGGCCAAGCTCACCATGGTCGGGCTCAAGCCCGAAGTCGCCGAGCGTTTCCCGTCGGAACTCTCGGGCGGCATGATCAAGCGCGTCGCGCTGGCGCGGGCGCTGTCGCTCGATCCGGACCTCGTGTTCCTGGACGAGCCGACCTCGGGTCTCGATCCAATCGGCGCCGGTGATTTCGACGAGCTGGTGCGGACGCTCCAGCGCACTTTGGGTCTGACCGTTTTCATGGTAACGCACGATCTCGACAGCCTTTACACCGCTTGCGACCGCATCGCCGTTTTAGGGAACGGTAAGATCATTGCGGCAGGGTCGATCGCCGACATGCAGGCCTCGCAGCATCCCTGGCTGAGGCAGTATTTCCATGGCAAGCGCGCCCGCGCGGTCATGAGTTGAGTAGCCGGAGCACTTGATGGAAACGCGGGCGAATTACGTCCTGATCGGATCGTTCACGCTGGCGGTGATCGCCGCGGCGATCGGCTTCGTGCTGTGGTTCCAGTCGCTGCACACCACCAAGCAGCGCAGCCCCTTACGCGTCGTGTTCGAGGGCCCGGCGGCGGGCCTGCGCAACGGCGGCAGCGTCAATTTCAACGGTATCAGGGTGGGTGAGGTGGTCTCGGTGAAGCTCGACAACCCGCGGCGGGTTGTCGCACTCGCCATGGTCGAGAACAACGCCCCGATCCGCAAGGACACCCTGGTCGGCCTCGAATTCCAGGGCCTCACCGGCGTTGCCGCGATCTCGCTCAAGGGCGGCGAGGAGGCAGCACCGCCGCCGTCGCTCGACGAGGACGGCATCCCGACGCTGACCGCCGATCCCAACAAGCTGCAGGACGTCACCGAGGCGATCCGCGGCACGCTGCAGAACATCAACAAGATCGTCGCCGACAATCAGGAATCGGTGAAGAACTCGCTGAAGAATCTGGAGACCTTCACCAACTCGCTGGCGCGCAACTCCGAGAAGATCGACGGCGTGATGGCCAAGGTCGACGGCGTGATGCTCAAGGCCGACAACCTCATGCTCGGCCTCAACACGCTCGCCGGCGGCAAGGACGGCGGCGAACTGTTCCAGGCGGTGAAGTCGATCCGCGAGCTCGCCGACGATTTCGACAAACGCTCCGGCGCATTGATCAGCGACGGCCGCCGCACCCTCGGCGACATCAGCCGCGCCGTGAACAATTTCGACCGCAACCCGACCCGCGTGCTGTTCGGCGCCAGCAACTCATCGCAAGCCGCCCCGCCGCCCGAGCCGCCGAAGCCGGCCGCACCTGAGCGCAGGCGGCAGTAGCGGCGCGTTTGCACGCTTCGTGTCCCGGACGCGCTGCAACGCCCTTAGCGTTGCTGCGCAGAGCCGGGGCATGAGAGGATGCATGCTCTCTCCACCCGTCATTGCGAGCGAAGCGAAGCAATCCAGATTGTCTCTGCGGAGGCAGTCTGGATTGCTTCGTCGCAAGGGCTCCTCGCAATGACGGTGGTCGTGGGGTGACGCCGCTCCAAACAAAAACGGAGGCCGTGAGGCCTCCGTTTTTCATTCGCTGCTCTTTGTTGTCCGCCGCTTACCCCAGCCGGCCCGCCGCGTGTGCGAGCAGGGTGTACACCAGCCCCGTCTCCGAGGTCAGGTGGCCGCGCAGTTCCTGCGGGCCGCGGCCGTCGCGGGCGACTTCGTCGAGCAGGCGCTCGAACTCGGCGACGTAGCGGTCGACGGTGCCCTTGAAGTTGCGGTCGGCGCGGTACTTGCGGGCGACCTCGTCAAAGGCCTTCTGGCCGGCGGGCGTGTAGAGGCGCTTGGTGAAGGCCTTGTTCTCGCCGCGCTGGTAGCGGTCCCACATCTCGGCGGCAAGGTTGCGGTCCATCAGCCGGCCGATGTCGAGCGACAGCGATTCCAGCGGATTGCTGCTTGCCTGCGGGGCCTGCGGCTGCGGTGCAGGTGCCTGGCGGCCGCGGGGAGCCTCACGTCCGGCCGGAGAGCCCTGGTTGGCGTCGGTGCGGTTGAGCAGGTCCGACAGCCAGCCGTCACGGCCCTGGTCGCTGCTGGAAGGCGCAACCGGCGGGGCTTCGGTGCGGCGCGAGGGAGCCGGCATGCCGAGGTCCGGCGGCGGCAGCGTCGAGGCGCTGCCGGTGTCGCGCATGCGGGTCTCGGTCGCCCGGCCGCCGACAGCCGCCATCATCGGCTCTTCCTGACGCTGGACGGCGACAGAAGCGCGGCCCGTCGTGGTGACGTCGAGGCCGCGGCCATGCTGGGCCACGATGCGGTTGAGCTCGGCGAGGGCCTCGATCTGGTCGACGATCACCTTGCGCATCTGCGCAGTGCTCTCGGCGGCCTCCTGCGGCATCTCGAGCACGCCGCGGCGCAGCTCGTTGCGGGTGGCTTCGAGCTCGTTGTGCATCTCGAACGCCATCTGCTTCATGCTGGAGACGAGGTTGGTGAACTTCTCGGTCGACTGCTTGAACATCGCATCCGCCTCGTCCGTAGTCTGGCGGTAGATGTCGTGCATCGCCTCGATGGTCTGGCGGTGCTCCTCCTCGGACGCCGAGCGCACCGCGTCGAACTGGCGGGTGATCGCGGCCGAGCCTGCGCCGGCGGTCTCGGCGACGACGCGGGCGATGTCGCGGGCACGCTCTTCGGCCGCGGCCAGCGATTCATCGAGCAGGCCGGTGAAGCGCGACAGCCGCTGGTCGAGATCGGCCGTGCGCAGGTCGATCGTGGTGACGAGCGATTCCAGCGCCTGCTTGCGCTCGGCGAGCGAGGCGGTGGTGTTCTTGTTGCTCTGCTCCACGACCTGCGCGGCATCGACCAGCGCCTTGCCGTGCTTGTCGAACTGGGTCGACAGCTCGCCGAGATCCTGGAGCGCCTTCGTGGTCTTGCTGTTGAAGACGTTGAGCTGGTCTTCCAGGTTCTGCGTCGCCGCGCCGTTGCGCGAGGTGACGTCGTTCATCGCCGAGACGAAGTCGGCAACGCGCGTCACCAGCGCCCGCTCCAGCGAGTTGAGGTTGTCGTGCGCACCGGTCAGCACCTCCTGGAGCAGGATGTTGCCTTCGCGCAGGCGCTCGAACAGCGCCACCGTGTCGGTGCGCAGGATCTTGCTGGTCTCCTGCATCTCGGTGACCGCGGCGATCGAGACCTGGCGCGACTGGTCGATCGCGGAACGCGAGGCCTGCTCGAGGTCCTTGAGCGACTTGCCGACCGCGCCGGTCGCCATCTCGCTCGCCGCATTGATGGTGCGGGCGACTTCCGAGCCGTTGCCCATCATGGTCTGCGAGAAGGCATGGCCGCGCGTCTCGATCGACTTCAGCGCGTCGGAGGTGACGCGGTCGATGTCGAGCGTGAGCTGGCTGGTCTTGGAGCCGATCGCATCGACCAGTGCGCCGCGCTTGGAGTCGATCATGTTCGACAGACGGTCGGCCTGCTGCTGCACATAGGTGACGATCTCGTCGGTCTTGCCGGTCATGGCCTGGCCGAAGCTGCTCGAGGCGGCGAGCACCGAGCGCTCGACGTCGGCCGAGCTCGACTTGACCCGCGAGCTCGCCTCGTTGGAGGCGGAGATCAGCGCGTTCTGGGCGTTGAGCGCGCTGGTCTGGATGTCGTTGGTCGCGTTCGTCGTGGCCGTGCTCAAGGCGCGCTCGATCTCGGTCGAGATCGTGCGGATCTGGCTCGCGGCATCCGCCGAGGTCGAGGTCAGCGAGGTCTGGGCCTCACGCGCGCTGTTGAGGATGGTCGAGGCGGTGTCGGCGCCGACCGCGGTCAGCGTGCGCTCGATATCCGTGGTCAGCGACTTGATCTGGCTGGCCGCATCGGTCGAGGCGGAGATCAGCGTGCCCTGGGCCTCGCGCACGCCGCTGGTGAGCGCCTCGATGGTGGCGCCGCCGGCAGTCGCCAGCGCGCGCTGCATCTCGGCCGCGAGCGAACGGACCTGGCCGGTTTGTTCTGCGGAGACAGCAAGAAGGGTGCTCTGGGCGTCGCGGGCGCTGATCGTGATGGTCTCGGCGGTCGACTGGCCGGCCTGCGAGAGCGAACGATGCACCTCGGCCGCGAGCGACTTGACCTGGCTTGCCGCATCCGAGGACGCCGTGACCAGCGTGCTCTGGGCTTCGCGCGCGCCGGTCATGATGGTCTCGGCCGTCGCGGTGCCCGCCATCGTGAGCGAGCGCTGCACGTCCGAGGACAGCGCCTTGATCTGGTTGGCGGTCTCGGTCGAGGCCGCGATCAGCGTGCTCTGCGCATCGCGGGCGCCGGCGGTGATCGATTCCGCCGTGGTGGCACCGGCCATCGACAGCGAGCGCTGCACGTCGGCGGTGAGCGTCTTGACGTGGCTGGCCGCGTCCGAGGACGCCGTGACGAGCGTGGTCTGCACCTCGCGGGCGCCGGCCAGGATCGAGGCTGCGGTGGCGGAACCGGCCGCCGACAGCGTGCGTTCGACGTCGGCCGCGAGACCCTTGATCTGTTCGGAGGCATCGCCCGAGGCGGCAACCAGGGTCGACTGCGCCTCGCGGGCGCTGCTCAGGATCGAGTTGGCGGCGCCGGCGCCGACCGCGGTCAGCGCGTGCTCGACCTCGGCGGAGGTCATCTTGAGCTGGGCGTTGACGTCGGAGGAGACCGTCATCAGCGACTGCTGGGCGGTACGCGCACCGGTCTGGATCGTCTCGCTGGTGTTGACGACGAGGTTGGTGAGCGAGCGCTCGGCGTCCTCGACATGCGAGCGGATCGCGGTCGAGATCATCTCGGCGCGGGACATCATGTCCTCGCTGGCCTGGCGGCCGCTGCTCTCGATGCGGCCGGCGACGGCCTCGACGCGCGAGCCGAGCAGGTCCTCGAACTGCGCCACGCGCACGTCGATGTCGTTGGCAACTGAGCCGACCTTGGTCTCGATGGTCTGGTGGATGTCCTGGAAGCGCGCAGTGACCGTATCGGTCAGCTGCGTGCTGCGGCCGTCGATGATCTCGGTGACGCCGGTGATGCGGCGGTCGACCGCCTCGATCGCCTGCGCAGTGCCGTCGGTGAGCGTCGAGGTCAGCAGCGTAAGGCGCGTGTCGATCGATTGCACGGCCTGCGAGGCGCCGTTGGTCACGGCGGTGGTGAGGTAGGTGAGGCGGCTATCGATCGATTCGAGCGCCTGCGTCGCGCCGCCCGTCAGCGTCGTCGTGAGGTGGGTCAGGCGGGTGTCGATCGACTGGATGGTCTGCGACGCGCCATCGGTCAACGAGGACGTGAGGTGGTTGAGGCGCGCATCGATCGTCTCGATGGCCTGCGAAGCGCCGTCGGTGAGCGACGTCGTGAGGTGGGTGAGGCGGGAGTCGACCGACTGGATCGCCTGAGCGGCACCGTCGGTGAGCGACGAGGCGAGCGTGTTGAGGCGGCCGTCGATGGTCTCGGTCATCGACTTTGCGCGGGTGTCGAACGACTGTTCGAGCGCGGCGACGCGGCCGCCGAGCTGCTCGTCGAAGGTCTTGATGTGGCCTTCGATCGTGCCGTCGAGGCCGGCGATCTTGCCGTTCAGCGAGGTATCGAGATGATTGACGCGTTCGCCGATCGTGGTCTCGAACTGCACGAGGCGCTGGTCGAGCAAGGCCGTGATCTCGCCGCCGTTGGAGGTGAAGCGGGTGTCGAAATTGTCGACATAGGTCTTCAGCGACTCATGGATGTCCTGGGTGCGCTGGCCCATGCGCTCGACGATCTCGCCGCCGAAGGTCTTCACCGTGCGGTCGAACTCGGAGATGTGGCGGGTGATCAGCGCGCCCAGCGTGCCGGAATCGCGGGCGAACTTCTCGACCAGCTCGGTGCCCTGGTTCTTCACCAGCTCGTCGAAAGCGCTCATCTGCAGCGACAGCGAGTCGTGCGCGGTTTCGGTCTGGCTCACGACCTTGGCGACGAGGGTGTTGACGGTGGCGTCGAGCGCCTCGCTCGCCTTGTCGCCGCTCGTCATGATCTGGTTGGCGAGGCGGCTGCCGGCGTCGTCGATCTTGGCGGAGATGTCGTTGGAGCGCAGCTCGAGCTCGAGCAGCAGCGAGTCCGACGAGTTCTTCAGGCTATCGTGCACCTGCTCGGTGCGCTCGGAGATGCCGTCGACGATCGCAGCGGAGCGCTGCTCGAACTCGCCGGTGATGCGGTCGATGCGCTCGTTCAGCATCTCGTGGACGCGGTCGGCGAGGTCGACGAACTCGTCGTGGACGTGGCCGGTCTTGAAGTTGAGGCTGGTGGTCAGCCGCTCGCTGGCATCGAGCACGGCGCGCGTGGTCTCGTTGCTGGCCTCCTCGAGGCGGTCGAGCAGGTCGCCGCCGCGCTCGCCGAGCGCCAGGATCATGTTGTCGCCGGCATTGCTCAAGGCGCTGGTGATGTGGGCGCCGCGCTCTTCCAGCGCGCCGGTGATGGACTTGGCGACCTCGTCGACGCGCGAGGCGATCGCGTCCGAGATCAGCGCGATGTCGTGGCGCAGATCGATCTGCACGCCGGAGATGGCGCTGCGGACCTGCTCGGCCTGGCCGACCAGGTTGTCGCGCTGATGCGCGATGTCCTGGAGCAGGGCGCGGATGCGCACCTCGTTGTCGCTATAGGCGCGCTCCAGCGCGGCGACCTCGTTGGCGACCAGCGTCTCGAGCTCGCCGGCGCGCGCAATCGCGCGCTCGATGCCGTCGCCCATAGCCGCGACCTCGCGGCGGATGGCCTGGCCGACGGTGACCATGGAATCGGAGGCCGAGCCTTCGGGCTCGGAGAAGCGCATCGCGACCTGCGCCATCGCCTGCGCGATCATGCGCATTTCCTGGCCGCGCCAGACCAGACTCGCCAGGAAGTAGAACAGCATGATCGGCGCGAAGAACATCGCGATCAGGCCGGCGATGACGAGCACGCCGCCGCTCTGGCCCATGGCGGCCTGGATCGAGGGCAGGAAGCCGACCGTCAGCGCCGCACAGGCGGCGAGCCAGACGCCGGCGAAGATGGTGGCGAAGGTATAGACGCTGCGGGCAGGGCGGCCCCTCTGAAGCGCCTGGAGCAGCTGACCGATGGTCTCGCGGTCGTCATTGGCGGCGCGGCGCGTGGTGCGCGGCTCCTCGACCGGGTCGAACACGGTCGACCGTTCGTTGGCAGCGGGGCGCGGCTCGAAGCTCGGCTCGTCGAAGACCGGGGGCGCCGGAGGCTCCACCTGCGGCGCCGTTTCGCTCCGCATCGAGGCGTTGCGGCTGGTGTCCGCAGCGGTGTCGCTGATGTTCAGGGCTTCCTGGATCGCAGAAAGCGCAACTTCTGTGGGGTCTTTGACCTTTTTGGGAGTGTTCGCCATGTTCAGTCCGAGCCCTCGTTACTTGTACACGCCCCCCGCGAGCCCTGCGCGCCACGCAAGCCCACAGACCGGATCATGCCGCTTATGCGGATCTCCGAGCCGTCCCCACCCGGACGGCTTGTCCGCCAATTTCCGCAACATCCTATTGGCAGAGCGTCGCGAATGAAATGCCCGCGATTAAGACAATCTTAATCATCGTTAACAGGATCGCGCCGTAACGCCTTAGCAATCAATGGAATTCTCCACGGAACCCGGGCGATTGCGGCAACTTTTCGTCAATAAACGGGCGGATTTGCGTAAATCAGCCCAAACATTTCGTTAACCATTTTCGTGCTTGGGTGGGGCGAGCCGTAGCCGCCGGACCGGCGGAACCGTCGCGCGATGCCGGGGCCTGCGCCATGACGCCTGAACTGCAACGGATGGACTGGATGCCCTCGCCCCCGCTTGCGCCGATCGACAGCCCGCTCGATCTCGACCACCTCTCCCGGATGACGCTCGGCGACACTGAACTGGAACAGGAAGTGCTCGCGATGTTCGCCGAGCAGGCCGTTCGCCTGCTCGCCGCAATGGCGGCGCTGCCGGCCGAGACCGGCGCGCTCGCGCACACGCTCAAGGGCTCGGCCCGCGGCATCGGCGCCTTCGCGGTGGCCGATGCTGCCGCCAGCCTCGAGACGGCGGTCCGGACCGGCCACAACCGCCTCCATGCGCTTGCCGCGCTGAACGAGGCGGTGGCCGAGGTCCGTGCCGCGATTGCGGCGATCCTGAAGCATTAGGCGGGCGCCTCCCACAAATATGGGGCCTGCGCACTAGTCGTTTGATTTGACGCGTTTTCTGCGCGCGAACCGGGATCCACGCCGCTCGAAAACGCTATGGCGCCGGGCTAACCGACCCGTTATAGGACAGCCCGGACCCTCCTTCATTCCCAACATCGCGGCAGCACGAGCACACATGGCCAAGATTCACTTTGTCGACCACAAGGGCGAAACCCGCACGGTGGAAATCGAGAACGGCGCGACCGTGATGGAAGCCGCCATCCGCAACAGCATTCCCGGCATTGAAGCCGAATGCGGCGGCGCCTGTGCCTGCGCGACCTGCCATGTCTATGTCGACGAAGCCTGGCGCGAGAAGGTCGGCAGCCCGACGCCGATGGAAGAGGACATGCTCGATTTCGGCTTCGACGTGCGCCCGAACTCGCGCCTGTCCTGCCAGATCAAGGTCTCCGATGAGCTCGACGGGCTGGTCGTGGCGACGCCGGAACGTCAGGCCTGATCGTCTCTCCATAGTCTACATGCCGGGCGGCGCGACCTCGATGCCGCGCTTGTGCCAGGGTCTGAACTTCTCGATCACCTCTGCGGTCAGCGGTGCCGGCCGTCGCGTCGTCTCGTCGAGCAGGACGCCGACGGACGTCGCTGACGCAATGCACTTCCCGTTCGAAAACACGACCTGCTCGAAGGTCACCGACGTTCGTCCCAGCTTCACGACGCCGAGGCCGAGCTCGATCGTGCCCGGCCAGTGCAGCTCGGCGCGAAAATGGATGTCGAGCCGCACCATGATCCAGGCGAGGCCCGGCGGCGTCAGGCCGTATTCCGGGCTCTTCATCAGCGTGACACGGCCGGTCTCGAAATAGGTCGCGTAGACGGCGTTGTTGACGTGCTGGTTAGGATCGAGATCGCCGAAGCGGACGTTGTCGCTGAGGCGGTAGGGGAAGTCCTCCAGACGCGGCGTCGTGTCGAGGCGGGCTGGTGCGTTCACCGATTGATCTCCGTCATATCCATCCTCGTTACAACCCAGTTATCCTGGCCCGGCAAGTGGGTGCGGCTGCGGGGCGATCCCGCTTTTATGCCTTCCCTGTTCCATCCCCGTTGGCTAGACAGGCAGGGTCACCTCTGCCCAACGGGCGCCGTCCAACCGATAACGATCGATAAAGAGACGACATGAGCGACGTGATCAAAACCGATGTGCTGATTATTGGCGCCGGCCCCTGCGGCCTGTTCGCCGCCTTCGAGCTCGGCCTTCTCGACATGAAGGCGCATTTCGTCGACATCCTCGACAAGGTCGGCGGCCAGTGCGCCGAGCTCTATCCGGAAAAGCCGATCTACGACATTCCCGGCATTCCGCAGGTCTCGGGCCAGGGCCTCACCGACGCGCTGATGGAGCAGATAAAGCCGTTCCACCCGACCTTTCATCTCGGCGAGATGATCGAGACCGTGGAAAAGATCGGCGATCCCGCATTCCGCTGCACCACGGACACGGGCAAGGTGTTCGAATGCAAGGTGGTGGTGATCGCGGCCGGCGGCGGCTCGTTCCAGCCCAAGCGCCCGCCGGTGCCGGGCATCGAGGCCTATGAAGGCACGTCCGTCCACTACGCCGTGCGCAAGATGGAGACGTTCCGCGACAAGAACGTGCTGATCGTCGGCGGCGGCGATTCCGCGCTCGACTGGACGCTCAACCTGCATCCGCTGGCCAAGCGCATCACGCTTCTGCACCGGCGCGACGAGTTTCGCGCCGCGCCCCACAGCGTCGAGCAGATGCGCGCGCTGGTGGCTGGCGGCAAGATGGATCTGCGGCTCGGCCAGGTCACCGCGCTCTCCGGCGCCGACGGCAAGCTCACCGGTGCGACCGTCAAGGGCAACGACAACAGCATCACAGAGGTTGCCTGCGACACCATGCTGCCGTTCTTCGGGCTGACCATGAAGCTCGGCCCGGTCGCGAACTGGGGCATTGCGCTCGAGAACAACCTGGTGCCGGTCGAGACCAGCGCGTTCGAGACCAACGTATCCGGTATCTTCGCCATCGGCGACATCAACACCTATCCCGGCAAGATCAAGTTGATCCTGTGCGGCTTCCACGAGGGCGCGCTGATGTCGCAAAAAGCCCATCGTTATGTCTATCCGGAGAAGCGGCTCGTGTTCCAGTACACGACCTCGTCGTCCAGCCTGCAAAAGAAGCTCGGCGTCAACTGACGCCGAGGGGGCGGCAAGGCAATGCCCCATGTTTCTGGTGCTGGAACCGTTCGCGAAATCGCCGTAGTGTGCGGCCATTCCAGACTTGGCTTGGCACGGTCTTGGCTTGGCAAAGGCGATTGGCTCAGCAAGGTGACGATAATGCGGACTCTCATTTCCAGCTTTCGGCTGCTCCCCTTCCTCGCACTTGCGCTGCTCGGCGTGGTGAGCCCGGCTGCGGCGCAAGCTCCGGCTGCGACGTCGGCCCAGCCGACCGCTGCTGGGCTGTGGCAGAAGGTCGAAGACGGCAAGACGGTGGGATGGTTCCTCTTCATCGACCACAACGGCATCTTCGAAGGCGTGATCGCAAAAACCTTTCCGCGCCCCGGCGACGATCCGAACGAGGCCTGCACGAAGTGCACGGACGATCGCAAGAACCAGCCGGTGCTCGGGCTCTCCTTCATCCGCGACATGAAGCGCGACGGCCTGAAGTATGACGGCGGCAACGTGGTCAATCCGCGCGACGGCAACGTCTGGAAAGCCAAGATGACGGTGAGCCCAGATGGTCAGACCCTGACCATGCGCGGCTTTCTCGGCATTTCCCTGTTCGGCAAGGACGAAATCTGGACGCGCCTGCCCGACGCCAACATCGCCCAGGTCGATCCCGCCATCGTCGCCAAATACCTGCCCGCGCAGGCCGCCGCGACCAAGCCCGCACCCGCGCCCGCGGCCAAGAAAGGCGGCGCGATGATGGCGCCGGCGCCGAAGCAGTAGGGATTTTCGGGCGGCCGTTGTCGTCGCAGCCGTCGCTCCACCCACCAGTGTCATTCCCCGCGAAGGCGGGGAATCCAGTACGCCGCGGCTTCTCCGTATCCTCGCACTGTCTCTGGAATACTGGATCGCCCGGTCAAGCCGGGCGACGACAGCTGAGTGGGGGCTCGCGCGTGCCTCGATCTCGCGGGCTACAAGATCGTCAATACGTCCGTGCCTTCTTGCACGGCGCATAGAAGGTGCCGTTGCCGGCGACGACCCGCTCGAGGCACTGCCGGGGATCGGTGATCTCGCCGTCGACCTGGAAATAATAGGCCTGAGCTCCCAGGCTCAGGACGTAATGCCCCGGTGGAAGCTCGAGCTCAGAAGCTCCGGCGTGGAGTTCATGCATCTCGGCCTTCCCCGGAATCGGCGAGACCCGGAACGGATAGGAGAAGTTGCGGATGACCCCGACATCGTCGCCGCCGCTGAGCGCCTTGCCGGCGGCGTCGCTGGAAAACTCCCTGGCGATCTTCGCCATGACGCGAACCTCGACGCGTTCGGGAATGGCGCTTGCGGCATCGCGGCGGAAGACGATGAACTTGACGCGGCCGTTCGGCAAATGCGGCCGATCGGGCTTCCTGAACTCCGGTGAAATCGCGATGCGCATATCGGGCGCCATCACGCCGGTCGCGGATAGCTCCGCCAGCGACTTGTCGTCGATCAGGGCGTAGATGCCGTAGTCGGTCGGAAGCACGCGCGTCGGGGCAGGTGCGGCGGGCGTCACCATCTCCGGCTTGGCGACCGCAAACGTCGTCTCCGGCTTGGGTGCGACCAGCGCGATCTCCGGGCTCTGCGACGAAATCTGCCGGCGCAGCGCGGCGATATTGTCCCGCTGCGAAACGATCAGGATGACTGCGCTGGCGGCAAGCAGGATGGCCGCCGTGCGCTTGATCACCGGCAGAAGCGGGCCCGAGATCGCAGGCAGCCTGCTGCGCGGCCTGCCGACTCCTGATGGCAAGACGGTCGCATCGCCGGATAACAGAACGCCGCCGGTCTCCTTGGACGAGGCGAGTTGCTGCGACGGCAGGCGCTCCAGCGGCGCCTCTTCACGCGAGAACTTCTCGACCTCTTCGATGGCGACCTCAAGCGCCCGCTTCATCTGGTCGATGTTTCTGGCGTCGGCGTAGGTGAACTGCTCCTGGAGCTTGTAGCGGGCAAGGTCGTAGACCATCTGCCGCCTCGCGTCCGCGTCGTCCTTCACCGTCTCCAGCATGCGCGAAATCACCAGCGCAAACTGCACCTGGTTTGCGGGTAGATCGGTCGCGTCCTGCTGGCCAGGGAGCAACTCTCTCGAACTCATAGCGCTGCCGGTCCAATGCCAGTCACGCCATCACCTGATTCTCTAATCGAAACAGCCGGTTAAACAATGCGATAAGGTTTCGCGGCCACGTTCGTACACGTTGAGGTGCGATAAGGAAAGCCTCGAAAATGCGCGGCAAAAATCGCCGGCGCGTCACGCATGCAGGCATACGCAAGCGTGGGCAACTGTGTGCGGCAGTAGTTCTCCGGAATGCACGCTGGCGCCGGATTTGCATAGCTGTGGCAAAGCTGCTGGGGGAGCGAGTCGCCGTCCCACTGCCTGCCGCCAATGTGCGGAAGGCGGACGGTGGCGCCTGTCCCTCGCGGCGCTACTTCGATCCGCGGGAAGACGACATGACACTTGCAAGACCGTGTGCGGCGATGATGCTCGGCCTGACCGTGCTGCTGGCGACATCGGCGCTGGCGCGCGACGACGGGCGCTACGCCAACTCACCGCTCAAACCCTGGTTCGAGAGCCTGCACAGCGAGTTCGGGCAGTGCTGCTCCGATGCCGACGGCTACGTGGTCGCCGATGTCGACTGGGAATCCGACAAGGGGCGCTACCGCGTCCATCTCGACGGCGAATGGGTGCTCGTGCCGGAGGGAGCCGTGATCACCGAGCCGAACAAGATCGGCCGCACCATGGTGTGGAAGCACTATATCGACGGCCACCCGCGCGTACGCTGCTTCATGCCGGGCAGCATGACGTAGGGTTTGAAACGTCATCCCGGGCGACGCATAGCGTCAAGCCCGGGATCCCGATGGTGCTGGACGATGGAAGTCCGGGCTCGCGCTTCGCACGTCCCGGAAGGACAGATCGTACCTAGCGCGCGTCGCTTCGCGAATTCACGCTCGCAAGCTGCTTGACGCGCGGCGACAGCACCGAAACCTGCGCGGGCGAGGCGGGCATGCCGGCGACGGTCATCGCGGGCGCGGTCGACTGCTCCTCGACGCCGGCGCCGCCGAGCACCTGCACCTGCGTCGTCGAGATCGGGAACGATTTCACTTCGTAAGAGGGAAGCTCGCCGGCGAACGCGCCGGCCGAGCTCGCAATCATTGCACCGGTAACGGCAATCACTGTGAGAACGCGCATTGGAAAATCTCCGTGGAAGATGGCAATCGGAGGTTTTGTCGCGGTGATGCCGGGACAGGTTCGCTCGCGTGCGAACATTCCTGTCGCCGTTGGCGCACATATTGGTTGCTTGGCGCGAAAGGATGAAACAAGGACGAAGTTTTTTCGCGCCAATGTTTCCGGACGGTTTCGCGGCAGGAGCGATGCGCCTCGCTCAGCGCTCTTGCAGCTCGAGCTGCTGCGATCCGGCCGTCGCGGCAGCCTCGGGAAAGCACAGGCGCATCGTCGTGCCGCGTCCGGGCTCGGAGACGATGACGAGCTCGCCGCCATGGGCGGCCATGATCTCGCGGACGATCGACAGGCCGAGGCCCGCGCCGTCGCCTGCGCCGTTGCCGGTCTGAAACGGCTCCAGCAGCTTGTGCTCCGCGCCGTCGGGCAGGCCCGCGCCGTCATCGTCGATCGCAATGCTGCCGCGGCCGAGTATGGCGACGATGCGTCGCGCGCCACGGGCGTGGATGAGCGCGTTGCCGACGAGATTGGCGAGCGCGCTGCGGATGGCGGCGTCGACGCCCTGCACCAGGAATGGCCCTTCGTCGGCACGCTCCAGCGCAAGCTCGATGCCGGCGTCCAGCGCCGACGGTCCGAAATCGGCCAGCACCTCCAGCGTGATCTCGGCGAGATCGATCGGACGCTTTTCGATCGCATGATTTTGCAGGCGCGCCAGGTCGAGCATGGCTGAGACCAGCGACGTCAGGCGGCGGACGTCCCGTACCAGCTCGGCCTTCAGGGCCGGATCGGGCACGTCATCGATCTTCGCGCGCAGCAGCGTCAGCGGCGTGCGCAGCTGATGGGCTGCATTGCCGAGAAAGCGGCGCTGCATCCTGATATAGGCGTCGATCTCGCCGAACGCGCGGTTCAACGCCTCCACCAGCGGCTTCAACTCGGAGGGGACTTCGGACAGCGATATCAAACCTTGCGGGGCCGAGGGATCGATCGCGAGCGCGCGGTGCGCGACCCGTTCGATGCCGCGCGAGACGAAACGTGCAGCAAGCGCTGAACCGATGGCGACGGTCGCCGCAAATGCCAGCGCCACCAGGATGATCGAAAAAATCCTGTTGACGAGGAAGTTTCCGGCCATTCGGCCGAAGCGGACCTGAGGCTCGCCGACCATCGTCGTGAGCCGCAAGGAGCCCCGTTGCGCAACGGCGAGACAGAACGTGCTCTTCTGGTCGTAGGTGCTGAAGACGGACAGGCCGACCGGCCCGCGATAGGGAAAGGCGAAGGGGAGAGGCGGCCGGTGCTCGCCAGCGTACTCGCTGACGAGATCGCCCACGGACACGACGTACCAGAGGTTTGGACTGTCCGCCTTCAATTCCTCGAGGGCGGGAGTCGCACGTACCGTCAGGTTTTGCCCATCGATATCAGTGGCGCGATCGAGAACGGCCGCCACGACCCGGCAGGCCCTGAACTCGCGTTCCTCCAACGGGTACCTCGAGACGAAGATCGCGACCATGATCAAAAAGATCGTCGTCGCGGCGATGCCGAGCGACAGCGCAAAGGTCCGCGCGATCGACGTCATCGCGGCGTTGCCAGTCGCAGGATGTAACCGATGCCGCGCATGCTGCGGATCTCGACGTCGCCGCCGAATGCCGCCAGCTTCTTCCTCAGGCGCGAGACCTGCGCTTCGAGCGTGTTGGATTCGATCTCGTCGTCGAAACCGTAGATTTCCTCGATCAGGGCGGCGCGGGTGATGACGCGGTCGCGCCGCATCAGCAGCGCGCCCAGGATCAGCGCCTCGCGCCGCCGCAGCAGGATCTTCCTGTCGGCGACCACGACCTCGTTGCTGCCGAGATGCAGCTCGACATTGCCGAGCGACAGCACCGAAGGCGCGAGCAGGCGCGGCCGACGCAACACGGCGCGCACTCGCGCAAGCAGTTCCTGCGGCTCGAACGGCTTGCCGAGATAATCATCGGCGCCGCTATTGAGGCCGTCGACGACGTCCTCCTTGGCGTCCTTGGACGTCAGCATGATGATCGCGGGACGCTCCGGCGACTGGTTCAGCGCGGTGACCACCTCGAGCGCATCGCCGTCGGGCAGCATCCGGTCGACGATGGCGAGATCATATTTGAAATTGTCCAGCGCCTGGCGCGCGTCGGCAATCGAGCCGACGAGGTCGACGACGCCGTGCAATTGACCGAGCAGGCGGCTGACATAGGCGCCGATCTGCGGTTCGTCTTCGATCACGAGCGAGCGCACGCGGGTCGTCCTTGACTCTCCTGGGGCGATAGCACCCCGACGTTAACGCTTTCTGGCCGAAGTCCGGCGGTTCGGTGCGTGCGCGGGTTCCGTTTAAGGCAGCGAGCTTGGCGAATAAAAGGCAGGAACGGAGAGGTTGAACGGCACGCGCGATCAAAACTTGTGCGCGTGAACCCGTCCCGGGCAATGTTCGGGCAATGTTGATCCGGCGGCGCACCCCCGCGCGGAATGTCGCAGGGACGGTCGGCCGTTGCAATCTTGGGGCAATTTTGCCGGACCACATGCTGGGCTCCAACCACATCAGTCGACTCGGCCAGGAAGGCCGGTCCGGGGCCCTGAAATGAAGCATATTGACGAAGCCGCTCTCCGCCTTACGGCGACTGCGCGGTGGACGATCGCCTGCCTTGCCGCACTCGGTGCAATCACGGCGACAGCACAATTCGCATCGGCGCAGACCGCGTTCACGCTGCCGGCTCCGCCCTTCGAGTTGCCGATGCTGCCGTCGCCGTCCGGAAACTGGACCGTCATGGTCGGCATCGGCGGCAAATACACGCCTGATTTCGTCGGATCGAAGAACGGCAAGTTTCTTCCGATCCCGATCTTCACCATCCGCCGCGCCGGATCGATCGACCAGTTTCGCGGACCGCGCGACAGCGCCAGCATCGCGCTGCTCGACGTCGGCAATTTTCGCGCGGGCCCAGCGTTCAAATACGTCTCCTCGCGCAAGGGCAACAAATATGCCGAGCTGACCGGCCTTGGCGACGTCAAGGCCGCCTACGAGCTCGGCGGCTTCGTCGAATATTATCCGGTGGATTGGCTGCGCCTGCGCAGCGAGTTGCGTCAGGGCTTCGATGGCCACACCGGCACAGTGGCCGACGTCTCGGCCGACGTCATCGTGCCGCTGATCCAGAGGCTGACGATCTCGGCCGGCCCGCGCTTCACCTGGAAGAGCACCAAGGCCACCGCGCCGTATTTCGGCGTCGATGCCGCGCAGGCGCTGGCTTCGGGGCTGCCGATCTACAATGCCAGGGGCGGCGCGCACTCGGTCGGCTTCGGCAGCCAGATCTCCTACCGCATCAATCCGCAATGGGAGGTCCATGCCTATGTCGAATACGAGAAGCTGCTCGGCGATGCCGCGGACAGCCCGCTGGTGAAGTTGCGGGGATCGTCAAACCAGACCACCGTTGGCCTGGGCGCGTCCTATTCGTTCGACTTCAGGATTCGATGATCCGCCATGCGCCGTATCGTCATTCTATGGGCTGGCCTCGCGATCGCATCCGCCGTCCTCGGTGCCGCCGCAGCATTCGAGACGCGCGCGACGAAGCTCCAGGCGATCAAGACCGTCGGCATCGTCTCGGCCATCGGCGAAGAAATGAGCCTGACGCGAGCCGGCCTGACCGGGCTCGGCAACGCCGCACAAAGCGCCTCGATCAGCGCATGGGGACTGGACGAGTTGATCGTCCAGCAGGCGACGAAGCTGCTGAGCGGGCGTTTTCGCGTGCAGCCGGTGACCTACAGGCGCGCAGCGTTCGCTGCCATCAAGGATTCGGCGATTGCGCCCGTCAATCTCCTGCGCAGCGATCCGTTCAAGGAGCTGGTTCGCAGCGATATCGCACCGCAGGGGCTGGACGCGTATATCGTCATCACCCGCGCGAGATCGAAGCTTGGAAACGGCCGCGACGTCGAGGGTGTCGGGCTCGCCGAATACCGCACGCTGCTTGCGGACTACGGCCTGATCCACGCGCTGTACGAAATCCGGATCATCGACGGCAAGTCGTTCGACGTGATCGAGAAGCGGGCGGCCGCGCCGCTCGACAACACCGGGACCCTGCGGCTCGCCGGCCCGAGCGGACCGGTCGATGAGACGTTTGGCGGCTCTGCGTCGAGCGAACGTTTGCGCGCCGCAATTGTCGACCTCATCACGCGTAGCCTGCCCGTCACGCTTGGCGACATGCATCTGATCGAGGGGCAGTGAAGCCGCTCGTCGGGACTCAGGTCACCGGCGCCGGATTGAACAGCGTGAGATCGTTGTGGATGCCCCAGCGGTCCGACCATGGCTTGATGCGGCCAGAGGCGACATCGAGGATCAGGCGGAACAGGTCCCAGCCGCATTCCTCGATGGTCTTCTCGCCGGTGGCGATGCTGCCTGAATCGAAATCGATCAGGTCCTTCCAGCGGCGGGCAAGCTCGCTGCGGGTCGCGACCTTGATCACGGGTGCAGCCGCAAGGCCGTAAGGCGTGCCGCGGCCGGTGGTGAATACCTGCAGCGTCATGCCGGAGGCGAGCTGGAGCGTGCCGCAGATGAAATCGGAGGCGGGGGTTGCCGCGAACAGCATGCCCTTCTGCGTCGCCTTCTCGCCGGGCGAGAGCACGCCGGTGATGGCGCTCGAGCCGGACTTCACGATCGAGCCGAGCGACTTCTCGACGATGTTGGCGAGGCCGCCCTTCTTGTTGCCGGGCGTGGTGTTGGCGCTGCGGTCGGCGCCGCCGCGGGCGAGATAGGAATCGTACCATGCCATCTCACGCACCAGCGCGCGGCCGACGTCCTCGTTGATGGCGCGGCGGGTGAGCAGCTGGATGGCGTCGCGCACTTCCGTCACTTCCGAGAACATCACGGTGGCGCCGGCGCGGACCAGGAGATCGGCGGCAAAGCCGACGGCGGGGTTGGCGGTGACGCCGGAGAAGGCGTCGCTGCCGCCACATTGCAGGCCGATGACGAGGTCGGAGGCCGGGCAGGTCTCGCGCTTGCGGGTGTTGAGCACCTTCAGTCGCGCCTCGGCCTGGGTCATGATCGCATCGACGATCGCGCCAAAGCCGTCGAAGGCCTCGTCCTGCATGCGGACGATGGCATCGCTCACGCCTTCCGGCACCAGGCGCTCGGGCGCGAGCTTCTCGCAGCCGAGGCCGACGACCAGAATCTCACCGCCGAAATTCGGGTTGAGCGCGAGGTTCTGCAGCGTGCGGATCGGCACCACCGCGTCGGGCGCGGTTATGGCGACGCCGCAGCCATAGGCGTGCGTCAGCGGCACGACGTCGTCGACGTTGGGGTATTTCGGCAGCAGCTCGGCGCGGATACGCTTCACCGCATATTCCATCGTGCCCTTGACGCATTGTACGGAGGAGGAGATGCCGAGGATGTTCTTGGTTCCGACCGAGCCGTCCGGATTGCGGTAGCCTTCGAAGGTGAAACCCTCGAGCGGCGGCAGCGGCGCGGGGACGGCGGTCGAGATTTCCAGCTTGTCGAGGGCAGGGGCCTCCGGCATGCGGATGCGGGCTTCATCCACCCATTCGCCGGCCAGGATCGGCGAGAGCGCGTAGCCGATGATCTCGCCATAGCGGATGATCGGTGCGCCTTCCGCGATATCGACCAGCGCCGTCTTGTGTCCCTGCGGCACGAAGGCGCGCAGCGTCAGCCCGCCGGCAAAGCGGGAGCCGGCGGGAAGCCCGAAATCATTGACCACGATCGCGACATTGTCGCGCTCGTTGAGCTTGATGTAGCGGGGCTGCTCTTTCGCTGCGACGTCCTGGTCCATGATGGACTCCGGGATTTGTAGGGTGGGTTAGCGCAGCGTAACCCACCGATGTCTGTGGCCGCGGAAGCAGAAGAGGTGGGTTACGCTGCGCTAACCCACCCTACGAAGTCAGCCTATCAACCCGGGAACGTATAAGCCGTCTTCACCGTGGTGTAGAACTCGCGCGCATAGGAGCCCTGCTCGCGGGCGCCGTAGCTCGAGCCCTTCCGGCCGCCGAACGGCACGTGATAGTCGACGCCGGCGGTCGGCAAATTGACCATCACCATGCCGGACTCGCTGTTGCGCTTGTAGTGCGAGGCGTATTTCAGGCTGGTGGTGCAGATGCCGGAGGCAAGGCCAAACTCGGTGTCGTTGGAGATGGCGAGGGCTTCCTCGTAGTTCTTGGCGCGGATGACCGCGGCGACGGGTCCAAAGATCTCTTCGCGCGCGATGCGCATGTTGTTGTTGGCCTCGGTGAACAGCGCCGGCTGCAGGTAGTGACCGGGGTTCTCACGCTTGAGCAGCTCGCCGCCGAAGGCGAGCTTGGCGCCCTCGTCCTGGCCGATCTTGATGTAGCGCAGGTCCTGGTCGAGCTGGCTCTGGTCGACCACGGGGCCGATATGCACGCCGGCCTTGAGCGCGTCGTCCACCGACAGGCCCTTCAGCCGCTCGGCCATCGCCGCGACGAAGCGGTCGTGGATGCCTTCGGTGACGATCAGGCGCGAGGACGCCGTGCAGCGCTGGCCGGTGGAGAAATAGGAGCCGTTGACGGCGACCTCGACAGCGGTCTTCAGGTCCGCGTCGTCAAGCACGACCAGCGGATTCTTGCCGCCCATCTCGAGCTGGAATTTCTTCATCGGGTTCGACAGCACGCAGGCCTGCGCGATCTTGCGCCCGGTCTGCACCGAACCGGTGAAGGTGATCGCCGCGACATCCGGATGGTCGAGCAGGGTCTGGCCGACCACGGAGCCGGAGCCGATCACGAGGTTGAATACGCCAGCCGGAATGCCCGAGCGGGTGATGATCTCGGACAGTGCATGGGCCGAGCCCGGCACCAGCTCGGCCGGCTTGAACACCACGGTGTTGCCGTAGCAGAGCGCCGGCGCGATCTTCCAGGCGGGGATCGCGATCGGGAAATTCCAGGGCGTGATCATGCCGACGACGCCCATCGGCTCACGGGTGAGCTCGACGTCGAGGCCGGGACGAACCGAGGCGCCCTTCTCCCCGATCAGGCGCAGCGCTTCGCCGGCGAAGAATGCAAAGATCTGGCCGGCACGCGCGACCTCGCCGATGCCCTCGGGCAGGGTCTTGCCTTCCTCGCGGGCGAGCAGGCGGCCGAGTTCTTCCTTGCGGGAGAGGATTTCGAGCGAAATCTTGTTCAGCGCGTCATAGCGCTCCTGCGGCGTCGAGCGCGCCCAGGCGGGGAAAGCGGCCTTGGCCGCGGCGATCGCCTTCTCGGTCTGGGCCTTGTCGGCCTTGGCGTATTCGCCGACGAGATCGTTGGTGTTGGAGGGGTTGATGTTCTTCGTGACGCCGGAGCCGTCGACCCATTCGCCGCCGATGAAGTTCTTCAGGATCGCAGTCATCTTTTTTCCTCCGAGGGAACGTTTTTAACGCACGAGGCAGGGACGCTTGTCGTCAAACGTCCAGCCCGGGATCAGGTCCTGCATGGCCATAGCGTCATCCCGGGCGCCGAGTCCATGCTTCTTGTAGAGCTCGTGTGCGGCCTCGATGGCGCCGCGGTCGATCTCGATGCCGAGGCCCGGCCTGTCAGGCACCGTGATCTTGCCGCCCTTGATCTGGAGCGGCTCTTTCGTCAGCGCCTGGCCGTCCTGCCAGATCCAGTGGGTGTCGATCGCGGTGACCTTGCCCGGGGCGGCGGCGCCGACATGGGTGAACATGGCGAGCGAAATGTCGAAATGATTGTTGGAGTGCGAGCCCCAGGTCAGGCCGTTGTCACGGCAGGTCTGGGCCACGCGCACCGAGCCTTGCATGGTCCAGAAATGGGGGTCGGCGAGCGGAATGTCCACCGCGCCCAGGCGCAGCGCATGGGAGAGCTGCCGCCAGTCGGTCGCAATCATGTTGGTCGCGGTCGGCAGCCCCGTGGCGCGGCGGAACTCGGCCATGATCTCGCGGCCGGAGAAGCCGGCCTCGGCGCCGCAGGGGTCCTCGGCATAGGCGAGGATGCCGTGCATGCCCTTGCAGAGGCCGATAGCCTCATCCAGCGACCAGGCGCCGTTGGGGTCCAGCGTGACGCGCGCGTTGGGGAAGCGCTTTGCGATCGCGGTGACGGCCTCGATCTCCTGCTCGCCGCGGAGCACGCCGCCCTTGAGCTTGAAATCGGCGAAGCCGTAATGGTCGTGGGTGGCTTCCGCGAGCCGCACCACGGTCTCGGGCGTCATCGCCTCCTGGTGGCGGAGATTGAACCATTCTGCCTTGCCGGTCTCGCCTGCGACATAGTCGAGCTTCGACTTGCGGCGGTCTCCGACGAAGAAGAGATAGCCGAGCGTCTCGACGCTGGTGTGCTGCTGGCCTTCGCCGAGCAGAGCGGCGACCGGCAGGTTGAGATGCTGGCCGAGCAGGTCGAGGAGGGCGGATTCGATCGCGGTGACTGCGTGGATCATCACCCGCAGGTCAAAGGTCTGCTTGCCGCGGCCCCCGGCGTCGCGGTCGGCAAAGGCGGTCCTGATATCGGCGAGGATGTTGTTCATCGCGCCGACGGTCTTGCCGATCACGAGATCGCGGGCGTCCTGGAGGGTCTGCCAGATCTTCTGCCCGCCCGGTACCTCGCCGACGCCGGTGTGGCCGGCATTGTCAGTGAGGATGACGATGTTGCGGGTGAAGAACGGCGCATGCGCGCCGCTCAAATTGAGGAGCATGCTGTCGCGGCCCGCGACCGGGATCACCTGCATCGCCGTGACGACCGGTGCGCCAGAAATCTCAGTCGCGGCCATCGCGCGCTCCTCCCTGTTTTCTGCCCTTATTCTGCAGCCTGTTGTGACGATCGTGCGGCAGGCAGCTTCTTCACCAGCGCGGTCAGTTCCGCGATCTCCTGCTCGGTGAGATCGGTCAGCGGCGGACGGACCGGGCCGGAATCGCGGCCGATCACCTTCATGCCGGCCTTGATGATCGAGACCGCATAACCCTTCTTGCGGTTGCGGATCGCGATCAGCGGCAGGATGAAATCCTTCAGGCCGGCTTGGATCGCCACATGGTCGCGCTTGCGCACGGCGGCGTAGAAATTGGTGGCGAATTCCGGCACAAAGTTGAACACGGCCGAGGAATAGGTCGTCACGCCCATGTCGAGATAGGGCAGCGCGAAGGTCTCCGCGGTCGGCAGGCCGCCGACATAAGTGAGGCGATCGCCGAGCTTGGTGTAGACGCGGGTCATCAGCTCGATGTCGCCGATGCCGTCCTTGTAGCCGACGAGGTTCGGGCAGCGCTCGGCAAGACGCGCGAGCGTGTCGGGCTGGAGGATGGCGTTGTCGCGGTTGTAGACGATGACGCCGATCTTCACGGCGGCGCAGACCGCCTCGACATGGGCGGCAAGGCCTTCCTGCTCGGAATGGGTGAGGTAGGGCGGCAGCAGCAAGAGGCCGTCGGCGCCGGCCTTTTCCGCACCGATCGCGATCTCGCGGGCGATCGCGGTGCCGTAGCCGGTGCCGGCGAGCACGGGCACGCGGCCCTTGGTCTCGTCGACGGCGACCTTGACCACCTGCGGAACCTCGGTCGGGGTCAGCGAGAAGAACTCGCCGGTGCCGCCGGCGGCGAACAGACCTGCGACATCGTAGCCGCAGAGCCAGTCCATGTTGGCGCGGTAGGTCGCCTCGTCGAAGGAGTAGTCAGCCTTGAACGGCGTGACGGGGAAGGACAGGAGGCCCGATCCGATCTTCTGGGCCATTTCCTGCGGGGTCATCTTGCTCATGGGCGCGGCTCCCTTATTCGCGTGTTGTGGAGGACGCAAGCAGAAGGCTGCGCGTCCATGCGCCGTGGTTTAGGAGACCGTTCGATGCGCGTCCAAGCCAAAGCCTATATCGACCAATGCGAATTCAGCATCAATCTTCCATCGCGTCCGCGGAGGACAATTCACCGGCGATTTTGACCAGCGCCGACAGCAGCGGGTTCTCGTCCTCGCGGCGCCAGGCCATGAACAGCTCGACGGGGACGCGGGTGCGCAGCTTCAGCGGGCGCAGCCGCACGTCGGAGATCTTCAGGCTCGCGGCCGCGGCCGGCACGATGGCAAGGCCAAGGCCGGCGCGGACCATGGCGAGGATCGAGTGGATCTGGCTCAGATGCTGCACGTAGCGCGGCAGCACGTCGGCGCGGGTGAAGAGGGCCACCAGCAGATCGTGGAAGTAGCGGCTCTCATAGGGCGAATACATCACGAAAGGCTGGTCGTCGAAATCCTTGATGGTGATGCTGTCGGCATTGGCCAGCGGATGCTTCTTCGGGATCGCGGCGAGCAGGGGCTCGGCGACGACGCGGCGGCTGGTCAGCTCGGGCCGCGCGATCGGGGGACGGAGCAGGCCGGCGTCGATCTGGCCTGATGTCAGCGCCTCGAACTGGTCGCCCGACACCATCTCCTTCAGCGAGAAATCCACCTCCGGCAGCTTGGCGCGGCAGGCGGCGATGAGCTCGGGCAGGAAGCCGTAGGCGGCGGCCGCGGTGAAGCCGATCTTCAGCGAGCCGGTCTTGCCGAGCGCGATGCGGCGGGCGACCTGCGAGGCGCTTTCGGCAAGCTTGAGGATGCGCCGCGCCTCCGGCAGGAAGCTCCGCCCCGCGGGCGTCAGGCGCACCGAGCGGCTGGTGCGCTCCAGGAGCGGCGCGTCGATGATGTGCTCGAGCACCTGGATCTGCCGGGACAGCGGCGGCTGGGTCATGTTGAGCCGCGCGGCGGCGCGGCCGAAATGCAATTCCTCCGCTACCGTGACGAAACAGCGGAGCTGGTTGAGGTCGAACATCGATACATGCCTTAGATGGATAAGGCGTTTCCCCGGCACTTCTAGCATCGATCATCCTCAAAACAAAGACGGCGGCCGTGAAGCCGCCGTTGAGTTGCCTGGTCAAGCTCCCATGGGAGCCCTCAGGAGGAACGTTTGAGCGTCACCCGCTCGATCTTGCCGACGATGACGAGATAGGCGAAGGCGGCCACCAGCGCGTTGAGCCCGACAAACACCAGCGCGCCGTTGAACGAGCCGGTCGCGGCCAGGATGTAGCCGATCACGATCGGGGTGGTGATCGAGGAGAGATTGCCGAAGGTGTTGAACAGGCCGCCGGAGACGCCGCCGGCTTCCTTCGGCGAGGTGTCGGAGACCACCGCCCAGCCGAGCGCGCCGATGCCCTTGCCGAAGAAGGCGAGCGCCATGAAGCCGACCACCAGCGCCTGTCCGTCGACGTAGTTGCACGCGATGATCGACATCGACAACAGCATGCCGCCGACGATCGGGATCTTGCGCGCCATGGTCAGCGAGCCGGTCCTGCGCAGGATCGCGTCCGAGATGATGCCGCCGAGCACGCCGCCGATGAAGCCGCACAAGGCGGGCAGCGTCGCGACGAAACCGGCTTGCAGGATCGACAGGCCGCGCTCCTTGACGAGGTAGACCGGAAACCAGGTCAGGAAGAAATAGGTCAGCGTGTTGATGCAGTACTGGCCGAGATAGACGCCGAGCATCATGCGGTTGGAGAGCAACTGGCGGATGTGGTCCCACCCCGAGCCGGACTCTTGCGCACGCCCGCGCAGCTGATCGTCCTTGGGCGCGTCGAGATCGACCAGCGCGCCGCCTTCCTTGATGTAGTCGAACTCCGCCTCGTTGATCGAGGGATGCTCCTTGGGGCCGTAGATGGTCTTGATCCAGACCAGGCCCATGATGATTCCGAGCGCGCCCATCACGAAGAACACGTAGCGCCAGCCGTAGGCGTGGGCAATCCAGCCCATCAGCGGCGCGAAGATCACGGTGGCGAAATACTGCCCCGAATTGAAGAAGGCCGACGCGGTGCCGCGCTCGTTGCCCGGAAACCAGGCTGCGACGATGCGGGCATTGGCGGGAAAGGACGGTGCTTCGGCGACGCCGACAAGGAGGCGGAGCACGAACAGCACGACGATGGCGGCGCCGGCGCTGAGGAAGCCGACCCAGCCCTGCATCAGCGTGAACAGCGACCAGACGATGATGCTGAAGGCATAGACGAGGCGCGAGCCGTAGCGGTCGAGCAACCAGCCGCCCGGCACCTGCGCCACGACATAGGACCAGCCGAAAGCCGAGAAGATCCAGCCCATGGCGACGGGATCGAGATGAAGCTCCTTGGAGAGCGCGGGACCGGCGATCGACAGCGTGGCGCGGTCGGCATAGTTCACGGTGGTGACCAGGAACAACATGGTCACGATGAACAGCCTGACGCGAGACCTCCTCACGTCCGCTGCGGACACCACTGCGCTCATGATGCGCCTCCTTAGAACTCGAAATGTTTCCTCAAGGCGAGTCCTAGAGGCGCGTGCGGCAGGGTGTCCAAGTTCAAGGGAGTATCGATCGATGCCGTTTTTGGATTGATGGAACGAAAGCTTGGGGGAACGATCGTGGAGAGAGTGAGAGTGCGCGAGCGAGGTCGCGCCACGCGCACCGCTGTCATTCCCCGCGAAGGCGGGGAATCCAGTACGCCGCGGCTTCTCGGTTCAATCACTGCTGCTGCGGCGAACTGGGCGGATCGCCCGGTCAAGCCGGGCGATGACAGCGGTGGAGTAGATGGTTTGAACCACAAACTCGTCATTGCGAGCGCAGCGAAGCAATCCAGGCTTTTTCCGCGAAGGGATTCTGGATTGCTTCGCTGCGCTCGCAATGACGGTGTGGCAGGCAGCGCGTAGCCCGCATGAGCGTAGCGATATGCGGGGACAGTGGTCCCGGATGTCGCTGCGCTCATCCGGGCTACGATGTCGCGCGCGCTACTGCTGCGCGCTCGGCAGCAATTGCGGCAGAAACCCGCGCGTCACGTTGGGGGGCACGGCATCCAGCCCGAGCACGGCGCTCGCCGCCGGCAGTGCCGCATCCGCCATCGCGGCGTGGCCTTCGGCGCTTGGATGCACGGCGCCGCCATAGACGGCGGACAGCACGCCCCAGGTCGCGTCGTGGATGTCGGTCGGCTGGCTCGCGGCCGGCAGGCCCTGCGGATAGGTCATCGCGGCGAAATAGCTGTCATTGGCGTCGCGGATCCAGCGCGCGCGCGGCAGGTAGGCGCGGTACTCCGAGGCGCCGCGGCCGCACAGCATCGGCTGGCTCGCTGCGCTCACGATATCGGGATTGAAGCTCTGGCCGTTCTCGGCAAAGCAGCTGCGGTCGAATTCGGGATCGTTGCCGGAATGGGCGCAAAAGCCGTGGTCGGCGAACGCGGCCTGGTGCGCATCGACGAAGGTCATGCGGTCGGATTCGGGATCGCGGCACAACGCACCGCGCGTGCAGGTGGCGAGCCCCTTCAGTTGCGGCAGAAATTCCGTGTCGACGAAGGTCGAGACGCGTGCGAGGCGCTGCGGATCGGCGTTGAAGGACGGATGAATGTCGAAGCCGGCGCGGCCGCCGCGGCAGGGCACGCCACCGTCGGCGAGCGCGGGATTGGCGTAGGACACGTAAACAACATGCGAGAGGTCGCCGCCGACCAGCGGCTTCAGCGCCTCGCGCAGCTTGACGAAGTTCTGCGGCAGCTCGCGTGCCAGCGCGTCGCGGGAATCGTCGACGCTCGCCATCACGCCGGAGCGGCGGAACAGCGCGCGCTCGGTCGCGGTGTCGACGATGACGTCGGCGACGAGGCCGGAGAAATAGACGTCGTTGGCGCCGACCGACAGCAGCACGAGATCGAGCGTGCGGTCCGGCTGGCGTTTCTTTGCCGCGCCGAGCGCTTCGCGCAGCTCGGCGACCTGCGCGTTGACGCTGGTGTTGCAGACGCCGGTCTTGCCGGGCGGGCATTCGCGGGCGCGCTGCGAGCCCAGGAGCCCGTCGCCGATGCCGGCGCCGGTGCAGGCGAGCGGCAGAAAGGTCACGGCGATGTGGGTGTAGCGCACCGCGAGCGCCAGCGCGGTGCGGGCCTGGTAGCTGTACAGCGAGCGGTGGCAGGGCGCATTGAACCACAGCGCGCTGTAGTGCTGCCAGTTGGCGAGGGTGTCCGGCGCCTCGCAGGCGCGGCCGCCCTTGTAGCCGGCGCGGCTCGGCCGGTAGTACTGCGCACCGGCGGTGCCGAGATAGGAGCGGAAGCAGAACCCCTCATCCGACAGCGCCAGCGGCCGGTCCGGATTGCCTTCGCCCGAGGCGATGCTGTCCCCGAGGCCGGCGACGAACACGTCGCGCACCTGGATCTCGGTCTGGATGCGCTGGGTCGGGTCGGAGCCGGCGGAGACGTCGACGGTCGCAACCGTCTGCTTGCCGTAGCGGACGCGCAGATTGACCGGCTCGGCGCAGTCGAAGGTCGAGGTCTGCGGTCCGTCGCCGTCGTCGAACGACCAGGCACAGGTGGCCCCGACCGGCACTGCGCCAACGAGGCGTACCGTCACCGGGTGGTCGATCGGCGTGAGGTAGTTCTCTTTGACATTGTCGCGGGTGCAGGGCTGGTTGACCCGGCCCTGCAGGTCGATGCAGAGCCGGTTGACCATGTTGCGGGCCCAGCCTCGCCCCTCGCTCTGGAGCTCCAGCGACTGCTCGGCGGCTAGAATGCTGCGGTTACGTGCATTCTCGACATGGAGCAGGAAGTCGCGCTCCTCGCGGAACAGGCGGAAGCGGTTGCGCACCTCCCAGGAAATCTGCATGGCGCCGGCATCCTGCGCCGCTGCGCGCGGAAGCGGCAAAGTAGTCAGAATTCCGGCAAGCAGCAGGAGGCTTGCGGAGAGGGTACGAAGGGATACAGGGATCATGGCCCGCGTTTTCAACGGCAAAGTTGAGGCGGAAATAAGAGAGGATTGCCTCTCCGCGGGCAACCCCTCCGCCTCCAGATCCTAGCCTTACCGCTTATTGGCCTGCCGCAGCAGCCGTTCGCGCTCCATCGGCGTCACCTGCTTGGGCAGATTGGCCTGGGCGCAGGCCTCCGCCAGCCGCCGCCTCTCCTGCCAGGGCTCGACCACGTTCATCCAGAGCTCGCGCGTGCCCATGATGGAGATGGCGAGGCCAAACGGGATCACGAAATAGAGCAGGCGGAACACCAGCAGCGTCGCCAGGAGCTGCTCGCGGCCGAATTCGGGCAGCGCCAGCAGCATGGCGGCGTCGAACACGCCGATCGAGCCGGGCGCGTGGCTGGCAAAGCCGAGCAGCGTCGCCAGGATGAACACCACGGCGAGCGAGAGGAAGTCGATTGGCGGGGTGGCCGGCATCAGGAGGTACATCGCCGTGGCGCAGAAGCCGAGATCGACCACGCCGATCAGGATCTGCACCAGCGTCAGCGGCGCCGAGGGCAGCACCACCTTCCAGCCCTTCTGGCCGAGCTCGCGCCGCTTCTCGCCCATGCAGAGCCAGACCAGATAAGCGCCGATCGAGGCGAGGCCGCCCAAGGCGATCAGCCGGTTGAGCGACGAGGGGAGCTGATCCATCGAGGTCGCGGCATCCGGATGGACGGCCATGCCGATCGAGAGCACGAAGATGTTACCAAGCCAGAAGGTCAGGCCCGACAGGAAGCAGATTTTCGCGACGTCGATCGCGTTCAGCCCGTAGTCCGAATAGATCCGGAAGCGGATCGCGCCGCCGGTGAATACCGTGGCGCCGATGTTGTGGCCGATCGAATAGGACGTGAAGCTGGACAGCGCTGCGATGCGGTAGGGAACGTGCTTCTTGCCGATCGTTCGCAGTGCAAAAAAGTCATAGAAGGTCAGCGTACAGAACGCGAAGAAGACGCAGATCGCCGCCAGCCCGATGCTGCCACGGGGAATCTCGGTTAACGCGGTCAGGATGACGCCGGTATCGATGCCCTTGAGGGTCCGCACCAGCGTTGTGATCGCGAAGGCGATGATGAAGACGCTCGCGGCAATTCCGAGCCGTCGCCAGCCGATCCATCTCTTGAAGCCGCGTTTCAGCGCGGGCAGCAGTCCGTGCATTCATCCTCCCGGCGGGGGGCAAGACCGACCCGGCCGGGCAGTGGCCGGTCGGGCGCGGTCGTTGCCGAAGGCAAGTGTCGATCGCTAGATATGATCCAGCTCATTTAAGGCAAAAACGGTGACTTGTGCAGCCCTTGACAAGGATAGGTTCTGCGCCAGACCGCCTACTTTTGTCATATGCGGTTCACATCCGGGCGCGCGTTAAGCATGTGAGTCGGCGGATAGGCCCGGATCGTACGTTCACATGCCGGCATGATTTCATATCGTGCTGTCGCCTGCATTGTTCCAGCTCAAGCGATGCAGGCTTTTATGGAACGTCGATCCCGGGCGCCCGTTAGCGGCTCATCAGCAACCGAACATGGCGGAATAAGCGGCTTTTCATGCAAGCCGCGGCCTCCGTGTTCCCGAAACGCAAGAGGATTGGAACGATGGGACTGTTCACAAAGGACATCAAGACCATGAACGACCTGTTCGTGCACCAGCTCCGGGACATCTATTACGCCGAGCAGCAGCTCACCAAGGCGCTGCCGAAAATGGCCAGCAAGGCCACCGATCCGCAGCTGAAACAGGGCTTTTTGACGCACCTCGAAGAAACCAAGCAACATGTCACGCGGCTCGAGGAAGTGTTCAAGATGCACGGCGTCGCCGTGAAGGCGGTCGACTGCCCGGCGATCGACGGTATCATCGAGGAAGCCGATGAGACCGCCGGCGAAGTCGCCGACAAGGCGGTGCTCGACGCCGCGCTGATCAACGCGGCGCAGGCCGCCGAGCATTACGAGATCGTACGCTATGGCAGCCTGATCGCCTGGGCCAAGCAGCTCGGCCGCAACGACTGTGCCAGCGTGCTCGCCAAGACGCTGGAGGAAGAGAAGGCGACCGACAAGAAGCTGACGAAGCTTGCCGAGAGCAAGGTGAATTTGCGCGCGGCGAGCTGATGAAGGTGTAGCGAGAGAGCACCGTGCGGCGGTCCGGGCGGTGCTTCTGTTCTAGCCGTCATGCCCCGCGAAGGCGGGGCATCCAGTACTCCGCGGCCTCTCCGTATCCCCGCGCCGCCGCGGCGTACTGGATCGCCCGCCTGCGCGGGCGATGACACCGATTTTGGCGTGAGCGCATTCGACACACACCCATCCTTCGTCCATTGCCGAAACATGACGGCGGATCGGCGGCGTATATCCCGCATGGGGCTGCAACCGAGGTGGCAGCATGCGCGTGAGCACCATCAAATATGAATCCTTCGACGACGGAGCCGGCGCACAGCGTGCCGGCTCCAGCGGATCAACGGGCTGTCGGCGTGGTGGACCGGGCTCGCCTTCGTTCCGATGATGGCGGCGGTGCTGCCGGTCAATCTGCTGGCGCCGCGCCTCGCCGAGCGCATCGGAGGCGATGAACAATCCGAGCGAATGAGCACATCTCCCGTTCACCATCCGGGGAAGCAGCACATAGCCGGTTACCGATCGTCCACCTCTGTCGGTTCAAGTGCGGGTCCACAGGGGCCGGCAATGTATCAAGTTCTTTACTGTCTCACGGAACAGCATGATTGGAGTCTGGTCGCGCTTGGCGGAGCGGTGTGCCTGCTCGCGAGCGCAGCAGCGATCAGCCTGTTTCACCGGGCACGCACCGCGCGGGGACCGGGGCGCCTCGCCTGGATCGCCCTGGATGCTGCCGTCAGCGGATGCGGCGTCTGGGCGACGCATTTCATCGCGATGCTTGCCTACGGCCCCGGCGATGCCGGCGCCTACAACATCCCGGTCACGATTCTTTCGTTGATCCTTGCGATCTCCGTGACCTTCGTGGGGCTGAGCATCGCGGTATCGTCCTCGCGCGCGGCCTGGGTCGTCGTCGGCGGCGCCATCGTCGGCGGCGGTGTCGCGGCGATGCACTACACCGGCATGGCGGCGCTGGAGATGCCGGCCCGCGTGGACTGGATCGGAAGCACGGTCGCCGTCTCGGTGCTGCTCGGAATTGTCTTTGCTTCACTTGCGCTGTTCGTCGCCGCGCGGCGCGACGACCTGCTCCATGCGCTGGCGGCGACAGCTCTGCTGACGCTCGCCATCGTCGCGCATCATTTCACCGCGATGGGCGCCGTGCTGCTGACGCCGGACCCGACGCTCGCGATCAGCGGGCTCGCGGTTCCGCCTGCCTCGATGTCCTTCCTCACCGCCAGCGCCGCGGTTGCGATCATCGCGATTGCGCTCGTTGCCGCGCTGCTCGACCGCCGCGCCAAGGGCGAACTCGGGCGCCAGCAACTGGTGCTGGACTCCGCGCTCGAGAACATGTCGCAGGGGCTGTGCATGTTCGATGCGGACGGCAAGATCATCCTGTTCAACGAACGCTACGCGGCGATGCTTCGCCGCACCGACATCGCGCTCACCGGCCGCCTGCTGGTCGACGTGCTCAGGGAAGAGCAGGCCAAGGGCCAGTGGCAGGGCGACGCCGATGAATTCTTTGCGCGGCTCGTCGCCGATGCGCGCGAGGGCCGCACCACGACCGACGTCGTCAACCGGTTCGGCCGTTCCATCCGCGTCGTCAACCAGCCGATGCAGGGCGGCGGCTGGGTCGCGACCTTCGAGGACATCACCGAGTGGCTGGAAGCACAGGCCAAGATCTCGCACATGGCACGCCATGACGCGCTGACCGGCCTGCCGAACCGCGTGCTGTTCCACGAGCAGCTCGAGCAGGGACTGAACCGGGCGAAGTCGAGTGAACAGCTCGCGGTGCTCTGTCTCGATCTCGATAACTTCAAGGACATCAACGACTCGCTCGGCCATCCCATCGGCGATGCACTGCTCAAGGAGGTCGGCCGCAGGCTGAAGACTGCCGTCGGCGAGCACGACACCGTGGCGCGGCTCGGCGGCGACGAATTCGCCGTGGTCCAGATCGGACGTTCCGAGGAAGCCGCTGCGCGGTCGCTTGCCGGCCGCCTCGTCGAGGTCATCTCGGCGCCCTACGAGATCGACGACCATCAGATCGTCATCGGGGTCTCGATCGGCATCTCGCTGTCGCCGCAGGACGGCAGCAATCCGGACGAGTTGTTGAAGAACGCCGACCTCGCGCTCTATCGCGCCAAGGCGGACGGCCGCGGCACCTATCGCTTCTTCGAGACCGGCATGGATGCGCGCGCGCAGGCGCGGCGCCTCTTGGAAATGGATCTGCGCGCAGCGTTGCAGCGCGACGAATTCCTGCCGTACTACCAGCCGATCCGCGACGTCGCCAGCGGCCGGGTCGTCGCCTTCGAGGCGCTGTTGCGCTGGAACCATCCGCAACGCGGCCTGATTGCTCCCATCAGCTTCATTCCGCTGGCCGAGGAGACAGGTCTCATCGTCCAGCTCGGCGAATTCGTGCTGCGCTCCGCCTGCACCGACGCGGCCACCTGGCCCGACGATATCGACGTCGCCGTCAACCTGTCGCCGGTGCAGTTCAAGAGCCCGAACCTGATCGCATCCGTGACCGCGGCGCTGGCCGTCTCGGGACTTCAGGCGCGCCGCCTCGAGCTCGAGATCACCGAATCCGTGCTGCTGCAGAACAGCGAGGCGACGCTGACCACGCTGCACGAGCTGCGCGCCATGGGCGTGCGGATCTCGCTGGACGATTTCGGCACCGGCTACTCGTCGCTGAGCTATCTGCGCAGCTTCCCATTCGACAAGATCAAGATCGACCGCTCCTTCGTGTCGGAGCTGGCGACGCGCGAGGATTCCATGGCGATCATCCGCGCCGTGACTGGCCTTGGCCGCAGCCTCGGCATCGTCACCACCGCGGAAGGCGTCGAGAACGATGCGCAGCTCGAGCTGCTCCGGCGCGAGGGTTGCACCCAGGCGCAGGGTTATCTGTTCAGCAAGCCGCGCCCTGCCTCGGAAGTCGCGATGATGCTGGAACGGCCGCGGCTGCGCGCCTCAGCCTGAAGGATCAGCCGCGGCGCAGCGCGAAATGCGCGCCGCAGAACGCCATCACGGCGCCGAGGCACAATGCGGCAAGCCCGGCCAGCACGCCCGAGACGGTCGGGATCGGGCTCGGCGCCGAGGCCACCTGGCCGGCACCCGCCAGCAGGAGCACGCCGACCGCGATCAGGAATTGCCGCATCCGCTGCGGGATCTGGCCGGAGACGGCGCTCTGCATCAGGCTCGCCGTGAAATAGCCGCCGGAGAAGCCGACCGTTGCAATCAACCACCACGCGATCGCAGCGCCTGCGGGTATGAACTCATGCGTATCGGAGCGCCAGAGGCCCCCGAGGTCGAGACCGTAGCGCGCGCCCAGCATGTGCACCGCAAGCGCGAGCAGCACGCCGGAGATCATTGCGGCGCCGAGAATCAGGCGACGTGGAAAAAAGGTCGTCTCAGCCATGCCTCGCTTGTAGGATGGGCGAGGGCGATAGCGCAAGCGGATCGCGGACGGGATTGAATTCGAGATGCAGGTTTCCGGAGCCGAGGCGGCCACGAGCTACGCCTACAAGGCGTCGCTGATCGGCTCGGCGCACCGCTTCGAGCTGACGGAGGAGGGATTGTCCTGGCACATCGGCGGCCGTTCGGGCCTGTGGCGCTATAACGAGATCTCGGCGATCCGGCTGTCGTTCCGCCCGGTGTCGATGCAGCAGCACCGCTTTCGCGCCGATGTCAGCCACAAGGGCGGCGGCCGCATCGCCATCCTGTCGACGAGCTGGCAGACCGCGGCCCTGATGGCGCCGCAGGACAACGGTTTTCGCGATTTTCTCATCGAGCTCCATGCGCGGATGGCGAAAGCGGGCAGCCGCGCGGAATTGATCGCAGGTCTCGGTCGCAAGACCTATGCTGCGGTGCTGGCATTCCTGGCGGTGCTCGCCGTGGCGATGGCGGGGCTGTTGATTCGCGCCCTCATGATCGGCGAATTCGCCGGCGTGCTGTTCATCCTCGGCTTCGCCGCGCTGTTCGCCTGGCAGGTCGGAGGCTTCGTGCGGCGCAACCAGCCGCAGAGCTACAGTTTCGATCGCGTGCCGAAGGCCCTGCTGCCCTAGGTGCAATTGGCCGCAATCAAACGTGACTTCGCGTCCCGGCGTCGGTGTCGCATCTTGCGGTCATGTCAGTCATGGACCGCAGCACCCGCCTGCCAACGGCAGATGAGATCGCCAGAATCAACCGCACGCATCTGATCGATACGCCGCTCCAGCCAGCCGACCTGCTGTTCATGTTCGGCACCCGCGAAGACGTTGGCTTGCGCGCTGACACCGCCGCAAGGCTGTGGCGCGAGGGCCTGTTCCGCTGGTCGATTGTGAGCGGCGGAGTCACGCCGGGCTCGGAGCAATCCGAGTGCAGCATCATCAAGGCCGCGATGGTTGCGGCGGGCATTCCGGCGGATCTCATCCTCGAGGAGCATCGCGCGATGAACACCGGCGAGAACGTGATCTTCTCGCTGCCGGTCATCGATGCGGCGCTCGGACTGCAGAACATCCGCAGTGTGATCTGCCTCGGCAACACCTGGACCGCGCGGCGTTATCCGATGACGCTGCAGCGGCACTGGCCGGAGGTCGAGAAGATGCTGCTCACCGTCGACAGCTTCGCGACGCCGCGTGCGCTCTGGCATACCGATGCCGAATTTCGCCGCCGCATGCTGCATGAATGGGACAAGATCGAGCCTTACAAGGCGAGGGGCTTTATCGCAGACTGGCCGGAGGTCTGAGAAGGGTTTCTTTTTGACGCGTTTTCTTCACGCGAACCGGTACCCACTTCGCTCGAAAACGCTCTGCTTACTCCGTCGAGTCGAAATCCTCTTCCTTGGTGCCGAGCAGCGACACCAGCGTGCGCAGGCCGGAATCGAGCTGCTCCGGGGTGGGCGGGGCGAGCGCGAGCCGCACCGCGTTCGGTGCATGTCCATGCGCGATCGCGAAGGTCGAGGACGGCGTCAGCGCGATGCCGCGCCTTGCTGCCGCGGCAACGAAGGTCTGCGAGCGCCAGTGCGGCGGCAGCGTCAGCCAGAGATGATAGGAGCGCGGGTCGGCGGCGAGCTGGTAGCCGGCGAGCAACCTTGCCGCGGTCTGCTGGCGGCGCGAGGCATCGATGCGTTTCAGGCGGGTCAGCTCGGCGACGGTACCGTCGGCCATCAGCCGCTGCCCGGCCGCGAGCGCGTGCCCGGAGGCGATCCAGCCGCCGGTCCGGACCGCGCTCATCACGCTTTCGCGCAAGTGAGGGGGCGCGACGAGGATGCCGAGCGCTAACCCCGGCGCGACTTTCTTGGACAGGCTGTCGAGCACGATGCAGCGGTCCGGCCCGAGCGCCGCCAGCGGCGTGTCGTCGGCAAGGAAGCCGTAGACGGTGTCCTCGATGATGGTGAGATCGAGCTTCTCGGCAACGCGCATGATGTCGGCGCGCCGCGTCGCGTTCATGGTGACGCCGAGCGGGTTCTGGATGATGGGCTGCAGATACAGCGCCGACAGATGCGCCTCGCGATGCGCCTTCTGGATCGCGTCGGGGCGCGCGCCGAATTCGTCCATCGGTATAGGCACCAGCGTCACGCCCAGCCGCGCGGCGATGCTCTTGACGTAGGGGTAGGTCAGCGCCTCGACGCCGCAGCGGCCGCCGGTGGGGACGAGCGCCGCGAGCGCGGCCGCCAGCGATTGCTTGCCGTTGGCGGTGAAGACGATCTGCTCGGCCTGCGGCGCAAAATTCTTGCGCGCGAGATAGGCGGCGGCAGCATTGCGCGCGCTCTTGGTGCCGGTGCTGGTCGAGACGCGCAGCGCCGATTCGAGCGCATCGACGCGCTCCAGCCCCGCAAGGCTCTTGGCGATCATCGCCCATTGCTGCGGCAATAATGGATAATTGACCTCGAAATCGATCCGCGCGTCGCGCGGCTCGCTCAAGGCCTCGACCTCGCGCCTGATGTCGCCGGAGATGAAGGTGCCGCGGCCAACCTCGCCGACCACGAGGCCGCGGCGGAGCAACTCGGTATAAACCCGGCTCGCGGTGGAGACCGCAATGCCGCGGTCATAGGCAAAATTGCGCTGCGGCGGCAGCCGGTCGCCGGGCCTTAACGTGCCGTTAGAGATATCCGCGGCAATGGCATCGGCAAGCTTCACGTACTCGAACTTGGACATTATTGCACCGAGAGCAATGTTTCACTTGCTCCGAGGAGTGTACTGGAGCATTTAAGTTCCATCAAGTTCCGCGATTGAGCCGAGGGGAGCGAGAGCAATCCGACGGCAGATGAGGTACAGGCGCTGACAGCGCCCGCGCCAACGGCACCTGCTTCGCCGCGCGGGACGATACGCCGGAGAAGAAGAATGACCACGATCTCGCAAACTGCCGGGCGGAGTTTACGCCCATCCTCCTCGAGCGGATTTTTTGGCACGCTCGTCACCGCCGCCTATGCGCTGTTCGACCGCCTGGAGCGCCGCTCCGCCGTCAAGACCCTGAACGAGCTCGACGACCGCGCCCTGCGCGACATCGGCATCAATCGCAGCCAGATCGAGGACGCCGTCTACGGGCAGTTCAAGACCGAGCTGTCGCGGTATCTGTGAGCGCCATTCTCGTGTCCCGGACGCGACGTAGCGCTTCTGGCGTTGCTGCGACGAGCCGGGACCCAGCAGACCGCACTCGCTGTTGCATGGCCCCGGCTCTGCAGCGCATCGTCGAAGAGACGCTGCGCTGCGTCCGGGGCACGAGAGCTGTGCTTTCGTATACAGCTGTCCCAATGACGGAGTGTGGCACGAAAATCGCCCTCCAGATGCTACTGTCATTCCCCGCGAAGGCGGGGAATCCAGTACGCCGCGGCCTATCGATTGAACCACAACCGTCTCGGAGTACTGGATCGCCCGGTTAAACCGGGCGATGACAGCGAGTGTGTCGTTGCAGTCGCGCATATTCATCCTCGCGGCGCATTTCGCCCGAGCTTTGCGTCGATGCCTCACCCTCACATGAAAGAGGGCGCAGGGAAGGCCGGGAGCCGGCTGGCACCCGCGGTCCACTGTGCGAAGTTGGTAGTCAAAAAATCTGCACAGCGGCATACAGGTGAAGCCAGGACATCCCGGCCTTCCCTGCGCAGTGGTTTTACGGCTTATGTCGTGATCTCCCCGGGGAGCGATGCACTATTGCCCCCGTCGCCGTGCAGATGACTGATGCGCGGACCCGGTCGGGCCGCCACATCACCGCAAGACTTGGCGCACAGACCCCGGGCGCCAGGACCACACGATTTTGCCGTACGCTGATGGCACCGGTCGTATGCACGACGACTTTGCTCACGGTCTCCCGCCCTGCAAACCCGTTCGCGCCAACGCCATCTGCGTCCACCGCCGCCCGGCCCGCGTTCGTGACGATCGCGATACGCCCCTCTTCCTTGGGCCGGAGTGCGCGCACTATCCGCTAATTCCGAATTTCGGTAAAGTGGAATATTTTTGGCAGGGCGTCTTGACCGAGAGCTTGGGTGTTTTGCCCGACGGGCAACGCGAGGTCTGGTAGGTGCGTAGGGTGGATTAGTTAGCCGAAGGCGTAATCCACCTCTTCTGTTTCCGTGGAGAGAGACAGTGGTGGGTTACGCCAACGGACTGCGCTTCGCGCAGCCGCAGGCTAACCCACCCTACGAGACCGGGAGCAACCCTCAGTGCCTCACCACCAGCACCGAGCACTTGGCATAACGCACGACGTGCCCGGCGTTGGAGCCGAGGAAGTAGGTGCGCATCGCCGGCCGGTGCGAGGTCATCACGATCAGGTCGGCCTTCATGTGCACGGCTTCTTCCAGGATCTCGTGGTAGATGCCGCCCTGCCGCACCACGCTGGAGATGCGGGAAGCGTCGATGCCGGATTCGCGCGCGACGATAGCGAGGGCTTCCTCGGAGGTCTGGCGCTGCTGCTCGTCGAAATCGGCCGGCACATATTCGGCCAGCATCACCGGCGTCATCGGCAGCACGTTGAGCAGGCGCACCGTGCCGCTCCAGGTCTGCGACAGCGTTGCCGCGGTCGCGATCGCCGGCTTGGCCAGATCGGTGTCGGCGAGGTCGATGGGCACGAGGATGGACTTGAACATCTGCGCCTCCAAATCTTCCGGTCAGGACGTCTTGCCGGCACGTCGCGCGATCAGCCCGATCGAAGCAGCTTGGGGCTGACGAACAGCACCAGCTTGCCGCGGCGGTAGGCCACGTCCCCCCAATCCTTGACGTCAAAGTCGAAGATCGCAAGCCCCGCCGTGGGCAGGTTGTGGGCGAGCGCCTTGGCGCCGGCGTGATCGCCGCCGCCGATCAGCATCAGCGCGATCTCGTGCATGCCCGGATTGTGGCCGACCAGCAGCAACCGCTTCGGATTGGCGGGAATCGTTGCAGTGCGAATGGATTCCAGGATCTGCGCGGGATCGGCGCCGTAGAGTTCTGGCAGGACCTCGACCTGCGGCGTCGGGGCGCGATCCTTCATCGCCTTCCAGGCGATGTCCCAGGTCTGCCGGGCGCGGACGGCATGCGACACCAGCACGGTATCGGGGAAGGGCGGATGGCTGGCGATCCAGTCGCCCATCTGCGCGGCATCCTTGTGGCCGCGGTCGTCGAGGCGGCGATCCTGGTCACGGCCGCTTGGCGCGTCAGTCTCTGTCTTGGCGTGACGCAGCAGCATCAAACGGCGCATGGCATTCTCGAATCGTTCCACGTCCAGGACAATTTACAGACGCCGGTTGAGGACATGGTGACAAGCGCCTGACCGGTTGTTTAAAGCCGCGATGAGATTAGAACAAATCGTCATCGTGATTTAAGTTGTTGTTTTCAGCATGATCTTTTTCGCAAAAACCGCTGCACACTTTTCCGGTTCATGCTCTAAGAAAACGACATGAGCGAGACTTTCACAAGCGTGTCCCAGGAAGAAGCCGGCCTTCGCGAGCGCACGCGGCTGTCGTTCGAGCTCGACGCCGACATCTGCGTGATCGGAGCCGGGCTTGCCGGGCTCTCCATCGCGCTGGAGGCGGCCCGGCTCGGGGCCAGCGTCGCAGTGCTCGAGGGCCGCCATATCGGCTGGAACGCCTCCGGCAACCAGCTCGGCACCGTGATGCCGGGCTTTGCGCTGCCGCTCACCGACCTGATCGAGCGCATCGGTTTCGAGGACGCGCGCGAATTGTGGGCGCTGTCCAAGGAGGGGGCCGAATTCGTCCGCGCCAACGCCACCGAGGAGAACATGCCGGGGATCGCCCCCAGCGACGGCGTGCTGGAGGTCTCCAACGTCGATGCCGGCGACCGGCTGATCAGCCGGCTGCAGATGCTGAACGAGGATTTCGACACCGAGGTCGAGGGCTGGCAGGTCGATCGCGTCCGCGAGATGCTGAAGACCGATCATTACTTCCACGGCGTGTATTACCCCAGGGCGCTCCAGGTCGACGGCCGCAAATACGTGCACGGCCTTGCGGCGCTGGCGCGGCGTGCAGGCGCCCGCATCTTCGAGGACACGCCGGTCGTCAGCATCGATCATTCCGGCATTCGCAAGCGCATCGTCACGCCCTCGGCGCGGCTGCGCGCCACCCACATCGTGCTCGCCGGCAACATCCATCTCGGCGCGCCCTTGCGGCGCCTGTCGGAGACGTTGCTGCCGGTCTGGCGTTACGCCGGCATCACCGCGCCGCTCGGCGAGCGCGTGCACGAGATCATCGCCTTCAAGGGATCGGTGATGGATTCCGATGGCATCGACCATTTTCGCATCGTCGATGGCGACCGCCTGATGTGGGCAAGTCCGGAGACCACCTGGGCGGCGCGTCCAGAGCGCTTTGCCGGCAGCGTCAGGCGGCGGATCCGGTCAATCTTCCCTGAGCTCGGCAATGCCGAGATCACCGAGACGTTCGGCGGCGCCACCGGCCACACCGTGCATGGCATGCCGCAGATCGGCCAGCTGCGCAAAGGCCTGTGGGTGGCGAGCGGGTTCGGCCGCCAGGGCATGAACACCTCGGCCATGGCCGGGCAGTTGATCGCGCGCAGCATCCTGTGGGGCGATGACCGCTGGAAGCTGTTCTCGCCGTTCGAGCTGGTCTGGGCCGGCGGGGCGACCGGCCGCGTTGCCGGCCAATTGGTCGGCATCTGGGGCAGGGCGAGCTCCGCCGCAGCGGGCTCGCTGGCCCGCTACCGCGAACGTGCCAGGGTCAAGGACAGGGAGCGCGAGGCCCGTCTCGCCGAGGCCAACCGCGCCGCCGGCACCGGTCCGCGCCGTCTGCCGCCGCGGCCGGCGCCTGCACCGGAACATGCGGCCCAAGGCGTGAAACCGGCTGCGGAACCGGCTGTCCAGGACCAGAGCGTCTCGCAATAAGTTGAGAAATCCTCCGCCCGGAAGTGTAACGTCGGCCGACAGAAGCCCGTATCTCAGGGCGTGGACTTCCCGCGCACGGAGAATGAGATGTTTGACCGCCGCATCCTGCTGACGACTGTCGCCGGCCTGTTCGGCCTTTCCGCCTTCCGCTGGCTGACAGGATCACCTGCCGAGGCTGGCGAGAAGGCCGCGGAAACGTTCGAGATCACGAAGACGGAGGCCGAATGGCGTGCCCAGCTCACGCCGCAGCAATATGAGATCCTCCGCAATCACGGCACCGAGCGGCCCGGCTCCAGCCCGCTGCTGAAGGAGCATCGCAAGGGCATCTTCGCCTGCGCCGGCTGCGACCTGCCGCTGTTTGCGTCCGAGACCAAGTTCGAGAGCGGTACGGGCTGGCCGAGCTTCTACCAGCCCATCGAGGGCAATGTCGGCAAGACCGAGGATCGCACCTACGGCATGGTGCGCACCGAGGTGCATTGCCGGCGCTGCGGCGGCCATCTCGGCCACGTCTTCGACGACGGTCCGAAGCCGACCGGATTGCGCTACTGCATCGACGGTTTCGGGCTGGTTTTCCACCCGGCGGCGGCATCTGCGACGTAGGCTTTGTTTCTGTCATTCCGGGGCGATGCGCAGCATCGAACCCGGAATCTCGAGGTTCCGGATTCGATGCTTCGCATCGCTCCGGAACGACGATGTGTCCCGGCAATTGTTGCCGGTCCCGGCAATTGTGCCCCGGTCATTGGACCGGGACTTTTTCATTAAGTCATTGATTTCCTGAAGATACCCGCATTGGCATAGGCCTTGCGACTGTCTCCTCCGACTGCGGCCATGGTCGACCGGCCGCCGGGATCGGATTTGGAGACAAAGTTATGGGTATCTTCGATGCAATGAACACCTCGGTGGGTGGCCTGCAGGCGCAGTCCTACGCGCTGCAGAACATTTCCGGCAACATCGCGAACTCATCCACCACCGGTTACAAGGGCATCGGCACCAGCTTCGTCGATCTCATTCCCGACGCCTCGGTCCCGAGCAAGCAGGTCGCGGGCGGCGTGACGGCTAATGCGAAGGCGACCATCACCACCCAGGGCACGATCTCGTCCTCCACCGTGGCCACCAACATGGCGATCACCGGCGACGGCTTCTTCTCGATCCAGAAGGCGACCGGCGTCGTCGACAACGTGCCGGTGTTCAGCGGCGTCACCTACTACACCCGTCGCGGCGACTTCCAGCTCAATGCCAACGGCAATTTGGTCAACGGCGCCGGCTATTATCTGATGGGCACCACGGTCGATCCCAAGACCGGCAACCCGACCGGCAACGTGGCGACCGTCCTGAAATTCCAGAACAACTTCATCCCGGCGCAGGCGACCACCTCGATCCAGTACGCCGCGAACCTGCCGTCCCAGCCGAACACGGCGGCGAGTTCGACGGCCGCGAGCAAGACGCTGCTGGCGGCCGGTGGACTGAACCCGTCGGATTTCGCCGCCAACCCGCTGATCGTCGGCACGCCGCCGCCGCCTTATGTGAACGCGACGGTCTCCGGCGCCGCCGCTACCGGCAATCTGCGCTCGGCCTACACGTCGACGACGGTAACTGGCTCGGTGGCCCTGCTGAACAGCGCATCGGCCGCAGCGAGCAGCGGTACGTCCCTCGACCCGACCGCAAGCCCGCATCTCGGCGTCTCGCTGGCCGGCCAGACGCTGACGATCAACAACGGCAGTGGCCCCTATACGATCACCTTCGACAACACCGCGACGGGCATCACGACGACAGCCAACAGCACCGTGATCGGTGTGAAGGCCGGCGCCACGACGACGGTGAACGATATCCTCACTGCGATTCAAACGGCCGGTGGCGCCGGCAACGGCGTCACCGCCACGATCACCGGTACCGGCAACATCCAGATCGCAGGCGGCACCCTCGTCGATCTTGCGATCAGCGGCAACGCAGCGACCACGCTCGGCCTCAGCAACGTGACGCGCGGCGGCAACGTGCTGTCCACGCCTGCGATCACCGGCAATACGCTGCTCAGTGGTGCCGCGACGGCCGGCGGTTCGGAAGTTCTTTCATCGGGCTTCCAGGCAGGGTCGGCGGGTCCGCCCGTCGTTGCTCCCGATACGATCACGGTGAACGGTCAGACGCTGACCTTCGTCTCCGCGGCCCCGCCCATCAGCAACCCGAACCAGATCAGCGTCACTGACGACATCTCGACCTTGCTTCAGAAGATCGACTTTCTCGCCGGCACGTCGGGCTCGTCGATCAGCAACGGCGTGATCACGCTGAACACCGGCACCGCAAACCCCTCCTTGAACGTCTCCAGCAGCAACCCCAACGCCTTCGCGGCGCTCGGCTTCACCTCGGCCGTTTCCAAGCCTCGTGGCGGCGGCGGCACGGCCGGCACGGGTACCGTGATCGGCAACGACGTCGCGACTTTCACCAAGGAAACGATCAGCGGTGGCGCGGTGACCGCCTACAATGCGGCCGGCACGCCCGTGAACCTGCAGCTCCGTTGGGCCAAGACCGACAGCGCCTCGCTGGGGACGGGTCATTCCGACACCTGGAACCTGTTCTATCAGACCGACCCGAATGCGACCGGCACGAACGTCGCGTGGATGAACACGGGACAGGCCTTCACCTTTGCCGCCGACGGCTCGCTGACCTCGCCGAGCGGCTCGGGCATCACCATCAACAACGTCACCGTCAGCGGGCAGTCGCTCGGCTCGGTCGCCTTCAACATCTCCTCGGGCGGTCTGACGCAATATGCCAGCACCAGCGGCGCGGTGACCATCAACACCATCACGCAGAACGGCTACGCCGCCGGCCAGCTCCGCTCGGTCTCGGTCAACAACAGCGGCCTCGTGGTCGGAACCTTCTCCAACGGCCAGAACCTCGATCTCGCCCAGGTGACGTTGTCGCACTTCAACGGCACCAACTATTTGAAGGCGCTCGATGGCGGCGCCTATGCCGCGACCGAGCAGTCGGGCCCTGCGATCGACGGCGCTTCGGGCACCATCAGCGGCTCGTCGCTGGAAGGCTCGAACACCGACATCGCCGACGAATTCACCAAGCTGATCGTGACCCAGCAGGCCTATTCGGCCAACACCAAGGTGATCACGACGGCCAATTCGATGGTGCAGGACCTCCTGAACGTGTTGCGCTGATCGGCGCGTGACGTAACCAAAGGCGGGTAAGTACACATGGGTTTGAGTTCAGCCCTTGCCAGCGCGATGAGCGGTCTGCGTGCCAACCAGGCCGCGCTCTCGATCGTCTCCTCGAACGTCGCCAATTCGCAGACGCCGGGCTACGTCGTCCAGACGCCGAACCAGATCGAGGTCACCACCGGCGATTTCGGCTCGACGGCGATGACGACCGGCGTCAGCCGGGAGCTCGACACCTTTGTGCTGAACCAGCTGCGCACCGAGACCGGCGGCAGCGGCTACGCCGACCAGATGGCCAACATCCTGAAGCAGCTTCAGAGTGTCTATGGCACGCCCGGCAATAACGGTACGCTCGAAACCGCGCTGAACAATTTCACCACGGCACTGCAGGCGTTGTCGACGAGCTCGGGCGCGTCGTCGGCGCAGACCGTTGCGCTGGGTGCGGCGCAGGCGCTGGCCACGCAGCTCAACGTCACCACCAAGGGCATCCAGTCGCTGCGCTCCAACGTCGAGCAGGATCTCGGCACATCGGCGCAAGCCGCCAACGCGGCGATGCAGCAGATCGCCGACATCAACACCAAGCTTCAGGGCCTGTCGGCCAACGATCCCTCGGCCGCGACGCTGATGGACCAGCGCGACCAGGCCATCAACACGCTGTCGAAATATGTCGACGTCCGCGTCACCACCGACGGCTCGAACCAGGCCAACATCTACACCACGACCGGCGTCCAGCTGGTCGGCGCCGGGCTCGCCTCGCAATTCTCCTTTGCTTCCGCCGGCGCGCTGTCGGCGACCTCGCTCTACAACACCGACCCGGCCAAGTCCGGCGTCGGCGCGCTCACCATCAAGCTGCCGAACGGCTCGCAGCTCGACGTCGTCGCCAACAACGTGGTCTCGTCCGGCCAGATCGCGGCCGACCTGAAGCTGCGCGACCAGACGCTGGTGCAGGCGCAGAACCAGATCGACCAGCTCGCCGCCACGATGTCGAGCGCGCTGTCGGACAAGACCACCGCCGGCAGCACGGTCTCTGGCCCGCCGGCCGGTTTCGACCTGGACCTTGCCGGCGCGCAGCCGGGCAATACGGTCAACATCACCTATACGGACACGGCGACCAACACCCAGCGCCAGATCACGCTCGTCAACGTGACCGACCCGGCGGCGCTGCCGCTCCAGAACGCCACCAACGCCAACCCGATGCGGGTGGGCGTGAACTTCTCCGGCGGCATGGGTGCGATCGCCTCCGCGCTCAACACCGCGCTGTCGGGCTCGCACCTGTCGTTCTCCGCCGCGCCGTCGCCGGCCACCGCCACGACGCTGCGGGTGACCGATGACAATACCGGCCTTGCCAAGGTCAATTCGGCCTCGACCACCAAGACGATCTCGTCGCTGACCTCGGGCAGCCCGCAACTGGCGGTGTTCACCGACGGCGGGCAGGCGCTCTACACCGGCGCGATCACGGCGTCGGGCTCGCAGATGACCGGCCTTGCCGGGCGCATCGCCGTGAACACGCAGCTCGTCAGCGATCCCACGCGGCTGTCGGTCTACAACACCTCGCCGGTGACGCCCGCCGGCGACACCACGCGTTCGGACTATCTCTATTCGCAGCTCACCAGTGCGGTGTTCTCCTATTCGCCGACGACCGGCCTCGGCTCGGCGAACCAGCCCTTCACCGGCAGCGTCTCGAGCTACCTCCAGCAGTTCCTCAGCATCCAGGCCAACGCCTCGACCCAGGCCACCCAGCTCCAGCAGGGCCAAAGCGTCGTGGTCTCGACGCTGCAGGCCAAGTTCGACTCGACCTCCAAAGTCAATCTGGACTCGGAGATGTCGAACCTGATCCAGCTCCAGAATGCCTATGCCGCCAACGCCCACGTCATGTCGGTGGTGCAGAGCATGATGAACACCTTGCTCCAGGCTCAAGCGTAACCAGTACAGGGCTCTGAAAGATGTCGATCAGCAGCATCAACTACTCCTCGTCGATCCTCGGCGCGCAGATCCGCAACATCAACCAGCAGCTCACCGACCTGTCGACGCAGCTTTCGACCGGCAAGCTGTCGCAGAACTATTCCGGCATGGGCACCAACGAGGGCTTTGCGATCGCCTCACGCGCGCAGCTCTCCAACATCGCCGCCTATACGGACACGATCACCAACGTCAACGTCAACATCAACCTCGCCAACACCGCGCTGCAGTCGCTGACGACGATCCGCAACACGGTGCAGACCGGCTCCGCCAGCACCGCGCAGGATCTCAACGTCAACGGACAGACGGTCGCGCAGAACACCGCCGCCGCGCAGTTCGGCTCGATGGTCGGCGTGCTCAACACGCAATCGGGCAACCGCTATCTGTTCTCGGGAACGGCGGTCAGCACGCAGTCGGTCGCCAATGCCGGCGACATCATCAACGGCACCACCACGCAGGCGGGCTTCAAGACCGTGATGGCGGAGCGCCAGGCCGCCGATCTCGGTGCCAACGGCATGGGGCGGCTGGTGCAGACGCAGCCGACGCCGAGCTCGGTGCAGGTGTCGGAGGACGTCGCCGGATCGCCGTTCGGGCTCAAGATCAAGGCGGTGTCCTCGACGTTGACGGGCGCGACCGTCACCGGCCCGAGCGGCTCGCCGGTGTCCTTCTCAGTTGATCTCAACGGCGTCAATCCGAACAACGGCGACAAGCTGAGCATTCAGTTCACGCTGCCGGACGGCACCACCGAGCAGATCGACCTGACCGCCTCGACCGCCACCCCGACGCCGGCCGGCAGCTTTGCGATCGATACGACCACTCCGGGCAACACCGCGACCAATCTCAACACGGCGCTGAATACCGCGATCAAGAAGCTCGCCAATACCTCGCTGGTCGCGGCGTCGGCCGTGATCGCCGGCGACAATTTCTTCAACACGGCGAGCTCTGCGATCGGCGCTCCCAAGACCAACCAGGCGGCTCCCGCCGCACCGATCAGCGGTGCGACGGCGCTGTCCGGTACAAGCCCCTCGGACTCGATCTCGCCGGGCTTCGTCGCCGGCGACACCATCACCGTCAACGGCACCACGCTTACCTTCGTCAGCTCGGGCGCGACCGGCAACCAGCTCAACGTCACCGACAGCATCCAGACCCTGCTGAGCAAGATCGACGCGATCACCGGGACGTCGAAGCCGTCGACGGTTCATGGCGGCGCGATCACGATCAACACCGACGATGCGGCGAGCTTGAACATCACGAGCTCGAATACGGGTGCACTGGGCTCGCTCGGCTTCGGCACGACGCCGGTGACCGCCACGCAGCCGCCGCTGCGCGTCGGCTCCTCGCCGGCGAGCTCGGCGACGACGCTGGTGAACGGCTCCGCCAACACCGTGAAATGGTACCTCGGCAATGACGGGCCCGGCTCGCCGCGCTCCACCGCGACGGCGCGGGTCGACGACTCCGTCACCGTGCAGTATGGCGCGCAGGCGAACGAGGACGCCATCCGCCGCCAGTTGCAGGCGATCGCCGTGTTCGGGACTTTCTCGACCTCGCCGACCGGGCAGTATTCGGGCGGGCAGGTCTCGGCGCTGAGCCTGCGGGTGACGCAGGCGCTGACCCAGCAGCCGGGTCAGCAGCGCATAGAGGACATCCAGACCGACATCGCGATGGCCCAGAACACGATGAAGGACGCGACCACGCGCCATACCCAGGCCAAGGCGCAGCTCCAGACCATCGTCGACCAGGCGGAATCGGCCTCGCCCGATCAGGTCGCGAGCGAAATCCTTGCGCTCCAGAACGCGCTCCAGGCGTCCTACCAGGTGACCTCGAACCTGGCGCAGCTCTCGCTCGTCAAGTTCCTGTAAGGATGCGTTAAGACGCCGTTAACCATGCCTGTTTACCTCTTGGTGAGGATTGCAGCGGGGGCGGAGCGGTCGATGTCTGACAAGATGCAGCTGGTGGTGGCAACGCCTTGCTTCGGCGGGCAGGTGTCGAGCATCTATGCGAGCTCGATCTTCGCGCTTCAGCGCGCCGTGCACGGCATGGCCAATCTCGAGCTCAAGGTGCACTTGCGCGACGGCGATGCGCTCATCACGCGGGCGCGGGCCAATTTGGCCGCGATGTTCCTGGACGATCCCGAGGCGACCCATTTCCTGTTCATCGATGCCGACATCGGCTTCAAGCCGGAGCAGGTGTTCCGGCTGATCGAATGCGGCGCGGACGTCGTTGCGGGCTGTTATCCGATCAAGCGGGTCAACTGGGACAAGGCCGCGCGTGCGATCCAGTCAGGTCGGGCCGACGTGCCGGCCGCCTCGCTCGACTACGTGCTCGAGATCGAGGATCCCGACCGTATCGTGGTGGTCAACGGCTTTACCCGCGTGCGTTATGCGGGCACGGGCTTCCTGATGATCCGGCGTCACGTGCTGGAGGCGATGTGCCGCCATCCGGACTACGCGAACCTGCAGTTTTTCCGCGAGCATTCGCATGACACGCTGGCGGCGAGCCAGAACCGGTTCGCGCTGTTCGAATGCATGATCGACCCGGCGACCGGCACGTATCTTTCCGAGGACTTCGCCTTCTGCAAGCGCTGGACCGATATCGGCGGCGAGATCTGGGCCGACATCCAGAGCTCGCTCGATCACGTCGGGCCGTCGGTGTTCCACGGCGATATCGCCTCGCAGTTCGCGCCGGCGCCTGCGGCGGCGGCCGACGCGGCCTGAGCGCTCCGGGATGAGCACCGGCGCATCCCGTCTGGCAGACATCGAGCGGGCGTCCGAGGGCGGCTCGCGCTATCGCTTGCGCGATCTCTTCACCCCGCTCGACACGCTGCTGGTCTCCGGCGGCGATCCGCGCCTGACGCTCGATCCGGACCACCGCGTCAACGCCTATGGCTGCGCGGCCTCGCCGGAGCCGGAGATCTGGAATCTTGCCTCCTCGACCGCGTCCACAATCTCGCAGGGAGCTTACGACCGCGCCGCGCTGGCGCGCGAAGAGTTGATGCACAAGTGCCTGTTCGACGAGGTCGAGGTCGCCTTCGACGCGCGCTGCGAGGACATGCGCGAGGAGCTGCGCGGGTATCTCCAGCTATCGCCGCGCGTCGATATCGTGTTCTCGCCGTCAGGCACCGACTCCCAGCTCCATGCCCTGTTCCTGGCGCGCGCGGTGCTCGGCGCGCCGCCGGTGACGATCGTGGTCGGCGCCGATCAGACCGGAAGCGGGACGAGCCATACCGCGGCCGGCCGCCATTTCAGCACCATGACGGCGAGCGGTCTTGGGGTGCGCAAGGACGGCGCGGTGGCGGGGCTTGCCGGCGACAGCATCGCGGTGCCGCTGCTTGACGCGGCGCCCGACATCGCGATGCGCGCGGATGCGGATGCCGCGGTCATGCGTGCAATCGAGAACAGCTTCGCGCAAGGCCGGTGCGTTCTTTTGCACATCATGGATTCGTCAAAACTCGGCTGGCGCGCGCCGAGTGCTGCCTGCCTCGATGAGATCGCGCGGCGCTGGCCGCGCAAGGTTCAGGTGGTCGTCGATGCCTGCCAGGCGCGTCTGGGCCGCCACCGGCTGCGTTCCTATCTCGATCGCGGTTTCATGGTGCTGATGACAGGCTCGAAATTCTTCGGCGGCCCCGCCTTCAGCGGCGCGCTGCTGGTGCCGAAGGGCCTGGCGCGGTCGATCGACAGGACTGGCGCGATCACGCCCGGCATCCTCGACTATGCCGGCCGCTGCGACTGGCCGATGGCCTGGACGGCACTGCGCTCGCGCTTCGAGCGCCGGCCGAATTTCGGTCAATGGCTGCGCTGGGAGGCGGCGCTTGCGGAGATCGGCAGCTACTATGCCGTGCCCGGCGCATTCCGCGCCGGGGCGATGGCCGAACTCGCTTCCGGCATCGACAGCATGATCGCGCTGTCGCCCTCGCTTCGCCCCGTTCAGAACCCATCCGAGACGGACGGCGTCGACGACGAGGAATTCGCGCGAAGCACGATCTTTCCGTTCACGTTGCAGCGTGGCGGCGAGCCGGTCTCCATCGCCGAGACCAGCGCAGTGCATCGCGCTCTGGCGCGCGACATGAACGATGAGATCGGCGGCAGTGCGGCAGACCGGCAGGTGGCCGCACAGCGCTCTCTCGTCGGCCAGCCGGTGCGGCTGGAGCGGGACGGAAAGCCGCAAGGATTGCTGCGGCTGTGCGTCGGCGCGCGGCTCGTCACCGAAGCCTGGTCGGCTGACGCCGCTCAAGCGCAAAAGAATTTGCAGCATACACTCGATCGCATCGCCCATGTGCTGGTGAAGATCGAGCTGCTGCTCGACCGTGCGGCGACTGCGCCGGGAAAGCCTGTGCTCGAGACCTAAGATGCTGACTCCTGTTTCCGCGCCGAACGGCATGACCACACCGAACTATTCCGACCGCATCGGCTTTGCGCAATTGACGCGCCGGGCCTTCGAGGGCGGCGATCTGCATCCGCTGCGCGAGAAGCTCCTGGCGCGGATCGCAGAGGGGACCGCGGAGGCGGGCGAGGGCCTAGATCTGTCGCTGATTGCCCAGCTTCTCGGCGAGAAGGAGGCCGGGCTGGTGATCCAGACCGAGGTGCTCGCCTTCCATCAATTGTTTCGCACGCCTTGCGCGGCTGCCAAGCCACGCATGCGCGTGCTCGCGCTCGCGGCGGACATCGACATGGGCGGCAATACGCCGATCGAATTCCTGCTCGAAGGCTCCGACATCGAGCTCTTGACGCTCTACGTGGTCAAGGGCGTCGGCCTGCCCAAGACATTGCCCGAGCACGACGTCGCCATCGTGGTCGCCTCCGATTCCGAGGAATGCCGCGAGGCGCTCGCCGTCATCGAACAGGCCGCGCCGCGCTGGCCGCGGCCACTGCTCAATCGCCCCGAGCTCATCGGCAATCTCGATCGCGACAAGCTCTATCGGTTGCTGGCTGATATCCCCGGTCTCGAGATTCCCGTGACCGCCCACGCGACGCGCGCGCAATTGTCGGAGCTTTCGGAAGGCGAGATCGCCTGCGCGGAGATTACGAGCGAATTGCACTTTCCGATGATCGTGCGGCCGCGCGGCACGCACGCCGGCGTCGGGCTCGCGAAGATCGACGATGCTGCGGCGCTCAAAGCCTATCTGGCCGAGCGGCAGGAGCAGAACTTCTTCGTCGCGCGTTTCGTCAACTACGCGAGCCTCGACGGGCTCTTTCGCAAGATCCGGCTCACCATGGTCGACGGCAAGCCTTATGCCTGTCACATGGCGATCGCCGATCGTTGGGACATCTGGTACCTCAACGCCTACATGGCGTTCAGCGAGGAGAAGCGCGCTGAAGAGGCCGTCTTCATGCAAGATTTCGATCACGCTTTCGCGGCGCGCCACAAGAATGCGCTCGACGAGATGAGCCGGCGCATCGGCCTCGACTATTTCATCGTCGACTGCGCCGAGAACCGGAACGGCGAGCTGCTGGTGTTCGAGGCCGACAACACCGCCGTCGTGCACAACATGGATCCGCCGGCCGTGTTTCCATACAAGCCGCCGCAGATGCGCAAGATCTTCGCTGCGTTCACGGCGATGCTGTCGCGGCATGCAAGAGCGGGCGAGGGAACTGCAGCATGAACGAGATCATCCGCAACACGCAAGCCTCCGTCACGCACACCTCGCTCGATCCGCAGGACTGGAGCGAATTCCGCGCGCTCGCCCATCGCATGCTCGACGAGGCGATCGACGGCATCGCCAACGTCCGCGCGCGCCCGGTGTGGCAGCCGATCCCCGATGAGGTCCGCGCGGCCATCAAGTCCGACGTGCCGCGCGAGGCAAGCGATCTCGCCGGGGTCTATCGCGAGTTCGCCGCGCATGTCGCGCCTTACGCGACCGGCAACGTTCATCCGGGCTTCCTGGGCTGGGTGCACGGCGGCGGCACGGCTGTGGGCATGGTCGCGGAGATGCTCGCGGCAGGTCTCAACGCCAATCTCGGCGGGCGCGACCACATGCCGATCGAGGTCGAACGCCAGATCGTCGACTGGATGCGCCGTCTGTTCGGTTTCCCGGAGGAAGCGAGCGGCATCTTCGTCACGGGCACGTCGATGGCCAATCTGATGGCGGTGCTGGTGGCGCGCAACGCTGCGCTCGGCACGCTGGCGCGGCAGCACGGCATCGGCAATGACGGTGCGCTGCTCACGGCCTACACGTCGCGGGCCGCGCATGGCTGTGTCTCCAGGGCGATGGACATCGCCGGGCTCGGCACCGATGCGCTGCGTAAGATCGACGTCGACGCCGATCATCGCATCGACGTCGCCGCGCTGCGAGCGCAGATCGCCGCCGACCGGGAGGTCGGCTTCAAGCCGTTCCTCGTCGTCGCCTCCGCGGGCACGGTCGATATCGGCGCGATCGACGATCTCAAGGCCATCGCCGCGCTGTGCCGCGAGGAGGGCATCTGGTTTCACGTCGACGGCGCTTTCGGCGCGCTGGCAATTCTCTCGCCCGAACTCGCGCCATTGCTCGGCGGCATCGAGCTTGCCGATTCCATTGCGCTCGACTTCCACAAATGGGGACAAGTGCCCTACGACGCCGGCTTCCTGCTGGTGCGCGACGGCGAGCAGCACCGGCAGGCCTTTGCCCAGCCGGCGGCGTATCTGAGCCGCGAGGCGAGGGGGCTTGCGGCGGGCGCGGTCTGGCCCTGCGATCTCGGCCCCGATCTGTCGCGCGGCTTCCGGGCGCTGAAGACCTGGTTCACGCTCAAGACGTTTGGCACCGACCGGCTGGGTGCGGTGATCGCGCGAAGCTGCGCGCTCGCCAAATATCTGGAGGCGCGCGTGCTGGCCGAACCGCGGCTGGAATTGCTGGCGCCGGTGAATCTCAACATCGTCTGCTTCCGCTACCGTAGCGGCGATGCGGTCAATCGCGAGATCGTTGCCGACATCCAGGAGTCCGGCATCGCCGCGCCCTCGGGCACGATGCTGGACGGCAAGTTCGCGATCCGTGCGGCGATCGTCAATCACCGCACCGAGGAGACGGATATCGATGCGCTTGTTGCGGCCGTGCTGGAGTTCGGCGGACGGCGGAGCGGCGGAATGATCGAGGTCGAGGCGCCGCCGCTCGCGGCGCATTAGCATCGCTGCATGGCTGAAACGACAACGGCCCCGGAGGCGATCCGGGGCCGTTGTCGTTCGTGCGGCTTGGTCGTTCGTGCGAACGCCTGTATCAGGCGGCGGTGCTGACGTCGTCCTTGTCCGTTGCCGCCTTGGGATGCGTTGCCTCGAACTGGCTGCGCAGCTTCTCCTCATAGGCGATCAGCTTGCGGGCATCCTTCAGCGCGCGATAGAGATCGCCGTTCATGATGTTGTTGTTGATGTCTTCGATGATCGGCCAGGCGCTCGGCACCGCGGTAACGATGTCGCGCACCAGGCTGAAATAGGTGCCGTGCTGGGTCTGCGGGTCCGGCGAGATGTACATGAGCTGGACCGCCAGATAGACGAGCTTGGCCGGCGTGTCGGCGGTCTCGGGCGTGAGGATGTCGCGCTCGCGCAGGATCGGCACGTTCTCGCCATCGATCAGGAGGCGCGCACGCTGGTCCGTGTTGGTGATCACGGAGTTGCCGACGATGATGCGCTCGTGCGGTTTGAGCTCGACCTTGAGAGCCATGCCTGTTCTCCATCAATCCTTTTGCAGCAAGCGGTCGGTGCGCCCCTTCTATATGGCGACGATCGGCGGCGATTTGGGGCGATCGTCGCGCAACATGGTTAACGGGGGGTAAACGAATGCGCGTGCGGCCGAAAGTTCAGTGATTTGAGCGTGGTAGCGGCATTTTGCTCGCCTCCGCGGTTGCTTTGGGAGGAGGCTCGCGTGCCAACGCAGAGAAAGCGGGGGTTTCATTTCACGGATTGTTAGAGGCTTGGACGCAGGTTCCGGCGGTCGTCTGATCAATCATGGTCAGATGGGACGCGTAGCTACCAGAAAGGTAACAGTATGTCCGTCGTTCTCTCCGCATCGGTTCGCCAGAACCTGCTCTCCCTCCAGTCCACCGCCGACCTGCTCGCCACCACCCAGTCCCGTCTTTCGACTGGCCGCAAGGTGAACTCGGCTCTCGACAATCCCACCAACTTCTTCACCGCGCAGGGCCTCGACAACCGCGCCAGCGACATCGGCAACCTGCTCGATGGCATCGGCAACGGCGTTCAGGTGCTGCAGGCCGCCAACACTGGTATCACCTCGCTGCAGAAGCTGGTCGACAGCGCCAAGTCGATTGCCAACCAGGTGCTGCAGAGCCCGACGGGCTATTCCGCCAAGTCGAGCGTGACGTCGGCTGCGATCACCGGTGCGACTGCCGACAATCTGATCGGTACGGGCTACACCAACGCCACGGTCACCGGCACCACCGTCGTCAACGACAACACCGCAACCGCCGCCAACATCACGGCCGCCACCAAGCTGGTCGGTACGGCCGGCACTGCTTCCGACAACCTCGGCACGGCCATTACCAACGGTTCGGTTCTGACCGTCAACGGCAAGACCATCACCTTCTCGACCGCGCAGACCACCTCGACCACCGACGCTTCCGGCAATGTCACGATCGGCATCGGCTCGGGCAGCACCTTGGCGGTGAGCGATGTGCTCTCGGCCATCGACGGCATCACGGGTGCGGGGACTGCATCTTCGGTTTCCGCTGGTAAGCTCGTGCTCAGCACCGGCACTGCCTCGGACCTGACGATCGCGGGAAGCGGTAACGTGCTCACCGCCCTCGGCTTGACGGCCGGCACCACCGCCCGTACTCCGCCCGCCATCTCGGGCAAGACCTTGACGATCGCCGCGACCGGTGGCGGTACTGCGACCAACATCACGTTCGGCACCGGTGCCGGTCAGATCTCGACCCTGAACGGGCTGAACTCGGCGCTGGCGGCCAACAATCTGCAGGCCTCTATCGACTCGGCCGGCAAGATCACCATCACGACGACGAACGATGCGGCTTCCGCGACGATCGGCACGATCGGCGGCACTGCGGCAGGCTCCGGCCTGGCCTTCAACGGCCTGACTGCGGCGGCTCCGGTTGCTGACCCGACCTCGCAGGCCCAGCGTTCCAGCCTGGTTGCGCAGTACAACAACGTGCTCGCGCAGATCAACACGACCGCCCAGGATGCGTCGTTCAATGGCGTCAACCTGCTGAACGGCGACACGCTGAAGCTGACGTTCAACGAAACCGGCAAGTCGACGCTGAGCATCACCGGTGTGACGTTCAACACCGCCGGTCTCGGCATCTCGTCCCTGACCTCGGGCACCGACTTCCTGGACAACGCTTCGGCCAACAAGGTTCTGACCACGCTCAATGCCGCCAGCAGCACGCTGCGGTCGGAAGCGTCGACGCTGGGTTCGAACCTCTCGGTCGTGCAGATCCGCCAGGACTTCAACAAGAACCTGATCAACGTTCTGCAGACCGGCTCGTCCAGCCTGACGCTGGCCGACACCAACGAGGAAGCGGCCAACAGCCAGGCGCTGTCGACCCGCCAGTCGATCGCGGTCTCGGCGCTGTCGCTGGCCAACCAGTCGCAGCAGAGCGTGTTGCAGCTTCTGCGCTGATACGCGACGAAAATCGCCACTCAAGGCATCGCGGCGGGGCTTTTGCCCCGCCGCTTTTTTTGTTGCGCGCTCGCACGAGGCCGGGGGAACCGGCGCGGGTTAACGCCTCGTTAACCTTGCTGCTTAAGCCGCCATTAACCTTAATTTAAAGGAGACCCCCTAAGACTGGACGAAAGTGCATTCCCCGATCGGCGAGCACCGATTCGTACAGCGTCGCGCAAGAGGAAGATCCGCCAATGTCCAACATCGTTCTCTCGGCATCAGTTCGCCAGAACCTGTTGTCGCTGCAGTCGACAGCCGACCTGCTCGCCACCACGCAGCAGCGCCTCGCGAGCGGCAAGAAGGTCAATACGGCGCTGGACAACCCGACCAACTTCTTCACCGCCCAGGGTCTCGACAATCGCGCCAACGACATCAGCAATCTTCTCGACGGCATCAGCAACGGCGTGCAGGTTCTGCAGGCCGCCAATACCGGCATCACCTCGTTGCAGAAGCTGGTCGACAGCGCCAAGTCGATCGCCAGCCAGGTGCTGCAAAGCCCGACGGGTTATTCGCCCAAGTCCAACGTGACGGCGGCCGCGATCACCGGTGCAACCGCCAACAACCTGCTGGGCACCGCATACACCAACAACACCGTCACCGGCAGCACCGTTACCAACGACAACACCGCCACTGCCGCCAACATCACGGCCGCGACCAAGTTGGTTGGCACGGCGGGCACGTCGTCCGACAACCTCGGCACGACCATCACCAACGGTTCGGTTCTGACCGTCAACGGCAAGACGATCACATTCTCGACCGCGCAAACCACCTCGACCACAGATTCATTCGGCAACGTCACGATCGGCATCGGCACCGGCAGCGCTCTCACGGTGCAGACCGTGTTGAACGCGATCGATGGCATCACGGGGACGGGTACGGCGTCGACCGTCAACGGTAGCGGTCAGCTCGTGCTCAGCACCGGCACGAGCCAGGATCTGGTGATCTCCGGTTCAGGCAACGTGCTCACGGCGCTCGGCCTCACCGCCGGCACCACCGCCCGCGTCCAGCCTCCGCTCAGCGGCAAGACGTTGACGATCGGCGCGACCGGCAGCGGCACCCCCGTCAGCATCACCTTCGGCGCCGGCACCGGGCAGATTTCCACGCTCAATCAGCTCAATGCCGCGCTGGCGCCGAACAATCTGCAGGCAACGATCGACCCGACGGGGCGTCTCAACATCGTAACCAGCAACGATGCTGCTTCGTTGACGATCGGCGCAATCGGCGGCACGGCCGCGGCGAGCGGTCAACCCTTCTATGGTCTGATCGCGCAAGCGCCCGTCGCGGACGCGAATTCGCAGGCGACACGCGCCAACCTCGTCGCGCAGTACAACAACGTGCTCGCACAGATCAACACCACCGCGCAAGACTCCTCGTTCAACGGCGTCAACCTGCTGAACGGCGATACGCTCAAGCTCGTGTTCAATGAGACGGGGCGTTCGACGTTGACCATTCAGGGCGTGACTCTCAACGACGCCGGTCTCAGCCTTGCGCCCTTGAACCAGGGCGTCGATTTCCTGGACTCGAATTCGGCGAACGCCATTCTGACTTCGCTCAACGCGGCCAGCACCACTCTGCGCGCGGAAGCGTCGACGCTCGGTTCGAACCTGTCGATCGTGCAGATCCGACAGGACTTCAGCAAGAACCTGATCAATGTGCTGCAGACCGGCTCCTCGAGCCTGACGCTTGCTGACACCAACGAGGAAGCGGCCAACAGCCAGGCGCTCTCGACCCGACAGTCGATCGCCGTGTCCGCGCTGTCGCTCGCCAACCAGTCGCAGCAGAGCGTGCTTCAGCTCCTGCGCTAAAGGTGGGGTCGACGAAAACGACCGATGATGCAACGGCGAAGCTGAAAGCTTCGCCGTTTGTTTTGAGCGAGTTCGCTAACGCTCGATTAGTCGAGATCGGCGCAGGCTCCGATGCATCGTTTACAGTGCGCGCTCTCGGATTTATCCTTGAAGCGACGATGAGCTCCGGGCCCCGTAATTGTTCGGAGACTGTCTGCACTCTCACGTAAGCAAATCTTAAACGGTGCTGCCTAGTGTCGGAATGAATCCTTAAGCCTGCATAACGGGCAAGGAAACTTCCAGGGTGATAAATGTCGAGTTCTGCTGCTTCGGCTTATGCGCGCGTCGCAACGACCACTGCGTCCCCCCGCGACATCGAGGCGCAAACGCTGCTGAAGGCCGCCAACAAGCTGCAAGATGCGATCAACAGCGACGACCCCTTCGGGGAGCAGACGATGCAGGCCCTGATGTTCAACCGCAAGCTCTGGACCATTTTCCTGAGCGAGGCGATGCGAGACACCAATCCGCAGCCGATCGATGTGCGGCAGAAGATCGCAAATATCAGCGTGTTCGTGCTGAGTCAGACCGCTGCGCTCCAGGCTAGCCCGCAGCTCGATCATTTCCGTCCGTTGATCGAGATCAACAGGAATATTGCCGCCGGTCTGTCCGGGCGGCCGTAGACGGAGATCTGTCGTGGCCGACGTCATGAGCATCCTGTCGAGCTCGTACAAGTCGGCCGGCATGTCGATTCCAAGCCATACCAAATACGTTCCGGTCGATGCCTCGCTCTATCAGGGCACATGGACGGGCAAATATCCCGACGGAAAGACGTTCTCGCTCAGCATCTCGCAGATCGATGGCTTCCGCGCGCAGGTCCACTATCAAAGTGGCAGCACGTCTCAGTATCAGCAGGTGCTGATCAAGGACTCGGCGTTTCGGTTCGGCAACACCAAGTTCTTTCTGACGGGTAACGGCAAGGCCCAGATCAAGAACGTCGTTACCGACCCCGCGACCGGGTCGACCTACATCGACACCGCGCAAGCGACGCGGACCACTTGATCAGGCGCTGAGGTCCGTGTTGAGCGGACGCGTGGGTTCGGACTTCAAGTCCAGTGCATGGAAATAAGCACGCCGTCGCAGCATGGCCTCGTCGGGAAACTGATTGACCACCGCGTCCGTCCTGTCATTGACGACCTGAAAGACGAAGGATGCGGCTGCCTGGTCGAACACGACCTGGCGCGAGACGTTGTCGCTGCTGTGCAGATCATTGCGCACGATCGCGCTCGCATCGCTCGCGGCGACCGTCTGGCTCACCGGAAGATCGGTTTGCACGGCTTCATTCGCCGCCGCATTCGACGTCGTTATGATCTGCACGGGGGCCGGGATCCCCACCGGCCTGATGCTGAAATCTGTACTCATGGCAGCCTCCTGGTTGCCTTACTTGAGTCAAATCCCAACCCCTCTAATAACGCAACCTTGGAACACCAGGACTGAAGACCCGGTAAGCAAACGTGCCTAATTGCGCGACGATATCGCCGCGCGGTTTTTCGTAAAATTGTCGTTTGTTTTGCGCGCTCAGAGCGAGCGGCTGACCGCGAGCGGGGTGATGTGGCGCGGGCCGGGAGCAGCGCGACGCCCGGCGGCGGTATAGGTGTTTGGCACGTTGCGCTTCTGGATCTCGGCATTGACGCCGCGCACGACGCTCTCGGAGACCGCATGCGCGGTCGCCAGCACCGTGAGGTTGACCTGGAGCATCGCGCGGAACGCGTCGTGGTGGCGATGCAGCGTTGAGAGCAGCTCGGGCGCGGATTTCGCGAGCTGGGCCTGGTTCGCCTTGAGCTGGCTGACGGCGCCGACGTAGTTGCGTGACAGATCCTGCTTCCTGCTCTCGAGGGTCATGGCCTCGCGGACCTTTCCGGCGCGCACCAGCTCGGTCTCGCGCTCGATCAGGCTGAGCAGGGCGCTCATCGCGTCCATCAGGTCTTCGGCGAGCTTGCGCGCCTCGGCATTGCCGGGCGCGGAGTGCGGGCGCTGCGCTTGCATCGGCCGACGTGAGGCGTTGAACTGGTTCATCTCGTTGGACCTTATGCCGTACGAAGCGTGGTTTTCGCCTGCTGGATGATGAGGGTGCGATAGACGTCGCGGGCGACACCGACGCCGCCGGCATTGGCGAAGTTCTTGGAATATTGCTCGGTCAGCATCGAGCGCCACACGCCGGTGCCGGGCGTGCTGCCGAACGGGCCATCGCCCTTCAGGCCCGAGGTCATCTGCGAGAACATGCTGTTGAGGAACATCGCTTCGAAGTCGGTGGCGGTCTTCTGCGCCTTGGCCTGTTGCTGCGGCGCGACCTTTTGCAGCGCGGCCGCGAGCTCGAAGTCGGGCCGGCCGTTGCGGCTCTCGACCGAGAAGGTCGGGGAGTACGTCGTGAGGTGCGGGGTGTTGATTGCGCTCGTCTGCATCACATCACCTCGATGTCGGCTTCGATCGCGCCGGCGGCCTTGATCGCCTGCAGGATGCTGATCATGTCGCGGGGGCCGATGCCGAGGCCGTTGAGGCCATCGACGAGTTGCTGGAGCGAGACGCCGTTCTTGACGAGGGCCAGCTTCTTGCCGTCCTCGGTGACGGTGACGCTGCTGCGCGGCGCGACCACGGTGCGGCCGCGCGACAGCGGGTTGGGCTGGCTGACCTGTGGGCTCTCGGAGATCGTGACGGTGAGGTTGCCCTGCGCAACCGCGACGGTGGCAACGCGGACGTCGCGGCCCATCACGATGATGCCGCTGCGTTCGTCGATGATGATCTTGGCGGCGAGATCGGGATCGACCTGGAGCTGCTCGATCTCGGTGAGGAAGGCGACGACGTTGCCCTTGAACTCCGGCGGGACCGAGAGCTGCACCGTCGAGGGATCGATCGGCTCGGCAGTCTTGACGCCGAGATAGTCGTTGACCGCCGCCGCGATGCGTTTGGCGGTGGTGAAGTCGGCGTTGCGCAGCGCCAGGCGGACGTTCGGCAGGCGGTTGAGCGCGAACTCGATCTCGCGCTCGATGATGGCGCCGTTGGCGATGCGGCCGACGGTCGGCACGCCGCGCACGATCTTGGCCGCCTCGCCCTCGGCCTGGAAGCCCGAGATCGCGAGTGAGCCTTGTGCGACCGCGTAGACGTTGCCGTCGGCGCCGAGGAGGGGGGTGACGAGCAGGGTGCCGCCCTGCAGGTTCTTGGCGTCGCCGAGCGCGGACACGGTGACGTCCATGCGCGTGCCCTGGGTGGCGAAGGCCGGCAGGTTGCCCGTCACCATCACGGCAGCAACGTTGCCGGTGCGGATGGTGGCGCCGCGGATGTTGACGCCCATGCGCTCGAGCATCGCCTGCAGCGACTGCTTGGTGAAGGGGATGTTGTTGAGCGTGTCGCCGGTGCCGTTGAGGCCGACGACGAGGCCGTAGCCGATGAGCTGGTTCTGCCGCACGCCTTCGATATTGGCGAGGTCCTTGATGCGCGAGGTCGCAGCCGCCGACGTGACCGACAACGCCAGCGCTGACAGCGCGGCGCAGGCCACCCCAACAATCCTCACCCAACGAACGCTTGGCATCCTCTGCTCCCCAAGGCTTCCAAAAGAGCCTCCTCAAATCGACAAGACCTGCACGACACTCCCATGACGAGCTGGTCCGGCGCTTTCCTTGCGAGTGCTGTGCCAACGTGGAGCAGAGGGGTAGGCGGTTGAATAGGTTGAATAAATCTGTTTCGACCGGTGTCAGCGGCCGTTCGCCTTCAGGAGCGAAACTGCCGCCTGTCGGCAGATTTTGCCGGGCCGTTTACGGGCCGTTAACCATAAAACAGCGAAGGTTGGGCATCGATCACCCGGATTGCTTCCGATGCGCATCTACGGACCGAACGGCACCACGCTTGGAACGCCGGCCAGCCAGGCCAGGCGGACCGGCTCCGGCACCTTCGTGCTGCCCGACACCTCGTCGGCGCAGGAGACGCGCAGCGCTGCCGCACCGAAGGCCGCCGCCAACATCGACGCACTGCTCGCGCTGCAAGGCGTCGAGGAGGATCCCGTCGAGCGCCGCAAGCGCTCGGTCGCCCGCGGCAAGACCGCGCTCGACGTGCTCGACGAGCTCAAGATGGGGCTGTTGTCCGGCAACCTCGATGCATCGACCGTGATGCGACTGCGCGATGCTGCGGCGAACCTGAAATCGTCCTCGGGCGATCCCGGACTGGACTCTGTGCTCTCGGAAATCGAGCTGCGCGTCGAGGTCGAACTGGCGAAGGCCGGGCAGGCGTAGTCAGGCATCGCGCGCTGTCATCGCCCGCTTGGTGCGCAATTGCGCACAGGGGCGGGCGATCCAGTATTCCAGAGACAGTTGTTGTTGAAGCGATGGGCCGCGGCGTACTGGATGCCCCGCCTTCGCGGGGCATGACACCAACGTTGGGTTGGCAAGCTACGCTCTCGCTTTTGCCTACGCCGCTTCCTCCTTCTGTTGCGCGTCGTAGCGGCGCTGGGCGGCGAGCACGTCTTTCAGATTCTGTTCGGCCCAATCGCGCAGGGGATCGACGGCGGCGGCGAGCGTCAAGCCGAGCTGCGTGATCGAATACTCCACCGTCACAGGTACGGTTGCGATGGCGCGGCGCTTGATCAGCCCGTCGCGTTCGAGCGACTTGAGAACCTGGCTCAGCATCTTCTGCGAAATGCCTTCAATCGTGCGGCGCAACTGATTGAAGCGCATCGGCTCTCCGCGCAGCAGCAACAGGATCAGCACCGCCCATTTGTCGCCGACGCGGTCGAGGATCTGGCGCGTGGGGCAATTCGCTGCATAGACGTCGGGCTTCATCTTGGGGTCCTCGATCCATTCCGGTCGCCTGCGCGCCGGTTCGTTGTGCCGGTTACTCCAGCGTAATCAGGTAAGCACAAAGTGCTCTCTTAACACCAGCATCCTTTGCGATATCTAGTCACCGTTAGTTACCACATAAGCAAAGGAGCCTTCCAATGAAAATCGCAGTCGCCGGCGCCTCGGGCCGGGCCGGGTCGGAGATCACCAAGGAACTGTCGCGCCGCGGCCATAGCGTGACCGCCATCGCCCGGAACCCGGAGAAGATCGCGGCCCTGTCGAACGTCACACCGACCAAGGGGGACGTGCTCGACCAGGCGGGCCTTGCCAAGCTGTGGGCTGGGCATGACGTCGCCGTGAGTTCCGTCCACTTCCTGGCCAGCGATCCGCAGAAGCTGATCGGCGCGGCCAAGGCGTCCGGGGTGGGCCGTTACCTCGTCGTCGGCGGCGCCGGCAGCCTCGAAGTCGCCCCCGGCGTGAAGCTGGTCACAACTCCCGGTTTTCCGGCCCAATACAAGGCCGAGGCGGAGGCGGGCTCCGCCTTTCTCGACCTGCTGCGGCAGGAAAAGGACCTGAACTGGACCTTCATCTCGCCGTCGGCGCTGTTCATCGAGGGGGAACGCACGGGCAAGTTCCGGCTCGGCACCGACCAGCTTCTCGCAGATGCGAACGGCAAGAGCTGGATCAGTTTCGCCGACTACGCCATTGCGCTGGCCGATGAGATCGAGAAGCCGGCCCATCTGAAGCAGCGTTTTACGGTCGGTTACTAGGCCTTCGGCTGCCCCCGGGCTCTTGCGGATAAACCTTCCTGTGCAAGGGTTTGGGGGCGGTAACCGAGTGATTAAGGAAATATTGTCTGTCACAGGAGGCCGCTATATAACGCCCCGCTCAACGGACCCCGTTCCGTTTGCGAGTCGTTGCTTAGACAGATAGGCCGCCCTTGGAAAAGTTGAAAAACTACCGACCGACCGAAAAAGAGCCTTTCATGAACGACCGGCAGAAGGAGTACTTCCGTTTGAAGCTCCTTGCCTGGAAGGATGAGATCCTCAAAGAGTCCAAGCTCACCCTGCAGGCTCTGCAGGAGGAGAACGTGAACCACCCCGATCTCGCCGATCGGGCATCGTCCGAAACCGACCGCGCCATCGAACTCCGCGCCCGCGACCGCCAGCGCAAGTTGATCGCCAAGATCGACGCCGCGCTCCAGCGTATCGAGGACAACACCTACGGCTATTGCGAGGATACCGGCGAGCCAATTTCGTTGAAGCGGCTCGAAGCCCGGCCCATCGCGACGCTCTCGGTGGAAGCGCAGGAGCGCCACGAGAAACGCGAGAAGGTTTATCGCGACGAATAAGGTCCGAGCCGCAGCGATGCGGCTCTTTGTTTTTGGACGCAAGGCGCCATTTCGCGCCGTACTCGGTATTTTGCCTGTCGCTTGCCACCGCGGCCATCGACGCGCGAGCGCAATCGCGAAAAGTGAATCGCGATCAATGGGCTAGACTCGATTCCTCCGAGCTCACGTGAGTTCGGATGAGAAACAGCCTTCACTTCAGGTGCGGGAGATTTTGCGAGTCGCATCAACGAGATCGACTCGGGAGCTGAGACGCTGATCCAGATGCATCAAGCATCGCAGCAATCAGGCTTCTCGCGACGCCACGCGGCGCGCGTCCCCATAAAGCCTCGACCAGCTCAATATTTCCTTAAACGCCGGGAGCAGGCCGTAGGCCGCATCCGTCAGCTCGTACTCGACCCTCAAGGGTTTCTCCGCGAAGACGGTGCGTGACACCAATCCGTCCTGCTCGAGCTCGCGCAGTTGCGTGGTCAGCATGTGCTGGGTGATGCCACCGATCGACCGCCGCAACGCGCCGAAGCGAACCGCGCCGTTCATCAGGGCGAACAGGATCTCCAGCTTCCACTTGCCGCCGAGGGCATGGATGGCCCGCTTGAAGTCGGCGAGCAAAGTGGGGTCGGGGCTGCAATCGCAATCGCCGTCGCAAGGGTTGGTCAGGTTTTCCATACCGGTCTCGAAATTCATTCTACTTGTCCGCAAGCACATAGTGACCAGATGCGGCCTTGAGCAGGGCCTTTGTGGAACCAATTTGCCGGCCCATGCAGCGAGGGGAATTTGGCAATGAGCACTGTTCTGGTCACCGGCGGGTCGGGCTTCGTCGGCATCCATGTCATCCTGCAACTTCTGGCCGCCGGCCACGCGGTGCGGACGACGGTGCGCCGGCCGGACCGGCGTGACGACGTGCTGGCCATGCTGCGCGAGGGTGGGGCGGCTTCGCCCGAGAGCGTATCCTTCCTCACGGCCGACCTCGTCCGGGATGAGGGGTGGCGCGAGGCGGCTGCGGGTTGCGACTACGTGCTCCATGTCGCCTCGCCCCTGTCGACCAGTGTTCCCAAGGATGAGAACGAGATGATCATCCCGGCCCGGGACGGAACGCTCCGGGTGCTCCGGGCCGCGCGCGAGGCCGGCGTCAAACGGGTGGTCATCACCTCGTCGCTGGGCGCGATCGGCTACGGCCATCCGCCGCGCGAGCAACCGTTCGACGAGACCGACTGGACCAATCTCGGCGGCGTCGACGTGCAGCCCTACATCAAGTCCAAGACGTTGGCCGAGCGGGCGGCCTGGGATTTCGTCGCGCGCGAGGGCGGCGGGCTGGAATTGTCGGTGGTCAATCCCGCCGGTATCTTCGGCCCCGTGCTGGGGCCGGACTTCTCCGGCTCGATCGAGATCGTCAAATCGCTGCTCGACGGTGCGATGCCGGCGGTGCCGCGGGTCTATTTCGGCGTGGTCGACGTGCGCGACGTGGCCGATCTCCATCTGCGGGCGATGACGGCGCCGCGGGCCAAAGGCGAGCGCTTCATCGCCGTCTCCGGGCAGACGATGTCGATCCTCGACATCGGCAGGGTGCTGCGGCGGGAACTGGGGCCGGCCGCCCGCCGGGTTCCGCGGCTCCAGGCTCCGGACTGGCTGGTGCGGCTCGCCGCGAACCGGATTCCGCTGCTGCGCGCGGTCGTGCCGATGCTCGGACGTGTCAGGTATTCCACCAGCGCCAAGGCGCGCTCGCTGCTTGGCTGGCAGCCCCGCTCCAACGATGAGGCGATCCTCGTGACTGCCGAGAGCCTGATCCGGCTTGGCCTCGTCAAGCCGTGAGGCCGCCCGACGCCCGCGCTTGTCAGGCCGGAGCGGGGATGCTGAAGTGCTGTCCTCGATTTGCGTAGCGTGGGAGGCGGCGCCGATGGACAAGATTCTCGAAGCCGCAAAGGCGATCGCGCTGGCGCGCCGTAACCATGCGCCGCTTGCCGCGCTCGAGGTTCCACCGGCCGACGAGGCCGAGGGCTACCAGGTGCAGCGCGCATTGCACGATCTGCTGCTGCCGCATGTCGGGGCGCTCGTCGGCTACAAGATCGGCTGCACCAGCCAGGTGATGCAGGAGTACATCGGCATCCCTCATCCGTGCGGTGGGGGTGTGTTCCAGAAGGGCGTGCATGAGAGCGGTGCGAAGCTCCTGGCCTCCAAATATGTCCGCGTCGGCGTCGAATGCGAGATCGCGGTGCGGCTCAAGCGTGAGCTCGCCGCCGGCGAGGCGCCGTTCACGGCCGAATGGGTCGGGGAGGCGGTCGAGTCCTACCATCCCGCGATCGAGATCGTCGACGACCGCTACGTAAAATGGGAGACGATGGGCGCGCCGACGCTGATCGCCGACGACTTCTTCGCCGCCGGCTGCGTGCTGGGGCCGTCCGTGCCGCGCTCATCGGTGCCGGACCTGAAAGCGGTCAAGGGCCGCGCCATCATCAATGGCGAGGAGGTCAGCCACGGCACCGGCGCCGACGTGCTCGGCCATCCCCACAACGCCCTCGCCTGGCTCGCCAATCATCTCGCCGCGGAGGGCAAGGCGCTGCATGCGGGGCAGCTGGTTCTCACCGGAAGCCTCGTGAAGACGCTGTGGCTGAAGGCCGGCGACAAGGTGCGGATGGAGCTGGACGGGCTGGGCGTGGTGGAGGCGGAGTTTAAGTGATCTCCCTCCGTCGTCATTGCGAGGAGCACTTGCGACGAAGCAATCCAGGCTGCCACTACGGAAAGATTCTGGATTGAGATTGCTTCGCTGCGCTGACGGAGATTGGGGCAAGGGCGTCGCTCCTTCAATGAACATCCCCGATCGCGGACACGATTGCGCATGCTCGCGGCATCTTCCGCCCGAGTTTTGCAATCGTCGCGCCATCCTGAAGATCAAGAAGGCGCAGGGAAGGCCGGGCGCCGGCTGGCACCCGCAATCCCGTGTGCGGATAAAACGCGCACGGGTGGACCACAGGTGACGCCGGGACATCCCGGCCTTCCCTGCGCGGATGGTTTTAACGGTGTCCTTCGTGCTCTCCCCGGGGAGCGATGCACTATTGCCCCCGTCGCCTTGCGGATGATCGATGCGCGTGCCGGTTGGCCGCACATCACCACATGACTTGACGCACAGACCCCGGGCGTCAGGACCACACGACTTCTCCGTCCGCGCGCATCCTCGCTGGGCCCTCCACGGCTGGCGTGCGCTCACCGTCGAGGCCATGCGAAGACGCTGTCAGCGCCGTGTCGTATCGCGCCTGTCGCCGCTCACGGTTTCCCGCCCTGCAGCCAACCTCGCGCGCCGACGCCGTCGCGGCCACCGCATTCCATTCCGCGTTCCGTGACGATCGCGATACGCCCCTCTTGTGGAATGGAACAAAACAGGAACATAATGAGATGGCCGGAGCCTGTCAACAGAAATTTCTGAAATCCGAAAATTCTGAAATTGAAAATTGGTAACTAATATGGTACCAAAAATCGAAATAGCTGAGTATCGTATCGGCGACCGCAGCCCGTTTCGGGATTGGCATGACGGGCTCGACGCGCAGGCGGCCGCTGCCGTTTCCGTTGCAATTGGACGGCTTGCCGATGGAAACACCTCGAACGTGAAGCCGATCGGCGAGGGCGCTGCTGAATTGAAGATCAATCGTGGCCCCGGTTACCGGGTCTATTTCGGATGGGACGGCAGCGTGCTGGTGATCCTGCTGGGTGGCGGCACCAAGCAGCGGCAGCAGACCGATATCAGTGTCGCGCTTCGCCGGTGGCGCGATTACAAGGTGCGCAAGCGGAAATGAGGGAAGGCGGATGCCATTGACCCATAGTTTTCAAGAGACCATTCGCGCGCGGGCCGGGCGCGATCCCGCCTTTCGCGAGGCCTTGTTTCAGGAGGCGATGCAGGGGCTTTTGCAGGGGGATGTCGACTACGGCCGCACCGCGCTGAGGACCTACATCAACGCCACCATCGGTTTCGAGCGCTTGAGCGAAGTGCTTGACCGTCCGCCAAAGAGCCTGATGCGGATGTTCGGACCGCGCGGCAATCCGACGGCCGAGAACCTGATGGCGGTGATCCATGCGCTTCAAAAGGAGACCGGCGTGCATCTGGAGATACGCGCCGTCGCGGATGCGGCGTGATGAGACAGCCACTCTCTCCACCGTCATTGCGAGGAGCTCTTCGCGACGAAGCAATCCAGAGTCGTTCCGCGGAGAGATCCTGGATTGCTTCGCTTCCGCCTTCGTTCTTCGAGCTTCGGCGGACAAGGCGCTCGCAATGACGGAGTGTGAGACAACAGCGTTGCTAAAATGTCGCGAGCCTCTCTCGCGATGTGCAATTTCTGAGTTTCAGACGGGACGCATCTTGCGCCCGCCGGCGATCGGGTATATGAGCCCCGTCCCATTCAACCTGCGCGTTCAACAATGAGGAGACCAGCTGTGAGTACTTTGTGGCGATCGACACGTTCCGTGCCGACGCTCTCAGTGCGTCCGGCTGACAGTCATCCAATCATGTTGAACGACAATGGCACATTCGTTGATTCAGCGCCGGCAGGAGGCCGAGCGCGCGCGGGTTGAAGCCTACGAGCTTTCGCTGCGGCACGTGTCGCAGCGGACGCGCCCTCCACCGGATTTCGAGACCGCGATCTACGAGGCCAGGCGTGGCTTCGAGGCCGACGTTGTGCGCGACGCCCAGGCCTGGAAGCCGCAGATGAAGACTCGCGATGCCGCGCGTCTTCGTCTTGCCGCGGCTCGCTATCTCTTCGCGCGCTATCCTGTTGCGGAACATCTGGAGCAGATCTGGATCGACGCCGCGGGACTGGACGCCGACGAGATCGCGTTGCGCAAGCGCTGGTACGTGGTGGCGGCCGGTGGCGGTTCGCTGCACGGCGCAGGTGCGAACGCGTGGCTGTCCCGCAAGGAACTCCATGCGTTCCTCAATCCGCTGGGACGTCTCGGCTTCGAGGCTGCGATCTGGCAGGCGATCGCGCGATCCTACGCGAACGATCCCGGCGTTGCGCTGCGGATCGCGCGCACCAGGATCACACAGACGCCCCGCGCCGAGCACGGCTTCTGGCGCGAGGTGGTGCGCTTCTTCTGCGCGCATCCCACCACGGTCGAGGAGATGGACGACCTCCACGATTACCTCGCCGCTTGCTACCGGCGGGATCCAGCGTTCAGCCTCAAGGGGCGCACGCTGACTTCGCTTGGTCGGCAGATGCGCGAGTGGCATCGCGATCTCGAAGCGGTCGCTCGCATTGAGGCTGCACGCCGTCGTGCCGAGGCTGCGCGGAACCGTGCGCGTGGGCTGGTGGCGGTCCCCGTCGACGACGCGTGGCGAGGTGCTGCGATCGCCGACTGGTCGTGGACCTTGTCGTTCAAGGATCGTAGCAGGCGCGAGGAGTATGTCGTCATCCAGCTGCGGACCGCCGCCGATCTTGTGGCTGAGACGCGCGCTATGCGCCACTGCGTCGCGACCTACGCAGCAAAGTGCATCGCGGGCCACGCGTCGATCTGGTCGCTACGCCGCCGCGCCAGCGGTCGTACCGAGCGGCTGCTGACCATCGAACTCGATCCTCGTTGTCGGGCGGTTCAGGTTCGCGGGTTTGCAAACCGCGCGCCGCACGCCGGGGAGCGCAAGGTCCTGGAGCGGTGGGGGCAAGCCCGCGGGATCGCGCTCCTCTAACAGAGACCTGCGCCGCTACCGCGGCGCAGGCAAAACACATGCGGCCCTTGCCAGGGGAGCTAGCAAGGGCCGCGTAGTACACCGTCGTTCGCGCCTAGGTTCGCGAACACGATGTGGGAGCTCTTAAAGAAGCTTAGAAGGGCAGCAGCACGTCCATGACCTGCTGGCCGTAGCGCGGCTGCTGCACGTCCATGATCTGGCCGCGGCCGCCGTAAGCGATGCGGGCCTGCGCGATCTTGGAGGAATCGATGGTGTTGTCGCTCTGGATGTCCTCGGGGCGGACGATGCCGGCGACCACGAGCTCGCGGATCTCGTAGTTGACGCGGATCTCCTGCTTGCCCTCGACCACGAGGTTGCCGTTCGGCAGCACCTGGGTCACGACAGCCGCGACGTTAGTCTGCAAGGCTTCCGTACGGTTGACCGAGCCCTTGCCGTCGGCTGACGAGGACGAGTCGGTGGTGAGAAGGCGACCGGGCAGGATCTTCAGCGGCTGCGTGACCGTCTTGCTGCCGATAAAATCGGTAATCCCCGAATCTTCCGAGGCGGTGCGGCTGCGCTGGGTCTCGTTGGAGAGGTTGGCCTTGTCGGTGATGTTCACGGTCACGGTGAGGAGATCGCCGATCTGGTGGGCGCGCTGGTCCTTGAAGAAGGCGCGGCTGCCGTTGCGCCACAGCGAGTTCGGATTGTAGGAGGCGACTTCCGGCTTCGGCATCGGCATCTGCACCGGTTTGTAGCCGGGCTGCGTCGTCGGATTGTCGATCGCGGACAATTTCGGTTGCTCGCCGATCTGCGACAGGCGGTCGATCGAGGAGCAGCCGCCCAGCGCGCAAGAGGCCAGCAGCAGGGCAGAGATCGCGATGCGACGGAGACGGGAAGCCGAACTGAACGGGGACATGACTTACTCTGACTTGGCTGGAGCTTGCGAGACGCGGGCTTGCGGGATCTGGGCTTGTGCGACCTGAGCTTGAGTCGCTTGGGCCGGCGACGCGGGGGCCTGGACCAGGCTCCGGACGAGGGCTGCCGTGTCGACGGGCGCGGGCGCTTCGTCGCGCTTGAGCGAGGAGGTCTGCTCGACCGCCGGCGCCATCGGCGCGGACTGGCTGGCGCCCTGAATCGTCACTTGGCCGCGGCCGGTGACGACACCGGTCAGCGTGCGCTTGGATTGCAGGTTGAGCACGGAGACGGTGTCGCCCTCGGCGCCGCTCTCGATCGCCTTGCCGCGCGTGGTGAGGTAGAGGCCCGGCACCTCGTAGATGATGGTGACGCTCTGGTCGCGCTGCACGAAGTCGGGCTTGACGATGTCGGCGACGCGGATCGGCGTGCCCGCCCGCATCGGCCGGCGCAGCTGCATGCCGATGGTGCGATCGCGCGAGGCGGGCTCGCCGGTGACCTCGGCCTTGGGTCGGCGCTCGAGTGAGATGTCCGAGGCTTTCAGCATGTCGGAGCGGTCGATGTCGCGGGTCAGCACGGCGACTTCCACGGTCTCGATTGCGGTGCCGGTAAAGCGCAGCTTGGTCGGCGTCGGGTTGCTGTCGTTGGTGATCTCGAAGGCGACGTCGAAACGGCTGCTGCGTGCATCGTAGCGGGTTGCGACCGGCTGCAGCGCACCGGTGTTGGAGGCGTCGAGCCGCATGTCGGAGACGCCGCGGTCGAAGGTGACGGTGATGTTGGCGGCATCGCCAAGGCCGAAGCGGCGCTCGAGCGCGGACGCCACCGCGTTTTCGAGGTCCTTGTTGGCGAGGGTGCGGGCAAGGCGGGTGACCTGGACTTCCTTGATGTCGCCGGTCATCACGCCGATCACTTGCTTTGCGCGCAGCACGCCCAGGACCTGCGCGACCGGCAGCGCACCGGTGGTGCCGAGGTCGGGCGAGCGGTAGACCGGAATCAGCGCGGCCGAACCGGCATTGTCGATGAGGTCGCCGACCCGAACCACATCCGAAGTCACGGTGACGTTCGCGCGCAGCGTCGGCGCGGCGATGCCGTCGTCGGCGGCCTCTGCCGGCATTGCCAGCAGCAGGAGAGCTGAGATCGTGGCAAGGGTGGTGCGGATCATCGTCATCACCTCAGCGGAACAGCGCCGTGGTCGATTGCATCATCTGGTCGGCGGCGCTGATGACCTTGGCGTTCATCTCGTAGGCGCGCTGGGCTGCGATCAGGTCGCTCATCTCCGAGACGACGTCGACATTGGCCTGCTCCAGGCTGCCTTGCGTGACCTTGCCGTAGCCTTCGGTGTTGGCGGTGCCGTCCTGCGGCGGGCCCGAGGACGGCGTCTCGGTGAACTGGTTGCTGCCGACCGGCTGCAGGCCGGCCTTGTTGATGAAGCGGGTCACGTTGATCGTGCCGATGATCGAGGAGGTCGACGAGCCCGGCAACGTGACCGAGACCTGGCCCTGCTCGTTCACGGTGATGCCCGAGGCGTTTTGCGGGATGGTGATGGTCGGCTGCACCGGGTTGCCCTGGGCGGTGACGACACGGCCCTGATTGTCCATCTGGAAGGTGCCGTCGCGGGTGTACTGATAGGTGCCGTCCGGCATCAGGATCTTGAAGAAGCCTTCGCCCGAGATCGCGAGGTCGAGGTCGTTGCCGGTCTGCGACAGCGTGCCCTGCGTCATGCTGCGCGGGGTGCCGACGGTCTTGACGCCGCCGCCGATGTCGACGCCAACAGGCAGGATGGTGCCCTGGTCCGAGGCCTGCGCGCCGACGCGGCGCACGTGCTCGTAGATCAGGTCCTGGAACGCTGCGGTCTGCTTCTTGAAGCCGGTGGTGCGGAGGTTGGCGATGTTGTTGGAGATCACCTGAACGTTGAGTTCCTGTGCCGCCATTCCGGTCGCTGCGGTGTGAAGCGCCTGCATGTCAGTTCTCTCCTAATCAGGCCGGAACGTCGGCGAGCTTCTCGATCGCCGATTTGTGGAGATCGCTTTGCTGCTGCAGCAGGTTGGCGATGGCGGTATAGCTGCGCATGACTTCGACCATGCGGGTCATCTCGCCGACCGAGTTCACGTTCGACTTCTCGATGTAGCCCTGGCGCACGGTCGACTTGGTGTCGGCCTGCTGGTTCGCGGAGCCTGCGGCATAGAGGTTGGCGCCGAGCCTGGTCAGGTTGGCCGGATCGTCGAACGAGGCCATGCGGATCTTGCCGCGGATCGAGTCGGTCCTGGCCGTGCCCTCGAGCACCGTGATGGTGCCGTCGGGCGCGATGTTGACGTCGTGGTCGGTCGGCTGGAAGGTGATCGGGCCGCCGGTGCCCAGCACCAGGTTGCCGTCGGAGGTGACGAGCTGGCCGGTGCTGTTGAGCGAGAACTTGCCGTCGCGGGTGTAGCGCTCGGCGCCGTTGGCCTGCACCGCGAAGAACGCGTTGCCGTCGATCGCCATGTCGAGCGGGTTGTTGGTCGGCTCCATCGGCCCCTGGCCGACGTCGCGGAAGGTGCCGCGGTCCTGCACATAGGAGACCCGGCGGTCGGAGCCGACGAAATTGTCCTCACGCGCGTTCGAGTTGAGGTACTCCTCGAACAGCGAATGGTCGGCCTTGAAGCCGTTGGTGTTGGCATTGGCGACGTTGTTGGCGATGACATCCATCTGCCGTTCCAGCGTCATTTGCCGTGACAAGCCGATCAGAAGCGCGTTCTGCATCGGAGGATCTCCCCTGAGTGAGATCTGCCACCTCGCTCTCCCAAGCGCCTTGGCGGACCCCGTGAACGAGACCGCCTGGTTCTCCCAAACCGTTCGGTCTCGGCCCTCTCTCAGCGAAAGCCATGCCAACCTGAAAAATTATGAAATTTCAATGTGTTGTGTATTTTTCGAGGGCGCGGGGAGGCGGCAGAAAGGTTCTGTTAGCCATGTTTGCCCGGCAGATTTTTCCTAGCTGGGGCCCAATCGAAAGAAACCGTTAACCATTATTACCGTAGCGTTTGCGTGCAAGGGGAGCGCATTGCGCTGGGACATTCGTATCGCGTCACTGTCTGCCAGGGGGCTTCGCTCTTTCGATTCCTTTAAGAGATGAGCGAGCCTAAGCGACCATGGCAGAGAATGAAGCGGAAGGCGGCGCAGGCGCTGAGGGCGCAGAAGCCGCTCCCCCGAGGAACAAGCTCAAGCTCATCATCATGGCCGTCGGCCTGCTCGCCATCCTCGGCGCCGGTGCCGCGACCTGGTTCTTCTTCTTCCGTCACGGCGACGACGAGCATCATGCCGAGGTGGCGCCTCCGCCGAAGCCGCCGGCCTTCGTCGACGTGCCCGACATCATGGTCAACCTCGCCGGCGCGCCGGGCGAGCGCGTGCAATATCTGAAGCTGAAGATCGTGCTGGAGCTGAAGGAAGAGAAGCAGGTCGAGGCGATCAAGCCGACCATGCCGCGCGTCACCGACATCTTCCAGACCTATGTGCGCGAACTGCGCTCCTCCGACCTCAACGGCTCCGCCGGCATCTTCCGTCTCAAGGAAGAGCTGACCAAGCGCGTCAACGCGGCGGTCGCGCCGATCCAGGTCAGCGCAGTGCTGTTCAAGGAAGTCGTGATCCAGTGATGATGCTGCGGAAGGCAACAGGCTAGCGTCATGGCCGGCAACGAGCAAATGGACCAGGATGCGATTGCCGCCCAATGGGAGGCATCGCTCGATTCCGAGGATCCCGCGGAGGCCGCGAAGGCCGCTGCCGAAAACGAACTATCGGAGACCATGGCCCTGCAATGGGCGGCCATGGTCGAGGACGGCAGCCGCGACCTCGGCAACGGCAAGAATTCCGGCGAGCGGGTGCTGTCGCAGGAGGAGATCGACAATCTCCTCGGCTTCACCGTCGGCGACGTCACGCTCGACGATCATTCCGGCATTCGCGCGATCATCGATTCGGCGATGGTCTCCTACGAGCGTCTGCCGATGCTCGAAATCGTCTTCGACCGCCTGGTGCGGCTGTTGACGACGTCCTTGCGCAATTTCACCTCCGACAACGTCGAAGTCTCGCTCGACCGCATCACCTCGGTGCGCTTCGGCGACTACATGAACTCGATCCCGCTGCCCGCCGTGCTCTCGGTGTTCAAGGCCGAGGAGTGGGAAAACTTCGGCATGGCGACGGTCGATTCCAACCTGATCTACTCGATGATCGATGTGCTGCTCGGCGGCCGCCGCGGCACCAGCCAGCTCCGCATCGAGGGCCGGCCCTACACCACGATCGAGACCGAGCTGGTCAAGCGCCTGGTCGAGGTGGTGCTGGCCGATGCCGAGCAGGCGTTCCGGCCGCTGTCGCCGGTGACCTTCACGATCGACCGGCTCGAGACCAATCCGCGTTTCGCCGCGATCAGCCGTCCCGCCAACGCCGCGATCCTGGTGCGCCTGCGCATCGACATGGAAGACCGCGGCGGTAACATCGAGCTCTTGCTGCCTTACGCGACCATCGAACCCATCAGGGGCGTGCTGCTCCAGATGTTCATGGGCGAAAAGTTCGGCCGCGACCCCATCTGGGAAGGCCATTTCGCCACCGAGATCGTGCAGGCCGAGATCGCCGTCGATGCCGTGCTCTACGAGGCCGACATTCCGCTCAAGCAGCTGATGCGGCTCAAGGTCGGCGACACGCTGCCGCTCGACATGCGCGCCGACGCCAACGTGACCGTGCGCTGCGGCGACGTCACGCTGACCGAGGGGCGGATGGGCCGGGTCGGCGACCGTGTCGCGATCCGCGTGACGAAACCCCTGCGCAAGCCAAGTACGACACTTGCGATGTTCGAGAAGGTTGACGAGCAGAACAAGATGATGGAGGCCCCATGAACCACTCCCTGGGAATGGCGATCGAGACGCTGGTGGCTATCCTGCTGATGCTCACGATCGGCTACTGTATCCTGCTGAACAAGCGGCTGACGCGGCTGAAGGCGGACGAGCATTCGCTCAAGGCGGTCATCGCCGAGCTGATTACCGCGACCGAGATCGCCGAGCGCGCGATCGGCGGGCTGAAGCTCGCCGTGCGCGACGTCAACGAGAACCTCGGCAGCCAGCTCGCGGCGGCGACCCAGATGTCGGACCAGCTCTACAAGCAGCTCGGCGAAGCCGACAACGTGGTGCGGCGCCTGTCCAAGATCGCGATCGCCGCGCGCCCCGTGACCAATCCGGAAACCGCTGCCGCACCCGTCGCAAAACCCTCGTCGGCGAAGGCGGTGGCGGCTGCGGCCGAAGCCTTCTCCGAGCGCCGTCGATCCAACGGCCTTGCCGCATGAAGTCAGGGTATGAAGTCCTTTCGTAACATCCGCGTCATTCCGGTCGTCCTGATCGCCGTCGCAGGTCTCGCCACGCTCAAGGTCGCGGGCCTCGTGATCAATGGGGGCTATGTCTTCGACTATCAGCCGAAACAGGTCAAAAAGTCCTGGGCACAGGAGAATCTGAACTTCCCGACCGGTCGCGAGGACCCTGATATCACCGGCTCGACCCATGGCGCGCCGAAGGAGGCGCCCAAGCCCACCGCGCCCGAGACCAAGCCCGAAGGTCCCGTGGTCAAGGTCGAGGAAGGCCAGCCGCAGGTCTCGGCATCGGAGCGCGCGATCCTCGAGCGCCTGCAGGCGCGCCGCCAGGAGATCGAGGCCCGCCAGCGCGAGATCGACATTCGCGAGAGCCTGCTCAAATCCGCCGAGAAGCGCATCGAGAACAAGGTCGAGGAGATGAAGGCGGTGGAAACCCGCATCTCGGCGACCCAGGCCGAGCAGAAGGCCGCCGAAGCCCAGCGCATGAAGGGCCTCGTCACCATGTATGAGGGCATGAAGCCGAAGGACGCCGCGCGGGTGTTCGACCGGCTGGAGATGGGTGTGCTGATCGAGATCGCCTCGGCGATTGCGCCGCGAAAGATGTCGGACATCCTCGGACTGATGTCGCCGGAGGCCGCCGAGCGCCTCACGGTCGAGATGGCCCGCCGCGCCAATGGCGGTGGCGACCAATCCGCGTCGGCCGGCGATCTGCCCAAGATCGACGGCAAGCCGACGCAAAAGCCGAATTGAGGGCTCATACTTAAGAAGTCCTTAATTGGCAAAACCTACATTCGAGGGCATCGGCCGGCACCAGTTGCCGGCGTGAACCGCCGAACCGGAAGACATGCCGCAAATGGCGCGAGAGGCTGCCGCTGGATTTGTGTCGCGAGCCCGCGCCTTGGCGCTGGGGCTATCGCAGCATGTCCGTAAGGCGCCGGTGCTGGCAACCTGCCTGCTGATCGGCCTCGCGGCGCCCGGCCGGGCGGCCGAAGCTGTCAGGGGTGAGGCGAGTTTTTCGGTCGGCGGCGGCTTTGCCCGCCTCGTCATCAAGCTCGGCGAGGATGTTCCGTCCGAGGTGACGACGGCCGGCTCCATCCTCATCATCCGCTTCGACCGTCCCGTCGAGGTTCCCGTCGACCGCGTGCCGGAAGGCGCGCCCGATTACGTCAACTCCGCCCGCCGCGATCCTGACGGAAACGCCATCCGCCTGTCGCTGGCGCGGCGCGTCACCGTCAACACCATGAATGCCGGCGAGCGCACCTTCATCGACCTCCTGCCGGAGGGCTGGAAGGGGCCGCCGCCGAGCCTGCCCATGGACGTGGTCAAGGAGCTCGCTGAGCGCGCGCGTATCGCGGAGCGGGCGCTGCGCGCCCAGCGCGCCGCGGCCGAGACCAAGAAGCGACCGCAGATCCGCGTCCGCGCCTCGGTGCAGCCGACCTTCGTGCGCTTCGTGTTCGAGATGCCTGACGGCGTCGGCGTGTCGTCCGTGCTCAATGAGCAGAAGCTCACGCTGATGTTCAACGCCAACCTCAATTTCGATCTCGCGGACGCGGTCGTCGCCGCGCCGCCGAACGTCGCCTCGATCAAGCAGAAGGCCGACATCGACCAGACCAGCGTCGAGATCGCGCTGATCGGCGATTCCGACGTGCACTCCTTCCGCGACGACAAGAACTACGTCGTCGACGTCTCCTTCCAGCCGGACAAGGGCAAGACGGCCATGACGCCGGAGGCGGCGATCGCGCAGGCCAGGCCTGCGGGCCACGCACCGGCGCCTGCGCCTGAAAAGCCGGCGGCCGAGACGCCGAAGGAGGTCCGTCGCGAGATTACGCCGCCGACATCGGAGACGATCGCGCGCGAAGCCAAGATCGACGTGAAGCCCGAGGTGAAGCCGGAAGCGCCCGCCGGGGAAGCGCCGAAACCGGCGCCGGCGGTCGAAGCTGCGCACGCGGCGGAAGCGCCCAAGGAAGCCGCGAAGCCGGCGCCCGTTGCCGAAGCTCCGGCTACGCCTGCCAAGCCCGCAATGGCCGAGGCGCCCAAGGAGGCCGTGACGGAAGCTGCGAAGGAGCCGGTCAAGGAAGCCACGAAGGCTGCGCCTGCCGAGGTGCCGGCAGCGCCGCAGCCCACTGTCGCCAGCGTCGATGCGCGCCGCGACAGCGACGGCCTGCGTGTCACGTTCCCGCTTCAGGTCTCGACCCCTGCGGCGGCGTTCCGCCGCGGCGACACCATCTGGCTGGTGTTCGATACACCGAAGCCGATCGACGTCGAGGCGATCCGCACCAAGGGCGGCGCGATGATCGGGGAGGTCGGCCGCATTCCGCTCGACAAGGGACAGGCGGTGCGCATCCGTCTCACCCGGCCGCTGGTCTACTCGCTGACGAGCGAGGAGGTCGGCAAGGAGACCAACTGGCTGCTGACGCTCGCCGACAAGATCCAGGCGACGCCGCTGCCGCTGATGATGTCGCGCAACATCACCGATCCCGCCCTCGCCAACATCGCGATCCCCTTTGCAAATCCGGGCCAGCTGCACAAGCTGACCGATCCCGATGCCGGCGACACGCTCTATGTCGTCACCGCGCAGCGGCCGGTCCGCGGCTTCATCAAGCGGCAGGATCTCGTCGATCTCTCGCTGCTGGAATCCGCGCACGGCATCGCGATCCGGCCGAACTCGGACGAGGTCGGCGTCGAGGTCGGGGCCGACAAGGTCATTCTCGGCAAGAAGGGCGGGCTGACGCTATCGCCGGTCGACATCTCCGCCGAACGCGCGCCGACCGCGGTGCGCCCGATCTTCAGCCCCGAAGGCTGGCGCAAGGGTCAGTCGGAGAATTTCTGGACGCGGCAGAGCGATCTTGTGATGGCGATTTCCGCCGTCGATCCGGCGATGCGCTCGCTGCCGCGGCTCGACCTCGCGCAGTTCTACATGTCGCGCGCGATGTATCACGAAGCCAAGGCCGTGACTGAATTGATGCTGGCCGATCCTCTCAACAAGGAGGAGAGCGGCGCTCTGATCATGCATGCGATCGCGAGCATCCTGATCGGCCGGCCGGCGCAGGGCCTGAAGGACCTCGCCAATCCCGTGATCGGCAACAGCCATGACTCCCAGCTCTGGAAGGCGCTCGCCTATGCGCGCCAGGGCAAATGGGCGGACGCGCGCGAGAAGTTCAAGAACGTCGAATTCGCCATCGCCTCGCTGCCGCTCGACATCCAGCGCATCGTGACCATGGACGCGATGCGGGCTTCGCTCGAAGTGAAGGACTATGCCGGCGCCTCCAAGCGCCGCAGCGAGCTCGAGGTCGTCGGCGTCTCGCCCGAGGCGGAGCCCGGCTTTGCGGTGTTGCGCGGCCGGCTCGCCGAGGCGCTCGGCCACGACAAGGATGCGCTCGACGACTACAAATTTGCGGTCGCCTCGAACGATCGCCTGGCTGCGGCCGAGGCCAAGCAGCTCGAGGTCGCGCTGCGCCAGAAGCGCGACGAGATCGGCAAGGAAGACGCGCTGCGCGAGCTCGAGACGCTGTCGATGACCTGGCGCGGCGATGCGATCGAGGTCAAGACGCTGCAGATGCTGTCGCAGCTGTACGCCGCGAACGGACGCTACCGTGACGCGCTCACGGCGGCACGCACCGCGACGAGGCTGCAGCCGAACGCCGAGGCCTCGCGCCAGGCGCAGGACCTCGCCTCCGAGCTGTTCACGCAGATCTTCTTAGGTCCCAAGGGCGACGAGCTGCCGGTGGTCGAGGCGCTCGGCATGTTCTACGAGTTTCGCGAGCTGACGCCGATCGGCCGGCGCGGCGACGAGCTGATCCGGCGTCTGGCCGACCGTCTCGCCTCGATCGACCTGCTCGACCAGGCCGCCGAGCTCTTGCAGTACCAGGTCGACCACCGCCTTGAAGGCGCCGCCCGCGCCCAGGTTGCCGCGCGCCTGTCCATGATCTATCTCGCCAACCGCAGGCCCGACAAGGCGATCTCGGCGCTGCGCGCGAGCCGCATCAGCGATCTCTCCGGTGAGCTCAGGCAGCAGCGCCTGCTGCTGGAAGCGCGCGCGCAGAGCGACGTCGGCCGTCACGATCTCGCGCTCGACATCATCTCCAACGTCTCCGGGCGCGAGGTGCTCCGCCTGCGCTCCGACATCTTCTGGGCGGCGCGGCGCTGGCGCGAGTCCGCCGAGCAGATCGAGCTGTATTACGGCGAGCGCTTCCGCGACTTCAAGCCGCTCAACGCGGTGGAGAAGAGCGACATCATCCGCGCCGCCGTCGGCTACGCGCTCGCCGACGACTCGATCGGCCTGTCGCGCTTCCGCGAGAAATACGCGCCGCTGATGAGCGAGGGCGCCGACCGTCTGGCCTTCGACATCGCCAGCAAGCCGGCCGCAGCCTCCAGCGCCGAATTCGCCGAGATTGCGAAGCTCGCCGCCAGCGTCGACACGCTCGACGGCTTCCTGCGCGAGATGAAGCAGCGCTTCCCCGACGCCACGGCCCGTGCGCCGGCCTCGCCGCAGGCCAGGGACGACAGCGACCACACCGGCTCGCTGCCCACGATCCCGGCCGTGCGGCAAATCAAGATGACGCGCTAGGAACCCTGCTACCTCTGGACTTCTCGACAGGCGCCGCGCGAGGCGGCAACCTGAAGCATCTTCATGCCGGGAGAGGGACGATATGAGCAAGCCTGCCAAGACCGAAGCCGAACTCATCGCCATGGCGCGGGCCGAATTGAAGGCCCATGTCGACGGGCCCGACGGTCTGGTCATCTCAATCGTCCGTGATGGCGACAGCTGGGAGTTCCGCGCCGACGCCGATCAGGCGACGCGGGACAAGCCGGGCTTCCCCGAAAGCGTCGCCATGCTGGTCCAGATCGGCGACCACCTCAGCAAGCAGTATGACGTGAAGGGGTAGGGGCGCTCTGCGTGGTCCCATCGTGGGTGCCACGTTCATAGTGTCATCGCCCGGCTTGACCGGGCGATCCAGTACTCCGTGACGGCCGTAATTGAATCGAGAAGCCGCGGCGTACTGGATGCCCCGCCTTCGCGGGGCATGACGGAGGTGGCCACTACCCCCCGTAGCTCTGCACCAAACTTCCCGCCACCAGCGACCAGCCGTCGACCAGCACGAAGAAGATCAGCTTGAACGGCAGCGAGATCGTCGCGGGCGGCAGCATCATCATGCCCATCGACATCAGCACCGAGGCGACGACGAGGTCGATGATCAGGAAGGGCAGGAACAGCAGGAAGCCGATCTCGAAGGCGCGCTTCAGCTCGGAGATCATGAAGGCGGGGATGAGGATGCGCAGTGCGAGGTCGTCGGGGGTGGCGGGCGGCGGCTCGCCCGAGAGGTCCAGGAACAGCTTGAGGTCCTTCTCGCGCACGTTCTTCTGCATGAAGCCGCGCAAGGGGACGGAGGCGCGCTGGAGCGCGTCCTCGACACTGACCTGGTTGGCGACGAGCGGACGGATGCCGTCGTCGTAGGATTTCTGCAGCACCGGGCCCATCACGAAGAAGGTGAGGAACATTGCGAGCGCAATGATCACCGAATTTGGCGGCGCGGTCGCCGTGCCCATCGCGGTGCGCAGCAGCGACAGCACGACCACGATGCGCGTGAACGATGTCATCATGATCAGGATCGACGGCGCGATCGAGAGCACCGTGAGCAGCGCAATCAGCTGGATCGCGCGCTCGGTGACGCCGCCGCCCTGGCCGCCGAGATTGATGCTGATGTCCTGCGCGTGCGCAGGCATCGCGAGCGAAGCCGCACCGAACAGGACAGAAAGGAAAAGAACTCTACGCGGGAGGGCCGGCAGCCTCACGAAGACGGCTTCGGACGGCCGAGCAGCGAGGCCATCTCGTCTTCGAGATTTTCAAAGCTGGTCTTCTCCGCGGCAGGTTTTGCGGGCGGGGCCGGGGGCGCCGGCGGCTCGCTGCGTGCAACGCGCGGAGGAGCGACCGGCGGCTCCGGCGCAACCGGAGGGGCGACCGGTTCGCCGGCCGGGCGGCGCAGGGCAGCCTCCAGCCGCTGCGCCATTTCGGCGAGATTCTGTTCGGCGCTCGAGGGCGCAGCGGCGGCGGGCGCCGGCGGCGGAACGGGCGGGGCCTGCGGCACCGGCGGAGGCGGCGGTGCGGCTGCGCGCTCGGCGCGCACCGGTGGCATCTTCGCCGGTTCGCTCTGGCGCGGCGGACGCGGCATCAGCGGCGGCTCGCTGCGGGCAATGCGCGGCGGCAGCGGTTCGGGCCGAGGCTCGCGCTCGGGACGCGGCGCCAGCGGCTCCGGCGGAAAGCCGGGCAGGGCCGGCTCGCCGCGGCGTTCGGCCAAGGCGGGCGCGGGCCGGCGCACTTCGTCGGCGAACGACGGCCGCGCGGGCCGCGGCGGCGGTTCGGGCATTTGCGGCTCGGGATGATCGAGCAGTTCGGGCCGTGGTGCTTCATCGGCCCAAGCGCCGGCATCGGGCATGGGGGCAAGGCGCGGCGGTTCGGCGGCGTTGGGACGCTGCGGGAGTTGGTCGCGGCCGGGCGCGGCGCGCACGATGTTGGGCTCGACGACGATGTCGGTCGGGCCGCCGATCATCAGGAGATGCTCGACATTGTCGCGCCGGACCAGCACCAGGCGGCGCCGGCCATCGACCGCGGCGGCATCGATCACCGCGAGCCGCGGCATCCGGCCGCGCTGGGTGTTGGCGCCGATCCGGTTGCCGGCGAATCGGCGAACCAGCCATGCAGCGACGCCGATCAACGCCAGAACGACGATGAACGCGACGATGAAGGTGATAGGGCTGCCTTGCATACTTGTCCCCGACAAATGGCGCTTTTCTCGCGCCCGTGGTCAGCTGCGCCAACCACCGGCGTACGATGCCCCAAACTGCGATCTCTTAACGTTCCACGGCAAGTTTTGCCGTCCCCAACTCTTAATAACCTATGAATCGCTCGATCCAAAACGACTTCTTGGCCCGTGCGTGTGCCGCCAAGCGGTTGGGTTAATGCCGCTTTTTGATGCGTAGAATCACGGGATCGCAAGGTCGTGTCCCGCCCGGGGACATGTCCCGGCGGTACTCTTAACCACCTGTTAACCATACAGGCGGCAAATTCTGCCTAGCTTCGGACACAAGTCCGACGGCGGAAGGAGCCGCAACGATGTCCATCAACGACCTCCCGGTGCTGTCGGCGCTTCGCACCAAGATGCAGTGGCATCAGGAGCGCCAGCGCGTCCTGTCCGAGAACGTCTCCAACTCCGATACACCCAAATTCCGGCCGCGCGACCTGGTCGAGCCGAAGCTCGACAAATCAGGCACGGTCACGGGCTCGATGGGCCCGCTGGCCATGACCGTTACCAGCGCCTCGCACATGAAACCATCAGGCGCGGCCTCCGGGTTCGACCAGAACAGGAATGCCGGCTTTGAGACACGCCCGGCGGGCAATGCCGTCAATCTCGAAGAGGAGATGATGAAGGCGGCCAGCAACCAGATGGACTATGCGGCGGCGACCTCGCTCTATTCGAAGAGCCTGCATCTGCTCAAGACCGCGATCGGCAAGGGCTAGGGCATGATCCGGGAACAGCAGAGCTAGCGGAGGCCGATCATGGCGAATGACAGCAGCGACTTTGCCCGTTCGATGGCGATCGCGACCTCCGGCCTGCGCGCGCAGGCCGGGCGCATGCGGGTGATCTCGGAAAACATCGCGAACGCGGATTCGACCTCGCAGAGCGCCGGCGGCGATCCCTACCGGCGCAAGGTTCCGACCTTCTCCTCCGCGCTCGACCGCACGCTCGACGCGCAGGTCGTCACCCTCGGCAAGATCAAGCCCGACCAGTCCGATTTCCGCGTCAGACACGAGCCGAACAATCCGGCGGCGGATGCAACCGGCAACGTCAAATATCCCAACGTGAACTCGGTGGTCGAGATGACCGACATGCGCGATGCGCAGCGGTCCTACGAGGCCAATCTCAACATCATCAGTGCGACGCGCCGGATGATCCAGCGCACGCTCGACATCCTCAAGAGCTGAACAGGACATTTGAGCCATGGCATCACCGACAATCGCCGCCAACGCCTATGCCAACCTTGCCCGGGTGCTGGAGAACAGCGGTGCCGGCAAGGGCAGCGAGCCGAGCGGGCAGTCCTTCGCCTCGCTGCTGAAAGACGCCGTCGGCAGCGTGATGGAGTCCGGCCGCAAGTCCGACGCACAGACGGTGGCGATGGCCGCCGGCAAGGCCAATGTGATGGACGTGGTGACGGCGGTCGCCGACACCGACGTCGCCGTCTCAACGCTGGTCTCGGTCCGCGACCGCGTGATCTCGGCGTACGAAGACATCATGAAGATGCAGATCTGATTTTTCGCGCTGGCGCTCGCCCCGATCGTCATTGCGAGCGCAGCGAAGCAATCCAGAATTTCTCCGCGGCGGCAGTCTGGATTGCTTCGCTTCGCTCGCAATGACGGGGGAGAGGGCGTTCGTTCCTCGCCGCGGTGGCGAGGATGAAGATTGAATAGGGAATTCTGCAAATGACCGGACCCGAGACCCTCGACGTCGCGCGTGACGCGATCTGGACCATCGTGATCGTGTCCTCGCCGCTGATGGTGGTCGGGCTCGTGGTCGGCGTGATCGTGTCGCTGTTCCAGGCACTGACGCAGATCCAGGAGCAGACGTTGATCTACGTGCCGAAGATCCTCGCCATCTTCGCCACGATGCTATTGGCGCTGCCATTCATGGCCGACTCGCTCCATGCCCACATGATGCGGATCTCGTCGCGAATCATCGGTGGCTGAGGCACTATGCGTCGTGCGGTGGATTTGACATTCGCCCTGGGGGCTCCGCGAGTCGCGTTGGCGAATGTCAAATCCAATAGCCGCACGACTATTGATATTTGCGAATGCCTCTTTGGCTCCAACATTCGCAAAAGTGCTTGCCGCGATGGCATGCGAATGTTGGAGCCGAGGCATTCGGCTATGCGCATCGACGTCTCGCTGCTGCCGGCGCTCGCCGCCTCCTTCATGCTCGCCTTCGCCCGGGTCGGTGCGATGGTGATGCTGCTGCCAGGGCTCGGCGAGACCAACATCCCGACACGGATCAAGCTGTCGATCGCACTGCTGCTCACGCTGATCATCCTGCCGCTGCATCGCAATGCCTACCAGGTCGACATGGGCTCGCTGGCGCCGCTGCTGGTGCTGATGCTGCATGAGATCGTGATCGGCATCGTGCTGGGCGCGACTGCGCGCGTGACGCTGGCGGCGCTGCAGGTCGCGGGTTCCGTCATCGCGCAGCAGATGGGGCTCGGCTTCGTCACCTCGGTCGATCCGACGCAGGGCCAGCAGGGCGTGCTGGTCGGCAACTTCCTGACCATGCTCGGGGCGACGCTGCTGTTCGCCACCGACAGCCACCACCTGGTTATCGCGGCGCTGAACGACAGCTATGCGATCTTCTCGCCGGGGGAGACGGTGTCGAGCGGAGATGTCGCTTCCCTCGCGACGCGTGCCTTCGCCGCCGCGTTTCGGCTTGGCCTGCAACTCTCGGGGCCGTTTTTGGTGTTTGGCCTCGTCTTCAACATCGGGCTAGGCGTGCTGGCGCGGCTGATGCCGCAGATGCAGGTCTATTTTGTCGGCGTGCCGCTCTCGATCTTCGCGGGCTTCCTGGTGCTCGCCGTGGTGCTCACAGCGATGATGGGTACGTTTCTCGATTATTTCATCGGTGTGATGCACCAGATGATGCCGCTCAAGTGAGGGATCGATGGCGGAAGACAACGATCCAGAAAGTCAAACAGAAGACCCGACACAAAAACGTCTCGACGATGCGCTCGAACGCGGCGACGTTGCGAAAAGCCAGGAGATCAACACCTGGTTCATGATCGCGGGCGCCACGCTCGTGGTCTCGACCTTCTCGGGCTCGGTCGGCAGCGGGCTGGTGACGCCGATGCGCAACCTGCTGGCCAATTCCTGGATGATCAAGATCGACGGCGGGAATCTGCTCAAGTTGATGCAGCAGATCGAATTCGCCGTGCTTGCTGCGATCGGCGTGCCTCTCCTGATGCTGGTGCTGGCGGCGATCGCCGGCAACATGCTGCAGCACCGCCTGGTGTGGTCGACCGAATCCCTGAAACCCAAATTCAGCAAGATCTCGCCCGGCGCCGGCTTCAAGCGCATCTTCGGCAAGCAGGCGGCGGCGAACTTCCTCAAGGGCCTCGGCAAGCTGATCGCGCTCGGCGTGGTCATGACCATGATCCTGTGGCCGGAACGGCACCGCATGGAGGCGATGGTCAGGCTCGATCCGGCCGCCATGCTCGGCGCCAGCACCAGCATGACCGTCCACCTGCTCGGCGCGGTGGTCGCGGCGCTCGCGATCGTCGCCATCGCCGACTATTTCTTCCAGTACCGCAGCTGGTTCCAGCGGCAGAAGATGTCGCTCCAGGAGATCAAGGAAGAGTTCAAGCAGTCCGAAGGCGACCCGCACATCAAGGGCAAGATCAGGCAACTGCGGCAGCAGCGCGCCAAGAAGCGCATGATGGCGGCGGTTCCCAAGGCCTCGGTGATCATCACCAACCCGACCCACTATTCGGTGGCGCTGTCCTACGAGCGCGGCATGTCGGCGCCGATCTGCGTCGCCAAGGGCGTCGACAACCTCGCTTTCAAGATCCGGGAGATCGCGCGCGAGCACGACATCCCGATCGTCGAGAACGTGCCGCTGGCCCGTGCGCTCTATGCCACCGTCGACATCGACCAGGAAATCCCGACCGAGCATTACCATGCGGTCGCCGAGGTGATCGGCTACGTCATGCGGCTGAAGCGCGGATTCGGCGCCGGACGGGGATAAAATGCCCGGAAAGTACCGGAAATGGCCGTAATCTGGGAATCAGCGTACCTTTCGCCCTTGCTGCCCTTGCACCTCAGGGTCCGATTCAGGCAGGGAGGACCCGGCGCGCGCCTCAGCGCGTTGATTCTCTGCCGACAGGCTGCGCCAGCTCGAGATGACTGCTGAGACCGACCACGACCTCACACGCGAGCCCGTTGCGGCGCACGAGCCGTCGCCGCGCTCGGGCAGCATTGCGCTGGTGCTGCTGGTGGCCGCGGCCCTGGTCGCGGTCGCCGTCGGGCTGATGACGCTCGGGCGCGCGCAGGCGCAGCCCTATATCCTCGGCATCCTCGCCGTGCTGGCGATGGTCGGTCTGTTCAACCTGTTCGCCTTCGCCGCCGGCATCATCCGCTTCGCCGACCGTAATCTCGATGATCCCATCATTGGCCGCATCTCCGATCACGCCTTCGACGGGCTCGCCGTCACCGATGCGCGCGGGCACGTGGTCTATTCCAACGCGGCCTATCTGACGCTGACCGGCGCGAGCGGCCCGCAGGACGTGCGCCCCGTGGAGCGCGTCTTCATCGGCAATCCCGACGTCTCCGAAGCCGTGTTCCGCCTGCTCAAGGCCGCCCGCGAGGGCAAGCGCCAGCAGGAGGAGGTGCGCATCTCCGGGCATGACGGCAGCCAGGGCCGCTGGCTGCGCATGCGCGTGCGCCCGCTCGGCACCGGCAAGCGCGAGGCGAAATACGCGGTGTGGTCGATCGCCGACATCACCCGCGACCGCGAGCGCCAGGAGGACGTGTTCCAGGAGCTCCAGCACGCGATCGAATATCTCGACCACGCGCCGTGCGGCTTCTTCTCGGTCAATCCGGCCGGCGAGCTCGCTTATGTCAACGCGACGCTGGCGAACTGGCTCGACTATGACCTCGCCGAGATCGGCTCGGGCGGCCTGAAGCTGACCGACATCGTCTCCGGCGACGGCGCCTCGCTTTTGACCGCGATCGTGGCGGTGCCGGGCGAGGTCAAGACCGAGGTCTTCGACATCGACCTGCGCATGCGCACCGGCAAGACCATGCCGGTGCGGCTCTATCACAAGCTCGCCTTCGGCGCCGACGGCGCGCCGGGGCCGTCGCGTACCCTCGTCATCAGCCGCGCCCGCGACGAGCGCAGCGATCCCGACCGCGCCGCCGAAGTCCGCTTCATGCGCTTCTTCGACCACACGCCGATGGCGATCGCGACCGTGGACCGCGCCGGCAACGTCGTGCGCGCCAATGCGCGCTATGCCAAGCTCGGGCAGGCGCTCGGGCTCGACAGCGCCTCCAAGTCGATCTTCCGCGCGGTCAATTCGCGCGACCGCCACCTCCTGATCGCGGCCATCAATCAGGCCGCTGAAGGTCAGGCCGACATCGCCCCGGTCGAGGTGGCGCTGGAAGGAACCAAGGAACGCTGGGGCCAGTTCTTCGTCACGCCGGTGGATGCAGCCGAGAACGAGGCGGAAGCCGCCATCGTGCACATGCTCGAGACAACCGAGCGGCGCGCGCTGGAGAACCAGATCAACCAGTCGCAGAAGATGGAGACGGTCGGCCAGCTCGCCGGCGGCATCGCCCACGACTTCAACAACGTGCTTTCCGCCATCATGATGGCGAACGATTTCCTACTGAACGCGCACAAGCCGACCGATCCGTCGTTCCAGGACATCATGCAGATCAAGCAGAACGCAACGCGCGCCGCGACCCTGGTGCGGCAGCTGCTGGCGTTCTCGCGGCGTCAGACGCTGCGGCCGCAGGTGCTCGATCTCGGCGATGCGCTCTCCGATCTCACCATGCTGCTGCGCCGGCTGATCGGCGAGAAGGTCAAGCTCGACCTGATCCACGGCCGCGACCTCTGGCCGGTCAAGGTCGACGTCTCCCAGTTCGAGCAGGTGATCGTCAACCTCGCGGTGAATGCGCGCGACGCCATGCCCGACGGCGGCAAGCTGATCATCCGCACCGCCAACGTCACCACGGAAGACGCGGGCAAGCTCGCCTACAAGGGCATGCCGGCGGCGGACTATGTCCGGATCGAGGTCGCCGACACCGGCACCGGCATTCCCGCCGACATCCGCGACAAGATTTTCGAACCGTTTTTCTCGACGAAAGAGGTGGGCAAGGGCACCGGCCTCGGGCTCTCCACCGTCTACGGCATCGTCAAGCAGACCGGCGGCTTCATCTACGTCGATTCCGAGCAGGGACAGGGCACCTCGTTCCACATCTTCCTGCCGCGCCACCATGCCGAGCCGGAGGTGCAGGTCGAGCAGCCCGCAGCGGTGGTCAGCGCGACCAATGGCGCCGCGAAGGAAGCCGCGCCGGCAGAGGCGAAGCCGCGCACCGATCTCACCGGGCAGGGCACCATCCTGCTGGTCGAGGACGAGGAGGGCCTGCGCGCCCTCAACGCCCGCGGCCTGCGCTCGCGCGGCTATACCGTGGTCGAGGCCGAGAACGGCGTCGAGGCGATGGAGGTGCTGGAGGAGCAGAGCGGGGCGATCGATCTCGTCGTCTCCGACGTCGTGATGCCGGAGATGGACGGCCCGACGCTGCTCAAGGCGATGCGCGAGCAGAACCCCGACATCAAGTTCATCTTCGTCTCCGGCTACGCCGAGGACGCTTTCGAGAAGAGCCTGCCCGAGGGCCAGCAGTTCGACTTCCTGCCAAAGCCGTTCACCCTCAGCCAGCTCGTGGCGGCGGTGAAGGAGACGATGACGAAGCAGGGGTGAGGGTTGTGCCCTCGCCACGTTCTCCGTCATTGCGAGCGTAGCGAAGCAATCCAGACTGCCTCCGCCGAAAGACCTCTGGATTGCTTCGTCGCAAGGGCTCCCCGCAATGACAGTGGATGAGGGAAAAAGCTGAAATCCCGCCTTTAACCCGCCGGTAACCGGCGACCACGGTTCCCCGGCGCCCCCCGGCCAAACCCCCGTCAAATATGGGCTTTTGCCACATCCCCGCGACTGAGGGCCGCAGCCATGGGGTCCGAAACCGGCTTCACTTTTCGGGAAGTCTGCCCATCTTAGGGGGCACGTCCCCATGCCGGGGATTTGGGAAACGCACATGAATTTCTCGCAACGATCCCGCACTTTCTTCAAGACGATCGCCGTGGTGCTGGCGCTTGCGCTGCCGACTGCGCTGGCGATCTCGTCCGCCGACGCGCGTGTCGGCGGCGGCATGTCGTCGGGTTCGCGCGGCTCGCGCACCTATTCGGCTCCGCCGTCGACCACGACCGCGCCGGGCTCGACCTCGCAGTTCAACCGGACCTACACCCAGCCGGGTGCGGGCATGAACTCGGCTGCGACCGCGCCGGCGCGCGGCGGCCTGTTCGGCCGCGCCGGTGGCTTCATGGGCGGCCTTGCGGCCGGCTTCCTCGGCGCAGGCCTGCTCGGCATGCTGTTCGGCGGCGGTCTGTTCGGCGGCCTCGGCGGCCTGTCGTCGATCATTGGCCTGATCATCCAGATCGCGCTCGTGGTGTTGGTGGTGCGGCTCGCGATGTCCTGGTGGCAGCGCCGCCATACCCCGCAGACGGCCTATGCCAATGCTGATGCCGGTCCGGGACCGCAGACGAACTATCGCAGCGGCCTCGGCGGCGGTCTTGGTGGTGGCCTCGGCGGCTTCGGCTTCGGCGCCAACAACACTCCGCTCGAGATCAAGCCTGATGACTATGAGGCGTTCGAGCGCCTGCTCGGCGAGATCCAGACCGCCTGGTCGAACGAAGACGTGGCCAAGCTGCACACGCTCGCGACACCGGAAATGGTCTCCTATTTCGAGCAGGACCTGGCCCAGAACCGCGCGCGCAACGCCGTCAACAAGGTCACCAACGTCAAGCTGCTGCAGGGCGACCTCGCCGAAGCCTGGCGCGAAGGCGAGACCGACTACGCCACGGTGGCGCTGCGCTTCGCCCTCACCGACAAGACGGTGGACCGCAACACCGGCGCGATCGTTGCCGGCAGCGACCAGCCGGGCGAGGCCACCGAGGTCTGGACCTTCGCCCGTCGCCCGAACGGCGGCTGGGAATTGTCGGCGATCCAGCAGACCAACTGATCGCAGACGAGATGAGAAACCAGGGCGTCGTGCTTCGGCACGGCGCCCTTTTCTTTTGGGCGTCTCGCAGCGCGGCATCGGAATAAGCGGGCGCGCCTCGGGTTGAAGTCAGGCGGAACGAAAAACACTCCTGGGAGGACAAGATGATCCGTATCGAGAGATCCGTGACGATTTCAGGGCTCGCGCTCACGCTGGCCTTGCTCGCGGCGCCATCCGTGCACGCTCAGTCAACTGACATGACGTTCTTCGTGACCTCCAGCGGCCCGGGCAAGGGCGCCGATCTCGGCGGCCTGGAGGGAGCCGATGCGCAGTGCGCGAGGCTCGCCCAGGCCGCCGGCGCCGGTACCAAGACCTGGCGCGCCTATCTGTCGACGCAGGCTGCCGACGGCAAGCCGGCCGTCAACGCCCGCGATCGCATCGGCAAGGGACCGTGGCAGAACGCCAAGGGCGCGGTCATCGCCAAGGACGTTGCCGACCTGCATAGTTCCGCCAACAACCTCACCAAGCAGACGGCGCTGAGCGAGAAGGGCGAAGGGATCAATGGTATTGGCGACTCGCCGAACCGGCATGACGTCCTGACGGGATCGCAGGCAGATGGTACCGCCTTTGCTGGTCCGGACGATCGAACTTGCAAGAACTGGACGTCGAGCACACAAGGCGCCGCGATGGTCGGTCATCTCGATCGCCGTGGCCTGCGCGACGACGAGCCGTCCAAGTCCTGGAACAGCTCCCACCCCTCGCGCGGTCCCGACGGTGGTTGCTCGCAGGCCGATCTGAAGAGCACCGGCGGCGACGGCCTGCTGTATTGTTTCGCGGCGAATTGAATAAGCGCGCGAAGCTCTCTCCACTCGTCATTGCGAGCGTAGCGAAGCAATCCAGTATCCCTCCTCGGAAACACTCTGGATTGCTTCCGCCTTCGCCAAGGCTTCGGCGGACAAGTCGCTGCGCTCGCAATGACGGAGTGTTTGGCGAGAGCCGTTCCGTCCAACCCTCACGGAACCTTCGGGCGCATGCTACATTGGTCCGATCGCCCCCACATTCACGGACCCCTCCCCCCCATGAAATACGAGCTCTACTACTGGCCCGAGATCCAGGGCCGCGGCGAATATGTGCGGCTGGCGCTGGAGGAGGCGGGGGCGGCTTATGTCGACGTCGCGCGGGGCGCACGCGGCACGGCTGCGATGATGAAGATGATGGAAGCGCAGAAGGGCACGCCGCCCTTTGCGCCGCCGTTCCTCAAAGCCGGCAAGCTGGTGATCGGCCAGACCGCCAACATCCTGTTCTATCTCGGCGCCCGCCACGCGCTTGCGCCGAAGACGGAAGCAGGACGGCTCTGGGTGCACCAGCTCCAGCTCACGATCACCGATCTCGTGGTCGAGATCCACGACACCCATCATCCGCTCGGGCCTTCGATGTACTACGAGGACCAGAAGGCGCCGGCGAAGAAGCGCACGGCCGAGTTCTGGGACGAGCGCGTGCCGAAATATCTCGGCTATTTCGAGCAGCTGCTCGCCGGCAATGGCGGCGCTTACGTCACCGGCCGCCGGCTCACTTACGTCGATCTCTCGCTGTTCCAGATCGTCGATGGCCTCCGCTACGCCTTCCCCAGGCGCATGAAGGCGTTCGAGAAGGATGTCCCGGGTCTCGTCGGCCTGCATGATCGGATTGCCGCGCGGCCGAACATCAAGGCTTATCTTGCCAGCGAGCGCCGGATTCCATTCAACGAGCAGGGCATCTTTCGTCGCTATCGCGAACTGGACAATTAGCCGGTCCGGAAAACGTCCGCCTGTCGCACGGGCGCGTATGTGCGCTCACCACACGCCGGGCACCAGGCGATAGCGCACCCGCGCGGCATAGTCGGTATAGCCCGGCAGGCCCTCGCGCAGCGTGCGCTCCTCGATGCCGATGCGGACAGCGAACAGGGCGAGGAACAGCGGCGCCATCGCCAGTCCCCACCACGAGCCCAGCGCCAGCGGCAGGCCGGCGAAGAACAGGATCATGCCGCTGTACATGGGGTGGCGCACATGCGCGTAGGGCCCGGTCGAGATCACGTGCTGCGCACGCTCGGCTTGCAGCTTCACCACGGGCGCTGCGAACGAGTTCTCCCGGAATACCCACATCGTGAACAGCATGCAGAGCAGGAACAGCACGAAGCCGAGAACCAGCAAGGCAAGCGGCATGTCAGAGGCAAGCCAGCGCCGGTCCAGTCCCATCACGACCAGCCAGACCAGCATCGCCGCCATGAGGGCGGCGACGAAGGCCTTGTCGGCCGGCGGCTGGTCTTTCTGGATGACCGGACGCAGACGCTCCGCCAGCAGTGCCGGATCGAGCCGGTAGAGCCACCAGCCGCAGAGCGGACCGAGCAGGGCGGAGCTGATGAGGAACATCCAGGCCGACGGCCAATGCAGCGTGCCGGCAGCCGCGAACAGCAGCGCGCCCATCGCGACGGTGAAGATCATGTTCTGCAGCAAGAGGCGGACGATCATGCGCAACTCTCAGACCCGAGCGCGCACGAGTGTGATCCCGCTATCCGGCGAAGATGCGGCCGGATACGCAGAAAGCCCGATCGACCGGATCGGGCGATTTATCTCCGAGAGGGCTGATCAGGCGAGCTGATCGATCCGTGTGCCCTGACCCGGCGGCAGCGGCGCGGGCGGCTGCGGCTTGTAGGTCGGATCAGTGTCCTCGGTCTTGGTCTGGTCGTCCTGCTGCTTGGTCGTGTCGTAGTTGGGTACCACGATCGCGATCGGCGGCGGCGCCACGGTGGAAACCTTCATCCACAAATCCTCACGCATGGAAACAATTCAGCCTGCCCCGACAGGAGCGAAATTTCCTTCAAGGCAATCGTTAAAATGCGAGAGGTTGGGGGCGGTAGAGGAGGCGCTTTAGTGAGACGCGGGTCTCTCCTCGTCATTGCGAGGAGCCCTTGCGACGAAGCAATCCAGACTATCACCGCGGAGGGATTCTGGATTGCTTCGCTACGCTCGCAATGACGGAGGGTGTGGCAGACGGAGTCGCGATGCATTGCGCCGCGGAGCGCGTGGCTAGAGTGACGGCGCAGTGCCCGCCTATTCGTCCTTGCCGCGCGTGATCGCGATCGACGCATCCGTCTTGGTGCGGGTGCATTCCATGTTGAGGCGGCGGTAGCGCATGCTGATCTTGTCGCCGCGCAAGAGACCCATCCGCTTCAGGCAGCGTGTCGCGCCCGTCGAGGTGTCGTCCTTGGTCACGGTGAAGACGATCGCCGCCATCGATCCCACCAGCGCATAGAACTCCGGCGTCGGCTTGCGATCGCCCTTGGCATAGAGCTCGATCGAATATTTGTCGCCGCGGCACCCCACCGACAGCTCCCTGGCGGCCGGGTGCGTCAGGTACACGATATTGGCGGCCCGGAAATTCACCTTGAGGCGGTCGATCTGGTTCGCCAACTCCTTGGCGCTGTCGTCACAGCGGTCGGCGCGCGCAGGCGAGGCGAGAGCCACAAGTCCGTTGATGGCGGCGGCGACCAGGATCGCGCCGCGGACGTTCAGTTTGAAAATCATGATGAAAAGCCCCTGAGGGCGCGCATTCAACCTTCGTCGCGCGCGGAGTGCAAGGGGTGCATCCAGGCCTTTCGGGGACAATGATGGCCCACGCATCTCCGCGGAAAAGGGCCGTCTTGTCGCCGATTCGAGATACCCCGGCCGCGCCAGAACGCCTTCCCTTTGCGGCAAAAAAGCTTAGAACGCTTCTATGCTAGAGGCCCGCCAGGGCTCCAAAACCCCGAGATTCGCCCCATGAACGCTCCCACCGCCTTTCCCGACCAGTCAAAACCCGTTCCGCCCTACAAGCACACCCCGCTGTTCCCGCTGGGCAAGGACGAGACGCCCTACAAGAAGATCTCGTCCGAGGGTATCAGGGTCGAGAAGGTCCTCGGCAAGGACATGCTGGTGGTGTCGCGCGAGGCGCTGCGGGCGCTGTCGGAGGCGGCTTTTGGCGACATCAACCATTATCTCCGCCCCGGCCATCTGAGGCAGCTCCGCTCGATCCTGGAGGACAGTGAGGCGAGCCCGAACGACAAGTTCGTGGCGCTGGACTTTTTGAAGAACGCCAACATCGCCGCCGGCGGCGTGCTGCCGATGTGCCAGGACACCGGCACCGCGATCATCATGGGCAAGAAGGGCTGCAACGTCATCACCGACGGCGACGACGAGGCAGCGCTGTCGGAAGGCGCGCGTGATGCTTACTTGCGCCGCAATCTGCGCTACTCGCAGGTCGCGCCGCTCTCGATGTATGAAGAGAAGAACACCGCCAACAACATGCCGGCGCAGTGCGAGATCTACGCCGAGGGCGACGACGCCTACAAATTCATGTTCATGGCGAAGGGCGGCGGCTCCGCCAACAAGAGCTTTCTGTTCCAGGCCACGCCCTCGGTGCTGACCAAGGACCGGCTGCTCGCCTTCCTGAAGGAGAAGATCCTCACGCTCGGCACGGCGGCGTGTCCGCCTTACCACCTCGCCATCGTGATCGGCGGCACCTCGGCTGAGCTCTGCATGAAGACGGTGAAGCTCGCCTCCGCGCGCTATCTCGATGCGCTGCCGACCCACGGCTCGCCCGACGGCAACGCCTTCCGCGACGTCGAGATGGAGAAGGAAATCCACAAGATGACGCAGTCGCTCGGCGTCGGCGCGCAGTTCGGCGGGAAATATTTCTGCCACGACGTGCGCGTGATCCGCATGCCGCGTCACGGCGCTTCGCTCCCGATCGGGCTTGGCGTGTCCTGCTCGGCCGACCGCCAGGTGCTCGGCAAGATCACCAAGGACGGCGTCTATATCGAGGAGCTCGAGCACAATCCGGCGCAGTACCTGCCGCAGGTCGAGCAGTCGCTTGGCGGCGAGGTCGTCAAGATCGACCTCAACCAGCCGATGAAGGACATCCTGGCGACGTTCTCGAAATATCCCATCAAGACGCGCGTCTCGATGACGGGCACCATGATCGTCGCGCGCGATAGCGCGCATGCCAAGTTGCGCGAGCGGCTGGAGAAGGGTGAGCCGCTGCCTGACTATTTCACGAACCATCCGGTTTATTACGCCGGTCCCGCCAAGACGCCCGAGGGCTATGCCTCCGGCGCGTTCGGTCCGACCACCGCGGGCCGCATGGATTCCTTCGTCGATCAGTTCCAGGCCGCCGGCGGCTCGATGGTGATGGTGGCCAAGGGCAATCGCGCGCCGGCCGTGCGCGAGGCCTGCAAGAAATACGGCGGCTTCTATCTCGGCTCGATCGGCGGCGCCGCGGCGAACCTCGCCGAGCATTGCATCAAGAAGGTCGAGGTGCTCGAATATCCCGAGCTCGGCATGGAAGCGATCTGGCGCATCGAAGTCGTCGACTTCCCGGCGTTCATCATCATCGACGACAAGGGCAACGACTTCTTCAAGGAGTTGAATCTGGGCTAGCTCTTCACCTCTCCCCGCTTGCGGCGGGGTGATCGCCTTTGAAGCAGTCGCTCCGCGGCGCATCCTTCGAGACGCCCGCCGTCGGCGGGCCCTCAGGATGAGGGCAGAGTACGCGGTTGCGGTTTCTTGGCGACGCCGACGTAGCTCAGCCTCATCCTGAGGAGACCGCGACGCGGTCGTCTCGAAGGACGAGGCGCTTGCTCAGCCGTAGCCCAGGAAGCATCTGCGATGCCCTGCCGCTTGCGGGGCGAGGGGATCAGACGGCTAACTGCAATTCGTGACTTGGTTGGAGCACAGCGAGCGCCACCAGCCGCGCACGCCGTCATGGCTCTCGACGAGGCCCCAGAAGCCGCTGCACGCGAGCACGCGCCTCGGTCCGCCGTCGCCGTCGATCGGGCCGCCGAGCTCGCGCTGGGCCGGCATCCATTTCGCGTCGACGAAGGGCGCCTGAAACAGCCCGCCTGCGCGCGTGGCGCCATTGGCGAAGTTCGCACCGACCTTGTTGGAAGCGACCCAGCCGCGTCCGGCATAGGGCTTTGGCGCGCTGCGCGGATACCGCTTCTCGTCCTCGTAATCCTTGCCCGGCGGCTTGGCGCCCTCGATCAGGAACCAGCCGTCCCTGAAGCCGATGATGCGGAATTCAGTGAGCCAGCCGCCGTCCGGTGTGTTCTCGGCGCCGCCTAACTTCAACCGGTAGGGCGGCGGCAGCGTGCCGAGCACGCGCGCTTTCACTGACGGTTCAGCGCGCACATTGAGGCCGTTCGGATCCTTGTCGATGGACCAGGCGCCGAGATCGCAGGGCTCGGTGCCATCAGGGAGGCCGGCGCGCTTTGCGGCGAGATCGGCGTGCAGCTTGGCGAAATCGGTGTCGTCGTTGTCAGCATCCGGCTCGGTGCGCGGCTTCAACTCGGCCGAGATCGCGCGCGTCGCATCCGCCGTCAGCGTGACGACGAGGGCTTGGCGTGCGGCGAACACGCTCGCCGGTGTCTTCTGATCGTTCGAGGTCGCCAGATAGACGGCGAGATATCCCGTCGAACCATCGGTTCGATAGGCGAGGCCTGCGACATAGCCCGCCGGCACCATGGCGAGCGCGCTTGCGCGCCACGCCGGTTCGGTGTCATCCGCGCGCGCAGCCTGAGTTGCGACACACAGGATCGTTGCCGCGATGAGACGGAGCGCGCGCATGGATGCAGCGCGCGCTTATGCCCGCGCGCCCGAGAACGGGAAGCTGCCCATCGGGCCGATGCCCATCTCGCCGCTGATGCTGTCGCCGGAGACCGTGCCGGTGAATTCGAGCGTGAGCGGCATCGGTTTGTCGATCGAAACTTTCCAGGAGACGTTATCGCCAGAGACGGTGCCATCGAAAATTTCGGTGGTATTACCTTCCGCACTCTGCGTACCCGTGAGCGTGCCGCCCGCGGCCTTCAGGCTCAGCGTCGTCTGGCGCTCGCCCATCGGTGTCGTCGTGGTCAGAGTCCAGTTGCCGTCCACGGCCATTCGCGTCTCCCAAATTTCTGGCGGGCCGCGACGATCCGCAACCCGTCCCGCACGAGCCTATAGCCCAACTCGCAGTTCCTGCCTAACGCTCCGATAGGGCATTTAGGCGCGGGCGGCAGCGCGCCGGCGGCTGGTGACGATGAGCCTGAGAACCACATACTGCACGGCAAAAGCCAGGATCTTGGCGCCGCCCGCGACCACCGTGATGTAGAACGCCCACAGCTTCAGATCGCCTGTGGAGGCGACCACGATCATGCCGGCACCGATCACGAACATCAGTACCGCCCAGGCATAACCCGCAGCTGTCACATATTCCGGAACGGTCTCGACGACGATCGGCGGCATGTAGCGCAGCATCCAGCCACGCTTGAGCATGATGGCGCCGATCGCGAAATGCGCGATCGACGGCTTTGCCAGCATGAAGCGGGGATCGTTGGTCAGCAGCGTGACCGTGCCCAGCACGATGACGAGCGCAAGGCTCGCATAGGTCATGTAGTTGAGCTGCTGTCCCTTGACGCGGGCATAGATCACTTGCGCGATCGCGCCGGCAATCGCCACCGACGTTGCCAGCACGACATTGTCGGTGACGAGATAGATGACCAGGAAGACGATGGCGGAGAGGAAGTCGGAGGCGAGGCGGGCGAATACGTCCTTCATCGTCGATTCCTGTTCAGCGAGCGTTGGGCAGAGCGCGGGCCGGCGCAACGTACTTGATCTGGCGATATTCTGGATACCATTTTGTGAAGTAGATCGCGCAGTTGCGGGCGGCGAAGGCGACCGCGAGGCTCGACCAGAGCGGCAGGCCGGGGATGTAGAGCAGCACGAGATTGGCTGCCGCCATTAACAGCGCGGCTGCGGTCCATGCGGCGGTGATGATGTAATTGGCGCGGAGAAAGCCGGGCATCGCCGCGGTCTCGGCCGGGACTGACTCAAGCGCATATTGCAGCGTGAAGGGATGGCGAACCAGCATCGAGCCCAGCGAGATGACGAAGATGCCGACATCGACCGACAGCTTGACGCCGAGCGTGCCGAGCTGCGGATCGATCAGCGCGAGGTAAAGGCCGATTGCGGCGAACACGATCGCCGAGCCTGCGGCCAGGACCTTCACCGAACGGCCGCGTGCGACATCGATCGCGACGGTGGCGAGGCAGATGGCCGAGGCCGCAAACACGCTGATCACGGCCGACGTCACCAGCATCAGGAAGGTGTAGGCGCCGTAGGGCGCGAGGATCAGGAAAATCGCCATGGGCCGTCTCGGTCGAATCGATCTTTACAATGGAAAGATTGCTACTTCCGGACGGGGCCCAGGTCAAGCGAAATCTTTACAGTGTCAAAATGACGTAGGCGACCTCCAAAACATGAAGGGCCGCAACGACTTGGTCCAATGCCTCCTCGGCCAGCTCCGCCCAGGGGAGGAGCGGCAGCGCGGCGGTCAACAGACCGAGGCAGAGCAAGATGCCGCCGTTGAACACGGTATGGCGGCTTCGCCGCAGCCGGATCATCTGGAATGCGAGCGCAACACCGATCAGCGCGAGGAGGGCCAGGCAAACTGCGGTGATCGAGGGCGTGTGCATGGAAGACTCCTTTTTCGTCATTTCGGGTTCGCGCCAAGTGGCGCGCCCCGGAATGACGAGAGCTACGCCGCGCCCACCCAATTGCCGTGGAAGCCGTCCGGTACGCGGTGGCCGAGCTGCACCAATGCGGCGGGGCCGGCTTCGATGTCGGTGGCATTGAACACGGCGAGGTCGCTGCGGTTCTCGCGCGCGCGCCAGACCACCGCGAGCAGCCAGCCGTCGCCTTCGACTGCGTCCTTGGATCGCTCGACGAAGACAGGCTCAGAGATGGTGTCGCCGGCCGGCAGCAGATAATGGCCGAGCCGCCTGCCGTTGCCGTCGACATGGACGATGCCGGACAGCGCGCCGAACATCGGCAGTTTCGGATTGGCGCAGGCGTACCAGCCGTGACGGCTCTTCAGCCCGGCGCGGCGATCGTCGATGCGCGGGAATTCGCCGGTGAGGTCGTCCAGATACGTCTGCTGGAAGCGGTCGGTATTCCCTGAGAGATCGAACGTCCAGCGGCAATGGCGGGCGCGCGACTTCTCCGGATCCGTCGGCCGGCCGTCCGGATGCGGAAACAGCGGCGCTTCCTCGAATTGCATGACGTCGGCGACGATGCTGTCGCCGTCCTCCCACGCATTCATGACGTGGAAAACGTAGCAGGCCTCGGCACGAAACCAGACGATGTCCTTCGCCGTGCCGCTGCGCTTCATCACCCCGACATAGGCGCCCTTGTCCGGCTCCCAGGCATAGGGCGGCCGTCCGCTCATCGCGCGCTCCATGCTGCCGGTGATGGGCAGGATCGGAAACAGCACATGGTTCGCGGTAACGATGAAGTCGTGCACCATGCTGGCATAGGGCGCCTCGAAGCGCTCGAAGCGCGTCGTCCTACCTGACGCATCGATCGATCCGTAGGAGAGGGCAGGCGTCAGCGGCCCGGCGGCGTTGTAGCCGAAGAACACGAGCTCGCCAGTCAGGGGATCGATCTTCGGATGCGCGGTAAAACTGCCGGCAACGCGGCCCTGATAGTTGTGATAGCCGAGCGTGGCGAGTGAGCCCGGCTCGATCTCGGTCGGCAGATGCGCTTCTTCCAGCGCCAGCAGCTTGCCGGCATGGAAGATGATGTTGGTGTTGGCGACGCCGCCGTCGGTCAGGTTTGCCGGCGCATCCGCCAGCTTGCGGCCGAAGCCGCCGAACAGCGCGCGGCCGGCATCGTGCTCGGCCAGCCATTTCGGCGTACGGATCCAGCGGTTGCGGTAGCTGGCGCGGCCGTTATCGAGATGAAAGGCGTGCAGCATGCCGTCGCCGACGAACCAGTGTGAGCCGGGCGAATCGAACTGCGGATTGGGGCCGTTGCGATAGAGCGTGCCGTTCAGCTCGCGCGGCAATTCGCCGACGATCTTGAGGAAAGGCGCGTCCGCTTCGAAGGGGATCGGCGCGATGTTGTTGCGGCGCTCGGTGATGGCGTTTTGCTGCACAGCCTATCCCTCCCTATCTTTACATCGTAAAGATCGGATAGAGCCAATCGCGGCTTTCGTCAAGTGAAATCTTTACACTGTCAATATTGCGTCATATAGCTTGCAAATGGCCAAGACCGACACCAAGGGCGAAACGGCGCGAAGCTCGCGTGCCTCCAGCAGAACGACATCCACCGCGGCGTCGCGTCCGGCGCGCCGCGCGACGAGCGCGAAGACCGAGACGCCGTACCATCACGGCGCCCTGCGCGAAGCGCTGCTCCAGGCCGCCGAACGCGTGCTCGAGCGCGACGGGCTCGCCGGCCTGACCTTGCGCGCAGTGGCGCGCGAGGCGGGCGTCTCGCATGCCGCGCCCACCCATCATTTCGGCGATCTTACCGGTCTTCTCAGCGAGCTTGCGGCCGTCGGCTTCCGCCAGTTCAATGCGGCGATGGCGTCAGCCTGTGACACCGCCACCACGCCGCTCGAACGCGCGCTGGCGCGGCCGAAGGCCTATGTCGCCTATGCGCAGGTCCATCCCGGCATGTACGGCATCATGTTCCGCACCGAACGGCTGGATTATTCCAGACCGTCGCTGCACGAGGCGGCGGAGGCCTCCTTCGCAGGGCTTGCCAACGCCATCGGCATGATGCGGCAGGAGCAGATCAGCGGCGATGCGCTGACGCTCAACCAGGGCGCCGCGATCGCGCGGGCCTGGTCGATGGTGCACGGCTTCACCACGCTGCTGCTCGACGGGCGGCTGAAGGATATTTTGGAGCGGCTGCCCGAGGGAACGACGGCCGAGCGGCTGCTCGAGGCGATGCTGACGGCTCCCATCACCACGAAACTTCCTATGTAGCGGCCATCTGCGCAAAAGCGCGATGAGATTTGGATGAATCGTCATCGCGCTTTAGGTTGTTGTGATTTTTTCGGAAAACCGCTTCGCACTTTTCCGGATCATGCTTTAGCGCATCGTCGCGAGCTCGACGGCGCGGCCGCGCGTGCCGACGATCTTCACCTCGTCCTTGCCGCAGGTGAAACTGCGCGCGTCATCTTCCGCGGCCCTGCGTGCGAGCTCGTTGGCGTTCGGGTTGGCGACGGCATCGACATAGGCGACGTGGCAGACCGGGCCCGGCGGCAGCCGGGTCACGACCAGCATGTCCTTGGTGTTCGGCCGTCCCTGCTGGTCGGGATCGGCGCTGTCGGCGATGTGCCAGCGCTGGATGATCGCGAACGGCTTTGTGCCGGCAGCGCGCCATTCCACGGTGGTCTCCGACGAATTGAACGGAGCGAACCACATTTTGGCTGCCGGTTCCTCCGCTGCGGCCTTGCGATTGCGCCCGACCGAGACGATCTCGCGAAGATCGTCCTCGGCAATCAGCACCATGAGGCCGTCCTTGCCCGGACAGATGCGTGTCGTGCTGCCATCGAGCTCGCTGGGCTTGCCGACCTGCCGGCAGTTCTTCGGCGCCGTGGAGCTATAGGTGCTGCCCACGGATTGGGCGTTCGCACCATCGAGGACGGCGTCCATCAGCAATACGGCGAGGCACGCGGAGGTGATGCGGATCATGATGAGGCCTCGATGCAGCGGGAACTCCGTACCATCAGACGTCTTCATTGTGGGCAAGGTTCAAACAGGTCCGCGAGAGACCTGACAGCGGCGCGGAATCGTTCTAGAAGAGCGACTTCGCTTGGGCTCTTCCGGCCTCGTTCGCGTCCTCGTTTTCCTGATCATGCCAGCCACCTCGAACAAACCCTATCGCGTCGGCCGCTCCAAGACCGGACTCGGCCTCTTCGCCACCAAACCGATCAAGAAGGGAACCCGGATCATCCGTTATTTCGGACCGATCCTGGATTCGCGGATTCCCGAGCAGGACGAGATCGAGAACAAATACCTGTTCGAGCTCAACGGCCGCTGGACCATCGACGGCTCGGTACGCAAGAACCTCGCACGCTACATCAACCATTCCTGCCGGCCCAATGCGGAATCGGACGTCCGCCCGCGTGAGCGCAAGGTCTTCATCCGCGCCATCAGGAACATCGAGCCGGGCGACGAGATCAACTACGATTACGGCACCGACTATTTCAAAGCCTACCTGAAGCCGATCGGCTGCAAATGCGTCTCCTGCGAGGCCAAGCGCAAGAAGCTGCGTGCCGAGGCCCGGGCCGAACGCACCAAGGTGAAGGCGCGTGGCGAGCGCAAGGCAGCCAAGAAGGCAGGCCCCAAGGCCGCCAAAAAGAAAAAGCTGAACGGCCACGCGTTCGGCAAGGCGAACGGCCGCGCGCGGGCGTAACGAAGCTCACTCGTCTAGCTCAGGTGTCATGCCCCGGCTTGACCGGGGCATCCCAGTACGCCGCAGCACCTCCGCATACGACTACGGCCTCCGGAATACTGGGTCGCCCGGCTGAACCGGGCGACGACAGCAAGTATGCGGCCTCACGCCGCCACTACACGCCCGCTCTTCCGCAATCCCAGAAATTGCAGCTCGGCAAACACGCCGGTGGCGATCGCCTGCGCGACGACCATAAGCTCGCCGGCGAGGTTCGGCGACACCGCGCCCGAAAGCAGCAGCGCGATGCTGCCGACCGTCCAGGTCGCGTTGCCGATCACGACCAGCAGGATGAGCGGTTTCGCCACCGTGGGCCGCGAGGCGAGCCAGCCGACCAGGGCGGTGTAGGCGATCAGGAACAGGCCGGTCTCGCGCAGCAGCGCTTCGGGCAGGTTGAACAGCGTCGCGAATGTGCCGGCGCCGAAGGTGAAGCCGAGAGCGGCGACGCCGCTGAAGATGGCATCGGCGAGCAGCGCGCGGCGCAGAAAGGTGGAAGCATCGATCATCAGGGCTCTCCATGGTAGGGGTGGGCTCGGGGTGGAAGCTCAGTGCCGTCCGCGCCACCAGGCGCGGAGCAGGCGGGCGAGGCGGAACGGACAGAGGCTGCTGCCGACGCCGCGCTCAAAGGCCGTGACCTGTGCGACCACGTAATCGCCGGTCGAATGCACCAGCGGCTCCGGCATGTTGAGGCTGCGCGCCAGCATCCGCGTTGCGAAGGCCATGGCCCAGGGAACAAGGTGGTCTGCGACGGTCCGGTAGAGCAGCAGCGCGATCATGGTCATCTCCTGTTGCAGCCGAAGATGCGCCGGCCCGCGGGCCAATTCGATTACCTTGCTGGTAATGGAAGGGCCGAAATCTGCGTGATAGGTTTCTGGTCATGAACGCACATGCATCCACGGCACAGGCCGAACGCAGCCAGCCGGTCCATATCGGCGACCATCTGCGCGAATGGCGGCAGCGCCGCCGCATGAGCCAGCTCGATCTCGCAGGCGAGGCCGAGATCTCGGCACGGCATCTGAGTTTTGTCGAAACCGGCCGCGCGGCGCCCTCGCGCGACATGGTGCTGAGGCTCGCCGAGCGTCTCGACGTACCCTTGCGCGAACGCAACGTGCTGCTGGTCGCCGCCGGCTACGCGCCGGCGTTCCCACAGCGTCCGCTGGAGGATCCCGCCTTGAAATCAGCCCGCCAGGCGATCGACCTCGTTCTCAAAGCACACGAGCCCAATCCGGCGCTTGCGGTGGACAGGCACTGGAACCTGGTCTCCGCCAACCGTATGGTGGCGCCGTTGCTCGACGGCATCCCGCAGCATCTGCTCGGCCAGCCCTTCAACGTGCTCAGGCTCGCGTTCCATCCGGAGGCGCTGGCGCCGCGTACGGTCAATCTCGCGGAATGGTGCGGGCATCTCCTGGAGCGGCTGCATCGGCAATGCGAGGCGACGGCCGACCCTGAGCTGATCAAGCTCTACAACGACCTCAAGAGCTATCCTATCCCTGCGCGCGCGGCCCCGCTGTCGAGCGACAATGTCGCGATCCCCTTCAAGCTGCGCCATGGCGGAGAGATACTAAGTTTCTTCTCCACCACCATGGTGTTCGGCACGCCCGTGGATATCACGCTGTCGGAGCTGGCGCTGGAGACGTTCTTCCCGGCCGACGAGCGTACTGCGGATCGGCTGAAGCAGATCGCGGCAGCCATGACGTAGCCCATCATCTGGCGCCCTTGCCTCGGGGCGGGTTCGGCTTATCTTTGGACGAACCTTGCACCGCCCGAAGGAGGCGCCTGACATGAGCACGCTCAAACCGCTCCAGATCGACGTCGTCTCCGACGTGGTGTGTCCCTGGTGCTATATCGGCAAGCACCGGATCGAGAGCGCGCTGGCGCTGGTGCCCGACGTGCCCGTGAAGCTCAATTTCCGTCCCTTCTTCCTCAATCCCTGGGTGCCGCGCGAGGGCATCAGCCGCGAGGCCTATCTCACCCAGAAGTTCGGCTCGGTCGAGGCTTATAAAGGCATTGCCGGGCGCGTCGTCGCGGCCGCGAGCGAGGAGGGGCTCGTCTACAAGCCGGAGCTCGTGGCGCGCCAGCCCAACACGACCGACTGCCATCGCCTGATCCTGTGGGCCGAGGCGATCGGCAAGGCGCCCGAAATGAAGCAGCGCCTGATGGAGCTGTATTTCCGTGACGGCGGCGATCTCACCGATGTGAACGTGCTGGTGCAGGCGGCCGCCGATGTCGGCCTCGATGCCGACGACGTGCGCAAGCGCCTTGCCACCGACGAGGACGTCGCGCGCGTCTCGGCGGACGCGCAGGAGGCGGCCGAGAAGGGCATCTCCGGCGTGCCGACTTACGTGTTCGCGCAGAAATACGCCGTCTCCGGCGCGCAGGATCCGAACCTGCTCGCCCGCGCCATCCGTCAGGTCTCCGCGGAGATCAACGCGCAGGCGGCGGAGTAGCTTCTTATTTTCGAAGCAGACGGACTGCGCGGCGTGCCGCCGCGTAGGCGGCGCCATGCGCCGCGAGCGCCCCGTGAATGAGTACCACGACGGGATCGTGCCGCCGCAGCGGGATCAGCACGTCACCGATCGCGAAGCGTCCGCGCCAGATCGGGTTGATCATGGGATGGTCGGCGCTTGCCGTGGAATCCGCGCTGGCGATGGCGGGATCGGCGCAGAGGTGGCGGGTGAGATCGAGCGTGAGCTGGACGCCCGGCGAATATTTCGCGAAGCGCTCGTCGATGCCGAGCTTGAAGAAGAAGGCGCGGTCCTGGTGCCGCAGCACGATGCCGGCGGCGACCGGCGTCATGCCGGCGCGAAGCGTGACGATCTCGCACTGCGCGGTCTCTGCCAGCGCCGGTACGGCGCGGCGGATGAAGGTCGCATCGCCCGCGTGCTGAACCAGCGCGGTGCCGCGCTTGCCTTTCCAGCCGCTGGCTTCGAGCTGCAGGAATGCTTCGAGCGCCGGCCCGATCTCGTGGGGGCTGCGCGCAACCTCGAACACGACGGGGCCGTGCTCTTCGAGACGATGGCGCTGGCGGCGCAGCTCCTTGAGCCTTTTGGCGCCGAGCGCGTCGCGCAACAGAGTTTCGCCATCCTGCGTCGCATCGAGGCTGGCGCGGATGTAGGAGGAGAGGATTCGCGGCTTCAGGCCGTCGCGCGTCAAGATCTGGTTGAGAGATGCCATCGCCGCGCCGTCGAGCGCGACGTCATTCAGCACGAGCGCATGCGCGCCGGCCTCGTGCGCCTGCTGCAACAGACGCGTGGCGGCCTCGAGCGGAGCGTCGCGGTCGAGCAGCGGGCTGCACAGCGTGCCATAGGGATGTGCGCTCACCAGCGCGGGCAGGGGAATCTTCCAGGCGCACCAGAGCGAGATCACCGGCATCAACCCGATCAGCCGGGTCGAAGATCCGTCGAATGCGGCCAGCGCCGAGGCATCCGTGCGGCCGCGCGCGGTTGCGCTGACGGCCTGCTCCCAGGCGGGCAGGTAATATCCGTTGGGCTCGATCGCGCGCTGCGCGAGCGCGCGCCATTGGCCGGTGTCGACCGCCGCAAGCGGGACGCGCGCGCGCGCCGTCGCGACATCCCTTGCCGATGCCGGATTGATCGCAGCCTGATGCGCGATGTCGACCACGTCCCGTCGTCCCCGTTCACGCGAGCTGAGCCCGTGTTATCGGTCATGCTTAGCGCAAAGATTGGAAAATACCGTTGGGACGCCGCTTCAATTCGAGCGATAGCGTTAACACCTCATTCAGCATCCTGCCGCCTTCATGGAATGCCGGCTAATCCCCCGGCACGAAGTGATCGTGGGCGCTCGCGCGTTCGCCGCTGGCGGTGTCGGTGATGGCGATTTCGATGTCGCGGGAGGTCTTCGGCAGGTCGCTGGAACCGACCTGCACCGACAGCCTGACCTCGCGCGTCTGATCCTGCCCGACCTCGATGACGGGCTTGGCGCCGGGGCCGGCCTCGATGCCGGCGACGCGAACGGTCGCGCCCGGAAGACCGGAGACTTGAAGCGCAAACGATCGCTGCGCGCCCTTGTTGAGGAGGCGGACGGTGTAATCGTTGCGCACCCCGCCATCCGAGAGCTGGACAAACAGCGGATTGCGCTCGTGCAGCACGTTGACGTCCATCGTCGCGCGGGTGGCGAGGGTGTAGAGCATGAAGCTGCCGACGATGGCGATGGCTGCGGCATAGATCAGCGTGCGTGGACGGATGATGCGGTAGATCGGTGCCTTGCCCTCGCGCCGGCGCTGCATGTTGAAGTCGGTGTCGTAGCCGATCAGGCCTTTGGGCCGGCCGATCTCGCGCATCACGTTGTCGCAGGCGTCGATGCAGAGGCCGCATTGGATGCAGCCGAGCTGGATGCCGTTGCGGATGTCGACGCCGGTCGGGCAAACATTGATACATTGGTGGCAATCGACGCAGTCCCCGGCGGGATCACCGTGGGCACGCGCCGCATCCGCCTTCTTCACCGACATGCGCGGCTCGCCGCGGTCGCGGCGATAGGTGACGTTGAGCGCCCATTCGTCGGTCAGCGCCGCCTGGATGCGCGGCCACGGACACATGTAGATGCACATCTGCTCGCGGGCGTGACCGGCAAAGACATAGGTCGTGGCAGTGAGGATGCCGATCCAGAGATAGGCGATGAACGGGGCCTGGAAGGTGGCGAGCTCCTTCACCAGCGTCGGCGCGTCGGAAAAATAGAGCACCCAGGCACCGCCGGTCCACCAGGCGATCATGATCCAGAGAAAGTGTTTCAGCGCGACTTTTCGGATGTGGTCGAAGGTCCAGTAGCGCTTGTCGCCCTGCATGCGCTCGCGCCGGTCGCCCTCGACCCAGCGCTCCACCGCGTAGAACAGGTCGGTCCACACCGTCTGCGGGCACATGTAGCCGCACCACAGCCGGCCGGCGACCGCATTCATCAGGAACAGCGTCATGGCCGCGATGATCAGCAGGCCGGTGAAGTAGTAGACCTCCTGCGGCCACAGCTCGATGAAGAAGAAGTAGAAGCGCCGATGCGGAAGATCGACCAGCACGGCCTGGTCAGGCAGGCCGGGCCCGCGGTTCCAACGCACGAACGGCAGGAGATAGTAGGTTCCGAGCGTGACGCACAGGATCGCCCATTTGATGCGGCGAAACGGGCCGTGGACGGATTGTGGATAGACCTTCCTGCGTTTCTCGTAGAGAGGTCCCTCGATATAGGTGTCGTCGGTCATCCCGCGCGTCCCCGCGTTTGCGTCTGCGATGTCCTATGCCGGTGCGCAGAAGAGCCGGTACAAGGTCTCCAGCACCGAGCGGACCTCCTGGCTTGCGATGCTGTAGTATATGGTCTGGCCCTCCCGCCTGGGTTTGACCAGGCTCAATGCGCGCATCTTTCCGAGATGCTGCGATAGCGCGGCTGACGACAGGCCCGCGATGTCGGCGAGTTCGCCGACGGACTTTTCGCCGTCCAGCATGTTGCAGAGAACCAGGAGCCGTTTGGGATTGCCCATGGCCGTGAGGAGGCGGGAGGCCTCTTCGGCCTTCTCCTCCAGAGCGAGCAATTCCTGATTCCGGGGCTTGCGCTTCATAAAGATATATTAGTATATTCGAAAATAAGAAACAACTGAAATAGTGCATTCGGCGCCCGCGAGGGTGTTCTCGATCAGGAGAGGCTGATGGTCTCGACATCATTTACGCCGATCGCTTCCCTCGTTGGCGGTGCGATGATCGGCGCCGCCGCCGTTCTGCTGATGTGGGCTACGGGGCGGATTGCCGGCGTCAGCGGCATCGCGGCGCGGCTGTTTCCGCCCTATGAGGACCGCGAATTCGCCGGGCGCCTCGCCTTCGTCGCCGGTCTCGTCGTCGCGCCCGTGCTGGTGCGGCTCGTCACCGGAAGCCTGCCGGCGCAGACGATCGCGGCAGGGCCGGTTGTCCTGGTCGTCGGCGGATTGCTCACGGGTTTCGGTTCGGTGTGGGGCAGTGGCTGCACCTCCGGCCACGGCGTTTGCGGCTTGTCGCGGCTGTCCGTGCGCTCGCTGGTCGCGACTATGACCTTCATGGCGGCCGGCATGGCGACCGTCTTCGTGATGCGGCACTGGAGTTGATGTGATGTCAATCCTGGTTCAATTCGCGATCGGCCTGATCTTCGGCATCGGCCTCATCGTCTCCGGCATGTCGAACCCGGCCAAGGTGCTGAACTTCCTGGATGTCGGCGGCATTCCGGCGGGGACATGGGATGCGAGCCTCGCCTTCGTGATGGCGGGCGCGGTGGCCGTGACCTTCATCGGCTTCAGCCGCGTCCTGAAGCTCGCGCGTCCGTTCTTCGCCGATCGATTTTATCTGCCGACACGACGCGACATCGATCCCAGGATCGTCGCAGGGCCCGCGATCTTCGGCATCGGTTGGGGACTGGCGGGCTTCTGTCCGGGTCCGGCGCTGACCGCGCTCGGATTCGGCTCGGTCTCCGCCGTTATCTTCGTTGCGGCGATGTGCGCCGGCATGGTGCTTGCCCGCTTCGTCGCTCACCTGCCGTCATTGTCTCGCTTCGTCACGCCGGCCGATCCGCTCGAAACTTGAAGTCACCGTAGAGAGTAAGTCATGGACAAGAACTATCCTGAGATCACCAGGCAAATCTCCGCCAACATGAAGAAGCTGCGGAGCGACATCCCCGACACCATGAAGGGATTTGCCACGCTGGCCCAGGCCGCCACGCGCGACGGAGCGCTGGACAAGAAGACCAAGGAGCTGATCGCGCTGGCGCTCGGGGTCACCGCGCATTGCGACGGCTGCATCGGCTTTCACACCGAGGCGCTCGTCAAACTCGGCGCAACACGCGAGGAGGTCGAGGAGACGCTCGGCATGGCCGTCTATATGGGAGGCGGGCCGTCGCTGATGTACGCCGCCGATGCAATCGCGGCCTACGAGCAGTTCCAGCACCAATCCGTCGCCGCCTGACGGCGCGTGGCCTCATAGAAATGGGACCGGACGAGCATGCTCGTCCGGTCCGATCTGTCATAGCTTCATCGACTACCAGCGGTCGTCGACACCGACGCCAACGCTGACGCCGGGCGCGCGAATGCCCACGCCGGCACGCGGACCATCGTCCCAGTCGCGATAGATGCGGCGCTCATAGTAGCGATCGCGCGGCATCCTGGCGTAGGAGTCGCGCACGATCACGCGCGCGCCGCCGCGGGTGCGATAGCAATTGCCGGCGTCATCGCATACGAGCCGGACCTCCTGAATGAGATCGGGGCTGGCGTATTCGCCGGTCGTGTAGATGTCGGCGGCCTTCGCGCCGCCCGCAGCAGCGAGAGCCCCGATGCCGGCCAGCAGTGCAATCGTAAACGTCCTCATCCTGTCCTCCTCGGATACTGCCCTCGGCGGTAACAAGAAGGGGAGGCGGGGATCGTTCCGGCCGAAATGCGGGATTTTCCCGGAACTGGCCTTGGTTTGCCGCAATGTTCCCCGCGTGGAGACCCCATCGATCCGGCGCTGCAATGCTGACTGCTTCGAGTTGGTTGCTGAATGTTCCGATGTCACGCCGGAAAGATGAGGCACGTCGTCGTACCGTGGGCGAGCAGCCGGCCCTTGGCATCTGTCACGCGTCCATCGGCTGTCCCAACGCGGCGGCCGCAGTTCAGGACCTTGCCTTCAACCCTGATCTGGCCGGTTTCCGGTGTGATGGGCCGCAGCAGCGAGATCTTGAATTCGAGCGTCGTCTGGCTGATCCCCTTGTCGAGCATCGACTGGACGGCCAGTCCCATGCTGCTGTCGAGCAGGGTGGCGGTCAGTCCGCCATGCACCGTTCCAGCCGGGTTGAGATGTGCATCGGTTGGCGTCAGTGTGATGACGACGCGGCCGCTCTCTGCCTCCACCACGTCATAGCCGAGCGTCTTTGCAATCGTGTTGAGAGGCAGCGTCCCGTCCGCAAGGCCCTGGACAAATTCGAGCCCGCTCATCTGCTTCTGCCGTTCGGAGCTGACCGTCCCGTAAGTCCTGGCTGTCATGCTGTTCCCCTTGCTCAACGTTTCCCAAACGGCAGCGCGGCGGCTTTCCTCCGGAATGCCGACGGTGGTCGACCATAAAGCCGTGTGAATGCCGTGCTCATCCGCCGCGTGCTCGAGAAGCCGGATCGCTCTGCCACCGAGGCGATCGGAAGATCGCCCGCATCGAGCAGACGTTTGGCGCGCTGCACGCGTAGCGACTGCGCCACTTGCAGCGGCGATGCATCGAGATGCTGGGCGAACAAGCGCGCCAGGTGACGCGGGCCGAGTCCCAATCGTTCGGCCAGACTTTCCACGCTGCCCCGATCGAGCTCGCCGTCCTCGATGAGAGACAGCGCACGTTCGACGGTCGTCCGGGTGCCCTTCCATGCGGGACAGAATGGAGCCGTTTCGGGGCGGCATCGCAGACAGGGGCGAAAGCCAGCATGTTCGGCCGCGGCTGCACTGCGATAGAAGACGACATTGCGGGCGAGCGGCGTCCGCGCCGGGCAGACCGGACGACAATAGACGCCAGTGGTCTTGACCGCGACGAAGACCAAGCCGTCAACCGTTGCATCTCGGCGGCGAAGGGCTTCGTAATGTGCGTCGAAGTCGAGCATGAAGTCGCTATAGCGGCCGCACTTTCGCAACGCGAGTCCGATGCGAGGACCATGTCTGAAAACGACCGAAGCAGCCGCGCGCACATCGTGTGGATTTGCGAACCTTACAGCGGACGCGTCGTCGATGACCCGTCAGATCGGCTCGTAAGTCTCGGTCCCACAAATATCGTCGGCTTCGGCGCGCCGGCGATCGACGACCTTTCCGCCATTGATGGTCACGATATAGGTCTGCGCGCCGAGCGGCGTGCCGGCTGCGGAGGTGAGCTGCGCGCGGACGCAGGCTGTCCAGCCAGGTCCTCGCACCTCGTGATGGGGCGGGGCGACATGAACCTCACGTGGATAGGATGTGGTGAGAAACACCACGTCGATCTGCTCGCGCACCACGCGCTTGACGTCGGGGGGCGGCTCCGGTGGAGGCTGCTCGGCTTCCTTGATGCGCATAAATTCGGGCACCGGCGCCCGGCTGTCGGCAAAGCCGCAGGCACCGAGCGCGAGCGCGCCGGCCAGCAGCGCCGCATTGGCAATGATCCGCAACATCCGTGAAGGTCCCCCGCGGCCCAACAGATAGGCACGAATGCGATCCGGCGAAGTCCGCCCTGATCAAGATTTGCTGAAGGGGCGGAACACGCGGGATTTGCTATTACGGGATTGCAGGCTAGTTTGTATCCCAGGCGAGGGGGATTGCACCAATGAGGATTTTGGTCATAGCGGCTGCGGTGTTGGCGCTGGCGTGCGGCTCGGCTGAGGCGCAGGGTCGGCGCCAGCCCAATGACGGCGCCAAGCCGGCGGACAACAAGCCGAAGGTCGACGAGAAAGCCTACAAGGCCGCGCTCGAGCGAATTCCCGAGCCGAAGGAAAAGTACGATCCGTGGGGCGGGGCCCGCCCGAGCGAACCTGCCAAGAAGCCGAAATAGGGGGAGGCGGGCGTTTGCGGACCTGCCTGAGCGTTTCGGCCGGGCTTGTCGCACTCCTGTTGCTTGCAGTGCGGCCGTGCTCGGCCTGGGAGAGTTGGGGCGGCGATGCCGGCGGCTCGCGCTTCTCGCCATTGCGAGAGATCACGCCCGACAATGTCGGCCAACTCGTTCGTGCCTTCGAATATCACACCGGCGATCTCACTGTGCGCCCGCCCGAATTGATGCGGCGAACAAAATTCCAGGCGACACCGCTGTTCGTCGAGGACAGTCTGATCTTCTGCACGCCTTTCAACGAGGTGATCGCGCTCGATCCCGGCACGGGTGCGCAGAAATGGCGCTTTGATCCGAAGATCGCGACCAATCAGCGTCCCGCCAATCGCTATGTCTGCCGCGGTGTCACGTACTGGGTCGATGACCAGGCGCCTGCGAATGCCGCTTGCCGATCGCGGATATTCATGGGCACGAACGACGTCCGCCTGATTGCGCTCGACGCGAGGACCGGCATTCCCTGTGCCGGTTTCGGCAAGGGCGGCGAGGTGAGGCTCGATATCGGAACAGTGCTGGAATGGCTCGGCGAGTTCCAGATCACCTCGCCACCAGCGGTCGGCCGCGGTGTCGTAGTGGTCGGCTCCGCGATCGGCGACAACCGCCGTGTCGACGCGCCGAGCGGCATGGTGCGCGCATTCGATGCGCGTAGCGGCGAGCCGCGCTGGACCTTCGAGCCGCTCAAGCGCGACGGAATCGAGGCCGGCCACGCCAATGTCTGGGCGCCGATGTCGGTCGACGAGACGCGCGGGCTCGTGTTCCTGCCCACGACCTCGCCGTCACCGGACTTTTGGGGCGGCAAACGACCGGGCAACAACGAGCACGCCAATTCGGTGGTCGCGCTGCGCGTCGAGACCGGCGAGCTCGCATGGGCATTCCAGACGGTGCATCACGACGTCTGGGATTACGATCTTCCGGCGCAGCCGACCCTCGCACGTATCGACACTGGTGACGGGCAGCGCGATGTCGTGATCCAGCCGACCAAGCAAGGTTTTGTCTTCGTGCTCGACCGCGACACCGGCAAGCCGGTGTGGCCGGTCGAGGAACGCGCGGTGCCGCAAGGCGGTGCGGAAGGTGAGAAGCTATCGCCGACGCAGCCGTTTCCGACCCATGTGCCGGCGCTGACGTCGCAAACCATCTCGACCGATGATGCGCTCTCGCTGTTACCCGGCTTCTTGCGCCGTTCGTCGTGCGAGCGGCAGTTCGCAGAGGCGCGCAACGAGGGCCTGTTCACACCGCCTTCCGTGCAGGGCACATTGGAGTTTCCCTTCACCGGCGGGGGCGTAAGCTGGGGCAGCGCGGCCTTCGATCCGGTCCACCAGATCCTCTACGCCAACACCAGCCGCGCCGTGCATCTCATCAAGCTGATCCCGCGCGCGGAAGCCGCCGGTTTCAATCCACCGCCCGGTCATGATTTCGGCCAGCAGCGCGGCGCGCCGTTCGCGATGTCGCGCGCGATGGTGACGTCGCCGCTCGGCTTTCTCTGCAACAAGCCGCCCTGGGGCGAGATGGTCGCGGTCGATCTGAGGGGCGGAAAAATCCTCTGGCGCTCGACGGTCGGCACCACCGAGGATCTGGCGCCGCTCGGCGTGCCACTGCCCTGGGGCACACCGCTCGTCAACGGGCTCGCGGTCACCGCGGGCGGCTTGGTCTTCACCGGCGCGATGGATGCCTATTTGCGTGCGTTCGATGGGCGCAGTGGACGAGAGCTGTGGCAGGGTCGGCTGCCGGTGCCGGGCGTCGCCAATCCCATGACCTATCTCTGGAAGGGCGAGCAATATGTCGCGATCGGCGCCGGCGGCCATTCCGAGGCCGGCACATCGATCGGCGACAGCGTCGTTGCGTTCCGCCTGGCGCGGCCGGGCGAGGCGCCTTCGCTCCGGTCGCGCACGGTCGATCGTCCGGGCGGACGATTTCTTGCGGCTGCGTCGGCGATCACGCTTGCGACCTTCACGCTCGTGATCGTCGGCATGCGCTGGCGTCGCCGCCATCGTAGCAGGCAATCATGATCGTGTTGTGCATGTGATGCGAACACTCGTTCACATCGCATGTGCTATTGCACGAAAGCGAGGCCGATGCGTTTGTCGCTGCGCCACACGGGGCGGCAATTCCGCACGAAATTGTCGCATGCGATCGAGAGTCTGAACGATTGCGGCAATGTGACGGGGCTATCGAGGTCGATTGCCGCGCCGCTTGCCGACATGTTTCGCACCGTGCACGCGATGCCGCCGTCTTCGAAGGTGATCGTTCCGCCCTTGAAAACACGGTAACGCTGTGCTGCGCGCTTTTCGATCATGGCGTTATTCCATAGTGACGATTGTGAAATAGTGCATAGAAATTACGTTGAACTAAACTCAATAGTGGCGCTACTTGCATGGCGCTTCAGACTTCGTTTACGACGTTGAAGCGGTGAGTCACGTCCCGCCGACTTTCCTCACGATCCTTTCCTTTATGGCGTTACGCGCCGATGGAGATACTGATGAAGACCTCGCTTTCGATTCTATTCGCCGCAGCGCTCTCGCTGACTTCCATGCCCGCCCACGCCGTCAAGTGGGACCTCTCGACCATGAGCTGCAAGCAGTTCCTCGAAAGCGGCGAAGACAATATCGCGGTCGTGCTGACCTGGATGGACGGCTGGTACAAGGGCGACGAAGACAATGCGATCATCGACACCGACGTGTTCATCGCGAACGCCAAGAAGTTCGGTGCCTATTGCGGAAAGAATCCGACCGTCAGCGTCGTCACCGCGGCTGACGAAATTCTCGGCAAATAATTCTTGAAAGTGGTCCGACTGAAGCGCGGATGAAATCGCGCTTCGGCGTCTCGCTTCGATGCGATCGTGATGGAGGGCCGCGCTGCGCCTTGCGCTCACGCGGCTCTCTTCTTTTGGGACGATCTCAGCCCGGCAGCATCGCGAACGCGCTCGACACCATCGCCACCGGCTTGTTGTCGGCGGCCGACAGCAGCGTGACGCGACCGAAGCTCATGGTGCGTCCGAGCCGCACCACGCGGGCGTCCGCGAGCACGTCCGACGACGAGGCCGCGCGCATGAAATGCGTGGTCTGGTCGACCGTGGTCATCGGACGGTAGCCGCGATTGGCGGCAAGGATGGCGATCACCATCGCGGTGTCGGCGAGGGCCATCAGCGCCTGGCCGCAGACCACCCCGCCGCTCCGGCACAACCGCTCCGAGAACGCCATGCGCAGCAGTGCGCCCGGCTGCCAGTCGGGCTCATCCGCCGGCGGCACATGCTCGATGCGCTCGACCGAGAGGTTGAGATCCTGGACCCAGGGCGCGAAGACCTCGCCGAGGATGCGTCGGGCATCGTTGATGCCGAACTCGGCTTCTGGCTGCGATGGCATTGCTGTCGTGTCCTCCATTGTTGCCGGATGTTTCGGCCATTCTGCCCGCATCGGCGCGGCAAAGTCACCAGGCTGGTACCGATCCCGTCGGCTTGAAAATGCCCGACTTCGCCCGATATGATGCCGTGGTTGGGTTACGGGTGGGCGATGTTGCGTCGGTATGTCCTTGTCTTTTGTCTGGTTGCGCTCGGTCTTGCGCTGAACGGGTGCACCCGGTGCGGCCCGATCTGGGACGACTGGCTGCACGCGCCGAAATCGTGCCGATCGTAGCGGTCCCTGCGGCCCCCAGCGGCCGCACTGGGATGACAAGGCACGGCGATCCGCGCCTCCATGAAATGATCTGAGGAGTCCAAGATGAAGCTTTTCCGTTTGGCCGCGGTGCTGGCCGTGCTGGCGGGACCGGCCTATGCGCAAATGCCCAATCTCAATTTGCTGCAGGACGGTCCGGGCAAGACCCCGGAGGAGAAGGCCGCGGAAGCCGAGCGTGACAAGGCCTACAAGGAAACGCTGAAGAAGATTCCGGACGCCAAGGCGTCCAACGATCCCTGGGGCGGCATGCGCTCCGATCCGCCAAAGCAGCAGCCGGCGGCGCCGAAGGCGGCCGCCACCGGCGCGCCGAAGAAGACCAAGACCGGCACGGCTGCGAACTGAGCCTTTCGGCCGGGGGGCGGCGGGCGCCTTCCGGCCGGGACTCCTCCTTGCCTGGCCACTCCCTACATTGAGCGCAGGTATTGCGTAGAGGAGGACAGGTCATGGCCGATCGTCCGCGGGATCTCGCCGAGCGGATGGCGCGCCGGCGCAAGGCCGGTGACGACAAGCCGGGCGGGCGCTCCGGCGACGGCTATCTGCGCGAGACCTTCACGCTGCCGCGTGCGGCGGCGCGGGCGAGGGCGGAGGCCTTCTTCGCCCGCTATCCCAAGGCCGGCTATATGAGCGCGGTCGAGACCTGGCGCGAGCTGCCCGGCGGCGACATCGAATTCACCATGCGGCGGCTGCCCAGCGCCGATTGAGGAACACGCGTCCCGCGTCTAATCGAGCGTCTCGGCGACGATGCGGATGCGGAACACCGGCTCCTTGGCCTCGTCCAGGAGCTCCATGTGCCATTCGGAATTTTCCTGGAGCTTGCGGGCGATCCCGGCGGCCATGTCGGCGCAGACGCTGGTCATCTCCTTCCAGGCAGAATCGCGATCGGAAAATTCCGTCGCCTGGTCCGCACAGCCGGAATAGCAGCCGTTGCGAATTCGGAAGAAGTAGAGCGGCATGGCTGACACCGGTCGCCTGACGGCCCCGCCCCCAAGGCCGTGGCCGGTCAGTGCAATCCCAAACTCCCGGCAGATCAATTCCGGACGTCTACGGGTATATGCGGCTCCGTTCAGGGGATGCCGCGCCGCACAAGGATGCCCGGCTCGATCAGGCCGTCTTGCGCCCGATGGCCTTCAGTTCCCGATCGATGCGCAGCTGCACCCGCCGGATCGCCAACAGGTCGATCTTGGTCTCGGTCTTGCCGGACTTGACCTGCTCCCCGATGCGGAACTGCCACTGCCAGACCCCGGGAATCGCCGTCTTGGCGACGGTGAACTCGACGCCCCTGTGATTCATGGCCACCTCCCACGATTCACCATCCACTGCACAATATGTTCGCCGTCATGATATTCCAGACACAAGCAAAATCGGCGGTAAGCCTTGGAGGGGTCACGGAAATCTCGAAAGCGCACGCCATCGGCCGGCCCAGGAACTCTGTTCATGGCCGGAGAACCACGGAGCCAGTTCAATACCGAGCTAGTTCAATGCTGATGCTGCCGAAGACTCTTGATCCAGATCAGCCTCCGGATTCGAAAAAGCGCGGCGCTGAACGGCAAGCGATCAGGCGCATCTCGGTGCGCGGGGCGGCACGTGCATTGCTTGGCCGCATGACGGCAAGCAACAAGGGCGCATCATGCTCGGCATTCCCCGCCGCTACAGTCATTTCGTCTTCGGCGTCATCCAGTCCGGATTGACCTCGCTGATCGCGGCGGGAATCGCCAGCTTTCCCGCTGACGGCGCCATGCTGTTCGTTCGGCACTGGATAGTGTCGTGGCTGATCGCATGGGCCGCGATGCTGCCCATGGTGCTGCTGGCAGCGCCCGCGATCCGTGCCTTCTCGCTGCGCTTGACGCGGGAGGAGCGCGGCGCGTGAACGGCCGGCCCGCATGAAAAAACCCCGCTTGGGGAGAGCCAAGCGGGGAGAAGGTTATTGGAGGCTGAGGTGCTGGGCTGCAACACCATAAGCCTGATAACCCTATCCGGCTGAGCTTACGGCAGCCTGACAGGCTCGCGATTAGGATCCGCACCCGACATCGCGGCGCACAGGGCCCGCAAACAGAAAACCCCGCTCGGGGAGAGCGGGGTCGTCGACTGGGTATGGAGGCCCGGTGTTGGTCCACCGGGCTCATCGACACTAGGCGCGTTGGCTTACAGAGGCCTGACGGCGAAAGCGAAAGCAGCGCTGAGCAGGCCGCAGACTGGCCCCGCACCGGTCCCAATTTGGCCACCCGATCGCACAACTCAGGCCACAGCCGCAGGCAAGATTCCGCGTGGTCCGGTGCTGCCATGGGGGAACGTGGCACGCCGGCAACGGGGTGGCATCATGGATAACGTAGAGCGGTCTTTCGCCGCCGCGACAGCGGCTGGCTTCGTCGTGTTGGTGATCGGCATCGCGCTGCTGGCGCTGCTGTAGGGGATCACGGAGCGCAAGGCAGACGGTGGCCGGCTCGGGGCCAGCATGGTCCCGCGCGCGGGGCGAGGGCGCCATGATCGCCCCCAGGTTCTGCAAAAGCTGCAAAACAACCCCATGCACAGTAGGCGGCCGTGCGATTCTTTCGCGTAATCAATGCCTTAATGGTAGTATTTAAATACCTCTAGCGCAACCTCTGGGGCCGCTATCCTCGCCGAAACTGAAGCGGTGTTTCAGCCGGCGCGCGATCGTTCCGCCTGCATGACCTTCGCCTTCCAGTCGGCAGCCGGTCCTGGGCGCTTACTGAACCTTGATCGCGTCCAGCGGGAGGCGGAGCTCGGCGGCCCGCTCTTCGCGATCCTTCTTGCGGAACTCGTTTTCCTTGCGCTCGAACTTGATCATCTCTTCATGCGCCGCTTCCAGCAGATGGTTGCGCCTGGTGGCATCGTGCTGCGTGTTTTCCGTCATGACCGAGCTCCCCATTGTTGCGGTCCAACCCCAGAGAAGGCCGGAGAGCACCGAAAGGTTTCGCAGGATTGCGGAAGCATGACGGCACGCGGCGGCTGCGTCTTTGACACGCGTCATGTTCTCGCGCCGCTCCATCTTCGCAGAGCCGGCGATTATTTCGGAGGTCGCAGCCCGGCGGATTCGATCCAGTCGTGCAGATGACACGCCACGTCGGCCTGACGCGCCTTCTTGAGGAGCGTGTCCCGCTCGGGGCCGGGCGGAAGTCTCGAGGCCTGCTCCCGGACCTGCTTCACCCACGCGGAGAGCCTGTCCTGAAGCGTAGGCTGTTGCTTGAAACGTCGCCGCTTGAACATGGCGCGCTCCTTTCCATGCGAGGAAGGCGGGAGCGCAAATCAGCGTTCTCATCACCGATAGTGGCCAAGGTCCGTGCGGTGATGACTCATGAAACCAGACCGTCGGATCCGCGTCGGTCCATTTCTGTACGCAGCGTCAGTCGATCCGGAGATTTTACCTGGGAGACGTGGCGGCAGGACGTGCGGGCAGGCCAGTGGAGCCGGTCCGATCAAGGAAATCGCCGCCGAGGCGACGGCGCGCATCCCGCTTCGTCGCTAACGAAGACGCCTTTGGCGAACGCTGGTTCTCTGGCCCGGGTCTTCCATCGGAAATGGCTCATACGATTTGCGGCCCAGGAAGGTGTCGGGCTTGGGCAGCTTGAGCACTTCGGCAGCTTCAGCCAGCAGATCGCGCATGCGGGCGTTTTGCTCGGTGATCTCGGCAGCGAGATTGCGCACGAGCAAGATGTGGGTGTGTCCGGCCATGGCGGCGCTCCCTCGCTATGCAGGCGGGAGCGCTCTTGGTCTCTCAGCCACCGACGCCTACGGACAGAGCCTTGGCCGGTGATGCGGGTAAGCTACCCCAAGGCTGCCTGGTTCAATATTGAACTTAAGACCCTGCCGGCCCCTGGATGTGATTGTCCCTCTGCGGGTTGAGGAGATCTGAAGAGGGCGACGAGTGAAAGAGGCCGCCCATCGAGGCGGCCTCTTAACTCTGGTCGCTTAGAAAAAGAAATCGGGAAGATGCGACACACCAAGCGGTGCAATGTGCTCGACCTGGTCGAGTGCATGCTGAGGCAGTGTCACATCGGCCTGTGACGCGACCTCCGGTCCGGTCGAAACTGGGGGCAATGCAGTTGGGAGATGGGCCAGTGCCTGGTCCGGCGCATGGTCAAAGACTTGCGACGGAAGTGTCGACGGTTTTGCCATTTGATACTCCTGCACGATACCAACCGGGAAAACTCAGCGCCCATTGGCAGACAGGACCCAAAATCGGGTGCTGTCCCAACTAGGACGCCCGCGAGGGCAGGTTAGGACATTAGTCGATCAGGAAAAAGTGGCAATTTCCCCCTTGATCCCCGGGCGTGAGTGAATTTAATAGGCCCTGCCGGGGCTGGCATTTCATCACGATTTTCGTTTCGACCGGCAGGGGCTATCGCGAGATGGCCCCTTTTGATTTCAGAACCAGGAAAAGCGGATTATCCAATCCCGCGCGCGACTTTGTCATGTGGAATGAACGGGCCGGTGGGCACCCGGCGCCGCGCGTTGCCGTCATCGTCATGACTATGGCTGGCTCAAAGAGCCAGCTTCGCGCCGCTCCTGATCGTGCATCTCGCATGTACGTCGAACGCGCGTTATCTGTTGCCGAGAAATATGCCCATCTCTTCGATCACGAAAATCCGGCGGACTCCGTCGTGATCACAGACGACTTCGTGTCATCTGGTCGCGTCAGCGGTGCGAAGAGCATTGCTGTTTCGCAGCTGAAAACAGGCAATTTCCATGGAGGGGACGCGCCTGCAGGCGAATTCGGCCGCCGGACGCTACCAGGGTGAGCTAGCCTGCCTGCCTGGCATCCTATGAAATAAGAGAGGCCGCCAGCTGAGGCGGCCTCTCGCAACTTTAGCGCTTCATGCGTCCCGGAGCGTAACCAGAAGCACCTGGAGAGCCGGTCAATGCTCTATTGGTCTGCATCTGATGTCCCGGGGAATAACCGGATGCGCCTGTCGTACCAGTGACGGGACCATTGTTCTGAAACGAGTGGCCGGGCGAAAAGCTGGACGCGCCGCCACCAAAACCCCCTCCCGGTCCGCGCGCGTGAGCCGCCGATGTCACAGCGACCAACGCAGCCGCGATTACGAGCACTTTCTTCATTTGAGCCACCCCTGAGTTCTCCTTGATCCCGCCGCCTGACGATTCGGCGGCTATCTCAGACCGGGAAAAAGTAGAAGTCGGACGGCGTGTTCAAAATAAGTCGCCGCAATGTCCAAGAATTGAAATTGGGGCACCTCAAGATTCAAATTGGGCCACGAGAGCTCAGATACGGACAGCCTCCCAAAATCAGGTGCTGTCCCAATTAGGACCCCCGGTCTGGCGGATTAGGACACTCTGCTTTGAGGGGCACCTGGGGAACGCTCGGCTTAGCCGGTCCTCGCTTTCGTGACCGGCCATTCAAAATTGATTCCAATATCGTGGCAAGGAATGTGTAGACGGCCAGTAACGCGCCGTCGCTCATCAGGACACATCGCGTTTGCGCGACTTCAGCCAGCCGACGATTGCCGGCGGAAGGCCAAATCCGATGATGACCGGGATGATGGCCCAATTTCGAGTGAGATAACCTTGCAAGACAAGGATCTGGGCCAGGCCGGCCGATAGCACGAACCCGGCAAGCGCTGCGATCCATTGCGCTGGCGTGAAGTCGAGACCTTTGTTGATTTGCAAGCTCACCCAGACACCCGCAGGAGCTCCTAGTTCCGGCCGAAATCCTACTTAGGACACTCCGAAAATCAACTTGGGACACCGGGCTCAAATACGGACAGTACCCAAAATCGGGTGCTGGCCGAAATAGGCCACTCGCAGATGCGAAACGGGCCACTGTGATGGGTTACCCGATTACGGGCCGTCCGGTATCGTATGGGGCATGCACTCGCTCGAATCGATCGTCTCATGGCTGGGACCCATCTTTGGGTTGCTGGGTGGCGCCATGAACTTGCTTCGCCAGGACCCTGCCGAAGTAACGGCAGGCGGAATAAAATGGCGCCGCCACGCTGCTGAATGGCTAACGAGCCACGCATGGGCCAGATGGCTCGAACCATTATTTATCTTCGTTGGAGGTATAGGGGTCGGCATATGGTTATTGCCACTCATCCCCCAGGCTCCAACCACTGATGCCATATTCCAACAGGCGCACACGATGTATGCGGGACGCCTAGGAAAGCCCACGGCTGAAGCGATGCACGTCACGTTGCGTGATAAACAAGGCCATGGAGTGATCCAAGGATTGTTTGATAGCGCGTGGTTAGTGTGGCTCGACAATCCCGGGAAGCTTTATGCAATTCCATTAGAGGATAACGGGCGAAAATTTGTAGACAAGGACGATACATTTTCCATGGATACGACTTGGGCGTATTCAAGTGCCGAAACAAGAAAGCGGCCGTCATTTAAGGGTATGCCGACAACGTGCTTGCTTCCGGCCGGAGGTTTTGCGGTGAGCTGGGACAAGCAACCTAATGAATGGAAATGGGCGGGATGTGGTAAATGGTACTGCGAACTCCACGGAGAGAATGTCCTTTTTCAGGATTTTGAAAATGGACGCATGATTGGACCCATGCGATTCGGTTACGGTGATGTCGGCTCTCAGATATTCATCTTATTCAAGGATGGGTCGCACTCTTCGGTGAGGTCCGATCAAGCCAGTCCCCAAATATGGAATTGTATTCCCTGACAATAGTGGGCGCTAAATGCGCCCACCCTGAATTACCGTGAACTTACGCCGCCGATCCGGAGGCGTTTCCGTTGGCAACGCAGGCGCTACAGCAAGCGCAGCATCGACAAGCTGCCCAATGGTCCAAGTGCGATCCGCAAGGCCAAGCGCTCTCGCTGGCGTCGTGCGTAGGGCTTCATGGACGCGGCACAGATTGTAGTGCGCGACGTAAAGCGCGACCGCAGCAACGTGGTTGTCCAGCTTCTTGCTAAAGCCGTTGGTCAACCGCGTGAACCGACGCGACGCCATGCGCAGCGTAAGGTTCTGGCGCTCGACGTAGCTGGTTGAGACGTATTGTTCGGGATCACCTGATATTACGTCACGGCTTACAGCTACTACAGCGGCCGGCGAGTAGCGGCCCTGCGCTTCCTTTACCAGATGCGTCACGGAGTAGGCCTTTACGATCACGCCATGCGAGGCCTCCGGGCCGAAGGCATCGCGGATCGCTACGCGGTAGGGGTGGAAGCCGTCTGTTGAAATCTCCGGCTGGCCAATCACGCGGCCGCGGAGGTCGTGCAGGAAATCCATGGTGCTTTCGGCATTCCGCTTGCCGACGCCCCAGCTGATGATAGCCTTCTGCGTCCCGGCCATGCCGATGAAAACGTACTGATCGCCCTTGGCGTTGATCTCGTGACGCTGCACGTTCTTTTGTTTCTTGCCGACGAAGCTCCACAGCTCGTCAAGCTCAATGCGTTCGGTGCGCACGCCAACCATGATCCGGTCGTGCAATTCCATGCAGCCCATGCCGACACGCAGGGCCAGGTTGGCGACGGTGCCACGGTTGACGCCAGTGAGGCGGGAAGCGGTACGGACGCCGACGCCTTGACAGCGCAGCAGCACCATATTGGGTTGGCCTGCCAAGCGCTCCTCAAAGCCCTCACCGATCACGCGATTGAGGACCTAGTCGATAGGGCAACCGGCTTTGACGACGTTCGCAAGCGCGACGCCATCATGCGAATGCTGGAGGAGTATGTAACCAAGGATCGGTTGCCTTGGGTCCAGATGTTCGACACCGATTTTTATAGGCAAGTATTCCGGCTAAACAAATGGGCCTTTGATCCAGAAAAGACGGCTCGGCCTAGCGTGCTCGGCCACTGGACCAATAATATCTATGATCGGTTGGCCCCAGGTATCAGACCAACCTTACACGCCAAGGTTAGGCGCAATGCCGCTGGTAGGCCCACGGAGAAGCTCACGCAGTACCTCACGCCAGAAGAAGGCAAGCCACGGCTGAAAGAGATGCTGGAGGGTGTGAAGGCAATCATGCGCCTGTCGCAGGACAAGCACGACTTTTGGGAGAAGATGGATATCGCCTACCCAAAACTAAACGACGCCAACTTACTTCTCCCGTTCGAAGAACTGCCAAGATTGGGAAAGCCAAAATGAAAGAGGGCCGCCAACTGAGGCGGCCTCCCGACGTTATTTACCCTTCATTACCTTTACGGTGCATTGACTGCTGTAAGCATGCCAAACACCTGTCTTGAGGCAGATATCGTAGGACGCTTTGCAATCGGCGTGGGTCTGACCAGCGCGTTGTCGCGCTTCGCATATAGATCGGGTTGCCTCGCAGCTACTGCTTGAGCAAAGGGCTGAGCAAGCGCAGGTTCAGTCGCGCTGAAAGCGGAAATGGCAAACACAACCACCGTTAAAAAAATCCTCACGTCAAATCCCCCTAGTTGAAATAGGGGATAGTTCCCGATGCGGCGTTCCAGTGCAAGCGAGCGCCAAATTCAAATCAGGCCACTCCCAAAATCAACTTAGGCCACTAGGGGGTTAAAACAGGCCAGCGCCCAAAATCGCAAAAGAACATATTGCGAACCTGGAACAAATAGGGTACATTGTTTTTATCGCCGGCCCGCCTCTCAATCGTTTGTCCCCCTAGCGAATCCTCGCCATAAGGAGCACGACCCAATGTCCGCAACTGCCCTGCGTATCGTCGAAGGATCTTCCATGGACAAGAGTAAAGCTCTGGCCGCCGCGCTCTCCCAGATCGAGCGGCAGTTCGGCAAGGGCTCGGTGATGAAGCTGGGCAAGAACGACCGCTCCATGGACATCGAGGCGGTGTCGTCAGGCTCGCTCGGGCTCGATATCGCGCTCGGCATCGGCGGCCTGCCCAAGGGGCGCATCGTCGAGATCTACGGGCCGGAATCCTCGGGCAAGACCACGCTGGCGCTGCATACGGTGGCGGAAGCCCAGAAGAAGGGCGGCATCTGTGCCTTCATCGATGCCGAGCACGCGCTCGATCCGGTCTATGCCCGCAAGCTGGGCGTCAACATCGACGAGCTCCTGATCTCGCAGCCCGACACCGGCGAGCAGGCGCTGGAGATCTGCGACACGCTGGTGCGTTCGGGGGCGGTGGACGTGATGGTGATCGACTCGGTCGCGGCGCTGGTGCCGAAGGCCGAGCTCGAGGGCGAGATGGGCGATGCGCTGCCGGGGCTTCAAGCGCGGTTGATGAGCCAGGCGCTGCGCAAGCTGACGGCCTCCATCAACAAATCCAACACCATGGTGATCTTCATCAACCAGATCCGCATGAAGATCGGTGTGATGTACGGTTCGCCCGAAACCACCACCGGCGGCAATGCGCTGAAATTCTACGCCTCCGTCCGCCTCGACATCCGCCGCATCGGCGCGATCAAGGAGCGCGACGAAGTGGTCGGCAACACCACCCGCGTCAAGGTGGTGAAGAACAAGCTGGCGCCGCCCTTCAAGCAGGTCGAGTTCGACATCATGTACGGCGAGGGCGTCTCCAAGATGGGCGAGATCCTCGATCTCGGCGTCAAGGCCGGCATCGTCGAGAAGTCCGGCGCCTGGTTCTCCTATGACAGCCAGCGCCTCGGCCAGGGCCGCGAGAACTCGAAAGCGTTTTTGAAGGCCAACCCCGACATCACCGCCAAGATCGAGACCGCAATCCGCCAGAACTCCGGCCTGATCGCCGAGCAGATTCTGGCCGGCACCCCCGAGCGCGACGCCGACGGCGAGGAGCCGGCGGAAGAGTAAGCCCTAACGCGAGAGACTTTCGCGAGGAGCGGGCACTGAGGACGTTGAGTTGCCGACGTCTTCGGTGCCCGTTTCTTTTTGCGTTGTCGTGATCGGGTGGTGTGATGAAGCGTCTGATCCTGACCAGTGCGGCCGGCGCTGATCTCGCCAAATCGAAGCTGGCCGAGATCGTCGTTCTGTTCTTTTTTCGTTTCACGTGGGGGCCGTTGCCTTCGTCCGACTATTTCGCAGCCTATTTCGGGGCGCAGTCAGGGACGCTCAGGCCGGGCGATCACTGGTCGGATTGGGGTACAAAATGGCCCCCCAAGTTCAAGGAACTCAGGAAGCTACCCTTTGCCGATTTTTGCGAACGCTATGACGAGATCGAACTTTGGTTCGACCCGAGCCCAGACGATCAACTGCAGCTGATCTGGTTGCTCGACTATCTTGCCTCATACTCTGAGCTGCTGAAAAAACTCAGACTGCGTCTGCTTGCATTCGATCTCTTCGATGTGAGAGACCAAGTCTCCGAAGCGTCCGCGTCGCATATTCCTATGGTGGATGTTCAGGCCCGTGAACTTAGGACTGCCAGAATGGCCTGGCAGGCCTATCGCGCGCCGACGCCCGAGGCCTGCGCCAATCTACTTTGCAGCGATCTGAGCGCCTTGTTGATGCTGCGACCGGCATTGCAAGAGCTGTTGGCAGAGCTACCGTCATCCTCGACGGGTCTTGGTGCGACCGAGATGCGATTCCTGGAACTGCTTTCCAGAGGATTTGCAAATACGAATGCCCTGTTTCATCTGCGCTCGCAGCGGCGCACATACGTGTTCGGCGAATTTGATTTGGGTTCGCTGTTGGAGGGGCTCGCGCTTGGCCCCAAGCCCGCCGTAGCCGGTTTGGGCGATGAACTGCGTACAATCGACCACGGTAATCTAAGGGCTCGGCATGAGGTCTATCTCCGCAGCCGATTGTCGCTGACAGAGTTCGGGAAGGCTGTCCTGGCCCATCAGGAGGATTTCAGCCGATACAATCCGATCGACCGCTGGTGGGGCGGCACGCATCTGACCAACGATCGGCTCTGGCGGTACGGCGCTGTCTTGACGAAGCCCTGAGGTCACGGGATGACGCGACTTGTTTTGACAACAGACTCGTCTGCTGCCGGCACTCTCGCACGCGCCGACCGTGGCGATCTCGCGATTGCGATCGAACGTCGGCTGGTCTGGGGACCGTTGCCGTCCGACGCCCAGCTCGAGGCATTCTTCGCGCCGCGCAGCACGCAGCCACCCGGCCTGCATTGGCTGGACGATACGCCAGCCTGGCGTATCGAGAAATCGGGAGTTCGCGGGCAGGGATTGATCGAGCTGCTGTCGGAATGCGACACGGCTGAATTGTGGATGGGACCAGAACCAAATGCGCAATTGATTCTGTTCTGGCTGCTCGACCACTGCAGCAGCGAAAGAGCGGCGATCGACAAACTCGTGATGCGTCACCTCGACATTGCCGTCGGCGGTATCGAGCCGGAGCATCTCGCTAAGCTAGATCCGCCTGTTATCAAGCCCGCGCAAGGTCACTTGGAACTGACTGGCCGCGTATGGCAGGCCTATCGCGCGCCGACACCGCAGGCTTGGTTCGACCTCCTCAAAGCCGATTTGAGTCTGTTTCCGCAAGCGCAGCGTTGCGTCGCGGATCTCCTCGAAGAACTTCCGAGCGTCACCACCGGCCTTGGAGCCACAGAGATGAGGATATTGGAGCTGATCGCGCCGGGTGAAGTACCGCCTTTCGACGTCTTCCCGGGACATCAGAAACGCGACGAACGTCGCGTCTTCGACTACTGGGAAGTCGGCGCGCTGCTTGATGGTCTTGCGCGATGCGAGAGGCCGGCGGTCACTGGACTGGACGAAGGCCCGTTTTCCCTGGAGATGCATGACGATTCAAGCCGCCTCCAGCGGTACAAGCAATCCCGCTTGTCGCTCACCGAGTTCGGCAAAGCGGTGCTTGGCGGCGATGAAAACTTTTGCCGCCACAACCGAGTCGATCGCTGGTGGGGCGGCACCCACCTGACCAACGACCGGCTGTGGCAGTGGGACCCCGAGGCCTTCTCACTCATCGCGCCTGATTAGTGCGTACCTCTTCGCTCAGAGTGTTCTTGTATTGCGTATCATTTCGAGAGGCAATCGTGTCACATTTGATCCTGGCAACGAACGATCGTGCGGAGGATACACTTCGCCGGTCCGGCGTTGCGAACGTCGCGCTCGGGTTCTATCCGCGTTTTGTCTGGAGGAAATTGCCTTCGGACGAGCAACTTTTGATGGGGCTGGAGCGCCGATCGGAAAAGCACTGCAATCCCGGCGATCATTGGCTCGATGACGCTTGTCCCGGCTCGCTCGACGGTTTCGGCACGCGTGATATCGGTTTCTTCGAGCTGTGCGCGAAGTTCGACTCGATTGAAATATGGGTTGATCCTCGGCCCAACGATCAGCTGGTGCTCGTCTGGCTGCTGGACCTGCTTCGCCCTCACAAGCAGATCACGACCAAGCTGAGCCTTGTGCATGCGGATGACATCGTTGCGAACTATGCGCCGGAGCATGTCGCAAAATGGAAGCTGCCGGCCTTCAAGGTGGCCGAGAACCATCTGGTGACGGCAAGCCGTGCCTGGCGGGCCTATCGGGCTGAAACGCCGGAATCCTGTTTCGATCTGCTGATGACGGATCTGACCATCCTGCCGAGACTTCGATCGGCGCTGATTGCCGTGCTTGAAGAGCTTCCGGACAGCGTGACGGGACTCGGTGCCAGCGAAATGGATTTGCTGGATTTTGTCAACGAAGGGCACACCGACCCCAGGCGCGTCTGCGAGGCGAGGTGGCTTCGCGACGTGTTCGATGAAGACGACGCGCTCGATGCCTTGCTCGAACTGGGGGCGTATTCGGCGCCGCCAGTCTTGTTGGGCGATCCAGCGTTCGACAATGAGGACCGCTATTTCGGCAGGAGCGAGTGGAAGCTCACGCTGACTGAACTCGGGCGTTCACTCCTGGCTCGAGAAGACGACATGTGGCGCCACAACCCGATCAAACGTTGGTGGGGTGGGACTGAACTCACCAACGAACGGCTCTGGCGATGGGATCGCGAGACGCGCTCGCTGGTCAAACCCTGATACGCGTTCAGAATGCAGTGTCGTAGGGTGGGTTAGCCGACCGGGCTGCGCGAAGCGCAGTCCGCTCGGCGTAACCCACCACTGTTTGTATCCGTAGAGACAGAAGAGGTGGGTTACGCCGGCGGACTGTGCTTCGCACAGCCGCCCGCTAACCCACCCTACGAGACCTCTGTCGCGTCTTACTCCGCGGCCTCCGCGTAATCGCTCACCGGCGGGCACGAGCACACCAGGTTGCGGTCGCCATAGACGTTGTCGACGCGGCCGACCGGGCACCAGTATTTGTCGGTGCGCGAGACGCCGTCGGGGAAGCAGCCTTCGGCGCGGGTGTAGGCGCGCTTCCAATCGTCGTCCGCGATGTCGTGCACGGTGTGCGGGGCGAGGCGCAAGGGCGATGCCTCGATCTTGAAGCGGCCGGCCTCGACCTCGGCGATCTCCTTGCGGATCGCGATCATGGCGTCGCAGAAGCGGTCCAGCTCGGCCTTCGATTCCGATTCGGTCGGTTCGATCATCAGCGTGGCCGGCACCGGGAAGCTCATGGTCGGGGCATGGAAGCCGTAATCGATCAGGCGTTTTGCGATGTCGTCGACGGTCACGCCGCTCGTCGTCTTGAGCGGACGGGGATCGACGATGCACTCATGCGCGACGCGGCCCCTGGCGTTCTTGTAGAGCACCGGGAAGTGCGCATCGAGCCTTGCTGCGATGTAGTTGGCGTTGAGGATCGCGATCTCGGTCGCGCGCTTCAGGCCTTCGCCGCCCATCATCAAGATGTAGATGTAGGAGATGGTCAGGATCGAAGCCGAGCCGAACGGCGCGGCCGAGACCGGGCCGACTGCCGCGTCAGCCTGCGTCGCCGGGTGACCGGGCAGGAACGGGGCAAGATGCGCCTTGACGCCGATCGGGCCCATGCCGGGACCTCCGCCGCCATGCGGGATGCAGAAGGTCTTGTGCAGGTTGAGATGGCTGACGTCGGCGCCGTAATCGCCGGGCCTGCTAAGGCCGACCTGCGCGTTGAGATTGGCGCCGTCGAGATACACCTGGCCGCCATGGCCGTGCACGATGTCGCAGATCTCGCTGATGTGCTCCTCGAACACGCCATGCGTCGAGGGATAGGTGATCATGACAGCGGCGAGATCGTTCGAGTGCTTATCAGCCTTGGCGCGGAGGTCATTGACGTCGACGTCGCCGTTCTTCTCGCAGGCGACCACCACCACGTCCATGCCGACCATCGCGGCCGAGGCCGGGTTGGTGCCGTGGGCGGAGGAGGGGATCAGGCAGATCTTGCGATGGCTCTGCCCACGCGCCGTATGATAGCCGCGGATCGCGAGCAAGCCGGCATATTCGCCTTGCGCGCCCGAGTTCGGCTGCAGCGAGATCGCGTCATAGCCGGTGATGTCGCACAGCCACTTCTCCAGCCGCGCGAACAGCGCGTGATAGCCCTTGGCCTGCTCGCGCGGCGCAAAGGGATGCAAGCTGCCGAATTCCGGCCAGGTCAGCGGCATCATCTCGGTGGTCGCGTTCAGCTTCATGGTGCAGGATCCCAGCGGGATCATGGCGCGGTCGAGCGCGAGGTCGCGATCGCTGAGCTTGCGCATGTAGCGCAGCATCTCGGTCTCCGAGCGATGCGCGTGAAACACGGGATGCGTCAGGAAGGCCGTGGTGCGTTTCAGCGCCTCCGGCAGCGCCTCGCGGGTGGTCGCGTCGATCTCGGCGTAGGAAAGCTGGCCGCCGAACGCGCGCCAGACGGCCTCGACTGTCGCGGGCGTCGTGGTCTCGTCGAGCGCGATGCGCAGCGCATTGCCGCCAATGCCGAGATTGATCTTTTCGCTAGCCGCGCGCGCGACGATCTCGTCGCGCTTGCTGCCGGCATCGACGCTCACCGTGTCGAAGAAGTTTTCGGCCTGCGGCGCAAAGCCGAGCTTGCGCAGGCCGGCCGCGAGCACGGCGGTGCGGCGGTGCACGGTCCGCGCGATCTGCGAGAGTCCTTCGGGGCCGTGATAGACGGCATACATCGAAGCGATCACGGCGAGCAGCACCTGCGCGGTGCAGATGTTGGAGGTCGCCTTCTCGCGGCGGATATGCTGCTCGCGGGTCTGCAGCGCAAGGCGGTAGGCCGGCATCCCGCGCGAATCCACGGAGAGGCCGACGATGCGGCCGGGCAGCGAGCGCTTCAGTGCATCGCGCACCGCCATATAGGCCGCGTGCGGCCCGCCATAGCCCATCGGCACGCCGAAGCGCTGTGCCGAGCCGATGGCGATGTCGGCACCTAACTCGCCGGGCGAGGCGAGCAGCGTCAGCGCGAGCGGATCGGCGGCAACGATGGCGAGCGCGCCCTTGGCCTTCAGCGCCGCGATCGCGGGCCGGAGGTCGCGCAACGCGCCTGAGGAGCCGGGGTATTGCAGCAGCGCCCCGAGCACGTCGCTCTTATCGAGATCGGTGAGGGGATCGCCGACGACCAAGCTCCAGCCGAGCGGCTCGGCACGGGTGCGCATTACCGCCAGCGTCTGCGGATGCACGTCCTTGTCGACGAAGAAGGCCTTTGCCTTCACCTGCGAGTGGCGCTCGGCGAGCGCCATCGCTTCCGCCGCTGCGGTCGCTTCATCGAGCAGCGAGGCGTTGGCGACGTCGAGCCCGGTGAGGTCGCAGATCATGGTCTGGAAGTTGAACAGCGCCTCCAGCCGGCCCTGGCTGATCTCGGGCTGGTAGGGCGTATAGGCCGTGTACCAGGCCGGGTTTTCCAGGATGTTGCGCTGGATCACCGCGGGCAGGATGGTGCCCGAATAGCCCTGGCCAATCAGCGAAGTGAGGACCTGGTTCTGGGCGGCGAACTCGGCCATATGCGCGATCGCCTCGGTTTCGCTCAGGGGCTTGCCGAGATCCAGCGGAGATGCCTGCCGGATCGAGGCCGGCAGCGTCTCCGCCATCAGCGCGTCTACGCTTTTCGCGCCGACGGCCCCCAGCATTGCGGTGACATCGCGCACCGAGGGGCCGATGTGGCGGCGAACGAAGGCGGCGGTGTCGCCATTGGATTTGCGGTGCGCGGTCATCATGGGTCCTCGCTAGGAGTTGCTGTCATGCCCCGCGAAGGCGGGGCATCCAGTAAACGCAGGCGTTTCGGCTAGGGCCGATGGGCCGCGGCGTACTGGATCACCCGCCTTCGCGGGTGATGACACTGAGAATGAGGTTAGAGCTCTCGTCATCTCACGCCGTATGTGCCTTGTAGGCGGCTTCATCCATGAGGCCGCCGAGCTCGCTTTTGTCGGCAATCTTGATCTTGAAGAACCAGGCCGCGCCTTGCGCGTCCGAATTGACCAGCGCCGGCTCGGCGGCCAGCGCCTCGTTGGTTTCGAGCACTTCGCCCGTAACAGGTGCGTAGACGTCGGAGGCCGCCTTCACGGACTCGACCACCGCTGCGGCCTCCGCCTTCTTCAAGGCGCGGCCGACCTTGGGCAATTCGACGAACACGACGTCGCCGAGCTGCTGCTGCGCGTAGTCGGTGATGCCGACCGTGGCGGTGTCGCCGTCGATGGCGAGCCATTCATGGTCGGAGGTGTACAGCATCGTGGTCATTGTCGAGTCCTCAGCGTTTGTAGGTGTTTTTCACGAAGGGCATGGCGGCGACCGCGAGCGGCAGGCGCTGGCCGCGCACCTCGGCGAAGAGTTTTGTGCCGAGCGCGCTCAGGTTCACAGGCACGTAGCCCATCGCGACCGGCGCGCTCAGGCTCGGGCCGAACCCGCCCGAGGTGACCTTTCCGACCGGCTCGCCGCCCGCGCTGTCGGCAAACAGCGGCGCGCCCTCGCGCACCGGTGCGCGGCCCTCGGCGCGCAGGCCGACGCGGCGGCGGGATGCGCCGCCATCGAAGTGAGCAAGGATCTTCCCGGCGCCGGGAAAACCGCCGGCACGAGCGCCGCCAGCGCGGCGGCTCTTCTGCACCGACCATTCCAGCGCGGCCTCGACCGGCGTGGTGGCGGTGTCGATGTCGTGGCCGTAGAGGCAGAGCCCGGCCTCCAGCCGCAGGCTGTCGCGGGCCCCCAGGCCGATCGGCAGCACGTCAGGGTTGTCGAGCAGCATCCTGGCGAGGCGTTCGGCATCGCTGGCGGGAACCGAGATCTCGAATCCGTCCTCGCCGGTGTAGCCGGAGCGCGAGACGAAGCACTTGATGCCGGCGACCTCATGCGGGCCGGCGTCCATGAACGTCATGGAGGGGGCCTCTGCACAGAGTTTCGCCAGCACCGCTTCGGCCTTCGGGCCCTGCAGTGCGACCAGCGCGCGGTCGGCCAGCGAATCGATCAGGCAATCGTCGGACAGATTCGCGCGCAGATGCGCCTCGTCCTGTTCCTTGCAGGCGGCGTTGACGACCAGGAACAGGTGATCGCCGAAATTGGCGACCATCAGGTCGTCCAGAATGCCGCCATCGGCATTGGTGAACTGGGCGTAGCGCTGCCGTCCCGGCGCAATCGCCACGATATCCTGCGGCACCAGCCGTTCCAGCGCGCGGGCGGCGTCCTCGACCTTGCCCGACTTCGGCCGAAGCGCGATCTGGCCCATATGGGAGACGTCGAACAGGCCGGCGGCGGCCCGGGTATGAAGGTGCTCCTTCAGCACGCCCGCGGGGTACTGCACCGGCATGTCATAGCCCGCGAACGGCACCATCTTGCCGCCCAGGGACACATGGAGGCTGTGGAGGGGCGTACGTTTCAGGGAGTCTTGGTGGTGCGCTAGCATCTAAGGGGCCCTCGGCGGTTCCCCGGGGAGGATTCCCCGATGGACACCAGTCGAAGCCCCATCTGTCGCTGTGCCTGAGAGTATTATCCCGTCGGCGGACGCAGTCCGGGTCTTAAGCCCGTCGGCGCCTCTTTCCAGATGCTGTCAAAGCCACGCGGTCCTTTTGCCTGAGAGTTTCCGGGGCGGTTGCTCCTTCGGCGCCGGCTGCCTAAAGCCGGTCTCTCCCGACGTGGCCGTACGATACAGATGGGTACAGACCACACGGCAGCCAAGCCTGTCAACGCGACACTAGCGGCTTTCAACCGGATTGAGCGCCTGCGGCAACCCTCTGATCTCCTTGCACAGTTTCTGGACAGCGAAGCTGGCCTTGTCTAAAAGCGCTTTGGCCCGCAGATATCAGCCTGAATGACTGGTTTGGATGGCGTATTGCGGGTCCAAGCACACCCGATTGGATGAACATGAGCGGCGTCAACGAGATCAGGTCGACCTTTCTGAACTTCTTTGCCGAGAACGGCCACGAGATCGTGCCGTCCTCGCCACTGGTGCCGCGCAACGACCCGACGTTGATGTTCACCAACGCCGGCATGGTGCAGTTCAAGAACGTTTTTACCGGCGTCGAGAAGCGGCCGTACCAGCGCGCGACCACCTCGCAGAAATGCGTGCGCGCCGGCGGCAAGCACAACGACCTCGACAATGTCGGCTACACCGCGCGCCATCTCACCTTCTTCGAGATGCTCGGCAATTTCTCGTTCGGCGATTACTTCAAGGAGCGCGCGATCGAGCTTGCCTGGAAGCTGATCACCAAGGAATTCGGTCTGAAGAAGGACAAGCTGCTCGTCACCGTCTACCACACCGACGACGAGGCGCACGGGCTCTGGAAGAAGATCGCCGGCTTCTCCGACGACCGCATCATCCGCATCCCGACCTCGGACAATTTCTGGGCGATGGGCGACACCGGGCCGTGCGGCCCGTGCTCGGAGATCTTCATCGATCGCGGCGAGCACATCTGGGGCGGGCCTCCGGGCTCGCCGGAGGAGGACGGCGACCGCTTCCTCGAATTCTGGAATCTCGTGTTCATGCAGTACGAGCAGGTGACGAAGGAGGAGCGTGTGGATCTGCCGCGCCCCTCGATCGACACCGGCATGGGCCTGGAGCGCATGGCCTGCATCCTCCAGGGCGTCGAGAGCGTGTTCGAGACCGACCTGTTCCGCCACCTGATCGACGCGACCTCGTCCGCGCTCGGCAGCGGGCCGCAGGAGCAGACGGTCGCCTCGTTCCGCGTCATCGCCGACCATTTGCGCTCCTCCGCCTTCCTCGTCACCGACGGCGTGCTGCCCTCGAACGAGGGCCGCGGCTATGTGCTGCGCCGGATCATGCGCCGCGCGATGCGCCATGCGCAGCTCCTGGGGGCCAAGGAGCCCTTGATGCATCGCCTCGTCCCGGCCCTGGTGCGCGAGATGGGCCAGGCCTATCCCGACCTGATGCGCGCCGAGAAGCTGATCGAGGAAACGCTGCGGCTGGAAGAGACCCGCTTCCGCAAGACGCTTGTGCGCGGCCTTGCGATTCTCGACGAGAAGAGCGCGTCCCTGAAGAAGGGCGACATGTTCGACGGCGACGTCGCTTTCACGCTGTACGACACCTACGGCTTCCCGCTCGACCTGACGCAGGACGCGCTGAAGTCGCGCGGCATCGGCGTCGACCAGTCCGCCTTCACCGACGCGATGGAGCGCCAGAAGGCCAAGGCGCGCGAGTCGTGGAAGGGGTCCGGAGAAGCTGCCTCCGAAGCAATCTGGTTCCCGCTGCGCGAAAAGCTCGGGGCCACCGAATTCCTGGGCTACGAGACCGAGAGTGCCGAGGGCGTCGTCTCTGCGCTGGTCAAGGACGGCCAGGAGGTCGCCGGCCTCAAGGCCGGCGAGACGGGCGCCATCGTGCTGAACCAGACGCCGTTCTATGCGGAGTCCGGCGGCCAGGTCGGCGACACCGGCGTGCTGACGGGTGAGGGCGGCATCAAGTTCCGCGTCACCGACACGCAGAAGAAGCTCGGCGATTTCTTCGTCCACGTCGGCACTGTGGAGAGCGGCGAGCTCAAGCTCGGCACTGCGCTGCAGCTCGAGGTCGACCATTCGCGCCGTTCGTCGATCCGCGCGCATCACTCCGCGACACATCTCATCCACGAGGCGCTGCGCCAGGTGCTCGGCGACCACATTGCCCAGCGCGGCTCGATGGTCGCGCCGGACCGCCTGCGCTTCGACTTCGTGCATCCGAAGCCGATCACGGCGGAAGAGCTTGCCCGCGTCGAGGACATCGCCAACGACGTGGTGCTGGAGAACGACGAGGTCACCACGCGCGTCATGGGCGTCGACGAGGCGCGGGAAGCGGGGGCGCGTGCGCTGTTCGGCGAGAAATATGGCGACGAGGTCCGCGTCGTCTCCATGGGCAGGACCGCGCGCGAGCGCGGCGCCAACACGCTCGGCTGGTCGGTCGAGCTCTGCGGCGGCACCCATGTGAAGCGCACCGGCGACATCGGCCTGATCACGCTCACGAGCGAGAGCGCGGTCGCCTCGGGCGTGCGCCGTATCGAGGCGTTAACGGGCAACTACGCGCGAAAACACGCCAACGAGACCATGGCGCTGGCGAAGACCGCGGCGAACGAGCTGCGCACCTCGATCGACGACGTGCCGGCGCGCATCACCGCGCTGATGGAGGAGCGCAAGAAGCTCGAGCGCGAGCTCTCCGACGCCCGCAAGAAGCTGGCGATGGGCGGCGGCGCGGCCGCCGGTAACGGCGCAGCGAGCGGCGTGCGTGAGGTCGGCGACGTCAAGCTGATGGCGCGCGCGGTCGAGGGCATCGAGATGAAGGATCTCAAGGGCCTTGCCGACGACGGCAAGAAGCAGATCGGTTCGGGCGTCGTCGCGATCGTCGGCGTCACCGGGGACGGCAAGGCTGGTGTCGTGGTCGGCGTCACGCCGGACCTCACCGCGCGCTTTAACGCCGTGAACCTCGTCCGCGTCGCCTCCGAGGCGCTCGGCGGCAAGGGCGGCGGCGGCCGGCCCGACATGGCGCAGGCCGGTGGCCCCGATGGCGCCAACGCGACCGCGGCGCTCGCGGCGATCGAAAAAGCGATGGCAGGCGCGTAAGTCATCATGCGCCTCGTTCCGCGAGGACGTGGGCTTGGCGATCCCGACTTACGGGATCGCCTCTACGAATTGCTGGAGCACGATCCCTTGGCCTATTCGGTCGGGTCGCGCTTCATCCAGCTGATCATCGCCGTCATCGTGCTCAACGTGACTGCGATGGTCCTCGCCTCGGTGCCGGAGCTCGACGCGCGGTTCGACACGCTGTTCAGCGCGATCGCCGTCCTCGCCGTCATCGTGTTCGCGCTCGAATATCTGGCGCGGCTGTGGACGGTGGCGGGGCATACCCAGCGCAACGGCTCCGCGCTGTCCGACCGGCTGTCTTATGCCTTCTCCGCGCTCGGCATCATCGACCTCATGGCGTTCCTGCCGGCCGCGATCGTGCTCGCCACCGGCCGGCACGCGACGCTGGCCGGGCTCGGCGTGCTGCCGTTCTTCAAGCTGATCCGCTATTCGCCGGCGATGCGCTCGCTGCTCGCCGCCGTGCATGCCGAGCGGCGCGCGCTGATCGGCTGCATTGTCATCCTGATCGGTGCGGTCCTGACCTTTGCCTCGCTGCTCTATGCCATCGAGCGCGACGTGCAGCCGGACAAGCTCGGCACCATCCCGCAGGCGATGTGGTGGGCGATCGTGACGCTCGGCACCGTCGGCTATGGCGACGTCGTGCCGGTGACGCCGCTCGGCAAGTTCATCTCCACCTTCGCCATTATCAGCGGCTTCGCGATGATCGCGCTGCCGGTCGCGATCATCTCCACCGCGTTCGCCGAGGAAGTGAAGCGGCGCGATTTCGTCGTCACCTGGGGCATGCTGGCGCGGGTGCCGCTGTTCTCGCATCTGTCGGCGTCCGAGATCGCCGACATCATGCGCCTCCTGCGCGCGCGTACCATCGAGCAGGGCGAGGTTTTGGTGCGGCGGGGCGACGCCGCCTCATCGATGTATTTCATCACCGCCGGCGAGGTCGAGATCGCGCTGCCGAGCCAGCATGTGCGGCTCACTGACGGCACCTTCTTCGGCGAGATCGCGCTTCTGCACAAAACGAAACGCAGCGGCACGGTGACGGCGACGCGCAAGACGCGGCTGCTCGTGCTCGACGCCCAGGACTTTCACGCCTTGATCGAGCGCATGCCGACGCTGGCCGAGCACGTCCATACCACCGCCAAGGCGCGGCTCGCCGACAGCGGCGATCTCGCGGCGGCAGAGCTGGCGCAGGCCGAACAGGAAGCGGGGCCGCCCGTGTAGCCGCTACTTGGGATCGAGGAAGGGCGCGACGACTTCGCGCGTCTCCTTGCTGGGCACGACAGGCACGATCTCGAAGGTCATGCCGTTGCCCTGGCAGTTCAAGACCCATTCCTGCAGCAGGCGGGCGTCGTCGCACTCCATCAGCTGGAAGCAGCGGTCGAAATTCGGCTCGATCCAGCTGCCGTGATACTTCAGCCCTTCCGGAAACTTGACGCCCTCGTCGCGCACCCGCCGGTAGACCGGAATGGGATCGCGGTCTTTGAAGCGTTCGATCACCATGAAGAGCATCGGGAAGACCTCCGTGTGCTGAGTGCGCGGCCTGGTCAACAACTCTAGCACGTGCCGTGAGGTCAGTGCGGCTCAAAGCCCGACAGAAGCTTGCGCGTCTCAGCATCGATCCGGCCGCCGCGCGCAGCAATCTCCTCACGCGGCGATTGGAACGTATAGCCGAGATGGGCGCCGTCGCGCCACGGATAGAACGCGCCGCACCAATAGTCGGTGCTAATTTGGTGACAGCGAAAGGTGAGGGGCTCCGTTCCGGAGGACGCGTCCGAAGTGACGTAGACGTCGCCTGACTGCGGCGTAGCCTTGAGGGAGTCCTGGTAGGTCGAGCGGGCTCCCCCGAACTCACCTGGGATCACCTCGTCCGGCGCAAACACGTAAATGTTCAGCGGGAAGTCGAGCTTGTCATCTCCCCCGCGCCTGGCCGTTTCATGAGCATCGCAATAGGTCCTGGCCCAGTCCGCGACCGGGCCGGTGCAGAGTGGCGGTGTCACCAGGCCGAAGCTGCGCAATCGAAGCCATATCTTCGTGGCCTTGACCGGACGTTTGCCATCATCGTTCACACCACAGAACTCTCGCAGGCTGACACCCTGCTCGAGATAGTAGGCATCCTGGCCGGAAGTCCTGCCGAGATAGATGTTCCAGAAGGATGCGGCAGGAATTGAGAGAGCGGCGTTGGCGATCGTCACGTGGAACGTCGTGCTGCGGCAAGCCTCGGAAGCGGGCCGCCTCTTCCAGTCATGCCACCAGGACTCGACGACGATCAGGGCCGGCACGATCGCAAATCCCAAAATGCCGATCGCCAGAACGTAGCGAAGCCGGAGCCCGCAAGCTGCGAACAGCAGGGTGCAGCCGCGGACGACAACGCCGGTTGCGAAGCTGCTGGTCACGAGCGCCCAGAATGCCACACCGATTCCGCCGCCCGGGCCCTCATTGTAGTTGAGGCGGGACGACACGATCCAATGCTCGGTCCACAGTGCAGCGAGCATGCCGCCGAAGATGCACGTCGTGGCGAGCCACCAGCGCCACGTCGGCATCAGTGCGGGCACCGCGTACGGGATCAGGGCGAGGGCGGTCAGGACGAGAATGAGGTTGGCCGTCACGGAGTCGTTCCCGGGGTCTCGGAACAACTCTTAGATGTGGTTTGTGAGAGCGCGGTAAAGAGGCCGATCTAGTTGTGTCGGCCTGTCGATAGGATGTGTTTACCAACCGGCTGAACGGCGGCCTCAGCTCTTCTTCAAGAAAACGTAATCAGCCGAGTAGGGCGCGCTCTTGAAGTCGCCGGCCTTGTCGCAAGAACCCTCGAGCTTGCCGCCATGGGTGTTGATGCGCTGGACGGTGGTGACGGGCGTCAGGGTGCCACTGCCGCGGCGGGAGGCAACCTCCAGCTTCAGCCAGGGGATATCGGCGGCCGTCGCACCCGGTGCGTTGCCGATGGCCTTGCCGACCACGGCGCTGCCGTCGGCGAGCTCCCAGTTCGGCCCGGCGTAGTGCCGGCCAACGGTCTTGCCTTCGGAGAGCAGGGTGGCGACCGGCTCGCGGAAGGCCCAGGCGAGCTTGCCGTCGGCGGCGGTCTTGCACTCATAGACCTGCGCGCCCTCGGCGTGGACGCTGAGCACGACGCTTTCGCCGGGGGCGGCGATCGCGTCGGGAAGTGGGTCTGCGGCGACAGCGGGCCCGGCCATTGCGGCGAGCAGGAACAGGCAGGGGGCGGCAAGCTTCATGAACATGATGGTCTCCGCAAAAGCTCTCAAAAAAGAAACGGGCCGCGCCCAAAGGCGCGGCCCGTGATGATGTCTGGCCCAGTCGGGCGGAATTGCGGTCGGCTTACGCCGCCAGCGCCTTGCCCAGGTTCTCGGCGACCTTGTCGAGGAAGCCGGTGGTCGAGAGCCAGCGCTGGTCGGCCCCGACCAGGAGCGCGAGGTCCTTGGTCATGTAGCCGGCCTCGACGGTGTCGACGCAGACCTTCTCCAGCGTGTTCGCGAACTTGGCCAGCTCGGCATTGTTGTCGAGCTTGGCGCGGTGCGACAGGCCACGGGTCCAGGCGAAGATCGACGCGATCGAGTTGGTCGAGGTCTCCTTGCCCTTCTGGTGCTCGCGGTAGTGGCGCGTCACCGTGCCGTGGGCGGCTTCGGCTTCCACGGTCTTGCCGTCGGGGGTGAGCAGCACCGAGGTCATCAGGCCGAGCGAGCCGTAGCCCTGCGCGACCGTGTCGGACTGCACGTCGCCGTCGTAGTTCTTACAGGCCCAGACATAGCCGCCGGACCATTTCAGCGCCGAGGCCACCATGTCGTCGATCAGGCGGTGCTCGTAGGTCAGGCCCTTGGCCTCGAATTCCTTCTTGAACTCGCGGTCGTAGATGTCCTGGAAGATGTCCTTGAAGCGGCCGTCATAGACCTTCAGAATCGTATTCTTGGTCGAGAGATAAACCGGGTAGTTGCGCAGCAGGCCGTAGTTCAGCGAGGCGCGGGCGAAGTCGATGATGGAATCGTCGAGATTGTACATTCCCATCGCGACGCCGGCATCGGGGGCCTTGAACACATCCTTCTCGATGACGGTGCCGTCCTCGCCGACGAACTTCATCGACAGGGTGCCCTTGCCGGGGAACTTGAAATCGGTGGCGCGATACTGGTCGCCAAAGGCGTGGCGGCCGATGATGATCGGCTTGGTCCAGCCGGGAACCAGGCGCGGCACGTTCTTGCAGATGATCGGCTCACGGAAGATCACGCCGCCGAGGATGTTGCGGATGGTGCCGTTCGGCGACTTCCACATCTGCTTGAGGTTGAACTCCTTCACCCGGGCCTCGTCCGGGGTGATGGTGGCGCACTTGACGCCGACGCCGACCTTCTTGATCGCCTCGGCGGCGTCGATGGTCACCTGATCGTTGGTGTGGTCGCGGTGCTCCATGCCCAGGTCGAAATACATCAGCTCGACATCCAGGAACGGGTTGATCAGCTTGTCCTTGATGTACTGCCAGATGATCCGGGTCATCTCGTCGCCATCGAGCTCGACGACGGGATTGGATACCTTGATTTTTGCCATGATCGGGGAAGCCCTCTTGGGAACGGCGCCGTCGGCGCCAAAGTGAATATCGCCGCCTCTTAGCACCTGATAGCAGCGGGCGAAAGCCAAGGGATTATGCACTTTTAGCTCATCCAGCTTCCCCAGATGGGGAGCGGCGCCCGGGGGCTGGGGTGAGGCTCCAGAAGAGATTCAAAAGTCGAATCCAACCCGTTATTTCCCTTGAGAATTTCGTCAGGACAGGCAAACGACAGGCGGGCAGCGCCGGCCGGCCCAAGACCCACTCGAAAAGGCCGGCTTGAATCAATTCCTAAAGCGGCCCCGCCAAGGCCTTGAGAGACAGTGTGAAAGCGAAGCGAGATGTCAGGGACTGACAGAAGCAAGGCGGGCCTTTCCCTCGACGGTCCCATCGTCATCCTGGTCGAGCCGCAGCTGGGGGAAAATATCGGCATGGCCGCGCGCGCCATGGGCAATTTCGCGCTTGGCGCCTTGCGCATCGTCAACCCCCGGGACGGCTGGCCCAACACCGCCGCCCAGCGTGCCGCGGCCGGCGCCGACCACATTCTGGAAAAGGTCGAATTGTTCGACACGGTGGAGCAGGCGGTCGCCGACCTCGACCTGCTGTTCGCCACCACCGCTCGCCCCCACGACCAGGCCAAGCCCGTGGTCGGGCCGGAGGCGGCAGCCAGCGAGATCGCCGGGCACGTCGCGACCGGCGGCAAGGCCGGTATCCTGTTCGGCCGCGAGCGCTGGGGCCTGACCAACGAGGAGGTCGGGCTCTCCAACCGCATCATCACCTTCCCGGTCAATCCGGGATTTGCCTCGCTCAACCTCGCCCAGGCCGTGCTGCTGATCGGCTATGAATGGTTCAAGCTGATGACATCAGGCGAACTGCCGCACGCCATGCCGGAGCGCTCCGAGCGCGCCTCGCAGCACCAGATGCAGGCCTTCTTCGACAATCTCGTGCGCGAGCTCGACAAGGTCGAGTTCCTGCGCCCGGCCGAGAAGCGCGACACCATGCTGGTGAACCTGCGCAACATCTTCAGCCGGATGGAGCCGACCAAGCAGGACATGCACACCCTCCATGGCGTCGTCATGGCGATCGCGGAGGGGCGCAAGGGTCCGGCCAAGGGCGGCGTGCTCGACGGCGAGCAGGCCACGCGCCTGCGCGCGCTGCTGGCCGAGCACGGGCAGGGCGGTGGCGTGCCCGACAGCGGCTCGACCGTGCGCGGCCTCGCCCGCCTGCTCCGCCGCAACCCGACCGACGCCGAGCGCCTGCTCTGGCAGGCCCTGACCCGCGACCGCCGCTTCGCAGGCGGGTTCAAGCGCCAGACCCCGGTCGGCCGCCACATCCCGGACTTCGTCTCCTTCCCGCACCGGATCGCGATCGAGCTGGTCAACCCGGGCGAGGGGGAGGCCATCGCCGCCGACCGCGCGGGGCGGCGGACCTGGCTCGAGGCGCGGGACTATCGGGTGCTCGACATTCGCGCGGCGGATGTGGAGCGCGATCTCGAGGCGGAGCTGGTGCGGCTGCAGGGGATGATGGAGCAGAGCGCGTAGGTCACGTCACGCACAGGTTTCGTAGGGTGGGCAAAGCGAAGCGTGCCCACCATTTTGATCAACGAGGCTGAGACGGAGATGGTGGGCACGGCGCTGCGCGCCTTTGCCCACCGAGAGACCGTCATCGTCGCCCGAGTTGCGCCCTCGTCCCGCAACCAAGGGCTGTGCAGACGCGCAATCGGTTGCTATGAAGTCCCCGCGAATTGAAATGGGGACTGCATGTTTGGAATGATGAGCCGCGCTCTGGCTGGCGCGGCGACTGCTTTGACGGTTCTTGCGATTGCGTTTCCCACGATTGCAGATCCCGCCACGGACTGGAAGTGCAACGCGATCACGGAAGTCCCGACCGACGAGCGAATCCAAGCCTGCACGTCCGTGCTGGACTCCGGGAAGTTTGGCGAGCGGGGCACGATCAGCGCTTACTTCAATCGTGCCGGGGCCTACTCCAAGAAGGGCGCGTTCGAACTCGCCGTTGCCGATTACAGCGAGCTGATCAGGCTCTATCCCCGGAACATGTATGCTTATTACAACCGTGCATACTCGTACTATCAATTGGGAGAGATTGACCGCGCGATTGCTGACTACGGCGAGGTCATCAAGGCGAACCCTAAAGATCAGCGAGCTTACTACAGTCGCGCGGTAACATACGCGAAGAAAGGCGATTTCGATCTCGCTATTGCCGACTACACCAGAGCGATTGAACTGAAGCTTGATCCGTCTGCCGCCACTGCCGGGGCGTACTATTCCGGCGGCGATCTGGCCCCAACGGCTCCCGGCCCGTCCTCGCAATTCAATCCCTTACACTTGGCTGCTTATCTGGCCCGCGGCGTCGCCAAAAGCAAACAAGGCAACATCGACGGCGCAATCTCGGACTACGAGAGCGCGCTCGCGCTTAATCCAGGGTACCCACCTGCGTACGTCTATCGTGCGGGCGCATATCGGGCAAAGCATGATCTCGCGCGCGCAATGGATGATTGCGACCGCGCGGTGGCATTCGGACCCAAGGACCCCAACGCGTATATATGCCGCAGCGTCACCGCTCTGGCGCTTGGCGATCCGCGGCGCGCAGTTGCCGCATGCGATCTCGCGATCGAGCGCGCCCCGAAAGCGGCAGGGCTCTATCGTTACCGCGCTGTGGCACACCTCCAGGCGGGTTCGCCCGCGGGGGCGATCGCCGATCTCGATCGGTCCCTGGAGCTCGAGCCCAGAGATCCCTATAGCGCGATCTGGCGCGAAATCGCGGGCCAGCGCGGCAATGTGCCGACTACGCTCTCGGATGCGACCGCCAAGCTGGACATGACCAAGTGGCCAGCCCCGGTGATCCGGTTGCTCCTGGGAACGACGACGGCCGACGAGGTGCTGCACGCGGCCGACGATCCCGATCCGATCAAGAAGAAGGGCCAAATCTGCGAGGCGAACTTTTTCACTGCTGAACTCGCCTTGCAGCGTGGCGTGAAGGAGGAGGCGCAGCGGCTTTTCGGGCTTGCGCTTGCTGATTGCCCGCCGACTTTCGTGGAAGCACAGGCGGCTGCGGCCGAGCTCAAGGCGCTGGGTGTCAATCCCTGATGGGACATCAGTGTTCTTCGTAGGGACGCAGAGAGAACCCGTGGATTGGTCCGGCGGACTGCGCTTTGCGCCGCCGCCGGCTATTAGGGTGGCAAAGCCAAGCGTGCCCACTATGTCGCTCGGCGGAGCTGAGGCAGGAATGATAGGCATGGCGCTGCGCCTTTGCCCACCCTGCGAGCTAAGTTGTAATCCCATTCGATAATCATTATTGATTGCATTAGGGAGGCCGTCTTTTCACTTGCACGTCGTCCGCACGCTAGGTCCGAGCATGCCGAAAACACGCATCATGTATATCGAGGCCAAATCCAGTTCGCTGAACGGACTCGCGCGGATCGGCCGCGTCACTTTTTCGAAGACGGGCAAGTCTATCAGCTATGGCGGACGCACGTTCCAAAGTCTGAAAGGTAGCGGCTTCAAGGCAAACTACTTTGACGTTGAAACCGGAGAAAGGTTTTGGATTTCAGGCCCTCGAAAAGATGGCAAGGATCGCCTCTATCCTGACAGCTCTGCGCCAGTCGAAATCGATCCCGATGTTGCAGAAGAATACTGGCGCGAGATCAGGGGAGAGCTGTTTCGCCATGCCGCCGAGAATTAAATGAGCTATCCGTCAAGGGTCGTCCTTCGACTGCCGCTATCGAATGAAGATCTGTTGTCTGGCTTTGTCGAGCAGTGCCTTCGCGATCGCGTTACTCTTATTGCGGTCGTTGGAGAAGGTACCGCGCGGATAGAGGACATCATCGACGAACTCGTCGTAGGCGACGGGACGGATGACAGACGCTTTGTTGTGACCACCTCGCACGCGAACGAGACGGTGGAAGAGGTGTTGGAGTTTGCCGGCTTTTGGAATGACGAGCGAGATCAGCGCGTCCAGATCGTAAATCTATAGGCAGCAACGATCTCCCCTATGCGTTAAGGAGCGGCGTAGCCCGGATGAGCGAAGCGATATCCGGGGAAAGGTCCCGCATGTCGCTGCGCTCATGCGGGCTACGCCGTGCGGACGGAGCACGCTTCGACCCGCATCAGGCCACGCCCGCGATCGGGGCCTTTCGGGCTGCTCTGTTGCAGCCTGCGCAAGGCCGCGAGGTTGGTCTCGACCGAGGCGAGGCAGCAGCGCGATTTGCCGCCCGACTTCGCCTCGTAGAGCGCGGCATCGGCGACGGCGAGCAATTCGGCGACTTCGGCGCCATGATCCGGCGACATCGCAATGCCGACGCTGGCTCCGACACTGGCGCGCACCTCGCCGCCGAGTTCATAGCGGGCGGCAACTTCGGCGATGAGGCGGTGTCCCGTCTCCTGCGCCATCTCGGCAGTGACGCCGTCGAGGAGCACGACGAATTCGTCGCCGCCCATCCGCGCGACTACCGTGCCGTCAGGCAATACCCGGCGCACGCGCGCGGCCACCGCTTTCAGCACTTCGTCGCCCGCCGCGTGTCCGAACGTGTCGTTGATCGGCTTGAAATTGTCGAGATCGAAGAACATCACCGCGAACTGGCCTTCGGCGCGCGCGGCGAGCCTCGTGCCGAGCGCCTCGACGAAGCCGGCCCGATTGAGCAGGCCAGTGAGCGCGTCGTGATGGGCGCGGTGGCTGTTCTCGCGCTCGGCGCGCATGGTTGCGATCAGCATCCGGTTGAGGCGGAACGCGGCGGCCGTCATTGCGGCGAGATACATCGGCACCTGCAGGAACACGACGTAGAGCATCGGCTCGTGCGTGAGGGCCACGCCGGGAACGATGGGGCCGAGGCTGCAAAGGATCATGGTCCCGGCAAGCCGCGGCGCGCCAAAATTGCGGAAGCAGATGCCGCCGACCATTGCGGCCGCCGACAGGCACGCCAGCATCGCAACGACCCAATCGCCGCTGACGATGCTCGCGATCGCGCCAAAGCCGACGCTGCAGCTCCAGGCGACGGCCAGCACGAGGTGCAGGTCCGTCGGAGTCTTGCGGTGGGCGCGGGCCGCACGGTGCGCGATGATCAGCACGACAAGGCGGGCAGTGCAGATCGCGAGTTCGGCGATGAGCCAGGCGACGAACAGCGCCGTCGGCTGTCGCATCGCGATCACCGCCGCCACCGCTATGGTGTTGACGGCGCCGGCGGCAAATACCGGCAGAGATCCGTGCAACTGGGCAATCAGCGCGGCACGGATGTCGTCGGGCGCCCCCGGCCCGGCATCGGCCAGCCAGCGCGTCACGCGCCAGCTCGGCGCGCTATAGACTTCCGTCCCCGGTTGCATGTGCGGAGCATCCCCTTCGAGACGGTTAAAGGACGACCGCACCTAACGGGCTGTTAAGGTGGAAGCCGATTGTCTCGGCCGTGCTTGACGCAAGGTAAATCGGCGCTGCCGGGGCTGTGGCCGTGCAGGTAGGTGCGGTTTGGTGCAGGCCGGTGTGCGGCGAGGGGAGAGGCGGGTTGGGGTGACGTCGTAGCCCGGATGAGCCAACGGGTCGGCGCAAAGCGCCGCCCGATGACAGGCTCCGCGATATCCGGGGCAAGGTCCCGCATGTCGCCGCGCTCATGCGGGCTACCAGTCTCGTAGGGTGGGCAAAGCGACTTGTCCGCCATAGCTCGAAGAGCGGCGGCGGAAGCGTGCCCACCATCTCGACCAACAAAGCTGAGCGAGTTTGGTGGGCACGGCGCTTTGCGCCTTTGCCCACCCTATGAGATCTACGACACGGGGTGGGAGGGGATCACACCGCCTCGAGCTGATCCGCCGCGCGCTTCTTCTTCGCCTTGGCCTGGCCGAGCAGGGGGCCGGCCGTCAGCGCGGCCGTATCGGCCACACCCGGATCGCGCGAGATCATCGCCGCGACGATGGCGCCGTCGATGATGAGGCCGAGCTGATGCGCCAGCACCGCGGGCTCGCTGGAGCCGAGCTCGCCGGCGAGCTTCTCGATGTGGCCGAGCACGATCTTCTTGTGCTTCAGCGCGATGTTGCGGAATTGTTTTGCGTCCTTGTCGTGCTCGCCGACGGCGTTGATGAAGGGACAGCCGTAGAAGCGCTCTTCCGCAAACCAGCTCTTCAGCGCCGGGAAGATGCGCGTCAGTTTTGTTTGCGCGTCGCCGCCGCCCTGTTCCATCGCGCCGATGAACCATTCGCGCCACTGCTTGCCTTCGCTCTCCAGCACCGCGTTGACGAGATTGGTCTTGGAGCCGAACAGCTTGTAGAGCGTGGTCTTCGCCGTGCCGGCTTCCTCGATGATCGCGTCGATGCCGGTGGCGTTGATGCCGTTCTTGCAGAACAGGTGCGTCGCGGCGCTCAAGAGGCGCCCGCGCGCGGATTCGTCCTCGCCAGCGGCGGCGTGCGGCGAATTCTTTTTCGATGACGTCTTTGCCATGGACTCAAACTTACCCGCAGCCGCGCCGCATCAGCAAGCCGCATCTGTTCGGCGCTGAAAAGATTCGCAAAGGCTGGCCCATCTGCATCGCCTTTAAGCACGCGGCGGCTGATCAATCCGCAGGCAGCGAGGCTTAAGCGGCTCCAATGCTTCGCCTTTTGTTTTCGGCCGGCTCTGGCACGCTCCATGCAAGGAAACAGACCGTTCGGTATCCTACCGATTTCCACTTCTGCCAGGGAGAAGATTGATGACTGCCGTCGTTCAAAAGACAGTGCTGACGGGGTGCCTCGCGCCCATCGACAAGAACGGGCTCGAGCAACTGATCGCCAACGGCAAGGCGAATCCGAAGGTCATCAAGACCTTGAAGTGCAAGACGGTGGCGGAAGGCAAATTCCGCCACGCCAACTACATCCGCAACCTGCAGCCCTACATCGTCGACGAGCCGCCGGGGCTCTTGGGCGACGACACCGCGCCCAACCCGTCGGAGGCCTCGCTGGCCGCGCTTGGCTCCTGCCTTGCGGTCGGCCTGCACGCCAACGCCGTGCATCGCGGCTGGATCGTCAACAAGCTCGAGCTCGAGCTCGAGGGCGACCTCAACATCACCGCGGTCTGGGGCACCGGCGATGTCTCCGACAAGCCGGTCGGCTTCACCGACGTCCGCGTCAAGGTCGACATGGAGTGCGAGGGGATCTCGCAGGACGAGATCAACGCGCTGGTGGCCCATGTGAAGAAATGGTCGCCGGTCGCCAACACCTTCACCCGCCCGGTCAATCTCGAGGTCGGCATCTAGCAGACATCAACCAGGACAAGGTGCGGGAGACGATCATGGGTTCACTGGCTTTATCGCGGGCCGACGTTTTGGATCAGCCCGCACCGTCCATTGCAGGGGAGGTGGCGCGGATTGCGCGGGAGCAGCTCGCGCCGCTCGCCGCCGGAATCGACGACGGCTCGGTCTATCCGGCCGAGGTGCTGCGCGCGTTCGGCGCGGTCGGCGCCTGGGGCAGCCACATGCCCCAGGAAGGTCCTGCGGACTTGCGCTGCGCGATCGAGTCGATGGCTGTCATCGGCGAGGTCTGCGGCGCCACCGCCTTCATGGCCTGGTGCCAGAACACGCTGGTCTGGTACGCGGCCAACTCGACCAATCTGAAGCTGGCGAGGCGTTTTGGCGATGCCTTCTCGACCGGGCGCGTGCTCGGCGGCACCGGCCTCTCCAATCCGATGAAAAGCTTCTTCGGCATCGAGAAGCTCAAGCTGAAAGGGCGCAAGGTCGAGGGCGGCTACATCGTGCGCGGCGCGCTGCCCTGGGTCTCCAATCTCGGCCCGGATCATTTCTTTGGCACGATCTTCGAGCGCGAGGACGATCAGGGCATCGCAAGTGGCGAGCCCGGCACCGTGATGTTCCTCGCCGACTGCTCGGACCCCGCAATCACGCTGACGCCGTGCAAGCCGTTCCTCGCGATGGACGGCACCGGCACTTACGGCGTGCAATTCCGCGACGTCTTCGTGCCGGACGAACTGATCCTCGCCGATCCCGCCGCACCCTTCGTCAAGAAGATCCGCGCCGGCTTCATCCTGCTCCAGGCCGGCATGGCGCTCGGCGTCATCAGAGACTGCATCAACATCATGGACGAGGTCGATAACCCGCTGGGCCATATCAACCGCTATTTGCCGCAGCAGCCGGTGCATTTCCGCGATCTCGCCGCCGAGCTCGAGGCCGAGACCATGGCGCTGGCGCGCGATCCCTACAACGAGGAGGAGACCTACTGGCGCAAGGTGATCGCGCTGCGGCTTCGCGCGGGCGAGGCCAGCGTGGCGGCGGCGCATGCGGCGATGCTGCATTGTGGCGCGCGCGGCTACCTTAGGAGCCACCGCGCGCAGCGGCGCCTGCGCGAGGCCTATTTCGTCGCTATCGTCACGCCGGCCACCAAGCAGCTGCGCAAGATGCTCGCCGATGCCTGAGTTCTACGAGTCCACCTGAAGACCCCCCAACCTCAACGGAGAGGCTGCCATGACTGACGTCCTGATCACTGCCGTCGAACTTGCCGATCTCTTGAAAACCGAGCCGTGTGTCGTGATCGACACCCGCAATCCCGACGCCTACGCCGCCGGGCACCTGTCGGGCGCCGTGAACGTGCACGAGATCTTCACGTTCCTGGCGACCTCGACACCGGAGGGCATGGCCGAGCTGAAGACAAAATTCGCCGACGCGTTCGGCGGCGCCGGCCTCTCCGGCAAGGAGACCGCTGTGATCTACGAGCAGTCGATGAACTCCGGCTTCGGCCAGTCCTGCCGCGGCTATTACCTGCTCACCATGCTCGGCTATCCCAAGGTGAAGGTGCTGCATGGCGGCTTCGATGCCTGGTCGGCGGCGGGCTTCCCGGTGACCAAGGACGTGCCGACGCCGGTGAAGGCTTCGTTCGCGATCGTGCCTGAAGCGGGCGAGATCCTGATCGATGCCAAGACCATGCTCGGCGCGGTCGGCAAGCCCGGCGTCGCCATCCTCGACGTGCGCGATGTCGATGAGTGGATTGGCGACAGCTCTTCGCCGTACGGCAAGGATTTCTGCCCGCGCAAGGGCCGCATTCCCGGTGCCGTCTGGCTGGAATGGTACCGCATGATGAAGCCGACCGCCGAAGGTCCGCGCTTCAAGTCCAAGGACGAGATTCTGGCCGAATGCGCCACCGTCGGCATCTCGACCACCACGCCGGTCTATCTCTACTGCTTCAAGGGCGCGCGGGCCTCGAACACCTTCCTCGCTCTGAAGAACGCCGGCGTGAAGGACGTGCGGATGTATTTCGGCTCCTGGAACGAATGGTCGCGCGATCCCTCGCTGCCGATCGAGCAGGGATTGCCGATTGCAACCGGTGTGACGACCAAGGCGGCGTGAGCGCGCGCGATCACATGGCCCGCGGACGAGGCGCGATTCCCAGTGCCTTGATCCGCGAGGCCAGCGTGGTCGGTTTGATATCGAGCATCTCGGCCGCGCCGCCGGGGCCGAAGACTTTTCCGGCGCAGGCCTCGAGCGCGGCCAGGATGTTGGCGCGCTCGTGGTCGCGCATCTCCGACGACGTCATCACAGCGGGGCGCGCGTCGGCCTTTTGGCGGGCGGCGCCGGCCGGAGCTGATGCGCCGGGGACATCAGGAAGATCGATGCGCAGGCGGCCGTTTTGCGACAGGATGGCGGCGCGCTCGATCACGTTCTGCAATTCGCGGACATTGCCGGGCCAGTCGTAGCGGGTCAGCCGCCGCGCATCGCCCTCCGACAGCCGCAAGCTCGACTTCAGCGCCTTGCTCTCGCGCGTCAGAAAATGCTGGGCGAGCAGGGGAATGTCCTCGCGCCGTTCACGCAAGGGGACGGTCTCGATCGGGAACACGTTGAGGCGGAAATACAGGTCCTCGCGAAAGCGGCCGCGCTGCACCTCCTGCTTGAGGTCGCGGTTGGTCGCGGCGATGACGCGGACGTCGACGGCGCGGGTGCGCTCCTGGCCGACGCGTTCGAAATGGCCCTCCTGCAACACGCGCAGCAGCTTGCCCTGCAGTTCGAGCGGGATCTCGCCGACCTCGTCGAGGAACAGCGTGCCGCCGTCGGCGAGCTCGAAGCGGCCGATGCGGTCGCGCGTCGCGCCGGTGAAGGCGCCGCGGACATGGCCGAAGAACTCGCTCTCGAACAATTCGCGCGGGATCGCGGCGCAGTTGACGCGGATCAGCGGCCGGTTGCTGCGGGTGGAGTCCTCGTGGATGGCGCGCGCGATCAGCTCCTTGCCGGTGCCGGATTCGCCGGTGATCATCACCGCCGCCGTGGTCGGTGCCACCAGCTTGACCTGGCGCAGTGTCTTCTGGATCGCCTCGCTTTGACCGATGATGCCGCGCGGATTGGTCTCGATGCGGATTTCCTCCTGGAGATAGGCGTTCTCCAGCTCGAGCCGCTCGCGCAGGCGGTCGACCTCGGTGAGCGCGGCGTGCAGCTTCTCGTCGGCCTCGCGGCGCTGGCTGACGTCGCGAAACACGACGACGGCGCCGACCACGACGCCGCGATCTCGGATCGGCGTGGAAGTGTATTCGACCCAGGCCGGCGAGCCGTCCTTGCGCCAAAACACCTCGCCGTCGACCTGGTGCACGGCGCCGTCGCGGAACGCCGCGTAGATCGGGCAATCATGGTTGTGATAGTGCCGGCCGTCGTGATGGGTGTGGTGGACGATCGGGTGGATCTCCTTGCCGACCAGCTCCTCGGCAGTCCAGCCGAGCATGCGCTCGGCCGCGGGATTGACGAAGGTGGTCTTTCCTTCCGCGTTGACGCCATAGATGCCTTCACCGGCGGCGCGCAGGATCAGCTGGTTCTCGCGCTCGATGTCCTGGAATACGCGCTCGACCCGCTGCCAGGTCGAAATGCCGCCGCGCATGTGGTCCTCGGCAGCCGCATCGACATTGCGGCGGCGGCGCGCTTCGAGATCGGTCAGGGTCAGCAGCAGCAGCGAGCGGCCGTCATGCGGCAGCAGGCAGCCGGCATATTCGAGCTGGAGATTTTGCCCCGTCGCATGGCGGGGAGTGAGGGCCGTGGTCCAGTAGGCGCCCTTGTGCAGCACGGCCTGGGTGAAGACGGTGAGGGCCGGAAGCTCGCCGGCGTGAAGCGTGCTGGCCCTGGTCTGCCGCAGCAGGGCGCGGTCGTAGCCGAGTAGGGCGCAGGCGGCGGGATTGGCATCGACGATCTGGTCGCTGAAGGGGTCGACCAGCAGTGTCGCCTCGACCGAGGATTCGAACGCCGCGATGCGCGGATCGATGGCCTCGGCGGTATCGTCGTGGGCAAGCATCGGCGTCGTTGCCATTACGAAATCTCGTTATTTGACTACGAATTCTCGTGTATCACGAGTTTTCGTAGCGGCCAAGTGGGACCGAAAGTGCTGCGTCATCAATGCACTGGCCGGTCGAAGGGGCGTGGCATGCTCCTTGCGTAATTGCTCCTCGCAATGACGCGCAGGAGGGCCGATGTCCACGTTCGACAATCCGTTTGATTCCGATCGCAACCTTCAAGCCGGCTGTGGCTGCGGCCAGCATCGTTCTGCGGCTGAGCACGAGCAGGCCGCGGCGCTGCGCTGCGAGCCCGTCGAGAGCGAGGAGAAGCGCTACGAGGGCGTCGTCGCTTCCGCCGCGATGCGCGCGATGTTTCCGCAGGACGTGGCGCGGCGGGCGTTCCTGAAGTCGGTCGGCGCATCGACGGCGCTGGCGGCACTCTCGCAGTTCTTCCCGCTCAAGACGGCGACCGAAGTCTTCGCGCAAACCGGCACGCCGGAGAAGAAGGACCTCAAGGTCGGCTTCATCCCGATCACCTGCGCGACGCCGATCATCATGGCGGCGCCGATGGGCTTCTATTCCAAGCACGGCCTCAACGTCGAAGTGGTGAAGACCGCCGGCTGGGCCGTGATCCGCGACAAGACCATCAACAAGGAATACGACGCCGCGCACATGCTGGCGCCGATGCCGATCGCGATCTCGCTCGGCCTCGGTGCCAACGCTATCCCGTTCGCGGTGCCCGCGATCGAGAACATCAACGGGCAGGGCATCGTGCTGGCGACCAAGCACAAGGACAAGCGGGACCCAAAGGACTGGAAGGGCCTGAAATTCGCGATTCCCTTCGACTATTCCATGCACAACTATTTGCTGCGCTATTATCTCGCGGAAGCCGGCCTCGACCCCGACACCGACGTGCAACTGCGCTCGGTGCCGCCGCCGGAGATGGTCGCGAATTTGCGCGCCGACAACATCGACGGCTTCCTCGCGCCCGACAACATCTGCCAGCGCGCGATCTATGACGGCGTCGGCTTCATGCATCTGCTCTCGAAGGAGATCTGGGACGGCCATCCCTGCTGCAGCTTTGCTGCCAGCAAGGAGTTCATCACATCAGCGCCGAACAGCTTTGCCGCGCTGACGCGCGCCATCGTCGATGCCACCGCCTACGCGTCGAAGGCGGAGAACCGCAAGCAGATCGCGGAGGCCATCGCGCCGGCCAACTACATCAACGCGCCGGTCACGGTGCTGGAGCAGGTGCTCACCGGCACTTATGCCGACGGCCTCGGCGGGGTGAAGACCGACGCCAAGCGCGTCGATTTCGATCCGTTCCCCTGGCAGTCCTTTGCGGTGTGGATGCTGACCCAGATGAAACGCTGGGGTCAGATCAAGGGCGATGTCGACTACAAGGCGGTGGCCGAGCAGGTGTATCTCGCCACCGACACCAAGAAGCTGATGACCGAGATGGGCCTGTCGCCGCCGACGAGCAGCTACAAGTCGTTTGCGGTGATGGGCAAGACGTTCGACCCGACGAAGCCTGAGGATTACGTCGCGAGCTTCAAGATCAGGAAGGCGTCGTGATGGACTCGGCTCGTGCTTTCTTCGCCTCTCCCCGCGTGCGGGGAGAGGCCGACGCGCTCCGGGCGATGCGAAGCATCGTCCCGAGCGCGGCGGGTGAGGGGGACTCTCCGCGAGTCCAACTCTCACCTCCCTCGCGGAGAGCCTCCCTCACTCCGACCCTCTCCCCGCAAGCGGGGAGAGGGAGATGAAGACATCCTCCCTCCGTCTCCGCGCCGGCCTCGTCTCGATCGCGCTGCTCGCTGCCTTCCTCGGCATCTGGCATCTCGCCACGCGCTCCACCGCGCCGGTCGCGACGATGAGCCCGGAATACGCCAAGCTGATGGGCCTGACCGCGACGCAGGGCAAATCCGCGATGCCCGGGCCGCTCGATGTCGGCGCGAAGCTTTGGGAGCACCTGAAGCGGCCGTTCTACGACAACGGGCCGAACGACAAGGGCCTCGGCATCCAGCTCGCTTATTCCATCGCGCGCGTCGGCACCGGCTATCTGCTGGCGGTGCTGGTTGCCATTCCGCTCGGCTTCCTGATCGGCATGTCGCCGCTGCTCAGCAAAGCGCTCGATCCGTTCATCCAGGTCTTGAAGCCGATCTCACCCCTGGCCTGGATGCCGCTCGCGCTCTACACCATCAAGGATTCCTCGGTCTCCGCCATCTTTGTGATCTTCATCTGCTCGATCTGGCCGATGCTGCTCAACACCGTGTTCGGCGTCGCCAGCGTTCGTAAGGAATGGATCAACGTCGCGCGCACGCTGGAGGTCGGCACCATCAGGCGTGCCTTCACCGTGATCCTGCCCGCAGCGGCGCCGACGATCCTGACCGGCATGCGCATCTCGATCGGCATCGCCTGGCTCGTGATCGTCGCGGCCGAAATGCTCGTCGGCGGCACCGGCATCGGCTACTTCGTCTGGAACGAGTGGAACAACCTTTCGATCACCAATGTCATCATCGCGATCCTGCTGATCGGGATCGTCGGCATGCTGCTCGACCAGATCCTCGCGCGCTTCACGCGCATGGTCACCTTTCCGGAGTAGGGCGATGACCGACAAATTCGTCTCCATCGAAGGCATCGCCAAGCGCTATCCTGGTGGAGGCGGTGCGACGACCACCATCTTCGAGAACCTCTGGCTCTCGATGGCGCGCGGCGAGTTTTGTTGCGTGATCGGCCATTCCGGCTGCGGCAAGACCACGGTGCTCAACATCCTCGCCGGCCTCGATGCGCCGAGCGAGGGCGCCGTCATCGTCGACGGGCAGGCGATCTCGGGCACCAGCCTCGACCGCGCCGTGATCTTCCAGAGCCATGCGCTCTTGCCCTGGCGCACCGTGCTCGGCAACGTCGCCTATGCCGTGAGCTCGAAATGGCGCAGCTGGGACCGCGCCAAGGTCAAGGCGCACGCGCAGAAATTCATCGATCTCGTCGGGCTCACCGGCTCCGAGCACAAGCGCCCGTCAGAACTCTCCGGCGGCATGAAGCAGCGCGTCGGCATCGCGCGGGCGCTATCGATCACGCCAAAAATGATGCTGATGGACGAGCCGTTCTCGGCGCTGGACGCGCTGACGCGCGGCACGCTGCAGGACGAGGTCCGGCGGATTTGTCTGGAGACTGGGCAGACCGCGTTCATGATCACCCATGACGTCGACGAGGCGATCTATCTCGCCGACAAGATTTTCCTGATGACCAACGGTCCCGGCGCGGTGCTGGCCGAGGTCGTCGAGAATCCGCTGCCGAGGGATCGTGGCCGCACCGACCTGCACCGCCATCCGCTCTATTACGCGCTGCGCAACCACATCATCGATTTCCTGGTGACGCGCAGCAAGACGTTCACCACTGAAAGGCCGGATCACGATCCGCGCAACGTGCCGGTGGTGCGCATCGGCAAGCCTGGCCTCTCGATCGCATCCAGCGGCGAAGAGCAACGACAGACCTGGACACCCGGGACCAGTCCTGGACTAACCGCCTAACGAGGAGACCCTGAGATGAAACGCGAAGACCTCACCGAGAAGCTGCTCGACATCAAGCGCGAGAAGGGCTGGAGCTGGAAACACATCTGCGAGAAGATCGGCGGTTATTCCGAGGTGCTGATCGTCGGCGCGATCATGGGCCAGATGAAGCTGACGAAGCCCCAGGCGGCGAACGCCGGCGAACTGTTCGGCCTCTCGAAGGCCGAGACCGCCATGCTCAACGAGGTGCCGATGCGCGGCACCGGCACGCCGATGCCGCCGACCGATCCCTTGATCTACCGCTTCTACGAGATGGTGATGGTGAACGGCCCGGCCTGGAAGGCGCTGATCGAGGAAGAGTTCGGCGACGGCATCATGTCGGCGATCGACTTCGACATGGCGATCGAGCGCGTCGCCAATCCGAAGGGCGACCGCGTCAAGATCACCATGAGCGGAAAATTCCTGCCGTACAAATATTACGGCGCCAGCGGCAACGTGCCGGAATACGGCTTCAAGGAGGGCTGACGGGGACGAGTGGGGAATTGCGAATAGCGCACGGCTTCTTGCCGCGCGCTATTCGCTCCTCAGTGTTCGCTATAGGATCGCACCCGGAGTATAGCTGGCCGCTACGGGGTTGGCCTTGGCTAGCGCATCCACCTGCTCGGCGAAGTGATCGACCTGAGCGCCGGCATCGCCGGAATTGGCGCGACCATGATCGAGCACGCGCTGCAGTTCGGCCTCGCTCATGGCGAGACGCTGGTCGGCGGCGAGCCGCTGTAACAGGTCGTTCTGCACGATCTTGCCGGTGCGGAGGTCGCGAATGGCCGCGACCGCATGTTCCTTGATCGCCTCATGCGCGCCTTCACGGCCGGCGCCTTTCTTCACCGCTTCCATCATCACCGTGGTGGTCAGCAGGAAGGGCAGATAGCGGTTGAGCTCGGTCGCAACGACGGCGTCGAAAATTTCCATCTGGTCGAGCACCGAGAGCAGCGTCTCGAGCAGGCCGTCCATGGCGAGGAAGGTGTCGGGCAGCATCACGCGGCGGACCACGGAGCAGGAGACGTCGCCTTCGTTCCACTGATCGCCGGCAAGACCCGCGGCCATCGCGAGATAGCCCTTCAGCACCACATGAAAGCCGTTGATGCGCTCGCAGGAGCGGCTGTTCATCTTGTGCGGCATCGCGGACGAGCCGACCTGGCCCTTGGCAAAACCTTCACTGGCGAGCTCATGGCCCGCCATCAGGCGCAACGTCTTGGCGAAGCTGCCCGGACCGCTGGCGAGATCGACGAGCACGCTGACGGCGCGGAAGTCGAGGCTGCGCGGATAGACCTGGCCGACGGCATCGAAACTTCTGGGCAGGCCGAGATGGACGAGGATACGTTGTTCGAGCGCGCGGGCCGTGCCGGCATCGCCGTTGAACAGGGTGATCTGGTCGAGCCGCGTGCCGACCGCGCCCTTCAGGCCGCGCGCGGGATAGGTGTTCAGCACATTGACGAGGCTCTGATGCGCCAGCAGCATCTCCTCGCCGAACATGGCGATGCGCTTGCCGAGCGTCGTGACCTGCGCGGCCACGTTGTGCGTGCGCGCCGTGAACGGCATGTCGCGCAGCTGCTTTGCGTGTTTCGCAAAACGCATCAGCGCGGCGATGCTCTTGGTCTCGATCAGCTGCAGGCCGCGGTAGACCTGGAGCTGCTCCACGTTCTCGGTGAGGTCGCGGCTGGTCATGCCCTTGTGCAGGTGCTCGTGACCGGCAAGATCGCAGAACTCCTCGATACGCGCCTTCACGTCGTGGCGCGTAATGCGCTCGCGGCGCATGATGGACTCGAGGTTAACCCGGTCCTTCACCCGCTCGTAAGCCTCGATCACGCCATCCGGCACGGGAATGCCGAGATCGCGCTGACCTTTCAGCACGGCGATCCAATAGTCGCGTTCGAGGCGAACCTTGCCTTCGCCGCTCCAGATGGCGCGCATGGCGGGCGAGGCATAGCGTTCGGCAAGGACGTTCGAGATATGATCTTGGGTCTTATCCTGGGACATGCCGCTCATTTGGCATTGCCGGAGGCCGACTACAAGTCGCGAGCCGGCCCCGGGGCGCCAGCATGGCACATCCGTCCACATTCCCTGCCGGACCTAGGCGGCGCGGCTGTTCCGCGCCGGCCGGGGGGCGATCAGCCAAACGCTGCCCGCACCTCCTTGATCGGCGCCATTTCGCGGACATAGGTAAACGCGCCCCGATCCTTCATCTCACGCGCGCTCTTCAGGAAGGCGGCCAGCGCATAGCGCGACATGGCGCCGCCGACGCTGATGCGCTTGACGCCGGCCGCCGACAATTGCGCGAGCGTCAGCGTCGGATCGGCAAAACCCATCACGAGATTGAACGGCTTTCCGATCGAGGCGACGATCGTCCTGATGGTCTCGATGTCGTGGACCCCCGGCGAATACAGCACGTCGGCGCCGGCGGCCTCGAAGGCCTGCAGCCGCCGGATCGTATCGTCGAGATCGTTGGTGCCCTTCAGCAGGTTCTCGGCGCGGGCCGTCAGCGTGAATGGGAAGGGGAGCGCACGTGCCGCCTCGACGGCGGCCTGCACGCGTTCGACCGCGAGCTGGAAATCGTAGATCGGCTTGCGCGGATCGCCGGTAAAATCCTCGATCGAGCCGCCGACGCAGCCGGCCTCCGCCGCGCGCGTGATGGCCCTCGCCGCGGTCTTCGGATCGTCGGCGCCACAGTTCTCGAGGTCGGCATTGACGGGAAGATCGGTCGCCCCGGCGATGATCCGGCAGTTTTCAAGGATGGCATCGAGGCTGACGGTCGTGCTGCCGAGGGTGTTGGCAAGGCCAAGGCTCGTCGTCGCCAGCGCTTCGAACCCCATCGACGCCAGCAGTTTTGCGGTGCCGGCATCCCAGGGATTCGGGATGATGAAGGCGCCGGGGCGCTGATGCAGTTCGCGAAATCGTGCTGCCTTGTCGGCCTGGGTGCGCATGGGGGCTCCTGTCGGTCTCTTGTCGCGCAGCAGCGATAGGATGGTTTCGCCCATCAGACAAATTTGTTATTTCTTTCAATATCATCAGCTTTTTGCATGAGGTCCGGCATGGACAGCGACGCGCTGAACACGTTCCTGGTGGTGCACCGGCGCGGCGGCATCTCGAATGCCGCGAAATTCCTGCATCGCTCGCAGCCGGCGATTTCGCGCCGCATTGCCCTGCTGGAGCAGGAGCTCGGCGTGACTCTGTTCGAGAGGATCGCGGGCCGCACGCGGCTCAGCGATGCCGGGCGCGTGCTGATCCCCTATGCCGAGCGCGCTGTCGCGGCTGCGCAGGACGCCGAACAGGCGATACGCGCGCTGACCAAGCAGAATTCGGGGCCGGTTTCGCTGGCCGTGACCGGCACGCTCGCCGACGGCCGCCTGTCGGGCATCATGAAGCGATTTGCCGCGGAAAATCCCGCCGTCGCGCTCGCCTTGCGGACCGCGACCAGCGCGGAGGTCTCTGATCTCATCCGGCGCGGCGAGGCCACGATCGGCCTGCGTTACAACACCGACCGCGCCGGCGATCTCGCCTGCGAGCTGGTGCTGAGCGAAGCGTTGCAGGTGGTCTGCGCGTCCGATCATCCGCTTGCCGGCAAGCGCGTGAAGCGGCTTGCCGAGCTTCGCGGCGAGCGCTGGATCGCGTTCCCTGAGACGCGCGGTCGCCGCGAGATCGCGGCGGCTCACGTGTTCGCGCTGTTCCTGGCGCAAGGCCTCGCGGACGTGGAGTGGACGGCGGTGGACAGCCTCACCGCACAGAAGCGGCTCGTGGAGGCGGGCTTTGGCCTTGCGCTATTGGCGCAGAGCCACGTGGCGGAGGAGCTGCATGCGGGAGCGATCTCGACGATCACCGTCGGAGATCTCGCCGCGGAGCAGCACATCGTCCTTGTGACTCGTCGCGGCGGCTTCCTGAGTGCTGCCGCTCAGCGCCTGCTGGAGACCATTCGCCGCGACTACGCCACGGCCGACGTCTCAAAGATCCGGGGTAGCCGAAAAAGTTCGCTGGCGCGCAGCGACCTTGCGCGCCGGCGTCGGGCCTGAACGTACTATTTCCCAGCCTTCACCTCGGCGGCCGCGACCGCGAGCAGCTCGCTCATCTTGGCGCGAATCGCCTGTTCGGTAACGGCGACGCTCTTGGCGGCGAAATCGGTCGTGATCTTGCGCAGGACGTCGGCATCGCCGGCCTCCTCGAAATCGGCCGCGACGACCTCCTTGGCGTAGGCGGTGGCGGCTTCGCCTGATATGCCGAGCTTTTCGGCCGCCCACAGCCCGAGCAGCCGGTTGCGGCGGGCCACCGCCTTGAATTTCTGTTCCTCGTCGAGGGCGAATTTCTTCTCGAAGCCTTCCTCGCGCTTGTTAATCTCGCTCATGCCTTTTCCAATTCCCTGCTGACTGGACCCGGCGGCCCTCGTTGCGGGAGCCCCGGCGCATGCCTAGATAAGGAGCACGAATCGGCAAGACAACGAGCCGTTAAGCCGCAGGCAAGACGGTATAAGTTGGTGCCGGACGGCCGGATCGATTGTGCTCGGACAGCCAATCGGATAGGTTGCCTAAAGGTTTGGTTCCCGTTCTGTTTCCATGGTGTTTCCTTGGGTTATGGATGGGTTCCGAGCCGTTCACGGCAGCTCCGCTGTGGGTCGTAATCCTAGTCAACCGGAGCACACCAAATTCATGGATTTCAACAAAACACGGTACATCCCAATGAGCCGTCGGCGTCGCATTTATGAAGGCAAGGCAAAGGTTCTCTACGAAGGCCCGGAGCCCGGTACCCTGATCCAGCACTTCAAGGACGACGCCACCGCGTTCAATGCGAAAAAGCATCAGGTGATCGAGGGCAAGGGTGTCCTCAACAACCGGATCTCGGAGTACCTGTTTCAGCACCTCAACGACATCGGGGTGCCGACCCATTTCATCCGCCGCCTCAACATGCGCGAGCAGTTGATTCGCGAGGTCGAGATCGTGCCGCTGGAAGTGGTGGTGCGGAACGTCGCCGCCGGCTCGCTGTCCCAGCGCCTCGGCATCGAGGAGGGCACTCAGCTGCCGCGCTCGATCATCGAATTCTATTACAAGAACGACCAGCTCAACGACCCCATGGTGTCGGAAGAGCACATCACCGCCTTCGGCTGGGCAACGCCCCAGGAGATCGACGACATCATGGCGCTCGCCATTCGCGTCAACGACTTCCTCACCGGCCTCTTCCTCGGCATCGGCATCCGTCTCGTCGATTTCAAGATGGAATGCGGCCGCCTGTTCGAGAACGAGATGATGCGGATCATCGTCGCCGACGAGATCTCGCCGGACAGCTGCCGTCTGTGGGACATCAAGTCGAACGAGAAGCTCGACAAGGACCGCTTCCGCAGGGATCTCGGCGGCCTGCTCGAGGCCTATACCGAAGTTGCAAAGCGCCTCGGCATCCTCATGGAGAACGAGCGTCCGGCGGGCTCCGGCCCGGTGCTGGTGAAGAGCTGAGAGGGATTATCGACGTGAAGGCACGTGTCACCGTTACCCTGAAGACGGGCATCCTCGATCCCCAGGGCAAGGCCATCGAAGGCGCGCTGAAGTCGCTCGGCGTCGACGGCGTCGCCAGCGTCCGCCAGGGCAAGGTGTTCGATATCGAACTCGCCGGTGCAGACAAGGCCAAGGCGGAAGCCGCGCTGAAGGAAGCCGCCGACAAGCTGCTGGCGAACACCGTGATCGAGAACTATCGGGTCGAGCTGATCGGGTGAGCAGGATGGCTCACAGCCATCCCACCCGCCGAAAGCGCCAATAGAGCGCGCCGCATGCCGCCAGCATCACGCCGAGCAGCATGTAGTAGCCGTATTCCCACTCCAGCTCCGGCATGTGCTTGAAGTTCATGCCGTAGATGCCCGCGAGCGCAGTGGGGATGGCGATGATCGCCAGCCATGAGGCGAGCTTCTTGGAGACCGCCGTCTCCTGCGCCTGGCCGACCAGCAGACTTGCCTCGAAGGCGAAGGCCAGCACCTCGCGCATGGAGTCGATGCGCTCCTGGATGTTTCTGACGTGGTCGGTGACGTCGCGGAACAGCGGCTGCATGGCCTGCCGCACCATCGACAGCTCATCATGCTCCAGACGGCGGCACACCTCCACCAGCGGGCCGATCGCGTTGCGGAGCCGCAGCAGATCACGGCGTAGCGTGTAGAGACGCTCGATCTGCGTCCTGGTGATCGCGTGCGCGAGCACGTAGTCTTCGATGCCCTCGACCTCCTCGTGGATGCTCTCGAGCACGGGCGAGTAATTGTCGACGATGAAATCGAGGATCGCGTAGAGGATATAGTCCTCGCCGCGGGCAAGCGCCCGCGGGCAGCTCTCGCAGCGCTCGCGCACCGCCGTGTAGGAGGTCGATGCGCCGTGGCGGACGGTCACGAGATAGCCGTCGCCGACGAAGATATGCGTCTCGCCGAAAGCGATCCGCCCCTCGATCAATTGTGCGGTGCGCGCCACGATGAACAGGGCCTCGCCATATTGCTCGATCTTGGGCCGCTGATGGGCGTGGTTGGCGTCCTCGATCGCGAGGTCGTGCAGGTCAAACTGCTTCTGCACCGCGCCGAGCAGCGCCATGTCCGGCTCGTGCAGCCCGATCCAGACCACGTGGCCGGGCTTGGCTCGCCAGCTCGAGGCTTCGCTGATGGCGATGTTGGCGACGCGCCTTCCGTCGACATAGGCGCCGGCAGCGACGACGCCCTCGGCGGACACCGGCTCGGAGGGGGATACGGGACGCGACGGGACGTTCATGGCTTCAATCCCGGGCAAGGTCGTCGGGCGAAAGTGCCGTGGCTATGGCCTGTGTACAAGGCCGCCCGGCGAGGCTAGCACTGGTAAATTCCCCGTCAAATGGCTATGTCTCCTGACGAATTGGCCCTTCGGCCAGCCCGATTCCCGTCACCGTCGGAACCTCTGCCATGAAAGCCGCCATCCTCGTCTTTCCCGGAATCAACCGTGAGCGCGACATGGCGCGCGCATTGAGGCTGATCTCCGGCAGCGAGCCGGCGATGGTCTGGCACGCCGAGACCTCGCTGCCATCAGGCACCGATCTCGTGGTCGTGCCCGGCGGTTTCTCCTATGGCGATTACCTGCGCTGCGGCGCAATTGCCGCGCGTGCGCCGGTGATGGATGCGGTGCGCGATTATGCGGGCAAGGGCGGGCTCGTGCTCGGCGTCTGCAACGGCTTCCAGATCCTCTGCGAATCCGGCCTCCTGCCGGGCGTGTTGATGCGCAATGCGCGGCTGAAATTCATCTGCCGCGACGTGCATCTGCGCGTCGAGCGCTCCGACACCCCGTTCACCCGCGGTTACAATGCCGGCCAGGTGATCCGCGTGCCGGTCGCCCATGGCGAGGGCAACTACGAGGCGGACGAGGAAACCATCAAGCGGCTCGAAGGCGAGGGGCGGGTGCTCTATCGCTACTGCTCCGCCGACGGCGTGGTCGACGAAGCCGCCAACATCAACGGCGCTGCGCATTCGATCGCCGGCATCGTCAACGACAAAGGCAACGTGCTCGGCATGATGCCGCATCCCGAAAATCATGTCGAAGACATCATGGGCTGCACCGACGGTCGCGGCCTGTTCGCCGGCCTCGCCCAGCATCTGGAAAAGGCCGCGTGATCCCGTTCGTGGTGAAGCGCGCTCTCGCCGCGATCGCGGCGCTGGCGTTCGCAACATTTTCGCTTGCGACTGCCGCATTCGCGCAGGATTATCCCAAGCGTCCGATCACCATGATCGTGCCGTTCGCGGCGGGCGGCACCTCGGATGTGATCGCGCGCACCGTCGCCGAGCAGATGGGTATCGCGCTCGGCCAGACCATCGTGATCGAGAACGTTGCGGGCGCCGGCGGCTCGACCGCGCTGGCGCGCGCCTCCCGCGCCGAGCCTGACGGCTACACGATTGCGATCGGCAATGCCGGCACCAATGCGGCGACCTACACGATCTATCCAAAACTGCCGTTCACGCCTGATTCCTTCGTGCCGATCGCGATGGTGGCGAAGACGTTCGGCATCATCGCCGTGCGCAAGGATTTTCCGGCGAAGGACCTGAAAGAGTTCATCGCCTATGCCAAGGCCAATCCGGGCAAGATCAATCTCGGCCATGCCGGCGTCGGCTCATCGAACTATCTGATCTGCAAGAGCTTCGTCACCGCCGCCGGGATCGATGCGACGCTGGTCGGCTATCGCGGCGCAGCGCCCGCGCTGACGGACGCCGTCGGCAGCCAGATCGACGGCGTCTGCGATGCGGCGGCTTCCGTCTCGCAGTCGATCAACGAGAAGCTGGTGAGGGGGATCGTGGTCGGCTCGACCGTGCGGCTTGCGACGCTGCCCGAGCTGCCGACATCGACCGAAGCCGGCCTGCCTGAGTTCGAGGCGCAGGGCTGGAACGGCCTGTTCGCGCCGAAAGGCACGCCGCCGGCCGTCATCGCCAAGCTGAATGCGGCGGCGCGCACCGCGGTCGAGACCGACGCGGTGAAGAAGCGTCTTGCCGACCTCTCCACCGTCGCCCCCGACGACAACGAGCACACGCCGGAGCTGCTGCAGCAGCTCGTGACGCGCGACGTCGAGAAGTACCGGAAGATGCTGGCGGACGACGCCAAGCAGTAGCCGCTTCTGGCTGCGATCTCGTGAACCTGCGTTGCGTTCGAGACGACTGACTCCTCGTCGCCATCTGCGCGTGCGCTCTGTGCCGCTGATTTCTGCGAAGACTGGCAACTCCAGGTTGTTCAGTCGCGCCAGTTGCGATATCAGGAAGCGTGCGCTGTCGTTGTGCCGCGTGGATGTCACATGCCCGTTGCCCTGGTCGTTCTGCTGCTCGATCTCACGCTGATCTACCACGCCTCGCGGACCGGGCGGCTGCGGCCCTGGGCCTTCATCATCCTGCTGGTGCCGATGATGGGCGCGCTCGCCTATATCGCGGTCGAGCTCATTCCCGAATGGTTTTCCAGCCCCGGTGCCCGGCAGGCGCGCCAGCGGGTCGCCAACCGGCTCGATCCGGAGAAGCGCTATCGCGAGCTGTCGGACCGGCTGGCTGACGCCGACACCATCGCCAACCGCGCGGCGCTGGCGGAAGAGTGTGCGAATATCGGCCGGTTCGGCGAAGCGGAAGCGCACTATGATCACATCCTGAAGCTGCCGATGGGCCACGATCCGGCCTATGCGTTTCGCAAGGCGCAGGCCGAGTTTTCCGCCAAGCGTCCGTCCGACGCACTGGCGACACTGGACGATCTCCAGAAGCAATGGCCGGATTTCGATTCCGCCGATGCGCATCTCTTGTATGCCCGCGCGCTCGCCGAGGTCGGCCGGCTCGACGAGGCCCTGGAGGAATATCACGCTCTCGCCGGCTATTTCCCCGGCGCCGAGGCGCGGGTGCGCTACGGCATGCTGCTGCAGACGGTCGGCCGCACCGCCGAGGCGCGCATGGTCTTCAACGAACTGCTGATCCAGATGCGCCGCGCGCCGAAATATCTGCGCAAGGCGCAGGCCGAATGGCTCTCGATCGCGGAGAAGCAGCTGTCGACCTGAGCTAGCGCAGCTTCAGCCGCTCCGCCGGCACCGTCATCGCGGCGACGCCCGCCATCACCAGCAGCAGGCCCAGCGCCAGATTCGACGGCACGCTCTCGCCGAGCAGCACCACCGAAAGACCGACGCCGATCGGGATGCGCAGATAGCCTTGCGCGTTGGTGGTCAGCGTGCCGAGCCGGCCGAGGCAGACGTAGAACAGCATCAGGCCCAATGCGCTGGAGACGATGCCCATGACGATGGTGGCGACGATCGCCGTCGGCGTCGGATGCAGTGTCCAGGGCTGGTCGATGACCAGCGAAGGCGGAAGCAGCACGAGACCACCGAACAAGAGCGAGCCGGCCGCCACCACCATCGGGTCGTACTCGGAGAGCCGCAAGCCGAAGATCGTCGCGCAGGCGAAGGAGATGGTGGCGAGCAGGATCGCGATTTCCGCAACAATCTGGCCGCCGAAGCTATGGAGAGCATCAAGCCCCACGATGGCGACGGTGCCGGCAAGTCCGAGGATCGCGCCTGCGAGCTTCAGCAGCGTCGCCGGCTCGTGCCGTGTGATCAGCGAGGTGATCAGGAAGGCGAAGATCGGCGTGGTCGAAGCCAGCACCACCGTGTTCGAGGCCGGCACGTATTGCTGCGACCAGGTGATGATCAGGAATGGGAAGGTCGAATTGATCAATTGCTGGGTCGCGAACAGCTTCCAGGCCTTCGCGTCGGTGGGAATCCTGGTGCCGCGCATCCACAGGATCGCGAACAGGAAGGCAGCCGCGATCAGCGAGCGTGCCGAGATGAAGGTGATGGGCGGGATGGTGTCCAGCGCCAGCTTGGCCAGCGGATAGGTCGAGCTCCAGCAGCAGGCCAGCGCGAGCAACAGCGCGTAGTCGCGCCAGTTGCGTGCGCCGGTGGCGGCCATGGATGGCAGCGGCGATGATGCGGAGGCCACTGCGCGGCCCCTCGGCGATGTGCTCTGCGGCACCTTGTTTCTGCTCCCCGGCGCGAACGCGCTTGCCGCAACTCTGGGCGAGGGGACGGCAAAAGGGAAGGCGCCGAGCTATGCGTTTGGCTGAGGGAGCGATTTCCACTTCGCCCGCTTGATCGTGCCGGAGAAGGTGAACAGAAGGCGCTCGCCGGCCATCATCTCGCCCCGCAGGAAGATCAGCGAGCCGCCGGCGCGGGTGACCTCGCCGGTGCACTCGATCAGCTCGCCCTCACGTCCCGCGTCGAGGAATTCGCAGCCGAAATTGACGGTCACGCCGCGGCCGTTCAGGGCGTGGCGGCCGATCGCGAACAGGCTGTAATCGGCGAAGGCCATGAAGCAGCCGCCATGGACGTTCCCCGAGCCGTTCAGGTGCTTCTTTTCGACCCGGAAGGCGCAGCGGACGCTGCCGTCGGCCTCCAGGCGGTGCCAGAAGGGGCCGATATGGTTCTCGAAGCTGTCGCGGATCCAGGTCTGCCAGCCCGCAAATTCGCCCTCGGTCGCGACATGCAGCTCGGGACGGGGCGAAGCGGCCGTTTTGGTCAATTCGTGCAAGGAAATGGGCCTTCAATTACGGGTGTTTTGCCCTTAAATCCGATCCGTCCGCGCCGTGCAATTCCTGTTCCCGCTGACCCTGCCTGCAAAACGTGGGACAGCGGGAAAATGCGCCATAAAGGGCTTTTCCAAGGCCCCCGATGTTCCTAAGAACGGCCAAACGCCGCCGAAAGCCCCGAATCCATGAAGAACGAACCCAAGATCACCCCCGAACTGGTTGCCGCCCACGGGCTCAAGCCCGACGAGTATGAGCGCATCCTGAAGCTGATCGGGCGGGAGCCGACCTTCACCGAGCTCGGCATCTTCTCGGCGATGTGGAACGAGCACTGCTCGTACAAGTCCTCGCGCATCCATCTGCGCGGACTGCCGACCAAGGCCCCCTGGGTGATCCAGGGCCCCGGCGAGAATGCCGGCGTGATCGACATCGGCGACGGCCAGGCCGTGGTCTTCAAGATGGAGAGCCACAACCATCCGAGCTACATCGAGCCCTACCAGGGCGCGACCACCGGCGTCGGCGGCATTTTGCGCGACGTCTTCACCATGGGCGCGCGGCCGATTGCCTGCCTCAATGCGTTGAGCTTCGGCGCGCCCGAGCATGCCAAGACCCGGCATCTCGTCTCCGGCGTCGTCGCCGGCGTCGGCGGCTACGGCAATTCCTTCGGCGTGCCGACGGTCGGCGGCCAGGTGCGCTTCCACACCCGCTACGACGGCAACATCCTCGTCAACGCGATGGCGGTGGGCCTCGCCGATGCCGACAAGATTTTCTATGCGGCCGCCTCCGGCGTGAACATGCCGATCGTCTATCTCGGCTCCAAGACGGGGCGCGACGGCATCCACGGCGCCTCGATGGCCTCGGCCGAGTTCGACGACAAGTCCGAGGAGAAGCGCCCGACCGTGCAGGTCGGCGATCCCTTCGCCGAGAAGCTGCTGCTGGAAGCCTGCCTCGAGATCATGGAGAAGGGCTGCGTCATCGCGATCCAGGACATGGGCGCGGCTGGCCTGACCTGCTCGGCGGTCGAGATGGGCGCCAAGGGCGACCTCGGTGTCGACCTCGATCTCGACGTGGTGCCGACCCGCGAGACTGGCATGAGCGCCTATGAGATGATGCTCTCGGAGAGCCAGGAGCGCATGCTCATGGTGCTCAAGCCCGAGAAGGAACAGGAAGCCGAGGCGATCTTCAGGAAATGGGGCCTCGACTTCGCCGTGGTCGGCTACACCACGCCGAGCAAGCGCTTCGTGGTCAAGCATGGCGGCGACGTCATGGCCGACCTTCCGATCAAGGAGCTCGGCGACGAGGCGCCGGTCTATGACCGCCCGCATGTTGCTTCCGCCACGCTGCCGGTCGTGCACGCGCGCGACGTGGTCGCGCCGATGGGCCTCGGCGCCGCGCTGGAGAAGCTGATCGGCACGCCCGATATGTGCAGCAAGCGCTGGGTCTGGGAGCAGTACGACCACGTCATCCTCGGCAACACCATGCAGCGCCCCGGCGGCGATGCCGCCGTGGTGCGCGTGCAGGATGGACCCAAGGGCCTTGCGCTGACCGTCGACGTCACGCCGCGCTATTGCGAGGCCGATCCGTTCGAGGGCGGCAAGCAGGCGGTGGCGGAAGCCTGGCGCAACATCACCGCGGTCGGCGGCAAGCCGCTCGCGATCACCGACAATCTCAATTTCGGCAACCCCGAGCGTCCCGAGATCATGGGCCAGTTCGTCGGCTGCTTGCAGGGCATCTCGGAAGCCTGCCGCACGCTCGATTTCCCGGTCGTTTCCGGCAACGTCTCGCTCTACAACGAGACCAACGGCCGCGCCATTTTGCCGACGCCCTCGATCGGCGGTGTCGGCCTGCTCGACGATTTCACCAAGTCTGCGTCATTGGCTTTCAAGGCCGAGGGCGAAGCGATCCTGCTGGTCGGCGAGACCCATGGCTGGCTCGGCCAGTCCGTTTACCTGCGCGACATCTGCGGTCGCGAGGAGGGCGCACCGCCGCCGGTCGATCTCGCCGCCGAGAAGCGCAACGGCGACTGCGTGCGCGGCATGATCCATGCGGGCACCGCGACCGCCGTGCACGACCTCTCGGATGGCGGTCTCCTGATTGCGCTCGCCGAGATGGCGATCGCGAGCGGCATCGGCGCAAAACTGCTGGCGGCGCCGACCGCGCTGGTGCCGCACGCCTACTGGTTCGGTGAGGACCAGGCGCGCTATCTCGTCACCGTGCCGGAAACCGAAGCCGGCCGCGTGCTCGCCAAGATGCGCGGCTGCGAGGTGCCTTGCGTGCGGATCGGCACCACCGGTGGCGATGCGATCGCGATCGCCGGCGAGGCGCCTGTTACGATCGAGAGCTTGCGCAAGTCGTTCGAGCACTGGCTGCCGGAGTATATGGGCGGCAAGGCGGCGTAAGGCGCCGCCGCAAACTCCGCGCCCCGGATGTCGCTTTGTTCATCCGGGCTGCTGGGTCACAGCACCTTCGTTGCCCCGGGGATCTGGCGCAAGGCGCGCGTTAGCGCCCAACTGAACGCGACTGTCAGCACGAACCCGATCGTGGCCTTGACGATCGCTGGCAGGTCATAGTCGAACAGCCAGTATTGCAGCCAAAGCGCGATCGGGTAGTGCACCAAAAACATGCCGTAGGCGTCCGCCTGCATCGGATCGAGTAGCTTGGCTGAGCCTGATTGTTTGAACCTCTGGAAGAAGGCCAGGATCAGGAACATGATGGCCACGCTGAAGACAGCGAAGCAGAGGGCATAGAGCCCCTCATACCAGTTCGGCAGCGGCGACGGATTTCCCAGTATTTCGCGCTTGATGAAGATCAGAACCCAGAGCAGGCAATACGGAACGATCGCCAAGACCATCCAGTCCCAGCTGACCTTCGCCATCCGGCCGTCTGCCGCGAGCAGGCCGCGATCCATATTCGCGACGCCAATGCCGGCACCGAAAAAGAAGTAGCTCGCATAGAGCATCACACGTCCGTGCTGCACCGAGAACGGCCCGAATTCGAACCAGTTGCTTGGTCCATAATACATCAGCCCGGGAACATAGAACGCCGCGGTGACGGCAAGCATGATAGCGAAGAACACTTCGGGCCGACGGCAGCCGTACAGCGAAAGGCGGTTGATCGGATCGAGCAGGGTGGGCGACAGCCGGTGCAATATGCAGGCTATCACGTCGAATCCGAACAGGACCCAGAGGAACCAGATCGGCCCGCTCGGCCACGGGCCCTTCGTGATCATATTCAACCAGTAGTCCGAAAAGCCGATCTCGGGATGGTGCCTGAGCGAGATGGCGTAATAGGCGAGCGGAATGATCGTGAATGCGCAGATCACGAATGGCAGGCCAAGCCGAAGCAGGCGATCTGCCAAATAGCTCCGCGCTCCCTTCCGGGCGATGCCAGACCAGGCGAACAGTCCCGACAGGAAGAAGAACATCGCCATGAAGAAACTGTCGGTGGCGAGCACGATCATGTCGAAGCCGAAGAAGTACTTCGGATCGGTATGACCGAAATAAGTGTAGGGGATCACCGCGTGGTGCAGCAGCACTACCAGGGTGAGGAAGGTGCGGGCGCGATCAAGCGACAGGTTGCGCGCCTTGGCTTTCGGCGCGGCGTGCGCCTCTGGGCCGATCGTCGCTGTATGTGACATCGTCGTCATGGTCGCCCCGATTGCGCTCCTGTCCCGGGGACGGACTGTGCCGCCCGGAACCGGATTCAGCAAGGGTTGTGTGGGCCGCACACGGGTCCTGAGACGATTAGGAACCAGTTCCGCGCAGCAAAGTTAGCGTTCGCGCAAAAGGGCTTGAGGGCCGCGTGCGCGGCACCAATTTCGGAGCTGGTGATGACGATCCTGAAATGGGCACTGATCTTCTTACTGGTCTCGATCGTGGCCGGCGTGTTCGGTTTTACCGGCATCTCGGCCGCCTCAGCCGATATCGCCCGCTTCCTGTTCTACGTCTTCGTCGTGATCTTCCTGGCGCTGCTGATACTGGGGCTGACCATCTTCAGGGCGTAGCGGGGAAGCCGCTCCTCCCAGGCGCAGGTCCTCAATTGCGAGCGAACGCCCTTACGCGGGCCAGCAACTCCGCCAGAAACTCATCGGGACGGTTGAACGGGAGAAAATGATCGCCGCCGCGAATCCAAACAAATTCCTTATGCGGTGCGGTGATCTGGCTGAAATATTGCTCGGCAGGTCCGCCGGGCGTCACACCATCCGCATCGCCGTCAATGAAGAACATGGGGATTGAAAATTCGAGCCCTATTGAGGCCGTGTCGTGCTGAACCATCGGACCATCCCGTCCGGTCAGATATTTGGTGGAGAAGGCGACGCCCTTGCGCCAATTGTACCAATCGAGCAGCGAGAAATCCGGCATGAATCGGGGCGGGATAGGGCCGGCCAGCTGGATGCGATCGACGGGAAGGGCCAAGGCGCGGCTCCACTTTTCGGCGATCAGGCGATTTTCCTCGCTCATGTTCGGCCGCGCAGCGATCGGCGCCAACTCCGCCAGCGCCTCGTTGTTGCTGGTCGACGCCGCCAGCGTTTGCAAGCGCGCAATCTTGAGCTCGAATGCCTTCTCGAAGGTCGTCCTGCCAACGACCTGGCCCGTGCCGACATAGGCCCAGAACAGATCGGGGCGTTGCTTCGCCATGTGAATTCCCAGGAATGAGCCCCAGGAGTGCCCGACCAGGACAATCCTGTCCTTGTGCAAATGCGCGCGCAGATATTCGGCCAGCTCGACGCCGTCCTGCGTCATTCGCTCCCACGTCATGGTTGGAGCGAGCGTGTCTCCAGCGGCACCATAAGTGCGGCCGGTACCGCGCTGGTCCCACTGCACAACAGTGAAATGCTTTTCCCAGGAGCGCCAGCCCGACGAGATGGGCAAGGTGGTGCCTCCGGGCCCGCCATGGACGAACAGAAGAACCGGGTTATCCCGATCCTCGCCGCGGATTTGAATCCATTGCTTGATGCCGCCGATATCGACGAACCCTCCCTCCTGCACCCCCTTGGGGGAGCGGATGGCGAGAGTTTCCGCAGCAAGATGTTGGCGATAGGCGCGAAACCCGAGCCCGACAGCGGTCACCGCAATGACGACGCCGGCTGCCCCGAGCAACGCGATTCCAATCAGTCTTCCGGCCTTGCGCGGCATTGATAGCAGCATCGACTGAGACGAAGTGATCCATGATCGCCCCGGCGTCGGAGCGCCGTGAACCTACCCCACTTCCTCGATCTTCACCTTGTCCGGATAGAAGGCGAGATGGCCGGTAATCTCGGTCATGGCGGGGAAGGGCGTCTCGTAGGTCCAGATCGCGTTGTCGAGCGTCCTGCCGTCAGCCTTGACGCTGTAATAGCTCGCGTCCCCCTTGTAGGGGCAATGGGTGACGCGGTCGGTGCGCTCCAGCAGCGCCATGTTGGCATCCTCCCGCGGCACATATTGCACCGCCGGATATTTCGCCTCCTTCAAGGTCAGCGCCTTGCTGGTCTCGGCGATCACGATGTCGCCCGCGGTGACGCGGACGCGCCGGGGGTTTTGGGTGATGGTGATGGGGTGGTCCGGCCCTGGAAGCTTCATGATTTCACACCTTTTCGATCAATCTGCCGCGCGCGGCACTTTGTCGTGCCTTTGTCCCGATGGGATCAGGGATATAGTGCCGGAAAGCGTGACGTAGAAGGCCGTTCACGCTAAGTTTGGCCCGCCGGTCCCGGGGACCCCGGCGAGCGATTCGATGACGAGGCTGCTTTGCAGCCGAGATAAGGAGCTAGACCCGAATGCCCATGGACGCCCACGATATCGAGGCGATGATCAAGGCAGCGATCCCCGATGCCGAGGTGACCATCCGTGACCTCGCCGGCGACGGCGATCACTATGCCGCGACCGTGATCTCGGAATCCTTCCGCGGCAAGTCCCGCGTCCAGCAGCACCAGATCGTCTATCAGTCCCTGCGCGGCCAGATGGGCGGCGTCCTGCATGCGCTGGCGCTGCAAACCGGGGTGCCGGGCACCTGACCTGACGAGCGCCTGATCCGAACGCGCCGGGGAACGACGATGGCTGCCGAGAATTCGCGCGGCGCGATGTTTCGCGTCATCCTGCCGAACCAGCCCAGCCGCGTCACCAACGCCGAGCTGTTCTTCGACCTCGTCTTCGTCTTTGCCGTCACGCAGGTGTCGCACACGCTGCTGCACCATTTCACGCCGCTTGGCGCGGTGCATGTCACCGTGTTGTTCCTCGCGGTGTGGTGGGTGTGGGTCTACACCGCGTGGGTCACCAACTGGCTCAATCCGGATCTGACGCCGGTCCGCATCCTGATCTTCTTGATGATGCTCGGTGGCCTCGTGCTGTCGACGACCATCCCGACCGCCTTCGAGGGGCGGGGCCTGTGGTTCGCCATCGCATACGCAGCCATGCAGGTCGGGCGCACCGCGTTCTGGCTGTTCGCGACCCCGCGCCATCGCACGGCAGTGCGGCACAACGCGATCCGCATCCTGACGTGGCTCTCGATCTCGGCGGTGTTGTGGATCGCAGGCGGTCTTTCCGAGGGAGAGACGCGGCTATGGCTGTGGATCGCGGCGGTCGCCTGGGAGTACGTCTCGCCGGCGGCGCGCTTCTGGGTCCCGAAGCTGGGCTTCTCGTCGGTCGAGGCCTGGGCGGTCGAGGGCAACCACATGGCCGAGCGCTGCTCCCTCTTCGTCATCATCGCGCTTGGCGAGGCCGTCGTGGTCAACGGCGCGACCTTTGCCGAACTGGAATGGACGTCGGCCAACATCCTCGCTTTCGTCTCGGCGCTGGTCGGCAGCATCGCGATGTGGTGGGTCTATTTCCACAAGGGCGCGGAGGCCGGCTCCGAGCGGATCTCGAAATCCACCGAATCCGGGCGGCTGGCGCGGCTCGCCTACACCTATCTGCACATGCCGATCGTCGCCGGCATCATCCTGACCGCGGTCTCGGACGAGCTGGTGCTGAAGCACCCGACCGGCCATTCCGACATCCGCACCATCGTGAGCACGATCGGCGGCCCCCTGGTGTTCCTGGTCGGCACCATCCTGTTCAAGCACGCGATCCGCGGCTTCCTCCAGCTCTCGCACGGCATTGGCATCATTCTGCTGTTGACGCTGTGGTGGTTCGCAGCCGATCTGTCGCCGCTCTGGCTGTCGGTCGCAACCAGCGTGATCATGATCGTCGTGGCGGTGTGGGAGTCGGTGTCGCTGGGATCGAAGGGCGAGGAGCATTGAACCGCGGAGCGGCCTGAGCAAGCGCCTCGTCCTTCGAGACGACCGCTTCCAGCGGTCTCCTCAGGATGAGGCTCATCAGCGTCGGTGCCCGTTGAAGCTGCCGCCGCACACTCCGTCCTCATCCCGAGGAGCCCGCCTAAAGCGGGTGTCTCGAAGGATGCGCCGCGGGAAAGCGCTTCTCAAATACCGGGAAGCGGGGAGGATTACTCTACGACCTCCAGCGCATGCACCGAGAACATCTTCGCCGCGTCCGTCCAGCTCTCCCGCACTCGCCAGCCGGCGCCGTGCGCCAGCGCGGCGAAGCGGTCGAGGCTGTACTTGTAGCTGTTCTCGGTGTGGATGCTCTCGCCGGGGCGGAACGAGAAGCTGGTGCCGAGCAGGCGCACGGTCTGGCTCTTCCTGCTGATCAGGTGCATCTCGATGCGGTGCCGCTCGCGATTGTAGATCGCGCGATGGGTGAAGGCGGACAGGTCGAAATTGCCGCCGAGCTCGCGGTTGATCCGCACCAGCACATTGAGGTTGAAGCGCGCAGTGACGCCGGCGGCATCGTTGTAGGCGTCGTGCAGCACGCGCTCGTCCTTCTCGAGGTCGGCGCCGATGATCATCTGTGCGCCCTGGCCGAGGATCTTGCGTGCGCTCTTCAGGAAGGCCTGTGCCTCATGCGGCTCGAAATTGCCGATGGTCGAGCCCGGGAAGAAGCCGACCTTGGGCATCGATGCCACCGCCCTGGGCAACTCGAACGGCGTGGTGAAATCGGCGGCGACCGGATAGATGCCGAGCGAGGGGAAGTCTCGCTTGAGCCCGTTCGCCTGCGCCGCCAGGAAATCGCCGGAGATGTCGACGGGCACATAGGCCGCGAACTTGCAGTGGCCCAGCAGCAGGCGGACCTTCGTGGTCGCGCCCGCCCCGAACTCGACCAGCGCCGCATGCTCGGGAATGATCTTCGCGATCTCGCTGCCGCGCTCCTTCAGGATCGATAGCTCGGTGCGCGTCGGATAATATTCCGGCAGGCGCGTGATCGCCTCGAACAATTCCGACCCGGTCGCATCGTAGAAATATTTCGGCGACAGCTTCTTCGGCTGCTGCGAGAGGTCCTCGATGGCCTCGCGGGCGAAGGCGGTGGTCTGCTCGTCGGGAAGATGGGCTTCGGCCAAAGCGCTGGCGTGCACATTCATGATACTCTCCTGAACGCGCTGTCCGGCGCGCATCTGTCGTCGGATGAAAGACTAGACGTAGTCGGCGAGCCGCAGTCCCGTGAACTGCCAGCGGTGGTGCGGATAGAAGAAGTTGCGATAGGTAATACGGCTGTGGTCTTCCGGAGTTGCAAGCGATGAGCCGCGCAGCACCAGCTGGTTGACCATGAACTTGCCGTTATACTCGCCGAGCGCGCCTTCGACGGCGCGATAGCCGGGGTAGGGCGAGTAGGAGCTGCGGGTCCACTGCCAGACGATGCCGAAGGCGTCGTTGAGCTGGCTGGTGCGAGCCGCAACCTCCCATTCCATCTCGGTCGGGAGATGCTTGCCGGCCCAGCGCGCGAACGCATCCGCCTCGTAATAGCTGACATGGCAGACCGGCGCGTCGGGATCGACCGGCTTGAGGCCGGCCAGCGTCATCACTTGCCATGCGCCGTCGACCTCGCGCCAATATCCCGGGGCCTGCCAGTCTTCCTTGCTGTCCGCGGCAAAGCCGTCCATCAGCCACAGCGTTGCCGTCCGGTAGCCGCCGTCGCGCATGAAGGCGAGCCATTCGGCATTGGTGACGAGATTGCGCGCGACCTTGACAGGGCCGACGAGGGCGCGATGGGCGGGCGTCTCGTTGTCGAAATGGAAGCTGTCATCGACATGGCCGACGGTGTGGATGCCTTCGTTGAGCGTCAGCCAGTCGTCGCCGGTACGCGTCGCCGCCGGGAAGCGCCAGTCCGGGTCGTAGGCCGGATAGACCGGGTTCTGTGCGAAGGCGTGCAGGATGTCGGTGAACATCAATTCCTGATGCTGCTGCTCGTGATTGAGCCCGACCTCGACCAGTGGTGCCAAGGCCAGAAGCTTGTCATCGCTCGCTTCGCGGAAGAATTTGACGACGGCCGCATCGACATATCCGCGGTAGGCGCCGACCTCGTCTGCGCTCGGACGGGTGATGTCGCCGCGATGGTTGCGGGCATGACGCGGCCCGGCGCTGACGTAATAGGAATTGAACAGGAAGGCGAAGTCGGGATGGAAGGGTCGGTAGCCAGGGGCGTGCTCGCCCAGCAGGAATTGCTCCCAGAACCAGGTGGTGTGGGCCCGGTGCCATTTCGCAGGGCTCGCATCAGGCATGGACTGGATCTGCTGGTCTTCGGGCGACAGCGGATCGGCCCGGCGTTCGGTCTCGTTGCGAACCGCGAGAAACGCCTCTTCCAGCCGCTGGGCGAGGCTGCCCTTCTCGGAGGACGGTGACGAAAGCGAGGGGGCGACCGAGGCGGAGGCTGGTTTCGTCACGTTTTTCTCCAGACAGGACAAGAGAACGTTGTTGGCGTTGCCCGGTTCCAAAACCAAGGTTCGTCCTAGATAGGGGCTCCGTTACGGTATGAAAGTCCTCCCCGGCGATGATATTCGTGGCATCATGCAATGGGCCGGCGCTGCCGGGGCCGGCCGCCCAGGGTCGGGATCGGGACCGTTCGCCGCCATTTTACTTTGGATGCACAACGGTTTGGGCTACATATATGGGCAGGTATCGGGTTAAATCGGCTGAGCCGGCCCGAAGCAATTGGTGAGGGCTCTGCCCCAGAAGGACACGGATATGAGCATCGCGGAATTCATCGACAACGAAGTGAAGTCGAACGACGTGGTTCTGTTCATGAAGGGGACGCCGCAATTTCCGCAGTGCGGTTTCTCCGGCCAGGTCGTCCAGATCCTCGACCATATCGGTGTCGGCTATAAGGGCCTCAACGTCCTCGAATCCGCCGAGCTGCGCAATGGCATCAAGGAATACTCGAACTGGCCGACCATCCCGCAGCTCTATGTGAAGGGCGAGTTCATCGGCGGCTGCGACATCGTCCGCGAGATGTTCCAGGCCGGCGAATTGCAGCAGCTCTTCTCCGAGAAGGGCGTCGTCGTCGCGGCCTAAAGGCATGACCGTGCTGTCGCGCCGGATTGGCGGCGCGGAGCTCGAGGTCGTCGTCGCCGATATCACCACACTGAGCGTTGACGCCATCGTCAACGCGGCAAACACGTCGCTCCTTGGCGGGGGCGGCGTGGATGGCGCGATCCATCGCGCGGCCGGGCCCGAGCTTGTCGCCGAGTGCCAGACGCTCGGGGGATGCCCGACCGGCGATGCCAGGATCACGAAGGGCTACCGTCTGCCCGCCCGCCATGTGATCCACGCGGTTGGTCCCGTCTGGTACGGCGGCACCCGCGGTGAGGCGGCGGCGCTTCGCTCCTGTTACCGCCGCGCGCTGGAGCTCTCCCAGGCCAATGGGCTGACTTCGCTGGCGTTCTCCGCGATCTCGACCGGCGTATATCGTTTCCCGGCCGACCACGCGGCCAAGATCGCGGTCCATGCGACCATCGAAGCCCTGCCGGCTGCGCCGCTGGTTGCCCACGTCATATTTTGTTGTTTCTCGGAGACAAGCGCCGCACTCCATTCGGACGTCTTGGCACGGTACAGCAGCCCTTGTGCCTGATGACGCGGTCAGTACACTCCTCCGGACCATGTTCCGGGGAGGGGATATGAATTTTCATTTTGGATTTCGCTCATTTGTTTACGGCGCATTGCTATCGCTCGGCGCGATGTCGCTGGCGCGCGCGGAGGGCACCTACGAGATTCCGGCGGGCGCGCATTTCAACCAGGACAAGCTCGCCAAGGTCGGTGAGTTCTTCAAGAACGAGGTCGCGACCGGCAAGATCGCCGGCGCAACCGTGCTGATCCAGCAGCACGGCAAGCCCGTCTACCACGAAGCCTTCGGCGTGCAGGACGTGGTCAGCAAAGCGCCGATCACGGACAAGACGATCTTCCGCCTGTTCTCGATGACCAAGGCGATCACGTCCGTCGTCGCGGTGCAGTTGATGGAGGACGGCAAGATCAAGCTCGATGATCCCGTCTCGAAATACATTCCGTCGTTCGCCAATGTGAAGGTCGGCGTCGAGAAGAAGGCCGAGGACGGTACCAAGTCGCTTGAGCTTGTGCCGCCCACGCGGCCGATGACAGTGCACGATTTGATGACGCACACCTCGGGCGTCACCTATGGCTTCTATGGCGACAGCCTGGTGCGCAAGGCCTATCGCGAGGCCAATATCTATGCCGGCGATTACGACCTCGCCGAGTTCGCCGAGCGCATCGCAAAGCTGCCGCTGCACAACCAGCCGGGCGCGCTCTGGCAGTACGGCCATTCCACCGATATCCTGGCGCGCGTGATGGAGATTGCGGCGGGCAAGCCGCTGATCGACATCATGCAGGAGAAGCTGCTCACTCCGCTCGGCATGGTCGACACCGGCTTCTTCGTCACCGACCCCGAGAAGCAGAAGCTGCTGGCGCAGCCGGTGCCGAATGACGCCGATTTCCGCGTCGGCCGCATCAACGATCCGACAGTCGCGAAGAAGATCATGTTCGCCAGCGGCGGCATGGTCACGACCATGGCGGACTACAAGCGCTTTGCGCAGATGCTGCTCAATGGCGGCAGTCTCGACGGCAAGACCATCCTCAAGCCCGAGACGTTCAAGCTGATGGTGACCGATCAGATCGGCCCGAGCTCCGGCGTCGACCGCGATTACTTCTACTTTCCCGGCGACGGCTTCGGTTTCGGCCTCGGGCTGGCTGTCCGCACCGATCCCGGCAACGCAAAACCACCGCCGCCCGGTGATCTCGGCGAACTGAAGTGGGACGGTGCGTCCGGCTGCTATTTCGTGATCGATCCCAAGCAGGACATGTTCTTCGTGCTGCTGGAGCAGACCCCGAGCGAGCGCCAGCGCGTGCAGCGGACGCTGAAGCTGATGGTCTATGAAGCCATGGAGAACTGACATGGGCGGGCGCCGCGCGCTGATCGCGGCGCTCGTTCTTCTGTTTGCCGCCATCGGTGCCAAGGCAGGCGCCGAGGAACGCCCCGCCCGCAATTTTTCGCCGGAGGGACTGGCGAAGGTCTCCGACTACATCAGGAACGAGGTCGCGACCGGCAAGATCCCCGGGGCCGTCCTGCTGCTCCAGCAGCACGGCAGGCCGGTCTATTACGAGAATTTCGGCGTTCGCGACGTCGCGACCGGCATCCCGATGAGCCCGGACACCATCTTCCGCCTCTATTCGATGTCCAAGCCCGTCACTTCAGTCATGGCGATGATGCTGGTCGAGGAGGGCAAGCTCGCGCTCGACGATCCCGTCGCGAAATTCATTCCGGCTTTTGCCGGTATGAAGGTCGGCGTCGAGACGAAGGCCGGGGACGGCATGATTGCGCTGGCGCTGGCGCCGCAGGCGCGTCCAGTCACGATCGAAGACCTCCTGCGCCACACCTCCGGGCTGCCTTACGGCTTTTCCGGCGGCGGGCCGGTGCGCGAGCTCTATGCTGCGGCCAACCTCTTCAACAGCGATCTTTCCAACGCCGATTTCGTCGCGAAGCTCACCACGCTGCCGCTTGCCGAGCAGCCGGGCACGCTGTGGGACTACGGCTTCTCCACCGACGTGCTCGGCCGCATCGTGGAAGTGATCTCGGGCAAGACGCTGCTCCAGTTCGAGAAGGAGCGGCTGCTCGATCCGCTCGGCATGAGCGAGACGGCGTTCTACGTCGCCGATCCCGCCAAATTTCCGCGCATTGCCGAGCCGATGCCGGAGGATCGCAACATCAATCCAACGACGCCGGTCCGCGACATCAGGCGGCCAGCGAAATGGGAGTCAGGTGGCGCCGGCATGGTGGGCACGATCGGCGACTACGCCCGCTTCGCGCAGATGCTGCTGAATGGCGGCACCTATGAGGGCCGCCGCTATCTCAAGCCGGAGACCATCGCGCTGATGGCGTCGGATCATTGCGGCCCGGAGACCAGAATCACGCGCGATCAGAACTATCATCCGGGCGGCAGCTCCGGCTTCGGCCTCGGCTTCGCGGTGCGCACCTCGGTGCCGCCGGGCACATCATGGCCGCTCGGCGAATACCGCTGGGACGGCGTCGGCGGCACCTTCTTCTTCATCGATCCCGAGGACGATTTGTTCGGCATCTTCATGGCGCAGACCCCCTCGCAGCGCGGCCGGATTCAATTGGCGCTGAAGACGCTGATCTATCAGGCGATGGGGCGGTGAAGCGCGGGCGGCGCTGCTTTCGTAGCCCGGATGAGCGAAGCGACATCCGGGTTCTTTGCGAGAGAGGTCCCAGGTATCGCTGCGCTCACCCGGGCTACGGGACTTTACGCCCCGCGCACGATCTCGCGCACGTAGCCGATCGTCTCCTCGACTTGGGCCGCATTGACGTCGAGATGGATGCAGGCGCGGATGCGGCCGTCCATCATCGCCAGCGTCACGCCGCGCTGGCGCAGCGCTGCCACCATCTTGTCGCCGGGAATGCCGGTGCCGTCGGGCTTGAAGAACACCAGGTTGGTCTCGGGCTCCTGCACCTCGATGCCTGCGATCTGCGACAGGCCGCGGGCGAGCGCGCGCGCATTGGCATGGTCGTCGGCAAGGCGCTCGACGTGATGGTCGAGCGCGTAGATGCAGGCGGCGGCGCAGATGCCGGCCTGCCGCATCGAGCCGCCGAGCCGCTGCTTCCACTGCCAGACCGCGTCGATGAAGGCGCGGGAGCCTGCGAGCACGCCGCCGATCGGCGCGCCGAGGCCCTTGGAGAAGTCGATCCAGGCCGAGTCCCAGCCCGCGGTCATGTCGCGCGGGGAGATGCCGCTGGCGACGGTGGCGTTGAGCAGGCGCGCGCCGTCCATGTGGGTGACGAGACCGTGCTGCCTGGCGATCGCGACGATCTCGTCTAGCGCCGCCTTCTTCCAGATCGTGCCGCCGCCGATATTGGCGGTCTGCTCGACGCTGACGACGGTCTGCGGCGGCTGGTAGCGCGTGCGCGGATGCAGCGCTTTCCGGAACGTCTCCGGCGTGAACTGGCCGTCGGGACCCTTGAGCTGGGTGACCTGGAAGCCGCCGATCGCAGCATGCGCGCCGCCTTCGCGGGCGATGATGTGCGCGGTCTCATGGGCCAGGATCTCGTCGCCGGGTCGGCAATGCACCAGCGTCGCGGTGACGTTGCACATCGTGCCCGAAGGCATGTAGACCGCAGCTTCCTTGCCGAGCAGATCCGCAACGCGCTCGCACAGCGCGTTCACGGTCGGATCGTCGCCGACCTGCTCGTCCCCGACCTCAGCCCGAGCCATCGCCTCGCGCATCCCCGCCGTCGGCCTGGTCTGCGTGTCCGACAGCAGATTGATGCGCACCGGCGGCGCCTTGGGATCGATCGGGGGAGGGGTGTAGAGCATGAGACGGCTCCTAAAGCATTGCGGCCACTGAAGTGTGGCTCTTAAGCAAAAAGGCCCCGGCGAACCGGGGCCTTTCGATATTCAGATCTTAGCGCGAATAGAATTCGACGACCAGATGCGGCTCCATCTGCACCGGGAACGGCACGTCGGAGAGGCCGGGGATGCGCGTGTACTTCGCGGTCATCTTGCCGTGGTCGACTTCGAGATAGTCGGGGGTGTCGCGCTCGGGGAGCTGGCTGGCTTCGAGCACGTGGGCAAGCTGCTTGGAGGCTTCCTTGACCTCGATCACGTCGCCCACCTTGAGCTGGTAGCTCGAGATGTTGACCTTGCGGCCGTTCACCTTGATGTGGCCGTGGTTGATGAACTGGCGCGCGGCGAAGATCGTCGAGACGAACTTGGCGCGGTACACGACCGCGTCGAGACGGCGCTCGAGGAGGCCGATCAGGTTCTCGCCGGTGTCACCCTTGAGGCGGCTCGCCTCGACATAGATGCCGTGGAACTGACGCTCGGAGATGTTGGCGTAGTAGCCCTTCAGCTTCTGCTTGGCGCGCAGCTGCACGCCGAAGTCGGAGAGCTTGCCCTTGCGGCGCTGGCCGTGCTGGCCGGGGCCGTATTCCCTGCGGTTCACGGGGCTCTTCGGGCGGCCCCAGATGTTCTGGCCCATACGGCGATCGATCTTGTACTTCGCCTCACTGCGCTTAGTCATCGCGTCCTCTTCGGTTGCATGGTTTGAGGAAACGCGCCCTCCTGTGTGACGGGCTAGGCCCGGCACCGACAGATCCGATCCCCAAAGCTTCAAGGGACAGGACCACGGGTCGCGAAACGCTTCGCGGGCCGAAATCGGCCCGCGAGCAGGCGGCTTTTAGGGGAGTTTGGGGTTCGCTGTCAATGCGAATGGCCTCGGAATCAGGTCCCGACCGCCCGGATCGCCTTTGGGCCGGCGGCCTGTAATTCGGCAGCGATTTCAGTGTTCAGGACCTGTTCCAGCCGGGTCAGGACCCGCGCGATGGGGGCTGCGTCGGTGACCCGGTGATCCCAGCGGATCACGACATGGATGGTCTGGTCGGGCTCGACCACCCCATAACTGACGATGAAGGGGCCCGGCGTGACCGGATGGAGCTCGCCGCCGCCATAGGCGGCCACCGAGCTCACCGCAAAGCTGCCGAACCAGTTGCCGCGCTGCCGGCCGAAGTTCAGCCCGATCGCCCAGGACAGCCGCCGCAGCGGCAGCGGCAGGCGGGTCGCCCGCATGATCTTGCGGAACATCGGGACGTCCGCGATCGGGGCCGTCTTGGCGCGCCGGATCTCGGCGTCGACCTGGGCCAGCGGCAGAGCCTCCGGGGCCGCTATACGCTGCGGCAGCACGCATTCCTCGCCGTCCTCGACCCTGGCAATGGCCACCGTCGCCACGCTCTTCGGCAGCTCGTAGAGGGTCGGCCGGGGCCATTTGGCATAGACGGTGCGCAGGACCGGCTCGTCCCTGGCCACGAGGGCGAAAGCCTTGACGACCATCGCCGCCCAGCCCGCGGGCGCCAGCGCGTCGGCGCGGGCCTCCAGCAGGGGGCCAATATGGAGCGAACGGGACAATGAAACGAACGGCACGTCCATCGACGCGCGCATGAGGTCGCAAATCAGGCGACGCGGCAGCGAAATGGTCTTTGGCGTCCCGCGCATCGCTCTTTCCGTTCCCGCGGATGAAAATATGGGCAGCGAGCGGGGTTCCCGCTCGCCGCCTGCTCTAGCACGAACCAACCCGCTTGGGGTCGGTCGGTTCGCCGCATCAGGGCATCGCCAGCAACCCGGTCCTCACGTAGACAAATAAATTAATGATTTTCAATGGTTTGTCCTGCCGCAGGGTCCCGGCAAGGTGGTAATCGGTCTGTTTAGCGCCTGATCCCGTCGAACGCCGCCATGATGCCGCGCTGGAACAGCGACCAGTCGAAGCCGAGCGCGATCGCGCGGTAGCCGCGGTCGATCAGGGCGTTGGCCTGGTCGGCAGTGCGCGCCACACCGCCGATCGGCACGCCGCTCTTGAGGATGCCGGCTTCGGCGCGGGTGACCAACTCCAACAGCTCCGGATCGTCCATCTGGCCGCGCTTGTTGATGGAGGTGGCGAGATCGCCGGGGCCGATGACGGCGACGTCGATGCCGGGCGTTGCCATGATCTCGTCGATGCGGTTGACGGCCTCGACATGCTCGATGGTGACCATGCAGATCATCTCGTCGTCTGCAGATGCCATGTAATCCGGCATCGACTGGCCCCAGCGGAACGGGGCGTGGAAGGGACCCCAGAGCCGATCGCCGCGCGGCGGGTAGCGCACGCTGCGCACCGCCTTCTCGGCCTCGTCGCGATTGGTGATCATCGGGAAGTTGATGCCGAAGGCGCCGATGTCCATCGGCGCTTTCGCAAGCCACGGCTCGTTCGCCGCGATCCGCACCAGGGGCGTGCACGGCGTGCCCGTCGTCGCGGCGATCATCGCATGCGCTTCGGTGAGGCCGATCGGTCCGTGCTCGAGATCGACGATGATCCAGTCGAGCGAGCGCGCCATGATCTGCACCAGCTGCACGCTCGGGATGGTCGCGATCGCGCCGAAGGCGGGGCGGCCCTCGCTCCACAATTGGCGGAGGCGATTGAGCGGCTTTGCGGGGACCGACATGTGATGACCTGCGGAGAGATGACGACGGCGGAGCCTAGCAGCGCGTCGTCAATGCGGAAAGTCAGGCCAGCGCGCGGCCGCCGAAGAACGGCGTCAGCGTGGCGCCGAGGCCATGCACGCGGTTCGACGTGAAAATCATCTCGGCGCCGGACTGCGCGATGGCGCAGGTCGGCGCGCCCAGCAGGTCCGAGACGCGGCGGGCGATCGCCGGCGCCGGGTCGATCCAGTCGACCGGCCAGGGCGCGAGCTTCTTCAAGCGGTCGAGCAGCAACGGATAATGTGTGCAGGCGAGCACCACGGTGTCGGTGCGCGCGCCCGCTTCCTCGCCGACGAAGCAGGGGGCGAGCTCGGCGCGGATGGCGTCATCGCTGATCGGATGGCCGCTAAGCTCGGCTTCAGCCAGCGCGGCCAGCTCGGGCGAGCCGACCAGCGTCACCTCGCATCCTTGCGCGAAATCGCGGATCAGCGCCTTGGTGTATTCGCGCTTCACCGTGCCCTTGGTGCCGAGCACCGAGACGCGGCGGGTCTTCGACTGGGCGCAGGCCGGCTTGATCGCCGGCACCGTGCCGACGAAGGGCAGGGAATAAGCGGCGCGCAGGTGAGATAGGACCAGGGTTGAGGCCGTGTTGCAGGCGATGACGGCGAGGTCGGGATCGTGGCTGCCGATCAGTTCACCCATCAGCGGCACGACGCGGGCGATGATCTCGTCCTCGCTGTGATGGCCGTAGGGGAAGAAGGCGTCGTCGGCGACGTAGACGTAATGCGCATCCGGGCGCGCGGCCACGACCTCACGGAGCACCGTGAGCCCGCCAAGGCCGGAATCGAATACCAGGATCGTCGGGGAATTGGTCACATCACTACCCTAGCCCGCCATGGTTACCATTCGGTTTTTAGGGCGATTTTGCGGCGGGGTTGCCTGGGGCCGGTATCTGGAAGGGTTGAATGCGGGGGGGCATGTCCGCAAAATTCCGGGAAGTCCGCCATCACGAAGTATGACGCGGCGTCACAGTGCTCGCAGGAGGCCTCATGCTCACCGTCCATCATCTCGGCAAGTCGCAGTCCGAGCGCATCGTCTGGCTGTGCGAAGAGCTCGAAATCCCTTACGCGCTGAAGCGCTACGCCCGCGATCCCGTCACCATGCTGGCGCCGCCCGACTACAAGGCGCTGCACCCGATCGGGGCGGCGCCCGTCATCACCGATGGCGATCTCGTGCTCGCCGAATCCGGTGCCATCGTCGACTACATCATGGCGAAGTACGGCAGCGGCCGTCTCGTGCTTGGTCCTGACGATCCTGATTTCGCGCAGTTCCTGTACTGGTTTCACTTCGCCAACGGCACGCTGCAAGCCGGCATGGGCCGGCTGATGATCCTGAACCGCCTCAAGCTCGCCGAGGACAATCCGATGCTGGCCGCGACCAAAGGGCGTGTCGACCGCGCCTTCGATCTGATCGATGCGCGCGTTCGCGATGCCGAATATCTGGCGGGCAAGACCTTCACCACCGCCGACATCATGACGGGCTTCTCGCTCACCACGATGCGTTACTTCCAGCCTTATGACCTCTCGCGCTGCCCGAACGTGGTCAAATATCTCGGCCGCGTCAGTGCACGGGCGGCCTATCGGCGTGCGATGGAGAAGGGCGATCCGGGCATGGCGCTGCTCTTGAGCTGACCGCCGGTCATGCGATCCTGTTGGTGGTGGTCGCCCGCGCCGTCGCCAGCTGCTTCTGCAGGCGATCGATGTTTTGCAGCAGGCGCTGGCTGGTCAGCACCAGGAAATAATAGCCGAACTGCGGATCCTGGAAGTAGATCTCGAGCAGCCGGTCATAGGTGATCGTCAGCACCTGTCCGTCCTCGATGCATTCGATCGTTCCGGTGCGGCGGTTGTCCGGCGTCAGGAAGCCGAGCTCGCCCATCAGCGCGCCCGGCAGGATCTCGACGTTGATCTCCTTGACCAGGAATTTGCCGGTGACGGTGAGGAGCATCTCCTTGGCCGGGTCGCCCAGCTTGAACAGCGTGTCGCCGCGGCGATATTTGCGCTCGGTCATGAACGGCTTGAGCCATTCGATCGACATGTCGCCTTCGGCGGCATGGCGCGCTTTCTTGACCAGCTTGAGCATCTGCCGCAGGCGCAAGCCGTTGATCGGAAGCAGCAGAAGATAGAGCAGGAAGGTCGAGACATTGGCCGAGAGCGCACCGAACGCGGCGAAGAACACGCAGCCGATCATGTTCGCGACGCGCAGGGGCACCATGGTCCGCATCAAGAGGGTGGCGACGAAGAAGCCGGCGCCGACCGTCGCGAACAGATTGGCCAGCGTGATGTTCTGGACAAAGATGTCCAGCAGCCGGTCGAAGATCGCGTCGTAGGTGACGTTGTTCGGATCGAGACCCATCTGGACCAGGATCTTCGCGATCCTGAGATTGTCCGTAGCCGCGTCGAGGATGCGGTCGAGGATCGAGGAAATGTCTGCATTGCCGGACGGCATGGTACTCACCCCGCGTAAGGCCTTCAGTCCTGCTCGGTATTCGTATAGCCGAATGACGACCGCTTGAATGAAGCCTTCGGCCGTCATGCCGCAAGAGGCAAATTTAGCCTGATCGGGCGTTTCGGCAATTGCCCGTTGGTTGCGCGTATGGCTGCGGCGCGCCCGTGATTCGCGGCGCCGGGTTCGGGTTTGGGCGTCGTGGACGGACCTGGGCGCCCGGGCGAAGCGGGGCGACTTTCGCCTCAGGGCTTGGCGGCGGGTTGGACCACCTGCTGTTCGAGCAGGCCAAGGTGCCCCGGCAGGGACCCGGCGCGCAGCAACATGGCGACGCTGCTTGCTTCCTCCAGGGTGAAATTGCCTGAGATCTGGCCGGAGCCACCGGTGATGGGCTCGCGGATCACCGGTGCGGAAATCACTCTGTCGTCGAGCACGATGGCGAAGGGCTTTCCGATGTTCTCTTCGGTGATGTGGGCGAAACGCCGCGCGCCGCGTCCGTTGAAGCGGAACGAGGCGATCGGTTCGTTCGTGCTGCTCGCGAACCCCGGGCCCGCATAGCTGATGTCGTTCCCGTCGAGCGCGCTGTCCTTGGCAACGAGATAAGGGCGCTTGTCCTTGAAGCCGAGCAGGACTTCCGTTCCCGCGGGTGGTGTGCCGGACTGCGCCTGTTCCGCCGGCATCGAGATGTCGATCAGGCGGAAGCTGACCTTGACCTTCGCGGCGAAGATCGCGGTGACGCGCTCGGGCTCCATCATCCCCGGGACGAAGATGCGGATGCGGTCGGTGCCATCAGGCTGGGCGCTGGCGAGCTTGATGCCGGCATCCTTGAGGCGCTGCTCGATCATGGCGATGGAATCCTCGACGAGGTCGTGCAGCGCTGCTGCGGATGCGGCGTCAGTCGGCTTGAGCCTGACAAGCCCGTCGCCGCCGTCGGTCACGGCGAGGGCATGCGCGGGCAGCCCCTCCGCGGCCGCCGCGAGCTTCCGCTTCAGCTCTTCGCGGCCCTTGGCGTCCGCAACCTTCACCTCGACGCCACCGTCGCGGATCGCAAGGCCCGAGAAGGCGATCTTGCCCTCGCGCAGGGTCTTGTAGACGTCATCGCGGAGGTCCGTCACGGCGCTCTCGCGCAAGCCATCGGCGTCCACTTTGTAGACGATGCGCGAGCCGCCCAGCTTCTCCATCTTGTCGCCGATGGAGGACGCGATCTTGGCGCGCATCTTCTCGAGCTGGCTGTCCGCGGCGAGCGCGGTGCGGGGCAGGGCGGTCGCCGATGCCAAAATCACCGATGTCATGGCGACCGCACGGATCAGCGGCGTGATGCGGTCTCGCAGGGGCGTGGTCATGGTGTCCTCGCGTCTTGCGGCATGGCGTCCGGCGAAGCCGCTGCGAATTGGTCCGACTGTCGCGCGAGGAGGTTCATTTCGTTCGATTATACTCAGAGAAAATATAACTGTAACAATGTCTTAGTTCCGTAACCGGGATACGAATTTGCGTAACCGGGATACGTATGATATCCAAATGGTCCGCGGAACGAGGTGGACGGTGATCCCAGCGAACAAGCGCGTCAGGAAATATCGCAGCCAGGGTGGTGCGGCCGACCTCGTGCGCGTCGAAGTTCTGATTCCGCCGGCTGCACGCAATGAAGTCCTGGCGCTCGCCTCGCGCATGCGCGCGGAGCACCGGCTGACCAAGGAGCTGCAATCGCTGCTCGACAATGCACTCCGTCTCTATGGGCCGCGCATTCTCGACAATATCGATCTCGATCGTCTTCCCGATCTGCGGTCCCGCGCCGCGGTCGCCGCGCGCGCCATGATCGAGCGCGGTGATGCGCGAGCTTTTGCGATGGGCAGGAAGATGCTCGACCGCGTCAACGCCACGGAGAACTGAGATGGCTCACAGCAAACTGCAGAGCTGAGACTTCTCGCCAAGAATCGCTCCGACAGCAGCTATCTTGCCGGCGGCCTGATGCTCAACAGGGACTGGGAGCGACGATCGACAGCTATGTGATGGCCGCGCCGCCGGAATTGACTGGCATACTTGCAGTGAGCAAGGCGGGCGTGCCGATCGAGATCACGGCGGCAAATCGTGCCGACGCAGTCATGCGCAAGGCCACCGCGGAGCCAGAGGTGATGCCTCTGCCTGCCGATTTCAACGCGGTCGGCTGGGCGCCGGATCGCTCCTAGGCCCAGACGGCGTATTGCCGCGAGCGGCCCGTCGCCTTCGGCCATGGACGAACGCCAAATCATCCCTCATTGTGTTCCCGCTCGGCCGGCCATCGGTCGGGTCTCGCCAAACCAAAATGTCACAAGACAGGGGGCGGGGAAATCTGAGGGAGGACGAAATTCCATGGCGGGCATCCATGCGCTCGATCGGCTGATCGGCAATGACTATCCGGACCTTTTGACCGACGATGAGGTCCGGGCCTTCGAGCAGGTCCCTTACGCGGACCGCGTCGCCGCCGAGAGCACCTATGACGCCATCAAGCTCGGGGCGGCGCGCAATCCCGACGGCGCGGCGATCCAGTTCCTGCAGAATGCCGATCCCTCCGACACGCCGGTCGTGGTCACCTACCGCGACTTCATTGCGCGCGTCACGCAAGCCGCCAACATGTTTCACGCGCTCGGCGCTGAGAAGGGCGATGTCATCAGCTTCATGCTGCCGCTGGTGCCCGATGCCTTCGTGACGCTGTTCGGTGCCGAAGCTGCCGGCATCGCCAATCCCGTCAATCCGCTGCTGGAGCCGCACCAGATCGCGGAGATCCTGGAAGCTGCGAACACCAAGATCCTGGTGGCGCTCGGGCCGATGCCCGGCACCGACATCTGGCAGAAGGTCGAGCAGATCCGTCCGCAGCTCAAGCACCTCAAGGCGATCGTTCAGGTGTTCGGCGGCGGCGATCCAGACAAGGGCATCTTCGCTTTTGGCGACCTGATCAAGCAGCAGCCGTCGGACCGGCTTGTCAGCGGGCGCAAGATTCTCGGCAGTGACATCGCCGCCTATTTCCACACTGGCGGCACCACCGGCACGCCGAAGCTGGTGCGGCATACCCATGCCAACCAAGTCTATCAGGCCTGGGCGCTCAATCTGCTGTTGAAGGGCAAGCCCGGCGCCAATCTCTTGTTCGGTATGCCGCTGTTCCATGTCGGGGGATCACTGACACAGGTACTGACGACACTGTCGGCCGGCGGCTCGCTGGTCGTGCTGTCACCGAGCGGCTGGCGCAATGCGAATTCGGTGAAGAACATCTGGAAATTGGTCGAGCGCTATAGGCCCGAGGCGCTGTCGAGCGTGCCGACGGTGCTGGCTGCGGCGCTTGCCGTGCCTCCTGATAATGCGGACATCTCCAGCCTCAAATACGCCGCCGGCGGCGGCTCGGCGATCCCCGTCGCCGTGGGCTCGGCGATCCAGGACAAGCTCAAACTGCCGGTGGTCGAGGTCTACGGCATGACCGAGACGTCGAGCGTGCACACGCTCGCCTATCCGGGTCGGCCGATCCGGCTCGGTTCGGTCGGACTTCCCATGCCTTACGCGCGCGTGCGCATCGTGCAACTCGACGCCGAAGGCCGCCTGATCCGCGACTGCAAGCCGGACGAGATCGGCGTCGTCATCATGGCCGGGCCCGGCGTGTTCGGCGGCTATCTCAACGACGAGCACAACAAGGGCGCCTTCGTCGACGAGGTCTGGGTCAATTCCGGCGACCTCGGCCGGCTGGACACCGACGGCTATCTCTGGATCACCGGCCGCGCCAAGGACCTCGTGATCCGCGGCGGCCACAACATCGATCCGGCGCCGATCGAGGAGATCATGTTCCGTCATCCCGCCGTGGGCTTCGCCGCAGTGGTCGGCCAGCCCGACGCCTACGCGGGTGAACTGCCCGTGGGCTACGTGCAGCTGAAACCGGGCGCCAGCGTCGCGCCGGGCGAACTGGAGACGTGGGTGCGCGAGCGCACGCCGGAGCGCGCGGCTGTGCCCGTGCAAGTGATTCCGATCGATCCGATGCCGGTGACGGGCGTCGGCAAGGTGTTCAAGCCGCAGCTGCGCTGGGACGCCGCCGAGCGCGTGTTCACCAAGGTGCTGGCGCCGCTTAGGGAGCGTGGCATCGACTGCAAGGTGAAGGTCGGTGCCCACGGCAGCCACGGCTCGATCGCCACCGTGACGCTCGCGGGCTTGCCGGCGGACCAGCGCGAGGTCGTCGCAGGCGAGGTGCATATGCTGCTCGCCCCGTTCGTGATACGGCACGAGGTGGTGCAGGTATAGGCGAGGGCGCAGAACGCGGGGCTTGTCGCGAGGCTTGCATGCCTCGCCGCATTCCTCCAAACCCGATGCCTCAAGATCAGGAATGAGCGCCGCGCAAGGCTGAGTTGGCGACTTGTCCGCCGAAGTCAGCTCTTCCGATTGGGTGACGCTTCGCCGCTACCCGCGGATCGCCGCATTGGCCTGCGCGGCCGCACCGGTCATGGCGTCCTTTGCCGATTTCTCGCCGTTGACCACTTCATTGACGCCGATCATGAAGGCATCCATGACCGGTCTCGATTGCGGATGGAAGAGGATCGCCTTGGCGCGGTCGACATCGGCATTTTGCAAATTGGTCAGCGCCGCCTCGGCGGCTTGCGAGCCGAATGCCTTCTTGAAGCCCTCGCTGGACCACGCCGACACGCGTGTCGTGGCCAGCCCTGCTGCGGCAGTCTGCAGCGATGTCGGCTTGCTTGTTGCCCAGAGCAGGAACAGGAAAGCTGCCCGCTTGTTTCGTGATTTTGCATTGATGCAGGCCTGCCAGTGCGACATGAAGGGCACGGGGGTGCGACCAGGGACATGCGGGAAGACCGCAAACTGGGCCTGCTTCGCGACGCGACTCCTGGCCGGATTGGAGATGTCGGTCGCGAAATTGCTGCTGTCGATCGCGATTGCAGTCCGTCCCTGCAGGAAGTCGTCCAGCACGTGGTACCATTCATAGCTGCCGACGCCGCCAGGCCCGGCCTGGCTGAGCAGGCGTCCGTACATCTCGACGGCCGCAATCGCTTCGGGGCTTGCGAAAACGGCCTTGTTGTCCTTGACCATGGCGCCGCCGTAGGAGAACACGAAGCCCATGGCCGGCGGCGAGGAATTGCCGCTGGCCTGCGCCCGCATAGCGATCCCCGACATCTCGCTGGACTTGAGCGCCTTGGCAGTCACAAGCAGCTCTTCGAACGTCTGCGGGATCGCCAGGTTCTTGGCGGCCAGCGCGTCCCCGTTGACGAACATGGTCATCGCTTCGGAGGTGATCGGTATGGCGTAGCGTTCGCCGTCAGACCACAGCGGGAAGGCCCGAGCCGTCTTGAGCAGATCGCTCTCGTCATACCAGCCGAGATCGGTCAGCGATCTGTTGGAATAATATCCGTTCAATGGCTCGAGCCATCCTCCCGAGATGCCCTGGCCGTAGGTCGTGAACATGAAGACGTCAGGCGTCGCGCTGCCGCGGGCGAGTCTGATCGCCAAGGCGCCGAGGTATGTGGTTTCGAGTTGGAAATCGATGGTGACGTTGATGCCGGTGAGTCTGGTGAACTCCGGCAGCAGCGGCGTGATCGCATTCGACCAGGGATGGATCGCTCCCGCAAGGGTAATGGTCTGTCCCGCAAACTGCTTCCAATCGATGTTCGCATTGGCGTACGTCGCGGCGCGATCCTCGGCGAAGCTCCACCGCGGCAGCGCGGCCAGTGTCGGCAGGACTGCACCCGCCGCCCCCAATCCCCTAACGAAGCTGCGACGGCTGATCGGAATTCGACCGCTCTGTGCGTACGCCATGCTGGCTCTCCCTGCGACGGGCAATCATTCGCAACGCGAGCCATACCGGTGATGTCGCGGCCCTCGCGCGGCGACTGACGGCCAAACCGGTGCAACCTTGGGGGCGCGAATGTCGGGTTTCCGCCCCACCTAACCATGCTATTATTCTATCATGCTGTGGCGTCGACACCAGAAGACGCGCGGTCACACCAGCATCGAAGACCCAAGGCCAATGTCAGTCCCTGCTCTGGTCCCGTCTTTGCGATGGCTGGCTCGTCCGCTGATCGTGGCGATCGTGGCGCTTCTGACGCTGTTCGCCGCGACCGGGTTTCTCGGCCTGCAATATCGGCAGGAGCGGCAGGCAGCCCATAACCTGCTTGGGCATAGCCGCCAGGTGCTCGAAACACTCGATCGGTTGCGTGCGATCACCGCCGAGCTGGAGACCGAGCGGCGCGGGTATCTAATGACCCTCGACCCCACCTATCTCAAAGCCTACGGCGTCTCCGACGAAGGTGTGCGGCGCGAGGCGCAGGCGCTGCAGGCGCTGGTCGCGGACGATCCGCTGCAGAGTCTGCGCGCGCAACATCTGGCGTTGACCGTTTCGGCAAAACTGCGCGAGATCGACGAGATGGTGAAGACCGCCGGCACGTCCGGGCAGGCGGCGCTGGCGATGATCCGCAGCATGGATGAGATCCGCTCGCAAATCGATCAGATGGTGGATCACGAGCGCTTTCGGCTCGCCGACCGGGAGACGCATGCCGAAGAATTCGAGCAGCGCTGGAGCTGGCTGATTGCCGGCGCCGTTGTCCTCGTCGTCGCGCTGGCGGGAGCGGCGTTGGCGCTCGCGCGGCTCGAAGCGAAGCGGCGGAGACAGGCGACCGAAGAGAACATTCAACTGCAGAGCGATCTTGCAGCGCGAGATATCAAGATCCGGCGTCTCTTCGACTCCAACATCATCGGCATCATCATCTGGGAAGTCGAGGGGCGTATTCTCGAGGCCAATGACGCATTCCTGCGCATCGTTGGATATGACCGGGACGATCTCGCCTCAGGGCGCCTGCATCGATACGACCTCACGCCACCGGAATGGCGCGACCGCGACGTACAAACCGTGGCGGAATTGAAGCGGGTCGGGACGGCCCTGCCATTCGAGAAGGAGTATGTGCGGAAGGATGGAAGCCGGGTCTCCGTGCTGATTGGCGGGACGATGTTTGCACCAGGTGGAGATCAAGGGGTCGGCTTTGTCCTCGATCTGACGCCTCTCAAGCGGGCAGAGGCCGAAGCTCGCGAGCACGAGCGGCTCTACCGCGAAGCCCTGATGGAGCTCGCGCACGCAAATCGCGTCACCACGATGGGGCAGCTCACGGCTTCGATTGCCCATGAGGTCAACCAGCCGATCGCCGCAATCGTGGCGAACGCCGAAGCGGGGTTGAATTGGCTGGAGGCCCAACCGCCAAATCTGGAGCGGGTTCGACAGACGTTCGGCTGGATCACCAGCGATGGCACTCGAGCCGGCGACATCATCGGCCGGATCCGGGCGCTGATAAGGAAAGCGCCGCCGCAAAAGGACGATATGGACATCAACCAGGCGGTGCTCGAGGTCATCGCGCTGACCCGCAGCGAGGCGTTCAAGAACGGCGTCTCGGTACGAACGCAACTGGCCGAAGGCTTGCCGACCATTCAGGCAGATCGGGTTCAGCTTCAGCAAGTGGTACTCAACCTGATTGTCAACGCGATCGAGGCGATGGCCGCGGTGGGCGAGGGGGAACGCGAGTTGCTGATCAGCACCGAACGGGATGTATCGAACGGCGTGCACGTTACCTTGCGGGATTCCGGTCCGGGACTGGATCCGAAGACTGTCGAGTGCCTGTTCGAGGCCTTCTACACCACCAAGCCGACAGGCATGGGGATGGGTCTCGCCATCTGCCGCTCGATCATCGAGGCGCATGGCGGACAGATGTGGGCCGGCGCAAACGAGCCCAGGGGCGCCGTCTTTCAGTTCACCCTGCCTCTCGCCTCGGACGAGGCCACGTCTCGCCTGGTGAAGGCGGACGAGCCAACGGGCCTGCGCTCTGCGGCCGGCTGAACGGGGGCCGCGTAACCTGTTCTTTTGGGCTACGCGGCTGTAAATGCTGCCCCAGCTACGCCGGCATCCGCGTCTCGATCATGCGCACCCAGAACGAGGCGCCGTGGCCGAGGATGTTGTCGTTGAAGACATAGGCCGGGTGGTGGCACTCGTTGCCGTCGCCCATGCCGACCAGCACCATTGCGCCGGGACGCGCTTCCAGCATGAACGAAAAGTCCTCGGCGCCCATCATCGGGATGAACTTGTCGTTGACGCGCTCGGCGCCAACGATGTCGCGGGCGACGTCGGCGGCAAGGTCGGCCTCGCGCGCATGGTTCATCGTCACCGGATACATCCGCGTGTACTTGGTCTCGGCCGAACCGCCATAGGCGCGGGCGATGCTGTCGGCGACTTCGCCGATGCGGCGCTCGACGAGATCGCGCACTTCAGGATCGAGCGTGCGCACGGTGCCGGCGAGCTCGGCGACTTCAGGGATGATGTTGAAGGCGGTGCCGGAGTGAAATTGGGTGATCGAGATGACGGCTGATTTCAGCGGATCGACATTGCGCGCGACGATCGATTGCAGCGCGTTGACGATCTGCGAGCCGATCAGGACGCTGTCGACCGATTTGTGCGGACCCGCGCCGGCATGGCCACCCTTGCCGTAGACCGTGATCTGGATGTTGTCGGAGGAGGCGAGCATCGCGCCGGGCGTGGTGGCGAAATGGCCTTCGGGCAGCCCCGGCATGTTGTGCATGCCGTAGACCTCCTGGATGTTCCAGCGCGTCATCAGCCCGTCGTCCACCATCGCCTTGCCGCCGCCGCCACCTTCCTCGGCGGGCTGGAAGATCATGATCGCGGTGCCGTCGAAATTGCGCGTCTCGGCGAGATATTTGGCGGCGCCCAGCAGCATCGCGGTGTGGCCGTCATGGCCGCAGGCGTGCATCTTGCCGGGGACCTTGGAGGCGTAGGGCACGCCCGAGGTTTCCATGATCGGCAGCGCGTCCATGTCGGCGCGCAGGCCAATGGTCTTGCCGGAGGCCGACTTGCGGCCGCGGATCACGCCGACCACGCCGGTGCGGCCGATGCCCGTCACCACCTCGTCGCAGCCGAATTCGCGCAAGCGATCGGCGACGATGCCGGCGGTGCGGTGGACTTCATAGAGCAGCTCCGGGTTCTCGTGGAAATCATGGCGCCAGGCGGCCATTTCGTCGGAGAGGGCGGCGATGCGGTTGACGATGGGCATGGGAGGGTCCGTTTCTTGTGGGGTCTCTTGTCATTCCGGGACGATGCGCAGCATCGGACTATGGTGCGCAATTGCGCACCTGAGAATCTGGAGATTGTAGCGCGAGATTCCGGGTTCACGCTTCGCGTGCCCCGGAATGACGGGAAGTTCAGCTCTCCCCGAACACGCGCCTGAAGATCGTATCGACGTGCTTGAGGTGATAGCCGAGGTCGAATTGCTCCTCGATCTCGGCGTCGGTGAGATATTTCTTCACCTCAGTGTCCTTCTTCAGGAGCTGGAGGAAGTCGCCATCGCCGCGCCAGACCGGCATGGCGTTGCGCTGCACCAGCTTGTAGGCGTCCTCGCGGCTCGCGCCCTTCTGCGTCAACGCCAGCAGCACGCGCTGGGAGTGGACGAGGCCGCCGAGGCGGTCGAGGTTCTTCTGCATGTTGGCGGGGTAGACCAGGAGCTTGTCGATCAGGCCGGCGAGGCGCACCAGCGCGAAGTCGAGCGTGACGGTCGCGTCCGGGCCCATCATACGCTCGGCCGAGGAGTGCGAGATGTCGCGCTCGTGCCAGAGCACGACGTTCTCCAGCGCCGGCGTCACATAGGCGCGCACCATGCGGGAGAGGCCGGTGAGGTTCTCCGATAGCACCGGGTTGCGCTTGTGCGGCATCGCGGAGGAGCCCTTCTGCCCTTCGGAGAAGAACTCTTCGGCCTCCAGCACCTCGGTGCGCTGCATGTGCCGGATCTCCACCGCGATGCGCTCGATCGAGGAGGCGATCACGCCGAGCGTCGAGAAATACATCGCGTGACGGTCGCGCGGGATCACCTGGGTCGAGATCGGCTCCGGCACGAGGCCCATGGCCTTGGCGACATGCTCTTCGACGCGGGGATCGATCTGCGCAAAGGTGCCGACGGCGCCCGAGATGGCGCAGGTCGCGACCTCTTTCCGTGCCGCGATCAGGCGCTCCTTGGCCCGCGTGAACTCGGCATAGGCATAGGCGAGCTTGAGGCCGAAGGTGACGGGCTCGGCATGGATGCCGTGGCTGCGGCCGATGGTCGGCGTCATCTTGTGCTCGAAGGCGCGCTTCTTCAGCGCAGCCAGCACCTTGTCGAGGTCGGCGAGCAGGAGGTCGGCGGCGCGGGTGAGCTGGACGTTGAGGCAGGTGTCGAGCACGTCGGAGGAGGTCATGCCCTGGTGCACGAAGCGCGCCTCGGGGCCGACGATCTCGGCGAGGTGGGTGAGGAAGGCGATGACGTCGTGCTTGGTCTCGCGCTCGATCTCGTCGATGCGGGCGACGTCGAAGGTGGCGTCCTTGGCCTTGGCCCAGACCGTTTTGGCGGCTTCCTTGGGAATGGTCCCGAGCTCGGCGAGGGCGTCCGCCGCATGCGCCTCGATCTCGAACCAGATCTTGAACCGGGTCTGCGGCTCCCAGATCGAGGCCATTTCGGGACGGGTATAGCGGGGGATCATCTGACGGCTCCAGGAGGTGGGCGGGCGACCGCAAGGGGGCTGCGACCTGCCAAAATGCTTTTTACGCCGTGATTTAACAGAGCGGGCAGGGCGAAACAAACGGTCTGGGCCCCGGGAGCGAGGGATCGCCGAGCCATCCACCGGACCGGCCAGCGGGGGGTGGCGACGCCCGGCCGCAAATATTAACTGTCAATCACGGATCATTGACTGACAGATATTGAAATCTGTCAGCGAGACGTGTATATCCGTTCTCGGACGCTCCGATTGGGCGTCCCGCGGCTATCCTGCCAAGGGAGCCTGAGGTCCGAAAAACCAGCGGATCGAGGGACGAAATTAAGCAGTGGGGGCCGTGGACGAATGGAGACTTGAGACAATGACGACCGAAATCCTCAATTTCACCGGCGCGATTGGGCATTGGCTCAATTTGCTGGTGGCGCGCCAGATCGCGGCGCAGGCTGCAAAACTGCCTCATTAAGGCGAGAGCTTTCCGAAACGACCGGTGAGGGCGCTTCGGAAGCAGCCCTGTCGCCGGATGAACCCTGAACGGGAACAAGGTGCTGGCATGAATGAAGCCGTTATCCTGACGCCGGAGCGGATCCTCGAAGTCACCGAGGACGTCTTGCGGCGCTACGGACTTGCCAAGGCCACCGTGGTCGACGTTGCCCGTGCGCTCGATGTGAGCCACGGCAGCGTCTATCGCCATTTCCCGAGCAAGGCCTCGCTGCGCGAGGCCGTTGCCAAACGCTGGCTGGACCGCATCGATGCGCCGCTGCTGGCGATCGCGAAAGAGCAGGGCCCGGCGCCCGACAGGCTCGACCGCTGGCTGCGCACACTGTTCGCAGCCAAGCGTTCGCGTGTGCTCGACGACCCCGAGATGTTCGAAACTTATCTGACCCTGGCGCGTGAGGCCTGTGCCGCCGTCAAATGTCACAAGGACACCATGATCGACCAGATCGCGGCGATCCTGACCGATGGCGTGAGCCAGGGCGTGTTCGCCGTGGACGACATCAAGGCGACCGCGCGCGCGATCTTCGATGCAACCGTCCGCTTCCACCACCCGGCGCATGCCGACGAATGGAAGGACGCAGACCTGCCGGCGCGTGTCGATGCGACGCTCGCGCTGGTGCTGCGCGGGTTGAAGGCCGCCTAGAACGCGACGCCTGACTTATCCTCTTGCCTTGTGAAGAAGCGCGCTCTCGCGAACGGAGGGCGAGGCGGTTGGGTGCCTGCGCGGGTGAAACGCGCCGTCGGCCGGTACGACCGGCGGGCTCTCCGGATAGGTGTTGACCGCGATCTCGACGACATCCTTTGACCGCTTTCGAAGGCGGTAGAATGTCAGCTCCTGATCGAGCATGGGGCAGCGGAAGTGGATGACGGCCGTATCGGGCAGGCGGCAAAGTTCGTCGATGAGCTCGCCTACGGTAATGATCGGGGGGTGGTCGACTGCCTTGTGATGAGCCTTACTCATGGCGATTTACTCCTCCACTCCGGTCCTAACTGGAGCTGGATAGCCTCCGTTCCATCCCGCCCGGCAGATTCAAGATCCTCAGGTGGTGTGGGGGAAGCGGCAGCCCCGCTGCTAGATCTTCGTCAGCCCGCACGTTGCGGCCAGCCGCACCAGTTGCGCGTCCGTGCGCGCGCCGGTCTTGGTTTTGATGAGGTAATGATAATTCTGCACGGTTTTCACACTCAAATTGAGATGCGTCGCGATCTCTTCGGTGGTGGCGCCGCCGGCGAACTGGCGCAGGATCTCGATCTCGCGCTCGCCCAGCTGGTCCAGCACCGAGCCGGTCGGCGACAGGCTGTCCTCGGCGAGAATGTGCGCGATGTCGTCGCTCATGGCGCGCTCGCCGCGGGCGATGCTGCGGATTGCGTTCACGACCGCGGACGGCTCGCTGCTCTTGGTGACGAAGCCGGAGGCGCCGGCGCTGAAGGCTGACTTCACCAGCACGGCCTCATTGTGCATGGTGAAGACGAGAATACGCGCCCGCGGGCTGCGGGCGCGGATGTTGCGGATGGCCTCCAGCCCGCTGGCGCCGGGCATCGAGATATCCAGCACGACGACGTCAGGGTCGTGCGCCTTGAAGGCGCCGTAGGCATCCGCGGCGTTGTCGGCTTCGGCCACGACATGCAGATCGCCCTGGCTCTCCAGCACGCGTCGGTAGCCTTGTCGGACGATCGGATGGTCGTCGACCAGCAGAACGGAGATGCCTGTTGCCGCGACATCGTTCATGTCGGCCTCACGCGGCGAGCGGGATGGTGGCGGCGACGCTCAGGCCGCGGGTTGCGGGCAGGATCGACAGCGATCCGCCGGCTGCCGCGACGCGCTCGCGGATTCCGGTGAGGCCGAAGCCGGCCGACTGCGCGACGCGCGCGGCATCGCCGCCGCCGTCGTCCTCGACACGGATCAAGAGCGCATCGTCCTCGCCCGCGCGCCGCTCGACGCGCAACGAGATCTCGCGCGCCGCGCTGTGACGCAGCGCGTTGGTCAGGCATTCCTGCGCGACGCGGTAGGCGGTGGTGGCGGCCGGGCCGCTGATGTCAGTGAGATCGCCCCTGAGGTCGAGCTGGATCGTCGGCCGCGCCGTACTGTGCGAGCGCCAGCTGTCGACGAGATTGACGAGGCTGGCCTCGAGCCCGAGCTCCTCCGGCAGCGGATTGCGCAGCCGCTTGAGCGCATCGCGCAGCGAGGCCATCAGATGATGCGTGGCCTGCGAGATCATGCGCGCGTCCTGCGCGATGCCGTTGTCCTTGTTCTGCTTCGCGCTCGCCGTCTCGATGGTGTTGGCGAAGGCGAGGATGGCGGAAAGGTTCTGCCCGAACTCGTCGTGCAGCTCGCGGGCGAGCGCGCGGCGCTCGTCGTCGCGGATCTCGATCAGGCGTCGCGTCAGCGCCGCGCGCTGTTCGGTGGCTTCCTCCAGTCGGCCGCCGAGCTCGCCGACGGCGCCCCCAATCATCGCCAGCTCCATCGAGCGGAAGCGCGGCAGTTTCGTGCGGTACTGTCCGCACGCCATGCGCTGAAGAGCGGTGACGATCGCGCGCGCCGGCGCCAGCGCGTGCGCAATGGCGAGCGAGGCGAGCAGGGCGATCGCCGCTGCCATCAACAGCGCGACATCGATGACGTTGAGGATGTATTCCCAGGCGAGCGAGATCGCGGCAGCCGCATCGGGCGTCGCAACCACCGTGCCGGCGGCTGCGGCGCGCGGACTGACGGGCCGCACCACCTCGGCATGGCTGCCGAGGAAGGTCGGCACGATGGCGGCGAACCAGCGCGGCGGGGTCTTACCCAGCCCTTCGCTCTGGCCGCAGAGCGGCTTCTCGAATGCGGTCGCCGGCTGGAACTCGACGCAGACGCCGGGCGAGATCAGCTTCATCGTCTCCAGCGTGCGCCATTCCGGAACCGGCAGCAAGTGCTCGCGCGCTCTGCTGCTGCGCAACAACAGCTCGTGCCAGTACAGCGCCTGGAGCGCCTGCGCGACCCGCTGCGCCGAGGCCGCGGTCGCCCGGTCAACGCTGCGATAGGCATCGAACGTGGCCCATACCGTCGCGGCGCCCAGGCACAGCGCCACGATGAGGAGCAGACGGGCAACAAGCTGAAGCACGAGGCGCATGCGATCACCCCCGACGTTTGATAGGATCAGCCTAACAACGCCGCCGCGCCTTGCCAATTGCGGGGTATGGCAGGATTGCAGCTCGGGCAAATTTCCCAAGCCGGATTGGGCATGGGTCTTTGGACCGGGCGCGGCGGCTTTGATCTAATCGGGATGGAATCTTTGCAGCCCATCGTTGCGGGCAGGAGCGGTGCAGCATGACTTCGATGACGATTGGACCGATCGCTGGGTCTGCTGCCGACCCGTCCGAGCGCAGTGCGCTTCTGTTCTGGATGATCTTCACGGGGCTGTCGATCTTCGCCGTCGTGCTGCTGTGGCGCTTCGGTCTGATCCACCTGATGCTGACCTCGGACCGCACCTACATTTCGAGCGTGATCGCGGTGCTTTACATCGTCACCTGCGGCCATTGCTTCCTGCGCACGCGGGCGATCGCACGCGAGGGGGCGGCGGCGCGGCGTTGCCGGGCGGCGCTCGCGGCGCCTGACGGCGGCAGGGTGCTCGATGCGCGTGCGACGTCGCTGCCGCGCGGTCTGGTGCGCGATCACATCGAGAGCCTGGTGACGAAGGCTGCGGCGCAGGATTACCGCCCCGTGAATCAGACGCTGCTGTTGCGAACGCTGGCCGATCGCCTGCGCGGCTCCAACGGGTTCGGCGCCTTCGTCTCGGACACGCTGATGAAGCTCGGCCTGCTCGGCACCATCATCGGCTTCATCATCATGCTGGCGCCGATCGCGGGGCTGGATGCCGCCGACAAGGTCGCGATGCGCTCCTCGATGGGCTTGATGAGCGACGGCATGGCGGTCGCGATGTACACGACGCTGGCCGGCCTCGTCGGCTCGATCCTGGTCCGCATCCAGTACTACATGCTGGATGCCGCGACCCAGCGGGTGTTCTCGGATGCGGTGGTGCTGACCGAGACCTATGTGACGCCGGTGCTGGAGCGCAAGAGCTCTGGAATCAAGGGCGCCGGAACGCCGTCATGATGGATGATTTCGGCCTCTATCCGCGCGAGGAGCCGTTCGATCCGCTCGGCGTGATGCTGTTCAAGGCGCTCCAGGTGATCGCCTTCCTGTTCTTCCTCGCGCTGCTCGCGGTGTCCCCGGATGCCAAGGACGGCAAGATCGACTCCAAGGCCGAGTTCATGATCACGCTGGACTGGCCGGACAACCACCCCGACGATCTCGACCTGTTCGTGCAGGATCCCGCCGGCAACATCGCCTGGTATCGCCACCGCGAGGCCGGCTTCCTCACGCTCGACCGCGACGACCGCGGCGGGGCCAACGACTTCATCATGGTCGCCGGCAAGAAGATTGCTTCCCCGATCCGCGAGGAGATCGTCACGGTGCGCGGCATCCTCGCCGGCGAATACACGGTGAATGTCTCGCATTTCGTCGCCACCACCGGCGAGCCTGTGACGGCCAATGTGAAGGTGCAGAAGCTCAATCCGACCGCACAGGTGATCTTCGACAACAAGTTCACGCTCGACCACACCGGCGACGAGAAGACCGCGGTGCGATTCCGCATCGATGCGGAAGGCAAGGTCGTCAACGTCGATCAGCGGCCGAAATCGCTGCTGGAGACCTTCCGCAGCAGCTGGCGCAACGGCGCCGATGTCGATCCGAAGACCCGGGTGAGGGTGCGCCGTGAATAATCTGCAGACGGTCATCGTGACGCTGTCGGTCGCTTACGCCGTCATCGGCGCGCTGCTGCTGGTGGTGCTGGTCTATGCACGGCTGCACTGGTCGCTGAAGGCGGTCGCGGTGATCGTGACCAGCGCCTTCTATGTCGTCAGCTTCACCGAGATGCGCGGGCTGCTCGGCTGGGCCAGCGCCGACCGGCTGCCGGCCACCTTCAAGCTGCTGAAGGCCCGCATCGTCGAGCCGCATTCGCTGGAGGGCGATCCCGGCTCGATCTACCTCTGGGTCGAGGCGCTGGATGAGGACAATCGCCCGAGCGGCATCCCGCGCGCCTTTCGTGTGCCCTACAATGACCGACTGGCCGACAAGACCCATGCCGCGGAGAACGAGATCGCGGCCGGACATCCGCAGGGCGGGCGCGCGGCCGATTTCGGCGGCGGCGACGGCAGCCTGATCGACATGGTCCGGGAATATGTGACGCCGAAGACCATTCTGGAGACCAGCGGCGGCGATTCCTCCACCGGCGAGTTCAATGCCCCGCCCGCCGGTGCCCAAGGCGCGGTGTTCACCCCGATTCCGCCGCCCCGGATGCCGCCGAAGGACGAGCAATAGGCCTTTCACCATCACCGCAGGGCTGCACTGGTAAACGGCCCAGCGCTGGCGCATCTTCTTGACCTCCCTCAATTTGGCCTTATCGGCCTCCAATAAGAATTTGAGGGTGGAGGGTGCGTGCTTCTCGCTGTCTTCTCGGATATCCACGGCAACCGGCAGGCGTTCGAGGCCTGCCTGAAGCTTGCCCGCGCCAAGGGGGCGGAGCGGTTCGTCCTGCTCGGCGACTTCGTCGGCTATGGCGCCGATCCGGAATGGGTGGTGGATACGGCGATGGAGCTGGTCGCGCAGGGGGCCGTCGCTGTGCGCGGCAATCACGACCAGGCGGTCAATTCCTCGACTGAGACCATGAACGCCGAGGCGCAGATCGCGATCGAATGGACCCGCGGCCGGCTCGACGCCGCGCAGCGGCGATTCCTGGCCGAATTGCCGATGCTGGTGGAGGACGGCGACCGCCTGTTCGTGCATTCGGAGGCCTCCAGTCCGCAGCGCTGGCATTACGTTCGCTCGACGGCGGATGCCGCCAAGAGCCTGATCTCGACGCCCGCCCATGTCACCTTTTGTGGCCACATCCACCGTCCGGCGCTCTATTCGATGTCGGTGACGGCGAAGATGTCGAGCCTCGTGCCCAAGACCGACGTCTCGGTGCCGCTGCTGCGCGGACGGCAATGGCTGGCCGTGCTCGGCTCGGTCGGCCAGCCCCGCGACGGCGATCCGTCCGCGGCCTTCGTGCTGTTCGACACGGTGTCGTGCCAGATCACCTATTGCCGGGCGCCCTATGATATCGAGACGGCCGCGAGCCGGATCCGCGAGAATGGCCTGCCGCATTGGCTCGCCGACCGGCTGTCGCAGGGGCGCTAGAGGCCGATGCCGAAACCCCTGGTCAGATCAGGCGCGGTGATCGACGGCTATACCATCGGCGAATGCGTCCATGCCGGCGGCATGGCGACGCTGTGGACCGTCACCCATCCCGGCATCGACGTGCCGCTGCTGATGAAGATTCCGCGGGTGTCGGAGGGCGAGGATCCCGCCGCGATCGTCTCCTTCGAGATGGAGATGATGATCCTGCCGCGGCTGGCGGGGCCGCACGTGCCCACCTGTTTCGGCACAGGCGATTTCGCGCACCAGGCCTATGTCGTGATCGAGCGCATCTCCGGGACCACGCTCTACAAGCGGCTGCCCGACCTGCCGCTGCCGTACGACGAGGCGCGGCAGCTCGTTGCGAAGATCGCGACCGCGCTCGCGGACCTGCACCGGCAGAACGTGATCCATCACGACATCAAGCCGAGCAGCATCATGTTCCGCGATAGCGGCGAGGCGGTGCTGATCGATTACGGCCTGTCGCACCACAACCATCTGCCTGATCTCCTGCAGGAGGAATTCCGCCTGCCTTACGGCACCGCGCCCTACATGGCGCCGGAACGGCTGCTGGGCGTGCGCGACGATCCGCGCAGCGACCTGTTTTCGCTCGGCGTGCTGCTCTATTTCTTCACCACCGGCGAGCGCCCGTTCGGCGAGGGCGAGACGCTGCGCGCGATGCGGCGCCGGCTGTGGCGCGATCCGCATCCGCCGCGCGCGCTACGCGCCGACTATCCGCCCTGGCTCCAGGAGGTGGTGCTGCGGTGTCTGGAGATCGAGCCGGTGTGGCGCTATCCGACGGCATCCCAGCTCGCTTTCGATCTCGCTCATCCCGACCAGGTCAAGCGCACCGCAAGGTCAGAGCGGCTGAAGCGCGATCCGCTCAGCGTCGCCTGGCGGCGGCGCTTTAACCAGGGCGTCATGGCGCCGCGCGCGAAATCGGATGTCGCCGCCCAGATCGCATCGAGCCCCATCTTGGCGGTCGCGCTCGACACGGTGGAGGGCGCGCCGGAGCTGAACGAGGCGCTGCGCATCACCACCGAGCGCATTCTCGCCACGCTGCCCTCGGCGCGGCTTGCCTGCGTCAACGTCCTGAAGCTGAACCGCATCGCAATCGACCGTACCCTGGACGAGCAGGGCTCCAACAAGCATATCGACCGCCTGGTGGCGCTCCGGCATTGGGCGACGCCGCTGAAGCTCGACGAAAGCCGGCTGACGGTTCACGTGCTGGAGGCCGTCGATCCCGCGGCGGCGCTCTTGGAATTCGCTGAGGTCAACCAGATCGACCACGTCATCATCGGCGCGCGGCAGAGCTCGTTCCGTCGCACGCTGCTCGGCAGCGTCTCGGCCAAGGTGGCCTCGGAAGCGGCCTGCACCGTCACCGTGGTGCGGCCGCCGCGGATGGCGGGAGATGCAGAGCCCGGCGAGGCGGCAGGATAGGCCGCGCCTGGTGTTTCGAGGGTGGGATCAGGCCGCGTGGGCGGTGTGGCCGGAGCGCTTGCGGCGGATGGGCCAGGAGAATTGCGGGCCGGGCTCGCCATGGTCCGCGCTGCCGCCAAAATACTGGATGATCTCGCGGCAGGGCTCGCAATTAAACAGGTTACGCGACGCGGATGCCTTGGTCATTTCCTTCAGGCAGTTCGGGCAATGCGGTTTCATGGGATCGTTCCGAAAAAGGAGATCGTCAGTGGTGGCGCTGAGATCCAGGTCCGAATTGTCGAGCCGGGCACCGTCGTCCGGCGTGCCGTCAGTGCGTTCGAACCGACCGAAGAAATAGTCGAGGTTCGGATGCGGGCGCCGCGGAATCCGGCACCTGCGTTTCGTCTGGCGCTTCACGAGGACCGTCTGCATGGGCGTCAGGCCCGGTAGCGGTCGCGGCGGATGTAGCGGGCCGAACGTGCCGGGGCCTCGACCGGTCCGGCCGATGGGCCAAACACGACAAACGCACTGAAACCAATCCACAACGCCACGCCAGTCCAAACCAGGGTCGTCGTCATGATGTGCTCCCGTCAAAAGCCGGCGGGAATCACTTGCAGTGATTTGCACGAATCAGTGAAGCCCGGATGAGTACGGGTGGAAGTTGCAATTTTAGGCATTGCGCGCCGCAGCGCCCGTACAAACTCAGATTTGCGGGCGCCCGCGCCGCCGTCAGATCGCCTCGCCGCGCGCCCCGAGCGCCGCGTTGCGGATCGCAGCGATGTTGGTCTTGTAGGCGTCCTGCGTGCCGCCCCTGAACACGGAGGTGCCGGCGACGAAGGCATTGGCGCCGGCAGCTGCCAGCGGGCCTGCGACGTCGGGGCCGACGCCGCCGTCGACCTCGATGTCGATCGGACGGCCCGCCGTCATCGCGCGGATGTCGCGGATCTTGCTGATCGCGGAAGGAATGAAGGCCTGGCCGCCGAAGCCCGGATTGACCGACATCACCAGCACGAGATCGACAAGGTCGAGGACGTATTCGAGCGCGCTGATGGGCGTTGCCGGGTTGAGCGAGACACCGGCCTTCTTGCCGAGTGCGCGGATGGCCTGGAGCGAGCGGTGCAGATGGGGACCGGCCTCCGCATGCACGGTGATGTGGTCGCAGCCGGCCTTCGCGAAGGCCTCGAGAAAGGGATCGCAGGGCGAGATCATCAGATGCGCGTCGAAGATCTTCTTGGTGTGCGGGCGCATCGCCTTGATGACGTCGGGGCCGTAGGAGATGTTGGGAACGAAATGCCCGTCCATCACGTCGAGATGGATCCAGTCGGCACCGGCGGCGTCCACCGCGCGCACCTCCTCGCCGAGCCTGGAGAAATCCGAGGCCAGGATCGAGGGCGCGATGGCCAGGGGGCGGGGGGTAAAGGCTTGGGTCATGGCGCTGTTTCCCGTGGCGGCCGGACGACGAATGGGCCTCGCCTAACATGGGCCTCCCTGGCGGGCAATGCAGGAGAGGCGCGCTTCCTGTGGGCGGAAATTTCTGCCGTCTGCGGCATGAATTGCCGGAGTTCCCGCGACCTGCGCAGCGTGGTGGATGCGGATTTCATTGAGCTTTTTGCGCTGGCACGACGCTTGCTGACTTCACCTGCAGAACATTGGCCGCGGCATGCCGCATCGGTTGGAGTTGTGCAATGTTGTTCGCCCTTGGTGCCGTATCGACTGCGCTCGACGCGATCCAGTCGCTGACGAACTCGAAATCGTCGTCGTCGACGCAGAAGACGGGATCCGCGCAGAGCGCGCCGACCAATCCGTTCGCGATCGACAACGGCAGCAGCGCGACCAGTGGGACGACCTCGTCGGTCAATGCAGGCAAATATCCGCAGATCTCGCCGGAGACCATGAACGCGCTGTTCGCCGCGCAAAGCCAGTCCTCGGACGGCACCGGCAGCGCGACCAGCTCGACTGCGTCGAGCTCGACGAGCCGGCAGGCGGCGCTCAAGGACCTGTTCTCGCAGATCGATGCCGACGGTGACGGCAGCATCACCAAGTCGGAATTCGAGGACGCGCTCGGTGCCGGCGGCACCAACCTGGCGCAGGCCGATGACGTGTTCTCGAAGCTGGATTCGAATTCGGACGGCAGCGTCAGCCTGGATGAGATGTCGAAGGCGTTGAAGAGTGGTCACAGCGGCCACCATGCCCATGGCGCGGACGGTGCCTCCGGCAGCGGCTCGGATTCCTCGTCGTCGTCGAGCGGCGGATCGACCTCGACCACGACGACCAATGCCGACGGCTCGACCACCACCACGGTCACCTACGCCGACGGCTTCAAGATGTCGACCACGGTGCCGGGCGCCTCCAGGTCCTCCGCCAATTCGGCCTACGATCTGTTCGCGCAGTTGATGCAGCGGCAAGGCGGGCAGGGCCAGGGCGCCTCGGCAACTGCCGGCTCGTCCATGTCGATGAGCGTGTGATTTTTTACCTCGTCCCGCTTGCGGGGCGAGGGAGTGCACCAACGTCGCGGCTATCTGCCGAACCGATCCCTCCACGCCGGTTGCGCGCCGGGGAACGGCAGCGCCGCCGCGCTGTAGACGCCGCGGGCGATCGCGCGCGCGACCACATTGGCTGCGACCGTGCCGAGCTCGGTGAGGCCGGCCAGCGGCTCGATCGGCTTCTCGCCGGTCGCAGCCGCAAACAGCACGTCGCCGTCGGTCGGTGCGTGCACCGGATAGATCGCGCGGGCAAAGCCGGTGTGCGCGATCATCGCCAGCCGCTTGGCCTGGGGTTTGGTCAGCACCGCGTCGGTGACGATGGCGCCGATGGTGGTGTTTTCGCGCGCGGTCGCCGCGGGACCGCCCTTGATGCGCATGCGCAGCATGCCCTCGGTAAACTTGTCGGGCAGGCCGCGTCCGCCGAATTCGCCGCCCACCTCGAACGGCGCCGCCCAGAACCACGGCCCGTCGCCGACGGTGACACTGCCGACCGCGTTGACGGCGACGATCGCCGCGACCTTGACGCCGTCGGGCGTCACGGCCGAGGCAGAGCCGAGCCCGCCCTTGAACGTCGCCGTGGTGGCACCGAGGCCCGCGCCGGCGCTGCCGAGCGCGAAGTCCGTGCCGGCCGCGGCCGCCGCGGCGTAGCCGAGGTCGCGATAGGGCGAGAAGCGTCCCCAGGCCTTGTCGCCGCCATTGAGGAGGTCGAACAGGATCGCGCCCGGCACGATCGGGATCAGCGCTTCGCGAACCCGGTGGCCGCGCCCCTGTTCGGCGAGCCAGGCCTGCACGCCGCCGCCGGTATCGAGGCCAAAGGCGGAGCCGCCCGACAGCGCGATCGCGTCGACGCGCTCGACGGTGTTGGCGAGATCGAGCAGCGCGTCCTCGCGCGTGCCGGGGCCGCCGCCGCGGACGTCGATCGCCGCGACCGCGGGCTGGTCGAAAATGATCGCGGTCGTGCCGGAGGCGACTTTGGCATCCTCGGCATGGCCGACGCGGACGCCGGCGATGTCGGTCAGCAGATTCTTCAAGGTGGCCTCGCGCTCTGAAGGAGTTCGTCTTTGCGATAGCGCAGGGATGCCGCAGGCTCAACTGGCGAGCGCGGTCCTGAGCATCTTGGCAAGCTCGGACTTGCGGTAGGGCTTTGCCAGCAGCAGCACGCCGGAATCGAGCCTGCCGTGATGGACGATGGCATTCTCGGTGTAGCCCGAGGTGAACAGCGTCTTGAGGTCGGGGCGGCGGCGGGCGGCCTCGTCGGCGAGCTGGCGGCCGTTCATGGCGCCCGGCATGATGATGTCGGTGAAGAGCAGGTCGATGTTCTTGTCGGCATCGATGATGGTGAGGGCTTCGGCCGCATTGGCGGCCTCTAGCGCGGCATAGCCGAGGCTCCTGACCTGAGTCACCACATATTGCCGCACCAAGGCGTCGTCCTCGACGATCAGGATCTTCTCGTCGCCGCCGGTAATGGGAACGTTCTGCAGCGCCTCGAATTCGGTCTCCTGCATGCCGGTCGAGCGCGGCAGATAGATCTTCACGCTCGTGCCGTGGCCTTCCTCGCTGTAGATCTTGATGTGTCCGCCGGTCTGCTTGACGAAGCCGAACACCATGCTGAGCCCGAGACCGGTGCCCTTGCCGACCTCCTTCGTCGTGAAGAACGGGTCGAACACCCGATCGATCAGACCGGCCGGAATACCGCTGCCGGTGTCGCTGACCGCGATCATCACGTAATTGCCGGCGGTGACGTCGGGGTTCATGCTGGCATAGCCGTCGTCGAGGAAGACGTTGCGGGTCTCCAGCACCAGGGTGCCGCCATCGGGCATGGCATCGCGCGCGTTCAGCGCCAGATTGAGGATCGCGGTGGAGAGCTGGCCCGGATCGACCAGCGTCGGCCAGGCATCCTCGGTGAGCTGCGGCATGATGGTGATCTGCTCGCCGAGCGTCGGATGCAGGAGCTTGGCGGCCTCGAGCGCCAGCGCATTGACGTCGATCTCGCGCGGCTGGAGCGGCTGCTTGCGGGCAAAGGCGAGCAGATGCTTGGTCAGTTGCGCGCCGCGTTCGGCGGCATCGTCGATCAGCTTGGTGATGGCGGCAAGCTCGGGGCGGTCGGCCACGGCATCCGCCAGGATGCCGATCGTGCCGGTGATGACGGTCAGCACGTTGTTGAAGTCGTGGGCGACGCCGCCGGTGAGCTGGCCGATCGAGTCCATCTTCTGGACCTGCCTGAGCTGGGCCTCGGCAGCCTGCTTCTCGGTGAGGTCGCGGCCGATGAAGAAATGGCGTTTCACGGGCGCGGACCAGGTGCCCATCCAGTTCAGCGTGACCTCGTGACCGTCGCGGTGGTAGTAGCGCGCCTCGAAGCTGCGCTTGACCGCGCCGCGCCGCGCCGCGCGCATCTCGCCCCGGGTCTTTTCGAGGTCGTCAGGGTGGATGAATTCGATCGCGCTGTGCCCGACCATGTCCTCGGGGCTGAAGCCGAGGATGGTCTTCACGCTGGGGCTGACCTGGATGAAATTGCCAAAGCCGTCGGTGACCAGGATCAGGTCCTGCGAGGTCTCGAAGATGCGCTGGCGCTCCTCGATCTCCCGATTGAGAGCCATCTCGGCTCGCTTCCGCTCCGTCACGTCGCGGGCCACCTTGGACGCGCCGATGATCTTGCCGTCGCTTGATCGCAGCGGGACCTGGCTCAGCACCACGTCAATCGGTTGACCGTTCTTGTGCAGCCGCACCGCCTCCAACTGGTCGATGACCTCGCCATTGCGGGTGCGCGCCAGGTTCTCGGCGATGTCTTCACGCTGGTCGTCCGGCATGATGATGTCGATGGAGCGGCCGACCGCCTCGCTTGCGGAGTAGCCGAAGACGCGCTCGGCCGCGTGGTTCCAGGTCGTGATCGTGCCGTCGAGCGACTTGGTGATGATGGCGTCGTTGGAGGATTCGACGACGGCGGTGAACAGCCGCTCGCGCTCGGCGTGATAGTCGCGCTCGGCGTCCGATCGGCGTTTCAATGCGCCGACCATGCCCGCGGTCTGGGCCTGGAGGCGGACGTTCTCGATCAGGAGCACCGCGAGCACGAATGTCGCCGAGCAGAGGCCATAGAGGCGGCCGACATAGAAGCCGAGATCGAAGCGCGCGACGTTCACGATCGCCGAGAGCGCGATGTCGAACAGCCAGGCGCACATCACGACCATGAGCCAGATGTCGATCACGGAATGCGGCTTGCGAAACCACAGCGAGACGAGTGCAGCAAAGCTCAGCGACCACACGAAGGACACGACGCCGATCATGGTCGGCGTGTAGCTGCCGTCGCGCAGCAGGACCGGGAGCAGGTCGTGCTGGGCGGTGACGATCCAGGCGAAGACGGCCATGGCGGCGATGACGCCGAACACGATGGTGCAGATCGCGCCGGCGGTCGTGCCGCGAATCCTGGCGCCGCCATCGGCCTCCTTCAACCAGGCATAGCCCAGCACGCAGAGCGGGAAGCCGGCGTGCCAGATCATGTAGAGCCAGACCGTGGTCTGCCGGCCCGCGCCGAAAAGCCCGGTCGGGGTGAACAGGCCGGGGAAGGTGAGGGCATGGACCACCGCGGCGGCGGCGGTGAACAGGTAGCCGGTCGCGAGCCACAGCAGCGCGCGGGTCCGCAAGACCGAAAACTGCGACAGCAGCAGCACCGCGGTGATGACGTCGCTGACGGCAAGGGCGGACTGATAGCTCGCGACAAAGGCTGGAACGGGCAGGAGCGGGACACCTGCGAAGGGGACGGCCAGCGCGAACAGGATCGCGGACACGCCGACAATCGCCAATGCGGCGGTGCGGTCGGTCGAGGTGGCCGGCAGGGTCGAAAGGAATGTGCTTCGGTCGATCGTTGCGGGCACGTCCACCTCTCGCAGACCGGTCTTCGCCATCGTCATCGACGTCATTCGGATAGCCGTGGGCCAGCTTTATGGTAGCGGGTTATAGGCTCGTAGCCTGTATCGTTTGTGGTCGCGATTCAACCGAAGGTTACAGCTTACTTAATCTTGGTGGGACCACGGAATAGGGGCCGGGTAAGATGCGCTTTACTGGGCGGTGTCATAATGCCCTTCCGCCGTCGTGGGTTCCAGGTTTGAATCATTCGATTTGATCTCATCCGGGAGTTGTTCCCTATGCCCCGCGTTCTCATCATCGACGACCAGAAGGACGTCCGCGCGATGGTCGCGATCGTTCTCCGGGTCAATCGTTTCGAGGTCGTGGAGGCCGAAAGCGGCGCGGCCGGGCTGAAAGCCTTCGCGGAAAGCCCGTGTGACGCGGCAATCGTCGATATCTTCCTTGGCGACACCAGCGGCGTCGACGTCATCGCCAGCCTGCGCGAGCTTGCGCCGGGACTCCCCGTCATTGCGGTGTCCGGGATGACGGCGCTGGATTTCCTGGACCAGGCGCCTCACCTCGCCAATGTGGCCTGCCTGCAGAAGCCGTTTCGGCCGAACGACCTCCTGCAGGCGCTGCGGAAGGCCCAGGCCGACGCGGGCGGGGAGCTGCCCGCAGCCGTCTGACTGTGGTGCAAGAAGAAACGCCCCGGGGTAAGCCGGGGCGTGGTGAGGGTTGGATGGCAGCCTGAGGCCCGGCAAGCGCGTTAGGTGCCGTTGCCCTTGATCTCGGCGTAGCTGCCCTTGGCATCCCACTTGTAGACGACGTAATCGATCTGCTTGATGTCGCCCTTGGCGTCATACTCGATCGGGCCGATCACGGTGTCCCACTTGCCGGCCTTCATCGCTTCCATGACCTTCTTGGCGTCGGTGGTGCCCGCCTTCTTGGCCGCCTGCGACCACACCTGCATCGCCGCATAGGTGTAGAGCGTATAGCCTTCGGGGTCGATGTTCTTGGCCTTGAAGGCATCGACGATCTTCTTGGCGGTCGGCTTGTTGCGCGGATCGGGGCCGAAGGTGAACAGGGTGCCTTCGCCGGCGGGGCCGGTGATGGAGGCGTACTCCTTGTCGGCGAGCGCGTCGCCGGCCATCAGCACCGTCTTGAGGCCCTGGTCGCGCATCTGGCGCAGGATCAGGCCGCTCTCCTGATGGTAGCCGCCGACATAGACGAGGTCGATGTTGTCGCGCTTCAGGCGCGAGACGATCGCGTTGAAGTCCTTGTCGCCCTTGTTATAGGACTCGTACATCTTCTCGGTGATGCCGGCCTTGTTGAGCGCCTTCTTGGTCTCGTCCGCAAGACCCTTGCCGTAGGTGGTCTTGTCGTTGAGAATCGCGATGTTCTTGCCCTTGAAGTTCTTGGCGATGTACTGCGCCGCGATCAGGCCCTGCTGATCGTCACGGCCGCAGACGCGCGCCACGTTCCAGAGCTTGCGCTCGGTGAAGAGCGGGTTGGTCGAGGCCGGGGTGATCTGAAGGACGTTGCCGTCCGCGTAGGCCTCGGAGGCGGGGATCGACGACGACGAGCAATAGTGCCCGGCGACGAAGGGCATCTTGGCGCCGGCGATCTTCTCGGCGATCGAGCGTGCCTGCTTCGGGTCGCAGGCATCGTCCTCGACGGAGAGCGCAAGCTTCTTGCCGTTGACGCCGCCGGCGGCGTTGATATCGGCCACCGCCATCTCGGCGCCGTTCTTCATCTGGCGGCCGAAGGCGGATTCGCCGCCGGTCATCGGGCCTGCGACTGCGATGGTGACATCCTGCGCGAATGCCGCGCTCGACAGCGCGATCGACGCGCCGAATGCCAGACCGATGAGCTTCAGTGATTTCATGAGATACCTCGCGGGTGGTCGCCTGTGGAAGTCGCCGGGCATGCCCGGTCCAAACCGGTGCCATTCTTGAATGAAATCGAGGAGAAGTCACCGGCAAAATACGGGCATTGGCGGAGATATCTCGCCACATTGCGCTGCATAAGGCGGCGCTCAGCCGTGCCGACCGCCTTCCAGATAGGCGGCGCGAATCTCAGGGCGCTGCAGCAACTCGGCGCCGGTCCCGGCCAGCGTGATCAGGCCATTGACCATGACATAGCCGCGGTGGGCGAGCTTGAGCGCATGGTTGGCGTTCTGCTCGACGATCAGGACGGTCAGGCCGTCCTGCCGGTTCAGGGTGCGGATCGCGTCGAAGATCTGGCGGGCGATCAGCGGCGCGAGCCCGAGCGAGGGCTCGTCGAGCAGGAGCAGGCGGGGACGGCTCATCAAGGCACGGCCGATCGCCAGCATCTGCTGCTCGCCGCCGGACAGGGTTCCGCCGCGCTGGGCGTAGCGTTCCTTCAGCCGTGGAAACAGCGTGAAGACACGCTGGAGCGTCGCCTCGCGCTCCGCCTCGGTGCATCCCGTGGCATCGGCCCCCATCTGGAGGTTTTCCGCCACGCTCATGCGCGGGAAGATGCGGCGGCCCTCCGGCGATTGCGCGATGCGCAAATGCGCGATCTCATGGGTCGGGACGTCGGTGATGTCGCGGCCTTCGTACAGGATCTGGCCGGCGCGGGCCCGCGGCTTGCCGAAGATCGTCATCATCAGCGTCGACTTGCCGGCGCCGTTGGCGCCGATCAGCGCCACGATCTCGCCGGCATTGATCTCGACGTCGACGCCCTTCAGCGCCTCGATCTTGCCGTAGGCGGCGCGCAGGGACCGGATCGCGAGCAGGGGAGTGGGGGCCGCCGTCACGTCCCGCCCTCCATCACGGCCGCGGCCTCATCCTCGTCGGTGCCGAGATAGGCGGCGATCACCTTGGGATCGTCGCGGACCTCGCGCGGCGTGCCTTGCGCGATCTTCACCCCGTGGTCCATCACCACGATGTGGTCGGAGATCTCCATCACCACCGACATGTCGTGCTCGATCAGCAGGATCGAGGTGCCGAGCTCGTTGCGGATCGAGAGCAGCAGCTCGCTCAAGGCGGCGCTCTCCCGCGCATTGAGGCCGGCGGCGGGCTCGTCCAGGCACAGCAGCGCAGGCTCGGTGCACATCGCCCGCGCGATCTCGAGCCGGCGCTGGTCGCCATAGGCGAGGTTGCCGGCGGCGTCGTCGGCGCGGTCGAGCAGGTTGACGCGCCTCAGCCAGTCGGTGGCGAGATCGATCGCGTGCTTCTCGGCGTCCCGGTACACGGGCGCGCCGACGAGGCCGAGCAGGGTGAAGCCGGAGGCGCGCATCAAGGCGTTGTGCTGCGCCACCATCAGGTTCTCCAGCGCGGTCATGCCGGGAAACAGGCGGATGTTCTGGAAGGTGCGCGCGACCTTGGCCTGCTTGGCGATGCGGAAATCGTTCAGCCGCTCCAGCGCGATGACCCGGCCGTCGTCATGGGCGAGGCGGATGGTGCCGCCGCTCGGCTTGTAGAAGCCGGTGATGCAGTTGAACACGGTGGTCTTGCCGGCGCCGTTCGGCCCGATCAGCGCGGTGATCTTCTTCCGCTCGGCGGCGAAGGAGAGGTCCTGCACGGCGACGATGCCGCCGAAGCGCATGGTCAGCCGGTCGACGCCAAGAATCTTATCGCTAGTCTTGTCGCCGCTCATCCGTGCCCTTCCTTGACGAGGTCGGAGGAGATCGCCTGCGCCTTGGTCAGATACACGGTCGGGGCACGATGGCCGATCAGGCCGCGCGGTCGCCATATCATGATCAGCACCATGGCCATGCCGAACACCAGCATGCGATAGGTCTCAAGCCCGCGGAACAGCTCGAAGCCGCCGATCATGGCGAGTGCGGCGAGCGCGACGCCGAGCTGCGAGCCCATGCCGCCGAGCACGACGATGGCGAGCACCAGCGCCGATTCCTGGAAGGTGAAGGATTCCGGGCTGATGAAGCCCTGCCGGGTGGCGAAGAACGCCCCCGCAAAGCCGCCGAACATGGCACCGGTCGCGAACGCGGTGAGCTTCGTCGTCGTGGTGTTGATGCCGAGCGCGCGGCAGGCGACCTCGTCCTCGCGTAGCGCCTCCCAGGCGCGGCCGATCGGCAGGCGGCGCAGGCGGATCGTCACCCAGTTGGTGAGCAGCGCCAGCGCCAGGATCACGTAGAACAGGAAGACGATGCGGTGGGTCGACGAGTACTCGATGCCGAGTTTTGCTGCTAACCCGTCATCACTGTTGTCGAGCGGAATGCCGAAGAAGGTGGGACGGGGAATGCCGGAGACGCCGTTGGGACCACCGGTCAGGCTCTGCCAATTGATGATGACGAGGCGGATGATCTCGCCGAAGGCCAGCGTCACGATGGCGAGGTAGTCGCCGCGCAGCCGCAGCACGGGAAAGCCGAGCAGCACGCCCCAGAACGCGGCGAGGATGCCGGCGAGCGGCAGGCAGATCCAGAACGACCAGCCGAAATTGGTGGCGAGCAGGCCGTAGGAATAGGCGCCCACCGCATAGAAGGCGACATAGCCGAGATCGAGCAGGCCGGCGAGGCCGACCACGACGTTCAATCCCCAGCCCAGCATGACATAGGTGAGCACGAGGATGGCGAGGTCGAGGATGTAGCGCTGGTTATAGAAGATGACAGGCACCAGCAGGGTGAAGATCAGCAGCGCGGGCGCGAGATAGCGGCCGACGAACGACAGGCCGCTTTGCACCGCCGGCGGCACCAGCTTCTCGGTTCCGGTCGGGCCGATCCATTGCCTGAGCAGCTCGATCACGATCGAGCCGCCGAACACGGCTGCGACGAGGGAAGCGAGCTCGCCAAAACGCGTCCAGTAGGTGAGCTGGCCGTCGGAGCCCGCCTCGGTGCGGATGCCGATCATCAGCGAGAACAGCACCAGCGCGATCGCAGCGTTGATGAAGGCGGTCTTGAGGAGGGCAGGGATGCCCGTTGCAGGTTTGGCTGTATTGATCGAGGGAGCCGTCACGCGCGCGACCGTCAGACTTTTTCGACTTCGGGACGGCCGAGCAGGCCGGTCGGCATGAAGATCAGCACGACGATCAGGATCGAAAACGCCGCGACGTCCTTGTATTCGACCGAGAAATAGGCCGACCAGAACGTCTCGATCAAGCCGATCGCAAGACCCCCGAGCATGGCACCCGGCAGCGAGCCGATGCCGCCGAGCACGGCGGCGGTGAACGCCTTGATGCCGGCGACGAAGCCCATGAAGAAGTCGACCAAGCCGTAATAGAGCAGGTACATCAGGCCGGCGACCGCGGCGAGCGCCGCGCCGATCACGAACGTCATGGAGATGGTGCGGTCGACGTCGACGCCGAGCAGCGCCGCCATGGTCTGGTCCTGCTCGCAGGCGCGCATGTCGCGCCCGAGCCGGGTGCGCGACACCAGCCAGGTGAAGATCGCCAGCAGCACGATGGTGGTGATGACCACCATGATCTGGATGTTGGAGAGCTGGATGACGAAGCCGTCCGTGCTCTCATGCAAGGTGTAACCTCCGGTGATGAAGGGCGGGATCGGCTTGACCCGGGCGCCCTGCGCCACCTGCGAATAATTTGTCAGCACGAAGGACATGCCGATCGCCGACAGCATCGGCGCGAGGCGGAAAGAATGGCGCAGCGGCCGGTAGGCGATCCGCTCGATGGTCCAGCCGTAGAGCGCGGTGATCGCCATCGACACCAGCAGCACGACGAGCAGGATCACGGGGATCGCGGTGAGGCCGAGCGAAACCAGGATCAGGAAGGTGATCAGGGCGATGAAGCCGCCGATCATGAAGACGTCGCCATGGGCGAAGTTGATCATGCCGACGATGCCGTAGACCATCGTGTAGCCGATCGCGATCAGGCCGTAGATGGAACCGAGCACGAGGCCGTTGATGAACTGCTGGGCGAAATAATCCATAGGCTGCCGTTACCAAACCTGACGTGGCTCAAAGGGAGCTCTTCGAGAGAGAGTGCTTGAGTTTCTTCTCGGGCCCCGGCAGCCCTTGAGCGTTCTGCTGGTTTTGTAACAGGAGGGAACTGGCCGCCGCAACAGCTCACGCCTCGGCAGAAGGTCTTGTACAGAGGTCATTTTTCGTTTCCGGGTTCCGCACCTGCGAGGAACCGGGTTCCCAGGGCAACCAAAGTCGGGGTCGGCCGTTATCACCGTTCTCTGACGTCCAACAAGGGAGTTTCCCCCGATGACGAAGCAGCAGAACCAGAATCCGGGTCAGCAGAGTCAGAACCCCGGCCAGCGCAACCCGCAGCAGCAGGGCGGCGGCCAGAAACCCGGACAGCAGCAGCAGGACCCGATGCGCCAGGGCGAGCGGCCAGGCCAGCAGCAGGGTGGCCAGCGCAGCCAGGACGAATAGTTTGGGAGCCCAGGGAGTGAAGGGAGGCCCCGCCACAAGGCGGGGCCTTTTTTCTTTTGAAGTACGATCCATCCACGCCGTCATTCCGGGGCGGCTCGAAGAGCCGAACTATGGTGCGCAATTGCGCACCTGAGAATCTCGAGATTCCGGGTTCAATGCTGCGCATTGCCCCGGAAGGACGGTGTGGGTCAGCCCAGTTAAGGTAAACGAAGGGTTTAAATTGCCGCCACAGTCTGATGCGAGTTAGCTCCCGGCAAAGCCTTCCCCTCGAAGGCGATGGCAGGCGAAGCGGGTAGCGGCATGTTCAGGAATTGGCGGATCGGTTCGGTCAATGGCGCGCTGCTGGCGGCCTATTTCATCCCGGCCTGGGCGCTGGTCGCCTTCAATATCTTTGTCGCACCGGTCCACGGCCTCTACGAGCGGCCAAGCGTCGCGGTGGCGCTGTTCCTCAGCGATCATCTCCAGATGGCGGGGATGGACACGGTGCGTGCCGCCTGGCTGCTGGCGCTGGGACGGCTGACCGTCGTGGCGTTCTTTGCGATCTACCTCGCGCTATTGTGCATTCCCCGGACCCGCAGGAACGGCGGCAGTGACGAGGCGCTCGCCATTGCGCTCGTGATCGGCAGCCTGATCTCGTTTGCCAGCATGGTCATGGCCTCGAAGGTCGGCGAGATGGCCGCCCTCCGCCTGCATGCCACCGAGCTTCTGCTGCTGCTGGGGGCCGCGATCGTCCTGGTGATCGAGCGGCCGGAGGCGCCACCCAAGGCCGTCGAGGCCGCCGCGCCGCCAAATCTTGAGCCGCTAGGTCTTGAGCCGCTAGGTCTTGAGCAGGCCGAGCTCCTGCACAATCGCTGAGGCTTCCTTGACGGCGTGGTTCGCCGCCGGCACGCCGCAATAGATCGCCTGCTGCAGCAGGATTTCCTTGATGTCATCGGGCGTGAAGCCGCCCTCGGCGAGCGCCGCGCGCACGTGCAGGCGGAATTCGTCCCATTGCCCGAGCGCGACCATGGTGCCGATCACGAGCACCCGCCGCGTGCGCTCGTCGAAATGCGGCCGCGTCCAGATCTCGCCCCAGGCGTAGCGCGTGATCAGGTCCTGGAAATCGGTGTTGAAGGCATTGCGGTTGGCAATCGACTTGTCGACCCAGGCATTGCCCAGCACCTTTCGGCGCACGTTCATGCCGGCATCGCGGCGCTTCTGGTCGTCCATGGTGTTTCTCCAGTGAGTCATTCCGGGGCCCTCGAAGAGGCGAACCCGGAATCTCGAGGTTGTGAATGCCGATCGAGATTCCGGGTTCGATGCTTTGCATCGCCCCGGAATGACGATGGGCGCGATCAGCGCTGCGTCAAGAAGCCCACCACCGCATCCGTGAACGCGTGCGGCTGCTCGACGTTGGAAATGTGCGCGGCGTCGATGATGGTCATGCTGGCGCCGGGAATGTTGGAGCGGATCAGTTCGGCCGCCGAGATCGGCGTCGCCATGTCGTGACGGCCGGCGATCACCAGCGTCGGGCTCTTGATCTTCTGCAGCAGCGCGCGCTGGTCGAGCGTCGACAGCGCCTCGCAGCAGGCGAGATAGCCTTCGACGGGCGAGGCCAGCAGCATCGCCTTCATCTTCGCAGTGACCTCGGGCTCGCGCTCGCGGAAATCGGCCGTCAGCCATCCCGCGATGACGGCATCGGCCACCGCCGCGATGCCACCCTTCTTCACCGCGTCGATGCGTTCCAGCCATTTGGTCGGTTCGGCATAATAGCAGGAGGTGTTGGCGAGGATCAGCTTGCCGAACCTTTCAGGCGCGTTGGCGCCCAGCCATTGCCCGACCATGCCGCCCATCGACAGGCCGCACCAATGCACCTTCTCGATGTTGAGGTCGTCGAGGATCGCGAGCACGTCGCGGCCGAACCGCTCCATCGTGTAGGGGCCGGGCGGAACGTTGGACTTGCCATGGCCGCGCCGGTCGTAGCGGATGACGCGGAACACCTGCGTCAGCGCCTTCATCTGCGGCTCCCACATCTGCAGCGTGCAGCCGAGCGAGTTGGAGAGCATCAGGGTCGGCCCGCCGTCGCGGCCCTCGACGGAGACGTTGAGCAGGCAACCGTCGGCATCGATCATGGGCATGCGGCGTCTCCGTTTTATTCGCGATCGAGGCTGTCGAGCAGGCGGTCGATCAAGGCTTGTGACGCCCCTTGATAGGCCATCGGCTCGAACAATGCCGCAATTTTTTCCGGCGTCAGATGCGCGGTGACTTGCGAATCGCCTGACAGCACCTCGCGCAGATGCTTCTTCTCGGCGACCGCGCGCTTGCTCGCGGCCTCGACGAGATGATGCGCATCGCTCTTGCCGATCTTGTCCGCCAGCGCGAAGGTGACGGCCTCGGCCATGATCAACCCGTGTGTCGCATCGAGATTGCTGCGCATCCGCGCGGCGTCGACGTCGAGGCCCTCGGCGATGTCGACGATGGCGGCGAGGGCACCGGAAGCGACCAGCATCAATTGCGGCAGCGTCGGCCATTCCGCGTGCCAGGGGCCGGCGCTGCGCTCATGGTCCTGCACCTGCGCGGCAAAAATCGTGGCGGCGAGCTGCGGCGCCATGGTGGCTGCGCCCAGCGCGCTCGCGGCTGCGACCGGGTTGCGCTTGTGCGGCATGGTCGATGAGCCGCCGCGCCCCTCGCCGGCAGGCTCGAAGGCTTCGCCGACATCAGTCTGCATCAGCAGCGAGACGTCGCGCGCGATCTTGCCGCAGCTGCCGGCCAAAATCGCGAAGCTTGAAGCAGCCTCCGCAATCCGGTCGCGATGGGTGTGCCAGGGCGCTTCCGGCAGCGGCAGGTCGATCTCCCTAGCCAATCTTTCCGCAACGACGAGCCCGTTGTCGCCGAGGGCGGCGAGCGTGCCGGCGGCGCCGCCGAATTGCAGTGCCAGGCCCTCGCGACGGAGCCGCCGCAGACGACAGCGGGCACGGGCGAGGCTTGACGCGTATTCCGCGGCCTTCAACCCGAACGGCATCGGTAGCGCATGCTGGAGCCAGGTCCGTGCCACCATGGCGGTGGTGCGATGGGCGCGGGCTAGCGCCGCAAAACCCTTGATGGCGCGGCTGAGGTCGGCATCGAGAGCGTCAATGCCGGCGCGCAGGGTAAGCATGGTCGCGGTGTCGATGACATCCTGGCTGGTCGCGCCCCAATGCACGTAGCGCGCAGCCTCCGCATCGGCTTTCGCGACATTGGCGGTCAGCGCCTTCACCAGCGGAATCGCGAGATTGCCGGATCGCGTCGCGGCATCGGCCAGGGCTGCAATGTCGAAGCAGGACGCCTTGCAGGCAGCTTCGATTGGCCCGACGGCGACCGCGGGAATCACGCCCGCGGCGGCCTCGGCCCGCGCCAGGGCTGCCTCGAAATCGAGCATGTTCTGCAAGGTCGACTGGTCGTCGCAGACGGCGCGCATGGCCGCGCTGGACAGCATCGGCGCGAGCAGGGGGGAGAGGGATGTGCTCATATCGTGCGGGACCTAACCATCATGGCCCGGCTCTGCCAATCCAAATCCGCTCGCGCAAGCTTTTTGCAGTTGCGAATATGCATTGCACGTGACCGGGGGTGCCCTTTCCTTTGCGGCTTCCGTGCGTTACTTGAGCAGCACTATAGTTACGCGATCCAGGTCCGAGATTCCGGGGAGGCAGCCCATGGCCATGACAATGAACGGCGAAGTCCAGCTCGCAGCGCCGCGCGAGGCCGTGTGGGAGAAGCTCAACGATCCCGAGGTGCTGAAGGCCTGCATCCCCGGCTGCGAGGAGCTGGAGAAGACCGAGGACGGTGGCTTCCGTGCAACCGCGAAAATGAAGGTCGGGCCGGTGTCGGCGCGCTTCAAGGGCAAGGTGATGCTCAGCGATCTCGACCCGCCGAACGGCTACAAGATCTCCGGCGAAGGCGAGGGCGGGGTGGCCGGCTTCGCCAAGGGCGGCGCAACCGTGAAGCTCGCGGAGAAGGACGGCGGCACGCTGCTCGCCTACGACGTCGAGGCGCAGATCGGCGGCAAGTTGGCGCAGCTCGGCCAGCGTCTGATCAATGGCGCCGCGAAGAAGCTGGCCGACGAGTTTTTCGCGAACTTCGCCAAAGCTGTACAGGGCTAGCGGTACAGGGCTGAAACCTATCGCCTTTCGGCATGGCGCCTTGCGTCCGGGGTGATGTTGCCCCAGGGGACAATGGCCCATATGATGGGTTGGAATAATTATAAGAACCGCTTCGACGGGACCCGTTGGGGCGCTGATAGAGAGTGCTTATGGCAAAAATCTCCCTCATCGTGAACGGCAGTCCTGTCACGGCCAATGTCGATCCCCGCACGCTTCTGGTGCAGTTTCTGCGCGAGAATCTGCGCCTGACCGGCACCCATGTCGGCTGCGACACCTCGCAGTGCGGCGCCTGCGTCGTGCATCTCGATGGCAAGGCCGTGAAGTCCTGCACCACGCTTGCCGTGATGGCCGACGGTCACGAGGTCAAGACGATCGAGGGACTGGCCGCCGACGGCGCGCCGCTGCATCCGATGCAGGAAGCCTTCCGCGAGCACCATGGCCTGCAGTGCGGCTTCTGCACGCCGGGCATGATCATGACCGCGATCGACATCGTGCACCGCAAGGGCAACGAGCTCGACGATCACACCATCCGCGAGGAGCTGGAGGGCAATCTCTGCCGCTGCACCGGCTACCAGAACATCGTCGCCTCGATCTCCGCCGGCGCCAAGGCGATGGCGAAATCCGATCTCGCGTAACGCGCATCCCGCGATCAGGACATTCAGATGTACGAATTCAAATATCATCGCCCCGGCACCGTGCGCCAGGCGGCCAACCTCCTGGTGAAGAACGAGGACGCCAAGGTGATCGCCGGCGGCCACACGCTGATTCCCGTCATGAAGCAGCGCCTCGCCAGCCCGCCGCATCTGGTTGACCTCTCCCACATCGACGGGCTCAACGCGATCGAGTTGAAGGGGCGCTCGCTCGTGATCGGCGCCACCGCCAAGCACGCAGAGGTCGCGACCTCTGCGATCGTCGGTGAGGCGATCCCGGCGCTGGCGAGCCTTGCCGGCGGGATCGGCGATCCCGCCGTGCGCCACCGGGGCACGATCGGCGGCTCGCTCGCCAACAACGATCCGACCGCGGATTATCCTGCTGCGGTGCTCGCGCTGGGCGCCACCATCGTCACCAACAAGCGCCGCCTCAAGGCCGAGGAGTATTTCCAGGGCCTGTTCTCGACCGCGCTCGAAGCCGACGAGATCATCACCAAGGTGATGTTCCCGCTGCCGAAGAAGGCGGCCTACATCAAATTCCGCAACCAGGCCTCGCGCTACGCGCTGGTCGGCGTGTTCGTCGCGCGCCGTCCGTCGGACGTGCGGGTCGCCGTCACCGGCGCCGGGTCCGAAGGCGTGTTCCGTGTCACCGCATTCGAGGAAGCGCTGAAGAAACGCTTCTCCTCGAAGGTGCTGGATGGCATCGACGTGCCGGCGGAAGGCCTCAATAGCGACATCCACGGCAGCGCCGAATACCGCGCGCATCTCATCGGTGTGCTGACGCGGCGGGCGATCGATGCGGCCAACGCAAAGGAATAAGCGGGCCACCGACTGGCCCGATACCTGCCCCGTGTGAGGGCGCAAACGAGACTGGCCTTTCATGACTACAGCGGCCAATACTTCCGGTGCCAATACTTCAGCTGGATTGCCGGCATCGGTCGATGCGATGCTCGAACTCTTGACCTCGCGCGGCTATCTGGCCGAGCGGGCGCTGGCGACGGTGACCTACCTGTCGCTGCGCATGGGCAGGCCGCTGTTTCTGGAAGGCGAGGCCGGCGTCGGCAAGACCGAGATCGCAAAGGTGCTGTCGGCGGCACTGGGGCGGAAGCTGATCCGCCTGCAGTGCTATGAGGGCCTCGACGTCTCCTCGGCGGTCTACGAATGGAACAGCGCGGCGCAGATGATCGCGATCCGGATGGCGGAAGCCGCCGGCGACACCGATCGCGATCAGCTCTCGAGCGACATCTTCGCCGATCGCTACATGATCAAGCGGCCGCTGCTCCAGGCGCTGGAGCCCGACGTTGCCGGCCCGCCGGTGCTGCTGATCGACGAGCTCGATCGCGCCGACGAGGCGTTCGAAGCCTATCTGCTCGAGATCCTCAGTGACTTCCAGGTGACCATCCCCGAATTCGGCACCGTGAAGGCGCCGCATCCGCCGATCGTCATCATCACCTCCAATCGCACCCGCGAGATCCACGACGCGCTGAAGCGGCGCTGCCTCTATCACTGGGTCGATTATCCCGCCGCCGAGCGCGAGCTCGCGATCGTCAAGACGCGCGTGCCCGGCATCTCCGTAAAGCTGTCGCAGCAGGTCGTCCGCTTCGTGCAGGCGCTGCGCAACCAGGACTTCTACAAGTCGCCCGGTGTCGCCGAGACCATCGACTGGGCCACCGCGCTGTCGGAGCTCGACGCCCGCTCGCTGACGCCGCAAGTGGTCGGCGACACGCTGGGCGCGCTGCTCAAGTACCAGGACGACATCACCCGCATGCAGGGCGATGCCTTGCAGAAGGTGCTGAAGGAAGCGACGAGCGAGAATTGATCTCGCGTCAAATTGAGCTCGTCATTCCGGGGCGCGCGTAGCGCGAGCCCGGAATCCATAACCACGATCGGGAGTATGGATTCCGGGCTCGCGCCAAGGGGCGCGCCCCGGAATGACGGCTGAGAGTGTAGATCGATGGCCATCAACCACCTTGCCCCCGAGCAGACCGAGCAGTTCGCCGACAACATCGTCGGCTTCGCCCGCGCATTGCGCTCCGCCGGCATGCCGGTCGGGCCGGGCGCCGTCATCGATGCCATGAGCGCGCTGCAGGTGATCGACATCGGCAACCGCTCCGATGTCTTCACCACGCTGGAGGCGATCTTCGTCAAGCGCCATGAGCATGCGCTGATCTTCAAGCAGGCCTTCAACCTGTTCTTCCGCGCCTCGGAAGAATGGAAGCACATGCTGGATTCGGTGCCGCTGCCGGAGCAGGCCAAGAAGAAGCCGCAGGCCGGCGCCCGCCGCGTCCAGGAGGCGATGTCGCAGCCGCGCATGACCGAGACGCCGCAGCACCAGGAGCAGGATTTGCGCCTGTCGGTTTCCGACAAGGAGATCCTTCAGAAGAAGGATTTTGCGCAGATGAGCGCGGCGGAGATCACCGAGGCGCTTCATGCCGTCGAGCGGATGCACCTGCCGCAGGCCGAGCTCCTGACGCGCCGGCATCGGCCTGATGCGCGCGGCCTGCGCCTCGACCTGCGCCGCACGCTGCGCGCCTCTTTACGCACCGGCGGCGACATCATCGACATCCATCGCCTCGGGCGGATCGAGAAGCCGGCGCCGATCGTGGCGCTGCTCGATATCTCGGGCTCGATGAGCGAATACACCCGCCTGTTCCTGCATTTCCTGCATGCGATCACGGATGCGCGAAAACGCGTCTCGGTGTTCCTGTTCGGCACGCGCCTCACCAACGTCACCCGCGCGCTGCGCCAGCGCGATCCCGACGAGGCGCTGGCGAGCTGCTCGGCCTCGGTCGAGGACTGGGCCGGTGGCACACGGATCTCGGCCTCGCTGCACAACTTCAACAAATTGTGGGCGCGGCGGGTGCTGAGCCAGGGCGCCATCGTGCTTCTGATCTCCGACGGGCTGGAGCGGGAGGCCGATTCCAGGCTCGCCTTCGAGATGGACCGGTTGCACCGGTCCTGCCGGCGGCTGATCTGGCTCAATCCGCTGTTGCGGTTCGGCGGCTTCGAGGCCAAGGCCCAGGGCATCAAAATGATGCTTCCGCACGTTGACGAATTCCGGCCCGTGCATAATTTGAGTTCGATCCAGGAGCTGATCACGACGCTCTCCCGGCCGCTGCCGCCGCACCACCGCAGCCTGATCCGCTCCGCAGCTTGAGAGGCCACCATGCTCGATCGCGACGAGGACATTCTGAAGGCGGCGGAGGACTGGCAGAAGGCCGGCCGTGGCGTCGCGCTGGCGACCGTTGTCGAGACCTGGGGCTCGGCCCCGCGCCCGGCGGGCTCGAGCCTCGTCATCAATGACGAGGGCACGTTCCTGGGCTCGGTCTCCGGCGGCTGCGTCGAGGGCGCCGTGGTCACCGAGGCCATGGACGTGATCGAGAGCGGCAAGCCAAAAATGCTGGAGTTCGGCGTCGCCGACGAGACCGCCTGGAACGTCGGGCTGTCCTGTGGCGGCACCATCCGCGTCTTCGTCGAGAAGGTTGGCTAGCCGTGAAGCTCGCGATCCTGCACGAACTCAACGCCGAGCGCGCCGCGCGCCGGCCGGTGATCCTGGTCACCGACACCGAGACCGGCGAGCAGCGCCTGGTGAAGGCAGCGGATTTCGCCAAGGACCCGCTGCGCGCCGAATTGGACAAGCAGCTCCGCATGGGCAAGAGCGCCAATGTCGAGGCCGGCGGCAAGAAGCTGTTCCTCAACGTCTACGCGCCGACTGCAAAGCTCGTCATCGTCGGCGCGGTTCATATCAGCCAGGCCTTGGCGCCGCTGGCGCGCTCGCTCGGCTATGACGCCACCGTCGTCGATCCCCGCACGGCGTTTGCCAGCGCCGAGCGCTTCCCCGATATTCCATTGATCGCCGAATGGCCCGACACCGCGCTGCCGCCGCTCAATGTCGACGCCTATACGGCGTTCGTCGCGGTGACGCACGATCCCAAGATCGACGATCCCGCGTTGCTGCACGCCTTCGAGCGCAACTGCTTCTATATCGGCGCGCTCGGCTCGCGGAAGACGCATGCCAAGCGCGGTGACCGGTTGCGGGCGCAGGGCGCCAAGGAAAGCGACATCGCGCGCATCCACGCGCCGATTGGCCTCGCGATCGGCGCGGTCTCGCCGTCCGAGATCGCGGTGGCGATCATGGCCGAGATCACGGCTGTGCTCCGCCTGCCTCCCAAAGAAAAAGAAGAAGCGGCATGAAGTTCGGCCCGGCGAGCCCCAAGGATGCGATCGGCGGGGTGACCGTCCACACCCTGCGTCAGGGACCGCTGGTGCTGAAGAAGGGCACGACCATTGGACCTGCCGAGGTCGACGCGCTCACGCGCGCCGGCATCAAGGACATCGTCGTGGTGCGGATGGAGGCGGGCGACGTCTCCGAGGACGTCGCGGCCGCCAGCATTGCGCTTGCCGTCGGCGGCGAGGGCATCCATGTCGAGCGCGCCTTCACCGGCCGCGCCAATCTGTTCGCCGCGCAGCCGGGCGTGCTGGTGATCGACCGCGCCGCGGTCGACCGCATCAACAATATCGACGAGGCCATCACCTTTGCGACGCTCACCGCCTACAAGCCGGTGGTCGAGGGCGAGATGGTCGGCACCGTCAAGATCATCCCGTTCGGTGTCGCGGGCAGCTTGCGCGATGCCGCGGTGAAGGCCGCGGGCAAGGACGTGCTCAGAATCGCGCCTTACGTCATCAAGCGCGTCGGCGTGGTCTCGACGCTGCTGCCGGGCCTGTCCTCCAAGGTGGTCGACAAGACCCTGCGCGTCACCGCCGAGCGGCTCGCGCCGGCCGGCGCCAGCATCATCGCCGAGCGGCGGGTCCAGCACGACGAGCGCGCACTGTCGGCCGCGATCAAGGAATTGCTGGCGCTGGGCGCCGAGCTTGTCATCGTGTTCGGGGCGTCCGCGATCGCCGACCGCCGCGATGTCATCCCCGCGGCCGTCACCGGGATCGGCGGCGAGATCGAGCATTTCGGCATGCCGGTCGATCCCGGCAATCTGCTGCTGATTGCTCGCGCGGGCGATGTGCCGGTGCTGGGCGCGCCGGGCTGCGCGCGCTCGCCGGTCGAGAACGGTTTTGACTGGGTCTTGATGCGGCTCCTCGCCGGCATCAAGGTGACGCGGTCCGAGTTGATGGGCATGGGCGTCGGCGGCCTCTTGATGGAGATCGTGACGCGGCCGCAGCCGCGCGCACAGCCGGAGACCGAGGGCAACAGCCAGGTCGCGGCCATCGTGCTCGCGGCCGGCCGTTCCACCCGCATGGGTGGGCCGAACAAGCTGCTCGCCGAGCTCGACGGCAAGAAGCTGGTGCGGATCGCGACCGAGCAGGCGCTCGCCTCAAAAGCATCCGAGGTGATCGTCGTCACCGGCCATCAGACCGAGCTGGTCGAGCAGGCGCTGCAAGGCCTGAAGGTGCGCTTCGTCAAGAATCCGGATTTCGCCGGCGGCATCGCAAGCTCGGTGAAGGCCGGCATCGCCGCCGTGCCCGAGACCTGCGATGGCGCCCTGGTTTGCCTCGGCGACATGCCGCTGATCGACGCCGGCCTGATCGATCGCCTGATCGACAGTTTTGCGCCGGACCGCGGCAATCTCATCGTCGTGCCCGTCAGCGAAGGCCGCCGCGGCAATCCCGTGCTGTGGTCGCGCCGCTTCTTCAAGGAGTTGATGACGCTCGACGGCGACGTCGGCGCGCGGCATCTGATCGCCAAGCACACCGAGGCGGTCGCCGAGGTGCCGGTGGACGGCGAGAGCGCCTTCCTCGACATCGACACGCCGCAGGCGCTGGAGGCAGCAAGACAAGGGTGAGCCGGCGCCAAACGTTCCGCTCGCGGGCAGCGCAAGCTCAGACTTCCAGCCAATCCTGACGCACCCTGGCGTCGGAGTTGAACTCGGGCACGGTCCCCTCGAATACGATCCGGCCATGGCCCATCACGTAAAGGCGATGGCTGATCTTGAGCGCAATCGTCAACTTCTGTTCGACCAGAAGGATGGAAATGCCGCGTTCGGCGATCTCCCCGAGGAGCTTGCCCACGAGCTCGACCATCATCGGCGCAAGCCCTTCCGTCGGCTCATCGATCATGATGAGATCGGGATCGCCCATCAGGGTGCGGCACATGGTCAGCATCTGCTGCTCGCCGCCCGAAAGCACGCCCGCCATGGTGTCGGCGCGTTCCTCCAGCCGCGGGAAGACGTTGAACATGTCCTGCATCGACCAGCGGCCGGTCTGCTTGGCCCATTTCTGGCCGAGCATCAGGTTCTGGCGAACGGTCAGCGAGGGGAATATGTCGCGGTTCTCCGGGACGTAGCCGAGGCCGAGGCGGGCAATCTGGTGCGGCTTCAGCCCGACGATCTCCCGGCTCCTGAACCTGACCGATCCGACCGGCGGCACGTCGCCCATGATCGCCTTGATCGTGGTGGACCGTCCGACGCCGTTGCGTCCGAGCAGCGACACGATCTCCCCCATGCCAATGTGGAACGTCACGCCATCGAGGATATGGCTCTTGCCGTAATAGGCGTGCAGGTTCTCCACCTCGAGCAGCGCGGTCATGCGGGCGCCTCCTCTCCCAGGTAGGCCTCTCGCACCGCCCTGTTGGCGCGGATCGCCTGCGGCGTGTCGGAGGCGATGATCTGGCCGTAGACCAGCACGGAAATGCGGTCGGCGAGCCCGAACACCACGCTCATGTCGTGCTCGACCATGATCAGCGTGCGTCCCTCCGACACCCTCCGGATCAGCGCCACCGCCTGTTCGGTCTCGGCGTGGCTCATGCCCGCGGTCGGCTCGTCCAGCATGATGACGTCGGCGCCGCCTGCGATCGTGATCCCGATCTCGAGCGCGCGCTGCTCGGCATAGGCCAGCACGCCGGCCGGCACGCCGTGGCGCGAGGACAGGGCGATCATCTCCATGATCTCCTCGGCGCGCTCGTTGGCGTCCTTCAGGCGGTCGACAAAGCGCCAGAACGAATAGCGGTAGCCGAGCGACCACAGCACCGCGCAGCGGATGTTCTCGTAGACCGATAGCTTGGGAAAGATGTTGGTCACCTGGAAGCTGCGCGACAGGCCCCTGCGATTGATTTCATAAGGCGCCAGCTGCGTGACGTCTTCGCCCTTGAGCCGGATGGATCCCGAAGTCACCCTAAGTCGTCCGCTGATCAGGTGGAATAGCGTCGACTTGCCGGCGCCATTCGGTCCGATGATGGCGTGTCGCTCACCCTGATTGATGTCGAGCGTCACTCCTCGGATGATCTCGGTGGGCCCGAAACTCTTGCGCACGTCCGTGAGCGAGATGGCGGCGGTCATGCTGCGGCCTTTCCGCTGCTATCTGCTATGGCGAGGGCCCAGGCGTCTCCCACGCGCGGCAATAGCGCCCGCAGACCCAGCGCGCCGCCGATGAAGAGAACCAATGCGGACAGCCATGGCCCGATCTTCGCGCCGTTCATCGCGATCTTGAATACCGAGAGCGTCGGGCCCTCGCTCTGCGCCTCGACCAGCATGTGATGGGCCAGTTCGATGAACAGGATGCAGCCAAGTACGAGCGCCGCGAGGGGAACGGCGGTGAGCGCGTAGATGGGGACCAGCTTGAAGATGCGCCCGCCGCGCAGTAGCGGACGGTGCAAGGCAAGCCAGCCCGCAATTCCGCCTGGCGCGTACATGACGACGAGGATGAAGAGGAGTCCGAAATAGAGCATCCACGCCTTGGTGATGTCGGACAGCGATATCTGCAGGAAGGTAACGAGCACTGCGCCGATGATCGGGCCGACGAAATGGCCGATACCGCCGACGAAGGTCATCAGCAGGACCTGGCCCGAGGTGGCCGCGCCGACCGCCTGCGAGTTCATCAATTCGAAATTGATTGCGGCCAGGGAGCCAGCGACGCCCGCGAAAACGGCGGACAGCACAAAGGCCTGGAAGCGCACACGCTGGGTGGAATAGCCGATGAATTCGGCGCGCTCGGGATTATCGCGCACGGCGTTGCACATGCGGCCGAACGGCGTGCGCGTGATGGCGTACATCAGGATGATGCAGACAAGGCACCAGAAGGCGATGAGGTAGTACACCTGGATCTGCGGGCCGAACTTGTAGCCAAGGAACGGCGCGAGCTTGGCGCGGTTGGCCGCGATGCCTTCCTCGCCGCCGAAGAACGAGTGCAGGACGAGTGCGAAGGCCGCAACGAGCTCACCGAGGCCAAGCGAGATCATCGCGAACACCGTGCCGGCGCGGCGTGTCGACACGGCACCGAATATCAGCCCGAAGAACAGTCCCGCGGCCGCCCCGATCAGCGGCACTGCCGGCAGCGGGACGGGGAGTTTGTTGGCCGCAATCAGGTTCATGGCGTGGACGGCGCAAAACCCGGCAAGGCCATAATACACTGCATGTCCGAACGAGAGCAGCCCGGTCTGGCCGAGCAGCATGTTGTAGGACAGCGCGAAGATGATCATAACGCCCATCAGGCTCATCATGGTGAGCGCCACGCCCGAAGAAAACACGTAGGGCGCGACTGCGAGGCCCGCCGCCAGCGCGACGAAGGCGAGGAGGATACGGACGCCGCCCATCATGTTTCCCTGGTTCCGAACAATCCCCTGGGCCTGAAGATCAGAACCAGCACCAGGAGGAGATAGGGCAGGACCGGCGCGATCTGGGCCAGCGGCGTCCGGCCGAGCTCGCCGAACAGCGAGGCGGCGGAGGAGCCGATCGCGTCGGCAAGCGAAACGTTGATCGCGACCGCGAAGGTCTGGACCAGGCCGATCAGGAGTGAGGCGACAAAGGCGCCGCCGAGCGAGCCGAGGCCGCCCACGACGATCACCACGAACAGGATCGGCCCCAGCAGCGCCGCCATCGAGGGCTGCGTGACGAGCGCGGGTCCCGCGATGACGCCGGCAAGGCCGGCGAGGCCTGCGCCGACGCCGAAGACCATCATGAAGACCTGTGGAACGTTATGGCCGAGCATCGCGACCATGTTCGGATGCGTCAGCGCCGCCTGGATGATGAGTCCGACGCGGGTGCGCTTGAGGATGACCAGCAGGAATACGAACATCGCCACCGCCGTCGCCAGCATGAAGATGCGGTAGGCGGGATAGGTCGTGTCGAACAGGCGGAAGGCGACGAAATCAAGCGACGGCGGCACCCGATAGTCCACCGGCAGCTTGCCCCAGATCATGTTGACCAGTTCCTCGATCACGAAGGCGAGGCCGAAGGTGAATAGCAATTCGGCCACGTGGCCGAACCGGTGAACCCGTCGCAGGCCATAGCGCTCGATCAGGCCGCCAATGACGCCGACCAGCACCGGCGCGACGAGGAAACCCGGCCAGAAGCCGATGCGGCGGGAGATCTCGAAGCCGAAATAGGCTCCGATCATGTAGAAGCTGGCATGCGCGAAATTGAGCACGCCCATCATGGAGAAGATGAGCGTCAATCCGCTCGCCATCATGAACAGCAGCATGCCGTAGAGCACGCCGTTCAAGGTCGAGAATGTAATGAGTTCGAGCATTGGCAGTCCGAAAGGCCCCCGCCGGGGGAGGGGTACGCTGCCACACCGCAGCCGAGGTCGATTGTGGTCGACCTCGGTGAGTTTCGGCAAGGCAGCGCTGACGGTATTGTTCAGCGAGGAATGTTACGGGCGGTCCATCTTGCAGGTCGTCGGCACAGTGGTGTCGGCGGAGGCGATCTTGCCCTTCACCGTCCAGCCCCAGCCAGTGCCTTCCTCATCGAACGTCTGGCCAGCCTTCAGCGGGCCGAAGGAGCGGAGATACATGTCCTGGAAGAACTGGTGGTCGTCCTTGCGCATGGTGCCCTTGCCGCCGTCGAACACGTCGGCGGTCATGCCTTCCAGCTTGAGCGCGACAGCCTTCGGGTCGAGCGAGTTGGCTTCCTTGACCGCCTGGGCGAACATCCGGATCTCGTTGACGGCGCGCGGATACCAGATTCCGATGTTGTACTTCTTGCGGAATTCGGCCTCCTTGGCCTGGGCCGCCTCGATCGCGGTATTCGGATCGCCTTCCACGATGTCGTGGACTTTGTCGGCAAGGCCGGTCTGCTTGATAGCCGTCGGGCCACCTGCCCCGCCGGCATAATAGGTGTACCAGTTGGCCTGCAGGCCGGCATCCGCTGCGGCCTTGAGCAGCAGCGCCATGTCCTGACCCCAGTTGCCGGTGATGACCGAATCAGCCCCGGAAGCCTTGATCTTGGCGACGTAGGGCGAGAAGTCGGTGATTTTCAGCAGCGGATGCAACTCGTCCCCGACGATCTCAATGTCCGGCCGCTTGGCCTTGAGCATCTCGACCGCGAGCTTCCGCACGCCCTGACCGAACGAGTAGTCCTGGTTGATCAGGTAGACCTTTTTGACGCTCGGCTGGCCCTTCAGATAATTGGTCATCGCAGCCATTTTGATGCTGGAGGAGGCGTCCCAGCGGAAGTGCCAGAACGAGCACTTCTCGTTGGTCAGAGCATCGTCGACCGCGGCGTAGTTGAAGTAGAGCACCTCCTTGCCAGGATTGCGCTCGTTATACTTGGTCACGAAATCCGATAGCGCCGAGGCGACCGAGGATCCGTTGCCTTGCGTGATGTAGCGCGCGCCGGCATCGATGGCCTTCTGCGCCTGCACCACCGCTTCCTGCGGATTGGTCTTGTTGTCGAGCGGCAGGATTTCGAGCTTCTTGCCGAGCAATCCACCTTGGGCGTTGATCTGGTCGGCAAGCCACTGGTAGTGCTTCAGGCCGACTTCGCCGATGGATGCCCCACCGCCCGAGAGCGGGTCGATATAGGCGAGCTTCGCGGTTTCCTGGGCCGCGGCCGTACCGCACGTCAGACCCATCGCAACCGCTACCGTAACCGCAAATTTCTTCATGGTTGTTCTTCCTCCCGATTATTGGTTGGCCGTAATTGGAACGTTCGCGGCGGGCGAGTCAATCGTCTTGTGATCGGACCGATTCGCAATCGCGCTGATCCGTCGCAGCAGGCCCGTCCGATGCGGAGGTATTTGCAGCACTGCCGGCGTGCCACTTGTCAAGGCAACGGCGCGGAGACGGATGGCGGGGGACCGCGCGGGCGCGCCTTTACCCGCCTGTGGCTTGCACCTCCACTACAACCACCCGTTCACCAAGTGGAAACGTCCCGCGCTTAGATTAGCGTCCGCCTGCCTGGGGGAGGGGTTTTCCATGGCTTCGAATGTCGTCGCGCGCCGTTGCGCGATGTTTTTCTTTGCGCTGTCGGTCTGTGTTGCCGGTGCTCGCCATATCACGCATGCGCATGCCGCCGGCGCCTTTGCAGTCGGCAAATGCGGAGCCTATGGCCAGGCCTTTGACTACGGCGCCGAGCACGAAGCGCGCGCCGCCGCGCAGAAGCAGTGCAAGGGCGATTGCACGACCGTGACAATGAAGCGCGCCTGTGCGGCGATGTCGGTCGATATGACAAACCCCTGCGGCGCCTATGGTTATGCCGTCAAGCCGAAGATCTCCGCTTCGCTCAATGCCGCCACGCGCGAATGCTACAAATACGGCGGCAAGGAATGCGTGATCCGCGCCTGGGCCTGCGACGCGAAGGGGTGATTTTTGTATTGTCATTCCGGGGCGATGCGTAGCATCGAACTCCGGTGCGCAATTGCGCACCTGAGAATCTCGAGATTCCGGGTTCGGTCCTTTGGACCGCCCCGGAATGACAATTTGTGGAGACATGCATGCAGTTCGACACCAAGATCGCCGTCATGATCCGCACCGATCTTCAGGCCTGGCAGAAGCTCAACGTTGCGGCCTTTCTCACCAGCGGCATCGCGGCTGCATTTCCCGAATGCATCGGCGAGCCCTATGAGGACGCTTCAAGCACGAAATATCTCTCGCTGATTGGCCAGCCGATCCTGATCTACGGCGCCGATGGTCCCGCCTTGTCGCGCGCGCTCGACCGCGCGCTCAGCCGCAACGTCAAGCCCGCCGTCTACACCGAGGACATGTTCAAGACCACGCATGATGCCGCGAACCGCGAGGCGGTGAGGGCGGTGGTGCGCAACGATCTCAATCTCGTTGGTCTCGCTATTCGTGCCGAGCGCAAGGTGGTCGACAAGATCGTCGACGGCCTCAAGTTCCACAGCTGACGCGTCAGTCGCGCTTCGCCGCGTGTCATCGATATGTCACGATGGCGCGAGCGCTTTGCGTAAACTTTGTGCGGTTTGACTCCAATCAAAGGCGCATCGTCCGTCGCCGCTAGTCTGTTGCCGCAATTCAAACGGAGCAGACCCATGCCGACCATGAAAGCCGCGATCGTCAAACAATTCGGCAAGCCGCTGGTGATCGAGGACGTGCCGGTGCCGCAGCCCGGTCCCGGCGAAGTCCTGGTCAAGGTCAAGGCCTGCGGTGTCTGCCACACCGATCTGCACGCCGCCTCAGGCGACTGGCCGGTGAAGCCGGTTCCGCCCTTCATCCCCGGCCATGAAGCCGCCGGCATCGTCGCGGCGCTCGGGCCCGGCGTGAAGAACCTGAAGGTGGGCGATGCCGTCGGCGTCGCCTGGCTGCACGATGCCTGCATGTCGTGCGAATATTGCGAGACCGGCTGGGAGACGCTGTGCGAGCACCAGCACAACACCGGCTACAGCGTGAACGGCGGCTTCGCCGAATACGTCATCGCCTCGGCCGCCTTCGCGGCCAAGCTTCCGGCGACGATCGATTTTGCCGGCATCGCGCCGATCCTTTGCGCCGGCGTCACCACCTACAAGGGATTGAAGGAGACCGAGGCTAAGCCCGGCGAGTGGGTCGTGATCTCGGGTGTCGGCGGGCTCGGCCATGTCGCGGTCCAGTACGCCAAGGCGATGGGACTCAAGGTTGCGGCCGTCGACATCGCCGAGGACAAGCTCAAGCTCGCACGCGAGACTGGCGCCGATCTCGCCGTGAACGCGCTTGCAGCCGGCGCGGTGGACAAGGTGCTGGCGGTAACCGGCGGCGGAGCCCACGGCGTGCTGGTAACAGCGGTCTCGACTCCGGCATTCGCCCAGGCGCTGAAGATGGTCCGGCGGAAGGGCACCGTCAGCCTCGTTGGCCTGCCGCCGGGCGAATTCCCGACGCCGATCTTCGACGTCGTGCTCAAGCGTATCACGGTGCGCGGCTCCATCGTCGGCACCCGCCGCGACCTCGACGAAGCCATCGCATTCGCCACCGACGGCAAGGTCAAGGCCGAAGTGACGAAGGTGCCGCTCGCCGAGATCAACAACGTGTTCGACCGCATGAAGGCCGGCAAGATCGACGGCCGCATGGTGCTGGATTTTGGCTAAAGCGTTTTCGAGCGAAGTGGATACCGGTTCGCGTAAAGAAAACGCGTCAAAACAAGAATCTTTAGCCCGGCGGCATCCCTTCGAATTTCGGCAGGCTGGGGTCGAGATGATCCCAGCCATGTCCGCGCACGGCGTAGGTCACGGCCTGCGGCTTGTAGCGGGCCGGCTCGTCGAGGCTTGCGGCGCGGATAGTGAAGATGTCGGGCATTGCGGCGAAGGTCAGGTAGACAGGCACGCCGCACTGCGGACAGAAGCCGCGCGTTTTCACGTTGCCGCTGTCGCCGACCATATCCCAGTGCTTCGCCTCGCCGCTCAGTGTGACGCCGGCGCGCGCGAAGGTCGCGTAAGAGCCGTGGCCGCTGCCGCTTTCCCGCTGGCAGTCCCGGCACTGGCAGTGATTGCTGAACAGCGGTTCACCGATGATCGAATAGCGGATCGCACCGCAGGCGCAGCCGCCGGTATAAGTCTTGTCCATCGCGATATCTCCTCACTCTTCGCCGCTGATCTCGTCGAGCTGACGGACAACCTTCTTCCAGCCGCCGCTCATCACCGTGTAGGCCGACTCGTTCCTGGGCAGGACGAAGCCTGCATGAACCAGGCGGATCCGCGTGCCGGCCTCGACCGGGGTGAGGGACCACGTCACGATCGTGTCGAGCGGCGCGCCGTAGCCGGTGTTGCGCGCGTCGCCGCCCTTCCAGGCATAGACGAGGCGGCGGTTCGGCACGACCTCCAGAACCCGGCAATGGATCACGCCGTCCCAGTTGCCGCCCGGTTTGGTCTGGAACGTGAAGGTCTTGCCTTCGACGGCCTCGAAGCCGGTCGGCTGCATCAGCCAGCGCGCGATCAGCTGCGCGCTGGTCAGCGCCTTCCAGATCGTCTCGGCCGTGTGAGGGAAGACCTCGTCGATGACGATGTCTTTTGTTTCGGCTTGCAACGCGGCTGCATTCACGGATCGATCTCCTTCAAGAGGTCACGCAGGTTCTGGAAGCGCTCGCGCCAGAAGACGCCGTAATGATCCATCCAGGTCACCAGCGGTTCGAGTCCTTTAGGCGCGGCGCGGTAGTAGACGTTGCGGCCCTCGGCGCGCTCGGCGACGAGGCCGGCCTGCTTCAACGATTTCAGGTGCTGCGAGACGGCTCCTTGCGTGACGCCGCTGCCGCGCGTCAGCTCGGCGACGCTGATCTCCTTGCTCTCGAACACCCGCTCGAACACGGCGCGCCGCGTCGGATCGGCGAGGGCGCGCATCACCGTGGTGATGGGGTTTGGGGCGGCTTCAATCATATGGTTCAATTAGCGGTCGCTAATGCATTAGTCAACACTAATTCATTCGCTGGAATAGGGCTGTTGACTATGACTGACTAGTCAGTCATGTATCACAGATGACCAGGAAGCCGACCCAAACCGCCTTGCCGTCCGCAACCCGCGCCAGCGCGAAGGGCGCAGCGCCTGCTGGCAACGTGGAGGTGCCCGCCTCGAACCGCGCCACGCGCGCGGCGGAGCGACGTGCGGCAATCGTGGACGCCGCGATGGAGGAATTCATCGCCCGCGGCTTTGCCGCGACCAGGCTCGATGACATCGCCAAGCGCGCCGGCGTCGCCAAGGGCACGATCTACCTGCACTTTAGGGATAAGGAATCGATGTTCGAGGAGCTGGTGCGTATCGTCATCGTGCCTGTGGTGGCGCGGCTGACGGCGCTGCCGCCGCCGGCGGGCTCGGTGCGCGACCTGATCGAGGCTTTCGCCGGCAACTTCCTCAAGGAGGTGATCGGCACGCGGCGCGGCGATCTCGTGCGCCTGATCGTGGCGGAGGGGCCGCGCTTTCCCTCGGTCGCCGACTTCTACTACCGCGAGGTGGTCTCGCGCGGGATCGCCGCCATGCGCGCGCTGATCGAGCTCGGCATCACCCGCGGCGAGATCCGCGACAAGGAGCTCGCGCGCTATCCGCAGATCCTGGTCGCGCCCGCGATGATCGCGGTGATCTGGCAGAGCCTGTTTGCACGGCATGCGCCGCTCGACGCGCAGGACATGCTGCGCGTCCATCTTGATTTGATTTTTGGCGAACGGAGGACGACATGACGTCGTCGCGGGTATTTTCTGCATTTGCGTTGGCGCTCGTGCTCGCAACCGGCCTTGCTGCCTGCAATGAGAAGCGCGATCCCGGTTTCCAGGGCTGGGTCGAGGCCGACATGATCTATGTCAGCCCGGATGAAGCGGGCCGGGTGACGAAGCTGAGCGTGCGCGAGGGCGACGAGGTCAAGGTCGGCGATCAGCTCTATTCCGTCGACGACGACCTCCAGCTCGCCGACCTCAACCAGAACAAGGCGACGCTGGCGAATGCGCAGCAGACCTATGACCGTGCGGCCTCGCTGAACAAGACCGGGTCGGGCACGCAGGCCAATCTCGACTCTGCCGTGTCGTCCTTGCGGGTCGCAGAAGCGCGGGTGGCGACGTCGGAGACGCGGATGGCGCGGCGCAAGGGCTTTGCGCCCGTCGCCGGCACGATCCAGCAGATCTATTTCCGCGAGGGCGAGATGGTGGCGGCGCAGCGGCCGGTGCTCTCCATTATGCCGCCCGGCAACATGAAGCTGCGCTTCTTCGTGCCGGAGACCGAGCTGCCGAAGCTTGCGATCGGCGACACGGTGCGGATCGCCTGCGACAATTGCGCGGCCGATCTCACCGCGAAGATCTACTTCATCGCGACCTCGGCCGAATACACCCCGCCTGTCATCTACAGCCTCGAGGAGCGCAACAAGCTGGTCTATCTGATCCAGGCGCGGCCCTCGCGGCCCGATGCCCTGCGCGTGGGGCAGCCGATCAACGTCTACCTCAATCCCAAGACTCCAGTGGCGGACAAGCGATGAACGGCGGCAACGGCATCGCGATCGACGTCAAGGGCCTGACGAAGTCATTCGGCGGCCGCGAGGTCGTGCATGATCTGTCGATGCAGGTGAAGCGTGGTTCGATCTACGGCTTCCTCGGGCCCAACGGTTCGGGCAAGACCACCACCATCCGCATCCTCTGCGGCCTGCTCACACCCGACAGCGGCGAGGGCACCTGCCTCGGCTACGATATCCGGCGCGATGCCGAGAAGATCAAGCGCCAGGTCGGCTACATGACGCAGCGGTTCAGCCTGTACCAGGACCTGTCGGTGCGCGAGAATCTCGAATTCGTCGCGCGGCTCTATGGCCTCGCTGACGCCCGCGGCGCCGCGCGCGACATGATCAAGCGGCTCGGGCTCTCGGGGCGCGAGGAGCAGCTTGCGGGCGAACTCTCCGGCGGCTGGAAGCAGCGGCTGGCGCTGGGTGCCTGCACGCTGCCCAATCCGCAATTGCTGCTCCTGGACGAGCCGACCGCGGGCGTCGATCCCAAGGCGCGGCGCGATTTCTGGAACGAGATCCATGCACTCGCCGCCGACGGCCTCACCGTGCTGGTCTCGACCCATTACATGGACGAAGCCGAGCGTTGTCACGAGATCGCCTATATCGCCTACGGCCATCTGCTCGCGCACGGCACGGTGGAGGAGGTGATCGCGAAGTCGGCGCTGACGACCTATACCGTGACGGGCGAGTTGAACGGCCTCGCCGCCGAGCTCGCCGGCAAGCCCGGGGTCGACATGGTGGCCCCGTTCGGCACCTCGTTGCACGTCTCGGGTCGTGACGTCGCGGCACTCGAAGCCAGCATCGCGCCGTGGCGGGAGAAGAGCGGCCTGCACTGGCAGAAATCGGCGCCATCGCTGGAGGACGTCTTCATCGAGCTGATGGGCCGCTCCAGGGACAATTTCCAATGAGCACCATCCGTGCAACCGGCCCTGTGCGGGAGATCCGCGACCGCTTCGGCTTCTGGCGCCGTTCCTATGCCATGATGGCGAAGGAGTTCATTCAGCTTCGCCGGGACCGGGTCTCGTTCGCGATGATCGTGGCGATCCCGGTGATGCAGCTTCTCCTGTTCGGTTATGCCATCAACACCACGCCGCACCATCTGCCGAGCGCAGTGCTGCTGCAGGAGGAGTCTGATCTTGCCCGCTCGGTCCTGAAGGCGTTGGAGAATACCGCCTATTTCCGCTTCGTCTACGAAGTGCACGACGTCGACGATTTCGACAATCTGCTGAAGTCCGGCAAGGTCCTGTTCGGCGTCGAGATCCCGCGCGGCTTCGAGCGCGCGGTGCGGCGCGGCGACAAGCCGGCGCTGCTGGTCGCAGCCGATGCGACCGATCCGGTCGCGGCAAGCTCCGCACTCGGCTCGCTCGGGATGATCATGCAGACCGCGCTCCAGCACGATCTCTATATCGGCGATGCGCCGGCACTGCCGTTCGAGATCCGGGCGCATGCGCGCTATAATCCGGCTGCGGAATCGCGGCTCAACATCGTACCGGGACTGGTCGGCACCATCCTCACCATGACGATGCTGATCTTCACGGCGCTGTCGGTGACGCGCGAGATTGAACGCGGCACCATGGAGAGCCTGTTGTCGATGCCGATCAAGCCTGTCGAGGTGATGATCGGCAAGATCGTTCCCTACATCCTGGTCGGCTTCATCCAGGCTTTCCTGATCGTCAATATCGGAGTGTTCCTGTTTGGCGTGCCGGTGCTCGGCAATCTGCTCCTGCTTGCGGCACTCTCGACCCTGTTCATCGCCGCAAATCTCGCGATCGGCTACACGTTCTCCACCATCGCGCAGAATCAGCTGCAGGCCATACAGATGTCGTTCATGTTCTTCCTGCCGAGCATTCTCTTGTCCGGCTTCATGTTCCCGTTCGCGGGCATGCCGGCCTGGGCGCAATATGTCGGCGAATGCCTGCCGCTGACGCATTATCTGCGCATCGTCCGGGCCATCATGCTGAAGGGTGCCACCATGCCGAACCTGCGGTTTGATACGCTGGCGCTGGCCGCCCTGATGCTGATCGCCATGACCATCGCCGTGACGCGCTTCCGCCGCACGCTGGATTGAGGCAAACTGACCTCGATGTCATTCCGGCCGATGGGTTAGCATCGAACCCGGAATCTCGAGATTCCGGGTTCGCGACAGGGTCGCGCCCCCGGAATGACCAGGGGGAATGATGGTCCGGTTTGCGAGCAGGAAGTCGCGGCAGCACGCCGTGCTATCGGAGGACTTTGAGCGCGAGCTGACGAGGGAGGTGCTGCGCACCGAGCTGTTGCGGGTGCGGACACTGATCATCACCGGCTGTGTCATGGTCTTGTTCCTCACCTCGACCTACCTGATCGACCCTGCTCTCGTGAACCGGGTCTGGCGCGGGACGGAGGGCCTCGTCCGCGAATACATCCTTTTAGGAGGCTTCATCCTCTTCGAAGCCTGGGTTCACGGCCAGATCAGGCGAAACCTGAAGCTCGATCGCGACCTCCCGGTGATCAGGCGCTATGTCGGCGCCTTCATCGAAACGTCGCTGCCGACGATCATCCTGATCCTGCAGATCCGCAGCATGGGTGCTGGGCCCGCGCTCGGCTTCGTGCTGCCGCTGGTCTATTTCATCTTCGTCATTCTTTCGACGCTGCGGCTCGATTTCTGGCTGTCGACGTTCACGGGATTTGTGGCTGGAGCCCAGCTCCTGGCTGTCGCGCTGTATTACAACTCGGTGAACGACGCCGGCGAGCCGCTGATCTACTTCCACGTTGTGCGCAGCACCGTGATCCTGGTCTGCGGCGTGCTCGCAGGCTCCGTCGGCGCGCAGCTCCGCCGCCAGTTCGCCGCGAGCATCGCAGCCGCCACCGCGCGCGACCGCGTGACCAACCTGTTCGGCCAACACGTCTCGCCGCAAGTTGTGGAACGGCTGATGGCGGCAGGAACCAGCGCGGGCGGTGACGTCCGCCGCGTCGCGGTGATGTTCGTCGACTTCCGCGGCTTCACCGCCGGCGCGCAGTCGCGCACCCCGCAGGAGGTCGTCGACCGGCTCGACGGCGCCTTCGCGGTGCTGGTCGACATCCTCGACCGCCACGGCGGCATCGTGAACAAGTTTTTGGGCGACGGCTTTCTCGCGCTGTTCGGGGCGCCGCTGGAGGCATCCGACGCCGCGCACCGCGCGGTCGCCGCGGGCCGCGAGATGCTGACCGCGATGGACCACATCAACGCGGAGACGAGCTGGCCGCTCAGGATCGGCATCGGCATCCATTTCGGCGAGGTCGTCGCCGGCAATATCGGCTCGCCCCGGCGCAAGGAATACACGGTGATTGGCGACACCGTGAATTTTGCGTCGCGCCTGGAAGCCCTGAACAAGGATTTCGGCTCACAGCTGCTGATCTCCGCATCCGTGCGCGAGGCGCTGGGCGAAGACGGCAACGATGCCGTCGCGCTCGGCGAGGTCGAGGTGCGCGGCTACGAGCAGAAGGTGGCGGTGTTTCAGCTGGGGTAGACGTCTTCCGCTAGAGCTCGCGTGTCGTTGAACGCGTGGTGAAAAAGTCCGCCGACCGGCCTCACGCCTCGCGCGCTGTTCAATGATGTGAGGTATTTTGGTAGTGCTTGACTCCCATCTCATCTAGTCATCTATATGACTATATGAATCCAGCGCCGCTCGACGACCGCCTGCCACGCTACCAGCGCCTGCGCGACGATCTCGCCGCGCGGATCAACCGCAATGAGTGGCGGCCGGGCGAGCCGATCCCATCAGAGGCCGAGCTGGCTGCGTATTACGGCGTCGCCATCGGCACCGTGCGCAAGGCGATCGACCAGCTCGTCAGCGATAACGTGCTGGAGCGGCAGCAGGGCCGCGGCACCTTCGTGCGCCGCGCGCGCTTCAATTCCTCGCTGTTCCGCTTCTTCCGCTTCCAGTCCGAGAGCGGCGAGCGGCGCGTGCCGAAAAGCCGCACCATCCGCCGCAGAAGCGTGCCGGCGACGTCGGCGGTCGCATCCGCGCTGCGCATCCCCGTCGGCGAGCCCGTGATCAGCCTGTCGCGCCTGCGCCTGATCGACGACGTGCCGTTGCTCGCTGAGGAGATCTGGCTGCAGCAGTCGCGCTTCGCGCCGATCCTCGAGATCGACACCGCCGAGTTCGGCGACCTGCTGTATCCGCTCTACGAGGAGCGCTGCGGCGAGGTCGTGGTCTCCGCCGAGGAAATCCTGACCGTCGAGACCGCCAACGAGATGCAGGCGCGCCTGCTCAGGCTCGAGGCCCATGCGCCGCTGATCGTGATCGAGCGCCTCGCGCTCGACCTCGAGCGACGACCGATCGAATGGCGCAGGTCGCGCGGGCCGGCCGACCGCTTCCGGTATCACGCCGAGATCCGGTGAAGCGGCTCTTCAACGTCACCAAGCAATAACGAGTACAGGGGTAGGAAACATGTCGAACTGGTACAGCGAAAGCTCGCCGCTGGAGCGGCGCACGTTCTGGGCAAGCTTTGGCGGCTGGGCGCTGGATGCGCTCGACGTCCAGATGTTCGGCCTCGCCATCCCCGCGCTGATCGCGGCGTTCGGCATCAGCAAGGCCGATGCCGGTCTGCTCGGCTCGATCACACTGTTCTTCGGCGCCTTCGGAGGCTGGTTCGGCGGCGCGCTCGGCGATCGCTTCGGCCGCGTCAAGGCGCTGCAGATCACGGTGGCTACGTTTGCGCTCGCGACCTTCGCCTGCGCCTTCGCGATGACCTATACCCAGCTGCTGGTTCTGAAGGCGATCCAGGGTCTCGGCTTCGGCGCCGAATGGGCCTGCGGCGCGGTTCTGATGGCCGAGATCATCCGGCCCGAGCATCGCGGCAAGGCGCTTGGCTCGGTGCAGAGCGCCTGGGCCGTGGGCTGGGGCGCCGCCGTGCTGCTCTCGGCACTGGTCTTCACCTATGCGCCGGCCGACATGGCCTGGCGGCTCTTGTTCGCGCTCGGGCTGTTGCCCGCGCTGCTCATCATCTTCATCCGCCGCGGCTTGAAGGAGCCGCCGCGCGCCGTTGCAGCCGAGAAGACGCCGCTCTTCGCCACGCTCTCCGGCATCTTCCATCGCGACGTGCTGCGTTCGACTTTGATCGGCGGCCTGTTCGGCATCGGCGCCCATGGCGGCTATGCCGCGCTCACCACCTTCCTGCCGACCTATTTGCGCGAAGTGCGGCACCTGTCGGTGCTGGGCTCGAGCGGCTATCTCGCCGTCATCATCGTCGCCTTCTTCTGCGGCTGCGTGACGAGCGGCATCATCAGCGACCGCATCGGGCGCCGGGCTAACGTCGCCTTCTTCGCCACTGCCTGCATCGTCACGGTGCTGATCTACATCTTCGCGCCGCTGACGAATGGTCAGATGCTGGTGCTCGGCTTCCCGCTCGGCTTCTTCTCCGCCGGGATCCCGGCCAGCATGGCGGCGCTGTTCAGCGAGCTATATCCGGCCGGCGTGCGCGGCACCGGCGTCGGCTTCTGCTACAATTTCGGCCGCATCGTCTCCGCCGCGTTCCCGTTCCTGGTCGGGTTCCTCAGCGATCACATCGGACTTGGACCGGCGATCGGCATCGATGCGGCATTCGCCTATTCGCTGGTGCTGATCGCGGTGCTGCTGTTGCCCGAAACCCGCGGCAAGGTGTTTGAACAGACCGCGGCAACGCGCGCCTGACGACGGATGGGGAGCAAGCGCCATGACATTCGTCTCACGCGGCCTCACGCGCCGCCGGTTTGGCGCGGGTCTCGCGTCGCTCGTCACAGTGGCCGCGACCACAGCCAGGAGTGAGGCGGCCTTGCCGACGATCGATACCCATGCCCATGTCTTCCATCGCGGTCTCAAGCTCGCATCTGGCAGGCGTTATGCGCCTGACTACGATGCGCCGCTGGCGCTCTATCTGGAGCAGCTCGACCGCAACGGCATGACCCATGGCGTGCTGGTGCAGCCAAGCTTTCTCGGCACGGACAACTCCTACCTGGTCGAGTGCTTGAAGCAGGCGAATGGGCGCCTGCGCGGCATCGCCGTGGTCGATCCCTCGGTGTCCGTGGACGAGCTGCGCACGCTCGACCGTGCCGGCGTCGCCGGCATCCGCCTCAATCTGGTAGGCCAGCCCTTGCCCGATCTCGCGGCCGGCGAATGGAAGGCGCTGCTCGGGCACGTGAAAGCGATGGGCTGGCAGGTCGAGATCCAGCGCAACGCGGCCGATCTCGCCGCGCTTGCGCCGCGGCTGCTCGATCACGGCGTCACCCTCGTGCTCGATCACTACACGCTGCCCGATCCGAAGCTCGGCATCGCCGATCCCGGCTTCCAGTCGGTGCTGAAGCTGGGGGCGACGAAGAACGTCTGGGTCAAGATCTCGGCGCCGTATCGCAACGGCGCGGCCGGCGAGGAGTTTGCAAAGCAGGCCTATCCGCAGCTGTGCAGCGCCTACGGCCTCGATCGCCTGTTGTGGGGCAGCGACTGGCCGCACACGCAGTTCGAGGCGACCCAGACTTACGCGAAGAACCGGGAATTTCTCCATGCGCTGATCGCCGACAAGAGCGAGCGTGCGCAAGTGCTCGCCTCGCCACGTCAGCTCTTTCGCTTCTAAAAGCTCTTTCCGCGATTGCTCCGATTGCACTCAATTTTGGGGCATGACGAGCGATGTTTTCGGCTTGTAGACTGCCGCGCGATGCGGCCGGTTGTGGCCGCGACTTGCATGGGGAAGTGCAGATGCAGCGCCGCTACGTCACCGTCGACGTGTTCACCGACCGCGCCTTCGGCGGCAACCAGCTCGCCGTGGTGCTCGACGCCGGCGGACTCACGACGCAGCAGATGCAGGCGATCGCCACCGAATTCAACTATTCCGAGACGACCTTCGTACTGCCGCCGCGCGACAAGGCCAATGATGCCGAGGTGCGCATCTTCACGCCGGTCCGGGAGATGCCGTTCGCGGGCCATCCCAATGTCGGCACCTCCTTCGTGCTGGCGAGCCTTGCCAAGGAGCCGAAGCCGCGCCTGCTGTTCGAGGAGAAGGCGGGGCTGGTCTCGGTCGACATCGTGCGCGAGCAGGGCAGGGTGATCAGTACCGAGCTCACCGCGCCGCAGCCGCTGTCGCGGCTGGCGGAGGTTTCAGCCGCTGACGTTGCGGCCTGCATCTCCTTGACGGCTGATGACATCAGGACCGATCACCATGCGCCACAAGTCGTCGGCGTCGGAACGCCGTTCCTCGTGGCGGAGGTGCATTCGCGCGATGCGCTCAAGCGTGCCAGGCCCGACGCGGCTGCGTTCGGCAGGGTCCTGCCGCGCGACGACGCCCGCTCGGTGTGGTTCTACACGCGCGATGTGCCCGCGGCGGAGGCGCCTAGCGAGCGGCAGGCTCGGATGTTCATGCGCGGTGCCGGCGGCCTCGCCGAGGACCCCGCCACCGGCAGCGCGACAGTCGCAGCGGCGGCACTGTTCGCCGATCTCGATCCCACGCGCGAGGGCGAGTTGAAGCTCACGGTCGGCCAGGGCTTTGACATGGGCCGGCCGAGCTTGCTGCTGACGCGCGTGCGCAAGCAGGACGGCAAGATCGTCTCCGCCCATGTCGGCGGCAGTTGCGTGCAGATGATGGAGGGGACGTTTAGGTTGGCGGGGGAGGGGTGAGTCTCTCCACACGTCATTCCGGGGCGCGACGAAGTCGCGAGCCCGGAATCCATTCATCCACCATCCCTGCCGCTCGATGGATTCCGGGCTCGCGCCAAGAGGCGCGCCCCGGAATGACAGGCGGCTACACCTGCCGCCCCGCCAGATTCTTCACCGTCACTCCATCGCGCTCCTCGATGATCTCCGCGATCATCTGGCGGTGGCAGTGGGTGTGGTCGCGCTCGTAGCAGAGCAGGCACACCGGGCCTGCCTTCTTCACCAGCGCCGAGAGCACGTCCATCTCTTCTTTCGCCTGCGGCGTCTTCAGGTGCTTTGAGTAGATCTTCTCGAGCACGTCGTATTGCCCGCTGCGTGCGGCGAGGCGGCCTTCCTTGGGCGTGCCGAGTGCGGCGAGATGGATATAGGCGATGCCGCGTTCGTCGAGTCCTGCGGACAGCTGCTTCTTGGAAAAGCCCGGCCGGCGCGATGACGTCACCGCGCGCACGTCGACGACGAGCTTGACGCCGGCGTCTTCGAGCTCGTCCAGCACCGCCTTGGGCGGCGTCTGCTCATAGCCGATCGTGAAGAGCTTCTTCGCCTTTGCCATGAACCATCCTCAGCTCACCCGCGCGATCAGTTCCATGGCGCCGTGCGGTGCGCGCACCTTGCCCTCGTGGATGACATAGGCGAACACGTCGCGCGGCTCCTTCTTCGGCTTTGCCTTGTCAATCTTCGGCAGGTCGTCGGGTTCACCGCCCGAAGCCCAATCCTTGAAGCGCTCAGCCCAGGCATCGAGCTGCTTCGGCGGATAGCAGGTCTTGATCTCGTCATTGCCCTTCTGCAGCCGCGCATAGACGAAATCGCCGGCAACGTCGGCGATGGCCGGATATTTGCCGTGCTCGGCGAACACCACCGGCGTCTCGAATTCGCGGATCAGCGCGACGAAGTCCGGCGTGCAGAAGCTGTCGTGGCGGACCTCGACCACGTGGCGCAGCGCGCGCCCGTCGAGCTTGCGCGGCAGCAGCTCCAAGAACTTGCCGAAATCGGCGCCGTCGAACTTCTTGGTCGGCGCGAACTGCCACAGCACGGGACCGAGATGGTCGCCGAGTTCCAGCACGCCGGAATCATAGAACCGCTTGATGGAATCGCCGGCCTCGGCCAGCACGCGGCGATTGGTGGCAAAGCGCGGTCCCTTCACCGAGAACACGAAGCCATCGGGCACCTCGCTCGCCCATTTGCGAAAGCTCTCCGGCTTCTGCGAGCCGTAATAGGTGCCGTTGATCTCGATCGAGGTCAGCTTCGAGGCCGCATAGGACAGCTCCTTCGCCTGCGTCAGCTTCTCCGGATAGAACACGCCGCGCCAGGGCTCGAAGGTCCAGCCGCCGATGCCGATGAAGATGTTGCCGGATTTTTTGGACGCGGTTTTTGCTTTGGCCACGGAAGGATCTCGCATCGACGTGGAGGGGAGGCGGGCATCCTAATCAAACCGGTTGTGATTGGCCAGTTGCCGCGTCCCGTCTAAGCTCGCACAGATCATCTGCGCAGAAGGAGAACAAGATGCGGATGCTGATGGTGGGAGCGGCGCTCATGATGATGACATCTGCTGCCATGACGTCTGGCGCCATGACGTCAGGTGCCATGGCCGACGATGACGACGACAAGAACGCGCAGAAGCTCGCCATGCAGGGCCGCGACGATTACTGGCATTGCCTGGCGCGGGAATATTCGCGCGACTCTAATCAGGGCCTGTCGGAGCAGGATTTCGGCCGCTCGGTCGCGGGCGCCTGTCGGTCGGAGCGGCAATATTACCGGGTGGCCATGCTGGACTATCTCACCAGCCAATATCCGAACATCGATGCGGGCGCCCATCTCGCGACCGCGAACAGGGCGGTCGAGTCGGCGCAGAAGGACATTGTGACGGCCTTCGTCAAGCACAGGCCGCCGCAGAAATAGTCCGATTGACCACTGTGGTCCCGTGGCCCTTCCGGCGCCGCGTTCATCCGTGGTATCACTCGCCGCATCTGGAACAGGGATGCGGTTTCCATGTCGTCTGAGTCGGTGGGTGGCATTCTGGGCGCGATCGTCGCGGCGGTCGTGCTCGCAGTCGCCTTCGTCTTCGGGCCGATCGGCCAGTACGGCAAGCCCCCCAGGCCGGCCAAGGTCGAGCAGGCCCCTGCTGCGGCGCCCGCAGCCCCTGCCGCGCCCGCGCCGCGAGGACCGATCATCCGGGAAGTCCCCAACCAATAGGGCGCGAAATCGACCCTTTTGCCCCTTGCGAAGCGCCTTTGTCGTCCCCATTTAGGTTCTAACGGCGACGTTGAGCGAAAAACTCCGGCGCTGGGACGACCTTGGAATAGCTTGGGCCTGCGCCGGATGTACGCGCGGTCCGCCGTTCCGGGGTCGTTGGCATTTTAGGCCCCTTTTGGCCCGCCCCCTTGGAAACCCCGGCTTGGCAGCGCCGGACGCGGCGGATATACGCTGCCGTCATGAATGAAGCGATCAGACCGGGCTCCGACCATCCGCCGCAGGCTCAAGAGGGGCCGGAACTGTCGGTCATCGTCCCGACCTTCAACGAGCGCGACAATGTCACGGTGTTGTACCGGCGCCTGGAGGCGACGCTCGTCAACGTCGCCTGGGAAGTCGTGTTCGTCGACGACAATTCGCCCGACGGCACCTGGGACGTCGTGCGCGCGCTGGCGCAGCGCGACAGCCGCGTGCGCTGCGTCCGCCGCATCGGCCGCCGCGGCCTGTCGGGGGCCTGCATCGAGGGCATCCTGGCCTCCAGCGCGCCCTATGTGGCCGTGATCGACGCCGACCTCCAGCACGACGAGACGCAACTGCCGAAGATGCTGTTGCTGCTCGCCAGCGACCAGGCCGAGCTCGTGGTCGGCAGCCGCTATATCGAGGGCTACAAGAGCGAAGGTTTCAACAAGCAGCGCGCCGGCGCCAGCGCGCTGGCGACCGAGGTCGCCAGGAAGATGCTGCGGGTCGAGATCGCCGATCCCATGAGCGGCTTCTTCATGATCCGCCGCGACCGTTTCGAGCAGCTCGCGCCAAAACTGTCGGTGCACGGCTTCAAGATCCTGCTCGATGTCGTCGCGACCGCGCACGGCACCTTGCGGGCGGTTGAGATTCCCTACACCTTCGGCGCGCGCCAGCACGGCGAGAGCAAGCTCGATTCCATGGTCGCGCTCGATTTCCTCGGTCTGGTGCTGGCCAAGCTGACCAACGACATCGTCTCGCTGCGCTTCATCCTGTTCGCGATGGTCGGCGGCATCGGCCTCGTGGTGCATCTCGCCACGCTGTTCATCGCCCTTCAGCTGTTCAAGGCGCCGTTCGCGGAGGCGCAGGCTGCCGGCGCCATCGTGGCCATGACCAGCAACTTCATCCTCAACAACTTCCTCACCTATCGCGACCAGCGGCTGAAGGGCTTTGCGCTGCTGCGCGGCCTGATCGCCTTCTACATCGTGTGCAGCGTCGGCCTGCTCGCCAATGTCGGCGTCGCCTTCTCGGTCTACGACCAGGAGCCGATCTGGTGGCTGGCCGGCCTGGCCGGCGCGCTGATGGGCGTGGTGTGGAATTACGCGATGTCCGGACTGTTCGTCTGGCGCAAGAAATAGCTCACGATGGGCGGAGCTGACGCGCGGATCGTCCGTAACACCGCGCTGGTGATTTTCGCGCTGGTGGCGCTGCGGCTCGTCGCGGCCGCCTTCACGCCTATCACTTTCGACGAAGCCTATTACTGGATGTGGTCGAAGCACCTGGCCGGGGGTTATTACGACCACCCGCCGATGGTCGCCTATGTCATCCGCGCCGGCACCATGATCGCCGGCGACACCGAGCTCGGCGGCCGCCTGGTCTCGATCCTGCTCGCGCTGCCGATGAGCTATGCGATCTACCGCTCCGCGGCGATCCTGTTCGGCGGGGCGCGCGTCGCGGCGACCAGCGCCATCCTGCTCAACGTGACGCTGCTGGCCTCGGTCGGCACGCTGATCGTGACGCCCGATGCGCCGCTGCTGGTCGCCTCCAGCTTCGTGCTGTTCTTCCTCGCCAAGGTGCTGGAGACCGGGCGTGGCGTCTGGTGGCTTGCGGTCGGCGCCGCGGTCGGCGCGGCGCTGCTGTCGAAATACACCGCAATGTTCTTTGGCGCCGCCATCCTGATCTGGCTCGCGTCCGTGCCGAAGCTCAGGCGCTGGTTTCTTTCGCCCTGGCCTTATCTCGGCGGCCTCGTTGCGCTGGCGCTGTTCTCGCCGGTGATTTTCTGGAACGCGGACCACCAATGGGTCTCGTTCGCAAAGCAGCTCGGCCGCGCCAGGATCGAGGACTTCCGTCCCGTCTTCATTGCCGAGCTGATCCCGACCCAGATCGCGTTCGCGACCCCGCTGGTCTTCATCCTCGGCGCGATGGGCCTGCATGCGCTGACCTGGCACCGGGCCGGCGCACTGGCTTCGCGCGTGCTGATCGAGACGATGTTCTGGACCATCGTCGCCTATTTCGTCTGGCATTCGCTGCATGCCCGCGTCGAGGCCAACTGGTTTGCGCCGGTCTATCCGCCCTTCGTCATCGCGGCCGCGGCCGCCGCCAACCTCGTGCAGTGGAAGCCGCGCCAGCGGCGCCTGGCGGACTTCTGCCTGCGCTGGGCCGCGCCCGTGGGCATAGTGATGTTTGCAGCGCTGATCGTGCAGGCCAACACCGGCTGGCTGTCGGGCTATCGCCGCGACGCAACCGTGCGCAGCGTCGGCGTTGGCTGGCGCGAGCTCGCCGCACAAATCGAAGCCGAGCGCGCGCGCAATGGTGCGACCTGCGTGCTCGCGCCGGATTACGGCACCACGGGCTGGCTCGCCTTCTACCTGCCGCGCGGCACCTGCGTGGTGCAGCAGAACCAGCGCATCCGCTGGGTCAACATGCCCGAGCCCGATCCCAAGCTGCTCGCCGGCAAGCTGCTCTATGTCGACGAGCTGCGCGCAGGCGGCCATCCCGCGCTCGACGAGCTCTTTGCGAAGGTGACGCAAATCGCGCAATTGCAGCGCAAGCGCGGCCCGCTCGTGGTCGAGACCTACGGCATCGATCTGCTCGAAGACGCCAGGGGCGACGTGCTCGACCGCTCGCCGCCGCCGGAAGCGCGGTAGCAGGCCGCGCTGCCTCCACATCGTCGTCCCGGCTAGGCCGGGACGACATCGAGTTTTGGGCGCAGAGCGGTGGCGATTCAGCCGGATATCTCTGCTTGGGTGGCCGCCGCGCCCGGCTTGCTCTCGTCGCGCCAGAACCAGACGGCGACCGTGCCGGAGCGGCCGCGGACCTGCGTGCGCAGCGGGCCTTTCAACGTGCTGTCGGGGGCGCCGAGGTAGTCGGCCGCATCCAGCAGCGTATCGCTCAGCGCGAGGCACGCGCCGTTCTGGGCCGCGACCTCCATCAGCCGGTTCGCGACATTGACGGTGTCGCCCGTCGCTGTGATGTGCTGATGGCTGCCGCCGAGGCGCGAGGCGACGATGGGGCCGCAATGGGCGCCGATCTTGAAGCCGAGCTGATCCCCGACTGCGGGCGGCAGCGAAGCGATCCAGCGGTCGACGCTGCGATGCAGCTCGATGGCGCATTTGAGCGCGCGCGCCGCATCGTCAGGCATCGCGCCGGGCAGGCCGAACAGGATCATGGCGCCGTCGCCGAGGAAGCCGGTGACGATGCCGCCGCACGCGGTCGCCGCCTGATCGACTCGCGCGTGAAACGCATTCAGGATGTCCCGCAACGCGTCGGGATCGGTCCGTTCGCTGAGCGCGGTGAAGCCCGAGAGATCGATGAAGACGACGGCCGCGTCCTGCCGCACCGGCTTGGCCAGGAAATCGGGATCGCGCGCCAGCCATTCCTGCACCGCCGGCGCCTGGAACTGCGCCAGCGACCTGCTCTTGGCAGTGAGATATTGGGCCTTGCGGCCTCCCGCCCACAGCTGCACGCCGGCAAAGACCGCAACCGGCGGGACCGTTGCTGCGAGCGTGGTCGCGGCGTTGAGCCAGACGCCGTGCGTGAAGGCGAACAAATTGAGCCCGGCCCAGGCGATCATTACCACGGCGGCCGCCATGATGCCGAGCGCGCTGCGCCGCCAGGCGAGCAGCCCCACCAGCAGCACCGGCAGCAGGATCGCGGTGAGCGCGTCGGCAACATGAACCTTGTGGTCGCGCACGATGCCGTCGCCGGCGACGAGATGCGTGATCGCAGTAGAGATCACCTCGACGCCGGGCATGAGGGAATCGAACGGCGTCGGATAGAAGTCGCCGCCGCCGGCGACCGAGGCGCCGATCACCACGATGCGGTTCTCGATCGCCGCGCGATTGAGCGTGCCGTCGAAGATGCTCTGTGCGCTCACGGTGCGGATGGTGCGGCGCGGGCCGTAATAAGTGATCGGCAGCGCGAAGTCGCTGTCGGTCGGCACCGCGCGGTCGCCCAGCATGAGACGGTCCGGCGCGATCGTCAGCGGCTTGTCGAGCGCGCGGGTTGCGACGCGCAAGGGGAATGACAGCTCGACCTTGTCGTGGGTCCGAAACAGCATCGGCACCGAAAGCGGCGAGCCCGATTGCCCGGTGGCGACGTTGACGACGCCGACCTCGGCATGGTCGGCAAACGCCGGCAGCGGCAGCAGGAAGCGTTCGGCTTGCGGCAGGACGGCGAGGGGGCCCTGGCTGCTTGGGGCCACGGTCTCGCTGGCGCTCGGGAAGATCGCCGCGGCAGCAAGCACCATGGGACCGGTGGCAAGTGTGTTGGCCAGCGTGGCATCGCCGATCGCGGCGCTGCGGTCGACCAGCAAGAGGTCGATGGCGATGACTTTCGGCTTGAACTGCACGATGGTGTCGACGACGCGGGCGAGATCGGCGCGCGGCAGCGGATAGCTGCCGCCGCGTTTGACGACGGTGTCGTCGATCGCGACGATGGTCACGAGATCGGGCGGCGCCTGCACGCCGCGGACCTGCGTCCGCCAATCCGTCAGCGTCGCCTCGAGGCGGTCGAGAAAGCGCAGATGACCGTTGGCGTGGGCCGCATAGATGCCGGCACCCCACAGCGCGGTGAGGACGAGGGCCACCAGAATCTGAACGCGTCTAGTCATTACGTGATGCAATCTTGTTGTCGCCCGGGCCTTGCTGCGCGCGCCTCAATTGTCGGAGCCTTGTTGACCCAGCCCTATTGACCGAGTCTCGCCATCAGCGCATCGACGCGCGGCTGGCCCCAGGTCTTGACGGTCAACGGGCCGGTCGCCTCGACATCGACGCCTTCGCCCCGTCCGAGCACGACGCCGCGTCCGCCGCTCCTGCGGGAGACGCCGACACGGCCGTCGGCGACGAAGACCGCGGTCTTGGCCTCTGCGACATCGACGGCCCATTTCGTGCCGCGTACCGCGGCGATCGCCCGCGGTGTCAGCACCTTGAAAGGATTTCCGCCGGGCTTCCTGGGCACATCGACGAGCAGCGCCTTGCTGCTCAACTCCACGGAGTCAATATGTCCGTCGCGGTTGGCGTCCTTAAGTTCAAATCTGGCGCCATTCTCCGCAACAATCGTGATGCCGTTGTCGCAGCGCCAGGTCTGTGTTCCGGCTGCGGAGGGTGACGGCGTGCACCCCACACTCGCCGGCTGGGCAGCCGCGTATCCCATCAACAACGACGTCCACGCCAGTGCAATGAATCCGGCGCGTGCGATCCCTTTCATGCCAGCCTCCGTTAGCGTGCTCGGCACAGTTCAAGGCGATGCTGATACGGTACCGTATCACACGCAGAGGCTGCTGAATAGTGCCGCTTCTCGCAGCTATTTTCTCGCTGCGGCATTTTCCAGTCAGGTGCGATCAACTTTCAGTCAGGGCGCCGTGCCGCGTGAGCAACCGACCCTTCTCCCTCGCCCCGTTCTTACGGGGAGAGGCGAAGGCGGAGCCGGACACACCAGCCTCGCGCAATGCTTCCTCGCTATCTTCCGGGTATTGAAGACCACGAAAATGACTTGGTTGGATGCGCCTAGAGAGGTGGCCGTAAGACGTCCGCTGATCGCTCGATCCAGCCGAGAATTATGGTTAACAAACGCGACTAAGTCCGTAGTTCTGCGGGCTTTTTTCTCAGAATGAGACAGCGTTAACGAGTTGCCCCACATCTGCCCGAACTTAATCCGCATTTAACTAAAAGTCGCCTTAATGACGCTCCGACCCTCTGCGAGATGCTGTTCCCGGATCGTGACCAGCGGCACTTTGAAGGGGGACTGAGTGACACCGTCCTGGACGCAAGGCGAATGAGTACGAGTATCGCTGCGCAGAGTAACGCGGCACGGAAGTCCAAAAATCCTGGCAAGAATTCTCTTCGGAAGCCTTCCCGGAAAATGACGACCACCAATTGGCTTGGCGCCGCGGCGATCGGCTGCGTCGTGATGGGCGCCGGCTGGACCATCCACAGCAACATCTTTGGCGCGAGCGTCTATCCGACCGTCGGCAGCATTGGCTACGACGAGCCGGTGATCAAGCGCGCGCCCAGGGTGGTGCTGCGCGAGGCCAGCGAGGCCATCAACGAGACCTTTGCCCTGCTGCCCGACCGCCTCCAGGTCGCGGCACCGATCTCCCGCGAGATGTTCAACGAGCGCTTTGCCGCGGCCGCGACGCAGGGCGTGCCGTCGAATGCGGCGAGCGCCGCGCCCGCGACCCAGGTTGCGGCAGCCAAAGACGCCCCGAAGCAGAGCGTGATCGCCAAGGTTGCGGAAGCGCTGAAGCCGGCGGCCAAGAACACTGACAAGACCACCGACAAGACTGCGGACAAGGCCAAGCGTGCGCCCGAGGGCCAGATGCAGCTCGCCTCGGCCGACCCGGCCGAGATCGTGCCGGCGCCCGAGGCAAAACCAAAGTCCTTCGCCGACCGCGCCAAGGCCGCGGTGATGTCGATCACCGGGCCGCGCCAGTCGATGGTGGAAAAGCTCTGGGGCAAGCGTGAGCCGTCCGGCGGACTTTTGGCCTATGCCTCGGCCGATGCCAGCGTGACGTCAGCCATCGCGCCGAAGGAACAGAATCCCATGCTCGGCGGCGCGCCGCCCTATGAGCGCGACACGGCGGTCTACGACATCACCGCCAAGACGGTGTATCTGCCCGACGGCACCAGGCTCGAGGCGCATTCCGGCCTCGGCTCCAACCTCGACGATCCACGCTCGCAGCGCACCCGCATGCGCGGCGTGACGCCGCCGCACATCTATACGCTGAAGCCGCGCGAGGCGTTGTTCCACGGCGTGCCGGCACTGCGCCTGACCCCGGTAGGCGGCGAGAGCGCGATCTATGGCCGCGACGGCCTGCTCGCGCACACCTTCATGCTCGGGCCGAACGGCGATTCCAACGGCTGCGTGTCGTTCAGGGATTACTACGCATTCCTCGACGCCTACCGCAACAAGGGCATCCGCAAGCTCGCGGTGCTGGCGCGCGTGGAGTGATCCGCGTCTAGGCCGCCAAGGTCTTGCGCAGCGCCATCTCGGTTGCGATCGCTTCCTTCACGGTGGGCCGCGCCTGCATGCGTTCGAGATACGCCGATAGCGACGGCCACTGCGCGATGTCGACTCCTGCCGGACGGAGCAGCAGCAAGGCCCAGGCGAGATGGGCATCCGCGACGGTGAAGCTGTTGCCGACGAGGAATTCGCGGTTCGCAAGATGCGCTGATGGCACCGACAAGGTCTGCGGGATTCGTGCGCGCGGCTTGGCGAGCGAGCCGTCGTCCTTGTACCAGAAGGTCGGAAACAGGAACGCTTTGTGGATCTCGGCGCCGATGAAGCTCAGCCATTCCTGCAGGCGATAGCGATCGGGATCGCCGAACCGCGGCGCAAGTCCCGTTTCCGGTTTCAGATCGGCGATGTATTGCAGCACCGCCGCGCATTCGGTCAGCCGCTCGCCGTTCTCGAGCACGAGGACCGGCACCGCACCCTTCGGCGATACGGTGCGAAAGTCGCTGTCGTCGTCCGCGACCTGCTTGGTCCTGAGATGCACCAGATGATAGCGTGCGTCCAGGCCTGCTTCCATCAGCGCGATACGGCTCGCAAGCGAGCACGCCATCGGCGAGAAATAGAGTTGCAGCATCGCGTTGCTCCGTTATTTCAGTGCATCGCCGCGCGCGATGATGGCGAAGCGGTCGGATAGCTCGGCGAGTGCAACCTCATGGATGGTCCGAGCGTCCAGCGTGCCGCCGCGGCCGTCCGGCAGGTCGCGCGTGGCGCAGGAATCGGCGTCGATCGTCGTGCGAAAGCCGAGGTCGAGCGCGGCGCGCGCCGTCGAGCTGACGCACATATGCGTCATGAAGCCGGCCAGGACGATGTTCTTCCTGTCGGTTGCGGCAAGGCGTGCCTGCAAATCGGTGCCGGCAAACGCATTAGGCAACTCCTTCTCGATCACCAGTTCGCCGGCACGGGGCCTGAGCTCGGTGACGATGGCGCCGCGCTCGGCGTCGCGATCGAACAGGCTGCCGGCCTTGCCGCGATGGGCAATGTGGATGATCGCAGCTCCGCTCTCGCGCGCCCGTGCCAGCAGCGCAGCCGCCCGCGCGATCGCAGGTCTCGCGTCGGGCAAAGCGAGAGGACCTTCGAGATATTCGTTCTGGATATCGATCAGCACCAGCGCGGCGTCGGCAAGACGCGGTGGGTTGAGATCGGCACCGGCGAGCTGCAGCAGGGTCTTTGCGGTCGTCGTCATGGTCTTGAAAATCTCCGGGGCAAAAGGCTCGCCAAACATAGCCCCGGGAATGCCTGCCGATATGCAGGGATATTGCAGCGGGTAGCTGCGATATTGCAGGCCGCGCCCAGCCGGTATAACCTCGCGCAATGAATTGGGACGACCTGCGCATCATCGCTGCCGTCAGGGACGAGGGCACCTACGCGGGCGCCAGCGCGCGGCTGCGCATCGACGAGACGACGGTCGGGCGCAGGCTGTCGCGCATCGAGCGCGCGCTCGGTTTGCGTTTGTTCGAGGCCGCCGACGGCGTCCGCAGGCCGACGCGGAGTTGCGAGGCGGTGCTGGCGCATGTCGAGGCGATGGCCGCACATGCCGCCGAGATCGGTCGCCTCAGTGAGAGCCTGGAAGGTCCGGTGGGACGCCTGCGCATCGCCTCCACCAACACGGTCGCCGAGGAGGTGCTGTCGCCGCGCGCGAGCGACTTCCTGCGTGCCAATCCCGGCCTGACGCTGCAATTCCTCACCTCGAGCGAGAACGTCAAATTCTCGCGCTGGGAGGCCGATCTCGCCATCCGCCTGCGCAAACCCGACAAGGGCGACTTCGCGATCTCAAAGCTCGGCGATATCCGGATCTATTATTTCGAGCCTGATACGACCGAGGGCGAGTCGATGCTGTGCGCCTATCCGGACGAGCTCGGGGCCATTCCCGAGATGCAATTCCTGCGCACGAAGAATGCCCGCGCGCGCTGCGTCACCGACAACGTTCGCGTCATCCGTAATCTGATCCGCGCGCATCAGGCCGCCGGTGTGTTGCCGGAGTATGTTTGCGCGGACTTGCTCGGCGATCGCCGCCTGAGCGCCACGCTGCTGCCGAAGCGGCGCGACGTGTGGCTGCTGGTGCAAAACCACCTCAAGCGCGATCCGGCGACACGCGTGACGATCGACTGGGTGAGGGCGTGTTTCCAGGAGATGTCGCGCAGTTGACGCCACGTCGCGGTGTGACGACCGCGTCACAGTGCGCGAGCTGCGACGAAAAATCTTGAGCCTGCCCCTTGCAACCCGAACGTGCCTGGTCTATTAGCGCCGTCCTTCGCTAGGCCATGGGTTCGGGCTCTCTGAGATCCCGACTGGCGCGGGCCGGTCTCCGGTTTCGTGTTCCGCCGAATGAAGACGCAGGATGTGGCTCATGGAGAGCATCGGGCCAAAAGCTCGAAGGCATCGGTTCGATTCCGGTCTCTTGCTCCACGAAGGATAGCTCAGTGGTAGAGCAGGTGAATGATAATCATCGTGACGCGGGTTCGAATCCCGCTCCAGCGCTCCGTTTCAGCCTGAAAAGCTGATTCCTCTGAAGGGGACCGGACGCGCGCTTCAGTCGCAGTCCGGCCGTTTTGCCGCAAGGCTTTCCGTCCGAACCTAGACACTGTGAGACCGGCTTTGCGCCGCGGGTCGATACCGCTTGCGCTGATGCCGGGTGGCTCCGCACGGCCGCGCGACACTTCTCGCGCGATCGCGCGCGTGCGCCCGTCGTCAGGCAAGCTCAAGCCCCGGCCCGCCGATTTTTCAGGAAGCGTCGTCCGCGTCCTCAAATCCTTTGCAGACGAAACCTGTCGTCCGGCATCCGGCCGGGCGCAAACGAAGGAGGCGTGTGCCATGACTTCTGAAAAGACCTGGCATTTGCTGATGCTGAACGTGACGGTGAAGGATGGCGAGCGTGCGTTGCTCACGCGCAACGGGCAGCTCGTGCGCGTGCTCGCGCCCGGCAAGCACCGGCTGTTCGATCCCCTGCACGAGCTGAAGGCCGAGGTGCTCGACGTGGTCCGCAGCGAATTTCCCGCGGAGCGCTACGCGGTGCTGAAGGCCGCGCGGCCCGATCTTGCCGCCGAGCTGTTCGAGGCGGTCGAGACCAAGGCGGACGAGATCGCCATCGTCAGCCTCGACGGCCGGCCCGTGCATCTGATGACGCCTTGGCAGGCGCGCGTCTACTGGAAGGTCGCGACCCGCATCGATGTCGAGCGCATCGATGTGTCCGCTGATCCCAAGGTCAGCGCGCGGCATCTGGCCATGATCGAGCGCAACCGTTCGGCCGTGACGTCGGAGACGGTGGTCGAGAACCACGAGGCTGGCCTGCTCTATGTCGAGGGCCGGCTCACCGAGCGGCTCGCGCCCGGCCGGCACGCCTTCTGGACCGTTGGCCGCAAGATCGAGGTCAAGCGCCTCGACCTGCGGCCCCAGGCGGTCGAGATCACCGCGCAGGAGATGCTGACCAAGGATCGCATCGCGCTGCGGGTGACGCTGACGGCGTTCCGTAAGGTGGTCGATCCCGAGCGGACGGTTGCGACCGTGCCCGACGTGGATGCGTGGCTGTACCGCCTGGTGCAGTTCGCGATCCGCGAGGCGGTCGCGGGCCGGACGCTGGACGAGGTGCTGTCTGCGAAGGCGGCGCTGGATGCGGAGCTGCGCGACTATGTGCGTGCACGCGTCGCAGAGTCTGGCGTCGAGGTGACCGAGCTCGGCGTCAAGGACGTGATCCTGCCCGGCGAGATCCGGGAACTGGTGAACAAGGTGGTCGAGGCGGAGCGGGTCGCGAAGGCGAACCTGATCCGCCGGCAGGAGGAGACCGCGGCGACGCGTTCGCTCCTGAACACCGCCCGCCTGATGGAGGAGAACCCCCTGCTGCTGCGGCTCAAGGAGCTGGAGTCGCTGGAGCGGCTGGTCGAGAAGGTCGGCCGCATCGACCTCCATGCCGGCGACGGCCAGGGCCTCGACGCCCTCCTGACCCGGCTCGTGCGCCTGAAGGCGCCCGAGAGCGCATGAAACGGAAGGGCCGCCCACGGGCGGCCCTTCACATCTGCATCGCTTGCGGTGAACGCGATCCGCGCGACGCCCGACCAATTGGAGTTCGCTTGGGATTGCACGCGCGCGCAGGCTGCGTAATCTCATGATGACGATCTTGATCAGGCAGGCGCATGACCACTCTTGAGCAAACGATCCGCCCTGCGGCGCGATCCAGCGAATGGAAGGCGATTGTTGTCCTGATCCTGCTGATTCCGGTGCTGTGGTCGCCGCCGTTCCTGGTTCGCTTCTTCCTGTATCAGCCGTTCAACATCCCGTCCGGATCGATGACGCCGACGCTGGTCGTCGGCGACTATGTCTTCGCCGCAAAATATGCCTATGGCTATGGCCGCTATTCCTTCCCGTTCGCGCCGTCCTGGATCTCGGGCCGCATCCTCGCCGCCGACCCCGAATACGGCGACATCGTCGTGTTTCGCACGGCGAAGGACACCTCAGTCGATTACGTCAAGCGCGTGGTCGGTCTGCCCGGCGACCGCATCCAGATGCGGCGGGGCCAGCTCTTCCTCAATGACCGCCCGGTGACGCGCGTGGCGTTGAAGGAGGTGTTCGCAGGCAGCGCCTGCGGAGGTGATGACGAGGCGAAGGTCAAACGCTGGCGCGAGACGCTGCCGAGCGGCGCGTCCTATGTGACCTACGACTGCATCGACAACGGCTTCCTCGACAACACCAACGTCTTCACGGTGCCGCCGGGCCATTTCTTCGTGCTCGGCGACAACCGCGACAACTCCACCGACAGCCGGATGATGAGCGCGATGGGCTTCATCCCGATGGACAATCTGATCGGCAAGGTGACGCGGATATTCTGGTCACTCGATGAGAACGGCGATCCGCATGTGGAGCGGCTGGGCAAGGTTGAGTGAGGCGACGCCGTCATTCCGGGGCAGCGCGAAGCGCTGAGCCCGGAATCCATCAATCCGCAAGCTCAGCTCGCAATTTGTGGATATAGGTCGATCCACTGAGGATTCTTCTCCTCAATAAGCCGGACCTTCCATTCCCTTCGCCACTTCTTCAATTCCTTCTCGCGTGCGATGGCGGTGAGGGTCGTCGTAAATCTCGAACCAAACGAGCCTCGACAGAGTATCTTTTGCTGAAACCGGCGGCGACTTTGCTCTTATGTTCGTGGACACGGCGGACGATGTCATTCGTCACGCCGATGTAGAGCGTGCCGTATTTCTTGCTGGCGAGGAGGTAGACGTAATAGGCCATGAGCAAGCGGTGAAATGGATTCCGGGCTCGCGACTTCGTCGCGCCCCGGAATGACCGGTAATACTACTTTTGCGTGTAAAATACAAAAGCAAAAACCCCGGCATCGCTGCCGGGGTTTCGCGTTTCTCGACTTTGCCTAAACGGCTGGATCAGAAGTCCATGCCGCCCATGCCGCCGCCGGGGGGCATCGCCGGGCCGGCGCCGCCCTTCTTGGGCAGCTCGGCGACCATGGCTTCCGTGGTGATCAGCAGCGCGGCAACCGAGGCAGCGTTCTGGATCGCGGTACGGACCACCTTGGTCGGGTCGATGATGCCCTTCTTGACGAGGTCGGCATATTCGCCGGTCTGGGAGTCGAAGCCGTAATTGTAGGTCTTGTTCTCCAGGATCTTGCCGACGATCACCGAGCCGTCTTCACCGGCGTTGATCGCGATCTGGCGAGCGGGAGCCGACAGCGCCTTGCGCACGATCTCGACGCCGGTCTTCTGGTCGTCGTTCTTGGTGCGCAGGCCCTTGAGCTGCTCGGAAGCACGGAGCAGGGCGACGCCGCCGCCCGGGACGATGCCTTCCTCGACAGCCGCGCGGGTCGCATGCATCGCGTCATCAACGCGATCCTTGCGCTCCTTCACCTCGACCTCGGTCGCGCCGCCGACGCGGATCACCGCGACGCCGCCCGCGAGCTTGGCAAGACGCTCCTGGAGCTTCTCACGGTCGTAGTCCGAGGTGGTCTCCTCGATCTGCGCCTTGATCTGGGCCACACGCGCCTCGATGTCGGCCTTCTTGCCGGCGCCGTTGACGATCGTGGTGTTCTCCTTGTCGATCATCACCTTCTTGGCGCGACCGAGCATGTTGAGCGTGACGTTCTCGAGCTTGATGCCGAGATCTTCCGAGATCGCCTGGCCGCCGGTCAGGATCGCGATGTCCTGCAGCATGGCCTTGCGGCGATCGCCGAAGCCCGGAGCCTTGACGGCCGCGACCTTCAGGCCGCCGCGCAGGCGGTTCACGACCAGGGTTGCGAGGGCTTCGCCTTCGACGTCCTCGGCGACGATGACCAGCGGCTTGCCGGTCTGCACCACGGCCTCGAGCAGCGGCAGCAGCTCGTTCAGCGAGGAGAGCTTCTTCTCGTTGATGAGGATGTAGGCGTCGTCCATCTCAACGCGCATCTTGTCGGCGTTGGTGACGAAGTAGGGCGAGATGTAGCCGCGGTCGAACTGCATGCCCTCGACGACGTCGAGCTCGGTCTCGAGCGACTTGGCTTCCTCGACGGTGATGACACCCTCGTTGCCGACCTTCTTCATGGCATCGGAGAGGAACTTGCCGATCTCCGCGTCGCCGTTGGCCGAGATGGTGCCGACCTGGGCGATCTCCTCGTTCGAGGTGACCTTCTTGGAGTTCTTCTGGAGGTCCGCAACCACGGCTTCGACCGCGAGGTCGATACCGCGCTTGAGGTCCATCGGGTTCATGCCGGCGGCGACCGACTTGGCGCCTTCCTTCACGATCGCGGCCGCGAGCACGGTCGCGGTGGTGGTGCCGTCGCCGGCCGCGTCAGCGGACTTGGAGGCGACTTCGCGCACCATCTGTGCGCCCATGTTCTCGAACTTGTCCTCGAGCTCGATCTCCTTGGCGACGGTGACGCCGTCCTTGGTGATGCGGGGAGCGCCGAACGACTTGTCGAGCACGACGTTGCGGCCCTTCGGACCGAGCGTGACCTTCACCGCGTTGGCGAGAATGTCGACGCCGCGCAACATCTTGTCGCGCGCTTCAACCGAGAATTTGACTTCTTTGGCTGCCATCTGGAATTTTCCTTGAGGTGTTTGACGGGAGGGAGAGAGGGGGCTCTTAGGCCGCCTTCTTCTTGGAAGCGGGGACGTCGAGGACGCCCATGATGTCGCTTTCCTTCATGATCAAGAGATCGACGCCGTCGATCTTGACCTCGGTGCCGGACCACTTGCCGAACAGCACGCGGTCGCCGACCTTGAGGTCGATCGGGATCAGCTTGCCGGCCTCGTCGCGGCCACCGGGGCCGACGGCGACGACTTCGCCCTGGGAGGGCTTTTCCTTGGCAGTGTCGGGAATGATGATGCCGCCAGCGGTCTTCTCTTCTGCGTCGATGCGCTTGACCACGACGCGGTCGTGAAGCGGACGGAATTTCATGCAGTCCTCCTAAGTAGTTGCACGATATGGGAATTTTTGGGCGTTAGCAGTCTGTGCCCGCGAGTGCTAGCACAGGCGAGGCTGAAATAGGACAGGAATTTTGCGGGGGCAAGAGCTTCTAGCAGAAAAATCAGCACCCGGAAGGCCGGACTGCCAGAATCTCTTTTCCATCGTTAACCAGCCTCGGAGGCCTCTTCGAGGCCCCTTGGGAGGCCGTATTAGCACGGAGTCATGTCTGCTGCTAACGCATTGAATTTCAACAGCTTGTTAAACTTTTGGGCTTGAGATGGGTTGTCAGTTTGCGTCACATTTCTCTCATGTGAGCGCATCTCCACCGGGTGGCTCGTAAGCAGCGTACCGGAAAGCCGCCCCTGAATGCGCTCCTGCAAAGGAGGTTGGCATGGGACTGCGGGTTGGGGGCGTTTCCGAGGACTTCCGGAAACAGATGCTGGGCTACGGGCTGACGACGGCACAAATTCTCTACCGGATGCCGGATCATCCCTCGCTGCTCCAGACCTATGTCTGGCAGAACTACGACATGTTCCCGAAATTCCCGGCGCTGACGGATTTCCTCGCCTTCTGGCAAGAGAAGCTCGAGGGCCCTCTCTTCTCGGTGACGGTCGCGCATTCCAAGCTGATCAAGCCCGCGGAGCTCCGCGCCGTCGACGGCGTGTTCCGGCTGCATTGAAGCGAGCACCGGTCTCGTAGGGTAGGCAAAGGCGCGCACGCGCCGTGCCCACCATCTCTCAGCGATCGCATCTGACAATGGTGGGCACGCTCCGCTTTGCCCACCATTGTACGAACACGCGATCAGACGCCACCGCTGCAATAGCGCTTCCACATCGCGCGATAGGCCTCGTCCACCGCTTGCGCGTAGGCGACCGGGTTGCAGGCGGCCGCAGCCCTGACCTGCCCGGGCAGCTCGCTGCGCAATTTGTCGAGGTCGCCGAGCTCAGCCGCACGGCTCACCGCGATGTCGACATAGGCCTCCTCGCTGTCCGTCACCCAGTCCGGCAGGCCGAGCGCGGTGAGAATGGAGCCGGCGGCACGGCTGGGCAGGCTGTTCCCGAGCTTCGCCACCACGGGCACGCCCATCTGCAAGGCTTCCAATGTGCTGACGCCGCCATTCTGCGGGAATGGGTCGAGGGCGATATCGACGCGATTGAACGCTGCCAGATGATCGACTCGCAAGGTGGTGCCGAGCAGTTCGACGCGTTCGGCCGGCACGCCACAAGTCGCAAGCCGTGCCAGCAGATTGTCGCGGACCAGTTGATCGTCCAGCGCAACATCCTTGATCAGCAGTCGTGATCCCGGCACCCGATCGAGAATCCTGGACCAAGCCTGCGCGGCCTGGTCCGAAATCTTGCTGATGCGGTTGAAGACACCGAATGTGACGAAGCCGTTCGAGATCGCCGGCGTTGACGCCCGGGCAAGCTCGAGCGGCAGCGGCTCCAGTGTCACGAAGCACGGCAGATCGACGACAGTTTCCGCAAACAGATGCCGGACCGCGGGAGGAATCGCGACCGGGTCCGAGAACAGATAATCGATCGTCGGCAGCCCGGTGCCGGTGCCGTGACCCCAGCCATGGGCCTGGATCGGCGCCGGCTTGCGCGCAAACACGCTGAGGCGGTTTCCTTTGGTATGGCCGGACAGATCGATCAGGATATCGATGCCATCGGCGCGGATCTGATCGGCGAGGCGATCGTCGCTCCATTGCGAGGCGTCGCGCCAGCGATCGGCGATCTTTTGAAATTCGGCGGTCGCCGGATCCACTTTCGACGAACAGGAGTAGCACACGATCTCGAACTGTTCCCGGTCATGGTATTGCAGGACCGGCTTGAAGATGAACGCGGCCGAATGCGCGTTGAAGTCCGCTGAGACATAGCCAAGCACCAGACGGCGATCCGGATCGCGGCTGTTGTCGTACGGTCCCGCCGCTTCTGAAGCGAACGTCGTGCCGATCCGCTCCCACCAGACCTGCCGTGCTTGCTGATGCTGCTCAACGCTGGCATCCGCCGCGAAATCGAGCGTGAATATCTTGGTGGAGATCGCGCCCGGGAAGTTGGGCTCGATCTCGAGGGTTCTGTCGTAACTGGCCAGAGCTTCGTCGATCCGCCCAAGTGCGGAGAGACAAACGCCCCGCACCAGGTGAGCTTGAGCAGCATCGGGATCGAGCGCGATGGCTTTCTCGCTATCGTGCAGTGCTTCGGCGATTTGCTGGATCTGGAGCCAGACATTGGCGCGCCCGAGCCATCCGTTCATGTCGTCGGGCGCCAGGGCGATTGCCCGGTTGCAATCCGCCATGGCTTCGTCAAATCGCAGAAGCTCCTGCAATACGATGGCGCGGTTCGCCAGCGCCGAGGCATAGTTGGGCTTGATCGATAGCGCGCGATTCAGGCTTGCGATGGCCTCGTCATAATTGCGCAGACGGCAGAGCACCCAACCCCGGCCGTTGTGGGCTTCGGCAAGGTTTCCGTCGATTGCGAGCGCCTTGTCGTAGCACTCGAGCGCTTGCTGAAGATTGAGGGTCACGCTCGCGTTGCCGAGATTGGACAGGGCTACGGCGAAGTTGGGGCGCAAGGCGAGGGCCCTTCGATAGCTCTCGCGAGCCTCATCGTGACGTCGTAGCTTGTTCAGCGCGACGCCTCGGCTCATGTGAGCATCGGCAGATTGCGGATCCACGGCAACCGCCCGGCTCAGCAGAATTTCGGCCTGCTGATAGTTCTTGGCATCCGACTCCAATGAGCCGAGCATATGCAGCGCGATGAACTGGTTGGGCTCGAGCTGCAGGACCTGTCGATAGCCAGCCCGGGCGTCGGGGAGAAGCCCTTGCTTGTGCAACTGGAGGGCCAGCCCGAGCAATGGCAGCACTTCGGCCTGCTGCCGCTTCCGAAGCCGGGCATTGTGGAATGCACGCTGACCTACGCTGTTGCTCATGAATCAATCCCCCAGAATCTCCCGGCGAGACTAAATCGGCGCGGGAACGAATACGAGACGACGGCCACCAGCCACGACAGCTTGGGACAAGCTTCGACGCGATGGGGCCGCGCGTGCCCGAGCCCCGCGATTGCTGCCTGGTCCAGGACTGGCTAATCTGCCTTCGGGTTGCACCCGTCCGGCGGGCGCGGCTCAGATCAGGGAGGCAGACAATGGCCAGGCAAAAGGCATCAAGACCCGCAGCGAAGACCGCGGTGAAGAAGCGGAGTGGCGCCAAGGCAGCGGCACGGTCCTCGGCACGCAAGGCGGTGAAGGCAAAGGCGCGCACAGCCGCACCGAAGAAGCCCGCACGTCCCAGGCAGCGTATCGCGATCAGCCATCACCGCGAAGAAGACTTCAAGGCCGACGGCCTGCGTGCTTATGCGAAGTACCGCGACCTCGGTATTGCCGACGCAACCCATGGCCTGGCGCAGGCGCATGTGATCCGGCTGCAAGGCCCCTGCGATCCGGCGGAGGTCTCGAAGCTGCATTTCCACGACGTCGAATTCCAGATGGTCTACGTGCTCAAGGGCTGGGTGAAGACCTACATGGACGGGCAGGGTGAGACCTTGATGAAGGAAGGCAGCGCCTGGACCCAGCCGCCGAGGATCAAGCACATGATCCTGGACTATTCGGACGACGTCGAGTTGCTGGAGGTGATCCTGCCGGCGGAGTTCAAGACGGTGGAGCTGAAGGCGTAAGTTGACGCGCGGTCGCGCGTTGTCGTTCTCCGCCGTCATTCCGGGGCGCGCCTCTTGGCGCGAGCCCGGAATCTATTTCACCCCGGGTGCTGCGGCCAGATGGATTCCGGGCTCGCGCTACGCGCGCCCCGGAATGACGGCGGAGAGAGCTAACTCAACACCCCCACCACCGCCCCCATCAGGCACGTCGTCAGCGTCCCCGATACGATCGACTTGAGCCCCAGCGCGTTGATCTCCTCGCGCCGCTCCGGCGCCATCACCCCCAAGCCGCCGATCATGATGCCGAGGCTGGCGAAATTGGCGAAGCCGCACATCGCGTAGAGCATGATCAGGCGCGAGCGCGGATCGAGCGTATCGCCTGGCAGCTTCGAGAGGTCGACATAGGCGATCAATTCGTTGAGCACGGTCTTGGTGCCCATCAGGCTGCCGGCCGTCACCGCCTGGTCCCACGGCAATCCCATCAGCCAGCACACCGGCGCCATGACGAGGCCAAGCAGGCGCTGCAGCGAGATCGCGGCGCCGCCGATGTTTGGCAACAGGCCGAGGATGGCGTTGACGAGATAGACCAGCGCCACCAGCACCAGCAGCATGGCGACGATGTTGAGCAGCAATTCGAGGCCCGCGCTCGTGCCTTTCACGATCGCGTCCATCGTGCTGGCGACGTCCATCTCGGGATCCTCCAGCGTACCGCCGGTGCGCTTGTCGGAGGTTTCGGGCACCATGATCAGGCTGACGAGGATCGCGGCCGGCGCGCCCAGTACGGAGGCGATCACGAAATGCGCGGCCGCATCGGGAATGAGCGGCGCCAGGAGCGTCGCATAGAGCACCAGCACGGTGCCGGCGATGCCGGCCATGCCGCCGGTCATCACCAGAAACAATTCGCTGCGGGTCATCTGCGCCAGATACGGCCGCACGAACAGCGGCGCCTCGACCATGCCGAGGAAAATGTTGGCGGCGGTCGATAGCCCGACCGCGCCGCCGACGCCGAGCGTGCGCTCCAGCAGCCAGGCCATGCCGCGCACGACCGGCGGCAGCACGCGCCAGTAGAACAGCAGCGTCGTCAGCACGCTCATGACCAGCACGATCGGCAGCGCCTGGAATGCGAGGATGAAGTCCGCGCCGGGCACCTTCAGGTCGAAAGGCAGGGTGCCGCCGCCGATATAGCCGAACACGAAGGCGGAGCCGGCGCGCGAGGCCGCCGAGATGGCGCCGACCGCGTCGTTGATGGCACCGAAGCCATGGGCGACGATCGGCAGCTTCAGCAGCACGACCGCGGTGACGAAGGTCGCGGCGAGGCCGATCGCCGCCTGGCGCAGCGAGACCGCGCGGCGATTCTCTGCCAGCGCGAAGGCGATCAGCAGCAATGCGAAAATGCCGAGTGCCGATTGCAGGCGAAGCATGATGTCCCCAAACCCCCAATGATTATGGCCGCGCGTGCGTTGCAAAGGCAATGCCGACAGGCCACGGAAGTGTCCCGTTGTTGACAAGCGGACCCGTCTCAGCCACGCGGAGGCCCATCGAGATCAGGGGGCGGACAGTCCGAGGTGACCGAAGCGGCGATGCCAGAGCAGCCAATATCCCAAAATCCGCCGGTCAGTGCCGGCGCGCTCATCGCCCACCGCGCCTTCCTGTTCTTCGTCCTCTCGCGCAGCCTGTCGCGCTTCTCCAGCCAGATCGCTGCGGTCGCGATCGGCTGGCAGATCTACGATCTCACCGGCTCGGCCTTCGACCTCGGGATGGTCGGCCTGGTGCAGTTCCTGCCCACCGCGCTCCTGGTGTTCGTCGCCGGCCACGCTGCCGACCGTTTCGAGCGCAAGCGCGTGGTCCAGCTCTGCCAGCTCGTGGAAGCGGCGACCGCGCTCTATCTCGCGACCATCACCTATCTCGGCGCGGTCAGCGAGGTGCAGATCTTCATCGCGACTTTCGTGCTCGGCATTGCCGGCGCGTTCGAGAGCCCGACCACCGCGGCGCTGCTGCCGCTGATCGCGCCGCAGGGATCGCTCCAGCGGGCCACCGCGGTCGCGAGCGGTGCGGGGCAGGTCGCGACCATCGCCGGTCCCGCGCTCGGCGGTTTCGCCTACGCGATCGCGCCGCATCTCGCCTACGCCGTGATGCTGCTGTTCTGGATTGTGGGGATGATCCTGACCGGCTTCATCCGGCCGCGGCCGCAGGCGCTCGCCAAGGACATGGACCACGCGGATAATATCTTTGCCGGGGTCCGCTTCATCCGCAGCAATCCCGCCATTCTCGGCACCATCTCGCTCGACCTGTTCGCCGTGCTGTTCGGCGGCGTCACCGCGTTGTTGCCGATCTATGCTCGCGACATCCTGCAGACCGGCCCGGTCGGCCTCGGCGTGCTCCGTGCGGCGCCTGCGGTCGGTGCGCTGCTGATGACCATGGTGCTGGCGCGCCATGCCATCTCGCGCCATGTCGGCCTGCGTATGTTCCAGGCCGTGATCGTGTTCGGCCTCGCCACCATCGTGTTCGCGCTGTCGTCGTGGATGTGGCTGTCGGTGCTGTCGCTGGCGATCCTCGGGGCCGCCGACACGATCAGCGTCGTGATCCGCTTCTCGCTGGTGCAGCTGTCGACGCCCGACGAGATGCGCGGCCGCGTCGGCGCGGTGAACTTCCTGTTCATCAACGCCTCGAACCAGCTCGGTCAGTTCGAGAGCGGCCTCACGGCCGCCCTGTTCGGCACCATGCCCGCCGCCGTGCTCGGCGGCGTCTGCACCGTCGCGGTGGCGCTGCTCTGGATGAAGTTGTTCCCCAGCCTGCGGCAGGTGGAGAGTTTGGAGTAGGGGAAGGTCTCTCCCCCGTCATTGCGAGGAGCCCTTGCGACGAAGCAATCCAGAATCTCGCCGCATTTGACAGCCTGGATTGCGTCGCTGCGCTCCCAATGACGATTGTAGAGGCAGGGCGAGGACTTAACTCGCGTCACCCCCGCAGCCGAGCAACAGCAGGCGCCTCTTGACGCCTACTGTGCATGGGGTTGTTTTCGCAGCTTTTGTTCAGCCGCGTCCGACGAACGGCATCTTGGTCGCCATCACGGTCATGGTCAGCACGTTGGCATCGAGCGGCAGGCCGGCCATGTAGGCGACGGCATCGCCGACCGCCTTGGCGTCCATGCGCGGCTCGTGCTTGGTGGTGCCGTCGGGCTGCAGCACGCCGGGGCCGTTGACCATGCGATCGGTCATCGGGGTTGCGGCGTTGCCGATGTCGACCTGGCCGACTGCGATGTCATACATGCGGCCGTCGAGGTTGCTGGCCTTGGTGAGGCCGGTGATGGCGTGCTTGGTCGAGGTGTAGGCCGCCGAGAACGGCCGCGGCGCGTGCGCCGAGATCGAGCCGTTGTTGATGATGCGGCCGCCGCGCGGGGTCTGGTCCTTCATGATGCGGAAGGCGTGCTGGGTGCACAGGAACGGGCCGGTGAGGTTGGTGTTCACCACCGCCTGCCACTGCTCGAGGCTGAGGTCCTCGAAGTTCACGGCGGGCGCGCCCATGCCGGCATTGTTGAAGAGCACGTCGAGGCGGCCATAGGTCGCCTTCACCTTGTCGAACAGCGCGGCGATCTGGTCCGGCTTGGTCATGTCGGCGGTGACGCACAGGCTCTTTCCCGCGGGGCCGAGCTTTGCGGTCTCCTCGAGCATCTCCATGCGGCGTCCAACCAGCACCACGGTGAAGCCGGTGTTCATCAGTGCCAGCGACGCCGCGCGCCCGACACCAGTGCCGGCGCCCGTCACCACTGCGATCTTTTTCGCTTCACTCATCGTTTCCTGCCTTTTCTCTGAAGCTTCAGGTTTTGGGTTCTTTTTCGTTCTTGTAGGGCGGACGCGGGATGTTCTGGTGCGCGGCGCGTAAGGCCGCCGACCAGCGCGAGCGCAGATCGTGGAAATAGGGCTCGCCCGCCTCGATGCGGTGGTTGAGATCGGCCTCGCAGGCGTCCGTGCGCACCACCAGCACGTCGATCGGCAGGCCGACGCCGAGATTCGACCGCATGGTCGAGTCCATCGAGATCAGGCCGGTCTTCAGCGCCTCGTAGAGTTCGACATCGTAATGCATCGCGCGGTCGAGCACCGGCTTGCCGTATTTATGCTCGCCGATCTGCAGGTAGGGCGTGTCGGTGGTGCATTCGATGAAATTGCCGGCGGTGTAGACCATGAACAGGCGCATGCGCGCGCCCTTGATCTGGCCGCCGAACAGGAACGAGACGTCGAAGGAGACGTCCTCGGATTTCAGCGCCGGCCCTTCGGTCGCATGCACCGCCCGGATCGCCCGGCCGATGCGCTGGGCGGCCTGGAACATGGTCGGCGCGTTCATCAGCGTCTCGATCTCGCCCGTATTGGGGTCTTCGAGGCCTTCGGTCAGCGTCGACAGCACCGACTGGCTGATGGCGAGGTTGCCGGCGCTGGCGATCGCCATGATGCGGTCGCCGGGCTTGGAGAAGATATGCAGCTTGCGGAAGGTCGAGACGTTGTCGAGACCGGCATTGGTGCGGGTATCGGCGATCATCACCAGACCGTCCCGAACCAGGATTCCGCAACAATAGGTCATTTCCAGTCCCCGAACGCGTTTGCGCGGAATTACTAGCGAATTTCAGGGGCCGCTCCAACCCCCGATTCCCGCGGGGGGAGGTGTCATTCCGGGGCGCGACGAAGTCGCGAGCCCGGAATCCATTCATCCACTAACCTTGTCGCCTGATGGATTCCGGGCTCGCGCTGCGCGCGCCCCGGAATGACGGGAGGAAACGGTCTAGCTCTCCCGCTCGGCCCTCAATCCGCGGCATCGGCGAGAAACGCCGCATCGACGGGAACGCCGAGGGCCGTGACCAGCCGGTTCGTTTCCGCGGCCATGCCGACGATGGCGAGCAGCTCGCCATATTCGGCCGCGGTCATGCCCTTGGCCCGGGCGCCCGCGGTGTGCGAATGGATGCAATAGCTGCAGCCATGCGCCACGGAAACCGCGACGTAGAGCATTTCCTTGACCTTGGGGTCGAGTGCGCCCGGCGCCATCACCTCCTTGAGGCTTTCCCAGGTCCGCCGCAGCGTCTTCGGATCATGCGCCAGCGCGCGCCAGAAATTGTTGACGAAATCCGACTGCCGCACCTTGCGGATGTCGTCGAAAACGGCGCGCGCCTCAGCGGAGAGCTCGTCATCTGAAAGCAGCTTTACGGTCGCCATGGGGGGCCTCTCAGGGTCTGATCCGACCCTGCGATTGTAGCACCCACATGGACTCGGCGCGGCATGCGCCTCGTGATGAGCGCCGTTGCGCTCAGCCCTGCCGCTGCGACTGCGATTGCCCGCCGCGGCCGGCCTGCTCGACCTTGACCGCGACCGTCAGCGTTTCCGCGCCGCCGCCATAGCGGGTGCCGCGGACGGGGGCGGCGCCGAGATAGTCGAGGCCGATGGCGACGCGGACATGGGCGTCCGTGGTGCAGATGCAGTTGGCGGGATCGAAGCCGACCCAGCCGAGATCGGGGACATACGCCTCCGCCCAGGCATGGCCGGCATCCTGGTGCACCGTACCGTCGGAGCGCAGGAAATGGCCGGAGACGAAGCGCGCCGGCACGCCGCCGGTGCGGGCGCAGGCGATGAAGATATGCGCATAGTCCTGGCAGACGCCGCGCTTGAGCGTGAACGCTTCCGCCGCCGAGGTGCCGCTGTTGGTCGGGTCCTCGTCGAAGGTCATGTGGTCGCTGATCTCGCTCATCAGCGCGTGCAGGAAGCCGAGCGTGTCGCTCTCGGCCTCGCTGCGCAACTGCCGCGCGACCGCCGCCATCGCCGGATTGACGGAGGTGAGGTCGGTGGCGCGCAAGAACATGCCGGCCGGAAAACGCTCGTCGGCGCCGCGCAGCACGCCGCCGGTGTCGTGGGTCTCGATCAGCCCCTCGGCGGTGATCTTGATGTCGCCGACGGTCCCGCAGGACAGCACATGGGTGACGTTGCCGAAGGCGTCCTCATGGGTGTCGAGCTTGGTGTCCGTGGAGACGTCGATCTGCCACTCCGCCACATATTGTCCGTCATGGCTGCACGGCGTCATGCGCAGGATCTGGATCACGCTGGTGGCCGGCGGCTCGTAGCGATAGGTCGTGGTGTGCAGGATTCGCAGGCGCATGGTGGACCATTGTTCTGGCGTCATTCCGGGGCGATGCGCCGGCATCGAACTCTAGTGCGCAATTGCGCACTTGAGAATCTCGAGATTCCGGGTCTGGTCCTTCGGACCATCCCGGAATGACGGCGTGTATCAGATCAAATACTGCTTCGTGATGATTTCGCCCAGCCTGGAATTGTCCGCGATGAATTCCTGAATGAATTCATGCACGCCATGCTGGAAAATGTCGTTCATGTTGCTGTGTTCCAGCCGGTTGCGGATGCCGCGGGCGTGGCGCTGGGCCGGGCCCTGGCGGCCATAGGCGACGCCGATCTGGTCGAGATTGCGCACGAGATTGCCGTAGCAGCTGGCCAGCGAGCGCGGCAGCGTGTCGTTGAGGATCAAAAGATCCGCGATCAGCCACGGCTTCAGCGTCTCGCGATAGACCCAGTGATAGGCCGTCAGCGCCGAGACCGAGCGCAGGATCGAGCTCCACTGATAGAAGTCGAGCGGGCCGCCGACATGCTCTTCCTCGGGCAGCAGCACATGGTACTTCACATCGAGGATGCGCGCGGTGTTGTCGGCGCGCTCGATGTGCACGCCCATGCGCGAGAACCAGTAGGCGTCGTTGCGCAGCATGGTCCGGTAGGCCGAGCCGTCGAAGCGCAGCGAGGTCTCCTGCACGAAGCGCAGGAATTTGGCGAGATCCTCGCGCGTCGAGGTGCCCTTGCTCCAGACCTCCTGCAACTCGATCCAGGCCGAGTTGATGGTGTCCCACATCTCGCTGGTCAGCGCGGTGCGCACCGAACGCGAGTTCAGCCGCGCCGCCTCGATGCAGTTCCGGATCGAGGAGGGATTGTTCGGCGAGAACGAGAGGTATTCGACGACGTTGTGCTCGTTGGCTTCCTCATAGGTCTGATAGAAGCTTGCGGCGACGCCGGCGGTGAGAAGCGCCGAGTCCCATTCATTGGTTTTGCCGATATAGGCGGCAGGAAGCGCGGTAACGCGCAGCGTCGCATCGATGGTGCGCGCGAGATATTCGGCCCGTTCGACGTAGCGGGCGAGCCAGTAGAGGTTTTCGGCGGTACGCGACAGCATCTCTCTACTCGTCCAGAATCCAGGTGTCTTTGGTGCCGCCGCCCTGGCTCGAATTCACCACCAGGGAGCCTTCCTTCAGCGCGACGCGGGTGAGGCCGCCCGGCACGATCGTGGTGCTCTTGCTGCCGGTGAGCACGAAGGGGCGAAGGTCGACGTGGCGCGGCGCAAGGCCGCTTGCGGTGCAGGTCGGGCAGGTCGAGAGCGCCAGCGTCGGCTGGGCGATAAAACCTTCCGGCTCGCGCTTGAGCTTTTCGCGGAAGGCCTCGATGGTTGCCTTGGTCGCGGCCGGGCCGATCAGCATGCCGTAGCCGCCAGAGCCGTGCACTTCCTTGACGACGAGCTCGCTTAAGTTATCGAGCACATAAGCGAGGTCCTTCGGCTCGCGGCAGCGCCAGGTCGGCACGTTCTTCAGGATCGGCTCCTCGCCGAGATAGAATTTCACGATGTCAGGCATGTAGGAGTAGATCGCCTTGTCATCGGCGATTCCGGTGCCGACGGCGTTGGCGAGCGTGATGTTGCCGGCCGCATAGGCCGACATCAGTCCGGGCACGCCGAGCACGGAGTCGGGGCGGAAGGTGAGGGGATCGAGGAAGTCGTCGTCGACGCGGCGGTAGATCACGTCGACCCGCTTCACGCCCTCGGTCGTCCGCATGAACACTTCGTTGTTCTTGACGATGAGGTCGCGGCCCTCGACCAGCTCGATGCCGAGCTTGTCGGCCAGGAACGAGTGCTCGTAATAGGCGGAGTTGTAGACGCCGGGCGTGAGCAGGGCGACGGTCGGCTCGCCCGAGGCGCTTTGCGGCGCGACCGAGCGCAAGGCCGCGAGCAGCTCGTCCGGATAGCGCTCGACCGGCGCAACCCTGTGGCGGGCGAACAGGTCCGGAAACAGCCGCATCATGATCTCGCGGTTTTCCAGCATGTAGGACACGCCGGAGGGCGTGCGGGCGTTGTCCTCCAGCACGATGAAGTCCTCGGCGTCGACCCGGACGATGTCGATGCCCGCGATGTGCACGTAGACGTCGTGCGGCACCTGCTGGCCGTTCATCTCGGGGCGAAACACCGGGTTCTGGAAGATCAGATCGTCGGGCACGACCTCGGCGCGGAGGATGTCGCGGCCGTGATAGATGTCGCGCAGGAACATGTTGAGCGCGCGCACGCGCTGCTTCAGGCCCCTCTCCAGCAGCGCCCATTCCTTGCCGGACATGATCCGCGGGATCACATCGAAGGGGATCAGGCGCTCGGTGGATTCGGAATCGCCATAGACTGCGAAGGTGATGCCGATCCGGCGGAACAGGAGCTCGGCTTCCTGGCGGCGATATTCGAGCGCCTCGGCAGGCGTCTCCTTGAGCCAGCGCGCCAGCTCCTGATAGGCGGGCCGAAGGTCCCCGCCGGGAATATTCATTTCATCAAACGCGACTGCCATAGATCCCGACTGTTCTCCGTGGCCATGCGTCAACAGTGCATGACTTTCATGTGGTAGCAAGGGCCGGGCCAGCGCGATAAGCATGGACTGGCAGCATTTACCGGGGATGACCGGCGGCTTGCCTGAAAAAATGGCTGAGGACTGCTTATTTCGGCAGCAAAACCGCGTGACTTCAACGCGTTACCTCGGCAAAGTCGGCGCCACAGGTGAGGGACAGAGTTTATGAGCGAGATCGTCACGGCGGGCATTCTGGTCATTGGGGACGAAATCCTGTCCGGCCGGACCAAGGACAAGAATATCGGCTTCATCGCCGAATACCTGACCAATATCGGCATCGACCTCAAGGAAGTCCGGGTCGTCTCCGACGACGAGGATGACATCATCGCTGCCCTGAATGCACTGCGGCAACGCTACACCTACGTCTTCACCACCGGCGGCATCGGGCCGACCCATGACGACATCACCGCCGACAGCGTCGCCAAGGCCTTCGGCGTCGGCATCGATCACCACCCGGAGGTAGTCGCCCGTTTCCGCGAGCGCTGGAGCGAGCAGGATCTCAACGAGGCCCGCCTGCGCATGGCCCGCATCCCCGACGGCGCCGAGCTGATCCAGAGCGCCACCATCCTCGCCCCCGGCTTCAAGATCGGCAATGTCATCGTGATGGCGGGCGTGCCCTCGATCATGCAGGCGATGATGGACATCGTCTCACCCAAGCTGAAATCGGGTGTGCGCATGCTCTCCGAATCGGTTCGCGCCAATGCCCGGGAGGGCGACATCGGCAGCCCGCTGCGGGCCATCGCCGCCGCCCATCCCGACACCATCATCGGCAGCTATCCCTTCATGGACGAAGAGCAGAAGCCGAACACCAACCTGGTCGTGCGCTCGCGCGATGCGGATAAGCTCGCAGCGGCGATGGCGGCGGTGAAGGAAATGCTGGCGGGATTGAACATCACCCGGTAGCACCGGCAGACGAAGCAGGAGACGACAATGGCTGGTGAAGCACCGGAATTGAGCGCGCAGGAGCGGGCGGGCAGGGCCTTCCCGGTGTCGTGGGACCAGTTCCACCGCGACTGCCGGGCGCTGACCTGGCGGCTCAACGAGGTCGGCCCGTTCCATGCGGTGATCGCGATCACCCGCGGCGGCCTGGTGCCGGCCGCGATCGTCGCGCGCGAGCTCGGCGTGCGCGTGATCGATACGGTCTGTATCGCCAGCTACGACCATGACAAGCAGGGCGAGCTGCAGGTCCTCAAGGGCATCTCCGAGGCCGCCATGAAGCTCGGTAACGGCACCGGCAAGGGCCTGTTGATCGTCGACGACCTCGTCGACACTGGCAAGACCGGCAAGCTGGTGCGCGAGATGCTGCCCGATGCGCATTTCGCCACCGTCTACGCCAAGCCGATGGGCCGCCCGCTGGTCGACACTTTCATCACGGAAGTGTCGCAGGACACCTGGATATTCTTCCCCTGGGACACCGCGCTGTCCTACCACCCGCCGCTGCGCGACGGGGCGGCGTGAGGTTTCTTCACCTCGCCCCGCTTGCGGGGAGAGGTCGCGCCGAAGGCGCGGGTGAGGGGGACTCTCCGCGAGTCCCACTGTCACCGAATTTGCGGAAGCAGCCCCTCACCCCAACCCTCTCCCCGTAAGAACGGGGAGAGGGAGTGGACGCGCACCATGCCCCTGCAAAACCGCGTCACGCCCACCGGCGACATCATCGCCACGCCGCACCGGGGCATGTTCACCGGCAACCGCGGCATCATCCACGATCCCGCAACGAAGACGCTTCTGAACAAGCGCTGGTCGACGCCGGCCTGGATCACGTGCCTGTGCGAATTCCGCGGCTGGCGCCGGCCGGTGATGGCGCGGCGGAGCTGGACCGAGCTGTTCTTCCTCGACGAAGCGACGGCCTTCGCGGCGGGACACCGGCCGTGTTTCTTTTGCCGGCGCGACGACGCCAAACGATTTCGCGCGGCGTGGAAGAAGGGCAATGGTGCGAGCGACATCAGCGCCAAGGCGATGGATGCCGTCCTGCATCGGGAGCGTCTCGATCGCGGCCGCAAGCAACTGCACCCGCTCGCGATGCCGCTGGCAGACCTGCCCGACGGCGCGATGGTGCAGCAGGGCGAAGACAGCTTTCTGGTGATGCAAGGACAGACGCTGCTGTGGTCACCGGCGGGCTACGCGTCGCATGCACGCGTGGTCGATCGCCCGATGTTGTTGACGCCGCCTTCCACGTTGCGCGCCATCATGGCCGGCTATCGGCCCGTGCTGCATCCGACGGCGTCGGGCTAAAGCGCCGACGTCCTCGTGATCACCTCAGCCTCTCGCGCGCCAGCGCCGCGCCGGCGCCGAGCGCCATCAGCTTGGCTTCGGCGATCTCGCGCCGCATCGGCGCCATGCCGCAATTGGTGGTGGCGATGATGTTGCTCTTGGGCACGAATTTCGACACCGCCTCGATCACCTTCACGACGTCCTCGGCGGTCTCGACCGTATCGCTGGCGACGTCGATCACGCCGGCCTGCACGATCTTGGTCTTGAGCAGCGCGAGCAGGTCGAGCGGCACCTTCGAATTGCGGCATTCGATCGCGACCTGCTGGATCGGGCTCGCATCGATCGCCGGAAAAATCTGCTCGTATTGCCGCCATTGGCTGCCGAGCGTCTCTTTCCAGTCGGTGTTGGCCTTGATGCCGTAGCCGTAGCAGATGTGCACGGCGGTGGCGCAGGTGAGGCCTTGCGCGGCGCGCTCCAGCGCCTTGATGCCCCAGTCGTTGACCTCGTCCATGTAGACGTTGAAGGCGGGCTCGTCGAACTGCACGAGATCGACGCCATCGGCCTGCAACGCCCTGGCTTCCTCGTTGAGCAGCTCGGCGAAGGCAAAGGCCATCTTGACCCGATCGCCATAGTAGCGGTCGGCAATGGTGTCGATGATGGTCATAGGGCCGGGCAGGGTGAATTTCAGTTGCTTCTTCGTATGCGTGCGCGCGACGCGCGCCTCGAAGGCATGGACGCGGCCCTTCAGCCGGAGCGGCGCGACCACTTGCGGCACCATTGCCTTGTAGCGGTCCTTGCGAATGCCCATCTCGACCTTGTGGGCGAAATCGATGCCCTCGATCTTCTCCAGGAAGCCGTGCACGAAATGCTGCCGCGCCTGCTCGCCTTCGGTGACGATGTCGATACCGGCGTCCTCCTGGATCTTCAGCCAGATCAGCGTCGCGTCGCGCTTGGCGCGGGCGAGCTCGTCGCCTCCGGACTTCCAGGGCGCCCAGAGCATGTTGGGCTCGGCGAGCCATTCGGGCTTCGGCAAGGAGCCGGCGATCGTGGTTGGAAACAGCATGGCGGCCCTCCCGGCAGGTTGAGTTGCGCCCCTTCCTGCCATGTCCTAACGTCGAGGTACAGAACAACGAAAGTCGCTCTCTATTCCAGCGGCGGCGACAGGGAAGGCCCAAGGAAAGGCCCAAAGGGAAGGCCAAGGGAAAGGTCATGATCGACCTCTATTACGCACCGACGCCGAACGGCTGGAAAATCTCGATCATGCTGGAGGAACTCGGGCTTCCCTATAAGGTGATCCCCGTGAATATCCGCGCCGGCGAGCAGTTCGACCCAGAGTTTCTGGCGATCAGTCCAAACAACCGCATTCCCGCGATCGTCGATCACGAGCCCGCCGACGGCGGCGCGCCGTTCTCGGCGTTCGAGACCGGCGCGATCCTGATCTATCTCGCGGAGAAGACCGGCCGCTTGCTGCCGACGGACTTGCGCGGGCGCTCCACCACGATCCAGTGGGTGATGTGGCAGATGGCGGGGCTCGGGCCGATGCTCGGCCAGCACGGCCATTTCGCGCTCTATGCGGCCGAGAAGGTCCCTTACGCGATCGAGCGCTATCGCGACGAGGCGGCGCGGCTCTACGGCGTGCTCGACCGGCAGTTGGAGAAGACCGGTTCCTATGTCGCGGGCGACTATTCCATCGCCGACGTCGCCTGCTTCCCCTGGACCATGACCCACAAGGCGCAAGGCTTTACGCTCGACGACTATCCGAGCGTGAAACGCTGGTACGCTGACGTGCGCGTGCGGCCGCAGGTGCAGGCGGGGCTCGCGATCGGAAAATTCGTGAAGGAGCCGTTCGACGAGGAATCACGCAAGATCATGTTCGGCCAGAGGGCTAAGGAAGTGTTAGGAAGGAGGTAGGCCTCCGCTCTCTCCTCGTCATTGCGAGCGAAGCGAAGCAATCCAGACTTGAGCCTAAGACTCTGGATTGCTTCGCTTCGCTCGCAATGACGGCGGAGAGATCAAGACAAACAAGACGCAAGGATCCACCATGATCGAATTCTTCTTCGACTGTTCCAGCCCCTGGACCTATCTCGCCTTCCACAACATCCAGCCGCTGGCGAAAGAGCTCGGCGCCGAGATCGTCTGGCGGCCGATCCTGGTCGGCGGCATCTTTAACACGGTCAATCCGAGCGTCTACGCCCAGCGCGAAAAGCCGGTGCCGCTGAAGGCGCGCTACATGAAGAAGGACCTTGCCGACTGGGCGCGCTCGGCCGGCCTGTCGATCAAGATGCCGCCGACGGTATTCCCGGTGAACAGCGTCAAGGCCATGCGCGGCTGCATCTGGCTCGGGAAGGACATGATGCCGTTCGCGACCGCCGTGTTCGAGACCTATTGGGGCGAGGACAAGGACATTTCGCAGGACGCGGTGCTTGCCGAGATCTGCAGGAAAGTTGGCATCGACGAGCAGAGATTCTTTGCCGGCATTTCCGAGCAGGGCATCAAGGACCAGCTCAAGGCCAACACCGAAGAGGTCGTCGCGCGCGGCGGCTTCGGCTCCCCGACGATCTTTGTCAACAAGACCGATATGTATTTCGGCAACGATCGCCTGCCGTTGATCCGCGAGGCCCTTCAGCGCAGCAAGGCGAGCGCGGCCTGATGGTGCGCGCTGTCGTCTGCCGCGAGCTTGGTGCGCCCGAGGCACTACGGCTGGAGGAGTTTCCGCCGCGAGCCCTCAAGCAGGGCGAGGTGCGCGTCGCGATCCGCGCGGCTGGCTTGAATTTTCCTGACGTGCTGATGGCCGCCGGCGAATATCAGCTCAAGCCCGAGCTGCCGTTCACGCCCGGCATGGAAGCGGCCGGTGACGTGACCGAGGTTGGCGCTGAGGCGAGGGGCGTTGCCGTCGGCGACAAGGTCATCGTCAAGATGCGCCATGGCGCCTTCACCGATGAAGCCGTCGTGACGTCGTCGCAGCTCACCCCTAAGCCGTCGACGTTCGACTACGCCGAAGCTGCGACCTATCTCGCCGGCCACGGCACCGCCTATCACGCGCTGATCGATCGCGGCCGGGTCGAGCCGGGTGAGGTGCTGCTGGTGCACGGCGCCGGCGGCGGCGTGGGCCTTGCCGCGGTCGAGATTGGCAAGATGCTGGGCGCGACCGTGATTGCGACCGCCTCCAGCGACGAGAAGCTCGCGATTGCCAAGGCGCGCGGCGCCGATCATCTCGTCCGCTACGACCGCGAGCCGTTTCGCGACGCTGTCAAGCGCATCACCGACGGTCGCGGCGCGGACGTTGTGTTCGATCCCGTCGGCGGCCAGGTCTTCGAAGACTCCATGCGCTGCATCGCCTGGGGCGCGCGGCTGCTGGTGATCGGCTTCACCGGTGGCATCGGTTCGGCCAAGACCAATCTCTTGCTGATCAAGGGCGCCAGCGTGCTCGGCGTGCGCGCCGGTGAAGCGGTGCGGAGAAACCCCGCGCTCGGCGAAGTGCGCCTGAAGGCGCTCTTGCAATGGGCGGAAGAGGGCAAGCTGCGCCCCAACGTCTCGCACCGCGTGCCGCTGGAGGATTATGCGAAAGCGATGCGGTTGTTGATCAATCGCAAGGCGATCGGGCGCGTGGCGCTGGTGATGGAGTGACGGTGCCGTAGTGAGGGTGCCGTCGAGACGGTGCCGTAGGGTGGGCAAAGCGACTTGTCCGCCGTAGCTCGAAGAGCGAAGGCGGAAGCGTGCCCACGATCTGTATCCATCACGCAAGGATGGTGGGCACGGCGCAAGAGCGCCTTTGCCCACTCTACGAAGCCTTACTTGTACTCCCGCTCCGTCCACCACGGGAAATAGTCCGGCATATCGCTGGACACCTTGTTCTTGAACTGCGCGGGACGCTTCTCCAGGAACGACACCACGCCTTCCCTCACGTCGTCCGAGCGGCCGCGGGCGTAGATGCCGCGGCTGTCGACCTTGTGGGCTTCCATGGGATCGTCGGCGCCCATCATGCGCCACATCATCTGGCGGATCAGCGCCACCGAGACCGGTGCGGTCTTGGCGGCGAATTCCTTGGCGAGCGCGCGGGCGGTCGGCAGCAGATCGTCGGGGGCGACGACCTTGCTCACGAGGCGGCCGGCGAGGGCTTCCTGCGCCGGGAAGACGCGGCCCGAATAGCACCATTCCAGCGCCTGCGAGATGCCGACGATGCGCGGCAGGAACCAGCTCGAGGCGGCCTCCGGCACGATGCCGCGCTGGGAGAACACGAAGCCGAAGCGCGCAGTCTCGGAGGCGATGCGGATATCCATTGCAAGCTGCATGGTGACGCCGATGCCGACGGCGGGGCCGTTCACCGCGGCGATGACGGGCTTGAGGCATTTGAAGATGCGCAACGTGACCTGGCCGCCGCCGTCGCGCACCTGCGGGTCGCTATAGTCGACCTTGCCGTCGGCGAAGCGCTTGACCGGCCCGCGCCGCGCGTCGCGGTCGAACGTGTCGGCGCCGGAGGAGAGATCGGCGCCCGCGCAAAAGCCGCGGCCGGCTCCGGTGACGATGATGGCACGGACATTGTCGTCCTTGTCGGCGGTGTCGAACGCGTCGATCAGCTCTGCCTGCATCTGCGCGTTGAAGGCGTTGAGCTTGTCGGGCCGGTTCAGCGTGATGGTGAGGATCTGCTCGGCGATCTCATATTTGATCGTCTCATACGCCATGGGTGGTTTCCTTCCTTTAGTTTTTCGCTGCGCAGATGGCAGGGCTTGAGTTTTCTTACCCTCCCCTGGAGGGGGAGGGTCGATCGCGCGTAGCGCGAGCGGGGTGGGGTGATCTCTCCCCTCGGGCAGTGTCGGATGTGGAGAGACCGTCACCCCACCCCGTCTCACATTTCGCTGCGCTCAATGTGAGCCGACCCTCCCCCTCCAGGGGAGGGTAAGCAAGAGGCTCCGCATGCTGCCTGTCCCAAATCATCCGGGCTTGCGCCTAAAGGGCGCGCTGCCCCCGGGATGACGAGAGCGACGCTACTTCGCCGGCGGCTTCGGCCAAGGCCGCTGCGCGCCGCGCAGGCCTTCAAAAGCCTTGGCCATGCCGAGCACGCCGATATCGTCGAAGCGGCGGCCGACGATCTGCACGCCGATGGGAAAACCCTTGGCGTCGAAGCCGCCGTTGACGGACACGGCCGGGTTCTCCGACATATTCCACGGCACGGTATAGGCGATGTGCTCGAACGGCTTCATGGGATCGTTGGTCGGCGAGGCCCATTCCGTCGGGTAGTTCACGTTCGGCGCGGTCGGCGAGATCACATAGTCGAGCTCGCAGAACAGCTTTGACGCCGCCGCGCGGATCGCCATGGTCTGGTTGAAGCCGCGGATGACATCGACGCCAGAGAGCTTCGCGCCGGACTCGCCCCATTTGAAGATATAGGGCAGCACCTTGGCCTGTTCGGCCGGCGTCAGCTTCGACAGATCGTCCCACATCCGCGCGCGCCAGAAATTGTCGAGGCCGTCGAGCATCTCGCGCGTGAGGATGCCGCCGACTTCCGTCACGACGGCGCCCGCGGATTCAAATGCCTTCGCAGCCTTCACCGCGACCTCGCGCACCGGCTTCTCCAGCGCCAGGCCGCAGCCGGGATCGAGCATCAGGCCGATGCGCAGCTTTCGCGGAGACTTCTCCAGCCCCTTCCAGTTCAGCGGCTCGGCCGGCAGACTCATGCCGTCGCGCCGGTCGGGCTTTGCGATCGCGCTCATCATCAGCGCGCAATCATCGACCGTGCGGGTCATGGGACCGGCGACGCGGCCGACATAGGTGGGATCGATCGGCACGCGGCCGAAGCTCGGCTTCAGGCCGACGAGGCCGCACCAGCCGGCGGGCAGGCGCACCGAGCCGCCGATATCGGTGCCGAGATGCAAGGGACCATAGCCGGCCGCGGCCGCGGCGCCTGCGCCGGCGCTGGAGCCGCCGGGATTCTTGCTGAGGTCCCAGGGATTGCGCGCGAGCGCATGGAAGCTGGAGAGCCCGGAGGACAGCATGCCGTAATCGGGCATGGTGGTCTTGGCGAAGATGATCGCACCGGCCTCGCGCAGCCGCGCGGCGGGTGGGGCGTCCTTTTCGGCCGGTACGAGCTTGACGCTTGCCGCGCCGAGCGGCACCGGCACGCCCTTGGTCGCGATGTTGTCCTTCACCGTGACAGGCACGCCGTCGAGCGCGCCGGAAGGCTCGCCGCCGGTCCAGCGCGCGGTCGAGGCCTTTGCAACCTCGCGCGCGCTGTCGGGATCGAATGCATAGAGCGCCTTCAGATGCGGTTCCCACGCCGCGACATGCGCGAGCACGTCCTCCAGCACCTCGCTCGGCGAGAACTGTTTGGCGCGATAGCCCGCGATCAGATCGACCGCGGACAGATCGTGCAGCGAGGTGACCGCTTCCTTGACGCTCCTTTTATGCATTGCCACCCACCGGCATGCGCGTCTCGATGATGCGGGCGAACATGCTGGCGCCGATCGGCAGGATCTTGTCGTCGAGCACAAAGCCGGGATTGTGCACGGGCACCGAGCCGTCATGGCCGACCCAGAAATAGGCGCCGGGAATGGTATGCAGCATGTCGGCGAAATCCTCGCTGCCCATCTTCGGCTGGGCGCGGGTGATCACCTTGGCGGGATCGACGATCGTGCGTGCGACCTCCTCGACCACCTTGGACTGCTCGACCTGGTTGACCAGAACACCGAAGGTGTCGCGGATGTCGGCTTCGATCGTGCACTGATACGCGGCCGCGATGCCGGCGCAGATCGTGCGGATGCGTTCGGCGATCAGGGCGCGGACTTCATTCGAGAAAGTACGGATGGTGCCGCACAGATGCGCATCGCCCGGAATGACGTTGTAGGCGGAACCCGCATGGATCTGGGTGATCGAGATGACGGCGGCCTGCAGCGGCTCGACGTTGCGGCTGACGATGGTCTGGATCGCCTGCGCCAGCGTGGTCGCAATGACCACCGCGTCCTTGGAGCGCTCGGGCATCGCGCCATGCGCGCCGTAGCCGGTGATGCGGAGGTCGAAGAAGTCGGCGCTGGCCATTGCAGGTCCCGGCAGGATCGCGATCTCGCCGTGGTTGAGGTCGGGCGCGTTGTGCAGGCCGTAAAGCTCGTCGCAGGGGAACTTCTCGAACAGGCCGTCCTTGATCATCGCGCGGGCGCCGCCGAGGCCTTCCTCGGCCGGCTGGAAGATCAGATGCACGGTGCCGTCGAAATTCCGGGTCTCGGCGAGATAGCGCGCGGTGCCGAGCAGCATGGTGGTGTGACCGTCATGGCCGCAGCCGTGGAAGCGGCCGGGGATTTTCGAGCTCCATTTCAGATTGGTGTTCTCTTCCATTGGCAGCGCGTCCATGTCGGCGCGCAGGCCGATGCGCTTGCCGCTCGAACCCTTGCCCTTGATGATGCCGATCACGCCGGTGCCGCCGAGACCGCGATGCACCTCGATGCCCCAGCCCTTCAGCTTGTCGGCGACGATGCCGGAGGTGCGCACTTCCTCGAAGCCGATCTCGGGATGAGCGTGGAGGTCGCGCCTGATAGCGGTGAGTTCGTCGGCGTAGCCGTCGATGCGGTCGATCGTGGGCATGTGTCCTGTCCGGTTAGCGTGAAGGAGGATTGAAAACGGGGCCGTTCGGCTTGATGCGGATGCCCGGCCGCAGGCGCGTCCAGGGTAGCGAAGCGGTGTCGGCCGGCATCGCGCCGGGCGCGGCGCAGATCATCAGCTTTTCCGCGATCGGCTCGAAATCGGCACGGAAATGCACCGAGCTCTTGTTGACGAGGATCTTCTCTTGCGTCGGCTCGATGCCGACATAGCGGTACATCGCCTGGTCGGCGAGCTGCGCCTTGTGCGAGGAGACGACGACGCGGACATCGCCGATACGCAGGCACGCGGAGGGACCCATCTCCATCTCGCGGCCGCCATAGTAGGGACCGGGCGCGATGAAGCGGCCGTTGGAGAGCTTTTCGACCACAAAAGTCTCGCGATAGGGCTCGTCGCCGGGAATGCCGGACTTGCCGCCGAGCGACAGCGTCACGGTGGCGCCGATGCCGGCCGCATGTGCGGCCTTCGCCGATTCCGGATCGTAGATCGCGCCGGTTGCGGCGCTGGCCTTGTTGCGCACCAGCGCGCGCAGCATGCCCGTGGTATCGGAATCGCCGCCGGCGCCCGGATTGTCCTGGGTGTCGGCAATGATGATCGGCTTGCTCGCGCTCTTCGAAAGTTCCATGGCGTGGCGCACGCCATCGTCGGGCAGCCAGATCTCGCCGTCGAAATCGTCCTCGTGGCTTTCGATCAGCTTGACGATGGCATCGGCCGCGCGATCGGCGTCTTCTTGCGTCTTGCCATAGGCGAACACGCTCGGTCCGCAATCGCGGAAATCGGCGGCGGGGAAGCCCGGTGCGAAAGAAAGAGTTGGAACCGCATCGCTCTCCAGTGCGGCGAGCTTTTCGTAAATGCCCTTGGTGGGAAAGTCGTTGGTGCATTGCCAGCTGATCGCGATCAGGAACGGCAATTGCCGGAACGACTTTGCAAAGCCCTGCCTGGTCTTCAGCAGCAGCGCCAGATGCTTTGCGCAGGCGCGGCCGGTGTCGGCCATGTCGACATGCGGATAGGTGCGGTAGGCGATCAGCGCATCCGCGTGTTCCATCATCGCGGGGGTGACGTTGGCGTGGAGGTCGAGGCTTGCGACCAGCGGAACGTCCTTGCCGATGACGCGGCGCACGCGCGCCAGAATCTCGCCTTCACCGTCGTCGAGATGCTCTGTGACCATCGCGCCGTGCAGGTCGAGGTAGACCGCATCGATCGGGCCGGCGGCTGCAATGCCGTCGACCATGACCTTCACGATGCGCTCGAAGGCGTCCTTGGTGACATGCGCCGACGGGCTCGCTCCGCAGGCGATGGTCGGGATGAGTTCCCAGCCGTTGGCTTCGGCGCTGTCGACGAAGCCGGCGAGGCCGACATTGATGCGGCGCATCACCTTCAAGACGTCGGCACCTTCAGTCATCGCCGGCCAGCCGCCGCCGTGCTGGAAGTCGGCAAAGGTCGCCTTGGTCGGGGCGAAAGTGTTGGTCTCGTGCAGGAAGCCGCCGACGGCGATACGTGTCATCAATTCCAGTCCAGTCAATCAAGAGTGCGCGACGTTAGCCCCGGCTTTGCGAGGAGAGCAAGGCGGGAAGCAATCGCGCCGTGCATAGGGTCAAGACGTTTTGGGAATGCTGCGGATGCGGTCCATACTCCGTCGTCATTCCGGGGCGCGCCCGCTTGGGCGCGAACCCGGAATCCATTGTGCGACAGAGTTCGGCGGCCAGATGGATTCCGGGCTCATCGCTTCGCGATGCCCCGGAATGACGATGGAGAGACTACGCGCTCGCCGCCACGCCTTCCGCCACCGGCCGGAAGTTCGCAAAATCCCAGTCGCGGCCCGGTGCCGCATCCAGCAGCGCCCTGGTGTAGGCCTCCTTCGGATGCGTCAGCACTTCGGCGGCGGGGCCCTGTTCGACCACGCGGCCGTGCTGCATCACCACGACCTCGTCGCAGATCTGCGCTGCGACGCGCAAATCGTGGGTGATGAACAGGATGGCGATGCCGAGCCGCTTCTGGATCTCGTCGAGCAGTTCCAGCACCTGCGCCTGCACCGAGACGTCGAGCGCGGAGACCGCCTCGTCCGCGACCAGCACGTCCGGATCAAGCGCGAGCGCCCGCGCGATCGCGATGCGCTGGCGCTGGCCGCCGGAGAACTGGTGCGGATAGCGCGTCACCGCATCGGCCGGCAGGCCGACGAGCTCGAGCAGCTCGCGGGCGCGCTTCATCGCGTCGGCATGCGAGACGCCGTAATTGATCGGCCCTTCCGCGATGCTCTCACCGACGCTGACGCGCGGGTTGAGCGAGCGGTAGGGATCCTGGAACACGATCTGGATCTTCTGCCGGTGCGGCTGCAGCAGGCGGCGCGAGATGTCCGATATCTCGCGGCCGGCGAGGCGCACGCCGCCGGAGGTCGGATCGATCAGTCGGACGATGCAGCGCGCCACCGTCGACTTGCCCGAGCCGCTCTCGCCGACGATGCCGAGGGTACGGCCCTTGCGCAGGGTGAGCGTGACTTTGTCGGCGGCAACGACCTCGCGGCCTTTGCCGAAGAACGCGCGTTCCTTGTAGACCTTGCTGAGGTCGTTGGCCTCCAGCACCACGGGCTCGCGGCTCTCCTCGCGCGGCGGCCGCGGCACCAGGCTCGGCACCGACGCCAGCAGATTGCGGGTGTACTCCATGGTCGGATTGCGCAGCACGGTCTCGAGCGGGCCGGTCTCGACGAGGCGACCCTGCCGCATCACCGCGACGCGGTCGGCGATCTCGGCCACCACGCCCATGTCATGCGTGATGAACAGCACGGCGGTGCCGTGATCGCGCTGCAGGTCGCGGATCAGGGTCAGGATCTGTTTCTGCGTGGTGACGTCGAGCGCGGTGGTCGGCTCGTCCGCAATCAGCAGCTTCGGCTCCAGCACCAGCGCCATCGCGATCATGATGCGCTGGCGCTGGCCGCCGGAGAGGCGATGCGGGTAGGAGGCGAAGATGCGCTCGACCTGGGGCAGGCGGACCTGCTCCATCATGTCGAGGATGCGCTTCTTTCGCGCCTTCGCGTCGAGCCTGGTGTGGGCGCGCAGCACCTCGTCGATCTGGCGGCCGACCGGCACCACCGGATTGAGCGCGGTCATCGGCTCCTGGAAGATCATCGCCATCTGCGTCGCGCGGAGCTGGCGCAGGCGGCGGTCGGTCGCGGTGAGCAGCTCTTCGCCGACCAGCTTGACGCTGCCGGAGGTCGGAACCAGCGTCCCCTTCGGCAGGAGGCCCATGGTCGTGAGTGAGGTCACCGACTTACCTGAGCCGCTTTCGCCGACGAGGCACAGCGTCTCGCGCTCGCGCACCTGGATCGAGATGCCGTCGATGATGTTGGCGCCTTTCGGCTTCTTGCCGACGGAGACGACGAGGTTGTTGATGTCGAGGATGGTGTTGGTCATCAGGTCACTCCGTCGTCATTGCGAGGAGCCCGCGACAAAATTGCAAAGCAATTTTGCGCTGGCGACGAAGCAATCCAGAATCTTTCCGCGGAGGCAGACTGGATTGCTTCGCTTCGCTCGCAATGACGGAACAAGGGGATGGGCCGGCGAAACAAATTACTTCCCCTCCCGCTGCTTCATGCGGGGATCGAGGGCGTCACGGGCGGCGTCGCCGATCAGGTTGATGCTGAGGATGGCGATCGAGAGCAGCAGGCCCGGCCAGAAGATCAGCGAGGGCTTGATCTGGAAGTACTGGCGGCCCTCGGCCATGATGTTGCCCCAGGTCGGCGTTTCCGGCGAGATGCCGGCGCCGAGGAAGGAGAGGATCGCCTCGGTGAGGATCGCGGAGGCGCAGACATAGGTGCCCTGGACGATCAGCGGCGCGATCGTGTTCGGCATCAGATGGCGCCACATAATCTTCGGCAGGCTCGAGCCGACCGAGATCGCGGCCTCGACGTAAGGCTCCTCGCGTGCCGACAGCACGACCGAGCGGACCAGGCGCGCCACGCGCGGAATCTCAGGGATCGTGATCGCGATCAGCACGGTCCAGATGCTGGCACCGGAGAGCGACACCACAGCGATCGCGAGCAGGATGCTCGGCATCGCCATCAGGCCGTCCATGATGCGCATCATCACGGAATCGACCAGCTTGAAGAAGCCGGAGACGAGGCCGATCGAAAGCCCGATGGCGATCGACAGGATCGCCGAGCCGATGCCGATCAGCAGCGAGATGCGGCCGCCATAGATCACGCGCGACAAGAGGTCGCGTCCGTAAGCGTCGGTGCCGAGCAGGAATTGCGCCGAGGCCGGCTTCAGCCGCTGCGACGGCGCGAGCTGGATCGGATCATGCGGCGCGAGCAGCGGCGCGAGGATCGAGATCACCACGATCAGGGCGAGCAGGACCGTCGCCGTCGCGATGATCGGCGTCGAGGTGAGGAATCCGAAGCGCGGCCGCAGCGGCGACGTGATCGGAATGGACGACTGGGGAAGGGTATCAACCGACATTTTGTTCTTGTCCTTGCCTCAGTACCGGATCCGGGGATCGAGCAGGGTGTAGGCGACGTCGATGAGAAGATTGACGACGACATAGATCAGCGACGTCAGCAGGATCATGGCCTGGATCACCGGATAATCGCGCGCCAGCACCGCATCGACGGTGAGGCGCCCGATGCCGGGGATGTTGAACACGCTCTCGGTGACGACGACGCCGGAGATCAGCAGCGCGAAGCCGGTGCCGATCACGGTGATCACGGGCACGGCGGCATTGCGCAGCGCATGCCGCATCATCACGGCAACCTCGTTGATGCCTTTGGCGCGCGCGGTGCGGACATAGTCCTCGCCGAGCACGTCGAGCATCGCCGCGCGCGTCATGCGCGCGATCAGCGCGATATAGATGAAGGACAGGGCGCAGGTCGGCAGGATCATGCGCTCGAAGAACGGCCCGAAGCCGTTGAAGATGCTGCGGAAGCCCTGCACCGGCACCAAGCGCAGATCGATCGCGAAGACCTCGATCAGGACATAGCCGACCACGAACACCGGCACCGAGAAGCCTAACACCGACAGGCCCATCACGAAACGGTCGATCCAGGTGCCGTGCTTCCACGCCGCGATCACGCCCAAGGGGACTGCGACGATGACGGCGAGGATGATGGTGCACAGCGCGATCGAGATCGACGGCTCGACGCGCTGGCCGATCATCTTCATGACCGGCAGGTTGGAGATCAGCGAGGTTCCGAGGTCGCCGTGCAGCAGCTTGTTCACCCAGGTGATGAACTGCACGATCAGGGGCTCGTTGAGACCGAGCGATTCTCGGATGCGCTCGAGCCGCTCCGGCGTCGCGTTGTCGCCGGCGAGGATCGCTGCGGGATCGCCCGGGGTCAGCCGGAGCAGCAGGAACACGAACAGCGCGACGACGCCCATCACGGGCACCGCGGCCAGAACGCGGCGAATGAGATAACCTAGCATATGCACCTATCTCCGGCTGCGGAACTTGTGGGGCCCCGGGGCGCCCGTGGATTCGATCGTGTCTATCATGCGCGCCTGTCACTCGGGCTGGAGAGCCGGCCGGAGATGCCGGTCTTTCGGGGCAAATTGTGTGCCAAGGGCAGGGCGGTCGCAAGAGGCCGCCCCGCGCCCGATCCAAACCACTCAGGATGCATGACGCAGCTCACGCTCAACCCCAAGTGAAGGCACGGTCGGCGGCGCATTGAGCCCGCGCCAGCCGTCGATCGTCCCGGCGATCATCTGCGCCGTGGCGGCCGACAGGGTCCAGCCGAGATGGCCGTGGCCGGTGTTGAAGAACACGCCCGGCATCCGTCCTGCGCGCACCACCGGCATCATGTTCGGCATCATCGGACGCAACCCGGCCCAGGGCACGACGCGCGACGTTTCGATGGCGGGGAAGTTGCTGCGGACCCAGTCGACCAGCGGCTGCACGCGGTCGGCGCGGATGTCGCGGTTGAAGTCGTTGAACTCGGCCGTGCCGGCCACACGAAAACGATCGGCGCCGAGCCGGCTGGTGACGATCTTGGCGGCTTCGTCGAGCAAGCTCACGGTCGGCGTCGCGTTGCGGCTCTCGGCGGTGTCGAGTTGCACGGTGATCGAGTAGCCCTTCACGGGGTAGACGTTGATGCGATCGTCGAGGAGGGCGGCGAAATGGCGGCTGGCGACGCCGGCGCAGACCACGACACCGTCCGCCTTCAGCATGCCGCGCACGGGGGCGGCGGCATCGCTTGCAGCAAGATCGGCCCAGCCGAGCACGAAGCCGCTGCCGGCGCGCGCAATTGAATCGATATCGGCTTCGTGGATGAAGGTCGCGCCACGCCGCTTGCAGGCGTCCGCAAGCCCGCGGGTGAACTTGTGGATATCGCCGGTCGCATCCGACGGCGTGTAGAAGCCGCCATAATACGCCTTGCGCAGCGTCGGCTCGATCGCGCGGATCTCTTCCGGCGTCACCGGGCGGCGATCGAGGCCGCCTTCCTGCAGCAGCGCGTTGACGCGCAGGCCGGATTCGAAACCCTTCTTGTCGTGATAGATGTGGAGGATGCCGCGGCGCTCGAGATCGAAGTCGATGCCTTCGCGATCCGCGATCTCGAACAGATGCTTGCGGGCTTCGATCGCAAGCCGCGTGGTCTCGATGGTATTGGCGCGGTAGTTGCCGATGTTGGCGACGAACTCGCTCATCCACGAATATTTGTGCCAGTTCGGCCGCGGGTTCATCAGCAGCGGCGCATCGCGCCTGAACATCCAGCGCAAGCCTTTCAGGATCGTCGCGGTGCTGTTCCACACTTCGGCATTGCTGGCGGAGAGCTGTCCGCCATTGGCGAACGATGTCTCCATCGCGGCGTAACGGTGCTTGTCGAGCACCGTCACTTTGTAGCCGCGTTCGAGCAGGGCATAGGCAGTCGTCACGCCGGTGATGCCGGCGCCGATGATGGCGATATGGGTCATGGCAGGTTTCGGGGCTCCCGTGAGTTAGGATAGGCCGACCGCCGGCCAAAGGCCGTTGGCGGCGCCCCATCTGTCACGGTACCTGAGAGCTTGATCCGCTGCGGATCTTGCAACGGACTATCCCCTTCGGTGGACGCCACGATTGCCTGAAATCGCGCCGTCTCTCTCCAGATCGTCCTGACGATACAGTCCTTTTGCCTGAGAGTTTCCGGGGCGGTTGCTCCGTCGGCGCCGCAACGAAAGCTGAAAACCTTCGTTGCGATCTCTCCCGCATCGTCGCGTGGACAATCGAGCAGTACGATACGCCTCATTTTTAGACAAGGCTAAATTTAGACCGCGACTGCCAACGCATTGTGCAGTGCGAAGTTGATTCAATTTACTCCAGCGTCGCCAGCAATCCCGCCATCAGGCGCCCGCGTTCGACGAGACTATCAACCTCGATGAACTCCTCCAGCGTGTGGCCGTTGCCGCCGCGCACACCGAGGCCGTCGAGAGTCGGAATACCCATCGCACCGGTGAAGTTGCCGTCGGAGCCGCCGCCGGAGCTCGCATGCGGTAATTCCGCGCCGAGGGATTTGGCGATGTCGCGCGCCTTCTTATACAGCGCCATGGTGCCCGCATCCGGCTCCCAAACAGGCCGCGTCACGCCGCGCGTGACGTTGAAGGTGACGTCGTTGTTGGTGCCCGACAGCGCCAGCATCCTCTCGACACCGCGGTCGAGATCGGCCTGGCGCTTGGCCATCGACAGCGCTTCGCCGGTCGCGGTCGTGGCAACGCAATTGACCCACTGGCCGCCATGCACGACGCCGACCGAGAAGGTGCAGTCCTCCGTCGTCATCGCGTCGATCGCGAGAATCTGCCGCGCCATTTCGCGGATCGCCGAGCGTCCCGCCGATAGCGTCGCACCCGCATGGCTCGGCCGTCCCGTCGCCTCAAGATTGAAGCGTGCGATGGCGTAACGTCCGGTGGTGACGCCGTTGTCGGCACGGCCGGGCTCGGGCACCAGCACGTATTTGTTGCGCGCGGCTTCCGCCTCGATGATATCCCGCGTCGAAGGCGTGCCGACCTCTTCGTCCGGCGTGAACAGCACGGTGATCGGCAGCGGCGTCGTGAACGAGGCGCGCGCCAGCTGCCGGATCGCTTCCAGCGAGAGATAATTGCCGCCCTTCATGTCGTAGATGCCGGGGCCGTAGCACCTGTTGCCCTCGCGCCGCCATTTCAGCTTCTCGATGGTGCCGACCGGGTGGACGGTATCCATGTGGCCGGCGATCAGGATTCCCGGTTCGCCCTGCTTCGGATGCGGAAAGCGCGCGCGGATCACGCCGCCAAACCCCTGACGGCCGGCGATGCGCTCGATCGTCGCACCCATGATCGCCATATCCCGCGCCGCGATATCGAGCATGCGGTTGACCGCATTCGCATCCCAGGTCGGGCTCTCGCATTCCACCCAGGTGCGCAGGCCCTCGAGCATGGTCTCGGAATCGAAGGGAAGATTGGCTGGATTCATCTTAATGTCTCTCAAGCTGCGAAAGATGGAACGCGCATTGCATTGGCGCGGACAGGACAAGCGGAGAGCGTTGTAGAGCCAAACCGATCTTTGTGGAGCCCGTGCGCGCGCCGCGAGGGGCTGCAGCGAAACCGGATTGACGCGCTCAACACTGTCTGCAAGTCTCGAAAAGATAAAGGCATTGCATGAGGTTAGTTCGCCCAAGGAACGAACCGGATGCTCAACCAATAATCTGCCTTTGAACAGTTTCACGTCAGGAGAAACTTTTTATGTCCAACTTCATGCGCCGGGGGCCTCGCGCGTTCGCCTCCAAACTCGCGCTGTCGGTCGTCGCGCTTTCAACGGCGCTGGCCTCGCCAGTGCTTGCGGCCGGCAAGACCATTACCGCGGTGATGCATTCCGACCTTCGCATCATCGACCCGATCTTCACCACCGCCTACATCACGCGTGACCATGGCTACATGGTCTACGACACGCTGGTGGCCCCCGATTCGAGCTTCAAGATCCAGCCGCAGATGGCGGACTGGAAGATCTCCGACGACAAGCTGACCTACACTTTCACGCTGCGCGACGGCCTGAAGTGGCATGACGGCGCGCCCGTAACGGCGGAAGACTGCGTCGCCTCGCTCAAGCGCTGGGCCGCGGTCGACGGCATGGGCCAGAAGCTCATGGACTTCACGGCGAGCATCGAGGCGACCGATGCCAAGACCATCACGCTGAAGCTGAAGGAGCCCTACGGCCTCGTCCTCGACTCCATCGGCAAGCCATCCTCGCGCGTCGCCTTCATGATGCCGAAGCGTCTCGCCGAGACGCCGCCGGACAAGCAGATCCCCGAGCAGATCGGCTCGGGTCCGTTCAAGTTCGTGCAGGGCGAATTCCAGCCCGGCGTGAAGGCGGTCTACGTCAAGAACACCGATTACGTGCCGCGCAAGGAGCCGGCGAGCTGGACCTCGGGCGGCAAGGTGGTGAAGGTGGACCGCGTCGAGTGGATCACCATGCCGGACTCGCAGACCGCGGTGAACGCGCTGCAGTCGGGCGACATCGACTTCATGGAAAACCTGCCGTATGACATGCTACCGGTGCTGGAAGCGAACAAGGAGCTCACGATCGAGGTCCTGAACAAGTTCGGCTATCAGACGCTCGGCCGGATGAACTTCCTCTATCCGCCGTTCGACAACGTGAAAGTGCGACGTGCTGCCTTGCTGGCCATGAACCAGAAGGACGTGCTCGACGCGCTGGTCGGCAATACCAAGTATCAGAAGATCTGCGGCGCGTTCTTCGTTTGCGATACGCCGTTTGCGACCGAGGTCGGCGCCGATACGCTGGTCAAGGGCAATGGCATGGCGGAAGCCAAGAAAGCGCTGGCCGAGTCCGGCTACGACGGCACCCCGATCGTGATCATGGCGCCCGGCGACGTCACGACCCTGAAGGCGCAGCCGATCGTCGCGGCCCAGCTGCTGCGCGAGGCCGGCTTCAAGGTCGATCTGCAAGCGACCGACTGGCAGACCGTGGTGAGCCGCCGCGCCAGCCAGAAGCCGCCGAAGGAGGGCGGCTGGAACATGTTCTTCACCAACTGGGTCGCGCCCGACGTGTCCAACCCGATCGCCAACCTCTCGATCGGCGGCCAGGGCAAGAAGGGCTGGTTCGGCTGGGCGGAAGACGCCAAGATCGAGCAGCTCAAGGACACCTTCGTCCGCGCGTCCTCGGTCGACGAGCAGAAGAAGATCGCAGCCGACATCCAGAAGGAAGCCTACGAGCAGGTCATCTACATCCCGCTCGGGCAGTACCTGCTGCCGAGCGGCTGGCGCAAATCGCTCTCCGGCGTGCTCGACGGCCCCGCAACGCCGCTGTTCTGGAGCGTCGACAAGTCGGAGTAAGGCCTAAAGCATGATCCGGAAAAGTGCGAAGCGGTTTTCCGAAAAGATCATGCGTAAACAACAACCTAAAGCGCGATGACGATTCATCCAATTCTCATCGCGCTTTAGTCCAAGTAGGGAAAGACGCTTCTCGCGCCTTTCGTCCCGAACGTTACGCGGCGCCGCTGTCATCAGCGGCGCCGCTTGCCAGGAGAACTGCCAACAGAACTTCCAGGAGAACTTCGATGTTCCAACTCATCCGCCGGGGACGTCTCGCGTTCGCCTCCAGACTTGCGCTTTCGATCGTGGCGCTTTCGGCACTGGCCTCGCCAGTTCTTGCCGTAGGCAAGACCATCACTGCCGTGATGCATTCGGATCTGCGCATCCTCGATCCGATCTTCACCAGCGCCTATATCTCGCGCGACCATGGCTACATGGTCTATGACACGCTGATCTCGACGGATTCGAACTTCAAGATCCAGCCGCAGATGGCGGATTGGAAGATCTCCGACGACAAGCTGACCTACACTTTCACGCTCCGCGATGGTCTGAAGTGGCATGACGGCACGCCCGTCACCGCGGAAGATTGCGTCGCCTCCCTGAAGCGCTGGGCCGCTGTCGACGGGATGGGCCAGCAGATGATGCTGTTCACCGCGAGCATCGAGGCGACCGATCCCAGGACCATCACGCTGAAGCTGAAGGAGCCCTACGCGCTCGTGCTGGAATCGATCGGCAAGCCGTCCTCACGGGTCGCTTTCATGATGCCGAAGCGTCTCGCCGAGACGCCGGTGGACAAGCAGATCCCCGAGCAGATCGGCTCCGGCCCCTTCAAGTTCGTGCAGGGCGAATTCCAGCCGGGGGTGAAGTCGGTCTATGTCAAGAACACCGACTACGTGCCGCGCAAGGAGCCGGCGAACTGGACCACCGGCGGCAAGGTGGTGAAGGTCGACCGCGTCGAGTGGATCACCATGCCGGACGCGCAGACGGCGTTGAACGCGCTTCAGTCGGGTGACGTCGATTTCATGGAAATTCCTGCCATCGAAATGTTGCCCACCATCGAAGCCGACAAGGAGCTCAAGCTCGAGATCCTGAACAAGTTCGGCTACCAGACGGGCGCACGGATGAACTTCCTCCATCCGCCATTCGATAACGTCAAGGTCCGCCGCGCAGCATTCCTGGCGATGAAGCAGAAGGACGTGCTCGATGCGCTGATCGGCAATCCCAAGTACTACAAGACTTGCGCCGCGGCCTTCATCTGCGACACGCCGTACGCGACGGAGGTTGGCGGTGAGACCCTCGCGAAGGGCGGGGACATTGCTGCGGCCAGGAAAGCGCTCGCCGAATCCGGTTACGACGGGACGCCGGTTGTGCTCATGGCGCCGGGCGACGTGCTGACGCTGAAGGCCCAGCCGATCGTGGTGGCTCAGCAGCTGCGCGAAGCCGGCTTCAAGGTCGACCTGCAGGCGACCGACTGGCAGACGGTGGTGAGCCGGCGTGCCAGCCAGAAGCCCCCGAAGGAGGGCGGCTGGAACATGTTCATCACCAACTGGGTCAGCGCCGACGTGGACAATCCGATCTCCAACGTCGCTGTCGGCGGACAGGGCAAGAAGGGCGGCTGGTTCGGCTGGGCGGAGGACGCCAAGATCGAGCAGCTCAAGGACGCCTTCGTTCGCGCGACCTCGGCGGAGGATCGGAAGAAGATCGCGACCGAGATCCAGAAGGAGGCCTATGACCAGGTGCTCTACATGCCGCTCGGCCAGTATCAGGCGCCGAGCGCATGGCGGAAGTCGCTCACCGGCGTTATCGACGGCCCGGCAACGCCGGTGTTCTGGAACATCGACAAGTCGGAATAGGGCGAGGGCGCATCTCGCGCCTTTCGGTTCAACCATTGCGCGGCGCCGCTGTCATCAGCGGCGCCGTTTCGTTTATTGGTCTTGCGTTGGTTGAGGAGGCGAGCCGCTTTTTAACCTTTCCAGTTTCCAATTGTTGCTATTTGTTTCTGTTCTGAAATAGATGTGACGTCTTCCGCGCATCGTTTTCCTTGTCCCATTTGCTTCCCGTGCCGTTCGATTTTGCATTCCAGGCGATGGCCGAACGGTCCGATCGTGCGCCGGCGCGCTGGCGCCGGCCCTTCCTGCGCTGGCTCGATGGCGTCGAGGCGGGCTGGGCTGTGCCGCTCCTCATCGCCTGCTTTGTCTTGGTCTGGACCCTCTATCTCGCCATCGCCTATGCCGGCGGCGGACTGCATCCCGATACGCTCGAAGCCTGGACGCTGGGACGGAATTTTGCCTTCGGCTACCACAAGCATCCGCCGCTGATGGGGTGGATTACGGCGGCGTGGACCTCAGTGTTTCCGCTCAGCGACTGGTCGCTGCAATTGATGGCGATGGCCAATGCCGGGCTCGCGCTGTTCTTTGTCGATCTGATCTCGCGGCAGTTCGTGACCGGGCACAAGCGCGTCCTGGTGCTGCTGCTGTTGATGCTGACGCCGGCCTATCAATTCCACGCCCAGCGTTTCAACGCCAATGCGGTGCTGCTTGCGACCTGGCCGCTGGCGACCTGGTGCTTCCTGCGCGCGTTCGAGACGCGCACCGCGCCATGGGCGGTCGCGGTGGGATTCACGACGGCGCTGGCGATGGTCGGCAAATATTACTCGATCTTCCTCGTCGCGAGCTTCGCCTTTGCCGCGCTGGCGCACCCGGGGCGGCGCGCCTATTTCTGCTCGGCATCGCCCTGGATCTCGGTCGCCGTCGGGCTCGCGGCGCTGTCGCCGCATCTGTATTGGCTCGCGACGACGGGCGCATCGACCTTCACCTATGCGTTGGCTCACGCCAACGGCAATGTTGTGAGCTCGCTCGGCGAGGTCAGAAACTTCCTGCTGGGGTTGGCGGCGGCGATCAGCGTGTCGGCCGTGTTCTGGGCGTTGATCGCCGGCACGCGGGTGAAGCAGTTTCCGGCCGACTTTGCCGCGATGAGCCCGGCCCTGCGACTTCTCTTCTACGTTGCGATCGGAACGATCGCGCTGCCGGTGCTGATTTCGCTCGCGATGGGAACGGATTTGCCGTCGCTGTGGGCGTTGCAGGGGCTGTTCCTGTTCGCGGTTCTCGTGGTCTGCGGCACGCGCTATCCGATCGAGCGCTTCTACACCGTCAACGTCACTGTGATCGTGGCCGGCGTCGCGCTCGCCGCGGTTCTGGTCGCGGCCCCGATCCATGCCGTCTATCGCAACGGCCACGGCTATGAAGAAGGGCGGAATTTCTACGCGCAGGCGGCGAGCGAGTTGACCCGCGAATGGCGCGAGCTGACCGGCGAGCCGTTGAGCGCCGTCAGCGGCGACGATTCGCTGGCGTTTGCCACCGCATTCTACAGCCCCGACCATCCGCGTTATGCACGGCCGTTCGTGTATCAGTACAATTGGGGCTTGCCGCGCAAAACGACGCTGGACCGCGGCTGGGCCGCGCTCTGTTTCCGCGACCAGGACCATTGCAGCCGCTGGATGGAGGGGGTGTCTTCGCGCGCCGAGCATTTCGTCAAGCGCGAGTTCACGGTGCAGGCAATGCTTTGGGGCAAGCCCGGCCTGACGCGGGAGGTGGTGGTGCTGATGGTGCCGCCGCGTGGACGAAGCTCGGCACCGGAGAGCGCTGAAGATTTCAGCGCGAGCAGGCGGGCTGCGGAGTAGTGCCCGCGCTCAGCAGTGGCTGTCGCGCACTTGCTCGAGCCCTTCACTCGCGAAAGGCAGGCTTGTGTCTTGCCGTTCCTCGGAATGCCCTTGCTGTGGGGCGGGTTGCTTCACTTCCCACGCGGGCTGATCCGGCTTCTTCTTTGGTTCCATCTCGCCATCCTCTCGATTGCTGCAGGACAACATGGAGGCGACGGGGAAGTTCCTTAACTGACGGGACGATGATGCGGCTTGAACAGCCGTCCCTTCTCCACCACCAGCACGATTGCGAGCGCAGCCAGTGTCGACAGGAAGAAGCCGACCGAGAACGGCAGCAGCGTGCCGTCGAAGCTCTGGCCGATCGCCATGCCGACCACGATGCCGATCAGGGTCGTGATCGAGCCGTAGAGCGACGAAGCGGTGCCGGCGATGTGGCCCTGCGGCTCCATGGCGAGCGCGGTGAAGTTGGCGACCATCATGCCGAACGAGAACATCATCAGCGCCGAAAGCGCCATGAACAAAGCGAGCGGCAGCACACCGAGGAGCTCGGTCAGCAGCATCACGCCTGCCACAACGGTGTAGAGCGTCAGCGCGCCGTGCGAGATCACGCGCATGCCAAGCCGTCCGACCAGCCTCGCGTTGAGGAAGCCTGCGATGGCGGTGCCGGCCGCAATCGCCGCGAAGGCGAGCGGGAAGTAATGGCCGAGATGATAGATGCCGGTGAAGACCTGCTGGGCGCAGAACACATAGGCAAACAGTGCGCCGATGACGCTGCCGGCAGCCGTCGCATAGCCGATGGTCTGGCGGTTGGTCACGGTCTGGCGGAAGGCCGAGAGCACGTCGGCCGGCGCGAGCGACCTGCGTTCCGATTCGGGAAGGGTTTCGGGCAGCCGCAGCACGCACCATGCGAGCGCGAGCAGGCCGTAGAGCATCAGCACGAAGAAGATGCCGCGCCAGGCCGTCACCAGCAGCACGGCCTGTCCGAATGACGGCGCGATCACCGGCACCGCGATGAACACCATCATCGCGAGCGACATCACGCTCGCCATGCGGCGGCCGACATAGCAGTCGCGCACGATCGAGGTCGCGATCACGCGCGTTGCCGAGGTGCCGAGGCCCTGCAGCGCGCGCGCCAGCAGCAGCGTCTCGAACGAGGGCGCGGCGACCGCCAGCACGCTCGCGACCGCGTAGACCGCCATGCCGCCGAGTAGCACCGGGCGACGGCCGAAGCGGTCCGACAACGGGCCCATGACGAACTGGCCCGCGCCGAAGCCGATCAGGAAGGTCGACAGCACCAGCTGGAGATGATTGGCGACGGGAATTTCGAAAGCCGCCCCGATATTGGGCAGCGCCGGCAGCATCATGTCCATCGCAAGCGGATTGAGCGCCATGATGGACGCGATCACGATGACGAATTCGGGAAAACCCATGGGCCGGTGTCCCGAGGACACCCAACCGTCGGCATTGACGTCGGACAAGAAGCTCACCTCTGAAATTCAGGGCTTCTTCTAACGTCCATGCTGCGGCGCACAACCCATGTTTCGGGATGGCTGTCAGGCGGGACGGCGGCGGACACGAGTTGGTGAGGTAGCCCGTCACTCCGCGGCGGCGTCGAGGGTTAAAGACGCATTAAGCCCGGCGGTCCTGAGCTGATTCGACCAGGCCGAGCGCCAATTGCCCCGCGGTCTCGACATAGTCGAGATCGCGATGGATCAGCATCACGGTCGTGGCGCCGTCGAGCAGGATCACGATCTGGCGCGCGAGCGCCGTCGCACCGGCAACGCCGTGCTCGCTCAATTCCGTTGCGAGCCAGGCTTCGAAGCGTTTCTTGTGCGCCGCGCCGGCCTTGACCGCAGGATGTGCCGGGGTGTTTGCGAGCTCGGCAATCGTGCGGAGAAATCCGCAGCCGCGCCAGCGCGGCGTGTTCACGGAGTGGCCAAGCTTGGTGAAGAGGCCGCGGACCTTGTCGGCCACACTGCCGTCGGTCTCCGCGAACCAGCGCATGTAAAGCTCCAGTGTCGGCTGGTCCCGGGCTGCGATGGTTTCGGCGATGAGTTCGTCCTTGCTGGTGAAATGATAATAGAGCGTCTTCTTGGTCACGCCGGCCTTCTCGGCGACGGCATCCATGCTCACCGCCCTGATGCCTTCACCATAGAACAGGCGTGTCGCAGCAACGACGATCTGCTCCCGCGTGCTGTCACCCTGTTTCGACATCGATCCAATGTATACCGCCTAGTGAGTATACACAATGAAGCCGCTGTGGCTGACTTCCGCGCCTGTTCGACCTGGAAGGAGCCTGCACTTGTCTGATCTCGTCCTCTCGGAAACGCGCGGCGCCGTCGCGCTGCTGACGTTCAATCGCCCGAACAAGCTCAACGCGCTGAGCTACGCGCTCATCGATCGCCTGATGACGATCCTCGACCGCGTCGAGGACGATGCCAATATTCGTGCCGTCGTCCTGACCGGGGCGGGCGAGCGGGCGTTCTCGGCCGGCGCCGACATCGCCGAATTCTCCGAGAGCGTGAAAGCTGGGCCTGACGCCGCGGTGAAGGCGTTCGTGCGGCGCGGCCAGGCGATGACGGCGCGCCTCGAGGCGTTTCCGAAGCCGGTCATCGCCGCAGTCAACGGCATCGCCTTCGGCGGCGGCTGCGAGATCACGGAAGCCGTGCATCTTGCCGTCGCGAGCGAGCGGGCAAGCTTCGCCAAGCCCGAGATTGCAATCGGCATCACGCCGACGTTTGGCGGCACCCAGCGCCTGCCGCGGCTCGCGGGCCGGAAGCGGGCGCTGGAATACCTGCTGACGGGAGATTCCTTTTCACCACAGCGAGCGCTCGAGATGGGATTGGTCAACCGCATCGTGCCGCACGAGCAGCTCATGGACGCCGCCTTCACGCTGGCGGGTCGCATCATCAGGCATTCGCAGCTGGCCGTCGCCCGGGTCATCACCGCCGCCACGCGCGGCCTCAACGTCTCCATCTCCGAAGGCCTTGCCATCGAGGGAGAGCAGTTCGCGCGCATGGCGGCAACACAGGATACGCGCGAAGCGCTCGATGCCTGGCTGGCCGCCCGCGCGTTGCGATAGGCAGGCGAGGAGTTCCGCTCGCATCCCGGCCGCGCGCCGGAAACCGATCATTCACCATAAGATCGCGAACGCCGCACCGGGGAGATGAATCCGCAACTCATCCTGTCCATTGTGGCCTGACGGCGCGCCGCAGGCGTCCCTGAGGAACCCGGCAAGACAAGGTATCTCGCAGTGTCCGACGTTGCACGATGGTTGGGCCCCTCGGTCGACATGACCGAAAGGCGAAACACCTGGCTTGCCTGGCTGATCGGGCTGACCGCGCTGCTGGTGCTCGGCAATCTCGTCAGCGACGCCACGCTTCCCCTGAATTACGGCTGGGACGTTCGCGTCAATTGCGCCGCGGTCGATGCCTATGCCGACGGGCTCGATCCCTATTTCGTCAGGAATTTGAAGGGCACCAGGTTCTCCTACCCCTATCTGCCTGTGACGCTCGACGTGTTTCGCCCGGTGTGCGCGGGCGGCGTCCTCGTTGCTCACCACATGGGCGTCTATCTCGTGCTTGCCGTGCTCTGCGGCCTGCTCTTGCCGGGTCTTGGCCGGATGCGAACCAGCCCGCGCGACATTGCTCTCAGGCTGCTCTGTGCGTTCGGCGCGTTCATCGGCTTCGAATGGGTCTGGGCGTCCGGGAATTTCGCGATTTTGGGCGGCGTGCTGACCGCGGTCGCGCTGAGGCTCCTGCTTCCGCCGGCATCTGGCGCATGGGACCGCGGCTTTGCCTTGCGCGTCGGCGGCGCCGCGCTGCTCGGCCTCGTGACCTCGTTCAAGCTGGTGTTCTGTCCCGTGATCGCCGCGCTCTATTTCCTGCCGCTGCCGCGCGCGCGCAAGCTGGTGCTGATCGCGGTGGCCGCGTTCGGCTTCGCATTGCCGATCCTGATTTCGAGGGTGTTCTACGCCGACCTGTTCGCGAGCTGGCTGGGTGTGATGACGAAGCAGATCCCCGATCAGCATGCCGTCGAGCTCATGGAAACCAATCCGTCGCTGCTGCTGCTGGCGCGCGGCCTCTTGGACCAGGTCGGGCTCGGCGACAGCAAGCCGGCGATGTTTGCGACCTATGCGCTCGCAGCACTCGCGCTCGTGCTGGTGCCGTTCGTCTTGTCCGTCCTGCGCGCGGTCGGCAGCGAGCCGGTGCGGGCAGGGGAATCGCTTCTGGTGCGGCTGGATCGCTGGCTGATCGACCATCCGCGCGTGGCCGCGCGCGTCACCGTGCTCGCGATGTTTGCGCTCTATGTCAGCTCGCCGCGTCTCAAGGAATATGCCTTCTTCGAGCTCGCGGTCTATGCCGCGGTTCTCATCGCCGATCTTCCGGCCCTGGCACTCGCGGCCATGCTCACCGTTGGCTTCCTCGCTCCCGGCCTGGTCTCGATCACGGGGCACACGGTCGAGGGCGGCTTTATCCTCCTCATTGTCGCGCTGGCATGCTTGTGGATCCTGCTGCTCGATTTTCGCGCGGAGCCGATGCGACTTGAGGCGCAGGACCTGCGTTCATGACGAGCCTCGCCTCGTCCGCAGATGCCGAATCCTTGACCGCGAACGCGCCAGCGAGCCGCTGGCTGACCTGGTTGATCCTGCTCGCGGCGGCGCTTGTCGCCATGTCCGTCACCGTCGACCTCGCCGAGGAAAATACCTTCGGCTGGGACGTGCGGATCAATTGTGCTGCGGTGGACGCTCACCTGCAGGGGCTCGATCCCTATTTCGTCAAGAACCTGAAGGACACGAAACTCTCTTACCCGTATCTTCCGGTCACGCTCGATGCCTTTCGGCCACTCTGCACCGGCGGTCTTCTCGTCGCCCATTACAAGCCGATCTATCTTGTCCTTGCGGTGATCTGCGCGCTGCTGCTGCATGGTCTCGGCACGACCAAACGGCGCTGGCAGGACGCCGTGCTGCGGGGCGTCATCGTGCTCGGTGGTTTCCTCGGTTTCGATTGGGTCGTTGCGACCGGTAATTTCGAGATCTTGAGCGGGCTGCTGACGGCGGCCTCGCTCGCATTGCTGTTGCGTCCCGTGCAGTCCGACGAGCGGGGCGAGGTGAGCCTCGTGCCTGAGCTCGCCGGTGCGGCCGTGCTCGGCCTCGTCACCGCGTTCAAGCTGGTGTTCCTGCCGATCCTCGCCGCGCTCTATTTCCTGCCACAGCCACGACGTCGCAAGCTCCTTCTGATTGCTGTGGCGGCGGGCATGTTCGCCCTGCCGATTCTGATTTCGCTGGCGTTCTACCCGGATCTGTCCCGGAGCTGGCTCAGCGCGATCACCGGCCAGATCCCCGGACAGCATTCGCCCGCAAGCGAGGTCAATCCGTCGCTGCTGCTGCTTGCCTCGACACTTGCTGGCCAAATTGGACTTGCGGGCAGCAAGCTGTTCGTCATCGGCCTCTACGGGCTCATCGCGATCACGCTCGTGCTCGCGCCGTTCGCGGTCTCGGTGTGGCGTATGGTCAAGCGGCAGGGCCGCGCCGGCAAGGCCTCGCTGCTCCAGGCGCTGGACGACTGGCTGGTCGATCATCCAGGCGCGGCGATGCGCATCACCGTGCTCGCGATGTACGCGCTCTATCTCTGCACGCCCAGACCGAAGGAGTACACCTTCTTCCAGGTGGCGCTCTATGCGGCCGTTCTCGTCGTCGACCTGCCTGCGGTGGTGATGGTCGCCGCGTTGTCGGTTGCGGTCGCCATTCCGATCCTGGCGTCAGCCTCGGTCACCGCGTTCATGGGCGGCTACGGCCAGCTCACGCTGGCGCTGATCTGTTTCTGGATCCTGCTTGCGCACGAACCGCAGAGGACGTGATCCTATTTTGACGCGGCCGCGTTCGGCCCCTCGGGCGAGGAGGCCGGCGGCGCAGTGTAGAGGCTCATATAGGCGCCGGTGTAGTCCTCTCTCCAGCCTCTCTGGCCGACGAGGAACTGCCGGAGCTGTTCATGCCCTCTGACCCAGAGCACCGCATCGATCCTGTATTTCCTGATCACCGAGTCCCAGGCGGCCTCGTCGATGTCCCAGCGTACCAGCTTGAGATAGTCGCGCAGCAGCTCGTCCGGATAGGCGGTCGCGGCACGGCCGTCCACGAACATCGGCACCGAGCCGTGGGTGCGGAAGATCAGGAGCCCGCCGGAATTCCAGTGGTTCAGCAGGCGCGAATGCGTGGAATGCGCGAGCAGATAGGCGGCATCCTCATCCGAGAGCATCTCCGGCAGCGCCAGCGACGGTCGCACCTGAAGGAAGCTGAGCGGCAGCACGAAGACGCCGACGATCCCGGCCGCCAGCATCGCGCGGCGGATGTCGAGCCTCGACAGGCGCTCGGGCAGCAGCCGGTCGACGTGCAGCGCCATCGGCACCGCCGAGAAGATGAAGAAGAATGCGATGTACCTGAACTGGTAGAGGCCCAGAACCAGGAACAGCCATGCCAAGAGGCGCGGCTCCACCGGAATGGGCTTTGAGTTTCGGTAGCGCAGCTCGAGCGCAATGAACGTCAACGCATAAGCGATGGCGGGAATGCTTCCGGGCAGCTCCATATTGTGGAAGTAGGGACGCCACTCGCCGATATTGGCCTGGATGAAATGGCCGAGCGTCGCCATCACGCCGTCATAGATGTGCCAGCCCAGCGGATTGACGAAGATCGCGGCGAAACACCCGATGCCCGCGAGGCAATAATTCCTGAAATTCGTCCAATCCCGGCGAAGCAAAGCGACGCCGGCGAAGACGCCGATGATCGGAAAGGCGAGCATGAAGCCGCCGTGCAGATTGACCCACAGGATCATCATCACCGGCAACAGGAACCATCTGCGCCGCTGCAGGCATTCCCCGTAGAAGATCACCGCGAACAGCATGGTCGCGATATTCGGCGATGCCGCCAGATACGTGTTGGGCGCCGCCTCGTAGCAGGGGTAGAGCAGGCATGCGGCGAAGACGGTGATACAAACCGCCGGGACCGACGCGCCGCTGCGCAAGCCGCATGAGGTGAGATATCCGACGATGACCGCGCCGCAGGCGACGACCAGCAGGACGATCCCGGCAAGCCCCGCGTGCTGATAAAGCACGCTGGCAATCACGTCCCAGAGCCACGACAGGTTATACCATCGCTTGTCTCCGAGCGTGAACGCCCACGGATCCTGAAACGGGATCTCGCCACGCTCCCTGATCAGGTCTCCCGCGGCGATATGCCAGCCGAGGTCATAGTGGCTGAGCTGCACCGGTCCGTTCGAAATGTAGAACACCGACAGGAACGCGATCAGAACGAGGTAGATCTCGCGCCCGTGCAGGAAGCGTCCGAACGCCGTGGGCGCCCCGCCAATCCCGGACCGGGACCAATTCTCGCGCGCGTCCATGAGAGCTCTCACCATCGAAGCCGGCGGTGCAGGCCTTAGCGTTTCCCCAGAAGTCTGCGGCGACGGCGGCAGACCTCGTTTGCTTTAGGGGAAGACGATCTAAGGTCGAGTAAAGGCTGGTTGTATCCGGCGGGTTCCGCAAGGCGAAGGGCGGGTTGGTAAATCAATGGTTTGCGCCGCGCGTGGGCACGGACCTGCTTCCGGATGCGGTGGCAAGCGCACGTCCCCCAGAACGGCGCGATAATACCACCTGAGGTGGCAGGATTCTTGCTACGCAGTCTTCGCTCGTCTGGCTGCGGAGACCTATGATGCTCTCGACGCAACGCTCGCTCGCGACGGCCCAGCTTGGCCGTAATAGTTTTGAGGAGATCTTCGAATCCCGGACGCCGTTGCGCGAGGCCGCCCTGGAGTCATTTCGCCGCAGGAATGCGGTTCTCGACGCAATCTTCTACGACATCGGCAAGGTGACCCATGAGGAGGCCCGCGAAACGGCTCCCTGGCTGGCGCGCGAGGGCGCCATCCTCATCGTCCCGCCATCCGGCGCCGGAACGCTCAAGCTCTGCAACACCGTGGAAGACTTCGCCAATGCCGGCGGCGCGAATGTCCGCATCCTCGCGGTGGCCGGCGTCGGCAGCTCGGCGCTGGGGGCGGCGGCCTTCGCGCGAAACGTCGCGGATGCGTTTGGCGTCGCGGTCGCTGCCGTGGTGTCGGGCTACGGGCTTGCCGATCTCCTGACCGAGGCGCTCGGCGGCTGGTTCTGGTTCGGCACCCTCAACCGCCTGCGCCATCAGTTCGAGGAGCTCGACGACATGAGCCGGGCGCTCAACCGTCCCGAAACTCTAAGCCCGCCGACGTCACCGCTCGAACTCGGCCGCATCAGCCTGGATACAAGGACGGTCATGGCTTTGCTGAGCGATGGCCGCTTCAGCTTCTCGCTGGTGACCGGGCACTCCAAGGGCAACCTCGTGATCTCGGAAGCGCTGTACGAGCTGAAGGAAACCCCGGCGGTCGAAGAGACTATTCCCGCCGACAAGTTCTGGATCGTCACGGTGTCCGCGGCAGTCGCGATGCCGCCGCGATACAGGAAGATCATCGACGTGATGGGCACGATCGACGGCTTCGGCGCGCTCAACTCGACGCTCGGAATCTCGATCGAGAAGACGTGTCCGTTCTGCTGGCACCACACGAACACGGATTTGCCGTTTCACCTGCCCGTGACGAAGGTCTTCAGGGAGCTGAGGGGCGAGCGGAATGTCGCCGTCTGAGCACGCCGGGACTCGAAATAACGCCGGCGCACCAGGACGAAGCGATGCGATTGCCGACGGCACCATCCGCCATCCTCGCCCCGTCAGCTCTCGTGGTGCGGGCAGCCGGGGTCGAACCGGCACAGCGCTTGCGTGGCGAGGGATTTTATGCGGTCCCAGGAAAGAGCCACGAATTGGCGGTTACGGTCGCTACAGCGGTAGATAGCGAAGGAATGCCGACCGTGACAGGTATCTACGTTGGTGGTCGGGACGTGATGCGTATCGAGGAGGAATGGAGGAGGATGACGCCGTTCAATATACCCAGACGCGGCGCACCCCCTTTCTCCGCAATCTTTCAAGCGAACTCATCGCTCCTGAGCGGCTTCTTAAGGTGACGTTCACACCAAAGGCCGCAGCCTCGACCGAGAAATTGGGTGTTCCCATGGGCTGGACTGCCAAGAAAGCTTGAAGGGCACAGCCAGTCATCCAGTGTGTTGGTGGTGCGGGCAGCCGGACTTGAATCGGCACGGGATTGCTCCCGAGGGATTTTCTTACCATCTACGGCTTTCGCCGCCCGCCGTCGCGCGTTCGCGCCGTCGGCATCACTAACCCTCACGCTTCTTGCCGATTTGCCCGAATTCCTTCCACAAGCCGAGCATCAAGATCGAATGAACGATCAGGTTGCCGAGGTGCCAGTGAAACTGGTCGCCCTCCATCAAGCCGTGGGCGATCTCGTTCCGTAGGTTCATGCCGCGTGGATCGGCATAGAGCGCCTGAAAGTGCAAGGTGGCGTCGCGGCCGAGCGCATCCGCTACCTTTTGATGGTAGAGGATTTCGCCCATGCCAATCGCGACGCTTGTTCCCGGAACGGTCGGGTGCGCTTTGGTAACCGGTACGCCCAACTCGTCAGCGATCTTGCGCAAGGCGCGCTCGACTTGTGGGACGAGAACATGCGCGGCCTTCACATGGTCCTCTCGGGCCCACGCGCTCGTTCCCTCCACCAAAAGGCTCATATCGTCAAAGAGCCCATGGCGGTTGGCCCACCCCGCGAAATGCTGCGGCACGACCGCATGCTTTTCGAACAAGCGCTGAAAGGCCTGCACGAGCCAAGGCCGTTCGAACTGGAACGCGAGCTTGGCTTGGTGAAAAAGCCGACCAAACGAATCTTCGTCTACGCCCCCGATCTTCGCGGCGACACGGTCGTCCGCATAGATCATTTGCGTGATATGCGCCATCAGCGGCGCTTCCTTCAGCGTCTTTTGGACCTGGTCTTCCAAATGAGGGCGCTTCAGCATGAATTCACGGGCGATGCGCACAAAACTCTCGCCAATGTCGTCAACAACAACGAGGTCCAAGAACTTCTCCATGTCGTCCTTGGTGATTTCGATCTTGTGCTCGAACGATTGAAGGTTCTCGCCTGCCGCACCGATTTGTTTCTGCATCAATATGCGGGTGCGGTCGCGGTCCTCTTTCGAGCCAGCATTCCGGTATTCATCCGTTGCCGTTTGCAGAAGCGCGGCGGCAAGCATGGGATCGGCATTGCTGGCGAACTGCTCGAAAGCTTCGGCGACCGCCATGTGAAGTCGCCTGGCGTCGTCGTGCTTGCTTAGGCGGCGGTAGTACGGAACTAGCCGCTCGGCGGCACTCTGCGCCTCATGCGGGTCGCAGTTCGCGGGATCTCCGCTATTGGACCGCATCGCGATGATGCTTTCCAAATCGGCGACCAGCTCGGCTCGTTCGTCATCGGTGACGCCTGCTTTCTTGTCGTCGAGCAGCCGATCGACCGTGTACCACCACGTGCGGCTGTGGGATTTCATGAGCCCGCGATGGACATCCATCAATTTTTTTCGGGCCCGTTCCGTGCGCTCCGCATCACCGATCAGTACGGCGAGGTCGAGCGCACGAATTGCAAATTGAAAATGTTCATGTTCCTCGGCCATGCGCGGTATCGCGTCGAGGTAGGAATCGACCGCAATTCGTGCATCTTCAGGATCGCGCTTGCGCTTTCCGATAGGACCGCTCATCTCCCAGGCAAGATCGGCGTAACGCGCTCTTAGAAAAGGATGCTTGAGCGTCCGCGTACGGTTGGCCCAATGGGTTATAGCTTCAGAGGAGGTGCCTACAATGTCTGGGAAATACACCGTATTGCCTGCACCATCCACGCCGGAACCCATCGGTCCGAAATAGCTATTCCACGGGTTTTGGTGTTGGCCAGTCGCTAAAGCGAAAGCAAGGTACTCTGCCCAAGCGCCATGCCCTTCAGCTTCAGAAGGTTCGTTCAAAGCGCCGCTTGCCGTCCTGAGCGCACTTGCAACATCGTGTTCAGTAAACGGCTCCGTTGTGACATCGAAGCGCTGAACGATTTCTTCCAAGGAGGTCGGCACGGTCAATGCGTTTGACATGAAAACCCGATCGTGATTCGGAACGGCAATAGAAACTAGCGCACCCCGATCGTCCGGGTTGCAGAAAAAGTCAGAACGTTACTTGTAATGGTGCGGGCAGCCGGGGTCGAACCGGCACAGCGCTTGCGCGCCGAGGGATTTTAAGTCCCTTGCGTCTACCAATTCCGCCATGCCCGCTTGAACCAACGAGATCAAACACTTAAGTCCACCTGCGGCCGTCTGGAATTGGCGTTTTGCCGGCCGGGCGGGTGTCCTTCCTTAAGCGAGCCGGGCGCACAAGGCAAAGCCTCAATCCGGACATCTGTTGCTGCTTTAGGCATTCTCAATCCACGGGGACTATCCATCCGGCATGGCTGCTTCGCTTTCCGCTTCCCTGCGCTGTTGCGGCGCGCTTCTTGTGCTGCTCGCGGGCGGCGCGGTCCTGGCCGGCTGCGCCGGCATCAGCGAGACGGTCGCGCCGGCCTTTGCCGATCCCGCCAGGTACGAATTGTACGATTGCAAGCAGCTCGAAGCCGAGCGCAAGTCGCTCGCCAATCGCACGAGCGATTTGCAGAGACTGATGGACAAGGCGGAGACCGGCGCCGGCGGAGCCGTCGTGTCCGAGCTCGCCTATCGCAACGACTACGTTGCGGTGCGCGGGCAGGCGCAGCTCGTTGACGACGCCTGGCGTCGCAACAGGTGCCGGGAGACGCCGCCCGATGCAAAACCGCAGGCCTCCGCCCCGCAGCCGCCGGTGATCAAGCCCGCCCCGACGAGATCGGGCAGCGCCGCGCGCTGAGCCGGAGCATGATCCGGAAAAGTGCGAAGCGGTTTTCCGAAAAGATCATGCGCAAACAACAACCTAAAGCGCGATGACGATTCATCCAAATCTCATCGCGCTTTAGAGCATGATCCGGACCCGAAGGGCCGCGCCAGCGCAAAGTGCGAAGCGTTTTTTCCTCGCGACAAACGTGGAACGCGTTTGCGCGGAGATCATGCTCAAACAATAACTGCACCAGCCTCAGGGCCGCCAGCCGTAGATCCAGTCCTGCCGCGCCAGCATGCGGTCCGGGCCGAGCGCGCGGATCGCAAGATCGCGCGCGATCGCGAGCGGCCCGCTGAAATGATAGATGCGGCCCTGCTGCCGTGCGGTCCGCTGCACCCGCCGCACGCGGCCCTGGCGCGCAGCTCCATATTGCTTCAGCGCGGCGGTGATGCCCGCGGTGCTCTCGGCCGCCTCGAGGCTCACGTGCTGCGCGAGCACGGCGGCATCCTCGATCGCCATGCCGGCGCCTTGCGCGGCGAAGGGCAGCATCGCATGCACGGCGTCGCCGAGCAGCGCGACCGGGCCTTTGCTCCAGGGGCAGCCGTCGGGCACGCCGAACAGCGCCCATTTCCGCCAGCTGTCGACCGCGGCGAGCATCATCCGCGCCGCCGGCGGCCAGCGCGGCGCGCCGAACGCGTCCATCACCTCGCGCGGATCGCCGGGCGTGCTCCAGCCAGGCCTGTTCCAGGTGCCCGGCAGCACCGCGACCACGTTGATCTGACGTCCGCCTGCGATCGGATAGGCGACGAGATGAGCGTTCGCGCCCATCCACAGCTGCACCCGCCGGGCGGTGTAGTCCTTCGGCAGCTGCGTCACATCGAACGTGCCGCGCCAGGCGATCAACTCGGAGAAGCGCGGCTGCACCTCGGGAAACAGATGCTGGCGTACCGTCGACCAGATGCCGTCGGCGCCGATCAGGGCGCTGGCGAGGTCGCTGCGGCGGATCGTGCCGCTGCGATGGACCACGGTCAGTCCCTTGGCATGAGGCGCGACGTCTTCGAAGGTTGCCCCTAACTTCAGGTCGATATCGGGATGATCGGCGACTGCGCCGGCGAGCGCGGACTGCAGGTCGGCACGGTGCACCACCCAATAGGGGGCGCCGGCGCGCATGGAGGCGGCTTCGCCGAGCGGCATGCGCAACAGCTCGCCACCGGCCCGCGCGCTCATGATCGAGACCGCCTCGGGGACGACGGCGCGCAGCTTGAGGCGCTCGGTGAGGCCGAGCTCGACCAGCACGCGGCTGGCATTGGGGGAAAGCTGCAGGCCGGCGCCGACTTCCTCGAGACGCTCGGCCTTTTCCAGCAAGACGATGCGGAAACCGCGCCCGGCCAGCGCAAGCGCGGCCGTCAGTCCACCGATGCCGGCACCGGCGATGACAATCGTTCGGGAGAGCGCCACCCCTGACCGATGGACGCGGTCAGGCCACCTTGTCCTTCAGCACGCATTCCGGCGGGCGGGCTTCGCCCGCCTTCAGGTCGGCCGCGAAACGGTACAGCGTCGAGCAGTAAGGGCAGATGATCTCGTTGTCGTTGCCGAGGTCGAGGAAGACGTGCGGATGATCGAACGGAGGGTTGGCGCCCACGCACATGAACTCTTGCGAGCCGATCTCGATGACGGGGACACCGGCATCGTTATGGAAGTGCGGGACGACATGGTCGGACATCGTAGTTCATCCTGGAGTGGCAATGGCGGCAGACACAATCAACAACTGACGCGGCATCTTTGAGGCGCCGCGGACCATAAAGGCGGGTGCAGATGATTGCTAGTCCAGCGGAACCGAAAGCTCCGCAATTGCCCCATGCTCATTTGCTCATGCAAATTCGACACAATCTTGCCGCCTGAGAGAAGCCCTTCTTTCGTCGGGGACGTTGTGTCGCAATTTTGGCATACTATGTCTGGGGACGTGCGCAATTGAGGCAAAAGTCGAATCATCAGGCGCCGATGATCAAGGACAGTCCGGGCTTTTCCGCATGAAATGGCTGCGAATCAGCACAGCGTTGACCGGTATTGCGGCTTGCAGCCTTCTGCTCGCGCAGGCAGCGCCGCATGCCCGCGACGCCGGCGCGATCCTCGCCGCCCAGGACGATCCGCACCTGCTCTCCGAGCTCAGGCTCGACGCGCTGCTGCGGCAGAACGACCACCTGGTCCAGGACAACATCGAGGCCGCGCTCGCATCAGGCGACGCCGATCTCGCCGACAGTTTTGTGGCGCTGGCGCGTGACCGCAACATCGCGCTTCCGGACGACCTCCTCAATCGCGTGAGCGATGCGGTCAAGGCGGAGAATTCCAGCTCGTATTTCGCGAAACGTTTCGCCACCGGCCTCGTCACCGGCAACGCCGACGACGTCGCGAGCCTGTCCGGAACCGTTGCGGGCGATCTCTTCGTGATCGGCGACGTCAGGGACGTCGTGCGCGAGGGCAAGCATCTGGCGATGGGCGAGGAGACCGACCGCCTGGTGCTGGGCCTTGCGACCGCGGGCCTCGCGGTGACGGCGGCAACCTACGTCTCCGTCGGCGGCGCCGCCCCGGTGCGGGCCGGGCTGACGCTGGTGAAGGATGCGCGGAAGGTAGGACGGCTTGGCAAAGGGTTAGCTGCATGGGCCGGCCGTTCCGCGCGCGAGATCGTCGACACCCCGGTGCTTCAGAACGCGGTCGCCAGGGGTTCCGTGTTCCGCCCGGGCGAAACCGTGAGCGCGATCAGGGCCGCGTTCCGTGCCGAGAAGGCCGGTGCGCTGGTCCGGCTCGGCAAGGACGTCACGCGCGTGGCTGAGAAGACCGGCACGCGCGGTGCCATGGACACGCTGCGGATTGCCGAAGGTCCCAAGGACGTCGCGCGCGCGGCGCGGCTGGCCGAAGCGCAAGGCAGCAAGACCCGCGCGATCATGAAGCTGCTCGGCCGCGGCGCGCTGCTGCTCGTCGGCGGCGCATTCGATCTGACGCTCTGGCTTTTTGGTGCGGCAATGACATTGTTCGGCCTGTTGTCCTCGATCAAGGCCACCACCGAGCGCCTGACCCAGGCCTGGTGCGATCGCAAGAGGGCGCGCCGGCTCCGGCGGGCGCAGATCGCAGCCGAAGCCGCTCTGGCCGATGCGGCCCTTAAGGCCTAAAGCGCGACGAGATTGAGGTCATTCGTCGTCGCACTGTGGGCTATTGTTTGGGCATGATCTCCGCGCAAGCGCGTTCCGCGTTTGTCGCGAGGAAAAACCGCTGCACACTTTTCCGGATCATGCTCTAAGATCAATCGTCCCCCCTCAAGACCTCTGGAACTGATGATGCCGAGCTTTCACAACGGCGCCGTTGAAATTGCCTATCTCGACGAAGGCGAGGGCGATCCGATCATCCTGGTGCACGGCTTTGCCTCGAGCAAGAACGTGAACTGGGTCTATCCGACCTGGGTTTCGGAGCTGCGCAAGAACGGCCGCCGTGTCATCGCGCTCGACAATCGCGGCCATGGCGAAAGCGCAAAGCTCTACGAGCCGGCGCAATATTCGATTCCGACCATGGCCGGCGACGTGCTGGCGCTGATGGATTATCTCGCCATCCCGCAGGCCGATATCATGGGCTATTCCATGGGCGGGCGGATGACGGCCTGGCTCGGCCTCAACGAGCCGCAGCGCCTGCGCTCGGCGATCCTCGGCGGTATCGGCATCGGCGGTCTGATCGAGGGCACCGGCCCCGGCGAGAACGTGGCGAAGGCGCTGGAAGCGCCCTCGCTCGACGACGTCGCCGATCCCGTCGGGCGCACGTTTCGGGCCTTCGCCGATCAGACCCGGTCCGACCACCGGGCGCTCGCCGCGTGCCTGCGCGGCACGCGCGATCTCATGACGAAGGACGAGGCTGCACGCATCGACGTACCCGTGCTGATCGCGGTTGGCTCGACCGACGACGTCGCGGGCTCCGCCAGCGCGCTCGGCGCCATCATCCCCGGCTCGGAAGTGCTCGACATTCCCAATCGCGACCACATGCGCGCGGTCGGCGACAAGGTCTACAAGACCGGCGTGCTGGATTTCCTCTCACGCCGCGGCTGAGGCTTTGTCCCGAGGAGCATGATCCGGAAAAGTGCGCAGCGGTTTTCCGAAAAGATCATGCTTAAAACAACAACCTAAAGCGCGATGACGATTCATCCTAACCTCATCGCGCTTTAGGCTCGTCGCCGAACGCGCGGAAGAGCGCCATCAACACCACGAAGGTCGCGACCCACGCCATCCGCGCGCCGTAGCGGTCGTGCGGGCCGGAGATGGCGGCGCAGATGAAGGCGTTGCCGAGCAGCGCCAGCGTCACGGTCGCCGCCAGCAGCGTCAGCTCGTCGAGCCGGCGGTTCGCGAGCGCGCGGCCGAGCAGCGCGACCAGCGCCAGCATCGAGGCCAGCGCGACGGGGACATGGAGCCAGTTGACGTAGTCGAAATCGACGGCCCAGTGCTGCTGGCGCGCGGCGCGCATCGGCGCGACCTGCGCGGGGATGTAGCGCTCGATGATGCCATAGGTGTGCGGGATCCAGCCGCTGGTGCCTTCACCGGTCGCCACATGCAGCAATTGCTGGCCCATCGCCCGCAAGGCCGCGCCGGCCTGCCAGGCCGGATAGTCGGCGAGCGACTGCACGACGATGGTGCTCATCTCATCGTTCATGCCTTCGAAACGGCCGAGCGTGTTGAACATGCTCTTGCCCCACAGGAACTCGTCGGCGGTCGCCGGCAATTGGTTGCGATAGGGGCAGAGCTTGAAGTTTTCGCGCGGGCAATGGTCGTTGAGGAAGCGCGCGACGATGCCGTCCTGCATCATGCGGCCGAAGGCGACGCCGTAGCCGCCGGGCGTCCAGGCCCATTTCCCCGACAGCGCGTGGTTCGCGGACACCAGCGTCAGGCCGCCGGCGACGATGGTCATGCTGGCCTGCGCCAGTCCTGCGACCGGAAGCCTGCGGCCCAGGAACGGTCGCGCCATCCAGCCGGCGACGCAGAGGCCGAGCAGCACGCCGAGCGTGGCGCTGTGGGTCGCGGCGGCAAAGGCGGTGAAGCCGAACAGCGAGATCTTTTCGAGCGTTGAGGTCCGTTTCCCGCCGATGACCAGCAGGAACAGCGACAGGATCGAGAGCCCGGCGAAGATGTCCGTGAGCAGCATGCTGGCGAGCCAGGGCAGCGCCGTCGACACGATCAGGAGCAGGCTGATCGCGACGAAGCGGGATGTCTGCATCAGGCCGAGCACGCGTAAGGTGAGCTGCAACAGCCAGAGCGCCGCCAGCGACTGGACCGCGAGGTTGACCCAGAAGCCGAAGCTTTCGCCGTAGTGCAGATAGAGGCCGAACACGGTGGATCGGCTGGGGACGAGATAGCCTTCGTACCAGCGCGCCAGATAGCCGCCGGTATCCCATTGCAACAGCGGATAGCCGTTCCAGAACGCCGGAGCGATCATCAGCAGGGGCAGGGCCATCGCGGCCAGCCGCAGCCAGGATGAGCTCGCGGCGCGCGCGCGCAAATGGTCAGTGGTGGTCGTCAATTCCGCTCCGTCGTCGCCGGGACCATGCCCGCAATAAGGCTTGGGAGAGAATTCACCAATAGTTTGACGCTGCCTGACTTGAATTTGGCAAAAGCCTGACCACTTTGAGCCGACCTTGCCGCCTGGGGGCGTCAAAATAAGTTGTTGTATTTCAATGCGTTGGCGTGCTCTCCTGGGGCAAGGTGCTGTTCACTCTCAGGCAAGCGCGTCAGGACTTTGTCGCCTAGACTGTGCTATAGAGCCCGCAAAACGAGCAATTCGAAAGAGCAAATCCCATGGCAGTGCATCAGGTCAATCCGGGAGGAAAGCTCGCATCGCTCGATCCGATCTGGGACCGGATCCGGGGCGAAGCGGAGGACATCGTCCATCGCGAGCCCGAGCTTGCGACCTTCATCTATTCGACGGTGCTGCATCACAGCCGCCTGGAAGATTCGGTCATTCATCGTCTCGCCGACCGGCTCGATCATTCCGCGCTGTCGGGCGATCTCGTACGCCAGACCTATGACGAGGCGCTGCGCGACGATCCCGATCTCGGCAACGCCTTCCGCGCCGATCTCGTCGCCGTCTACGACCGCGACCCCGCGACCTCGCGCTTCATCGATCCCTTGCTCTACTTCAAGGGCTTTCACGCCATCCAGACCCATCGCCTGGCGCACTGGCTCTATCTGAAGGGCCGCAAGGATTTCGCGTACTATCTCCAGAGCCGCGCCTCCGCGGTGTTCCAGACCGACATCAATCCGGCCGCGCGCATCGGCCGCGGCATCTTCCTCGATCACGCCACCGGCTTCGTCTGCGGCGAGACGGCGGTGATCGAGGACGACGTCTCGATCCTGCACGGCGTCACGCTCGGCGGCACCGGCAAGGAGAACGAGGACCGTCATCCCAAGATCCGCCATGGCGTGCTGATCGGCGCCGGCGCAAAAATTCTCGGCAACATCGAGATCGGCCATTGCGCGCGCATCGCCGCCGGCTCGGTCGTGGTGAAACCCGTGCCGCACAATGTCACGGTCGCGGGCGTGCCGGCCAAGATCGTCGGCGAAGCCGGCTGCGCCGAGCCGTCGCGCACCATGGATCAGATGATCAACGCCATGGGGCTCTAAGCTCGTAACAAGGGCGGGATTCTCCGGCCTTTCTCGTCCCCAAATTCTTTGGCAATTCATGCTGGCGGTTCGTCGCATCTCGTCCTAAAACCCGCCGACCAATTTTGATCGGAGACTTGCCGTGGACGTCAAAGAAGTCAGAAAGCTGGACGCGTATCTGAAGCGCGTATTCGGCAATCCCAAGATCCGCGTCGTGCCGCGGCCGAAGAAGGATGATTCCGCCGAGGTCTATATCGGCGAGGAGTTCATCGGCGTGCTGTTCGTCGACGACGAGGACGACGATCGCTCGTTCCAGTTCCAGATGGCGATCCTCGAGGACGATCTCGTCGATCAGGAATAGGTGTTGGCACGCCGTCGTCGCGGGCGAAGCGGAGTCTTCGCCCTGCGCGGCGTTCTCTCGTGTCCCGGATGCGTGGCGTCCGGGACCGCGCGTCGAAGATCGAGGCGCGCTCTTTCCACATCGTCATTGCGAGCGCAGCGAAGCAATCCAGAGTCTTTCCAAGGAGGGATTCTGGATTGCTTCGCGGAGCCTGTCATCGGGCCGCGCGCTGCGCGGACCCGTTGGCTCGCAATGACGAACGCAAGCGTTATGGCTCCATAACTCTATTTCTTCGCAAGAATGCGCAGCCGCGCCTGGCGGCGGCGCGGATGCGGACCAATAGACTGGTCGATCTCCGCACTCGGCTGATCCGATTGCGATAAGCGCTCACTCGAAATGGACGGCGAGCCAGACCGTTGGCTGTTGCGGCTCCGTCCACTCGACGCGATGGCGTTTCCCTGCGGGGATGAAGACGTAATCCCCCACGCCCAGAGATCGTGCAGCAAGCTCATGTTCGAACTGCAATGTGGCGCGCCCTTTCAGCACGATCACCCACTCGTTCCACGCCTGATCGTACCAGAAGCCCGGCGGACTAGTTTGCCCCTGCGATACAATGCGCTCGATCTTCAAGCCAGGCCGCGCGAGGATTTCGCTGAACGCCTCTTCCCCTGTGTTGGCGGCCGAAACATCCGCCACATCCGCGAATAGATTGCCTGGCTGGATTGTCATCGATATTCCCACGCGTTTCCAGAGCCGAATGACCTACAAGCCCACGTAGCGCCCCATTCAGGTCCGTTCAACGGAGCATAGCGGACTGGATTTGCTCACGTTGAGTTCTTCGCATTTTGACCCGGAGGCGACATCAGGGGTCCGCGGAATGATGGGCATGACGACCGGCTGAATCGGTCTCGAATGGGCGACATCATCCCTCCGGCACCCCGGCCAGGCGCATGCCCTCGCAGACGCGCTCTCGTTCGGCGAGATATGTCGGATTGTTGCTTGCTTTGCTGACAAGCAAGCGGCTGATGGTAAAGCCTGGATCGAGCTTAAGTCCCACCTTTGCGGCGCTTCGCGCCTCATCTCTTTCGCCAAGCAGGCCCAAGGCCGCGGCGAGCCAGAAATGGGCCGCAGGAAAGTTACGATTGGCCTCAATGCTTCGCCGTAGCCAAGCGACGGCTTCTGTATCTGCGCCGATCAGTATCTTGGCCATGCCAGCAATATGCATCCAGCGGTGGGCAAAGATATCGCGAGGGGAGAGACGGAGAGCCTCGACGATATGGCCTTCTGTCTCAGCACCGCGACCCATGAAGAACTTTGCGATACCGATGGCGCTGTGAGCACCGACCAGATTGCGATCAATCTCCAATGCCCGCTCACATTCAGCGATGCCTTGCGCGGCCCGGTTTGTAAAAATGTAAGCCCCTCCCAGGATCCTGTGGGCTACTGCGTGGTCCGGCGCCAATGCCAGCGCCTTGATCGCATTTGCTTCGGCTGCCGAAAGATACGCGGCTCGGTTATCAGCCAGCAGGGAAGCTCCGATCGTTAGATCAACGAGCGCCAAGCCGACCAATGCTCCGACGCTTCCGTGATCGATTGCCAAGGCGCGTTCGAAAAAGCTGCGCGCCTCGCTCATGTGCTCCACGCCCCTGTATGACGAGGCATAACCTTGAAAGTTCAAGTCCATCGCGTCGGGATTTGCAGAGCGTTCTGCCCGGCGCGCCTCAGCTGCAATCATTTGGGCATTCAGCGCGTTAGCCAGTCGCGCCACGATTTCGTCCTGCATGTCAAAGAGATCGGCGACCGGCTTGTCGAACCGCTCGGCCCAAAGGTGATTTTCCGTTTCGGCATCAATCAGCTGTACGTTGAGCCGGAGTCGCTTGCCGCTCCGCTGTACAGAGCCTTCGAGCACGTAGCGGACGTTTAGCTCACGCCCGACCTTCTTAAGGTCAACCGCTTTTCCCTTTGTAGGTAAATGCCGTATGGCGGCCGATCACGAACGAGCCGCTGATCCGCGACAAGTCAGTGGTCAAACTGTCGGTCACGCCATCGACGAAATGGTCTTGCTCGGGATCACCGCTGAGATTGGCGAAAGGCAGCACGACGATAGAAAGACGAGGGGGAGACGGCAGGTCGAGCTTCGCTCGCGGCGGCTCTGGCGCTGAGCTGAGCCCCTCTCGGACCACCGCATAGGCCCGAACCGAAAGCGCGATATTCTTGAGGTCCTGGACGCCCAGATCGGCGAATTCGACCCCTACCTTGTCCCGGACATGATCGTAGGCGGACGACGAGATGCAGATGCCGCCTGGTTCTGCGATGCTTTCAAGCCGTGCAGCGATATTTACGCCGTCGCCAAAAACGTCATGCGGCTCGACAATCACATCGCCGACATTGATGCCGACCCGGAAAGCAATCCGCCTGTCTTGCGCATCGGCGATTGTAAGTTCCTTGGTGCGGGTCTGGAAGTGCACAGCAGCGCGAACCGCCCGCACCGCGCTCGGAAATTCCGCCAAGAACCCGTCGCCGGTGTTCTTCACGATGCGGCCGCCGTGTTCAGTAATCGCCGGGTGGACAGCCTCTATCAGAAGGGAAGTCAGTTTAACGTGGGTCGCCTCTTCGTCGCGATGCATGAGCCGCGAATAGCCAGCCACGTCGGCGGCCAATATAGCCGCTAACTTGCGCTCAACTCGGACTGGCCGCTCCTGCACCATGGCCCGCAATCCAACAGGCTGCTATTCTACAGTGGGTTGCAAGGATTTCCCATCTCCTATGTCGCCATTTGGCCCGTGGCTGACTTCCCCTCTTGGCCTCGCGCGGTCCGCTTCTAACGGCTTAACGGAACGCCGTCGCGGAGCTCCCAAGGGCAGCCTTTGACGCGAAGCCGACATTGGTCGGCGAGGGCGCCCAAAATTGAAAAAAGGCCGCTGGCAATATGTCCAGCGGCCTCCGCGCTCTTTGCCGCCGGGTGGCGCCCGGACTAGAGATCGATGCTAACAGCGATGTTACGGCCCTGTAGTTCGGCAATCTTCAACCCGTCAGCCATCACCTGCGCGAACTCCGGGTCCTTTGCCACGGCCTCCTGCACTTTGCCGTAGACCTCCCAATTGGCGTAGCGCGTCGCAACCAGCAACTCTCCTGCCCAATGGCCAGTGTGGAAACGGGACAGCCGAAGAAATTCGGCGCCGTGTTTTTCGAAGATTTTCTTCGCCCGCCCGACTACCTTGGTCATTTCCTCGGGCTTGTCGGTTTTGAAGCGAGTGAATTGAACGATCGGCATGGGACTACCTCCTTAGCGATGTAAAATGTCCAAGAGGCATGTATCGAGTGACCCTTGGGAGCGAACCCCAATGCAATCTCGATGAAGGTTTGTCTTCATCGATTGATTTTGGTTCAGGGTTCGCAAGAGACCAGTAACGCTGCCGTATCTCGGCACATCGTTACTGGCTAAAACCGGTGGGCCGATATCAAGACCTGAGCTGTTCGGGGGTGTACCCGCGAAGGACCGCGCTCGCGTCGAGCGCGAAGGCAATCTGCTCTCGCGAGCAGAGTATGAAAAGTACCTCAGTGACGTTGGGAGCCGCGAGACTTAAGCCGCGTGACTGACGATACGAGAACGTTGGGCACGACCGCCGATGAGAGATGATCGAGTAAAGGCATTTTGCTGCACTGCATGAGTCCGAAAATGGCCCTTCTGCGAAGTTGCGCCTCGTCTGCCGAAGGTCCGCTAATTGCGCCCGAGCGGACCAGATTTGGTCAACCTGAGTTCTTCGCAGGTTGACCCTAAGCTGCCGTTGAAATCTGTCGGACTGTCTCGCGCGTCGGCGATCGCAGGGGGTTCGACGTTTATCCAGTACTATAATCGCGTTCCGGCTCATCGTCCGCATTCGGCAATTAGCCCATATGCGAACCGGGTCGCGTCGCATCGGACGTCCGCTTCTAGGGGCAGAGCAGGCCTGTAAGGTCGGCAGGCCAAGGTCTCGCGAATGACGCCATAGCGATCCTCGTGGGTTGCAGACGTCGATAATACAGGTGACCTCTACCTGCGACTTCGATATGTTGCAGTTGCTGCCAGGTTGAGGGGAGTCCAGCCATGGCGACGTCAACTGCCGCCGGCTATTCGAGCAGAGTGAGCGAGTATGTCTCCGGGCGTCCCGAATATCCGGTGGCCTTGCTCTCTGACCTGCCGCAGTCCGACACGATCATCGATCTTGGCGCTGGCACCGGGAAATTTACTGAGCTGTTGGCACTGAGCGGAAAGCACATTCTGGCGGTGGAACCGATCGCTGAGATGGCGGCGCGCATTCCGGTCGATCGTCTGGCGGCAGTTGAAGTCCTCATCGGTAGTGCCGAGAGCATTCCGGCGCCTGATAGAGTTGCGGGTCTGGTTTGTTGCGCTACCGCCTTTCATTGGTTCGACTATGAAAAGGCGACACGGGAGATTTTTCGAGTTCTGAAGCCGAACGGCGCGCTCGCTTTGATCTGGAATGTACGGGACGAGCGCGTACCCTGGGTCGCGGCGTTTTCTAGGATCATGGATGGCTATGCGAGTGATACACCGCGGCAGTCTACCGGCAAATGGCGCGTGATCTTCGACGATGCCCGCTTCCGCCACTTGGAGAGCAAAAGCTATCCATTCAGTCAATCTATGCCGCCCAGCGGAATCATGGACCGCGCCCTGTCGACCAGTTTCATCGCTGTTTTGCCGAGTGAGGAACAGGACCGCGTTCGCACCGCGGTTGATAGCATCATCCAAAATGATCCCGCGCTGATCGGGCACCACATCGTCGCGTTTCCTTACGTGACGGAGCTGCACCTATTCGTAAAACAGGGCTGACCGCAATACTCGGCCCGTCGGTCGTATCCCATTCACTTGTTGCGGTGCATGAAGTCCGCTTTTGGCCCTTAGCTGACTTTCTGCGGCCCTCGGGCCAACGTCGGCATGTGATCCATTTCAGAAGTCGTGGAGGTCCCAATCGTCCGGCCTGGCCCCTTCCGAGGGGTAAGTCTACGCGGTTACAGTGGCGTTCTAGTCGAAAGGACCGACATGCGGCGGCGCGAGTTCATTGGATTGATCGCAGGTACGATTGTCTTGCGTCCGGAACCAGCTGTCGCACGGCGACCGCAACGGCCGCGGCTCATCGGTGTGCTCATGCCGCTTGCCGCCGATGATCCGATTGCGCGCGCCCGCGTGGGAGCCTTCGTGGAAGGTCTGCGGCAACTAGGTTGGATCGACGGCGGAAATGTGCGGATCGAGTATCGCTGGGCTGTGGGTGATGCTGAACGCACAGGGACCGATGCCGCGGACCTGGTCGCGCTTGCGCCGGACGTCATCATGGTCACTAGCAGTCTGCCTACCGTCTCGGTGCAACGGGCCACGCGCACATTGCCGATTGTGTTCGTCCTGGTTGCCGATCCCGTTGGGGCTGGTGTCACGGATAGCATGGCCCGGCCGAGCGGCAACGCAACGGGGTTCACCCCGTTCGAATTCACGACGGCGGTAAAGTATCTTGAACTACTGAGGGAAATTGCGCCGCGTTTGACGCGGGTCGCGGTCACCATCGACAATAATGCGGTAGGTGCGATTGGCCAATTAGAAGCGATCCGATCCGTGGCGCCGTCAATGGGGGTCGAGGTGAGCCCGTTCGACGTGCGCGATGCAGTGCAGGTAGAGCGGGCACTGGCAGCATTCGTGCGCGGCTCGGGTGACGGCTTGATCGTTACGGCCATTGCGGCCGCTAATATTCATCGCGACCTGTTCATATCGCTCGCGCAGCGCTACGGACTGCCGGCGATCTATCCGTATCGCACCAATGTCACCGCCGGAGGACTGATCTGCTATGGGCCCGATCAGTTTGATATTTACCGGCGTGCTGCTGGCTACGTCGATCGTATTCTCAAAGGTGCGCGGCCGGCCGACCTACCGGTGCAAGCGCCAACGAAATACGAAGTGGCCATCAATCTAATAACCGCCAAATCACTCGGGCTCGCTGTGCCCCCGACGTTGCTTGCACGCGCCGACGAAGTCATCGAATAGAAATCGCGATGTCGCCTATTGGCCCCTTAGCGGTCCTCGGTCCTCGACGCCGTGATGTCTGCTTGCAGAGGTGGAACAGACTCGCGCTGGAATTATGAGTACATGCCCCAGCCTTCTGCATAGGTCTTCCTCTATGTGTTTTCCAACGATCGTGAAGGCGGAGTCTTTCAGCTATGGCGAACTCAATCCTCCGCTTGCTAGGGCAGCTTTTCCTTTGCTTGTGTTGCACCACGACGGTTCACGCCGCGCAATCTGACCGCATCATATTCCCATAGAAGAACGCAGCGGATCTGCGGGGCTTTCTCAACGTGCTGACGGCTTTTCGCGCGGCGTGCCTTGCGCAGCCCGTGACGCGGGACCTGCCTGCTCAGCTTGTGCCCGAGGGCTATCAGGTGTCCCCGATACGGCCGTCCTGTCGAAAACAGGGCGCGAGGACGACGATCTTGCCGGCGGTCACCCCATCATCGATTTCATGCTGCCGACCGCCAAGCTTTCCGACGGCACATGCAGCGTCAGGTGGAAGCGACTTTGGAGCCAGGACTACGCCGACGGCGCTCAGCGGCTCAGTCTCGATATGGCAGCGTCACTTCCAGCACGCGTTTCCTTCTATCTCAGCGCGACGCTGCTCTCGAAGCCAAATGATGTTTCTGCTGCCGCTGCTCGCTACAGCGACTTGACGACATGGCGAACCGGCTGCAACCAGGCCAAACAATGCGAGTTCGAGGTGAACGCGAGCTTCGACCAGGAGGGCGTCGACGTCATGATTACGTCTCGCGGCGAGGTGAGTGCTTCGCGGCAATGACGTTTCTGCCGCGTCTGCCGTAGGAGATCTTCGTCCGGGAGCGCGTCGGATGCCGAGATCACCGATGATGCCATTATGCCCCTGTTTTGCCCGACGGGTCAACTTGACTTCGAAAAATACGAAGTCGCGCCAGGCGCCCGGCTACTGTGCATGGGGTTGTTTTCAACTTTTTGTCGGGAAGTCCCCGCCGTCCCTGCAAGCCGATCTTGCGGCGGGGCGGAAACGCCGTGCTCAGCTCTTCGGCCCGCGCAATTGCGCCGTCAGCTTCTCCATCGCCTCGGCCACCTCGCGCCATTGCGACAGCCAGCTGCGCGGAAAGCGGAAGGTGAGGTCGGCGCCGCCGACGCGGCGCTCGGAGAGGCACATGCCGGGGGTCGCCGCATCGCGCGTGCAGCGCGCGGTCAGCGCGGGGCTTGCGGCGGAATAGAGGTCCTCGCTGGCGTAAGGTGTGTCGGCTCGGAACATCCGCATCGTCAGCCCGTCCTCGGGTTGGGTCGCGGCCTGGTCGAGATAGCGCGGATAGATCGTGGCCGTTCGCTGCTCGGGCGAGAGCGCATCGTGATGGGCCGCGATCGACAGGAAGATGCGGTCGATCGATTGCACCGCCGCTTCCACCGTATCGGCGGTGACGTGCCTGGGCGCGCCGGGCACCTCCAGCGAGGGATAGAGGAAGTCGAGATCGATGCGCTCCTGCGGCCCGGAGTGCCGCTGGATCTTCATCCGGATCGCCGTCGTCGGCAGGTTGAACAGCGTGCCGCCGACGCTCACCGGCAGCTTGTCCGGGGCGCTGGCGCCGCCGGCTCCCCAGGTCGGCCACAACAGATAGGCGACCAGCGCGACCGCGCCCAGCGCGGCAGCGCCGCCGAGCACGATCGGGACGACATGCGCCCGGGTGCGCGTCCTGGAGGACCTGAGGGGAGCTGCCGAAAACACCGTCATGACATGTGCGCGCGTAAAGACCCGAAGTTGGCCGATGGCCGACGAATCAGCGGCGAATATGCCATGGGGCGGCGAATTCGCGCAGCCTCGCCGGGCCGCGGTGAGGGGGAAGGGCCCTGCGCGGATTGACCGGCGCCGTTAACCTTCTCTTAAGGATAATGTAGCGTTAACCAGCACTATTTGTCACAGGAAGGCCCCGGCGTTGCGCAAGTGCGGACTGTTCCGATGACACCTGAAGCTCTCAATTCCTTCTTCTCGATCTGCATCGGTTTCGCGCTCGCCGGCGCCCTCGTGAACGGATACCAGGCGGTCGCACAGCGGCCCGCCGGCTTCGGCTTGCTGCAGGACGGCGTCGCGCCGAAGACCTTTGCGGCGGTGCCGTTCCTGGTGTTCGCGGCGCCCTTCATCATCATGCGCAACACGCTGCGCGGCATGCGGGTGGAAAGCCGCCGCGTCGAATTCGTGATGATGGCGACCGTCATCGCCGGCTTCTGGAGCATGATGAGCGGCACCTTCTTCCTGATGACGCTGCGCGCCGCCGGCGTCCTGACCTGACGTTCGCCTTGCAGGCTGCGCGGCCCTTTGCGTCGGGGCCGCCGTTTCGCTATGGCTGGGTCAACCCGACAGGAGACCTTGATGGCGATCTACGAGCTCGACGGGCAGGCGCCCGAACTTCCCGCCGACGGCAACTATTTCATCGCGGAGACCGCGACCGTGATCGGCCGGGTGCGCCTGAAGCCGGGCGCGAGCATCTGGTTCGGCGCGGTGCTGCGCGGCGACAATGAGTGGATCGAGATCGGCGAGGGTGCCAACGTGCAGGACGGCTCGACCTGCCACACCGATCTCGGCTTTCCGCTGGTCATCGGCAGGAACTGCACCGTCGGCCACAACGTCATCCTGCACGGCTGCACCATCGAGGAGGGCGCGCTGATCGGCATGGGCTCGATCGTGATGAACGGTGCGAAGATCGGCCGCAACAGCATCGTCGGCGCCGGTTCCGTCATCACCGAGGGCAAGGAGTTTGCCGAGCGCTCGCTGATCATCGGCTCGCCCGCGCGCGTGATCCGCACGCTCGATGACGCCCAGGTGCAGAGGATGGGGAGCGCCGCGAAGTTCTATGTCGCCAACGGCCCGCGCTTCAAGAAGGGCCTGAAGCGGATCGGCTAGCTTCTTTCGGATTTGCGCGCGTCGATCGCGCCCGCAACCTTCTCGTGGCCGGTGGCCCAGAGCGCATGCTCGTCGCTGCCGTCGATGTAAGGATTGGCTTCGGCCGGGATGCGTTCGCGCGCGGCGCGCTCGCCCTCTGCAAAGGGATCGCGATCGGTCATCGTGATTTGGCCTCCTCGCCTTCAAGCCGATGTGACGGGGTTTGTTCCGGAACGGGTCCTGGTCGGGACCGTTGACGGATAAAGGAGCATCCCAATGGCCCCACCGCGCGCAAACGCTTCAATGAAGACGTTGGTCTTGATCTTCGCCCTCGCGGCGATGCCGGCCGTATCCTTCGCGCAGGCGACCGGCGGCACGGCTGGATCGACCGGCACTTCGTCGGGTCCGACCGGAGGTGTCGCCAACGCGCCGGCGCCGCCGCCCGGCACCAACAGCCTGGGTACGGCTCAATCGTCGGGCCCGGGCTCCGGAGTGACCACCGGCTCCGGCGCCGGTGCAGCCGCCGACGCCACCGTCAACAGCGAGAACAGGCAGCTCGACAAGAAGATGAAGAGCATCTGTCGCGGCTGCTGATGCTCGCGCGGAAGTGAGACAGTGTGGCTGTCCGGATTGCCTCGACAACGCTAGCTTGATCCCGCTTTGAAGCGTGGAGCGTGTCCACGCGGAGGATCAAGTGATGTTACGTAAGACGATGATGGCGACACTGGCCGCAGCAGTGGTTGGGCTGTCGGCGCCGCAGGCGGCGGAGGCGCGGGGCGGTTTTGGACATGGCGGCGGCTTCCATGGCGGCGGCTTCCATGGCGGTGGCTTCCATGGTGGTGGCTTCCATGGTGGTGGCTGGCACGGCCATTGGCACGGCGGCGGCTTCTGGCCTGGCGTTGCCATCGGCGCGGGCCTCGCCGGAGCCGGCTACTACGGCGGCTATTATGGCTATGGCTACCCGTATTACGGCGATCCCTACTATTATGGTACCGGCTATGACGATGGTGGTTACGGCGGCTGCTACGTCGTCCGCAAACGGGTGATGACGCCTTCGGGATGGCGATACCGTCGCGTCGATGTCTGTGAATGAGGCGGGACGATCTGCCGGCCCACTAAAAAACAAGGCCGTTGACGCAGTATACCGTCAACGACCTTGCCAGCCCCGGATATTGAAATCGGCTCACGCCATCCGGTGACGGCCAGCATCGCGCGGAATCATACCGGCAAATGTGATCCAGTTCACAAGTAGAGAAAATAAAGCCGCCGGCGAAAGGCCAGTTCAGCCGCGCGAACGCTTGCGCGCGCTGGCATGGACACGGTGACTTGCCGGTTTCCTGCGGGTAACCGAGGGCGTCTCGGCCTCGGTGGCGCGGGCACTGGCGAAGGACTGGCGCAAGCCGTCGATGGATTCGTTCAGGCTCGCCACCTGCTCCGACAGGCGCTTGGTATCGGCCTGTTGGGCCGCGAGCAGCCGCTTCACGGTCTGGAGCTGGTCCTGCACGACCTGGAGCTGGTCGATCGATTCCTGCTGGGTCGCCTCCAGCCCCTTGGTCTTCTCGACCAGCTGCTCGGAGGCCTGGGCGGTGCGGGCCTGCAGCTGCCGCGATGCCACCACCCGGTCGGTCTCCGGCGCAGCGCCGGTATAGGCGCGCCAGATCGCGATCGAAGTCACGCCGGCGATCAGCAACAGAAGGGCGACGGCGGTCAGCGCGATCGGCTGGGCGCCGAGGCGAAGCAGGGGGGTGGACGGTCTGTCCTCTGCGAGATCGATCATCGCTGACAAAACCCAAATTGAAACTTGGTGAGTGGCGAAGACCGGCAGCCCGAAATCGGCGACCGGGATGTCCCGAAAGTGTTACTGTTCGGCAACAATTGGGACCAAAAAGAGGCTAGCGGCCAAAAAAGCAACCAGCGCTTGGCTTTACCCCCTGGAGTAGGGCCAAATGGCCAGATTCAGGGCTGAAACGGCGAAAACGACCCGGAATAGGTCTTCGGTCGCGGCGCCGCATAGGGGCCGAGCCGCGACGTCTTCAATCCCAGCCGTACCAGCGACTCCGCCAGCGTCACAGCGGCGGCGACGCCGTCGACCACGGGCAGGCCGTGGGTTGCGGCAAGCTCATTGGCGAGATCGGCCATGCCGGCGCAGCCGAGCACGATGGCCTCGGCACGATCATCTCGGATGGCGGCGGTGATCTCCGCCGAGATTTTTCCGAGCGCGTCAGTGTTGCGCTCCTCGAGCGCGAGCACCGGGACCTCGGCGGCGCGGACGCGGGTGCAGCGTTCAGCAAGGCCGTACTTCTTCAGATTGTGCTCGATCGGCACGATGGAGACACTCAGCGTCGTCACCACGGCAAAGCGCGCGGCGATCAGGCTCGCCATGTGGAAGCCGGCCTCGCCGATGCCGATCACCGGCGCTTTCGCGGCGGCGCGCGCGGCATCCAAGCCGGTGTCGTCGAAGCAGGCGATGATGTGGGCGTCGGCACTGTCGCGATCGGCGTCGCGGATGCAGCCGAGCATGCCGGGGACCGCAAAAGCCTCGTCGTAAAAGCCCTCGATCGAGACCGGGCCCATCGCGGGTTGGCGCGCATCGATCACGGTGCCTGGCAGGGCAACTGCGCGCGCCGCGGCAGCGATCTTCGCTGTCATGGACGCCGTTGTGTTGGGATTGACGACGTGCAGCCGCATCAGATCAGACAAGCCTCTTCTCAGACAAGTCCCTTGCCGGCGTCCGAGCCCTTGGCCGCCTGCCGCTTGTTGAGCACGTGGATGGTGCCGAGTGCAAGCGTGATCACCGTGAACGAGACGGCCGAGATCACGGTGCCGAGCGCATAGATATCGGGGTTGGTCACGGTGGTGGTGAGGCCCTGGAGATCCAGCGGCAATGTGTTCACCGCGCCGATCGCCTGGCTGGAGCGCGCGAGTTCGTCCCAGGACAGCGTGAAGCCGAACAGGCCGATACCGATCACCGAGGGCAGGATGATCGGCAGTACGACGTGACGGAAGGTCTGCCACGGCGTCGCGCCGAGATCGCGCGCGGCCTCCTCGAGACGCGGGTCGAAGCGATTGAAGATCGCGAACATGATGAGCAGCCCGAACGGAAGCGTCCAGGTCAGATGCGCGCCGAGGCCTGAGGTGAGGAGGCCCATCGAGGTCTCGAAATTCTCGTTCCAATGCGCCTTGATCAGGTCGTCGATGATGCGGAATTCCAGCGAGATGCCGAGCGAGGTGATGATCGAGGGCACGATGAGGCTCGCGATCGCCGAATAGAACAGGATGCTCTGCGCCTTGAACTTCCTGCGGAAGGCCATGCCGGCGGCGACCGACAGCACGACGGTGACGATCATCACGATCACGCCGAGCAGAAGTGAGCGGCGGAAGGCCGCGCCGAGATCGACGATGCCGGTGCCCTGGAACAGTTTTGCGATCCAGAAGGTCGACACGCCGTTCATCGGGAAGGTGAGGCCGCCCTGCGGTCCCTGGAACGACAGCACGTAGATCGCGATCATCGGGCCGTAGAGAAACAGCACATAGGCCGCGAAGAAGATCGCGAGCACGTAGAACGAGCGCGGGCGTCCTTCCTTCATGCTCAGAGCTCCTTCTTGATGTCGACGATGCGCGACATCATGGTGATGATCAGGAAGGTGATCGCGAGCAGGATCACTGCGTTCGCGGCGGCGGCCGGGAACTGCAGCGCGTTGACCCGTGTCTCGATGATCTTGCCGGCAGCCGCAATCTGCTGGCCGCCCATCACGCCGATGGTGATGAAGTCGCCCATCACGATGGTGATGACGAAGATCGAACCGATCACGATGCCGGGCTTGGCGAGCGGAATGATGACGTTGACGAGGGTCTGGAAACCGGTGGCGCCGGCGTCATAGGCGGCCTCGATCAGCGACTTGTCGATGCGCACCATCGAGTTGAAGATCGGCACCACCATGAAGAAGGTGAAAAGGTGCACCAGCGCCAGCACCACGGAGAATTCGGAGAACAGCAGCCATTCCAGCGGATGGTTGATCAGACCGGTCTTGACCAGGCCGGAATTGACGAGGCCGTTGCGGCCGAGCAGCGGGATCCAGGCGATCATGCGGATCACGTTGGAGGTCCAGAACGGGATCGTGCAGAGCAGCGACAATCCCATCTGCCAGGTCTTGGACTTGACGTGGAAGGCGAGGAAATAGGCGACCCAGAAGCCGATGAAGAGGGTGATGGCCCAGACCATGAAGCAGAGCTTCAGCGTCATCAGATAGGTCTTGCCGATCGTGCAGAGGTCGGGAAGCTGCGCGATGCAGCCTTCGAACGTGTCGGTGTAGCCGCGGCCGGAGAAGGCCGGCAGCAGCTGGTATTCGTTGTAGTCCCAGAAGGAGACGATGACGACGAACACCAGCGGAATCAGGAAGAAGGCGAGGAACACCAGCATCATCGGCCCGGCCTGGAGCCAGGAGATGAAGGACGGCGAAAGGCGCGCCGCTTTGCTGCGGCGCGCCGTCTCCGATCCCCGGACGAGGTCCGGGGATGCCTGATGCAGGATGTCCTCTGACGTGTCCATCAATTCAGGCCGCGATGAACTCGTTCCACTTGCGGACCATGTAGTCGTTCTCGTCCATCACGGCGTTCCAGCACGCGACGCCGCCCATGCGGTCTTCGTAGGAGCCGCCGTCACGCACCGCGCCGGCCTTCTCCAGCAGCGAGCCGTCGGGCGCCTTGATGTCCTTCTCGGCCGGCTTGCCTTCCATCCAGTACGCCCACTCGTAGGGCTCCATGTGCGCCTTCGCGGTGGAGAGCACGGCGGAGTAGTAGCCCTGACGGTTGAGATAGGCGCCGGCATAGCCGGACAGGAACCAGTTCACGAACTCATAGGCCCATTCGAGCTTGGCACCCGACACGCCCTTGGAGACGCAAAAGCCCGAGGCCCAGGAACGGTAGCCTTCCTTGAGCGGCTGGAAGGTGCAGGGGATGCCCATCGAGCGCACCTTCGTCACCGCCGGGGACCACATCGACTGAATGACGGTCTCACCCGATGCCATCAGGTTGACGCTCTCGTTGAAATCCTTCCAGAAGGCGCGGAATTGGCCGGCCTTCTTGGCCTCGGTCATCACCTTCATGGTGAGATCGATCTCTTCCTTGGTCATGTTGCCCTTGTCGGCATATTTGTACTTGCCGGTGGCTTCCACGACCATGGCGGCATCCATGATGCCGATCGAGGGGATGTTGAGGATCGAGGCCTTGCCCTTGAACTCAGGGTTGAGCAGCTCGGACCACGAGCTGATCGGCCGCTTGATCAGGTCGGGGCGGATGCCGAGCGTGTCGGCGTTGTAGACGGTCGGGATCAGCGTGACGAACTCGGTCGCCGTCTTGGAGAAGGTCTTGGAGTCCTTGCCTTCGAGATAGAGCACCTTCCAGGGCGCGGTGCCCTGGTTGCCGATCTTCTTGCCGCCGGGCGTCTCGCCCTTGGTGAAGACGGGCGTGATGTTGTCGAATTCCTTGATCTTCTTGGCGTCGAGGGCAAGGATGTTGCCCGACGGCACCAGCTTCTTCAGCGAGAAATATTCGGTATCCAGCACGTCGAAGGAGTTCGGCTGGGTCATCACGCGCTTGGTGACGTCGTCGGTGGTCGCGGTGATGTATTCGATCTTGATGCCGGTGTCCTTCAGGCACTGCTTGGAGATGTCGTCGCCCTCGTTCACGGCGGTGCCGAGATAGCGCAGCACCTTCGCATCGGCCGACTTCACATAGGGAAAGCCGGTGATGGCGCCGGAGCCGGCGGCAAGGCCGGCGAGACCCGCAGTGCCCTTGAGCAGCGTGCGGCGGCTGACGCCTTTTGTCCCAGTAGTCTCGGTCATATCAGTCACTCCTCTGTTGCGCATTCCAGTGATCGATCGGCGCTATTGCAGACGTTGCGCCTTGGCGGGATCCCAGGTCGCCAACACGCGGTCGCCCGGACGGAACGGGTGAACGTCGAAGGTGGCTTCCGGAACATGGGAGAACAGGGCGGTCCCATCGTCGAGCGTGAGCGAGACGGCGATGTAGGAGCCCTGGTACTCGGTCTGGGTCAGCAGCGCCGGCGCGCCGAACGCGCCGTCGGCGAACGGCAATATGCCGAGCTGATCGGCGCGCACGGCGATGAGGTTGCCGGCGTCGCTGAGCACGTTGTGGCCGCCGATGAAGCGCGCCACGAATTCGGTGCGGGGGTGATGGAAGATGTCGCGGGCAGAGCCCTGCTGCTCGATCCTGCCGTGGTTCATCACCACGATGTGGTCGGCGAGCGCCATCGCCTCTTCCTGGCCGTGGGTGACCTGGATGAAGCTGATGCCGAGCTCGCGCTGCAGCCGCTTGAGCTCGCCGCGCATCTTCACCCGCAGGAACGGATCGAGCGCCGACAGCGGTTCGTCGAGCAGCAGGATCTGCGGCTCGGTGATCAGCGCGCGGGCCAGCGCCACCCGCTGCTGCTGGCCACCGGAGAGCTGCGCCGGCAGCCGGCCGGCATAGGGGCTCATGGCCACCAGTTCCAGGAGCTCGCCGGCACGCTTGTGCCGCGTCGGCCTATCGACCCCGCGCATTTTCAGGGCGAAGGCGACGTTGTCGAGCACGGAGAGGTGCGGAAACAGCGCGTAGGACTGGAACATCATCGCCGTGCCGCGCTTGGCGGGTTCGAGGTCGGTGACGTTCTGCGCGCCGAGGATGATGTCGCCCTCGCTGACCGCCTCGTGGCCGGCGATCATGCGCAGGGTCGAGGTCTTGCCGCAGCCGGAGGGACCGAGCAGGCAGCAATAGGTCCCAGCCGGGATCTTCAGGTTGACGGTGTCGACCGCCAGCGTGGTGTCGTAGCGCTTGGTGACGGCGACCAGTTCGAGAGCGGCGGGAGTGGCCATGGCGTGTCCGAGGAGGGGCGATGCGTCCCGCCTCTCTCCGCAAGGTCCGTGCCAACAGCCATCGGTCGGCAAAATCCCAAAACTGTGCAGCGGAGTCAGATCGTTAGATCGAATCCGACGTATCCGGGCTGCCCGTCGCGCGCGCAGTCATCTGCACACAAAACGGGCGAAGATTGTATAAAGTTTCGCCTGTGATTGGATACAGCTCGTCGACTAACATTCGAGGCCGAACGTTCGCCGATCGAGCCTCACACCCAACACCTCTAAGCAAATGGCCGCCAAGACCCGCCAAAAACCCGATGCGCCAGACGCGAGCGACCGCGTCAGCCGTATCAGGGAGGGGGTGACAGCAGCCATCCTCGAACATCGTCTGCTGCCGGGGACGAAGCTAGGCGAGGACGAGATCGGCGAGATCTATGGTGCGAGCCGCACGCTGGTGCGCACCGCGCTGCAGCAGCTCGCGCATGAGGGCATCGTCAACATCGAGAAGAACCGCGGCGCCTTCGTCGCGCGCCCGACGCCTGCGGATGCCCGCGAAGTGTTCGAGGCGCGCCGCCTGATCGAGCCCACCATCGTGGACCATGCGATCGATTCGGTGTCGCCGGCCTGGCTCGATCGCCTCGGCCAGCATCTTGCCGAGGAGCGCGAAGCGGAATTGCGCGGCGACGCGCGCGCCTCGGTTCGCCTCTCCGGCGAGTTTCATCGGCTCGTCGCCGAGATGAGCGGCCACAGCATCTATCTCGGTTTCCTCAAGGAGCTGATCGCGCGCTCCTCGCTCATCATCCTGCTCTACCGCCGCCACGACACGCCGGCCTGCGGCACGGATCATCACGCCGGCATTGTCGCTGCGATCCGCAAGCGCGACAAGCAGGCCGCGCGTGCGCAGATGCTGTCGCATCTGCGTGAGATCGAAGCCGAGCTGTTCCTGAAGGATCCCGCCGCCGACGAGCTGCGGCTGGCGGACGTGCTGGGCGCCTGACGTTACCGACAGACGTTTCGGCCGGAGCTGCGGGACCACATCAGTGGCCGAGCTCGCGTTCTGCTGCGAGCTGCCCGTCCGGTGTGATCTCGTAATCGCCGTTTCGCTTTGTCATCCATCCTGATCTGACCATCTCTCGTGCAAGCTGCACCGAGCAGATCGGATGACTGCCTCCCGGGTAATACAGCCTGTCGTTTCGAACGAGCAAGTGCCCGTACAATCGGGCCTGACGCAATGCTCTGCGCATGCCGGGGGATGGATCTTTCATGCCGGTTCAAGCCTGAGCGCGACGAAGGTTCCTAATGAATGCGGCGGCCCTCAATGGCGTATTTGTTCGGCGGCGCACATAGGACCGTCATTCTGCTGCATCGTTTGTTGGTTCGAGGAGCTACGCCATGAACGTAAGGGACGAGCACACACGGTCGCTCTGGATGGACGTATCCGTCGCCGACGCTCCGGCGCTGTCGCGTACGGTCGGCACGGACGTCGCCGATTGGCCGACTCATGTTCAAGCCGCAGAGTGAGCGGCAATCCCCAAAATGTTGCGGTGAGACTTCAAGGAGCTCCGCCGCCGACGAGCTGCGGCTCGCGGACGTGCTGAGCGCCTGAGCGCAGCGCAGCCTGACCTCACACGCGATCTCTTTGGTTCATTTGCTTTGATTCAATTGCCGTCGGACAAGCCGAGTCCTTGTCAGCAGATGGCAGAGCTGCATATGGCCGCCATGGTTGTAAGTTGACGGGAGCTAAACGTCGGCGTCAACTGCGGCCAGACGTTCCATGCCTGCCATCACCCCTCGCGTAGCCTGAACGTGTATGGAAGGCTGATATGTCGAGTTTGAGGATGTCGGCCAAAGTCTTCGCGGTCGCTGCATTGCTTGGCGGCATTGCAATGGTGCTCGCAAGCCTGTCATCCGCGCGGGCCCAGGAGGCCGCGGTCCTGTTCCGCAATGTCCGGATCTTCGACGGCAAGGGCAGCGCGCTGTCGGCACCATCCAGCGTCCTCGTCAGGAACGGCGTCATCGAGAAGATTGCGACGGCAGACGCGACGGCCACCGCTGAGGTCATCGACGGCGGCGGACGCGTGCTGATGCCGGGGCTGATCGATGCGCATTGGCACGCGATGCTGGTGCGGCCGACCCCGATGGCCGTGCTCGCGGGCGATATCGGCTACAACAACCTGCTGGCCGCCAGCGAAGCAACGGCGACGCTGATGCGCGGCTTCACCACCGTGCGCGACATGGGCGGGCCGAGCTTCGGCCTCAAGCAGGCCATCGACGAGGATCTCGTCGCGGGTCCCCGCATCTATCCATCCGGCGCCATGATCACCATCACCAGCGGTCACGGCGACTTCCGCCAGCTGTCCGATCTGCCGCGCACGATCGGCGGCATGCTGAGCCGCATGGAGCGGATCGGCGGCAGCATGGTCGCGGACAGTCCCGACGAGGTGCGCGTGCGCGCGCGCGAGCAGCTGATGCAGGGCGCTTCGCAGGTGAAGCTCACCGCGGGCGGCGGCGTTGCATCGCCCTTCAGCCCGCTCGACGTCTCCACTTTCACCGAGCCCGAGCTGCGCGCGGCCGTCGAGGCCGCCGACAATTGGGGGACTTACGTTGCCACGCACGCCTACACGCCGGTCGCGATCCAGCGTTCGATCGCGGCCGGCGTGCGCTGCATCGAGCACGGTCACCTCATGGACGAGGCGAGCGCGAAGCTGATCGCAGAGAAAGGCATCTGGCTCAGCACGCAGCCGTTCCTCGATCTGTCCGGTGCCGCTGCGCTCGGACCCGCGGAGCAGGAGAAGATGCGGCAGGTGGTTGCCGGCACGGATCGTGTCTACGCGCTGGCGAAGAAGTACCGCATCAAGACCGCGTTCGGCACCGACGTCCTGTTCTCGAAGGCGCTGGCGGACAAGCAAGGTTCGATGCTGGCCGCGCTGACGCGCTGGTACACGCCGGCCGAAGCGCTGGCCATGGCAACGTCCGCGAACGCCGAGCTGCTGAGCCTGTCGGGCCTGCGCAATCCCTATCCCGGCAAGCTCGGCGTGGTGGAGGAGGGCGCGCTGGCCGATCTCCTGCTCGTCGACGGCAATCCGCTCGACAACATTGCCCTCATCGAAGATCCCGCGAAGAATTTCGTCGTGATCATGAAGGGCGGCAAGATCTACAGGAATAGTCTCGCGCACTGACGCGCATCGCCCGGTACGACCTGGCGAAACTGGAACGCTTCTAGCTCCGATCGTCGGGAACCAGCCTCTTGCGCGGCGAACCCTTTGCAACTTCCGGGACCGCGGGAGGCTGCGTGGGGCTTGTCACAACAGGGCTTGTCACAATTTCGGGGCCGTCATCGGCGGCGTGACTTCTAAGCGTCTCCAGAACCAGAAAGAATTTCTCGGCTAGCATGAGTCAATCTCGCTGACGCGTTCATCTCGCTTTCGAGAACGGCGAGATTCGCTATTCAATTCGATCACTTACTACGCGTCGCGGCAATTTAATTCGTCGCGCTCAGCGAATTATGACAATCCTCGTCAATATCTGCCGTGCGGCATGTGCATGTGGATCATGATGCGCCGCGACGTAACGTGACTATTCCTCGCGAGCCGCACCGGTTATATGCTGGCGCTCTGTCATAGAACTGTCATGTCACCGGAAATGTTAAAATCAGACGCTACGCCGGCTCGCAAAACCATGAGTGTGCCGGACGGGAATCCTGTCCCAAAGGACGGTAAGCGAACGCAAGTCATCGCCGGCTTCCTCAGGCAGCGTGACGCATCCGAGTCCGGCGCGGAACCTGCGATTGTCGAGGGCGCTGTGATTGATCAGGCGCCATTGCAAGACGCGGCGCCTGCACCGGAGCCGAGCACCACCGCGCGTCCGGCCGGCGAAATCGAGCTCAAGCTTCTCGTCGATGCCGATCGCATGGCGCCTCTCAGCGCTGCGCCGGTCATCGCGGCGAACGCACGCAACAAGGGCACGCGAAAACGTCTCAAGTCCGTCTATTACGACACGCCCGAGCGGGCACTTCGTCGCGCCGGCCTGAGCTTGCGCGTACGCCAGAGCGGCACGCGCTTCGTCCAGACGGTGAAGACCGATGCAGCGGACGATCCACTGCGCCGCGGCGAATGGGAGGCGAGCGTGGCCTCGCTTGCGCCCGATCCCGCTCTGGCGATGCCATTCATTCCGGAGAAGCTTCGCGAGCAGCTCGAAACGCAGCCGCTGGAAGCCGTCTTCACGGCCGATGTCCATCGGCACACGCGCATCGTCGAGCTGCCGTCCGGCACGGTCGAGGTCGCCTTCGACCGGGGCGAACTGACGGCCGGCGACCGGTCGCTGCCCGTGAGCGAGATCGAGCTGGAGCTCAAGTGCGGCAGCGCGAGCACGATCTACGAGATCGCGCTGCGCCTTGCGGAGCACGGAGCAGTGAAGCCGTCGATCCGCAGCAAGTCCGCGCGCGGCTTCGATCTTGCCGCCGACAAGGCGCCGTCCGCGTGCCGGCCGGGCAAGCTTCGGCTCGATCCGTCGGTGACACTCGACGAAGCCTTCGCGACGATCCTGCGCTCCTGCTTCCTCCATCTGCTTCAATCGCTCCCGGCGGCCGAGGACGGCCGGAATCCGGAAGGCGTGCATCAGCTGCGCGTTTCGCTGCGCCGGCTGCGCTCGGCGCTCGACCTGATGCGATCGGTTGGCGCGCTCAGCAACCTCGATGCGCTGCGGTCGGAAGCCAAATGGCTGGCGCAGGACCTGTCCGCCGCGCGCGACTGGGACGTGTTCCGGCTCGACACCTTGCCGGCGATCGCCAGAGCCTGTCCTTCGGTCGCGGGCTTCGATGCGCTGGGGCGGGTCGCGGCGCAGCGTCAGTCGGAGGCCTATCGCAAGGCTCATGATGCGCTCGATGATCGCCGCTGCGCCGTCTTCCTGATCAGTCTCGGCGGCTGGATCGAGACGCGCGGCTGGCGCAACGACGTCGCGCCGGAAGATCTCGGTGGGCTCGCCGAGCCCGCGGTCAACTTCGCGCAGCGTGTCCTGTCGGAGCAGTATGCCAAGGTGCTCAAGCGCGGCCGCCGCTTCAAGTCGCTCACGGTCGACGAGGTGCACCGGGTGCGGCTCGCGGCCAAGCGGCTGCGCTATCTCGGCGAGTTCCTGCTGCCGCTGTTTGACGATCGCAAGTCCGTGCGAAAATTCGCCCGCAGGCTCGCCGGCTTGCAGGAGGAGCTCGGCGCTTTCAACGACATGGCGGTGACGGCCTCATTGCTCGACGGGCTCGGCGCCGAAGATCGCGACAGCACCATTGCGGCGGCCGCGATCGCCGGCTGGCAGGCGCGTGCATCGATCGGCGCGCAGCAGACCTTGCAGGACAGCTGGCGGGACTTCACCGCCGCGCGCGTGCCCTGGTCGTCGGAGGGCTGATCGCGTATCCGCCAAGAAAAGTTGCGGCCAGCCATTGGGGGATGGCTGGCCGCGCGCGAACCGGTCTGGGACGGGGAGGGGTGGGGATGTGACCGGGTCGCGTAACCTGTTGTCTCGTTCCTACTGATCCTTCGCGCTGGCGGTGGAGACCGCCGGCCTGGTATCGCCGAGCGAGACCCAGACGTTGGGATCGCTCTGCGACTGGCGCTTGACGAAGCGGTAGCCGGTTTCCGTCCAGGCAATGACGTTCTCGTTCTGATTGTCGAGAACGAACTCGCCCTTGTCGGTCTTCACGGTCAGCACCGCGTGCCCTTCGCCCTTCTTGTCGCGCACGACGGTGATGAGCAGGGCCTCGCGCGGCCAGCCGGCATCCATCAGCATTTTGCGCTTCAACAGCACATAATCTTCACAGTCGCCGTAACCGTCCGACGGCAGCGACCACTTCTCGATCACGCCCCAGTGCTCCTGGTCGGTCAAAGGCTTGACGGTCTCGTTGACCCAGCGATTGACCTTGACGAGGTCGCGCCACGCGGTCTGCGACATCACGATGTCGCGCGGCTGCGTCGGCCCGCCCTGGCACTGCGCGGCGTTGTCCGCACAGAACTCGACCCAGCCGATCGGCGCACGCGTGGTGTCGCCGAGGCTCGCGAAGAGCAGTCGGCCTTCGCCGGCCTGCGCTGCCGCGCTGATCCCGAAGAGCATGGCGGCGATCGCCAGTCCCTTCCCCTGTCCCCTGAAATCAAACATTGCGGCCCCCGTTTCTTGTTGGGACCACATTGCGCACGGAGCTTTTGAGTTGCCGCTAAGTCGACCAAGTCAAGTCGAGACGAATGCGAGTAAAACGAGCCGCGAATTCGATCTATACTTGAATAGAATTCGCGTAAAATTCGATATGACTGCAATTGATTCAAGTTTTATCGATTAACGCGGAGACGCTGGCGGAACCGGCATTTCGGCGCGCAAGCGGGCCTCGCGTTAACTCGCGCAGCCCCGCCTAAACGTACGAAAAAGGCGGCGTCCGCATTGCGGAGGCCGCCTTCAAGGCTGGAAAATCGCTGGTTTTGGCGCGGTTGCGTTTTACCGCGCGGTAACGCTCTCTTCGAGTGTCTCGGCCGGCTGCTCATGCATGAACTCGAGCGCGAAGCCGTCTTCGAGGTTGCGGACCACGCGGCCCTGGACCCGGCCGAGCAGAACCGTCGATTTCAGCGGCGGCCGGTTCTCGGCGGCGATGGCCGCGCCCGACAGCGACAGGTCGATGATGCGGCAGGTCATCTTGGTGCCGTCCTCGAGCGTCAGCACCGCGATCGGGTTGCGCGGCACGATACGGTCGTGGCGGCGGTCCTCCGGCAGATTGAGGATGTCGCGGTTGGCGAGCCAGGTCAGCTGTGCGGCGAGCTTGTCGCGCTTCCTGGGCGTCGCGCCGATCGTCATGGCAAAGCCATTGTCGATGATGCGGGTGATCTTGCCCTCGACGCGGCCGATATGGTCGAGATAGGCGACCACGCGGTCGCCGACATTGCCGATGCCGGGGGCGAGCAGAGCGAGGCCGCCCGGCGACATGTTGATGACCTGGCAGGGGAATTCCCGGCGGTCGGGCAGCATGTAACGGCCGAGCAGGTGCACCTTGACCCGCTGGAAACGCCGACGCTCCTCGGCGGCCGGAAGAAATTTTTTGTTCGCCAACGCCATTTTCAACACCCGACCCCCGCCCGGGCGGAGTCCGGCACGACCCTAAGGTGCATAGGGTTAATGCCGCGTTAGGATCGGGCGCGCCTGTTGCGGACAGACACAATGCGCTCGAACAGCCACAATCAGAGGCGGGAGCGGCCGGTCAAGCCGTCCGTGCCCCCCGCCGGTACAGCAGGAACAGCAGCGTCAGCAGCACGGCGGCCGACAGCCCGAGCGACCAGTGGATGCCGATCGCCGCGCCGAACACGCCGACCGTGATGCCGCTGAAAGCCCGCATGCCCAGCCCGGCCATATTATAAAGGCCGACGACGCGGCCGCGGATGTCATGGGGTGCGTTCAGCTGCACCAGGGCCTGTGCCATGGTGTTGAACGACAGCTCGAAGAAGCCCGCGAGGAACAGCAGCACGATCGCGATTGGATAGATGCGCATTGCGGCGAAGCCGAGCAGCGCCACGCTCCAGAGCATCGCCAGCGTGATCGCGGTGCGCGGCGTGCCCTTCAGCTGTCCCCAGGATTCCAGCGCGATGCCGGCGAGCAGCGCACCGGCGGCATCCGCCGCGAGCAGCACGCTGTAGGACACGCCGGGATCGCCGTGGCCGAGATCGCCCGCGAAGCCCGGCATCTGGGCGTGATAGGCGTTGCCGATCATGAACGAGGTGAGGCCGGCGAGCCACGTCATCGCCGTCAGCACCGGCTGCTTGCCGATGGCGCGGATGGTGAGCAGGATGTCGGCAAGGCCACGCACGGCGAAGCGTCGCGCAGCCAGGCTCTTGTCCCGCACCGGCGCCCAGAACAGCCAGAGCAGCATCGGCAGATAGAACAGCGTGTTGAAGATGATGCCGTGCGAGGGGCCGAGCGTCAGCATGATGATCCCGCCGACGGCCGGTCCGACCAGGATGCCGAGATAGCGCGCCATCGCGTTCAGCCGGACTGCGCTCGGCAGGTCCGCAGGGCCGACGAGATCGTACAGCAGCAGCTGGTTCGGCGTCTGCCACAGCACGCCGGCGCAGCCGTGGATCACCAGCAGCAGCATTGCGTGCCACATCTCGATCGTGTCGGTGAGGAAGAAGAAGCCCCATCCGGCGGAGGCTACAATGAACAGCAGCATGCCGCACTGGATGATGCGGCGCGGATCAAACCGGTCGGCGAGACCACCGACCGCGACGGAGAACAGCAGGAACGGCAGCCAGTGTGACAGCACGGCAAAACCGCCCAGCGTCGGCGAATGGAATTTCTGGAACACCACCCAATAGCTGATCACATGCTCGATATTGTCCGCCATCATCGCCAGCACGTAGGCTGTGAACTGGAAACGATACGGCACGGACCTCATCGCCGCGAACGAGCCGGACGCGACCACGGGATTTTGGGGAAGGGGGTTCAAGCGGGCACCTGGGTGGGACTTCGTCCGGCCATACACGGTTGCAGGTGAAGCCTCAAGACGCTTGGGTGTGCTTGAAGATCAGCCATGCGCTGCAGCCACACACTCCACCGTCATCCTGAGGTGCGAGCGAAGCGAGCCTCGAAGGATGGGCCGCAATCGCCCGTGGCCCATCCTTCGAGGCTCCCCTTGCGATGCTGACGCATCGCAAGGGGAGCACCTCAGGATGATGGCGGTGGTTGTTGTAGGCGCCGTAGCCCGGATGAGCGGAGCGATATCCGGGGCTGTTATTCCCGCATATCGCTCCGCTCATGCGGGCTACGAGACTGCCGGCTTGGCACGATCGCCCATCTCACATACGCTTGTCTTCAGCCCGCGCGACCAACCATAACAAAGCGGGCACCGAGGAAACAGCCATGCAACAGATCCGCGTCTGCACCCACGCTGGTCCCGGCTCGGAGCCCGTCATCCGCACCGTGCCGTGGCCGAAGGTCGGCAAGAAGGCCGCGCTGATCAAGGTCGGCGCCTGCGGTATCTGTGGCACCGATCTGCATATCCTGAAGGGCCACTGGCCGAAGCCGCTGCCCTGGCCGTTCACGCTCGGCCACGAGCTCGGCGGCATCATCGTCGAATGCGGCGAGGAGTTCACCGAGGACTTCATGAGCAAGCCGCTGACCGTCGGCTCCAAGGTGATGATCCCGCCGCTGATGCCCTGCGGCCGATGCTATTACTGTATCCATTATCCGCAGACCGCGAACAAGTGCCTGACGCCGGTCTATTACGGCCGTTATCTCGGCTTCGACAAGGCGCCGCACATGTGGGGCGGCTGGGCCGAATATGTCTATGTCGATCTCGAGATGCTGCCGGGCACCAAGATCTACAAGCTGCCCGACGACATGTCGCTGCGCCTCGGCGCGCTGTCGGAGCCGCTGACCTCCTGCATCCGCGCCTTCAACCGCGCCACCCGCGCCGGCGGCTTCAGCTGGGGCGACACGGTGGTGATCCAGGGCTCCGGTCCAATCGGCATTCTCGCGGTCGCCGCCGCAAAGGAGATGGGAGCAGGGCGCGTGATCTGCGTCGGCGCGCCGGAGGAGCCGCGGCTCAAGCTCGCGCGCGAGTTCGGCGCGGAGGCGACTGTGAACATCGAAGAGCTCAAGTCGGCGCAGGATCGCATCGATCGCGTGCGGAAAATCGTCGGCGGCTTTGGCGCTGATCTCGTGATGGATTGCTCGGGCCATCCCACCGCCGGCCCGGAAGGCATCGAGATGCTGCGCGACGGCGGCACCTATGTCGAGATGGGCCAGTTCACCGACGCCGGCTCGATCGACACGTCATGGCACCGCATCTGCACCAAGGATCTCAACGTGCTGGGATCCTGGGGCTTCACGGGCAACGATCTTCCGCTCGGCGTCGACATGCTCTACCGCACGCGTGACAAATATCCGTGGCTGAAGATGCAGACGATCTACCCGTTCACCGAAGAGGGCGTCGCGCAGGCGGTGAAGGACGCGATGGCAATGAAGACGGTGAAGTCGACCATCGTGCCGTGGCCGGAACTGGTGGAATAGCCACAGTCCTTTGGACACCGCACGCTGTTCTTTCGCGACTCCGACGGCAATCTTCTGGAGGTCTATGCCGAAATCTGAACTGCCAGAGCCGGCCGATGCCCGAAAAGTTCCACCGGGAAACCGCAAGTTATTCACGTGGAGGTGAAACTTAAGTCCCAGTTCCGGCTTTCAGTTCGCGGGAGAGGTCTCGTGAAGCGAATCCTGAAACCCGTCACTTACATCCTGGCTGCGATCTACTTCCTGGTGGATGCGGTCTTCATGGCCGTGGCAAGGCCCATTGCGCGCTGGATCGGGCGGCATTTCGAATTCAGGCGGTTGCGCGGCTGGATCAGATCGCTGCCGCCCTATCCCTCGCTCGCCTTGTTTTCCGTGCCTGTCATCATTCTGGAGCCGATCAAGCCGGTCGCAGCCTACCTCGCTGCAACCGGTCAGGTCGTGAGCGGTGCGGCGACTTTCATCATCGGCGAGCTGCTCAAGCTCGTGCTGGTGGAGCGCCTGTTCCATCTTACGCGGGACAAGCTGATGCGGATTCCGGCTTTCGCCTGGACGTATGGCAAGTTCACCGAGATGAAAGCGTGGCTGCAGGCAACCGAAGCCTGGCGGGCCATCCGGGCCTTGAGCCGCGCGGCGAAGGAGGCTGTTGCGCGGGCAAGAGCCAAGCTGGTCGGCAGCTTCAGCAGGCTGGCGACCTCAAGGGACTAGACCAGAACCAGCCGCATTGCCCTCTATACGAGCTTGCGCGCAGCGGCGGTGGCCTTGTCGCCGGTGTTCGGCGTACCGGTCGGCTCGATCAGCATGAGATGGACCTCCTCGCGCGCGACCGGGCGATGTTCGACCCCCTTGGGTACGACGTAGAGTTCGCCCGGGCCGAGCGTCACCGTGCGATCACGCAGTTCGATGTCGAGACGGCCCTTCAGAACCAGAAAGAAATCGTCGGTGTCATCGTGCTTGTGCCAGGTGAACTCGCCCTTCACCTTCACCACCATCACGTCGCAATCGTTGAAGGTCGTGACCGTGCGCGGCGACCAATAATCCCCAAAGGTCGCGAGCTTGTCGGTAAGCGATATGCTGTCGGTCATGTGTCCCCCGGCTTTGTGTCTCCGTGGGGCACGATTTGGGATCGAATTTCCGGCGCGACAAGTCCTCGCATTCACTCGGCCGCGCGGCGTAGATTGCGCAGCCGCGGCCGGGTTCGCAGTGCCGGCACCAGGTGTTCGCGGGCTTGGCCAGCGCCTCGATGGCCATCACCTTGCAGCAGAGCGTGCAGTCGCCGCAGCTGCGTTTGACGGAGGACGTCACGCGGTCATTCCCATTAATTCGGTGGGTCTCAGGGTAGTGGAGGTGGCTGCAAAAATCCTCTGCAACCTTCAGGCGCGGCTCTCTCCGGAAAGCCATGCATCAAAGGCATGGTGATTTGGCTGCGCTTGGCGTAAAGAGCCCCCAATCAAATCGCCAGCGTGCGGCCAGGCCCATTGCCGCGCACGCCAGCTCAGGTCCGTCGGGTTCATCGTTCCGCGCCTGAATTAACCAAGGTTTCCCATCCCGTGTCTGTTCCGGCCCTGACCCCGCCGCTCGCCCGAGCTTTGGCCGAGCGGAACTATGATTCACTGACCCCCGTCCAGCTCGCGGTGCTCGCCCACGAAGCCACCAGCCGCGACCTCTTGGTGTCGGCCCAGACCGGCTCCGGCAAGACTGTCGCTTACGGTTTGGCCATCGCCAAAAATCTGCTTGATGACGCCGAGCAGTTCGGACCCGCGGCCGCGCCGCTCGCCTTGATCGTCGCGCCGACCCGCGAGCTCGCCCTTCAGGTTCAGCGCGAGCTGGCCTGGCTGTATGGGCATGCGGGCGGGCGCGTCGTCTCCTGCGTCGGCGGCATGGATCCGCGGCGCGAGCAGCGCGAGCTCGCCGCCGGCGCCCACATCGTCGTCGGCACGCCCGGGCGGCTGTGCGATCATCTGCGGCGCGGCCGTCTCGATATCTCCGAACTCACCGCCGTGGTGCTCGACGAAGCCGACGAGATGCTCAATCTCGGTTTTCGCGAGGACATGGAATTCATCCTCGAGACCACGCCGGAGACGCGCCGCACGCTGCTGTTCTCGGCGACGTTTCCGCGCGGCATCGTCGCGCTGGCGAGGCAATATCAGCGTGACGCCTTCCGGATCGAGGTCGCCGGCGACGAGGGTGGTCATGCCGATATCGAGTATCGCGCGATCCGCATCGCGCCCGCCGACGTCGAGCATGCCGTCGTCAACGTGCTGCGTTTCTACGAGGCGCCGAGCGCGCTGGTGTTCTGCAGCACGCGCGATGCCGTCAGGCATTTGCAGGCAGCGCTCCTGGAGCGCGGCTTTGCCGTGGTCGCCCTGTCGGGCGAGCTGACGCAGAACGAGCGGACCCTGGCGCTGCAGTCGCTGCGCGACGGACGCGCCCGCGTCTGCGTCGCGACCGACGTCGCCGCCCGCGGCATCGATCTGCCGAGCCTCGACCTCGTCATCCATGCGGACCTGCCCAACGACGCCGAAGTGATGCAGCACCGCTCGGGCCGCACCGGGCGTGCGGGCCGGAAGGGGACGAGCGTCCTGCTGGTGCCGCCCGCGCGGCGGCGGCGCGCCGAGTTGCTGCTGAACCTCTCGGGCATCGACGCGGCCTGGGGCACGGCGCCGCAGGCGGACGAAATCCGCAAGCTCGATCACGCGCGCATGAAGGACGTGCTGTTCACCGAGGAGACCGCTCCCGACGACCTGGCCTTGGCGCAGGCGCTATTGGCCGAGCGGTCGGCCGAAGACATCGCCGCGGCGCTCGCGCGGCTTTATCGCGCGCGGCTGCCGGCGCCCGAAGACATCATCGATCCCGGCGAGCGGACCGTCCGGCCGCGCGACGAGCGTGGTCGTGACAGGTTTGAAGGCAGTGACGATCGTCCCGCCAAGCCGCGATCGAAGTCCGGAAAAGCGTCGCCGAAGCACGCCATGGCGGAGGGCAGCGTCTGGTTCCGCGCCGCGATCGGGCGGCGCAAGAATGCGGAGGCGCGCTGGCTGCTGCCAATGATCTGCCGCAGAGGCGGCATCGACAAGCGCGACATCGGTGCCATCAAGATCATGGACACCACCACCGAGTTCGAGATTTCCGAGCGGGTTGCGGAGTCCTTCGCCGCGAAGGTCAAGCGTCCGGACAAGGAGGACAGCATCCGCATCGAGCCGATGGCGGATGCGCCGCAGCGGGAAGAGCGTTCGGAAGAGCGGTCACACGCGCCGCGGCGTGAGCGCGGCGAGAACGATCATCGTGAACGTCGCGACGATCGCCCGCGCGATGCAGGTGGATTCAAGTCTCGCGACAAAGCCGACGGCGAGCGCCGGCCGAAATTCAATGATGCTTCTTCGTTCGGAAAGAAAAAGAAGCACAAGGGCAAGCCGGGCCACGCAGAGCCGTCGGTCACGCCGTGGCCGGTCAAGGGTGCGCCCGGAAAGAAATCAAAGAAGAAGCGTCGGGGCTGAGCGACGCCAGATCATGCAGACAGCAATGATGCCGCCGGATTGCGCCGGCGGCATCATCTGAAAAGCCTGTGTGGACTCAGCGGCCGCCGCCACCGCCACCACCACCTCCTCCGCCGCCGCCACCACCGCCCGCGTCGCGCAGCGCCGAATTGTAGCGCGGGTCGGTCTGCCTCATGTAAGCGGGCGAGATATCATGGGTGGGACGAACGACGCGACGTCCGCCGCCCTGGTTCGGCAGCTCGATCAGGCCGGCACAGCCCTCGAAAAAGGCGAACTCGCAGCCATAGGTGCGATACTGCGCCGCGTTGGCGCTGGTCGCGCTGAACGCAGCCGTCGCAGCGAATGCAATCAAGGCAACTTTCGACAATGTGAGTTTCATGGACATTCTCCAGTCTCGGTTCGGCGAGACCGGAACGGCCCGCGCAGTTCTTCGACGGGAGCTGGCCGAAAGCGGTTCGAGGACGCGGCTTCACGCCCGCGTGAGCCGGGATTGACCGGCTGGGACGTTACGTCGCGGCGAGGTCGCGGAGCATGTAGGTCGCGCCGTCGCCGTAGGATGCGAGCTTCGCGCGGAATTGCGCATCCGCCGGCACCGGCCGAAAGCCGAACCGCTCCCACAGCGGCCGCGTGGCGTAGACCGAGACCAGCGCAAGCGCCGCGATGCCCGACGCACGAGCCAGCTCCTCAATCGTCGCGATATAGGCGCGCGCGACGCCGCCGCGACAATCGGGCAGCACGGCGACGTCGTGCACGTAGATGCAATCCGCATCATTGGGGATCAGTTCGAGGAAACCATCAAGAAGCGGAATCCGGTGCTGCCTCCAGGGATGCGCGAGGCCGTAACCAACGGTCTCGTCGTCCGCGATGAGCGCGCGGCAGCCATCGGGATAGAGCCGCATCTTTTCCGCGAACACCTCGGGTCGTTCCGGAAGGTCGGGATGGATGGCCGCCGCGATCGCGCTGATCGCGGGCAGGTCGGAGGCGCGCGCGGGACGCCAATGCGGCTTGCTCATGTCGGTCCGTTGTTCCGTCTCAATCATCCCAGTTTATTCCGTCGCGCAGATATGCGCAGCGAAAAATATCTTTGCCGCCGGCTCAGGAATACGACGGCGCGTGCGGCGTCCTATCCACGCAAGCCAATTGCATGACAGGAGACACCATGACGTCCTCGATCCGCCTCGCGCTCACGCTCGCCGTCGCGCTCGCGATTGTTCCCGCCGCCTTCGCCGCGCCGCCGACCAAGACCGGCAAGACCAACAAGGGCAACGTGCTCACCGACGCCATGGGCATGACGCTCTACACCTTCGACAAGGATATGGACGGCAAGTCGGCCTGCAACGGCCCGTGTGCGACGAACTGGCCGGTGCTGAAGGCCGAGGTGAGCGATGCCGCGGGCGACGGCTACACCATCATCACGCGCGACGACGGCTCGAAGCAGTGGGCCTACAAGGGCAAGCCGCTCTACACCTTCGCCAAGGATCAGAAGCCCGGCGACATCACCGGCGACGGTTTCCTGAACGGCGCCTGGCATCTGGCGATGCCCTGACGGATCGCGCACAGACCTGGTGCGCCGTCCCGCGGGGGTGGGCGCACCGGGCCGCATGCGGGTCGGCTATCTCGGATATTCGAGCTGAATCGCTACGAAATCGCCCGTGCGCGGCCCGTAGCGCGCGTCGATCGCGCGCAGTGTCTCATCCAGCGCCTGCGCCGGCGGCAGCGCGGTCGTGGCCGGCGGCGTCCGTGTTGCCGGCCAGTCGGTTGCGATCCGGTCCGGCAGGATGCGAAGGCCGCTGCGGCTCGTCTGCGCATCCGCCGTTGCGGCGAAGGTGACTGCGCGGGAGCGATAGGTCCGCGACCATGCATCGGCGGTCAGCGCGAGCGATACCTCGTCGATGCCTGATGTCAGCGCAATCCCGAGTTGCTCGCGATTCCACAATGCAAGCGTGTTCGCGATCGCTGTCAGGGCGAACGGGCGCGTGAACCGGAATGCGTCGCTGCGATGGCGCGCATCCCATTCTGCAAGGCCGATGTCGCGGGCGACGGCTTCGGCCCTGGCGCGGCCGGCGATGGCCTCGATCAGGGTGAGAGCCATCGGCATCGACGCGGTGATGCCGGTGGTCGTGGCGACGCCGCGGTCGACGACCAGCCTGCGGTCCGCGGCATAGCGGATCGCGGCATGCTTCTTCAGGTCGCGCACGGAATACCAGTGGGTCGTGGAGCGCCTGCCATCGAGCAGCCCGGTGTTGGCGAGAACCATGGCGCCGACGCAGACGCCGATGACGATCGCGCCTTTGCCGGCCTGGCTTCTAATCCATTGCAAGGCGACCGCGTCATCTTCAGGCGTCATCGCGGGCACGATGACGAAATCGGCCCCGTCGGGATGCTCGGCATCGAACGCAGCGATCGTCGCATGCGGCTGCACTTTCAGTGCCGGATAGAGCGTGACCGGCCCCGGCTGTGTCGCCAGTGTGAGGACGTCGGCGACATCGGCGCGCGCGAGGATGCCGTAGGGCATCAGATAGTCCGTGGTCTCGCTTCTGTCGTTGATGCCGATGATGGCAATCAGCGGGCGTTTTCGCTTTGGCGGCTTCAGCGCGGCGAGCGTCGCCTCGGATTCATCTCTGGATATTGCAGGCGCACCTCCCCACGCCGGCGAGCCTGGCAGCAACCACAGCCAGGCTCCGCCGATGACCGCCAGCGGCACCACGCAGCCGAGAGCGCTCCACGCCAGAATGCGCCAGCTCATGAGATGTCACCCGGTCGTCGTTGCCCCACGCGGCGCGGAAGCTAGCCGCTCGGAGCGGTTCGGGAAATGACGCAAATCCGGCAAAAAAGGTCATGTCGCCGGCGCGATCATTTGCCTCGCAGCAGGGGCGTCCCTGCACCGATCTCAAGTTGGCGCATGCGCTTGCGACAACTTCAGAGATGCAGAATGCGGTCTGCGCCGCTTCGTCGCAGGACTTGAATTAATTTGCGCCGAGAGTCCGAAAGCGAACCGAACCTGCGACTTTCGTCGATCATAGTTGGCCCAGCAGGGGGGCGGGGCGGTTATCAGCAGCAACAATCCCACCGCATTGAAAGCAAGTGCACCGTGTCTCGGTGCGGCGCGCACCTGCACGCGTCGGGGAGTCTTCAATCCGTCATCTCGTTTCGCTTGAAAGGATGAAAGCCCGTGAGTGATGCCAACGTGAAAGCCGATGCGAATGCTGTTCCGCAGAGCGGAGCTGCCAACGGAAGCGCAAAGCTCCAGTTCGACGTACCGTTCTTCAACATGCAGGCCATCTTCGGCAGTTTCGCCGAGCAGGGCGCCACGCGGGCCCAGGCAAATTTTGCGAAGGTGAGGGCGACTTCGGAGGAAGTCACCGCAGCCCTTTGCGATGCCTGTTCGACCAATGCCAAGCGTGCCGCCGACTATGGCATCAAGCTCATCGAAATATCCCACATCAACACGACCTCCACGCTGGACTTCGTGTCCCAGCTTGCCGATGCGAGGTCGTTTGCCGATCTCGTCAACCTCTCCACCGCCCACAGTCGCAAGACCTTTGAAGCAACTTCGGCCCAGAACCGTGAACTCTGGGATCTCGCCCAGAAGGTTGCGATCGAAACGGCCGAGCCGATCAAGCAGGGCTTCAACCGGGTCATGCGTAGCGCTGCTTGAATCGAAGCGGTTGGCCGCGAGGACCGGCTGGACGAGCGTCTTCGCAAGAAGAGGCGCCGTCCGGCCGGTTGCGGCCCCCTCACTCTCGAGGTGACGCCAAGCCGGAGGAAATCAGGATGGGTATGGTGATGATCAAGTGCCCGGAAACCGGAAACGCCATTCCGACGGGTATCGAGATGGATCGCGACAGGTTTCAGTGCAGTGCGGTGTTCTTTTCGCGCACCTATTGCCGGATGTGCGCGGCGACGCACGAATGGTTCGCCAGGGAGGCTTGGGTCTACGAGACGGTCCTCGCGAACCGGAGGTCCGGGGGCGGGCAGCCATTCGGCTCCGGCGCGGCGTGAATGAGCCTTGGTGCATCCTGCGCAACGATCCGATCGATCCTGCGGCTCATCACCTTGTAGCACTCACAGGCGACGACCTCGAGCCGCTGCCTGTCGATCTCCAACTGGCCGCGCCGGCTGGATTTGATCGCCCGCGATGACCGCAGTGCGCTGACCACGTGCGTGACCGTGGTGCGGCGGACGCCGAGCAATTCCGACAGCGTCTCCTGTGTCAAGGGCAGGATGTCACCACCATCCGTCCGGTCGTGGATGTGCAGCAGCCAGCGCGCGAGGCGCGCTTCGACGGAGTGGAGCGCGTTGCAGGCAGCGACGTGCTGGAATTGCGTCATCAACGCCCGGGTGAGGATCTGAACCACAGTTGCGATGGCGGCACTGCGTTCGAGCGCAGCGTGAAATCGTGCGGGCGAGATCTGCAGCGCGGTCCCGGCCACGCGGACGACCGCAGTCATGGGCGATCGGATCGGGCCGAGCGCCGTCATAAGTCCGACAGCGCCGTCGTTGCCGATCACGGCAGTTGCCGCCGTCTGACCGTTCGGCAGCTCCATGATGAGGGCGATCGCGCCGCTGCAGGGAAAAAAGAGGTGCTCGATCCTGTCGCCCGATCGAATCAGGACTGCGTCGTGCCGGAGCTCTACTTTTCGCAAATGAGGTGCAAGCAACGCGAAATCGGCCGGCGGTAACGCAGCTAACAACCGATTTCCAATTCTGGTCGCGTGCTCCATCACGGGAATTATCCCTGGACGGACGCCCGGCAGACGCATCTTCACCAATCGGGCCGCGCTGCCGCTTGCCATGGCGAATGAAATAAACTCGTCTTAAAAGTTAAGGTTCCTCTGACCGATTGGCAAGGCGGCACGCGGACGCGTCTGATCGCGATCGGGCCTTCGAAGATCGCTGGCCGCTTGCAAGGCTTGCGCGTCTGACGCGAGGGCTGCTTCTAGCGCAGCCCCTCATACACCATCAGCCCGCGGGCGATCTGCAGTTTGCGGATCGCGCGCGGCAGCAGCTTCTCCGGCTGGTGCAGGTAGCGCCAGGAGGTGAGGGTGAAGGCTGAAAGCGCGCCGCACTCGTCGTCGAACGGCGCGAGCACGCCGGTGACGCTCACCGGCGTATGCGGGCGGGCGTTGAAGGGCAGCAGCAGGAGCTCGAGATACGCCTTGCTGCCGTCCTCGCGCACGGCGGTGACGCCGGCGATCGCGCCAAGCGTCTCGTCGGCGACGATGGTCGCGATTTCCTCGATCTCGCTGCGGCTGGCCGCCGTGAACAGCGCCGCAAAGCTCTGGTCCTTGAGGTCGATCCCGGCCAGCGCGCAGACGCGGGTACCGGCAACGCGGAAGGGGAAGCCGAGACTGGGCTCGCAGGACAGCACGAAGATATCGCCGAGCAGGCCGCGGACTGCGGCCGGATCGATGTCGGCCCGGTCAGGGGCCCGCGCACTACCGCGCTTCTTGTCCCAATACGCGAAAAATGCGCGGCTCGACGGATGTTTCATGACTGACGCTAATCCCGGGGCGCAACCTCGCGGGACAGATCTGTCCCGCTTCAGTGCACCCGCGATCCCTTCTGTTGTTGTGCAGGAGGGGATTTGCAGCGTCCATGCCGCGGGGGCGTTTTCACGCCTGTTAAGGCGGTCTTTGCGTCGTTAACGTTAAATTAACTATGCGCTTTGTGCCGGCGGCACGGCTGCTATGGTGACCGTGTCGCAAGCCTCGCCGCTTTTTCTCCAGGTTCTCGGCGGGGCCTGTACACAGGGCGTCAAACAGTTTGGCCACGGGCCGGGGAGGGGTGGGGATACACCTTCATTCCTAAAGGCATCGGAAGGCCGACACGGACAGGCAGGGCTTTCCCAGGGCCCTGCCTTTTCCTTTTTCAGACGTGGCGCGTGCCCCGGACGCAGCGCAGCACTTCTTCAGTGATGCGCTGCAGAGCCGGGGCCCATGTTGCGAACTCAATTCAGGAAGAACTGGGTCCCGGCTCAGCGGCGCGTCACTTCGTGCCGCGCCTTGTCCGGGACACGAGATGAATCCGGGTGGGCAGCTATCCGTGCCCCGGACGCAGCGCAGCACTCCTTCAGTGATGCGCTGCAGAGCCGGGGCCCAGTTTGCGAAATCAATTCAGGAAGAGCTGGGTCCCGGCTCAGCGGCGCGTCACTTGGTGCCGCACCTTGTCCGGGACACGAAGATCATGTGTCCCGGACGCAGTGCAGCGCCTCAGCGATGCACTGCAGAGCCGGGACCCAGTCAGCCAGCCAAAAAGTGCAGTTCGTCCGTCAGGTCGCGCCAGTCAGGGTTGAGGTCTTCGATCAGCTTAAGTTTCCAGGCGCGGCGCCAACGCTTCAGCGAATGTTCGCGCGCCCGTGCTTCGAGGATGGAACCAAAGGTCTCGTAACAGACCAGCAATGTGACCCCGTACCGTTTCGTAAACCCCGGCACGAGCTTGGCCTTGTGCGCGACCATCCGGCGGGTGAGGTCGTTGGTGACGCCGACATATAACGTGCCGTTTCGTTTGCTCGCTAGAATATAGACGAAGAAGGCAGTTTGCATGGGCGTGACCCGGAAGAATGAGACTACCTATAATTGCATATTTCGAGTTCGCCGCCAATCTAGGTCCCGGCTCGGCGGCGCGTCACTTCGTGCCGCGCCTTGTCCGGGACACGACATGAAGCCGGCTGGCGGCTATCCGTGCCCCAGGAAGCAGCACAGCACTCCTGCGTGCGGCACTTGGCCTGGTTCAGCTTTGGCCGTCCCCATCTCGCCTTTTGCTTTTGTGCACTTGCGCAAGGCTGGCAAAGGCGACTATCTCCAAGCCTGTCGCTCCGATCGCGCCTGAAAGCGAAGCTGCCTTGGATTCCCCGCCACAAGATTCGTCGCCGCAAGGTCCTCCTCCGGGCCCGCCAGCCGTCCATGAGGAGGCTCCGCGCGAGCCGATCCTGACGCTGCCGGTGGCGCTGACGGCCTATATCGGCCTGCTGGCACTGATCCATCTGCGGGTGCTGCTGCCGCCGGAGCTTGAGAACTGGACCATCGACGTCTTCGGCTTCATCCCGAAGCGCTACGATTCCTCGCTGCTCAATCTGCAGATTCCCGGCGGCGCCGGCGCCAAGGTCTGGAGCTTCGTCACCTATTCGCTGCTGCACGCCAATCTGACCCATCTCGGCTTCAACGTGCTGTGGCTGCTGCCGTTTGGCAGCGCGCTGGCGCGGCGCTTCGGCGCGATCCGGTTCTTCGTCTTCATGGCGGTGACGGCGGCGGCCGGCGCGCTTGCCCATCTCGTCACCCATGAGCACGCGGTGGCACCGATGATCGGCGCCTCGGCCTCGGTGTCGGGCGCGATGGCAGCCGCGATCCGCTTTGCCTTTGCCCGCGGCAGCTTCCTGTCGTTCAGCCGTTCGGACGCCGATACCGCCGCGAAAGTTCCCGCGCTGCCGCTGTCGCGTGCGCTGCGCGACGGGCGGGTGGTCGGCTTCCTCGCCGTGTGGTTCGGCGTCAACATCATCTTCGGCGTCGGCGCGATCGGCGTCGATGCCGAGACCACCAGCGTCGCGTGGCAGGCGCATATCGGCGGCTTCTTCGCGGGCCTGTTGCTGTTCGCGGTGTTCGATCCCGTGCCGCGCGTGCGAAGTGATGCTGCGGATGCGTCATCACGGGACGTTTCCGATCGTGTTTGAGGCGGCGCTTGCGGCGCGGCCCGAATTCATCCATCATTCCCTGGAAGAATGTTCCGAAGCGACAAGCCCATAGAGGCAACGCTTCGACAAGCGCGCGAGCGTGAAACCCGCGCCAAAACTGTTAGTTGAAGACTCGCGAACAAGTCCGGACCGCCAAAGGCGGACGGCTTCGATTCAGGGAGGCGGCAATGACGGTACGTTCCATTCTCAACACCAAGGGCCACCAGATCATGAGCGTCGAGCCCGACGTCAAGCTGTCGGCCGCGATCAAGCTGCTCGGTGAGAAGAAGATCGGTGCGGTGCTGGTGATGAACCAGAGCCGGCTGGAAGGCATCCTGTCCGAGCGCGACATCGTGCGCGTGCTCGGCGAGCGCGGCGCCGGCGTGCTTGAGGAGCCGGTCTCGGAGGTCATGACCCGCAAGGTCGTCACCTGCAAGGAGACCGACACCGTCGCCGAGCTCATGGAGACGATGACGACAGGCAAGTTCCGCCATCTGCCCGTCATTGAGAACGGGAAGGTGGTCGGCCTGATCTCGATCGGCGACATCGTCAAATGGCGTGTCCGCGAATACGAGACCGAGCAGGAAGCCCTGCGCGACTACATCAAGACGGCCTGACGGACCTCACGCGTCCGCCTTATTCGCCCGCTTTGGGCGCGTGGCCTGCGGGCGCCGGCGCGAGCACCTCGATCGCCTCCTGGATCGAGTCCAGCGCGCGCTCGGCGGCGCGCGTGCCGTGGGCGATCAGGTCCTCGGCGCGGTGGAAGTCGAACCAGCCGAAATGGCCGACCCGCGGCGTGATCAACATGTCGGGCGGATCGCCGGCAAGGCGCGCGCGAGTGATGCGGTCCTGCATGATGTTGAAGGCATCGACCATCACCGAGGAGATGCCCGGCCGTCCGCCGCCGCCGAAGAACTCGCGCTTCATGGTCTTCTCGGGCGAGAACAGGCGCGGAAAGCGCCGCTTGGTCGGCGTCGCCTCGGCCTCGGGCGCGACCGGGGCGGGCGCCGCGCCGTGCGCATGGATCGTCGTGGAATGGGTGAAGATGTCGCTGGAAAGATTTGCGGCGATGACGATTTCGGCGCCGAGCGCGCGGGCGGCCGAGACCGGCACCGGATTGACCAGCGTGCCGTCGACCAGCCAGCGGTCGCCGATCAGGACGGGTGAGAAGATGCCGGGCAGGGCGTAGGACGCCCGCATCGCGTCGACCATGCGGCCGCGCGTGAGCCAGATCTCGTGGCCGGTGCGGACCTCGGTCGCAACCGTGGCGAACTTGACTGGCAGGTCCTCGATCAGGGTCTGGCCGACCGCCTTCTCGAGCCGGGTTGCGAGCTTCTCGCCGCCGATCAGGCCGGAGCCGTTGAGGCGGATGTCGAGATAGCCGAGGATATTGCGCATGCCCTGCAGGCTGCGCCCCCAGTCTTCCAGCGTGTCGAGCCGGCCGGCCGCATAGACGCCGCCGACCACGGCGCCGATCGAGGTGCCGACCACGACGTCGGGCACGATGCCGTTGGCAATCAGGGTCCTGAGGATCCCGATATGGGCAAAGCCGCGCGCCGCGCCGCCGCCGAGTGCGAGTCCAATGACTGGCCGGCGGATGCTGCCCAAGCCGACTTTTTCGCCGGCCTTCTCGCCGTTGGAGCCGTTCGAGCCGCGGCCCTTCAAGATCTCCAGCACCAAAAGCTCTCCTCCGCTGGGGCCAGCCCACTGCCAGACTAGGCATCCCACTTGCGCTCCGCCATATCAGGGGCGAAGCATGGTTTATGCCGCTTTGGAAAAAGCGCTGGGCAGGAGTATGGCGAGGGGCGGTTGCCTTAAGTCTAATCACGCAGGCGTCAGCCGGGTTCCAAAGATCGGCATCGGGCCGTATTTCCTGGGATATCCGAGGCTTGAATTTGCCGCGTTTTCGGTGAAAAGCAGGGAGCATGACACGCGGGGGTGACGGCATCATCGGATGGCGGCGCAGCGGCAGGCTGCTGCCGGCGCTGGCTCTTGCCGCGTGCCTCGTGACAGCAGGTCAAGGCGCTGCGCAGGCACAGCTTTTCTCCGATCGCCCGCCGCCGGTACCCCCGGCCTCGGTGCCCGATCCCGGCGGCGCCGTCAGCCTGGCGCCCCCTTCCGGCCCGGGCGCCGGCCCACCGAGCCTGCCGCCAACCCTGACCCAGCCGGTGACGCCCAGCATGCCGCCGCCTGCGGTCACCACCGTGCCGTCGGCCGCGCCGCTCAATGCGGCCGTGCCGGGACAGGGTGTGCTGTCGCTGACGGCGAGATACGGCAAGGACTCGGCCCCGATCACCAGCGGCCTGGTCTGGCGGGTGTTTGCCGACCGTCCCGACGAGAACGGCACCTTCAAGCTGATCCGTGAGGACCGCAGCGCCACGCCGAACATCGTGCTGCCGCCCGGCAGCTACGTCGTCCACGTCGCCTTCGGCCTCGTCAGCGCGGTGCGCACCGTCAGCCTCAAGGCCGAGACCGATCGCGAATCCTTCGTGCTGCCGGCCGGCGGCCTGCGCATCGAGGGGCGCGTCGGCACCAGCCGCATTCCGCAGAACCAGATCTCCTTCGCGATCTACAAGGGCAGCCAGTTCGAGTCCGGCGAGCGCGCCTCGCTGGTGCCGAACGTTGCCGCCGGCGACGTTGTGCTGATCCCGGAGGGCACCTACTACATCGTCTCCAACTATGGCGATGCCAATTCGGTGGTGCGCTCGGACATCCGCGTGCAGGCCGGCAAGCTCACCGACGTCACCATCACCCATCGCGCCGCCGTGATCACGCTCAAGCTCGTCAGCGACCGGGGCGGCGAGGCGCTCGCCAACACCGCCTGGTCGGTGCTGACCCCCGGCGGCGACGTCATCAAGGAATCGATCGGCGCCTTCCCGCGCGTCGTGCTGTCCGAAGGCGAATACCGCGCCATCGCCAAGAACGAGGGCAAGGTCTACGAGCGCGGCTTCAACGTCGTGAACGGCGTCGACGGCGAAGTCGAGGTCGTGGCGCGCTAGCGCTTCGCCTCTCCCCGCTTGCGGGGAGAGGCCGGAATGCGCGCGAAGCGCGGATTCCGGGTGAGGGGGACTCTCCACGAGTCGACCCGGCTGAGATGGCGCGGGATCTCTCCACATCGTCGACGCAAGCGACTTCCGCAATATCGTACCGCGCTTCTCATCGAGCGCACGAAAAGCCAATCAGACGCTGGTCGATCTGCTCGGCGAGATCGCTGCGGCGAAGCAGGCGACGCCGGCGCAGATCGCATTGGCCTGGCTGCTGGCGCAAAGGCCGTGGATCGTGCCGATTCCCGGCACCACCAAGCTGCACCGGCTCGAGGAGAACCTTGGCGCGGCGGTGGTAACGTTGTCTGAGGCCGATCTCGCTGCGATTGCGGGAGTGCTGGCCAAGGTCGCGGTGCAAGGTGACCGCTATCCCGCCCATCTCCAGGCGCGGGTTGGCCGCTGACTTATGTTGCAGAGAGGCCCGGTGAGCGTTTGCTTACCGGGCTTCGCGACGTGTGTTCGGGCTTGAATACGTGTGTGAGCGCTATCAAGCGGCATCGAAGGCCGATCAACACCGATAGTGTCCGTATATTCCACGAATGTCGCGACGTCGTCATGGCCGGTGGACGATACGTAATTCCGATAATCAATTTTATTCTCTTTCCATCCTGCTGCGTTATATGTCGGGCATCCGTCCAATGGGGGACGCCGGAGCAGGCTTGTTGCCTGCGAGACCGGAGGAGCAGGGACCAAGCCCGTCGGCATGTTCGAAGTGATTCTTACCAGGCGCAAACGGTTCGGTTGGCGGTGGCAAGTGTGCGACCAGTCCGGCAAGATCTTTGCCGACGGGTTCGAGCGCACCCGGCCGGCCGCCAAATATCATGGCGAGCGCGCGTTGTTCTTCCTGCTGTCGCAGGCTCACTTGCGCAAGCGCTCGGCGGCGTCGAGCGAGGACTAACTGCGCGCGCAGCTTCGTAGCCCGGGTGAACGGCTTGTCCGCTTAGCTCAACGAGCGAAGGCGGAAGAGATACCCGGGACCGCTGTATCTGCGCGGATAGAGCCCCGGATGTCGCTTCGCTTCAATCGGGTCGTAAGCTAGACATCCACCACCAGCTTGCCCTTCGCGGCGTGATCGCGGATCAGCGCATAGGCGTCGTCCACATTCTCCAGCGTGAAGCGCCTTGCATCGAGCATCGGCGCAAGCTTGCCGGCCTCAACCAGACGCGTCGCCTCGTTCATGATCTCTCCGTGATGGGCGCGGCCTTCGCCGGTCAGCAACGGCAACAGCGTGAACACGCCGGAATAGCTGGCGGCAAGGAACGACAGCGGTGCGAGCGCATGCGTGCCCCAGCCGAGCGCGCTCACCACATGGCCGAAGCGGCGCACCGCCGCGAAGGATGCATCGAGCACCTTGCCGCCGACGGTGTCGTAGACGATGTCGAAGCCGCGGCCGCCTGTATGCTCTGCCACGTAAGTCTCGAGTGCAGTGTCGCGGTCGATGAAGACGGCGCCAAGCGCTTCGATCGTCGCGCGCTGCGCCCCTGAGCCCGTCGCGAACACATTTGCGCCGAATGCACGCGCGATCTGGATCGCGACATGGCCGACGCCGCCGGCGCCGCCATGGATCAACACCTTCTGGCCGGCCTTGAGCGACGCGCGGTCGATCAGGCCTTCCCAGGCGGTGATGAAGATCAGGGGCAGGGCAGCCGCCTCGCGCATGCTGAGATTGGCGGGCTTCATCGCCAGCAGGTCGGCGTCAACCGCGGCGAATTCGGCCAGCGATCCCGGCACGCCGCCGACGCCTCCAGTCGTGCCATAGACCTCGTCGCCCGGCTTGAAGCGCGTCACCGCGCGCCCGGTCTGTTCGACCACGCCGGCGAGATCGAGGCCGAGGATCGCAGGGAGCGGATGGCGGGCGTGCGCCGCCGCGCCGGCGTGGATCTTGGTGTCGAGCGGATTGACCCCGCTCGCACGGACTTTCACGAGCACCTCGCGGGGGCCGATCTTCGGCACGGAGATGCTTGAGAGCCGCGGCGGCGCGTTGTGGGTCTCAAGGACGGCCGCGCGCATGGTCGACTGTCTCGTCATGATCGTCTTGCTCCGTTGTCGGCCTCCAATATGCTCATGAAGTTTTGCATGAGAAGGAACGATGATGTACGACAATCGTGCATTTTTGTATGGGGGCGTCCGATGGACTGGAGCGATCTGCGCATCTTCCTGGCGATCGCGCGCGAAGGCACGCTCGGCGCGGCCGCGCGAAAGATCGGCCAGACCCAGCCGACCATGGGGCGGCGGCTTCGCGCGCTCGAAGCAGCATTGGGACAGACGTTGTTCCAGCGCACGGCCGACGGCTTTGTCCTCACCGACGAGGGCACCGCCGTGCTGCGCCACGCCGAGCGGATCGAGGACGAGGCGCTCGCGCTTCAACGTCATGCCTCCGGCGCGGAGACGCAGCTCGACGGTCTCTTGCGCCTGTCGTCCTCCGACTGGTTCGGGACGGTGATGCTGTCGCCGGTGATCGCCGCCTTCGGCAAGCGCCACCCCAAGGTGACCGTCGAGCTCCTGACCGATGCGCGCCTCTACAGCCTGCCGCGCCGCGAGGCCGATCTCGTCTTCCGCATCAAGCCGTTCAGTGAGCCCGAGGTGATCTCACGAAAGCTGCTCCACATTCCCTACGCGCTCTATGGCAGGAAGGGCAGCAAGCCGCCGCGCACCGGCGACGGGCGCGGCGTGCGCGTCGTGACCATGAATGCCGAATTCGCCGACATGCCCGACGCGGTCTGGCTGAAGCGCACCCTGCCCAACGCGGAGGTCGCATCGCGCAGTAATAACCGGCAGGTGCAGGCCGAGCTCTGTGCGAGCGGCGGCGGATTGGCTGTGCTGCCGCGCCCGCTTGGCGACCGCGACCGAAGGCTGGTCGCGCTCGACATCGGCACGTCGCCACCGGGGCGGGACACGTTTGTCGGCTATCATCGCGACCTCAAGCGCCTGGCGCGCTTGCGCGCGCTGCTGGATTTGGTGATTGAGAAGCTGGCATGACGGTTTCGTAGCCCGGGTGAGCGAAGCGACACCCGGGACAGCTCGTGCCGTGAATCCCGGATGTCGCTTCGCTCATCCGGGCTACAAGACCTTGTGTTGCCCGTCGGGCAAAACACCCAAACCATCGGTCAAGCCACCGCGCCGAAAATATTCCGCTTTACCGAAATTCGGAATCGGCGTATGTGTCGCCGCACTCCGGCCCAAGGAAGAGGGGCGTATCGCGATCGTCACGAACGCGGGCCGGGCGGCGGTGGACGCAGATGGCGTTGGCGCGAACGGGTTTGCAGGGCGGGAGACCGTGAGCAAAGTCGTCGTGCATACGACCGGTGCCATCAGCGTACGGCAAAATCGTGTGGTCCTGGCGCCCGGGGTCTGTGCGCCAAGTCTTGTGGTGATGTGAGCAGCCCGACCGGGCCCGCACATCAGTCATCTGCACGGCGACGGGGGCAATAGTGCATCGCTCCCCGGGGAGATCACGACATAAGCCGTAAAACCACTGCGCAGGGAAGGCCGGATGTTTGGCTTCACCTGTATGCCGCTGTGCAAATTCTTTGTTGCCACCTTTCGCACAGTGGACCGTGGGTGCCCGGCCGGCACCCGGCCTTCCCTGCGCCCTCTTTCATTCGAGGGTGAAATGATCATGCAAAGCTCGGGCGGAAGATGCCGCGAGAATGCGAAGGTGCGTCTACGATGACGGTGCGAGCTAAAGAGCGACAGTGCCGCCCACATACTCCGTCATTGCGAGCGCAGCGAAGCAATCCAGAAATGTATCCGCGGAAAGACGCTGGATTGCTTCGCGGAGCCTGTCATCGGGCCGCGCTTCGCGCGGACCCCGTTGGCTCGCAATGACGATGCTGATGCAGCCGTGCGCCAAAGCCGCGTCCTCGCGCGCCGACCACGCACCGCACTATATGCAACTGTCATAGTCTCTAACGGCTACTAACCAACACCTGACTTAAAACTGTCATAATCGCTGAATGGAACCCGCGCCGGCGCGCTCTTTACATGCCATTAAGTGCATCTGCATTGGATGCGCCGGGAAAGTGCGTTGGGGACTGCAATGACTGCCGCGAAGAAGATGCCGGGAAAACCGGCCGCCGAAATGTTCGACGACATCCCGGTGCTTCAGCGCAAATGGCGTGCCGCGTTGAAGCCGGGTGAGCGGCTGCCGCGCTATGAGGACGTTATGCTCGGCAGCCTCGGTAGGCTCGCCGACCATATCGCGCTCTTGAAGAACGACGGTGCGCTCGAACTGTCGCGCAGCGGCCGCTATGTGCAGAAATGGCTCGGCGAGGAGCGCTGGGACATCCCGGTCGCCGAGCTCTCGCCGGATTGCGCCACGGCACTGGCGGAAGCGGCGGCGAGCGCGCTGGCGAACGGACGGCCGCACCAGGCGAGCGCTCATTGCGTGCGCGACGGCATGGTCAGGACCTACGACGTGCTGGCGCTGCCGACCGCCTCGCGCTGGGGCGCCACGCTGGTCGGCGCCTATGTCAACGAGCGCGGCGCGCAATACAATCTGCTGGATGCGATCTTCTCCGCGACCGACGATGCGGTGATCTCGCTGGCGACGCTGCGCGATGCCTCAGGCAAGCCGTTCGATCTCCAGATCGTGCACCACAACAAGAGCGCGGGCGTGCTGCTGGAGGCCGTGGGCGCGAGCCTGTTGTGGCGCCGGATCGGCGAGGGCGGCACGCTGCTGGCATCGCCCGACATCACGGGATTCCTGCTCAGGACCGTCTCCGGCGGCCGCGGCGAACAGCTCGAGATCGAGCACAAGGATCGCCATCTCCGCCTCAGCGCCACTGCCTTCGCCGACGTGGTCTCGCTGACGATCTCCGACGTCACCGCCTTGAAGCGGCGCGACGCCTCGTTCCGCCTGCTGTTCGACAACAACCCGATGCCGATGTGGGTGTTCGACGCCGAGAGCAAGGAGTTTCTCGGCGTCAACGACGCCGCAGTCCAGCATTACGGCTACAGCCGCGCCACCTTCCTGCGCATGAAGCTGCACGAGATCTGGCCGCAGGACGAGTGGGACAGTCACGCCGAGGCCCTCGAACGCGTCGGCGACACCTATCACTCCTCGCGCAACTGGCGGCATCTGCGCGCCGACGGCAGCGAGATCGAGGTGCTCACCTTCGGCCGCCGCGTCGCATTCAATGATCGCGACGGCTATCTGGTCGCAGTGGTCGACATCACCGAGCGGCGCAAGGCCGAGGCACGCATCGCCCACATGGCGCATCATGACGGGCTCACCGACCTTCCGAACCGCGAATATTTCCGGGAGCGGTTGAAGCAGGCGCTCGACCAGGCCGGAGGAAAACGTGTCGGCGTGCTTTATATCGACCTCGACCTGTTCAAGAACATCAACGATTCCTTCGGTCATCCCTCGGGCGACCGCCTGCTCAAGGCGGTTGCCGAACGCCTGACCACCGCGGTGCGCGGCACCAATCTCGCGGCCCGGCTCGGCGGCGATGAGTTCGCCGTCATCCTGGCCGCCGACGTGTCGCCGAACGAGGCCAGCGCCTGCGCGAGCTTGCTGATCGACATGCTGAAGGCGCCCTATGAGATCGACGGGCAGGAGATGGTGATCGGCGCCAGCATCGGCATCGCGCTGTCGCCCGGTGACGGCGTGACGTCGGAGGAGTTGATGCGCAACGCCGACATGGCGCTGTACCGGGCGAAGTCCGACGGCGGCGGCGTGCATCACTTCTTCGAGCGCGAGATGGACCTCCAGGCGCAGAAGCGCCGCGACATGGAGCTCGATCTGCGCCGGGCGTTCGCCAATGGCGAGTTCGAGCTGCACTATCAGCCGCTGGTGTCGATCGCCTCCGACCGCATCTCCGGCTTCGAGTCGCTGTTGCGCTGGCGTCATCCCGACAAGGGCATGATCTCACCCGCGGAGTTCATCCCGGTCGCCGAAGACATCGGCCTGATCACCCAGCTCGGCGAATGGGTGCTGCGCGAGGCATGCGCCGAGGCGGTGAAATGGCCCGCCGACGTCAAGGTCGCCGTCAACCTGTCGCCGGCGCAATTCCGCAGCCGCAACCTGGTCCAGGTCGTGATCTCGGCCCTGGCGCAGTCCGGCCTGTCGCCGAAGCGGCTCGAGCTGGAGATCACCGAGTCGATCTTCCTGGCCGAGACCGATGCCAATCTCGCGATCCTGCACCAGCTGCGCGAGCTCGGCGTCGGCATCTCCATGGATGATTTCGGCACCGGCTATTCCAGCCTCAGCTATCTCCGTAGCTTCCCGTTCGACAAGATCAAGATCGACCGCTCCTTCGTGAAGGATTTGGCGCAGCGGCCCGATTGCGGCGCGATCGTGCGCGCGATCTCGGGGCTCGGCCGCAGCCTCAACATCACCACGACCGCGGAGGGCGTCGAGACCGAGGATCAGCTCGACTGGCTGCGCGCCGAAGGCTGCAACGAGGTGCAGGGCTTTCTGTTCAGCGCGGCGCGGCCCGCCGCCGAGATCGCAACATTGCTGGCCGAGTTCGGCCAGCGCGCCTCACGGGCGGCGTAGCGCCTCGGGGAAGCAGTCATAGATCAGCGCGTTGAACGCGGGCGTGATGCGGCTGCGCTCGTTCTGGGTCTGCTGCATCATGAGGTAGACCATGTCGAGCTTGGGATCGACGCCGAAATAGGTGCCGCTGCCACTGTCCCATTTCAACTCGCCGAGCGAGCCCGGCGGCGGTGGTTTTGCGTTGCCGGGATCGGTCCGCACCGCAAGGCCGTAGCCGTAGCCGTAGCCGTCGCCGGGAAAATAGAAATAGTCTCGCCCGACACCGGAGCCCGGCCCGACGTGATCGGTCGTCATCGCCTTGAAGGCGGCCGGGCTCAGATAGCGCTTGCCCTCGAACTCGCCGCCGTTGAGCAGCATTTGCGAGAAGCGCTGATAGTCGGTGATGGTCGAGAGCAGGCCGCCGCCGCCGGACTGCCATTCGGGATGATCGAGGCGGTCACGCTCGCCGGCGAGCAGGATGAAATCGTTCGGCAATGGCCGCGCCATCCGCACCAGCTCGTCCTCCGTCGCCAGTGCGAATTTGGTGCTGCTCATCCCGAGCGGATCGAGGATGCGTGCTTTCAGGAAGTCGTACAGCGTCTGGCCCGAGATGATCTCGATGATGGCGCCGAGCACGTCGGTGGAATGGCCATAGCGCCACAGCGTTCCCGGCTGCCGCGCCAGCGGCAGCTTTGCGATGCGATCGGCGAATTCCCTGTTGTTGAACTGGCCCTCGAAAATATTGGCGGCCTTGTAGGCCTGCTCGACCCATTTGCCGCCGATATAGTCGTAGCTGATGCCCGAGGTGTGTCGCAGCAGATCCTCGATGTTGACAGGACGGACCGGTGGCACGAGGTCGAGCTCCAGCTTGCCGTCCGGCTCGGTGACCTCGAGGCCCACCATGGTGTCGGCAAAGAGCGGGACGTATTTCGACGCGGGATCGGTGAGCGCGAGCTTGCCCTCGTCGATCAGCATCATCGCGCCGAGGCACGTGATCGGCTTGGTCATCGAGTGGAGGGCGAAGATCGTGTCGGGCGTCATGGCGAGGCCGGTCCTGGTGTCGCGCACGCCGAAGGTCTTGAGGTAAACCTGCTTGCCGTGCTGCTGGACCAGGATGACGGCGCCCGGCAGCCGGCCGCTTCTCACCTCGTTGTCGAAATAGGCGGTGATGCGGTCGAGCCCGTCGGGCGAGGGAGCAGGGATGTCCGCGGCGCGGCTTCGCGCCATTGCGCCGGCGAGCAGTGCGGCCCCGACCAGAAATTCACGACGCTTCATCCGGGCTTCCTCCCTCGGCGGGATCAAAGCCGCAAGATGCCGAAGGCGTCAACAAGCCATCGATTGAAAATCGCGTCACGATTTCCGAAAGGAACGATCGCGGACGATCCACGCTGGGCTTCGTCCGCTTACCCGACAAGGCGCCGCTTCTCGTCCGGCTTGTGGCCGTATGGCGCAATTGGACGGATTCGACTACATGGCACGAACGCTCGCGAGGAATTTATCGACCTGGACTTCCAGCTCGGATGCATTCCTGGCGAGGCTGCCCGAGGCGGTCAGAACATTCCCCGCTGCGTCGCTGGTTTCGCCGACGGCCTGATTGGTGCTGCTGATGTTGGTCGTCACCTCCTTGGTGGCCGCGGCTTGCTCTTCCACGGCGCTCGCGATGGCCGTGCTGATCTCGCTGATCCGGTTGATGGTCTGGGAAATCGCCTTCAGCGCCCCGGCCGTGTTGCCTGTCGCGGATTGCATCTCGTTGATCTGGGCGCCGATGTCCTCGGTTGCCTTGGCGGTCTGGCTGGCAAGTGCCTTCACCTCCGATGCGACGACGGCGAAGCCCCTGCCGGCCTCGCCGGCGCGCGCGGATTCGATCGTCGCATTGAGTGCGAGAAGGTTGGTCTGACCGGCAATCTGGCTAATGAGCGCCACCACGTCGCCGATCTTCTGTGCCATTGTCACGAGGCCGGAGACCAGTCGATCGGACTTTTCGGCCTCCTCGACCGCGGCCCTTGCGACCTTGCTCGCCTCGGCGACTTGCCTGCTGATCTCGTTGACCGAGGAGGAGAGCTGCTCGGAAGCCGATGCCGCCCCCGCGGATCGCTGGCTGACAAATTCGGCGGTGGAGGACAGCGATTGCGCCGTCGCCTGCATCTCGGAAGAAGCCGAAGCCAGTGTGCCCACCAGGCTCTTCACGTCTCGTTCAAAGTCATCCGCAAGCCGCACATTGGCCGTGACGACGGACCAGTTGAGCATCGCTCCGGTGTAGCTGCCTTTCCTGTCGAACAGGGGCGAAACGCGCAGGTCGAGCGTCTCGGGTCCAAGCTTGATCTTGGCCGCGTGGGGCAGCCGGGTCGGGTCGCCGACGATCCGGCGCTGGTGCTGTGGGTTCTTGTGGAAGATGTCGAACGACTTGCCGACCAGTTCGTCCGGGGCGACCGGAAGCAGATGTTTCAGAGGCGCGAGAGTCTTGACACTGGTCTTGTTGACGTAGGTGATATTGAAATCGGTGTCGCACATCATGATATTGAGCGGCATGTTGTCGAGCATCTGCAATTGGTGTTCGGTCTCGGCTTCGAGCTTGGCCTTCTCGGTCGCAAGCTCCCAGGTCAGCATCGGGCCGGTGTAGCGGCCGCGCGCATCGATCATGGCGGTAACCGTGAGATCGAGCGTCTCGCCGCCAATCGTGATGCGGGCGCGGTGCGGAAGGTTTTTTGGATCGGACAGAAGTCGTCGCTGGTGCTCGGGGTTCTTGTGGAAGATGTCGATCGATTGGCCGATCAAGGCGTCGACTTTGACGGGCAGCACGTGTTCGATTTTCTTGAGGTTGTTCCTGGTGGACTCGTTCAGATAGACGATCTTGAAATCGGTCATCTCGCAGATCATTACGCTGATCGGCATCCGATCGAGCAGACCGAACGAGCTGTCAGATTTGAAACGGGAAAGCATGCTAAGACCCCCAATTGAGAATGTTCAAAGTTAAGATGGCATCGGGCCAGGACTGGCCCATTTCCGAAACGCGGAATGACGCAGACACAACTGCTACAATGATCGCGCAATCCCTGAGCCGGATTGCGCCAACTCGATCAGTTGACGAGCACCGCCCCGTCGCAGCGCACGCCGGAAACCCATACGTCCGCTTGCCCAATTCCGACGCCGAGTGCGGCAAGCGTGGCTGCGAGTATCTGGTCGATCGAGCCCGTGGCGGCGGAGAGGATATTGGCGACCGTCGAGCCGGCGCCGGGCAGCGGCAGCGCGAGGGGACCGGTCGTGACGGTCAAGCTCATGTCCCTGAGCAGGCTCGACATCAACGAAGAGGTGAAATTTGTCGTCGTGACTGTCTTGATTGTCTGTGCCTGAATGTCGGCGTAGCTGAAGTCGACCTGCTTAGCCGTGGTATTGCTGATTTCAGCATGAGCGCGGCCGGTGACGGTTACGCCGGATATGTTGACCAATGTGGCGGGCGGAGGATTGGGCTTGGTCCTGAAATTGTTCATGTCGGCCATTGAAACGTTGCCGACCCAGGCATCGACGACACCCGGAGTGACGCCGAGCGTTACGGTCGAACTGCTGATGTCGGGCCGCCCGCAGGAGATGCCGGACAGCGTCGCTGTACCCGCTGCCACCTCGACATAAATCGGCAGATTGACAGAAGGAATGCCGCCGCTGCCGGCGAGCTGGATCGTGATCAGGACGCGCGTCTGGGCCGTGTGGACGCTCGCGCCCTGCGCACCGACGGCGAACCAGCCCGAGCCCACGGGATGTTCGCCGACCGTGGCGACCACTGAAACCTGCGTGATCCCCGGCAGGTTGAGGTTCAAGCTGGTTGCGATCTGATGATCTCCATTCGCAACGGCGGCAGTGCCGGATAGCAAGCTCAAGAGCGAAAGGCTGACTCCGACCTTCGGCTTCTGGCCAATTGCGAGGCTGCCGTAAGGCCCAAGATCCAGGAGCGATCCCGGAGCAATCCGGGTTGACTGTCCCGATATGGCCTGGGCGATGCTCGACAAGGTGATGGTGGCCGCGTTGTTGCCATTGGCGGCCTGTTGCGTCGTCAGCATTGCCCCGATGAGATCGGCCATCTTGACGTTGCTGGTCAGGACATTGTCGTAGGTCGGGCCAGTCACATTGGCCCGCGTGGCGACCGCAGAGAGGAAATCGAGCGCGTCGATGCGCGCGTTCGCGAGCGCCTGATAGTCCATTGCCGTGAGCGAAAGGTTTGTGCCCAGCATTGATCCAAGCACGGCGTTGAGCAGCCCGCCGTTGACCGCAAGGAGGCGTGAGCCGATCGCGAACGAAGCGAGGGCCGTGCTCGATGCCGTTGCTGTCGTCCTGATCGTGTATTGGCTCGAACCGGTGATGTAACGGGCGAAGTAAAGCGGTGTCTTTGTTTCGAGAGTGACCCGTGCGGCCGTCGCAGCTCCGGTTGCCGGCGTGACGAAGCGCCTCTCCGGCGCTACGGCAGCGTTGGCGGTGTAATTTCCAAGCTCGACGCCGACCAGCGCGTTCGCCGGATAGTTGTTGCGCACGACGGTCGCAGAGGCGGCATTCGTCGCGTTGTTCAAATTGCCGGCAGCGACGATCGCTGCAAGGTCCGCTGCGCTCTGGGCCTTGCGCCTGTCGGCGAAGATCGCGCCGAGATCCACGCCAAGCGCGGCGAAGCCGATGACCAGGGTCATGACGATCGCTCCCATGATCGCAACGTTGCCACGATCGTCGGAGATAAACCGGCGCAGGAGGTGCTGTGCCAATTTCATCCTAGAACCCTCCATAGGGAATGGCGGCGGAGCGAACGATCGTGGAGGCGGGAGCAGGCGCGAGTGGAAGTGCGAAGACGATGCTGGCCGACGCATCATATGTCACGGTCACCACGTACACGTTCGCAGAGTTGCTCGATGGAGCGGCGCTGACGACAAGTTTGTCTGGATCCAGCAGCGGGTAGGTCGAGGCGTGGGCGGAGACGTAGCCGGTCGCAAGCGTGTTGCGCTCGCTGTCGGAGATGCCGGCGACGGAGGAGCGGGCCGCTTCCGCGGCAAGCTGCTGGACCCCGTGAACCATCGTCAGATAGCCGCCGAAGATCACGATCCCAAACAGCATCAATAAAAAGAGCGGCGTGATCAGCGCGAATTCGACGGCGGAAGCACCGCGCAGGCAGAGCACGAATCGAAGCATGTCGACCTCAACCCCTTGTTGTGGTCGAGGATGGGGGCTAGCTCGTTACGGGTTATTGTACGGATCGTTCCGCAAATCTGCGGGCGCCATTGCGGGCTTTAGGCCCCAAAAAATTTATGGGGCCATAAAGTATTGCTTTAGATCAACATTTCAGAATTGGAGTGTGTCTAACGGGAACAACTTCTAGTTAATCACTTTTAGGGAGAATTAATTAGATGAATCAACGCAGGGGGTACGTAAATATTCCTACGGAAATCGTGCGCACTGCGATTGCGATCTCCGAGACCGGAAGCCTGTCGAAGGCCGGTGAACTGTTGGGCCTGAGCCAGCCGGCGATCAGTTCCCAGATGAAGAGGCTTCAGAATTTGGTGGGCGGACCGTTGTTCGAGCGGACCTCAACCGGTACGGCCCTCAGCGATCTCGGCAGGATTGCGCTGCAACAAGCCAGGCGCATGATCGAGGCGAATGACCAGTTGCTGAGACTGTCCGGCAATACCGATCGGTCGCAGCCGGTCAGGCTGGGGCTCAATTCGCTCTTCGCGACCGATTTCTTCAAGGCGCAACAATCTTCGGGCAGTCTTTCCGGCATTTTCGTCCAGGTCGATCAGTCCGGTACCCTCGCTAAAGCCTTGATCGAGGGATATCTCGACATCGCCTGCATATTTGATCAACAGCGCATGGATGGCGATATCCGCCAAATGATCGTGGCGGGAATTGAAGAGCCGCTCGTCTGGATCAGGGCGAAGCAGATCGTGGTGAGTCCGGGATCTCCCATCCCGATCCTGACGTGGCCTGGCGACGATTGGATGGTGCGAACGCTCGAACGTCACGAGATTTCATACAAGATCGTCTTCAACAGTCCGGATTTTGAGGTCAAGCTGCGAGCCGTGGAAGCCGGCATGGGATTCACCGCCGTGCCTGCCAGCAAGGTGCCCGGCACGGTGGTCGTCGCCAAGGACTATTATCTTCCCGAGTTGCCGACCATACGCCGGATTATGTGCGTTCGCGCGAGTCTCAACAACGCGCGTGTGGCGGAACTCACGAAGCGGCTGGCATCGTTGTTCTTCGAGCCGAGATGAGATCTTCAGCCCTCGTGGCGCGAGCTATCCGGGCCTAGAATCTGGTCACGATATCGGACAGAGTGGGGCGCGGACGGTCCTCGCTGGGCTTGGTCGGCGTGCCGATATGGACAAAGCCGGCGAGCTTCTCGTCCGGCTTGAGGCCGAGGCCGTCAAGCACGTCGCGATCGAAGGCGAACCAGCCGGTCAGCCAGCAGGCGCCGTAGCCGAGCGCGGTCGCAGCCGTGACGATGTTCATGGCGCTGGCGCCCGCCGACAATTCCTGCTCGAAGGCCGGCACCTTCGGATGCGGCTTGGTGAAGCTGACGATGCCGATCACGAGCGGCGCGTCCATGAGGCGCTTGCGCTCGGTCTCGACGTCGGCGGCCGGCGCGCCGGGATTCTTGCGGGCAAAGACCTTCGCGATCACCTCGCCGGCGCGCCGGCGGGCGTCGCCCTCGAAGATGATGAAGCGCCAGGGCGCGAGCTTGCCGTGATCGGGCACACGCGCGCCGATGGTGAGGATCGTCTCGAGTTCGGCCGCCGACGGGCCGGGTGCGGTCATCTCGCGCGGCTTGACCGAGCGGCGGGACTTCAGGAGTTCGATGGCGTCGGGCACGGGGAGGTCCTCTTCAGCTGGTCGTCGGGCGTGCCATGCTGAGATAAGCATGCACGCCCGCAACCGGAAGCGAATTTAGATCGATTTCAGGCTCAGACGATGCCACGCGCCCGCTTGACGTCCGGCGGCGTCGCCTCGTCGACCAGCGCGGCGATGGCCTCGGCCGTCGACATCACCTTCTGGCCGTCGCTGCCGAGACGGCGGACGGAGACCGAATGCGTCTCGGCCTCCTTCTTGCCGACCACGAGCAGCGCCGGGATCTTGGCCAGCGAGTGCTCGCGAACCTTGTAGTTGATCTTTTCGTTGCGCAGGTCGATCTCGACCCGCAGCCCGGCGCGCCGCGCCTGCTCCAGGACCTGCTTGGCGTACTCGTCGCCTTCCGAGGTGATGGTCGTGACCACCGCCTGCACCGGCGAGAGCCAGAGCGGGAAGTTGCCGGCATAGTGCTCGATCAGGATGCCGATGTAGCGCTCCATCGAGCCGCAGATCGCGCGATGCACCATGACAGGCGGCTTCTTGCCGCCGTCATGGTCGATGTAGAACGCACCGAACCGCTCCGGCAGGTTGAAGTCGACCTGCGTGGTGCCGCACTGCCAGTCGCGGCCGATGGCGTCGCGCAGCACGTATTCGAACTTCGGCCCGTAGAAGGCGCCTTCGCCCGGGTTGATCTCGGTCTTGATGTGATTGTTCTGCGACTGGATCTCGCGCAGCACGGTCGCCATCACGCGTTCGGCGTGATCCCACATCGCGTCGGTGCCGACGCGCTTGTCGGGGCGGGTCGACAGCTTCACCGTGAGGTCGCCGGTGAAGCCGAAATCCGCGTAGGTCGACAGGATGAGATCGTTGATCTTCAGGCACTCTTCGGCGAGCTGGTCCTCGGTGCAGAAAATGTGCGCGTCATCCTGGGTGAAACCGCGCACGCGCATCAGGCCGTGCATGGCCCCGGACGGCTCGTAGCGATGCACCACGCCGAATTCGGCGAGGCGCAAGGGCAGGTCGCGGTAGCTCTTCAGGCCGTGCTTGAAGATCTGGACATGGCCCGGGCAGTTCATCGGCTTCAGCGCAAACCAGCGCTTGTCCTCGGCCTCGTCACCGGCCGACTGCGCCGCGAACATGTTCTCGCGGTACCAGCCCCAATGGCCCGAGGTCTCCCACAGCACCTTGTCGAGGATCTGCGGTGCGTTGACCTCGCTGTAGTCGCCGGTCAGGCGGCGCCGCATATAGGCGATCAGCTGCTGGAAGATGGTCCAGCCCTTCGGGTGCCAGAACACGACGCCCGGACCTTCCTCCTGGAAGTGGAAGAGGTCGAGCTCGCGCCCGAGCTTGCGATGGTCGCGCTTCTCGGCTTCCTCGATCTGCTTCAGATAGGCGTCGAGGTCCTCCTGCTTGGCGAAGGCCGTGCCGTAGATGCGGGTCAGCATCGGGTTGTTGCTGTCGCCGCGCCAATAGGCGCCGGCCACCTTCATCAGCTTGAAGGCGTTGCCGACCTTGCCGGTCGTGGTCATGTGCGGGCCGCGGCACAGGTCGAACCAGTCGCCCTGGTAGTAGATCTTGATCGGCTCGGTGCCGGGAATGGCGTCGACCAGCTCGACCTTGAACGCCTCGCCCTTGTCGCGGAACACCTGCTTGGTCTTCTCGCGGTCCCAGACTTCCTTGGTGAAGGGTTTGTCGCGCGCGATGATCTCGCGCATCTTCTTCTCGATCGCGGCAAAGTCTTCCGGCGTGAATGGCTCGTTGCGGAAGAAGTCGTAATAGAAGCCGTTCTCGATCACGGGGCCGATGGTGACCTGGGTGCCCGGCCACAGCGTCTGCACGGCTTCCGCCAGCACGTGCGCGCAGTCGTGGCGGATCAATTCCAGCGCGCGCGGGTCGTCGCGATTGACGAGCTCGATCCTGGCGTCGGCCTCGATGGGATCGTTGAGATCGGCGAGCGCGCCGTCGAGCGCCATCGCAACCGTGCGCTTGGCCAGCGACGGCGAGATGCCCTTGGCGATATCGAGGCCGGTGATGCCCTTGTCGAACTGGCGCTGGGCGCCGTCTGGAAAGGTGAGGGTGACTTTGGGAGCGGGGGTCACGGGCTTTAGATTGGAGAGGCTGTATTGGAAGCCGGACTCGGATTTGGGCTGGTCGGTCATGCGTTTCTCCTGAGGCTCACTCCTGCGAACGAGCGCAGGTAAGCGGGAACGAGCGATATATCAGGGGATTCGGCCTGTGCAATCCGGCATTTCCAAGAAAAGGGAATGTGACGCATCATCCGGGGCGCTCGGGCCCCAGTCGCGCCCAAATATGCCATATCGCGCGATCAGACCTGCCCGGTCGGTCTGGCTGCGGCAGGCGGGGCGGATCTATCGGGATGGTGGCTTCAGGACCTTTTCGCGCGTCTTGGGCGGAGGCGTAGACGTCTCCTCCGTTACCTTCCAGCCCTCGGCGTCGCCAAGGGCCTTGCTGATTGCCCGCGGCGCGCCAGCGACCAGCAGCATATTCGGTTGTTGTTCTACGATCTCGACGCCTCCGGCGCGCAAGCGCTTTACGATGCTCTCGGACGCTTCGGATTTGGGATCGGCACGAAAGACCACGGTGCGTTCGCTCATCGCTTGCCATCCGTCGATGTGCCGGTCCCTCCGAGCGCCGTCCTACGGAAGGGGTAGTCCGAACCCTTCATAGTCGCGGCCAAAATTCTCCGGCTTGCAAGCGGCATATAAGGCGTCCTTAAGGGCGCGAGAACGGCTGGAACCGCTTTTTTGCTTCAATGCCGGGTCCTTGGCAAGGAGATAGGCCGCAAAACCGGCCACCGCCGGACATGCCATCGACGTTCCGCTCATCGAGCCGTGACCGGTTCCGGGCAGCGTGGAGACGATCTCGACACCGGCTCCGGTGGTATCAATTTCGGGACCGAAATTGCTGAAATCGGCGATGAAATCCCCCGTCTGAGGTTTGCCTTTCGGCTTGGCGACATTGCTGGTCCCGATCGAACTCTTCGGGAAGGTGCCGACCCGCCCCATGGCGGACACTGCGACGCATTCGACGAACGCCGCGGGAAAGGAGACCGGGCTTCGATCGTCGTTGCCGGCGGCTGCAATCACCACCACGCCTGCCGCGATCGCCCGGTCGATGGCCGCGCGCGTGAGATCGTCCTTGGGGCCGCCGCCAAGACTCATGTTGATGATGTCGCACTTGTCCGCGACGGCCGTGTCGATCGCCTTTGCGATGTCAAAGTTGCTGGCGCCGTTGTTGGGCGGCGGCCGCGGGTGATCGGGGAATACGCGATAGCTCCGAAGCTTCACCCCCGGTGCAACGCCGCGGAATCCGCCCGCCGGTCCACGGCCACCGACGATGCCCGCGACGTGCGTGCCGTGCTCGCCCTCGGTCAACGCGGGCCGCCAATTCTGCGCCGCCTCGGGATCGGCACGAACCTCGTCGCTCACGCAATTCAGGCCGCCTGTCACGTTGGTCAGATCGGGGTGTGTGCCGTCGACACCACTGTCGATGATTGCGACGGTGACACCGTCGCCGGCACTTGTGGGGAGCCTTCTGTAGAGCTGCGTGAGCAGCAACGTGGGATCGCTTACGTCGATGGACGTCAACTTGATTTCCGCAAGGTTCGCGCCGGTTGTTCTGGTGGCATAAAATCCCCAATAGCCGGCCGGAGCGTAGACATAGACGCGCTCAAGCGGCTGGTTCGGGGGGAGCAAGTTCAGTGTGGCGTGCCCGTTCGCGCCCGTCGTTGCCTCTGCTCCCTGACGCGCCGCGAAATTCGTGAATGCAACGATATGAGCGCCTTCGATCGGAGCGCCGCCCGAACGTGCCACGACCGAGACGGTGAACCGGGTTGCAGCGATGTTGGCCGTGGCGGCCAGCCTGACCCGGCTCGCGTCGGCTTTCCTTGCGGTTCTTTTGCCGGACGCCTTCTTGGCGGTGGTTTTCTTCACGGCTGTTCCCTTGGCCGCGGGCCGGGGAGGACGCTGATGGACGCGGAAACGCTCCCACTGCCGATGATAAAAGACTTCCGGGATGATCTTCAGGTCCGGTGAACTGAGACGAAGGCTGAGTTCTCCCTCCGGAGCCATTTCGACGAGCTTGGGGCCGTTGTCGTGAAGCGAGTCCAGCACCCGCATTTGTGGGGCCGGCGCCGCTACGCGCGCCCGCGCGGCGAGCCGTATCGTGCTGGTGCTCGGTTGCAAATTCGCGGTATCGAGCGGCTCTGCAAGATAGCCGTCTTTGCTCATCACGATGTAACGGCGAACGCCTTCCGGTTTGCTCGGCATCGATGTTCCTTCAAATATGCAATTAAAAATAGTATTAATGTCATCAAGAAACCTCAAGAAGACAAGAGGCTTCGCGCCTTCGGACCGAATTTCGATCGTGCGGACGCTTTCAATCCGCACATCCATCCACTACATGCAAGTGCATGAATTTCTCGCCCCCCGTCGCCGGCCGCTTCGCGCCAACCGCCCTGATGCTTGGCAATCTCGTCACCGGCTGCTCGGTGCTGGCGCCGGCGGGCATGCTGCCGGAACTGTCGGCGGGGCTTGGGATCAGCGTCCATGCGGCCGGACTCCTGATCACCTTCGGTGCGGTGACGCTGTGCATCGGCTCGCCGCTGACGGCGTGGCTGACCAGCCGGATCGAGCGGCGGACGCTGCTCACCGCGACGCTGGCGGTGCTCGCGCTCGGCAATCTCGCCTCGGCGTTTGCGCCCGACTACACGAGCCTCCTTATCATCCGCCTGATGATGCTAGCGGTCGGTGCGCTCTACACGCCGCAGGCGGCCGGTACGGCGGCGCTGATCGTGCCGGCGGAGCGGCGCGGCAGCACGATCGCCTATATCTTCCTCGGCTGGTCGCTGGCAGCGGCCGTCGGTCTGCCGCTGATCACCTTCATCGCCAGCCGCTATGGCTGGCGCGCCGCCTATGGCGAGATCGGCGCGCTCGGCTGCATCAGCTTCCTGTTGTTGCTGCTGCGCCTGCCGGCGGGCTTGAAGGGCACGCCGGTGGATCTGAAGACCTGGAGCGCGGTCGGCCGCAGCAGGACGATCTTGCTGCTGCTGGCGATCACCATGCTGCAAATGTCCGGGCAGTTCGTGGTGTTCACCTTCATGGGCCCGCTGCTGAAGAAGCTGACCGGGGCGAGCCCCGATGCGGTCGGCATGGTGTTCGCGATCTACGGCGTCTGCGGCTTCCTCGGGGTCGCCATCGCGACACGCATCGTCGACACCTGGGGGCCTTACCGGACCTCGCTGCTGTTCACCTGCCTCGTGCTTGCGGGCATCACCACCTGGGCGCTGAGCGCGGGCACCATCGCGTTGATGGCGATCGCGGTCGCGGTCTGGGGCCTGGGCTTTGCCTCGACCAATTCGATGCAGCAGGTGCGGCTGGTTGCGGCCGCGCCGCCGCTGGCGCCGGCGACCGTCGCGCTCAACACCTCGGTCCTCTATATCGGCCAGGCCGTCGGGTCCGCCATCGGCGGACTGCTGTTCGCCCGCGAGCTCTTGCATACGATCGGATTCGTGGCGGTCGGCTTCGTCGTGCTGGCGCTGATCCTGGTGATCCTGACCCGGCCCCGGCCGGCTGCTGCGACGTCCTGAAATCCCGCGCTTTCGTGTGCGCAAGGTGCTTGGCAAACGGCGCGATACGGCGCTAGAAGGCCGGTCATGGGGACCAAAGAGAGTTGACTGAGATGAGGATGATTCTGGCGGTTGCTGCGGTGCTCTATTCAGCCTCCGCGTTCGCGCAAGCCGACAAGCCACCGATGGTCGGGGACAAGCCGCTGGTGCAGGTCAAGCCCAAGGGCACCAAGGCGGCGGCCGCAACCGCCGCGCCCGCGCCGAAGGGCAAGCCGCAATCGATCGCGGCGCGGCTCCAGGCCTGCCTCGAGATCGATGACGGCACCAAGGACCGTCTCAATTGCTACGACGCCGTGATCCCGCCGGCGCCGAAGCCGAAGCCGGCGAAGGCCAAGGGCTACGCCGATTGCCGTTTCTTCAAGGAAGAGGACGAGCGGCTGGCCTGCTTCAACGGCTTTGCCGAGAGCATTCCGAAGCTGCCGAAGAGCTAAGCGTTCGCGTTCAGTCGCGGACTATCGGCTCGAGGGCGACGAAGCGGTGGCTGCAACCCGCGTGAGCGCCAGCGCCGGCGTCGCCGACATCTTCACCAGCACGTCCTTGAGCGGATCCCGCGTCCAGGCGCGGGTCACGTAGTCGCGATGGGTGATGCCGTCGCCGGTTTCGACGAACACCACGCTGCCGGGACGCAACGGTCCGTCCATGTCCTCGGAGACGCTGATGCCCTTCTGCCTCAGCATGCTCATCAGCTCGCGGTCGCGCCGTGCGGTGTAACGGGTGTAGGAGCTGACGAAGAAGCCGGAGCGGTGGCTCTCGATCCAGGCAGCGAACTTGTCCATCTCGCCATAGACGGCGTCGAGCAGCACCACGCCGCGGACGCGGTCGCTGATGCCGCCGACCTCTAAGCTCCAGGCCGTCGGCAGGAAGCCGCCGCTATAGCCGACGATGACGATCGGCATGTTGGCGAAGGCGCGCGCGCTGTTGGGATCGCCGGTGAGGCGGGCGAGGTGGTTCGCCGACTCCTCCATGAAGCGCTTGAGGCCGCCGGCCTGCCAGAATTTTCCGGCGCTGGAATCGGCGGCATCCACCGCCATCTGCGGGGCGAGCAGGATGGCATTGGCGCCGGAATCGGTGATCTGCTGCGGCACCAGCTGCCGGTCGCGCACGTCGCGCTCCAGCGTCGCGCCATTGCCGTGGAAGAACACCACGATCACGCCCGGCTTGCGCACGTCGAAATGCTCGGGCACGTGCACCAGCACGCGGCTGTCGCTGTAGGTCTCGTCCTGCCAGTAGACGCGTCCGGAATAGCTGCGGTGGCCGCGGCGGTCGCCCTTGGAGATGTTGAGGAACGGCGCGTCGGATGCGGGGTTGTTGCCGAAATAGGGGAAGGCCGACGACTTCATGCTGACGAGGGTCGTCAGGTCTTCGCGCGGCGGACGCTGGTAGGGGACTTGCGGCGCGAGCGAGGCGACCTTGTAGGGAGCCTGCTCCGGCTGCTGTTGCACGGCACGCTTGGGCGAGAAGTCCGACATCTGCCGTTGCAGGAAACTCTCGCTCGCAGAGGGGAAGCGCTCCCTGAACTGCGGAGCAGGGAAGCGATCCTCGAACGTGTCGGCGCTGGCAATTTGTTGGGTATTGGTCTTGGCGACCACCTGGACATTGGCCTGCGAGTGCGCCGCGAGCGCTGAGGGATCGGGCGCCTTGCCGCATTGAACCAGCGTGAGCGACAGCGGCACCAAGGCTGAGATCAGGCCGACCCGGAGCGCACGACCGTGCCGACCGGACGAAGTCCGATCGGCACGAATGTCAGCTCTCATGTTCGGAACCGCCCCGACCATCCACCCATGACCCCAATTCCAGCGGCAATGTTTAAGATAATTGAGCCGACTGGCGTTTAGGTGACGTTAAGCGTCCGGAGAAACTTCCCCACATCCGGAACGCTCGAAAGGACCACGCAATCGTGTCCTGATTGTGGGGGAGGGAGGCGGGATATTCCGGTGTTCGCGCAGCTTTATTGCACAGGAGCATGCATAAGCGGTGCTGAAATACCGATATCCTTTGCCTCATTTAGCCCTTGTTAACCCTGCTTGAATTGACTGGACCAAACTGCACGATGCTCCCCATGAGGCGTGACGCCTGAGGTTAAGGACCCCGATGACGGCATCAGATGCGGGACCCGCACCCTGGACTGGCCGGCTGACCGGGAGCGGGGCCGGGGTCTCCGTTCTGGTCGCAACCGCGATCGTCGTTGCCGACATGATCGGGGTCGGCGTCTTCACCAGCCTCGGCTTCCAGGTCAAGGACATCCCGTCCGGCTTCTCGATCCTCCTGCTCTGGACCGTTGGCGGCATCGTCGCGCTGTGCGGGGTGTTCTCCTACAGCGAGCTCGGGGCGATGTTTCCGCGCTCGAGCGGCGAGTACAATTTCCTCGGCCGCGCCTATCATCCCGCCTTCGGCTTTCTCGCCGGCTGGGTCTCGGCGACGGTGGGCTTTGCAGCGCCCGTCGCGCTCGCCGCGATGGCCTTCGGCGAATATGCCAAGTCGGTCATTCCCGATCTGCCGCCGATCCCGCTTGCCATCGGCGTGGTGTGGCTGGTCTCGATCGTGCAACTGACCGGCGTCAGGCACTCCTCGACCTTTCAGCTGATCTCGACCATCTTGAAGGTCGTGCTGATCGTCGCCTTCCTGGTCGCCGGCTTCATCATCGGTGTGCCGCAGCCGATCGCCTTCACGCCGCAGCCGGGCGACATCGCGCATATCGTCAGCGCGCCCTTCGCGATCGGGCTCGTCTTCGTGATGTATTCGTTCTCCGGGTGGAATGCCGCGACCTACATCATCGGCGAGATGAATACGCCGCAGCAAAGCCTGCCGCGTGCGCTGCTCGCGGGCACGCTGATCGTGCTCGTGCTGTATGTCGCGCTGAACGCGGTGTTTCTCTATTCCACGCCGGTCGGTGCGCTCGCCGGCCAGCTCGACGTCGCCAGTGTCGCCGGCACCGCCATCTTCGGCAGCCTCGGCGGCCGGATCGTCGGCGCCATGATCTGTGTCGGCCTGATCTCCTCGATCAGCGCGATGATGTGGATCGGCCCGCGCGTGATGATGACGATGGGGGAGGACATTCCGGCCTTGCGCGTCTTCTCGAAGCGATCGGCCAGCGGTGCGCCGGCCTATGCCATCCTGTTCCAGCTCGCGGTCGCGACCCTGCTGCTGTTCACGCGCAGCTTCGAGGCCGTGCTCGACTTCATCCAGTTCGCGCTGCTGTTCTGCTCGTTCTTCACGGTCGCCGGCGTCATCAAGCTGCGCATCACCGATCCCGATCTCCCCAGGCCCTATCGCGCCTGGGGATACCCGTTCACGCCACTCGTTTTCCTGCTCGTGACCGCGTTCATGATGTACTACCTCTTGACCGAGCGGCCGGTGCAGTCGCTCTCGGGGATGCTCGTCATGCTCTCGGGCCTGTTGATCTATGCTGTTTTCCGCAGGCGGCCGGTCGCCGCTGGCAATTCATCACACCGCGAATAGACATGTTCCGACCCATGAGAATTGCGGCCGTCGCTCTTGCCTTCCTGGCTGCGGCCGTCTCGTCCGCACGTGCCGCCGACGTCACCTTTGACGATACCGCGCGCTTCCTCGCGGGCATGCAGCCTTCGGCGGACTCGCCGCTGGTGCCGCTGACCAGGGACCCCAACTGGCAGCATCATGCAAAATTCTTCGACAACGCCTTCGCCCAGCTCGAGCAGCGGCAAATATCGAAGATCCGCGCCTGGGCCGACGTCAATCTGGCCGCGCCACGGCCGACCATGTTCTACATGTTCAGCGGCCCGGACTTCCTCTACGCCAATGCCTTCTATTCCAAGGCCAGCACCTACGTGCTCGGTGCGCTGGAGCCGGTCGGTGCCGTGCCCGACCTGACGAAGTTGCCGCGCGGTTCGGTCGGCGCGGCGCTCTACAATGTCGAGCGCTCGCTCGGCTCGATCCTGAGCTTCTCCTTCTTCATCACCAAGCAGATGAAGATCGACCTGCACACCAACCAGGTCAACGGCACCTTGCCGATCCTCTATGTCTTCCTTGCCCGCTCCGGCAAGACCATCCGCAACGTCGAGATGGTCGCGCTCGACAACAAGGGCGGGATGCATGTGGGGAACGACAATCCGGGACCGAACGCGACGCGCGGCGTCCGCATCACCTTCGCCGGCAGCGACGGTGAGGTGCGCACGCTGTACTATTTCTCGACCGACCTCTCGAATGCCGGCGCGCGTGCGACCGGTTTCCTGAAGTTCTGCGAGACGCTCGGCCCCGGCAACAGTCTGCTCAAGAGCGCATCCTATCTCTTGCACTCCGGCAACTTCACGGTCGTCCGCGACTGGCTGCTCGCCAACAGCGCCACCATCGTCCAGGACGATTCAGGCATTCCGCTTGCCAACTACAATGCACGGCAATGGCGTTTCTTCCCGTTCGGCCGTTACCTCGGGCCGATCAGCGAATTCCCCGGACGCTACCAGGAGCGCTACGCCGAGCTGTTCACGCGCGCCCAGCCGATCGACTTCGGCGTCGGCTATCGCTGGCGCATGCATGAATCCAATCTTCTGCTGTCGGTGAAAGTGCCGGGCAGCGAGACCGCGCCGGCGGCCGATGCCACTTCGTCCACCGAGCCGCCAAGACCGCCGCGCCCGAAGCGGCCGCGTCCGCCCGAGCCGATCCCGCCGCCGCCCGGGCGTTTCTTCTGGTTCCGCTAAGCTATTCGCTGAGGCCCGGCGTCAAGGAGTCTGGGCAACAACGACCAGAACCTCGGCCTTCTGCCGCCCGAGGCTCCTGACCTCGTGCGGCGTTTCGCCTGAGAAATACAGGCAGTCGCCCTTGCCGAGCGTCAGCTCCTCGCCGTCGAGCTTGATCGCGATCTTGCCGTTGATGACGAACAGCAGCTCCTCGCCGGCATGCGAGGCGCGCGTCGCCGCCTTGTGCGGCGGGCTGAGCAGGAACGGTTCCATCATCTTGCGGGTTCGGCCGGTTGCCAGCGGCACCACGCCGAACGTGTCCTGGAACAGCGGCACGTTGCCGCCTTCGCGGCGAAACAGCGTGTAGCGCGGCGCCGGCTCGGCGTTCGGATCGAAGAAGTTTGCGACATTGACCTCGAGGGCGGCGGCCATCCGAAGCAGGGCGGCGAGGGAGGGGATTTTCAGGTTGCGCTCGACCAGCGAAATGTAACCGCGCGTGAGGTCGCTCTGCCTCGCAAGCTGGTCCAGCGTCAGGCCCTTGGCAACCCGCGCCTGGCGGATGTTGGCCCCGACCGCTGTCGCTTTGCTGACGTCAAGCACGCAAGAATCTCCCGAACTGCTCGCGCCTGTTTTGCAACAGATAGCGCCCGACTGCCAGCCCCGCGGCCCACGCAGGCCGCGTCGGTCGCCTCTGGGTGTATTCCAAAGGAAAACACAAGAGCAGAAATTTCGGGCAGGGCCGCGGATATTATGAGCAAGTGAACTGATATAGCCTGAAAAATAGCTGAATTTAAGTGCAAATCGTCAGCCTTGCCGCGATCGTCGGCATTTGCCGCGTTCCGCGGCGTTGATTTCCAACAGTAAACATGATCGATTTTACCGTCGTGGCTGCCGATGGGCTCCACGCACCGAACCAACTGCTTTTCCCTGGCGCCGGTACCTTTTGGAGAGATCGATGACCGTAGCAGACGACGTAACCCTGAACGTAGCGCCGGACGAGGCGGCGAGCTTGCGACGGATCGTGTGGTCGAGCGTGATCGGCACCGCGGTCGAATGGTACGACTTCCTCATCTACGGCACCGCAACCGCACTGGTGTTCAACAAGGTCTTCTTCGCCGCCGGCAATCCCACGCTTGCCACCATCGCCGCCTTCGGCACCTACGCGGTCGGCTTCCTGGCGCGGCCGCTGGGCGCCGCGATCTTCGGCCATTACGGCGACCGGGTCGGGCGCAAGGCGATGCTCGCGATCACGATCATGGTGATGGGCATCGGCACCTTCCTGATCGGCCTGCTGCCGACCTACCAGCAGATCGGCATCGCAGCGCCGCTGCTGCTGATCGGGCTGCGCTTCCTCCAGGGCATCGGCCTCGGCGGCGAATGGGGCGGCGCCGTGCTGATGGTGGTGGAGAATTGCCCGACGCATCGCCGCGGCCTGCTCGGCAGCATGGTGCAGGTCGGCAATCCCATCGGCAATCTCGCTGCGATCGGTATGTTCGCGCTGGTGGCGAGCCTGCCGGAGGGCGACTTCATGGCTTACGGCTGGCGCATTCCCTTCCTGATTTCGATCCTCCTGGTTGGCGTCGGCCTCTACATCCGCCTCAACATGGAGGAGACCGCGGCCTTCCGTCAGGTTCAGGCCAAGAAGGACGTTGCGAAGCTGCCGCTGGTCGAGATCTTCACGCATCACCGCAGGCCCTTCTTCACAGCGGTCGGTCTCAAGATTTCCGAGATCGCCTATGCCAGCATCGGCGGCGTGTTCGTGATGTCCTACGCCACCGCCATTCTGGGATTGCCGCGGGCGGTGGTGCTGAACGGCGCCTTTGCCGCGTCGCTGGTCGCGCTGCTTGCCATTCCGCTGTTCGGCTGGCTGTCCGATCTCGTCGGCCGCAAGACCATGTTCTACGCGAGCTGCCTGTTCTCGGCGCTGTTTGCCTTCCCGCTGTTCTGGCTGCTCGACACCCGCGATTCCACCATCGTCATCTGCGCCATCGTGGTCGCGATCACCTTCGGTCAGATGGTGATGTTCGGCATCGGCGCGCCCTGGTATTCCGAATTGTTCTCCGCGCGGCTGCGCTATAGCGGCGCTTCGCTCGGCTTTCAGGTCGGTGCTGCCCTGAGCGGCGGGTTGACCCCGCTGATCGCGGCCTCTCTGATGGCGTGGAGCGGCGGCGCCACCTGGCCGGTCTCGCTGCTGCTGATCGCCTGCGCCGCCATCACCGCGACTGCGACCAGGTTCGCGCCCGAGATGGCGAACAAGGAACTGACCTGATTCCGCCGCGCGCCGCCATCTGCGGCGCGCCATCGCTTCTGACAAGGATTTTGTCATGCTCGACATCGTCAGCGCCGGCTCGGCGCAAAAGACAGCACAACTCGGCTGGACCGGCGTGGTGCGCTTCCTCCATCTCGCTCCGCGTGCGTTCCTGCCGATGCGCGCAGCCGAGACGATCACCCTCGTCGCCGGCAAGGGGATCGAGGGCGACCGCTACATGATCGGCAAGGAGGAGGGGTTTTACTCGCACAAGCCGGAAGAGGGCCGGCAGGTCACCCTGTTCGAGCTCGAGACGCTGATCGCGCTCAAACGCGATGCCGGCATCGAGCTCGGTCCCGAAGAGCATCGGCGCAATGTCACGGTCGAAGGCGTGCCGCTCAACCACCTCGTCGGCCGCCGCTTCTGGCTGGGCGACACTCTGTTGGAAGCGACGCGGCTGTCGGTGCCGTGCCGGCATATAGAGGAGATCACCGGCAAGGCGATCTTCGATCCCCTGATCAATCGCTCCGGCCTCAACTGCAGGATCCTGCAGGGCGGCATCGTCAGGGTCGGCGACACCGTGCGGAATGCGGCATGAGTGCGCGCCCGATTACGACGGTCAAGACGATCGTCACCGGCATCGAGGAGGCGGGGGCAGACATCAAGCTGTTCACGCTGGCCGATCCTGACCGATGGGAGTTGCCGCCGTTCAAGCCCGGCGCGCACATCGACCTGCATCTGCCGAACGGGCTCGTGCGGACTTACTCGCTGTGCAACGAGCCTGCGGACAACACGCGCTATGTCATCGCAGTCAAGCGCGAAGCAGACGGGCGCGGTGGTTCGCGCGCGCTTCACGATGACGTCGGGGTTGGCGATATCATCGGCGTTTCATTGCCGCGCGGCGGGCTGGCGCCCGATGCGCGCATCGGGCGCTACATGTTCGTGGCGGGTGGCATCGGCGTGACGCCGTTCCTGTCCGTGGTGCGGCATCTCCAACGCACCGCGCAGGCCGAATTCACGCTGCATCTGGTCGCGCGCGAGGAGGTGCCGCTCGCCGCGCATCTCGGCTCACTGATCGAGGCGGGGACTGTCGTCGTGCATCGGACGTCGCGAGCGGGACGTCCGGATCTCGCGGAGTTGGTCGGCGATCCCGATCCGGAGACCCTGGTGGCTTGCTGTGGCCCGGAAGGCATGACCGAGGATTTCGAGCGCCTGACCACAGCCTGGCCAACGGCCAACGTTCACATCGAACGCTTTGTCGCGCCGCCACCGATCATCGATCCCGACGCCAAACCATTCACATTGTCGCTTGCGCGCTCGGGTACCGAGATCCAGGTGCGCGCCGGCCAGACCATGTTGGCCGCGTTGCAGGAGGGCGGCATCGACATCGCGACCTCCTGTTGCGGCGGCATCTGCGGCGCCTGCAAGGTCGGATGGATCGAGGGCAGACCGGTCCATCGCGACCGCATCCTGTCGCCCTATGAGCGGGAGCGCTATCTCATGGTTTGCGTCGCCGGATCGGACGCGGAGCGGCTGGTGCTGGACCTCTGAGCTACCAGTGCACGCTCTGGCTCGGCACGATGATCGCAGTCGTGCTCGGCGGCGTCGCGAGGCTCGTCGCAAGATACCAGCCGGAGCCGACCGCGAGTGCGAGCAGGGCGACGATGGCGAGCAGGTCGAGGGTTCTGGGGTCGTGATGCGCCCTGGGACCGAGACTTGATCCAGGTCTGAAGTGAAAAAGAGGGCTGATTTTCCAGCGCATTGTTGTTTCCTCCCGTGGGAGTATCACAACAACGCGAGGGGACGGTTCCGGTTCCCCTGAGGTCAGCAACGCGGCAACTCAGGACGAATTCACGCCGCGCCAGCGGGCATACCGCCAGGGCAGATACCAGCGCGCGTTTTGGGGCGCGGCGAGCGGCACATTGTCGATGCCCGACGTGCCGTACGGATTGCAGCGGAGCAGGCGCGCGAGCGTCATCCAGCCGCCGGCCCAGAGCCCGAAGCGCTCGATCGCCTCATCGCCATAGACGGAGCAGGTCGGCAGGTGCCGGCAATTGTATCCGACCAGCGGCGAGAGCGTGTGGCGATAGAGCCAGATTAGGGCACGGCCAAATCTCCGCGGCAGGCGAAGGAGGCTCTCGACGGGAATGGAACAATGCTCGCAGGTTGAATGCTTCATGGGCGCGTTGCTGCGACGTTAAGCGAGGTGTTGCTCGGTTCCGGCGCAGGGAACTGTAAGGTGTTGTTTGCGCGCCATATTTTGCCTGCTTTCTGGGAGCAGTGCAGCAAGTATCTGTGGACGATCTGTATTCGCCCGGATACCATTTTTATGACGCCCGTGTGTAGAAACATACGCCTGTATGATGGACTCAGAGGGCGCTACCGGGGATTGTTTGGCGACCTTGGGGCTTTGGGGAAGGAACCAGATTGAAACTTCTGAACTCCCTTGATCTTCGCGGCTGGCTGCTGGTGGGAACCGCCGTCTGTGGAGTCGCGCTGGCCGGCGCCGTCGCGACATTCGGGTCGTCGGCCCGAGCGGGTAGCGCTCTCGAAGAGCGCAAGCTGCCGATGAAGTTCAGCTGGGTCGCTTGCGAGCCGAACTGCCGCGGCTGGGTCAGCGCGGTCGGCATCATCACCGCCGATACGCCCAAGCAGTTCGAAGAGTTTGCGCGCGGACGCCAGCTCGGCGGTGCCACCGTGGTGCTCGATTCCAGCGGCGGTTCCGTCAACGACGCAATCACGCTCGGCCGGCGCTTCCGCAATCTCGGGCTTCTGACCACCGTCGGCATCAGCCTTCAGAACCGCGGCGGCCAGTCGGCCCGTCCGGCGGTCGCGCCCGAGGCCTATTGCGAGTCCATGTGCGTGTTCCTGCTGCTGGCCGGCAAGAAGCGCTACGTGCCGGAAGCGGCCCATGTCCGCGTCCACCAGATATGGATGGGTGACCGCGCCGACGATGCCAAGGCGGCAGGCTACAGCGCCCAGGACCTGATGATCGTGGAACGCGACATCGGCCGCCTCGCGAAATACACCTTCGACATGGGCGGCGCCGGCGATCTGCTGTCGCTCGCGCTCAGCGTGCCGCCCTGGGAAGATCTGCACGAGCTCGATGCAGGCGAGCTGAAGCTCACCAACCTGGTGACGACGGATCTCGTCGCCGACGTGCTGCCGCATGTGGACCTCACAGCGCCGGCGATGGCGGAACTCGCACCGAAGACGCAGGCGAGGTTCGGTGCCGAACCGGAGCAGCCGGCCAAGTCGACCAAGACGGCGGAAGCCCTGGTGCCCACGGGCAGCGCGGCAGCGCCGGCGACAGCGGCGCAGAAGTAAGCTCTCCACAGTCATTGCGGGGCGTCGCAAAGCGACGAACCCGGAATCCAGATGTTGTAGCGCGAGATTCTCAGGTGCGCACTTGCGCACCATAGTTCGCGCTGGCGCGCGCCCCGGAATGACGTCGATGTCGATGGGGGCTCAGCCCTGTGCCGCGGCGGGCTGCTTGGCCTTGGACTCGATCTGACCGATCGCGTCGACCACTGCATCGAAGGTCAGCAGTGTCGAGGCGTGCCGCGCCTTGTAGTCGCGGACCGGTTCGAGGAACTTGATCTCCTCCCATTTGCCTTGAGGAGGAGCGCCATTCTCCTTGAGCATCTTGCGAACGGTTTCGCGTAACTCACGGAGTTCGCTCGCAGTCGAGCCGACCACGTGACTTGCCATGATGGATGAAGAGGCCTGTCCCAGCGCGCAGGCCTTCACGTCATGGGCGAAGTCGGTGACCGTGTCGCCAGCCATCTTGAGGTCGACCTTCACGGTCGAGCCGCACAGCTTGGAGTGGGCGGTCGCGGTGGCATGGGGGTCCGACAGCCGCCCGAGGCGCGGAATATTCCCGGCCAGCTCGATGATCCGCTTGTTATAAATGTCGTTCAGCATGTGATGGAGTCCAACACTTCCACACCCACTTCCGGGCCGGATCGGCCTTGGCGGGCGCCGCCCACGGTCCTATATAGGGGCGGAACTGGCGGAAAAACAGTCCAGCGGTGCGGCGGCGCTGATCCAGATCTGCGCCGCCAGCGTTATGACCTCGGGACCTTTTTTCGCCGAAACTGTTCTGTTCAGGCGTCCGGCGGCTTGGCCGCCCCGTCTGCCGGTGACACTCCGGCCGTTGAGGCCGTCGAACGGAGTCGATATGGACGCTGCAATCAAATCCATCCGCCCCAACAAGCCCTCCGACCGGCAGCCTGAGAGCCGCCCGGCCGAACTTGACCCTGCCGAATTCCTCGCGGTCGCCGTCCGCGCCGACCAGCCGCGCCCTGCGCGCGCCGAGGCGGAAGCGGCGGTGAAGACACTGCTCGCCTATATCGGCGAGAACCCCCAGCGCGAGGGCCTGCTCGACACGCCGCGCCGTGTGGTCGAGGCCTTCGACGAGCTCTATCAGGGCTACCACCAGTGCCCGGCCGAGGTGCTCGACCGTACCTTCGGCGAGACCGCGGGCTATGACGATTTCGTGCTGGTGCGCGACATCGAGTTCACCTCGCAATGCGAGCATCACATGATGCCGTTCTACGGCAAGGCGCATATCGCCTACACCCCGGTGGAGCGCGTCGTCGGCCTGTCGAAGCTCGCCCGCCTGACCGACATTTTCGCCCGGAGGCTTCAGACCCAGGAACATCTGACGGCGCAGATCGCGGCGGCCATCGACGAGATCCTGAAACCCCGCGGCGTTGCCGTGCTGATCGAGGCCGAGCATACCTGCATGTCGGTGCGTGGCGTTGCCAAGCATGGCGCCTCCACCTTCACCAGCCGCTTCACCGGCATGTTCCGCGACAATCCGGCGGAGCAGGCCCGTTTCCTGTCCCTGGTGCGAGGCCTGCAGCGCTGACCTCGCGAACGCTCTAAGCGAGGAAGCCGTGTCCGCTCACTCCCATGAGATCGAGGAAGGCCTCGCCTTCCTGCCGAAGTTCGACGCGAACGGCCTCGTGACGGTCGTCGCGACCGACGTCGCCACCGGCGACGTGCTGATGGTCGCCCACATGAACGACGAGGCGCTGCGCAAGACCATCGCGACGGGCGAAGCCTGGTACTTCAGCCGTTCGCGCAATGCATTGTGGCGAAAGGGTGAGACCTCAGGTCAAACCCAGCGCGTGGTCGAGATGCGCACCGATTGCGATCAGGATGCGGTCTGGATCCGCGTCGAGCAGATCGGCGCGGCCTGCCACACCGGGCGGCGGTCGTGCTTCTACCGCAAGGTCGAGGCGGAAGGCGGGGGAGCCAGGCTGGTCTTTACCGAGGCCGAGCGGCTGTTCGATCCGAACGACGTCTATAAGAAGTAGCACTCTGTCATTCCGGGGCGCGCGGAAGCGCGAGCCCGGAATCCATCGCAAGGCATCGCGCGCGGCTGGATGGATTCCGGGCTCATCGCTTCGCGATGCCCCGGAATGACAGGGAGAGCCGAATTAACCCCGCATTAACCATACCTGTCCCACGGTGAGACGACAGGGCGCCGAATTGCCGGCGTCGCTCAACGCCGCGCGGGGCGGGCACTCCATCATGTCGGTCGACAATTCCAGTGCCTCACAGACGGCGGGTCTCGATCCGTCGCGGGCGCGCGTCGCCGGTGCGATCAAGCAGGCCTCGAACATCTCCGGCGTCAGCTTCCAGTACATGCTGACCACCGCCAAGATGGAATCGGATTTCGATCCGACGGCGGGCGCCACCACGTCGTCAGCGCACGGGCTCTACCAGTTCATCGACCAGACCTGGCTCGGCACCGTGAAAGAGGCGGGCGCCCAGCTTGGCTATGGCAGCTACGCCGACGCCATCATCAGGACGTCGTCCGGCGCCTATTCGGTCGACGACCCCGTCATGAAGCGGTCGATCATGAAGCTGCGCGACGATCCCGAGGCCGCATCCAGCATGGCCGCGGCGCTGACGCAGTCGAACAGCTTCAAGCTCACCGGCCTGCTCGGCCGCAGGCCGTCCGACAGCGAGCTCTATATGGCGCATTTCATGGGCGTCGGCGGGGCTGCAAAACTCATCGCCAATGCCGAGGACAATCCGCAAGCCGTCGGCGCGCGGATGTTTCCCAACGCGGCCGCGGCCAACCGCTCGATCTTCTACGCCAGGGACGGCCGCGCTCGCAGCGTCTCCGAGGTCTATTCGGTGCTGGATGCCCGGTATGCCAGCGCGGCGAATTCGAAAGTCACGCGCAGTGCGATGGCGATGTATGGCGGCACGCCGTCGACCACTGAGGTCGCCAGCGCCAACGGCGTGCAGCCCGCAGTGCCCGTCATCGACAACGCCGCCTATCTCCAGACCTTCCCGAATACACGCGCCGTGACGCCTGCCAGCGCGACGTCGTCAACGACGGTCGCGGACAATGCGCCGAGCACGCCGGTGTTTCGCTCGATCTATCAGCCCGGCGATGCCACGCAGCCGGTCTCGGCGACGGTGCAGAAATTGTGGGGCAACAACGCCTCGCTCACCTCGGTCGCCTCGGCCACGCCGGACGTGCGCCCGCCGCAGCCACTCGATCTCTTCAGCGACCGCAGCGGCACGTTCTCGAGCTGACGTCCGCTCTCGTGTCCCGGACAAGGCGCGGCGCGACGTGGCGCCGCCGAGCCGGGACCCATGCTCCCGCGAATCCTTCCGTTGAAAATGTGCCCCGGCTCTGCTGCGCATCGCCGAAGAGGCGCTGCGCAGCGTCCTGGGCACGTGAGCCGGGCGTCTCGGTTCCCTTAACAAAACGTCAATAAAACCAGCCAGTTATGGTGAACGCTTTGTTAAGCGTCGTGGTTTATTTTGTGTTGCAGGTGACGAGCCGTCACCATTTTCGTTTGTTGTGTAAGCCGGAAGCAGCATGATTGTTCGGCAGTTTATCAATTGGATCAGGACGGCGCCCGCCGGCGAGCGGGCCGAGGCAACGCGGGCATTGGCCCGGGCCTGGCTGATCTCGGACCTTTCTCATGACGACCGCATCGCCGCCGAAGGCGCGCTTCTGATGCTGCTCGACGATCCCTCGCCGCTGGTGCGGCAGGCGATGTCCGAAGCTTTTGCGCGCAGCCTTGACGCCCCGGCCTCGATCGTGCGGGCGCTGTCGGCGGACCAGCCGACCGTCGCGCTGCCGGTACTCGAACATTCCCCGCTGCTGATCGATGCCGATCTCGTCGACATCGTTGCGACCGGCAATGACGAGGTGCAGTGCGCGGTCGCCCGCCGCATCGCGCTGCCGGTGTCGGTCTGCGCCGCCATCGCCGAAGTGGGCTGCGCGGCCGCAGCGCTGGAGCTGATCGAAAATCCGCACGCCGAGCTTGCGCCGTTCTCGTGGACTCGCATCGTCGAGCGTCACGGCCATCTTGCCGCTATCCGCGAAGCGATGCTGGTGCTGGACGATCTGCCGGCCGCAACCCGCGCGGCGCTGGTCGCAAAGCTCTCGGAGACGCTGGCGCAGTTCGTCGTGGCGCGGAACTGGCTGAGCGCTGATCGTGCCGAGCGCATGACGGTCGAGGCGCGCGATCGCTCCACCATCAACATCGCGGCGCGCTCGCGCGGCGAGGACATGCAGGGCCTGGTGCATCATCTCCGCGTCACCGGCCAGCTGACCGCCGGTCTCATTCTGCGCGCGCTGCTGTCGAGCAATCTCGACCTGTTCGACGCGGCCTTGGCCGAGCTCGCCGATGTGCCGCTGGCGCGCGTCACCGCTCTGCTCCACGACCGCGGCGGCAACAGCCTGCACGCGCTGCTGCGCCGTGCCGGCCTTCCCGAAGCGACCTTTGCGGCGTTCCAGGTGGCGCTCGATGCCTGTCACGAGCAGGGTTTCGTCGACAGCGACGACGGCGCGGCGCGGCTGCGCCGGCGCATGGTCGAGCGCGTGCTCACCCATTGCGAGACCGACCGCGGCGCCACCGAGCCGCTGATGGTCCTGCTCCGCCGTTTCGCCACCGAGTCCGCGCGCGAAGAGGCAAGGTTGTTCTGCGACGAGATCGTTGCGGATGATGCGGTCGATCCGGTTTACGACGATCTGATTGCGGCCTAGCGAGATGCCGTAGGGTGCGCAAAGGCGCTCTTGCGCCGTGCCCACCACCTCTCTGTATAATTCGAGCTGATTGGTGGGCACGCTCCGCTTTGCCCACCCTGCGATACTTATCGTGCCGATAGAGCAGGCCCAAACCCCGTCATTGCGAGCGCAGCGAAGCAATCGAGAAATCCCACCGCGGGGACAGTCTGGATTGCTTCGCTGCGCTCGCAATGACGAGAGGAGAGGGTCCTTACTCCGCCGGCACGATGCTCGGCGCCAGGATCGCTTCGAGATGCTCGGGGCGGTCGCGGTTGACCTGGGTGAGATAGTCGTCGGCGACCTTGCGCAGGCGGCGGCTGAGCTCGGCGGAGACGCTGATGCTGTCGAGCCTCGTGTTCTCGTGCACGATGGCCAGGACGGCATTGATGTGATGCGTGAACAACTCGGCCGGCACCTTCTCAAGATCAGGGGCGTGCTCGATGACGCGGCAAAGGCTCTCGGCGATTCCCGCCGCCGCCGGGAAGCCGAATGTCGCGGCGTCGCCCTTGATGTCGTGCGCGGCGCGGAACAGCTCGTCGCGCCGCTCCTTGGAAAAGCCGTCATTGCGGATGGCGACGTAGGCGGCCGACAGGCGGTTGACCTCGGTTGCCATCCAGTCCTTGAACTCGCCGGAGAGACCCGCGAGCGCCTGCTCGGCACGGCTGACCGGATCGTCCATGTCCTTCTCTTCGATGCGGCGCAGAACCTTGCGCAGCGGATTGGGCTGCGTGATTACTTGATGCGTGGCGAAGGCTTTGACCTCGATGTCCTTTGCGCTGTTCTTCGCCATGATGCCTGCCTCGTCTGAAGACGTTGCGCTAGATGGAGGAGCGGGCCTTGTCGAGCAGCGAGGGCTGCTGCAGCACCTCGTGCTTTTCGCCGACGCGGCGCTCGGGGCCCATATAGGCGGAGTTGGTGTTGCGGCGCCGGTCCGGTCCGAAATAGGTCTTGGTCTTGATGAAGGGGCGGGGATTGGCGACGACGTTCAGGATGCGCTGGTAGAGCCCCTTGGCCGAGATCGGCTTGGCCAGGAATTCGGTGACGCCGGCATCGCGCGCGACCGTGACGCGGCGCTTCTCGGAATGGCCGGTCAGCATGATGATCGGCGCGTAAGGATTGCCCTTGGATTCCGGCTGCCGGATCATCTGCGCGAGCTCGAGCCCGTCGAAGATCGGCATCGCCCAGTCGGTGATGACGATGTCGGGCACGTAATGGCTGTACATTTCCAGCGCCGTGGCGCCGTCCTCGGCTTCATAGACCTCGCGCGCGCCGAACGAATGCAGCAGCGTCCGCAGGATGCGGCGCATATGCGGATTGTCGTCGCAGACGAGGAAGCGCAGCTTGTTGAAGTCGATACGGAACATGACGCCCGGGCCAAAGCGGTCAACCTTCGTTAACCATATCGTGGCGGGGGTTAACGAAGGGTTGCCGACGGGCGGCGGGCAGGAGGGCTCAGTAGCCGAACTGCTCGCGTAAAATGCGCTCTTCCAGGCTGTGGCCGGGGTCAAACAGCATGCGCATCGAGATGGTCTTGTCCGAGAGCACCTCGACGCGGCGGACGTCGCGCACCTCGTCATGGTCGGCGACCGCCGCGACCGGTCGCTTGTCGCCTTCGAGCACCTCGATCACGACATAGGCCGTATTGGGCAGCAGCGCGCCGCGCCAGCGGCGCGGGCGGAAGGCGCTGATCGGCGTCAGCGCCAGCAGGGCGGCGTTGATCGGCAGGATCGGTCCCTGGGCGGAGAGGTTGTAGGCGGTCGAGCCGGCCGGCGTCGCCACCATGATGCCGTCGGCAATCAGCTCGGGCATGCGCTCGCGCTCGTCGATCAGGATACGCAGCCGCGCGGCCTGGTAGGTCTGCCGGAACAGGGCGACCTCGTTGATGGCGTGGTGCAGGTGAACGCGGTCATTGACGTCGGTCGCCCGCATCAAGAGCGGATTGATCTCGGATTCATGGGCCGCCTCGAGCCGCGCACGCAGATCGTGGGTCGAATATTCGTTCATCAGGAAGCCGACCGTGCCGCGGTGCATGCCGTAGATCGGCTTTCCCGTGTGCATGTTCTGGTGCAGCGTCTGGAGCATCAACCCGTCGCCGCCGAGCGCGACCACGATGTCGGCATCCTTCGGGTCGCAATTGCCATAGTCGCTGGTGAGCTGGCCGATCGCGGCCTGCGCCTCGCTGCTCGGGCTGGCGACGAAGGCGATCCGTTCGTATCGCGAGGGCTTGGTCATGGCTTTTCGGGCAGGCCCGCTGGCTCGAGAAAGTTCCGCCGGGCTCGTCTATACGAGGTGGGGCTGCATTGTCGAGGATGACCACCCTTCAAGGCAAACGGCCGACTGCCGGATTCGGGGCAAACCGGGTCGTTTCGAGCCCGATCGGCCTCCCAAGGGGGCGCCTCGTCAATGATTCCCCAAACCGTCGCAATTCCGCGCTAGCCTTGCGGCCCCACCGGCTCTCACGGCCGAGCAGGAGAACGATCATGGTCACGAGCTTGCCGGCGCTGCGTTGCACGGTCCTGGTGCTGGCAGTGTCGGCTTTCGCACTCGCAGGATTTGCGCGCGCGGATGATCCGCCGCAGCCGCGCTCCGAGACGACGGCGCCAGCCGGACAGAAGGGCGGGCGCGGTGGTGGCGCGCAAAGTGCGTCGCAGAATTCGCCGGCCTCCGAGCCGCACCGTCTCCCGCCGGATTCGACCACGAAGCAAACGCTCGATCTGCCCGGCCGTGCCCTCAACTTCGCCGCGACCGCAGGCTCCATCCGTGTGTTCGACGGCAAGGGCGAGCCGCTGGCCGACATCGCCTACACGTCCTACGAGCTCGACGGTGCCGACCGGGCGACGCGCCCGGTGACCTTCCTGTTCAACGGCGGACCCGGCGCGTCCTCGGCCTGGCTCCAGTTCGGCGCGGCGGGGCCGTGGCGCCTGCCGCTCGACGGCGAAGCGCTGTCGCCGTCGGCTTCACCCGAGGTGAAGCCGAATGCGGAAACCTGGCTCGACTTCACCGATCTCGTCTTCATCGACCCTGTCAGCACCGGCTACAGCCGCTTCGTGGCGAGCGGTGAGGACGCGCGCAAATCCTTCTACTCCGTCGACGGCGACGTCAATTCGATCGCGCTCGTGATCCGCCGCTGGCTCGAGAAACACGACCGGCTGATCTCGCCGAAATACGTCGCGGGCGAAAGCTATGGCGGCATTCGCGGGCCGAAGGTCGTGCGCCAGTTGCAGCTCCAGCACGGCGTCGGCGTCAGGGGATTGATCCTGGTGTCGCCGCTGCTCGACTTCCGCGAGTTCACAGGCACGAGCCTCCTGCAATATGTCGCGACGCTGCCGAGCTATGTCGCGGTGGCGCGCGCAGCGAAAGGCCCGGTCAAGCGCGCCGATCTCGCCGACGTCGAGGCTTACGCGCGCGGCGAATTCCTGGCTGACCTCGTCAAGGGCGAGGCCGACAAGGAGGCGACCACCCGGCTGGCCGACAAGGTCGCCGAGCTCACCGGCATCGACCAGGCGGTGAGCCGCAGGCTCGCCGGCCGCTTCGACGTCGGCGAATTCCGCCGCGAGTTCGACCGCAAGAACGGCAAAGTGACGGGACGCTATGATGCCTCGGTGCGCGGCTTCGATCCCTATCCGGATTCAGGCAATTCGCGTTTCGGCGACCCTTCCGGCGATGCGCTCCAGGCGCCACTGACGAGCGCCGCGGTCGATGTCCTCACGCGCAAGCTCAACTGGCGGCCCGATGGCTCCTACGAGGTCCTGAACGGCGCCGTCGAGGGCAACTGGGATTTCGGCCGCGGCATCAACCCGCCGCAATCGGTGTCGGACCTGCGCCAGATCCTTGCAACCGACGCGAAGCTGAACCTGCTGGTCGCGCACGGCCTGTTCGATCTCGCCACACCCTATTTCGGAACGAAGCGGGTGCTCGACCAATTGCCTGGATTCGCGACCCGGCGCGTGAAATTCGCCGTCTATCCCGGCGGTCACATGTTCTATTCGCGCGACGGCTCTCGGCAAGCCCTGCGCGGCGAGGTCGAGACGCTGATCAGGGAGTAGAGCATGATCCGGAAAAGTGCGTAGCGGTTTTCCGATAAGATCATGCTCCAACTAAACAGGCCGCCGCTTGCGCGGCGGATAGCGGCGCGCGATCTCGCGTGCCACGACCTTTTCCGGCTTCACGTTGGCGCCGGCAAGCCAGATGTCGCTGACTTTGCCGCGCTTGTCGCGCACGCGGCGCACGGGCTCGCCGTGACTGGAATAGCCGGCGGCCCAGGCGAGCTTGCCGGTGTCGCGGCCTGTCACCTCGATCTCGCCGGCGTCCATGAACGGGTTGTTGAACTGCGGGTTGGCGACGAGCACGCGGTTGCCCATCGGCACCAGATCGGTCGCACCCCACATCGTCCACCATCGGCCGGTCCAATCGCGCACGCGGCGGTCGGGCGCGCCGCGGGTGTTGAAGGTGCGCAGGATCTGTATCGCGCCGTCCATCCAGAACGGCGCGGCGCCGTCGATGGAGTTGCTGAGAATGCTGATCGCGAGGTCGCAGGCCGGAATCGAGCAGGTGCGCGAGATGTAGCCCTGGAAGCCGCCGCTATGGCCGAACCAGTCCCAGCCGTCGGTCTTGCCGGCGTTGACGCCGAGACCGTAATAGGCATCGAAGCTTTGCGGGATTCGCCAATGATGCCGCGTCATCTCGCGGCGGCTTACGACCGAGAGCATGCTCTTTTTCGCGTTGGGTGCAAGCTGCGCGAAGAAGCGGGCGGTGTCGGCGGCGGTCGCGACGAAGCCTGCGGCCGAGGCCATGGCGTAAGCGGGATTGTCGCCTGGGATCACGCAACGCTCGCCGAACGGCAGTTTTCGGGTATGGCCGCGCGCGAACAGCGCGCCCTTGGGCAGCGGCGCATTCGGCTCGGTCTCGCGCAGCCCCGCGGGCTCGATGATCTCGCGCTTGATCCAGACGGAGTAGGGCTCCTTCGTCACCGCTTCGATGACGAGGCCGATCAGGGCAAAACCGTGATTGGAATATTTGAAGCGCGTGCCGGGCTCGATCGCCGTCGGCAGCTTCAATTCCGCGAGCAGCTCTTTGGCGTCGAGATAGGAGCGGCTGTCGATGAACTGGCCGGAATCGGCGCCATCGCGGGTCAGCCCCGCGCTATGCGAGAGCACCTGTGCAATCGTCGTCTCGGCGACGCGCGGGTGCAGGCCGCCGACATACTGGCCGACGGTGTCATCAAGCCGGAGCTTGCGCTGCTCGCGCAGCTTCATGATGCCGGCTGCGGTAAAACTCTTCGAATGCGAGGCGATGCGGAAGCGGTGGCGCGGAGTTAGCTTCTCGCCGGTGTCGAGATTGGCGAGGCCGAATGCGTGCTCGGCGACGATCTCGCCGCGATGGGCGAAGGCGACGATGACGCCGGGCTGCTGGATTGTCGTCTGCTGGAATTCGATCCAGGAGCCGATGTAGTCAATCGCGGATCGCAGCCACGTATCCATTGCGCACCAATTGTGAGGGAGGATTCATGCGCGAAGGCTAGCCGAGAACGCGGAACGGGCACAACCTGAAAGGTTGTGCCCGTTCGCTTCGTTCGAAGATGCGGTGTCTTCAGTAGACGAGCGTCGCGCCGGTCGGCTTGTCGAGCGCTGCGGCTAGCGAGCGATATTCGGAGCTGTCGGTGCCGGCGAGCGATGCGATCTTGTTGAGGTGATACTGCGCCTGCTCGCGGTTGCCCTGCTCGAGCTGCCAGAGGCCGTAATACTGCCAGGTGCGAACGTGGTTCGGATCGTCCTTCAGCGCCAGCTCGTAATAGACCTTCGACGACTGGTAGTCGCCGAGCTTGCGATAGGAATAGCCGATCAGGTTGGCGACGTCGGCGACGTCATCGCGCTTGAGCGACTTCAGCTGGTCGATCGCGCGAGTGTAGTCGTGATTGTCGTAGATCGCAGTGTAGGCGGTGCGATAGGCCGCGAGGAACTTGGGATCGCTGACGGAGGAGCTCTTCTTCTTGCCCTTCTTGCTCGAGGAGTCCGACTTCGGCGGCGAGGAGGGCTCGTCGCTGCCCGCGGCGTAGGCGCTGGTCAGCACCGGCCCGGCTGCGAGTGCCATGGAAACAAGGCCTGGCAGCAGAAGCATTGAGAGTTTGCGCATCTAAGTTCTCCCGTATGAAGCGTGGCGATCCTACACGATTGCCCGAAGACCGGAACACCCAGGAGGGGAAAACATTCCCGCTTCGCACGATCTATTCGCCCTGGCGCAGATGACAAACTTGTCATCCAGATGAACGGAAGCCTGCAATCGGCTTCAGAATGGGTTCAGCGCGCGGCGCCTAGGCTCCCACCTACGATCGAAGGGTCGGCGAGAGGGCGCCGCCTCAAGATCCTTCCAAGAGGAGACCACCATGTTGAAGACCATTTCCGCAGCCTTGCTTGCAGCCTCCGTGATCGCAGCTCCGGCCTTCGCCGCAGAAGCCGGCAAGACCACCACGACCGCGCCGGTGATCAAGGCGGACCAGAGCCAGACCAAGGCATCGACCGCCGTGAAACCGGATGCCAGCATCAAGGCCGATGCCAAGACGTCGGACGTCAAGACAACGGGTGCCAAGGCTTCCGACGCGAAGGCTTCCGACGCGAAGGCTCCCGATGCCAAGGCGCCCGATGCGAAGGCCGACGTCAAGGCGGACGCCAAGGTCGACGGTAAGTCGAAGGCGATGAATGCGAACGCGGCGGTCACGCCCGACGAGCACAAGACGGTGCGGACGCATCGCCATCACCACAAGCATCTGTCGGCGAAGAAGTCGCTGAAGACGCAGCCGGACGTCACCAAGCCGGCGACGACCGAGAAGCGCAGCTAACGACTGATCCCACGCGGCGGCATCCCTGGCATTGCCCTGCTGCCGCGCGGAATTCAGGCCGGCCCGTCGTTCGGCGTCTTGCGCGAAAGTGCAGGGTGCCGGCGGCGGGCCGGTGCGTTACGCAAGCGAATTCCCTTCGCGCGACCTTGGGGCTAGAACGTCTTTCCGAGTCTGGGCGAGCGGAGAGCGTGACCTGTGGGGCGATTGGCGAAACGTGCGGTGAACGCGGCATTGATCCTGGCATTGCCGCTGGCGCTCGCGGCGTGTTTTGGCAGCGACGGCGACCGTCCATCCTTGATGGATGGGACCCAGGCCGGAGGACCGCAGCCCTTTCCCGACAATTTCCGCGGCGACACGCTGGCCTTGATGCGCACCTATCTCAACAACCCGGTCGGCGTGCGCGAGGCCAGCATGGCCGATCCGGTGCAACGGCCTGTCGGTGGCCGCCAGTTCTATGTCAGCTGCCTGCGCTTCAACCCGCGTGAGACCGACGGCAGCTACAAGGGAGCACGCGAGCGCGCCGTGATTTTCGTCAACGGACGTGCCGATCGCGTCGTCGACAAAGCCGGCGAGCTCTGCGCCGGCGCGGTTTACGCACCCTTTCCGGAACTGGAAAAGATGACGCGGTAGCGCAAAGCCCGCCTTCATCGGCTGGTGCTAGACGGAGGGCGGCCGGAGCCGGTGGATCACATTTCGGCGAGCTTTGAACGGGGCGGATTTGCCTTGCGACTAACCGTTACGGCAAGCCTTGCGCGAACGATAAAATCGGCCGGTGCAAGGCGGCGTGGCGGAACAAAATCGCGATGTTGCCACCCCGTCACAGTTGCGAACGATCAACGTTCCGGCATCGCCGCGAAGCAACCAAATTCACGCCACGTTGTTTGCTGAGGGTCGATTTTGAAAGAACGGGGACGGACATGAAGACGATCTTGCTGGGCGCAGTCGCCTTGCTTGCGCTGGCAGCGCCGGCCGCAGCGGCCGACATCCAGCCGCGCCCCTACACCAAGGCGCCGGCCTATACGCCGCCGCAGGTGATCTACAACTGGACCGGTTTCTACATTGGCGGCCATGTCGGCGGCGCGTTTGCCGGTGACAGCAGCTTCCAGTCGAGCGACGCCCGCTTCCTGGGCGGCGTGCAGGGCGGCTTCGACTACCAGTTCGCGCCCAACTGGGTCGTGGGTGTCGAGGCCCAGTACTCCTGGCTGCCGACCAACAACAACGGTGCCACGTTCCCGCTGGGTACGCAGGTGACGTCCAACACCGACCAGCTCGGGTCGGTGACCGGCCGGATCGGCTACACCTGGGGCCCGACGCTGCTCTACGCCAAGGGCGGTTACGCCTGGCGCAATAACGGCCTTGGCGTCAACATCGCCGGCGTGCCGCAGACCTTCACCACCACTGGCAACAGCAAGGACGGCTACACCGTCGGCGCCGGCCTCGAATACATGTTCGCGCCGAGCTGGTCGGCCAAGGCCGAGTACCAGTACTACAACTTTGGCAGCACGACCTTCACCTCCGGGCCGGCCGACATCGTCGGCGTCCGGGGAAGGGAGGACGAGCATACCGTCAAGGTCGGTGTGAACTACCGCTTCGGCTGGGGCGGTCCGGCAGCCTCGCGGTAACTGACCCGCCAAAGGCGATCCAGGGAGATCAAAGATCTGACAAAGGCCGGCTTCTCGCCGGCCTTTCGTTTGCCGGCTCCGGCTTGCCGGTGTCGTTTGCCTCGCGTGAACCATCTGGCGCGTCATTTGCAAGCAAACGTTCCGACACGCGCTTTCTCATGCGTGTCATGGGGCTGGCGTAAAGCAAAAATAATTTTTGCAGCTTACGGAACTCGCGCTCCGGAACGCGTTATTATGGGACTTCCCGGGCTGGTGGGACGACGGTCATGCGTATCTTGGTGTCGGCAGTAGCGCTCTCGTGCTTCCTCGCCTTGCCGTGCTCTGCTCAAACAATCCTCAAATCCGAGCCTCTGATGCTGGCACCCTATGAGGTGGCCTTCGTCAAGGACGCCTCCTGTCCGTCCGGCAAGGTGCTGAAGGTCACCGGTGCGATCCGCGGGCTGCACCGTCGCAAGGCTTGCGTGGTCCTGGCTGGCGAGCAGGCCTCCCTCGCGACCGCGACGCCCTGAGCCATCGGCCGGCTTCCGGGCCGAACCTTAAGAATTCAGCTCAAGCTCCATTCTGGACTGACGCTCGGCCTCCGCCTTGTTCATGGCGGGATCCTCACCCTGGGCTGCCCGGCACGGCTTGATCTCGTAGTCGTTGTCGAGCACCCGGCGCGGTCCGGCACGTTCTTCATCAGTGCTGACATCCACGATCAGGCCGCTCCGCTGCGCCAATTTCCAGACATCGGACTCATCAGGATAGGCCTTGCTGATTTGGGCGTCGTTGCAGAACAGGGCGTACGGCATTCTTTCCGCTCCGGGAAAGCGCATTAACGACTTCCCGGGCGCGGGGTTCCGGCCGGCAGGGTGATCACGGAGCCGTGATCAGAGGGCCCGGGGTCTTGAGTCGTAAACGAGTCCTGAATCCCCAAAAAAAGAATCCCTGGGACTCTCCGGCCGGAATCAGCGGATGTTTCGGCCATGACGAGCGACCTGAAAACCTCCTGCGGGCACATGCTCCTGCCGTTGACGCTGGCGTTGTTCGGCGCCTGCGCAGCCAATCTCTGGCTGGTGTGGTCCTGGCTGTAAGTCCCTGACGGACGGGCGCTGCCCTACTTTTTGGCCGGCGGAGAAGGGCCGACGTCGCGGAGGGCGGCGCGAAGCTTGGTCAGGGTCGCCGCGCAATATTCCTCGCGCTCCCGCTCGAACCGCTCCTGATGCTTGCGGAAATTCGCGATCCTGGCCTGCATCTCGCTACGGAAATCGCCACCGGGGCGGGGTGGCGGGATCTGCAGGGACTGAGGTTGGGGGGCGGGCGGAGATACGGCCGGCGCCGGGTCGGTTTCGACCGCAACAGCCCGCACGGTCACGATCTCCGTGGTGACCGCGAATGCAGCAGGAGGGGGCTCCGGCGGATGGAGCTCATCCGTCTTCCCGGTTACGGATTGGACGAAAGCCAGTGTCTGCGCGATCAGTGCGTCGCGCTCCGCGATCCACTTCATGGGCGACCCCTGCTGGGGGCCATTCCACCAAAGGTGGAGGGTCGAATCAAGGAGGTAATCCTGCAAGGGGATTGCATATTTTTCCCGGTCGCCCGACAGTGGACAGATGAATGCCGGGAAAGAAGAAGAGTCGCTCGAAGTGGAGGGCTTGAGGCTTGTGCGCGCCTTCCTCTCGCTGCCGCCCGAGAAGCGGGCGGAGGTGATCGCATTCGTCGAGGAGCTGGCCCGTGTTCATGCCCTGGCCGAGGAGGCCGAAGGCACGCCGGCAAGATGAGTGCTATCGCTCGCGCGGGTTGACGTTGGGCGCGAAGGGCGCCCGCGACCCAGGAGATCTCGCGCAACGTGCAGCAGGCCGCGCGCGGCACCCGGCAGGTCTCCTCCAACATCACCGACGTCCAGCGCGGCGCCGCCGAGACCGGCTCGGCCTCCTCGCAGGGTGCTCTCGACTGCCAAGATGCTGGCGAGCGACAGCACCCGGCTGAAGGACGAAGTCGGAAAATTCCTGCGCACGGTCTATCGCGCCAGCAGAAATGCAAGTGCGATGACCAACAGGACGGCCGTCATGATGACGGCCGTCACGGCACCGGCGATGATCCTGGCTTTCTCTCGGGCGGTGGTGGGATGCATGCAGCCCGCATGCTACCTCATGTTGAACTTCGGTCCAATGTGTGGTCAGTAGCCATCCCCGCGGCGTTACGCGCCCGCGCCCCTTCGAAGGCAGCCCCATGACCGAAGATGTCGGCGACGGCTGGACCGCGTCCGCAGCCGCCTGGATCATCGAGCAGGGCGAAGACGGCGACTACGGTCGCCGCTTCGTGCTGGATGCGCCGATGCGCGCGCGGATCGAAGGACGCGGTTTCCGCAATGCGCTCGATGTCGGCTGCGGGGAAGGCCGCTTCTGCCGTATCATGCAGCGCGCCGGCATCCGCACCACCGGCGTCGATCCGACCGAGGCGCTGCTCGTGCGCGCCAGGGAGCTCGACCCCGGCGGTGATTATCGGCTCGGCCGCGCCGAAGCGATGGAGTTCGATGCGTCCTTCGACCTGGTCGTCAGCTATCTCAGCCTGATCGACATGCCGCATCTCAGTGCCGCGATCGCAAGAATGGTGGCGGCGCTGCGGCCGGGTGGCACGCTGCTGATTGCCAACCTGACCAGCTTCAACACCGCGGGCGCGCCCGAGGGGTGGAGGCGCGACCGCGAAGGCGTCCTGCGCTTCGCAATCGACCACTACATGGAGGAGCGGGCGGTCTGGGTGAGCTGGCGCGGCATCCGGATTCAGAATTGGCACCGTCCGCTCAGCACCTACATGACCCTGCTGCTCGATCACGGCCTCCAGTTGCGCCTGTTCGTCGAGCCGGAGCCCATAGGCGGCGACCCTGGCCGAAACGCCCTTCATCGCCGCGTGCCCTACTTTCACATGATGGAGTGGCAGAAGCTGGCTTGAGTGGCGAGGCCGGTGATTTCTGACGCGACGCTCATGTGTAGACTGCGTTCGAGATGGAATCTGGATTTGGAATCTTCTCATGATCTCCGATCGTCCTCCCGTGCTCGCCCACGAACGCTTCGTCGCCGACCGCGACAACTTCGCGGGCCTCGATCTCGCCGCTCGGTTCGAGCGGATCGAGCGAACCAACCTTTGGGGCGCTGCGAGCTCGGTTTCGGGCCTTGGCTCGGAGGATGTCGCCACGGATGCGATCCGGGAGGCGCTTCCTCCGCTGCTGCAACGGCTCGGCGTGCGCTCGCTGCTCGATGCGCCCTGCGGCGATGCGGGCTGGATCGGTCGCATGAAGCTCGATCTCGATTACACCGGCATCGATATCGTGCCGTCGCTGATCGCAGCCAACAGCGAGCGCGCGGCGCGCGGTGAGGTTTCCGGTCGCTTCCACGTTCGGGATATCACGCGCGATCTTCTGCCGCCCGCCGACCTGATCCTGTGCCGCGACTGCCTGGTGCATTTGAGCTTCGACAACATCGCGCGGGCGTTGCGGAATTTTCGTGCGAGCGGCGCGCGCTTCCTGCTTGTCACGACGTTTCCTGAATGGGGCGGCAATCGCGATTGCGAGGACGGCGACTGGCGCGCGCTGAACATGGCGAAGCCGCCGTTTAACTGGCCCGCGCCGCGCGAGCTGATCAACGAGCGTTGCGAGGAGGGCAATGGCGGCTGGCGCGACAAGAGCCTCGGCCTCTGGCAGCTCGATCGACTGCCCGATCGTGTCCGCATTGCCACGGATGTGTGACAGGCGCGGGTCGAACGTCCATTGCCCCGGTGATCGTTCCGGCGATAGACTTTCGGTTGTGCAGCGATCTCGTATCGCGATGACCCTGCCGGAGCTCACCCATGAGAGCAAGTGCCGTCCTGGCCGCGTTGTTGACCTGGTGCTGCGCTCCGGCTCTGGCGCAGCAGCAGGACGGAGCCGCGCTCTACGCCACGCATTGCGCGCAGTGCCACGAGGGTGATGCGCAGAGCCGTGTACCGGGCCGCACCGCCATGCAGGCGATGTCGTTCGACCATGTGCTGGGGACCTTGACCTCCGGCAACATGGCGGCGATGGCGAAGGACCGCAGCGACGCGGAACGCCGCGCGATCGCCGCCTTCGTCACCGGCAAGACCGCAGGGAGCGGCGTTGCAGCCGAGGTGGACGGCCGCTGCACAAAGCAGCTCAGCGGCTTTCCGCAGGCCCTCGATGGTCCGCGCTGGAACGGGTGGGGCGTCGACCTCAACAACAGCCGCTTCCAGCCCGCCGACATGGCGGGGCTGACGGCGGAGCAGGTGCCGCACCTGCGGCTGAAATGGGCTTATGCGTTTCCCGGCGCCTCGGTGTCCTTTGCGCCGCCGACCATCATGGGCGGAGTGCTGTTCATCGGCGGCACCGATCGCAAGGTGCATGCGCTCGACGCGCGAAGCGGCTGCACGCACTGGACGTTCGCGACAGACGGGGCCGTGCGCGCCGCGATCAGCTTTGGGCAACTTCCAGGCTCCGATCAGTTCGTGGTTTTCTTCGGCGATTTGCGCGCCAACGCCTATGCCGTGAACGCGCTGACCGGCGCGCTGATCTGGAAGACGAAGGTCGAGGAGCATGCCGCCGCGCGCATTACCGGAGCGCCGACGTTGCATTCCGGCGTGCTCTACGTCCCGGTGTCCTCGCTCGAGGAAGCCGCCGGCTCGCAACCCAGTTACGAATGCTGCACCTTCCGCGGCAGTGTGGTGGCGCTGCAGGCCGCGACCGGCAAGCTGGTGTGGCAGGCCTATACGATTCCCGAGGTGCCGCATCCGACGAGCAAGAATGCGAGAGGCACGCAGCTGTTCGGTCCGTCCGGCGCCGCCATCTGGTCGGCGCCGACGATCGATCCGAAGCGCAACGCCGTCTATGTCGCCACCAGCAATTCCTATTCGAACCCGCCGGCCGCAACCGCAGATGCGATCCTGGCTTTCGAGCTCGGGACCGGGAAACTGCTCTGGAAGCAGCAGGCGACGCCCAAGGACGCCTATGTCGTGGCATGCTACGGCGCGGACAAGACCAATTGTCCCGATGATCACGGACCCGATCACGATTTCGGCCAGTCGCCGATCCTTGCGACCTTGCGTGACGGCAGGCGCGTGCTCGCCATCGCGCAGAAATCCGGCGTCGTGCACGCGCTCGATCCCGATGACGGTGGCAAGATCCTGTGGCAGACGCGGATCGGGAAGGGCGGAGCGCTCGGTGGCAGCGAGTGGGGCTCGGCCGCAGATAGTGAGCGCATCTATGTCGCCAACTCCGACGTGCGCTTTACCCGCGACGGAACGCGGCAACTCGATTCCACGCAAGGAGGAGGTTTGTTCGGCCTCGACCTCGCCAGCGGGAAGATCGCAATGGAAGTGCCCCCGGTCCCCTGCGGCGACCGTCGTCAATGCAGTCCCGCGCTCTCGGCGGCGGTGAGCCTGATCCCGGGCGTGGTGTTCTCCGGTAGCGTCAGCGGCTTCCTGCGCGCCTACGCCACCGACGGCAAGCTGCTTTGGGAGTTCGACACCGCGCAGGATTTCAAGGCCGTGAACGGCGTCCCCGCCCATGGTGGCGCGATCGATGGCCCCGGGCCGGTCATCGCCGGCGGCATGCTCTACACCAATGCCGGCTACGGCCAGTGGAGCGGCGTCGCCGGCAACGTGCTGCTGGCGTTCGAGGTGGGGACGGAGTGAGGGCGTCACAAAGTCCTTCCCTGCGCTGCGTCCGGGACTCGGCTCGAGGTTGCCTCATCGACGACGGAGGGTGAGTGGCGCTGCTCTTTCAATTTGCATTCGGCAATGGGAGGCAAATTCGATGATCGATGCCAGATGCAGTTGCGGCGCTGTTTCACTTTCGCTTCCGGGACCGACCGAGCTGGTCGCGGCCTGTCATTGCATCGACTGCCAGCGACGAACCGGGGCACCGTTCGGTGTCGGTGCGTTCTACCCGGTCGAAGCCGTCACGATCTCCGGCGCGCCGAAGGAGTACGTTCGCGCCGCCGCAAGCGGGGGCGAGGTCCGCTTCTATTTTTGCTCCGACTGCGGCTCGACGGTCTGTTGGAAGGCGGACAATCTGCCTGACATGATCGGCGTTGCCATCGGCGCCATCGCGGACCCGGATTTTCCGGCGCCGGTCAGATCGGCGTTCGAGCAATCGAAACATGCCTGGGTCGAGATCGGCGGCGCCGGCGTCGCGCACTTCGAACAGGGCAGCGCGCAGAAGAGTTCAGGCTGAGGCACAGGCATCGAGCGCAGGTGCCGGCGCGGCCGGTATTCAGTCAGGGACGCTGCCTTGCGTTAGACGGCGTTCCGACCGTCTGTATCGGTTCACCGGGAGCACGGTCCAGCGGCGGGTGAGGCCTGGCGAGTCCTACTGTTCCGGGAGGTGCGTCGTTGCTGGCCGTATGGGTATTGACGCGCTCTAACGTCACTGTCGATGCAACCACAATGGCGATCGCCAAGGCGACAGCGGATAGGGCTAAGGCTGCTCGATCATTCGGGTCCATCGCTAGACCTCCCCGAGACGGCTCTATAGTCGACGATAACGCCGAACTGATGATTTAGTTGTAGCGTCAGGCCACGGCTAAGCCAATGGTGCCGGCTGAGGGGATTGAACCCCCGACCTTCGGTTTACAAAACCGCTGCTCTACCGCTGAGCTAAGCCGGCGACGCTGGAAAGCGGGGCCGGGCCCGGCATGGACCGGGGCTGTCCGCCCGTGCGCCGCAATACCAGACTTGATTGGAAAGTGCCAGAACCCGAAGAAGGCGTCTCGCCGGCATGAAACAGGCGGCCCGTTGGGCCGCCTGAAACTGTTCAACACTCGATGGAAGAAGGCCTTACTGGCAGAGATGCCGCCGGCCGTCTTCGCCCTTGATCCAGGTGCCGGGCCTGCAGACGATGCCGTTGCGGGCCGCATAGGCGTCCCAGTTGCCGTTCCAGGCGGGGCCGCCGCGGTCGTAGCTCGCGTAGGAATTGCCCCAGCCCTGGAACGGTGCGGCCGCGACCGTTGCTGCGGTTCCGACGGCCGCGCCAGCCACTGCTCCCGCAGTATCGAGCGGCCAGAAGCCTGATTGCCGTCCATCATTCGGATTCACTTGGTTGCGGGCCATGTGGCGGCGGCGATAGGCGCGGTCGGTAGTGGAATTGGCGGGACCGAGATTCCGGCAATTGGGATCCTGGAATAGCCCCGTGCAGCGGCCCGAATTGTCGACCGTCGTTTGCGCGAAGGCCGGTGTCGCGAGCGTGGACGCGACGATCGCGGCCAAGCCAAGAAGCTTCAGGCTCGTCATGGCATTTTCTCCATGTTGTTGAGACCTGTGCTAAGTGCGACCTCTGGCAGTCGTTCCGCGGATTTTCGCATGAAGGGTCACATCGACGTGAGCCCGCCCAGGATGTGAAATTTGTGCCACGCAACCTTGCTCGCTCCGGCACGTGCCGCGAGTTTGCGCCGCGTTAACACTTCGCTAGCGCGCCTTTCGGCATTTGAGCAGCTATCGATCCTTGCGCGTTAGGCTTACCGGAATTTGGTGAGGCGGCCTTAACCCTCTCCGCGCCCTGATCGGATAGGTTGTGTTCCGGATAACCGGGGCCTTCTCATGCGCGTCGTGGCGCTCGCTGCCTTTCTGATCGGACTGCCCGCGGCGGCGTTTGCCGACGGCGGCTTCGACATCGTTGTGCCCGGCCGTCCCGGCGTGCCGATCATCATCAACAATATCGATGCGTCCTATAGCGTCGTCGAAGGTGTCTGGGGCCTGGGCAAGAACGTCCAGGTGCAGCCGACGATCTATGGCGGACGCTATGTCGCCGAGCGGCAGCCCTCCGACGTCGGCCATTATTATCCAACGCTGGGCTTGCGGCCCGGCTATGGCCGGCTCGAGGTCGAGCCGCCCGCGAACCGCAAATTGCCCAAGCCCGCCGAGAGCTATCACCAGAGCTGGGGTGCGTCGTCCGCTCCGCTGCCGGCGCAGATGGACGCGCCCGTCGATCCGCCGCCGGTGATCTACGCGCCTGAGATCAACGACCGTCCCCGGCGCCCCCGGCCACGGCCGCATGTCGAAATCCCCGGCAGGCCGCCGGGTTGAGAAACGTGAAAATCCAAACAAACGGAAATCAACAGGAGAGAGTAATGCGTCAAATGATTTCGGGACTGGTCGCGGCGGCTGCCGTGATGTTCGTCGGGGCTGCGCCTGCCGCGGCTTGCGGCTTCACCACGTGCGCACCCGTTGCGCCGGTCTATACCGGCTGCAACACCGGCTGCGGCGGCTATGGTTACGGCTACGGCTATGGCTATGGCGCCTTTGAGCGTCTCGCCGAGCCGACCACGCAGTATTATTACGTCAACCAGGGCCCGACCTATACCGGCCCGGGCGCCTTCGCGCCGTATCCGACCTATCGTGAGGACGCGGTCGTCGCTCCCGCCAATTACGGCTACGGCTATGGCTATCGCGCCGCTCCCTATCACCGCCCGTACTACCGTCCGTATCGCTACGGCTACGGTCCGCGCTACGGCTATCTGCCGCGCGCGCACTATGGCTACGGCCCGCGCTATGGCTACGCCCACCGTCACGCGCCGTATTACGGCGGTCACCGCGTGCTGCGCCGCTACTACTGATCGCCTGATCGGTTGAGTTACGAGACGCCTGTTCGCACAACGCGGACGGGCGTTTCATTTTTGCGCGTCGTTGGCGCGATGGATCAGATCGACAGCCCGCCTTCGCCTATCGGCTACGGCGTGGCAGCCTTCGCTCGCTTCGCTCAATGATGTGTTGGGATGGCTTGCCTAGCCGTAGCTCGCGAAGCGAGCGAAGGCTGGTGGGGGAGGCAGGACTCGAACCTGCGAAGCCATGAGGCGGCTGATTTACAGTCAGCTCCCTTTGCCACTCGGGACACTCCCCCGCTCGACGGCAGCACAATCGGGCCGGACCTTACCGGCGGACCGAAGACGGCCATGGAACGTGAAGGCCGCGACAGCCCGGATCGGGGCGCGACCGGGCGCGTTTATGGGCGAAGCGGTGGGGCAAAGTCAACCGAGGCGAACAGCTAAAATCGCCCCTGAAGGCACCCAAATTGCCATATTCCGGCGCCCGTGACACAAGCGAGCCCATGAAGGAACGAAAATTTGCCCCCAAGGGCTCCCGCAGCGGGGCTAAGCCCTTCAACAGGCCCGGAAAATCGGCCGGCCGCCCGGCCTGGCGCGACCGCGATTCGCATGGCGACGGGCCCGTCATCCTCTATGGCTGGCACACCGTCACCATGGCCTTGGCCAATCCTGCGCGGCGGATCCGCAAGCTGACGCTGACCGAGAACGCTGCAAGGCGGCTCGCGGAGGAAAACATCGCGACCCGCGTCGCGCCCGAGATCGTCCGGCCTCAGGAGATCGACCGGCTGCTGTCGCCCGATGCCGTGCATCAGGGCCTGCTCGCGGAAGCCGATCCTCTGCCTACGCCTGACATCGAAACCCTGAAGCAGGAAGGCATGGTGCTGGTGCTCGACCAGATCACCGACCCGCACAATGTGGGCGCCATCCTGCGCTCGGCCGCGGCCTTTGCGGTGAAGGCGATCGTCACCACCGCGCGCCACAGCCCGGAAGCCACCGGTGTGCTCGCAAAGGCCGCCTCCGGTGCGCTCGAGCTGGTGCCAATGGTGACCGTGCAGAACCTCGCCCGCGCGCTCACCGCGCTCAATGAGCGCGGCTTCCAGACCGTCGGCCTCGACAGCGAGGGCACCGAGAACCTCTCGGACGTCGCGTTGCGCGAACCGCTTGCGCTGGTGCTGGGCGCCGAAGGCAAAGGCCTCAGGCAATTGACCCGCGAGACCTGCAGCGTCGTGGCGCGGCTCGACATGCCCGGCGAGATCAAGAGCCTCAACGTCTCGAACGCCGCCGTGCTCTCGCTCTATGTCGGCGCAAGCCGGCTCGGGCTCATGAAGTAGCCTCGAACCGCTACGCCGTCATCTCCCTGACCAGCGGCACCACCTTCCGCCCATAGAGCTCGATGCTCTTCATCAGCTTCTCGTGCGGCAGGGGACCCGCCGAATACTTCAGCTGGAACCGCGAAATCCCGAGCGCCTTTGCGGTCGTCGCGATCTTCCGCGCCACCGTTTCCGGCGAGCCGACATAGAGCGAGCCGTGCTCGGCCTCGCTGACGAACTCGTCGCGCCCCATCGGCGGCCAGCCGCGCTCCTTGCCGATGCGGTCGCGCATGGCCTTGTAATCGGGCCACAGCTCCTCGCGCGCCTGCGCATCCGTCTCGGCGACGTAGCCGGGCGAGTGCACGCCGATCGGCTGCGCCGGACGGCCGAACTCCTTGAACGCGCGGTGATAGAGATCGACGTAGGGCGCAAAGCGCGCGGGATCGCCGCCGATGATCGCGAGCATCAAAGGCAGGTCGTAATGCGCCGCGCGCACGACCGATTGCGGGCTGCCGCCGACGCCGATCCAGGTCTTCAACGTGCCGTTCTCGACCGGGGGATAGACCAGTTGGTTCTTCAGCGGCGGGCGCAGCTTGCCCTGCCAGGTCACCGGCTGCTGCGACAGCAGTGCGGCGAACAGGTCGAGCTTCTCCTCGAACAGCTCTTCGTACTTGCGCAGGTCGAAGCCGAACAGCGGGAAGGATTCGGTGAATGAGCCGCGGCCGAGGATCACTTCGGCGCGTCCGTTGGAAAGCGCGTCCAGCGTCGCAAAGCGCTGGAACACGCGGATCGGGTCGTCCGAGCTCAGCACCGTCACGGCCGAGCCGAGATGAATGCGCTTGGTGCGACTCGCGGCCGCCGCGAGCACCGTCTCGGGCGAGGAGATCGCGAAATCGGCGCGGTGATGCTCGCCGAGGCCGATGAAGTCGAGGCCGAGCTCGTCGGCCAGCACGGCTTCGTCGACGACGTTGCGGATCACTTGCGCATGCGGAAGCATGGCGCCGGAGCCGCCTCTGGTGACGTCGCCAAAGGTGTCCAGTCCGAATTGAAGCGGTGCGGTCATCGATGAGGTCTCTTGGCGCGCGGACGGCGCCCGTCATGGGAGGAAATAGTTGCCATGGAGGTAGGGCGCGGAGACCGTTTCGACAATGCTGATCCAGGAAAGGCATCGTTTCCGGTTCTTCATCGAACCGGCGGGCTCAGTCGGATCTCGCGAACATCTCCACCAGGGTTTCGCGCAGCCAGCGCTGCGCCGGCACGGTGTCGTTGCGCTGATGCCAGAACAGGCTGACGATGCGCGGCGGCGCCTTGAGCGGAAGCGGCATCGCATGCAGGAGCGGCGCATGCCTTGATTGCGAGCGCAGGTCGCTCGGCAGCACGGCGATCAGGTCGGATTGCCGCACAACCTCGTAGGCGGCGCTGTAGTGATTGACGGTGGCGACCAGATTGCGCGACAGCCCGCGCGAGGCGAGGAAGAGATCGTAGGACGGCATGGTCTTGCCGGCTAGGCTCACGTCGACATGACCCGCGTTCAGGAAGGTCCGCGTGCTCAGCCGTTTCTGGGCGGCGAGCGGATGGCCGCGCCGCATGAAGCAGGCATAGTCGACGGTCCACAGCGAGCGCGAGCGAATGGCGGCCGGTTGCTGCGCCTCGTTGACATAGACGCTGAGCACGCAGTCCACCCTGTTGTGCTCGAGCTGGTCGGCGATCTCGACGACCGTATTCGGCACGGTGTGGACGCGCGCCTTCGGCGCAACCTTGCCGAGATGGGCGAGCAGGTTCGGCATGACCAGCGAGGAGACGTAGTCCGACATCGACAGGCTGAATTCGGTCTGCGCGCGTGCGGGATCGAACACCTGCTCGTCGAGCGCACCGCGCACGCTTTCCAGCGCCTCGCCGATCGGCTCCCACAGCACCACGGCGCGCTGGGTCGGGCGGATACCGGTGCCGGCGCGCACGAACAGGGGATCGCCGAGCGCGTCGCGCAGCCGCGCGAGCGCATTGCTGACCGCGGGCTGGGTCATCCGCAAGGCATTCGCGGCGCGCGTGACGCTGCCCTCGGTCATCAGCGCCTCGAAGACTTTCAGGAGGTTGAGGTCGAGCGCGCGGAACGACACGGACATTCACCATAGTGATATATCAGATCATGATTATAAATTATGACGATAATGTCACTTTGTCTATGGTTCCCTCCCGAGCGGCGCGCCGGGCCCGTGACATCAGAGGGGGACTTTCATGTCGATGATTTCGGCGCGCATCGAGCGCCTTCCGTTCGCACGCTTCCACACGCACCTGCTGCTGATGGGCGGGCTCGGCTACATGTTCGACGCGATGGACGCGGCGGTGCTGGCCTTCATCCTGCCGGTGCTGCGCACGGCGTGGAATTTGACGAGCGTGCAGATCGGCGTGCTCGGCAGCAGCACCTATATCGGCTTCCTGTTCGGCGCGTTGCTGGCGGGCACGCTGGGCGACCTGATCGGCCGCCGTGCTGTGATGATGTCGGCGCTGGCGCTTTATTGCGCGGCCTCCATCGTGAGCGCGATGGTCGACACATGGCCGTCCTTCTTCGCCGCGCGCGTCGTTGCCGGCATGGGCACCGGCGCGGAGAGCGCGATCATCGCGCCTTATCTCGCGGAGTTCGTGGCGCGGCGTTACCGCGGCAGCTTCACCGGCGCGCTCGCCGGCTTCTTCTCCTTCGGCTTCGTCGCCGCGGCCTTGCTCGGCTACTTCATCGTGCCCACTTCCGACAACGGCTGGCGCATCGTGCTGGTGATCACCGCGGTGCCCGTCGTCATGCTGCTGTGGTGGCGCAGGGCGCTGCCGGAATCGCCGCGCTGGCTCGAAAGTCGGGGCAGGGGCAAGGAAGCCGAAGCCCTGCTGGACAGGATCGAGGCGGGCTTTGCGCGCGAAGGCCATGTCCTGCCGCAGCCGGTGGTCGAAGCAGCAGTGCCCACGGGGGCGGGCGGAACGCTGCTCGCCAATTTCGCGGCGCTTCTGGCGGGCCGGCAGGCACGCATCACCATCATGACCTGGATCATGTGGCTGGCGATCACCTTCAGCTATTATTCCTTCTTCGTCTGGATCCCCGGCCTCCTGGTCCAGAACGGCATGAGCATCACCAAGAGCTTCGCCTATTCGATCGCGATCTATTGCGCGCAGATCCCCGGCTATTTCAGCGCCGCGTATTTCAACGAGCGCATCGGCCGGCAGGCAACGATCGCGACCTACATGGTGCTTGGCGGCGCCAGCGCGCTCGGGCTCGCTTTCGCGCAAAGCGATCAGCAGATCATGGCGGCGGGAATCTTCCTGTCGCTGTTCATGAACGGCACCTACGCGGGCGTCTATGCCTACACCGCCGAAGTGTTCCCGACGCCGGTGAGAACCACCGGCGCAGGCCTTGCGTCGGCGATCGGCCGCATCGGCGCGATCGTCTCGCCGATCCTGGTCGGCTATCTCTATCCGAACTTCGGCTTTGCCGGCGTGTTCGGCGTCACCACCACCGTGCTGCTGCTCGGGGCGGTCACCGTCGTGCTGATGGGTGTGCCGACGCGCGGCCGCTCGCTGGAGGAGATTGCGGCGGGTGAGGTGGTATGACGCGGACGAAACCTAAGGCCGATCCGCTGCTCTGCGCCGTCGCGGCGGCGCAGGGCAGGGTGGACCAGCCGGATGCGCTGTTCGTTGCGCTCGACCAAGGCTTGAAGTCGGCGATCGGCCACAAGCTGTTCACGGTCCTGACCTATGACGAGGCGACCAGCGAACTGGCTCGCCTTTACTCCAATCTGCCCGGTCTATACCCGACTGGCGGACGCAAGCGTCTCGCACCGGGCCCTTGGACCGAGGCCGTGCTGGACCGCGGCGAGGCCTATATCGGCTACACGCGGGATGATCTGCGCACCGTCTTCTCCGATCACGAGCTGATCGCCTCGCTCGGCTGCGAGAGCGTGCTCAACATGCCCGTGCGCTGGCGCGGCCGCACCCTCGGCTCGCTCAACCTGCTTCATGAGGCGGGCTGGTACGGCGAGGACGATGCCGCCGCGTGCCTTCCCTTTGCCCAGCTCGCGCTGCCCGCGCTGCTGACGGCGACTTCATCCTGACCAGACAGGAAACGACCATGCCCAGCATCCTCTTCCAGAACGCCGCACTGCTCGATCCGCTCCAGCCGGACTTGCTGGAGGGACAGCACGTGCTGGTCGAGGACAGCCTGATCAAGGAGGTCTCCGACCGTCCGATCCAGGCCAATGCCGATCGCACCATCGATCTGAAGGGCAAGACGCTGATGCCCGGCCTGATCGATCTTCACGTGCATGCTATCGCTGTCGAGCTCAACCTGGCGCAGCAGGTGCACATGCCGAACGTGCTGGTGACGCTGCGCTCGACACTGCTGCTCCGCGGCATGCTGCGACGTGGCTTCACCACCGTGCGCGATGCCGGCGGCGCCGGTCATGCATTGAAGCAGGCGATCGAAACCGGCCTGACTGACGGCCCACGTCTGTTCGTCTCAGGCCGCGCGCTCAGCCAGACCGGCGGCCACGGCGACATGCGGGCACGTTCCGATTATCTCGCCAGCGACGCGCCTTGTCCCTGCTGCGTACGGGTCGGCGCGCTGGCGCGCGTCGCCGACGGCGTCGACGGCGTGCGCAAGGCCGCGCGCGAAGAGCTCCAGATGGGCGCCGATCAGATCAAGATCATGGCGTCCGGCGGTGTCGCTTCGCCGACCGATCCCGTCGGCGCCTTCGGCTACTCCGAGGACGAGATCCGCGCCATCGTCGAGGAGGCGCGCGGGCGCCAGACCTATGTGCTCGCCCACGCCTACACCGCCGCAGCCATTGAGCGCGCGATCCGCTGCGGCGTGCGCACCATCGAGCATGGCAATTTGGTCGATGCGCCGACCGCGCGGCTGATGGCCGAGAAGGGCGCCTATGTGGTGCCGACGCTCGTCACTTACGAGGCACTTGCCAATGAGGGCGCCCAATATGGCCTGCCGCCGGAGAGCGTGGCCAAGATCGCCGATGTCCGCGACGCCGGCCTGCGTTCGCTCGCGATCTATCGCGATGCCGGCGTGAAGATGGGGTTCGGCAGCGATTTGCTTGGGCCGTCGCAGCGCCTGCAGAGCGACGAATTCCGCATTCGCGCCGAAATTCTCGGCCCGCGCGCCGTCATTGCCAGCGCGACATTGATCGGCGCGGAGGTGCTCGGCATGGAGGGCAAGCTCGGCCGCATCGTGCCGGAGTCTTTCGCGGACCTGCTGGTGGTCGACGGCAATCCGCTGCGCGATGTCGCCTGCCTGCTCGGCCAGGGCGAGCACATCCCACTGGTAATGAAGGCGGGGAAGGTCCAGTTCGACCGGCTGAATGCCTAGCTGGCGTTACCGCCACATCCCGCGCATCTTTGCCCCGATGTCGATCTTCGGCCCTTGCGCCGCCGTGCGGGCGGCGCCCGCCGCGGCCTTCGGCCAGGCGGTGCGCTCGAACAGATAGACCAGGGATTCCGGGATGAAGCGGGTGCGCGAGGCATAGACGTGGCGGTCGCCCTTGGCGGCCTGGCCGTGGACGAAGAAGCGCTGCGGCACCACGAGGTGGAGATCGTCCTTGGCGCGCGTCATCGCGACATAGAGCAGGCGGCGCTCTTCCTCGAGCTCGGCGCTGGTGCCGGCGCCGAGATCGGACGGCATGCAGCCGTCGACGACGTTGAGCACGAACACCGATTTCCACTCCTGGCCCTTGGCGGAGTGGATGGTGGAGAGGATCAGATAATCCTCGTCGCGCAAGGGAGGACCTGATTTGTCGCTGGTTGCATCCGGCGGATCGAGCGTGAGCTCGGTCAAAAATTTCTCGCGCGAGGAATAGCCGCTGGCGATCTGCTCGAGCTGCATCAGATCGGCGCGGCGCGTCTCGGAATCCTCGTGGATGCGATCCAGGTGCGGCTCGTACCACAGCCGCACGCGCTCGAGATCTACAGGCCATTCCGAATAGCGCAGATTCTCGACCGTGCGGACGAAATCGGTCCAGTCCGCGCCGGTGCGCGGCGGGACCGGGATGAGGCCGAGTGCGGCAAGCGGATCCGTGCTCTCCGCCATCTGGTCGAGCACGCGCTGCGCGGTCGCGGGGCCGATGCCGGGCAACAGATGCATGATGCGGAAGCCGGCGACGCGATCGCGCGGATTCTCGGCAAAGCGCAGCAGCGCCAGCACGTCCTTGACATGCGCGGCGTCGAGAAATTTCAGCCCGCCGAATTTCACGAACGGGATGTTGCGGCGGGTCAGCTCGATCTCGAGCGGACCGGAATGCGAGGACGTCCGGAACAGCACCGCCTGGTGCTTGAGCAGCGCGCCTTGCTCGCGGTTGGCCAGCACCGCTTCGACGATGTAGCGGGCCTGGTCGGCCTCGTCGTGCACCGTGACGAGCTGCGGCTTCTGTCCGGAAGTGCGGTCGGTCCAGAGGTTTTTTGTGAAGCGCTCACGCGCCAGGCCAATGACGCCGTTGGCGGCCGCCAGCACGGCTTGCGTCGAGCGGTAGTTGCGGTCGAGCGTGATCATCTCCGCGCGGGGCGAGAAGCTTTGCGGAAAGTCCAGGATGTTGCGCACGGTCGCGGCGCGGAACGAATAGATCGACTGCGCGTCGTCGCCGACGACGGTGAGGCCGCGGCCGTCGGGCTTCAGCGCCAGCAGGATCGAGGATTGCAGGCGGTTGGTGTCCTGATATTCGTCGACTAGCACGTGATCGAAGCGGCCGCCGATTTCTTCGGCGATCAGCGCATCGCTCATCATCTGCGACCAGTACAGCAGCAGGTCGTCGTAATCGAGCACGTGCTGGGCCTGCTTGGCCTCGACGTAAGCGGTGAACAGGCCCTTCAGCTCGGCCGCCCAGCCCGCGCACCAGGGATAGTGCACCCCCAGCACCTTCTCGATCTCCATCTCCGCGTTGACGCAGCGCGAATAGATCGACAGGCAGGTGCCCTTGGCCGGAAAGCGGCTCTCGGTCTTCGACAGGCCGCGCTCGTGCCGGACCAGGTTCATCAGGTCGGCGGAATCCTCGCGGTCGTGGATGGTGAAGGCGGGATCGACGCCGATCCGTTCGGCATATTCGCGCAACAGCCGCGCGCCGATGCCATGGAAGGTGCCGGCCCAGGTGAGCGCGTCACGCATGATGGCGGCGCTGTTCTCCCCTAAGACCTTCCGGGCGATGCGCTCGACCCGGCCGGCCATCTCGGCCGCGGCGCGGCGCGAAAACGTCATCAGCAGGATGCGGCGCGGGTCGGCGCCTGCGACGATCAGGTGCGCGACACGGTGGGCCAGCGTGTTGGTCTTGCCGGAGCCGGCGCCGGCAATGACGAGCAGGGGGCTTCCCACGGTCGCGCCATCGGCCACGCCATGCTCGACGGCGCGGCGCTGCTCCGCATTGAGCGTGTCCAGATATGTCGCCACGAATCGCCCCGGTGAACAGCCGAGAATCGGCGATCCCGGCGCGAATCGCAATGCGGCTGGACGGAACCAGAATTAGCATTTAGGGGAAAGTCGGCCCAAGGTTCCAGCCCGAGAAGAGCACGCCCGGCATGACCGAGCTCAAGCCCGACCAGTTCGAGATGCGGCGGCTGGAGTCGCTCAGCAACACCATTTTCGGCGTCGCCATGACGCTTCTGGCCTACGACCTGCCCAAGGCCGCTGTGTTCACCAGCGCCCCCGGCTGGAGCGATCTCGCCTATGTCTATTCCGGCAAGCTCGCCGGCCTCGCGCTCAGCTTCATCATCGCCGGCGTGTTCTGGATCAGCCATCACCGGCGCCTGGCGCGCCAGCCGATCGGCAGCCGCGGCATGGTGATCCTCAACCTGTTCTTCCTGCTCTCGATCGTGCTGCTGCCGGTGACCAACGGCCTCTACACCAATTACGCCACGAGCAGCGCCGTCGCCGTGCTCTATGGCCTGCATCTGACCGCGATCGCCGCGCTCAATGCCTGGCTGTGGTGGACCATTCTCGGCGGCTGGCGCCACGAGATCATGGCCTCGCTGTTTCCGCTGCTCGTTTTCATCCCGGGCACGGTCGTGGCGGCATTCGCGCCGCACGTCGCGCCTTTCGTGTGGTTCATCGCCTTCGGCGGGCTCCTGATCCAGCGCTTCTATGTCGCGCAAACCGGGCCGGACGCGTAGGCCGGCGATTCACGTCTGTGTCGCGCCAAACCTGTCGGCCGGCACGTAAAGCTTGACCGGCCGGATTTCGTAAACCGCAGTCGGGTTGACCTCGCGCAGCTTCCGCGCCGCCGCGATCGCCTCCTCCTCAGTGTCGTATTCGACGAGGTGGAAGCCCAGAAGCTGCTCCTTGGTCTCGGCAAACGGGCCGTCCAGCACCATGCCGGCGCCGGGGCCGCGCAAGGTGCGGGCCTTTCGGGTCTCGTCCAGACGGGCCGCGGGCCCAAAATGTCCGCTTGCCCGGAGCGGCGCCTGAACCTCGATGACTTTGGCCACGACCGCGGCGTCTTGCTCCGGCGTCCAGGACAGGATTTCGTCTTCCACGTGATAGGCCAGGATGGCGTAGAGCATCGTCACCTCGTTGATTTTTGGCGCACAGGCCCGAAGGACGTATCACTGTGGCCCGCCCCGACAATCCCCCGGCAAAAAAATATTGCGTCGCCGCGTGCGCGACGAAACCGTCCTGAAACCCGATTGTGGCGCCATAACGTGAACGCTGCCCGAAGCCGATGCGACTGATGGCCACCAAGAACAAGGTTTTATGCTGGAGGCGGCAATGTCGGGTCAGTCCATCAAGATCATCTGCGACGCGCGGCGGGCGGGCCGGTCGGAGCCGGCCGATCTGCACGACCAGAGCGGTCACCACCGCTATTACGGCAGCTCGGCCGTGAATGGTGGCGAGCGCATTGTCGAAAGCCGCCGCGGCAAGCGCCCGCGCGCGCTCAATGTCTGCGGCTTCTGAACTCTCCTGCGAGACCGGGTTTCGCGGATGAGCGTCCTGCAAATATCGATCGCCGCATTGCCGTTCCTGCTCTCGCTGGCGAGCCGGAACAGCAACGCGATCGCGCCATGCCTGGTCACGAGCATTTTCACCGTGCTGCTCGCCGAAGAGCCTCACCGGGCGGTCGTGGCCTGGTGCGTCGGCGTGCTGATCGCCGCCGTCGCCTTTCGTGAACGGCTTCGCGCCACCTGAGCCGGCACCGCTCACGGTGTGCTCAGGATCTGTTTGACGAGCGCCTCGCGCAGCGTTGCCAATTCGCCGCTCGCCTCCATCTGCGCGATCACTTGGCCGACCTTCGGCACCAGAGCGCGATGGCGTTCGTGCAAATAATGATAGATGTGGATGCGCTCCAGCGGTGGCGAGAGCGGGTAGATCCTGGTTTGCAGGTTGAGCTTCCTCACCGCGACGAGCCCGCTGAAGAGGTCGGTGACCATTACGTCGAAACGATCGGCGTCAAGCATCTTGACCATGCTCTCAAGGCCGGTCGTCGCCGTGACGCGGGCCATGCCGCGCGTACCGGACTCCGATGAGCCGACGCCGCGGACGATGCCGATGCTGTAGTCTCGAATTGAATCCCAACCGGCGACATCGAAATGGAGCTTCGTCGTGAACACTGCGGGCTCGATGTAGTTGATCGCCGGCGTGACCTGGACCAGCGTCGGATAGTCGCGGGAGAGCGTGCCGATCCGCTGGATCTCGCCGTCCACCTCGCCGGCGCTGGACAGCGCGAGCGCCCGCTTGCCGGGAACGTCCTCGAATTCGAGCTTGATGTTCAGCTTGGCGTAGACAGCCCGCAGCATCTCGCCGCCGACATATTGATCGGGGATGTCGGCGATGCGCGCCAGTCGGATCAGGTCCTGTGCCTGCGATGGAGCGGCTGCGAGCAAAGACACCCAGGCGACGGCAATCCGCCACATCACGCTTCTCCCTGGTCGAACCTTGCTACCGCTGGATTCGGAAGCCCGCGCGATCTACCGGGGGTCGCGCCTGCGCGCAGGCCGCAACAATCGACGCTCGCCCGCGACGTGAGGCGACTCCGGACTTTCACCGATGTCATTCTAGCACGCGAGGTGGTAGCTTGCCCGGGAATCCTGCTGCTGGGCGCAAGATATGACCCCGCCGACCTCAAGCCGCCCATGGGCCGACAGGATCGCCACGCGCCTTGCGTGAAGACAATCTCAACTGTCGAATTGCTCGCGGCCGCGACTGGCCGGCCAGAGCAGTGCCGCCATTCCCGGGGACGTGGTGCATGGGCAACTCAGGCGATGAGGATTCCAAGCGCAGCCGCGCCGTTGCCCCGGCGGCCGCGAAGCAGGATTTGGGCGGGATCGGCGCGCAACTTGCGCCGGCGATGATCGGAGCGTTGCTGTCGCGAATCTTCAACTGGTTACGTGGCGGCGTCGGGCCGCGCCTGTTGGCCGCCGTGCTGCTGTTCTCCTCGATCGTCACGCTGGTGCTGACCGCGCTTCAGCTCTATCTCGACTACAACCGCGAGGTCGGCGTCATCGAGACGCGGCTCAACGAGATCGGCCGCAGCACCACCGGCAGCCTCGGCGAGAGCCTGTGGAATCTCGACCAGAACCAGCTCAAGCTCCTGCTCGACGGTATCATGCGGCTGCCCGACATCCGCGCCGCCGAGGTGCTCGAGATCGCCGATCGTCCCAATCCGATCCGTGTTGCGGTCGGGGAGCCGAATACCCGTTCGATCGTGACTCGCGACTATCCGCTGACCACCACCGTGCAAGGGACCGCGCGCACGATCGGTGTGCTCCACGTCGAGGCGACGCTGAGCGAGGTCTATCAGCAATTGATGAACCGCGCCCTGATCATCCTGGCGAGCCAGGCGGCGAAGACGTTTCTCGTCTCGCTGTTCATCATCTACATGTTCCATCTGCTGGTGACGCGGCATCTGGTCGCCATCGCCGACTTCGTCAGCAAATACAGCCTGGCGCGGCCGCCGCCGCCTTTGCACCTGGAGCGCCGTCCGCCCCACGATCCCGACGAGCTGGATAAGGTGATCGTCGCCTTCAACGCCATGTGCGCCAACCTCGGGCGCGCTTATGGCGAGCTGCGCGAGGCCAACGCCAATCTCGAGCGTGACCTGAAGATCCGCCGCAGCGCCGAGGAAGACGCGCGCGCGAGTGAGCAGCGCTTCCGCGACTATGCCGAGACCGCATCCGACTGGTTCTGGGAAACCGGACCCGATCATCGGTTCACCTACATATCGGAGCGGGCGGGCGCCTTCGGCATGGACCACAAGGCGCTGATCGGCAAGCGCCGCACCGATGCCGCTTTCGACCACGACGTCGAGCCGGAGAAATGGCGCGCGCACCTGGCGACGCTGGACCGTCACGAGCCGTTCCGGAAGTTCGAATATCGCGGTCGTGATGCGAACGGACGCATGCATCATTTCAGCGTCAACGGCCAGCCGGTGTTCGCGTCGGACGGACGCTTCATGGGCTATCGCGGCTCCGCCACCGACCTCACCGAGCGGCACGAGACCGAGGAGCGGCTGCGCCAATCCCAGAAGATGGACGCGATCGGCCAGCTCACCGGCGGCGTCGCGCATGACTTCAACAATGTGCTCACCGTCATCACCGGCACGATCGAGATCATTCAGGAGGCGCTTGCGGACAGGCCCCAGTTCGCCGCCATCGCGCAGCTCATCGACGATGCGGCCGCGCGCGGCGCCGAGATCACCTCGCAGCTCCTGACCTTCGCGCGCCGCCAGCCGATGGAGCCGCGCGAGATCGACGTCAATGCCCTCGTGCTGGAGACCGCGAAGCTGCTGAAGCCGATCCTGGGCGAGCATGTCGAGATCGTGACCCGGCTCGCGGACGATGCCTGGTCGGCGATGGCGGATCCGTCGCAGCTCTCGTCCGCGATCGTCAATCTCGCCCTCAACGCGCGTGATGCAATGCCGGGCGGCGGCAGGCTGACGCTCGAGACGGCGAACCGGGAGCTGGACGGCACGGAAGGTGCCGGCGAGGGTGATGTCGTGCGCGGCGCCTTCGTGATGGTCGCAGTCAGCGACACCGGCCACGGCATTCCGGCCGACATCCGCGAGCGCGTGTTCGAGCCATTCTTCACCACCAAGGGCGTCGGCCGCGGCACCGGGCTCGGGCTCAGCATGGTCTACGGCTTTGCCCGCCAGACCGGCGGCACCGTCGCGATCGAGAGCGAGGAGGGGCGCGGCACGGTGGTGCGCTTGTTCCTGCCGCGGTCGGAGGGCGTGGCGCCGGCGAGGACGGCGCCGGTTCAGGCGCCCGCCGCAGCGCGCGGGCATGAGACGATTTTCGTGGTCGAGGACGATCCCCTGGTGCAGGGCTATGTCATCGCCCAGCTCGGCAGTCTCGGCTATCGCACGCTCGCTGCCGGCGACGGCGCATCCGCGCTCGCGCTGGTCGACCAGGGCGCCAAATTCGATCTCCTGTTCACGGACATCATCATGCCCGGTGGCATGAATGGCCGGGAATTGGCCGATGCGGTCCGGCTCCGCCGGCCGGGGGTGAAGGTGCTCTACACGTCCGGCTATACCGACGACACCATCGTCCACGAAGGGCATCTCGATCCCGGCGTGGCGCTGCTTCAGAAGCCATACCGCAAGTCGGAGCTGTCGCAGAAGATTCGCGAGGTTCTCGCGGGCGAGCCGTCTGCCTGAGCTGCGCCGACAGACGAAAAAGGCGCGGCGGGGAGGCCCCGTCGCGCCCGATTTCTTGCTCGCTGGTCCAGGGCTGAGAACGCCCCGATGCCAAGCCTTCTTCAAAGCCTAGCGGGCGATCCCAGCGAGGTGACAGCGCTTGAGATAAGACACTGGATCACCTCCTTTCGTTGGTTTCGGGAGATTTGAATATAGGGCGAGATCACCCGGCCGTTAAGGGGCGGGGCGAAACGCCGGGAACAGGGGCATTCCTGATGCGGGAAAGACCGTCCAGAGGCAGTTGAGACCGTCGCCCGGCCGTGTTAGGGGATCGCCAACGCGGGTGTAGCTCAATGGTAGAGCAGCAGCCTTCCAAGCTGAATACGAGGGTTCGATTCCCTTCACCCGCTCCAATGATTTCAATTACTTATTCTGCCTCGAGTGTTCACTCGCAGAGCCGCGCTGCGGCTCATTCGGACAGCGAGTCAGAATGGCCATTCCTCGTTGCGATGAAGATTGTCGCATCATCCACGGCCATCACCAGCAAGACGATGAGGACGGCGATGATCGCTCCGGGCCGGGTGATCGCGCGCAAGTGAGCGCGCTGTCGTGGTTCCTAAGCGTGGACGTCAGGAGAGCGCTGTGACGAAAATCGGGGTGATTTCGGACACGCACGGGCTGCTGCGACCGGACGTCGAGCATTGCTTTGCCGGCGTCACGCATATCATTCATGCCGGCGATATCGGCGCCGAGCATGTGCTCGAGGGGCTGCGCAGGATCGCGCCGGTCACGGCCATCCGCGGGAATGTCGATGGCGGCGACTGGGCGCGGAACTATCGGGATACGGAAACCGTGCGCCTCGGCCGGTACGTATTCTATGTCCTGCATGATCTGAACGAGCTCGAGAGCAAGCCTGCCCCCGACGGGATCGATGTCGTGATTTACGGTCATTCGCATCGCGCGAGCATCAGGACGGCCGACGGCGTCCTTTATCTCAATCCCGGAAGCGCCGGACCGAGGCGCTTCAAGCTGCCGATCACGCTGGCGACGCTCGATCTCGATGCTAGTAGCGACCTTCGACCGGTCCTGCATACGCTCGGTGGGGCCTAGCCCAAAGCAGGGCAAGTTATGATTTTCCGTCAAAAGTTGCTCGATGGGGCATTTTGGAACGATCTTATAACGCTGCGTTGTCTTACATCAGGCAGATAGTCTCGGGCGCCGGTGCTGAGAGTGTAGCGCTCCCGCCTGACAGGCCGCGCCGTTCGGGTCTCAATAAGACGACGGCGGACCCGACTTATCTGCATCTCAATCCGAACGCTTAATTCAGCTTTTGGGCCCGCACATCGATGCGGTAGAGCGGATCACCCTCCCGGTGGACAACAAGCGACCAATCGCCTCCATTGGAGCTGAGTGTCGATTCAATGTCCTTCACCGTGCGGAGAGCCTGGTGCCAGGCAGCTTCATCGTTCGGCAGCTCTTCACTGTCAGAGAAATCACCGCCGTTCGAGATCTTGAAGGAATATTGCGTCATCCAGGTGAACGGCGGGGACCGGCGAGGCGTTCCTAACCGTCAGCGACAATGATCTGGCAAGTCGGCCGACAGAGAGACGCCTCCGCAATACGGCAGCCTGAGGCGAGGCCGCTCGATGGCGGGGCCGTCTCGTTGCTGCATGTCGTCGGACCAATCACGTGCGGCTTGGATCGTTCCTCAGCATCGCATCGTCTGCGCCGGCGTTGCGCGGAACGGCGACTTCATCCGCCCGGACGCGTCTTAGGAACGATCGAGCCGGGTTGCGGTTGCGGCAATGGAGGCAGTCAAATGACAGTGTGATTTGATGACGCATATCATCTTCAGCGACTACCGCAATCCGGCTGCCGAGCAAGCTTATGACATCGCGTGGGACTTTCTCACGCGCACGGGGGCAATCCGGAATGAATTCGAGGCGTGCGTTTTCATCGCGCAGCGCGTCGCCACGATGGTCGAGGAAGGACAGACCAATCGCATCTGGATGGCCAATCGCGCGATCTCCCAATATCAGCACTACATCAGCGAATGCGACGATCTCGTCCGATGTGGCGGCTGTCGCGGCGCGCAGTGAACCTGCGGGCCGCCCCCACGCGCCGAAGCCCTTAACAATGCCAAAAGCGCCGGTCCGGGATCATCGTCCGGCTGGCGACGCCGGTACCCCTTGTCCCATATTGGGTTGACCCCGGCCGCCGATCTGTCAGAGAAGGACGGCGGCTGGAACGGGAATCCGGCGGCCCTCGGGGAGCAGGTGCACATATGGCTGAGCGGATCGCTCTCATCACCGGCGTGACCGGCCAGGACGGCGCCTATCTCGCCGAATATCTGCTGTCGCTCGGCTATGTCGTGCACGG
>NZ_JACIHE010000003.1:0-501457 GCF_014198245.1 Bradyrhizobium sp. cir1
CACTGGTGGACAAGGCTGCTCCCGGCGGATCGGCCCGGACGGCCAGTCTACATCCGAGGCCGCCACGAACCCACAAGGGTACAGGGTGGGCAAAGCGTCCGCCGTCGCTCGAAGAGCGAGGGCGGAGGCGTGCCCACCAAATTCGCTTACGGAGACAGATCGTGGGCACGGCGCAAGGGCGCCTTTGCCCACCCTACGAGACTTTAAACGCCGGCTCCGCGATCCCTATTGGGAGCAGGCGGGCCGCAAAATCTGACAGTCCGTAGCCCGGATGAGCGAAGCGATATCCGGGACAGCGAGAGTTAAGGCCCCGGATGTCGCTTCGCTCATCCGGGCTACGTTGCCGTCTTAGCAGAGATAGATTTCGATCCTATATAGGCGGGATCATCGACCTCCGGATCATCCCATGACCCCCGTCTCCATCCTGCTCAACATCCTCTGGATCCTCATCGGCGGCGCCTGGATGGCGTTCGGCTGGCTGGTGGCCGCGGTCATCATGGCCGTCACCATCATCGGCCTGCCCTGGGCGCGGGCGGCGTTCAACATCGCCGTCTACACGCTGCTGCCGTTCGGCTCGCGAGCGGTCAGCCGCTACGAGGTTACCGGTGTCGAGGATATCGGCACCGGGCCGCTCGGGGTGATCGGCAACATCATCTGGTTCGTGCTGGCCGGCTGGTGGCTGGCGCTCGGCCACCTCGTGACTGCGCTGGTGCTCGCGATCACCATCATCGGCATTCCCTTTGCCTGGGCCCATCTGAAGCTCGCAGGCATCGCGCTCTGGCCGATCGGGAAGGTGATCGTGCCGGCTTGAGGCGTGTCCCCATCAACGTCGGCAGTTTGCAGGATGGGTTGAGCCCTTGCGAAACCCATCAATCCGTCCGCCGGTGACGAAGCATGATGGGTTTCGCAAAAGCTCTAGCCATCCTACGCGCTGGCCTTTAGGGACGTTCAGTGGCACTCGGCACGTCGTCAGCTTATGACCGAGGCAGACCTCACACGATTTTTGCGCTTGCGTTGTTCAAAGGCGCGGCGGATGCGGCGTTCCTCGCAGCGTAAAATTGGTCTTCCCGATTCACCAATGGGTCGTCGGTCAGCACTGCTGACGATATCGCAGCGCTTGCGGATCGACGGCTGACGTCCGCTACGCTTCATGTTACGGTACGGTTCGCTTTGGATCGCGCGGTCATGCATTCAGTGTTGACCGTTTATCAGCTTTGGCTGAGCCGGTTCTACCAAGAAGTTCATGAACCAACGATAGAAGCGACAATCTCTGCATACTTCGTCGGTTTGAGACGAAGCGTTGTTCAGGCGTGTCACGTTGGCGTTCAGCGCCGACGCACAACTCGACTTTAGCAAGGAAAAGCATGCGCAGGTGCAAAGCAGGTCATTTCCACTTGGCGGCAGCTCACGGCAGAGCCTTAAAGCCGCCCTTTGATTCCAAGGAGGGCCCCATGAAGTCTATTTACCTGAGCATAATCGATACACGCTCTGCAGTTCGGAGGCTTGCCAAAACAACGGCATTCGTAGCAGTGCTCGTGGCCATTGCCCCCGCGGCTGTTCAGAGCGAGCCGATTGAGAAGAAGGGTACGACCCCCTATGTGACGCATTTCATTTTCAGGCCGTTAATAGCGATTGATACCGCCGAACTTGGCAAAGCCACCATGCTGGAGGCGGTCGGAACAACGCAAAACATGAAGGGAGAGAAGATGCTGGACAAGATGTCCGCGCGTTGCGTAGCGCTCAACGTCTCATCCGGTGAAAAGAAGTACATTGACGGAGCCTGCGTGCTGGCCGACAGCGACGGCGACAAGATTTTCTCGACCTTCGATACTCGGGACCTCGACAAGTCCCAGCCAAAGATGGACTGTGGAACCCATATCATCACCGGAGGTACCGGCAAGTATAAGGGGATCACCGGGAGCGAGCCATTCGCGTGCATCACTATGCCTGCGCTGGCTGGCTCCGGGGATTATTTTGCGATGGACATCCCGCACAACACGTCGTGGGAGGTCAAATGATCCTGACCGAGTCGTCCCACTAAGCGCCGGTTATCGACAGCGGACGTCAATCACTAAACGAGAGCCCGGCCAACAGCCGGGTTCTTTCTTGCAGATGCTCATCAGCAGAGAGCAAGAGTTGTAAATGCAATAGGCCGCTGACACGCTTGAGTGACATCTTTCGCGTTGTCGACGTCGATTTCCCTGCAAACAGTTGGAAGCATCAATGTCGGGTGTTGGCCCAAAGACAAACAGAGAGGCGGCACCCGGGGCGTCGGCTGTCCGTGGTGGAGCGGACATCGGTCTGTCCTCGGCACGACAGTGCCGAGCCGCTGTTGGGCGCCCAATTCCTCGCGTTACCGTCGGGCAAAACACCCCACATGAAGGTCAAGAGATCCGGTGCGAATTATTCTGATTGACCGAAATCCATGTTTCGGGTAAACCGCAACGCATCCCGGCCCGTCAAAGGGACGTTTCGCGATCGTCACGATACGTAGGCCGGGATGCGATGGACGCGGCAGCGCCGGCGCGAGATGGTATGGCAGGGCGGGCTGAGGCCCGTGAGCCATCGCGATCCGCGGTACGACACGGCGCAGTCACAGCGTTTCTTTTCGGCATTGGGGGCGAGCACGCGCGAGCTTCCGACTGTCCGGGGAGGGACGTCCGCGGACGGCAAAAGCGTGTGGTCCTGACGCCCGGGGTCTGTGCGTCAAGGCTTGCGATGGTGAAGCGGCCCGACCGGGTGCGCGCATCAGTGATCCGCAAGGCGACGGGGGCAATAGTGCATCGCTCCCCGGGGAGAGCGCGCCATAAGCCGTAAAACCATTGCGCAGGGAAGGCCGGGATGCCCGGCATCACCTGTGGTCACCCCCGCGTGCGTTTCTCGCGTGCGGACCCTGGGTGCCAGCCGGCGCCCGGCCTTCCCAGCGCCCTCTCTTCTCGATGAGGGCGAAACGGACAGCAAAGCTCGGGCACCTGCGCCGCGAGACCGAGAACGTGTGTGCGTATCGCTCTGCGAGACCCTCCTGCCACGGCCAGCCATGTTACCGCGCCGCCACCAAGTTCATCTTGCACTGCGGCAGAAAAATATCGCACACTCGGCTGGACCGGGCCGCCAAGAGCGCGAGAAGGGGAGCGAGCCGATGTCCCTCCAGACCGTACCATCCGACGCCACTGAACATCGCCCAAACCGCCCCGAGGACGTTCAGGCCACGGAAGCGGAAGCGCGGCTGCGGGACGACATCCGCCTGCTCGGGCGCATCCTGGGCGATACCGTGCGTGACCAGGAGGGGGCCGACGTGTTCGACCTGGTCGAGCGCATCAGGCAGACCTCGATCCGGTTCCACCGCGACGAGGACCGGCTTGCCCGCCGCGAGCTCGAGCAGATCCTCGACAGCATGTCGACCTCCGAGACGGTTCGGATCGTCCGCGCCTTCAGCTATTTCTCGCACCTTGCCAACATTGCCGAGGACCAGAACAACATCCGCCAGATGCGCGCTCGCGCGGCGGCCAAGAATGGCGGCTCCGGCGTGCTGGCGGAGACACTGGCGCATGCCAGGGACGCGGGCATCGGCCCCGACCAGCTCCGCAACTTCTTCAAGACCGCGCTGGTTAGCCCGGTCCTGACCGCGCATCCGACCGAGGTCCGCCGCAAGAGCACCATGGACCGCGAGATGGAGATCGCTGGCCTGCTCGATCGCCGCGAGCGCGTCGCGCTGACCGCGGACGAGGCCGCTGCCAGCGACGAGCAGCTCCGCCGCGAGGTGCTGACGCTGTGGCAGACCAACCTCCTGCGCCGGACCAAGCTCACCGTGCTCGATGAGGTCGGCAACGGCCTGTCGTTCTATGACTACACCTTCCTGCGCGAGGTGCCGCGGCTGGTCAACGCGCTGGAAGACCGGCTGGATGAGGGCGAGCAGACGGCGGGCGAGCTCGCCTCGTTCCTGCGCATGGGCAGCTGGATCGGCGGCGACCGCGACGGCAATCCCTTCGTCACCGCCGACGTCATGCGCGGCACGCTGCGGCTGCAGTCGAGCCGGGTGATGCAGTTCTATCTGAACGAGTTGCACGTGCTCGGCTCGGAGCTGTCGATCGCAGCCCATCTCGCCGACGTCTCCGAGGAGCTGCGCAATTTGGCGGAGCGTTCGCCGGACACCTCGCCACACCGGAGCGGCGAGCCCTATCGTCTGGCGGTATCAGGCATCTATGCGCGCCTGACCGCGACGGCCGAAGCGCTCGAGGTCGAGATCACGCGCCGGCCGGTCGGCAAGGGCAGGCCTTACGAGAGTGTCAGGGAGTTGCAGGCCGATCTCGACGTGCTGCACCGTTCGCTGATCTCCAACAATGCCCGCGTCATCGCCCGCGGCCGGCTGCGGCTCTTGCGCCGTGCGGTGGACTGCTTCGGCTTCCACCTGGCGCGGCTCGACATCCGCCAGAACTCGGCGGTGCACGAGCGCACCATTGCCGAGCTGATGGACGCCGCCAACCCCGGCATGTCCTATCTCGCGCTCGGCGAGGATGCCCGCATCTCGCTGCTCACCAACGAGCTGCGCTCGACCCGCTCGCTGGTCTCGCAATTCGTCAAGTATAGCGACGAGACCATGGGCGAGCTCAACGTCTTCCATGCCGCCGCAGAAGCGCATGCGAGGTTCGGCTCGGACGCCATTCCCCAATGCATCATCTCGATGTGCAAGGGCATGTCGGACATGCTCGAGGTCGCGGTACTCTTGAAGGAGGTCGGCCTGGTCCATCCCTCCGGGCGCAGCGCCATCAACATCGTGCCGCTGTTCGAGACCATCGAGGATCTGCAGGCCTCAAGCGGCATCATGGACCGCATGCTGTCGCTGCACGATTACCGCCGCCTCGTCGACAGCCGCGGCAGCGTGCAGGAGGTCATGCTCGGCTACTCCGATTCGAACAAGGACGGCGGCTTCGTCACCTCGGGGTGGGAGCTGTACAAGGCCGAGATCGGCCTCGTCGAGGTGTTCGAGCGTCACCACGTGCGGCTGCGCCTGTTCCACGGCCGCGGCGGTTCGGTCGGCCGCGGCGGCGGGCCGAGCTATGATGCCATCATTGCGCAGCCCGGCGGCGCGGTGAACGGCCAGATCCGCATCACCGAGCAGGGCGAGATCATCTCGTCGAAATATTCCAACGCCGAGGTCGGCCGCAACAATCTGGAGATACTGGCGGCTGCGACGCTGGAGGCGAGCCTGCTGCATCCGCGCCAGAGTGCGCCGCGCCGCGAGTATCTGGTCGCGATGGACGAGCTTTCGAATCTCGCCTTCAAGGCCTATCGCGGTCTCGTCTACGAGACCGAAGGCTTCGTCGATTACTTCTGGGCGTCCACCGTCATCAACGAGATCGCGACCTTGAACATCGGCAGCCGCCCGGCCTCGCGCAAGAAGACCCGCGCGATCGAGGACCTTCGCGCCATCCCCTGGGTGTTCTCCTGGGCGCAATGCCGCCTGATGCTGCCGGGCTGGTACGGCTTCGGCAGTGCGGTCGAGCAGTGGATCGCGGAGCACCCCGACAAGGGCATGCCGTTCCTGAAGGAGCTCTACAAGGAATGGCCGTTCTTCCGCATGCTGCTGTCGAACATGGACATGGTGCTCGCCAAGAGCTCGATCGCGATCGCCTCGCGCTACGCCGAGCTCGTGCCGGATGAGGCGCTGCGGGAAAAGATTTTCGGCCGCATTCGCCGCGAATGGCATTCCTGCATCGAGACGCTGCTCGACATCATGGGCCAGGACCGGCTGCTGCAGGGCAATCCGCTGCTGGAGCGCTCGGTGCGTCACCGCTTCCCTTATCTCGATCCGCTCAACCACGTGCAGGTCGAGCTCTTGAAAGAGCATCGCGCGCAGAACCCGGACGAGCAGGTGCTGCGCGGGATTCAGCTGACGATCAACGGCATCTCGGCGGGGCTGAGGAATACGGGGTAGCAGCGAATGGCGAATAGAGAGTAGCGAATGGAGTCTACTCGCCATTCGCCACTCACTACTCGCCTCACTCAACAGAAATGCGCGCCTTGCGTCTCCACATAGACCGCATAGAGCGACTGGCTCGCGGTCATGAACAGGCGGTTGCGCTTCCTGCCGCCGAAGCAGACATTGGCGCAGGTCTCCGGCAGCAGGATCTGCCCGATACGCGCGCCGTCGTTGGGCGCGAATACCTGCACGCCGTCATAGCCGGGGCCGACCCAGCCCGCGCCGACCCAGATGTTGCCTTCGGTGTCGACGCGCAATCCATCGGGGAAGCCCGACTTGCCCTCGAGCTTCATGTCGATCAGCTTCTTCGGGTTCGATAGCTTCGCCCCGTCGATGTCGTAGGACCACACCACGTTCTCGGCCTGCGGATAATGCGTGGTACCGGTGTCGCAGACATAGAGCTTCTTGTAGTCGTGGGAGAAGGCAATGCCGTTCGGCTTGAACGGCTCGTCGGCGACCTTCGCGACCTGCCCGGTCTGGGTGTCCAGGCGATAGACCGCTTCCTTCTGGTGAGGCTGCAGCGAGCCGGTATTGGCGAGCTTGCCTTCGTAGATGCTGATCGCGCCGTAGCCGGGATCGGTGAACCAGATCGCCTTGTCGTTGGGGTGCACCACCATGTCGTTGGGGCCGTTGAGCGGCTTGCCGCCAGCCTGCTCGGCCAGCGTGGTCACCGCACCGTCATGCTCATAGCGGACGAGGCGCGTGCGCTCGGCGCTGATCTGGCGGCCCTCGGTGTCGAATGAATTGCCGTTGGCCTCATTGGACGGCTTGTGGAACTGCTCGGAGATGTGGCCGTCATCGTCGAGATAGCGCAGCTGGCGGTTGGCGGGGATGTCGCTCCAGACGAGATATTGTCCTTGCGCATTCCACGCCGGCCCTTCCGCCCACAGGCAGCCGGTATAGAGCCGCTTGATCGCGGTGTTGCCGACCTTGGCCTTGAAGCGCTTGGGGTCGATGACGACGATGTCGGGGTCGGGATAGCGCTGCGGCTCCGCATTGGCGCCGAAGTCGCGGGCATCAGCATTGGAGGCGAGCAGGGTTGATGCAGCGAGTGTCGCTGCGCCCTGGAGCAGGGCGCGGCGGCCGAGACTGCCGCTTGCAGTCGTGTGGTCGGAGTTGGTCAGTATTCTTGTCATGGTTTCCTCCCAAAATTTTGTTGGGAGGACACCATTCGCCTGCATTCAGGCGTAAACCGGGGCGATCTCCGATCGAGACGATCGGAGATCGCAGGGCAGGGATGCCGGAAATGCGGCTAGACGGGATCCTTACACGGGATCCCACGTGAAGATGTCGGCGGAGCGGTCGAGCTTGTAGAACGAGCCCTTCAGCGCCGGCATGCCGTGTTCCGCGATCGATTGCGGCGTCCAGCCTTCGCTCCGCTGCACCGAGCGGATCGGACGATTCTGGCTGAACAGGAAGATCTCGTTCATGCGCACGCCAAAGATCTGGCCGGTGACGTCCTTGGCGGAATCGCCGAGCAGGTAGCCGCACAGCGGCGCGATCTTCTCCGGTCCCATCTGCTTGATCTTCTCGACGCGCGCCTTCTCGGCTTCGGTCTCGGTCGGGATGGTGCCGATCATGCGGGTCCAGGCGAACGGCGAGACGCAGTTGGACCGCACGTTGAAGCGCCCCATGTCGAGCGCGATCGACTTCGACAGCCCGACGATGCCGAGCTTGGCCGCGGCGTAATTGGCTTGCCCGAAATTGCCGATCAGGCCCGAGGTGGAGGTGAAGTGCACGAAGGAGCCGCTCTCCTGCTCGCGGAAGATGCGCGCCGCGGCGTGGCTGACGTAGAACGAGCCCATCAGATGCACCTTGATGACGGCCTCGAAGGCTTCCACGCTCATCTTGTGGAAGATCATGTCGCGCAGGATGCCGGCATTGTTGACGACACCGTCGAGCCGGCCGAAATGATCGGTCGCGGTCTTCACGATCTTGCTGGCGGGGATCGCTTCCGCCACCGACTCGAAATTGGCAACCGCAGTGCCGCCGCGCTTCTTGATCTCCTCGACCACTTCTTCGGCTGGAGCTGCGTTCGAGCCGGCGCCGTCGGCGGCCCCGCCGGGATCATTGACGACGACCTTGGCGCCTTCGCCCGCGCACAACAGCGCGATCTCGCGCCCGATGCCACGGCCCGCGCCGGTGACGATGATGACCTTGTCTTGCAGTGATTTTGTCATGAGGGTTCTCCGCTAGCCGTTCCAATTTCCGCGTCATTCCGGGGCGGAGCGGAGCGACGAGCCCGGAATCCATCGCGCCACCGTCGTTGCGGGCCGATGGATTCCGGGTTCGCGCTGCGCGCGCCCCGGAATGACAGTCAATTACCTCTCGTTCGTAAACACGATCGTACCTGACGCCGCGAACATGCCGCCGACGCCGTGGCACACTGAAATCTTCGCGTTCGGCACCTGCGCCGGTGCGACGCCGCGCATCTGCCGCACGCTCTCCTGGAGCGCGTACATGCCGTACATGCCGGAATGCATGTAGCTCAATCCCCCGCCATTGGTGTTGAGCGGCAGTTTCCCGCCAGGCCGCGTGTTGCCGTCGGCGATGAACTGGCCGGTCTCCTCATAGGGCATGAAGCCGAGGTCGCCGAGACCGAACAGCGGCAGATGCGCAAACGCATCGTAAATCATGAGATGATCGACGTCCTTGTGGGCGATGCCTGCCTCCCTGAACGCCAGCGGCCCTGCGACCTTGAAGGCGCGCGAGGAGTTGAAGGTCTCCATCTGGCTGACCATCGGCGTCTCCACGCTCTCGCCGGTGCCCATGATGTAGACGGGCTTGCGCGGAAAATCCCTGGCGCGATCGGCCGAGGTCAGGATCAGCGCGCCGCCGCCGTCGGTGACGAGGCAGCACTGCAGAAGCCGGAACGGATAGGCGATCATGCGCGAGTTGAGGACGTCAGTGACCGTGATCGGGTCCTTCATCATCGCGCGCGGATTCTTCGCCGCCCATTCCCGCTGCACCACCGCGACCGAAGCCAGCTGCTCATGCGTGATGCCGTAGGTCTTCATGAAGCGCAGCACGGGAATCGGGAACATGCTGGGCGGGCCGTAGACACCGTAGGGCGCCTCGAACTGGCCGTTGAGGCTGTCCGCCGGAGTCGAGCGCGGCAGCTTGCCGATCATCGACTTGCCGCTCTCGGCATGGGTGATCAGCACCGTCTTGCACAGGCCGGCCTCGATCGCCGCCGCCGCGTGGCGGACATGCAGCATGAACGAGCAGCCGCCGACCGAGGTGCCGTCCACCCAGGTCGGCTTGATGCCGAGATAGTGGCAGACCTGCTGCGGCGTTTCGACCGCGGTGGCAAAGCCGTCGATGTCGGACAGCTTCAGCCCGGCGTCGGCAATGGCATTGAGCGCCGCATCCGCATGGAGCTGGAGCTGCGAGGCGTTGGGGATGACACCGAGCTCGGTGGTCTCGGCCGCGCCGACGACGGCAACCTGGTTCCTGCGCATGCTCTACCCCTTCGCCGGACGAAACACGGGGAGGGTGATCTTGTCATCGAGTGCCTCGAAGGCGACCTCGAGCTTCATGTCGAGCTCCAGCGCTTCCGGCGTCTGCGGGCAGTCGATGATGTTGCTCATCATCCGCGGCCCCTCGTCGAGCTCGACCACCGCGATCGCGTAAGGCGGCGTGAAGCCGGGTGCGGCAGGGCGATAGTTGATCACGTAGCTGTAGAGAAAACCCCTGCCGCTCGCCTTGAAGATGCTGACCTTGCGCGAGGCGCAGGACGGGCAGAACGGGCGCGGCGGAAAATAGACATGCGCGCAGGCATCGCAGCGCTGCAGGCGCAATTCGCCGGCTTTGGTGCCGTCCCAGAAATGCTGGGTTTCCGGCGTCGGTTTCGGTCGCGCCCGCTGCGGTTCGGCCATGTCGGAAACCTCCCAGAGCTTCTTCTGATAAGGAACGGGCTTTCCGCCCGCCTGTTTCGATTGTGATGCGACAATTGACCATGGCGCGTCAACGGTCCACCAATGCGCATGCATGCCATCATGCGCACAATGCTTGTGTCGAGCTGAGCCAGCGCTATAGATTGCGCGCGCCAATATTCCGTGAGACAGACATGCCCGATTTTCCGACACTGGCGAAGCTCGCCGACGACCTTGAAAGCGGCCGCACCACCTCCCGCAAGCTGGTCGAAGCGTGCATCGCCAGGATCGCCGACCCTGCCGGCGAGGGGCAGCGCACCTTCATCCATGTCGACAAGGATGCCGCGCTGACGACCGCCGACGCCATGGATGCCCTGCGCAAGGTCAAGGCGGCGCCGTCGCGCTATGCCGGTATCCCCATCTCGATCAAGGACCTCTTCGACATCCAGGGGCAGACGACGCGCGCCGGCTCCCGTGCGCTCGACGATTCCGATCCGGCCGAGCACGATGCGGCGGCGGTCGCGCGGCTGCGCAAGGCCGGCTTCGTGCTGATCGGGCGCACCAACATGACCGAGTTCGCCTATTCCGGCATCGGCATCAATCCGCATTACGGCACGCCGAAAGGCGCCTGGAACCGGGCCGAGGGCCATGTGCCCGGCGGCTCCTCCTCGGGCGCCGCGGTCTCCGTGCTCGACGGCATGGCGCATGGTGCGCTCGGCACCGACACCGGCGGCTCCTGCCGCATTCCGGCGGCCTATAACGGCATCGTCGGCTACAAGCCGACGCAGCACCGCGTGCCGCTGGACGGCTCGGTGCCGCTGTCCTTCTCGCTCGACAGCATCGGGCCGCTGGCGCGATCGGTCAGCTGCTGTGCCATACTCGATGCCGTACTCGCGGGCGAGCCCATCGTCGCGCTCAAGCCGCGGCCCGTGAAGGGCATGCGGCTCGCGGTGCCAACCACGATCGCGCTCGACGATCTCGACACGGCGGTCTCGGAAACCTTCGAACGCGCGCTGAAGACGCTGTCCGACCACGGCGCCGTCATCGAGCGCATCGAGATGTCCGAATTCCTCGACATCGGCCCGATGAACGCCAAGGGCGGCTTTGCGGCCTCCGAAAGCTACGCCTGGCACCGCTATCTCATCGAGGCCAAGGGCGACGTCTACGATCCCCGCGTGTCGGTGCGCATCATGCGCGGCGAGGCGCAGAGCGCGGCCGACTACATCGATCTCCTCAACGAGCGCCGCTCGCTGATCGCCCGCGTCAACGCGCGCATCGCGCCCTATGACGCTCTGGTGCTGCCGACCACCGCCAACACCCCGCCGAAGATCGCCGACCTTGCCGACGACAAGGCGTTCACCACCCAGAACCTGCGCGCGCTGCGCAATTGCACCCTCATCAACATGATCGACGGCTGCGCCATCTCGCTGCCCGCACATCGCGCGGGCGACGTTCCCGTCGGCCTGATGCTGGCGGGTAGCGGTGGCTCCGACCGTCGTATTTTTGAACTTGCTGCCGGCATGGAGGCCGTAATTCGTGTTTGACTTGACTTTCACCGTCGACGCCCAGGACACCACCACGCCGCTGACGCTGGCGATCGACCAGGCGGTCATCGCCGGCTGGACCGGCCGCGATCCCGTCGCGCGCGACAAGCACATCGCCGAGCTGCACGAGATGGGCATCGCCCCGCCGGCCTCGACCCCGATCTATTACCGCGCCTCGGCGCGGCGGCTGACCCAGGAAGACCGCATCGAATGCTGCGGCGGGGATTCCAGTGGCGAGGTCGAGTTCGTGCTGATCGGCTGGCAGGGCCGCATCTTCGTCGGCTGCGGCTCCGATCACACCGACCGCAAGGTCGAGGCCTACAATGTCACGGTGTCCAAGCAGATGTGCGACAAGCCGATTGCTTCGACGCTGTGGGAGCTCGAGGACGTCATCGGTCATTGGGACAGGATGATCCTGCGCTCCTACGCCACCATCAACGGCGAGCGCGTGCTCTACCAGGAGGGCACGCTGGATGCGATGCTGCCCGTCGCCGACCTGATCGCGCGCGGCTTTGAGGGTGGGAAGTTCCCCGACGGCTGCGCCATGTTCGGCGGCACGTTTGCAGCCAAAGGCGGCATCCGCCCGGCAGAGCGCTTCGACTTCGAGCTGGAAGACCCCGTGCTGAAACGCACGATCAGGCATGGCTATGACGTGACGACGTTGCCGGTGCGGGGCTGAGGCGCCTCCAGCGTCATTGAGAGCGCAGCGAAGCAATCCAGGCCGGTTCCGCGGAGGGATTCTGGATTGCTTCGTCGCAAGGGCTCCTCGCAATGACGGGATCGGAAATCGGGTGGCTGTCGCGGCCGCGATCTGCGACACACATTCCGTCATTCCGGGGCGCGCCCGCTTAGGCGCGAGCCCGGAATCCATCGTACGGCACGGTCGCTGGATGAATGGATTCCGGGCTCGCGACTGCGTCGCGCCCCGGAATGACGGATGTGGATAGGATATCGCTATGACAATTGCGAAACGTATTCCCGCTGTCGATGAGGCCCCCGACCTCGCCGCCCACGTCGACGCCCTCGACTGGCCTCACATCACGGCCGAGCTCGACTCCCAGGGCTGCGCCGTCCTGAAGGGCCTGCTCACGTCCGATCAATGCCGCGCCATCGCCGCGCTCTATCCCGACGATGCGCACTTCCGCAGCCGCATCGTCATGGACCGTCACGGCTTCGGCCGCGGCGAATACAAATACTTCTCCTATCCTCTGCCCGATCTGATCGCACAGCTCCGCCCGGCGCTCTATGCGCATCTGCAAGCCGTCGCCAATCGCTGGAACGAGGCGATGGGGATCGACATCCGCTATCCCACAGTGCATCCGGCATTCCTGAAGCGCTGTCACGAGGCCGGGCAGGCGCGGCCGACGCCGCTGCTGCTGCAATATGAGGCTGGCGACTACAATTGCCTGCACCAGGACCTCTATGGCGAGCACGTGTTCCCGCTCCAGGTCGCGATCCTGCTCTCAGAGCCCGGACGCGATTTCACCGGCGGCGAGTTTGTGCTGACCGAGCAGCGCCCGCGCATGCAGTCCCGCGCGGAGGTCGTGCCGCTCGCGCAGGGCGACGCCGTCGCCTTCGCTGTGCATCACCGCCCGGTGCAGGGGACACGCGGCACTTATCGCGTTAATCTCCGCCATGGCGTCAGCCGCATCAGGTCTGGCCAGCGCCACACGCTAGGCGTGATCTTTCATGATGCCAAATGAGTGCAACGATTGACGGCTGATTTGTTCGACAGCGTCGCCGAGGCGCAGCCGTCGCGCGAGGAGATCGCCGACGGTGCCGTGCTGCTGCGCGGCTTCGTCAAGCCGATCGAGAGCGAGCTGATTGAAGCGGTGCGCGCGATCGTGGCGCAGTCGCCGTTCCGGCGGATGACCACGCCCGGCGGCTACCAGATGTCGGTGGCCATGACCAATTGCGGCGAGCGCGGCTGGATCACCGATCACACCGGCTATCGCTACGATCCCATCGATCCGCGAACCGGCGTGCCTTGGCCGGCGATGCCACCGGTGTTTCGGGATCTCGCACGCCGCGCGGCGGAGCAGGGCGGTTTTGCCGGCTTTTCGCCCGATGCCTGCCTCGTCAATCGCTACGAGCCGGGCACGCGGCTGTCGCTGCACCAGGACAAGGACGAGCTGGATTTCGCGGCGCCGATCGTGTCGGTCTCGCTCGGCCTGCCCGCGATCTTCCTGTTCGGCGGTCTCGCGCGCAGCGACAAGCCGCGCCGCTTCCGGCTCGTCCATGGTGATGTCGTGGTCTGGGGCGGGGCTAGCAGGCTCGCCTATCACGGCGTCGCGCCGCTGGCCGAGGGCGAGCATCCGCTGCTGGGAAGGAAGCGGATCAATCTGACGTTTCGCAGGACGCGGTGACCTTCCTTCTCCCCTTGTGGGAGAAGGTGGATCGCTGACGCGAAGCGGCAGCGAGACGGATGAGGGGGGTGTCTCCGCGGATAGAGACCCCTCATCCGGCGCTTCGCGCCACCTTCTCCCACAAGGGGAGAAGGGAAGAAGTCCCGGAACGACGAAGCTTCGTCTACGGCTTCGGCGGGTGAATGAACGCCCACGGGCTCACTTCCGAATCCCGGGTCACCTCGACCGAGATCAGATACGGCCCGCCGTGGCTAAGCGCCTTCTCCATCGCCGCCTTGAACTGATCCGGCGCGGTGACGCGCGCTGCGGCAACGCCAAAGGACTCCGCGAGCTTGACGAAATCCGGATTGACGAGGTCCGACGCGACCACACGGCCGTCGAAGCGTTCGCGCTGGTCGCGGCGGACATTGCCATAGGCGTTGTTGTTGAACACCAGCGTCACCACGCCGATGTTGAACTGCACGGCGGTGGCGAGCTCCTGCACGCCGAACATGAAGCCGCCGTCGCCGGTGATCGCCACCACAGGCTTGTCCGGATTGGCAACCTTGGCGCCAAGCGCGGTCGGGAAACCCGAGCCGAGCGTGCCCTGATAGCCCGAGGTGATGAAGGTGCGCGGCTGGTAGATCGGAAAGCCGTACCAGGAGGCGAAGCCGACCTGTGACAATTCATCGGTGACGATCGCATTCGCCGGCAGCACCTCGCGCAGGATGCTCAGATACGCCATCTGCGGCTGGATGCGCTGGATCTCGGCCTGCGCGGTCGCGGTCGCTTCGCGGATCGCGCCGCGGCGGCCCGCGGTCTTGCCGTAACCGGCCTTGCGCACGGCAGCGGCGAGATCGGCGGTCGCGGCCTTGGCGTCGGCGACGATCGCGGTGTCGGAAGCGAACCGCCGCATCTCGACCGGATCAATGTCGATGCGGATGCTCTTCAGGCCGGCGGGCTGATACGGCCAGCGTGACATGGTCGGCAGCTCCAGCCGCGTGCCGATGCCGATCATGAGATCGGTGTTCGGCCACAGCTTGTAGGCGGCGGCCATGGTGAGACCGAGCTCGTGCGCATTGGAGACGATGCCGCGGCCGCTGCGGAAGGCGACCACGGGTGCATCGATCATCTCGGCGAGCTCGAGGATCTCCTCGCCTGCCTCGATCGCGCCGCTGCCGACGAAGATCATCGGCGCCTTGCTCGCCTTGATCAGTGCGGCCGCCTGCTTGATCATATCAGGATCGGGCAGCGGCGCAGGCAGCGGCTCCAGCACCCGCGCGGCGGCGGTATCCGCGCGCTGGGTGAAAATATCCCAGGGCATCTCGACCGAGGCCGGGCCGGGCCGGCCGGATGTCATCTCCTGGAAGGCGCGCGCCACCGTGGTCGGCGCATTGCCGGGCGTCTCGATCCGGTCGGCCCACTTTACATAGGTGCGCAAGGTCGCAAGCTGGTCCGGCATCTCGTGCAGATGGCCGCGGCCCTTGCCGAGGAATTGCGTCGGCACCTGGCCGGTGACGCACAGCACCGGCTCGTTGCAGCCATAGGCGGTGAGCAGCGCCGCGCTGGCGTTGAGCACGCCGGGGCCGGGCACCACGCTGAACACGCCGGGCCGGCCGCTGGCGCGCGCATAGCCGAAGGCCATATAGCCGCAGGCCTGCTCGTGCCGCGCGCCGATCACCTTGAGCCGGGCCTGATGAAACGCGTCGAACAGGCCGTAGATTTGCGCGCCCGGCAGGCCGAACACGGTGTCGACGCCGTGGGCGACAAGCCCGCTTACGATCGCTTCGCCGCCGGTGAGGGTGGTCATTGCACTATTCCACTTCGGTTGTTGGTCAGGCTTCGTCGACGACGCCGTTGCGCAAGGAGCCGATGCCTTCCGCTGCGACCTCGATGACATCGCCCGGCTTGAGATAGCGCGGCGGATCGAACCGCGCACCGGCGCCGGTCGGCGTGCCCGTCACGATGATGTCACCGGGGACGAGCGTCGCGAAAGTCGAGATATAGCTGATGAGATAGCGGAACGGAAACATCAGCCGGCTGGTCCGGTCGTCCTGCCTGAGCTCGCCGTTGACATGCGTGGTGAGCCTGATGTCGGCGATCTGCGATTCCTGCGTATAGGGCACGAGCCACGGCCCCAGGCTCCCGCTGGAATCAAAGTTCTTGCCCTGGGTGACGTTGAACTTGGCGTGGCGCAGCCAGTCGCGCACCGAACCTTCGTTGCACAGCGTGAGCGCGGCAATGTGATCGAGCGCGTCGCTCTCGGCGATGTGCCGGCCTTGCTTGCCGATCACCAGCACGATCTCGCCCTCATAGTCGAGCTGCGCGGACGCGCGCGGGCGCACCAGGGGCGTGTCGTGACCGACGAAGGAGCGGGGCGAGCGCATGAACATGCTCGGATATTTCGGCGCCTCCTGACCGTCCTTGTACTCGGCGTTACGATCAGGATAGTTGACGCCGATGCAGATGATCTTCTCCGGCGCGGGCACCGGCGGCAGCCAGGTGATCTCGCTGAGTGCGTGAACCGGCGTGCGGCCGGCGGCTTCCTCCGCAAGGCTCACGAGCTTTCCGGCCGCGATCACCTCGCGCAGCGTCGGATAGTCTCTTGCATGGCGCGGCGAGAGATCGACGATGCCGCCCTCGAGGACGGCGCCGTAGCGGATATCACCCTTGACGGAATAGGTGGCGAGGCGAGGGAGTTTCATCAATCCGCCACCAGCACATCAGCCACGAATTTAGGCTCGCGCACGGTCTGGCCCGTGAACGGCGAGCCCTGCTCGAACCAGGAGCGCGGCGCGGGCGCGCCCCACAGCGTCTGGCGGCGCGGATCGCGCAGCGACCAGCGCAGCGGCTCGTGGTCATGATCCCCGGTGAAATAGTCGCTGGTGTAGAGCTCGAGGCGGTGGCCATCAGGGTCGCGGACATAGAGGAAGAACGCGTTCGAGATGCCGTGACGCCCCGGGCCGCGCTCGATGTTCTTCACAAAACCTTGCGAGGCCATGACGTCGCAGAGATGGATGATGTTCATCGCCGTCGGCGTCCAGTAGGCGAAATGGTGCAGCCGCGGGCCCTTGCCGTTGGTGATGGCGAAATCATGCACGTTGCCCTTGCGATGCATCCAGGCGGCGGCGATGCGCCCGTTCGGCCCGTCCTCCTCGGCGTACTCAGTGAGGCGGAAGCCGAGCCGCGCATAGAAATCGACGGTGTCCTGCACCTCGGCGGCGAAGACGTTGAAATGGTCGAGCCGCTGCGGATGGCAGCCCCGGTAGAGGTCGTAGCGGCGGAGCAGATGCGGCCGCCGGTCCATCGACGCATAGAGCTCGATCTGGAAGCCGAAGGGATCGGTGAACTGAAGGGTGCGGCCCTGGAAGGCCTGGTCGACGAAGGCGTAGGCGAGGCCGTTCTCGGAGAGGAACGCGGCGGCCTTGTCGAGGTCTTTGTCGTTGCCGACCTTGAAGCCGAGACGGGCGCAGGCCGGCACGGCGGCCTTGCGCAGCACCAGCGAGTGATGCTGGTGCTCCTCGGCGGCGCGCAGGTAAACGATCTTGTCGTCGGCATCCTCGACATGCAGGCCGACGGTGGTCTCGTAGAACTCGCGGCTCAGCTTCAGATCGGTGACGTCGAGCACGACGTGGCTGGAGCGGATGATGTTGAACGGCGGCTCGAAGACGTGTTGCGGTACCGGCATGTGCGTTTTCCCTTTTCTCGGCTTCGTCATTCCGGGGCGTGCGAAGCACGAACCCGGAATCCATTCATCCACCAACTCTGCTGCTCGATGGATTCCGGGTTCGGCTCTTCGAGCCGCCCCGGAATGACACTGCCGTTAAATTCCCAGCTTCTGAATCTTGTGCGTGCCCCGCGCCAGCGAGACGTGCTTGGTTTCCATGTAGAAGTCGAACGAATAGTCGCCGCCATCGCGGCCGATGCCCGAGGCCTTCATGCCGCCGAACGGCGTCGGTAGATGGCGGACGTTCTCCGAGTTCAGCCAGATCATGCCGGCCTCCAGCGCGTCTGCAACGCGCAGGGCGCGGCCGACGTCGTTGGTCCAGACATATCCGGTGAGGCCATAGCGGATGTCGTTGGCGATCTCGATCGCGTCCTTCTCGTCCTTGAAGGGCAGTACGGTCAGGAACGGCCCGAACACCTCCTCCTGCGCCACGCGCATCTTGCCGTGAGCGCCAGTCACCAGCGTCGGCTCGACATAATGTCCGCCGCCCGGGCCGTCATAGGCCTTGCCGCCGACCGCGATGGTCGCGCCGTCCTGGCGCGCGACGTCGAAATAGGAGCAGACCTTTGCGAGGTGACGTTCGTGGATCAGCGGCCCGATCTCGGTGGCGGGATCGAGGGGATGGCCGACTTTTAGCGCCTTCACGCGCGCGGTCAGCTTCTCGACGAATTTTTCCGCGATGCTCTGCTGGATCAGCAGGCGGCTCGAGGAGGTGCAGCGCTCGCCGTTGAGCGAGTAGATCATGAACACGACGGCATCGAGCGCGCGGTCGAGATCGGCATCGTCGAACACGATCACCGGGTTCTTGCCGCCGAGCTCGAAATGCACGCGCTTCAAGGTCGGCGCACCCTGAACCATGATCGCCGATCCCGTTGCGCTCTCGCCGACGAAGCCGATCGCCTTGATGGCGGGATGCTCGGTCAACGCCTTGCCGGCCTCTTCGCCGAAGCCGTGTACGGTGTTGAGCACGCCGTCGGGCACGCCGGCTTCCTTGACGAGCCTTCCCAGAATAGAGGCCGTCACCGGCGACCACTCGGCCGGCTTGTGCACGACGGTGCAGCCGGCGGCGAGCGCCGGGGCGATCTTCCAGGTCGAGAGCATGAACGGCGTGTTCCACGGTGTAATCACGCCGACCGGGCCGATCGGCACGCGCGTCGAGATGTTCCAGTGCTCGTCGCTCGGCGTGTTGAGGCCGTCGCGCGCTTCGGCGCATTTGTCGGCGAAGAAGCGGAAATTCTCGGCGGCGCGGATCGCGGCCTTGGCCATGAAGCGATAGGCTTGTCCCGTGTCGATGCATTCGAGCACGGCGATGTCGTCGGCATTGTCCTCGATCGCATCAGCCACCCGATGCAGCAGCTTGCGCCGCATCGCGGGGCCCATGTCGCGCCAGGACTTGAACGCGAGCGAAGCGGCCGTTGCCGCCCGATCGATATCCTCGGCATTGCCGCGCGCGACACTGGCGAGCACGGCGCCATCGACCGGCGACTTGGTCTCGAAGGTCTCGCCGGAGATCGAGGCGACGGTCTTGCCGTCGATCATGTGGCCGATGCCGTCTGCGCGCAGCGTCTTCAGCAGCGGCGCAACGCGGTCGCGGTTGGCCTGGAAGATATCGGCTTTCGGGGTGGGCTCATCCATGGGCGGCCTCCACCTTCAGGGCGTCGTGGATGTTGTTGCGCTTCCAGCTGGTGTCCTTGTCGTTGATCTGCATGTCGAACGACAAGGCGAACTTGCTGGCGGCGAAGACGGGATCGAGATGTTTTGACAGCGCCTGAAAGACATGCTCGCCGGCCTTCTTGCGCGTGGGAAGATCGCGGCCTTCGCCGATGCGCAGCACCATGTCGAGGAAGCCGTAATCCTGCCGCGCGTCCGCGATCGCATAATGCTCGCACCTGACGGCGCGGACGCGGATGCCGCCGAGCGGGAAGATGCCGGTCTCCACTGCTGCCTTGCGCACGACTTCGCACACCGCGGCGATGTCGAGGCGGCCATCGAGATTGGCCGAATATTCGATCGTGAAATGCGGCATCGCGGTTTCACTCCCTGTGTAGTCTTGTCGCTTAAGCGAAGTAGCAGCTCACCGAGCCGTAGGCGCCATAATCAGCCTGGATTGTGTCGCCCTTGCGGGTCTCGATCGGACGGATGAAGGAGCCGGCGAGCACGGCCTGGCCCGGCTCCAGAGCAAGGCCCAGCGGCGCAATCTTGTTCGCAAGCCACGCAACGGCGGACGCAGGATGATTGAGCACGCCGGCGGCAAGGCCTGTCTCTTCGAGCTGACCATTCTTGAAACACAGCGCGCCGATCCAGCGCAAGTCCGCATCCAGCGGTCGGATCGGCCGTCCCCCGAGCACGATGCCGGCATTCGCCGCATTGTCGGCGATGGTGTCGAAAATCTTGCGCGTGGCCTTCGTTCTGGGATCGACGCGTTCGATCCGCGTGTCCAAAATCTCCAGCGCCGGCACCACGAAGTCGGTGGCATTGAGCACGTCGAACATCGTGCAGTCGGGGCCGGCGAGCCGCTTGCTCATGACGAAGGCGAGCTCGGCCTCGACGCGCGTCGCGATGAAGCGCTCGGTCGGAATGATCCCGCCATCGGCGAAGAACATGTCGTCGAGCAGTACGCCCGAATCCGGCTCGTCGATATTGAGCGCGCTCTGCATCGCCTTCGAGGTCAGGCCGATCTTGTGGCCCTTGACGATGCGCCCCTCTGCGATCTTGACGTCGACCCAGGCCTTCTGAATCGCGTAGGCATCGGCAATGGTGATGTCAGGGAATTCCTGCGAGAGCTGCCGGATCTGTGTGCGGGTCTTCTCCGCCTGGTGCAGACGCTTCGCGCAAGCCTGGATATCGTCGTTGGAAAGCGCCATGCGTCATCTTACAAATCGTGGTGCCCGGAGATACTTAACATGTTAAGTGAATGCGTCAAACAGAATCTGAGCTTGCTGCACTGCAAACGTCTTGTGGTTTGAAAGGGCGCCATGACCAAGAGACCGGCTGATCCCACGAATGGAAGCGCGCCAGCCGCGCGCCAGGTGCCGATGCGCGACTTCTCGCGCTCGCTGCCGATGTCGCTGCTGCGGGCGCGCGAGGCGGTGATGCGGCAGTTCCGCCCCTCGCTGCGCGAGCACGGCCTCACCGAGCAGCAATGGCGCATCCTGCGCGCGCTGGCGTCCATCGAGGCCGCCGAGGTCACGGAACTCGCGCGCACCGCGTTCCTGCTCGGGCCGAGCCTGTCGCGCATCCTGCGCGATCTCGAGGCGCGCAATCTGATCGAGCGCAAGACGGCGAAAGCGGACCAGCGCCGCAGCATGGTCTCGATCTCGAAGGAGGGCGTGAAGCTGATGGCCTCCGTGGCGCCGACGTCGGAGGCGATCTACGCCGAGATCACCAGCCGCTTCGGTGCCCGCAAGCTCGCCGAATTGCAGGAGATGCTCGGCGAGCTCGAACAGAGTCTCGCTGGCCTCGGCGCCGGCAATGAGGCAAGTGCCGAGGAGTGACAGCAGATATGCGCTCCCGCGCGGCAACTGTCATGGACATGACCGCGTTTTTTCGCTCAAAGTGCCGCTCAAGCCGATCGCTCGAAAGTCGGCGCCGGGACGGATGACCCCCTTGCCGGATGACATCTTGCGTCATTGCGAGCGTAGCGCGGCGATCGGCTTCGCGGTAATAACGGCATCGCCTTGTCGCGGCGCTCGTCATGGTGACGACGGTCCAAACAACAAAGAAGGAAGGCAACGTGGCGAATAAAGTCAAAGAGATCTGGAAGTCGGGCAAGGCCGTGGTCAACGCGTGGCTGGCAATTCCCTCCGGCTTCTCGGCCGAGATGGTCGCGCAATGCGGCTTCGACAGCGTCACGGTCGACATGCAGCACGGCGTGCAGGACTATCTCTCGATGGTGCAGTGCTTTCAGGCGATGGACAAGCATCCGGTGACCCCGATGGTCCGCGTGCCCTGGAACGAGCCCGGCATCATCGGCAAGGTGCTCGATGGCGGGGCCTATGGCGTGATCTGCCCGATGGTCAACACGCCGCAGGAAGCCCGGAACCTCGTCTCCTATTCCAAATATCCGCCGAAGGGCGTGCGCTCCAACGGCCCGATCCGCGCCGGCATGTACGGCACCGCCGGCTCCTACCAGAAGACGGCGAACGATGAGATCGTGCTGCTGCCGATGATGGAAACCCGGACTGCGGTCGAGAACATGGAAGCGATCCTCGACGTCGAAGGTATCGACGGCGTCTATATCGGGCCGTCCGATCTCGGCTTCTCCTACGGTCTCGAGCCCAAGCTCGACCGCAGCGAGCCCGAGATCCTCGCGATCTACGAGAAGATCATCAAGGAGTGCGGCAAGCGCGGCCTCAACCCCGGCATCCATTGCAGCGGCGCGGAAGGTGCCGCGCGCGCCATCAACATGGGCTTCAAGCTGGTGACGCTCTCGAACGAGGTCGGCCTGATGACGACCTACGCCAAGATGCAGGTCAACGCGACCCGCAAGGAATCGGGCGGGAAGGCCTAAGCTCTCTCCTTTCCCTCTCCCCGCTCTTGCGGGGAGAGGGTTAGGGTGAGGGGCCTCTCTCAACACGAACTGACCTAACATGTGGACGATGCTTCGCATCGCCGGGAGCGATCCGACCTCTCCCCGCAAGAACGGGGAGAGGTGAAGCAAGAGACCCAAGGAGATACCTATGACCATCAGCCCCGTCATCCGCCTGCATCCCGATGATGGCGTGGTGATCGCGCGCGCGAGCCTGCCGCCGGGAACATTGGTGGCCGACGGCGTGACCACGGTCGACCGCATCCCCTCCGGCCACAAGGTCGCGATCAGGCCGATCGCCGTCGGTGAGCCGGTGATCCGCTACGGCCAGATCATCGGCTTTGCGACCATTCCGATCGCGCCGGGCCAGCACGTGCACGTGCAGAACTGCGGCATGGGTGATTTCTCGAAGGATTATGCCTATTGCGTCGACGTCAAGCCGACGCCGAACTTCGACCTGCCCGCGACCTTCGAAGGCATCCGCCGCCCGGACGGACGCGTCGCCACGCGCAACTATATCGGCATCCTCACCTCGGTGAATTGCAGCGCGCATGTCGCAAGCCTCGTCGCCGACGTCTTCAAGAAGAATCCCTTCACCGGCGACAATCCGCTGGCCGATTTCCCCAACGTCGACGGCGTGGTCGCGCTGACCCACAAGACCGGCTGCGGCATGACGCAGAACGAGCCGCTGGCCTTGCTCCGCCGCACGCTCGGCGGCTATGCGCGCCACGCCAATTTCGCCCACGTCATCGTGCTCGGCCTCGGCTGCGAGGTGAACCAGATCGGCGGCCTGATGGAAGAGCAGAAGCTCGCCGGCCGCCTGCGCGCGATGGACATCCAGGAGGTCGGCGGCACCCGCAAGACCGTGGAAGCAGGCATCGCCTTCGTGCGCGAGGCGCTCGCTGATGCCAACAAGGTCAAGCGCGAGTCGGTGCCGGCGAGCGAGCTGACCGTCGCTCTGCAATGCGGGGGCTCGGACGGCTATTCCGGCGTCTCGGCCAATCCGGCGCTGGGCGCGGCCAGCGATCTCGTCGTCCGTCACGGCGGCACCGTGATCCTGTCGGAGACGCCGGAGACTTACGGCGCAGAGCATCTGCTGACGCGCCGCGCCGTCAGCCGCGAGGTCGGCGAGAAGCTGGTCGACCTCATGCGCTGGTGGGACGAATACACCGAGCGGGAAGGCGCCGAGATGAACGCCAATCCGAGCCCCGGCAACAAGGCCGGCGGCCTCACCACGATCCTGGAGAAGTCGCTCGGCGCGATGGCCAAGGCCGGCACCACCAACCTCGTCGAGGTGCTGCGCTACGCCGAGCCGGTGACCAAGCGCGGCTTCGTGTTCATGGACACGCCCGGCTACGATCCCGTGGCCGCCACCGGGCAGGTCGCCGGCGGCGCCAACCTCGTCTGCTTCACGACGGGCCGCGGCAGCGTGTTCGGCTGCAAGCCGGCGCCCTCGATCAAGCTCGCCACCAACACGCCCATGTACAAGCGCATGGAAGAGGACATGGACGTCAATTGCGGCACCATCCTCGAGGGCGAGGAGAGCGTCGAGCAATGCGGCCAGCGCATCTTCGATCTCATCCTCAAGACCGCATCGGGCCAGCCGACCAAGAGCGAGAGCTTCGATTTCGGCGGCGCCGAGTTCGCGCCCTGGGTGCTGGGCGCGACGATGTAGTCGCGTGCGTGCGTCGATCGCACAACGCAGTCAAAAGCAACCGGCAGCTGTCGCCCGCGACCAAACTGCGGCAGCCGCGTGTGGCTTGCACGAAATGCAACAATGGTTCGCTACGTAGTGATACGGAGGCGGGCATCTCTCGCAAGAGTTCCGCGGCTTACACCTGATTAACAATGTTGCCGTAGACAGAGCCGGATATGGCTCCGCACCGTCGCGTGGCCGGCTTTGAAGGGTCGAACCGATGCAAGCGATACGTCCCACTGGGGTGGAGAATCTCCTCGGCGACGAGGAGCTGATCGTATCGAAGACCGATCTCAAAGGCCGCATCACCTACGCCAACGACGTCTTTCTCCGGATGGCGAAGTACTCGTGGAAGGAGCTGATGGGTGCCCCCCACAGCCTGATCCGCCATCCCGACATGCCGCGCGCCGTCTTCAAGCTGCTGTGGGACACGCTGCAGTCCAAGCAGGAGATCTTCGCCTACGTCGTCAACCTGGCGAAGGACGGCAGTCATTACTGGGTGTTCGCCCACGTCACGCCGACCTTCGACGAGCGCGGCAATATCGTCGGCTATCACTCCAACCGTCGCAAGCCGGATCCCGCGCAGATCGAGCGCATCAAGCCGATCTACAAGACGCTGTGCGCGGAAGAGGCGCGGCATGCCAATGCCAAGGACGGCATGCATGCGAGCTTCGAGGCCATGGTCGGGCTGCTCAAGCAACAGGGTGTCGGTTACGATGAATTTGTGCTCTCTCTCTAAGGCGCAGGGAGCGACCGCGCTCGCGTGTGTTCTTGCCGTCGTTGCCTGCGTTCTCTCTCTTCTCGGCCTGACCGGGGTCACCGGTGCCGCTTTGCTTGGCGCGACGGTCGCGCTGCTCGGCTACGTCGTCTGGTGCCAGCACCGCACGGCGGTGGCCGTCGATGAGGTGGCCGACGTATGCCGCAAGGCGGCGCGCGGTGATCTCGAGGCCCGCATCCTCAGTGAGCGGCAGGCCGGGCGGATCGGAGCCATCCAGAAATCCGTCAACGACATGCTCGACATCACCGATGCCTTCCAGCGCGAAGCGTCGGCGTCGATGGAGTATGCCAGCCGCGGCAAGTATTTCCGCAAGATCCTGGCGCGCGGGCTGCCCGGCTCGTTCCGGCGATCGGCCGCCGTCATCAATTCCGGCACCGATAGCCTCGGCCGCCGTGTGGTCGAGGTCGCGGATATCGCCAAGCAGTTTGGCACGCATCTCGATCAGGTCGCGGGCACGCTGATGGGCGCTGCGACCGATCTCGAAACCGACGCAGGCCAGATGGCAGCGGCGGCCGAGAAGACCAGCCGGCAGACCTCCGGCGTGCTCAGTGCGTCCGACCAGGCGTCCCGCAACGTCGCTACCGTCGCCAGCGCGGCGGAGCAGCTCGCGTCCTCGATCGCCGAGATCAGCCGCCAGGTGGCCGGCTCGACGGCGAGCACGGGACGAGCGGTGAACGAGGCCAATCGCGCCGGCAGCGAGATCCGTACCCTTGCGGATGCCGCGATGCAGATCGGCGACGTCGTCAAGCTGATCAGCGAGATCGCCTCGCAGACCAACCTGCTCGCGCTCAACGCCACCATCGAGGCGGCCCGCGCAGGGGAGGCCGGCCGCGGCTTCGCGGTGGTGGCCTCCGAGGTCAAGAGCCTCGCCAACCAGACCGCGAAGGCGACCGAGGAGATCAGCGCCAAGGTCGGCGAGATGCAGCAATCGACCACCAATTCGGTCGCGGCCGTCGAGGCCATCGCGCAGACCATCGCCGAGATCAACGGCATCACCGCCAGCATTGCGGCCTCGATCGAGCAGCAGGGGGCCGCGACGCGCGAGATCGCCCGCAACGTTCACGAAGCCTCCGCCGGCACCTCTCAGGTCTCCTCCAACGTGACAGGCATCAGCGATGCCGCCGCCGACACCGGCCGCGTCGCCAGCCGCGTCAACAGCGCCGCCGAACGCGTCCACGGCGAAGTGGAGACGCTCCGCCGCGAAGTGACCCAGTTCCTGCAGCGGCTGACGTCGGCAGCGTAACGCTGCGCCACCCACCGCCGTCGTCCCGGACAAGCGCGCCCCGAGGCGCGCGCTGATCCGGGACCCATAAGCCACCGGCAGTGGTTGGGTGCGAGCTGACAATTGCCAACCTTCGTCAAACGACTTCCTGTGGTTATGGGTCTCGGATCAGCGCTCCGCTCCTGGCAACGCTGCGCGTTGCCACGAGCTCTGCTTGTCCGGGACGACGTGTGTGGGAAGAGCGCGGCGTAGCCACAATCTCCGTCATCGTCCCGACGAAGCCGGGACGACCGGGATACTTCCTAGGCACCCTCTGCCCGTTGTTAGTGCTTGATCGCATTGACGTCAGGTGTTCTGCTTAAAAAAGCTGCTGGAGCACCGCACCCCGTGTCGATCTACGTCGCATTACACCACGTCACGCATTACAAATACGACCGCCCGATCGATCTCGGCCCGCAGACCATCCGCCTGCGGCCGGCGCCGCACACGCGCACGCCGATCCTGAGCTATTCGCTCAAGGTCACGCCGGCGAACCACTTCGTGAACTGGCAGCAGGACCCGCAAGGCAACTGGCTCGCCCGCTACGTCTTCCCGGAGAAGACGACCGAGCTGAAATTCGAGGTCGACTTCACGGCGCAGATGACCGTGGTCAACCCGTTCGACTTCTTCGTCGAGCCCTACGCCGACAGCTTTCCGTTCGAATACCCCAAGGACCTCAAGACCGAGCTTGCGCCTTATCTCGAGACGATCAAGCCCGATCGCCTGTTCGCGAAATATCTCGATTCGATCCCGCACGAAGCGCCGAACACCGTCAACTTCCTGGTCGACCTGAACAGGGAGTTGCGGGATCGGGTCAGCTACATCATCCGCATGGAGCCCGGCGTGCAGACGCCGGAGGAGACGCTCTCCTCCGGCGCAGGATCGTGCCGCGATTCCGCGTGGCTTCTCATCCAGACGCTGCGGCATCTCGGCCTCGCGGCGCGTTTCGTCTCCGGCTATCTGATCCAGATTCGTCCGGACATCGATCCGATCGAGGGCCCGCCCGAAGTCGAGAACGATTTCACCGATCTGCATGCCTGGGCCGAGGTCTACCTGCCGGGCGCGGGCTGGATCGGGTTTGACGCCACCTCCGGCATGCTCGCCGGCGAGGGCCACATCCCGGTGGCCGCCACGCCGCATTATCGCTCGGCCGCGCCCATCTCCGGCGGTGCCGGTTTTGCCGAGGTCGAGTTCGCCTTCGACATGAGCGTGAAGCGCATCCGCGAGGCGCCCCGCATCACAAAACCGTTCTCCGACGAATCCTGGGCGCGGCTCAACGATCTCGGCGAGCAGGTCGACGGCGATCTCGCCGCGCAGGACGTGCGGCTCACCATGGGCGGCGAGCCGACCTTCGTCTCCGTCGACGATCTGGAGGCGGCGGAATGGAACACCGAGGCGGTCGGTCCGACCAAGCGCGCGCTCGCCGATGATCTGATCCGCCGCCTGCGCACGCGGTTCGGGCCGGGCGGCCTTTTGCATTACGGCCAGGGCAAATGGTATCCCGGCGAGAGCTTGCCGCGCTGGGCCTTCGGTCTGTACTGGCGCAAGGACGGCGTGCCGATCTGGAAGAATGCCGATCTCATCGCCAAGATCGAAAACCCCCGTCGCGCCGAGGCGAAGGACGCCGAGGCCTTCATGGAGGGCACGGCGGCGCGGCTCGGGCTCGATCCCGGCTACATCATGCCGGCCTATGAGGACACCGCCTATTGGCTCCAGAAGGAAGCCGAACTCCCCGTCAACGTCGATCCCTCCGACTCCAAATTGTCCGATCCGGAGGCGCGCGCGCGGATGGCGCGGGTGTTCGAGCAGGGCCTCAACGTCCCGCGCGGCTTCGTGCTGCCGGTGCAGCGCTGGAACGCACCGCCGCGCTGGCGCAGCGAGCGCTGGCAACTGCGGCGCAATCATCTGTTCCTGACGCCGGGCGATTCACCGCTCGGCCTGCGCCTGCCGATCGGTTCGCTCGGTTACGTCCCACCCAATCAATATCCTTACATCATCGAGCGGGACCCGATGGAGGCGCGGGGCAAGCTGCCGGTGTTCAGCCTCGCGGCGCGCCCGGAAGCTCCGCCGCGGGTCGCGCCCGAGCATCTCAACACGTCCATCCCGATCCGCACCGCGATGTCGGTCGAAGTGCGCGACGGCGTGCTCTGTGCCTTCATGCCGCCGGTCGAGCGCATCGAGGATTATCTCGAACTGGTCGCAGCCCTCGAAGCGACCGCCGAGGAGATGCAGTTCCAGGTCCATGTCGAGGGCTATCCGCCGCCGTTCGATCCGCGCATCGAGGTGATCAAGGTGACGCCCGACCCCGGCGTCATCGAGATCAACATCCAGCCGGCGAAGAGCTGGCGCGATGCGGTCGACATCACCTCCGGCCTCTATGAGGACGCCGGCAAGGTGCGGCTCGGCGCCAACCGTTTCCTGGTCGACGGCCGCCACACCGGCACCGGCGGCGGCAATCACGTCGTGATCGGCGGCTCGAGCCCACAGGACTCGCCGTTCCTGCGCCGGCCTGATCTGCTCAAGAGTCTGGTCTTGTACTGGCAGCGGCATCCGTCGCTGTCCTATTTCTTCTCCGGCCTGTTCATCGGCCCGACCAGCCAGGCGCCGCGCATCGACGAAGCCCGCCACGACAGCATCTACGAGCTCGAGATCGCGCTCTCGCACGTGCCGCCGCCGGGCTACCAGACGCCGCTGTGGCTGGTGGACCGGCTGTTCCGGCATCTGCTCGTCGACATCACCGGCAACACCCACCGCGCCGAGATCTGCATCGACAAGCTCTATTCGCCCGATGGCCCCACCGGCCGGCTCGGCCTCGTCGAATTCCGCGCGCTCGAGATGCCGCCCGATCCGCGCATGTCGCTGGCGCAGCAGCTCCTGATCCGCGCGCTGATCGCAAAGTTCTGGCGCGAGCCGCAATCCGGCAAGTTCGTGCGCTGGGGCACCGCGCTGCACGACCGTTACATGCTGCCGCATTTCATCTGGGAGGATTTTCTGGACGTGCTCTCCGAGCTCAAGGAGTTCGGTTATCCGTTCGAGCCGGAATGGTATCTGGCCCAGCTCGAATTCCGCTTCCCCGCTTTCGGCCGCGTTCATCATGGCGGGGTGACGCTGGAACTCCGGCAGGCGCTGGAGCCCTGGCATGTGCTCGGCGAGGAGGGCTCGGCCGGCGGCACCGTGCGCTATGTCGACTCCTCGGTCGAGCGGCTCCAGGTCAAGGCCGAGGGTTTTGTGGAGGGCCGCCACATCGTCACCTGCAACGGCCGCCGCCTGCCGATGACCTCGACCGGCCGCTCGGCGGAGGCCGTGGCCGGCGTCCGCTTCAAGGCCTGGCAGCCGGCCTCCGGCCTGCACCCGACCATTCCCGTCCACGCGCCGCTGACCTTCGATCTCATTGACACCTGGAACGGCCGCTCGCTCGGCGGCTGCGTCTATCACGTCGCCCATCCCGGCGGGCGCAACTACGACACCAAGCCGGTCAACACTTATGAGGCCGAGGCGCGGCGACTGGCGCGCTTCCAGGACCACGGCCACACCCCGGGTCCGATGCAACCGCCGCCCGAGGAACGCACAAATGAGTTTCCGCTGACCCTCGACTTGCGGACCCCGCTCCTGCAATGAGTATGATGGTGGGGCAGGGAGAGGCGCATGGGCGAGGGCGCAGCCGAAGACAACGACCAGGCGGGCAGGGCACAAGCCCAGCAGCGGATTGCGCAATGGGTCCGCGACTATAGCCGCCTACCCGGCATCCCCGACGAATTCCTGGGGCCCGACGGTGCGCCGCGCGCGGTCTGGAGCCGCTTCTTCGATGCCTTCGGCGCGCTCGCGCCCGACGAGATCGAGCGGCGCTTCGGCATGGCCGACCGCCATTTGCGCGAGGCCGGCGTCACCTACCGCGCCCCCGGCGACAGCGCCGACCGGCCCTGGTCGCTCAGCCATCTGCCGCTGCTGATCGACGAGGCCGACTGGCAGCAGCTCTGCGCCGGCATCACCCAGCGCGCCGAGCTGCTCGAGCTCGTGCTGCGCGACATCTACGGCGAGGGACGCCTCGTCGCCGAAGGCGCGCTGCCCGCGGCTGCGATCGCCGGCAGCCCCGAATATCTCCGTCCCGTCTGCGGCGTGCCGCCGCCGGGCGGGCGCTATCTCTCGCTCTATGCCGCCGATGTCGGCCGCGGTCCCGACGGCCGTTGGTGGGTGCTCGGCGACCGCACCCAGGCCCCGTCTGGCGCGGGCTACGCGCTCGAAAATCGCCTGGTGCTCTCGCGCGCCTTCTCCGATCTCTACAAGTCGATGAACGTGCCGCGCGTCGCGCCGTTTTTCGAGGCGTTCCGCGACTCGCTTCGCGCGCGCGCCGATCGCGACGAGCCGCGGATCGGCGTGCTGACACCCGGCAGCTTCAGCGAGACCTATTTCGAGCATGCGACGCTGGCGCGCTATCTCGGCTTCCTCTTGGTCGAGGGCGACGATCTCGCCGTCAGCGACAATCGCATCCACATCCGCACCGTCGCTGGCCTGAAGCGGCTCGATGTGCTCTTGCGCCGCGTCGATTCCAACTCGCTCGATCCGCTCGAGCTCGATGCCTCCTCGCGGCTGGGGGTGCCCGGCCTGATCGATGTGCTGCGCAAGGACGGCGTCGTCGTCGCCAACATGCCTGGCTCGGGCGTGCTGGAGGCGCGGGCGCTGCTCGGCTTCCTGCCGGCGCTCAGCCGCCGCCTGCTCGGCGAAGAGCTGAAGATGCCGCATATCGCGACCTGGTGGTGCGGCCAGCGCAACGCGCGCGACGAAGTGCTGTCGCGGCTCGACGAGGTCGCGATCGAGGGCGCCTACCGGCGCGGCGTGCCCGGCTTCGACTCTAGCGGCCCTGTGCTCGCAAGCGAGCTCGATGCATCCGGACGTCAGCGCCTGATCGATGCCATCAGTGCGCGCGGCATGGACTATGTCGGGCAGGAGGTGGTGCGGCTCTCGACCATGCCGGTGTGGGAGCAGGGCCAGATCACGCCGCGTCCTTTCGTGCTGCGCGTGTTTGCGGCTGCGACGCCCGACGGTTGGGCCATCATGCCCGGCGGCTTCTGCCGGATCGCAGAGCAGGCTGATGCGCGCGCGGTGTCGATGGGCGACGGCGCCCGTGCCGCCGACGTCTGGGTTGTCTCCGACAAGCAGGTCTCGACCGCGACGCTCTTGCCGGCGACCGACAAGGTCCGCATCCGCCGCATCGCCGGCGTGCTGCCGAGCCGCGCCGCCGACAATTTGTTCTGGCTCGGCCGCTATCTCGAGCGCGCCGAGGCGACGCTGCGGCTGGTGCGCGCGCTGGGCTCGCCGAGCGGGCCCAACAAGGGCACCGCGGCCTCGCTGCAATCGTCCGAACGCATCCAGCGCATGCTGGTGGCCTGGGGCGCGATCTCGCAGACCTCGCGCGCGGCGCCCGGACGCATCACCGCCGAGGCGCTGCAGAGCGCGGAGCGCTTTGGCTCGGCGTTGTCGCTGGTCCGCTCGGCCCAGCGCACCGCGACGTCCTTGCGCGAGCGGCTGTCGCCCGATGCCTGGCAGGTCATCACCGAGATGGCCGAGCGCCTCGCTGACGAGGTCGAGGACGACGACAGCGTGCTGAGCGCCGCCGAGCTGACCTTGCAGGAGCTGGCGAGCTTCGCCGGCCTGGCGCAGGAGAACATGAACCGCGCCGCCGGCTGGCGCTTCCTCGATATCGGCCGCCGCACCGAGCGCGCCATCAACACCACGCGCTTTGCACGTCAATTTGCATATGACGAGGCCGGCGACGAGGATCTCGATATCCTGCTGACGCTGGTGGATTCGCAGATCACCTACCGCTCGCGCTACCTGCTGGCACCGATCCTGGCGCCGGTGCGCGACCTCGCGGTGCTCGACAGCTACAATCCGCGTTCGGTGGCGTTCCAGGTCGCGACCTTGAACGAGCACATCGCGGCGCTGCCGAGCCTGAAGGAGCACGGCCTGATCGAGCAGCCGCAGCGGCTTGCGGTGGCGGTGCAGGCGATGCTGGCGACGGCCGAGGCCGAGAAGCTCGAGGTCAAGACGCTGTTCGCGCTGGAGCAGGATCTGCTCAGCCTCGCCGAGGCGATCGGGCTGCACTACTTCCCGCACGGCCCCAATGCCAGCCGGCCGGAAAAGCTGACGGGGCTGGCGTGATCTACGACATCCGTCACGTCACGACCTACGAATACGAAAGTCCAGTCAGCTTCGCCCGCTGCACGCTGCGGCTGGAGCCCAGAAGCGGCAACGGTCAGGAACTGATCTCGCACCAGGTCGAGATCCGTCCGCGCCCCTCCGAGCGCAACGTCCGCCGCGATTTCTTCGGCACGCTGACCGAGAGCGTGGTGATCGAGGCCGCGCATCGCAATTTGCGCATCGACTCGCGCTCGCGGGTTTCTATCTCGCGCCAGCCGCCGGCGCGCGATGCGGTCAGTCCGTCCTGGGAGAGCATTCGCGACATCGCCTTCGAAGCGACCAGCCTCGGGCCGTCTTCGCCGGTCGGCTATGTCTTTGCGAGCCCGCTGGTGCCGGTGCTGCGCCCGGTCAGCGCCTATGCGGCGGAAAGCTTTCCGCCCGGCGAGGGCATCCTCAAAGGCGCGGTCGATCTCATGCATCGCATTCGCAACCAGTTTCGCTACGATCCCAAGGCCACCGTGATCTCGACGCCGCTCAACGAGGTCTTCGACCAGCGCCACGGCGTCTGCCAGGACTTTGCCCATGTAATGATCGCAGGGCTGCGCGGGCTCGGTCTTCCGGCCGCCTATGTCAGCGGCTACTTGCGTACCATTCCGCCGCCGGGCCAGCCGCGCCTGCAGGGCGCCGACGCCACCCATGCCTGGGTCTCGCTGTGGTGCGGGGCGGAGCTGGGCTGGGTCGATCTCGACCCGACCAACGATCTTCTGGTCGCGAACGACCATATCGTGCTCGCGGTGGCTCGCGACTTCTCCGACGTCTCGCCGGTCGACGGCATCATCGTCGGCTCGCCCAAGCAGAAGCTCGGCGTCGCCGTCGACGTGCTGCTGGTGGAGTGACGGCGGCCTCCCGTCCCGGCGGCGAAGACGATGCAGGCGCATGCGCCAGGCTGCGGTCCATTGCGCCGGCCTTGCGCCGACGTCCGATAAAGCGAATTTGATTTCCGCGCCTGGCCGGAGCCCCCGACGGGTCGGCCCGGCTGCATCCGCGCCGCGACCGCAACCGCGATCTCGCAGGGCACAAGAGCAACATAATTTACGGATTTGGGGCGCGGGATTTGGTCACCCGGCCCAAGATGGGCTATGCTGGCCTCGCGTCGAGGACAATAAAGTCGGGAGCTGGCGTGGGACACCACCGACAAGCGGGGCTGCATCCATGATGACGTTGCCGAGACTGGCGGCTGAATCCCTGGAGAAGTTGCTGGGTACGTTCATGCGTCGGCGGTACGACGAGGACTCTGCAAGGATTGTAGAGGGGGCGACGCGTACGGCACTTGAGTGCATCGGCAACAGTGACGCGCTCTACCACAACATCGAGCATACCATGCTGGTGACGCTGGCGGGCCAGGCGATCCTCCAGGGCCGCCATCTGCATGCGCACCTCTCGGCAGAGGATTACACCCACATTCTGGTCGCCTGCCTCGCCCATGACATCGGCTATGTCCGTGGCCTGTTCGAGGAGGATGACGAGGACGGCTTCGTGATCGATGCGGCCGGGACCAAGGTCTCGTTGCCGCGCGGTGCATCGGATGCCAGTCTCATGATGTATCACGTTGATCGGTCGAAGCTTTACGTAGAGCAGCGGCTCCAGCCGGTCGCCGGTCTCGACAGCAAGCGCATTGCCCGCGCCATCGAGGGGACGCGTTTTCCGGCACGCGAGGGCCATGATTACGACGAGGACGCCTCGATCCTGCGCGCCGCCGATTTCATCGGTCAGCTCGGCGATCCCAACTATCTGCGCAAGGCCAACGCGCTCTACTACGAGTTCGAGGAAGTGGGCATGAATCGGCAGCTTGGCTACGACTCGCCCGCCGACATCGTGAACCGCTATCCCCAATTCTACTGGAACAGCGTCGCCCCGCACATCCAGACCGAGATCAGCTATCTCAACAAGACCGAGATCGGCCGGCAGTGGATCGCCAATCTCTATAGCAACGTGTTCCGCGCCGAACGCGACATCTCGCTTTCAGGACCGCAGAAGTAGCGGCACTCTTGTAGCCCGGATGAGCGAAGCGATATCCGGGATTCGAAGGTGCAGGCGTCCCCGGATGTCGCTTCGCTCATCCGGGCTACAAAGTTCCACCCCGTGAGAACACCATGCAACAAAAAACCATCACCACGGATGTCCTTGATATCGCCTATCTCGAATACGGCGCCCCCGACGGCTGGCCCTGCATCCTGGGTCACGGCTTCCCCTATGACGTGAACGCCTATGCCGAGACCGCGCCGATCATCGCGCGGGCGGGAGCACGCGTGCTGGTGCCCTGGCTGCGCGGTTACGGGCCGACGCGGTTTCGCTTCCCTGCAACGATGCGCTCCGGCGAGCAAGCCGCGCTCGGCGCGGATCTGCTCGCCTTCATGGATGCGCTTCACATCGCGCGCGCGGTCGTCGGCGGCTATGATTGGGGCGGACGCGCTGCCTGCGTGGTCTCTGCGTTGTATCCCGAGCGCGTCGTCGGACTGGTCTCCGGCAATTCCTACAACATCCAGAACATCGCCCGTTCCATGGAGCCGGCCTCACCGCCGGAGGAGGCGGCGTTCTGGTATATATATCTCTTCCACAACGAGCGCGGCCGCCGCGCGCTGGAGCGCAACCGGCGCGGCTTCGCCCGCCAGCTCTGGTCGATGTGGTCGCCGACATGGGCGTTTGATGATACGACGTTCGAGAACAGCGCAGTGTCCTTCGACAATCCTGATTTCGTCGATGTCGTGATCCACTCCTATCGTCATCGCTATGCGCTGGTCGAAGGCGATCCCGCTTATGCGGGAATCGAGGCAAAGCTCGCCGCGCAACCGCCGATCCGCATTCCGACCATCGCGATCGACGGCGACCGCGACGGCGTCAATCCCGGCACCGTGCACCATGCGCGCAAGTTCGAAGGCTTCTTCGAGCGGCGCGTGTTCGCGGGCGCCGGCCATAATCTGCCGCAGGAGCGGCCGGCCGAATGGGCGCAGGCCGTGCTCGACGTGCGCGCAGCCGGGTCCTGATTTTCGCGGTCGCAGGAACTTTTCACGCGTCCCGCCGTCCATTCCTGAGTTGCGCGTCAAGCTGTCAGGAGGTGACCATGAGCGAGGACAAGACGCCGAGCGGGCCGGATCTGACCAAGGGCGTATCGCTCGCCGACTTCAAGGACGGCAAGCTGCTCGGCCATGTCGGGAGCGAAGACGTCCTGCTGGTGCAGGCCGGCGGCGAGATTTTTGCAATCGAGCCCGCCTGCAGCCACTACCACGGCCCGCTTGCCGAGGGCCTCGTGGTCGGCGACACCATCCGCTGCCCCTGGCACCACGCCTGCTTCTCCCTGCGGTCGGGCGAGGCCACCCGTCCGCCGGCATTGAATGCGCTGGCGGTGTGGGAGATCACGCAGGACCAGGACAGGATTCGGGTTCAGCGCAAGCGTGAGGCGCCGAAGCCCTCGGCACGCAGTGTGCCGACACCCGAAAGATTCGTCATCGTCGGCGGCGGCGCCGCCGGCTTCGCCGCGGCCGAGACGCTCCGGCGCGAAGGCTTTGCCGGCGCCATCACCATGCTCAGCAATGACGGCGCGATGCCGGTCGACCGTCCTAATCTCTCCAAGGACTACCTCGCCGGCAACGCGCCGGAGGATTGGCTGCCGCTGCGGGGCGAGGACTACTATCAGAGCGCCGGCATCGATCTCAGGCTCAGCACGAACGTTGCGGCGATCGATCCAAAGACCCGCAGCGTGACCCTCGGCAATGGCGACAGCCTGCGGTTCGACCGGCTGCTGCTCGCGACCGGCGCCGAGCCGGTGAAGCTGCAGATCCCGGGTGCGGAGCAGCCGCACGTCCACACCTTGCGGTCCGTCGCCGACAGCCGCGCCATCATCAAGGCCGCCGGTAGCGCGAAGCGCGCGCTGGTGATCGGCGCCAGCTTCATCGGCCTGGAAGTTGCGGCGTCCTTGCGGACGCGCAAGCTCGACGTGCACGTGGTTGCGCCGGAGGAGCGACCGATGCAGAAGGTGCTCGGGTCCGAGATGGGCGACTTCATTCGCACGCTGCATGAAGAGAACGGCGTCAACTTCCACCTCGAGGACACGGTGGAGAGGCTCGACGGCACCCGCGCCACGCTGAAGAGCGGCGCCGTCATCGAGGCAGACCTGGTCGTGGTCGGCATCGGCGTCAGACCGCGCATTGCGCTGGCCGAGCAGGCGGGCCTTGCCGCCGATCGCGGCGTCAGCGTGACTGAATATCTCGAAACCAGCATCGCCGGCATCTTCGCCGCCGGCGACATCGCGCGCTGGCCTGATCCGCATTCGCGGCATACCATCCGCGTCGAGCATTGGGTGGTGGCGGAGCGCCAGGGCCAGACCGCGGCGCGCAACATGCTCGGCAGGCGCGAACGCTTCGACGCCGTGCCGTTCTTCTGGTCCCAGCATTACGACGTCCCGATCAACTATGTCGGTCACGCCGAGAGCTTCGACGCCGTCGCCATCGACGGCAGCATTTCCGGCAAGGACTGCCTGCTGAAGTACAGCAAGGGCGGACACGTGCTTGCGGTCGCTTCAATTTATCGCGATCTCGACAATCTCAAGGCCGAATTCGAGATGGAGCGCTCGCGCGGCTGATGCGCGGCATTCGACCTTGATTTGCGTCAATGTTGTTGCCGGGAACGGTGCTCTCCTGACTGTCGTCCCGGCACGGTGCGTGCTATTCTGGCGTGTGCCCCCGGGCTTCGCATGCAGGAGTGGCCGCCATGACCAGTGCTTCTGACACGTCTCATCACCCAAGTCTCGGCTCCGGCATCGCGGCGCTGCATGCCAAATGGGGCTGGATCGTCGCGCTCGGCGTCGTCTATCTCATCGCGGGCTTTGTCGCGCTCAGCAGCATGGTGATGGCGACGGTGGCGAGCGTGATTGTGGTCGGCGCGATGATGATCGTCGCCGGTGTGACGGAGATCATCGGTGCATTCCAGCTCAAAAGCTGGGGCAAGTTCCTGATCTGGGCCTTGCTCGGCGTGCTCTACGTTGTCGCGGGATTCCTGACCTTCGAGAATCCGCTGTTCGCGGCCGTCCTGCTGACGCTGTTTCTCGGCGCCTCGCTGATCGCCTCGGGCGCCGTCAGGCTGTTTCTCGCCTTCAGCATGAAGCGGGAGAGCCCCTGGGTGTGGGTGGCGCTGTCGGCCGTCATCACGCTGCTGCTCGGGCTCCTGATCGTGGCACGCTGGCCGGTGAACAGCGTCTACATCCTCGGCCTGTTCCTCGGCATCGACCTGATCATGGCCGGTGCCGGCTGGATCAGCCTCGGCTTCAGCCTCAAGCGGCGCGGCTGAAACCTCCGGCGTAGTGCGCGGCACTGAAGCGCGACCAGATTTGGATGAATCGTCATCGCGCTTCAGGTGATGTTTGCGCATGGCCTTGCCGGATGATGCTTTGGCAGATCAATCCAGCGGCATCTCGTCGAGCGGCCAGATCGGGCGGCGGACCCTGCGATAGGTGAGGGTCGTGTAGTCATTCGTGGCAAGGCCGCCGCTGTCGGCCAGGATCACCTCCTTGGCCATCGGCCCGAAAGCGGCGCGGAAGTGGTGGGCGGACTTGACTGCGACCACCCGAAACTGCGCCGGCTCCGCACCGAGAATTCGGAACATTTCCTGATCATAGGTTTGCAGCGTGTTGGTCGACAGGGCGATCGAGATGCCGTTCACCTCGAGCAGGGCGGAGGGGCCGAGCGTCATGGGCTGACCGGCATTCATCGGTCCCTCGCAGACGAAGGCACCATCCGACAGCGCGGCGACGCGTCCGGCCAGCGTGAGTGGCGGCCCGTAGCTTGCGGGATCGCGCTTGGCGCCGACAACGACGTCGAGGCTGGCCCCGAGACCCGCGGCATGACAGCGGGCGGCGGCTTCGGGATCGCCGAGGACGCCGAGGAGCACGCCTTTGACGCTGGCCTCCAGCAGCGCCTCCAACAGGCGGACGCCGTCGCCATAGGCGCCTGAACCCGGGTTGTCGCTGTAGTCGGAAATGACAAAAGGACGGGTATCGGCGACATCGGCTGCGGCCTCCGCGGCAAGCCTGGTCGCGGTCGGCAGGTCATACACCGCGACGGTGACCTCGGCGCGGCGACGGTAGATCTCGTCGTAGAGCGTGGCCGCAGCCTGCCGCGCCGCCGTCTCGGCGGCGTTGTGCGAGGCATCGTAGGTCACCTGCACGCTGGGGCCGACCTCGGCAATGTCCGAGCGGCTGAAGCCCGCGCAGACGTCGACCGACAACAGGCCGGGCGTTTGTGCCTCCATGTCCGCAGCGCGCGCCAAGAGATCGCTCATCACGCCGCCCTGGGTTCGTCCGTGATTGCATCCGTCGAGCAGCGGTCCTTGCAGGTGGACGACCTTCGGTCGGATCTTGCCGTCCATCGCCGATTGCAACAAATCGGCCGCGCGGAGTGCCGTCTCGTATTGGTCGATATGCGGATAGGTCCGGTAGGGCAGCATGATGTCGGCCAGCCGGCCCATGCGTTCGGTGACGTTGGCATGCAGGTCGAGCGTCACCGCGATCGGGATCGCCTCGCCGAGCCGCTTGCGCAATCCTTCCAGCAGCGCACCCTCGGCATCCTCGTCGGTCTCGGTCACCATCGCGCCGTGCAATGCGAGGATGACGCCGTCGAGCGGTCCCGTCTCGCAGGCCTCGTAGACCAGGCGTTGCAGTTCGGCCCAGCAGTCGGCCGTCACCTTGCCGGACGGCGTGGCCGAGGCTGCAATCGGCTGCACCAGGGTCCAGCCGTAGCGTTTGGCTGCAGCCAGATGTCCGGCGATCTCCATCTTGGTGGCGCCGAGCGCGGGGGCGATCTCGGCTCCCAGGAGAAACAGCCGCTTGCGATAATCATCGAGCGTGGTCGGAACGATCGAGAAAGTGTTGGTCTCGTGGGCGATCTGCGCGGAGAGCACACGTCGCGTCTGGCTCATGGAGGCTCCTTGTTGTTCATGGAAGCCGCGGGCCTGATCTCGCGTCCTCACAAGGCACTTCGCTAGCATCAAATCGGGCTGCGCCACCAGCAACTCGACGCAAGACCATCTTGCGGAACTCCGCTGATCTGGCGCGCTGACAAAAGCAGCGCGCAGCATGGCCGCTTCGCCGCGCGGCGATAATCATCGGGGAGACACCATGAGAGCCGCTTTGGCCCTGGCCGCAGCTTTGGCTGCCGCCTGCCTGTCCACGCCTGCACCTGCGCAAAAATCCTACGGTCCCGGCGTCAGCGACACCGAGATCAAGATCGGCAACACCATGCCGTATAGCGGGCCGGCCTCGCCGCTCAGCATCACCGGCCGGGTGATCTCCGCCTATTTCGACGAGGTCAATGACAAGGGCGGGATTGGTGGCCGCAAGCTCAATCTGATCTCGCTGGATGACGCCTTCTCGCCGCCTAAGACCATGGAGGCCGCGCGGCGCCTCGTCGAGGGCGACGGCGTCGCCTTCATCTTCGCCACCATGGGCACCGCGCCGAGCTCGGCGATCGCAAAGTATCTCAACAGCAACAAGGTGCCGCAGCTCTTTTTGATCAGCTCGGCGTCGAAGTGGAACGATCCCGCCAACATGCCCTGGTCGATGGCGCTGCCCTGGGCGCCGAACTACACCAGCGAGGCCGCGATCGACGTCGCCTATGCCCGCGCCAAGAATCCGAATGCGCGCTTTGCGGTGCTCTACCAGAACGACGATGCCGGCAAGGAATATCTTCGCGGTGTCAAGGAAGCGCTGGGTGCCGATGCGGACAAGGCGATCGCGATGGCCTCGAGCTTCGAGGTCGCCGATCCCACAGTCGATTCCCAGGTGCTGACCCTCGCCAACACCAAGGCCGACGTCTTCATGATCTACTCGGTGACGCCGCGCGCCTGCGCGCAGGCGATCCGCAAGGCGCACGAGGTCGGCTGGCAGCCGACGCGCTTCCTCGCCAGCGGCTGTGCCAACAAGGCGACCGTGATGGCGCCGGCCGGCCTTGAGGCCGGCAAGGGCGTGCTGTCGCTCGGCGCGCTCAAGCCGTTCGTCGAGGTGCCGAAGGACGATCCGGCGATGACGGCCTATATCGACTTCATGAAGAAGCGCCTGCCCAACGCCGACATCAACAACGTCGCCGGCCTCTACGGCTACACCGTTGCCGAGGCGCTAGTGGTGCTGCTGAGGCAGTGCAAGGACAATCTGACGCGCGAGAACATCATGGCGCAGGCGGCGAACCTGAAGAACGTGCCGCTGTCGCTGTTGATGCCCGGCATCACGCTGAACACCACGCCGCAGGATTTCCGCCCGATCAAGGACGGCTACATGCTCCAGTTCGACGGCAACGACTGGGTCGTGGCGAGCGAATTGCTGCGCGGGACGTGACGGGCAGGGCTCTCTCCGCGAACTCGGAATCGTAGGGTGGGCAAAGGCGCACTTGCGCCGTGCCCACCACCTGCTCACTATGGAAACAGGAGCGTGGGCACGCTTCGCTTTGCCCACCCTACGAGACTGACGCGAAGGTCGGCGAGCGGGAGGATTAAAATGGATTTTCAACACTCCGCGCGTTCGCTGGAGCTGCAGGGGCGCGTGCGCCAGTTCATGCGCACGCATGTCGAGCCGGTCGAGGAGCTCTATTACGAGCAGGTGAAGCCGGAGGCCACGCGTTACAGGACGCCTGCCGTCTTGCAGGACCTGAAGCGGCTCGCGCGCGAGCAGGGGCTCTGGAACCTGTTTCTCTCCGGTGGGCACGGCCAAGACCTTAGTAACACCGGCCTGACGAACCTCGAATACGCGCCCGTGAAGGAGATCATGGGCCGCATCCTCTGGGCACCCGAAATCTTCAACTGCTCGGCGCCCGATGTCGGCAACATGGAGGTGCTCGCGAACTACGGCACGAAGGCGCAGCAGGAGCGCTGGCTGACGCCGCTGCTGGAAGGGCGCATCCGCTCCGGCTTCTCGATGACGGAGCCGCAGGTCGCCTCCAGCGACGCCACCAACATCCAGTGCGAGATCAAGCGCGACGGCAGCGATTACGTCATCAACGGGCGAAAGTGGTTCACGTCAGGCGCGATGAACGAGGATTGCGAGATCCTGATCGTGATGGGCAAGACCGCGCCCGATCATCCCGACCGCCATCGCCAGCAATCCATGATCCTGGTGCCCAAGAATACGCCCGGCGTGCGCATCGTCCGCGACATGCTCACCTATGGTTACGATGATGCCCCGGTCGGCCATCCCGAGATCGTCTACGACAACGTCCGTGTGCCCGCAGAGAACATCCTGCTCGGCGAAGGCCGCGGCTTCGAGATCGCGCAGGGGAGGCTAGGGCCCGGCCGCATCCACCATTGCATGCGCCTGATCGGCTGCGCCCAGCGCGCGCTGGAATTGATGTGCCGGCGATCGGTCTCGCGCGTCGCCTTCGGCAAGCCGCTCGCCGAGCAGGGCTCGGTGCGTGAGGACATCGCAAACTCCTTCTGCGAGATCGCGCAGGCACGGCTCCTCACCCTGCAAGCGGCCGATAAGATGGACCGTGAAGGCAACAAGGACGCGCGCGACCTGATCGCGGCCGCCAAGATCGTGGTCCCCAGCATGGCCGCCCGCGTGATCGACCGCGCCATCCAGATCCACGGCGCCGCCGGCGTCTCGCAGGACACGTTCCTCGCGCGCGCCTATGTCTATGCCCGCTTCATCCGCATCGGCGACGGACCGGACCAGGTGCACCTGGCGGCCTTGGGCAAGGAGCTGATCCGGCGCGACGGAGTGATGGCTGGCTGAAAGTGGTAGCCGGCTGCCGCTGGTTCACCGCCTCGGCGGCGCGCACCCCGTCGCCGGGGTCTTGGCGAGCACTTCATCGCGGCGGCTGTTCCGAGTGTTTTGGCGACTTGCCACTTTTTGGAGGGCTTGCCGCGCCGGTTCCGTTCGGCAACACTGCCTGTATTTCAAGTAATTGTTTTAAAGGGGGCCTTATGCCCGAGACATTGGAAAGCGTGTTGTGGTGCGCCGCGCTGGCGACGTGGCTGATGCTTCTCTTCGGGATCATGGGCGAGCGCTTGAAGCCTCTCTCGAAACGCCTCGGCCATCTGCTCGAGGCTGCTTTCAGGCTGAGGGCGAAGTGATGCGGTAACGTCCTTCCTTCAAGGCTACATCGTGTTGCCTGACGCACTCGCAGCTCTGCGAGTGGCGAAGACATTTGCGCTGCGACTCCAGCAAGTTCAGGAAGAGCAAGTTCAGGGCGAGATTGAAACGAAAAACGCTGCTAGCGTGCCAGTCTCCGATCGAGGGAGAACCGGCCCGCTCCGGTGACGAAGATCAACAGAGCGCCGCCCATGATCGTGATGTTCTTCAGGAAATGATTGTACTGCCCGATCTGTTGCGCTCCGGCGGGATATTCCCAGTAGCGATGTCCGATTGCAGTCGCCGAGAGTACGAACAGGAACATCACGATTGCGCAGTAGCGCGTGCCAATGCCGAGGATCAGACAAGCCGACATCACTATTTCCAGCGCGACGGTGAAGGTTGTGAACAGCACGGGCGCGGGAACGTTCAGCGACCGGAAATAGCCGACTGAGCCGCTGAAGTTGGTAAGCGCGCCGTACGCGCTGCCGACGAAGACCCAGGCAAGCAGGATGCGTCCGACCAGGATCAGCAGGTCGGCATTTTTCGTGGCGAACTTGTCGATCCCGGATGCGGACCAGGGGAAGCGGAATGACATGGTTACTGCCTTATCGCCTTGTTGCCTGACGACGGCATTTCAATATTAGCGATCGTATCATGATCGGCGAGTCTGCCAATCCCGAGTTTACCCGCGGCGGACTCCACGAACTGAGTGTGCATCGTGCTGTTGAGCCGATGTGACCTCGGTGCTATCCTTTAACGTCATCATTCCCGTTAGGTCTGATGAGGCGGGTGATCAGCTTGAGAACTGCCGCCTGCCATTTGGAAATTGCAATATTTGAATACCTTGAGCCCGCCGTCGAACGCATTTCAGCGTGGCCGGGCAATGTTCATGGACGTCATTCCCCTCCGTGCTTTCCATCGACCTGGAGGCGGGCTTCTTTGCCAAGTGCTATCGAAAAAGCGATTTCGCCATGTCTATTCGGACAAGCCGAGCCAATTGCAGGGCAGGCAACGATCATTTGAATGCAAGACGATTGAGCCGCGGCCTCATGGTTTCCTTGTCATGTGCAGCTTGCCTCGTTCCATTTGCAAGCACCGCGTCGGCCCAATGTGCGCTCCGCAACGTTCTGCAGAACCAGCTGACGTTCAAGATACATTCTGCGCAAGCGTCCCGACAGCCCATCAAGTCGGCCAGCGATGTTGCGACATGGAAGACGATTGCAATCGGCGGCTTCGCTGACCCGATCAGGCTGCGCAACGAGCTGCATGGAATGGGCTGCAATGTCGGTGGGCAGGCCGCTGAAATCCTCGCTCGACCGGCATTCACCGTCAGCTCTCAAAAGACCGACGTGGAGCTTGTGGTCGTATCGCCGGCCCAGCTTGGGTTTACGTCCGACGCGACGACCTTGGCCGACGTTTACGCGCGCGCTCGGGAGTTCGGCTTTGAACTCGTTGCGGCAGAGGTCGGGCCGCAATTGCGCATCCAATATCTTGACCAGCCGGTGGGTGAGTTTCTCATCATCGCAATGGAGCCGATCAAGACGTGGAGTGGCGAGCCGATTATTCTGAATGTGGCAAATGGCGGAGCCGGATTGATCCTGATCGGGCAGGACGGCAGAGCCGAAGCGGAAATCCCGACGACATCCCGCTTCGTCTTCGCGCGGTCCCGTCGATCCCTGTCCAGTACCGAAATCGTCGAGCAGGCAGCAGCCCGGCTGCCGCCGTGAACGGGACCGGCGGGAAGTTCCGGCGATGCGTTGGCGGCGGCGTGTGACGCGGCCGTCATCCCGCCCTGGCGATACGACCGTCCGCCGCCCCCGAACGCAGGTTCTGGAAGAACGTCTCCACCTCCCGCGACAGCGTCTCCGCCGTCTTGGTCAGGCTGCTCGCCGCCGTCAGCACGGACGAAGCCGCCGTGTCGGTCTCGCCGATGGCGTCGCGCAGCGAGGTGATGTTGGCGACCAGGGTCTCGTTCCCCTGCGCGGCTGATTGCGCGTTGGACGAGATCTCGCGCGTGGCCTGGTCCTGTTGGCCGACGGCACCGGCAATGGCAGACGTGACCTCGTTGATCTCGCGCACCGCGCCGCCGATCTCGCGCACGGCATCGACCGCGTTGCGGGTGGAGGCCTGGATCATCGCGACATTCTCGCTGATGTCGGCGGTCGCTTTCGCGGTCTGCCCCGCCAGCGCCTTCACTTCATGCGCGACGACGGCAAAGCCGCGGCCGGCATCGCCGGCCCGCGCGGCCTCGATGGTGGCGTTGAGCGCGAGCAGGTTGGTCTGCTCGGCGATCGCCTGGATCAGGCTGAGCACGCCGTCGATGCGCTGGGTGGCGGCCGCAAGGCTCTCGATCTCCGCGATCGATTTCTCGGTGCGCTGGCCGGTCTGCTCGACCGCGCCGGCGCTCTGCCGCACCTGGCGGCCGATCTCCTCGACCGAGGCCGACAGCTCCTCGGCCGCGCCCGCGACCGCCGTGACGTTGTGCGAGGCCTGCTCGGTGGCGTTCGCCGCCGTGCCGGCGCGGCTGCTCGCATCCGCGGTGACGCGGGTGATGGTCTGCGCGGTCTCGCGCATGACGGCGGCGTTGTCGCTGAGGCCGCGCATGATCGCGCCGATCGCCTCGCGGAATGCCTCGACGGATTGCTCGATATGGCGGGCGCGCGCCTCGCGCGCGGCGGAGTCCTGCGAGACCTGCGAGGCGAGGTTGCGGTTGCGCCCCATCGCGTCCTGGAACACCTGGATCGCGCGGGCGAGCGCGCCGATCTCGTCGGCACGGTTGGAGTGCGGCACCACGACGTCGTCGGCGCCGTCGGCGACTTGCTTGATGGTCGCGGTGATCGCGACGAGCGGCCGGGCGATCGAGCGGGCGATGATGACGATGCCGATCACGACCAGCGCCAGCGCCACGCCGCCGAGGCAGGTCAGGACGAAGGACAGGGTGCGGTTGGTCTCGGTTTGCTGGGCGATCTGCCTGGCGCGCTCGGCATAGACCTTGGACAGCGCCTCGAGATCCTTGTTCAGCGCCGAGCGCACTGCGCGGTTGGCGTCGTTGTCGCCCCATTCGCGGCCCGCAGCCGCGTTGATCTCGACGCCGCGGCGCACCAGCTCCTTGCGGAACTCGACGAACTGCTCGATGCGCTTCTTGAAGGTCGCGAACTGCTCGGCATCGTCGGCCTTGACGATGGTCTCCCAGCGCTTCACGACGTCGAGGATCTGGGCGTTGAACTTGAGCAGGCCCTCGCCGTATTTCTTCACCACGGCCGGCTCAGTCGACATGTAGACGCCGCGCGATTCCATCACCACCGCATAGACCAGCGAGTTGACGCGCTCGACGTTCAGCGCGGCCGCATTCGCCGTCTCGATCGCGATGGTCAGGTCGGCGCCGCGGCGACTGTTGTAGTCGGACAGCATCGCGATCGCCGCCGTCAGCAGCGCAAACAGCGCGAAGATCGCGTAGAGCTTGGTGGCAAGCGTAAAGCGGCCTGCCGGGGCGGCGGCATTCCCAGATCGGTCGGATGTCATGGTGGTCAGGGGCCCGGAATGGCCTGAAGCGGCCGGTGAGCGCGGTCGTGCGAAATTGATGCAAAACTATGCGGAACGAAGATGGACGCGGCGTTAACGCGGCTGTTGGCTCCCTTCGTCCCTGGTCGAAAGAAAGTAAGATATTTCAGCGTCTTGATCCCAAGGTAGAGTTTCAGGATAGTCCTGGAGTCGGCCGTTGGCCGACGAACCCCGGAGAGGCCCTTGGTCTACCGCCATAGCATCGACGCCACGACCTACACCTTCCCTGATCTGCGCGACCTGCTCGCCAAGGCGACCCCGCCGCGCTCCGGAGACCGGCTGGCCGGAATTGCCGCTGCCAGCTCCGAGCAGATGATCGCGGCGCGGATGGCGCTGGCCGATGTCCCGCTCGGGCAGTTCCTGCAGGAAGCCGTCATTGCCTATGAGACCGACGAGGTCACCCGCCTCGTCATCGACAGCCATGACGCAAGAGCCTTTGCGCCGGTGGCATCGCTGACCGTGGGGGCCTTCCGCGACTGGCTGCTGTCCGATGCTGCAACGCCCGACATCCTGCGCAAGCTGGCACCCGGCGTCACCCCGGAGATGGCGGCCGCCGTGTCAAAACTGATGCGCAACCAGGACCTGATCCTTGCGGCGCGGAAATGCGAGGTCACCACAGCCTTCCGCAACACCATCGGCCTGAGGGGGCGGATGAGCACGCGGCTGCAGCCGAACCATCCGTTCGACGATGCCAGGGGCATCACCGCCTCGATCCTCGACGGCATCCTGCTGGGGGCCGGCGATGCCTGCATCGGCATCAACCCGGCCAGCGACGATCCCGCCGTCATCGCCCAGTTGCTGCGGCTGCTCGACGAGATCATCGCGCGCCTGAAGATTCCGACGCAAGCTTGCGTGCTGACCCATGTCACGACGACGCTGTCGCTGATCGGGCAGGGCGTGCCGGTCGATCTCGTCTTCCAGTCGGTCGCCGGCACCGAGGCCGCCAACCGCAGTTTTGGCATCGACCTCGCTTTGCTGAAAGAAGGGCAGGAGGCCGGCCTGTCGCAGAAGCGCGGCACGGTCGGCCAGAATGTGATGTATTTCGAGACGGGCCAGGGCTCCGCGCTGTCGGCGGGCGCCCATCACGGCGTCGACCAGCAGACCTGCGAGGCCCGTGCCTACGCGGTCGCGCGCGCCTTTGCGCCGCTCCTGGTCAACAGCGTCGTCGGCTTCATCGGCCCGGAATATCTCTACGACGGCAAGGAGATCATCCGGGCGGGCCTGGAGGATCATTTTTGCGGCAAGCTGCTCGGCCTGCCGCTCGGGATCGACATCTGCTACACCAACCATGCCGAGGCGGACCAGGACGACATGGACAATCTGCTGACGCTGCTTGCGGCTGCCGGCGTCACCTTCATCATGGGCGTGCCCGGCGCCGACGACGTCATGCTGAACTACCAGTCGACGTCTTTTCACGACGCGCTCTATGTCCGCGACGTCTTCGCCTTGCGCCGCGCGCCGGAATTCGACGCCTGGCTGGTGCAGTCGGGCATTGCGGGCGCCGATTTCCGCCTGGTCGGCGATGCAGCGCTGCTGCCCGATTTCGCCTCGCGGCTGATCGCGTGACGCGGCCGGAGGTCCCCGCGGCCTCCAGGAAACCATTGGCCCCCCTCGGAATTATGCTCATGCCACAATATTGAGAAATTCCGCCGGCGGCATTACGCTATGTGTCTGGCTGGCAATTTCCGCAACCAGGTCGAGCGTGGCGGGGGAGCTTAGATGCGAGCTGAAAGCAACGGTACGTCCCGGCGGATTCTCTGCGTATTTCCGCGCTACACGTCCTCGTTCGGTACGTTCGAGCATTCCTACCCCCTGACCGACGGTGTCCGCGCCTTCATGCCGCCGCAGGGGCTCTTGCTGCTCGCGGCCTATCTGCCTGAGGAGTGGCAGGTCAAATTCGTCGACGAGAACCTCCGCCGCACGACCAGGGAAGAGTTCGAATGGGCGGAAGTTGTCTTCGTCAGCGGCATGCACATCCAGCGCCAGCAGATGAACGACATCTGCCGCCGCGCCCATGAGTTCGATCTGCCGGTCGCGCTCGGCGGTCCCTCCGTCAGCGCCTGTCCTGACTACTACCCGTCGTTCGACTATCTCCATGTCGGCGAGCTCGGCGATGCCACCAACCAGCTGATCGAGATTTTGTCGCGCGATACCTCGCGTCCTGACGAACAGGTGGTCCTCACCACCAAGGACCGCGTGCCGATGACGGAGTTTCCGATCCCGGCCTACGAGCTTGCCGACGTGAAGAAATACTTCCTCGGCAGCATCCAGTATTCCAGCGGCTGTCCCTATCAGTGCGAGTTCTGCGACATCCCCGGCCTCTACGGCCGCAACCCGCGCATCAAGACGCCGGAGCAGATCATTGCCGAGCTCGACCGCTTGCGCGAATGCGGCATGACCGACACGGTCTATTTCGTCGACGACAATTTCATCGGCAACCGCAAGGCGGCGATGGATCTGCTGCCGCACCTGATCGAATGGCAGAAGAAGACCGGCTACATGGTGCGGCTCGCCTGCGAAGCGACGCTCAACATCGCCAAGCGGCCCGAGATCCTCGAGAAGATGCGCGAGGCCTTTTTCATCACCATCTTCTGCGGCATCGAGACGCCGGATCCGGATGCATTGCATGCGATGCACAAGGACCACAACATGATGGTCCCGATCCTGGAGGGCGTGCGCACCATCAACTCCTACGGCATGGAGGTCGTGTCGGGGATCATCATGGGGCTCGACACCGACAAGCCGAACACCTCGGAGGCGCTGCTCGCTTTCGTCGAGGAATCCCGGATCCCGCTGCTCACCATCAACCTGCTTCAGGCGCTGCCGAAGACGCCGCTATGGGACCGTCTGGAGCGCGAGGGGCGCCTGGTCGAGGACGACGCGCGTGATTCCAACGTCGACTTCCTGCTGCCCTATGATGAGGTCATCGCATCCTGGAAGCACGCCATGGCGGTCGCTTACGAGCCCGAGAAGGTCTACGCGCGCTATCAGCATCAATGCGACCACGTCTATGTGCACCGTCTCGATGTGCCGGTGCCGGATGAGATGAAGACCTGGCCCAACATCAGGCGCGGCCTCATCATGCTGCGCAACATCTTCTGGAAGGTCGGTGTGCTCGGTGACTACAAGCGCGTGTTCTGGAAGTTTGCGCTGGGACGCATCAAGCGCGGCGATCTCGAAGGCCTGATCGGCTGCGCCACGATCGCGCATCACCTCATCACCTTTGCGCGCGCGGCCTCCAGCGGCAAGCAGAACGCCTCGAACTATTCAATCCGGCTGCGCGAGGCCGCCGTTCCCGCCGAATGAGTGACAGATCCGTTCCGGCTCGTCCGACCCTCGACCTCAGGTCGTTCACGCCCGCGCGCGTCGCGCTGGGTCGCTGCGGCGCAAGCCTGCCGACCACGGCACTGCTCGATTTCACGCTGGACCATGCCCGCGCCCGCGATGCCGTGCATGCGGCCTTCGATGCGCCGCGTCTCGTCGCCGATCTCGGCGCGCTTGGTCTTGCCGTCAGCGAGGCGCGGAGCCAGGCCGTCGACCGCAGGGACTATCTGCGGCGGCCCGATCTCGGGCGACAGCTCGATCCAGCTTCCGCCGAAGCTCTCGCGCGAGGAGTCACCGGGCCATGCCAGATCGCGCTCGTGATAGGCGACGGCCTCTCGGCGGCGGCGGTCCACGCCCATGCGGTGGCGCTGGTGGCGCGCCTGCTGCCGCTGCTCGCAGGTGACGATGCTGTCGCACTCGGCCATGTCGTCGTCGCCTCAGGCGCGCGTGTCGCGCTTGGCGACGAGATCGGCGCGATTCTCGGCGCGCGCATGGTCGTGATGCTGATCGGCGAACGGCCCGGCCTGTCCGCGCCCGACAGTCTCGGCGCCTATCTGACCTTCGCGCCGAAGCCGGGTCGCACCGATGCCGAGCGCAATTGCGTGTCGAACATCCACAAGGCCGGGTTGAGCCATGATGAGGCCGCCTTCAAGATCGCCTGGATCATCCGCGAGGGCCTGGCTAGGGAGGTCACCGGCGTGGCCCTGAAGGACGAGAGCGCGGACCGAGCGCCGCGCCGAATTGGCACAGCTCTGCCCGAATGACGGGCATTCCGGCAAAATCGCCGCATCTTGATCGATTCGGCCGCCCTCCGTGCGCTTGCGAAAAGGCCTTTTGACCTGCTAAACCGCTGCCGGCGATTTTCCGCGCATTTTCAAGGGGCAAGCCTCCCATTGGTATGGCGTTTTCAAGCCGTTCGCGGGGCGCAATAAGCTCACAAGACCGAGCCGATTTAGGAACTGGACAAGGCATGCTCGAAAAGCACAGCGAGAGTAAGGTTCATGTCGACAAGGTCGAGCAGGGACCTGCGTCCTCCATCGCCTTCGGGCTGGAGCGCATCGGGCTGATCGCCGTCCGGGCCCCGATCGTCTCCTGCATCGTCCTGCTCGCCCTGATCGTCGGCGCCGTGTTCGGCATCTACCGAATCAAGATCGACGATTCGCTGTCGCAGCTGTTCCGTTCCGAAACCCGCGAATTCAAGCAGTATGAAGAGGTGACGAAGAAGTTCCCGGCCGAGGAATTCGACGTCCTGGTCGTGGTCGAGGGCAAGACCCTGCTGGCGCGGAACAACCTCGAGAAGCTGCGCGACTTCGTCACCGACATGCAGCTGGTCGAAGGCACGCGCGGCCTCGTCTCGCTGTTCTCGGCGCGCCAGGCGCCGGCGCCGGGCAAGCTGCCGGCGGCGTTGTTCCCGGCCGAACTGCCCGAGGGCGCGGCCTATGACAAGTTCATCGAGACCGTCAAGAACAACGAGATCATTCGCGGCAAGCTGTTGTCGGAGGACGGCACGCTGGCGTTGATCGTGCTTTCGCTCGATCCCGAAGTGGTCGCCTCCAGCAAGCTGACCAAGACCGTCGGCGACATCCGCGCGCTGATGAAGGAGGATCTCAGCGACACCGGGCTCAACGTGCAGCTCTCCGGCGTGCCGGTGATGCAGCTCGAAATCCGCAACGCGGTCGAGCGCGACGGGCTCACCTACAACATCCTCGGCATCCTCGCCGGCTGTATCATCGCCATCATCTTCTTCCGCAAGATCTCCTTCATGATCGCGGCGGCGTTCCCGCCGATGATCGCGATCCTGCTGGCGCTCGGCGCGCTCGGCTGGGCCAATTTCAACCTCAACATGTTCCTGAACGTGATGACGCCGCTCATCATGGTCATCAGCTTCTCGGACTCGATGCAGCTGACCTTCGCCGCGCGCGACCGGCTGATCGCCGGCCAGGACAAGTTCACCGCCTTCAAGAACGCCGTGCTGGTGGTGGGACCGGCCTGCGTGCTGACGCACGGCACCGCCGGCATTTCCTTCATCGCGCTGCAGTTCTCCAACTCCGACCTGATCCGCAAGTTCGGCGAGGCGGGCCTTGCCGCCACCATCATCGCGCTGGTCGCGGTGCTGTCGCTGGTGCCCGTGTTCGGCGTGCTGTTCGTGCGCAACGAGAAGGTCTTCGCGGTCAAGTTCCAGGGCGCCGATGCCGGCGTCCAGGCGCTGCGCAATTTCTGCTACTGGATCGCGGTGCGCATGGTCGGCCGGCCCGGCCTGTTCAGCCTGATCGCGGTGCTGTTCGTCGGCGGCCTCGGCGTCATCTACGCCAATCTGGAGCCGCGCTACCGGCTCGCCGACCAGGTGCCGGACAAGCGCCAGGCGGTCGCCGCCAGCGATCGGCTCGACGCCAAGCTGACCGGCGCCAACCCCGTCAACGTGCTGATCGCGTTCCCCAAGGGTGAATCGCTCTATTCGCCGGAGACGCTCCAGACCATTGCCGACGTGCACGCGACCGTGGAAAAGGCGGCCGGCGTCGGCAACGTCTGGTCGCTCGAGACCCTGCGCCGCTGGCTCGCGGAAAAGGCCGGCAGCGCCGACGTCGCGACGCTGAAGGAATATGTCAGCGTCATTCCCGAGCATCTGGTGCGGCGTTTCATCGACGCCGAGCAGGATGCCGTCGTGGTCGCGGGTCGCGTGCCGGACAAGGATTCCAGCCAGCTCCTGCCGATCGTCGACAAGCTCGATTCCGAGCTCGACGTCGTCCGCAAGAAGCATCCCGGCTACGAGGTCGCGGTGACCGGTCTTGCCGCCATTGCCGCGCGCAACTCGGCCAGCATGATCGAGAAGCTGAACCGCGGTCTCACCGTCGAATTCGCGCTGGTCGCGATCTTCATCGGCCTTGCCTTCCGCTCCTGGGTCGTGATGTTCGCCTGCATCCTGCCGGGCATCTTCCCGGTGGTGATGTCAGGAACGGTGCTGTGGGCGATGGGCGAGGGGCTGCAATTCGCCAGCGTCGTCGCGCTCACCGTCTCGTTCGGTCTGGGACTGAGCGCCACCATCCACTTCCTCAATCGCCTGAGGCTCGAGAGCAAGCCGGGCGTCGGCTCGGCGCTCGCGGTGGAGCGGGCGACCGTGCTGGTTGGACCGGCGCTGATCCTGACCACGGTGGTGCTGGCCTGCGGCCTCGTCGTCACCGTGTTCTCCGACCTGCCGTCGCTCAGGCTGTTCGGCTGGCTCAGCGCCTTCTCGATGGTCATGGCGCTCGTCGCCGACCTCTTCATCCTGCGGCCGACCGCGATGTGGCTGATCAACCTGCACGGCAAGCTGCAGGGTCCGGACAAGCCGGCGATCTGAGCGGCTTCATCCACCGGACATGGAATCGGCGCAGTCTGAACGACTGCGCCGGAGTTCCGGGGCGAGGATGCAGCCAATGCGGCACGACAGCTCCATCGTGGCGTTTCAACAGAAGCGCGGCGGCGATTCAGCCGCCTTTTTTGTCCCATTTCTGACGTCGGACATGATCCTGCTCGACGCCGGTTGCGGACCCGGGACCATCACCGCGGCGCTCGCAGGCATTGTCGGAACGGCCGTCGGCGTCGATATCGAGCCCAAGGCAATCGCAGCAGCCAATCAGCTTGCCGCGAGGACTGGTCTCACCAACGTCACCTTTGTCGAAGCCGACCTGACCGCCCTTCCATTCGAGGATGAGACGTTCGATGCCGTGTTCTTTCACGCGGTGCTGTACCATCAGAGCGAGGCGATGCTGACGCGAACGCTGGCGGAGGCCCGACGCGTGCTGAAGCCGGGCGGCCTCGTCGCAACCCGCGATGCCGATGTCGGCGGCAATGTGCTCCACCCTGAGCTCGACGGCGTATGCCTCGCGCTCGATCTCTGGCAGCGCTGGTACGAGCATGACGATGCGGAGGCGTTGCGCTTCGGCCGTCGGCAGGGCGCCATTCTCCGCACCAACAACTTTACGCCAGTCTGGGCCGGTGCAAGCTACGTCAACCACAGCGCCGATGCCGCGAGCCGCAGCGATGCCGTTGCCGATGCGCGGCGGAGCCTGCTCGGCCTCGGACCGCAACTCGTGGGCAAGGGGCTCGCGACGGACGATGAGATTCGGACTGCGCTTGCGGGATGGGAGGCCTGGGGACGCGATCCGGACGCGGTCTATTTCCGATGCCGGTGCGAATGCGTCGCGCGCAAGGACTGATCCGGCGCGCTTCGCGACATGGACCTCCCGGCAAGCCGACGAGGTGATGGCCGACGACTGGCGGCGAAGAGCTCGATGGCTTCGAGCAGGTGTCTGCGTATCAGGTTCATGTCAGCAAAAAGCCCCCGGCTCGCGAGACCCGGGGGCGTGTTCCTCATCGGCCCAGAAGGGCAATCAGCCCTTCGTCATCGTGATGTTGACGCCGCGGATCTCGCCCTTGGAGGAGATCTGCACCGTCTGCTTGGTGCCGTTGGTGCGCAGCGACAGATTGGCGGCGAAGCCGTTGGCCTCGACGAACACTTCGATCTGGCCGCCGCCGGCGGTACCCTGGAGATTGCCGAAGATGTTGCGGCTCGCCTCGCTCCAATTGCCGGAGATGCGGTCGCCCTGGCTCGTCACGTCGCTGGTGAGGTCGAACTTGTAGCTGTCGGATGCGCAGTGCAGGGCCTGCTTGAGGTTGAGACCGCTGCCGGCGACCTTGTAGTCGGCCTTGCAGCGGATGCGCTCGGTGGAGCCATCGGACAGCGAGACCGTGCCGGTGCCGGTCCACGCGCCGTCGAAGCCGGCAAACGGTCCGGACGACTGTGCATGGCTCGCCGAAACCGAGAAGAGCAGCGCAGCGCCAACGCCGGCCGCAGTGATTGCCAGTCCAGATCGCCCAAAGAAATTCATCGCAAATATCCCGTTTTGGAACGACGTCCGTCGAGGATTAAGGACGTCTCGCCACATCGAAGGTTTAGTGTTCCGAGCCTGTGTCAGGTTCAACGCGCCAGGACCAGAGATGGTGGTTCACCGGGCGCCGGCGAGGGGCTGGACCCAAGCGATTGGCCGTGTTTCGGCGCGTTTCCGGCCGAAAGGGCGGGGCGGAGAGATGCAGCACTGCAACAGCCGTGCAGTAAAATGCGCCCTGCCTGAATTATGACGTAGTATCAACCCCTTACATCTGCCAATGAAGGCGCAGGGAAGCCCTGATTTGGTGGGTGTGGCGCCAATTTGGCCGCATTTACCAGTGCTTGTGCCTTCTCTGAGGCCGCTACCCCGCGGCGACTTGCCATCAGAACAATCCGTTCCGGTCGTCCGCCCAGTGCTGTCCGGGATCGGTGCGATTCTGCCGTCAGAATGAAGGAATACAATGCGTAAGCTTCTCGTCGCTCTCACCCTGCTGTCGGCATCCCTTTCGACGGCGGCATTCGCTCAGGCAGGGCGCGGCACGGACGCCGAGCAGAAGGCCTGCACGCGCGATGTGCAGAAGTTCTGCCGTCCGGTCATCGACCAGGGCGATTTCACTATCCTGGCCTGCCTGAAGGAGAACCGGGCCAAGATCTCCCAGGGCTGCGACCAGGTCCTGAAGAACCACAACCAGTAAGCTCGGCCATTGGCCCACCCAAGGCGGCCCCGGGGCCGCCTTTTCGGGCCAGATCCGCAAAGGGCGGCCATCGACAGACAGGATTGGTTTTGCGGCCGTATTCCCCTATATGGGGGCCGCGGCGGCATGAGCCCGTGCGAGCGAAAAAGCCCTTCCTGTCCAAACGATTGTTAACCAGCCCTCGATGACCTCAGCGAGCGAATTGCGATCCGGCAAGGGTGACCGCGACGAGAATTTTCCCGTCGCGTCCTGGATCATTCATCCGCGTCATCGCGCCCTGATCCTGGCCTATTACAATTTCGTCCGCACCGCCGACGACATCGCCGACCACGCCACGCTGCCGCCCGACCGGAAGCTCGCTTATCTCGACCTGCTCGAGGCGGAACTGCTCGGCAAGGGCGACACCCAGGCCGAGGCCGTCACGCTGCGCCGTGCGCTGGCCGAGCGCGGCATGGCGCCGCGCCACGCGCTCGACGTGCTCATCGCGTTCCGCATGGACGTGACCAAGCTGCGCTACGAGACCTGGGACGAGGTGATCCACTATTGCCGCTATTCGGCGATGCCGGTCGGACGCTTCATGCTCGACGTCCATGGCGAGAGTACCTCAACCTGGACCGCATCGGATGCGCTCTGCGCAGGGCTGCAGATCAACAATCACCTGCAGGATTGCGGCAAGGATTTCCGCGAGCTCAACCGCGTCTACCTGCCGCGCGATGCGCTGGCAGCACACGGTGCCTCGGTCGAGCAGCTCGGGCTCGCGCAGTCGCCGCCGGCGATGCTGGCCTGCCTGCAGTCGCTCGCCGCGCGCAACGAAGCGCTGCTCGACCAGGGCAGGTCGTTGAGCGCAGAGATCCGGGATTTCCGCCTCGGCGTCGACGTCTCCGTCATCCAGGCCTATGCCGACCGCATCGTGCGCCTGCTCAAGGTGCGCGATCCCTTGCGCGAGCGCGTGCACCTGAACAAGTTCGAGCTTCTCACCTTCAGCCTCGCCGGAATCATCGGCGAAGTCGGCCGCCGCGCGATCGGACGCAAGGCCATATCCAGACCGGGGACTGCCCATGACGCTTGAGGCGACCACGCCCGGCGCCAGTTATGGCTCGACCGCATCCGGCAGCTCGTTCTATGCCGCGATGCGCATCCTGCCGCACGACCAGCGCGAAGCGATGTTCCAGATCTACAGCTTCTGCCGTCAGGTCGACGACATCGCCGATTCCGACGGCCCGCGCGACGAGCGGCTTGCCGCCCTCCAGCAATGGCGCAACGACATCGACGCGCTCTACCAGGGCAATCCGCCGCCGCGGCTGAAGGACTACGTCGCCTCGGTGAAGACCTTCGGGCTCAAGCGCGAGGATTTCCTGGCCATCGTCGACGGCATGGAGATGGACGTGCCGCAGGACATCCGCGCGCCCGACATGGCGACGCTCGATCTCTATTGCGATCGCGTCGCCAGCGCCGTGGGGCGGCTGTCGGTGCGGGTGTTCGGCATGCCTGAGGAAGACGGCATCCTGCTCGCCCACCATCTTGGCCGCGCGCTTCAGCTCACCAACATCCTGCGCGACATCGACGAGGATGCCGGCCTCGGCCGGCTCTATCTGCCGCGCGAGGCGCTGCTGCATGCCGGCATCACCTCCAATGATCCGAACCGCGTGATCGCCGAGCGCGCGCTGCCGAAGGTCTGCCTGCCGCTGGCGCAGCGCGCCAAGGTGCATTTCGAGAAGTCGGACGAGATCATGAACCGCAACAAGCGCCGCGCCGTGCGCGCACCGCGGATCATGTCGAAATACTATCATTCCATTCTGGACCTCCTGATCGCGCGCGGTTTCAACGCGCCGCGCGAGCCGGTGCGTGTGTCGAAGATCACACGTATCCTGATCCTGCTCCGTTACGCTCTCATCTGATGCAAAACACAGCTCACATCATCGGCGCTGGAATTTCCGGCCTCTCCGCCGCCGTGCGGCTCGCCAATGCCGGCTTCAAGGTCGCCGTGCACGAGGCGACGCACCAGGCCGGCGGCCGCTGCCGGTCCTATTTCGACGGTGCCACCAACCTCACCATCGACAACGGCAATCATCTGCTGCTGTCGGGCAACAGCCACGCGCGCGCCTATGCGCGATCGATCGGTACAGAGGCGGGCCTCGTCGGCCCTGACAGCGCGCAATTTCCGTTCGTCGACATCAAGACCGGGCAGCGCTGGCAGATCGATCTCGGCGATGGCCGATGGCCGACCTGGGTGCTCGACGAAGGCCGCCGCGTGCCCGACACCGGCCTCACTGACTATCTCAAGCTGGCGCCGCTGATCTGGGCGTCGGAGGAGACGCTGGTCGGCAAGTCCATTCCGACCGAAGGCATCCTCTATCAGCGCCTGGTGCAGCCGCTGCTGCTGGCGGCGCTCAACGTCGATCCGCCCGAGGGCTCGGCCGGGCTCGCCGGCGCGATCGTGCGCGAGACGCTGCTTGCGGGCGGGCAGGCCTGCCGTCCACTGATCGCGCGCGACGGCCTCAGCGCGGTTCTCATCGAGCCGGCGGTGAAGTTCTTGCAGGAGCGTGGCCACACCGTTCAGCTCGGTCATGAGCTGCGTTCGTTCGCAAGCGCCGACGGCAAGGTGACCGCGCTGAATTTCGGCGGCGAGGACGTCATCCAGCTCGGTGCGGGTGACATGATCGTGATGGCGGTGCCGCCGCGCGCGGCAGCTAACCTGCTGCCGGGCCTGAAGACACCGACCGAATTCCGCGCCATCGTGAACGCGCATTTCCGCTTTGAGCCGCCGCCGGGCTCGGCGCCGATTCTCGGCGTGATCGGCGGCGTCGTGGAATGGCTGTTCGCGTTCCCGAACCGGCTCTCGGTGACCATCAGCAACGGCGACCGTCTCGTCGACATGCCGCGCGAAGAGCTCGCGCAGGCGATCTGGAATGATGTCTGCAAGGCGGGCGGTGTCTCCGGAGAGCTGCCTCCTCCATTGCCTCCTTGGCAGATCGTGCGCGAGCGCCGTGCCACATTTGCGGCGACGCCTGCGCAGAACGCCCTGCGCCCGGGGCCGGTCACCGCGCTGAAAAACCTGTTCCTCGCCGGCGACTGGACTGCTACGGGATTGCCTGCAACCATTGAGGGATCGGTCCGGTCGGGCGATCGCGCCGCCGATCTGGTTCTGGCCGCCAAGGGATCTTGAAACAAGGGATCCTGACAAGCGGCCCTGACGGGCAAATGTCCCGGTCAATTTCAATCGACTATCGGAGCAATCGAGCGACATGGATTCCGTGAACGCGACCAGCCGCGAGACCCTGGAATCGAAAGTGCTGGAATCGAGCATTGCATCGGCGACGCAAGGCGTGCTCGGCTTCCAGCAAGCCGACGGCCATTGGGTCTTCGAGCTCGAGGCCGACTGCACGATTCCGGCCGAGTACATCCTGCTGCGCCACTATCTCGCCGAGCCGGTCGACACCGTGCTCGAGGCCAAGATCGCCAATTATCTTCGCCGCGTCCAGGGCGCCCATGGCGGCTGGCCGTTGGTGCATGAAGGCGAGTTCGACATGAGCGCCAGCGTGAAGGCCTACTTCGCGCTGAAGATGATCGGCGATTCCACAGACAGCCCGCACATGGTGCGGGCGCGCGAGGCGATCCATGCGCGCGGCGGCGCGATCAACAGCAACGTCTTCACCCGCTTCCTGCTCGCAACCTTCGGCGTCGTGACCTGGCGCGCGGTGCCGGTGCTGCCGATCGAGATCGTGCTGCTGCCGTTCTGGTCGCCGTTCCATCTCAACAAGATCTCCTACTGGGCGCGCACCACCATGGTGCCACTGATGGTGATCGCCGCGCTGAAGCCGCGCGCGAGGAATCCGAAGGGCGTCGGCATCGACGAATTGTTCCTGCAGGATCCGCGTTCGATCGGCATGACCGCGAAGGCACCGCATCAGAGCATGGCCTGGTTCATGCTGTTTCGTTCGCTCGATGCGATCCTGCGCGTGATCGAGCCGCTGTTTCCGAAGAGCCTGCGCAAGCGCGCGATCGACGCCGCGCTCGCCTTCACCGAGGAGCGGCTCAACGGCGAGGACGGCATGGGCGCGATCTATCCGCCGATGGCCAACATCGTCATGATGTACGACGCGCTCGGCAAGGACGAGAATTATCCGCCGCGCGCGATCACGCGCCGGGGCATCGACAAGCTGCTCGTGATCGGCGACGACGAAGCCTATTGCCAGCCCTGCGTCTCGCCGGTGTGGGATACGACGCTGACCGCGCACGCGCTGCTGGAAGCCGGTGGCGACAAGGCGGTGCCGGCGGCGAAGCAGGGGCTCGACTGGCTGATCCCGAGGCAGGAGCTCGAGGTGAAGGGCGACTGGGCGGCGAAGCGCCCCGACGTGCGCCCGGGCGGCTGGGCCTTCCAGTACAACAACGCCCATTACCCCGATCTCGACGATACCGCTGTGGTGGTGATGTCGATGGACCGCATGCGCCGGGAGCACGGCGCGACCGGCTATGATGCCGCGATCGCCCGCGGCCGGGAGTGGATCGAGGGCATGCAGAGCGACGACGGCGGCTGGGCCGCCTTCGACGTCAACAACCTCGAATATTACCTCAACAACATCCCGTTCTCGGACCATGGCGCGCTGCTCGATCCGCCGACCGAGGACGTCACCGCGCGCTGCATCTCGATGCTGGCCCAGCTCGGCGAGACCGAGAAGAGCAGCAAGCACGTCGCCGACGGCGTCGCCTACCTCAGGAAGACCCAGCACCCGGAGGGGTCCTGGTACGGCCGCTGGGGCATGAACTTCATCTATGGAACCTGGTCGGTGCTCTGCGCCCTCAACATGGCCGGCGTCCGCCACGACGACCCCATGATCCGGAAGGCCGCCGCCTGGCTGGCCTCGATCCAGAACGAGGACGGCGGCTGGGGCGAGGACGCCGTCAGCTACCGTCTGGACTACCGGGGCTGGGAGGCCGCCCCCTCGACCGCCTCGCAAACGGCATGGGCCTTGCTTGCCCTGATGGCGGCAGGCGAGGTTGATCACCCGGCCGTCGCCCGCGGGGTGGAGTACCTGATTGCAACACAGAACGAAAAAGGACTGTGGGACGAGCGGCGGTACACCGCCACGGGCTTCCCCCGCGTGTTCTATCTACGGTATCATGGTTACCCGAAGTTCTTTCCGTTGTGGGCGTTGGCGCGGTATCGGAACTTGCGGAACACCAACAGCAGGGTGGTAGGGGTCGGAATGTGACTTTGGGGATGGGGGACTATGTTACCGCGGGTAATGCCATCGACCCGCGGCCGATACTGATCGTGACCGGACTGGTGCAGGAGGCCCGCATTGCGGCCGGACCTGGCATGGCGGTCATCTGTTCATCCAGCAGCCCGACGCAGTTGCGGGCGCTGCTGACGGTGGTGGACCCCGAGACGATTCGCGGCGTGATCTCGTTCGGCGTGGCCGGCGGGCTCGACCCGACGTTGCGCTCCGGCGACGTCGTGCTGGCGACCGAGGTGCTCTCCGGCGACACCCGCTGGGCCGCCGGCCTGTCACTCGGTGACGATCTGATCGAGCGCCTGACCTCGGGCCGCCGCCGCGTGGTGCGCGGCAGCCTCGCCGGCGCCGAGGAGGTGGTCACCAAGCGGTCCTGCAAGGCGGCGCTCCACTCCGAGACGGGCGCTGCCGCCGTCGACATGGAAAGCCACATCGCCGCCGCCTACGCCGCCGAGGCCGGGCTGCCCTTCGCCGCGGTCCGTGTCATCAGCGATCCCGCCCATCGCGCGCTGCCCGCGCTCGCCCGCGCCGCGATCAAGCCGAACGGCCAGATCGATCTCGCCGCCGTGCTGCGCGGCATCGTGCGCAATCCGGCAACGCTGCATGCGCTGGTCTCGACCGGCATCGACTTCAACCGCGCCCTGCGGTCTTTGCGCGGCTGCCGCGACTATCTGATCGGGACGGAGCTGATCGAGAGCGAGGCGCTGGTTTCGAAGGCGGCCTGAGCGGTTCTTCGAACCGAGAATACGGAAAAGGCCCGGTCGCGCGACCGGGCCTTTTTGTTTGGTGTCCGTAGTCCGGATGGACCGCGCTGTCGCGAAGCGTGCGCGTTGCGTTCCGCTCACAGCGCCGACATCGCCGCTTCGAGGATATCGAGGGCCTGGTCGAGTTCGGCGCGCGAGATCGTCAGTGGTGGGCATAGCGTGACCACGTTGCCGCCGCCGAGCTTGAAGCTGAGGCCTGCTTCCAGGCAGCGATACAACAGGCGCTCCGCGCGCGCGTTGGCTTCGGCCGCGTCGCGGCGGCCGATCTCGACGCCGAGATAGAGGCCTGCGCCGCGCACCTCGGAGATCACGGGGTATCGCTCTGCCATCGATCGCAGCCGTTCGAGCGCGTGCGCGCCGAGGAGACGCGCTGCGGCAAGCAGCCCTTCTTCCGCGATCACGTCGAGCGTAGCGAGGGCGGCAGCGCAGCCGACCGGGCTCTTCTCGTGTGTGTAGTGGCCGAGCGCTCCCTCGGGCACCACGTCGAGATCGGCCCGCGCCACGATGGTCGCCATCGGCATGATGCCGCCGCCCAGTCCCTTGCCGAGCACGAGAATGTCGGGTGCCGTTTCGACCTGCTCGCAGACAAACATGGTCCCGGTCCGGCCGAGACAACTCGGCACCTCGTCGAAGATCAGCAGCGCCCCGTGCCGGTCGCAGCTTGCGCGCACGCGGGGCCAGAAGCCGGGCGGCGGCAGCTCGACCGTGGTCCAGCGCATCGGCTCGGCGATCACGGCCGCGACGTCGCCCTGCACCTCGAGGACATAATCGATGTAATCGGCGAGGCGCTCATGCGCGCGGCCGTCCTGTCCAAAGAAGCGCGCGGCCAGTCCCGGCGGCGGCACGTGCTCTGTGCCCGGCAGCAGCGGACCAGCGCCGCGCCGGAACAGGGCTTCGCCGCCGACCGACACGGCGTCGAGATTGGCGCCGTGGAAAGCATCCCACATCGACAGGGTCTTGTGTCGCCCCGTCGCATAGCGGGCGAGCTTTAGGGCCATGCCGATGGCAGCAGACCCGCTGGGTGCCAGCAGCACCTTCTCAAGTGAGCCTGGCGCCAGTTCGGCGAGGCGCCGGGCGAGGTCGATGGCGGACTTGTTGGTATAGCGGCGCGGGCAGAAGGGCAGAGTGTCGAGTTGCGACTTGATGGCCGCCACGACGCGAGGATGACCGTAGCCGACCTGATGCACGCTGTTGCCGTGGAAATCGAGGATGCGCCGTCCCTCGAGATCGACGATGTGGCTGCCTTCGGCGGCGGTGGCCACGTTCAGGCACGGCGTCGACAGCGACTGTCGCAGGAACCAGCGCTCATCCTCGTCGAGCCATTGCTGAGTCTGCGCGTCGAGATGGCGTTCCTGAAACGCCCGCCGCTCCTCAGACAGATTGACGTCGCCCTCGGCGGCACTCACGGCCGCTCTCCGCGGGCCAGCCTGCCCTCGATCGCGGCGATCACCGGGATGATGTCGGCGACGCCGTCGATCACGTAATGGGCGCCGGCGCCAGTCAGCCGCTCGATCGCGGCCGCGCGCCGCTCGGCGAAGGCTTTCGGCGGCAACGCTGCCGTGTTGGCGAGCGACAACCCGAACACGTTGCCGGTGACGGCAACGCCGACGGTCCAGCAGCCGCCGTTGAGGCCTTCCTTGATCCCGACCTCGGTGTCGTCGACCTTGACGCAGCTCCAGGCCGGCCAGACGGCGAGATCCAGGAAAGTCTTGTAGAGCATGAACGGCGTGGGCCGGCCGTCGGGCGTGTCGCCGGTGCAAACGATGCTGTCGGGCGCATAGCCTTGCGCGGCCGCGACCGGAATGACTTCGGCCATGATCTCGCGCGTGTAACCGGTACTGGAGCCGATCTTCAGGCCGCGGCGCCGCAAGCCGGCGACAGCCTCAGCCACGCCCGGGATCACGTCGGCGTAGCGGGCGGCGACCTCGACATTCATCGGGACGAACACCGCGTAGAGCGCATCAATGTCCGCTTCGGTCGGCTCATGCCCATGCTTGTCGCGCCATGCGGCGGCGATCCGCGGCAGGCGCAGGAGGGCGGCGATGTGCGGTCGCTTGGCCATGCCCATGGGGCCGCGCGCCTCGTCGACGGTGATCGTCACGCCGAAGCGCGCGAACGCCTCGACGAACACGCCCATCGGCGCCAGCGAGCCGTGGTCTACCGTCGTGCCGGCCCAGTCGAACACCACGGCCTGGACGTGCTCGAATCTATCGCTCATGTCGCTCGGCTCCCGGACGTCAATTCGTCAATCACTTCCTCGGCGATCGCAAACGAGGTGCTGGCGCCGGTGCCGCTGGTGATCATGACGAGGCGCACAGCGTCCGATGGGCGATCGATCAGCATCAGCCGGTCGGACGCCGATGCGTAGGTGCCGATCCAGCGCTCGCGGATGAGGGGCGTTGGCCAGGCCAGGACCTGCCGGAATTCGTCCATGATCAACTCGTCCACCGTATCCGGACCGAACGGGTCCGGCGTCGTGTCGTAGTGATGGGAATCGCCGACGACGAGCGAGCCATCCGCGCTCTGCACGGCGATCAGATGCACGCCGTTGGCCAGATGCTGGCCCTGCTCGGATTCGAGCCGCTGCTTCAGCGCGGCGGCCTCCGGCAGTTCGGCGTAGCCGAGATAGCGCACGAGGCCGAGGTCCGACATCACGGCCGCGTTGAAGCGCGGCATCGCGCTCGCCGGCGCGACCCGCAGCATGTGCAGCTTGCAGCGGACGAGGCCATAGCTCGCCAGGCGCTCCGGATAGAGGCTCAGGAAATCGTCACCGGGGCAGACCACGCAGAGCCGGGCCCGGACCGGCCCGCGCGTGGTGTCGATGACCGGCGGTGCGACCTCCTTGGCCAGCGTCTGATACATGAAGGTGACGCCGTGCACCTCGGCCAGCCAGCGCGCCAGTGCCGGCACCGCGATGCGCGACTCCACCCGCAAATCGTGCGGGCTCGCCAGCACGGCTTGCAGATTGTCGGTCCGCAGCATCGGGAAACGGCGGCCCGCCTCAGTCGGGCTCAGAAGCTCGCAACCCTCGCCCATCTCGGTGGTGCGGAACGCCTCGAGCACGGCCACGGCCTCCGGCCGCCGCACCGCGACCGCCAGTCCGGCATGCTCGATCCTGATGCCCGCGGCCGAGGCCACTTCGGCCCAGACCTGTCGCGACCGCATCGCTCGCTGCCAGCACTGGCCGCGCTGTTGCCCGGTGACGGTGACAAAGCCGAAATTGCGGATCGAGGCGCCGTTCGCCCTTGCGTCGCGCTCAATGACCACGACCCGCAGACCCCGGCGCACGCCCGCAAGCGCATGGGCGAGACCGCAGATGCCGCCCCCGATAACCGCCAGATCGAATTCGTCCCCGGACACGCTCACCGTTTTCTCCACATCTGCGCACGCGCAAGATAGCCCTGCGTGAGTAACATATAGATGGCGCGTGTGACGGCTGCTGTGGCGAACACCACCATGGCCATGGCCGCAGCCGGGGCCACGTCGCCCGCGTCATCCATATTGAGCACGGCGATCGCCGCAAGCGTCGTGTGCGGCGCGTAGATGAAGACCACCGCAGACACTGTCGTCATCGCGTTCACGAACAGATACATGGCGATGTCCAGCACGGCCGGCAGGCAGACCGGCAAGGTCACCCGCATGAAGGTACGCCAGAACGGCACCCTGAGCGATGCCGAAACGGTCTCGAACTCCTGGTCGATCTGCTTGAGCGCCGTCACCGCGGTCAGGTGCGAGACGGAGTAGAAATGCGAGATGGTGCAGATCACGAGGATGGCCATCGTGCCATAGATGAAGCTCAGCGGATTGGCCGGGTTGTTGAAGAAGAAGATGTAGCCGAGGCCGAGCACCAGCCCGGGAACGGCCAATGGGAGCAGCGCGAGAAACTGCACGAAGCCGCGAATGGCGCGAAAGCGCGGGGTCTTCTCGACGAGATAGGCGCCAGTAAAGATCACCGCGGTCCCGAACAACGCGGTGAGGCCGGCCATGACCAGCGAGTTGAAATAGCTGCGCCAGCCGCCGCCGTCCATCATGTCGAAGTCGAAGTTCTTGAAGCTTGGCGCCAGATTGTAGGGCCAGAACGTCGCGATCGAGGCGAAGAAGGACACGCCGAGAACGACCAGGATCGCGAACGCAATCAGCGAGCAGATCGCCAGCATCGCGCGATCGATCGTGGCGTCGGGCCTGGGCGCGTACGGTACGGCGCGCGCGGAGAGGAGCGCCAGCTGGCGCCGCTGCATGAGCTGATCGACGACGAAGGCCAGCGCCGCGGGCAACAGCAGGATCAAGCCGACCACCGCGCCCATCTGGAAGTTCTGCTGCCCGACCACCTGCTTGTAGATGTCGGTCGCGAGCACGTTGAACTTGCCGCCGATGACCTTCGGCACGCCGAAATCGGTGATCACCAGGGTGAAGACGACGAAGACCGCACTGATCAGGCCGTAACGTGCGCCAGGAATGGTCACCGTCCAGAAGGTGCGGTGCGGACTTGCCCGTAGCGCTTCCGCCGCCTCGTACAGACGCGCGTCCGAAATCGCCAGCGCCGTGGTGATGATGATGAGCGCGTGCGGGAAGGTCCAGAACACCTCGCCCATGACGATTCCGATCGGACCGTAGATCGACGCACCGAACAGCATCCATTTGACGAGGCCCTGATTGCCGAACAGGTAGACGAGACTTATCGCGGGCAGCAACGAGGGGGCGAGAATCGGGATCTGCGCGATGATGCGGAACAGTCCCCGCCCTGGCATGCAGGTGCGGGTGAGTCCGTAGGCGTAGACGAAGGCGAGCAGAACACAGATGACCGTGCTCAGCAGCGAGACCCAGATCGAGTGCCAGATCGAATTGGCCAGCGCCGGGCTGGCGAAATAGGCCTGGAAATTTGCGAGGCCGACGAAGCTGCCATCAGCCGCCTGGAAGCTCTTGGACAGCAGCGCCCAGAGCGGCAGCAACACCGTGACGATCAGCCAGAGACCGAGCGCCACGACTGCGCCGCGCATGATCCAGTCGTCGCGCCCCAGCTTCTGCCTCAGCGGCGCGATCGCGGCGGCACGGTCCGGCAGAATAAGCGTCTCGGTCGCCATTACTGGTTTTCCGTGTCAGGCCGTCGCAGAGCGCTGTTGGGCAAATACGCGCAGTCGCTTCGGCGGCAACGCGACCTCAATGGTCGCGCCCGAGGAAATGCCGAGGTCGCGCACGGCGTTGATGGAAAAGTCCGCCGAAAAATTCAGGCTCGTGCCGCTCGCATGCAGGGTCGTCGCGAAATGATTGCCGATGAATTCCATGACGCCGACCTGCACTGACAGGCGATTGTCCGAATGCTCGCCGATGTCGCGCACCACCACGTCCTCCGGCCGGAGGCAGACCGTTACCGCCGCGCCTTCGCCGAGCGGCACTTCCTCGCCGAAGTCGAGCACCGCCCCCCTGACATTCGCGCGCTTGCTCGTGACGAGGTGCCCCTCCAGAAAGTTCATCTTGCCGACGAAGTCGGCGACGAAGGCCGTCGCGGGCCTGCCGTAGATCTCGTCGGGCGTGCCCACCTGCTCGATCCTGCCATTGCTCATCACCACGATCCGGTCGGACATGGTGAGCGCTTCCTCCTGGTCGTGGGTCACCATGATCGTCGTCAGCTCGAGACGTTGCTGCAGGTCGCGGATCTCGCCGCGCAGACGCGCCCGGACGCGCGCGTCGAGGGCGGACAGCGGTTCGTCCAGCAGCAGAAGGCCGGGCGACAGCGCCAGCGCGCGGGCGAGCGCGACGCGCTGCTGCTGTCCGCCCGAGAGCTGGGCCGGATATTTGTCGGCCTGCTCGGGCAGGCCGACGAGTTCGAGAAGCTCCTTGACCCGTTTGTCGATCTCGATGCGAGGCGTGCCGGCCGAGACCAGGCCGTAGGCGACATTGTCCCTGATCGTCAGGTTCGGGAACAGCGCATAGGACTGGAACACGATGCCGAAGTCGCGCCTGGCCACCGGCAGCGTCGAGATGTCCCGTCCGCCCTGATGGATCGAGCCGGTGGTCTGCACGTCGAGGCCAGCGATGGCGCGGAGCAGCGTGGTCTTGCCGCAGCCGGATGGCCCGAGAAACGAAACGAACTCCCCGGGCATGACGTCGAGGTCGATCGTGTCCAGCGCTGTGAACGCGCCGAACTTTTTCGAGAGATTGCGGATGCGGAGATAGGGCACCGCCGTCAGCGTGCTGTCCATTGTACTGTCCCGCATTGACCGGCGGCGCCCATGCATCGCCAGCTTCGTCGCTCCCGGAATCCCCGGCAGGATCCCCAGTTCAGGTTCTTCAGTTCAGTTTTTCAGTTCTTGGGCTCGGACTTGCCGTCGTAACGCTTGCTCCACTCCGCCAGGATCTTGTCGCGGTTCTCCGCGGCCCAGGCGAAGTCGTTCTTGATCAGCATCTTGTCGATGTCACCCTGGATGAACTCCATGGAGCTGGCGATGCCGGGCAACGCGACGATGGCGAAGTTCTCGGCGTAGAGCTTGTTGGCGTCCGGCGTCGCGGCCCAGTCGGCAAGCTTCTTCGCCGCCTCCACCTCTTTGGTGGTTTTCATGATTCCGATGGCCTCCATGTCCCAGCCGAGGCCTTCCTTGGGCAGGACGATGCTGATCGGCGCGCCACCCTTCTTGGTCTTGTTGGCGCGATACTCGAACGAGAGGCCGATCGTGTATTCGCCGGCGGCGGCCTGCCGGCACGGCTTGGAGCCGGAATGCGTGTAGGCCGCGATGTTCTTGTGGAGCTCGTCCATGTATTTCCAGCCCCCGTCCCAGCCGAACATCTGGAGCCAGGCGGAGACCATCAGAAACCCGGTCCCCGAAGAGGCCGGGTTCGGCATGGCGATTTGTCCCTGATAGACCGGCTTGGTCAGATCGGCCCAGGAGGCGGGCTCCGGCAGGTTCTTCTTGCCGGACTCCACGGTGTTGACGCAGAAGGCCGATGCCCAGACGTCCATGCCCACCCATTGCGGCGAGGCCGCGGGATCGCGCATCTTGGCATCGACCTTGTCGAGACCCGCCGGCGCGTAGGGCATCAGCATGCCTTCCTTCTGCAGCAGCATCAGCGAGGTCGCGGCAAGGCCCATGACCACATCGGCCTTGGGGTTTGCCTTCTCCGCAAGGAGTTTTGCGGTGATGATGCCGGTGGAGTCGCGCACCCAGAGGATGTTGACGCCCGGATTGGCCTTCTCGAACGCGGCCTTGTAGGGCTTGATCTGGTCTGCCTCCAGCGCCGTGTAGACGGTGAGGTCCGCGGCGCGCGTTGCAGTGCTGAGGCCGAACATAGCGGCGGCGATCGACACGAGCGCGCGTCGCAGACGGCTTGTCGTGCACAGGTTCATGTCGGGCTCCATCGCTGTTGGCCGCGGGCTGGCAATTCCGGGCAAGGGGAACCGATATTGTTAGATGACATTCCCGTGACGTACATGTCGGATTTTGTGCACGGCGCGCCTCGATCGCGGCGTCTCTGCACATCTTGAGTGCAGACTTGCCGATGCAGGCATCTGCCCCGAGCCTTCTTCAGCGCTTCCGCTTGGCGTGAGCCATGATGCGGGTTTGCCGCTGATTGTCTTGCGGTCGTCGTGGCTTAGCGATTTTGCTGATCTTTGACGAAGCAAGCATTGATTGCTTGCACATTCGATTTCGGGAGAGCAGGAAGCTCGCCCGTGGCGACTAGCCGGTGGCGATTTCCGAACGGAGCCACCATGCCATATTGCCACTGTTTTGCCCGACGCGTCAAATCGTGTTCGTAAAATACGAAATTCGTGCAAGCCTTGCGCGCCTGGCTGACGGCGTGCCCGGTCGCAAAAACGCCTCCGCACCGCAGATGCCGCGATCCCTGCCGGTTTGCTGCTGATTTGCTCGACGCGGCAATGGCTTGCCCCCGCAGGCCCTGCGCCGGCCGGTAGCCGCGGCTCTACTGTGCATGGGGTTGTTTTTCATTTTTTGCAGAAGGGCTCCGAGCCGGCCAAGCGTGGAGGGGGAGGGAGTGTAGCCTGCGGATCGACTCTGGTCCCCTCGGGGCGCTTGCGCCGAACAAGCAAAAGGCCCGGTCGCGATGGCGACCGGGCCTTTTCTGTTTCGATGTTCGCAGCCCGCGCTTACGCGGCGGTCGAAGCCTTCTGCGCGGCCTTGGCCTGCGCGGCGGCGGCTTCGTCCTTGCGGATCTCGGAGAGCTTCTTCTGGACCTGCTCGGAGAAGATGTACTGGGCCGGGCGCTGCTTGGACATGTCGATCTCCGGCGCCATTGGGCCGGTGGTCTTGATGCCGCGCAGCGACACCCACATCGCCTTCAGCGGGTTGTTGAGCGCTGCGGTCGCAGCCGTCGGCTCGTAGCCGCAATGGGCCATACAGTCGGCGCACTTTTCGTACTTGCCGGTGCCGTAGGTCTCCCAGTCGGTGGTGTCCATCAGCTCCTTGAAGGTCTTGGCGTAGCCTTCACCGAGCAGGTAGCAGGGCTTCTGCCAGCCGAAAATGTTGCGCGCGGGCATGCCCCACGGCGTGCACTCGTATTCCTGGTTGCCGGCGAGGAAGTCGAGGAACAGGCCGGAATGCATGAAATTCCACTTCTTGCCCTTGCCCATCGCAAAGACGTCGCGGAACAGCTTCTTGGTCTTGGTGCGGTTGAGGAAGTGCTCCTGGTCCGGCGCGCGCTCATAGGCGTAGCCGGGCGACATCGAGACGCCGACGCCGAGCTCGACGGTGAGGTCCAGGAACTTCGCGATCTCCTCGGCCGGATGGCCGTCGAAGATGGTGGCGTTGACGTTGACCGTGAAGCCGCGCGCCTTGGCCGCCTTGATCGCGGACACCGCGCGGTCGAACACGCCCTTCTGCGACACCGCCTTGTCGTGGTGGTCGCGCAGGCCGTCGAGATGCACCGAGAAGAACAGGTAGGGCGAGGGCTCGAACAGATCGAGCTTCTTCTCGAGCAGCAGCGCGTTGGTGCAGAGCGAGACGAACTTCTTGCGCGCGACGAGGCCGCGGACGATCTCGCCGATCTCCTTGTGGATCAGCGGCTCGCCGCCGGGAATGGCGACCATCGGCGCGCCGCACTCGTCGGCCGCGTCCCAGCACTCCTGCGCCGTCATGCGGCGGTTCAGGATCGCGTCGGGATAGTCGATCTTGCCGCAGCCGACGCAGGCGAGGTTGCAGCGGAACAGCGGCTCCAGCATCAGCACGAGCGGGTAGCGCTTGCGGCCAAGCAGTTTCTGCTTGAGCAAATAGCCGCCGATACGCATTTCCTTGAAGAAGGGGATTGCCATTACACGTTTCTTTCTGGGCTTGAAATTCGGGTGGGTCAGCTCGCAGCCAGTTGGGCCGGAAGCCGGAATTCGATGTTTTCCTCGCGGCCCGGCAGCACCTGGACCTTGACCGGTCCGATCCGCCGCATCGCTTCGATCACGTCATCCACGAGTACCTCAGGCGCCGAGGCGCCGGCCGTGACGCCGACGGTTCTGGCATCTTTCAACCACGCCGGATTGAGCTCGCTGCCGTCGGCAATCAGATAACTCGCGACGCCGGCTTCGGTGCCGATTTCGCGGAGCCGGTTCGAGTTCGAGCTGTTGGCAGCGCCCACCACCAAGATCACGTCGACCAGCTTGCTCAAGTCCCTTACCGCAGATTGGCGGTTCTGTGTCGCATAGCAGATATCCCGGATATCCGGGCCTTGAATATCTGTAAAGCGGGCCTGGAGGGCCGCAATGATGTCCCTGGTGTCGTCGACCGACAGGGTGGTCTGGGTGATGTAGGCCACTGGGCTATCCGCCGGCAGGGTCAGGGCCTTAACCTCTTCAACGCTTTGGACAAGTAGCACCGGCCCCGGGACCTGGCCCATCGTGCCCTCGACCTCGGGGTGGCCGGCATGGCCGATCAGGATCAGGGTGCGGCCCTTGGAGATGTACCGCTTCCCCTGATTGTGAACTTTCGTGACCAGCGGGCAGGTGGCATTGAGCACCGGAAGGTCGCGCGCGGCGGCCTCTTCCTCGACGCTGCGGGCAACGCCATGGGCGCTGAACACCGTGACCGATTTCGGCGGAACCTCGGACAGTTCCTCGACGAAAATGGCGCCTTTGTTCTTCAGGCTCTCGACCACATATTTGTTATGCACGATCTCGTGGCGCACGTAGACGGGCGGGCCGTATTTCTCCAGGGCCCGTTCCACGATCTCGATCGCACGCACCACGCCCGCACAGAAGCCGCGCGGCTGCGCCAGATAAACTTCCATAGGACGCCCATCACGCAAGTTGCACCAATCCGCTTCGTTGTCCCCAGCGGCACCTCGATCCTGACCAATGAGTAGCAATAAACGCACCATTGGCCTCGCGCACGCGGTAACCGATCACCCCAAACTGGGCTCCGGCGCATGGAGGCACAGCACTTTGTGTCAAAAAATCGGCAGAAAGGAAAGCTCAGATGAAACTATAGTTCCCTGCCGGCTGAATTTCACGGTACCATAGTATAGGAATTGCCGTGAGCAAAATGGCGACATTTGTGCTCACCCCTTCGTCACTTTCCCGCCTCAACTCCACGGCTATACCGACCGCCCCGCATGATTTTGCCACGGTCTCCCGCCGTTTACATCGAACCTTCTTGCGGCGAGAACCACCCAAAACAGCAATAGGTTTCGCCCGGGAACTCCGATAAACAGCGGGCGTTTCCGGCAAGCTGTTAACCGCAGAAAGAAAAGAAGTGCTGCAAAGCGTAGTCGTTGCCATCGTCAGGGCCTGCACCCGGTTTGCCTCCCTCGTCGTCGTTCTCGGGCTCCTGCTGTCGGTGGCCGCGGGCTATTACGCTGCGCGCCATTTCGCCATCAACACCGACATCAATTCGCTGATTGCCCAAAATCTCGACTGGCGCCAGCGCGACCAGCAGTTCGACCGTGCCTTCGACCGTGATGCGACGATTCTCGCCGTCGTCGAGGCCAGGACGCCGGAGATGGCGACCGCGGCGGCCGACGCGCTCTATGCCAGGCTGAGGGACGACAAGACCAACTTCCAGTCGGTGCAGCAGCTCGGCACCGGCGAGTTCTTCGAGAAGAACGGCCTGTTGTTCCTGCCGACCGAGGAGGTCGGCAAGGTCACCGGCGAGTTCGAATCCGCAGCACCCCTGATCGAGATCATGGCGGGCGACCCCTCGATCCGCGGCCTGACCGGCGCGCTGGAAACCGGGCTTGCCGGCGTCAAGCGCGGCCAGGTCAAGCTCGACAACACCGCGCGGCCGTTCAACCAGATCGCGCAGACCGTCGAGACCGTGCTCAACAAGGGCAATGCGAGCTTCTCCTGGCGCGAGCTCGTCAGCGACGAGCCGCTGTCGGATTCCGACAAGCGCGCCTTCATCGAGTTCAAGCCGATCCTCGACTACAACGCGCTGGAGCCCGGCAAGGGGGCCACTAACGCGATCCGGAAAGCGGCGGCGGATCTGGATTTCCCGACCAAATTCCAGGCGCGGGTGCGCCTCACCGGCCCGGTTCCGATCGCGAACGAGGAATATGCGACCGTTCAGGAAGGCGCCGTCATCAACGGCATCGGCACCGTCCTCGTCGTGCTGCTCATCCTGTGGCTGGCGCTGCATTCGTCGAAGATCATCTTCGCCGTGTTCGTCAATCTCTTCGTCGGCCTCGCGATCACGACGGCAGCCGGCCTGATGATGGTCGGATCATTCAATTTGCTGTCGATCGCCTTCGCGGTGCTGTTCGTCGGCCTCGGCGTCGATTTCGGCATCCAGTACAGCGTCCGCTATCGCTCGGAGCGCTACAAGCACAACGACCTCTCCGGTGCGCTGGTGCTGGCTGCGAAGCGCTCGGCGGTGCCGCTGTCGCTGGCGGCGATGGCCACCGCGGCGGGATTCCTTTGCTTCATGCCGACCGACTACAAGGGCATCGCAGAGCTAGGCCAGATCGCCGGCGTCGGCATGCTGGTGGCCTTCCTCTCCTCGATCACCGTTCTGCCGGCTTTGCTGAAGCTTCTGAACCCGCCCGGTGAGATGGAGCCGGTCGGCTACGCTTTCCTGGCGCCGCTCGACCGCTTTCTGGAGAAGCACCGCGTGCTGGTCGTCGGGGGCACGCTGCTGCTCGCGCTCGCCGGCCTGCCGCTGCTCTACTTCATGAAGTTCGACTTCAACCCGATGAATCTGCGCAATCCGCACGCCGAGTCGATCGCGACCTTCCTCGACCTGCGCAAGGATCCCAACACCGGCGCCAATGCCATCAACGTGATGACCACGTCGGAGGAGCAGGCAAGGCAGGTCCAGGCGAGGCTGGAGAAGGTGCCCGAGGTGCTTCGGGTGATGTCGCTCGACAGCTTCGTGCCGCAGGACCAGCAGCCGAAGCTGAAGCTGATCGCGCAGGGCGCCAAGGTGCTGAACCCCGCGCTCAACCCTGATCAGATCGATGCGGCGCCGACGGATCAGGAGAACGTGGAATCGCTGAAATCGTCGGTCGACAATCTGCGCCGGACCGCCGGTGACGCGAAGGGCCCGGGCGCGGTCGCCTCGCGCCGGCTCGCGGATGCGCTCGATAAGCTCGCCAATGGCGACGAGGCCACGCGCAACAAGGCGCAGGACGTGTTCGTCACGCCGATGAAGATCGTGTTCGACCAGCTCAGGAACGCGATGCAGGCAGGTCCGGTCACCCTCAGCTCACTGCCGCCCGATCTCGTCAGCGCCTGGAAGAGCAAGGACGGCATCATCCGCGTCGAGGCGCTACCCAAGGGCGATCCCAACGACAACGACACGCTGCGCAAATTTGCGGCGGCGGTGCTCGCTGCCGAGCCGACCGCGATCGGCGGGCCGGTCTCGATCCTGAAGTCCGGCGACACCGTGGTGAAGGCGTTCATCCACGCCGGCATCTATGCGCTGCTCGTGATTGGCCTGTTGCTCTGGATCACGCTGCGTCGGTTCGTGGACGTGCTGATGACGCTGGTGCCGCTTCTGGTTGCCGGCGCTGTGACGCTCGAAATCTGCGTGTTGATCGGCCTGCCGCTCAACTTCGCCAACATCGTCGCGTTCCCGCTGCTGCTCGGCGTCGGCGTCGCGTTCAAGATCTATTATGTCGTGGCGTGGCGCTCCGGCAGAACAAACCTGCTTCAGACCAGCCTCACGCGAGCAATCTTCTTCAGCGCGCTGACGACGGCGACCGCGTTCGGCAGCCTGTGGCTGTCGAGCCATCCCGGCACGTCCAGCATGGGCAAGCTGCTGGCGCTCTCGCTGGTGACGACGCTCGCCGCCGTGCTGCTGTTCCAGCCGGCCCTAATGGGCAAGCCCCGCAATCTCAGGGAGTAGGCAGATGTCGCCGACGGGGTCGGCGGCGCCCTTCTGACCGGGCTTGGCCGCGGCGGTCTTCGCGGCCGGTGCGGGGGCTGTGGCGCCCGTCGTGGCCTGGGCTGCTTGTTGGGCTCCCGGAGCCTTGGGCGCAGCGCCAGGGGACTTCGGCGCGCCCTTGGCCATGGCATTGGCGGGGCTCAAGGGGATCGGCGGCCCGACCCGAGTCCAGGTCTCGCCACCACAGAGGAAGCCCATCACGCAGCCCTTGATCTCGAGCTGGTCGGTGCCAGCAGGTGTGATGGTCGCGCTGTAGGTCTGGCCGTCTTGCGCGTTATAGACCTGTCCTTCCCACTGATCGGCACCGGGCTTCTTCTTCATGTCGATCAGGGTCGGCATGCCCAGCGTCGGCCTGTTCTTTTTCGAGACATCGGGATTGTTCTCGTCGCGGCCGCCGGGCTGCTTTTCCCAGGAAACCGCGCCCCACATGCTGCCATTGCACTGGGCGACACGGATGTTGGCGACGCCGTCGGCGACCCGCCAGTCGCCGGTGGGATCGGCGGCGAGGGCCGGGGTCAGGCCTGCGTAACCGCCAGCCAGTATAATTCCGGTGTAAAGGGCCAAACGCATGAGTGTTCCTTGGCAGTGCAACATGATCTAAAAGCTGTGCTTGCGAAGATGGTCCGAAAAAGGGCAAAAGGCCGCACAGACCGTTTTCACTAGCGGTCCGTTTTCAGTTGACGAGACGGCCCTCAACCGAAGTATGTAGCGGATGCACAGTCCAAATCCAGACATGTCTCAGCTGTTCGCGGACCGGCAGGCCCAGCGCAGCGCCCTGCATAATCGGTATCTGAACGAGCAGTTCGTTCGGGTCCTGAAGACCATCGGCTACGATGTCGGCTTCCAGAAGGGGCAGGGGCAGTACCTCTACGACCGCGAGGGCGCGCGCTACCTCGACCTGTTGTCCGGCTTTGGCGTGTTTGCGATCGGGCGCAATCATCCGGTCATGCGCGAGGCGCTCAAGAGCGTGCTCGATGCCGACCTGCCCAACCTCGTCCAGTTCGACGTCTCGACGCTCGCCGGCGTGCTGGCCGAGCGCCTGCTGAAATACGTCCCCTATCTCGACAAGGCGTTCTTTGCCAATTCCGGCGCGGAATGCGTCGAGGCCGCGATCAAGTTTGCGCGTGGCGCGACGGGGCGTCCCGGCATCGTCTATTGCGCCCACGGCTACCACGGCCTGACCTATGGCGCGCTGTCACTGACGGGTGATTCGAACTTCCGCACCGGCTTCGAGCCGCTGCTGCCGGGCTGCACCCCGGTCCCGTTCAACGACCTGGCCGCGCTCGAAAAGGCACTGGCCTCGCGCGAGGTCGCCGCCTTCGTTGTCGAGCCGATCCAGGGCAAGGGCGTCAACATGCCCACCGACGAGTTCCTGCCGGGAGCTGCCGCGCTCTGCAAGAAATACGGCACGCTGTTCGTCGCCGACGAGATCCAGACCGGCATGGGCCGCACCGGCCGCTTCCTCGCGGTCGAGCACTGGAACGTCGAGCCCGACATGGTGCTGCTGTCGAAGTCGCTCTCGGGTGGCCACGTGCCGGTCGGCGCGGTGCTGACGCGCAAGAGCATCTTCGACAAGATCTTCAACCAGATGGACCGCGCCGTCGTGCACGGCTCGACCTTCTCCAAGAACGACCTCGCCATGGCCGCGGGCATCGCCACGCTCGACGTCATGGAGTCCGAGAAGCTGATCGAGTCCGCGGCCAAGCGCGGCGCCGAGCTGCGCCTCGCGCTGACGCGCATGGTGCCCGGTTACGAGCTGTTGAAGGAAGTCCGCGGCAAGGGCCTGATGATCGGTATCGAGTTCGGTCCGCCGAAATCGCTGCGCCTGCGCGCCTCCTGGAACGTGCTGGAGACCGCCAACAAGGGCCTGTTCTGCCAGCTCATCACCGTGCCGCTGTTCAAGGACCACAAGATCCTCACGCAAGTCGCCGGCCACGGCAGCCACACCATCAAGCTGCTGCCGCCGCTCACCATCACCGAGGAAGACTGCAGCTGGATCGAGAAGGCGTTCGACGACGTCATCGCCGGCAGCCACAAGGTCCCCGGCGCGATCTGGTCGCTCGGCAAGACGCTGGTGGACAACGCGGTGCGGCGGTCGGCGTAAGGCCGATCGCTCAGGCCGCCTTAGGCTTGTTCACGGTCTCGATGCGATCGAGCTCCTTACCGAGATCGCGTCTGGCGATCTGGATGTCGTAATCGTTCTGGAGATTGAGCCAAAGCTCGGCGGTCGTGCCGAGCGCCTTGGCAAGCCGCAGTGCGGTGTCGGCGGTGATCCCGGTCTGCTCACTCGCAATCCGCTCGATACGCGTGCGCGGCAGGCCGCATGCCTTGGCAAGCGCGCCGGCGGAGATGGCCAGCGGGATCAGAAATTCCTCCCGCAGGACCTCACCAGGATGCATGGGCTTGAGCTTTTTCGCCATGCAGGAACTATAATTGCGGAGCCCGGAGGACCAAAGCGGAATCCAGGACGTCTTCTAGGTTGTTGTCGCAGGACGCATCGATGGGACCCACAATCAAGCTTGTCGGTTTTCTCCTTTTTCTGGCGGGCGCAGGATCGATCGTCTACTTGCAGCATTGCATTAGCGAGTACAGGTCTTCGGTTCCTAAGCCGCGCGTGGTTGGGCCGTTCACCGCTATACGCGCTTCCTTTCGGTGGGTGCACGATCCAAATGATCTGCTCGTCTCGGAAGAGTGCCTAGCGAACCTCAGGCGGACGAAGACCGCGGCCCTCGTCACCGCGGCAATCTGGGTTATCCTTGGGATTTTCATAATAGCGGCGCGAGCGTTGGACGTTTAGCGTTTTCTTATTTGATGCCACACGAAGTAGCTCTGCCTTGGCGGTCAAAGTCTGGATTGCTTCGCTTCGCTCGCAATGACGGCGAAGACTGCTACCCCTCCACATTCGCCTTCATCGCCGCCTCGAACTTGTCGACGAATTCGGCGAGCTCGTCGGCGCCGAGATCGCTGACGGCCCAGAAGTTCAGGCCACGGTTGCCCCAGCGGCGGCAGTTGAAGCCCTGCATGGTCTGGGTCTTCGGCTGCCGGTGCTCGGTGCTCGCGGTTTGCGACACGAACAGATTGATCACGTGTTGCCGGCGCCGGTAGACCACGGCGCCGATGGCGCGGGCGTCGATATAGTCGAGCCGGCCGCCGACCAGCGTAAAACCCTGCGCGGTGAGGTCGATCACGGGCGGGGCGACGTCGAGCTTGCCGTTGAACCAGGGCTTGACGGTGTGCTGGTCGGTCGAGACCACGTCGGTGAGGTGTCCGGCCTGGAGCGAGCGCAGATGTGCAGAGACGACCTCCGACAGGATGCGCTGCTGATCGTCCTGGCGCAGCACCACTGCGACGATGCCTGTTGCGGCAAGTGCGGAGACTGCCGAGCCCATGGCAAAGCCGCGCAGCACAGAGCGGCGCGTCGGCTGCTGGCGCTGCGGCTGCGGCAGCGACGCCTCGATCCGACTGCGCAGGCTTGCCGGCGCAGCGTAGCGCAGATCGGCATCTGCGAGCATGCGTTGCATCTCGCGCTGTGCCGCAAGCTCCGCCGCGCAGGCCGGGCAGCTCGCGATATGAGCCTCGACCTCGCGTGCGTGGCCGGCGTCGAGTTCGTTGTCGAGCAGCGCGTGAAGCAGGATCCTCGCTTCGTCGCAGGTCATTTCGCTTGCTCCTCTTCCGCCCTCCAGGCTGCGCGCAGCATGGCGCGGGCGCGGGCGAGGCGAGACATCACGGTGCCGACGGGGGCGCCGACGGCTTCGGCGATTTCACGATAGGACAGGTTGTTGATCTCACGCAGCACGAATGTTTCCTTGAACGGCTCGGCGAGTGCGTCGATCAGCTTGCGGATCGCGCCGGCATCGCGGCTGCGCAGCACTTCGGTCTCGGGGCTCGCCTCGGTCTCCTGCCAGAGCGGTGTCTGCTCGTCGGCTCCGGGCGTGTCCTCGATCGCACTGGGCCGATGCGCGCGCCGCGCATATTCGGCGTTGCAGACGTTGCGCAGGATGGCGAACAGCCAGGGCTTCATCGCCGGACCGCGGTAGCTGTCAAAATGCTTCAGCGCGCGCAGATAGCACTCCTGCACCGCGTCCTCGGCGTCGGAGGCATCGCGCAGCAGGTAGCGTGCGAGCGTGTAGACGTCGTCGAGATAGGGCAGCGCCGCCTCGCGGAAGCGTTGCGCCTTCTGCCCATCGTCGGTGGCGGGCATCGCTCCTCGCTTTGCCTCTTGTTCTGCCTGCGGCTTCGTTTCGTCCCTGTTCGTCTTGCCCGGGTGCGTGACCCCGGGCACACGAGCCCGGCCGGAGTGGGACCACCGGCCGGGCAAGACGTTGATGCCTTGGTTGAAGACATTACTCAACCTTGATCATCCCCGTCATGTGCGGGTGCAGCGAACAAAAATATTTGTAGTCGCCCGCATTGGTGAAGGTGAAGGAGAACTTGTCGTCGGTGTCCAGGGTCTTGGACCTGAACTTGCCGGCCGACACGATGGTGTGCGGGATGTCGTCCCGGTTGGTCCAGGTCACGGTGGTGCCGACCTTGATCTTGAGCTCGGCTGGCTGGAACACGAAATTGTCGATGTGCACGTCCATGTCGTCGGCGCGGGCTTTTGTTACGGGCAACAGCACGGCCGCGGCCAGAGCGAGACCGAGGTCGACACCGAAGTCGCGGCGGTTGAGAGTTTTCATTGTCAGCTTCCGTTCAGCCTTAGCCCTGCAGCGGCGTGTCGATGATCGCGAGCCGCTGCTCGTTCTGCTTGAAGTTGATGCTGGCGACCCCAAGCATGGAGCGTAGCCTTGCGTCCTCGACCTTCATCGGACCGGGTGAGGGAGCGGCTCCCGGCGCCGGCTGCGGGAAGGCGGTCGAGCGCGCGGTGTGGAAGGTGACGTTGCCCTCGACCTTCTGCATCACTTGGTGGATGTGGCCGTTCAGCACGGTGACCGAGCCAAAGCCCTTGACGTGTTCCAGCGCGCGGCCGCCGTCCTCGGTGCCCCAGCCCCATTCGGGATAGACGGTCCAGAGCGGGATGTGGGCGAACAGCACGATCGGCGTCGATTTCGACTTGCCGCGCAGATCGTCCTCGAGCCAGGCGAGCTGCTCGGCGCCGAGATTGCCGAGCCCGCCGGCCTTGAGATCGACGACGTTGACGAGGCCGACGAAGTGCACGCCGCCGGCGTCGAACGAATACCAGCCGTGTCCCTTGGTGCCGCGGCCGTAGCGCTCGCGATAGAGTTTTACATCCTCGTCGATGAAGTCATGCTCGCCTGGAACGTAATGCACGTCGAGCTTGGTCTGCGAGATGATGCGCTCGGCGTCGTCGAACTCGACGGCCTTCGACAGGTGCGTGATGTCGCCGGTGTGGATCATGAAGGAGGGCTTTGCCGGCATTGCGTTGATCTTGTTCACGGCCTCCTCCAGCGTGCCGAGCGCGTTGGGGTTGGCCGGCTTGTCGAAGCCGACATGGCTGTCGCTGATCTGGAGGAAGCTCATGCCGGGCGTCGCCGCAGTTGCAGCTTGCGCGGAATCGATGATGCCGAGCGAGCGCGGCACGCCACCCGTGACGGTCCAGAGCACCCCGGTCCCGGCCCAGGTCATGCATTCCAGCACCTTGCGGCGGCTGACGCCGTCATCCCCGTGATCTTGTCCGCTCATCGCGCCTCTCCACGTCGCCCGGAATTGGGCTTCGCGGAGGTGATCGGGGGAGGGAGGGACTTATTCCCGGATGGGATGACGATTTCGTGAGGTGGTGGGGCACGAGACCTATTTCGCGAACTCCCGGATCGCTTCCACCACGGCTGCCGGCACTTCCTGCGCCACACAGTGCCCGGCACCCTCGAAGACCGCCGTACTGACGTGCGGAATCAGCGACACGGCGCGTCGTGCCATCTCCTTGTAGATCGGCCCGGACTTCACAGCAGTCATGACGCGGACAGGGCAGTCGATCTCGGCGAGCCCTCCAAACGGATTGCCGCGGGCATCGCCAGCGTAAACCTGCTCGATCGCCTCACAGATCGGACGCAGCATCGCCGACTCGGTCTCCGGCGTGCAGCGAAGCCGGACCCGGCCTTCGTCGAGCGGCACGAAGCCGTGTTGCACATAGGCCCGGAGCGCGGTCTCGGTCCAATCCGCAAACGTCGGCGCAGAGCGGTAGCGCTCGAACACGGCATCGGCACTGTCGAACTCGGCCCGGCGGCGCAGCGTGCCCTCCACGAGGGCCAGGGATTCCTCGCTCAATGTCCCGGAGCGCGCCGCGCGCGGGTCCATCACGGTCGGCTCCATCACGAACAGGCGTATGAAGCGTCCGGGCAAGCGTTTCGCCGCGACCAGAAGATCGGTCGCGCCCGCGCTGTGGCCGACGCCGTAGATCTCGTTCAGGTCGAGCGCGTCAACCACCCAGCAAAGGTCATCGGCAAAATCCAGGAAATGGTAGGACTCGGCTTTGTGGCTGGCGCCATGACCACGGCGGTCGAGCGCATAAACGGTGTAGGTCGACGCAAGCTCGCGCGCGACCTCGTCCCAGACATCGGCAATGAAGCCGGTGCCGTGCACGAGGAGCGCGGGCGGTTTTCCGCTCTCGCCCCATTGCAACATGGAGATCTGCGCGTCGGCGGGACCGATTGAAAAGCGGTGACTGATCATGGCGATGCGATGCTACTTCGCATCCTCCAGGATCATCGTCGCCCCCTTCTCCGCAATCATCGCTGTCGGCGTGTTGGTGTTGCCCGAGGTGATGGTCGGCATGATCGAGGCATCGACCACGCGCAATCCGCTGAGACTGTAGAAGCGCAGGCGTTCGTCGACCACGGCCATCGGGTCGTTCGCCGCACCCATCTTCGCCGTGCCGACGGGATGGAAAATGGTCGTGCCGATATCGCCGGCGGCCTTCGCGAGCGAGGCGTCGTCGTCGCCGACGGAGGGGCCGGGCAGATATTCGCTGGGGTGATATTTTGCCAGTGCCTTCTGCTGCATCAGGCGCCGCGTGGTGCGGATGGCGTCGGCGGCGACCTGGCGGTCGTCGTCGGTCGACAGGTAGTTCGGCGCGATGATCGGCTTCTCATCAGGCGTTGTCGCGCGCAGCCGCACGGTGCCGCGCGAGGTTGGCTGCAGATTGCAGGCGCTCACCGTGATCGCGGGGAAGCGGTGCAGGGGATCGCCGAACTTGTCGAGCGACAGCGGCTGCACGTGGAACTGGATGTTGGCGCGCGCACGCGTCGAATCGGAGCGCGTGAAGATGCCGAGCTGCGACGGCGCCATGGTCAGGGGCCCACGGCGGCGGAAAGCGTAGTCGAGCCCCATCAGGCCGCGGCGGAACAGATTGTAATAGGTTTCGTTCAGCGTGCGCACGCCCTCGACCTTGTAGATCGCCCGCTGCTGCAGATGATCCTGCAGATTGCGGCCGACGCCCGGCTTGTCCATGACGATGTCGATGCCGAGCGGCGACAGCCAGTCGGCAGGCCCGATACCGGAGCGATGCAGCACCTGCACCGAGCCGATCGCGCCGGCCGAGAGGACAACCTCGCGCTTTGCACGCGCTTCAATGATCTCGCCGTTCTGGATGAAGCGCACGCCGACGGCGCGGCCCTGCTCGATGATGAGACGGTCGACCAGCACGTGCTTCTCGAGTCGCAAATTGGGGCGGTTCAGCGCGGGCTTGAGGAAGCCGCGCGCCGAGGACCAGCGCCGTCCGCGCTTCTGATTGACGTGGAAATAGCTGGTGCCTTCGTTGTCGCCGGTGTTGAAATCCGGGATGCGCTTGATGCCCATTTCTTCCGCGGCATCGCCCACGGCATCAAGAACGTCCCAGGACAGCCGCGGTGCCTCGATGCGCCAGCCGCCGCCGGCGCCGTGATGTTCGCTTGCACCGAGGAAGTGGTCCTCCAGTCGTTTGAACAGCGGCAGCACGTCATCATAGCCCCAGCCGGCCATGCCGAGCTGACGCCAGTGATCGTAATCGGCGGCCTGTCCGCGCATCGAGATCATGGCGTTGATCGCCGAGCAGCCGCCGATCACCTTGCCGCGGGGATAGGCCAGCGCCCGGCCGTTCAGGCCTGGCTCGGCCTCGGTCTTGAACATCCAGTCCGAGCGCGGATTGCCGATCGCGAAGAGATAGCCGACGGGAATGTGGAACCAGATCCAGTTGTCGTCGCCGCCCGCTTCGAGAATGAGCACCCGATTGCGGGAATCTGCCGAGAGCCGGTTGGCGATGATGCAGCCCGCCGTGCCGGCGCCGACGACAATGTAGTCAAATTCACCTTCGAGCCGTCTCGGCATTCTGCTTCCACCCGGATGGTTACTTAACGTTCCGTCCTAATAGGCAGACCCGCCCGGCCGGGACAAGCCCGGCCATGCCCGTTCGTCAGGGCCAGGCCCCGATCCCGGGGAGTTGGGTGGACTGACGCTTGCATGGTAGACAGTCCTGTATTCCCAACAAAGCTCGAGACCCTCCATGCCCATCGTGAACCGTGTCGCCGACCTCCAACCCGATATTCAGGCCTGGCGCCGGGACATCCATGAGCATCCCGAACTGCTGTACGACGTCCATCGCACCGCAGCATTTGTCGCCGACCGGCTGCGCGAGTTCGGCTGCGATGAGGTCGTGACCGGCCTTGGCCAGACCGGCGTGGTCGGCGTGATCAAGGGCAGCAAGCCGGCCGGCGAGGGGCTCAAGGTGATCGGCCTGCGCGCCGACATGGACGCGCTCCCGGTCGAGGAGCAGACCAACCTGCCTTACGCCTCCAAGAACCCGGGCAAGATGCACGCCTGTGGCCATGATGGCCACACAGCGATGCTGCTTGGCGCTGCCCGCTATCTGGCCGAGACCCGCAACTTCGCCGGCGATGCGATCGTGATCTTCCAGCCCGCCGAGGAGGGCGGCGCCGGCGGCGCGGCCATGGTCAAGGACGGCCTGATGGAACGCTTCGGCATCGAGCAGGTCTACGGCATGCACAATGGCCCGGGCATTCCGGTCGGCTCGTTCGCGATCCGGCCGGGCCCGATCATGGCGGCGACCGACGAGGTCGACATCATGATCGAGGGCCTCGGCGGCCATGCCGCGCGTCCGCACAAATGCATCGATTCCGTGCTGGTCGGTGCACAGGTGATCACGGCGCTGCAGTCGATCGTCGCGCGCAGCGTCGATCCGCTGGAATCGGCCGTGATCTCGATCTGCGAATTCCACGCCGGCAATGCCCGCAACGTCATTCCGCAGACCGCGACGCTGAGGGGCACTATCCGCACGCTGTCGCCGGAGGTGCGCAAGCTGGTCGAGAAGCGCGTGCACGAGGTGGTGGCGGGCGTGGCGCAGATCACTGGCGCCAAGATCGACCTGCGCTACAAGCGCAATTATCCCGTCGTGAACAACCACGCCGCCGAGACCGAGGTGGCGCGGCGTATTGCGAAGCAGGTCGCAGGGGAAGCCAACGTGCACGAGATGCCGCCGCTGATGGGCGGCGAGGATTTCGCCTACATGCTGGAAGCGCGCCCCGGCGCCTTCATCTTCTGCGGCAACGGCGACAGCGCCGGCCTGCATCACCCCGCCTACAATTTCAACGACGAGGCGATCGTGTTCGGCACATCCTACTGGGTCAAGCTGGTCGAGGAATCGCTGGCGGCGTCTTAAGGCCGGCTCTTCACTTACCTCGCCCCGCTTGCGGGGAGAGGTCGGAATGCGCGCGTAGCGCGGATTCCGGGTGAGGGGGACTCTCCGCGAGTCCGTCTCTTACCGTGATCGCGGAAGCAGCCCTCACCCCAATCCTCTCCCCGTAAGAACGGGGAGAGGGAGAGCAGAGGTGCTCAGAAGATCCGCGAGAAGATCACGTAGAGCGTGGCCGACAGCATGATCGCGCAGGGCAGCGTCAGCACCCAGGCCATCAGCAGGTTGCGGATGGTGGACCATTGCAAGCCCGAACCGTTCGCCGCCATGGTGCCGGCGACGCCCGACGACAGCACATGCGTGGTCGAGACCGGCAGGCCGAACACGTCGGCGGCACCGATCGTGGCCGCGGCCACGAGCTCGGCGGAGGCGCCCTGCGCATAGGTGAGATGGGACTTGCCGATCTTCTCACCGACCGTGATCACGATGCGCTTCCAGCCGATCATGGTGCCGAGGCCGAGCGCGATGGCGACCGCGATCTTCACCCAGTTCGGGATGAACTTTGTGGCGGCATCGAGCGAGCCCTTGTAGGCGTTGAGGGTCGCGATCTCCTCCTTGTTGAGATCGTTCTCCTTGTCCTTCATCAGGAAGCGGATCGCTTCCGAGGTCAGGTACATGTCGTTGCGGGTGTTGCCGACGGCTTCCGCCGGCACCTTGTTCAGCGTGCCGTATTTGGCAACCTGGTCGCCGACGTCCTTCACCAGCACAGCGAGCGAGGGATAGGTGCCTTCATTGATGTGATGCAGTGCGATGTACTGGGTCACCGCCGGACGGGGATCGCCGGTGATGCTGTGGCCGGCGCCCTTGGCCGAGATCACCCTGGCGGCGGCGTCCGAGGTCTTCTGGAACTGGGCGACCTGGGATTCCGGTAGCGCGCGGTTGAGCGCGTAGGCGGTCGGCACGGTGCCGATCAGGATCAGCATGATCAGGCCCATGCCCTTCTGGCCGTCATTGGAGCCGTGCGCGAAGCTGACGCCGGTGCAGGTCAGGATCAAGAGGCCGCGGATCCAGAGCGGCGGCGCCTTGTTGCCTTCGGGCGCAGCATAGAGGGCCGGGTTGCGCACGATGAACTTGAGCACGAGCAGCAGCACGGCGGCGCAGGCGAAGCCGACCAGCGGCGACAGCAGCAGCGCGTAGCCGATCTCGGTGGCCTTGCTCCAGTCCACGCCCGAGGTGCCGTCGCGGCCGCGCATGACGGCGTTGGCGATGCCGACGCCGATGATCGAGCCGATCAGCGTGTGCGAGGAGGAGGCGGGCAGGCCGAAGAACCAGGTGCCGAGATTCCACAGGATCGCGGCGATCAGCAGCGCGAACACCATGGCGAAGCCGGCGCTGGAGCCGACCTGGAGGATCAGCTCGACCGGCAGCAGCGAGACGATGCCGAAGGCGACCGCGCCGGAGGACAGGAGCACGCCGAGGAAGTTGAAGAAGCCCGACCACATCACGGCGACTTCAGCCGGCAGCGAATGGGTGTAGATCACGGTCGCGACCGCATTGGCGGTGTCGTGAAAGCCGTTGACGAACTCGAAGCCGAGCGCGATCAGCAGCGCGACGAACAACAGGATGTAGGGCAGGAAGGTCGTGACCTTGGTGCCGGTGGCATTGACGTCGACATAGATGCTGTAGGCGACGAACAGCAGGCCCGCGGCGAGGATGCCGAAGAACAGGATCATCGTCAGCGGGTTGAAGCCCTTGTCGAGATTGGGCCGTGAGGCCGGCTGGATCGGCGCGGGATCGGCTACCGCGCGGTCGAATGCTACATCGGTCATGTGGACGCCCCTTAACTTTCAGGTAAGGGTATTGTCCGCGATGGATTTGAAGGCTGGATGACAAGCGCTGGTTGAAAAGCGTTTTCTCGCCAGTATTTAGGCGGCGCGCGCGGATTTCCTCTGCAGGCCGGCGGCGATCTTCAGGTCTTCGACAAAGCGCTGATATTCCAGCACCTTGGCCTCCGGGTCCGGCAGCCGCAGCAGATAGGACGGGTGCACCGTCACCAGCGCCTTGCGGCCGTCGGGGAGGTCGATCAGCCGGCCGCGGTTCTTGCCGATTGGGGTGATCTTGCCGAACACGCTCTGCGCTGCAGTTGCGCCCATCGCGACAATGAGATCGGGCTGGATTGCCGAAACTTCCCGCTCATACCATTGTCGGCACGCCCTGATCTCCGGCGTGTTCGGCTTCTGGTGCAGGCGGACCTTTCCGCGCGGCACAAATTTGAAGTGCTTCACCGCGTTGGTGACATAGACCTTCTTGCGGTCGACGCCGGCCTCCTCCAGCGCGCGGTCGAGCATCTGGCCGGCCGGGCCGACGAAGGGGTGGCCGGCGAGGTCTTCCTTGTCGCCGGGCTGCTCGCCGACCAGCATGATGTTGGCGTTCTTCGGACCCTCGCCGAACACGGTCTGGGTCGCGTCCTTGTAGAGATGGCAGGCGCGGCAATGGGCGGCTTCCTCGCGGAGCGCTTCGAGATCGTCGGCAGCAGTCTTGCGTGTCATCGGAGCCTCCGGCCGCTGGACGATGCGTCCGCCGGTCCAGCGTTCGGCGTCAGCGAGCAGAGGTCCAAGTATCGATGCGTCCTCGAGGTTCCTCTGGCGTTTCACCGGCGCTTCGGTCGTCGTCAGCCGGTCGGGTTGGAAATGGCGCCGCCAGGTTTCTTCCAGGCGGCCGGGGGGCGGCCGCTCCGTTCGGCTGATCCCCGGCGTGAATGAGATCGCGTGGCCGTCCCAATGGGCACAAACGTCAGGCGTGAGGATGGACCAGGGCATGTCGGCAAAACGACGCGCAAAGAACGGCGCGGCGAACGCGACGATATGATGCTCCGGCTCAAACCAGGCGGCGTAATGCGCCTTCTGCTCGCGCCCGATCTCGCGGAAGCGGACGAGATCGCGCATTCGCTGCGCATCGCGCTGCACCGCGCCTGCCATCGTGGTTGCCTGCGCTACGTCGGGATCACTCATCGTTGCGAGCAGGTCGTGATCGGCCTTCAATCGCCAGAGCAGGCGATAGAGCAGAGCAAAACGCTCGTCGTCGCGATGCAGGATCGCGATGCGGGCAAGCTCGATGAAATTGGCCGGCACGGTGAACGTGCTCTCGGTTTCGATCGGCGGAAGGCTCGGCGCTTCGGACAGGCCGGGTCCCGGGTCTTTCGTTTGGCCTTGCACGTGCCACACCACGTCCGCCGGGGCGACGTGGTGCAGCGCGAATGCGCGTGCGGCTTTGCGCCAGCCGTCGAAATCGGTCTCACTGTCCAGGGTGATGAGGTACATGGCACACGAATCCTATTGATTCCGCTCATGAATCCGACAGAGCGCCAATTCGATTGACTCTCTGGCCGTCGTTAGCTTTATATTAGAACATATCATGAACAAATGAGCCAGCCGCAGGTTCTTATTTTTGAGAACCTCGGCAATCATCTCTGAAGGAGCGGCGTATATGAGCGGCGCACGCATCAGCGCGCTTGCGACCTTGCGCGGCCAGATCGAGCGCATCGAGACCGCGGAGGTCGTGCATCAGCACGAGCGCATTGCGCTCGGCCATGGCGAGATCGACAGCGTCTTGAAGGGCGGGCTCGCGCGCGCGTCGGTCCACGAGATATTTTGCGAAGGGCGCCAGGGCGCGACCGCGACGGGGTTTGTCATGGGCCTTGCGGGACGCGTGAGCGCGCGTCGGCCGCTGCTGTGGGTGCGGCAGGATTTTTCGGAAATTGAAACCGGTGCACTGTCGATGAGCGGGCTCGCCGAGTTCGGCCTCGATCCGCGCCGCGTGGTGATGGTGCGCGCGGCTGATGTCGAGAGCGCGCTGCGCACCTCGGCCGATGCGCTCGCCTGCGATGCGCTCGGTGCCGTCGTGCTCGAGCTCTGGGGCGAGATCAGGCAGTTCGATCTCGTGGCGAGCCGCAAGCTGACGCTGGCCGCGCAAGGTTCGGGCGTCACCGGTCTGATGCTGCGCATGGCCGCGCAGCCGCTGCCTTCGACCGCGGAGACGCGATGGATGCTGCGCGCGGCGCATTCGCCGCCGGGCCCGTTGTGGAGTGCCTGGGGCGCGCCGCGCATCGATGCCGAGCTCTTGCGCAATCGTCATGGCCCGTGCGGCCGGTGGATCATGGAATGGAATTGTGATGAGTGCCAGTTCAGTGAACCCTCGACGTATTCTCAGCCTGTGGCTGCCGCGCCTGCCCATCGACCGGATCCAGCGGTTCCTTGGCAGCGCCGGACTGCATAAGGCCAAAGCGTTTTCAAGCGAAGTGGGTACCGGTTCGCGTGAAGAAAACGCGTCAAAACAAAAAGACGCGCCAAGCGTCGTCGTCATCAAGGACAACAACGCGCTGGTGATCCATGCGCTGGACGATGCGGCGTCTCGTTTGGGTTTGCATATCGGCCAGCCGCTCGCCAATGCACGGGCGATGTGTCCGGACTTGCGGGTGTTCGACGCCGATGTTGTGGCCGATGCCAAGACGCTCAGCGACATCGCCGATTGGTGCGACCGCTTCACGCCGCTGGTGGCGCTCGATCCGCCGCATGGGCTGTTCCTCGACATCACCGGTTGCGCGCATCTGTTCGGCGGCGAAGCGGCATTGTTGCAGACTCTGGTTCGTGCCCTCGCCCGTCAGGGCTTTGCCGTCAGCGCGGCAATCGCCGGCACGTCGGTCTGCGCGCGTACGCTGACGCGGCAGGCGACAGGCACCATTGTGGCCGATGGCGGGGAGGCGGAGGCGATCAGTTCATTTCCAGTCTCCGCGCTCGGTGCGGGCGAGGCCATCACCACCGGCCTGCGCCGCGCCGGCCTGAAGACCATCGGCGATGTCGCCTCGCGCTCGCCGAGCGAGATCACGGCGCGGTTCGGTGCGCGGTTCTCGACCCTGCTCGCGCACGCGCTGGGGCAGGGCGATACGCCGATCAATCCGCGCAAGCCATTGCCCGATTACATCGTCGAGAAGCGTTTTGCCGAACCGATCGCGACCGACACGATGATTGCGATGACGCTGTCGCGGCTGGCCGACACGTTGATTGCGTCCATGGAGAAGCAGGGCAAAGGCGCGCGGCGGCTGGAGGCTGCCTTCTTCCGCACCGACGGCGTGGTGCGCGCCATCATGGTCGAGACCGGTCGTCCGGTGACGCGCAGTGCGGTCGTCGATCGCCTGTTCCGGGAGCGTCTCGATGCGCTCGCCGATCCGCTCGATCCCGGTTTCGGCTTCGACATGGTGCGGCTGTCGGCGAGCCGCACCGAGATCGTGGTGCAGGAGCAGCGCGACCTCGACGCCCATGTCCACGACAATGACGAGCTTGCCGCGCTGATCGACCGTATCGCCGCGCGCATCGGCGGAAAACGTGTCGTCGTACATCTGCCTGAGGATACCCATATTCCCGAAAGCGCGGTGCTGGCCGCGCCTGCGCAGCATCATCTCACGTCTGCCATGCAGGCCGAATGGCCTGTTCGCACCGAGAGCGAGCCGCCGCTGCGCCCGTTGCGGTTGTTCGACAAGCCGGAGCCGATCAAGGTGCCGTTCGCGACCGTGCCTGATGGCCCGCCGCACCAATTCACCTGGCGCCGCGCGTTGCATGCGGTGGTGCGGGTGGAAGGGCCCGAGCGCATCGCCATGGAATGGTGGCGGCAGGACGGCAAGCAGCTGACGCGGGACTATTTCCGCATCGAGGATGCCGAGGGCCTGCGCTTCTGGATCTTTCGCGACGGTCTTTATGAAGGCGAGGTGTTCGACGGCGACGGCAAGCCTGCGTCTCCCGGCTGGTATGTACACGGTCTCTTCGCATGAATACGCCCGCCTATGCCGAGATCGGCATCACCACCAATTTCTCCTTCCTGCGCGGCGGCTCGGATCCGCGCGCCTATGTGCATCAGGCCAGCGCTTTGGGGATTCCGGTGATCGGCATCGCCGACCACAACACGCTCGCCGGTGTGGTGCGGGCCTACAAGGAGCTCGACAATGACAAGGTGCTGCACAAGCCGAAATTGCTGATCGGCGCCCGCATCGTCTTCATCGACGGCACGCCTGACATTCTGGTCTATCCGCGCGATCGCGCGGCCTATGGCCGGCTGTGCCAGCTTCTCACAAGGGGCAAGCGCGGCGACGACATCACGCGGATCGAGAAGGGCGAGTGTCATCTCACCTTTGCCGATCTCCTGGAGTTTTCAGAAGACCAGCTCCTGGTGTTGACGCTGCCGCATCGCTTCGAGCCGGCGCAGGCGCTGGATGTCCTCGCCAAGCTCAAAGCCAGCCGCGCCGAGGGTGTGTGGCTGGCGGCGAGCCTGCTCTATCGCGGCGACGACCGTCGTCGTCTGGCGCGGCTCGATGATCTCGCCGCAAAGGCAAAAGTGCCGCTGCTCGCAACCAACGAGGTGCTCTATCACGATCCCGGCCGCCGACCGCTTCAGGATGTGCTGACCTGCATCCGGGAGAAGACCACGATCGAGGCGGTGGGGCGGAAGCTCGAGGCCAATGCCGAGCGATTCCTGAAAACGCCACGCGAGATGTCGCGGCTGTTCCGCGATTTTCCTGACGCGATCGCGGAGACCATGCGTTTTGCGGACAGGGTCGACTTCTCGCTCGATCAGCTCAAATACCAGTATCCGGACGAGCCGGTGCCGCCGGGCAAGACCGCGCAGGGGCATCTGGAGGATCTGACCTGGGCGGGCGTCGACAAATACTTTGGTGGTGTCGACAACATCGACGACAAGCTGCGCGCCACCCTGAAGAAAGAGCTCGCGCTGATTGCCGAGCTGAAATACGCGCACTATTTCCTCACCGTGCACGACATCGTCCACTACGCGCGCAGCCAGAACATCCTGTGCCAGGGGCGCGGATCGGCGGCGAATTCGGCCGTGTGCTACGTGCTCGGCATCACCTCGGTCGACCCGACCAAGGTCGATCTCCTGTTCGAGCGCTTCATCTCCAAGGAGCGGCTGGAGCCGCCCGACATCGACGTCGATTTCGAGCATTCGCGGCGCGAGGAGGTGATGCAATATGTCTACCGCCGCTATGGCCGCCACCGCGCCGCGATCATCGCCACCGTCATCCATTACCGCCCGCGCAGCGCCATCCGCGACGTCGGCAAGGCGCTGGGCCTGACCGAGGACGTCACCGCCGCGCTCGCCGACACCGTCTGGGGCAGCTGGGGCAAGGGCCTCAACGACATGCAGGTCAGACAGGCCGGGCTCGATCCGCAAAATCCCATGATCAACCTCGCGGTCGAGCTTGCCACCGAGCTGATCGAATTCCCGCGGCATCTCTCCCAGCATGTCGGCGGTTATGTGCTGACCCAGGACCGGCTCGACACCTATGTGCCGATCGGCAATGCCGCGATGGACGACCGCACTTTCATCGAATGGGACAAGGACGACGTCGACGCACTTCATATGATGAAGGTCGATGTGCTCGCACTGGGCATGCTGACCTGCATCAGGAAATGTTTCGATCTGATCGCGGACCACAAGGGTGAGCGTTTTGTGCTGGCGAGCGTTCCGCAGGATGATCCCAGGGTTTACGACATGCTGTGCCGCGGGGAGTCGCTCGGCGTGTTCCAGGTCGAGAGCCGCGCCCAGATGAACATGCTGCCGCGCCTGAAGCCGCGGACCTTCTACGATCTCGTCATCGAGGTCGCGATCGTGCGCCCCGGGCCGATCCAGGGCGACATGGTGCATCCCTACTTAAGGCGGCGGAACGGGCTTGAGAAGGTGAGCTATCCCTCGCCGTCGCCGGAGCACGGCGACAAGGACGAACTCTACAAGGTGCTGCACAAGACCTTGGGCGTGCCGCTGTTCCAGGAGCAGGCGATGCGGATCGCGATCGAGGCCGCGCACTTCACCTCCGAGGAGGCCAACGGCCTGCGCCGCTCGATGGCGACCTTCCGCAATGTCGGCACCATCGGCCAATACGAGGAGAAGCTGATCGGCAACATGGTGGCGCGGGGCTACGATCCCAACTTCGCCAGAAGCTGCTTTGACCAGATCAAGGGTTTTGGCTCCTACGGTTTTCCGGAGAGCCATGCCGCGAGCTTTGCGCAGCTTGTCTACATTTCTTCGTGGCTGAAGCATTACCATCCCGACGCCTTTTGTTGCGGCCTCCTGAATTCGCAGCCGATGGGCTTTTATGCCCCGGCGCAGATCGTCGGCGATGCCCGCAAGAACGGTGTCGAGGTCCGCGACATCGACGTGTCCTACAGCTTTGCGCAGAACACGCTGGAAAATACAGATGGCAAGTATTGCGCCGTGCGCCTCGGCTTCCGTCAGATCGATGGCTTCCATTGGCTGGATGAGGATGAGGAGCGCCTGAAGCGCTCCCAGCTGTCATTCCGGGGCGCGCCGAAAGGCGCGAACCCGGAATCCATCGAGCCGCATACGCCTGGAGAAATGGATTCCGGGTTCATCGCTGACGCGACGCCCGGGAATGACAAGAAAGAAGACTGGGCCGACCGCATCATCGCGGCGCGCAACCGCCGTCCCTTCACCTCGCTGGAGGATTTTGCCCGCGACACTGGCCTGCCCAAGCGTGCGCTGATCCTGCTGGCCGATGCCGATGCGTTCCGCTCGCTGGGGCTCGACCGCCGCGAGGCGCTGTGGCAGGTGCGACGGCTGCCCGACGACGTGCCGCTGCCGCTGTTCGAGGCGGCGACCGCGCGCGAGCAGCCTGACGAGCACGCACAACCGCTGCCGGTGATGCCGCGCTCCGAGCAGGTGGTCGCGGACTACCAGACCATCCGGCTGTCGCTGAAGGGCCATCCGATGGAATTCTTGCGCGAGATGTTTACGCGCGAGCGGGTCGTCGCCTGCAAGGAGGTCAGCCATGAGAACGAGCGGCGCCGCGTCCGCTGCGCCGGCGTGGTTCTGGTCCGGCAACGGCCGGGCAGCGCCAGCGGCGTCGTGTTCATGACGCTGGAGGACGAAACTGGCATCGCCAATGTCGTGGTCTGGCCCAAGATCATGGAGCAGTACCGGAAAGAAGTGATGGGCGCGCGCCTCATCCTGGTTGAAGGCTATATCCAGAGCAGCCCCGAAAAGGTGACGCATCTCATTGCCCAGCGCATGATCGACCGCTCGCACGATCTGGTGGGGCTCGCCAACGATGCGCTAGGCGGCAAGCATCCGGTGCCGGCAGGAGCCACCGTGGTCGAGCCGCTTAACGACGATCCTCGCGCCCTCGCGGACATGCCCGCGCAAAAAATCCGCCATCCCCGCAACGTCCGCATCCTGCCGCCGTCGCGGGATTTCCATTGAGGTTTGTTTGGCGTGCAAATCTCTCACCATCACCCTGAGGTGGCCGCTTCTTCAGCGGCCCTCGAAGGGCGACGGCCCGGCTGCATCAGGGCCGTGCATCCTTCGAGGCTCGCTCTGCAATGCATTGCATCGCAGAGCTCGCGCCTCAGGATGACGGAACTGCAGGGGCGGTGCCCTCCTCAAAAATTCACCCGGTTCGAGATCGCCCCGTCCACGACGAGGTTCGATCCCGTGGTGAACCCCGACACCGGGCTTGCCAGAAACACCGCCGCGCTCGCGATCTCCTGCGGCGTCGCCATGCGGCCGGTCGGATTGCGCTTCATCGCGTCGTTGTAACGCTCGGGCATGTTCTGCTCGATCATCTCCCAGACGCCGCCCTTGAAATAGACGGTGCCGGGAGACACCACGTTGACCCGGATCTTCTTCTTCGCGTATTGCCGCGCCAGTCCCTTGGCCATGTGGATCAGCGCGGCCTTGATCGGGCCGTAGGAGCTGGCCGTGTCCGCTTGCGCCGCGGCGATCGACGAGATGATCACGAAGGCCGCATCGCCGCTGCTCGCGCCGCTCGCCTCGAGGAACGGCCGTGCAGCATCGAACGCATGCACGGCGCCGAGCACGTCGAGCCGGAAGTTCTGCTCCCAGGACGCGGGATCGCCGCCCTGCGCCATCGCGCCGGCATTGGAGAACAGCAGGTCGATGCCGCCGAGTTCCTTTGCTGCGCTCTCGATCCAGGCCTTCAACGCCGCACCGTCGGTGACGTCGACCGGGCTGCCGGTGGCACGGATTCCGCTGGCCTTCAACTCCGCGACAGTTGCTGCAACTTGATCCGCGTTGCGCGCGCAGACCGCGACATTGCTGCCTTCACCGGCCAGCGTCGCCGCAATCGCCCGCCCGATGCCGCGTGTGCCGCCGAGGACGATAGCGTTCTTGCCTTTGAGACCGAGATCCATTGTTGGGCTCCTTTTTGTTGGTGCAGGGACTGTAGCTGTTTCGAGAGACGCCCAGAAGCCTCCACGTCGTCATTGCGAGGAGCTCTTGCGACGAAGCAATCCAGACTGCCGCTGCGGAGCGATTCTGGATTGCTTCGCTGCGCTCGCAATGACGGTGTGGCGACGGCAGTGGCCTCACTCCGGCGCGGCCCCCACCGGCGGGCCGCCGGGCGGGCGGTGCAGGAAGGTCAGTGATGCATAGGCGCCGACCCAGGAGCCGATCGCGGCGAAGGCAACGTAGAAGGCGTTCTCGGTGTAGCTGATCACGGCATAGGAGGAGAGCAGGTACCAGATCGCGCTCCAGGTTGCCGCCGGCATGCGCCTGCGCGCGACCACGGCGGAGGTGAACATCACATAGACCGCGTCGGTGGCCGCCGTGGCGATGAACACGGCACCCGCGGTGAGGGGATCGATGGCGGCCATTGCATTCCTTCTTGTGCTGATGAATGGTCGAAAAAAGTAGAGCATGATCCGGAAAAGCGTGCAGCGGTTTTCCATCGCGACAAACGCGGACCGAGTTTGCGCGGAGATCATGCTCATGAAGGGAGAGAAGCGGCCATGCAAAGCCCCGCCGATATTCTCAAGGACATCTGGACCACCGCGGGCGGCGATGCGGCCGCGCTTGATCGCGTGCGGCTGACCGGCGAGGAGCCGCAGATCCCGTCCTCGTTTCGCGTCGCGGTTGCCGGACAGGCCACGATTGCCGCGGCCGGCCTCGCCGCTGCCGAGATCTGGCGGCTGCGCAGCGGGCAGGTGCAGGACGTCTCCGTCGACATGCGCCACGCCGTGGCCGAATGCCGTTCCGAGCGCTATCTGCGCCTCGACGACAAGCCGCCGCCACCGGCCTGGGATGCCATCGCCGGCGTCTACAGGACGGGCGATGGCCGCTTCGTTCGATGCCACACCAATTTCCCGCATCACCGCGATGCCGTGTGCAAGGTGCTTGCTTGCGAGCCTGAGCGCGAGAAGGTGCAAGCAGCGCTGATGCAGTGGAAGGGCGAGGATTTCGAAACTGCGGCTTATGCCGCGGGCGGCGTTGTCGCCCTGATGCGCTCTTACGACGAATGGTCGGCGTTGCCGCAGGCGCGTGCGCTCGCGCAATTGCCGCTGCTCTCGATCGAGAGGATCGGCGAGGCTCCGCCCAGGCCGTGGCCAAAAGGCGATCGTCCACTTTCGGGCCTGCGCGTGCTCGATCTCTCCCGCGTCATCGCAGGGCCCGTCGCCGGCCGCACGCTCGCGGCGCACGGTGCCGATGTGCTGCTGGTATCGGGGCCCGAGCTGCCCGCCATTCCCTGGCTCACCATCGATACCGGACGCGGCAAGCTCACCACCTTCATCGCGCTCAAGAGCGAGGCGGGCAGGGCGCAATTGCGCGAGCTGCTCAAGGACGCCGACATCTTCTCGCAGGGCTATCGCCCACGCGCGCTCGCCGCCCTCGGCTTTGCGCCCGAAGAGGTCGCCACGATCAGCCCCGGCATCGTCTATGTCACGCTGTCGGCCTACGGCCATGCCGGCCCCTGGGCCGAGCGGCGCGGTTTCGACTCGCTGGTGCAGACCACGACCGGCTTCAACCATGCCGAGGGAGAGGCCGCCGGCATCGACGGTCCCAAGGAATTGCCGGCACAGATCCTCGACCACGCCACCGGCTATCTGATGGCGTTCGGCGCGATGATGGCCAGAGCACGCCAGGCGTGCGAAGGCGGCAGCTGGCACGTGCGCGTGTCGCTGGCGCAGACTGGACGCTGGCTGTGGAATCTCGGCCGGCTCGACGGCGGACTGAACACCCCGGATATTACGGGGGAAGCTGTACATGCTGCGTTCATCGAGCGCATGCCATCTGGCTTTGGCACGTTGACGGCGGTGCAGCATTCGGCACTGCTGTCGAAGACGCCGGCGCAATGGAGCCGTCCGGCGATGCCGCTCGACAGCCATCCGGCACAGTGGCCATCTCGAAGCTGACGCGGAGCTGACGCATCGCAAAATTTTAACGCAGATCGAAAGACGCGAAGCGTTTTTTAGGTTGTTTGAACTCTCAATTCGGCACTATTAGCGCGACCGATGCGGCTATCGTTTGCCGACATCGTCGCAGACAAGACCGGGCCCTATGGTGGTTGAAAATACCAAGCGATTGCAGGTGCTTACAAAACGGCGGGTGATTACATCCGTAGTTTTACTAGCCCTTGCCGGCGGCGGGGCCTACGGCTTTCTCCATGCGGGCGCCAAGGAGAAGAGCCACTCCGAGATTTCCAGCCAGTCGCGCAGGAATGCGCAGAATTTCACGCCGACGCCGTCCGAGTGGGCGACGCTGACGATCGAGCCGGTCAAGGCCAAGACCTTCCGGGCCGAATATGTCACCGAGGGCAAGGTTGCGGTCGACGAGGATCGCTCGACGCCGGTGTTCTCGCCTTATGCGGGCAGGGTCACCAAGCTGCTCGCCAAGCCCGGCGAGACTCTGACGCAAGGTCAACCGCTGTTCACAATCGAGGCCGCCGACACCGTGCAGGCCCAGAATGATTTCATCGCGGCGATGACCGCACAGAACAAGGCGAAGTCGGCGATCGATCTCGCCGACATCCAGTTCAAGCGCGCCAAGGATCTCTATGAGGGCCACGCTATTCCGCTGAAGGATTATCAGCAGGCGGAAGCGACCCAGGTCCAGGCGCAGAACGACATGCGCTCCTCGGTGACGGCGCTGGAGGCCGCGCGCAACAAGCTGCGCATCCTCGGCTTCACCGACGAGACCATCAAGGCGTTCCAGGACAAGGGCACGATCAATCGCGAGATCACGATCTACTCGCCGATCTCCGGCACGGTCGTGCAGCGCAAGATCGGCCCGGGCCAGTACGTCAATTCCGGCGCCAGCGATCCGGTCTTCGTGATCGGCGATCTCTCGACGGTCTGGCTCACCGCCTTCGTGCGCGAGAGCGATGCGGCCGCGGTGTGCATCGGCCAGGACATCACCGTCAACGTGATGGCGCTGCCGGGCCGCCCGCTCAGCGCGAAGATCAACTACGTGGCCGCGGCGATCGATCCGAGCACCCGCCGCCTCTTGGTCCGCGCCACCATCGACAACAGGGACGGCCTGCTCAAGCCGGAGATGTTCGCCAACGTCACGATCTATTCGGCCGGCGATCGTGCGGCGCCGGCGGTGCCCAAGCAGGCCCTGATCTACGAAGCCGAAAAGGTCCGTCTCTGGGTCGCGCGCGAGGACAAGTCGGTCGAGCTGCGTGAGATCAAGATCGGCCTCATCAACGGCAATCTCGTCGAAGTCACGAGCAACCTGAAACCCGGCGAGCAGATCGTCACCAAGGGCAGCCTGTTCATCGACCGCGCGGCGTCCGGCAGCTGATCGACGACCCAAAAAACTGAAGACAAGCTGAAGACCTGAATGGATCGCCTCGTCGCCCTTGCCGTCAACCGGCGCTTCCTGATGGTCGGCATGTTCGTGGCCGTGCTGATCGGCGGCCTGATCGCGTTCAACCAGCTCAACATCGAGGCCTATCCCGATCCGACCCCGCCCATGGTCGACATCGTGACGCAGAGCCCGGGCCTGTCGGCCGAGGAAATCGAGCGTTACATCACGATCCCGATCGAGACCCAGGTCGCGGGCCTGAAGAACCTCACGACCATCCGCACCATCTCGCTTTACGGCCTCTCCGACATCAAGCTCCAGTTCTCCTTCGCCTACACCTATGACGAGGCGTTGCAGCAGGTCTTGAACCGCCTGGCGCAGCTTGCGCCGCTGCCGGGCAACGTGCAGCCGCAGATCTCGCCGCTCAGCCCGATCGGCGAAATCTTCCGCTATCGCCTGGTCGGCCCGCCGAACTACAGCGTGCTCGATCTCAAGACCATCCAGGACTGGATTCTGCAGCGCCGCTTCCGCGCCGTGCCCGGCGTGATCGACGTCACCGGATGGGGCGGCAAGAGCAAGACCTACGAGCTCCAGGTCGACTTCAACAAGCTGGTCGCCAACGGCCTGACGCTGCCGCAACTGCTCCAGGCGGTCGGCAATTCCAACGTCAATGTCGGCGGCAACACCGTCAATATCGGCCAGCAGTCGGCCGTGGTGCGGGGCGTCGGCCTGATCCGCTCGATCGACGATCTCGCCAACACCATGGTCTCGCAGACCAACGGCAACCCGGTGCTGGTCAAGGACGTCGCCACCGTCACCGTGGGGCAACGGCCCCGTCTCGGCATCGCAGGTCTCGATGATTCCGACGACATCGTGCAGGGCATCGTCCTGATGCGCCGCGGCGAGCAGAGCTCGCCGACCATCAAGCGCGTCCATCAGCTCGTTCAGACCATCAACAACTCCAGCATCCTGCCGCCCGGCGTGCGCATCGAGCGCATCTACGACCGCGGCGACCTGATCGAGCTCACCACCCATACCGTGCTGCACAACATGGTGGTCGGCATCCTGCTGATCGTGCTGTTGCAGTGGATCTTCCTCGGCGATCTCCGCAGCGCGCTGATCGTCGGCGCCACCATTCCGTTCGCGCTGTTCTTCGCCGTCATCATCCTGGTGCTGCGCGGGGAATCGGCGAACCTGTTGTCGGTCGGCGCGATCGACTTCGGCCTGATCGTCGATGCCACCGTCATCATGGTGGAGGCGATCTTCCGCCGCCTGACCCAGACGACGCCGGTGTCGGAAACCGAGCATATGTCGAACGAGACGCTGTTCGGCATGAAGAGCCATGCCATCCTCAGCGCCGCGGCCGACGTCTCGCGCTCGATCTTCTTTGCCGCCGCGATCATCATCGCGGCCTTCCTGCCGCTGTTCACGCTCTCCGGCGTCGAGGGCAACATCTTCGGGCCGATGGCGCGCACCTATGCCTATGCGCTGGCCGGCGGCCTGCTTGCCACCTTTACCGTCACGCCGGCGCTCTCCGCCATCATCCTGCCCGCGCATCTTGAGGAGACCGAGACCAAGGTGATGCTGATCCTGCACCGGCTCTACATGCCGGTGCTGAACTGGGCCGTGGCCAACCGCAACATCGTGCTCGGCGGCGCGATCGGCCTCGTGGTGATGACGGTGGCGCTGGGCCGGCTGCTCGGCCTCGAATTCCTGCCGAAGCTGGAAGAGGGCAATCTCTGGATCCGCGCCACGCTGCCGCCGACCATCTCGCTCCAGGAAGGCAACAGCTACGTCAACGAGATGCGCAAGGTGATCCGGGCCCGGCCCGAGGTGGAATCCGTGGTGTCGCAGCACGGCCGCCCCGACGACGGCACCGACGCCGCCGGCTTCTTCAACGCCGAATTCTTCGCGCCGCTCAAGCCCGCCAGCCAATGGCCCGGCACGCGCGACAAGGAAGAGCTGACCGCGGAACTGCTCAAGCAGCTCGACGACCGCTTCCCCGGCGTCGAGTTCAACTTCTCGCAATATCTGCAGGACAACGTCTCCGAAGCCGTCTCCGGCGTGAAGGGCGAGAACTCGATCAAGCTGTTCGGCAGCGATCTGCAGGCGCTCACCGACACCGCCAACAAGATCAAGCAGGTGCTGTCGACAGTGCAGGGCGTCACCGACCTTGCGGTGTTCACCTCGCTCGGCCAGCCGACCGTCCAGATCGACATCGACCGCGCCAAGGCCGCGCGCTACGGGCTCGCTCCCGGCGACATCAACGCCACCATCAAGGTCGCGATCGGCGGTGACACCGCGGGCGATCTGTACGAGCCGGGAAGCGACCGCCACTTCCCGATCATCGTTCGCCTTGCGCCGGAATTCCGCAGGAGTGCCGAAGCGATCCAGAATTTGCGCATCGGCGCCCCCGGGCCGAACGGTACCGTCACGCAGATCCCGCTCAGCGAGGTCGCCACCATCAGCCTCGTCTCGGGTGCGGCCTACATCTATCGCGAGCAGCAGGAACGCTATCTGCCGATCAAGTTCTCGGTGCGCGAGCGCGACCTCGGCAGCGCGATCCGCGAGGCGCAGCAAAAGATCGCCGCGCAGGTGCAATTGCCGCCGGGCTCGCACATGGAATGGGTCGGCGAGTTCGGCAACCTGCAGGACGCGATCCGGCGGCTGTCGATCGTGGTGCCGATCTCGCTGGCGCTGATCGGTGTCCTGCTCTGGTTCAATTTCGGCTCGATGACCGACACGCTGCTCGCGATGAGCGTCATCCCCATGGCGATCTTCGGCGGCGTGCTGGGGCTGCTAATCTCCGGCACTGCGTTCAGCGTGTCCGCGGCGATCGGATTCATCGCGCTGTTCGGCATCGCGGTGATGGACGGCATCATCATCCTGTCGCAGTTCAACCAGCTGATCGAAGAGGGCATGGACCGCATGAGCGCGGTGATCCGTACCGGCGAGCTGCAGCTTCGCCCGGTGCTGATGACCTGCGTGGTCGCAGGCGTCGGCCTCCTCCCGGCGGCGCTGTCCGAAGGCATCGGCTCGCAGGTGCAGAAGCCGCTCGCGGTCGTCGTCGTCACCGGCATGATGCTGGCGCCGGTCGTGATCCTGGTGACGCTGCCGGTGCTGATCTCCTTCTTCTCGCGCCGCGCGCGCTAACCGTCAGAACCCGTAGAGCCGCGCCGGATTGTCGACCAGGATCTTCTTGCGCACATCGGCGTCCGGCGCCCAAACTGGCAACTGATTGAGCAGGCGCCCGTCATCGATCTGGTAGAGCGGGGCGATGTCGGTGGCTTTTCGTCCCTCGACCCGGCTCGAATCCGGATGTGGCCAGTCGGTGCCCCAGACGATGCGATCCGGATTCGCCGCGATCAGGGCGCGCGCGAACGGCACCATGTCCTGATAATCCGGTGCGAGCTTCGACGAGCGATAGGCGCCGGAGACCTTCACATAGGCCTTGCCGGAGTTCACCAGCGCGACGAGATCGGAGAAGCCCGGCTGCTCCAGGCCCAGCGAGGCCTCCAAGCCGCCGAAATGGTCGAACACGACCGGTACCGGCGCCGTCTCGACGAGGTCCTTGATCGCCGAGATCATGGCGAGCGTGGTGTAGAGCTGCACATGCCAGCCGCGCGCCTTCATGCGCTCGACGGCGGCGGTGAAGCGTGACCTGCCGACGTTGGGGTCGTTGACGTCGCCGGTTGCGAGATTGAGGCGCATGCCGCGGAAACCGTCTGTCTGCATCGCATCGAGCTGCGCCTCGGTCGTCTTGTCGTCGATCACGGCGACGCCGCGCGCATTGGCGCCGCGTGCCTTCATGCCGAACAAGGTCGACGAATTGTCGGTGCCGTAGACGCTGGGGGTCACGATCACCACGCGTTCCATATGCAGCGCCTTGTGCAGCGCGGCCATTTCTTCGGGGCTTGCCGGCTCGGGTGTGTAGACGCGTCCCGCGAAGAACGGAAACTTCTCGACATCGCCATGAATGTGAGTGTGGCAGTCGCAGGCGTGCAGCGGGACGTCGAAATTGACCGGCGTCGCGGGCTGCGCCGCGCGGGCGTGGGCTCTGTTGGTCATGGCTACTCCGGCGGCAAGGGAGGCAAGCAGGACGCTGCGTCGGTTGAGCGCGGTTTCTCTCCCTGTTCTTGTTATTTGGCAGTGGCGCCTGACAATATCACATCAGCCGGACAGCCGCTGCGCTTCGTTGCATAACTGCTCGACAAGCTCCGCAAGCGGACGTGAGCCGTCAACGCGCACGACCGGACAGGGCAGGCCGGAGAGCCAGGCCTCATCTTTTGCGAGACTGCGGCCCTCGCGATCGCCGGCTTCGTAGCGCGAGGCCCATTCGACGAACGACTCCGTCTCCTCATGACGCCAGCCGCCTTGTGCGACGGCATCAGCGCCGAAATGCGCAGCCTCGCGGCCACGCAGGCGCTGCAAGCGAAGCTCGCACGGCGTCGTCACAAAGACGACAAGATCGAAGAACGGGACGAGCTCGTTGCCCCAGCCGGTGACGGTTCCGCTCAGCACCCAGTCGCGACGCGGCAAGAACATCTCGCGCATCAGGCGCAGCCGCTCGGCGGCGGGGCGCGTCGTCTGGTAGGGCGGCACGGTCGGCAGCCAGAAATAATCGTCGGTGTCGTGATGCGGCAGCGCAAGCTGGCCCGCGAGCGCGCGACCGAGCGTCGTCGCGCCGGAGCCCGAAGCTCCCATCAGATGGATGCGGCGGCTTTTCATGTTCACATCCTGAGACGGCCTGAATCGGTTGGGCGACCGTCACATCGATCGTGAGGCTTTTGGGCGACGTACGGCGCTCTCTCAGGCGGCGCGGCGGCGCTTTGACGTCCGTCCGCTGGTCGCGGGTTGGGCGGACAACGTCAGCCCCAACGCTCCGACAATGCGCATGACGGTGCCGAACTCGGGATTTCCGGTCTCTCCGAGCGCCTTGTACAGACTTTCGCGGTTCAAGCCGGCTTTCTTCGCGATCGCACTCATGCCGCGCGCACGCGCCACAAGCCCAAGCGCGTCACGCACGAAATCGGCGTCGCCAGTCTCCAGCGCGGCCGCGATATAGGCCGCCTGACGCTCCTCGGTATTGAGATAGCCGGCGGCGTCGAAGCGTGTCGTCCTGGATGCCGTTCTCATCGTCGTTTTTGCTGCCTTTGGCATCACAATGTCTCCGCTAGTTGCTGGGCTAGCTTGATGTCTTGTCGTTGCGTGCGCTTGTCGCCGCCGCACAGCAGGATCACGATCTGCGACCCGCGCTGCACATAGTAAATCCGGTAGCCCGGGCCGTAGTCGATGCGCATTTCCCGGACGTTGCGGCCGACGCTTTTGCTGTCGCCGGGATTGCCCATCTCCATGCGGCGAATGCGGACGGTGATCCGGGCAACCGCATCGACGTCCTTGAGGCGATTCAGCCACTCCGAAAACTGCTCGGTTTGCCTCACCTCGATCATGACGTGTGACTGTAGTCCATGGGCTACAGAATGTCAAAGCGATCGCAGTCGCGCGTCGGGATGGCGGGCGCTGGATGGAGCTTCAAGGCGGTGCGACGCGGGTGTTACTGCCCCGACGGCGTGCGCAGGCCGTGCCAGGCGTCGCGGACCTGCTGATAATGCACTTCGGGCAGGTAGTCCGGCGTGTTCAGGCTCAAGGTCTTGACGTCGAGATGGCCGACGGCGCTGAGCAGCGTGTACGAGGCGATCACGCGGTCGCGCAGCGCGCCGATCAGGCGGGCCTTGGCCTGGATCAGATCGGCCTGCGAGTTCAGCACGTCCACCGTGGTGCGCTGTCCGCCGGCAGCCTCGCGCTGCACGCCCTGGAGCGCGACGGTTGCCGCCTTCACCTCGGACTCCGAGGCCGAGACCGCGATCTTGGCGCCTTCATTGGCGACCCAGGCGCTGACCGCAGCCGTGCGCGCCTGGTTGCGCACCTGGTCGAGCACGAGCCGGCTCTGTGCCGTGACCTCCTTGGCCTGCCGGGTCTGTGCGGCGGCCTGGCCGCCGTCATAGATCGGCACGGTGACATTGGCGACGATCGAGGCCTGGTCCTCGGCGAAGGTTCCGAGCGTCGGGTCGTTGTTGCGGCTCTTGCTGGCGCTGCCCTGGACGCTGGCGCTCGGCAGCAGCGCGCCCTCGGCGACCCTGATGTTGGTAGAGGCGACGTCGACGTCGAAGCCTGCCGCCATCACCGCCGGGTGCTGACGGATCGCCATCGAGAGCGCATCCTCGCGGCTCTTCGGCAGATAGCGGTCGACCACCTCGGCGGGCTTGAGCTGCGACGGCGCGTTGCCGATCACTTGCGCGTATGTCGCCTGGCTCACCGCAAGCGCAACCTCGGCGGCGTTGAGATCGGAGAGACCGCGGTTGAGCCGCGCCTCGGCCTGGGCGCTGTCGGTCGGCGTGACGTCGCCGGCATTGAGGCGGCGCTGGGTGACCGCGAGGGTCTCGCGCAGGAAGGCCACGTTGGAGCGCTGCGCCTCGACCAGCGACTGGTTGGCCAGCACGTTGGTGTAGGCCGTGACCGCGTCGAGCAGCACGCCCTGGCCGACATTGCGCAGCGCCTCGCGGCCCGACTGCACCTGGAGCTCGGCGGCCCGCACATTGTTGGCGGTGCGGAAGCCGTTGAACAGGGTCTGCGTCACCGTGACGCCGATGATCCATGGCTTCAGATCGGCGGTCTGGATGGTGTTGTTGGGCAAAAGGTTGCGCACCGATTGCAGGCCGGCGCTGAGGCTCGCCACGAGTTGCGGCCGGTAGCCGGCGAGCGCCTGCGGCACGTTCTCGTCGGTCGCGCGCTGGCGCGCGCGCTCGGCATTGAGCTGCGGATTGGTCTGATAGGCTTTTGCCAATGCCTCCGGCAAAGCTTCAGCCCATGCAGCCGAGGGCAGGGCGCACGAGAGCGCCAGCGTGGTCCATGTCGCAAGCACAGGACCCACGCCCGATCGACGTCGCGTCATCACGCGACCAGCTCTGGCGGCACGCCCAATCATGTAATCCCGCTAAACCCCGGCTGTCCGCCCCCGCCGACGGTGGCCTCTTAACTGTTTAACCAGCCGGGGTCGCGCAGGCAAACTGCCGCGGGGAAAACTCCCATGTATTCCGTGCTTGTTGCAGGTGCGTCACAGCATTTTGCGGAGGGAGGCCGGTGCCTTACACCAGCCTGACCGCTGGCTCGCCTTACCGGTTCTTGTTCACCGGCTTGCGCTTCTCGATGAATGCCGCCATGCCTTCGGAGCGGTCTTCCAGCGCGAAGGTCGAGTGGAACAGGTTGCGCTCGACGCTCATGCCCTCGGCGAGCGTCGTCTCGAAGGCGCGGTTCACCGCCTCCTTGGCCATCGCGGCGGCCGGGCGCGACATCGAGGCGATCTTCTCGGCGGCGGCCATGACTTCCTCCATCAGCTTGTCGGCGGGCACGATGCGGCTGACGAGGCCCGCGCGCTCGGCTTCGGCTGCGTCCATCATCCGCCCGGTGAGGCAGAGGTCCATCGCCTTGGACTTGCCGATGGCACGGGTCAGGCGCTGGGTGCCGCCGATGCCGGGAATGGTCCCGAGCGTGATCTCGGGCTGGCCGAACTTGGCGGTGTCGGCGGCGATGATGAAGTCGCACATCATGGCGAGCTCGCAGCCGCCGCCGAGCGCGTAACCCGCGACCGCGGCGATGGTCGGCTTGCGGCAGCGCGCGACGCGGTCGCCACCGATCGCGGCAAAGTCTTCGGAGAACATGTCGATGAAGCCCTTCGGCTGCATTTCCTTGATGTCGGCGCCGGCGGCAAAGGCCTTCTCGCTGCCGGTCACGACGATGCAGCCGATGGCGTCATCGGCCTCGAGATCGTCGACCGCCGCGGCGATCTCGCGGAAGACGCCGAAGGAGAGCGCGTTGAGCATCTTCGGCCGGTTCAGCTTGACGATGCCGACTGCGCCTTTGCTCTCGACGATGATGTGTTCGAACGTGCTCATGGTCCACCCACGCTTTTGATTGGGTGGGCAATGTGCCCGCTGGCGCGGTGGGCTTCAAGAGCCCAGGAAGCCTTCGGAATGAGCCGGTCCGGAACACGCGGCAAGTCGCGCGTTCCGGACGGGATTTCTTCAAATCAGGCCATAAACATGCGCGCGGCGGACGCCAGCGTCAGCAGCGTGCCGACGCCGATGAAGATCTTGCCGATCAGGGAGCTCTGGTCCCAGGCCGAGCTCTGCTGGCTGCTGGCCATCACCGGCGCGGGACGCGGCTGCGCCTCGGTTGCGGCAACCACCGCCTTCTGGGCAGGCGGATTGTCCTGTTGCGCGGCGCGGTCGAGGTCGTTGGGCTGGTCGGGGGTCTGGCTCTCGGCGTTCGGGGCCGCGGTATTATCGGCCGCCGCCTGGACGTTGTCGTTGGCGCGGCCGGTCATGGCGGAGGCTGCAGCCGCGGGCGGCGTATCGGAGGCGGCAAGCTGCGCATTGGCGTTGGCGACCTCCGGCGGCATCTGGCTCGATGCGGGCGGGGCGCTATCGGCAGTGTTGTCGCCAGTCTTGGCCTCGTCGGCCTTTGCCGCGGTGTCCTTGCTGTCGGCCTTGTCGCCGGAGGACTTTTGCGCCGTCTTGCTGCCGGTGCGGCGAGAAGACTGGTGCCGGTGCTTGCTGGGTTTGACCGCATCGGCCTGTTTGCCCGCGCTGTCCGATTGGCTGCTCGCAGCCGAGGCTGGCGCCGCCTGCGCAGCGCCTCCGAACAGCAGGAAAAGCCCGGCAAGAAGAATCAGGGCAGCGCGCCCGCTGGCTTTCATCATGTTGACGATCTCCCCAATTCACCCATCCCGGGACCGAACAGAGACGCCGTGACGTGACGACAGCGGGGCAGAAAATGGGAATCTTCGGGCCACACCGGGCAAAAGCGGGGCAAGCCATCCGTGGGGGCCGGCCGCCGGGTGCGGACGGGAACGATCGGTGTTATGAGCCGTCGCGGGTCTTTGCGGCCGCACCGGAGCACCGGCACCCAGCGTTGATCACGAATTCGTGATCTCACTGGACCGGCGTAACAAATTGAAAGAGCGGCCGAATTGCATGGTGAGGGGCGCGCGTGCGCGGACGTGAGGACGAATGGACCGGCCTGATGCGGTCGGCCATGGCCGGCGATGATGCGGCGTATCATCGCCTGTTGAAGGCGGTCACGCCGGTGCTGCGCGCTGCCGCGAGGCGCGGCCTGGCGCGGGCCGGGCAGCCTCCCGACCAGGCTGAGGATATCGTGCAGGAGATTTTGTTGGCGGTGCACCTGAAGCGGCACACCTGGGACAGCGAAGCGCCCTTCGCGCCCTGGCTGTTCGCGATCGCCCGCAACAAGCTGATCGATGCGCTGAGGCGGCGCGGCAGGCGCGTCTTCGTCAACATCGACGATTTCGCCGAGACGCTGCCGGGCGAAGCGCCGCAGGAGACGGCTTCAGCGGGCGAGGTTGCGGCGCAACTGGGCACGCTGCCGCAGCGCCAGCGCGACGTGCTGCAGTCGATCGCGGTCGAGGCCGCCTCGATCAAGGACACGGCGGCAAAGTTCTCGATGAGCGAAGGTGCGGTGCGGGTCGCACTGCACCGCGGACTTGCCGCACTGACTGCCAAACTGCGGGACCACTAGTCATGGATACCGATCAACTCATTCGCTCGCTCGCGGCCGACAACGCCCACCGCGCGCCCCGCGTCGGCGCCGTGCTGACCATGGCGCTGCTGGTGGCCGCGCCGCTGTCGATCCTGATCTTCGCGACGTTCCTCGGCATGCGCGCCGACGTGATGAGCGCAATGCGCAATCCCTTCTTCGACATGAAGTTCGCGGTCACGCTGTCGCTCGCGATTCCCGCGATCATCATCAGCCTGCATCTGTCGCGGCCGGAAGCCCTGCTGCGCGGCTGGGGCTGGCTGCTGCTGCTCCCCGTAGGGCTGCTCGCGGTTGCGATCGGCAGCGAGGCGATGATGGCCCCGGCCATGCCGATGACGATGCGGCTGATGGGCAAGAACTCCAGGACCTGCCTGCTGGCGATCCCCGCGATGTCGCTGCCGCTGCTCGCGGGCGCGCTGTTCGGCCTGCGCCACGGCGCGCCGTCGCGCCCCGCGCTTGCCGGAGCGCTCGCCGGCCTGGTTTCGGCCGGGCTTGCCGCGACGCTGTATGCCTCGCACTGCACGGATGATTCACCGCTGTTCGTCGCGACCTGGTACACGATCGCGACCGCGCTGGTGACCGTGATCGGCGCGGCGGTTGGATCGAGGGTGCTGAGGTACTAGAGCGTTTTCGAGCGAAGTGGATACCGGTTCGCGTAAAGAAAACGCGTCAAAACAAGAACCGACCCGGCGACGTCACGCCGCCGGCGTCGCGTTCTGCATGCGGTGGAAGCGCAGCACCTGCTGCGCCGTCGATGAGCGCAGGGCCTCGTAGGTGTCGCGCAGCGCCAGTATGTCGGCCGTCGCGCCGCCTGACAGTTTTTCGCGCATGGCGATGATCGCGCGCACGCTGGACCATTGCATGCCCGCGACCTTGGCGAGGATCATCACGCCTTCGGTGCGGCTTTCGATCATCATGGTCTCGGCGGTCTCGACCGCAACGCCCGCGAGTGCGGCGAGCCCCGCATTGGTTTCGTCGAACTTGCCCTGTTCGGCGAAGGTGGTGACCTGGAATTCGTTGAGCCGGCCGTCCTCGTGCAGCGACTTCACCAGTGCGCGCGCCATCTCGGTCTGCCTGGTTATGGCGGCGGCGCGGACCCGCTGGGCCGCCTCCTGCACCACGCTCGACACCTCGTCCGCAAGCTCGGGATGCGCGGCCTCGAGCTTCCTGCGTACGCTCAAGGACGCCTTCGCGACCAGCTTCAGGTAGTGATGGCGCGGCAGGCTGGGCCGCAGGCCGATGCAGGTGGCGAGGCCGTCGTCGCGTTCGGCGCGCGTGACGAGGTCGGTGAGACTTTCCTCGGAGAGCCGCGCGCCCGGATTGCTGACGGTCGATTGCACCACGTCCTCGTTGCCGCGCGTCACCAGCACGTCGGTCAGGGCTTCCGACAGAACCCGCCGCAGCGAGATCGCCTTCAGATGGGCCTGGCCCCGCGTGCGCGCGATCTTGATCAGGGTGGCCTCGTCCAGCCGTTCCGATTTCGTCAGCACGGGTCCTGCGACCTCGATGACCTCGTCGAGCGCAAGCGTGCGGACGATCTTCGGCGGTGCGGCCGCGATCGGTGCGAGGCGGTCGGCGAGCAGGGCCCTCGCCGACGTCTCGATCTGCTCGATCAGGCACTCGAACACGTCGTCGAACACGCGGATGTGGTCGTCGGAATAGTCCACCGCGTTGCCCACGAAGAGATCGGTGACGCGGCGCAGTGTCTCGACCCGGCGCGCAACGGTGCCGTGCGAGAGTGCAGCCTGCAATTCGTCGAGCAGATTCTCGGATGATTTCTCGGATTTGGATCTCATTGCCCTGTCCTGGAGCGTTCGGTCCGGCGGAGCCTCTGGCGCACCGGAAGAAGAAAATGGATTGGTCAGTTCGTTGCGATGCGGTTGCGCCCTTGCGCCTTGGCGGAATAAAGCGCGCTGTCGGCGCGCGCGAGAAACGTGTCGGCAGTATCATTGTCGCGAAGCGTCACGACGCCCGCTGAAATCGTCACGGGCATGCCCGGAGAGAATGCGCTCCAGTCGAGGTCGGCGACGACGCGGCGCAGGCGCTCGAGCATGCGCGAGGCGGCGTCGCCCTCGGTGTCCGGCAGCAGCAGCAGGAACTCCTCGCCGCCATAGCGGCCGAAGCTGTCGGCCGGGCGGATGTTGGCGAAAATCGTGATCGCGAAGGTGCGCAACACCTCGTCGCCGACGGGATGGCCGTGGGCGTCGTTGATGCGCTTGAACCAGTCGAGGTCGATCAGCGCAATCGCGCAAGGCCTCGATGTCCGCCACGACTTTTCGATCTCGGCGTCGAGCAGACGCATGATGCAGCGGCGGTTGTAGGAGCCGGTCAGCTCGTCGAGCTCGGCCAGTTCCTCGATGCGCTGATAGGCGGCCTTCAGCTCGATGCTGCGCTGGTACAGGATCTTGCGCAGGGTGGCGCCGAACAGGCCGAGGAAGGCGCACTGGCCGATCACCAGCACGAAGCACAGCATCGAGGCGGTCCGCTGCAGCCTGGTCGCGACGGGCATGCCGACCGGCAGGTCGGAGGCGAGGAACACGGCGGCGAGGCCGGCGGTCGCAAGCGCCCAGGTCAGCATCGCCTGGGTCGAGGTCATGCGCAGCGTGCCGAAGGCGAAGATCAGGAACAGCACGCTGATGAAGGCGATGCCGATGGTCGGGGCCGACAGCAGGAACACGAATTGCAGCGCCATATGCGCCGAGATCTCGAAGACGGTGAGATAATGGTCGGTGAACTTGTCGCCGACGCCGGCCTCCGACAGCACGGTGAACGTGCCGATGATCAGGAGGCCGCCGACCCAGAACAGCGAGGCAATGTCGATGGAGATCACGCCGTCATAGGCGTAGACTAGGAGGACGGAGGCGCCGAGCGAGTAGCTCGCCATTTGGCCGATATACATCTGGCGGCGCTGCCAGGCCCGGCGCGCCCGGACCTCCGGCGCCGCCGCCTCGGGCATGAGGACGACATCCGCGACCTCAGCGGCATTCCTCTCGGGAAGCGACGTCGCGGCCGTGTTCATGGTCCCGCCAGTGGTGGATGTCAGCCCAAAAATCTACGTGGCAAGCCTTTAGGTTTGGTATCCTTTGAAGCCGAATCCGAACCGTGCAGCGCAGAACAGGATGACATTGGCCGGAAGGGGAATTTGCCGGCGATTAGGCATCGTTTGCGATGCGGTCGAGCCAAAGCAGGGGTTCGTGAGACATACGTCGTGCAGGACTGCTATGGAACCGGACTTGATCGGCCCGCCCGTGCCGGGCAGGCAATCCGCAGGAAAGTGTTTCAGTATTATGTTACCGATCTGGATTGAGGCGGGCGCCCGCTACGGGCGGGGCAGGAAAAGCGCATGTATGTGGGGCAGATCACACGGGTCCCCCTACGACTGCGGTAGGTTGAACAATTTTGCACCTCCCGTCGAACCCTCCGCCACATCGACCCGACCAACCTTGCGAGACGAGCTTTGAGCGTGACACAGGCGGCTTCGGACGAGGTCCTGATCGCCAGGATCGCTCAAGGCGACCGGCTCGCCATGCAGGTGCTGTACGGGCGGCACCATGTCAGGGTCTACAGGTTCGGGCTGAGGCTCGTGCGGGACGAGCAGGCGGCGGAAGACCTCATCAGCGAGGTGTTTCTGGACGTCTGGCGTCAAGCCGGCAAGTTCGAGGGCCGATCCGCCGTTTCCACCTGGCTGCTGGCAATCACCCGATTCAAGGCCCTCTCGGCGCTCCGGCGCAGGAAGGATTTTGAACTGGACGAAGACGCCGCGAACGCGATCGAGGACCAGTCCGACGATCCGGAAACGGTGGTGCAGAAGAAGGATACCAGTGCAGCGTTACGGGAGTGTCTGACGGGCCTCTCGCCAGAACATCGGGAAATCGTCGATCTCGTCTACTACCACGAGAAGTCCGTGGAAGAAGTCGCCGAAATCGTCGGGATCCCGGAGAACACTGTGAAGACGCGCTTGTTCTATGCGCGCAAGAAACTGGCCGAACTGCTGAAAGCAGCCGGCGTTGAGCGAGGCTGGCCATGATGGCTTTGAGCAAGAAGATGCTGGAGCAAGAGCCCAGTGAAATTGAACTGCTGCTGCCCTGGCACGCCGCCGGCACGCTGAACGCGCGCGATGCCCGCCGCGTCGAGGACGCGCTGGCGCGCGATCCGGAGCTTGCCAAGCAATATGCCGCGATCCGCGGCGAGTACGAAGAGACCATCCATCTGAACGAGAGCCTGGGCGCCCCGTCGGCGCGCGCGATGCAGAAGCTGTTCGCCGCGATCGATGCCGAGCCGGCGCGTGCCGTCGGTTCGCTGCCGCTGTCGGCGCGCATCGCGACCTTCTTCGCGAACCTGTCGCCGCGGACGCTGGCCTGGTCGGCGAGCTTAGGTGCTATCGCGCTGCTGCTGCAGGCCGGCATCATCGGCGCGGTGCTGATGAAGACCCAGACCGCGACCTTCCAGACCGCCTCGCTCTCGACCGGCGCGCCGATCACGCGCGAATTCGGTGTATCGGCAGCACCGGCTCGCGCCCTGGTGCGCTTCACGCCCGAGGCGCGTGTTGCCGACATCACCGCATTGCTCGACAGCTACCAGGCGTCGATCATCGGCGATGCCAAGGGCGGCATGTTCCGCCTCCAGTTCGACAAGGCGATGAGCCAGGACGAGCTCGCCGCGCTGCTCGCCAGGATGCAGCGCGAGAAGTTCATCAACCTCGCTGTTGCGGCGCCGTAGGGCGCCTCTGATCCGATGACGCGCAAGTCCGAGAGTAAGTTGCGAGCCGCGGCCTACGCCTCGTCGGTCGGGGCCGCGCTGCTGCTCGCCGCCTGCCTCGGCGTCGAGGTCGCGCAGGCGCAGGCGATCATGCGCACGCCTACCATCAGCGTCCCCTCGCGCACGCCGACGATCTCTCCCAGCATCGCCGCGCGGGCGGTGAGCATCGACCGCGGCCCGCGCCCGATCACGACGACCGCCCGGATCCCTTCGACGCGGATCGGGTCGCCGGTGCTGCCTTATGCGCGCTATTCGCCCAACCTCTACCCGAGCTGCACGGCGCCCTATCGCGACGCCGACGGCGAATGCCTGGCGCAGCCGAACGCAGGCGGCGAGGGCAGCGGAAAATCAGGCAAAAAGAGCGCCGGCAAGGGGCGCGGCAACAACACGCCGGTTGCGGTGAACCAGCGCATCTTCGCGAACGAATTCGTCGCCGAGATCGACGGCGCCCTGTCGGTGACGGAAGCCGACCAGCTTGCGCGCCGCCATGGCCTTGCGCGCGTCGCATCCGAGAATTTTCCGCTGATCGGGGCGACGTTCGGCTTGTTCCGCATCACCGATGGCCGGACCTTCGAGACCGCGCGGCGTGAATTTGCCGCAGACGGCAGCGTGCGCTCGGTCCAGCCGAACTTCCGCTACGCGCTTCAGGACCAGAAATCCGCCGTGCCGGTCGAGGGCGACCCTGCGCAATACGCGCTGGCAAAGCTTCGCCTGCCGCAGGCGCACACGCTGGCGCATGGCGCCAATGTGACGGTTGCGGTGATCGACTCCGGCATCGACGCCAAACACCCCGAACTCGCCAATTCCATCGCCGACAGTTTCGATGCGCTCGGCAGCACCGAAGGTCCGCATGTTCATGGCACCGGCATTGCCGGCGCCATCGTGGCGCATGCCAGGCTGATGGGCAGCGCGCCCGAGGCGCGCATCATCGCCATCCGCGCCTTCGGCGGTACCACGGGTGGTGCCGAGAGCTCGTCCTATATCATCCTGCGCTCGCTGAACTACGCCGCCGAGCACGGCGCGCAGATCGTCAATATGAGCTTTGCAGGTCCCAAGGACGCCGTGATCGAGCGCGCCATTGCGGCGACCGCCGCGCGCGGCCTCGTGCTGATCGCCGCGGCCGGCAATGCCGGTGCGAAATCGCCGCCGCTCTATCCCGCGGCCAATCCCAACGTGATCGCGGTCAGCGCGACCGACCAGCAGGACAAGCTGTTCTCGGCGTCCAACCGCGGCAATTACATCGCGTTGGCAGCGCCAGGCGTCGACATCTTCCTGCCGGCGCCCGACGGCAAATACCAGATGACCTCGGGAACCTCGTTCTCGGCCGCCTATGTCTCCGGTGTCGCGGCGCTGCTGCTCGAGCGTAATTACGCATTGAAGCCGGAAGCGCTGCGCATGACGCTGGCGAAGACCGCGCGCGATCTCGGATCACCCGGGCGCGATGATCTCTTCGGCGACGGCGAGGCTGACGCGTTTGCCGCGGTGATGGCTGTTCCCGCCGACAGCGCGACACCGGTTGCGGCTGCGTCCGGTACAACAAAACGTGAAGACGCCGACAAGCGTCGCGACGAGCCGGGCCTCCGCGCGATCGAACAACCCTCGCTGTCGAGCACGGACGATAAAGCCGCGATTTCTCAGGCGGATAGGCCGGCGACGCGATAGCAGCTTGCGACAAGATTGCGCGCACGCCGAAGGCCAAAAAATCAAACCCCGCATTGAACGTTCAGCCGGCTAGCACGACCAAATTATGTGGGAGCGGTCATCCCTCCCCATCAGTCATATCAGGCGCGAGCGCCCATCCACCCCAAGCGCCCATATGGCTCGACCCGTCCGGTTGTCCCCCCGGACGGGTCTTTTCTTTTTGGGCATCCGATTCCTTGAAGCGATATTCGAGATCAGCCTCCGGTTGAGCGATCGCGGCGGCGCTGAGCGCCCGCGTCCGTCAAGTGCAGCGCACGTCCGTCATGCTTGCGCGAAGCTTGACTCGAAATCACAGCAATTCTCCGCGGGACTACGGTGTTTCATGACGGACGGCGTGTCGTTGCTGGACAAGTCAAAACTTTTCCACAAAATATTCATGTCGCGTCTAAATTGATTCGTGTGCGTTGCGTCCCCCGCGTCCGTGTTTTCTCCCAACGGGCTGGTTCATGACACATCGCCAAGAGTCTGGTCGCGCGCCTTTCCGCGCGGAGGGTTGCAGCCGCGAGGTCGCGGCACGCTGGTGCACTCTCGCCGAACAGCGGCTGGAGCATCTGTCCGAAATGTTCGAGACCGGGCGCTGGCGCCGCTATCACTCCGAGCTCGCCTTTCTCGAAAACATCCAGGAAGCCAAACGCGCCGTCCAGACCTGGCGCGCCATCGCCACCGGCGGGGACGTCGCGGCAGCGGCCGCGAGCGTCACCTCCGCATTCGGCTGGTCGCCGGCGACGATGCCGCGCGTGTTTCCGCGCGAGCAGCAGGTGCAGACCGTGCAGCCCAACACCTTGCAGCCAAAGACCTTGCAGCCAAAGGCCGTCCACATCGCTCCCGAGACCGCCGTGCCGGTCAGGCTCGAGCCCAAGCCGGATGTTCTCGCGGAAGTCGCCGAAGCCCCGCTCGCGCCGCTGGCTGCGCCCGTTGCGATGGCGTCGTTCACTGCGCCCGCCGAGATGCCGACGCTCAGGGCTCCCGCTGCGAGGGCGCCGTCAACCGCAACCGTGGTGAGGCCGCCGGTGGCTCCGCCCGCCGCAATGGCCCCGCGCACCGCGCCTGTTGTGAGGCCGCCGGTCGCCGTGCCTGCCGCAATGGCGCCACCTACAGCGCCCGCTGCGAAGCCGCCGGTCGCCACGCCTGCTGCGATGGCAACGCTGCTGCAGCAATTCTCGCCCCCCGCGGACGAAATCGTCGCAGCCCCCGAGCGCGTCGTCGAATTCACCCTCAGCCTCGACGGCATCGAAGCGAAATACCCGCTGCTGCGGAACGCGTTCTAGCGCGAAGACCCAAGAGGACCACCGCGTCCCCCTCAACTCCGTCATCCTGAGGCGCTCCCGCGCGCCGTCGCGCGAGCTGACTCACCGACTTCCAATCCGATCGAATGAGCGCTTCCTTCTTGGCGCGGCTCCATCCCTTGAGCTGCCGCTCAGCCGCAATGCCATCAGTGATCCGATCGAAATACTCCGACCACACCAGGACGACCGGGCGCCTCGAATAGGTATATCCTGGATAGGCGCTGGCATTATGCTCATCGACCCGCTTCGACGTGTCCTCACCGGTCGCGCTTCCAATATACAAGGAGCCGTCGGCACAGCGCAGCATGTAGACATAGATGCCCACTACATCATCCTTCGAGGCTCTCCGCGCGGTGCTCTGCACCGCACGGCTCGCACCTCAGGATGACGGTGGTGTCGTGGTTGTCAAGTTTTGATGCAACAACCTATGGCTAGTCCGTCATCCTGCGAGTTTCGCGGTGCAGAGCACCGCGGAGCGAGCCTCGAAGGATGCACGGCCCGGCTGCCGCCGTGTACCTACCGCCGCACCGCATTCCCGCCGATCACCACCTGCGCAAAGCGCTGCGCGCCGTCGGCCGACAGGTCCGCCGTCACCGCGCGGGCGTGATCGAGGCCGACCACGGCGCCGCGCGGGGTTTCCGAGATCATGTTGTTGTTGACGAGCGCCGTGCCGGCGCCGGGCACCACGGAGACGCCGACGCCGGCCAGTGCCTTGCGGATTACATTGCCCGTGATCGCGACGTCGCGCAGATATTTGCCCCAGCCGGCGACGATGCCATAGGACGGCGCATTCTCGATCACGTTGCCGGTCACCGATGTGTCCGCCTCGATGTAGATGCCGACGCCGGCATCGTCGTCCGGCGCGGTGCCTATGGGGCGCTTCGGGATCAGGTTGCGGATGATGTTGCCCTGGACCACCGCGATGCGGCCGCCCTCGTTGAAATTGCAGACGGAGACGCCGACGGCGGCGCCGTCGACCGTGTTGTTGGCGATCACGGCGGCCTCGAACGCGAACTCGGAATAAAGCGCGACCTCGCGCACGTCGCTGACGCTGTTGCCAGATATGTGGATGTTCGACGCCGAATTGCCGCGCACCGCGGAATAGTCGCAGTTCTTGATGCGGTTGCCGCGCACGATCACGTTGCCGGCGCGGAAGGCGTTGATGGCGTTGCCGTACTGGCCGGAGCCGCCGGGACCGGCCTTGATGTTCTCGATGCGGTTGTCGGCCACCAGCGTGCCGTCGTCGCCGATTGCCGTGCGCAGGATCTCGATGCCGTTGTCATTGGTGCCGAGAATCGTGTTGCGGGAGACGCTGAGACCTCTGGCGTCGAACGAGACCACGGCCGTCGCCGCGATGCCGGTGAAGATGTTGCCGGAGATATCGCCGGCGACCTGCTCGAGCCAGATGCCGCTGCCGCCCGAGCTCGTAATCTCGCAATCGGTGATGCGTGCATCGCGCCCGCCGAGGACGTGGATCAGCCCGCGCCGTGTCGGCAGCGGAATGCCTGCGCCGTCGAATGTGATGCCGGTGAGGCCGATCGAGTCCGAGCCGTCGCTCTGGATCGCCGATGCCCCGCCGGCGAAGACGAGTTTGGTCGCGCCGCGCACGCCGATCATTTGTGCGCCGTTCGGCAGCCGCAGCAATCCGCTGCGGTAGATGCCAGGCGGCAGGGCGAGCGGCATTTGCGCCCGCGCGGCCTCGTCGATCGCGCGCTGCAGTGCGCGGGTCTGGTCCTCGCTGCTGCCGGGCCGCACGCCATATTGTGTGGCATCGCGGCCGAGCAGCGAGGTCAACGGCGCCGCACGCGCGTCGTCGGCCGGCATGGCGAGTGCGCCGGCAATGCCTGCGGTCGAAGCCCCGATGAGATGACGGCGATTGAGGTCCATGGTGCGTCCTCCGGCGGACGCGGGAGTCCGCAGCGGTTAGGTAGCGCAGCGCGGCCGGAGCCGTGAGGATTGTTCGCGGTAGGGTTAAATGTTTACGCAAAGCGAAGTGCCGTAGGGTGGGTCAGCCTTGCGGCTGCGCGAAGCGCAGTCCGTCAGGCGTAACCCACCACGGTCTCTATCCGCGGGGACAGAAGAGGTGGATTCCGCTTCGCTAATCCACCCTATGAAGTGCGTCGCTTCCTCGCCAATTGCGCCACCTCCATCAACATCGCTTCCCCCGCATCCACCAGCTCCTCCAGCGTGATGCGCGGCGCCCCCTTGCGCCGCACCGCGCCGCTGCGTGCCAGCAGGGGAATATGGATGAACGCGGCGAGCCTTGGCCCGCCGGCCCTGACGTTCTCGATCGCACGCCAGCTCAAATAGTTGCAGAGATAGGCGCCGGCGTCGCGCGAGGGGCGCGCGTCGATGCCGGTTAGGCGCGCGGCGCGCAGCAGCCTTGCGGTGTGCGGGCCGAACATCATCGCGTCCGCATGGCCGGCGATGCCGCGCTTGCTCGAGCGGGTATTGGCGGCATCCGGCCAGAGCATGGTGACCGCGTTGCGCGCCCGGGTCTCGATGCGCAGGTAAGGCGTGCGTGCGGCGAGACCGAACATCAACAGCGCGTCGGGCCTTTGCGCAGCGAGCACGTCAGGCAATTGCCGGTCGACCGCGGCATAGGTCACCGGGAAAATGTGGCTCACCAGCTCGACATCGTCGAGTGCGGGCCGGCGCAGCTGCGTCAGCCGCGCCACCAGCAGCTGTGTCGGATTATAGGGCGCGCCGGGAAACGGACCAAACCCGGTGAGGAGAATGCGGAGCTTGTCGCTCATTGCAGCAACTCCAGAATCTGCTCGGCGCCGAGCGCCGGCGTGAGATGGCCTCCGGCGACTTCAGCCTCGATCTTGCGAACCTTGGTCCGCACCGAGGCCTCGCTGCGCAGCCGCGCCAGCATGCGCTGCTCCAGCATCGACCACATCCACTTCACCTGCTGCTCGCGCCGCCGCGCCGCGAAGTCGCCGGAGGCATTCATCGCCTTGCGGTGATCCAGAACCTTCTGCCAGATCTTTGCGATGCCGTCGCCGGTCAGTGCCGAATAGGTCTCGACCGGCGGATGCCAATGCTCGGATCGCGGCGCCAAGATATGCAGCGCGCCGCGATAGTCGGCAGCGGTGATCTTGGCGCGCTTGAGATTGTCGCCATCGGCCTTGTTGATCGCGATCATGTCGGCGAGCTCGACCAGGCCCTTTTTGATGCCCTGCAGTTCGTCGCCGCCGCCCGGCAGCATCAAGGCAAGGAAGAAATCGGTCATGTCGCAGACCGCAGTCTCGGACTGGCCGATGCCGACGGTCTCGACCAGCACGACGCCGAAGCCGGCGGCCTCGCACAGCAGCATCGCCTCGCGCGTCTTGGCGGCGACGCCGCCGAGCGTGCCCGAGGACGGCGAGGGGCGGATGAAGGCATCGTCGGAGGCCGCGAGCTGCGCCATCCGGGTCTTGTCGCCGAGGATCGAGCCGCCGCTGCGCGCCGAGGACGGATCGACCGCGAGCACCGCGACCTTGTGGCCCTGTTCGATCAGATAGGTCCCGAGCGCATCGATGGTGGTGGACTTGCCGACGCCGGGCGAACCGGTGATGCCGACGCGAAATGCCTTGCCGGTGTCGGGCAGCAGCATCTGCACCAGCTCCCGCGCCAGCGCCTGATGGTCCGCGCGACGGCTCTCCACGAGCGTGATGGCCCGCGCGAGCGCCGCGCGACTGCCGGCGCGGAGGTCGCGGGCGAGGGTCTTGATGTCGAGCGAGGCCTTAGTCATGCCCTGCTTTACAACGCCGAGGGGAGACAGGCGAGGGCCGCCCGCCCGATATCACCGGGTCGTTGCCGCGACCGCCTGCGCCGGTTTCACCTTGCGCCAGATCCACACCATCACCGGCCAGAGCAGGGCGCCGATCGCCATGGCGGCGAGGATCGCCGCGACCGGGCGCTCGAAGAACGGCAGGATACTGCCGTCGGACTTGATCAGCGAAGTGACAAAAGCCTGCTCCACCATGGTGCCCATGACGATGCCGAGCACCATCGCGGCGACGGGATAGCCGTTCGCCTCCATGACGTAGCCGATCACGCCAAAGGCGGCGACGGTGACGACGCCGAACATGTTGTTGCCGATCGCGAACGAGCCGACCGCGCAGCACAGCATGATGATCGGCATCACGGTCGAGCGCGGCGCCAGCAGGATGTAGGCGGCGACCCGGATCATGGCGATGCCGAGCGGGATCATCAAAATGTTCGCGATGATGAACATCAGGTAGATCGCGTACATGCTCGACGCCTTCTCGGTGAACAGCGTCGGGCCGGGATTGAGGCCCTTCATGTAGAGCACGCCGATCGCGATCGCGGCGATGGTGTCGCCGGGGATGCCGAACAGCAGCGAGGGCACCCAGCCCGAGGCGATGCTGGCATTGTTGCTGGCGCCGGCCTCGACCAGGCCTTCGACATGACCGGTGCCGAACTTTTCCGGCTCCTTGGAGAAGCGCTTCGACATCGCGTAGGAGACCCACGCGGCCATGTCGGCGCCGGCACCGGGCAGCACGCCGATGATGATGCCGACGATATTCCCGCGCGTCATCTGCCAGTGATACAGCTTCGTCAGCCTCCATTGGCCGGCCATGATGCTTCCGAATTTTCGTCGCGGCAGGGGGGGTGGTTCCGGCGTCAGCATCGCGCGCATCACCTGCGCCACCGCGAACACGCCGACCAGCGCCGGGATCGGCTCGATGCCGCCGAACAGATCGGTGATCCCGAAGGTGAAGCGCGGCACGCCGCCGGGATTCTCGATGCCGATGCAGGAGACGAGCAGGCCGATGAACATGCCGGCGATCGCCTTCACCGGCGAGGAGCGTGCCACCAGGGTGGCGCACATCAGGCCGAGCAGCGCCAGCCAGAAATATTCGAAGGTCGAGAACGACAGCGCGATCTCGGCGAGCGGCGGCGCCAGGATCATCAACGACAGCACGCCGGCGATGCCGCCGACCGCGGAGAACCAGACGCCGGCACCGAGCGCAAGCTCGGCCTGGCCCTTGCGTGTCATCGCATAGGCTTCGTCCGCATAGGCGGCGGAAGCGGGCGTGCCGGGAATGCGCAGCAGCGCGCCGGGAATATCGCCGGAGAAGATCGCCATCGAGGACGCCGCCACGATGGTCGCGATCGCGGCGATCGGCGACAGGTAGAAGGTGACGGGAACGAGCAGGGCGGTCGCCATCGTCGCCGACAGCCCCGGCAGCGAGCCGATGACGAGGCCGTACACGGAGGCTGCGAACATCGCGATGATGACCTCCCAGGTGGAGATCAGCGCAAAGGCGTCGAGCAGGGTTTTCAGCATGGGATTACCAGGGCGTCGGCAGCAGGCCGGCGGGGAGCGGCACGCGCAAGAGCTTGCCGAAGATGAGGTGGATGGCGAACGGCGACAGCGCCGCGAGCGGCAGTGCCAGCTTCCACTTGGCGCCGAGCGCCGTCGAAGTCACGTAGACTATGATCGCGGCCGTGATGATGAAGCCGAGCCGGTCGGCGGCAAGGACGTAGAACAGCAGCAGCGCCGGCGGCAGCAAGGCGCGCAGGCCGTAGAGCTTACCCTGTGGCGGCGGGGCAGCCGCCTGGCCGTCCTCGAGCGGGACCAGCTCTTCCTCCTCCTCGAAGGAATGCCCGATGCCGAACACGATCGCGAGCCCGCACAGTGCGAGGCCCATGCCGATCACCAGTGGAAACACGTTGGGGCCGACCGGCTGCCCCGGCACCGGCGGCAGGATGTAGCCGCCATAGGCGGCAGCCGCGCCGAGCACGACGAGAAACGATCCCGTGACGGAGTCGGGAAGACGCATAGGAGGGGTCCTGTGGGGGTTTCTTCTCCCTCTCCCCGTTCTTACGGGGAGAGGGTCGGGTGAGGGGACTTTCCGCGCGGACGGTGAGAGTTGGACTCGCGGAGATTCCCCCTCACCCGAATTCGGGCGGAGCTCGAATTCGACCTCTCCCCGCATGCGGGGAGAGGTGAAACGTCACGCCTTGCTCAGGCCTGCGGCCTTCATCGCTTCGCCCATCTGGGCGTCGCCCTTGTCCATGAAGCTGGCAAACTGGCCGGCATCGCCCCACACGGTGCCGAAGCCGCGATTGCTCATGAAGTCCTTGAACTCGGCGGAGTCGTAGACCTTCTTCAGCGCGGCGGTGAGCTTGGTGGCGATCTCCGGCGGCAGGTTCTTGGGCGCGGCGATGCCGCGCCAGGCGCCGGTCGCATAGTCGATGCCCATCGCCTCCTTGAGCGTCGGCACGTCCTTGAAGACCGGGTTGCGCGCGGGTGCCATGATGGCAAGGCTCCTCGCCTTGCCGGCCTCGATGATGGCGCGCGCTTCCGGCACCGAGCAGGTGGTGAGGTCGAGGCCGCCGGCGGCAAGATCCTGCATCGCCGGAGCGGCGCCGTTCGACGGCACCCAGGCGACCTGATTGGCGGGCAGGCCCATCGCCTGCATCCAGCCGACCAGTGCGAGGTGCCAGATGCCGCCCTGGCCGGTGCCGGAGGCCTTGAACTTGCCGGGAGGGGCCGCCTTGATCGCCTCGGCGAGCTCCTTCACCGTCTTGTAGGGCGAGGAGGAGGAGACCTGAATGCCCGGCGGGTCCTCGTTCATCAGCGCAAGCGGCGTGTAGCTCTTCGGCGTCAGCTCGGTGAGGCCCTGCCAGTGCATCATCGAAATCTCGACCGTGAGCATGCCGATGGTGTAGCCGTCGGGCTGTGCGGTCGCGATCGCGCTGTGGCCGACCACGCCGGAGCCGCCGGTGCGGTTGACCACGTTGAAGGGCTGGCCGAGATCCTTTTCCAGCAGCGCCGCGACGATGCGCGCCGTCGCATCGGTGCCGCCGCCGGCGCCCCAGGGCACGATCACGGTGATCGGACGCGCCGGATAGGCCTGCGCCAGTGCCGGCTTGAAGCCGAATGCGGCGGATGCTGCAACGGCAGCGGTCGAGGCCGCAAAGGTGCGGCGCGAAATCTTGGACATTGAATGCCTCCCAGCGGCGCCCGTGACGTCGGGCGCTCTTGTCAATGGCGACATTCTAATCGGCTTTGCAGCGGGGCTGCAAGGTAGCGCTACCACAGCGTTGTGAGCAACGCGGTGCTGCTCAAAACATGATCACTGCGGCACGTCCGCATCACCCTTCGGGCGTGCGCCGCCGAAGACGCGCACGCCTTCCGCGGTGAGGTGCGGCTTCAGCGTTTCCCAGGGCACGAATGCGACATATTCGCCCTCGGCGTAGGGGCCGACCGCGTAAGGCGGATAGTGGAAGGTGAGCCCGGAGCTCTTGCCCGCTTCGGTCGACGGGGCGAGCGTCACCGCGCCGATCTTGAGCAGGCTCGGCTCCACGCCCTTGAACCATTCGTCGGTGGCGGTCTCGCTGGTGTCGCGCTTCTTCTTCTCCGCCTTGAGCGAGGCGATCACGGCCTTGACCATCGCCTTCATGGTGGGGCCGCCATCGGCGGTCTCGGTGAAGAACGGGCGGATCGCGATGCGCTTGTTCGCCGTCCTGTCCCACAGGATCGTATTCACGTCCGAGTTGGGGTGGGCGCCGTGGGTGTCCATGTAGTCGTTGCGCAGGACGCTGACATAGCGGTCGGCCACAACGGAGCGGATGCTGTATTTGCGCTCAAAATCCCAGCCGCCATCTCTGAAGAATTGCGGGTCCTGCTTGCGTGAGGCGGCGGCTTCAGTCGCGTTCTTGTCGAGCCACTTTTTGCCTTCCGTGAGACAGTCCGCGGCCAGCGCCGCATCCGCCTTGATCCCGTCATCGAGGAAGATTCGCGCCTCGATGCTCTTGTTCTTGACGACGGCGTCGGGTTTGGGATCGGCGGCGAGGGCGGAAAACACGCATGTTGCGCTCAGCGCCAAGGCGACGCTCAAACCGGTCATGAACTTCAAGGATTGTGCTCCTGCGTGAGCGTCAGAATATTTCGATGATGTCGTCTGCGCTGTGCGGCGCAAAGCGGGGGGACATCGAGCGGCGAACGGTTGCCTGCGTCTGCAGGCCGGTCGCCTCCTCGATGATGTGTTCGACATCGATCAGGTTAAGTAGCGAGAAAGTGGTGTCCGGTTCGACCTCGACCAGGATGTCGATATCGCTGTCGGCGCGGTAGTCTTCGCCGGCCCGCGAGCCGAGGATGGCGAGCTTCGACACGCCCTTGCCTTTGATGGCGTCGGCGTTCTTGCGTATCGCCGCGATGATTTCGTCGCGCGTCATGGACACAGACTGGCCGGTTGCACGGCCACTCTATCATCTACTCCGCCGCCTCGCTATGGCCGAGCCGGGCATTCAGCTTGCGGATCAGCTCCTCGGCCGCATCCGCGATCACGGTGCCGGGCGGGAAGATGGCCTCGGCGCCGGCCGCGTAGAGCGCATCGTAATCCTGCGGCGGCACCACGCCGCCCACGATGATCATGATGTCGTCGCGGCCCTGCTTTTTCAGCGCGGCCTTCAATTCGGGGACCGCGGTGAGGTGGGCGGCGGCGAGCGAAGAGACGCCGAGGATGTGCACGTCGTTCTCGACCGCCTGCCGCGCGGCTTCATCGGCGGTCGCGAACAACGGTCCGATGTCGACGTCGAAGCCGATATCGGCAAACGCCGACGCAATCACCTTCTGGCCGCGGTCGTGGCCGTCCTGGCCGATCTTGGCGACCAGGATGCGCGGACGGCGGCCTTCCGCCTCCTCGAAGGCGTCGATCAGCGCCTGAACCTTCTCGACCTGGTTGCCCATGCTGGACGCCTCCCGCTTGTAGACGCCGGTGATGGATTTTATTTCGGCGCGGTGGCGGCCGAACACTTTCTCCATTGCGTCAGAGATTTCGCCGACGGTCGCCTTCGCGCGTGCCGCGTCGATGGCGAGCGCGAGCAGATTGCCGTTGCCTTCGCCGGCCGACCGCGTCAGCGCGGCGAGCGCGGCCTCGACGTCCTTCTGGTTGCGCTCGGACTTCAGCCGCGTCAGCTTGTCGATCTGCAAGCGCCGGACATTGGTGTTGTCGACCTTCAAAATCTCGATTCTGTCTTCGTCGGTCGGCTTGTATTTGTTGACGCCGATCACCGCCTGCTTGCCGGCGTCGATCCGCGCCTGCGTCTTGGCGGAAGCCTCCTCGATGCGCAGCTTCGGCAGGCCGGCCTCGATGGCCTTCGCCATGCCGCCGAGCTCCTCGACCTCCTGGATGTGGCCCCAGGCCTTGGCCGCGAGGTCGCGCGTCAGGCGCTCGACGTAATACGAGCCGCCCCAGGGATCGATGATCCGGGTGGTGCCGCTCTCCTGCTGGAGGAACAGCTGGGTGTTGCGGGCGATGCGCGCCGAAAAATCGGTCGGCAGCGCTAAGGCCTCGTCGAGCGCGTTGGTGTGAAGCGACTGGGTGTGGCCTTGCGTGGCCGCCATCGCCTCCACGGTCGTGCGCATCACGTTGTTGAAGACGTCCTGCGCGGTCAGCGACCAGCCCGAGGTCTGGCTGTGCGTGCGCAGCGACAGCGAGCGCGGGTCTTTCGGATTGAACGGCTTGAGTAGCTTTGCCCAGAGCAGGCGCGCCGCGCGCATCTTGGCGACTTCCATGAAGAAGTTCATGCCGATCGCCCAGAAGAACGACAGCCGCGGCGCGAAGCGGTCGACATCCAAGCCCGCGGCAAGGCCGGCGCGCAGATATTCGACGCCGTCGGCGAGCGTATAGGCGAGCTCGAGGTCCTGCGTCGCGCCGGCCTCCTGCATGTGGTAGCCGGAGATGGAAATAGAATTGTACTTCGGCATCTTTTGCGAGGTGTAGGCGAAGATGTCCGAGATGATCCGCATTGAGGGCGCCGGCGGATAGATATAGGTGTTGCGCACCATGAACTCTTTCAGAATGTCGTTCTGAATGGTGCCCGAGAGTTTTTCGGGCGGTACGCCCTGTTCCTCGGCGGCCGCAACATAGAGCGCGAGGATCGGCAGCACCGCGCCGTTCATGGTCATGGATACGCTCATCTGGTCGAGCGGAATCCCTGCGAACAGCGTACGCATGTCGTAGATGGAATCGATGGCGACGCCGGCCATGCCGACGTCGCCGCCGACGCGCGGATGGTCTGAGTCATAGCCGCGATGGGTGGCGAGGTCGAAGGCGACCGAGAGGCCCTTCTGCCCCGCAGCCAGGTTGCGGCGGTAGAACGCGTTGGAATCCTCCGCCGTGGAGAAGCCGGCATATTGCCGGACGGTCCAGGGCTGGTTGACATACATGGTCGGGTAGGGGCCGCGCAGATAGGGCGCGATGCCCGGATAGGTCTCGAGGAAATCGAGCCCGGCAAGGTCCGCCTCGCCATAGGCAGATTTCACCAAAATGCCTTCCGGCGTCAGCCAGGGCTCGGCGCTGCCAGTTGGCGCCGTGGTTGCGGTCCGCTCGAAGGCGACGTCGGCGAAATTGGGAATGCGGGTCATGGTTTCAACCATATTATCAATCATGATCCGGATGCTGATGGCTGACGATGGTCGCCATCTTCTCCGGTCCGTAATTCTGCTGCGTGGTCTGGCTCGGCAGGTTGGCGATGCCGACCACCCAGCCGAGCCGGGATTCGGTGCCATATTGCCGTGTCGGCACCACGTGGTCCGGCCGGTCGAAGGCACCGGTCATGATCTCGATGCGAGGACCGTCGATGCGGCGGAAGCTCAGGGGCGTGCCGCAGGCGGCGCAGAAATCGCGCATCGCGATCGACGAGGATTGGAACGCTGATGGCGTACCCTTGGTCCAAGCAAAGTCCGTCTTCTCGATGTCGGCGAAGGAGGCGAACGGTGCGCCGGTTGCCTTTTGGCACATCCGGCAATGACAGATGCTGACTTTGCTGGGCGCCGTCGAGACCGCAAAGCGCACCGCCCCGCATTGGCAGCCGCCGGTGAGAACGGGTTTGCTGGCGTCTGTCATGCCTGTTCCATCCGTCGATAGGCATCTTGCAACGTGGCAAGCGCATCGCCTCCGGCGAAGACAAAACCCGTGACGCCGGCGGCCCGCAGCGCCGCCTCGGCATCAGTCGGGCGGCCTGCCAGATAGATATGTCGCCCGCCGGTCGATTGCAGGGCCTTCGCCGCGGCTTCGGCGTGTTCCGCATAGACCTTGTCGCTGGAACAAAGGCAGGCAAGCGCGGCGCCGGAGGCCTTGAAGGCGGCCGCCAGATTGGCCGGATCGGCAAAACCCTCGCTCTCGACAGCCTGGATGCCGCCGGCCTCGAAGAAGCTCTTCGCAAAGGTCGCGCGCGCCGTGAAATCGGCGGGCGTGCCGAGATTGGCCAGAAAGACTTTTGGCCGCGTCCCCCGCGCCTTCAGTGCCGCATCGGATTTGTCGCGCAGCGCCTCGAACGGCTCTGCCAGCCGGATCGGCGGCAGCGCCTCGAACTTGTATGTCTGTTCCCCGTAAGGCGCGAGCGTAACAGGCGTTGCCTTCAGCACCGCCGTCTCGCTCTCCTGCAGGTTCGGAAACTCGCTGGCGCCGGTCAGAATGTCGCGGCGCTTCGCGATGTTGGCATCGCGCGCCTTGCGCGTCGCTGCGACCTTGCTCTGGAACAGGCCCTGCTGGAGCGCGGCGAAGGCGCCGCCGGCGCTCTCGCTCTCCTGGAACAGCGCCCATGCCGCCTCGCAGAGTTGCGCCGTCAGCGTCTCGATGCCGCCGGCGCCGGCCGCGGGATCGCTGACCTTGGCGAGGTTGCTCTCCTCCAGCAGCAGGAGCTGGGTATTGCGCGCCACCCGGCGCGCGAACGGATCCGGCAGGCCAAGCGCCAGCGTGTGCGGCAGCACGGTGATGGCATTGGCGCCGGCCAGCCCCGCCGCGAATGTCGCCATGGTCGCGCGCAGCATGTTCACGTAAGGATCGCGCTGCGTCAGCATCCGCCAGGCCGTATCGGCGGCAATGAACAGCGGCTTCGGCGTGAGCCCGCACGCCGTCTCGATGCGCGCCCACAACAGCCGCAGCGCGCGGAATTTTGCCATGGTGAGGAACTGGTCGGCGTCGGCGGCAAGCCGCGCGTAGACCATGCCTTGCGCCTGCTCGAGGGGGACGCCGGCGCCTTCGATCGCGCGAAGATAAGCAACCCCGCAGGCGAGCACGAAGGCGAGCTCCTGCACTTCCGATCCGCCGGCATCGTGGATCACGCGTCCGTCGGCGGAGGCGAACGGCCCCTTGAAGCCGAGCGCGGCGAGACCCTTGACGGCGCCGGTGACGGCGGGCGCGATTTCCTCCCAGCTATAGGGGCTGTGGCCCCACACCGCGCCGGCCGCGAGCGGATCGAGCCCGAAGCGGATGTTGCAGGCCGCGGGATCGAGACCAGCGCTCTTCACATATTCCGCGACATGGATCGCGGCCATCCGCGATTGCGGACCGATCTCGAGCTCGATGCCGATGCCGGCATCGAGATGAATGTCCTTCAAGACCTTTGCGACCGCCTCGGCCGAAGGTTCCAGGCCGAAACCGTGAGCGCCATTGGCTCCGGCGAACACCAGCGCAAGCCCTGTCGCGCCGTTCTCCAGGTCCTGCAAGGCCTGCGCATTCGCGAGCGCCGCGTCGGGATGGTCGATCCGCTGCACGATCTGCCACGCCGCCGCCGCCGGCCGGCCCACCACGGGCGCAACGCCCTTGGCGCGCGGATAGAGCGGATCGATCTTGATTCCGTCATAGGTCTTGCCGACCAGCTTCTCGAACGGCGCGCCCTTCAGCACGCCGTCGACCAGCTTGCGCCAGTCTTCGACTGTGGCCTTGGGAAAATCCGCCGCCAGCGGCAGGTCGTCAGTCACGGAGGTCATGCGGCGAGGGGCTCCCGAAAATCTTGTTATTCGCAGGGGAAATTGCCACGGCGGACCGTCCCTGCAAACGGTTGTTTTTGGTTAACCGGTATCCGGAAGCCGCTCAATGCCTTGTGTCGAGACGCTGGCAAGCCCGTCACGCACACGAATGCCCGAGATCACGCGGTCGGGCGCGATTTCGGCCAGCGGCACCAGCACGAAGGCACGCTCGAACAGGCGCGGATGCGGTAGCGTCAGGTCGGGCTTTTGCAAGCTGACATCGTCGTAGGCGATCATGTCGAGATCGAGCGTGCGCGGGCCCCAGCGCCGCTCCTTGTCCCGCGTGCGGCCGAATTTCTGTTCGACCTTCTGAAGCACGAACAACAGCGCGTGCGGATCGAGGCTGGTCTCGATCTCGACGCAGGCATTGATGAAGGGGGCCTGGTCCTCGTCGCCCCAGGGCGGCGTCGCATAGTCCGAGGAGCGCGCGATCAGTGCGGCTTGCGCCATGCCGCAGATGTGCGAGATCGCCTTTTTGAATGTCGCGCGGACATCGCCGACATTGCCGCCGAGTGCGATCAGCACGTTTCCCATTTCACGGATGCCGCGAGCGCGTCAGCATGATGCCGACGTCGTCGAAGATCGCGGCGATCGGCGCGTGCGGCTTGTGCACGGTGATCTTCACCGCACGGATGCGCGGGAAGTGCGATAGGATGGCATCCGCAACCGCACCGGCCGCGCCTTCCAGCAGCTTGTAATTGGTGTTCTTGAATGCCGCCGTCGTGGTCGCCACGACTTCGGCGTAGGACACCGTGTCGGCGAGCCGGTCGGTGCGCGCAGGCTCCGACAGGTCGGTGTAGAGTTCGAGGTCGATGACGAAACGCTGGCCGACTTCGGTTTCGTGATCCATCACGCCATGGCGCGCATGGATCGACAGGCCGGTCACGAAGATCGTATCGGTCATTGCTTGCTCTCGATTGCGTGTGCCACCCGCAGGGCCTGCAAGGTCTCGGCGACATCGTGGGTCCGGATGATCCTGGCGCCGCGCTGTGCGGCGATCAGGTGCGCGGCGATCGAGCCGGCGAGCCGCTCCGATGGCTCCGACGGCGCCACCGAGGCGATGAAGCGTTTCCGCGAGGCACCAACGAGGATCGGCAGGCCGAATATGTCGAGTTCGCGTAAGCGCGCCAGCGCGATCATGCTCTGCTCGGCGGTCTTGCCGAAGCCGATGCCGGGATCGAGCACGATGCTCTCGCGCGCGATGCCGGCATTTGCGGCGATATCCAGCGAGCGCAGGAAGAATGCTTTCATGTCCGCGACGATGTCGATGGCGGGATCGACGCTGTCGCGGTTGTGCATGACGATGACGGGGACGCCCCTCGCGGCGATCAGCGGCGCCATGTCGGCGTCGCGTTGCAGGCCCCAGACGTCGTTGGCGATCACCGCGCCCTGGTCGAGCGCGAATTGCACCACCTCGGCCTTCATGCTGTCGATCGACACGGGAACGCCGAGCGCGACGACGGCTGATAGTACCGGCCTCAGCCGGGCAAGCTCGTCCTCGGCCGTGACGGCCTTGGCGCCGGTGTAGGGCCGGGTGGATTCGGCGCCGATGTCGATGATGTCGACGCCATCGGCGATCATCGCCCGCGCCCGCACCAGTGCCCGCTCGGGCGCGATGAACCTGCCGCCGTCGGAGAAGGAATCCGGAGTGATATTGAGCACGCCCATCACCGCCGGGATCGGCCGGCCCATCAGCGTGCGCAGCACATCCTGCCCGGCCGAGCCGGCCGGCGGGACGGAAGGGGAGGGCGAGGCATTCATGCGGCCCGCTTTGCGCGGTCGGGGAGGGGGAGTCAAGACCAATGCCCCTGCTGTCATTGCCCGCGAAAGCGGGCAATCCAGTATTCCGAGGCAGTGCGGTGATACGGAGGAGCCGCGGCGTACTGGATACCCCGCCTTCGCAGGGTATGACGGCGGAGTTGGGGGGCAGTGGCACTCTCTCACCGTCACCCTGAGGTGGCCGCTTCTTCAGCGGCCCTCGAAGGGCGACGGCTTGGTTCTCTCCATCTGGCGGCAGCGTGGCCGCTCATCCTTCGAGGCTCCCCGCGCGACGCTACGCGCCGCACGTCTCGCACCTCAGGATGACGGGGATGGAGCGTAGCCGATCAATACGTAATCTTCGGCGGCAGTTTCTTGGCCTTGGCGATGATGTCGCCGACCGACTTCTCCGACGGCAGGATGCGGACCAGCTTCTTCTTCTCGTTGGCCTCGCGCATGCTTTGCGCCAGCCGCGCCGGATTTCGATAGGCGAGCTCGCGCACGGTGGTGACGCCGGCGGCGCGGACCAGGCCGACCTTGGCCCGGCCCATGCCGGGGATGCGCATGTAGTCGGAGACGTTGGCCCATTCCAGCAGCAGCTGCTCGCTGATGCCGGTCTTGGCGGACAGCGCCTTGCGGCCCTTCACGGTCGAGGCGGCCTCGAGCAGCGCGTCGGTGGTGCGGATGCCCTGCGCCTTCAGCTTGTTGGCGGCAAAGGAGGGCAGGCCCTCAATCTCGGAGATCGGATATGTCATGATACTCGATATGAAAAGCGTCGCTCAGGCGAACTGGCTGAGGCCCGGCGTCCCCGCGATGATCTTGCCCATCTGATCCGCTCCGATTTTGTCTCGGCCGTAGCGGAAAAGTTCACGGGCAATGGTCTGAATCTCGGACATGCCGAGTCCCAGCCCCATCAGGCGCGTGCCGACGGCCATCAGTCCGCCGCCCATCAGCCGCGACAGTCCGCCGCCGCTCTTGGACGCCTCGATCGCCGCTTCCGCTCCGGGAATCTGATTGATCAGGGCTTCGACGTTGTCGGAAGGGCCTTCACTGCGGAGAAAGCCCAGGATAATGCCGACGGTCTTTTCGGCGACAGCACTATCTATGCTGGCGTTCGCCGCCAGCCGTCCGATCAGCTCGTCCATATGGCCTGCCCCTCAGCCGGTTCACATGCCGGAGTATTGTTTTCGAAAATGATCTTGAGCCGGTGCGATGTGAAATACAAGCGATGAACGCGACCAACGATCCGATTCACTCCCGAACGCGTGAGAAGTGTTGCAGCGATGCACGAGCGGAGATGGAATCTGCAAGAAATTACCGCGGTGCGAACCCCTCGTTCCAACTTTCGGCCGATGTCGTCCGCTTGTTTCCGGCAATGTCGCATGTTTGGGGCACGTTGAACGGTTTTAATCGGCGCGCGACATGCGTTAAACTGCGGAACTGGCGCCTTTGGGTTTCAATACGCGAAACACGGCAGAGAGATCAGAGAGAATAATGACGGCACAGGATAGCAGGCTCGGCGACACTGACGACAAGATCTTCGTCGGCAAGGGAGACGAGCAGGCATGGCTGACACTGGCGCTGGCCAATCGCCATGGCCTCGTCACCGGCGCGACCGGAACCGGCAAGACGGTGTCGCTGCAAGTCATGGCGGAAGGATTTGCGCGCGCCGGTGTCCCGGTCTTCGCCGCCGACATCAAGGGCGACCTCTCCGGCATCTCCGAGGTCGGCGAGGCCAAGGACTTCATCGTCAAGCGCGCCTCCGAGATGGGGTTGAAATTCCAGCCCGACCAGTTCTCGACGGTGTTCTGGGACGTGTTCGGCGGGCAGGGCCACCCGGTGCGGGCGACCGTCACCGAGATGGGGCCGCTCCTGCTCGCGCGCATGCTCGACCTCAACGATGTGCAGGAAGGTGTGCTCAACGTCGCCTTCCGCGTCGCCGACGACAACGGGCTCACCCTCATCGACATGAAGGATCTGCGCGCGCTGCTCGATGCCATCGTGCCGGAGGCCGGCAAGAAGGGGGCGGATGCCGAGGACAGCCCGCTTGGCGACATCAAGAAGGAGGCGCAGGGCTTCGGCAACGTGACCAGGGCCACGGTGGGCACCATCCAGCGCCAGCTCCTGGTGCTGGAGAATCAGGGCGCCGACAAGTTCTTCGGCGAGCCGGCGCTGGCGCTGAAGGATTTCATGAAGACCGATCGCGACGGCCGCGGCATGGTCAACATTCTGGTCGCCGACAAGCTGCTGCAGAGCCCGCGGCTTTACGCGACATTCCTGTTGTGGATGCTGTCGGAGCTGTTCGAGGAGCTGCCCGAGGCCGGCGACTTGCCGAAGCCGAAGCTGGTGTTCTTCTTCGACGAGGCGCATCTGTTGTTCAACGACGCGCCCAAGGCCCTGATGGACAAGATCGAGCAGGTGGTGCGCCTGATCCGCTCCAAGGGGGTGGGCGTCTACTTCGTGACGCAGAACCCCATCGACGTGCCGGACCGCGTGCTCGGCCAGCTGGGTAACCGCGTGCAGCATGCGCTGCGCGCCTTCACCCCGCGTGACCAGAAGGCGGTTGCGGCGGCGGCCCAGACCTTCCGCCCCAACCCGAAGCTCGACACCGCCAAGGTGATCACGGAGCTCGGCAAGGGCGAGGCGCTGGTGTCCTTCCTCGAGGGCAACGGCACGCCGACGATGGTCGAGCGTGTCATGATCCGGCCGCCATCGGCCCGGATCGGGCCGATCACGCCGGAAGAGCGCAAGGCGATCATGGATGCAAGCCCGGTCAAGGGCAAATATGACACCGCCGTCGATGCCGAATCCGCCTACGAGATGCTTCAGAAGCGCATCGCCGGCACCGCGGCCACGGCCGACGGCTCGACGGGTGGAAGCGGTGGCGGCATCCTCGGCCAGATCGGCTCGATCGTCGGCACCATTTTCGGCACCAACGTCAAGCGCGGCCGCCTCTCGACCGGCCAGGTCATCGCGCGCGACGTGACGCGATCGGTCACCAACCAGGTGATCGGCGGGCTGGCCGCCAATGTCGGCAAGTCGATCGGCGGCCAGCTCGGCGGCTCGGTCGGCCGCACCCTGGTCCGCGGTGCGCTCGGCGGGTTGCTGCGGAGATAGGCAGCAAGCCTTTGTTCGAAGCAATTCGTCGGTAAACGCGCCGCTTGCGCCGGGTACAAATTCGGGTGAAGAGGACACCAACCATCCGTCTGTCTGCTAGGTGCTATGGCCCCTAACTGGACCCCATCGTGACCTCAGCTGAACCTTTCGCCAAACCCGGCGCGCTCCGATCCCTGTCGCTGCGGTCGCCACTCGACCTGCTTTTCCTGCTCTGCTGCTTGATCCTGGCCGCCGACGTCCTCGGGCCGGAGCTTTTCGGCCGTGGCAAGACCAAGGACTATGCGCTGTGGTATTGGGCCGGCCAGCAGGTGCTGCATGGTGGACCGCTCTATCCCACCGAAATCGATCACCAGTTCGAATTCATCTATCCGCCGCTGCCCGCGATCCTGCTCGCGATTCCGAGCTGGTTCGGCAAGATTCCGCTCTACATCGTCCTGTCGGTCCTGAATGCGGCGGCGTGGTGGTACACCGGGATAATCTCCAATGCCATGACCGGCTCGGGCCGCCAGCCCGGGCCCTGGCTTGAGGCTCTGCCGGCTTTCGTCACCGTGACGTTCGTGTTCGACATGTTCGACCTCGGCCAGCCCAATCTCGTTCTGCTGGCGATGATGCTCTACGGATTCTGGAGCCTGCAACATCAACGATCGTGGCTCGCAGGATTCATGTTTGCACTCGCCACCGCCATCAAGGTGTTTCCGATCGCGGTGCTGCCTTATCTGGTGTGGCGGCGGAGATGGGCTGCCGCCGCCGCGACGGTCGCCTTCACCGGCATCCTGCTCTACGTCGTGCCGGCGCCGATCCGCGGCTTCGAGCGCAATGCGGCCGAACTTGCGACCTGGTATCAGGGCATGGTCGGGTCGAGCTCTGAAAAGGGTTTTGGCCAGCGCGACGAGCAGAACTGGTCGTGGGTCAACCAGTCCATCATCGCGGTCACGCATCGCCTGGTGCGGCCGATCAACTACAATCAGGAAGATCCCAACAAGCCGCCGCGCACGATGAATGTCATCGATGTCGACTACAAGACGGCGAACTGGATCGTGCTGGCGGTATCAGTGCTGCTCGGGCTCGGCTTCGTCGCGGTGATGCCAGCGCAAGCGCGACGGACGCCGCGCTCGGATGCCGAGGAGCTCGGCATCCTGTTCTGCCTGATGACCGTGGCATCGCCGCTGGCGCGGCAATACTACTTCATGTGGCTGTTCTTCCCGATGACGGTGCTGATGCATCGCGCGGCCTTCGACGAGCGCGTGAGTGTGCGCCTCGGAACCTGGCTTGCGCTCGGCGCTGCCGGCATCCTCATGCTGCTGGCGCTGCCGTGGTTTCCCAATGTCCTGCAGGCCTGGGGCAATAACCTGCTCGCGACTGCCATCCTGGCCGGTGCGCTCGCATGGCACATCCGCCATCCACCGGTTGCGGCTGGCCCCGAGCCTGCGACAGCGCTAAAAGCCAAGACCTCCTAAGACGTCTTGAGATCAACAATCGGGAATACGACCATGGCCAATGCGCAGCTTCAATCCGTGCTCGACCACATCGACAAGGATTTTGACAACAGCCTGGAGCGTCTGTTCTCGCTGTTGCGGATCAAGTCGATTTCCGCGGATCCGGCCTTTGCCGCCGATTGCAAGGCGGCGGCCGAGCATCTCGCCAAGGACATCGCGAGCCTCGGTGTCGCCACCGAAGTGCGCCCGACCGCCGGTCATCCCGCGATCGTCGGCAAGACCGGGGCAGGCGGACGGCCGCATGTGATCTTCTACGGCCACTACGACGTGCAGCCGGTCGATCCGCTCGATCTCTGGCACCGTCCGCCGTTCGAGCCCGTGGTCACCGACCATGCCGACGGCCGCAAGATCATCGTCGCGCGCGGCGCCGAGGACGACAAGGGCCAGGTCATGACCTTCGTCGAGGCCTGCCGCGCCTGGAAGAAGGTGACGGGTTCGCTGCCGATCGACGTCACCTTCCTGATCGAAGGCGAGGAGGAGGTCGGCTCGAAGAACTTCGTGCCGTTCATCGAGGCCAACAAGGACGAGTTTAGGGCCGATTACGTGCTGGTCTGCGACACCGGCATGTGGGACCGCAACACGCCCGCGATCACGACCTCGCTGCGCGGCCTGCTCTATGAAGAATTGAAGATCACCGCCGCCAATCGCGATCTGCATTCCGGTGTGTTCGGCGGCAGCGCGATGAATCCGATCCGGGTGCTCACCAAAATTCTCGGCGGCCTGTTCGACGACGACAACCGCATCACCATTCCCGGCTTCTATGACGGGGTGAAGGATCTGCCGCCCGATATCCTGGAGCAGTGGAAGAAGCTCAACCTGACGCCGGAGATGTTCCTGAATCCGATCGGTCTGTCGATTCCGGCGGGCGAGAAGGGCCGGCTGCTGATCGAGCAGGCCTCCTCGCGTCCGACCTGCGACGTCAACGGCATCTGGGGTGGCTATATCGGCGAGGGCTCCAAGACGGTGATCCCCTCGCATGCCTCGGCCAAGGTTTCGTTCCGCCTTGTCGAGGGGCAGGACCCCGCAAAGATCCGCAAGGCTTTTCGCGATTACGTGACGGCGCGGCTTCCGGGCGACTGCAAGGTCGAGTTCGGCGACCATTCCGCCGCGCCCGCGGTCGCGCTCGACTGGAACATGAAGCCGCTCGCTGCCGCCAGCAAGGCGCTGGCGGAGGAATGGGGCAAGGAGACCGTGCTGATGGGCTCCGGCGCCTCGATCCCGATCGTTGCCGATTTCAAGCGCACGCTGGGGCTCGACTCGCTGCTGGTCGGCTTTGGCCTCGACGACGACAACATCCACTCGCCGAACGAGAAGTACGATCTCCGCAGCTACCAGAAAGGCATCCGCTCCTGGGCCCGGATTCTCGCAGCGCTGGCCGAGGTGAAATAAGCACGGTGCGGTAGGGGTGGGCAAAGGCGCAAAGCGCCGTGCCCACGACCTCTATCCGATCGCGATAGAAGACGTGGGCACGGCGCGCGAAGAGCGCGCCTTTGCCCACCCTATGAGACCTTCATTCGGCGAAGGCTCTCTCCCCGTCATTGCGAGCGTAGCGAAGCAATCCAGGAAGCCTTCCGGGGAAACGGTCTTGATTGCTTCGTCGCAAGGGCGCCCCGCAATGACGGGCGTGGAGTCCGCTGGGCCAAAATAAAAACGCCGCCCGGAATTGGGCGGCGTTTCATTCCAAAAGGCGTAGAGGTTCGTTGGGTGATACCCTACATCAAATCCGGAAAATCTCAAGAGCGGTAGCCGGGATTGACGCGGTCGAGCTTGCGCAGCAGCGGCGGCCACACGAGGTTGTTCGCGCGCAGCTCGGCGCGGTCGCGGTTGGCGAGCAGCTCGGTGTTCTTCTCGATCGCGATCTCCTCGACCGGATAGACCGGCGTGCCCAGGGCGCGGGTGCGCACCTGCATCGAGCAGGCGCGCTCGAGGTGATACATGCGCTCGAAGGCGGAGGCGACCGAGCGACCGACGGTCAGCGTGCCGTGGTTGCGCAGGAGCATGTGGTTGTGGTTGCCGAGATCCTTCTGCAGCCGCGGCCGTTCGTCGTGGTCGAGCGCGATGCCTTCATAGTCGTGATAGGCGAGGTCGTGGGTGACGAGCTGGGCGGTCTGGTTCAGCGGCAGCAGTCCTTCGGCGCTGCTCGACACCGCGGTGCCGTCGAGCGTGTGGAGATGCAGCACGCAGATCGCGTCCTCGCGCACCTCGTGGATCGCCGAATGGATGGTGAAGCCGGCCGGGTTGATGCTGTACTCGCTCTCGGAGAGCTGGTTGCCGTGCAGGTCGACCTTGACGAGGCTCGAGGCCGTGATCTCCTCGAACATCAGCCCGTAGGGGTTGATGAGGAAGTGATGGTCGGGACCGGGCACGCGCGCGGAGATGTGGGTGTCGACCAGATCGTCCCAGCCGTACAGCGCGACGAGGCGATAGCAGGCGGCGAGGTTGACCCGTTGCTGCCACTCGGCCTCCGTCATGTTGGAGGGCACTTCCCTCAGGCGGGCTTCTGCTGGCGACATGACAATTCTCTCCGAACCTCGTTGTTGCGGAGCGAGAGCCTAGTCTCGGTCGGGGCTGGCAGCAAGGCGCGTCAAGCGCGGCAGTTCAGCGTCGCCCGCATGGAGTGCGCGCTGGAGGTTCCGGATTCCAGAACCGCCGATCGCGGCCAACGCGACGTTTCGTCTCCGCGGCCGTCCGATCGGACAATGATCTTACGGCGCCGGGATCGAGAGCAGGCCGGAAATGCTGCGGCCGCGGATGTCGTAGACGCGGGCGAACACCACGTCGTCGCGCTTGATCTCGACCATCACGGGCGCGGTGAGGCCCTTGCAGTAGAACTCGCCGAGCGTCATGGCGAAATCGGCCGCATTGGAATCCCAGCCGATGGTGAAGTCGGGTCCGAGCGCGACCTGCGCCGGACGCTGCGGACCGCACACCGCGACCTTCCATTTGCGATTGACCGGCGGTACTTCCTGGCGCTCGACCAGTTGCTCGCGCAGCTCGTCGGAGGCCTGCTTTAGCGCGAGGCCCCAATAATCCAGCATGAAGCGGTCGTCGGCGCCGCGCACGGTGCCGGCGATGTGGTTGAAGTGCGTGTACTGGTAGGGGTGCAGCCGGATCATCTCGGCGAGCGAGAGCGCCAGGCCAAAGCAGAAGGTCGCGAGCACCACCGGCTGCCAGGTGCGGTGGTTGGCGCGCAGGCGCTCCATCGCCCAGGCGAAGGCGACGCCGCCCAGCACCGCCATCGGCGGGATCACGAAGACGAAATGGCGGATGCCGTTATAGAGCGCGGGACGCTTCACCATCGCGATCGCGAGCGGCAGGGTCGCGGCCAGCGTCAGCATCAGGAGAATGGTCTTGCGGCGAGCCGGAACGTCGCCGCGTGGCAGCAGCGCGAAGGTGCTGACCACGGCGCCGCCCATCAGCACCAGCATCACCTCGGGCAGCTGCAGCGCGAACAGCGTCGGCAGATAGGACCAGGGCATGTCGGGCACGGACACGATCGCGCCGTCGAACATCTCCTTCCAGGGCTTCTCGAAGAAGTGCGAGAAGTAGGTCAGCGCCTCGAAGGGATTGCCGGGCTCCATGATCGACCACGGCCAGATCAGGCCCATCACGAGATAGCCGAGCACGAGGCCGGGTAGCAGCACATAGACGACATGGGCGAAGCGGCGGGCCGACTCGCGCAAACCCTCGGTGCGCAGTTCCTCCAGGAACAGCGGCACGAAGCCGAGCATGGCGTAGACCAGCGCGAGCCCGCCGAGAACGCGGCAGCCAAGCGAAAGACCGGCCCCCAAGCCGACGATGAGGATCGTGCGCGGCGACGGCTGCGGATATTCCTCGGCGAGCCGGACGAGGCCCAGCATCAGGATGATCATGGCCACCGCGAAGGGCGCATCCTTCGGGTTCATGAACATGTGGCCATAGAAGATCGGGCACAGCGCGAGCAGCAGGAGCGCGGCAAGACCCGCAAGGGGGCCGCCGACGCGGCGGCCGAGCCGCCAGGTCACGGCAAGTCCGATCACCCCGACGACCGCTCCGACCAGACGGCGCGTCTCGAACAGCTCGAGCGGAAGCACCTTGTGCAAGAGGGCCGCGACCATGTCGAAGCCGCCGCCATACATGTAGAGATTGGCGAAGGAGAGCGCCGCGGTGTCCTTGAAGCCGGAACCGAACATGCGCAGCAACAGGTCGGCATATTCAGCGTGGGTGTAATCGTCCCAGCCGAGTCCGTAGTCGCGGAACGTCAAGCCTGCAATCACGGCGACCGCGGCCAGCACCAGCATGGCGAGATCGTCGCAAGTCCGTTCGACCGAGCGCCGCAGAGGCGTGTCGATCGCCGAAGTCGTGATGGATGTCATGGCTATTGGTGACCCGGAATCCCCTCTTGGCCCTGCTGGTGCGCGCGGGCCACTTCCCCGGAATCCCTATAGCGCAGTTCCATTACCAAGTAATTGGGCATTATGGCTAAATTCCTGATGCGACGCAGCAAATCCTTGCAAACGGAAGCAGACCAGCAGTAGCGAGCCGTAGCTGAAGGGAATGTGAATAAGTCCCTGATTTCCTTCTCTTTAGGAACGCTGACCACAATTCGCCGTTGGCGTGGAACGCCGTAAGACGGTATCGTGGCGCGAGTGTCGCGTGTGGATGCGCGGCCGGGGGTGAGTTCGATGACCTTGGCAATGTTGATCGTGGGGATTGTCGCCGTCGTGGCGGGCCTCCTTGCGATCCTGTTTGGCTTCACCGTCAGGGAATTCAGTCTCGGCAGTACTCTCATAATCTCGGGCACGATCGGCGTCTGCTCCGGGATGTTACTGGCCGGCTTGCATCTGGTGCTGCTGGAGCTGAAGGGCATCGCCCGCCGGCTCGCCGGCGCACCGTCCGAGGTTCGGGTCAGGCCCGTGCTGCCGGGCCTCGCAGTGCCTGGTGCGCCATCGCCCGAGCCGGTGCCTGCTCCGGCCATGCGGGCCGAGCCGATGCCATCGCCGGCGGCGCCGCCATGGCTCGGCGAAGCACCCGCGCGCGAGCGTCCGCGCGTCGAGCCACCGCCGGAGCCGGCTGTCCCGACGCCTCCCGCAACTCCGGAACCGCCGCGCCGTCGCAATCTGATGTTCGCCTCGACCTCGCGCAAGGAGCGCGAACGCGCGGAGGCCAAGGCCGCCGAGGGCGCGCCGCCGCCTGCGGAGCCCGCAGCACCAGCCGCGCCGGACACCCCGCCTGCGAGCTTCGATGATGCCTGGCCGAAGCCGGATCGCATGCGCCCGCCGGAACCGCCGGCCGCCGCACGCCGTCCGTCCCCGCCGCCGCGCTCGCCCTCGACCTTTGCCGAGGCTCCCCCGCCGCCGCCTGCACCCGAGCCGGAGCCGGCGGCCGAGCAGCCGCCCGTGACGGTGCTCAAGTCCGGCATCGTCGACGGCATGGCCTATTCGCTCTATTCCGACGGCTCGATCGAGGCGCAGATGCCGGAGGGCATGATGCGCTTTGCCTCGATCGACGAGTTGCGCGCGCATCTCGATCAGCGGTCCTGAGACCTGGGCTACGCAAGTAAAACGCGACCGTTCTTGTCACGTCGTCAGTCGTCAGCTCATATTCGCCAGTTGTCGTATTTTGGTCGAGGTATTGTTGACACGGAATACTTTGGCGTCGTCAATCCCAGTCGGCGCAACAGGGAGGGGGCAATGTCGGATGCCGGGGCTAAGAACTTCATTGAGCTGACGGCGAGCATCGTGTCGGCCTATCTCGGCAACAATCCGACGCCGGCTGCCGAGATTCCGAACCTGATTAGCCAGGTTCATGGCGCCCTGGTGCGGGTTTCGACAGGGCGCACCGAGGCGGCGCCGCTCGAGCCGGCAAAACCGGCGGTCTCGCTGAAGAAGTCGATCGCGCCTGACTATCTCGTCTGTCTCGAGGACGGCAAGCGCTTCAAGTCGCTGAAGCGCCATCTGCGCACCCAGTACAACATGACGCCGGAGCAATATCGCGAGAAATGGGGCCTGCCGGCCGACTATCCCATGGTCGCGCCGAACTACGCGGTGGCGCGCTCGCAGCTGGCCAAGCAGATGGGATTAGGGCAGCAACAGCGGAAGAAGGGGAAGTAGTTCAGGCCGAGATCCCGTAGGGTGGGCAAAGGCGCGAAGCGCCGTGCCCACGAATTCTCACCAATCACGCGCAAATGGTGGGCACGCTCCGCTTTGCCCTACGGCAGTTTGCAGTGTGGTTCGGTACGTGCGCTCCTCATTTGAGGGGGCGTTCTTTACGACGCTTCCGCCAGCGCCTCTTTCGCGTCGGTCTTGATGCGCTCGACCATCGAGCGCAGGCCGTTGGAGCGCTGCGGCGTCAGATGATCGCGGAAGCCGAACTCGTTGAACACGGCGATCGCATCGGTTGCGAGGATTTCCTGCGGCGTCCGGCCCGAGTAGAGCGAGAGCACGATTGCGACCAGCCCGCGCACGATATGGGCGTCGCTGTCGCCGCGATATTTCAGGACCGGCGCGCCATTGCTGCGGTCGATCAGCTTCTGCAGCCAGACCTGGCTGACGCAGCCCTGCACCTTGTTCTCGGCAGAGTGCTCGGCCTCCGGCATCGGTTCCAGGGTACGGCCGAGCTCGATGACGTACCGGTAGCGGTCGTCCCACTCGTCCAGAAGCTCGAAATTGTCCCTGATTTCGTCGATCGTCGTCATATTGGCCCACAGTTCCCGCTTACCGCCAATATAGGGACGCGAAGCCGTGAAATCGATAGGGTTTGGGCCCTAATTCGCTGCCTGAGGGCCGCGCCATTCCAGCGCGAGGTCGTCCTGGGTCAGGGTGTCGCGCGGCGCCTCGCTCGCGGCAGCGTCGCCTTCGCCGGCCATCGCGATCGAGCCGGTGTGGTCGGGCGACTTCTTGTGGTCGTTCTTGTTGCCGTCGTTCTTGTCGTTGGTGATCTGCTCTTCCTTGTCGTTGATGATCTGGTACAGCTTCTTCGCGCCGTCCTGGGCGCGCTGGCCGATGATGGTCGCGGCCTGGCCGCCGACCTCGCAGGCTGCCGGCTGTCGCTTGCAGAACTGGGTCATGTCGGAGACGGCCGCGGTCGCAGCCTGCACCGCGTCGGCGGCGCCGATTTGCGGCACCTTCTCCGATTCGGGCGTCTTGTCCCTGGGCAGGAGCACCAGCACCAGCCCGAGCCAGAATGTGATGCGGAGCAGAAAGCGCATCTTGTCGACCTGTACGTTAGATCCCGCCGCGGCGATCCCCGCGAGCGCCCGGACCTAGCAACCCTCGATAAATCGCAAGTGATTGCCTTGAGCTTAATTCGCGGAAAATTGGCGCAAAAAACTTTGCAAGGCCCTGGTCTCGTAAATTTTCCATTGCTGCCGGGGCCCGTGGCCTTCCGGATCCCGCGCATCCACCAATTCGAAACCATGCGGAGGACGGTGAAACCCTGTGTTCACCATCCTCACCGAAGACGTCGTCAAATCGTCTAAAAAGCTCCGCGACGACACGGTGTCCGGCCGCGTGCCGCGCCGCCTTAGCACTCGTTTAAGGTCGCTCTGACACGGTGGCTCAACGACAAGGAGGCGTTCCGGCGCGTCTTCTCAAGACGATTGAGCCGAAGCGCGAGACCCGTGACAGTTTTGAGTATCATCCGCGATTGTCTCGATGCGCTGCTGCATCCCTCCGCGCGTTACGATGCGCTGACGCGTGCGCGCCATCGTGCCTTCATGGCGCCGCGGCTGCTGGGCAGCCTGGCGGCGTTTGCCGCATTCCCTGTCTATCTCGCCATGCGTGGCGCGCCGAGCGCGGTCGAGGTCGCGGCCTTTGCCTGGCTGATCGCGCCCATCATGCTGTCCTGGTTCCTTTCGCGGACCGGCCGCTACGAGGGCGCGCATGTGCTGTCGTCGCTGGCGCTCTCCGGCCTGATCATGGCGGTCGCAATTACGACCGGCGGTATCGAATCATTCGCCGCGGTCTGGCTGGTGGTGGTTCCCCTCGAAGCTGCGCTGTCCGCCTCGCGCCGCGTCGCGGCCTTTGCCTCGCTGCTCGCGCTGTCCTGCGCCGGAATGCTGATCCTCATCAGCCAGCTCGGCTGGCTGCCGGTGGAGGAGCCGAGCGCCGCGCAGCGGGGCGTGCTGATGGCCTTCGGCGTTGCCTCGGCTACTCTCTATGCTGCGGGCCTTGCCTTCGGCGCGGAATCGCTTGCGCGCACCAGCGTCGCGCTGCTGTCGCGTGAGGAGGAGCGTTATCGCCTGCTCGCGCGCAACATGAGCGACGTCATCTCCCGGCATCAGCGCAACGGCGCGGTGCAGTTCATCTCGCCGGCCGCCGAGGCCATGCTCGGCCTATCAGTCGCGCAACTGCACGGCCACGGCCTGTTCGACCGCGTCCATGTCGCCGACCGTCCGGCCTATCTCACCGCGTTGTCGGATGCGGCGCGCGGCGACGTGCGCAGCGTCGAGTTCCGGTTGCGGCGCGAGCCTGCCAGCTCGGAGCGCGGCCAGGTCGATTTCATCTGGGTCGAGATGCGCTGCCGGCCGCTCGACCAGGATCGGGGCCGCGATCCCACGCGTGAGGCCGAGGTCGTCGCCGTGATGCGCGACGTCACCGATCGCAAGCATTCCGAGCAGGCGCTCGATCAGGCCCGCAGCGCGGCGGAAGCCGCCGATGCCGCCAAGACGCGCTTCCTCGCCACCATGAGCCACGAGCTGCGCACGCCGCTCAATGCCATCATCGGCTTCTCCGAGATGATTGCGCAGGAGCAGACCCTGATGCTGGGCGCGGCCCAGCGCAAGGAATATGCCCAGCTCATCAACGATTCCGGCCAGCATCTGTTGTCGGTCGTCAACGGCATCCTCGACATGTCCAAGATGGAATCGGGCAATTTCGAGATCGCATCGGAGCCGTTCGCGCCGCGTGCCTCGCTATTGCATTGCTGCAATCTGCTGGCGCTGAAGGCGCGGGAGAACGGCATCGACCTCGTCACCGACGCGCCGCAGGACCTGCCGGTGATGACCGGCGATCCGCGCGCGTTCAAGCAGATCGTGCTCAACCTCGTCGCCAACGCCATCAAGTTCACCGAGCGCGGCGGGCAAGTCTCCGTATCGGCCGCGGTGACCGGATCGCAGCTCACGCTGCGCATCAGCGACACCGGCGTCGGCATCGCGCCTGACGATCTCAAGCGCATCGGTGCGCCGTTCTTCCAGGCCGGCAAGACCTATCAGCGCCGCCACGAAGGCACCGGCCTTGGGCTTTCGATCGTGAAGAGCCTGGTGGCGTTGCATCTCGGCGAATTGACGGTACAAAGCAGGCTCGGCGAGGGCACCGCCGTCACCGTCAAGCTGCCGCTCGTCTACACGCCGCCGCAAACCAAACCTGCCGAGAACAAGATCGCGACCTTGACGCCGGTGCTGCGTCAGGAAACTCCGGAACAACTTCACGACCAACCCGCTCTGGTGAAGAAAAGTGCCTAAGAAGTCTGCCAACGACGACACCGCTCCGCGCCGCCGTGGCGCCAAGGGTGGAGCCAAGGCCGCGGTCATCGACATCGAGACCGAGCGCAATCTCGTGATGCGCGTGCTGTTGCACAGCCCCAAGGACACGATGGCCGGCCTCGTGGCCGTTGCCGCGATCGGTGCAATCGTCACCAATGCGCTGTTCCTGCAGACCGGCCGGCATCCGGCGCCGATGTTCGGCACCGTGATCAATCTTCCCGCGCCGTCCTCGGTGCCGCTGTCGAATCCCATGCCGCGTCCGCGTCCGGTCGGCGCCGATACCTCGCCGCTCGAGCCGAAGGCGACGGAGTTTCGCGTCGAGCCCAAGCCGGCCGAGCGAGCCGCAGAGAAGCCGGTGGAGAAGCCGGTCGAGGCGACCGCATCGACGCCGCGCGCGGGCAACGATCCCATGACCAATCTGGTCAAGGCGACGACCTCGACGCCGCCGTCCGCGATCCGTCCGCCGGCGCCGATCCCGCAGCAGAGCCCGGGCGCGCGCCGCATCGCCGGCGTGCAGCGTGCGCTGTCCGAATACGGCTATGGCAATCTGAAGATCACGGGCACGATGGGCGGCGAAACCCAGTCCGCGATCCAGAAATTCGAGCGCGAGCACAAGATGCCCGTCACCGGCCAGGTCTCCGACCGCCTGCTGCGCGAGCTCGCCGCCGCGATCGGCCATCCCGTCGAATGATTGTCACGCTCGTGCGCGAGGCTGGTGCTGATGGCGGCACTGGCCTATCGTGCTTCCCATGCGTTTGAAATCCAACATATGGGTCGCGGCTTACCTGCGCCGCTGCCAGACCGAGGGCGTGTTCGGCGCGGTGCGCCGTCGCGGCGCCGAGGAGGCGGGTGCGGTGTTCGTCAAGGTGTCGCTGCTCGACGGCAATGCGATGCTCTACGTGCCGGCGCCGCAAACCGTCTATGACGACGGCCGTCCCGTCGATCGCTTCTTCGTGCCGGTGGCGCCTCAGCCGCTGCCGGAGCACACGATCGAGGAGCGCCTGACCAAGGAGCTTCGCTTCGATTCCGATGCGTGGATCGTCGAGACCGAGGACCGCGCCGGGCGGCATTTCCTGGAATTGGCGAAGGCCTGACTGGCCCAATGGCCAATTACCTTTCGGCGAGCTCCGTCAGCTTTGCGCCGGCGATGCGAAAGAACCGCTTTTCCGGCAGCGCCTGTCCTCCGAGCATTTCGTAGAACTGCTGCAGTCGCAGATCAGCCGCATCGACAGTCCAGTCGATGCGGTCGTGCCCCTCTTGCCGGGCTATTGCCGCAAGGCGCGCCATGAGCTTCTGCCCCAGTCCGCTGCTGCGTCGATCGCGACGCACGTAGAGCTCCTTCAGGAAGAAACCCGACGTCAAACCGGGGCCGGGATAGATCGCACTGAAGCACGCAAAGCCAGCGATCCCGCCGTTCTCGCAAGCCAGCAGAATTCGCGATCCTGTCGGCCTCGACCTCAGCCCGTCGATGATTAAGTCCCGCGCGGGACAGCGGGCGCGATAGTGGGCCTGCATCTCGATCATCGCATCCGCGACGTCATCGAAATCGGCTTCGGTGATCTCCCTGAAAGCCGTCGGCGCAATGTAGCCCATGGTCTATTGATCCGTCTGGTCGGTCGACATCCGGCCGCGTTTGTGGACGACGACGCTCCGCCTTTTGGACCAGCTTGCGGTACGTGTCGAGCCAGATCGAGGCGGCGCTGCGAAATCTAGCGATCCGACGATCCGCCGGTGCCCGTCCGCACCGCAGGCGCGGAGCCGGGCTGTGCGCCCGGCCGCGTCTGGCTGGCGCCTGCGCGGGCGCGCTGGCGTTCACTGTCGTGCAGCGAAGGTTGGTACTTCGCTCGCGTGACCGCGAGCGTCGAGCCGCGCCAGGCCGCCAGCATCACCAGCGCCGAGCGGTCGTCGAGGCGGTCGTAGAGCCGCGACAGCCGGTACACCTCGTTCACGGAATTGCCGATCTCCGGCTTGAAGAACAAGAGGATGCGCTGGAAGTTCGGGCTCGGCATGTCGAGCGCGCGCGCGGCGACCGCGAGCGCTTCGCCGCCGGGATCGTCGACGATCTGGGCTGCGACGCGCGAGGGCAGGATCAGGCTGTCGCCGAGCTCGAGAGTGAAGTTGTCGACATCGCCGGCGATCGCCGCCATCTCCAGGATCTGGATGGCGCGCTTGGCGCGCACGGTCGGAATGCGCGGCGCCGCCTTCAGCGGCGTCTGCGCCAGATTGTGCAGGATCAGCGCACGCTCGGGCGCGCCGGCGCGGAAGAACATGTCGTGGATCTCGGCGGCGTCCTTCGGCTGCATCGCCATGTTCGCGGCCATGCGCTGCTCGGCCTCGGTCGGCGCGCGGGAAGGCGAGGGGGGCGGCGCGGGCGCGGGGATTTCGCGCGCGAGCGGAATCCTGCGGCCTTCCTGGGCGGCGACCAGCCCGAGCTTCTGCAGCACCGGGACTGGCGTCTGCGGATAGATCGCGAGCTTCGCCTTGATGGCCGCGCGCGTCGCATCGTCGACCTGGTCGATCAGCCGCGTCGCAAGCTCGATGAACTGGCGCTGCTCGTCATCGCTGTGGACGCGCGTCTGGACATAGAGGTCGGTCAGCACGCGCAGCAGCGTCGGCCGAACATCGACGCCTTCGCGACGGGAGAGGCTAATCAGCCCGTCGAATCCGGGAAACAGCGACTTGGTCATGGAGGCGTACGCAACTCGAAAGAAGATACTTGGCGCGAGCCTAGCGCAGGTTCCTTTAAAGCCTCGTTAAGGAAAACGAGGCGTGAAGCCGGTCCTTAAATTTGAGATCTTATCGTGCCGCAGCGGGACAGCGCGGCCGGGTCCGTGCGGTTACGGTCCGAACGGCATGTTTACACCCCGTTAACCATGAACTGATCTTAATGATCGCCATGTTGCAGGGGCGTATTTGATCGCGCGGCAATTGAGAGAGCTGACATGGGGACCATCATCGAATTTCCGGCCGGTCGCCGGGTAGGCTCGTCGGGGGACGTCACACCGCATGCGGAGATGGGGATGATTCTGATCCTCCCGGTGATCCGCATCGAGCGCCAGAGTGACGAAACCAGCGGCGATCGCGGGCCGGAGCAGGGCACAGCGCCGGGGCGCCGTCGACGCCGTCGCTGAGGTCTGGCTCTTTGCAATGCCGGATCCCATCCGCCATATCCGGCCTTTCATATCGGCCGCTTTTCTCGCGCTGCTCGGCGCAATGCTGGGCGCCTGCAGCGGCGGCGATTTCGGCCGCACCCGCGCTGACATGCGCAGCGACGATATGCATCGCTGGTTAGGGGCCGAAGCGACCGGCAGCGTCGGCCTGGGGCCTTCGCAATTCCAGCTCACCGACGAGGAGCGCCAGCTGCGCGACCTCGCCTATCCCATGATCGAGCCGCCGCTGTCGCGCCCGGCCTGGAAGAGCGTGTTCGGCGACTACAAGCCGCTGCCCTCGCCCTGGCGGCAGAAGATCGTGTTCGACCGCACCATGTACGGCCGCACGCTGATCGACGAGCCGCACCGCTCGCATTCCTCGCGCTATGCGCAGCTGATCGAGGACGTCCGCAACGACATCACCCGCTTCGAACCGTTCTTCGCCTCCGCGATCCGCGTCATCGATCTCGACAGGAAGCGCGACGCCAGCATGGCGCGCGTCTCCGCGCTCTCGCCGAGGGAGAGGGACGATGCGGTCGCGCGCATGCAGGAGAACTCGCTGATCGTGCAGTGGGTGCAGCAGTGCCTCGAGCAGCGCGTCTCCTCCTACCGCTGGGCGCTGGAGCGCCTGGTGATCCAGGCGCCCGACGGCATGGCCGCCGATGCCGACCGCCTGATCGGAGAGCTCGCCGCCCAGACCGCCAACCCTCCGGTCATGAGCCAGCCGCCGTACGGCCGTGCGGTCGTGGTGAAGGGTTAGGCGCTTTGCGCGCAACGTGCCGGCCTGGAGGCCGATCGACTTTTCGCTGCTTCTGAAGCTTCCCAACAAAATCCTCCAACGCATCGGCCAGCGGCACGGACGCGCGATAGGCGAGGCCGACCTCGCGCCTGACCTTGACCTCGATCTCGCGCACCGCGACGTCAGGATTGCCCTTCGCCACGCCTTCCGGGACGATGGCGATGCCGACACCGGCAGCCACGAGCGCCATCGCCCAGTCTTCCGATTGCGCGATCGCCGCGGTCTGGCGCCGCTGCGCATTGCGGCCGAAGAATGCGCTCTGTTCGCAATGGCAGCGGTCGATCAGGGGCACGTCGGCGAGGTCGGCAGCGCGGAGCTTCTCCTTCAGCGTCAGCGGATGCGACGGCGGCAGCGCCGCGACATAGCGCTCGCTCCACAGCGCCACGAAATGCTCGTCGGCGCGCAGCATGGTCTTCGCGATGATCCGCGCATCGGCGCGCTCGTCGCTGCCGACGAGGCGGAGGAGCATGCGCTGCTTCACCGTCCGCGCGATCGCCGCCGGTGATCTGCGCAGCGCCTGGAATTGTGGTGTGTCAGGGCCGTGCATGATGCGCGGGCGCGTGGTTCCAAACGAAGCGTAAAATTCTTTGTGAGCACCCGCTGGGATGGGTGCGTTGACAGCTCGGCCACCCGGTCTTCTACTCGGCCTGTCGGGGATGTGCGATCTCCCCGTGAGGCGACATGCCCAAGAATCGCGTCCTGATCTTGACCAAGGACGCCGCATGTCATCAGCCACCCCGATATCATCCAACGCATCATTTCGGCTCATCGGTCCGGCGCGGCGCGCCGGTCTTGTCGATGCGTAGCCTTGCGAAACGGACTTTCACCTGGGGCGGGGACACAGGAGAACGACCATGCGCACACGGACAATCCTTCACGCTTTCCTCATTCTGGCGTTGATTGGCGGCGCGTCTGCCGCACGCGCGCTGACTGAGGAGGAGCTCGTCGCCAGGATCAAGGCGGCTGGCTACACGGAGGTCAGCGACATCAAGTCGACCGCGGAGGGGACGACCGCCAAGGCGATCAAGAACGGCAAACCGGTGCGGCTCGTTGTCGACAGCAGCGGCCAGATCAAGGAGCGGAACTGAGACCGCTCCGGAACCCGAATTCAAGCTCAAGGGAGCAGATCAATGCGCAAGACAATCTCGGCGCTGATGGCCATCGGCGCCTGCTTCATCGCAACCGCCCGCGCGCAGGATGTCGACTGGCAGAAGGTCGATGACGCGCTCGGCCGCAAGCCGACTGTCACCGGCGACGTGCATCGCTACGGCTTTCCGCGCACCGATCTCACGGTGACGCTTGACGGCGTGACCATCAAGCCGGCGCTGGCGCTCGGCGGCTGGGTCGCGTTCAAGCCGGCCCATGGCGGCGCCATGACGATGGGCGATCTGGTGCTTCTCGAGCCCGAGATCAACCCGGTCATGCTGAAGATGATCGCGAGCGGGCTGGAGATCACGGCCGTGCACAATCATCTGCTCGGTGCGAACCCGGCGACGTTCTACATGCACGTCGCCGGTCACGGCGATCCCGTCAGGATCGCAACGGCCCTCAAGGAGGCGCTCGCCGAAAGCAAGACACCGATGTCGGTGCCGGCTGCGGCGGCCCCGCCGCCCGCCGTCGATCTCGACACCGCGCAGCTCGACCAGATCATCGGCGTCAAGGGACAGGCCAATGGCGGCGTCTACCAGTTCAACGTTCCGCGCCGTGATCCCGTCACCGAGCAGGGAATGCAGCTGAGCCCCGTCGGGCCGCTGGGGGTTGCGACCGCCATCAACTTCCAGCCGACCGGCGCGGGCAAGGCGGCCATCACCGGCGACTTCGTGCTGACCGGCGACGAGGTGAACCCCGTCATCAAGGCGCTGCGGTCGCACGGCATCGCCGTGACGGCGCTGCACAGCCACATGCTGGACGAACAGCCGCGCCTGTTCTTCATGCACTTCTGGGCCAACGACGACGCGATCAAACTCGCCAATGGCTTGCGGGCCGCGCTCGACAAGACGGCGAGCACGAAGAGCTGAAACGGTGTCCGATCTGGATCGGTCTCCGATCGGGCCGTCGGCGCGAAATGCGTTCTTGCGTTCGCCCTTCGCCGTCACGGATCGGACGGTTGGGCGCGGCTCAAACCTGCCTAGCAGGTTTCATGTCGCGATGCCCGCTTCGGCCGCAACCAGCCTGTCGCCGGAGACCGGTTCGCGGGCGCTCCATCTGCCCAGCATCGCTGCCAAGGCGACGCAGACCAGCCACAACAACCCGCCGCCGGCCAGGTCGATCACGTAGTGGCCGCCGATCGGGAGCGTCGATATCAGCACGAGAGCGTTCCAGGACGCAACGATCCAGAAAAGCCATCCCGTGCCGATCACGGCGAAAATCGTCATCAGCGCGAGGCAGCAGTGGAACGAGGGGAAGGTCACCACACCTTGAAGACTGGCAAAGGACAGCACCGGTGCGGCCGCGTTCCTGTAATACTCGAATTTCGCGAGATGGTACGTCCCCGCGTTCAGTGGAAGTTTTCCCAGGATGTCGTTCGAATAGTCGAAATAGGCGAAAGCGCCTGTCGCGGGCCAGAAGATCGAAATCGTGGTGGAGGTGACAATGGCAAGACTGCAGACGAAGACCAGCTCCCAGAGCTTGTCTGTGCGACGGAGCAAGGGAAGAAGAACGACCAGTCCCAGCAATTGAAGAAAGGAACTTTGGTAGGCGACATCGAGAAGTTTCGACAGAGCCGGGTGATCGGCAAACCAGGAGATGATCGCGGGCAGGTCAATTCCCAGCGAACGGTCGCTCTCCGCGAGCGCGTCATCGATCACGGGGTAATGGTACCGCAACCCGGCAAGGCTGATAATTCCGGCCATTCCAATCGAGAGGAAAAGAGCTGCGACCGCACCGCCTATATTCGACAGGACCGGCGCCGGCCGCCATGTCCCATAGATGAGATAGATGGCAACCAGGAACGACATCAGCAGGAGCGAGAGGGCGAGGCTGCGGATCTCCACCGTGACGCCAACCGCCGAGATCAGGAATATCGCGAGGCCGCTCGCCAGCGTGCCTGTCAGCCAGCAGGACCGTTCGATCAACGCGTGAGGCCTGGAAGCCCTGCGTCGCCGGACCGGGGCCGCAACCGTCGGACACCTCAGTATTTCAGCGCCATTCGCCGATCCGATCCATCGCGCGAGACTCGATATACTGGGCATTCCGGCATTCCATTCGCCACACGAGGGTGTGGCGACAATTCATTTCACCTTCTGGTTTAGCACAGGCATCGAAAGGTTGCATTGCCCGGACAGTACAAGTGTGTCTCGTGGTGAATACTTTATTGCCATTGATTGCTACGGCACGACCGGCGGTCGCCGCCATGTCGCGGAACGACCGGCTCAGGATTTCCCTGATGCTTCGCCTGCATCGTCCTCGTCATCCCCGAGGATCGTCTCCGATAGCAATGCAGCGGCTTTCTGCAGTGGAGCTATGAATCGATCCAGTTCAGTGAAGCTCACGCGTGCCACGGGAACGGACACACCCAGGCACGCGATCAGCTCGCGATCCGGAGATAGGATCGGAACGGCGCAGCCGACGACGCCTCTCACATACTCTTCGTTGGTCTTGGCCCAGCCGCGCTTGCGGGTCTCATCGAGCACCTTCATCAGGCGCTCGACATCCACGATCGTCGTGTCGGTATATCGCGTCAGAGCGAGCGCGCGGCACAGCTTCTCGCGCGCGCGCTCCGGCAGGCGGCTCATGTAGATCTTGCCGGTCGACGTGCAGTGGAGCGGGGCCGCTTCGCCGGGATTGAACTGGAGGCCTTGAGGTTGCGACACGCGAACGCTGTCGACATAGGCAACGACATTGTCCCGCACGACCCCGATCTCGCATTGCTCGCCGATCTCAGTGGCGACGGCGCGGAGCACCGCGTGCCGGCGCGCGGTGCGGAAAGCTGCGCCGATCACGCGCGCCGACAGCGTGACCAGTTGATTTCCGACCACGTAGCGCTTCGTTCCCACGGCTTTCTGCAGCAGCCCGCGCTGCTCCAGATTTCCGATGAGCCGATGCGCAGTCGGCAGCGGCAGGGACAGCGCAGCGGCGATTTCCGCGACCGAGGCCGCCCTGGTCTGGCTGGCAACATAGCCAATGACCGCGAAGGCGCGGTCCAGTGGCCCGTCGGTACTCGGCTGCAGCATTTTGCAAGTCTCCACCCTGAGCTAGGAAATTATCATTTTTCGGAATAAAAACTACTGGAATATGAAAATTCGTGTAGGCGCTTTTGCGCCTTGCCCATATCGTTGGCGTTGCGCGGCGGTGAACAGGATTTGTGCAAGTGCGAGCCGCCGCGGACGTGCTCAGGAGATCGGGATGTCAGAACACTACGACGTCGAAGCCGTGCGGAAGGAGTTCCCGGCTGCCGAGCGGATCACCTATCTCGATTCCGGCTTCCAGACCCCGCTTGCGCGTCCCGTCAAGGCGGCGATCGACCGTTTCCTGAGCGAGGGTCTCGAGACCGCCGGCCCGAAGAGCGTCTGGCTCGATCGCGTCGAGCAGACCCGCAAGAAGCTGGCGCGGTTCTTGGGCGCATCGGCGGATGAGATCGCCTTCACCAAGAACACCTCGGAGAGCATGAACATCGCTGCGAATGCGCTGTCGCTGCGCGCCGGTGACAAGGTCCTGATGATCCACGGCGACCATCCGAACAACGCCTACGCGTTCCTCAATCTGCGGCGCAAGGGCGTGACCGTCGAGTTCGTGCCGATGACGGAGATCGTGAACGCCGACAGCCTTCGTCCCTACATCGATGCGAACACGCGGGCGATCTCGATGTCGCAGGTGACCTTCCATGCCGGTCATCGTTTCGACGTCGAAAGCATTGGGGCCCTCTGTGCGGAGAAGGGGCTGTATTTCGTCGTCGATGTGATGCAGGCGATCGGCGTTGTGCCGATCGATGCGAAAGCGATGCGCGCGACCTTCATCGGTTCGGGCAGCCACAAGGGCTTGCTCGTGCCGCAAGGGCTGGGCCTGCTCTATTGGGACACGTCGAGGGCTGAGCTCGAGCCTGCCTACCTCGCAGCCGCGAGCCTTGCGGAAGTCCCGGCCGATCTCATCGCCCGTCCTGACAGGCTCGAGCTTGCCGCGAGCGCGCGCCGCTTCGAGCTCGGCAATTTCAATCTTCCGGCGATCCATGCGCTCAGTGCCTCGCTCGACATGATCGAAGCGCTAGGCGTTGAGAACATCAAGAACCACTGCTTCGATCTCGGCGACCATCTCATCGCCCGGCTCGACGCGCTGGATGTTCGCCTGGTCGGCCCTCGCGCGCGGCAGCATCGCGCGCCGCACATTTACGTCATCGCGCTGCCCGCCGCCGAATGGTTCGGCCATTTCGAGGAGAACGGGGTCCGCGTGTCGCCGGAACGGGACGGCATTCGCGTGTCGTTCGGGATGTTCAACACGATTGCCGACGTCGACCGCCTGATCGAGATCATGCGGCGGCGCGGCGTGAAGCCATCATCGAGGGCCGCCTAAAGCATGATCCGGAAAAGTGCGAAGCGGTTTTCCGGAAAGATCATGCGTAAACAACAACCTGAAGCGCGATGACGATTCATCGCAATCTCAGCGCGCTTTAGGCTGTCCATCAAGGAGACGTCCATGACGAAGTTTGCGCGTGTCTTGAGCATTCTGTCCGGCCTCGCGGTCCTCGGCGCCGTCAGTGGACCCGCGGCTGCCGCCGACAGTCCCACGCTCGCCAGGATCAAATCGAACGGCGCCATCACCATTGGCCACCGCGAGGCCTCGATCCCGTTCTCCTATCTCGGTCCCGACCAGAAGCCGATCGGCTTTTCGCTCGATCTCTGCGCCGCGATCGTCGAGCGCATCAAGGCGGAGACCGGCCTGCCCAATCTCAAGGTGAATTACGTTCCGGTGAACTCGTCCAACCGCATCCCGTTGATCCAGAGCGGCACCGTCGATATCGAGTGCGGCGGCACCGCGAATGACAGGAAGCGGCAGGAGCAGGTCTCGTTTTCCGTCGCCACCTTCGTGAGCCAGCCGCGCTGGCTGGTCAAGGCGGACAGCGGCCTGAAGACGGCCGGCGATCTCAAGGGCAAGACCATCGTGGTGACCCAGGGCTCCAATGCCGTCGGCTTCGCGCAAGGCGTGAATGCGAAGGAGCAGCTCAGCTTCAACATCGTCCAGGCGAAGGACCACGCCGAATCCTTCCTGATGCTGAACACCGGCCGCGCGGCCGCCTTCATGGAAGACGATATTCTTCTTGCAGGCCTCAAGGCCGCGGCTCCGAATCCCGATGCGCTGATATTTCTCCCCGAGGGTTACGCCAAGATCTATTATGGCCTGATGTTCACGAAGGGCGATACCGGCTTCAAGGCGCTCGTCGACGACGTGCTGTCCAAGCAGATGGCGTCGGGCCAGTTCGAGAAGACCTATGCGAAGTGGTTCACGAGGCCCATTCCGCCCAAGAATGAGAACCTGGCGTTCCCGCTGACGGTCGAGCTCACGGAGCGGATCGCGCATCCCAGCGACGCGGTCGACTAATCGCGAAGGCGTGTCCCGCAAACGGAGCCCTGAGGTTCGCCATGTTTGCAGTGCTTCTTGAACAGACCGCGGATGGCCAGCGTTATATCGACTGGCTTGTGTCGGGCCTCGGCTGGACCCTGGCACTGGCGTTCTTCGGCTGGTGGATTGCCTTCGCGGTCGGGGTGGTCGTCGGCATCGGCCGCACCGTGCAGAACCGGGCCGTCGCGGCGCTTGCCCGCCTGTATGTGGAGATCTTCCGCAACATCCCCGTGCTGGTGCAGATGTTTCTCTGGTACTTCGTCCTGCCGGAGCTTCTTCCGACTGCGCTCGGAAACGCCATCAAGCAAATTCCCCCGCCCTGGGGATCGTTCTTTCCGGCGCTGGTGTGCCTGGGTCTCTACACCGCCGCTCGGATCGCAGAACAGGTGCGTGCCGGGATCGAGGCCCTGCCGAAAGGACAGGTCGAGGCGGCAAGCGCACTCGGGCTCAGCGGATATCTGACCTATCGCCACGTCATCGTGCCGCAGGCGCTGCGCCTGATCATCCCGAGCCTGACCAGCGAGGTGATGGGCATCTACAAGAACACCTCGGTCGCGCTCACGATCGGGCTGATGGAGCTGACGGCGCAGGCACGCCAGATCAGCGAAGCGACGTTCCAGACTTTCACCGCGTTCGGCGCCGCGACGCTCGTCTATCTCGCGCTGGCGCTCATCGCCTACCAGGGGATGGCGCTGATCGACAGGGCCGTGCGCATTCCGGGCACCGGACGGGCGGAGAACGCGGTCGAACCGACCGCGACGCGCGTCGCCCAACAGGTCGGGTCTCTGCCTGACGCAATGGAGGTCGTGAAATGAACAGCCTCGACTTCTCCATCGTCGTTCAGGCGTGGCCTTACCTCTGGTCGGGCTTGCTGTTTTCGCTGGCGCTGACCGCTGTTGCGTTCGTGGTCGGCCTGGTCCTCGGCACCTGCTTGGCGCTGGTGCAGCACTTCGAGCTGCCCGTGATCGGCAGGCTCGTGCGTGGCTACGTTGCCCTGATGCGCTCGATCCCGTTGATCCTGGTTCTGTTCTGGTTCTTCTTCCTGGTGCCGATCGTGCTTGGCCATCTCAGCGGCAACGGACGGCCGGTTCCGATCGGCGCCACCTGGACGGCGTTCATCACCTTCGGCCTGTTCGAGGCCGCCTACTATTCGGAAATCATCCGCGTCGGATTGCGGGCCGTGAACCGCGGGCAGTTCGAGGCGTGCCAGGCGCTCGCATTGTCCACCTTCGACACCTATCGCTCCGTGATCCTGCCGCAGGTACTCCGCGTCGCCAGCCCGATCATCCTGAGCCAGACCATCATCCTGTTCCAGGACACGTCGCTGGTCTACGTGCTGTCGCTCACCGATCTGCTTGGCGCAGCCTCGAAGCTCGCGCAGCTCAACGGCCGTCTGGTCGAGATGTACCTGGTCATTGCGGTGGTCTACCTCGCGATCAGCTCGGCGGCATCGCAATGCGTGGCGTCCCTACGCAAGCGGTATGCGATTGCGGGCCGCTAGCGCATCATCTGTTTTTTGGAGAGGAAAAATGCTTCAGCTCGCTGCGGGCAACAAGATGGGGCCGTCTGCCTCCATCGTCACCGTGGAAAACCTGGAGAAGCGGTTCGGCCACTTCACGGCCCTCAGCGACGTCAACCTGACTGTCGCGGCCGGCGAGAAGATCGTGCTGTGCGGTCCCTCGGGCTCCGGCAAGTCGACCTTGATTCGCTGCATCAACCACATCGAGAAGCACGATGCGGGGCGGATCGTCGTCGATGGCGTCGAGCTGACGGGCCGGATGGAGGATATCAACGGCGTCCGTCGCGAGGTCGGCATGGTGTTCCAGAGCTTCAACCTGTTCCCGCATCTCTCGGTCGTCGAGAATTGCATGCTGGCGCCGATGAAGGTGCGGGGCTTGTCGCGCGCCGAGGCGCACGAGCGTGCGATCGGTTTGTTGCGCAAGGTGCGCATCCACGACCAGGCCAACAAATATCCGGGACAGCTCTCCGGCGGCCAGCAGCAGCGCGTCGCCATCGCGCGGGCGCTGTGCATGCAGCCGAAAATCATGCTGTTCGACGAGCCGACCTCCGCGCTCGACCCGGAGATGGTCAAGGAGGTGCTCGACACCATGGTGGAGCTCGCGAAAGACGGCATGACCATGGTCTGCGTCACGCACGAGATGGGCTTTGCCCGCGAGATCGCTGATAGGGTGGTGTTCATGGATCGTGGCTGCATCGTCGAGGAAGCCGATCCAGAGACTTTCTTCCGCGCACCGAGGACTGAGCGGGCGAGGGATTTCCTCGGCCAGATCATCCACTAAAGCACTCACGATCATTTCGGATGGAGGCCGTCGATGACGACCGGCATGGCCGCTACTCCGCGGCGCGGTCGTGAACGAGGGCCCGAGGCGCATCGCTGCGCCTGGTCGGCCTGTGCGGAACGGCAAAGCGTGCATAGAGCGCCGGCAGCACGACGAGCGTGAGCAGCGTGGCCGTGAGGAGGCCGCCGATCACCACGGTTGCGAGCGGCTTCTGCACCTCGGCGCCCGTGCCGGTCGCAAGTGCCATCGGCACGAAACCGAGCGAGGCGACGAGCGCGGTCATCGCGACGGGGCGGAAGCGCGTCAGCGCGCCTTCGCCGATGGCGCGCTTCGGCTCCATGCCTTCGGCGATCAGCTTGCGGATCTGCGTCAGCATCACGAGCCCGTTCAGCACCGCGACGCCCGAGAGCGCGATGAAGCCGACGGCCGCCGAGATCGAGAACGGCATGCCGCGCAGCCACAGCGCGGCGATCCCGCCGGTGAGCGCGAGTGGCACGGCGCTGAAGACGAGCAGCGCGTCGCGGGCCGAGCCGAGCGCCCCGAGCAGCAGCAAATAGATCAGGGCGAAAACCGCGGGCACCACGAACACCAGCCGCTGCCGGGCGACGGCAAAATTCTCGAACTGGCCGCCCCAGGCCAGATAGCTGCCGGGCGCCAGCTTCACCTGCTCGGTGACCTTCGTCTGCGCTTCGGCCACCAGCGAGCCGATGTCGCGGCCGCGGACTTCGGCGGTGGCGACGACGCGACGCTTGCCGTTCTCGCGGCTGATCTGGTTGTAGCCGGTGGTCTGTTCGAACGAAGCGATCGTCCGCAAGGGGATCGAGGCGGCCGGCGCGTCGGGATTGGCGCGCGGAAGCGGAACGGGCAACTCCTCCAGCGTCGGAATGTCGTTTCGCTGTGCATCGGCAAGGCGCACCACGATCTTGAAGCGGCGGTCCCCCTCGAAGACGAGGCCGGCATCGGTGCCGCCGATGGCGGTCTGCATCAGATCCTGCACGGCTGCGAGGCTGAGGCCGCGCCGTGCGATCTCGGCCTTGTCGATCCTGATCTCGAGGAAGGGCAGGCCGGAGGTCTCCTCGACCTTCACGTTCCCGGCACCATCGATCTTGCGGATCACGTCGGCGATCCGGCCCGCGGTCCGCTGCATCTGGGCGAAGTCGTCGCCGAACACCTTGACCGCCAGATCCTCGCGGACGCCGGCAATGAGCTCGTTGAATCGCATTTCGATCGGCTGCGAAAACCCAAGCTTGTTGCCCGGCAGCTTCCCGGACTCCGCCTCGATCTTCTTGATGAGGTCCTCCTTCGTCATGGAAGGATCAGGCCATTCGTCCTGGGGCTTGACGATGATGTAGGTGTCCGAGGCGTTTGGCGGCATCGGATCGGCGGCGAGATCGGGCGTGCCGGTGCGCGAGAATACGAAGGCCACCTCGGGAAGCCCGCTGATCTGCCGCTCGATGAGAAGCTGCATGGCCTGCGACTGCGCCAGCGCCGTGCTCGGCACGCGCTTCACCTCCATCACGATGTTCTTCTCGTCCAGCGTCGGCGTGAATTCCTGACCGAGACGCATGAATACGAAGACCGCCCCGACGAAAAGCAGCGTGGCGGCAGCGACGACCGGCAGAGGCCTGACGATGGCGCCCGAGAGAAGAGGGGCGTACCAGCGCTTCATCGTCCGGACCAGTATGTTTTCACGCTCGTTGACCAGGCCGCCGATCGAGATTGCCACGGCGGCTGGCACGAATGTCAGCGAGATCACGAAGGCCACCGCCAGCGCGATCATCACCGTCAGCGCCATCGGCTCGAAGGTCTTGCCTTCGATCCCGGTGAAGGTGAGCAGCGGCGTATAGACCAGGATGATGATGATCTGGCCATAGACCGACGGGCGGATCATCTCTGAGGTCGAGAGCTTCACGGTGTCGAGACGCTCGTCCAGCGACAGTACGCGGCCGAGCTCGCGCTGGCGTTCGGCGAGATGGCGCAGGCTGTTCTCGGCAATGATGACGGCCCCGTCGACGATCAGGCCGAAGTCGAGCGCGCCGAGGCTCATCAGATTGGCGCTGAGGTGCCCCTGCAGCATTCCCGTCGCGGTGATGAGCATGGTGATGGGGATGACGCAGGCGGTGACGAGGGCGGCGCGGAAGTTGCCGAGCAGCAGGAAGAGCACGGCGACGACGAGCAAGGCGCCCTCGGCGAGATTCTTGGCGACGGTGTGGATCGTGGCATCGACGAGCTGTGTCCGGTTCAGGACGGTGCGGGCATAGATGCCCGGCGGCAGGGTCTTGCTGATGTCCTTGATCTTGGCGTCGGCGGCGGCGGCGACAGTGCGGCTGTTGCCGCCGATCAGCATCAGGGCCGTGCCGAGCACGACCTCGCGGCCGTCGACGCTCGCGCTGCCGGTGCGCAGTTCCTTTCCGATCGAGACATCCGCCAGGTCCATGATGCGAACGGGAACTCCGCCGCGCGTCGTCACGACGATCTGCTCGATGTCCTCCAGGGTCTCGACGCGGCCGGCGGCCCGAACCACAAGGCCTTCGCCGTTCTGCTCGATGTAGTTCGCCCCGCGGGTGGTGTTGTTGGCCTCGATCGCGCCCACGACCTGCTTGAAGGAGAGTCCATAAGCGACCAGTCTTGCCGGGTCCGGCTGCACCTGGAACTGCTTGACGAAACCGCCGATGGCATCGGCCCCGGCGACGCCGGGAACGGTCTTCATCTGAGGCCGAACGATCCAGTCCTGCACGGTGCGCAAATAGACGGTGCGCTGGAAATCGTCTGTCAGCCGCTCGCCTTCGGGTGTGAGATAGCTGCCATCGCTCTGCCAGCCCGGCTGTCCGTCCCGAACCGGCGCGGATGCGCCCGGTTTTTCGTACTCGACGGCCCACCAGTAGATCTCGCCGAGGCCAGTCGAGACCGGCCCCATCCGGACATCGACACCGGGAGGCAGGCTGCCCTTGGCTTCGTTCAGACGTTCTGTGACGAGTTGCCGCGCAAAATAGATGTTGGTTCGGTCGGCAAAGACTGCTGTGATCTGCGCAAAGCCGTTGCGCGAGAAGGACCGTGTCGACTCCAGGCCTGGCATGCCCGCGAGCGCCGTTTCGAGCGCGACGGTGACCTGCTTCTCGATTTCGACGGGCGTGAGAGCCGGCGCGGTCGCGTTGATCTGGACCTGGACGTTGGTGACGTCAGGCACCGCGTCGATGGGAAGACGCGTCAGCGACCAGAATCCGGTCGCTGCCAGGACGAGAGTCACCAGCAGAACCAGCCACCGCCGCCGGACGGAGAATTCGACGATCCGTTCGATCATCGCTCAGTCCTCGTCGCCGGGCTTGGAGAGCTCGGCCTTGAGTGAAAAGGTATTCGAGCTGGCGACTGTCTCGCCGGGGGAGACGCCCGAGACGATCTCGACGATGGTGCCGTCGCGTCGTCCCAGCACGACGTCGCGCTTTTCGAAGCCCTCCTTGGTTCGCACGAAGACGGCCTTGCGGCCATCCACCGTCTGGACGGCGGAGAACGGAACGGCGACGGTCACGTCGCGGCGTTCGACTGCGATACCCGCAGTCACGAACGAGCCCGGCCGCCAGCGGCCATCGGCGTTTCCGAGCGAGGCCACCACGCGGGCCGCGCGCGTCTCCTTGTCGAGGAGGGGGCTGACGAAGACGATCTTGCCGGAGCCGGTTTCCGTCATGCCGCGCAGCGCGATCTCGACCGGCTGGCCTTCCTTCACCAGCGGCAAATCGGTCGAGGAAACTGCCAACTCGACCCAGACGCGGCTCAGGTCGACGATGACGAACAGCTCCGTTTCAAGACTGTCCCGGCCCACTGCGGTGCCGGCTTCGACCTTGCGTTCGGCGATACGCCCGGAGATCGGCGCCCGGATGTTCTGACTGCGCAGCGTGCCGTCGGGTGCCTGCGGCAAGCCTGCGATCTCCGTGTCGGTCACGCCAAGCGCCATCAGCTTCTGGCGCGCGATGCCGAACCGCATCTCGGATTGCGCCGCCGCGTTGCGCGATTTGATGTATTGCTGCTCGGGGACTGCGCGACCTTCCCACAGCGACTTGTCGCGCGCCGTCAGTTCCTGCTGCAACTCGTTGGAAAGTTTTGCCGAGAGATATTCACTCTTGGCGTCGGCGACCTCGCGGCTCTCCAGAACAGCCAAGACTTCGTCCTTGGCGACGTCGTCGCCGATGTTCTTGCGCAGTTCGGCGACGGTGCCGGAGAGCTTGACCGAGACATGGGCGACCCGCCCCGCATCGGGAACGATGGTGCCGGGCACCATCAGCCGCCGCGCGATCGCAGCGGAACCTGCCTCGCGCAGCTCGATTTCGGCGAGCTTGATGCGTGCGTCGTCCATGACGATCACGGCCGGCTTTCCGCCGTCCGGCTTGGCGGGCGCGGATTGCGCGAACGCCTGCGAGTCGAAGCCGATGACGGCGAGCAAGACCGACAGTATCGCCGCGGCCGAGCGGTTGGCCGAAAACATCGAAAACTCCGCGTTACAGATATCGCGAGATCGCCTTGAACTCGGCGAGCACGTTCTTGGGCGATTTGCCGGAACCGCCATTGGCGGCTGCATCGAGGCAGTGGTCGACGTGATCGTGGATCAGGGCTTTCTTGGCCTCGGAGATCGCCTTCTCGACGGCGTGGAGTTGCTGCGCAAGATCCAGGCATGAGCGGCCGTCGTCGAACATGCCGATGACCCTGCGCAGATGTCCCTCGGCGCGTTTGAGGCGCTTGATGACGTCCGGGTGACTTTCGTGGACGTGTTTCGTCATGATGATCCTATCCCCCGGGAGGGGATAGCCCATAAGGGCCGTGACGCCAAGTCTCGTGCGGGTCAAGATTGTCGCAGCGCGGCAAGGCGGCGTCGCTCTGTCGGTTGGGAGCCTGGCCGCCGGAGCTCGCCCTCTCGGACCGCAGGGCGGCATCGTGCCTTGTCCCGAGCAGGCATGGCTTGACAGTCCTGGCATCAAGGTTTCTATTCGCTGCGACGGGGGCAATGCGATCTCCCCGTGAGGCGACATGCCCAAGAATCGCGTCCTGATCACCAAGGGCGCAGCATGTCATCGTATCCGATCTCATCCAACGAATTGTCTCAGTTGTCGTGCACGGCGGCCACGCCGACGCGCGTCAATACGCAAGCCGATCTCGTCGCTGGTCGGCGTCAGCGCCTGCTTGATTGCGAAATGGTCGGAAAATGAAACATTCCGCTGTCATCGCATGCATCATCCTCTTGGTTGCGCCCGGGTTGGCTGCACATGCCAACGAGCAGTTCACACAGCTCGACGGCAAGCAGATCCGGGCGCGAATTGTCGGCAAGGATATTACCGACGGGCCGCACTGGTCGATGTACCTGCGCCCGGACGGCGCGCTTGTCAGCTCCGAAGCGGGAAGTTCCTGGACCGGCAGCTGGACAATACGCAATGACAAGCTGTGTATGTCGAGTCCGGGAAGTGCGTCGCTCGAATGCAACGAGGTCTGGATGTCCGGTGCGAACGTCCGGATGCGTGCGAACAAGGATCAGAAGGCGCTGGAAGCGATTGTCGCGGTGCATCGCAGCAACTGAGCGTGCACGTTCGGGGAGCAGAAGCAATTAGGTCTGGGCGGTTTCGCGCTCGCCATCGGTGCTCTGGAGGCCAGCAACGATCTAATGCCGATGCAATGGATAAACGGAGGAAAAAGTGAACGCCATGAGAAGCTCAGCAATTGGACTGCTGGTGTTGGCCGGTTTGCTCGCGAGCGGACAAGCGGCCGAAGCACAGACCTGCAAGCTCTGCACCGAGCAGCGCGCGGCGTGTATGAAGAACTATGCGGGACCAGCTTGCAAGACCGAGTATCAGATGTGTCGCAAGTCCTGCAAGAAGTGAGGGCAATGGCGTCCGGAAGCCTGCGACCGACGTGCTTCGTCGCGGCTCTCGCGGTCGGCGTGGGCGGCCTGATTCCCTTCCATGCAGGTTCTGCCGCAGCTATGAGCCGGACGGCACGTTGCGAAGCTACGCGATGGGAGTGAAGAAGATCGGAACATGGCGCGTGGACAATGACGAGCTATGCCTCGATCTTGGGGAGACGGATGATGGCTGCTATCGGGTCACGCCGAGCGATGAACGGATCGAATTGACGCCAATGGGTCTCGGAGGCGCGCTCGATGGCGTCTTGCAGCCGGCATATCGCGCTATGGGAGGTAGCTGGAAGATGCACCGTAAGGTGTTTCCATTGATTGAATGTCTGACGTTGGGACAGCCGACGATGTGCGCCGCTTTGGCCTTTCCGTCGCGGCCGTCTGCACGGGCCAGTCTCGTCCTGGCGCCTATGCTGGCTTTGTTAATGGGAGGGAACGCCATGGCCGCGACCCTGAATTTTGACAACGCTCCTGCTGGAACAGCGCCGGCAGGGTGGACTCTCACGATGACCGGCAAGGGCGAACCGAAATGGACCGTCGAGGCGGAGCCCACAGCGCCGAGCAAGCCGAACGTCCTCAAGCAATCCGGACGCGCGACTTTTCCCGTCGCCATCAAAAGCGATACCAGCATCAAGGACGGCTTCGTTGAGGTGAAATTCAAGGCGGTCGCCGGATCGCAGGATCGTGCCGCAGGACTCATCTGGCGCGCGAAAGACGCGGGCAATTACTACGTCGTCCGGGCCAACGCCCTGGAGGACAATGTCGTGCTCTACAAGACGATCAACGGCATTCGGACGCCGCTGGACATCGTGGGGCGCAGAGGTGGCTATGGTGTCAGCACGCCGGTGCCGTCCGGACGATGGCACGTGCTGCGTTGCGACTTCACGGGAAGTCGGTTCAAGGTGACGTATGATGGGCAGCCGTTGTTTGAGGTGGAGGACACGACGATTGCGCAGGCGGGAATGATTGGCCTGTGGACCAAGGCAGACAGTGTGACCATGTTCGATGATCTGACATATGGTGAGACCAAATAGAAGTTTGGTCCACCTCTGTCGGAGATGACCATGAGCTTTCGACGTCTGTCGGTCGCGACGATTGTGCTGGTTGCGTTTGTCGGTCCAATGCGGGCGGAAGAATCCCTCATCGCCTACAAGTCGCTTAGTCCGGAACTGGCGCTTGATCTGGCGCGCGCAGCATTGGCTAGCTGTCGCAGCCATGGGTACCAGGTCGCAGTTGCCGTTATCGATCGCTTCGGCGCGTAGCCAGATCATCCATCAAGTCGAAGCACGTCCGGTCTCGGCCTCCGGCCTCGTGGGCGCTTCGCAGACCATGCTCCCATATGAAAACACCCGCGACGGACGGCTCCGCGCGGGTGTGACGAACTCTCGATGATGCCAGTATGCCGGTGTTTTGCCCGACGAGTCAAACGTGCTCTTAGGTTGCCAATAGAGCGGCATGCATGATGGTTCGCGGATCGGTGAACGGTGACGTTCAAACGTCCAACGTTTGCCCGGGACAAGCCCGAGCGTACGTTGAGACTGCAATTCGCAGAACTACTGTCGTGCCGCGCCGCTGGCTCCGGGGATTTGTCCCCCGAACTTTGACGGGCCGGTGCCGCTGACGCTCGTCGGCCCGCCGGCCGTCCCATTCGGGTCGGTCCTGGCCGCGGTCCGGCCGGGGCCGTGCATCATGTTCATTGAATTGAACCAGCCGTGATGGTGATGGCGTTTGGCGCTGTGGGCCGAGGCATAGCCGGTCGAGCAGGCCAGTAAGATCGCTAAAGCAAGCGTTGCCGTTTTCATCTTGGTTTCCTCTCCAGTTGAGGAAACGGCATGGGCAAGCGACTTGTTCCAAGGCTGGAGCCGCGCCGCTTTCGCCAAAAGAATCTGCACCATCCCTTATCCACACCCACGACACGAGATCGACTGCAACAGGTGCAAGACGCGCGCGAGCCTGCCGCTCGATGCGATCCGCCGGCCGCGGGATACGCCGATCTGGAAACTGGAAGCGTCTCTCAAGTGCCGGTCATGCCGAAAGGGACGTTCCGCGCCGCCTGCCCACATGATCAAGCTGACGACCGCGCAAAGCATCACGCCCTACAAACGGGTGCACCCGACCGAAGAGAGATAGCCCAATGATTCCAATGCCCCGGCTACTGTGCATGGGGTTGTTTTCGAACTTCTTGTTTGAGCTGGTCGAAACGGCCGTACTCACCGCCGTCCGCGCGGCGCCTCGGCCTTGGCCGGCTGCTCGGTCTGAGGCCCGCAGCTCGCAGCGGCGAGCGTCGCCTGCGCTTGCGGCATCAGGCCGGGCTCGGCGGCGAGTGCCTTCATCACGATCAGGCCGGTGGTGCTCGGGGAATCGATGATCAGGCGGTCGGCGGCGGTGACCTCTTCGTCCTCCGGCAGCTCGTCGTGCTGGGCTTCCGTCATCAGATCGAGCTCGATCACCTTCTTGCCGGCCGAGCGGTCGTTGATGGCGTAATAGGCGATCTCGTTGCGGGTGTAGAACGACACCGAGGTGTAGGCCTGGCTCACCGGCACGGTCAGCTTGATCGGGCCGCCCGAGAGGTCGTAGCGGCAGATCGCGAGCGCAAAGGCCGGATCCATGAACGGCATCGGTGAGGTCTGCGGATCGGCGAGGGGCAGCTGCGTCACGCCGTTGAGCTTGGTCATCGGCGTCAGCCGCGAATAGGCGTCCTGCGTCGCGATCCGCGGCAGCGCCAGCACGCTGACGAGATGGACCACGAGGCCCAGCACCACGCCGGCAACGATGGTGAAGGCGAGGCGGATCATGAGCAGCCCACCGTCGAGATGGTGGGCATCGGCGCGTCGCGCTGCGTGCGCGTGGCAACGCCGACAGGGGTGTCGTAGAGGCGCAGCATCAGCGCGTAGCGCTCGATACCGCCGGTCGGCAGCCAGTTGCCGGCGCGCGAGCGCGAGGCGATGCGGATCTCGAACGTGCCGTCGGAGGACCGCACGATCTCCTGGCTGGTGAAGCCGTAGCGTTGCAGCGAGTTGGCGACGAGGTGGCCCTTGCGGTCGTAAAGCGTCAGCGTCCAGAACCGCGCCGGCGGCGTCACGCCGGAGACGACGACGTCGCAGCGGCCGTCGAGCGCCTTCTTCTTGTCGTCGGCGGTCGCGGTGAAGGCGACGCCGTCGCCGGTGCCGATCGGCAGCTCGCCGTTGCGCACGATGGTGGCGCGCGAATAGGGATCGACGTCGGCGGTGCCGGTGCGCGGGCGCGCGGTCCAGGCGCCGATGGTCAGCGCGCCGATTTCGGTGCCGCGCGTCGTCGTCATCCAGGTGGCGCCGACGCCGACCACGGTCGCGAGCAGAAGGGCAGTCAATGTGATCAGGATCAGCCGCACGGGTTTCGATCAGTTCTTGCGCGGGGCGGATGCATTCGCATTCTCTTCCGCATAGTTCTGCGGGAAGGCGAGCGCGCTCGTCGACGACGACGGCTTGGCCGCCTTGGTGTCGTTGCTGGTTGATTTGGTCGCGGTCTTGGCCGCGTCATCGAGCAGCTTCTCGACCCGCACCAGGATGTCGGCGCCGCGCTTGGTCAGCACCGGCGGCGGACCGGGCTTGGTCTCCAGCACTTTTGGCGCCGCGCTGGCCTGCGCGTTCGCGTCCTTCGGCTGCGGCGGCAGCTTCTGGCCCATGCCGATGCCGGGGATCTCCCGGACCTCGACGCCCTGATGCGCGGCGACCATGATGTCGTGCCAGGTCTGCGCCGGCAGCGAGCCGCCGGTCATGCGGTTGGTCGGCGAGTAGTCGTCATTGCCGTACCAGACCGCGCAGGTGAAATTGCCGGTGTATCCGACGAACCAGGCGTCGCGATACGCATTGGTCGTGCCGGTCTTGCCCGCGGTCGGAATGCCGTCGAGCGCGGCGCGGCGCGCGGTGCCTTCGCTGACGACGTGGCTCATCATGCCCGCCATGTCGGCGGCGATGTTCGCAGGAATCGCCTGCTTCGGCTTCGGCCCGTCGCGGTCCCAGCGCCAGACCAGATCGCCGGCGCCGGTGCGCACCTCCAGCACCGAATGCGGCGTCACCGACTTGCCGCGGTTGGGGAAGGTCGCATAGGCGACGGCGTGCTCGAGCACGGTGACTTCGTCCGAGCCGATCGGCAGCGACGGGGTGTCGGGCAGCGGCGCCTTGAGGCCGAAGCGGCGCGCGACCTCGACGATCTTGGCGCGGCCGATCTTGGCCGGGTTCGGCGCCTTCGGTTGCTCCTTCTGGCCGATCGCGATCGAGAGCTTCACCGGCACGACGTTGATCGAGCGCGTGATCGCCTGCGTCAGCGTCACCGAGCCGGAATAGGAATGGCCATAGTTCTGTGGACACCAATTGCCGATGCAGACCGGGCCGTCGACCACGATCGAGTTGGGCGTGAAGCCGTTCAGCAGCGCGGTGGTGTAGACGTAGGGTTTGAACGAGGAGCCGGGCTGGCGATAGGCGTCGGTGGCGCGGTTGAACTGGCTTGCACCATAGTCGCGCCCGCCGACCATGGCGCGGATGCCGCCGTCGAGATCGGCGACGACGGTCGCCGCCTGCGTCGCGTGATAGTCGCGGCCGAACTGGCGCAGCTGGTTCTCGATCGCGTCTTCGGCGGCCTTCTGCACGTTGGTGTCGATCGCGAGGCGAACGACGAACACGCGCTCGGTGTAGGACTTCGGGAAGGTGTCGACCAGCTTGCGCATCTCGTCGAAGGCGTAGTCGAGATAATAGTTCGGCGATGCCTCGTCGCGGCGGTCGACCGCGAAGGCCGGGTTGCGGCGGGCGCCGAACACCTGGCCCTCGGTCATGAAGCCGGCATCGACGAGATTGTCGAGCACGACGTTGGCGCGCGCGCGGGCGGCGGGCAGGTTGATGTGCGGGGCGTATTTGGTCGGTGCCTTGAACAGGCCGGCGAGCATGGCCGCTTCCGAAAGCGTCACGTCGCGCGCGGATTTGTTGAAGTAAAAGTGTGCTGCGCCGTCGACGCCAAAAGTGCCGCCGCCCATATAGGCGCGGTCGAGATAGAGCTTGAGGATCTCGTTCTTGGTCAGGCGCCATTCCAGCCAGATCGCGAGGAAGGCCTCGTTGACCTTGCGCTCGATGGTGCGCTCGTTGCTCAGGAACAGGTTTTTCGCGAGCTGCTGGGTGATCGAGGAGCCGCCCTGGCGGACGCCGCCGGCTTGCGCGTTGGTGACGAGCGCGCGCGCGGTGCCGGCGATGTCGATGCCGAAATGCTCGTAGAAGCGGCGGTCTTCCGTCGCCAGCGTCGCCTTGATCAGGACGTCAGGGAAATCTTCCAGCGGAATGGAGTCGTTGTGCTTGATGCCGCGGCTGCCGATCGGGTTGCCGTAGCGGTCGAGGAAGCTCACCGCGAGGTCGGACTTCTTCAGCCAGTCCTCGTCCGCGGTCTCGCGGAAGGCGGGGATGGCGAGCGTCAGCATCAGCACCAGGCCGCCGAGGCCGAGGGTCGCGGCCTCCGACAGCGGCTCGATGAACACCCAGCGCTTCCACCGCCCGACATAGAAGCGGTCCATGAAGGTCGAGTAGCGCTCGTAGAGCTCGCGGATGCCCTTGGCCGAGGAGAACAGCGAGGAGTCGATGCGCGCATCGAGGTCCAGGAAGAAATTCCGGACCTTCTGCTTCCAATGCGGTGGTATGATCTGGTGCACCTAGAACCCTTGCGGCTTGGTTCGAAAGCGTTCAAGCACCCGGCCGGGGGCGGCATCGAGACGTCTTGAGGGAATGTTGCGGCAAACCCAAGGCGACCGGTTCGCGTCCTTTGGGGACTTGCTGTTCCTTCTAACCGAGCAGGGCCCATAAACCAATGGTCAGGCTCGCGATTTTGAACAACAGGCCTAATTGACCCCGGTTCATTACGGGCCCCAAAGGGCGTCTGCTTGCACCCTCACGTCCGCCCGCCCTAGATGGCGTTACCGTAGCTCTTTCGAACTCTTGTTGAGGCGCATGACCGCAGCTCCCAAACGACCTTCAGACCAGGAAGGATTCTTCTGGAAAACCAAGACGTTGGAACAGATGTCGGGGCCGGAATGGGAAAGCCTGTGCGACGGCTGCGGCCGCTGCTGCCTGAACAAGCTCGAGGACGAGGACACCGGCCAGATCTATTTCACCCATATCGGCTGCAAGCTGCTCGACGGGACGAGTTGCGCCTGCAAGGACTACCCGAATCGCTCCGACAAGGTTCCGGACTGCGTCCGCCTGACCCCGGCCAATGTCCGCACCCTGAACTGGCTGCCGCCGAGCTGCGGCTACAAGCTCGTCGCCGAAGGCCGCGACCTCTATTGGTGGCACCCGCTGGTCTCCGGTGATCCCAACACCGTGCACGAGGCCGGCGTCTCCGTACGCGGCCGGGTCGAGGGCAGCGAGGAGGACGTCCCCGACGAGGAGCTCGAGGACCACATCGTGCAATGGCCGGCGCTGCTGCCGAAACGGGCCCGCCTGAAGCGACGTCCGAAAGACTGAGCCGTCGTTTGGCTCTCGCGGCTATCACGTCTTCGGGATGACCCCGGGGCGGGATGCACCCATGCGCCGCGGTGCCTGCCTCGGAAGAACTTTGCTGTCTACATTGGGCTGCATAGAACGAATCCTTCGCGGCGTTGCGCCGCCCCATGCGTCCGATCGAGATGAACAAGTTCGACCGGCAGAGCAGTTCTGCCGACATCCAGGCATTGCCCGACGACATTGCCGAAGAGCTGTCCCGCCTTCCGAGCGAGGTCATCAGCGTCGATGACGCACCGTCCATCGCGCCGCCGGCTCCGCTGACCTCCGACGAGGTCCGCACCATCGTCGTCAGCCTGATGCTGACGATGTTCCTGGCAGCCCTCGACCAGACCATCGTGGCGACCGCGCTGCCGACCATCGGGCGCCAGTTCCAGGACGTCTCGAACCTGTCCTGGGTGATCACGGCCTATCTGCTCGCCTCGACCGCGGTCGCGCCGGTGTTCGGCACGCTGAGCGATATCTATGGCCGCAAGGCCATGATCATCACCTCGCTGAGCCTGTTCGTAGCCGGCTCGGTCCTGTGCGCGATCGCACCGAACATGCCGATGTTGATCCTCGCGCGCGGCCTCCAGGGGCTTGGCGGCGGCGGCATCATGCCTGTCGTGCAGACGGTGATCTCCGACGTCGTGAGCCCGCGCGAGCGCGGGCAGTACCAGGCCTATTTCTCCAGCGTCTGGATGATCGGCGGTATTTTGGGCCCGGTCATCGGCGGTGTGTTCGCCGAGCATCTGCACTGGTCGATGATCTTCTGGATCAACCTTCCGCTCACGGCCGCGGCACTCGCGTTGCTGCTGCCGAAGATGAAGAAGATCCCGGTGTTCCACCGCAAGCGCAAGGTCGACTGGCTCGGCGGCGTGCTGCTGATGGCCTCCGCCGTGGTCTTCATGCTGGTGCTGACCTGGGGCGGCACGCGCTATCCCTGGCTGTCGCCGACCGTGCTTGCGATGGTGGGCGGCGCCGTCGCGCTCGCCGTCACCTTCGTCTGGCATGCACGCCGTGCGGACGAGCCGTTTCTGCCGCTGCCGATGCTCGGCGGATCGGTCGCGCCGTTCGGCCTGACCGCCGGCGGCTGTGCGCTCGGCGCGATCACGGGCCTCACCGTGCAGCTCCCGCTCTATTACGAGTCGGTCTACCATCTCAGTGCCAGCGAGGCGGGGCTTGCGCTGATTCCGCTCGCGGCGGTCTCGACCTGCGGCGCGGCGATCGCCGGCCGCACCATGGCGCGCGCCAAGCACTACAAGCGCGTCGCCATCGTCGGCACGTCCTGGGCCGCGCTGTGCGGCCTCGGTCTCACGTTCACGACCTTGCCGCTGTGGGGGCTGCTGACGCTGATGGCCGCGTTTGCGCTCGGCCTCGGCACGACCTTCCCGGTCTGCGTAGTCTCGCTGCAGAATTCGGTCCCGCGTCCGCAAGTCGGCACCATCACCGGCGCGCTGAACTTCTTCCGCTCGCTGATGTCTTCGTTCACGGTCGCGGCCTTCGCCGCGATCCTGCTGATCGCGCTCGGCGCCGACGTGCCGCTTGCCGGCGAGCATCACGTCGCAGGCGGCATCCCTGCGATCCCGACTGAGGACATGCGCCACGCCTTCCGCTACGTCTTCGGCGCCGCCACCGCGCTGATGACTGGCGCTGCGCTCTGCCTGATCATGATGGAGGAGCGGCCGCTGGCCGGTCCTTCCGTCACCAAGCACGTCGAGATGGCGGAGTAGGGGTCAGCCGCCGCGGTCGGGATCGTCGTCGGCATTGCCTGCGCCCGTCTTGCGCGCTTTCGCCGCGAGCTGTTCCTTGAGCCGCGCCAGCGCTTCAGCGGACCAATCACCGACATCGGTGACCGCGACCCAGGCATCGACGTAATGCTCGGGCGCGTAGACGTGGCCAAAGCCCATCGGAGTATTGGTCGCGACTGCCATGTCGAGGGCGAGCTGCAGCATCGTCACGACGGGATACCATCGCAGCTCCGGTGAGACATCAGGTCCGCGCGGTCCACTCATCCAGGCCGGAGCCTGATAGGCGTCGCGATAGGCGAAGAACGTGATCGCGTCGCTGGCATATTGCAGGTAGACGACGCGCATCGGGCCCCAGGGCGTATCTGGCGGCACCGTCGGCCCGTTCTGGTTCATGAAGCGTACGAAGCGGCTGTCGCGGAATTCCGGCAGCCATGCCGGCGAGCCAGGGTTGCGGTTCGCGGTGACCGAGCGCCAGATGCGGCTCTCGAACGGTGCCCCGCTCCATAGCGCGCCGGCAATGGGGTCGCCGATTGTCTCGAACAGCTCCGCGGATTTTTCCGAGTTCATGGCGCCGAGACTGAGCCCGTGCAGATACAGCTTCGGCCGTCGGTCCTTCGGCAAGCTCGTCCAGTAGCCGTAGATTTCCGCGAACAGGGCGCGCGCGGCCTCTGCGCCGTATTCAGGCTGAAACAGCAGCGACAGCGGGCTGTTGAGATAGGAATATTGCATCGCGACGCTGGCGACGTCGCCATGGTGGAGGTATTCGACCGTATCCATCGCTGACGGATCGATCCAGCCGGTCCCGGTCGGCGTGATCACGATCAGGATCTTGCGTTCAAAGCCGTGCTGGCGCTTGAGCTCCTCGAGCGCGAGCTTCGCGCGCGCCTGCGCCGTGTCTTGCGCAGCGAGGCCGACATAGACGCGCACGGGGGCCTGCGCGGACCGTCCGGTGACGGCGCTGATCTCGGTTGCGGTCGGGCCCGAGGCGATGAACCGGCGTCCCATGCGCCCCAGCTCTTGCCACCTCACCAGTGATGCCATGCTTCCGGTCCGCTCGGGATCAGTCGGCTGCGGCCGCTCGGGCTCGAACAGGACGTCGAGCTCGCGGAAGGACGAATCGAGCGCGCGAAATGCCGTGCTGATCAGGACATTGCTGGCAATCGACCAGAACAGCAGGCCAGCAACCACCACGCCAATGACGTTCGCGACCTTGCGTGGAATGATGCGCTTGGCGTGCCCGGAGAGGAATCGCGACACAAGCGCAAACAGCCGCCCCAGCAGCAGCAATACGGCGAATGTGACGAGGGCGATGGCGCAGACCTTGAAGGGATGCGCGGTTTCGACCGGCGGCATCTTCATCACAGTGCGGATCGAGTTCTGCCACTCGGCGGCGCGCCACAGATAGATGACGACGACGATCAGGCAGCCGGCCGCGACCAGCGCATTGGCATACGAGCGCAGGCGCGTCGATGGCTCGGGCAGCTCGAGATAGTGCCACAGCCAGCGCCAAAGGTTGCCGGCGAGGTAACCGATCGCGAAGCAGGCGCCGGCGAGGGCGCCCTGGGTGAGATAGCTCCGCGGCACCAGCGTCGGCGTCAGCGCGGCGGCGAAGAACAGCGCGCCCGGCATGAGGCCGACGCCGGACAGCGAGAGCAATTGTCGCCGAATGAGCCGCGCCAGATTCATGAAAGCACCTTCCGGGCGAAGCTACCGTCCGTCCTTGTCCGGGAAGCCGCTCTTCCGCGGCAGCAGGATCGTGAATTCGGTAAACTCGCCCGGCTCGGTCGCGACATCGATCGTGCCGCCGTGCTGCTTGACCACGATGTCATGGCTCATCGACAGCCCAAGGCCGGTGCCTTCGCCGGCCGGCTTGGTGGTGAAGAACGGATTGAACATCTTCTCCTTCACCTCGTCCGGAATGCCGGTGCCGTTGTCGCGGATCCGGATCTCGATGCTGTCGCCACGATCGCGCGTCGTGGCGGTCACGATCGGCTCGTAGTCACCGGCGCTGCCCTCCACCTTGCGCCTGGTCACCGCGTAAAATCCGTTCGAGATCAGGTTCAGCAGCACACGCGTGATCTCCTGCGGAAACACTTCGGCTTGCCCGGCCGCAGGATCGAGCTCGCACTTCAGGGTGACGTCGAACTGCGGTGCTTCGGCGCGGGCGCCGTGGTAGGCGAGATTGAGGCTCTCCTCGACCAGCGCGTTGATGTCGCTCAGACGATGCTCGCCGCCGCCCTCGCGCGAATGCAGCAGCATGTTCTTGACGATGGAATCGGCGCGCCGCCCGTGTTGCACGACCTTGTCCAGATTGTCCTTCAGGAGCCCGGTCAGCTCGTCGACCTCGCTGCGGACATCGCCCGCAAGCGGGACGGGCGCCAGCACCTCGTTCAACTCGCTCGTCAGCTCGGCGGAGAGCGAGGCAAAGTTGTTGACGAAGTTGAGCGGGTTCTTGATCTCGTGCGCGATGCCGGCGGTGAGCTGGCCGAGCGAGGCCAGCTTCTCGGTCTGGATCAGCCGGTCCTGCGCAGCGCGTAAGTCGTCGAGCGATCTGGCGAGCTCCCTTGTGCGATCCTGCACCTCGTTGAACAGGCGCGAGTTCTCGACAGCGATCACGGCCTGGTCGGCAAAGGTCTTGAGCAGGTTGATCGCCTTGTCCGGGAACTGACCGGCTTCCCGCCGCGTCACCGCGATGGTGCCGATCGCAACGCCGTCGCGCAGCATAGGCACCACGAGAATGCTGCGATAGCCGCGGGTGCGCGCCAGCTCCTTCATGGCGTCGGTGAGGTCAGGCTCGTTCTGCATGTCGCTGCGGAAAGCATACTGCCCGCTCGTCGCCACCCGGCTGTGAATGCCCGATGAGGACAGCGGCGCCGGGAAGGAGCTGAGCAGGTCCGCATTGCCGGCTTCATTGTCAGTGGTGAAGGCGGCCAGATGCAGCATGCCGTCGATGACGCGGGTGACGGTGGAGGAATGCCCGCCGATCAGCGCCTTGGCACTGTCGGAGATCGCCTGGAACACCGGGGTGACATCGGCCGGCGAAGCCGCGATCACCTTCAGGATATCGGCGGTCGCCGTCTGACGCTCCAGCGCCTCTCTGGTCGTGTTGAACAGGCTGACATTGCTCAGCGCGATCACCGCCTGGTCGGCGAAGGTCTGGAGCAGGCGCACATGGTGTTCGCCGAAGGCGCCGGTCGTCCGGCGGGTGGCGATGATGACGCCGATCGCCGCGCCCTCGCTCATCAAGGGGGCGAACAGCATGCTGCGATAGCCGCGGGCGTGCGCGATGTCGCGCGCCGCCGGCTCGAGCTCGGTGTCGGGCAATTGCGCCGCCGCACCATTGGCTATGAGCTGGTAGGCCGGGAACTGCGCGAACGGCACCGGGAATGAAGCCTGCAGCACGCGGTCGCCGGCCGGATCGGTCGGCGTGAAGGCTGCAAGATGCGCGGCGCCGTCGATGTAGCGCAGCACCGCGGTGGAGAACCCGCCGATCAGCCGGTTGGCATTGGCGGCGATGGCGTCGAACACCGGTTGCACGTCGGCCGGCGAGGCCGCCATCACCTTCAGGATCTCGGCCGTCGCGGCCTGCCGCTCGAGGGCTTCCCGTCTTTCATCGGCGAGGCGCGCGTTCTCGGCCGCGCTCGATGTCAGCTGCTGCTCGAGCTCGTCGATCCTGCGCCTCAGGGCGTCGGCCATATCCTCGGTAAGCGCGGTCATTGAACGTCCGGTGCGGCCGGGAGCAAGTCCCTTAGCCGCGCCCTTTAGCGCCAAACGCCCGGCCGGCCAAGACTCAAGTAGACAAGACTCAAGGCAACGAGGCTCAAGTCAACCTCACGTGCCCGGCCGCGACACCTCGGTCTCCTTGCTGGTGATGAACTCCAAAAGCACCGGCACGCCTTCCCTCGTCTTCTGAATGCCGCGCCTGATCGCGGGCACGATGTCCTCCGGCCTCATGATCCGCTCGCCATAGCCGCCGAAGGCGCGCGCCATCGCGGCATAGTCGCCGGAGATGTCGGTCGAGCGATATTTTTCGGTCGAGACCGGCATCACCTTCAGCTCGATCGCCATCGAGAAATTGTTGAGCAGGATCGACATGATCGGAATGCGCTCGCGCACCGCGGTCTCGAAATCCATGCCGGTGAAGCCGATGGCGGCGTCGCCCCAGACATTGATGCAGAGCTTGTCGGGTCTTGCCAGTTTTGCGCCCATCGCGAGCCCGAGGCCGTAGCCGAGCTGCGTCGTCTTGCCCCAGCCGAGATAGGTGAGGGGCTCGACCGCCTTCCAGAACGGCGAGAGCTGGTCGCGCGGGCTGCCGGCATCGTGCGTGATGATGGTGTTCTTGATGTCGACGGTGTGCTGGAGATCCCAGAGCACGCGGTAGGGATTGAGCGGCGCGTCATTGCTGGTGAGCTTCGGCATCCATTTTGCCAGCCACTCCTTGTGCGAGGCCGCGATCTCGGCAGCGACGGCAGATGCATCGCGATCCGTAGTGACGGTCTTGCCGATCTCCTCGAGCAGCGCGTCGAGCACGAGGCCGGCATCGCCGACGAGGCCGACCTTCGCTTCGACATCCTTGTTGAGATGGTTCGGATCGAGCGTGGAATGGATGATGGTCTTGCCCTTGGGCATCGCGATGCCGAAATTGGTCTCGGTAAACGAGCAGCCGATGCCGAAGATGACGTCGGCTTCCGCAAGGAATTTCGGGACGGCGCGCGGTACCGCGAGGCCGCCGGAGCCGAGCGAGAGCGGGTGCGTCTCCGGAAACGAAGATTTTCCGCCGAGGCTGGTGGTGATGGGTATAGCGAGACGTTCGGCGAGCCGTTTCAATTGCGGCCAGGCCTGAGCGTAATGCACACCCTGGCCGGCATAGATCACCGGCCGCTTTGCGTTGACGAGCAGGGCGGCGGCTTCCCTCACATGGACAGGATCAGCCCCGTAGCGCGTGCGCAGCACGGGCGTGTAGTTCAGCGGCTCCGGCACCTCCTCGTTCCACATGTCGGAGGGGATCTCGACGATCACGGGCCCGCCGCGGCCGTTCTTCAGCCTGGTGAAGGCGCGGCGGAAGATGTTGGCGACCTCCGCAGCCAGAATGATCGGCTCGGATGATTTTGCGAACGGCTTCATCGCCTCGCTGGAATTGAAGTTCGGCTCGACATGCGCAAGCCTGCGCTGATAGCCCATCGGCAGCACCAGCACGGGAACGGACTCGCCAAAGCACTGCGCGACGCCGCCCATCGCATTCTCCGCTCCGGGCCCATGCTGCATGCAGAACGCGCCGATCGTCCGTCCCGACGTCACCCGCGAGATCGCATCCGCCATGTGGATGCCGACGCGCTCCTGCCGCACCATCACCGGGCGGATCTCGGCCTTGGCCGCATGCTCGATCAGGTGATTGACCGGATAGCCGCAGAGGATCTCGATCCCCTCGCGCCTCATGATTTCCGCGATGGCTGTGCCGAGCTTCATGGCGTCTCTCTCCTCAGGCAGAGGCCGGTTGATCCGGCTGGTTGGGGAGAGAGGATCAGGAAATCGGAGAGGCGTAAAGCGCAGTTGATCGCGCCCGCAGGTAGGTCAGCCATGCAGGAGGCGCGATCGCTACTCTGAGGTTCGCGGGGGCGTCTCGATATTGATCAAAGCGTCGCGCGATGAGAAGGCGCGCTTCATGCGACGCGCTGCTGTCGCAACAGGCAACACAGCTTGTGCAGCTTGGCTCCAACTCAGACCAGCGACCTTTGTCGTGCGAATTCGAAACTGAGCGCCGGTGCTGCAAGGTTTGAGTTTGACAGTCTTGAAACGTCAGGGGCACGCTAGCCTCAACATTGCGAAGGGACACATCGATATGATCGAGCTCACCGTCAATGGGACCAAGCACGGGATTGACGTCGTTCCCGAGATGCCTCTGCTCTGGGTGCTGCGTGATGAGCTCGGCATCACCAGTGCCAAATATGGCTGCGGTGTCGCGCAATGCGGCGCCTGCACCGTTCACATCGACGGCAAAGCGGTTCGCTCCTGTCAGGCGCATATCGGCGAGGTCGCCGGCAAATCGGTCGTCACGCTCGAAGGGCTGGACAACAAGGACCAGCATCCGGTCCTGCAGGCCTGGATCGAGCATCAGGTCCCGCAATGCGGCTACTGCCAGACCGGACAGATCATGCAGGCCATCTCGCTTCTTGCACGGATCTCCAAGCCAACCGACGAGCAGATCAATCAGGTGATGTCCGGCAATCTCTGCCGTTGCGGCACCTATCCGCGCATCCGCGCGGCGATCCATGCGGCTGCGGCGAAGAAGATGGCGGAGAAGTGAGATGGGCCACATGCAAAGCCTTTCGCGTCGCGCCTTCGTTTTCGGCTCCGCGGCCGTTGCCGGCGGCATCGCCTTCGGCGCCTATGGCAATGCCGAAGCCGCGGCGCCGAGCGCGAGCGACAATCCGTTGGCTGCGGGCCTCGGGCCGGACTCCGTGACCTTCAATCCCTGGGTGGAGATCAGTCCGGACAAGATCACGCTCATCGCACAGCACGCCGACATCGGGCAGGGCGTCGGATCGGTGCAGCCGATCATGATCGCCGAAGAGATGGACCTTGATCCCGGTCAGTTCGAAATCCGTTTCGCTAGTCCGAGCCCCGCCTACTTCAATACCGGTTTTGCCGACGAGTTCGCGCCCTTCGCACGCTCGAATGGTTGCGCAAGTCCGGGCTGCAGATGACCGGCGGATCAAGCTCGATGCCGGACACCTATGAAAAGCTGCGCGTTGCCGGCGCCGTGGCGCGCGAGACGCTGAAGGCGGCTGCCGCCAAGCGTTCGGGTGTCGCCGTGGCCGACCTGCGCACCGAGTCCGGTCACGTGATCCTGCCCAACGGCTCCAGGATTGCCTATGTCGCGCTGGCGGCCGAAGCCGCAAAAATTCCGCCGGTGCTCGATGCCAAGCCGCGCGACCCCTCGAAATGGCGCATGCTGGGAAAGCCGATGCAGCGCCTCGACATTCGTGCGAAGGTCATGGGCGAGCTGAAGTTCGGCATCGACATGAAGATGGACGGCATGCTCTACGCCTCCGTCAAGCTGAACCCCGGCAAGGGACAGCCGCTGAAATCCTACGACGCCAGCAAGGCGCGCGCGATGCCGGGAGTGAAGAAAATCCTGGAGATCAAGAACGGTGTTGCGGTGATCGCCACCAACAGCTGGTACGCGATGGAGGCGGTCGACGCCATCGCATGCGAATGGGCGCCGTCGGCGTATCCTGCCGAGCAGGCCGACCATTGGAAGGTTCTGGAATCTTCGTTCAAGCCGGAATTCCTGGGCAAGGAATGGCGCAAGATCGGCGATATCGAAACCGGCCTGAAGACGGGCACGCGCGTCGAGGCCGAATATCGCGCGCCCTATGTGGCACATCAGCCGCTGGAGCCGCTCAACGGGATCGGCCTCGTCACCGATACGGGGATGGAGATCTGGGTCGGCCATCAAAGCCCGCGCTTCGTGCAATGGGTCGCGGCGACCGCGATCGGCCTCAAGCCCGAACAGGTCACCTTTCACAATCAGTGGACTGGTGGAAGCTTTGGCCACCGTCTCGAATACGAGAACGTCCGCGTTCTCGCCGAGATCGCCAATCAGATGAAGGGCACGCCGATCAAGCTGGTGTTCTCCCGCGAGGAGGATTTCCTTCAGGACATTCCGCGGCAGATTGCGATCGCCCGACACCGCGGCAGCGTCGACAAGAGCAAGATCGTCGCGGCCGACCTCCAGCTGGCTTCGACGGCTCCGCTCAAGGGATTGCTCGAGCGTTCGGGCACACCCTCGAAGGATCCTGACGGGCAATTGGCCGCCGGCTTGTGGAATGTCTACTACGACATTCCGAATTTCCGGGCCACCAGCTACGAGGCTCAAGGGTTGTCGCCCAGTACGACATGGCGTTCGGTCGGGGCATCGACATCAGGCTTCTTCACCGAAAGCTTCATCGATGAACTGATCCATGCCGCTGGCCTCGATCCCATGAAGGCGCGCATCGCGATGTGCACCGTGCCGCATTACCGCAAGGTGCTGGAGACCGTCGCGGAGATGTCGGACTGGAAGGGACCGCTCGGCAACGGAAGGGGCCGGGGGGTCGCGTTCGTGGAGTCGTTCGGGACGCCGACCGCGGAGGTCGTCGAGGTGACGGCGACGGATCGCGGCATCAGGATCGACAAGGTCTGGGTCGCGGCCGACGTCGGCAAGGTGATCGATCCCGTCAACTTCGAGGGCCAGGTGCAGGGCGGCGTCGTCTGGGGACTCGGCCACGCCATCAACTGCGAGCTCACTTATTCAAAAGGCGCGGCGCAGCAGACCAACTACAATCACCACGAAGCGATGCGGATCCATCAATGTCCGGTCATTGAAGTGCGCGGGCTCGAGAACGATCCGAAGGTGAGGGGGGTCGGCGAGCCGCCGGTTCCGCCGGCCGCGCCTGCGCTTGCTAACGCGATCTTCGCAGCGACCGGAAAGCGCATCCGCGAGATGCCTTTCAACAAGTTCATCGATTTCGTGTGAGGCGGATGATGAAGGGATTTCTGATCGCGGTGGTCCTCGCCGCTTCGTCGATTGCAGCCCTCACGGGAATTGTCGCGGCGAAGGATGAAGCCGCCAAGGACGTGCTGCCGCCGGGCAGCGTCAGCCGCGCCGAGGGGCTGGATGCCTGGAAGCGGATCGAGGCCGTGGTGACGCATCCGCGTTGCGCCAATTGCCACGTCGATGCCAAGGCCATTCCGATATGGACGCCCGCAGGCGAAACCAGGCCCCGCGTGCATGGCATGAACATCCACGGCGGCGAGAGCCGCATCGGCGCGGAGGCGATCCCGTGCTCGACCTGTCACATGACCTCGACCCAGGCGAACGAGCCGGCACCGGCGCCGCCGCGCGCCGGCATCGACTGGCAGCTCGCGCCGGTGGCTTTCATCTGGTTCGGCAAGTCCGGCGCCGAGATCTGCGCGCAGCTGAAGGATCCCAAGCGCAATGGCGGCCGCGACGCCGCCGGGCTCGTCGAGCATTTGCGCCACGATGCATCGTTGAACGGCTTCATCCCGAGAGGCTGGGCCCCCGGCGAAGGCCGCTCGACGCCGCCAGGCAGCTTCGAGGATCACGTCAAGGATATGGCGCTGTGGGGCGCGGCCGGACAGCCCTGTCCGAACTGACGCGTTGGCTGGCCGACAAATCTCCTATTTGCAGTTCTGGCAGATCATCAGCTTTCGCTTCAACGCCCCATCTTCCTGATCGAGGCCATCTGCATTCGGATTGGACTTGGTGTCCTTTGCGGCGCGCGACCTCACAGGCGGCGTCACCTGGTTCGAGCTGTCATTGTCATCGACGGTGCCGACGCTGAAGCCGTCGTAGTCGGCGGCCGGATTCGGCATCGGCGGAGTTCTATCCGTCGTCACCCCGGCGGGCTCGCCCCTTGGCTTGGAGTTCCTGGCACTCGGGCGCGGTGGAGATGCATCGGGCGGAGCGAGCGAAACCGGCGGCGCGACCGAAGTCTGGCCTCTCGCGCTGTCGTGCGACCATGCGCTGACAAGCATGAGGCTGAGAGCCAGGAGCGTCACGCTTCTCATCCGCATCCTCCCGGCAGCTTTGATTCAACGATTGATCGCATGGCGCGCCGAGCCACGACGGCGTGCAGAGTATCAGGACTCACAAGGCCGTCAAAGCTCCATCCGGACTACGATCGGTTGCATCGCCCGGCGAGCAAAACACGCCATCACCGGGCGAAGCAGGGGTCGGCTCAGACCAGCGTGCCCGCGTGGAAGCTCGCTTGGGCGAGCAACGACTGGATCACGATGTTGTCGCCGGGCCCGCCGTCCAGCACGTCGGTTCCCCCGCCGCCGATCAACACATCGTCGCCGAGCCCGCCGAGCAGCGTGTCATTGCCCGCGCTGCCGATGAGCACGTCGTCGCCCGCGCCGCCGTCGAAAACGAGGTGCGGCCCGCCGGGACCGACGCCCGACGCCTCGATGACGTCGTCACCGCCCAGGCCATTGATGGTGATTGTGTCATTGAAGTCGAAATTCTCGATCACGACCTGGCTTGCCAGACCGTCGATTACCAGCGCGCCGTTGCTGTTGAGTGAAAGCGTGATGACATCATCGCCACCGGTGCCGTTGATCACGATGTTGTCGGCCGCGCCGTCGCCGCCAGCGGTGCCGGGAACGCCGCCGAGGTCGATCTTGACCTCGGTCACGTCCGTGCCGCTCATGTCGCCGACATTGATCGTATCGGCGCCGCCGCGGGCATTGAACGCGATCGTCTCGATGCCGTGCGTATCCATCGTGATCGCGGCAACGTCCCGCGTCAGCTCGGCGCGCTCGCCGTTCGCGAAGATGTTGATGGTTTCGGCGATGTTGGCGCCGTTGAACAGCAGGGTGTCGGCGCCGCCCTGGCCCTCGACCGTGTCGTTGTCGTCACCCGGATTCCAGACGAACGTGTCGTTGCCCGCGCCCATCAGCGCGACGTCGTTGCCGTCGCCGCCGTTGATCACGTCGTCGCCCTGGCTGCCGCGGATGGTGTCGTTGCCAAGGCCGCCATTGATCGTCAGCTGCAGCACGCCGGCAGCGAGCCCGCTGGCGTCGATGACGTCGTCGCCGCCGAGGCCGTTGAGCGTCAGCTGGTCGGTGGCGTCCATGAAGCTCAGGTTGGTGGCTGCGTGCAGGCCGAACACCGTCACGCCGCCGGCATCGCCGGAGACACCGAATATGTCGGCTCCCTGAGTGGCATCGACCGAAACTGTGTCCACGGCGCCGTCAGGCGTTCCGGCCGAGCCGCCGAGGTCGATGTTGACCTGCGTCACGTCGGTTCCGGTCAGATCCCCCACCGCGATATGGTCAGCACCGCCCAGCGCGTGGACATCGACATGCTCGATCCCGTGCAGGTCCATCGTGATGTTTGCAACGTCGCGCGCGAGCCGGGCGTGATCGCCGTTCGCCGCAAGGACCATATTCTCGGCAATGTTGGCGCCGAAGAACCGCAGCGTGTCGACGCCGGCGCCGCCCTCGATGGTGTCGCTGCCGTCGCCCGGATTCCACTGGAAGACGTCACCGCCGGCGCCGAGCTGCACGAGGTCGTCGCCGCGGCCGCCGACGACGAAATCGTTGCCGTCGCCGCCGATCAGCGTGTCGTTGCCGGCGCTGCCGACGATCGTATCGTTGCCGGCGCCGCCATCGATCGTCAGGCGCACGACCCCCGCGGCAAGCAGGGCGGCCGAGATCGTGTCGTTGCCGCCGAGGCCTTCGATGACGAGCGCATCGCTCGCGCCTTCCGCGTTGGTGATGGCGAGGGCGGCGGGCAATCCCGTGACCGAAACCGAAGTGCCCGAGCCGGACACCTGGATCGCATCGGCGCCTGACGTGCCCTCGAGCGTCACCGTGTCGGCCGCACCGTCGCCGGTCCCGGCCGATCCGAGATCGATATTGACCTGCTCGACATCGGTTCCAGCCAGGTTGTTGACGACGATGTTGTCGCTGCCGCCGCGCGCGTTGATCGTGATGGTCTCGATGCCGTCGAGGTCCATCGTGATGTTGCCGACATCGCGGCTCAGCAGCACGCGTCCGCCATTGGCCGCGGAAACGGTGATGTGCTCTGCGATGTTCGAGCCGTTGAACAGCAGGGTGTCGGCTCCGGCCTGACCGTCCACCTTGTCGCTGCCGTCGCCCGGATCCCACTGGAAGGTATCGTTGCCGGCGCCGAGCAGGGCGGTGTCGTTGCCCTGGTTGCCGTCGATGAAATCGTTGCCGTCGCCGCCCAGCAGAAGGTCCGCGCCATTGCCGCCGAGGATTGTGTCATTGCCGGCCCCGCCGTCGAGCGTCAGCGTGATGAGCGCGGCGAGATTGCCGGTGGCGGTGATGAGGTCGTCGCCGCCATTGGCATGGACCACGAGGTTCTCGGTGGTGCCGATGTCCAGCGAGAACGGTGCCGGCTCGAGGCGGTCGAAGCGGACGCGCGTGCCGTTGGCCGTGATGGCGAAAGTCTCGCTGCCGTTGCCGCCGTTCACCTCGGCGGTGTCGGTGCCTGCGCCGCCTTCCATCAGGTCGCTGTCGTCACCGGGGTTCCAGATCATGCGGTCGTTGCCGGCTTCACCGAACATCTGGTCGTTGCCGTCGCCGCCGACCAGCACGTCATTGCTGGAGCCGCCGAACAGCAGGTCGTTGCCGCCCTTGCCGAGCAGCGTGTCGTTGCCGGACTGGCCGAACAGCAAGTCGCCGCCGGAGCCGCCGGTCAGCGTATCGTTGCCGGCGCCGCCGAACAGGTTCGCCGCGGGCATCGCGCCGTTGCTCTCGTCGATGGTGATGATGTCGTTGCCGTCCTGGCCGAAGGCCTGGATCAGTTTGGTGTTGGCGACCGTCGCGGGGCCGCCCTTGATCGCGACTGCGCCGCCGTTGACGACGATCGTTCCGGCCGCATTGCGGCCGAGTGCGATCGTGTTGTTCAGTCCATTGCCAAGGACGGTGAGAATTCCTGCGGAAAAGTTTGCTGTGACAGCCATGTGTGCTTCTCGCTTGCGTGATCGCCGAAACCGACCGCGGCGGTATCGCGACGCCTTTTCGCGATGCCCGGAGGTGAACGGCAAATGACCTCGTCTGTAGGCCGAGATTGAAGTTCCGGCTTGGCGGAAGTCTTCGGGCCGGCTCCTGTTTTTCTTGAGGGCAGCTTGATTTTCGCGAGGGCGGCCGCATCGTGGCTCCGGATGGAGCGGAGCGCATCCGGATAACTGCACACCCGAGGGCCTTCCGGATTTCGGTCAGCTCCATTCCAGCTCCCTTTTTCGGTCCGGTGAGGAGGCAGGATTTCGGAAGGAGACCGTGCGCAGCTTGCGATAGAGGACGGCGATATGGTATTTTAGATGTAGTTCAGGATTGGGACGAAACGTGCCGTTTGATTTCGGCGGAAAGCTGCTCGACTTGGCGCTAAGCGGCTTAAGTGGTCTTGCCACTATCGCCATTCCCTCCCATTGGAGAAAAAGAGTCGCAGCGCGGTTTTCTGACCGCAATCCGCTGAACGTCATTTTGTCCAACCAGGATCTGAGACGTGCAATCCGGATTGCATGGATCGAGGCGGCGCTCGAAATTCTCGACACAATAAAGGGTGTTGCAAGTTCGTCGGAATGGTCGAGCGCTCGCCAGTCAATTCTTGACTTCGAAGGGGTGGCACGCCGCGAGCTGATCGCTGTTCGCGATGCGGCTTTTGATCGACGGACGGACGCTGGCGCCACCGCGATTGATGGCCATTCGCTCACGATTATCTTAAATACCTCAGAGTCGACCGGCTTTTCCGGCGAAGTGGATCAGGCCTCGTCAGTAACCGTTGGCTTTACGCAGACACTCGGTGCAATCACAAAATGGCCACTGGCCGAAGTGCCGGCGCTTTTCCAGCAGATCGCGGACGAGGGCTTGCCTACCCATGGCGGCGGTCCTCGGCGCGTGTTCGGTGAGCTGGTATTTGCCGCCTTTGCCGAACTGATCAAGGACGGGGACAAATACCCAGAGGCGCGCGAAGCATTTCATATCGCCATGGACGACATGGCCCGCCAGCTTGGCGAGACCATTCTCAAGGAGGTGCGTGGCATCGACGCCAGCATCGATGCTGTGATCGACCGCCTTGATCCTCTCCGTATCCTCCGCACGGGAGCCGCGCGATATCTGGAAGTCCTGCCGCAGATTGCGATTGATGTCGTCGAGATCAGGAACACGCAAGCATCTCAAGATGCGAAGCTCGACGAACTGTTGGCTTTGGCTCGCCAGAGCGGAGCATTCAATCGAGCCGCTGAGCAAGGAATTCCTGAAGCCGCGGTGCGAGCGATTGTCGAACGCCTCGGCGGAGAAGGGATCACGCGCGATGATCTTCTCCCATGGCTCGATAATTGGACCGAGGCAGCCCGCCGTGAACTAGGTCGACGGACCAACGAAGGGGAGGCGTTTGAAGCGGCTCGCCACGAGGCCGAGAAGCGATTTCGGGAAGGTCGTCTTGCCGATGCATCATCCGCCTTGATGGACGAATTCGAGCGAGAGGCAAGAGTTGAGGAGGAGCGACAGGAGGAGCGCAAGCGCCAACGTGTGCGCCTGCTACAAGAGGCGATTCGGTTCGATGAACTGGCGCTGGACGGCAAGGCTGCTGTGAGGAGGCTCCTTGCCATGGCAGAGGTTGAGGGCATAGTGGGGACTGATGCCATCGGGCAATGGCTCTATGAAAAGGTCAAGGAGTTCAGTCGGCGTGGTGATGAAAAAGGCGAAAATGCGCCGCTGCTCTTAGCGATTGAGATCGGTCGCGAAGTTCTCAAGAGAAGAATCCGCAACAGTGCCCCGCTCGAGTGGGCCGCGGCTCAGAATAGTCTTGGCCGCGACCTATGGAAGCTTGGAGAGCGCGAAGCCGGTACGGCCCGGCTTGAGGAAGCCGTCAGTGCCTTTCGCGAGGCCCTGAAGGAATATACCCAGGACTGTGCCTCTCTCGATTGGGCTATGGTCCAGAACAACCTCGGCGCGGCGTTATCGACGCTCGGCGCGCGTGAAGCCGGTACCGAGCGGCTTGAGGAAGCTGTCATCGCCTATCGTGGTGCTCTCAGGGAGAGAACGCGAGTACGCGCCCCACTCGATTGGGCCGCGACTCAAACCAACCTTGGCGCTGCACTACGGATGCTGGGAGAGCGTGAGGCTAGTACAGCCAGACTGAAGGAAGCCATTAGTGCTTATCAGGACGCTCTCAAAGAAAACACCCGCGACCGCGTTCCGCTCGACTGGGCTGCAACGCAAAGCAATCTCGGAAATGCGCTATTGGCTCTCGGGGAGCGCGAAGTCGGTACCGCGCGGCTTGAGGAAGCCGTTAGCGCCTATCGTGAAGCTCTTAAAGAACTTACTCGCGATAGCGTTCCGCTCGCTTGGGCGATGAGCCAAGGCAATCTCGGGAATGCGCTACGGAGGCTCGGGGAGCGTGAGGCCGGCACAGTACGGCTGAGGGAGGCCATCGATGTCTATCGTGAAGCCCTCAAGGAATGTACGCGCGACCGCGTCCCGCTCCTCTGGGCGGCGACCCAGAACAATCTCGGCAATTCGCTCCGAGCGCTCAGCGAACGTAACGGTGATACGGCGCTGTTGGAAGAAGCTGTCATTGCCTATCGTGAAGCCCTCAAAGAGAGAACGCGCGATCGGGTCCCTCTCGATTGGGCCATGACTCAGAACAATCTTGGCAATGCGTTGTCGATGCTCGGTGAGCGTGTGGCTGGCACCGCGTGGCTAGAGGAGGCTGCGAGTGCCTATCGTGAAGCCCTTAGGGAGAGAACGCGCAATCGCGTCCCGCTCGATTGGGCTATGAGTCAGAACAACCTCGGCACAGTGCTATCGACGCTGGGAGAACGTGAGGGCGATACCACACGGCTAGAGGAAGCGGTCAGTGCCCACCGTGAGGCGCTCAAGGAATATACTCGTGACTGTGTCCCGCTGGATTGGGCTATGGCCCTGAATAATCTTGGAGCGGCGCTGGCAAAGCTAGGGAGATGTGAGGGCGGCACAGCACGGCTAGAGGAAGCTGTTAGTGTCTATCGTGAAGCCCTTGAAGAGAGAACCCGCGACCGCGTGCCGTTGAAGTGGGCTATGACCCAGAACAATCTCGGGTCCACACTGGCGATGCTAGGCGAGCGCGAGGAAGGTACCGCACGACTAGAGGAAGCTGTTAGGGCCTATCAGGAAGCCCTCAAGGAATTCACTCGAGAGGGAGTTCCCTGGCAATGGGCTAACATTCAAGATGCACTCGACCGAATCGCGACTTTGATGGCAAGTCGGAGGTCTGAGTTGATGGGCAACTAATTGCCGTGCCTGCATCTGCAGGCCGGTGCCGATTTCATTCCTCCCCATCCGAGCAACAATCCGTTGTGTTGCCCGTCGGGCAAAACACCCCAGCGCTGGGTCCATAGCCGTTCGCCAAAATATTCGTATTTACAGAAATTCGATTTTACCGTACAAGCCGGAACATCCCGGCCCGCCACGAGGGGCGTTTCGCGACCGTCACGAGACGCGGGCCGGGATGCGGTGGCCGCGACGGCGTCGGCGCGTAGGGCGGGTTGCAGGGCGGAAATCCCGTGAGCAGCCGACTGCGCGATACGACACGGCGCTGACAGCGTCCCCGCCCGGCTTCGACGGCGAGCGCACGCCAGCGGTCGATGATGTGGGCGAGGATGTGCGCGGACGGAGAAGTCGTGTGGTCCTGGCCGCAAGGTCTTTTTCCGCGATACAAAGAACGGATAAAATTCAATGAAACCAATGGTTTGAATGATATGGCCCGATCAAGAAAAAGGCCTGCCCAAAGCAGGCAGGCCCCAATAGGCCCTGTCTCAGCGCGAGCGGCTGCTCGTGCGCATCCTTATGCCATCAGCTTCCACGACCAATAGACGCCCATCACCATCTGGACGGCGAAAGCGGTGAAGCGGAGGCTCACCGCTATTGGACTTGTCGAAACGAGGTGGATAATCGACTGCGCAATCCGCGCGCCAAGAAACCAAAGCGCCAACGGGTCCGTAATTGCGGTCCTTGAGGTCATGATCGCAATCGCCAGCAAGCCTCCGAAGATCGGCAGTCCCTCGACACAGTTGGCGTGCGCGCGAGCGAGGCGCTGCATGAAGGGCGATAGTCCGGAATTATCTGGCGTGAAGCCGTTGGCCGCGACCTTTCGGGTCACGACGAGATAGGCTCGGATGGTTTCCATTGCGACGAGCAGAAAGAGCGCCCACGCGACGAAGCCTGTCAGTGCGTACCCCGAGATGGTCATGGTCCCCTCCGAAGTCCGGTTCTCAGGCTTGTTTGTAGCCGATCAGATTGGACCCGGCGAGACGCGACGCCCGCGCCCCTTGCCCCGGCGACGGTTCGGAACATATGCGTCAACCTCGCGCTGCCAGCGCGCGATCTCGGACGCAATCCAAAGCCGTCGGTTGGCGCTGACGAAAGTCCCCCGAGGAAATTTGCCCTCCCGCATCATCCTGTACAACGTTGCCCGCCCGATCGGGATAAGCCTCAGAAGCTCCGTTTCATTCAGCATGCGTTGAGGCTCGGATTTATCTGGCGCATCGGCGGTTTCGATTTCTTCTCGTTGCGCGGCTGCGGTCATCACGCAAACTCCCATCACTCATCTCGGCTTCTCGGTTTTCTCCATTGCGGCGAGGATCGTGCGCACCTTCGCGACCTTCGCCCGCAGGACGCCAATATTGTCGGCGTCATCTGCTTTCACAATCTCGCGCAGTGTGCGCATCAATTCGTCTGTAAGATCAGCGACGATGATCCTCGACGCGTATCGGGCAAGGGCGACCTCCATATCCCTGATCAACTCCCCCAACTTGGCTTGCTGATCCAGATTGGGGATGCGGCTCAGGTGGTTGATGATGACCCTGCTTTGCGGTCGGCCCTGGTCTTTGGCCTCCCCCTCGACCCACGCCGAAATATCCTCCGGCAATATCACCTTGAAAGCGCGCCCGCGCTTGAACGCCGGGATGGTCGCTTTCTTCTTTCGTCGGGGTGCCATCGGCTCAAGCTTCCCTTTGTGAGACCGGACCACATGGGATGAATAGAGACCGACGCTAGTACCCTTGTAGTCGGTTGGCAATGTCCTATTAATAGGATAGAGATGACCAACCCGGATTTCATTTCGGATGATGTGAGGAGGTCTCAAATGAGAGCCGAAGTCATCAGCCGCGCGATCCGCGACAAGTTTTTCTACACGGTGGAAGCTGCCGGATCGCGCATCGGTCTTTCCCGCGCGCAGTCTTATCGCGCCGCAGAACTCGGCCAGATGCCAGCCGAACGACACGGGAAATTTCTGTTGGTGCCGCGGAAGCGGTGGGATGCCGAGGTCAAGCGCCTACTGCGAGGACCGCAATCGAAGCCGCGTCGCCGACGTAAGTCCGCAGCGACGGAGCCCACCGCGACCGCCGGCAGATAGAGAACGCCGCCCTGCTTGGGGGCAAGCAGGAGCGGCGTCAAACGTGATTTCCGACCGGTGTGGTCGGGACCTTCAGCGGCCCCCCTCATACTCCGGTCAACCTCAACCTCGCAAGTGGGGAGCCGGGCTATGAACGATCTCAATCATTCCAATTCCCCCGCCGAGCCTGTGGACGTTGAGCCGGCTAAAAAGCCGAGCAACCACCCTCAATCTTTACAAATTGTGGCAAACCCCAAGCGGACCGCTCGCGGCAAGTCCATGGCCGAGCCGAAACTAACCCGTGTCGCCTTCAAAGTCTCGCGGCTGATGGAGTTCTGCAGCGAGCGTGAGCTCCAGAACCAGACCGGACACTCGCTCTATGATTGGCTGCTCGTGGTGGGCAAAGAACTCGTCGACAACGCTCTCGACGCCTGCGAGGAGGCGGAGGTTGCGCCCGACATCACGGTCATCGTCGAACTAGGAACGATCATCATCCAAGACAACGCGGCCGGGATCGACACCGAGACCATCAAGTCGATCCTCGATTATACGATCCGGGTCTCCAGCCGTGAGGCATATGTCTCTCCGACCCGCGGCGCGCAAGGCAATGCGCTAAAGACCATTCTGGCTATGGGCTATGTGCTCGATCGCAAGATTGGCAGCAATGCCAACGCGGCAGGGATCACGATCATCGAGACCCGCGGCGTCAAGCACCAGATCGAGTTCCGTGTCGATCATATCAACAACCAGCCAAAGATCATCCACACCACGGCGAAATCTCAGGTCAAGGTCGGGACCAAGCTCACGATCAAGTGGCCGCCGAACGATGGTTTGTTGGAATATGCGGAGGACCAATTCAAACGCCTCATTGAGGCTTACGCTTGGTTCAATCCGCACCTGACTTTGCGCGGTGTCTGGTTCGGGAGCGAATTTATCAACGTGAAGGCGACCGATCCCGACTGGGAGAAGTGGCGGCCGCGCAATCCGACCAGCCCCCATTGGTATGATGAAGCAAGGCTGCAGCGTTATCTTGCCGCGCATGTGGCCAGAGATCGCGACCTCGGGCGGTGCCGCACGGTGCGCGAGTTCATTGCCGAGTTTCGCGGGCTCTCCGGGACTGCCGTTCAGCGCAAGATACTGGCGGAGGTAGGCTGTTCGCACCAATCGCTGGCGCAGTTCTTCGGCGTCGAGCAAGTCAACCGCGTGGGCATCGCCAAGTTGCTCGGCGCGATGCGGAAGTACAGCAAGCCGGTTGCGCCCAAGCATCTTGGCGTCATCGGCATTGGGCATCTCAAGCAGAGGTTCCTGGCAGCCGGCGGCAACCCTGAGACCTTCAAGTATCAATGCCGCAAAGGCATGACCAGCGACGGCATTCCCTACATCGTCGAGTTTGCCTTCGGGCTGCATCAATCAGGGCTGTCCCGAGACGGTGTCGCTATATCTCGCAAATTCGTCACCGGCGCCAACTGGAGCGTCGGGATCAACAATCCTTTCCGCCGCTTCGGATCGACTGGCGAGGGGCTGGAAAACACGCTCGCCAAGGTGCGGGCCAATGCGAGCCAACCGGTGATTTGCGCCCTGCATCTGGCCTCCGCCTACATCCAATACGCCGATCGCGGCAAAAGCTCGATCATCCTCACCGACGACGTGGAGCAGCCCGATGACTGAGAAACAGAAATCGGCTCGGCCCCGCAGCATCGCCCATGACATCGTCGATGCGGTAGAGACAGCAACCGGCAAATGGACGCGACAGAAGAAATCGGAGGAGCGGCATCCCGGCAACATTCGCTATCGAACCTCGCGCATGACCAGAGAGCCGCGCACGACGCAGAAAGAGGCCGCGTGGGCGATACTCGAACAAGCCTACATGGCCGCGAGCGGCCACGGCACCTTGCCCGCTTCGGCGCGGCAAATCTTCTATCAAGCGCGTCCCAAGATCATGGCGATGACGGAAGATAAGGAACTTGCATACAACTACTTCTCGCAAACGCTTTTGCCCAATTACATCGAGGAGCACGGCGTCGGTTGGAATGTCGTCTATGATGCGCGTGGTCATTTCGAGGAGCCGCACACCAACCGGCGCATCGGTTGCGGGACGATTGAGGTCGGCAATTATCTACGCAGAGTGAAGGAGCCGGAGATCGTGTCGGCAGATTTTGCCGACGCGGGCATCGACATCATCGGTCCATCTGGGAACCTTAGCGCAGTACTCTTCTGCGAAAAGGAAGGCTTCAACCCGCTGTTCAAGACGGTGAACCTCGCCAATCGTTACGACCTGATGATCATCTCCACAAAGGGCGTATCCGTCACTGCGGCGAGGCAGTTGGTCGACAACGTCTGTGGCGATCACGGCGTTCCGTTATTCGTGCTGCACGACTTCGACGTTGCCGGCCTCCTGATCCTCGGAACGCTCCAGCGCGATACCCGGCGCTATCAGTTCTTAAGCGCCTTCGAGGTGATCGATCTCGGGCTGCGGCTTAGCGACATCGCGGGCCTTGAGCGAGAGCCTGCCGCAGCCACCAAGACAAAGCCGCACGTGCTGTGCGCTCAACTCGCGAAGAATGGTGCCACGGAGGCGGAGATCGCCATCCTGCTTCATGAACGCGCCGAGCTGAACGCCATGACGAGCGACGCCCTGATCGCAATGATCGAACGCAAGCTTAATGAGTATGGCCTCGGAAAGGTTATCCCCGACGATGATCTGCTTGCGCGTACCTATCACGCATTCCATCGCAGCCAGCAATTGCGGGAGAGGTTCGAGGAGCTAGAGGAGCAGTTCGAGGACGAGGACAGCGAAATTGAAGTTCCAGGAGACTTAGCGGAACAGGTTCGCGCAGTCCTCGATACGCACGGCGATCTCCGCTGGGACGATGCAATCCAGATCGTGCTCGATCGGACGCAACTCGCTCGTGTGCGGGCAGAGAAACAAAAGGCCAAAAAGAAATCCGGTGACTTCACGGATGCCGATGAGGATGAGGAGGACGATGACCCGGAGGCCGCGCCATGAGCGGCGTTGGCGGGCGTGCGCACGACGTCGCGCTTGCGCTCGGCACGGTGGGTCGCGAGGGCCGCGGCTGGGCTTGTCAGATGCGGGGCGGCCGATCGTGACCAACCGCCGCGCTTATCATAACGGCCGTCGCGGCAAGGACCGCTACGTCCGGCTGCCCGAATACATGCTCGCATCCGCCGCTTGGCAATCGCTCGACGGCAACTGCCGCGCTCTCTACGTCGAGATCGCGCGCCGATATCGCGGGCCCTCGTCGAACAACGGGAAAATCCCCTATAGCGTTCGCGAAGCGGCTAAGGCACTGCACGTCGGCCATTCAACCGCTCAACGATGTTTCGAGAAACTGCAAGACCGAGGCTTCATCAGGATCAGCAGACGATCCGGCTTTTCCGTCAAAGGGCGCGTCGCCGCCGAATGGCTGCTGACAGAATTCCCGGATGACACCACCGCGATCTTGGCGCCGCCGACCAAGGATTTCATGCGCTGGACCGGGCGCGACATAAGGGCGACAGCAAAAGGAACCGCTCCATGAAAAATCAAACAACAGTCCCACCACAGAAACGCGCTGTCCCGCCACAAGCGCACATGCGTTCCTGTAATGGGACCGTGATGCAAGAAAGTCACGTTTGCGTTCCTGTAGCGGGACTGCCGCGGCCATTTTTGGGCTTTCACTGTCCCACCACAGTAACACTACTCAGTATACCAGTAGGGTGTACGTCTAACCGGTGCCTGCCGCTGGCAAATGGGGATGTGCCGCCATGACCGTGCCGCTGCGCCTCGACCCTGCGTCGCTGAAAGCCCTCCGCGATGGTTCGCTCGATGCAGCCGACGCGGCGCGGTTGGCGGATATGCTTCGGTTGAAGCCTGGCGCGCGCTCCTGGGCGACACGAGCCGCCCTCGCCGAGCGGGACGATCTGATCGGGGAGTACGCGATGCGCTATTATGCAGATCGTACTCGAAACGAGCAGTCGCAATGCATCGAACGCGATTTGGCCCGCTACGAGGCGGGCGCTTGGCGGCATGCGCGCGCCGCCCCTGAGTGTCCCCATCGCGATCCTCATCGACAACTACTGTGGCGAATTTTCAAGGCTTGGCCCGTATGTCTCAAGGCTCGAAGGATCAATCAAATCATTTCCGGCGTAACGGTTTGCAACAGGCTCCCCTGATTTCATTGCAAACGAAGCAAGGTCTGATTGCGTCATCGATCATCGAGTGAGGCTATCATGGCGCGATCTCAGAATTCCGGCTTTCCCGCTGCGGCTCCCGGTTCGCCGCTGCACGCGGGCATCGTTCCCGGCTTTACGTCCACGGTTCTTTTTTCAAACTTCGGCGATCCGATCGATACGTTGCCCGAGCCAGCAGCGGAGCGGCTGCACAGGCTGCGGCAAGAGCGCGAGGAGGCGGCCATCCTTGGGCGCGCCACATTCGAGCAGTGGCAATCGCTGCATGAGGAGGCGCAACGCCGCCGCAGCCGCATCGCCCAACTTCGCGCGCCGCGCGGCGTCGGGATCGGCCTCACCGAGCCCGGTTTCAACTTGGATGACGACGATCCGCGCGTCACGGTCGAGCGGGCAGCGCTGACCAAGCAGGAAGCAGAGCTTGCGCGGCTCAAGAAACTGCAAGACCAGCACGGCGCACGGCTCCGTATTCTTTCGACTTTGGTCAGCCAAGTGGAGAATTGGATCAAGGCGACGCCATCCGGCACGACGATCGGGATGCATCCGATCGACGTTCAATTGAAAAAGGGCGAGAACCCCGCTGATGCCGTCGCGCGGCTTCAACATCGCAGCCGCGAGTTGGAGGCTGATCGCCAACGGATCATCACAGCGCCGTGGCCTAGCCATCTCGCAAAAGAGCGGATGCGGCAGCAGATCGCCGTAATGGCGGAAAGCGGTCGGCCGCGCGCGGATCAACTTGTCGATTTCGGTGAGCCGGTCAGGTTCGCGACCCGCAGCATCCCGGCTCGGGTTCTGAACGTTGCGCCGGAGGCGATCGCGTTTTTCGAAATTCCGGACGCGCTCGGGTTGCTCGCATGGCTGCATCAGGACGAGTTGATCCGCAGGCTAGACGCCGAGATCGACGCGACGGCCGACGACGCCAACGCTCTGGACGCCGATCAGCGCCGCCAAGCGGAAGCGGAAATTCTCGCCGATCGTCTGATCATCGAGCGCGAGGAAGCCGAGCTATGTTGGCGTCAAGCGGCCGATGGCGGGCCGATCCTGCACCGGCCTGATCTCGATCCGCAGGCGTTGCTCGGGGTGAAACTGATCGCCGCGTCCAGCGCCGATGCAGGCTAGGCCAGCTTCCGGGATGCGCCGCCGGTCGCGTCGAGCACGGCAGGCGGCGCGTTCGGCGCGGCGGATAGGTGGTGCTCCTTCCTGTCCGCCGCGCATCTGTCGAGCGCGACCCCCGTCCGATCTCCCGCCGATAGCCGACCTCGCAATGGGCTCAACCCTGGTCGGGGAAGGGCCAACAGGCGACATTCTTGCTGGCATTTGACTCAGATCGACAAAGTGCCCCAGCAGCGCCCGCCCCCGCGGGGTAGACGGGTTTTGGTCAACTCAGTTTGACCAGCATCTTCCCAATGTTTTCGCCGCTAAACAATCCAAGGAAAGCATGCGGTGCCTGTTCGACACCATGGAAAACGGTCTGACGCCACTTGATCTTGCCTACTGCATGCCAAGCTGCCAAATCTTTTGCGAAGGCAGACTGCAAGTTCACGTAGTTCAAGATGACAAAGCCTTGCAGACGCAAACTTCTGGTAACAGCCATAAGCAAGTTGCGCACACCCATCGGCTGCGAAGCCGCATTGTAGTCTGAAATCATGCCGCACAGCGCAAACCGGCCAAATGTCTTTGCGTTAGCGAGCGCCGCGTCCAGGTGCTCACCGCCAACGTTATCAAAATAGACATCGATGCCATCAGGGGCGGCCATAGCGAGCGCGGCAGTCAGGTCTGGAACGGATTTGTAGTCAATTGTCTCGTCAACCCCGAGCTCATCTTTCGCAAACGCAGTCTTTTCTACTCCTCCAGCGGAGGCGATTACCCTATGGCCTTTCAGCTTCGCGATCTGGCAGGCCATTGAACCAACAGCACCTGCGGCACCGGAAACGAAGACGACGTCGCCTTCTCGGAGGTCTGCGATGTGCAGCAACCCAACGTACGCCGTGAAGCCAGGTATCCCGGCCACACCGAGGAAGGCTTCGGGCGGCAAGCCGTGAGTGTCCAACTTGCGGACCTTGTTGGCCGGAGCATTGAAGGCCTCCCGCCAACCGTTCATGCTTTGGACTAAATCGCCAGGCTTAAGTGATTGATCGTTGGATTGTACGACTTCACCAATAGCATCGCCCTGCATGGCGACGCCAAGAGCGAAGGGTGGCACGTAGTTGGGGGCATCATTCATCCGGCCCCGCATGTACGGATCAACGCTCATCCAAATATTGCGGACCTGAACTTGGCCTTCGACTGGTGTCGGTAGTTCAACGGTGGCTAACTCGAAATCATCGGCCGTTGGCATACCAACCGGGCGGTTCTTCAGTCGGATTTCACGTGATGTCACCATCAGCAAGCTCCCATCAATCGGGAAGAACCGCTTCAACGAGACTCGATGTTCTTGTTCATCATGCCACCTCGCGGCCCCTGATCCCAATGCACTCAACCAAAGCGTAATCGATTTTGCACGCCTGTCCACGCGGTTGAATGTCTCATAAGGGTCAAAATGCGAAGAACTCAGGCTGAGCACATCAAGTCCGCTATGGCCCACTGACCCGACTTCACTGATCAGAGGAGGTCGTCGAGACTTCTCGTACCTAATTGACCGCCACTTGCTCTTTGCCCCGGTAAACGCCCTGTCGGCCATTTACCGGAGTTTACCGGCAAGCCGGAGTAGCCTCCGCCGCTCGAACGCATAGGTGACGATTATAGCCCGAGCCGTTGGAGGTCCGTCTCGCTCAGCGCCACGTCCGCGAGCTGCGATCGCCTTCCGCCACGTTCGCCCCCGCGTCGCCGCACCGCTGCCGCGCGCTGCCGGGCACAGTCTTGACGGAGCAGCGCGATGAACGCGGCCCGGTCCCGCCGCGAAAGCGACTGCCATTCCCTCCATGCCCGTTCCAGCCCGCTCATCGGTTCCATCCTGCTGATATCGTGAGACTACCTAGCGGAACAAAGTCGGAAGAGAGCGGCGGCAAATATACGAAGATCGGGCCGTCGCGCGTCCCCGCGCAAAAAGTTCCGCCCCGGAGGACCCGGCCAAAGCGCGGTGGAATCCTTGGCTCTCCTCGGTATTCCTCCGGAATGTATTGGCGAGCCCGACTTGGCTTATCACAGCACTGTTGATCACCGGCCTCTGTCGAGGGGCAGGGTCATTGCAAGTGGTCGGCAGGGGCCGCCTGATTATGAGCACGGGCGGCCCCACTTGCGATTGGATCGGTTCCAGCGTGTTCTTATTGATGGAACCGGAAGGCGGGAGCCGGTGCCGCTGCATACGGATTTTGGCACCTGCGCAAAGACAGGCGTCTAATTTTAGGAAGTGCGTCAAGTCGATCTCAACAGTCCTTGCACTATGTACCCCGAGGAAATCCTGCAAGAGGATGGAACTGAACTAAGAAGACGCATCGAAAATGATCAGCGTCCGTGAATACCAAGAGCAGCTTCTCGCGACATACAGGCATCATCTTGCTCGCGTCGAACGAGGCGAAGTCCCCTATGGCGCCGAGGAGCAGACGATCGAAATCCAGCGCCTCAAGCTCGCCATCGCTGTTCTCGAACAAGATTTGGAGAACGGTGTTTAGCTGCACTGTCTTACTTCAGGCCATCGCTCAATCTTGCATCTTTCGCGCGCTCCGACGTGATCACCCTTAAAGGACAATCTCGCTGCCGGATGAGGGTGCATGCGCCAAGGCCGACTTCCACCGCGCGTGGACCGGCATTGAGATACATCAATCGTCGCGGGGGCGGTTTGGATGCATGCTCTCAGCGCGATGATCGAGACCGATGCAGATAGATTTCGCGAACAAGCGCAGGAGTGCCGTCAACTGGCGGCCAAGGCTGTCCACGAGGTTGACAAACAGGCGTGGCTTCGGCTTGCCGCCGATTGGATCAAGCTCGCGCAAGAAGTCGAGGAAAGACGGAGCGGAGGGTCTTTCGCATGACGACCCTATACGTCTTCATCCTCTTCCGTCGCGGCTTGTGATCGCGGTTGAGCGCAGGCACCACGCCGATCCGCGCGAACATGGCAGGGCCCGCCGCGCTCGACCACGAGCATCAGCGCTTCGATCGCGGCCTGCCATTCCGGCGCGTCGTGCTCGCGCTTGGGCCGTGTCGTGATGAAGGTGGCGGCGTCGTGCAGGGTGATCAGCTTGCGGCTATCCGGGAGCGAGATCGGATCGTCAAAGGCGCGATGCCAACCCTCGTCGGTCATCACCGAGCACTTCGCACATTCCAAGGCAGATCGTATTTCTTGATCAGGCCCAATTCCAACCCAGCACTGCCATGTACCGGCAGGCCGTTGCACTCAAAATCGGGTGGCACCGCCGTATAGACGTCGATATGCGGGACGAGCCGCAACTCGCTCTTGAGCATTTCATTGAGCCGCTGGTTGGTGATCTGACCGAGGCCGGGCCTTTGTGTACAGGTATAGCCGCCGAGCGAGCCCCATTGTCGCCACGCCGACATAGAGCACGGCGTCCTCACGGGCGAAGGCGTAGACGCCGACCTCCTTGGAAACGGGCTGATCTAGGATCAATTGCGCGTTGCTGCCGACAGCGTCCATCGCGCGGACAATTTGAAGCCGCCCGCCGACCTCGATCGAACCCGAACTCTTGTGCCGCTGCGGGGCACAATGACGACTTCCGACCAGATACGCTCTCTTGCGCGTGAGGGCCTGACCACCGCCGAGATCGCTCGGCGCTTGGGCATTCGATATCAGCACGCTCATAGCGTCCTGAACAAGTCTGGCGGCGGTGCCGCAAAGCAGGCGCGCGCTCCAATTCGTCCGGCCGACAAGCCTTCTCTGAGCCCAGCGACTTTGCTGGAGTAGTGACCAACTATGACATGTGGATGAATGGCCCGGATATCCAGCCCGGGCAAGCCTCGCCTCAACGTTGCAGCGGGCGCGCGGCGAAACGGCGCGCCACGCCTCGAAATCGGCCTCGCTGCGCTTAGACAGGGAAAACCGCCGACCCACGCCGCCAGGAACGTAGCCCGGGGGCGCGCTCTCGAAGGTAACGGCGGTGAGATCAGCGAGCGCGGTGCGGCAGGGCGGATATCGGCGATGGTGGTCATGCCGCAAGACGATGGGGACACTGAGCCACGCTATCAGGTTTTCTGTGGGCAATTGCAGCGCGATCGATGCTTGCTGTTGGCTTCATCTTATATTTTCGTGGTCTCGACCGTGAAAAGGGGCTCGGAGAATGGAAAAATTTGGCCCTTGGGTGTGCCCCGGTGTCATCGACGTCGGCCAACTGATGGATGTGGTGGCTCGCGATGTCGCCAAAGCAAAAGCTAACTCTCGGGAGCACGTGCTCTGGCTGTTTGAAGGCATAAAGGCGGCGCATGCAGCATGGCTGAAAGGGCACAACCTTTCGGGCAAGGCACTGAGACGTGCGGGCACACCGTTTAGCGAAGCCTATGACGATGTTGAGCGATGGTTGGCGGAGACTGCACCGCCGAAACCCAAACGTCCGAAGCGCGGTTTTGTGTACGTGATCGGGATGGTGGAGGACGCGACAGCGGTGAAGATCGGTTTTGCGACCGACGTTGATGATCGACGTTCAACGCTTCAAACGTCCTCGCATCACACTTTGAAGGTTCTCGCTGTCATCAAGGGCACGCCAGCAATAGAGAAAGAGCTTCACCGCAAATTTGCCACCGACCATATTCGCGGCGAATGGTTCCGCAGGACGCAAGCGATCGAGGCGTTCATAGCCGAAGTTGGCAATCCGCTTTAGCTAGATGGGCCTGCGTTGGCAGCGTCGAGAGCCGCAACGAACCGCCGCGCCTCATTCTCATACTTCCGCCATGCGCTCTCGGTCGCCTCCCTGAGCACGTGTGCACTGCCTTCCCGCACGGTCTCCATTCGTCCGGTCGGCTCCTGCCTGTCCGGGTCCTTCCCATCCGCCATGCACATCGCCCGCGCGACACGCTCAATCCGATCATCGCTCATTCGTTCAGTCCACCCGTCCGCGATCTCGCTGCTGATCCCTGAACTTCTGCCAGCTAGCATCACTGGCTGGCTGTCCCCGCTCGATCTCGGCCATGACGATGGCGATGCTCAGCGCCATAGATGCGACGAATACCGCAACGGATACGAAGGAAATTCCCTCCTCGTATAGTCCTGTCAGGGCAATGAGCAGTGCGGCCCATGCCAACCAAATCAGGCGGCGGGTGGCCCACATTTGAGCGACTAGGCGCGGATCGTGATCATCTTTCATTAGCAGTGTCAGAGTTCATCCGGTATGTCGCCGCTCTCCGGCGTGGGCGACTGCACCGGCAGCATACGCGCACCGATTGCGTGCAGCACACGCCTGCCACTCGGATTTCCACAGTTACAGCGCGATCGACCCACGAAAAAAGCCCGACCCCGGCGACGCGGGATCGGGCCAACGATCAGGCGATCAGAGCGCGGCGGTCAGGCGACGAGCCGCAGTCCGGTGTCAGCTTGGGTCACCGGCTCGGCGATGATCCGCCGCAACTCGGCGGCGACGCCGTCCAGCACCGCGCGCTTCTCTTTCATCCGCTTGGAGTGGTTGTAGACCTTGCCGGTCACCGTCGGCACGATCACGTCGCCCTTTTTGCTCGCGGCGTGGTCGAGGCATTTGGCGATCCACGCATCGTCAAAGCCGAGATCGCCCGCCAGGGTCGCCGCCGTCCGGCGCAGGTCGTGCGGCGTGAACGGCTTCATGCCAAGCAGCGCGCAGATGCCGGGCGTCTTGGTGACCATCTTGCCATCCTTCCTCTGCTTGGTGCCGCGCAGCGCCGTTCCCATCGCCCTGCGGTTCAGCGGCGTGTTGTCGAGCGGGCTCGCGAAAACGAAATCCTTGTTGCTGCCCTTGAGGGCGTCCCGGACGATCTCGACCGCGAGGCTCGACAAAGGCTGCTGGATCACCCGGCGCTTTTTGACCCGCTTCAACGGCACGTCGAGGCGCGGATGCTCGCCGTCGAGGTCGAACAACTCGTTCCGGTGCGCGCCGAGCAGTTCATTCGAGCGCAGCATGGTGACCAACTCGAACTTGAGCGCCAATCGCGTCCTGCGATCCCATGGCATGTCGTCGCGGTCGAGGCCGTGCCAGAAAGTCTTGATCTCGTCCTCGGACAGAACGCGCGTGCGCGGATGCTCAGGGTCGAGCTTGCCGAGATTGATGCAGGGGCTGGCGGTGACATAGTCCTGCTCGGGCTCGGCCGCCCAATTGAACAGGCCCGACGCCGCGCGCCGCATGTGGCGGGCGTTGCTGACCGATGGCTTGCCGCCGTGTCTGCCCGCAACGATGTCCTTCGACAGCGCGGCAATGTCCTGCTTGGTGACCTCGCAGGCGAGTTTCTTACCTAGCCGGGGCCCGATGAAGCGCCGCAAATGGCTGGCGACGCTCTCCCAACTTTCGATCCGGGGCCGCATCTCGCCATCGGGCTTCTTGACCGGCGTTTTCATCCAGTCGATCCGCTCGTCAATGATCTCGCTGACGGTCTTGCCCTGCTTCGCCTTCTGCGCCTTCTGCTGCCGCAAGCTCTCGGCGATGTTCTCGCCGTTGCCGATCCGCATTCTCAGGGCATAAACCTCGGTGCGGGCCTGCTCGACCGGGAAGGTCGCAGGATTGTGGAGGCCGAGCCATTTGGAGCGCTGCTTGCCGGTGGCCCGGTCGGTGAACTTGAAGAAGAAGGTCGCGACCCCGGCCGGGATGACGCTGACGTAGAGGCCGGGGCATTTGCGGTCGTAAATCTTCACGCGCTTGGCGACGCGCTTCTCGCAGAGGCGGTCGGTCAGCACGACGCCGCCATTGCGACCGCGCTTGCCCGCAGGCTCGATTGTCGTGGTAGCATCCATGTTGGTTTCAGACTCCCAATGGGTTTGGACCAATAGGGCCGGGCCTTGGGCCTCTCGGCGTCCGTGGAAGGGATCGAGTGGCTTAGGGCCTGGCCCTAGATTTGACGAAACCCGCGAAGCGCCCCTGCAACAGGCTAATCGGAAAGTGCTTGTTTCAAAGGGTTTTTGTAGTCTTGGCCGGTCTCACCCAATGACAAAATATAGACGTGTGGTCCTGACGCCCGGGGTCTGTGCGTCAAGTCTCGTGGTGATGCCTGTGGTCCGACCGGGCCCGCGCATCAGTCATCTGCAAGGCGACGGGGGCAATAGTGCATCGCTCCCCGGGGAGAGCACGAAGGACACCGTTAAAACCACCGCGCAGGGAAGGCCGGGCGACCGGCATCACCTGTGGTCCAACCCGTGCGCGTTCTTATTGCACACGGGACTTCGGGTGCCAGCCGGCGCCCGGCCTTCCCTGCGCCCTTTCTTTGAAGAGGGCAAGAGCAGAGAGCAAAGCTCGGGCGAAACAAGCCGCGAGGATGCGAAGGCGTGTCCGCAGATGAAAATGAGCATCCCTCTACTCGTTCAACGCCCTCCGCAGCCTGCGGATGATGACGCCGCGGGTGCGGTCGTCGGCGGCGGCTGCGACCTTGTCGCTGATGTCGAGCATCAGCTCGGACATCTCGTTGTGCCAGTCGAGATGCGTGACGGCGTCGGGGGCGAGGCGGCGACGATGGTCGACGTCGAGGACGCGCGGCTCGGCCGCTGCGAGCTCGTAGATGTCGTCCAGCACCGGCTGATAGATCTTTGCGGCCGGGACGATGCGCTCGGCCAGCCGCTCGGCAAGCCCGGCGATCGCGTCCTGCTCGCCATGGGTGAGGAACAGGCCGCGCGCGATCGGGCGGCGCGCCGCGATCCAGCCGGCAATGCCGGCGGCGTCGGCATGTCCGGAATATTCGTCGATCATCCGGATGCGAGCCCCGACCCGGATCTCCTCGCCCTGGATCCGCACCGCCTTGGCGCCGTCCTGGAGGAAGCGGCCGAGCGTGCCTTGCGCCTGGAATCCGGTGAGCAGAACGGTGGCGCGCTCGTTCCACAACCAGCGCTTGAGGTGATGGCGGATGCGGCCGGCGTCGCACATGCCGCTGGCGGCGATGATGATGTGGAAGCCGGTCAGGCGCATGATCGCCTTGCTCTCGGCGACCGTCTCGGTGAATTTCAGATGCGGCGAGTTGAGCAGGTGGTCGACGTCGACATCAGGATCGAGGCACGCGGCATGCTGGCGGAAGACTTCGGTCGCATGGATCGCGAGCGGGGAATCGAGAAAAATCGGCGCCGCCGGAATTTCGCCGCGCTCCATCAGGTGGACGATGTCGACGATCAGCTCCTGGGTCCGCTCCACCGCGAAGGCCGGGATCAGCAGCGCGCCCCTGGCGGCCGCCGCATCGCGGATCTCGCTGGCAAGGTGTTGCCGCCTTTGCTCGGGCGTGGTGACGGCGCGCACGCGGTCGCCATAGGTGGACTCGCAGATGACGTAGTCGAGGTCTACCGGGGCCTCGGGATCGGGCTGCAGCAGCTTGGCTTCCGGTCCGACATCGCCGGAAAGCAGCACGCGCAATGGCCGCTCACGGCCGGCCTGGTCGAATTCCAGCTCGACCGAGGCGGAGCCGAGCAGATGGCCGGCATTCCAGTAGCGTGCGCGAACGCCGGGGATCACGTCGGTCCAGCGTTCATAGTCGACCGCGCGGAACGATTGCATCGATGCGGTGGCGTCGGCCTGCGTGTAGATCGGCGCGACCTCATTCCATCGGCGCGCCGCGTTGCGGCGGTTCAGCTGCGCGACCTCGGACTCCTGGATGCTGCCGGCGTCCGGCAGCATCCAGGAGCAGAGGTCGATCGTGCCGCGTGTCGCCAGGATGGGGCCGTCGAAGCCCTCGCGCACGAGTTTCGGCAGCAATCCGCTGTGATCGATATGGGCGTGCGTGAGCAGCACCGCCCGGATGTCGGCAGGGCGGAAGGGAAAGGCACCGTAGTTGAGTGCCTTCAGCGTCTTCTGTCCCTGGAACAGGCCGCAATCGACCAGGAAGCGCCCGGTGGGAGTCTGGAACAGATAGCTCGAGCCGGTCACGGTGCGGGCGGCGCCGCAAAATCGAACGGTTACGCTCATGTCGTGGTCTCCGGCGGAAATGTCGGGTTGAGCTCGCGCGCGAGGGACGCAGCCAGGATGTCGTCGAGCGCGATTGCGTTGGTCGGATGCGGCACGCTGTCGCTGGAGCGAATGGAGCGGATGCCTGCGTCGGTGAATGCAGCGACCATCGCGGGCGGAAACAGCGCGTGCGTCACAACCGAATCGACGGCGGTCGCGCCCATCGCTTTCAACGTCTTCGCCGCGACCATCAGCGTCGTCCCGGAGGAGACGATGTCGTCGACCATCAGTGCCGGCCGTCCCGCGAGCAGGGTGGCATCGTCAAACATGATCTCCACGGAGCGGTCGCCGCGCCGGACCTTCCGCGCCACCGTGTGCTGCAAGCCCAGCCGTCCCGCGAGGTCTCTCACCCACGGCTCGGACTCGGCGTCGGGGCCGATCACGACGGTCGCGGGATCGATGCCGGCCTTCGCCAGCGCGTTGGCGATCGCCGGCATCGCAGACAGGTTCTCGGCCTCGATCCCGTGAAAGACGGCGCGGATGTCGCTGGTGCGATGCAGATGCGCGTCCACGGTGACGACACGGTCCACGATCGTCGCGAGCAGCGCACCCATGGCACGCTGGCTGATGGCCTCGCCGGCATGAAACGCAATGTCCTGCCGCATGTAGCAGAGATAGGGCGCGACCAGGACCAGCCGCTTGGCGCCGCCGCGTCGCAGCGCCTCGGCGGCGAACAGCAGGGCGATCAGCTTGTCGTTGGGCTCATCGAGTGCGGCATAGAGGATGGTGGTGTCGGCCGCGGGCGCGACGGTGACGCGCAGCTCGCCGTCCGGGAAGCGGTGCAGGGCGATCTCGTCGCAGGCAAGCCCAAGCCGCGCCGCAAGGCGCTTCGCCGCCTTGGTTCCGAAGGGCAGGGTCTGGAACGCGATCGTGCTCACGAGGTGGTCTTGCCTAGAGGCGCGTCGTGGCCATTGACGGCGTAGCCGTTCTCAGCAGCGGCGGCGGAGGCTGCCAGATCGTGCTCGGGCCGGTCGAAGGTGTAGACGCGATAGAGCGGCTCGCCCTGCTCGACGCGGTCGCCGATCTTCTTGAACAGGCGAATGCCCGCGCCCTTGTCGAGCGGCGCGCCCGCGGTGCGGGCGAGGCGATTGAGGCGCAGGCAGTCGATCGCGGATACCACGCCGTCACGTGCCGCCCTGACGTCGAAGCTGAGCGATCCGAGCTCGGTGCTGCATGTCGAGGGACCCTGGGCGTCGATGATCTTCTGCATCTGCTTCAGCGCCGCGCCGCTGTCGAGCAGCTCGCGCGCCCGTGCATAGCCGGCGCCGCCGCGCAGCTTCGGATCGTATTCCAGCAGATGGGCGGCAAGGCGAAGCGACTTCTCGCGCAGATCGCGCGGCGCATCCTTCTCATTGCCGAGCACCGCCATGACGTCATTGGCCTCGAGCACCGGCCCGATGCCGTTGCCGATCGGCTGGCGGCCGTCGGTCGTGATCACCTCGACCGTGCGCCCGAAGCGGTCGCCGACGAATTCGAACAGCTTTCGCAGCCGCATCGCCTCGACCGCGCTGGTGACCTTCGCGGTCGGCCCGACCGGAATGTCGATCAGGAGGTGCGTCGAGCCTGCGGCGATCTTCTTGGACATGATGGAGGCGACCATCTGCTCGCGGGTATCGAGGCTGAGCGGACGCTCGACCGAGATCAGCACGTCGTCGGCCGGCGACAGGTTCACGTGGCCGCCCCAGATCAGGCAGCCGTTGCAGGCCGAGACGATCGCCTTCATCTCCTCGACGCCGACATTCACCTGCGCCAGCACCTCCATCGTGTCGGCGGTGCCGGCGGGCGAGGTGATGGCGCGCGAGGAGGTCTTGGGGATCGGCAGGCCGTGTGCGGCGACGATCGGCACCACGACCATCGAGGTGCGGTTGCCGGGAATGCCGCCGATGCAGTGCTTGTCGACGACGACAGGATCGGGCCACACCAGTTGCGTGCCGGCCTTCGCCATCGCCCCGGTGAGAGCCAGCAGCTCATCGCTGGTGATGAAGCTCGCCGAGCCGATCAGGAAGGCCGCGATTTCCATGTCGGAGTAGCGATAATGCGCGAGGTCGTTGATGATCGCGCCGATCTCGGCCTGGCTCAACGTCCGCCCGTGGATCTTCGCGCGCACCGCTTCCAGGCTCTCCGGAGGCGAGGCCGGCGTCACCGTGACCGGCGTGCCGACCGGTTCGGCGAAGCGGTGGAATGCGGGCTCGGAGAGGCCGATCTCGTCCTGGGCCGCCAGCGTGTCGTCGTCCGTGATCAGTAGCGTCGCCAGCAGCACCTTGCCGTTGCGGCGGAGCTCGACGCGGCTGAAGCCCCGAAAGATCTCCGCACGCAGCGCCTTCGATCGCCTGGAGATGACGACGACGTTTTCGCGGCCGGTGTCGAGGTGGACGCGGCGGATCTTCAGTTGGGAGCGCAGGAAGTCAGGGGGCATGGACGGGCCGGCAGCAGAAAGCTCGGCTTCCATGCTTAGCCGTCGCCGCCGCTGTGCTGTTGACCCAGATCATGGTCTGCGGCGCCGGCAGGGCCGCGCGCCGCGACGATATCGCCGATCTCGGGAGGCTGCACCGGGCCGGGTATGCCGCCTACTTCGTGGCGGCGTCGATCGAATTGAACTTGTTGTTCAGCAGCGCGCTGCCCGTGTTGTTCACGACAGCGACGATCGCGAGCGCGATGCCGGCGGCGATCAGGCAGTACTCGATAGCAGTGGCTGCACTTTCATCGGCAAGAAAGGACCTGAGCAAAGCCATCGTCAACTCCTGTTCATCCGTCTAACGTAGGCTGGTGCCGTTTTCGGAATGGTAAATTGATTCACTAAGTTTTTCGCGGTGCGCGCACGCCAAAGCGCAAGGTCGGATGGTCTCGACCTCGGGCCTTATATACTGCCTTCCTTGATTTAAGGTTTCGTCACCCAATGCAGGTGCGTTCGACCGTGTCGCCGCAATATCAGGACTCGATCGCGCATCCGGACGCGGCCTTGCCGTGGCGCCTCAGTGCGGCTGCGAGGCGCCCGGCTGCATCGCGCGCAAACCTTGGCTTCAATCGACGGCGCGACCGTGGCGTACGCAAAGGCAATCGACGGTTAATTTTGTATTCCGTAGGACGACTTGGCGCCTCGCGGTGTTAAGATGCGACTTAACGGATTGTTGAGGCTATTTGCGGTGGGCGTCCGCGTTCAGCGCCCGCAGCATCGCGATGCGGGCGAACATCGTCCAGCCGCCGCCCGTCTCGGCCGCCTGGATCAGGGTTTCGATCGCGGTCTGCCAGTGGCTGGTGTGCTGCGCATCCTCCGGCAGCTGCATGATGTGATCGGCCGCCTCCTGCAGTGTCCGCAGCCTGCGCCCATTGCGGAGCGGGACCGGATCGTCGAACGCCGCCGACCAGGGCATGTCAGGCCGGCCGACCGGAGGGGAGGGACATCACAGCGCGATCGCGGGGCGGGTGCTGCTAGCTGGCCTTCTTCGCCCGCGCCGGCGCGCGCACCGGCTTGTCGGCCTTCTTCGAAGCTTCCTTGGTCGCTTCCTTGGGGGGCGCCTTGGCCGCGGCGTCCCTGCCGCCCTTGCCTGATATCGGCAGCAGCATCTCGCGCTGGCCCTCGACGCGCTTCTTCGGCTTCTTGCCCTTGACGGCCTCCTTGGCGACCTTCGCCACAGGCGCCGTTTCCTTCTCGGTCGCGAGGCTCTTCTTCAGCGCGTCCATCAGGTTGATGACGTTGCCGCCCGTCTTCGGCGCCGCCTTCGCGGTGATGGGCATGCCGCTGCGCTTCTTGTTGATGAGATCGATCAGAGCGGTCTCGTAGTGATCCTCGAACAGCTCGGGCTCGAACGCGCCGGACTTCTTCTCCACGATGTGCTTTGCAAGGTCGAGCATGTCCTTGGTTAGCTTGACGTCCTGGATGTCGTCGAAATATTCCTGCTCGCTGCGCACCTCGTAGGGGTAGCGCAGCAGCGTGCCCATCAGGCCGCTCTCGAGCGGCTCCAGCGCGATGATGTGCTCGCGGTTGGTCAGCACCACGCGGCCGATCGCGACCTTGTCCATGCTGCGGATGGTCTCGCGGATCACGGCATAGGCGTCGTGGCCGACCTTGCCGTCCGGCACGAGGTAGTAGGGGCGGATCAGATAGCGGTTGTCGATGTCGGCCTTCGGCACGAACTCGTCGATCTCGATCGTGTGCGTGGAGTCGAGCGCGATGTCGTCGAGCTCGTCCTTGGTGACCTCGATATAGGTGTCGGTGTCGACCTTGTAGCCCTTGACGATGTCCTCGGACGTGACCTCGTCACCGGTCTCGGCATCGACCTTGAGGTACTTGATCCGGTGGCCGGTCTTCCGGTTGATCTGGTTGAAGGAGACCTTCTCGGTATCCGAAGTGGCCGGATAGAGCGCGACCGGGCAGGTCACGAGCGACAAACGCAGAAAACCTTTCCAATTGGCGCGGGGGGCCATGGGCTACTCCAAACGCAACAGGGGACAGACCTATGAGAATACCATCGAGGAACACCGAATCATAGCAAGCGGCGGGGCGGAATCTTGCAACTGCGTTAACCGCCGGGCGGGGCCTGCGTGGCGCGCGGAGCCGCCGCGGCCCGGCGCCCGGAACATCGCGGATGATCACGCGTTGCCCCTGACTTGTCTGGCCGCGAGGAGCTCGCGGCATCGGAGGCGACAGCCAGAGATTGAGGTCACCATGGCAACCACGCGAGAGCAGCGTCAGATCGTCGAAACTTCGACCGAGGCGCGCCAGGGCGAACCTGGACCGTCGGTGGCGGCGCTGCTCGCCATCTCGACCGGGCTGGCGATCCTGATCCTCGCCGTCATCTGGTTCGTGTTCTTCCGGACCTGACGGCCCCGACCGGAACGCTCCGGGCCTTCCTAATCGCCGCGTAACGCGGCACATTGCGCCCGCCAGGCCGCCGGCTCGTCCGGCTTGCTTGGCGGGCGCAGTCGCGTTGGCGGACGACAGGTCGTATATGACCAAAAAATAACGTCGGCGGTTCCCCGCGTTCATATTCAGTTCACGCCGGAATTGCTCATCTCGGGGCGTGTTCATGCTGCCTATGTCTGGAGAGAAGCGTGCGCCTGCTCGTTGTTGAGGACGACCCCGATCTCAATCGCCAGCTCACCAAAGCGCTGACGGACGCCGGTTATGTCGTCGACCGCGCCTTCGACGGCGAGGAGGGACACTATCTCGGCGACAACGAGCCGTACGATGCCGTCGTGCTCGATATCGGCCTGCCGAAGAAGGACGGCATTTCGGTGCTGGAGGCCTGGCGCCGCAACGGCCGCACCATGCCGGTCCTGATCCTGACCGCGCGCGACCGCTGGAGCGACAAGGTGCAGGGCTTCGACGCCGGCGCCGACGACTATGTCGCAAAGCCGTTCCATCTGGAGGAGGTGCTGGCCCGCATCCGCGCGCTGCTGCGCCGCTCCACCGGCCATGCCCAGAGCGAGCTGAGCTGCGGCCCCGTCACGCTCGACACCAGGACCGGCCGGGTCAGCGTGTCAGGCAACCCCGTCAAGATGACGTCGCACGAATATCGGCTTCTGGCCTACCTGATGCATCATTCCGGGCGCGTCGTCTCCCGCACCGAGCTGGTCGAGCATCTCTACGACCAGGATTTCGACCGCGACTCCAACACCATCGAGGTCTTCGTCGGCCGCATCCGCAAGAAGCTCGACGTCGACATCATCCAGACCGTGCGCGGCCTCGGCTATCTCCTGACCCCGCCGCCCGCGCCGGGCGCCTGAGGCCTGCGCCTGAGGCCTGCGTCTGAGGCCTTCCTGGGCTTGACGGGAGGCCGAACAGGGCCCTTGGTCCGGTCATGATCTCCGACGCCCTGATATCCTGCGCCCGCCGGGACCCTGCCGATGGCTGCTAGCTCACTTGCCAATCGCCTGTTCCTGTCGGCGACGGCATGGCTCGTGGTGATCCTGGCCATCACCGGCGTGGTGCTGTCGTCGGTCTACAAGAACGCCACCGAGCGCGCCTTCGACCGCCGGCTCAATCTCTATCTGCGCACCCTCATCGCCGAAGTCGCGACCCCGGACGAGCCGCCGGACCGCCAGTTCCAGTCGCTCGGCGAGCCGCTGTTCGAGCTGCCGCTGTCCGGTTGGTACTGGCAGATCACGCGCACCGACACCGAGAAGCCGGAGGTGCGCTCCTCGCGCTCGCTCTGGGACAAGAAGCTGCCGAAGCTGGAGGAGCAGGGCGCCGAGCTCACCGCCGCCGGCATCCGGCTCGGCTATGTCGACGGGCCCGAAGGGCAGAATTTGCGGATGGTGGAGCGGCCGGTTGATCTCGGCGCCGACGGCAAATATCTGGTCAGCGTCGCCGGTGACGACACCGAGATCTTCGACGAGACGCGGAGCTTCGACTACTACCTCGGCGGCACCTTCACCGCGCTCGGCATCGTGCTGCTCCTGACCACCGTGTTCCAGGTCCGCTTTGGCCTCGCGCCGCTCAAGCGCATCTCGGAATCGATCGCCGACATCCGTTCGGGGCGGGCGGAGCGGCTCGAAGGCGAATTCCCGGTCGAGATCGCGCCGCTGGCGCGCGAGACCAATGCGCTGATCGACGCCAATCGCGAGATCGTCGAGCGCGCCCGCACCCATGTCGGCAATCTCGCCCATGCGATCAAGACGCCGCTCTCGGTGATCGTGAACGAGGCAGGCAGCCACGCCGCCGAGCCGTTCGCAGCCAAGGTGATGGAGCAGGCGGACGTGATGCGCGATCAGCTCGCCCATCATCTGGAGCGCGCGCGCATTGCGGCGCGCGTCTCGGTCGTCGCGACCGTGACGGAGGTTGCGCCTGCGATCGAGGCGCTGCGGCGGACCATGGAGAAGATCCACCGCGATCGCGGCATCGTCGTCGAGGCCAAGGCCGATCCGTCGGCAAAGTTTCGCGGCGAGCGGCAGGATCTGGAGGAGATGGTCGGCAATCTCGTCGACAATGCCTGCAAATGGGCGGCCTCAAAGGTCTTCATCGAGGTGCTGGTCGAGGCGCCGCATCAGGCGGGCGCGGGTCCGCGCCTGCGGATCATCGTCGACGACGACGGCCGCGGCCTGTCGGAGGTGGAGCGGGCCCAGGTGTCCCGGCGCGGCCAGCGGCTCGACGAGTCCAAGCCCGGCTCGGGGCTAGGCCTGTCCATCGTGACCGACCTTGCCGCCCTCTATGGCGGCAGCCTCTCGCTCAGCGGCGCGCCGATCGGGGGGCTGCGGGCCGAACTGGTGCTTCCCGGAATATAATCCTCTGCTCCCAAGGGGTTACTGGGCCTGCGGAGCGCCGATCCGGAGCAAAACGGGGGCATTCGAGCCAACGTCCTCAACGGCTTCTTAAGGCGAAGCCACCTATGATCGCGCCCGGACGCATCCCATGTCCGCCATTTTACCGTGCATTACCCGGGCGCATGAGCCAGACATCGATCGAGCGGCTGAGGGAATATCTCGCGCAGCTCCCGCCGCAGTCGCAGGCGCTGCTGATGCGGGAGTTCGAGCGCGCGCTCGAGCGCGGCCAGGACACGGCTGTGGCCACCCTTGTGCTCGAGCAGTTGCGCAAGATCGTCCGCAAGACCGAAGCCGACGAGGCCCCGCCACCGCGCACCGACGATCTGTCGCGCCTCTTGTTCCAGGTGCTGGAACCGTTCCTGGTCGAAGCGGGCGCTCCCATCCGGGTCGGCCAGATCCGTCGCTCCTCGTTGCATCCGATCTGGCAATGGCTCGGCCGCGACGGCGCCCCGGACAAGGTGAACGAATTCGAGGCGACGCTGGCGCGCATGCCGGCCTCCGACAATGCGGGGCAGGTTGAAGCGCTTGCCCAGAAGCTGCAGGCCGTCGCCGCGGACGCGATCTTCGCGCTGACGGGGCCGGGCGGCGGCGACAAGTCGCGCGCGCTCGCCCGGGTCGGCCCGCCCAACGTGATCGAGGATCTCTATTCGGTCGGCGCGGTGCTCCAGGTCCGGGAAGCCATCGCCACGCTGAACGAGAAGCTGCCGCGCACCGTGCGCGCCTTCGGCGATCCCCAGATCGCCTCGGTGACCTCGGCGCTCAACATTCCGGCGCTCCAGACGCCGCAGATGCTGCCCTTCGCGCTGTCGGTGGTCGTGCAGCGCATGACCGCGCCCTGGCAGATCATCCGCCTCGCCATTAAGATCGCCGCCTCCGACGACGAGATCCGTGTCGCGGCAACGCCCTATGGCGTCGCCGTCACGATCGCCCTGCACGATTTGTCCTGCGTGGCCGCGATCCTGCGCACGGATATCAAGCGCGGCCATTTCGACAATGTCGCCGACAACCTCAAGGCGCTGCACGATGGCGTGCGCGGCCTGCGCACGGAACTCGATCTGCGCAACGATTCCGTCTGGGGCAAGCAGTTGACCTCGATCCGGGCCGACATCTCCAATGCGCTGCAATCCGAGATCGACAGCGTTCCCGGCCGCGTGCGCCGCATCCTGCGCCAGCGGCCCGAGAAGGACATTCCGCCGGGGGCGCGGATCGACAGCACCGAGGTGGAGGAAACCGCGGCGCTGATCGATTTCGTCGCGACCTGCCGCAACTACGCGAGCGAGCTTGCGATCAACGAGGTGACGCTGCGCACCTATTCCGACCTGCAGCAATATGTCGAACGCTCGACCGAGCAGCTGGTGCAGTCGCTGCGCGCCGCCGATCACAAGGTCCGCACCTATCGCCAGCAGCAGGTGCAGGCCGCGATTCGCTTCTGCCAGGTGCTGTTCGGCGATGATTACGCGTCGCTGATGAGCCGCGCCGCGGAGAACGCAGCGACCGGCGAGCGCAAATCGTCGCGCGCAAGCTGATTCAAGCGCATATTTTCGTGATCACAATTTGTGGTTGACGCTGCCGGTGGCGGGCCCTACGGTCGCTGCGCAAGCTTTTGGAATTTCTACCTGTGGGCGCATGAAATCCATTATCAGCTCCATCGAGATCGAGAACCGCGTCATTGTTGCCAAGTATCAAAGGCTGATGGTGGGGGCGAAGGTCGTGCTGGTCGAGAAGGCCAGCGGCCGGCAACTGCCTGAGACAGTCACCAGGGTTGCTTCTCGGGTTCCGGTCGGGGCGGTGCGCATCAGGTTGCCGGATGCGATTCCGCCGGGAACGTACTTCCTGAAGGCCTTCAACGGTCACGGCGAGGATGCCGCCCGGAGTGCCGACTTCGAGATCGGCTAAGCCGTTGGGATCGTGACCGTTTCAGGACAGCGCGCGGTCGCGCCAAATTGACAATTGTCAATTGCCGCATTGTCCGGCCGTGGTGTAAAGCCACCTGTGGGCGCGGGTGGCGCGCTGCCGGAAGCTTGCCAGATGACGTTATGGTTTGTGTTCGCGCTGATGACGGTCGCGGCGATTTTCGCCGTGCTCTGGCCGCTCGGCCGTAGCGGACGCACGCAGGATCAGGGCAGCCAAAATCAGGGCAGTGAGGTCGCGGTCTACAAGGACCAGCTGGCGGAGATCGAGCGCGACCTTGCCGCGGGGTTGATCGCGGCGCCCGAAGCCGAGGCTGCGCGCGTCGAGATCAGCCGCAGGCTGCTCGCCGCGGCCGGAAGCGAGTCCTCGTTGGAGCTCAAGTCGGATCTCGCGCCGAGCCTCAAATGGCGCCGCGCGGCCGCGGTGCTGGCGCTGGTCGGCCTGCCGTTCGTCGCGATCGGCGTCTACATGCCGCTCGGCTCGCCCAGGCTTCAGGACTTTCCGCTGGCGCAGCGGGACCGCGGGGCCGGGTCCGGCATGGCGCGATCGCTCGAGAATCTCGTGGTGCAGGTCGAGCAACATCTGGAAAAGAATCCGACCGACGGGCGCGGCTGGAACGTGCTCGCGCCGGTGCTGCAGCGGCTCGGCCGCTTCGACGATGCGGTGCGGGCCTATCGCAACTCGCTCACCTACAATGGCGAGAGCCCGGAGCGCCGGTCCGATCTCGGCGAGGCGATCTCCGCCGCAGCCGGCGGCGTCGTGACAGCTGAAGCCAAGGCCGAGTTCGAGCGTGCGCATGCGCTCGACGCCGATGATCCCAAGGCGAACTACTTCCTCGGGCTCGCCGCCGAGCAGGATGGCCGCAAGGACGATGCCGCCAACATCTGGCGCGCGCTGCTGGCCAAGGCCCCGGCGGATGCGCCGTGGCGGCCCCTGGTGCAATCCTCGTTGGCGCGGGTCGGCGGCGGCACGATGCCGGCGCTGTCGGACGAGACCATCGCGGCTTCCAAGGACATGGCCGAAGGCGATCGCAACGCGATGGTGCGCGGCATGGTCGAACGTCTCGCAACCCGGTTGAAGCAGAACGGCAACGACGTCGAGGGCTGGCTGCGCCTGGTGCGGGCCTATCTGGTGATGGGCGATCGTGACAAGGCGATGGGCGCGTCAACCGACGCCCGTCAGGCGGTCGCCAAGGATGCCGAGCGGCTTCGCCAGCTCAACGAAGGCCTCAAGACTCTCGGGCTCGACGGATGATGATTTCCGAACGAGACGAGCGGAGAACGGATACGCCATGACGCGCAAGCAGCGACGTATGACCATCATCGGCGGCTCGCTCGCCGTGCTCGCGCTCGCGGCCGCGCTGGTGCTCAACGCATTGCGCGACTCCATCGTGTTCTTCTCGACGCCTACCATGGTCGCCGAGAAGCACGTCGCGCCGGGTAAGCGGTTTCGCCTCGGCGGCCTGGTGCAGCCCGGCTCGCTCCAGCGCGGCGACAATCTTGCGGTGACCTTCGAGGTCGCCGACGGCAGCGCCAAGCTTCCCGTCGCCTACAAGGGCATCCTGCCCGACCTGTTCCGCGAAGGGCAGGGCGTCGTCGCCGAAGGCGCGCTCGACGCCAATGGCGTGTTCAAGGCCGATACCGTGCTCGCCAAGCATGATGAAACCTACATGCCCAAGGACGTCGCCGATGCCCTGAAGAAGCAGGGGCACTGGAAGGACGATTACGGCGCGCAAGCATCTGGTGGCGCCAAGCCCGCGGCGACGACCGCGCAGGGCAGCCCGCAGGGAGCAGTGCGTTGATCGCCGAATCAGGACATTACGCGCTGGTGCTGGCGCTTGGGCTGGCGCTGATCCAGTCCATCGTGCCGCTCATCGGCGCGCGCTTGCGCGATGCCGCACTGATGAGCGTGGCGCGTTCCACCGCGCTGGCGCAGCTGTTGTTCGTCGGCGCGTCGTTCGTGGCGCTGGTGATGCTGCACGTGAATTCGGACTTCTCCGTCGCCAATGTCTACGAGAATTCGCACTCCATGAAGCCGCTGATCTACAAGATCACCGGCGTGTGGGGAAACCATGAAGGCTCGATGCTGCTGTGGGTGTCGATCCTGGCGCTGTTCGGCGGATTGGTCGCAGCGTTCGGCAATAACCTGCCGCTGTCGCTGCGCGCGCATGTGCTCGCCGTGCAGGCCTGGATCGCCAGCGCGTTCTACCTCTTCATCCTGGTGACCTCGAACCCGTTCCTGCGCATCGTCAATCCGCCCATCGAGGGACGCGATCTCAATCCGGTGCTCCAGGACATCGGCCTCGCCGTGCATCCGCCGATGCTCTATCTCGGCTATGTCGGCTTCTCGATCTCGTTCTCCTTCGCCATCGCGGCGCTGATGGAGGGACGCATCGACGCTGCCTGGGCGCGCTGGGTGCGGCCCTGGACGCTGGTCGCCTGGATCTTCCTCACGCTCGGCATCGCCATGGGCTCCTACTGGGCCTATTACGAGCTCGGCTGGGGCGGCTGGTGGTTCTGGGATCCGGTCGAGAATGCCTCGCTGATGCCGTGGCTTGCCGGCACCGCGCTGTTGCATTCGGCGCTGGTGATGGAGAAGCGCAACGCGCTGAAGGTCTGGACCATCCTGCTCTCGATCCTGACCTTCTCGCTGTCGCTGCTCGGCACCTTTCTGGTGCGCTCCGGCGTCATCACTTCCGTGCACGCCTTCGCCACGGATCCGACCCGCGGCGTGTTCATTCTGCTGATCCTCTGCCTGTTCATCGGCGGCAGCCTGTCGCTGTTCGCGGGCCGCGCCACGTCGCTGAAGCAGGGCGGCCTGTTCGCGCCGATCTCGCGCGAGGGCGCGCTGGTGCTGAACAATCTGCTGCTTACGGTCGCTTGCGCGGTGGTGCTGTTCGGCACGCTCTATCCGCTGGCGATGGAGATGCTCGCCGACTTCAAGATGTCGGTCGGTGCGCCCTTCTACAACCTCACCTTCGCGCCGCTGTTTGCGCTGTTGCTGCTCGCCGTGCCGTTCGGCCCGATGCTGGCGTGGAAGCGCGGCGATCTGCTCGGCGTGACGCAGCGCCTGCTCGCGGCCGGCGTTGCCTCGCTTGTCACAGTCGCCATCGTCTGGGGCTGGGTGCGCGGCGGCAGCGCGCTGGCGCCGCTCGCGATCGGACTTGGCGTCTTCGTCATCGCTGGCGCCGTCACCGACCTCGTCGAACGGACCGGCCTGGTTCGGCTGCCGTTCGCAACGGTGTTGCACCGGGCGCGCGGCCTGCCGCGTTCGGCCTGGGGCACCGCGTTCGCGCATGCCGGCCTCGGTGTCGCGCTGATCGGCATCGTCTGCGAGACGACCTGGAACAGCGAATATATCGCGACCATGAAGCAGAACGAGGTCGCCCATATCGCCGGCTACGACGTGAAGTTGGACGGACTGTTCCAGCGCCAGGGCCCGAACTACCGCGAGATGATCGCCGAGTTCAATGTCAGCCGCGACGGCGCGATGCTGAGCGTCATGACGCCGTCCAAGCGCAGCTTCACCACGCGCGGCTCGTCGACCACCGAGGCCGCATTGCTGACGCGCGGCGCGAGCCAGCTCTACATCTCGCTCGGCGATGCCACCGCCGAGGGCGCCATTGCCGTGCGCATCTATCACAAGCCGCTGGTGCTCCTGATCTGGTGGGGGCCGGTGCTGATGGCGTTCGGCGGCGTGCTGTCGCTGTCCGACCGCCGCCTGCGGGTCGGCGCGCCGAAGCCGGCGCGGGCCAAGCCGCGCCTGCAGCCGGCGGAGTGATCCGATGCGCCGGATGATGGCCGCGTTCGTCGCGCTGATGCTGCTGGCTTCGCCTGCGGCGTACGCCGTGCAGCCCGACGAGATCATGTCGGATCCCGTGAAGGAGGGGCGCGCGCGCGAATTGTCGCGCGAGCTGCGCTGCATGGTCTGCCAGAACCAGTCGATCGACGATTCCGATGCGCCACTGGCGCGCGACCTGCGCCTCCTGGTGCGCGAGCGCATCGCGGCGGGCGACAGCAATTCGCAGGTGCTCGATTTCCTGGTCGCGCGCTACGGCGAGTTCGTGCTGCTGAAGCCGCGCTTCGAGCGGCAGACCCTGCTGCTGTGGCTGCTCGCGCCGGTGCTGCTGATCGGCGGCGGCCTGGCGCTGTGGCTGCAGATCCGCCGTCGCTCGCGCAGTGGTGCGGACGTACCGGCCCCGCCGCTCACGCCCGACGAGGAGGCAAGGCTCGCGGCCTTGATGTCGGACGACGCCAAATCGTCCTAGCGGCTTCACGTCGTCCCGGCTACGTAATGATACGCAGGCCGCCGGCCGCCGCCTGCGCGCTTCATCCTATATTGACCTTTGTCTGGAAGCTTGTCGCGAGATTTGATTCCAGACTTTGAGTCCTCGAGATGTTCGCGAACAGCAATCTGACGATCCGCTTCCTGGTTGGCGCCGTCGTCGCTGCATTATTGTTCTTGCTGGGCATCGGCGGCGGCACCGGCTTCGTCGCGGTGCTCTATCTCAACAACGAGATCACCAGCCTGTCGTCGGACTTTGCCGCGCTGAGCGGCCCTGTGCGCGATCATGCCATGCAGATCTACCAGCAGGCGCAGACCGCGTTCTCATATTTCCTGATCGCCTGCGGCGTGATCGCGGTTGTCGCCATCGCGATCTGCCTCACCACCTGGTTCGCCGTGCGCAACGGCATCCTCAATCCCCTGGCGGCGATCGTGCATGCCATGCGCGAGGTCGCCGACCAGAAGTTCGACACACCGGTTCCGGGGCTCGGCGGCACCAACGAGATCGGACTGCTTGCCGGCGCGCTCGAGGTCTTCAAGACCAATGGACTCGAGCGGCGCCGCCTCACCGAGCAGCAGCTGCATGAGGCGCAGCACCAGGCCGAGCGGTCGAAATTCCTGGACGCGCGGATCAAGCGCTTCAACGATCTCGTCGCCAGCGTGGTCGACAGCGTGGCCTCGTCGGCCGTGCATCTGAAGCGCAACGCCGAGACGTTGTCGCGGACCGCCAACGACACCAGCACTAAGGCCAATGCGGTTGCGAGCGGCGCGAGCCAGGCCAGCGCCAGCGTGCAGACGGTTGCGGGCTCGGCCGAGGAGATGACGAATTCGATCGGCACGATCAGCCGCCGCGTCACCGATGCCACCCAGCGCGCCGAGGGCGCCGCAACCCAGGCCGAGAAGAGCCGCGACACCATCCACACGCTGTCGGACGCTGCCGACAAGATCGGCGAGGTCGTGCAGCTCGTGCAGGCGATCGCCTCGCAGACCAATCTGCTGGCGCTCAACGCCACCATCGAGGCGGCGCGGGCCGGCGAGGCCGGCAAGGGCTTTGCCGTGGTGGCCTCCGAGGTGAAGAATCTGGCGCACCAGACCAGCAAGGCGACGGAGGAGATCACCTCCCATGTCGCCAGCATCCAGGGCATCACCGCGGAGACGCGCGGGGCGATCGACGGCATCTCGAAGACGCTGGCGGAGATCTCGTCGATCATGTCCGGCATAGAGGTCGACACCGCCCAGCAGCGCACCGCCACGCAGGACATCACCCGCAGCGCGCAGGATGCCGCACAGGGAACCCTGGACGTCTCCAATCACATCGCCCAGATCACCTCGACCTCGGCGGAGACCGGGCGCATGGCGGCCGAGGCGCGGGATTCCGCCGTCGACCTGTCGCAACAGGCCGAGACGTTGAAGCGTGAAGTCGACGAGTTCATCGTCAGCGTCCGCGCCAGTTAAGGCCGGCCAAGACCTCGCTCGAGGTTGGTCACGGGAACCCGCCTAAGTTCCTGTGTCGGCACGATTTTCCGCCTGCGTTAAACTGCCGCATCCGCGCTGTGTCATCATTACAAAACTTTAACCCCGCCGCCAGCGCACGGTAAGGCGGGAGCCCCCATCTTCAGGTTCGCAAGGTGCTGACATCCGGCACCAAAAGGAATTCAAGGCCCTGGAGATCTCTGCATGAACGACCGTATCGACCTCTCGAACCTCCCGTCCTACCGGCAGCCGCGCCGGTCGGTTTTCTCTGCGCGCAAGCTCGCGCTGATGGCCTCGGTCGTCGCCGGCCTCGGCGCCGCCGTCTACGGCTTCAGCCCGTCGGTGTCGCCGGCTGACCTGTTCTCCAGCCCGGCGCATGCGCAGGTCAATAACGAGGTCCGCAAGGTCGAACGTCCGGTCGGTTTCGCCGACATCGTCGAGCGCGTGAAGCCGTCGGTGATCTCGGTCAAGGTCAACATCAAGGAGAAGACCGCGAGCAACGATGACGGCGATGATTCGTCCTCGCCGTTCCAGCCGGGCTCGCCGATGGAGCGTTTCTTCCGTCGCTTCGGCGGTCCGGATGGCATCCCCGGCCTGAAGGGCGGTGGTCGTGGCCGCGTCCTGCAGGGGCAGGGCTCCGGCTTCTTCATCTCGGCTGATGGTTTTGCCGTGACCAACAACCACGTGGTCGACGGCGCCGACAAGGTCGAGGTCACCACCGACGACGGCAAGACCTACACCGCCAAGGTGATCGGCACCGACCAGCGCACCGACCTCGCCCTGATCAAGGTCGAGGGTGGCTCGAACTTCCCGTTCGCCAAGCTCGCCGACGCCAAGCCGCGGATCGGTGACTGGGTGCTCGCGGTCGGCAATCCCTTCGGTCTCGGCGGCACCGTGACCGCCGGCATCGTCTCGGCCAGCGGCCGCGATATCGGCAACGGCCCGTATGACGACTTCATCCAGATCGACGCGCCCGTGAACAAGGGCAATTCCGGCGGTCCGGCCTTCGACACCAACGGCGAGGTGATGGGCGTCAACACTGCGATCTACTCGCCCTCCGGCGGCAGCGTCGGCATCGCGTTCTCGATTCCGGCCAACACTGTCAAGAGCGTTGTGGCCCAGCTCAAGGACAAGGGCTCGGTCAGCCGCGGCTGGATCGGCGTGCAGATCCAGCCCGTCACGTCCGATATCGCCGACAGCCTCGGCATGAAGAAGGCCGAAGGCGCGCTGGTGGCGGAACCGCAGGCGAACGGTCCGGCTGCGAAGGCCGGCATCGAATCCGGCGACGTGATCACCGCGGTCAACGGTGAATCCGTCAAGGACGCCCGCGAGCTCGCCCGCACCATCGGCGGCATGGCGCCCGGCGCGACCGTGAAGCTCAACGTGCTGCACAAGGGCCAGGACAAGGTCGTGAACATGACACTCGGCCAACTGCCGAACACGGTCGAGGCCAAGGCCGACATCGATCAGGACAGCGGCAAGGGTGCAACCAAAGGCACTGACGTGCCGAAGCTCGGCATGACCGTTGCCCCCGCCAACTCCGTGGCCGGCGCCGGCAAGGAAGGCGTCGTGGTCACCGAAGTCGATCCGAAGAGCGCCGCGGCCGAACGCGGCTTCAAGGAAGGCGACGTGATTCTCGAGGTCGGCGGCAAGAGCGTAGCCACCGCCGGCGAAGTCCGTGACGCCATCAACGCGGCTCGGACCGACAACAAGAACAGCGTCCTGATGCGCGTGAAGAGCGGCGGCCAGTCGCGCTTCGTCGCGATCCCCCTCGCCAAGGGGTAAGCATCAGGAATCCTACGAAATGAAGGGTGTCGTCGGCATCAGTCGCCCCCGCCGCCGGCGCCCTTCGGGGGGAGCAGCGTAGATTTCGCTTCCCCAGCCTACCTTCCGGTGGAAATACGCCCCCCTCCGTCGGAAGGCATAGGGCGGTGAGGTCCCCCCAGCTTCACCGCCCGCCTTTTTCTCGCTTCGACACTCTCCCGCTCGGCTTGCATGCGATTGCCGCTCGCGCCATGTTTAGAGAAGGTTGACCTCCTTGACCGCCGCCGAACGCACGATGCGCCTCCTCATCATTGAAGACGATCGCGAATCCGCCGACTACCTCGTGAAGGCGTTCCGCGAGGTCGGACACATTGCCGACCATGCCGCGGACGGCGAGGAAGGCCTCGCCATGGCCGAGAACGGCGATTACGACGTGCTGGTGGTCGACCGCATGCTTCCCAAGCGCGACGGCCTGTCGCTGATCGGCGCGCTGCGCGACAAGGGCGAATCGACGCCGGTGCTGATTCTCTCCGCGCTCGGACAGGTCGACGACCGTATCAAGGGCCTGCGCGCCGGCGGCGACGACTATCTGCCAAAGCCCTATTCCTTCGCCGAGTTGCTCGCCCGCGTCGAGGTGCTGTCGCGCCGCCGCGGGGGACCCGCCGAGGACACGCTCTATCGCGTCGGCGATCTCGAGCTCGACCGGCTGTCCCATCGCGTTGCCCGCGGCAAGGACGAGCTGACGCTGCAGCCGCGCGAATTCCGCCTGCTCGAATACCTCATGAAGCATGCCGGCCAGGTGGTGACGCGCACCATGCTGCTGGAGAACGTCTGGGACTATCATTTCGATCCGCAGACCAACGTGATCGACGTGCACATTTCGCGGCTGCGCTCCAAGATCGACAAGGGCTTCGATCGGCCGCTGCTGCACACGATCCGCGGCGCCGGGTACATGATCCGTGACGGCATTCGGTAAACTCGTCCGCACCACGGCGTTCCGGCTGACGCTGGTCTATCTGCTGCTGTTCGCGATGTTCGCGGCCTCGCTGCTCGGCTATTTCGCCTGGAATACGCGGCGGCTGATCACCGAGGAGATTACGCAGACCGTCAATTCCGAGACCTCGGAGATGAACGAGATCTACGGCCGTGGCGGCATGTTTCGCCTGGTGCGGACGATCGAGTATCGGGCGCTGCGCCCGGGCGCGAACCTCTATCTCGTGACCACGCCAACAGGGCAGGCGGTTGCCGGCAATGTCGGCTCGCTCGCACCCGGCGTGATGGCGACGCGCGGCTGGTCGGAAACCGCCTACCGGCGGATCGAGGACGCCGATGACCGCGATCATCGCGCACTGGTGCGCGTGACCGAACTCGAAAACGGCTTCCGGCTGCTGATCGGCCGCGACCTTGCTGAGCGGCGGCGCCTGTTCGGCATCGTCGCCAAGGCGGCGCAATGGTCGGTCCTGATTGTCGTGGTGCTCGGCCTCGGCGGCGGCATCTTCGTGGCGCGCAGGGTGCTGAGGCGCATCGACGCGATGACCGGCACCGCGCAGCGCATCATGACCGGCGATCTCAGCGGGCGCCTGCCCGTGGGGCGCAGCGGCGACGAACTCGACCGCCTCGCGGAAAACCTCAACGCCATGCTGGAGCGGATCGAGGCCTTGATGGCGGGGCTGAAGGAAGTCTCCGACAACATCGCCCACGATCTCAAGACGCCGCTGACGCGCCTCCGCAACCGCGCCGAGGAGGCGCTGGCGAAATCGGGCTGCGAGGCCGATTACCGTGCCGCGCTGGAGCGGACCATCGAGGAATCCGACGGGCTGATCCGCACCTTCAATGCATTGCTGATGATCGCGCGTGCCGAGTCCGGACAGGCGCGCGGCAACATGGATGATTTCGACGCCGCCGAGGTCGCGGGTGGCATCCACGAGCTCTACGAGCCGCTGGCCGAGGACGACGGCATGACCTTGAAGGTGAAGGCCGAGCCGACGCCGGTTCACGGCAACCGCGAGCTGATCAGCCAGGCGCTCGCCAATCTGGTCGAGAACGCGATCAAGTACGGCAAGCCGGCTGCGCAGGCCGGAACCGTGGTCAGCATGGACGCACGGCAGATCACCATCGAGGCACGGCGCGAGGGTGACCAGGTGCTGCTCAGCGTCACCGATCGCGGCCCCGGCATCCCCGAAGCCGACCGCAAACATGCCGTCGAACGATTCGTCCGGCTGGAAGCGAGCCGCACGCTGCCGGGCTCCGGCCTCGGCCTCAGCCTCGCCTCGGCTGTCGCGACGCTGCATGGCGGAGAATTGCGGCTGGGCGATGCCTATCCGGGCCTCGTCGCCACGCTGGCGCTGCCGGCGCGCACGGGCGCGGGCGACAGGGTTGCTCCGCCAATACCGGATGTGCCACAGAAGGTGGCATGAACCACTCCGCGCCGGGAAACGCGGACAAGCATGGTATGAGCCTCGCCGCACGCTTCGCGGAGGCTCCCCATATTGTCGCTTCCACAACCGACGAACGCCGTCTTGAAAGCTGGCTGGCCGAGCTCGAGCCGGCACAATCGGCCCGTCTTGGAGCGTTGCTGATTCATCCCTTCGCCCGGAATATCCTGGCCGGCATCGCGGAATTCTCGCCCTATCTGTTCGATCTGGTGCGCGCCGATGCGCTGCGCCTGATCCGGCTGCTCGAATGCGATCCGGATGTGCATCTCGCCGCACTGATCGCTGAGGCAAGGGGCGCGGTGTTCGCGGCGCCTGACGAGGCCGAGGTGATGCGACTGCTTCGCCGCATGAAGGCGGAGGCGGCGCTGCTGATCGCGCTGTGCGACATCGGCGGCGTCTGGCCGGTGATGCGGGTGACCGCGGCGCTCACCGACGTCGCGGTCTCCTCGGTGCAGGCGGCGCTGCAGTATCAGCTGCGGCAGGAGGCCGCACGTGGAAAGATCCTGCCGCCCAATCCGGAGGCACCGGAAGAAGGCAGCGGCCTGATCGTGCTTGCGATGGGCAAGATGGGGGCGGGCGAGCTGAACTATTCCAGCGACATCGATCTCATCGTGTTCTTCGATCCCGATGCAACGACGCTCGCGCCCGACATCGAGCCGCAGCCGTTCTTCGTCCGGGTGACGCAGGGCATGGCGCGCATCCTGCAGCAGCGCACCTATGACGGTTATGTCTTCCGCGTCGATTTGCGCCTGCGCCCCGATCCGTCCTCGACGCAGGTCGCGATCTCGCGGCATGCCGCGCTGAATTACTACGAGCGGGAAGGGCGCACCTGGGAGCGCGCCGCGATGATCAAGGCGCGCGCCTGTGCCGGCGATGCCAGGGCAGGCGAGGCGCTGCTCGCCGAGATCGCGCCGTTCGTGTGGCGCAAGCACCTCGACTTCGCCGCGCTTGCCGATGTCCACGACATGAAGCGGCAGATGCAGACCTATCGCGGTCAGAGCGAGGTCGCGGTCGAGGGGCACAACGTCAAGGTCGGCCGCGGCGGCATCCGCGAGATCGAGTTCTTCGCGCAGACCCAGCAGCTGATCGCCGGCGGCCGCCATCCGCAACTACGGGTGCGGCCGACGCTCAGGGCGCTCGACGTGCTCGCCACCAGCAACTGGATCACCTTTGCCGCGCGCGACGAGCTGACCACCGCGTACGAATTCCTGCGCCGGGTCGAGCACCGCCTCCAGATGATTGCGGACGAGCAGACCCATGCGCTGCCCGACGACAAGCAAGCCGTCGAGCGCTTTGCGCGCTTCTTCGGCTATCCCGATCGCGAAGCCTTTGCGCGCGACCTGCTGCGCCAGCTCGGGATCGTCCAGGGCCACTACGAAAAGCTGTTCGAAGGCGACGATCCGACCGGCACAGCAGGTCTGCCGGCTCTGGACTACAGTGCGGGCCCCGACGACCCGCGCCTGCTGCAGCACCTGACGACGCTCGGCTTCAAGAAGCCCGCCGCCGTCGCGCAGACCGCGCGCGACTGGATCACCGGCGACTATCGCGTGTTCCGCAATGAGGCGACGCGCAGCGCCTTCATCGAGTTCGTGCCGGCCCTGATCGACGGTCTTGCGCATGCCGAGGAGCCGGACCGCGCCGTCGTGGCGTTCGATCAATTCCTCGGGGCGCTCCAGCGTGGCGGCCGGTTGATCACGCTGCTCGGCCAGAACCGCGATCTCGTCGCGCTGGTGGCGCTGGTGCTGGGCGCAGCGCCCCGGCTCGGCGAGATGCTGGCGCGGCAGCCGCAGCTCATGGACGGCCTGATCGATCCGCGCTTCTTCGGGGCGATGCCGGACCGGCAGGAATTGTCGGGGCGGCTCGCGACGACCGTGCAGGACGCTGCTTCCTATGAGGAGTTCCTCGATCGCCTGCGCCTGTTCGGGCAGGAGAGCCTGTTCCTGATCGGCACGCGCATCCTGTCCGGCACCGTCTCTGCGCAGCAGGCGAGCACCGCCTTTGCCGATGTCGCCGAAGGCATCGTCCACACCGTGCATGGTCTCGTCGCCGACCGCTTTGCCGCCCAGCACGGCCGGATCAGGGGGCAGGAGACCGCGATCATCGCGATGGGCCGGCTCGGCAGCCGCGAGATGACGGCCTCCTCCGATCTTGACCTGATCCTGCTCTACGATTTCGACCGCGAGAGCCCGGACTCGGATGGGCCGAAACCGCTGCAGGGCGCGCACTATTTCGCCCGCTTCACCCAGCGCCTGATCAGCGCCTTCACGACGCGCACCAATTACGGGGTGCTCTACGAGATCGACATGCGGCTGCGCCCGTCAGGGCGCGCCGGGCCCGTGGCCTCCAGCCTTGCTTCCTTCGCGGACTACCAGGCCAGCGAGGCCTGGACCTGGGAGCATATGGCGCTGACGCGCGCGCGCGTGGTGTCGGCTTCGCCTGAATTCCGGGAACGCATCGAGCGCGTCATTCGCGATGTCCTGACCCGCCGCCGCGATCGCGCGACCATCGCTAACGACGTCGCCGACATGCGCCGCGCGATCGGCCAGGAGAAGGGCGAGACCGACTATTGGGATCTCAAATACGCCGCCGGCGGCATGATCGATATCGACTTCATGGCGCAATATCTGCAGCTCGTGCATGCCCACGACAAGCCCGAGATTCTCGACGTCAGCTCGCTGCAGGTGCTGGAAAATGCATGCCGGCTCGGCGTGCTCGCACAATCGGAGACCGAGATCCTGCGCGCCGCAGCGCGGCTCTATCACGATCTGACGCAGATCCTGCGCCTCTGCGTCAGCGACCGCTTCAAGCCGGAAACCGCCGGCACGGATCTGCAGCGCGTCATGGCGCGCGCCGGCGATGCGCCGGACTTCTCCTCGCTGGAGGCGCGTGTGAAGGAAACCCAGAGCGAGGTGCGGCGCGTGTTCAGGACGCTGCTGGAAGGGACGTCGCCTGCTTCAGCGCGGTGAGGGCTTCGCGCACGTTCGGCTCCAGGCCCACGCCGCCGGCATCGAGATGGGCGAAGATCGCCCGCTTCATCCGGGGATCCCAGAACTTCTTGATGTGCTCGGCAATCCCCGGCACGGCCTTGTCATGGCCCTGGCTCCTGAAGAACTTGCCGATCTGGTTGGCCCTATAGATCAGGCGGTCAGGCGACATCGGCAACCTCCGTGGCGTGGCGGGCGACGATCCGGCCACCATGCGAAAACACTTCAAATCCGTCCTGGCGGGCAATGGCGATCAGCGTGATGCCCGCAGCTTCCGCAGTGCGCACCGCGAGCGCGGTCGGCGCCGAGACCGCGACCATCACCGGCGCGCCGATCGCGGCGGTCTTCTGCACCATCTCGACCGAAACCCGGCTGGTCAGCAGCACCATGCCGCCACGCGCATCCGTGCGGCTGCGCGCCAGGGCGCCGGCAAGCTTGTCGAGCGCGTTGTGGCGGCCGACGTCCTCGCGCAGCGCGACGATGTTGCCGGTCGTAGACCAGAACGCAGCAGCATGAACGGCGCGGGTCTGCAGATTGATCGATTGCAGCGGCGCGATCGCCTGCATCGCCGCCATGATTTCTTCCGGCGTGAAGCTCTGCCCCTGCGGTACGACCGCCGCGGGTCGCACCGCCTCGGCAATGGACTCGATGCCGCAGATGCCGCAGCCGGTCGGACCTGCGACGTGACGCCGCCGCTCGCTGATGAGTGCCGCATCTTCCGGTGCAAGCCACATCCTGAGCTCGATGCCGTCGTCGAGGCGGACCACCTCGAGCGACTTGATGTCGTCGACCGACTTGATGATGCCTTCGTCGAGACTGAAGCCGACGGCGAAATCCTCGAGGTTCTGCGGCGTTCCCATCATGACGGCATAGGTGCCGCCATTATAGGTCAGCGCCAGCGGCGTCTCCTCGGGGATCAGTCGCGTCCCTTCGGACGCGACGCCGTCGCGCCAGATCTCGCGGTCGATGGCCTGGACGGGCACGTGCATGCGGTTACTCCGCGGCCTCGGCCGGTACGATGCGGCGGGATTGCCGCGCCTGCGCGTCATAGGCCTTCTGCCAGTCGGACGGGCCGTTCGAGGGCGAGACCTGCACCGCCGTGACCTTGTATTCGGGGCAGTTGGTCGCCCAGTCCGAATAGTCCGTGGTGATGACGTTGGCCTGCGTGTCCGGGTGGTGGAAGGTGGTGTAGACGACGCCGGGCGCGACGCGGTCGGTGATCTCCGCGCGCAGCGTGGTCTCGCCGGCGCGGCTCTTCAGCCGCACCCAGTCGCCGTCGCGCACGCCACGCTGCTCGGCATCGTGCGGATGGATCTCGAGGCGATCCTCGGCATGCCAGACCACGTTGTCGGTACGCCGCGTCTGCGCGCCGACATTGTACTGGCTGAGGATGCGGCCGGTGGTGAGCAGCAGCGGATAGCGCGGGCCGGTGCGCTCGTCGGTCGCGACATATTCGGTCACGACGAACTTGCCCTTGCCGCGGACGAAGCCGTCGATATGCATCACCGGCGTGCCCTCAGGCGCCTTCTCGTTGCAGGGCCACTGCACCGAGCCGAGCTCTTCCAGCTTGGCGTAGGAGACGCCGGCGAAAGTCGGCGTCAGTGCCGCGATCTCGTCCATGATCTCGGAGGGGTGGCTGTAGTTCATCTCGAAGCCCATCGCCTTGGCAAGGCCGATGGTGACCTCCCAGTCGGCCATGCCGTTCTTCGGCGTCATCACCTTGCGCACGCGCTGGATGCGGCGCTCGGCGTTGGTGAAGGTGCCGTCCTTCTCGAGGAAGCTCGAGCCGGGCAGGAAGACGTGGGCGTAGTTCGCGGTCTCGTTCAGGAAGAGGTCGTGGACGATGACGCATTCCATCGCCGAGAGCGCCGCCACCACGTGGCTGGTGTTGGGGTCGGACTGCAGGATGTCCTCGCCCTGCACGTAGATCCCCATGAACGTGCCTTCGACCGCGGCATCGAACATGTTGGGAATGCGCAGGCCCGGCTCGGGATTGAGCTTGACGTTCCAGAGCGCCTCGAACTGGTCGCGCACAGCGTCGCCGGAGATGTGGCGGTAGCCGGGCAGCTCGTGCGGGAACGAGCCCATGTCGCAGGAACCCTGCACGTTGTTCTGACCGCGCAGCGGGTTCACGCCGACGCCGGGACGGCCGATATTGCCTGTTACCATCGCAAGGTTCGCGATCGCGATCACGGTGGTCGAGCCCTGGCTGTGCTCGGTGACGCCGAGCCCGTAATAGATCGCGCCGTTGCCGCCGGTGGCGTAGATGCGGGCTGCTTCGCGCAGATCCTTCGGGTCGACGCCGGTGAGGATGGCGGTGGCTTCCGGACTGTTGTTCGGCTGGGCGACGAAGGCGGCCCATTCCTCGAACTCGCTCCAGTCGCAGCGTTCGCGCACGAAGGCCTCGTTGACGAGGCCTTCGGTCACGATGACATGCGCCAGCGCGGTCATCACCGCGACATTGGTGCCGGGCATCAGCGGCAGGTGCAGCGCCTTCACATGCGGCGATTCCACCATCTCGGTGCGGCGCGGATCGATCACGATGAGCTTGGCGCCCTGGCGCAGCCGCTTCTTCAGGCGCGAAGCGAACACCGGGTGGGCAGACGCCGGGTTGGCGCCGATCACGACGACGACGTCGGTGTCCTCGACCGAGTCGAAATCCTGCGTGCCGGCGGAGGTGCCGAAGGTGGTGGCGAGGCCATAGCCGGTCGGCGAGTGGCAGACGCGGGCGCAGGTATCGACATTGTTGTTGCCGAAGCCGGCGCGGATCAGCTTCTGCACCAGGTAGGTCTCTTCATTGGTGCAGCGTGAGGAGGTGATGCCGCCGATAGCGTCGCGGCCGTACTTCTTCTGAATGCCGCGCATCTTGGCGGCGGCAAAGGAGAACGCCTCGTCCCAGGACACTTCACGCCAGGGATCCTCGATCCGCTCGCGGATCATGGGCTTGAGGATGCGTTCCTTGTGGTTGGTATAGCCCCAGGCGAAGCGGCCCTTGACGCAGGAATGGCCGCGATTGGCTTTGCCGTCCTTGTAGGGCACCATGCGCACCACTTCCTCGCCGCGCATCTCGGCCTTGAAGGCGCAGCCGACACCGCAATAGGCGCAGGTGGTGACGACCGAATGCTCGGGCTGGCCGATCTCGATCACGGACTTTTCCGTCAGCGTCGCGGTCGGGCAGGCCTGCACGCAGGCGCCGCAGGAGACGCATTCGGAGCCCAGAAAACTCTCGCTCATGCCCGGCGAGACGCGGCTGTCGAAGCCGCGGCCGGAGATGGTCAGCGCGAAGGTGCCCTGCACCTCCTCGCAGGCGCGGACGCAGCGCGAGCAGACGATGCACTTGGAGGGATCGTAGGTGAAGTACGGGTTGGACTCGTCCTTCGGCATCCAGTGGTCGTTGTCGCAGCCGTCCGTCTTGGCGAAGACGTGGTTCTCGCCCTCATAGCCGTAGCGCACGTCGCGCAGGCCGACGGCGCCCGCCATGTCCTGCAATTCGCAGTCGCCGTTGGCGCCGCAGGTGAGGCAGTCGAGCGGATGGTCGGAGATGTAGAGCTCCATCACGCCCTTGCGCAGCTTCTTCAGCCGCTCGGTCTGGGTGTGCACGACGAGGCCGGGCATGACAGGCGTGGTGCAGGAGGCCGGCGTTCCGGCGCGGCCCTCGATCTCGACGAGGCAGAGCCGGCACGAGCCGAATGCGTCGACCATGTCGGTCGCGCAAAGCTTCGGAATCTGGTGGCCGGCGTCCATCGCCGCGCGCATGATCGAGGTGCCCTCGGGCACTGTGACCTGATTGCCGTCGATGGTCAGCGTCACCATCGTTTCCGATTTGGAGCGCGGCGTGCCGAAGTCGATTTCTTCGATCAGAGACATTGTCGTTCTCCTATTCCGCGGCCTGAAGCGTGGTCGGCGCCGGGACAAAATCCTCCCGGAAGTGCTTCAATGCACTGAGCACGGGATAGGGCGTGAAGCCGCCGAGTGCGCAGAGCGAGCCGAATTTCATGGTGTTGCAGAGGTCCTCGACCAGCGCGAGGTTTTCATGCACGCGCTCGCCGTTGATGATTTTCTCGATGGTCTCGACGCCGCGCGTCGAGCCGATCCGGCACGGCGTGCACTTGCCGCAGGATTCGACGGCGCAGAATTCCATCGCGAAACGCGCCTGCCTGCGCATGTCGACGCTGTCGTCGAACACGACGATGCCGCCATGGCCGATCAGGCCGTCGCGCGCGGCGAAGGCCTCGTAGTCGAACGGCGTGTCGAACAGCGCGCGCGGGAAGTAGGCGCCGAGCGGCCCGCCGACCTGCACCGCACGCACTGGGCGGCCGGTGAAGGTGCCGCCGCCGATGTCGTCGACGAGCTCGCCGAGCGTCACGCCGAAGGCGGTCTCGAACAGCCCGCCATAGCGGATATTGCCGGCGAGCTGGATCGGCATCGTGCCGCGCGAGCGGCCCATGCCGAAATCGGCATAGGCCTTCGCGCCTTCGCTGAGGATAAAGGGGATGGCGGCGAACGACAGCACGTTGTTGATGACGGTCGGCTTGCCGAACAGGCCGTGATGGGCCGGCAGCGGCGGCTTGGCGCGCACGATGCCGCGGCGGCCTTCAAGGCTCTCCAGCAGCGAGGTCTCCTCGCCGCAGACATAGGCGCCGGCGCCGACGCGCACTTCGAGATCGAAGCTGTAGGTCGATCCCCCGATCCTGTTGCCGAGATAGCCGCCGCGCCTGGCAGCCTGGATCGCGGCGTTCATGGTCTCGACCGCGTGCGGATATTCGCTGCGGATGTAGATGTAGCCCTTGGTCGCGCCGACGGTGATGCCGGCGGTGGTCATGCCCTCGATCACCAGGAAGGGATCGCCCTCCATGATCATGCGGTCGGCAAAGGTGCCGCTGTCGCCTTCGTCGGCGTTGCAGACGATGAATTTGCGATCGGCCTTGGCCTGCGCGACGGTCTTCCACTTGATCCCGGTCGGGAAGCCGGCGCCGCCACGGCCGCGCAGGCCGGACGCGGTGACCTCGTTCAGGATCGCATCAGGTCCGAGCGAGAGTGCGCGCTCAAAACCCTTGTAGCCGCCATGGGCGCGGTAGTCGTCGAGCGAGCGCGGATCGATCACGCCGCAGCGGGCGAAGGTGAGGCGAGTCTGGCGCTTGATCCAGGGGATTTCGTCGGTGGCGCCGAGCCGCAAGAGATGTGGCGTGTTGCTCGCGAGCGCGTCGAGCAGGGAGGGCACATCGGTCTCGGTCACAGGGCCGAAGGCGATCCGGCCCTGCGGTGCCGCGACCTCGACCAGCGGCTCCAGCCAGTATAGGCCGCGCGAGCCGGTTCTGACGATCTCGATGGCAATGCCGCGCCTGGCCGCAGCCTGCTCCAGCGCCAGCGCGACCTCATCCGCGCCAACGGCGACCGCGCCCGCATCGCGGGAGACGAAGAGACGCATGCTCATCGCTGTGCCTCCGCGACCAGTGCATCGAGGCGCTTCTGGTCGAGCCGGCCAATAAGGCGACCGTCGAGCATTGCAGACGGCGCGGTCGCGCACAGGCCGAGGCAGTAGATCGGCTCCAGCGTGACGCGATCGTCGGCTGTCGTGTTGCCGAGCGCGACGCTAAGCTTCGCTTCGGCGCGCGCAGCCAGCGCATCGCCGCCCGCAGCCTGGCAGGCTTCGGCGCGGCACAGCTTCAGCACATGACGGCCGGCCGGCTTGTGGCGGAAATCATGGTAGAAGGTGAAGACGCCGTGGACCTCGGCGCGCGACAAATTGAGCGCCTGCGCCACCATGGGAATCGCCGCCTCCGGCACGTAGCCGAACGCCTCCTGGAGCGCGTGCAGGATGACCAGCGTGGCGCCTTCCTGCCCGGCATGTTCGGCGATGATCTCGGCGCCGCGCGCTTCGTCCCAAGGCTCGTAACGAGGTTCGTAACGAGGTTCGTAAGGCGTTGTCATTGTTCGTTCTCAACTTGAGCGTTTCTCCAGCGCAAAGTATTTGGAATCATTCGAAGATCAATAAAGCTGTCTCATGCTGCGATTGCGAATTCGGATCGATTTGCAACCGCAATCGGTCGATACGAAATGGCAATGAAGATTGGATCGGCTGCCGGTTTTTGCGTGTTGGTGCAGGCGCGGCATGCTAGCTTGCATGCCAACGCAGAATCCGAGGGACGACAGGTTGATCGACAAGCTTGAACTGCTGCTGGCGCTGGCGAAGGAGCGGCATTTCGGACGCGCGGCGGAGGCCTGCGGGGTCACGCAGCCGACCATGTCGACCGGGCTGAAGCAGCTCGAGGAAATCCTCGGGGTGATGCTGGTCCAGCGCGGCTCCCGCTTCCAGGGTTTCACCCCCGAGGGCGAACGGGCGCTGGACTGGGCGCGGCGGATCGTGGGCGACGCCCGCGCCATGCGTGACGAGATCAACGGGCTGAAGCACCAGCTCTCCGGCGAGATCCGCATCGCTGCGATCCCGACCGTGCTCGGCATGGTCGCCTCGCTGACGACGCCGTTTCGCGCGAGGCATCCCGAGGTGCGCTTCCGCATCCAGTCGACGACGTCATCGGAGGTGCTCGGCCTGCTCGAAAATCTCGAGGTGGATGCGGGGCTGACCTATATCGAGAACGAGCCGATCGGCAAGGTGCGCACCATTCCGCTCTACAACGAGAGCTATCGCCTGCTCACCGCGCCGGATGCGATGTTCGGCGACCGCGAGACGGTGACCTGGACTGAGGTCGGGCAGGTGCCGCTGTGCCTCTTGACGCCCGACATGCAGAACCGCCGCATCATCGACCGCGCGCTCCGTTCGGTCGGCGCGGAGGCGACGCCGACGTTGACTTCGAACTCGCTGCTGGTGCTGTTCACGCATGTGAAGACGGGGCGCTGGGCGAGCGTGATGCCGGCCAAGCTCGCCGAGACGCTCGGCCTGTCCGATACGGTGCGCTCGATCCCGATCACCGATCCCGAGGTGAATTACAGCATCGGCTTGGTGATCCCGCAGCGTGATCCCATGACGCCGCTGATCGCGGCGCTGGTCAATGTGGCGCGGGAAGTCGCGCCGACGCTGCAATTGTAGATCCGAGCAAGCGCCTCGTCCTTCAAGACGCGCGCCGGGCGCGCTCCTCAGGATGAGGCTCCACACCATTGTGCTCCCTTGAAACTGCTGCCACGCACCGTGCCCTCATCCTGAGGGCCCGCGTCTCGAAGGATGGCCGCAGGCACTTAGCTCGCGCCGCCTCAGGCCGCAGCCGATATCCCGGCCGCCTTGACGGCGTCGCGCGGCAGCGTCACGCGGACGACGGTGCCGACTTCGATCTTCGAGCGCAGCCGCATCGAGCCGCCGTGGAGCTGCGCCAGCGAGCGGGCGATGGCGAGGCCCAGCCCCGAGCCGTGATAGGTCTTGGTGAGCTGGCTCTCGACCTGCTCGAACGGGCGTCCGAGCCGCGCCAGCGAATGCGGGGCGATGCCGATCCCGGTGTCCGCGATCATCAGCACGATCCTGTCGTCGAACTGCCGGCTGCGCACCACGATCCGTCCGCCGTCGGGCGTGAACTTCACCGCGTTGGAGAGCAGGTTGACGATGATCTGCTTGGTGGCGCGGCGGTCGGCGACGACCGAGATCGATGTCCCTATGTCGGCATCGAGCGTCAGGTGCTTGTCGTGAGCGCGGCCGGAGACGACGCGCAGGGATTCGGCGAGCGTCCGTGCGAGGTCGAGCTTTTCCATGTCGAGCTTCATGCGGCCGGCCTCGATCTTGGACATGTCGAGGATGTCGTTGATGACCTCGAGCAGATAGTGGCCGCTGGTGAGGATGTCCTGGCAGTATTCCTGGTACTTCTCGCTGCCGAGCTCGCCGAACATGCCGCTTCCCATGATCTCGGAGAAGCCGATGATGGCGTTGAGCGGCGTGCGCAGCTCGTGGCTCATATTGGCGAGGAATTTCGACTTGGTCTGGTTGGCTTCCTCGGCGCGAGTCTTCTCGCGCTGGTACTTCTCGGCGAGGTCGGCGAGCTCGTTGGTCTGGCGCTCCAGCGCGGCCTGCGAGCGCTTGAGGTCGATGACGGTGGCGCGCAGGCGAAGATCGTTGTCGACCAGCTTCTGCTCGTGCTCCTTGATGCGGGTGATGTCGGTGCCGACCGAGACGTAGCCGCCGTCCTTGGTGCGGCGCTCGCTGATGTGCAGCCAGCTGCCGTCGTCGAGCTGCGCCTCGAAGGTGCGCGCGCCCGGGCCTTGGGCAGCGGTCTCGTTGTGGCGGGTGCGCACCTCCGGCATGCGGCCGACCTCGAGCACGGTCTCGTAGGAGGTGCCGGGGATGACGGCGCTGTCGGGCAGCTTGTGCAGGCGCTGGAAGTGCGAGTTGCAGAGCACGAGGCGGTCGCTCGCGTCCCACAGCACGAAGGCCTCCGGAATGGTCTCGATGGCGTCGCGCAGCCGCAAGTCCGCTTCGACCGTTCGCTCGGCGAGGCTCTTCTGCTCGGTGATGTCGACGGCGATGCCGATCAGATGCACGCTGGAATCGGTCGCGCCGCTGGTCTTTTCGCAGCGGACGCGGAGCCAGATCCAGTGGCCGTCGACATGCTGCATACGGAAGGTCTGGTCGATGTGGTCGATCTTCTCGGAGATGAGCTGGTCGGCGATCTCGAACAGGTCGATGTCGTCGGACTTCACCAGCGCGTTGACCTCGCCGAAGGTGAGGAGCTCGTTGCGGCCGTCGAGGCCGAGCATCGAGAACATCGATTGCGACCAGAAGATCCGGCCGCGCGACAGGTCCCAGTCCCACAATCCGCAGCGGCCGCGGTTCAGCGCGGTGTCGATCCGGCCGCGCACGGCGTCGTTGATGAGGTCGCCCTCGCGGGCGCGGGTGGACTGCCAGTGGAAGGCGAAGCCGAGGATCAGGACGACGAAGCCGGTCGTCGCCGACAGCGTCACCGAGAGCGCGGCGTCCGAGCCCCAGATCGGCTCGTTGCGCTCCTGGATCACGGTGACGAAGCCGGGCAGCGACTTGATCTGCCGCGCGGTCGCCATCGCGGCGTTGCCGTTCGGCAATGTCATATCGGAGATATTGCCGTCGCGCGGCGGCGCCGCGAGCAGCTGCGCCGTGGTGATGGCATCGAGCAGGCGGTCGTTGCCGGAAGGATCGCTGTCGATGGGAATGCGGGCGAGGATGCGGCGGTCGATCCCGGCCGAGGTGACGATGACGTGGCGGCCGTTTGCCGTGCCCCAGGACGGGATCAGGTCGGGCAGCAGCGTCGGCAGGCGCTCGATGTTCTTCTGCCGATCGATCCGCACCGAGGTGAGGCGGTCGATGCGCTCGGCGAGCAGGTCGGCGAGCGCGGAGATGTCATGCCGGACCACCAGCCGCTTCTGGCGCGTCTGATCGACGACCTGCACGAACGCGCCGAGGCAGATCGTGATCAGGAATGCGATGATGAGCGTCGGCACCGCGCGGCGCAGCGCCGGCTCCGCAACAAGGAGCCGATGATAGGCAGGTTTCGCGATCGATTGCGCCAATCCCTTGATTGAATCGGATTGGACGCACGCGTTCGCGGCGTCTGCACGCGACATGCCTTCGGCCCCCTGAAAACTAGCTTGCAACTTGAGTTCGGAGGCAGCCCCACGTCGCTTCCGAATCAGACCGATTTGAATCCAGTTTTCCCGGGCTGTCGAGAGTCAACGAATCGTTAACGCGAAATTATTCTTATCCAACGCGCAGTTTGCGCATCGCGCGTGCGCAAACCCACGGGCGCGAGGAGTCCGAAACGAGAACGTGTGACTCCGCGCACATTCTGCGTCACGCGCGCGGCGGCTCGGCGTGACTGATGACGCGCTTCACGCTCGGGAACGCGCGGCGCAAGGCACGCTCGATCGCATCGACCTGCTCGTGCACCCTGATCACGCTCATCGACGGCGCGGCGCGGCAATGGAAGTTGACGATCTCGCCGGCGTCGGTGTTGCGGACGCGCACATTATGGATGTCGTGGATCTCGCCTTCGCCGGCGAACTCCGCCAGCGCGGCGGCGATGGTCTGCACCCTCTCCGGCGCGGCATCGACACCGAACGGCAGTTCCGGTTCCAGCGGCTCGATATGGACGTCGACCTCGACATCCTCACCGAACTCCTCCTGGATGTTGCGCTCCAGCGTGTTGGCGATGTCGTGGGCGGCGTCGAGCCGCATCCCGGCGTCGACCTCGAGATCGATGCTGACGATCAGCTTGGCGCCCAAGTCTTGAATCGTACCCAAGTCGTGCACCGTGACGTGGTGGATGGCGAGGCTCGAATTGCGCGCGATCACCATGATGCGGTCGCGCACGGTCTCGTTGTTGCGCGCCACGGGGACCGGGGTGAAGGTGAGGTCGGCATCGCCGAACGCCGTGTCGAGGGCGGCCTGCGCCTTGCGCTTGATCTCCTCGACGCGGTCGATCGGGTAGGTCCGCGGCACTTTCGCGATGGTGTCGATGAAGGTGGTCGCCCCGACCATGCGCACGCGCAGGCGCTCGACCTCGATCACGCCCGCTACGCTGCGGATCGCGGCCGTGGCCTTCTCCTGCGCACCCTCCGGTGCGCGGTCGACCAGCGTCTGCACGGTCGAGCCGGCCATGCGCAGGCCGAGAGCGGCGATCATCACGGCGACCGCGGCGGCGGCCGCGGCATCGCCCCACCAGAAGCCGAGGCCGGCGAGGACCAGGCCGACGATCACGGCGCAGGAGCCCATGACGTCGGAGGCGAAGTGCAGCGCATCCGCGGCGAGCGCCTGGCTCCGGGTCTCGCGCGCGGCGCGGTGCAGGGCGCGGGCGCGCCAGAGATTGACGGCAATGTCGACCACCAGCACCACGAACGGCACGGCCGAAATGGTCGGCGGCGGCGTTCCCTCGCGCAGCCGGCTATAGGCTTCGACCAGGATGCCGCCGGCGAGCACGTAGAGCAGGGCGGTGACGCCCAGCGCAGAGATGCTCTCCAGCTTGCCGTGGCCGTAATGGTGCTCCTCGTCCGCCGGCTTGTCGGACACCCGCACCACCGCCCAGGTGATGATGGTCGCGATCAGGTCGATCGAGGAGTGCAGGGCCTCGGAGATCAGCGCCAGCGAGCCGATCGCCACGCCGACCACGAACTTGGCCGCCGCCATGCCGCCGCTGGCGAAGATCGAGATGGCGGCGACCGATGTTTTGTTGTGCTGTGCGCTCATGGCGGGGATTTAGCAGGGCGCGGGTGAACATCAAGCGGCGATCCACAGCCGTAGTCGCGAGTGAGTTGCAGGAGCGGATGCTCCTCGGCCCCGTCATTCCGGGTTCGGCCCTGCGGACCGCCCCGGAATGACGGCATCATATCGGTCTCGTAGGCGGGCAAAGGCGCGATGCGCCGTGCCCACGTTCTTCCGCGATCACTGACGGATGGTGGGCACGCTCCGCTCTGCCCACCCTACGAGATTGGGTCTTGGGACGGTGTCTGCGTGCTACGGCACCGTCACCACGATCTTGCCCAAATGCTTGTTCGCCTCCATATGCGCGAACGCCTTGTCGATGTCGTCGAATGCGAACACCTTGTCGATCGGCAGCTGCAGCTTGCGCGACTCCACCGCGCCCCAGATGTCCTTGCGGACCTCGTCGAAGATCTCGCGGACCTCCTCAATGGTGCGGGTACGGAAGGTGACGCCGATATAGCTGATGCGGCGCGCCGCATGCAGGTCGAAGTTGAAATCGGCATGGGTGCCGCCGAGCCGGCCGACATTGACGATGCGGCCCAAAACTCTCGTCGCGGCGAGGTTCTGGCTCGCGACCTTGCCGGAGACCTGGTCGACGATGAGGTCGACGCCTTCGCCGTTCGTCGCCTTCAGCACCTCGTCGACCCATTTGGGATCGGAGGAGTCGACGGCGAGGTCGGCGCCGTATTCCTTCAGCCGTCCGCGGCGATAGGCATCGGTCGATGAGCCGATCACGAGTCTCGCGCCCTTGAGTTTTGCAATCTGCATCGCCATCAGGCCGACGCCGGAACTGGCCCCCTGGATCAGCACGGCTTGCCCGGCCTGCACGCCGCCGATTGTGATGACGGCGTTGTACATGGTCGCCAGCGCGACGGGGAGGGTGGCGGCCTCCTCGAAATTCATGTTCGAGGGCGCGCGGAACAGCCGGCCGTGATCGGCCAGCGTGTATTCGGCGAACGCCGCGCCGCCCGATCCCATGATGCGGTCGCCGACCTCTAAGCCCTTCGCATCCGGTCCGAGCTCGGCGACCTCGCCGGCCCATTCCATCCCGAGCACCGTGCCGACGCCGCCGGCCGCGCCATGGGCGTGCCCCTTGCGCATGCCGGTATCGGCGCGGTTCAGTCCGCAGGCGCGCACGCGAACCAGCACCTGCGTGCCTTTCGGCTTCGGTTGAGCGACGTCGGAAATCCGAGCGCCCTCAGGGCTGTAGACATAAGCCTTCATGCGTTACCTCGGGCTCAATTGAGTTTGTGGATGAAGAGCGATGCCGTTCTTCGCCTCTCCCCGCTTGCGGGGAGAGGCCGACGCGCGGAACGCGCGGCGGGTGAGGGGGAGTCTCCGCGAGTCCAACTCTCACCTCCCTCGTGGAGACTCCCCCTCACCCCAACCCTCTCCCCGCAAGCGGGGCGAGGGAGCATACCTTCGGCGGTGCGAGCGCTGTGTTCAAATCACATCGATGATCATTCCGCCGCTTCGCGTTGCGGCTGAATGATCATAACCTCCAGCCGGCTGCGGATGATCGCCTCCGCCTCGCGCACGATGCGCGAGATCAGCTCGGCGCAGCTCGGGATGTCCTGGATCAGGCCCTGGACCTGGCCAGCCGACCAGATGCCTTCGTCCGAATTGCCGGTCGCATAGACCATCTTGCCGCGGGCCCCCGCAACGAGCTCGCGGATGTCCTCGAACTTGGCGCCCTCCTTCTCCATCGCGACGACCTTGGTCGAGATCTCGTTCTTGGCGACGCGCGAGGTGTTGCGCATGGTGCGGAAGATCAGCTCGGTCTCGCGCTCGTCATTGGCGACGATCTTCTCCTTGATGGACTGGTGGATCGGGCTCTCCTTGGTCGCCATGAAGCGGGTGCCCATGTTGATCCCTTCCGCGCCGAGCGCCAGCGCTGCGACGAGGCCGCGCGCATCGGCAAAGCCGCCGGAGGCGATCATCGGGATCTTGACCTTGTTGGCGGCGGCCGGGATCAGGATCAGGCCGGGCGTGTCGTCCTCGCCGGGATGGCCGGCGCATTCGAACCCGTCGATCGAGATGGCGTCGACACCCATCCGCTCGGCGGAGAGGGCGTGGCGGACGCTGGTGCATTTGTGCACGACCTTGACGCCGTTCTTCCTAAACTCGTCGACATGCTCCTGCGGCTTGTTGCCGGCGGTCTCGACCACCTTGATGCCGGCCTCGATGATGGCGGCGCGGTATTCGGCGTAAGGCGGCGGCTTGATCGCCGGCAGGATGGTGAGGTTCACGCCAAAGGGCTTATCGGTGAGGTCGCGGCAGCGCGCGATCTCCTTGGTCAGGTCTTCCGGCGTCGGCTGCGTCAGTGCCGTGATGAAGCCGAGCGCACCGGCATTGGCAACGGCGGCGACCAGCTCGGCGCGGCCGACCCATTGCATGCCGCCCTGGACGATCGGGTGCTCGACGCCGACGAGCTTTGTGAACCGTGTCTGCAGCATGATGTGTTTCCCCCCGGATGGCCCGCAGGCTCTGTTGTCGGTTGATGCCGGGGAGGATGCCGCCGGGGGTAGGAAAAGTCTATTGCGCCGCCAGGCGGGGCGATCATGCAGGAGGCGAGGGGATTCCGCAGGGCGGATAATTGAGGCGCGCCGTTGCCCGATGAGGGCAAGCTCTTTCCTCAAACTTCACCGTCATACCCCGCGACCCGGCGACGCCAAGGCTTCGCCGGGGTTGGGGTCTAGGGGCGCCGAAGCTTTAGCGTAGGCGGCAGGCGGGGTATCCAATACGCCGCGGCCTCTCGGCTCTAGCCTGCTGTCTCTGGAATACTGGATTGCCCGCTTTCGCGGGCAATGACACCGAGTATGGAGCGAACAGCTACTCCGACAGCCGCACCATCTGCCGGCCGCCGTTCATTTCCTTCAGGCGGTTGACGAAGTTTTCCGGGCGCTGCCAGCGGTTGGGGACTTCCAGGCCCATGAACTCGGCGATGTCGCCGATGAAGCCGGTGCAGTTGGCGGTCTCGGCGTTCCACACCGGCGAGTTCGACTGCAATTTCTTGATATAGGCGAACACGCGCTTGGCGTCGGCCTCGTTCAGGTAGACCCGATAGCTCGCGGTCAGATATTCCGGATCGAGATCGCCGTAGCTCGCACCGGTCTCCGACGGCACGAACGTGATGTGACCGAGCACGTAGGCGAGCGTGTCGCCGGCCGGCGTCAGGCCCGCGACCTCGACCGCCTTCTCGCTGGTCTTGCCGTACCAGACGAAGGCGTGGCCCCAGCTCGCCGCCGTCCGGGCGCGGAAGTCGACGTAGTAAGGGCCCTTCTCCGCGCGCGCGACGGGACGCCGCATCGCTTGCGGCTGAGGCCGCGATGCGGTGTCGGTCGTGGCAAGCGCGTTGGCATCGGCAACGCGCTTGTTCGCTTCGTGGGCCGAGGCCGTGGGCGTCGTGCATGCGATCATCGCCGCGAGGGCGAGCCCCGCGAGAATGCAGGATCCCGATCGATCAGCTTTGTTCGTCACGTTGAGCCCCCTCGACTGTCGGCCGCTTACGCAAAATCTGCGCGTCAGTAGCGCGCAGCGACCGGGCCGGGCGCCTTGCCGATCGGGGCCTTGCCAACCGGGCTCTTGCCAATCGGCATCTTGCCGATCGGCGGCTGCTCCGCCGGATAGACCGGCACGGGCTGCCGGCGCGGAAGGTCCGCGGCATTCGCGGCCGTCACCAGAGCAAGCGTGGCACCCAGAACAAATGCAATCTTCTTCACAGTCATACCCCTAGAAGGTTTGGTCCAAACACGGCAATGCCGTGCCCCCAGACACGCCTCTCAGAAGGGCGGTCGAATGCGTCCAAGTTGCGGCGAGCGCGGGACATGTTGGCGGCATTGATCGGACGCGCGCAGATGTGATGTGTCTGGATGTTTCGCTGCGGCGGCGGTGTCGTAGCCCGGATGAGCGCAGCGATATCCGGGATGCTTTGCGGATCGTCCGTCCCGGATGTCGCTTCGCTCCTCCGGGCTATAGCAGCCGTGCTCACCCGATCCGGTTCAAGCTGTTCCTGATCGTCGCGAAGATGCCGCCGATGTCCTTGCGCAAGGCGTCGAGCGCGTTGAAGTTCTCGAAGATGCGGGCGATGCGGTCTTCGACCTCGCGCTTGCTGTTCGTCAGCGCATCGACGCGCGAGGCCAGCGTCACGCCCGCGTTCGCCTCGATCTCGCCGACGGTTTGGGCGAGGAGATCGCGGGTGGTGCCGACCTCCGCGATCATCGCCTCGATGCCGAACACCGGAGCCATCAGCGGAACGAGGTCGGCTTGCGATTTCGACAGCTCGGTCTTGAAGGTGTTCAGCGTCGCCAGCGTCTCCTGCAACGCGCCGAGACGCTGGCGCGACTGGAGGACGAAATCGTTCAGCGCATTCTGGCGCTCGGTGAGGCTCCTGCCGTCGCCATCGGTCTCGACCTCCGCGATCGCGCGTTCGAGCTGGCCCCGGCGCTGGCCGAGCTCCTCGAAGTCGAGCCGGATGCCTTTCAGGATGTTGAAGCTGTCGTCGATACGGGCGAGGCGCTGCTCGATCTCGATCTTGTTCTTCGACAGCATCTCGACGCGGCTGCCGAGCGGCGCCTCGCCGCCGGTCTCGAGCTCGTCGATGCTTTTTTCGAGGCGGTCATGGTTGAGGCTGAGCTCGCTGATCAGGGCGTTGATGCCGGCATCGGTCGAGCGCAGCGGCGTCAGCTCGGCATGGGACTTCGCCAGATCTTCCTTGTACTGGTTGAGGGTCGCGAATGTGTCCTGGACTGCGCTCACCCGTGTCAGCAGCGCCGACACGTCGCGCGCGATGTCCTTCAGGCGGTCGGCGAGGTTGTTCTTGCGGTCGTCGGTCTCGAGGTCGTGCAGGGAGCGTTCGAGCTGGTTCTGGCGGTCGCGAATCTCGGTGAAGACGGGCTCGACCGCGCGGCGCTGATCGGCGACCTTGCCGACCATCTCGCGCAGCGCCTGCTGGCGGCGGCGGATCTCGGCGAGCTGGTCGTGCATGTCGGTGGCTTCGTTGCGGCCCTGCTGCAGCAGCGCGCGCTGCTCGGTCTCGCCGAGCTTGTCGTGCAGGGCGGAGACGGCCTCCCGCGGATCGCTCTCGATCAGGTGCTGGACGGTAGCGTCGAGGTGGTTTTGCAGGGCGTGGGCGACGACGACGTCTTCCCGGGTCTTCTTCAGGCGGTCGCGCAGCGTGTCGAGGCGCCGGTCCTGGCGCGACAGCTGCCAGGCGGTTGCGCCGATCAGCGCCAGGCCTGCAGCCGGGATCGTGCCGGCCGCGATGCGTTGCGGCATCGACAGGGCCGCGAACCACGCCGGCAGGTGACCGAAATCGTAACCAAACGCCTGCTGGGCGAGAAGCGCGATGGCGGCCAGCAGGGCAAACCAGGCAACCAGGAAAAACAGCCACATCGTGAATTCCTCACGCCGGCACACATTTTCGCCGTAGTTGCTATTGGAGAGCGGAACCGAGATCAAGGGGCGCACGGGTTGTAGATCGCGCGATCCACCGTCGCGCGCGTCCGCCGATTGCTGGAGGACGTTGCGGGGATTGCCGGGTTTTCCCGAGGGGGCTGCGGCCCTCGGCCGTCATTCCGGGGCGCGACGAAGTCGCGAGCCCGGAATCCATGCATCCAACGTCACTGCCGCCCGATGGATTCCGGGCTCGCGCTCCGCGCGCCCCGGAATGACGGAGAGAGGGGAGTGCGGCCGCGTTCGCCGCTACAGCCGAAATTCGTTGGTGAGCTCGCCGATGCCGTCGATCGCAACCGTGACCGTATTCACCGGCTCCTTCATCACGCCGACGCCGACCGAGGTGCCGACGGCGATGAGGTCGCCGGGGAGCAAGGTCATGTCGTGCGAGATCTTGCTCACAAGCTCCTGCGCGGTGAAGATCATGTCCGAGATCGGATAGTTCTGCCGCTCGGCGCCGTTGAGGATGGTGCGCACCGTCAGTTTTGCGGGATCGAGGCCGGTCGCGATCACGGGGCCGAACGGGCCGTAATCGTCGATACCCTTGGCGCGGGCCCATTGCGGGAAGGTGGGATCGCGGGTCAGGATGTCGTTGGCGGTGATGTCGTTGACGCAGGTGTAGCCGAAGATGAAGCTATCGGCTTCCGCAGGCGACACGCGGGCACAGGTCTTGCCGATGACGATGCCGAGCTCGCCTTCATAAGTCGTCTTGCCGTGGTAATAGGCGGGACGGCGGATCACGGCGCCCGGCGTCGTGACGCTGGTGGTCGCCTTGAGCAGGTAGAGCGGCTCCGGCGGCTCGGGCTGGTTCAGCTTGGCGGCGAGCGCGTGGAAATTATTCCAGAGCGCAACGATCTTGCTGGGCGCGCAGGGCGCGAGCAACTCGACCTCCGACAGCGCCAGTGTCCTGCTGGTCGCGACGTTGCGGCCGAACATATCGCCCTCGTGCACGCTGATGCCGGAGGATGTCAGCGTGCCGAAGCCGGTCGCGCCGGCATGGCGGAAGCGCAGCCACTTTTTCATCTCGCCGGCCATCACGCCACCGCCAGCGCGCGCGGATCGGTTGTCGAGACGCCGTCATAGAGGCCGGCGATGCGGGCGCGCTGGCTCACCATGGCCAGCACCGAGTCGAGCGCGGGCGTCGGAATGCCGGTGAGGCGGCCCATCTCCTGCACCACGGTCACGAGCGGGTCGATCTCCATCGGGCGGCCGCGCTCGAGATCCTGCAGCATCGAGGTCTTGTGCGCGCCGACCTTGCGCGCGCCCTCGATGCGGCGCTCGACGTCGACACGGAATTTGACCCCGAAGGTCTCGGCGATGCCTTGCGTCTCCACCATGATCGCACGCGACAGCGCGCGCGTGGCGGGATCGGTGCAGATCACGTCGAGCGTGGCATGGGTCAGCGCGCTGATCGGGTTGAAGCAGACATTGCCCCAGAGTTTCAGCCAGATCTCGTCGCGGATGCGGTCGAGCACCGGGGCCTTCAGGCCGGCGGCGACGAAGAGATCGGCGAGGCGCTGCACGTCGGAGGTGATCTCGCCGGAGGGCTCGCCGAGCGGGAAATTGTTGCCGTAGACGTGGCGGATCACGCCGGGCGCCTCGATCTCGGTGGCGGGATAGACGATGCAGCCGATGGCGCGCTCGGCGCCGATCTCGCGCCATTGCCGGCCGCCGGGGTCGATGCTCTCCAGCGTCGAGTTCTCGTGTTGGCCGCCGTGCTTGTAGAAATACCAATAGGGGATGCCGTTGACGGCGGTGACGATGCGGGTATGGGGCCCGAGCAGCGGCTGCATCTTCTCGATCACGCCGGTGATCGAATGCGCCTTCAGCGTGATGATGATGTAGTCCTGCACGCCGAGTTCAGTGGGATCGTCGGTGCAGCGCGGATGCACGGTGTGCTTCTCCTCGCCGGCGAGCAGCGTCAGGCCGCGCTCGCGCATCGCGGCGAGATGCGCGCCGCGTGCGACCAGGCTGACGTCGGCGCCCGCACGCGCGAGATGAACCCCGAGATATCCGCCGATCGCGCCGGCGCCGTAGATGCAGATCTTCATGAAATCCTCGCGAGCAGAGACCGGAATTTGGGACGAAAGATCCGGTCCGGCTCGGAAGGATCCGAGCCGGGGCCGGTAGTCGCAGGGGAAGTGTTGCCGCTCTAAAGCGCGATGCGCTTTAGTCTATTGTTTGAGCATGATCTTGTCGGAAAACCGCTACGCACTTTGCGCTAACGCGGCTCTCCGGGTCCGGATCATGCTTTAGGCTGCCGCTTGCGGCGTGCCGTTGATCGCCTCGTCCATGGCAGCGGCGATGTCGCGCATGCTGATCACGGAGACGAGGCTGTAATCATCGATGACCGGCAGGTGACGGATGTGATGCCGGTTCATGAGATGGCGAACGTGCTCGATCGTGTCCGAGGAGGTGCAGGAGACGAGCTGCTGCACCGACACGAGCTGCGAGACCTTGACGTTGACGGCATTGGCGCCGTGCTCGGCGACGGCGCGCACCACGTCGCGCTCGGTGAACATGCCGACCGCGGTGTTGCCCTCGGAGCGGACCACGTCCTTGACCACCAGCGCGCTGATATTGTTGGCGCGCATCAGCTTGGCGGCGATACCCACCGTTTCGTTCATTCGCACCGTGACAACGCGCGGCGTCTTCTTGCGCAGAATGTCTCCGACCAGCATTGCAACCTCCCTGGGGTGAATGACTGGGGGAAGTGTGGTATACATAATGCCAATCGTCAAGCGCTGGATTTGGCTGATCCGAAAAATCTTGCGGCAGGAATACTGACGTTTGTCGTCGATCAAAAAGAAAGGGCGCATCGCTGCGCCCCTTCTTCAACCGCTGCCAGGCGTGCGGTGATTTACGCCGTCTCGGTCTTGGCGCTGTCGGGCGCCGTGTCGGCGCTCTCGGCTTCCTTGCCGAGGATGAAGGAGCGGCGCAGCGGCTTGATCACGAACAGCGCCATCAGCGCGGCCGTTGCATTCAGCGCCACCGCCACCACGAACACGGCCTTCCAGCCATACGTTGCCGAGATCACGCTTGCGAGCGGAACGAGCAGGGACGCCGTGCCCTTCGCGGTGTAGAGCATGCCGTTGTTGGTCGTTGCGAACTTCGAGCCGAAGGTGTCGCCGCAGGTCGCGGGGAACAGCGAGTAGATCTCGCCGAACACGCCGAAATACACCGCGGTCGCGAGCACGAACACGATCGGATTGTGGCCGTAGGCCGACAGCGCCAGGAGCATCACCGCGGCGGTGCCGAAGGCGATGAACATGGTGGGCTCGCGACCGATCGTGTCGGAGACCCAGCCGAAGAAGGGGCGTCCGAAGCCGTCGAAGATGCGGTCGAGCGAGATCGCGAAGGTCAGCGCCGCCATCTGGAAGCCCGCGAGCGTCACCGGCGTGTCGGCGATCTTGTAGTCGTGCGCGATCGGGCCGATCTGCGCCGCGGTCATCAGGCCGCCGGAGGCGACCATGACGAAGACGAGGTACATCACCCAGAAAATAGGGGTGCGCAGCACTTGTGGCGGGGTGAAGTCGATCTTGGTCTGCGGCAAATTGAGCTGCTTCTTCCTCGGCGGGATCGAGAGCCGCGGCGGCTGGATGAAGAAGGCAAGCACGAACACGATCAGGCCCTGGCCGATGCCGAAGGTGAGGAACGCCTGCTGGTAGCCGCTCGATGCGATCATGGTGGCGATCGGGACGATGGTGAGCGCGGCGCCCGCGCCGAAGCCTGCGGCGGTCGCGCCGGCGGCAAGGCCGCGGCGGTCGGGAAACCATTTCAGCGCGTTGCCGACGCAGGTGCCGTAGACGGCGCCGGCGCCCATGCCTCCGATGATCGCGGCCGCGTAGAGCAAAGTGAGTGAGTCGGCGTAGGAGTTGAGCACCCAGGACAGCGCGATCATCACGCCGCCGAACATGACGACGATGCGCGGGCCGTATTTGTCGACGAACCAGGCCTCGACCGGCACCAGCCAGGTCTCGGTGACGACGAAGATGGTGAAAGCGAGCTGGATCGCGGCGCGTCCCCAATGGTGCGCGGCATCGATCGGATCGACGAACAGCGTCCAGCCATATTGCAGGTTGGCGATCATCGCCATACAGACGATGCCCATGACGAGCTGGAGCCAACGGAAACCGGTGCGAAGAGGCGCGGCCGTGACGGCGCCGTCCGTGCTGGAAATCATCAAGAACCTCCCAAGCGCCTGATTGCTTGCGACGTGGGATTGCAAGATGACCCAGTGTCGCAATGTTGTGGCTTATCGTCGCAAGCGCGGCCGCCAGCTTGGTATACCATATTCCAGATTGCAAGTCTTAACTTGCCCCATGGTGCAAGAAATTGCGAGTTCGCTTCGGATTTTGCGGAATGCCGAAAGCCTGCCCGAAACGAAAACGCCCGGCCGTGAGGCCGGGCGTCGTGTTTGGATGAGTTGTGCTGGAGCGGGTCAGACGGTCGATTTCGCGACCACGACCTTTCGCCAGGGCTTGAGCACCGCGATCGCGAGCAGCGAAGCCAGGATGTTGGCGCCGGCCGCGATGATGAACACGCTGTCCCAATTGCCCGAACCCTGTTGCATCAGGTTTGCGGCCGGGACGAGCAGCGCGGCCGTGCCCTTTGCGGTGTAGAGCAGGCCCGCATTGGTGGTCGCGAACTTCGCCCCGAACGTGTCGGTGCAGGTCGAGGGGAACAGCGAGTAGATCTCACCCCAGGCGAAGAACACGAAGCCCGAGAGCAGCACGAACCAGACCGGGTCGTGGCCCCAGAGATAAAGCATCCAGATGCCGATACCTTCCATGCCGAACGCGATGAACATCGTGTTCTCGCGGCCGATATTGTCGGAGATCCAGCCGAAGAACGGGCGCGTCAGGCCGTTGAGCACGCGGTCGATGGTCGCCGCGAACGTCACCGCCGTCATGGTCATGCCGATCAGCGTGACCGGAATGCTGTCGACTTTCCAGTCGACTGCGATCGGCTTCAGGTTCGCCGTTACCATCAGGCCGCCGGCGCCGACGATCACGAACATGAAGTACATCAGCCAGAAGATCGGCTGGCGCAGCACCTCGGTCGGCTGGTAGTTGCGCCGGCTCTGCAACAGCGCGGCATTCGCCACCACGTTCGGCACCTGGCCCGCTTTCGGCGCGAGCAGGAAGAAGGCGAGGATGCAGATGATGATGCCTTGTCCGAGGCCGAAATAGAGGAAGGTGGTCTGGAATCCACTGTCCTTGATCATGGCCTGGATCGGCGCGACGGTGAGCGCGGAGCCTGCGCCGAAGCCTGCCGCCGTGATACCCGCGGCGAGACCGCGCTTGTCCGGAAACCATTTCAGCGCGTTGCCGACGCAGGTGCCGTAGACGCCGCCGGCGCCGATGCCCGCGATGATCATGCCAAGATAGTAGCCGTTGAGCGAGGTGGCCTGTGCGTTGATCACCCAGCCGATGGCGCAGAGCACGCCGCCGACGAGAACCACGATGCGCGGACCGTATTTGTCGACGAACCATCCTTCGACCGGCACGAGCCATGTCTCGAACAGCACGAACAGCGTGAACGCCCACTGGATCGAAGCGCGATCCCAGCCGAACTTCTTCTGGATGTCGGGGACGAAGAACGTCCAGCCATATTGGTAGTTGGCGATCATCACCATGGCCGCTACACCGATCGCCAGTTGCGCCCAGCGATACGTGTCGCTAACGCGCGCGGTGGTAGGGGCCGTTGCCTGCACCATGTCCGTCATAAAGCCTCCCGTGGCGCCTCTAATTTTTCTGCGAGCGCTGGAGAGGCATTCTTGTATGCATTATGCCAAGCTTCAAGCGCCGGTCCGGCCACCGTGCGCAAATGCCGCAGGCCCTTGTCCGGGTGCGGCAGTGACTCAGGACAGCACAAGTAGAAATGGCCCCGTCCTGCGGGGCCATTCATCAAAAGTCGAATGTGGACGGTTCCAAAGCCGGCGCGCGCTGCCTCGGCAGCTGCAAAAGCAGGGGCTTAGAGGCCGAAGCGGGGCAGGTCGCCGTTGTGATTCGAGATCTCGGCGCTCGCCATCAGGAAGCGGTCGACAGCGGCCAGGAAGCGGGCGAACAGGGAGGAGGAGGGGACGAGAGCGACGGTAGCGGTCTTGGACATCGGAATTCCCTTTCTTGAGACGGTCAGTGTTGCTGTCTCATTTCGAAGGACAATCTATGTATACCAGATGCCAATGTCCATGCATGCCATTGCATAGCAGCATGCGCTCTGCCGCATTGCAACATAATGCTCCATTAAAGCGGCCGCTTCGGGCTTAAAATTGCCGATGGGACTACTGCGGGTGCAAGACCAGCCCAAAAACCGTCGACTCCGGCGGCAGAAGAGCGCGGCCACCGCGCACACGGCGGCACAAATCTAACTGCACTGCAGCATTTGGATCTTGGCAGCGCAGGCCAAAGCCGTTAGTGGTCTGCCCCCTTTTCCAATCATCTGTCCGAGTGGTTCATGTCGAGCGCCTCGCCCGCCGTCTCGATCGGCATCGATTTTGGGACCAGTAATACGGTCGTAGCCCTCGCGGCCGACGACCGCCGGGTCGAGGCCATCCGCTTCGATCATGGCGGACAGCGCCACAGCGTCTATGTGTCGGCCCTGTGCTTCTGGGAGGATCGGCCGGGAGCCGGCGCCCAGGCCGAAGGCGGGCCGTGGGCGATCGAGACGTTCCTCGAAGGACGCCACGTCTACCGCTTCCTGCAGTCGTTCAAGACCTTCGCGGCGAGCAGCAGCTTCAACACCACGCAAGTGTTCAGGCAGCGCTTCAAGTTCGAGGACATCCTTGCGGCGTTCCTGCGGACGCTGGCGCGCCATGGCGGCGAGAAGTTCGGTTTCGAGACATCGAGCATCACGGTCGGCCGCCCGGTGCGCTTCGCCGGCGGCAATCCCGACGAGGCGCTGGCGATGCAGCGTTACCGGGCCGCGTTCGAGCGGCTCGGTGCCGGCCACGCGCGCTATGTCTATGAGCCCGTGGGAGCGGCGTTCTCCTTCGCCCGCAGGCTCGAGCGCGATGCCACCGTGCTGGTTGCCGATTTCGGCGGCGGCACCAGCGACTTCTCGGTGATGCGGTTTTCCCGCGCGGGCGGCGTCCTGCGCGCCGAGCCGCTTGGACACGCCGGCATCGGCATTGCCGGTGACACGTTCGACTATCGCATTGTCGACCACGTCGTCTCGCCGCGGCTCGGCAAGGGCTCGAGCTTCCGCTCGTTCGACAAGGTGCTGCCGGTCCCCAGCGGCCACTACACCAACCTTGCGCGCTGGCATCAGCTCGCGATGATGAAGAGCAACGGCGACCTGCGCGAGCTCCGCGAGCTTGCGCGTACCGCGCTGAAGCCGGAGCTGCTCGAGGATTTCATCACCATCGTCGACCTCGATCTCGGCTTTTCGCTGTACCGCGCGGTGTCCGACGCCAAGGTCGCGCTGTCGGGGCAGGACCAGACGGACTTCCGTTTCAAGGGCGGCGGCGTCGACATCGGCGCGACCATCACCCGGAAGAATTTTGAATCCTGGATTGCCGACGATATCGCCCGCCTGGGCGCGACCGTCGACAAGGTGCTGGCCGAGGCCGGCATCTCCGCGCGCGAGGTGGAGAAGGTGTTCCTGACCGGTGGCACGTCCTTCGTGCCCGCTGTCCGAAAGCTGTTCGCCGAGCGGTTCGGCAACGAGCGGCTGATGTCGGGCGACCAGTTCGAGTCGATCGCCTATGGCCTCGCCCTGATCGGGCACAGCCCCGACCCGGACCGCTGGACCGCCAGCGGCGGGCTTGCGCCGAAGGCGGGCGCCTAGCCCAGTAGCAGCCGTCATTGCGAGCGGAGCGAAGCAATCCAGGATCGTTCCGCGGAGGGACTCTGGATTGCTTCGCTCCGCTCGCAATGATGTGGGTCGATCTGCGCATGCAATCGAACAGTGCCGTAGGTGGGCAAAGGCGCGGAGCGCCGTGCCCGCCATCTTTCCGAGGTTGAGAGATTGGTGGGCACGCTGGGCTTTCCGCCCTACGATACTGATGTCACCGCTACTGGTTGATCTCGGGCTCGACGAGCTTCGCCAGATTCCGCAGCGACTCCTGCCAGCCGAGGTAACAGGCCTCCGGCGGAATGACGTCGGGAATGCCGGCCTGCGTGATGTCCACTTCGGTGCCGACCGAGACCTTCTTCAGGATCACGGTGACCTGGATCTCGCCCGGCAGATTGGGATCGTCGAACTTGTCGGTGTAGCGCAGGCGTTCGCCGGGGACGAGCTCGAGATATTCGCCGCCGAAGGAGTGGCTGTTGCCCGTCGTAAAATTCCGGAACGACATCTTGAACGTGCCGCCGACCTTGGGCTCGAAATGATGCACCGTGCAGGTGAAGCCGTTCGGCGGCAGCCATTTCGCCAGCGCATCCGCCTCCAGGAACGCGCGATAGACTTTTGCCGGGGTGGTCGTGAGAACGCGGTGCAGGCGGACAGTGCTGGGCATGTTTCTCTCATCCTCTTGAACTGATGGGCCGACCTTGGCGTCTACGACCCATTCATGTCCCTAGGACGACCGGGATGCCGCCGATCCGACATGGGCATCCAACATTTTTGTCAGGAGCGCTGCGGCAGATTGTCCGCCTTGAACCGCCAGGGAGTCGTCACTCCCGGGGCTCCATCGTGAACGTCCGTCACTTCGTGATGACGTGCTTCGTCGGCGTCACTGCAGGCGGCGGCGCCGCCGGCGAGATCACGAACGTCACCCACGCATTCCAGCCCTCGGGCCGGTTCTCGGCGGCAAATTCCTTGTAGCCCTTGAAGTTGAGGTAACCCTGTTTGTCGCCGACCGGGAAGATGAATCCGATCTGCGGGCCGATCCCGCCCACCCGCGAGCGGAAGCAGCCGACGCGATCGCCGGATCCGCTGTCGCAGCCGAGCTGTTGGTAGACATAGCCGACGAGGCCCACCTGCACCTGCTTGCTCACAAACTGGGACGCGCCCCAGTCGAAGTGCATGTCCACGCCACTCTGATACTGTGTATCGGTGTTCTTGAAATTGTAGGTGAAGCCGAGCACGCCGGATAGCTCATGTCCGGTCTGCGGATTGAAATAGGTATAGCCGCCGCCCGCGTCGATCGCGCCATGTCCAAGCCCCATATTGGCGAGCCGGGTCGACTGGTAAGCCCCGACCGGAATGTCACCCATGACATAGGTCATGTAGTTGTTGACACCGACATTCCAGCGCAGCGCGAATTGCGGGATCACATCGCCGAAGGCGGTGATGGAATCGCTGATCGAATCGAAGCGCGAGAAGGAGCCGAGCGGCGTTGCGAGCGTCACTAATCCGTTCAGCGAAGTGGTGTTTGCACCGTAGATTCCGAACAGGCTGGCCGAGGCCTGACCGCCGAGCACTGGCGTCGCGAACACGTAGGTCGCGTTCAGAACACCGAGATCCACGTTCGCATTGACGTTCGCGTTTAAGGTGGCCGTCACGTTCACCGGAATTCGGCCGATCTGAATTTCGCGCGCGCGCGCCACCTCGGCGCCGGCGGACACCGAGGTGTGATAGTAGATCGCGGCGGCCGTCCAGCCCGGTTGCTGAGGTGTGGCAGCAAGGCTGCCGAATATGCCCGGAATCCAGAAGCTGATGCCGCTTTCGTCGGCCAAGGTCTTGGTCGGCATTGATGCCAAGGCCGCAAATGCAAGAGCGGCAAACGCTTTCGTCAATCGCATGGTGCCTCCTCCCGAACCACGAGCTTCGCTCAGTGGGAGCGCCTGATATATTGCCGATCATATGACCGAGCCGACCGGACTTGCCATAGTTGCCGATGTGCCGGGAATTTTTGGCAGCCGGGTGTAGCAAGAGAACAACACTACCGCCCCTTGATACCGGCCACGGAGATGAGGCCCCGGGGAGTTTACGGAAAAACGACGCTATTCTGTCTCCAGCATCTCCGCTTCTGATCCGTCATCCTGATCTGTTGATCCATATCAAACCTTTTTCTGGCCGCCGCAAAATGATGGCGCCTCATTTGAGGGGAGCAATTGCAATGAATACTGCGCGATCCTTTCATCTTGTCGCATTTTCACTGACCCTTGCATTTTCGGCGCCGGCATTCGCACAGCAAGCCCAACAGGCCGCGCCGCCCCCGGGCTCGCCCGCGGCGACCATCACCATTCCCGGCAATCAGCTGCCTCCGCCGCCGCAGAAGTTCGGTGGCAAGATCGAGCGCGATGCGCGCAATTCGACTCCTTTCTGGCCCTCGCGCGTGGTGCCCCCCAAGGGCGCACCGAACGTGCTGCTGATCATCACCGATGATGCCGGCTACGGCGTGCCAAGCACGTTCGGCGGCGTCATTCCGACGCCGGCGCTCGACCGAATCGCGCAAAGCGGATTGCGCTACACCAATTTCCATTCGACGGCGCTGTGCTCGCCGACGCGCGCGGCGCTGATCACCGGACGCAATCATCATTCCGCCGGCTACGGCGTGATCGCCGAGCAGGCCACCGGTTTTCCCGGCTACGACAGCGTGATCACCAGGGACAAGGCCACGATCGGCCGCATCCTGACCGACAACGGCTATCACACCGCCTGGTTCGGCAAGAACCACAACACGCCGGAATATCAGGCGAGCCAGGTCGGCCCGTTCGACCAGTGGCCGACCGGCATGGGCTTTGAATATTTCTACGGCTTCATGGGCGGCGACACCAATCAGTGGGAGCCCGGCAATCTCGTCCGCAACACCACGCCGATTCACCCCTACGTCGGCAAGCCCGGCTGGAATCTGGTGACGGCCATGGCTGATGACGCCATCGACTATGTCAACCGGATGAATGCGCTCTCGCCGGACACGCCGTTCTTCGTCAAGTTCGCCCCAGGTGCGACGCATGCACCCCATCACCCAACGCCGGAGTGGGCCAAGAAGATCGGGGATATGCATCTCTTCGACCAGGGCTGGAACAAGCTGCGCGAGACCATCTTCGAGAACCAGAAACGGCTCGGCGTCATTCCGCCGAATGCCAAGCTGACGCCGTGGCCGAAAGATCTGATCAAGGAATGGGATCAGCTCTCAGCCGATGAGAAGAAGCTGTTCATCCGTCAGGCTGACGTATTTGCCGCCTATGCGGCTTATGCCGACAATGAGATCGGCCGGGTGATCCAGGCGATCGATGACATGGGCAAGCTCGACAACACGCTCATCATTTATATCGAGGGCGACAACGGGACCAGCGCGGAAGGCCAGCCGAACGGAACGCCGAACGAAGTGGCGATGTTCAACCAGATCAACCCGTCCGTCGAGGATCAACTCAAATATTTCTACGACGTCTGGGGCACCGATCGCACCTACAACCACATGTCGATCGGCTGGGCCTGGGCGTTCGATACGCCGTTCTCCTGGACCAAGCAGATCGCCTCTCACTTTGGTGGCATACGCCAGGGCATGGCGATTTCCTGGCCGGCGGTGATCAAGGACAGGGGCGGCATCCGCCACCAGTTCCACCACGTCATCGACGTCGTGCCTACCATCCTCGAGGCGGCTCAGATCAAGCAGCCTGACATCGTCGACGGCATCAAGCAAAGCCCGATCGAAGGCGTCAGCATGGCCTACACGTTCGATCAGAAGAACGCGAACGCGCCGTCCACACACAAGACGCAGTATTTCGAGATGTTTGCCGACCGCGCGCTCTATAACGACGGTTGGATCGCGAGCACCAAGGTTCAGCGTCCGCCATGGGTGACGATTGCGAAATTGCCGGCTCCGGGTGATTACCCGTGGGAGCTCTACGACCTCAGCAACGACTGGACGCAGGCCGACGACGTTGCCGCCAAATATCCGGACAAGCTGAAGGAACTGCAGGCGCTGTTCTGGAAGGAGGCGGAAAAATATCAGGTGCTGCCGCTCGATTCATCGGTGGCGACCCGCCTCATCACGCCGCGTCCGAGTCTCAGTGCCGGCCGGACCAGCTTCGCCTGGACGCGGCCGATGACCGGCACGCCGAATGGCGATGCGCCGAGCCTGCTCAATACCTCCTACACCTTCAAGGCCGACGTGGACATTCCGCAAGGAGGCGCCGAGGGCATGCTGGTGACACAAGGGGGCCGCTTCGCCGGCTATGGCCTCTATGTCCTGAAGAACAAGCCTGTGTTTACGTGGAATCTCGTCGATCTCAAGCGCGTGCGCTGGGAGGGGCCGGAGCTGACACCCGGCAAGCACGTCATCGAGTTTGACTTCAAATATGATGGTCTCGGGGCCGCCACCATGGTGTTCGGCAACTATAGCGGCATCGGACAGGGGGGCACGGGCACGCTGAAAGTCGATGGCAAGGTAGTGGCCACGGAGAAGATGGAGCATACGCTTCCCCTCATCCTCCAGTGGGACGAGGCGCTGGACATCGGCTCCGACACCGGCACGCCGGTCGACGACGACGACTATCAGGCGCCGTTCGCCTTCACCGGCACGATCATCAGGATCACGCTCGACATGGATCGACCAAAGCTGAGCCCGGAGGACATCAAGCGGCTGCAAGAGGCAGCGCGAGTCGCGGGCGACGGTCCGGCGACCGACGACGGAAAGATGGCCTCGGCCGCACCACAGGTCGGCACCGTCGGCCTGAGCCTCGTCGAAAAAATCCAGCTCAGAATGGACAAGCGAGAAGGCTGTCGCAAACAGGCCGAGGCGAAGGGCCTTGGTATGGTGGACCGGGTCAAGTTCGTTCAGGAATGTGTCCGCCAATAGCTCGGCGCAAGACCGGCGGGAAGGCAATCGGCTTCCCGGCGGCCAATGAACGCAAGGCGCGATCGGAGAAGCTCATGAAAGACGGTCGTTGGATATTCCTTTCGGCGCTTGCACTGGTCGACGTCTTGTCCGTCGGCCGCGCTGCGGCGCAGGACGCGGCGGAGACGCTGCAGGGCATGCTCGCCATCCAGATTCGTTCACAAGGCTTTGTCTGCGACAAGGCCCTTGGCGCCATAAAGGATACGAAGCGCTCGAAGCCGGACCTCGGTGTCTGGACCCTCAAATGCAGCAACGCGACCTACAGGATCAGCCGTGCTCCTGACATGGCTGCGAAGGTAACGCCGCTGGAATAGCCGACATGGGCGACCTGTTGCCGCTGACGCCGTCGGTCGAACAACTGTCCCGGATTATTGGCAGCGTCGCGGCGCCTGCCTTTCTGCTGGGCGCGGTGGCTGCGTTTATCTCCGTATTGATTTCGCGGATGAACCGCGTGATCGATCGCTCGCAATTCCTTCACAGCATCACTCGCGATGAGGTCAAAGCGTATCTCAAGGATGATATTCCCCGTCTCAAGCGCCGCGCCGCACTGCTCAACCAGGCGGTATTCTATTCCACGATATGCGCCGTCATCACGTCCATGCTGATCATCGTCGCTTTCGTAAGCGCCATGTTGCATCTGGCGCATGAGTACGGCGTTGCCATTTTGTTTGTTGCCGCCCTGATCTTCTTCGTCCTGTCGCTGATCAACCTCGCTCGCGAGACGCGAATTGCCCTGAGGGATTTTGACCATCACGTGTAAGATCGCTCGCCAAGAGACCCTGTGACGGAAGGTGGATGTGGCAAGGGCATCTCGCAGGAAAACGCGCCGCAAGTACGCTCGCCCGCCCAACGACTCGCGTCGCTCGATGCCCGGTGCCGATGCGCAACCGGGGCGACTGCTCGGTCTCAAGAGGAATGCCCTCGGAATGTTGGCTGCTGTGGGCATCGTTATCGCAGGCGGAGCGTTTTGGTGGTATCTGTCCAGCGGCAGTCAGCAATCCAACGATCCGTCAAGCTCGCAGCACGCGACATTGCACTTCGTCGGCAGTAAAGCCTGTGCCGGCTGCCATCAGGCCGAAGCAGCCCTTTGGCAAAATTCGCAGCACCGGCACGCAATGGATCACGCCACCTATGGATCCGTGCGCGGCGATTTCGATGATGCGACTTTCGACTACGCCGGCACCCGCTCGCGCTTCTTTCGCAAGGACGACAAGTTCCTGGTCGAGACCGATGGGCCCGACGGCAAGCTCGCCGTCTTTGAAGTGAAATACACCTTCGGCCTCGAGCCGCTGCAGCAATATCTGATCCAATTCCCGGATGGTCGCGTCCAGGCCCTGTCCATCGCCTGGGACACGCGGCCGAAAGAGCAGGGCGGTCAGCGCTGGTTTCACCTCTACCCGGACAGCGCCATCACCAGTAGCGATTCCCTGCACTGGACGAAGCTGAACCAGAACTGGAATTTCATGTGTGCGGAGTGCCATTCGACTGATGTGCACAAGGGCTATGACGCCGAGAAGGATCACTTCGTCACCAGATTCTCCGAGATCAGCGTCGGCTGCGAGGCTTGCCACGGCGCCGGCTCGCGCCACATCACGTGGGCCCGCGTCGCCCCGGCGGCGCGCGACGCCGATAACGGCCTGCTGGTCCGCTTCGATGAGCGCAGCGGCATCACCTGGTCCGCCTCTGCCGGCACATTGACGCCGGTACGCAGCGCGCCGGCGCCGGCCCTGCGCAAGGAGGTCGAGACCTGCGGGCGCTGCCACGCGCGCCGCGGGCAGCTTTCGGAAGACTGGATGCCGGGCCGACCGCTCTCTGACACCCACCGCGTATCGCTGCTCGACCGCCAGCGCTTTCATGCCGACGGCCAGATGCGCGACGACGAGGAGACCTACAATTACGCGCCGTTCAAGCAGAGCAGGATGTTCGCCAAGGGCGTGACCTGCAGCGACTGCCACGACCCGCACAGCGCAACGTTGAAGGCGCCCGGAGATGGCGTTTGTTCGCAATGCCATGCGCCCGCCAAATATGAATCCGCCGCGCACCGGCATCACGCCGATGTCTCGCCGCCGCCGGGCTGTCCGGCCTGCCATATGCCGGAGCGCCGCTACATGGTCGTCGACCGCCGCCACGACCACGGCTTCCGCGTTCCGCGTCCCGATCTCTCGGTGCAGACAGGCGCACCGAATGCGTGCAACGATTGCCATCGCGACAAGCCGGCAGCCTGGGCAGCGGATCAGATCGAGGATTGGTTCGGGCCGGAGCGGCGCGGCCATCAGACCTGGGCGCGCGCGTTTCATGCGGCCTGGAGCGAAGCTGCCGACGCGCAAGCGCAGCTCGCCGCAATCGCTGAATCGGCTGACGTTCCCGGTCTCGTTCGCGCCAGCGCGCTGGCGGAGCTTCCGGCGCCAATTCTCGATCTGATCCGGCATGGGCTTTCCGATTCCGATCCGCTCGTGAGGCTCGGCGCGCTCGATCGGCTCGAAGGAGCGCCCGCCGATCAGCTCTGGCCGCTCGCCTCGCCGCGTCTGGGCGATCCCGTGCGTGGTGTGCGCATTCGCGCCGCCGAGCTTCTGGCCGCCGTGCCTCCAGCGCGCCAGCCGGCGGCCGATCGCGACAAGTTCACGCGGGCGGCCACCGAATTCGTCGCTGCGCAGAAGCTGAATGCTGATCGGCCGGATGCGCGAACGGCGCTTGGTAACTTCTTCATGCGCCAGGCCAACCCCGGCGCAGCAGAGGCCGAATACCGCACGGCCCTCAGGCTCGATCCCTCGTTTGCGGCGGCCGCCGTCAACCTGTCCGACCTGTACCGGCAGCTCGGACGCGACGGTGACGGGGAGAAGATCCTGCGTGAAGCGCTCTCCGCGTCGGCGCAGGACGCATCTCTCCACCACGCGCTTGGGCTGACACTCGTGCGCCAGAAGCGCAGCGAGGAAGCCCTCGACGAGCTGCATCGGGCTGCCTCGCTTGACCCCGGCCAAATGCGGTATGCCTACGTCTATGCTGTAGGGCTGAACGGAATGGGCCGCCGCGACGATGCACTTTCTGTGCTGAACCAGAGCCTGCGCGGACATCCGAACAATCTGGAGCTGCTTTCAGCCGCTTTGAGCTTCAGCAGGGAAAAGGGAGACATCGCGGCGGCGCTTGGATATGCAGAGCGACTGGCGCTTCTCCGGCCTGACGATCCACGATTGGCGAACCTCATCAGAGAGCTCAGGCGATAGCCGGGGCGCGAGCGAGGTCGCGCCGCCGCCATAGCTCGCGACGGAATCCACCGGGCATTGATCATGCCTGCTGGTGGATCTCCTCCATCGAGCTCGAAAACCTCACAATGGCGCACCCGGAGATCGTCGAAGCCGCGGCGGTCCCCTTAGGATGAGGCTAAGCAGCATTTGCCCCGTTGAAATTGCCGCCGCGCACTCCGCCCTCATCCTGAGGGCCCGCCGTCGGCGGGCGTCTCGAAGGATCGGCTGCGGGTGAGCTGTCCGCCACGCTTCTTCATATGCGATAGCGCTGCGCCGACGGCGGCTGGGCTGTGATGCCCGTCACATACGCTGTCGATGAAGCGTCTTGCGTCGCGCTCGTCTTCGCCGGATTATCCGGCTAGAATTTCAGGCGTGTTGCGTTTGAAAGCGATTTCCGTTGCAATACCGTTTTGCGGGGAACGACGATGCGGTTCACATCTGTCTTCGCCGTGTTTGCCTGTGTCACACTCGCCGGCCCGGCCTTGGCGGCCAGCGCAAAAGACCTCCGGGATTGTGACGATGCGCGCGGCGATGCCAAGATCGCGGCCTGCTCGCGGGTTATCAGGGCCGGCGACATCTCCACCAATGCGCTCGCCTCGGCCTATAACAAACGCGCCATTGCATGGGGAAACAGGGGCGACAGCGACAAGGCATTCGACGACTACAGCGCCGCGATCCGCACCAATCCTTCCTTCAGCGACCCCTACCACAACCGCGCGCTGATCCTGCAGGAGCGCAAGGAGTACGATCGCGCCATCGCCGATTTCAATCTTGCGATCAAGTTCGACCCGAACTTCGCGCCGTCCTGGAGCGGACGCGCGGACTGCTGGGACTTCAAGAACGAGCACGACAAAGCGATCGCTGATTATTCCGAGGCGGTCCGGCTCGATCCGAAATATGCGTCGGCCTATAGTGGCCGCGGCGATGCCTGGAACAGCAAGCGCGAGTACGACCGGGCGATCGTTGATTACAGCCAGGCCTTGCGGCTTGATCCCAAGAATGCCGTCGTCTTCAACAGCCGCGGCAATGTCTGGGAGAACAAGGGTGACCACGATCGAGCGATCGCGGATTACAGCCAAGCGATCAAGCTCGATCCGAAATATGCCGACGCCTATCGCAATCGCGGCGATGCGCAAAAGAACAGGGGCGAGTTCGAACGAGCGATGGCCGATTACAACGAGGCCATCAGGCTCGAGCCGAAATCTGCTGATAATCATCTCGCGCGCGGCAATGCGCTCGAAGACAAGAACGAGCACGACCGCGCGATCGCGGACTACTCCAAGGCCATTGCTCTCGACGCGACGCTCGACAGCGCCTTTCATGGGCGCGGCAACGCCTACAAGAGCAAATACGAATTCGACCTGGCGATCGCCGACTACAACGAGGCGATCCGTCTAGATCCGAATTTTGCGGGGACATATTCCGCCCGCGGCAGCGCATGGGACGGCAAGGGCGAGACCGCACGCGCGATTGCCGATCTCGATGAAGCGATCCGGCTCGAACCCACCGCCGAGCGCTACTGCGATCGCGCCGACGTCTGGATCGACGCCGTCGAGTACGACAAGGCAATTGGCGACTACGACAGAGCCATCGCGCTCGATGCCAAAGCGTCCCGCCCGCACACCGGCCTCGGCATCGTCTGGCTGAACAAGGGCGACGTCGCGAAGGCCATTGCCGAGCTTGACGAGGCGGTCCGGCTGGAGCCGAAGAAAGCGGACCCCTACGTCGGTCGTGGCAATGCCTACAAGGAGTCCGGCCAGTACGACCGGGCGATCGCCGACTACAACGAGGCGATACGACTCGAGCCGAAGGAGCCGTCGCATTACTCGATGCGCGGCGATGTCTGGTACGAAAAAAGCGATCTCGATCGCGCCATTGCGGATTATGACAAGTCGATCAGCATCAATCCTCGTCATGCCGACGGCTATGCCGGTCGCGCCATGATCTGGCGGGAACGCGACCAGCTCGACCGCGGGCTCGCCGAACTCAAGGAAGCGTTGCGGCTGCAGCCGAAGAATTCGTATTTCGTCGGCTCACTCGCGGTCTTCTACAACGAGCAGGGCGAGAATGAGCGGGCGATTGCGACTTACACCGAAGCGCTCGCGCTCAATCCGAAGAACGCGTCGGTGCTCGGCAATCGCGGACTGGTCTGGGTCGACCTCGGCGATTACGAGCGCGCGATGGCGGATTACGACGAGGCCGTGCGGATCAATCCTCGTCTGAACAAGAGCTATTCCAATCGCGGTGAGCTGTGGCGGTTGAAAGGCGATCTGGTGCGCGCCATCGCCGACCATGAGCGTGCGATCAAGCTGAATCCGGGGGACATTCTCGGCTATCTCTATCGCGGCCACGTTTATCGCTACAAGGGCGACTTCAAGGCTGCACTCGCCGATTATGAGACGGTGCTGCAGCGTAATCCCGACGACCTGACGGCGCTGACGAGCGCCGGCCTGACCTACGAGAAGATGGGCGATCTCGCGCGGGCCAAAGCCGAGTTCCAGAAAGCGCTGGCTTCGAAATCGCAGGAGCGCGGCAACATCAACCGCGAGGCGCTGGCCACCGCACGGGCGCGCCTTGCCGCGCTCGATTCCGGCGCGCTGCAGCCGTCGATCCCTGCAGCTCCATCGAAGGCCGCCTCCGCGAACTCGATCCCGACGCCGACCGTCGCCGTTCCCGTGGTGGTGCCGGGTGCAACGACGCCGAAGCAGGGCAAGCGGATCGCGCTCGTCATCGGCAACTCCGCCTACAAGAATGTGGCGGCGCTTGCCAATCCCAAACGCGACGCCGAGGCGATCGCCGCCTCGATCCGCGCGGTCGGCTTCCAGGAGGTGACGCTGATCGCCGACTCCAGCCGCGAGAAGCTGCTGGACGCGCTGCGCAACTTTGCCAGCCAGGCCGAAACCTCGGAATGGGCGCTGGTCTATTACGCAGGCCACGGCATAGAGGTGAACGGGACCAACTACCTGATCCCCGTCGAGGCCAGGATCGCGGTCGATCGCGACATTCAGTTCGAGGCCGTGCCGCTCGACCAGGTGATGACCGCAGTGGAAGGCGCGCACAAGCTCCGCCTCGTGATGCTCGACGCCTGTCGCGACAATCCGTTTGCCGACCAGATGAGGAAGGTGCCGGTCGCGCAACCCGCGCTCGCTTCGGCAGCGCCGGCAGCACCTGCGACCGGCACGCGGTCGCGCTCGACCAGCCGCGGCCTCAGCGAGGTCAAGGTCTCGGGCGCGACGCTCGTCGTGTATGCTGCCAAGCACGGCCAGGTCGCCCTCGACGGCGAGGGCGGCAACTCTCCGTTCGCAGTGGCCTTCGCGCAGCGAATCGCCACGCCCAATGTCGAGATCAACAAGCTGTTCCGTCTGGTGCGCGACGACGTGATGGAGGCAACCGCCGGCCGCCAGGAACCCTACACCTATGGTTCGTTGCCTGGTCGCGAGGATTTCTACTTCCTCGCGAAGTAGCAGGTCCGCATTGGAACATTCGCGTCGATGTCGCCTCTTGCTGGCGATCTCGATGGGCGTCTCGTTCTGGCGTGCCCTTCGTAGTAGTAGCATCTGCGGCGCTGACCTCAGGAGGCGAGCGACCTCGTAGCTCGGGCTTCGACCGCACGGCTGCGTTCGCCGACCTGATGCTTGCCCGTTCGAGCCCCCATTGCGACGAAGGTTCCGCTGAAGTCCGGAGCTCGATTAAATCTGCCCGAAGCCTTGCTAATGTCGATGGCGAGGTATAGCGTCGCTTCATTCGTTCAGCCGCTGTGCTTGTTGAATGCGCCCGCGGGCTCCTTTTCCAGAGACATCGACGAATTGAATCGATCTGCGTGAGCGTCACGCGGAATGCGCGTCTATGCGCTTTGGAGAAGAGAATGGCGACAGGTACTGTGAAGTGGTTCAACGGCCAGAAGGGCTTTGGATTCATTCAACCCGACGACGGCGGCAATGACGTGTTCGTTCACATCAGCGCGGTCGAGCGGGCTGGTCTTGCGGGGCTCGCCGAGGGCCAGAAGGTCAATTTCGAGACCAAGACCGACAAGATGCGAGGCAAGGTCAGCGCTGAGAATCTCTCGCTGGCTTGAGCTCTGCACCGCCGTTTCACGGATGTACTGAAACGGCTATGCGACCCGCTCGATCGTAAGGATTGAGCGGGTTTTCTCCGTTGCCGGGCAGGGTGAAAGATGAGCGCCAAAAGATGAGCGCCAGGAAATCGGCCGAACCGTCACCCGAAGCCATCGCCCGGTCCGAGCGTCAGCGCCTGGCCGCCGAAGAGGGCGCGCGGGCGATCGCCGATGTCGAAAGGCGCGCTGTCGATATCCGCAAGAACATGGCGCGGCTTCGCGAGCTGCGCGAGGCCAAGGAAGCAGCCGAGCAAGCGGCCGACGCCACTCTTCGCACATCGTCGCCGGCGCCCGCATCGAAGAAGCGCACGAGGAAATTGCCGAGATAGCCGAATTCGAAAGTGCAGACGACAATCTGAAGAGGGTCGTTCACATGCGAAAGAGTGCGGGCCGTGCCTAGGATCAAGCCGGATGACGGCGGCACAATCACCTTCTTTCTCGCGCTCGGCGCGGGCCGACAGCTATGCCGTCTCGCGACGACCTTTCAGACGCAGAAGCAGGCCTTCAGCTATCTTCAGAAATACCGGACGGAGTTCGAGCGTATCGCGCGGGCGCGACTGGCTTCCGGGGAGCTCGAGGACGGCGTCGTCGTCCTCTCGATGCTCTGAAAAATACCGGCGCATTCGCACCGGATCGATTGTGTCCCCCGAAAACAGGCGCTGGCGGGCCCGATCAACTCCGCGCGGCTCGCTTCACCCGGCTGCGGCGAGCGGGTTTGACCTTAGGCGAGCGAGCAGGACGCACGTCGTCGGAAACCTTGCCACGGCCTGCAGACAACGCTTCCAGAGACAGACTTTCGTCGGGCACGTGAAGCGTCGAGAGAAAATCAGCACCGGCCCGCATCACATGCTCGGCGGCAAGCGTGGCGGCCGCGCGCTCGTCGCCGGCAATGATCGCGCGGAGAATGCCGGCATGCTCATCCCAGGTGCGCGCCTGACGCTCCGGATCAGTCGGTGCAAACAGCATCGCGGTCCGCTCGCGCAGCCGCTTGAGCAGATCGGACAGAACGCGATTGCGGCCGGCCGCTGCGAGCTCCTGGTGGAACTGCTGATTGAGTCCGGGCAGCAGGTCGTAGCGCTTGGCCGCGACCGCCTCGGTTCCCTTGTTCAGCACGGCAGCGATCCGCGCCAGAATATCCTCGTCGCGGCGGCGCGCGGCAAGCCGCGCATTCTGTCCCTCAAGCAGCGCACGGACTTCGATGGTCTCGCGCGCTTCCTCGTCCGTCATGGCAAGGACCGACGCGCCGCGGCGTGCGGTCACCTCGACCAGGCCTTCTGTGGTCAGCACGCGGATCGCTTCGCGCACCGGATTGCGCGAGACACCAAGCTCGTCGGCAAGCCGCCCCTCGACCAGCCGCTCGCCGGGCTTCAGCCGCCGGCTAAGGATGGCCTGCCGCAGCTCCTCGATGACCCTGTCGTGCAGGGAGAGGTAGTCGTCACCAAGACGTCGTTTGGAGTTTCCCAGTCTGCCCGCCATGAGATGACCTGTTCAGCCGCGTCGCGTGATCTTCAGAATCACGGCGAAATCCAGGTCGCCATCGACCGATTCGCAATTCCCGGCAATGCGACCGGGACAGTACTTAGACCGGCGATTGTATACCGGCAAGCCGTCGAGTTCGACGGTCAACAGAGCGATTGGTCCGGCAGTCCGGCCAGGACGCTTAGTTCTGGGATTGACCTTCGGCCGCCGGCGCTTCGGGCCGGGCGCTGGCGCCGGTTAGCCGGGGCGTCCAGGACACGCTGACATTACCGATGAGGAATGTCTGACACGCCATCCGGTAGCCGGCGGCGAATTGCTCCTCAGTCAGGTGCTTTCGTTCCTTCGGCTTGATCGCGTCGGTGTTCTCGATGCCTTTCTCGATTCGGCATTTGCAGGTCCCGCAGATTCCGCCGCCGCACTTGAAGGGAATGCCGCCTTGCTCGCGCAGAGAGACCCGCAGCAGGTTGCTGTTCTCCGGCGCGGTGACGGTCTTTCCATCGTTGGTCAGGAACGTGACTTCGATCATGACGGTTTTCGCGACACGCGCATTGAGTTCCTGGAAATCACAGCTTGCGCAGCGCCGTGTCCATGTGGCCGAAGGTCGTGAGGTGCTGAAGCTCGCTGAAGGCGCGCTCGGGCGTTTCGAACTTCTCGAGGAATTTTGAGGGCACCTCGTTCACGATCGGAGGCGACCAGGCCTCGTCGATCACCCTGATCTTGGTGTCCTTGACGAGCTCCGCGATCACGAAGGTCGCCTTCTTCGTGCCGTAGAACAGATAGTCGTAGGATGCGAGCGGCTTGAGCCCGTCGACGATCTCGGTCCGGAACTGTCCGATCTTGCTCGTCAGTATCACATACATGGTTCGCGTCCCTCCCTGTTCTCAGCATGCGCGCTGGCAGATGCATTCACGGCGTGCGGAGCACACCCGGTCCAACAATCAGCCGACATTGGTCGGAGCGACGACGTCGGCGAGCGGCGTTGCCTCCTGTGACAGCTCGATGTCGTGGGTCAGCCAGAGCTGACAGGCGAGGCGATAGCCAAGCTCAATCCTGGCGCCCAGACGCTTCTTTTCCTTCCAGTTCGGCTCCGGCAGGTGTTCGCCGCCCTTGATGATGAGCGCAGTGCACTTGCCGCATTTGCCCATGCCGCAGCCATAGAGGAAGTCCGGATATGGAAATTGCCGGATGCCCGCCCTCACGACGAGATTGGTGTTCTCCTTGACCTCGCCGTGAAAGGTCTGGCCGTTCCTGTGAAAGACGACGTTGGGCATCCTTGCCGTTCCGCTTCAGGCCTGCAGCAGGGTGCGCTCGTCGGCAGGAACCTTGTTGTCGACGAGCTCCGACAGCGGAATGTCCTGGGCGACGTAGTCGTGATAGAGCGCGGTGGTGTAGAGCAGGCGCATCTGCGCGCCGATCTCGCAAATCTTCAGGCAGCGCTGCTGCAGCTCGACGGTGTTGGCGTGCTCGAGCACGATCTGGTAGCCGCGCTCGCCGTGAATCTCGTCCGACACGATGTGGAGATCGAAGAACTCCACCTCCTCGTCGGTGAACTTGTACTTCTCGCGCAAGGTCGGCGTCTGCTTGCGGTAGATCGACGGCACCTGCGATTCCAGGCCGACCACGAGACCGGCCACGGCCACGATCGGGTCCTCGCGCATCGCCACTGCATAGCACCAGCTCTGCAGCCCGCGCGTCGTGGCCGTCATGTTGTCGGGATCCTTGACCCGCGCCGCGGTCGTGCCGCAGGCTTCCGCGAACCGGATCAGGAGGTCGGTATGGCGATCGCCGCCGATTTCCTCCTCGTACATATTGGCGAGTAGGAAGTCCTTGGCTTCCTGGTATTGCTCCGGCATCCGCGCGTAGATGTAGCCGAGATAGTCGGCGAACGGCCCGACATAGTGGTAGTGGTTCTCCGCCCAGCGCGCGAGATGCGCACGGCTCAGCTTTCCGCTCGCCCACGCGATGCTGAAGGGCGCCTTGTTGGCGCTCTTGCCCTTGATGGCATTTTCGAGAGCCGTGCGAAATTCCACGTGGTTCATCAGCTTTTGCATCGTCGCGCTCCTGTCCGCCGTAGTGATGGGTCGTTCCGACTTGAACCGCAGCATTGTGCGAAAATTTCAGTATACAGTATACAATTATGGCGAGCTGTCAACACGCGAGCCGTGGTTGTTTGTGGCTTGCATTTTATTTCTGCCAGTTAAAATATTGAAATACATTCGGAAAACAAAATTTTGGGGAGCGTTCTGCAGCGGCCTTTGCAACGCAATCGCAGTTTCCTGTTGCAATTTTAGAATACAGTATACAACATTGCCGGCGATTGGGGAGCCTACACATGACACTGCAGTCGCATGTTCCGATCGTTGCCGCGCATTGGGTTTATCTGTTCGGCGTCGCCATCATCGTCCTGACCATGATCTGGCGCGCCAATGTGGTCGTGCCGTCGGTTATTGCGACCTGTCTCGTCACACTGGCCTGGACGCACAGTCCGATCGCCGCGCTCGGCAGCATCTTCAATGCGAGTTTCACCGCGGCCAAGGAGCTGTTCAACATCTTCCTGGTGATCGCGCTGATGACCGCGCTGTTGAATGCGCTGAAGGTGCTGCGCTCCGACATCCGCATGGTCGAGCCGTTTCGTGCGGTCATGAAGGACGGGCACTCGGCCTATTTCGTCCTGGCCGCCATCACCTACATCATTTCCCTGTTCTTCTGGCCGACGCCGGCGGTGCCGCTGGTGTCCGCGGTGCTGCTTCCTGCGGCGATCGCGGCCGGACTGCCGCCGCTCGGCGGCGCGCTGGCGATCGCGATCGCCGGACAGGGCATGGCGCTGTCCTCCGACTACGTCATTGGCGTTGCCCCGGGCATCAGTGCCAAGGCCGCCGGCGCCGCGGTCAGTGCCGCCACGGTTGCCGACCGGGCGCTCGTGTTGTCGCTGATCACGGGCCTCATCGCACTGGTGCTCGGCTATTTCGCGATCCGCAAGCTTATCACCAAGCCGGACGACAGGCTGCTCGAACGCTGGCAGGCGCAGTCGATCAACGGCGAGCTGGCGCGTATCGAGGAGGAGGGCACCTTCGACAAGGCCGAGATCGCGCGCGGGACCGCAGGTGACCAAAAGGCATTCGCAACCCAGGCGCAGATCGACAGCGCGCTCGCCGCGCTCCCGAGCCGCCGCGAAAGATGGTCGAAGGTCTTCGCCATTGCCACGCCGGTCGCGTTCCTCGGCGTCATCGTCGTGATGGTGCTTTCCAAGCTCGGAATCGGCCATGATCTCAAGGGCGGCGATGCCGCGGCGCTGGTTGGCGGTGTCGCCGCCGTGCTGATGATCTGCGCGTCGTTCGTCACCGACGAGCTGCGGAAATTCCTCGACGCCAGCGCCGACCATGTGACCGAAGGTTTCATCTTCGCGTTCAAGGCGATGGGGTCGGTGTTGCCGATCGCGGGATTCTTCTTTCTCGGCGCAGAGCCGGGCCTGTCCGCGCCTATTCTCGGCGTTCCCGCGGCGCAGGCGCCGAACTTGCTGTTCGAGCTCGTCCAGGCCGTGCAGGGATGGATTCCGGGCAACCAGGTGTTCGTTGCGTTCGGCGTGCTGATCTCCGGCATGATCACCGGCATCGACGGTTCGGGTTTCGCAGGCCTGCCGCTCACCGGTTCGCTGTCGGGCGCGCTGGCACCCACCGTCGGGCTCGATCCCGCCACGCTCGCAGCGATCGGCCAAATGGGTGCCGTGTGGACCGGTGGCGGCACGCTGGTCGCGTGGTCGTCGCTGATCGCGGTTGCCGGATTTGCCCGCGTCCCCGTGTTCAAGATCGTTCAGACCGTGATGATTCCGGTGCTCACGGGACTGGTGGTCTCGACGATCTGCGCCGTCCTAATCTGGCACTGAGGAAAGTTCGACGAAAATGAGCGACGTTGCTGTGCAGACTGCGCCGGCTTCCGACGGAAGCGCAGCGAAGGTTGAAACGTTCCGGAATCGGATCGACGGCGAGTGGTGCCACAGCGCCTCCAGGCCGTTCGACAACCTCAATCCGGCAGACACCTCGGATATCGTCGGACGTTTCCAGGCGTCCACGGCGGAGGACGCCGAGCGGGCCGTCGGCGCAGCGCAGGCCGCGTTCGAAGTCTGGAAGAAGACACCGATCTCGCGGCGCGCCGCCATCCTGAACCGTGCGGCGGATCATCTCGATGCGTATGCGGACAGGACCGCACGGGAGATGACCCGAGAGATGGGCAAGGCGCTCAATCTTGCCAAGGACGAGATCCTGCGCTCGGTACAGACTTTGCGGTTCTACGCGGTCGAAGGCCAGTCGTTGACCGGCGAAGTGTTTCCAAACGACGATCCCGACATGACCGTCTATACGCTGCGTGAGCCGCTCGGCGTCGTGTCGGTGATCACGCCGTGGAATTTCCCGGTGTCGATACCCGCCCGCAAGATCGCGCCCGCGCTCATCACCGGCAACACGGTCGTCTTCAAGCCGTCGTCGGACGCGCCGCTGAGCGGCTACCGGCTCGCCGAAGCCTTCGCTACGGCGGGACTTCCGAAAGGCGTGCTCAACTTCATCACCGGCGGGGCCGGCGAGGTCGGCCCCGCCATCACCGAACCGCCGGTCATCCGCGCAATCTCCTTCACGGGATCGACCGCGGCCGGCGAGCACATCTGCCGCTCGGTCGGATTCACTACCCGCACACAGATGGAGCTGGGCGGCAAGAATCCGCTGATCGTGATGGACGACGCGGATCTCGACAAGGCGGTTGACCTGACCGTCAAGGGCGGCCTGTCGCTCGCAGGCCAGGCCTGTACCGGCACCAGCCGGGTCCTGGTCATGAAGCAGGTGCGGGCCGAGTTTACCGAAAGGCTGGTAGCCAAGGTGAAAGCCCTGAAGATCGGCAACGGCTTGACGGCGGGAATGGATATGGGCCCGCTGGCTACCGCAAAACAGCTCGAGACGGTGTTGCGCTATATCGCCATCGGAAAGCAGGAGGCGACGCACGTCTATGGCGGCGAGCGGCTCACCGGTGCCGGCTATGAACGCGGCTACTATGTCTCGCCGGCGATCTTTGCCGACGTCAGCCAGGAGATGACGATCGCGCGCGAAGAGATTTTCGGCCCTGTGATCGCGATCATCGAGGTCTCGTCCTATGCGGACGCCATCGCTAAGGCCAACGATACCGAATACGGATTGTCGGCGGCGATCGTGACGCGCAACCCGCGCATCATGCACGATTTCGCCAATGACATTCAGTCGGGAACGGTGAAGATCAACCGCACCACGACCGGCAATCTTGTCAATGCGCCGTTCGGCGGCCTGAAACGGTCGAGTACGTCGACTTTCCGCGAGTCCGGTCGCACGGGACTCGAATTCTATACGCAGATCAAGACTATCTATCGCGGCTGCTAACGGAGCCTTTGTTTGCAGCTGCGCGCCGAGCAAGCGGCGTGCAGCCGCCATAATTGGAAAGGGAAAAATGAAGACATCGATAAAGCTTGAATTGTCGGAGGCCAGGCATATGGCCGCGGCTGCGCTCCAAAAGGCCGCCCAAATCGGCGTGCCGGAGACGGTTTGCGTGGTGGACGAGGGCGGCTATCCCCTCGTTCTCGAACGGATGGATGGTGCGCGCGTCACCGGGCCGCAGATCGCCTGGAACAAGGCGTTCACCGCCGCCGGACACAAGCGGTCGACGCATCTCTTCAATCAGGCACCGAACGGACCAGCACTGCCTGGCAATGAAGCTTTCGGCATCCAGTGGAGCTTCGAAGGCAGGTTCGCCATATTCGTCGGCGGCTTCCCGATCGTTATCGACGACGAGGTCGTCGGCGGCGTCGGGCTGAGCGGCGGTAATGGCGAGCAGGACACTCATTGCGGATTGGCCGCGCTGCAAGCCCTGCAGGAACTGCTGCGCGGCCATCGCGTGCTTGTCGCCGCCGACATCAAGAAGTGATCCATTGAGCTTAAGCGGAGCGGGCTGATGTCGCATCGGATTCAACTGCCGCGAACGGGGGAATCGTTCGAAGCCCTGATCGGCGAAACCGTCTTGCAGGCGGCGCAGCGCGCGGGGGCCGCACTCGCGCATGATTGCGGGGCGGGCGGCTGCGGCACTTGCCGGGTCAGGCTGATCGAAGGCGCGGTGACTTACGACGAATTTCCGTTTGCGCTGACGGAAGAGGAGGCGAGCGCCGGATACGCGCTGGCCTGCCAAGCTCGCCCCACCACCGACTTGGTGATCGAAGCTTCGCGTGCGGTCGAACTGCTGCCCGACCCGGAGCGCCACACAGCCGTCATTCGATCGGTGCGCGCCATCGCTCCCCGAGTCGCCCACCTTACGCTGGAAGTAGAGGCCGTCGGGGCGCTGGCCTATCGTCCTGGGCAATACGCGAACGTCGTTCTCGATGATGGAGAAACGCGCAGCTTCTCGATGGCGTCCGCGCCGCGCGAGCGGCTGATTGACTTCTATATTCGCCGGCAGGAAGGCGGCTTCTTCACCGAACGCATGCTGGCCGCGGCGCGGAAGGGCGATATGCTGGAGGTGGAAATCCCACGTGGTTCATTCGTCCACCACAAGGAGGATGACCGGCCGCTGTTGATGGTCGCGACCGGCACGGGGATCGCGCCGATCAAGGCGATGCTTGAAGGCTTGATGGATGATCCGGATTGTCCGCCGGTGAATCTTTACTGGGGGGCCCGAACCGTCGCCGATCTATATCTTCACGACGCCATCCCCACCTGGGGGCAACGGCTCTACGGTTTCAACTATGTGCCGGTGCTTTCACGAGGGACTACACCGCTTTGCCGCAGTGGCTATGTGCAGGACGCTGTCGCCGCCGATTTCGACGATCTCTCCGAGCACGCGATCTACCTGTGCGGCTCACCAATGATGATCGCCAGCGCTTTGCAGACGTTCCTCGATCGCGGTGCTGTGCGCGAGCGCATCTACACCGAAGGCTTCACAGTCCAGACACGGACCAACCCGGCTTAATCTGATGACCATTCAGCTCACGACCCAGGGCGCAGCGGGCTCAATCGGAGCGCCCAACACGCCCATGCTCCGCCTGTCGACCGAGGACCAGGCACGCCTCGCGAGGTTGAACCGGCATTGGAATGACGACATCGTCAGGCACCGCGCCGAAGTTCTTGAGATCTATGCGCCTTTGATCCGGCGGATGGACAAGGATGGAATAGCGGTATTCCGCGATATCGGCTACGGCGCCGACCCGCGGCAACGACTCGACCTCTTCGTACCGCCCGGCGCCGAGCAATGTCAGATCCTGATCTTCGTCCATGGTGGCGCCTTCACACGCGGCAGCAAGAGCGCTGCTGGCGACTTCTACGACAACGTGGCCTACTGGTTTGCGCGCCAGGGCTTCGTTGCAGTCAACGTGGAGTATCGTTTGGCTCCGGCGGCGCCGTTTCCTGCCGGAGCACAAGATGTTGGGCGGGCGGTCGCCTGGGTGGCGGAGAATATCGCCACCTATGGAGGCGATCCGGGCGATGTGGTGCTGATGGGCCATTCGGCCGGAGGATGCCATGTCGCCTCCTACCTGCTCGATCCGCTGGCCTGGGACGAACCCTATGCCGGCGTCTCTGCTACCGTTTTCGTCAGCGCGCGGTTGCGCTTGGAGTGTCTGTCCAGCAACCCCAACGCCTCGAACGTGGTCGCCTATTGCAGCGCCGATCCGGCGGTGCTCGAGCGCTGCTCGCCCGTCAACCACGCCGAGCGCTGTCGCTGGCCTGTGTTCATTGCGATTGCCGAGTACGAGAACCGCTATCTCGATGCCTATGGACTGGAGTTTGCGGCGCGACTGGCGATGACCCGCGGCCAGGCCCCTCGCATGGTGCAGATGCAGGGGCACAACCACAGCTCGATCATCGCCCACTTCAACTCCGGCGAAGACCGGCTCGGCCGGGAGATCCTCGCCTTTCTCGCCGCCAACAAAGAAACCCCGCGATGATCAAGCTGCCAGCGCCGCCCAAGCCACGCGGGAACGATCGTCCGACGGTGACCTTTGGAGGACTCGTCCAGCTCGGCGGACAGGTGTCCCGGGACGACGCCGGCATGGCGATCACGCGGCGCCTCGTGTCCGGCGACGATCTCGCCACGGCACGCCAGGCTGCGGAAACAGCAATGCTGAGGTGCCTGAGCGCCCTGGAGGCGGAGATCGGAAGCCTCGACCGAGCCGCGCAAATCCTCATGGTGCGCGGCTACATCCGCAGCATGCCGGATTTCGAGGCGCACCCGCAGGTGATGGACGCCGCCTCCGATATTCTGGTGTCGGTACTGGACGAACGCACGAGGTCCTTGGCAGTGTCGGCAAGAGACAGCGCAGCTTCGATCTCGGCAGCTCTCTGGTTCATCAGACTCAGTCCCTCTTCGTCCACAGCGAGTGCCTTGCCGTCCCTGATGTCGAAGTAATAATGCGGCACCGGCATTGCCTTATTTGGGACGATGTGCCTGCTGGGCCTCTCGAGCCAGCCGTTCCGCTTTCAGGCGCTCGCGATTTTCATGAAGAGACTGTTGCGCCTTCGCATAGTCGGTCATCGGCTTCTTCGTTTCGACCGGCTTGAATGCTCTATTGGCCTCCCGCAGAGCCCGGGACGCGGGATGATCTTTCATCATCTTGACCTCGATGTGGGTGGACGGGCGCGATCTCGAAACGCGCCGGACCCGGCGTGTCCAGCTCGCGGCCGGTAGCGATCGATTTGTTGTCGGATGGCCGCCTGCGCTCCCACGGGCGCGCCGGTGCAGGGAACAACGGGGCGGAACCCCGTCTGTTCCCTGCAGGCGGCCTTTAATTCGGCATCGGTCGCTTCCCGGAGTGATCGCAGTGCCATCTCGTCTGGCGCCAATGAAAAGGCCGCCGCAACGGAAGCCACGCGGGTCCGATGCGGTGTGGGACGACAATGGCATAATACCCCTGTTTTGCCCGACGGGTCAACGCGATTTTCGCTAAACCAGAAATCCCCTTTGGTGCCAAGGGGGTCGCTACTGTGCATGGGGTTGTTTTTTCAGTTTTGGTTTGGGCCTGCGACCACATCGCCTTTTCTCATGCAAAAAGGGCCGCCCCTTCGGGCGGCCCTTTCGTCGTTCTCTGACAGACTCGCTTACTCAGCGGCCTGCTTCTGCGGCGGGTCGAGCGCGCCGGACTTGTGGATGTCGGCGACCTGGTGATCGCTGAAGCCGAGCACCGAGCGCAGGATCTCGTCGGTGTGCTCGCCGAGCAGCGGCGAGCGCTGCACGTCGCTCGGGCTATCCGACAGCTTGATCGGGTTGCCGACCGAGATGTACTTGCCGCGGGTGGGGTGATCGACCTCGACCACGGTGCCGGTGGCGCGCAGCGACTGGTCTTCGGCGATCTCCTTCATCGACAGGATCGGGCCGCAGGGGATGTCGTCCTTGTTGAGGATTTCCATCGCCTCGAACTTGGTCTTCGTCATCGTCCACTGCTCGATGCGGGCGAAGATCTCGTTCAGCCGCGGCAGGCGGGCCGCCGGCTTGGCGTAGTTCGGATCGGTCTTCCAGGTGGGCTCGCCGATCACGTCGCAGATCTTCTCCCAGACCGGAGCCTGGGTGATGAAGTAGATGTAGGCGTTCGGGTCGGTCTCCCAGCCCTTGCACTTCAGGATGCGGCCGGGCTGGCCGCCACCGGAATCGTTGCCGGCGCGCGGCACGGCATCGCCGAACGGAACGCCTTCGCCGAACTGGCTGTATTCCTTCAGCGGTCCGTGGGCGAGGCGCTGCTGGTCGCGCAGCTTGACGCGGGCGAGATTGAGTACGCCGTCCTGCATCGCGGCGGTGACCTTCTGGCCCTTGCCGGTGGTGGTACGCTGGTGAAGCGCGGCCAGGATGCCGATCGCGAGGTGCAGGCCGGTGCCGGTGTCGCCGATCTGCGCGCCGGTGACGAGCGGCAGGCCGTCGCGGAAGCCGGTGGTCGAGGCGGCGCCGCCGGTGCACTGCGCGACGTTCTCGTAGACCTTGCAGTCTTCATACGGTCCGGGACCAAAGCCCTTGATCGAGGCGACGATCATCCTCGGGTTGAGGCTATGGATCTTCTCCCAGGGGAAGCCCATGCGGTCGAGCACGCCGGGGCCGAAGTTTTCGACCAGCACGTCGCACTTCTTGATCAGCTCGGTCAGGACTTCCTTGCCCTTGGGGTTCTTGGTGTCGAGCGTGATCGAGCGCTTGTTGTGGTTGAGCATGGTGAAATACAGGCTGTCCACGTTCGGGATGTCCTGCAGCTGGCCGCGGGTGATGTCACCCACGCCGGGGCGTTCCACCTTGATCACGTCGGCGCCGAACCAGGCGAGCAGCTGCGTGCAGGTCGGTCCGGACTGGACGTGGGTGAAGTCGAGAATGCGAACGCCCGTGAGCGCTTTGGTCATCATGTTGCTCCTGTTACCACTTTGTTTCCGTCATGCCCGCGAAGGCGGGCATCCAGTATTCGCTGTCGTTTCAGTTGGGTTCAGTGCTCGCCACCAATGTGGTCCGGCGAATACTGGACTCCCCGCCTGCGCGGGGAGTGACCCGGCGGTCGATTACTTCTTCTTCTGCAGAACGCTCTGCGGATTGAGGTTGCCGATGCGGCCGCTCTCCGAGCCCGCGGCCGGATCGATCACCGCGTTGATGAGCGTCGGCTTGCCGGACTTCATCGCTTCGTTGACGGCGCGCTTGAGCTCGTCGGGGGAAGTGGCGTTCACGCCGACGCCGCCGAAGGCTTCCATCATCTTGTCGTAGCGCGCGCCCTTGACGAACACGGTCGTCGCCGGATCGGCGTTGGCGCCGTTGACGTCGGTGCCGCGATAGATGCCGTCATTGTTGAAGATGACGACACAGATCGGCAGGTTGTAGCGGCAGATGGTCTCGACCTCCATGCCGGAGAAGCCGAACGCCGAGTCGCCTTCCACCGCGAGCACGGGATGGCCGGTCTCGAGCGCGGCCGCAATCGCCTGGCCCATGCCGATGCCCATCACGCCCCAGGTGCCGACGTCGAGACGCTTGCGAGGGCGGTACATGTCGATGACGCCGCGGGCGAGGTCGAGCGTGTTGGCACCTTCGTTGACGAGGATCGCCTCGGGATACTCCTTGATGACGTTCTTCAAGACGCCGAGCGCGCCGTGATAGTCCATCGGCGACTTGTTGTTCATGAGCTTCGGCGCCATCTTGGCGACGTTCTCTTCGCGCTTGGACGAGATCGCCTTGGTCCATTCCGCGGGCGGCGCGGTCCAGCCAGAAGCCATCGCCTGGTTGAAGGCGGAGACGACCGAGCCGATGTCGCCGACGACAGGCGCGACGATCTCGACGTTGGAGTCCATTTCCTTCGGCTCGATGTCGACCTGGATGAACTTCTTCGGCGTTTCGCCCCAGCTCTTGCCCTTGCCGTGCGAGAGCAGCCAGTTCAGCCGCGCGCCGATCAGCAGCACGACGTCGGATTCTTTCAGCACGGTCGAGCGGGCAGCACCAGCGCACTGCGGATGGGTGTCGGGCAGAAGGCCCTTGGCCATGCTCATCGGCAGGAACGGCACGCCGCTCTTCTCGACGAAGCTCTTGATCTCCTCATCGGCCTGCGCGTAGGCCGCGCCCTTGCCGAGGATGATGAGCGGACGTTTTGCGCTTTTGAGCACGTCGAGTGCGCGCTTGATCGAAGCAGGCGAGGGGAGCTGCGCGGGCGCCGCGTCGATCACCTTGACCAGCGACTTCTGGCCGGCCTCGGCGTTCATCACCTGGCCGAACAGCTTTGCCGGCAGGTCGAGATAGACGCCGCCCGGACGGCCCGAGACCGCGGCGCGGATGGCGCGGGCGAAACCGATGCCGATGTCCTGGGCGTGCAGCACGCGATAGGCCGCCTTGCACAGCGGCTTTGCAATCGCGAGCTGGTCCATTTCCTCGTAGTCGCCCTGCTGGAGGTCGACGATCTCGCGCTCCGAGGAGCCCGAGACCAGGATCATCGGGTAGCAGTTGGTGGTGGCGTGCGCGAGCGCGGTGAGGCCGTTGAGGAAGCCGGGCGCCGACACCGTGAGGCAGACGCCGGGCTTCTTGGTGAGGTAGCCGGCGATGCCTGCGGCGTAGCCGGCGTTCTGCTCGTGACGGAAGGAGATCACGCGAATGCCTGCAGCCTGCGCCATGCGGCCCAAATCCGTGATCGGGATGCCCGGCACATTATAGATGGTGTTGATGCCGTTCAGCTTGAGCGCGTCGATGACGAGATGGAAGCCATCCGTCAGTTCCTGCTCGGTGCCCGGTGCTTCGGACTTGGTCGCGGTATTCAGCATGGGCCTTGTCTCCCTGGTCTCAAGTAGTGGGGCGAATTTTTCGCCCTTCTGGTGAACGTTGCTAGGTCAAGAGTTACGTAAACAGTTCCTGGCCATGCGCTTCGACGTAAGCGGCAAGGCCAAGGGTGTGGTCGCGGGCGCGCTTCTCGGCGAGTTCGGTGTCGCGCGCTTCCAGTGCTTCGATCATGCCGAGATGCTCGGGCAGGGACGTCGCGGTGCGGTCCTTGCGTCCGATGGTCAACTGGCGATAACCGCGCACATGCAGCAGCAGGTCGTTGGTGAGATCGACCAGCACAGGGGATTCCGACAGCGAGATCAGCGCCTGGTGGAAGGCGATGTTCGCCTTGGAGTATTCCTCCACATGATCTTCGGGCAGGCGGTCCTTGCCGAAATCCTTGAAGAAGTCGCGCAGCGCCGTGATGTCCTTCTTGCGCGCGGTGGTGGTGATGAGGCGCGCGGCCATGCTCTCCAGCGCCGCCCAGGCGCGGATCATGTCGACGATCTCGCTCTTGGTCCTGCGCACCACCATGATGCCGCGGCGCGGCACCGTCTTCACGAAACCGTCCTGCTCGAGCATCGCGATGGCTTCGCGGATCGGCGTGCGGCTCACGCCCAGTCGCTCGGACAGCGCGCGCTCGTCGAGCATCACCGGCTCGGGCGTCGAGTAGATGTCCATCTTGAGGATGGCTTCCTTCAAGGCGTCATACGCCTTGTTCTTGAAGCTGCTCTCCGGGGCAATACGAACGATTGCGATGTCTGCCTCGGCCATGTTCGGCAACGCCTTGGTTGGTTTCCGTAGTGACACGACGAATCTCCTCCAGTGGGAGTCGTCTTTTACAGGATTATTGACGGGAAAGTTTTTGGCATACCACATGCCAGAATGTCAAGCTGCCTATTTTTTGCGGCGTTCCAGGGTGCGCCGCGACTTGACAAGTTGGCTTCTGGCATACCAAATGCCATCGCCAGCCATTTTTGATCCAAGCCGGCGGAGTAATCTCAGGCTTTATGCCACTCCGTTCCGCGGCATGGAACAGAGCGCGGCGAATGGCAAGCATCACGGGCGGCCGCGACACGCGCGCGCTTTGCAAAGAACGAACCGAGGTCAAGGGAGAAGCCATATGTCCAATTCCAAAGATGCCGTCCGCAAGGTGCTTGACCAGGTCAAGGCGGACAACCGCACCAGCCTGACGGCGCCGGAAGGCAAGCTGGTCTGCGACGCCTACGGCATTCCGGTGCCGAAGGAGGGCGTGGCGAAGTCGGCAGGCGAGGCCGGCAAGATGGCTTCCTCCATGGGCTTCCCCGTCGTGATGAAGATCGTCTCGCCGGACATTCTCCACAAGACCGAAGCCGGCGGCGTCGTCGTCGGCCTCAAGACGGCCGAGGATGCCGAAAAGGCCTACGAGACCATCCTTTCCAACGCCAAGAAGTACAAGGCCGATGCCAAGATCGAAGGCGTCCAGGTGCAGCAGATGCTGGCCGGCGGCACCGAGGTCATCGTCGGCTCGATCACCGACGGCTCGTTCGGCAAGCTGGTGGCCTTCGGCCTCGGCGGCGTGCTGGTCGAGGTCTTGAAGGACATCACCTTCCGCCTCGCGCCCGCGACCAAGGAAGACGCGCTCTCGATGCTCGACGGCATTCAGGCGCATGAGATCCTGAAGGGCGTTCGTGGCGGCGAGCCGGTGAACCGCACGGCGCTCGCCGACGTCATCGTCAAGGTCTCGCAGCTCGTCACCGATTTCCCTGAAATCGTCGAGCTCGACCTCAACCCTGTGTTCGCGACCCCGAAGGGCGCAACCGCCGCCGACGTCCGCATCGTCGTCGACTTCGCCTACAAGCCCAAGCCGAAGCCGCGCCCGACCGAAGAGATCGTCGCGGCGATGAACCGCATCATGCAGCCGAAGGCGGTCGCCGTGATCGGCGCCTCCGCGGAGGACGGCAAGATCGGCAATTCCGTGATGAAGAACCTCATCAACGGCGGTTACAACGGCGAGATCATTCCGATCCATCCCAAGGCCGCCGAGATCCTCGGCTACAAGGCCTATAAGAGCGTCAAGGACGTACCGGGCGTGATCGACGTCGCGGTGTTCGCGATCCCGGCAAAATTCGTCGCCGGCGCGCTCACAGAATGCGGCGAGAAGAAAATCCCGGGCGCGGTGCTGATTCCGTCGGGCTTTGCCGAGGCCGGCGCGCCGGAGCTGCAGGCCGAGATCGTCGAGGTCGGCAAGAAGTACGACATCCGCCTGATGGGGCCGAACATCTACGGCTTCTACTATACGCCCGCCAATCTCTGCGCGACCTTCTGCACCGCCTACGACGTCAAGGGCCACGCCGCGCTGTCGTCGCAGTCGGGCGGCATCGGCATGGCCATCATCGGCTTCTCGCGTTCGGCCAAGATGGGCGTGTCCGCCATCGTCGGCCTCGGCAACAAATCCGACATCGACGAGGACGATCTGCTCGCGTTCTTCGAGCAGGATCCGAACACAAACCTGATCGCGCAGCACTGCGAAGACCTCAAGGACGGCCGCGCCTTTGCGGAAGCCGCCAAGCGCGTTTCCAAGAAGAAGCCGGTCGTCGTGCTCAAGGCCGGCCGTACCTCGGCCGGTGCGAAGGCGGCGTCCTCGCACACCGGCGCGCTCGCCGGCAACGACCGCATCTACGAGGATGTGTTCAAGCAGTCCGGCGTGATCCGCGCCCGCAGCTTGCGCCAGCTGCTCGAATTCGCCCGCGGCGTGCCGGTGCTGCCGACGCCGAAGGGCGAGAACGTGCTGATCATCACCGGTGCCGGCGGCTCGGGCGTGCTGCTGTCGGACTCCTGCGTCGACAACGGCCTGTCGCTGATGTCGATGCCGCCGGATCTCGATGCGGCGTTCCGCAAGTTCATCCCGCCGTTCGGTGCAGCCGGAAATCCTGTGGATATCACCGGCGGCGAGCCCCCGATCACCTACGTCAACACCGTGAAGCTCGGCCTGTCGGATGAGCGCATCCACGCGCTGATCCTCGGCTACTGGCACACCATCGTCACCCCGCCGATGGTGTTCGCCCGCAACATGGTCGAGGTGAAGAAGGAGATGGAGGCCAAGGGTTTCGTGAAGCCCATGGTCGCCTCGCTTGCCGGCGACGTCGAGGTCGAGGAAGCCGCCGAATATCTCTACCAGCACGGCATCCCGGCTTACGCCTATTCGACCGAGCTGCCGGTCGAGGTGTTAGGTGCCAAGTACAAGTGGGCGCGCGGGGCAGGGCTGCTCTGAGACGTTGACCTTCGCCTCTCCCCGCGTGCGGGGAGAGGCCGAATTCGAGCAAGGCTCGAATTCGGGTGAGGGGGACTCTCCGCGAGTCCCACTCTCACCGTCTTTGCGGAGATAGCCCCTCACCCCAGCCCTCTCCCCGCAAGAACGGGGAGAGGGAGAAGAGGCGGCTCGCGTCTTGTCTGATTGGCAAATGCAGGTCGCGATGAGCAAGAACGTGATCCGGCGCAAATCGCTCGAAGCCCGGCCGCCATCGGAGGTCGAGCACGAGGCGCGCGACGGCGGCGTGCAGTCTGTCGACCGCGCGCTGTCGATTCTCGAAACGCTGGCCGAGGACGACGAAGGCTACCGTCTCAGCGATCTCGCCGTCCGCACCGGCCTGTCAGCCTCGACCGTGCACCGGCTGCTGGCGACGCTTGAAAGCCGCCGCTTCGTGCAGTTCGACCGCGCCGAATCCAAATGGCATGTCGGCGTGCGCAGCTTCACCGTGGGCGCCAGCTTCGCCCGGCGGCGCAATTTCTCGGCGCAGGCCGTTCCTTACTTGCGCAAGCTGCGCGATCTCACCCGCGAAACCGCCAATCTCGCCGTCGTCGACGACGAGTTCATCATCGTGCTGACCCGCATGGAGAGCCGCGAGATCATGCGCTCGCTGACCAAGGTCGGCGGCCGCGTCCCCATGGTGACGTCGGGCGTCGGCAAGGCGGTGCTCGCGACCTATTCCGACGAGGACGTCGGCGCCGTCATCCGCCATCACGGCATGCCGCGCCTGACCGAAAAGTCGATCGTGCGGCCGAGCGACTTGTTCAGGGAGCTCGAAAAGATCCGCAAGCAGGGCTTTGCGATCGACGACGAGGAAGCCTGCATGGGCCTGCGCTGTATTGCCGCAGTCGTCTATAGCGACTGCGCCGAGCCGCTGGCCGCGATCTCCGTCTCCGGCATGACCAGCCGCCTGACCGACGACAGGCTGCCGGAAATCGGCCAGATCGTGCGCGAAGTCGCCGCCGAGCTGACCGTCGCGCTCGGCGGGGTGATGCCGACGTCCAGCTAAGGGGGAACCCAGGCCTGTCGCTGGACAGCATCGGCCGTTTTGGCTGATATGCGACCAAACGACACAATGCGGCACCTTGATCAACACGTCCGCACCAGCCTGGAGAATGCCCCATGTTTCGATTTTCCGCGCGCCTTGCCGGCGCAGCCGTTGCGCTGACCCTTGCGGCAGCGACGTCTGCCTTCGCCCAGCAGCTCGAGCTCAAGCTGATGGCGCCGGCGGCTCCGGGCGGGGGCTGGGACCAGACCGCGCGCTCGATGCAGCAGGCGCTGGTCGCTGCGGGGGTCGCACGCAGCGTGCAGGTCACCAACGTTCCCGGGGCCGGCGGCAGCGTCGGCATCGCGCAGTTCGTCAACGGCGCCAAGGGCGACGGCAACCAGATGATGGTCAACGGCTTCGTCATGGTCGGCGCGCTCGCCATGAACAAGTCGCCTGTCACCCTCGACCAGGTGACGCCGATCGCGCGCCTCACCGAGGAAATCCAGGTGATCGTGGTCCCTGCGAATTCGCCGATCAAGACTGCGCAGGACCTCGCCGCCGCGGTGAAGGCCGATATCGCCAAGGTGACCTTCGCCGGCGGCTCGGCCGGTGGCGTCGACCACGTGATGGCCGCGCTGTTCGCAGGCGCGGTCGGCGCCGACGCCAAGAAGATCAACTACATCCCGTTCTCCGGCGGCGGCGAGTCGCTCGCTGCGATCCTCGGCGGCAAGGTCACTGCGGGCATTTCGGGGCTGAGCGAATATGACGGGCAGATCAAGTCCGGCAAGCTGCGCGCGATCGGCGTGACCTCGGAGAAGCGCATCGCAGGCAGCGACATCCCGACCTTCAAGGAGCAGGGCATCGACCTCGTGATCGCCAACTGGCGCTCGGTGGTCGCACCTCCCGGCATCACGCCGGAGCAGCGCAAGACCTTGAGCGATGCGGTCGAGAAGATGGTGAAGTCGGACGCCTGGAAGGAGATCCTCAAGCAGAAGGGCTGGGAGGATGCCTATCTCGGCGGCGACGCCTTCGCCGACTTCCTGAAGAAGGAAACCGTGCGCGTCACCGACGTGCTGAAATCGGTCGGCCTCGTCAAGTCATGAGCTCAGGCGATCCTGCGCAGCCGCGGCGTGTCGATCGCGCCGGCATCATCATCGCCGCCTTGCTCGCCGCGCTCGCAGCGGTGCTGGTCTGGGACGCGCGCGGCCTGCAATCCGCGGCGATGTACGGCATGGGCCCCGAGGCGATGCCGGTCGTCATCGCCAGCGGCCTTGCGCTGCTCGCGATCGGCAATTTCATAGACGCGCTGCGCGGTAATTTGCCGGCGCGCGAGAGCACCGATCCCGTGCCGGTATTTCTGATCCTCGTCGGCCTTGCGCTGCTGATCGCCATCATCGGCTTCGGCGGCGGCTTCATCCTGGCGACCTCGGCGCTGTTCGTGACGACGTCGGCGGCGTTCGGCCGCCGCGCCGTCCTCGTCGACAGCGTCATTGCCCTCGTGATGTCGACCCTCATCTATCTCGCCTTTGACCGGCTGTTGACGCTGAGCCTTCCGGCCGGCCCCCTGGAGCGACTGCTGTGATGGACACTTTTGCGGCGCTGGCCCACGGCATGGCGGTCGCCATCCAGCCGATGAACCTGCTCTATGCGCTGATCGGCGTATTCCTCGGCACCGCCGTCGGCGTGTTGCCCGGCATCGGCCCGGCGCTGACGGTCGCGCTGCTGCTGCCCGTGACCTACAAGCTCGACCCCGGCGGCTCGCTGATCATGTTCGCGGGCATCTACTACGGCGGCATGTATGGCGGCTCGACCACCGCGATCCTGATCAATACGCCCGGCGAAAGCGCCTCGATGGCGACCGCGCTCGAAGGCAACAAGATGGCCAAGGCCGGCCGCGGCGGGCCCGCGCTCGCGACCTCCGCGATCGGCTCCTTTGTCGCCGGCACTATCGCCACCATCGGGCTCGCATTTCTTGCACCCTGGCTGGTCGATTTCGCCGTACGCTTCGGCCCCGAGGATTACTTCGCGCTGATGTGCGTCGCCTTCGTCACGGTATCGGCGACCTTCGGCGATTCCCCGGTCCGCGGCCTGACCAGCCTGTTCATCGGCCTGACGCTCGGCCTTGTCGGCATCGACAAGCTGACCGGCCAGGCACGGCTTGCGTTCGGCGTCCCTGAATTGCTCGACGGCGTCGAGGTGACGACGCTCGCGGTCGGCCTGTTCGCGGTGGGCGAGGCGCTCTACGTCGCCTCGCGCCGTCACCACACCGAGGAGAAGCTGGAGCCGGTGCGCGGCTCGCTGTGGATGACGAAGGAAGACTGGAAGCGGTCGTGGAAGCCGTGGCTGCGCGGCACCATGTTCGGCTTCCCGATCGGCGCGCTGCCCGCGGGCGGCGCGGAGATCCCGACCTTCCTGTCCTATTCGACCGAGAAACGGCTGACGAAGCACCCCGAGGAATTCGGCAAGGGCGCGATCGAAGGCGTCGCCGGACCCGAAGCCGCCAACAACGCGTCCGCCGCCGGCACGCTGGTGCCGCTCCTGACGCTTGGATTGCCGACCTCGGCCACGGCCGCGATGATGCTGGCGGGCTTCCAGCAATACGGCCTCAACCCGGGCCCGCTGCTGTTCGCCGAACGGCCTGACCTCGTGTGGGGCCTGATCGCAAGCCTCTTCATTGCCAACGTGATGCTGCTAGTGCTCAACCTGCCGCTGGTCGGCCTGTGGGTGCGGCTGCTCGCGATCCCGCAGCCCTGGCTCTATGCCGGCATCCTCGTGTTCGCGACCATGGGCACCATCGCCGCAAAGCCGTCGGTGGTCGAATTGTCGATGCTGGCCGGTTTCGGCGTGCTCGGCTTCCTGATGCGCCGGTTCGATTTCCCGATCGCGCCGGTCGTGGTCGGCCTGATCCTAGGCCCGATCGCCGAGAGCCAGTTGCGCCGCGCGCTTGCGATCAGCCTCGGCGATCCCATGACGCTGCTGCAGAGTCCGATCTCGGCGACGCTGCTTGGCGTCGCGCTGATCGCACTGCTGGCACCCTTCGTGTTGAAGGGGCTCGGCCGGTTCAAGGCGAACGAGGATTAGACGTTTCCAGACGCAATTATCTGCTACTCTGGCGTCCATCTCGCTGGGAAACGCCATGCCGTCCGAACTTCGCTCGCCCCGTCTCGCCGTCCTGATCGACGCCGACAATGCGTCCGCCAAGATCGCGGATGGATTGTTTGAAGAGATCGCCAAGATCGGCGAGGCCAGCGTTCGCCGCATCTACGGTGACTTCTCCAATGCGCGTTCCAGGGGCTGGGCCGACATCCTGTCGAAACATGCGATCATCCCGCAGCAGCAGTTCGCATATACGACGGGAAAGAACGCGTCGGACATTACCCTTGTCATCGACGCGATGGACCTGCTTCACAGCGGACGGTTCGATGGTTTCTGCCTCGTCTCGTCCGACAGCGACTTTACCCGTCTGGCCGCCCGTATCCGGGAGCAGGGCATCGATGTCTTTGGGTTCGGCGAGCAGAAGACGCCGGAAAGCTTCAGGCAGGCCTGCCGAAGGTTCGTCTACACAGAGAACCTGCTTGCCGGCACGACGACCACCCAGGACGCCGCTTCAAGATCTGCACCGCTTCAGCCGCCCGATGCCGCCACGCCCATCATCAAGAAAGTCATCACCCAGATGGAGAGTGAGGACGGTTGGGTCACGCTCGGAGAAGTCGGGCGGCAGCTTGCAAACCTGGCTTCCGATTTCGATCCGAGAACGTTCGGCTTCCGCAAGCTGAGCGATCTCGTGCGAAAGACGAATTCGTTCGAGATCGATGAGGCAAAGGGCCGGTCGATGCGAATCCGGGTCAAGCCCACTGCCGCACCGCCGCGGCGGAGGCGGAACTCGCGGCGATCTGCAGGGGCGGGCACGGCAGGCAGTTCGGCGCCTAAGACGTAAGCAGAGCCTGCCGCTATATTTGCGCTTGCCCGGTTTGGTGCGGGGCGTAACCATCGCTCGCCCGTAACGCCACGCGAGGGTCCCGATGACCAAACTCACCCGCTTCACCGTCGCACCGCTGCATGCGATGACCCGACGTCTGGCTGACGTCGCCTCGGCGCGCGTTGCGCCTGATTTGGTCATCACTGGCGCGCGGGTACTCTCGACCTATTCGGAGCGTATCCATCTGGGGCGGGAGGTCTGGATCATAGGCGGCCGCATCGCGGCGGTGAAGCCGGCCGGTACAGCGAAGAAGGCGTGGAGTGACGTACCGCTCTATGACGCCGCCGGGGGCATCGTCGCGCCGGGCCTCGTCGATCCGCACATCCATATCGAATCCTCGATGGTGACGGCCTGCGCCTATGCCGAGGCCGCGCTGCTCAACGGCACCACCACGATCTTCTGCGACAGCCACGAGATCGGCAACGTCATGGACGTCGCCGGCGTCGAGGCGATGCTGGAGGACGCACGCGAGGCGCCGCTCTCGATCTTCCTGACGGTGCCGAGCACGGTGCCTGCGACGTCGGCGGAGCTAGAGACGGCCGGGGGCGATCTCACGCCCGACAAGATCGCCGGCCTGTTCGACCGTTGGCCCGAGGCCGTGGCGCTCGGCGAGAAGATGGATTTCGTGCCTGTCACGATGGGCGATGAACGCAGCCACGCCATCCTCGCCGCCGCCTTGAAGCGGGGACGGCCGGTATCCGGCCATGTCTACGGCCGCGAATTCGTCGCGGCCTATGCGGCATCAGGCGTCACCGACACCCATGAGGCGATCGACCGCGACATCGCCGACGATCTGCTCGATGCCGGCGTCTGGGTGTTCCTGCGCGGCGGCCCGCCGACGACGCCCTGGCATTCGCTGCCGCAGGCCATCCGCACGATCACGGAGCTCGGCGCCTCGCACAAGCGCACGGCCATGTGCACCGACGACCGCGACGCCGACGATTTGCTTCTGTTCGGCCTCGATTGGGTCGTGCGCGAAGCCGTGAAGGCGGGCATGTCGCCGGAGCAGGCCTGGTCAATGGGCTCGCTGCACGGCGCCACGCGCTTCGGCATGGAAGGTGACATCGGCGGCCTCGGCGGCGGCCGCCGCGCCGATCTCGTGCTGATGGACGACCAGCTCAAGCCGCAATGCACCTGGTATGGCGGCGAGCTCGTGGTGGAGAACCGCAAGATCACGGCACGTCTCGATCAGGCGCTGTCGCAGCGCTATCAATATCCGAAGGCGGCCTATGCGACGGTGAAGCTGCCGGCGAAGGTCAAGCTGACGCCGGAGCTGCCCGCGAGGGCCTGCACCGTCAATGCGATCAAGACCGCGCTGCCGGGCATCACCTTGATCCACGAGAAGGTCGCGATCGAGCCCGCAAAGGACTGGCCGTCGTTGTTCGCGCGCTACGGCCTCTGCTTCGTCACGGTGGTCGAGCGCCACGGCAAATCGGCGGGCAATGTCGCCCATGGCCTGCTCAAGGATTTCGGCCTCAAGCGCGGCGCGGTCGCCTCCAGCGTCGGGCACGACAGCCACAACATCATCGTCGCCGGTACCAATGAGGCCGACATGCAGGTCGCGATCGCAGCGATCAAGGAACAGCAGGGCGGCGTCTGCGTCGTCGCCGACGGCAAGGTGAGGGCGCTGGTTCCGCTGCCGATCGCGGGGCTGCTCTCCGACAAGCGCGTTACGGAAGTCGCCGAGCAGGTCAAGGCGCTGAAGAAGGAATGGGCCGAGGCCGGCTGCACCATCCCGTACATGGGCTTCAATTTGATTCCGCTATCGGTCATTCCGGAAATTCGCATCACCGACAAGGGCCTCGTGCTGGTGCCGCAGATGGAGCTGGCGCCGCTGTTCGAGTGAAGCAGCTTTCACGCGTCTCACCGTCTAACTGCTTGAGGCCACCGCGATTTTTTCCACGGCTGCCGCATCGTGGAAAATAAAATCGATCTCGTTGAGATCGCATCCTGCGCACCTGATGATCTCGCTCGCTGACTTAAGCCAAAGCGAGGTCCGATATGGCGAAGATGCGAGCTGTCGATGCGGCTGTGCGAATCCTGGAGAAGGAGGGCATCTCGACTGCCTTCGGTGTTCCCGGGGCTGCGATCAACCCGCTTTACTCGGCGCTGAAGAAGCGTGGCTCGATCCGCCACATCTTGGCACGTCATGTCGAGGGCGCCTCGCACATGGCCGAAGGCTATACGCGGGCCAAGGCCGGCAATATCGGCGTCTGCATCGGCACCTCCGGGCCGGCCGGCACCGACATGATCACCGGGCTCTATTCGGCGATTGCCGATTCCATTCCGATCCTCTGCATCACCGGCCAGGCCCCGCGCGCGCGGCTCTACAAGGAAGACTTCCAGGCCGTCGACATCGAGTCGATCGCCAAGCCCGTGACCAAATGGGCGGTGACGGTGCGCGAGCCAGCGCTGGTGCCGCGCGTGTTCAGCCAGGCCTTCCACATCATGCGCTCGGGCCGGCCGGGGCCGGTGCTGATCGACATGCCGCTCGACGTGCAGCTCGCCGAGATCGAGTTCGACGACGAGACCTATGAACCGCTGCCGGTCTACAAGCCCACAGCGACGCGCAAGCAGGTCGAGAGGGCGCTGGAGATGCTCAACGCCGCCGAACGGCCGCTGATCGTCGCGGGTGGCGGCATCATCAACGCCGATGCGTCGGACCTGCTGGTCGAGTTCGCCGAGATCGCCAACGTGCCTGTCGTGCCGACGCTGATGGGGTGGGGCGCGATTCCCGACGATCACGTGCTGATGGCCGGCATGGTCGGTCTTCAGACCAGCCATCGCTATGGCAATGCCACGCTGCTGGAATCCGACTTCGTGCTCGGCATCGGCAACCGCTGGGCCAATCGTCATACTGGATCGGTCGAGACCTACACCAAGGGCCGCAAATTCGTTCACGTGGACATCGAGCCGACCCAGATCGGGCGCGTGTTCAATCCCGACCTCGGCATCGTCTCGGACGCAAAGGCCGCGCTCGAACTCTTCGTCACCGTCGCCAGGGAGTGGCGGCGGTCAGGCAGGCTTCGCGAGCGTCAGGCATGGCCCGCTGCCTGCCGCGATCGCAAGAAGACGATGCTGCGCAAGAGCCATTTCGACAACGTCCCGATCAAGCCGCAGCGTGTCTATGAGGAGATGAACAAGGCGTTCGGCCGCGACACCACCTATGTCACCGTGATCGGCCTGTCGCAGATCGCCGGCGCGCAATTCCTCGGTGTCTACAAGCCGCGCAACTGGATCAATGCCGGGCAGGCGGGCCCGCTCGGCTGGACACTGCCCGCTGCCCTCGGCGTGCGCGCGGCGTGTCCGGAGCGAGAGATCGTCGCGCTGTCGGGCGACTACGACTTCCAGTTCCTGATCGAGGAGCTCGCGGTCGGCGCGCAGTTCAATCTGCCCTACATCCACGTCGTCGTGAACAATTCCTATCTCGGCCTGATCCGCCAGGCCCAGCGCGGCTTCGACATGGACTACCACGTCCAGCTCTCCTTCGAGAACATCAACGCGCCCGAGATCGGCGTCTACGGCGTCGACCATGTCGCGGTCGCCGAAGGCCTCGGCTGCAAGGCGATCCGCGTCACGGATCCGAAGGACACGCAGGCCGCGTTCGCCACCGCGCGTGAATTGATGGCCAAGCACCGCGTGCCCGTGGTGGTCGAGTTCATCCTCGAGCGCGTCACCAACATCGCGATGGGCACGGAGATCGACAACATCGTCGAGTTCGAGGAGGTGCTGGATCTGCCGCTCGACGAGGTCGGCACCACGCGCGTGTTGCAGCCGGCGGAATAGGGGGAGAGCATCATGCCGAAGTTTGCCGCCAACCTCACCATGCTCTTCAACGAGATGCCGTTCCTCGACCGCTTCGCGGCGGCGAAAGCGGCAGGCTTTGCCGGGGTCGAATATCTCTTCCCCTATGATTTCGACAAGGCGCAGCTGCGCGAGCAGCTGGAGGCCCACGGCCTGACGCAGGTGCTGCACAATCTCCCCGCAGGCAACTGGGCTGGGGGCGAGCGCGGCATAGCGATCCTGCCCGACCGCACCGCCGAATTCCGCGACGGCGTGTTCCGGGCCATCGACTATGCCAAGGCGCTCGATTGCGAGCAGCTCAACTGCCTCGTCGGCATCGCGCCTGTCGATGCCGATCCGCGCGAGCTTCAGGAGACGCTGGTCGGAAACCTGCGCTTTGCGGCCTCGACGCTGGCGCGGGAGAACATCAAGCTGCTGGTCGAGCCGATCAACACGCTCGACATTCCCGGCTTCTACCTCAACGGCACCGAGCAGGCGGTGCAGCTGATCTCCGAGGTGCGCTCGAACAACCTCTTCATCCAGTACGACATCTATCACATGCAGATCATGGAGGGCGATCTCGCCCGCACCATGCAGGAATATCTGCCCCAGATCGCCCACATCCAGCTCGCTGACAATCCCGGCCGCCATGAGCCCGGCACCGGCGAGATCAACTATCCCTTCCTGTTCCGCCATCTCGACGCGATCGGTTATCGCGGCTGGATCGGCTGCGAATACAAGCCGCGCACCACGACGCTGGAAGGCCTCTCCTGGCACGCGGCACAGACGTTTGAGACGTGAGGACATCCTGATATGATCGACATCGGCTTCATCGGACTTGGCACCATGGGACGGCCGATGGCCGGCCACCTCCTGGCCGCGGGCCATCGTGTGTTCCTGCATGACGTCGCGCCGGTCGCGGCCGAGCTGATCTCTGCGGGCGGCATCGTCTGCAAATCGGCCAGGGAGGTGGCGGAGCAGGCGGACGCCGTCATCATCATGGTGCCGGATACGCCGCATGTGGAGGCCGTGCTGTTCGGCAAGGACGGCGTCGCGAGCGGCATCTCCAAGGGTAAGATCGTCGTCGACATGAGCTCGATCTCGCCGCTGGCGACGAAGGAGTTTGCGAGGAAGATCGAGGCGCTCGGCGCCGATTATCTCGACGCGCCGGTGTCGGGCGGGGAGGTCGGGGCGAAAGCTGCGAGCCTCACCATCATGGTCGGCGGTCCCGAGCGGGCCTTTGGCACCATGAAGCCGGTCTTCGACAAGATGGGGAAGAACGTCACCCATGTCGGCGCCAATGGCGACGGCCAGACCACGAAGGTCGCCAACCAGATCATCGTCGCGCTGACGATCGAGGCGGTGAGCGAAGCGCTGCTGTTTGCATCGAAGGCCGGCGCGAATCCCGCGCTGGTACGCAAGGCGCTGATGGGCGGCTTCGCCTCGTCGCGGATTCTCGAGGTGCATGGCGAGCGCATGGTGAAGCGCAATTTCGATCCGGGCTTCCGCATCGAACTGCACCAGAAAGATCTCAACCTCGCGCTCGAAGGCGCGCGCGCACTCGGCCTGTCACTGCCGAGCACGGCGGTGGCGCAGCAATTGTTCTCGTCCTGCACCGCGCATGGCGGCAGGGCCTGGGATCACTCGGCCATGGTACGGGCGCTGGAACTGATGGCGGGTCACGAGATCGCCGCGAGCTGAACTGTTACGCGGTAACAGTCTCCAGACGTGTGATGCATCTTTCGTCGCAGGGGAACCGGAACAATGCTCCAGCCCCGCGGGTTGAAGATGTACAACAATCACTGGAGGCGTAAGGACATGAAAACCCGTCTTGCGATTACGTTGGCTGCTGCGTCGCTGCTGGCGTCGAGCGCAGCCTTTGCCCAGTCGACGACCGAACAGGGCGCCCGAGAAGGCGCGCGCGCGGGTGGCGATATCGGCGGACCGATCGGCGCGATGGTCGGCGGCACCGTCGGTGCGGCCGTTGGCGCGGGCCTAGAAATTCCGAATGCGGTGCTGGGCGGAATCCCGCGCGATCATTCCGTCGTGGTTCACGAGCGCGTCGTCGTCGGCGAGCCACTGCCCCCGACCGTGGTGCTGCGGCCCGTGCCGAACTACACCGAGTATCGCTACGCGGTCGTGAACGATCGCCGCGTGATCGTCGAGCCGCGCACGCGCCGCGTCGTCAGGATCATCGATTGATCGGCGCAGCGTCGCATAGCTGAATCGGGCCCTGCGGAGCATCGCTCCGCGGGGCCTCAGCTTGTCAGGGCCGAGTTTGCCCGAAACCGGGTCATGACCCAATCGGCGACGGCGGCGAGCGCAAAGCCGATGCAGGCGGTGCCGGCATCGACCAGAAAATCCTCCAGCCGCGCATGGCGCCCCGGCGCCCAGAATTGCATCAGTTCGAGCAGGCCGATCAGGACCACCGAAACGGTCGCAACTGCCAGGCGCCGCTGCCGGTAGGCGAGGCCGAAGGCCAGCCCGACAAGGATGAAGGCCAGCGCATGCTCGCCGTCCTGGCCGAGATCGGAATGGGGCCGCAGGCCCGGAGGCCCGAGCGTTGCAAAGGTGACGGCGGCGGCGAGCAGCCAGGCAAAGAAACGAACAAAAATGGACATCCGGTGCCGATAGCACGGAATCGCGACATCCTGTTGCGGGCTGCGGATCAGATCGCCGTGTAGTTAATGACGAAACGTTTAGAGTGGCTCGCGCACGCCGAGGCCGTGCATGAAGCGCTCGCGGATCTGCACGGGGTCACGCCTTGTGGTGCCGACGCCCGGCTTGTCGTCGATGCGGACCGCGATCAGGCTCGGCTCGGAGGCCGACATGGCCTCCTCGACCAGGCGCTCGAAATCCTCCTCGTCCGCGGCCCAGGCGCTGTTGGCAAGGCCCGAGCCCGTGGCAATGGCGACGATGTCGGCGACGCCAGCGGCCGGCGTCGGCTGCGCGCCGGTGATCTGGTAGATGCCGTTGTCCATCACGATCATGATCAGGTTCTTCGGCTTCAACGCCGCGATCGTCGAGAGCGCGCCGAGCTGCATCAGGAGCGAGCCGTCGCCCTCGAGCGCGAAGACGCGGCGGTCGGGCTGCGCCAGCGCCACGCCGAGCGCGATCGGGAAGGCGAGGCCCATGCTGCCGAGCATGTAGAAGTTCTGCGGGCGGTGGCCAGCGGCCCAGAGGTCGAAATTGGTGTTGCCGATGCCGCCGATCACGGCTTCCTCGTGCTGGAGCTTTGCGATCAGGCGCGAGGTGATATCGAAGCGGTTCATCACCTTGGTATTGCCAGTATTCATCGCCGGCCTCACTGGTCAAAAACCTTGCCGCCCGTGAGCAGCGGGTTGAGGATCAGGGCCACCGGCGCCTGCGTGGTGACGGCCTGCTTGATCGAGCGGTCGGCAATGAATTCAAGCTCGTCGAGCCGAGTGATGGTGTGGTGCTCCAATGCCAGCGAATCCAGCACCGGGCGCATGGTGCGGCAGACCAGCGACTGGCCGTAGTTGAACTCGCCGAGCGTGCCGCGCTCCGAGACGAACATGATCAGCGGGATCTGGTAGGGCACCGCGAGCGAAGCGAGAACGTTGGCGAGCGTGGCAAAGCCCGAGGTCTGCATCAGCACTGCGCCGCGCCGTCCGCCCATCCAGGCGCCGGAGACGATGCCGACGGCCTCTTCCTCGCGTGCCGTGGCGAAGGTGGTGAAGAAGGGATTGGCGTGCAAATTCTTGATCAGCGGCGTCAGCACGCGGTCAGGCACGTAGGGGATCAGGCTGATCTCGTTCCGCTTCAGGGTCTGCAGGACGATGCCATGCCAGCTTCTGTCGCTTGTCCCCTGTGCCTGCTGTTCCGCAATCGCCATTGCGTTCTCCCCTCGGCCGCGTGTGCTTCTTGGTTCTTGCCGTCGCGGCGATCCGTCGAACTTGACGCAGGCCGCGGGATTGTCAACATGTCCGGGCCGGCACCGTGATCTGCGCCAGACGGCCTGCCGTGGCCGGCGGCGCCATGGCATAAGCCGTCATAACCAGAAAACGGGAGGGGCACGGACGGGCGCGCATCGCGCTGACCTTGCGGATCTCCCACGAGAGAGCCGGAAGGGTCCTGATGTCCGTCAACAGCAAGCGCGTCTTCTACGTCAAATACCTGGCCAATCCGATTTATATCGACATCCTGAAGGCGCGGCCCGACGTCCGGCTCGATCGTATCGAGAACGAAAGCCCCGAGGACTTTTACGCACCGATCCTGAGCGCGGCCCATGTCTACCAGGTCGGCGCCGCCCGCGATGAGCTCGCTCCGCATTTCCATGTCGATGCCGCCTTCCTGAAGCGCACGCCGAATTTGCTGCTCGTCTCCAGCAACGGTGCCGGCTTCGACCCGGTCGACGTCGAGGCCTGCACGGCCGCCGGCGTCGTGGTCGTCAACCAGTCCGGCGGCAACGCCCATTCGGTCGCCGAGCATGCGCTGGCGATGATGCTGACGCTGTCCAAGCGTATCATCCAGTCGGACCGCCGGCTGCGCCGCGAGCGCGACGTCAACCGCAATGAGCTCGTCGGCAACGAGGTCGAGCACAAGACCGTCGGCATCATCGGCCTCGGCAATGTCGGCCGCCGCATCGCCGCCCTCTGCAACGGCCTGCTCGGCATGAAGGTGCTGGCCTATGATCCGTATCTCACCGCCGAGGTGATGGCGGAGCGGGGCGGCGAGAAGGTCGAGCTCGACGAGCTGCTGCGCCGCTCTGATTTCGTCTCGATCTCCTGCCCGCTGAACAAGGGCAGCCGCAACATGATCAGCGTGCGCGAGTTCGCACTGATGCAGCCGCATGCCTATTTCATCACCACGGCGCGCGGCTTCATCCACGACGAGGACGCGCTGCTGCAGGCGCTGCGCGACAAGCGCATCGCCGGTGCCGGCCTCGACGTCTGGTCCAAGGAGCCGCCGCCGCCGGAGCATCCGCTGCTCCAGCTCGACAATGTGCTGGCGAGCCCGCACACGGCCGGCGTCACGATCGAGGCGCGCCAGAACATGGGCCGCATCGCCGCCGAGCAGGTGCTGGAGACGCTCGACGGCAAGCGCCCGCCGCGCATCATCAATCCGGAGGTCTGGCCGCACTATGCCGAACGCTTCAAGCAGGCTTTTGGCGTGACGCCGGGGTAGGGGCGGCGCGAAGGCTATTGCGCGCCGGCCATTGGTTACCGCGAGGGAAATACAGAGGGGCGCATCTTATCGATGTCGTGAATGAACGTGTATGACTTGTCCTGTAGATCAGGGAGCATGAGCATACTTTCGATTGCGACATCCGGACTTTCCGCGGCAAGTTTGCGCGTGAACGTGGCCGCGAGCAATATCGCCAACATCAGCACGACCGGCCCGCTGCCAGCGTCAGGCGGATCGGGCACATCGGCCGGTGCGGGCAGTTCGAGCATTGCTCCGACGTTTCCCGCCGCCTATGTGCCGCTGCGGGTCGATCAGGTCTCCCAATCGAGCGGCTCGACGCCGGGCGGCACGGTCGCGACCGTGTCGGCGGTTTCGCCGAGCTATACCGCGCAATCCGACCCGAGCGCTCCCTTCGCAAACCAGGACGGCCTGATCGCCGCGCCGAATGTCGATCTCGCCAATGAGTTCGCCCAGCTGGCGGTCGCAAAGTACAGCTTCATTGCCAATGCGAAGGTCATTCAAGCCTACGCCGAGACGGAAGACACACTCCTGGATATCAAGACGTGACGGCTGATGCCGGCCCTGTCTTGCCGGCATCCCTCCCGTTGGCCTCCACCGGCATAACGCCGGGGTAGGGCGTCTACACCAGCTTTGCGCCGAGCTGCCGGAACACGGCCTCGCAGGTCATGAGGTCGAGATGACCGCCGCCGGCGTTCTTGAAAAACGTGATGTCTGACGGTGACGTTCGCCCCTGCACGCGGCCGCCAGCGAGGTCGTAGAGGTCGCCGAGGACATCCGCCTCGCTGATCGCACCGCTTGCGATCGGCTGCAGGATGTCGCCGACGCCATGGAAGGCGGATTCCCGCCGGTCCACGAAGACGCGCGAGCGCTTGGCGGCCTCGTCGTCAGCCTCGCGGGTTTGCGGCGTGTAGCCGCCGACGAGGTCCAGATGCGTGCCCGGCCGCAAATTGCGGCCCTTGATCAACGGCTGATGCGCGCGGGTGCAGGTGGTGATGATGTCGGCCTCGCGCGTCGCGGCGTCGAGGTCCGTGACCGTCTCCGCCTTCACGCCGTCGGCCGCCAGGCGCCTGGCGAGATCATCTGCCCGGTCCGGGCTTCGATTCCAGACCAGCACGCGTTGCAGCGACGTCCGCACGGTGCGATGGCCCCGGATCAGCCACTCGGACATCTCGCCGGCGCCGACGCAAAGAAGGGTCTCGGGATTGGGCGGGGCGAGCAGTTTCGTGCCCAGCGCGGAGTCCGCCGCGGTGCGCCAGTGCGTGATTTCGGTGCCGTCCATCGCCGCCAGCGGCCGCCCATTGGTGCCGTCGAACAGCACGCACACGGCCTGTACCGCCGGCATCTTGCCTTCGGCCAGATTGGCCGGAAAGCTGGTGAACATCTTGCTGGCCATGTAACGGCCGGGATCGACCGCGCTGCGGATGACGTATTGCCCTTTCTCGTCGCCAAGGAAGGCGTCAAGAACCTCCATCTTCGGCCGGCGATGCGCTTCCTCCAGGACTGCGATGAGGATCGGAAACGTCAGAACTTTCGTGACTTCGGTATCGGAGACAAAGTGCAAGGCAAAATCCTCATGGCGATCGGCACTTGCCCATAAACCCGCCCGTTGGGTTCCGCAACGAATCTTCGGTCAGAACTGCCCGGTCTTGATCCGCGTCAAAATCTCCTTCCCCCGTCCGGCCTAAATGGGATTAGAGTGCTGCCGGGGGGCGCAGGAGGTCCCATGTCTACTTTTGTCGTCAAGTTCATGAAGGACGTGCTTGGCGAGTACGGCCGGCAATGCGAGGTCTGTCAGGGCACGCTCGAGATCGACGCCGCCGACGAGGACGAGGCTAGGGAACAGGCGAAGGCGAGGTTCTGCAAGGACCAGGCGTTGCATCACTGGTCGCTGCATGCCGACCGCATTCATGTGAGACCGGCCGACTTTCCGTCATGAGGTCTACCGGCCCGGCACCGTGACCGGGGGCGCCGTCGTTCCCGCGCCGAGCGACCGCTGCACCATGACAGTGTCGGACCAGCGGCCGTGGCGATAGGCGACGCCGCCGAGCAGGCCGGCGCGCGCGAAGCCGAACTTCTCGTGCAGCGCCAGCGAGGGCGCATTGTCGGCGTCGATATAGCCTATCATCTGGCGAAAGCCGGCCGCCGCGCAGGCATCGATCAATTCCTGGAGCAGAAGCCGTCCGACCCCGCGGCCGAGATGCGCGTGGTGGACGTAGATCGAATGCTTGGCCGTATAGCGATAGGCCGGGCGCTTGCGGAACAGGACGGCATAGGCATAGCCGACGACCTCGCCGCGATAGGTCGCGACCAGATGCGGCAGGCGGGTCTGTTTCAGATTCTTGCGGCGGTCGCGCAAGTCATCAGGCTCCGGCGCACCGGTTCCCTCGACATCGCGCGGCACGCCATTGCGGACGTGATGGCGGTAGATCGCCAGCATCGCCTCGACATCGCTCTCGCGTGACGGCCTGACCAGGACGGGTTCGTCACTCGCGCGCGCGGCTGTTTCGTTCATCGGCACCTACTCGGCAACGACGTAAGTGTAGAGCCCGATGCGCCCCTGAGCATCGATCTCCTTGTAGACGCCCTGGATCTCGACGTCGAAGCCCGGGAAGGTGTTGAAGCAGGTCTCGAACATCTTGAGATAATCCACCATCGGCTTGGCCCGTTCCGTCAGCCGCTCGCCGGGCACGATGGTGGCGATGCCGGGCGGATAGACCACGAAGGGCGTGGTGGCGATGCGGCCCGCGATCGCCTCGATCGGAAGGTAGTCGACGTCGTTGCGGAACAGATAGCGCGCGGCATCGCGGGGCGACATCGCGATCTCGGGCATGTGCTCGGGCGTGAACTGCCGGGCCTGGAGCGCGCTGACGTCGGCGGCGCGGAAGAAGCGGTGCATGTCGCCGCAGAGGTCGCGCAGGCGCACACCGGCATAGCGCGTCTGCCGCCGCTGATAAAATTCCGGGATCGCGTCGGCCAGCAGCGCATTGTCGTCATGCAGCCTCTTGAACGCGACGAGGCCGGAGATCAGCGTGCCGGCCTTGCTTGCCTCGACGCCGGGGGTGAGCAGGAAGAGCAGGGAGTTGAGGTCGTTCTTCTCAGCGACGATGCGGTTCTCGCGCAGATATTGCGCGACGACCGGCGCGGGAATGCCGTGCTCGGCATAGGCGCCGGTGGCGCGGTCGAATCCGGGCGTGAGCAAGGTCAGCTTGTTCGGATCGGTCATGGCAAAGCCTTCCGCGAGATCGGGAAAGCCGTGCCAGTTGGTATCAGGAGAGAGCTGCCACAGCGCGGGATTGGTCGCGAGCTCGTCGGTGGAGAGGGTCTCCCAGGCGACGTTATGCGCCGTGCCGGGGCGGCTGACATCGGCAATGGCGACGCGATCGGGAACGAAGGGCTCGAAGAACCAGCGGCGATCCGGATTTTGCTCCTTCTCCTCGAACTCCCGGCGCATCGCACGGACCTTCTTGCGCAGCTCGATGCCAAGGCGGATCGTGTCGTCCCACAGCACTTCGCCGGAGCGGCCCTTCATCATCTGCGCGCCGACGTCGAGCGAGGCGAACAGCGGGTAGAAGGGCGAGGTCGAGGCGTGCTGCATGAAGCTTTCGTTGAAGCGGCGGTGCTCGACGCGCCGCTTCTGGCCGCGGATGTGGCGGTCCTTGATGTGGATCTGGGAGGCCTGCGAAAAGCTCGCGAGCTGCTTGTGGGTCGACTGTGTCGCGATGATGCCCGGGGCTTCCGGAGAGAGATTGGCAAGTCCCATGGCGAAGCGGCCGGCATAGAGCGGGTGGAATTTCATGAAGCCGGCCCAGGCCTCGTCGAACAGGATGTAGTCGCAGAGATGGCCGATGCGCTTGATGATCATCTCGGCACTGTGGATCGAGCCGTCATAGGTGCACTGCTCGACCACGGCGACGCGGAACGGCCGCTCCTGGCGCCAGGCGTCGCGGTCCTTCACGAGGGGATGGTTTCGGATCGCCTCGCGCAGAGCTCTTTCGTCCATCATGTCCCAGCGCATCGGCCCGATCAGGCCCCAGGCGTTGCGGACGGTCGGGACATAGACCGGGATGCCGCCATTGATCATCAGCGCGCCGTGATGGGCGGCCTTGTGGTTGTTGCGGTCGAACAGCACGAGATCGCCGTCGGTGACGAGGGCGCCGAGCGCGACCTTGTTCGAGGTCGAGGTGCCGTTGAGCACGAAATAGGTCTTTTCCGCGCCGAAGATCGCCGCTGCTTCCTTCTGCGCCTTCAGCGCCGGGCCCTCATGGGTGAGGAGGTCGCCGAGGTCGAGCACGGAATTGTCGAGATCGTCGCGGAACACGGATTCGCCGAGGTGCTCGACGAACACGCGCCCGATCGGGCTGCGATTGTAGAACACGCCGCCATTGTGACCCGGGCAGGTCCAGAGCTGGTTGCCTTCCTCGGCATAGTCGACGAGGGCGCCGAAGAACGGCGTCTTCAGCGTCTCGGCATATTGCTTGAGACGGCTGATCAGGTTCTTGGCGATGAAGGGCGGCGTCTCCTCGGACAGGAAGACATAGCCGTCGATGAAGTCGAGCACCTCGACCGGCAGGTCCTCGAACCGCTTGCGCCGGATCAGGAGGATGATCGGGAAGTCGAGGCCGCGCCGGCGCATCAAATTGATCAGCGCCGAGGTCTTGCCCTCCAGCCCCTTCTTGCCCCAGTCCACCACCATGCAGCCGATCGCGGCATCGGTCTGCACCGCCATCTCGGCGTCCTCCAGCTTGCGAGCCCGGACCACCTCGAAGCCGGAGCGCTGGATCTCCTCGATGATCTGATTGAAGCGGACGCCCTCGAGGTCGTCGGCGTCGAACATGGGTGCTGCGAACAGGAAGTTGAAGCGCTTGAAATAGTCCATGGTGCGTCCCGAATGTGCCAGGGACACAGCTCTCGGCACATTCGATGACAGTTGGATGACAGTAAGGCCCGATCGCCTCCGCGCATTCGCGAAGGGAGAGGGCGGTTACCGCTTCGCTTCGCCGAACACCACGGTCGGCACCGCGCGGTTGACCACCTCGCGCAGCGCGAAGCTCGATTGCACCCGCGCGACGCGCGGCAGGCGCGACAGCTCGGTGCGGTGAATGCGCTCGAAATCCTGGATGTCGCGGGCGAGCACGATCAGGATGTAATCGTCGGTGCCCGACATCAGGAAGCAGCGCACGACGGAGGGGCACTTCCCCACTTCCGCCTCGAACGCCTTCAGCGCCTCGTCGCTCTGGCTCTCCAGCGCGATGCGCACCAGCACGGTCGTGGTGAGGCCGAACTGCGTCAGGTCGAGCGCGGCCTGGTAGGCCTGGATGTAGCCGTCGTCCTCCAGCGCCTTCTGCCGCCGCGCCAGCGCGGTACTCGACAGCCCGACCTTGTTGGCGAGCTCGGTGTGGCTGGCCCGCGCGTTGGTCGTGAGTTCCGCGAGGATGGCGAGGTCTTTCCGGTCCAGGGCCAAAGTTTTGTTTCCAGCGTGAAAGGATGTTTGCGCGCCGGAAACCGGCGCGGCCGCAGCCAAACTACCGGATATTTGCACGAAACCAAACCGGCCCTCTCGCTACGATCAACAATGGAATCAATTTGTTGGCGAAGGAGCGGAAGATGCACGTCGGTGTTCCCAGTGAGATCAAGGTGCAGGAATATCGCGTCGGGCTGACGCCGGGCGCGGTCCGTGAATATGTCGCCGCCGGGCACCAGGTGACGGTCGAGACCGGCGCCGGCAGCGGCATTGGCGCGTCCGACGAGGTCTATCGGCGGGCAGGGGCTGCGATCGCCGACAGCGCCCGCGATATCTTCGCCAAATCCGACATGATCGTGAAGGTGAAGGAGCCGCAGCGAAGCGAATGGGCTCAGCTCCGTGAAAGCCAGATCCTGTTTACTTACCTCCATCTTGCGCCGGATCCCGAACAGGCCAAGGGCCTGCTCGCCTCCGGCTGCACCGCGATCGCCTATGAAACCGTCACCGACGCGGCCGGCCACCTCCCCCTGCTCGCGCCGATGAGCGAAGTCGCCGGCCGCCTCGCCATCGAGGCAGCCGGCGCTGCGCTCAAGCGGTCGGCCGGCGGCCGTGGTCTGTTGCTTGGCGGCGTTCCCGGCGTGCAGCCGGCGCGCGTCGTGGTGCTCGGCGGCGGCGTGGTGGGAACGCAGGCCGCGCGCATGGCCGCGGGCCTTGGCGCCGAGGTCACCGTGATCGATCGCTCCATACCCCGGCTTCGGCAGCTCGATGATCTCTTTATGGGACGCGTGCGGACGCGCTTTTCGACGATCGAGTCGGTCGAGGAGGAGGTGTTCGCCGCCGACGTCGTGATCGGCGCGGTGCTGGTGCCGGGCGCTAGTGCGCCGAAGCTGGTCACGCGCGCGATGCTCAAATCGATGCGCCCCGGCGCGGTGCTGGTCGATGTCGCAATCGACCAGGGCGGCTGCTTCGAGACCTCGCACCCGACCACGCACGCGGAGCCGACCTACGAGGTCGACGGCGTCGTGCATTACTGCGTCGCTAACATGCCGGGCGCGGTGCCGGTGACCTCGAGCCAGGCGCTGAACAATGCGACGCTGCCGTTTGGTCTGATGCTCGCAAACAAGGGCTTTGCCGCCGTGCTGGAGAACCCGCATCTGCGCAACGGGCTGAACGTCCATCGCGGCCGTATCACCAACAAGGCGGTGGCGGAGAGTCTGGGGCTGGAGTTTGCTCCGGTGGGGAGCGGACTGGCGGCGTAGGGCGCGGTCTATGCTCGCTCGCGCGAAGCGGTGCTTTCTTCCTTCTCCCCTTGCTTGCGGGAGAAGGTGGCGCGATCAGCGTGGCGCGATTAACCGATCACGACCTAAGGCCAATGACGCAATCCGGCGGCGTTATCTGGCCCTGTAGCCCGCACCGCCAGTGTCCAAATAGGCCGGAAGAAGAAAACTATTGCCGCGGCATCGTCGGGAGGAAGGAGTTTCCCCTTACGAGGGTAAAAATGCCAATCGCTTCCATTGCTGTTTGAGGCCGAAACGACGACATTTCTGCCAGAAATTGATGGATCGGCAGCTATGGAACGCACCGCATTTGAGCCCTTTGGCGAGCAGCTGGTGTCCGCAACGGACGCCCAGCCGAAATCGCGCGCCTCAAAGCTCCTGCTGCGGGCCGGCACGACGCTGTTCTGGTCGCTGGTGGCGGGCATCGTGCTCGCGCGTGCGGCCTTCTTCGAGCCGGGCATCTATGACGGCTTCAGCCGCGTCGCCTCGCTGGCGAAAAGCCTGATCTTCTGAGCCGTTTATTCCGGGCTGAGGATAGAACTTCCCTCGGCCCTGATATGTCGAAAACATATTTCCCAATCGGGGCGCGCTGCGTATAAATCCTTCTCCTCCGGGAGAGATTTGTGTCGCAGAATCAAGCATCCAGCCCGGCCGATTCCAAGCCGGCCACCGCCGTCAGCCGCATTGCGGCGCTGATTCCGGGCATTCTCCTCTGCATTCTCGTTGCCGGTGTGTCGGCCCTGCTGGAACGGGCGGAACTGGGCGTGTTCCAGCATCCCTATATCGAGGCGCTGGTAATGGCGATCCTGCTCGGCATGGCCGTGCGCAGCTTCTGGAAGCCGGCCCCGCGCTGGCAGGCCGGCATCGCCTTCAGCGCCAAGCAGCTGCTCGAAGTCGCGGTGATGCTGCTCGGGGCCTCCATCAGCTTCGCCGCGATCGCGGCTTCAGGCATTGCGCTGCTCGCCTCCGTTGCCGCGGTCGTTGTGGTCGCGCTCTGCGTCTCCTTCGGCCTCAGCCGGCTGCTCGGCCTGCCGACACGGCTGTCGATCCTGATCGCCTGCGGCAACTCGATCTGCGGCAATTCCGCGATCGCCGCCGTGGCGCCGATCATCGGCGCCACCAACGACGAGATTGCGTCCTCGATCTCCTTCACCGCGATCCTCGGCGTGATGATGGTACTGGGCCTGCCGCTGCTGATCCCGTTGCTGCAGCTGTCCGCCACACAATACGGCATCCTCGCCGGTCTCACCGTTTACGCGGTGCCACAGGTGCTTGCGGCGACCGTCCCGGCAGGCCTCGTCTCGACGCAGATCGGCACGCTGGTGAAGCTGATGCGCGTCTTGATGCTGGGGCCGGTCGTCGTCAGCCTGTCGCTGGTCGCCTCGCGCTGGCAGGCCGATGCCAAGAAGACCAGCGTCGGTTTCTTCCGCCTGGTCCCCTGGTTCATTCTCGGCTTCCTTGCGCTCGCGACCCTGCGGTCGCTCGAGATCGTGCCGGCCACGGTGGTTGGCCCGGTGACGAAGATCACGAGCTTTCTCACGGTGGTGTCGATGGCAGCGCTGGGCCTTGGCGTCGATGTGCGCGTGCTCGCCAATGTCGGCGGCCGGGTGACGGCAGCCGTGACGCTGTCGCTGATGCTGCTGCTCGGCATCAGCATCGCGCTGGTGCACTGGTTCAAGTGAGGGACGCGCTCTCTGGACTTCCCCCGCCAGACGTTTATTGGTTTTCGCCAATGTGATCGGCTGCGGCTGATCCCTGGAAACAGCGAGGACGCCGGCCATGACGACACTGTCCGTTAAAGACCTTCTCCCCGAGGATGGAGCGAAGGGAACGCTGGTCGGCCGAGTCTGGCTGCCGCAGGTGAACGGTCCGGCCGTTGTCGCCGTGCGCGGCGACGGCGTGTTCGACGTCACCGCGAAATTCCCGACCATCAGCGCGCTGTGCGAGGAGGACAATCCCGCCAAGGCGCTGGCTGCAACCAAGGGCGAGCGCATCGGCGATCTCGAAGCCATTGTCGCCAACACCGCGCCCGACGGTCGTGATCCCAAGAAGCCGTGGTTGCTCGCGCCCGTCGATCTCCAGACGCTGAAAGCCGCCGGCGTCACCTTCGCAATCTCGATGCTGGAGCGCGTCATCGAGGAACGGGCCAAGGGCAATCCGGCCTCGGCCGAAGCGATCCGCAAAGAGGTGACGCGGCTGATCGGCGACGATTTGTCAAAGCTCAAGCCGGGCTCGGACCAGGCGATGCACCTGAAGCAGGTGCTGATCGACCAGAACGCCTGGAGCCAGTATCTCGAGGTCGGCATCGGCCCGGACGCCGAGGTCTTCACCAAGGCGCCGACCATGTCCTCGGTCGGCACCGGCATGGATGCCGGCCTGCATCCGAAATCGACCTGGAACAATCCCGAGCCCGAGCTCGTGCTGTTCGTCTCGAGCCGCGGCAAGATCGTCGGCGGCGCGCTGGGCAACGACGTCAACCTGCGCGACTTCGAGGGCCGTTCGGCGCTGCTGCTGTCGAAGGCCAAGGACAACAACGCATCCTGCGCGATCGGTCCGCTGCTGCGGCTGTTCGACGACAGCTTCACGCTCGACGATGCGCGCAAGCTGGACATCAGCCTGAACGTGACGGGCACGGACGGCTTCGTCCTCGACGGCCATTCCTCGATCAGCAAGATCAGCCGCGATCCGACCGATCTCGTGGCGCAGACGATCGGCAAGATCCATCAATACCCCGATGGCTTCGTTCTCTTCCTCGGCACCATGTTCGCCCCCGTGAAGGATCGCGACGCGCCGGGACAGGGGTTCACCCACAAGCGCGACGACATCGTCACCATCTCGGCGCCCCAGCTCGGCAAGCTCGTCAACCGCATGCGCGCCAGCGACGAGTGCGAGCCCTGGACGTTCGGCATCGGCGCGCTGATGAAGAATCTGGCGCAGCGGAAGCTGATTTAGCTTCTTCGCCTCTCCCCGCTCGCGGGGAGAGGCCGGAGTTTGCGAAGGCAAATTCCGGGTGAGGGGGACTCTCCACGAGACGCCTTGCCCGATATACGCAGAACTCTCTCCACGCCGTCATTGCGAGCGCAGCGAAGCAATCCAGAGTCCCTCCGCGGAAAGATCTCTGGATTGCTTCGCTGCGCTCGCAATGACGAGGAGGAGAGGTTGCGCCTCTATCTGTCATTGTCCCTGCGGTCCCAACCGTCGCATATTCCCTTCATCTCCCCGTTGCATCGCCGGAACAAAATCGCGCTTGGCGTGTCATAGAACCGCCCGTCGTCGGCGACGTGCGTTTTCCTCCAAATAGTCAAATAATATGACTAGTCGGAACCCATCTTCCATGAAATAGTCCCTCCCGCCGCCCCAGAGGCCGGCCTGTGGGTGCCATGCTACCAATCTGCGCCACGGATAAACATCTTGGGAGACACGCCTGATGACCCCTAAAGCCCTCTCTGCGGCCAGCGCCATGGCCGCCTTGCTGCTCGCGCTGCCGGCCAGTGCCGGCCAGCTCACGATCGGCTTTTCGCAGATCGGATCGGAATCCGGCTGGCGCGCGGCCGAGACGTCGGTCTCCAAGCAGGAGGCCACCAAGCGCCAGGTCAATCTCAAGATCGCCGACGCCCAGCAGAAGCAGGAGAACCAGATCAAGGCGATCCGCTCCTTCATCGCGCAGAACGTCGATGCGATCTTCCTCGCCCCCGTGGTCTCGACCGGCTGGGATTCGGTGCTGAAGGAAGCCAAGGAGGCAAAGATCCCGGTCGTGCTGCTCGACCGCGACATCGATCCTTCCGGTAAGGAGCTCTATCTCACCGCCGTCACCTCCGACAGCGTGCATGAAGGCGAGGTCGCCGGCGACTGGCTGGCGAAGACGGTCGGAACTAAGGCCTGCAACATCGTCGAATTGCAGGGCACGGTCGGCGCCAGCGTCGCTGCCAACCGCAAGAAGGGCTTTGACACTGCGATCGCCAAACATCCGAACCTGAAGGTGGTGCGCAGCCAGACCGGCGATTTCACCCGCGCCAAGGGCAAGGAGGTGATGGAGAGCTTCATCAAGGCCGAAGGTGGCGGCAAGTCGATCTGCGCGGTCTATGCCCACAACGACGACATGATGGTCGGCGCGATCCAGGCGATGAAGGAAGCCGGCCTCAAGCCCGGCAAGGAGATTCTCACCGTCTCGATCGACGCGGTACCCGACATCTTCAAGGCGATGGCCGCCGGCGAAGCCAACGCCACCGTCGAACTGACGCCGAACATGGCCGGCCCCGCGCTCGATGCCATCGCGGCCTTCAAGGACAAGGGCACGGTGCCGCCGAAATGGATCCAGACCGAGTCGAAGCTCTATACCGCTGCCGACGATCCGCAGAAGATCTACGACAGCAAGAAGGGCCTCGGTTACTGAGGCGGGCTTCGCCGGACCGCGCCTTGCGGTCCGGCACCCCCTTCGAAACCGCTGCGCGAACGAATAGGCTTGGTGTCCGCATCATTTGCGGGCGCCGGTGGGAGTGACGTCGGGATGGAAAACAGCCTTGATCCTGCTCTGCCGCTGCTGGAGGTGCGCGGGATCAGCAAGAGCTTTGGCGCCGTCCGTGCGTTGCAGGAGGTCGACTTCACGCTGCGCGCGGGCGAGATCCATGCTCTGCTCGGCGAGAACGGCGCCGGCAAGTCCACGCTGATCAAGGTCGTCACCGGCGTGTTCGCTCGCGATGCCGGCATTGTCAGGCTCGGCGGCGAAGAGGTCGCGCCGCGCTCGGCCAAGGCTGCGCTCCAGGCCGGCATCGCCACCGTCTATCAGGAGGTCAATCTGCTGCCGAACCTGTCGGTGGCGCAGAACCTGTTCCTCGACCGCCAGCCGATGCGCTTCGGCATCGTGCGCGAGGGTGAGATGCGCCGTCGCGCCACGGCGCTGCTTGCGGATTTCGGCCTCGACATCGACGTCGCCGCACCGCTCGGCAACTATTCCGTCGCCATCCAGCACGTCACCGCGATTGCGCGAGCCGTGGATCTCTCCGCCCGCGTGCTGATCCTGGACGAGCCGACCGCGAGCCTCGACCGCCATGAGGTCGAGATTCTCTTCGGCATCATGCGCAAGCTCGCAGGGCGCGGCATCGGCATCGTCTTCGTCAGCCACTTCCTCGACCAGGTCTACGAGATCTCCGACCGCATCACGGCCTTGCGCAACGGCCGCCTCGTCGGCGAACGCGAGACCGCCTCGCTGCCGCGGCTCGAACTGATCCGAATGATGCTCGGCCGCGAGCTCGCGGAAACCACCAGCGCGCGGGCGGCGACGCGCGAGCATCAGGCCCGCGAGGTCTGTGCGAGCTTCGAGAACTACGGCAAGGCCGGCTATGTCGCGCCCTTCAGTCTCGAGCTCCGCCATGGCGAGGTCGTCGGCCTTGCCGGGCTGCTCGGCTCAGGCCGCACCGAAACGGCGCGGCTGGTGTTCGGCGCCGAGCGCGCCGATCGCGGGCAGGCGAGGGTGGAGGGCGCAGCCGTCCGGTTGCAGTCGCCGCGCGACGGCGTCCGCCACGGTTTTGGCTATTGCCCGGAGGAGCGCAAGACCGACGGCATTGTCGCCGAGCTCAGCGTGCGCGAGAACATCGTGCTCGCGCTGCAGGCCAAGCGCGGCCTGCATCGGCCATTGTCGCGCCGCGAGCAGGACGAGATCGCGCGCCGCTACATCAAGATGCTCGACATCCGTCCGCCCGATCCGGAGCGTCCCGTCGGCCTGCTCTCCGGCGGCAACCAGCAAAAGGTGCTGCTGGCGCGCTGGCTTGCGACCTCGCCGCGGCTTCTGGTGCTGGACGAGCCGACCCGCGGCATCGACGTCGGCGCGCATGCCGAAATCATCCGCCTGATCCGCGAGCTCTGCGATGACGGGCTTTCGCTGCTCGTGATCTCCTCCGAGCTCGATGAGATCGTGACCTATTCCGACCGCGTCGTTGTGCTGCGCGATCGCGCCCATGTCGAGGAACTCGCGGGCGAGGCGATCGACGTCGGCAATATTCTCGCCGCCATCGCAGCCGATGGCGGCGGCGCAGCGCACGAGGGCCACGCATGACAGCGCTGCTGCCGCGCCGCGGCCTCGCCCAGATCCTGGCGCTGATCGTCATCCTCGCGGTCGATCGCCTGGTGTCGCCGCAATTCTTCGACCTGCGCCTCCAGGACGGCCGGCTGTTCGGCAGCCTGATCGACGTGCTCAACCGCGGCACGCCGGTGGCGCTGCTCTCACTCGGCATGGTGCTGGTGATCGCGACGCGCGGCATCGACCTCTCGGTCGGCGCGGTCATGGCGATCTGCGGCGCGATCGCGGCGAGCCTCGCTGACAGTCACGGGCTCCCGATCGTGCTGGCGGCCGCGCTCGGCGCCGGCCTCGTCTGCGGCCTGTGGAACGGCTTTCTCGTCGCCGTGCTCGGCATGCAGCCGATTGTGGCGACGCTGATCCTGATGGTGGCGGGGCGCGGTATCGCCCAGCTCATCACCGAGGGGCGCATCGTGACGTTCTCCTCGCCGGATCTGGTCTGGCTCGGCAATGGCTCGGTGCTCGGCCTGCCGGTGCCGGTCGTGATTGCCCTGGGTATGCTACTCCTCACCGGCGCGGTGGTGCGCGGCTCGGCGCTCGGGCTCCTGATCGAGGCGACCGGCGGCAATGCGCGCGCGAGCGAGCTCGCAGGCGTCGGGACGCGCGCCATGATCCTTTCGGTCTATGTCTGGTGCGGCGTCTGCGCCGCGCTCGCCGGCGTGATCGCCGCGGCCGACATCATGGGTGCGGACGCCAACAATTCCGGCCTCTGGCTCGAGCTCGATGCGATCCTCGCCGTGGTGATCGGCGGCACCTCGCTGTTCGGCGGCCGCTTCAGTCTCGTCCTCGCCGTGCTGGGTGCGCTGATCATCCAGACCATGAACACCGGCATTTTGCTGTCGGGCTATCCGCCGGAGTTCAACCTGCTGGTCAAGGCGGTGGTGGTGCTCGCGGTGCTGCTGCTGCAATCGCCGAAATTCTCTGGTCTCGCCGGGATCGCCGCGCGGCTGCGGAGGACCAAAGCATGAAAGGCCTGCCGCCCGTCCTGATCACGGCCATCGTGCTCGTCGCGGGCTTTGCGCTCTGCGCCATGCAATTCCCCAACATCGCCTCCACCCGCGTGGTCGGCAATCTTCTCACCGACAATGCCTTCCTCGGCATCGTCGCGACCGGCATGACCTTCGTCATCATCTCCGGCGGCATCGACCTCTCGGTCGGCTCGGTGATCGGATTCACCACCGTCTTCGTCGCGCTGGCGATCGAGCGCTGGGGCGTGCCGCCGCTGGTCGCCTTCGTCGCCATCCTCGCTCTGTCGGCGGCCTTCGGCGCGGCGATGGGCGCGGTCATCCACGTCTTTGATTTGCCGCCCTTCATCGTCACGCTCGCAGGGATGTTCCTCGCCCGCGGCGCAAGCTTCCTGCTTTCGACGGAATCGGTGCCGATCACCGCGCCGATCTATTCCACCGTGTCGGACTTTGCCTTGCGCATGCCCGGCGGCGGACGATTGACGGCGATCGCAATCATCATGCTCGTGATCGTGATCGGCGGCGCCTTGCTGCTGCATCTGACGCGGTTCGGCGCCAACGTCTATGCGCTCGGCGGCAGCCGGACCACCGCGAGCCTGATGGGCGTTGCCGTTGGCAAGATGACGATCAAGATATACATGCTGTCGAGCCTGCTCGCGGGGATCGCCGGCATCGTCTTCTCCTTCTACACCAGCGCCGGCTATTCGCTCTCCGCGGTCGGCGTCGAGCTCGACAGCATCGCCGCCGTCGTGATCGGCGGCACGCTGCTCACGGGCGGGCAGGGCTCGGTGATCGGCACTTTCCTCGGCGTATTGATCCAGGGCCTGATCCAGACCTACATCAATTTCGACGGGACGCTGTCGAGCTGGTGGACCAAGATCGCGACCGGCGTGCTACTGTTCGCCTTCATCGCGCTTCAGCAGGGGCTGGTCGCGCTGGCGCGCCGGCCAGTGGCGAAACGTGTGGGAGCGGCGTCATGACCTCGCGCATCGTCTTCATCCCGACCCGGCGGGCCCATTCCAACCATGCGGAAGTTGCCCGTTCGATCGGCGTCGACATCATCGCCGGCCACTATGCGGAAGGTACGCGCCTGCCGGGCGATGCCGAGATGATCGCGATGTTCGGCGTGTCGCGGCCGGTGCTGCGCGAGAGCGTGAAGACGCTGGTTGCCAAAGGCCTGCTCACCACCAAGGCGCGGGTCGGCACCGTCGTGCGCGAGCGCGGCGCCTGGAACATGTTCGACGCGGATGTGCTGGCCTGGCACCTCGACGCCGGCATCGACAAGCGTTTCCTCAACGACCTCGCCGAGATACGTCTCGCGGTCGAGCCGCGCGCGGCGATGCTCGCCGCAGTACAGCGGTCCGAGGAGGACGTCGCCGAGCTCCGCCGCTGCATGGATCGCATGCGGCATGAAGCCTCCGACTCGGTCGGGTTTGCCGATGCTGATCTCGCGCTTCACGTTGGCGTGGCGCGCGCCTCCGGCAATCTGTTCATGCGCTCGATCGGGCATGTCATCGAGGCGGCGTTGCGCGCCTCGTTCCTGCTCAGCGCCCCGGTCGAGCCGGAGGACCGCGACACCGTGCTGCTCTGGCACCAGAAGATCGTCGATGCCATCGCCGCGGGTGACGCGGATGCAGCGTCCGAGGCCATGGTCTACGTCATTCACAACGGCATGCGCCGCCACGAGGGCACGGTGATCGAGACCGCCCCGGCCGAGCCGCTGCCGTCAGCGGATACTGGAGAACAAGCGTGACAGACCTTCGCATCGCCATCGTCGGCTTCGGCAAGATCGCGCGCGACCAGCATGTGGGCGCGATCGCGGCGACACCGGGCGCAACGCTCGCGGCCGTTGCCAGCCGCAACGCTTCGCTGCCGGCGCTGCCGCATTTCGCCACCATCGAGGAGCTGCTGGAAAAAGGTCCGCCGATCGACGCCGTCTCGCTCTGCACACCGCCGCAGGTGCGCCGCGCCCAGGCCGCCACCGCGCTCGCCGCCGGCAAGCACGTCATGCTGGAGAAGCCGCCGGGCACCGGCGTTGCCGAGCTCGATCCGCTGATCGCGATGGCGACCGATGCCGGGCGAACGCTGTTTGCGACCTGGCATTCGCGCCATGCACCGGCGGTCGAGCCGGCCCGCGAGTGGCTGGCGAGCCGCCGGATCAAATCCGTGCACATCAACTGGAAGGAAGACGTCCGCGTCTGGCATCCGGGCCAGGCCTGGATCTGGGAACCCGGTGGCCTCGGCGTGTTCGATCCCGGCATCAACGCTCTTTCGATCCTGACCCGCATCCTGCCGCAGCCCGTGTTCGTCACCGCGGCCGAGCTCGCCTTTCCCGCCAATTGCCAGGGGCCGATCGCCGCGAACCTGAACCTGACTGACATCAACGGCCTGCCCATCACCGCCGAATTCGACTTCCGGCAGACCGGCCCGCAGAGCTGGGATATCGTCGCGGAAACCGATCAGGGCCGGATGACATTGTCTGACGGCGGCCGGCGGATGGCCGTCGACGGCAAGGCCATTGCCGAGGCACCCGATCAGGAATATCGCGAGCTGTACCAGCGCTTCGTCAAGCTGGCCGCATCAGGCGCGAGCGACGTCGATCTGGCGCCGCTGCGTCTCGTCGCCGACGCTTTTCTGCTCGGCAAGCGCACGATCGTCGAACCGTTTGTGGACTGAACATGGCCGGCTCAAGGAAAATAGAAAGAGACGTCTTCGGAACACTGCCAGACGGCCGCAAGGTCGAGCGCATCGTGCTGCGCGGCCAGGGCAGCTTCGAGGCTCGCATCGTCACCCATGGCGCGGTGATCCAGGCGCTGATCGCGCCTGACGGCAAAGGCGGCTACGACGACGTCGTGCTCGGCCATGACGGCTTCGCCGGCTATCTCGCCGAACGTAAATTTCTCGGCGCCACCGTCGGTCGTTACGCCAACCGCATCGCCAAAGGACAGTTCTCGCTTGATGGCGAGACGGTGCAGCTTCCCGTTAACAACGGCCCGAACGCGCTGCACGGCGGCCTCGACGGTTTTGATCGCAAGCTCTGGGACATTGCCGAAATCGACGAGGGCGCCGAGCCCGCGGTGACGCTCGCTTACACCAGCCCACATGGCGAGGAGAATTATCCAGGCAAGCTCGACGTCCGCCTGACCTATCGCATCACCGGCCCGACCGAGCTGTCGCTGATGATGGAAGCGCGAACCGACCGGCCGACCATCGTCAACCTCACCAACCACAGCTTCTTCAACCTCGAAGGCGCCACGTCAGGCACGCCGATCCTTGACCACAAACTCACGGTCGCCGCCGAGCATTTCCTCGCCATCGATCCCACTGCCATTCCGCTACCGGAGCCGCCGCGCAGCGTTGCCGGCACGCCGTTCGACTTCCGCGAACCGCATCCCGTCGGGGAGCGCATCCGCGAGAGTGACCAACAATTGCGAAACGGCAGAGGCTACGACCACACCTATTGTCTCGGGCGTGACGGCATGCTCGCGCTCGCTGCGCGGCTGGAGGCACCGCGCTCAGGGCGCATCATGGAGCTGCTCACCAATCAGCCCGGGCTCCAGGTCTATTCCGGCAACTATCTCGACGGCACGATCTCGGGTAAGGGCGGCAAGCTGATCCGGCAATCGGACGCCATGTGCCTGGAGCCTCACATCTGGCCCGACGCACCGAACCGGCCGGACTTTCCGAGCCCGCGCCTCGATCCCGGCCAGGTCTATCGGCATCACACCGTCTATCGCTTTGGAGTGAGGACGTCATGATGGAACAGGTGCCGACGTCAGTTCTGTCCGCCGAGCAATGCCATCTTGGCGAGGGGCCGACCTATGATGCGACCACCGACACGGCCTGGTGGTTCGACATTCGCGAGGGCAAGCTGTTCGAGGCGCAGCTCGGCAGCGGCTCTGTCCGCATCCACGCGCTCGGCCGGATGGCGAGCGCGCTCGGGCGCATCGATGCCGAGCGGCAGCTCGTTGTCGCCGAAGACGGGCTCTACATCCGCAAGCTCGCCGACGGCGCGATGACGCTGTTCTGTCCGCTCGAGGCGGACAATCCGGCGACGCGCTCAAACGATTGCCGCGTGCATCAATCCGGCACGTTCTGGATCGGCACCATGGGCAAGAAAGCCGAGCCGAAGGCGGGCGCGATCTATGCGCTCCATCGCGGCAAGATCTCGACGCTGTTTCCAGGCATCAGCATTCCCAATTCGATCTGCTTCTCGCCGGATGGTGCCACAGGCTATTTCACCGACACCCCGCGCGCGGTGCTCTACGCCGTGCCGCTCAACCCGGCGACCGGCCTGGCGCGCGGCGAGCCGGAGGTGCTGCTGCGCCACAGCGGCATCGGCGGCCTCGACGGCTCGGTGTGCGACGCCGACGGGCAGATCTGGAATGCATGCTGGGGCGCGAGCCGTATCGACGTCTACTCGCCGCAAGGCGAGCGCCTGCGCTCACTCAGCGTGCCGGCAAAGCAGGCGAGCTGCCCCGCCTTCGTCGGCCCCGACCTGTCGCGCCTGCTCGTCACCTCCGCATGGCAGGACATGGACGCGGCGGCGCGCGCCGCCGATCCGCAAGCCGGCTGCACTTTTCTGCTCGAAGCCTCCGCGCGCGGTCGCGCGGAGCCCGACGTCAAGCTCGCATAGGAGACCCCAGGCAACCGACCTTCGTTCTCGACGACACGAAAAACAGTCTGACACCCAAAGGGAGTGAAACATGCTGAAACTGAAGACGACCGTCCTCGCGCTTGCTCTCGCAAGCGCCGCTACGCTGATCGCGGGCGTGCCTGCCTCCGCCCAGGACAAGGCGACCGTCGGCATCGCCATGCCGACGAAGTCGTCGGCACGCTGGATCGACGACGGCAACAACATGGTCAAGGTGCTGAAAGAGCGCGGCTACAACACCGACCTGCAATACGCCGAGGACGACATTCCGAACCAGCTCTCGCAGGTCGAGAACATGGTGACCAAGGGCGCCAAGGCGCTGGTGATCGCCGCGATCGACGGCACCACGCTGTCCGACGTGCTCAAGCAGGCGAAGGCAAAAGGCATCACCGTGATCGCCTATGACCGCCTGATCCGCGGCACGCCGAATGTCGACTATTACGCGACCTTCGACAATTTCCAGGTCGGCGTGCTCCAGGCGGAGTCGCTCGTGCAGGGGCTCGGCCTCAAGGACGGCAAGGGTCCCTTCAACATCGAGCTGTTCGGCGGCTCGCCCGACGACAACAACGCCTACTTCTTCTACAACGGCGCGATGAGCGTGCTGAAGCCCTATATCGACAGCGGCAAGCTCGTCGTCGTGTCCGGCCAGATGGGCATGGACAAGGTCGCGACGCTGCGCTGGGACGGCGCCACCGCCCAGGCCCGCATGGACAATCTGCTCAGCGCCTACTACGGCAACAAGAAGGTCAATGCGGTGCTGTCGCCCTATGACGGCCTCTCGATCGGCATCATCTCCTCGCTGAAGGGCGTCGGCTACGGCAGTGCCGACCAGCCGATGCCTGTCATCTCGGGCCAGGATGCCGAGGTGCCCTCGATCAAGGCGATGCTGCGCGGCGACCAGTACTCGACCATCTTCAAGGACACCCGCGACCTCGCCAAGGTGACCGCCGACATGGTCGACGCCGCGCTCGCCGGCAAGCAGGTCACGGTGAACGACACCAAGACCTATGAGAACGGCGTCAAGACCGTGCCGTCCTATCTGCTCAAGCCGGTCGTGGTCTACAAGGACAATTGGGAGAAGACCCTGGTCGACAGCGGCTACTACAAGAAGTCGCAGTTCCAGTAAGCTTCTTTCTTCTCCCTCTCCCCGTTCTTACGGGGAGAGGGTCGGGGTGAGGGGCCGCCTCCACACGGGCAGTTGCCCTCGCGGAGACTCCCCCTCACCCGGAATTCAAGCTGCGCTCGAATTCCGGCCTCTCCCCGCAGGCGGGGAGAGGCGAAGTAACGCAAGGGACACCAAAGCCAATGACCGCCATGCTGGAAATGCGCAACGTCAGCAAGAGCTTTGCCGGTGTGCAGGCGCTGCGCGACGTCAACTTCTCGGTTCGCGCCGGGCAGATCCACGCCCTCGTCGGCGAGAACGGCGCCGGCAAGTCCACGCTGATGAAGGTGCTGAGCGGGGTCTATCCGCACGGCAGCTACGAGGGCACCATCGTCTTCGATGGCGAGGAACGCCGCTTCCGCGACATCAACGATTCCGAGGCGCTCGGCATCATCATCATCCATCAGGAGCTGGCGCTGATCCCCTTGATGTCGATCGCGGAAAACATTTTTCTGTCGCATCCGCCGTCGAAGTTCGGCGTGATCGATCGCGACGAGGTGTACCGGCGCACGCGCGAGCTGCTGGCGCAGGTCGGCCTGAAGGAATCGCCGGATACGCTGATCACCGATCTCGGCGTCGGCAAGCAGCAGCTCGTGGAAATCGCGAAAGCACTGTCCAAGCGCGTGCGGATGCTGATCCTGGACGAGCCGACCGCGAGCCTGAATGAAGCCGACAGCGCCGCGCTGCTCGAACGCCTGATGGCGTTCCGCGAGCAGGGCATCGGCTCGATCCTGATCTCGCACAAGCTCAACGAGGTCGCCAAGGTCGCCGACCACATTACCGTGCTGCGCGACGGCCGCACCGTCGACAGCATCGACTGCCATGCCGAGCCGATCCAGGAAGATCGCATCATCCGCAGCATGGTGAACCGCGATATGGCTCACCGTTTCCCGGAGCGAAGCGTGACGATCGGCGAGCCCGTGCTCGACGTCGCGAACTGGTCGGTCTATCACCCCATTCATCCCGAGCGGCAGGTGATCAAGAACATCAATTTCGGCGTCAGGCGCGGCGAGGTCGTCGGCATTGCCGGGCTGATGGGGGCAGGCCGCACCGAGTTCGCCATGAGCCTGTTCGGCCGCTCCTGGGGCACCAATATCAGCGGCCATATCCGGCTCGAGGGCCGTGAGATCGTCCTGCCGAGCGTCGCCGCGGCGATCGACGCAGGGCTTGCCTATGTCACCGAGGACCGCAAGCAGCTCGGTCTGATCCTTGCCGACGACGTCCGCAAGAACATCACGCTGGCGAGCCTCGACCAGGTCGCGCCCGGGCGGGTGATCGACGACATCGCCGAGCTGAAGGTCGCCAGCGACTATCGCAACCGCATGCGCATCCGCTGCTCCGACGTCTACCAGGAAACCGGCCAGCTCTCCGGCGGCAACCAGCAGAAGGTGGTGCTGTCGAAATGGCTGATGACCGACCCCAAGGTCCTCATCCTGGACGAGCCGACAAGGGGCATCGACGTCGGTGCCAAATACGAGATTTACTGTATCATCAACGAGCTTGCGGAGGCCGGGCGCGGCGTCGTGGTGATCTCCTCGGAGATGCCCGAGCTGCTCGGCATCTGCGACCGCATCTGCGTCATGAACGACGGCGCCTTCGTCGGGGAATTCAAAGGCGCTGAGGCGACGCAGGAAAAGATTATGCGCGCCATCATGCGCAACCAGAGAAGCAACGGAAACGGCGTGCCTGAGGCCGCGGAGATGGGAGGATTGCAGCCATGACCGACAAGACGGTTTCGCTGCCCGAGGAGCGCCGGCACGGCAGCTTCATCAAAAACAATTTGCGCAATTACGGCATGCTGATGTCGCTGATCGCGATCATGCTGTTCTTCCAGGTCATGACCGGCGGCACCCTGCTGCAGCCGCTCAACCTGACCAATCTGGTGCTCCAGAACAGCTACATCGTTATCATGGCGCTGGGCATGTTGCTGGTGATCGTCACCGGCCATATCGACCTCTCGGTCGGCTCGGTCGCGGGTTTCGTCGGCGCCGTCGCCGCGCTTCTCATGGTGACCTACAAGGTCGACTACACGCTCGCTTTCATCATCTGCCTTGCGGTCGGCGCAGCGATCGGCGCGGCGCAGGGCTATTGGGTGGCCTATTTCAAGATCCCGTCCTTCATCGTGACGCTGGCAGGCATGCTGGTATTCAAGGGCCTCGCGCTTGCGGTGTTGCAGGGCCAGTCGCTCGGACCGTTCCCGCCGACGTTCCAGAAGCTGTCGTCGGGCTTCATTCCGGAGTTGCTGTCCGAGGCCGGCACGCTGCATCCGACATCAATGCTGATCGGCGCTCTGCTCGCGCTCGGCCTCGTCTATGCCAGCGCCAAGGGCAGGTCGCGCGAGCAGTCGCACGGCATCGAGGTCGAGCCCTACGCGTTCTTCCTCGGCAAGAGCATTTTGCTCGCCTGCGCCGTGCTCTATTTCACCTATCTGATTGCCTCGCATCGCGGCCTACCCAACGTGCTGGTGATCATGACTGCGTTGATCGCGCTCTACGGCTTCGTCACCCGCCGCACCGTGATCGGCCGGCAGATCTACGCGGTCGGCGGCAACGCCAAGGCGGCAAGCCTGTCGGGCATCAAGACCGAGCGGCTGACATTCCTCACCTTCGTCAACATGGGCGTGCTCGCCGCGCTCGCCGGCCTTGTCTTCGCCGCGCGCCTCAACACCGCGACGCCTAAGGCCGGCCTCGGCTTCGAGCTCGACGTCATCGCGGCCTGCTTCATCGGCGGCGCCTCGGCCTATGGCGGTGTCGGGCGCGTCGGCGGCGCCGTGGTCGGCGCCATGATCATGGGCGTGATGAACAACGGCATGTCCATCCTCGGCATCGGCATCGACTACCAGCAGGTCATCAAGGGCCTTGTGCTGCTGGGTGCGGTGTGCATCGACGTGTATAACCAGCGGCGGTAGGTGGCCTCGTAGGGTGGGTTAACCTCCCGGCTGCGCGAGCGCAGTCCGCCAGGCGTAACCCACCACTTTTGTATCCGTGGAAAGTGAAGTGGTGGGTTACGCCCTGCAGATGCGCTTCGCGCATTTGCAGGGCTAACCCACCCTACGATTATTGCGTCGTGAACAACACCGTCGCGATCGCGACGGAGAGGCTCACCGCCGCTATGGTCGCGACCGTCGACAACACGCCCATGCGCCTGAGCGCAATCGCAAAGGCGATGATGATGGGGGTCGCGGTCATCAGCCCGATCTGTGCATCACTCATGTGATCTTCGCCACTCCTGGGAACCCTGAACCGGTTCGTACCGCGATCCGGCGGGCCGGACGTTGCGTCGGCGCAAACAAGGCGCCCGGCAATTCCCCAGTTTGTCCGGCGACAAACTCGGAACCGGGCGGCCGGGCTAAGTCTGGCCGGTGTCCTGATCCGGAAAGACGATGTCGACGGCCGAGTGCGAACAACAGGAAACCGGCTGGGGAATTCTGCAAGATCTCCCCGGCGATCCCATGATCTGGGTGCTGATCTTCAGCGAGCTCGTCGCCTTCGGCCTGTTCCTCGGCGCCTTCTCGGTCGCCCGCGCGATCCACCCCGCAGTGTTCGCGGCCGGGCAGGCAGCACTCGATTCGAATCTCGCCGGCCTCAACACCGTCGTGCTGGTGACCAGCGGCTGGGCGGCGGCAAGAGCGACGAAGGCCGCGCGTGCCGGAGAACGGCAGGTGGCGCGATACTGGATTCTCGGCGCGATGGCGCTCGGCGGTCTCTTCATCGCGATCAAGCTCGCCGAATATGCCGAAGAAATCGGGCGCGGCGTCGGGCTCGAAACCAGCCCGTTCTTCACGCTCTACTTCCTCCTCACCGGCTTTCATCTTCTGCATGTCGGCCTCGGCATCGTCATCCTCGCCGTGGTCTGCCGCCGTGCCGAAACATCCGGCGTCGAGACGGCAACGGCCTTCTGGCACATGGTCGATCTGGTCTGGATCGTCATGTTCCCGATTCTCTATCTGGTGAAATGACGATGCCGGATCGTATCGACATCGCCTGGATCGTGCTGATCGGCCTCGCTCTTGCGACCATCCTGGTCCCTCCGTTGGTGCCGCGGCCGCTGCTCGGCAACGCACTGCTGCTCGCCTTCGCCGCGCTGAAGGGCCGCCGAATCGTGCTCGATTTCCTCGATCTCCGCGTCGCGCCCGCGCTCTGGCGCGGCCTCGTCAGCGCCTGGATCCTGATCGTGCTGCTGCTTGCATGGCTCGCCTCGGCCGTCGTTGCCCTGATCTGACGCGCTCATTGCGCCCTGACAAAGAACGGGCCGGGCAAAGCGGCAATAAATCGCAGCATCGCATTTCTTCAGGGAAGCAACCGGAAAGGATTGGCAATGGCTGAACGCCTGACCAAGTCGGCCGCTCGAAACGTGTTCTACGGCGGCTCGGCCTTTTTCTTCGCCATCTTCATAGGGCTGACGGCGCACAGCCATTACTACATGGCCACGAGCTCGACCGACGCGACCACGCTGACGTCGTCGGTCGCGCGCGGCAAGCATGTCTGGGAGAAGAACTCCTGCATCAATTGCCACACGCTGCTGGGCGAGGGCGCCTATTTCGCGCCCGAGGTCGGCAACGTCTGGGATCGCTGGGGCGGCAAGGAGGACCCGGCCGGCGCGCGCGAGACGCTGAAGGCGTGGATGCAGGCGCAGCCCTCGGGCGCATCGGGCCGGCGGCAGATGCCGCAGTTCAACCTGACCGACCAGGAGCTGAATGATCTCGCCGACTTCCTGCAATGGACATCGACGATCAAGCGCCAGGATTGGCCGCCGAACAAGGCGGGCTAGAGCATGATCCGGAAAAGTGTGAAGCGGTTTTCCGAATAGATCATGCTCAAACAACAAGGCGCAGCTTTCCTCTTTCAAGACAGAGAGAACCCGAGATGAAATACCAAACCCAGAAAGTCGCGATGCTGTACTTCTACGGCGCGCTGACGCTGTTCCTGGCCCAGGTCCTGTTCGGCCTGCTCGCCGGAACCATCTACGTCCTGCCCAACACGCTGTCGACGCTCCTGCCGTTCAACATCGTCAGGATGATCCACACCAATGCGCTGATCGTGTGGTCGCTGATCGGCTTCATGGGTGCGACCTACTTCCTGCTGCCTGAGGAAACCGAGACCGAGCTCTACAGCCCGCTGCTCGCAAAGATCCAGTTCTGGATGTTTTTTGGCGCCGCAGGCGTGGCCGTGGTCGGCTATCTCTTCCACTACCACGAGGGCCGCGAATTCCTCGAACAGCCCTTCATCATCAAGGTCGGCATCGTCGTCGTCTGCCTGATGTTCCTGTTCAACGTCACCATGACGGCGCTGAAGGGCCGCAAGACCACGGTCACCAACATCCTCTTGTTCGGCCTGTGGGGCGTTGCGATCTTCTTCCTGTTCGCCTTCTACAACCCGGCGAATCTCGCGGTCGACAAGATGTACTGGTGGTACGTCGTCCATCTCTGGGTCGAGGGCGTCTGGGAGCTGATCATGGCCTCCGTGCTCGCCTACCTCATGATCAAGCTCAACGGCATCGACCGCGAGGTGGTGGAGAAGTGGCTCTACGTCATCATCGGGCTTGCGCTGTTCTCCGGCATCCTCGGCACCGGCCATCACTTCTACTGGATCGGCGCGCCCGGCTACTGGCAGTGGATCGGCTCGCTGTTCTCCACGCTCGAGGTCGCACCGTTCTTCACCATGGTGATCTTCACGGTGCAGATGACCTGGAAGGCCGGCCGCAAGCATCCGAACCGCGCCGCGTTGTTGTGGTCGGTCGGCTGCTCGGTGATGGCGTTCCTGGGCGCCGGCGTCTGGGGCTTCCTGCACACGCTGTCCTCCGTGAACTACTACACCCACGGCACCCAGGTCACCGCGGCGCACGGCCATCTTGCCTTCTTCGGCGCCTATGTGATGCTCAATCTGTCCGTCATGGCCTATGCGATCCCGCAGATCAGGGGACGCGCGCCCTACAACCAGTGGCTCAGCATGACGAGCTTCTGGATCATGTGCACGGCCATGATGGTGATGACCTTCGCGCTGACCTTCGCCGGCGTGGTCCAGGTCCATCTCCAGCGCGTGCTCGGCCAGGGCTACATGGACGTGCAGGACCAGCTCGCTTTCTTCTACTGGATCCGGCTCGGCTCAGGCGTGTTCGTCGCGATCTCCACACTGATGTTCGTGTGGGCCGTGCTGGGGCCCGGCCGCGAGAAGCAGGCGGTCATTCCCGCCGCGCTGCAACCGGCTGAGTAAACGCACATGGCGGCCGCGGTTCGCCGCGGCCGCCATCTCAATGTGAATTGCGGAGAATGACCATGAAAGCTGCCCTTCACGCCGTCACTGCGCCGGCACCTGCGCTGCCGCCCTATGTCGCCAGCGGCAATGAATGCGCGCTGTTCGAGCACGCCTGGCGGCATCAGCTTCCGGTCCTGCTCAAGGGGCCGACCGGCTGCGGCAAGACCCGCTTCGTCGCGCATATGTCGGCGCGCCTCGGACTGCCGCTGCACACCGTCGCCTGCCACGACGATCTCACCGCGGCCGATCTCACCGGCCGCTATCTGCTGCGCGGCGGCGACACCGTGTGGACCGACGGTCCGTTGACACGCGCGGTGCGCGAGGGCGGCATCTGCTATCTCGACGAAGTCGTGGAAGCCGGTAAGGACGTTACCGTTGTGCTGCATCCCCTGACCGACGATCGCCGCATCCTGCCGCTGGAGCGTACCGGCGAGGAACTCGCCGCGCCGAACAGCTTCATGCTCGTGGTCTCCTACAACCCCGGCTACCAGACGCTGCTCAAGGCGCTGAAGCCGTCGACGCGGCAGCGCTTCGTTGCTATCGAATTCGGCTTCCTGCCACCCGAGCAGGAGATTGCCGTCGTGTCCGCCGAAAGCGGACTGTCGCCGGATCGCGTGCGGCCGCTGGTTGCGCTGGCCGGCCGGCTGCGCGCGCTCAAGGGCCACGATCTGGAGGAGGGCGTCTCGACCCGCCTCGTGGTCTATTGCGCCACCCTGATCGCCGCCGGCATGCCGATTGCCGATGCCGTGCTCGCCGGCATGATCGAGCCGCTGACCGACGATGCCGACGTCAAGGCGGCGCTGCTCGACGTCGCACGCGCCGTGATCGGGTGAGGCGGGTCCCATGCTCGACTTCCTCGAACTGGAGGAGACGGTCGGTCGTGCCTGGCACAAAATGGTCGGCGGCACCGCGAGCTATCCGGTTCACGCCGATCAAGCGGTGATGCTTGCAGAGATGAGGGGCCGGCTCGCGGTGATGTTCCGCGCGCTCGGCGGCGAGGCGGGCGTGCAGATCGCGAGCGCCGGCGCGCGCAAGTCCGGGCATCGGCTCGGCTGGCGGCAACGCATCGGTCTCGGCGACGAGCGCCTCGAGCAGCCGGGCCGCGACGCCGCGACCATCTTCCTTCCTGACAGTATCGCGATCTTTCCCGACAACGCGCTGAATGCAGCGCTCTATCGCTGGCTCGCGGCATGGTTCGCGGTCGCGCCGATCGAGACGATCACGGAGACCGATCCGCTCCGGCGCGATCTGCTCGTGCTGCGCCGCGCCGCCGAAACGGCTGTCTTCGTGCTCACGCAGTTTCCCGGGCTCGCCGCCGACTACGGCCAGCTCGCCGCGGCGACCGCCGAGGCCCGGCCGCGGCGTCCCCTGCCGCGCATCGAGCTGGAGATCGAGCAGATCGTTCTCGCCCTGCTCGGCGCCGGACGCGCGCCCGCCGGAAAATTGTGGTCGGCGATGATGGGAACGGGACCGCTGCCGGACGAGGCGCCCCCGGGCTATCGTCCGATCCTGCCATGCCCGCTGTGGGGCGATTGCTGGGCGCGCGAGCTTTCGCCCACGCATGCGGGCGCGGATGAGTGCGCTGATGGTGCGGAGCCCGCAAGCGAGGACAATCGCAAGCGTTTCGCCGTGCGCGAGCGCGAGGACGACGCCAATCGCCGCGATCCCTTCGTGCTCAACCGCTTCGAAAAAATCCTGGCGATGGCCGAGATGGTCAATGTCGATCGCCCGGCCGACGACAGCGAGGACGAGGACGCGCAGAAAGCGGCCGACGATCTCGAGGAGATCACGCTCAGCCGCCGCAGCGGCAAGCCGGCGAACCGGTTCAAGTTCGATCTCGACCTGCCGCCGGAGGCCCTCGATGCCTCGCGCCTGAATGCGGAACTGACCTATCCCGAATGGGATTATCGCAGCAGCTCCTATCTGCCCGATCATTGCCGCGTGCTCGCATCTCCGGCTTCGGAGACCGGCGAAACCTGGACGCCTGACGAGACCATGCGGCGGCACGTCCGCCAGGTGCGCCGCCGCTTCGAGGTCCTGCGTCCGCGTTACGAGCTGATGCGGGCCCAGGCTGACGGACACGACCTCGACCTCGACGCGCTGGTCCGTGCGAGGTGTGATCTCCGCGCCGGCAGCAGCAGCGGTCTCGATCGCGTCCATATGGCGATGCGCCCGCAAGGGCACGATCTCGCCGTCACGCTGCTCGTCGACGTCTCGCTTTCGACGGATGCCTGGGCCAATGGCTATCGGGTGCTCGACGTCGAGAAGGAGGCGCTGCTGGTGCTTGCCCACGGCGTCTCGGCCTGCGGCGATCACCACAGCATCCTGACCTTCACCTCGCGCCGGCGCTCCTGGGTGCGGCTCGAAACCGTCAAGGCCTTCGGCGAGCCGATGAGCGGCGTGGTCGAGCGCCGTATCGGCGCGCTCAAGCCCGGCTATTACACGCGGATCGGCGCGGCGGTGCGCCACGCCTCGGCCGAGCTTGCGCGCCAGCCGCAGCGCAAGAAGCTGCTGCTCGTCCTCACCGACGGCAAGCCGAACGACGTCGACCACTATGAGGGGCGCTTTGCGGTCGAAGACACCAGGAAGTCCGTGCAGGAAGCGCGCCGGCTCGGGATCGCGGTGTTCGGCGTGACGATCGACGCGGCGGCGCAATCCTATTTTCCGACGCTGTTCGGGCGCAGCGGCTATGCCATCGTCGGCAACATCAAGCGGCTGCCTGCGGCGCTGCCGGCAATCTACCGGCAGGTGGCGCACTGATGCGGGAAAGCGGCGGCGCCGTGTTCTCGCCTGAGCTATTGCTCATGGCCTGGGTATATGATCGAATGGCCGGATGGACCAGGGCCGGCCAAATCCCGATCTGATTATCTTCGACTGCGACGGCGTGCTCGTCGACAGCGAGCTCTTGAGCTGCCGCTGCCTGTCCGAGGTCTTGGCCGAATTCGGTCTCGTGCTCAGCGAGGCGCAGGCGCTCGAGCTGTTTCTCGGACGCAGCACCAAGGCGGTCGAGCAGCACTACCGCGATCTTGGTCAGGTCGTGCCGGATGGCTTCCTGCCGCGCCTGAAGTCGCGTGTGCTGGAGGCCTTTGCCGCCTCGCTCGAGCCGATCCCCGGGGTGGAGGCGGTGATCTCGGGGCTGACCGTGCCGTTCTGCGTCGCTTCATCCAGCGACCTCGACCGCGTCTCGCTCTCGCTCGACGTCACCCGTCTTCGGGCACATTTTGGCGATCGCCTCTACACTGCGCAGATGGTCAGGCACGGCAAGCCGGCGCCCGATCTCTTTCTCCATGCAGCCGAGAACATGCGCGTCTCGCCCTCGCGCACGCTGGTAATCGAGGACAGCGTCAGCGGCGTGCAGGCGGGCAAGGCGGCCGGCATGACCGTCTGGGGATTTGTCGGCGGCGGCCATTATCGCAGCCGCGACGGCCGGGCTATATTGTCCGCCGCCGGGGCCGATCGGGTCTTCGCGCGCATGAGCGATTTCTGGGAGGTGTGAGCCCGCATGGCCGCCGAGAACGACAAGTCGAGACTCGACGACGCCGCGCGCGCCGGCTGGCTCTATTTCATTGCCGGCCATACCCAGGATGAGATCGCGAAGATGCTCCAGGTCTCGCGCGCCTCGGCGCAGCGGCTGGTCTCGCTGTGCCTTGCCGAGCGGCTCATCACCTTCCGGCTCGAACACCCCATCGCCGCCTGCATGGAGCTGGCCGCGCGCCTGAAGCAACGGTTCAACCTCGTTCATTGCGAGGTGGTGCCGGCAGATCCTGCCGCGCCGCAGGCCACAGCCGGCATTGCCGAGCGCTGCGCCAATCTGCTCGACTCCACGCTGCGCTCGGAGACGCCCGTCATCGTTGCGCTCGGCACGGGGAGGGCGGTGCGTGCCGCGGTCGAGCGTGTCACGCCGATCGATCGGCCCAATCACCAGATCGTCTCGCTGGTCGGCAATATCTCCGCCGACGGCTCGGCGAGCTTCTACGACACCGTCGGCCGGCTCGCGGACCGCACCGGCGCGCGGCACTATCCGATGCCGCTGCCGTTCCTGATGTCGTCGGAGGACGAGCGCAACAAGATGGTGCGCATCGAGCCGATCGCCAAGGTGAAGGCGGTCGCGGCCAGGGCCGACCTGCGCCTCGTCGGCATTGGCCAGATGGACCAGAAGGCGCAGGTGCACGTCGACGGCTTCGTCACCCGTGACGAATTGTTCGAGATGATGCGCCTGGGAGCGATCGGCGAGATCACCGGCTGGGCTTATGATGCCAAGGGCCGCCTGCTCAAAGCCGGCACCAACAAGCGCCTCACCAGCATTCCTCCGGAAGTGCCGGCGAAGACCACGACCATCGGCGCCGCGGTCGGCGCCGCCAAGGTCCCGGCGATTGCTGCCGCGCTAAGCGGCGGCCTGATCAACGGATTGATCACGGACGAGGCGACGGCAAGGGCGATTCTGGAGCGCTGAGGCAGGCGGTCTCGCCACTTGAGCCGCCGTCATCGCCCGCCTTGTGCGCAATTGCGCACTGGGGCGGGCGATCCAGTACGCCGCAGCCCCTCTTGGGGCAAACCAATAGACGACACGGAGTACTGGATGCCCCGCCTGCCGCCTACGCTAAAGCTTCGGCGCCCCCAGACCCCCAACCCCGGCGAAGCCTTGGCGTAGCCGGGTCGCGGGGCATGACAGCGGAATGTGGTGCGAGAGCTCAGCCTCCCGCACCGCAGCACTCATAAGTTGCTGGAACGCCCGCGCGGCTGCTTGACAAGCACCGCGCCTGCGTTGAACATACGCCCAACGCGTGGGCATATGCTCAAAAGCGCGAGTCCAAGGGAGGTCACCATGAAACACGTCCTCGGCGCCGTCTGCGGCGCGTCCGTTCTGCTGGCCGTCCCTGCGATGGCCGAAACGACCCTGACGATCGCCACCGTCAACAATGGCGACATGATCCGCATGCAGGGGCTGACGGGTGAATTCACCAAGAAGAATCCTGAAATCACCGTGAAATGGGTGACGCTGGAGGAGAACGTGCTGCGGCAGCGCGTCACCACCGACATCGCCACCAAGGGCGGCCAGTTCGACGTCCTCACCATCGGCACCTATGAGGTGCCGATCTGGGCCAAGAAGGGCTGGCTGGTGCCGCTGGCCAATCTCGGCGCCGACTACGACGTCGCCGACCTGCTGCCCAAGATCAAGGACGCGGTCTCCGTCGACGGCAAGCTCTACGCCGCGCCGTTCTACGGCGAGAGCTCGATGGTGATGTATCGCACCGATCTGTTCGAGAAAGCCGGCCTGAAGATGCCGGAAAAGCCGAGCTGGGACTTCGTGATCGACGCCGCCAAGAAGCTGACCGACAAGAACGGAGGCGTCTACGGCATCTGCCTGCGCGGCAAGGCCGGGTGGGGCGAGAACATGGCCTTCCTCTCGGCGATGGCCAATTCCTACGGCGCGCGCTGGTTCGACGAGAAGTGGGAGCCGCAGTTCAACACGCCGGAATGGAAGACGACGCTCACCACCTATGTGAACCTGATGAAGGAAGCCGGCCCTCCCGGCGCGAGTTCCAACGGCTTCAACGAGAATCTGGCGCTGTTCAACGCCGGCAAATGCGCGATGTGGATCGACGCCACGGTCGCGGCGTCCTTTGTCACCAACCCGAAGGACTCCCAGGTCGCCGACAAGGTCGGCTTTGCGCTTGCGCCCAACACCGGGCTCGGCAAGAACGCCAACTGGCTGTGGGCCTGGAATCTCGCAATCCCGGCCGGCTCCAAGAAGACGGAAGCCGCCGAGAAGTTCATCGCCTGGGCAACGAGCAAGGACTACACAAAAATCGTGGCCGCGAAGGACGGGTGGGCCAATGTGCCGCCGGGCACGCGGACTTCGCTCTATCAGAATCCTGAATATCTAAAGGTCGCGCCCTTCGCCAAGCTGACGCTCGCTTCGATCGACGCGGCTGACCCGAACAAGCCGACCGTGAAGCCCGTGCCCTATGTCGGCGTGCAGTACGCCGCCATCCCCGAATTCCAGGGCATCGGCACGCAGGTGGGCCAGCAATTCTCCGCGGCTCTTGCGGGATCGACCAGCATCGATGCGGCGCTGTCGGCCGCGCAATCGTCCACCGAGCGCGAGATGAAGCGCGCCGGCTATATCAAGTGAACCCGAGCTCTCCCTCCTGAGCTCAAACTGGCGGCCATCCACCAGTCCAGCCCCGGTTGGATGGCCGCCTTCTTCCAGCGAGAGGAGTCATCAGGGATGGCAACCCGGCAGACGCAATTTCTTGCGCGGTCGCTCCTGACCCCGGCCGTCGGGCTCCTGTTCATCTGGATGATCATCCCGCTGGCGCTGACGCTCTATTTCTCGACACTGCATTACAGCCTGCTCGATCCCGGCTCGGAGGAATTCATCGGGCTGGAAAACTTCCGCTACTTTCTCACCGATCCCGCCTTCCTCGCCTCGCTCCAGAACACTCTGGTGCTGGTCGGCTCGGTGCTGGCGCTGACCATCCTGCTCGGCATTCCCCTGGCACTGCTGCTCGACCAGCCCGTGATCGGGCGCAATTTCGTCCGGCTGATGGTGATCGCGCCGTTCTTCGTGATGCCGACGGTGAGCGCGCTGGTCTGGAAGAACCTCTTGATGCATCCGGTCTCCGGCCTGTTCGCCTGGCTCGCCAGGCTGGTCGGGCTGACCCCGATCGACTGGTTCAACGACGTGCCGCTGCTCTCGGTGATCCTGATCGTCGCCTGGCAATGGCTGCCGTTCGCGACGCTCATTTTGCTCACCGCGCTGCAATCGCTCGACGAGGAGCAGAAGGAAGCCGCCGAGATGGACGGCGCGAGCGCTGTCTCGACCTTCATCTACATCACGCTGCCGCACCTGGCGCGACCGATCACGGTGGTGATCCTGATCGAGACCATCTTCCTGCTCACGGTGTTCGCCGAGATCTTCGTTACCACGGGCGGCGGGCCGGGCCTGCAAACCACCAACATCGCCTTCCTGATCTATTCGCAGGCGCTGATCCAGTTCGATGTCGGCAGTGCGTCGGCGGGCGGCCTCGTCGCGGTGGTGATCGCCAACATCGTCGCCTTCTTCCTCGTCCGCATCGTCGGTCGCAATTTGGAGGCCTGACATGGCGCGGATGGCAACGACGCGGCGGGTGGCGGTATCGACGGCGGCAGCCTGGCTGGTCGGCTTCCTGATCTTCTTCCCGATCCTGTGGATGGTGCTGGCGAGCTTCAAGACCGAGCTCGAGGCCTTCGCCATCCCGCCGTCCTTCCTGTTCTTCCACTGGACCACCGAGAACTATGCGACCGTGCAGGAGCGCAGCGACTATTTCCACCACGCGATGAACTCGATCATCATCGCCGGCGGCTCGACGCTGATTGCGCTGCTGATCGCAATCCCGGCGGCCTGGTCGATGGCGTTCTCGCCGACCAAGCGCACCAAGGACATCCTGCTCTGGATGCTCTCGACCAAGATGATGCCGCCGGTCGGCGTGCTGGTGCCGATCTACCTGATCTACAAGACGTTCGGTTTGCTCGATTCCCGCATCGGCCTGGTCTTCATCCTTTGCCTCGGGAACTTGCCGATCGTGATCTGGATGCTCTTCACCTATTTCAAGGAGATCCCGCGCGACATCCTGGAGGCCGCGCGCATGGACGGCGCCACCATCGGCCGCGAGCTCGTCTACGTGCTGACGCCGATGGCGATCCCGGGCCTGGCATCGACTTTGCTGCTCAATCTGATCCTGGCCTGGAACGAGGCGTTCTGGACGCTCAACCTGTCGACCTCGAGCGCTGCGCCACTCACGACATTCATCGCCTCCTATTCGAGCCCGGAAGGGCTGTTCTGGGCAAAACTGTCGGCGGCGTCCACGCTGGCGATCGCGCCCATTCTCGTCCTCGGTTGGTTCAGCCAGAAGCAGCTCGTGCGCGGGCTCACCTTTGGCGCGGTGAAATAGAGGGGCTGCGATGGGTCAGATCACACTTCAGGGCGTGCAGAAATCCTTCGGCCCCGTGCACATCATCAAGGGCGCCGACCTCGACATCGCCGACGGCTCCTTCGTGGTGTTCGTCGGTCCCTCCGGCTGCGGCAAGACCACGCTCTTGCGCTTGATCGCGGGGCTCGAGGACGTCAGCGGCGGCAAGATCCTGATCGACGGCAAGAACGTCGTCGACACGCCGCCCGCCAAGCGCGGGCTGTCGATGGTGTTCCAGTCCTACGCGCTCTATCCGCATATGAGCGTGCGCGGCAATATCGGCTTCGGCCTGAAGATGGCGGGGCTGCGCAAGGACGAGATCAACCGCAAGGTCGAGGCGGCCGCCGCGACGCTCAACCTTACGCCCTATCTCGACCGCAAGCCGCGCGAGCTCTCCGGCGGCCAGCGCCAGCGCGTCGCGATCGGCCGCGCCATCGTCCGCGAGCCCAAGGCGTTCCTGTTCGACGAGCCGCTGTCCAATCTCGACGCCGCGCTGCGCGTGCAGATGCGCATCGAGGTGACGCGGCTGCAGAAGCAGCTCGGCACCACCGCGATCTACGTCACCCACGACCAGGTCGAGGCCATGACCATGGCCGACAAGATCGTCGTGCTCAACGGCGGCAAGATCGAGCAATACGGCTCGCCGCTGGAGCTCTATGAGCGGCCCGCCAATCTCTTCGTCGCCGGCTTCATCGGCTCGCCCAAGATGAATTTCGTCACCGGCGAGCTCGCCTTGCAGCGCGGCGCCGCCACGATCGGCGTGCGTCCCGAGCATCTGAAGATCGAGCGGGACGGCGGAGGCGGCTGGCAGGGAACGATCGCGGTGGCCGAGCATCTCGGCAGCGACACCTTCCTTTACGTCGATGCCGGGCCGCTCGGCATGCTGACCGCGCGCTACATCGGCGAATTGAGCCTTCACGCCGGCGACCGCGTCTCGCTGGTGCCGGACCCCCAGCGCATTCACCGCTTCGACGACGGCGGCAACGCCCTTCGAGGCTAACAAGAAACGGCAAGAAAGACGTCAAGACAACGGATAGACACCATGTACCTGGAAAAATTCAAGCTGAGCGGCAAGACCGCGTTCATCACCGGCGGCGGGCAGGGCATCGGCCTTGGCTGCGCGGAGGCGCTGGCCGAGGCCGGCGCCCGGGTCATCATCGGCGACCGCGACAGCAAGGTCGCCGACAGAGCCAAAGCCAGCCTGAAGGCGAAAGGTTATGACGTCGAGACCGCGGTCATGGACGTCACAGACACCAGGCGCGTGGCGGAGGTCGCGAACGACCTCGTCGCCCGCCATGGCAAGGTCGACATCCTCGTCAACAATGCCGGCATCGCGCGCAGCGAGACGCCGGCCGAGACCGTCACTGACGAGCACTGGCTCAACGTCATCGACGTCAATCTCAACGGCACCTTCTGGTGCTGCCGCGAGTTCGGCAAGCACATGCTGAAGGCTGGAAGCGGCGCCATCGTCAATGTCGGCTCGATGTCCGGCTTCATCGTCAACAAGCCACAGGAGCAGTGCTTCTACAACGCCTCCAAGGCCGCCGTGCATCACCTCACCAAGTCGCTGGCCGCCGAATGGGGCGCGCGCGGCATCCGCGTCAACGCGGTGGCCCCGACCTATATCGAGACGCCGCTCAATGCCTTCGTGAAGAGCAATCCGAAGATGTACGACGCCTGGATCGGTGGAACCCCGATGGCGCGGATGGGGCAGGTCGAGGAGATCGCCTCCGTCGTGCTGTTCCTCTCATCCGAGGCCGCGAGCCTGATGACCGGCAGCATCGTGCTGGTGGATGGCGGTTACACTTGCTGGTAGGCTTGCGTCACAATTGACGGAAAGCGACCGGGAGCGACTATGCCGCGAGCGTATATCGGTGTCGACGTGGGGACCACGAGCACGCGGGCAGGGGTGTTTGACGAGGTCGGAACCTTGCTCGCCACCGCCAAGCATCCGATCCGGGTCTGGCACGAGGCCGGCGACATCGTCGAGCAATCCTCCCAGGATATCTGGGAGGCCTGCGTCAAATCGGTGCGGGCGGCGATGGCGGAAGCAGCAATTGCGCCGGGCAGCATCGGCGGCATCGGTTTCGACGCCACCTGTTCCCTTGTGGTGCTTGATGCGCAAGGCGAGCCGCTCACCGTCAGCGCGTCCGGCGATAAGCAGCGCAACGTCATCGTCTGGATGGACCATCGCGCCACGGCCGAAGCGCGGCTGATCAACGAGACCGAGGATGCGGTGTTGCGCTATGTCGGCGGCTCGATCTCGCCGGAGATGGAGATGCCGAAGCTCTTGTGGCTGAAGCGGCATCTGCGCGCGAGCTTTGACGCCGCAGGTCATTTCTTCGACCTGGCCGACTATCTGACCTGGCGCGCGACCGGCGCGCTGCAGCGTTCGACCTGCACCGTCACCTGCAAGTGGAACTATCTCGCCCATGACGGCGGCGCCTGGAGCGCGCCGTTCTTCAAGCGCATCGGCCTGTCCGACTTCGTCAATGAGGCATACGCCCGCATCGGCACCGACATCGTTGCGCCCGGTACGCGCCTCGGCGCGGGTCTCACGCCGGCAGCCGCAGCCGAGCTCGGCCTGATGCCGGGCACGCCGGTCGGGGCGTCCCTGATCGACGCGCATGCCGGCGGCATCGGCGCGATCGGCGGGCGCGACGGGGTGGGCGGCGCGAGCGATGTCAGCGACCGTCTCGCCTACATCATGGGAACGTCGGCCTGCATCATGGCGACGACGAAGGAGCCGTGCTTCGTCCCCGGTGTGTGGGGTCCCTATTATTCCGGCATGGTGCCGGAGTTCTGGCTGAACGAAGGCGGGCAGTCCGCCGCGGGCGCCGCGATCGATCATCTTCTCAAGTCGCATCCCGGCCATACTGATGCGAGCGCGGCGGCGCGGAGTGAGGGCCTCGACGTCATCGATTTCCTCGAGCGCCGCATCATCGCGCGCGCCGGTGATGCCAGCCGCGCCGCGCTGCTCGCGCGCGATGTCCATGTGCTGCCTGAGTTCATCGGCAACCGCTCGCCCTATGCCGATCCTGATACGCGCGCGGTGATCGCCGGTCTCGATCTCGACACCGATATCGCCTCGATGGAGCGGCTGTTCGTTGCCGGTCTCTGCGGTCTCGCCTATGGGCTTGCCGAAGTGATCGAGGCCTTTGCCGCGCATGGGGTCCGTTCCAGCCTCATGATCATGGGCGGCGGTGCCAGTCGCAGCCCGCTGGTGCGGCAGATCATGGCGGATACCACTGGCCTCACGGTCGCACTGCCGCAGACGAAGGAGCCTGTGCTATTGGGCGCCGCGATGCTCGGCGCCGTCGCCGGCGGCGCCTCTGCCTCGATCGGCGAGACCATGGCAAAAATGTCGGCGCTGGGACGCAAGAGCGAGCCGACCGCGCCCGACATGGCCGCCTTTCACATGCGCAAGCGTGAGGTCTACAAGCTGCTGCGCGAGGTCGATCGCGGCAGCCGTGCCGCGATGGCTGACATCGCCAGAGGTTGAAGAGACATGCTGATTGCCTGCGGCGATGCGCTAATCGATTTCGTACCGACGCGAAACGCTGAGGGACGCGAGGCGGTGATGCCCGCGGTCGGCGGCTCCTGCCTGAATGTCGCGATCGGCATGGCGCGGCTGGGCGCGCCGACCGGCTTCGTCGGCGGCATCTCGACCGACCTGTTCGGACGGATGATCGCAGACCACGCGACCGCCTCGAACGTCGGCCTGGATCTCGCCACCCGCAGCGACCACCAGACCACGCTCGCCTTTGTCCGCATCGTCGCCGGCGAGTCGCATTATGCCTTCTACGATGCCGAGACCGCGACGCGGAGCTGGACCTACCGGCGCGGGACAATTTCCTTCGATAAGGTCGAGGCCGTCCATGTCGGCTCCACCACGCTGGTCAACGACAAGGGCGCCGCCGAGACCAAGGCCCTGATCGCGGACGCACGGGCGTCGTCGACGATCTCGTTCGATCCGAACTGCCGCCCCAATCTGGTCAAGGACAAGCCGGCCTATCTCGCGCGCATGGCCGAGTTTGCGGGAGGCGCCGATCTCATCAAGATGTCGGATGTCGATTTCACCTATCTCTTCGGCGACGAACCGTATCAGCAGCGGGCGAGCACATTGCTCGAGCAGGGCACGAGTCTCGTCGTCATCACCCGCGGCAACAACGGTGCCGTCGCCTGGCACGGGGCCACAGGGCAGATTGAAGTGCAAGCACCAAAGGTCGAGGTCGCCGATACCATCGGCGCCGGCGACAGCTTTCAGGCCGCGCTGCTGTTCGCCCTGTACAAGCAAGGCCGCATCGCCCGGCAGCGGCTCAAGGACATCAATGCCGACGAGCTCCGCCGCGCGCTGTCCTTTGCCGCCAATTGCGCCGGCCTGACCTGCACCCGTCCGGGCGCCGATCCCCCCTGGAGCCACGAGATCGGCTGGAGCCCGTAGCCGTCACAACGCCGCCACGACCTTCTCGGCGCATTTGAGGAAGGTGCGGATCAGCGGGCTGTGCGAGTCCCGCCGCCAGCAGACCGCGATGTCGAGGGAGTCTGCGGCATCGCGCAGCGGCCTGAACACGATGCCGCGCGGCGCGCCGAGCTGCGCGCAGGCGGGCAGGATGGCAAAACCTTCACCTGCAAGAACCAGGCTCATCGCCGAATGCACCGTCTCCACCCGGCTCGCGATCGGCATCACCACCTGGTGCCGGCGCAGCAGCGCCACGACCGCGGACGAGGCGGGGCCATGGTCCGGGTGCGGGAGTGCGATCAGCGGACGGCCCTGCAATTTCGCCATAGGCACGGAGCTCAGCCGGGCGAGCGGCGAGCGGATCGGCATGGCCAGCATGAAGGGCTGCGCACCGATCCGCGCCAGCTGGATTTCGGGATGGTTGATCGCCGGCATGCACAGCGCGACCGTGACGCTGCGGTCGAGCAGCCGGGCCTCGCGCGTCGAGGCGCTGAGCTCGGCGAACTCGAGGTCGACGCCTGGAACGGAGCGGCGCAGCTCCGGGATGAGCCGCGGCAGGATCGCATTGGCCAGCACGAACATGTAGCCGACCGACAGCCGCCCGCGCCGCCCCGAGGCAACCGCGCGCGCGGCCTCGATGCCGTCGGCCGCCAGCGCCAGCGCTTCGCTGGCGCGCACCAGCAGCGCCTGGCCCGCCTCGGTCAGGTCCATGCCGCGGGTGCCGCGGCGGAACAGCGGAGCGCCGACCTCGGCCTCGAGCTTGCGGATTTGTACCGAGAGCGGCGGCTGCGCCATGCGCAGCCGCTCGGCGGCCTTGCCGACGCTGCGCGCCTCTGCCACGGCGACGAAATAGCGGAGCCGGCGGAGATCCATTGGCATACCGAAAACGTATGGGTTGGCGACCAAAATCGTATTGGACGGCGAGTTAACAAAACTGTCATTCTCGCTGTCAATGCCTGCCAACGGTGGCCGGCTTTTCGGAGCGTGATGTGACGATGAACGGCGATCCCTGTCTCCTGTCCGCAACCGAGCTGCGCGGCCTGATTGCCGCAAGGAAGATTTCCCCCGTCGAGATCGTCAGCGCCGTGCTCGCCCGCGCCGAGGTGCTGCAGCCCGAACTCAACTGCTTCATCACGCTCTGCGGCGACGAGGCGATGGCGCAAGCGCGCGTGGCCGAGCGCAAGGTGATGGCCGGTGAGCCGCTCGGCCTGCTGCACGGCATCCCCGTGACCGTCAAGGACATCGTCAACACCAAGGGCGTCAAGACCACTTTCGGCGCCGTTCCCTACAAGGACAATGTGCCGGCCGAGGATGCCGTCGCGGTGGCGCGGCTGCGCAGCGCGGGCGCGATCCTGATCGGCAAGACCACGACGCCGGAATTCGGCAGCAAGTGCCTGACGGATTCGCCGCTGTTCGGCCGCACCCGCAATGCCTGGGACGCCTGCCGCTCCTCCGGCGGCTCCAGCGGCGGCGCGGCGGTGGCGGTGGCGAGCGGCATCGCGCCGCTGGCGATTGGGACCGACGGCGGCGGCTCGACCCGTATTCCCGCCGCCTGCAACGGCGTGGTCGGCCTGAAGCAGAGCAATGGCGTGATACCGCACAGCCAGGCCCTCGACGTCTTCGGCAACCAGACCTATGTCACACCGACCACCCGCACCGTCGCCGACACCGCGCTGATGATGCAGGCGATGGCCGGCGAGGACCCTGTCGATCCCTGGTCGATCGGCGTACCCGTGCCCGACTTCATCGGCACCGCCGGCCCGCGCGGCGATCTGCGCGGGTTGCGAATCCTGTACTGTTTGACGCCGCCGGGCCGCCCCGTCTCCGCCGAGGTCGCCGCCAATTTCAAGGCGAGCCTCGACCGGCTGGCCGGCCTGGGCGCCGAGCTCGAGGAATTCTCCGGCGAGGGCTTTGACATCGAGCCGATCTGGCGCGCCATCAACCACACCGTCTGGCGCACGCGTTTTGCCAAGCTCGCGGCCGAGCACGGCGACGAGCTGAGCGAGGCCTTCCTCAAGCAGCTCGCGCTCGCCACCGAGGTCAGCGGCGTCGACTACCAGGAGGCGATGTTCGCGCGCACCGCGCTGTTCCGTCGCGTGCAATCCCTGCTTGCGCGCGGGCACTTTTTGGCGATGCCGACGCTCACCCGCACGGCGCTGCCGATCAAGCAGGATCTGTTCGGCAGCATCGAGATCGACGGCCGGCATTTCGACAGCGTCCGGCCAAACTGGTTCCCCTGGACCATGCCGTTCAACATGACCGGGCATCCCGCCGTCAGCCTTCCCTCAGGCTTTGCCCGCGACGGGCTGCCGATCGGGCTTCAGCTGGTCGGCCGCTTCCGGGCCGACGCCGAATTGCTGCGCGTCAGCGCGCTGTTCGAGGCATCGAGCGACCTTCTGTCCCGTTGGCCGGGCTGAGGAAATGGGCATGCAGCAAAGCCCTTGCCTCCGCCGTCCGGACATGTTGATCGTGCCGCGGATGAGCCCTGAAGCCGAGCGCGCATGAGCGTATTTGTCCTCCGACGTCTGGTGACCCTGCTGGCGACGCTGGTCGGCGCATCGCTGATCATATTCCTGGTGCTCGATGCGCTGCCGGGCAATGCCGCGCAGATGCTGATGGGCGCCGACGCCTCGCCGGACGCGGTGCGCGCGCTCACCGTCAAGCTCGGCCTCGACCAGCCGCTGGCGGTTCGCTACCTGCAATGGATCAAGGGCCTCCTCATTGGCGATCTCGGCAATTCCTATGTCTATGGCACGCCGGTCGCCAGCCTGATCGCGGAGAGGCTGGTGCTGACCATTCCGCTCGCGATCATGTCGATGGCGATCACGGTGACGCTGGCGCTCTCGGCCGGCATCTACACCGCCGCCAACCACAACAAGCTCGGCGACGTCGGCGTGATGTCGCTGACGCAAGTGGGCATCGCGTTGCCGAATTTCTGGTTCGCGATCCTGCTGGTCCTGTTGTTCGCGGTGCGGCTGCAATGGCTTTCGGCGGGCGGCTTCGCCGGCTGGGAGGACGGCATCTGGCTCGGGGTCAAGTCGCTGCTGCTCCCGGCAATCTCGCTCGCGGTGGTGCAGGCGGCGATCCTCGCCCGCGTCACGCGCTCGGCCGTGCTCGAAGTGCTGCGCGAAGATTTCGTCCGCACCGCCCGCGCGAAGGGGCTCGGCAAGCGGGAGGTGCTGTGGAGCCACGTGCTGCGCAACGCCATGATCCCCGTGATGACGGTGATGGGCCTGCAATTCGCCAATCTGCTCGCCGGCACCATCGTGATCGAGAACGTGTTCTATCTGCCGGGCCTCGGCCGGCTGATCTTCCAGTCGATCGCCAACCGCGACCTGATCGTGGTGCGCAATTGCGTGATGCTGCTGGCGACCATGGTCGTCATCGTCAACTTCGTCGTCGACGTGCTCTATGCCTTCATCGATCCCCGCATCAAGGTGCACGACCTGTGAGCGCGCCCGTGACCACTTCCATTAACGCACCCGTCGCGACGCGCCGTCTGCCGGCCAAGACCTTCTGGGGCCGCGCGCTGCGCCATCGCAGTTTTGTCTTGGGCGGCGCGCTCAGCCTGCTGGTGCTTGCCTCGGCGCTGCTGTCGCTGGTGTGGACGCCGTGGTCGCCTTACGAGATCGACATCGCCTCGAAACTCCGGCCGCCCTCGGCGGAGCACTGGCTCGGCACCGATTCCTTCGGCCGCGATATCGTCTCGCTGCTGCTCGCCGGCGCCCGCTCCACCATCATGGTCGGCATCATCGCGGTCAGCATCGGTCTCACCTTCGGCGTCTGCCTCGGCCTGATCGCCTCGGCCAGGCGGAGCTGGACCGAAGAGATCATCATGCGCTTCTCCGATTTCACCTTCGCCTTTCCGGCCGTGCTGTCCGCGATCATGCTCGCCGCGGTCGTCGGACCCGGCATGGTGACCTCGATCGTCGCAATCGGCATCTTTCAGATCCCGACATTGACCCGGCTGACGCGCGGCTCGGCCAACGCGATCTGGGCGCGCGAATTCGTGCTGGCGGCGCGCGCCTCGGGGAAAGGAAAATTCCGCATCACCATCGAGCACGTGCTGCCCAACATCCTGTCGATCCTGATCGTGCAGGTGACCATCCAGTTTGCGCTCGCCATTCTCGCGGAGGCCGCCTTGTCCTATCTCGGCCTCGGCACCCAGCCGCCGCAGCCGTCCTGGGGCCGGATGCTGAACGACGCGCAGACGCTGCTGTTCCAGTCGCCGATGCTCGCGGTCTATCCGGGCGCGGCGATTGCCGTCGCCGTGCTCGGCCTCAATCTGCTCGGCGACGGATTGCGCGACCTGCTCGATCCCCGTCTGGCGCGGGAGCGATGACGATGGCTGAGCGCTCCGACATGCCGCTGATCGAGGTCGAAAATCTCGGCGTCCGCCTCAACACCAGCCGCGGGCCGGCGCAGGCCGTGCGCGGCGTCAGCTTCTCCCTCAAGCGCGGCGAGACGCTCGGGCTCGTCGGCGAGTCCGGCTGCGGCAAGTCGGTTACCGCAATGTCGCTGATGGGCCTGTTGCCGGATAGCGCCGTGGTCTCGGGCAGCATCAAGCTCGACGGCAACGAGCTCGCCGGCTTGCCGGATTCCGACTACTGCCGCCTGCGCGGCAACCGCATCAGCATGATCTTCCAGGAGCCGATGACCGCGCTCAATCCGATGCACACGATTGGCAACCAGGTCGCCGAGCCGCTGCGGCGTCACAAGAAATACTCGGCGGCGCAGGCGCGCAAAGAGACGATCGCCTTGCTCGACCGCGTCGGGCTGCCCGACCCGGCGCGGCGTGTCGATGCCTATCCGCACCAGTTCTCCGGCGGCCAGCGCCAGCGCATCACCATTGCCATGGCGCTCGCCTGCGAGCCGGATCTCTTGATCGCGGACGAGCCGACCACTGCGCTCGACGTCACCATTCAGGGCCAGATCCTCGACCTCATCGCCGATCTCGTCGAGGAGCGTGGCATGTCGATGATCCTGATCTCGCACGATCTCGGCGTCATCGCCGAGAACGTCCAGCGCATGATGGTGATGTATGGCGGCACCGTGGTCGAGAGCGGGCCGACCGACGAGGTGTTCCGCCGCATGGGCCATCCCTATACGCAGGGCCTGTTCCGCGCCCGGCCGAAGCTCGGCGCGCGCAAGGGGACGCGGCTGAAGACGATCTCGGGCACGGTGCCGGAGCTCGCGGACCTTCCGGCCGGCTGCACGTTCTCGGAACGATGTCCGCTCGTGATCGATGCGTGCCGCGCCGCGCTGCCGCCGATGGTCGACGTCGGGCCCGGCCATTTCGTGCGCTGCATCCGAACGGATGTCTCGATGGCTGCGAATGTCGGAGCGCTGTCCGCATGAGCACGGCGCCGCTTCTTGATGTGAAGGATCTCGAGCAGCGCTACACGCTGCCGCGCGAGAGCCTGTTTCGTCCGCCCGGGCAGGTGCGCGCGCTCAATGGCGTCAGCGTGACGGTCGCGGCCGGCAAGAGCCTCGGCATCGTCGGCGAGTCCGGTTCGGGAAAGTCCACTTTTGCGCGCGTCGTGATGGCGCTGGAGCGGCCGACCTCGGGGCAGGTCGCGCTGCTCGGACGCGATCTCAACCGCATCTCCCCCGACGAGTTGCGCCGAGCCCGGCGCGATTTCCAGATGGTGTTCCAGGACCCCTACGGCTCGCTCGATCCGCGCCAGACCATCGCGCGCATCGTGGCCGAGCCGCTGACCGTGCTGGAAGGCGCCGACCGCACCACCTTCCGCGACCGCGTCGCCGCCGTGCTGCGCCAGGTCGGCCTGCGCGATGCCGACATGGACAAATATCCGCATGAGTTTTCCGGCGGCCAGCGCCAGCGTATCGCGATCGCGCGGGCGCTGATCACCCAGCCGAAGCTGATCGTCGCCGACGAGCCGGTCTCCGCGCTCGACGTCTCCGTGCAGGCGCAGGTGCTCAACCTGATGCAGGACCTCCAGGAGCAGTTCGGCCTCAGCTACATCCTGATCAGCCATGATCTCGCCGTCGTCGACTATCTCTGCGACGAGGTCGCGGTGATGTATCTCGGCCGTATCGTCGAGCAGGGACGCCCGGCGGACCTGTTCGAGCATTGTGCCCATCCCTATACAAGGGCGCTGCTGGACGCCGTGCCGCGGGCGCGCGCCGGCGGCGGCCGGCGCCGGCGCGGGGCCCAGGCGATCGCCTCGCAATCGGCGGCAGCCAGCGGGTGTCCCTATGTGGCGCGTTGTCCGCTTGCGGACCAGCATTGCCGCGAGGTCCTGCCTGAGCTACGCACGGTGGGCGAGGGGCACCTTGCCGCCTGTCACAAGGCGGAGGCCGTGATGGCGTTGCCGCTAGCCGCCATGGAAGGTTAGTGTCCGGAGCAGGATTGGCGTAGGCTTACGAAGACAGCAGGCTGGGGAGTTACGAGATGTTCAGGAAACTATCGATCGTCGCATTTGCCGCCGCGCTCGTTGCAGCGCCGCTGCCGGTCCAGGCGCAGAGCAAGAAGGACAGCGTCGTCATGGCGATGGCGCTGGAGCCGCCGGGGCTCGATCCCACCAATGCCGCCGCGGCTGCGATTGCCGAGGTCACACTCTACAACATCTACGAGACGCTGACCAAGATCAACGAGGACGGCTCGGTCTCGCCGCTGCTGGCCGAGAGCTGGACCGCTTCGTCCGACCTGAAGACCTACACCTTCAAGCTGCGCAAGGGCGTCAAATTCCAGAACGGTGAGCCGTTCGACTCCGCTGCGGTGAAGTTCTCGTTCGAGCGCAATGCGGTGCCGACCAGCACCAACAAGGACAAGAGCCTGTTCCAGGCTTTCGAGAAGGTCGAGACGCCCGACGCCGACACCGTCGTGATCACAGTGAAGTATTCCGAGCCGAACCTGCCGTTCCTCCTTGGGCAGGCGAGCGGCTCGATCGTCGAGCCGAAGAGCGCAGCCACCAACGTCACGCAGCCCGTCGGCACCGGGCCTTATCAGTTAGGGGGCTGGGCCAAGGGCTCCTCGATCACCCTGACCAAATGGGCCGACTATCGCAACGCCGCGGCGATCAAACTTTCGAAGGTGACGATCCGCTTCATCTCCGATCCCGCCGCGCAGGTGGCGGCGCTGCTGTCGGGCGACGTCGATGCATTCCCGCGCGTCGCCGCGGCGCGCGCCTTGCCCCAGTTTAAGTCCGATCCGCGCTTTGCGGTGCTGGTCGGGGGCTCCAAGGCCAAGACCATCGTCGCATTCAACCAACGCAAGAAGCCGCTCGATGACGTCCGCGTTCGCCGCGCCATCATTGCCGCGATCGACCGCAAGGCCATGATCGACGGCGCCGTCGACGGTTTCGGTACGCCGATCGGCAGCTTCTACGTGCCGGGATCGCTCGGCTATGTCGACACCACCGGCATTAACCCCTACGACCCCGAGAAGGCCAAGAAGCTGCTCGCGGAAGCGGGCGTCACCACGCCGCTCGAACTGTCGCTGAAGCTGCCGCCGCCGTCCTATGCGCGGCAGGGCGGCGAGATCGTCGCGGCCCAGCTCGCCAAGGTCGGCATCATCGCCAAGATCGAGAACGTCGAATGGGCGCAGTGGCTGTCGCAGGTGTTCGCCGGCAACGGTCCGCATAATTTTGACCTTACCATCGTCAGCCATGTCGAGCCGTTCGACCTCGTCAAGATCACCGAGCCCGACTACTATCTCGGCTACAACAACGAGAAGTTCAACGCACTCTACAAGCAGATCGTCTCGACCCCGGACGAGGCGGCCCGCGCAAAGCTGCTCGGCGACGCCCAGCGCATGCTGGCCACCGACGCCGTCTCCGCCTACCTCTACCAGCCGCAGCTCATCACCATCACAGCCAAGAAGCTGAAGGGCATCTGGAAGGACGTCCCGCAATACGAGAACGATTTCTCGACCTGGTATTGGGAGTAGGGGGCGGCGAGAGTGCGGTGCATATGACTCGTTGCTGCGGCCTGCGCACGCCTCGTCCTTCGAGACGGCGCTTACGCGCCTCCTCAGGATGAGGCTAATCAGCGTCAGTGCCCGTTGAAATTGCCGCCGCGCTCTCCGCCCTCATCCTGAGGGCCCGCCATCGGCGGGCGTCTCGAAGGATGCGTTGTGGGCGAGCTATCCGCAACTCTCCTCTTCATACGCGATAGCCCTGCGCGCCTGTATCCCAATTCCCACACTCGCGCGCAAAACAGCATCCGTTTGTCGCTTTTCGCACAGACGGAAGAGGTCCGCTCCGTTCCAATTCCCAACAGTTAGAAGCGGCCGGTTGGGAGACGTGGGGATGGCTCACTACCGAGCTTATCTTTTGGATCAGCACCGCCACGTTATCAGCGTGGCCAAATTGCAGTGTGCCGACGAGCAGGAAGCACGAGAACGTGCCGCGCAATTGGTCGATGTCAACGACGTCGAGCTATGGCAACTCGATCGCCGTATTGCGGTGTTTGAGGCCCCCACGAGCCGAACCCCGCAGGCGACTAGAAGGGAAAAGCCGCAACGCCCCAAGGACAAATGAAGCAGCGCAGTGCGCGAATTTCGCGAGTTGAATTCGCGGAGACAACCCTTCGTCCGGCGGCCCCGCGCCGTCCGCGGATTTTTCCGGTCAGATGCTTCCGGTTCCTGTTGGGAACTTGCGTGATCAATTCTTCGCTGCGCGCTGGCCGCTTGATTTAGATCAAGCACGAGACGACGAAATGCCAAATGCATGCGCGGGTGCCGTCGCCGTTGGCGCGGGCATTACTCGCGAAAAGCCAGCGGATCGATGGCGCCTCACCATCAGGAGGGAGCCCATGGTTCGTTATGGTCTGATTGGTTTCGCGGCAGCCGTCCTCGTTGCTGCCAGCCTGGTGCCCGATGACGCGTTTGCTCGCCGTGGTGGAGGTGGCGGCTTTCATGGCGGCGGCATGCGCGCCGGTGGCTTTCACGGCGGTGGCATGCGTGCTGCCCATGTTCGGGGCGGCGCCGTTCATGCCGGACGCATCCACGGCGGTCGCGGCTATCACGTGGCCGGAGGACCTCGGCCGTCGCATCCGATAGCAGGCCGCCCGATTGCAGGTCGACCCGGCTATCCGGGGCGCCCGGTGGCTGGTCGCCCGGGCCGTCCGGTTGCCGGCTATCCGGGCTACGGCGGCCGCTACTACCGTCCGGGCTATGGTGCTGCCGCGGTGGGCGCCGCCGCGGCCTACGGAGCCTACGGTTACTACAATAACAATTACAACAGCGGCTGCTACTACAACTCGTACGGCAACTACGTTTGTCCGAATCAATATCCGTATCAGTATTGAGAAGACCAAGTGAGCGCGGACGGCGGTGACCGAGGGCCGCCGCCTGCTCAGCTTTCTCGCCGCCGATTAGTCCGGATCGAACGTCTCGAGAGCTTTCTTCTCTCGCGGCCTCAGGTTGGGCATGAGCGATACATCCCCTGCAGCCGGTTCCCGCGGAGGAATATGGTCCGGGGCGTCAAGCCGCCGCGACCGGCGATCCAGCGTCGCACCGGTGCGGGGTACATGTGATACATCATACGCGTTGCGCCGGCGTTCGTGACAGCCCGTCCGCGACGACCAATATCCCATGCGGCGTGAAACGCTAGCTCTGCCCGCGAAGTCACGCAGATCCTTGTCGAGGGCAGGGTCGCCAGGACAATCGTGCAAGCCGACGCGCAGAATCCATCGATGATGACGCTTTGGCCTGAAGCGCGCAGCCGTTCGTACTTGTATATGTACTTCCCGATCAATCCGCCGCGATCATCCGTGATCCGTACGGCGGCATCGCTCGATCGCGATCCGGCGATCATGAGTGCTGCGATGACGAGCCCCATCCAGCGTTTCATGCCACCCCCCTGCACGTTGCCTGATCAATCCTTTTGAATCAGGCTTCGGTCGGCTTGATCCAGATCAACCAACTCGAAAACACGCCACATATCCCGAAGCCAGCTGCCGCGGTCTCGTGTCGCTCGCGGTGGCTGCGTTAAACGTCACTGGATTGCACCAGTTGTGCTCGAACGATTTGAAGTCGTAACGAACTCGAATCACGTCCGGAAAGTGAAAATTAGTTCTGCGTCATAATCATAATGACTCCGTCGCAAAAAAAGAAAATAAGGTGCAAAAAACAAAAATAATTGGGAGGAGTGAATGGATACTGCGAGTCGCCTGCGCGCGATGGCATCGCTGTGCCGTCAGACCGCCGCGCATCATCCTGATCGAAGTTGGAAGCTGCTCGCCGAAGCTGAGTATTGGGAGCATTTGGCCAACGATGCGTCGCTCGATGATTTCGAACTTTGCCAAGTTGGCTCGCCGCTTCACGAAGAGCGCAGTATCACACAACCGACCGCGGCCCTCGCAGGGGCGAGTGCAAGATAGAATAGTTTGTTGCTTCTGTGTGCCTGACTGGAAGCGTGCCGATTACCGCCGATTGCGGCACATTGGAATGGGAATGCCGGCCCGGCTGTTACCCAAGCCAGGCCAGGGGCCCTTCCGGCACAACCCGTTCTCCTCGTTTATCAGGCAACGTTCTGCCAAGGACGGCTACTTCTTCAACAGTATTCCCATGCTCCGCGCCATTCGTCGCACCGACCCGGCGTGACGGCCCAATTCGGCGGCTATCTTCGATACACCAACTTGCTGCCGGGCAAGCGTGATCAATCGGCGGACTTCCTGCTCAGCCCATTGCTTTGGCTTCGGTGCTTTCATCGCGGTGCTCGACTGCACCACTTAATCAAGAGGACGATAGGCCGGCACTTGGGAAATTTACGGGTGGTGTTTGCCACCCAATCGACATCTGACGCCTTCCGACGGCCACGAGGCGCACGGCTGCGCGCAGGCTCGATAAAGAGGTGCGTGGCCCGTCACTGTGCCCTCGCCCCTTGCGGGAGAGGGCAGCGACGCCGGTAGACGCGGGCTCACTTGGGTGAGGGGTCCGCCTCCGCGGATGGCCCTCTCTCAATCTCGGGCAGCTTTGCCCGCGGAGAGAACCCCTCATCCGGCGCCATAGCCGAAGCTGCGCTTCGGCGTTCTTAAGAACGGCGGCCGAAGGCCGCCTATGCCACCTTCTCCCGCAAGGGGAGAAGGAAGAGGGTACGCGACGATTTCGGAATAATCGCATTATGCCCCTGTTTTGCCCGACGAGTCAAACCACTTCGCCGGCCGCCCGCGTAAGCCGTTGATTGTGTTATCGCCGGCTACTGTGCATGGGGTTGTTTTTGCGTTTTGTTTGTTGGGGATGACTCGGCTACGCCGCCGCCGGCAGATCCGGGTCGGCAATCGCGCCTGCAACGCGCACGCGCACGCGCAGCGCATTGCCGGGCAGATACGCGATCGGCATGTCCTCGACATCGATGGTCTTGAGGCTGTCGCGCGCGGCACCCGCTTGCACGGCACGGTCGGCCGCGATATCGCGCGCGGCGGCGATGGCATCCTCGCGGCTGAGATCGCGGAACACCTGGTCGGCTTCGCCGGAGACCTGCGCGATCGCGGCGCCGACCGCATTGGCGCAGTCGCCGTGCGGCACGCGCACGATCTCGGAGATGCCGGGCAGGCGATCCGGCACCAGGAAGGCGCCGCCGCCGACCGCGAGCAGCGGCACGTCGCCGGCCTCCGTCTTCATGCGGTCGACGTCCTCCTCGAGCTTGCGCCAGGCATGGCGTAGCGCGGCATCGATCAGCCGCTTCGGCAAGTTTGCGACGCGCGAGCGGTCGCCGATGTCGATGAGACCGGCGGCCACCGCAATATCGGTGGCGGTGAGGCGCGAGCCGCCGAACACCAGCGCGTCCGATGTCAGGCGATAGCCGACGCTGAGCGGGCCGACGCGCACCGGGTCCTCGTCGACATGGCTGCCGCCGCCGAGCCCGATCGAGAGCAGATCGGGCATCCGGAACAGCGTGCGCACGCCGCCGACTTCGACGACCGCATTGGCTTCGCGCGGAAAGCCGTGACGCAGCTGGCCGATGTCGCTGGTGGTGCCGCCGACATCGACGACCATGGCGTCGTCGAGACCGGACAGATGCGCGGCGCCGCGCATTGAGTTGGTGGCGCCGGAGGCAAAGCTCATCACCGGGAAGGCGGTGGCGATCTCGGCCTGCATCACCGTGCCGTCGTTCTGGGTCAGGAACAGCGGCGCATCGATGCCGCTGTCGGCGATCGCCTTGCGGAACGCCGCGACCGTGGTGACGGCGAGGTCGTGCAGGGAGGCATTGAGCAGCGCTGCGTTCTCGCGCTCGAGCAGGCCGATGCGGCCGAGATCGTGCGACAGCGTCACCGCGACGTCGGGGCAGATGTCGGCGAGGATTTCTCGCGCCGTCGTCTCGCAGGAAGGATCGAGCGGGGAGAAGCTCGAGCACACCGCGACCGAGCGCAGGCCCTTGTCCTTGATCTTCCGCGCGGCGTCCTTGAGGCCGGCTGTGTCGAGCGGCATGAACGGACGGCCGTCGTAATCGTGACCGCCTTCCAGCATGAAGATCTCGCCGTTGACGAGGGATGCGAGATCGGTCGGCCAGTCACAGAACGGCGGCAGCGAGGCGCTTGCGGGCATGCCGATGCGGATCGCGCCGATCTTCTGCACGTGGCGGCGCTGCACCACGGCGTTAATGAAATGCGTGGTGCCGATCACGACTGCGTCGACCTTCACCGCGGCGGACGGCTCGGCGCGCAGCGCCTTCAGCGCGTCGAGGATGCCCGAGGTGACGTCGGCCGTGGTCGGCCGCTTGACGGAATGAACGACCTTCTCGTCGACGATCAGCACGGCGTCCGTGTTGGTGCCGCCGACATCGATGCCAATTCGCTTCATGGGATCTTAAGCTCCGACTGCTGCGGGCGAGAAGAGGGAACGGAAGTCGAGGTCGTAGCCGAAGGCGCGCGGGCCGACGAATTCGAGACCGCGCGCACTCGTCAGCACCGGCGGTGCCGGCAGGGCGACCACGGTGACGCGCTGGCCGTAGCGGATGGTCTCGGTGCCGATGCCGTGGCCGTTGACGCTGTCGAGCACGCAGATCAGGTCGGGCGACGTCGCGATCGCTTCCTCGTCGCGCCAGGCCACGATCCATTCGTTCTGGAACGAGAGTTTGAGCCTGGTGCCGCGATCGCCATCGCTGCCGTCGACCATGGCGGTGCCGCGCAAAAATCCTTCCGTTGTGCGCCGGGCGACATCGACGATCTTGCCCGTGAACAGCTTCTTGCCGCCTTCCGTCGCGAGCAGCGCGGCGATCGGGTCGTCGTGACGGCGGTTCGCCTCCTGCACGGCGCGGCCGATGCGGATCGCCTTGGTGGTGGTGAAGTGGATGCCCCAGTCCTTGACCTCGCGCCCGGTGCGCGGCGCCTTGCTGGTCGAGGCGATCGAGCCCATCTCGACGCAGATCTTGCGGCTCGCCCGCTCCATCCATTTCCAGCTCGGCACCTTCGTCACCACGGCCTCGATGCCGCGGGGATCGTAGAGCGTGCAAGGGTAGGGGCGTAAGTCCCCGATCGCGACCGAGGTCATCTGTGCCTCGGGGAAGGCGCGGCCCATGCAGTCGGCATCGACCACGGGAATGCCGAGATGCGCGGCCGCCATCAGCGCCTGCACGCCATTGCCGCCGCCGATCTCCACTGACATCACGGCGCGGAACTTGATGCTGTTGACCTCTTCCTGCATGCGCACGGCGCGCGCGATGTTGCGGCTGTCGGCAAGGCGCTCCTGTCCGACCAGCGGCGCGCCCATGTTGGAGACCACCGCGACCCAGTCCTCGTCGTCGAGGTCGAGCGGCGACATCAACTGCACGCGATGGCCTTCGGCATAGAGCCGGCGCAGATTGAGCAGGCCGAGATAGGGGCTGCCGCCGCCGCCGGTGCCGAGAATCCAGGCGCCGACCGCGAGTGCCTCGATCTCCTCGAGGCTGATCGTCTTCAATTCCACTTTGCTCACGATACCAGCTCCTCGACGATGCGGGCCGCGGCAGCGATGCCGAGGATCACGGGGCCCGGATAGGCCTTGCGCACGCGCGCCTTGTTGGCGCTGGTGTAGCTGATGCAGTCCATCACCACGAGATCGGGCTCGAGGTCCGCCATCGTGAGCGCGGCCTCGTCGACCACGGCGTCGCTGGAGCCGGGGCGCAGCGTGATGCCGACGACCTCGACGCCCTCACGCTGCCACTTCTTGTCGATCAGTGCGGTCTGCTCGGGCAGCGGCGAGAACACGCCGAGCCGTCCCCTCGGCAGCACGGCTTCGACGAGATTATGCAGGATGGCCGAGGGAAGAATAACGAGACCGTCGGCGGCGAGGTTGGGGAATTTTCCGGTGCAGGCCATCAGCGTGACGCCGACGCCCTCGTGCTTGAAGCGCGTGATCTGCTGACTCGCGCGCCGCTCGACTTCCTTCTTGCTGATGGTGACGCCGTCGCCGTTCGGCAGCAGCGTGAACAGCGTGTCGTATCCGTCCATCGGCGGGATGGCGTCGATCTCGGCGCGGCTCATGCCGTCGAGCGCGCCGCGCAGCTCGATCTGGATGCCCGGCGACAGCACGGCCGCGATCTCGGCAGCGACGGTCGGGCGCGGGCTCTGGCCGATCACGACCACTCCGATGCGCTGGTGCTTCAATGGCATGTTCATGTGTCTAGTCCTTCAAGACGACGAGATCGGCCGGCGTCCACTGAAGCGTGACACCGTTGCCGGGAACGAACAGGCGGCTCGTGCCTGCATTGGGTTGTTGCACGAGGACGCGATGGCCGCCCTCGAGCGTGATGCGGTAGAGCACGGCGCCGCCGAGGAAGTTGGTGTTCTCGACGATGCCATGGGCCGAGGTGCCGGCCGGGGTGGCAGCGTCAGCGCGCGGGATGAGACGAATCTTTTCGGGGCGCAGCGCGACCGAGAGAACGCCGGTGCCCTGCGCTTCGGTCGGCAATGCCAGGATCAGACCCTTGCCGACGTCGAGGCTCTGGCCTGCGGCGGCGCGCTCACCGCGAAAGATGTTGGTATCGCCGATGAAGTCGGCGACAAAGCGCGTCGTCGGCTGGTTGTAGATCTCGGTGGGCGTTCCGACCTGCTCGACGCGGCCGCCATTCATCACGGCGATGCGGTCGGACATCGCCAGCGCCTCTTCCTGGTCGTGGGTGACGAAGACCAGTGTCAGTCCGAGCTTCTTCTGCAGCTGCTTCAGCTCGAACTGCATCTGCTGGCGCAGCTTCTTGTCGAGCGCCCCTAACGGCTCGTCGCAGAGCAGGACGCGCGGCGCGATGACGATAGCCCGCGCAAGCGCGACGCGCTGCTGCTGACCGCCGGAGAGCTGGGCAGGACGGCGGTCTTCCAGGCCGGACAGCTCGACCATGGCGAGGGCCGCCTTCACCTTCGTCGCGATGGTCGCCTTGTCGAGCCCGCGCATGCGCAAGCCGAAGGCGACGTTCTCGGCGACGGTCCGATGTGGAAACAGCGCGTAGTTCTGGAACACCATGCCCATGTCGCGCTTGTGCGCGGGCACGTGCGTGATGTCGGCGCCGTCGACGCGGATCGCGCCCGCGCTCGGCGTCTCGAAGCCGGCGATCATGCGCAGCGTCGTGGTCTTGCCGCAGCCGGACGGGCCGAGCAGGGAGAAGAACTCGCCCTGCCGGATGTCCATTGCGACCGCATCCACCGCGCGGACGCCGCCGTCATAGACCTTGCTGACGCCGGCGATTTCGATCGATGCGCTCATGCGCGGAAGATCCGGTTGACGCGCTGGTCGATCTCGTCCTTGCGCTCGTTGTACCACTTCCAGTCGACCTGGATCAGCTTGGAGACCTTCTCGGGCGTGGTGAGCAGCTTGGCGTCATATTTGGCATCGAGCTTCACCTTCTTGTTGGCCGGGGAATACCAGACCGTTTCAGCCAAGCGCTTCTGCACCTCGGGGCGCAGCATGTAGTTCACATAGGCGTTGGCGAGCTCCTTCATCTTGCTGCCGGGCGTAATGGTCAGAACCTGCTCCAGCGACAGCACGCCTTCGCTCGGCGATACGAAATCGGTCGGCTGGTTCTGGCCATCATAGCGATAGATGCCGGAATCGTGGATGACGCAGAGGCCGACTTCGCCTGAAAGCAGCATCTTCTCCATCGCGCCGGTGAAATCGACGATCTTGATCGGCTTCAGCTTCTCCAGCGCCGTGTAGGCCGCATCGAGATCGGTCTGCCCCTTGCCGAACAGCGTGCCGCACATCATCAGGAAGGCCTGGCCGAGGCTGTTGACCGGAATGACATAGCCGCCGCGAACGCCGTTGTATTTCGCGTCCCACAGCTCCTTCCAGGAGGTCACGTTGCCGTAGCCCTTGTCCGTGCGCATGCCGAGGCCAATGGCGCTGGTGAAGATCGAGACGCCGACGATCTTGTCGCTGATCGCGTAGGGGTAGACGTCGGCGAGGTTCGGCACCAGCTTGGGATCGATCTTCGGCTCGACCAGGCCCATCTCGGCGGCTGCCCACTGCTCATTGGAATTGGTGTGCAGCACGTCGTAGATCGGCGCCGAACGCGAGCTCGCCTGAAGCTTCGGCAAGTATGGAAAGGCGGAATCGGTCTGGAGCTTGCATTTGAACTCGCTCTCGAAGGCGGGGCCGATCTCGGCCTTCATGATCTCGCCCCACTTGCCACCCCAGCCGGTGATGCGCAGCGTCGGATCGTCTGCGCGCGCGACGTAAGGCGCGGCGATGGTGCCGATGCCGAGCGAGGCGCTCGCGGTCAGAAAGCGGCGGCGGCTGAGCGATCCCAAAGCTTTCATCATGTCTCGAATCCTTAGGGTTACAAAGAGCGGTTACAATTTGACGTAGGAGCGCAGGCCGACCGTGCGGTCGAGCCCGATGACGACGACAAAGGCGAGCACGATCGAGACCACCGAGGCGGCGCCGATCGTGCCGTCCAGATCAAACTTGAGGTAGTTGAACAGCGTGACCGGCAGCGTCTCGTTGCCCGGCGAGACCAGGAACAGCGAGACCGGAAACTGGTCGAACGAGACGATGAAAGCGAAGATCGCGCCTGCGAGCACGCCGGGCTTGATCAGCGGCAGCGTCACCTCGAAGAAGGTGCGCACAGGGCTTGCTCCGAGATTTTGTGCGGCTTCTTCCAGGCGCGTGTCGAAATTATGCAGCACGGCGAGCGTCGTGCGCACCACGTAAGGCAGCGTCACCAGCGTGTGGCCGGCGACAAGGCCCCAGGTCGGGCGGCCCACGTCGAGCAGCACGTAGGTCTGGAACAGCGCAAGGCCGGTGAGGATCGCCGGCAGCATCAAGGGCGACAGCATCGTCGCCACGATCAGCCGCGTGCCCGGCAGGTTGCCGCGCGCGAGCGCCAGCGCCGCGGAGGCGCCAAGCACAGTTGCCGATAGGGTGGTGAGCACGGCGACTTCGAGGCTGAAGCCGAGCGCATGCATGAAGTCGCGCGAGGCGAAGAACTTTTCGAACCAGCGCAGGGAGACGCCGACCGGCGGAAACTGGATGAACGGCGTCGGGTTCAGCGCGAACACGACGACGATCGCAATCGGCGCCAGCAGGAAGATGATGATGGCGATGTTGATCGCGAGATAGAGGTAGCGGCCGTAATGCCTGATAGGTCCGGGCATGCGCACGGATGCGGCCTGCGGTGCCGCCGGGAGCGATGGGCTGTGCGAGGCGGAGGTTTGCATCACCGGCCTCACTGCAATTCGCGCTGGCCGGAGACGAGGCCGAGCGCGCGGTTATAGGCGATGACGAGCATGAGCGAGATCACGAGCAGCACGATACCCAGCGCGGCGGCGAAGCCGACGTTGAAGTTCGCCGAGATCTGCTGGTAGATCAGGATCGGCAGCGTCATGATCTGGAATCCGCCGAGCAGGATCGGCGTGACATAGGCGCTGATCGCGAGCGCGAAGACCAGCAGCGATCCGGCGAGGATGCCGGGGAGGCTGAGCGGCAGCGTCACCTCGAGGAAGGCGCGCAAGGGACTCGCGCCGAGATTTTCGGCGGCCTGCTCCAACCGCTCGTCGATCCGGCCGATCACGCCGGTGAGCGTCAGCACCATGAAGGGCACGTAGATGTGGACGAGGCCGACCACGATGCCGGTCTCGGTGTACATCAGCTTGAGCGGCTGGGCGATCAGGCCGAGCGACATCAGGGTCTGGTTGACCACGCCCTTGTCGGACAGCAGCGTCATCCAGGCGAAGGTGCGCACCACGATGCCGGTCAGCATCGGTGCGAGTACCGCCATCAGCAGCAGCGCGTGTCCGGTGCGGCTCCTGATCCGCGCCATCCAGTGCGCCAGGGGATAGCCGATCAGAAGCGCGACCAGCGTGGTGACGAGCCCGATCCGGATCGTGGTCCAGATCACCTCGAGATAATAGGGATCGCCGATCATGCGGGCGTAGTGACGCGTGGTGAAGGCGACCTTCGGCATCACCACGGGATTGCCGGTGAGTGCGCTCATCAGCGCCATCAGCCCGATCGGCAGGAAGAAGAACAAGGCGAACAGCAGCGCGCTCGGCAGGATGAAGAGCGCAAGGCCGTTGGGGCGCGTGGTCGCGGTGCTGCTCATCGCGTCCCCGTCTGGATGCGCGCCGTGTCCTGATCGAGCGGATCGCCGGTCAGTCGTCTCAGTTTCGCGGCCATCGCCGCCAGCTCGCGGCGGACATTGGCGCGCTCGGCCGCGGTGGTTGCCTGCACGGAATAGGACACCGCGATGCCGATCATCTCGCCGGTCTCGCCGCTCTTGAGCGCAAAGCCTTGCGAGCCGACACCCTCGATGGATTCATCGGCCGCTTCCGACACGCCAGTGCGGCGGATCTCGTCGAGGCGCGCCATCAGCTGCTTGAAGTTCTGCGGCGAGTTGCGCGGCAGCTTTGGATAGGTCGCCGGCACGCGTGCGCGGATGTCCTCGTCAGAGAGGCGCGCGAGCATGGCGCGGCCATTCGAGGTCGCGAGCGCCGGCGTGCGCTGGCCCGGCGGATTGACGACGCGCAGGGGATTGGAGCCCGGCACGATCCGGAGCACGACCTGCTCAAAGCCGTCGAGCACCGCGATGTAGCCGGTGTGGCCTGTGCGCGCGCAGACCTCGCGCAGCTCGCGCTCGGCCATGCTGATGAGATCGTCATGGGCGCGGTGCAGCCGGCCGAGCTCGAAGGTGAGCAGGCCCGGCCGGTAGCGGCGGGTGTGCGGGTCCTGCTCGAGCAGGCCGCAGTCGCGCAACGAGCGCAGCAGCCGCGAGGTCGAGCTCTTCGGCTTGCCCGTCAGCGCCATTACGTCCGCGAACGATAGATCGGGTCGCGCGCTGGAGAAGCAGCGGAGAATCTCGATCGCGTTGGTCAGGGCGCTCATGCTTGCCGGTCCAAGTCAGTTCCAAATTTCGGAACCGTGTCCCAAATTCTAAGCCTGACGCGGAAACGGGCAAGCAGAAATTTCCGGCAGGGTGGTGCCCGATTGCGCAGATGTGGCGGAAGGTCGCTTGTTAGGATATCAAAAGAACGGCGCACCGCGTTGGCGGTGCGCCGTTCTTGGGATCAGGCCGCTTCGGCGGTGATGTTGCCGATCCAGTTGCGGGCGAGCGTCACGTCGGCCTGCGACAATTGATGGCCTGCCGGCAGGACCTTGTGAGTCACGCGGGCGCCTGCTTGCGACAGCACCGCGGCGAGCTGCGCCGAATTGCTCGCCGGCACGATCGGATCAGCCTGCCCGGACAGGAGCAGGACAGGCTTGCCGCCGAGCTCCGCCTTTGCCGGATCGTGTTTGGGCGGATCCGACAGCGGCACCATGGCACGCAGCAGGATCGCGCCTGCGAGCACGTCCGGCATCAGCAGCAACAGCGCCGCCGCGATATTGGCGCCGTTGGAAAAGCCGACCGCGATCGGCGCGGCGATGCCGTAGCGTTGCCGCGCCTCCGTAACGAAGTCGCCGAGTTCGAGCGCGCGCCTGCGCACGTCCTCCTCGTCGAACACGCCCTCCGCGAGGCGGCGGAAGAAGCGCGGCATGCCGTGCTCGAGCACCCGGCCACGCGGCGAGAGCAGGGCAGAGCCGGGCGAGATCATCTTGCCGAGCCCGAGCAGGTCATTCTCGTCGCCCCCCGTGCCGTGCAATAGCAGGAGTGGAGGGGAGCCCGCGCTGGCCGCGGGCTCGAAACGATGGATGAATGCACTCTCGGTCATGCCACGCTCTCTTCCAGGCTCGGCAGCACGTCCTCGATCTGCTTGCGATGCTGCTCGAGGAAGCTGGGCAGCTTCAGGTCACGTCCCAGCGTCGCGACCGGTTCGTCCACGGCGAAGCCGGGGATGTCGGTTGCGATCTCGAACAGCACTCCGCCGGGCTCGCGGAAATAGATCGAGCGGAAGTAGTTGCGGTCACGCTGCTCGGTCGGGTGCAGGCCGTGATTGCTCACCAGCTTCTGCGCCATCTTGCCCTGCTCGGCATCGTCCGCCGCGCGGAAGGCGATGTGATGCACCGAGCCGCCGCCCTGGTGCCCGCGCAGAAAGCCCTTGGCTTCGTAGATGTCGACGACGCTGCCTTCGACATCGCCCGGCGCCTTGAAGCGGATCACCGAGCCCTCGCGCCCCGTCTCCTTGAAGCCGAACACGTCGGTGAGAATGGCAGCCGTCTTCGCCGCGCTGTCGAGCAGCAGCGTCACGCTGTGGAAACCGCGGATCGCATGTTCGGCCGGCACGTCGCCATTGCTCCAGCCGGGCTCGTTCTCGGCGCCGGGCACGCCGACCAGCGCGAGCGCCATCCCATCAGGATCCGTGAAGGGCAGCACGGATTCGCCAAAGCGCTTCTCCAGCGCCTCGTATGCAATGCCCTTCTCGGTGAAGCGCTGCGTCCAGTAGCCGAGCGAGCGCTGCGGCACGCGGAAGGCGGTCTGATGCGTCTCGCCGACGCCGCGGCGGCCTGAGGGCACGCCGGCCCAGGGGAAGAAGGTCAGGATGGTGCCGGGGCGGCCGGTCTCGTCGCCATAATAGAAGTGATAGGTGCCGGGATCGTCGAAATTGACCGTCTTCTTGACGAAGCGCAGGCCGAGATCCCGGGTGTAAAAGCCAAAATTCCTGATGGGGTCGCCGGCGATCGCGGTCACGTGGTGCAGTCCAGACATTGTCGTCCTCCAAAACTTTCGGAGCAGTCTTGCTCTGGGCGGAAATATTGTTCTGCTTTGGATTGGAGACAATCCATGCAAATATGACGGCTATGTCTACGATTTGGAAACAATCGCCGGAGCCGGACCTTGGATAAGGTCGCCAGCCTCCGGGCCTTCGTCAAAGTGGTCGAAAGCGGCAGCTTTGCCGAGGCGGGCCGGCAGCTGCGGCTGTCGCGCTCGGCGATCAGCAAATACATAGCCGATCTCGAGGAGAGCCTCGGCGTCCAGCTGTTGAACCGGACCACCCGCCACGCGAGCCCGACCGAGAGCGGCCAGCGCTATTTCGAGCGCGCGGTGGTGATCCTCTCGGAGATCGAGGCCGCCGACCAGGCGGTGACGCAGGCGCAGTCGGCGCCGCGGGGCTTGTTGCGCGTCAATGCGCCGATGTCGTTCGGCACGATGCGGTTAGGTCCCGTGCTCGCCGATTTCATGGCGCGCTATCCAGAGCTTCAGCTCCAGATCGTGCTCAGCGACGATCTGCTCGATCCCGTCCAGGACGGCTTTGACGTGACGCTGCGGATTGCGGAATTGGAATCCTCGAGTTTGATCGCGCGGAAAATCATGCCGGTGGCGCGCATGATCTGTGCCTCGCCGGACTATCTCGCGCGACACGGCACGCCAAGGCATCCGCAGGATCTGCGCGAGCACGCCTCGCTGACCTACGGCTTCCTGCTTACCGGCAATCAGTGGAAGCTCACCGGAGCGGACGGCGATCACTGGATCCAGCCGGCCTGGTCACTCTGCGTCAACAACGCCGAAGTGCTGCGCGACGTTGCGATCAGGGGAAGGGGGCTGGCGCTGCTCCCGGAGTTCATCGCCGCTGACGCTTTGCGGAAAGGCGAGCTGCGGACGGTGCTGGACAACTACTCTGCGCCGCCGCTCGCGCTCTATGCGGTCTATCCGCCGACGCGGCATCTGTCGGTGAAGGTGCGGCTGTTCATCGATTTCCTGGTGGAGCGGTTTGGTCGCGAGGAAGAGACCGGCGGGCGCAGGCGCGCTGACGCTAACTGACGGATCGCTGCTCGGCCGGCGCGAGCAGATCGTCGAGCGCCCTCATCGACGCCCGCTGAAGCGCGGCAAGTTCGTCGGCCGCACTCTGGCATTCCGCCGCGGACATCGAGATTGCAGCCAATTCGATTTCACGGCAGCGCTCGAACAAGCGGACGAGTCCGAGCGCACCGGCGGCGCTGCCGAGCTGATGCGTGAATCGCGCGAGTTGCTTGTGGTCGCCGCCCAGCGTCGCAGCCTTGGCGATATCGTCGATCAACCGTTCGCTCGTTTGCTGCAGGAGCTGATGGAGTTTTGCGATCTGCCCCGCGCCCAGCAGTTCCTTCTGGTCGTCGAGAAAATGCCGGTCGATCAATGCGCCCGCGGCGAGCTGCACTGCTGTGGGCTCGTCCTGGGGAGCGTCCTCGATCGCCTCGCGCAGGGCATTGATCAGGATCGGTTTGCTCACGACCTTGGCGATGCCTGCGCCGGCGAGCCGCTCGCGGGCGCTGGTGGACACGTCGGCGGTGACGGCGATGATGCGCGGCATCTTGGCAAGTCCTAGCCTGCCGATCCGCGACGCCGCCTCCACGCCGTCCATGTCGGGCATGTGCAGATCCATCAGGATGACGTCGAACGCCTGATCGCGGGCGAGCGCGATGGCCGATGTGCCGTTCCTGGCGATCGTGGGGTGGTGGCCGAGCCTCTTCAGGATCGCTTCGCCGACCTCGCAATTGACGGGATCGTCGTCGACCAGCAGCACGTTGAGCCGCCGTGACGGCGGCGGAAGCGCGCCTTGCGCGATGCCGCTCGCGGCGCGGCCGAGCGGCACTTCAAGCGTGAACGTGCTGCCGGCGCCCGGCGTGCTCTCCACCGTCAGCTCGCCGCGCATCAGGCGCGTAAGGCGACGCGCGATCGCAAGTCCGAGGCCGGTGCCGCCGAACCGCCGCGCGATGCTGTCGTCGGCCTGGACGAAATCCTCGAAGATCCGCTCATGCATGTCGGGCGCGATGCCGATCCCGGTATCGCGAACGGTGACATGCAGCAGGACATGATTGTCGAGCTGGTCGGCCGCTGCCGTCAAAGCGATCCCGCCGCGCGGGGTGAACTTGATCGCGTTGCCGATCAGGTTGAGCAGGATGCGGTTGAGCCTGACAGGATCGCCGTGCACGGACGTGTTGACCGTCGCATCGCTGGCGAGATCGAACGTCAGTCCCTTGTCGAAGGCTTGCGGGCGCATCAGATCGGCGGCGGCCTCGATCAACTGGTCGAGGCGGAAGTCGCGCGTCTCCAGCGCCTCGGTGCTGGCCTCGAGGCGCGCATATTCCAGGATCGCATCGACCAGTGCGATCAGCGTTTCGCCCGATGCGGCGGCGGTGGCGAGGTGGCGCCGCTGCACCTCGCCGAGGCTGCCGTCGTCGAGCAGTTGCAGCACGCCCATGACGCCGTTCAGCGGCGTGCGCAGCTCGTGGCTGACGACGGCAAGGAAGCGCGACTTGGTCTCGTTGGCCTGCACGGCAATGCTGCGCGCGCGCTCGGCCGCGTCGTGCTCGGCCAGGGCCTGATCGCGCGCCTTCTCCAGCTCGGAGGTCCGCTCGACCACCTTGCCCTCGAGTGTTGCGTAGGAGTCGCGCAAGTGAGCGGCCATCCGGTTGAACTGGTCGCCGAGCGCCTCCAGCTCGTCTCCGGTCCTGATCGCGAGCCGCAGGCCGAGATCGCCGCTTCCGATCCGCCGCGCGCCCTGCGTCAGGAGCTGGATCGGCACCGTCATGCGCCGGCTGAGCCAGAGGGACACCAGCACAGCAATGACAAGCAGGGCGACCAGAAGAAACGTGGAACGTCCGATCGAGGCATAGATCGGGGCATAGGCTTCGCTGAGCGGCAGCTCGACGAACACCAGCCAGCCGAGCGAGGGCACCGTCGCATAGGTCGATAGAACGCGTTGACCTGACAGGTCCTCCCTGACCAGGCCGCCCGAGGGCGGGCTCACGCCGTCGAGCGCGGCGCGCACGTCCGCGTGGCCGGTGAGATCGCTGCGGCGTAGCGCCGGCCACAGATCCGGATGCGCGATCAAGACCCCCATGCGGTCGACCACATAGGCCTTGCCGGTGTTGCCGACCCTGATCCCGGCGACGAGATCCCAGATGAAGCGCAGGTTGACTTCGGCGACGAAGACGTTGGGCTCGCGGCCGCTCCCACGGGTGGCGAGCGTCATGAACGGCTCGGTGTCGCCGAAGAAGTAGACCGGCCCGTAATAGGCGCGGCTTTCATTGGCGCCGCGGAAGGCCGGCGAGGCGGAGAGGTCGGCCTTGCTGCCGACCTTGTCTGCGACGCGGCGCGACACGCGCACCTGCTCGCGGCCCTGCGCATCGAGCTCGGCAATTTCGGCGATCGCGGGCGAGAGGCGCAGCAGGCGGATGGCATTCAGGCGATCGTCTTCATTGGTCGACAGCTCCGGAGGCAGGCGCGAGAGCCATCTGATCTGGTTTTCGATCTGGCCGATAAACTGGCCGATCTGGACGGCCGCGGATGCCGCCTGCTCGCGCTGGATCGCCGCGAGGAACTGCTTCTGCTCGCGATAGGAGAACCAGACGTCGAAACCGGTGTTGATGGCGAGCGCGGCAAAGGCGAGGGCAACGATCGAGTAGAGATATTTCCGGAACAGCCGGCCGGGAGGCGTCCGCAAATGTCCCTGGTCGACCTGCTCGTTCACTCGCGGATCTCGTCGGCGCGCGCGAGCAGCGTGAACGGGATCGTCAGTCCGAGCGATCGCGCGACGGTGCGGTTGATCAGGAGCTCGTATTTGCGCGGCGATTGCACCGGCAGATCCCCGGCCTTGGTGCCGCGCAGGATCAGGTCGACATAGTCGGCCGAGCGAACCTCCAGCGTCGGCCCGTAGCTCATGAGCCCGCCCGCATCCATAAAGTAATGAAACGGATAGATCATCGGAACGCGATATTTCGCCGTTGCCGCGATGATCGCCTGGCGGTTCACCACCAGGAAGCTGTCGACGAGCGAGATCATCGCGGCCTTGGGCGGCTCGGAAAAGCGGCTGATCGCCCCGTCGACCTCCGCTGCCTTACCGATGGGGGCGAGGACGACGTCAACCCCTGATGTCACGGCTTCCTGCTCGAGGGAGTCGAGAAAGAAGCGCCCGGCGCGAGGCGTGCTCGCCGGATTGAACAGGACGCCGACACGCGCCATGTCCGGCACGGCCTCCTTGATGAGCTGAAGCCATTTGCCGCCCATCTCGGCGGTGCTGCTGGTGAAGCCAGTGACGTTGCCGCCGGGATGCGCGAGGCTCTCGACGAAGCCGTTGCCGACGGGGTCGTTGGACGTCGCGAAAACGATCGGGATCGTCTTGGTGGCGGCAAGCACGGCCGCGGTTTCACCCGTCGAGCCGGTCAGGATGACATCCGGCTTGAGATCGATGAGCTCCTGCACGGCGGTCTTCAACTTGTCCGGTCCGCCGAAGCTCGACCGGATCTCGAAGCGGAAATTGACCCCTTCGACCCAGCCACGTTGCCTCAGTCCCGCGATGAGCCCGCCGAGCCGCGTGGTCGCAGCTTCGGTCATGCTCCTTTTGGTCAGTTCGTCGTCGAGCGACAATGCCGTCAGCGTGGCGACGATCCGCATGCGGTCCGGAGTTGCGCCGAGCGCAAGGAAGCCCGCGGCAGTTGTGCCGGCAAGCCGAAGGAAATCGCGGCGGGCGACCCCCGGCACAGCGCGGGCAGGAGCGGACCGCTCAATCATGAAATGTTTCGCAAAAGTTGTCCCTGACGCTGTGCATATCGCGAAAGGCTAGCGGCCACAATTGATGAAAAAATGCGCGTGTGAATGTTCATTCGCAGCCATGCGCAGTCCGATACCGTATTCCTACGCGCCGAAAGAGTCGCTGTTTCGATTGGCGGCCCGACCACCGTGCGTGGTTATCCCTCCAACTCGGCATCCGGCGAGTGCTTCGCTGCGCTCGCAATGACGGAGGATGGTACGGCGCCCTAACGCCGCAGCGTGAATTCCTCCGCGCCGCGCCGGTGTTCCCATTTCGCCTGCTCAAGCTCCGGCTGGTCGCATTCGGCCTCGGGAAAGCCGATGCAGAGATAGGCGATGAACTTCCAGGTATCAGGCACGTCGAGAATGGCGTGAATGCGATCCGGGTTCAGGATCGATACCCAGCCAAGACCGATACCTTCCGCGCGCGCGGCGAGCCACATTGCGGTGATCGCAGCGACCACGGAATATTCCGTCGTCTCCGGCATGGTCGCGCGGCCGAGGCCGTGGCCGATATCGCTGGCCTTGTCTGCGAATACGGCGAGGTGGCCCGGGGCCTGTTCGAGACCCGACAGTTTTAGCGCGGCATAGCGCTCCGCGCGGTCGCCTGAGTAGCAGTTGAGCGCGTCGGCGTTGCAGGCCTTGAAGTCTTCGATGACGGCGCGACGCCTTGCCGCGTCGTCGACGATGACGAAGCGCCAGGGCTGGCTCAGGCCGACCGAGGGGGAAAGACAGGCCGTCTCGACCAGGCGATCGATGGCGCCCTCGGGCAGCGGATCGCTGCGAAAGCGGCGCACGTCACGGCGCCACACGAACAGCTCGTGCAGGTGCCGGCGGAAGGTGTCGTCGAACTCGACCATGACGTCAGCGTCCCATCTGGAAAGCCGCGGCGACCAGCAGGATCAGGATCTCGCCCGTCTGCTCGAAGGCGCCGAGAATGTCGCCGGTCTGCCCGCCGATCTGGCGGATGGCGAGCCGCGCCAGCAGCAGCCCGGCGAGCGAGAGCAGGATCAGGCCGACCAGCGCCTTGCCCGGCCCCAACGCCAAGGCGAGCACGAGCGTTCCAACCGCAAAAGCAACGGCCACGCTGTGGCCAGGCGGCGCTCCAGCGCTGGCCGACAGGCCGTCGGGCCGCGCCGGCGGGACCAGCGACATGAAGGCCGGCACGCCCGCGCGGGCAGCGGTGTGCGCGGCGCAGAGTGCAAATGTGACGGCCGATGGATTGGCAATCGCCGCGAGCGCGCTCCAGCGCAGGCCGAACGACAGGATCAGCGCGCAGACGCCATAAGTGCCGATCCGGCTGTCGCGCATGATCTCCAGCTTGCGTTCGCGCGTGCGGCCGCCGCCGAGCCCGTCGGCCGTGTCGGCAAGGCCGTCCTCGTGCAGCGCGCCGGTGATGAGGGTCGTCGTCGCCAGCGCGAGCAGGGCGGCAAGGCTCGGCGTCAGCCCGAGGCGGATGGCGACCTTGTAGATGAAAGCGCCGGCAAGGCCGACCAGAAGGCCGGCGATTGGAAGGGCCCAGGTCGCGCGCGCAACAGTGCCGTCGGCTGCGGGTTTCGACGATGCGACGGGGAGGATCGTGACGAACGATGCCGCCATCCTGAGATCGGCGGCGATGTCCCTGAGAAGCTCCACGCGCGGCATCATTTCAGTTTCATCGGCAGACCGGCGACCACGAACTCGACCTCGTCGGCGAACTCGGCAATCGTCTGGTTCATGATTCCGGCGGCGTCGCGATAGCTGCGCGCCAGTGCGTTGTCGGGGACGATGCCGAGGCCGACCTCGTTGGTGACGAGCACGACCGGGCTCTTGAGATTGAAGAGGGTCGCCGCAAGCGCGTTCACCTCGTGCTCCCAGTTGCGCCCGGCATGCATCAGGTTGGAGAGCCAGAGCGTCAGGCAATCCACCAGCCGTGCGCCGCCGCCGTCGCTTGCGACCAGCGCGGCCGCGAGATCGAGCGGTACTTCCCGCTCGATCCAGCCGGTTCCGCGCCGCGCGCGATGCTTCGCGATGCGTTCCGCCATTTCGGCATCGAGCGCCTCGGCCGTCGCGAGATAGACGGGCTGCCCCGGAAAGGCGCGCGCACGCGCTTCTGCCCGTGTGCTTTTGCCCGATCGCGCTCCGCCCGTGATCAGAATGACGGCCATGAAGGTCTCCTGCCGGCAGCACTAATCACCAAACGCGGCCAAAGACAAAGCCGAAATCAGCCCGTCGGGGGCTTGCGCTCCCCCCTCGCTTTGCGCAACAGGGGCAGGACAGGAGGTATAAGTGGGTTTTGCGGGCGCGATGGCAGTGGCGATGGCAGTGGATGCCTTTCTGGGCTGGCCGTCCTGGCTGTTCGCGCGGATTGGTCACCCCGTGACGTGGCTGGGCCGGCTGATTGGTGCCATCGATACCGCCTGGAATCGCTCCTCCGATCCGCCGGCCATTCGGCGCGCTGCCGGTGTCGCAGGCGCGCTTTTGGTGATCGCGCTCTCCGTCGCGCTCGGCTGGATGCTTCAGTCCTTGCTTGCTTTGGGCTGGATCCAGATCGTGCTGGTGGGCGTGCTCGCTTGGCCGCTGGTCGCGCTGCGCTCGCTCCATGATCACGTTGCCGCCGTCGCGAGGCCGTTGCAGGCCGGTGACATCGCCGCCGCGCGCGAAGCGGTCTCGCGCATCGTCGGCCGCGATCCCGCGGCGCTCGATGAAGCCGGCATCGCGCGCGCGGCGATCGAGAGCCTCGCCGAAAACGCCTCCGACGGTATCGTGGCGCCCGTATTCTGGGGTGCGCTGTTCGGCCTGCCCGGTATTCTCGGCTACAAGGCCATCAACACGCTGGATTCCATGATCGGCCATCGCAGCGACCGGCACGAGGCCTTCGGCTGGGCCGCAGCCCGCATCGACGATGTCGCCAACTTCATTCCGGCGCGCCTGACCGGGTTTCTGTTCGTGCTGCTGGCGCCAAGGCGATCCGAGGCGCTGTCGTGCGTGACGCGCGATGCGCGTCGCCACCGCTCGCCCAATGCCGGCTGGCCGGAAGCAGCGATGGCCGGTGGACTTGGCGTCCGTCTCAGCGGTCCCCGCATTTATCACGGCAGCGTCACGAAGGAGCCCTGGCTCAACGAAGGAGCACGCGATCCGAATCTTGCCGACATCGGTGAGGGATTGGCGGTCTACCGCCGCGCCATGCTGCTTCTCGCCGGCCTCCTTGCGATCCTGGCCTTCGCGTGAAAGAACGGGGCATGCGCGAGCATGGTGGAAATCTCGATCTGGCCCAGCAGCGGTTTGGCGGCCGCGCCGAGGACTGGATCGATCTATCGACCGGGATCAACCGGGTGCATTATCCGGTGGGTGAGGTGAGCATGCGCGCCTGGAGCGCGCTGCCGTCGCGTGCCGAGATCGATGCCTTGCATCAGGCGGCACGGCACGCCTACCGCACGAGCGCACCGCTCGTCGCGATGGGCGGTGCACAGGCCGCCATTCAACTACTGCCGCAACTCGCGCCATGCGGCCGCGCCCGTATCCTTGCGCCGACCTACAATGAATATGCCGGGGTCCTCTCGGCTGCGGGTTGGGATGTCCAGGAGGTCAGAGACCTTCAGGCATTGGCAGGCGCGGACCTCGCCATCGTCGTCAATCCCAACAACCCCGATGGCCGGTGCCACGCGCGCAAGGATTTGCTTGCACTGCTGCCGCGCGTCGGCCGTCTCGTCGTCGACGAGAGTTTTGCCGATGCCGTTCCGCATCAGTCGCTCGCGTCGGACGCGGATCGGCCGGGACTGCTGATCCTGCGCTCCTTCGGAAAGTTTTTTGGGTTGGCCGGCCTGCGGCTTGGGTTTGCGATCGGCAATGCCGCCGATGTCGGCAAGCTCGCGGCAGCATCGGGCCCATGGCCGGTCTCGGGAGCGGCGATCGCAATCGGCGGCCGCGCCTTGCGCGACGATGCCTGGGCCGAGGCCACCTCAGCGCGTCTCGCGCGCGACAGCATACGGCTCGACGCGATGGTGCAGTCGCAAGGCTGGGCGCTGATTGGCGGCACACATCTGTTTCGCCTTTACGAGGCGCCTGACGCGCTGGCCGCACAGGACAAGCTCGCGCGCGACCATATATGGTCGCGCGTCTTCGTGCAGCAGCCGACATGGCTGCGTCTCGGCCTTCCCGGCAATGAAGCCGAATGGACGCGTCTTGCCGAGGTCCTAGCGCGCTAGCGCGAGCAGGCCTTCGACGTCGAGATGCTTTTCGATGTGGTCGGCGAGCGCCTCGAGCGCGCTCTCGACCCTGATGTGATAGGGCTCTTGGCCCGCGGGAATGTCGAGCTTCGTCAAAAACGCCTTGCGGAATTCATCCGACGTGAAGAGGCCGTGCAGATAGCTGCCCTGCACGCGGCCATCCCTGGAGATCGCGCCTTCCGGCTCGCCGTTCAGTTTCGCGAACGGCCGTGCGCGATCGGGTCCGTCGGTGCGGCCGATATGGATTTCGTAGGCCTGGATGGGCTGATCGGTCGCGGCGTGTACGGCCGCAACGCGCGTCAGCGTCTTCTGCGGGCTCATCACCGTCTCGACATCGAGAAGCCCAAGGCCTGGCGTGTCGCCCGCAGGGCCTTCGATGCCCTCAGGATCGGCAACGCTGCGCCCGAGCATCTGATAGCCGCCGCAGAGGCCGAGCACATGGCCGCCCCGGCGGTGATGCGCCAGGAGGTCAATGTCCCAGCCCTGCGCGCGCAGGAAGGCGAGATCGCCACGGGTGGATTTCGAGCCGGGAATGATGACGAGACGGACATCGCCGGGGATCGCTTCGCCCGGACGCACCATGACGAGATCGACACCAGGCTCAAGCTTGAGTGGATCGAGATCGTCGAAATTGGCAATGCGCGACAGTGCGAGGCAGGCGATCTTGCATTGCCCCAGCTTGCGCGCGTCGCTGAGGCCCAGCGCGTCCTCGGCTGGCAGCTCGCCGGCGCGGCCGAACCAGGGCAGCACGCCGAGGCCGCGCCAGGCGGTCTTCGCTTCGATCAGCTTGTAGCCATCATCGAACAGCGTGGGATCGCCCCGGAACTTGTTGATGACGAAACCCTGGATCATCGCGGCATCGTCGGGGTCGATCACCGTCTTGATGCCGACGAGCTGGGCGATGACGCCGCCGCGGTCGACGTCGCCGACCAGCACGACCGGCACGTCGGCCTTGCGGGCAAAGCCCATATTGGCGATGTCGGCCTTGCGCAGGTTCACCTCGGCCGGACTGCCGGCGCCTTCGACCAAAACGAGATCGGCCCGTGACTTCAGCCGCTCAAAACTCTCGATCACCGCGCCCATCAGCGACGGCTTCATCGCCGCGTATTCGCGCGCACGCGCGGTTGCGATGCGCTTTCCCTGCACGACGATTTGCGCGCCGACATCGGTCTCGGGCTTGAGCAGCACCGGGTTCATGTCGGTGTGCGGCTCGACGCCGGCGGCCAGCGCTTGCAGCGCCTGGGCGCGGCCGATCTCGCCGCCGTCGACGGTGACGGCCGCATTGTTCGACATGTTCTGCGGCTTGAACGGGAGCACGCGCAGGCCGCGGCGCGTGAAGGCGCGCGCAAGACCGGCGACGATGAGCGATTTGCCCACGTCCGAGCCGGCCCCCTGGATCATCAGCGCGCGTGCCATCGAATTCAGAACTCGACGCCGGCCTGCGCCTTGATGCCGGAGCGGAACGGGTGCTTGACCAGCGTCATCTCGGTGACGAGATCGGCGATCTCGATCAACTCGTCCTTCGCGTTGCGCCCGGTGAGCACGACATGTGTCATCTCAGGCTTTTGCGTGGTCAGGAACTCGACCACCTCGGCGATGTCGAGATAGTCGTAGCGCAGCGCGATGTTGATCTCGTCGAGCACGACCATGCGCAAATTGGAATCGAGGATCAGCTCCTTGGCCTTGTCCCAGCCGGCGCGCGCGGCGGCGATGTCGCGGGCACGGTCCTGTGTCTCCCAGGTAAAACCTTCGCCCATCGCGTGGAACTGGCAGAGGTCACCGAAATGGCCGGTGAGCAGGCGCCGCTCGCCGGTATCCCAGGCGCCCTTGATGAACTGCACGACTGCGCAGGGGAAGCCGTGGGCGACACAGCGGACAATCATGCCGAAGGCCGAGGAGGACTTGCCCTTGCCCGCGCCGGTATGGACGATAATGAGACCCTTTTCACCGCTCTTGGTCGCCATGATCTTGTCGCGGGCGGCCTTCTTCTTCGCCATTTTCTGGGCGTGGCGGGCGTCGGTTTCCTCAGCTGTTTGGGTATCCGGTTCAGGCGTCATCATACCCGGTCCTTCGGCTTGACAAGAGGCGGCCGGGGGCAAATGGTGACCCGGCGTTGGTTCCTGTCCTATGACAGGCGAAGAGGGAATGCGATAGGGTCCGAATCGGCAAGATTTGGGTCCAAAATGCAGCCGCCCCCGCGACCGTGACCGGAGAGATGCCCGAAGCCACTGATTCCCTAGGGGATCGGGAAGGCGGGGATCGAAGGGCAAAACCCTGCTCCGCAAGCCGGGAGACCTGCCAGCGCGGACGAGTTTTGGACCGGCGGACGGGGTGTTCCGCGACGGGGAAGCGGCCCTTCAGGAGAATGGTCCGCGCGCCTCATCGCCTCCCGCAGTTTATCCTGGAAGAGGCGATGACCGTCACACTTCACGTCTGCATCACCTGCCGCGCCGGCCAGACGCTTGGCGAGGGCGAGACGACGCCCGGCAAGCGCCTGCATGGTGCGATCCTCGAGGCCGGCGTTCCCGACGGCGTCAATGTGGTTCCCGTCGAATGCCTGTCGGCCTGCAGCCAGGGTTGCTCGGTGGCGCTGAGCGCGCCCGGCCGCTGGTCCTATGTTTATGGCCGCTTGTCGGATGTGAATGCGCAGGACGTGGTCGCGGGTGCCGCGGCCTATGCAGCCGCGCCCGACGGCCTCGTGCCGTGGCGCAGCCGCCCGGAAATCTTCCGCAAGCAATCGCTTGCCCGCATTCCCCCCATCGCCGTCGTGCCGGAGGCCGCCGAATGAACTCGCTCGCAAAAGTCCCGGTCACGGTCGTCACCGGTTTTCTCGGCTCCGGCAAGACCACGCTGATCCAGCATTTGCTCAGCAATGCGGGCGGCAAGAAGCTTGCGGTGCTCGTCAACGAGTTCGGCAGCGAGGGTGTCGACGGCGAGATATTGAAGTCCTGCGCCGACGCCAATTGCCCCGAGGAGAACATCGTCGAGCTTGCCAATGGCTGCATCTGCTGCACCGTGGCCGACGATTTCATTCCGACCATGGAGCAGCTCTTGGCGCGGCCGGTGCGGCCCGATCACATCCTGATCGAGACTTCCGGCCTGGCGCTGCCGAAGCCGCTGCTGAAGGCATTCGACTGGCCGGAGATCCGCTCGCGCATCACGGTCGATGGCGTGATTGCGCTGGCCGACGCCGAGGCCGTAGCAGCCGGCCGCTTTGCGCCGGATCCGATTGCCGTCGAAGCGCAGCGTGCGGCGGACGAGAATCTCGATCACGAGACGCCGCTGTCGGAAGTGTTCGAGGACCAGATCGCCTGCGCCGATATCGTGTTGCTCACCAAGGCCGATCTCGCCGGCAGCGCCGGCATTGAAGCCGCCAAGGCGGCGATCACCGCCGAGATGCCGCGCCGCGTGCCGATGCTGCCTGTCACCGACGGCGCGATCGATGCGCGCGTCATCCTCGGTCTCGGCGCTGCCGCCGAGAACGATCTCGCCGCGCGTCCCTCGCATCATGATGGCGAGGAGGAGCACGAGCACGACGATTTCGCCTCCGTCGTGATCGATCTTCCGGAAGTTGCCGACATCGAGACGCTGGTCGCTTCCGTCCAGCGTCTGGCGCGCGAGCAGAACGTGCTGCGCGCGAAGGGCTATATCGCGGTCGCAGGCAAGCCGATGCGCCTGTTGCTGCAGGCGGTCGGCGAGCGCGTGCGCCACCAGTTCGACAAGCCCTGGGGCGCGGGTCTCAGGCAGTCAAAACTCGTCGTGATCGGCGAGCATGGCGACATCGATGAGGCCGCGATCAGGTCAGGACTTGGTATCTGATGCACGTCGTCTTCCGCGAGAGCCGTGGTCTCGAGGAGACCGCGACGCCAAGAGACATCGGCCAGGACCCGGCCGATCTCGTGGTGCTCTCGTACTCGGATTCCGACCTTGCCGCGTTCGCGGCCGGCTGGCGGCGTGGCCGCGACAGCCTGCCGTCGTTGCGGCTTGCCAATCTCGCGGAAATTCGTCATCCGCTGTCGGTCGATACCTATATCGAGCGCACGCTGTCGCAGGCGCGGGGCATCCTGGTGCGCCTGATCGGCGGCGAGTCCTACTGGCCGTATGGTCTCGCGGCGCTCCAGCAGCTTGCGAAGGATCGCAACATCGTGCTGGCGGTGCTGCCGGCCGATGGCCGCGACGACGTCAGGCTCGATACTTACTCGACCTTGCCGGTCTCGACGCTGCGGCGCTTAAAAGTGCTCTGCGACACCGGCGGCCCGGTCGCGGCGCAAGCGGCGATCGCGCAGCTTGCGCTGGCTTCGGGTCTTTATGCGGGTCCGGTCGTCGGCGAGATGACCGTTCCCGAGATGTGCTTTTACGATCCCGCGCGCGGCGTGATCCCGGCGCCGGTCGCCGCGGAGGGAAAGCCGCGCGCGCTGGTGACATTCTATCGATCCTATCTCACTGCTGCCGACACCGGCCCCGTCGATGCCCTGATCGCAGCGTTGCGTGACAAGGGCTTTGACGCGCATGGCGTGTTCGTCACCTCGCTGAAGGCCACGGGCGTTGCCAATTGGCTGCGTGCTTATCTCGCGCAAAATCCGGTGGCTGCGATCGTCAACGCGACGGCGTTTTCCGCGGTTGGCGACGATGGCACCACGCCGTTCGATGCCGCATTGTGCCCGGTGTTCCAGGTTGCGCTCTCCACCGCACGGCGGGAGGACTGGGCGGAATCGCTGCGCGGCCTCTCGCCCGGCGATCTCGCGATGCATGTGGTGCTGCCCGAAGTCGACGGCCGCGTTTTCGCGGGCGTGGTGAGCTTCAAGTCGGCGGCAGAGCGTGATCCAGATCTGCAATTTTCGCATCTTGCGCACCGGCCCGATGAAGAGCGCGTGAAGGCCGTCGCCGCGCGCGTCGCGGCCTGGCGGCGTCTCGCGGAGAAGCCCGTCGGCGAGAAGCGCGTGGCGATCGTGCTCTCGAACTACCCGGGCCGTCCGCACCAGATCGCGCATGCGGTCGGTCTCGATGCGCTTGCTTCGGTCGAAGTCCTGGCATCCGATCTCGCGGAAGCGGGCTTCGATGTCGCGCCGGTCCATGCGCTCGGCGAGACGCTGCTCGAGCAGCAATTGACCTGGAGTGTCGCCGATTATCGCGCCGCGCTTGCGTGCCTCCCGCAAGCCTTGCAGGATGATCTCGGGCGAGCCCGGGGCGCGCCGGAGAATGATCCGAGCTGCCGCGACGGCGCGTTTCATTTCGCGGCCATCGCGTGCGGAAAGTCGATCGTCGCGGTCCAGCCCGAGCGTGGCGAAACCGCCACGCGCAATTCCGACTATCACGATCTCGCCCGCACGCCGCGCCATGCCTATGTCGCGTTCTATCTCTGGCTTCGCGGGCAGGCCATTGATGCCGTCGTGCACATGGGCGCGCATGGCACGCTGGAATGGCTGCCCGGAAAATCGGTGGCGCTGTCGCCCGGCTGCTGGCCCGACGCGCTGATCGGCGACCTGCCGGTCATCTATCCCTTCATCGTCAACGATCCCGGCGAGGCCGCACAGGCCAAGCGGCGCATCGGCGCGGTGACGATCGGCCATCTGCCGCCGCCGCTCGAAAGATCCGCCGTGCCGGAAGGGCTGCGCCGGCTCGAGCGGCTCCTTGACGAATATTCGACCGCCGATGGTCTCGATCCCGCGCGCCGCCGGCGCTTGATCGCGGCAATCCGGGACGAAGCGCGCGCCGCAGGACTGGAGGACGATCTCGGTCTGGATGCATCGGCCGCACCTGCCGAAGCGATCCCGCGGATCGATCGCTTCGTCTGCGACCTCAAGGAAAGCCAGTTCGGCGACGGCCTGCACGTGTTCGGCCGCGGCGCCTGCGGCGATGCGGAGCGGGATGCGCTGCGTGCAGCGCTTGCGGGCCGGCGCGTCGCGCCGGGACCATCAGGCTCGCCCTATCGCGGCCGTCAGGACGTCCTGCCGACCGGGCGCAATCTCTTCGCCGTCGATCCACGTGCGGTGCCGACGCCGTCGGCGCATGCGCAGGGCATCAAACTCGCCGAAGAGCTGCTGCGGCGCCATCTGCAGGATCACGGCGACTGGCCGAAGGGGCTTGTCGTCGACCTCTGGGGCTCGGCGACCATGCGCACCGCGGGCGAGGAGTTTGCCATGGCGCTGCATCTGGCCGGTCTCGCGCCGCGCTGGGATCATGCCTCCGGCCGTGTCACCGGTTACGACATCATCGCGCCGGCCGAGCTCGGCCGTCCCCGCATCGACGTCACGCTGCGGGTATCCGGCCTGTTCCGCGATGTCTTCGCAGGCCTTGCGCAATTGTTCGAAGCCGCTGCCGAGGCGCTCGCGTCGCGCGACGAGGAAGGCGATGAGAATCCGTATCGCCACCGCACCTCCCGCGTGTTCGCGCCGCGTCCCGGACAATACGGCGTCGGCCTGTCGGCGATCCCGGATGCCTTCACATCCGAGACGCACGAGGCGGCCGGCGAGGCCTGGCTGTCGGCGTCCTCATGGGCGCTCTCCGCCGACGGCGAGATCAGGGCCGATCGCGCCGGCATCGAACAGCGGCTCGCGTCGGCCGATGCTTTCGTCCACGTCCAGGACTTGCCGGAAACCGACATCCTGCTCGCCGCCGACTACGCCGCGCATGAAGCGGGGATTGCAGCCGCCGCAGCACAGCTCGGCGGGACCGCGCCATCGCTCTATCATCTCGATGCAACGCGCCCCGACCAGCCGCATGCGCGCACGCTGACCGAGGAGATCTCGCGCGTGGTCCGCGCGCGCGCGGCCAATCCGGCCTGGATCGCGGGCATGATGCGCCACGGTTTTCGCGGCGCCGCCGAGATTACCGCGACGCTCGAGCACATGGCGGCCTTCGCGCATCTGGCGGGTGCCGTGCCGCCGCATCTGTTCGATCTCTACTATGACGCGACACTGGGCAACGAGGACGTCAGCGCGTTCATGGCCCTCGAGAATCCGGTGGCGCTCGCCGCGATGGAGACCTGCTTCATCCGCCTAAACGAGGCCTCGCTCTGGCGGACCCGCCGCAATTCGATTGCGGCGGCGCTGCGGGAGGCCTCATGAGTGCGGCCATGGTCAAGGGCTGGTGCCCCGGTGCGCTGCGGCCGATGCAATCGGGCGACGGACTCGTCGTCCGTGTGCGCCCGTTCGGCGGGCGGCTGGATGCGGCGCAGATCTCCGGACTTGCGCATCTGGCCGAACGCCACGGCAATGGCCTGATCGACGTCACCAGCCGCGCCAATCTCCAGATCAGGGGCGTCAGTGAAAGCAGCCACCGGCTGTTGCTCGACGGGCTCGCGCAACTGGCGCTGCTCGATCCGGACTCCGACACCGAATCCCGGCGCAATATTCTGGTGACACCGTTCTGGCGCGCCGGCGACGAGACCCAGGCGCTTGCCGCCGAGCTCGAAGAGGCGCTCGAGGCGTGCGCGCTCGCGCTTCCGACCAAGTTCGGCTTCGCCGTCGATGACGGCATCTCGCGCGTGCTTGCCGGCGATTCCGCAGATGTGCGGATCGAGCGCGATCGGGCCGGCGGGCTGCTGGTGCGGGCCAACGGCGCCGAGTTCGGCCGGTCTGTTGCGCGCGGCGAGGCCGTGACTGCCGCGCTGGCGCTTGCAAGCTGGTTCGTGATGTCAGGTGGCGCCAAGGGCGGGCGAGGGCGCATGGCAGCGCATCTGGCTGCCGGCGCAATCTTGCCCAGGGCGCTGCGCGGCGAGGCCGAGCCGGCGCCGATCATGGCCGCGGCGCGGCCCGGCCTTTATCCGCAGGGCGCGTTGGTCGGCGTCGCCTTCGGGCAGATGCCGCATGCGACGCTCAACCAGTTCGCCGGTTGCGGACATGCGCTGCGCATGACGCCGTGGCGGATGGTCTTGAGCGAAGGCAAGCGGACCATGCCGACCGCGGCCGGCCTCATCACCGAGGCCTATGACCCGGCGCTGCGCGTCATTGCCTGCAGCGGTGCGCCGCGCTGCCGCGAGGCCCACGCCGACACCCGGGCATTGGCCGCCGCGCTTGCGCCGAACATCGGCGCGGCCGCACGGCTTCATGTCTCCGGCTGCGTCAAGGGCTGCGCGCATTCCGGCGCAGCTGCGATCACACTGGTCGCGACCGGCGCAGGCTTCGATCTGGTGCGCGGCGGGTCGACGCGCGACGAGCCGGTCCTGCGTGGGCTGAACCGCGAGGACATCGTCGGCAATCCTTCCATCCTGATGGGAGGGCATTGATGCCGCACGTTTACGAGACCGATGGCGCGGCGATCTACCGGCAGTCCTTTGCGACCATTCGTGCGGAAGCCGATCTTGCCCGCTTTACACCCGATGAGGAACAGGTCGTCGTGCGGATGATCCATGCCGCCGGCATGGTGGGCCTCGAAGCGCATATCCGCTTCACATCAGGCATGGCGACCGCCGCGCGCGCAGCGCTACAGAAGGGCGCGCCGATCCTGTGCGATGCGCGCATGGTCTCGGAAGGAATTACGCGCGCGAGACTGCCGGCCGACAATGCCGTCATCTGCACGCTCGGTGACGCCGCCGTACCAGTGCTGGCGCAATCCATGCGCAACACCCGCTCGGCCGCGGCGCTGGAGCTGTGGCGGCCGCATCTCGGCGGTGCGATCGTTGCGATCGGCAACGCACCGACGGCGCTGTTCCATCTCCTCAACATGCTGGAGGACCAAAACTGTCCGCGGCCGGCGGCGATCATCGGCTGTCCAGTCGGCTTCGTCGGTGCCGCCGAATCCAAGGCGGCGCTGATGGCCGATCCGCCCGTGCCGGCGCTGACCGTCGAGGGGCGCCTCGGCGGTTCCGCGATCACGGTGGCCGCCGTGAATGCGCTGGCGAGCCGGAGCGAATAGCGATGGGACGCATCATCTGCTGCGGTCTCGGCCCCGGCGATCCCGATCTGATGAGCGTGCGCGCCGATCGCACCGTGCGCGCCGCGCAGCACGTCGCCTATTTCCGCAAGAAGGGCCGACCTGGCCAGGCGCGGCGCATTGTCGAGGGCATGCTCGCTGCCGGCGTCACCGAATATCCCATGGAATATCCGGTTACGACCGAACTCGCCTTCGACAGTGCGGAATACGTCCAGCTGCTGGCCGGCTTCTATGATGAATGGGCCGAGCGGCTGGCGCGGCTGGCGCGCGCGGTCGATGTCGTCGTGCTCTGTGAGGGCGATCCCTACTTCTACGGCTCTTTCATGCATCTGCACACGCGCCTGCAGGGGCGCGTCGAAATCGAGGTGATCGCGGGCATTCCCGGCATGGTTGGCTGCTGGAATGGCGTTGGCCAACCGATCGCGCTCGGCGACGACGTGACGACGGTGCTGATGGGGACGCTTCCCGAAGACGAGCTCGAACGCCGCATGCGCGATTCCGATGCGCTGGTCGTCATGAAGACTGGGCGCAATCTCGCAAAAGTGCGCCGCGCGCTCGAATCCGCTGGCCGCCTGGATGACGCCTGGTTGGTCGAGCGCGGCACCATGCCTGGCGAGCGCGTTGCGCGGCTCGCCGAGATCGATGCTGCCGACTGTCCCTATTTCGCGATCGTGCTCGTGCACGGCAAGGGCCGGCATCTGGACGCGGCCGAATGACGGGCACGCTGACCATAGCGGGCCTCGGCCCCGGCAGTGAGGCGATGGTGACGCCAGAGGTCTCTGCCGCGCTGGCCTCCGCGACGGACATCTTGGGCTATGCACCTTATGTCGCACGCGTGCCGCCGCGGGCCGGGCTGACCCTGCATCCATCCGACAACCGCGAAGAGCTGCAACGCGCGCGCGAGGCGTTGCGCCTGGCCGCCGAAGGCGGTCAGGTCGTTGTCGTCTCCTCGGGCGACCCCGGCGTCTTCGCGATGGCGTCTGCTGTGTTCGAGGCGCTCGAACAGGCGCCGCAATGCCAGGCGCTGCCGATCCGCGTGCTGCCGGGTATCACCGCGATGCTGGCGGCGGCCGCGCGCGCGGGTGCGCCGCTTGGTCACGATTTTTGCGCGATCAACCTCTCCGACAATCTCAAGCCCTGGGCCGTGATCGAGAAGCGCCTGCGGCTCGCCGCGGAAGCCGATTTTGCGATCGCGATGTATAATCCGCGCTCGGCAAGCCGCCCGGAGGGATTTGGCCGCGCTCTCGCGGTGTTGAAAGAGTCCGGCTGCGGCGAGCGCCTCGTGATCTTTGCGCGCGCGATCAGCGCTGCTGACGAGAAGATCGAGACCGTGACGCTGAACGAGGCGCGGCCCGAGATGGCCGACATGCGCACGCTGGTGATCGTCGGCAATTCGCAGACGCGCCGGGTCGGCCGCTGGGTCTATGCACCGAGGCGGGTCGAATGACCGAACCACTGCATCACTTCAGTGACGCTTTCGACCCGCGGACGGTCGGGCAGTTCTGGTCGCGAGATCATGACCACGGGCAGGCCGAGCGTACGGGCAGCGTCGATCTTGGCGCGCGCGCCGTCGCCGCCGGAATTGCGGGCCACGATCCATCCGATGCCGCGCGTGCGCATCATATCGAGCTCACCGTCAAGCGTGAACGGCCCGCGCGACACGATCACGTCCGCGGTGAAGGGCAGGGACGTTTCCGGCGGATCGACGAACCGCAGCGTGTAGGAGTGCTGCGGCTTCGCCGCGAACGGCGCGATGTGCTGGCGGCCGATGGCGAGAAAGACGCGCGCAGGCGTCTCGGGCAACGCGGCGACCGCCGCGTTGACGTCGGCGACCTCGATCCAGTTGTCGCCTTGCGTCCTGTCCCATGGCATGCGTTCGAGCGCGATCAGCGGCGTACCGGCTTCGGCGCACGCCGCGACCGCATTGCGGCTCATCTCGGCAGCGAACGGATGCGTCGCGTCGATCACGTGCGTGATGCCTTCGCGGCGAATGTAATCGGCAAGCCCGCTCACGCCGCCAAAACCGCCGATGCGGGTCGGCAGCGGCTGGCCGGCGGGTGCGCGGGTGCGGCCGCCATAGGAATAGACGGCATCTATGCGCGCGCGCGCGATCTCCGCAGCGAGCAGGCTCGCATCGGCCGTTCCGCCCAGAATGAGGGCGCGCGTCATGGCTAGTTCCTTGGCTGATCCCTGGCTGACCATCATCGGTATCGGCGAAGATGGCCTTGCCGGGCTGTCCGAGGCAAGCCGAAAGGCACTTGCCAAAGCAGAAACCGTCTTTGGCGGTGAGCGCCATCTCGCGCTTGCAGATGTTGGAAGCCGCGGCCATGCGTGGCCTGTGCCGTTCGACGCAGATATCGTGTTGGGTTGCCGCGGCCGGCCGACGGCGGTGCTCGCCTCCGGAGATCCCTTCTGGTGCGGCGCGGGCGCGAGCCTTGCCGAGAAGCTCGATGCGGACGAGTGGATCGCGCATCCGGCACCGTCAACCTTCTCGCTTGCCGCTGCGCGGCTCGGCTGGCGCCTTGAAGCCACCGCTTGTCTCGGGCTCCACGCCGCGCCGTTCGAGCGTCTCGTGCCGCATCTGGCGCGGGATGCACGCATCATCTGCCTGGTGCGCGACGCAGCGGCGGTAGACAAGCTCGCCAAATGGCTGACGCAACGCGGATGGGGCCCCTCACTCTTGTGGACTCTCGAGGCGCTTGGCGGTCCACGCGAATACATCGATCAGCATCGCGCCGATCTTTTTGCTGAGGATATTGCTGAAAATCTGGTTGCAGTGGCGGTGCTGGCGAGGGGAGGCCAAGGCATTCCCCGCAGCTCGGGACTGTCAGACGATCTCTTCGTCCATGACGGTCAGATCACCAAGCGGCCGGTGCGTGCGCTCGCGCTCTCGGCGCTGGCGCCGCGTCCCGGCGAACGGCTGTGGGACGTCGGCGCCGGCTCGGGTTCGATCTCGGTGGAGTGGGCGCTATGCGGTGGAACAGCGATCGCAGTCGAGAGGCGAGAGGATCGCGCCGCGAATATCCGCGGGAATGCGGCTGCGTTCGGGTTGGCGCACCGGATCACCATTGTTGAGGGAAAAGCGCCTGAAGCTCTCGCTGCGCTGGACGCGCCCGACGCCGTCTTCATCGGCGGCGGCCTCGATAGCGCGATGTTTGACGCCATCTGGTCGCGGCTTTCGCCGGGGGCGCGCCTGGTCGCACATTCCGTGACGCTGGAGACGGAAGCGCTGCTCGGCGAATTGCACCAGCGCCATGGCGGCGAACTGATGCGGGTCGAGATCGCGCATGCCGCGCCGCTCGGCCGCTATCGCTCCTGGGAAGCGGCACGCCCTGTGGTGCAGTGGAGTGTGGTCCGATGAAGGTGGCCGGGCTCGGATTCAGAAAGGATGTCACGCTGGCTTCGCTGCGCGAAGCGCTTTTGGCTGCCGGCGGTGCCGAAGGCCTTGCTGCGGTGGCAACTGTCAGCGACAAGGCCGACGCCGACGCGCTGAAGCAACTCGCTTGTGAGTGCGGCGTGCCGATCAGGGCCGTTCCGGCCGAGACACTGGCCGGCATCGACACGCTCACGCAATCGAAGTTCATCGCGGAGAAGTTCGGCACGGGATCTGTTGCAGAAGCCGCGGCGCTTGCCGCGGCTGGCCCCCGGGCCCGGCTGATTGCGACGCGCGCGGTCTCGCAGGACCGCACCGCGACCGCCGCGATCGCGGAAGGAGACGGCCCATGACCGTGCATTTCATCGGCGCCGGGCCGGGTGCTCCTGACCTGCTGACATTGCGGGGCCGCGACCTGATCGCGGCCTGTCCGGTCTGTCTCTATGCCGGCTCGCTGGTGCCCGAAGGCGTCCTGGCGCATTGCCCGCCCGGTGCGCGCATCGTCAACACCGCGCCGCTGTCGCTCGATGAGATCATCGCCGAGATCGCTGCCGCGCATGCGGAGGGCAAGGACGTCGCGCGGCTGCATTCCGGCGATCTCTCGATCTGGTCGGCGATGGGCGAGCAGCTCCGCCGCTTGTGCGCGCTCGGTATTCCCTACACCGTGACGCCCGGCGTTCCCTCGTTCTCGGCTGCCGCGGCGGCGCTGGAGACCGAGCTGACATTGCCCGGCTTGGCCCAGACGGTGGTGCTGACGCGCACGCCCGGCCGCGCCAGCGCGATGCCCGAGGGCGAAAAGCTTGCCGCATTCGCCGCCACCGGCGCGGTGCTTGCGATCCATCTGTCGATCCATCTGCTCGAAAAGGTCGTCGCTGAGCTGACGCCGCATTATGGTGCGGATTGCCCGGTCGCGATCGTCTGGCGCGCGAGCTGGCCGGATCAGCGCATCGTGCGCGCCACGCTGGCGACGCTCGATGCGGCTGTTGGCACTGAGATGGAGCGCACCGCGCTCATTTTGGTCGGCAGGACGCTGGGCTCGGCCGATTTTGATGAGAGCCGTCTCTATGCCGCCGACTACGATCGCCGCTATCGTCCGGTCGGCGTCGAGCCGCGTTTTCCGGAGGCGTCGTGATGCCGGCGGGCCTCGTCATCTCCGCGCCGGCCTCCGGCGTCGGCAAGACCACGCTGACGCTGGCGCTCGCGCGCGCCTGGCGCAATCGCGGATTGAAGGTGCAGTGCTTCAAGAGCGGGCCTGACTATATTGATCCTGCGTTCCACGCTGCCGCGACGGGGCGCGCCTCCGTCAACGTCGATAGCTGGGCGATGGACCGCGGAACGATCGCGCATCTCGTCAGCCGTGGCAGCGATGCCGACATTGTCCTCGCCGAAGGCTCGATGGGTCTGTTCGATGGCGTAGCTGCGCGCGGCGTCTCCGGCACCGGTGCCTCGGCCGACATCGCGGAGATGCTGGGCTGGCCGGTGGTGCTGGTGATCGATCCGTCGGGGCAGGCGCAAACGGCGGCGGCGATCGCTGCCGGCTTGCGCGACTATCGTCCCGGCGTGCGGCTTGCCGGCGTCGTGCTCAATCGCATCGCCAGCCCGCGCCACGAGGACCTCGTGCGACGCGCGCTGAACGATGCCGGCATCGCCGTGTTCGGCGCGCTGCCGCGTCACGCCGAGATTAGTCTGCCGAAGCGGCATCTCGGCCTGGTGCAGGCGGAGGAGCAGGCCGAGATCGGCCAGCTGATCGACGAGGCCGCGCGCTTCGTCGCCGAGCATGTCGATCTCGATGCGGTGCTGCAATCGGCAGCCAGCTGGTCGCCGCAACCTGCGGCGAACGGCCTCAACGTGACGCCGCCCGGCCAGCGCATCGCGCTCGCCCGCGACGCGGCCTTCTCCTTTGTTTATCCGCACATGCTGGAAGCCTGGCGTGCGGCTGGCGCCGAGATCGCGACATTCTCGCCGCTCGCCGACGAGGTGCCCGACGCGAGCGCCGACGTTTGCTGGCTACCGGGTGGCTATCCCGAGCTTCATGCCGGAAAAATCGCGGCCAATGCGCGCTTCCGGAGCGGCCTGCGCGCGTTCGCCGAAACGCGGCCGGTGCATGGCGAGTGCGGAGGCTATATGGTGCTGGGCGCAGGCCTCACCGATGCCGACGGTGTCCGCCATGAGATGACGGGTCTGCTTGGCCTGGAGACCAGCTTTGCCAAGCGCCGCATGCATCTGGGCTATCGTCTCGCCGCCCTCGCGGTGCCGATGCCGGGGCATCGGGCGGGCGCACGCCTGCGCGGTCATGAGTTCCACTATTCGACCATCCTTGCCCAGCCCGATACGCCGCTGGCGATCGTGCATGATGCAACGGGCGCGGTCATCGCCGAGACCGGCTCGCAGCGCGGCCGTGCCACCGGCACATTCTTCCATCTGATCGCGGAGGACCGGTGAGCGGTTTTGTCTCCTTCATCTCCGCCGGCCCCGGCGATCCCGAGCTGCTCACGGTGAAGGGCGCCGCGCGGCTGCGTGAGGCCGACGTCGTGCTCTATGACGACCTTGCGTCCGGTGCGATCCTCGATCTCGCCCGGCCCGGCGCCAACCTCGTCGCGGTGGGAAAGCGGGCGGGGCGTCCCTCGACCAAGCAGCACCACGTCAATCGCCTGTTGGTCGACTATGCCGCAACCGGCGCGCGTGTGGTGCGATTGAAGTCGGGCGATGCCGGCATTTTCGGCCGGCTCGAGGAGGAGATCGAGACGCTGCGCGAGGCCGGCATCGGCTACGAGATCGTTCCCGGCGTCACCTCGGCCTGCGTCGCCGCGGCGCAGGCGGGAATCCCGCTGACCCGACGGCACACCTCGCGCCGGGTGCAGTTCGTCACCGGAGCCGATGTCACCGGCGAGCTGCCGCCAAACCTGAACTGGGCGGCGCTGGCGGACCCTGAAGCGACCACCGTGGTCTATATGGGCCGGCGCACTTTTCCGGCGCTTGCCGCAAAATTGATCGCACACGGCCTCGCGCCAACCACCCCGGCGCTGTTCGCCGAATCGCTCGGGCGACCCGACGAGCGGCTGGTCCGCACCACGATTGCCGAGCTTGCCGAGCAGCTTGCAAGGGGCGGGGCGGCTTCGACGGCCGCCGTCATCCTGTTCGGCGCGCTGGCGGGGGAATATCCGTCATGATGGCCACTGCCGCCGTTCGCCCCTTGACGCCTGCAATGCGAAAGGGGCACACAAGAGGGGCATGGTGCTCGACGCGGCGCAAAGCGCCGGAGCATAATCGGGAATGGGGATGGGCGGACCCAGTTGCGGCGCCCAAAACCCCAGCCGCCCCCGCGACTGTAAGCGGTGAGGGGCTCCGATCAGCCACTGGGCCGCAAGGTCCGGGAAGGCCGGAGATCCCCAGTGAACCGCGAGCCAGGAGACCGGCCGTGCATGTTTTGAGGCCAAGGCCGTCGGGTGTGACGGCAGGAAGGAACTGAGCCATGCATATCGAACCCGGCGTCGTGACGGGCGCCAAGCTCGTGTTGAGTTACGCAACCGGCATCGCCGCAGGCGGCGTTGCCTTGAAGCTCGCGGCCGAGACCGTACGCGAGCAGGGGATTACGTCGTTCGCGGCGCGGACGCTTGCCACCACCGGCCTCGTCTTCACCTTCTTCGAGATTCTGCCGCACTTCCCGGTCGGCGTGTCCGAGGTGCACTTCATCCTCGGCTCGACCCTGTTCCTGCTGTTCGGCGCTGCGCCAGCAGCCTTCGGCCTCGCACTCGGCCTCCTGCTCCAGGGCATCTTCTTCGTGCCGACCGACCTGCCGCAATACGGCATGAACGTCACGACGCTGCTGGTGCCGCTGTTCGGGATCCAGGCGATCGCCACACGGATCGTTTCGCGCAACACTGCCTATGTCGATCTGAAGTATCGTCAGGCGCTGGCGCTCTCGACGACCTATCAGGCCGGCGTGATCGCCTGGGTGGCGTTCTGGGCGCTCTATGGCTCAGGCTTTGCCATGAGCAACCTCGCCAACATCGCGACCTTCGCGGCCTCCTATGCGCTGGTCATCGTGATCGAGCCGCTGGCCGATCTCGCCGTGTTGGCGCTGGCGAAGTCGCTGCGCGGCGTCACCGCGCCCGGCCTCGTCACCCCGCGCCTGCACAACGCGGCTTAAGAGACAAGGGGCGGCCTTCATGGTCGCCCCACACGCCCGATGCTCACGCTCTCCCTGATAGGCATCGGTTGCGGTGATCCCGAGCAGCTCACGCGCGCCGCGATCCGCGCCATCAACACGGCCGATCTCGTCCTGATCCCGCGCAAGGGGAGCGCCAAGTCCGATCTCGCCGATCTCAGGCGGACGATCTGCACTGACGTACTGACCAACGACAAGATGCGCATCGCCGAGTTCGACCTTCCCGTGCGCGACGCGACCGAGGCTGACTACCGCAAGGGCGTGGACGATTGGCACGATGCCGTGGCCGCGACCTGGTCGCAGACCATCGCAAGCCGTCTCGGCGGTGACGGCAAGGTCGCGCTGCTGATCTGGGGCGATCCTTCGCTCTATGACTCCTCGCTGCGTATTGCGCGGCGGCTCAATCCCTTGCCTGATATCGAGGTCGTGCCCGGCATCACCTCGATCCAGGCGCTGTGCGCGGCGCATGCGCTGCCGCTCAACGATATCGGCGAGCCCTTCCTGGTCACGACAGGCCGTCGCTTGCGAGAGGGCGGCTGGCCGCAGGGCGTCGACACAGTGGTCGTGATGCTCGACGGCGGCACCGCGTTTCAATCTCTTGATCCGGCCGGCCTGCACATCTGGTGGGGTGCCTATCTCGGCATGCCCGATCAGATCGTCATGTCCGGCCCGCTCACTGACGTCGGCCCGCGCATCGTGACCGCACGGCAGGAGGCCCGCGAGCGGCATGGCTGGATCATGGACAGCTACATTCTCAAGCGCAGGCCGTAAGCGAGGCAGCATGCTCCCCGAATGGGTCACCCAGAAATGCCCCGAGATTTCCGCGGCTCATCGCGACGCGGCGATCGCGCGTCAGGCGCAACTGACAAAACCGATCGGCGCGCTCGGCCGGCTCGAGCAGCTCGCGATCGAGCTCGCCGGCTTGCAAGCGACTGAGCAGCCGCGTGCCGCGCGCGTGCCCATCATCATCTTCGCCGGCGATCACGGCATCGTCGCGCAGGGTGTGTCGGCCTATCCGCAAGCGGTCACCATTGCGATGATGGCGAATTTTGCCTCCGGAGGCGCGGCGATCTCGGTGCTGGCGCGCGAGCTCGGTTCGCGCCTGGAAGTCGTTGACGCCGGCACGCTGGCCCAGGAGGCGATGCCTGATATCATCACCGACAAGCCGCGCAACGGCACACGCGATTTCAGCGTCGAAGCTGCGCTCACTCCGGCGGAATTGGCCTTCGCGTTCGAAGCCGGCCAGCGCGCGGTTGCGCGTGCCGGGGCAGGCCAGCCCGACCTCCTGATCTTGGGCGAGATGGGCATCGGCAATACCACGACCTCCGCGGCGATCGCCGCGAGCCTGCTCGGCATCAGTGCCGAGGAGATCGCAGGCAGCGGCACCGGTGTCGATGCGGCCGGCCGTGCGCACAAGGCGCGCGTGATCGATGCGGCGATTGCGCGTCATGGCGTTGCGGGCGCGTCGCCCGAAAAGATCCTGTGTGCCGTCGGCGGCCTCGAGATTGCGGCGATCTCGGGCGCCATCATTGCGGCTGCGCAGCGCCGCATCCCTGTGTTGATCGACGGCTTCATCGTGTCGGTCGCGGCGCTGGCAGCCGTGCGGCTCAATCCGTCGTGCCAGCCCTATCTGCTGCCCTCGCATCAGTCGGCGGAGCAGGGGCATCGGCTGGTGTTGCGTGCATTGAACGTGCAGCCCCTGATCAGCCTCGATCTCAGGCTCGGTGAAGGATCGGGGGCGGCCATCGCGCTGCCGCTGGTGCGGTCGGCTTGCGCGCTCCACAATGGCATGGCGACTTTCGCGCAGGCCAATGTGCCGGATCGGCCTAGCTGACCCGCTGATTGACCGAGACGATGCGCCAGCCACTCGCGAGCCGGTCGATCCGGGTCAGCGACAGCGGATCGACCACGAAGCGCAACGCCGCTTCCGGTGTGAGATCGAGCGCGATGCAGAGCGCGGCGCGTATCGTGCCGGAATGCACGACGAGCGTTGCCGAGCCGGCGCCGATCCGCGACAGGCCCAGGCGGACGCGCGCGACCTGATCCGCAAAGCTCTCGCCGCCCGGTGGTCTCAGGTGCGCCGGATCGCTCCAGAATTGCGCGTAAGCTTCGCCGCCGCTCGCTGCGAGCTCGTCATGCCGCCGGCCGGTCCAGTCGCCGAAATCCTGTTCGCTGAATTCGCTTACCAGATCGGGTTCGAGCCCCAGCGCGCGCGCTGTCTCGACGGTGCGTCGGGAAGGGCTCGCATAACTCGCAGCATCCCGCGGCAAGCGTTGCCGCAGCGCTTCCAGTTGGGCGCGGTCGGTCAGATCCGCCGGCGCATCGGCGGCATGGATCGTCCCTTTGACGCCGTCGACGGGTGCATGCCGGATCAGCCAGAGGAAGGTCGCGCCTTCCATACTTATCTCCAGGGAAGTTGGTCGCTGTGGCAATAACGCCGCAACTGGTACATTGACTCTGTCTTGCTGGTAATCCTAGATGCTCATGACGGTTTCCCCGAGAGGGGATGAAAAGGGAATGCGGTGCGGGGACGTTGTCCCCAATGCCGTGGCTGCCCCCGCAACTGTGAGCGGATAATCCTTCGTCAGAAGCCACTGGGTCCTCGGTTCCGGGAAGGCGACGAAGCGGTCGTGACCCGCGAGCCAGGAGACCTGCCGTCAGCCGTGGTCACACGCGAAGATGTCGGTCGGGGAGTACAGACATTCGGCTTCATCGGAGGGCTGACAAGCCGGACGATGAGACCTTGGTTCGCTGTGACGTGCCACTGACGTCATACCGAGGTCTAGACCCGTGTCTTCCATCCGTATCGTACGGCCGCGCAGCATCCTGCTCGCCTCCGCCGCGTTCACATCCTTCGCCGCTCTCGATCTGCCCACCGCGCTGGCGCAGCAGGCCCGCGAACCGCTGCCGCCCGTCGAGGTGTCGCCCGTCCAATCCCGTAAGCCGGCCAACCCGGCCGCCCGGGAAGCCCAGAGCACGCGCCGCGCGGCAGCGCGCCGGCCACCGGTCGCATCCGCGGTGCCGAAGCCTGCGGTGCCGGCCGCAGCCGCGCAGACGCCGCTCAACACCAATGCCGTGGCAGAAAGCGCCTCGCGCCTCGGCCTCACCGTGCGGGAGATACCCGCGACTGTTGAAGTCATCTCCGCCGAAACCATGCGCGAGCAGGGCTATCGCACCGTGTCCGAGGTGGCGCAGGGCGCGGTCGGAGTCACCTCCGGCGACGCGCCGGGGGAGCCGGCGGGTTTCTCGATGCGCGGCTTCACCAACAGCCAGATCAACACGCTCTACAACGGCATCAAGATCGGCCCGCAGAACATGACCTCGCGGATCATGGACACGGCCAATCTGGAGGTTGTGGAATTCCTGAAGGGCCCGGCCTCGCTGATCTCGGGCGAGGGCGCTGCCGGCGGTGCGATCAACTTGGTCAACAAGCAGCCGCACACCGGCGCGATCCGGAACGAAGCGGACTTCTCGTACGACTCCCTGAACTCGTTCCGCACCCATTACGGCTCCGGCGGCAGCACCAACGTTCAAGGCCTCGACTACCGCTTCGACATCAGCCGCTCCTCGCTGAACGGCTTTGTCGACGACACCTATACCAAGACGCTCGATGTCTCCGGCCAGCTCAACTACCGCATCTCCGACAGTCTCAAGGTCTGGGGCGCGATCGAGTACCGTGAGGATCGCGGAAAGGCCTATTGGGGCGCGCCGCTGGTGCCGGTCGCCTTCAGCGGCTCGCATGCGACGACGGGGATTGTCTCGGGCAGCTACTTCAACAGGACCGACCTCGGGGCTGTCACGATCGACGACCGCACCTTCAACACCAACTACAATGTCCTCGACAATCGCAATGTGGGGCAGGAGGCGTGGCTGCGCGGCGGCTTCGAGCTGAAGCTGGCGCCCGACCTGACGCTGAAGAGCCAGGCCTATGGTTACGGTGCGGAGCGGTCGTGGTTCAACAACGAGATCGAGGCGTTCGATTCCACGACGAACAGGGTGTATCGCGAGCGCTTCTATGTCGCGCATAGCCAGCGCCTCGTCGGCAACATCACCGACCTGCTCTGGGACGCGAATATCGCAGGCTTCGACAACCGCCTGGTCACGACGCTGTCGTCGAGCTACCTCGACTTCGTCAGGCCGGGCGCGGCGAACTTCCCGTTCGATGATGTCTCGCTGGTCGATCCCGTCCGCGGCTATTACGGCCTGCTCACGACCAAGCAGCAGACCGCGCGCATCGACAACGAGGCGCTGTCGTTCGAGGACCGGCTGAAGCTGACGCGTACCTTTGCGCTGGTCGGCGGCCTGCGCGTCGAGCATATCGGGCTCGATCGCAATTCGACCGACTCCGCCGGGCTTGTGAACGCGGGCTTCCCGTTCACGAAAGACTGGGCGCCGGTGACGGGACGCATCGGCTACACCTGGGAGGCCGTGCCCGGCCTGACCTTCTTCAGCCAGTACGCGACCGGCGCTGACGTGTCCGCAAACAACATCTTCCTGCTGTTGCCGACCCAGCCGCTGGACCTGACGACGTCGCGCACCTACGAGACCGGCTTCAAGCATCTGTTCTGGGACAACCGGGCGGAGTGGTCGTTCTCGGCCTACGACATCCAGCGCAAGAACGTCTATGCGGCGGCCGGCGGGCAGGCACTCAATATTGCCGGACGACAGGTATCGAAGGGCGTCGAGCTCGCCGCCTCGGTGCGGCCGATCGAGCCCCTTCGGTTGTGGGGCAACATCGCCTATGTCGATGCGCGCTATGCCGACTACAATTTCGCCGGCGGCTCGTTCTCGGGCAACACGCCGCCGAACGTGCCGCGCATCGTCGCGAATGCTGGTGCGTCGTATCGCTTCTTCACGCCGTGGCCGGGGGAGCTCGGCATCGTCGGCCGGCACGTCGGCGATCGCTACAGCACCGATGCCAACACGGTGACGATGAACGCCTACACGGTCGGTGACGTCTACGCCTTCGTCGATATCCCGAAGACCGTGTTCAATGCCGTCGACCAGGCGCGCCTGACCTTCCGCGTGCGCAACTTCACCGACAGGCGCTACGCGATCTGGGGCGATCCGTTCTATCCCGACCAGATCCTCTTGGGCGCGCCACGCACCTACGAGATCTCGGCCGCGTTCAAATGGTAGGGCGTTGACCGCATGATGGGCGCGATCGTCCTCTCGCATCGCTGGCTCGGGATCGCGTTCTGCCTGCTGTTCGCGATGTGGTTCGCGAGCGGAATCGTGATGCACTTCGTTCCGTTTCCGTCGCTGACGGAAGCGGAGCGGGTTGCCGGGCTGGCGCCGGTGGATTGGGGCGAGGTGCGGATCAGCGTTGCCGATGCGGTGGCCGCGAGCGGGATCGCCCATGTCAGGCGCGTGCGCCTGATCCAGCGCGACGACGGACTGGTCTATGTCGTATCGGGCCCCTCGCGCCTGCGCGCGGTTCATGCGACCGACGGGCAGGATGGATCGGTGCGGTCGCCTGAGACAGCGCTCGCCATCGCGCGGGCTCATGCGCGTCAACGCGGGCTCGATGCCGCGCATGCGGCTGTCGTTGCACACGCCGACTACGATCAATGGAGCGTGCCGAACGGCTTTGACCGCCACCGGCCCCTGTTTCGCGTTGCGCTCGGCGATGTCGCCGGGACCGAGGTCTACATCTCCTCGCGCACCGGCGAGGTGGTGCTGGATACGACAAGAGGCGAGCGTGGCTGGAATCTCGTCGGCAGCGTCTTGCACTGGATTTATCCGACAGTGCTGCGGAGCGACTGGGCGCTATGGGACGGCGTGGTCTGGACGCTCTCGCTGGTGGCCCTGTTCGTGGCGGTGCTGGGCGCGGTGCTCGGGATCGTGCGGGTCAAGTTGCAGGGACGCCGGGTCGCGACGCCTTATCGGGGCTGGCACGCCCTGCATCACATCATCGGTCTCGTCGCGACGGCCTTCCTGCTGACCTGGATCTTCAGCGGCTGGCTTTCGATGGATCACGGCCGGCTGTTCTCGCGCGGGCAGCCGACTTCGGCCGAAGCCAGTGTGATCAATGCTTCGCCGGACTGGACGACCGCTCCATCGCCGGACCGGAAACCGCTATCGCCCTCGGCCCGTGAAGTCGAATGGTTTGCCTTTGACGGCAATGTCTATCGACGCGAGCGAACCGGTCTCGACAAGCAGGTCGTGCTCCGGCCGGATGGTGGAGAGTCGCCGGTCCTCAACGCGCAAGCAATCGCGAGCATGATGGCGAGGCTTGCGACGGGCTGCGGTGCGCCGTCCGTTCTTGCCGGTGATGACGACTATCCCGCCCAGTCCAACGTCCCCGGGGCGCCCGTCTACCGCTCACGATGCGGCGATCTCTGGTTCGACATCGACAGCGCCGACGGTAGCGTGCTGCAAAGGCTGGATGCGTCGCGGCGGGCCTATCGCTGGGTCTACGGCGCGCTCCACACGCTTGATTTTCCAATCCTCATGGCGCATCCGCGCCTGCGCGATGTCCTCGTCGTCGGCCTCTGTGCGCTCGGGCTGGTGTTCTCGATCACTGGAATCGTCATCGGCTGGCGGCGGTTGCGTCGATCTTTCGCCAGCTAGGACGCCCGATCAAACAAAGAGTGCGAAAACAACCCCATGCACAGTAGCCGGCGATAATGAAATCAACGGCTTATGCCGGCATACCATGGAGCGCGTTGACACGTCGGGCAAAACAGGTGTATGTTGCTATTATTCCGAAATCGTCACGTTGCCCAAAGCTAGGCCGTCTACCTATAAACCCGGCGGCATCATGTAATTGGTGACTACGTCCACGTTGCTCCTATCGCGACCAAGTTCGCGCAGCAGCGCAGCATGTCGCGAGGGGCCACAACCAGACTCAGTGGAATGGTCTCTGGAAGTCCTTGAGCAGGCCTCGATCACTCGACGAGGTCGCAACGCACGCCAGAGAGACTAACCTGCAAGCCGGCTAAATCCTCTTTGGCCTGCTGCATCGACGGCCTATCCAATGCGTCAGAAACGCCTCGGGGCTCGCATAGACCTCATATTCAGTGTGAAGTGCAGCCTTCATCCCGGGCTTACTTCGGCACGGGTGAGCCGTGATGCTGCGCCACCAGCCATTTGCCGTCCACCTTCACCCAGGCCAGGGTCAGGCGAAAGGGCAACACGGTGCCGTTGGGCAGCGTGAAGTCGGCGAAGCCGGAGCTCAACAACGCGTCGGGACCTGCCGTGATCGCCTGCTGGTCGCCCATTTTCACCTTGATGCCCGGCGGCAGCTTGCTGAAATAGGTGCGCACGCCGTCCGTGCCGGTGAACAGCTGAGCCGTCGAGCCGAACAGCATGGCGTCCTTGGTGTAGATCGCGGCAAACTTCTCCGCATCACCGGAATTATAAACCTGCTCCCACTGCGCGCGCGCCGCCACCGCGTCTTCGTTTGGTCCCGCCTTCGCCGCCGATATGGATAGCAGCACGACCAAGATTGCCAACGAACGATAAATCATTTTTCAATTTCCCCCTTAGAACTCCAATCCGGGTAGCGTAGCACAGCCCGTTGGCGGTGGAAAAGGAACAGACCGGCCCAGCTAGCCGATAGACGAACCCAAGCTTCCCGATTGAAGCGAAGGGGCCGCTGCTTCTGCTTCACCCTCATTAGCGGATCGCTTGGACAGCCTAGGAGGTAGTCAGCCTCGGGCCAACAGCGGACATGCCGGCCCTATTCGATCACTTCGTCGGCGCTGGCGAGCAAGGCTGGCGGCAGTTCAAGTCCAATCATTTTCGCCGACTTTTGATTGAGTGCGAACTTGAAACTGGTCGGCTGCTGCACCGGCAAGTTCCGCTCCCCTCTCAAGACGCGGGCAACGTAGGCGCCGCATTGGCGGTAGATCTCGATATAGTCGGTGGAATAGCTGCTCAGTCCGCCGGCCTCCACAAAATCGCGCACAGGATATGAGGCTGGGATGGCGTAGCGGGTCGCCAACTCGACGATCGGATGGCGCAAGGCACCATAGGCAGTGTCCGCCCCCACCAATAAAGCGTCCACCTTGCTCCGCCCCATACTCTCGAACGCTTTCTCGATTTCGACGAGATTGCGCGCTTGCACGATCACAAGGTGGAGTCCCAGGCCTCGCGCAAGCTCCGTGTTCGTCTTCAACGCAGCTTCGGTGAACGCCGGGTTTGCAGGGTTCACCATGTAGGCCACCGTCTTCGCCTTTGGTACAAGCTCATGCAGCAGTTGCAGTCGCTTGGAGAAGAGCTGGCCCGCGAGACTGGTGATCCCGGTGATGTTTCTACCCGGCTGGGCAAGGCTTGGAACAACCCCTGTCTTTACAGGATCCGCCCCCATAACAAACACAATGGGAATGGACCCTGCGGCCTCCTTTGCAGCGAGAACGGCCGGTGTGTTCGCTCCCACGAAGATCACATCGATCTTGCGTTGGACGAGTTCGGAAGCAAGCTGGCTCAGCCGATCCTGATCGTTGTTCGCAAGCCGATACTCGAGAGAAACGTTCTGATCTCGCTTGAATCCGGCCTCGGCGAGGCCTGCCTCGAACGCAGCGAAATAATGCTGCGATGTCTCGAAACTTGCGCTGTGCAGTATTCCGATCGATCGCGCTGATATAGCTTGAGCCGCAGCACGCGGACCAATGGCCGCGACACCCATCAGTCCGATGAACTCCCTCCGCCTCATGTGCGCTCCCCGTCTTCCCGAGATAATATCGGGTCGCTCCAGTCAAGCAAGGTCGCTGAAATCGAGAGGCTAGGTCGGCTAGGGGTCATTTTCGACGGTTTCAGCGTAGATTGTCGGCCGGCTGATATCCGCTTCTGCCTCGTAAGCGTCCAACCGGAGCCTCCCCGGAAGCGTTGCGTCGGGCCAGACCCGTGTGATTCAAGCTTCCAAACTGGGGTCGAATCATGCGCCACGAACTCGCCGATTACGAATGGATTGCCATCAAGCCAACTCCGCCTCGATCTGCCGCGCCGCGCGCAGCAGCGTGCGGTCCTGGCCGCGCCGGGCGATGATCTGGAGACCGAACGGAAGCCCGCGTGCGTCGGTCCCGCAGGGAATCGAGATCGCCGGCAGCCGGGCGTGATTGACGAACGGCGTGAACACGGCATGCCCGCGCGGACTCGCGGCGCGGCCGCCGATCGTGTCGGGTCCCGCTTGCGTGAACGGCCAGGCGACACAGGGCACGGTCGGCGTGAGCAGCAGATCGACCTCGGTGAAGAAGGCCGCGAAGGCATTGGCAATCGCAGCGCTCGCGACCAGCGCAGCGGCAACGTCGGTGCCCGACCACGACAGCCCACGCTCGATCTGCCTGGCGATATCAGGATCGAAGACGGTCGGATCCTTGCCGAAAGCGTCGCCATAGAGCGCGGCGAGGCCGGCATGCTGAAGCGGCATGATGGCCTCCTCCGTCGCGCCGGCCGGCCAGACAGGATCGCGCTGCATGATGCCAAGGCCTCCGGCGGAGAGACGGGCGATAACGGAAACCAGCCCGTTGGCGACGACGTCATCGACCGCGACGTCGAGCCCGAGACGCGGTGAGAAGGCGATGCGGAGGCCAGCAAGGTCAGTGGCCTCATGCGCGATGCCGGCCGAATCCGGATCGCGCGGATCGGCGCCGGCCATGACCTCGAACGCCAGCGCGATATCGGCGACATCGGCAGCAATCGGCGCCATGACGGAGAGGCCGAAGAACGGTTCGGCGAAACCCGGTCCATAGGGAATTGCGCCGTAGGACGGCTTGAAGCCGGCGACGCCGACATGGGCCGGCGGCCTGCGGCTGGAGCCACCGGCATCGGTGCCGATCGCGAGCGGCACGAGGCCGGCCGCAACCGCAGCGGCCGGGCCGCCCGACGAGCCGCCGGGTGTGAGCGTGGGATCGAGCGGATGCCGCGTTGGCCCGCACAGAAGCGAGGTGGTGACGCCCTTGCAGGCGAACTCGGACGTCGCGCCGATGCCGACGATGACGGCGCCGGCCTTGCGCAGCCGCTCGATCGCAATGCCATCGCGTGGCGCGATGAAATCGCAAAACAGGCGCGAGCCCTGCGTCACGCGCCAGCCGCCGACCCAGATGTTATCCTTGACGATGATGGGAACGCCGGCGAGCGGCATGGTCTCGCCGGCACGGAGGCGAGCATCGACCGCAGCGGCATCGGCAAGCGTGCGTTCGGGATCGACCGTGACGACCGCGTTCAAGGCGCCTTCGCGGCCTCGATGCGGCCGAGGGCGGCCTTGGCGGTCTCGACAGCGCTCGTCCGCCCCGCGATGAGGTCGGCAGCAATCTCGCGCGCGCTATGTGTCCGCTTTGTCATGGCCTCCCCAGATCAGCGCCAATGTGCCGCCGAGGGCGAGGCATGCCAAGGCGAAGAAGGCCATGCCAAGGCTGGCCACGCCATCAAGGATCGACACCAGCGCCGGCGCCGCGAGCAGCCCGGCATAGGATGCTGTCAGCACCGCGCCGGTGGTCTCGCCGATCCGGTCCTGCGGGGCGAGGCGGGCGATCTCGGCGATGAAGACGCCGTTCCAGCCCGACGCCGTCAGGCCGAACAACGCGGCAACGATGAATTGCCCGCTGCGGCCGAGCGAAGCGCCGTTAAGGCCCAGCAGCGCGGCGCAGAAGGCCATGCCGAGGCCGATGACGACGAGCACGGCGCGGGAGGCGTCGAGGCGCATGGCAACATAGCCCCAGCCGAGACGGCCGACGAGGCCGCCGGCTTGCGCGCAGGCGAGCGCCATGCCGGCCTCGATATGGCTGAGGCCGAGCTCGCGGGTGCCGAGCGTGACGAGGACCGTGTTGAGCGACACCTGCATCGCGCTGAACGGCATCGAAGCCAGCGCCAGCATCGCGATGCGCCGGTCCGCAATCACCAGCGCCAGCCGGGCGCGCAGATCGAGCTTTGGCGGCGGGGCGGCCTTGCCGGCATAGGCCGGCCGCAACCATTCGAACAGCGCGATCGCGAGCAGCGCGGAGAAGCCTACCACCGCGTAGCACCAGGCCGGTCCGAACGCGATGGCGATCGCGGGTAGGGCCAGCGAGCCGCAGACGGCGCCAATCTGGTTGCCGGTCTGGCGCACCGAGAAGACGAAGGCACGGCGCTCGGCGGTGACGAGCCGCGACAGCAGCGCCGCGCTCGCCGGCGTCTCGGGTCCCATGGCGAGGCCGAGGCAGAGGCCCGCGGCCAGCAGGGCCGCGCTCGATCCGAGCGAAGCCAGCGCCATGCCGACGACGATGGCCGCCGCGCACAGGCTCGCGATCCGTAGCGAGCCGACCCGCGCGATCAAGCCGCCGCCCCAGAACGAGGCGGGGATGCCGACCGCGAACACCGCACAGGAAAACATCGAGAGCTGCCAGACCTCGATATGGGCGCGCGGGGCGACCACGCCGGGCGCGAACAAGGCAAGCGCGACGAGGGCCTGAAGCGCGGTCATCGCCCCCAGGGCCGGCAGCAGCGCGGGTGCTGGCCGAGCGGCCGTGTTTCCGTCTACCATGGCGGCGTGCTCATGGGAGGAACATCGTGGCAGGCGGTATTTCCATTCACGCGGTCGATGTGGCGAGCGGGCGCCCGGCACAGGGCCTGCGCGTCGAAATCTGGCGGATCGATCCGGACTCGTTGCGCATCGCTGACGGGCGGCTCGGTGCCAGCGGCGTGCTCGATCATGCCGTGGCGCAAGGTGCGGGCGTCACGGCTGGCGAGTACGAGGTGCTGTTTCATCTCGGCGAGTTCTTTGGCGAGCGCGACGGCTTCCTGACCGTGACGCCGTTCCGCTTCCGCATCAAGAACGTTGACGAGCATTTTCATCTGCCGCTGAAATTCACGCGCTGGGGCTATTCGCTGTTCCGCGGTGCCTAGGAAAACGTGGCGGGAAGCCTACCTGCGGCCATCCTTCGAGACGCCCGCCTCCGGCGGGCCCTCAGGATGAGGACGGAGTACGTGGCGGCAATTCGGCAGGCAAAACTGCCGCTAAGCCTCATCCTGAGGAGACCGCGGAGCGGTCGTCTCGAAGGACGAGGCGCTTGCTCGGGCCTTACCAAGTCATATGTGATAGCCCTGCCCCCCAAGGGGGCAGTGAACGCACTTCCACTCGGGAGAAAGGCGAGGCTCATCCCATCAGCCCTTAGTTGGTCAGCCGCCGCGACAGGCCGGTGACGCGCTCCATCACTGCGACCAGCGCGACGGTGGCGATGATCAGCACGCCAGACAGGGCGGCGATGGTGACGTCGAGCTTGCCTTCGAGGTCCTGCCACATCCGGATCGGCAGCATGTCGGTGGCGGCATCGCGCAGGAACAGCGAGACCGGCACGTTGTCGAAGGACGACATGAAGGCGATGAAGGCGCCCGCGATGATGCCAGGCCGGATCAGCGGCAGCACGATGCGGCGGAACGTGTAAAGGCGGCTCGCGCCCAGCACCGCCGAGCTTTCGAGCAGGGTCGGCTCGAGCTGGGCGAGCGCGGCGACCGTGTTGCGCACGACATAGGGCACGCAGACCACGGTGTGACCGATCACCAGCGTCAGCGGCGACACCGGCAGGCCGACCAGCGAGAACAGCATCAGCGCGGCCAGACCAAAAGCCAGTGCCGGCAGCACCAGCGGCGACATGAAGAGGGAATCGAGCAGCCGCGCCGACAGAGTCCGCGACCGCGAGATCGCGAGCGCCGCGGCGACGCCGAGGGCGACGGACAGGCCTGTCGCCCACAGGGCCACGATCAGGCTGTTCTTGGCCGCGAAGTGCAGCTGCCAGGCATTCCACAGCTCGGCGTACCAGCGCAACGAATAACCGGGCGGCGGGAAGCGCAGCGAGAAGCCGCTGGTGAAAGAGACGATCAGCACCACGAGCGACGGCGCGATGATGATCACAAGCGCGATCACCGCGATCACGGTCATGACGAGCTCGAAACTGATCGCCTCAAGAGTGCGCTTGCGGCCGCTCATCATGCGCCTCCATAACCGCGCGACATGCGGCCGAGCGTGGTGAAGACCGAGACGACCGCGAGCACGGCGAGCAGGAAGATGATCGAGATCGCGGATGCAAACGGCCAGTTCTGCAGCGTCGAGGCCTGCTGATAGAGATACATCGGCATGAACAGCATCTGGCCACCGCCGATCAGCGACTGGGTGATGAAGGCGGTGATTGCCGCGGCATAGGTCAGCGTGCAGCCGGCGATGACGCCGGGCAGCGACAGCGGCAGCACGATCCGGAAGAAGGTGCGCCAGCTCCCGGCGCCGAGCGAGCAGGAGGCATCGTCGAAATTGGGATCGATGCGGCCGAGCGCGGTGATCAGCGGCAGCGTCATCAAGGGCATCTGCACCTGCGCCAGCGCGATGACCACGCCGAACTGGGTGTAGAGCAGTTTTAAGGGCGTATCGATGACCCCGAGGGATTGCAGCGTCGCGTTGATGATGCCCTGACGCCCGAGGATGACGATCCAGGCGAAGGTGCGGACGACCACGCTGGTCAAAAGCGGCAGCAGTACGATCAGGATGATGATGGTCTGAAGCTTTGGTCCGACCCGCTGATACAGCCAGGCGATGGGAAAGCCGAGCACGAGGCAGACGGCCGTCACCTCGGCGCCCAGCAGCAGCGTCGAGCCGAGCACGCCCAGGCTGAAGGGATCGGTGAGGAAGTGCAGGTACTGGCCGAGCCCCCAATGGAGCCCGGCCGTGTCGTTGTGCAGGGAGAGCCAGAGCAGTTGCAGCAGCGGCGCGACGAAGAAGAGCAGGAAGAACAGCGCCAGCGGCGCTGCCAATCCCATTCCGTAGGACGTCACGTCCCGTGATGCCGGTGCTGCGCCCATGGTTTAAATCTTGATCTCGCGGTTGAAGCGCTCGATCCAGGCCGAGCGCTGCTCGTTGATCTTCTTCCAGTCCTGGAACACGAACTTCTTCTTCAGCTCGGCGGTGTCCCTGGCCAGCACGCGCGCGATCTCGCCGCCCATCGTCACCTTGGAATTGGTCGGCACGATCAGGTAGGGCGGGTTCATCAGCGTGGTCTGCACCTCCGGCGTCAATGCCGCCTCGATCAGCTTGAAGGCAAGCTCGCGGTTCGGCGAATTCTTGACGATGTGGATCGTGGTCTTGAAGGCGATGGCGCCTTCCTTCGGCGCCACGAACTCGACCGGGACGCCGCGCGCCTTCAGGATCTGGATGGCGTTGAAATTGCCGGGCGAGATGTCGATCTGGCCCTGCTGGAACAGGGTGGCGAGCGCGCCGGGATTGGCGGCGACCGCCGCGAGATTGGGCTTGAGCTCCTCCAGCGCCTTGAAGCCGGGATCGACATTGGCCTCGGAGCCGCCGCGCATCTTGGCGATCTCGACCAGCCAGCCGGTGCCGAGCGTCGAATTGAGATTGGTGATGCCGACGCGGCCCTTGAACTCCGGCTTCCACAGATCGGCCCACGAGGTCGGCGGCGTCTTGACGGCTTCCGGATTGTAGGTGAGGCCGACGACCTGGAAGAACGGGGCGGGGCCCATCGGCTCCTGCGCCTCGGCGATCAGGTCCTTGTAATAGGTGCTCTTCTCGACCGGATAAGGCTCGACCAGATCCTGGCCGATGGCGAGGAGGGCAGGGCCGGGATCGTGCAGCATGACGTCGATCGGCGGATTGGCCTTGGCGGCGTTGACCTTCGCGATCTGGTCGACCGAAAGCATGGGATCGAGCACAATCGCGGCATCCGCATTGGCTTTCCGGAATGCGGGCACCAGCACGGCCTTGTGGGCTTCCTCCCAGCTACCGGTGAAGGTTGCAAACACCAGCGGGCGGGCCTGGGCGTAGCTCAGGCCTGGAAACGCCTTCATGGCCCCGAGTGTGAGCGCCGTGGTCAGCAGGCTTCTGCGGTTCATCATCATGTCGTACTCCCCTCTGGACTGGATCTAAAGCGTTGCGGGAAAGGCGTTGGCGAGCGATGGGGCGAGCGGCGCGAGGCGCACCGCAGCGCCGTTCTCCAGCGCGCGCGTCTCGCCGATGCGCGCCTGCGAGACCTTGACGCCGGAGCCATCGGCCGTGGTGACCTCGTGCACGACGGTGGCGCCCAGCGGCAGCGACATGCCGACGACGCCGGCAAAGCCGGTTTCGTCGCCGACGAATTGCAGATGCTCGGGGCGGATGCAGACGGTGACGCGGCCGCCTTCGCTGAGGGCGCCGCCCACCGGACGTGCGATGATCTCCGCGCCCGCATCGAGGCGCACCTTGGCTGCCGTGCGATCCGCCGAGACCACGACACCGGGCATGCGGTTGGTGGAGCCGACGAAGGTGTTGACGAACAGCGTCTGCGGGCGGTCGTAGACGTCCGATGGCGAGCCGAACTGCTCGAGCTTGCCATGGCTCAGCACGGCGACTCGATCGGCCATCGACAGCGCTTCTTCCTGGTCGTGCGTCACGATCAGCGTGGTGATGCCGGAGACGCGCTGCAGCCGCTTGACCTCGATCTGCATGTCCAAGCGCAAATTCTTGTCGAGCGCGGCGAAGGGTTCGTCGAGCAGCAGGATCGACGGCTTGATAGCCAGCGCGCGGGCCAGCGCAACGCGCTGCTGCTGGCCGCCGGAGAGCTGGCGCGGCAGCCGCTCGGCCATGGTCGGAAGCTGCACCAGCTCCAGCAGGCGCTGCGCCTCGCGCTGGCGCGCGGCCTTGTCGATGCCGCGGGCGGCGAGGCCGTAGGCGACGTTTTCGCTGATGCTGAGATGGGGAAACAGCGCGTAGTTCTGGAACACGATGCCGACCGCGCGTTTGTTCGGCGGCAACGCATCGACGATGTCGTCGCCGATGATGATCCGCCCCTGCGTCTGCGCGATGAAGCCCGCGATGATGCGCAAGAGCGTTGTCTTGCCGCAGCCGGACGGGCCGAGCAGGGCGATGATCTCGCCGCCCTTGACGTCGAGATTGATGTTCTCGACCGCGAGCGCGCCACTTGGATACCGGTGGGTGACCGCGTCGACGACGAGCGATCGGCCGTTTGGCGCATCAGCCATGGTGTTGCCTCCCGTTGCCCCAGAGGAGAAAGCAAGTCTCGTGCCCGCGCCTGTCGCTTTTCGGCGAGCGTTTTGGCATGGTGGTCCGATGACATCGGATCGATCGATATGCGACCTCACGGCTATGGAGCTTGCGCGCGTCATTGCGAGGGGCGAGCTGTCCTCTCGTGACGCCGTCGAAGCGCATCTCGCGCGGATTGCAGACCACGACACCCGATTGGCGGCGTTCGTGACGGTCGATGCGGACGGCGCCCGCCGCGCCGCGCAGATCTGCGACGCGGCACCTGCGCCGATCGGCCCGCTGCACGGCGTGCCCGTAGGGATCAAGGACCTCACCGACACTGCGGGACTTACGACGACTTACGGATCGGTGCTGTTCCGCGATCACGTCCCGGCCGAGGATGATCTCGTGGTGGCGCGACTGCGGCGCGCCGGCGCGATCATTCTCGGCAAGACCAACACGCCGGAGTTCGGCTTCGGCGCTGTCTGCAGCAACAGATTGTGCGGGCCGACGCGCAATCCGTTCGATCCCGCGCTGACCTCCGGCGGATCGTCCGGCGGCTCCGCTGTCGCGGTCGCGGCCGGCATGGTGCCGCTGGCGCACGGCACCGATTTCGGCGGCTCGGTGCGCACGCCCGCCAGCTTCTGCGATGTCGCGTCCATCCGGCCGACGCCCGGTCGCATTCCATCGCCGCGCCGGCCGCTCGGCTGGGACATGCTGGCCACCCATGGCTTCCTCGCGCGCAGTGTCGACGATCTCGAGCTTGCGCTGTCGGTCTGTGCCGGTGGCGATGCGAATGATCCGCTCTCGCTCGGCGGCGCCGGTGATGATCGCCCCATCGCCGGCCGTCCCCGGATTGCCGTCACGCCCGATTTCGGTGTGTCGCCGGTCGCGCGCGAGGTTCGTGCGCGCTTCGCCGGGACTTGCGAGGCGCTCGCGCGCGTTGCCGATGTCGTATCGTCCTCGCCCGATTGTGGCGGGGCGATCGAGACTTTCCGCACCCTGCGCGCCGCGCACATCGCGAGCAGCTATGGCGAGTTGCTGAGGACGCGCTGCGCCGAGCTTACGCCGACGGTGGTCTGGAACATCGAGGCCGGTGCAAACCTGTCCGCGCAGGACTACCTCGACGCCGAGCGGCGCCGCACCGCCATCTATCGCAGCTTTCGCGAGCTGTTCACCGGTGCCGATTTCCTGGTCGCACCGGCCGCGTCCGTCTTCCCCTGGCCGAATGAGATCAGCGACGTCACCGCCATCGATGGGGCCGCGCTGGAGACGCCGATCGACTATCTCGCCGTCACTTTCATCGTGTCGCTGGTCGGTTTCCCGGTTCTGACTTTGCCGGTGCCGCGCGGGGAGAAAGAGCTGCCCTTCGGCATCCAGATCATCGCGCCGCCGGAGTGCGAATCCCGCTTGTTTGCCTTCGGCCATATCCTCGAGAACGAACTTGGGTTTTCGCATCGCCGGCCGCCTCTCTGATCAGCTGTCGCGATGCTCGAGCCGGGCGGCGAGCGCGTCGGCAAGGCCGATGGTCGGCTTGGCGGCGGGCCGGCGATACGTTCCCGCCGCTGCCTTGCGCAGGTGCAGCGCATGCAGCGCCTCGGCTTGCTTCACCGAGGCGATGACCTGGTCGACCACGGGGACGGGGATCCGGTCCGCGACGCGCTCGGCAAGGCCCGAGAGCGGGGCGCCGGCGAAGATCAGTACATCGGCCTCATCCTCGACGATGGCGCGCTGGGCGAGCTCGACCAGCACGTCTTCCTTCTCGGTGCCGACTTCGGAGATTGCCTGAAACGGCGTATCGAGCATGCGGATGCCGGCGCAGCGCTCCCACAGCCCGTGGGCGCGGACGCACTCCTCGTACCAGGGCCCCAGCGCCTGGGCGAAGGTGACGATGGCAAAGCGGCGTCCGGCCATGCAGGCGGTCAGCATCGCGGCTTCCGCCATGCCGACCACGGGAATGTCGAAGGTCTCGCGCGCGGCGAACAGGCCGGGATCGCCGAAGGCCGCGATGATCGCGGCGTCGACCTTCTTGTGCTGCTCGGCCAGCATTTCCAGCGCAATGGCGCCGCCGATCTGCGCCTCGGTGCGCGTTGCGATATAGGGTACGCCGCGGGTCGCGGTGCAGGGAATCAGCTCGGTGCCTGACGAGGCCGCGCGCTGCCCGACACCCAGCATCAGCTGCGTGACCTCTTTGCTGGTGTTCGGGTTGAGCAGCAGCAGCTTCATGATTACGCCGCCGTCCGCTTGGCTTGGGAGGTCGCGAGGACTTCGAGCAGCGCGGTGCCGGTGCGCGCGACGTGGGCGCCGAGCAGGCGGCCGGCGGCTTCGCCGTCGCGCGCCTCGAGGGCGGCGAGGATGTCGGCGTGCTCGTCGACCGAATTGCTCCAGCGCCTGTTAGCGCCGAGCGCCAGATAACGCGCGCGTTCGGCACGGGAGATCAGCGTCTCGTGCGCTTCGCGCAGCGGCGTGTTGCGGGCCATGCGGACGATGGTGTTGTGGATCTCGCCGTTGATGGCGAAATAGTCGTCGAGCTTGCCGCTGCGGTGGTGACCCTCCATGCGGGTCTGAAGCGTGCGCAGGCGGGCGAGATCGCGCTCGGTGGCGCGCTCCGCGGCGAGCTCGGCGGCGAGCCGCTCGATGCCGGCGAGCGCCTCGAACAGCTCAGAGATGCCGTCGACCGCGATATCGGCAATGCGCGGGCTGCGATTGGGACGAAGCTCGATCAACCCCTCCGCCGCCAGCACCTTCATGGCCTCGCGCAAGGGGGTGCGCGACACGCCGAGCTCCTTCGACAGCTTGGTCTCCTGGGTCTGCGAACCCGGCGGCAGCTCGCCCCGAATGATCATCGTCCGCATCCGCGCGGCGGCGCGCTCATGCAGGCCCATCCGCTTGAGTTTGGGCGACTTTCGCCCCTTTGGCGCTTCCGATTTTGGCTGCACGCGTGCCTCACTTCTCACGTTGATCTTAGCCGTTTCTGGCCCTTTGGCCTGCCCAAAATACCGACGTATGTCGCTGAAAACAATGGCATAGCGCGCAAATTGTATGCAGCATGCAAAAACCGGATTGCGCTGCGCCGAAGGCCGGCGGATGATCGTGTCCGACGCGCGAGATCCCGCGCCTTCGAAACGGAGTAAGCGATGCGGACGAGTTTGCGACTGGGCCTCGTGGTGATGGCGGCGGTACTTGGCGGAAGCGATCTCGCATCCGCGCAAGCCGCGAAGATCAAGCTCGGCTATGCCAAATGCGCGCACTGCCTGCCGATGTCGTTGATCCCGGGCTTGGCGAAGGGCGTCGAGGTCGAAGCGACCGGCTTCAATTCGGGCAACGACGTGCTCACCGCCCTGGTGTCGAAGAGCATCGACGTCGCGCAGGTGACCTATCTCCATTACATCACCGCGCTCGACAAAGGCTTTGACGTCGTCGCCGTCTCCGGACAGATCAATGGCGGCTCCGAATGTCTCTCCTCCGCGAAGCTGAACCTTCCCCCTGAGGACTGGGCCACGTTCAAGACGACCGTTGCGAAGGCGAAGAGCGATGGTCAGCCGCTCAAGGTCGCGGCGTCCCGCGGCAATGCGCAGGACATCCACATGCGCGGCGCGTTCCTCAAGCAGGGCGTCGATCCCAACAAGGACATTCAGTTCATCAACATCCCCAATCCGTCCGACCATCTCGCGGCGCTCCAGCGCGGCGAGGTCGACATGATCTGCTCGGTCGAGCCGTTCGCCTCGCAGATCCGGCTCGCCGGCGCCGGCAAGCATTTTGTGCTGCCGTATGAGCAGGCTGCGGGCAACCTGACCAATTTGATCGTCACGCGGTCCGACGTGATCGCGAGCCAGCGCGCCGGCGTGCAGGGCGTCGTCAGCGCCGTGGTCGAGCTCGACAACAAGCTGATCGCCGACAAGGCGCCGTGGATCGAGGTCATCAACAAGCTCACCGGCCTCGACAGGAATGTGGCGACCGAGGCGCTGAAGAATGCCTCGCCGGATCCTGCGATCCATCGGTCGCAGACGCTGGCGATCGCGGCGATGATGCGCGACCTCAAATACATCTCGAAGGACGTCTCCGCAGAAGCTGGGAAGAACATGGACTATTCGTTCCTGGAGCAGGCCACGGGAAAAGCCAAGAATGACCTCGGTTACTGATGTCTCGCCCGCACGGCCGGCGTTTCGGCTGACGCGGGCATTCCACGGGCTCGAACGCCTCGTCGTGCCTGCGCTGCTGATCGTGGGCTGGGAGGCCTTTGCCCGCAGCGGCATGCTTCCGCCCGCGCTGCTGCCAGCGCCGAGCGCTGTGCTGCATGCGCTCGGCGACTGGGTGTTCGGTTTTGATGAGACCACACAGACCTATTCCGGCCACTGGCTGCGCGATGCGCTCGCCAGCGCGCTTCGCGTGTTCGGCGGCTTTGCGCTGGCCAGCCTGCTCGGCATCCTCGCCGGGGTCGCGATTGGCTGGTCGCGCCTGTTCGAGAAGACGCTGGAGCCGACGCTGCAGATGCTGCGCCCGATCCCGCCGGTGTCCTGGATTCCGCTCGCGATCATCTGGTTCGGCATCGCCGACAAGCCGGCGATCTTCCTCGTTTTCCTCGGCGCCTTCTTTCCCGTGCTGATGAATAGCATTCACGGCGTCAAGACCGTGGACCACAATCTCGTGCGCGCCGGCGCGATGATGGGTGCGAACGGCCGGCAGATGCTGACCGACATCGTGCTGCCGGCGGCGCTGCCCTCGATCTTCGCGGGGCTTCGCATCGCGGTCGGATCGGCCTGGATGCTGACGGTCACGGCCGAGATGGTCGCGGTGAAGAGCGGCCTCGGCTACGTGCTCTGGGATTCCTATTACTTCCTGCGCTACGACATCGTGCTGGCTGCGATGATCTCGATCGGGCTGCTCGGCTATCTCTCCGACCTCGGCCTCAAGGCGATCATGGCGCGCACGCTGCGCTGGCAGCAGACAACCACCGTGCAGGGCAGGGCGGGCTGATGGCGGCAATCGAGCTTCGCAACATCGTAAAAGTGTTCTCCGACAAGCGGCGCAGCCGTGACCTCTTGACGCTGGACAACATCAATCTCGACATCGAGGCCAACGACTTCGTCTGCCTGCTCGGCCCGTCCGGTTGCGGCAAGTCGACCTTACTCAACATCATCGCCGGCTTCGAGCAGGCGACGAGCGGGCGCACGCTGGTGGACGGCAAGCAGGTGGAACGGCCCGGCTCGGACCGCGGCGTGGTGTTCCAGCAGCCGACCCTGATGCCGTGGCTGACGGCGATCGACAACATCGCCTTCCATCTCAAGCTCAAGGGCGTCGCCAGGGCCGAGCGCTACGACAGGGCGATGGAGTTCATTGATCTCGTCGGCCTGCGCGGCTTCGAGCATCACCACCCCTCAGAGATGTCCGGCGGCATGAACCAGCGCGTCGGCATCGCCCGCGCGCTGCTGATGAATCCGAGCGTCATCCTGATGGACGAGCCGTTCGCGGCGCTGGATGCCCAGACCAAGCTCGAGATGCAGGAGGAGCTGGTTGCGATCTGGCAGAAGCGCCGCTGCACCATCGTGTTCGTCACCCACAGCGTCGACGAGGCATTGGTGCTCGGCAACAAGATCGTGGTGATGACCAGGCGGCCGGGCCGGATCCGCGAAGCCGTCAATTTCGACCTGCCGCGCCCGCGCGACATCACCAGCCCGGAGTTCAACGACGCCAAGCGCCACATCCTGGCCTTGATCCGGGAGGAGTCGACGCGGCTTGCGCAGGCGTCGTAAGGTTAAGGCCATGCGCAAGCGTCTCGGCATGATCACGCCGTCCTCCAATTCGGTGCTCGAGCCCGTCACCAGTGCGATGCTGGCGGGCGTGGATGGCGTCACCGCGCATTTCTCGCGCTTCCGCGTCACCGAGATCGCGCTCGATGCCGCCGCGCTGAGCCAGTTCGATGCCTCCGCAATGCTGCCCGCGGCGGATCTGCTGGCCGATGCCAAGGTTGACGCGATCGCCTGGAATGGCACCTCCGCAAGCTGGCTCGGCATCGGGCGCGACCGCAGCCTGTGCGACGCGATCACGGCACGCACGGGCGTGCCCGCGACGACGTCGACGCTCGCCTGCATCGAAGCCGCCCACGCGCTCGGCGCCAAACGCGTTGGCCTGGTCTCGCCCTATACCGACGACGTGCAGCGGCGGATCGGCGACGTCTGGGCCGAGGAGGGCGTTGCCCCGCACGCCGAGCGGCACCTCGGCTTGCGCGACAACTTTTCCTTTGGCGAGGTCGCGCCTGCGACGATAGCAGGCATGATCCGCGATGTGGCGGCGGAGGGCGCGGACGCCGTCGTTATCCTCTGCACCAATCTCGACGGCGCCGCCTTGGCGGTCATGCTGGAGCGGGAGCTGGACATCGCCGTGCTCGATTCGGTCGCGGTGACGCTGTGGCGGACCCTCGGCCTCGCCGGCGGCGACCTCACGGCCCTTGCGCAATGGGGCCGGATCTTCCAGACATCAGCTGTCATCAAGTGACGGAGACATCAGTGACGCAGCTCGATCTCGCCATTCGCGGCGGCACCATCGTGACGGCCAGCGACGAGTTCCGCGGCGATATCGGCATTCGCGACGGCCGCATCGTCAGCATCGCCGAGCGCATCGAGGGCGCGGCGCGCGAGATCGACGCGACCGGCCTGCTGGCGCTGCCGGGCGGCATCGACAGCCACGTCCACATCTCGCAAGCCTCGGGCCCCGACGTCGTGATGGCCGACGATTTTGCCTCGGCGACGCGCGCGGCGGCTGCTGGCGGCAACACCATGGTGCTGCCCTTCGCGCTGCAGGAGAAGGGCACGTCCCTGCGTGCCTGTGTCGAGAGCTATCGCAAGCTGGCCGAAGGCGAATGCTATATCGACACCGCCTTCCATCTCATCATCTCCGACCCGACCGCGGTCGTGCTCGGGCAGGAGCTGCCGGCGTTGGTGAAGGACGGCTACACCTCGTTCAAGGTGTTCATGACCTATGACGACCTCGTGCTCAGCGACAAGCAGTTGCTCGAGGTATTCGAGGTTGCCCGCCGCGAGGAAGCGCTGGTCATGGTCCATTGCGAGGGCTATGACGCCATCCGCTTCCTCACCAGCAAGCTCGAACGTGAAGGCCATATCGCGCCCTATTATCACGGCACCTCGCGGCCGCAGGCAGTCGAGCGCGAGGCGACGCATCGCGCCATCAGCCATGCCGAGGTGATCGGCGTGCCCATCATGATCGTGCACGTCTCCGGCCGCGAGGCGATGGAGCAGGTGCGCTGGGCCCAGCAGCGCGGATTGCCTGTTCATGCCGAGACCTGTCCGCAATACATCACGCTGACGGCCGACGACATGAAGGGCCTCAACATGGACATCACAGGCGCGAAGTATGTCTGCTCGCCGCCGCCGCGCGATGCCGAGAGCCAGCAGGCGATCTGGGAGGGCATTACGACCGGCGTGTTCCAGACTTTCTCGTCCGACCACTGCCCGTTCCGCTACGACGATCCCAAGGGCAAGCTGACGCCGAACGCCCGCACCTCGTTCCGCTGGGTGCCGAACGGCATTCCCGGTGTCGAGACGCGGCTGCCGATCCTGTTCTCGGAGGGCGTCTCGAAGGGACGCATCACCCTGCAAAAGTTCGTCGAGCTGACCGCGACCAATCACGCCCGTATCTACGGTCTCTATCCGCGCAAGGGCTCGATCGGCGTCGGCTTCGATGCCGATGTCGTGCTGTGGGATCCGAAGCTGAAGAAAAAGATTCAGCAGACCGATCTGCATCACGGCGCCGACTACACGCCGTGGGAAGGTTTTGATGTCACCGGCTGGCCCGTCACCACCATCGCGCGGGGGAGGGTGGTTTACGAGCAGGGCAAGATCGTCGGCGACAAGGGCGCAGGCGAGCTGCTGAGCCGCGGCAAGTCGAGCCTGGTGTGATCGTCACATCGGCTCGATGCCGATCTGCTTGATGATCGCGGCCCATTTCGTGGTCTCGGCGGTCATGTAATCGGTCAGGCCTTTGGGGGCCATGACCAGCGGCTCGGCGCCCTGCTCGACGAAGAGGGCGCGTACCTTCGGATCGTTCACGGCTTCGACCATCGCCTTATAGAGCTTGTCGACGACAGTCTTGTCGGTATTCGCCGGCGCGAGCAGCGCGAGCCAGGCCGCGCTCTCGATCATGCCGCGGTTACCTGAACACGAAGTTCGTGACGCAGGCGAGCGCGTAAGCGAGGTCTCGTAGGGTGGGTTAGCCTGGCGGATGCGCGCAGCGCAGTCCGCGCAGTGTAACCCACCATTTCCCTTCTTGCGCGGACAGCAAAGAGGTGGGTTACGCCTAGCGGTTTGCGTTTCGCGCAATCCGCGGGGCTAACCCACCCTACAGCACTTGTGTCCGTGCCGTCGCCTACACTCCGTCATTGCGAGCGTAGCGAAGCAATCCAGACTGTCCGCCGTGGAAAGATTCTGGATTGCTTCGCCGCGCTCGCAATGACGCGGAGATGGTAGTTTTGAACCCCAGCCCATCACCGTCACCCTGAGGCGGCCGCTTCTTCAGCGGCCCTCGAAGGGCGACGGCCGGGCATCCTTCGAGGCTCCCGATGGGGCGCGGGGCGCCCCTTCGCTCGCGCCTCAGGATGACGGGACTGACAGCGAAGAGGGCCGCGCCCCCTCAGTTCGTCGGCCCATCCCCACGAATGGCGAACGTCGTCGCCTTCAGCTTGGTCATGCCGAACTTGTCGAACAGCTTGTCATAGGTGCCATCAGTGCGGATCGCGGTGAGGGCATCGGCGACGGCCTGGGCGAGCAGCTTGTCCCGAAAGGCAAAAGTGATGTCGGTGCCGGCGATGTCGCGGACCCAGATCTTTGCGATGCCCTTCTGCTCGAGCGAGTTGGCAGTCTCGTTGATGTTGAGCGCGGCCTCGAGCTGGCCGGCGCGCAGCGCCGCCGAGGTTGCGGTGACCGTGGTGAAGGTGCGCAGCTCGATCGGCTTGAGGCCCTTGGCCTCCATCGCCGTGCTGAACTCGCGCGCCTTGCGCTCGGTGTAGGTCGCCGATTCCACGCCCACCACGCGGCCGGCGAGGTCCTCGAACTTCTCGAGCTTCAGGCTGGAGGAGGGATCGGTGTAGATGCTGATCGCCTGCTGCGCATAGGGCACGAGGTAGAGCATCTTGGAGCGCTCCTCGGTCCAGAACAGGCCGGTGTTGATGGCATCGAACCGCCCCGAGCGCAGCGCCGGGATCATCGGCGGGAAGTCCATGCGCAGAAACACCGGCTCGACGCAGATGCGCTTGGCGATCTCGCGGGCGAGCTCGACGTTGAGGCCCTGCAGCTCACCCTTGTCGTCGACGAATTGCTGCGGCGGCAGCGTCGGGTTGATCGACATCTGCCATTTCGGCGCCTCGATCAGGCTCGACGCCGGCACCTTCGGCGTGCAGGTCTGGGCACCGGCGGCCTGCGTCAGGCCGGCCAGCAGGACGAGGGCGGAGAAGGTCTTTGGAAATCGCATCTGAATACTCCGATCAAATCGTGGGTGGCAGAGGAGCCGTTCTCCGGTCCGAAGTCTTCTTCATTGTCTCGTCATGTGGCCGCCGCAGCATCAGCTTGCCGGGTCAGGATCAGCGAGATGTGGCGGGCCGCGGTCACCACCTCGTCGCGCTGGTTGAGCAGGTCGAGCGTCTCGACGACGATGCCGCGCCCGGGATTTTTGGTGGGCCGCTTCTCGACGAAGCGGAAGCGGACGCGCAAGGTATCGCCGGCGACGATGGGTCCCCTAAATTTCACCTCGTCCCAGCCGAGCGAGGCGACCGAGGTCTCCTCATACAGCTTCAATTCCGACTTCAGCCCTTCCATCAGCGACAGGCCGTACAGGCCATGGCCGATCACCGCGGGAAAGCCGCGGGAGCGCGCATAGGCGCCATCGACATGGAGCGGATGATGATCGCGCGTGACGTCGGCGAAGGCCGCGATATCAGCCTCCGTCACGGTGTGCACAGCGGTCTCGAACTCCGTGCCGAGCGCGATATCTTCGTAACGGAGATTGATCGGGCTGCTGGCGTTCATGCTGATCCCTCAGGCGACCTTCCGTGGCCGCGCCGGCAGCGCCTTGAAGCTCTGCGCGATGCCCATCGGGCCGGAGCGGAAGATGCGCGGGTCCATGTCCTTCAAATGCGGGCTGATCCGTGGCTTGAAGCCCATATGGGCGAGGACGTCCTCCTCGAGGCGTACGCCCGGTGCGATCTCGGTCAGCGTTACGCTGCCGTTCTCGAGCTCGAACACGGCGCGCTCGGTGACGTAGCTGACATGCTGGCCGCGTTGCGCCGCGAGCGAGGCGCTGAAGCTGATCTGGCCGACCTGCGGCACGAATTTGCGGAAGGCGCCGTCGCGCCGGATCGTGAGGCGGCCGTTCTCGACGCCGATGTCGAACTTGCCGCCGGTCATGGTGCCGCTGAAGATCAGCCGCCTGGCGTTCTGCGTGATGTCGATGAAGCCGCCGGAGCCGTCGCGGCGCTCGCCGAAACGGGTGACGTTGACGTTGCCTGTTACGTCCACCTCCGCGAAGGAGAGGAAGGCGCAGGAGAGGCCGCCGCCGTCGTAGAAATCGAATTGATAGGCCTGATCGAGAATGACGCGCGGGTTGATCGCGGTGCCGAATTCGCGCGCATGGCCGGGCACGCCGCCGACCACGCCGGATTCCACCGTCAGCGTGATCAGGTCGGAGATGCCTTCCTCGGCCGCGACATTGGGAATCATCGCGGAGATGCCGACGCCGAGATTGACGACGTCGCGCGGGCGCAGCTCGAAGGCGGCGCGGCGGGCAATCACCCGGCGTTCCGTGAGTGGGTCGGGTGTGATCATCGCCACAGGGACCCGCGTCTCACCGCAGCGCGCGGGATCATAGGCGGTGCCGTAGGTCTGCATCTGCTCGGGCTCGAGCACGACGTGGTCGATCAGGAAGCCCGGGATCTTCACCATCTGCGGATGGATCGAGCCGCGCTTCACGATGCGCTTGACCTGGCAGATCACGGTGCCGCCGGCATTGTGCACAGCCTGCGCGATCGAGAGATCCTCGCGCGTCGTGCCCTCGTGCTCCATGCTGATATAGCCGTCCTCGTCGGCGGAGGTGCCACGGATGATGGCGACATCGGGCGGAGCGGGGACGCGGTAGAGCAGCCAGGACTGGCCGTGCAGCTCGAGCAGGTCGACCAGCGGCGCGGTGGTACGCTTGTTCATGCGCCCGCCGTCCTGGCGCGGGTCCATGTAGGTGTTGAGGCCGACATGGGTCAGCACGCCCGGATGCTTCGCCGCCATGGCGCGGCAGAGCTGGCTCATGACGCCTTGCGGGAAATTATAGGCGTCGATCAGCTCGTCGCGGACCAGGCGCATGAACGGCACCTGAAGCCCGAAATTGCCGCCGATCACGCGCGCGATCAAGCCTTCATGGGCAAGATGGCAGAGGCCCTTCTCGGTCACGGCGCCGACGCCGGTGATGTTGATGAGCGTCAGATTGTGCGGGCCCCGGCCGCCGAGGAACCGCTGCTCCAGCGCGTCGAGAATGGCCTCGGCAGCGCCCGTGCCGCCATTGCCGCCGACGATCAGCGTATCAGTGTCGCGGATCAGGGCGGCGGCCTCTGCCGCTGTGATGATGCTCAGCATGAGCGCGCTTTCCGCATCACGCGGCCTCCTTCTCGACCTGGCGGGCGATGATCAGCCGCTGGATCTGGTTGGTGCCCTCGTAGATCTGGGCGAGGCGGACGTCGCGGAAGATCCGCTCGATGCGGTACTCGCGCGAATAGCCATTGCCGCCGTGGATCTGCAGCGCGTTGGAGACGTGCTTCATCGCCATGTCGGTGGTGAACAGCTTTGCCTGCGCCGCCTCCTTGGCGATTGGCTCGCCTGCGTCGTGCAGGCGCGCGGCGTGGTGGATCAAGAGGCGCGCGGCGGCGATGTCGGTCGACATGTCCGCGAGCATGAATTGCACCGCCTGGAAGCCGATGATGGCCTGGCCGAACTGCTTGCGGTCCTTGGCATAGGCGGTGGCGTCCTCGAACGCAGCCTGCGCCATGCCGAGCGCCATCGAGGCCATCATGAGCCGGCTGAAGTTGAAATTGCTCATCGCCATCTTGAAGGCCTGGTTCTCCGGGCCCATCACGCTGTCCGAAGGCAGGCGCACGTCGGAGAACGTGATCTGGCAGTCGTCGAGGCCGTGCATGCCGAGCAGCTCCTCGTTCTTGCCGCGAGCGATGCCGGGGAGGGCACCGTCGACGAGGAGGCAGGAAATGGAACGGTGGCCCGCCTCGCTACCGGTGCGCGCGAACACCATGATGCGGTCGGCGACGCCGCCGAGCGTCACCCAGGCCTTGGTGCCGTTGAGCCGCCAGCCATTGCCCTCGCGCACCGCGTTGGTGCGAATGCTAGCTACGTCGGAGCCGTGGTCGGGCTCGGAGACGGCGGTGGCGGGAATGATGTCGCCGCTCAGGATTTTTTGGATCAGCGCCTTGTGTGCGTCGGTGCCGTGATGATCGAAGAACAGCACGGCCTCGACGGGGATCGCGAAGGCGTTGGCGACCGCGCCGGAGCAGCGCGCCAGCTCCTCCATCGCGATGCAGGCCGCGACCGCGTCGAGACCGGCGCCGCCGGCGCCTTCGCGCAGGCAGATGCCGAACAGGCCGAGATCGGCCATGCCCTTGTAGAGCGTGCGGTCGAAGCGGTCCTCGCGATCGATCGCGGCGGCGCGCGGCAGGATCTCCGCTTCCGCGAAGCGGCGGGCGGTCTCGCGCAGGGCTTTCTGGTCTTGGCTGTAGAAGCGGTCCATGGCGGGCTCCCGTCAGTCGCTGGCGAGCTTGGAATCGTGGGAGACCTCGCTGCGGTCGCGATCGCAGAAGTAGACCGCGACATCGTCGCCCGGTACGCCATAGGCGCTGCATACGGCGCGGGTCAGCGCGATGGCGGCGGCGCGCCGCTCGGCCTCGCTGCGGCGGAAGGCGTGGACCTTGAGCAGGATGCGCTGGCCGGTGGCCTGGGCGCCGAACGTGCCGGCGTGGGCGTAGTCGTCGGGCGCAATGTTCAGGAAATAGAGCGTGACCGTATCAGCGGTCACGCCGAACGCCGACATCAGGCCGTCGGTCACGGATCGCGCCAGCGCGGCCTTGCGCTCGGATGGGACTTGCGGGGCGAGCACTTCGACATAGGGCATCGATCAGACCTTCGCGGACTTCGTCGCAGATGATTTGGAAGAAGACGATTTGGACTTGCCGGATTTTGCAGGGGCCGGGGCGTCGATCTGGCGGCAGGAGTCGCGCTTGATCAGCCGGGCGCCGACGCGATATTCGCGGACGCCGTCATTGCCGTTGCCCTTGACGTCCATGCGATGCAGCAGCCTGTCGACGGCGAGATTGGCAAGGTCTCGTGCGCCGTTGTCGACGATGCTGATGGCGGGGCGATGCCATTCGAACCACGGCATGTCCTCGTAGCAGAGCAGCGAGAGATCATCGGGAATGGCGATGTTCCGCTCCGCGGTGACGCGCAGCACGCCGAGCGTTGCCTCATGATTGGCGACGAAGATCGCGCTCGGCGGGCGGGGGAGGTCGAGCAGCTTGCGGGCGCAGGTCGCGCCGGTCTCGGGCACGTAGTGGCCGGCATGAATCAATGTGTCGTCCCTGGCGATGCCGGCCTCACGGAGGGCGCGGACGTAGCCGGACAACCGTTCGCGGCCCGACGTGGTGTCCTGGCGGCCGACGATCAGCCCGATGCGCTTGTGCCCGAGCTCGATCAGGTGACGCGTGCCCAGATAAGCGCCTTGCGGATCGTCGGCGAGCACGGTCTCGAGATCGGTGGCGTCATCGCGCCGCACCAGGCAGACGATGGGAACGTCCTTCGATAGCGCCTTGAGCTGCGCGCCGTTCTTGCCCGTGGGCACCACGATCAGCCCGTCGATGCGATGATCGACCAGCGTGGTGAGGGTGTCGCTCTCCGCTTGCGGATCGTCGCCGCCGATGCACAGAAGCATCTGATAACCCAGCGCCTTCAGGCGTGCCTGCACCACTTCGGCCATCACCTGGAACGAGGCGTTGGTGAGATTGTGCACGAGAAGCGCCACGAGCCGCGACTGTCCGGTCTTCAATCCGCGTGCGATCGGGTTCGGCCGATAGCCAAGCTCGCGCGCGATGCGCACCAGGCGCTGCTGCGTGCGTTCGCTGGTCAAGCCGGTTCCCGTCAGCGCTCGGGAAGCAGTGCTGACTGAAACACGGGCCGCCTGTGCCACATCTTTGAGCGTGACGCTCATCAAACCTGCCGATAGACTGCAAACGATTGCAGAAACGCTAAGGGCATATTCTACATGGATCAAGCTCAAAAAATGGATGGTGTTGCCCAATGCAGAGCCATTTATGCAAACGATTGCATAAGGCGTGCGGATATTCCGCAGGCGGCACCCATCGCCTGAATTCACCCGAGCATCCGGCAGTTCCCCGATGAAGACGTTCCGCGGCACCTACACCGTCATGATCACCCCGTTCACAGCAGCGGGCGAGGTCGATGTCGCGGCATTGCGCGCGTTCGTCGACTGGCAGATCGCGGAGGGCATTCATGGGCTCATCCCGCTCGGCTCGACCGGCGAGTTCCTGTCCATGGACGATGACGAGAAGGCGCTGGTTGCCGAAATTGTCATTCGCCAGGCCGCGGGCCGCGTCCCCGTGCTGATCGGCACCGGCGCGGAGGATACGCGTGAGGTGGTGCGCCTCAGCCGCCGTGCCGAAAAACTGGGCGCCGACGGCGTGATGATCATCCCGCCGTTCTATTCGACGCCGACCGACGACGAGCTCGTCCATCACTACAAGACGGTGGCCGACGCGATCTCGCTGCCGATCATGGTCTACAACAATCCGGCGACGGCCAATGTCGATCTCAAGCCGCAGCTCGTGGCGCGCATCGCCGAGATCGACAACTGTCTCTATATCAAGGAGTCGACGCTGGAGGTGACGCGCGTGCGCGACATCATCCGCCTCTGCGGCGACAGGATGACGGTGTTCGGCGGCATCCTCGGTTTCGAATCCTTCGTCGAGGGCGCGCAGGGCTGGGTGGCCGTGGCCTCAAACGTCGTCCCGGCGGAGATGGCGCGGATCTTCAGCCTCGTCGCCGACCACGGCGCGATCAAGGAAGCGCGCGAGCTCTATCTCAAATACCTGCCGGTGATCGAATTTGTCGGCGGCCAGGCCTATGTCGCCGGCACCAAGGCGCTGCTCGGCCACATGGGTTTTGCAGCCGGTCATCCGCGCCCGCCGCGCCTGCCGCTGCCGGCCGCGCAGGATGCGGCCGCGCGTGCCCTGGTCAAGACGTTCGATCTCGCCTGGCGCGCTGCGCCGATTGCGGCTGCTTGAATTGAGGTGAACGGATGAACCTGCTCGACGGCGTCAAGATCCTCAGCTTCAACCACTATCTCGCGGGGCCCCTGGCGGCGCAGACGCTCGCCGATCTCGGAGCCGACGTCATCGCGGTCGAGCCGATCGAGGGTGCGTTTCAGCGCAACTGGGCGGTCGCCAATCATTTCGTCGCAGGCGACAGCGTCAATCATCTGGCGACCGGCCGCAACAAGCGCAGCCTGGCGGTCGATCTCAAGCATCCCGACGGCATCGCCGCGGTGAAGAAGCTGGTCGCGACCGCCGATGTCGTGATGGAGAATTTCCGCCCCGGCACCATGGCCAAGCTCGGCCTCGGCTACGACACGCTCAAGGCGATCAACCCCGGCCTGATCTATGCGGTGGCAACCGGCTTCGGATCGGAGGGGCCGTACAAGGATCGTCCCGGCCAGGATCTGCTGCTCCAGGCCATGTCGGGTCTTGCGATGCGGACCGGGCGCGCCGATGGCGAACCGACGGCAGTCGGCGCTGTCATCGTCGATCAGCACGCCGCCTCGCTCTATGCCATGAGCATCCTCGCGGCGCTGTTTGCCCGGACGAAGACCGGGAAGGGCCAACTCGTCGAGGTCAACCTTTATCAGGCCGCGCTCGATCTCCAGGTCGAGCCGCTGACCGCCTGGCTCAACGGCGCGCCGTCCCCGACCTCGCGCGGTCCGGCCGGCATCGCGGCGTGGTTCAGCCCCGGGCCTTACGGCATTCACGCGACGGCGGACGGCCATCTCGCGATTTCCATGGCGTCGCCCAAGGCGCTCGCGGTTGCGCTCGAGAGCGAAGCGCTGAAGCAGTTCGGCGACACCGACAGTTTTTCGAAACGCGAGGAGATTACGCGGATCGTTGCGGCGCGCTTGAAGCAGAAGCCGACGGCCGATTGGTTGCCCTCGCTTGAAGCCGCGCGGATCTGGCACGCGCCTGTGCAGGATTATCGCGATCTCGAGTCCGATCCCCAGCTCAAGCACCTCGGCGTGTTCAAGAGCGCCGAAAGTGCAGGCGGTGCGCCGATCCGCATGATCGCCCATCCTGCGCGCTATGACGGCCAGGCGCCGGAGGTGCGGCTGGTGCCGCAGCGGTTGGGTGCGCAGACCCGCGAGGTGCTCGGCGAGATCGGTTACGGCGCCGCGGAGATCGAGGCGATGGTCGCCGGCAAGGCCGTCGGGGTGGCGCGATGATCGATTTTTCTGTCCCCGAAGAGACGCGCCTCCTGGTCGATACCGTCCGCCGCTTCGTCGAGACGGAAGTGCAGCCGCTCGAAGAGGTCGTGGAGCAGACGGCTACGGTGCCGGCCGACGCGCTGGCGGTCACCAAGGCCAAGGCGCAGAAGCTCGGCCTCTACGCCATGAACATGCCGGCCGATGTCGGCGGCGGCGGGCTGACTTGCGTCGAGCATTGCCTGGTCGAGGAAGAGTTCGGCAAGACCTCGGACGCGCTGATCCGCCGCGTGTTCGGCCAAGTCTATCCGATGTTGATGGCCTGCAAGGGCGATCAGGTCGAGCGCTATTTGCTGCCGACGGTGAAGGGCGACAAGATCTGCGCCATGGCGATCACGGAGCCGGGCGCCGGTTCCGACGCGGCGTCGATCAGCACGACCGCTCATCTCGATGGCGATCAGTGGGTCCTCAACGGCACCAAGCATTTCATCAGCGACGGCGACATCGCCGATTATGTGATCCTGATGGCGCTGACAGACAAGGAGAAGCGCGCCCGCGGCGGCATCACGCTGTTCCTGGTCGATCGTGGCACGCCCGGTTTCAAGGTCGCGCGGACCCAGCCGATGATGGGCCATCGCGGCTATGGCCATGCCGAGCTGAGCTTCGAGGATTGCCGCATTCCGAAGGCGGCCGTGCTCGGCGAGGTCGGCGGCGGCTTCAAGCTGATCATGCAGAGCGTGCTCCAGATCCGGCTCGCCCATATCGGCGCGCGCGCCGTCGGCATGGCGCAGCGCGCGCTCGAGATGATGCGCAGGCACGCCGGCGAGCGGCGCCAGTTCGGCCAGCTGATCGGCGACTTCCAGATGGTGCAGAAGCTGATCGCCGATTCCGCCACCGAGATCTTCGGCGTGAAGATGATGGTGATGAACGCGGCCTGGGACATCGATCAGGGCAAGGATGCACGCGACAAGGTCTCGATGATCAAGGTTGCGGCGTCCGAGATGCAGGGCCGCGTGGTCGACCGCGCCATCCAGGTGTTCGGCGGCATGGGGTTCAGCAAGGACCTGCCGCTGGAGCGCATGTATCGCGACGCCCGCGTCACCCGCATCTATGACGGCACGTCCGAAATTCACCGCATGCTGGTTGCGCGCAGCACCATCAAGAACGGCTTGCAGCTCTAGGGAAACGCCTCATGTCCCACGCACCTCTCAAGCCCGGCGCAGCCTTCGCCTTCCGCAAGACCATGACGGTCGCCGAGCAGGCGATGTTCACCGGCATCAGCGGCAATCTCGGCGGTCTCTATGTCGACGCCGTCCGCGCCAAAAAGGCGGGCGCCTCCAACATGGTGGCCTTCGAGCTCGCGGTCGGCGGTCTCGCCACCACCTGCCTCAGCCAGCTCGGTGGTCCCACGCGGCGGATCGGCAGCATCGCGCTGACTTTTGCCGCGCCCGTAATGGTCGGCGATTCAGTCGAGGCCAGGGCCGAGATCGTTTCGGTCGCCGGCGATGATGCGGTCTGTCGCGTCACCTGCACGCTGTCGCCCTCAGGTGCGACCGTGGTGGACGGCACCGCGACGCTGGTTCCGTTCGCGAAGGGCTGAGCCATGTACGAGCCGAAATCCTTCGAAGATCTCAAGGTCAACGACAGGGTCAGCCTGAGCAAGACCATCACCGAGGCCGATGGCGCTCTCTATATCGCTGCCACCGGCGATTTCGGCCCGGTCCATGTCGACGAGGTCTATGCCGGCGCGACGCGCTTTGGCCGCAGGCTTGCGCCGGGGATCATGGTCGCGGGCCTCTGCACCAGCATCCTCACCAGCGAGCTGGTCGGCACCATCGGCGTGTCGGTGGAGGATCGGTTCTGGTTCACCGGTCCCGTGTTCTACGGCGACACGCTCACCTTCGATGTCTGGATCGCCGAGCAGCACGAGGAGGCCCGCACCATCATCTGGGAAGCGAGCGCGCGCAACGAGGGCGGCCTCGAAGTGCTGAAGGCGCGCGCGAGCCTGAAATTTCCGCGGCGAAAACCGTCATGAGCAAGGCGATGCAGAAACCGGATTTGCGCGGCGTCACGGTCGCAACCGTGCTGCCCTTCAGGGACGACAGCTCGATCGACTGGGACGCCTACGTCCGCCTTCTCGACTATTGCGCCTGCCCGGACGGGATCGCGGCGGTGTTCGTCAACGGACATGCCGGCGAGGGCGGCTCGCTCTCGGACGATGAACGTCAGGCCGTGATCGAGCGGACACGCAAGCAGATCGGTGGCAAGCCGCTGCTTTCAGGCATCATCGCGCATTCCACCGCGGAAGCGATCCATCAGGCGCAGCTCGCGGAATCTGCCGGCGCCGATTGCGCCGTGCTGTTCCCGCCCGCGCCGCTCGGCGGCGGAGCGTCGGCGACCTCGCGCGCGCCGGTGGCTTTCGTGCAGGCGGTCAGCTCCGCGATCGGAATTCCGGTCTCGATCTTCCAGTACCCGCTGGCATCCGGCTTCGGTTACTCGCCGGAGACCTTGGCCAAGTTCGCTGCGCTCGACAGTGTCATCGCCGTCAAAGAAGGCAGCGACACCATGCTGGCCTATGACGAGAACCGGCGGGCGGTGAAGCAGGCCGATCCCTCCGTCGCGATCCTCCCCTCGAACTTCAACTGGTTCCTGCCGCAGCTCGCCGTCGGCGGCGACGGCATTCTCTCCGGCCTCGTCAGCCTCGCGCCGCATCTGTTCGCAGCACTCTGGCGGGCCTCGCTCGCCGACGATCTGAAGGCGATGCGCGCCGTCAACGAGCGGCTCTATCCGATCGTCCGCGCCATCTACGGACCTGCGCCGATCATGGACATGCACACGCGCATGAAGGTCGGGCTGAAGGCGCTCGGCCTGATCCGCAACGCCGATCCGCGGCCGCCGCTGCTGCCGGTTCTGCCTGCGCTGTGCGACGCCATCGCAACGACAGTCACCGCTGCGCGCGCGGCCGGCGACATCCGTCTGGCATGAGGAACGAGACGATGCCGGACGAAGCCTTCATCCACATCGTGCGGGTCGACATCGATCCCGAGCACGAGGCTGCGTTCAACGCCTGGTACGAGCAGAGGCATTTCCCTGATCTGCTCGCCTGTCCCGGCTGGCTCTCGGCAAAGCGTTTCGTCTCCGTCGGCGACGGGCCGAAATACGCCGCCATGTACGAAGTCGCGGGCAGGTGGGCATTCGAGACGCCGGAGTTCCTGAAGGTGAAGGGCTTTGGTCCTTTCGAATCCCTGGTGAAGAATTTCATGCGCATCCAGCTGAGGCCGATGTCGGGACCGGCTTGAGCCGATCGAAGACGATGCTGCCTGCCGTGTCGCGAGATCCGGCCGGCCGCATCCAAGAAACATCGAGGGGGAATCCCGGGCGAGGAACTGCATCGGTCATTGGCGTCTTACTGGAGGTATCCATGGTCTCGACATTGTTTCGCTTGGGTGCGGTTGCCGCACTCGTTCTCGCATCCACGGCGGTGCACGCCGCCTGTACGCCTGCGATCACCGACGACAATCTGATCGCGCCCGGGAAGTTGCAGCTCTCCATCAACCCGACCAATCCGCCGCAGCAGTTCGTCGACAAGGACGGCCAGCTGCAGGGGCTCAATGTCGAGCTCGCCGCCGAGCTCGGCAAGAGGTTGTGTCTTCCGGTCGAACTCGTCCGGATGGATTTTCCGGCGATGATTCCTGCGCTCAACGCGGCCCGCATCGACGGCATCGACACCGGGATGTTCTGGACCGAGGAACGCTCCAAGCTGATGTACATGGTGCCTTACGCCATCCAGGCGATCTCGGTCGTGGTGGCCCCCGACAGCGGCACAAAAATTGCTACCGAAAACGATCTGATCGGAAAATCATCCGCGGTCGAGGTCAGCAGCTACCAGATGAACTGGCTCAAGAAGCTCAGCGATGCCAGCGTCGCAAAGGGCGGCGCAGCCGTCGAGATGCGCACGTTCCCGACAGCGACCAACGTCGTCAGCGCGCTGCTTGCGGGTCAGGTCGACAACGCGCTGCTGGTCGACAGCGTGGCGCGCGATCTCGTCGGCCGTGGCCGCGTGAAGGAAGTCCTGAGCGGGCTCGGCACCGCGCGCACGACGCTTGGTTTCCGCAACAAGAGGGTCGCCGATACCGTCGTCAAGGCGCTCAACGCGATGCGGGCTGACGGCTTTTATCAGGCGCTGTTCGACAAGTTCGGCCTGACCGCCATGCCGGCCGACCAGCCGCTCGCGATCGCCGGCCCCGGTCCGGCCTGATACCTACGGAGACGAGCCGATGAGCCATTTCAGTCCGACGGCCGCCGTCAGCTACTTCTTCAACTACTTCCTGATGAAGGGAGTGCTCGTCACCATCGGCTTGACTGTGGCGGCGGTCGTCGGCGGATTGATTCTCGGCATGGGCATCGCGTTGCTGCGCATGTCGTCCAATCCGGTGCTCGCGGGCGCCGCGCGTTTCTACATCTGGTTCTTCCGCGGCACGCCACTTCTGATCCAGCTGGTCGTGATCTACAGCGGCTTGCCGCAGCTGGGCATCAAGTTCAGCGTGATCACCTGCGCGCTCGTCGGCCTGATCCTTAACGAGGCCGCCTATCTCGCCGAGATCGTGCGCAGCGGCTTCATGGCGGTGTCGGCAGGGCAGCGCGAGGCCGCCTGGGCGCTCAGCCTGTCGCCCTGGGTGACGTTCCGTCGCGTGACCCTGCCGCAAGCGTTCCGGCTGATGATCCCGCCGCTCGGCAACTCCATCAATTCGCTCTTGAAGGCGACCTCGCTCGCCTCGGTGATCTCAGTCGAGGAGCTCATGCGCCGCAGCGACATGCTGATGCAGGAGCACTTCCAAATCCTCGAAGTCTATGCGGCGGCGACGGCGTATTACCTTATCCTCACATCGGTTTGGGACGCGGTGCAGCGCCGGCTGGAGAAGCATTTCGGTCGATCGAGTGCCGCGAAAACCAGGCGGCTCGCAGCGAGCGCGCCGGTGGCGCAGGCGAGTGTGGAGGCCCGAGCATGAACGAGACATCGATGACGACGGCCGAATGTGCAACAGCGCAGCCGCAGTTTCGCGAGGTGCCGGCGGTTCGCATGGAGGCGGTCTACAAGCACTATGGCGACTTCACCGCGCTGGACCAGATCGATCTCAAGGTCGCCAAGGGCGAGAAGATCGTGGTCTGCGGCCCCTCCGGCTCGGGCAAGTCGACGCTGATCCGCTGCATCAATCACATCGAGAAGCACGATGAGGGCCTGATCTACGTCAACGGCGTCGAGCTCGACCATCAGCGCAAGAACATCGATGCGGTCAGGCGCGACACCGGCATGGTGTTCCAGAGCTTTAATCTGTTCCCGCACATGACAGTGCTGGAGAACTGCACTCTGGCACCGATGACCGCGAACGGGATGAGTGAGGCCGAGGCCAAGGACCTCGCCATGCATTTCCTTACCAAGGTCCGGATTCCCGATCAGGCCGAGAAATTCCCCGGGCAGCTCTCGGGTGGCCAGCAGCAGCGCGTCGCCATCGCACGCGCGCTGTGCATGCGGCCGAAGATCATGCTGTTCGACGAGCCGACCTCGGCGCTCGACCCCGAGATGGTCAAGGAGGTACTGGAGACCATGAAGAAGCTCGCGGAAGAGGGCATGACCATGTTGTGCGTGACCCATGAGATGGGCTTTGCCCGCGAGGTCGCCGACCGCATCGTGTTCATGAACGAGGGCAAGGTGGTCGAGCAGGCCGCACCGGAGGAGTTCTTCAAGCATCCGAAGTCGGAGCGGGCGCGGACGTTCCTCGACCAGATCATTCACTAATCGGCCAAGATGCGGACATTCAGCGACTGCCTGCGCGGCATCCACGCCGCCACCATCGTGCCGATGACGCCCGATTTCGCGATCGACGAGGCGCAGCTCGCAGCCCATCTCACCTCGGTGGCGTCCACGCCGGGCATCAACGGGCTCCTTGTCAACGGCCACGCCGGCGAGAATTTTGGGCTGTCGCTGGCCGAGAAGCGGCGCGTGGTGGAGCTTGCGCGGCAGCACGCGCCAAAGGATTGCCTGATCGTCTCCGGGGTCAACCATGAATCGAGCCTGGAGGCCGCGCGCGAGGCGGCTACGCTGGAGCAGGCCGGCGCGGACGGGCTGCTGGTGTTTCCACCCAACAGCTGGGCGCTCGGCCATGCCGATGACTGTGTGATCGAGCATCACCGCCACATCCGCGATGCCACGATGGTGCCCTTGATGCTCTACGCTGCGCCCGTCGGCGCGGGCGCGATGGCCTACGCGCCGCCGCTGCTGACGCGGCTTGTCGCCGATCCCCGTTTCGTTGCGGTGAAGGAAGGCAGCTGGGAGGTCGCGGCTTATGAACAGAATCTCAGGCTGATCCGCAAGCTGCGGCCGGACTTCGTCGTGCTCGGCTCCGGTGACGAGCATCTGCTGACGAGCTACATCGTGGGCTCGGCCGGTAGCCAGGTCAGTCTCGCCTGCGTCGTGCCGGAGCTCGTAGTCAGCCTTTGGAACGCGGCCGAGGCCGGCGATTGGGAGCGGGCGCGCGCGGCGCATGAGAAGCTCTATCCGCTGGCGGTCGCGATTTATCGCGACCCGCCCGGAGGACGGGCGACCGTGCGGCTCAAGGCCTGCCTGAAATTGCTCGGGCGCCTGTCATGCGACGCGGCGCGGCCACCGCAGCCGGCGGCGACGGCAAACGAGTTGCAGGCGCTTGAGCAGGCACTGCGCGAGGCCGACGTGCTCTAAGCCGCGAAGAACGGATTTTCCGGCCGCGTAAGGCCGAGATGATCGCGCAACGTCGTTCCCTCATAATCCGCACGGAACAGCCCGCGCTCCTGCAGGATCGGCACGACGAGCTCAACAAAGTCCTCGAACCCCTCGTGGAAATAGGGCGGCATCACGTTGAAGCCGTCGGCGGCGTGCGCCTCGAACCAGAGCTGCAGCGTGTCGGCGATGCGCTCGGCCGAGCCGCACAGCACCCAATGGCCGCGGGCGGCGGCGGTGAGATTGTAGAGATCGCGCAGCGTCATGTTCTCGCGGCGCCCCTTGGCGAGCATGACGCTGGCGAAGCTGTGATAGTTGTCTGATGGCGCGATGTCGGGGATCGGCCCGTCGAGATCGTAGGCCGACATGTCGCGGCCGAACCGGTCGGACAGGATGGCGAGCGCATTGCTGCCGCTGACGAAGCTCTGCAGGACGTTGAGCTTCTCGAACGCCTCCTTGTCGGTGCGGCCGACCACCGGCATCACGCCCGGCAGCACCGTGACGTCCTCCGGCCTGCGCCCGAACGCCGGCAGGCGCGTCTTCAGCGAGGCGTAGCCGGCCTTGGCTTCCTCGATATCCTGCACCACCGAGAACACGATGTCGGCGGTGCGCGCGGCGAGCGCCTGGCCGGCCTCGGAGCCGCCGGCCTGGAGCACGACGGGCCGGCCTTGCGGGCTGCGACCAATGTTGAGCGGGCCCTTCACCTTGAAGAAGGCGCCGTCATGGTCGATCGGACGAAGTTTTGCCGGATCGATGTAGAGGCCGCTGGCGCGGTCGGCGACGATGGCATCATCCGCCCAGCCGTCCCACAGGCCCTTGACCACGTCGAGGAATTCGCCAGCCATCTCGTAGCGGCGGGCGTGGTCGGGATGGGTGGTGCCGAAATTCGCCGCAGTCGCCGGATTGGCCGTCGTCACCGCGTTCCACGCGGCGCGGCCCTTGGAGATGTGATCCAGCGAGGCGAACACGCGCGCGACCGAGAACGGATCGCTGTAGGTGGTGGAGACGGTGGCGCCGAGCCCGATATGGCTGGTCGAGGTCGATAGTGCGGCCAGCATCGTCAGCGGCTCGAGCCGCAGCGTGTAGGAGGGGTGGGCGGCGGCGTCGGCATAGAGATTGTCGCCCATGAAGATCAGGTCGAACTTGCCGCGCTCGGCGGTGCGGCCGATCTCCTGGATCGCCGCAAAGTCCTGAAAACTGTCGACCGCGCCGGGATAGCGCCAGCCCGCGACATGGCTGCCGGTGCCGAGGATGAACAAGCCGAGATGCATCTGTCGTTTCATGGCGTCATGTCCAGAACAGGATTTTTCTCTCGAGCAAGCCGATCAGGCCGAAGAAGGCGAGGCTCGCGGCGGAGGCGACGAAGATCGCCGACCATACCTGGACGAAGTCGATCTGGAGCACGGCCTGGTAGATCACCCAGCCGAGCCCGCCATGGGCGCCGAGCATCTCGGTGACGATCGCCACGATCACGCTGCGCACGGTGGAAACGCGCATGCCGGCAAGCAGCAGTGGCAGCGCGGTCGGCAGGCGCAATCGCCACAGCACGCTGAGGCGGCTCGCACCGAAACTCTTCATGAGATCGACGGCGCGGCGATCGACCCGGTCGAGCCCGGCCAGCATCGACAGCAGGATGGTGAAGCTCACCGCCATCGCCACCATCACGATCTTCGAGCTGACGCCGATGCCGAACCAGAGCAGGATCAGCGGCGAATAGCCCACCACGGGGACCGAATTGATCGCGGTTGCAAGCGGCAGGATCGCAGCGCGCAACGCCGGCACCAATGCGATGGCGACGGCGAGGCCGGTGCCGATCAGGCAGCCGAGGGCGTAACCCGCCAGCGCTTCGAATAGCGTGTAGCCCGCGGCATCGATGAGGATTGCGCGTTTGGACCAGAGGCCTGCGACGATGTCGCTGACCGCCGGGAGAACATAGGCCGGCAGATGCAGTCCGCGCGCCAGGCCTTCCCAGCATGCGATCAGGAGGACGGCGCCGAGAATGCCGCGCTGGACAGCGAGCGAGGGAGAGGCGAGCGCACGGCTCATTGTTCGGCGCTCCAGAACACGAGCCGCCGCTCCGCCGCGGCGACCACCGCATAGAAGCCGGTGCCGAGCAGCGCCGCGGCAAGCAGGGCGCCCCAGATCGCGACGACATTCTCGGTGAACATGGCCTGGAGCAAGAGCACGCCGAGCCCGGAGGTGTCGCCGAACCATTCGCCGACGATGGCGCCGACGAGGCTCAGTGACGCAGCGAGCCGCAGCGCCACGAAGATCTGCGGTAGCGCGGTCGGAAGCTGCAGGCGCAGCAGGAGCTGGCGGTTGGAGGCGCCGAAGCTGCGCATCAAATCGACCTGCTTGGGATCGACGGTCTCGAGGCCCAGCAGCGTGTTCACCGTCACCGGGAAGAAGGTCAGATAGAACGCGATGATCGCCTTGGCGAGCAGGGTGTTGCCGAACCACAGCACCACCAGCGCGCCAAAGGCGATGACCGGAATGGTCTGCGACACCACGAAGATCGGAAAGATCATCTCGCGCAGCGCGCGGACGCGGAAGAACACGATGCCCATGAGCACGCCGAAGGCGCCGCCGGACGCAAAGCCGATCAGCGTCTCCGCGAGCGTGCGCAGAAAACCGTCGACATAGGCGCGCGGCGTCGCCGCCATCGCCATCAGGATCGTGCTGAGGCGCGGCAGGTAATAGGGCCGGATGCCGAACAGTACCACCGCGCCTTCCCAGATCACCGCCGCAATGGCGAGACCGAGCAGGAGCCGGATCAGCTTGCGCAGCGAATCCGGCATCGTGATCGACCGCGCCGCGGCGCGGCTGTCACCAAGCGATGTCGCCGCGGGGCGGCTCACGGCAGCCGGTCCGCCACGGGGACGCTCTGGATGAAGCTTGCGTCATAGGCGACAGCAAGATCGAGCGGCTTGGAGATCACGCCATACTTCAGGAAGAAGTCGTGCGCAGTCTTCACGGCATCGGCATCGATCCAGAACATGCCGTTCTTCGCCGCGGCGCCCGCGGTCATCAGGCGCTTCACTTCGGTGAGCATGAACTCCTGCTGCGCGCGGTCGAGCGTCGGGGCTACGGTCATCACGGTGTCGACGGCGCCCTTGGGATCGGAGAACGCGTCCTTCCAGCCCTTGAGCGAGGCGCGCAGGAACGCCTTGACCAGCTCCGGCTTCTCCTTGGCGGTCGCCTCGGCCACGATCAGCGTGTCGCGCGGGAAGGTGATGCCGTAGTCTTCGGCGACGAAGGTCTTCAGGCTGTCCTTCGGCATGCGCGACTGGATGGTGTAGAACTCGTTGTAATAGGTCGCCGTGACGACATCGACGCTGCCGTCGACGAAAGGCGTGACCGAGACTTGCTGCGGCTGGATCTTGAGCTCATCCGGCTTGATGCCTTCCTTGGCCAGCATGCCGTTGAGCACGTGATTGGCGCCGGTGAACCAGGTGGTGACGGTCTTGCCCTTGAAGTCCTGGATCGTCTTCACCGGACCATCTTTGCGGGTGACGAAGATGAACGGCGTGATCTGGTGCGAGACGCCGATGCAGACGATCGGCAGGCCCTTGTCGCGGGCGGCGAACACGCTGTCGGTGCCGCCGGAGAGGCCGAACGTGTCGGCCCCCGTCGCGACCAGGTTTTCGGTGAGCAGATTGGGCCCGCCGGGATTGATGGTGAGGTCGATGCCCTCGGCCTTGTAGTAGCCCTTGGCCACTGCGACGTAGAAGCCGGCGAACTGCGCCTGCGGCAGCCATTTCAGACGCAGGCTCGCCTTCTGCAACTCGGCGGCAGGCGCGGCCGTGACAAGCGAGCCGGTCGCCAGTGCGATGGCGGAGAGGACGGAGAAGGCGTGGCGTCGGCTCAACATGGTCATACTCCAGGCGGTGAAAATCAATTGCGGTAAGACGGATCGGTGCGATCGAGCTGGCGCATCAGCGCAGGCCATTCGCGCTCGCCGGGCACGAGGATGTCGCCCTGCAATTCCCAGAACTGACGGGCGGCCTTCTCGCAGACCTCGTGCGGCGGCATCACCAGCGTGGCGCCGGCTGCCGCTGCCGCCTGCATCTGGAGCTGGATCCGCGCGGCGCGCTCGAAATAATAGAGCAGCATGAAGGCTTCGCCCGGCGTCCGGCCGACGGTGAGGATGCCGTGATTGCGCATCAGCATCACCCTGTGCGGACCGAGGTCGCGCACGAGGCGCGTCTGCTCGTCGAGATCGATGGCGACGCCTTCGTAATCGTGGAAGGCCTGGCGGTCGTAGAAGCGCATCGCGAACTGGCTGAGCGGCAGCAGGCCCTTCTCCTGCCCGGAGACCGCAACGCTCGCGTCGGAATGGGTGTGCAGCACGCAGGCCGCGTCGTGGTTCGAGGTGTGGATCGCGGCATGGATGACGAAGGCGGCGACGTTGACCGCTTGAGGCGTGTCGTCGAGCTTGTTTCCCCTGGTGTCGATCTTGACGAGGCTCGACGCCGTGATCTCGTCGAACAGCAGGCCGTAGGGATTGATCAGGAACTGATCGTCATAGCCGGGAACGCGCAGGGAGATGTGATTGTAGATCAAATCGTCCATGCCGAGCCTGGCGACCATGCGATAGCAGGCCGCGAGCTTGATGCGGGCGTCCCATTCGGTCGGTTCGATGCCGCGCGGCGCGGGCTCTCTGGCTGACATCGCGTTCACTGCGGCTTCTCCTGCGCGATGGAGGACTGGAACGATTTCATGCTTTCCTCCTCGATCGCATCGAGCAGGGTGCGCTTGAGGCGGACGAATTCGGGGGAGGTGACGATCTCCGGCCGGCGCGGGCGGGGCAGGTCGACGACCTGTTCGAGCTTCACCGAGCCGGGACGCGCGGTCATCACCAGCACGCGATCGCCGAGGAAGATCGCCTCGTCGACGTCATGGGTGATGAAGAGAATGGTGCGGCGATATTTCTGCCAGACATCGAGCAGCCAGCGCTGCATCATCGCCCGCGTCAGAGCGTCGAGCGCGCCGAACGGCTCGTCGAGCAGCATCAGGTCGCGCTCGAACAGGAAGGTGCGCATCAGGGCGACGCGCTGGCGCATGCCGCCGGACAATTGATTGGGATACTGCTTCTCGAAGCCGGCGAGGCCGAACTCGGGCAGCATGTTCAGCGCCTTGGCGCGCGCCTGATCGCGCGGCATGCCCTCGACCTCGAGTGCGAGGATGGCGTTGTCCACCACGTTGCGCCACGGAAACAGCAAGTCGCGCTGCGGCATGAAGGAGACGCGGCCGAGTAGGTCGGCGGAATGGCAACTCTTGCCCTCGAAGCGCAGGATGCCGCCGGCATCAGGCTCCTCGAGGCCTGCGACGATATTGAAGAGGGTGCTCTTGCCGCAGCCGCTGGGACCGACGACCGTGACGAACTCGCCGGCGGCGATGCTCGCCTGGAGTCCGGACAGGGCCGCGACAGCACCGAATGTCTTGTTGATCGCGCGCAGCTCGAGTAGCGGCTCGGGCTTGGACTGAGCCTGCGGGGTTTCGGTGGCCGGGCCGGGATGGGGAAGGCGGGCAGCCTGCACCGGGATGTCCTTGTATAATGGCGGCGGTCATTCGCATACGGAAGCGGGACCGCGTCGAAATCTCTTAGCAACTCGTGTGCCAGTGCGATTTTCGCGCAAATCAGGCATAAGACTTGCGAGAGCGCCGGCGAATATCCCGGCGACACCCGCATCTCCGGGAGAAAACCGGTCAATTTCGTCGAGATATGAGCGCCAATATGTATACGTATATTGGCATTGGAGAAACATAATGGCGAGTATTGGTGCACATAGCGCAGGCAAGCGCGTCAAAAATGGGCACGAAACCCTCACCGCGAGTCCCGGCATGACGCTCGCCGAGAGCTTGCGACAGAGGCTCGAGGGCGCGATCGCAGCAGGCCATCTGGAGCCGGGCAGCCGGCTCGACGAGCAGGAGATCGCGCAGCGCTTTGGCGTTTCCCGCACGCCGGTGCGGGAGGCGTTCCGCCTGATGGCGGCGAATAATCTGGTCGAGCTGCGCGGCCGGCAGGGGGCGACGGTCCGCAGCATCAAGGCGCAGGCGCTGATCGAGATGTTTCAGGTCATGGCGGAGCTCGAAGGGCTCTGCGCAAGGCTTGCCGCAAGGCGCGTCTCGCAGGCCTGGGGGGCTGAAATAGGCGAGATTCACCAGAGGCTTGTCGCGGCAGGCGAAACCGGCGACATCGACGTCTTCTACGACATCAACCAGGAATTCCACGAAGCGATCTATGAGGCGTCGCGCAACGCCTTCCTCGCCGATCAGACCCGCAAGCTGCGCAATCAGGTGGCCGCCTATCGCCGCCGGGTGACACGGATGCCGAACCGGATCGCCGATACCGTCCGCGAGCACGAGGCGATCATGCAGGCGATCCTGGCGCACGACCCGGAGCGAGCACACAGCGCTATGCGCGACCACGTCAACCTGCTCGGCGACAACCTGCTGGACTTCCTCGCCGCCTTCGAATGACCTCTCGGTCTCTTGGTATGCAAATTGCTAGACCTTGTATATCTAGCTTGCATCCTGGAGACCCCGTGTGGACCTGAAGCTGACGAACAAGACCGCGCTCATCACCGGCGCGTCGAAAGGAATTGGACTGGCGGTGGCCGAGCTCTTCGCCGCGGAAGGATGTCACCTGCATCTGGCCGCCCGCAACGGCGAGGCGATGCTGGAGGCCAAGAAGCAGCTCGAAGCCCGCCATGGCGTGAAGATCACCATCCATGCGCTCGACCTCTCGAGCACGTCGGCGATGGAGAAGCTCGCAGCCGAGGTCGGCGATATCGACATCCTCATCAACAATGCCGGCGACATCCCGGCCGGATCGCTGGAAATCCTCGACGACGCGGCCTGGCGGCGCGGCTTCGATCTCAAGGTGTTCGGCTACATCACGCTGTCGCGCCTTTATTATCCGCGGATGAAGGGCAAGGACGGCGTCATCATCAACATCATCGGCAATTCCGGCGAGAACTGGGACGCAAGCTACATCGCGGGCTCGACCGGCAATGCGGCGCTGATGTCCTTCACCAAGGCGCTCGGCGGCCGCAGCCTCGACCACGGCGTGCGCGTGGTCGCGGTCAATCCGGGACCGGTTGCCACCGACCGCATGCTCAAGATCATGAAGCGCAAGGCGATCGACATGCTCGGTGACGAAAGCCGTTGGGAGGAGCTGTTCGACAAATATCCCGGCAAGCGCCCGGCCACCTCGGAAGAGGTCGCCGATCTCGTCGCCTTCCTGTCCTCGCCGCGGTCCGGCTACATCACCGGCACGGTGGTGACGATCGATGGTGGCATCGCCGCGCGCGGCTCGGTGATCTGAGGCGCCGATGTCGAAGCCTCAATCCGCCGCACTGGTCCGCAACCGCTATTTCGACGAGCTCTCGGCAACGCCGGGACTCTATTGGCTCGGCCAGAACACCAACCATATCGAGAGCCACCCCGCCGTGCGCGAGGCCATGCTGCGATCGATCGAGGCTGGCGAGTTCAATGCCTATGCGCCGCCGCTCGGCTTCGAGGCGCTGCGCGAGGCGATCGTCGCCGATCTCGGCGCGCCCGGCGCAGAAGCGCTGGTGACCGAGGGCGGCGTCAATGCGCTGGCGATGATCTGCCGCGCGCGCTGCAAGCCGGGCACGACGCTGGTGACGACCGATCCGACCTGGAAATGGCCGTGCCTGTTCGCGCGCCAGCAGGGCGCCGAGGTGATCGAGATCCCGATCTACGATCCCGCCTGCAACTACCGCCTGACGCCTGAGGCCTTGAAGGCGAATGTCGATGAGCGCACCGCGATCATCTATCTCGTCGATCCCAACAATCCGCTTGGCATCCGCTACACGCGCGAGGAGATCGAGAGCTTTGCCGCGATCGCGCGCGATTGCGGCGCGCTGCTGGTGCACGACTGCACCTATCGCGATTTCGCCGACGGCCACACACCGGCGCTTCATGTCGCCCCGAAAGGTTCGGTGGTCTCGACCAGCTTCTCGAAATGGCTCGGGCTCGCCGGCCTGCGCATCGGTGCGCTGGTCGCAGCGCCAGACCTGTTCGAGGAGCTGGCGCAGACCTCCACCAGCGTGCTCGGCGCCAGCGTCATCGCGCAGCGTGCGGCGCAGGCGGGGCTGTCGGTCAAGGCCGAATGGATGAAGAAGGTCCGCAGCACCGACCGCGCCAACAAGGCGATGATCCAGGAGGCGGCTTCCGCGATCGACGGGCTGGCGCTGCCGATCATGCCCTCGCATGGCAACTTCCTGGTGCTGGAGACCATCGCGGCCGGCGTCCGACCGGAAGCGCTGGTCGAGTGCTATCGCCGCCAGGGCATCATGATCCGCCAGGGCACCTATCACACCCAGCGTTTTGGCGACCGCTTTGTGAAGATCAGCACCTCCGTGCCGCAAGGCTGGGTCGAAAAGCTCTGTACGCTGCTGCCGGAGATGGTCACGCAGGCGCGCACGCTCAACGACCTGCCACCGCAATTCTAGGGACGATGCCGATGACGATGATCACAGCGAAGGACGGCGTGAAGCTCCACGTGGAGGAGGCGGGCGAGGGCGCGCCGATCCTGTTCATCCACGAATTCGGCGGCAATCACGACAGCTGGGAGCCGCAGCTGCGCTATTTCAGCCGGCGCCATCGCTGCATCACCTACGCCGCGCGCGGCTATCCGCCGTCGGACGTTCCTGACAGCGTGGAGGCCTATTCGCAGGCGATCGCTGCGGACGACGCGGTTGCCGTGCTCGACGCGCTCGGAATCGACAAGGCGCACATTGTCGGCCTCTCCATGGGCGGGTTCTGCACGGTGCATTTCGGCCTGCGCACGCCGGAGCGCGCTTTGTCGCTCACTGTGGCCGGTGCCGGCTATGGCTGCGAGAAGGAGTTCGAGGAGTATTTTCGCGGCGTCTCGCGCGAGGTCGCCGACAATTTCGAGAAGCAGGGTGCGAAGGAATTCTCCAAGATCTACGCGCTCGGTGCGAGCCGGGTGCAGTTCCAGAACAAGGATCCGCGCGGCTGGCAGGAATTCGCCGATCGCCTCGCCACCCATTCCGACCGTGGCGCCGCCAACACCATGCGCGGCGTCCAGGCGCGGCGGCCGTCGTTCTATGACCTCGAGGACGGCTTGAAAAAGATGATGGTGCCGACGCTGGTCGTGGTCGGCGACGAGGACGATCACTGTCTCCAGCCCGGCATCTTCCTGAAGAAGACCATTCCGGCCTGCGGCCTCTCGGTCTTCCCCAAGACCGGCCACACGCTCAATCTGGAGGAGCCGGCAGCATTCAATGCATTGCTCGCCGAGTTCATCGCCCAGGTCGAGGCGGAACGCTGGTTGCCGCGCGATCCGCGCGCGCTGCCGGGCCAGATCATGCGCACGAAGTAATCGATGACGAGCCAGCCACTGATCAACGCCGATCGGCTCTGGACCCGCCTGATGGCGCTCGCCGAGATCGGCGCGACGCCGGCCGGCGGGGTCAACCGTCAGGCGCTGAGCGACGGTGAGATCGCCGCCTGGCGCCGTGTCATCGGCTGGGCGCGCGAAGCAGGATTGACGCCGTCGACGGACGCTGCGGGAAACCTGTTCCTGGCGTTGGCCGGCCGCGATCGCGCCGCGCCGCCGGTTCTCCTTGGCAGTCATCTCGACAGCCAGCCGACCGGCGGCAAGTTCGACGGCGCCGCCGGCGTGATGGCCGCACTTGAAGCGGTCGTCACGCTCGCCGGGCAAGTCGACAAGCCTGCGCGCGACCTCATCGTCGTCGCCTGGATGAACGAGGAAGGCTCGCGCTTCGCCCCGGGTATGATGGGCTCGGAGGCCTTTACCGGCGAGCGCGACCTGGCGACGATCCGCGCCGCGCGCGATGCGGACGGCATCAGCGTCGGCGAGGCACTCGACCGCCTCCACCAGGCTTTTCCCGATATGCCGCGCAGGCCGCTCGGCTTTGCCGCCGGGGCCTATCTCGAATTGCACATCGAGCAGGGACCGCTGCTGGAAGCGGCCGGCTGCACGATCGGCGTCGTCACCGGCATCCAGGGCAAGAAGACGTTTCAGGTCGTGGTCGAGGGTGCCGAGGGCCATGCCGGCACGCTGGCGCAGCGGGAGCGGCGCGATGCGCTCGCGGCCTTTGCGCGGATAGCGAGCGCGCTCCATGCCGAGATCGGCGCCATCGATGCCGACATCAAGTTCACCATTGGCCGGATCGCTGTCGTGCCGAACGCGCCGTCGGTGGTGCCATCGCGCGTCAGCTTCAGCATCGACCTGCGTCACCCTGACAATGCCGTGCTCGATGCGGCGGGCGTGCGCATCGCGGCTCTTTGCCAGGAGAAGGCCCCGCCTTGCGCGGTCACGGTGACGCCGCTCGTGGATGCACCGTCGAACGTCTTCGATCCGAGCCTGCGCGCGAGCATCGCGAAGGCCGCGCGTGAGCAGGGGCATTCCGCCATGGCGATCCTCTCTGCCGCTGGTCACGACGCGCGCCATCTCGCCAAGGTCTGCCCGGCTGCGATGATCTTCATCCCGTGCCGCGACGGGGTGAGCCATGTCGAGCATGAATGGGCCGAGCCCGATCATGTCGCTGCGGGAGCGTCCGTGCTGGCACAGGTGCTGCGCGAGCTCGCCTTCGCGCCTGCCATCGAGGGGTGAGGACATCGATGCAGGATGTGGCTCCCCGGGACTACCGCGACGCGATGGCCTGTCTCGGCGCGGCCGTCAACATCGTCACGACCGACGGTGCCGCGGGCCGCGCCGGATTTACGGCATCGGCGATTTGCAGCGTCACCGACGATCCACCGACGCTTCTGGTCTGCATCAACCGCGGCTCCTCCGCCTATGCCAGCGTGACCCGCAACAAGGTGGTCTGCGTCAACGTGCTCTCGGCGCGGCACGAGCAACTGTCCCGCCTGTTCGGCGGCAAGGTGCCTGCCGAGGAACGCTTTGCCGCCGCGGATTGGTCGACGCTCGCGACCGGCGTGCCGGTGCTGGCCGACTGTGCTGCTGCGTTCGACTGCCGGATTGCGGATGTCGTCAATGTCGGCAGCCACGATGTGCTGTTCTGCCGCGTCGTCGCGCTGCAAAGATCCGGCTGCACCGATAATCTGATCTATTTCGGGCGCGCCTATCATACGGTCGGGGTGACCGATCCGGCCGAGACTGGACCGGAATCCGCTTCTGGCCCATCCTGAACGGATGCCGGTGGCCATCGCCGGCCGTTCCAACAGCCGCCTCCATGTGATGGACAGAGATCGCCACCCGAGCAAGCGCGTATCCCTTGCGGGAATGCATATCGACCGGACCTCGGCCGTGCCGCTGCATTTGCAGATCGCGGCTCACATCCGGGATTGCATTCTGCGCGGCGTCTTTCCGACCGGAACGCAGTTTCTGGGCTCGCGCGAGATCGCGCGGGAATTGGGCTGCTCGCGCACGGTGGTGCTGACGGCGTGGGATCTGCTCTACGCCGAGGGCTATCTGGAATCGACGCCACGCGGCAGCGTCATGGTGGCGTCCGTCGCGACGTCGCATGCGGAGCCGCCGTCGGTTGCCTCGCCTGAGGCTGCGCCCGCCCATATGTCGAAGCGCTGGCAATCACTGCTTGGCCTGGATTACGAGACCAATTGGCCGTCCGTGTTCGCACCCGGAGCGCCCGACATCTCGACGTTTCCTTTCAAGGAATGGTCACGCCTGCTGCGCCAGACCTGGCAGAATCCGAGGGAGCAGGAGTGCCTCGACCTTCCCGCCGAAGGCCATCCGCGGCTGCGGAGCGAGATCGCGAACTTCCTCGGCTCGGTGCGCGGGCTGGTCTGCTCGCCGGAAGAGGTGGTCGTCACCTCCGGCACATCGGGTGCGCTGGATTTCTGCGGCCGGATGGTCCTCGATCCCGGCGACGAGGTCTGGGTCGAGGAACCCGGCTTCGTCGAGGCCCGCTGGGCGTTGACGGCGGCCGGCGCGAAGCTCGTTCCCATTCCCGTCGACGACAAGGGCCTCGTCGTCTCCGAAGGAATCCGGCGCGCGCCGGGTGCGCGGCTGATCGTGGTCACGCCGTCGCATCAATATCCGCTCGGCGTCAGCATGGGGCTGGAGCGGCGCCTCGAGCTGCTCGACTGGGCCAACAGAAACGACGTCTGGGTGATCGAGGACGATTACAATTCGGAGTTCAGGCACCAGGACAGCATGATCGCCTCCTTGCGTTCGCTCGATCGCGAGGGGCGGGTGATCTATTTCGGCACCTTCTCCAAGATCATGATGCCGAACCTGCGGCTCGGCTACATCGTTGCCAACAGGCATTTCATCGCAGGATTTTCCAAGGGCCGCGCGCGCATCGACGTGCACACCTCCGGCATCGGACAGCTCGCTTTGGCCGAGTTCATGCGGGAAGGGCATCTGCTGCGGCATCTGCGCGCGATGCGGCGGGTCTATGCGAGCAGGCGAAAGGCGCTGATCGAGGCGATCGCATCGCTGATGCCGGATGATCTGGTCGTCTCCGCGGCGGTGACGGGATTGCATCTGGTAGCGGAGTTCACCGAGGCGATGCGGGCGCGGATCAGCGACCGCGAGGCGGCCGCGATCCTGAAGCAGGCGGGCATTCATGTGCAGCCATTGTCGCAGAACTTTCTGGAGCAGCCGACCCGACAGGGACTGGTGTTCGGCTATGGGCGGCTGCATGTCGAGGATGCCTCGCCGCTGCTTGCGAGAATCGCGGCTTGCATCGGCACCGGCTCCCGCAACGCACCATCGGAGGCGGCGATATCCTCTCTTACTGTTCGTACAATAAAGAGAGGCTGAACCGACCGCCATGCATAGCTCGTAGGCAAACAGAGATCCGACGCTACCGGCCGATCGCCTGCAAATTAGACAGGCGATTTGGAGTGTTCGGATTGCAGTGCAGCGGACATCGCGATTTGCGCGGAGAAATCCGTGGTGCACTGCACGTTTGCCGCGTGGCGCGGTCGCCGCTCGCGTGCCGTCAGCGCGGGCAGCGCTGCACCAAAACGTGCAGCAGGTGGCGCGGCGCGCGGCTGAAGTCGCGCACTGGTCTAGTCGTTTGCGACAACTCTGGCCCTATCCCGCGCCCATCGCTCTGTCGCACGCTCGCTCATGGTGGCATGAGAGGGGATGCATGATGAGCGCTCTCGGTTTGGCATTGGACGTTGCGATGGACGGGAAGGACCCGGCGTCCGGTTCGGGCGTCATCCGTAGCTGACTGTGCAGATGAGCTACTCCGACAATCACTGGGAGGTCGGCACCGATATCGGTGGCACCTTCACCGACATCATCGCGATCCGGCGCGATTCCGCCGAAGCGCGGATCGCGAAGGTGCCGTCGCGCCCCGACGCGCCCGTGCAGGCGATGCTGGAGGCCATCGAGGCGGTGGGCTTGCGCAAGAGCGAGGTCAAGCGCTTCGTCCACGGCACAACGCGCGTCACCAACGCCATCGTCGAGGGCCGGTTGCCGAAGGTGGCGCTGGTCGCGACCGAAGGCTTTGCCGACGTGCTGGAGATCGCGCGCTATCGCCGCCGCGATCTCTATCGTCTCGACATCCCGCCGAAATCACCGCCTCTGGTGCCGCCGGAGCGATGCTTTGGGCTCGCCGAGCGCCTCGATCACGAAGGCCGCGTGCTGAAGGCGCTGGATGAAGCCGAGATCGAGCGTCTGGTGGCCTGGCTGAAGCAGACCGGCGTGCAGAGCGTCGCCGTGGCCCTGCTGCACGCCTATGCTAATCCGGTGCATGAAAAGATGCTGGGCGAGCGGCTCAAGGACATCGTCGCCCATGTCTCGCTCTCGCACGAGGTCAATCCCGAGGCGCGCGAATACGAGCGGACTTCGGCGACCGTGTTCAACGCGGCGGCGATGCCGATCGCTGTGGAATATCTGAGCGAGCTGGAGCAGCGGCTACCGATCGGTCCCGGCCTGCAGGTGTTTCACTCGGCCGGCGCCATGGTCCCGATCTCCGCGGTGAAGCGGCGGCCGCTGGTGATGGCGATGTCGGGGCCTGCCGCCGGCGTCTCCGCCTCTGTCAGCATCGCGCGCCAGCTCGGCACCTCGCGCATGCTGACCTTCGACATGGGCGGCACCACGACTGACGTCTGCCTGATCGTCGATGGCCAGGCCGAGATGACGGACGGCCGCATGCTCGGCGACAAGCCGTTGCGCCAGCCGATGCTCGCGGTGCATTCGATCGGGGCCGGCGGTGGATCGATCGTGCGTAACGGTCCCGGTGGCCTCACGGTCGGGCCGGAGAGTGCCGGCTCCGAGCCGGGGCCTGCCTGCTACGGCCGCGGAGGCCATGAGCCGACGATTACCGATGCCAATGCCGTGCTCGGCTATCTCAATCCCGAGACCAAGCTTGGTGACCGCATCGGCATCGACATCGAGGCTGCAAAGCGCGTTATCGAACCGATTGCCCGTGCGCTCGGACTGAGCCTCACCCAAACAGCGCTCGGCATCATCAAGGTCGCCAACGCGACCATGGCCCGTGCGCTCCGGCGCGTCACGGTCGAGCGCGGCATTGACGGGCGCGACTGCACGCTGCTCGCCTTCGGCGGCGGCGGCCCGATGCACGCCGCGGGTCTCGCCGATCTCTACGGGATCGCGGAGGTCGTCGTGCCCAGCGCATCGAGCGCGTTCTCGGCGCTGGGCTGCCTCACCGCCGATTTCAGCTTCCTCCAGCAGCAGACCCTTCGCGCCGCCCTCGACGGCATCGATCTCGCCCGCGTGTCGGAGCGGATTGGCACGCTGATCGACGATGCATCCGCGCCGCTGATCGCCAATGGCGTTACGAAGGCGGAGATCCAGGTCGAACTGGTGGCCTTGATGCGCTATGCGGCCCAGAACGATGCCATCCCAGTGCCGTTCGCGCTGCCGCTCGATATCGCCAGGCTGAAGCAAGATTTCCTGACGCGGCATCACGAGCTGTTCGGCTATGCGACCGGCGAGCCTTGCGTCATCGAATCCGTGCGTGTGCAGGCCCGCCGCCCGTCGACAACCGTTGTGAGCCGGCCGGCGACCGCGGTGAGAGCAGTGTCCAGCGGCAAGCGGAGCTGCTCGTTCGATGGCTTCCACGATATCGCGACAGCAATCATCGACCGCGCCTCGCTCACGGAGACCGTTACCGGTCCGGCCATCATCGAAGATGCGTGGTCGACCGTGGTGGTGCCGCCTGGCTGGCAGGCAAGGCCCGATACCGCCGGCAATCTGTTCCTGACGCGGAGGGCGGCATGAAGCTCGATCCGTTCGTCGTCGAGGTTATCAGGCACGGGCTTTCCGCCGCGGCCGAGGAGATGAGCCTGGTGATGACGCGCTCGGCGCGCTCGCCGCTGCTGCGCGAGGCGGGCGACCTGTCGTCCGCGATCACCGATGGCCATGGCGGCCTGGTCGGGCAGGGCCGCGACATCCCGATCCATCTCGGCGCGATGGCCTACACCATCCCAGAGTTGCTGAAGGTGATGCCGCGCGACAGCCTGAATGACGGCGATGTGGTGATCTACAATGTCGGCGCGCTCGGCGGCAATCATCTCAACGACGTCAAGGTCGTGCGTCCCGTCTTCGTCGACGGCGAGATCGTGGCCTTCGCGGTCAGCCTTGCGCACTGGCCCGATATCGGCGGCACCTGGCCCGGCAGCTATTTCGCCAAGGCGGTCGATACGTTCCAGGAGGCGATGCGGATTCCGCCGGTGCTGATCGCAACCGCAGCCAGCGTCAACACGCCGATCGTGCAACTGCTCAAGGCCAACGTTCGCGATGCCGAATCCTGCGAGGGCGATCTCCTTGCCCAGATTGCGGCAACCAAGGCTGGCGAGAAGCGCATCGTCGAGCTCTGCCGCGAGCACGGTAAGGCCGTCTTCATGGCGACGCAGTCGCGCCTGCACGATCTCTCCGAAATCGAGATGCGCGAGGCGCTGCGCGACCTTCCTGATGGCGTCTACGAGGGCGAGGATTACCTCGACGACGGCAGCCAGAACAACGCGCCGGCGCGCATTCATGTGAAGATCACCATTCGCGGGGATGAGGCGACCTTCGACCTCTCCGGAAGCTGTGACCGGGTCTCCAATTTCTGCAACACGACGCCGTTCATGGCGCGCTCGGCGGTGGCCTATGCCGCCCGCATCATGAGCGGACGTGACATGCAGCAGAACGCCGGCGCGCTGCGGCCTCTGACCATCATCACGCGTCCGGGCTCGATCCTGGAGCCGGGCTGGACCGCGTCCGTCGCCGCCGGCAATCACGAGACGTCCATGCGTATCGTCGATGCGATTTTCCGCGCCATGCAGGACACGATTCCCCAGCGCCTGTCGGCGGGCGGCGCGACCACCGCAGGTGTTCTGTTCTTCGCCGAGCCGCGGCCGAATGGGTCATGGAAGATGCTCTACGAGGTCCATGGCGGCGGCGAAGGCGCGCGGCACGATCGGGCCGGCACCTCGGCGACACGGGTGCATCTCTCCAACACCTCGAACACGCCGGTCGAGGTGATCGAGGCGAATTACGCGATCCGGCTCGAGCAGCAGGCCATTCGCCGGAATTCCGGCGGCATGGGAGTGCATCGCGGTGGTGACGGCTCGGTCCGCACCTACCGCATCCTTGCGCCCTCGATGCACCTGACCACCTGCATTGAGCGCATGGTGATGGCGCCATGGGGCATGCAGGGCGGCGAGTCCGGCAAGGCCTGCCGCATCTCGCTGGTCAGACACGGCGCGAACGTTGCCATCGACGGCAAGTCGAACCTGGTGTTGCAGCAAGGCGATCTCGTCACGATCGAGATGTGCGGCGGCGGCGGTTACGGCGACGCGTCGGCGAAGTGAGGGGACCCGCGATGAGCAGATTGTTGCGAACCGGACTGAATGCGGGCGAGGCTGCGCCGATGGCCGTGGTCGGCGGCGAGGGAGTCTACTTTCACCTGGCTGACGGCCGCAAGCTGATCGACGGCAGCAACACCGGCGGCGGCCTCGGCCATCGCCATCCCGCGATGGTGGAGGCGATCCGCCGCGCGGCCGACACGCCTGTTGTCAACGAAGGTTGGACCTGGGTCGGTCGCGAGCGGGCCGCCGACGACCTGATGGCCACCGCGTTCAAAGGCGAAGAGGACTGGGTCGGTGCTGTGCGCTTCTGCATCAGCGGCAGCGAGGCCAATGACATGGCGCTGTCGCTCTGCCAGGCGCTGACGCAGCGTTCCGCGCTGGCGACCCGCGAGCGCGCCTATCACGGCATCACCGGCCTGTCCCGCAGCATGACGGTGCAGCCGCAATGGCACGGCGGTCTTGCCGTGCACGCCGGCGGCTCAAAACTACCGGCGCCGATGGCGCCGGTGCGGATTCTGCCGGCGCCGGAAGGCGCGATCTATGGCGGGCCGGCCAAGAATACGCCGCCGAGCGAATATCTCGCCGACGCCGCGCGCCTGCTCTCGGACACGGCGGCAACGATCATCGATTACACCCAGGGCGGCATCTACTACGACGGCGCCTATCAGGATGAAGTGGCGAAGCGCGCGCGGCAGGCGGGCTCGTACTGGATCGCGGACGAGGTCGTCACCGGCGCGGGGCGCGCGGGCCGCTGGTTCGCGTTTCAGGGCGCGCAGAGCCGCCCAGATATTGTCACGCTCGGAAAGTCGCTCGGCGGCGGCGCGGCGGCGGTGGCTGCGGTCGTGGTTTCCAAGGACATCGTCGAGCGGCTCAAGGGCACGAGCTGGCAGAACTACGGCACGCTGCGCGGCCATCCCATCAGCATGGCGGCGGTCAGCGCCTATCTGAGGGTCGTCACTGACGACAAGATTCTGGAGCACGTGCAGAATCTGGAAAAGCTGTTCATCCGCCGCCTCCTCGTGATCGCGCAAAAGCATCCGAGCGTGCAGCGCGTGGCGGGGCAGGGGCTGCACTGGACGGTCGAGTTGCATGGCCCGGATTGGCGCACCTGGCACGCCGACACCACGGAGGTGCCGATCGCCTCGCGCGTCGCGGAGCGGGCGCTGGAGGCCGGCGCGGTGATCGGAACCAGCGGCGAGCAGACTTCGCTGTTTCTGGCGCCACCGCTGTTGATCTCCGAGCACGAGGCTACGCTGCTTCTCGATGCGCTCGACCACGGCCTCGACATCGCCGACAAGGAGCACGGGTGAGCGCGGATCACGCAGCACCTCGTCGCTCGCCGGCCTGGCCGACGGATGAGCCCTGGCATCTCGCGATGCCGGAGGGGACACTGTACGACGCGTTGATACGCGCGGCGAACGATGGTCCCTCGCATCTGGCAACTATGTTTTACGGCGCGAGCCTGAGTTATGCCGAGCTGCGCGACCGGGTCGATGCCATGGCCGGCTTCCTGCAAGGCGTTTGCGGCATCAAGCGCGGCGACCGCGTGATGATCGCGCTGCAGAACTCGCCGCAATATGTCATCGCCTATTACGCGGTGATGCGGGCGGATGCCGTGATCGTGCCGGTCAATCCCATGAACAAGACCGTCGAGATCGCGTATCTCGCCGCAGACAGCGGCGCCAGGGTTGCGATCATCGGCAGCGAACTGAGTGATGTGTTTGCTCCGCTGGTGGGCGAGGCGATCACGCATGCGATTGTCGCGCAGTACCGCGACGAGGTTCCGGCCGCGACGCCCTATACGCTTCCTTCATGCGTCACCGAAGCGCCGTCGAAGGTGCCGTCGTCGCCGGGCTGGCATTTGTGGTCGTCGGCGATCGCACGAAGCTTGCGGCCCGGCGCTATGACTGCGGGTCCGGACGATCTCATGATCCTGCCCTATACCTCGGGCACGACGGGCAAGCCCAAGGCCTGCATGCATACCCATCGCAGCGCGCTGTTCACTGCGGTGTTGCAGGCGCGCTGGTACGGGCTCGATGGCAGCGACGTGATGAGCGGCTTCATGCCGTTGTTCCATGTCGCGGGCATGCAGGGTTCGATGAATGCCGCCATCGTCACCGGCGCCACGCTGCTGCTGATGGCGCGCTGGGACAAGGATCTGCTCCCGGACCTGTTCGAGACCTATGGCGTGACGTTCTGGAACGCGGCGCCGACCATGATCGTGGACGTGCTCGCAAGCGCGCGCTTCCGCGACAGATGCTTTGCGAAGCTCAAGGTACTGACCGGCGGCGGCGCGGCGATGCCGACCGCGGTGGCCGAACGGCTCAAAGGGCGATTCGGGCTCGATTTCGTCGAGGGCTACGGCATGACCGAGACGATGTCGCCGACCCATCTCAACCCGATGGCGGCGCCGAAGCCGCAGTGCCTCGGCATCGCCGTGCAGGAGACCGACGCAAGGATCATCGATCCCGAGAGCCTGATCGAGCTCGACGACAATGTCGTCGGCGAGATCGTCGTGCACGGGCCGCAGGTGCTGCAGGGCTACTGGAACAGGCCGCAGGCGGATGCCGAAGCCTTCATCGAGCTCGACGGCAAGCGATTCCTGCGCACGGGCGATCTCGGTTATCGCGATGCCGACGGCTATTTCTTCGCGGTCGACCGCCTGAAGCGGATGATCAATGTCAGCGGCTTCAAGGTGTGGCCGGCCGAGGTCGAGGCGGCGATGTACCAGAACCGGGCCATCCGGGAGTGCTGCATCATTTCGGCGCCGGACGGCTATCGCGGCGAGACGGTCAAGGCGCTGGTGGTGCTCGATGAAGCCGCACGCGTGACGACATCGGAGGACGACATTGTCGGCTGGGCGCGCGGCGCGATGGCGAGCTACAAGGCGCCGCGCGCCGTCGTCTTCGTCGAGTCCCTGCCGCGGACCGCCAGCAACAAGATCAACTGGCGCCTGTTGCAGGACGCCGAATGGGGGCGGACGGCATGAAAGCTGCTTGGCTGGAAAAGCGGTGCGAGGCTGCGTTAAGCTGCGCGCGCCGGAACATCCCTAAAGCCGCTGCTTCCTCCGAGAGATCACCAGGAATTCGCTGATGCGCATCGTCAATGTCGCCGCCGCCCAGATGGGCCCGATCCAGAAAGCCGACAGCCGCGAGGCCGTGGTCAAGCGCATGATCGCGCTGATGGACGAGGCCAAAAGCAAGGGCGCCGACCTGATCGTCTATCCCGAGCTGGCGCTGACGACGTTCTTCCCGCGCTGGTATGTCGAGGACCGCTCGGAGTTCGACATCTGGTTCGAACGTGAAATGCCGAACGCGGCGACCAGGCCGCTGTTCGAGCGCGCGGCGCAGCACGGGATGGCGATGAATTTCGGCTATGCCGAGCTGACGCCGGACGGACACCATTTCAACACAGCGATCCTGACCGACAAATCCGGCAAGATCGTCGGCAAATATCGCAAGGTCCATCTGCCGGGCCATGTGGAATACGACACCAAGCGCTCGCACCAGCATCTGGAGAAGCGCTATTTCGAGCCGGGCGATCTCGGCTTCCAAGTCTGGCGGGAGCTCGGCGGCATCATCGGCATGGCGATCTGCAACGATCGCCGCTGGCCCGAGACCTATCGCGTCATGGGCCTGCAGGGCGTCGAGATGGTGCTGATCGGCTACAACACGCCGTCCGTGAATGCGGAGAAGAGCGAGGAGGGCGTCGAGAAGCGCCTGTTCCACAATCGCCTCTCGGTGCAGGCCGGCGCCTACCAGAATGCGACCTGGGTGGTTGCGGTCGCCAAGGCCGGCAATGAGGACGGCCACCCGCTGTTCGGCGGCAGCCTGATCGTCGATCCCAATGGCGAGATTGTCGCCGAGGCCAAGACGGATGACGACGAGGTTCTGGTTTATCCTTGCGACCTCGACGCCACCATTTTCGGCAAGACCACGATCTTCGATTTCGCCCGGCATCGCCGCATCGAGCATTACGGGCTGATCACCAGCCGGACCGGCGCGGTGCCGCCGCCGGAGAAGTGATGCCGATGGCGGACAAAGGCATCTCACTGCGTGAACTGGATCCGCGCGATCGCTACAAGCTGCTTTGCGGCGTGGTGGTGCCGCGGCCGATCGCGCTGGTGACGACGCTGGATGAGAACGGCGCGGTCAATGCCGCACCGTTCAGCTTCTTCAACGTGTTCTCGGAGAGTCCCGCGCTGATCGTGCTCGGACTCCAGCACAAGCCGGATCACTCGCCGAAGGACACCACCCGCAACATCCACCGCGATGGTGAGTTCGTGGTTCACATGGTGGATGAGGCGCTGTCGGTCGCGATGAACGACTGCGCGGTCGATTTCCCCTCCGGCGACAGCGAGGTCGCCGCGACGGGGCTTGCGACGCTTCCCTCCGTCGACGTGAAGGTGCCGCGTCTCGCCGCGGCGCCGTTTGCGCTGGAATGCCGACGTCACGTCGTGCTGAACTTCTCGCCGGATCGCGAGCTCCTGGTCGGCGAGGTCTTGCGGGTTCACGCCCGCGAAGGCCTCGTCGACACCGCCAACATGTATGTCGATCTCGAGGCCTACCGGCCGATCGGCCGCATGTTCGGCAATCTCTACACCACGCAGCGGGACACGTTTGCGCTCGTCCGCGAGAGCCATGCGCAATGGCTCGCGCGCCAGGACACCAAAGAGCTGAAGGACGCCTAGTGAGCCGAGAACTGCACCGTACCCAGCGCCATGGTGACGGCCGCCTGTGTCGGGTCGATCACGGGAATGCGCAGCGCGTCTTCGAGCGGACGGCGGTGGCGCGCCATGCCGGCGCAGCCCATCACGATGGCGCGCGCGCCGTCCTCGTCGCGCAGCGCGCGGCCGATCTCGATCATTTTGGCGAGCGTGCCTTCGCCCGAGGCGGTTTCGGCAACGCTCATGTTGAGCGGCCGCTCGCCGGCAAGGCGCTCGGTCAATCCCATCTGCCTGAGATAGCGCATGTGGCGCGGGATCGAGCGCTGCGCGATCGCAATCACGCCGAAGGTCTCCGCGCGGGCGAGCGCCGTCAGCACGCCGCACTCGGCGATGCCGAACACGGGGCGGTCGGTGCCTTCGCGGCAGACCTGAAGCCCGGGATCGCTGTAGCAGGCGATGACGAAGGCGGCCGAGCTGTTGTCGCTTTCGACGAGCTTTCGCAGCGGCATCGCTACGCTATCGACGTCTGCCTGGCTTTCAATGCCGAACGGACCCTCGGCCAGCGTCTGGCAGACCACCTCCGGCCCGCCCTCGAAACCGAGCGGCTTCAACGCATCCTCCAACCCTTGCGTGACCTTGTGGTTGGAGTTCGGGTTGATGACGAGAATGCGTGGCCGGGACATGATGGTCTTCCTGCGAAATTACGAGTACGTGCCTTGAGCCTATCACGGAGTGCCTCATGACTGAACCCGCTTACGACCTGATCATCCGCGGCGGCCGCGTCGCCACCACCACCGACGTCTTCGAGGCCGACGTCGCCATCTCAGGCGAGACCATCGCAGCCATCGGCCGCGGGCTTCCCCCGGCCAAGCGCGAGATCGACGCACGCGGCAAGCTGGTGCTGCCCGGCGGCGTCGACAGCCACGCCCATATCGAGCAGCTGTCGGCGGCCGGCATCATGAACGCAGATACGTTCGAGAGCGCCACCGTGTCAGCGGCCTTCGGCGGCACCACCACGGTGATCCCGTTCGCCGCCCAGCATGTCGGCATGAAGCTGCCGCAGGTGGTGGAGGACTATCACGCGCTGGCGAAGAAGGGCGCCGTGATCGACTACGCCTTTCACATGATCATCGCGGATGCGACCAAGGAAACGGTCGAGGAGCACATTCCAGCGCTGGTGAAGCAGGGCCACGCCTCGATCAAGATTTTCATGACCTACGACCGGCTCAAGGTCGACGACGAGCCGCTGCTCGACATTCTGCTCGCCGCGCGCCAGTCCGGCGCGATGCTGTGCGCCCATGCCGAAAACCACGGCATCATCGCCTGGATGGTGAAGCGGCTACTCGCGCGCGGCTATACCATGCCGAAATATCACGCCGTCAGCCATGCCCGTGTGTCGGAGGCCGAAGCCTTCACGCGGCTGATCGGCATGGCGGCGCTGATCGACCAGCCCATCATGATCTTCCATGTCTCGACTGCCGAAGGCGCCAAGGTGATCCGCGACTCCCGCGGGCAGGGGCTGAAGGTCTTCGCCGAGACCTGTCCGCAATACCTGTTCCTTACCGCGAACGATCTCGACAAGTCCGGCGCCGAAGGCGCCAAATGGATGTGCAGCCCGCCGCCGCGCACGCATGCCGACCAGGAGGCGCTGTGGCAGGCGCTGTCGCTCGGCGATCTCCAGACCATCTCGTCGGATCATGCGCCGTATCGCTATGACGAGACCGGCAAGCTGCGCGCCGGCCCCAATCCCAATTTCAAGCAGGTGGCCAACGGCCTGCCCGGACTGGAGCTGCGGCTGCCGCTGCTGTTCGACGCGATGGTGTCGAAGGGACGGCTTGGCCTGGAAAAATTCGTCGAGCTGACTGCGACGGCGCCGGCAAAAATCTACAATCTGCATCCGCGCAAGGGCTCGATCGCGGTCGGCGCCGACGCCGATATCGCGATCTGGGATCCCAACCGCGAGACCGTGATCGCCGACGAGATGATGCACGATCTCACCGGCTACACGCCGTTCGCGGGCCGGAAGCTGAAGGGCTGGCCGGTGACCACGCTCTCGCGCGGGCGCGTGATCGTCGACGGCAACAAGTGCCTCGCGAGCGCCGGCAGCGGAAAATTCCTGGCGCGCAGCGGCGGCGAGGCCGCCAAGCCCACCGGCCGGCTCGTTGCCGACATGGATCCGGAACGGAATTTCGGAGCAAAACTGCTGTGATGGTGGATCGCGCGCGATGAAGATCGTCGTCTTCGGCGGCACCGGCTTTGTCGGCCTCAATCTCGCAGAGGTGCTGCTCGCGCGCGGGCACGAGGTGACGCTGTATGATCGCAAGCAACTTCCAGCCGGAGCGGAGCGATCCCTTACCGAGTACCGGGAGCGCCTCTCGATTGTTCAGGGCGAGATCACGGACGTCGAGAGGATCGATGCCCTCGTAAAACAAGGCTTTGATGCGCTTGTCCTTGGCGCTGTTATAACTGCCGGGGACCAGCTCGAGCGGTCCACGACCTCGAGCATCCTCGAGATCAATGTGATGGCTCAGATACCGATCCTGAGCGCTGCGATCCGCCGTGGCGTTCGGCGCGTGATCAATCTGTCCTCGGCATCTGCCTATGGTGCCGCGGGGCAACGCTATCCGGTACTGGACGAGGAGACGCCGTGCGATCCCGTCTCGTTCTACGCGATCAGCAAATTCACGTCAGAGCGATCGGTGGCGCGGCTTGCCGAGTTGTGGGGAGGCGATTTTCTCAGCGTGCGTTTGAGCGCCGTGTTCGGTCCTTGGGAACGGATCGGGAAGGTGCGCGATACGCCGAGCCTCCAATTCCAGATTCTCGCCGCGTTCGCGCGCGGCGAACCGGCCCTTCTCCCTGCGTCAGGCATCAAGGATTGGACCTACGCGCCGGACGCCGCCGAGGCGGTGGCCGTGCTGATCGAAGCCGAGCGGCCGCGCCACCGGCTCTACAACATCTCCAGCGGCGTGGCCTGGTCGGCGCTGCAATGGGGTGAGGCATTTGCGGCCTTGCATCCCGGGCTCGAGTGTCGGCTTGCGAACCCGGGCGAGAAGACCGTCATCAAGCTTCATGGTGGGGACCGGGCGCCGATGTCGGTCAAGCGGATGGCCGACGAGTTCGGCTGGCGTGCCCGGTTCGGCTGCGCGGAGTCGGCTGCCGCGATGAGCGCCTGGTGGATGCAGCACAGGGAGGGGATCTGACATGCGGCTGCAGGGGCGCACGGCCATCATCACGGGAGCAGGCTCGGGGATCGGCCGCGCCAGTGCAGAACTGTTCGCGGCGGAGGGCGCGCGCCTCGCGCTGGTCGATCGCGATGCCGCGGGGCTTGAGGAAACGCTGAGCCTCGTGAGCGAGGCAACGACGCATGTCGGTGACGTCGGCGATGCCGCATTCGCCGAGACCGTTGTCGGTGATGTCGTGGCGCGGCACGACCGGCTCGACATCCTGATGACCGCAGCCGGCTTCTCCTGCGGCGGCACGGTGCTGACGACGAGCCTGGAAGACTGGGATGCGGTGTTTCGCACCAATGTCGGCGGCACCTGGCTGTGGGCGCGGGCCGCCGTGCCGCAGATGCAGCGGCAGCAGAGCGGATCGATCATCACGCTGGCATCGCAGCTTGCGATGGCCGGCGGCAAGGGCAACAGCGCCTATATCGCGGCCAAGGGTGCGATCATCAGCCTGACACGGACCATGGCGGTGGATTTCGCCACGGACGGCATTCGCGCCAACGCGATCGCGCCGGGCGCGATCGACACGCCGATGCTTCGCCGCAGCTTTGCCCGTCACGCCAATCCGGATGAAGTGCGTGAGGCCTCGCGCAATCGCCACGCCATGAAACGGTTCGGCCAGGCGGAAGAAATCGCACAGACTGCGCTGCATCTTGCCAGCGATGCGTCCTCGTTCACGACTGGCACCGTGGCGGTGGTCGACGGAGGCTGGCTCGCGGCATGAGCGACGCGCTGACACAGCTCGAAGCCGCGGTTCGCGCCGATCTCGCGATGATCGCGCATCCCGGCGCCGCATGGCTTGAGCCGAAGACGGGGCCGGACGGCAAGCCCGCGCTGGACGTGCTCATTATCGGCGCCGGCCAGTCCGGCATCGCCATCGGCTTCGGCCTGATGCGCTCCCGCGTCAGCAACATCCTGCTGCTCGACAAGGCCGAGGAGGGCAAGGAGGGCCCGTGGCTCACCTATGCCCGCATGCCGACGCTGCGCAGCCCGAAGGACTACACCGGCCCGGATCTCGATATCCCGAGCCTGACCTATCAGTCCTGGCATGAAGCCCACTTCGGCAAGGAGAGCTGGCAGGAGCTTGGCCTGATCGCGCGCGAGCACTGGGCGGAGTATCTGCTCTGGCTGCGGCGCACGATCGGCTTGCCGGTGCGCAACGCTTGCGAGCTCCTGGAGGTCACGCCGGCGTCCGACGGCCTGCTCGCCGCGCGCGTGAAACGGGCTGGAGAGGTCGAGGCCCTCTACGCCCGCAAGATCGTGCTGGCGACAGGGCAGGAGGGCATGGGCGACTGGATGATCCCGGAGCAGCTAGCGCATCTGCCGGCGAGCTCCGTTGCGACGGTCGCCGACGACATCGATTTCGAGAGCCTGCGCGGCAGGCGTGTGGCCGTGATCGGCGCTGGCGCTTCCGCCTTCGACAATGCGGCGACGGCTCTGGAGGCGGGTGCCACCGAGGTGCACCTGCTGTGCCGCCGCGCGCAGATCCAGGTGATCCAGCCCTATCGCTGGCTGACTTTCCGCGGGTTCCTCCGTCATCTCAGCGATCTCGACGATGCCTGGCGCTGGCGCTTCATGCGCAAGATCCTCGAAATGCGGGAAGGATTTCCGCAACCGACCTATGACCGCTGCGAGCGTCACGCCAATTTCACATTGCACGAGGGCGCGCCGCTCGAGGCTGCGCGCCAGACGGTCGCCGGCGTTGAACTCGAGACGCCGCGCGGTGCGATCACGGCGGATTTCGTCATCTGCGGCACCGGCATCGACATGAATTTTGCCGGCCGCGGCGAGCTCGCCAAATTCGCCGGCAACATCGCGACCTGGGCCGACCGCTACCAGCCGCCGGAGAGCGAACGCAACGAACGGCTCGGCCGCTTTCCGTATCTCGCCGATGATTACGCCTTCACCGAGCTTGTGCCGGGAAAGACGCCTTGGATATCCGACATCCATCTCTTCGCCATTGCCTCCACCATGAGCTTCGGTCCGTCGGGATCGTCGATCAACGCGATGACGACCGCCGTCCCAAAGCTGGTCCACGGCCTGACGCGCGGCCTGTTCCGCGCCGATATCGCGCGTCACTGGGCCTCGCTCAGCGCCTATGACGTGCCGCAGGCCGTGGTGACGCGGCCGGCGCGAAAAACGGAGCAATCGCTGTGATCATCCATGCGCCGCCGCGACGATGCGTCCTCAAAACGCCTCATGAGACTGGCGCGCAACTTGCTTCTTTCTTAACCTGCCTTGCTGGCGTTCTCGTTCGAAATTCAGGGAAAAACCAATGCGTTTTGTGTCTTTCAGGCCGGCGACCTCAGTCCTCGCTGTCACTGCGCTGTTGCTCATCGCCACCGCGCCGTCGCAAGCGCAAACCAGGGCGGAGACATTGCGCTATGTGACGGGCGCATCCGTCAACACGCTCGATCCCAACATCCCCGGCTCGACCCGCGAGTCCTTCGCGCTGAGCATGAGCACCTATGACCGCCTGGTCGCGTTCGGCCGCAAGCAGCTCAATGGCAAATGGGTGTTCGATCTCGACACCATCACCGGCGAGCTCGCTGAATCCTACGAGGTCAGCCCCGACGGCCTGAAGCTCACCTTCCGCCTGCGCAAGGACGCCAAATTCCAGGACGGCTCGCCGGTCACGGCCGAGGACGTCAAATGGTCGCTCGATCGTTGCGTCACCGCGCCGATCCTCGGCAAGGCGCAGTTGCTGACGGGATCGCTGACGTCGGCCGACCAGTTCAAGGTGATTGATCCGCTCACCATCGAGGTGACGCTGCCCAAGCCCGACAAGCTGGCGCTGCCGAACCTTGCGACCGTCTATCCCATGATTATCAACTCGAAGGTCGCCAAGGAGCATGCGACCGCTGACGATCCGTGGGCAACCGCCTGGCTCAAGGAGCACACCGCCGGCAGCGGCGCCTATGTGGTCGAGAGCTTCAAGCCGGGCGAGCAGGTGATCGTCAAGCGCAACGAGGACTGGAACCGCGGCTCGGCCAACAAGCCGGCCTTCTTCAAGCGCGTGATCGTGCAATCGGTGCCGGAGCCTGCGACCCGCGCCAACCTCGTCGAGCGCGGCGATGCCGATCTCGTGCTCGATCTGCAGGCGAGCGACGTGCAGTCGCTGGAAGCCAAGGGCAAGCTGAAGGTGGTCTCGACGCCGCAATACAATGCGATCACCTACGTCTCGATGAACAACCAGATCCCGCCCTTCGACAACGTCAATGTCCGTCGCGCCATCGCTTATGCGCTCCCCTATGACGACATGTTCAAGGCCGCCCTGTTCGGGCGCGGCTCGCCGCTGTTCGGCGCGAGCTGGCCGGACGGTAAGCCGCTGAACGGCATCTATCCGTTCCAGCAGCCGGTGAAGCTCGATCTCGACAAGGCCAGGGAATATCTGAAGGCCGCAGGTCTCCCCGAGGGCTTCTCGACCACGTTCAGCTTCAATGTCGGCCAAGCCTCGACTGCGGAGCCGATGGCGGCCCTCGTGAAGGAATCGCTCGGCAAGATCGGGATCAAGGTCGACATCCAGAAGCTGCCGGATGCGCAGATGTCGACGCAGATCAACGAGAAGAAACTGCCCTTCTACACCGAAGGCATCGTCGCCTGGCTGCCCTCGACCGACTACTTCTACCGCAACTTCTACACCGGCAATCAGCGCTGGAACTACTCTTCGATCAACAACCCGGACCTGGCCGCGATCGCGCAGGAGGCCCGCTTCGAGCCGGATAAGGCCAAGTACGAGGAGGCCGGCCGCAAGCTCAACGCGATGCACTTTGATCTGATGCCGCAGATCATGCTGTGGCAGCCGAACCAGGACGCCGTCATGGCGCCGTCGATCGAAGGCTACACCTACGAGTTCCATCGCCAGGTCGACTATCGCGACGTCAGCCGCAAATGATATCGGGAAGCGAAGGAGTCTGAAAGGTGACGACCGGTCTTGGCGCAACGATGGTGCGGGCGGGCAGGCGGCTTCTGTCGTCGCTGCCGGCATTGTTCGGTGTGCTGGTCTTCACCTTCCTCTTGATGCGCGTTCTGCCCGGCGACCCCGCGGTGTTCTTCGCCTCGGGGCCCAATGCGGGCAAGGAGGAGATCGAGCTGATCCGCAAGCAAATGGGGCTCGACAAATCGGTGCCGGAGCAGCTGGTGTTCTATCTCTCCGACATCGGTCACGGCAATCTCGGCCGTTCCATGATGACGGGGCAGCCGGTGCTGAAGGATTTGCGCGAGCGGCTGCCGGCCTCGCTCGAGCTCACCTTCACCGCGCTCCTGATCGCGCTGATCGCGGCGGTGCCGCTCGGCGTCATCGCGGCGCTGCGGCCGGGGTCGATCGTCGATCACGGCGTGCGGCTGTTCTGCGCGCTCGGGGTCTGCGTGCCGACCTTCGTCTCGGGCCTGCTCCTGATCTACGTCTTCTACTATCTGCTCGGGCTCGCGCCCGATCCTACCGGGCGGATCGATGTGTTCACCTCGCTGCCGCCGCAGCGCACCGGCTTCCTGTCGATCGACTTCCTGCTGGCCGGCGATTTCGAGGGCTGGTGGGCGGCCTGCAGGCAATTGATCCTTCCGGCGGTGAGCATGGCGCTGTTCGTGATCGCGCCGCTGGCGCGGATCACGCGCGCCTCGATGCTGGTGTCGCTCGGCAGCGATTTCGTGCGCACCGCGCGCTCGGTCGGGCTGTCCTGGCGCAAGGTGGTCGTCACCTATGCGCTGCGCAATGCGATCCTGCCCGTCATCACCATCGCCGGCATCGTGTTCTCGACCATGCTGGGCGCCAACGTCCTCGTGGAGAAAGTGTTCTCCTGGCCGGGCGTTGCCTCCTACGCGCTCGATGCGCTGCTGTCGTCCGACTATGCGCCGGTGCAAGGCTTCGTGCTGCTGATGGCGAGCCTGTTCGTGCTGGTCAATCTCGTGGTCGATATCTGCTATGGCATCGCCGATCCCAGGGTGTCGATCGAATGACCAGTGCAACCCTTCGCCATTCGGTCTGGATCCTGCGCGGCAATCCGCTCACGGCAGTCGCAGCGGCGGGCGCGACGCTGTTCGTCCTCGTCGCGATCTTCGGCCCCTGGATCGTGCCCTATGATCCCGTGGTCTCCAATGTGTCGGAGGCGTTGCAGCCGCCGAGTGCGGCGCATCTCGCCGGCACCGACCAGCTCGGGCGCGACGTGTTCAGCCGTCTCATCATCGCGGCACGGCTCGATCTTGCCATTGCCGTCTCCGCGGTCGGCATCTCCTTCGTGATCGGCGCCGTCGTCGGCTCCTTCTGCGGCTATGCCGGCGGCCGGCTCGATCGCGCGGTCGGCCGCTTCGTCGACGTGATGATGGCCTTTCCGCTGTTCGTGCTGGCGATGGCGATGGTCGCGGCGCTCGGCAACCGCATCGAGAACATCGTGATCGCGACCGCGATCATCAATCTCCCCTTCTACATCCGCTTCGCGCGCGCGGAGGTGAACGTCCGGCGCAATGTCGGCTGGGTCGAAGCCGCGCGCGCCTGCGGCGAGAGCCATTTCTCGGTGGTGCTGCGTTTCCTGCTGCCGAACATCCTGCCGGCGATGGCGGTGCAGATCTCGCTCAATCTCGGCTGGGCCATTCTCAATGCCGCGGGCCTGTCCTTCATCGGACTCGGCGTCAAGCCGCCGACGCCGGAGTGGGGCATCATGGTTGCGGAGGGCGCGCGCTTCATCTCCACGGGGCGGTGGTGGCTGGTGGCCTTTCCGGGCCTTGCACTGATGCTGGCCGTGCTGTGCTTCAATCTGCTCGGGGACGGGATGCGGGATATTCTCGATCCCCGCATGCGCACATGAGCGAGGAACTGCTCAGGATCGACGACCTCCACGTCGCGTTCTCGACGCGGCGTGGCATGGTCGAGGCCGTGCGCGGCGTTTCGCTCAATGTCGGGGCCGGCGAGATGCTCGGCCTCGTCGGCGAGAGCGGCTCGGGCAAGTCGGTGACCGGCTTTGCCACGACGCGGCTGCTCGATGCCGCCGGCCGCGTCACCGGCGGCAAGATCCTGTTTCGCGGGCAGGACGTGACGAAGCTCAGGGGCGATGACCTCCGCCATCTCCAGGGCGCCGCGATGTCGATGATCTTCCAGAATCCGCGGGCTGCGCTCAACCCGATCCGGGCGATCGGCCTGCAGATCGCGGACGCGATCCTCACCCACAAGCGGATCTCGAAAGACGCCGCGCGGGCCGAGGCGTTGGAATTGCTGCGCGCCGTCCAGATCCGCGATCCCGAAGCGCGGATGAATGCCTATCCGCACGAGCTCTCCGGCGGCATGTGCCAGCGCGTCATGATCGCGATCGCGATCTCCTGCAATCCCTCGCTCCTGATTGCGGACGAGCCGACCACCGGTCTGGACGTCACCACGCAGAAGGTGGTGATGGATCTGCTCGCGGACATCGCCGCCGCACGCGGCATGGCGACGATCCTCATCACGCACGACCTCGGCCTCGCGGCACGCTATTGCCGCCGTATCGCGGTGATGGAGCGCGGCCGCATCGTCGAGGAGGCGAGCCCCAGGACACTCTTCAGCGCGCCGCAGCACGCCTATACGCGGCGCCTGGTTGCGGCGTCGCCGACCGCGACGTCCCGGATCGAGGATCTCGTCACCGAGGAGGAGCGGGAGCGTTACGCCACTGTCGTCAGCAAGCCCAGGCAGGAGCCTGCGCACGGGACGCCGCCGCTGCTGGAGGTGCGCAAGCTCGCAAAACGCTTCGACCAGGGCTCTGCGGCCGTCGCCGACTTCTCCATGACGATGGCCGGCGGCGAGAGCGTCGGTCTCGTCGGCGAATCCGGCTCCGGCAAGAGTACGACCTCGCGCATGATCTGCCGCCTGATCGATCCCAGCGAAGGCGACATTGTGTTCGACGGGCAGTCGATCGGCCACGTGGCGGCGCGCGACTTCCACCGCTCGCGCTTTCGCAAAGACATCCAGATGGTGTTCCAGGACCCGAACGAGAGCCTCAACCCGCGCTTCACGGCGTTCGACTGTATCGCCCATCCCCTGATGCGGCTCGACGGCATGCGGGCGGGCGATGCGTTGCGCCAGCGCGTCGAGGAATGCGCCGAGCGGGTCGGGCTGCCGCTCGACCTCTTGCCGCGCTTCCCGCATCAGCTCTCCGGCGGTCAGAAGGCCCGCGTCGGCATTGCCCGCGCCATCGCCTGCCGGCCGCGGCTCCTCGTGTTGGACGAGCCAACCGCTGCGCTCGACGTCTCGGTGCAGGCGGTTGTGCTGCAGCTGCTTGATCGCCTTCGGCGCGAGAATGACATCGCGCTGCTGTTCGTCAGCCACGATCTCAACGTGGTGCGCATGCTGTGCGACCGCACCATCGTGCTGCGCAATGGCGGCATCGTGGAGCAGGGGGAGAGCCGGACGCTGTTCGACAATCCGAAGACCGACTACACCCGCAAGCTGGTCGAGGCGATCCCGCATATCGAGACCGGCGAGTTGCTCGCGGCTGCTCTCTGAGGCCGTGCAAGTCAACGTGGGTCAGCCAAAAAGTCGATGAGATCCCGCTGGCGAAGGGCCATTTACTGGCATACCATTTGCTTGCCAATGAGCTTCGGTTTCACCTGCCTTTGGCCAACGATTGGCCGACATCACGGCATTACTGGGAGGACTTCATGGATCGCAGGACCGTATTGAAGGGACTGGCTGGCGCGGGCAGCCTGGCATTGACGGGCGGCCTCTCGGCACCGGCGATCGCCCAGGGCGCCGCTGCGCGCACCCTGCGCTTCGTGCCGCAAGCCAATCTCGCCAATTTCGACCCGATCTGGGGCACCCAATATGTTGTGCGCAATGCGGCCGCGATGGTCTGGGACACGCTCTACGGCATCGATTCCTCATTCCAGCCGCAGCGGCAGATGGTCGAGTCCGAGGAAGTGACGGATGACGGCACGACCTGGACCTTCAAGCTGCGCCCGGGACTCAAATTCCACGACGGCGAGCCGGTGCTGAGCAAGGACGTCGTCGCAAGCCTCACCCGCTGGGCGGCGCGCGATCCGATGGGCCTGATGATCAAGGCGCTCCAGCAGGAGCTCACGGCCGTCGACGACCGCACCTTCAAATGGGTGCTGAAGCAGCCTTTCCCGAAAATGCTCTACGCGCTGGGCAAGAACAATTCGCCATGCGCCTTCATCATGCCCGAGCGCATCGCGCAGACCGATCCGTTCAAGCAGATTTCCGAATACGTCGGCTCCGGTCCGCTGAAGTTCGCCAAGAGCGAGTGGGTCCCCGGCGCCAAGGCGGTGTTCGAGAAATTCGCGGACTATTCGCCGCGACTGGAGAAGTCGTCCTGGCTCGCAGGCGGCAAGCAGGTGATGGTCGATCGCGTCGAGTGGGTGATCATGCCGGATCCGGCAACCGCGGCGGCCGCGTTGCAGAACGGTGAGATCGACTGGTGGGAGAATCCGATCGCGGATCTCGTTCCGGTTCTGAAGAAGAACAAGAACATCAGCGTCGATATCGGCGATCCCCTCGGCAATATCGGCTCGTTCCGCATGAACTTCCTCTATCCGCCGTTCAACGACGTCAAGGCGCGGCGCGCGGTGCTGATGGCGCTCAGCCAGGAAGACTACATGCGCGCGATCGTCGGCGACGACAATTCGCTGTGGAAGCCGCTGCCCGGCTACTTCACGCCGGATACGCCGCTCTACACCGAAGTGGGCGGCGAGATTCTGAAGGGCAAGCGCGATCTGGACGCCGCCAAGAAGCTGCTCGCCGAGAGCGGCTATTCCGGCCAGCCGGTGACGTGTCTCGTCGCGCAGGACCAGCCGATCACCAAGGCGATGGGCGACGTGACCGCCGACCTCCTCAAGAAGCTCGGCATGAATGTCGACTTCGTTGCGACCGATTGGGGCACGGTCGGCTCCCGCCGCGCGCAGAAGACACCGCCCGGACAGGGCGGCTGGAATATGTTCCACACCTGGCACGCAGGCGCGGATTGCGTCAATCCGGCTCCCTACACCGCCATTCGCGCCAATGGCGACAAGGCCTGGTTCGGCTGGCCGACCAGCGCAGGCACCGAAAAGGAGGTCGCGTCGTGGTTCGAGGGCAAGAACCTCGACGAGGAGAAGGCCGCCATCGGTCGTCTCAACAAGGCGGCGATCGATGACGTCGTCTACGCGCCGACCGGCTTCTTCCTGAGCTACACCGCTTGGCGTAAGAACGTCTCGGGCGTGACCAAGGGACCGTTGCCCTTGTTCTGGGGCGTGTCGAAGTCCGCTTGATCGTGCGTTGAGGCCAGATGCTCTCCTACATCCTCCGTCGCATCGTCGCGACCTTGCCGGTCATGGCAATCGTCGCGCTGTTCGTGTTCAGCCTGCTTTACATCGCGCCGGGTGATCCGGCCGTGGTGATCGCGGGCGATCAGGCAAGCCCGGAGGATGTGGAGCGTATCCGCCAGAGCCTCGGCCTTGACCGGCCCTTCCTGGTCCAGTTCGGAAGCTGGGTCTGGCGCATCCTGCATGGCGATCTCGGCACCTCGATCTTCACCAACCTGCCGGTCTCGGCGATGATCGGGCAGCGTCTTGGACCGACGCTGTCACTGATGATCGTCACGCTGCTGCTCACGATCGTGGTGGCGGTGCCGCTCGGCGTGGTGGCGGCGTGGAAGGCCGGCAGCCTGATCGACCGCGTCATCATGGGCTTTGCCGTGTTCGGCTTCTCGCTGCCCGTCTTCGTTGTCGGCTACATGCTCGCCTACATCTTCGCGCTGGAGCTCGAATGGCTGCCGGTGCAGGGCTACACGCCGCTGACCCAGGGTTTCTTGCCGTGGCTGGAAAACCTGATCCTGCCGTCGATCGCGCTCGGCTGCGTCTACATCGCGCTGGTGGCGCGCATCACGCGCGCCGCCATGCTCGAAGTCCTGCAGCAGGACTATATCCGCACCGCCAAGGCCAAGGGCCTGGGGCAGGGCGGCATCCTGTTCATTCACGCGCTGAAGAACGCTGCGGTGCCGATCGTGACCGTGATCGGGATCGGCATCGCGCTGCTGATCGGCGGCGCGGTCGTCACCGAAAGCGTGTTCGCGATCCCCGGCCTCGGCCGGCTCACGATCGATGCGATCCTGCGCCGCGACTATCCCGTCATCCAGGGCATCGTGCTGCTGTTCAGCTTCGTCTACGTCCTCGTCAATCTGATGATCGACGTCACCTATACGCTCGTTGACCCGAGGATCCGCTATTGACCGACACGACCGTCAACCCGCAATCGCTTCCCGCCGGCCTCGTCCTTGCGCCGCAACTGCCGGAGATCCTCCGGCCGGTCAAGATCCGGCGCGGCTTCATCGGCCTGTTGCGCGGCCATCCGACGGTCGCGATCGGCGGTGCGCTACTGCTGACGCTGGTGCTGATCGCGATCTTCGCGCCCTATCTCGGCACGGTCGATCCGACCGCGCTGGCGCCCGCAAAACGCACGCGCGCGCCCTCGGCCGATTTCTGGTTCGGCACCGACGTGCTCGGCCGCGACATCTATTCGCGCGTGCTCTTTGGTGCCCGGGTCTCGCTCACGGTCGGCCTGTCGGTCGCGATCTTCGCATCCGCGGCGGGTCTTGCGATCGGTATGATCTCGGGTTTCATCCGCTGGGCCGACGGCATCTTGATGCGCTTCATGGACGGCTTGATGTCGATCCCGCCGATTCTGCTCGCGATCGCGCTGATGGCTCTTACGCGCGGCAGCGTGGGGAATGTCATTCTTGCCATCACCATCGCGGAGATCCCGCGCGTCTCGCGCCTCGTCCGCAGCGTCGTGCTGTCGCTGCGCGAGCAGCCCTATGTGGACGCGGCGGTCGCCTGCGGCACGCGTACGCCGATGATCATCCTGCGCCACATCCTGCCCAACACGGTTGCGCCGATGCTGGTGCAGGCGACCTATATCTGCGCCAGCGCCATGATCACGGAGGCGATCCTGTCCTTCATCGGCGCCGGAACGCCGCCCACCATTCCGTCCTGGGGCAACATCATGGCCGAAGGCCGCGCGCTGTGGCAGGTCAAGCCCTACATCGTGTTCTTCCCGGCGGCGTTCTTGTCCGTCACCGTGCTGGCGGTGAACCTGCTCGGCGACGGCCTTCGTGATGCGCTCGATCCGCGCATGGCCAAGAGCCTGTGATAGTGCGGGGCTGATCACGATGGCGCTGCTCGAAGTCGAGAATCTCCAGACCCATTTCCGCACCCCCGGCGGCATCAACCGCGCGGTGGACGGGGTGTCCTTCCACGTCAACGAGGGCGAGACGCTCGCCATCGTCGGCGAGTCCGGCTGCGGCAAGTCGGTGACCTCGATGTCGCTGATGCGGCTGGTCCCGGAGCCGCCGGGCAGGATCGCAGGCAGCATCCGCTTTGCCGGCAAGGATCTCCTGAAGCTGTCCGACCGCGAGATGCGCGCGATCCGCGGCAACGACATCTCGATGATCTTCCAGGAGCCGATGACCAGTCTCAATCCGGTCCTGACCGTCGGCCGCCAGATCCGCGAGACCTTGATGATTCATCAGGGTCTCGACAAGCAGGCCGCGGAGGCGCACGCGATCGAGATGCTGACGCTGGTCGGCATTCCCGAGCCGAAGCGGCGCGTGCGCGAATATCCCCACCAGCTCTCCGGTGGCATGCGCCAGCGCGTGATGATCGCGGTGGCGCTGGCCTGCAATCCAAAGCTGCTGATCGCGGACGAGCCGACCACGGCGCTCGACGTGACCATCCAGGCGCAGATCCTCAAGCTGATGCTGGATCTCAAGCGCCGGGTCGGCGCGGCCATCATCCTGATCACCCACGATCTCGGCGTCGTCGCCGAGATCGCCGAGCGCGTCATGGTGATGTATGCCGGCCGCAAGGTCGAGGAGGCGCCGGTCGCGGAGCTGTTCCGCTCGCCGCGCCATCCCTATACGCAAGGCCTGCTCGGCGCGGTGCCGCGGCTCGGCTCCTCGCTCGCGGGCACGGCGACGCGGCTCGCCGAGATTCCCGGGCAAGTGCCGGATCTGCGCAAGCCGATCATCGGCTGCGTGTTCGCCGGGCGTTGTGCGCTTGCGACCGATCTGTGCCGCCAATATGCGCCGGGGCTGGAAGAGAAGGGCCCGCGCCACATTGCCGCCTGTCACTATGCGGCCAAGGGAGCCGTTGCGGCATGAGTGTTCCGTTGCTCCAGGTCAACGACCTCAAGAAGCATTTCCCGATCAATAAGGGCCTCTTCGGGCGACAAACCGAATTCGTCTATGCGGTGGACGGCGTGTCGTTCGAGATCGCGCGCGGCGAGACCTTGTCGCTGGTCGGCGAGTCCGGCTGCGGCAAGTCGACGGTCGGGCGCGCCATCCTGCGGCTGTTCGAGATCACCTCGGGCCAGGTCATTCTCGACGGCCAGCGTATCGACGACGCGCATCCGAGCACGATGCGCCAGATGCGCCGGCGCGTGCAGGTCGTGTTCCAGGATCCGTTCTCCAGCCTCAACCCGCGCATGCGCGTGCGCGACATTCTCGCCGAGCCGATCCGCAATTTCGGCCTCGCCAAGTCCAAGGAGGATCTCGAGGTCCGCGTCACGTCGCTGATGGATACGGTGCGCCTGCCGCGCGAGGCGCTGAACCGCCGGCCGCACGAATTCTCAGGCGGCCAGCGCCAGCGCATCGGCATTGCGCGCGCGCTCGCGGCTGAGCCCGAGTTGATCGTGTGCGACGAGGCGGTCTCGGCGCTCGACGTCTCGGTCAAGGCGCAGGTCGTCAATCTGCTCCAGGACCTTCAGCAGAAGTTCGGCCTGGCGCTGCTGTTCATCAGCCACGACCTCGCCATCGTCGAGCACATGACCCATCGCGTCGCGGTGATGTATCTCGGCAAGATCGTCGAGGTGGCGCCGCGCCGCGAGATCTTTGCCGCGCCGAGGCATCCCTACACCAAGGCGTTGCTCTCCGCGGTGCCGCTACCCGAGCCCGGTGCCCAACGCAATCCGATCATCCTCGGCGGCGACGTGCCGAGCCCGATCAACCCGCCGAAGGGATGCCGCTTCCACACCCGCTGCCCGTTCGTGTTCGACCGCTGCCGGACCGAGGAGCCGACGCTCCGCGCGGCCGGAGACGAGCAGTGGGTGGCCTGCCACCTGGATGCATTGCCGGCGGGTTGAGTCGCGTTGAATTTTGAACTCCGGTCCGGCTTCCGCCGGATCACGGCATGCGGGATTTCGCCAGCACGCAGTGAATGCCCTTGTTGCCGTCGACCAGCTGCGTGACGCGGAGGTCGGCGGCGATCGAGCAGAGCGTATAGGCATCCTGCGCGCTGAGGCCGCTTTTCTCGCGGATCAGCGCGATCATGTCGCGCAGCGCCGCCTTGGCGGCATCGTCGAGATCTTCGTCGAATCCCATGGTGATCCAGTCGGACGCCGTCTCGGCGCGCGGCGAGGTGAGACGACGATCGCGGCGGACGTGGAATTCGAAGGTGCCGGTGAGCGCGGCCTCGATCGCGGTCAGGCAGACCTCGCCGTCGCCCTGCAGCGCGTGGCCGTCGCCGGCGGAGAACAGCGCGCCCGGCACGAACACCGGAAAATACAGCGTGCTGCCGGCCCCCAACTCCTTGTTGTCCATGTTGCCGCCGAACGCGCGCGGCTCCTTCGAGGACAGCCGGCCCCATGATGGCGGCGGCGCGACACCGAAATTGCCGAAGAAGGGAGAGAGCGGCAGCTCCTGGCCCCAGGGAAGCTTTGCGACGTTGCGCGCGCGGTCGAGCGGAATGTGGATGCGGCGGAATTCCGGAAAGTCCTCCGGCAGGGTACCGAGCGTCGGCACCTGCAGATTCCACCCCCAGTCGCAGCGCAGCTCGATATTCAAGACGCGCACTTCGAGCACGTCGCCCGGCTCGGCCCCCTCGATGTGGATCGGCCCCGTGAGAAGGTGCGGGCCCGGACCGCGGAAGGCGCTTGCCAGCACCTCCGCATGTCCGGGAACGGTGTCAAAGCCGAGCGAGGGATCGGGCAGATCGTCCGGCTCGCCCGACAGCGTCTCGATCCTCACCCGGTCTCCGGATGCGATCCGGAGCACCGGCTTCAATCGTCCGTCCCAGAGTCCCCACTGGACGTTTCCAGGAGTGGATCGCAGGACATGGTCCATACCGCTACCTGCCCGCGCTGCTCGCAACGATCGAGGAGGGCGAGGTGACAAGCTTGCCGAGCCCGAGATAGACGAGGCCCGCTACGCCAATTCCGAACAGCCAGCTCAGATCGGCTCCGCCCAGGAAGTTGATCGAGACCGGTCCCTGCAGCGCGCCGACGAGGCCGTCCTCCACCAGCCAGCCCGCGACGAGGCCGGCGAAGAACGCGATCATGCCGGCCCAGTTGATGTCGCCATAGGCGCTGGTCTCCGGCGAGCGGTAGAGCTCGGCGACGTCGATCTCGCCCTTGCGCTTGATGAAGTAGTCGGCGAGCACCACGCCGGCCCACGGGCTCATCCACAAGAGCAGGCTGATCATCCAGTTGTCGAACGCTTTCGCGAACGACGGCGCGAAGATGAAGTAGAGGGTGACCAGATAGCCGGCGACGCCGACGATGACGGTGAGCCAGAAGCGCGAGAATTTCAGCCCCGCGCTCAGCGCTGCCAATGTCGCCGAATAGACGTTGAGGATGTTGGTAGCGATCGGGCCGTGCAGCACCATCAGCAGCACGAGGATGCTGACGGGCCCGCCGAACACCGCGCTGACCATCTTGGCGGGATCGGTGTCCAGCGTCGTCGAGGCGATGGTCGCACCTAAGATGCCGAGCCAGACCGTCGGCACGAACATGCCGATATAGCTGTACCAGAACACGGACTTCGAAGGCGTGCTGCGCGGCACGAAGCGCGAATAGTCGGAGGCCCAGGTCACCCAGGAAATGCCCCAGCCGACGCCGATCGCGGTCATCAGCAAGGTCAGCATCGCCATATGCGCACCGGGCGGCAGCGAGGTCGTCAGGCCCCAGTTGACGACGCCGGGGCGCGTCCAGGCCAAGACGCTCATCAGCACCATGATGGCGATGGTCGGCGGCACCGTGTACTTCTCGAAGGTGCGGATCGCGTAGAAGCCGTAGATGCCGATCAGCACCTGCGCCGCCATCACCAGCGTGATGACGACGATCTCGATCAGCCAGGTATCGGGCACGCCGAACTGGCCGAGGATGCCCATCGAGACCTTCACCGGGAAATAGGTGTTCACGCCGATCCAGCCCAGCGTCATCAGGAACATCAGGATGCTGGGCAGGTAGGCGCCGCGAACGCCGAAGGCGGACCGGCTCAGCACCATCTGGTTCACGCCGGTCTTGTGTCCCATCACCGTGAAGGTCGCGAAGATCGCGCAGCCCACGATGTTGCCGAGCACGATGACCGCGATCGTCTCCATCAGGCCGAGCTTGAGGATGATTCCGAGCGCGCCGAGCGCCCAGTTGACCGGCGCGATGTTGGCGCCGGCCCAAATCCACATCTGCTGCGGCCCGGTCGAGTCCCGGTCCGCATCGGGAATTGGTTCGATGCTGTGAATATCAGCGCGAAGTTCGGAATCCGTCATGACATCCCCCAATACGAAGCACGCTTCGCATCATCGCAGCATAAATCGTGCCATTGGTTGCGAAGCGGCCGGGCAGGGCGCGCGCCGATACCGGATGCAGCGTGGCTAGCGCCGGATGCACCTGCGATTTCAAGTGCGGGCCATGCTCAAGCGCCGGCTCGCTGCGGCACGTCCGACTTGCCGGCGAGCGGCGGAGATCGTTGCACGAGCGAGCAGCGGTACGATGATAAATTGAGCAGCCCAACTCAAAAGCGCAGCAATCGCGCCTAGTTGAATAGGGCAGCGGAACTGTCGCGACTTGGGTTGCCGGCCACGATGCGCTGCATCATCTCGATGAAGAGCGCCTGTTCCCGCTCGCTCAAATCGCCGAGCGTCGCACGATGCGCCCGCCGCGCCGCGCCCTCGATCTTGACCAGCAGCGCGGCGCCGGCCGGCGTCAATCGGCACAACCGCGCGCGCCGATCGTCCTTGTTCACGGCACGCTCGACCAGGTTCCGGGCGGCGAGCCGCTTCAGCGCGCCGGTCGTCGTGGTCCGATCCAGCGCAATATCGGCCGCCAAAGTGGTCTGATCGGCGGTTTCGCGCACCGCCAGCGCCGAGAGCAGGCTGTATTGCAGCGGTGTGACCTCGAATTCACCGCAAGCGTCCTGAAACAGCGCGACGTGAATCTGGTGCAGCCGCCGGATCAGATAGCCGGGTCGTTGCGACAATGGCCAGGGGCGGTGCTTGCCCCCGCTGCGACTTTTCCTGGCTTGCCGCAATGCACTCTCTCCCAACCCAGAACTACGTCGCGCTTAGCTCGATTCGAACAAGCCCGCCACCACCCGATCATGGCATGATGCTTGCTTTTGTCAAAATACGAAGCATACTTCGTATCCAAATGCGAAGCATGCTTCGTAATTCGAGAGCGGGGCAACCGCCTGCGCAAGAGCTTAAGGAGAGCGCCATGTCCGTCACAGCCAGCTTCGACCTTCTGCTGCGAGGCGGTCGCGTGATTTGCCCGGCCTCCGGTGTCGATGGCATCAAAGACGTTGCCATCCGGGGCGGCAAGATCGCGGCGGTCGCGGCGGACATCCTGCCGACCAGCGCGAAGGAGGTGGTCGATGTCAGCGGCAAGCTGGTGCTGCCCGGGCTGATCGACACCCACGCGCATGTCTATCAATATGTCTCCGGCCGCTTCGGCATGAACCCCGACATGGTCGGCGTGCAGTCGGGCGTGACGACGCTGGTCGACCAGGGCGGGCCGTCCTGCATGACGCTGCCGGGCTTTCGCCATTTCATCGCGGAGCAAGCGGCCTCGCGCGTCTATGCGTTTATCTCCGCCTATCTCGTCGGCGGATTGGAGGGACACTACTATCCGCAGCTCTACAGCCCCGACGGCGTCGACATCGATGCGACGGTCAAGGCGGCGACGGCCAATCTCGACATCGTGCGCGGCATCAAGGCCCATGCCGAGATCGGCGGCTTCGCGCGTTGGGGCATTCGCGTCATCGAGATGGCGGCGGAGATCGGCAAGCGCGCCGACCTGCCCGTCTATGTGCATTTCGGCCAGCTCTGGGGGCTGCCCGAGAGCGGCGCCAATGGCGAGGATGCCGACACCATCCTCACCCGCGTGATCCCGCTCTTGCGCGAGGGCGACATTCTCGCACATCCCTTCACGCGCCATCCCGGCGGCTTCGTCAACCGCGAGGGCGAGGTGCACCCGGTGATCCAGGCCGCGCTCGATCGCGGCCTCAAGGTCGATGTCGGCCACGGCAGCCACTTCTCCTACCGGCTCGCCAAGAAGGCGATCGCCGCCGGCATCATTCCGACCACGCTGGGCGCCGACATTCACGGCTACAACACCCATGTGCCCGCGCCGGCCGGAACGCCCGACCAGCATGAGGACGACGAGAACCATCCGTTCGCGGGCCAGGCCAAGTTCAGCCTGGTGCAGGCCATGAGCTCGATGATGGCGCTCGGCCTGTCGCTGGAGCAGGTGGTGCCGATGGTCACCTCCAATCCCGCAAAAATGCTCGGACGCAGCAGCGAGATCGGCGCGCTCAAGGTCGGCATGGACGCCGACGTCTCCGTGCTCGCGGAGCAGAACGGCCGCTTCGTCCTGAAGGACAATGAGAAGAACGAGGTGATCGCCGAGCGTCTGCTGCAGCCGGCCTTCTGCCTGCGCGCAGGCACGCGCTTCGACGCGGTCGCGCCGATCCTGCCGCAAGCCGTCGCGGCGTAAGGCCCGGCGGTGAAGGAGGGCGCGGAGTTGCGCAACGAGCGAGAGTTTCCTTCGGGCAAGTCCGGGCAGGGCGTGGGCGCACGGCTGCCGCGCAAGGAGGACGACCGCCTGATGCGCGGCCGTGGCCTCTATGTCGGCGACGTCAGGCTCGCTGGCCTTCAGGACGTTGCCTTCGTCCGCAGCCCGCTGGCGCATGCACGCATTCGCGGCATCCACGTGCCCGAGCGCTATCGCGATCGCGTCTTCACGGCGGCCGATCTCGTCGGCATCAAGCCGATCCGCGCGGTGTCGGGACTTCCCGGTTTCAAGATTTCGGAGCAGCCGGTGCTGGCGACCGGCAAGGTGCGTCAGGTCGGCGAGCTCGTCGCGATGTGCCTCGCGCCGACGCGGGCCGAGGCGGAGGACATCGCGGCCTCCGTGACGCTCGATCTGGAGGAGTTGCCCGCGATCACCGACATGCTGAAGGCCCGCGAGCCCGGCTCGGCGCTGGTGCACGAGCATTGGGGCGACAACGTCTTCCTGGAGACCAACTACGAGGTCGACATCTCCGCCGCGCTCGATGCGCCGATCAAGGTAACGCGCGAGATCTCGACCGCGCGGCAATGCATGTCGCCGCTGGAAGGCCGCGGCGTGGTCGCGACCTTCGATTCCCGGCTGGACCAGCTCACGCTGCATTCGGCGGCTCAGATGCCGCACATCACGCGCAGCGGCCTTGCTGAATGCCTCGGCATGGAGGAGAGCCAGATCCGCGTCATCTCGCCCGACGTCGGCGGTGGTTTCGGCCACAAGGGCATTCTGCTGCCGGAAGAGGTCTGCCTGTCCTGGCTGACGATGCGCTGCGGCCATCCCGTGCGCTGGCTCGAAGATCGCCGCGAGCATCTCGTCGCCAGCTCCAACTGCCGCGAGCACCATTACAGGATCACGGTCTATGCTGACCGCGACGGCAGCTTGCGAGGCATCGATTGCGAGGCGACCGTGGATTCCGGCGCCTACTCGTCCTATCCGTTCTCGGCCTGCTTGGAGGCCGCGCAGGTCGCCAGCATCCTGCCGGGTCCTTACAAGATGCCGGCCTACCGTTGCCGCACCTTCTCGGTCGCCACCAACAAATGCCCGATCCTGCCGTATCGCGGCGTTGCGCGCACCGGCGTCTGCTTCGCACTGGAGCTGATGCTCGACCTCGTGGCGGCCGAGGCCGGCCTCGAGCCCGGCGAAGTGCGGCTGCGCAATCTGGTGCGCCCCGAGCAGATGCCGTTCGACAACATCACGAAGAAGCATTTCGACAGCGGCGATTATCCGGAAGCGATGCGGCGCGCGCTCGCCGCGATCGACATCGACGCCATCCGCACCAGGCAAAAGCAGGGCACGCCCGACGGCCGCCGCATCGGCGTCGGCGTCTCCATCTATTGCGAGCAGGCCGCGCACGGCACTTCCGTTTATTCCGGCTGGGGCATTCCGATGGTGCCGGGTCACGAGCAGGCCTCGGCGCGGCTGACGCCGGACGGCGGCCTCGAACTGCGCGTCGGCGTGCATTCGCACGGGCAGGGCATGGAGACCACGCTCGCCCAGGTCGCGCATGAGATCCTCGGCGTCGACGTCGCAAACATCCGCATCATCCTCGGCGACACCGCGATGACGCCTTATTCGACCGGTACCTGGGGCTCGCGCTCGATGGTGATGGCGGGCGGCGCGGTCGCAACCGCCAGCCGCGAGCTCGGCGAACGTGCCCGGCGCATCGGCGCGAAATTGTTACAGCACGATCCGGCCTCCGTGGTGTTGCAGAATGGCGAGGTGCGCGGCGTCAACGGCAGCGTCAGCCTGAAGGCGATCGCCCACACCTGGTATCGCCGCCCGCAGGACTTGCCGGCCGATGTCGATCCCGGCGGGCTGGAGGTGACGCAAGGCTACAAGCCCGTGCGCGACAGCGGGACGTTCAGCTACGCTGCCCATGCGGCCGTCGTCGCCGTCGATCCTGATCTCGGCGAGGTGGAAATTCTTGATTACGTGATCGTCGAGGATGGCGGCGTGCTGGTCAATCCGCTCGTCGTCGACGGCCAGATCTATGGCGGCCTCGCCCAAGGTATCGGCACCGCGCTCTACGAGGAAATGCCGTTCGATGCCTCCGGCCAGCCGCTGGCAACGACGCTCGCCGACTATCTGCTGCCCGGGCCGACCGAAGTTCCCGCCGCGCGCCTCGACCACATGGAGACGCCGTCGCCCTATACGCAGTTCGGCGTGAAGGGCATCGGCGAGGGCGGAGCGATCGCGCCGCCGGCCGCCATCGCCAACGCCGTCAACGACGCGCTGCGCCCGCTCGGCGTCGAGCTGATGCAGTCGCCGATCACGCCGCATCGGATTGTCGCAGCGGTGCTGGCCGCGCGCGCGACCGAGAGGAGCGCGGCATGAAACCGGCGCCCTTTGCTTATGAGCGTCCGCGCGATCTCAATGCCGCGCTGTCGATGCTGGCAGCAGGCAACGGGTCGGCAAAGATCATCGCCGGCGGCCAGTCGCTCGGTCCCATGCTCAATCTGCGGCTGGTACAGCCGGAGCTGATTATTGACATCTCCGGCCTTGTCGAGCTCAAGCGCGCCGAGATTTCCGGCGGCGAGCTCGTGCTGGGCGCCCTGGTTACGCATGCCGACATCGAGGACGGTCGCACCGCCGACGTGACGCGCGGCGCCATGCGCGGCGTCGCGACCAATATCGCCTATCGCGCAGTGCGCAACCGCGGCACGATCGGCGGCTCGCTCAGCCATGCCGATCCCGCCGCGGACTGGATCTCGGCGCTCGCGGCTCTCGGCGCGCGCGTGACGCTGCGCAGCCTTGCCGGTGCGCGATCGATGGCCGTCGAAGCGTTTGTGGTCGGTGCGCTGGAATCCGCGCTGCATGCCAGCGAGATCGTCGAAGCGGTCCATGTGCCGATGCGCGCGGCGTCGGCGCATTGGGGCTACGCCAAGAGCTGCCGCAAGACCGGCGAGTTCGCCCATGCCATCGGCGCGGTGCTGATCGATCCCGCCGCCGCCTCGGCGCGCGTCGTGATCGGTGCCATCGATACGACGCCGATCGTCATCACTGATGCCGCGGAGCTTTTCGGCGGCCGGATCGCCGCCGACTACAAGCAGCGTTTTGATGTCCGTGTCGCCGACGCGCTCCTTGCAAAAGCTGGTATCGACGACGCCGCGCAGCGCCACATCCATATCAGCGTGCTGAAGCGCGCCGTCCTGGAGGCTGGGGCATGACCACGATCGCGCTTCAGGTCAATCGCCGCGCGGTGGAGCTGTCGGCTGAGCCGCGCACCAGCCTTGCCGATTTCGTCCGCGACAAGCTCGACCTCACCGGCACGCATCTTGGCTGCGAGCATGGCGTCTGCGGCGCTTGCACGGTGCTGCTCGACGGCGTGCCGGCGCGGTCCTGCATCACCTACGCGGCAGCCTGCGAGGGCGCCGATGTCACCACGATCGAAGGCCTCGACGAGGACGAGATCTCGACCGAGCTGCGCGCCGCCTTCACCCGCGAGCACGCGCTGCAATGCGGCTATTGCACGCCGGGCATGCTGGTCTCGGCGCGTGACCTGGTGCTGCGTCTGCCCGACGCCGACGAGCGACGCATCCGCGTCGGCCTCAGCGGCAATCTGTGCCGCTGCACAGGCTATGTCGGCATCGTGCGCGCGGTGCAGTCCGTCATCGAGGCGAGGCGTGCGCGTAACGTCGCGCCGCTAGCCGATGGCGGCCGCACCAGCCTCGGCCCCGTCGGGTCTGGGCGCGCCACAGCTAGCCGCAGCGAGCGGCCTGTGCAGCAAGCGTTGGCTCCGGCATCAGAGAGTGCCACGCCGGGCAGCATTCCCGACTTCACGCCGGCAACCGTGCTCGACCAGCGCTTCACGCTGGCGCATCCGCCGGCCAAGGTGTTCGCGATGTTCGACGACATCGCGGGCATCGCGGCCTGTCTTCCCGGCGTATCGCTGAAATCGCCGCCAAGGCCGGAGCGCGTGGAAGGTTTGATCCGCGTCAGGCTCGGGCCGATCGCCGCGGCCTTCGAGGGGGCCGCGCGCGTCGAGCGCGATCCCGCGACGCTCTCGGGGCGCATCGTCGGCATCGGCACCGACCAGCGCAGCCATTCGGCGACGCAAGGCGAGATCCGCTACCGCCTGCTGCCGCTTGAAAACGGCGCGGCGACCGCGGTCGAACTGTCGATCGGTTACACGCTGACGGGAATGCTCGCTCAGGTCGGCCGGCCCGGCCTGGTGCGGGATCTTGCAAAACGTCTCGTTGCGGAGTTCGCCGCCAATCTCGACCGCCACATGTCCGGCGCGTCGTCGGGGCAGGCAGCCCCGGCGGAGCTCAGCTTCTGGTCGATCGTATCGGACGTCTTGCGAGCCCTGCTCGCGCGAATATTTGGCCGCGCCTTCACCGGAAGAGGTGGCGCGCAATGATCGGCGCGCCGGCGCCGCGTAGTGACGAAGCCTGGACTGCCTAGACATCAACAGCGTGGGATTTGGAGAGATAACATGACACGAACAATCCGACTGGTTCCGGCAATCGCGCTGGCAACGGCCTTGGTCGGCGGTGCTGTGCAGGCGCAGACCATCAAGATCGGCGTCAACGAGCCGCTCACCGGCGCCTTCGCGGCGTCAGGCACTTACGTCGTCAACGGGGCCAAGATCGCCGCCGACGAGATCAACGCCAAGGGCGGCATCCTCGGCAAGAAGATCGAGCTTGTCATCGAGGACAACAAGAGCAACCCGACGGAAGCCGCCGCCGTTGCCGAAAAGCTCATCACCAGCGACAAGGTGCCGGTGCTGATGGGCGCCTGGGGCTCGAGCCTGACGCTTGCGGTGATGCCGAAGCTGATGGAATATGAGACGCCGATGGTGGTGGAGACCTCGTCATCCGGCAAGATCACGACGACGGGCAATCCCTTCATCTTCCGTATCTCGCCGCCCTCGGCAGTCGAGGCCGCGGCCTTCAAGGGCATCGTCGACAAGCTCGCGCTGAAGAAAGTCGACTTCCTCGTCATCAACAACGACTGGGGCCGCGGCACCGCCGAGGACTTCAGCAAGATGATGAAGGACAAGGGCATCACCATCGGTCTCGTCGAGACCATGGACCAGGGCGCGCAGGACATGAGCGCGCAGCTCTCCAAGATCAAGAGCTCGGATTCCGAGACGGTCATCGTCACGACTGCGGTCGACCAGCTCACGCTGATCTTCAAGCAGGCGGCTGCCCTCGGCCTGAAGAAGCGCATCATCACCACCGGCGGCTCGCAGAACCCGGACCAGATCATCGCCCAGGCGGGCGCCGCCGCCAACGGCACCATGCATCTGACGACGTTCCTGCCGTGGTTCCCGGACAAGACGCCGAACCCGGAAGCCACCAACTATTTCATCACGGAATGGAAGAAGCGCGGCTTCGAGTTCGCCGGCTGCACCGAGAGTTTTCGCGGTTATGACGGCATCCGCACCGCTGCTGCGGCGATCGAGAAGGCCGGCAAGGCCGAGCCTGCCGCGATCAAGGCGGCGCTGTGGAACATCAACATCAAGGGGCTGAACGGCGACATCGTGTTCCGCAAGTCCGGCCCCGAGGGCAAGGAGAGCGGGCAGAGCCAGCCGAACGTCTATCTCATCGAGATCAACGACGGCAAGGTCGAGATGAAGACGCTTTAAATCACTGGGGACGAGGGCGGTACATCACCGCTCTCGCCTCTCTACCTAGGGCGATCGCATATGGCCAAAAACGTGGCGGGCAACTTGCCTGCGGCCCATCCTTCGAGACGCCCGCCTATGGCGGGCCCTCAGGATGAGGTCGCGTTTTGCGCCGAGATATTAGACCCTCATGGTGAGGAGCCCGCCAAAGCGGGCGTCTCGAACCATGCAGGCCGAGATCATCCGGCGGTCCCCACTGTCACAAGCGACAGCCGTAACTTACTGCGAGTCAGCCGGGAACAGCCTTGAGCGAATTCCTCCAGCATCTGATCAACATGCTCGTTCTCGGCGGCACCTATGCGCTGCTGGGTATCGGGCTGACCTTGATCTTCGGCATCATGAACGTCGTGAACTTCACGCATGGCGTGCTCTACACGTTCGGCGCCTACATCATGTTCATCGTGGTGCAGCAGCTCGGGCTCAACTTCTTTCTCGCTTTGCCCGTGGCCGTGCTGGCTGGATGGCTGTTAGGCGCGGCCATCGAATTGACATTGCTGCGTCCACTGCGCGGCTCCGACATCGACACCACCATGCTGGTGATGATCGGCGCCTGGATCGCGATGCAGTCGGGCACGCTGTGGATCTGGGGCGGCGTCGCCAAATCGGTGGCGACGCCGTTTCCGGAGGCGCCGCTGGTGCTCGGGCCGGTGTCCGTCTCCTGGCTGCGTCTGTTCGTGCTCGCCGCCGCGGCACTGTTGATCCTGGTGACGTATCTTTTGATCAACAAGACCAGCCTCGGCCGCGCGATGCGGGCGACGTTCCAGGACCACGACACGGCGTCGCTGATGGGCGTCAATGTCGACATGATCTACACCTCGACCTTCGCGATCGGCTCCAGCCTGGCCGCCGCCGCCGGCGCGCTGCTCGGGCCGGTCTACGTGATCTTTCCGCAGATGGGGGATCTCGCCGCGGTGAAGGCCTTCGCCATCGTCATCCTCGGCGGTCTCGGCAATATCACCGGCGCGGTGATCGGCGGCTTCATCCTGGCGCTCGCCGAGGAGCTCGGCGCGGGCTACGTTTCGTCCGGCTACCGTGATGCGATGGGCTTTCTGATCATCATCGCCGTCTTGATCTTTCGGCCGACCGGCCTGTTCGCGCGCGCGGAGCGCGTCGGATGAGGGCGATCATCACCATCCTCGTCATCGCAGCGCTGGCCTCGGTGCCGCTCTGGCTGCGCGATCCCTATCTCCTGAACGCGCTGATTACGACCGGGATCTTCGTCATCGGTGCGATGAGCCTCAATCTGCTGCTCGGATTCACCGGCCAGCTCAGCCTCGGCCATATCGCCTTCTTCGGTATCGGCGCCTATGTCAGCGCGCTGACATCGCTCGGCTTCGACATCGGCCTGCCCGGAGGCTTGCGGCTGGTTCACACGCCCTGGCCGCCGATAATAGGCTTCGTGCTGGCGATCCTGATTGCGGGATTGTGCGGCTATTTCGTCGGGCTGCTCTCGTTCCGCGTTCGCGGCGCCTATTTCGTCATCGTGACGATTTCCTTTGCCGAGGTGGTGCGGCTGGTCGCGCTGAACTGGGTCGAGCTGACGCAGGGTCCGTTGGCGCTGACCAACATTCCCTCCATCGCGCTGCCCTTGCCCGGCTTCGGCGAGCTGACGCTGCGCACCAAGATGCAGAACTACTATCTCGTTCTGGTCGTCGCGCTCACCGCCTACTTCCTGATCGCGCGCCTCGTTCATTCCCATTTCGGCCGCTCCATGCGCGGATTGATGGAAAATGAGACGCTGGCCGTTTCCGTCGGCATCGACGTGACCAGGACGCTGACGGTCGCGGCCGTGATCTCGGCCGCGATTGCGGGCGCGGCCGGCAGCCTCTATGCGCACTACATCCGGATCATCGACCCTGAGGTGTTCGCCTTCATCAACACCGTGACCATGGTCATCATGGTGATCTCGGGCGGCAAGGGCTCGCTCGCGGGGCCCGTCGTCGGCGGCCTGATCTTCGGGCTGCTGCCGGTCGCGCTTCGTCCGGTGATGGCGCCGGAAGCGCAATGGATCGCCTATGGCGGCGTTCTGATCGCGATCTTGTTCGTGCTGCCGCGCGGCATCGTGCCCTCGCTTGCGCAGCGGTTGACCCGGCGACGGAGCGCGACGACGGCGCTGGCACCGGTCGCGCTGACGGAAACCGGCGCCAAGGAGCCGGCGTGATGACGGCGCGCAGCATTGCCATGACGATCGATCAGGTCGCCGTCCGCTTCGGTGGGCTGGTTGCGATCTCCGACATGAGCTTTACGGTCGGCGACGGCGAGATCGTCAGCCTGATCGGGCCGAACGGTGCCGGCAAGACCACCGCCTTCAACGTCATGACCGGCTTCCTGACGCCGAGCGCGGGCCATGTCACTTATCAGGGCACCACGCTGACCGGATTGAAGCCGCATGAGATCGCCGATCTCGGCCTGATCCGCACCTTCCAGCGCACCAGCGTGTTCCCGAACGACACCGTCTACGACAATCTCCTGATCGGCCTGCATCGTCAGGGTCGGGTCCGGCTGCTCGACGCCATCCTCGGTCTCCCGGGTGCCCGCGCCTCGGAGCGCAGGCTGCGGCAGCGGGCGGGCGAGCTGCTCGAATGGGTCGGCCTCGAACGCCGCGCGCATGATGCCGCCGGATCGCTCTCCTATGGCGAGCAGCGCCTGGTCGGCGTCGCGCTGGCGCTGGCGGCCGAGCCTTCGATGCTGCTGCTCGACGAGCCCGTCTCCGGCATGAACGCCTCGGAAACGCACCGCTTCGTCGAGCTGATCCGCAGCATCCGCGACCGCGGCATCACGATTTTGCTGGTCGAGCACGACATGCCGATGGTGATGACCGTCTCGGACCGCATCGTGGTGCTCAACTATGGCCGCATCATCGCGGAGGGAACGCCGGACGTGATCCGCAACCATCCGGCCGTCATCGAAGCCTATCTCGGACATGGAGCGGGACGTGCTTGAGATCCGCGACATGGTCTGCGGCTATGGCGGCGTCACCGCGCTGCGCGGCATCTCGCTCGACGTGAGGGCCGGGCAGCTGGTCGCCCTGATCGGCGCCAACGGCGCCGGCAAGAGCACGACGCTGCGCGCGATTTCCGGCCTGGTGCCGCCGCGCTCCGGCCAGATGAAGTTCGAGGGCGTCGACATCACCGGCGCGAGGCCGCCGCGCGTGCTGGCGAGCGGGATCGCGCATTGTCCGGAAGGGCGGCGCGTGTTCCCGCACATGAGCGTCGAGGAGAATCTCGACATGGGGGCTTACCTCCGTCGTGGTTCGGGTGAGATCGCGGCGGACCGCGACCGCATCTACGCCGAATTTCCCCGGCTCGCCGAGCGGCGCCGGCAGGCCGCGGGCACGCTGTCCGGTGGCGAGCAGCAGATGCTCGCGATCGGCCGCGCGCTGATGTCGCGGCCGCGGCTGATCATGTTCGACGAGCCCTCGCTCGGGCTCGCGCCCAACATCGTCGAGCGGACCTTTGCGATCATCCGTGGCATCCGCGATGCTGGCACCACGGTGCTGCTGGTCGAGCAGAACGCCTTCGCCGCGCTCGAGATGTGCGATCATGCCTATCTGCTCGAGAACGGCCGCATCGTGCTGTCAGGCGCCGGCACCGAGCTGATCGAGAACGAGCATGTGCGCAAGGCCTATCTCGGTGGATGACGCGGCCGGGTGGATCCCGGTCTGCGATCTCGACCGGCTGAAGCTCGAGGCGATCGTCCGCGTCGCCGGGCGCGACCTGCTCGTGATCTGGAACGAGGGCAACATTGTTGCCTGCGAACGTGCGTGCCCGCACGAACAGGCGGATCTAGCCTTGGGGCAGGTGACGGCGGGGCGGCTCCATTGTCCGCGCCATGCGGCGTCATTCAACTTGCGCGACGGGACAATGACTGCCGGATGGCCAAGCCCGCCGTTGCGGCTCTATCCGGTGCGGATCACGGGCGAGCAAATCTGGATTGAGATGCAGGAGCGGCAGCCGGGGCGATGATGACATCATGCCCCTGTTTTGCCCGACGAGTCAAAGCGGTCACGACGGTGTCGATTGGCCTTCAAAAAATTCGCCTTTGAAAACAACGGGGTCTCTACTGTGCATGGGGTTGTTTTCGAACTTGTTCAATCCAGCAGCCGCCGCGCGGCCTTCACCAGGACGCCGTCGGGCCGACGTAGCGCCTCGAGAATGGTGAAATGATCGGCGCCTTCGATCGCAATGAGCTGGCCCGGCGCTCCCGCCGCCGCGCGCTTCTCATGGAAGTCGATTGAATCGCACACCAGCGCCGGCAGTTCGCTGCCGCCATAGGCGATGTCGAGGCGCTTGTTGGTCACCGGCAGGCGAAGCGGCGAGAGCGTTGCGATCTCCTCGTCCGTCAGCTTGAGCGCGGTGTTCAGTCCGGTATCGCGGATCGGCGCGAGATCGTATACGCCCGAGAGTGCGAGCCCGGCATGGACGCGCGGATGGTTCAGCGCCATCGCGACGAGATGGGCACCAGCGGACCAGCCCGACAGGATGACCGGCCCGGCAACGCCATAGGCTGCGCCGTGCGCGGCGAGCCAGTCGAGCGCACGCGGGATATCGGCGACGATGTCGGTGAGGGACACTTCGGGCGCCAGCGAATAGCCGGGAATGGCAACCGACCAGCCGTGGGCAGCAACGCCCTCGACCAGCATGGCGAACAGCTCGCGCGAATTGCGCTGCCAATAGCCGCCATGCACGAACACGAGGCAGGGCGCATCGGGCTTTGCGGCGGGGTAAAGATCGATCTTGTTGTTCGCCCGCTCGCCGTAAGGCAAGTCGAGATGGGATCTCAGCGTGCCGCGCAGCCGGGCGGACGCCTCGTTGCGCTCGGCGATCAGGGCCGGACTGTTCTTGACCGCCGCGTTGTTGTCATAGGCGGCGCTGCGCTCCGCCTGGGATAGTTCGGCCCATTTGCTGCGGGGATCGAAAGGGCGGCGCGTCGAGCTTGTGGTGTTGACCATGGAATCTCCGAGCGGCCCGTCGTGGCTGTGACCGGCGTCGCTCTTTCCTGTCTGCCACGAATCCCGCTCGATTAGAACGTCGCTCGCGCTCAGGCGAGGGATGCGCCGTTCGCGGGACCCTGCTTAAAAGGCGGTCGACGGGCTTGTTCGCGACGGCAGGACAGTCGACGGAAATTGACGCGTGAAGGCACGCGTCTTGGGCTGAACCCGCGATCCGTCGATCACCTCGAGCCGGCCGCAGCGGTTCAGCGTGTGCAGCTTCCGGCCGGGCCATAGCGGTCCGGGCTTGAGGGAGTGGCGGACGACCTGCCTGAACGTCGTCGGCGACAGCTCGACGATTTCCGCCAGGGCGAGGGCCGCGCCGTATCCGTCGGTGCAGTTTTGGACCGGCCGCCACAGCTTGTCGCCGAGGGTGACGAAGTTCCCCGCCGGTCGCGCGCTCGCGCGATCGATCAGGACCGGGTTGCTGGCATGGGGCAGCCAGGGGCCGAGCAGATGTTCGGCGTAATAGATCGCAAGCGAATCCGAATAGCCGCCGGTGCCGTCGCGCCAGGCGCCGAACAGGTAGTAGAGACCGTTGTGCCGCGTGATCGTCGCATCGGCGAGTTCGAGGCCGGACAGCAGCGTTGTGTGCCGCTCCCATTTGTCCGGAAACCGGACGCATCTGTAAAGGGCGACATCGCCGTTGAGCGAACTCTCCGGGATCATCCACAACTCGCCATCGTCCTCGATCAGGAAGGGATAGGAGAGGTGCCAGGGCTCTTCCAGCACCGGCACGACGTCGCCGACTGGCCCGGTGTCGCCGAACTCGATCGCCGAGATGATTCCCTTGCCGACGCGGTGATCGAGATCCTCGAAGAAGACGAATGTCCGCCCGCGCCAGGTGACCGGAAAGGGGTCGGCATAGAAATGGTTTCCGGGATCGCCGAGCACGGTCCAGCCCGGCCCGGACAGATCGCCGGTCTGCCAGACGCCGGCACCGTCATTGAAGCGCCACCCGATGTGCCAGTGCGGGGCGTAGCAGCAGAGGCGATAGATCTCCTTGGCGATCGACACCGCGAGCCCGCGCGCGACGTAGCTGGCAGGTCCGCGCTGGCTTGTCGTCGTGGCGGGATGCGCAAGCTGCGGCACGATGCGCGGTCGCCCCGACACGATTGCCGCCACCATGGTCAGGGTTCGCGCCATAACGGTTTCGAGCGCGCCGCTGAGACCGGCCGCAATCTCGCCGGACGGGTGGCCGCGATCGAGGACCGCTCCGTCGACCTCGTTGACGATCTCGATGACAGGCAGGTCGCCGGCGAGAATGGCGGCGAGCGCGGCGTTCTCGCCTGTGGCTCCGTTGAACCGTGGGCGGAGATACAGCCGGGCAGGGCAGTTCGGGTCCCGCGCAGCGCTGGTGAAATCGACGATCACGTCCGCTGCACCGGCGCGCGCCCGCGTCCGTTCCGGAATGACCTTGAGCTTGTCGGCGCCGCTGTGCTTGCCCCTGTGCAGTACCATGCGTTCGAGCTCGAACAGCATGTCGAGACCCGCCGGCCGCGGCGCCGCCGTTGCCGTCCATGCGATTTGAACCGGCACATCGCGTCCGTCGATCGACAGCGTCTCGCGGTCCATCCACCGCCGCGCATGTTCAATTTCACAGCGAAACTCGATGATCATGTCGAGCCCATTATTCGAACCTGTCAGGTCAAATGACTTGGCCGAGAATGCGAACGTATTCCTCCACCATGGCGTCTACCGAATAGCGCGACCTCAGGCCTTTGGCGTTTTGTCGCAGCTCATCGCGCAAGGGTTGGTCGGTCAGGAGTTTCGAGACCGCCGCCGACAGCTTCGCATGATCGGAGGCATCGACGAACAGTGCGGTCGGTTTTCCCTCGAAGGACAACACCTCGCGCAGCACGGGAAGATCGGTGACGACGGAGGGAACGCCGGCGTTCGCGGCCTCGACCGCTGCGAGACCGAAAGTCTCGGCCTGCGTCGGAAACACGAAGATGTCGAGACAGGCGAGAAAGTCCGCCATCCGGCGCGGCGTGATTTCGCCGAGCAGGTGCAGCCTGTCCGATACTTTCAACTCATCTGCCAGCTGCCTCAGCCGGGCCTCGTCGGCGCCCTGGCCGGCCAGTGCAAGGTGCCAGGACGGCTGGTCCGGCAACAGACGGATCGCCGCATCGAGCCGCTTGTGCGGATGCAGCCTCGCGGCGCAGCCGAGCAGGGTGCAGTCTTGCGGCAGATTGAATTTGGCTCGCGCGGCTTCCTTCGACAGGGTGAGCGCCTTGTCGTCGAAACCGTGCGGGACATGCACCATGCGCGAGCGATAGGCCGCGGGATAGCGCGAATATTCGCGCTGCATGTCCTGCGAGTTGAGGGTGATGCGGTCGAAGAAGCCGAGGCTGCCCATGACGATGTCGGCGGCGCGCACCGGCCAGCTCATCGACAGTGCGGACGAGACCTGATTGGCGATAACAGGTGCGCGGCAGACGAGGCGCGATGTGCCTGCGCCGATGACGTTGCCGAAATGCTGGAAGGTCAGAACCGCATCGGGCCTGGCGGTCCTGATATGACGACCGAGCGTCCAGAGCATCCGCAGCAGCGCCAGCGGATTGCCGGGCCGGCGCGATGCGCAATAGAGCGTATCCGGCGGCTCGTCGAAGGACTCCGACTTGCGGAAGAAGAACAGGTGGGTGACGCGATAGCCGCGCGCGGAGAGGCCGGCGCCGAGCAACCTGGAGATCTCCTGCGCACCGGCATTTTCGGCCTGGGTCTGGACGAGGAGCACGTGCGGCATGGTTGCGCCGCTGTCTGGTTTTGCGAGTGCTGCTGCGGTGGACGGCAGCTTCGGTGCATCGCCCAGTTCTGCGCCTGGTTGGTAATGGAGCACGAATCTCGACCCGCTAATGAAACGTTCACCTTCTTAACCCCGTACCTATCATGCGGGCATCGCGCGGACACCGACTAGCAACAAACGGAGTTAATGCGCGCGACGCCGGAACGGCGCCGATCACACGGGAATTCCGCTGGTTCGGGCACGGTGTGGCGCGAGCGCGTTAACCAATTGGTGACGGTCGCGCGAGGGGCGGGGTAACGGCCGATTAACCATAGATATTTACGGTGGAGCAGGCCACTGAACAGTGTTCGCCAGTTGGAATCCGAGTAAAGTCCATGACGTTCGGTCGCCGCGCAGACCCGACAAGTTCCGGATCGACCGGTGTCGCCGCGTCGTGGCAGACCCGGACAGCGTCGACCGACAAGCCTCGCGGAACGGCCGCGCGTCTTGGCGGCATGCTCACCGCCGCGGGTGCGTTCTCCTTCCTTCGCGACAATGCGCGCCGTATCCTGACGCTGGCGCTCGCGATCTTCGCCCTCGGCGTCGTCGTTCTTCTGGTGATTCCGGTTCGATTTGCCGCAACCGCCCTGGTCGTCGTGGATCCCCGCGAGCAGCGCGTGACTACGGACCAAGACGTTCTGCCGGGCATAGGGCAGGACAGCGCCGCGCTGCAGAGCCTGGTTGAAGTTGCGAAGTCCGACGGCTTCCTCAAGCCGCTAATCGAGCAGCTCAAGGTTCGCGACGACGAGGACATCTCCGGGGGGCACACCGACCCTGCGCGTCTGCTCGAGCGATTCCGCAATCGTCTCGATATTTCCCGGCGCGGGCTCACCTATGTCATCGCCATCCGATTCACCTCGAACCGGTCAGAGCGCGCGGCCTATTATGCCAACGCGATTGCCGAGGCGTTCGTCGCCAGCCAGACCCGCATCCGTACCGAGGCGACTGATGAAGCCGCCGACTGGCTGAGTGGCCGGCTCAAGACGTTGAACGACCGCTTGAAGGCATCGGAGGACGCCGTCGCCGCGTTCAAGCTCGAGCACCGGATTGTCAACGCCGGCAAGGATTCCACGACCCAGCAATTGCGCGTGACCGAGCTGTCGCAGCAGGTCGCCGCCGCGCGCGCCCGGACCGAAGAAGCAAGAGCCCGCTACGAGCAGGCGCAGCGCGACGTGAAGGCGAATGTCGAGGCTCCCGCCAAGCAGGATCTCCTGAGCGCGCTGCGCGCCCAGCGATCGGCCCTCAACGATCAGATTGCGCAGAAGCGCGCGGTGCTCGGCGATCGCCATCCCGACCTCGTGATGTCGTACAGCCAGCTGAACGACCTCAACCGGCAGATCGAGGTCGAGCGCTCCAAGGGCATCGACACCGCAAAGTCGGAATACGAGTCCCAGCGCGACCAGCAGAAGGCGCTCGAAAGCCAGATGAAGGCGGCTGAATCGCAGCTCCTGGTCGACGGTCAGGCGCTGGTGAAGCTCCAGGAGCTGCAGCGCGACGCCGAGGCCAACAGGAACATCTACGAACAATTCCTCTCGCGCTCGAAGACGACGAACGAGCAGCGTCTTCTGCAGAGCTCCCAGACCAAGGTGGCTTCGCCTGCCATTCCGCCGCTGCGTTCGACCCTACCGCCGCTGCCTTTGCTGCTCGCCGCTCTCGCGATCGGCTCGCTGCTGACTTCGACGGCGGTCGTTGCCGCGACCGGGCGCGGATCGGACAAGGCCGCTGAAGAGGATCCTGCTCCAGATCCGGCGCCGCGTCAGCCCGCGGCATGGCCGCGCCCGCCAGTGTGGGCCCGCATTCCCGACCTGTTGCCTGGCGATACGCCGAGGAACATCTGGCAAGGCCCGGTGTCCGCGACGGCCGAGCTCGATCTCGGTCCGCATCTGCGTCCGGTGCTCGACAGGCTGGAGAAGCTGCCGGGCGCCCGGGGCAAGGTTGCGCTCGTGATGTCGGTCGGCAAGCGCGCCGGCGGCAACACTGTGGCGCGATCGCTGAACCGGTGGGCGATCAACAGGGGAAAGCTGAGCGTCCTGATCCGGGTCGAGCCTGATCTCGGTGGTGCCGGGGCCGGTCTTGCCAAGGGACAGGCGGACGGTGTGAGCATCGCGAACTTCCGCAGCGTCAGTGCACTTCTCGGCGCGAGCAGGCAGCCCGAGGCGTTGCCCGCGGATGATATTCGTTCCGAGTTCGATCTGGTCGTCGTCCATGCAACCTCGCTGGCCCTGCAGCCCGAGGCGGCGGCGCTGGCCGCGCATGCCGATCTCGTCATTCTGGTTGCGCGCGAAGACGCGGTCGATTCAGCCGCCATGCGCCGGGCAATTGCCGCGCTCTCCCGCTTCGGTGGCGTGCCGACCGGGATCGTCGTCAATCATGTGCCGGCCGATTCGACCTCGGCTGAACGTCGGGGCGAAGTGCTGGGTCTGGTCGGTTGATCGGCGCCTACTCGCCGGGCTCGGCACCGCGGACCGCATAGGTGCCGCGTTTCCACGCCGAGAAGCGCAAAAGTGCGAGAATGGAAGGATCCACGCCGGTTCGCCACCGGCAGAGGATGTTGAGCGCGATGGTCGCGAGCGCCAGCGATACGGTCGCCGAGATCGCGGCGCCAAGCACGCCGAGCCAGGGAATCAGGACGAGGAATCCGACCAGCCGCAGCGCGACGTTCGCGGCGACGACGGGGACATAGATGCGCTCGTGGCCGGTCAGCTGCAGGATCGCCGCAGATGGACCGCCCGCCGCCTGGAAAGCCGTTCCGATCGCGAGCACGATCAGGACCCAGTGCTGCGCGGCGAAATGCGGCCCGAACAGATTGAGAAGATGGGGACCACCGACCCAGATCAGGAGCAGTCCGCTGACCACGCAAAGCGCGGTCACCTCCGCCATGAGCCGCAGCGTTCGCTCGAACTCCCGGTGGTTCTTGCTGAAGTACAGCGAAGGGAGGCGGCGCGCGCCGAAACTGTAAAGTGCGGCCGACACCATGGCGAAGATGTTGGCGAGGCGCGAGGCGGCGAAATAGATTCCGGCGGTTGCCGGATCGAGCATCCAGTAGACCAGGATGACGTCGAAATACTGGTTTGCCGCCTCAAGGATGGACGCGATCCAGAAATGAAGTGCGCTCAATCTCCAGCGCGACGGCTCGGACTGGGCCGTCGTGCCGCGGAAATCCGGCAGTGCTTGTGCAACCGCAACGATCTGCGTCACCAGACCAATCGACATCGCGATCGTCATCACGGCGATCAGTTCCGCAGGATCGAGCTGTCGATGGCTGAACAAGACGGCGAGCAGAAACAGGACGACGCCGACCCGCCAGAAGAATTCCCGGTTTCCTTCCCCCATGAGAATGCTGACCAGCGAACGTGCGACCTGGCTGCCGAGCATCACTCCCGCGCTCACGGCGGTGTAGGCAGACACAGCGAAGATCAGCAGCCACCCATCGCCTCTCATACTCGCCACGATCGCGGTTGCGCCGATCGCAATCAGCATCGCGACGGACGAGACCTTCAGGCTCGATATCAACACGCCCTTGGTCAGATCGGGCCGATCCTGCACCCGGTACTCGTTCAGAAAGCGCACCAGAAGCGATTCCTGCCCGACCAGTCCCACCACCGCCGCGATCTGGGCAACCGAGAGCCAGGTCGCAAAGATGCCGAACCCATCCGGCGACATCGCTCGCGCCGCCAGCGAGAACAACGCAAACGCGAGCGCGCCGCTGCCAACCTTGAGGAGGATGGTCCCGACGACACCGCGCGTTACGTCACGCCGCAGAAACTGAACAATGGATGCGATCATGGAAGATACGGGGCGTCCCCCGAAAATGTCCGTTGCGAGAGTGATGGCAACCTAGCACGCCGGGAAATCATGAGTGTTAATGCACCGTCTGCGGAATCATCGCATCCGCCGGCGGTGCCGGCGTGGGCCGCTGCTTCACCCTGAAACATCTGCGTCCCTCTTGTCCCAGATAGAGCAGAGACCGGCGCAATCGAAAAGCGACGTGATGCCGCGTCACCGCTCGACGGGCTGCTGATCTGACGGAAAACGGTCATGTGTTGAACCGTGACAGGACTGAAGGCCGGGTTTTGTGGATCATCCCGAGCAAGGGGCGTGCCGGGACGGGTCATCCCGTGATCCGTTAACCTCGATCTCTGGAAATGATCGCGTTCGGCCCTGCGATGCGACATCAGGCGGGAAAATTGCACGTGGAACCACCGTTAACTGTGGGAGCCTGGACCATGACGGCGGATAGCACCGTGACCGAAGCGATCGCGGCAGCGGAGACTTCGACGATCGCTGCGGACATCGCGATCGTCGGCGGCGGCCTTGCGGGATCGCTCGCGGCCGGCGTCCTTGCACGGGCAGGGCATCGCGTCGCTCTGATCGACAAGCGCGCGGTCCCCCCGGACGAGTTTCGGGTGGAGAAGATCGGCGGCCATCAGCTGGAGCTGTTCCGCAGGCTCGGCTTCATCGATGCTCTCGCGAGCGCCGGTTGCCTCTATGATCGCGTGCTCAATGTCAGGGAAGGCAAGGTGGTCGATGTCACCGTCGGCCGGGCTTACGGGCTTCCCTATGCCGATCTCGTTGCCATGGCGCGAAGCCAGTTACCTGATCCCTCAAGTCTGATCGTCGACGAGGTCGCCGCGATCAACTATAGCGACGATGTCCAGCATCTCGAGCTCGCCTCGGGGAGGCGCATCGATGCGCGCCTTGTCGTTCTGGCCACGGGCATGGCGGGAGCGCTCGGTTACAAGCTCGGCATCAGGCGGCGCGTGCTGGCGGAGCGCCATTCGGTCTCGTTCGGTTTCACCATCGCCCGCCGCGATGGCGCGCCGTTCGATTTCGAGGCGCTGACCTGCTACGGCGAGCGTACGGCGGACGGCGTCGATTATCTCAGCCTGTTTCCGGTGCGCGCAGGCATGCGGGCAAATCTCTTCATGTTCCGGGATCCGACAGATCCTGTCATGCGTGACCTGCGTCGAGATACCGAAGCGACATTGTTGCGGTTGCTGCCGGGATTGCAGAGCTTCCTCGGCGATTTCCGCGTGACGGAGCGGGTCCAGAACTGGGTGATGGATCTGTCCGTTGTCGAAGGACATCTCCAGCCCGGAATCGTGCTCATCGGCGATGCGTTCCAGACCAACTGCCCGGCGGCCGGCACGGGCGTCGCCCGCCTGCTGGTCGACGTCGAGCGTCTTTGCACCGAATATGCGCCGCGCTGGCTCGCAACTGCGGGCATGGGTACGGAGAAGATATCGCAGTTCTATTCCGATCCCGACAAGATCGCGGCGGACCAGCAGTCGCTGAAGATGGCGCGCTTCCGACAGGCGCTGACGTCCCGCAACGACATCAGCTGGGACGTACGGCGGCGGCTGCACTTCTTGCGGCGCAGTATCACCCATCGGGTCGATCAGATGCAGCCAGGCTGGCTCGCGCAAGTTCGAAGCGCGTTGCGCGCCTGAGTGCTGCGCGCCGTCGCGCCAGTTAGCGCGTGGGGGTCGTGCTGCGGGTCGGCAGGAGCCTGAACTCCGACATTCGCTTGGCGGCCAGCTTGAGCCAGGGCGCCTGCTTTAGTGCAAACAGCGATATGGCGCCCACCGTGCTGCCGGCCTGGGTGACGGTCCACATTGGCGAAGGCTGTGCGCCGAACAGTTTCTTGTATGGCTCGTCGCCAATCGTGAAGTCGAGCATCTGATCCCCGCGCTCGATGCAATCCCTCGCCACCTGCTCGAACATCAGCGCGCCCAGTGACTGGCTCTTGTAGCCGGCGATGTCGAAGGCACTCATGATGACGAGAAAGCTGTCACGGTGGTGCAATCCAAGCACGGCGGCGATCACCTCGCCATCCATCTTCATGGCATAGAGCCGCACAAAGGAGCCGAGGCCGCGGACCGCAACGTCGGAATAGAAGTCATAATATTCGGGTCGCTGGAGCAGGTCTCCGTCGCCCTGCGACTGGAAGCGTGGACCGCGGAATTTCCTCATCACGTCCAGCGCTTCGAGGATGGAGGCGCTGTCATCGCAGCATGAGAAGCTGAGTACGCCTTTCTTCTGGAGCTGACGATATTTCTTTGCGAGCTCCTTCTGGTAGGAGCGATCCAGGGCGCTGGCGCGCCATTGCTCGAATGGAGCGACGAGAACCGTCGCATAGGCATTGGTGTCCATCGTGACCCGGCGGGGTGCGTCCAGGAGGCTCTCGATTGGAAGCCGCCCGTCCGGCAGCTTGGTCATCCGGAGCAGGTCGAAGGGGCGGACGAGATGCCGGATCTCCGCGCATGCGTCCGCATCTCTGAGCAGTTCGGCAAACACCTGCGGGCTGCAAACGGGCGCCAGATAGTCGGAAACGCGCAGGTCGGCGAATTCGACGGTTCGTATCGGACCGCGCCGGACCCGCAGCAAAGGCAGCACCATCGCAAGGGCGCGGCTCGCATGGCGACGAGCCACGACGACCAGCGGGGTTGCGTCGGCATGAGATGCGAGCCTGCTGTAGAGGCTGTGCAGCCAGAGCGGATGCTGGAAGGCGGTCGCGGCCGAACCGTCGAACAGATCTGCATATTCCGGAGAGAGAAAGTCGAATGCCGGCTCGACGGCGATATCGAACGTATTGCTAGACGTCGTCATGCGTAACCAGGGAAATCATGTCGCTCGGGAATGGGTCGATCGAGCCGGAACCGAGGTTTTATAGCAGGGGAGTGGCGATCGAGATACCGACGCGGTACGATTTGCATTAATCCGTCGAGCCTGGTTCGTATCGTTACCGAATTCTTAACGTTTCGCGATCGCAAGGGCTCGGACGTGGACGTCAACCTGCGCTAGCAAATAATTAACCGCGTCTGGGGAAGGTCGGCTCATGGCCAGCCTACAGACCGATGCGGACTCCGGGGTACCCGAGAGCGCGATCTGGAAGACGCGCAGCGTTGGCATCGAGAAGATTGCCACGGCCGCAATCCGCTGTTCGATCACCATCAATGTCGTTGCGTCGATGGGCACCCTCAACACCGGGCTGCTGCCGGCGGAGTTGACTTATCTGCAGCAGGCCGTCGCGATCCTGATGTGGGTCGTCTTGATATATGCAAGCGCATTCGTGCGGCCGCGCCTGCGTCTGCAGATCAACCCCGATTTGATCGCGCTGGTCGCATTCTACGGTTTCGCCGTCATCTCCGTATTCTGGTCCAGCCTGAACGTCGCAGCGCTGATGAAGAGTGCGGCGCTCGCGATGACGACCTTCGGCGCCTTCTGCCTCGTCACGCGCATCGACATCGACGAGATTGTAGGAGCCACGTCCCTTGGACTCTTCGTCCTGGTCGCCGCATCGGCCTTCTTCGCGGTCGCTGTTCCCGACATCGGGATCGACCACAGCTGGATGCACAGCGGTCAATGGCAGGGCGTCTATGAATCGAAGCAGACGCTTGGCTTCGTCGGCGCCTATCTGATGTTCTTTGCCTGCTACCTGAAGATGAGAGGGCAGGGCTGGTCGGCGTTCCTCGCGACATTCCTTCTGGCGTCGACATGCGTCCTTGCCTCGGAATCGCGAGGCGCCGGTGCTGTCGCCCTGGCTGCCTGCGCATTGCTGGTAACCTCGATGTGGTCGGTCACCTGCATGAGGCTCTATGCGGTCCTGCCGTTCGTCATGTGCATATTGGCCGGTTTCCTGTTTCTCTACTTCTACACGACGGGATATGACGCCATCCATATCGGCGATGCGAGCATCGACTTTACCGAGCGGACCCTCATCTGGCACTACGCGATAAGCCATTTTGACGACGCCCCGCTGCTCGGCTTCGGGATCAACGGGTTCTGGACGATTCCGTCGATCTACGATTATTTCGAACAGAACCACACCTGGGTGCTGGACAATTATCACAGCGGCTACATCGCGATCCTGATCGAGACGGGATTTTTGGGGTATGTGCTGTTCGCGGGAAGCGTTCTTCTGTTCTCGAACAGGATGCTCCATCTCATTTCCGCCCGATCGATCGATCGGTCGCACTGCGCCCTCATCATCGGATTTGTCGTCCTGAGCTTCCAGACCAATTTCACGGAGACGACGTTCCTTCGCTCGACGATGTTCACGTCGGTGCTGCTGGTCGGGTTTTTCTTTGCGACGTGCAGACCTGTACGACGACAGACAGATTTCTAGTCTCTGGGATGGAAGCAGATGACCGTCATCCGTGTTCGCTGGCCGAAGAGTCTCGATCTTGCGGCAGCGGCTTTTTTCCTTGCGGCGCTCTGCTCGCCATCCCTCGCCGCCGCGCAGGTTGCTTCCAATGGCGTGCCGAAACTGGGACGCGGCATCAACATTCTCGGCTATGACGGGATCTGGGAAGGCGGTCAGAATGTGCCGTTCCGCCTGGACAATCTGACGGCCATCAAGAAGGCCGGGTTTGCGCATGTCAGGATTAATTTCTTCGGATTCAAGTTCATGGGGCCGGGGAATGTCCTGGACGAGATCGTGCTGAGGCGGCTTGACGCCGTCATCGAGGAGGTCCTCGCGCGCAATCTCATTCCCGTTCTCGACGAGCACGATACCCATGTCTGCCAGAGCGACGTGGCCGGATGTGCGGAAAAGCTGAAGGCGTTCTGGCGGCAGATCGCCGAGCGCTATACCGGCAAGTATCCGAAACTCATCTTCGAGGTCTTGAACGAGCCGGGCGGACAGATGACCTCCGCCGAGTGGAATTCGCTGCTCAACGAATGCCTCGGCATCATCCGCCGCACCAATCCAGTGCGGCCGGTCATTGCAGCCGTTCTCAACGTCGATGAGAATCCCGTCGACGAACTGGTTCTGCCGGCCGACGACCGGAACCTCATCGTCACGTTTCACTATTACGCGCCCTTGCGGTTCACGCATCAGGGTGCGCCGTGGTCGCCGACGTTTTCGCGGATCGGTCCGCTGGATTGGGGCTCGCAGGACGATGAAGCGCGGGCCGCGGCCGACTTCAAGAAGATGAGCCTCTGGGCAGAGAAAGAGAAGCGCCCGGTTTACCTCGGCGAGTTCGGCGTGTACGAGCGCGCGCCATCCGATAGTCGCGCGCGATACCTGTCGTATGTCGCCAAAAGCGCCGACAGGCTGGGCTGGTCATGGGCCTATTGGCAGTTCGACCATGATTTCGCGGCTTTCGACAGCGCGCGCCAGGCCTGGAAGCCGGACATTCTGCGAGCGCTGATCCCGCCCTCGCGTTAAAGAGACATGCTGGTGCGCGGCGAATAGCGGCGAGGATCGACGGCGGCTCGCGCCGGGACACTGTTTGGATCCCGGGTGAGACTCCCGGGCGGGACGGTCAAACCTCGAAAGTCCCAAGTCGGAAGATCGCCGCGTTCGAGTAGGGCGAGCGGTGGATGACACAGCACTGATCGCGCGCCAATCGTAAGCTGCGCGTGGAGGGGCGCCGATGGTCCCGGGGTCGGCGCCTCATTTCTGCGCCTCTGATCCGGCCAATTCTCATGTAGCAATAGGCGACAGACGCTTGCGGGCCCGCCGGATCGCGCCGAGACCGCGCGGCGAAGGGTCAATAACGACCACCGTCGCTTTTCTGTTGAGCGATCCATTGTGACAGGGTTTTCGGCCTGGACGCCAATGCTGCTGCCGTCCGGCTGGTTCGCGTCGACGATGCGATCGGTTTGGCCCCAGTGCTTCGTTCCGGTTGCCGATTCAAGCCTGGCTTTGCCGGCGCAGCCGCGCTTGCTGCGGCGGCCTCCCGCTCAAGTCGCAGTTGCTTCAATCGCGCCATCTTGTTGCGCTCGGCTTCCAGTTCGGTGCTGTCGGACAGCAGCTTTCTGTGCGGAAGACTCTCTGCTGCGACCTCGACGGCAATGACGGACATTTCACCAAGGGCCTTGCAGGCCTCAAGCCGATGCAGTCCGTCGACCAGAACGAACTGAGCATCTTCGGCGCGAACGGAAATAGGAACCTGCTGTCCGATCTCCAGGATGCTTTCCGCGATCTTTTGAACGAGTGCAGGATCGAGCGTCCTTCTGCTCTTGGTCGGAACGCGAATTTTGTCGATCGACAAGCTTTCCGCTTTGGGCATAGCTTCTGCTCCGGCACACTTGATCCCGTCGCCGCGCGGCGAAGCGAGGGAGTGCAGCTATCCTAGGAGCGAGCGGGCGCGTGAAGCAACCAGTTTCCATTCGCCTTGTGCACGGCGCACGGGAACTGGGGAATAGCGCATCGAGGCAGGCGTGCCGACGGTGGGTGAAAGTTCTTGTCGGACGTGCCGTACGCTTCAGCGCCCCGCGCTCGTGGCAGTCTGATCGGTCAGCCGTGAAAAACCGTCTGGTCCGGTTCAATCCCCTTCCGTTTCGATGGCCGGACCCGCTCGAGCTGTTATCACGCTTCGCAGCGATGCCGACCAACCATTCCTGACATTTTTCCCGATGCGGGACGGACGGTAGAGCGGCTATCGATTAAAGGGGGGGATCCGTTTGGACTGAGGTCCGGGCTGTTTCCCCCGACCCTCCGCGAGCCCGAGGTCGCGTTCGGATAAACGAAAAAGCTCACTGCGAAAATTAAGATTCAGAAGCATTTTCAATCGCCTGGCGCGGATTTGCGTCGGGCTTCTTCGCCATCCGCGGTCCGAATTAATTACGGTGCCGAAAACTCGCCCAGGACGTTCGTCCCTACTTTTCGCGGGAACTTCGAAATGGTACTTAAAATCGATTTAATTAATTTTTAACTATTTACGGTGGCGTCTTGAACCACACCGACAGGTTTTTGCCGAACGGCTTGGGGCACCAATCCCTTCAATTCGAGAGCGACGCGTTGGCGGAAACGCCGCGCGCTGTGGTTGCGGTCCCGGACGCACACCTTCTCTTCTCCGGCGACTTCGTGCGCATCGGCGCCGACCTGATCCTCTCGGATCCGCTCCATCGCGTCGTCGTGCCAAACTATTTCCGCGATCACGCGCGCCCGTTGCTCGTTTCCCCGGAAGGCGCACACCTTGATCCCGGCGTCATCGATGCTCTGACCGGACACACCCAATATGCGCAGGCCGGCGCGCCCGCGGCTGGCGGCAAGGTGGTGGGCCATGTCGTCAAGATGACCGGCAGCGCGAGCATCGTCCGCAATGGCGTGACGATCGTCACCAACGTCGGTGATGCGGTCTACCAGAACGACTTGGTGCAGACAGGTAGCGACTCGACCCTTGGTCTCGTGCTCGACGACGGCACGACATTCAACCTTTCCGCCAGTTCGCGGTTCATGCTGAACGAACTGACCTATGATGCCAGCAGCACATCCAACAGCTCGCTGATGACCTTGGTTCAGGGCGCCGCCAGCTTTGTGGCGGGACAAGTTGCGAAGACTGGCGACATGCGGGTGGCAACACCCAGCGCCACGATCGGGATTCGCGGCACGGCTGTGATCCTCGACGTTTCGGCGACCGACGGCAGGATTTCGGTTTCCGTCATCGATCAGCGCGACGGTCTGGTGCACGCCGTTCAGGTTTTCAATACGGCCGGCGTCCTGATCGGCACTGTCACGAGCAACGGATCGACGCTGACGCTGACGCCGACGGCGAGTTTCGACGTGATTGCTCAGCAGAGCAACAAGACGACAGATCAGGTCGCGCAGGAATTCGGTGCATTCCAGCAGGTGCTGAGCACATATGATGCCGGCAAACAGCTGTTTCCAAATCTTCCCCAGCACACGGAGAACAGGGACCAGAACAACAACAACCCGAATCCGAACAGCACGACGAAATTCGCCGGAAGCCCGCCGCTGCAGCCGCCCGGCACGGAATATCATTCTCTGCCCGGGACAAGCGCCACTCCGCCCTCGAGCGCAGTGCCCCCGGTCGTTGTCGTCACGGTCAACCCGGCTTCCGACGCCGGCACAAGCCCGCCTGCGAGCAGCACCGTTGCGGAGGGGCCGATCGTTGTCCCGGTCAAACTGTCGGCCGTTCCATTCGTCGTCACTCCGCCGAACGTAGCGGCGATCACCTCCGGGCCGGGAGATCACATCGGCCCGGTCATGAGCGCCAATGGCGACGTCGTCTACGATCCCGACGGCACGATCTATTTTTTCAGCCACGAGGCGGGCGCGACCACCACCATCGCGTCTCCGGCGAACGGCTGGAGTTACGGTTCACCGACGATCAGCTCTGATGGTCGTTATATCGTCTATCAGGGCTCTGATGGTGGTGGGAGCTTCGTCTTCGTCTATGGCACCGATCCTTCCGATCCGGCGCACTATCATGTTCAAACCGCGCTGGCGCCGGGAAGCGCCCCCGCCGTCAGCGGTGACGGCAGCACGATCGTCGTGCAACAGGATGGCGGCAACGTTGCAATCTACAGTCTTGACGGCACGCTCAAAGGAACGGTGACGCCAGGAGCGGTGGGGAGCTCGGGGGCGCTTTGGAAGCCCGCCATCAGCGCCGACGGCCACCTGATTGCCTTCTGGAACTCGGATGTGGCTGCTCCAGGAGGCGGGGGCAGGCTCCTTGCCTTCGATTTATCGACGGGTGAACTGGCCGAGATTGCCCGCACCTCCGTCGGGGCCGGTGCGGTTGCGCCGACCATCAGCGCAGATGGCCGCATGATCGCCTATCAGGGGACTGACGGCACCGGCCATTCCGAGATCTATCTCTATGATTTGAATGCCGGGGCCGTCGTGTTTCACACGTCCAACGCCTCGGGCAGCAGCTATAGTCCGGTGCTGAGCCCGGACGGCCACTTCATCGTCTTCACGAGCGAGGCAAGGCTGACCTCGGCCGATCAGAACGGGTTCGCCGATATCTATATCGTCGACGTCACGGATCCGGCGGCCCCCGCCTATCGGCTGGTTTCGGACGGGGTGGGTACAGCGTCCAATGGCGGCGCCGCGATCAGCGCCGGCGGCCAGTACGTCGCCTTCGGCAGCAGCAGCAACATCTTCTTTGCCGATCCGACCTCGGGACTTAGCGCGATCATTCTGGAGACGGTGAAGTCGCCCGACGTCCTGACTGCCAAAGGATCGATTGCTGTCACGGGTGACTACACGGGCGTCACGGTCGGCGTATCGGATCAATTTGGCGATGCGACCCCATATTTCAGCGCCAGCTTTGACGCAAACGGGCATATCAACTGGAACTTCGCTGAGGCGAAGAGCGACTTTGCGGCGCTGTCTTTCGGCGAGACAGCCACGCAAGAATTCATCATCAGGCTCTCCGCTGACAATGGCTTTATAACCATCCCCGTCTTCGTAACGGTGCACGACGGCATTCAGCCTGCCATCCAGACGACCGATGCGGCACCGGTGGCGGCGCCGGTAACGCTCGCACAAGGGCAGCAGGACAGCCCCTACGTCATCACGCCGACGGCCTTGCTCAAGGGCGTCGCCGACATCGACGGTCCCTCCCTGTTCATCTCGTCACTGACGATCCAGAGTGGAGGCGGGGGTCTGGTCCAGAATAGCGATCAGACGTGGACGTACACGCCGTATCCGGGATTCAGCGGCCACGTTGTCTTCGGCTACACGGTCTCTGATACGATCAAGTCTGCGGCTTCGACCGCAAGTCTCAACATCACGCTGCCGCTGGCCATTACGGCGATCAGTCCTGATAGTGGAGCGTCCGGCGATTTCATCACAAACAGCACCCAGTTGTCGGTCTCCGGCAGCAACGGAGCGCTCTCGCCCGGCGAGAAGATCCAGGTCAGCAGCGACAACGGTCTCACGTGGAGTGACGTTGTTCAGGCGACAGGGACGACGTGGAGCCTGACCGATCCGAGCATCCACAATGCGAGCTTTTCGTACCAGGTGCGTGTTGTCGATTCCGTCGGCAACACCGTCGGCTCCGCCGCGCAGGCCGTCACAATCGACACAGCTCCGCCTGCGGTCACGATCGACAATTCGGATGTGCTGACCAACCAGGCCATCCAAAGAATCTCCGGAACGGTCGATTTGGCGGATGCCGGAACCACCGTGATCGTGTTCGACAATGCGCAGGCCATAGCCGGTGCCGTCGTCCAGGCAGACGGCAGCTGGAGCGTGATCGTACAGCTTTCCGAGGGCGGCAATAGTTTCGTCGCCCAGGACATCGACGTGGCCGGCAATTTGGGTCTGAGCAATACGGTCGTCCTGACGCTGGATTCGACGCCGCCGGCGGCGGCTGCATCCGTCGGGGCATTGAGCGCCGACAGCGGTAACTCGGCGACCGACTTCAATACCAACGTGACCTCGCAGACGGTCAGCGGCACCTATAGCGGTGCTTTGGGGCAGGGGGAGACGATCCAGGTCAGCGCCAACAATGGCACCACGTGGGTGACGGCGGCCGCATCGGGCGGCGTCTGGTCAGCATCTGGTGTGTCGCTATCGCTTGGCACCAACTTCCTTTCCGTTCGCACGATCGACCTCGCCGGTAACATCACGTCGGGGACGGGACGCAGCTACACTCTGGATACTGTGGCACCCACGGCGGTTGCGACGATGACGCTGCTGAGTTCCGACAGCGGCAGCTCCTCGACCGATTTCGTCACCAACGTGCCGTCGCAAACCGTAAGCGGCACCTATACGGGTGTCCTGGCTTTCGGCGAAACGTTTCAAGTCAGCGCGGATGGCGGTGTGACCTGGGTCAGCGCTACGGCCAATGCGGCCAACAGCACCTGGTCAGCATCCGGCATGACACTGTCGCCAACGGGGAACATGCTGTCGGTCCGCACGGTCGACCTGGCGGGCAATATCGCGGCCGGGGCCGGCCACAGCTACAGCTTCGATACCATCGTGCCGTCAGCGGTTGCGACGGTGACGGCACTGGGGGCGGACAGCGGCAGCTCCTCGAGTGATTTCGTCACCAATATCGCGTCGCAGACGGTCAGCGGCACCTATTCCGGTAGCCTGGGTCCCGGCGAGTCCATCCAGGTTAGCACCGACGGCGGCGCGACCTGGGTAACTGCGGTCGCCAATGCATCGAATGGCACCTGGTCAGCATCCGGAGTATCGCTGTCGGCCGCTGGGAGCACGCTGTCGGTTCGGACCATCGATCTGGCTGGCAACAGCCTCGCCGGCAGCGGGCATGCTTACACGCTGGACACCGGCGCTCCGTCCGCGGTTGCGACGGTGACGGCACTGGGTTCGGACAGCGGCAGCTCGTCGAGCGATTTCGTCACCAATGTGGCGTCGCAGACCGTGACAGGAACGTACACGGACGCGCTGGATCCCGGTGAGTCGATTCAGCTGAGCATCGACGGCACGAACTGGGTGACGGCAAACGCCGCAGGGGGCGTGTGGTCCGCATCGGGGGTGATCCTCTCCGGGGCAGGCAGTTTGTTGTCGGTCCGCACCATCGATTTGGCCGGCAATATCGCTACGGGCATTGGCCACAGCTACGTGCTGAACCAGACCGCCCCGTCCGGCGGCACGCCGGATCTGATTGCGAGCTCGGATTCCGGCACCTCCAGCAGCGACAACAACACCAACCTATTGGCGCCGACGCTGTCGGTCGCGCTTGGTGCCGGTGTTGCTGTGGGCGACACGGTCGAGCTGCTGCTGAACGCGTCGTCATTCTCCCATCCTCTGGTGCGAACCGTCACCTCCGGCGATATCGCGGCCCAAAGCGTCAGTTTCACGGTGAGCCCCGGTGATCTTGGATCTGACGGGCTCAAGCTGATCTCCGGCCGGTTTACCGATCTGGCGGGCAACAGCTCGACCACCAACGCCTTGACGATCACGCTCGACACGAGTGCGCCCGTGCTGGCGATCACCAGTCCGGGCGGCAACACCAATCAATCCGTGCAGACGATTGCCGGCACGGCGGATCCCGCTGACGCGGGCGCGATTGTGACCGTGCTGGACGATGGCGCCGTCGTTGGCGTTGCAACCATCCAGGCCAACGGCACCTGGAGCACCGACGTCACGCTGCACAGCGACACCAACAGTTTGACCGCGCAAGCGACCGACGCCGCCGGCAACCAGGGCGTCAGCAACACGGTGGTCATCACCTTGAACACCAATGCCCCGACCGGCGGCACACCGGACCTGGTGGCAGGCTCCGATTCCGGAAGTTCCAGCAGTGACAACACGACGAACGTGACCGCGCCGACTTTCACGGTCGTGCTCGGTGCCAACGTCGTGGCGGGAGATACGATCCAGCTATTGCTCAATGGTTCGCCGTTCGCCCATCCCGTCACGCACACGATCAGCGCAGCCGACATCGGCGCGCAGAGCGTGAGCTTGACCGTAACCGACGGTGATCTCGGCCCTGACGGCGCCAAGTCAATCTCGGCCAGACTAAACGACAGTTTCGGCAACAGTTCAACGACCGCAGCACTGATCATCACGCTCGATACCGCCGCGCCGACGGTGAGCAGCGAGGCAATCACCAGCGCGACGGGCGCGCAGAACAGCACGCTCAATGCCGGCGACGTGGTCAGCGTCACCGTGACGTTCAACGAGAGCGTCACGGTGACCGGGACGCCACAGCTGGCATTGAACATCGGCGGCACGCCGGTGCAGGCCAACTACGGTTCCGGCACCGGCACCACCCAGCTCGTGTTCACCTATACGATCCAGGCCGGGCAGAACGATGCCACCGGCATCAGCCTCAATGCCAACGCGCTGAGCCTGAACGGCGGCACGATCACGGATGCCGCCGGCAACGCGGCGGTGCTGACCGCGGCAGCGGTGGCCGACAATGCCAGCTACAAGGTTGATACCGCCGCGCCGGTGGTGAGCAGCGAAGCGATCACCAGCGCGACGGGGGCTCAGAACAGCACGCTCAATGCCGGTGACGTCGTCAGCGTGACCGTGACGTTCAGCGAGGCCGTCACGGTGACCGGGACGCCACAGCTGGCATTGAACATCGGCGGCACGCCGGTGCAGGCCAACTACGCTTCCGGCACCGGCACCACCCAGCTCATGTTCACCTATACGATCCAGGCCGGGCAGAACGATGCCACCGGCATCAGCATCAATGCCAACGCGCTGAGCCTGAACGGCGGCACGATCACGGATCCCGCCGGCAATTCGGCGGTGCTGACTGCGGCCGCGGTGGCGGACAATGCCAGCTACAAGGTTGATACCGCCGCGCCGGCGGTGAGCAGCGAAGCGATCACCAGCGCGACGGGGGCTCAGAACAGCACGCTCAATGCCGGTGACGTCGTCAGCGTGACCGTGACGTTCAGCGAGAGCGTCTCTGTGACGGGGACGCCGCAACTGGCCTTGAACATCGGCGGAACATCGATACAGGCGAGCTACGCCTCGGGCAGCGGCAGCAGCCAGCTCGTGTTCACCTACGCGATCCAGGCCGGCCAGAACGATGCCAGCGGCATCAGCATCGACGCCAATGCGCTGAGCCTGAACGGCGGCACGATCACGGATGCAGCCGGCAATGCCGCGGTGCTGACCGCGGCCGCAGTGACCGACAACGCGAGCTACAAGGTCGATACGGCCGCGCCGGCGGTGAGCAGCGAAGCGATCACCAGCGCGACGGGGGCGCAGAACAATACGCTCAATGCCGGCGACGTGGTCAGCGTCACCGTGACGTTCAACGAGAGCGTCACGGTGACGGGAGCACCGCAACTGGCACTGAACATCGGCGGCACACCGGTGCAGGCCAATTATGCCTCCGGCAGCGGCACCACCCAGCTGGTGTTCACCTACGCGATCCAGGCCGGCCAGAACGATGCCAGCGGCATCAGCATCGACGCCAACGCGCTGAGCCTGAACGGCGGCACGATCACGGATGCGGCCGGCAATACGGCGGTGCTGACGGCGGCCGCGGTGGCCGACAATGCCAGCTACAAGGTCGATACGGCCGCGCCGACGGTGAGCAGCGAGGCGATCACCAGTGCGACGGGCGCGCAGAACAATACGCTCAATGCCGGTGACGTCGTCAGCGTGACCGTGACGTTCAGCGAGAGCGTCACGGTGACCGGGACGCCACAGCTGGCATTGAACATCGGCGGCACGCCGGTGCAGGCCAACTACGCTTCCGGCACCGGCACCACCCAGCTGGTGTTCACCTATACGATCCAGGCCGGGCAGAATGATGCCACCGGCATCAGCATCAATGCCAACGCGCTGAGCCTGAACGGCGGCACGATCACGGATCCCGCCGGCAATTCGGCGGTGCTGACTGCGGCCGCGGTGGCGGACAATGCCAGCTACAAGGTCGATACCGCCGCGCCGGCGGTGAGCAGCGAAGCGATCACCGGCGCGACGGGCGCGCAGAACAATACGCTCAATGCCGTCGACGTCGTCAGCGTCACCGTGACGTTCGGCGAGAGCGTCTCTGTGACGGGGACGCCGCAACTGGCCTTGAACATCGGTGGGACACCGGTGCAGGCCAGCTACGCCTCGGGCAGCGGCACCACGCAGCTCGTGTTCACCTACGCGATCCAGGCCGGGCAGAACGATACCAACGGCATCAGCATCGACGCCAATGCGCTGAGCCTGAACGGCGGCACGATCACGGATGCCGCCGGCAACGCGGCCGTGCTGACCTCGGCGGCGGTGGCCGACAATGCCAGCTACAAGGTTGATACCGCCGCGCCGGCGGTGAGCAGCGAAGCGATCACCAGCGCGACGGGGGCTCAGAACAGCACGCTCAATGCCGGTGACGTCGTCAGCGTCACGGTGTCGTTCAACGAGAGCGTCACGGTGACGGGGACACCGCAGCTGGCACTGAACATCGGCGGCACACCGGTGCAGGCCGGCTACACCTCGGGCAGCGGCACCACGCAGCTCGTGTTCACCTACACGATCCAGGCCGGCCAAAATGACGCCAACGGCATCAGCCTCGACGCCAACGCGCTGAGCCTGAACGGCGGCACGATCACGGATGCAGCCGGCAATGCCGCGGTGCTGACCGCGGCTGCGGTGGCCGACAATGCGAGCTTCATTGTCGACACGAGTCTGCCAACTGAATCCGTCGCGATTTCGTCCGTCGCCGGAAGCTCGTCTTCGACCAGCACCTCGATCATCGTGACGGGCACGAATGGCACGCTTGCGTTTGGCGACAAGGTCCAGATCAGCACGGACAATTTGACGTGGACGGATGTCGCCCGGAACGGCTTGACCCGATGGACCTTCACTGACAGTTCGATCCGAAGCTCGAATTTCACCTACTTCACGCGCGTGGTCGATTCGGCGGGCAATGTCGAGACGACGGCGAGCCTGCCGATACTGGTGGCCAGCGGTGGCGCCAGCGTCTCGATGAACCCGGCAGGCGGTGTCGTCGAGTTCACGGGATCCGGCGGCACTTTGCAGATTGGTGCGGCCGTCACTGCAGCGATCAATGCCATTTCGATCGCAAGCGGGCCGGTCGCGATCGGCGGAAGCGGCAACATCACGACCAGCGCGGGCGATGCGATCGACCTCTATGCGACCGGCGCAAATGCGGGCAATCCCGCGAACCTGACCGTCAATCCCACCGGCCAGATCACCGGAGCCGGAAGCGCTATCTCCGTGGTCCAGAATGCCGCCGGATCGATCACGGTCACGACGTCGGGGACGGTGATCGGCCAGGCGGGCAGGGGTATCCTTGCTCAGCAGAACGCGACAGGCACGGGCAGCATCCTGATCAACGGATCAGGCAACGTGACGGGAACGGGCGCCGCATTCAGCGGGATCGTCGCCGTCAACCTCAATTCCGCGAGCAACAGCGACATCACCGTCAACCAAAGCGGAAATGTCACGGGTGGTCACGACGGCATCCGCGTTCAGACCAATGGCAACGGCAATATCAGTGTAACCACGGCGCCCAATCCGCTCGAGGCAACAGCGCAGATCACAGGTTCGACGCTCTACGGTATCGAGGCGCAATCCAAGGGTGCCGGCAATATCCAGATCAATGCGGGCGCCGGCACGGTCATCACGTCAGCTAGTGTTGGCATCAACGCGTACAATGAAGCGATCTCTCTGCCCAAGGTCGGCGGGGTGATCGCAAGTTCGATTTCGGTCAATGCGAGCGGCGCGATCAACTCAGGTACGGCCCTGACCGGACAGGGCGGCCGTCCAGCCGGCATCCTCGCCGGCTATAAGGGCGGCACGACCAATACCGTCAATGCCAACGTGTTCGGCAACGTTGTCATCAACAACTCCGCCACCATCAATGCGGCGGGTGGTGACGGCATCCGCGGCTACAATTTCGGGCCCGGCAATGTTTTCATCAGCAATTCCGGGACCATTATTGCCGGAGATGTCTACGGCATCGCCGGTTCAAGCAGCAGCACCGGCAACGTTTCGGTCACGACGATTGCGGGCTCCAGCATCACCTCGGGATCGCACGGTATCCTGGCGATCAATCAGGCCAGTTCTATTTTGCAGAGCGCGGGCTCGACCGTCACCGTCACGGCCGCCGGCACGATCAACTCGGGTGTGCATCTGTCGGCCGGAGGTGCCCAGCCGGCGGGCATTTCCGCTGGATACTATGGTAGCAACGGGACTTCAAACCCGAACATCAACGGCTCGGTCCTTGTCGATAATGCAGCCAATATTTCGGCGAGAGCCGGATATGGCATCATCGGCTTCAATGTCGGCTACGGCAACATCACGATCATAAACAGGGCCGACAAGTCTGTGAGCGGTGCGCAATTCGGCATCGCCGCTGGTTCGTCCGTCAACGGCACCGCGTCGCCTTCCAATGTTTCGATCAGTGTCGAAGCCAATTCGACGCCGACGGCTGCCGCGGTGACTGCGAGTTCGCTCATGGGCCTTGCCGCAATCAACGCCAACAACACGAGCGGCGGCAATATCACGATCACGACCGGCGCCAATGACCAGTTCATCTCCGGCGGCTATGGCATCAACGCCAATTCGGCGGCCGCCAGCGTCGCATCCGGAAATCAGATATCGGTCACCACGTCGACGGGCACAATCAACTCGGGCTTCAATTTCTTCTCGGGCGGCGGCACGCCTGCCGGCATCTCGGCTGGCTACTCCGTCCTCTCGCCGGCCAACATTCACGGTAACGTCGTTCTGGACAATGCGGCGACTGTCACCGCGGCTTCGGGATCCGGCATCAATCTCTACAACAACGGCAATGGCAGTATCAGCGCAACGCTGCGGCCGACGTCGTCGATCACAGCTGCGCAGGGAGCCGGCGTCACGGCATTCTCGGCCGCGGGTGGCAACATTACGATCGACAACCAGGGCGCCATCAGCGCGGCGGCCATCGGCGTCTCGGCCGGCAACGGATCCAGTGCTTCGGTCAACGGGCTGATCTCGATTTCCAATTCTGGAACGATCAATGCGCCCGGTGTGCCGTTCATGCCCGTCGTGACGATCGGCAACGGCAACAGCACTCAGACTGCAACGGTGTCCAACGCCGCGGGCAAGTCCATCGCCTCGACGCTCTTTGCCCGCACAACCAACAACGTCGCCATCTCGTTCTTCGCCGGCAATGGGTCGGTCACCAACAACGGCTCGATCACCGGCAATATCAGCTTCAGCGGGACTGGCAGCGGCAGCTTCAGCAACGCGCTTGGGGCAACCTGGAAGACCAACGGCTGGAACTCCTTTGGCAGCGGCACGAATGTGATCAGCAATGCCGGCACCATTAGCATGTCCGGCCTTGCCGCCCTCTTCGGCCCAAGCGCAATTTCGCTGTGGAACACTGGCTCCATCCAGATTGCGTCGAACAGCTCGGCGCAGATTTTTGCCAATGTGAGTAACGCTCCCGGCAATCCAGTCGGCTCGACCGGCACAATATCCTTGGGCGACCGCTCGGCGCTCGAACTCGGTCTCTCCGTCGACACCACACAGGTGATCAGTTTGACCGGCCGTGGGCTGCTGATGCTGGACAATCCCGCTGCAGTCACCGCACCGGTTAACTTCAATCCCGATCCAGGCAAGAGCAACATCGGCTCCGTCATCACGCTGCAGGGCGCCAATTTCACTGGCCCGACGATGACGGTCAGTTCCGCGCAGAGCTTTTTCAATGCGACGGGCGCCGGGCTTACAGGAAACATATTTGACGTGCTGTCCGCGAACCGTTTGGTTCTGGTGCCCAATGTAGGCGCAGGTACGACAATCGTCACGGGCGTCACCGCGCCGACCACTATCACTCCGGTGGCGCCGGTCAACGGCTACAGCGTCTATGTTCTTGACGGCGATCTTATCAGCGGCAACACGGGCTCCGGCTACAACATCAACACGGCCGATACCGCGGCCGCCAACACCTATGCGCTCGTGGTCAACGCGAACTCGTCCGTCTCGGTGACCGGACCGACCACCAATTCCGCCTTGCGCGTTGGAACGTCCGGCGCCAGCGGCGCGATCATCAACGCAGCAACTGTTTCCGGAGGCGATCTCGGCATCAACGTCAATCTCACCAACCTTCCGAGCAGCGGTAGCGGAAATGCCGACGTCGTCGATTACGGCAACGTCACCGGCGGACAGTCGGCCATTCAGGCCCTTACGTGGGACGGCAATGGCAATGTCGTCGTCGGGCCCGGCGCAACGCTAACTGGTACACTCGCGTTTGGAATTGTCGCCATTGCCAATGGCGGTGGCGGCGTCAGCATTGCGACGTCGAATGCTGCGCCGTCGAATGTTACAACCATCAGCGCCGGCACTTCGGGCATCATTGCGATCGCGCGGCAACAAACATTCACTTCTGCCGGCGTCCAGGTCTACAACTCCGCAAATATCACCAGCGGCAACAATGGTGCGGCCAATGCCTTGGGAGCCGGGGTGTCCGGTATTCGCGCGGGCATTCTCAACAATAACACGTCGCCTACGCAAAACACGCCGAACCTGCAGATCACGGGCAATGTCATTATTGAGTCTCGCGGCAGCATCACTGCGAAGTACGGTGATGGCCTTCACGCCTTCAACTTCGGGTCTGGGGATGCCTCGGTCACGCTAGGGACGGACCAGACGATCACGGCCACCGCTGCCGGCGTCACCAATGATGGAGTCAATCCTGCCACCAGTGACGCCCAGTATGGCATCTTCGCCTACACCTATGGCAAAGGCAGCACGCTGGTAAATACAGGCTTTAACAGCACGATCACCTCGGGCAGCACGGGCATCAACGCCGGTAACCAGGCCATCGCCATTGCTCAAGGCAGCGGCAGCACAGTCTCGGTATACAGCCAGGGGTCCATTTCATCAGGCACCAATCTCCACAACTCAGGCGGTCCGCCGTCTGCCATGCAGGCGGGCTACAATCCGGGACTGCAGGGCGTATTCAACTCCGCCGTCTATGGCGATGTCATTGTCAACGCTGCAGCGGCTGGCACGTCGACCATCTTCGCGGCCGCAGGCGCAGGCATCAGCGCCTACAACTATGCCGTGGGCGATATCACCGTCACGGTCGGCTCGGGTGTCTCGATACAGACCCAGGCGCCCGCAACGTCCTCTTTGGGCGGCAATGCTCCCTATGGCATCGCAGCAACCAATCGTGGTCCGGGCGATATCCTTGTTGTGACGTCGAACGGGTCCTCCATCAATGCCGGCAGCACCGGCATCAACGCCGTCAATGACGCAAACCCGACGGCGGGCTCGGATCTGGCCAATTTGTTTGCGGCGAGCGTCGCCGCTGGTAAACCTGCCGTGGTCGCGGTGACGGCAGCCGGCACGATCACCGCCGGCGCATTGTCCACCAACAGTGGCGGCACGCCGTCCGGTATCGCCGCCGGGTTCTTTGGCGGAGGAGGGCATGCGAACCAGTATGTCAGCGGCAACGTCTTCATCAACAACGCGGCGGTCGTCTCCGCCGCCGGTGTCGGCCTGCAGGGCTATAATTTCGGCTACGGCAATATCACCATTGACGTTGCTTCCGGTGCCAACATCACGGCGGGCTCAAATGGCATCTATGCTCACGCCGATGGCGGATTCACCGATCCGGTAACGGCGAGCGCGCTGGCCCGTGACGTTGCCGTCACCGTCTATGCCAACACGACCATTACCGCCGGCTCCGCAACGTTCAACAAGGCTTACGGTATCCTCGCCCTGAGCACCAACGCCGGCAGCATTTCGGTGGTCACATCGACGGGAGATACAATCGACTCCCACCAGGGCAGCGCCGGCATCAACGCGGTCAACGAGGCCACCAGCATTGCGCCGTCGTTCAACAGTTCGGTGATCGTGACGAACGCGGCCTCCATACACTCCGGCACCGGCACCACCGGATTCAACAACCAGCCGGCCGGTATTCTCGCAGGCTATATCGGCCAGGCGACAGACCCGAGCCTGAACAATCCGCCGAATCCCGCGAACTATGGCGTCAATGGCGAGGTTGTCGTCAACAATTTCGGCAATATCACCGCCGATGCGGGCGATGGCATCAGGGCGTACAACTTCGGTGTCGGCGACGTCAGCGTCAACAATTTCTCGGGGATCATCACGGCGCTCGGCGGTGCAAATCCGCCGAACGGATCGGGAGTTGGCATCCTCGCCCAGAACTTCGGTCCCGGCAGCGTCTATGTCACGACGTCGGCGAGCACGAGCATCACGTCCGGGAGCACGGGCATTGCTGCCCTGAACAAGGCGACCACGGCAGATCCGCTCAATCCCACCGTGGTCGTGCCGGCGACGGCGGAGATCTTCGTGAATGCGTCCGGTACGATCCATTCCGGAACGACGCCGACGGGCACCGTCGCCGCCGACCCCGCCGCAGGCATTCTGGCCGGCTACAATCCCAACAATCAGAACACGGCGAACAATGCGGTCCACGGAAATGTATTTGTCTACGACCACGCCACGATCGTCGCGCCGACCGGAACCGACGGCATCCGCGCGGTGAATTACGGAGACGGCGACATAGCTGTTACGGTCGAGTCGGATTCCCGTGTTTTCGCGGGACGGTACGGCGTTGCGGCGTTCGGCTTCGATGGTGGCGATGTGAGCGTGACGATCGACGGTTCGGTGATTGGTGGCACGGCGGGGCTCGACGTCACCACGACCGGCACGGGCTTGGTCACCATAGACAATGCCGGCGTCGTTGAGGGTATCGTCCTCGCCTACAACGCGACGTTCACGAACGAGGCGGGGGCGGACTGGCAATTCAGCGGTGCCAGCACGTTCACCGGCACCAGTACGCTCTCGAATTTCGGCACGATCGAAAGCGCCGGCACGTCGTCGATTCTGGGCCTGGCAGGCTTCACCAATACCGGAACAATCGCGGTGGAATCCGGCGGCCTGACCATCGGGACCGCGGTGACCGGCGGCGGCGCGGCGGTCATCTATAGTGCTTCGCTGGTGTTCAACGCGGCGTCGGACGCCAACGTTACATTCGACACCGGCACGAGCACGCCCGGGACGCTGGTGCTTGCCGATGCCGCTGATTTCACCGGCACGGTCACCGGCTTTGCATTTGGAGACACGATCGATCTCGTCGGGATCGCTCCTGCGAACGTCAGCGTGTCCGGTTCGGGTGGTCTGCATGTCGATTTCGGCACCGGTTCGTTCGCTCTCGGCGGCAGCTACGATCCGGCCGGATTCCTCATCGCTTCCGACGGGCAGGGCGGCACGAAGATCAGCTGGAATCATCAGGGGCCTGTCATCGATACCAGCCAGCTGGCCGTCAGTTTCAACGGCGGCACGTACACCGTGAACGGGATTCAGGTGACCGACAGCGATCCGGGCGTTCCGACCGCGCCTGTCGTGACTTACACGCCCGGCAGTACGCCACCCGCGTATGAAAAGGTGGCGCTGACGATGTCGGACATTGCCGGCGCCACTCAGAGCGTGAATTTCATCTTCCAGAACGGCACCGGGTCGACCGTGCAGGGCACCTCCGGCAACGACGTCCTCTTCGCTGCGAGCGGTCAGGACGTGCTTACCGGGGGCGTGGGACGGGACCAGTTCGTGTTCGCATCCCCTCCGGCTTCGACGCCCGTCCAGCATACGATCACCGACTTCACGGTGGGAATCGACAGGCTCGACGTTCGCCAGTTCACGAACGTGTCCTGGGCTTCGGCGGCGGACAGTCCCAACGACACGCTGGTGACGCTGGATGCCAACGACTCCATTCTGCTCAAGAATATTGTGGCGTCGAACCTCAAGGCCGCCGACTTCATCTTCCATGTGTAGTTGGCGCTAACAGGCGGACTGAACTGAATGCGTGAAGTAGAGGCCTTGTTGAATTCGCTCATTGATGTCGATCGCGGCACGCTGATCTCGGTGTTGTCCATGGAGGTGCAGACGGCCACAAAGCTCGCCATGAGTGGGCATCAGCGCACTGCCTGGCAGCGCGCGAAGAGGCGAAGCGCCATCGAGCACGCTGCTCGTCTGGCGCATATCCTGGCCTATTTCAAATATGGAGAGACGCCGTCCGGCATGTCGGAGGATGATCGCCGGCTTTGCAGCAGCCTCGTGGAGAAGCGTAGCCTGTAGCTTGACCGGGTGATCCTGTCCTAGAGACGTTTGATGAAGAGTTGATCGCCATGAATGAAAACGACGCGCTCTTGCTGGATCTTGCGATCGGCAGCCGCTTCCGGGTGAAGTCCCTCGGCAAGCATAGCAAGCGTTTGGACGGCAGGACCGGACGGGTTATCGGCTTTGCCCACACCAAGAACGCGTTGCGGGTCATTCTGGACGGACACAAGCATCCGCAAACGCTGCATCGCAGCTATCTGGAGCCGCTGGTCGAGACCGCCTCCTGAAGTGGCTACGCTTCAGTTCGATTCGATCGGTGCGATCAGGTCTACGATGCGGAGCAGGCCCTGGCAGACACGCCAGATGCAGCCGGTGCCGAGAAACAGTTCGGTCGCTGCGTTCATGTCGCCAAACTGGAGGTGATATCCATTGGCGATCACGTTGATGGATATCCTGATGCCGTTCGTGCCAACCAGCTGGGTGCGCGCCGTATGGACCGCTTCGACCAGCCGCCGCCCGAACTCCCTGGCATCGTCGAGATCAAGCGCTGCGAGCCGCGGTGGCGTGCGCGCCTGGTTGAACGGATACACGGCATCGATGAGGATGGTGTGGCCGTCCGACAGCAACAGCAACTGGCTGACCGACTTCCCGGCCGGAAACAGGAAGCATCGCTCGTCGAGGTCGATCTTGATCTCGTACTTCGGCCGCAACTCTGCAATGATCCGGGAAGCGGGATTGATATTCATCGTGCTGCAATGCGAATTGACCGTAACAAGGCTTTATCCTAGGTCGCTCGTGTGGAAGCGGCAAGGCGGATGAGTCAAGGTTGGTGCGTCGCCTGATCTTCGGGCGACCAGCGGAGGTGCTATCGCAGGCCGCCCTCGGCGGTATAGTCGGCGGATAGTTGGGAAACAGGGGCCAGCGAGGCCCCAACCATATTTCGGGGCATTGGGCTAATGGCGATCAGGATTGCGGCGGTGAGTTCCGCCACCATGTCGGATGACAAAAAGGAATTCATTGTCCAGACCACGGGCAAATATACCGGTGCACTGGAGCTGAGATTGGCCAGTGACTGCGTCGATGATCTGATCGCGGCGCTGACAAAGGTGCGAGGCGGCGCGCAGCCAGCGGCTTCAAATGGAGGGGGACCGGCCTTCGCCGCCGAAGCAGCCGCCCCCAGCGCTGAAGCCGCAGCGCAGACCCAACCGGGCGCGGCCGGCAAGGCCGAAGAGGTGAGGTTCGAAATCCCGAAGAACTGCACGATTTCCGCAGACACCAGCGGCCGCGGTCTCGTGCTCTTCATCCTCAATCACCGGCTGGATCGCCAGGCCGGCTACGCGTTCTCGCCGGACGCTGCGAAGCAGTTGGCCGGCGGGCTCATCAAGAGCGCCGATGCAGTGCTGGCGCAGCGGGTGATACCCAAGGGCTAGACGCGTGTGGTCCTGACGACCGAGGTCTGGCGTCAAGCTTGCGGGGGTGCCTCGCGCCAACCGGCGCCGCACAGGGATGGAATGCGGCGCCCACCAAAGGCTCGGGCGCCGGCCTGGGACAGCCCGGAGACCTTCATCCCGGTAACATTCCCTCCTGGGGCAATACGGGGCGCAATATTGCAGGCCGAACGACAGCCAGACGTTCCCGGGACCGCTGGCCTTTTCGATCTCGTCCACGAACCCGAACGGGATTACCTCCGGGCCAGCGCCTTGATATGCCAGTCATCTCGGTTGCGGGCGGATCGGGAAAAAGTGGAAATTTGTGTTTACATTCTGAGCAAAAGACGCTTAGCTATTTACATCCTGGAAAGGATGTGCCTGCCGCGACGTTGTCCGACAGGCACGATTTTGTGCGAAGCATTCGCAGGCGTTGGATTGATGCGTGCATGTAGCGTCTTTGAAGTTTGGATTTAGGTCGCCGGAACGCGCTGTTCGCGTTGCCGGCTTTTTTGTTGCCCTGGCTGCAATGAAGCGGCCGAACAAATTTGATTCTCGGTCGATTGGATTTTGTTGGACGTGAGGTATTCGAACTTCCTCCATCGTGACGAGCCGGAGGGTTTAGGCTGTGAAGGGTTTCTAAAGCACTAGATTTTCGAACTGGGTCGATAGATTTCAGGCGACCCTGCTCGACATCGCGATCGACGAAGTCTTCCAAGGTCCAGAACCGAGCGTTCACGGGCAGAGCGGTCGCGCGCCCGGGCTGCTGTGGCTCTCCACAGCGGCGGATTGATAGCTTCGACACCGATAAATTTACAGGAGTATGATGATGGCCACAGAGATTGATCTTACGGCTGCCGGTTCGCAAACCACTATCGACGGGGCCATTTTCCTCGACTCCGCCAACATCGGTTCGGGCACCGGCAACTACAACACGTTCCTTGCCCTGAGCCCGACGCCCTCCCAGTCCGGAAACGAGCAAGGATTCAATTCGGACGACACGCCGCCGATCAACTCGACCAACCAGGACATCGATCAATCGAAAACCCACACAGTCCTTCTGTCCTCGGTGCCTATCATCGTCGTCAACGGCATCGAATATTACGAATTCCGCGTCGACCTCAACGAGGCCAATAGCAATCCAAATGGCCAGATCTCGCTGGACCAGTTCAAGATCTACTCCTCGACAAGCGGCACCATCGAAAGCACTACGACGCTTTTCACTCAGAATCTCGTTTACAGCATGGATGGAAGTCCGACCGGCGACGTCTCGCTGAAATTGAGCGAAGTGTCGACCGGAAGCGGCACGGATGATTACGCAGTCCTGGTTCCCGTCTCGAAGTTCGCCGGCCTCGATCCGGCGACGACCTACATGTATCTCTATGTCGATATGGGCTCACTAGGCGGGGACTATGTCGCCGCTGGCGGTTTCGAGGAGTGGAACCTGCAGTCGGCGGGGACGCTGACCGGCACCAAGTTCAGTGACGTCGACTCAGATGGCATCAGGGACGCGGGCGAGCCCGGCGTCGCGGGCGTCACCATCTTCATCGATGCCAACAAGAATGGCGTGCTCGACGCAGGCGAGCGATCCACGGTCACCGATGCCAACGGCAATTATACTTTCTACGGGGTGCCGCTGGGTACATGGCAGATTGACGAAGTAACGCCGGCAGGTGAGACGCAGACCACCGGGAACTTCGAGACCGCCACGATTACGACCGTGGGCCAAGTCGTCACGGTCGATCCGATCGGCAATCACATTCCGCAGCCGGCGCTGAACGTCACCAAGACGGTGACGGATGTTGACGGCGACACGGTTACCAAGGTGGTCGACAAGGCCGGCGACGTCGTCCATTACACGATCGCGGTCGAGAATACCGGCGAAGTGGCACTGACCGGGATCACGGTGACCGACAAGGTCGAGGCGGGCGGAACGACCAACGCAACCTTCGTGGGTGGCGACACCAACAGTAACGGCAAGCTCGATGTCGGCGAGACCTGGACCTACACCGCCAGCTATACGGCGACGCAGGACGACATCGACAGCAACGGCGTGACGGGCGACGGCGACATCGACAACCTTGCGACGGCGGACAGCGACCAGACCGGTCCCGATACCGCGACGGCATCGGTGCCGATCGTGCTGAAGCCGGCGCTGAACGTCACCAAGACGGTGGCGGATGTTGACGGCGACACGGTTACCAAGGTGGTCGACAAGGCCGGCGACGTGGTCCACTA
>NZ_JACIHE010000003.1:501556-569725 GCF_014198245.1 Bradyrhizobium sp. cir1
GGTCGAGGCGGGCGGAACGACCAGCGCGACCTTCGTGGGTGGCGACACCGACTTGGACGGCAAGCTCGATGTCGGCGAGACCTGGACCTACACCGCGAGCTATGTGGCGACTCAGGATGACATCGACAGCAACGGCGTGACGGGCGACGGCGACATCGACAACCTTGCCACGGCGGATTCGAACGAGACCGATCCGGACACCGCGACGGCGTCGGTGCCGATCGTGCTGAAGCCCGATCTTACAATTACCAAAGCGGCGGTGGTTGAAGATGGCCACGCCGATCATGCCGGCGATCTGATCGACTACACGGTTGTCGTTACAAATACCGGCAACGTGGTATTGACGGGCGTGGTGGTAACGGACGTGTTCGAGGGCGGTGCGCCGTTGGACCTCACAAACTTCAACAGTGCGACGAACACGTTTAGCGGCGACACCGACGGCGACGGCAATCTCGATGTCGGAGAGACGTGGACATATACGTATAAGCACACGCTGACCCAAGGCGAACTCGACAGCCAGGGCGTCGACGGTGACGGCAGCCTCGACAACGTGGCGAGTGTGACAACCAACGAGACTGGTCCCGATAGCGACGACGCCCATATTCCGGTCGAATTGGGGCCGGGCGTGCGGACGCCAGGCTTCTGGGCGCAGAGCACGGGTGGAAATCAATGGACCAAGTTCTGGGACGGCATCGTAGGTAATGAGCCAAAGCAGGCCGGTACAAATGGGTTTGCCAATGGTGAAATTACCTATGCAGTGGATTCCAATCATGACGGCGTCATCAACAGTTCCGACAAGACGGGCTTGTTGATCGGCGATTATGACAAGGACGGAATCCAGGACCCTGGCGAAAACGTGCTGTTCATCTCGACGGCTGACGCGCTTACGCTGTTGAACGCTTCGGCCAAGCAGGTCCAGGACGGGCGCTATATGTTGGGCCGGGATCTGGTCGCGACCTGGTTGAACTACCTCGAAGGAAACGCGATCGGTGATGGCACTGCCGGCACCGCGAAATACGATATCAACCAGTCCGTCTATTGGTTCGAAGCTACCCAGGCAAAACCGGGCGTTTCGACAACATCGGCGGATTTCCATACCTTGAGTGTAAAGGACGACCTTTCCAGCGGTGCTGTCGGCACGAGCTCACCGCTGTGGACTAGCCCGATCGATGTGGTGGTGCTTGGACAGCCGATTCATACTGATCTCGCGGCGAGTACGCTGCATAGTCAGCTTGATCACTATAACAACTTCGGTTCGGTCTAGGCGGAGCGCCAGTAAAGTCCCAACGGGGAACCCTCCGTTGGGACCTGGCTTTCGCAAAATGCGTTTGGAGACCTGTTTCCGCAATCGGATGGCTTGATTGATTGCGTGGTCGTCTCAGGCGCACGGTGTTCCGCGAGAACGCGAACCCGTGTCCCGTCGCGCGTCTGCGCCCATTTGGCTGTCGCCGTCGCCTGGGCGGATTTACGTAGGCTTCACCCGAGATAAATCCCTTAACTCCGAGAAAATCCGTACTTCCACAGGGGCCTTTACCTTTCCGGTGAGGATTGATTTCGCGGCGCCCAGGGACTGTGCTAATCATCGTTCTCGATTTGACGAGAATTGTAACGACTGCCGGCAGGCTTTTTATTTCGGCCAGGGCGTTGTCGCCCCGGCGGTCATTTTGATTAGAGGGGCGGGTCTCCGCCGGATTGTGTGAGCGCGCCTTTCAAAAGGCCGGACGAGCTCCGGCGCCTCGTGCAGACATGCCAGGGCTATTTCGTGACGGCCGGCACCTTCAGCCTTGCCATTAACCTGCTTTACCTCGCCGGCCCGCTCTACATGCTGCAGGTTTATGACCGCGTGATCTCGAGCGCCAGCGAGATCACGTTGCTGATGCTCACGATTGCGCTGCTGCTGGCGTTCATGGCGCTGGCCGGGCTGGACGCAGTTCGTGCGAGGGTCCTGACCCGCGCCAGCATCCGCCTTGACCGCAAGATCGCCTCGCGCGTGATGACGGCAATCATCGATCGCTCGGCCAGCGCGGGCGGCGCCCGCAGCCAGGCGCTCCGCGATTTCGATACGTTTCGCCAGTTCGTCACCGGGGCCGGCATTCACGCCGTCTTCGATCTGCCCTGGGCGCCGATCTACATCGCAGTGATCTTCGCCCTTCATCCGTTTCTGGGGGCCTTTGCGCTGGGGTGTTCGGTCATCCTGGTGCTGATGGCACTGCTGAGTGAGTGGCTGGTGAAGCTGCCGCTCACGGAATCCAGTGAAGCCGCCGCGCGCAGCTACAGCTTCACCGAAATGAGCCTGCGCAACACCGAGGTCGTCCGTGCCATGGGCATGACCGGCGGTCTCCTCCGGCGCTGGAGCAGGGACCGCGACCGGATGCTCGAGCGCCAGGTCGCTGCAAGCGACCGTGCCGCCGCGATCCAGAGCCTGATCCGCTTCCTGCGCCTTGCCATGCAATCGCTGATCCTGGGTTTGGGCGCATATCTCGTGATCGAGCGGGTCACGACGGTCGGTTCAATGTTCGCGGCCAGCATTCTGCTCGGCCGCGCGCTGCAACCGGTCGAGCAGATCGTGGGATCGTGGCGTAGTCTCGTGTCGGCGCGTGCTGCGTTCCTGCGCATTCGTGAGCTGCTGACGGCGCATCCTCTTCTCGATGCCGGCCTCGCGCTGCCCAGGCCCAAGGGGCACGTCTCGGTGGAAGCGCTCAGCTTCGTTCCTCCCGGAAGCTCCAAGCCCATTCTACGCGGCATCACCTTTGCCGTAGAGGCAGGAGAGGTGCTCGGGGTCATCGGGCCATCCGGGGCCGGGAAATCGACCCTGTCGCGCCAGCTTGTCGGCGTGCTGACGCCTTCGGCCGGTGCCGTGCGACTGGACGGTGCCGATGTCTCTACCTGGGTCAAGCGGGCGATCGGCGACCATGTCGGCTACCTGCCTCAGGATATCGAGCTGTTCTCGGACACGATCGCCGCCAATATCGGCCGCTTCGACGAGGGGAGCGACAAGGAGGTCATCCTCGCCGCCCAACTCTCCGGCGTGCACGAAATGATCCTGAGGCTTCCGCACGGTTACGACACCCAGGTCGGAGAAGGCGGCGCCATTCTGTCCGGCGGCTTTCGCCAGCGGATTGGTCTGGCCCGGGCCGTCTATGGCAGCCCAAGCGTCGTCGTGCTCGACGAGCCGAGCTCGAACCTCGATGCCGAAGGTGATGTCGCTCTGGCAGATTGTATCGTGCAACTGAAGAAAAGCGGGACGACGGTTGTGATCGTCTCGCATCGGCCGGCGACCATCGGGGTCGTCGACAAGATTCTCGTCCTCAGAGATGGCGTCGCCGAAATGTTCGGGCCTCGTGCCGAGATCATGGCACGGCTGACCCGTCCTGTACCCGTTCACGCCGTGCAAGGCTCCAGCAGCTAGGCTCGCCCAATGGCCATTCTAGATGGAACACCCAGGAATCTCGCCGCTGCTGGCAGCCGGGCCGGTCTTCCCGCTGGACCGCCTAGCGACTCGATCAGGCGTATCTCTCTCGCCGGCTGGGTCATTGTTGCCGTTTTCTTCGGCGGGATTGGTGCATGGGCGTTGACCGCGCCACTCAACGGCGCCGTCGTGGCAAACGCGGTCGTCAAGGTTGAGGGCAATCGCAAGAGCGTCCAGCACCTCGACGGCGGCATCGTGAAGGAGCTGCGGGTCAGGGAGGGCGACAAGGTCCGTTCCGGTGACCTGCTGATCGTGCTGGATGAGACCCAGGCGCGCGCCGAATACGAAGTTCTGACGCAGCAATGGGCCGTGCTTCGTGCCACGGAGGTTCGGCTCCTGACCGAGCTCGATCACGGCTCCGCGCTCGTGATGCCGTCGGATCTGAAGGCGCGTTCCGAAGATCCCTATCTCAAGAGCGTCTGGAACGGGCAGGTCAGCCAGTTCGAGAGCCGCCGGGCCGCGCTGGAGGGACAGCGCAGCGTCATTCGCGAGAAGATCAACCAGCTCGGCTCGCAGATTGTCGGCGCCCAGGCGCAGGTGAAGTCATTTACCGACCAGATCAATTCCGTGCACAGCGAGGCAAAGGATATCGCGCCGCTCGTCGAGCGGGGCCTGATCGCGCGCCCGCGTATTCTGCAACTGGAGCGTACCGCCTACGGCCTCGAAGGTCAGATCGCGGATTCCAACGCCAACATTGCCAAAGCCCGCCAGGCAATTGCCGAGCAAGAGCAGCAAATGGCGCAGCTCGACAATGATCGAATGACCGACGTGACCAAGGACCTGCGCGACACGCAAGCGAAGATTCTGGAGGTCATCCCAAAAGCCATGAACGCTAAAGCGGTCCTGGGGCGCATGGAGATCCGCGCGCCCTATAGCGGCCAGGTGGTCGGCCTCAACGTCTTTTCGGTCGGCGGCGTCATACAGCGCGGCGACAAGATCCTGGACATCGTCCCGGAGCAGGATGGGCTGACAATCGAGGCGCAAGTGGCGGTCGAGGACATCAGCGACGTGCATCCCAACGCGCGTGCGGAAGTTCATCTCACGGCTTACAAGCAGCGGATCGTGCCGATCATTCATGGTGATGTAATCCAGGTCTCGGCAGATCGTCTGACCGACCCCAAGAGCAACAACCCGTACTACACGGCCTTCGTGCGGATAGATCAGGACGAGCTTGCGGCCATGCCGAACGTCAAGCTCTATCCGGGAATGCCGGCGACCGTCATGATCCCGACCGTCCAGCGCACGGCATTTGAATATCTCGTCGGCCCGCTGATCATGTCCTTCAATCACTCCTTCCGCCAGAAATAGGGCGCAGCACGATCGGAGGGGCAGGGACGCAGCCCGTTGGCCGTGGTTCAGTGGCGGGCTTCCAATTCGGATGCGTGTGGCCGGCTCGGGGCAATTCTCCGCATTGTTTTGAACGTGCTTGGCGTGGCGGCGGCCAAATCTCGGCGCGTAAGGGCAGCGCAGAAAACCTGTCAGTGTCGCTGCAGGACTATTCAGCTGCAGGATTATTTAAACGGGTCGTCGATCGATGCGGCTGACTGCCTCACGCGTCGAACGCCGATGGGCGAGCCGTCCGACACGAACTGCAGTTCATAGCTCTCTCCCCGCGAGTCCGTTGCAGTGCAGGTGACACTCGAGACCCGCCGCGCGGCAAAGTTGCCGAACTGGCGGCAGATGCCGGTCGATGCCTCCTCCGCGGGCACCGGCAGCCCGTGGACCTTCGGCCGATGCCTGGAATTCAAGAGCATCCGATCGATCGGAAGCTCGTAGGAATTGTCGTCGAAGCGCTTTCCCTTCTCGCCGGAGAAAGACACGACGTGGCCGTCGTCCGCCGGATCCTCGATCGCCACCGCGAAGCTCACACGTCCGGCTTCGTTGTGGGCGTAGGCAACGGCCTTGCAGGCGTAGCTGCGACCCGCGATCTTGAGCGTCGTGCACTTGCCGGACATGTGTGCAAGGATGTCGATCAGAGGCTGGCGATGCTCGATGCGCTTGGGAGCGTCCGGACCTTCTGCTGCGGGACGGGTCCCGGCCGTCTGCGCGGCGCAAGGAGCCGCAAGAGCAAAAAGCGCCCCGGTCGACAGCAACAGCTCCGGCCGCAACCAACATAAAAAACGCCGCCAAATGGTCACGCAATCCCCTCTGCCGGGCTATGTCCCGCGACAAAGAAAAGCCCGTCCGGCCAAACTCTTACTCTGCCCAATCCGGTGCATAGTGACATTGGAGCGACCGCCGATCAATCGCGTGAAGGGGCAGTGGGGGCTGCCTTGCCTGTTTACTTAACGCCGCCGAGGCATTACAGGGCGTAACCGAATGGCCGCCGCCCTTTCCCTCGGCGGAGCGGCCGTCCGCAGCCGGGGTCACGTGTCAGGCCAGCGTCGAGCTATGGAGTTAGGAACGCGTGACGCTGAGCGAAATTATCTTTCCAGTTGTGGCTCGGGCCTTGCATACTTAGCCGGCTGAACGAAACCGAAGAGGGCAGTTGGGCTGACCGATTGCACAGGATTGCGACGAACCGCACCGGTTTCCGAAGGCGAAAGCCGATGGATCGATGATTGACTTGAAAACGAACGAGACCGTAATCTCACCTGCCTATAGTCGTTAATGCCGATTCCCACACATGCAAATGGAATTTACAGGTGGCTAAATTCAAGAACAAGACGATTGCCAACTTCGGTTCGCGCTTGAAACAGCTGCGAGAAGAGCGGTCGATGACCATCACGGAGCTAGCGAGACGGATTGACGTGACGCCCCCTGCGATTTGGCATTGGGAGAAGCGCGGCAGGGTGCCCAAGCCCGCTACCATAAAGGCCGTGGCAAAGGTACTTAACGTCAGCGCCGAGTTTCTCGAGGACGGTGTTCACATTGTAAATACTCAGGATCAAGGTCCCTCGGACCAGCTCTCGATGCGGCCGGACGAGATGAGCCTCGAACAGCTGATCCGCGCCATCGAGGCAAAAGGCTTCCGTGTCCGGATCTCTTCGGCCGGCGATCGGGAAATCTAGAAGGCGAGCCGCGCTCTATCTCCGCCTGGAACATTGGCGAGCCACGCCAAGCTCCTTTACCCATGTTCGTGTTGAAATCCGCGAAAATCGGCCAGATTGCAATTAACGCGGGTGACACGCCTCCGCCCAAAATGGCTCCGTGAGTCCGGCAATCCCGGATGCTGCATTTTCCGGCCAAAGGTCGGCGTTCTCGTCGCTCACCGACTTCACGTTCGCGCAACGACGAACATTCCTCGATCGAGCATGGCGGGGCAGCGTTCAACTTGCAGCATGATGCAGCGCAAATGCGCAGTTCTTCGCTGATCGGTGGCGCCCTGGGTGCAGTGTCATCCGGGACGCCGCACGACCGACCAAAAGATTCCCGGTCTCTCACGCTCTACAAAAAACGGTGAGGCAGCCCAGTATCGGAGCCGCTCTCACGCAACGCATGCTTTCGTTTCGTGGCATCCGCACCATTTACAACCTCAGGATACATAAGGTGGAGCTGCGTATTTTGGCAAATTTTCAGCCGGGCTCTGCGCCTAAGTTATTGGGGTGGCACACGCCTCCAGAGTGGAACTGATCATCGTCACGAGTGTCGGGTTGCAGCCACAGTCGTGTTTCAACCGGAATTTATTTCGACGAGTTGTCGATAAACTGCAAGGAGTAAAGCGCTTGTAGCCTATCTGAGGTCGTGTCATACTTTCGTAGTTAAAGCCGATTTAAGCTGCGCATAAATTTAGTTTAAGCCGCCAACTCGTCATTCGAAGGAGGCGCTGCAATGAAAAAAGATTTTAGCACCTTGAGCATTTTGCATTCCGCTCACCCTCTGTCGCGTGCTGTTGACGGCACGGACAATCAGGTTCTCTCCGGCAGACAACGCTAGTTACTTCTACTCAAGCGCGTATTTGCTTGAGCGGCCCTTGCGTACGTCAATTCGCTGCTCGCCGTTCGGTCCATTTTTTGATGGGGCATTCCGATGGGTATAGCCTGGCGCTGGAATAACGAAGCTCACAAGCGCTCCGCGTTCGAAACCCTCCTCAACAAGGTCATTCGCGAGATCATTCCCGGGCGGGACAGTAGAAGGCGCCGCCGCACGGGCGGTGCCGCGAGTTCGGTGGCAAAACCGCGGCGGCAGAGCTTCACCTTGGAGGCGATCGAACCGCGCCTGCTGTTGTCCGCGGATATCACCTATGGCGGAATCCTCAACACGCACACGGATTTCACGCTCAAGGCCGAAGGAGGCTCGTTCAATCTATACGACAACACAACGACATCGATCGTCGATTCAACAGCAATCGTCGCCGGTGACAACAGCGTCAACATCGATCGCGGCGGCGGAGAGGATATTTACGGCGATACGATTCACCTGGATCTCAAATCCTTTGAGACCGCAAACGCGACGATCGGCAGTGGCCACACGCTGAGCATCAATTTTATCGGCGGTGATCAAAGGGTGTTCCAGGACACCGTTTCGTTGGACACCACGTCTGCCGCCGCAATTGGCTTCGGCCTGAAGGTCACCAGCGATTCTGCGATCGCATCGGGCGCACACGCAAGCTTCACCGGCGAGCTTTCGTTGAAGTCGGAAGCCACGGCGGTCAACGATCCGATCGTGAATCAGGGGATCTTGTCCAACGCGAACTCGGCCATCACGCTGTCCGGCGCCAATCTGAGCGCATCGGGCAAGGTGACGTTGACGGCGCACTCGGCCCTCGACGTGAATGCCGACGGTTCCGTTCAGGGCAATGCCGATGATCCTGACCTGAGCGGCAAGATCACCGGAAAGATCGCCGACGCGATCAACGACAATCTCGGCGACAAGATTCATCTCGTCTCACTGGTCACAAGTTTTTCCAGCGCGAAGATCGACGTTGGCAACTCCGTCCTCAGCGCGACCAATGGTGATCTGGTTCTCAGCGCGACCGTTGACGGCACGCTGACGGCGACTTCGGCCAACAACAACTTCTTCAAGATCACGATCGTTGCCGGCGATGCGGATCCGGAGGTGCTGATCCACGGAGCGTCCACCAGCCTCAGCGCCAGCGGCAAGATCGACGCGACCGCAAAATCCGACGTTGCGATCAACGCATCGGCCGTGCCGACCTCGAACGCCGACGCGTCAAAGGACGCGGCCGTGGCAGTTACGGCGTTCGAAAGCAGGGCGACGCTTGCCGTGTCGGACAGCGCGGTCATGAATGCCATGGGGGGCGCCACGACACTGCAGGCGAGCAGCAAGCTCGACGCCATGACCACGGCGGACGGCAGCGCAGGAACAGCCGGGGCCGGCGTGGCGGTTTCGGTGGTTTTTGGTGACACCGTCGCTTCGGTTGACGGTGCGACCGTCGATGGCCTCGGCGTCAGCCTTGAGGCCACGACCGATCGCGATATCACGACCACAGCCAATTCGTCGGTCGGCGGCAGCGCGAAGAGCGGCAGCGGCGACAACGCGAGCGAGACAACGCTGGCCAACAATAACGCGCATACAAGCGGAGACGCCGGCAACGAGAGCATCACATTTGCGGGTGCGATCGCGGTCGCGGTCGACACGGGTGATACCAAGGCCTATTTGCAGGATGGAATCATCAACGCCGGCACCGACGCGGCATCGATCGTAGCGGCGTCCGTCGACGTGATGACGACCAGCGCCGACGGCGGATTCACCCAGGATTCGTCCGGCGGTGGCGGCGGTGCCACCAATGCGGTCGGCGTTGCTGTGGCGATCAATGTCGCGACCCGCGATGATCTTGCCTATATCGCGGGAACGAGCACTGTCACGGGCGGCTCGCTTGCCATCGAGGTCCTGCCGCTGGACGACAAGCAGAGCGTGTTCAGCGCGGAAGCGATCTCCGGCCTCGGAGACGCCAGCAGCGTCAGTTTTGCCGGATCGCTCGCGATCAATGTCACGCTGTTCAATCACAAGGCCTATCTCGACAACGCTGCGCACGTCACGCTGTTCGGGAGCCCGGACGTCACCATCGCGGCCCATGCTGACATCACGAATGTTGCAAAGGCGACGCCGCACGAAGCCGACGGTGTCAATCCCGGAACCGGCATCGGTGCCTCCGTCGCCTTCAACTACGGTGAAGACACGACAGCGGCCTACGTCGACGACAATGTCTTGCTCACGGGAGCGAAGGGCCTGTCGCTCGACGCCTCGTCGGCGCACGAGATGGAGACCGAGGCCAAGAACGGCTCGGCCGGCGGCACAGCGGTCACGCCTGTCATTGCGATCTCGGTCGCCAATGACGATACCCATGCAACGATCGGCAGCGGCGGCACGCTGACGGTCGGCGCCGACGGGTTCAGCCTGAACTCCAAGCTGACCAATGTCGTCAGGACGTCCGCCGAGGGCGATACCGAGGCGGACAAGACCGGCGTCGGCATTTCGCTTGCCTTGTCGATCGTCAACGATGACTCGGAGGCCACGACCGGCCGCCAGCTTCTCACGACCGGCGGCGCCGCGGCGTTTCTCTCGAGCGCCATCTCGATCAGCGAGAGCTCGGCAAAAGCGAGCGTGAAGGGCGGCGAAGACAGCGGCAGCGGCAAGAAAGCCGACGGCAAGAAGCAGGATCAGATGGACTTCGCCGACAGCACGGCGAAGGGCAAAACGGGTGGAAGTGCAAAGGGCAACAACGGCGCAACTGCCCCCGATGCAGATACCGGCAGCGGGCAGGTCGATGTCGCGGGTGCGATCGCGGTCAACATCGAGAATGGATCGTCGGTTGCGTCGATTCCGGACGGCGGCCTTGTCACGGCGACCGGGCTGATTACCGTCCATTCTCAGGCCAATGTCGACGGGCATGCGCTCGCGGATGGTTCCGCGGTCACCGGTGACGGCGGCACCGGCGTCGGCGTCGCAGTAGCGGTCAACGTCAATAACATCAAGAATCATGCGTTTGTCGGCAATGGCGCGGTGGTCAGCGGCAGTGGTCTGAATGTTGATGCCGTCGTGGCCGATCGGCAGATCGACGCGCCGACAATCACCGTACCGGTGGTTGACACCGCCCTCGATACGCTCTTCGTCGGTCTAAATGCCGGCCTCGCGAGCGGCGATCAGGTCCAGTATGTCGGGCTGGGCGGCTTCGGCCTCACCCCTCTGGTCACGACCTACTACGTGCATGTCAACGGCGATGGCACTATCAAGCTTTACGACACCAACAAGGAGGATGCCGAAGACGGCGGCGCCACCGGTCTGGTGGATCTCACTTCCGGCGCCTTGTCGTCATCGGGCAACCAGCTCTGGAAATACATCTCGGGTGTCCCGACCCCGATCGGCGCGATTGATTTCGATCCGACCGGCAATATCACCGAGTTCAATCTCGGCGCCGATGAGACACTGCGCACCGGCGACCGGGTCAAATACGACGCCAACGGCGGCTCACCGCTCGGCGGGTTGAGCGATGACACCACCTACTACGTCATCGACCTGACCAACGGTCACTACCAGCTCGCAGCGTCGCTGGGAGATGCCTACGACGGAAAAGCGATTGTGCTGAGCGGCGGAGCGCCTGCCGGTCAGAAGCTGCACGATCAGACCCACTCTTCGCGCGCCGACGCAACGTCGGGCGCCAGCGGCGGCGATATCGGTGTCGGCATTTCGGCCGGCATCAACATCGTGAACAACGACACGCAAGCGGTGGTCGGGCAGACCCCAGGCGCGCTCCTGCCCGGCACTGCGACCGTGACGACGAGCGGCGGCAACTCGTCGGTCCTGGCCACCAGCGACGAATCCAATCTGGCGACCGCCAGGCCGCATGGCGACACCGAAGGCGACAACGTTGGCGTCGGCGCCTCGGTCGCTGTCAACGTCCTCACCAATACCGTCAACGCGCAGATCACCGATGGGACGTCGTGGAGCGGTTCGGTCGGGGCCTTCACGGTTTCGGCGGTCTCGGGCGATTCCGCGTTCACCCATGGTGAGAACGGCGCGGCGTCGTCTGGCGGAGTGGCGGTCGGGCTCGGCGTCGGCGTGCTGGTCGCCGACGAAAAGGCAACCGCCTATGTCGGCAGTGGCGGACTATTGTCCGCGACCGGTAACGTTGCGATCACCGCGTCGAACGACGCAGAGTTCAACACCGAAACAGATGCGAAGGCGGCCGGCAAGAGCGTCGGCGTCGGCGCATCGATCTCTATTGCCTGGGTTACCGAGAAGATCAGCGCCGAACTCGCCCGCAGCGTCACCACGACCGCAGGTGCGGCGACCATTGCGTCCGATTCGACGGTCAAGAGCGAGACCAAGGCCCTTGCGTCCGTCTCAGGGGCGAGTGACTCGGACAGCAACGCCGACACGAAGGCCGACGGCCAGGTGAACGGCAGCAACTCGAACACAAACAGCAAGGGTATCTCCTTGCCTACGGCCGGCGGCGGCGCTTCAGGCGGGAATTCGTCGGCTTCCTCGGCGGGCGGTACGAACAACAGTGGCGTCGGCATTGCCGCCTCTATCGCTGTCAACCGGATCCTCGCTGACAACACCGCGCAAGTCACCCACGGCGCCGACATCACGGCGCAGGGCGCCGTGACGATCTCGGCCCAGGCCGAATATGACGGCCGCGCCAAGGCGATCGGCGCTGGCGTCAAGTTGAACAGCGACGATCACATTGCGGCCGGTGTCAGCGTCAACTGGCTCGGCGCGACGAACAAGGCGCTGGTCGGTGGTGGCTCGGTCATCATTAGTCATGACGCGGCCGCGGGCATCACGATCGAAGCGATCACGCCGAGCGGCGAGACCGATGACTTTGTCGCATGGGGTGCGGCGGCCGCAGGCGGCAAGGGCGGCATGAGCATTGCCGGCTCGGTGGCGATCAACATCGTCGATCATTTCGACACCGAAGCATCCACGGCGAGCACCTCGCACCTCGAGTCCGATGGCGGTATCGCGGTCAATGGAGCTGCCGTTCTCGGGCCACAGACGCTCGCGGCTGCGGGTGCGTTCTCCAAGGATAAAGGTGCGTTCGGTGCCGCGATCAATGTGACGCTGCTGCATGCCACTGTGACGGCAGCAATCGGTGGCGACGCCGACGCCGCCGGCGCCATCTCGGTGAACGCCGAGAGTCACATGGTGCCGACCGAAATCGACCTGCCATTGCTGAAGCCGAAGCTGACTTCGGTGGCGGTCGCGGGGGCTGCCAGCCAAGCCGATAACACCATCGCGGGCTCGTTCATCATCAACGATCTACACATCGACGTGGACGCGCATATCGGCGCCTCCAGCCAGATCAACCAGGGCGGCCTCTACACCATCGGCAACGCACAAACCGTCACCGTGGCGGCGGCGAACGAGACCAAGGTCGTCAGCGTCGCAGGTGCATTGGCCTTGTCTATCGACTCGTCGGGATTCGGCGTCGGACTGGATGTCGAGATCCTGCACAAGACAACGAAGGCCTACATTGACGGCTCCGCGCATGTCGGAAACAACGCCGGCGGCGTGGTGAGCGTGGCGGCGACATCCCCAGAGACGATGTTGTCGGTTGCCGCAACCCTGGGCGCCGGATTTGGCGCGGTGGGCGCCGCGGCGTCGGTCGGGATCGCCGATCTTCACGTCGAGACCGATGCATATATCAACGGCTCGGCGACTGTGCGGTCCGGTGGCGCCATCTCGGTGGAAGCCACCGGCACGTTCGTGACGACGATGGTCGCCGGCGCGATCGGCATCGGCGACTCGGCCGGTATAGGACTCGCAAATACGACATTGATCTACGACGGGACCACGCAAGCCTATATCGGCAACAGCGCGACGGTGCGCGCAGGCGGCAACATCAATGTGATCGCCACCGAAAGCGAGGATGTCATTGCAATTGCGGCAGGCGCAGCGGGCGGCAGTGAGGTCGGGGTCGCCGGCTCCGCTGGCGTTAACCTGTTGACCGAGCACACCACGGCACGCATCGGCCACAACGCGAACGTCACGATCGTCGGGGCGCACGATCTGACCGTCGAGGCAACCGACGGCACCACGGTGACCACGGTGGCCGGCGAACTCTCCGTCGGCGGTACAGGCGGCGTCGGTGTTGGTGTCGGTGTTGGCGTGTTCAACAAATACACCAATGCATTCATCGAGTCGGCCGTGACCGCGACCGTGGGCGGAAACATTCTTGTCACGGCGAAATCGACCGAGAGCCTGATCTCCGTTTCGGGCGGCGTCGCCGTCGGTGGCGAAGTCGGGGTCGGCGTCAATGCCGACATCAACGTATTCAAGCTGCAGACGCGTGCCTTTGTCGGAGACGATCCGGACGAGCCAACACCGAGCTTCGGGGACGGCAACGTGCACGCCACGGGCACGGTTGGCATTTCTGCCGACGACCAGACCGATATCAACGAGATCACTGCGGTGATCGCCGCGGCGGGTGTGGCCGGCATCGGCGCCGCGGCGGGCGTCGACGTGATGAACAAGGATACCCAGGCCTTCATCGGTTCCCATGCTGTCGTCACAGGCGACGGGCAGGGTTCTGGCGCGACCGTGAATGCCGGCGCCATCCACATCGATACAGTTGCAGCGGCGAGCACCTTCGATCCCCATGATCCGCACGGTCAGGGTATCGAGACCGGTCCTACCGGCGGCACGCGGAGTGCCGAATCCGACGATCCCGGCGCGCGCAGCGCGCTGCGGTCCGGCGGAATGGTCGGAACGCCCAGCCAGGATAAGGTCCTGGGCGGCACGACGAGTGGCGACACTTCGAGCCAGGATGACGGTTCCCTGCACAATGTTCGTACGACGAAGGCAGAAACGACGCCTGGTTTCCTCGGTGTCGCGGTTGGTGCGACGAACAAGGAAGATGTTCGGACATTCACGTTCAGCCTGGGTGTTGGCGAGGTTGGAGTCGGCGTGTCGGCGGGAGTCAATGTCGACAACGTGACGACCAAGGCTTACGTCGGCGACCATGCAACCGTGAATACGGCGCAGGGCAGCGTTGTCGTCGGCGCGGCGGACGATTTCTATCACCTCGCAATCGCGGGCGGGGCGGCCGGCGGATTGGTCGGCGTCGCGCCGGCCGTGGGTGTGAATGTGGTCGGCAACACCACCCTGGCTTTCATCGGCGATCATGCGACGGTGAATGCCGGTACGCTTCTCGGTGGTGGCGACGTGACGGTAGCCGCGTCGATGCAAGAGAATGTCGTGATGATCGGCTTCGGCCTTGCCGGAGGCTTCGTCGGCGTCGGCGGCGCAGTGGACGTCCTGAGCGTCAACAACACGACCAAAGGCTATATCGACCACGACGCGATTGTGTTCGCCTACGGCGACGTGTTCCTCAATGCGACCGATACGACCCATATCTTCGAGCTTTCCGGTGCCATCGCGGGCGGTGCCGTAGGCGTCGGCGGTTCGGTAGGCGTGATGGTCATCCACAAGGAAACCGACGCGACTATCGGTGCCGGCGCGACGGTCGATGCGCTGGGCAAGACCGGCGGCCATGGCAACGTTCTGAACGACATTGTTGGTAGCAGCTTAGCCCGGACCACGACCCATGGCGTGATCGTTCAGGCCGAGTCCAAGGCGGACATGCTGCATATCGTCATCGCTGGCGCTGGTGGTTTCGTCGGCGTGTCTGGCGCGGTTGGCGTGACGCTGATCAGCGGCGAGACCGATGCCGCGATCCTCGACAACGCCAAGGTCAACACGCTTTACCAGACCAACAATGCCGGCTCGGGGCAGGGTGTGCATGTCGGCGCCGCCGACGACGTCACTGTGAAGACGTTCATTGTGGCGATCGCCGGCGGGTTCGTCGGCGTCTCCGGCGCGGTGGATGTCGGTAACGTCAACAACAACGTCAAGGCGGTCGTCGGTACGAACGCGACAGTCAACGCGCTGGCGGACATCAATGTGGAAGCGTTGTCTTTGAAGGACATTGCAGGCTTCGACGCCAGTGGTGCCGGCGGCTTTGTCGGCGTCGGCGGTGCGGTCAGCGTCTGGGCGATCGGAAAGCAGATCGAGAAGAGTGGCAAGGACAACAGTGGCGCCGATACCGGCGACGCTCTGGCCGCTGGCGATCATAAGTTCGACCAGGGCGACGTCGACACAGGTGCACACACCATCGATCTAGGCAGTCAAGGCGGGTTCGGTGACGGCGCCGAGGTGGTCTATCACGGCGCCGGCCTCGGCGACGTGAGCGATGGCGACCACGTCTTCGTGCACCAGGTGAGCGGCGGCGTGATCCAGCTTTACGACAGTGCGGCGGACGCACAGAAGCACAACGGCACCGGGCTGAAGCAGCTCTCCAGCACGGGCAGCGATGGCCAGACGCTGACCTCGGTGAATGGTCCGGATGGCGATGCGGCGGCGGAGGCGAACTCCGGCAAGAACCTGGTGACCAACAGCTCCACCGGCAACGGCATCAACTACTTCACCGGCGACGGCAATGCGAACAGCAACCGCAGCCGGATGAGCAATGCCATTTCGAATCCGACGACGGGCGCCAGCGCTCAGGTCAATTCCGCAACTCCGAGCTCCTCGGATATCAGCGGCCGCGAAAACAATGCGCCGGCGCCGGCGAGCGACCCGACGATCCCGAACGGCACGTCGGCCGTAGTGAAATCAGGCGCGCATCTGAACGCAGGAACCGCGATCAACGTCATTGCGCACGAGATCGACAAGTTCAAGGTGACGACAGGCCAGGCCGCCGGCGGCTTCGTCGGTGCTGGCGCGTCGGTATCGGTGCTGACCCTCGGTGAGAACGTCACGGCATTCGCTGACGGTACGCTGAGCGCGGGCGGCAACATCACCGTCAACGCGATTCTCAACGAAAATCTCAATCTGCTTGCGCTCGATGCGGCGGTCGGGTTTGTGGGAATTGGCGCAGCGGTGGTCGTCATCAGTGATGCCAGCCTGGCGCAGGCGAGCCTGGGCAGCGTGACGCAAGCCGGCGATGTCTCGGTTCTCGCGAGCAACACCCGGGATCTGACCGAATTCACCGGACAGGTCTCCTCCGGCGCGGTTGCGGCCGGCGTATCCTATACCAGTCTGGAAACGACGGGTGGTGCGAGCGCGACGGTCGATGGCGGTGCGAAGATCGGCAAGGATCCCGTCGGTACCGTGAATTCGCTCAAGGTGACGGCCACCAGCACCACCACGACTCACGTCCATACGCTTGCCATATCGGCAGGACTGGTCGCAGTCGGCGTGAACTTCGCGCGCGACATCGACACCGCATCGACGACCGCGGCGATCGGCGATGGTGCCGATGTCGAGGTGACCAAAGATGTGACGGTCGAGGCAGCTTCCATCGACCTGGTCAATCCGATCATGGAAGGCGTCACGGTGCTCAGTGGCATCACGGTCGGCTTGTCCTTCGACAAGGCGGACTTGGAAACCACCGTGCATGCGAGCATCGGCAACGGCACGGTGACCGCAACGAACGTGACGGTGACGGCGACGGAGAACGGCGATCCACTCCTGGTCGGGTATGGCGCCTCCACGGACAACTCGTCGTCTTCGGGCCCGTCGCTGCTGAGCGTAGGTGCGAACATTTCCACCGCGATCATGACGCCGGACATGGAGAGCAAGATCACCGGCACGGTGACCGCGAGCGATACGGTCACGATCAGCGTCACGGACAACAGCAGTGCGATCGCCAGGGCGCACGGTCTCGGCTTGTCCGGTATCGGCATCGCCGCGTCGGAGTCAACAGCGGAAGCCAAAGGCAAGGTCTTTGCCCATCTGGATGGCTCCGTTACCACGGCGAAGACCCTGAAAATCAGCGCTGCGGGAACAGAAGCCGCGAATGCCAATTCGCAGGCCGTTGTTGGCGGAATCCTGGCTTCGGTGGATCATGATGGCGCAACCGCGTCCGTTTCCCCGGATGTCGAGGCGTATGTCTCGTCGAGCGGCAGCATCAACGTCACCGGGAATATCGAAATTGCGGCAGTGGCTTATCCAGAAGCCGACGCGTTGACCAAAGGCATTGGCGTCTCCGGGGGCATCCACATCGGCGAGGTCGATTCGACGGCGACGTCCAATCCGACCGTGAAGGCCTACATCGATCCGCCGACGGTGACGGCGGGCGGTACCGTCTCGGTCTTGGCCACGGCCGACAGCAAGGCGACCAAGACGCTGCCCAACTATCAGATCATCGGTGCCAACACCGATACCAGCAATGACCTGAGTGATCCCAACAATAACACGGTCAATGTCACCAATCACGGTCTCCTGACCGGCGATACCGTGCAATTGCCGACGAACGGCGGAATCGGCGGGTTGACCCCCAACGTGTTCGACGTCAACACCAACTTGCCGATTGCAATCATCAAGACCGTCATTGCCGTCGATGGCGATCATCTCGCGTTCGGCGATGTATTCGATGGCGCCAAGGTGGATCCCAGCACGGATATCATCGAGCTGCCGTCAGCAGTGAACCTGAACAATGGCGATCTCGTCGAATACGAGGTACCCTCCGGCAGCACGCCGATCGGCGGGCTGACGCCCGGACATGTCTACAGCATCTTCCTGCCGAATCCCGCGGATCAGACGCACATCAAACTGCGCGAACCGTCAGGCGTAAGCTACGTCCAGCAGACATTCACGCCACCGGCGGCCGGCGACACAATCACCTTTGCGGTGAATCACGGCCTCAACAGCGGTGACGCGGTGACCTACCATGCGCCGGCGGCGCACACGTTCCAGAGCGTTCAGGTCGATGTTGATCCCGGCAATCCGATCTTTGACCAGGGCAGCAAGACCTATAACAACGTCGACAACAACAATATCCAGTTCGTCAATTCCAACGGCGATGCGGCGAGCTGGGGCTTTGGGGCGGGCAACATCGTCCGGTACAGCTCATCGGGTGGAGCGATCGATGGACTGGCCAGCGGTGCCGATTACAAGGTCGTGACGGTCAGTGGACCGAACAGCAGCTCGATCCAGCTCGGCGACGATTCCTCATTGGGAATGGGGAATGTTCTCTTCGTGAGAAACGGTACCGGCGATACGATCACGCGCTCCGACGGCCACAATTGGTCCGACTTTGGTTTCGTGAACGGGCAGACGATCGTCATCAGCAATGCAGTCGGTGGCGACAACGGTACCTTCCACATCGCGAGCGGATCCGGCAGCAATACGCTGAAGCTTGTCGAGAGCAATGTCGTCTCGAACAACAGCGGCAATCCGTCCACGGCGAAAATCGTGATTGCCCTTAATCCGGGGACCAAGGACCCGAACAATCTCGGCTTTGCAGCGCTGAAGAACGTCACGCACAGCCTGATCAAGAAGTCCGATCTGCCGATGACGGCCGGAGGCACCAATGCCGATGGCAAGCAATTCTATGTCGAGAAGGTCAGCGACACCCAAATCAAGCTGCACCTGCTAAAGGACTTCAGTGACGCGCCGCTGGCCCTGGCGGATCCTTTCGGCCCGACCGGCGATCACACGATTGGACGCGAGGCGGTGGACATCACGTCCCAGGGTTCGGGCTTGCAGCAGCTCCGGGTCGATCTGACCAGCGGCCCATCAGGAACAGTCACGTTGACTGGACCGGGCGGCGTGTCACTCGGTGTGATTTCACCGCCGAGCGGCGACGGCGTAACGTCGGCGGTCGCAACTGGTTCTGGCGGCGGCGCGCTGCTGGGCGTCGCGGAAGCCAATGCGATTACAAACGATAATCCTAACGTCGACGCGCATATAGTTGCGGATCTGTTGTCGGCCGGTGGCGACGTCATCATCAAGGCGACGTCTACTACCAAGGCGACGTCGAGCGCCCGGGACGACGGCGGCGGGTTCGTGGGCATCGGCGTGCCGACCGCAGATGCCAACCAGAACGACGGCAATCACAAGACCACAGCCTATGTGGATGGGCGGATTATCGCCACCGGCGACGTCAAGGTGTTTGCGTTGACGAGCAACAATGCCGAGGCCGCCGCGCATACGATCACGGGCGGCGCGGTTGGCGTCGCGGTAGGGTTTACCAATTCGCTCATCAAGGTCGACACTGCGGCGAACGTGAACGACAACAGCGCGATCCTGGCCGGCGGCAAAATCGTCATCGCTGCCGAAGACAAGGCGAACCAGGTCACCAACACCGATTGCACGGGCATCGGCCTGGGCGGTGACGCCAACGCCTTTGCGAAAAGCTCGCTAAGCGGCAAGACTGAGGTGAATGTCGGCACCGCCGCGAAGATGGAAGGCCGTATCGTGGTCCTGTCGGTGAGCACCGGCGACTCGAAGGCGACTGGCGACGCCAGCGACGTTCCGCAGATGACGGTGAAGGCGATAAGCGAGGGTGACGGCGGTGGCCTGGTGGCGGTCGGCACCGCGTCGTCGGATGTCACCGTGAATATCCCGTTCAATATCGAGGTCAAGGGCTTCGCGACGATTACCGGCTGGGAAGGTGTTGATTTCCGCACGTCCTATAAAGGGATCGACACGGAAGCGCATGCCGAGTCGAGCGCAACCGGATTGTTCGGTGGTGTCCACTCCAGTTCAAGCAACACAACGACGCTCGACTCGCAGGTCAAGGGAGATGCGCACGCGATTGTGACGGCGACTCCTAGGGTCACGGGCGCGTTCGCTGATCCGGCCTTGTTGTCGCCTCCAGCGTCCACTCCGCGGCTCGCCTTCGACATCGACATGACCAACCAGCCACAGGGCTCGCTGGATGGCTCCAACGGCACCATGAGGATCACCAGCGAAAATCCAGATCATGTGCGGGCGCTGGGCTTCAGCCTGTCGGGCGATCCGGACTTGGACCCCGAGGTCAAGCCCCAGATCACGTTCAACTCGGACGTGGTAATCTATTCCGGCCAGTCGCCGGTGCTGATCATCGGTCCGACGGGCGCCGTCGAGAAGCAGGTCAACGTCGTATTCGACACCGCTACGGCGGGCCTGATCAACGTCCACGACATCATCAATCACGATCCCGGCGACGTCTATTTTGCAACCGGCGACACCGGAAACAACCTCAGCCAGATCAACGGCTCGGGCGGCACCTGGGAATTCCGCGACAACTATCACCACGTCCTGCTGCTCAACAAGTCCAAGCTGGACATGAATGTGCAGGCCATCAAGGTCCTGGACGTCGACCCGGCCGACAAGCCGCAAGTCGATATCTCCAACACGGGCTCGCGCGGCCTGACCTTCAAGCTCAAGCGCGACGTCAGCCCGACGCTGATCGACATCGAGAATACCAACACGGATCCGCCGAACATTACGCTCAGCGGCGTCATCGACAATCCGATCGGTACCACGCGCGTCATCAACGTCCACGGAGACATCCTCTCCAGCGCGAGCCGGGCGGACGGTGACGCGGATCCAGCTTCGCTGATCCGGACCAATATCCTGGACATCGAGGCGCGGCAGGGGAACATTGGCCAGAACCCCGGCATCGTGAACTTCGCCGATCCTGTCTCCCCGTCGCAGCATCGGGTCAACGTCGATGTGGTCGACAGCGCGAATGTTCCGGCCGCGACCGACTTCGTGAGCGGAAACGTCAGCAGCGGCGATCACTCGATCGCGCTGGGACTCAACCAGTTCTTCGACGGAGAGCTCGTGAAATATGTGGCCTCGGGCACCGCGCTCGGCGGGCTGACATCGGGCAACTATTACTACATCATCGCGCTTGATTCCCTCCGGGTCCAGCTGGCTGAGGTATCGAGCCCGACGACCGCGATCGAGATCGCCCCGACCGCAACGGCCACCGACCTCCATTCTCTCACACCGGCGCAGCGCTTCACTGCCGTGGCCAAGGGCAATGGCACGACCGAAGGATTCGCCTGGCTGGACGTCAAGGGCCGGCTGCGCGACGGCAATACGCCGTACTCGGTCGTCATCGATGCGGTGAACACCGCGGGCGACGCCAATCTGCGAATTTGGGGCAGTGTCCAGGATACGACCGTCGGGACGGTCGGCGCGGTGCACGTGATCGATCGCGAGGCGGCGAACACCAAGGATTATTTCAACAAGTTCCTGCCGGACAGTGGTAGCGCGTTGCAACAGGACGCAGGTGCATTCGGAACCGGCGGCGTTCATATCGACAGCACGTACGACATCCGAGCGCTGGATTCGACGGGCCATCTCTATCGTCCCGGCATCATCTCGGCCCACAACATCATCGTTACCAATGCCCAGCCGACGGCGACAAGTCCGAGGATCATCAACGTCAAGGCGATCACGGAGATCACTGGATCCGGAACTCCTGGCCCGACGGACACCCATCACGTCGACGTCCTGACGAACGGCTGGATCGACCTCGCCGAAAAGACCGGTGACCTGCGCGTCGGCCGCATCATGTCGACGAAGAGCGACGTGACGCTGCATTCGCCGAGGATGATCGTCGATGCGCTGAACGACGGCATCGGTTCGGAGGCCGACGTCACCGCGGTCAACATCACGATGACGGCGGGCGACAACGGCATCACCGGCACGGCCAGCGACAAGTCCGGCACCGGCGGTATCGGAACCCCCGGCAATTTCCTCGAGATCAACGTTGACGAGCTCTATGGCGCGGGCGCGAGCCTCGGCGTACTGACCGCCAACGACATCGCAGTGGCCAGCAAGAACAATACGCAGGGCATCTTCATTACCGAAGTGGTGCGAGGTGCAGAGTCGTTGAGTCTGCTCGGCAGCGCGGGTCCGCTACACACCGACGCTTTCGGCAAGGAGATCGACGATCTCGAGGTCAAGCTGGTCCAGACCAAGGGCGACGTGACGCTCGCCACGGATCCCGGCTCCATCGTCGATGCACGCAACGGCGGCGTCGGTGGCGACACCGCCAACGTCATCGGCAATACGATCGATCTGTTCGCCGAGGGCGGCAATATCGGCAATTCGAACGGCGGCAACGATCTCGAGATCGATTCGCAGGCCTACGGCTATGGCACGATCGGTGCCCGGGCGACCGGCAGCATCGATCTCAGCGAAGCCCTGCCGACGACCGCAGTGGGCACATTCTTCGCCCGCGATGCCGAAGTCGTGCTGTTGCAGGCACTTGGGATCGCCGGCGGCGATGGCGACATCAACGGCAACATCCGCTTCACGGTGCGCGAGAGCGCCGTGCAGGGTGAGGATCTGCATCTGCTGAATTCCGGGAGCGTGCTGTTCCTCGAGAATGCGCCGGAGGCGATGGCGCACGGTCTCATCAACACGCCGAACGGCTCCGTCCTGCTGCGCGTCGGCGACAACGTGACGACGGAAGCGAACTCGCAGATTCTCGCGGCCAAGAACATCGACATCTACGGCGACTTCCGCCGGACCGGCGAACTTTCCAGCGGCGTGGCGCAATTCGACGGCATTGCGCCGAACGACACGCCGAACTTCGGCACCGTCATGCACCTGCATGGCGTCATCGCGCACGGCCCGACCGCGAACGGATATCTCACCCGCATCTTCGGCAACGCCGACACCGATCAGATCTTCTTTGACGAGACATGGCTCGGCGGTCTGAGCGGCACCGCGTCCTCGCCGATCCCGGGCGGACAAGGTCAGACGATTCCGACCGGCGGTCTCGGACCGGTTCGCCTCATGTCGTTCTATTCCGGCGGCACCACGCGCGCCTATGGCAGCAATACCCCGACCCCGACCACGGCCGGCATTGATGCCAAGGTGACGTTTGCGCCGGATCCCAATGGCGACACCATCACGCGTACTGACGGCGGCACCTTCGCCGGCTTCGCGATCGGCGACGTCATCACGGTCGAGTCCGACGATCCCAGCAATCCGATCGCCAACAATCGCGTCTATACGGTTACAGGTATTTCGGTGACCGCCACTGTGCTGACCCTGAGCTCCGCGCGGGTCGTCACGGCGGCCTCGAACGTCAACGTCAAGATCAAGAATACCAGGCTCAATCCGTTCGCCCCGACGGGCGACAGCGAAGACTTCTTCGTGGTCAACCAGCTGCAGTCGATGGTGTACACCCAGACTGCGGCGGCGACGGCGTCGAGCGACACGCTGACCCTCGATGGCCAGGCCGGTACCGATACCTACGTCATCAACACGACGGGTACGCAGGGAAAGACGGATGCGCAGGGAAATCCGGTCGACCCCTACAACCGCAATTACGTCATCAACGTACTCGACACGGGCGGGCCGACGGACGGCGTCAACAACCTCTCGGTCTACGGAAAGGACAGTATCGATCCGAACTTCATCGGCGCCGGCAAGGCGTTCGACGATATCTTCCTGCTCCGCCGCACGACCGATATTCCGCGCGAGACCGGAGCCCGTCCTGAGCTCTACGCCAACGAGTCGGCCTTCGTTGCCGTGCTCGATTTCGATCCGACCAAGCCCGGCTCGGCCCTCACGCAGGCGCAGGCCTCCGACGCGCCAGCCGACGGAAGCGTGCGCTCGGAATCCGTCCAGCGCATCAACTACGACAGCTCGATCAACGGCCGGCTGATGGTGTTTGGTCAGGGCGGCAACGACTACTTCGCGGTCGACGACAACGCCGCAATCACAACCCTGGACGGCGGCTCCGGCAACGATACGTTCCAGGTCGGCCAGATCTACGGCTATCAGCGCGACGGCAGCACGCATCAGCCGGCGCCACTCGGCAACACCCTGGGCGGATCCATCGTCACCGCGGCGGACCTGTTCCCGCAGCTCGCCAACTCGCTCACTCCGCAGAGCATCTATGGCACGGTGGCAACGACGCGCGGCTGGCTCTCGGCCGGTGCAACCTCGCCGCTGGTTGCCGAGGGCGGCAGCGGCGACGACACGTTCAGTGTCTACAGCAACCAGGCGGTGCTGCGTCTCGAAGGCGATGACGGCAACGACCTGTTCACGGTTCGCGCGTTCGCGCTCGCCCAAACCGATCCCGTGAGCGGCGACATCGTCTGGCTCGATCCAGTGCAGCAGATCGCAATGCCGAAGCTGACCAAGGGCTTCTCGACTGCGGCCGAGACCGCGATCCGCACCGGCGCCGGCAGCAATCAGGTGGAATACAACATCAATGCGCCGGTGTCGGTCGATGGCGGCTCGGGCTTCGACAAGCTGGTGATCCTCGGCACCGAGTTCGCCGATCATATCGTCGTCACCGACAAGGGCATCTTCGGCGCCGGTCTGACCGTCACCTACCAGAACATCGAGGTGCTCGAGGTCGATGCGCTCGAAGGAGACGACACGCTCGATGTGTTGAGCACGCCGCCCGGCATGGCGGTGCGCGTCATCGGCGGACTGGGCAACGACGCCATCAATGTCGCGGGCGACGTGGCCGGCGACGTGGTGTCGCGCGACATCAACGGCACGAGCTCAACCATCAATCATCGCATCTCGACCGACGACGGGGCCTATAAGCCGGTCGTTCCCGACGGTATCTCGCTCAGCGTTGCCCGCCCCGATCAGGGACAAGTGGTTATAGATGAAGCGTTGCCGGGCGATACGAGCAAAGGCTTCACCGATGTGACCGAGGGGCCGCTGGTAGGTGGGAAGGTAGCTGACGACATCTACGGCATTTATCTCGCGCACGCGCCCGCCCCTGGGACCGTCGTCTACGTGACCGTCTCGGCTGCGATGAACCCGGAGGAGGAGCACGTGCTCGACTCCGGCGCGATCGGAGTAGGCGACATCATCGACACGTTGGGTCTCGGCGACAGCGTTCTGCTGGCAGGAACGGGGAATGGCGGGCCGGGTATGTTGCCGCCCACCGCCTATGATCGCACCGTGAAGCTAAACGGTACATCCATCTTCGTGCCGGCACGTGCGATCGTTGTGATGTTCGACAGCAACAACTGGAAGCAGGGGATCAAGAGCGGGACCAATCCGTTCGGTGGCGAACAATACATTCACGTCGCAGCCGTCGATGACGGCCTCGCTGAAGGCGATCGTACGGTTGCCATCAGTCACTCGGTGCTGAGCACCGATGCGACCTTCGACCATGCGATCGTGCGCAACGTCGAGGTGACGATCCACGACAATGACCAGCCAGCCGTCAAGGTGACGCAGCTCGATGCCACGGTCGCGGAGAATTTCGGGACCTATCCAGGTTATGGCCGGCCGGTCGATGGCGTGACCAAGGTGCTCGAGGGCGCAAGTCCCCTGAACGATCCTGCCAATCCGCCTCCGGTCACTGCGGTGGATGACTATTTCGCAGTCGAGCTTGCAACCGCACCGACCGGCACCGTCCAGGTTGCGATCAATCCGCAGTACCTCGATCCGAGCGTGCCGAAGGATCTCCGGGTCTCGCTGAGTTCGACCGACCCGCTCGGCCGCTTCCACATCGTCCAGCCAACGCTGCCCGACCAGGACGGCGTGTACTACATCACCTTTGACGCATCCAACTGGAACCAGCCGGTCATCGTGACGACGCATGCGGTGCAGCGCCTCACGACCGAGGATCCGCACGACACCACGATTACGGCGGCGGTGGTCGACACGATCAACGGGGCTGTGACGACTGACACGGCCTACAAGAATGCCGCGACAGGTATCGTCTATGCCGGTCCCACGCTGACCTTCGCGCAGAGCGTCACGGGCGATACCATCACGCGCTCGTCGGGCAGCTGGATCACGGACGGGTACAAGGCCGGCCAGAACATCATCATCTCGGGCACGCAGACGATCTCCGGAGGTCTCACCAACAACGCGTTGTTCGTCATCAAGAGCGTCGACGTGACCGGTACCATCCTGACGTTGACAACGCGGCTGACGCTGATTCCTGCGGTCGAGAACACGGCATCGAACCCCGTGAAGATCCGCATCAACGGTTCGGGCATCTCCCAGACCATCGACGCGCAGGTCATCGACGACGGCGCGGCGGGTCTGTTCACGCTCGAGAGCGGCGGCAGCACATTGGTGAGCGCCGGCACGGCCACGCAGGGGCCGGGTGACCCCGACACTTACACGATGCGCCTGACCAAGGTGCCGCAGACCACGGTCAACGTCGACGTCATCACCGACGGACAGACCGACATCCTCACGGACGGCGGCCAGATCGCCCTGCAGCAGACCGGCTTTACCCAGACCCTGACCCTGTTCACCAAGGGCAACATCTCGGTCGGCCAGGATCCGGCCACCAGCGCCTGGATGATCACACGAGCCCCCGGGTCCCAGCTTGGCAGCTTCATTGCCGATGGCTTCCTGCCGGGGCAGACGATCACGATCACCGGCACCGGCCCGGGCGGCGTGGACGGCACTTACAAGATCGATGCCGCCAAGGGATCGGTGGGCGATCAATTCATCAAGCTGACCGACGCCGGCGGCGCGGTCTTGCCGAGCGTGGCGGGGACGTTCAACTCCACGGCGAGCCAGACCATCACCATCGCCACCGTCAAGTCGAACGGCGTCTACAACAACGGTACGGTCCAGTACACTGCGGCGGACCAGGCGTTCCTGATGTTCACCGGAAACATCACGGTGAACGGAGCGGTCATCACGCGTTCCGCCGTCGGAAGCTTCATCAATGACAACTTTGCGGCGGGCGAAATCATCCGCCTGCAGCGCAATGATGGCACGATCGTGGGCGATTTCACCATCGCTGCAGGCGGCGTGACCGACGCGCAACTGACGCTCACGGCTTCGACCGGGCTGAGCGGGCCGGCCGGCGACCTCAAGGGCGCCAGCATCAGCAAGATGCTCGATACGCTGGTTCGCACTGACGGCTCGAGCTGGTTGGACAGCGGCTTCTTCGAAGGGCAGCTGGTGCAGATCACGCCTCTGGGCGGCGGCAGCCCGGTGCTGGTGAAGATCGACCTGATCACCGGGACCGATGCCGGCAAGCTCGACAAGATGGTGCTCACCGACCATCCGGAATCCGACGGCCTGCATGGGACTGTTATCAATCCGCTTGATCCGATCCCGTATAGTGGTCGTCCCCTTGGCGGGCTGCTTCCGACGGGCGTGCCCATCAACGTCAACATGGTCCAGATGGCTGCGCGGGTCGAATTCGACCCGACCGGCGGCACGTATCTCTGGTACACGCAGGCGACGATCAAGGTGGTGGCGGATCCGTATTTCGACATCCAACCCGGGCACGAGAACCTGCGAGCCTTCCCGAAAGCCCCCCACACGTTGAGTGGCATCCGCGGCCCACTCTCGGTCGAGGGCGGCACGACCAGCGCCGACCGCTCGCTGGTAGCGGCCGTGTTGCTGCCCGGCGAGGCCAATGGCCCGTTCTTCAACATTCCGCCACAGCCGCCGGAGACGCAGTCGATCGACGTGCTCAACGTCTATAGTGACGGCACCCAGGGAGCTGCTACCGGGACGCTGACGTCGACGGCGCTCACGGGCCTCAACATGAACTCGGCGGGTCTCGACTTCACAGCCATGCTCGGCGGAGCGCATCCGTTCGGCGAGAGCGGCAAGTATCCGGGCGGCATCAGCTATGGCTCGATCGTGCTGGCACAGGATCCGGCCTTCCCGGGCGATCCGACCAAGCAGATATTCCTGACCGACGGCAGCCATTCGACGCTCGAGGTCGTGAACCTCTTCCTCGGCCAGGGCAACGACAAGCTCGACATCAACAGCACCCTCATTCCGGGCCCGGACCACAATGCAGACGGCACGATCGGCCTCGTCTCCGAGCATGGCGGGCTGACGACGATCCATGGTGGTGGCAACGCACCGCTGCAGCTGATCGCCAATAACGGCGGCTCGTTCAGCACCTATGCGGGTGCGCAAGCGGGCACGTATCAACTGGTACGCTCGGATGGTCTGAACTGGGCGCTCGATGGCTTTGCGGTCGGCCAGCAAGTACTGCTTAGCGAAGGCGGCCTCGTCGGCTCGTACACGATTATCGCCATCGGCAATCCGCCGAACAGCGAGCCGAACGCCTCACACAAGCCCGGCAGCGCCTTGACGCTGTTGCCTGCCGTCGGCGCACCAGCTCTTCTGGACGGCGCCACGAACCCGCTCGGCAAGAACCAGATTGGCACGATTTCGGTCATCGATCAGCTCGCCGTCGTAAGCGGCCAGACGCTCGGCAATCAGACGACCGGCAATTTCACGGTGACGGGCGGCTCCGACAGTCGCATCGTCCGCAATGATGGGCTGACCTGGGCGAGCCTCGGCTTCGCGGTCGGTCAGCAGGTGGCGTTCGCTTTTGGCGATGTGCTAGGCGGCACCGCCATGATCGGCACCGGCTTCGTCGCGGGATTTGACAACGCGACGCCAGGCTCCGGCTTCGGAAGTGTGCTCATCTTGACTGGCACCGGCCTCCCGGCAACAACGACGGTCAGCGCCGGCGTGGTGGCGGTGAACAACCGTAACATCGTCTCCTCCAACTCGTTTACGCTCACCAAGACCACGATCGCCCGCGGCGATGGCGGCAACTGGATCAGCGACGGCTTTGCGCGCGGACAGGCCGTGACGATTGGCGGTCAGTCGGGCTATTGGCTCGTTTCCGACGACCCGACCGCGACGACGCTGACGCTGCAGGGCGCCGATCTCACGCCCGCGGTGCAGCAGGTCGCGATCGTCCGCATTGGCGGCGACACCATCAACGTCAACGGCAGCAGCGAGGTGGTGACCGGCAATTTCGACGTGACGGCACCTGTCGCACCCGTCGGAGATGTCGGAGGTGATCCTGCGGGCACGGCGGACCGTCTGACCCGCAATGACGGCCACACCTGGGACGGTACCGACCTCGGCGACAGCGCCTTCGCGGTTGGTCAGCAGGTGACCATCAGCGCCACATTCAGCTTCCCGCAGGTCGTCTTCGCGCGCAGCGCGACGGGTGATACGATCACACGCAGCGACGGCAGCTGGCTGAGTGACGGGTTTGCGATTGGTCAGACAATCGTCATCACCGACACGACCAGCAAGAACAGCGACCCGAGCAACAGCGGCGGCTTCTTGACCAACAATGGCAGCTTCACGATTGCCAACGTAACGGCGACCACGCTGACGCTGACGGCGGCCAATACCGTGGTGCCAACCGCGGACTTCGGCGCGACCGAACCGGCCAAGATCTCGCTCTATGGCAACTTCATTGTCACTGGCTTCGCGGATCAAGTCGGTACTACCGGCCACTTCAAGACCTTGCTCGTGAACGGTGCGGTTCTGCCGCGTCAAACCGCCGTGCCGATGACGGTCAATGTCGACGCGCCGCTCGTCGTGTACGGCGACACGTCGCAGGACGGTGTCTGGTACAATGGCGTCGCCACGCAGCAGTCGCTCGGCAAGTTTGCCAACAAGCCGCAGCCGCACATGGACGATGTGAGCTTCACATTGTCGAGCCCGTCGATCCCGCTGGTTGGATTCGACAATCTCACAGCACCGGCCGGCACGGTACAGATCAGCGCGCCGTACACCGGCTTCAACACTGTCTCGGTTACGGACGATACGTTCGGCAACCTGACGAGGACGGATGGCAGCTCGTGGGTGACGGCCGGCTTCAAGGTCAACGGCCTGGTCACGATCAATGGCGTCTCGGTCGGCACTGTGTACGGCTTCAAATCTTCCGACCCGCTGGCGCACCCGACCGCGACTGACGTCCTTGTGCTCAACAACCTGCTACCCGGCTACGCGGCCGGCTCGACCACCCAGGGCGTCAAGGAGTGGAATACCGCGTCGATCAAGCTCTCCTCCGGCCAGTTCGATCCGGGCTTCGTGCCCGAAGGACTGATCGCAATCGGAAAGACCTACACCTCGCTGGTCTTTGCGCGCAGCGGCGGCGGCGACACGATCACACGCAGCGACGCCGGCGGAAGCTGGATTGCCGACAAGTTTGCGATCGGGCAGAGCATCTCGATCTCCGGCACCACCTACAATGACGGCGGTGGGGGCCCGAACTACGTCATCACCGGCGTCACCGCGACTCAGCTCACCCTTGCTGCGGTCCAGCAGTTGATACCGACCGCGCCGGGCACGTTCGAGACCGCGCGCATCAGCATCGATGTCGGCACGATCGCCGAGATTGGAACGCAGTACCAGGTATCGTTCTCCAGCGCGAACGGGCAGTACTTCATCACGCGCGCCAGCGGGAGCTGGCTTGCGGACGGCTTCACGACGCCGCTGACCCCGGATAAGGCGATCTCGATCGCTCTCTACGGCGCAACGATCGAAACCAACGACCAGGTCTACAAGGTGCTGGCCGTTTCCCCTGATGGTCTTACGTTGACCGTAGACAAGGCCGTCACGCCGGGCGGTTCTCCGCCTCCCATCCAGTCCGTCGTCATCAGCGGCGGTCCGGTGAAACGCGACACGCTCTATCTTGCGAACCTGCGGCCCGGCGCACTGGCCCTGCTCAACGGCGGCCTTCCGCAGACCAACACGATCGTCGAGCGCAATCGCCTCGGCCAGAACGCAGACTTCTTCGTGTTCCCGCTGGCGGCCCAATACCAGTTCGACGGCAACGACACGATCGACGCACACAATCTGTTCGCAGGGATTGCGGACGGGCGTCTGCCGACCGTGGGCATTACGGCCTATGGCGGCCGCGGCAACGACACGATCATCGGCAGCGCGGCGAGTGACTTCCTGGCCGGCGGCTCCGGCAACGACACCATCATAGGCGAACGTGGTGGCGACCAGATCTACGGCGACTCCGGCATCAACGTCGACGTGATCCGGCGCGTGCTGGTGGTCGCCAATGCGGCCGGTACCTCTGGGGCGGTCAATGTCGATCCGATTATCGCCGGCGACGACCTGATTTATGGTGACGCGCAGGGCTCGGCCGCGATCAACGCGTTCGGCGACTACAACGACATCATCTTCGCCGATCTTGGCGACGTGCGTCAGGACGTCTCCGGCGCACGCGATACCACCAAGCCGGTGGACCTGAAGCCGCAGCGCATCGAGACGACGCTACGTGATATCGCGATCACGAGTGCGTCGCGGCAGAATGGCGGGAACGACATCGTTTACGGCAACGGCGGCGAAGACGTCCTGATCGGCGGTCCGGGCAGCGATGCGCTCGACGGCGGCACCGATCGTGACCTGGTCTTCGGCGACAACGTCACGCTCGACCGTACCGGTCACTTCGGCAACTACTCGAATCTCCGCTTCGAGACGCTGACCGGCACGAAGATCTACAGCACCGGTTTGAGCACCGACACGCTGGCGGCCGGACTGGATTACGCCAACGGCATTCCGCAGGCTGATCCGCGCGGGCATGGCGCGTGGGGCGACTACCTCGTCACCATGTACGACACGCTGCCCGATTTGACCAAGTCGGCGACCGTCTCGCAGTCCTTTGGCGATGACTACATTGCGGGCGGCGCTCAGGACGACATGATCTTCGGTCAGGCTGGCAATGATACGGTCCAGGGTGACGGATCGATCGACTATGTCTCGCATGTCCTGATCGACAATGGCCTCGGCGCAATGATCGTGGACACGAGCGACAAGTATGGCGGACGCGTCGGGGTGTACCAGACGGCGACCAATATCGCCGGCAATCCGTTCCGCGGTGCGGACAACAGTCTGCTGCTGCGCCCGTCATTCGACGGTGGGGCCGATGGCCAGGACTATATCGAAGGCAACGCCGGCAACGACCTGCTGCTTGGCAACCAGAATCAGGATGACCTGGTCGGCGGCAACTCCGACATGTTCAGCCTCAAGGATCCGACATTTACTGTATCCCAGAGTCTGCGCCCGGACGGCTCGGACCTGATCTTCGGCGGCTCCGGGGTCGCCGTCGCGCGCAACGACATCGGCGATGCGACGATCGATGCAAACGGCAACATTACATCGAAAGCGAATGGTCATGCGAATGATGCGGACGCGATCGTCGGCGACAACGGCGACATTATCCGGCTGGTTGGTGTCAAAGGAAGCGTCGCGGATCCGGTCGGATTGAGGACCGTCGCCAGCTTCACGATGAACGCCGATCTGACCACGACCCCCGTTGCGACCCAGGTGCAGAGCTTCAACGGCTTCCTGCGCTTCAACTACGATACCAGCACCGGGGAAGGGACGCCTTACGACGAGACAGCCAAGATCGTCGTGCGTGCCGTGCGGCTGCTCGACTATTCTCCGGGAGGGCCGGACTTCAACGGAGCCGATCCCATCAACCCGGCAATTGTGAAGAATGACATCGGCGCCGCTGACGAGGTTCACGGCGAGTCCGGTGACGACTTCATCTACGGCCAACTCGGCAATGACTGGCTGTACGGTGACGGCCAGAACGATGACATCATCGGCGGTTACGGCAATGACTGGATCTCAGGCGGTACCGGCGACGATGGTATCATCGGCGACGACGGCCGGATCTACACCAGCCGTAACAGCCTGAGCGCCACGCTTGGCACACCCGGTTATACCACCAGCCCGGGCGAGCCGCTCTTCGGCATCGCTCCGCTGCTCTCCAGCGACGCCGATCCGAAGTACAGCAACGGCAACGCGCTCAACGAGTACATCTATACGCCGGGCAACATGCAGATCGACACGATCAATGTGAGCGGCGCCCTGAAGAAGACCGTCGACCTGACGCCGTTCAGCTCGGACCCCAGCTTCGACGGAACCCGCGACGACTTCTCGGTCCTCAGCACCAAGAACAACGGCGCCGCGAGCGACGGCAAGACGAAGTCGCATAACGACGACATCATCTTCGGCGGCCTGGGCAGCGACTGGATCCATGGCGGCTCGGGCGACGATGCGATCTCGGGAGCCGAGTCGCTGAAGCTCTCCTACACGCAGATACAGAACCCGACGACGCTCGATCTCACGGGTAAAGCCGAGACCGACTACTACCATCCGTTCAATCCCGGTGACGCACTTCGCTTCAATCCGACGGATCCGGACGGCAAGTTCACCCATCCGCATATTGCAAACCGCACCGGCGAGTTCGCGCTGTATGACGAGAACAACCCGATGCGGAAGATTCTCCTCAATGCGGACGGGACTGCCAGCAGCACGGGTACCGGCTTCGAATGGTTCCTGAACTTCGACCAGACGGAGGGCGTCCTGAGGCCGGGCGGCACGACGCCGGGCAACCAGAATCAGTCCGTGACGTATGGACCGGTCCGCGACGACGGCAACGACGATATCTTCGGCGATAACGGCAACGACTGGATCGTCGGTGGCACGGGCCGCGACCACACCTATGGCGGCTGGGGCAATGATCTGCTCAGTGCCGACGATGACCTGACGACGGCGGGCGGGCTGAACAACGTTCCGGAGACGGCGCCAACCTATGAAGATCGGGCCTACGGCGGAGCAGGGAAGGACGTTCTGATCGCCAATACGGGCGGCGACCGGCTCATCGACTGGGTCGGCGAGTACAACAGCTATCTCGTGCCGTTCTCCGAATTCGGCATGGCCACGGTCAGCCGCACGATGCAGCCGTTCCTGCACCACTTCCTGTATGCGGAGTCTCTGAGCGACGGCGTCGATGCCACACGCTATTCCGACCTGAACAATGGTGCGCTGCCGCCGCTGCCGACCAAGCCCAACGACCCCAATCCGGGACGCAACGGCGAGCCGGCCGGCGAGCTCGGTCTGGTCCTGCAACAGGATGCCGCCTGGCACGCCCAAACCGGTGCCCCGACCGATCCGCAGGCCGGCAACACGCCGGGCACGCAACGCGACGTGCTGCGTAGCGCGAGCTACGCACCAAACACCGTAACCGGCATGTTCGCCGACAGCGGCAGCTGGTCCGTGACCAACAGCACCTACCAGAACAGCACGGTGAAGGTGAGCGGCGACAACGTCAGCCTGTTCGACCTCGATATGTGGCTGCCGGGCAACTTCTTCGAAATCCAGTCCACCATGAAGGTGTTAAGCGGTGGCACCCTGCAGAATGGCTTCATCATCTTCGACTACCAGGGATCGACCAACTTCAAGTACGCGGGTGTCGACGTCACCAACAACCTGATCAAGATCGGTCAGCGTTCAGACGCCGGCTGGACTGATCTTGCGACACTTTCCGCCGGCAAGCCCGGATTGGGCGTGAACTCGCAGAACAGTCTGTTGCTCTCGGTCAACGGAACCGTGGCAACCCTGACGGTGACCAGTGCAAACGGCGGCAAGGCCGCGAGCTCGCTGAAGGTTTCGTATGCGTTCAACGCGCCGCTGAACACGGGAATGGTCGGCGTCGGCACCAACAACTCCATCGCCGCGTACACCTCGTACACGGTGCAGAGATTGCCGATCAGCTTCACCTACAATGTGCTGGAAGATTTTTCGGACGGCGTCGCAAATAACTTTGCGGCCCAGACCGGAACATGGACCACCACCGGCGGGACGAACGGCCGCTACTTTGCGGCTCCGCCGGCGAACGATGCCGCCTTCTCCACGCGTGCCTTCGCGGTTGCACCACTGTCCTATGTCGAATACTCGGCGACGGTGAATGCGGCCAAGGCCGGCACGTCGGCAGGGATCACCTTTGCGAACACATCGACCAACGACTTCCTCTATGCCGGCATCATCGCTGGAACCAACCAGGTCGTGCTCGGACACCGCAGCAACGGCAACTGGTACGTCGACGCCGTCACAAGCACGACCATCGCCGCCGGGACCGATTACAGTCTGCTCGTAGCCCTGTCCGAGGGCGTGACGAACAACGTCAACGTCGTGCTCAACGGCAAGAGTGTCCTGAACTTCAACTACAATGTCCTGGTGCACGACGGCGGCCTCGGGCTCTACGCTCGCAACGGCAACGCGTCCTTCGACAACGTGCTGATCCGCGGCGACGACATCGCCTATGCCGGTGGCGGTACGCCGCAGGTGGCCGCGCTGGTGGCGCCTCCGGCAACCGACGTCGCCGTCGTGACGGCCGACCAGCTGACGGCCATTGTTGCGACTGCGAAACAGGCTTGGACCGCCGCGCTTGGGCCGGCCGATCCGCGTCTGTCGATCCTCGATCAGGTCACGGTCCTGATCGCCGACCTGCCGGATCAAATGTTGGGCGCGACGACGGGATCGACGATCGTTCTTGATGCCGAGGCTGCCGGTTGGGGATGGTTCGTCGATCCGACGCCTGGCGACAACCGGGAGTTCGCGATCCGACTGTCCGATGAGGTGTTCGAAGCCGCATCGTCAAGCCCGGCTGCCGGACACATGGACCTGCTCACGACGATCGTCCATGAGATGGGCAATGCCATGGGAATGCCGGAAGACCTCGGCGACGACGTGGCCGGCATGACCTTGCGCGCGGGCGAAAGGCGGCTGCCGGAGCCTGCCGGGCATCCGGCGCCGACTTCCACTGCGGTGCTGCAGACAGCAACTGCGGCTCAGGCAACGGCGCCGCAGATGACGCTCAACCTGCTTGCGACCGCCACCTCGACGATCGCGCTGCCGGTTCCGGCGGTTGCCAAGGCGGATGAGCCCAGCGGCATTACGCTGATCTCGAATATCCTCCTGAGCCCGATCGCAAGCGCATCGCAGAACGGCGAGTTCCGTAAGTCCGTCGGCGCAGCTGAGGATCCCGGCAAGTCCTTCGTCTCGCTGTCGGCAAGCCTGACGGGCGGCGTCCCGAAGAACGCGACAGTCTCGCAAGACGATCTCTCTACGCCGGAGCATCACTCCTCGCGGAATATCAATAGCGCGAAGGAAACAACCAGCATAAACTGGAATAATAGTCTTGATGCCGTTGAGCATCTCGCCTCGGGACCTTCCAATGGTTCGCAGGAGTGGCTCGACGATTTCCTTAACCACGTGGGCCAGAACAAGACCCAGTGGAATCCGAACGCCGGTCTCCGCGTACGTCCATTGTCGATGAATAGTGCGGGCCACGCCTGAGCCCGAATTTGCAAGGGAAGGAGCATAGTAATGACTGCCCAATTGTTGATTTACGAAACCGTTATTCCGTTGTCCGCCGCGCGGCATCGGGGCTGCGCCGTCGAGATGGCCAGGAATTATGGCTTCAGCAGCAAGACCAATTCGGTGCCTTTGATGGCCGTCGAATTTCCTGCTGCCGCATCGGAATATGCGATCGTGTTTGCCGGCACCAAGGACAACGTCATGCCGGCCGTCATTCTCGGCGTGCGAGACAGCGAGAACCTGTTCCTGTCGCAGGATTCCAAGTGGGACGCTAAATATGTCCCGGCGTTTCTCCGCCGCTATCCGTTCGTGTTCTCGACGAGCTCCGACGGCGAGAGGTTCGTGCTGTGCATCGACGAGGCCTATTCGGGGTTTAACCGTGACGGTCACGGACAAAAGCTGTTCGATGACGACAGCAAGCCCACCCAGTATGTCCAGAACATCCTGACCTTCCTGCAGGAATATCAGACCCAGTTCAACCGCACCCAGGCCTTCTGCCGCAAGGTGCGCGAGCTCGATCTGCTCGAGCCGATGCAGGCACAGGTCGAGCTCGCCTCGGGCGAAAAGCTGTCGCTCGCGGGGTTCATGGCGGTGAACCGGGAGAAACTGAAGGCTCTGCCCGGTGAAAAACTTGCCGAGCTCGCCAAGACGGATGAGCTCGAGCTGCTCTATCTTCACCTTCAGTCGATGCGCAACTTCCAGGCTCTTCCGTCGCGGCTCGCGGTCGTGAAGGGGACGGCTCCGCCGGCGGTCGGACCTGACGGTACCGCGGAGGCGGAAGCAGGCGATCGCCTGAATGGGGCGAGAGCGTCCGCCTAGAGAACGGATCACACCGTGTCCCCGTGTGATTGTGACGCCTCATCGGCGCTTCCGTCGCGCGCGCCGCGATGCTGTCCGTTACTGCAGCATCGCGGGCATAGCTCCGAGGGCGATGAGTAGCCATGACCACTGCGTCCCCGATCTATTCCTTCACCGAGGACGCAGCGCGCGCCGAATCGATAGCTTGGGCGAAATTCTCGGCAGCCAAGGACAGTGCCGAGTTTTGCGCGAGCTGGCTCGCGATCCTTTGCATGCAGGTCGAGCGGGTCGGCGGCGGGCTGCTGTTGCTGGGGCCCGACAAGGATGGCAGCTACGTGCCGGCGGCGGTGTGGCCGCACCCCGGCCTGGACATGCAATATCTCAGCCCGGCGGCCGAACGGGCTCTGACCGAGCGCCGCGGAATCGTGCTGCCCTCGGAGGGGCATGGGGCTTTGCGCGAGCACCACGCCTTTATCGGCTATCCAATTGAGGTGTCCGGCACTTTGCACGGGGTCGTCGTGCTCGATATCGGGCCCGGCCCGGAAGCTGCGCTGCAGCGGGCTTTGCGGCTGTTGCATTGGGCGAGCGCCTGGCTGATTGACCAGTTCCGCAAGGGCGCGCTGGAGGAACGCGACGCACGGCTCGCGCGAATGGGACTCGCCATGGATATCGTGGCGACTGCCATGCAGGAGCGCTATTTCTCGGCGGCGGCGCTAGCTGTGGCCAACGAACTTGCAGGACGTCTGGCGTGCGATCGGGTGAGCGTCGGGCTCGAGCGTTCAGGCAGCGTTGAAGTCAAGGCGATCTCGCATACCGCGACCTTCGATCCCAAAATGGATCTTGGTCGGCGCATCGGCAACGCCATGGACGAGGTGCTCGACCTCGACGTCGCGCTCGTGTATCCCCCGCGCGACGACGTGGAGCGCGCGGCACTCGCGCATGCCGATCTCGCACGCGAGTACAGGGATGTTGCGGTCTGCTCGGTGCCGCTCTCAGACGGCGGGCATGCAACCGGCGTGTTGACCCTGGAACGGGCCGCGGGCGAGCCGTTCGACATCGAAACCATCGAGCTGTGCAAGACCGTTGGCGCCTTGCTTGGTCCGATCCTGAAGCTCAAGCGAGAGAGCGAACGTGGCGTTCTGCGTCATGCCGCGACCTCGTTGCACCATGGCCTGGAGCTCTTGTTCGGGCCGCGTCATCCCGGCGCGAAGCTGATCGCGCTTTTGCTGGTCGGCGTCATCCTTTTCTTCAGTGTCGCGACGGGCACGTATCGTGTGGCGGCAAAGACAGTGATCGAAGGTGAGGTCCAGCGGATCGCCGCGGCACCGTTCGACGGGTATATCGCACAAAGCTTCGTCCGCGCAGGCGACACCGTGCATGCCGGGCAGGTGTTGTGCAAGCTCGACGACCGGGAGCTCAAGCTCGAACAAACACGGTTGTCGTCCGAGCGCGAGCAGCTCGACCGCAAATATCGGCAGGCGCTGGCTGCCCAAGAGCGTGCGAGCATGACGATCCTCCAGGCCCAGATCGAGCAGGTCGATGCCATGCTGTCGCTGGTCACCGACAAGCTCGCTCGCGCCACGCTGCTGGCTCCATTCGATGGCGTCGTCGTCGCGGGCGACCTGCACCAGCTCCTCGGGACGCCCGTCGAATTGGGCAAGATGCTCTTCACGGTCGCGCCATTGGACAGCTATCGCGTCATCCTGCAGGTCGAGGAGCGGGACATTTCCTACGTCAAGCTCGGTCAACAGGGTGAACTGACCCTCTCGGGTATCCCGCACCGGCGGATGGAGTTCTCGGTCGAGCAAATGACGCCGGTCTCGACAGCCCAGGAGGGCCGCAACTATTTCCGGGTCGAAGCGCGGCTGCAGAATGCATCCGAACGCGTGCGACCCGGTATGGAGGGCGTTGGAAAGGTCGATGTCGGCGAGCGCAAGCTGATCTGGATCTGGACGCACAACTTTGCAGACTGGGTCCGTCTGTCGATTTGGAAATGGCTGTTCTGATTGCGAGGTCATGGTGAACGCGCCGTTACTCAGCAATTGGTGGTATCGTGTCGCAGCGCGAAAGCCGAAGCTGCGTTCGCATGCACGATTGCATCGGCACATATATCGTGGCGAGGTCTGGTACCTGTTGCAGGACCCCGCCTCATCGCGGGTGCATCGCTTCAGCCCTTCGGCCCGGCTGATTGTCTCGCTCATGGACGGAACGCATTCCGTCGAACAACTGTGGGAGCTCGCGAACAGGCACCTCGGCGAGGACGCGCCCAGCCAGGACGAGCTCATTCAGCTGCTGGGCCAGCTGCATGCCGCCGACCTGCTGGAAAGCGATGTAACTCCTGACGTCGCCGAGCTCTTCGCTCGCAGCGAGCGCGAGCAAAGGGCGCGCCATTTGCGGTCCTATGGCAATCCCATGGCGATCCGCATCCCGCTGTTTGATCCGGATCGGCTGCTGAATCGCTGGGCGGGTCTTGTACGGTTTGTTTGGAGCGGCTGGGGCGCCATCGCGTGGCTGGCAATCGTGCTTCCGGCCTTCATTCTGGTCTGGCCGCATTGGCCGGAGCTCAGCCACAATTTCAGCGATCGCGTCCTGGCCATCGACAATCTGTTCATCATCTATCTGGTCTTTCCGGCGATCAAGGCGTTGCACGAACTGGGGCATGCCTCCGCCACCAAGGCCGGAGGCGGAGAGGTCCACGATCTCGGCATCATCCTGCTGGTCCTGCTGCCGGTTCCCTACGTCGATGCGTCGGCCGCCACCGTGTTCCGGTCCAAGTATCGGCGCGCGCTTGTCGGTGCCGCCGGGATGGGTGTCGAGCTCTTTGTCGCGGCGATCGCATTCTATATGTGGCTCCTGGTCGAGCCGGGCTTGGTGCGGGCGATCCTGTTCAATGTCATGCTGATCGCGAGCGTGTCGACGCTTCTGTTCAACGGCAACCCGCTGCTTCGCTACGATGCCTATTACATCCTCGTCGACCTCATCGAGATTCCCAACCTGGCGGCGCGCTCGGCGCGCTACTGGGGCTATCTGATCGAGCGATACCTGCTCGGCGTCTCCGATCTGGAGCGTCCCGATGCGACTGGCGTGGAGCGGGCGTGGTTCTTCTTCTACGGCTTCGCTTCGACCGTCTATCGCATCATGGTGACGATCCTGATCGCGCTGTTCATCGCGGGGCAATTCTTCTTCATTGGCGTCATTCTTGCCGTCTGGGCGGTGGGGGCGATGGCGATCCTGCCCGTTGCAAAGGCGGTGAGGCATCTCGTTGAAAACCCCCGCCTGCGCAAGCACCGCGCCCGGTCTGTCACGATCGCGGCCGGTCTCGTGCTGGGCCTCGCTGTCTTTCTGCTCGCTGTCCCGATGCCCTACCATTCCAACGTGGAGGGAGTGCTGTGGCTGCCTGAAGAAGCAATGGTACGCGCCGCTTCGAATGGCTTCGTCCATGAACTTCTGGTTACGCCAGGAACGCAGGTCGCGCAGGGCGATCCGCTGATCCAGAGCCGCGAGCCGACACTCGTTGCGCAACTGCGCAGGAATGAGGCCAAAGTGGCGGAGCTGCAGGCCGAGTATGCAGCGCAGTTCGTGTCGGATCGCGCGAAGGCGCAGATTGTTCGCGACAAACTTGAACTCGAGCGCGCAAATCTCGACCTCGCCCGTGAGCGCGCGTCCGACCTCGTGGCTCGCGCGCGCAGCGATGGCGTGTTCGTCGTGCCGCAAATGGTCGATATGCCCGGCCGCTACTACCGTCGGGGCGAACTCCTCGGTTACGTCGTCGGAAACACGACGCCGCTGGCGCGTGTCGTCGTGCCGCAGGAGGCGGTCGACAGGGTACGCATTACCACCGATCACATTCAGGTCCGTCCGGTGGACCAGCCGCGCCTGATCTTGGTGGGGCGTGTGTTGCGGGCGGTGCCCGCCGGCGGCGAATATCTGCCCAGCGCGGCACTGGGCGTGGAGGGGGGCGGGGATTTCGCCATTGATCCGCGCGATGCGAAGGGGCCGAAGACGCTGCAGCGGACCTTTCAATTCGACATCGCGCTTCAGGGTCTGGAGGCGGTGGACCATTTCGGCCAGCACGTCTTCGTTCGGTTCGAACATCGGATGGAGCCACTGGCGGTGCAATGGTATCGCAGCCTCAGACTGCTATTGTTGACGAACTTCCATGTCTAAAAGCGCTATGGAACTCGATCACCGCGAACTGGCGGTTGGCCGTCCCTATCCGGAGCGCGCGGACCGCGAGCCGGCGGTCCACGATCGGGTGGCTGAATATCTGGCGAAGGGTCTGATCGGACGCGCGTTCGAGGGGCTGCGGGATCCCGTTCGCGTCTTGATGCCTATCGTCGAGTACACCGCCGCACACGAGAACGCCCTGCGGATCATGAGCGACGAAGAACTGCGTGTGCAGGTGTCCAGTGTCCGTGCGAAGCTGCGGAATTCGGGCTTCACGCCGCCTCTCGTCGGCCGATGCTTTGCGCTGGTGCGGGAGGCGGCGTCGCGGACCATCGGTCAGCGGCACTATGACGTCCAGCTGATCGCAGGATTCGGGCTGCTGAAGGGCAGACTGGTGGAGATGGCGACCGGAGAAGGCAAGACCATCGCCGCGACGCTGCCTGCGGCGACCGTGGCGCTCGCCGGGTATCCCGTGCATCTCATCACCGTCAACGATTATCTTGCCCAACGTGACGCAGGCGAGATGAGGGCGCTTTATGAGTTCCTGGGCCTGAGTGTGGGCGCCGTGGTGCAGGGCATGCCGAAAGCCGACCGACGTCGGGCCTATGCGAGCTCGGTGACATATTGCACCAACAAGGAGCTAGCATTCGACTATCTGCGCGACCGTGTAGCTCTGGCGCACCGCAGCACCAGTTTGCATCTCTCGCTCGAGCGGCTGCGCGGCAGCCTGCAGCGTGACGAGGATCTCGTGCTGCGCGGGCTTTATTTCGGCATCGTCGATGAAGCCGACAGTATTTTCATCGATGAGGCGCGCACGCCCCTGATCCTGTCGTCGTCGACGGGGGCCGGCGAGGAAAGACTGCAGTGCGAGCAGGCGCTCGAATTCGCAAGCGGTCTTGTTGCGGGTGAGCACTATGAGATCGATCTCGCAGAGCGAAGTCTGGCGCTGACCAAGGAGGGGCGCCGGGAGATCGGCGGGCTGGCTGAGGGGCTGCAAGGCGTCTGGAGTTCGATTCGCGCTCGCGAGGAGCTTGTGACCCAGGCCCTCTCCGCGATGATGCTGTTCAACCGCGATCAGCACTATGTCGTCATCGACGGCAAGGTGCAGATCGTGGACGAGTCGACGGGACGCGTTATGCCCGACCGCTCCTGGGAGCGCGGCCTGCATCAACTGATCGAGGTCAAGGAAGATTGCGAGCTGACAGAGCGGCGCGAGACGCTCGCCCGCATCACCTATCAACGCCTGTTTCGTCGCTACATTCGCCTGTCCGGAATGACGGGGACCGCCCGTGAGGTCGCTCGGGAGATCAAGTCCGTGTACGGACTCGATGTCGTTCGCATCCCGCTGAACAGGCCCTCGCAACGCCGCGTGGCGTCCCCTCTGGTCTGCACGACCCCGGCCGAGAAGCTGCGGATCATTGCCGACAGGGTGGACCGGCTGGCTGTGGCCGAGGGCAGGGCGGTGTTGATCGGCACGCGCTCGGTCGGGGCGTCCGAGGAGATCAGCGCCGCCTTGAATGCACGTGGCATCGCGCACGCGCTTTTGAATGCGAAGCAGGACCAAGATGAGGCGGAAGTGGTCGCGAGGGCCGGCGAGCCCGCGCGTGTGACGGTCGCGACGAACATGGCGGGCCGCGGCACCGATATCCGGCTTGACCCGAGTGTTGCCGCGCGAGGCGGCCTGCATGTCATCCTGACCGAGTACCACGATTCGCGGCGGGTTGATCGCCAGCTGTTCGGTCGCTGCGCACGACAGGGCGATCCCGGCAGCTGCGAGGCCATCGTTTCACTTCAGGACGACGTGTTCATGATCCATGCAGGATCGATGACGCGCCTGATTGCGCGACTTGTCGGCAGCCGGATTCCCGTTCCGCTGCGAGTCTACAAGTCGTTGCGCTGGCTGGCTCAATTCCAGGCGGAACGGCGACATGGCTATGTGCGCGTCCAGAATGTGAAGCTGGATCGCCGGCTCGACCGGGTGCTTGCGTTTTCGGGGAGGGGCGAATGAAACGAGCTCGAGCATTTCTCGCCATTCTGGCCGTCTCGCTCGCCGCGGGAGCAGGATGCGCCAACGCGCAGGAGCGAAAACCGGAGGGGCAATTCGATTGCCTGATCCAGCCGAAAATGGTGCTCAAGCTCGGGACATCGGTGCCGGGCCTCCTGAGCGAGATGCTGGTCGACCGTGGCGACATCATCAAGAAGGGAGACGTCGTGGCTCGCCTCGAGTCGGGGGTCGAGCAGGCGGCGGTGTCGCTGGCGAAAGCCCGTGCCGAAAACGAGGCAACGGTTCGCTCGAGCATCGCCAAGCTCGAGTTCCAGCGGCGAAAGGACGAGCGATCCAAGCTATTGCGCAAGAACGACTCGGTCTCGGCGGCGGTTGCCGATGAGGCGGAGACGAGCGCGCGGGTGGCCGAACAGGACGTCGAGGAAGCGAAGGTCAACCTTGCTCTCGCGGCGCTGGAGGTGGCGCGCGCCAACGAAGTGCTGAAGCTGCGCACGATCCGGAGCCCCATCGACGGCGTCGTGGTCGAGCGCAAGCTGGGCCCGGGCGAGTATGCGTTCGACCAGGCCCATCTGCTGACGGTTTCGCAAATCGATCCGCTGCTGGTCGAGGTCTACGTTCCGCTCAGCCAGTTTGGAAAGATCCGTGTGGGCGCGTCGGCGGAGGTTTATCCCGAGGAGCCGGTCGGAGGCAGATACTCCGCGCTGGTGACCGTCGTCGATCAGGTTTTCGATGCGGCGAGCGGGACGATCGGCGTTCGCCTTGAATTGCCAAATCCGAACTACGCGCTTCCCGCCGGGCTCAAATGCCGCGTCCGTTTTCCCGGCGTTGGTTGACACGATCGAGCTGAAAAGGTTGCAAGATGCTGGAAGGTACGATCAAGACATATCACGGCGACAGGGCATTCGGCTTCATCAGGCCGGATTCCGGCGGCACCGACATTTTCTTTCATCTCAAATCATTCTCTCCCGGCCTCACCCCCGAGGCCGGTGCCCGGGTGAGCTACAATCTGGCTCCCGATCAGCGGTCCGGCAAGCGCCAGGCCGTCAGCGTCCGGGTGCTCGCCAATGCCCATAGCGCGCCTGTCCTGACGCGCTATGTCAGATCACCACGTCTGCCGCGCTAGCCGCTCGCTGGTCTGCTGCAGGACATCCTCATGCGCTCTGTCATATGCGAGGGACATCATGCTCGGTCGGCTTCGTAAGCTTGTCTTCCACATTCGGCACCGTACGCCCGCAGCCCGCTTTTCCGACAGCGTTCGCCGCGTGCACCGCCTGGCGCGCCTCATGTCCTTGATGCAAAGGCGACCTTCCCGTAAGGCCGGACAGAGCTGACGATGCCGGCCGATCCTGACAGAGGCAGCATTGTCGAGCGGGAGACGATCGTTCGTCGGCTGCTGCGGCGCGCCGCTGGACGAGCCGGTCGCCCGCAACGGCCGGTCCCGGAGGTCCCGTTCGGCCGCGAGAGCGACCCCAATCTTGAATTTGCCGAGCGCCGGATGGGCACCGAACTGGGGTGGCTCTTGGCGGCGTTGTCCGTTTTCCTCGTTGTCCATGCCGTCTGGACCAGGCTCGGCGCTTCATAGGCGGCTCGCGAGAGGACAGTACCGCTACGGGGTTTCACGAAGCAGGAGAATCGGCTTAGCTCCGTTCCAAGCGTGTATCCGTAAGAGGATCGACGGAGCAGCGTTTGGACGATCTGGAGCGCAAGATTGAGCTGCTCAAGAAGTCGCTCGCAGCGACATGGAGCAGTCTCGCCAAATCCTCCAGCTCCGCTGATGACAAGAGCCAGATGCGCGCCCAGGCAAAGCGCTGCAGCGAGGAGCTGCGGCGCTGCCTGCTGATCGCCGAGGCCAAGCACACGCGCGAGCACGTCAAGGCCCTGTCCGATCAGGACGGCCGCGTGCTGCCGAAGCCAAACTTCCGTTTTCTCTCGAACCGGGCCGCAACGGAGGCGGCCGATCCGGGATAAATAACCATTTAAGGGATGGAAACTTTCCGAGTCGCACCGATAAACGGCCAATTGGCGGGCTGTAAATGCCAGCGCGAAATGATTTTCGGAAGTTTACGTCCGTAACACTGCCCCAATCGCAATGCGCCACGTAAGCGACAGGTTGCCGCCGACCACGCTCATTCGTTCGGATGGCAGATCAGCCGGCGAGGATGCTCCGTGCCGAGCTCGGAAATCAGATAGGCGGGGGCCCGGCTTTGCTGAAACAGGCGCTCGGCCAGATCGCCGTCGCAACGCTTGATCTTGGTAACGTAGTCGCACCACTCATTGTCCCGGGGCTGCCGCAGGCGGGGATCGAGGTCGGGGCAGGGTCTCTCATCGACCAGGTACGCGGCTTGTCCGTGCGCGCCGCCGGCGGAAATCCAGGAGCAAACGACAAAGCAAATGATAAAAACGGATAAACCGAAGTAAATGCGCATGCCTGTCCCCACCCGCCCGGTAAATTCAGCTTCTCCCAAGCCCGGTGGAAACGCAAGGTCGAGGCCCCCGGGATCAACACCAAAGAGACTGCGGCGGCCGGCTATGCTAGTCTTCACCGCCCGCGCATTTTGCGGTTACGAGCTTCCTGTTTCTCGGGAGGAATTTTCATGAAACGAATGATTTTACCGGCGGCGTTACTGTCGCTCTTTGCCTTCTGCGTCGGTGGCACCGCAAGCGCGCAGCGCATGCAGGAGATCGTCGCCACCGAGACGATCGAGCTTCGGGCCGAGCAGGCCCGCACCTTCACGCTGGATCAGCCGGTGGCGAGGTTCTCCCTTTCCGTCGAGGACATCGCGCAGGTCATTCCGGAAACCGATCGCGTCTTCACGATCCGGGGCCTGAAAGCCGGTCGCGTGATGATGACGGCCTATGCCGCGGATGGTCAGGTGGTCCACCGCTCCAACATCATCGTGGACCAGACCCAAGGGCTGGTGAAAATCTATCGGGCCGACGTCAAGGACTATGTCGGCTTTTTCTGCACCAGCCGCTCGTGTGGTCGTGCCGATCCCGATGCCAAGCCGCTGCCTTACGGGGCGACACCTGAGGCCCAGCAGCGGAGCGAGGGCAGCAGCGCCGCGCCGCCAAGGGAGTCCCGGTGAGGAATACACCGGCAGGGCCGGCCGCGGCGCTGGACGCATAGGCGTTGGCGCCTGCGGCCCTTCGGAAATTCGGGTCCGCGTCGGTGCAACGCCCCTGGCAAGCCGCCGGGCGATGATAAATCGTCGTTGTTGCTGACTCGCGCGACCTGTCTGGCCGCGTCTTTCGCCAGCCGGTCTGCCGCTCATTCTGGCATATGCGCGGCTGGTTGCCTGCGGCAGGTGCAGTTAACCCGCATTTTAACGGGGTTTTGCCTCTTTAACTGCCGGCGTTACCCGGGTTCCAGGCGGTATTTTTCCGGACGCCCTAAGTAAGGTTAAAAAACGATTAGCAGGTGACAACTTTCAGGCGAAATATTAGAGTTTTAGTCAGTTGGCGATTTTTGCCTGCCAACGGTAATGGTCAGTTAATCTTAGTAAAGAGGGATTTTCTCCTATGTTGAAATATTACATCAAGACCACCGAAGCCCTGAAGCAGCTCCGCGCGGACAAGAAGGGCGTAGTGTCGTTTGAGTACATCATCGTCGCTGCTTGTGTGGTCGCCGCGGTCGCTGCTGTGTTCAGCACTGACACTACGGTTGGTATCGGGAAAGCTCTGAAGGCTGGGCTCGACGCGATCATCGCCAAGCTTCCCGCCTAAGCGTGCGTTGCAATCAATTCGGGGGGGCAACTGGGCTGTATGCCCCCCTGAGACTTCAAATTGTCACACCCAGCGTTGGCGTCGCCGGCGCAAGTGCGGTGCCCTAGACAACCGTTGAGTGGAAGCGATCAGCATACCGCTGCGGGGGGAGGTTATACGATCGTCTGACTAGGGGATATTGGACTGGCGATTTTTTTCTGAGGCGCGTTTTTATGAGTTGGATTGTTCACATAGCCTCAATTCTTGAAATCCTGTTGTTGCTGTATGTCGCAACGCTTGATGTCGCGACGCGACTGATCAGAAATGAGGTCTGCCTGGCGCTGGCGCTCCTTGGAATCGCCAGTCAAATCGGCAGTCCGGTGCAACTTGCTCAATCGCTGATCGCTGCTGCGATACTCTTCCTGCTGCTGCTGATCATCTATACGCGGGGATGGATGGGCGGCGGCGATGTCAAGCTGCTGACTGCCGTGACGATTGGTTTTCCGCTGACGGGGGTGATCCAGCTATTGACCATCACGGCAATGGCCGGCGGTGTTCTTGCCATGGCGCATCTGGTGATGCGCAACTTGCCATATCCAAAACTGGCGCCAGCCGGATCGTCGTTCGCGCGCCGCGTCTACGCGGTCGAGCGCTGGCGCCATTTGCGCCATGCGCCGTTGCCTTACGGAGTTGCCATCGCTTGCGGCGGCATCTGGGCCATTTTCAGTCGAGGATTTTGACATGTCATCCGCTTTGCGCATCTCGATCATCATGGTGCTGTTGCTCGCGACCACGGCGCTCGGGCTCATTGCCTACAACATGAACCTGCCGAGACAGGTCCCCGTGCAGGTCGCCGAAAGAGGACCGGCGGCGCCAGCAACTGTCGGATATTTCATCGCGGCACGACCGCTGCCAAAGGGCACATTGGCACGCCAGGAGGATTTCACGCTCCGCCAGGTGGCGCCGGATCGTGTTCCGACGGGGGCGATCCTTGAAACCCCCGACTCCTCGGCCGGGCTGCCCGGCTCTCTGGTGCGCAGGTTCGTCGAAGCCGGCAGCCCCATCACATTGCAGGATATCCTGCGCCCCCGGGACCGCGGCTTCCTCGCCAGCGTGCTGGCGCCGGACAGCCGGGCCATCAGCATCAAGGTCGACGAGGAATCCGGCGTCTCGGGCCTGGTCAGGCCGGGCGATCATGTCGACGTGGTGCTGACCCAGGTGTTCGAGAAGGCGGATCCCGCGCGTCGCGCGATGAGCGAGACCGTCCTGCGCAATGTCCGGGTCATCGCGATCGACCAGGAGATCGTGCAGGGCGGGCGCGGTATTGGCTCCGTGACCGGCAAGCTGCCGCAGACGGTGTCGCTGGAGCTGACGCAGGAGCAGGTCAAGAAGGTCACGGTCGCCAAGCAGCTCGGAACGCTCTCTCTGGCGGTGCGGGCCGCCATCGATCAGTGGGACAAGGGAGACACGGGTTCGATCTCGAGCTGCGACGTGTCGCCCGAGCTTGCGCGCCAGAATGCGATCGCGGGACAGCGGACGGCGGTGGTGGTTCATTCCGGCGGCGAGGTCAAGCAGTACACCGTCCGGAAGCAGGACGCCGAAGACGGCGACACCGCCGTGAGCTGCGATGGATCGGACGCTGCCAGCCGCACCGCCAGCGCAATTGGCTACGCTTCCAGGCAGCCGGAGAAACGCTGATGAATTTGGCCGTGATCACTCCGCCCCAGGATACGACATCCGTCGTCACGCGCAACCGGATCGTCTGTTTCGTCAATGACGAGATCAGCGCCGGCGCTCTCGGCAAGGGTCTCGAAGGCAGCAATGTCACCATCAGGCACGGCACGATCCGCAATGCCATCAAGATGCTGGAGACGGATACCGACCTGTTCGCCCTGGTGACCGACATCAGCGGCATCGATGATCCATTTCCCGAGCTGGAACGCCTGGCCGGCGTCTGCCCGCCCGACGTCCATGTGGCTCTGGTCGGTGACAACAGGGAGATCACCTTCTACCGCGAGCTGATGGAGCTCGGCTTGACCGAGTACCTCCCGAAGCCGCTGACGCGGGATATCGTGCTGGACCAGTTGCGCCCGAAGCTGCTGGGCGACGTGTCGCACGTTGCGGCCGATCGCGGCGGGCATGTGGTCTCGATCTGCGGCGCGCAAGGCGGTGCCGGCGCAACCAGCATCGCCATCAATCTCGCGCTGCAGATCGCCGAGACCACCAAGGCCAAGGTCGCGCTGCTCGATCTGCATCTGCAGGGCGGCGAGACTGCCGTGATGCTCGGCGTTCGGCCGGGGCCGGGGCTGCGGATCGCTTTGGAAAACCCAATGCGCGCCGACACGCTGTTCATCGAGCGCGCGGCCATCGAGGTCAACGAGCGGGTGTCCCTGATTTCCGCCGATGAGGAGCTGGATGCGCAGCTCGACATCACCGAGGCGGGGGTGCGGCACGTGCTGGGCCTGCTCCGCCAGCGCTTCAACTATATTGTCATCGACATGCCCGTGCCGTTCCCGCCGTCGATGCATTCGGTGATCGAACTGTCGCGCCACGTACTGGTGCTGCTGGAAGCCGAGGTGACCGGACTGCGCAACGCCCATGCGCTGCGCACCGCGGTCACCAACATCGCCGGCAAGGACCGGGTGTTCACGCTGCTGAATCGTGCCAATCGCGCCGGCGGGCTTCCGATGGCGACCATGGTCAAGGCCCTCGGCGCCGAACCGGACATGGTGATTCCGGACCTCGGCAAGGGCATGACCCAGGCGGTCAATCTCGGCATCCCCGCGCTCAAGCACGTCAGGAGATTGCGGCGCCACCTTGCTCCGATCGTCCGGGAGATCACGGGCATCGGTGCCGGGCGCAAGGGCCGGTTTAGGAGGCTGCTCGGGCTATGAAGAAGTTCGGTCGACGCCCGGACGATATGCCGGATCGTTTGCCCGCACTGGCGGCAGGCTCGCCCTTGCCAGTGCCTGGCGCGCCTGCTGCGACGACAAGTCTGCCGTCGCCGCCCCCAAGCGTGCCTGCCGCGACGCCCGCAATCGTGCCAAGGCGTGAGGACACGCCGGTTCACCACCCCGTGATGCCGGCCTCGCTGCGCGAACGGGTCATCGAGCAGATCGATCCGGCCGCGGCGGCAACCGTCTCGCGCGATATCCTGCGGCGCCAGGTCGAGGAAATCATCCACGGTATCGCCAACCAGGACCGGCTCGAACTGTCGGGCCGCGAGCAGATGATGCTCGCGGACGAGATCGCGGACGACATGACCGGCTACGGCCCGCTCCGGCCGCTCCTGCTCGACCAATCGATCAGCGACATCATGATCAACGGTCCCAGCAACATCTATGTCGAGCGAAGCGGCAAGCTGGAGCGGATCGCGGTGCGGTTTCGCGACAATAACCATATCGCCTCGGTGGCGCAGAAGATCGCGGCCCAGGTCGGACGGCGCGTCGACGAATCCAGTCCGATGGTGGATTGCCGCCTGCCGGACGGCAGCCGGGTCAACATCATCCTGCCGCCGCTCGCGGTCCACAGCCCCTGCATTTCCATCCGGAAATTTCCGAGCCGCCGTCTGGACATGGCCGGCATGGTCGAAAACGGTTCGATGACCCCGGCCATTGCGCAATTGCTGGAGATTGCCGGCCGGTCGCGGCTGAACGTCCTCGTCTCCGGCGGCACTGGCTCGGGCAAGACCACCTTGCTCAACGCCATGAGCCAGTTCATCGATCCCAGGGAGCGCATCGTTACAATCGAGGACGCGGCGGAGCTGCAGCTCCAGCAACCGCACGTGATCAGCCTGGAGACGCGGCCGCCGAGCCTCGAAGGCACCGGGCAGGTGACCCAGCGCGATCTCCTGTGGAACGCCCTGCGCATGCGTCCCGACCGGATTATCGTGGGCGAGGTCCGCGGCGCCGAAGCCTTCGACATGCTGCAGGCCATGAACACGGGCCATGACGGCTCGATCTCCACTGTGCATGCCAACAGCACCCGCGACGCCCTGACCCGCATCGAGAACATGGTGCAGATGGGGCAGGTCAATCTGCCGTCGCGGGCGATCCGGTCCCAGATCGTCGCGGCACTGGATCTCATCGTGCAGGTGGAACGCATGCGCGACGGGCAGCGCCGCATCATCCAGATCAGCGAGGTGATCGGCCTCGAAGGCGATGTGATCACCACCAACGACATCGCGGCGTTCGAGTATCAGGAGGAGGACGTCCACGGCCGCATATCGGGTGCATATAGGTCCACTCACGCGGTCCCGAAATTCAAGAGCCGTCTTGTCTATTACGGGCTCGATCGGGACTGGGACGAAGCTATGAGGCATATATGATACCGCAATCAGTGATCGTTGCCGTTTTGGCGCTCCTGCTGTGTGCGATAGCCGTGTCGTTGTGGCTGGACGCACGACAGCGCCGGATGGAGCGCCAGCTCACGACAGCTCTGCCAAGTTCAGATCCGGCCAGTTTGCCCTCGATTCGCCGTCTGGAGAGTGGCACCCGCTCGCGGTTTCTGCATCGTTTGGCCAACTACCGCTCGGGCATAGTTTACGCTTGGCACCCGGCTTACGTGGCGGGGGCCGCCATCTGCGCGGCGTCAGCGATCTTCTATTTTAACCGTCTGCTTGGATTTTCTACGCTCTACGTGTCGATCGCGGCTGCGATTGTGGCGATTGTGGTGGTGCGAGGTCTCCTTGGATGGCAACAACGGCGTTTTGTCGATCAACTCTTCCGGCAGCTACCTGACGCGATCCAGCTAGTGACAAGCACCGTTCGATCCGGGCTACCTGTGAATGAATCATTTCGCACGATCGCTCGCGAGATGCCGCAGCCGACGGCCGGGCAGTTTGCTATCGTCTGCAGCGAATTGGCTCTGGGGAGGTCTCCAGAGGAGGCCGTGGAAGCAGTTTATCAGCGAACACAAGTACCGGAGTACGCGATGTTTGCGGTCACGCTGGCCGTCCAGTTGAAGTCAGGCGGCAGCCTGGCCGAAACGTTGCAGACGCTGGCAGAAACGGTAACTCAGCGCGTTGCGCTGGCTGCCCGCGCGAAGGCCCTCGCTGGAGAGGTGATCTTCTCGTCGCGCGCCCTTTCGTTGGCACCTCTGATCGTAGGTGGGTTGCTATACTGGATCAATCCGCAAACAATCGATCTGCTATTCCATGACCCCGTCGGGAACAAGCTTCTGGCATATGCGATCGGCTCGGTGCTCCTCGGGCACTTCGTGATACGCTGGATGATCAGACGGGAGACCGCGCTATGAGTGCTGGCCTTGGTTTTGTGGCCCTCGCCATCACTGCCGCGGCTGCAACCTTCGTACTGATTATCCGCGAAATCCACCTTCGCACGCTGAACACGCGGGTTTCGAATGCCGTGCTGGGGATCCCTGACCGACCGATACGCTCCCAACACGTGATCGGTTGGTTTTCCTCGATCGGCACGCGGTATCGGAGCTTCTACGCCGAGGAAAATCTGGAAGAGCTGCGAGCAATCTTGCAATCGGCAGGTTTCAATCATTACCGAACGTTGCCGATCTGGATCGGAGTGAAGATCGTCAGCATGTTCTTGTTCCCTGTTGCGGTTTTCCTTGCTGCGCAGGTTTCGGGAAGATCACCGGGCGATGTGCTGATCTTCACGCTGTTTGGCGTGGTGATCGGCATCATGGGGCCGCGACTCATATTGTTCGTGTTGAGACGGCGTTTTGATGCTGCCATCCGGCTGGGCACGCCTGATGCGATTGATTTGCTGGTTGTATGCAGCGAGGCGGGAATGGCCCTCGAGAGTGGGCTCCAGCGCGTAGCCGAAGAAATGAACCAGTCTAACCCCGCAATGGCCCGCGTCTTACATGGTCTTCTCGATGATCTCCGGATATTGCCAAGTCGCGTCGAGGCATTCGAGAAATTGGCGTCGACCTCGGATGGGCTTCGCCGCTTCGGCACTATGGTTAGCCAAAGCCTGCAATACGGAACGCCCCTGGGTCAGGCTCTGCGCACGATCGCTTCGGACCTCCGGCGCGATCGCATTACTAAGCTGGAGGAGCGAGCGCACAAGCTGGGCGCCAAGCTGACGATTCCGATGGTATTGTTCCTACTTCCGGCCATGTTCGTCATTCTCGGCGGAAGTCCGTTCCTGCATCTCATTCGTACCTTTGGCAAACTTGGACACTGATCCGATCCATGAGTGCGGTCCGAACTTTTGGGCTTGAAAAGCAGAAAGAATCGCTTGCGGCGGATCAGCGCGGGGCCGTCGCGCTTGAGATGCCCTTCGTCTTTATTTTCTTGATGTTCAGCCTGCTCCTGCCGCTTGCCGATGTTGCAGTCGCCGGCTTCAAGTACATTTCCGCCTATCAGGCGTTGCGGGATATGGGACAACGTACTCAATATTCGCCGCCGAGCGACGTCACAGATGCGGGCGCTATCAGCAGCTGGCAAAGCTCTCTCCCCACGAGCGTCGCAGGCTACTCTGTCACTACGCAGATCTATTGCGGCGATCCAGGAACTCCGGCTCCGTGCGCTTCGGGAACAATTTTGCCCAAATACTATACCTTCACAACAAGCTTTACCTTGTCGCCCCTCGTACTTGGATCGGTGTTCTGCAGCACCTGCACCATAAACTACTCGGAACGATTTCAATAGGAGCTTGTCGTGCGTAACATGCTTCGATGTCGTAGAGGTTCAGTCGCATTCGCGACCGTTATCGCCTTGGTGCCCCTGATCGGAGTGGTCGCGCTCGGGGCCGAGGCGGGATCATGGTACGTCACCAAGCAACATGCGCAGACGGCAGCTGATGCGGCAGCCTTTTCCGGCGGTTTGACGCTGGCGTGCTCGATCTCTGGAAGCAGCAATTGCGATACAGCGCAGGACTATGTCTATCGCGGCAAGGAATTCGCAGCCCAGAACAAGTTCTGCAACACCGGTGATACTGTGTTCACGTGCGCAAGCTCGCTTGCCGCGGATACGACACAAACCGTGCTGATCGACCAAGGTGCATATGACGCCGTTACCGGCGCTTGGACCAGTTCGACGAGCGGCACTTTCGTTCGCGCCAGTGTCAGTCAGCATCAGCCGGCATACTTGGCAGCAGTACTTGGCTTATCGACTGTCGATATCGGCGCTCAAGCCATTGTCCAGATCCAGAACCCGAAGAACCTGTGTGGCTTGGGACTTAATTCGTCAGGTACCTCACTTACGATCGGTGGTAGCAGTATCATTACCGGAACTGGCTGCGCGCTGATGTCAGACAGCGCCGTCAAGTATAACAGTACTCCGACTTTCGTTGGTTCGGATTGGGCCGTTGATGCCGTAGCCGGTTGTAAGGCTTCGTCGGGCCATTGCACCATTAGCGTGCCTTATAACTATAACATGCTGCCCGTCGTGAACCCGCTAAAGGTGCTGGATACCGAAACGTTCAATAGCCGGACAGGCAATACACCACCACCGCAAGGGAGCGATCCGCGCTGCAATAGCAAAGGAAAATGCTATTTGCTCACTCCGAACAGCAGCGCAGGAGCGTACAAAGACATTACGGTGAACAATAATGACACGCTAATTTTTACCGCCTCCGGAACCTATTTTTTTTACAATGCGAGTATAAAAATCAATTCCGGAACGGTCATTGGCACAGGCGTAACCCTTGTTTTGCTTGGGACGTCGAGCCTTTCAATTGGTAGTGGCGCAACGGTTAATCTCTCGGCCCCTGCGACAAACACCTTCTCTTCTGACCTGAATGGCGTTCTGATCGACGACCAGTCGAGCGCAGCGGTCTCCATCACCGGCGGTGGCACGGTTGCATTGAGTGGCGCGATGTACTTCCCCAAAGCCGACGTTACTTACGGCGGAACGGTTCAAGGTGCGAGTACCTGTGCAGAAGTGATCGCCAATACGCTCACCATAAATGGCAACGTCTACCTGAGCTCGACTGGATGTGGTTCGAATACCATCACAAGTACTCAAATCGTTGCTTTGGTGCACTGATGAGAAAGCTCGACCAGCGCGGGGTTGCGGCGCTTGAATTTTGCATCGTCGGTGCGGTGTTCTTGACGATGGTGTTCGCTATCTTCGATCTCGGACGTTATGCAATCACCGTTCAATCGTTGCGATCACTTGCGAACGCTGGCGCTCGGCAAGTCATGATCAGTTGCTACACGCCTGCTGCAGCCCAACAAAAGACGCCTAGTTGCAGCGGAGACCCGCTGCCAACCGATGTGGCCAAACAGAATGTTGCCCCCTTCTCGTTCGTCGGTACATCCGCGCCTACGCTCAGCGCGGCTACGGGGAGCGGTGTGATTACGGTACAGGCTTCTCAACCCAAGTTCGGGATGCTGCTGCCGATCTGGGGCGCACAGTTAGACCAGCCGAGTGCGTCCACTGAGATTCCCTTCTAGGTATCACTGGACTTGGGCGTCGGCACTGCCGTTCCGCTGGGGGGGGGCTGCAACGAAAAGTGGTGCCGGAGGGCAACATTAATCAGTTTTCTGCGGCATTGCGGCACTGCGGCAGGGGTCTCGCCTTGCCAAGCGCGCGCAGGATTGATGATGATCCCGGTGCTGCTTTGCGCGGCCGGCAGGGCTTGGTCCCTGGTGCGGGGATGATTTTAGGCCCGTGTAACTGCGGGAAGAAAATACCTAGTAACGGTTTGTAGTCGAACGAATTGTAAGCTCTGTGGCGTTGCGTACGAAGGAGAGTTGCTGAAGCGCCCGGGAGTGCATTGTCGGGGACAGCCGTAGAATGCGGCAAGGGGTTTGGAAATGGGTGGCGGTCGCGTTTTCATTGGGGCCCGAAACAGGCGCTGCGCGCTGAGCGTGTTGGCTCTGGGCGCCGGCCTCGCCTTGGTCGGTTCCGCGGACCACGTGGGCGCCGCCGACCGGCGGGTCTCCCCTGGTGGCGTCTTCGTCAGCGAGATGAACGACGTCCAGCGCGTCAAGGTGATCGTCAACAAGTCCAGGACCTTCCGCGTCGATCAGGCCTTTGCGACCATCGTCGCCGGCTCGTCCGACATCGCCGACGTGAAGTCGCTGAGCGATCACCTGATCTACATCCAGGGCAAGCAGACCGGCACCACCAACGTCATTTTGCTCGACTCGTCGATGAAGCAGATCGGCATCCTTGATGTCGAGGTCGCCATCGACACCAACAGCCTGCAGCAGAACATCCGCGCCAGCACCGGCTCCCCCGGCATTCGCGTCTCCTCGTCCGAGGGACAGGTGGTGTTGAACGGAACGGTCGTCGATGCCGTCGCCGCCGAGCGGGCGATGGCGATTGCGACCGGCACGGTTGGCAAGGGCGGCACCGTCGTCAATGCGATGAGCGTCGCGGCGCCGCAACAGGTGATGCTGGAGGTGCGTTTCCTCGAGGTCGGTCGCGACGCTGGCCGCAATCTCGGCGTCAACCTTTATGCGGCAAATGCCAATGGGACCAACGTCGGGAATACGGGGCTTGGCGGTCTGAATACAGCGGCGGGCCGCACACCAATCGGCGGTATTAATACCGCCAACGGTCCCCTAGGGACTGGCGGAGGCGCCGTCGGTTCTCCTCCGACGGGAAGCCTTCCTCTTCTTGGAACGGCCGGGACGCTCATCGGTACCGCTGGCGGCATCGCTCCAGCCCCGTTCGGAAGCTTGTTGACGAGCATCATCAGGACAAGCGGCGGCGGTTCGGTAGACCTGCTGATCTCTGCGTTGGAAACTAAGGGATTGGCACGTCGACTGGCTGAGCCGAACTTGACCACGCTTTCCGGCGACGCTGCGCGCTTTCTAGCCGGCGGCGAATTTCCGGTTCCGGTGGCCTCCACAGCAGGTACTGCTGGCTTGGTGCCGACTGTGACGATCGAGTTCAAGAAGTTCGGCGTCGAGCTGGCCTTCGTCCCCACTGTCCTCTCGCGCGGTGCGATCAATCTTCGCGTCGAGCCATCCGTCAGCGAGCTCGATTTCCAGAACGCAGTCACGATCGCCGGGACGACCATCCCGGCATTGTCGCGGCGCGACGCGCGAACTACGGTCGAGCTGCGCGACGGCCAAAGCTTCGCCATCGCCGGCCTGCTCCAGACCCGCAACCGCCAGGAAGTCTCGCAACTGCCCTGGATCGGCTCGGTGCCGGTGATTGGAACCTTGTTCAGCAGCAAGTCCTACCAGCAGCAGGAAACCGATCTCGTCATCATCGTGACGCCGCGCCTGGTTGCGCCGGCTGCGCCGGGGCAGCAACTGGCCTCGCCGCTCGATTCGCGCCTGCCGGCCAATGACGTCGATTTCTTCCTCAACGGCCAGATGGAAGTCCGCAAGCGTTACGACGACTACGTCAATTCCGGCGGCGAGGTGAAGGGGCCGTACGGCCATATCATCGCGCCCGAGCTCAGGGCGCCGGTTCCGCCTCCGGCCGCGGCAGCCGGCCAGCCGGTCGTGAAAACCCTCAATTGAAGGACGCGAGAGATGACCATCAGGTATCTGGCTCTGTGCGCGCCCGTCCTGCTCGGGGGATGTTACGGGCTCGCGGGGCATGACGAGGTCGACCGCTACTTCCAGCGCTCCGACACGATCACCATGAGCGCCGGCGATGCCAAGCAGGTGAACGCCGTCACCCACACCATCACGCCCTGGCCGCGCTATGTCGGCGACACCAGGATCGCCACCGACGCGCGCCGCGCCGGCGCCGCCGTCACGCGCTACGGCAACACGAAACAGCCCGTGGATCAGCTTCCCGACATCAGCGAGCCGACGAAGCAAATGGGGGTACGGCCCACGCCGACTCAGAGCATCGACGTGCAAGGTTTGGGAGCTGGTGCGTCTTCCGGTATCTCGGTACCGGTGGGCGGGCCTGCAGCAAGATAAAAAACTCAAATCATTTCAATGACGGGTCTACTGTGCATGGGGTTGTTTTGCAGCATTGTGCTGGGGACCAGCGGAGGCCGCTGCGAGCCGGCGGGGGACAAGGACTGATGCGGCGTCTATTTCTGATGCTGACCTGTTGCTGGCTGGGGACCGGCCTTGCCGCGTGCGACTACACGGTGAGGGAGGCCGCGATCGTGGCACCCGTCGATCCGCCGGGCGGCGATCCCGTGCAGGAGCCGACCGACGTCAAATATTACCCGTCGGACGAGCCGGTGCGGCTGGGGCTGGAGCACTTCAACCGCGGCAATTACGGCATTGCCAACCGCTATTTCAGGGATGGCGTCGAGAAGTCCCCGAAGGACCTGACCGCCTGGATCGGCCTTGCTGCGAGCTATGACCGCTTGCGCCGCTTCGATCTGGCCGACCAGGCCTATGCGCAGGCGATCCGCCTCGGCGGCGAGACCGTGCAGATCCTGAACGATCAGGGCTATTCCTACATGCTGCGCGGCAACCTGAGCGCGGCGCGGCGCAAGTTCGAGAAGGCCTACTCGCTCGATCCGGGCAATCCGGTCATCGCCAACAATCTCGAGCTGCTCAACGGCAGCCGGCGGTTCATCGAACGGCCGCCGAACAACCAGCCGTGAATCATAAACCGCGGTTTATGATTGCCTTGGGTCGGTAAAGCCCGCCCCGGCGCGCGCCAGGGGGCCCCTTAAGACAAGCTCAACGTCTTTGACGTATGGCTTGTCGCATGAACCGGCTTTTTAAATTGCAATTTCTTGGGCCGTTGGCACTTTTTGCCGCCACGCTGAGCGCCGAGCTCGCCGTCCGCGCGCTTGAATACGCCCCGAGCTCCGAGGTCCTCTGGTTCATCAATCTCAAGCTGTTCGGCATCTTCCAGCGAAGCGACGCCTATCTGAGCTATTTCGTCGGCATCGACGGCTTTCAACTGTTCGGACTGGCGCTTCCGATCTTCGTGCTTGCCTGTTTGGGGCTCGCCGCCAAGTCCCGGCCGCTCTTCACCATCGCAACCCATCTCAGCGCAGCCTACGCCGTGTTTCTGGTCGCATCCTGGCAGGTTGGTGCGCCGACCCTCCGGCAGGCATCGCTCGAGACCATTGCGGTCCCATCGGGGGGCCTGTTCGTGATGGCGACCATCCTCGGCACTTGCATGCTGTCCTTTGCAATCACGCATCTGCTCTACTTCCTCGCCGTTCAGCAGGAAGTCGGAGCTCTGGTTCGTCGGTTGCGGGGAGGCTCTCGCATCGTCCACGAGCTCGATTGATATCGAAGCGCGTTCCGATCAAGTGAAGGCCGGCCAGGAGCTGGCGGAGCACGGCGGACCACGGTTTCTCTGGCGAGCCGGGCTTCCCCGGAGCCCGGGATCGGCCTGAAATTACGGCAGTATGGTTCACCGTAGTCGAACGGAATCCACATGGCACTTCAGTACCGCTAGGGTGCTGATGCCGGGGCTGGATTTCATCACGGACAACCATTTCAACCGGCAAGGGGCCGCTCTTTGAGCGGCCCCTTTCAGTTTGCGCAGGCAATGGAAAGGAAGCCCGCCTCCGGCAAAATAGGGCAGTGGAGGCGGGCCAAGGTCGCTTTGCGGCGCCGCTCCACCCGGGGCTGGCTGGGTCCCGTCGCTCGCGATGGAACCGTAGCACCAGGGGAACCCTGCCCGAAATCCGCAGGACTACCGGAACCCAAAATCGAGTTAAGTGAGTTTTACGGCGGCTGATGTCGAATTTACGATCGTAAATGCCGTTAAAGGCGAGGCGTTGCAAGCGTTCAATCCGCGTTTGCGTCCCGGGTCGCTCCAGCTGCGGAATTCCGGTTTCGATTTGCCGAATCCGACACGCTCGTTAGCCTTTTCTGAATTTTTGTCCCGCACTATCGGGACGATGCGCAATTTCAATGCTGTGCGCTTCGGCCGGCGGCCGAGGGGTGTCTAATTTCGTAAGGGCGTCTCGCGCCTGCGGGCTTGGCTTGCCCGGCAGTGGCGAGCTGCGACTCCATTGAATTTTTAAATCCGGGTTTCGTCCTGATATGCCTGGTTCGCTACCACCCGAAAGACGTGGAACGGCACGTATCGAGTTCTCGCGCGGCGTCGACGTGCACATGGTGGCTATTGACGGAACGTGGAGCCGTCAATGTCAGATGACCGACGTGGCCGAGGCCGGAGCGAAGCTCAAGGTCGAAGGGTCGATCGAGGGGCTTGCGCTGAAGGAGTTCTTCCTGCTGCTTTCGACGACCGGAGCGGCCTTCCGCCGCTGCGAGCTGGCCTGGATCAATGGCGACAACATTGGAGTCCACTTCCTGCGCGGCAAGAACTCGAGCAAGGGGTGAGTGGTCGTGGAGGAGCGTCGCAGACAGCAGCGCGCGACGGTTGACGAGGTCGCATACATCGCGGGTGACGGATCCAGCATGCGATGCCGCGTCGTCAGTCTCTCCGATTATGGCGCCGCCATCGAGATGGCGGACAAGGTCTACGTCAGACCCCGCATCAAGCTGATGCTGGAGAAGGATCGCATCATCCGGGATTGCCGTGTCGTCTGGTCCAGCGGAAATCGTATCGGCGTCGAATTCCTTGATTGAGGATCGCACGATCGCGATGCCAGCAATGCGCTGCATGTCGCTCCGTGTTCCCTAAGACTACCGTTCAGGCCGAAGATCGGAAGCTATGCCGGCGCCAGGGAAACCCGGGCCTCCGCGCCGATCGTGTTTTTATTGGCAGGCTTAATCTTTAACGACCAAGATTTAGGCTTGCATCAGGGGATGGCCTGGACAACTGTGACTGATCCATGGGCACATTTTGCCTTCGGATAACGAGAATTTTAAGCCGTATCTGTTTTCTGGATTTTTCGAATGAGAGCGCTGTTAATCATTCTGGGCATTTGGTTGCTGATTAACGTTCTCTTCGTCGTCGTGATGATTCCGCCGCGTAAACCGCGGACGGCGAACGTCGCCGGCAGGTCGGGCGACAGTACGGTCGCAGCCGGGATGAATTCCGGCACGACTGAAACGCGGGACGAGAGCGTTTTGCTACGGCATGTCGTCATCGCAATTGCGCTTGGCGCCTTCTTTTCGTTAACGCCGCCCTTGCTCGAAGCCTACGATGCGATCAGAGGATTGGTCAGCAAGCGCGGGCATGGATCGAAGAATGACCGGGATGATTCCGGCGGTGACGCGCAAGCGGGAGAGGGATGACGCGCCTTCTTCGCCTGCGCGGCGCTGGCGGCCGCGCAGGCGAGTTCGGTCGATCAGCTCACCAATATTGGTTCATGCGATACGGCCGGGGATACTGGCCGCGGTAGTAGATAATTCCAGGTCCGGCGACCGGCCGGTGTCGAAAGCGCGAAGTGGAGAGGTCGACGGCGATCGCTCGCACATCGTGGCCCGCAAAGACAGGATACTCGTAACTGAAGGCGTAGCTGTCTTCCGCAAGGGGCGCATACTGTCCATAGAAGGACGGGCCCTGGCCGTATCCAAATCCCCACGCATTTTCGACGGTGGGAAGACCGCCCGTTCCCATCCGCGTTCCGTCAGCAACGGCTGATCCTGATGTCACGAGGGTGCCGATCCCAAGAAGCGCGGCAGCCGCCAGGATGTATGAAGTGCCTCGCATCGCGTTTCTCCTCTCGAATTGGGTGTCAGAAACAGGAGTAGACACACGTAAGCCTATCCGCTCTCGCGTGGCAGCGATAGCGAATAGGGTGCGCGGCTGGCGGTGAGTTAGCAGTTGCAAAAACGATAAGGCTTGCCTCGGTAAATCGGATCGATAGTCTTTATTACTTTCGAGATGTTCATTTCAGCAGGGGCTTCGGGTGACAAACGATACCGCTGTGTTTGATGCGTTGCGCTTCGATCCACAAGAAGGCGAGATAGCGACGGGGAGAATAGGTACGCGCGAGGCAATTCTTCGAGACGGTCTGCTTATCGATCCATCCACGCTCGCTTATTGCCCGCATCAATGGATCGACGGCAGCGGTTATCTCGATCTCGATCTGACGAGACAATTTCCTTACGCGCTCGCGCTCTGATGGACCGGAGCGCTCAGTTCGGTCCAAGGACGGCGTCGATCTGACGGCTGTCCCTTCTGACGATGATGATGGCCCCGTTGCGGATCGCAAATCTCGCGCCGAGCAATTTGGGCACCTTTTCCGTGACCGGCGAAGGGAAGGGGATCGTCGCTCCGGGAAGCGGATCGCCAACCGCCGGCGCTGCGGAGGAGCCGACCCCGGGGGCGGGCTTGATATAGTCGCGAATGAGTTGAATATCCTCCCGTGACAGAGTGAGAGGCGCTTGCTGAGGCGGATTGTCTGCTGTCCGTTTGCTGCGCTCTTCCCGCGCCTTTTCCTCGGCCTGCCGTGCTTTTTCTGCCTGATCAAAGCGGGAAAGCCGCTCCTTCAGCGGCGAGAGCTCTCGTTGCAAGGAGGAGATTTCCGTCTGCAGCGACCTGATCTGTCGCAGGGCAATCACGGCGCCGGCACAGATGATGACGATCAGCAGGCTGATGAGCGCGATAAAGACTCCATTGACGCTGGCTCCCCGGCTGACGGTCCGCGCTTTCGGCAGATCCTCCTCGAGGTGCCGCCGCCATAGCGCGGCCAGGCGATGCAGCGGCCGGGCAATTGCCTGGACCGCGCGAGCTCGCCAGTCACCATTGTCCGGCGCTGGATCTGGTTCGCGTGAGGTGAGGCGGCGGACGGTTGTCGATGGCGGAGCCGCGACAGCTGGCGGGATTGCCGGCTTGGGAGTAGCAGCGTTCACATCCAGGTCGGCAGGGCCTGGCTCGGCCACATGCCTTGGTGCGCCGTCGGTGCCGTCTGTCCCGGGAGCGTTCGAGCCTCGGGGGGAATGGGCTTCGGCATCCTCGCGAAGATCAAGATCGAACATCCGCGAGCGCACTTCGGGCCCGATCAGATGATCAATGATTTCAAGCGACTTCGACTGAGGCAACGAACGATCGGGGAGGGCCTCGATGACCGAGCGGCCCGCCTCGGTGATCTCCAGGCTGTCGCCATTCACAACGGCAAGGCCGGCCTCAATCAGCTCGATTCCGGCGGAGACCTGTTGTTCTATCCGGTCTTCGATTTCACCATTCTCGTCGTGCGCCTGCAGTTGCTGCTCGAGCTCGGCAAACGCAATCCGTCCGTTCGGGCGATTCGCAAGTGCAACAAGGATGGCGAGATTGGCTTGCACGGCGACCATGATGATCAGGCAGGACGCCCAAACAGGCGAAACGAGCGAACAACCGGACGCCGCTCAACTATTCGCCCGCCAGGGCCTTGATTGGAAACTCCCGCTTTGGCACTGTCGCGCATTAGCGCATGAAGATCGAGGGCAACATGCCGAAATTGCTAGCCGCGACCGCCATTTCCCTGACCGTTATGTTCGTTTCAAGCGCCGCGCACAGCGGTCCCTATCCCTTCGGCGACGAGCCGTATCGTCTGGATTTCGGCCCCGCGCCGCAGATTGACGCCGGCTGCTGGAAGTGGAACTGGCAGCAGTATCAATGGAATAACTACTGCCCGGTCTATGTTCAGCCCAAGGCCTATATGCACCCGAGGTCGCAGGGAGCCGTGCTGCGCACCAAGGGCTGATCAACTCGCCTCAGGCACTCCTCGCCCTAGTGGGCGAGGGTGCAGGCGACTTGGCTGTGCTTGCCGAAGTTCAGCAAGGCATTTTCGCGGAAGCCGTCGAGCCAGATGCCCCGTCCGGCGTAGCGATAACCGACGCCCATTGGAACCAGCCGAACATGCGCGCCGCCGCGTCCGGTGTGCAGCGATGCCGTCACGACCTCACCGGCAACCGAGACCGCGATCGGGCAAAGCGGGTATTGCTTGCCATTCTCGCAGACAAACACCAGTTCGCTGCAGCTTCCGACCGCCGCTGGTGAGGCCATCAGGCTCAGATCGGCCGCGCTGGCCTGGCTCGTACCGAAGGCCAGACTCAAGAAGGCCGCTCCCCAAAGAAGTCCGCTGAATCTGCTCTGCATCGCAGCCCCCAAAAGCGAGAAATATTCAACTAAAAGAGCAAAAATGGCATCAAAGGTCAATCAGCGTAGCCCCCTTTTGGAGTGCAAGGACCCTTCGCGGCGCGTCATCTTGGCGCTTCGCGCGGGGGCTGAGGACCGGCCATTTCAGCTTTTCAGAAACCCTTTGCCGTGACCGTGCTCGTTCGCGAGGAACGCGGTCCGGCGCGGCAGATTGTTTGCGTGAACCCCGGATAAATTTCGATATAGCTCCGCGAGTTGCGCCTTTGGCTGCACGAAGACACACGCTTCCGCCTTCGTGATTTGCGGTCACGCCGGGCTCGTTTAGGGCTTGCCCGACTCTATTTAAATACCGTCGCGCTCGCGACCGGTCTGTTTGGCAGTTGAACTCTCTCCGCGATCCGGTCGGCTCACTGTTACCGAAATGCCGCGGTCGCTAGAATTAATGGCGCGTGAGCTGCCTTTAAGCCCTGCCATTGAGTCTCCGTAATGGTGCGTGGTTGACCGGCGCTCCGACGCCGTGACAAGAAGTCGCGTGGGGAGCAGGGGTAGTCACGCGCGATTCGAAACAGCCGGTCGGCAAGCGGGTTTTCCGTAATTTAACGGGTCTCTCGCAATGTTAATGTTTGCTTTACGACGGTGCCCGAACCTGAGGCAGTGCTTTTCGACCGTGCGGCTATCCTTTGGGGCGCAAGCGAGCAGGTATGGAGACAATGACCACAGGCCGGCGTTCAATCCTTGCGACCTCTTTCGTTCGTTGTGCCGCTTTGGCGCTTCTGATCACCTCGACCACCACTGTAGCCAAGGCGGATGAATTCCAGGGGCCGACCTTCCGCAAAGGTCTTTGGCACTTCGTTCGCACGCTCGATATGGTCGCTCACCGCAAGCCGAAGCACCGTTTGCTCGAGCGGGAGCTGACGGCCTGTGTCGATCCGACCGTCTCGATGAAAGCGACGTTCTCGTCTCCCTCGGTCGGCAGCTGCGTCTCCGCGAGACCCGAAAAGAAGAACAACCAATACACCTTCGCAAACCGTTGCGACTTCATGGGGCCCGTCAGCACGGTGATCACGGTTCATAGCGAGGAATCCTACACTGAGCAGAACGAGCTGAGTGAGGGACAGATGCCGAGGGTCGAGCTGGTCGTGGCACATCGGATCGGCGATTGCGGTGCAGGCCCGGAGCAGAATTCGGGCGCGAAGACGCTCTCTCATTGACGTTGCGCCGCCGCAAGGCCTCTGCGCTGGCTCTGCGCCGCAATAGCGGCAGGCCCTTGCGCCAACCCCGCAGACGCGGAAGTATCGCCGCGTTCGGGGGGATGAGGTGCATCATGAGGTCGTTGACCGGGATCGTCTGCCTGGCAGGGCTGTGCGCCCTGATTGACGCAGCGGCGGCGCAAGACACTCGACCTCCCGCTGCACATTCCGGCCCGGCCGAGCTGGTCAAGATCGACTCATTCCAGACAACGCGGCGGGCCGACAATTACGGAATCGCCAGCTTTGTGCTTTCCAACGGCACCGACCAGAAGATCGACAGCATCGAGCTGACTTGCTGGATGGATGATGATCGAGAGCGCGCCACGAAAGTTCTGGTGTGGGCCAACGAGCCGGTTCCCGCGCATGCGAGTTACCAGTTCAAGAACGTCAATATCGGCCTGGTCGGACCGAACTCACGCAGCCAATGTGAGGTCACGCGGGTGGACTGAGTTCAAGCCCGGTCGACGGTGGCTGCGCAATGTCGGCGCCGAGCCCGCAATGATTCTGGCCTAGATTTTCTGGCCGCCCGGTCCGGCGACGTTGACCGTAATCTTTTGAATCTCGGTCCGTCCGCCGGGATACTTGACCTCGATGGTCAACGTATCGTCGCCGACAAAGTCCGGAGGCGATTTGTAGAAGGCCACGTAAGCCGGCACTTCCAGCGCCAGGCAGGCCTTGTAGTTGGTCGCCTTCACCTTACCGGACTTTACGACGACCTTTCCCGACGTCGGGGAGGTTGCCAATCGGATGGTTGGCAGCGGGCCGGAGGTGCAATCGGGTCTGACGTTAATGTAGAGCCCGATTTGAGTGTCCTTGTTCGGTTGGGCCTTGACCGTGCGTTCGACCGTCTGGGCCTCCGGCGCCGGCTGGTTTTGAGCGGCGGCGGCATGCAATCCGAAAGATCCGGCCAGCACGGCCGCTACCAGTAATTTCCTCATCCTTTGCTCCAGCTGCCGCGCCTCAGGGCCTGGAGCGACATGCGCCAAAACGGCGTTTATCTGGCCCGTTTTGCGACATATCGCGGCCGCGCGGTCCCTTTACCACATCCTGATCGAAAGTATTGATTAACCAAATAGTTTTCTTGACGCTCGGAGAGGTAAACAATACCTTAAAGATACACTTCGACGTAAATTTGCCTGCAATTTTTCACTTCACGTCCTTTTGGCGGAGAGATTTCAATGAATGAGCAATTTCGGGTTGCCCAGGTTACTGGTGCCGGAAATTCCAACAACGCCTCGCCGCCGCGCATCTTCAAGCTGACCAAACCATTCGCCGATCAGGCGGTCGTATTGAACCTCGGGTACGACCAGAAGGTTCAAGTCGACTTTTCGGCTATTGCGAACGAGAAGATTACGCTCGTTCACATCGGCGAGAAGCTGATCATTCTTTTCGACAACCACGCCACGGTGACGGTCGAGCCGTTCTTCGATTCCCGCCACGATCAACTCGGCAATCTCACCATCGAGGTCGCGCCAGGTCGCGATCTGACCGTCGCCGAGTTCGCCAGCGCCTTCCCGATCATCAATGATCCCACCGCAGCTTCGGCCGTTCTCCCTGCGGCCGGCGACACGCTCGGTCAGAACAATGCGCAGGCGAGCGGCGCGAACTTCACCGCGCCCATTGTCGACCCGCTGCCGCCGGTGCCGACCAACGTGTTGGCTCCCCAGGAGGATCTGGGGACTTTTCAGATCAATCCCCCAACCGGTTTTGTCCCGCAGACACCGATCCCGCCGGCTCCGACGATTGCGCTGGGCACGCTGCCGGAGCTGGTGGTGGACGAGAGCTTCCTGACGTCCGCGACGAACGGCATTGACGGCTCCACGCCTGATCTGGCGAGCACGGTGATTTCCGGTCTTTTGCCCGTCACGCTCAACGTGCCGGGCGGCCAGCAGTCCCTGACCTTCGCGCTGTCGATCAGCGCGCCGGGCGTGGACACCGGCCTGATCGATTCGCAGACCGGAAATCATGTGTTCCTGTTCCTGGAGAACGGGGTCGTGGTCGGCCGCGAAGGCAAGGACGCGGCTACGGCGGCCAGTGGCCCGCAGGACTTCACGGTGTCCGTCGATGCCGGCGGCAAGCTGACGCTGACGGATCTGCGCTCTGTGCATGAAGGCACGGGCGAGAACGGCGACGTCAGCGAGGGCACGCATGTGCCTGCCGGTCTCATCTCGTTGACTGCCACGGTGACGGACAACAGCAACCAGAGCACGAGCGCGAGCGTCGACGTCGGCCCGCATCTGACGTTGCAGGACGACGGTCCGGTTCCGAGCACGGTGACCGGGGCGACGGACACGCTTGTCCTCGACGAGAGCGCACTCGGGACCGACACGGTTGGCGGCGCGTCACCGGTTGGACTTGCGACGTTCACGGCGAAATTTGGCGATAATTTCTCGGGCGGCAGCTACGGCGCCGACGGCGCGGGCAGCACCGTGTTCAAGCTGGTGCTCACCGGCTCGAACGTTGCGTCCGGGCTGTACGCGCTGGATCCGGCGGACGTCGACCCGGCGCATCCGGGGCAGGGTGCGCAGATCGTTCTGAACCTGTCCGGTGACACCATCAGCGGCACAGCGAACGGCGTGACCTACTTCACGATCACCGTCAACGAGACCACGGGTGACGTGACCTTCACGCAGCTGCAGAACCTGTGGCACCCGAACACGGGCGATTCGGACGACGCCGCGACTCTGACGACGAGCGCTGGCGTGCTTCAAATCGTGCAGACGATCACCGATGCGGACGGTGACCATGTCTCGACGCCGATCGATCTCGGCACGGGCGTGTTCGCGATCCAGGATGACGGCCCGACGGCTGGGCACCTGTCTGACGTGTTCAGGGATACGCTGATCCTGGACGAGAGCGCGCTCGGGACCGACACGGCGGGCGGCGCGGCGCCGGTCGGACGTGCGACGTTGACGGCGAACTTCGCCGACAACTTCACCGTCGGCAGCTACGGCACCGACGGTCCCGGCACCACCAAGTATACGCTGACGCTGAACGGCTCGAACGTTGCGTCCGGCCTGTACGCGCTGGATCCGGCCGACGTCGACCCGGCGCATCCGGGCCAGGGCGCGCAGATCGTGCTGAACCAGTCCGGCGACACGATCAGCGGCACGGCGAACGGCGTGACCTACTTCACGATCACGATCAACGAGGCCACGGGTGACGTGACCTTCACGCAGCTGCAGAACCTGTGGCATCCGAACACGGGTAATCCTGATGATGTGGACAATCTGACGCTCGCGGCCAACACGCTGCAGGTGGTGCAGACGATCACGGATGCGGATGGCGATCATGTGTCGACGCCGCTCGACCTCAGCGCGGGCGTGTTCACGATCCAGGACGACGGCCCGGTTGCGAGCACGGTGACGGGGGCGGCGGACACGCTGGTGCTGGACGAGAGCCGGCCCGAGGGCAC
>NZ_JACIHE010000004.1 GCF_014198245.1 Bradyrhizobium sp. cir1
GCATCCATCTGCTGTGGTTTGCGGTCGCTCACAACATGATGCGCTTCTTCGCCTTGCACGCCGAGGCGCAGGTCGCCGCATGAAGAGCAGACTAGATCACCAGGCGCTCACAAAGCCCCGCAGCACTGGCCCAACATCGCCGAGGCGGGCCAGATCGCACTCACTCGGGGGCGCCTCAACCGCATCGCCCACGCTCGCTGCCTTCTCGCCTATTATGGTGAAACTCGCCCGACAAAAGCGAATCATTCTCACGCTCTCAGGATGAGGAGATAGAGAGTAACACGTGCGTCATCGCGCCGCTGCACATCGTCACATGACAAAATGATGATGTCACACGGCCTACATCGAATCCCTGTAATCCCGTACCCGAAAGCATTTTGGGGGAGAGCATGATCAAGAATTATCTCGAGCAGCTGCGGATCCAGCGCTGGGACGACCATCGCTACTATCACCACAGCCGCATCAACCAAAGCCTGCACTTCGTCAGCGCGCTGAGCTTTCTCTTCGCCTATGTCTGGCTGTTCATCGATCCCGTGGTCTCTGCGCTGGTCGGTTGGCTGGTGTCGATGACCTCGCGCCAGGCCGGTCACTTCTTCTTCGAGCCGCACACCTACGATCACATCAACCAGGCGACGCACGAGTACAAGGAAGAGATCAAGGTCGGCTACAACCTGCAGCGCAAGGTGGTGCTGATGGCGATATGGGCGCTGTCGCCGCTGGTGCTGGTCGTCGATCCCACGCTGTTCGGCGTGTTCACGCCCTGGGCGAGCGCGACCGATTTCATGCGGCAGGTCGCCAAGATCTGGCTGGTGGTCGGCGGCGGCGGTCTCTTGTTCCGCACCGTGCACCTGTTCTTCATCCGCGACGTCGAGACCGGTCTTGTCTGGATGACCAAGATCCTGACCGACCCGTTCCACGACCTGATGCTCTATCGCAATGCCCCGCTCGCCCTGATGCGCGGCGAATTGATGGACCCCGGCCTGCACCTCAACCCCGAGCACACGCTGGGCTTCATCGACGAGCCCGTGCTCGAAGAGCAGCACGCCTGAGCGCGCGGCGCATACGACACACTCCGATGTCTGATGGTTACGTCATGCCCGGCCTCGCGCCGGGCATCCACGTCTGGGGGGCCTCTTCGCCTCTCCCCGCGTGCGGGGAGAGGCCGAATTTGCGCGCAGCGCGAATTCGGGTGAGGGGGGCTCTCCGCGGGGGCGTTGCTAGTGGTATGTCCGACAATTCTCACCGCGCCCGCGGAGAGTCCCCCTCACCCCAACCCTCTCCCCGCAAGCGGGGAGAGGGGGAGGAGAGACTTCGCCCCGGAATGACGGAGACAATGTGGGTAGAGCCGGCCTCAGCGCCCAAAGCGCTTGGCCAGCATCTCTTTCAAGATCTGCCGCTTGATCTGCTTGTTGGTGAGCGCGCCATCGTGCCACCAGAAGCCGTCGGCCTTCATCTTCTCAGCCGCGCGGACGAAGCGCTCGGCGACTTCGGTGAAATCTGCGTCGGTGTAGTTCAGGCTGAAGATCAGCCGGCCGGTGCCGACCCAGCTCAGCGCCAGGCCTTCGGCGCGCAGGTAATATTGCAGCATCCAGTTGTAGCGGGACGGGGTGGTGTATTTCACCGTCCAGATCGACGAGAAATTGGCAAACCGCACCGGCAGGTCGGCATCGGTCATCATCTGGTTGAGCTTTTGCACGCGCCCGTTCCAGGTCTCCTCCAGCCCGTCATAGACGGCGCGAAAATTCGGGCTGGCGAGCCGGCTCAAAAACTCGTCCATCGCGGTCATGACGTAGGGATGCGAGTTGAAGGTGCCGCGGGCGAAGCAGATGTCGGCGGGACGGTCGTCGCGGAAGCGGCGCATCAGTTCGCGTTTGCCGCAGACCACGCCGACCGGCAGACCGCCGGCGAGGCTCTTGCCGTAGGTCACCATGTCGGCCTTGACGCCGAAATATTCCTGGGCGCCGCCGGCGGCGAGGCGGAAGCCGACGAAGACCTCGTCGAAGATCAGGACGATGCCGCGTTGGTCGCAGACCTCGCGCAGCTTCTTCAGCCATTCGGTGTAGGCGGCGCGATCGAAATTGCCGCTGCGGGAGCTGTCGACCAGCGAGGAATCGCCGGGCGCGTTGACGTTCGGATGCAGGCCCTGCAGCGGATTGACCAGCACGCAGGCGATATCCTTGCGCGTGCGCAGGACATGCAGCGTCTTCTCCGACATCTCGGCGAGGGTGTAGGTCTCGTGCGCGGCAATGGGATTGCCGACCCCGGGCTGCACGTCGCCCCACCAGCCGTGATAGGCGCCGGCGAAACGGACCAGATGCGTGCGCTTGGTGTGGTAGCGCGCCAGCCGCACGGCCTGCATCACGGCTTCGGTGCCGGACATGTGGAACGAGACTTCGTCGAGGCCCGAGATCTGGCAGAGCCGCTGCACGTTCTCGAGGATGACGGGGTGGTAGGGGCCGAGCACCGGGCCGAGCGCATGCGCGCGCTTCTCGGAGCCCTCGATGCACTCCTTGTAGAAGTCGTTGCCGAAGATGTTGACGCCGTAGGACCCCGTGAGGTCGTAGGAGGTGTTGCCGTCGACATCCGTGACGGTGACGCCGCTGGACGATTCCATGAAGGTCGAGGTGCCCAGATGCTCGCGGACGAGACGCGAAAACTGGAACGGCACGCGGTAGCTCTCGGTGAAGTTCAGGTCGGAGATCGTCTCGGCCGCTTCCTTTGTCATCGCGCGGCCCTTGGGGTAGCGCTCGGCGTAGAGCTTGGCGAGGCGGAAGAAGGCGTCCTTGCGCTGGGCCACGATGTTCGCGGGCGCGCCGTCGCAACCGAAATACTTATCACCCTCGAACTCGTAGAACGGCAGCAGCCGCGCCACCCGGCGCGACATCTTGGAGTGCCCGGCGAGCGAGCGGTGCTTGGCGCGGGACAACTCAATCCGCGCTTTCAGCTTCGGGAAGGCGGCGGCAGCAGACGCTGCGGCGGCCACGGAAAATGAGAGAATCGGGAGTGTCGTTTCCATGACAACAAGCGCTAATACTGCGAGCTGACAGATTCATGACAGTCAAAGCCCTCATCGCCTCTTTCACCCAGCAGGAAGATCTCAACTTCCTGTTGACCAACCGCATCCCCCGCGCGGCCCTGACCCGCTTCATGGGCTGGTTCTCCAAGATCGAGAACCCCTTCGTGCGGGACTTCTCGATCGCGCTGTGGAAGCTGTTCTCCGACCTCGACCTGTCGGAGGCGCGCAAGACCCACTTCAAGAGCCTGCACGATTGTTTCACCCGGGAGCTGAAGCCGGGCCTGCGGCCGTTCGATCCCGACCCGTCCATTGTCGCCAGCCCCTCGGACGGCATCGTCGGCGCCCATGGGAAGATCGCCGATACCGAGCTGTTCCAGGTCAAGGGTGCGCCCTATTCGCTGCTGGACCTGCTTGGTGACTCGGCGCTGGTCGAGCAGCACCGCAACGGCTCCTTCGTCACGCTGCGGCTGACCTCGAGCATGTATCACCGCTTCCACGCGCCCTTTGACGCGCATATCGAGCGCGTCACGCTGATCCATGGCGACGTCTGGAACGTCAACCCGATTGCCTTGAAGCGGGTCGAGCGCCTGTTCTGCAAGAACGAGCGCGCGGTGATCCGCACGCATCTTTCGACCGGCGAGGCGGTGACGCTGGTGCCGGTGGCGGCGATCCTGGTTGCGAGCATCCGCCTGCACTTTCTCGACATGGTGCTGAACGCGCAGACGCGCGGCCCGGTCAACTTCCCCTGCGACGTCAAGGTGAGCAAGGGCGAGGAGCTCGGCTGGTTCGAGCATGGCTCGACCATTATCATCCTCGCGCCCGGCGATTTTACCTTCTGTGACGGCATCGCCGAGGGCACGCGCATTCGCGCAGGTCAAGCGCTGCTCAGGAGAAAGTAGCCTTCAATCCGCCGTCACCGCCGCCTATATCGTCGTTCGGGGACGATTTGATCGACACGGATTTGAGCGATGGCGCGAGCGCCGGTGATGGCGGCGGGTGGTATTGTGCTGCGGCGGGGAACGGTGCCGCTGGTTGCGGTCGTGCGTCAGCGCAAGCGCAATGAATGGGTCTTGCCCAAGGGCAAGCTCGACGACGGCGAAACGCCGAAAGAGGCCGCGCACCGCGAAGTGCTGGAGGAGACCGGCCACGACGTCGCCGTGCACGAATTTTTGGGCACGCTGGTCTACCAGTCCGGCGGCCGCTCAAAAGTCGTGCATTTCTGGCGGATGGAGGCCGACGGCGGTCCGGTCCGCAAGCTGATGAACGACATCAAGGCGGTCGACTGGCTGACGCTGGACGATGCGATCGTCCGCCTGTCGCGCGAATATGAGCGCGCGTTCCTGACGCAGATCGGTCCGATCGCGCTCGCGGCGGCAGGACTTGTGCCATCGCCGGCACCCGAGCCGACGCTGGCGGCGGACGATATCGATGCCGCCTTGCAGACGTTGACGCCGGCTGAAGCTGCGTCCGTCGAGGAACTGCAGCACGGCCTGTTGCAAAAGGTGAAAGCCTGGCTGCGCGGCGAGGCGTGAGGCCTGTTTACGCCACGTAGGTTACGGCGAGCCGGTCTCCGCGAGCTAGTATGTCTGCAGGAGCCTCAGCTCCCTCCAAGCCGTCATTGCGAGCGCAGCGAAGCAATCCAGAGCCTCTCCGCGGAAAGATTCTGGATTGCTTCGCTGCGCTCGCAATGACGGAGAGGAGACAGAGAAGCGCTTCACTCGCACCATCGTTGCGGAAGCAGCCGCCGCGTCACCGCCGCTCTTTCTCCTTCGGAGCGGGTGCGGGTTTGCGTGGCGCTGCGGGGCGTTGTGCGGCGGGGAGGCGCTGCTGGAATCCGCCCTGGCGCTGGATGCTGCCTGGCGGTTGAGCCGCGGGCGGCTGGCCGGGCTGCACGCCGGTGCGCGGCGTTTGCGGCTGCGGGCCGGGCTGCTGCGTCCCGCCCGGTTGCGGCGACACGACTGCTCCGCGTGGAATCTGTCCACCGCGCTGAGGCTGGGTCTGTGACGCGCGATTGGGCGGCGTGCCTTGTCCGGCGCGCGGTGCACCGGGACGCCCTGCGCCTTGCTGCTGGTGGCCTTGCTGTTGTCCTTGTTGCTGCTGACCCTGACCCGCGCGCTGGCCACCCGGCTGCACCGTGCCGCCTTGTCCCTGTCCCTGCCGCTGCGGCGGCTGTGTTCCTTGCCGGCCCGGCGTGCCCGGCTGCTGCTGGCCCGGACGGTTGTTCTGGCCGGGCTGGCCGTTCGGCCGCTGCGGCTGTTGGCCCGGTGCGGGCGCCGGCCGCAATTGTTGCTGCTGCGGAGGCTGCACCGGCCGCGGAAGGCGGCTGATTGCGGTCGGGTTGGCGCGGCGGAAGTCGCGCTGCTCGGTCACGATCTGCCGGCCCGTGGACTGGGCCAGATGCACCTGGCTGACAAAGCCGCGGTCGCGTGCGATCTGCTGCGCGGGAATCGTGATCGGCACGGCCGCAAAGCGCATGACGCCGGCCGTGGCTGCGCCCGGCCGGATCGCAAAGCCGCTCGCGGCTTGCGTCAGCGCGCCGAGCCGCGCGCCGCTAGAGCGGTCGTTGACCTCGATGTGGCCGACCCGTCCGTCGGCGTCGGGATAGAGCTTGATGTTGACATTGTTCGTGCTGCTCGCCGCTGCGCCCTCGGGCACGTCGACGACGCCGGTGGTGCCGCGGATGCCGAGCGTCGCGGTCGGCGTCGCGATCTTCATGTCACCGGTCTTGGCAACGGCAGCCGCAACAAAGGCCACGGTGCCCTTGCCGATATCGAAGATCGCCGAATTCTGCTTGCCGCCGTCCTCATAGACGTAATTGTCGATGGTGATCCTGGCGCTGGCGGAGAGGTTGAACGTGGTCGCATCGTTGAAGGTGATGCCGAGCGAGGAGTTCGACGCGGTCTGCACGATATCGTTGAGATAGATGTCGTCGCGCATTCGCAGCGGATAGGAGTTCTTGTCGCGGATCACGGTCGCGATCCCCGTCACGGTCGCGACGTTGCCGATCGGCTCAACGGCGGCGGATTGTGCATCTGCCGCCGGTGTTGGTGAAGCTGACGGCGTCGGTGAAGGCGCAGGCGCAGGCTGGGCCTGTGGCTGAGCCTGCGCCAGCTCGATTGCATCGGATGCGACAGCCACGCTGCTGCCGGCGGCCGGCAAGGCCAGCAGCACGAGCGCGAACACGGAGCGGCGCCATGCCACCATTGAAGTCACGAGGATGTCCCGGTGAGAACGCGAGGCGAGATCGGCCGATATCAGCCGTATGAGGCTGAATGGCGGATGAACGTCCGTCGCACGGGAAGGGTGACCGTTCAAAGGCCACGTCCGGCAAAGGACGTGGCCTCTCGAATTGGTGGCGCGAGATCCTCAGGTGCGCAATTGCGCACCATAGTTCGATGCTGCGCATCGCCCCCATTGCGCAATTGCGCAATAGGGATGACACCTTCGGTGTCAGCTCACGCGCTTCCAGGTCTGGCCGCCGCAGAACATGCCCCCGAAGGCGCAACCCTGCACGCGCATCGCATTCGGGCCCTTCATCGCGATTGTGGAGTCGTAGTTGCGGCCGGAGTCGGGATCGTGGATGCGGCCGCTCCACTTCGAGCCCTCGGGCTTCATGTTGATCAGGATCCGCTCATTGGTCTTCGCGGCATAGCCGCAGAGATTGGCCCCGCACTGCTCGACGCGGACATTGCCCTTGTTCTCTTCGGTCGCCCACACGCCGATCGGCGAGTTCGGGGCGGCCACAGGCGCGGCGACGACCGGAGCCGGAGCGGGCGCATAAGCAGGAGCGGGCGCGGCCGCGATAGGCGCAGGAGCCGCAACGGGGGCGGGCTGCGCCGTCGTATCGACGGACGGCGCGGTGGCAACGGCCGGCGCGGGCGCGGCGGGAGCAACAGCGGGGGCTGCCGGTGCGGTCGCCTGAACCGGCGCCTGCTGCACGGGCTGCTGCTGCACCGGAGCCGATGCGGGCTGCGCGGCCGGGGCCGGCGTAGTGTCGACGTCATCATCCTTGGAGCCGCCGAGGCCCTTGAGGTTGATGTTGTTCAGCTTGATCGGCTTGTCCGACAGGCCGGGCGCGACGATGGTCACGCAGTTGAGCGAAGCGCAGTTGCGCGGCGTCTCGATGCGGATGTGCTGGCCCTCGATCTGGAACGAGATCGAATTGCCGGCATGCGCGGCGGCGGTCGAAGCGAGGAAGAGCGCGGTGGCGGCGATGGTGAGCTTGTTCATGACAACCTCCGAAATTGCGCGGTCCCGAGATGGACTGAAGTCGCTGGTGGATGAAGCGTGGTTCGACCCTACGCCGCGCTTCCCAGACGTTCTGTGACGGACGTCACAACGGCCGGCGCGCGCCTGGGTGAGGCAGCGCACATTCAGCCGGGGCTCATGCCGCGTAACCTCGTCGCGATACGACAGGAGGCGCCGATGCAGCGGCTTGCGACTTCGCTTGGCCTATTGATCGCATTCACGGCGATTGGGCCCGCGGCCCAGGCCGGCTCTTATTCCTTCTCCATCGGCGGTCACCGGTTCCATGTCGAAGCGCCAAGGAGTTGCCGGTCCGCCTCCTGTGTTTCGGTATCCAGTCGCAGCCTTCGGCCGGCGGAAGAGGTCAACACGACACCGGCCGTGCGGCTTGAGCCCGCACCGATTGTCCAGGTGTCGCAGCCGGTCATTCCGGCCGCTTCGGTCCGGCCGCCGCAGCCGATTGTGGTCGCGCCACCACCGGCATCGACGGTCCCCGTTCTTGCCGCGGCGACGTCGCAGACGGTTGTGTCGCCGCCCGTGCCGAGACTCGGGGTAGCAAGAGTTGAGGTACCGAGTCCCAATCCGCCGCGCGTGGAGATCAAGCAGGGCACAACGGTCGCAGAGCGCAGCGACGACGAGGCGACCTATTTGCCGCTCGGTGAATGGGAGAGCCTAGGTGCCAAGGGCACGGTCCGCATCGAGCGCTGCGGCCCCGCGCTGTGCGGCTATGCGCTCACCGAGACGTCGAGCCGGGGCGAGAGCGTGCTCGTCAACATGAAGCCGAAATCGCACGACGTCTGGACCGGCAGCATCTACAGCCGCTCCAGCGGCAACACCTATTATGCGAGGATGACGCTGAAGAGCTCCGGCAAGCTCCACGTCGAGGCCTGCGCACTCGGCCACTTCTGGTGCTCCGGCAACGACTGGACACGGGTCGAGGATCAGCAGGAGAAGGTGGTGACCTCGTCGCAGCAGTGGAGTGCGCGGTCGTAGCTCTTTGCGAGGTGCGCATTGTTGTGCCCTCGCCCCTTGTGGGAGAGAGCAGCTCCGCTGGTCGACGCGGGCTCACTGGGGTGAGGGGTTTGTCTCCACGAGCACAAACGTGCGGCGATAGAACCCCTCATCCGGCGCTTCGCGCCACCTTCTCCCACAGGGGGAGAAGGAAGAAGAGCCGCTCTCTACGATGCTAGATCATGCCGAGCACGATGGCGCCGACGAAGGCCATGGCGAGGTAGGCGGTGATAACGCTCAGTCTCCCGGCTGATGTCATGAGGTCGTTCCCTCCGTGCGCGCTGCCCGGCGCGCAAACCTTATGGTTAACAGAAGGTCTCTTTTCGAAAAAGTAAGCCTCGCTGTCGCTCGTCATCAGCGGCAATCGGCGCTGCCGCGCCCCGTATGGTTAAAGAACACTGAAATCAACGTGTTGAAGAGTCTTTAAGTAAATTCACCGAACGTGCGCGCATGACGCGCGGAGTTCGTTTGTATCTCGTCGGCTCCATCGTCCTTGTTTCGCTAGCGGGTTGCGGACGCGGCTTCTTCCAGGCCGAACGTGAACCATGGCGGGCCGAGGCGGAAGCGGCATGCCTGAAATCCGGCGCGGTCAAGGAGAGTGCCGACATCGTCCGCATCGACCCGATCTCGGGGCCCGGCATGTGCGGCGCCGAGTATCCGCTCAAGGTCGCCGCCATCGGCGAAGCCTCCAGCACCTACGGTTTCGCCGACGAGACGTTGCGCCCGCCCGGCAGCATCGGCAACCAGCCGCGCTGGCCGGTGCAGCCGCAGTCGAATTACCCGCAGAGCCAGAATTATCCGGCATCGTCCTATCCGCAGCGGTCGACCTATCCCGATAGCGCGGCGCGCCAGCCTTCGGGCTATGGCGCATCCTCCGGACCGATGTCCCTGAACGCGCCCGGCGTTGCACCGCAGGAAGACGAGATCGATCTGCCGCCCGAGGGCACAGATGCCGCGGGCGCGGCGCGCTACATGAATGCGCCGAGCTATCCGGCGCGGCAGCCCGGTCCCGCGCCTTATTCGCAGGCGCCCGCGCAGCAGCCGTTGCCGCGCCTTGGCCCGGCGCAGGGTAATCCCGTCACCGCCGTCGGCCCCGTTGCGATCAAGCCGGTCGCGACGCTCGCCTGTCCGATCGTCTCCGAGCTCGACCGCTGGCTCGCCGACACCGTGCAGCCCTCGGCGATGCGCTGGTTCGGCGCCCGCGTCGTCGAAATCAAGCAGATCTCCGCCTATTCCTGCCGCGGCATGAACGGCAACTCCCATGCCCATATCTCCGAGCATGCCTTCGGCAATGCGCTCGACATCGCCGCCTTCGTGCTCGCCGACGGCCGCCGCGTCACCGTGAAGGACGGCTGGCGCGGCATGCCTGAAGAGCAGGGTTTTCTGCGCGACGTGCAGTCGGGTGCGTGCGCGCATTTCACCACGGTGCTGGCGCCGGGCTCGAACGTCTATCACTACGATCACATCCACGTCGATCTGATGCGCCGCGCCAGCCGCCGCCTGATCTGCCAGCCCTCCGCCGTCTCCGGCGAAGAGGTTGCCGGACGCGCCCAGCAGCGCAACCCCTATGCCGGCAGGCGCGATCCCTATGTCACCGGCTCGCTCGGTTCGCGCAAGAGCACGCGCAAGCAGGAAGAGGACGAGTACGCTGACGATTAGACGGGCGGAGCTTCTCTTGTAGCCCGGATGAGCGAAGCGATATCCGGGAACAGAATTCCCGCATATCGCTGCGCTCATGCGGGCCACCGCCGCGTCAGCTGAAATGTCTATCGTCCGCTATCAGTCCGATCGCGCTTCGACTCTGCCGGTGCCAGCCCCATGCAGCGCTGCACCTCAGCCGGGACGTTGTAGGTGCGCATGATATGGCGGCTGTCGCGCAGGCCGGTCGCCTCACGTTGCACCACGAACATCCAGAGTGCCTGGCCGGCTTCCATCACCAGCTTGCGCCTCGCCGGCTGCATCGAGGCCGCAGTTCCGGTGGCGGCGTGTGCGGCGTCGAACTCGCGCAAACGCGTGAGCGCCTGTTCGAGCGTGCGGCCCATCCGCCCAAGCGCGGAGGCCTGTTCCTGGACGATCTCGTAATGGAGGATATCGACGGGCGGGCGAAGATCACGGGACATGGCCCGAACATAATGCCGTCGGGCCGGCCTGCGCAACGCGCGGCGCGCTTGCTGTTATCTCGCCCGATACGCCGCCAGGAACATCCGCGTCGCGCTGTCGACCACTTCGGTCATGCGCTCTTCCGAGGGTGCGGGCGCGGCCTGGAAGACGAAAGGCAGGAACAGCGAGGCCTTGCACAGTTCCATGAACTGCGACGCCGCAAGGTCGCAATCGTCGATCCTGAGATCGCCGGAGGCGACATGGGCCTTGAGATAATCGGAGAGGCGGTTGATGGTCTTGTCCAGCACCCGCCCATAGTAGCGGCGGCCGACATCGGGCATGCGCTCGGCGATCGCCATCACGGTGCGGATCGCTGATCCGCCGCCGGGCCGGCACAGCAGGTGGATGTAGGCCCGGCCGAACTCCTTCAGCGTGGTCTCGGCATCGCGGGCGGGATCGAAATTGAACACGACCTGGCCGTGCTGGAGCGCTTCCTGCTCGAGGATGGCTTCGAACAGCGCGCATTTGTCCGCGAAGTAGACGTAGAGCGTGCCCTTGGAGACCTGCGCGGCGCGCGCGATCTCGCCCATGCTGGCGCCGTCGAAACCGAGATCCATGAACACCTTGCGGGCACCGTCGAGGATCTGGCGGCGCTTGGAGCTGTCCTCCTCCTGGATGACGTTCAGACGTTCGCTGGCAGCTACAACCATTGGTTCAGGGTCTCGGAAGGTTTCTGGACGCGGTGCCGACCTATGAAACGCAAATAAAGGATTCGGGCCAGTACGGTCCCGACCCAGGAATATTATCTATATTGACCGAACGGTTCGGTCAATGATATTTGAGATGAGCGGACTGCGGGACGGCTGTCCTTGATCGCGCTTTATTGAGGAGGCCATGATGGCCGTATCGAGAGACCAGGCTGCACGCGTCATTCGCCAGGAAACGGTGGAGACGTCGGCGAACGATGAAGCTGCGGCCGAGACGCCCGCAGCCCTCGCCGAGCAGTTGCGCTCTCATGTGGCCGAGGAAACCAAGCGTCGCGGCGAGGCGGAGAGGCCCGTGACCGACAAGCCGGCGGCGCCTGCGCCGGACGCGCCCGCTGCCGGTGCGCCGAAATCCGGCAAGCGCAAGTTCGTCCTGATGGGCGTCGGTCTCGTGCTGGCGCTCGCGGCTGCCAGCTATGCCGGCTATTACACGCTGGTCGGCCGCTTCTATATCTCGACCGACGACGCCTATGTCCGCGCCAACAACACCATGCTCGGCGCGCGCGTTGCCGGCCACATCTCCTCGATCCTTGCCGGCGACAACACGACGGTGCGCGCCGGCGACATCCTCTTCCGTATCGACGACGGCGACTACAAGATCGCGGTCGATGCCGCCGCGACGAAGATCGCGACCCAGCAGGCGACCATCGATCGCATCGGCCGCCAGGTCGCAGCCCTCGACAGCCAGGTCGCGCAGGCCAAGGCGCAGCTCGTCTCGGCCGAAGCGGGTCTCAAGCGCGCCGACCTCGACTATGAGCGCCAGCAGGCGCTGAGCAGCAAGGGCTTTGCCTCGCGCGCCACCTTCGAGAGCTCGGAAGCCGGACGCGACCAGGGCGCCGCCGCCGTCAAGGCCGCGCAGGCCGCCTACGATGTCGCGGTCAGCAATGTGGATGTCGCCAGGGCGCAGCAGGCCGAAGCGCAGGCGCAACTCGCCGAGCTCAAGACCTCGCTCGCCAAGGCCGAGCGCGACCTCGCTTTCACCGCGGTGCGCGCGCCGGTCGATGGCACGTTCTCCAACCGCATGGTCAATGCCGGCGACTTCGTCGCGGTCGGGCAGCGGCTGGGCAATGTCGTGCCGCTCGACGAGATCTATATCGACGCCAACTTCAAGGAGACGCAGCTCAAGCGCATCCGTCCCGGCCAGCCGGTGACGATCAAGGTCGATGCCTATGGCATGCGCAAGTTCTCCGGCGTGGTCGACAGCATCGCGGCGGGCGCGGGTTCGGTGTTCACGCTGCTGCCGCCCGACAACGCCACCGGCAACTTCACCAAGATCGTGCAGCGTGTGCCGGTCCGCATCCGCGTGCCGAAATCGGTGGCCAAGCAGAACCTGCTCCGTGCCGGCATGTCGGTCTACGCCACCGTCGATACCAACAAGGGCGCGGCCGACGCCGACAGCGAGGTCGATCTCGACGATCCCACCATGATCCATCCGCAGTAGCCACAACCCGAGCGCTGCGAGGTCAGGCCATGGCCACCGCCACCACCGCTTCACCTGCCATGATGGCGAACCCCGCTTCGGAGCGCATTGCGCCGAAGCGGCTGTTCGCGTTCATCATCATGGTGTTCGGAATGTTCATGTCGATCCTGGACATCCAGATCGTCTCGGCGTCCCTCAGCGAAATCCAGGCCGGCCTGTCGGCGAGCTCGAGCGAAGTCTCCTGGGTTCAGACCGCCTATCTGATCGCCGAGGTCATCGCGATCCCGCTATCGGGCTTCTTGTCACGCGCCTTCGGCACGCGGCTATTGTTCGCGATATCGGCGGCCGGCTTCACCGCCTCGAGCCTGCTCTGTGGCTTCGCCTCCACGATCGAGGAGATGATCCTCTGGCGTGCGCTGCAGGGCTTTCTCGGCGCCGGCATGATCCCGACCGTGTTCGCCTCGGCCTACACCGTCTTCCCGCGCACGAAATTCCACATCGTCGGCCCCATCATCGGGCTTGTTGCGACGCTGGCGCCGACCATCGGGCCGACCGTCGGCGGCTACATCACCGACGCGATGTCGTGGAACTGGCTGTTCTTCATCAACGTCGTGCCCGGCATCGGCATCACCCTGGGCGTGCTGGCGCTGGTCGATTTCGACGAGCCGCATTTCGAATTGCTCGACCGCTTCGACTGGTGGGGCCTGTTGTTCATGGCCGGCTTCCTCGGCACGTTGGAATATGTGCTGGAGGAAGGCCCGCAATATGAATGGATGCAGGACACCTCGGTGGCGATCTGCGCCTGGATCTGCGCGATCTCGGCGATCGCGTTCTTCTGGCGCGTGTTCACCGCGGCCGAGCCGATCGTCAATTTGCGCACCTTCTCCAACCGCAATTTCGCGATCGGCTGCGTCCTGCAGTTCTGCATCGGCATCGGCCTCTACGGCCTGACCTACATCTATCCGCGCTATCTCGCCGAAGTGCGCGGCTACAGCGCGCTGATGATCGGCGAGACCATGTTCGTCTCGGGCATCACCATGTTCCTGGTCGCGCCGCTGGTCGGGCGGCTCATGGTCAAGATCGACATGCGCTACATGATCGCGTTCGGCCTCATCGTGTTCGCGATCGGCTCCTACCAGATGACCTGGATCACCCGCGACTACGATTTCTACGAGTTGCTGGTGCCGCAGATCCTGCGCGGCATCGGCATGATGTTCGCGATGGTGCCGACCAACAACATCGCGCTCGGCACGCTGGCACCCGACCGCGTGAAGAACGCGAGCGGCCTGTTCAATTTGATGCGCAATCTCGGCGGCGCGGTCGGGCTCGCGGTCATCAACACCGTGCTCAACGACCGCACCGATCTCCACATCACGCGCCTGCAGGAGCGCGTGACCTGGGGCAACGCCGCCGCGACCGAAACGCTGACCATGCTCCAGCAGAAATTCCAGGGGCTCGGCGATTCCGCGCTGATGGCGATGAAGCAGCTCGGCCAGATCGTGCACCGCCAGGCCGTGGTGATGAGTTTTGGCGATGCCTTCTTCGTGCTGACGGTGTTCTATCTCGGCCTCAGCCTGCTGGTCACGCTGCTGAACAAGCCGGCCGCGCTGACCGGCGGCGACGCGCATTAGGCGGCCATAGGGCGAGCAACACACTCGGTGTCATCGCCCGCGAAGGCGGGCGATCCAGTATTCCAGAGGCCGGCGTTAAGGAGCTCGGTCTCACTACACCCGCTGCGGCGTACTGGATGCCCCGCCTGCCGCCTTCGCTAAAGCTTCGGCGCCCCTGGACCTAAACCTCGGCGAAGCCTTGGCGTAGCCGGGTCGCGGGGCATGACAGTGGAGACTGAGGCGAGGGCGACGCACACCAAGGCACCCCGCACCAAATTGCAACACTCGTGCGTGATCTTGCGCGGAGCCCGTTGCAAATCGCCCGCGACACATCTATAAAGCGTACCTCATTCAATCGAACCGGGGAGATTTGCATGATTTCGTCGCATTCGCAGATCGTACGCCCGCGCTCGATGATGCTCTGGCTCGGTATGTACGCGGCCTGTTAGAGGCCCCTTCCGCCAGCTCCGATTGGGCCAGGGTTTCGACCAGGCGCCCCGATCGCTCCGCTTCCCAAGTCAAAATCAGTCTTACGTGACGCCGTTGCGGCCTTCGGGCCGACTCGCGTCCATCGATGGAGCCGGCCCGCGCGCAGCGGCCGGATGATGCCATGACCGCTCTGTCAAAAAAGCCCGCGGCGATACGCGTGGTGCTGCCCTTCGTGTTCAAGCACTGGCTGAAGCAGCCGGGGCGTACGCTGATCGTCGCCGGCGGCCTGTTGGGCGCGACCGTCGCCGACCTGTTCATGCCGGTTTTCTCCGGACAATTGGTTGATGCGTTGACGCGCGGCTCATCCGACCCCGATGCGCGCCACGCTGCGCTGGTCGCACTCGGCGCCATCGTGGCGCTGGGTGCAGCCTCCGTGGTGCTCAGGCTGATCGGTCTCCAGGCGATCGTGCCGTTCACGCTGAGGACCATGACGGAGGTAGCGCAGGACGCGTTCATGCGCGTGCAGCGTTTCTCGACCGACTGGCACGCCAACTCCTTCGCCGGCTCCACCGTGCGCAAGATCACGCGCGGCATGTGGGCGCTCGACCTGCTCAACGACACCATCCTGATGGCGCTGGCGCCGTCCTTGCTGGTGCTGATGGGTTCTGTGGTCCTGATCGGCCTGCACTGGGCGTCGCTCGGCGCGGTGATCGCGGTGGGAGCGCTCTTTTACGTCGCCATCACAGTGCTGTTCTCGACCCGGTACATCGCGCCGGCCGCGCGCGTCTCCAATGCCTGGGACACCAAGGTCGGCGGCACGCTGGCGGACGCGCTGACCTGCAATGCGGTGGTGAAATCCTTCGGCGCGGAGGCGCGGGAGGATGCGCGGCTCGCCCGCGTCGTCAACCGCTGGCGCGTGCGGGTGCGGCGGACCTGGTTCCGCTACAACTACACGGCCATGGCGCAGCTCGCGCTGCTGCTGGCCTTGCGCGCCTCGGTGATTGGCGGCTCGGTGCTGCTGTGGATCTCGGGCCATGCCTCACCCGGCGACGTCACCTATGTGCTGACGAGTTATTACGTCATCCACGCCTATTTGCGCGACGTCGGTATGCACATCAACAATCTGCAGCGCGCCGTGAACGACATGGACGAACTGGTAGCGATCCATGACGAGCCGATCGGGATTGCGGATGCGGCCGGCGCGTTGCCGATCGCCATCGAGGCCGGCGAGATCGTGTTCGACAACGTCACGTTCCACTATGGCGGTCATCGCGCGCCGCTGTACGACGGCTTGTCGGTCAGGATCCGCGCCGGCGAACGCGTCGGCCTGGTCGGCCGCTCCGGCTCCGGCAAGACCACCTTCGTCAAGCTGGTGCAGCGGCTCTACGACGTCACCGGTGGTCGCGTGCTGATCGACGGGCAGGACATCGCGCTGGCGACGCAGCAATCGCTGCGCAGCCAGATCGCGATCGTGCAGCAGGAGCCGATCCTGTTTCACCGCTCGCTCGCCGAGAACATCGCCTATGGCCGGCCCGGCGCCAGCCTCGAGGCGATCGAGCAGGCGGCGCGGCTGGCGAACGCGCACGACTTCATCCTGCGCCTGCCCAAGGGCTACGGCACCCTTGTCGGCGAGCGCGGCGTGAAACTGTCGGGCGGCGAGCGGCAGCGCGTGGCGCTGGCGCGCGCGTTCCTGGCGGATGCGCCGGTGCTGATCCTGGACGAGGCGACGTCGAGCCTCGATTCGGAATCGGAAGCGCTGATCCAGCAGGCGATGGAACGGCTGATGAAAGGCCGCACCTCGATCGTGATCGCGCACCGGCTGTCGACGGTGAAGAGCCTCGATCGAATCCTGGTGTTCGACCGCGGCGAGATCGTCGAGCAAGGCACGCACGCTCTGCTCGCGGTCAAGCCAGGAGGCATCTATCGCGGCCTGTTCGAGCGCCAGGTGGTGGAGCTCGGACAGATCGCAGCAGCGGAATGAGGCGCGGCGGCGGCGGGGGCAAATGTCCCGGCGCCGTGTCGCCTGAGGATGGAAAGACATGAAAGACCTGACGCACGGCTCCATCGTGAGACACATCCTGGCCATGACGCCGCCGATCATGGCCGGCATGATCTCGATCATGGTCTGCCAGCTGGTCGATCTGTACTTCGTGTCGGGTCTGGGCGATGCCGCGGTTGCGGGCGTCGCCGCCGCCGGCAATGCCGGCTTTCTCGTCAACGCCTTGATGCAGGTGCTCGGCGTCGGCACGGTGGCGCTGATCGCGCATGCCGTGGGGCGCAAGGATCAGCCGGACGCCAATTTGATCTTCAACCAGGCGGTCGCCCTGTCGATGCTGTTCGGCCTGTTGACCCTGGTCGCGGGAGCGGCGCTGGCGCGCCTCTATATGCGTTCGGTCGCCGCGGACCTCGCCACGATCGAGGCGGGAACCACTTATCTGTTGTGGTTCATGCCGGCGCTCGCGCTGGAGTTCGTCATGCAAGTGATCGCATCCGCGCTGCGCGCGACTGGAATCGTGCGTCCTGCGATGCTGGTGCGGGTCCTCGCGGTCGTCATCAACATTGCGCTGGCGCCGGTGCTGATCTCGGGCTGGGGCACCGGCTACGCGCTCGGCGTCGCCGGCGCGGGGCTGGCGAGCTCGATCGCGGTCGCCGCCGGCGGGCTGATGCTGCTGGCGTATTTCCGCAAGGTCGAACGCTATGTCGCCTTCAAACCGGCGCAGTGGCGGCCGCAGCCGCGCCATTTGAAGCGCATCCTCAATGTCGGCTTCCCGGCCGGCGGCGAGTTCGCGATGATGTTCATCTTCATGGCGGTGGTCTATTACGTGCTGCGCGATTTCGGCGCGGCGGCGCAGGCCGGCTTCGGCATCGGGCAGCGCGTGCTCGGCCTGATCCAGATGCCGGCACTCGCCGTTGCGTTGGCGGCAGGACCCATCGCCGGCCAGAATGTCGGCGCCGGCAACGGCGCGCGCGTGCGGGAAACCTTCGTCAAGTCGGCCCTGATCACGACCATCGTGGCGCTCGGCTTCATGGCGCTCGCGCAGTTGAAGCCGGAGCTCCTGCTTGCCGGATTCTCCAACGACCGGGAGACGATGGAGATTGCCTTCCTGTTCCTGCGGGTCATCTCGCTCAACATGGTGGCGCAGGGGCTGATCTTCACCTGCTCGAGCATGTTCCAGGGCCTCGGCAACACCAAGCCGGTGCTGCTGAGCTCGGCGACGCGCGTGCTCACCTATTCGCTGCCGGCGATCTGGTTGTCGACGCGGCCCGGCTTCCGCATCGAGCACGTCTGGTACCTCTCGATCGCGGCGACCACGCTTCAGGCGGGCTTGAGCCTGTGGCTGCTGCGCCGCGAGTTCAGGAAGCGCTTCGCGCCGCTGCCGCAGGACGAGGCTGCAGAGCCGGTGAAAGCCGAGCCTGTCGCGCCTGCCGCGCGTGCGCCGGCGTAGCGGCAGTTAGCTTCCACGGCGCCGGCTATTTGCGGCGCCGTGGGGCTAATGCGCGCCAACGCTGTTCCAGACGAGGGTGAGGCCCGACAGGAACAAGAGGCCGAGCACGACATCGCCGAAATGCTTGTCGTTCAGGGCGTGATAGACGCGCGCGCCGGCCCAGGCTCCGACGAGCGTGCCCGGAAAGGCGATCAATGCGAGCCAGACCACCTTGAAGGCGACGAGGCCGGACGCCGTCTGCAACACCAGCGCAGTGGCGAGCACCGTGAAATTGAAGAGCTGGAAGATGCCGCGCCGCTCGTGCTTGTTCCAGCCGCGGATGTTGGCCCACAGGATCGGTAGCGGCCCGGACAGTCCGGCAAGCCCGCCCAGGATGCCGCCGGCAAAACCGATCGCGCCATCGGCGATCCGGCCGCCGAACTTGAAGGCGAGCGGCCGCTTGTTCAGATAGAGCGCCGTGGAAAAAATCAGGATCAGCACACCGACGCTCAGCTTGAACACCTTTGGATCGGCGGAGGCGACCATCATGGTTCCGAGCGGCACGCCGATCAGCCCTCCGATCAGGAACGGCCAGACCAGCGACAGGTCAAAACTCTTCCACATCGACGGTAGCGTCGAGGTCTGCGCGATCACCGAGCAGATCAGCACCAGCGGCACCGCGAGCGAGGGCGGCAGGACGTAGAGCCAGATCCCGAGCGCCATCAGCGCCGTGCCGAACCCGGCCAGCCCCGAGACGAAGCCGCCGGCCAGCGCGCCGAACAGCAGCAGCGCGTAAGTGGACGTTTCCACCAATCATTTCCTGTCGTTAGCGGCGATGCCGAACGGTTGATCGTCATCCGGCGCATAGCACAGATGCGGCCGGGAAGGTCAATTTCAAAACCGCACGCAAGCGTGATCCCCAAGGGCGGGTCAAGAGCGAGCGTTCGTCGGAGAGGCTCCTACATGACGCCTGTACTTTTAATCCTGGGGGCCTGCCGGGCGTCACGCCGCACCGTCCCTGATGAGAGATGGAGCATGATCATGACCCGCATGAACATTGCCGTTGCGGCCGCGCTGTTATCGGCCGCCGCCCTGATGCCGACATTGGCGCAGGCGCAGTTTTCCGAGCCTGCAGCCTATCAGGCCGCGCATCCCGACCGCGATGTGCTCAATGGCGGCCAGCTCACGCCCGCGGGGCGCGCAGCCCGTGGCGAGGCAGTGGCCCCGAGCGAGGCCTATGCGGCTTATCCGTCAGCTGTTGCGCCTGCCGTCCGCCCGCGCCATCGCCGGCATCATCAATAAGAGACTTATTGTTTGAGCATGATCTTGTCGGAAAACCGCTGCGCACTTTGCGCTAACGCGGCCCTTCGGGTCCGGATCATGCTCTAGACGATCTGCCTGGTGTCGGCGGGCTTGTGCAGCGCGCCGACCAGGATGCGCAGCGCCTCGGTCAATTCCGGCCTGTTCCGTGCCGCCCCGAGCGAGACGCGCGCCGCGTGCGGCGGTGCCCCGTCGACGGCAAAGGCATCGCCTGCCACGATCGCTAGTCCATTCCGCAGCAGATGCGCCGCGATGTCGGGGCGTCCCTCCGGCAGCCGCAGCCATAGATGATGCGCCGCAGGCCTGGCCATGAACTGAAAGCCTTTCAGCGCGCGCTGCGCAAGCTGCTGGCGCCCGACCGCCTCGTTGCGGATGGCGGTGATGATGCGGTCGGCGATGCCGGTCTCGATCCAGTGCGTCACCAGCGCGACCATCAGTGGCGCCGGCATCTGCACGGTGGCCTGCAGATGGCCGCGCATCTGTAGCTGCGTGTCGCCGTCGGGCGTCACCAGATAGGCGACGCGCAGCGCCGGCGCGATGCATTTTGACAGCGTGGTTGCGAGATAAGTCCGCTCCGGAATGAGGTTCGCGATCGGCGAAGCCGAGTGATCGAGCAGCCCGTAGGCGTCGTCTTCGATCAACATCGAATCGGCATCGCGAATGATCTTGGCGATGGCGCTGCGCCGCTCGGGGAGAAGCGTCGCGGTGGTCGGATTGTGCAGCGTCGGAATGAGATAGACGGCCTTCGGCTTGTGCGTGCGGCATGCCTTTGCCAGTGCATCGGGCAGAATGCCGTCCTCGTCCATCGCGACGCCGACGAGCCTGACGCCGAGCTGCGCCGCAGCGGCCTTGATGCCGGGGAAGGTGAGCGCTTCGGTCAACACGATGTCGCCGGGCCGCGCAAGGTGTGCGAGCAGGTTGAACAGGATCGTCTGCGTGCCGGGAAAGATCACGAGCCTGTCGGCGTGCGCATGCGGGACGCGTGCGCGCATCCAGCGCGCCGCGACCTCGCGCTCATGCGCGCTGCCGCCGGGCGGCTGATAGTTCAGGAATGCGGTCAGGCCCGATTGCGCGCGGAGGGCCTCCAGTCCTGCGACGATGCGTTCGTCGAGCTGTGCCTCGAGCGGATGCGGCGGCACGTTCATCGAGAGATCGATCGCGACGGGATGCGGCAGGTCGACGGCGCGCCGCGCGCTGGTCTCCGACACGAACGATCCCTGGCCGACGCGGGCCTCCATGATGCCGCGGCGCCGCGCCTCGGTGTAGGCGCGCGTCACCGTGGTGAGGTCGATGCCGAGTGCCTTCGCCAGCGCGCGCTGCGTCGGCAGCTGCTGGCCGCGCACGAGCCGGCCGGCGGCGATGTCGGCCTCCATGGCCTCGACGATGCGCTGGTAGCGCGGCCCGCTCAGCTCCGAGATTGTAGGGGTCCAATCCATGCAATTTAAGCCTATATCCTTTGAATGTATGGATGCAGGATATTATTGTATGGATCAGCAAAACGGAAGAGGTGCTGTGATGGCAACCGGTTCAGTCTCTCTCTCGAAGGCAATGTGGCGCGGCTTCTTGGGCAAGTGCCCGAACTGCGGCGAAGGGCATCTGTTCGGCCGTTTCCTGAAGGTGGCCGAGGCTTGCGATCATTGCGGCGAAGAGCTGTTCCACCAGCGCGCCGACGATTTCCCGGCCTATCTGGTGATGGTCGTGGTCGGCCATCTCGTCGTGCCGGCGATCCTTGCGGTTGAGACCGCCTACGCGCCGCCGGTCTGGCTGCAACTCGTGGTGTGGCTGCCGGTGACGCTGGTCGCTTCGCTCGCGCTACTGCAGCCGACCAAGGGCGCCATCGTCGGCCTGCAATGGCAGATCGGCATGCATGGTTTCGAGGCGAGCAAGCTGCGGCGCGAGGCCGGTGCGCTTGCGCCGGTGCTGGTGAAGGCGGACGCGCGCGGCCTGAATCGAGGGCGCTGATGGCGGTGTTGCGCGAGATCGTGGCGTAACTCTTGTCGTCATTCCGGGGCTCGCGAAGCGAGAACCCGGAATCCATTCATCCACCGACACTGCCGCGCGATGGATTCCGGGCTCGTGCTTCGCACGCCCCGGAATGACACCATTTGAATGGTTGCGCGCTCGGCCCAAATGGTGAGGGGTCCGATGCGGTCAGCATCGAACCCCTCGTTGCAAGATATCAGCCGGCCTGTAAGCCGGGTTCTGTAGGGCACCGCCCGCTTGCGCGAACGATACGTGACGGCCATTCCTCTGGGACCATGTTTGCACACGGCCTCGAGCAACCTACCCGGACGGCGGGCCTGACATCGCCCCGCGGCGTTATCGCTTGCGCGAACAGCCCGCTACGCCGTCCCTATTCGGTTTTGCTCCCGGTGGGGTTTACCATGCCGGCCCCGTTGCCGGCGCCGCGGTGCGCTCTTACCGCACCTTTTCACCCTTACTTCCTCCGAGGAGGAAGCGGTTCGTTCTCTGTGGCACTTTCCCTGGGGTTGCCCCCGCCGGATGTTATCCGGCACCGCATGTCAAGGGAGCCCGGACTTTCCTCCCCGGCGGCCTTTCGGCACCTGCCGGAGCGGCCGTCCGGCCGACTGACTGATAACGCATGGAGCATTTGTGACGGTTCCGTCAAGCCGAGATCGCCGCGCACGCGTGATCCAAAATAATTTATCCTGAAGATGTCGTTTGGAGCGCGCCCCGTTCGACTGGATGTCGGCGACACAGCCGAACAACAGGAGTGAAGCGATGCAGTATCTGCTGATGATCTACCAGAACGAGGCCGAGTACGCGAAGAACGACGCGGCGACCAGCCAGAAGATGCTGGCCGAATATCAAGCCTTCACGCAAGCCATCGTCCAGAGCGGCAATTTCAAGGCCGGCGACCGGCTTCGGCCGACAACCACTGCCACGACCGTACGCGTGCGCGACGGCAAGACGCTGACCACCGACGGCCCGTTCGCGGAGACGCGCGAGCAGCTCGGCGGCTATTACCTCGTCGAAGCCAAGGATCTCAACGCGGCGATCGAGATCGCGGCGCGGATTCCCAGCGCGCGGATCGGGTCGATCGAGGTGCGGCCGATCTGGGTGTACGACAAGTGACGGCGAAGCCGCGCATCGGCGCATGACCCCGAGCGAGATCGAAACCATCTTCCGCGACGAGGCGGGGCGGGCGCTGGCCACGCTGATCCGCCTCGTCGGCGATTTCGATCTCGCCGAGGACGCGCTGCAGGATGCGTTCGCGGCCGCGCTGGTGCGCTGGTCGGCGTGCGAGGTGCCTGACAATCCGCGTGCCTGGCTGGTCAATGTCGCCAAGCACAAGGCGATCGACCGCATCCGCCGCCAGGCTGTCTTCCGCGGCAAGCAGCAGGCGCTGGTGCATGAGCTCGAGCTGAACGCGCTGGGCCCCGACGGGCCGCCGGCAACGCTCGACGACGACATGCTGCGGCTGATCTTCACCTGCTGCCATCCCGCCTTCGCGCCCGAGGTCCAGGTCGCGCTGACGCTGCGCACCGTGTGCGGCCTCTCGACGGCGCAGGTGGCGCGCGCCTTTCTCGTCGGTGAGGAGGCGATGGCGCAGCGGCTCGTCCGCGCCAAGCAGAAGATCAGGCTCGCCGGCATTCCCTATGAGGTGCCGGAGCGCGAGGCGCTGGCGCTGCGGCTCGATGGCGTGCTCGCCGTGATCTATCTCGTCTTCACCGAAGGCTATGTCGCAACCTCGGGCGCGGATCTGATGCGGCCGGATCTCGCGACTGAGGCCATCCGGCTCGGCCGCTTGCTCGACCGGCTGATGCCCGGTCGCGGCGGCATCAAGGGCCTCCTCGCCCTGATGCTGCTGCACGATGCGCGCCGCGCCGGGCGCGAGACAGCGGCGGGCGACATCGTGCTGCTGGAAGAGCAGGACCGCACGCTGTGGGATCTTGCGCAGATCGCGGAGGGCTTGCATCTGGTTGACGAGGCGCTGCGCATCCCCGGCCGGCCGCAAGCCTATGCGGTGCAGGCCGCGATCGCTGCGCTGCATGCGCGGGCGCCGAGCTTCGAGGCGACCGACTGGCCCCAGATTGCAGGGCTGTACGAGGTGCTGCTGCGCATCAATCCGTCGCCGGTGATCGAGCTCAACCACGCCGCGGCGGTGTCGATGGTCGACGGCCCGGCGCGCGCGCTCGATCTCGTCGATGCGACCGCAGCGCGCGGCGGACTCGATGGCTATGCGCTGCTGCCCGCGGTGCGCGCGGATCTGTTGCGCCGATTGGGGCGGAAGAAAGAGGCGCGTGAGGCCTATCGTGCGGCGACGGAGGCGACGCAGCTCGAGCCGTTGCGGCGGCTCTATGCGCGGCGGGTGAGGGAGATGGAGTAGCTGCTGCATCCTCCGTCATTGCGAGCGCAGCGAAGCAATCCAGACTGCTTCGGCGGAGACAGTCTGGATTGCTTCGTCGCAAGAGCTCCTCGCAATGACGGAGTATGTGATCAGCGCCGTCACTTCGACGCGATCGGCGTCCCTTCCGGCGGCAGGCTCGCCAATAGCGCCTGCAAGGTCGACAGCGTGGAATGATCCGCCACACCGTCCAGCCGCGCCGGGCGGAAATGGCGCTGGAAGGCGGTGATGACCTCCATGGTCGCGGCGTCGTATTTGCCGGTGAGGGGAACGCCGTAGCCGTATCTGGCAAGCGCCTGCTGCATGCTCAGCACTGCGTCGCTGATGGTGCCGAGCATCAGGCTCTCGCCGCGCACGACCGGTGCGGGCGTGACCCAGTGACCGACGCCGGAATTGGCCAGCGAATGCCACGGAAACTTTTCGCCGGGATCCTTTTTGCGCGCGGGTGCGACGTCGGAATGTCCGAGCACCCGGTGCGCCGGTACCTTGCGGCGGAGCATGATGCCGCGGCACAGCGCGATCACGGCCGCGATCTGGCGCAGCGGAAACTCCGGATAGCCCCAGTCGTGACCGCGATTGACGATCTCGATGCCGATCGAGCAGGAGTTGACGTCGTCCTCGCCGGCCCAGGACGAAACGCCGGCGTGCCAGGCGCGCTTGGCCTCGGGCACGCATTGCACGATGCGGCCGTCCTCCAGCACGACGTAATGCGCCGACACTTCCGTCCCCGCCGTGCACAGCCGCGCCAGCGCACCCTCGACGTCGGGCATGCCGGTGTAGTGCAGCACGATCATGTCCGCCTGCCGACCGTTGCTGCGCTCGCCATAGTTCGGCGAGGGGATGATGTCGGAGACGATCGAGGAATCCGGCTCGAACGTCCGCATGTTCGCCGCGGCCTTGGGAACCGGGAGAACGCGCTGACGCTTCGAATCAGTTCCAGACGGTGAACCGGACGACATAAGCAGCTCAAGTCGGACAGGAGAGTGGGCCAAGCCCTTCTCTTTACTATTCCTTTACCCTCCGCTGTGCGCAATCGCGCGACGCGGTTAACGGGTGCATTTTAGACAGGGTGTGTGGATGAGGCATCACCATCGCCTCTCCTTTTCGACTTGTAACGAGCCGATCAACGCTTTCTTAACGCTAAGGGCCGTTACTGAGGAATGAAGAGCCGACCCGCGTCTGGAGGCGGCCAAAGCGTATTTTGGCTCGAAATCCCATGGTTGCCCGACAAATTCCACTGGGAACTCTGGGTTTGCCGCCCGGGACGACCGGGCTCGGTTACCATGTTGGACTGGGGCTTTGTCGTGGAACCGCCGCGACGCGGAATCATTCGAGGCGTTATGGGCTGGTTCGCCCCCGATCTGGCTTGGTTGTTCGGCAGGCGTGGTGCATGAGCTCCGCTCCTCACATTCCCGTGCTCGGCCGCGAGGCGATTGAATATCTCGCCCCGCGCGCGGGCGGCATCTATGTCGACGCCACCTTCGGCGCCGGCGGCTATAGCCGTGCCATCCTCGACGTGCCGGGAACCCGGCTGATCGCGATTGATCGTGACCGTACGGCGATCGCAGGCGGCGCCGAGCTGGTCGCGCGCTCCGCGGGCCGGCTGACGCTGGTCGAGGACCGCTTCTCCAATCTCGCCGAGGTCTGTGCCGCGCAAGGCGTCGATGGCGTGGACGGTGTCGTGATGGATGTCGGCGTGTCCTCGATGCAGCTCGATCAGGCCGGTCGCGGCTTCTCGTTCCGTCTCGACGGTCCGCTCGACATGCGGATGGGGCAGGCGGGACCGACCGCGGCCGACGTGGTCGCGCGCGCTTCTGAAGCCGATCTCGCCGACATCATCTATCTCTTCGGTGAGGAACGGCAGTCGCGGCGCATCGCCCGCGCCATCGTCGCCGACCGGCAGGAGACCCCGTTCACGACCACACGCGCGCTCGCCGATCTCATCGGCAGGATCGTGCGCTCCAAGCCCGGCGACATCCATCCCGCGACGCGGACGTTCCAGGCCCTGCGCATCTTCGTCAACGAAGAGCTCGACGAGCTCCAGACCGCACTCGCGGCGGCCGAGCGCGTGCTCAAGCCCGGCGGCCGTCTCGTCGTCGTCTCGTTCCATTCGCTGGAAGACCGCATCGTCAAGAATTTTCTCTCCGAGCGTTCCAAAACTGGCGGCGGCTCGCGGCATCTGCCGGAGGTGTCGCAGGCTGTGCCGAGCTTCCAGTTGCTGACGCGGCGGCCCGTGATTGCCGGCGAAGACGAAGTCGCGAACAATCCGCGCGCGCGTTCCGCCAAGCTGCGCGCCGCGGAGCGCACCAATGCGCCTGCGCATCATGACGATGAGCCATCGTCCTGGCCAAAACTCTCCGACGTGATGAGGGGAGGCTAGCGCATGCGCATCATCCACCTCCTCGTCATCGGCGCGCTGATCTTCGCGGCGGCCTATGTCTACCGGATCAAGATGGACTCCACCGCGCGGACCGAGAAAGTGCTGCGGCTGCACGCGGAGATCCGCGAGCAGCGCGACGCGATCGCCTCGCTCCGCTCCGAATGGGCCAAGCTTGATGCACCCCTGCGCCTGCAGGGCCTGTCCGAGCGGCATCTGCCGCTCAAGCCGGTCAACGGCACGCAATATGACTCGCTGAAGAACTTGCCCGAGCGTCCGCCGCGGATGTTCAGGCCCGGCGAGCCCGACCCGATCGGGGCCATGCTCAACACCATCGAAGCCGCGAGCGATCCTGACACCGTGACGGGCTCCGTGCCTCAGCCCGAGGACAAGCAATGAGCCCGGCAACGCCTGCAAAGCCCACCGAAAAGCCGACCGAACCCTGGCGGCAGCGGCTGATCCGCAGCCTGCTCTACGGGCGCAATGTCGATCGCGCGGCCAAGGCGCGCGCCCGCGTCGGCCTCGCCATGCTCGCCTTCGCATCGGTCTATGCCCTGATCGGCGGCCGGCTCGTGATGTTCGCGATCGGCGCCGACGCGCACAGTGCGCGCCGTGCGGCGTCGCAGGAAGTGGTCGCGACCGCGCGGCCCGACATCGTCGATCGCAACGGCGCGATCCTTGCCACCGACGTCAAGGCCTCGAGCCTGTTCGGCGAGCCGCGCCGCATCATCGACAAGGACGAGGCGATCGAGCTTCTGACCGCGACCGTGCCCGACCTCGACGAGGCCGAGGTGCGCGAGCGCCTGAAGACGCGCAAGGGCTTCGTCTGGCTGAAGCGCGAGGTCACGGCGAAGCAGCAGCAGGACATCCACAAGCTCGGTATTCCCGGCATCGGCTTCCTGCGCGAGAACAAGCGCGTCTATCCGACCGGCAACGAGGTCGCCCACCTCATCGGCCTCGTCAACATCGACAATCAGGGCATCGCCGGCATGGAGAAGTGGCTCGACAATCAGGGCCTCGCCGATCTCCACCGCGCCGGCTTTGCCACCGACCGGCTGCAAAAGCCGGTCGAGCTCTCGGTCGACCTGCGCGTCGAGCACGCGCTGCGCGACGAACTGCTCAAGGCCAAGGACAAGTTCCACGCCAAGGCCGCCTCCGGCATCGTCTCCAACGTCAAGACCGGCGAGATCGTGGCGATGGTGTCCCTCCCGGATTTCGACCCGAACAATCCGAAGGAAGCGCACGATCCCGATCGCATCAACCGCCTGACCACCGGCGTCTACGAGATGGGCTCGACCTTCAAGGCGTTCACGCTGGCGATGGCGCTCGACTCCGGAAAGATCAATTTGAACTCGTCGTGGGATGCACGCGGAAACCTGCACTACGGCAAGTTCACCATCCACGACAGCCACTCGCTCGGGCGCTTCATCAACACCAAGGAAGTTTTCACCTATTCGTCCAACATCGGCGCCGCCCGGATCGCGCTCAGCCAGGGCGTCGAGGCGCACAAGGCGTTCCTCGCCAAGATGGGCCAGTTGACGCGGCTGCGCACTGAGTTGCCGGAGAGCGCGGCTCCGCTGGTGCCGCGCCGCTGGGGTGAGCTGAACACGGTCACCATCGCGTTCGGTCAGGGCCTGTCGGTGGCGCCGCTCCAGGCGGTGATGGGCATCAACGCCCTGATGAACGGCGGCTATTTGATTCCGCCGACCTTCATGAAACGCAGCGAAGACGAAGCGCGGGCGATGGCCAAGCGCGTGATCAAGCAGGAGACCAGCGACAAGATGCGGTATCTGATGCGGCTCAATGCCGAGATCGGCACCGCCAAGACCGCCGACGTCAAGGGCTATTACGTCGGCGGCAAGACCGGTACGTCCGAGAAGGTCATCAACGGCCGCTATGCCAAGAAGCGGGTGCTCAACTCCTTCACCGCGATCATGCCGTCCGACGATCCGAAATATCAGATTCTCGTCATGCTGGACGAGCCGCAGGCGCTGCCCGAGACGCATGGTTTCATCACCTCGGGCTTCAACGCGGTGCCCACGGGCGGCAAGGTGATCGAGCGGATCGCGCCGCTTTTGGGGGTCGAACCGCGGTTCGACCTGCCGCCGTCCGACCGCCTTATTCTTGCAGCATCCAGGACAACCCAGTAATCAACCGGGGTGGCCATCGCCGGTGCTGATTCGGCTTTTCCTGACGATTCGGCTTTCCGGCGCGGCATGTCGATTGGAAGACCATGAAGCTGCGCGAACTTCTAGGCAATGACGCCGCGATCGAGCCCGCCGTCGCGGCGCTCGAGGTGACCGGCGTTGCGCTCGACAGCCGCGTGGTGAAACCCGGCGATCTCTTCTTCGCGCTCGCCGGTAGCAAGACCGACGGCGCGCGATTCATCGACGCCGCGGTCGCCGCAGGCGCGGTGGCGGTCGTCGGCGACCATGCGCCGGCGACAGGCAAGGTGCCGTTCGTCGCGGTCGCCAATCCGCGCCGCGCGCTGGCGCTGGCTGCGGCAAAATTCTATCCCGCGCAGCCTGCGACGATCGCTGCGGTAACCGGCACCAGCGGCAAGACCTCGGTCGCCGCGTTCACGCGGCAGATCTGGGAGCGGCTCGGGCATGCCTCCGCCAGCATCGGCACCATCGGCCTCGTCTCGCCCAAGCGCACCGTCTACGGCTCGCTGACGACACCGGATCCGATCGCGCTGCACCGGCAGCTGGATGAGATCGCGCGCGAAGGCGTCACGCATCTCGCCTTCGAGGCGTCCTCGCACGGGCTCGACCAATATCGCCTCGACGGCGTGCGCGTCGCCGCCGGAGGCTTCACCAATCTCTCGCGCGACCACATGGATTACCATCCGACTGTCGCGCATTACCTTGGGGCGAAACTCAGGCTGTTCCGCGAGCTGGTCGCTCCAGGCGGTGCAGCAGTGATCTCGGCGGATCACGACTGCTCGGCGGAAGCCATCGATGCTGCGAAGTCGCGCGGCCTGCGCGTCATGGCGGTCGGGCGTAACGGCGACGGAGCAGGCGAGGGCATTCGTCTCACCGAGGCCGTGGTCGATGGCTTTGCGCAGAAGCTTGCGGTCGAGCATCGCGGCAGGGGTTATTCGATCCGGCTGCCGCTGGTCGGTGAGTTCCAGATCGAGAATGCACTGGTCTCGGCCGGTCTTGCCATCGGCACCGGCAGCGATGCTGGAAACGTGTTTGCGTGCCTCGAGCATCTCGAAGGCGCCAAGGGCCGGCTCGAGCGCGTCGGCGAGCGCAACGGCGCGCCGATCTTCGTCGACTACGCGCACAAGCCCGACGCGCTGGCGAAGGCGCTGCAGGCGCTGCGGCCCTATGCGAAGCGCAGGCTGGTCGTCGTGTTCGGCGCCGGCGGCGATCGCGATGCCGGCAAGCGCCCGATCATGGGCGGGATCGCGGCCGAGAACGCCGACGGCGTCATCATCACCGACGACAATCCGCGCAGCGAGAAGCCGGAAGCCATTCGTGCGGAGATCCTCGCCGCGGCCAAGGGCGCGCGCGAGATCGGCGACCGCGCCGAAGCCATTCGCGTCGCGATCGAGGAACTGGAAGACGGCGATGCGCTGCTCATCGCCGGCAAGGGCCACGAGACCGGGCAGATCGTCGGCAGAGAGGTCTTGCCCTTCAGTGATCACGAGGCGGTCGCCGCCGCATTGACGTCGAGGGTTGCATGAGCGCGCCGATATGGACGGTTGCCGAAGTGGCGCGTGCGCTGGGCGCTACCGGGTCGTTTCCGGACACGGAAATCGATTTCGTCACGCAGGACAGCCGTCTGGTGAAGCCGGGCAGCCTGTTCGTCGCGCTCAGCGGCACGCCGAGTGGCGGCTTCATCTCGGCCTTCGCCAGCGCGCGCGACGGCTGGGAGTTCGCGGACAAGGCTGAAGCTTCGGGCGCGGTCGCGATGATCGTGCCGCACGAGATCGCGGGCATCCGCATTCCGCAGATCGTCGTGAAGGACACGCTGATCGACGGTCTCTGGGGCCTCGCGCGCGCCGCACGCGCCCGCTTCCACGGACCGGTGATCGGGCTCACCGGCAGCGCCGGCAAGACCAGCACCAAAGAGTTTTTGGCGGCCTATCCGAACGCCTATGCCAGCCCGTCGAGCTTCAATAATTTCTGGGGCGTGCCGCTGACGCTGTGCAATGCCAGGCCCGATGCCAGCCTCTGGGTGGTCGAGATGGGCATGAACCAGACGGGCGAAATCGCGCGGCTCAGCGAATTGACGCGGCCGACGGTCGCGCTGGTCGTCAACGTCCAGCCCGTGCATCTGGAAAAGCTCGGCTCGCTCGAAGCCATCAGGCGCGAGAAGGTGTCGATCGCGCTCGGCCTGCCCGAGGACGGCGTGCTGGTGCTGCCCGCCGGGATCAAGGCGTCGGAGTGGAAGGGCAAGGTGGTGCGCTTCGGCGAGCATGCCGAGGTGCACGAGGTTGCGCACGCGCCGCACGGCGAGAGCTGGCAAATCGTGGCCATGATCGGCAAGAAGGAGATCGCCTTCAGCCTCACGCCGGGCGCGCCGCACCGCGTCCAGAATGCGCTTGCCGCGCTTGCCTCGATCCGTGCCGCGAACCTCGATCCGGCGATGCTCGCGATCAAGCTCGACCGCGTCGGCATCATGACCGGCCGCGGCGTCGAGCAGGCGGTCGGCGGTATCACCGTGATCGACGACAGCTTCAACGGCAATCCGGCCAGCGTGGCTGCCGCGCTGCAGAGCCTGCAGGCGCGCCACATGACCGGCGGTCGCCGTATCGCGGTGCTCGGCGACATGCTGGAGCTGGGCGATGACGCACCAAGCTACCACACCGGCCTCACCAAGCATCTCGACGGCATCGACGGCGTCTACTGCGTCGGCCCCCTGATGCGCCACCTCTATGACGTGCTGCCATCAGGCAAGGGCCTCGGCTGGCACGACGATCCCGCCACGCTGAAGCCGGGTGAGGTCGCGAGCCTGCTGCAGGCAGGCGATGTCGTGGTTGTCAAGGGCAGCAAGAAGATGTTCTGGGTCAACAAGTTTGTGCCGGGCCTAGTGGCCGCCTTGCAGGCAAAGGCGTAAACTGCTTGGAAGGCGCTGTTCCCAATCCCACCGTTTGCGGCACCAAGCCATCCGTTGTCCCAGAGGTCGCCCGACCCATGATGAAGCGAACGCGCGTAAGGCATGGTGAGGCCAAGGGCCAAGACCGCGTGCGAAAGGCGCCATAGGACCGTCTGAATGTTTTACTGGCTGATCGAGCTCTCGAATACATTTCCGAGCCTGGGTGCGTTTCGCACCCTCCTGAACGTTTTCCGCTACATCACCTTCCGCACCGGCGGCGCGATCGTCACCGGCGCGCTGTTCGTGTTCCTGTTCGGGCCCTGGATCATCGACCATCTGCGTATCCGTCAGGGCAAGGGCCAGCCGATTCGCACTGACGGCCCGCAGTCGCATCTCAGCAAGAAGGGCACGCCCACCATGGGCGGCCTGATGATCCTGTCCGGCCTCACGGTCGGCACCGTGCTGTGGGCCAATCCGCTCAACCCCTATGTCTGGATCGTGCTCGCCGTGACGCTCGGCTTCGGCTTCGTCGGCTTCTATGACGACTACCTCAAGGTGACCAAGCAGACCACGACAGGATTCGGCGGCAAGCTCCGCCTGCTGATCGAGGCGGTGATCGCGCTGGTCGCCTGCTACGCGCTGGTGCGGCTGAACCGCGACCCCGCGTCGACCGCGCTGACGATTCCGTTCCTGAAGGACACCGTGCTGCATTTCGGCTGGTTCTTCGTCATCTTCGGCGCCTTCGTCATCGTCGGGGCCGGCAATGCGGTGAACCTCACCGACGGCCTCGACGGCCTCGCCATCGTGCCCGTGATGATTGCGACCGCGAGCTTTGCGATGATCGCCTATCTCGCCGGCAACGCCGTGTTCGCCGATTATCTCCAGATCAAATATGTCGCCGGCACCGGCGAGCTCGCGGTGCTCTGCGGCGCGCTGCTGGGGGCCGGCCTCGGCTTCCTCTGGTTCAACGCGCCGCCGGCCTCGATCTTCATGGGCGACACCGGCTCGCTCGCGCTCGGCGGCATGCTGGGTGCGATCGCGGTCGCGGTAAAGCACGAGATCGTGCTTGCGGTGATCGGCGGCCTGTTCGTGCTGGAGGCGGTCTCGGTCATCGTGCAGGTGGTGTCGTTCAAGCTGACGGGCAAGCGTATCTTCCGCATGGCGCCGATCCATCACCATTTCGAGCAGCTTGGCTGGACCGAGCCGCAGATCGTGATCCGGTTCTGGATCATCTCGGTGATGCTGGCGCTCGCCGGTCTGTCGACGCTTAAGCTGCGGTGACTGTGGTGTCTCCCCAGGATCGTCATTCCGGACGACGCGAAGCGGCGATCCGGAATCTCGAGATTCCGGGTTCTCGCTTCGCGAGCCCCGGAATGACAGAGGCCCAAGTATGATCCCCGTCACATCCTTCGCCGGCAAGACGGTCGCAGTGTTCGGCCTCGGCGGCTCGGGGCTCGCCTCCTGCCATGCTTTGAAAGCGGGCGGTGCCGAGGTGGTCGCCGCCGACGACAATGCCGAGAACGTCGCCAAGGCGGCGCAGGCCGGTTTCATCACCGCCGATTTGCGCAACGCCTCATGGGCGAATTTCGCTGCCCTCGTGCTCGCGCCCGGCGTGCCGCTGACCCATCCGGTGCCGCACTGGAGCGTGCTGAAGGCGCGCGAGGCAGGCTGTGAGGTGACCGGCGACATCGAGCTGTTCTGCCGCGAGCGCCGTCGCCACGCGCCGGACGCGCCGTTCGTTGCCATCACCGGCACCAACGGCAAGTCGACCACGACCGCGCTGATCGCGCATCTGACCAAGGTCGCCGGCTACGACACCCAGATGGGCGGCAATATCGGCACCGCGATCCTGTCGCTGGAGCCGCCGCGCATGGGCCGGGTCCACGTCATCGAGATGTCGTCCTACCAGATCGACCTCACGCCCTCGCTCGATCCCTCCGTCGGCATTCTGCTCAATGTCAGCGAGGACCACATCGACCGCCACGGCACCATCGCGCACTACGCCGCGGTGAAGGAGCGCCTCGTCGCCGGCGTGCAGGCAGGCGGCACCTCGATCGTCGGTGTCGATGACGGCTATTGCCGCGATGTCGCCGACCGACTCGATCGCGCCGGCAAGAACGTGGTGCGGATCTCGGTCAAGAACCCGCTCGCCTCCGGCATTTATTTCGAGCACGGCAATATCGTGCGCGCCTCGGGTGGCGCCCGCAGCGAGGTCGCCGCGCTCGGCGGCATCGGTTCGCTGCGCGGCCTGCACAACGCGCAGAACGCGGCCTGTGCGGCCGCCGCCGCGCTCGCGATGGGCATCAGCCAGGATGTGCTGCAGAACGGCCTGCGCAGCTTTCCGGGCCTTGCGCACCGCATGGAGCAGGTCGGTCGCCGCGGCAACGTGCTGTTCGTCAACGACTCCAAGGGCACCAACGCGGACGCCACCGCGCATGCGCTGTCGTCGTTCGCCGATATCTACTGGATCGCCGGCGGCAAGCCCAAGGCAGGCGGCATCACCAGCCTGACCGGCTTTTTCCCGCGCATCCGAAAAGCCTATCTGATCGGCGAGGCCGCGCAGGAGTTTTCGGGCACGTTGGGCACGGTCGAGCACGAGATCAGCCAGACGCTGGATGTCGCCGTCGAGCACGCCGCGCGTGATGCGGAGGCATCCGGGCTTGCCGACGCCGTCGTGCTGCTGTCGCCGGCCTGCGCCTCGTTCGACCAGTACCGCAATTTCGAGATCCGCGGCGCCAAGTTCCGCGAGCTGGTGCAGGCGCTGCCGGGTGTGAAACCGGTGGTGTGAGGCAATTCCCTTCCACAATCTCCGCTGTCGTCGCCCGGCTTGACCGGGCGACCCAGTATCCCAGAGACCGTGCTTGAGCCGAGAGGCTGCGGCGTACTGGATGCCCCGCCTTCGCGGGGCATGACGAGCATTTGAGGGGCGTGCTCGCCCCTATCTCCAATCATCCGCGATTCCATTAACCCTGCGGTAACCAACCTCGGCGACCAATGGACGGACCTCTGTCCGAAAGCGGCCGCCCATGCTCTCCCGTGAAGAACGCACCCCCTTTTCCGAGTGGTGGTGGACCGTCGACAAGCCGCTGATGGGCGCCATCCTGGCCTTGATGCTGACCGGCGTGATCCTGTCGCTGGCGGCGAGCCCGCCGGTTGCGACCCGCATCGGGCTCGATCCGTTCCACTTCTTCAGCCGCCACGTGATGTTCCTGGCGCCGTCCTTCATGGTGCTGCTCGGGGTGTCCTTCCTGTCGCCGCGCGCGATCCGCCGCTCGGCGCTGATCATTTTCACCGTCAGCATCATCCTGATCGTGGTGACGCTCGCGATCGGGCCCGAGGTTAAGGGCTCGCGGCGCTGGATCACGCTGCTCGGCGTCAACATCCAGGCCTCCGAAATCGCAAAGCCGTCCTTCGTCGTCATCGCGGCCTGGCTGTTCGCGGAATCGACCAAGCGGCCGGAGATGCCGGCGACCTCGATGGCGCTGGTGCTGCTGTTGATGCTGGTCTCGCTATTGGTGATGGAGCCGGATTTCGGCCAGACCATGCTGATCCTGATGGTCTGGGGCTCGCTGTTCTTCATCGCGGGCATGCGCATGATCTGGGTATTCGGTCTTGCAGGCGCCGCCGCTGCGGGCCTGTTCAGCGCCTACCTGTTCGTCCCGCACGTGGCCGGCCGCATCAAGCGCTTCATGAACCCGGCCTCGGGAGACACCTTCCAGGTCGATACCGCGATGGAAGCCTTCTACAACGGCGGCTGGCTCGGCCTCGGGCCGGGCGAGGGCATCGCCAAGCGCAGCCTGCCGGACAGCCACACCGACTTCGTGTTCGCGGTCGCCGCCGAAGAGTTCGGCATCGTCCTGTGCCTGGCCATGCTGGCGCTGTTCGCCTTCGTCGTCATCCGCACGCTGTCGCGCGCCTATGCCAATGAGGACATGTTCTCGCGCTTTGCGGCCTCTGGGCTAGCGATCCTGTTCGGGGTGCAGGCGGCGATCAACATGTCGGTGAACCTGCAGCTCATCCCCGCCAAGGGCATGACGCTACCGTTCATCTCCTACGGCGGCTCCTCGATCGTCTCGCTCGCCTATGGCGTCGGCATGATGCTGGCACTGACGCGGCTGCGCCCGCGCACCGAGGTGGAGGCCAGCGGCCACGCCGAGGCGATGCGGAGTTACGCATAAGTCGTCATTGCGAGCCAACGGGTCCGCGCGAAGCGCGGCCCGATGACAGGCTCCGCGAAGCAATCCAGAATCCCTCCGTGGGGACAGTCTGGATTGCTCCGCTGCGCTCGCAATGACGGCAAAGGCCTTGTAAAAGGGCGTTTATGGACACCTCCCCCCTGATTCTTCTCGCCGCGGGCGGCACCGGCGGCCATCTGTTTCCGGCCGAGGCGCTCGGCGTCGAGCTGATCCGGCGCGGCTTTCGCGTCCGCCTCGTCACCGACGAGCGCGCGCTGCGCTATAGCGGGCTGTTCAGCAAGGACATGATCGACGTCGTCAGAAGCGAGACCGCGCGTAGCCGCAATCCTTTCCAGCTCGCCTATGCCGGCCTCACGCTCGCCGTCGGCACGCTCTCCGCCTACGGCCTGATCAAGCGCTTGAAGCCGGCCGCCGTCGTCGGCTTCGGCGGCTATCCGACGCTGCCGCCGCTGGTCGCGGCAAAATTCGCCGGCGTGCCCGGCATCATCCACGACGCCAATGCGGTGCTCGGCCGCGCCAACCGGTTCCTGTCGAGCCGCGTCCGTGCCATCGCGACCTCCTTACCCGGCGTGCTTGATCGCGATCCGGCGCTGTCCGGCAAGACCACGACGGTCGGCACGCCGATGCGGCCCGCGATCCTCGCGGCAGCTGCCGTGCAATACACGGCGCCCGAAACCAACGGTCCGCTGCGCCTGCTCGTCGTCGGCGGCAGCCAGGGCGCACGCATCATGGCCGACATCGTCCCGGGCGCGATCGAGCGGCTCGAGCCTGCGCTGTGGAGCCGTCTCATCCTCACCCAGCAGGTGCGCGACGAGGACACGGCGCGTGTGCGCGCCGTGTACGACAAGCTCAAGATCAGGTTTGAGCTCGCGCCGTTCTTCACCGACTTGCCGGCGCGGCTCGCCTCCAACCATCTGGTGGTGTCGCGCTCCGGCGCCGGCACCGTCGCCGAGCTTGCCGCGATCGGCCGGCCTTCGATCCTGGTGCCGCTGCCGGGCTCGATCGACCAGGACCAGTTCGCCAATGCCGGCGTGCTGGCCAAGGTCGACGGCGCGATCCGCATCCCGCAGACCGAGTTCACCTCCGACCGCCTCGCCGCTGAAATCTCCGGCTTCGCCGCCGAACCGGCACGCCTTGCCGCGATGGCCGCGGCCGCGAAGGGGGCAGGGCGGCTCGACGCCGCCGAACGGCTGGCCGATCTGGTGGTCAAGGTCGCGGGACTCTGACGCGAAAAAGCCCTTGTCATGGCCTTCCAAAGCGGGGCATCCAGTAGGAAGGGCGCGCGGCTGATTTGGCCGTGACCTTCGCCAGATGCCGCCTTTCCGGCGGCAAGGTCAGGGAACAGAGCATGAGACTGCCGCGCGAGATCGGACCCATCCACTTCGTCGGGATCGGCGGGATCGGCATGAGCGGCATCGCCGAGGTGCTGGTCAATCTCGGCTATGCCGTGCAGGGCTCGGATGCCTCCGACAATTACAATCTCGACCGTCTGCGCAAGAAGGGCGCGAAGGTTTCGGTCGGCCACAAGGCCGAGAATGTCGATGGCGCCGAAGTCGTCGTGGTCTCCACCGCGATCAAGCGCGACAATCCGGAACTGGTGGCGGCGCGCGAGCGGCGCATTCCCGTGGTGCGCCGCGCCGAGATGCTGGCCGAGCTGATGCGGCTGAAGAGCTGCGTCGCGATTGCCGGCACCCACGGAAAGACCACGACGACCACGATGGTCGCAACGTTGCTAGATGCCGGCGGGCTCGATCCGACCGTGATCAACGGCGGCATCATCAACGCCTACGGCTCCAACGCGCGGTTAGGGGCCGGCGACTGGATGGTGGTGGAGGCCGACGAGAGCGACGGCACGTTCCTGAAGCTGCCGACCGATGTCGCGATCGTCACCAATGTCGACCCCGAGCATCTCGACCACTTCAAGACCTTCGAGGCCGTGCAGGACGCGTTCCGGCATTTCGTTGAGAACCTGCCGTTCTACGGCTTTGCCGTGATGTGCATCGATCATCCCGTGGTGCAGAGCCTCGTCGGCAAGATCGAGGACCGCCGCATCATCACCTATGGCGAGAATCCGCAGGCCGATGCGCGGCTGGTTGATCTCACCGCGGGCGGTGGCGGCTCGAAGTTCAAGGTCGTGATCCGCGACAAGACCGGCACCACGCATGAGATCGCCGACCTCGCGCTGCCGATGCCGGGCCGGCACAACGCCTCGAATGCGACGGCCGCGATTGCGGTTGCTCACGCGCTCGGCGTTTCCGACGACAAGATTCGCAGTGCCATCGCAGGCTTCGGCGGCGTCAAGCGCCGCTTCACCAAGACCGGCGAGTGGAACGGCGTCACCGTGATCGATGATTACGGCCATCACCCCGTGGAGATTGCAGCGGTGCTGAAGGCGGCGCGCGATTCCTATACAGGCAAGGTGATCGCCGTGGTGCAGCCGCATCGCTACACCCGCCTGCAATCGCTGTTCGAGGAATTCTGCACCTGCTTCAACGACGCGGACGCGGTTGTTGTCGCCGACGTCTATGCCGCTGGCGAAGCGCCGATCGAAGGCATCGACCGCGATCATTTCGTCGTGGGCCTGCGCGCGCATGGCCACCGCGAGGTGATCCCGCTGCCGGCCGCGTCGGAGCTCGCCGGCATCATCAAGGGGCTCGCGAAACCCGGCGATCTCATCGTGTGCCTGGGCGCCGGTAACATCACGCAATGGGCGTATGCACTGCCCGGCGAATTGAAGGCGCTGGGGTAGGGCGGTGAGCTTTTCCGACATCACCCCCTCGCTCAAGGCCGCGATGCCTGACCTTCGCGGCCGGCTGCTGGCGAACCAGTCGCTGGCCGAGCTCACCTGGTTCCGCGTCGGCGGTCCGGCGCAGGTGCTGTTCACGCCGGCGGACGAGGACGATCTCGCTTATTTCCTCGCGCATCTTGCCGCCGACATTCCCGTCTATGTCATCGGTGTCGGCTCCAACCTGATCGTGCGCGACGGCGGCATTGCCGGCGTGGTGATCCGTCTTGCGCCGCGCGCCTTCGGCGAGGCGACCGCGAGTGGCGACATCGTCACCGCAGGCACGGCCGCGCTCGACAAGCGCGTGGCGGAAGTGGCAGCAAGCGCCAATATCGGCGGGCTCGAATTCTATTTCGGCATTCCCGGCACGATCGGCGGCGCCCTGCGCATGAATGCGGGCGCCAATGGCGGCGAGACCAAGGACGTGCTGATCGAAGCGTGCGGTGTCGGGCGCGACGGCACGAAGCACGTCTTCTCCAACGCCGACATGAAATTCGTCTATCGGAGCAGCGGCGTCGATCCCTCCATCATCTTCACCTCCGCGCGCTTTCGCGGCGAGATCAGGGATGCCGATGCGATCCGCGCGCGCATGGCGAAGGTGCAGAGCCATCGCGAGACCGCGCAGCCGATCCGCGAAAAGACCGGCGGCTCGACCTTCAAGAACCCGCCCGGCCATTCCGCCTGGAAGCTGGTCGATGCCGCCGGCTGCCGCGGCCTGCGCGTCGGCGGCGCGCAGGTCTCCGAGATGCATTGCAATTTCCTGATCAACACCGGCGATGCCACCGCGCACGACATCGAGACGCTGGGCGAGACCGTGCGTGAACGGGTAAAGGCGAATTCCGGAATTGAGCTGCACTGGGAAATCAAGCGGATCGGGGTTTCATGACCATCGTCATTCCGGGGCTCGCGAAGCGAGAGCCCGGAATCCATCGGGCGGCAGAGACGGTGGTGAAATGGATTCCGGGCTCACGCCTTCGTCGCGCCCCGGAATGACGAACTGAGAGATTGCGGACTATGAACATGCGCACCACCATCCTCTTCGGCGGCTCCAACCGCGAGCGTCTGGTTTCGGTCGCCTCGGCGCAGGCGCTGCATCAGGCGCTGCCCGAGGCCGATCTCTGGTGGTGGGACGTCGAGGACAAGGTGCATGTGGTGCAGTCCAGGCAGCTGCTCGAGCATGCGCGCCCGTTCGAGGACGAGTTCAAGCCCGGCACATCAGGCATTCCGCTCGCGCAGGCGCTCGACCAGGCCAAGGCGGAAGATCGCGTGCTGGTGCTCGGCCTGCATGGTGGAAGCGCTGAGAACGGCGAATTGCAGGTGATGTGCGAGGCGCGCGGCGTGCCGTTCACCGGCTCGGGCTCGGCCTCCTCGCATCTCGCCTTCGACAAGATCGCAGCCAAACGCTTCGCTGCGCTTGGCGGCGTCACGCCGCCGGCCAACGTTGCGCTCGAAGACATCGACGAGGCCTTCGCCGAATATGGCAGGCTGATCGCAAAGCCTGCGCGCGACGGGTCGAGCTACGGCCTGATCTTCGTCAACGCCAGGCAGGATCTCGTCGCCGTGCGCAATGCCGCGAAGCATGAAGAGTATGTGATCGAGCCCTACATCGCCGGCATCGAAGCGACCTGTGGCGTGCTGGAGCGCACCGATGGCTCGATCATCGCGCTGCCGCCGATCGAGATCATTCCGGGCGAGGGCAATTTCGATTACGCCGCGAAATATCTGTTGAAGTCGACCCAGGAGATCTGCCCCGGTCGTTTCGCCCCCGAGATTACCGCCGCGCTCAAGGAGCAGGCGATGCTGGCGCACCGGGCGATGTCCTGCACCGGCTATTCCCGCTCGGACTTCATCGTCTCGGAAAGGGGCCTGATCTATCTCGAAACCAACACGCTGCCCGGGCTGACCAAGTCATCGCTCTACCCAAAGGCGCTGAAGGCGGAGGGCATCGAATTCGCCGACTTCCTGCACGGCCTGGTCGAGCTCGCCGGGCGGGGCGTGCGGAAATAATTAGGACTGGTTAATGGCCGGACGGGCGAAACGGCCCGGTTTGGGGCCCAAATCCGGTAAAATGCCGGACATCGCGGCATAAATGCCTCACATGGCTGGGCAAAAAGCGTCCGGCGTTAACGAACTTTACCTTTTGTTTACCAGGACATCCGAAGGTTAACGCTGGCGGCGCATATGGCGCTTTGGCTGCCGGCGCGTGAGCTGTGGCGGGTGTTGTCACCTCCAGCGAACGCTTTGAAGGGGAGAGGCTTCTTCTGCTGAAGACCAGCACCCGGCCCGGCACCGAGACGTCATGTTCGCCAGGATCCGCGCGATGTCGCGGGCAAACTGTTGACGAGCTCGTGCAATGGATGGAGCAGGAAGCCTCACCCGGTCGCTTTTCAGATCGCTGAGGCCCCAAGCTGACCTGAAGGCGGCCGCTATCGGAGCGGTCGTGCTTCTGCGCGAGTGGGTGCAGGAGAAGCGCGAGGAGAAGCGCGCTGCCGCCAGGATCAAGACCAAAGCCAGGGCCAAGGCCGTCGTCGAGCGCGAGCCGCCGCCGCGCGTGGTCGCCCTGGTCGAGCGCTATGCGCCGCGCCGGGTCGGGATTGCCATGACTGCGCTGCTGCTGCTCGGAAGCTGCGGCTTCGGCATCGTCAGGGGCGGCCATCTCCAGGACTTCATCACGGCGGTCAGCGACGCCCGCAACGCCATGGCCAATTCCGCCGGCTTCCGCATCACCTCCGTGGTGATCAACGGCCGCAAGCAGCTCACCCAGGACGAGATCCTCGCGATCGGCGGCGTCAGCGGCCGCTCCTCGCTGCTGTTCCTCGACGCCGACGTCGTGCGCGAGAAGCTCAAGGCCAATCCCTGGATCGCGGATGCGACCGTGCTGAAGCTCTATCCGGGCCGGCTGATGATCGACATCACCGAGCGCCAGGCCTTCGCGCTGTGGCAGGAGGCCGGCCGCCTCTCCGTCATCGCCGATGACGGCGCCGTGCTCGAACCCTATGTCTCGCGCCGCTTCCTGTCGCTGCCGCTCGTGGTCGGCAAGGGCGCCGACACCCAGGCCCGCGATTTCCTGGCGCTGCTGGCGCGCTATCCGCAGGTCAACGCCGTGACCAAGGCAGCGGTCTATGTCGGCGAGCGGCGCTGGAACCTGAGGCTGAAGGACGGCCTCGACATCCGCCTGCCCGAGCAGGACGTCGGCAACGCGCTTGCGATGCTGTCCAGGCTCGACAAGGAGGACAGGCTGTTCTCCCGCGACATCGTCGCCGTCGACATGCGCCTGCCGGATCGCCTGGTGGTGCAACTGTCCGACGACGCCGCCAAGGCGCGCGAAGACCAGTTCAAGGACAAGAAGAAAAAGAAGGCCGGGGACGCTGCATGACCGGTCTTGATCGCACCCAGACGCCGAAGACGCGCCAGATGCCGCACAAGCGCGGCGGCCTGGTCGCCTGCCTCGATATCGGCACCAGCAAGATCGCCTGCATGATCGCGCGGCTGAAGCCGTCGGCGCCGAGCGAAGCCTTGCGCGGCCGCACCCACGCGGTGGAGTTGATCGGCTACAGCCAGATCCAGGCGCGCGGCATGAAGGCCGGCGCGGTGATCGATCTCGGTGAATGCGAGCAGGCGGTGCGCCAGGCCGTCGCGCTGGCGGAGAAGATGGCCAAGGTGCGGGTCGAGTCCGTGCTGCTCTCGGTCTCCGGCGGCCGGCTCTCCGGCCAGCTGGTCGAAGCTGCCGCCGACATCCGCGGCGGCGCCGTGACGCCCGCCGACGTCAGCCGCGTCACCTCCACCGGCATGCGCCACGCCACCGGCGAAGGCCGCACCGTGCTGCATGCGCTGCCGGTCGGCTACACGCTCGACGGCGTCAAGGGCATCCGCGATCCCCGCGGCATGGTCGCGCATCAGTTCGGCGTCGACATGAACGTCGTCACCTGCGACGCCACGGTGGCGCGGAACCTGATGCTCGCGGTGGAACGCTGCCACATCAATGTCGAAGCCATGGCGGCGAGCCCCTATGTCGCCGGATTGTCGGTGCTGACCGACGACGAGGCCGATCTCGGCGCCGCCGTCGTCGAGATGGGCGCCGGCACCACGACGATCGCGGTCTATTCCGGCGGCCGTTTCGTGCATGCGGCGGGTTTTGCGGTCGGCGGGCAACACATCACGATGGATCTCGCGCGCGGACTCTCCGCGACCATTGCCGATGCCGAGCGAATCAAGACTTTATATGGGACGGTCATCACCGGTGGATCGGACTCGCGTGAGCTGATGTCTGTACCGACAGCCGGTGACGAGCAGGATCTGCCGCAGATCGTCTCCCGCGCGACCATTGCCAACATCGTCAAGCACCGTGCCGAGGAAATCTTCGAAATGGTCCGGGACCGGTTGAAGGATTCGCCCTTCGCGTCAGAGCCCAACGGGCGCGTCGTGCTCTCGGGCGGCGCCTCGCAACTGACCGGTCTCGTCGAACTCGGAACACAAATTCTCGGCCGGCCCGTGCGGGTCGGACGTCCTCTCGGCTTCGGCCGGCTGCCCAACGAGGCGAAGAACGCCGCGTTCGCGGTGCCGGCCGGACTCCTCGTCTACCCGCAATATGTTCACCAGGAACATGTCGAACCGCGGCATACGCGGCAGCAGGTCAGGACAGGGACCGGCGGTTATTTCGGAAAGGTGGGACGATGGCTACGCGAGGGCTTCTGATGACTCCTTTCCGCAATTTCCCATTTTCACCAACTCCCGCGGCCGCCGGCCGGGGCGAACCCACGCGCGCGTGATCGAGAGGCAACCATGACCATCAGCATCAATGTTCCTGATATTCACGAACTGAAGCCCCGGATCACCGTGTTCGGCGTCGGCGGCGCCGGCGGCAACGCCGTCAACAACATGATCACGGCGGGCCTGCAGGGCGTCGACTTCGTGGTCGCCAACACTGATGCGCAGGCGCTGACGATGTCGAAGGCGCAGCGCATCGTGCAGATGGGCACGGCGGTCACGCAGGGCCTCGGCGCAGGTTCGCAGCCGAACGTCGGCGCCGCGGCGGCGGAAGAGGTGATCGACGAGCTGCGCGACCATCTCTCGGGCGCCAACATGGTGTTCGTCACCGCCGGCATGGGCGGCGGCACCGGCACCGGCGCTGCACCCGTGATCGCCAAGACCGCGCGCGACATGGGCATCCTCACCGTCGGCGTCGTGACCAAGCCGTTCCACTTCGAGGGCGGCCGCCGCATGCGCACCGCTGAAGCCGGCATCAACGAGCTGCACAAGGTCGTCGATACGCTCCTGATCATCCCGAACCAGAACCTGTTCCGGGTCGCCAACGAGAAGACCACCTTCGCCGACGCCTTCGCGATGGCCGACCAGGTGCTCTATTCGGGCGTCGCCTGCATCACCGACCTGATGGTCAAGGAAGGCCTGATCAACCTCGACTTCGCCGACGTCCGCGCCGTGATGCGTGAGATGGGCAAGGCGATGATGGGCACCGGCGAAGCCTCCGGCGACAAGCGCGCGCTGACCGCCGCCGAAGCTGCGATCGCCAACCCGCTGATCGACGATTCCTCGATGAAGGGCGCCAAGGGCCTTCTCATCTCCATCACCGGCGGCAAGGACCTCACGCTGTTCGAGGTCGACGAGGCTGCGACCCGCATCCGCGAGGAAGTCGACCAGGACGCCAACATCATCGTCGGCGCCACCTTCGACGAAGCCCTCGACGGCCTGATCCGCGTCTCGGTCGTTGCCACCGGCATCGAGCAGGCCGCGATCGCCCGCAACAGCCAGGCGACCTCCGCTCCGGTCGCGAACGCGGCGCCGCAGGTGCAGCAGGCTCCCGCCGCAGCCGCCGAGAGCCGTCTCGCCGACCTCACCGCGCGTCTGCGCGCCGACAATCAGCGCCTGGCCGAACGCGCCCAGAAGCTGGAAGTCCAGGTCCCGGCCTCCGCTCCGGCTGCTCCGGTCGCGCCGCGCCCGAACGTCGAGCGCGCGGCGCTCGCCGCCATCGCGGCGGCAGTTGCCGAGGTCCCTCAGGCGCCCGCGCCGCAGACCTATGGTGACGTCACCGTGCGGCCGATCGCGCAGAAGCCGACCCTGTTCCCGGAGCCTGACATGGCCCCGGTCGCGATGCAGGAGCCGATGACCCCGGAAAACTTCATCCCGCCGCAGGCCGAGCGTCCGCCGGTCCGTGCGCCCAGGATGCCGCGGATCGAGGAGCTGCCGATGCCGGCCCAGGCCGAGATTCGTCAGGCTCGCGGCGAGGTGGAGGAAGAGCCCCCGCAGAAGAGCCGCCTGTCGCTGCTGCAGCGCCTCGCCAATGTCGGCCTCGGCCGCCGCGACGAAGAGAGCGAGCCGCCGGTAGCCGCCCGCACCACCGGTCCTGCCATGCCGCCGCTGCCCGACCGCCGGCCGCAGAAGACCGTGGCGCAGCAGATCGCAGCCAGCGAGCCGGTATCAGAGTATGCCCGCCGTCCCGCGCCGCAGGGCCTCGACATGCATGGCCGCCCCGCGCCTGTTGCGCCGGCGCCACAGGGTGACGACCATCTTGATATCCCGGCCTTCCTGCGGCGGCAGGCAACCTGAGGATTGTTACAATAAGGCAGACGAAAAAAGGTCCCGGCGAGAAGCTTGCCGGGACCTTTCCTTTTCTCCCGAGAATGCCCGGATTGCACGGCCAAGCAACTGATTCTAAATCATTAATTATGTATTTGGTGGTTCAGTAAAACCGCCGGCAGCGGCCCAAAAGCTCGGCGTAATTTGGTTAAGCCTTGGCGCGAATACGGCAGGTTTGGGGTAACAATCGGTAAAAAACCGTGAGTTGGCGCTGTTTGAGGCAGCAACTATGGTTTGCCGTGACTTGGGGATACGGATTCGCACGACGGCGCAGGCTGATCGGTCGGGTCGAGTATAAGTCGCAATGGGTCGTAGTGGGGCGGGTTCCTGATGAAATTTAGCCGGCAAACAACGCTTCGTGCGCAAGCCACCGTGGCCGGCGTCGGCGTTCACTCCGGTCTTCCCGTCACTCTCACGCTTGGGCCTGCGCCGATCGACGCGGGTTTTATTTTTGTCCGTACCGGCCTCGAGGGAAGTGACCGCGAAGTTCAGGCGACCGCCGACCAGGTGATCGCGACCGACCTTGCCACCGTCCTCGGCGATCGTAACGGTCCGTTGGTCTCCACCGCCGAGCATGTGCTTGCTGCACTGCGGGGCATGGGCGTGGACAATGCCACGATCGAGCTCGACGGGCCGGAAGTGCCGATCATGGACGGCAGCGCTGCGGCGTTCGTTGCTGCCATCGACCAGGCCGGCATCGTCACCCAGTCCGCGCAGCGCCGCTTCATCCAGATTTTGAAGCCGATCTCGGTCAAGATCGGCGACTCCTTCGGCGAGATCCGGCCCCATGCCAACGGGTTCCGCGTCGAGGTCGAGATCGACTTCACCAATCCCGTCATCGGTCAGCAAAGCTACGCCTTCGACCTCAACCCGGAACGTTTCCGCCGCGAAGTCGGCCGCGCCCGGACCTTCGGTCTGATGTGCGACGTCGCCCGGCTCTGGAGCGCGGGCTATGCCCTCGGCGCCTCCTTCGACAATACCGTCGTGTTCGACGAGGAGCGGCTGCTCAACACCGAGGGCCTGCGCTACGCCGACGAATGTGCCCGTCACAAGGTGCTGGACGTGATCGGCGACCTCGCGCTGGCCGGTCTGCCGCTGCTTGGCGCCTACCGTTCGGTCCGTGGCGGCCACAAGCTCAACCACGCCGTCCTGACCGCTCTGCTTGCCGACCGTACCGCCTGGCGGGTGGTCGAGGGCGAGGCGGTGCGTCGCACCACCCGTCCGGTGGGCGAAGTCGGTCGCGGCATTGTCGGTGGCCGGATCGCCGCCGCCTACGGGCCGGACGTGTCCTGAAGGCACTTGCCGCCGCTGGCATTTGACCGCGAATTGCCCTGGGAAACTCCTGGTAACCATGATCGGCTAGCATTGCGGCGCGTTCGCCTTAATCCGGGCGAAATGCCTGCCTATCCGGTTGTTAAGGATCGTTTTTCGGATACATCGGCGTGGTCGCATGGCAGGCACCACGCACCATTTCGCGCCCATGACGGGATTCATGGGCTGGCGGGCACTGCATCACAGGGCGTCAGGGCAAAACTCATGTCGGCACAGCGTATGACGCGCGGATCTCTTTCGATTTCGCCAAAGGCCCCGATTGCGGCCCGTGGGCTGCTCCAGGCCGTCACCTTCGTCCTGCTCGCGCTGCCGCTGGCCGGCTGCGGCACCGGCGATCTCTGGGACAAGTTTACCGCCAAGGACGATACCTTCGTCGAGGAGCCCGCCGACAAGATCTATAATGAGGGCCTGTACCTCATGAACGAGAAGAAGGACATGAAGGCGGCGAACAAGAAGTTCGAGGAGGTCGACCGCCAGCATCCTTATTCCGACTGGGCCCGCAAATCGCTGCTGATGTCGGCCTACGCCTCCTACCAGGGCGGCGACTATGACGGCTGCATCGGCGCCGCCACCCGCTACGTCACGCTGCATCCCGGCAGCCCGGATGCGGCCTATGCGCAGTACCTGATCGCCGCCTCGCATTACGACCAGATCCCGGACATCAGCCGCGACCAGAGCCGCACCGAGAAGGCGATCGCCTCGCTGGAAGAGGTGGTGCGCAAATATCCGACGTCCGAATATGCGACCTCCGCCAAGGCCAAGATCGAGGGCGCCCGCGACCAGCTCGCCGGCAAGGAAATGAACGTCGGCCGCTACTACATGCAGAAGCGCGACTACACCGCCGCGATCAACCGCTACAAGGCCGTCGTCACCCAGTACCAGACCACGCGCCATGTCGAGGAGGCGCTCTACCGGCTGACCGAGGCCTATATGGCGATCGGCATCGTCGGCGAGGCACAGACCGCGGCCGCCGTGCTTGGCCACAATTTTCCTGACAGCCGCTGGTACAAGGACGCCTATAATCTTGTAAAATCGGGTGGTCTCGAGCCGAGCGAGAATCAGGGGTCCTGGATCAGCAAGACCTTCAAGAAGATGGGCCTCGGCTAGGAAATTTTGGGGTTCCATGCTGGCGCGTCTGTCGATCCGTGACATCGTCCTGATCGAACGGCTCGATATCGAATTCGCCACCGGCCTTGCCGTTTTGACCGGCGAGACCGGGGCGGGCAAATCCATCCTGCTCGATGCCTTTGCGCTGGCGCTCGGCGGCCGCGGCGACGCCGGCCTCGTGCGCCACGGCGCGGAGCAGGGGCAGGTCACCGCCGTCTTCGATATCCCGAAGAATCACCCCGCGACGAAGATCCTCGCCGAGAACGGGCTGGACGACACGAGCGTTGCAGACTCTTGCGAGATGATTCTGCGCCGGGTCCAGCTCGCCGACGGCCGCACCCGCGCCTTCATCAACGACCAGTCGATCAGCGTGCAGACGCTGAAGGCGGTCGGCACCGCCCTGGTCGAGATCCACGGCCAGCATGACGAGCGCGCGCTGGTCGATGCCGCCACGCACCGCCGCCTGCTCGACGCCTTCGCCGGCCTGGAGAAGGACGTCGCGGCCGTCGAAGAGCTCTGGGACGCCCGCCGCACCGCCAATACGGCGCTGGAAGAGCATCGCGCCGGCATGGAGCGCGCCGCGCGCGAGGCCGACTATCTGCGCCACGCTTCCGACGAGCTGAAGCAGCTCGCACCCAGGGAGGGCGAGGAGACGTCGCTGGCTTCCCGCCGCACCACCATGATGCAGGGCGAGAAGATTGCCTCCGATTTGCGCGAGGCGCAGGAGGCGGTCGGCGGCAACCATTCGCCGGTTGCGGCGCTGTCGGCGGCAGTGCGCCGGCTGGAGCGCCGCGGCGTCAACTCGCCGGCGCTGGTCGAGCCCGCGGTGAGGGCAATCGACGCCGCGATCAACGCGCTGGAGGAAGCCGACCAGCATCTCCTGGCCGCGCTGGCCGCAACCGATTTCGACCCGGCGGAGCTCGAACGCATCGAGGAGCGGCTGTTCGCCCTTCGCGCCGCCTCGCGCAAATATTCGACCCCGGTCGACCAGCTCGCGGCGCTTGCCGCCAAATACGCTGCCGATGTGGTGCTGATCGACGCGGGCGCCTCGCAGTTGAAGAAGCTGGAGCAGGCTGCCATCGAGGCGGATAGCCGCTATGCCGCGGCGGCCAAGAAGCTGTCGCTGGCGCGGCAAAAGTCGGCGGAGAAGCTCAACAAGGCCGTCAATGCCGAGCTCGCCCCGCTCAAGCTCGAACGCGCCAAGTTCATGACCCAGGTCGCGACCGACGAGGCCGCGCCGGGCCCGCAGGGCTTCGACCGGGTCGAGTTCTGGGTGCAGACCAATCCGGGCACCAAGCCGGGTCCGATGATGAAGGTCGCCTCCGGCGGCGAGCTGTCGCGCTTCCTGCTGGCGCTCAAGGTCGTGCTGTCCGACCGCGGCTCGGCGCCGACGCTCGTGTTCGACGAGATCGACACCGGCGTGGGCGGCGCGGTCGCCGACGCCATCGGCGGGCGCCTGGCGCGGCTTGCCGGCAAGGTGCAGGTGATGGCCGTGACCCATGCCCCGCAGGTTGCGGCGCGGGCCGACCAGCATCTGCTCATCTCCAAGGACGCCCTCGACAAGGGCAAGCGCGTCGCCACCCGCGTCAATGCGCTCGCCGCCGACCACCGCCGCGAGGAAATCGCCCGCATGCTCGCCGGCGCCGAGATCACCGCCGAGGCCAGGGCGGCGGCGGAGAGGCTGCTGAAGGCGGCGACGGCTTGATTTCGTGTCCCGGACGCGCGCAGCGCGCGCCGGGACCCAGGATGCCGCCACATGGGCCCCGGCTCTGCAGCGCACTGCTGAAGAAGCGCTGCGCTGCGTCCGGGGCACGAGACTTTTACCGCCTTTACCCTCCTGCCCGCTCCGTCGTATCCAAGCACCATGGCAAGAGCAGCAAAATCGAAACCGCTTCGCGATGTCACTGAGCTCACCAAGGCGCAGGCCAAGGTCGAGCATATGCGGTTGTCGCTCGAGATCGAGGGACACAACGAGCGCTATTATCAGGAGGACGCGCCCACCATCAGCGACGCCGAGTACGATGCTCTGCGTCAGCGCCTCAACGCGATCGAACAACGCTTTCCTGAATTCGTCAGCGCAGAGTCGCCGTCGCAGAAGGTCGGCGCCGCGCCGTCCGGGCGCTTCAGGAAGGTGCGGCACTCCGTGCCTATGCTGTCGCTCGACAACGCCTTTGCGGAAGAGGATGTGCGCGACTTCGTCGGCCGCATCGTGCGCTTCCTGAAGCTCGACGACGACAAGGTCAACTTCTCCGCCGAGCCCAAGATCGACGGTCTCTCGATGTCGCTGCGCTATGAGGGCGGCGAGCTCGTCACCGCGGCAACGCGCGGCGATGGGGCGGAGGGCGAGGACGTCACCGCCAACATCCGCACCCTCGAAGACGTGCCGCAGAAGCTGAAGGGCCGCAACGTCCCCGACATCTGCGAGGTGCGCGGCGAAGTCTACATGACCAAGAAGGCTTTTCTTGCGCTCAACGAGCGGCAGAAGGCTGCCGGCGACACCATCTTCGCCAATCCGCGCAATTCGGCCGCAGGCTCGCTGCGGCAGAAGGATCCGACCATCACCGCCTCGCGCCCGCTCGGCTTCTTCGCCTATGCCTGGGGCCAGATGAGCGCGATGCCTGAGGATACGCAGAGCGGCATGATCGGCTGGTTCGAGCGCTGCGGCTTCAAGACCAATCCCCTGACCAAGCTGTGCCACTCGGTCGAGGAGCTGCTCGCCTTCCATCACTCGATCGAGGAGCAGCGCGCAAAACTCGACTACGACATCGACGGCGTCGTCTACAAGGTCGACCGCATCGACTGGCAGGAGCGGCTCGGCTTCGTCTCGCGCACGCCGCGCTGGGGCATCGCGCACAAATTCCCCGCCGAGCGCGCCATGACGGTGCTGCGCGACATCGAGATCCAGGTCGGCCGCACCGGCTCGTTCACGCCGGTCGGCAAGCTGGAGCCGGTCGGTGTCGGCGGCGTGATCGTGCAGAACGTCACGCTGCACAATGAGGACTACATCAGGGGCATCGGCAACAAGGGCGAGGTGCTGCGCGAGGGGCGCGATATCAGGATCGGCGACACCGTCGTGATCCAGCGCGCCGGCGACGTCATCCCGCAGGTGGTCGACGTCGTCCTCGACAAGCGGCCGCGCGGTGCCAAGGAATTCCAGTTCCCGAAGAAGTGCCCGTGCCCGCTGCACACCGAGGTCACGCGCGAGGAGACCGCGACGGGTGAAGAGGGCTCGCGCGCGCGCTGCACCGGCGAGTTCGCCTGCCCCTATCAGAAGATCGAGCACCTCAAGCTGTTCGTGTCGCGCCGCGCCTTCGACATCGACGGCTTGGGCGAGAAGCAGCTCCAGTATTTCTTCGACGAGGGATGGGTCAAGGAGCCCGCCGACATCTTCACGCTGGAGAAGCGTAATTCGAGGCTCAAGCTCGAAGAGATCGAGGGCTACGGCGCGACCTCGGTGCGCAACCTGTTCGGCGCCATCGAGAGCCGGCGCAAAATCGCGCTGGAGCGTTTCGTCTATGCGCTCGGCATGCGCCATGTCGGTGAGACCACGGCGCTGGCGCTGGCGCGCGGCTATGGCTCCTGGGACGCGTTCCATGACGCCTGCCTCAAGGTCGCCAAGGGCGACGAGGAGGCGATGGCGGACATGGATGCGCTCGACCAGATCGGCGACACCGTGATCAAGAGCATCGCCGATTATTTCGGCGAGAGCCACAACCGTGGCATCGTCGAGCGCCTGACCAGGGAGGTCGAGATCGTCGACGCCGAGAAGCCGAAGAGCAACTCGCCCGTCGCCGGCAAGACCGTGGTCTTCACCGGCTCGCTGGAGAAGATGACGCGGGATGAAGCCAAGGCCACCGCGGAGCGGCTGGGTGCGAAGGTCTCGGGCTCAGTGTCGAAGAAGACCGATCTCGTCGTCGCCGGCCCCGGCGCAGGCTCGAAGCTGGCAGAAGCCAACAAGCACGGCGTCAAGGTGCTGACGGAAGAGGAGTGGCTGAAGCTGATCGGGGAGTGAGCGGGCACCTGGCGCCCCACGTTCCGCTGTCATTCCCCGCGAAGGCGGGGAATCCAGTATTCCAGAGACAGTGCGAGGATACGGAGAAGCCGCGGCGTACTGGATCCCCCGCCTGCGCGGGGGATGACACCTGACGTGTTGTGACAGCCTTCGCGTAGCGACGGATCACATCATCCCCGTCTCTTCCTCCTCCGCCTGCTCGATCAGTGCTTCGCTCACCACCAGCTCGCGGCGGGGGACGACGAAGATCATCATGCAGGCGCAGAGCAGGGAGATCGCCAGCACCGCGGAGGTGAGCGGCAGCGTCGTTGTGGAATGGCCGCCGAGATAGGCGCCGAATTGCGACATCAGCGCGCCGATGCCCTGCTGGAGGAAGCCCATCGCACCCGACGCGGTGCCGGCCGCTTCAGGGCGGATGCTGATGGCGCCTGCGGCGGAATTCGCCATCACGAAGGCATTGCCGACCATCACGATCATCTGCGTGCCGAATAGCCAGCTTGGGGCCTCGTTCCAGCCCGTGAAACTCCACAGCAGGTTCAAAAGGCTGCCGCACAGCTGCAGGCCGAGACCGAACCAGATCAGCTTCTCCAGCGAGTGCCGCGGCGCAAAGCGCACGCAGAGCAAATTGCCGACGAGATACGCAAAGCCGGTGGTTGCGAACCAGGCACCGTATTCGGCGCTGGTCCGGCCCATCTGCGTGACCACGACATAGGGGCCGCCACCGGCGAAGGTGAAGATGATCTGCGACGCCAGGACCTGGCACATCACATAGCCGATGAAAGCGCGGCTCTTGATCAGGGTTCCGACGTCGCTGCGAAAGCCGCCGCTGCCGACTGCGCGGTCGCGGCGCGTCTCCGGCAATGCGATCGCGATGCCGACGGCGACCGCGATCGCACCGATCGTGACGGCGTAGAAGATCGCGCGCCAGCCGAACGCGGTCTCGATCAGGCCACCGGTGAGCGGCGAGACCATCTGGCCGATCATCAGCGCGGCAACCACGAGGCTGATCATGGAGGCGACGCGGTCGCGCTCGTAGATGTCACGAATGATGGCGCGGCTGATCACCATGCCGGAGGCGCCGCCCAGCGCCTGGAAGAAGCGCGCTGCGATCAGTTGCGGCAGGGTCTCGGCAAAGATGCAGGCGATGCTCGCCGCGACCATCAGCGCGAGGCCTCCAAGCAGCACCGGACGCCGGCCGAACTTGTCCGACAGCGGCCCCATGATGAGCTGCGACATCGCGATGCCGACCATGTAGAGCGACACCGTCATTTGCGCGATCGAGATGTCGCGCCCGAACGTCGTCGCCAGCACGGGCAGTGCCGGAACCAGGATGTAGAGCGAGATCGGCGCAATCCCGGTCATGACGACCAGCAGGAGCAACACCACGCGCGAGGTCGCGATGGTCTTCGTTGCCGCTTCCGGCGGCCTGCTGATCATGCCGTGCATCGATGTCCGTCTTTCGAATTCGAATCGACTGTAGCGTGCTCACGCAAGACGGATATCGGCGTTTCGGAATGCGGCTATTCGGATTTCGGGACGGTTATAATAGCAGCGCGATGGCGACCGATTGGGCGTGTTGCTCGCGCCACGCATGCACTGTCATCGCCCGCGAAGGCGGGCGATCCAGTATCCCAGAGGCCGCAGTGATTGAATCGAGAGGCCGCGGCGTACTGGATGCCCCGCCTGCGCGGGGCATGACACCTGTGGTGGGTAAGCAGGCTTGCGCAAATCGCGTAGCGCTATGCGCGCTACGCCTTCAACTCCGCGGTCGCCTGATCGAGCCAGGCCCCGGTCGCCTCGTCCAGTGCTGGCCGCACCTCGGCCCTCACGCGCGCGTGGTAAGCGTTGAGCCAGTCGAGCTCGTCCTTGTTCAGCATCGCCACGTCGATCAGCCGGCGGTCGATCGGCGCCAGGGTCAGCGTCTCGAAGGCGTTCATCGGCTTCTCGGCGCCCTTGATCTCGGCGGCGACGACGAGTTCGAGGTTTTCGATGCGGATGCCGAATCCGTCGGTCTTGTAGTAGCCGGGCTCGTTGGAGAGGATCATGCCGCGCTTCAGCGGCGTGGTGCCGAGCTTCGAGATTCGCGCCGGCCCCTCATGCACCGAGAGATAGCTGCCGACGCCATGGCCGGTGCCGTGCTCGAAATCGACGCCGGCGGCCCAGAGATATTGCCGCGCCAGCGTGTCGAGCTGCGCGCCGGTGGTGCCGTCGGGGAAGACCGCGCGCGCGATCGCGATGTGTCCGCGCAGCACACGGGTGAAGCGGTCGCGCATCTCGTCGGTGGGCTCGCCGACCGCCATGGTGCGCGTGACGTCGGTGGTGCCGTCTTCATATTGCGCGCCGGAATCGATCAGCAGCAGGTCGCCGGGCGCGATCCGCCGGTTGCTCTTGCGGGTGACGCGGTAGTGCACGATGGCGCCGTTCGGGCCGGTGCCCGAGATGGTCGGAAACGACACGTCCTTCAGCGCGCCGGTGTCGCGGCGGAACGTCTCCAGCGCCTCGACCGCGTCGATCTCGGTCAGCTTGCCGCTTCCCGCCTCGCGATCGATCCAGGCGAGGAAGCGCGCCAGCGCCACGGCGTCGCGCACATGGGCCGTCTTGGTGCCTTTGATCTCGGTCGCGTTCTTGACTGCCTTCAACAATGCAATCGGATCGCTGCCCCGCACCGGCTTGCCGCCGGCGCCCGCGATCAGCCGGCTCAGCGCGTCGGCCGCGGTGGCGTTGTCGAGCGCGATCGCCGCGCCGCTTTTGGCGAGCGCCATCAGCGTCGGCGCCATCGCATCGGGCTCGCGCACGTCGGCGGACTGTTCGAGATGATCGCGCGAGAGGTTGGAGAGCTTGCGATGGTCGATGAAGATGGTGGGGCGGCCGTCCTTCGGCACCAGCGCGTAGGACAGCGGCAGCGGCGTGTGCGCGACGTCGGCGCCGCGGATGTTGAAGGTCCAGGCCACCGCGTGGCTGTCCGACAGCACCAGCGCATCAGTGCCGAGCTTGCCGATCTCGGCCCTGATCTGCATCAGCTTCTCGGCCTCGGTGACGCCGGCATGCTGGAGGCTGTGCACGGCGACGGGGGCAAGCGGCGGCTGCGGCCGGTCGTGCCAGATCGCATCGACCGGATTGCCGTCGACGGCGACGAGTTCGGCGCCGGCCTTGGCGCAGGCGGCGGACAGGCGCTCGGCTGCCGCAAAAGTGTGCAGCCACGGATCAAATCCGAGGCGATCGCTCGCCTTCAGATGCGCCGACACCCAGCTCTCCGGCGGCGGATCGATCAGCGATTCCACCGCCCAGGCCTTGGCATCGACCTGCTTGGCCGCCTGCAGCGTGTAGCGGCCGTCGACGAACAATGCGGCCTCGCCGGTCAGCACCACCGCGAAGCCCGCCGAACCGGTGAAGCCGGTCAGCCAGGCCAGCCGCTCTTCCGACGGAGGCACATATTCGTTCTGCTGCTGGTCGGCGCGCGGAATGACGAAGCCGGTCAGCTTGCGGCGGGAGAGTTCTTCGCGGAGTGCGGCAAGGCGCGCCGTCAACGCGACGCCGGCCTCGGGCTCCTCGAATGTCTGGAAGTGCGCTTCGAACATGTGGATCACTCTAGGATCATGAGCATCGGTCCGCAATCTAGACGCATTTACATCGCATCTGGCATGGACTGTGCTTGAAAATGTTCCATTCGAATTGAGTGGAGTAAAGGATGCGGCAGTTGAGCTTCGTCCGGATAACAGGGAAATTCGAGCAAGTGGTTCATCTCAACGGCGAGGGGACACACGATGCCAGCGTTCACGTTTGAGAAGATCTCGCCGCCGGTGCGCCGCGCCCCGGCCGCAACGGCACCGAAGAAGCCGCGCGGCCTCATCAGCCAGATGATCGATCGTTTCGCCGAGCGCCGCGCAAGACGCGCCTTGCGGGGTAAGCGCATCGTGCGCCGGGACGACAAGCCGGCGGAATAGGGCGGCATCGGGATTTCGTAGGGTGGGTTAGCCGACGGCGTAACCCACCGCTGTTCCTATCCGTACGGGCAGAAGAGGTGGGTTACGCCAAGGGACTGCGCTTCGCGCAGCCCGAGGCTAACCCACCCTACGAGACCTTCCGCAGCAACAAACTGCTCCATCCCTCGATCCTGAGGTGCTTCACCGGCACGAGGCCGCGTGCGCGATAGGCTGCGATCACGGCGGGCGCCTGGTGCGTCAGAAGGCCGGAGAGGATGACCCGGGCGCCGGGCGCGAGATGCCGCGCCATCGGGCTCGCCAGCTGCCGCAGCGGGTTGGCGAGGATGTTGGCCAGCACCAGGTCGAACGGGCCGGCCTTGGCAAAATCCGGCGCGGCAAAGCCGGTGGCGCGGATCACCCGCACATGGTGACCGACTTCGTTCAGGGTCGCGTTCTCGGCGGCCACCCTCACCGAGGGCGGGTCGATGTCGGAAGCAAGCACCGCGCGGTGCAGCGCTTTCGCCGCCGCAATGGCCAGCACGCCGGTTCCGGTGCCGAGGTCGAGCAAGCTCGTCGGGCGAGAACTCTTCAGGACATGGTCAAGCAGGAGTAAACAGCCGCGCGTGGTGCCGTGATGGCCGGTGCCGAAGGCGAGCGCCGCCTCGATCTCGATCTTGAGCTTGTTCGGCGCCACGCGATCGCGGTCATGACTGCCGTGCACGACGAAGCGCCCGGCCGGCACCGGGACCAGATCCTCCAGGCTCGCCTTGACCCAGTCCTTGGCCTCGACGGTGTCGAAGGCAAGCGTGTCGGCGATCTCATTTCCTGCTGAATTTGCAACAAGTTCGCGCAGCCACGCCTGGTCCGGCGCCTCGGCAAAATGCAGCGTCACGTCCCATTGTCCGTCCGGCCGCTCGAACGCGGCGACCGCTGCGTCGCCCTCGAAAAACACCTCGGTGAGCACATCGACGACGCGCCTTGCAGCGGCCTCGGTGCCGATCGAGAAGCTGGCGCGGTGGGTGGGGGAAGGGTGCATCTCAGGGTTCCATCGGGTCAATTTTGGGAACTTTTGCGCGCAATTTTCCGCATAAGTTGGATCTCGGGATTAACTGGACCGAAGGTCGCACACCGTAGATTTTCGGCTGTTGGGGTCGACCAACACAGCTTGTAATTGAAACGGAGGCGTGTCTTGAAGCGCATGGTCTTGAAGTTCTGGTCCGACGAATCCGGTGCGACCGCAATCGAATACGGCCTGATCGCGGCCGGTATCGCTCTGGCAATCATCACCGTGGTGAACAGCCTGGGTACCACGATGAACGAGAAGTTCGGTTCGATTAGCAGCTCCTTGAAGTAATTTCCGCCTCCGATTTCCAGCGGGGGCTACTTTCTTGATAGATGTCCAGACGAGCGCCCGCGCGGGGAATTGCCCTCGGCGGGCGAGTTCGTTTGAGGGGCGTCCACCGGATGGTCCAGTGGGCCTCAGTTTGAGTTTGGTGGCCTAAAGCCAGAGATCAGCTGGATATGAATGTCGTGGGCGACTATCTGGCGCGCCCACTCAGCCTGATCTTCCGCTATCAGTTTCGCGACCAGCAGCTCATCCACGATCGAAGCGGCAATTTGCTCGCTCCAGCGGATATCTTCTGCGTTTCTCTTCTCGTCGATCATGCGAGACACTACCCGACGTCCACAGCCTGTCCGCTCTTCATTCGGAGGCCATCCACCGTCTTATACCTTACTTATCCCGTGTCTTTTCCACAGCCTGATCCGGGCTTGTACTGAGAAACGTCCCAGTTTCGCCACGGCCCTATCAGCAGCCTGTCCACAGCCCATCCACAGACCTATCCACGGCTTCCGAACAGCGCGCGATGGTCCCGCAGGATCACGCGCGCGGCATTGTGGCCGGGGGCGCCGGTGACGCCGCCGCCGGGGTGGGCGCCGGAGCCGCAGTGATAGAGGCCCTTGAGAGGCCCGCGGTAATCGGCATGGCCCAGCATCGGCCGGGCCGAAAACAGCTGGTTCAGCGTCAGCGCGCCGTGGAAGATGTCGCCGCCGAGGAGGCCGAACTGCCGCTCGAGATCGAGCGGGGAGAGGATCTGGCGGCCGAGCACGCTGGACGCAAAGCCCGGCGCGTAGGCATCCACCGTCGCGATCATGAGATCGGCGACCTCGTCGCGATGCTCGTCCCACGATTTTCCGTCGGGAAGCTCCGGCGCGACGTGCTGGCAGAACAGGCTCGCGACATGCTTGCCGGCGGGCGCCAGCGTGTCGTCGAGCGTCGAGGGGATCAGCATCTCGACGACAGGCTGTCGGCTCCAGCCCTGCGCACGCGCATCGAGATAGGCGCGGTCCATGTAGGGAAGGCTTGGCGCGAGGATGATGCCGGAGGTGAGGTGATCCCCCTCGCCTGATAGCGCCGTGAAGGAGGGCAGGCGGTCCAGCGCCACGTTCATGCGGAAGGTGCCGGAGCCGTTCTTCCAGTGCCTGATGCGGGCGAGGAAGTCTTGCGGCAGCGCATCGGCCGCGATCAGCCGCGTATACAGCAGTTTTGGATTGACGTTGGCCGCGACATATTTCGCGCGGATCGTCTCGCCGTTCTCCAGCACGACGCCAACGGCGCGGTCGCGCTCGACGATCACCTCGCACACGCCGGCATCGGCGTCGATCGCGACGCCGCGATCCCTGGCGGTGCGCGCCATCGCCTGCGTGATCGCGCCCATGCCGCCGATGGCATGGCCCCAGACGCCCTTCTTGCCGTTCACCTCGCCGAAGGCATGATGAAGCATCACATAGGCGGAGCCTGCGGCGTAGGGGCTCGCATAGTTGCCGACAATGGCATCGAAGCCGAACAGCGCCTTGACCAGGTCGTGCTCGAAACGCTCGTCCAGCATCTCGCCGGCCGAGCGCGTGAAGAGATCGAGCAGGCTGCGGCTTTGCTCAAGCGTCAGGCCGCGCAGGATATTGGCGCTCTGCAATGCGTTCACGGCCTCGCGGATCGCAGCCGTGCCAAAACCGTCGAGCAGGTTCGGCGGCGCGCGCAGCACGAATTGCCTGAGCACGTCGGCGATGTCTTCCAGCTCGCGCGAGAACCCGTCGAGCGCCTCCGCATCACGCGCGCTGAGCCGCGCGACGGACGCCTTGGTTCGCCCCTCGCCGGTGAGGAGATAGCTGCCATCGGGCGCCGGCAGAAAATTCTGCGCGCGCCGTTCGACGATTCGCAGCCCCTGTTCAGCGAGCTTGAGGTCATCGATCACCTGCGGATTGAGCAGGCTCACGGTGTAGGCCGCGACCGAATTCCTGAATCCGGGGTGAAACTCCTCCGTGACCGCCGCCCCGCCGACCACCTTGCGCCGTTCGACCACGCGCACGCGCAGGCCCGCCTTTGCGAGATAGGCTGCACAGGTGAGGCCGTTATGGCCTGCGCCGATGATGACGACGTCGGTTTCGGTCATGATGTCCCTGGCGTCATTCCGGGGCAATGCGCAGCATCGAACCCGAAATCTCGAGGTTCCGGGTTCGCCTCTTCGAAGCGCCCCGGAATGACATCTCTATATCAAGCAATCCTCGCTGCAACATCACGACACGCTTTATTGCCCGTTCAGTCGCCTTGTGCTCCATTGCGCGCGGTCCGGCGCCCGCCGGGGTTTGAGCCGGAGCTTCCATGGATTCCATCGTGCAACCCGCCGCCACGGAGCAGCCGTCGTCGTCGCGCAACCGGCTGCTGCTGACGGTCTACACTGCTGCGATCTTCGTCAGCGCGCTGCTGCTGTTCTCGGTGCAGCCGCTGTTCACGAAGATGGTGCTGCCGCGGCTCGGCGGCTCGCCGGCGGTGTGGTCGGTGGCCATGGTGTTCTTCCAGTCGCTGCTGCTGGCGGGCTATGCCTATGCGCATCTCTTGATGCAGGCGAGGAACCGGATCGTTCCGGTCGCGGTGCATCTGGTGCTGCTGGTGCTGGCCTTCGCCACGCTGCCGCTCGGCATTGCGTCGGCCTATGGCGAGCCGCCGGCCTCGGGCTACGCGTTCTGGCTGCTCGGCCTGTTCGTGGTCTCGATCGGGCTGCCGTTCTTCGCGCTGGCCGCCAACAATCCGCTGCTGCAGGCCTGGTTCGTCCGCACCGGCCATCCCGCCGGGCATGATCCCTATTTCCTCTATGCTTCCTCCAACATCGGTAGCTTCCTCGCGCTGTTGTCCTATCCGTTCCTGCTCGAGCCGATGTTCACGCTGCACACGCAGAACCGGTTCTGGACTGCGGGCTATGGGATCCTGATCCTCCTGATCGCTGCCTGCGGCATGCTGTTGTTGCGCTCACCGCAACTGGCGGTGGCCGACGCACGAACCGAGGAGGTCAATGCGCCGGCGCCGGGCCTGCTGACGCGGTTGCGCTGGATCTTCCTCGCCGCGGTGCCGTCGGGCCTGCTGATCGCGGTGACCGCGCACATCTCGACCGACGTTGCGGCGGCGCCGCTGCTCTGGGTGCTGCCGCTGTCGCTGTACCTGCTCACTTGGGTGGTGGTGTTCCAGTCGCGGCCGCTGCTGCCGCACAAATGGATGCTGATGCTCCAGCCGGTCGCGATCGCCGGTGTCGTCGTCCTGCTGGCCTTCGGCGGCGAGCAGAACCTGCTGCTGACGCTCGGCGGTCATCAATTGTGCTTCTTCGTCATCGCCATGGCCTGTCATGGCGAGCTGGCGCGGACCCGGCCGGCTGCCAGACATCTCACCGGCTTCTATGTCGCGCTGTCGTTCGGCGGCATGGTCGGCGGCCTGTTCGCAGGCCTCGTTGCTCCATTCACCTTCTCGTGGATCGCCGAATATCCGATCCTGATCGCGCTCGCCGCGCTGTGCCGCCCGTCTGCGAACGAGCGTCTCGCCGGCATCGCGAGATGGTACTGGCTGGCGCTCGCCGCGCTCGCGGTGGCGCTGATCGCGCCGTCAACGACCACCGGCAGCCTCTCGACCTGGTTCGAGGATCATCGCGTCTGGGTCGCCGGCGCCGTCGGTGTGCTCGCGGCGCTGCTGACACTGGCACTCAATGCCGGTCGCTGGAAGATCTTCGCCACCGTCGCGCTGGCGCTGGCGTTGATCCGGGTCTATCCGGCGGACGAGGGCCGCGTCACCACGGTGCGCAGCTTCTTCGGCGTGCACAAGATCGTGGAGACGCCCGGCGGCTATTTCCACGTGCTGATGCACGGCACCACCATTCACGGCGCCGAGCGCTTCCGCAACAATGACGGCACGCCCGTCACCGGCCGGCCCGAGCCGATCACCTACTACCACAAGGACGGCGGCATCGGTCAGGCCGTCACCGCGATCCGCGAGCGCAAGGGCGCGCCGCTCAAGGTCGCCGCGATCGGCGTCGGCTCCGGCACGCTCGCCTGCGCCGCCGAGCCCGGGGAGGACTGGAAATTTTTCGAGATCGACCAGTCGATGGTGGATGCGGCGCGCGACCCCAAGAATTTCCGCTACATCTCGAGCTGCCTGCCGGACCTGAAGCCGGTGATCGGCGACGCGCGCCTCACCTTCGCCAAGGAGCCCGACGGCGCCTACGATCTCATCATCGTCGATGCCTATTCGTCCGATGCGATCCCGATCCATCTTGCGACCAAGGAGGCGATGAAGATCTACAAGGACAAGCTCGCGCCCCACGGCGCCGTGGTGATGCACGTGTCCAACCGCCACCTCGATCTCGAGACTGTCGTGGTCGGCATTGCCGACGCCAACGATCTGAAGAGCTGGGTCTTCAACGAGGATTCGGGCCGCGATTCCGACTACATCTTCTCGACCGACGTCGTCATCTCCGCGCGCGAGGAGGAAGATGTCGGCAAGCTCGCCGCCTCCAAATCGTGGGAGCAGACCGAAGCCGACGACAGGGTGCGGGTCTGGACCGATGATTATTCGAACATCCTGGGCGCGCTGTACCGGCGGTTACGGGACGGGGAGTGATGGTCTGTAGCCCGGATGGAGCGAAAGCGTAATCCGGGAACTGCGTCCAACGCGCGAGCGGCCCCGGATTGCGCTGCGCTCCATCCGGGCTACAAGGCGACAGGACGCTACGGCTCCACCGGCGTCCCCGCCGGCAGCGCAATTCCCTTCTCGCCGGCGACCTGCCGCAACAGGTCCGGATTGTCCGAGATGATCCCGTCGACGCTGGTCTCGATCATCCGCGCCATGTCTTCACGCTTGTTGACCGTCCAGACCACCACGCGCAATCCGAGCGCATGGGCCTCAGTGACCAGCGCCGCGGTCACATCGCCGAAATGGGGCGACCAGATTGCGCCGCCCGCAGCCTTGATGGTTCGCGGCAGCGAGCCGCCGTGATCGGCCGGGCTGAAGCCCGCGGTCCAGCTGGTGGCCTTGTCGAGCGCCACCGTCGGAGCCGAGCCGCGCTGAAGCGTCAGGTACACGGTTGGAATCGTCGGCGCCTGCCGCTGGACGAGCTGCAGGGTCCTCCAGTCGAACGACTGGATCATGACGCGACCTGAGAATTTTTCGGCCTCGATCAACCGAAGCAACGTAGTGACGAAATTTTGCGGATCGAGGGATTCGTCCGGATGGTTCGGATCGATCTTGGTCTCGATGTTGAACCGCACATTGGTATTGCCGGACTTGCGCACCAGCGCGAACAATTGCTTCAGCGTGGGGATGCGGGTCCCCGGCACGGCGCGCTGCTCGGGGAATTGCCTGGCATAGGCACTGTCGGGGCGGATCTGGCCGACGTCATAGGTCCTGACGTCTTCGAGCCGTAGCTTGACAAAGGGCGTGCCGGGCGCGGCCACATAGGCGCCGCTCGCATCCCGTGCCAGATCCGGATTGAGCCCGCGTTCATGCGAGATGACGACCTCGCCATCGGCGGTCACGCCGACGTCGAGCTCCAGCGTGTCGACGCCCATCGACAGCGCGTTGGCGAAGGCAGGCAGGGTGTTCTCCGGCAGCAGTGCCCGCCCACCGCGATGCGCCTCGAGATCAAAGGCCATGCCTTGTCCTGCCATGGCTTGTCCCGCGGTGAGAACCGAGAGCAAGGTCAGGATGGCCGTGGCACGTGACGGCATGGTGCCTCGACTGTTAACGGCGCTCGGTGGCGGCCGCGTCAGTTCTGATAGTAATAGCCGCGCGGCTGATAATACTGGCGAGGCTGCTGCTGCTGATAATAGTAGCCCTGCTGGCCATAGCCCTGGTCGTAGGTCGGCTGCGGCAGTTGCTGATAGGCCTGCGTGCCATAGGGGCGCGTGATCGGGCGCGGTGCCGGATAGCGCGCCCCGGTGTCGCTGCCGTCGGCCGGATAGATGTAATTGTCGTCCTGCGGCATGTAGCGGCGGGCGGGCTGCTGCGGCGGCGCCAGGTTCACGGGATCGCCTGTGGTTGCGTACTGCTCCTCGGCCGGCTGCTGGGCGCGGGCGACGGCAGTGTTGGTGCGACCGCGCGGATTGCGCGCCAGCGCCACCTGCGCCGAGCCGGTCAGCGTCACCGTGGTATTGAGCACGCCCTGCTGCTGTACCAGTGCATAGAGTGTCGAGGCGTTCTGTCGCGACAGCCGCACGCAGCCATGCGAGGCCGGCGAGCCGAGCCGGCCGACCGAGTCCGTGCCGTGGATGGCATGCCCGATCTTGGTGAAGAAGATCGCGTGCGGCATCGGTGCGTCGTCGAATTCCTTGGAGTAGTGATCCTCTTCCATGCGGAAGGCGCGGAAGGCGCCGTTCGGCGTCTCGCGGGAGGGAATGCCTGTCGACACCGGCCAGTGGTAGCGCGCGACCCCGTCGATGGCGACGGTCATCTGCTGATTGTCCTTGTCGACGGTGATCTCGACCTTGGCTTGCGCGGTGCCCGCGCTCAAAAGCATCAGGGAAGTGAAAGCGATAAAAAATGAACGCATCTGGAAACGCATTTGAGGGAAACGCATTTGAGTTCTGGCCTCCGGCCTGTTCACGCTGGCGCCGCGGCTCTCCGTCCCCCGGCGTGCAATATGCCTGCAATCCGGCTTCCGCTCCAGCGGTCCGCCGACCCATCGTTAACGCGATGCCTGATGTAAGCAAGGCCGCTTTGTGCCGCGCCGCGCGCGGCGATGCTGACATTTTCGCGAGCGGACATGCGTTCACATCGCCGACAATTCGTCACAAAGGCGCAACCATTTGGCCGCTCGGCGCGTTGATGATGGCCTGCCGTTTGGCGGCTTTCGCCGCCGTACTCTGTACTTCCCTGGGACTGAAGATGAACAAAGCCCGTGTCAACGCCGCCGTCCTGCCGGCCGGCTTCCCCGTCCGCCTGCTGTTCGCAGCCGCCGCCATCCTGCTTGCACTGTTGGCGTTGCCTCAAGCTGGTCATGCTCAAGGCATCGTGCGCGGCGCCCAGGAAGGGTCCTATGAAGGTAACCGGATCGCCGGGCCCGTAGGAGGCGTGGTTGGTGGCGCGGTCGGTGCCGGTGTCGGCGGCGCCGTTGGTGCGGTGGAGGGCGTGTTCGGCATTCCCCATCGCCACTACCGCCACTGCCGCGGCTACTACGACCGCTATCACCGCTTCCATTGCTATCGGTGAGTCGACGGCTGTCATTCCGGGGCGCGCGTAGCGCGAACCCGGAATCCATCGAGCGGCAGAGTTGGTGGGTGAATGGATTCCGGGCTCGCCCTCCGGGCGCCCCGGAATGACAGTTAGTTCTTCAGCCGGTAGCCTGTGCGGAAGATCCACCAGATCACAGCCAGGCAGATCACCAGGAACGCCAGCGTCATGCCGATGCTGACGGATACGCTGACGTCGGCGATCTCGTAGAAGCTCCAGCGGAAGCCGGAGATCAGATAGACCACCGGGTTGAGCAGCGCGACGGTGCGCCAGGTGGGCGGCAGCATGTCGATGGAGTAGAAGCTGCCGCCGAGGAAGGTCAGCGGCGTCACCACCAGCATCGGGATCATCTGCAGCTTCTCGAAGCCGTCGGCCCAGATGCCGATGATGAAGCCGAACAGGCTGAACGTTACCGCCGTCAGCACCAGGAAGGCCAGCATCCAGACCGGATGGTGGATATGCAATGGAACGAAGAGCCCGGCGGTCGCCAGGATGATCAGGCCCAGGATGATCGACTTGGTCGCGGCCGCGCCGACATAGCCGAGCACGATCTCGAAATAGGAAATCGGCGCCGACAGGATCTCGTAGATCGTGCCGGTGAATTTCGGGAAGTAGATGCCGAACGAGGCGTTGGCGATGCTCTGGGTCAGCACCGAGAGCATGATCAGGCCCGGCACGATGAAGGTGCCGTAGCTGACGCCCTCGACCTGGCTGATGCGCGAGCCGATCGCAGCGCCGAACACCACGAAATAGAGCGAGGTCGAAACCACCGGCGAGACGATGCTTTGCAGCAGCGTGCGCCAGGTGCGCGCCATTTCGAACAGATAGATGGCGCGGATGGCGCGGTGATTCATGACGTCCTCACGAGGTCGACGAAGATGTCCTCGAGCGACGATTGCGTCGTGTCGAGATCGTTGAAGCGGATGCCGGCGTTGCGGAGGTCGCTGAGCAGGCTGGTGATGCCGGTGCGCTCGCCCTTGGTGTCGTAGTCGTAGACCAGCGTCGCGCCGGAATCGCAGAGATCGAGCTCGTACTGCGCGAGGCTTTCCGGCAGCGACGAGATCTTGTTCTGCAAGTGCAGCGTCAGCCGCTTCTTGCCGAGCTTCTGCATCAAGGTCGCCTTGTCCTCGATCAGCACGATCTCGCCCTTGTTGATGACGCCGATGCGGTCGGCCATCTCCTCGGCTTCCTCGATGTAATGCGTGGTGAGGATGATGGTGACGCCGGACTGCTGCAGCGTGCGCACGACTTCCCACATGCCCTTGCGCAGCTCGACGTCGACGCCGGCGGTGGGCTCGTCCAGGAACAGGACCTGCGGCTCGTGCGACAGCGCCTTGGCGATCATCACGCGGCGCTTCATGCCGCCGGAGAGCGTGATGATCTTGTTGTCCTTCTTGTCCCACAGCGAGAGGTCCTTCAGCACCTTCTCGATGTGTTCAGGATTCTTCGGCTTGCCGAACAGCCCTCGGGAGAAGCTCACGGTCGCCCACACGCTCTCGAAGGCGTCGGTGTGCAATTCCTGCGGCACGAGGCCGATCAGCGAGCGCGCCTTGCGGTAGGAGGTCTGGATGTTCTCGCCGCCGACCAGAACCTTGCCTTCGCTCGGGTTGGCGATGCCGCAGATGATCGAGATCAGCGTGGTCTTGCCCGCGCCGTTCGGGCCGAGCAGCGCAAAGATCTCGCCGCGCTTGATATCGAGATTGACGTTCTTGAGCGCCTTGAAGCCGGACCGATAGGTCTTGGACAGATTGGCGACGGAGATGATGGAGGACATGATGGCCGAAAGGCTTGGGGGCAAAGGCTGGGGAGGGAGGCTGGAACCTGCCGGGAAGGGCGGGTCAGCGGAGCCCTGAGATAGGAATACCCTTGCCCGGTCGCAATCGCCCGGAGAAAAATGGTCTCAAAACCGGCCCTTCGGTGGCAGGTTCCGGTCAAGTGTTGCGCAACCGCCACGGCTTGCTGCTAAGATTGTCGCTCACGCGGCTCTTTGTTGCGTCCGCGAGCGGGCCATGGCTACGATTCCGGCCAATCGCGAAGCGTATTGTCCCCAGGGAAAACATCGATGAGACCGAACGGCCGTCACACCGCCGGCGCCAGCCAATTGTCCGCCCTCCGTGCGTGGGCGATGGGCCTGCTCCTGCTGTCAGCTGTTGCCATCAGCCCGTCCACCGCCAAGGCCGCGCCGACCCAGGCCGCGGTCCAGACCACGCATGTCTATCTGCTGCGCGGCGTGCTCAACATCTTCTCGCTCGGGCTCGACACGATCGGTGCCCGGCTCCAGGCGCAGGGCATCCCGGTGACCGTTGCGAACTTCGTGTCCTGGTCCTCGCTCGCCGATGAAGCCGCGACCGCCTACAGGGCCGGCCGCATCAAGACCATCATCCTGGTCGGCCATTCCTCCGGCGCGACCGCGCTGCCGGACATGATTGCCAAGCTCAACCAGTTCGGCGTGCCCGTGAAGCTCGCGATCGGCCTCGATTCCGTGTTCAAGACCAAGCTCTCGACCGGCGCCGAGCGCTACATCAACATCTATATCGGCGACGGCCCCGGCGAGCCGGTGCGCGCCGCGGCCGGTTTGCGCGGCAAGCTCGACAATGTCGACGTGCGCGGCACCGGTGTCGGCCATATCTCGATCGACAAGAACGAGGCGATCCAGCGCCGCGTCATCGCAGAGATCGACGCCGCGATCATGCGCTCGCGCGCTCCGGCTGCTCCCGTCGCCGAGCCCGGTGCGCCGCGGCCCGCGCGCGCCGCCGCGGCAACGGCTCCGGCGAGGAACTGAAGTCTCTTCTCACGTGATGCTCGGCGGCCCGTTACGCCAGGAACGCGCGAATGCTCTCAGCGATCTCCCGCGCATGCGTCTCCAGCGCGAAATGGCCGGTGTCGAAGAACTGCACGACCGCCTTGGGATTGTCGCGCTTGAACGCTTCGGCGCCGGGCGGAATGAAGAACGGATCGTTCTTGCCCCAGACCGCCAGGAACGGCGGCTTGTGCTTGCGGAAATAGTCCTGGAATGACGGATAGAGCGCAACGTTGCTCTTGTAGTCACCGAACAAATCGAGCTGCACGTCGCCCGAGCCCGGACGCGCCAGATAGAAATTGTCGAGGTTCTGTCCGTCCGGCGACACCGTCGTCGGATCGGGGACGCCATGGGTGTACTGCCAGCGCGTCGCCTCCGGCGTGAGGAAGGCGCGGAGCGCCTCGCGGTTGGCGGGCGAGGGATCCTGCCAATAGGCCTTGATCGGAGTCCAGCCGTCGCTGAGGCCGTCCTCATAGGCGTTGCCGTTCTGCGAGATGATCGCCGTGATCCGATCGGGGTGACGCAACGCGAGCCGGAAGCCGGTCGGCGCGCCGTAGTCGAAGACGTAGATCGCGAAGCGATCGAAGCCGATCACTTCGGTGAAGCGCTCGATCACCTGCGCGACGTTGTCGAAGGTGTAGCGGAAGCTTTCGCGCGAAGGCATGTCGGACTGACCGAAGCCGGGAAGATCGGGCGCGACGATGTGGAATTTGTCGGCGAGCAGCGGGATCAGGTCGCGGAACATGTGGCCGGCGCTGGGGAAGCCGTGCAGCAGCAGCAGCTTCGGCGCACCTCGAGCTCCGGCCTCGCGATAGAATACCTTGAAGCCATCGACGTCGGCGGTGCGGTAGGTGGCCGGGGTCATGACCGTCTCCATTGCTATGGTAACCTTTTAAATGCCTATATATAGGTTACGTATCTGCCGAGTAACTTGTCAATAGCCATTTTACTGGTTACCAAAGGCTGCGTTGTTTCGACGGCCAGGGACCCCTCATGGACAGACCGCCCGCCATGTTCATCGCCGACTCGCTCGGCCTCGATTTCCTCAACTCGGTCGCGACACCGGTCGATACGCCCGTCGACTGGATCGACGATGGCGATGGCCTGATCGACTGGCTGGCACAGGCCAAGCTGGTGCCGACGCAGGAGCTGGATGCGCTGAAGGCGCGCGCGAGGCCGGGTGAACTCGACAAGGTCGCCGATCAGGCCCGCGCCTTGCGCGAGTGGTTCAGGGGCTTTGTTCTGGAGCATGCGGGCCGGCCGCTGACCGGCAAGGCGCTGCACGAGCTTGGCCCGCTGAACAGCATCCTGGAGCGCGATGAGGCGTTCCTGCAAATCGCGCCTCGCCAGGGTGAGGAAGGTCTTGCGCTGCAAAGGCAACGGCACTGGCAATCACCGCAGTCCCTGCTGCTGCCCATCGGCGAGGCGATGGCGAAGTTCGTCTGCGAGGAAGACTTTTCCGACGTGAAGGCGTGCGAGGGCCATAATTGCACGATGCTGTTCGCCGATCACACCCGCAGGCACGCACGGCGGTGGTGCATCATGGCGGTCTGTGGCAATCGCGCCAAGCAGGCCGCACATCGCAGCCGGCTCAAGGGCAGGCAGTGATGGGCCGGGAGCGCGCTCATCCGGCAGGTCACATAGCCTTGATGCGCGCGGCGGTGCGTCGCGCCCTGGTTCCCGCGCCCCAAAATCCGCCAAATCGGTCGTCACTAAGCCGGTTGGGAGAGGCCCTTGCCTCCCGTGGTGGGACTGCTGAACTGATGATTGATTTGAGGCGGCTAGTCGTGCTGGCAGCGGTTGCGCTGCTTGCCTTGAGCACCGGCGCGGCCGTTGCCTCACCGGCCAAGTCCAAGGCCACCGCGGCTGCGCCTGCGCCTGCTGCGCCGCCGCCCCCACCGTTCGAGCCGTTGCCGCCGCCCAAGATCTATCTGTTTCGCGGCGCCATGGGCCCGATCTTCTCGACCGGCATGGACCGGCTCGGCGAGAAGCTGACGCAGGCCGGCTTCGCGGCGGATGTCTATGAGTTCACGCTGTGCCGCCTGATCGGCGGCCGCGTCATCTCCAGCTACAAGGAGAAGGCGGCGCCGATCGTGCTGGTCGGCCATTCGATGGGCGGGTTGTGCTCGATCGTCATCTCCGAGATGGCGGCCAAGGAGAACATCCCGATCAGCCTCGTGATTGCCATCGATCCCGCGCATGCGACCGGCGACGTGCCGCTCAATGTCGAGCGCTTCATCAATATCTTCCTGTCCGACAGCGTGCTCGGCGGCGGCGACGTCGTGGCGGTGCCCGGCTATCGCGGCCATTACGCGAGCTACGACCTGAAGGAAAACAGCCGCGTCTCGCACATCAACATCGAGAAGTCCGACGACATCCATCGTCAGATCGTCGAGATGGTGACGCAGCTGCCGCGCATTCCGCCGCAGGCCGATGCCGTGCCGCTGCGCTATCTCGTGCCCGCGGATACGCTGGTCGAATTGTGGGATAGCGGCGTGCGGGTGCCGGTGCGTCGCGGCGACACCATGGAGAGCATCGCCGCGGCCAATCGCGTGCCGCTGTGGACGCTCGCGCAGAGCAACTCGCTTGCAGAGAACGCGCAGCTCACTCCGGGCCAGACCATCATCGTCCCGCGCCATCTGACGCCGCCGGAGCCTGCGGCCGCGATGGCGACGCCGCCGCCCGCCGGACGGAAGTAGAGGAAGAGCGGTTTCAACAGATCGAGCTCACACCAGGAAATCGTGCGGCACATGAGACGCGGCTGAGCCGCCCCCGACGTGAGTGCCATCGTCCAGCTGCGGAACCTCGTCCGCGGCCGCGACGTGACCATGTCCGTCGGCATGTGCCGCGCTTTCATGACGATCGAGCGGCGCCGGGAGATCATCCACAAAGGCGATGCTCGACCTCTCCATCGCCGGACTGAGGAAATTGAAGGAATCGCCCAGTCCGGACGGATGGGCCTGCGCGTTTCCGTGTGGGCCGTGCGTGCCGTCTGCCGCAGAATGAAATTGGTCATTGGGCCTGTCGGGCGTCTCCATCGAAGCATGCCTGTGTTCGCCTGCTTGAGATTGAATCGAATGAGCGCCGCCGCCGTTGCCGGGGCCTTTCTGGGGGGCGATATCAAGAAGCGCACTGGCAGTATCGGCAAGGCTTGCATGGCCATGAGCCTCGGCAGCCTTGCCGTTATCTAGATGCTGGTCGATGGCAAGGAGCGCATCCGGCGTGCTGAAAGCTGTGGCATGATTTTGCTCCGTCATGCCGGCTGCGCCGATTCCGGTTGGATGGATGCTGTCGTCGGTCCGGGGTGTCTCGAAGACAAATCTGAAGGGCTCCATCGATAGCGAATGGATTGCCGGTTCTGACAGGCCGGGAAGTGTTGCAGTCTCGTCCGGGGCGGACGCGGTGATCTCGTTGCTCCACCCGCTCTGATCGATATCGAAGGGATAGCTCACATCGATTGCGGTCGAGCTTCCGTCCAAGGACACAGAGCCGCTGCTGTCCGTCGCCCCGGTGGAGGCGTCGGAGGTGCTCAATGTCATGACCGCCGCGTCGCCTAGCGTGGCGGCGGTCGGATCGATTGTATCGCTCGCCGCCAGGACCGGGGCCGCGGCTTGATCCACGATGAAGTCCGACGAATCGATGGTCGCGACACCCTGGAGATGGACTTCCAATAAACTGGAATCGCCGATCTCTAGGGTTTGATCGGTCGGATTGACATACACGACGGTTTCGTTGGCCGAGCTGTCGTAGATCCAGGCGATGGTGTGGGGCGGCACGGACGAGCTTGTCGAGCTCAACGCCAGGATCACGAATCCGAGCGCGCCGATCGCCGTCAGATCGATCTTGTCGCTTCCCGATCTGAAATCGTTGATCGTATCGAACTGGCCGGCCCTGGAATCGACCGCCGACAGATAGACGAAGACGTCATCGCCGTTGCCGCCCGTGAGCTTATCCGCACCGAACCCGCCGATGATGGTGTCGTTCTCGTTGCTGCCGTCGATCGTGTCCTGCCCGGAGCCGCCGTAGATGACGTCGGCTCCGTTGTTGCCCTTGATCGTGTCGTCGCCGGATCCGCCGTAGATGATGTCGTCCACGCCGGTTCCGTTCAGGGTATCGTTGCCGGCGCCGCCATAGACGATCTGGGAAACGCTGCCGCCACCGGCGACGCTGTCGCCTCCAGGAGTGCCGTAGACAAACGGGGGATCGGTTACGACGGTTGATCCAGTCGCCAGATTGTCGAAATCATTGGGATCCGCGTCGCTGGCGCCATGGATGGTGACCGTCACCTCTTGCGTGGTGCCGTCGATTGACGTCACCGTGAAATGATCGGTGAGCGTGTCGCCGACATCCAGCGCGTCCACCACGGCGTTGTTGTTGTCGAGCGTATAGGTCCATAGCCCGGACGCGGTCATCGTGAACGTGCCGTAACCGCCGTCGCTGGCCGTGGGTGAGGTCACCGCCGTGAAGGTGTTGGCGGGATTGTCGAGGTCGGTATCGGTGAGCGTGCCGGTCGCAACGGGCGTGCCGGGGGAGATGCCGCCGGCTTCGAGCACCGAACCCGCCGTCGTTCCGGAAATGAAAGCGGCGTCATTGGCGCCGTTGATCGTGACCGTCACCAGCTGCGGCGTGCCGTCGACCGTGGTCACCGTGAACTGATCGATCAGCGTGTCGCCGACGTTGAGGGCCTGTACGGTGGCGTTGCTATTGTCGAGCGTGTAGGTCCACGTGCCCAGCGCGGTCATCGTGAAGGTGCCGAAGCCGCCCGCGCTCGTCCTTGGCGTGGTGACCGGCGTGAAGGTGTTGGTCGCATTGTCAGGGTCGAGATCGGTCAACGTGCCGGTCGCGATCGGCATGCCGGGCGTGCCATTGGCCACCCCTCCGGCCTCGATCACCGAGCCGCTCGCCGTTCCGGAAATGACCGCCCCGTCGTTGCTGCCGTTGATGGTGATCGTCACTGTCTGTGCGGTGCCGTCGGCCGAGGTCACCGTGAAGCTGTCGGTCACGGTGTCGCCATTGTTGAGCGCCTGCACCACGGTGTTGCTGTTGTCGAGCGTATAGGTCCACACGCCGGCCACGGTGATGGTGAAGCTGCCATAGCTTTGCGCGCTTGCCGTCGGCGTGGTGACCGCCACGAACGTGTTGGCGGGATTGTCGACATCCGCGGCGAGAAGCGTGCCCGTCGCGATCGGCGTGCCGGGCGAAGTGCCGCCCGCCTCGACGACTGAACCGGTCGTAGTCCCGGAGATGATTGCGGCGTCATTCGTGCCGTTGATCGTGATCGTCACCAGCTGCGGCGTGCCGTCGATCGTGGTCACAGTGAACTGATCGATCAACGTATCGCCGGCATTCAGCGCCTTTACTGTACCGTTGCCATTGTCGAGCGTGTAGGTCCACACGCCGCCGACTGTCATCGTGAACGTGCCGTAGCCGCCCGCGCTCCTGGTCGGCGAGCTGACTGTCGTGAAGGTGTCGGGCGGATTGTCGACATCGGCGTCTGTGAGCGTGCCGGTTGCGCTCGGCGTTCCCGGCGCCGAATTGGCGACGCCGCCCGCCTCCACCACTGTGCCGGCGGCGTTGCCGGAGATGATGGCAGTGTCGTTGACGCCGAGGATGTTGACGACGAATGTTCGGCTCGTCGAGAACCCGCTGTCCGAGACCGTGACGATGAAGTCCATGGTCGTCGGCGACGACAGGGCGTTGATGGCAGCCGCGTTCGGAACAAAAGTATAGGCGCCGGATGCGCTATTGAGATAGAGGGTGCCATACGGACCGGTCTGCGAGAGATCGTAGGTCTGTCCATCCAGGACCGTGGTGCCGGCCGTCCCGCCGCTAAGACCGTAGGTGAGGACGGCATTGAGCGGGCTGCTGGCGGAGAAAGTGCCGGTTGTCGCGGTGAACGTGTCGTTGAATGCGATCGTGTCGATTTCGGTGGGCCCGCCCGGCACGTTCAGTGACGGCGGCGGACGTACGATCAAGGGAATGTCGGCGGGCGACAGTGCCGGAAGCAGGTTTGGCGGAGCCGTCGCGTTATCCGAGTTGAAGTTGATGTGCTGCAGCGAGGGGGCAATGACGCCAGGTGGCGTGCTGGATCCTGTCGGACCTCGCGTGAGATTGGCGAGCACATCCTGTTGAGCCGCGTGCAGCTCCTCCATGCGAGCGGCGCTGTTGGCAACCTGATTCACGCTGACCGAGGAGCCGACCCTGTTCAGGATGACGGTTTCGCCTGGATCATCGACGATGATGTGCCGCGGTACCCGCTCCTTGGTGATGAGCTCGAAGGAGCCGTGCTGAAGGTCCTTGTAAGTCAGCGTGTCGCTGTCGAGAAACGTGGCGTCGGGGTCCGAGCCTTGCGCTTCTTTCACCATCGCGAAAGTCAGCGCCGCCATCGTCAGGATGCCGAAGCCGGTCGCATGGGAGCGGCCGCGAACGGTGCCAAGGGGCGTGTCGACCGTCAGGGTCCCGCTGTTTGGCAGCCGGCCGGCTGCGAACGCAAAGCTTCCGCTGGTGACCGCAACGACTGTCGAACGCGAGGCGGCGTCGGATTCGGAGGCGCACTCGCGCAGTTCGATGCGGGCTGCGCTGGCGAGGTTGAATATGGTGTCGTCGAGAAGCCTGATCCCGATCTGCGCATCCGCAGCCGTTTCGATTACGTCATGGCGGCAAACAAGGTCGCCAATGCTGACCTGTGTCGGCGGGCCGTCGCCGCGCGTGAGGGTGACGTTTCCAGACGTGCTCTGAACGATGCCGATGATCTGGAGGGGTAAAGCCTTAGTGCCCCCATCCTGGGGCCCAACGCCAAAAGCAACTGACATGGCCGTAGCCTCGCGTGCCGAATAATTCGGGCTCGGCGCGGTGCCGCGGTCTTCTTGTCGGTTTTGCTATGCCACGGACGCAATTTTTGGCGTTAGCAACCCCAGGCCAGCACGCCGAAGACGTTTGATAAAAAATGCGATTCTATAGGTATAGCCAATGTGATGGCAGGTTCAGCGGAGATGCCTCTCCGCAATTGCAATTTGCGCTCTCAAGAAGTTGACGCTTGAGGTGAGCGAAACCTAGCTCACTTTCGCTGGCCAGGCAAACGGGTTGGGCCTAAGATCAAATACGGAAGAATTGCTTTTTCTGGACGATAGGTCCGTTAGGACCGATCCAGGTTGTAGATACTGACAATGCACGAATTGCGAGCTTGGCCGGGGCTTACATAGCTCCCATCAAGCGGCACGCAATCAAGATCTTCTCGGAAAGGGCGGGTCATGTGCAGGTATATGATTGCAGTTTTAGTGACTGGTTTCATCTGGGCATCGGCGAGCGGTCTTGCTGCGCCAGCGGAGGCTCAAGTCAATCCCGCGACACGCGGCCCCGAGAACGTCGTGCCAAAACCCATCGGCAAGATCGTCGCCGTTACGGGTTCGGTCTCGATCGAGCACACAGGTGCGGTCGTCGTCCAGGCGAAGCTTGGCGATGCGGCTGCTCAAACCAGGGTCGGCGATGTCGTGTATCTGCACGACGTGGTGCGAACCGAGGCAGACAGCCGGGTCAGTATCAATTTCAGCGATGGCTCGTCGTTCAATCTGTCGAGCAATGCGCGTATGACCCTGGACGAGTACGTGTACGAACCGGACGGCAAGTCCAACGCAACCTTCTTCAATCTGGCCAAGGGAACGGCAACCTTTGTCGCCGGCCAGATCGCGAAGAGCGGTGATATGAAAGTCGATACGCCCGTTGCCACGATGGGAATCCGAGGCACCACGCCGCATATCGAAGTTTTGGATGACGGTGAAGTCAAGTTTTCGACTCTCATCGAAGAGGGCAAGAGCAAATTGGTGAAGAAGCGCATCACTGCTGCAGCGCCCGAGCAGGGGAGCGGTCCCAGGCTGAACATCTGCAGAGGATGCTGAAGCGGCACGGACATGACGATCAGGGCGGCCATCATCGACAGCGTCGCGCCCGTTCTCGTGCTGCTGTCGATCGGTTCGCCGGCGGTCGCGCAGCAGCCGCAGAAGAATAGCCATCTCCAGAGCATCGAGCAGTGCAACGGTACGGACCGCATTCCGGCCCAAGCCCGGATCGCCGGCTGTACGGCGCTCATCAATTCGGGCGATGCCAAGCCGGAGGCGCTGGCTGTGGCTTACAACAATCGCGGCAACGCCTATGCCGCCGCGGCGGATTACGACCGCGCCATCGGCGATTTCGATCGGGCGATCGAACTCGCCTCAGGCTATGTCAAGCCGGTCAACAATCGCGGCGTCGCCTATTTGAGGAAGGGAGCCTATGAGGACGCGGTCAAGTCCTTCGACGAGGCAATCAGGCTCAACCCGGACTATGGCAGCGCCTTCGCCAACCGCGCCGAAGCCCATCTGAAGCTGAACCAGTATGATCGGGCCGTGCGGGATTTCGACGAGGCCATCCGGCTCGATCCGAATTTGACGTGGGCACGGAGCGGACGCTGCTGGGCTCGAGCGATCATCGGCGACCTGCAGGCCGGACTCGACGACTGCGACAGGGCGATTCAGTCGGGATCGAGCGATGCCGCGACGTACGATTCACGCGCGCTGATCCATCTGAAGATGGGCCAGTTCGCCGCAGCCATTGACGACTACAGTTCCGCGTTGCGCCTGGCGCCAAACCTGGCAAGCGCGCTCTATGGACGCGGACTTGCCAGGCTCAGGCAGGGCGACAACGTCGGCGGCGACCGCGACGTTTCGGCAGCAAAGCTCATCAACCTCAAGGTCGCCGACGAGTTCGCCCGCTACGGCGTGCAGTGACGTCAGGATTGGTCCGCCGAAATTCGCGTTGGCCCGCTAAAGCATGATCCGGAAAAGCGCGAAGCGGTTTTCCGGAAAGATCATGCGTAAACAACAGCCTAAAGCGCGATGACGATTCATACAAACCTCATCGCGCTTTAGACGTTCGAGCCGTGGATCGCGTCGATCACTGCGTCGGTCACGTCCTTCGTCGTCGCCTTGCCGCCGACATCGGGCGTCAGCACGCCCGCCGCGCAGACGCGCTCGACGGCCGCCATCAGTCGGCTGGCCGCATCCTTCTCGCCGAGATGCTCGAGCATCTGCGCGCCGGTCCAGAAGGTCGCGACCGGATTGGCGATGCCCTTGCCGGTGATGTCGAAGGCCGAGCCGTGGATCGGCTCGAACATCGAGGGGAAGCGCCGCTGCGGATCGATGTTGCCGGTCGGGGCGACGCCGAGGCTGCCGGCCAGCGCGCCGGCGAGATCCGAGAGGATGTCGGCGTGCAGGTTGGTCGCAACGATGGTGTCGAGGCTCTTCGGATGCAACGTCATCCGCACCGTCATGGCATCGACCAGCATCTTGTCCCAGGTCACGTCGGGGAATTCAGTCGCGACCTCGGCCGCGATCTCGTCCCACATCACCATGCCATGGCGCTGCGCGTTCGACTTGGTCACGACGGTCAGGAATTTGCGCGGGCGCGACTGCGCGAGCTGGAATGCATAGCGCATGATGCGGGTGACGCCGACGCGGGTGAAGACCGCGACTTCCGTGCCGACCTCTTCCGGCAGGCCCTTGTGGGCACGGCCGCCCATGCCGGCATATTCGCCTTCCGAATTCTCGCGCACGATCACCCAGTCGAGGTCGCCGACGCCGACATTGCGCAGCGGCGAGGCGACGCCCGGCAAGATCTTGGTTGGCCGCACATTGGCGTATTGGTCAAAGCCCTGGCAGATCGGCAGGCGCAGGCCCCACAGCGTGATGTGGTCGGGCACATCGGGCGCACCGACCGCGCCGAAATAAATCGCATCGAACTTCTTCAATTCGTTGAGGCCGTCGGCCGGCATCATGACGCCGTGCTTCCTGTAATAGTCCGAGCCCCAGTCGAAGGTCTTGACGTTGAAGGCGAGGTCGCCGCTGCGCTTGGCCAGCGCCTCCAGAACGCGGACACCGGCCGAGATCACCTCGGGGCCGATGCCGTCGGCGGGAATGGCTGCGATCGAATGGGTGCGCATGGGAAGGCTCCGTTTGAGAGATCAGTGGGATTGCGGGACGGGTTCGACGGGCGCGGTTTTCGCGCGCGACAATAGCAGGGTCAGGGCCGCCGAGAGAACGAGCAGGCCGCTGACGAAATAGAGCCCGCCGACGAAGCTGGCGGTCTGGTCCTTGATCCAGCCGATCATGGCGGGGCCGACGAACCCGCCGAGATTGCCGATCGAGTTGATGGTGGCGATGCCGGCTGCGGCCGCAGGGCCGGACAGGAACAGTGTCGGCATGCTCCACAGCGGCGGTTTTGCGGAGGAGATGCCGATGCTCACCAGCGTCAGCGCGACCAGCACGGCGACGACACCGGCCGCGAGCCCGGCATAAGCGAGCCCGGCGGCGGCGATCAGGCAGGCCCACACGACGTGCCAGGTGCGCTCGCCGGTGCGGTCCGAATGCCGCGCCCACAGGATCATGGCGACGACGGCGGCTGTCGCCGGCAGCGCATTGAGGAAGCCGACCTGGAGCGAGGACAGGCCGAACTGCTTGATGATCTGCGGGGCCCAGACGCCGAGCGTGTAGAGACCGGCGGAGGTGCCGAAATAGATCAGCGACAACGCCAGCACGCGCGGATCGGCAAGCCCGCGCCAGATGCTGTGGCTCGCGGTCGCGGCCTTGCTGGTCGTCTCCACGTTCATGGTCTCGACCAGCCAGCGCCGCTCGTCATCAGCGAGCCACTTTGCCTTTTCCGGGCGATCGGTCAGGAAGCCGAGCACGACGAAGCCGAGCAGCACGGCCGGCAGCGCCTCCAGCACGAACAGCCATTGCCAGCCCTTGAAGCCGAGCAGGCCGTCCATCTCCAGCAGCGCGCCCGAGATCGGCGAGCCCAGCACGGTCGAGAGCGGCGCAGCCGCCATGAACAGCGCCGTTACGGCGGCGCGCTGGCGCGCCGGGAACCAGTAGGAGAGATAGAGAATGATGCCGGGAAAGAAGCCGGCCTCCGCGACGCCGAGCAGGAAGCGCAGGACGTAGAAGCTGGTCGGCCCTTGCACGAAGGCCATGGCGGCGGAGACGAGACCCCAGGTGATCATCACCCGCGCGATCCAGATCCGCGCGCCGATCTTGTGCAGGATGATGTTGGAGGGCACCTCGAACAGGAAATAGCCCCAGAAGAAGATGCCGGCACCGAAACCGTAGACCGCCGGCGACAGGCCGATGTCCCTGTTCATCGTCAGCGAGGCGAAGCCGATGTTGACGCGGTCGATGAAGGCCACGAAGTACAGCAGCATGATGAAGGGAACGATGCGCCAGGTGATCTTGCGCAGCACGCGCGTCTGAATCTCGCTCGCCATCCTCGCCTCCCTCAAACCCCGGTTTGTTGTTGTGAGGCGGCAAGCCTAGGCGGAGGCAGGAGGGATACTCAATTGGCGCTGGTTTATACAAAAAAATGATATAATCCTCGCTGGGCGAGACGAGAGGACACTGGATGGAATTGCATCAGCTACGATGCTTCGTGGCGGCGGCCGAGCAGCTGCATTTCGGCCGCGCGGCGCAGCAGCTCCAGATGCTGCCCTCCGCGCTCGGCCGGCAGATCAGGCTGCTGGAGGAGGATCTGGGCACGCGGCTGTTCGCGCGAACCACGCGCGCGGTGTCGCTGACCGAGGACGGCACCACGCTGCTGCGCGATGCCCGCACCATCCTCGCCAAGGTCGAGGCGGTCGAGAGCAATCTGCGCAATCGGTCGCGTGCGGGCGCCGCGCGGCGGCTGCGGGTCGGCGCCATCGACAGCGCGGCGGCGGGATTGCTGCCGCCGCTGTTGCGCGACTTCCGCGACAAGCATCCCGAGATCGCGGTGCAGCTGCTCGAGGACAAGACCGTCCGGCTGCTGCCGAAGATTTTGACCGGCGCGCTCGATCTCGCTTTCGTGCGCCCGCCCTACAATGCAGACAAGCGGCTGGAATTCCGCGATCTGCTCCAGGAGACCGCCATCGTCGCGTTCCCGCAGCGGCACGCGCTCGCTGCACGCAAATCGGTCACGCTAGCCGAGATCGCCGACGAGGCGATGCTGGTGCCGGACCGCCGCTCGCGGCCGCACAGCCACGACCTCACCATCAAGCTGTTCGAGCAGGCTGGTCTCACGCCGCGCATCGTGCAGGTCGCCGACGAGAAGCAGACCATCATCAATCTGGTGGCAACCAAGCTCGGGGTCGCGATCGTGCCGCGCTGGACCATGCGGATGGCGGTCCCGGGCGTGCGCTTCGTGCCGCTTCGGCCGAGGCAGAGCGGTCCGGTCGGCCGCCTGCCGCTCGCCGCGGCCTGGCTGCGCGGTTCGCGCGATCCGGCCCGCGATGCCATGCTGGCCATTCTGGAAGCCCGCCTGCGCAGCTATGCGCGGGAGGCGTGAGCGGCTATGACATCAGCCTGGACAGAGGGATGGTGATGACGGATCAGAAGGCTTCGGGCGAATTGCGGGTGGCCATTGCGGGGCTGGGCTCGATCGGCACCAAGATTGCAACCGCCCTCGATCAGGGCATCGAGGGCCTGTCGCTCGCGGCCGTGGCCGTGCGTGATGCCGCCAAGCATCAGGCCTTCATCAGCGGCCTGCGTAATCCGCCGAAAATCCTTCCGATCGACCAGCTTGCCGACGTCGCGGACATCGTGGTCGAGTGCGCGCCGAGCAGCCAGTTGCGTGCGATCGTCGAGCCTGCGGTGAAGCGCGGCAAGGCCGCGGTCGTGGTCAGCGTCGGCGGGCTGCTCGACAATTTCGATCTGGTCGATCTCGCCCGCGCCAATGGCGGCCGCATCATCGTGCCGACCGGCGCGCTGATCGGCCTCGATGCCGTCAACGCCGCCGCGGTCGGCACCATCCATTCGGTGAAGATGGTGACGCGCAAGCCGATCGACGGACTGAAGGGCGCGCCGTTCATCGTCCAGAACAACATCGACATCGACAATCTGCGCGAGCCGCTGAAGCTGTTCGAGGGCAGCGCGCGGGAAGCGGCGAAGGGCTTTCCCGCAAACGTCAATGTCGCCGTTGCGCTGTCGCTGGCCGGCATCGGACCCGATCGCACCCAGATTCAAGTCTGGGCCGACCCCACCGTGACGCGCAACGTTCATCGCATCGAGGTCGAAGCAGATTCGGCGCGGTTCTCGATGGGCATCGAGAACATCCCGTCCGAAAATCCCAAGACCGGCCTGATCACCGCGCTGTCGGTGATCGCGCTGCTCCGCAAGCAGCGCGCCACGTTGTGTGTCGGGACGTGATGGGTTGAGGCTTAACTAGCTCAGACGTGGTGCACTCTATCCCCGTCATCCCCGCGCGAGCGCGTAGCGCTCGTCGCTGGAGGTGCTTGCATTGCGGCGCATCCGCGCCGCAGAGCAAGCCTCGAAGGACGACGGCCCGGCTGCATCGCGGCCGTTCATCCTTCGAGGCTCCCCACGTGGCGCGTTGCGCCACGTGTCTCGCACCTCAGGATGACGGAACGCATTGCGATCGCTGCGGCGCCTATTTACGCCCCCGTCACGCGCCAGATCACGTTGCCGACGTCGTCGGCCATCAGCAGCGACTTCTTGTCGGGGCCGATCACGACGCCGACCGGGCGGCCGTAGGATTCCTTCTCGTCCGGGGACAGGAAGCCCGACAGGATGTCGCGACCGGGGCCGGACGGTTTTCCGTTCTCGAACGGGATGAACACCAGCTTGTAGCCGGACAGCTTGCTGCGATTCCACGAGCCGTGCTGGCCGATCACCATGCCGTCGGGGAAGCCGGGCAGGGTGCCTGCGGGCACCCAGCACAGGCCGAGCGAAGCGGTGTGGCCGCCGAGCGCGTAGTCCGGTTGAAGCGCCTTGGCGACCATCGCCGGATCCTGCGGCACGCGATCGTCCACCGTCTTGCCCCAGTAGCAATAGGGCCAGCCGTAGAAGCCGCCGTCGCGCACCGAGGTGAGATAGTCGGGCGGCGTCTCGTCGCCGAGGCCGTCGCGCTCGTTGACGACGGTCCAGAGCACGTTTGTGTTCGGCTCCCAGGCAAGGCCAACCGGATTGCGCAGGCCGGCACCGAAGATGCGGTGCGAGCCGGCGACGAGATCGAGCTCGTAGACCGCGGCGCGGCCTTGCTCGATCTCCATGCCCATCTCGGCGATGTTGCTGAGCGAGCCGACGCCGGCATAGAGCTTCTTGCCGTCGGGGCTCGCGAGCAGGCTGCGCGTCCAGTGACCGCCCGGCTTGAAGGTGGTGAGCCGCTTGCCCGGCGCGGTGATGCGGTCGGCACCCGCGACGTAGGGAAACGCCATCACGCCGTCGGTATTGCCGACATAGAAGGTGTCGCCGACCAGCGCCATGCCGAACGGCTGGCTGAGGTTTTCCATGAACGCGCCGCGAACTTCGGCGACGCCATCGCCGTCCTTGTCGCGCAGCAGCGTGATGCGATTGGCGGACACGCCGAGCGCCGCGGCGCGCCGCATCGTCGCCTGCATCGCATAGTGAAACACGGTGCGCGGGGGACCCGCGATCTGCGTCGCTTCCGCGACCAGCACGTCGCCATTCGGCAGCACCTCGATCCAGCGCGGATGGTCGAGGCCGGTCGCGAACGCATTCACCTTGAGGCCGGGTGCGACCGTCGGCTTCTGGCCCTCGCGCCAGCCGCGCGCGCTCGGCATCTTCAGCGTCGGGATCGCGCCTTGCGGCTTCGCCTCGGGAATGGCGGGCTTCTCTCCCCAGGCCGGCGCAGGCTCGGTGCCCGAGAGCTTGCGCCATTGCAGCGCGATGCCGCCGATGAATGCGACGAATTGCGCGAAGATGCTTGAAAAGGTCATGAGAAGCCCCTGTCGAACCCTTAAGGCACAGTCCACGCCGGATCGCCCAAAACCCCGCGCGGGCTCAGGCCAGATCGTCGACCTCTCCAGATCCACGATAGAATGTCGTCGTGCCTCGTTGCGCGCGCATCCAACTGGCTGGCGGTAAAAAGGTCAACATAGGCTGGCGCAGATCGGGCCGCTTATGGCGCAAATGGCAGCACGCCGAATTTGCATGGCAAGGATGTGGGGGCGCAAAACTCTCAGCGTCGTCCCGGCCTAGTGCGCAATTGCGCACTAGGCCGGGACGACGCTGAGAGTTGGCGGCTTGTTACCTCACCGCGGCGACAGGAACGGAATGATCATCGGCACGCGGCGGCAATAGGCGCCGTAGGCGTCCTCGCCGAGCTCCTTCGACAGGAACACCTCTTCCATCCGGCCCTTCTGCCACATGCCGAGCGAGATCAGGATCGCGCCGAGGATCGCGGTGACGGTGCCAACCGCGATGCCGGTCGCGAGCATGCCGGCGATCAGGCCGGTGTAGATCGGATGGCGCACGATGCCGTAGGGGCCGGTATCGATGACGCGGTGATCTTCCTTGTGGGTGATGGTGTTGGACCAGAACTTGCCGAGATGCAGCCGTCCCCACCAGGTGAAGGAGATGCCGGCGAGCACGATCAGCGCCGTGATGTAGACACCCAGGTTGCTGAACACCCAGAGCGGCTTCTCGCCGAGCACTTCCGCGGTCCATGGCGTGAACAGGATGCCGCCGACCAGGATCGGGATGCGGTAGCGGCCGGACTCCAGCGTCAACACCTGCTTCTGGGTGCGGCCCTGCCAGAACGAGGCGCCGACCCAGCTGGCGAGCCAGGCGAGCCAGATCAGGGCGAGCAGTTGCGTCGGCCAGGTCGTGGTCCAGCCACCCCAGGCGACAGAGAGAAGCTTGCTGAAATCGAAGGACATGAAGGTTCTTTGCGTTAGGCGGCGGCTTCAGCCCGCGCGCGAGGACAGCGCGTGATGCTCGATGGCGCCGGAGGGCTGCTGGCCGTTGCGGGCGAGCAGGTGGGTGATGGTTTCGCGCAGGACCGGCTCGATCGGGCGCGGCGAATAGCCGAGCTCGGTGCGTGCCTTGCCGATCGAGAGGTCGCTCGCGGCAAGCGCGATGCGCACGCCCTCGGCGGTGCCGTTGGGCGGCCGGCGCGTGAAGTTGTCGGCGAGGTATTCGAGCATGATACCGGAGAGCTCGGCGATCTTGCCGGGCACGACGACCGGGAACTGGCGGCGGCCGCTCATCGCCGACATCATCCGCAGGATCCGCCCCAGCGGGACGCAGTCGCCGCCGAGGATGTAGCGCTGGCCGATGCGGCCGCGCTCCATGGTCAGCACGAGGCCCGTCGCGACGTCGCGGACGTCGACGAGATTGACCAGGAAGTTGAGATGCGGCTGCACCTTCTTCTGCAGGAAGTACCAGAGCATCGCCGTCGGCGGCGTCAGATTGTGGTCGGCGGCGCCGATCGGCATGGTCGGCGTGCCGATCACCAGCGGAAAGCCCCCGGCTGCGGCCTTGGCGGCATGATGCTCGGCGAGCGACTTCGACCGTGTATAGGCGCCCGGCATCGCGTCGGCCGGCTGCAGCGCCTCTTCGGCGGGCGCGCCCTTGAGGTCGGTATACGGGAACAGGATCGATTCCGTCGAGCAGTGCAGGAAGCGCGACACGCCGCGCTTCATCGCGGCCGCCAGCACGACCTCGGTGCCGCGGCAATTCACGTCGTGAAAGTCCTGCTTGTTGGCGACCCACATGCCGGGCAGGCCGGCGAGGTGATAGACTTGGTCGACGCCGGCTAGCGCGGTATCGACCGCGGCGCCGTCCAGCACCGAGCCATGAACATAGTCGACGTCAGTGTTCGTCGCGGCCGGCGGCCGGACATCGAGCACGCGCACCCGCTGCCCACGGGCGCGGAGCGCTTCTACGAGATGATGTCCGATGAAGCCGCTGCCACCGGTAACCAGTACGAGAGCCATGCAGAAGGTTTGCTGTTTCGCTTCTAGAGCTATCGGGTTGAAAGTGAATTGGTCGGAAGAGGCGCCAGAATCGCGGCAAGGTCGCGACGGAAGCCCAGTGCAATGAATAATTTCGCCATGACAAACATCGGTCCCAGCAAAAGATGCGACGGAAACGTGAACAACGAGGCTTCGCGCCCCTCAAAAACCTTGTGGCCGATGGTCTGCGCGGCGAGGCCGAGCGCGACCAGGGCGGCAAAAATCGCCCACATCGTGACGGTGCTGACTTGCGCCGCAATGGTCGACGCGATCGAGAACAGCACGATGGAGACGGCGAGAATGCCGGCCCCGAGCGCCGCATCGAGCAGCAGCCAGTAGATCAGCACCGGCAAGGCTAGGATCACCGCCAGGCTGAGCTCGAACCCGAACAGCGGGACCTTCACCAGCGTCAGCGGCAGCACCGCGCCCGTGAACAGCAGCAGGATGCCGACCACATGCATCGCCGTGTTCCGGGGATCGCGATGGTACTCGACATAAACGGCAAGTTGGCGTTGAAAAAAGCCACCCATCTTGGTCTCATGCAGCACGGGGTCGGGGAAGGACGAAAAAAGCCTATAGCACCTGATAGGGCGGTGCACAAACCGGCACTATTGTCGCGCAAGACCATGCCGTCGCGCTGTGGGACAGATCACAAAACGGTCAGGACTTCAAAGGGTTCCGTCGAACGCTTGGGAGCGTCTGCTTACCGCTTCTTGGCGGGCTTTTTCGCCGCAGGCGCAGGTGTCGCAGCCGGATGCGCGGGCGCGTCCTCCGGCACCTTGGCATAGGTCAGGATCTGCAACTGGCCGTTGACGGCCGAGGTCGGTTTGGCCCGGTCGAGCAACTGCTCCTCACCGAGGCCGATCGGATGCAGTCGCTTGGTCGAGATCTTGAACGTGTTCACCAGCACGTCGCGGATCGCGTCGGCGCGGCGCTGGCTCAGGATCGCGTTGGCCTCGCGCGTCTTCGAATTGGATTCGACATGGCCGACGATCAGGAAGGTGTAGGGCAGCAGCGAGGAGTGAACCAGCGCGTCCGCGATGCGGCCCACGGTCTGGTAGGAAGCCGGCTGGATGATCGGCGTGTCGGCATCGAACTGGATCTGCGCGTTGAAGGCGGGCAGCTTGGCGAGGTCGGGCGCGATTGGCGGCCGGTTCACCGGACCCGGATCGTTCTTGATCCTGGCCTTGGCGCGCTCCATCACCTGCTGCTTCAGCGCGGGGAGATCGACCTCGCCGGCCTCTTCGAAGTGGTTCAGCTTGCCGACGATGTCGTCGCGGGTCGGCGCCGCCGTCTGCGCGCGTGCGGCGCCCGCAAGCAGGGCAAGGCCGAGCGCGACGCATATCCCGGCGGCGAAAAGCCTGTTCGCGCGCATCAGCGATACCCCGCATCGTCGACGGCCTTCAGGCAGTTGTTGCTGATGCCCTTGGGCGTCGAGACCAGGCAGGGGACCGACTTGCTGGTCTCCTTGGTCGAGCCGCCACAGACCTTGACGATCTCGCGCTGGCAGGCGTTCGCCACCGTGACGCGCGCGGCGACGCGCTTCTGGATTGCGTCGAAGACGCCGAGATAGTCGCTCGCGCACTGCGGCGAGAGCACGTCGCGGTTGCGCGACAGGCATTCCTTCAGGCGGGTCGAATCCGGATTGACGCCGCGGCAATTGGCGACGATTTCCGCGCCGCAGCTCGCCGCCAGCTTTCCGATCGAATCGCCAAAGCTCATGGTCTCCGCCGTCGCAAGCGACGGCATAACCAATGCCAGCACGATCAATGTGATGGAGCCCCGGACCATGGGTTTATCTGATACGGGGAAGTTCGCGGTGGTCAAGGGCTGTTCGGGGGAGAGCCGTCGAGAGTCCGGCGAGTGCGGCGAACAGTCCTCACTCGGCGGCGTCGGTAAGGGGAGGCCATTCGATCAGGACGGCGGTGTGGTTCCTGAGGTCGTCGGCAAACTCCGGGTCGGCCTCGAGCTGGGCCAGCGTCCTCAGCGGGGGAAGCTGGCGGCCATCCTCTGTCAACTCCTGAGCATAGAACGCGAGCGCTTCGGGCGCGCTCTCCAAGGCCTCGTCAACGTCGTCGCCGCCTGAAATGCAGCCCGGCAGGTCCGGAAACCACAAGCTGACGGCGTCGTCCGGCCCTTCCTTCTCAATGATGGCAACGTACTGAGCCATATCGGGCCTCACGCCCGCTGCACAAAGCTGTCCACGACCTTCTTCTCGCCGGCCTTGTCGAAGGCGATGGTGAGCTTGTTGCCGTCGATCTTGGTGACGCGGCCGTAGCCGAATTTCTGGTGGAAGACGCGGTCGGAAAGCGAGAATTCCGAGGTGGTGCCGGTGGATTTGGCGACCAGTTCGCCCTCGATGGTGAGAGGGCCGCGGCGGCGCGAGGAGAAGCTGCCGAAATCCGGTCCTGACGATGAGGAGGACGAGAACGTCGCGGCTTCTTCCTCGAAGCCGCCGCTTCGGCCGCCGCCATTGCGGCCACCGCCACGGTTGCGGTTGGCCTGCGCGCGCTGCCAGCCCGGCGTCGAATAGCTGGAGCCGAACGCTTCCATGTCGTCGAAGCGCGAGGCGCCGTAGCCGCCGGTGCCGCCCCAGGCCGAGCCGCCCTTGGATTCCGTGATCTCGACATTGGCCGCCGGCAATTCGTCGAGGAAGCGCGAGGGGATCGTGGTCGACCAGGTGCCGTGGATGCGCCGGTTGGTCGCGAAATAGATCATGGCGCGGCGGCGGGCGCGGGTCAGGCCGACATGGCCGAGCCGGCGCTCTTCTTCCAGGCCGGCGCGGCCCTGTTCGTCCAGCGTGCGCTGGCTCGGGAACAGGCCTTCCTCCCAGCCGGGCAGGAACACGTTGTCGAATTCGAGGCCCTTGGCCGAATGCAGCGTCATCAGCGACACCGCGTCCTCCTCGGCGCCGCCGTCGCGATCCATCACGAGGGAGATGTGCTCCAAAAACCCTTGCAGGTTCTCGAACTCCTCCATCGAGCGCACGAGTTCCTTCAGGTTCTCCAGCCGGCCCGCGGCGTCAGCCGAGCGATCCTTCTGCCACATCTCGGTGTAGCCGCTCTCGTCGAGCACGATCTGGGCCAAGTCAGTGTGCGCGGTGACCTCGCGCTGGGCGCGCCAGCGGTCGAACTGCGCGACGAGGTCGCGCAAGGAGCCGCGCGCCTTCGGCTTCAGCTCGTCGGTCTCGACCACGGCACGCGCCGCCTCGAACAAGGGAATGCGGCGCTTGCGGGCATGGTCGTGCAGCATCTGCACGGTGGCATCGCCGAGGCCGCGCTTGGGCGTATTGACGATGCGCTCGAAGGCGAGATCGTCGGCCGGCGAATTGATGACGCGCAGATACGCCAGCGCGTCGCGGATCTCGGCGCGCTCGTAGAAGCGCGGGCCGCCGATGACGCGATAGGGCAGGCCCAGCGTGACGAAGCGGTCTTCGAACTCGCGCATCTGGTAGGAGGCGCGGACGAGAATGGCGATCTCGTTGAGCTTCTCGCCCTGGCGCTGCAGCTGCTCGATCTCTTCTCCGATGCCGCGGGCTTCCTCTTCCGAATCCCACGAGCCTGTCACCGTGACCTTCTCGCCGTCCTGGTCCTCGGTGCGCAGCGTCTTGCCGAGCCGGCCCTCGTTGTGCGCGATCAGGTGCGAGGCGGCGGCAAGGATGTGGCCGGTGGAGCGGTAGTTGCGCTCGAGGCGGATCACCTTGGCGCCGGGGAAATCGTGCTCGAAGCGCAGGATGTTGTCGACCTCGGCGCCGCGCCAGCCATAGATCGACTGGTCGTCGTCGCCAACGCAGCAGATGTTTTTGGTTCTCTCCCTCGCCCCGCTTGCGGGGAGAGGGTCGGGGTGAGGGGGAGTCTCCACGGGCTCGGTGCTGGGAGAGTCCCCCTCACCCGCCGCGCTTTGCGCGTCGGCCTCTCCCCGCAAGCGGGGAGAGGCGAAGGAAGAAGACGGCGCCTGCGACAGCAGCCGCAGCCACAGATATTGCGCGACGTTGGTGTCCTGATATTCGTCGACCAGGATGTATTTGAAGCGCTGCTGGTACTGCCTGAGGATATCCGGGTGCTCGCGGAAGATGCGGATGTTCTCCAGCAAGAGATCGCCGAAATCGGCGGCGTTCAGAATCTTCAGCCGCTCCTGATAGCTCGTGTAGAGCTTGCCGCCCTTGCCGTTGGCGAACATCGCGGCCTCGCCCGAGGGCACCTGCGACGGCATCAGTCCGCGGTTCTTCCAGCCGTCGATCAGGCCGGCCAGCATGCGCGCCGGCCAGCGCTTGTCGTCGATGTTCTCGGCCTGCAGCAGCTGCTTGAGCAGCCGTACCTGGTCGTCGACATCGAGCACGGTGAAGTTCGATTTGAGCTGCGCCAGCTCGGCATGGAAACGCAGGATGCGGCCGCCGATGGAGTGGAAGGTGCCGAGCCACGGCATGCCTTCCACGGCGTGGCCGAGCATCTGGCCGAGCCGGTGCTTCATCTCGCGCGCGGCCTTGTTGGTGAAGGTCACGGACAGGATCTCGGCGGGGCGGGCGCGGCCCTGGCTCAGGATGTGGGCGATGCGCGTCGTCAGCACCCGCGTCTTGCCGGTGCCGGCGCCGGCCAGCACCAGGACCGGGCCGTCCAGCGTCTCCACGGCGTCGCGCTGCTCCGGATTGAGCCCGGACAAATATTTCGGGCCCACCGAGGCGCGCGCACGCGCGGCGATGCCGCCGGCTGCGGGCTGGTGGTCGGGTACGCCTGTGATCTTGCTCGGCTCGGTCATGCGAATCATTTGGCCCCACGATGGCACCGCGGGGTGACGGGAGGGAGCCTTCTTAACAGGGATTGCTGCCTATATGGGGCGTCGGCGCGGGTTTTCCACGTACACGGCGGGCCGATTTGTTCCTGCGGCAGGCGCGAATTTCGCCGTTATACGTGTCGGAACCATCGTTCCCGCGTCGAGATTGTCTGGCAGGTGGCGCGGCCAGCCGTGCCGAGAGACATCAAGACGAGGGTTTGACCATGCTAGGCTGGGTTGTGACGTTTCTGGTTATCGCACTGATCGCCGGCATTCTGGGCTTCGGCGGCATCGCCGGCGCCTCGATCGAGATCGCCAAGGTCATCTTCTTCATCGCGGTCGTCCTGTTCCTGATCTCGGCCGTGGTCGGCCTCGCCCGCGGCCGCACCAGGATATAGCGGGTCTGATTGGTGCATGATCCTACCGGAAAACCGCTTTACACTTTTCCGGATCATGCACTACCGCTTCGAGGGCATCGCCACATTGCGGCCGACGCCCTCGGGGCGCGGCAGGGCGCTGTGGGTCTTGGCGATGCCAGCAATGCGCTGCTGGATGTCGGGCGGAAACGGCGCAACGCGCCGCGCCTTCATGTCCATGTGCAGCGACATGTTTTCGGACGTTGCGGACAGCCAGCCCTCGGTGCCGTGCCTCATCTCCTCGAATGTGTGCAGCCGCTTGTCGTCGGCTTCCAGCAGCCACACCAGGATCTGCACGGGATCGCCGAGATGGATCTCGCGCAAATAGCGCACATGGCATTCGGCGGTGAAGGTCGAGCCGTGGCGCTCGGTCTTGTAGACCGGGCCGATGCCGATATCGAGCCAGAACTCGTCGATCGCCCGGTCGAACATGACGTTGTAATAGGCCATGTTGAGATGGCCGTTATAGTCGATCCATTGCGGCTCGATCTGCATGATCGAGCTGCGGAACGGCTCGGCGTTCGGGGCTGTGGCGGTCTCCGGCATGTGTCCTTCCCAAGCTATGCGTCCGGTCCCTTGACTTGACCGGTTTTATGTCCTTTGCCACGGTTTCTTCTGTCTGGAGGAATGTCCGTGGGTACGACCATCACCAATAATCCGCCGCGGCCGGAGCCGAAAGCCCTCGCGAGCGCGCTGGAACAGCTTGCCGCACGCTTCGGCAACCGCCTCATCACCTCGCAGGCCGTCCGTGAGCAGCACGGCCATACCACCACATGGATCGTCAACCAGCCGCCTGATGGCGTGGTGATGGCGCAGGAGACCGCCGACATCCAGGACGTGGTGCGGATCTGCGCGAAGAACCGCGTGCCCGTGATCGCCTTCGGCACCGGCACCTCGCTCGAGGGCCAGGTCAACGCGCCGGCCGGCGGCATCTCGATCGACCTGCGCGACATGAACAAGGTGCTTGCGGTGCATGCCGAGGACCTCGACTGCGTGATCCAGCCCGGCGTCACCCGCAAGGCGCTGAACGAGCATCTGCGCGACCAGGGCCTGTTCTTCCCGATCGATCCCGGCGCGGATGCCTCGCTCGGCGGCATGGCCTCGACCCGCGCCTCCGGCACCAACGCGGTGCGCTACGGCACCATGCGCGACAGCGTGCTGGCGCTGAAGGTGGTGCGCGGCGACGGCGAGATCATCACCACAGGCACGCGCGCGAAGAAATCGTCCGCGGGCTACGACCTGACGCATCTGTTCGTCGGCGCCGAAGGTACGCTCGGCATCATCTCGGAACTGACGATCCGCCTGCGCGGTATCCCTGACACGATTGCGGCCGGCGCGGTATCGTTCGAGACCGTGCACGGGGCGTGTCAGGCCGTGATCCTGGCGATCCAGACCGGCATTCCCGTCGCCCGCATCGAGCTGCTCAATGCCGCGCAGGTGAAGGCCTGCAACGCCTACTCGAAGCTGACGCTGCCGGAGACGCCGCTGCTGCTGATGGAATTCCACGGCAGCGAGATCGAGGTCGCCGAGCAATCCAAGGCGTTCGGCGAGATCGCAAAGGACTGCGGCGGCGGCGATTTCTCCTGGACCACCAAACCTGAGGATCGCACGAAACTGTGGCAGGCGCGGCACGACGCCTATTGGTCGGTGAAGGCGCTGCGCCCCGGCGACAGCATCGGCGTGGTCGCGACCGACGTCTGCGTGCCGATCTCGCGGCTCGCCGACTGCGTCAGCGAGACCGAGGAGGACCTCAAGCGCCTCAATTTGTTGTCGCCGATCGTCGGCCATGTCGGTGACGGCAATTTCCACTGCTCGCTGGTCTGCGACACCAACGATGCCGACGAGATGGCGCGCGGCGAGGAGTTCATGCATCGCCTGGTCGAGCGCGCGCAGGCGATGGACGGCACCTGCACCGGCGAGCACGGCATCGGCCAGGGCAAGCAGAAATACCTCAAGGCCGAACTCGGCCCCGAGGCGCTGGACGCGATGCGGGCGCTGAAGAAGGCGCTCGATCCGCTCAATATCTTCAATCCCGGCAAGATCGTGCCGGAGGCGTAGCGCGCGGCGCACCAAAAGCAACGTCGACGCCGCCCGGGGACCGGGAACTTTCGGCAGTCCCGCTGGTTCCAATTCCTGCCAGGTTCCGATGCCTCAATGGCGCGGTTCTGCGGGAGGATGCGATGTTGCGACCGGTCATTGGAATTGCCGTGATGGCGCTTGCCTGTCTGCTGGCGGGCACGGCCTTGGGCAAGGGCGGTGGCGGCCACGGTGGCGGACATGGCGGTGGTCACGGTGGCGGCCATGGCGGCGGGCACGGTGGTGGCCATCACGGCGGCGGCCACTTCGGTGGCCACGGCTTCGGGCATGCGCATGGTGGCGGTCATCATCGCGCGATGCGGTTTGCAACCGGCGCCCGGCACGGTTCGAATTTCGGCCAGATCCGCAATGCGGCCGTGCGCCCTGCGAACTTCCGCAACGCGCTCAATTTGCATTCCAGCGCCTTCCGCAACGGTCGTCTGATCAGCAACCCGGCGGCACGCGCCCAGATCACGGCGGCGGCTGCGCTCGCCGGCTGGCATGGCACCAGCAGCGGATGGTGGCAGCACACGGGAGGCGGTTATGGCTGGGTCGGACCGCTGTTCTGGCCGTTCGCCTATAACGACCTCTACGACTACACGATCTGGGGCGACGGTCTCGGCTTCTGGGGCTATGGCTATCCGGACATCTATGCCGGCCTCTTCGGCCCCTATGGCTATGACGGCCTTTCGGCCTATCTGCCACCGCCCCCGCAGGGCCGGCGGCGGGCGCGAGGTGTTGCGCTGGACCAACTGTGCGGCAGCGACCGGCGCGAAATCGTCGGTCTTCCGGTCGATCAGATCGCCGCGGCGGTGCAGCCGACCGAGGCGCAGGGCGCCAGTCTTGATGCCCTCGGCAATGCCTCGATTGACGCTGCAGCGCTGATCCGCACATCCTGTCCGACGCAGGTCGCGGCGACAGCGCCCGGCCGGCTGGCGGCGATGCAGCAGCGTGTCGAGGCGATGGTGAAAGCCGTCGATCTCGTTCAGCCCGCCCTCGATAGATTCTATGGCTCGCTCACCGACGAGCAGAAGGCGCGATTCAACGCGCTGGCAGAAGATCAGCGTCGCGTAGCGCCTTCCAACGGCAGCGGGGGATCGCTGGTCCAGACTTGCGGTTCGCCTGCTGCGCTCGATTGGCCCGGCACCGACATCGAGGCCCGGCTTCATCCCAACGACACGCAGCGCGCCGCGCTGCAGGTGCTCCAGGATACCAGTGCCAAGGTCAGCGCATCGCTCAAGGCGGCCTGCGAGCCGAGCGACGTGATGACGCCGCCGGCACGAATGGCCGCGGTCCGCAAGCGGCTCGACATGATGCTCGACGGCGTCAAGTCGGTGCGCGCGGCACTGGAGGATTTCTACGCCACGCTGAATGACGAACAGAAGGCGCAGTTCGAGGCCATCGGTCCACGTCGGACATCCTGAATGCGTATCAAGGTGGAGTGTGACGGAAAAATCGCCTCGCCGATATCGATGGGCCTCTCTATGCTGGAGAGAGGCTAAAGCGCGGCAAGATGACGGCTCGAAGACCGCGGATGGTGGGGCGATGAAGTGGTTCGCGCGCAAGACGCGACAGGACATCTGGGACGAAGCCATCGAGGGGCCGCTCGGCGACATCGAGGCCGTCGCGCGCATTCGTGCGATCTGCGAGGCGGCGGCCGCGAGCGCGGCGGGGTCTGCACGCAACGACAAGCACGAAAGCGCGCGCTACGAGCGCGCGGCCAAGGTCGCGATGGAGATCGCGATGAAGATCTCGGACGGACTGATGCGCGATGATGCGGTCCATCGCATCGTCGATCTCTGCATGGAGGCGGGCGACCTCAAGACCGCGCAAATCCTGTTTCGCGCGATCCATGCCAGCTGGATCCGCGAGACGGTGCTGCGGGATCATCCCGTGCTGGCGCAGTAAGGACGACTATTTCGCCAGCTTGCGCACCGCTTCGTCCACGCTGTGGAAGACGTGCTCGCGGGGCAGGGCATCGTACAATCTGAAGCGCTCGAACGCCTCCTGCGCGCGCACGGATTCCAGCCGTGCCAGTGCGACGGTGACGCCCTGTTCACGGCACGCCTTGAAGATTTCGAGCAGGATCTGCGCGGCGGTGAAGTCGATCTCGACCATGCCGCCGGCCTCGAGCACCAGCAGTTGCGGCGTCGATGTGCTGAGCACCTTGGCCACGTCGCTGCGGAAACCCGGTGCGTTGAGGAACGAGAGCGGCGCCTGGAGCCCGATCACGGCAACGCCATCGATGCGCTCGCCGCTGATGTGCGGATGGGCCGGCCACCAGATCGTGGTGCCCGGCACGCGCTCGAACTCGACCAGCCGCGCCCGCGTCGTGCTCCAGATGCCGTGCAGCAGCGACAGCACGATGCCGAGGAACGCGCCCTGCTGGATCGGCAGCACGATGATCAGCGTCGCGGTCGCGACGATCAGCAGGAATTCGCTTCGAGATTGCCGGTAGATCGTGGCGATCTGCTTCGCGCGGATGATCCGCAGCGCGACGAACAGCAGAATGCCGCCGAGGGCCGCGTCCGGAACGTGCCGCAGCAGTCCGGTGCCGAATGCGAGCAGCGCCAGCACGATTGCCGCCGCCGCAAGCCCCGCGAGCTGCGATTGTCCGCCGGTCTCGGCGACGATCCCCGTGCGCGGCGGGCTGGCATTGACCGGGAACGCGCCGAACAGGCCGGACAGCACGCTGCCGGCACCCGCGCCGAGGAAGTCGCGGTCGACATCGGCAGGCTTGTCGGGATCGGACGGGAACGAGCGCGTGGTCGCGGCGGTCTGCACCATCACCACGACCGTGATGACGAAGGCGAGCGACACCAGATGCACCCAATGCTCCGGCGCGAGCTCGGGCAAGGTGAGCCGCGGCAGTGTGCCCGGCACCACGCCGACCACGCTGACGCCCTTGCTTTCGAGGCCGAGACCGATCGTGGCCAGCGTTGCGGCGACGAGCCCGATCAGCGCCCCTGGAATTTTCGCGCTGATCTTCTCGGAGACGAAGACCGTTGCGAGCACACCGAGGCCGATGCACAGCGTGAAGGGATTGCTGCGGTTAAGCTCGCCGGCGAGCGCGCCGATGCGATCGAGCGTCGGCCCGCCCGGCGACTTCAGTCCCAGCACGCCGGGCAATTGCGATACGATGATGTGGACGGAGATGCCGGCGAGGAAGCCGACCATGACCGGCACCGACAGCAGGTTGGCGATGCCGCCAAGGCGGAAGGCGCCGCCGGCGAGCATCATCGCGCCGACCATCAATGCCAGCGCAATCGCGTACCCCTGATATTCAGGCGAGCCGACCGCGGCGAGCGCGGCAAGCCCGCCGGCGAAGATCGGCGTGATCGTGGAGTCCGCGCCGCAGGAGAGGAAGCGGTTGCCGCCGAGCAGCGCGAAGCCGAGCGAGCCGGCCATGAACGCGAAGAAGCCGATCTGCGGCGCAAAGCCGCCGAGCCGCGCGGTGGCCATCTGCTCGGGGATCGCTATCGCCGCCAGCGTCAGCCCCGCCATCAGGTCGCCCGGCAGGGAATAGGATGCGAGCGAGCGGAAGAGAGGCCATGCGTGCTTGGCATCGGCGTCGTGCGGCATCGAGGTCCCCGGAAATGCTTGTGTCGATCGAATAGACTACAGCATTTCCGGATTGGAAGGCGGTAGACGCAATCTCTCTACATCCGTCGCCATTGCGAGCGAAGCAATCCAGGATCCCTCCGCGGAAAGACTCTGGATTGCTTCGCTTCGCTCGCAATGACGGAGGACATAGCTGTCCTCCGTATCGCGCGAGGTCCTCTCAGTATCGGCCGCGGTCGTTGTGATAATCGCCGCCCCGGCCGCCACCACCCATGCCCATGCCGATGCCAATCCCGATGCCGATGCCTTGCATCACGGCGCCGGGCGGCGGGCCGGGGAGCGGTGCGCGCTCGTACACGACTTCCTCAGGCGGCGGCCGGCGCGGCTTCGGCGGCGTCTCGACCACCTTGCGCTTCGGCGGGGTGTCGTCGACGCGCTTCTTGATGATTGGCGTCACGGCCGGGTTGACGGGGCTCGCCGGAGGCGTGGGCGTCGAGCACGGGCAGGTCGGCGCCATCGCGACGGCGACCGGAGCAGGGGTGGCTGCCGCGGCGACGGGCAGCGCATAGTTGCGGTTCTGCACGCGGAGCAGCAGCCTGCGCGCGGTCGCCGCGAGATCGCTATTGTCCCAGTTCGCGAGGTAAGCCTCGAACGAGGCGCGGGTGTTGATCGCGACCGCGCGCTCCCAGGCCAGCATCTGGCGCCGGCGCTCCACCACCGTGCGCAGGCGCGGCGTGCGGGCGTCCTGCGCGTAGAGCTCGATATAGGCCTGATACGCCTCCACGGTGTCCTCAGTGATCACGAGCTCATAGGCGGCCTTCGGCTCCTTGCCCTGCAAATCCTTGCGCCAGTCCGCGACACTGCGCGTGCCGTTGGCGAGCGCCATGGCCGACGCGCCCGGCAGAGCCGGCTGACCGCTGCTCTCGCCGCCGAAGAACCTGAAATCGGTCGTCAGCGACGAGCTTTCCCAGGGGATCTGCCGTCCGTCGGTCGATTGCGCCACCGCGACGCGGATGCGCTTGAACACCTCCTCGATCGGCAGATTGGGCTGCTTGGCGATGGTCAGCGCGGCCGTGGTGTAGGGGCTGTCGATGCCATTGCCGTCCTCGGCTTCGGCGCCGGGCGAGGTCGAGTAGGAAATGAAGGAGCCGGGCGAGCCGGCCTTGGTGTCGACGATTGCAAGGCCGTGGCCGGCGCCGCTGAGCGCGGGGAACGGATTGTTGCGGCAGGCATCGAGCATGAAGATGCGCGCCCGCGTCGGCAGCGCGCCGAGCGTGTTCAGCATGTCGTTCAGCCGCACGCCCTGGAGCGGAATGTCGGCCTCGCGCTTGGGATCGAGATCGACGGGCACCAGATAGTTCTCGCCGTCGATCTGCAGGCCGTGGCCGGCATAGAACACCAGCGCGACGGTGTCGGCGCCGCTGGCGCTGACCTTGCCGGCGAAGTCCGAGATCGCCGTGCGCATCTCGTTCTGGCCGAGGTTGGCTGCCGACGTGACGGTGAAGCCGGCATTGCCGAGCAGCTCGGTCATGCCCTTGGCGTCGTTGGCGGCGTTGGGCAGTTCCGGCACGGTGCGATAGGCCGACTGGCCGATCACCAGCGCAAGCCGCGCTTCGGCCGCAGCATCGGTCGGCATTGTCAGTTGTGTGAGAGCGAGAAGGCCGGACGCAAGCAGCAAATTGGAAAGGACTGGACGGCGCATGATATCACCTCCATCGGCAATGCGCGCGATGATGTCACCTTTTCTACGTCCGTGCCATGACGCCGTCTGTGCGCTGGCTCACGTTGGGCGTGCGACAAAATCGGGCCGTGGGTCTGCCGCAGCTGGCGCGTCCGGCCGTAGCGCGTCACGGCAGTCCGCGGTCCCAGGGCGTCACAGGCGCAAAGCGCGCGGCGAGGAAGTCGATGAAGGCGCGCACCTTGGCCGGCGGACGGCGGTCGGGCAGGTAGACCGCATGCACCGCCGACGTCTGGATCTCCGGCTGGTCGAGGGGAAGCGCGACCAGCGCGCCTGAGCGCAGATCGTCGGCGATGATGAAGGTGGGCTGTCGCGCGAGGCCAAGGCCGGCCAGCGTCGCCGCGCGCAGCGCATCGCCATTGTTGGCGCGCAAGGTGCCGCTGACCTGGACGCGGATTTCGCCGTGGACGCCGAACAGCCATTCCGCCGCGCTCGCCTGCTGCGAGAGCGTGTAGCCGAGGCAATTATGCCCGGCGAGGTCGGCGACGGTGCGCGGCGTGCCGTGCCTGGCAAGATAGGAAGGTGCGGCACAGACCACGAGGCGGTTCGGCGCGAGCTTTCGGGCCACCATGCTGGAGTCGCGCAAGCTGCCGATGCGGATCGCGAGGTCCCAGCCTTCCTCGGCGAGGTCGACGAGGCGATCGTTGAGACCGAGCTCGACGGTGACCTCGGGATGGGCTGCCGAGAACTCCGCGATCGCAGGCGCAATCTGCCTCGTGCCGAACACGACGGGGACGTTGACGCGCAGCAGCCCGCGCGGCTCGACGCGTTCGCGCGCGATCGCGGCATCGGCTGTCTCCATGTCGGCGAGAATGCGCTCGGCGGATTCCAGGTAGCTCCGTCCGGCCTCGGTGATGGAGAGCCGCCGCGTGGTGCGGTGGAACAGTTTTGTGCCGAGCCGCGCCTCCAGCGAGGCGACATGCTTGGTCACCATGGTCTGCGACAGGCCCATGGCCCGGGCTGCGCCGGACAGGCTGCCGGCCGCGGCGACCTTCGCGAAGACCTCCAGGCTGGTCAGGCGGTCGAGCAAGCCTATCTCACTCTATTAGTGTGAAGTATATTTCGAAAATAGCAGATTATCATCGAATTGAGAATAGATCATGTTGCGCTGCAAAGGAGACCGCCATGATCGATTCCCGTACCGCCCCTTACGCCGCGCTGGTGCTGCGCGTGACCCTGGGCGCGCTGTTCCTCGCCCATGCTAGCCTGAAGCTGTTCGTGTTCACCCCGGTTGGCACCGCAAAGTTCTTCGGCAGCCTCGGCTTCCCGCCCGAGCTCGCCTATCTCATCATGACCGTGGAAGTGCTCAGCGGCGTCGCCCTGATCCTCGGCGTCTGGACCCGTTATGCGGCGCTGGCCGGAATCCCGATCCTGCTCGGTGCGATCTTTTCGGTGCACGGCGCGGCCGGCTTCTTCTTCACCAATCCCAAGGGTGGCTGGGAATTCCCCGCCTTCTGGGCGATTGCGCTCGCGGCGCAGGCCCTGCTCGGCGACGGCGCCTACGCGCTGCGTCCCTCGCGTGATGTCGCGGCGGGCGGCCAGCTCAGCGGCGCGCATTCGCGCTGACATCACTGCATTCGCTGAAGCCTTGCGGGCCGCGGGATCACGATCCCGCGGCTTTCGTTCGTCTGCCTTGTGCAATCCAATCGATATGCGTTCGGCATTGATCCATACCTGAATTGGATCGATCCCTCTCAATCCTGCATGGCAGGACTTGTCGCTGCCGTGCGGCATGCGCGAAAACACCGATAAACAAAGGCGTTCCGTCGCGGTTTCTGCAGAGCGCCTGCCGCTCGCGCCATCGCGACGCCGCCGGCCGCATCCCTTGCCTGTGTCGTCGCTTTGGCCATACAGTCGAGCCAACACGCCGCGACAACGATCGCGGCTGCAAGAAGAATAATTGGGGAGAGACCGCACCATGACCATCGTGCCCGTGAACCGTCGCGCGTTCATCAAGTCATCGGCGGCGGTCACCGCCGGCCTCGTGCTCTCTCCCGCGATCATCGGCCGCGCCGAAGCTGCGACGATGAAGTTGAAATGCTCCTCCTCGCTGCCGAACGATCCAAAATATGCCAATGGCCGCGTCTACTACGACAACCTCGTCAAGAACCTGAAGGGCAACGGGCTCGGCGAGCAGATCGAGGTCGCCTTCTTCCCGGACAACCAGCTCGGCCAGGAAATCGACGTCATCAACTCGGTGAAGCTCGGCGTCATCGACCTCATGGTGTCGGGCTCGTCGATCTCGGCCAATCTGGTGCCGCTGGTCGGCACCTTCGACCTCGGCTTCCTGTTCTCGAGTTTCCCGCAGCAGACCAAGGCGTTCGATGTCGGCGCCGCCAAGCCGATCGAGGACGCCCTGCTCAAGGGCGGCAACATCCGCATCATCGCCTGGGCCTATAATTTCGGTTCGCGCAGCGTGCTGGCGAAGAAGCCGGTGAAGACGCCGGAGGATCTCGCCGGCCTCAAGATCCGCACACTGCCCAATCCCGTCATCACCGAATGCCTGCGCCTGATGGGCGCGGCCGCGACGCCGCTGGCCTTTGGCGAGATCTACACGGCGTTGCAGGCCGGCGTGCTCGACGGCCTCGAGCACGATCCGCCGACGATCCTCGCCAGCAAGTTCTTCGAGACGGCAAAATTCTACGCGCTGACGCAGCACAATTTCTCGCCGCTCGCGATCTACTTCAGCGACATGACCTACAACCGCATGGATCCGAAGCTGCGCGAGGGTTTTCTCGATGCCGCCAAGAAGGCCGCAGCTGACACGCGTGCCCATGGGCTGGCGGTCGAGAAGGAGGCGCTGGCGGCCTTGACCGAGAAGGGCGTGACGGTGGCCGAATGCGACCGCGAAGCCTTCAAGAAGCGCGTCGCGCCGCAGTACGAGAACTTCATCAAGGCGCGGCCGGATTCCAAGCCGGTCATCGACATGATCCGCGCGACGCAAGCCTGATGGCCAAGTCCCAATGGCCAAGTCCGAAATGGCGATGACAGCCGCCGTGCCGCTCCCGGGCGGCCGCCATGGCAGCATGGCGCTCCTGCTTCGCCTCAGCGATGCGATCGCGGCCGTGCTGCTGGCCGCCGATCTCATCGTTGTGTGCGCGTCCGTGCTGCTGCGCTTCTTCTTCAATGCACCGGTCGAATGGTCCGACGACGTCGCGCGCGGCTTGATGGTCGGCTCGGCCTTCTTCGGTGCGGCGAGCGCGCTCGCGCGCGGCGAGAATGTCGGCGTCTCCTTCTTCCGCGACCTGTTGTCGGTGCGGCTGCGCGCGCTGGTCGATGCCGCCAGCGCCCTGCTGATCGTGCTGATCTCCGGCTACGTCGCCTATCACGCCATCAAGCTGGGTTCGCTGACGGCGGGGCAGACCACCGGCTCCGGCCTGCCGCTGGAGTTGACCTTCTATCCGATGGGCATCGGGGCGCTGTTCATGACGGTGTTCGCGATCGACCATCTCTGCGCAAGGCCGCTGCCTGATATCGTCAGGGGGCTGGTCGCGATCATCGTCGTCACCGGCCTCCATCTCGCCTGGGATTATCTGTCACCGTCCTCCGCGCCGTCGGCGGGCACCTTGATGCTGATCGGCTTCTTCGCGACCCTGTTCGGCGGCTTGCCGATCGGCTTTGCGCTGGCGCTCGCCGCGCTGATCTTCATCTGGGTCGAGGGCGCGCTGCCCGGCGTCATCTTCGCCCAGCAGATGGCGCGCGGCATCGACAATTTCGTCCTGCTCGCGATCCCGTTCTTCATCCTCGTCGGCTATCTCATGGAAGCCAACGGCATGTCGGTGCGCCTGATCGAGCTGCTGCAGCGCGCGGTGGGGCGGATGCGCGGCGGCCTCAACGTCGTGATGGTGGCCTCGATGGTGCTGTTCTCGGGCATATCAGGCTCGAAGATGGCCGATGTCGCCGCTGTCGGCTCGGTGCTGATCCCGGCGGCGCGCCGCTCCAGGCAGAATCCGGGCGGCGCGGTGGCGCTGCTCGCGGCCTCCGCGGTGATGGCGGAAACCATTCCGCCCTGCATCAACCTGATCATCCTCGGCTTCGTGGCGAACCTGTCGATCGGCGGTCTGTTCATGGCGGGACTGCTGCCGGCAGCGCTGATGGCGCTGGTGCTGATCGCGGTGTCCATCATCTTCGGCAAGCCGCCGCCGGAGGCTGAGGATGTCGCGCCGCAGATGCCAGTGTCGGGCCTGTGGAGCGGCGCGATCGCCGCGTTCGGCCTGATCTTCCTGATCTTCTTCGGCTTCAAGAGCGGCTTTGCCACCGCGACCGAGATCTCCGCTTTTGCCGTGGCATATGCACTGGTCGTCGGCAGCGTCGTGTTCCGCGAGCTCAGCTTCAGGACGGCCGCGCACAGCTTTGTCCAGGCCGCAACGCGCGCAGGTCTCGTGCTGTTCATCGTCGCCGCCGCGCAATCGCTGGCGTTCACGCTGACCTTGCAGCAGGTGCCGCATGCGGTCGGTGATTTCATGCTGGGGCTCTCCAAGACCTCGGGCGTCTGGCTGTTCATCCTGCTCGCCATCGTCGTGCTGATTGTGATGGGCTCGGTGCTGGAGGGCGCGGCGGCGCTGATCATCTTCGGGCCGCTGCTGTTGCCGGTGGCGGTTCAGCTCGGCGTCGATCCCCTGCATTTCGGCGTCGTGCTGGTCATCGCGATGGGCATCGGCCTGTTCGCGCCTCCGCTCGGGCTCGGACTCTACGGCGCCTGCCTGATCGGCAACGTGCCGATCGAGCAGACGGTGAAGCCGATCATGGGCTATCTTGGCCTGCTGTTCCTCTGCCTGCTCGTCATCGCCTTCGTGCCATGGCTCTCGACCGCGCTGCCGCGGGCATTCGGCTACTGAAGGAGTTTTTGTCGTGAAGGTTCTGCTCGCGCACACGCCGGAGATGCGGCGCAATTACTACGGCGATCGCAGCCTCAGCGGCCTGCGCGCGGCCGCCGAGGTGATCCTGCACGAGAGCGACGAAACGCTGGATGCGGCCGGCCTCGTGCGCGCTGCGAAGGATGCCGACATCATCGTTGCCGATCGCATGACGGAAGGGCGCGGCGAGATCTTTGCGCAACTGCCGCGCCTGCGGGCCTTCGTCCGCTGCGCGGTCGACATCCGCAACGTCAATGTGGACGCGGCGTCGCAAGCCGGCGTGCTCGTGACCCGCGCCGGGCCCGGCTTCGTGCAGGCGGTCGCCGAGCTCGCGCTCGGTTTCATGGTCGACCTCTCCCGCGGCGTGTCGCGGACGACGGCGGATTACCAGGCCGGCCGCAAGCCTGAGGCGCGGATGGGCCGCCAGCTCGCCGGCAGCAGGATCGGCATCATCGGCTATGGCAGCATCGGGCGTTATCTCGCCGAGATCGCAAAAGTGCTGCGCATGGAGGTGCTGGTCTCCGATCCCTACGCTGATGTCAGCGATGCCGCGATCAGGCGGGTCGGTCTCGACGAGCTCCTCGCCGCATCGGACTATGTCGTCTGCCTCGCCATCGCCAACGAGCAGACCGAGAACCTGATCGGAGAGGCGGCGCTGGCGCGCATGCAGAGGCATGCCGTCTTCGTCAATCTCTCGCGCGGCAATCTCGTCGACGAGGCCGCGCTGGCACGCGCGCTGCGCGAGAACCGCATCGCCGGTGCCGCGATGGATGTCGGCCGCGCGCCCGACCAGATGCCGACGCCCGAGCTCGCCAGGCTGCCGAACGTCATCGCGACCCCGCATGTCGGCGGACTGACGCCGCAGGCGATCGAATACCAGTCGCTGGAAACCGTGCGGCAGGTGGAAGCGATCGTGCGGGGCGAGGTGCCGCAAGGCGCCGTCAACGCCGAGCGCTGGACGCGCCGGCCCTGAGCGGCCCTACAGCCGGTCCACCGCCCGGAACGTCCCGTCCTTCTGGATCACCGTCAGAAACACCTTCGCCGGCGTGTCGATCGTGCGCATGCCGACCGTGACGATGCTGCCGCTGATGTCGAAGCGGCCGATCTCGTTGATGGCGTGCAGCAGGCTCGCGCGCGTCGGTTGCGGTCCTGCCTTTTCCAGCGCCGCGGCGGTGAGGCGGCCGGAGAGATAGCCTTCGAGCGACACGAAGTCCGGTGTCAGCGCCGGATCGAACGCCTGCTGCGCCGCCTGGTAGTCGGCGACGAGCTTGAGCGAACGATCCCAGGGAAACGGCACGACCTGCGAGACGATGACGCCCTCGCCGTCGGGACCGAGCTCCTTGGCGAGCGCATTGGCGCCAACGAAGGAGATGTTGACGAAGGTCGGATAGGCGCCGCTGCGGTGCGCCAGCTTGATGAACTCGGCGCAGGGCCCGTAGGTGCCGACCATGACGATGGCCTCGGGGTCGGCGCGCTTGATCATGCGCCAGGCAGCGCCGACCGCGCGGGTGTTGCGCTCGAAGGTGCCTTCGGCGGCGAGCTCGAGGCCGCGCTTGGCGAGCGCGCGCTTCACGCCAAGGAGACCGTCGCGGCCAAAGGCATCGTCCTGGTAGAAGATGCCGATACGGGTGAACCGGCGATCCTCGGTGAGATGCTTGACCCAGGCCTCGGCCTCCGCGCCATAGCTCGCGCGGATGTTGACGACGTTGGCAAGCTCGAGGTCGCGCAGGAACTCGGCACCGGTGAACGGGCCGATGAAGGGAATGTTCCTGGCGCTGGTGATCGGTATCGTCGCCATCGCAGTCGGCGTGCCCACCGCGCCGATCAGCGCGAACACCTTGTCGTCGTCGATCAGCCGCAACGTCTGCGCCACCGAGCGGTCGGGATCGTAGCCGTCGTCACGGCTGACGAGCTGGAGCTTGCGGCCGTGGACGCCGCCCTTGGCGTTGATCTCGGTGAACGCCGCGACGATGCCTTGCCGCATGCGTTGGCCGAGCGCGGAGGAGGGGCCCTCCAGCGCAGCCGCCTGGCCGAACAGGATCGCATCGTCGCCGACGCCGGCCTCGCCGCCTTGCGCCGGCAGCAGGCTTGCTGCCAGCAATGCGATGGTCAAGGCGAGACATGTCGCGGAGCGCGATCGGGTCATGGGAGTGTTTGCCGGGTGCAGGATGAGCGTGTTCGAAACATAGTTCTGCAGGCTGAACAGCTCGCTAACCGGCGCCGTACCGATGATCCGTAAGACTCCGGGTAAAACCGGAAAGTTATTTCCAGTCTGCAGCGACTTGCACGGCAGTCATTAACTACTCCGCGCAATGCGGGACGGCCTCGTTCCGATATTGTGCAGTTCTTAACCCCGATCCTTGTCCGATAGCAGTTCCGGCGGCTCAACCAGAAGTTCGTGCCGCCGTGCCGAAGGGGACGTGCGGATCAAGATGGGTGGTCGCGATCGGAACGATCAGGATCGGAAGCGAGTGACCGGATGGTGGCGTGCCGCGCCGCTGCTCGGGCTCTATCGCCCTGCGCTGGTCGCGGTCGCCGTCGGGCTTCTGTTCTCGATGGTAGGCGCCGCCGCCGTTGCGCGATGGGAAAACCGCGTCAACACGATCGAGTTCGAGAACGCGGCCGAAACCGAAGCGATCGTCATGCAGAATGGCATGGGCGAGTACATCTCCAGGCTCGTCGCGCTGCGCACGCTGTTCGAATCGACCAACGAGGAAATCACCCGCAGCGAATTCGAAACCTTCAGCGCGCGCCTGTTCGAGCGCCATCCCGGCATGTTGCGCATCGCCTGGCTGCCGCGCGTGAACCGCAAGGAGCGCGCCGAATACGAGGCAGCTGCAATCACGGACGGCGTGTCCGGCTACTGCATCAAGGTGCCCGAGGGCGATGCCTTCGCGGCCGCGCCGCAGAGCGACGAATATTTCCCGGTGTTCTACTCGACGCAGCCGAAGACGTCGCAGGTCTACGGCATGGATTATGCGAGCATCCCGGAACGCCTTGCGGCGCTGGAGCGCGCCCGCGACAACGATCGGGTTGCGGCCATCCGTACCCGTCTCTACGAACCCAGGGAGGGCGGCCGGCTGCCCGACGTCCTCGTCGCCATTCCCGTCTATGCCAAGGGAACGTCGCGCGACACGATCGCGGACCGGCGTCGCAACCTGGCCGGCTTCGTGGTCGGCATCTTCGATCTGCCGCTGCTGATCCAGTCCATTCGCGTAACCACCGGAGCGAGCCCTGCGGTCAGTGTGAACGTCTACCCGCCCTTCACCGGGCAGATCGTCAGTCTCGAGGACATGCTGCCGGATTATTCGTCCGCCGCCACCGCGCCGCAGTCGATGCGGGATGTCGCGCGGACTCTGCACTGGTCGGGCGGTCTCAAGATCGGCGATACCGACTGGCAGGTGCGCGCCATGCCGACGGCGGGCGGCGCGCTGGAGACGGCCTATGATCGCGCGGTCGCGGTCCTCATCGTCGGCATGCTGCTCACGCTGTCGCTGTCGACCTATCTCATGCTTGCCAGCCGCAATTCGCGGCGGCTGTCGCTGGCGAACCGGCGGGTGCTCGAGCTCGCCCAGACCGACATCCTGACCGGCCTGCCGAACCGCGCCTTCTTCCTCGCCCGGCTCGACGAGCTCAACCGCCAGCTCGACGATAGCGGTGCGACCTTCTCGATCCTGATGCTCGACCTCGACCGCTTCAAGAACGTCAACGATTCCCTCGGTCACGGCGCCGGCGACGTGCTGTTGCGTCAGGTGGCGCAGCGGCTGAAATCCGCGCTGCGCGCCACCGACGTGCTGGCGCGGCTCGGCGGCGACGAATTCGCCATCATCCAGGAAGCCTGCGAGGATCAGCGCGCCTGCTCGACCGAGCTCGCGGCGCGGATCGCCAAGCTCGTCGCGCAGCCGTTCCTGCTGCCCGGGCATCGCGTCGAAATCGGCACCAGCATCGGCATCGCGATCGCGCCGGATCACGGCAGCGACCAGGAACAGCTGCTGAAAAAGGCCGACCTCGCGCTCTATCGCTCGAAATCGGCGGGCCGCAACTGCTTCACCGTCTACGACGAGGCGATGTCGGCCGAGCTCGAGGCGCGCAACACGCTGGAGGGGGACTTACGCGATGCGATCGCGCGCTGCCAGCTCGAGGTGCACTACCAGCCGTTCGTCGAGGCCACGAGCGGCGCGCGGCGCGGCTTCGAGGCGCTGGTGCGCTGGCGGCATCCGAGCCGCGGATTGATCCCGCCGGATCAGTTCATTCCGCTGGCCGAGGAGACCGGGCTGATCGTTCCGCTCGGCGAATTCGTGCTGCGGCGCGCCTGCGCGGACGCGGCCGGCTGGCCCTCCGACCTGATGGTCGCCGTGAATCTCTCGCCGATCCAGTTCAAGGAAGCCGAGCTGTTCGAGATGATCTGCGCGGCGCTGGCTGATTCCGACCTGTCACCCGAGCGGCTGGAGATCGAGATCACGGAATCGGTGCTGCTGGAGCGCGGCGTCGAGAATCACGCTTTCATGGAGCGGCTCAAGAGCATCGGCATCGAGCTGGCGCTCGACGATTTCGGCACCGGCTATTCGTCGCTCAGCTATCTCACCGCGTTCCCGTTCGACAAGATCAAGATCGACAAGTCGTTCATCCGCAACCTCACGCACCAGCCCCGCTCATCCGCCATCATCTCCTCGATCGTGACGCTGGCGCGCGGGCTGGACATGTCGGTCACCGCCGAGGGCGTCGAGACAGCCGAGGAGTTCGAGCGGCTCAGGGCGCTCGGCGTCAATTTTGCGCAAGGCTATCTGTTCGGGCGTCCGCAGCCATTCGACGAGATCGCATTCGACGAGTCCGTCCAGCCTTCACAGCTCGACGCCGCCTGAGCGCGCGCCTCGTCCTTCGAGACGACCGCGGAGCCTGTCATCGGGCCGCGCGTTGCGCGGACCCGGTGGCGGTCTCCTCAGGACGAGGCTAAGCGGCATCGCTGGCTGTTGAAACTGTAGCCGCGCACTCAGCCCTCATCCTGAGGAGCCCGCCTCAAGCGGGCGTCTCGAAGGATGGGCCGCGGGAGACCGCTCCCAAATGCGATAGCGCTGCCGCTCTAGGGGCATGCGCGAAAAGCGCTTGACCCGGACACCCTCAGATGGTCGGTAGGATCGTCTAGGGATGAAATAGAAAAATGCGGCTTCCGTTCTTCTACGGCTGGGTCGTGGTCGCCGTGACCTTCGTCACCATGGCCATCGGCGTCAATGCTCGCACGGCCTTCTCATTGTTCTTTCCGCCGATCATCTCCGAATTCGGCTGGGAGCGCGGCATCACTGCGGGCGCCTTCTCCTTCGGCTTCGTCGCCTCCGGCGTTGCGAGCCCGCTGATCGGCCGTCTGATGGATCGCGCCGGTCCGCGCGCGGTGATGGAGCTCGGCGTCGTGCTGATGGGCGGCGGGTTGCTGCTGGCACCGCTCACCAGCCAGCCCTGGCATCTCTATGTCACCATCGGCGTCATGGTCGGCGCTGGCAGCGTCTGTCTCGGCTACTCCGGCCAGTCGCTGTTCCTGCCGAACTGGTTCATCCGCAAGCGCGGCTTTGCCATCGGCATCGCCTTTGCCGGCGTCGGCATCGGCTCGGTGACGCTGCTGCCATGGGTGCAGCACATGATCGAGCAGACCGGCTGGCGCACCGCCTGCACCGCGATGGGCCTGCTCGTCCTGATCGCGCTGGCGCCGATCAATCTGCTGCTGCACAAGCGCCCCGAGGATATCGGCCTGCGGCCGGACGGCGATGCGGCCCCAGCCGCAGGCGCGGCAAAGCCGATCTCCAACGTGGTCGATCCCGTCTGGGTCAACACCGAATGGACGCTGAAACGCGCCGTCGCGACCGCGCGGTTCTGGTGGATCACGGTCGGCTATTTCTCCGGCCTGTACATCTGGTACGCGGTACAGGTGCATCAAACGAAATTCCTGCTCGATATCGGCTTCAGCCCCGGCGTCGCGGTGTGGGCGCTCGGCATCGTCAGCCTGCTCGGCATTCCCGGCCAGATCGTGCTCGGCTATGTCTCCGATCGCATCGGGCGTGAGTGGGTCTGGGCGATCAGCTGCGCAGGTTTTGTCGTCTGCTTCGGCGCGCTGATCGCGCTAAAATTCCAGCCCTCGCTCTGGCTCGTCTACGTCATGGTGTTCACGCAAGGCGCACTTGGCTACGGCCTGACCTCGATCATGGGCGCGGTGGTGTTCGAGATTTTTCAGGGCAGGCACCAGGGCAGCATCTTCGGCACCATCATGCTGGCAGCATTGGCGGGCGGTGCGGCAGGCCCCTGGGTGACCGGCCTGCTCTACGATCGCGCCGGCGACTACACGCTCGCCTTCGGCATTGCCATGGTCGTGAGCGGCTTGTCGGCGCTCTCGATCTGGCGGGCGTCGCCGGGCAAGGTGCGCGCCGTGGCCGGCCGGCTGCACAAGCTCAAACCGGCATCCGAATAGGTTCTGGACGCATCAAGATACCTCTGCCGTTTTCGCGAAGCGTTAAGCATGCTGCCTCTTGGCGCGGTGCGGCGGAATGGCAAAAACGTCTTGGACACCATCGGAGCGTTAACCTCTCGCTGATTGCCGCATTTCCCGATGCCGCCGGTTCAGACGATGCCCGCCTACGATCACCTTGTCACAGAAACTCAGGACGTGCTGCGCGCCGCGCTCGAACGCGCCGACGACGGCATCGTCATCGTCGACGAAGCGCATCGCATCACGCATTTCAACCCCGCCGCGGAGCGGATCTGGAAGCTCGCCGGCGCCGAGGTGCTCGGCCGCGATGCCGCCGTTCTCGCCCTCAAATGTCTCGAAGCCGGCGCGACCGTGGATCTCCGCCAGGAGATCAGCCTCATGCGGCACGACGGCAGCCGTATCAAGGCGCTTGTGTCGATGTCGTCGGCGACGGTCGACGGTGCGACCCATCGCATCGTGTTCGCGCGCGACGTCACCCCCGATGCCGAACGCCGCGTCAGGATCGGGCTTCTCCACGCGGTCTCCGATCAGACCAACCGCGCGGTGATCATCACCGACGTCGAGCAGAACATCGTCTACGTCAATTCCGCGTTCACCGCGCTGTTCGGTTATACCAGCGAGGAAGCCGAAGGGCGCCGCGCGGGCGAGCTGATCGCCGGTCGCCACACCGATCGCAAGGCCGTTGTGAACCTCGTCAAGCGCCTTGTGACCGACGGCCACCCCGGCGAAGTCGAGGTGCTCGTCTACGACAAGGACGGCGAGGAGATCTGGGTCTCTGCCCGGATCGACGCTTTCCGCGACAAGAAAGGCCGGGTCAAGCACATCTTCGCGCTGCTCGAGGATATCACCGAATCCCGGCAGCTGCGCTCGCTGCAGCAGCTGATCGTGGCGGCGCTCGCCGACGAGGCGCCGATCACCGAGATTGCCGATCGACTGTGCCGCCGCGTCGAGCAGATCGCGCCCGGCGTCGTCTGCTCGCTGCTGCACGTCGATGCGGCCGGCCTGCTCCATCCGCTGGGCGGTCCGAGCTTGCCCGAGGACTATTCCCGTTCGCTCGACGGCATCGCGATCGGTCCCGAGGTCGGCACGTGCGGAACCGGAGCCTTCTACGGCATTCCGGTTCTGGTCGCCGACATCGATGCCGATCCGCGCTGGCAGCCCTACAAGGCGCGGCCGCTCGAAGTGGGCTTGCGCGCCTGCTGGTCGACGCCGATCAAGGCCAAGGACGGCCGGGTCATCGGCACCTTCGGTTTCTATTATCGCGAACCGCGGGCGCCGAGCAGATGGCACCGCCAGATCGTCGATGCCTGCGTCAACCTCGGCGCGTTCGCGATCGAGCGCAAGGAGGCGCGCGCCGAAATCGCGCGGCTCGCCTATCACGACATGCTCACCGGCCTGCCGAACCGCGCGCAGCTGCGCCACCTGATCACCACCGCGATCGATGCCTGCCCGACCGGAGGCCATGTCGCGCTGGCCTTCCTCGACGTCGATCACTTCAAGGACGTCAACGACACGCTCGGCCACGCCGCCGGCGACGAGCTCTTGATCCAGCTGGCGCAGCGCCTGCGCGAGCATATCGGCCCGGAGGACATGCTGGGACGGCTCGGCGGCGACGAGTTCGTCATCCTGCTGCCGCAACGCAACGCCGCGGCCGCCGAGCGCATCGCGGCCGGGATCACCGAAGCGCTGGCCGCGCCGCTGCGGCTCGGATCCAAGCAGATGCAGATGTCGGCCAGCATCGGCATCAGCCTCTATCCCGATCACGCGACCGACATCGACACGCTGATGCAGCAGGCCGATGCCGCCATGTACATGGCCAAGCAGGCCGGCCGCTCCACCCATCGCCTGTTCAGCGCCGAGATGAACGGGCTCACCGAGCAGCGCCTGGCGCTGATCGCGGCGCTGCGCCGCGCCATCGCGGACAGCGCGCTCAGCCTCAGCTACCAGCCGCAAATCCGCAGCTGCGACGGCGCCATCCACGGCGTCGAGGCGCTGGCACGCTGGCACGATGCCGAGCTCGGCGACGTCTCGCCGGCGAAATTCATCCCGCTTGCGGAGGAGTGCGGCCTGATCGAGCAGATCGGCCTGTGGTCGGTGCGCGAGGCCTGCCGGCAGATGGCGAGCTGGCGCCGCGCCGGGCTCAATATCCCCAGCGTCTCGGTCAACCTGTCGCCGATCAATTTCCGCAACGTCACGCTGGCCGCGCGGCTCAAGGACATCCTCGCCGAATACGACCTGCCGCCGGATGCCCTGATGCTCGAGATCACCGAGGGCGCGTTCATGCGGGACAGCGTCGCGGCGCTCGAGACCATGAACGCGATCCGCGAGCTCGGCGTCGGGCTCTCGGTGGACGATTTCGGCACCGGATATTCCAGCCTCAGCCGCCTCGCCCATCTGCCGATCCGCGAGCTCAAGATCGACCGCAGTTTCATGCGCGATATCGAACGTGACGCGGGCGCGCTCGCGATCGCCACCGCCGTGGTGCGGGTCGGCCAGGGCCTCGGCATGACCGTCGTCGCCGAAGGCGTCGAGACCGAGGGCCAGCGCAGGACGCTGGCCGAGCTCGGCTGCGACGTCGTGCAAGGCTTCCTCTACGCCCCCGCGCTCGCCCCCGTCGCCTTCGAGCGCTGGCTGATCGAGCATTGCGCCGAGCAGGCGAGGGCGATGCTGGGGCGGCTGGACGTGGCGGCGGTGGGTGAGGGCGCGGTGAGGCGGTCGGCGTAGGCCGTGTACCTATCAATCCGGCGGCGTCATGTGACTGATGACGACGTCCGCTTTGCTTCTATCGTGAGCAAGTTTGTGCGGCAGCGCGTAAGTCGCGATAAGCCATAGGCGACGTCGCAGCTTGGCCCGATATGAAAGAGGCCGCCAACCGAGGCGGCCTCGGTTTGCAGAGTTCCCGATGCTAACTGCGCCTGGCTTGCTCGGCGACGCGGCGAGCGTCGATCGCGTCGAGGACGGCGAGTTGTGCCTGTTCAACCGAGGCTATGGCGTAATCGATCGCGAAACCGGCGTCTTCTTCCAGAAGCGTTGCGCGCTCCTCGGCAAGGTTGGCCTTGATATCATGCTTTGCTTGCAGCGCGTACGCCTTCAAGGTGTTCACGTCCGCGGTGATTTTTGCTTGCAGCGCTTGCCTGTCTCTGCCGGCAGACTCGCCGACGGACTTGATTTGCTGGCTCACCTTTTCGACTGCCCTCTTTGCAGCCGAAAGCGCCTCTGCCTTCCGCGCTTCGATCTTGTCACGCGCCTCCTTTTGTGCGGCAGCAAAGGCAGTTTCGGTATTTTTTGCGCGCACCGACAATTCGGCGAGTTGTTCAGAAAGTGGCTTCATTTGCTCCTCCTTCAGGTAAACGCCTCCCGAACCGGCTCGCAAGTAACGCGCTCTCGTGCGAGCCATGTTGACCTGGGTCAATTTTTCTCGGGAACAAGCAAGTAGGCGGCCGCGCGGAACCGGCAGGACACCTCCGAGTTGGATCGCTTCACGGATCTGCCGGATGTGCGACGATAGCGTCTGCACGAATTGCTCGCTGCCCACGACCAAAGGCAACCGCGCTCGCCAGCAGCGGCCCCGCGTCACCTCATGAGGTCGCGTCGGGCTCGTCCTTCTCGCCGAGCACGCCGAGCCTCTCGGCGATCCTGACCAGCTCGACCACTGATTGGACCTGAAGCTTGTCCATGATCGCGCTCCGATGCGCCTTGATGGTGCGCTCGGTGCTGCCGAGCTCGCGCGCGGCATGCTTGTTCGTCTTGCCCTGGACGATGATCTCGAAGACCTGACGCTGGCGCGGGGTGAGCGTCGAAAGCCGGGCCCGAAGCGCTTCCAGCTCGCCGTCGAGTTCGCGCGCGTTGCGATGCCGCGCGATCGCGCGTGCGATGGCGCTCAGGAGATCATCCGCGCCGACGGGCTTGATGAAGAAGTCGTCCGCCCCCGCCTTGATCGCCCTCACGGTGATGCTGACGTCGGGATAAGCGCTCAGAAAGATGATGGGCAGTGTCGAGCCGCGCTCGGTCAGGCGGTTCTGCAATTCGAGCCCGCTCATGCCAGGCATCCTGACATCCAGCAGAATGCAGCCCTTGCTTTCGCCGGGCTGCCGCTCCAGCAACTGCTGCGCCGATGCATAGGTGGCGACGCGGTATCCGCCTGCCTCTAGAACTTGTTGGATGGCCGATAGGTACGAGGCGTCGTCATCCACGACATGGACGATGCCGGGCAATGAATTCTCCTGAACGAAAAGTAGCTGCTGTGCTTGCTTTTCTTGCTGTTGGTGCAGCGCCTTCTCGTCCGGTCATTGCCGGATCACGTCGCTCTTGAATGGCAGTTACGTCCTGGGATCGCGAGGTGCAAATCAAATTTGCTACAACATGCGGCGGCGGACGTTGAGTGTGACCTTTTGATCGCAAATTCGCGCGGGAAGCGGACAGAGCCGAACGAGGCAACGTTGTCATCCGAATCCACGCCTTAGTTCGACGAAAGTCCTGTCCTCCGCCGCAAATCCGTAATTGCACGCAGAAAGCTGTCGGCCGGTGTCGTCTCGGGATCGATCAGCCGGTGCAGGCGAAAGCCGTCTTCGAGCGCGAGCACGACGGAGGCCATCCAGGGCGGGTTCACCGTGTTGTTCTTGCCGTTGCCCTTCAATGTCGCCTCGACGATGTCGGCGACCAGCTTGCGCCGCGCGCGCAGGCGTTTTGCAAGTTCGGGCCGACGCTTCTCGGCGCGCGCGACGTAGAGGATCATCTCCATGTGGAGAAGCGGCGCGCGGCCGAGCGGATCCTGCCGGCTGCGGTCCATCGCCTTCAATGCCGCGATGAAATCGTCGAGATTGTCGTGCTGGGCGAGGATGTCCATGTTGCGCCGGATCGACTGCTCGACATGGTCCTCGAGCATGGCGATGATCAGCTCGTCCTTGCTCTTGAAGTTCGAATAGAACGCGCCGCGGGTGAAGCCCGCGGCGGCCGCGATCGCCTCGATGCTGGCGCCGCCGATGCCGTCCTCCTCGAACACGCGCGCGGCCGCCTCGAACAACTTGTCGCGCGTGTCGTCCCTGGTCGGCCTGGTTCTCACCCTTGACATCTGCGCAGCTTAGGGCAGAATGCAACTCGATACAATAATGTATCGAGTTGATAACAGTTTTGGGGATGGTTACGCCGGGCAGGGGCTGCCTTGCGTATGCGTGTCATGCGGCAACCGATTGAGGTCACCATGAACGAGCAAGTGCAAGCCGCCGGCGGTGATCCGCTGTTCAATCCGCTGTCGCAGGACTTCATCCGCGATCCCTATCCGCATTACGACCGGCTGCGCGCGATCGATCCGATCCATGTGACGCCGTTCGGCCAGTTCGTCGCCAGCCGCCACGCCGATGTCAGCCTCGTGATGCGCGACAAGCGCTTCGGCAAGGATTTCGTCGAGCGGTCCAAGCGCCGTTACAGCGAAAAGATCATGGACGAGCCGGTGTTCCGCAGCATGAGCCACTGGATGCTGCAGTCTGATCCCCCGGATCACACCCGCCTGCGCGGCCTGGTCGTAAAAGCCTTCACCGCGCGCCGCGTCGAGGACATGCGGCCGCGCATCCAGGAGATCGTCGACCAGGCCATCGATGCCGTGATCGCGCGCGGCCACATGGACCTGATCGAGGATTTCGCCTTCCGTCTGCCCGTCACCATCATCTGCGACATGCTCGGCATCCCCGAGGAGCATCGCGAAGTGTTTTACAAGAGCTCGCGCGACGGCGGCCGGCTGCTCGATCCCGTGCCGCTCACGCCGGAGGAGATTGCCAAGGGCAACGCCGGCAACATGATGGCGCAGATGTATTTCCAGCAGCTGTTCGAGCTGCGCCGCAAAAATCCCGGCGACGACCTCATCACGCAGCTGGTGCAGGCCGAGGAGGACGGCAACAAGCTCACCAACGAGGAGCTGACCGCCAACATCATCCTGCTGTTCGGCGCCGGCCACGAGACCACCGTCAATCTGATCGGCAACGGCCTGTTGGCGCTGCACCGCAATCCGGACCAGCTCGCGCTGCTGAAGGCGCGGCCGGAGCTGATGACGAACGCGATCGAGGAGTTCCTGCGCTACGATTCCTCGGTGCAGATGACCGGACGTGTCGCGCTGGAGGACATCGAGGACATCGGCGGCAGGCAGATCCCCAAGGGCGAGACCGTGCTCTGCCTGCTCGGCTCGGCCAACCGCGATCCCGCCGTTTACCCTGATCGCCCCGACCGGCTCGACATCACCCGGGCGAACGTCAAGCCGCTGTCGTTCGGCGGCGGCATCCATTTCTGCCTCGGGGCCCAGCTGGCGCGCATCGAGGCCGAGATCGCCATCGCCACGCTCTTGCGGCGGCTGCCCAACTTGCGCATCGACGACGTCGAGAACCCGAAATGGCGGCCGACCTTCGTGCTGCGCGGCCTGACGCAGCTCCCCGCCAGCTGGTGAGGCCGCAGCGTTAACCTCCGCGCGCAACAGTCGCTGTGACTTCGCCACACTTCCCTCTATATAAGGGGCTGTTCCGGCGCGCCTGAAGCCTCAAGGCCAAGGTTTGCAGGGTCAAGGTTTGACCCGGGTGCCGGTTTGGCCGAGGGGAGACCCGTGCAGACGACGCTGCTCGGATTGGCGATTGCCTTCATCTTAGCGCTTCTGGCCGCGCTGATCGGGCCTTACTTCATCGACTGGAACCAGTTCAGGCCCCAGTTCGAGGCGGAGGCCGGCCGGATCATCGGCGTGCCGGTGCGGGTGGCGGGCGAGCTGGACGCGCGGCTCCTGCCGGCGCCGACCCTGCGGCTGCGCTCCGTGACCTTCGGCGGCAACAACGATCCCGGCCGGCTGCGTGCCGACAAGCTCGATGTCGAGTTCAGCCTGAGCTCCCTCATGCGCGGCGAATGGCGCGCCACCGAACTGACGGTGGGCGGCATGGCGGTCGATCTCGGCCTCGATGCGCGCGGGCGGGTCGATTTGCCGTCCACCGCGAACGGCAGCTTCAACCTGGCCTCGCTCGCGATCGAGCGGCTGAACCTCACCGGGCGCGTCGCGCTGCATGATGCCGCCAGCCGTTCCACGCTTGAGCTGACCGACATCGCATTCTCCGGCGACGTCCGCTCGCTCGCCGGCTCGGTGCGCGGCGACGGCAGTCTCAAGGTGTCGGGCACGCGCTACCCGTTCCGCATCTCCTCCGGCCCGAGCGCCGACGGCAGCGCCACCCGTCTGCACCTCAACATCGATCCCGGCGAGCGTGCGATCCTGGCCGATCTCGAAGGCGTGCTCGCCTTCGACAACCGCCTGCCGAAATTCGACGGCGCGCTGACGCTCGCCGTGCCCGCGGCGAAGAAGCCGGGCGAGGCGGGGCCGACGCCGTGGAAGCTCACCGCAAGACTCAAGGCCGACCCGGCTGGTGCCAGGTTCGACCAGATCGATGCGAGCATCGGCACTGATGACAACGCATTGAAAGCCGGCGGCGTCGGCGACCTCAGGTTCGGTGCTTCGCCGCTGCTGCGCGCGGTGCTGTCGGCGCGTCAGATCGATGCCGACAGGCTGGCGGCCAAGGGCGACTCCGAGCCGCTGCGCATCCTGCCGGCGCTGCGCGCAGGCCTCGCCGCGATTCCGCAGGCGCCGATCCCGGCGCAGATCGAGTTCAACTCCGAGCAGATCATGCTGGGCGGCCGCCCGCTCCAGAACATCGCGGCGGAGCTTGCGACCGACGGCCGGTCCTGGACCTTCCGGCGACTCGAGCTGCGCGCGCCGGGCATGACGCAGCTCTCGCTCAACGGCGCGACGCCGGGCGCCGACAGTTTCAGCGGCCGCCTCAACGTCGAGTCGTCCGACCCCGATACGCTGGTGGCCTGGCTCCAGGGCCGCAGCGAGATCAACCGTCGCAGCACGCGGCCACTGCGCCTTGCCGGCGACGTGACGATCGCCGCCAACCATCTCGCCGTCGACAGGCTGAAGGCCGAGATCGAAGGCGGCGCCGTCGAGGGACGAATTGCCTTCGTCCAGGCCGGCGCCAGCAAGGGCTCGCGGATCGACGCCGAGCTGAAGGCCGACCGTCTCGATCTCGACGCCGCCGCGAGCTTTGTCCGCGCGCTGGCGGGGCCGCAAGGCGAATGGCCGGAGGAAGCAAAGCTCTCGCTCGATGTCGGCCGCGCCATCTCCGCCGGCCAGGAGCTGCGGCCGTTCGCGGCGAAGCTCGGCTACTCGCCGGTGTCGTTGTCGCTGGAGCAGTTGCGGTTCGGCCAGACCAGCGGCGTGACCACGGAAGCGAGCGGCAGCTTCGATCGCACCAGGGCCACCGGCAAGCTCGCGCTGAAATCCTCGGCCAATTCCTTGCGCGAGCTCACCGCGCTGATCGAGCCATTTGCGCCGTCGGTGCGCGCGCGCGTCGATGCCCTGCCATCACTGCCGGGCGCAACCCGCCTGAAGCTCGACCTCAGCCTCGACAAGAACGCCGAGCACGCCGATCGCAGCGACGCCCGCGCCGTGCTCGATCTCGACGCGCCGCAGCTCAAGGCCAATGCGACGCTGGCCGCGCAGACACCGGTGGCCGCCGTAAACGGCATCGATCTCGACAAATTGCGGAGCAGCGACTTCACGCTGGACTCCAAACTGTCGACCCCGCAGGCCGGCGCATTGCTGGCCCTGCTCGGGCTCGATCGCGTGGTGGCCGCAGGCGAAGGCGCCTCGCAGTTCGAAGGCCGCTTGAGCGGCGCCTGGCGGCGGCCGCTGCAATTGAGCGCGAAGATCAGCGGGGGCGGGCTGGACGCGGATGCGCAGGGCAACGTCGAACTGTCGGAGCCCAAGGCCAGCGTGAATCTGCGCCTGCGCAACGTCAACCTCGCGCCGCTGTTCGGGACTGGCATGGCGGACAAATCCGCGCAGAGCGTCAGCCTGTCCTCGCGCCTCACGCTCTCAGGCAACCGCCTGACCTTCGACGATCTCGACAGCAGCGCAGGCAGCTCGCATCTGCGCGGGCGTCTCGCGGTCATGCTCGACCCGGAGAAGAGCGTCGACGGCGAGGTGGGCCTCGATATGCTCGACCTTGGGCCTGCGCTCGCGATGGCAATCGGCGCGGCGGGACGCGATGCGGGCGAGCCGCTGAGCGCGGGGCTGCTCGGTGGCTGGCGCGGCCGCATCGCCTTCCAGGCGCTGCGCGGCACGATGCCCGGCGGCATCGAGCTGCGCCCGTTCGGCGGCACGATCCGCAGCGACGGCCAGTCGTTTGCGATCGATGGCCTCAAGGGCGGCGTTGGCGGCGGCGAGATGTCGGCGAGCTTTGACGCGCGCAATGGCGCCAATGGCCTGGCGCTGAACGCGCGGATCGAGCTCAGCAATGTTGATGCGACCGTGCTGCGCTATCGCGACCTCGCGCTGCCCAAGGGCCGCGCCTCGGTGCAGATGGCGCTGACCAGCCAGGGCCGCAGCGTTGCGGCGCTCATCGGCGCACTCGCCGGCAACGGCACCGTGACGCTGGAGTCTGCCGAGATATCCGGCCTCAACCCGCGCGCCTTCGAGATCGCCATCCGCGCCAGTGACGGCGGCCAGGTCAGTGACGACAACCGCCTGCGGCAAATCGTCGAACCGGCGCTGTCGGCAGGTCCGATCACGGTCGCCTCGGCGCAGATCCCGTTCACGATCCGCGACGGGCGGCTGCGGGTCGGGGCGACGCCGCTGGAGGCCAAGAATGCGCGCGCCATCGTCTCCGGCGGCTACGACATTCCCGCCGACCAGGCCGACATCCGCGCCAGCCTGACGCCGATCATGACCGGACTCTCCGGCGCACCGCCCGAGATCCAGCTGTTTGCGGCAGGTCCTCCCGACAGGCTGAGCCGTACCGTCGACCTCGCGCCGCTGTCGTCATGGCTTGCGGTGCGCACGATCGACCGCGAGACGCGCCGGCTCGATGCGATCGAGCGCGGCGAGCCGCCGCCGGCCACCGCCGCGCTGCCGACGCTGGTCTCTCCGGATGCAGCGCCTGAGCAGGCGCCGGCCAATGTGCCGCTACCCGGCCAGGACCCGCGCCGCGCGCCGCCGCCCAAGCCGAAAGCCGCGCCGACGCCGAAGGCTCCGCATGCCGCTCCGGCCGCGCCAAGCCCTCCGCTCACAAGTCCGCCGCTCGCAAGCCAGCAGGTCGCGCCATTGCCGCCGCCAATCGAGGTGCGGCCGGCACCGGGCCCTCCGCCCGCAAAGCCCAAGCCGAAGCCGCCGCTCGTGCTGGTGCCGCAGAATCCGTGAGGCAACGCCGCTCCCGTCGCGCTCGGAGTTCACCTCTCCCCAGCGGGGCAGAGGGCTATCGCATATGACTCGTTGCGGCGGCCTGCGCGCACGCCTCGTCCTTCGAGACGGCGCTTACGCGCCTCCTCAGGATGAGGCTAATCAGCGTCAGTGCCCGTTGAAACTGCTGTCGCGCACTCCGTCCTCATCCTGAGGAGCCCGCCCTGAAGCGAGCGTCTCGAAGGATGGCCACAGGGAAAAGCTCTCAAATGCGATAGCCCTGGGCCCTACGGGCGAGGTGAAGAGCTTGCCGGCCGGTTAACCCATTCCCTCGCATTTGAATGAATTTTCGTCGGCAAAACTGATTTGCCGATTTTACCGAATTCTCGCGTTTCATCTCTAGCGTTGGATCCCAGAGGAATTCGGCGTCGCGCCAAGCAGGCGGGACGGCTCGCCAAGAACTGGGGTATCGAGATGAACGGGGCGAAATCGCTTCTGCAGGATCTGGACGACGCGATCGCGCGCGGCACCGACGAAAGCCGGGCACGCGCGTTGTGGCACGCGACCGATCTTCTGATCACCGGCCGCTATGTGGACGACGAGATCAGCATGTTTGGCGAGGTGATCGGCCGGCTCGCCGACGAGATCGAGGTCGCCGCGCGCGTGCAGCTCTCCGAATTGATGTCGGCCTGCGACCACGCTCCGCTCAACGTCATCGAGAAGCTCGCCTTCGACGACGCCATCGAAGTCGCCGGCCCCGTGCTGCGCGATTCCACCCGGATCGACGAGAAGGTGCTGGTCGAGAGCGCCATGACCAAGGGCCAGGCGCATCTGCTCGCGATCTCGCAGCGCCGGTCGATCGGCGAGGCCGTGACCGACGTGCTGGTCAAGCGCGGCAACCAGGAGGTCGTGACGTCGGTCGCCAAGAACGAGGGCGCGCGCTTCTCCGGCTCGGGCCTGCTGCACATGGTCCGCCGCGCCGAGGGCGATTCGATCCTCGCCGAGCAGCTCGGCCTGCGCAAGGACGTGCCGCGCCACATCTTCCAGCAGCTGATCGCGAAGGCGTCGGAAGACGTCCGCCGCCGCCTCGAGACCGAGCGCCCCGAGATGATGGCGCAGATCCAGAGCTCGGTGACCGAGCTCACCGGCGATCTGCAGTCCAAGTTCGGCCCGTCCTCGCGCAGCTATTTCGTCGCCAAGCGCGTGGTGACGACGCAGTACCGCCAGGGCAACCTCAACCAGGACTCGATCGCGAGCTATGCGCGCCAGCACCGCTTCGACGAGGTGCAGATCGGCCTGTCGCTGCTGTCGGCGCTGCCGGTCGACGTCATCGAACGCGCGCTGATGGACCGCAACCGCGAGATGCTGCTGGTGCTGTGCAAGGCGCTCGACTTCTCCTGGGACACGACCATGTCGCTGCTGTTCCTCGGCGCCAAGGATCATCTGATCACCGCGCGCGACCTCCAGGACAATGAGCGCGAGTACGGCCGGCTCAAGATCGAGACGTCGCGCAGCATCCTGAAATTCTACCAGTCGCGCAAGAACAGCGCGGGTGCCGATTCCACCTCGGGCCGTCAGCCTGAGCTGCAGGTCCATTGAACAGGTCCACTGAACAGATTCACCGAGCGGGAATTCGAGAGGGGAGTATTTGCAGATGTTGCCTCAATTCGGCACCGCAGTTCGCAAGAAGAGCCTCGACAAGGTCGTCGCCGCAGACATCGGCGGCGGAGCACCGGACAAGGCCTCGGTGGACGCCGCCTGGCTCGTGCTCGAAGCCGCCAACGACCTCGGCGACCACGCCGCGATCGAAGCCTGCCGCCGCGTCATCGATGCCGAGCTGAACGGCACGGTGGCCCGCAGCTCGGATGTCGATCTCGTGGTGGGGTATTTCCGGTAGGATCTTCGTAGCCCGATGGAGCCAACGGGCTACGTGCTGCTTCCACATCGGCATTGCGAGCCAACGGGTCCGCGCAAAGCGCGGCTCGATGACAGGCTCCGCGAAGCAATCCAGACTGCCTCAACGGAAAGACCCTGGATTGTTCGCGAAACACAAAAAGGCCCCGCCGAAGCGAGGCCTCCTGGTTCGACCGTGCTGGCTCGCACTAATCGTCCCAATAATGATAACGACGGATCACAACGCCGCGGTCGTAGTCGCGGTCGTGATGGTACCAGCCACGGTGCCAGCCGCGGTCATGCTCGTAGATGCGCGCGCGGGGGCCGTCATAATAGTAGTCCCTGTCGCCGCCGACATAGACGCCGAAGCCGGCCGCGTTGGCGATGGTAGGGGTACCGATTGCAAGCGTCGCTAGCGCTGCAAGAGCGTAAGTCAGCTTCTTCATCTGTTCCTCCTTGGCCTGCGTCAGTCGCGAGTCAACGACCGCCACCTTCGCCTGTTGCAGGAACAGCGACGAAACTTTCTTGAATGACTGTTCAGTTCGGTTGCGTTCAGGAACTTCACCGAAGCAGCTCGTGGAACTGCGCCAGGCGAGTCCCTCTGTTCCAATTGGTCCCCATGACACGAGGCTTTGAACGGGCTGTCGCATATGAGGCAACCCGTAGGATGGGTAGAGCTCTTGCGAAACCCATCATTGCTTCTGATCGTGTCGAAGCGCGATGGGCTTCGCTTCGCTCAACCCATCCTGCGTCCCTGCGGCAGTATCCATCCCGTCATCCTGAGGTGCGAGGCTTGTGATGCGAATGCATCGCAAGCCGAGCCTCGAAGGATGAACGGCCGAGATACAGCCGGGTTGTCGCCCTTCGAGGCTCAACACGCGGCGCAAACGCGCCGCATGTTGAGCACCTCAGGGTGACGGGCATGGATCGGCGCGTGCGGCGGCATTCGGTTCTGCTTCGTAGTTCGTAGGATGGGTAGAGCTCTTGCGAAACCCATCATTGCTTCCGAGCGTGTCGAAGCGCGATGGGTTTCGCTTCGCTCTACCCATCCTACGATGATGCGCTCTCACCGCCGGATGCGGTAGATCACGACGTCCTCGCCGCGATGGATCGTGCTCTTCTCGAGAGCATAATTCGCCTTTTCCAGCACACGGCGGGATGCGGCGTGGCCGACGAAGACGAGGCCGATGAGGGATGGCAGCTCGAGTTGCGTCAGCCCGATGTCGGTCAGCGCGGTCGCAATCTCGCTTGCAAGTCCGAGCCCCCAGAATTCGCGCTTGAACGTGTAGGCAATCTCGATCTCGTCGACCTCATCCACGAGGATGTGCCTGATGCCCGCCCGCCCGGCGAACGCGCCGTCCTTCGTTCGCAGCGCCCAGAGGCCGAAGCCGCCGGTCCCAATGGTCCATGTTGACGTCGAGATAGGTCTTCGTCGCCTCCGCCGAGCGCACCCCGCCGAGATAACGTGACACCTCGGCATCGAGATGCAGCGCGACGAGGTCGGCGAGGTGGTCTTGGTTCAGTCGCTCGGCGGTCAGTCTGTCGGTGCTGAAGTGATCCATGGAAGCGGTTTGTCGCTTTGGAGCTGGTCGCGATCTTGATGATGCGATCGTGCCCCTGTTCTGCCCGGCGGGTCAACTGACGCCCGGTTCGTCCAACGCTCGCATAAGAGTGGTCAAGTGACAGCTTGATCTGAATCAAGCACGCGGATGTCAGCCACAGCACAAGGCCGTTGTGAGGTCTTTGTGACTCGTTGGTTGGCGCGATGGTCCCGAATTGGTACGTCACCTTTGAAGTTCGAAAGCGAGGCGTGCTTCCAAGACAGCGCAGCCCGCGTGAGACGAAGACGTTTGCGACGGAGGCCGAGGCCAGGCTATTCGCGCGCGCAAAGCTCGATGAAGGCCTCGCTGTCTTCGCGGGGACGATCAATCCCCACCTTCCGAGGCGGCTCATTCCGGCGGCCGGCATCGCAGCTTGGCTCGCCGAGGAACAGGGCCCCTCTGCAACGTCTGGAACTTCCAATGAGAGCTAAGCACGTTCTCGTGCATAGCAATCGCGCTTGAGTGTTGCCATTTTGGTACGGGTTGAAACTCCCCTCGCGCGTAGACTCCAGGATGTTCGCAGCACTTATGCACGCCAGCCTGCATAAGGGCTCGTTTCTGACGGACGAGATTTGAGCAAAGGGGATGAGACGATGAAAAAGTTTTCGATCGCTGCGATCGGTTTCGCGGCACTGAGCATGGCGGCTCCGGCCATGGCGGCCGATATGGCTGTCAAGGCAGCGCCGCCGCCGGCGCCGGTGGTGGCGGTCTACAATTGGACCGGGTTCTACATCGGTGCCAATGGAGGCTGGGGGCAGAGCCATGGCTGCGTGGATTTTCTGACGCCAATAGGGACACTCGCAAGTGGTTGCGCTAATCGCTCTGGAGGTTTGGTTGGCGGGCAGATTGGATACCGCTGGCAGACCAATCAGTTTGTGCTCGGCCTTGAAGCACAGGGCGATTGGGCCGAGATCAAGAACACGCGCGTGACTCTGATCGATCCGCTAATCTCGACCACGGGCAAGACCGATGCCATCGGGCTGTTCACGGCCCAGCTTGGTTGGGCATGGAACGCCTCGCTGCTCTACGTGAAGGGCGGCGCCGCCGTGACGCGCAATCGCTTTGATATCTTCAACAACGTCACAGGCGTCGGCCTCGCTTCGGCAGGTCACACGCGCTGGGGCGGCGCCCTGGGTGTTGGCTGGGAGTATGGCTTCACGCCGAACTGGTCGGTCGGTATCGAATACGACCATCTCTGGATGGGGCGTGACAACACCACCTTCGGAGCCGGCGTAGTCACGCCCGGTGGATTCACCCTCACGGGCAGCGGCGTCACCCAGGACATCGACATGGTCACGGTTCGGGTGAACTACCGCTTCGGCGGTTACGGTGCGCCGGTCACGGCGCGCTATTGATCCAAAGTATTCCCGGTGAACTCAGGCCCCGGCATTGACCGGGGCCTTTTTCATGAGACCCCGAAGGAAACGCGATGATGTCCCGGCATCAATGGCACGCTCGTCAAGGGCGGCGACGGGATCATGTATGTGTGCCAATAGCGCAGAGCGAGAACGGAGGCGGCTCAGGCCGCCTCCGTTTGCTTGGTTGATTGTTGGATGCGATCGCGCGCGCCTCAATAGCAGGGCGGGTAGGGGTAATATCCACAAGCCCGGCGATAGCCATAGCCATAGGCCCCATAGGCTGCGGCTCCCGCCGCTGCCGCACCGTAATATGCCCGCCGATGGACCCTGCGGTTGACGCCGGCAACGCTCATCGGTGTAAGGGGGCGCCCGACGCGGGCCTCGGCTGTGTCAACGGACACGGCCAGCGCATCCACGGGCGAGTAGCGGACCGACAATGGCGCTGCCGTGAAAAGCGCGGCGGTGACGAACAGTCCAATCAGCTTGGCATGCGTAGCCATGTGCTCTCTCCCTTAGCAGGACGACGAGAAAACCTGACACGCCGATGAGCCCGACCATTGACCGAAATCAATGATCGCAATTCCGAGTGGATCGCGGGTGCCCCCGTAATTTTCTGCGCACTCGCGTAAGCCATTGATTTCACAACCCCTGTCTACTGTGCATGGGGTTGTTTTCGTAGTTTGGTTTTGAGAGGGCGCTATCCCGCGCCGAGCGCGACGGCGACGTTGTACGTCACAAGGCTCGCCGCATAGGCCAGCACCAGCATGTAGAAGAAGGTGACCGCCATCCAGGTCCAGCTCCCGGTCTCGCGCCGGATCACGGCGAGCGTGGAGGCGCATTGCGGGGCGAAGATGTACCAGGCCAGCATCGACAGCGCGGTGGCGAGCGACCATTTGGTCGCCAGCACCTGGCCGATCTGCTCGGCCGCTTCCTTGCCGCCTTCGATCGCATAGACGGTGCCGAGCGCCGCAACTGCGACCTCGCGGGCCGCCATGCCCGGGATCAGCGCGACCGCGATCTGCCAGTTGAAGCCGACCGGGGCGAGCAGCGGCTCGAGCGCCTTGCCGATGATGGCGGCGAGGCTGAAGTCGATGGCGGGCTCGGTGCTGCCCGCCGGCGGCTGCGGGAAAGAGGCCAGGAACCAGATCAGCACCATCATCGAGAAGATCGTGGTGCCGGCGCGCTGCAAAAACATCTTGGCGCGGGTGTAGATGCCGATCGCGATCGATTTCAGCCTGGGCATCTTGTAGTCCGGCAGCTCCAGCATGAACGGCGCCGGCGCATAGTCGCGGATCATGAAGAACTTGATCACGAACGAGACCAGCAGCGCGCTGACGATGCCGGTGGCGTAGAGGCCGAACATCACGAGGCCCTGCAGGTTGATGAAGCCCCAGACGTCCTTCGCGGGAATGAAGGCGGAGATGATCAGCGTGTAGACGGGAATGCGCGCCGAGCAGGTCATCAGCGGCGCGATCAGGATCGTGGTCAGCCGGTCGCGCTTGTTGTCGATCACGCGCGTCGCCATGATGCCGGGAATGGCGCAGGCAAAGCTCGACAGCAGCGGAATGAAGGCGCGGCCGTGCAGGCCCGCGCCACCCATGATGCGGTCCATCAGGAACGCGGCGCGCGCCATGTAGCCGAAATCTTCCAGCAGCAGGATGAACAGGAAGATGAGGATGATCTGCGGCAGGAACACGATGACGCTGCCGACGCCCGCGATCACGCCGTTCTGCAGGAAGCTCTGCAACAGGCCGTCGGGCAGGGTGGCCTGCACGAACCCGCCGAGCGCGTCAAAGCCGGACTTGAGCAGGTCCATCGCCGGCTGCGCCCAGGCGAACACCGCCTGGAACATTACGAACAGGATCAGCGCGAGCACGATGAGGCCGCCGACCGGATGCAGCACCACGGCGTCGATCCGCGCGGTCCAGGTGTCGGGCCTAGCAGGCAGGCTGACGCAGTCAGCGATGATGCGGTCGGCATCGCGTTGGGTGGCGCGCAGCTCGGAGACGCTGAGCGCGCGCCAGCTGTTCTCAGTCGGCTCGGCGGCAAGCTTTGCAGAAATCTCGTCGGTCAGCGCCAGCAGGTCGGCGGTGCCGCCCTTGCGCACCGCGATCGAGGTCACCACGGGCACGCCGAGCTCCTTGGCGAGCCGCTCGACGTCGACGGTGATGCCGCGGCGGGCGGCGATGTCGAACATGTTGAGGACGAGGATCATCGGTCGTCCGGTGCGCTTGAGCTCGAGCAGCAGGCGGATGGTCAGGCGCAGATTGGTGGAGTCGGCGACGCACAGCACGAGATCGGGCACGATCTCGCCGGAGGCCTTGCCGAGCACGAAGTCGCGGGTGATCTCCTCGTCCGGGCTGCGGCCGCGCAGCGAATAGGTGCCGGGCAGGTCGACCACGGAGACCTGGCGCCCCTGTGGGGTGACGAAGAAGCCTTCCTTGCGCTCGACGGTGACGCCGGGATAGTTCGCGACCTTCTGCCGGCTGCCGGTCAGGGCATTGAACAGCGAGGTCTTGCCGCTGTTGGGCGTGCCGACCAGGGCGAGATGCAGCAGGGGTGCTTCCATGGGATCAAGGGCCTGGGGCAGTTATCCGGTCGCTGACTAGGCGACGATGATGGCCATGGCTTCGCGCCGGCGGACCGCGATCGTGATGCTGTCGACCCTGACCGCGATCGGGTCGCGCCCGACCAGCCCCTCGTGCAGGACCTCGACCCGGGCCCCCTCGACGAAGCCGAGCTCGATCAGGCGGCTCTCGAGCTCGATGTCCGAAAGCGCCGAGTCCGTATCCTTGGTGGAAAGGTGCTGAATGACGCCGGTATAGCCGCGCAGGGCCAGACCCAGCGGCATATGCGGGCGTGTGTCATCATGGTCGGTCATGCCCTGTATTTTCAACGCGGGGCATCGAGGTCAAGCGCGCGCGGCGGCTGAAACTGCACCTTAGAGTGATTTTAAAGTACAGACGCCGGAGGCGCGCCGGAAACCCGCCCCGGCGGCTACTGCGCTGGGACCTTGTCCGGCTGGACGGCCATGGCCCGGCTCTTGAAGTAGTCGAGCACGAACAGGCGGATCGCCGAGGACAGGTTGCCCTGCTGGCGGTTGCCGTCGATCTCGCCGACGAGCTCGGACAGCGTCATGTTACGCAGACCCGAGATCTCCTTCATGCCGTTCCAGAATGCCTCTTCCAGGCTGACGCTGGTCTTGTGGCCGGCGACGACGATCGACCGTTTCACGACGGGCGACTTCATGGCTGCTCCTCGTGATCGATCCGATGCTGGTCCAGGTGCGCCTTCGCCTTGTCCGCGCGCGTCTCCTCCGCCGACCGCTCCGCCTTCGTGCGGCCGAACTTCGCCCGGTTGGCGTCCGCCTGCTTCGCCGAGGCTTCCCGCTCGGCGCGCTTCCTGAAACGATTCAGGTTGATGACGTTCCCCATGCCGCGTCTCCATCATCCGATCCTCTTCAGGCAGGATGAAACATTCAGAAACAGGGTGGCGCGTTGCGCCCCAAAAGACTTGATCGCCATTCGCTCGTCCTCGTCAATCGGCCCTTCGGGCCATCAAACGATGAATTTCGCCCCGTCAAGGGCAGTGGGGTTGCGTAACACGCCGCCCCGGCGCAACATTGACGGTAATCAAATCCCGCCCCCAAAACTGCATATTTCTGGGCGTCCAGCGTCCGTATCATTACGGATGACTATCGGAATTCGGAAATCTAGCCCGGGCTGGTCATCTTCTCCGGGCGCACCAGGCGGTCGAATTCGTCGGCCGAGACGAAACCGAGCCGCATCGCCTCCTCCTTCAGCGTGGTGCCGTTGGCATGGGCGGTCTTGGCCACCTTGGCGGCGTTGTCGTAGCCGATCTTCGGGGCCAGCGCCGTCACCAGCATCAGCGAGCGTTCCATCAGCTCCCTGATGCGCTTTTCGTCGGCGCGGATGCCGCTGACGCAATGCTCGGTGAAGGAGCGCGCGGCATCCGCCATCAGGCGGATCGAGTGCAGCATGTTGTAGGCCAGCACCGGCTTGTAGACATTGAGTTCGAAATGGCCCTGGCTGCCGGCGACCGTGATCGCGGTGTGATTGCCGAACACCTGGCAGCACACCATGGTCATCGCCTCGCACTGCGTCGGATTGACCTTGCCCGGCATGATCGAGGAGCCCGGCTCGTTCTCCGGCAGGATCAATTCGCCCAGCCCCGAGCGCGGGCCCGATCCAAGCAGGCGGATGTCGTTGGCGATCTTGAACAGGCCGGTCGCGACCGAGTTGATGGCGCCGTGCGCCAGCACATAGGCGTCGTTCGAGGCCAGCGCCTCGAATTTGTTGGCGGCGCTGGTGAAGGGGAGTTTCGTAATCCCCGCGACATGCTTTGCGAACAGCTTTGCAAAGCGCGGCTTCGAGTTGAGGCCGGTGCCGACTGCGGTGCCGCCCTGCGCCAGCGGATAGAGGTCCTTCACCGCGACCTTGAGCCGCGCGATGCCGCTTTCGACCTGCGCGGCATAGCCGGAAAATTCCTGGCCGAGCGTCAGCGGTGTCGCATCCTGGGTGTGGGTGCGGCCGATCTTCACGATCTTCGAAAACTCCTTCTCCTTCTTGCGCAGCGCGCGCAGCAGCTCACCGAGCGCAGGGACGAGATCGGCATTGATGCGGTTTGCGGCCGCGATATGCATCGCGGTCGGGAAGGAGTCGTTCGACGACTGGCTCATGTTGACGTGATCGTTTGGATGCACCGGCTTCTTGGCGCCGAGCTCGCCGCCGAGCAGCTCATTGGCGCGGTTGGCGATCACCTCGTTGAGGTTCATGTTGCTCTGCGTGCCCGAGCCGGTTTGCCACACCACGAGGGGGAAATGATCGTCGAGGCTGCCGTCGATCACCTCGCGCGCGGCGCGGATGATGGCATTGGCGCGGCGCTGGTCGAGCAGGCCGAGCTCGAGATTGGACTGCGCGGCCGCGAGCTTGACGATGCCGAGCGCATGCACGAGCGAGATCGGCATGCGATCCGTGCCGATGCGGAAATTCTGGCGCGACCGCTCGGTCTGCGCCCCCCAATAGCGATCGGCAGGCACTTCGATCGGACCGAAGCTGTCGGTCTCGATGCGGGTTGCGGGGCGGGCGGTCTTCGAGCGGGAAGCTTTGGCCATGAGCACATCCATTCTGCCGCGCGAAACGCCGCACGGCCTCTTCATGTGCTCTTCTATATAGACAGTTTGACCGGGCGCGATGGCTTCGCGCGACAGCCTAGATCATTTCTTGCGGAAACGATCGAGCCGCACGACCTCGGCACCGCCCTGGCTCGGCGGGGTCGACTCTTCCGCGGTCTCCGCCTTCTCGGCGGCGGCAGGCACGGCTACGGCCGAAGGGGCAGGGGCCGCCGGCAAATTCTCAGGCGCGACTTCGGCGACATCGGACGTGTCGAACTGGAGGCCGAATTTCACGGACGGATCGAGGAAGCTCTTGATGGCGCTGAACGGCACGATCAGCCGTTCCGGAATGCCGCCGAAGGACAGGCCGACCTCGAAGCGGTCTTCGAGCACTGTCAGATCCCAGAACTGGTGCTGGAGGATGATCGTCATCTCCTCCGGATATTGCGCCAGCAGCCGCGACGACAGCTTCACGCCCTCGGCCTTCGACACGAAGGTGATGAAGAAATGGTGCTCGCCGGGCAGGCCATGGACCGCGGCATCGGTCAGCACCTTGCGCAGCACGCCGCGCAACGCGTCGCGGGCCAGCACATCGTATCGGATATGATCGGTCGCCATGGTGGTCCTGTTGCATTCCAGGAGTTGGGCCCTGCCGGCCCGACTCGCCAAGCCGCAATAGTACCGTGTCTGACGGGTTGGCAGGAGTCCCCGCAAGGGAGGAAATAGAAGGCAAGTGGAGGCTTCTGTTGCCAGGTGCCTCCGAACCCCGCCTAGCGGAGCTTAACCCGCTAGGACTTTAGAGTGGTCTTTCAAACTGCGTTACGCAGCCTGAGCAACCGGAGCAAAGTTGTCGTTGGCAACTATTGCAGTAGCCCGATAACGGCGGAACAATACCGGGAAAAAGTACGCCCTTTACGCCCTCGTCGATCCTATTTCGCCCCCGCCAAAGCCCGCTTGTGGGGCCAGCCCGATGGTGGGCTTTGGTGGAGGCGCCGGGTACCGCCCCCGGGTCCGAATGGTTTATTGCGACGACCGTTTATTTCCATAGCCGGCGAACCGGCACCCCCAATATAGGGGGCAAAGGTTTCAAAAAACAGAGGTTTCGAGCGGCGATGTGCGGTTCCCTTTGGATAGGTTCCGGGATCGCCGCGGGTCCGATCTTGGCCGGGCCGCGGCCGCCGTTCTAACCTCCTGAGATGTCCGCCGATTCAGCACCGGCCGTCCAAGAGGCAGATCAAGAGCCGGACCAGCCCGCCTCGGTTGCCGCCCCGCCCAGCCTGACCGCGCTGTTCGAGGCCTTTGCCCGGCTGTCGCTGGCGGGTTTCGGCGGGGTTCTGGTGTTCGCGCGGCGGGCGATCGTCGAGCAGCATCGCTGGATGACGGCCGACGAGTTCAACGAGACGTTTGCGCTCTGCCATTTCCTGCCCGGCCCCAACATCGTCAATCTGTCCATGGTGTTCGGCGCGCGGCTGCGCGGATCACCGGAGGTGTCGCCGCCTTTGCCGGGCTGCTGCTGTCGCCGACGCTGATCATGACCCTGAAGCGGATGTCTTCCTCGCCATCGGCGTGCTTCGCCTGCCGCTCTCCGCGGTGCTCCTGGTCGCGATCCCCGTGAGCGTTGGCGCCACCTTCCTCCTGCGGCGGAAGGTAGCAATGTGAACGCCGAGAACCCGGTCTGGGCGCTGATCTCGACCTTCGGCCTGATGTCGCTGTTCGCGGTCGGCGGCGCCGCCGCGGCGGTGCCCGAGATGCACCGCATCGCGGTCGACGAGCATCACTGGATGACCGACAAGCAGTTCACGGATGCTGATGCGATCGCGCAGCTCTCGCCGGGTCCAAACGTGCTTATCGTGACGTTAATCGGCTATGCCATCGTCGGCATGCCCGGCGCGCTCGCGGCGACGCTGGCGATGTGCCTGCCGACCGCGCTGGTTGCCTATTATGTCAGCCGTCTCCTAACGGCCCAGCCAATCGCGCTGGCCGGCCCTGATCCAGGCTGCATTGGTTCCGCTCTCGATCGGATTGATGGCGGCGAGTGCCCTGATCCTGGCCGAGGCGACCGACCGGACAATTGCTGCAGTGCTTCTGACCGCGATGGTTGCGATGATCGCATCGGTCTCGCGCATCGATCCGCTCTGGCTCCTGCTCGCCGGGGGCCTGTTGGGTTTTGCTGGCATTGTGTGATGAAAATCGCTAGGCAGTGCTGCGGCCCGGGGGATCCCTTTCCAGCCGATTTAGAACAACAGTGCTCGTGACTTACGGGTCGCGGAGGAGACATGCATGGCCGAGACGATGGGCCACTCAGCGACAGCCACTCGAAACACCTCGGTGGCGATCGGTTTCTGCCTGCTGGCGATAGCGCCGCAGATCTTCGAATTCATCTGGTCGATCGGGACCATCTTCGGCTGGGGCGCGGGACGCGGCCCGGCCACCGTCCTGATCAGCCACGCCACCGCGCTGGTCGCGGGCGCTCCCGCAGCCCTGATCGGATCGGCCAGTGGTGAGACCAAGAAGGCGTCCTCCGATGTGCTGCTGGCGCTGATTTATTCTTATCCGATTTTCGCGGTGGCGATCGTCACGCTGTTCATGACCATCCGGTCGGCGCAGGACTATGTCGGCGGCGTCATTCTGATGGCGGTCGCCTTGTTCGCGCTGTGGGCTTCGAGCGATTTGCAGGGCATGCGCGGCTTCTCCTTCGGCGCCGGCACCGCGCCGCGGATGTTCGGCGGGCTGCTAGTCGCCTTGTCGGCCGGCATCGCCCTGACCGGCCTTTTGAGCGAGGGGCCGGGAATGTCCCACTATTCCTGGCGCGGCCCGCTGTTCGTGATGGTCGCGATCCTGTTCTTCGCGCTGGCGATCCGGCCGCTCGGCCTCGTGGTCACGGCCTTCGCGAGTTTCATGATCGCAGCGACAGGGTCACATGAGACGCGCTGGCTGGAGGCTGCCATCGTCGGCGCCTGCCTGACGCTTGGCTGTGCGATCCTGTTCCCCTACGTGCTCGGGCTCCCGATGCCGATGTTTCCGCGTTTCCTGATCCAGTGAGGGCGTGATGGATATCTTTGCCAACCTCGCTCACGGCTTTGCCGTCGCGCTCTCTCCCATCAACCTGCTGATGTGCCTGATCGGTGCCCTCGTCGGCACGCTGGTCGGCGTTCTCCCCGGTATCGGCACCATCGCGACCGTCGCGATGCTGCTGCCGATCACCTTCGGTCTGCCGCCGGTCGGCGCGCTGATCATGCTCGCCGGCATCTATTACGGCGCGCAGTATGGCGGCTCGACCACGTCGATCCTCGTCAACATTCCAGGCGAGGCGACATCGGTCGTCACCGCCATCGACGGCCACCAGATGGCCAAGCAGGGCCGCGCCGGCCCGGCGCTGGCGATTGCCGCGATCGGCTCGTTCTTCGCCGGCTGCGTTGCGACCGTGCTGATCGCCGTTCTCGGTGCGCCGCTCACAAAACTCGCACTGGCGTTCGGTCCGGCCGAATATTTCTCGCTGATGGTGCTCGGCCTGATCTTCGCGGTCGTGCTGGCCAAGGGCTCGGTGCTGAAGGCGATCGCGATGATCGTGTTCGGCCTCTTGCTGTCGATGGTCGGCTCCGACATCGAGACCGGCGCCTCGCGCATGGCCTTCAATATTCCGGAACTGGCCGACGGTCTCGGCTTTGCGACGGTGGCGATGGGTGTGTTTGGCTTTGCCGAGATCATCCGCAACCTCGACCATGGCGCCGAGATGAACCGAGACCTCGTGCAGCAGAAGATCACCGGCCTGATGCCGACCAAGAAGGACCTGGTCGACTCGACGCCGCCGATCCTGCGCGGCACCGTGCTCGGCTCGATCCTCGGCATCCTGCCGGGCGGCGGCGCGGTGATCGCCTCGTTCGCGGCCTATACGCTCGAGAAGAAGCTCGCCAAGAACCCGTCGCGGTTCGGCCGCGGCGCGATCGAGGGCGTTGCGGCGCCGGAAAGCGCCAACAACGCGGCGGCGCAGACCTCCTTCATTCCGCTGCTCACCCTCGGCATCCCGCCGAACGCGGTGATGGCGCTGATGGTGGGCGCGATGACCATCCACGGTATCGTGCCGGGTCCGCAGGTGATGCAGAAGCAGCCCGACCTCGTCTGGGGCATGATCGCCTCGATGTGGATCGGCAATCTGATGCTGATTATCATCAATCTGCCGCTGGTCGGAATCTGGGTCCGCCTGCTGCGCGTGCCTTACCGGCTGATGTTCCCCTCGATCGTGATCTTCTGCGCGATCGGCATCTACTCGGTGAACAACGCACCGGTCGACGTCATCCTCGCCGGCGTGTTCGGGCTTGTCGGCTACTGGCTGATCAAGCACGATTTCGAGCCGGCACCGCTGCTGCTCGGCATGGTGCTTGGACCGCTGATGGAGGAGAACCTGCGTCGTGCGCTGCTGATCTCGCGCGGCGACTGGAGCGTGTTCCTGACGCGTCCGTTGTCGGCGGTGCTGCTGGCGATCGCGGCGAGCCTCCTGATCCTCACGGTGCTGCCGGTGTTGCGCGCCAAGCGCGACCAGGTGTTCACCGAATCCGAGAACTGATCGCGCGACGCCTGCGACTTCGACAGCAGGATCAAGCTGATAGGTGAGGGGGCGGGACGAGAGTTCCGCCCCTTGTCGTTTGCCCCGGAACTCTCATTTTTCCTTGTATAATCGGTGGAGGCCGCGAATCGCCGCTGTCGCGGTGTCGGGGCGCCCATTAAGTTCGCCGCCTCCCCAAAGGCTGCCGTCTTCCTAAGGTTTTTGGCACATGCACCAATATCAGGACCTGCTCGAGCGGATTCTTTCAGACGGCGTCGAGAAGACTGACCGGACCGGCACCGGCACGCTGTCGGTGTTCGGCCATCAGATGCGCTTCAACCTGTCGGCCGGCTTCCCGATGCTGACCACCAAGCGGCTGCCGCTCAAGGCGATCGTGCATGAGCTGCTGTGGTTCCTGAAGGGCGACACCAACATCAAATATCTGCGCGACAACGGCGTCACCATCTGGGACGAATGGGCGGACGCCAATGGCGATCTCGGCCCGGTGTATGGCCATCAGTGGCGCTCCTGGCCCACGGCCGACGGGCGCAGCATCGACCAGATCGCCAATGTCATCGACATGATCAAGCGCACCCCGGATTCCCGCCGGCTGGTCGTCACCGCCTGGAATCCGGCCGACGTCGAGAAGATGGCGCTGCCGCCCTGCCATCTGCTGTTCCAGTTCTATGTCGCCAACGGCAAGCTGTCGTGCCAGCTCTATCAGCGCTCGGCCGACGTCTTCCTCGGCGTGCCCTTCAACATCGCCTCTTATGCGCTGCTCACCATGATGGTCGCGCAGGTCACCGGCCTGAAGCCCGGCGACTTCGTGCACTCGCTCGGCGACACCCATCTCTATTCCAACCATCTGGAGCAGGCGCGGCTCCAGCTTACGCGCGCGCCGCGCGCGCTGCCGGTGATGCGGATCAATCCCGATGTGAAGGACATCTTCTCCTTCCGTTACGAGGATTTCGAGCTCGTCGGCTACGATCCGCATCCGCACATCAAGGCGGAAGTTGCGGTCTAGCGCGGATGTCGGTCAACATCCGCCGCGTGCGCTCCGGTGAAGCCGGGCTCGTTCTTGCGTTCATCCGCGAGCTCGCCGACTATGAAAAGCTCTCGCATGAGGTCGAGGCGACCGAGGCTGACCTCGCGGAGGCGCTGTTCGGCGAGAGGCCGCAGCTCTATTGCGCGATCGCCGAGTGGAACGGCGAGCCGGTCGGCTTTGCGGTCTGGTTCGCCAATTTCTCCACATTCAGCGGCCGCCACGGCATCTATCTCGAAGATCTGTACGTGCGGCCGTCGCATCGGGGCAGGGGCCTCGGCAAGGCGCTGCTGGTCTATCTCGCCACGGAGTGCGTCGAGAACGGCTGGTCGCGCCTGCAATGGGCGGTGCTTGACTGGAACGCGCCGTCGATCGCGTTCTACAAGTCGCTGGGCGCCGTGATGATGGACGACTGGACGCTGTGCCGCGTCACCGGTCCTGCGCTGAGGCGGCTTGCCGGGGGCACGTCCTGATGGAGATCGTCTTCGTCGTTGCGATCGCGGAAAACGGCATCATCGGCGCGGGCAATGCGATGCCGTGGCGCTTGAAGTCCGACATGGCGCGCTTCAGGGCGCTGACGATCGGCAAGCCCGTGATCATGGGCCGCAAGACCTTCGAATCCTTACCGCGCCCGCTTCCGGGGCGCACCAACATCGTCATCACGCGCGATGCGGCTTATCGCGCCGCAGGTGCCGTCGTCACGACATCGGCGGCGGATGCGGAGGCAGTCGCGCGCGGTGATGCCCTGCGGCGTTCGGTCACCGAGATTGCGGTGATCGGCGGCGCCGAGATCTTCCGGCAATGGCTCGATCGTGCCGATCGCCTCGAAATCACCGAAGTGCATGCGCGGCCCGAGGGCGACACCCATTTCGACATCGGCAAGGCAGAATGGGATGAGGTGGCGCGCATCCGGCATCCTGCCGGCCCCGACGACAGCGCCGACTTCTCCTATGTGACATATCGTCGGCGGTCGCCCCATTAACCGAATTCGCCAATGTTAACATTGACTTTTCTGTCCCCGGGCTTAGCTCGGAAGGCGGCGAGGGCTGCGTTGTAAGGGACCTGCCTGTCCCCTATAAAGCCGGACCGGACAAAGCGGGCGGGGGCAATTCCACCCTGCCGAGGAGAGCGTCGAATGCCGTGGAAGAATCAGGGCGGTGGCCCATGGGGCTCGGGTCCGAAAGGACCATGGGGCACGGGCCCGCAACCGGTCGGGCCAAGGCCGCCGGATCTGGAAGACCTTCTGCGGCGCGGCCAGGACCGCCTTCAGCAGATCATGCCGGGCGGCTATTTCTCCGGCGTCGGCATCACGCTGATCATCCTGATCATCATCGCATTCTGGCTGCTGTCGGGCTTCTTCCGCGTGCAGTCTGAAGAGCGCGGTGTCGTGCTGCGCTTCGGCAAGCATGTCCGCACCGTGGACCCCGGTCTGAATTATCATCTGCCCTATCCGATCGAGACCGTGCTGCTGCCGAAGGCGCTGCGCGTCAACACCATCTCCATCGGCATGACGCTGATTGACGATCCGGCGCGGCGCGGCCGCTCCATCCGCGACGTGCCGGAGGAGAGCCTGATGCTCACCGGCGACGAGAACATCGTCGATGTCGACTTCACCGTGCTGTGGCGCATCAAGCCGGACCCGGGCGGCGTCGGCGACTTCCTCTTCAACATCCAGAACCCCGAAGGCACCGTGAAGGCGGTGGCCGAGAGCGCGATGCGCGAGGTGATCGGCCGCTCGCAGATCCAGCCGATCCTGACCGGCGCCCGCAACACGATCGAGCAGGGCGTGCAGGAGCTGATCCAGAAGACCCTCGACAGCTACGGCGCCGGCATTCTCGTCACCCAGGTGCAGATGCAGAAGGTCGATCCGCCGGCGCAGGTGATCGACGCGTTCCGCGACGTGCAGGCGGCGCGCGCCAATCTCGAGCAGCTGCAGAACGAAGCGCAGACCTACGCCAACCAGGTCGTGCCGCAGGCGCGCGGACGTGCGGCGCAGATCCTGCAGGCCGCCGAAGGCTACAAGGAGCAGGCGGTCGCCGAGGCCAAGGGCCAGAGCTCGCGCTTTCTGAAGGTTTACGAGGAATACAAGAAGGCGCCCGACGTGACGCGTGAACGGATCTATCTCGAGACGATGGAGCGCGTGCTCGGCGGCGCGGACAAGCTCGTCTATGACGGCGGCCCCTCGGGCCAGGGCGTCGTGCCCTACCTGCCGCTCGGCGAATTGACGACCAAGCGGCCGCCTGCCACCGGCCAGCAGTCGAGCGGAGGCAACCGATGAGGTCTCCGGTCACAGGTATCGTCACGCTGCTCGGGCTCCTGCTCGTCGTGATCGTCGGCTACATGTCGCTGTTCACGGTGCAGCAGACCGAACAGACCATCGTGCTCCAGTTCGGCAAGCCCGTCGACGTCGTCACCGATCCCGGCCTGCACTTCAAGGCGCCGTGGAATTCGGTGATCAACATCGACAAGCGGATCCTCGACCTGGAGAACCCGTCGCAGGAAGCGATCGCGTCCGACCAGAAGCGGCTCGTGGTCGACGCTTTCGCGCGCTACCGCATCAAGGATGCGCTGCGCTTCTATCAGAGCGTCGGCTCGATCCAGGCCGCCAACATCCAGCTCACCACGCTCCTGAACGCGGCGCTGCGCCGCGTGCTCGGCGAGGTCACCTTCATCAACGTGGTGCGCGACGACCGCGAGAAGCTGATGCTGCGCATCCGCGACCAGCTCGATCGCGAGGCCGACGGCTACGGCATCCAGGTCGTCGACGTCCGGATCCGGCGCGCCGACCTGCCGGAGCAGAACAGCCAGGCGGTCTATCTGCGCATGAAGACCGAACGCGAGCGCGAGGCGGCCGAGTTCCGCGCGCAGGGCGGCCAGAAGGCGCAGGAGATCCGCTCCAAGGCCGACCGCGAGGCGACCGTGATCGAGGCGGAAGCCAGGTCGCAGGCCGAGCAGACGCGCGGCGTCGGCGATGCCGAGCGCAACCGCCTGTTCGCCGAAGCCTACGGCAAGGATGCCGACTTCTTCGCCTTCTACCGGTCGATGACGGCCTATGAGAACGGGCTGAAGTCTAACGATACCCGCTTCCTGCTGCGGCCGGATTCGGATTTCTTCCGGTATTTCGGTAACCCGGCCGGCAAGACGGCGACCGAGACGCCGGCGAAGCCGTAAGCTAGACAGGGGCGGCAGTTCTGCCGCCCTTCGTCCAGACAAGAACAGCACCACGGGAGGTTCCAATCCGATGAGGTCCATTGCGTTCGCCGACTTCCTCATCGGCTTGGGCATCCTGTTCGTGCTGGAAGGCTTGATGTTCGCGGCAAGTCCAAACTGGATGCGCAAGGCCATGAAAAGTGCGATGGCCACTCCCGACCACGTCCTGCGGGCCGTCGGGATCGGTTCGGCCGTGGCCGGCCTGATCCTGATCTGGGTAATGCGGCGTCCGGTTTAGCGGCAGAGCCAACGCCAAAGTGAAGGCGGGAGGCCGGTTTTCGCCATATTATCCCGGTCTTGGGACCCGTTAAGGTCCGCGCTTGCGCCGCGCCCCCGTTCGAGCGCAGTCTGGCGCCGAATCCTTATTTTCTCTGGAGATCACAATGACCGCTGCCACCATTGCCCCGACCCGCTTGCGCCATGGTGTGCGCATTGGGCTGGCTGCGCTCGCCATCAGTGCTTTCGGCGCGCTCGGCAACCCGGCTCAGGCGCGCGGACCGGAGGGCATCGCCGACGTCGCCGAGAAGGTGATCGACGCGGTCGTCAACATCTCGACCTCGCAGACCGTCGAGGCCAAGGGCGGCGGCAGCAACACCATGCCGCAGCTTCCGCCCGGCTCTCCCTTCGAGGAATTCTTCGACGACTTCTTCAAGAACCGACGGGGTCCCGGCGGCGGCAGCAAGGGCGGCGACAACGGTCCGCCGAAAAAGACCAATTCGCTCGGCTCCGGCTTCATCATTGATACCGCCGGCGTCGTCGTCACCAACAATCACGTCATCGCGGACGCCGACGAGATCAACGTCATTCTCAACGACGGCACCAAGATCAAGGCGGAGCTGGTCGGCGTCGACAAGAAGACCGACCTCGCGGTGCTGAAGTTCAAGCCGACCAAGCCGCTCGTTGCGGTGAAGTTCGGCGACTCCGACAAGCTGCGCCTCGGCGACTGGGTGGTCGCGATCGGCAATCCGTTCAGCCTGGGGGGAACGGTGACGGCCGGCATCGTCTCGGCCAAGAACCGCGACATCTCTTCCGGTCCCTATGACAGCTACATCCAGACCGACGCCGCCATCAACCGCGGCAATTCCGGCGGCCCGCTGTTCAACCTCGAAGGCGATGTCATCGGCGTCAACACCCTGATCATCTCGCCCTCCGGCGGCTCGATCGGCATCGGCTTCGCCGTGCCGTCGAAGACGGTTGCGGGCGTCGTCGACCAGCTCCGCCAGTTCGGCGAGCTGCGCCGCGGCTGGCTCGGCGTGCGCATCCAGAGCGTCACCGACGAGATTGCCGAGAGCCTCAACATCAAGCCGCCGCGCGGCGCGCTGGTTGCCGGCGTCGACGACAAGGGCCCTGCCAAGCCCGCCGGCATCGAGCCCGGTGACGTCGTCGTCAAGTTCGACGGCAAGGACGTCAAGGATCCGAAGGACCTGTCCCGCGTCGTCGCCGACACCGCGGTCGGCAAGGAGGTCGATGTCGTCGTCATCCGCAAGGGCCAGGAAGAGACCAAGAAGGTCACGCTCGGCCGCCTGCAGGATCCCGAGAAGGTGCAGGCCGCGGTGAAGACCGACGAGCCGGCGCCCGAGAAGCCGGTGACGCAGAAGGCGCTCGGTCTCGATCTTGCGGCGCTGAACAAGGACCTGCGCACGCGCTACAAGATCAAGGACAGCGTCAAGGGCGTGGTCGTCACCAATGTCGACGCCAATTCGGATGCCGCCGAAAAGCGTCTCTCCGCCGGCGACGTGATCGTCGAGGTTGCGCAGGAAGCCGTCTCCAGCGGTGCCGACATCCAGAAGCGCGTCGACCAGCTCAAGAAGGACGGCAAGAAGTCGGTGCTGCTGCTGGTGTCGAACGCCGACGGCGAGCTGCGGTTCGTGGCGCTGAGCGTGCAGTGACTTCATCCGTCATTCCGGGGCGATGCGAAGCATCGAACCCGGAATCTCGAGGTTCCCCGGTGCGCAATTGCGCACCAAGATGTCTGGTGCTTTGCACCATCCCGGAACGACGATTGTGTTGGTCTCGTAGGGTAGGCAAAGCGCGCTTGCGCCGTGCCCACCACTCTTGCCGCGATGGGAGAAAGATGGTGGGCACGCTTCGCTTTGCCCGTCCTACCGCTGCTGAGCCCGTGGCGAGAGATTACCCCTCCACGAACTCCTCGCGCTTGTACCCCTGCGCATAGAGCAGCGCGGTGAGATCGCCGTGGTCGATCCGCGCTGCTGCCGCGGCTGCCACAGCCGGCTTGGCGTGATAGGCCACGCCCAGCCCCGCCGCCTGGATCATCGCGAGGTCATTGGCGCCATCGCCGACCACGACCGAGTCGACGTCGTCGAGATCGAACGATTCCATCAGATCCACCAGCGTCGCCAGCTTCGCGGCGCGGCCCAAAATCGGCTCCTTGACCTCGCCGGTGAACTTGGCGTCGCGCACGACCAATTCATTGGCGCGGTTCTCCTGGAAGCCGATCTTGGCGGCGACTGCGCGCGTGAACAGCGTGAAACCGCCGGAGACGAGGCAGGTGTAGGCGCCGTGCGCGCGCATGGTCGCGACCAGCTCACGGCCGCCCGGCGTCAGCGTGATGCGCTTGTCCAGCACCTCGTCGACGACACTGGCGGGAAGGCCCTTCAGCAGCGCGACGCGCTCGCGCAGCGCCGGCTCGAACTCGATCTCGCCGCGCATCGCGCGTTCGGTGATGCCTGCGACATGGGCCTTCATCCCGACCAGGTCGGCAAGCTCGTCGATGCATTCCTGGCCGATCATGGTGGAATCCATGTCGGCGAGAAAAAGCTTCTTGCGCCGGAAGCCGGCAGGCTGCACGACGATATCGATGGGCAGGTCGCCGCGAAGCTCGCGGAGCCGCTGCTCGATGGCGTGACGGTCGCCTTCGAGGTTACTGTCGGCACCGAAGGGGATGTCGACCGCAACCCCGTCGAACAGCCAGTGCGCGGGCGCTGCGTTGGGCAGCACGGCACGGGCGCCGTCGACGATGGTGGAGTCGAGGGCGGGATTGTCAGGGTTGCAGATCAGCGTGGCGACGAGGGACATTTGAGGTTTTCGTGAGCGAGAGGCAGGTCAGCGGAAGGCCTATTGGCAAGGCGGTGCTTATCGCAGGCCCGACCGCCAGCGGCAAGTCGGCGCTGGCGCTCGAGCTTGCGCTCAGCGCCGGCGGCACGGTCATCAATGCCGATTCCATGCAGGTCTATCGCGACCTCCGCATCATCACGGCGCGCCCCACACATGGCGATGAGGCGCGAGCGCCGCACCGTCTCTACGGCCATGTCGATGCGGCCGTGAATTTCTCCGCCGGGGCCTGGGTTGCCGACGCGGCGAAGGCGCTCGAGGAGGCGCGGGCCGAAGGCCGGCTGCCGATCTTCATTGGCGGCACCGGGCTCTATTTCAAGGCGCTGACCGCGGGTCTTTCCGTGGTGCCGCCAATCCCCGCCGAGCTGCGCGAGGACGTGCGGGCGCGGCTGGAGCGAAACGGCGTCGAGGCGCTGCATGCGGAACTCGCTGCCCGCGATCCGCGCGCGGCCGGGCGATTGAACCTGCGCGACCGCACCCGCATCGCGCGCGCGCTCGAAGTGGTCGAGGCGACCGGTCGTTCGCTGCTCGATTGGCATCAGGAGGGCCAGCCGCCGCTGTTGCCCAGGGACAGTTTTCGCGCGGTATTCCTCGCCCCCGAGCGCGACGACCTCTATGCCCGCATCGACGCCCGCTTCGATGCCATGCTGGGTGCCGGCGCCCTAAGGGAGGTCGAGCGGCTCGCAGCTCGCGGTCTTGATCCGCTGCTGCCGGCGATGAAGGCCCACGGCGTGCCGGCCCTGATCCGGCATCTGCGCGGGGAGCTCAGCCTGGAGGAGGCCGCCACGATCGGCCGCGCCGACACCCGCCACTACGCCAAGCGCCAGTTCACCTGGTTCCGGCACCAATTGCCCGAATTCGAGTGGGTGAAGCTGGAGGAGGCGAGGGGATGGCTTGCGGCCATCATGAGGGCCGCCCGAGACCGGGACTGACGTGCATTTGTGCCGGGTTCCCGAATTTTACCTCTCGCCGAACCCCGGGAACACCGCTACACTGCCAAAATCGCGCGGGAACGGCCGCATTGCCTTGACATCCGGGCTTTGGCCGCTATGTTTCGCGCAACCTTTGGGAAGCCGGGCGCCTGCCATGCGTAACATTATTACCAAACTCCTTATCGCCGTCGTACCCAGGCACACCGCCGGGGATGGCTAGCTGCCATCCACAAGACAGGCGGTGTGCATGGGCCCTCTTCGGGGCCTTTTTTATTTCCCGAACCCAGAACGAAGCCGCTGACAACAGCGCATCCGGAGCAAGCCAATGAGTGACAAGAGCCACGATCCGAACCAGATGACCGGCGCCGCGATGATCGTCCGCGCGCTGATCGATCACGGCGTGACCGACATTTTCGGCTATCCCGGCGGCGCGGTGCTTCCGATCTACGACGAGATCTTCCAGCAGAGCGAGGTCCAGCACATCCTGGTCCGCCACGAGCAGGGCGCGGGCCACGCCGCCGAGGGCTATGCGCGTTCGACCGGCAAGCCCGGCGTTGCGCTGGTGACCTCCGGACCCGGTGCCACCAACATGGTGACGCCGTTGACCGACGCGCTGATGGACTCGATCCCGCTGGTCTGCATCTCCGGCCAGGTGCCGACGCATCTGATCGGCAACGACGCCTTCCAGGAATGCGACACGGTCGGCATCACGCGGCCCTGCACCAAGCACAACTGGCTGGTGCGCGACGTCAACGACCTCGCCAAGGTGCTGCACGAGGCCTTCTATGTCGCGACCTCGGGCCGTCCGGGCCCGGTGCTGGTCGACGTGCCCAAGGACGTGCAGTTCGCGACCGGCACCTATCATCCGCCGCGCAAGTCCGACGTGCACCGGTCCTACGCGCCGCGCGTGAAGGGCGATGCGACGCAGATCCGTAAAGCGGTCGCGCTGCTCGCGAACGCCAAGCGTCCCGTGATCTACAGCGGCGGCGGCGTGATCAATTCCGGCCCCGAGGCGACCAAGCTGCTGCGCGAGCTGGTCGAGGTCACCGGTTTCCCGATCACCTCGACGCTGATGGGCCTCGGCGCCTATCCGGCCTCGGGCAAGAACTGGCTCGGCATGCTCGGCATGCACGGCACCTACGAGGCCAACATGACGATGCATGATTGCGACGTCATGCTGTGCGTCGGCGCGCGCTTCGATGACCGCATCACCGGCCGCGTCGATGCGTTCTCGCCCGGCTCGAAGAAGATCCACATCGACATCGATCCGTCCTCGATCAACAAGAACATTCGTGTCGACGTGCCGATCATCGGCGACTGCGGTAACATCCTCGGCGACATCCTTCAGGTGTTCAAGGCGGAGGCGAAGAAGCCGGACGTCAAGTCGTGGTGGCAGCAGATCGCGCAGTGGCGTGCCCGCAACTCGCTCTACTACAAGAAGAGCAACGACGTGATCCTGCCGCAGCACGCGATTCAGAGCCTGTTCGAGGCGACGCGCGGCAAAGATACCTACATCACTACCGAGGTCGGCCAGCATCAGATGTGGGCGGCGCAGTTCTACGGCTTCGAGGAGCCGCATCGCTGGATGACCTCGGGCGGACTCGGCACCATGGGCTACGGCCTGCCGGCCGCGGTCGGCGTGCAGGTGGCGCACCCGGACAGCCTCGTGATCGACATCGCGGGCGATGCTTCGGTGCAGATGACGATGCAGGAGATGTCGACGGCGGTTCAGTACGAGCTGCCGATCAAGATCTTCATCCTCAACAACCAGTACATGGGCATGGTGCGCCAGTGGCAGCAGCTGCTGCACGGCAACCGGTTGTCGCATTCCTATTCCGAGGCGCTTCCGGATTTCGTCAAGCTGGCGGAAGCCTACGGCGCCGTCGGCCTCCAGGTGCACAAGCCGGGCGATCTCGATGGCGCGATCCAGGAGATGATCTCGGTCAAGCGCCCGGTGCTGTTCGACTGCCGCGTCGCCGCGCTCGAAAACTGCTTCCCGATGATCCCCTCCGGCAAGGCGCATAACGAGATGCTGCTGCCGGAGCAGGCCAACGACGAGGCGACGGCCAAGGCGTTCGCCGGCGGCAAGGCGCTGGTGTAAGGCCATGTTCGACCTGAAGGAGCTCGAGCGCGCACATGCGATCGTGGGGCAGGCGGTGCCGGCAACGCCGGCGCATGCCTGGCCGCTGCTCGCCGCTCGGCTCGGCACCGAGGTCGTGGTCAAGCACGAGAACCACACGCCGATCGGCGCCTTCAAGGTGCGGGGCGGCCTTGTCTACCTCGAACGGCTGAAGCGTGAGCGGCCGAACACATCAGGCATCATCTCGGCGACGCGCGGCAACCACGGTCAGAGCCTGGCCTTTGCCGCGGGGCGCCACGGCGTGCCGGCGGTGATCTATGTGCCGCGCGGCAACTCGGTCGAGAAGAACCGTGCCATGAAGGCCTTTGGTGCCGAGCTGGTCGAGCATGGCGAGGACTTTCAGGCGGCAGCCGAAGAGGCCCGGCGGCGCGCCCAGTTTACCGGCCTGCACATGGTGCCGTCGTTCCATCCGGACCTCGTGCTCGGCGTCGCCACCTATGCGCTGGAGTTGTTCAGGTCCGCGCCCGATCTCGATACCCTCTACGTGCCGATCGGGCAGGGCTCCGGCATCTGCGGCTGCATCATGGCGCGCGACCTGCTCGGCCTGAAGACCGAGATCGTCGGCGTGCAGTCGACGGAAGCGCCGTCCTATGCGCTGTCGTTCGCGGCCGGCAGGATCGTGACGACCGAGACCAGCAACACGCGCGCCGACGGCATGGCGACGCGCATTCCGGACGCGGATGCGTTCGCGCTGATCCGCAAGGGCGCCTCGCGCATCGTGGAGGTCACCGACGACGAGGTCGCGGCCGCGATCCGCGCCTACTGGACCGATACGCACAATCTCGCCGAAGGCGCGGGCGCAGCCGCGCTCGCCGCGGCGCTTCAGGAAAAGACAAAGCTGCCCGGCAAGCGCGTCGGTCTTGTGCTGTCCGGCGGCAATATCGATTTCGATCTGTTCAAGCAATGGGTGGTCGCATGATTGCGCGAGCGCCCGCCAACTGCACCGCTGTCATCGTCCGGCTTGCCGCCTCCGCTAAAGCTTCGGCGAGCCTGACACTGCAGGTCCCGTCGAAGCCTTGGCGTAGACGGGACCGGACGATCCAGTACGCCGCGGCAGATGTGAGACTCACGACGCCGGTGATTACTGGATGCCCCGCCCCCGTGCGCAATTGCGCACTAGGCGGGGCATGACGAGAAAGAATAGAGGGGACGACAATGAACCAGCCCGCATCCGCCTACTTCATCGAGGACCGCCACGATCCCAACGAGACCCACACGCTTGCGGTGCTCGTGCAGAACGAGCCGGGCGTGCTCGCGCGCGTCATCGGCCTGTTCTCGGGTCGCGGCTACAACATCGAGAGCCTCACGGTCTCGGAGACCGAGGCCCAGAAACATCTGTCGCGCATCACCATCGTCACCACGGGCACGCCGATGGTGATCGCGCAGATCAAGAACCAGCTCGACCGCATGATCCCGGTTTACCAGGTCGTCGACATGACCCAGACCAAGCGCTCGATCGAGCGCGAGCTCGCGATGGTGAAGGTGCGCGGGCAGGGCGAGCATCGGGTCGAGGCGCTCAGGCTGGCGGACGCGTTCCGCGCCCGCGTGATCGACGCCACCACCGAGAGCTTTGTGTTCGAGATCACAGGCAATACGGACAAGATCAATCAATATATCGATCTGATGCGCCCGCTCGGCCTTGTCGAGGTTTCGCGCACGGGTGTTGCCGCGATCGGTCGCGGGCCTGAAGGGATGTGAACCATGCTGGCGCGCGACTGGTACTACAACGAGCGGAACCGGATGGGGATCGAGCCCGCGGTGGCGTCGATCTACGACAGCCATGACGATGCCGATCTGCGGGCGCGCGCCGCGCTGAAGATGCTCGGTGCCCAGCGCGGCTGGCGCATCGCCGACATCGGCTGCGGCAACGGCGTACTTGCCACCGAAGCGGCGCTGATGGGCGCCGAGGTCGACGCCATCGACATCTCGCCGGCGATGCTGGCGCTCGCCGAGATCTACGCACGCGACCGCAAGGCGCCCGTGCGCACCCAGTCCGCCGGCCTGCTCAGCTTCGCCTATCGGCCGGAATCCTATGACCTCATCGTCAGCGAATTCACGCTGCACCATCTGCCGGATTTCTGGAAGGCGGTGGCGATGTCGCGGATCTATCGCGCGCTGAAGCCGGGGGCGAGCTTTTACTTGCGCGACATCGTCTACGCCTCGATGCCCGACGTGATCGAGCGCGACGTCGAGCAATGGGCCGACTTCCAGATCAAGAACCACGATTTCTCGCGCGAGGGCGTGGTGACGCATATGCGCGACGAATATTCGACCTTCGGCTGGGTGATGGAGCGGATGCTGACCGACGTCGGCTTCACGCTGGTCTCGGCCGACTACCACGCGCCGATGCACGGCACGTATCTGCTGCGGAAACCGAAAGCCGGCGAGCAAGGCTAGACAAGAACAACAAACAGGGCTGCACGACAACGCAGAACCGGAAACAACAATGAAGCCGGCCGACATCCTCATCGCCGTCATGGTGGCGATCATCTGGGGGCTTGCCTTTGTGGCGAGCCGGATTGCGCTCGACGAGCTTTCACCGGAGCTGATGACGGCGTTGCGTTTTACGATCGCCGCGGCGCCGTGCCTGTTCATTCCCAAGCCAAAGGTCGCCTGGTCGCTGCTGATCGCGATCAGCTTCACGCTGTTCCTTGGCCAGTTCCTGTCGCAGGCCTACGGCATCGCCCACGGCGTGCCGGTGGGCCTGACCAGCGTCGTCGTGCAGAGCCAGGCGCTGTTCACGATCGGCTTTGCCGCGCTCGCATTCGGCGAGCGGCCGACGTCGATGCAGACGCTGGGCATCGTCGTTGCTGCGATCGGCCTGCTGATGATCTGCGGCACCGTCGGCTATGATTTCAGCGTTGCCGCGTTTGCGGTGCTGATGATCTCGCCGATCAGCTTTGCCGTCGGCAATCTGCTGCTGCGCGGGGCCCGCGGCGTGCCGATGTTCGATCTGTTTGCCTGGCTGTGCCTCGCTGCGGCCGTGCCGCTGTTCACGCTGGCGCTCATCGCCAACGGGCCGGCGTCGACCTGGACGTCGCTGACGCACATGTCGCTCGCATCGGCGCTCTGCATGCTGATGCTCGGCGGCCTTTCCACCAGCATCGCCTATTGGCTGTGGGGCCGCCTCTTGCGCGACTATCCCGCGGCCCAGGTGGTGCCATTCGCGCTGCTGGTGCCGTTCGTCGGCTCTGCCGCCTCCAGCATCGTGTTCGGCGAACGGTTCGGCCCGCTGCGCCTCGCCGGCATGCTGACCGTGATCGGCGGCATCGTCGTGATGGTGCTGGCGAAGCGCCCGCAAGTCCTGCCGAAGACCGCGTGAGGTGCACATGGCCTATTCGCTGTTCTATGCCTTCCTCGCCTTCATGGTGGTGATGTACTTCACGCCCGGGCCGAACAACATCATGCTGCTGTCCTCGGGCCTGACCTATGGCTTCCGACGCACCATCCCGCACATCGTCGGCATCGTCATCGGCTTTGCCTTCATGGTCGCCACCGTCGGCGTCGGGCTCGGCACCGTCTTCCTGGCCTATCCGATCCTCCAGACGCTTCTGAAGTATGCCGGTGCGGTCTACCTGATCTATCTTGCCGCCGTGATCGCCATGTCCGGTCCGACCAGGCCGGGCGAGGAAGATGGTCGCGGTCCGATGACCTTCTGGGGCGCGGCCATGTTCCAGTGGATCAACGCCAAGGGCTGGGTGATCGTGATCGGCACCATCACCGCCTACGCCGCGATTGCCCAGTTTCCCATCAACATCGTGATCCAGACCCTGATCAGCCTGCTCGTCGGCACGGTCTCGACCGTGGTCTGGGCGCTGTTCGGCAGCGCATTGCGGCCGATCCTGACCTCCGAGCGGCTGGTCCGCGCCTTCAATATCCTGATGGCGATCCTGCTGCTGGCCTCCCTCTACCCCGTTTTCATGGATGCATGATGTCGCGGATTTCCATGCAGAAACGGGTTTCCCTCAGGGCTGAAAATGCTCTAGACAGCCCCCGAAATCCGCAAATTTCACCCTTCGGACACTGACCATCGGCCGATTTTCGGCCCTGAACGAGGAAACGACTATGCGTGTTTATTATGATCGCGACGCCGACCTGAACCTGATCAAGGGCAAGAAGGTCGCCATCGTCGGCTACGGCAGCCAGGGCCACGCCCATGCGCTCAACCTGAAGGATTCCGGCGTCAAGGAAGTCGCCATTGCGCTGCGCAAGGGCTCGGCCTCGGCCAAGAAGGCGGAAGCTGCCGGCTTCAAGGTGCTGGAAGTTGCGGAAGCCGCCAAATGGGCCGACCTCGTCATGATGCTGACCCCGGACGAGCTCCAGGGCGACATCTATCGGGAGCACCTGCACGACAACATGAAGAAGGGCGCCGCCCTCGTGTTCGCGCACGGCCTCAACGTCCACTTCAACCTGCTCGATCCGCGCGCCGATCTCGACGTGCTGATGATCGCGCCGAAGGGCCCCGGCCACACCGTGCGCTCGGAGTATCAGCGCGGCGGCGGCGTGCCCTGCCTGATCGCGATCGCCAAGGACGTCTCCGGCAACGCCCATGACCTCGGCCTGTCCTACGCCTCCGCGATCGGCGGCGGCCGCGCCGGCATCATCGAGACCACCTTCAAGGAAGAGTGCGAGACGGACCTGTTCGGCGAGCAGGTGGTGCTCTGCGGCGGCCTGGTCGAGCTGATCAAGGGCGGTTACGAGACGCTGGTCGAAGCCGGTTACGCGCCCGAGATGGCCTATTTCGAGTGCCTGCACGAAGTGAAGCTGATCGTCGACCTGATCTATGAAGGCGGCATCGCCAACATGAACTACTCGATCTCCAACACCGCCGAGTACGGCGAATACGTCACCGGTCCGCGCATCATCACGGACGAGACCAAGAAGGAGATGCGCAAGGTTCTGGCCGACATCCAGGGCGGCAAGTTCGCCCGCGACTGGATGCTCGAGAACAAGGTCAACCAGACCTCGTTCAAGGCGACCCGCGCCAAGCTCGCTGCGCACCCGATCGAGGAAGTCGGCGCGAAGCTTCGTGACATGATGCCCTGGATCAAGAAGGGCGCACTGGTCGACAAGTCGAAGAACTAAGTCGTCGTCGGGACGCGGCGTATCGCTTACGCCGCGTCGGACACGAGAGCGAAAGCACAAGCTTCGCTCGCCAAACCAAATCTTAAGCCTTCGCGACTATAGTCGAGCGAGATCGCAGACAGCGGTCTCGCTCTTTTCATCTCGCGCCAAGCATTGCTGCTTCATTCAAATTCTTCGCGAGCTGATGTGCCCTCTGAGCACGAAGAACTGACGCTTAAACCACATTCTTGAGCTCGCGTCGTTTTTCAGAACTTTTTCAGAAACGGCCAATCGCCAAAAGCCCAGCGTCTCCAGAGTCAAGGATTCGGCTCTTCATCCGCATTTTCAAGACGCAATCCATCTCGTGTCGCGGCCTTCGCACGCCGCTTCATCTTAAGAGCTGGCACCTGCGGCATTCTGCTTGAGCCTTGGTTGGCATTGCGCACCAGCGGCTTCCTCCCCATGATCGCGGGAACTCAAAGGGGGAAACGACCATGCGATCCGTCGTCGTTACAGGCGCGTCCACTGGCATCGGCTGGGCCATTGCAAAATTCCTGGTCGGGCGCGGCTATCGTGTCTTCGGCAGCATCCGCAAGCAGGCCGATGCCGACCGGCTTCAGGAGGAGTTCGGTGCGAACTTTACGCCGCTCCTGTTCGACGTCACCGACGAAGCCGCAGTCCTCGCTGCTGCGCGAAAAGTCCGCGAGGCGCTGGGCGGAGAGACGCTGGCCGGCCTCGTCAACAATGCCGGCATCGCAGTCGCCGGTCCCGTGCTCGAATTGTCGGCGGATGATTTCCGCCGCCAGATGGATATCAACGTCATCGGTCCTGTGATCGCGACACAGGCGTTCGGGCCGCTGCTCGGCGGCGATCCCTCGTTGAAGGGGCCGAAGGGCCGGATCGTGATGATCAGCTCGGTTGCGGGCAAGAACGGCAATCCGTTGTCGGCGCCTTACTGCACCTCCAAGCACGCCGTCGAGGGCTTGTCGGAAAGCCTGCGTCGTGAGCTGATGCTGTTCGGCATCGACGTCATCATCGTCGCCCCCGGCGCGGTCAAGACGCCGATCTGGAGCAAGGCCGAAGAGATCGATCTCTCGGTCTACAAGAACTCGCCCTATCTGCCGGCGCTGAACAAGGTCATGGCCTTCATGATGGAGCTCGGCGCCAAGGGCCTGCCGGCCGAGCGCGTCGCCGAAATCGTGTTCGAAGCGCTGACGGCGGCGAGCCTCAAGGTGCGCTACCAGATCACGCCCGATCCGCTGCGCCATCTGATCGGCGCCGTGCTGCCGAAGCGGACGCTGGACCGCATCATCGCCAAGCGGCTCGGGTTGCTGCCGCAGGGGTGACCGTCGTTCAGCTCGCCTCGGCCGTCCGCCCACGTGGATGGGCGGCCATCGCGATCAGCCGCAGCGCCATCACGACGAGCAGCGGAAGGAGGAAGGCGGCATAGAGCGGCATCGCCGGCACGCGCTTGCCGAACGACACCATGAACTGGAGCCAGAGGTAATAGCCGCCCACAAGGTGCAGCGCGCGAAATGCGCGCGGCCCGAGCAGCGCGGCGGTGCGGTCGAACGAGGTCGCGCTCATGGCCACGATGAATGCATAGCCAATGCCGCCGAAGATGTAGGAGGCCGCCGAGGTGGCCTCCGCAAAGCCGGCCGGATCCATCCTGGCGAAGGCGACGATGGCAGCCGCGTGGATCGCGTGCGAGGCGGCGAAGCTGAGGCCCAGATAGCGGCGATTGCGGCGCTGCCAGCGCGTCCAGGCATTCGGCCACAGCCGCGCCAGTGCCGCGGCACTGAAGGCGAGGCAGAACAGCGTGAGCGAGCTTCGCGCCGTGAAGCGGATCACCATCCGCACGCCCTCGACCTCGAAGTGCCGCATCGCGGCGATTCCCAGGCTCAGGGCGATCAGGCTCACGACGAGCGCGGCCAGCAGCCGCCAGCCTTCCAGCCAGCCTTGACGTTGCGACAGGGCGCTCTCCTTCCTCATGTAAGCATCGATTACATTTGGGGATCGCGCATCCGTCAATGGTGTAATCGTTGCTTACATTCACGATGGAGTGATGCTAGAAGGCGCCATGTCCGCCCGTCCGACCTCCAAGCCGCGCGCCCGCCGCCAAACGCCTGAAGCCCGGCCGTACCACCACGGCGACCTCCGCCGCGTGTTGATCGACGCTGCATTGCAGCTCGCCGCGGAAGGCGTCGAAGTTTCGGTACGCGAGGCTGCGCGCCGGGCGGCGGTGTCACCGGGGGCGCCGTTCCGGCACTTCCCCAACCGCGATGCGCTGATGGCGGCCGCGGCCGAGGAGGCGCAGCGGCGCTTCCGAACCGAGATCGAGGCGGCGCTGGGCGAGGCTCCGGCTGCCGACCCGCTCGGCCGCTTCCGCGCCTTTGGTATTGCCTATTTGCGCTGGGCCATGCGCAACCCCGCGCATTTCGAGATCATCTCGACGGGGCGCTACTTCGCCCATGGCAGCTCGCCGGAGTTGACGCGTGACAATGCCGAGCTGATTGCGCTGACGGAGCAGATGCTGGCCGACGCGGCTGCGCAGGGCCTGCTGCGGTCGGCCGACCTCAAGCGCATCCAGATCGCCGGTCGCGCCCTGGTCTACGGTTTCGCCCGGATGAATCTCGACGGTCATTTTCCGCGCTGGGGCGTCGAGGAGGGGGAGATCGAGCGGATGGCGGAAGGGGTGATCGATCTCTTCATCTCCGGGATCGCCAGGCCCGATTAGCCACGAGCCAACATTAAGCGAACGTCGGGTTGCGGCGCGCGTTGCCTGTCCTTGACTGTTCCGTTACAGTTTTATGACACGGTGCAGGCTTCCGGCTGCGCCGGACGCCCCAGCCGTCTTGAGGACCGGCCAGACGGCTTGGTATTCCCGCGCCGGACCAGAGTTGCGTGTCGTCAATGGCGTCCGCGCCCAATCCAGGTCCTTCTGCCGCCACCGCCGTGCTGGCGAGCGTCGCCGCGCTCGGCATCTGGCGGCTGCTCGCGGTCGCGGCGCCGCATCTGGCTGCGCTTGCGCTGATGTACGAGACCGAGACCGATTTCGGCTCGCGCCTGTCCTTCGCGCTGGCCTGGGGCATCCTCAACTTCTTCTGGATCACGCTGCTGCGCCGGCCGGCGCTGTCGGGCGCGCTGTCGCTGACCATGGTGGTCGTGCTGGTGCTGCTGTCGCGGCTCAAGCATGACGTCGTGCAGATGACGGTGAACTTCATCGACCTGATGATGATCGACCGCGACACTGTCGCGTTCCTGTTCACGATCTTCCCGAATTTGCGCTGGTCGGTGATCCTGGCCGGCCTCGTCACGCTGCCGCTGATGTACGCGCTGTGGTGGCTCGATCCGTTCCGCATCCGCCGCCTGCCGGCACTCGCCTGCAAGCTCGCCTGTCTCGCCGCCCTGGTCGGCTATTCGCTCTATCATCCTGATGAAGCCTGGCGCGGCTATTACGACGACGGCTATCTCTCAAAATTCTTCCGCTCGGGCGTCAGCGCCGTCTCCGACTTCGCGCAGTACGGCTTCATGGAATCGGCCGCCTCGACCAACGAGCGGCTCAGCATGCCCCTGGTCGATGCCTGCCACCCTGCCGGCCGCCGGCCGAACATCATCATGATCCATGATGAATCCAGCTTCGACATCCGCGCCGCACAGGGCATCAAGGTGCCGCCGCGCTATGGCGATCATTTCAAATCGTGGGACGGCAAGCAGCGCACGTTCCTCGCCGAGAGCAATGGCGGGCCGAGCTGGTTCACCGAATACAACGTGCTCGCAGGGCTATCCTCGCGCTCGTTCGGTCGCTTCGCCTATTTCGTGACGCGCATTGCCTCGAACCGGGTCGAGCGCGGTCTGCCGCTGGCGCTGCGCCGCTGCGGCTACGACACGCTGTCGCTCTATCCCGCCTATGGCGGCTTCATGGGCGCCCGCAGCTTCCAGATGACGACCGGCATCGAGCGCTTCCTCGATTCGAAAGACCTCGGCGCCAAGGACGTCGAGCCCGACAGCTTCTTCTACGACAAGGCGCTCCAGCTGATGGGCCAGCAGCCGCCGAACAAGCCGCTGTTCACCTTCATCTATCTCGGTGCCAATCATTTTCCCTGGGAGACCCGCTTCCGCCCCGACCTGCTGCCGAACTGGCGCGCGCCGGGCAATGTGGCTTCCATCGATGAATATCTGCGCCGGCAGGCGATGAGCGCCGAGCAGTACAAGGCGTTTATTGCCGGCTTGAAGAAGACCTTTCCCGGCGAGCCTTTCCTGATCGTGCGCTATGGCGATCACCAGCCCGAATTTGCGCCGAACCTGCTCGAGCCCGGGCTCGACGAGGGCGCGATCGGCAAGAAGCTCGACGCTTACGATCCGCGCCTCTACGCGACCTATTACGCCATCGACGCCGTCAATTTCGAGCCGGTCAAGAGCGATGCCGTGATGGACACGATCGACGGCCCCTATTTGCCGCTGGTGATCCAGGAAGCCGCCGGCATCCCGCTCGACCCGTCCTTCGCCGAGCAGAAGGCGATCATGCTCCGCTGCAAGGGCCTCTTCTACGGTTGCAAGGACGGCGCCGAAGCGCGCCGGCTGAACCGGCTGCTGATCAATGCGGGGATAATCCGGGGGCTGTAGTTCTTTGTCACCGTTATCCCCGCGCAATGGCAAAGCCATTGTCGCTGGAGGTGCCGGAGCGTAGCGGAGGCCTCGAAGGATGTACGGCCCGGCTACATCGTGGCCGCTCATCCTTCGAGGCTACGCGCGCACTGCTTCGCAGCGCATGCCCCGCACCTCAGGATGACGGTGTGTGCAGCGGACCTACTGCTTAATCTTCCCCCACAGCCACCTCGCCACCGCATCCGGCGACGAATTCGCGTCATTGCCGCTGGCGCGCAAGTTCGCGTCGCGCATGGTGGCGATGTCGATCTTGCCGAGCAGCGGTTGCAGCGCCGTCCTGAGCCGCACGTCGCCGGCGCGTTTCGGCGCCAGCAGCAGGATGGCGTCATAGGGTGGGATGGCGTGTTTGGGATCGTCGAGCGTGACGAGGTCGTATTTGGCGATCAGGCCGTCGCTGGTGTAGCCGGCGATGACGTCGACCTCGCCGCTGGCGACCGCCGCATACATGAAGTCCGGCTGCATCTGGCGCTGGGCGCGGAACTGGAGCCCATAGGCCTTTTGCAGCGCCGCCCATTCGGGGCGCGAGAAGAATTCGTAGTCGCCGGCGATCGACAGCGTCGAGGCGTGTGCGCTGAGGTCGGCGATGGTGCGGATGCCGAGCGCCTCGGCGCGCTTCCTCGGCATCACCAGCGCATAGGCATTCTCGAAGCCGAGCTCGCCGAGCAGGGTGATGTTCTCCTTCGCGAGCGCCGTCTTCAATTCCGCCACCAGCTCGGCGCGCGGCTTGATGTCGGTGCGATGCAGCTGGTTGGCCCAGAGCGTGCCGGAATAGTCGACATAGAGATCGATGTCGCCCGCCTTCAGTGCCTCGAAGATCACGCTGGAGCCGAGGCCGGAGCGCGCCGTGGCCGAGAGGCCCGCCGCCTGGAGGCGGTCCCTCATCAAGGCCGACAGCACATATTGCTCGGCGAAGGTTTTGGCGCCGACGACGTAGCCCTGCGACGAGCGGCCCATCGTCGGCACCAGCGTTGCGACGACCAGTGCCGCGATTCCCGCGGCGCCGAGCCCGGCGCGCAAGCGGCTGCGGCGGCGCAGGCCGCCTTCGATCAGGCCGAGCAGCTGGTCGACCGCGAGCGCGAGCAGGGCCGAGGCGAGGCAGCCGAACAGCACGAACACCCAGTTCTGGGTCTGGAGCCCGGCGAAGATGTAGTTGCCGAGGCTGGTCTGCCCGATCGGCGTCGACAGTGTCGCGGTGCCGATCACCCACACCGCGGCGGTGCGGATGCCCGCCATCATCACCGGCAGCGCCAGCGGCAGCTCGACCATGACAAGCGACTGCCGCGCGGTCATGCCGACTCCCTTGGCAGCTTCGATCAGCGCGGGATCGATGCCGTTGAGGCCGGTGATGCCGTTGCGCAGCACCGGCAGCATCGAATAGAGCGCCAGCGCCAGCATCGCCGGCAGGAAGCCGAACGCCGAAAAGGAAACGCCGAACCAGGCGAGGGTGACCGCGGCCGCCGCGAGCAGCAGCGGATAGAACAGCGCGAGCAGCGCCAGCCCCGGGACAGTCTGCACGATGCTGGCGAGTGCGAGCAGGATGCCGCGCGGCGCCGGACGGTTGCGCGTCAGGATCGCCAGCGGCAGGCTGACGGCGAGGCCAAGCGCGAGCGCGGCAAGGCTCACCCGCACATGGTTGCCGAGATAGTCTGCCAGATGCGACAGCGCCTCGCCCCAGCGCGGATCGGAGAGGAGGCTCATGCCGCACCGCTCTGCGGCAGCAGTGCATTCAGCCGCTCCACCTGGCGCCGCGGCGTGCGCAGCAGCTCGAGCACGTAAGCGTCGCCGCTGCTCGAGAGCTCTGCGGGCGTGCCCTGCGCCAGCATCTTTCCGCCGCGCATCACCGCGATGCGGTCGGCGAGCAGGATCGCCTCGGTCATGTCATGCGTGATCATCACGGTGGTCAGGCCGAGGCTGCGGTGCAGCGCGCGATAGTCTTCGCCGAGCGCATCGCGGGTGAGGGGATCGAGCGCGCCGAACGGCTCGTCCATCAGCACGATATGGGGTTTTGCGGCAAGCGCCCGCGCCACGCCGACGCGCTGGCGCTGGCCGCCGGAGAGAGCCTCGGGCAGGCGGTCGCGATGCGATGCGCGGTCGAGCTGCACGAGCTCCAGCAGCTCATCGACGCGCCCAGCGATGGCCGCTGCCGGCTCGCCCAGCAGCTTCGGCGTGATCCCGATATTGTCGGCGACACTCAGATGCGGAAACAGCCCGCCGCTCTGGAAGACGTAGCCGATCCGCCGCCGCAGCGCGACCGGATCGGCGTTCCGCACGTCCTCGCCCTCAACCATGATCGCGCCGCCATCGGCCTCGATCAGCCGGTTGGCGAGCCGCAGCAGCGTGGTCTTGCCCGAGCCGGACCCGCCCACGATGGCCACAAACTCGCCCTCGGCGATATCGAGCGACACATCGTCCACAGCCCTGAGGGAGCCGAAGCTCTTGGTGACCTTTTGGTAGCTGATCGCCAGCTTGGAAGGCATCGCGGGTCGGCTCGCTTTTCTCTTACCCTCCCCTGGAGGGGGAGGGTCGATCGCGCGCAGCGCGAGCGGGGTGAGGTGATCTGTCCACGCGGGCACCGCCTCTGTGGAGAGACTGTCACCCCACCCCGTCTCACATTTCGCTGCGCTCATGTGAGCCGACCCTCCCCCTCCAGGGGAGGGTAAGAGCACGGCAAGTCCCCATGCGTAGCACGCTTGGCGGCTTGATTGAACTTGGCCGCGCGAGAGGCTAAGGCATCGGCCTGAGTTCGGAGGAAACATATGACAACGCCAACGGCAGTGGCGCTGGAAGATGCCAAGGTTGCGTTCCGGCTAGGGGACGGCCGGGTTTATACGGCGGTGGAGAAGGCGCATCTTGCGGTCGCGCAGGGCGAATTCGTCGCCATCGTCGGCCCGACCGGTTGCGGGAAATCGACGCTGCTCAACGTCGCGGCCGGCCTGCTCAAGCCCGCCGCCGGCAGCGTCAGGATATTCGACCAGCCGCTCGCCGGGCTGAACCGGGATGCCGGCTACCTGTTCCAGGCCGACGCGCTGTTCCCCTGGAAGACCGCCCTCGACAATGTCGCGATCGGGCTCGAGATCAAGGGCACGCCGCGCACTGATGCGCTGCCGCAGGCCCGGAAATGGTTGACCTCCGTGGGCCTCGGCGCCTTCGCCAATCGCTATCCGCACATGCTCTCCGGCGGTCAACGCAAGCGCGTGGCGCTCGCGCAGGTGCTGATCCGCGACCCAAAAATCCTGCTGATGGACGAGCCGTTCGGGCCGCTCGACGCGCAGACGCGCCAGGTCATGGGCAATCTCCTGCTCGACTTGTGGAACGCCGACCGCAAGGCGGTGCTGTTCGTCACCCATGATCTGGAAGAGGCGATCGCGCTCGCCGACCGCGTGGTGATCATGTCCGCGGGGCCGTCCTCGCGCATCATCGGCGATTGGCGCGTCAGCTTGCCGCGCCCGCGCGACATTTTCGAGGTGCGCCTCGACAAGGAGTTCCATGCGCTCCATCGCGAGATCTGGAGCGTGCTGAAGGACGAGGTGATGAAGGGTTACGCGCAGTCCACCCACGCGGCGGAGGCGGTCTGATGTCGCGCCCGACGCTGTTTGCGCTGCAGGTCCTGGTCGCGGTCATCTGCATCGTGCTGTGGCAGGTGCTGTCGACCGTTCCCGTGTTCGGCAAGATCCTGCTGCCGCCGTTCTTCTTCTCCAATCCGTTCGATGTGTTCAGCCAGATCGTGAAATGGTTCGCTTCCGGCGTGATCTGGAAGCATCTCGGCATCACGCTGGCGGAATCGATCCTCGCCTTCGTGATCGGATCGGCCGGTGGTGTGCTGATCGGCTTCTGGTTCGCGCGCCAGCCGCTGGTCGCCGCGGTGTTCGACCCCTACGTCAAGATGGTCAACGCACTGCCGCGCGTCGTGCTGGCGCCGATCTTCGCGCTGTGGCTCGGGCTTGGCATCTGGTCCAAGGTTGCGCTCGGCGTGACCTTGGTGTTCTTCATTGTCTTCTTCAACGTCTATCAGGGCGTCAAGGAAGTCAGCCGCACCGTGCTCGACAACGGCCGCATGCTCGGCATGAGCGAGCGGCAGTTGATGCAGCACGTCTACTGGCCGTCGGCGCTGTCGTGGATGTTCTCCTCGCTGCACACCTCCGTCGGCTTTGCCGTGGTCGGCGCGGTCGTCGGCGAATATCTGGGATCGGCCGCAGGGCTCGGCTATCTGATCCAGCAGGCCGAGGGCGTGTTCGATGTCGCAGGCGTGTTCGCCGGCATGTTCGTGCTGTCGGCCTTCGTCATCCTGATCGACTACGGCGTGACGCTGGTCGAGCGGCGCCTCCTGGTGTGGCGGCCGACCGCATCGGATGGGCGCGGCTAGGGCCAATGGGACCCGCGCCTCTGCGCGAGCCCCATTGGTACGAACGATCAATCCAGCAGCTTGGTGTCGTCGGGCGCCTGCGGCGGCGTCTTGATCGCGATCGCCTTGACCTGGCCGCTGGTCGGCTTGGTGCCGCCATGCGCCGTGCCCTTGGGGATGATGACGAGGTCGCCCGGCTTCACCGCGACCTCCTTGTCGCCGAGCCAGATCGTCCCGGTCCCGTCCAGGATGTACTGGATCTCGTTGGTGTTGGGATGCATGTGCTTGGGCACATTGCCGACCTGGATCGAGACGGTGGCGCCGTCGGCGCCCATGAACATCTTGGACCGGTAGCCGACATTGTTGGCGGGGCCGAGCGCATCGCCCTCCATCTCGCCGGTGTGGATGATCTGCGCGGTGATGTTCTCGGCGGCCAGCGCCGGCCGGAGCAGCTGGTTCGCGCCGCATCCGGCGGCAAAGGCGGCGGCGATCGACAGCCCGGCAACAAGGCGATTCATGGATGATTCTCCCCATCAGGAATTGTTCTTGTTCAGCCATGCTATTGCGCCGAAAGGCCGATGGCCAGCCCACTCAGGCAGTGCTTCTCAAGCCAGTCCCGCTGCTCTATGGTGCCGCCGGCCGAACGGAGGAAACCAATGAAGAAAACGATTGCCAGGCTCGCCGGCGCGCTGTTCGCGTTGACGCTCACCACCTCGCTTGCCGCAGCCCAAAGCAAGGTCACCGTCGCGGTCGGCGGCGGCTCCTGCCTGTGCTATTTGCCGACGGTGCTGGCCAAGCAGCTCGGCGAGTACGAGAAGGCCGGCCTCAATGTCGAGCTGGTCGACCTCAAGGGCGGCTCGGACGCGCTCAAGGCCGTGCTCGGCGGCAGCGCCGACGTCGTCTCCGGCTATTTCGACCATTGCGTCAACCTCGCCGCCAAGAAGCAGGAGCTCCTGTCCTTCGTGGTCTATGACCGCTATCCCGGCCTCGTGCTGGTGGTCGCGCCCTCGCGGACCAATGACATCAAGTCGGTCAAGGACCTCGCCGGCAAGAAGGTCGGCGTCAGTGCGCCCGGCTCCTCCACCGACTTCTTCCTGAAATACATGCTGAAGAAGCACGGGCTCGACCCCACCAGCGCCGCCGTGATCGGCGTCGGCCTCGGCGCCACCGCCGTGGCCGCGATGGAGCAGGGGCAGATCGACGCGGCCGTGATGCTCGACCCCTCCGTCACAGTGCTCCAGGGCAGCCACAAGGATCTGCGCATCCTCAGCGACACCCGCACCCAGAAGGATACGCTCGAGACGTTTGGCGGCGAATATCCTGGTGGTGCGCTGTACTCGACGGCGGCCTGGGTCAACGGCCACGAGAAGGAGACTCAGGCGCTGACCAACGCAATCCTCGCCACGCTCGCCTGGATCCATTCGCATTCGCCCGAGGAGATCATGGCGAAGATGCCGGAAGAGACCGTCGGCAAGAACAAGGACCTCTATCTCGCGGCGCTGAAGAACACGATTCCCATGTTCTCGGAGACCGGCAAGATGGACCCGAAAGGCGCCGACGCCGTGCTTGCGGTGTTCAGCGTTGGTTCGCCCGAGGTGGCGAACGCCAAGATCGACGTCAGCAAGACCTTCACCAACAAATTCGTCGACCAGGCCAAGAAGACCACGGGGAGTGCCAAATAGCTGACGCGAAGGCGTGGTACCAGGCGTCATGACGTCACCGGTCATTCATCGCGTCACAACGCTTGATCTTGCCGTGCGGCCGATCGTCTGGCCGTTCGCGGAGGAACGGCGCGCCGAGATCGCGGCGCATTTCGCCGAGAAGCAGCGTGAGCGGCCGAAGATCTGGAACGGCCGCGTCCTGCTCGGGCGCGATGCCGTGTTCAGCGACGGCCATCTTGCCGCGACCTATTTCGAGACCGATTTCGCAAGCTTCCTCGCCTGGCGCGACTGGGGCTTTCCCGACAAGGCCGTGTTCAACGGCTTTGGCATGGGCGCGTTGCGCGCGTCCGACGGCGCCTTCATCATGGGCGAGATGGCACCCCACACCGCCAATGCGGGCCGCGTCTACTTCCCCTCGGGCACGCCTGACCTCGACGATGTCAGGGACGGCACGCTCGACATTCCCGGCAGTGTCGTCCGCGAACTCGGCGAGGAGACCGGCCTGACCGCGGCCGACTACCGGGCCGAGCCGGGCTGGCATTGCGTCGTCACCGGCCCCTCGATTGCGATGCTGCAGGTCATCAATCTGGATGTGCCGGGCGATGTGGCCCGCGCCCGGATCGAGGCCAATCTTGCTCGCGAGACCGAGCCGGAACTGTCGGCCATCCATCTTGTGCGCGGGATGAGCGATCTCACGCCGGCCATGCCGCGATTTGTCACGGCCTTTGTCGAGCAGCAGTTCGCCTCGCGCTGAGCGCGAGGCTTGACATCGCCGCGCGCAGCCCATGTGATGGGCAAAAAAGCAAAAGCAACAAGAATGCAATGCACAATCGTCCAGGGAGGTTTAGATGCGCCTGCGCATGGCTGCCCGCTTGGTACGTGGGCTGTTGGTCGCGATATCAGCGACGGGCTTGACGGCTGCGGCCGAGGCTCAAGACAAGGCTCAAGAGAAGAAGCTCAAGATCGGGGTCATCTATGATCTGACGGGCCCGCTCGCCGGCGGCGGTTCGGAGCTGCAATATACCGGCGCAAGGATCATGCTGGATCAGTACAGCGCGAAAGGCGTCGAAGGCTACAAGATCGAGGCGATCTATGCCGATGCTCAGAGCAAGCCGGATGTCGCCATCAACGAAGCGATCCGTTTGATCGAGCAGGAAAAGGTCGACATGCTGCTCGGCTTCTTTTCATCGGCGCAGTGCGTGCCGGTGGCAGCACGCGCCGAGCAGCTGAAGAAGTTCATGTGGGTCACGACCTGCATTTCTTCCGCGGTGCTGGAGAACAAGAACTACAAATACGTGTTTCGCCCGCAGGCGAGCGGCGACCAGTTCGGCATGATGACGATGGATTTCATCGCGCAGAATGCCAAGGAGAAGCTCGGCAAGGAGCCGAAGGACCTGCGGGTCGCCATCATCCACGAGGACGGCGCCTACGGCGTCGACGTTGCCAAAGGCAATGAGGCCGGTGCCAAGAAGGCCGGTTTCAACATCGTGCTCAGAGAGGGCTATTCGGCGACGGCCCCGGATTTGTCCGCGCTGGTCACCAAGCTGAAGCGGGCCAAGCCGGATGTGATCTTCCACACCGGCTACAATCCCGACATCACCCTGTTGCTCCGGCAAGCTCGCGAACAGGGGCTGAAGTTCGGCGCACTGGTAGGACATGGCGCCGGCTACGGGGTCTATGAGAAGCTGAAGGAAGGCCTGGGCTCCGATGCAAACTACGTCTTCAACACCGATCCGATCTCGATCTGGCTCGCCAACCAGAAGACCATGGATCCGAAGCTGCCGCCGGTCATCAAGGCGGTTGGCGAGGAGTTCGACAAGCGCAAGCCGGGCGTTGCCATCCGTTCCGCCCATGTCGGCATGGCTGCGTCCAACACCTACTTGTTCCTGACCGACGTGCTGCCGCGAGCAATCAAGAAATATGGCGGCGTAGATCCCGACTCCCTGCGCAAGGCAGCACTGGACACCGACATACCCGAAGGCGGCACCATGCTCGGCTTCGGCGTCAAATTCCACGGCGAGGGCTCGCCAATGGCCGGCCAGAACGAGCGCTCGTTCCCCGTCGTGATCCAATACGTCGACGACAAGTCCTATGTGGTGTGGCCCAAGAGTCAGGCGCAGCGCGAGGCCGTGCTGCCGCTGCCCAAGGGCACCACCTACAGCAACCAGTAGCGGAGTGCTCCGGTGTTGGAAGTCAGCGGGCTGGTGAAGCGGTTTGGCGGCTTCACCGCCGTGAACAACGTGTCGTTCAGGGTCGACCAGGGCGAGATCCTCGGCCTGATCGGTCCCAACGGCTCGGGCAAGAGCACGATCTTCAACATGCTCTCCGGCACGCTGGCCCCGACCTCCGGCTCGATCCTGTTTGCCGGTCACGAGATCGCGGGCCTCGCGCCGCACCGGATCATCAATCGCGGAATCGGGCGGACCTTCCAGATTCCCCGGCCGTTCCGCCGCCTGAGCATTTTCGAGAACGTCGCGCTCGCCGGCTTCTACGGCCAGGGCCGCCACAGCCGCGCCAGGGCCGAGGAGGCGGCCGAGCGCGCGCTCGCGATGGTCGGCCTGCCGATCGATCGCGATGCCAGTGTCGACGGCCTCGGCGCAGCAGGGCTGAAGAAGCTCGAACTCGCCAAGGCGCTCGCCACCGCGCCAAAGCTGCTGCTCGCCGACGAGAGCCTCGGCGGTCTCGACGAGGCCGAGATGGACCAGGCCGCGGACATGCTGCGCAACATCCGCGATGAGCTCGGCATCACCATCATCTGGGTCGAGCACATCATGGGCGTCCTGATGCGCGTCGTCGACCGCGTCATGGTGCTCGATCATGGCGAGAAGATCTCGGAAGGCCTGCCGAGCGCGGTCGCCGGCGATCCGCGCGTCATCGAGGTCTATCTCGGCACCGATGCTGAGACCACGCAGGCCGCGGCCGCCGAAGCGCGCCGCCGCGCGGGAGGTTAGCCGATGCTGGAGCTCCGCGGCGTCAATGCCGGCTACGGCACCTTCCAGGCGCTGTTCGACGTCAATCTCGACGTCAGGGGCGGCGAAGCCGTCGGCGTCATCGGCCCCAACGGCGCCGGCAAGACCACCCTGATGCGCGTCATCTCCGGCCTGATCCGTCCCTCGCGCGGATCGATCAAGATGGAAGGCGTCGATGTCGTCGCGACGCCGCCGCACAAGATCGTCAGCCTCGGCATCGCGCATGTGCCGGAGAACCGCCGGCTGTTTCCGCAGCTCACGGTCGACGACAATCTCAAGATGGGCGCCTTCACGAAGGAGGCACGCCGGCACTATGCCGAGCGGCTGGATGTGGTGTTCGACCTGTTCCCGCGCCTGAAGGAGCGCCGCCACCAGATGGCCGGCACCATGTCCGGCGGCGAGCAGCAGATGTGCGCGATCGGCCGCGCGATGATGTCCAATCCAAAGCTGCTGTTGCTCGACGAGCCGTCGGCGGGGCTCGCGCCGGTGGTGGTGCAGCAGGTGTTCGAGCTGGTGAAGCGGATCCGCGCCAGCGGGCTGACGGTGCTGATCGTCGAGCAGAACGTGCAGCAGGTGCTGAAGGTGGTCGACCGCGCCTACCTGATCGAGGCCGGCACGATCCGGGCCTCCGGCACCTCGGCCGAGATGCTGGCGAGCGACACGGTCAAGGAAGCTTATCTCGGGGTGTGATGGGCATGCAGGCGTTCCTGGACATTTTCGACATCTATCTACTGGAGGCCGTCATCAACGGCATCCTGCTCGGCGGCGTGCTGGCGCTGCTCGCGCTCGGACTCAACCTGATCTTCGGCGTCATCGACGTGACCTGGATCTGCTATGCCGAGCTGGTGATGATCGGCATGTACGCCATGTATTTCATGGTGCAGTACTACGGCGTCAGCTATTTCGTCGCGGCCCCGCTCACCATCCTGCTGGTTGCCGTCCTCGGCGCGGCGCTGCACTACCTCGTGATCGCGCCGCTGCTCACGGCGCCCCCGATCAACCAGCTGCTCGCAACCGGCGGCGTGCTGTTCGTGCTGCAGAGCTTTGCCACCGTCGCCTTCGGCATCGACTTCCGCAATCTCGGCATCCGCCTGCCGGTGCTCGCCTTCGGCGACATGAATTTCAGCTACGCGCGGCTGCTCTCGTTTCTGGCCGCGCTGGTCGGCATGGTCGCCGTCTATCTGTTCATGACGCGCACCTTCACCGGCACCGCGATCCGCGCCATCTCGCAGGACCGCCAGATCATGGCGTTGATGGGCGTCGACACCAGGCGCATCTATCTCATTACGTCGGCCATTGGCGGCGGGCTGGCCGGGCTCGCCGCCTGCCTGCTCGTGCTGCAATATGACGTGCACCCCTTCGTCGGCCTCTCCTTCGGGCCGATCACCTTCCTGATCTGCGTGCTCGGGGGGCTCGGCAATTTCATCGGCGGCTTCATCGCGGCGTTCGTCTTCGCCGAGATCATCTCGCTCGGCGGCCTGTTCTCCGACCTCGAATGGGGCTATGTGCTCGCCTTCGCCTTCTTCATCGTCATGATGTTCATCCGGCCCGCGGGCCTGCTTGCGAGGCGCCGATGATGGGACAGGGACGTCTCGCTGCATGGGGGATGGGGCTGGCGGCACTGATTGCGCTGCCCTTCGTCTATCGCGATCCCTATCATCTGCACATCCTGGTGCTGATCCTGATCTGGTCGTTCGCCTATACCTCCTGGTCGATGATGGGGCGGTTCGGCCTGGTCTCGCTCGGACATGGCGGCTTCATGGGGATTGGCGCCTACGTCACCGCGCTATTGTGGAATCACCTGGGGCTGTCGCCATGGATCGGCATTCCCATCAGCATGGCGGCGGCCGGCGCGCTGGCGCTGATCGTCGGCTATCCCTGCTTCCGCTTCCGCATCACCGGGCATTATTTCGTGCTGGTGACGCTGGCGCTGTCAGGCATCGTGCTTCAGGTCATCACCGCGACGCGCGACTATACTGGCGGCTCGCTCGGCTACACCCCGAACCGCGCCTCGGGCAACAAGCTGCTGGCGCTGCAATTCGACGACAAGACGACCTGGTACCTGATCGCGCTCGCGGTCTGGCTGTTCGGCATCGTGGTCTGGCACTTGGTCGACCGCAGCATGGCCCGCTATGCCCTGGAGGCGATCTCGGAGGACGAGGACGCCGCGGCCGCGGCCGGCGTCGACGTCACCGCCGAGAAGCTGAAGATCACGCTGCTCAGCGCGTTGATGACGGCGCTCGCGGGCGCGATCTACTGCCAGTACCAGATGTTCATCACCCCCGACACGGTCAGCGGCATCGCGGTGTCGCTGCAGATGGTATTCGCGGCGATCGTCGGCGGCCTGTTCGTCTCGCTCGGCCCGACCGTCGGCGCCATCATCACCATCCTCCTGGCCGAGACCCTGCGCATCGGCTTCGGCACCAAGGCGGTCGGCTGGGACAATCTCGTCTACGGCGTGCTGCTCGTGCTCTTCATCATATTCCTTCCCAAGGGCATCCTTGGTAGCTTGCTCGACCGACTGAAGCCGCAACGCAAGGTATCCCGCGCTCATGAGCAAGAAGCCGTCCAAATCGCTCGCCCAGGAGCTTGACCGCTACGTCACGCCATTCCGCTACGATGGCTCGGGCAAGTTTCACCTCAAGGACCACAAGACCGACGAGAGGGGCGATCTCGACAAGGAGAAGGCGCTCGCGATTCTCGACGCCAACAAGAAGCGGCTGGTCGAGTTTCAGGAGAAGCTCTACGCCCAGGATCGCTGGTCGCTGCTGATCGTGTTCCAGGCCATGGATGCAGCCGGCAAGGACAGTGCGATCAAGGCGATCTTCGAGGGCATCAATCCGCAGGGCTGCGAAGTCACGGCCTTCAAGGCGCCGAGCAGCAAGGAGCTCGACCACGACTTCCTCTGGCGCCACGTCATCGCGCTGCCCGAGCGCGGCCGTATCGGCATCTTCAACCGTTCCCATTACGAGGAATGCCTGGTGACGCGTGTGCACCCCGAGATCCTCGCCAAGGAGAAGCTGCCCTCGAGGCTCGTCACCAAGAACATCTGGAAGGAGCGGTTTGAGGACATCTCCGCATTCGAGCGCTATCTCTGCCGCAACGGCACCGTGGTGCTGAAGTTCTTCCTCAACGTGTCCAAGGGCGAGCAGCGCGAGCGCTTCCTCGACCGGCTGGAGGATCCGGCCAGGCAGTGGAAATTCTCCATGGACGATATCAACGAGCGCGCGCTGTGGCCGCGCTACCAGGCGGTCTACCAGGACATTGTCCGGCATACGGCGACCTCCCATGCGCCCTGGTACGTCGTGCCCGCCGACCACAAATGGTTCGCCCGCGTCGTGATCGGCTCGGTGATCAATGCCGCGCTCGAAAAGCTCGACTTGCGCTTTCCCCGCGCCGACAAGGCCTCGCTGGAGGAATTCAAGCAGGTGCGCATGGCGCTGGAGAAAGAAGGGGCGGGAGGCAAGAAGAAAGCAAAGTGACAGCCAACGGGACCACGAACTGCAAGAACGTCAACTTCGCGCTCCAGGGCGGCGGCGCGCACGGCGCCTTCGTCTGGGGCGTGCTCGACCAGGTGCTCGAAGATGGCAGGCTCGCGATCGAGGCGATCAGCGCGACCAGCGCCGGCGCCATGAATGCGGTCGCGATGGCCTCCGGCATGGCGCACGGAGGTGCGGAAGCCGCGCGGGAGAGCCTGCACGCATTCTGGTACGAAGTGTCGCGCATGGACATGGCGTACGATTTGATGTCGCCTCTGAACCAGTGGATCCAGGCCTTGAGGCTGCCGCCGGAATATCATCCGGTCCACGCCGTCATCCACACGCTGACGCACACGCTGCCGCCGGGCCTGCTCAATCCCTTTCATTTCAATCCGCTTCGCTCGCTGCTGCAGCGCGTGGTCGATTTCGACCGGCTCAATTCCTCGCCCGAGGCGCCGCAGCTGTTTCTCAACGCCACCAACGTCCGCACCGGCAAGATCAAAGTGTTCCAGAGCCCGCTGCTCACTGCGGACACCGTGCTCGCCTCGGCCTGCCTGCCGCCCTATTTCCAGGCCGTCGAGATCGACGGCGAGCACTATTGGGATGGCGGCTATCTTGGCAATCCTGCGATCTATCCGTTGATCTACCGCAAGGGCAGTCACGACGTCATCATCGTGCAGGTCACGGCGATCCGGCGCGACGAGCTGCCGACCAGTGCAGCCGATGTCCTCCACCGCATCAACGAGATCAGCTTCAATTCGTCCCTGATGCGCGAGATGCGCGCGATCGCCTTCGCCACGCGGCTGATCGACGACGGCGAACTCGACAGCGACAGGCATAGCCGCATGTACATGCATTGGATTGGCAACGACCAATTGATGTCGCAGCTCGGCACGGCCACGCAGTTCCACCCCGAATGGAGCCTGTTGTGTCGCCTGCGCGACGAGGGCCGCGAGGCGGCGCGAAGCTGGCTGGCGCGCAACTTCGACCAGATCGGAAAGTCCTCGACGGTCGACCTGGCAGGCATGTTTCTCTAGACCGCTGAGCCGGCCATCGACAAAAGAGTTCGAAAACAACCCCATGCACAGTAGCCGAGGATAGCGGAATCAATGGCTTGCCTGGTTGGGCCGCTCTTGTTCGGATTTAAAGAATTTTGTTTGACCCGTCGGGCAAAACAGGGGCATGATGTCACCATGCCCCGCGGCCTCCTCGATGTCCGCGACTCCGCGCGGAAGCGCTCGCGATTGGCGAATGCGGCCGGCAGTTCATATGTTGGGACGCAGTGGTTCAGGGAACTCGCGCGTTCAAATGTGATCCTTCAGTCATCGATCCTGCTTGACAGTTTTGTGTCTCAGGAGGAGCATCGCCAAAGTCGCGAATACGCGACGCGTAACGTCCACCTCATGAGCAAGGGGAGGTCTATGACACCACCTCCGCAAATCCAGCCGCGTTAATTGCGATGGAGCTCGTTCGGACTATCGCATAGCGGCGGAAACCGCGAACGGCACGCCGGGTCAAGGTTTAGCGGGCTGCATCAGTGAGGCATAGCCCCTACCTTCCCGGCGCTGTGATTCTGACACGCTCGCGTTGCGCGGACCTCACGAGGTCGCGCCGGCATTTGGCATCATGTCTTCTCCTCCTCTTCGCCGTCATTCCGGTGTCCTCCCGGAATGACGGGAGAGGTTTTGGCGTGAGCATCGGTTCCATCGATGCGTTCCTACACGTCGGCATTTCGCCGGGTTGGACGCGGAGTTTCTGGCTCCTGCATTGCGGCAAATGCCAAGAGAATGTCGCCTCAAAGGCCAACTTCCGACACAGGGTCGGGGCGAATAGCGGTCATCCGACATGACGCATGCGCTTCGGCGGCGACGGTCCCGTCGCCGCAGGCGCATTCATTTTATTCAGGGAATCCGCGTGTCGCATAAGCTTGTCCCGGCGCTTCTCGCAGCGCTCTTCCTCGCCATCGTGTCTTTCGTCCCGACTCGCGCCGAGCAGCCCGCGCCTGATGTCAAGGGTGCGAACGCGCTGTCGCCCGATGAGGCGAAGCGCGCGCTGGAAACCCTTCAGGACGACAAGAAGCGCGCGCAGATGATCGCCACGTTGCGCACGATTGCGAATGCGTCGGGTCAGGAGCAGTCGGCGGCTCCGCCGCCTGAACAGAAATCGCCGATCCCGCTTTCGGCCGACGGCCTCGGCGCACAGCTCCTGCTCACGGTGTCGGAGGAGATCGGCGAGATCTCGCGCGATGTCGCCGACATGGCTCGGACGCTCACCAATTTCCCGGCGTTCTATTACTGGATCGTGCGGACCGCGAACGATCCCACCGCCTATAATCTCCTGATCGAGATCGCCTGGAAACTCGCGCTGGTGTTCGGCTGTGCCTTCGCCGCGGAGTGGGTGATCTTCCGTCTGATCCGGCGTCCCGTTGCCTTCCTCGAAGGACGCGTGCCGCAGACCTTACGCCTGTCGGCGCAGGCGCTCCCAATTGCCGAGCCGCCGTCCTCGGTGGCCGACGTCACTCCCGCGCCCGAATTGCAGAAGCATCGTCACAGCCTCGCGCGCGTCTGGCAATTGCTGCTGCGGCTGCCCTTCGTGGTCGGACGGCTCGTGCTCGAGCTGCTGCCGGTGTTCATTTTCGTTGGTCTGGCGACCGCGCTGCTCGGAACGGAGATCGGCGAACCCGCCACCGTCCGCCTCGTGATCCTCGCGGTCGTGAACGCCTATGCGTTCTCGCGCGGGCTCATCTGCGTCGTTCGTGCCCTGGCGGGACCGTTTGGCCTGTTTCCGGCCCGTGCCGAGACCGCGGCCTATGTCGAGATCTGGGCCCGCCGCATCGTCGGCGTCGGTGTGTCCGGCATCGCCTTTGCCAATGTTGCGCTCCTGCTCGGCTTGCCCCGCACCGGCTATGCCGCGCTGCTGCGCATGGTGATGCTGGTCGTGCATCTCTTCGTCGTCGTCATCGTCCTGCAATGCCGCCGCCAGGTTGCGGACGCCATTCGCGCGCCCGCCGAACGGCAGGGCATTGCGGCACGCCTGCGCAATCGCATCGCCGGCGGCTGGCATTATCTTGCGATCGCGCTTGATCTCGCGCTGTGGGCGGTGTGGGCGCTGAACATCCGCAACGGCTATTCGCTGCTGTTGCAATATTTCGTCGGGACCGTCGTGGTGGCGCTGATGACGCGCGTCGCCATCATGGTGACGCTGGGCCTGATCGACCGCGGCTTCCGCATCAATCCGGAGATCCTTCAGCGCTTCCCGGGGCTGGAGATCCGTGCCAACCGCTATTTGCCGCTGCTGCGCAAGCTCGTCTCGGGTGTGATCGCCTTCATCGGCTTCGTGGCCGTGCTCGAGGTCTGGGGCGTCGATGCCATCGTCTGGTTCTATGGCGGCCAGATCGGCGGCCGGCTGATCTCGGCGATGGTGACGATCGGCATTGCCGTATTTATCGCTGCGGCGATCTGGGAAATCAGCAATGCGCTGCTGGACCGCCAGATCAATGCGCTGTCCAGGGACGGGCACTATGCCCGCGCGGCGCGCCTGCGCACCTTCCAGCCGATGCTGCGCACCGCGCTGCTCTGCCTGATCGCCACCGTCGTCGGCCTCACGGCGTTGAGCGAGATCGGCGTCAATGTCGCCCCGCTGCTGGCGGGCGCCGGCATCGTCGGCATCGCGATCGGGTTCGGTTCGCAGAAGCTGGTGCAGGATCTCATCACCGGCCTGTTCCTGCTGCTGGAGAACACGGTGCAGGTCGGAGACACCGTCAGCGTCTCGGGGCTCTCGGGCGTCGTCGAGAACGTCTCGATCCGCACCATCAGGCTTCGCGCCGGCGACGGCGCCGTGCACATCGTGCCGTTCAGCGCGGTCACCACCATTACCAATGCCAGCCGCGGCGCCGGCAACGCCTCCGTCAGCGTCAACGTCGCCTACAAGGAGGACACCGATCGCGCCGGCCAGATCCTCAAGGACATCGTCGACGAGATGCGACGCGAAGCGGACTTCCGCGCGCTGATCCGCGGCGATCTCGAGCTGTGGGGCGTCGACAAGGTCGACGGCGCGATGGTGTCGATCGTCGGCCAGATCCGCTGCACCGAGGCCGGCCGCTGGCCGGTGCAGCGCGAGTTCAACCGCCGCATGAAGCTGCGCTTCCAGCAGAACGGCATCGAGGTCGCGTCCTCCGCCCAGACCATTCTGATGCAGATCGCGCCGCCGGCAGAGGGGGCCGCCAATCTGACGCCGCGGCGGGCGGCCGGATAGAAGCTCCGCGAAATTCCAGCTTGCCTGCGCTCGCCCGGCAGCGTTCACTCCAGCCTCAGCCTGCTGACAACATGCGGGCGGCAAAAAAGGGTGGAGACGATGATGCGGGGGCTGTGGGCCGGATGTCGCGGTCATGTGTTCGTCATTTGCGCGTTGATCGGATGCGCGGCGTGGGCCGCACCCGGCAACGCGCAGCCGTTTCCGTCGCGCCCCATCACCCTCGTCGTGCCGTTCGCCGCGGGCGGCCCGACCGACACGCTGGCGCGGATCCTGTCGGAGCGGATCGCGGCCGAGCTGCACACGACGGTCGTGGTCGAGAACGTGGCGGGTGCGTCCGGCAGCATCGCCGGCGCCCGCGTCGCACGTGCGGCGCCTGACGGCACCACTGTTACCATCGGCCATTGGGGCACGCATGTGCTCAACGGCGCGATCCTCAAGCTGCCTTATGACGTGGTCGCCGATTTCGAGCCGGTTGCGACCATCGCGATGGGCACGCAGCTCATCGTCGGCCGGAAGTCGCTCGAGGCCAACAACCTCAAGGACATGATCGCGTGGCTGAAGGCCCACCCCGGCAAGGCCACCGCCGGGACCGCCGGCGCGGGCACCGGCGCCCATGTCGCCGGCGTCTTCTTCAAGGAGAAGACCGGGACCGACTTCCAGTTCGTGCCCTATCGCGGTGCCGGGCCGGCGATGATCGATCTGGTCGCAGGCCAGATCGACATCATGTTCGACCAGGCGTCGAACTCGCTGCCGCAATACAAGAACGGCGCCATCAAGGCGTTCGCCGTGACCTCGCCGACACGGCTTGCATCTGCACCTGATATTCCGACTGTCGACGAGGCGGGCCTGCCCGGGCTCTATATTTCCTACTGGCACGGCATCTGGGCACCGAAGAACACGCCGAAGGAGATCGTCACGAAGCTCAACGCGGCCATCGTCGCCGTGCTTGCGGATGCTTCCGTCAAGCGGCGCTTTGGCGAACTCGGGCAGGAGATACCGCCTGTAGACCAGCAAACGCCCGCAGCGCTCGCCGCTTTCCAGAAGGCCGAGACCGAGAAATGGTGGCCGATCGTGAAGGCCGCGGACATCAAGCCTGAGTAGCTGCAACGTCAGACATCCCTATCCCGGAACATTCCCGTCATTCCGGGGCGCGACGAAGTCGCGAACTATGGTGTGCAATTGCGCACCATAGTTCGCGCTAACGCGCGCCCCGGAATGACGAGGAAGAGAGTGCAGGCGCCGCGTTAACCCTTTTGCGCGTAACTGCCGGTCTTTCGAGCAGTCTCGCTGCGGTGCGAGATCACAATCGACGCGGCGAGGGCAACGTCCTTGATCTCTGGGGAACGCTGGCCGACAATGTCCGCCGTTCAATCAAAAGCTCCTTGGGGGAATTCGTGAATAGACCTGCCCGGGTCGTTGCCCAGCCTTCATCGTCCGATCAATCGCACGGCATGACGCTGCTGCGCGACCCCTTGCTCAACAAGGGCACTGCCTTCACGGAAGCGGAGCGTGCCACACTCGGCCTGCGCGGCCTGTTGCCGCCCTGCGTGCTGACGATGGAGACGCAATCTCAGCGCGTGCTCGTCAATCTGCGCGCGCTGCCGACCGACCTCGAAAAATACGTCGCGCTGAACGCGCTGCATGACCGTAACGAGGCGCTGTTCTTCCGTGTCGTCGTCGACAATATCGACGAGATCCAGCCGATCATCTACACGCCGACCGTCGGGCTCGCCTGCCAGAAATTCGGCCTGATCTTCCAGCGGCCGCGCGGCATGTTCATCTCCTCGCGCGATCGCGGCCAGATCGCCGAGATCCTGAAGAACTGGCCCTATCAGGCCAAGCTGATCGTCGTCACCGACGGCGAGCGCATCCTTGGCCTCGGCGATCTCGGCGCCAACGGCATGGGCATTCCGGTCGGCAAGCTCTCGCTCTATTCGGCCTGCGCCGGCGTGCATCCCGAACTGTGCCTGCCTGTTGTGCTCGACGTCGGCACCAACAACGAAGAGCTCCTGAACGATCCGTATTATCTCGGCCTGCGCGAGCGCCGGCTCTCGGGCGAGGCCTATGACAGCTTCGTCGACGAGTTCATGCAGGCGGCGCGGAAGACGTTCCCGGACGTGCTGATCCAGTTCGAGGATTTCGCCAATCACTCGGCGTTCAAGCTGCTGCACAAATATCGCGACGAGGCCTGCGTCTTCAACGACGACATCCAAGGCACTGCGGCGGTGGCACTCGCCGGCCTGTTCTCGGCCTTGCGCATTTCCGGCGGCAAGCTGACGGATCAGAAGATACTGTTCCTCGGCGCGGGCGAGGCGGCGACCGGCATTGCCGATCTCGTGGTCTCCGCCATGATGGCGGAGGGCGCGACGGAAGCCGAAGCGCTCCGGCGCAACTGGCTGGTGGATTCCCGCGGCCTCGTCGTCAGCGGCCGTGAGGGCCTTTCCGGCCACAAGCTGCGCTATGCCCATGCCGGCCAGGCGCCGATCTCCGACTTCCTCACCGCCATCAGGACGCTGAAGCCGACGGCGATCATCGGCGTCGCCGCGGTCGGCGGCGCCTTCACGCCAGAGGTGCTGAAGGCGATGGCCGAGCTCAACGAGCAGCCGATCGTGTTCGCGCTGTCCAATCCGACCTCGAAGGCGGAATGCTCGGCGGAGGATGCCTATCGCTACACCGAGGGCCGCGCGCTGTTCGCCTGCGGCAGCCCGTACGATCCGGTCACGCTCAGCGGTCGCACCTTCGTGCCGCGCCAGGGCAACAATTCCTACATCTTCCCCGGCGTCGGCCTCGGCGTCATCGCCAGCCGCTCCAAGCTAGTGACGGACGAGATGTTCATGGCGGCCGCCCATACGCTCGCCGATTGCGTCGGCAAGGAGGACCTCGCCCAGGGCAGCCTCTATCCGGCGCTGCCCCGCATCCGTGAGGTCTCGGTCCGCATCGCAGCCGCGGTGGCCGACGTCGCCTATCAGCGCGGCCTCGCCGACGGACCCGCGCCCAATGACGTCAGGGCCCTGGTGCAGTCGCAGATGTACGAGCCGAAGTACTGAGCGCCACAACTCGAGTCGAGTTCGCGGAGATAGCCCCTCACCCCACCCTCTCAGCGCGAGCGAAGCTCGTCGCGGCCCCGTAAGAACGGGGCGAGGGAGCGTGAGAGTGGCGCGTCCCTGACGTCGGATGACTAGCCACATGGTTCGCGCTGACGCTTCTTAACCTCTCCCCGCTCTTCTGCGGGGAGAGGTCGGATTGCCCCGGCGATGCGAAGCATGGTCCGGTGCGATCCGGGTGAGGGGCAGGGCACTCTGCCAATCGCGTCGGAGCTCCATCCGACTCCTCAGAGGCTTCTAGACCCCCGTCAGGTCAGCCCATCAACACCATTTCAGGTAGAATCGCCGTTGTGTTGCGCGGCCGTATATGCGACAGTCTGTAGCGTTACAAGAAAACTCAATCCGCAAGGTCAGGTGCCATGGACGATCGTTTGCCCGAACTCGGCGACCTCGAGCATGAGGTCATGCAACTGGTTTGGGCCCATGGTCCTGTTACGGCCGAAATCGTGCGTGAGCGGTTGTCGCGGCGCCTGAAGGAATCCACGGTGCGCACGGTGCTGCGCCGGCTGGAAGAAAAAGGCTATGTCAACCACACGGTGGACGGCCGCACCTACGTGTACCACGCCGCCGAACCCCGCGCGCGCGTTGCCGCGAAGGCGGTGCAGCGCATCGTCGACTGGTTCTGCAACGGCTCGATCGAGGAGGTCCTCGTCGGCATGGTGGACAACAAGATGCTCGACCAGCAGCAATTGCGCTCGCTGGCCGACCAGGTGGCCAAGGCGAAGAAAGCGAGGGGAGTGAAGAAAGAATGATCGCAACTCTGGCGGAGGCGGCGCTGCGCTCCTTTGTGCTGGGAGGCGTCGTCTGGTTCGGTCTCACCCTGTTTCGCGTGCGCAATCCGCACGTCCACATGACGGCGTGGGTCGTCGTGCTGATGGCCTCGCTCGCGATGCCATTCGTGATGCATTGGCCGACGCTCACCATCGACCGGTTGCCCTCGTCCATGCCGGTGCCGGGCGAATTGTGGCCGGCCGATATCGCGATGCTGGAGACGCCGCAGCCGGCGCTGCCGATCACGCCTCTCGCCGTCGCCGCGCCGCCGGCGAGAGGCGGCGTCTCGATCGACTGGTGGCTGGCGGCGACGATCGTCTATGCCGGCGTCGCCGGCCTGTTGCTGCTGCGGCTCGCCATCGGCCTCGGCCTGACCTGGCGCCTGGCGCGCGCGGCGAAGCCGATGAAGGGTGCGCAGTTGATCGATGCCGATATCCGCGTCAGCCGCGACGTCGGCGGTCCCGTCACCTTCGGCTCGACCATTCTGGTGCCGCCGCAATTCGCAAGGTGGGATGCGAAGAAGCGCCTCGCGGTGCTCGCGCATGAAAGTGCGCATGTCGCCAACCGCGATTTCTACGTCCTCCTACTGGCCTCGCTCAATCGCGCGGTGTTCTGGTTCAGCCCGTTCTCCTGGTGGCAACTGGCGCATCTCGCCGAACTCGCCGAGATCATCAGCGACGCGCAGGCGATCGAGGTGATCGACGACCGGCTGTCCTATGCGGAGATCCTGCTCGATTTCGCCAGCAGCGTGAAACCGCGCCCGGTCGAGCTCGCGATGGCGCGGGCCTCGACTGTGCGCGCCCGTGTCGAACGCATCATCGCGGCCGCCGCGATGCCCGTCGCGGTTGGCTGGCGCAAGCGGCTGTGGATCGCGGCCGCGATCGTGCCGGCCGTGATCGTGTCGACCGGCATGATCGCCTACCGCACGCCGGACCCTGCGCCTACTGTTGCGGATAGCGGCGAGGTGCCTGCTCAGCATTACCGTCCCTTCGTCAATTTCTACGCGATGGGCCCGGCCTCGGTGTTCGCCATCTTCCGCGAGGGCGACGAGCTCTATGGACAGCTGACCGGACAGCGCAAATTGCGCCTGACGGTCGCGAGTGACGGCACCGCGTCCTACGCGGCCTCGTCTGGCGAGATCACGTTCTCGGCTGATGCGGAGCGCCGCTCGGCCGAGCTGGTGCTGCGCATGAACGGCCGCGACATACGTGCGGTTCGCCTCGTCGAGGTGCCGACGCCGGCAACTGGACCGGCGCCACTCGATCAATATGTCGGCTGGTACAAGGTCGCGCCGAACCGCGTTCTCACAGTGGGTCGCGACGGCGATCGGCTTCAGGTGCAGGAAACCGTGCAGGGCCGGGCGGCACTTCTCGCCGAAGGCGCCGACGTCTTCTCGATCCATGGCGACAACCTCCTGATCTTCCTGCGCGACGAGCAGGCCAAGGTCTCGCGCGTGCTGGTCCAGAATGCGGTGTTCGGCGCCCGTCTGGCGCCGCGGATCGATGCGGCGGCGGCGCAGGCGATCGAGGCCGACTTCGCGCGCCGTGTTGTGGAGGTCCCGGATCGTTTCCGCGAACAGGTCCCCGTCGCCGGCGGCAAGGAGATGATCCTGCGCGGGATCGAGGATCTGCGCCGGGGCATGCCGAACTACGATCGCATGAGCGCACCGCTGGCTGCCAAGATCCACCGTCAGCTCAATGAGACGCAGGCGACGTTCGTGGCGCTCGGCGCGCTCGAGTCGATCTTCTTCCGCGGCGTCGGCCCCGGCGGCTACGACATCTACGGCGCCAAGTTCGAGAACGGCACCGCGGAATTCCGCCTGTTGATCGAGCCGGACGGCAAGGCCGGCGACGTATTCTTCCGCGCCGACGGCAATGACGAGCTCGGCGGCATCGTGCCTTGCGCGGAGGAGGCGAGCGTTCGCGGCCGTGCCGGTACCTCGCCGATCAGGATCATGGTCTACAACGAGCTGGGCGACGACATCCGCGTCTTCAATCTCGATGCCGACGGCAATCGCAAGAGCCAGAGCGTGGTCAGATCCAACATGAGCTGGGCTGCCACGACCACCGTGAACAATCCCTGGGTGATCGCCGACAAGTCGGGGCGGTGTCTCGAGGTCCTGATGCCGGGCCGGCAGACGCGCTTCCACAATGTCGAAGCTTCAAACCTCGGCGCAAAGCCGGGGCGCGCCGCGCGCCGCGCCGTTCCGATCGCCAATGGCGAGGAGATGCTGCGCCGCTACATCGAGGGCGTCGGGAAGGGGCAGCCCGATTACGAGCACATGACGCCTGAGGTCGCCGACATCACGCGACAGCAGCTTCCGTTCGACCAGGCCATCCTGGCGCGGCTCGGCGCGCTGCGTGCGGTGTCGTTCCGCGGCGTCACCGCGCTCGACAGCGACATCTACATCGCCCAGTTCGCCAACGGCTCGGCGGAATGGCGGATCGGCGTCAGGAACGGCACGATCACCAAGATCGCGCTCGGGCCGAATTTCTAGAGATCGTTGCGGTCGCCCGTCCGTCGCATCGGATGGGCGGCGCGCGATAGCCGAACGGGGATGCTGCAATCTCTGCTTGCCCGGGCACATCTCAAGTGTTACGATTTGTAGCATTACGGTTCGTAGCCTCGTACGGCGCGGTGTCGGCAGGCTCGGGAGAATTGGGCGTTCGCCATGAGCAATTCTGCAAGGGCCGGGGCTGTGCTTGCGCTTCATCGCTTCGGCATGGGGCCGCGGCCGGGATCGATCGCCGCAATGGGCACAGACCCGCGCGGCGCGCTGATCGCCGAGCTCGACCGGCCGCTGGTGCTGACCGCCGCCGCGAGCCTTCCCACCAGCGCAAAGGCATTCCGCACCGTTGCCGACGCCAATGCGCGACGGACGGCGCGGGTCAAGCAGGCGCAGCAGCAGGCCAGGAAGCAGATGGCGGCCGCCGCGCCGGCCATGTCGGAAGACCAGGCGCAAGCTCAGGGCCAGGACAAGGACGCCGCCGAGATGGCGGCGAAGCAGGCGGCTGAAGCCGTCCCCGATCCCGGGCGTCCGATGTATTTGCAGGAAGCCAAGCTGCGCACGGAAGCTGCGCTTGTCGCCGACATCGGCTTCGCCGAGCGGCTGGTGTGGTTCTGGTCCAACCATTTCTGCGTCTCGGCCAACAAGATCCAGAGCATGTCCGGCGCCTATGAGCGCGAGGCGGTTCGCGCCAACACGCTCGGTCGCTTCGTCGACCTTTTGTTGGCCGTCGAAGGCCATCCGGCGATGCTGTTCTATCTCGACAATCTGGAATCGATGGGCGCGAACTCGATCGCAGGCATCAATCGCAGCCGCGGCCTCAACGAGAACATCGCGCGCGAGATCATGGAGCTGCACACGCTCGGTGTGCGCACCGGCTACACCCAGGACGACGTGATCAGCTTCGCCAATGTCATGACCGGATGGACGCTGGTGCCGCCCGGAGACAATCCCGAGCATGGCGGCGAGTTCACTTTCAATCCGCGGCTGCACGAGCCCGGCGGGCAGACCGTGCTCGGCAAGCGCTACGAGCAGGAGGACGCCGAGCAGGGCCGTGCCGTGTTGCGCGACCTCGCCGCGCATCCGGCCACCGCGACCCATGTCGCGACCAAGCTGGCGCGGCACTTCGTCGCCGACGAGCCGCCGCCGGGGCTGATCGCGCAGATGGCAAAGACCTTTCGCGACACAGAGGGCGACCTCAAGCAGGTCGCGATCGCGATGGTGTCGTCGGACGACGCATGGCGCGGACCGCGCTCGAAGCTCAAGCGGCCCGGCGAATGGGGCGTCGGCATGGTGCGCGCGACCGGTATCACGACCGTCGATCCCGACCGCTTCACCGGCGGCCAGGCGCTGCTTGGCGAAGCGCTGTGGCGTCCGTCCGCGCCCAAGGGCTATCCGGACGACGAGGCGAGCTGGATCGACGGGGTCGGCCGGCGGCTCGACATCGCCAACAACTTTGCCGAACGCATCACCGGCATGGCCGATCCGCAGATCATCATCGAGGACGTCTTTGCGTCCGAGATCGCACCCGAGGTGAAGCAGGCGGTCGGCCGCGCCGAGAGCCGGCAGCAGGCGCTCGCGCTTCTGTTCATGTCGGCGGATTTTCAGAGGAGGTGAGCATGGGCCTTGATCGTCATCTGCCCACGCGGCGCGAGCTTCTGGCCGGCTCCGGCGCGCTGTTTGCATGGAGCCAGATGCCGCGGATCGCGCGCGCGGAAGGGCGCGATCCGCGCCTGCTCGTCGTCATCCTGCGCGGCGCGCTCGATGGATTGGGCGCGGTCGCGCCGGTCGGCGATCCCGACTGGATCTCCTTGCGCGGCGATCGCGCGCTGCTGCTCGACGGCAAGCCGCCGGCGCTGCCGCTCGATTCCTTCTTCGCGCTCAATCCGGCGATGCCGAACCTGCATCGGCTCTACAAGAGCGGCAAGGCCGCGATCGTTCATGCCACCGCCACGCCCTATCGCGAGCGTTCGCATTTCGACGGCCAGGACGTGCTGGAGAGCGGATTCACCAGGCCGGGTGCGACCGCTTCGGGATGGCTCAACCGCGCGCTGCTCGCGATGGAGTCCGGCGGCAGCGTCGACCCGCGCGGCAGCCGTGCGCTCGGCATCGGCTCGGTGACGCCGCTGGTGGTGCGCGGCTCGGCGCCGGTCATGACGTGGGTGCCGCAAAAGCTCCTGCCGGCGAGCCAGGATACGCAGAACCGCCTGCTCGATCTCTACCAGCACACCGATCCGAAGCTTGCGACCGTGCTCCAGGCGCGCATGAAGCTTGCTTCGCTCGGTGGCGCGCCCGCAACCGGTGATCCGATGTCGGATGACCCGACGCTGATGCCACCCGGCGCCGCGCGCGTGCGCGCCTATTTCACTGAAGCCGCCGGCACCGCCGCGCGCTATCTCGCCAAGCCCGACGGCCCGCGCGTCGGCGCGATGGGGTTCGTCGGCTGGGACACGCACATCGCCGAAGGCGCAGCGTCTGGCCAGCTCTACAATCTGCTCGGCGCACTCGACGGCGCGTTCGCGGCGATCGAAAGCAACATGGGCGACGTGTGGCACGAGACGGTGGTCGCCGTCGTCACCGAGTTCGGCCGCACCGCGCGCATCAACGGCACGCAAGGCACCGATCACGGCACCGGCACGGTCGCCTTCCTCATCGGCGGCGGGCTCGCCGGCGGCCGCGTGATCGCGGACTGGCCAGGCCTGAAGCCGGCGCAACTTCTCGAGGACCGCGATCTCAAGCCGACCACGGATTTGCGTGCCGTGCTGAAAGGCCTGCTCCGGGATCATCTGCGCGTCGAGGAGAAGGTGCTCGCCGAGACGGTCTTCCCAGGCAGCATTGAGATCAAACCGATGGGAGGCCTCGTCGGCTGACGGCGCGATGTGCACGCTGACGCAAAGAGAGCTCGACTTTCTCGCCAGCCTGAAAACCGGCTGGCGACGGCTCTATCGGCGCGAACTGATTCAGCTCCTGAAGGGTGATACAGGTGCCGGTGAGGCCCGGCCGGATGCGCGTCCGATCATCTTTCGCACCGTATCGGGCTGATATTTCGGCGATCTGTCCCGATTCAGGACATCTACTGTGATGGAATCGTCACAGCCCGCGTCGAAACGATGGCGGCCGCACGGCCGCTTTTGTTCCGACAAGGTTCCGCCCTGATTGCCCACCGAAACTTGGGGTTGTTCGGAGGGCGCATCATGTCTCGCATTGCAAGTGCCGAAACTGCCCGGATGTCGCTGGCAAGCTCGAGCCGGTTGCTGCTCGCGATCCTGGGTGCCGCATCGCTCGCGGCCTGCGCGCAGTCGCCGGTCGGACGCCAGAAAGCCGATCTCGCCGGCACGAGCCGGCAGGCTGCGGTCGAGCGGCCGCACAGGGTGGCGGCGCTGCATCCGCGGCCGATCAGCCGGGCGCGTGTCCCCGACGGTGACGCAAGGCGAACCGCCTCGCATGGTCTCGCCAGCTTCTACTCGGATACGGAGACCGCGAGCGGCGAGAAGTTCGATAAGAACGAATTGACCGCGGCACATCCGAGCCTGCCGTTCGGCACAAAGCTGCGCGTGACCGACGTTTCGTCCGGCCGCTTCGTGACCGTCAGGGTCAACGATCGCGGGCCCTTCGTTCGCGGGCGCGTGGTCGACATCTCGCCGTCCGCGGCCGAGGCGCTCGGCATGGTCGACAAGGGCCTCGCCAATGTCCGGCTCGACGTCGTGCGATGAGACGCGTTTTCGCCAAAGGTGAGGCTCCGCGCTTAACCGGCTGTTAGGCGCTTCTCAAGCACCATGGCTGCCCAAACAATTCGGGGCTCCAATTTGGGGCTTTTGGGGAGGCGGGCGCTTGAACACGATCCAGTATCTCGAAGATCAGGCTGCGCGGGCCGAGCGGCTCGCCAAGAGGATCACGGATACGCTGACGATCGAAAAGCTGCTGACCTTCGCCGGCGAACGCCGCCGCGAGATCGAGGTCATCACCGGCAAGTATCGGCGCGCATAACTCTGGCGGACCACCCGCTAAGCGCATCCGCGCGTACGTGCTTCCCTGTCTGCGCAATTGAGACAACGCCCGCTCAGCGGTGGCTCTCGACGAAGTCGCTGAGATAGTCGGGCAGCTCTATGCCGTAGATGTCGCAGCGCGCACGAATCTCGCCAGCGACGTCGGTCGAGATGTCCTTCATCCAATGCTCAAGCGTATTGAACGAAATCACCTTGATCGGGTCGTTGAAGCATCCGGCGACAAGCTCGCCGATGGTGGCTTCGAGATCGCTGCGCTCGATGCGGATTTCGGTCGCCTCGTCGCGGCGATCGATCACCACGAAGAGGGTCTCGTCTGCGCCGTAGGGTACGATCGGTGATGATACGTCGGCGTCAAGCATCTTGAGGCGCTCACGTCTTTGCTTCCGATCTCGGACAACGGGAAAAACCGGAAGAAGGTCCCGACGCACGTGCTTGTGAAGGCCGTCAGAGAAATTCCCGCCAGCGCGATAGCTCGATGACGTGTTCGGGTGAGAGAACGGCGGTAACCAGCGGCGGCTGCGGCGCGGTGCGGATTTCATAGAGGTGTCGGGTTGCCGCCGGCTTCTGCATGAAGGCCGAGATACATTCGTCGAGCGTCCCCTCGCTCACCTGGTAGGGCTCGCGGTCCGGGCGGCGCTGGTTGGCAAGGGACGGCCATTTATGCAGCGCTGCAAGTGCGCCGAAATCGACTTTTGACTCCGCAACAACGTCCCCCATCGTCCCGCCTCACGCAAAAAGAACCCCCGCGCGCGGTCTTGCGCGCCGGGGCCTACACCTTGTCGCTGCATCTCAATGCCACGAGCATTCAACGAAGCAGCCGGGAATTGGTTCCCGGCTGATCTGTCGCAAGGTCCCAGCCTCCGCTCGCAAGTCTTGATGCTCAAGCCTTGACGCTCAATCGCCGGGAATTTTCGGAATCCGCAATATCCAATTGACGAACGCCTTCACCCGGGCGTCATTTGCCATGGCCGGGGCCCAGCGGACGATTTGGGCCTTGCTTGATGGCAAGTCCCACGACGGCGGAAGCACGCGCAGCAGCCTGCCGTCCCTGAGCGCATCCTGGACCAGCAGCGAGCGCGCGAGCACGATCCCGTTGCCCGCGAGGGCCGCGGCTATGGCGGTGGCTATCGTCGCAAACCGTATCTCCGCAGGCGGCGGACGGCCGAGGCCCAACCGTTCGAACCAGGTCGTCCATGACCACTCGGCTCCGCTGTCTTCGCCGGCTCGGCCCTTGTGCAGGAGCGGCAATGATCTCAGTCGCGTCACGTCGGTCAGTGGCCTCCGACCCGGCAGCAGGCGCGGGTGACAGACAGGATACACTTGCTCACGGAATAGCAGGCGCTGCGTAGACGTTGGCCTCAAGCCGGCCGCCGGCTGCCACAGCACCTTTACATCGAGATCGGCCGACCTCGCGTGTCCATCGCCCTGGATAATGACCAATTCGACCGGTATGCCGGGACAGGCTTCCGCAAACTCGGGCAAGCGGCGCACGAGCCAGTAATCCGCGAGCGCTGCGCCGACGCCTACTTTCAAGGCCGGAGGTGGCGCGGCGGCGCGGCACAGCGCGCGGAAATCGGCCATCCTGTCGAGCAAACCCGCCAACTCATTCGACAGGGCTATGCCGGCGGGCGTGGCGCTCAAGCCGCCCGGCTGCCGAACGAGCAGGGGCATGCCGACGAAATCCTCGAGCTTGCGGAGGCGATGGCTGACCGCGCTCTGCGTGAGCCCGAGCTCTACCGAGGCACGGGTGACACTCGCATGTCGCAGCGCGGCCTCGAATGCAATCAGGCCATCGAACGGGGGAAATGAGCGCATTGCATTACTATGAATTATTTTCATGGCAATGTGAACACGTCGCATTGGCGCGGAACGCCCGCGCGCGTGCATATCGGACAGACGCCTTCCCCGATGGGAAAACGATGGCCGAATCCGACCTCCATAAGCAGCCACAGCGCCGTTGGCGCGACCTGTTGCCAGCCTCGGCGCTCGGCATGGCGGCTTTTTTGACGCAATTCGACGTGACCGGGGTTGTCGTCGCGATGCCGGCCATGGCGGCTGAACTCGGCTTTGGCGCTGCCGCCTACGCATGGGTCATGGACGCCTATAGCCTGGCTTTCACCGGCGGACTGCTCGCCGCCGGCGCGCTGGCCGACAGGTATGGACGACGACGAGCCCTGCTTGGCGGCAACATCGTGTTCCTGGCCGGCTCGATCGCTTGCGGTGTTGCGACGGGAGGTCCGGAGCTATGGGCGGCCCGCGCAGTCCAGGGCCTTGGTGCGGCGTTCGTCGTGACCGGCGGCATTGCGCTGCTCGCGAGCACCTATGCCCGGCCTGACGAGCGTGCCCGCGCATTTGCGATCATGGGTGTGATCTCGGGCGTTGCCATGGCGCTGGGGCCGACGCTCGGCGGGCTGGTGTCGAGCTGGATCGGGTGGCGCTGGATATTCCTGGCCAACATCCCGCTTTGCTTGCTCGTCATTCTCGCCGTTCCGAGGTTGGTCGCAGAGTCGCGCGATCCCGCCGGCCGTCCGCTGGATTGGAGCGGCGTAGTTCTTCTCACGCTCGCTCTTGGTATTGCGATCGAGAGCCTGCTGATGGGGCGTGCGGCACCGGTCCGGATCGCGCTTGGTCTCGGAGGCAGTGTGTGCCTGTTCGTCATCTTCGGGATCCAGCAGCGGCGCCGGCCCGCGCCGATTTTCGACCCGGCTGTGTTTGGTCGGCCGGTCATGGCCGGCATTTCGTTGGTGCTGGTCGCCGTATCCATCGGATACTGGGCTGTCCTCGTCTACCTGCCGCCGTTCCTGAGTGCAGCGTTCGGCTGGACAGGCTCGTCGGTTGGCGTCGCATTGCTCTCCGCGACATTGCCGATGCTCGTGCTGCCGCCCTATGGTGCCCGCCTGGCGAAACGCTGGGGCTGGCGCGGGCTGTTCGCGACGGCGATGCTGGTGCTGCTGGCAGGCAATCTCGTTCTGGTGCTGGCGGCGAGCGGTTGGCTCCCGAACATGGACGTCATTCTTGCTGCGGCGGCGATCGGCATGCTGCTGATCGGCCTAGGCGCAGTGCTTGCGCATCCGCAATTATCTGGCGCCATCGTCGCGTTGGTGCCTCCGGCGCAGACAGGCATGGCTTCGGCGGTCACTGTGGTCATGCGTCAGGCTGGATTTGCACTGGGTATCGCGGCGCTCGGCGCAACGATACCGGACCAAGGAATGGCCACCGGCTACGTGTGGCCCTGGCTTCTTGCCGCGTCTGGATCGGCAGGCGGCCTCATCGCGGCTTCGCTGTTGTTGCCGGAGCACCAGCCGTAGCCCGCCGATCCGTTGCAGCTCAGCTCGCGGCCGCCGCGATCCTGTGTCCCGGGCTGGTATCACCTTGGCTGCGCTCGTCACTGTGACTGACCTCCGGCGGAAGCCCGGCAAAGCGCCGCAGGGCTTCGGCCATCTGCACCCGGCCCGGCGCGCCTGTGATCACCACGTCCACCATCGTGAAGGACGAGTGGAAATGGCCGCGCGCCCTGAACTGCTCGACCGGGACGCCCGCGGCTGCCATCGCCTCGGCATAGGCGATGCCCTCGTCACGCAGCGGATCGAACTCGCAGGTGACGACGAAGGCCGGCGGCAGCCTTTCGACCTTGCCGCGCAGCGGCGAGACGCGCGGATCGGTGCGGTCGGCCGGCGAGCAATAGAGGTCCCAGAACCAGTACATCAGGGAGCGCGTCAGGAAATAGGCGGTCGCATTGTCGTTGTAGGAGGGACGATCGAAGCTGCAGTCGGTGACCGGACAGATCAGAAGCTGGCCCGCAATCTCGGGCCCGCCGCGATCACGCGCGAGCTGGCAGGTGACGGCGGCGATGTTGCCTCCGGCGCTCCAGCCGGCGACCAGCACCGGCCCCGGTCGGCCGCCGAGCTCGGCGGCGTGCTCGGCGATCCAGCGCGTGGCCGCATAGCCGTCTTCAGCCGCAGCCGGGAAGCGATGCTCCGGCGCGTGGCGATAGCCGACGCTGACGAACATCATGCCCGTCCTGCGCACCATGTCGCGGCAGAACGGCTCGTCCGACTGCTCGTCGCCGAGCACCCAGCCGCCGCCGTGGAAGTAAACCACGACCGGATGCGGTCCTGCTGTTGCGGGCTTGAAGACACGATAGGGCAGCGGACCGTCGGCACCGGGCAGGGTGCCGTCGACGATGTCGCCGATCGGCCGTCCGGCGGGACGGCTCTTGTTGAACTCGTTGACGAAGGCGCGTGCGCCTTCTGCGCCCATCGACTCGATCGGCGGCAGGTTGAGCGTTGCCAGCAGGTTCAGCACCAGCCGCACGTCGGGCTGCAGGCGCACCACCTCGCCGTCATTGCATTGCGCGGCGCCATCAGGGCCGGTGAGCCTGAAGCCGAGCATGCCGCGGCTGACCACCTCGTCGCAGATGCTGCGATAGGGGCCGACGCCCCCGGTATAGGGCATCAGGCCCTGCACCTTGCCGGGCACATTGGCGCCCGTGTACCAGGTGTTGGCGAGCCGGTGCAGCGTCAGCATCGAGCAGTCCGCCATGTGCCGGCCCCAGGCGGCCTGTGCCGTCTCGGTCGGCTCCATCGTGGTGAAGCCGGCGTCGCGCAATGCGGCAAGGCGATCGACGACCCAGTCGACATGCTGCTCGATCGACACCGCCATGTTCGACAGCACCGACGGGCTGCCGGGGCCGGTGATCATGAAGAAGTTCGGAAAGCCTTCCACCGTGAGCCCGAGATAGGTCTGCGGCCCCTGCGCCCAGACGTCGGTGAGCGACTTGCCGCCGCGTCCGGTGATCGGATGCACGGCGCGGATCGCGCCGGTCATGGCGTCGAAGCCGGTCGCGAACACGATGACGTCGAGGTCGAAGCTGCGGCCGTTGGTGGAGATGCCGCTCGCCGTGATCGCCTTGATCGGCTCCTGGCGCAGATTGACCAGCGTGACGTTTGGCCGGTTGTAGGTCGCGTAATAATTGGTGTCGAGACACGGCCGCTTGGCGCCGAAGGGATGATCATGCGGCGTGAGTGCCGCGGCGGTCTCGGGATCCCTGACGGCGGCGCGGATCTTCTCGCGGATCAGGTCCTGGACGATCTTGTTGCCGTCGACGTCGACGGCCTGGTCGGCCCAGAGCTGCGTCAGGATGTGGACGAGGTCGCCGGCCGCCCAGGCGCGTTCGAACCGCTCACGACGCTCGGCATCGCTCAATTGCCAGCTCACGACCGTCTGCTGCGGATAGGGCACGCCAGCCATCGACTGGCGCGCCTGCTCGCGATAGGCCGCGCGGTCGCCTTGCAGCAGGCTCATGCGGTCGGAGGGAGCGGGGCCGTTATGTGCCGGCAATGCAAAATTCGGCGTGCGCTGGAACACGGTCAGATGCGCGGCCTGCTCGGCGATCAGCGGGATCGACTGGATCGCCGACGAGCCCGTGCCGATCACCGCGACGCGCTTGCCCGCGAGATTGACGCCGTCATGCGGCCAGCGCCCGGTGAAATAGACCTCGCCCTTGAAATCCTTGACGCCGTCGATCTCCGGCGGCTTCGGCGCGGAGAGACAGCCGGTGGCCATGATGTAGTGGCGGCAGGAGACCGGCGCGCCATTGTCGGTGGTGAGCTGCCAGCGCTCGGCAGCCTCGTCCCACCTGGCTTCGGTGACCTTGGTCCTGAAGCGGATGTCGCGGCGGAGATCATAGCGGTCGGCGACGAAGCCGAGGTAGCGCAGGATCTCGGGCTGGGTCGCGTATTTCTCCGACCAGGTCCAGGCCGCCTCGAGGTCGGGATCGAAGGTGTAGCTGTAGTCGATGGTCTGGATGTCGCAGCGCGCGCCGGGATAGCGGTTCCAGTACCAGGTTCCTCCGACATCGCCGGCCTCTTCGAGGGCGATGGTCGTGAACCCGGCCTTGCGCAGGCGATGGAGAAGATAGAGGCCGGCAAATCCGGCGCCGACCACGGCGACGTCGACCTGCTCTGTTGTTCCACTCGCCGCTTTGGACTCACGCGCAGCAACCATTGCTTCTGGCATGGCATTTCCTCCCGTGCGTTTTGTTTTGCCGGCAGGCTAGTCCTGCAGGCTCGGCTTGTCATCAGAACAAGTGCAATCCCCGGTAGTCGTTTGCCGCGTCATTCTGGCGGCGCGAACGTTGCTCCATTGCACGCATCGCGATGCACAATGGCCGTGATTACCCGGTCTAATCATGGCTGATCCCTCTGTGTATGCTTGCGGTTACAAGCCACGCGTGCCGGCCGGGCGTCATGACAGAGTTGAGTGAGCGAACCAGAGCCAACATGGACGTCGTCCTGGAGCAGACGTGCCGCCAACTGCCCCATGGCGGCGATCATGACAGCCGCAGGTTCATTGCCGAGCGCCTGATCGAGGCGGCACAGTCGGGACACTCCACGCTCGGTGAGCTCGGCATCATCGCCCGCCGCGCGCTCGCGGAGATTCTGGCCAAGGGCGGTTAGCTGCTGTTGCCATCGAGCTGAGCGTTTAGCCGCGGCGAAGGTGCGCTCCCTCGCCCCGTTCTTACGGGGAGAGGGTTGGGGTGAGGGGCTTCTCTCCGCACGTGCGGATGGACCTGTACCCCCTCACCCGGATTGCATCTTCGATGCAATCCGACCTCTCCCCCGCAAGCGGGGAGAGGTAAGACGCGGCTTGCCTCGCCGGCGCTCGCGGACATAACTTTGCAGGAAACCTTCGCGCATCGAGATTCCCCAAGATGCGGTCCCTGCTCGCGCTCGTTACGGCTTCCGCATTCCTTTACCTTGCCGGCCTGGCCGTGGCCCAGCCGGTCGGACAGTTTCCGTTTGCGCTGACGCGCGAAGGTCAGATGCTCGGCGGCGTCGAGGGCGAGGTGGCCTTCTTCAAGGGACTGGCTTATGCGACCCCGCCGGTCGGGCTGTTGCGCTGGCGTCCGCCGGAGGTCACGCCTGAAAGCTCGGAGATGCGCACGGCCTATGAGTACGGTGCGCCGTGCCTTCAACCGTCGCTGTCCGGTGCGCGCGAGGATTGCCTCACGCTCAACGTGTTTCGCCCGTTCGGCGTCGACGGCCCGCTGCCGGTGATGGTGTTCATCCATGGTGGCGCCTTTGTCAGCGGCACCGTGAACGATCCGCTGTTCGACGGCGCCAGGCTGGCGCAAGCCGGCCTCATCGTGGTCACCGTGAATTATCGTCTCGGCGTGTTTGGCTGGCTCAGCCATCCCACGCTGTCGGAAGGCGGCTCCGGAAATTACGGTCTGATGGACCAGGTCGCGGCGCTGCGTTGGGTGCACGACAATGTCGCGGCGTTCGGCGGCGATCCCGGCAACGTCACGCTGTTCGGCAGTGGCGCGGGTGCGACGTCGATCGCGTTGCTGATGCTGTGCGGCGAGAAGCGCGAGCTGTTTCAGAAAGCCATCCTGCAATCGCTGCCCGGCCGCGTGCGCCTGCGCTCCCGGCAGGAGGCGGAGGCCTTCGGTCTGCAATTCGTCGCGACGCTCGGGCAGGATGGCACCGACCCGCGCGCCATCGCGCCGGCGCGGCTGCTCGCCGCCGAAAGCAAGCTGCTCGCAAAATCTCCTCACGGCTTCGCGCCCGCGATCGATGGAAGCCTCGTGACGGAGGACATTGCCGCAGGCTTTGCGGCCGGGCATGAAGGGCGGATTCCCGTGATCATCGGCTCCAACGATGACGAAACGGGTTTCGACAGCGAGCCCGAGATCGCAGAGGCGCTTGCATCGTCAGGCGCGACACCCGAACAGCTGCGCAAGCTCTATCCCGACCTCGCCAGGCCTTCGGATCTTGCCGCACGGGTCTACACCGACAAGCTCTTCTCCGAGCCGGTGAGGCTGCTTGCGCGCCTGCATGCCGCGACCGGCGCGCCAACCTATCGCTATCGCTTCGCCTATGTGCCGGAGGCCCGGCGCGCCAATCCCGAGGGCGGTCACGGACGCGAGTTGCAATTCATCTTCGGCGCGGAAGGCGTCCCCGGTGCCGGCATCCTGTCGCGGCGCGATCGCGAGATCGCAAGCCGCATGCGCACCTACTGGATCAACTTCGCCAGGAGCGGCGATCCCAACGGTCCTGACCTGCCGCGCTGGGACGCGGCCGCAGACCGCGACCGCCTGCTGCTGATCGCGAACGATCGCATCGCGAGCGGCGACGATCCCCTCGCGGAGCGTCTCGACCGGCTCGCGCGCTAGCGCGACATAATGAGTTGGACTTAGGCCGCGAGTTCGACGCGCGGCGCCGGGCTCAGCCGGTCTTCCTCGAGATAGTCCATCGCGCCGTCCTTCTCGACGGCATAGAACTGCTGGCCTTCCCGCGACTTGAAGGCGGCGCGAACGACGCCGCGGCGGCCCTTGTCACTGTTGACGACGTCCCCCAGCGCAAACTTCCTCATCTCACGTCCTCGTCTTCTGGCCGACTCCTTCGGCCACGGCGGGGATTTTGGAAGGCAAATCGTTAACGACTTGCTAACCATACAGGTTTGCCTATGCTCGCCGCCGGTCGCCTGCGGCCGCTACGCGCGTATGTTGTCCTTGAGTCGAGCCTTTACCCATGACGCGATTTCCGACCCTCTTCCTGTCCCATGGCGGCGGCCCCTGGCCCTTCATGGAGGACCGGCGGGTGCAATATGCAAAGACGGCCGAGGAGTTCGGCCGCCTGCCGCAGCTTCTCCCCGAACGACCGAAGGCCGTGCTCGTCATCACCGGGCATTGGGAGGCCGACGCCTTCACCGTGTCGACCTCGGCGCATCCGCCGATGGTGTACGACTATTACGGTTTCCCCGAGCATACCTATCACCTCAAATATCCCGCACCGGGCAAGCCGGAGCTTGCAGCCAGGGTGAAGGCGCTGCTCAAGCACGCGGGCCTCGATTGCCGCGAAGATCCCAACCAGGGTTTTGACCACGGCACTTTCGTCCCGCTCGGCCTGATGTATCCGAACGCCGACATGCCGATCGTGCTGCTGTCGCTGAAGTCGAGCTACGATGCGGCCGAGCACATCAAGGTCGGGGACGCGATCTCATCGCTGCGTGACGAGGGCATTTTGATCGTCGGCAGCGGGCTCACCTATCACAACATGCGCGGTTTCAACCGGCCGGAGTCGAAGCCGGTCTCGTATGATTTCGAGGCCTATCTGAACGAGGCGATCAGCAACCCCGATGCGGCGCGCCGCAACGCGATGCTGGTCGACTGGGAGAACGCGCCGAGCGCACGCCTGGCGCATCCGCGCGAGGACCATCTGCTGCCGCTGATGGTCGCTGCCGGTGCCGCCGGCAGCGATTTGGGCAAACGTGTCTTCGTCGACGAGGTCGCGGGCGTCGCGATGGCGTCGTATGTGTTTGGTGGGCGCGAGAAAGCGTAGTGCCAGTTCCGATCTGAAATCGGCACAACCCATCAGATTTGCTCTCAGTGACCTAGCACGGGCGCGAACCGTTCAATGCTCCCGCAGTAAGGTAACCACCGGTCCCGCCAGCATTGCGGAAGGCTTCAACGAATACATCTATCAGCGTCGGATTGTGGCATTTGCCGCCAAACACGACGGAAGCTTCGTTTTTGCCGCCGCCGCTGACTGCATCGAGCGCGGTTTCATCAAGCTCGACCATCGAGGTTACGATCTCGTTCATGGTGTCCTCCGTTGGGTTGTGCAAATCGACGCTTGTGTGCGTTCGACGACGAATACACTATGCACGTGGACAACAACGTCAGTGACCTTGATCACTCGCTAAAGTGACGGGTTGGGGACACTCGAAAATGAGCGCTCCGAGACAAGCCCGAGCGGACCCCGGCTTCGCTTCGCGAAACCACCCTCGCCCACAAGGGGAGAGGGGCAGCCTCACCCGTATCGCAGCTTCATCACCAGGATGCCGCCGGCGAGCAGCATGGTGACGGCGTTCGAGGCGATCAGCGGGCCATCGCCCGAGAGCAGGCCATAGATGAGCCAGAGCGCCAGGCCCAGCACCATGACCAGAAACATGCCGAGCGAGATGTCACCGGTGGAGCGGGTCTTCCACACCTTGATGGCCTGCGGCGCGTAGGCCACGGTGGTGCAGGTGGCGGCGGCAAAGCCGATCAGCTTGATCATGAGGGGTTCCATGCCGATTCTATAGCATGGATTCGACGATGGTCATGCCCAGCGCTACGCCGCGCGGGCCGCCATCAAGTCGCGATACAGTGCGGCGTAGTCGCCGGCGCGCTTGCGCCAGGAGACGTCGGTCGCAAGGCCGCTTCGTTGCAGCCGCCGCCAGGTCAGCTTGTCGTGGAAGGTGGTGTTGGCCTTGCGCAGCGTGCCGGCGAAGGCATCCGCCGTCACCGGGCCGAACTTGAAGCCGGTGGCATCGCGCCCCGATCTGTCGGCCTCGCCGATATCGACGATGGTATCCTCGAGGCCGCCGACGCGCGACACGATGGGCACCGCGCCATAGCGCAGCGCGCAGAGCTGGGTCAGGCCGCACGGCTCGAACCGTGACGGCACCAGAAGCGCGTCCGAGCCGGCCTGGATCAGATGCGCCAGGATCTCGTCATAGCCGATCATCACCCCGATCCGGCCGGGGTTGGCGCGGGCGGCCGCCTGATAGCGATCCTGGAGATCGCGGTCGCCGCTGCCAAGCAGCGCCAGCTGCATGCCTTCGCGCAAAATGGTCGGAATGGCCTCGAGCAGGAGATCCAGCCCTTTCTGCCAGGACAGCCGGCTGATGACGCCGAGCAGCGGCGCTTCATCCGAGGAGTCGAGATTGAATTGCTGCTGCAGCACCGCCTTGTTCGCGGCCCGGAACGTCAGGTCCTCCGCGCCGAAGCGATAGGCGATGTGCGGATCGGTTTGCGGATTCCAGACCTCGGTGTCGATGCCGTTGAGGATGCCGCTCAGCGCGCCCGCGCGGGCGCGCAAGAGCCCGCCGAGCCCCATGCCGCCTTCGTCGCTTTGGATCTCATGGGCATAGGTCGGCGACACCGTGGTGATGCGATCGGCGAGTTGCAGGCCGGCCTTGAGGAAGCTGATGCCGCCGAAATATTCGAGGCCATTGACGTCAAAGGAATCCCAGGGCAGGCCGATCGCGCCGATCAGCTCGCGCGCGAACTTGCCCTGATAGGCCATGTTGTGGATGGTCATCACGGTGCCCGGGCGCGGGCGGTTGTCATAGTGGAGGTAAGCCGGCGTGAGCCCGGCCTGCCAGTCATGGGCATGCACGATGTCGGGGACGAAGGCCGGCACGAGGCCGTGACCGATATCGGCTGCGACGCGCGACAGCGCCGCAAAGCGCACGCCGTTGTCTGGCCAGTCGACGCCTTCAGCTGTGACGTAAGGATTGCCCGGCCGCGCGTAGAGATGCGGCACGTCGAGCACGAACAGATCAAGCCCGTCATGGGAGCCGGCGAGCAGCCGGCCCGGCCCGCCGAAATAATCCGGCCAGCGCCGGACTTCCTCCGCGCCCGACACCAGCCGCATCACGTCGGGATAGCCCGGCATCAAGGTGCGCATCTCGACGCCATGCGCGTTCAGCGCAATCGGCAGCGCGCCGGCGACATCTGCGAGGCCGCCGGTCTTGACGATGGGGTAGACTTCAGAGGCGACCGCGAGGACGCGAACAGGCGTCATGTATTGAGCCTGTCGATCATCGGCTGGGTGATCAGCGAGATGCCCTGCTCGGTGGTGCGGAAGCGCCTGGCATCGAACTCGGGATCCTCGCCGATGACGAGGCCCTCGGGTATCTCGACGCCACGGTCGATCACGACGTTCTTTAAGCGCGCGCCGCGCCCGACATTGACGTAGGGCATGATCACGGCGTTCTCGACATTGGCATAGGAGTTGATGCGCACACCGGTGAACAGCAGCGAGCGGCGCAGCGAGGCGCCGGAGATGATGCAGCCGCCCGAGACCAGCGAGCTCACGGCCTGGCCGCGCCGGCTCTCCTCGTCATGAACGAATTTCGCCGGCGGGGTGATCTCCGCATAGGACCAGATCGGCCAGGCGCGGTCGAACAGGTCGAGCTCGGGCACCACGTCGGTGAGGTCGATGTTGGCGGCCCAATAGGCGTCGACCGTGCCGACGTCGCGCCAATAGGCGCGCTCGTCGCTGCCGGAGCGGACGCACGAGGTCGAGAACTGGTGCGCGATGGCGCGGCCGTTCTTGACGATATAGGGAATGATGTCCTTGCCGAAATCATGGTTCGAGCTCGGGTCCTCGGCGTCGCGCTTGAGCTCGTCGAACAGGAACTTTGCGTTGAAGACATAGATGCCCATGCTGGCAAGCGAGACGTCCGGCTTGCCTGGCATCGGCGGCGGATCTTTCGGTTTCTCCAGGAATTGCTGGATCCAGCCGTTCTCGTCGACATGCATGATGCCGAAGCCGGAGGATTCGGTGCGCGGCATCTCCAGGCAGCCGACGGTGACGTCGGCGCCGCTCTCGACGTGCTGGCGCAGCATCACCTCGTAGTCCATTTTATAGATATGATCGCCGGCCAGCACGACGATGAAGCGGCATGCGTGCGACTCGATGATGTCGATGTTCTGGTAGATCGCATCCGCCGTGCCGACATACCACATGTTCTCGGAGACGCGCTGGCTCGCAGGCAGGATGTCAAAGCTCTCGTTGCGCTCGGGGCGGAAGAAATTCCAGCCCATCTGCAGATGGCGGATCAGGCTGTGCGCCTTGTACTGGGTGGCGACCGCGATGCGGCGGATGCCGGAATTCACCGCGTTCGACAGCGCGAAATCGATGATGCGGGACTTGCCGCCGAAATAGACCGCGGGCTTGGCGCGCCGGTCGGTCAGCTCCAGCAGCCGGCTGCCGCGTCCCCCGGCCAGGACGAACGCCAGCGCCTGACGGGCGAGCGGCTCATTACCCACGGCACTCATGTCATCCTCCCACACCTCCGGCGCGACGCGAGATGCCTCCCGGCCGCGCATCATTGGAACCGATAGTAACGGTACGAATAGTAAATCAGGAAGATGGTTGTTGGTTGCGAACGCGCGGGAAGCTTAATGCTTTGCCGTGGTCGCCGGGACCCGGCGCCGTCGTATCGGTGTCATATCGTCGCGATCCCGCTTGACCACAAATGAGGCATGCACTCGCTCTCTTGTGCGCCGCACGCAAAATCGAGGCTTTGACTTGGCGCAACGATGCCCGATCATAGACCTGCGATCCTTTTTCCAAGCGAAACGTCAGATAGGGAGCAAGACGATGAGGATCTGGACAACGGCAATCGCCTGTTCATTGGCGGGCGCGGTCATGGTCGGCCAAGTCGGGCAGGCCGCAGCAGCCCCGCTGCCGACCAATGTCGCGGCCATCAAGGCTGCGGCCGGTGACGACGTCACCCAGGTGCACTGGCGCGGCGGCGGATGGGGCTGGGGTCTCGGTGGCCTCGCAGCCGGCGCGATCATCGGCGGCGCCATCGCCGCCGGCGCGCCTTACGGCTACGGCTATTACGGCGGACCGTATTATGGCGGCTATGGATATCCGGGCTACGGCTATGGTTACGCGCCGGCCTATTACGGCTACGGATACGGCTATCCGCGATACTATGGCTACCGCCGGTACTATCGGCCCTACTACGGGTACTATCGGCCGTATGCGCGTCACTACTACCGCGCCTATTGGTGATTTGGTGATCTTGCGCGGCTAGAGCGAGAGCCATACGATCAGGCTCATGCAGGCGAAATGCATGAGCACGATTGCGGCGAGATGCAGCGGGCCGGCCTTGAGGCGAGGCCTGTGCATCCCGCCGCCTCCGTTTAGTTGGATCCCGCGGCCGCGGCGGTGAAGCTGCGGTCGACGGCTTGGCTGACGTCGAGCGTCTTCGGCAGGATGCCGTAGCGCGTCGAGCGATCCGAAGCGGCCTGGATCTCCTTCACCACGTTCTCGTCGATCACGATCGGGCTGGTGCGCTGCGCGGTGTAGGCCGACAGCAGCACGTCCTCCGGCAGCCTGGTCAGTTCGGCCGTGTTCCTGGCGTATTCGCCGAGGTGGTCGAGCGACCACAGCCGCGCCTTGTTCAAGCGCTGCACCAGGTCCTGCACCGCCGCGCGCTTGGTGGCGATGGCATTGTCGGAGGCGACGATGAAGGTGATGGTCGGCGTCAGGCCTTCGCCGTCGGCGATCACGCGCGCCTTGTCCTTCAAGGTCGCGAACGAGACATAGGGCTCCCACACCGCCCAGGCGTCGATCGATCCTGCGGCCAGCGCGATCTTGGCGTCGACCGGGCCGAGCGGCGCGAAGGTCGCATCCTCGAGCTTGATCTGCGCCCTCTCCAGCGTCGCGTCGATCAGGAACTGGCCCCAGCCGCCACGCGTGCCGGCGAGGCGCTTGCCCTTGAGGTCGGCGGCCGACTTGATCGGCGAATCCTGGCGCACGAGGATGGCCTGCGTCTTCGCATCCGAGCGCGTGCCGCCGATCGCCTTGATCGGCGCGCCGGCGGCATAGACCGAGAGGAACGAGAGATCGCCGGTGTAGCCGACATCGAGCGCGCCGGCGTTGAGCGCTTCGAGGATTGGAGCTGCCGCGGGGAATTCCGACCACTCGATCTTGTAGGGCAGGTCCTTCGCATAGCCGGAGATCTCCAGCAGCGAGCGGTTGCCGCCTTTCTGGTCGCCGACGCGCAGCACGACGGTGTCGGCGGCGAGCGATGCTGCCACTGTCGACAAGGTGATGGCGGCGGCCAGCAACGAGGCCGCCAGCCGGCGCGTGATGGAATGGTTGTGGGAGTTGATGCTCATTGGATCCGTCTTGTTGCGTCGCTCACGAGGCGTGATGCGGACGATGCAGCGAGACGATCAAGTCTATGATTGCGCAATGCGCAGTCAATGAAATGGCCAACCGTATTGCGGGTGCGATCGGCAAGGACGTTTCAACGAAGCGAGGCTTTCGAGAACGCGTAGGGTGCGCGGCGGAAGATGCATACGGATGCAGCGGGCGAAGGAGTCGCAGCTTACTTACGTTGCATGCCGATGCACCGGCGAAAATCCTTTCATCGTTCCCGCACGCGCCGATGGAGAGAATGACTTCGCTTCGCGTCACATTCGAAATTCCATTTCATTGACGATGCGGTTCGCACGCCGCATGATTTGCGCATCGCATCAACGCGGCGCGGGAAGCGCCGACGAAGAATATTCTCTCAACGCATCTCCGTACGGAACATGCGCAACGCAATGCGCTGTGCGAACGGCGGAGCTGTGCCAACTCAGGAGCGGGGCTGATGGACAACGACAACAAGCGCGGAGGATCCAGCCTTGACCGGCGTCATTTGCTCCAGGCGGGGCTGGCTGCGGCGTTCGCCGCGCCGCTTGGCGCCTTTGGTGCAGCGCAGGCCTTCGCGCCGCGCGCCATCGCGCCTGGCGTCGACTTCTCGGAGTTTCCGCTGTGCCGCACGGCCTCCGAGGCGCCCGCGCTGACCGGCGCGCCGCGCAAGCTGAAACTGTCGTGGAATGCCGGCGCAGTCTGTCTCGCGCCGGTCCCTGTCGCCATCGAGCACGGCTTCTTCCAGAAGCACAATCTCGACGTCGAGCTCGTCAACTATTCCGGCTCGACCGACCAGCTGCTCGAGGCGATCGCGACGGGCAAGAGCGATGCCGGCCTCGGCATGGCGCTGCGCTGGCTGAAGCCGCTGGAGCAGGGTTTTGACGTCAAGATCGCCGCCGGCACCCATGGCGGCTGCATGCGCGTGCTGTCGCGCACCGATTCCGGCGTTGCCAGGCTCGCCGACCTCAAGGGCAAGATCGTCGCGGTCGGCGATCTTGCCGGGCCCGACAAGAACTTCTTCTCGATCCAGCTCGCCAAGCTCGGCATCGATCCGGTGAAGGACGTCGACTGGCGCGCCTATCCCGGCAATCTGCTCAACGTCGCCGTGGAGAAGGGCGAGGTGCAGGCGTTCCTGTCCTCCGACCCGCTCGCCTATCTCTGGCTCAAGGACACGCAATACAAGGAGGTCGCCTCCAATCTCGACGGCGAATATCGCGAAAAGAGCTGCTGCATCCTCGGCCTGCGCGGCAGCCTGGTGCGCGAGGAGCCGCAGGTCGCGCGCGCCATCACCCAGGCGCTGCTCGATGCCGCGATGTTCACCTCGCAAAACTCTGCGGTCGCGGCGAAATCGTTCCAGCCTTACGCGCCGAAGGCGGCGACGCTCGCCGACATCGAGGGCATGGTGCGCTACCACACCCACCATCATCATCCCGTCGGCGACGTCCTGAAGCGCGAGCTCAAGGCCTATGCCGACGATCTCAAGAGCGTGCAGGTCTTCAAGCAGAGCACCGACACCGCCAAATTCGCGGAGCGCATCTATGTCGACGTATTCGCTGTCTGACGGGCTTGCCTCCAGCGCGCCGCGCACCTCGCGCGCGCCGCTGCTGGCGACCTGGATCCGGGAATCCGGCGTCGGCGTGCTCGCCAGCATCGCCTGGATCGCCTTCGGCCTGTCCTGCCTGTGGTGGGAGGACGTCGGCGACTGGTCGCGCACGCATTCGCTCGGCATCGCCGCCTTCATCATCGCAGCCGTAGCGCTGTTTGGGACCGTCGGCGCCGATTATCTCGGCTCGGCTGGACAGGCATTGCGCAAGCGTGCGCCCTGGCTCGTCGCGCTCGGCGTCTTTCTGACCTTGTGGGAGGTCGCGACCGCAAAGTTTGCCTGGCTGCCGCTGCCGTTCTTCCCGCCGCCGCAGGCGATCATCGAGGTCTATACCGACGATCTGCCAAAGCTGCTCGACAGCGTCTTTGCGTCGATCAAGCTCCAGCTCGGCGGCTATCTGATCGGCGCGACGATCGGCTTTTTGACCGGCGTCTCGATCGGCTGGTCGCGCGCGGTCGGCTATTGGGTGCATCCGGTGCTGCGCTTCATCGGACCGCTGCCGGCGACCGCCTGGCTGCCGATCGCCTTCTTCACCTTCCCGTCGAGCTGGAGCGCCTCGACCTTCCTGATCGCGCTGGCGACTGGCTTTCCCGTCACCGTGCTGACCTGGTCGGGCGTCGCGAGCGTCAGCAACGCCTATTACGACGTCGCGCGCACGCTGGGTGCCAAGCCGTCCTTCCTGGTGCTCAAGGTTGCGATCCCCGCCGCGCTGCCGCACGTCTTCGTCGGCCTGTTCATGGGGCTCGGCTCGTCTTTCGCCGTGCTGGTCGTTGCCGAGATGATCGGCGTCAAGGCCGGGCTCGGCTGGTACCTGCAATGGGCACAGGGCTGGGCTGCCTACGCCAACATGTATGCGGCGCTGATCGTGATGTCGCTGCTCTGCTCCGGCGCGATCACGCTGCTGTTTGCGATCCGCGATCGCCTCCTGGTCTGGCAGAAGGGGACCGTCAAATGGTAGCTGCAGCCGCATTGGCCGAGATTGCCACTCCGCCCGCCGCCGGCGCTGCGCTCGATATCGAGCAGGTCAGCCACGCCTTCGACATCGACGGGGCCGAGCTGCCGGTACTCAGCGACGTCAGCATCTCGGTCGAGCCCGGCGAGTTCGTCGCATTGCTCGGCCCCTCCGGCTGCGGCAAGTCCACTCTGCTGCGGCTCGTTGCCGGCCTCGACAAGCCCAAGGCAGGACGGCTGCGGGAGGACGAGGAGCGCATCAGAAGTCCGCATCCCTCGCGCGTGGTCGTGTTCCAGGATCCGACCCTGTTTCCTTGGCGGTCGGTCTGGGACAACGTCGCCCTGGGCCTCGAGGCCCAGGGCATTCTCAAGAGCCAGCGCCACCGTGTCGATGATGCGCTCGATCTCGTCGGGCTGTCGTCCTTCCGCAATGCCTATCCGCACCAGCTCTCCGGCGGCATGGCCCAGCGCGTCGCGCTGGCGCGTGCGCTGGTCAACGATCCCAAGATACTCATCCTCGACGAGCCCTTGGGAAAATTGGACTCGCTCACCCGCATCACCATGCAGGCCGAGCTTGTCTCGCTGTGGCAGCGCAAGGGCTTTACCACGCTGCTGGTGACGCATGATGCCGAGGAAGCGCTGGTGCTGGCCAACCGCGTCATCGTGTTCAGCGATCGTCCCGCGCGCGTGAAGGCCGACATTCGCGTCGACCGTCCGTATCCGCGCCATCGCGGCGATCCATATCTCGCCGATCTGCGCCGCCAGATCCTCGGTCTGTTGGGGTTGGACGCCACATGGTAACGCCTGCAGCCAAGGGCCGCACGACTCACAGCGAACCCGACTACATCGCCCGCGCCGAGGCGCTGGCCGAAACCTTCGCCGCGCGGGCGGCCGAACACGACCGCGCCGGCAGCTTTCCGTTCGAGAATTTTCGCGAGCTGTCCGAGGCGGGCCTGCTGTCGCTGACGGTGCCGGCGGCCCATGGCGGCGGTGGGGCGGGGGCGCGCTACGCCGCGCGCGTCATCGGCATCCTCGGCAAGGCCGATCCGTCGACCGCGCTGGTGCTGTCGATGCATTACATCAATCATCTCGTCATGGCGCGCAGCCCGACCTGGCCGACGCGGCTGTCGCGCAAGCTCGCGCGCGAGAGCGTCGAGGGCCTTGCGCTCGTCAACGCGCTACGCGTCGAACCGGAGCTTGGCTCGCCCGCGCGCGGCGGCCTGCCGGCGACGATTGCGCGGCGCACTGAAACTGGGTGGCGCCTCTCCGGCCACAAGATCTATTCGACGGGATCGCCGATCCTGAAATGGTACCTGGTCTGGGCGCGGACCGACGAGGCCGAGCCGCGCGTCGGCCAGTTCCTGGTGCCGGCAGGACTGCCGGGCACGCGCATCGTCGAGACCTGGGATCATCATGGCCTGCGCGCCAGCGGCAGCCACGACGTCATCTTCGACGATGTCGTGATCCCGCTCGATGCCGAGATCGACGTGCGCAAGCCGGCTGACTGGCGCACGCTCGACGTCACGCAGGCGACGGTCCACACCGTCTTCGTCGCCGCGATCTATGACGGCGTCGCCCGCGCCGCGCGCGACTGGCTGATCACGTTCCTGAAGCAGCGCGTGCCCGCCAGTCTCGGGGCGCCGCTCGCGACTTTGGCCCGCGCGCAGGAGATCCTCGGCGCCATCGAGGCGCGGCTTGCGGTCAACGCGCGGTTGATCGCCTCCTTTGCCGGCGACTTCGATGATGGTGTCGAGCTCTCCGGCACCGAGTCCAACGTCATCAAGCTGACGGTCACCAATAACGCGGTCGCCGTCGTCGAGGACGCGCTGTCGCTCACCGGCAATCACGGCCTGACCCGGGTCAATCCGCTGGAGCGGCACTATCGCGACGTGCTGTGCGGGCGGGTGCACACTCCGCAGGACGATTCCACCCGCATCGGCCTTGGCCGTGCCGCACTCGGCCTCTAGAGAAAACAGGGAGACGATCATGTCGATCGAATTCATCGGCTTCATCAGCAACAACAATTCGTCAGAGACCATCGTGCGCGAGGGCCCGGTGCTCGATCCAACTCACATCGAGACGGTGGCGAAGGCGCACGAGAACGCCGGTTTCGACCGTGCGCTGCTGGCGTTCCATTCGACGACGCCAGACTCGCTCCAGGTCGCCCAGCACGTGCTCAATCACACTGAGAAGCTCAACGTGCTGATCGCGCAGCGGCCCGGCTTCACCGCGCCGACATTGCTGGCACGGCAGTTCGCCGTGCTCGACCAGTTTTCCCGCGGCCGTGTCGCGCTCCATGTCATCACCGGCGGCAACGCCACCGAGCTCCGGCAGGACGGCAATACGCTCGACGACAAGGACGAGCGTTATGCCCGCACCTCCGAGTTCCTCGACGTGCTCAGGCTGGAATGGAGCAGCGACAAGCCGTTCAGCTACAAGGGCAGGTACTACCAGGTCGAGAATGCCGTCTCGCAGGTGAAGCCCTATCGTCCCGAAGGCATCCGCATCTATTTCGGCGGCGCCTCGGACGCGGCGATCGACGTTGCGGGCAAGCACGCCGACACCTTTGCACTGTGGGGCGAATCCTATGCCCAGGTACGCGACGTGACCTCCCGCGTGCACAACGCGGCGGTGCGGCAGGGGCGGCCGACGCCGCGCTTCAGCCTGTCGGTGCGGCCGATCATTGCCCCGACCGAGAAGCAGGCCTGGGAGAAGGCTGAGGAGATCCTGGCCCGCGCCACCGCGCTTCAGGACAAGACCGGCTACCGCAAGCCCGCCGACGGCCATGCCACCGCCGGCGCGCGGCGCCTGCTCGCGCTCGCCGACCAGGGCAGCCGCATCGACAAGCGGCTCTGGACCGAGATCGCAAAGCTCACCGGCGCCAACAGCAACACCACCGCACTCGTCGGCACGCCCGAGCAGGTCGCCGAAGTCTTCGGCGATTATTACGATCTCGGCATCAGCCATTTCCTGATCCGCGGCTTCGATCCGCTGATCGATGCCATCGAGTACGGCCGCGAGCTGATCCCGCTGACGCGCGAGCTGATCGCCAAGCGCCAGGCGGTGCGCGGCGAGGCCGCGGAATGATCCGCCCCATGCTGGCCGGCGCGCTGCTGTTCGCTTCGTTGGAGGTGACAGCGGCGCAAACCACCTTGCGCGTCGGGGACCAGAAGGGCAATGCGCAGGCCGTGATGGAAGCGGCCGGCGTGCTCAAGGACGTCCCCTACAAGATCGAGTGGAAGGAGTTTCCGGCGGCCGCGCCGCTCCTGGAAGCGCTCAGTGCCGGTGCGATCGAGACCGGTCTCGTCGGGGATGCGCCCTTCACCTTCGCCGCCGCCTCGGGCGCACCGGTGAAGGCGATCGCCGCCATCCGGCAAACGCGTGAGGGGCTCGCAATCCTCGTGCCTGAGACTTCGCCGATCAGGAGTTTTGCTGATCTGCGCGGCAAGAAGATCGCAACCGGCCGCGGCTCGATCGGCCATCAGCTGATCCTCGCCGCGCTGGAGAAGAACGGCTGGAGTGCGAGTGACGTGCAGATCGCGTTCCTGGCGCCGTCGGACGCCAAGATCGCCTACACCCAAGGCTCTGTCGATGCGTGGTCGACCTGGGAGCCGTATGTCAGCCAGGAGGAGGTGCTGTTCAGGTCGCGCCGCATCATCACCTCCGAAGGCCTGACACCGGGCCTGAGCTTCCAGGTGGCGCGGCCCGACGCCATCCGCGACAAGCGCGCCGAGCTGACCGATTTCGTCCGGCGCCTCACCGCGGCGCGGGCGTGGTCGCTGAACAACATCGACAGCTACGCCGCGACCTGGGGCAGGCTGATGAACATCCCGACCGCCGTGCCGCAGAACTGGCTGTCGCGAGCCAAGATCCGCATTACGCCGATCGATGACGGCGTGGTCGCGGACGAGCAGAGCACGATCGACCTGTATTTCCGCTGGGGCCTGATCAAGCAGAAGCTCGATGCAACCGAGATCGTCGACCGCTCGTTTGCGGACGCGATCGCGAAGGCGGGGTTGTAGCGCTCTCTTGTGTCTCGGACGCGGTGCAGCGTGAAACGGGTGCCGGTGCCGGTGTCATTCCGGGGCGCGACGAAGTCGCGAGCCCGGAATCCATTCAGCTGCAAATATTGCGGCCCGATGGATTCCGGGCTCGCCCTGCGGGCGCCCCCGAATGACAGTGGTGGGTGCGAGAGCTCACGAGCCCCTCAAGCATCCGTGAAGCGAGAAGAACATCGCCAGAGCGACGGCCGTTCTCGACACATTCCTTCTGCATTCTCTCCGCTGACAACATCACCATTGCTATTTGCTCCACCTCCCTTGCGGCACGGTGCACTCCCGCAAAAATCAATCCGACGACCACATCGGGAGACCGGCCATGGGCCTGCAAGAAACAAAAATCGAATCGCTTCCCTTCGTCACCGCCGAACTCAACTATCTCGCGCCGACATCGGCCAAGCCGCGCACCTACGCCTTCGATCCGCCGCCGGGCGAGCCGAAGAGCACGTCGCTGCCGGAGCCGCACCAGGTCCCGATCTTCGATGCGCGGCTGATCGCGCAAAACTTCTCGCTCGATCGCGAGGGCTTTGCGCTGGTGCGTCACCCGACGCAGGTGAAGGATTTCTACAACGAGGAAGAGGTGAGGGCGGTCTACTATCCCGCCGTCGAAGCCTTTCTGCGCGCGACGCTGAAGGCCGATCGTGTCCTCATCTTCGACCACACCGTACGCAAGCGTGTCGAAGGTGCGCCAGATATCCGTGACGGCGGCCCGCGTCAGCCGGCGACACGCGTCCATGTCGACCAGACCGTAGTCTCCGGCGCCAACCGCGTGCGTGAGCATCTGCCAGATGAAGCCGAGGAGCTGCTGAAGGGGCGTGTGCAGGTGATCAATCTGTGGCGGCCGATCCGCGGCCCCTTGCGCGATTCACCGCTCGCTATGGCCGACGGCACGACGGTTAAGCCCGAGGATCTTGTCGCCTCCGACCTGATCTATCCCAACCGCCGCGGCGAGACTTATTCGGTGAAATACAATCCGAACCACCGCTGGTTCTATTTCCCCGAGATGACGCCGGACGAGGCGCTGCTGCTGAAGTGCTACGATTCCGCAACCGACGGCCGCACCCGTTTCGGGCCGCATACCGCGTTCATCGATCCGACCACGCCGGCCGACGCGGCGCCGCGCGAAAGCATCGAGGTCCGTACGCTTGTGTTTCACAAACAGTAACAAAGTGTGATGGAACTGCCGGGCATTGCCCGGCAGTTCCCGGAACCTAGGGGAACAATCGACGTTTGCAGCGCCGGGGCAGGGCCAACCGGGAGCGGTGCCGTGCGAGCGCAGTTGACCCCATTGTTTTGTGTGACGATTTCTTCTCTTTCTTCTCTCGCCTTCATTTCCATAGCAAATGCCGAAAGTGGGCTGGCCTCATATTACGGATACGGAAAGGCCGGTCGCGGCGAAATGACCTGCGCCCACCGCACGCGCCCGTTTGGCAGTGTGCTCAAGGTGTCCTATGGCGGTCGCTCGATCCAATGCCGCGTCAATGATCGCGGTCCCTTCATCCGCGGCCGCATCGTCGATCTCTCGGTGCCGGCGGCCCGTGCGCTCGGCATGATGAGCGCGGGCGTGGTGCGCGTCTCGGTGGATTAGGCCTACGAGCGCGCTATAGTGCCGCCCAAAGCAAGGGGGCGCTATGGCTGGGATAAGGGTGGGACTCGTCGGCTGCGGCTTCGTGTCGGAGTTGCACATGTATGCGTTCCGGCGTGTCTATGGCGTGGACGTCGAGGTCGCGGCGGTCGCCGCGCGCCGCGACAGGGTTGTCGCGTTCGCCCGACATCACAACATCCCGCGTGTTTACCGGAGCTTTGCCGAACTGATTGCCGACCGCGAGCTCGACGTCATCGACATCTGTACCCCGCCCAACCTCCATGCGGAGATGATCGTCGCCAGCATGCAGGCCGGCAAGCACGTGATCTGCGAAAAGCCGTTCGCTGGCTATTTCGGCCGGGAAGGCGACAAGCAGCCGATCGGCAAGCACGTGCCGAAGGCGCTGATGTACGAGCGCGTGATCGAAGAGATGGACAGGACGCGGACCGCGATCGAGCGCACCGGAAAGCTGTTCATGTATGCCGAGGACTGGATCTACGCGCCGGCCGTGAGCAAGACCGCGGAGATCATCAGGGCGACGAAGGACAAGATCCTGTTCATGAAGGGCGAGGAGAGCCATTCCGGCTCGCACGCCGCGCATGCCGCGCAATGGGCGATGACCGGCGGCGGCTCGCTGATCCGCATGGGCTGTCATCCGCTCTCGGCCGTGCTGTATCTGAAGCAGGTCGAGGCCAAGGCGCGCGGCGAGAGCACCCATGTCGCCAGCGTCACCGGCGATGTCGGCAATGTCACCGCCGTGCTCAAGCCGGAGGAGCGCGCCTACATCAAGGCCAAGCCCGTCGATGTCGAGGACTGGGGCACACTGACCGCCACGTTCTCCGACGGCACCAAGGCCACAGTGTTCTCCGGCGACATGATCATGGGCGGCGTGCGCAATTTGATCGAGACCTACACGAGCGGCGGCTCGCTGTTTGCCAACATCACGCCGAACACGCATCTGATGAGCTACCAGACCAGCGAGGAGAAGCTCGCGAGCGTCTACATCACCGAAAAGGTCGACCGCAAGACCGGCTGGCAATATGTCTGCCTGGAGGAGGAATGGACGCGCGGATACTTGCAGGAGATTCAGGACTTCATGGAATGCGCCGCGACCGGGCGGCAACCGTTGTCGGACCTCGCGCTGGCCTACGAGACGATCAAGGTGAACTACGCCGGCTATTGGGCGGCGGAGGAGGGAAGAAGGGTGGTGTTGTGAAAGCAGCGTGTTTCCACAGGCACGCTGTCACCCCTTCTCCCCTTGCGGGAGAAGGTGGCATAGGCGGCCTTCGGCCGCCGTTCTTCAGAACGCCGAAGCGGAGCTTCGGCTATGGCGCCGGATGAGGGGTTGTTTCCGCGCATCCCAATGAGAGTTGGACGCGCGGAGAAAGACCCCTCACCCGTCTCGCCGCTACGCGGCGAGCCACCCTCTCCCACAAGGGGAGAGGGTGCACCGCTCGTGTAGCATGACCTCGCTCACGCCCCGTAAGTCGAGCCCTTCGGCAGTGGGAATACCGGCTCTTGCGTCCTGATGTTGGTCGGCCACACCACCGAGATGTGCTCGCCCGCATTCTGCATCACCACCGGCGTCGAGCGTTCGTTCTGGCCGGAGAGCGGTGTGCCCGGCGGGAAGAATTTTACGCCATAGCCCTGGATGGTGCCGCCGGCGGGAATGTCGACGTCGAGCGCGGCTTTGCGGATCGCCTCTGGCTCGAAGCTGCCGTACTTCTCCTTGGCGACCGGCAGCACGTTGTTGAGCAGTACCCAGGTCTGGTTGAAGCCCATCGAGCAGTGCGGCGGCACGTCGGTGGCGCCGGTCTTGGCCTGGTAACGCGAGACCATGGTCTTGATCAGATCGCCCATTCCGGGCGCGAGCTTGGCAGGATCGAGCAGCTGCGCCGGCACCGGATCGATGTTGCAGAAATTGTCGATGTCGGCGCCGAAAGTCGCGCGCAGCTTGTCGAGCTGGCTGTAGCCGGCGCCCGCCCCGAACAGCATCTTGAAGCGCAATCCGCTCTCGCGCGCCTGGCGCAGGAACAAGGTGATGTCAGGGTTGTAACCGACATGCGAGATCACGTCGGCCTTGGCGCGCTTGATCTTCGTGACCAGCACCGAGAGATCGGGCGCGGAAGCCGAGTAACCCTCGCGCAACACCACCTGGATGCCGGCCTGCTTGGCATAGGCGTCGTCGGCCGAGGCAACGCCGACGCCATAGGGGCCGTCCTCGTGGATCAACGCGACCTTGACCTCCTTCGGGTCCATGCCGAGCCTGGCTTTCGCATGCTCAGTGATGAAGCTTGCAAAGGCCTGCCCGTATTGATCCGAATGGATCTGCGCGCGAAACACGTATTGCAGGTTCTTGTCCTTGAACACGGCGGTCGAGACCGCGGTCGTGATCCAGAGGATCTTCTTCTGCTGCTCGACCTTGGCCGCGAGTGGCACCGCATGCGAGCTCGCATAGACGCCGTTGAGGATGTCGATCTTCTCCTGACTGATCAGGCGCTCGGCCTCGTTGATCGCAACGTCGGGTTTGCTCTGGGAATCTGCGGCGACGGGAGCAATCTTGATCTTGCCGCCGATACCGCCTTTCTCGTTGACGAGATCGATCGCGATCTGCGCGCCGACCGACGAGGCGACCGAGCCGCCGGCGGCGAACGGGCCGGTGAGGTCGTAGATCAGGCCGATGCGCAATGTCTCGGCTTGCGCCTGGGCCCTGGTCCAATCGAGGCTGAGTGCGGCGGCGGCAGCCGCCGAGGTCTTCAGCAGCTGCCTGCGTGAAGTCGGCATCCTATCCTCCCTCAAAACCGTTAGTTGCTATTTTTTGCAAAGTATGGGGAGGGGGGCGGCGGAAAGTCAACATCGCCCAAGGTCGATGGGCGCCGGCGGCGGGCACAACGCAGCTGCGAAAGACACGAAAAAAGCCCACCGCTCCCGCGGAGCGATGGGCCTGACGTGGATGCGCGGGCCGGCTGCGAGCGATCGGCGGCCGCTGTCGTCAAGCGGTTCAGCGTGCCTGCAGCAGGGATGGATCGAGCGGTGTCAGCCGGGCGGGATCGAATGGCGACAAGTCAACCTCGCGCGTTGCGCCCTCGGCGATCAACTCCGCCAGCGCTTCTCCGGTGGCGGGCGCATTGAGGATGCCCCAGACATTGTGTCCGGTCGCAACATAGAGGCCTTCGCTCCGCGGCACCTTGCCGATCAGCGGCAAGCCGTCCTCGGTCACCGGACGGAAACAGGCCTGCTGCGCGATGATCTTTTCGGGACGGAACAGCGGTGACAGCCGCTCGGACATGCTTTGCAGCCGCGCGATCGCATCGACGTCCGGTGTCACGGCGGCGGGATCGAGCGGCAGCGGTGCGATGTCGGAAAGCGCGGTGATGTGTGTGCTGCCATCGGCGCGCGGGAAGACCTCGATCGAGACTACGTTGCCGTCTTCCTCATACTCCAGGAATAACGCATCGGCCGGCACGTCGTTGGCGGTATCGTACACGATGCTCGGGCTGCGCTGGCCGTAGACGGCGGGCAGGCTCATCCATTGCGCCGCGAGCAGCGACCAGGGCCCCATCGCGATCACGACGGCATCTGTCTCGACCATGCTGCCTTCGACCTCGACACCCGTTGCACGATCGCCATCGCGCCCGATGCCGGTGACGCGGCCAGGGTGAAGCCCCGCGCCGAGCGCAAGCGCGGCGTCCATCACGGCCGATGTGAACTTGCGAGGATGGACGATCGCGGTTGTCTTCGCCGTGCCGATGCGCTGCGCGATGACGACGCCGTCGCCGAGCCAGCCGAGCGCCGATGGTGCATGCCGCCGCGCATCGCCGTCGGAAGCAACGAAACCGCTATAGGCAATCATCGGCCGGTAGCCCCAATCGCCCGCGATCTCGCCGGGCAGTTGCGCGTGAAGCGCAAAGCTGCGCCGGGCCAGCGCGTCGAGTGGCGTGCCGGAGCACCAGTCCTGGGCCAGGAAGCCGCCGGCCTTGCCGGAGGCAGCAGCGGCGACCTCGGTCCGTTCCACGACGGTCACGTCGATGCCGCGGCGCCGCAGGAAATAAGCCGTGCAGGCCCCGATCACGCCGCCGCCGCCGCAGACCACAACGCGCATGCTCTCTCCCTTGTCGATCCCGCAGCTTGCGACTTAATCAGGTTTGCCGTGTTTCAAAATGTTTCACGCGGGCGTCATACCCGGTGGATACGTTCACTGCGGCAATTTGAAGCCGCAGGTGGGGCTTCCTCTCATTTTCGTAGATCGGGCTTGGCGCAGGACAACTCAACGTTGGTGCCTGCGGTGAGCCGCGCTTTGTCCAAAGCTGTTCTGGAGGGTGACCGTGACGAGACGTGGTGAAGGGAAGTTGGAAGGCGCCTACGGCAAGCTGCGCGAGATGGGCTTTCTCCCGCTTGTAGCCTGCTTTGCGATTTGTTCGATCGTCAGCGTGCGCGCTGACGACGATGACCGGGGCAGGGGAGGCGAGAGCCGGGCCTATGCCATGGGGCTGTGGGGCGATTTGCCATATTCCGACCTCCAGGCGCAGGTCGGCGTGCCGAATCTGATCGCCGACATGAACGACCAGAAGCTGGCCTTCACGGTTCATGACGGCGACCTCAAAGCCGGCAGCGGCACGCCGGGATCCGTGACCCCCACGACGTGCAGCGACGCTCTCTATCAGCAGGGGCTCAAATATTTCAATTCTCTGAAGTCGGCTGCGATGGTGACCCCCGGCGACAATGACTGGACCGACTGCGATCGCCCGGCGAACGGCTCGTTCAACTCGCGCGACAGGCTCGACTACGAGCGGAAGATTTTCTTCAGCACCGACTATTCCCTTGGCCAGCGGCCGATCAAGCAGCAGGTGCAGCATGACAAGCTGTGCCTCGATCACAACAACCAGTTGACCGGCTGCGTCGAGAATCGCCGCTGGATCATGAAAGGCGTGGTCTACGCCACACTCAACATCCAGGGATCGTGCAACAATCGTTGCGATACGCTCCCCGACGACGCCGAATGGGCCGTGCGTAACAATGCCAACATCCTCTGGATGCAGCAGACCTTCGAAGTGGCGAGAACATATCGCGCAGCGGCCATCATGTTCATCTCGCAGGCGAACCCGGGCTGGGATCAGTCAGATGGAACCCGTGCGCCGTTGCGTGACCCGAAGACGCTTGCGCAAACGGACGCCAATCCGGACGGCTTCCAGGCGTTCCTGGTTGCGCTGCGCGATGAAGTTGTCGCCTTCGGCAGGCCCGTCGCCTACGTTCATGGCGACTCCCATTACTTCCGTCTCGACCGGCCATTTCTCGATGCCAAGGGCCGGCGACTCGAAAACTTCGTCCGGATTGAGACCTTCGGCGACAATCAGGCGAACGGCAACAACGACGTGCATTGGCTGAAGGTGTTCGTGGACGACCGCAGCCGCGAGGTGTTCGCGTTCCAGCCGCAGATCGTGCCCGCCAATCGGACCGCTGTGCCGGCGCCGCCGAAGCGTGGCGATGATTAGCGGGCCGTGCCGCCTCCGCTGATGACCTCAGCTGAGGTCAGCCGGGGGACGGCCAGATCGGGCGCCGGCGGATCGCGCCGGCGCCTAGCTCGCGTAACCCCGTTCCAGAGATTGCCGCTGCCGGTACCGGTCCAGCGCCAGCTCGACAAGACGCGTCAGCAGTTCGCCATAGGGGACGCCCGAGGCTTCCATCATCTTCGGGTACATGCTGATCGAGGTGAAGCCGGGCAGGGTGTTGATCTCGTTGAAGCAGAACTCGCCGGTCTGCCGGTCGAGGAAAAAGTCGACGCGTGCGAAGCCGCTGCATTCGAGCGCCGCGAACACCTGGGTGGCGAGCGACCGCACGCGCTCCATCTGTGCCACGTCGAGCTGGGCCGGAAGGTCGACGCGGGCGCCGTCGGGGTCGAGATATTTGGCCTCGTACGAATAGAACTCGTGATGGGCGTTGGGGTTCAGCTCGCTGGCGAGGCTCGCGAACAGCGTCTCGCCCTCGAGCACCGCGACCTCGATCTCGCGCGCGTCGATGCCCTGCTCGACCAGCACCTTTACGTCGTAGCGAAACGCATCGTCGAGCGCGGCTCCGAGCGCCTCCCAGGTCTTGACCTTGTGAATGCCGACACTGGAGCCCATGTTGCACGGCTTGACGAACACCGGGAGGCTCAGGCCCTCGACCGCCTTCGCAAGCGACGAGGATCGGTCCTGTACGAAGGCCTTGCGGGTGAGCACGCGATAGGGCGCGACCGGAATGCCGGCGAATTCAGCGAGCCGCTTGGCGACATCCTTGTCCATGCTGACGGCGGAGGCGAGAACGCCGGAGCCGACATAGGCGACGTCGGCCAATTCCAGCAGGCCCTGCACGGTGCCGTCCTCGCAGAGCGGGCCGTGAATGACCGGAAAGACGACGTCGATCTCGAGCGCGTCCATCGTTCCTGCGGAAATCGGCATGAGAGCGACGCGTCCATCAGGCTCTCTGGCGAGCCGTATCTCCGGCGCGTCGGGCAGGATCGGCAAGGACACCGCCTGCGCCTGATCGAGAGCTCGAAGGTCGTTCCATTGCCAGCGACCCTCCTTGTCGATGGAGACCGGGATCACCTCGAAGCGGGTGCGATCGAGATGCCTGAATACGGAGGCCGCCGACTTCAGCGAGACCTCATGCTCGCCGGACCTGCCGCCATAGAGAACCACAACGCGAATTTTCTCTGCCATGGTTCAATTATCACGCGCTCGGCCTGGAAGTCACCTCCGTTGCCCCGGTTGACGCATCGATCAAAACAGTTCGGCGCCGGCGAGGCACGCCGGCGCCGTGTCGTAAAGGCCGCTGCGCTTCAGCCCGGCCCCGCGCCCTGCGTCGCCGTGTACACCGCGTAGAGCGACTGGCTCGCGGCCATGAACAGGCGGTTGCGCTTGGGGCCGCCGAAGCAGACGTTGCCGCACACTTCGGGCAGGCGGATGCGGCCGAGCAGCTTGCCCTCCGGTGACCACACCGTCACGCCGCTGTAGCCGACGGCGCGTCCGGCATTGCTGGAGGCCCAGAGATTGCCGTTGACGTCGCAGCGCAGGCCGTCGGGCCCGCACTTCACGCCGTCGATCACGCAATCGCTGAACTTCTTGAGATTGGAGAGCTTGTTGTCCGTGCCGACGTCGAACACGAAGATCTCGCCCTTGCCGCCGGGTCCGGTGTCGCCCGGTCCCTTGCCGGTCGAGGCGATGTAGAGCTTCTTGTAGTCGGGCGAGAAGCACAGGCCGTTCGGATCGGGCACCTGGTCCTCGGTCACGACGAGGTCGATGCGGCCTGAGGGGTCGATGCGGTAGCAGTTGGTCGGCAGCTCGCGCTTGCCCGGCACGAAGCCGGCCGGCTGTCCGATCCGCGGATTGAGCTTGCCGCCCGCATTGCTCGCCCCGCCCGCGACGTCTGGCTCGCCTTCGTAGAGCTGGCCGCCATAGGGCGGATCGGTGAACCAGTAGCTGCCGTCGGGATGCGCCGCGATGTCGTTCGGCGAGTTCAGCCGCTTGCCCTGATAGGAATCCGCCAGCACCGTGGCAGTGCCGTCATGCTCGTAGCGCGTCACCCGGCGCGTCAGGTGCTCGCAGGAGAGCTGGCGGCCCTGGAAGTCGAAGGAGTTGCCGTTGGAGTTGTTGGAGGGCGAGCGGAATACGCTGACGCGGCCGTCGTCCTCGGTCCAGCGCATTTGCCGGTTGTTGGGAATGTCGCTCCAGAGCAGATACCGTCCCTGTGCGCTCCACGCTGGACCTTCCGCCCACAACAGGCCGGTATAGAGGCGCTTGATCGCGGTGTTGGGCTGCGCGAGATCGTTGAAGGATGGATCGACCGCGATGATGTCGGGGTCCCAGAAATAGGTCGTCGGTGCGCCGCCCGGGCCGAAATCGCGTGGCGGCGTCGTGATCGTCGTCGGCGGTGCGGCAGGCCCGGTCTGGGCCAGTGCGGGGCCGGCCATCGTGGCCGCGGCGCCGAGCGCCAGTCCCCGGACAAGTGTTCGTCGTGAAAGCGCAGCATCCTGCGCACGCTGCTCCTGCTCAGGAGCTTCCTGGCGTGTCATCGCGTCCTCCCGGTGATGTTCGGCTGGCCGGTTGATCCGGCCGAGCGAGGCGAAGGTTAGTCCGGTCCGCGTCCGGTTGCGAGGGGCAGGTTCGCAGCCTTCGCGCGATGCCGCGAGATCGCCGCAACATTGCCGCATTGCGGATGTGCGAGATGCGAGGCGACAATTCGCCTCGCCTGCGGGCGGTCAACCGGGGCCGGTTTTGAGGTCTGTCAAGCCTTGACCTCGCGCGCGATGCTGGCAGAACGGTGCGCGGGGCAATTTCCGGAGTTCACTGTGTTAGCCGTTGTTGCACTGGTCATTGCGCTCGCCGTCGCGTTCGCCGCGGGCTATTTCACCCGCGATCTCGCCTCCCGCAAACGTCGGGCGGAGGCGCGGCGCTGGCGCGAATATACCGAGCCGGGCTGGCTGCACGCCGGCGCGCCCGCCAACACCAACGAGGCTGCGAATTCCAACGCGGTTGCGAAGGTGACCACCGGCGAACTCGGCCAGATGCTGGATCGCTGGGAAAACAGGGCCCGCGCCCGCCGCGCGGGGTAGCTTGACGTTGCTCCGTTGTTCGGACGGAGCGAAGCGCAGTCCGGGGCCTTTGCATCGCAAGGACGCGGAGTCCACCGCGAACTCTCCGACATTACCGTCACCCTGCGCGCCCTGCGGCGCGATAGCGCCGCATGGCGAGCCTCGAAGGGCGACGACCCGGATGCATCTCGGCCGTTCATCCTTCGAGGCTCCCGGCGCGATGCTGGGCGCATCGCGCCACTCGCGCCTCAGGATGACGGGGCCGACACTGGCACTTGCCGAGGGGACGCGATCAAACTCCAACCAGGTCAGCCATTCTGACCATCTTTTGGCGTTGCAGTTGCGCCCGTTTCTCGTCTAGAAACAGGCCCATCGAGCCTCCCGGCAACCAACCGTCAACGATTTTGACCGAGGATTTGAGGGCTCAAAAGGGTCTGGCAATGCTGATTCGCGGCCAAATCGATGGGATTTCGAAGGAGGTGGCTCTGGCCGCCGCCACGATCCCGGCCGCGCTGCCCACCCTCCTTCTTGGCGGGCTTCTTCTTAGCTGCCCCTGAGGGCCGGCTGGGCGCAACGCGCCTGGGCGCTCAGGGGCTGGTCGAGATCACCGGACACCTCAGGCGCCCTGCAGATTGAACGGCGCAAAAGCTCAAAAGGAATTTGAAATGGCCATCGTGAACAAGTCCGAGAAGGACCGCGTCATCATTTTCGACACCACGCTGCGCGACGGCGAGCAGTGCCCCGGCGCCACCATGACCTTCGAGGAGAAGCTCGAGGTCGCCGAGCTGCTGGACGATATGGGCGTCGACGTCATCGAAGCCGGCTTCCCCATCACTTCGGAAGGCGACTTCCAGGCGGTCAGCGAGATCGCCCGCCGCTCCAAGAACGCCGTCATCGCCGGCCTGTCGCGCGCCCATCCCGCCGACATCGACCGCTGCGCCGAGGCGGTGAAATTTGCAAAGCGCGGGCGCGTCCACACCGTGATCGCGACTTCGCCGCTGCACATGCGGGTGAAGCTGAACAAGACCCCGGAGCAGGTGATCGAGACCTCGGTCGCCATGGTCGCGCGTGCCCGCAACCAGATCGACGACGTCGAATGGTCGGCCGAGGACGGCACCCGCAGCGAGATGGATTTTCTCTGCCGCATCGTGGAAGCCGTCATCAAGGCCGGCGCCACCACGGTGAACATCCCCGATACCGTCGGCTACACGGTGCCGGAGGAATACACCCACTTCATGAAGACGCTGATCGAGCGCGTGCCGAACTCGGACAAGGCGGTGTTCTCCGTGCACTGCCATAACGACCTCGGCATGGCCGTGGCGAACTCGCTGGCCGGCATCGTCGGCGGCGCGCGCCAGGTCGAATGCACCATCAACGGCATCGGCGAGCGCGCCGGCAACGCTGCGCTCGAAGAGGTCGTGATGGCGATCAACGTCCGCAACGACAAATTCCCGTACTGGAACAAGATCGACACCACGCAGCTGACCCGCGCCTCGAAGGTGGTGTCGGCGGCGACCTCGTTCCCGGTGCAGTACAACAAGGCGATCGTCGGCCGGAACGCCTTCGCGCATGAGAGCGGCATCCACCAGGACGGCGTGCTGAAGGACGCCTCGACCTACGAGATCATGCGGCCCGAGATGGTCGGCCTGAAGCAGTCCTCGCTGGTGCTGGGCAAGCACTCCGGCCGCCACGCCTTCGTGCACAAGCTGGAGGAGATGGGCTACAAGCTCGGCCCGAACCAGCTGGAAGATGCATTCACGCGGATGAAGGCGCTCGCCGACCGCAAGAAGGACATCTACGACGAGGACATCGAGGCGCTGGTCGACGAGGAGATGGCGGCTTCGCACGACCGCATCAAGCTGACCTCGCTGACCGTGATCGCCGGCACCCATGGCCCGCAGCGCGCGACCATGAAGCTCGACGTCGACGGCCAGATCAAGATCGAGGAGGCCGAGGGCAACGGTCCGGTCGATGCGGTGTTCAACTGCATCAAGCGCCTGGTGCCGCACGAGGCCAAGCTCGAGCTGTACCAGGTCCACGCCGTGACCGAAGGCACCGACGCGCAGGCGGAGGTCTCGGTGCGGCTGTCGCAGGACGGCCGCTCGATGACGGCGCGCGCGGCCGACCCGGATACGCTGGTGGCCTCGGCCAAGGCCTATCTCGGCGCGCTGAACAAGATCGTCATGAAGCGCCAGCGCGACACGGTGACGGCTGCGGCGGCGAGCTGACGCTCACGCTCTGGATGAAACGGCGGAAACGCGGTGCTCTCGGCACCGCGTTTTTGTTGATCGCCGTAGCGGATGTTTCCGCCCGGATACCGCTTTTTTGCAGGGAGACCCCTGCTAAGGGGCAATGGCGCCCCAGCCTGCTTCCCGATAAACCTGCCTCCCAAGCATTTAAGGCTTGGGGCCGGTGGTCCGCGCCCCACAAAAGCGTACTGGAGGAAGCATGCGGAAACTCATTTGGGCTGCGGCATCGATTGCGGCTTTGGCACTGACCGGGCCGGCACTGGCGCAATCGCCGATCATCATCAAGTTCAGCCACGTCGTTGCCACCGACACGCCGAAGGGCAAGGGCGCGGAGAAATTCAAGGAGCTCGCCGAGAAGTACACCGGCGGCAAGGTCAAGGTCGAGGTCTATCCGAACTCGACGCTCTACAAGGACAAGGAAGAGCTCGAGGCGCTTCAGCTCGGCAGCGTGCAGATGCTGGCGCCGTCGAACTCCAAGTTCGGCCCGCTCGGCATCCGCGAGTTCGAGGTGTTCGATCTGCCCTACATCCTGCCCGACCTCAAGACGCTGCGGAAGGTGACGGAAGGGCCCCTCGGCGCGCGGCTGCTCAAGCAGCTCGAGCCCAAGGGCATCACCGGCCTCGCCTATTGGGACAACGGCTTCAAGCAGATGAGCGCGAACAAGAAGCTGATTGCGCCCGCCGACTATCAGGGCGTCAAGTTCCGCATCCAGTCCTCGCGCGTGCTGCAGGCCCAGTTCAAGACGCTCGGCTCGCTGCCGCAGGTGATGGCTTTCGGCGAGGTCTACCAGGCACTGCAGACCGGCGTGGTCGACGGGCAGGAGAACACCTGGTCGAACATCTATACCCAGAAGATGCACGAGGTGCAGAAGTACATCACCGAGACCAATCACGGCTACATCGGCTACGCCGTGATCGTAAACAAGAAGTTCTGGGACGATCTGCCGGCCGATATCCGCGACCAGCTGTCGAAGGCGATGAAGGAAGCCACCGACTTCAACAACGCGCAGTCGCAGAAGGAGAACGACGACGCGCTCGCCGAGATCAAGAAGAGCGGCAAGAGCGAAATCATCAAGCTCACGGGCGAGCAGGACGAGGCGATGCGCAAGGCGATGGAGCCGGTCTACAAGGACGCGGCGAGCCGCGTCGGCCAGCCGCTGATCGACGAATTCCTGAAGGAAGCCAAGAGCACGACGAACTGACTTAGTGTGACGCGCGGATAAATAACGCATGAGCAAAGGGCTTCCGTGCCGGCACGGAAGCCCTTGTTGCAAATCGTTTCAGTATGCATCTGAACAGGCATTCACGGCAGTTACATCTCTGTAAGAACGGCTTTCCTGTCCAAGTTGTAAGTTGCGCGTCATCCTCCTCGCGCTCATCCTCACGGGCATCCTTCCAGAGGAGGTTCGTATGAGGAAGTTCACCATCGCCGCCATCGCCGTGCTCAGCATCGCCGGCTCGGGCGCGGTCTATGCCCAATTTCATCGCCCGTGGATGGAGCACTTCCGCCACATCCGCATGAACCCGGAGGACCGCGCCGCCTTCGTCGACGCGCGGATCGCCGCCGTCCATGCCGGGCTGAAGCTCAACGCTGATCAGGAGAAGCTGTGGCCGCCGGTCGAGGCTGCCGTGCGCGAGTTCGCCAAGTTGCGCATCGACCGCGCCAATGCGCGCACGAATGCCGGCCCGGGCGATGCCGGGAGCGCCGACAAGCCGGACGATCCGATTGCCCGCCTGCGCCAGCGCGCCGAGGACATGGGCGCCAGTTCCGCCGCCCTGAAGAAGATCGCCGATGCCGCCGATCCGCTCTACAAGACCCTGGACGAGGGCCAGAAGCGGCGCCTCGCCGTGCTGACCCGCCACCGCGGCCCGTTCGGCGGCGGCGAGGACGGCCCGCCCCGCCACTTCATGGAACGGGGCATGGACCGGATGATGGAGAGGGGCATGGAGCACTTCCACCGCGACCGTTTCGACCGCGACAGCGGCCCGGACCGGGACCGCGAGGGCCGGCTCTGAGCTAGCACGGGATTTCCCGGGGATTAACCTTGGCGAAGCCGCTGGAATCCAGCGGCTTTTCGCTTTTTGGGGACTGTGGAAAAACCTTCATTGCATCGCTTGCCAGACCCGGATCGCTTTGCTAAACGACCGGCCTCGCAAGGCTTTGACCGGCCTTTCGGGCGCATAGCTCAGTTGGTAGAGCAGCTGACTCTTAATCAGCGGGTCCCAGGTTCGAGCCCTGGTGCGCCCACCACCCTTAAGAGATTGGCCCGCAAGGGCTTTTTTAAATTCCTCGGCAGAACAAACCTGGTCTCGTGCGACGTTTTTAATGGTCGTACGTCGCACGCCGTGCGACGAGTCGGATAATTAGGGGCGAAGCCTATCCACAGCTGAAACGGCGCAGCCAAATGAGACCTACTGGTCTGCGTTCAGCTCTTCATGCCTTCCTTCCGCACCTGCAATTCAAGCCTGTCGATACCGGAATCGGCGCGAGCCGCATTGCGGGCGCGGCAGTGCTTCACGATGGTCTGCGCGCTTCGGTATGAATGCCCAGTGATGTCGCAGATCGTCAGCAAGTCGCACCCAGCCCGATCAAGCAGCATGACGCGGGTATCACGCAAGTCCTGGTCGTGGTTTTGATCGAGTTCGCCAGCGCCGTAGGAAAAGGTGCGAACAGCCTGTCGATATTTTCAATCAGTTCGGCGTTGAGTCGCTCTGCACGGATAATTGCCCGGCGCGCGTTGTCGACGTTCTGGTCTGCCACGGGTGAAGTGAATTCGCCTGCATGCCGAACTGCGCATTGCAGTATGACGACAGCAAGGTAGTGCGCAGCTCCGTCGGCGTCAGCCTGATCTGGGCCTCGCCCTTCGGACCACTTCGCCTTGACTATGCGACGCCGCTCACCAAGGGCAAATACGACACGTCCAGGAGTTCAGGTTCGGGGGAGGGACCTCGTTCTGAAGCGAGCGTTCGAGGCCGTCTAGGCCTTCGGATCGGCAGTTTCAGTCGTGACTACGGCCCGCATTGGAAAGCAGCAGGCGGACGCGAAGACCCCTCGGTTCGTTGTCGAGCAGCAGCAGCGTTCCGCCATGCGCGGTCACGATCGCCTGCGTGATCGAGAGGCCGAGGCCAAATCCCGCCGTTTCATCCATGGTGCGGGCTTCCTCCCCTCGTACGAAGGGCTCCAGCATCGCCGCCTTCCTCTCATGGGGTATTCCAGGGCCGTCGTCGACGACGTCGATGATGATCTGGTCTCCGGAGATCAAGAGCTCGACGCCGACTTCGGTTCCGAAGCGAGTGGCGTTTTCGACCAGGTTTGTGACTGCGCGGATGATTTCGTCCGGTCGGACGATGAATGCGGCTCTGTCCGGACCAAGATAGTTCACCGCGTGGCCGCTGTCGGAGAACTGGTCGCAAACCATCTGGAGCAGCGCGGCAACGTCGACCAGTGTCGGTCTGGCAGCGCTTTCATCGCGCAGCAGCGAGAGCACCGACTCGAGCATCGACTGCATCTGATCGAGGTCGCGTACAGTCTGGGTGCGCTGTGCCGGATCCTCTATGTATTCCGAGCGTAGCCGCAGGCGCGTAATCGGGGTGCGCAGGTCGTGGCTGATGGCGGCCAGCATTCGACTTCTGTCGTTCATCAGTGCGGTAACGCGTTCGCGCATCCGGTTGAGAGCTCTCGCCGCGGATTTGATTTCCTCCGGGCCGTTTTCAGGCAACGGCGCGGACGAGCGGTTCAGGCTGAACTCCTCCGCCGCGCGCGCGAAGGCCGACAGGGGCGAGCTGAGTGCGCGGCCGGCCCAAACGCCGAGCAGCGTCACGCTCGCCACCAGGAACAGGAGTGTGCTCGTCCAGAGGCCGCTCACGAAGGCAGGCATCTTGAATGTCCCGATCGTTGCCTCGAGCACGTCGCCATTTGCCAAATAGAACCAGAGGCGATTGTCTTCCGGTGTGGAGCCACGAATGAGCTCGACCGGGCCTTCAATAGCCGATGGGGTGGTCAGGCGCGTCCGCTCTGGCGATGGAGCGGTGGAGGCGGAAACATCCTTCTTCAATTGCAGCTTCAGTGCCGGAAAGGTTCGGCTGGCGTTTTCAAGAACGAGATCTCGCTCTCGCTGCGGCGTATTGGCGACGATCCTCGCAATCAGCTCGAATTGCTCCACGGGGCGGTCCATCAGGGCGCTCGGGCGGTTGAGCAGAAAATAGCCAGCGATCAGGACGTGGATCAGGATCAGCGATCCCAGGATCAAGGCGGCGATCTGGCCGCTGATCCGCCTGAAGCTGAAGAGCGCCAGGATGTCGGCGGCGCGTCTCATGGTTCCTCCACCACCGGCGTGAAGATGTAGCCGCCGGTGCGGACGGTCTTGATTACGGACGTGTCTTGGGTGCGGTCGAGCTTGCGGCGGAGCCGGCTGACCAGCACGTCGATGCTGCGGCCAAAGCTGCCGCCGGGCCGGCCGCGCGTCATGCTCAGGAGACTGTCACGAGTGAGGACGCGGCCGGCCCGTTCGCAGAAGGCCTGCAGCAGATCGAACTCGGCGCTGGTCAGCGGCACCTGCGCGCCCTCGGGATCGCGCAACTCCCGCAAACGAAGATCGATGATCCAGCCCAGGAACTTCAGGCGTGTCGCGGCGCCGCCGGCGGCACGGCCGCTCGCCTGGCGGCGCAGCACGGCATTGATCCTGGCGAGAAGCTCGCGCGGGTTGAACGGCTTCGGCAGATAATCGTCCGCCCCCATCTCGAGACCGAGGATCCGGTCGAGATCCTCGCCCTTCGCGGTGAGGATGATGATCGGCGTCGTGGAGTCGATCCGCAGACGGCGGCAGAGGCTGAGGCCGTCCTCGCCAGGCAGCATCAGGTCGAGTACGATCAGGTCCACCCGGTTTTGCGACAGATGCTGGTCCATCTCCCTGCCGTTCGTGACCAGGTGGACCGCGAACGAATGCTCGCGCAGATAACGCGCGATGAGGTCGCGGGTCTGCCGGTCATCCTCGACGATCAGAATGCTCTGCGTGCCGTTGGTCATGTTTGAGATCGCATCGGGGTTGCCGATCGTTGATCGATTTGCGGACGATTGTCTCGCCCGAAGAACTACGGTCATGTTTGCAATCCTACGGTCAGTCACGGCTCAACGCTACCACGGGATCCAGGAAGGCGGCGCGGCGGGCGGGGAAGAAGCCGAAGGCCACCCCGATCCCGGTCGAGGTCAGGAATGCGGCGCCGATCGAGAACAGTGAATAGCTGACCTGGAATCCGGGCATCGCAATATTGACCACCATCCCGAGCAGGATCGCGACGAGGATGCCGGCGATGCCGCCGATGGACGAGATCAGGGTCGCCTCCACCAGGAACTGCTGGAGGATGTCGCTGCGCCTGGCGCCGACCGCCATGCGCACGCCGATCTCGCTGATTCGCTCGGAGACGGACACCAGCATGATGTTCATCACGCCGATGCCGCCGACGACCAGCGAGATCACCGCAATCGCCGCCACGAGGAATGCCAGCGTCTGCGTCGTGCTGGTGATGGTGCGGCGGATGTCGTCGGTGTTGAGGATGACGAAATCCTTGACGTTGTGCCGCTGCGTCAGGAGCGTGGTGACCGCATCCTGCGCCAGCGCGGTCGAGATCTCGTCGCTGATCCGGAGCAGGATGCTGCGAAGCGAGCGGTCGCCCGTGAACTGCGCCTGCACGGCGGTGTAGGGAAGATAGACCGAGAGGTTCTGGTTCGAGCCGAAGCCGCCCTGCTGCTGGGCGATGACGCCGACGATGCGGCAGGGCACCTTGCCAAGCCAGATGACGCGGCCGATCCCCGAGTTCTGGTCATCGGCGAAGAAGGTCTTGCGGGTGTTGTCGTCGATGACGGCTTGCCGCTCGATGTTGCGCACCGCGGCGGAGTCGAACAGGCGGCCTTTCGCCAGCTTGGCGCCCTTGACCTGGAAATAGCTCTCGCCGACGCCGTTGACCAGCACGTTCGATTCGTTGCCGCGGTAGCGCACCGTCGTGCTGGTCGAGACCGTCGGTGTGACCCCGGCAATGAAACTCTGCTGGCCGAGCGCGCGGGCATCGCCGAGGACGAGCGTCTTGATCTTGCCGGCGCGCGCGTCGCCAAAATCCTTGCCCGGAAACACCTCGATCGTGTTGGTGCCGAGACTCGAAATGTCCGACAGCACCTTGCGCTGTGAGGCGTTGCCGAGCGCAACCACGGAGGACACTGCGGCGATGCCGATGATGATTCCGAGCATAGTCAGGAAGGCGCGCAGCCGGTGCGCGGCCATCGCAACCAGCGCCATCCGCGAGGCTTCCCGCAGGCGCCGCAACGCGCCGGGCCAGCCGGCGCCGCTGTCCCGTGAGGCCCGAGACGCCGCAACAGCCGGGGCCGATGCGCCTGCGGTCTCGGTGCGCCGATCGGAAACGATCCTGCCGTCGCGCAGTTCGATGGTGCGCTCGGCCCGCGCGGCGACATCGGCATCGTGGGTAACGATGATGATCGTCCGTCCCTCGCCGTGCAGCTCCTTCAGGATCTTAAGGACCTCCTCGCCGCTGCGCCGGTCGAGCGCGCCGGTCGGCTCGTCCGCCAGGATGACTTCGGCGCCGTTGATCAGCGCCCGTGCGATCGAGACGCGCTGCTGCTGGCCGCCCGACAGCTGGTTCGGGCGGTGGCCGCGCCGGTCGTCCACACCGAGCCTTGCGAGCAGCCGCTCTGCGCGCGTGCGGCGCTCCCGGGTCTTCATTCCGGCATAGATCGCCGGGATCTCGACGTTCTCGGCGGCGGAGAGGTCGCCGAGCAAATGATAGCGCTGGAAAATGAAGCCGAAATGCCCGCGCCGCAGCGCCGCCAGTTCGTCTGCGTCGAGTTCGGAGACGTTCTTGCCGGCGACACGATATGTGCCCGAGGTCGGGCGGTCGAGGCAGCCAAAGATGTTGAGCAGCGTCGATTTGCCCGATCCGGACGAGCCGATGATCGCCACCATCTCGCCGGGCTGGATGTTCAACGACAAATCGTCGAGCGCAACCACGCGCGTGTCACCGGCCGCAAATTCCCGCCTGACGTTCTCGAGGGCGATGATCGGATCGGCCATCTCAGGGTCCTCCCGGCGGGCCGCCGGGCATGCTGCTCGATGCGGTCTGCTCGCTGGCTTCTCCGGTGACGACCCGGTCGCCATCGTCGAGGCCGGACCTGATCTCGACCGTAGTGCGGTCGTTGAGGCCGGTCTTGACCTCGCGCTCGCGCACGTCACCCGACGCATCGAGAACGCGGACGGTGCTGCGGCCGTCTGACTTGCGCATCAGCGCGAGCGCGGGGATGACCTTCACGCGCTTGGCCTCACCGGTGATGATGTGCACCTCGGCGGTCATGTAGGTCCGCAGCGAAAGATCCTTGTTGGGGACGTTGAAAACACCGATGTAGTAGATGGCGGTGCTGGTGGAGCTCGACGAACTCGAACTCGTGCTCGAACTCGATGTGGTGGTCGAGGAGAAGCTGGCGTCGCTCTTGATCGACTCGGGAGCCGGCTCGATCTGCTCCAGCCTGGCCTCGTAGCGATGGTCCTGGTCGCCGAGGATGGTGAAATAGAGCGCCTGGCCCGGCTTGACCTTGACGATGTCGGCCTCGGAGATCTCCGCCCGCACCGTCATGGTCTCGAGCTGGCCGAGCACGACGATGGTCGGAGCGGACTGCACCGCGTTGACCGTCTGTCCCTCCTGCACGACGGTGGCGAGCACCGTGCCGTCGATAGGCGCGGTGATCCTGGTGTAGTCCAGGTTCACTCGCGCCGTCTCGACGCTCGCTTCGGCTCCCACGATCAGGGCTTCGAGCGCGGCGATCTGGGCGCGGGTCTGCCGCACCGTCGAATCCGCGCTGTCGAAATCGCTGCGCGAGGTCGCGCGCTGCGCCAGCGTCGCCTGCTGGCGCGCGAGGTTCGCCTCGGCCAGCACCAGCGCGGCCTCCTTCTCGGCCTTCTGCGCGCGATAATTCTTCAGCGACGCCTCCGAGTTGCGCAGATCGTTCTGCTTGGTGACAGGGTCGATCTGGGCGATAACGTCGCCGGCCCTGACAGTGTCGCCGACGCGGACATTGAGGGCGGTGATGCGGCCCGACACCTGCGCGCCGACGGCAGTCAGGCGCGCCGGCTTGAGCGTGCCGCTGGCGAGCACCTCCTCGCGCAGATCGCTGACGGTGACCGGCGCGGTGATGTAGGACTGCCCCTTGCTCGACGTCCCCGGAAAGCGCATGGCGGCGACCACCCCGGTTGCCACGACGGCAACCACCGCGGCGGCAATCTTCACGCGCTTGGCGGTGATGATATCAGTCACTTCGCCGTCTCCCGGAAGTGTGGTCCTGTATTGGTGTCCACGATGATCGGCGTCGATATGTCGACCGGATCGGACCAGCCGCCACCGAGGGCCTTCGCGAGGGAAATGTAGTCCTTGGCCGCGGATACCTTGCTCTGGATCAGCGAATCCTCAGCCGAATAGAGCGAGCGTTCGGCGTCCAGCACGTCGATGAAGCTCGCGCTACCGGTCTCGAACAGCGACCGCGAGAGCCGGGCGGCCTCGCGATAGTTCTTTGCTGCCTCGGCCAGCTTGGACGCGCGAATGCGCTCCTGCGACAGCGACACCAGCGCATTCTCGACATCTTCGAGCGCGGTGAGCAGGGTCGAATGGAACGTCGCGAACGCCTGGTCGCGTTGTGCTTCGGCAATCCTGACTGTCGCCAGGCGCTTGCCCGCATCAAAGACCGGCACCGTGACAGAGGGGCCCACCGACCAGCTTACGCTGGAATACTTTGCGAGATCCCCTGCACTCAGCGCAGAGGTGCCGACCGAGCCGGTCAGAGATACCGCAGGATAGCGGTCGGCCTCGGCGGCGCCAATCCTGGCGGTGGCCTGGGCGAGCTTGCGCTCGGCACTGGCGACGTCGGGGCGGCTCATGAGGAGATCGGCGGGCAGGCCCGTGGGCAACGGCATGCGCGGTGCAGGCACGGGCGCGGATTGTGCCATCAGCGAAGCGACGCCGTCGGGCGGCCGTCCGAGCAGGATGCCGAGCCGGTGAATGTCGGCCGCAAGCGCCGCCTCATAGGTCGGAACGTTCGCCTCCGTGCTCGCGGCTTGTGCGGTCGCCTTGGCGAGATCGACGGCATTGCCGCTGCCGGCCTCGTATTTGCTGCGGGTGAGCTTTTCGGTGTCGCGCTGCGAGACCGATGTTCGCCGCGCCAGCGCGATCCGCGCCTGGTAGCCGCGCGCCTCCACGTAATAGGCGGCAACGTCGCCGATCAGCGTGACGAGGCTATCGCGCAGATCCTCCTCGGCCGATTGTCGCCCGCGCACCGCCGCCTCGATGCTCCGTTGCGTGCCGCCGAACAGGTCGAGCTCCCAGCTCGAATCGAAGCTCGCTTGGTGCAGCGTGTAGGGCGCTGTGTCGACGATGGCCGAGGCGGAGCCGGCGCTGGTCTTGTTGTCGGTCACCGAGGCCGAGCCGCTGACGGAGGGAAACAGGCCTGCGCCGGTCTGCTGAACCGTTGCGCGCGCCTCGCGCACGACCGCCTTGGCTTTGGCAACACTGGGGTTGGCTTCGACGGCCTGTTCGATCAGCCGGTTGAGCAGGGGATCGCGCAGGCGCATCCACCAGCGATCCAGCGTGCCGGGTTGACGCCGGGAAGTTGGTTGTGCGCTCCAGTGCGACGGCATGGCCAGCCCGGGCGGCCCGGCATAATCCGGCCCGACGGCGCAGCCAGCCAGTGCGGCAGCCAACATCAGCGCGACGCAAGCCGATCCGGCGCGCGACAGGGCGGCGCGCAATGGGGACGGCGTCGGGTGATGGTTCTCCTCTGCGGATAGCGCGGGAACTGCGACGAACAAGTGTGACGGCATCAAATCGGCTGAGATCCATGAGCCTTGCCGCGGGACGTGCGGTGGCCCATTGGCCTTCGGAAGGGTAGGATGAACAGGCCCCCAGTAGCCGCGCGATCGTGGCCTTTCGGCAGCCGGAATGTTGCTGGATGTAAACAGATGTTGCGGGGCATCTCGCGCCGCCGCACGGTGCCTGCCAAGCAAGACATCGACCCTGTTTTGCGGCTGCGTCAATCCCTCTCTGCAAAAATATTCTACTTTACAGAAATTCGGAAATTACGTATGGATCGCCCATCCCGGCTCATTCTTGAGGGGCGATCATGAGGTCGTCATTGTCGCGAGCCGGGCTTGCGGTGGACGCGGCAGCGTCGTGCACGAGAAGTGCGGGCAGGGCGGATTGCTCTCCGTGAGCCCGAAACTGCGTGCGGACGAACGGCGCTGCTAGGCTTCGTCTCGCCTGTAAGTTTCCGGCTCCGTCGACAGGGCTGGGAAAACTGCGGCGAAATGGCGGGCCGTGCGTACGGCAAAACCGTGTGGTCCTGACCGTCGTTGCTACGGTGAAGCTCTTGCGGAGGCGGCAGTCGCGTCAACCGGCGCCGCGCCGGTGAATTTCGCAGGAGTGAGGGAGGCCAGAACGAACTCGGCTCCCGGGAGAGCACGGCATAAGCCGTCCGACCATCGCGCAGGGAAGGCCGAGTGATTGGCTACACCTGTATGCTGCTGTGCGGTCTTCCTTGCGCTATGTTTTGCGCAGCAGACCGCGGGTGCTGGTTGAGCACCCGGCCTTCCCTGTGCCCTCTTGGATCGAGAGGGTGGAGTGACGAAGCAAAGCTCGGGCGAAACGCGCCGCGAGGCTGCGAAGGTGTGTCTGCCACCACACACGCACTGTCATCGCCCGGCTTGACCGGGCGATTCAGTACTCCGAGACGGCAGTGATTGAGCCGAGAGGCCGCGGCGTACTGGATTCCCCGCCTGCCGCCTACGCTAAAGCTTCGGCGCCCCTGGACCTCAACCCCGGCGAAGCCTTGGCGTAGCCGGGTCGCGGGGAATGACAGTGATACTTGGAGAACGAGCCATCGCCACACCTTCGTCATTGCGAGCGCAGCGAAGCAATCCAGAGTCTTTCCGCGGAGGGATTCTGGATTGCTTCGCTGCGCTCGCAATGACGAGGAGGAGAGTGCATGCGCTACATTCCGCTCTCGTGCCCCGGACGCAGCGCAGCGTCCCCGGCGATGCGAAGCATCGTGCGGTGCGGTGCGCTGCAAAGCCGGGGCCCATCTCTCCGAGCGATCCGTGTGGCGTGGGTCGCGGCTCTGCGCCGCAGCGCTTCGCGCTGCATCGCGTCCGGGACACGCGAATCCGATCACCACGAAATCGGAATCCTCTGCGCAAATCCGCCCAGGTCCGAATCCGGATTCAGGGGCTGACGGTCGAGCGGCCGGTTGTTGTTGCTGCGTGCGAACGAAACGCCGGGCGGAAAGGCATAGTCGGTGAACTTGCGATCGCCGGGAAGTACCTCGGTGCCGCCGTCCAGCCAGGATCGCTTGCTGACATAGACCCGCGTGTGCGGACCGGACTGATAGGAGTGGTTGGGGCCGCGCGGACCGTACTCATAGACCGTATTTTGTGTCGTCTGTCGTTGATCGCGCTTGCCGGTCGTCCCGGCATGAGCGGCCAAGGTTGAGGCGAGGAGGGCGACCAGCACCGTTCTGGTCATGACACGCGCTTTCATCGACGAATACCCATGCGAGTTCCTGATGTCGTCGCCTCTCGCACCGGCTTGAGCCTCTGTAAAGAATCCGGGCGTTGCGCAATGTTGCTGAAGGTCTGCATGGGCGACCCGTGTGCGCAGCGGGCTCAATGCCGTTCGGTCACTCGGGCAGGCTCGCGCGAACGTCATGGCTCCTGCGCTTGCGTGCTGATCCGCCAATCAAATTGAACGACCGGAAACAATCCAGAAATCACAAAGCCACACCACGGCCACAGCCGTCTCGTTTCAGAGCAGGCTAGGTGCTCTTGAGGTGTGGAATGTCGTTTTTGCGGCCCTGGCTGATCGCGGTGGTGATGTGCGGTGTATCGATTGCGAGCTCAGTTCCTGTCGCGCTGTTGCCGCAGCCGGCGGCCGCGCAGGCGGTGGAGACGATCGTCGTCGAGGGCAATCGCCGCGTCGAGGCCGAGACCGTGCGCTCCTACTTCAGGCCCGCCCCGGGCGGACGTCTCGATCAACCGGCGATCGATGAAGGTCTCAAGGCGTTGATTGGGACAGGCCTGTTCCAGGACGTGAAGATCAGTCAGTCCGGCGGCCGCCTCGTGGTGTCGGTGGTGGAAAATGCCGTGATCGGGCGCATCGCCTTCGAGGGCAACAAGAAGATCAAGGACGAACAGCTCTCGGCCGAGATCCAGTCCAAGCCGCGCGGGACTTTCTCGCGGGCGCTGGTGCAGTCCGACACGCTGCGAATCGCCGAGATCTATCGCCGCTCCGGCCGCTACGACGTGCGCGTCACGCCCGAAGTCATCGAGCAGCCGAGCAATCGCGTCGATCTCATCTTCACGATCGTGGAAGGCGTCAAGACCGGCGTGAAGTCGGTCGAGTTCATCGGCAACAACGCCTATTCGGCAGCGCGGCTGCGTGACGTCATCAAGACGCACGAAAGCAACCTGCTCAGCTTCCTCGGCAACAACGACATCTACGATCCCGACCGCGTCGAGGCCGATCGCGACCTGATTCGTCGCTTCTATCTCAAGAACGGTTTCGCCGACGTCCAGGTCGTCGCCGCGCTCACTGAATACGATCCGGAGAAGAAGGGCTTCAACGTCACCTTCAAGATCGAGGAGGGGTCTCAATATCGCGTCGGATCGCTCGACTTCCGCTCCAGCATCCCGAACTTCGACGCGAGCTCGATGCGTTCCTATTCGCGCGTCGGTACCGGTTCGCTCTACAATGTGGAAGCGGTCGAGAAGTCGACCGAGGAGATGCAGATCGAAGCCTCGCGACGCGGCTATGCCTTCGCCATCGTCCGGCCCAGCGGCGACCGTAATTTCGAGGCGCACACCGTCTCCGTCGTGTTCAATATCGACGAGGGCCCGCGAACCTATATCGAGCGCATCAACCTGCGCGGCAACACCCGCACGCGTGACTACGTCATCCGCCGCGAGTTCGACATCTCCGAGGGCGATGCCTACAACCGCGCCCTGGTCGACCGGGCCGAGCGGCGGCTGAAGAACCTCGACTATTTCAAGAGCGTCAAGATCGTCACCGAGCCGGGCTCGTCGAGCGACCGCGTCATCCTGATCGTCGACATGGAGGAGAAGTCGACCGGCGACTTCTCGATCTCGGGCGGCTATTCCACCAGCGACGGTGCGCTGGCCGAAGTCTCGATTTCCGAGCGCAATTTGCTCGGCAAGGGGCTCTATGCCAAGGCCTCGGTGAGCTACGGCCAGTACTCGCGCGGCATCTCGCTGTCCTTCGTCGAGCCCTATCTGCTCGACTACCGGCTGGCGCTCGGGTTCGACACCTACTGGAAGCAGCAGAAGTCGAACAGCTATACGAGTTACGGTGTGACGACGTTGGGCTTTTCTCCGCGCCTGGGCTTTGCGTTGCGCGAGGACCTCTCACTCCAGCTGCGCTATTCGCTCTATCAGCAGAGCATCACGCTCGCCAGCGCCTACAACAATTGCAACAACAATGCGTCGAACACGTCGCTGGCCTTCAATCCGACGCCGGCCTATATCAAGAGCGTCTTGGGCGGCGTGGACCCGACTAATTCCACGGATTCGGGCGTTTACGGATACGGGTGCTATGGCGACGGTGAGTCGAGCCTGCCGGTCCGGCGAGAGCTGGCGAACGGCGCGACCTGGACGTCGGCGCTCGGCTACACGCTGAACTACAACACGCTCGACAACACCAAGAACCCCACCGACGGCTTGCTGGTCGACTTCAGGCAGGATTTTGCGGGTGTCGGCGGCGACGTCACCTATCTGAAAACGGCGATGGACACCAAGTACTATACGTCGCTCGTGTCCGATATCGTCAGCGTGATCCATCTCCAGGGCGGTCTCCTCAGCAAGCTCGGCAACCAGGACCTGCGCATGCTGGATCATTTCCAGATGGGGCCGAACCTCGTGCGCGGCTTCGCCTCCAACGGCATCGGTCCGCGCGACATCACCTATTACAATTACGGGTCCAACGGCGATGCGCTCGGCGGCACGAAATACTGGGGCGCGTCGATGGAGTTGCAGATGCCGTTCTGGTTCCTGCCCAAGGAAGTCGGCTTGAAGGGCGCAGTCTACGCCGATGCCGGATCGCTCTGGGGCTACCAGGGCCCGACCTCATGGTCGGCCACCGGCGAAGTCAACACCAAGGTGTGTCCAACCTGCGGACTGCAATATGACGACAGCAGTACGGTGCGATCGTCTGTTGGCGTCGGCCTGATCTGGGCCTCGCCGTTCGGGCCGCTGCGCTTCGACTACGCCGTGCCGCTGACGAAGGGCAAATACGACACGGTTCAGGAGTTCAGGTTTGGGGGTGGCACTTCGTTCTAGTTGGACGCCCGCCGCTGCATGTCGAGAGAGGATCGCGTCAATCTAGGAGAGAGTCGCGAGCATTGGCAGGCCAACGAGATCCTGCGAAAGCGAAGCGCTCATTTGGGCGTGGCAGAGCTCGACGGCAGTCCAGGCCATGACCGCATTTGTCGATGGTCATCGTGGACGGTCTGGGGGCCAGGTAATGCGAAGGGTCTTGCCGATCGCCCCGTCGAACGCCACGCTCACATGAGCAGGCGGCGCGCCAGCATCGATGTCGATGCCAGTGTCGGAGAATTGGGCACGCGGAGCTGCGCGACTGCGGCCTTGCCGTGCGGGGGCCGGACGATCGCGGTCGCGGCGCCGGAGCACCGCCTGGCGCTCCGCGCAGCCTCGCACCGCGCTGGCGGCCCTTAGTTCATCATCGCGAGCGCCGGACGCCGGCCTTCGCTGGACTCGATGATGCCGGGGAGATCGGTAGCCTCGCCGGCGATCATGCCCGACATCTGCCAGAACAGGTACGCAAGGCGAGAGAACACCATCCGCTCGCGCTCGGCAGCAACGGTGCCGTCAGGAATCGTCACGGTCTCCAGGCCGACCACCTTCTTGAAATCCGGCCAGATCATCATCGATTGCGCGATCACGGAATAGCAGCGCGGATCGTCGTCGCTCTCGTCGGGCGCCGGTGGCAAGCCCGGATATTGCACCGGCGCGGCGTAGAACTTGTAGGCGCCATAACCGAGCTGGAGCAGGAGCTTCTCGGGAACTGCGACATCGGCCGCAAAGGATATCAGCCGTGCTTCGTTCAGCACGTCAGGCTTGGTCGCGCTGAGGTCCGATGCGCGGAGCGCCGAGCAGAAGGAGAGATCGCGATTGTGCTCGCGGAGCAGATTGGCCAGCGGCTGCTGTTGTTGCACGGTGTCGGTGAGCAGGATGATGGTCTTGAGCATCTCGGATCTCCGTCAAGGGAAAAGCCGGCGTGCGGGCATGACCGCATCGTCGGAAGCGTGGGCGGCGAAGAAGTCGTTGGCGATGCGCTGTCCCGGCGCGATCTCCAGGATGCGGTAGCGCGCCTGCGCGGCGGCCTCGCGCGCGGCACCGACGTCGTCCTGCCAGGCGCAGAGCGACAGCTCGAGCCGGCTGTACCCGCCGCAATCGGCGGCATAGGCGCCGGTCACGGCCTCCACAGTCGCGGCCACCGCGCCGGCATCGTTGGCCGAGACGTTGCGCAGGATCACGGCGATGCCGTTGCCGGTCTCGGCTTTCGAGGTCATCACCATGAAGGCGTCGCGGGCGCCGGTGCGGCCGGCGCGACGGGCGGCACGCACCATGCTCGCAAAGCCGGGATCGGAACCGAGCTCAAGCGTCGTCGTCTGCTGGTCATGCAGGATCGTGGCGCGCGAGGCGCCGAGATCACCCTTCAGCGCGTGATAGGATCGCGGCAGCCATACGGTGTCGAGCGGCACCTGCGACGACGTCAGGCTCCAGGCCTGATCGAGCAGATAGCCCTCCCAGATTGCGGGATAGGAGGCGGAAAGCTGTTGCCACGTGCGAAGCAGCCGCTCCGCACGTGCGGAGCGGCCGAGATAGAGCATGCGCGCCGATATCTCCCAGCGATTCCACTTGTGGACGGCGACGTCGCAGCCTAGGAACGACGGCAGAAGCGGCGCCGCGCGCAAGACGGCGTCGGTTTCGACGAACAGGAGCGGCTCGCGGTATTTGGTCCACATCCGAACCATGAACTCGGCCTTCTCGAAGCAGAGCAGGCGATCGCCGAACTGGGTTCCGACCGGCTCGATATGGCAATCGAGCCGCAGGCGTTCGATCGATTGACGCAGGCGCAGCGACGCGGCCTCGTCACCGCCGCGCGGGTAACAGGACACGACCCGCGGGCGGATGCCGGACTCATCGGCGGCGGCGAGGAGTTTGGGCCAGCCGGTGCCGCCCCACCACATCTCGTGCGGGCCGTCCGCGCCGCAGGGGCCGACGGTGCCGAACTCGGTCAGCTTGGATTTGAGGAAGTCAAAGCCCGGATTTTCGCTTCTGGGAATGACGAGGGCGCAGCCGGGATTGAGCGAGCGGTAGAACAGCTCCGCTGCCGCGCCGCTCAGCGGCTCCTTGAGAATGACGACGCCGTTGCGTCGTCCGTCCGGGATACCGTCGAGCGCCGGCGTACCGTACTGGCCGACCAGCCAGCTCAGGCGGTCGCGCTGGGCCTCGCCAAGCCGGATGCCGCCCGATTGCAGCAGCCGATCAAGATTCGCGTGCGTCTCGTCCGTCAATTCCGTGCCCCTCACGTCGCCAGCCCCTGACGTCGCCGGCCCCTGGACTTCAACGGCCCGGGCAGCGCGATCAGGCGCACTATTTGGGGACGGACCCGAGCGGCGTGATTGCGACGGAGTAGACCGCGATCTCCTGCGCCATCGGGGCGACCGGGATCAGCAGGCAGCCGTCCCCGTCCTCGGTGCTATAATGCGCGCCGTTCCGCCGCACGCCCGCATAGACCAGGCTGTCGGCGGCGATGCCGATCGCGTCCTGGCTCTCGGCAGCATCGCGTACCGTGTCGGCGGACTGGATGGTCACGCCGTGCAGCAGGCCTTCGGCAGCGAATTTCGCCAGCGGCAGCGCGATCGTGGTGATGCCCATGGCGCGCGAGAGCGGAATGCGCAGGCGCAGCTCACCGAGGCCGGTGCGGTGAACGGTCACCGCCTCCAGCGTCGCTTCGCCATTGCCGTGGAACAGGCCGATCTGGACCGGATCGCAAGGACTCTCCCCGAAGACGTCGGCGGGCAGGCGGTTCGCGCCGAACAGCGCATAGAGATAAGCATGGGACGGCGATAGCCGCGCAAAGCAGCCTGCGAGCCACATCGGCGGCGCCGATGCCGTGCAGGCGGCTGAGAGGCCGCGGGCGGTGATCTGCCGACGGATGAAGTCGCCGTCAATCATTGGCGCCAGCGCATGGGTGCCGAGATTGACGTCGTGCTTCAGTTCGCCCAGCAGCGCCAGCTCGTCATCGTCGGGCAGCAGCAAGAGGCGCGCCAAGGTTGCCGCGCACCAGCGCGCGGCGACGTCGGGTGTCGCATAGGGGCTCAGACCAAAATCGAGGGCGACGTCTTCGGCGGTTTCTGCAAAGGCGAGAGCGCCGGCCTGGATTTCGGCGGCCAGCGCGATCTGGCTTTCGGGGCGCGGATTGATCTCGCGCAGCACCTGGTTGCCGTCATAGTCGCGCACCGAGCCGTCGGCGGAGCAGCAGATCTGCTCCAACAGCGCGACGTTGCGGATCAGCATGCGCTTGACGTGAGGGGTGACCACGAGGTCGGAGATGAATCCTTCGGCGCTGTCCTCCTCGGCGAGGTCGTCGAAGGCGTCGTCGAGCGACATCAGATAGGCGCCGTGGAGGCGGATCCCGATGCCTTCGAGGTCGAAGATGCGACGCAGCGCCTTCTGCACGCTGCCGGAATAGCCGAGATCGGCGAGGACGAGATCGGTGCAGTCGTCGAACCCGGGTACGGCTTGACGCAGATAGGCGAGCAGCCGCGCGCGCAAGCCTGCGGCAAGCTCGACGATTTCGGCTGGATTCATCAGTCCCGGAAGCGCCCCGGCGAGTTCCTCGCCGGAGGCGATCCCGTCCGGGAAGCCGGCAAAGAACGCGGCGACCCTCGCCGGCATGACCTTGAGCATGTCGCCGAATGTCGACGCGTCGATCTTGAAGACCTTGCTGAGGAGATCGACGAGCGGCTGCATCGTGTCCGCCGAGGCGATCAGGCTGACGCGGCGGTTGATCTCGATATAGGCCGATGTGGTGCCGTGAAGCTGCTGCCAGATCTGGTGCGACAGAAAGCCGTCGCGGCCGAGGAAGCCGAGAACAACCGTCCGCCCTGGGCCGGAGGCCTCTTCACAGCGCCTGGCAATGAAAGCGTCGAATGCCGTCATCACCGGGCCGAGCACGGTCACGCCGAGGTGGAAGGCCGGCGACCTCTCGGCGCTGCGTGCGGCCACCATGCGCCGCAAGGTGCGTGCGCCGTGGTCCAGCCGCGAGGGCGCGCCCTGGCACAGGAGCTCGAACAGGGCGGTCTCGCGCTGAAAGGTCGACGCCAGTTGTGGCGTGGCCTGCGGATAATAGCGGGGGCGGATGCCGTGGCGCTTCGCCCCCCTGATGTCGGCCTTCTCGTTGTCGCCGACGTGAAAGGAGGAACCGGCATCGATACCCTGCTCCGAGAGATATCTGGCGAACAAGGTTTCGCTCTTGCTGCTGCCATGGTCGCAGGACGCATAGAGGAAGTCCCATGTGAGTCCGGGATGGCAGGCCCGCAGCAACCGCGCCAGCCGGTCGGAGTCCCAATAGGTGTCGGAGATGAAACCGACGCGACGGTTCGCGCGCTTCATGTCCAGGTATTGCCGAAGCATGTCGGGATTGGCGCGGCAGAGCTCGAGCTCGGCTGCGAATTCTGATTCGACCAGATCGTTCAGGTCGCGTCGCGAAAGGCCGAACAGCCTGAACGGAAAACAGGAATAGATCTCCGCGATGTGCACTTCGCTCGCGCCGCGCGTTTCTTTTGCCGTTCGGCGCGCACGCGCTTCGGCCTGGATGCGATGCTGAACGAAACTCGTGGAAACACCAGGACAAGAACTTGAAATGCCGGAAAGCTCGTAAGTCCTTTCAAATACGCCATCCGGCGTCGCGCAGGCGCGAAGCAGAAATGTATCGAAAACATCGAATGACCAAGCAGAAACAATTTGCGTGCGGCGCTCCGTGCCGCTCGTTGCGATCTTCATGCTGCAATTCCCCGTCCACAAGGACGATTAACGTGCGCATGTGTCGAGTCAGGCGCCACGTATACGAAAAAAGTTCACGCGCGATTCGAAATCGCGTTCGTCGCGACTGACAGATTCAAAAAAATCGCTAGGTTCGAAAATGGTGATTCGGAAAAAATTGCCGGGTGCGAAGGTCGTCCAGCTGTCATTCACACTCGGAAACAATCTCTTCTTCACGCGCAGCGCGCGTGTCGTGTTCGATCGCCTAGTGCCGCGTAATGTCAGCGTTTTCTCCCGAATACTTCTGTCCAAGGATGGATGATCCGCCATGGCGCGAGATGATGTGATGATTGCAGGTTTGAAGCGCGAAAGGATCGCGCGGTCGGCAATTATTGCCCGATGCTCGGCAAAACGTACCGGATAACATCTTGAAAAATAACAAAAATTCTTCGCCTGGATTGTTTTGGTGCCGCGTTCAACGCCTGGAAGCCGTGTGGCATGTGCGCTCCCGGCATTGCGGGTTGGAGGTTGCGGGATGAATTACGCTGCTGATGTCTGGGCTCCCGCCGAGGCCGAGATCACGACGACGGTGCCGGTCGATGCGATGGTGCCGGTGATGCCGTCGGTGCCGCTCGTGCCGGACAGCGCACCTGATACCGCCGATGTCGTCTACGACGAGGACAGCGAGCTCCTGGACAGGCTCGCTACCGGAGACGAAGTCGCATTCCGCATGCTGGTCGAGCGTCACATCGATCGCGCCTACGCGATCGCGCTCCGCATCGTCGGCAACGCGGCGGACGCCGAGGACGTGGTGCAGGACACCATGCTCAAGATCTGGAGCCATCGCGGACGCTGGCAGCATGGCCGCGCCAAATTCTCGACCTGGCTCTACCGCGTGATCTCAAACCGCTGCATCGACCTGCGCCGCAAGCCGCGCAACGAGAATGTCGATACCGTGCCGGAAATTGCCGATGGCCAGCCCGGGGCCGTCGAGATCATCGAACGCAACGAGCTGAACGGCATGCTGGAGGTGGCGATGCAGCGCCTGCCTGAGCAGCAGCGCATCGCGGTGATCCTGTCCTACCACGAGAACATGAGCAACGGCGAGATCGCCCAGGTGATGGACACCACGGTGGCCGCGGTCGAGTCGCTGCTCAAGCGCGGCCGCCAGCAGCTTCGCCAGCTCCTGCGCAAGCACGAACGCGACATCCGCACCGCGTTTACCGATTGCTAACCACAAAAATCGTCCCGCGAAAATTTCCGCGCCTGATCTCCTTGCACTCCGCCGTTTGAGCGAACGGACGGGGCTGCGGTCTGCGTCGTCAATCGTCTTCAACGATGCGGCACGCCATGCCCATCAGCACAGGAGCTTTCAATGCCCGCAATCAACACCAATACCGCCGCCAACGCCGCGGTCCGCTATCTCAACATCAACGCCGCGCAGGAGAGCAGCTCGCTCTCGAAGCTGTCGAGCGGCTCGCGCATCACGTCGGCCTCCGACGATGCCGCGGGCCTTGCGATCTCCACGCGCATCTCCTCGGACGTCACCACGCTGCAGCAGGCGGCGACCAACGCCTCGCAGGCCACCGCGATCCTGCAGACCGCCGACGGCGGCGCCTCGAACATTTCCGACATCCTCGCGCGCATGAAGTCGCTGGCCTCCGAATCTGCCTCAGGTACCACGACCGACTCCAGCCGTGCCTATATCCAATCGGAATTCTCGCAGCTCAACTCCGAAATCGACTCGATCGCGACCGGCACCCGCTACTCCAGCCAGAGCCTGCTGGATGGATCCAGCGTGTTCTCGTCCGGCGTGTCCGTGCTGGTCGGTTCGGACGGCTCCGACACGATCACCATCCAGCTGACGAGCCTGACGGCATCCTCGCTCGCCGTCTCGACGCTCGACGTCAGCACCCAGTCCGGTGCGACATCGGCGCTCGACGCCCTCGATACCGCGATCGACACCGTCTCCGCTGCGCGCGCTTCGATCGGCGCACAGGAATCGCGGTTCAACTTCTCGTCGGATTCGATCTCGACCCAGACGCAGAATCTCCAGTCGGCGAACTCGGCGATCGAGGACGTGGATATTGCGTCCGAGCAGTCCAAGCTGTCCTCGGCCGAGGTGAAGACCCAGGCTGCCGTGTCGGCGCTGGCCGCCGCCAATCAGATGCCGCAGTACCTCCTCAGCCTCCTGAAATGATAGTCAACTGCCGGGCCGGCATGATGCCGACCCGGCTCTCTCTGTCAGGGACGACCGAGCAAAGTGGCCAGCGTCAGTTCGAGCACCAGCAGCACAAGTACGACGACCTCGTCGGGCGTATCGGTCACGACGAGTGGGACCACCAATTCGAGCAGCATCGATTGGACGGCGCTGATCCAATCCGCCGTCGACGCGAAGACCGCGCAGGCGGACACGATCACGACCACGATCACGAACAATGAAGCCAAGATCTCGGCCTATCAGACGCTCCAGAGCGATTTGAAGACGCTGTACTCCGGCTTGGCGTCGCTTTCGACGGCGGTCGTCAACTCGTTGTCCACCAGCGCATTCGCGACGCGCGCGGCGAGCATCAGTTCCACCGGCGACGTGAGCGCCTCGTCGGCGCTCTCCATGACGCTCAAGAGCGGGGCCGCGATCGGCGACCACACGCTCACGATCAGTCAGCTCGCCACCGCGCAGAAGGTATCCGGTGCTTCGCAATCGAGCCAGACCGACGAACTCGGATACTCCGGCACGTTCTCCATCGGCCTAGAGGGCGGCAGCATGTCCGACATCACCATCACCAGCACGATGTCGCTTCAGGACGTCGTCGATGCCATCAATGCCCAGACCTCGACGACCAACGTCCAGGCCTCGATCGTGCAGGTCTCCAGCACGTCGTTCCAGATGGTGCTGACGGGCACGGAGGACGCCGCCGACATCACCTATTCGAGCACGTCCGGCGACGATATCCTGAACAAGCTCGGCGTGACCGACAGTTCGGGGAGTTTCACCGACGTGCTCCAGGAGGCGCAGGCGGCCGAGTTCACGCTCGACGGCATCGCGATGACCCGCGACACCAACGACATCTCGGACGTCCTGAGCGGCGTCACCTTCAGCCTGCTTCAGGAGACGCCGGACGGCGCGACGCTGAACATCAGTATCGAGACCGACACGAGCCAGATCCAATCGACGCTGGAGACGTTCGTCACCAACTACAACGCCTTCCGTGACGAGGTGATCGCCCAGCAGGCGACCACGACCGACGGCACTGCGGACTCGAGCGCGGTGCTGTTCGGCGACGGAACCATGCGCAACATCATGGATGCGCTCCAGAATGCCCTGAACACGACCGTGGGCGGCATGACCATGGCCGATCTCGGCCTGTCCTTCAACGAGAGCAATGAACTCGAGCTGGATACCGGCACGCTGTCCGATATCCTGAGCACGAACCTGAGCGGCGTTACCAAGCTGCTGTCGGCGCAGACCACGACGTCGTCGAGCCAGCTCAGCGTCGTCAACACCGGAACGTCGCCGCAATCCTTCACCCTGGATCTGGCGGTCGATTCCGACGGCAACCTCACTTCGGCCTCGGTCGGCGGCGACTCCTCGCTATTCACGATCAGCGGCACCACGATCATCGGCGCTTCCGGCTCGATCTACGCCGGCATGGCCTTCACCTATAGCGGCTCGACCTCGCAATCGATCGCGGTGACGTCGACCTCGGGCATTGCAACGCAGCTTTATCAGATCGCGAAGGACTATTCGTCGTCATCAGGCGCGCTGCAAACGCAGATCACCAGTCTGACGACCCGCGACGATGAGCTCCAGCAGAGGGTCGACGACATCAACAGCGCGGCGTCGACGCTGCAGTCGCAGCTTGAGACGCAATATGCGAAATACCAGGCGGCGATCGAGAGCGCCAACAGCACGCTCGATTATCTCAAGGCCCTGCTCAATTCCAGCTCGAGTAACTAATGATGAACAATCCGACGGCGTACATGGCCAATCAGGCCTATCGGGGGACGGCAACGAGCGTGCCGCCGCTCAAGGCGGTCTCGATGCTGCTGGGCGGCACGATCACCCTGCTCCAGAAGTCGCTGAACGCTCAGGAGGAACGGCGCTTCGAGGAGGCGCACGAGCACCTGATGAAGGCGACCGCGATCTTGCGTGGGCTGAGCCACAATCTCGACTTCACCAAAGGCGGGGCGGTGGCGGAACGAATGTTCCAGACCTACAACGCTTTGATCCTGGCGAGCCTCAGGGCTTACGGCCGGCCGCAGGCCCGCGAGAGTTTTCGGCGGATCATTGCCGGGCTGACCGAGCTGAGGGAGGCGTGGGAATTCGTCGATGCCACTTTGCGGAGCAGCAAGGCCAGGCCCGCCGATTCGGCCCGCACGGGCTGAAAGCTCCAGCTTGCCGGCGGCGGAGTGCCGGCAATCATCTTGGCCTCCGTTCCGGTTGCTTCCCGTAGTGCTGCGGGCGGTTTTGGCGCCTCAGTCCGCCGAAATCGGGTTTCCGCGGCGCCTGCAATGCTCTATGACGGACCTGACCGAGGCGGGATCGGTGGGCGATGGACGTCACTGAGTTTGAGGAACTGATCAACCGGCTGGGCGAGGATCTCTCCCTCTGGCCCGATGATCGGCGTTTGCCCGCCCAGGAGTTGCTGGCGCGATCGTCCGCCGCGCAAGCCTTGCTGGACGAGGCGCGCGCCTTGCGCGATGCACTCGCCGCACCTGCAGTCCGCGCACCCACAGGCCTCGCCGATCGCATCGTCGCCGCCGCGGCGAAAATGAGGGGCGACGCCGCCGAGCCGCGCACCGAAGGCGAGACGGCGGGAAGCTGAACGGTTCTTTCTGATATTTCGCATTTTCGTCTCGCCGCAATTGCGGCAGGGCAACCACGTTTGACCACGGGGGGCGTCGTACCCGGGCTTGGCCCGGGCATCTACGATCTTGCGCCGGGGGAAAGGCCGTGGATGGCCGGGACAGGCCCGGCCATGATGCCGCCTTGGAAGCGCAAGCGTCTCCAAGCGCTCACCTCGCCTGCGATTGCTCTGCTGCAAGCAAGAAGACGTGGCGCGGCTCGTCGCGGCAACAAATCAGCCTAAACTCATCGCTCTCGTGAACGGCGGACGCGGCAGATTTTGCCGTGTCGAAAGCCGTTTCCGTACGCGCGAATTGCCGCCTGAATCCGCACGCCCACCCGTTTCATCAGCACACAGATTTCAAGCGCCGCCCACCGACCGCAGGTCGCCGGCAGCGCAAGAAAGCCGGAGCTTCTGATGACCGTTTCCGCAACGAGTTCTGCGTCGACCGCCACCACGACGACGTCGTCGTCGAGCACGTCGTCCAATTCGACGCTGACATCCAGCGATTTCCTGAGCCTGCTCGTCAGCGAGCTGCAGAACCAGGATCCGCTGAATGCGACCTCGACCACCGACCTCGTCAATCAGCTCACCTCCTTCGCCAATTTCACCTCCCAGCAGTCGATCAACTCCAATCTCAATTCGCTTGCGAGCTCGTTCTCGAGCCTCGTGACGCTGAATTCCGTGAACTACATCGGGCACACCGTCGAGGCGAAGACGGACACCTCGACGTTGAGCAACGGCTCGGCGACGTTCGGTTACTCGCTGTCGTCGGCCGCCTCGAACGTGTCGATCAGCATCTCGGATTCATCCGGCAACGTCGTCTATACCGGCACCGGAACCGGGAATTCGGGCTCCAACAGTTTCACTTGGGACGGCAAGGACTCCAGCGGCAAGCAGCTCGCCGACGGCGGCCAGTACACGATCTCTGTGACCGCAACGAATTCCTCCGGAAACTCGGTCCTCAACTACACGACCGTCACCGGCACTGTGACCGGCATCGACACCTCGACCTCCACACCCTCGCTGACCGTGAACGGCATTTCCGTGAGCGCCGCCAACATCATCGGCGTCACATCCTGATCAATTTCGGAGTTTTATCATGAGTCTCAGCGGCGCATTATCCTCGGCGATCTCGGCGCTCAGTGCGCAGAGCCAGTCCCTGTCGATGATCAGCGACAACATCGCCAATTCCGACACAACCGCCTACAAGACGACGTCCGGGATGTTCGACGCGCTCGTGACGGCCTCGAGCAACACGACCTCCTACGCCTCGGGAGGCGTCACCGTCTCAGGCCGCGCGAACATCACCCAGCAGGGCCTGCTGGCTGCGACCTCTAACGCCACCGACGTCGGGATTCAGGGCTCGGGCTTCTTCGTCGTGACCGACGCCAAGTCGGGCGGCGCCGTCGCCTACACCCGCAACGGTGCTTTCACCACCGACAATGCCGGCTATCTCCAGAACAACGGCTATTACCTCGAGGGTTGGCGCACCGACGCCGACGGCAACGTCGTGGGCAGTGAATCGGCGAGCAATCTCGAAGCGATCAACACCCAGGTCGCCTCCACCAGCGGCAGCGCCACCACCAAGACCACGATCGCGGCGAACCTGCCGTCGGACGCCGCGACGGGCGACACCTATACCAGCTCGATGACGGTCTACGATTCGCTTGGTGCTGCGAATTCGATGCAGATTACCTGGAGTAAAACTGGGACCAACACCTGGAGTGCGAGCTTCGCCAACCCGACCTCGACCTCGGATACCACGACCGGGACGGGCACGGCTTCCGGCACGGTCGACATCACCTTCAACAGCGACGGCTCGCTCGCCAGTACCAGCCCGGACCCGGCGACCGTCTCGATCTCAGGCTGGACCGATGGCGCTGCCAACAGCACCGTCACCTTGGATTTCGGCGCCGCCGGCAAGACTGACGGCCTCACGCAATATGCCTCCGGCGAGACCACGCCGTCCGTCAACGTCACCAGTATCGATTCCGACGGCTTGTCCTATGGCAAGCTGTCCAGCATCGCGATCGGCGATAACGGCGTGGTCAACGCCACTTATTCCAACGGCCAGACCATCGCGATCTACAAGATCGCGGTGGCGACCTTCGCCGCTCCCAACGGGCTCGCCGCCTCCAGCGACGGGATCTATTCGGCAACCGTGACGTCGGGTAATGCCGTGTTGCAGGCCTCCGGCGAGAACGGCGCGGGCACCATCTTCGGTAGCGAGCTGGAGTCCTCGACCACCGACACCGCCAGCCAGTTCTCGAGCATGATCTCGGCGCAGCAGGCCTATTCGGCGGCGTCCCAGGTCATCTCCACCGTCAGCAATATGTACGACACCCTGATCTCGGCGATGAGGTGAGCGATGCCCGGCGAAAAAGCGAGCGTGGCCGGAGAGGCGCTGCTGCGCCGGCTGCAACGACTGGTGGCGCGGGCCGCGACGGCCAAGGGCGATGACCGCAGGCAGTTGCTCGCGTTGATCGACGATGTCGAGACGGCGCGCCGTGGCCTGCTGCGCGAATGCGCGGAGGTCGAGAGCGAGATGAGGCAAGCAACCGTTAGGAAGACCGCGATCGGCGCTTATCTGCGTAACGCGCAGGCCGGCCGCGGCAAACGGAATAACTAGAAGGCGATGACCATGACTGCAGCCAAAGCCACGGGAACGAGCCCCGCAAGCGGCGATACACGGATCAAGTCGCTGATCGCACTCATCGACGTTCTGACCGCGCTGGTCGCCGAGGAGAATGTGGAGCTCGCCAAGGGCCTGCCGGCCTCGCGCCTGAAACAGGTCGACGAGAAGAACCGTCTGGCCGAGATGTTCGAACGGACAGTTGCCGAGTGCGCGGTGGGCACGACCAGCCTGAACGTACCGGATCGGATCCTGCGCGAGCAGCTCATGGAGCGGATCCTGAAGCTGCGCGCGGCGATGGACGAGAATCTGGTGCGCCTGCGCGCCGCGATCGAGGCGAGCAACCGCCGGATCGAGGCTGTCATGCAGGCGATCCGCGAGCAGATCGCGGCGGTGTCGCCCTATGGCGCCTCCGGCCGGGTCGCCGCGCGCCCCGTCTCCAGTGGCACCAGCCGCAGCGCCTGACGATTCGAGGGTCCCGCCGTGTCACTCAATATCGCACGATCGATCGCCTTCAGCGGGCTGTCGGCCACGTCGGTGCAGATCAGCGTGACGTCGTCGAACATCTCGAACGCCGACACGACGGGCTACACCACAAAGACCGCAAACCAGTCGAGCAGCGTCACCAACGGCGTCGGCACCGGCGTCACGGTGACGGGCATCACTTCGACGGTCGACAAGCTGCTGCTCAAGTCGCTGGTCGGGGCGACCTCCGATCTCGGATCGGCTGATACGACCAACACCTATCTGACCTCGCTTGAAAAACTCTACGGCTCGACCAGCAGCACCGATGGTAGCTCCACGGGAACCTCGCTCGCAAACAGCATCGCCACGCTGGAATCGGCATTGTCGTCGCTGGCGAGCACGCCGAGCAGCGCCTCGCTGCAATCCAACGTCGTCAGTGCGCTCGACGACGTCGCGAGCCAGTTGCGGGAGACGTCGAGCGGGATCCAGAAGCTCCGCGGCGACGCCGACCAGGACATCTCGTCCTCGGTCGACGACGTCAATGCGGATCTGGAGCAGATTGCGGATCTCAACGCCGCGATCAAGCAGACGGCGGCGGCCGGCCAGTCGACGGCGGACCTGGAGGACCAGCGCAACACCGCGCTCCAGGACGTCGCCTCCAAGATGAACATCAGTTATTTCACGGCGTCGAACGGCGATCTCCAGATCTATACGACGTCCGGTCAGGCGCTGGTCGATAGCTCCGCGCACACGATCAGCTATACTGCTGCGGCCAACGTAACGGCATCGACGACGTACACGGCCGGCTCGTCGTCGAGCGGATTCAGCGCGATCACGGTGAACGGAGTGGACATCACCTCCCAGATATCAGGAGGCGATATCGGCGCGCTCGTCACGCTTCGCGACAAAACCCTGCCGGCGGCGCAGTCCCAGCTCGATCAGCTCGCACAGCAGCTCGCCTCGGCCATGAACGGCGTCTCGAACAGCGCTTCTTCGGTGCCGGCGCCGACGAGCCTGACCGGTACGTCTGCCGGCACCAGCAGCACGGCGCTCTCCGCCACCGGCACGGTGCGCATCGCCGCCACCGACCAGAGCGGTAATCTGGTGTCCTACGGTGATCTCGACCTCTCGTCCTATTCCACGGTCGGCGATCTCGTCACCGCGATCAACGGCATCTCCGGGCTTTCCGCATCTGTCGATTCCGACGGCCATCTCTCGATCACCGCCACCGGCTCCGGCAATGGCGTCGCCATCAACGAGATGACGAGCTCGGTGGGAAGCTCAGGCGAGGGATTTTCGGAGTATTTCGGTCTCAACGATCTGGTGACGGGAACGAGCGCGTCGGATATCGCGGTCAACAGCAAGATCTTGTCCGGAACCAACGAGCTTCAGCTTGCGACGCTGGACTCCTCGTCGAGCCCGACGGTCGGCAGCACGGTGCTGTCCTCGGGATCTGCCACGGTCGTCAATGCCTTCTACGATGCCTTGACGGAGTCCCGGACATTTTCCTCCGCCGGCGGGCTCGCCGCCACCACCGGCTCCCTCGCCGATTACGCCTCGGCCGTCGTGTCCGACGTCGCGAGCAAGTCGTCTCAGGCCTCCACCAACTACACGGCCAAGGAGACCGCGCAGTCGACCTACGCCGAATCATTGTCGTCGCAGTCGGGCGTCAACCTCGACGAGGAATCGGCGAAACTCAGCACGCTCCAGAACAAATATTCGGCAGCGTCCGCGCTGATCCAGGCCATCAACTCCATGTACTCGGCGCTGCTCTCCGCCGTGCAGTCGACATAGGAGGCCGCGGGGCATGGTGGCGATGCGGGTCGCGACCTTCGCGCAGTCGAGCAAGATGATCTCCGACGCGCTGCGCGTGCAGGCGGTCATGGCCGAGAAGCAGGTCCAGGAATCGTCGGGCATCATCTCGAGCGATCTCGGCGGCTACGGCCCGGACGCCCAGCACGTCGTCAACCTCCAGGTTTCGGTGACGCGCGCGCAATCCTATATCGATGCCGCGACGCTCGCCGACAGCAAGGTGCAGGTGATGTATTCGGCGGTCGGCTCGATGACCGACATCATCACTCAACTTCGCTCCCAGCTCAGCGCCGCCTCGACCGGAAGCTCGACCGAGACGACCTCGGTGATCAGCTCCGCCCAGCAGATGCTGGAGGAGATGGGGTCGATCGTGAACACGCAGTATGACGGCCAATATGTCTTTGCCGGCGGCAAGACGGACACGGCCCCGGTCGATCTCACGGGCTTTTCGTCGGGGGCGGGGTCCCTCACTACGGCGGACAGCAGCTACTACGGCGGCGACGACGAGATCGCGTCGGTGCGTGTCGGCGCCGGTGAGACCGTCTCCTATGGTGTCACCGCCGACAATTCGGCGTTCGAGGAGGTGATGCGTGTGCTGAAATTCGTGGCCAACAGCACCTCGCTGTCATCCGCGGACATCTCCAGCGCGCTTGATCTCGCCAGCACGGCACTCGACGACACGGCGGCCGTGCAGGCGAAGCTTTCCAGCGCGGCGTCCTCGATCGAGACGGCGAGCGCGCGCCAGACCGACTACAAGAGCTATGCCGAAATGTTGTCGAGCGATCTCACCAGTGTCGACGTCGCCGCCGTTACGGCGGAGCTCTCGACATACGAGTCGCAACTCACGGCGTCCTATTCTGCTCTCGGGAAGATCTTGAGCCTGAATCTTGCGAGTTATCTGAAGTGAAACAAGGCCTTGTGGAAGCCTCGTTCTGAACGGGGGAGCGGGAGTCTTGCGAGTGCATTCGTCGCTCAATGAGCAAATGAGAATCTAAACGAAAAGTGGAAGCCGTCCCGCTCGGGCTGGAGGCCGATCAAGAAAGAAGGCTCTCTCGATCGAGAACTGGTTGATCGCACATTGGCGCTGCCGCGGACGTCCGCTGCTTCACCGGCATTTGCATCCGAACGATCAAGCCTTTTGGCTCGCGATCATGCAGTGACAGCTCGCCGCCATGGGCGATCGCGATCGCACGTGCGATCGACAGGCCGAGCCCGAAGCCCGTGGAGTCGTCCATGGTGCGGGCATCGTCGCCGCGCACGAACGGCTCCAGCATCTCCTGCTTGCGTGCATCCGAAATGCCGGGACCGTCGTCCTCGACGTCGATGACGAGTCTTGTGCCCGATATCTTGAGACGGATCTTCACCTCTGCGCCGAATCGCACCGCGTTCTCGACGAGGTTGGTGACGCCGCGATGCAAATCGTCGGCCCGTACGACGACGCTCGCGGAAGCTGGCCCGTCATAATGCACGACATGGCCCATGTCGCCGAACTGGTCGGCGACGAGCTGGAGCGTGCTCGCGATATCGACTAGCGTCACGGCCTCGATCTTGCGGTCGTCGCGCAAGAGCGACAGCACCGATTCGAGCATTGAGCGCATCTGGTCGAGGTCGATCAGCATGCGCTTGCGGTTGCCCTCGTCTTCGATGAACTCGGCGCGCAGGCGCAGCCGCGTGATCGGCGTACGCAGATCGTGGCTGATCGCGGCCAGCATCCGCGTGCGATCCGACATCAGCCGCGCGATCCGTTCCTGCATGCGGTTGAGCGCGCGCGCGACCGAGCGGATCTCCTCGGGTCCACGCCCGGGCAGCGGCTCGGCCGCCCGATCGAGGCTGAAATCCTCGGCGGCCTTGGCAAACGACGATAGCGGCGCCGCCAGCGCATGCGCAGCCCAAACGCCGAGCAGCGTCACGCTGATCACGGCAGACAGCAAGGTCGATATCCAGGGATTACCCCACAACCAGGGCGGCCGTCCTCGTCCGACGTGGCCTGCGATGATCGTGCCGTCGGGCAGCTGGATGCCGATCCGCGACGAGCCGCCGTCCGGGGCCAGTGCGACGACCTTGTAACCCTCACCGACATGGCGGTGCATGCCGTGCAGGTGCGGAGCTTCGATGCCGCCGACGGCTGCGGCGGAGCCGGGCGCGATCTGCTCGACCCGTAGCTCCGGAAAGGCGCGTGCGATGTCGGCGAGAAGGCGCGGCCGTTCGCTGGCGCCTGCCGCGGACAGGAGGCGCGCAGCAGTGACGAACTCATGCTCGCTGTCGGGCGGCGCCGTCGCGCGGTCCGGCCGCGTGATCAGAAATCCTGCGGTGATGATGAGATGCAGCGCGAGGATCGAAACCACTACGAGCGCGGCGATCTGACCGCTGATGCTCCTGAGATGAAAAAATCCCAAAAGCCGCATGTCAGCCGCTCAAGGCCGCCGCGGCCGCCTGCGTGCCCACCGCTTCGGTTCTGGGCGTGAACAGATAGCCACCGGAGCGCACCGTCTTGATGATGGTCGGATCCTGCGGATTGGGCTCGATCTTGCGCCGGATGCGGCTGACCAGCACGTCGATGGAGCGTTCGAACGAGCCGGCGTTGCGCCCTTGCGTGAGGTCGAGCAGGCTGTCGCGCGACAGCACGCGGCCGGGCCGCTCGCAGAACGTGCGCAAGAGATCGAACTCGGCGCTGGTCACCGCGACGCGCGCGCCATCCGGATTGCGCAATTCGCGCAGGCGCAGATTGATGCGCCAGCCTTCGAAGGCAAGCGTGCTCGCGCCTTGGACCGCGCTCGCCGCTTGCGCGGCGGCCTGGCGGCGAAGCACTGCGTTGATGCGGGCGAGCAGCTCGCGCGGGTTGAAGGGTTTGGGCAGATAATCGTCCGCGCCCATCTCGAGACCGACGATGCGGTCGACGTCCTCGCCGCGCGCTGTCAGCATGATGATCGGCGTCTGCGCTTCCGAACGCACCTTGCGGCAGAGGCTGAGACCGTCTTCGCCGGGCAGCATGACATCGAGGATGATGAGATCGACGCGGTGGTCGGCCATGGCGCGCGACATCTCGCGGCCGTCGCTCACGGCCGTGACGTTGCAGGCGTTGTTGCGCAGGTATTTCGCAATCAACGTCCGGGTTTCGCGGTCGTCCTCGACGACAAGGATGTTGGGATTGGGAATGGCCATGCGATTTGTTTGTCCAAGATTCGGGCCAAATGGCGAAGAATTTTGTTTCAGATTGTTTCTGGACGCGATCTCGACAGTCCGGCAATGCCGGGCCGTGGAGCGGCAAGGTCTCGTTGAGGGGGGCTAACCATACCGTGCCGTGGTCGGCCACGAAACGCCGCAAACCCCATAGAGCCCATCATGACTTCGATTCCGGCAGCCTCCGCCGGTTTGGGCTGCCTCCACTATTTGAAGTGCGTCAGGAGAAGCTCATGATGTCTAGCGGATGAAAGGTCTGGCGAGGATCGATCGGCTCGACATCGTGGCGCCAATGGCCACCGCGTTGATGCAGAGCAATCCGGATCCAAACGATCCGGACCAGATGAAGATCAAAGAGTTGATCGATATGCTGACGATTGAGAATGGCGACGATGCCCAGCATCGCCGCCGCATTCGTGAGCTGGCGGACTACCGGAGTTACTTTCGTTTCAGCATCGATATCTGCGATCCGGAGCAGGCTACCGCAGAATCTCGGATCTCGAGCAGCGTCGCGGCAAGGCGAGTGGCGGGCAGAAGTTCGTCCCGTTCTATATCTGCCTTGGCGTTGCAGCCGCATCAGCCTACTTCAATCACCTTGGAGGCAGTCGCGATGCGCCGCCCCAATCGGCCCTTATGCTGATGGACGAGGCTTTCGAGAAACTCGATCCGGACAATATCTACAAGATCATCCGGTTTTGCCATCAGCTCGGCCTGCAGCTTATCATGGCCGCACCAAAAACGCATCAGGCGCTCTATCAGGAGACGTTCGATACATTGATTTCGATCATCCGGGTCGGTCGCGGGATCCAGGCGATCCCGCAGCACTTCCATCAAGAGGCACACGTACTCTTGCTCAAAAAGCTGGTCTCGCCCTGAAGCCTTGTGGTCGGACGCCGCACGGCCAGAATGTTGCAAACTCCATTCGTTCCGGACCCCGCCCGGTGAGGGCGGCTATGGCTCCAAGACCGGCGCATATCGGATGTCGCGCGCCGGCCGCTCCTCGAGAATTCGCCTCACGGAATGGGAGCACAGCCCGCACCGGACCGTGCAGCCAAGGCAACCGTAGACCTGCGCGGCCGAGCAAAGCTCGTCGCCGGTCGACACCACCCCTCTGATGTCGTGATCGCTGATGACGTTGCAGGAGCAGACGATCATGCCGGGTTCCTGTGTGTCGAGCGGCGCGCGGCGTGGAGCCTGACGGCGGCGGTCGCAGCATTGGCAATGGCGCGCCCGCGCTGGTCCGTTCCCGTCCATTGGGCATCGCGGCCGCGCGGATCGACCTCCAGCAGCTTCACGCCGGCAGGAACTTCGCTGCCGTCGCGGACGATGCCGCGCAAAATACCGTCGCGCGGCGCAAGCAGCGGAACACCGGAGAGATGGCCGAGCACCAGATCCCTGTAGACGCGGGTCCCGATCTCGATCGGCGTGTGCCAGCGACCCGCGAACTGCGAGTAGACGAAACGTTCTGCGCCGACATCTCCCAGCGAACTCGCGACACCATCGGCGGCGTCGGTCCAGCGCGCGTCGGTGACGAACCCGATCTTGCCCGGCCGGGTCTCCACAGCGACATCGCAATTGAAGTCCGACGAGAAGCCGGGGCCGAGACCAATGGTCAGCCGGGCGAGCCGCCTGAGATCGGGCGTGACCCGGCGCTTCTGGAGGCGGGCATCGATCAGGAGGTCGATGTGACGAACCGGAAGCAGGTCGAGCAGGCCGAGCCAGGTGACCATGACCTGCGGCGGCCGGCGGAGCGCCTGATAGACCTGCACGCCATCATCGACACGTTCGGCGACAATGTCCTCGAGCTGCGCGGTGTCGGTAAAGAGTGCATCGTGAAAGGCCATCTTGCGCCGGATCACCGGTGGATCCGGATCGTGGGATAGCACCACGCAATATCCAGCGCGGACGAGCTGAAGAGCGATCGCAGATGCGATCTCGTTGGTGCCGAGGATAACGGCAAAGAGTCGGTGGTCGTTCGGCTGGGGCATCTGAAACCACGTTGCATGGAAAGTGCAGCAGGGCGCGATCAAGCTTGGAACAGGAAGAGCAAGAGCCGGGCCATTTGGAATGATTGAAAAACAGCTCTCAACTGCCGGTCGGCATTCAGGAACGGAGTTTGCGCCGGGATGGCGCTCTTTGGTTCGAAAGCGCACGCGCGCCTGTTGCAAACCTTGCAGCATGTCGCGAAGCCGACATCCCACCGCGAAAACCGCAGCGATCGGGCGGCAGGGCGTGGCCCAAATCCTGCAAAGTTGCTCCCATTGTCATTGTCTGGTGTCCGGTCGGACGCGGTGAGGAGTTGACATGACGCTCGATCTCCTGAAGCGCGATGGTGCACCTGCGGGCACGTCGGCACCCGATGTCTCGCTGTGTCCGTTTCACGGCGACAAGTCGCGGGCGCAACATGGCGAGCGGAAAACGCTGGTGCTGACCGGCGCGTCCCGCGGCATCGGCCATGCGACGGGGAAGCTGTTTTCGGAAGCCGGTTGGCGGATCATCACCTGTTCACGGCAACCGTTCGACGGTGAACGGTGCCCCTGGGATTCAGGGACGGACAACCATGTGCAGGTCGAATTGAGCGATCATCGCGCGCTGCCGCGCGCGGTTGCCGAGATCAAGGAGCGGCTCGGGGGCGGGCCGCTGCATGCACTGATCAACAATGCCGGGATTTCGCCCAAGGCCGCTGACGGCAGGCGGTTGAATTCGCTGACGACGCCGGTCGAAACCTGGATGAGCGTGTTCCACGTCAACCTGCTCGCGCCGGTTCTGTTCGCGCAGGGCCTGGTCGACGAGCTGAAGCGGGCGGCCGGCTCGATCGTCAACGTCACCTCGATCGTGGGCTCCCGGGTGCATCCATTTGCCGGCACGGCCTACGCGACGTCGAAGGCCGCGCTCGCATGCCTGACCCGCGAGATGGCGCACGACTACGCGCCGTTCGGAATTCGCGTCAACGCGATCGCGCCCGGCGAGATCAAGACCGACATTCTGTCGCCGGAGACCGAGGCGCAGCTGGCGCCGATCATCCCGCTGCACCGTGTCGGCACGCCGGACGAGGTCGCCAAGGTGATCTTCTTCCTGTGCTCGGAGGCGGCCAGCTATGTCACAGGTGCGGAAGTACCGATCAACGGAGGGCAGCACGTATGATCATGCGGCCATTGCCCGCCTCCAAAGAAACCTTGCCGATTTGCGCTGGATCAATGCGGAAATCTCAGATTCGAGCGTGTCGCGCATTTCGACGGTAAATTCCGTGGATTGGATGACAAAGCGTGCAAGTGCGACGGAATCTTTTTGCAGCGATGCCGACAAGTTGAGCGCGACTCGTGTCCGGTCTTCTGCTTGAAGACGGCGGCGATCTCCTTGGCGGCGTCGGTGAAGTTGGCGGCGACGGCAACATTAGTCTGCGCGGCTTGCGCCCCGATGGATGCGAGCAGAAAACCTGCGACGACGGCGATCGTACGAAACAGTTTCATGATGAACTCCAGCGGACGGTAACCGCCTCCGCACCAGCCTGATTGCTGCGAGGTGACGGCCATGATGGGCTCAGCAATCGGCGTGCCGGATGCGCCGACCGGAGTCTGGTGCGCGGCTTGCAGAAATGGGCGTCAAAAGCGGAACTTCCTGCCCCTCGCGGCGGCGGGACCGACGATCCGTGTCGGGTTTGCGACAAAGTCGTCGGCAAGCCGACAGCAGTGAAGGGAAGCACGATATGACGACGGTTGCGTCGCGCGCCGAGCTTGAGCGCCTGCTGGAGGACGACGTGCCCTACGGCGATCTCACCACCGAGGCGCTCGGAATCGGCGCGACCGGGGGCGTCATGCAGTTTGCCGCGCGCGCGCCGATGGTATTGGCGCTCGCAGAGGATGCCGCCGCGATCATCACGCTCGCCGGCTGCGAAGTGGAGCTGTTCGCCGCCTCCGGCACGGCGCTGGAGCAGGGCGCACCGATCCTTCAGGCACGCGGTCCGGCCGCGAGCTTGCTGCGGAGCTGGAAAGTCGCGCAGACCTTGATCGAGATCTGGTCGGGCGTGGCCAGCGAGACCCGCGCCATCGTCGACGCCGCGAGGGCGGTCGCGCCGCAGATTCCAGTTGCCTGCACGCGCAAGAACGTGCCGGGCACCAAACGCTTTGCGGTAGCTGCCGTGAAGGCGGGCGGCGCCGTCATGCACCGGCTCGGTCTTTCGGAGACGGTGCTGGTGTTTCCCGAGCACCGCGCGTTTCTCGGCGATCTGCCGCTATTTCAGGCGGTCGAGCGATTGCGCCGAGCGGCGCCGGAGAAGAAGCTCGTGATCGAGGTGAAGACGGCCGATGCCGCGCTTGCCGCGGCAGTCGCCGGTTTCGACGTGATCCAGGCCGAGAAGTTTTCGCCAGCCGAGATTGCCGCACTGGTCAGGCGCATGGCGTCGATGGCTTATACGCGCGCCCGTCCGATCATCGCCGCCGCCGGCGGTGTCAACGCGGCGAATGCTGCGGCCTATGCAGAGGCCGGCGCCGAGATCCTGATCACGTCCTCGCCCTATCAGGCGAAGCCGAAGGACGTGCAGGTGCGGATCGAGCCGGTCGACGTGAGCAGGCACCAGACGCGAACTTATCCTCGAATTTGCTCCTGACGAACGAGAAGATCTGGGGCGACATGGTCAATGCGACGGCGCGCAAGATCGGTATCGGCTGAGCCTGCGCCCCATGGTCTCGCAGCAACGCGCCTCTCGGTTGCGATCCCTAGAAGTCAGAGACCTTTCCGACTGCAAGTCCGGCAAATCGATTTGGCCGATAAGGCTGGGGATCGACGATCGGCGCGGCGCCAGTCACGAGATCCGCGATGAGGTGCCCGGCTCCGGGACCGATACCGAAGCCGTGGCCGCTGAAGCCTGCGGCCAATATCAGCCCAGGCAGGCCGGACGTCTCTCCGATGACCGGCACGCCATCGGGCGTCGAGTCGATGTAGCCGCCCCACGCGGCGGTGATCTTGGTGTCCTTCAGTGCGGGCAACAGTTCGAGCGCGCGCCGGTGCGTGAGCTCGATCGTGTTCTGATCGGGCGCGGGATCCAGAATGCGCATGCGCTCCATCGGTGTCGGCTCGCTCGGGCGCCAACGCCGGAGCGTTTCGTGTCCGGACCAGACGCCTTCGAGGCCGCCCGGGAGCAGACTGCGCCAGCGCCGCAGAAACATCGGCAGGAATTGCGGGGCGAAGCGCAGCTGCTGCGCAGTCGGATCGACGCGGCCCCGGCCGCTGATGGCGAGCGTATAACCGCCATCACCACGCCTCGTCACCGAAACAGCGGCAGTGTGGAGTGCGTCCGGCAGGCCTTTCGCACCTTCCGACACCGACAGGATGGACGAGCGGATCGAGGCGAGCGGAAGGCGGATGCCGGCCTGATGGCAGAAGGACGAGGACCAGGCGCCGCCCGCCAATATGGCGGTACGCGTGCGAATCGTGCCGCGCTCCGTCACCACTGCGCTCACGCGGCCGCCTTCGGTCTCCAGCCCGCGCGCTGCGCACATCTGATGCACCGTGCCCCCGCGCCTGAGCATCGCGCGCGCCACCGCCGGTGCAGCCCTGGCGGGATCGGCGATGCCGTCGGTTGGTGAGAAGACGCCGCCCTTCCAGGATCGCCCCGTCGCCACGCCGCGCTGCGTTGCCGCGGTCCCATCGAGCATTTGCGTGGTGACGCCGACCGTCCGAGCGAAGTCGCGCCAGCGCGCCCAGCCCTCGAGCTCGGCCTCGTCGTTGCTGAGATACAGAAGGCCGCAGCGAGAAAAACCGGTGCTTTGGCCGCTTTCGGTGCCAAAGCTCTCCCACAGGTCGAGGCTCCTTGTCGCCATCGGCAGCTCGCGGGCATCGCGATTTTGCTGCCGACACCAGCCCCAGTTGCGGCTGGACTGCTCGGCTCCGATCCGTCCCTTCTCCACGAGTGCGACGCTGAGCCCTCGCAGGGTGAGATAATAGGCCGCGAACACCCCGATGATGCCGCCTCCGATGACCACCACGTCGGCGTCACGGGGAAGCTCCGGCGAGGTCTCGATGTGGCTGAGTGGTGCGGGCATTCTGGCTTCCTGGATTTCGCTGGGCGCATCGTAAGCCGGGGATCGCCCCGCGCGGCGCCGGATTCGATGGCAGCTCAGCACTTTATGCTGCATACTCGGGGGGCAGCAAAACTGTGTTCTAATCGATCGGTATGATCTCAGTGGTGGACAATGGATGCAGGATAAGTGAGCTTTTGGCTCGTTGTGCCCAATTTTCTGCTGCGCCTTCCGGCGCGCGCTCAATGGAGAGTCGCCAATGAAGCTGGACCGGATCGACATCAAGATCCTCCACGAACTCCAGAAGAACGGTCGCATCACGAATGTCGAGCTTGCCGAGCTGGTCAATCTGTCGCCCAGCCCATGTCTCATGCGCGTGAAGAGACTGCAGGCCGAGGGGTACATCGAGGGGTATGCCGCCCAGATCAACGTGCGCAAGCTGGGACAGACGCTGACGGTGTTCACCGAAGTGACGTTGAAGAACCATCGACAGATCGACTTCGCTCGTTTCCTGTCGGCGGTCGACAAGGTCGACCAGCTGATCGAATGCCATCTGGTCTCGGGAGGCTACGACTACATGCTGAAGTTCGTCACCGCCAGCATCGGCGAGTACCAGACGATCATGGAGCGTTTGACGGACATGGATATCGGCATCGACAAGTATTTCAGCTTCGTCGTCCTCAAGTCGCCCATCGTCCGCTCGCAGATGCCGCTGACCAGCCTGTTTCCGGCTTGATCCGGCTGCGCCTACGGATGGCAATAGGCCCGCACCTGTTCGGCATCCTGTTCCAGATTGTCGAGCCAGCCGGTGTCGAGCTTGGGCACCGAAGAGAGCAGCAGCCGCGTATAAGGGTGCTCCGGTGCTGCCAGGCGGGTCGACGCGATCTGTTCGACCTTCTGACCGCGATACATCACGATGATTTCGTCGCAGATCGCCTCGACCACCGACAGGTCGTGGCTGATGAAGATGTAGGAGATGCCGAGCTCGCGCTGCAGCTCCTTCAGCAGCTCGACCACCGCGGCCGCCACGACCGTATCGAGGGCCGATGTGATCTCGTCGCACAGGATGAGCGTCGGCTCGGCGGCGAGTGCCCGGGCAAAATTCACCCGCTGTTTTTGGCCGCCTGAAAGTTCTCCCGGCAATCGATGCCGCACGGATTTGGGGAGGCGGACCAGATCGAGCAGTTCGTTGACGCGCGCATCGCGCGTCTTGCCTCTCATGCCATGATAGAAGGCTAGGGGACGCCTCAGGATGTCTTCCACCGACTTCGCCGGGTTGAGTGCGGTATCCGCGTGCTGGAACACGATCTGAATCTGGCGGAGCTCGTTGCGGGTGCGGTTGCGGCCGGCCTTTCCCAGTTCGCGCCCGTTGAAGACGATATCGCCCGCATGGGCCGGCAGGATGCCGGCAATCGCCCGGGCAAGCGTTGACTTGCCGCAGCCGGACTCGCCGATGATGCCAAGATTCCGCCCTCGATCCAGCTTGAGGCTGACCGCCTGGACGGCATTGATCAGCGGCTGTCCATCGCGCGAGCGAGGTCCGTAGCCGACCGTGAGATTGTCGACCTCAAGCAACGGGCGGTTCGTCACGCCCTCGCCGTCAGGCTGCCGCTGCAGAGTCTTTGGCCTGAACGCGGCCAGCAGCTCCCTGGTGTAGGGGTGGTGGCCCCCCTCGAGGATATCGTTGGTCGTCCCCATTTCCTGGACCGTGCCGTCCTTGAGCACGACGATCCTGTCGGCGATCTGGGCGACCACGGCCAGATCGTGCGAGACGTAGACGCCGGCGATGTTGTGCTGCGCCGTGACGGACTTGAACGCCCGCAGCACCTCGACCTGCGTCGTGACATCGAGCGCCGTGGTGGGCTCGTCGAAGATGACGACCTTCGGTTGGCCGATCAGGGCCATCGCGGCGGCGAGGCGCTGCAACTGACCGCCCGAGACCTGGTGCGGGTAGCGGTTGCCGATCGTTTCGGGCTCCGGCAGCGAGAGGGCTTTGAACAGCAAGAGAGCTTTCGCCTGTGCCTCAGTGGCCGACATGAGCCTGTGGATCCGCGCCACCTCGATGACCTGATCCATGATGGTGAGCGCAGGGTTGAAGGCGGCCGCAGCGCTCTGCGGCACATAGGCGACGCTCGTCCCGCGAATGCCGGCGCGCTCCGCTTCCGAAAGCTTCACCATGTCGACGCCGCCCACACGCACCTCGCCGCCGGTGATCGCGCAGCCCTGCCGGGCGTAGCCCATGAGCGTCATGGCAATCGTGGTCTTGCCCGAGCCGCTCTCGCCGATGAGGGCGACGATCTCGCCTTCGGCAATGTCGAGGCTGACGCCCTTGATGATCTCGACCCGCCTGCCGGCGTCGGTCGTTGCCTCAACCCTGAGATTGCGGATCTCGACCAGGTTTCCCGTCATTCGGCGCTCCGGTCGCGGATCCTGCGCGGCAGGTTATCGATCAGAAGGTTGACGCTGATGGTGAGGCTTGCGATCGCGAGCGACGGGAAGATCGCCGCCGGTGCGCCAAAGGGCAGCCCGCCGATGTTCTCGCGAACTAGTGCGCCCCAATCCGCGTAGGGCGGTTGCACGCCGAGCCCGAGAAAGGACAGGCCGGAGAGCAGCAGCACGATGAAGACGAAGCGCAGGCCGAGATCGGCGAGCACGGGACCGAGAATGTTAGGAAGAATCTCGGAGGCAATGAGATAGGGCAGGCGTTCGCCGCGAATTCGGGCGACCACCATGAAGTCCATCGTATTGACGTTGACGGCGAGGGCGCGAGCAAAGCGATAGGCGCCGGGCGTGTAGATCACCGATAGCGTCGCAATGAGTGCCGGGATCGACGAGCCGACCGCGGCGACCACGACGAGGCCGAACAGCTTGCTGGGTATAGAGTTGAGCGCATCGAGAAACCGGCTCAGCATGCTGTCGAACCACCCTCCGGCGACTGCCGCAGTCATTCCGAGCGCGACGCCGCTGAAGCAGGCGATGGAGACCGCGGCGAGCGAGATGCCGAGCGTGTAGCGTGCGCCCATCAGGATGCGCGAGAAGATGTCCCGGCCGAGATAGTCGGAGCCGAACCACAGGTCCCGGCTCACGGGGCCAAAATAGTCGGTGTCGACGATCTCGCCCACGGAATGCGGAATGATCTGCGGAGCGAACAGGGCGACGCCGGCCCAGAGGAGGATGATGCCAAGGGCCGACACGCCCACGAGATTGAAGCGATAGCCCAAGCGCATGCTGAGCCAGCCTGACGAGGTCGGATTCGTCATCGGAGCCTCGGATTGGACACGACGGCGATGATGTCGGCGGCTGTGATCAGTGCCAGATAACCCAGGCAGAAGATCATCGCGCAGGTCTGGATCAGCGGCAGGTCACGGGTCGAAACGGCATCGACCATCAGCTTTGCGACGCCGGGATAGTTGAAGATGGTCTCCACGATGATGACGCCGCCGAGCAGGTACGACAGCGAGAGCGCGATCGCATTGACGATGGGGCCGAGTGCATTCGGCAGTGCATGTCGCAGCACGAGCCGGGGGCGCGAGGCGCCCTTGAGGAGCGCCATCTCGACATAGGGCGTGTTCAATGTCTCGACCACGGCGGCGCGGGTCATGCGGATCATCTGCGCGGAAACGCCGAATGTGAGCGTCATGACAGGCATCGCGTAGATCCGCACCAGGTCGTGGAGCGACTTGACCTCGTTGGTGAGAGAAAGCGCCGGCAGCCATTTGAGGTAGACCGCGAAGAGCAGCACAGCCAGCGTTGCGATCATGAACTCCGGCACCGAGATGATGCCGATGGTTCCGACGGTCACGATGCGGTCGTACAGCGTGCCGCGCCACATCGCAGCGGTGATGCCGAGCGTCAGCGCGAGCGGCACGGCAATCGCAGCGGTCAATCCCGCAAGCTTCAACGTGTTGACGAACCGTCCGCTGATCAGAGTGGCGACCGGGACGTTGTTAGCGTAAGACTTGCCGAAATCGCCCTGGAACAGGCCGGCGACCCATCTCAGGAAGCGGATGATCGCGGGATCGTCGAGATGCATCGCCTTGCGCAGGCCCTCGACGGCTTCAGGTGTCGCGGACTGCCCGAGCAGAATCGTGGCCGTGTCGCCCGGCAGGAGAGTGGTGGCAAAGAAGACGGCGAAGGAAACGATCACGAGTGTGATCAAGGCGATGAGAAGCCGCCTCACCACGAGCGACGAAACTTGTCCTCTCACATTCGTCCTCCCACGCCACGCCGCTCATTATGGTCAGCTCGGGTTCCAATCCGAGGACCCCGAGCTGCGACCTTGCCTTGTGCCGGTCAGGCGGCCAGCCAGACGTATTCGGCGAAGGCGTAGCCCATCATGCCGCCGAGCGGGTTGGGCTGCAGCCCCTTCAGCTTGGCAGTGATGGCGTCCACGTTGGAGATGTAGGCTGGAATGATGGTGCCGGCTTGCTCTGACACCAGGACCTGCATCTCATTGTACATCTCGCGACGCTTGGCCTGATCAAGCGAGCCGCGGGCTTCGAGCAGCATCTTGTCGAATTTTTCCGAGACGAAGCGGCTCTCGTTCCACGGCGCATCCGACTTGTAGAGCAGGGAGAACAGGATGTCGGGTGTCGGACGCGGATTGATGTTACCGAAATGGATCGGCGCCTTCAGCCAGTAATTGCTCCAGTAGCCATCAGAGGGCACGCGTTTCATATCGAGCTTCATGCCGATCTGGGCGGCGCTTGCCTGGATGATCATGGCCATGTCGATCGCCGAACCGGGCGCCTCGGAGGTAATGACCTCGATGGTCTGGCCGAGCACACCGGCCTTCTGGAAATGGAATTTTGCCTTGTCAGGGTCGAACGATTTCGGCTTGAGCGCCGCATTGTGATAGACGTTGGCGGGCGACACCGGCTGGTCATTGCCGACGACACCGAAGCCGCGCAGGGCCGATTTGACGATCTGCTCGCGGTTGACCACGTATTTCATGCCCTCGACGAAATCGCTGACGTTGCCGGGCGCCATGTCCATGCGGATGTTCAGGTCGGTGTAGGTGCCCGACGTGGTCGTGGACAGCGCGAAGCCATCCCTGCCGTCGAGGAGGCGGACCGATCGCGGGTTGATCGAGGCGGCGAGATGAATGTCCCCGGACAGCAGGGCATTGATCCTCGCGTTTTCATCCGGGATGGCGAAGAATTCGAATGAATCGACGTTCGGGCCGCCCTTGAAGTAGTTCGGATTCCGCACGCCGATCGAGCGCTCCCCCGGGGTGAACTGCTTGCAGTTGAAGGCGCCGGTGCCGTTGCCCGAGGAGAAGTCGGTGGTCCCGTCGGCCACGATCATGAAGTGATGCATGGACAGGATCGTCGGCAGGTCCGCGTTGGGGCTCGCCAGCGTGACCTCGACGGTCGTCTTGTCGACGACCTTGAAGTCGGTCATCTGGGACGCGATCGCAGCGACCTTCGATCCGGTTGCCTTGTCCAGATGGCGCTTCAGCGAGAAGATGACGTCGTCGGCGCTCAGCTCCTTGCCGTTGTGGAAGGTGACGCCTTTCTTGAGCTTGATCGTCCAGGTCTTGGCATCGCCGCTCTCGATCGATTCGGCGAGCTCCATCTGGGGCACGCCGCTCTGGTCGAGAAATGTCAGGCGATTGTAGAAGGAGCAGCAGCGAACATAGTCGGTCGAGAGCGAGGCCTTGGCCGGATCCAGCGTGTCGGCGGTCGACGAGGACCAGGCGGCGGCCTTCAGGGCGCCGCCCTTCACCGGCGTCGCCGCCACTGCTTCCGACGCGCGGCCGAAGATCGTGCCGGCCGCAGCCATGGCCACGCCATTGGCGAGCATCAGCTTCAGAAGATCGCGGCGCGAAGCCCCGCGCCGAATGGCGTTCTCGATCGTGGCATCGTCTGAACAGGACCAGTTCGTCGTGTCGTTCATGTCAATCCCCTCGCTGGCTAAGGCTACGGCTCGTGTTGCGGTGAGCGGCAGATTGTTCTGCCGCGCCGTTGTGGTGGATGCCGGCGCGGTCCGTCGTAACGACGGTGCCGTGTTTCCACTCAGAACTGCACTTCTTTCCTGCGATCAAAGTCTCGCAGGATAGTTCCGCGGCTTTGGCCGAAAAAACCGCGAGCCGCGGCACAAAATTGCGAAGATGTCGCTGTTTCCAGTGTTTCGGACCTGCTTCCAGCCGGTTCGTTGTGCATGCCTATTATTATCGCAGTGCGGCGCGAACTTCGGCATCAGCCAGCGTATCGTCCAGCGTTCTGGCGGTGCGCGCGATGATGGCGTCGATCTCCGACTCGGAGCAGCAGAGCGGCGGCGCGTAACCCAGCACGCCGGTGGGGAAGGCCCGGATGACGAGGCCGTTCTTCCAGGCCCGGTCGAAGATGCGTTTTGCCGGCTCGGCCGCGGCAGGAAGCGGCGTCTTGCGTTGCTTGTCGGTGACGAGTTCGACGGCGGCCAGCATGCCGCGGCCGCGCACGTCTCCAACAAGGGGGTGATCCCTGAGCGATTGAAGGCCAGCCATCAGACGGGCACCCGCCCTCGCGCCATTCTCGAGCAGGCCGCTTTCGTAGAGGTGCAACACTTCCAGGGCGACCGCGGCGCTGACAGGATGGGCGGAGTAGGTGTAGCCGTGGCCGACCGCGCTCGAGCCCGCCGCATCGGCGATCGTGTCGTAGACGCGATCCGACATGAGGACTGCGCCCATCGGGACGTATCCCGAGGTCAATCCCTTCGCGACGGTCATGAGGTCGGGGATGATGTCGTCCTCGCTGCATGCGAACAGCGGCCCTGTTCTGCCGAACCCGGTGATGACCTCGTCCGCGACGAAGAGGATGCCATGCGCCTTGCACCGCGCATGCATGGCCTTCATCCAGCCCTTCGGTGGTACGAGCACGCCGCCCGAGCCCTGGATCGGTTCGGCATAGAACGCGGCGACGCGGTGCGCGCCGCCGATTTCCTCGATCTTCGCGTCGAGCGCGGCCAGCGAGGCTGCGATGATGGCGTCGTCGTCCTCGCCGGCCGGATTGCGATAGACATAGTGCGAGGGGATCCTGTGCTGCCAGCTGAGCGGCACGCCGAATCCGGCGTGGAAGGCGGGCAGGGCCGTCAGCCCGGCACCGACGGTCGACGACCCGTGATAGCCCTGTTCGACCGAGATGAAATGCTCGCGCTGCGGCTCGCGCCGCGCGTGCCAGTAATAACGGACGAAGCGGACCGTGCTGTCGACGGCGTCGGAGCCGCCGAGCGTGAAATAGACATGGTTGAGGTCGCCGGGTGCGCGCTGTGCCAATTCGGCCGCAAGCCGGATCGCGGGCTCCGAGCCGAGGCTGAAATAGCCCGTCGCGTAGGGAAGCTCCCGCATCTGCCTGGCGGCGGCCGCAACGATGCTTTCGTGCCCATAGCCGGCATTGACGCACCAGAGTCCGGCGAAGCCGTCGATCAGCTGATGTCCGGAAGCGTCCGTCACGATCGCTCCCCTGGCCGACTTCAGCACCTTGACGCCGGCGGCTTCGTGGCCCCGGTAGGACGCGACCGGGTGGATGAGGTGAGCCCGGTCGAGCTCGATGAGCGAATTGCTCAGCATCAAAGTCTCCGCTTATCCAAAAGCCTGGCTGGCGAGGGCGAATGTCGTGAATGTGGAGGGGCTGGACTGCACCGCGACGGGGCGCTGCATGGCGATGCCGTCGCCAACCTGGATCAGCCCGCGCTCCGCAAGCCAGGCGCTCAATTGCGCGGTTTCGGCAGTATCCACGCGAACGAAACGCCCTTCGCTTCGGGCCATGAAAAAGCTGAGCAGAGCTTTTCCGTCGTCGACATTCGCTGCAACCACAGGTCCGATCACTTCACCTCTGCCGAAGCCGCGCGACATCGCAAATCCAGCGATCCCCTGGCCACGATCGAGTACGGCCAGTTGGCCGACCTCCGCGAGCGTCCGAAGCAGACATCTGCGGTCTGCGCCGAATGCGCTTCTGTCGAGCTCTAGGATCCCGAAGATGTCGTGCGACTCGGCCGGCCGGACATTGGCGGGCGTGGCGACGGGCAAGACCGTTCCCTGGTGCTGGATGATCGTTCCGGTCCGGAAAAAGCCGAGCTTTTGATAGAGCGGCAGGCCCTCGCCGGTCGCGACCAGCCTCAGTGCGCGCAATCCCGCCTGCTCGATGATCGCTTCCATCAGCTTGCGTCCCAATCCGCGGCCGCGGGCGGCTTCATCGACGATGACCATGTTGACGGTCGCGACATCCCGCTTGTAGGGCGTCATCAGGATCGTTCCGACAACGGTTGAAGCATTCGTATCCAGGGCGACAAACCCCGCGCTGAGATCGAGCGCCAATTGCCAATCCTCGAGGCGGTGCGGCCATCCGGCTTGGCGCGAAAGGCGCAACGCGCCCTCGAGATGGTCGGGGCGAAGGGCCGTGAGCGATATGGTGCTCTGGGTCATTGACTCGTGTTCCTGTCCGGCACCAGTTTCTTATCTTGGTGACGTGCAGATCGTCTGAAGGGCCCGGCGGGAACGATATCTTCCACCGCAGCCGGCGAAAAAGCCGCATCTTATGCCGCGTTGAGGTTCTATTGTTGCAGCCCTGACATTGCGCGAGCGCACCAGGATAGGATGATGAGCCAGTTTCGCCCGAAATACGTGACCTTCGACTGCTACGGCACGCTGACGAATTTCCAGATGGCGGAAGCGGCGCAGGACCTCTATCGCGCGCATCTTCCTGAACCGCAAATGGCTGCGCTCGTGCGGGATTTCGCGGCGTATCGGCTCGACGAGATTCTCGGCGACTGGAAGCCCTATGCCGACGTGATCCACAATGCGCTGGAGCGTGCGTGCAAGCGCAACGGTGTCTCCTTCAAGTCCGAGCATGGGCAGCTGGTCTATGACCGCGTGCCGAGCTGGGGACCGCATCCCGACGTTCCTGCCGGCCTTGCCAAGGTCGCCAAGGAGATTCCGCTCGTCATCCTTTCCAACGCCATGAATGCGCAGCTGCCGTCCAACGTTGCCAAGCTCGGGGCGCCTTTTCACGCCGCGCTCACCGCCGAACAGGCCCGATCCTACAAGCCTCGCATGAAAGGCTTCGAGTTCATGTTCGATACGCTGGGCTGCGGGCCTGAGGACATCGTGCACTGCTCCTCGTCCTTTCGTTATGACCTGATGACGGCGCACGACCTCGGCATCAAGAACAAGGTCTGGGTCAATCGGGGGCACGAGCCCGCCAACCCCTATTACGGCTATGTCGAGATCAAGGACATCGGCAGCCTGCCCGGCGTGTTCGGACTCTGAGCCGGCGGGATCTGCGGTGAAATACGTCTCCTATTGGCACGATACCGCACCGCGCTTTTCCGGCGGCTCCGAAGGTCCCGTCGAAGGGCATTATGACGTCGCCGTGATCGGCGGCGGCTTCACGGGCCTGGGGGCTGCGCGCCAGCTGGCCAAGGCGGGAACGAAGGTCGTCGTGCTCGAGGCAGACCGGGTGATCGGCGGCGCATCGGGCCGGAACGGCGGGCATCTCAACAACGGTCTCGCCCACAGCTATCTCGCCGCCAAGGCGGAATTGGGTAAGGAGCGAGCCGTCGCGCTGTACCACGCACTCGATGCCTCGATCGACACGCTCGAGGCGCTGATCGCGGAGGAGGGCATCGCATGCGATTTTCGCCGCGCCGGCAAGCTGAAGCTCGCCTCCAAGCCGAAGCATCTCGACGCGATTGCGCGCAATTTCGAAGCGGTCCATCGCGAGGTTGATCCGGACACCGCATTGCTGTCTGCCCGGGATCTCGGCGCAGAGATCGGCTCACCCTTCTTTGGCGCGATGCTCTCGAAGAAGAGCGCGATGATGCATATGGGACGCTATGGCGTCGGACTGGCGGAGGCCGCCAAGCGCCGCGGCGCGATCGTCTTCGAGCAGGCGCCGGTCACCGCGCAGGCACGCGAAGGATCGCGCCATCGCCTGACGACGCCTCGCGGCAGCGTCACCGCCGATCAGGTGCTGCTGGCGACGGGCGCTTATACCACGCCCAATTTTGGCTACTTCCGGCGACGCCTCGTCGCCGTCGGCAGCTTCATCGTCGCGACCCGTCCGCTGGACGCGGCGGAAATCGCGGCGACCATGCCCGGCAACCGCACTTGCGTCACGTCGATGAATGTCGGCAACTACTTTCGGCTTGCTCCTGACAACCGCCTGATCTTCGGCGGGCGCGCTCGCTTCTCGGCGACATCGGACCAGCGTTCCGACGCAAAGAGCGGCGCCATTCTCGTCGACGGTCTTACGCGAACCTTCCCGCAGCTCGCTGGCATCGAGATCGACTATTGCTGGGGTGGGCTCGTCGACATGACCAGCGACCGCTTCCCGCGCGCCGGCTATCAGGACGGGCTATGGTACGCGATGGGTTATGCCGGTCACGGCGCGCAACTGTCGACCCATCTCGGCATGACCATGGCCGATGCGATGCTCGGACGCGAAGACCGAAACCCCATGAAGGGCCTCGACTGGCCTGCGGTGCCCGGTCATTTCGGCAAGCCGTGGTTCCTGCCGCTGGTGGGACTATACTACAAGATGCTCGATCGCGTTCAGTAGCGTCGGGAGCTGAGCCGTCCCGGACCGTCACCCAAATGCGCGAGAGGGCACGGTCATGCGCCCTCTCCATTGCCGCCGCCTAGCCCAATCCGCCGATGTGGAAGGCCTTCATCTCGAGGTATTCCTCGATTCCGATCTGCGCGCCTTCGCGACCCAGGCCGGATTGCTTGACGCCCCCGAATGGCGCCACCTCGGTCGACACCATGCCCGTATTGAGGCCGACCATACCGGCTTCGAGCGCCTCCGCAATACGCCAGGACCGCTTCAGGTCGCGGGTATAGAAATAGGCGGCGAGGCCGAAGGGCGTCGCATTGGCGATGGCGATCGCCTCCTCGTCGGTCTCGAAGCGGAAGAGGGGCGCAACGGGACCAAATGTCTCCTCATGCGCCAGCACCATGTCGGTGGTCGCCCCTGTCAGGACGATCGGCGCGGTGAATTGCGGACCCTTGGGCAAGCCCGCCGCCTGCGCGGCGATACGCGCGCCCTTGGACAGTGCGTCGGCGACATGGCGGTTGATCTTGCTGATCGCCGCTTCGTTGATCATCGGCCCGATCGCCACGCCCGGCTCGAAGCCCGACCCCACCTTCATGGACTTGACGCGGGCGACGAGCTTGGCCGCGAAGGCGTCGTAGACGCCCGCTTGCACGAGGATCCTGTTGGCGCAGACGCAGGTCTGGCCGCCATTGCGGAACTTCGACATGATTGCACCCTCGACCGCGAGGTCGAGATCGGCGTCGTCGAAGACGATGAAGGGCGCATTGCCGCCGAGCTCGAGGCTCACGCGCTTGACGCTGTCAGCGGCACCGCGCATGAGCAGCGAACCGACGCGGGTCGAGCCGGTGAATGAAATCTTGCGCACCGTCTCGTTGGCCATGATCTCGGCGCCGATCTCGCTCGGCAGGCCGGTGACGATGTTGATGACGCCGGCGGGAATGCCGGCGCGCTCGGCCAGCACGCCGAGAGCCAGCGCCGAATAGGGCGTGAAGTCCGATGGCTTGATCACGACGGTGCATCCCGCGGCGAGCGCCGGAGCCACCTTGCGGGTGATCATGGCGTTCGGGAAATTCCAGGGCGTGATGATCGCGCACACGCCCACCGGCTCCTTGAGCACGACAATGCGCCGGTCCGGAGTGGGTGAGGGAATCGTGGTGCCACCGATCCGACGGGCTTCCTCCGCGAACCATTTGACGAAGGAAGCGCCGTAGCGAATCTCGCTCTTCGACTCCTCCAGCGGCTTGCCCTGTTCCAGCGTCAGGATGCGCGCGAGATCGTCGAGATGCGCGATCATGAGGCCATGCCAGGCTTCCAGAAGCGCGGCGCGCTCGGCATTGGTTTTTGTGCGCCAGGCGGTGTAAGCCTTCGCGGCGGCAGCAATGGCATCGCGCGTGTCATCGCGGCCCATATTCGGGACAGTGCCCAGATCGGCCTGCGTCGCCGGGTCGATCACGTCGATCGTCGCGCCCGAGAGCGCCGCTTGCCATTGGCCGCCGATCAGGCCCTGCTGGCGGAAGAGCTGCTGGTCGTTCAGGTTCTGCATCTGTTGCGCCTTTTTGGTCAGGAGAGACGGGAAAGTACGGCTGTCGTGATCGCCTCGGTGCGCTCGTAGAGCGCGCCGTCCGAAGGCCGGTGCAGCGGGAGCAGACCGGGAGACTCCCGTAGCCGATCACCGATGAAGTGGCCCATCGGCAGCTGAATCCGGTCGGGATCGAAGCTCAGGGCTCATGACACCGTGACGTAGATCTTGCGGACGGTCTCGATGGTCTTCCAAACGCCGGTAAAGCCGGGCTTCATGACGAAGCTGTCGCCTGCCCTGAACGTGATTGGCTCACCGCCATCCGGCGTGATCTCGATCCTGCCGGCGAGGATGTGACAGAATTCGAAGGTCTCGCCCTTGATGGAGCGCGTCTCGCCCGGCGTTGCTTCCCACACGCCGGTATGCACCAGCTCACCCTTGGCCTCGTCCTGCGCCCAGGTCTTGAAGTGCGGCGCGCCGGCAATGAGCCGCTCCGGGATCGGGCCGGATTCCTTCGGGGCGAAAGTGGGGGTGGGATCAATCCGTTTCAGCAGCAAGTTGGGCTCCTCTTAAGTAACCACAAGTCCGATCCAGGAGCCCGACGAGGTCGAGACCGCTTCATATCGCTTGAAGTTGTCGATGACCGCGCGAGCGGCGCTGTCCGCCGGGGATTTCGGCACGCAGGGCATGGCGAATTCACCCGATTGCACTATGCTATCGGAGTGGCGTTCGATCCGGTGCCGAATGCAATCGCGATTTGGTGGATTGTTTCGCCAGATGGCTGTTCTGAAACGTAATCTGCGGCGAAGCGCGGTTTATGCTGAGCGCCGCAGCGGCTCCGGAGCGACGTCGGAAGACGCTACTGCGACCAATGTCAGGCCGACCAGGGAGAGACATGAAATCCCGCACGACCCGTTCGCTGACGATCGACGCATTCGATGCGCGCGCGGTTGACATCGACACGGTCGAGCTCGATCAACTTTACACCCTCTCGATCGGTGTCGGCTGGCCGCACCGCCCGGAGGACTGGCAGTTTCTGCGTGACACCGGCCACGGCATCGTCGTTCATGATGAAATCGGGCGGGTGCTGGGATCGGCCATGTGGTTTCCCCATGGGGGGGATTTCGCCACCGTCGGCATGGTCATCACCTCGCCCCGTCTTCAGGCGCTTGGCACAGCCCAGTGGCTCATGAAGCGCATTCTGTCCGCCTCCAAGGGACGCAATCTCCGCCTCAATGCCACACGTGCAGCGCGCAAGCTCTATCTGTCGCTCGGCTTTCGTCGCGAACGAACGGTGTTCCAGCGCCAAGCCGAGGTGCAGCGATCCGGCGAAGTGCCGAATCCTTCCGAAGGGGGCGAGCTGCGGGAGCTGACTCGGAAAGACCTTCCGGCCATCGCTCAACTGGATGCGCAGGCGTTTGGCGCCTCGCGCCTCGATTTGCTTGCGGCGCTCCTCGGACAATCCGCGGGGTTCGGACTCTATCGGCATGGTCGTCTCGAAGCGTTCGCATTGTGCCGCCCGTTTGGGCGAGGGCACGTCGTAGGGCCCGTCGTTGCGTCAAGCGACGAGGATGCGATCCTGGTCGTCGCGCCGCATGTCGCGGCTCATGAAGGACAGTTTCTGAGGATCGACACGCATCTGGCCGACGGTGAGTTCTGCTCCTTCCTGGCCCGGTGTGGGCTTGTCTTTTTCGACACCGTCACGACGATGTCGCTGGGGGGAGAGTTTCGTGATCCCAATGATCGCTCCGGACAGACGCCGGTAACCTACGCGCTTGCCAGCCAGGCGCTTGGCTAGAGTTGTTGAAATCTCCCTGCAGGGACGGATTTCGTCGCGGTGCCCGCTGGCGAGCGATGCTCGGATCAAGCTCCCCAGCACTCAATTGACGTTGTCGCCGAGCATGTTCCGCAAACCCGTGGTGACCGCGGCAAGGCCGCTCGCGCCTTGCATCAGCGCGATCTCGCCCTGCTGCTCGTGGCGAATGGCATGAGCCATCACGCGCAAGCGCAGATCACCGCGGCTATGCCACATCTGGTCGGCCATCTTGACCGCACCCTTGTGATGCCTGCTCATGGCTTCGACGAACGTCGTGTCGAATTGGCCGGGCGGCGCTGTCTTCACCTGTCGCATCTCCGCCGGCGTCAGGAAGCCGGGCATCGCGGCACGTTCTTGCGCGTCGCAATCCGGCATCTCCGTGTCGAACCAGCTCAGCCACCAGTTCTCGAAGATCCGGTTCTCGCCGGTCTGGCTTGCGACCATCAGCATAGCGAGCGCGCGCAGATGCGAATCCTGGGCGCGTTCGGCGCCAAGCCGCGCCAGCTCGATGCCCTGGGCGTGGTGCGCGGTCATGTGGCGGATATAGGTCTGGTCCGCATCCCTGTCGTGGCCAAGCCACGGCGGCTCGTAGCCATGGTTGCCGAACAGCGCGATCGTTCCGAGCAGAGCAATGACGACGAACGCCCCCGTGATCCAGGCATTGGTGAAGCGCAAGTCTTGCCCCGGCCCGTTGCCTCGTGCCCAGCGCAGCCGAGCGAACAGAGGATACATCATCGCCGACGAGCCATGGACAAGCAGCCCGATCCAGTACGGCTGCTGCAGCGTGAATAGCGGCTGCCAGAACGGAAACAGCGGCACCAGCACGAACCACTCCATGCCTGAGGAGACCGCTGCCCACGGCAGCGCGAGCAGCAGGATCGTGAGCGGTCGCAGGTTCGCCGTCCAGCGGCCGAGCACGCCGAAGAACAGCAACGCCCAGGAGAAGTCCGCCCATTGGTGAAAGGCGACCCCGGCGAGCATCGCGCTCCACGCCGGTTCGGCAGTGATGGCCCAGTCGCCAGTCGGAATGGTCGCAACCGTCATCCAATCGACCGCCGCATCACGGCCGATCCGCGCCGCGAACAGTTGGCTGACGATCGTCGAAAACGTGCTGCTGATCAGGCCGAGCTCGATCGCGGCGATCCAGCGCGAACGGCGTTGGCTCCCCACGCGCGCCGCTGCGCTTGCCTCGGTCGGCCCGGCTGGAGCGGCGGGCGGCGCGGTTGCACTCACGTGAGTTTGTTGAGTTTCTTGAACGGATTGAGTTCGCTCGGCTTGTCTTGCTCTTCGCGGCCACGCTGCGCTTGCGTCTTGCCGTCCTCGTGCAGATCCTGGTCTCCGATGACCTCACCGACGGCCTGCTTGGTCGTGCCGACGATCCGCTGCTGCAAACCCCTCGTCTTGCCCATGTTTGGCCTCCGAGCTCACGCCGCGACCCCGGCAATCCATTCTGCGCGTCGACATCTAGGCCGCACTGGACGCCTTCGCGTTGTCCCCATGTCCGTCAATGCCTCCGTTTCCAATTAATGGGTTGGAACGCGGGCAGGCGCCTGCAGTTCCTATCCTCAGGCACGAGAGGGAGGATCGACATGGCCGACGAACGCTTCGCTTATTTGCTGGGCCGGGCCGCCATGGACGTGTGGGGTGATATGCCGCGCGATGTCCAAGAGGCGCTGTTCGAGACGGCGATGAAGGGGCATGCCTCGGAGCGCGAAGCGCTTGCGCGGCTGCTGCACGACCGTCATCCGCGGACGGCACATCCAGCCAAACCTGTTTGAACGGGGACGAACAACGTCTCCCTGATCAAGGCGTCTTGCGAGTGTTGACCATGGAGCCGATGGAAGCCGAATCCGTCACCGAGCTTCCGCGCGGGGCGCAATGGCAATACGAGCCGAAATGGGACGGCTTCCGTTGCCTGCTCATTCGCGACAGCCGAGGCGTTCGCATGCAGTCGAAAGGCGGCCGCGACCTCGTCCGCTATTTTCCGGAAGTCGCTTCCGCCGCATCAGCCATATCTGCCGGCTCCTTCGTGCTCGACGGGGAGCTGATCGTCCAGCTCGACGACGGCTACTCGTTCGATGCCCTGCTTCAGCGTATCCATCCGGCAGCCAGCCGGATCAAGCGCCTTGCCCGGGAAACGCCGGCGCGCTTCATTGCCTTCGACCTGCTGCGATCGGCGGAGGTGGATGTCGCAGCGCTGACGCTGGCAAAACGGCGGCTCGCGCTCGAAAAATTCGCGCGGCGCTACTTCCGGGGCAACGACGTGTTCGAACTGTCGCCGGCGAACCGCAACTTTGCCGAGGCGAAACGGTGGTTGCAGTATATCGAGGACGGCCACGACGGCGTCGTCGCAAAGCGGCTGGACCTTGCCTACCGCAGCGGCACGCGGGACGGGATGCAGAAGATCAAGCTGCTGCGATCGGCCGATTGCGTGGTCGGCGGCTTCAGATATGGCGAGAAGAAGCAGGGCAGACGGAAGGTGATCGGCTCGCTGCTGCTTGGGCTGTACGATGAGGCCGGCCGCCTGCACCACGTCGGCTTCACGTCGGCGATCAAGGTGTCGGACAGGCCTGGCCTCACCGAGAAATTCGAGAAGATCATCAGCAGGAGCAGCTTCACCGGCAAGACCCCGGGCGGGCCCAGCCGATGGTCGACCAGGCGATCTGCCGAGTGGCAGCCGGTGCGGCCGGTTCACGTCGTCGAGGTCTGCTACGACCATGTGTCCGGCGGCCGGTTTCGCCACGGCACGAAGATCCTGCGCTGGCGCCCGGACAAGAAGCCTCTGCAATGCCGCATGGATCAGCTTCGGCAGAAATCAGCGAAGCGGCCTAAGGTAGAAGCTGCGAAGTTGGGTGACCGATAGCGGCGCGCGTCCGCGCCTGGAACGTGGGGTGCGGCACGACGTTGAGCAGCATAGCAAGATGGCGGAACCCGGCTCCGCCAGGCACTAGCCGGTGAAAGCGAGGAAGGAGATTGTCATGTTTCAAAAGTCAATGTTGGTCGGCGCTCTGCTGGCGCTCAGCTCGACCATCGCGCTCGGTGGTCCGTGCAATACGGCCAGCCGGGATGCCGGCTCCGGGCCGGTGACAACAGGAAAAGCCGGTGAAACGACGGGAGTTGCTTCATCGAATGCCAAGGAGCATCCGCCGACCTCGGCCATGAACAAGGCGACCGAGGGTACCGCGACCTCGTCGCAGGATGCCCAGCGGCAGATGCAAAGCCAGCCGACGGCGGCCGAGCAATCGACCAAATCCACTGCGGCCGACGCCAGCAAGTCAACCGCTGCCGACGACGAGGGCTGCTGATCGCGCTCGCCTTGTCGTGTTCTGAAAAAGGGGCGCCCCGTTACCGGAGCGCCCTTTTTTGCGATCGTGTTTCAATTCGCGTTAAGGCATGGACTGCGGCGTCTTTGCCGGGCGGCTTGACCAGCGATTTGAATGCATCATCCAGGCGGAAAGTGGTGCGCCATCCCTGTGGCGTCCGCCTGCCGCGGCGCCGGCCCAGGCGGCAACGGCTCCAAACAGCAATGCAGCGGCTGCCGAGAAAGCCAGGATGATGCTCGCCGCACGCGCCCTGGAAATGGCTTGCTTGGCGTTCGCAATCGTCGCATCGACCCGCTTCTCCGAATCTGGTCCGGTCAGGCCGGTCAGCGCGGTGACCTGCTGGACGAGGTAGGCGCGATCGTCGGTCGGAACGCCGTTGTGGCTGGACGACGTCATCAGGATGCGCGCGGCCTCAGCTCTTTCGGCGCTTAGATCCACGTTCGGCGGCCGACGCGGCGCGCGGAACAGGTGATCGAGCTCGTAACTCAGGACCGATGGTTCGGAAGACGAAGGCGCCTGCATCGTCGATGACGGCTTGCTGGCCGCCCACGCAACCAATGCGGTCAGGACGGCGCCAATCACGACGGCAAGCGCCCAGGAGGCGACGCCATGCATCCCGTCACGGGTCGCGACGTCCTCGTTGACGGAAGCATAGGGCGCCCGGATGCGTCCGGCGAAATAGCCGCCACATCCGAAGCTGATGAGGGCTTGAAAGATCAGATAGACGCCCGAGAGCAGCCAAAGCGCAAACGATGCGTCTCGCCAAGTCGGTGCCGTCGAGGCGACGCCAAGCCCGAGGGCGGTCGCAAACGAGATCAGGATCAGCGAAAGCGCCGATGCTGCCAAGGCGCCGGCAATGACAGGCGACCATTGCAGGCTCCATGGCTGCAGTCGACCTTGCTCGCGCACCGTCGTGTCTTCGGCTCTCACCAGCGTTTCCATGATGATCACCGCAAGCCGAACAGAGACAGGATGAACATGATGATCACGATCAACCCAACGAGATAAATGATTCCATCCATGCGAAGTCCTCCGAATTGTGCGGTACCAATTCGGTTTCGTCGCGGGGGTTCCTAATCAGGCCGGTGGGGTGATCCAGGACGGCTGGCCACACGACATCACGCCCTGTGGCGGTACGGTCGCTTCATGGAGCGGTCAGCGTTACGTACCTTTCAGGAGAGGAGGCGGCTGGTTCTGCTGCGCCGGTTTACATAATCCAAGGCCATACAATCGGCGCGAGGAGCATCGCGACGTCACGGCTTGGCCGGTGCACCTTCGCGCCGGTCGGCGCGGCCGTTCAATCGTCGCGCCCGTGCACCTGCGCCGGCGGTGCTGTCGCTTCAACCGCGGTAAAGGTCTTCTGAATCCGGTAGGCGTGCTTCGCCTGTGCTGGAACAAGCCAGGAATCGCCGGGCTTCAGATTGATCGTTTGCCCTTCAAGCGTGAGCTCGGCTTGCCCCGCAATGACATAGCCAACAGTCTCGTATTCTCGCTGCGTCGTCGCGCCCTGTTGCGGCGCCTCGTTCTGCCACAAGCGCATTGAAACGTGCTTTCCGGAGACCAGGTACGTTTGTCCCATCTCCCCGACCGGGGAGTGGCTGGCCGAAACTTTCTTGATCGTGGTGTCGCCCATGCTGACCTCCAACGTCGTTCTGTCCGGTTAAGAAGCCAGGCTCCTGCTTGTTCCTCGCGGATGCGTACTGGAACCAGCGTTCTTGTTTCAGGTTTCTTGGGCAGGCCTGCAGTGGCCGGTAGTCCGCGCGCCGCACCGCACCCTCTGGCGCAGGCGGTTGGGCTCGTGAGTACGGGTCATGCAGGCGGATGGTGGAAGATAATGAGGGATAACAAGTCGGAGGTCGCGGAGATTCGCGACGCCGTTCATCTCTGCATCGACATGCAGAACATCTTTGCTCCCGGCGGTCTCTGGGAGACTCCGTGGATGGAGCGAGTCCTGCCGACGATCGTCACGGTCGTATCGCGCTACGAGGCTCGAACCGTGTTTTCGCGCTTCATCACTCCGCAACACCCGGAGGATCGTCCCGGGCAGTGGCGGAGCTATTTCCGGCGTTGGGAGCAGGCCACCCGCGACCATCTCCCGGCATCGGCGCTTGACCTGGTGCCGGCCCTGGCACGCCACGCTCCGCCCGCTCGCATCATCGACAAGCCGGCCTATTCGGCGTTCAGCAATCCGGCGCTGGCAACCTCGTTGATCGAAAAAGGAATCGGGACGGTGGTCATCACAGGCGCCGAAACCGATGTTTGCGTTCTGTCGACGGTCTTGAGTGCGGTCGATCTCGGCTTCAGGGTCGTAATCGTCGAGGACGCTCTGTGCAGTTCATCCGACGTCGGCCATGACGCACTCATGACGATGTATCGCACGCGCTTCCATGGCCAGGTCGATCTGGTGACCGCGGAGGAGCTCGCGGAATTCTGGCGCGAATAGCAATGCGGTCCTGCGCGCGACCTATAGCAGCGACCGAAGCTTCAGGGCATCGCTTGGTGCTGCGCTTTTCTGGTCGTTGTCGAAATAGACATAGACGTCGCAGCCCTGGCGTTTCCAGGAATTGATGCGCTTGGCCCATTCGGCAAGCACCGGCCGACGGTAATGGCCGTAATAGCGTCCGCTCGGTCCATGACCGCGCACGTAGACGAAATCCGCTGTCCGTCGCCACGGCGCCGGTGCGTCATGATGATCCGACAGGCAAAGCGAAATGTTCTCGTCGGCCAGCATTCGCAGGATGCGAGGCTGATACCAGCTCGGATGACGAAATTCGAAACTGTAGCGGCGCTTGCTGGAGAGCAGCTTGAAGAAGGAGGCAAGGCGGTCGGCATTTGCTTCGAACTGGGGCGGAAGTTGAAACAGGATCGGCCCCGCCGCCGGACCGAGCAAGGAAATGCGGTCTTCCAGCAGCGCAAGGCTGTTTCTGGAGTTGTCGGACAGGCGTTTCCAGTGCGTGATGAACTTGGAAGCTTTCCACGCGAATACGAAATCTCCATCGACCTGCGACCGCCAGCTTTTGACGGCTTCTGGCGTTGGCGTGCGGTAGAAGACGCCGTTGAGCTCGGTGGTATCGAATTGACCGGCGTAATAGCTGAGTTGCTGTTTCAGCGGTAAATCGCTTGGAAAGAATGGGCCTCGCCACGAGGCGTAGTGCCAGCCCGAGGTTCCGATAAGTACGCGAGCCATCTGTCGCAACGCTCCCTCGTCGGGAAACGTCCCGGCGCTGGATATGTTGCGTCCACGGGCGTTTTTCCGCTTCGGCCCTCCTGCCTTAGGAACCGCTCGCGGCACTTTCCGGTTGATCGGATCGCACCGATATCCAGAGGAGGCGGCATGACGGATCCGGACATTCGCAAGGGGATGCCGCCCGTCAAACTGTCGCGCGAGGAGTTTGAGCGCCGCTACAGGGACCAGTTTGTTGATCCCTCGTTTGCGCCCCTGCAGCATGAGCTGGATGCTGTGATCGGAGCGGCCTGGGATGCCTACAGTCATTCGCGCAAGGCGCCGGTGACCCGAAAGGCGGGGGCTGGCTTTTCCGATCCGGATTACGATCTTGCGGTTGACTGGCTGAATGCCCGGTCTGCGGTCCTCGAGGCCCAGCGGCGGCATGATGACGCCAGTGCGCCTTCCCGCGTCCTCATCATCAACGGGTCGGCGCGCAGCGAGCACACCTGTCCTGGCGAGATGTCCAAGACCTGGCGCATGGTCAAGATGGCCGAGCCCGTCTTCATCGAGATGGGCTTTGCGGTGGATATCCTTGATCTCTCCCGCCTGACCTCGGAATTCGGCAAGAGCATCCATCCCTGCAAAGCCTGCGTTTCCACCGCCATGCCGCTCTGCCACTGGCCGTGCAGCTGCTATCCGAACTACTCGCTGGGCCAAACCAGCGACTGGATGAATGAGATCTATCCGCTCTGGGTCGCCGCCCACGGCATCCTGATCGTAGCGCCCGTGAACTGGTATCATGTCCCGGCCGGACTCAAGGCGATGATGGACCGCCTCGTGTGCGCCGATGGGGGAAATCCCGATCCGACCTCGACGCACGGCAAGAAGGCGGATGAAGCCAAGGCGATCGAGCTGAAAGGCTGGTCCTATCCGCGTCATCTCGCCGGCCGCCATTTCGGTCTTGTGGTTCACGGCGACAGTGTCGGCACCGAGGGTGTGCGCAGAAGCCTGTCGGACTGGCTGACGGACATGCACCTGATCTCGGCGGGGCGCTTCGGAGAGCTCGACGGTTACGTCGGCTATATGGAGACATATGCCACGTCGCATCGGGAGCTGGACCAAAACCGCGAATTTCAGCAGGAGGTGCTGAACGTGGCGCGTGCGCTCGGAAACGCGGTCCGGCTGGCAAGGGATGGGCGGCTAGACGAGCCGGGCGCAGGCTTGACGGAACCAAACCCGAAGTGACGCGAGGGCGCTCGGCGCCAACCTCTGTTCAATCGAGTGCCGAAATCACACCGTCAATGAGATTGCGCGCCAGCAATTGGTCGCTCGTGGGCATGGCGCTACGCTGGATCGGAGGATATCCAAAGATCGCAATCGTGATCTCGGCGGACCTGCCGCGGCTTCGTGCGCCGAATTTGTCGTGACGTGCACCGCGTATCACGGGTATATCGAACCTGCACGCCAAATGAGGACGATGATGACTCTGATCGATATGAACTGCGACATGGGCGAAGGTTTCGGCGTCTACACGCTCGGCGATGATGCCGAGATGCTGCGGACCGTCACCTCCGCCAACATCGCCTGCGGCTTTCATGCCGGCGATCCGCTCGTCATGCATCGCACTCTGAGCGAGGCGAAGGCCAATGGCGTGCAAGCCGGTGCGCATCCCGGCTTTCTCGATCTCTGGGGTTTTGGCCGCAGGCCCATCCAGGGCGAGCGTCCAGCCGACATCGAGAAGATCGTGCTCTACCAGGTGGGCGCGCTGATGGCGCTGGCGTCCGACGCCGGTCACTCCGTTCGCCACGTCAAGACCCACGGTGCGCTCGGCAACATCGCCGCGGAGGATCGCGACCTCGCCGAAGCCGTGGCGCGTGCGATCCGCACCATCGATCGCAACCTGATCTTCGTGGTGATGCCCGGCCAGGAGACGGAGCGGGCCGGCGAGAAATTCGGCCTGCCGCTGGTGCGCGAGATCTATGCCGATCGCGCCTATGCCGACAACGGCAATCTGGTGTCGCGCCGCCTCGCCGGAGCCGTCATTCATGATGCCGAGGTCGCGTCCGAACGGGTCATTCGCATGATCGAGGACCGCGCGATCACGTGCCTGTCGGGAGCGCAGTTGCCGACCCGCATCGACAGCGTCTGTGTCCATGGCGATACGCCGGGCGCGGTCGCGATGGCGCAACGCCTGAAGTCGCGCCTTGACGCAGCGGGCGTCACGCTGGCACCGATGGCCAAGGTCATCGGTGCCTGAGGCGCCCTTCGTCTGGCCTCCGCCCGGGGGCAGGCCTAGACGTGGATCGCGTGGCCGAGTGCCTTGAATGCGGCTTCCTGGATCGCTTCGCCCAGCGTGGGATGCGCGTGGATCGTGCCGGCGATGTCCTGCAAGACAGCGCCCATCTCGATCGCCAGGCCAAACGCGGCAGAAAGCTCCGAGATGCCCTGTCCAACGGCCTGGATACCAAGGACGCGTTGATTGTCGGCCCTGGCGACGACGCGCACGAAGCCGGGCTCGCCATGGCGCGTCATCGCGCGGCCGTTGGCTGCAAAGGGACATTGTCCAACCTTGATGTCAATGCCGGCCTGGCGAGCCTCTTCCGGTGACAAGCCGGCGGAGACGATCTCGGGATCGGTGAAGCAGATTGCCGGGATGCACTGCTTGTCCCATGCGCGCGGCATGCCGGCGGCGATTTCCGCCACCATCTCGCCCTGCGCCATGGCGCGATGGGCCAGCATCGGCTCTCCCGTGACATCGCCGATCGCATAGATGCCGCGCATCGAGGTCTCGCAATGCTGGCCGATCCGGATGAAGCGATCGTCCATGTCGAGCACGAGTTGCTCCAGCCCTAATGCGGCCGTGACCGGCGCGCGCCCGACCGTGACGAGAATCTTGTCAGCCGCGAGGCTGCGCTCGCGGCCATCGGCCGTCTCGATTCGCAATCCGTCGCCTCGGGCGGTCGGGCCGAGCGCCCGGGCGCCGGTCAGCACCTCGACGCCGAGCGCGCTCAGGCGTTTTGTGATCGGAGCCGTCAACTCGGCATCGTAGAGCGGCAGGATGTTGTCCAGCGCCTCCACCACGGACACCTTGCTCCCCAGCTTGGCGAAGGCGGTCCCGAGCTCGAGCCCGATATAGCCGCCGCCGACGACGACAAGGGACTTTGGCACTTCTGCGAGCGACAGTGCACCGGTCGAGGAGATGACCCTGCCGCCGAACGGCAGGGACGGCAGCTCGACGGGTGCCGAGCCAGTTGCGATCACAACCGTCTCGGCCTTGATCGTCTTCGGGCCGGTCTCGGTTTCGACGACGATCGTCTTGCCGTCGCGGAAGCGTGCATGGCCCTGAACGATCTTGACCTTGGCCTTGCGGAGCAGCGCGGCGACGCCGTTGTTCAACCGTTGCACGATGCCGTCCTTCCAGGCGATCGCCCGCTTGAAGTCCAGCGCGGGCTCTGCCGCCGTCAGGCCGAACGGCGTCTTGCTGCTGGCGGCCTCGGTCAGCTTCTCGAATTCCTCGGCAACGTGAATCATCGCCTTCGAGGGAATGCAGCCGACGTTCAGGCAGCTTCCGCCGAGCTTGCCGCGTTCGACGAGGACGGTGTCGAGGCCGAGCTGGCCGGCGCGGATCGCGCACACATAGCCGCCGGGGCCGCCACCGATAACGACAAGCTGACAGGTGATCTCGGTCATTGCTTCTTCTGCCTCAGGGGTCGACGAAGATCGTCGCCGGGTTCTCCAGCAGCTCCTTGAGCCTTTGCACGAAGACGGCGGCGTCCCATCCGTCGATGACGCGGTGATCGAAGCTGGAGGAGAGGTTCATCATCTTGCGTGGCACGAACTGCGTGCCGTCCCAGACCGGACGCACCGCGATCTTGTTGACGCCGACAATGGCGACCTCGGGGTGGTTGATCACGGGCGTGGTCGCAAGGCCGCCAAGCGCGCCGAGCGAGGTGATGGTGATCGTCGATCCCGTCAGTTCCTCGCGCGTCGCGGTGCCCTCGCGGGCGCGCTGCGCGAGACGGTTCAGCTCGAGGCTGCAGTCCCGAAGGTCGCGCGCCTCAACATGCTTCACCACAGGCACGACGAGGCCCGCCGGGGTCTGGGTCGCGATGCCGATATGGATGCCGGCGTGCTGATGCACGATGCCGGCCTCGTCGTCATAGAGCGCGTTGAGCGCGGGCTGCTCGGCAAGTGCCTTGACCATGGCGCGCATCAGGAAGGGCAGCAGCGTCAGCTTGGGATGCTCCGGCGCCGGCTTCCTGTTCAGCGACGCGCGAAAATCCTCCAGCGGCGAGACGTTGACCTCCTCGATGATGGTGATGTGCGGAATGCGGGACTTCGATAGCGCCATCTTCTCGGCAATGCGGCGGCGCAAACCGACCACCTTGATGTCGGTGACGGCGGTCTTCGGGGTCATGCCGCGACCGTGGACCGGCGCCGGTCCGCGCGACAGGAAGGCGTCGATGTCCTCATGGGTGATGCGTCCGGCGGGGCCGGTGCCGTGGATCTGACGCAGGTCGATGCCGGCTTCGCGCGCCTTGAGGCGTATGGCGGGCGAGGCCAGCGGCTTCTCGCCCGGCGCGCGGCGGACTGCCGATGTGGTCGCCGGCCGGGCCTCGATCGCCGCGGGGGGAACGCGGGCAGGGGACGCCGGCCGAGCATCCGGAGCTTCGGCTTTCGTCACGGGCGATGGCACTGCTACGTCTTTCGTCGGCGCCTCGTCTGCCGGCTCCGAGGCGTCATCGCCGGCGACCTTGAGTTTCACGAGCGTGGAGCCGATCGCCACCGCTTCACCGATCTTGGCGCCGATCCAGCTGACCTCGCCCGCGAGCGGCGAGGGAATTTCGACCGAGGCCTTGTCGGTCATCACGGTGGCAAGCAGATCGTCCTCGCGAACGAGATCGCCCACCTCGACGTGCCATTCGACCAGTTCGGCTTCGGCAATGCCTTCGCCGATATCCGGGAGCTTGACGCTGCGCTCGCCCATCAGCGTGTCTCCACGATATCGCGCAGTGCCTGCCCGAGTCTGGCAGGGCCGGGGAAATAGTCCCATTCCTGCGCATGCGGGTAGGGCGTGTCCCAGCCGGTGACGCGCATCACCGGCGCTTCGAGATGATAGAAGCAGTGCTCCTGCACCAGCGCCGTCAGCTCCGCGCCGAAGCCGGAGGTCAGCGTTGCTTCGTGCAGCACGATGCAGCGGCCGGTCTTGGCGACGGAAGCCACGATCGTCTCGAGATCGAGCGGAAGCAGGGTGCGCAGGTCGATCACCTCGGCATCGACACCCGTCTCCTCGACGGCAGCGAGAGCGACGTGAACCATGGTGCCATAGGCAAGGATGGTGACAGCTTCGCCAGCGCGTCGCGTCACGGCCTTGCCGAGGGGCGTGGTGTAGTGTCCCTCCGGCACTTCGGAGAGCTCATGCCTGGCCCATGCGGTGACCGGGCGATCGTGATGACCGTCGAACGGGCCGTTGTAGAGCCGCTTCGGCTCCAGAAAGATGACGGGGTCCGGATCCTCGATGGCCGCGATCAGGAGGCCCTTCGCATCATAGGGATTGGAGGGCACCACGGTCTTCAGTCCCGAGACGTGCGTAAACAGCGCCTCGGGGCTCTGGCTGTGGGTTTGCCCGCCGAAAATGCCGCCGCCGGTCGGCATGCGGATGACGAGGGGACAGGTGAAGTCGCCGGCCGAACGATAGCGCAGGCGCGCTGCCTCCGAGACGATCTGGTCGTAAGCCGGATACATGTAGTCGGCGAACTGGATTTCGATGCAGGGCCGCAGTCCATAGGCCGCCATGCCGATTGCGGTGCCGACGATGCCGGATTCGCTGATCGGCGCGTCGAAGCAGCGCGAGACGCCGTATTTCTGCTGCAGCCCCTGCGTGCAGCGGAACACGCCGCCGAAAAAGCCGACGTCCTCGCCATAGACCACGACGTCGTCGTTGCGGGCCATCGAGACGTCGAGCGCCGAGCGGATTGCCTCGATCATCGTCATGCGCGGCACGGCTCAGACTCCGATCTGCTGGCGCTGGCGCCGCAGATGCGGCGGCAGCTCGGCATAGACATCCTCGAAGATATCGCGCGCCGAGGGCTTGCCGCCGGAATGCAGGGTGCCGAAAGCCTCGGCTTCCTTCTGCGCGGCGATGACGGTGGCATGAACCTCGGCCTCGGTCTGCTTGTGGCGCTCTTCCGACCAGGCGCCGGCTGCGATGAGATGCTGCTTGAGCCGGATCACGGGATCGCCCAGCGGCCACTCCTCGGATTCGTGCTTCGGCCGATAGGCGGAAGGATCATCCGACGTCGAATGCGCGCCGGCGCGGTAAGTGACGTATTCGATCAGTGTTGGCCCGAGGTTGAGCCTGGCACGCTCGATCGCCCATTTGGCGACGGCGTAGGTCGCAAGATAATCGTTGCCGTCGACCCTGAGCGCGGGGATGCCGAGGCCGCGCGCCGCGAAGGTGCCCGAGCCGCCACGCGCGATGCCCTGGAAGGTCGAGATGGCCCACTGGTTGTTGACCACGTTGAGGACGACCGGCGCCTTGTAGGTCGAGGCGAAGACAAGCGCCGCATGGAAATCCGACTCAGCCGTCGAGCCGTCGCCGATCCAGGCGGCGGCAATGCGGTTGTCGCGCTTGATCGCCGACGCCATGGCCCAGCCGACCGCCTGGACGAACTGCGTGGCGAGGTTGCCCGAAATCGAAAAGAAGCCGTGTTTTTTCGAAGAGTACATCACGGGCAATTGCCGGCCCTTTAGCGGATCATGCTCATTGGAATAGATCTGACACATCATGTCGACGAGCGGATAGTCGTGCGCGATCAGCAGGCCGGCCTGGCGGTAGGTCGGGAAGTTCATGTCATCAGGACCGAGAGCGATGCGGAACGCGCAACTCACCGCTTCCTCGCCGGTGTGCTGCATGTAGAAGGATGTCTTTCCCTGCCGTTGCGCCATCTGCATGCGCGCGTCGAACGTGCGCAGCGTCATCATGTGGCGCAGGCCGGCGACGAGCTCGTCCTGGGCGAGATCAGGCACCCATGGCCCGATTGCCCGGCCCTCGTGATTGAGCACGCGGATGATCGAGTAGGCGAGATCACGAATCTCTTCGGGCGGCACGTCGACCGGCGGGCGCCGGACCGAGCCTGCCTTCGGAATCGAGACGCCTGAGAAATCCGGCTTGCCTCCCGGTCGGCTTGCAGGCTCCGGAACATGAAAATGAAGGGGCGTGGGGCTGGTCATGGGAGCATCCGCTCGTTTGCCGGTTCTAAAGAGACGGCGCCCGGCCGACCGGAGTCCTCGCGCGCGAACTCTGCGACGTGAAGGTCGGTGATCGCGGGATGGCGTGACAACCGTTCAGCGATGTCGGCGCAATCGGCCGCAGGCTGGACATCGAGGACCATCCGTATCGTCCGGCCGCCATCGGAGCGGGTCATCATCGAGACCTGGTCGAGGCCAAAGCCGAAACGCGCAGCGTCCAGGACAAGCCGGACGATCCCGTCAAAGGGGTCGGACGTGGTGGCGACCACGCTGACGGACCGGCGCTGTCGAGGTTGCATGTCGCGTTCTCTCCCGGCACAATGATAATCTCTCAGTTCGAGAAAATTTCCCAAATTTCGGGTGTGTTGGCCGAATTTGCGGAAGGTTTTCCCGTCAGAATACAAAAAGACAGAAGGATTGACTGATGCCATCCAAGCGCGGCCCCGTCGAGGAGCTCGATCAGCTGGATCGCCGGATTCTCTCGGCGCTTTGCGAGAACGGCCGCTTGACGACGAGTGCGCTGGCGGAGCAGGTCGGGCTTTCGAGCTCGCCGTGCTGGACCAGGGTGAAGCGCCTGGAGGAAAACGGCGCGATCGAGAAATATGTCGCGGTGCTCAATCACGCCAATCTGGGATACAACAACATCGCCTTCGTCGAGATCTCGCTGGACAAGCACGACGACAAGGTGCTCGAGCGCTTCGGCACTGCGCTGTCGCGAATTCCGGAGGTGATGGAAGCCTATCTGGTGACCGGCGAGTACGATTATCTCATCAAGGTCGTGGTGCGGGACACCGATCACTACGAGCGCTTCCTGCGACAGGCGTTGTACAGGATCCCGGGCATCCGGCAGTCGCGGACGACGTTCGGCCTGCGCACCCTGAAGCGCCAGATATCGATCGATCCTTCCAAGGCCGGTCAGCCCTGACATTGGCGGCCTCTGCCCGAGGCAAAGAATCACCGCTATGAAAGCACGAAAACAAACAACGGCGGGGCATCGGTCCATCGCCTCGGTCGAGACAGGAGTACTGCGATGACGAAAGCTGAGATCCGATTTCCGGTCGACGGCCGAACCCGAAAGATGTTCGTCGACGGCGCGTGGGTGGATGCCCGCTCGGGCAAGGTCTTCGAGACGCGCAACCCCGCGACAGGCGAAGTCATCGGTCGTGTCCCCTGCGGCGAGGCCGCCGACATCAATGCCGCGGTCACTGCTGCCCGTCGCGCTTTCGTCGGACCATGGAGCCGCTTCAAACCGTTCGAGCGGCAGGCGCTGCTGCTGCGGATCGCCGACCTGTTCGAGAAGCACTGGGAGGAGATCAGCCAATCCGATACGGCGGATATGGGAATGCCGATCGCCCGGACGCGGGCGAACAAGCTCCGCGTGATCGGCATGCTGCGATACTACGCCGGCATGGCGACCGCGCTCCACGGGCAGACGGTCGACAATTCGCTTCCGGGAGACATCGTCTCGTTCACGCGGAAGGAGCCCATCGGCGTGGTTGGCGCCATCATTCCGTGGAATGCGCCGACGGCCGCATCGGTCTGGAAGATCGGACCCGCGCTCGCGACCGGCTGCACCATCGTCCTCAAGCCCTCGGAAGAGGCGCCGCTGACGCCGCTGCTGATCGCGGATCTGATGAACGAGGCTGGCGTGCCGCCCGGCGTCGTCAACGTGGTGACCGGAACCGGGCTTGAAGCCGGCGCGCCTCTGGCCGAACATCCCGGTGTCGACAAGATCGTCTTCACGGGATCCACCGCGACCGGACAGGCGATCATCCGCGCGTCGGCCGGCAACCTCAAGCGGGTGTCTCTTGAGCTTGGCGGAAAGTCGCCGGTCATCGTCTGCGCCGACGCCGATCTCGACAAGGCCGTGCCGATCGCCGCGATGGCTGCATTCGCCAATTCAGGCCAGATCTGCATCGCCGGCTCACGCCTGTTCGTAGAGCGTAAAATCCATGATGAATTGGTCGAGCGGCTTGGCAAGTTCGCCTCGGCGCTGAAGATCGGCGATGGCGCCGATCCTTCGACGGAAATCGGACCCCTCGTGTCCCAGCGCCAGCTCGACAAGGTCGAGGGCTTCCTGCAAAGCGGACGCGACGAGGGCGCGAAGGTGGTGGCCGGCGGCCGGCGCGCGAAGGAGGGCAGTCTCGCCAAAGGCAACTTCGTCGAGCCGACGGTGTTCGCCGGCGTCTCCGACGACATGCAGATCGCCCGGGACGAGATTTTCGGCCCGGTCATTTCCGCGCTGCCGTTCGACACCCTCGACGAGGCCGTGGAAAGAGCCAATGCGACACCGTACGGGCTCGCGGCAGGTGTCTTCACGCGCGATGTGAGCAAGGCCCACATCATCTCGCGCAGCTTGCGCGCAGGATCGGTATGGGTGAACACCTATCACGCGCTCGATCCCGCAATGCCGTTCGGCGGCTACAAGATGAGCGGCTATGGCCGCGAGGGCGGCACCGAGCATCTCGACGAATACCTGCAAACGAAGGGCGTCTGGATCAAGCTGGACTGACTTTGGAACGACGCAAGCGAGCCCCAAAGCTGTACGCCGCTATTGTCGCGCGGCGATCGCGGTCATCTCGAGCTTGACGCCAGGACCGAGGTCGGCCACGCCGATTGCGGCTCGCGCCGGCAGATGCGCTTCTGCGAAATGCGCCTTCCAGGCCGCATTGAACTCGGCCTTCTCCTTCAGGTTGGTCATGTAGATGGTCACCTGAAGGACGTTGGCTAGATCGGATCCGAGAGTCTTCAACAGGCGCGCCAGCTGCCCAAGCACGTCGCTGGCCTGGCCCGACATGTCGAGGCTGGTGTCCTCGGGGACGATTCCGCCGATGTAGAGCACACCGTTGTGCTCGACCACCTCGTGGAGCAGTCCTTCGTAGGGCAAGACGCGCTGGATCATGATGAGGCCGATGTTTGCTGAGGGGACGGGCGGCATATCGCACATTTCCATTTCGGTGTCGCTGCAGGAGATTTCGCGTGCCTGCAAATGGTTCGACCCAGGCACTCTGAATGCGATCCGATAAGGCTTTGAAAATAAAAGAATAAATTGGCGGTGGAATCGTCGTCGATCGCTGGCCGAATGTTCACCAAGATGTAGTTGCGCACGAGAGCCCAGCATTTCCGCCGACCCTGACCCCGACGACATCGGGGGGTGGATCGGTATACTGCCACCGGAATTGACTCGGGGCGCGGCTGAACCGTGCCACGCCCGGAACAAGGATCTCGCGATGGACGATACGATTGGCTTCCCCGACCCCGGCCTCGACCTCTCGGACGGCTTCAAGCCGCACACCTCCCACTGGGGCGTGTTCTCGGCGCGTAACGGCGCGGCCGGGCTCGAGGTCAGGGCCTATGCGGGCGATCCCGATCCGAACGGCATCATCGATAATTTCCCCGGCGCGCTCCGCCATCAGGCGCGCATTGCGCAGCCGGCGATCCGCCGCGGCTGGCTCGAGCGTGGTCCGGGCCCGGACGATCGCCGCGGCCGCGACGAATTCGTGTCGGTGAGCTGGGAGAAGGCGCTCGACCTTCTCGGCGACGAACTCTGCCGCATCCGCGACACGCGCGGACCCGGCGCGGTGTTCGGCGGTTCCTATGGCTGGTCGAGCGCGGGCCGCTTCCATCACGCCCAGAGCCAGGTGCATCGCTTCCTCAACATCGCGATGGGCGGCTATGTACGTTCGGTGAACACTTATTCCTCCGGTGCGTCCTCGGTGCTGCTGCCGCAGATCCTGGCGGGCTACGAGGACATCACCAAGCGCAACGTCACCTGGGAGCAGATTGCGACCGAGACCGACATCGTGCTGGCCTTCGGCGGCATGGCGCTGAAGAACTCCATGGTCGCCGGCGGCTCGATCAGCAAACATGTCGAGCGCGGGGCCATGGCGGCGGCGCGCAAGCGCGGCTGCGAGTTCATCCTGGTCAGCCCGCTGCGCGACGATCTGCCGGTCGAGGCCGGTGCCGAATGGATGAGTTGCGTGCCCGGCACCGACACCGCGCTGATGCTCGGCATCGTCCATACGCTGGTCAGCGAGAACCTCCACGACCAGGCCTTCCTTGATCGCTACACCGAGGGGTGGCCGGTCTTCCTGCGCTATCTCACCGGCGAGAGCGACGGGCAGGTCAAGCACGCCGAATGGGCCGCCGCGATCTCGGGCGTTGATGCGAGCACGATCCGCAAGCTGGCGCGCCGCCTCGCCGGAAAGCGCGCGCTGATCACCGTCTCGCACTCGCTCCAGCGCGCCGAACATGGCGAGCAGCCGGTGTGGATGGGCATGGTGCTGGCGGCAGCCCTCGGCCAGATCGGCCTGCCCGGCGGCGGCTATGCCTATTCGCTCGGGGCGATCGGTTATTACGGCCGCCGCGTTAACGACGTGCCGGGGCCGACGCTGGGGCAGGGCCGCAACGGTGTCGCCGATTTCATTCCGGTGGCGCGCATCGCCGACATGCTGCTCAATCCCGGTACCACCTATCGCTACAATGGCGAGACGCGCACCTACCCGGACATCCGCCTCGTCTATTGGGCCGGCGGCAATCCCTTCCACCACCACCAGGACATCAACCGCCTGCGCAAGGCGTTTGCGCAACTCGACACCTTCGTCGTGCACGAGCTCGCCTGGACCGCGACGGCGCGGCACGCCGACATCGTGCTGCCCTCGACGATGACGCTCGAACGCGAGGACATCGGCTATTCCACCAACGATCCTCTCATGGTCGCGATGCACCAGATCGCCGAGCCGTTCGGCCTTGCGCGCGACGACTATGAGATCTTCGCCGATCTCGCCGAGCGTCTCGGTGCGCGTGAACCCTTCACCGAGGGGCGCACGTCGCGCCAGTGGCTGGAATATCTCTATGAGCCGACCCGCGCCTCGCTTGCCAAGCGCGGCCTCGAAGCGCCAAGCTTCGCCGAGTTCTGGGAGCGCGGCAGTCTGGTCGTGCCTCAGCAGCCCGACGATGGCGGCCGGCTGCGCCGCTTCCGCGACGATCCGGTCAATCACGCGCTGCCGACGCCGAGCGGCCGCATCGAGATCTTCTCGGCCAAGATCGCCGCCCATGGCGATGCCGATTGCCCCGGCCATCCGGTCTGGCTGGAGAAGACCGACATGCCCAAGCGAGGGGCACCGTGCTTCCTCGTCGCCAACCAGCCGGTCACGCGCCTGCACAGCCAGCTCGATTTCGGCGGCCATTCGCTGGCCGCAAAGCACCGCGGCCGCGAGGTCGCGCGCATGAATCCGCGCGATGCCGACGCGCGCGGCATCAGGGACGGCGACATCATCCGGCTGTTCAACGACCGCGGTGCGTGCCTTGCCGCCGTCCACGTCACCGACGGCATCGCACCCGGCGTCGTGCAGCTTCCGACCGGCGCCTGGTACGATCCGATGGACCCTGAGGACGACGCCCCGCTCTGCGTTCACGGCAATCCCAACGTACTCACCCGCGACATCGGCACCTCGTCCTTCGCGCAGGGCTGCACGGGGCAGCTGACGACGGTCGAGGTCGAGAAGTTCACCGGCAACCTGCCACCGATCCGGGCGTTCGATCCGGTGTAGGGATTGGTTCGTCCTCCTCCGTCATTGCGAGCGAAGCGAAGCAATCCAGAGTCCCTCCGCGGAAAGATTCTGGATTGCTTCGCTGCGCTCGCAATGACGGTGTGGAAATAGCATCGGTCCCACTTCCGCTCCGCGTGCGAATTCGAAATCGTCGCGCGCATGACGAAAGAACCACCCGTGCAGCGCTGCTAAGGGGTCGTCTCCTCACCGAAGGATCAACGAACATGACCAAAGCAGACCTTCAAAGCCCGACCGATCTCGGCGCCAACGCGAACCGCGACATTCCCGCCGCGCTGCGCGCTTTGCTCGCCGACGTCTTCGCGCTCTATCTGAAGACCAAGAACTTTCACTGGCACATGTCGGGCAGCCATTTTCGTGACTATCATCTGCTGCTGGACGAGCAGGCTGACCAGATCTTTGCGATGACCGACGAGATCGCCGAACGCGCCCGCAAGATCGGTGGCACGACGCTGCGCTCGATCGGCCACATCGCGCGCGAGCAGCGCATCCTCGACAACGATGCGGACTATGTCGATCCCCTGGATATGCTGGCGGAGTTGCGCAGCGACAACCAGCAGCTCACGCGCGAGATGCGGCGCGTGCACGAGCTCTGCGACGAATATGGCGATGTCGCAACCGCAAGCCTGATCGAGAACTGGATCGATGAGGCCGAGCGACGGGTCTGGTTCCTGTACGAGTCGGGCCGCACCGGCGCGCAGGGGTGATTCCCGACGCCAAGAAAAAAAAGGGGGCCGTCCTGTGTGGGAGCAGGGACGGCCCCAACTGGCTCACAGACCCGGGAGGAAGAGGGTGCGAGCCGGCGCAAGTGGCAGGGCGCTTGCGCCAAACGCAGGGAATGACGAGCTACGCGGCCGCGCTGGCGATCCAGTCCCTGTCTGCAGCAGGCCGATGCCGCGGCATCGCTTCGATCTCACAACGCTCGCTCTTGCTGGCGAGGCGCCAACGTGCCGGGGACTGGCCGCTGATGCGCTTGAAGACGGTCGAAAAATGCGCCTGCGTAGAGAAGCCGACGGCAAGCGCGATCTCGGCCAGCGGCCGCCCGGTCGTCGCCAGCAGCGTCTTGGCATGTTCGATCCGGTGATTGAGCAGATATTCGCGCGGACGATAGCCGGTCGCGGCACGGAATTGCGCCGCAAAGTGCATCCGGGAAAGCCCGGCGACGCTGGCGAGTTCGGACAGGCTGATGCTGCGGTCGAAATGCTCGGCGATATGCTGCTCGACGCGTCGCAGCCGCCATTTCGGCAGCGCATTGACCCGCGCGCGTGGCGGCTCCAGCCGCGTCAGATGCATCGCAAGGGTCTGGCCGATACAGCGCACGAATTGACGGTCCGCGGCATCGCCATGCTCGATCAGCGCCTTGGCGAGTTCGGCGGCGAGCGGATCGCGCAGCAGGACAAGATCGCCAAGTTCATCGGTCGCGGGCGATTGCGCCGGGAATTGGTCGGCAGGGATGTGGAAGTGCAGGAAGGCGCAGGGCGCCCGGAATTGTGCATTGAGAGGCTTAGACGGCGCGCTGACATAGAGCGTGCCTGCGGGCATGGTGCCGTCGAAAATGATCTGGCGCTCGCGGGTCAACTTCGCGCGCGTTGTTTTCAGGGCGATGCCGACGAAATAGCGATCCTCCGGAGTCGTCGCGGCATGCGACGAGCTGTTTCTCAAATCCTCCCACCGCGAAATCGAGATATCCTCGATCGCCGCATTCGGGCCGCGCTCGAGCCTGCGCCAGCCAGTCTCTCTGGGAATCGGCTGCGCCGCCTGACGCACCTGGTGATCCCGCGGGCCGGCCTGAACATCAATCCAGGCATGTGCCACCTGCAAGTCGGTAAACATCGCTCGTCCTCTCCGCATCGCGGTCGCTGGCGGCGACCGGCAAACTTTCAAGCCCAAGGCCTTCACTCGACCTTCGAGAAGGCTATCCATGCTCGGAGGATAGGCGTGGGCCCGACAAGAAGCCCGTTAATGGTGATTAGGATGTGTTAGATTTTGTGCGAGCGCACATGGTGTGGCAGCTCGTCGCAGTCGGTCTGACTTCGTCAAGCTTTTCAGTTTCTTGCGCCGTTCGGTGTGGCGCGAGGACGGCGCGGAAGATGACGTGGCACCGATGCATGGGGTTCCGGTGCGTCCCCATCGGCAAGACGCCACGCCGTCGCTTTTCAGCCCTTATGCCCGTCGAGCCGCGCAAGGAAGTCGCGCACGCGCGCGGCGATCTCGTCGGTCGCCTCATCGAGCGCGAAATGACCGGCTTCGAGCATGTGGACTTCGGCATCCGGCACATCGTCGCGATAGGCGGTGGCGCCGGCGACGGTGAAGGAGGGGTCGTATTTGCCCCAGACCACCAGCGTCGGCGGTTTCGTCTTGCGCAGCCAGTCCTGCCACTTCGGATAGGACGCGACATTGGTTCGATAATCCAGGAACAATGTGGTCTGGATCTCCGCCTGGCCCGGACGCGTCAGAAACGCGTATTCGTCGATCCAGGTGTCAGGGTCGTAGCGCTCCGGATGCGGGCTGGAGCCGAGATGCCGCTGGCGCGTCGCCTCCAGGGACGTGAAGTTGGCCTTGAGCGCCTCGAGCTCATGCGCGGGATCGGCCCAGTATTTGCGGCGCGCTTCCCATAGCGGGCTCAGACCTTGCTCATGCGAGACCGCGTTCTGGATGATGATGCCGCGGACACGTTCGGGATGTGCCAGCGCCATGCGGAAGCCGACCGGACCGCCATAGTCCTGCATGAACAGGACGTACTTGGCGAGACCGAGCTTGGTCGTGAGCTCTGCGATTACGCCGGCGATGTTGTCGAACGTGTAGCTGAAGTCGGATGGCGGCGGCGCGCTGCTGTTGCCGAAACCGGGATAGTCCGGCGCGATGAGATGATATTTGTCGGCGAGCAGCGGCAGCAGCGGCTCCCACATCCGCGAGGAGGAGGGAAAGCCGTGCAGCAGCAGCACGGTCGGCGCGTCGGCCCGGCCGGCTTCGCGATAGCAGATCTTGAGGCCCTGGATCTCGATGCTGTGATAGCTGATCGAGCGTCGGCTCGATCGCAGATCGTCTGCCGAGGCCTGCGCGCTCGTTGGCGCGCCGCTGCTGTTACTCGAACACGGCATCAAAAATCTCGACATCCATCAGCACGGGCTTGGCGAGCACGGTTCCGTCAGGCTGCAGCGTCTGCGCACGTCGCAGCGTCGGCACCACGATGCCGCCGAAACTGTCATGGGCCCAGGAGTAGTGAGCGACTTTATTCCCAAACAGATCGTGATCCGTTCGCCGCTGCAGCGCGTTCTCGTCGAAATAGAAGATCTGCTCGGACGCGAGCGTGATCAGGCTCGGGGGGAATTGCGCGCGCAGCCGCCGCCAGATTTCGGCGTTCTCTTGCCACGGCGGCAGCTCCTCCAGCACGACATCGGGATGGGCGAGCAGGAATGGATTGGTCAGACAATTCCAGATCGCGACGCCGCAGAAGAAGACGAGGTGCAGCTCGTCCGCGAGCGCAGCAGAGCCGGCCTCGGGGAACGCCAGGCTCGGATTGGGCCAGGTCCGCAGCACCTCGCCATCGGGGCTTTCGATCGTGATCGCATCCGGTTGAAAGGAGCCCGAGTACTCCCCGCCAGTGATGCCGGTGAAACGGACGGACTGCGTCCGGGTCGAGCCTTCCGCGGTCACATCCTTGAATTCTCTGGCGTGACCGGCGCTTGCGAACAGCGTTCCGCCGACGGACAAATGGAGCGTGAACCGGTTCAAACTGTTCCAGCGGGCCAGACCGCCGCTGGCATCGATTACGTCGTCGAGAAGCGCCATGTCCCGCCATATCCCGTGATGTGCCACCACCATGGCGGCGCGCATGCGGCTTGGCGTGTTAGAAGTTGTTAGGAGTTGCGAGCGCGGATTTGGGCGGTATCCCGTTGAAGACGCTGTTAATTCAGCGCGTCCAGCAGTCCCGTTGCGGCGACCAGATCGCACGTCTGGCGACCCTCCTGGTAGCGCGCGACGAGCGGGGCGAGCAGGTCGCGTGCGTCGCGGGCCTTTCCGGCCTGGTGCCAGATGCGGCCGAGGCTGATCGCTCCGCGAAGCTCCCAGCCGAGAGCGGATTGCCGGCGCGACAGGTCGAGTGATTTCTGCAACCAGCTCTCGGCTTCCGCGGCGTTGCCCGAGCGGGCCAGGATGTCGCCCTTGACCCTGAGCATCTCCGGCATGTCGAAGGATTCGCCGTGATCGGGAATCTGGGCGATGGCCTCATTGATGGTGCGTAAGGCCTCGCCGGTCTGGTTCTGCGCTGCGAGACCCTCCGCGAGCGCCGTCGCAAACACCGTCGTCATGATCCGGTGCCGCGTCGCATAGAGCGTGGCCTGGCTGCGGCGCAGATGCTCGATGCCGCCGGCAAGGTCGCCGCGGCGCAGCAGCAGTTCGCCCTTCTGGCCGATCCCGACGGCGTGATAGGGACCGAGGAAGTGCCGCGCCGAATGATCGATCAGCCGCTCGATCAGAATTTCGGCATTGGCCCAGTCGCCGACCCAGAGGAACACATAGATGGTCCAGATCAGGGAAATGCCGAGCGTGAGCGGCTGTTCGAGCAGCTCGGCTTCGCGCACCGTGTATCTGGCTGCCTCGATGGCGCGATCGGGCCGGCCGGTGAGCCAGAGCCCGCGCGCCAGCGCCACCAGCGCGACGATGCGGTCGTCATAGCCGAGATGCCCGATATTTTGCCGTTGCGAGCCGGGATTGTGCACCATCGCGCTCTCGCAGAACTGCACGGCCTTGTCCTGGTTGCCGATCAGATGATGCGCGACGCCGAGCATCCATTCCACGTTCAGCGCGGCGGCGGGATCGTTCAGCTTGCGCGCAACACTCTCGCCATCGACGCCGGTGCCGAGCGCGCCGTGAAAATCTCCGACCCTGGTCAGGTAGATGTGCAGGCCGCGCAGCAGCCAGAGCTGCCAGTGCAAATCCTCGAGCTCGCGGGCAAGCTGGAGGCTGCGCGTGAACGCGGAGTGGACCGCCTCCGTATTGCCTTGCGTGAACATCACGGAGACGCCGAGCGCGGCCTGCAGCGTCATCTCCTGGCGAGCGTCCAATGCGCCGGTATCGGAAGCGGCCAGCGCCTGCTGCGTCCAGCGAAAACACTCCGTCAGCAAGGTCAGCTCGAGGAAGAACTGGGCGGCCGAGGCTGCGAGATCGATGCCAACCGCCCGGTCGCCACTGTCCGAAAAGCTCCAGGTCAGCGCGGCCCGGACATTGGGTAAATGGTCAGCATAGGGCAGGAAACCACCCGCCGTCTGCAGCCCAGAGGATTTGAGCGCGATGTCGCGCAGGAGATCGCGGAAATATTCGGCGTGTGCACGCGCGACGCGCTGCGCTTCCCCGTTCGCGACGAGCTTGTCGCCGACGAAGGTGCGGGTGGTATCGAGCAGACGATAGCGCAGCCGCCGCTCCGCTGGCGAGGTTGCGATCAGTGATTTGGAGAGCAGGTTCGAGATCGCCTCGACCGCCTCGGATTCGCCGATGCTCTGGCACGCGGCGACGGCCAGCGCGGCTTCCAGCGTGAACGGTCCGACGAACACCGACAATCCGCGCAGCGTCGCGCTTTCGGCTTCCGGCAGCAAATCATAGCTCCAGGCGAGCGCGGCGCTTAAGGTCTGATGCCGCGGAATCGCGGTGCGCCGTCCCCGCCACAGCAGCGAGAAGCGGCTGTCGAGCAGCGAGGCGGTCCCGGCGATGCCATAGGCGTTGACGCGTCCGGCCGCGAGCTCGATCGCGAGCGCGATGCCGTCCAGCCGCCGGCAGATTTCGGCGACGAGCGGCGCGTCCTCCTCGCTGAGCTCGAAATCGCCGAGGCTCTCGGCAATGCGTTCCACGAAGAGCTGGCTTGCAGGATAGGCGAGGATGTCGGCAATGCCGAGTCCATCGCGCTCCGGCGGGCTCTCCAGCGGAAACAGTCGATGCACGCGCTCGCCTTCGATGCGAAATGATTCGCGGCTGGTGGCGAGAACGTGCAGCTCGCTTGCCTCCTGGACGAGGCGCTCGGCCACGGGGGCAAGCTCGTCGAGGATGTGCTCGCAGCTGTCGAACACCAGCAGCGTGCGCCGGCTGCGCAGGAAAGTCAGCAGGCCCGGCATCGGGTCGTCGGAATTGACGGTCAGGCCCAGTGCGGCCGCGATCGTTCCGGGGACGAGGCGGGCATCCGTGAGCGCGCCGAAATCGACGAAGCACACCTGGCCGTCGAACGCCTCCAGCTCGCGATGCGCGACGGCGAGTGCGACCGAGGTCTTGCCGATCCCGCCAGGGCCGACGATGGTGATGAAACGATGCCGGACGAGCTCGGCGGAAATCTTCTCGATGGCGTCGTCCCGCCCGATCATCCGGGCAAGCGGTGACGGCAGCGCGTGGGGCGAAGCGACAGGGCTGGTCCGGCCGTCCGAAGCAGCAGGGCGAAGCAGCGGGGCAGTTAAGCAATAGCCGCGTCCGGGAACGTTGACGACGTAGCGCGAGCCTTCGCCGGCCTCGCCCAGGACCTTGTCATTCAGGACCTTGCGCAGCGTCGTGATGTGGAAGCGCAGGCTGCCTTCGTCGACGTTCACGTCGGACCACACCTGCTTGATCAACTCCCGCTTGTCCACGACCTCGCCGGCGCGTTCGGCAAGAAAAATCAGGATGTCGAGGGCGCGGCCGCCGAGATGAAGCGGGACGCCGTCCTTCTCCAGCAGGCGCGACTTTGCAAGCAGCCGGAATGGTCCGAAGGAGATTGCCGAATCCTGGTCGTTAGTGTCCGGCACGAGCCAATGGTTCCAGTGAAAAGGCTGCAATCTGCAATTTTGGTCTAGCAGAACGACATTGTGAGTAAACTGGTCGAAAGTGGCGAAATGGCGTGGCGATCGCCGCAGCCTCCGGGGAATAACCGTGGCAAATTTTGCTTAAACGCGAGCGGCTTATGACGCGGCCCGCGACAATTCGTCAGTGTGCTTGACCGTCGTGGCGACAGTCTCCGCTACCGGATTGTGACGCCGCCGATCATAACAGAATCTTGCAACGTCTAACGAGCAAAACGAGCGCGACGCATCCAGTATAGCCTCCGAGTTTGGTCCTATTGCAACGTGGAGGCTGTCATGTCCGCCTTCGGCTCGATGCCGAACGGCAGTGCCGTTCGATCACAATTTGCCGCAAGCCTCGACGATCAGTCGCGTGATTGGGAGCTCGTGCTGCGGGAATCCCACCACCGCATGAAGAATACGCTGACGCTGCTGGGTGCGTCAGTCCGCCGCGACTTCACGCGGACCGGCACCAGAGACGTCTCGCTGGCGGTAGATCGGTTCGAGCGGCGCATCGTTGCCTTCGGCAGGCTCTATCAGCTCTTGTCCGACAACGACGATCCGTCCGCGATCTCCGTCGCGCCTTTCTTCGAAAATCTGTGCGGGGCGCTCTCCGAGGCGGTGCTTGAGCCGGCGGGCATCCGCTGCGAAGCCGCAGTCGAAGGCGGCGTGCTGCCGGCTTCGCAATGTCATCGGCTCGCGCTGATGCTGACGGAGTTGGTCACGAATGCGGCAAAGCACGCCTTTCCGAACAAGAACGGCGCCCTGATCCGCATCGAGGTCGCGCGCCGCGACGGCGCCTGGGTCTGCACGGTGGCCGACAACGGCATTGGTGCGACCGGTCCGCTCCAGGGCACCGGCAGCCGCATCCTCGAAGGGCTCGCCCGCAGCATTCATGCTCGGCTGCATGGCGAAGCCGGGCAGGGCGGCACGCGGGTGAGCATCGTGATGCCAGCCGCCGCGTGAAGAATTCATCAACTCACACACCAGGGGAGTTCGACATGGCCACACTCGAAATCGACCGCGACGCCGCGGCTAAGCCTTCGAAATTGCATCACGTTGATCTGAAGCTCGAAGTCGTCGTCATCCCGGTGTCCGATGTCGACCGCGCCAAGGCCTTCTACGCGCGCCTCGGCTGGCGACTGGACGCCGATTTCGCCTCGGACGACGAGTGGCGCGTGATCCAGTTCACGCCGCCGGGCTCGGCCTGCTCGGTGATCTTCGGCAGGAACGTCACCGCGGCCGCGCCTGGCTCCGCGCGAGGTCTGTACCTGATCGTCTCTGATCTCGAGGCTGCGCGGAAAGATCTGCTCGACCGCGGCATTGCCGTCAGCGAACCCTTCCACGGTGCCGACGATGTTCACGCGGGTCCCGATGAGCCATATCTGTTCGGCAGTCTTCGGGTCACCGGCGCTGACCCGAAGCGCGGCAGCTACAGCTCATTCGCCGCGTTCAGCGATCCCGACGGCAATGGCTGGCTGTTCCAGGAGGTCACGACACGATTGCCCGGACGCATCGATGCAGACGACACGACGTTCGCATCGCATACTGATCTCGCCGCGGCGCTGCGCCGCGCCTCGGTGGCGCATGGCGAGCACGAGAAGCGTACCGGCGGTCACGACGAGAACTGGGCGGACTGGTACGCCGACTACATCGTACGTGAGCAGGCAGGCCAGCCGCTGCCTACCTGAAGCAACGGCATTCTCATTCGATAAGGAAGCCATCGCCGGGACCAAGCACTCGTCGATGTCGTAAGCCGGCTCGGCTTCCACGTGGGGCAGATCGGGAGTTAGAGCGTTTTCGAGTGAAGTGGATACCGGTTCGCGTAAAGAAAACGCGTCAAAACAAGAATCAAGCCCCGTTCCGACTTCGTCGGAACGGGGCTTAACGGAACCGTTGCGGCGCTCGACCGGTTGGGAGCACGGCAGGCGATCAGGCCGATGTCGCCTTCGGCCGGTACGGAGCGCCGCTGTCAACAACAAACAAGGAGAACTGAAATGATCCGCAAGGCAACAGCAGTCTGGAAGGGCACTGGTCGCGATGGCGCGGGCCATCTGTCGAGCGAATCCGGCGTGCTTGCCGCCACGCCTTATTCGTTCAAGACCCGCTTCGAGAACGAGAAGGGCACCAATCCCGAAGAGTTGATCGCCGCGGCCCATGCCGGCTGTTTCACCATGGCGCTGGCCTTCGGCCTGCAGATGGCGGGTTTCACGCCGGACGAGCTTTCGACCGAGGCGGCCGTCACGCTCGAACCGGAAGGCAAGGGATTCAAGATCAGCAAATCGGCGCTGACCTTGCGCGCGAAAGTGCCGAACCTGGACGAAGCAGGTTTCGCCAAGATCGCCGGCGAAGCCGAGAAGAACTGCCCGGTGTCGAAGGTGCTCAACGCCGCGATCACGCTCGACGCCAAACTGGGCTAGAGGCGCGTTTTCAATTGGGTCCATCCGGTTCTAGGAACCGGGTGGACACGCGTGCAAATGCGTGGCTTTCGGCCGGGCGTCCGAGGGCCTATGATGCGGCAGATGCAGAACGGACGGAGCGATCAATTGGGAGCGGACAGATGACGACTGAGCGTGCAGTTTTGGCCGGGGGATGTTTCTGGGGCATGCAGGATCTCATCCGCAAGCAGCCGGGCGTGATCTCGACGCGTGTCGGCTACACCGGTGGCCATGTGAAGAACGCCACCTACCGCAATCATGAAGGCCACGCCGAAGCCATCGAGATCATCTTCAATCCCGCGAAGACGAACTTCCGGACCATGCTGGAGTTCTTCTTCCAGATCCACGACCCGACCACGCTCAACCGTCAGGGCAATGATCTCGGCACGAGCTATCGTTCCGCTATCTTCTACACCAGCGACGAGCAGAAGCGGGTTGCCGAAGACACCATCGCCGACGTCGAGGCGTCGGGGCTCTGGCCCGGCAAGGTGGTGACTGAGGTCGCGCCCGCAGGCGAGTTCTGGGAGGCTGAACCGGAGCATCAGGATTATCTCGAGCGCTATCCGGACGGCTACACCTGCCACTTCATCCGGCCGGACTGGAAGCTGCCGCGCCGCGCGGCGGCGGTGGGAGGCTAGAGCATGATCCGGACCCAAAGGGCCGCGTAGCGCAAAGTGCGAAGCGGTTTTCCGGAAAGATCATGCGCAAACAACGACCCAAAGCGCGATGACGATTCCTCCCAATCTCATCGCGCTTTAACGCGCATCAGCGCGCGGTCAGCTCCGTAGTTGCGCGATCAACTCGCGTGCCGAGCGTATGTCGGCGATGTCGGCACCTTCGGTGAATGACCCCGAGACGTTCCTGAGAACGGCCAGAGCCTCTGCGCTCTGGCCGGCCTCGCCCATCAGCTGCGCGAGGCTGGTCGCGCAGCGCAGCTCCCAGAAGCGTGCGCCCTGCCGGATGGCCATGCCCATGGCGTCGCGAAAGTGCGCTTCGGCGCCCTCTGAGTTCCGCGCGCTCCTGAGCATCAACTCTCCTTTGATGCGGATCAGCTCCGGCAGATACCACAGCTCCTGCCGGTCATTACAGCGGGTCAGGGCGTCCTCGATGACGTCGAGGCCGGGGTCGATCTGGTCGGCCGCCAGAAAGCCTGCGGCGAGCTCACCGAGCAAGGGAAGGAAGCGCGGCAGGAAGCGCGCATCGCCGGCGCGGTTGAGCTCCTCGCGCAGCAGCGGCAGGCCGGTCGCAACGTCGCCACGCCTGGCGATGACCGCCGCGTTGAAGGCGCGCGCCCACAGGCCCCACAGCCGGATCGCGTGCCGCTCGGTATGCTCGAGCAGCTCGTTACCGTGGCGTTCCGCAGCGTCGAAATCACCGGCCCAGAAGGCGATCGGGCAGGCGGCCTGCCCCAGCACGCTGCAGAAGGTCAGGGCGTGGCCGTTGGCACGGCCTTCCTCGATGTTTCTGGCGGCGAGCGCCTGGGCCTGGTCGGCGAGACCCTGCAGCCACAGGATGCGGGCGCGGAAATATTGCGTCGAGATCCTGAGGTCGAGCGGGAAGATCTTCGGTTTGTCCGCCAGCACGTGCAGCGATGCATGCACCCGGTCGATGCGCAGGCGCGCGTCGTTCTGCTCGCCGAGATAGTGCAGCGCGACGGCCGTCAGCCGGTCGCCCAGCATCACGTCGGTCCTGTCGGGAGAGTTCGCCGCCGCGTTCGCGAAACGATCGGCGAAGGTACGGGCCTTGCCGAACTGTCCGTTGTTGAACTGGTCGATGCACAGGCCCCACAGCGCGCGCAGCCGGAAATCCTTGTCGTCGAGCCTGTCGGCGAGCTCGAGCGTTGTCTCCAGGATCGGGCGCGCCTCGCGCGCACGGCCCTCGCCGTACATCAGCGACCAGCCGAGTGCCGCCAAGAGCTGCATGCGGATGCGGTCGTCGCCGCTGTCGCCGAGCGCCGCCAGTGCCGTCCTGCATCGTTCTCGGCATTCGGCGAAGAGAGAAAGCCGCACCCACAGCGTGACGGCGGCCGCCGTCAGCGCGATTCCCAGCTCGGCGTCGCCGTCGGGCGCGAAAGCCCAGTCGAGCGCTGCGCGCACATTGTCCAGCTCCGCGCCATAGATGCCGATCCATTCGGGCTGCGGCGTCGATGTGTCGGCCTCGGCGTGCGCGAAGAGTTCGCGAAAATGCTCAGCATGGCGGCGTGCGAACTGCCTGGTTTCGCCGAGCGCGCTGAGCTTTCCCTGCGCGTAGGCCCGCGTTGTATCGAGCAGGCGGTAGCGCAGCGTCCGCGAGCCGGATGGCGAGATCAGCGACTTGGTGACCAGGCTGTCGATGGCCTCCAACGTTTCCGATGCGCTGAGGCCGTCACCGGATGCAACCGCGGCAGCCGCCTCCGGGGCGAAAGGCCCGGCGAACACCGAGAGCCGGCGCAGCGTCGCGCTCTCGGCCGCAGGCAGCAGGTCGTAGCTCCAGTCCAGCGCGGCGGCGAGGGTCTGGTGCCGCGGCACGGCCGTGCGCCGGCCGCGCCATTGCAGCGAGAAGCGGCTGTCGAGCAGCGATGCGGTGCCGGCGATGCCGTAGGCATTGACGCGCCCCGCCGCAAGCTCGATCGCCAGCGCAATGCCGTCGAGCCGCCGGCAAATGCTTGCGACAAGCGGCGCTTCGTCCGCACTGAGCTGGAACGGGCCGGAGCTCTGCGCGATGCGCTCGACGAAGAGCTGGGCGGCGGGATAGGCGAGGACCTCGTCGACATCGAGCCCCTCGCGCTCGGGCGGACAATCGAGCGGGAACAGCCGGAAGATGCGCTCGCCTTCGCTCCGGAACGATTCGCGGGTGGTTGCGAGAACGCGAAGCTGCGGCGCCTCGCGAACGATGTGCTCGACCAGCGGAGCCAGATTGTCCAGCACATGTTCGCAACTGTCGAGGATCAGCAGCGCCGGGCCGACCTTGAGAAACGTCAGCAGGGCCGGCGTCGGATTCTCGGCGCTGATGGTCAGGCCGAGCGCGGAGGCAATGGTGGTTGCGACATGGCTGGCATCCCGGAGCGGGCCGAAGTCGACGAAGAAGACACGCCCGGGAAAATCCTGGGAGCGGCGATGCCCGACAGCGATGGCGACGGCCGTCTTGCCGATACCGCCCGGGCCAACCAGGCTCATGAAGTGATGGAGCGAGAGTCCGTTCGATATCTTTTCGACGATCTCATCCCGTCCGACCATTTTCGAGAGCGGCGCGGGCAGGGCGCGGGGCGGCAGGATGTCGATGGTCGGCTGCGCGGCGGGCGAGGCGAGCGAGGCGACGAAGCAATAGCCGCGGCCGGGCACGTTGACGACGTAGCGCGCCGACTTGCCGGTATCGCCCAGCGCTTTGCGCAGCGCTGCGACATGAAAGCGCAGGCTGCCCTCGTCGACATTGACGTTGGCCCAGATGCGCTTGACCAGCTCTCTCTTGTCGACGACTTCACCGGGCCGCTCGGCCAGGAAAATGAGGATGTCGAGCGCGCGGCCGCCGACATGAAGCGGCGCGCCCTCCTTCTCCAGGAGCCGGGACTTCGGAAACAGTCGAAATGGCCCAAATGAAATGGCCGGGTCTTCGCTACGATCTGGCACGCGCCATTACCCCCGGGACGGGAGTCAAAAGGTATCTATTTGTGGTCTATCAGAACGAACCGTACAGTAAACTGGCCGAAAGCAGAGGGCCGGGCCGGCAGCCCTGCGCGCACCGCGTGGGTCGGTCGCCTTCCGAAATATTGTTTTAAAAATAGCGGCTTAGGGCACATGACATGGCGGTGACGCCGCCGCATAGTCCGGACGGAGCATTGACCTCGGTCGCCGATTGCTGCGATGGGATTGTTCGGGAACCGGTCCCGCCTCGACAGTGACAATCGACTTTCCGGATTCCAATATGCCCTCCTTCTCGCGGCGACAGATCGTCCATGCATTGTCGGGCGCAGCTGCGCTTTTGGCACTTCCGTGCGGCGGACACGCCGCCGACTATCCCTCCCGTCCCATTCGACTGGTGATTCCCTACGGGGCTGGCGGATCGGGCGATCAGATCGGGCGTCCCTGGGCGGAGAAGATGTCGTCGCTGCTTGGACCTGTCTTCATCGAAAACATCACCGGTGCGGGCGGCGCGATCGGGACAGCGGCGGTCGCGCGCGAGAAGCCCGACGGCTACTCGCTGCTGCTCGGAAACGACAGCACGCAGGCGGCCATTCCGCTGCTAGCGCAAAATCCGTCCTATGCGATGGACGATTTCCGCGCCATCTGCCGCCTCATCACCAGCGCGCTTGTTTTCGTCGTCCATCCGTCGGTGCCCGTCACAAATCTGCGTGAGCTGGTTGCCTACGCGAAAGCCAATCCGGGAAAGCTGTCCTACGGTACACCCGGTATTGGCAGCGGAAATCATCTCGTCGGCGAAGCCTTCAAGCTGCAGGCGGGTGGGCTGGACATCGTCCATGTCCCGTATCGGGGCATCGCGCAGGCCAGCAACGACCTCCTGGCCGGCCAGATCCCCCTCATCATTGCCGTGATGTCGGTGCAATTGCAGCAATGGAGCGAGGCCGGCAAGATCCGGATGATCGCGGTCGCCACCGAAAAGCGGCTGAGCGTGGCCCCCGATATCCCGACCGCCATCGAATCCGGCATGTCGGGCCTCCGCTATGACGGCTGGTTCGGCCTGTTCGCGCCCCGGCAGACCGACGATGCGATCATCGACCGGATCGCGCAGGCGACGCGCATGGCCATGGCCGACAAGGCGATGCAGGCCAATTATCGCGCCGAGGGCATGGAGCCAGACAGCGACTCGAATCCGGCCGAATTCCAGCGCCTCGTCGAGGCGACTTCCGCGAGCCTGGCGCGCATGATCAAATCGATCGGGCTGGAGAGGTTTTGAGACTAGAGCATGATCCGGACCCGGAGGGCCGCGTTAGCGCAAAGTGTGAAGCGGTTTTCCGAAAGGATCATGCTCAAACAACAACCTAAAGCGCGATGACGATTCATCCCAATCTCATCGCGCTTTAGTCACGCCGCGGGGCGCGTGACGATGCTCGCCGACAGTGTGACCAGACCCATCAGTGCGGCCAGCAGCCCGAACGCCATCGGCAATCCGCCAAGGTGGGCGACGAAGCCGACGCCGGCAGGACCGATCAGAATGCCGCCATAGCCCGCAGTCGTGATCGCGGCGACGGCGAGGCCGGTGGGCATCACCGTTTGCCATGCTGCGCGGCGGAACAGCACTGGCACGAGGTTCGACGCGCCGAGGCCGATCAGCAGGAAGCCGGCCATCGCAACCGCCGCAATGGGAGCCGTGAGCAGCACCACGAAGCCTCCGATTGCAATGAGGCTTCCCCAGACCAGCGTGGTGCGGTCTCCGATGCGCGCGACGACGGCATCGCCGCCGAGCCGCCCCATCGTCATCGCGATCGAGAACACGATGTAGCCGGTCCCGCCTTGCGCCTCCGAGACGAGGCCTGCGCCGATCACGAGCAGCGCGCCCCAGTCCAGCATCGCGCCTTCGACGAGGAAGGTGATGGCGCCGAGCAGCGCGAGTAGCAGCACCGATCCGTGAGGCAGCACGAACAGCGGCCCGTCCAGCACCTGGACGGAGCGAAGCAGCCGCGGCGACGTCACCATCATCGCGATCAGCATCAGGACCGAGCAGATCAGCGTGCAGGCGAGCGCGCCGGGCCGCAAGGAGAGCAGCGCGGTCATCAGCGCCGATCCCGCAAAACCGCCGATGCTGAACAGCGCGTGGAAGCCGGACATCAGCGGAATTTTCGCCGCGCGCTCGACCTCCACCGCGTGGATGTTCATGGCGACGTCGATCGAGCCGAGCGCGGCGCCGAATGCGAGCAGCGCCAATGCCAGCGTCGCCGGCGTGCTTGCGATCGCCAGCAGCGGCAGCACCAGCGCGAGACCGAGCCCGCCGGCAATGATGATCGGCCTGCTGCCGTAGCGCGCGCTCATGATCCCGGTCAGCAACATCGCGACAACCGACCCGATGCCGAGGCTGAGCAGGAGCAGCCCGAGCACGCCGTCGTCGACGTCGAGCCGCGTCTTCGCGAACGGCACCAGCGGCGCCCAGCACGCGATGCCGAAGCCCGCGACAAGGAAGGCAAGCCGCGTCGCAAGGCGTGTCGCCGGCCGGTCGGCGGAAGACATTGGAACTCCGGGGAGCAGGATGAAGGAGGGTGAGGCCGACAAGCCCGACGATTGCCGCGACTTTATGTCCGCGAAGCGCTCGAATTGTCGCGGCCACGCAGACGTTGCGGGCTATCCCGGCACCGGTTGGCCCGCCTCACGGACCTGCGCAACCCTGTTTCGCGTGCCCGTCAACCTCTTCCTGCGAAAATATTCCACTTTACCGAAATTCGGATTTGTCGTATGTGTCGCACATCCCGGCTCATCCTTGAGGGGCGATCATGAGGTCGTCATTTTCGCGAGCCGGGCTTGCGGTGGACGCGGCAGCGTCGGGCGCGATGGCCAAGGGCGGGGCGGATTGCTCTCCGTGAGCCCTGGGGCTTCGCGCGGACGAACGGCGCTGTCAGGTTCGTCTCGTCTGTAAGTTTCCGGCTCCGTCGACGGGGCTGGGAAAACTGCGGCGAAATGGCGGACCGCGCGTACGGCAAAACCGTGTGGTCCTGGCCGTCGTTGCTACGGTCAAGCTCTTGCGGAGGCGGCCCTCGCGTCAACCGGCGCGGTGCTGGTGAATTCCGTGAGAGTGAGGGAGGCCAGAACGAATTCGGCTCCCGGGAGAGCGCGGCATAAGCCGTCCGACCACTGCGCAGGGAAGGCCGAGTGATTGGCTACACCTGTATGCTGCTGTGCGGTCTCCTTTGCGCTACCTTCGCGCAGCGGACCGCGGGTGCCAGCCGGCACCCGGCCTTCCCTGCGCCCTCTTGGCTATGAGGGTGGAGCGACGAAGCAAAGCTCGGGCGAATTGCGCCGCGAGGATGCGAAGGCGTGTCTGCGACACACACTCACTGTCATCGCCCGCGAAGGCGAGCGATCCAGTATTCCAGAGGCCCGCGTTGAAAAGCTCGCGCTCCCCACATCCGCCGCGGCGTACTGGATTCCCCGCCTGCCGCCTACGCTAAAGCTTCGGCGCCCCTGGACCTCAACCCCGGCGAAGCCTTGGCGTAGCCGGGTCGCGGGGAATGACAGCGGTGTGTGGAGGGCCCGCCGATACCTCATACTCCGTCATTGCGAGGAGCCCTTGCGACGAAGCAATCCAGAGTCGGTCCGCGGAGGGATTCTGGATTGCTTCGCTGCGCTCGCAATGACGAGGTGGAAGCGGCGAACTCCCTTCCAACACCGTCACCCTGCGGTGCGCGCTCTGCGGCGCGTCGCGCCGCGGAGCAAGCCTCGAAGGGCGACGGCCCGGCTTGATGCAGGCGATGCGGCGGCACCAAATACTGGGGCGCCTCCAGGAGTTCAGGTTCGGAGGCGGCACCTCGTTCTAGCGCTTCGCGCCATCCGTCGTGCATTCGTGAAAAAGCGTGACGAGCTTCGCGTGTGCGCGTGTGGACAGACCTTGGCGCATGCCCGATAATGCGTCGCGGAAATTGCGGGACGCTGTGGTCCGCACTTGGACTGCCACAGAAGGACTGACCGATGACACAGGCAGGCGCCTACGGACAGAGGCTCGGGCAATTCCTGCGCTTGAAGAACGCGCCGCCCGCGCTGGTGGCGCGCTCGCTGCACAGCGCCGAGCTCGCCGTCACCGAGACGCGGAATGACCGCCCGGTGCCTGGTCTGTCCGGGTCGCTGGCGGCTGAAGATGCCTTTCTCGTCAGCCTGAAGCTTCACGATTATCCAGACTGCGAGCTCTGGGAGCGCGGCAAATCCATCATGAAGGCGGACGTCCGCGCCGGCACGACCTATCTCTATGACCTCAAGCGCGATCCGCGCTACGTGATCGACAAGCCGTTCCACTCGCTGTTCTTCTATATTCCACGCTCGGCGCTCGACGGCATCGCCCGGCAGTGCAATGCGCCACGGGTCGACGAGCTCGACTGCCAGGTCGGTGTTGGCCATGACGATGCAGTCGTCCGCCACATCGGCGCATCGCTGCAGGAGGGCCTGCGTCGGCCGGACGAGGCCAACCAGCTCTTCGTCGATCATATGATGCTCGCGCTGACCGCCCATGTCGCCCAGACCTATGGCGGACTTCAGCGCACGGCCGGACTTGCGCGCGGGGGACTCGCTCCATGGCAGGCGAAGCGCGCCTGCGATCGGCTCGAATCCGATCTCAGCGGCAAGCTTTCGCTCGAGAGGATCGCGGCCGAGCTCGACCTGTCGGTCAGCCATTTCTCGCGCGCATTTCGAATCTCCGTCGGCATGCCGCCGCACCAATGGCTGCTGCATCAGCGCGTCAAGGCGGCCAAGCAGTTGATGGGCGTCCGCGACCTGCCGCTGTCGGAGATCGCGATCTCGGCGGGGTTTGCCAACCAGAGCCACTTCACGCGCGTGTTCTCCTCGATCGCCGGCGTCAGCCCCGCAGCGTGGCGCCGCGAGACGCTCGGCGCCTCGATCGGCGAGGTGTGACGCGCTCAGCGCCGTTTCGCAAGCGAGATGGCGTAGGCGGCGCGCCGCGCCGCAAAGATCTCGTCCGGCGGATGACCGATGCCCTCGGCGAGATTCGCCGGATTGAAGATGGAGGCGTCGCAGGCGAGGTCCGGCTCGAAGCCCGTGATCACGATCGTGCCGAGCCGCACCTCCTCGCGACGATCCTCATCCGGCCAGCGCATCGTCACGTCCATGGTGGGATCACCCGGGCGGTCCAGCAGCGCCATCACGTTGAAGCGGACATGGCCCGTAGCGATCCGCGCACCCAGATCGTCGCGCAGGAAATCGGCCGGCTTCATCTTGGCTTCATCCTGGCTCAGCGTGATCTCGCCGCGGGCCGGGACCACCTTGAACTTGATGAAGCGCGTCTCATTCTCCGCGTTGGTCGCGGGAAAAGAATGCACGCCCCAATAGGTCGTGCCGGCAAGGCTTCCGGGCAGCGGACGCGCGGCGATGTAGTTCGCCTGATTGAGCGTCTCAGGATTGGCCGCCGAGAATGCCTCGACCTTGGCCATATCTGGCTTGCCGTCCGGCCCCGGCATGCGCGCCTCGAGGAAGGCCAGCATCTGGTCGAGCGTTCGCGCACAATGCACCGGCGCGCTCTCCACGAGAATGTCCGAGCGGTGATCGTCGTTGCCGAGCTTGAAGCTGAAGCCGCGCAGCACCAGATTGTTGGTGTCGGCCACGTCTGGGTTACCGCCGCCGATCGAAAAGCGCGCCAGCACGCGCGATGGTTTCGTAAAGCTCCGCGATCGCGTGACTTCTCCCGCGCGGTCCGACGGCGTGTAGGTGCCGCGCACGCACCAGCCCTTGGCAAAGCTGGCGCGGACCTTCGGCGGGTTGCCGGCGATGGCTTTCAGGGCTTCGACGGTCGATGCGGGCGTTGCGGCGGGGACGTCGGACATGTGAGCCTTCTCGCGTCGGGCGGGCAGGCTAGGTGTTGTGCGATCCAGCGTCTTGCCCAAAGCGGTCAGGATTTGCCCAATCCTGCTCAAGATCGGGGGAGCGTTACGATCGACGCCCGGCCAATCAGGGAATGGCGGGCTGTGTCTCGAGCAGCGGCATCCAGCCGGCCTCGTTGCGCTGGAAGAGCGGGCAGCCGTAGACGGCGCGAACCGCAAGGGACGGAGAAAGCGCCGCGGTCGACGCCTGCCAACGATTGGTCTGCTTCATCGCGACGACCATGCCGGCAATGTCGACGCCGATCTTCTGCAGCAGGCGCGCAGCAGCGATCGCCGTCGTGCCAGTCGAGATCGCATCGTCGATGAGCACCACTCGGCGTCCCTCGAGCAGCGGCAGCAGGTTCGGATCCAGCCGCAGCCTCTTGCCGGCCTTGGGGCTGGTGATTGAAGTGACGGGCTCGGACAGCGCGTCGTCGTACCAGAACTTGCGCGAATAGCCGAGCGGGACATAGCGCGGCTGTCCCAGCCGTTCGGCGACCAGCGACGCAAAGGCAAGACCGAGGGTCGGCAGTCCCACGATGATCTCGGCGTCGAATGCGCGCGCCTGTGTCGCCATGTGGTCTGCAAGCGCCGCGACCACGAGGTGCGAGGCCTGGTTGGCGATGAGCGAGGCGACGGCATGATCGCCATCGGGTAGTCGGCGCAACGGCAGGACGAGGATGCGGCCGCAGGGCAGCGTGACAGGATAGCCGAAGCGATAGGGGGCCGTTGCCGAGAAGCGCGCGGGAATGTCCGGCGTCAATTCCTGCCAATAGCCGGTTGTCGCCTCGGTATAAGCTTCGCCCGCGGTCATGATGCCAGCATCGGCCGCCTAGCCGCTGAGGATGCGCCGGCAGGCATCGACGAAGACCTGCGCGCCGGTGATGATATCGGCATCGGCTGTGTTTTCGGTCCAGTGATGGCTGATGCCGCCGATCGACGGCACGAACAGCATGCCGGCCGGCATGACGGTCGCGAGCATCTGCGCATCGTGGCCGGCGCCGCTGGGCATGCGGATGGATCGCCCGCCGGCGACGGCCTTGCTCGCAGCCTCGATTGCGTCCTGGAAGCCCGCATTCATCATCGCGGGTGCGCCGGTGCGCAGCTTGGTCACGCCGACGGTGCAGGGTCCCTTCGCATTTACCTCATCCGCCATCGTGCGCAGCAGCTGCTCCAGCCTCGCGATGACGGCTGGATTGTCGTCGCGGATCTGGAACAGCATTTCGGCACCGCCCGGAATGATGCTCGGCGCACCGGGATCGAGCGTGATGCGGCCGGTGGTCCAGACCGTGCGCGGTCCGCAGGCGGCGGGGAAACGCTCGTCGATCGCGACGCAGAATTTCGCCAGCGCGAGGCCGGCATCCTTGCGCACGGCCATGCGCGTGGTGCCGGCGTGGTTCTGCTCGCCGGTGAAGTTGATGCGGTACTGCCAGATGCCGACGATGGATGTCACGACACCGACCGCGAGATGACTACTCTCGAGCGTGTCGCCCTGCTCGATATGCGCCTCCAGATACCCGACGTGCCGGCCCGGCTCGACCGCGATGCGCGCGCGCCCCGAGAGCCCCATGCCGGCGAGCGCATCGCGCATGGGGCGCCCGTCGGTGCGGTCGCGCGCAGCGTCGATTTCAGCTTCAGTCACTTGCCCGACATAGGAGCGCGAGCCGAGGAAGCTGCCAAAATGTCCTTCCTCGTCGCACCAGGCCGCGACTTCGACCGCGCCTTTCACGGAGGGATCGGCATTGAGCACGCGCGCAGCTTCGAGCGCATAGACGACGCCGAGCGGGCCATCGAGCCAGCCGGCATAGTTCTGGCTCTCCAGATGCGAGCCAGTCAGCAGCTTCGGCCCGGGCTTCGTGCTGGTGCCAAAGACATTGCCGATGCCGTCAATCGTCGCGGAGAGCCCTGCATCGGGCAGCCTCTGAACCAGCCAGTCCAGCGATTGCCTGTGCGGCTCGGAAAAGGTCGGCTTGTGCACGCCGGTCTTGTAGGCGCCGATGGCGCGCAGTGCATTGAGGTCGGCAAGGACGCGAGTCCCGTCGGCGCGGGGCTGAGTGTCAGGCATGTTCGGCAACCTTCAACGCCTCGGTACGGATCTCCTCGACCAGCCGCTCCTTGAGCTGGACGAATTCGGGCGTGGTCTTGATCTTGTACGAGCGTGGATGCGGCAGGTCCACGGCAATCTCGGCCTTGATGCGGCCGGGGCGTGCGCTCATGACGATGACGCGGCTGCCGAGGAAGATCGCCTCCTCGATGTCGTGGGTCACGAACAGCACGGTCTTCTGGTCGCGCTCCCAGATTCCGAGCAGCATTTCCTGCATCAGGGCGCGGGTCTGGTTGTCCAGCGCGCCGAAGGGCTCGTCGAGCAGCAGGATTTTTGGATCATTGGCGAGCGCGCGCGCAATCGCCGTGCGCTGCTGCATGCCGCCGGAGAGTTGCTTCGGCCAATGGTTCTCGAAGCCGGACAATCCGACCTGACGGATGAAGGCATCCGCGATCTTGTTTCGCTCCGCCTCGGACACGCCGCGCTCGCGCAAGCCGAAGGCGATATTCTCGCGCACGGTCAGCCAGGGAAACAGCGTGTAGGACTGGAATACCATGCCGCGATCGGCGCCCGGGCCGGTCACCTCGCGCCCGTCGAGCGTGACGCGTCCGCTGGTCGGACGGTCGAGGCCGGCGACGATGCGCAGCAGGGTGGACTTGCCGCAGCCGGACGGGCCGAGGATGGTGACGAAGTCGTTGTTGCCGATGGTGAGGTCCGTCGGCTCCAGCGCTCTGGTCGGCGCGTTGCCGTGGCGTGCGGGGAATGTGCGCGAGACCTGTTCGATCTTGAGAATGGTCATGCGAGCTTCCACGGAAACAGCCAGGCGTTGAACGCCTTGAACAGGAAGTCGGAGATAAGGCCGATCAGTCCGATCACGATGATGCCGAAGATGATCTGGCCGGTGTTGAGCAGCGCCTGGCTGTCGGTGATCATGTGGCCGATGCCGGAGGATGAGCCGATCAGCTCGGCGACGATGACGTAGGTCCAGGCCCAGCCCAGCACCAGCCGCAGGATTTCTGCAATCTCGGGGGCGGAGGAGGGCAGCAGCACACGGCGGATGATGCCGCGGTCCCTGGCGCCCAGCGTATAGGCCGCCTCGACCAGGTCCCGCCGTGTGGCGCCGACAGTCACCGCGACCATCAGGATGACCTGGAACACCGAGCCGATGAAGATGACGAGCAGCTTCTGCAGCTCGCCGATGCCGGCCCACAGGATCAGAAGCGGAATGAAGGCCGACGCGGGCAGATAGCGCGCAAAGGAGACGAACGGTTCGAGGAACGCCTCGACCGGCTTGTAGGCGCCCATCAGAACGCCGAACGGCACGGCGATGATCGCCGCGAGCGCAAAGCCGCCGACGACACGCCAGATCGTCATGCCGATGTCGAGCAGGAAGCCCTGCTTGGCGAGCAGGTCATAACCTTCCTGCACCATGGTCAGCGGGTTGGCGAGAAAGGTCTTAGACACATGGCCGCCGAAGGTCGCCCAGGACCAGAGGGCAACGAAAAGCACGAAGAACGCGAGGCCATAGGCCACGCGCTGCCTCGAAGTCACGGGATCCAGGGGACGCATCAACTATCTATCCAGGTGGTCGATCAGGCGCCGGCCCCGCCTCGCGGCGGGACCGGAGCTCGTTTAAGCTTACTTGATGAAGCTGGCGTCGTAGAGGTCCTCGACCTTCGGCGCCGCCTTGATGATGCCGATCTCGAGCAGGAGCTCGGCAGCGTCCTTGTTGAACGTGAGGAAATCGCCGGCGAAGAACTTCTGGTTGGCGGCCTTGTCCTGCCAGCGCAGGTACTTTGCCGAGTTGCCGAACTGCTCGCCGGTCTGCTTCACGTCCGCGCCCATGATCTCATAGGCCTTGGCCTGGTCCTTGGCGATCATGTCGAGCGCCTCGAAGTAGCTGTTGGCGAGTGCCTGCGCGGCCTTCGGATTCTCGCTCAGGAATTTCGGCGTGCAGCCGAAGGTGTCCATCACGATCGGGTAGTCCAGCGTGGTGGCGATGATCTTGCCCTTGTCGGGCGCGGCGCGCACGGTCGACAGATAGGGCTCATAGGTCATCGCGGCGTCGTTCTGGCCGGAGACGAAAGCCTGCGCCGCGGCGGCGGGTTCGAGGTTCACGACGGTCACGTCCTTGGTGGTGAGGCCGTTCTTCTTGAGCATCCAGGCCAGCGCGAAATAGGGCGACGTGCCCGGCGCGGACGCCGCAACCGTCTTGCCCTTCAGGTCCTTGATCGCGGCGATATCGTTGCGCACGGCCATGCCGTCGGCGCCGTAGCTCTTGTCGAGCTGGAAGATCTGCTTGGTCGCGACGCCATTGGCGTTCCAGGAGATCCAGGTCTCGACCGTGGTCGCCGCGCACTGGATGTCGCCGGAGGCGATCGCGAGGTGGCGGTCCTTCTGCGGGATCTTCTTGATCGTGACGTCGAGGCCGTTCTTCTTGAAGATGCCGGCTTCCTTCGCCAGCGTCAGCGGCGCGAAGCCGGTCCATCCGGAGATGCCGACGCCGACCTTGACGTCGTCGGCGAGCACCGCAGTGGAAGCCGTAAGCGCAATGATTGTCGCAAATATCGTCGAATTACGCATGATTGTCGTCCTCTTACCGATCGATGGATTGACGTCCTGTTGATCTCTATGGGCCCGCATGGACCGTTGCCCGAAGCGTTGCACGAATTGTGCCGACATCGTTCTCTCAGCCTCCCTTGAATCGGGCGACAAGGCGGTGAGAGTCACCGGGATAGAGCAGGCGCACCGCGGTGATGGTGCGTGCGCTGCGCCAGGTGTAGCGGTCGATCACGAGGCAGGGCGCGCCGACGGCGATGTCGAGCGCTTCCGCCGTGCGATCGTCCGCAACGATGGCGCTGATCGTATGCTCGGCCTCTGTCCATGGGACATGGTGAAGCAGCCAGGAGCCGGGCGGCTCGCGCGAGAAATCCGCGGTCGCGGCATGCGGCACGGATGAGAGATCGATCAGCCTGTCCTCGACCGCGAACGGTACGTTGTCGGCACTGTGCCGGCAGGTGATCGCGACCACCTTGCCGGCCTTCTTGACGCCGAGACGGTCGCGGTCGGCAGCGGTCGCGGCGCGCAGTTTGCGGCCGATCAGCTCGTAGCCGTAAGCGCGCCCGAGCGCGGTGATCTCGGCGCGGATGTCGGCGATCTTGAGCACGGCCGATTGATGCTGCGGCCGGCGCACGAAGGAGCCGGCCCGCCGCCGCCGCTCGATCAGGTCGGCTTGGGCGAGCTCCGACAGCGCCTTGTTCACGGTCATGCGCGAGCAGCCGTAGCGTGCGACCAGTTCGTGCTCGAAGGGAATGCGATGCCCGGGCGGCCATTCGCCGGTCAGGATGCGTTTCTCGATGTCGGCGCGGATGCGCTTGTAGAGCGTCGGCTGGTCGGCTGTGTCTGCGGTGAGGCTCATGCGACATGCCTCCGCACCGCGGCGTTGAAGCGTTCGCGCGCCGTCTGGCGCAGCCTGTGCCGCCCACCTTCGACCACCTTGTTGCCGCCGGCCCAGACGCAATCGACCGCAGCGCCGCCCGCGGCAAAGATCCAGCCGTCGATGACAGCGTCGTGCGTACGTCCCGCCAGCGACGGATGCGCGGCGTCGAGCGTGACGATGTCGGCGCGCGCGCCGAGGGCGAGGCCGACGGTCGGCTGCGCCAGCGCCCGCGCGCCGCCGGCAAGCGCATCGTCGAACAGCGTGCGTCCGGTCGAGCGACCTGCGCCGCCGGAGAGCACGTTGCGCTGGCGGTGCTTGAGCCTCTGGCCGTATTCGAGCTGGCGCAATTCGTCGGCGGCGCTGATCAGCACGTTGGAATCGGTGCCGACGCCGAACAGGCCGCCAGCGTCGAGAAACGCGCGCGCCGAAAAAATGCCGTCGCCAAGGCTCGCTTCCGTGATCGGGCAAAGGCCGGCGACCGCGCCGGTCTTCGCGAACGCCGCCACTTCCTCATCCGTTGTGTGGGTCGCGTGAATGAGGCACCAGCGCTGATCGATGGGGGCGTGTTCCAGCAGCCATTGTACGGGCCGCCGGCCTGACCAGGCCAGGCAATCCTCGACCTCCTTGACCTGCTCGGCGGCATGAATGTGTACCGGCCCGCCCTCGGCGACCGGAATGATCGCGCCAAGTTCGTCTGGCGTCACCGCGCGCAAGCTATGCGGCGCGATGCCGATATTGGCGCCCGGCAAGTTCGCGATAACCTTGCGGGAAGCAGCCATCAATGCGTCGAATTGATCGACCGAGCAGATGAAGCGGCGCTGCCCCTCGTGCGGCGCTGCGCCTCCAAAAGAGCCATGCGCATAAAAACTCGGCAGCAACGTCAGCGCAATGCCGGAAGCCTCGGCAGCCTGCGCGATCCGCGCGGCCATCTCGGCGACATCGGCATAGGGCGAACCGTCGCGGTCGTGATGCAGATAGTGGAATTCGCCGACGCGGGTAAAACCCTGCTCCAGCATCTCGACATAGAGCAGCGTCGCAACGGAAGCGACCTCATCAGGCGTCATCGCCAGCGCAAAGCGATACATCGTCTCGCGCCAGGTCCAGAACGTATCGGTGGACTCGCCGCGCAGCTCCGCCAGTCCCGCCATACCGCGCTGGAAGGCGTGGCTATGCAGGCTCGCAAGTCCCGGAAGCGCAATGGCGTGGCGCTCGTCGCCGGCGGCCGGCGCCACGCCCGGCCTCACCGTCGCGATCGCGCCGGCGGTGACGACCACCTGCACGTCATTGGCCCAGCCCGAAGGCAGGAGCGCGGAAGCGAAATGCAGTCGGGACATGATGACACGCCGGCTGGACAGAACCATCTTACGATTATATGTCTAGACATATAAGTCAAGCATCCGACGGCGATTGGATACCCGCATGGCAGAGCGCTTCGACCGGATCTGGCACAATGCCCGCCTCGCGACCATGCGGGCCGATCGTCCCGATCTCGGCGAGATCGAGCATGGTGTCATCGCCGCGCGCGGCGGCCAGATTGTCTATGCGGGCGCGAAGGCGGATTTCCCTGTTGATGCGGATGCGATCGATCGGATCGATTGCGAGGGGCGCTGGATCACGCCGGGCCTCGTGGACTGCCACACCCATCTCGTCTACGGCGGCAACCGCGCGCATGAATTCGAGCTGCGCCTGAAGGGTGCAAGCTACGAAGAGATCGCACGCGCCGGCGGTGGCATCGTTTCGACGGTGGCCGCGACGCGCAAGGCGAGCGAAGCCGAACTCGTCGCAAGCGCGCTGCCGCGGCTCGATGCGCTGATCGGCGAGGGTGCAACCACCGTCGAGATCAAATCCGGCTATGGCCTCGATGTTGAAACCGAGATGCGGCAGCTCGCGGCCGCGCGCGGCCTCGGCCGCCAGCGGTCGGTTGCGATCCGTACATCCTTCCTCGGTGCGCATGCGCTGCCGGTGGAATCCGATGGCGACAAGGATCGTTACATCGATCTCGTCTGCAAGGAGATGTTGCCCGCAGTGGCAAAGGCTGGTCTTGCCGATGCGGTCGATGCTTTCATGGAAGGGATCGCCTTCTCCGCAGAGCAGACCGCGCTTGTGTTCGAGGCCGCGAGGGGGCTCGGGTTGCCGGTGAAGCTGCATGCCGACCAGCTGTCGAACCTCGGCGGCGCCGCGCTTGCCGCAAAATACTCCGCATTGTCGGCTGATCACCTCGAGCACACGGATGAAGCCGGCGCTGCCGCCATGGCGAAATCCGGTACTGTTGCCGTGCTGCTGCCCGGCGCGTTCTACTTCATTCGCGAGACGCAGAAGCCGCCGGTCGAGGCATTCCGCAAGCATGGCGTTCCCATAGCGCTCGCGACCGACTGCAATCCCGGCAGCTCGCCGCTGACCTCGCTGCTGCTCGCGATGAACATGGGCGCGACACTGTTCCGGATGAACGTGGCCGAGTGCCTCGCCGGCGTCACCCGTGAAGGCGCCCGCGCTCTCGGCGTCCTGGATGAGACCGGCACGCTGGAAGCGGGGAAATGGTGCGATCTTGCGATCTGGGACATCGAGCGTCCCGCCGAGCTCGTCTACCGCATCGGCTTCAATCCGCTGCATCGGCGCGTGTGGAGGGCCCAGTGACGGAGCAGGGCACGGCAATCGTCGTCAAGCCGGGAGCAGTGAGCCTCGACGATCTCGTGCGCGTGCTCGAAGGCGCCCCTGTCGTCCTTGATCCGTCGTTCTGGCCGCGCGTGGAGGCGGCTGCGCAGATCGTCGCGCAAGCCGCGCAGGCCGACGTCCCCGTCTATGGCATCAACACCGGCTTCGGGAAGCTCGCATCGAAGCGCATTCCATCCGACCAGACCGCGCTGCTGCAGCGCAATCTCATCGTCTCGCATTGCTGCGGCGTCGGCTCCGCAACGCCGGAGCCGATCGTGCGGTTGATGATGGCGCTGAAGATCGTCTCGCTCGGGCGCGGTGCTTCCGGTGTCCGGCGCGATGTGATCGAGCAGCTGCAGGGAATGTTGGCGCGTGGCGTCTGCCCGCTGGTGCCGCAGCAGGGATCGGTCGGCGCCTCCGGCGATCTCGCGCCGCTCGCGCATATGACTGCGGTGATGATTGGCGAGGGGCAGGCCGTCATCGATGGCAAGATCGTATCCGGCAGCGAGGCGCTCGCCGCCGCCGATCTTGCGCCACTGACCCTCGGGCCCAAGGAAGGCCTTGCGCTGATCAACGGCACGCAGTTCTCGACCGCCTACGCCATATCGGGCGTGCTGCGTGCATTTCGCCTCGCCCGTGCCGCGCTCGTGACGGGCGCGTTGTCGGTGGATGCGGCGATGGCCTCGACGGCGCCGTTCCGTCCCGAGATTCAGGTGCTGCGTGGCCATGCCGGCCAGATCGCGGCGGCCGCAACGCTGACCGCGCTGCTCGACGGCAGCGACATCCGTCTGTCGCATCTCGAAGGCGACGAGCGCGTGCAGGATCCTTATTGCCTCCGGTGCCAGCCCCAGGTCGCAGGCGCCGCGCTCGATCTGATCACGCAGGCGGCGCGCACGCTGATCGTCGAAGCCAATGCCGTGACCGACAATCCGCTGGTGCTGGTCGAAACCGGCGAGATCGTCTCTGGCGGCAATTTCCACGCCGAGCCGGTGGCCTTCGCTGCCGATGCGATCGCGCTGGCGCTGTCGGAGATCGGCGCGATCAGCGAGCGGCGCATCGCGACGCTGGTCGACCCCGCGCTGAATTTCGGCCTGCCGCCGTTCCTTACTCCCGATCCCGGCATCAATTCCGGCTTCATGATCGCGGAGGTGACGGCGGCCGCGCTCTATGCCGAGAACAAGCAGCGAGCACTCGCCTGCTCGATCGACTCGACGCCGACCAGCGCCAACCAGGAAGACCACGTCTCGATGGCCGCGCATGCCGCGCGACGCCTCTCCGACATGGCCGACAATCTCGCCGCGATTCTCGGCATCGAGCTTTTGGTCGCGGCCCAGGGCATCACCCTGCGCGCGCCGCATGCGACCAGCGCGCCGCTCGTTGCGGTTATCGCCAAGCTTCGCGAGCAGGTGCCCGCGCTTGGCGCCGACCGCTACATGGCCGGCGATCTTGCCAGGGCCGCTGCGCTGATCGAAGCCGATGCGCTGCCGGCTGTGGCGCTCACCGCGCTTCCAACCGATCCGTTTCCGCGACTTGACTGAAGAGGTGCTCCGCATGAACCGCCGACTGGACAATGACCGCACCATCCGTGCTCCCCGCGGCAGCGAGATCAGCGCCAAGAGCTGGCTGACGGAAGCGCCCTTGCGCATGTTGATGAACAATCTCGATCCTGACGTGGCGGAGCGCCCGAGCGAGCTCGTGGTCTATGGCGGTATCGGCCGTGCCGCGCGCGACTGGGAGAGTTTTGACCGGATCACGGCCGCCTTGCGCAAGCTCGAAGGCGACCAGACGCTGTTGGTCCAGTCCGGCAAGCCCGTCGGCGTCTTCCGCACCCACGCCGATGCGCCGCGCGTCCTGATCGCGAACTCCAACATCGTGCCGCACTGGGCGACGCTCGATCATTTCAACGAGCTCGATCGCCAGGGCCTGATGATGTACGGCCAGATGACGGCGGGCTCCTGGATCTATATCGGCAGCCAGGGCATCGTGCAGGGCACCTACGAGACCTTTGTGGAGGTCGGCCGTCGTCACTACGGCGGCAGCCTCGCGGGAAAATGGATTCTCACCGCCGGCCTCGGCGGCATGGGCGGCGCGCAGCCGCTGGCGGCGACCATGGCAGGGGCCTCAATGCTTGCGGTTGAATGCCAGCCGAGCCGCATCGAGATGCGCTTGCGCACCGGCTATCTCGATCGGCAGGCCGCAACGCTCGACGAAGCGCTCGCGATCATGGCGGACGCCGCGAAGACGAAGAAGGCGGTCTCGGTCGGCCTGCTCGGCAATGCCGCGGAGATTTTTCCGGAGCTGGTGCGCCGCGGCGTCAAGCCCGACATCGTTACCGACCAGACCAGCGCGCATGATCCGATCAACGGCTATTTGCCGAAGGGCTGGACGCTGGCCGAATGGGAAGCCAAGCGCGCGTCCGATCCGAAGGCAGTGGAACGCGCCTCGAAGATTTCGATGGTCGAGCACGTCCAGGCCATGCTGGATTTCCATGCCCAGGGCATTCCGACACTCGACTACGGCAACAACATTCGCCAGATGGCGCAGGACATGGGCCTGAAGAACGCCTTCGATTTCCCCGGCTTCGTGCCCGCCTATATCCGGCCCCTGTTCTGCCGCGGCGTAGGACCTTTCCGCTGGGCTGCGCTGTCGGGCGATCCCGAGGACATCTTCAAGACCGACGCCAGGGTCAAGGAGCTGATGCCTGACGACAAGCATCTGCACAACTGGCTCGACATGGCCAAGGAGCGCATCAAGTTCCAGGGCCTGCCGGCGCGAATCTGCTGGGTCGGCCTCGGCGATCGTCATCGCCTCGGCCTTGCGTTCAACGAGATGGTGGCGCGCGGCGAATTGAAGGCGCCGATCGTGATCGGCCGCGATCATCTCGACAGCGGCTCGGTGGCAAGCCCCAACCGCGAGACCGAGGCGATGAAGGACGGATCGGACGCAGTGTCCGACTGGCCCCTGCTCAATGCGCTGCTCAATTGCGCCAGCGGCGCGACCTGGGTCTCGCTGCACCATGGCGGCGGCGTCGGCATCGGCTATTCGCAGCATGCCGGCATGGTGATCGTCGCCGACGGCACGCCGGAAGCGGCCAAGCGGATCGAGCGCGTGCTCTGGAACGATCCCGCCAGCGGCGTCATGCGCCATGCCGACGCGGGTTACGACATCGCGATCGATTGTGCCCGTGAGAAGGGGCTGGATCTGCCGAGCCTGGCGGAGTAGCGGCGCCTCAGGCCACGACCTTGGTCGCGCCCGCAAGGCGCTGGTTTTCCTGGGCCAGATACTCGTCGATTGCATGGCCCGGCATGGGCTTTGCGAAATAATAGCCCTGGATGAAGTCGCATCCCAGGCGCCTCAGGCTGTCGAGCTGGGCGCGCGTCTCGACACCCTCGACGACGCAGGCGATCTCCATGTCGTCGCACAGGCCCGTGAGCGACTTGATGATCTTGTGACTCACCGGATTGTCGTTGATGTCGGCGACGAAGCTGCGGTCGATCTTGATCTTGTCGAGCGGCAGCCGGTGCACGTGGCTCAACGACGAATAGCCAGTGCCGAAATCGTCCAGCGAAATGCCACAGCCCATGGCCTTCAGCGTCGCGATCGACTGCTGTGCGCGCACGAAGTCGAAGGTGACGGCGGTCTCGGTGATCTCGAAATCGATCCGGTGCGGCGGCAGGCCGCTCTTCTCGATGATCGAGATCAACGGCAGGATGCCCTCGGCCGCGCAGACGTCGTGAGCGGAGAGGTTGAACGACAGGCGGACGTGGTCGGGCCAGGTCTTGGCCGTCGCGAGCGCGCGAACCAGCAGCGCCTGCGTCAGCGGCCGGATCAGGCCGATGCGCTCGGCGGCCGGGATGAAGTCGGCCGGCGACACCAGGCCGAGGCGGGAGCTGTGCCAGCGCGCCAGAACCTCGAAGCCGGCAGTATGCTCGCTCATGGCGTCCACGATCGGCTGGAACACCAGGTCCATCTCGGTGCCGAAATCGGCGGTGCGCAGCAGGTTCTCGATCACGCCGCGGCTGCGGATCTCGGCCTCGAGCTCGCTCGAGAAGATCACGGTGCGGCCGCGCAGATGGCGCTTGGCGTGATAGAGCGAATAATCGGCGCATTCGTAGAGCGCCTCGGCCGTCGTTGCCGATTGCGGGAACAACGCAAAGCCGATCGAGCAGGACAGCCCCGTATGGGCGGTGTCGAGCTGGTAGGGCAGCTTGACCTGGTCGCCGATGCGCTGGCCGAGCCGGAGCAGATCCGCATCATCGGGGTCGCCGCACACGACGAGACCGAACTCGTCGCCGCCGAGCCGGGCGAATTCGACCCGCTGCGGACCAAAACCCTCGCAGACCTCGCGGATGCGCCGGCCGGCCTCGATCAGGACGCGGTCGCCGACCGAGTGGCCGTAATTGTCGTTGATCGGCTTGAAGCCGTCGAGATCGATGATGCCGACCGCGACGCGAACGTTCCGGCGCTCGGCATCTGTGAAGGCGCTCGACAGCTCGGCGAAGAAGCGGCGGCGGTTCGGTAGCTCGGTGAGGGAATCGAGATTGGCGAGCCGGAAATTCTCGTCCGACAGCGCCTGCGTCGCCGCCTGCTGTGCCAGCAGCGATTTGCGGCTGGCGACGAGATCGGCGAAGTCGCGATAGTAGATGAACAACACCGTCACCATCGCGCCGGAGACGAGCAGGTTATTGACCGCGATCGCCTTCAGCGTCGGCTCGCCGGTGGTCCAGAAGAACAGCACATAGGGGACGTCGACGACCAGCGTCACGATCAGCGCCGCGGAGCGCAGGTGCATCAGCGAGAAGATGCAGCCGATCACGGTGACCGCCATGTAGAAGGCGACCTGGCTCTTGGCGAAGGGGTCGCCGTAAGGGAAGAGCGCGAAGGACCAGACGGTGAAGCCCGCACCGATCGGCAGCGTCAACCAGTTGGTGGCGCGCAGATTGCGCAGGATGTCCGCATCGCTGCGCACGAGATGACGCTGGCGCAGCCACCAGAACGTGCGCAGAGCCGCCAGCACGGTGAGCACGCTCGGCACGATCATCGTCAGCCAGTCCGGAGCCACGTTCACATAGGTGTAGGCGACGGCGATCGTGTTGCTGATGAGGATGAAGTAGAGCAGCGGGATCTGCTTGGAGAAGGCGTCGAACTGCGCGCGGGTCAGGTCCGGGTTGTCGGCCGGCACGCGAAACAGCCGCATCGCGGCGGCAAGATGAGACTTCAAATCGGCGACAGGCATTGCAATACGCGCCCCGGATCCCTTCAAAACGAGGCGATCTTGCACGGCGGGGGTAAAGGGCGCGTTAGACGGGTTCCATATGGAAAGGCCAGCGCAGGTTGCACGCGACCGCATCAATTCCGGCCGCGTGCATTGGTGAGGCCGCATTAACGATATGAGGCCGGGGAGCGAGCCGCATCGACTGCAAAGGAGAGCTGCGGCTACACTCTGCTAACCATGCGCGCCGTCGCAACGTGTTGCCGCACCTCTCCCTCGTCGGGGAGAGGCGGGCAGCACCCGACCGCGCTATTTCTTTTCCAGCGCCGCGGTCTGCTTGGCGAGCTGCTTGTCGAATTCCTCGGAGAGGCTGGTTGCGTAAGTTACGAGCTCGCCCGGCGTGACGAACGGGTTCGGTGCGCCGTCCTTCATCTCCGCGCGCTTGGCCTGCATGCCATAGACTTCCGGATGCGGCCCGAGCAGCACGTCGATCTTCATCGCCTTCACCTTGGCGTAGGTCGCGCGATAGTCGTCGACGATGCCGGGATAGGTCGGCTGGCCGACCAGGCGGTTCAGCGCCACCGTGCCGCTGCAGAAGAACAGCACCTCGCGGTCCTCCTTGCCGTCCTTGACGGTCATCTCCCAACTCGTACAGCCCGGCGAATGGCCGGGCGTGGCATGCGCGGTCAGCGTGGTGTCGCCGAGCGTGACCTTGTCGCCTTCCTTGACGGTACGGTCGACCTTCACCGCGGGGAAGGCGAGGTCCTCGTTCTTCTCGTCGCCCGGATAGTAGCCGCCTTCGAGCAGCGGCTTGTCGCGCTCGCCGGCGATGAGCTGCGCACCGGTCTCTTTCTTGATCTCGGCGAAGCCGCCGGTGTGGTCGAGATGCGCGTGCGAGTTGAGGATGATCTTGATGTCGGCGACCTTGAAGCCGAGCTTGGCGATGTTGTCCCTGATCATGCCGGTCGACTGCGGCATCGCCGTATCCATCAGGACCAGGCCCTGCGAGGTCTTGATGACGTAGACGGCAATGCCGTCGGTGCCGACATAGTAGATGTTGCCGATCAGCTGGAACGGCTCGAACGGCGCCGTCCATTTCTTCATGGCTATTGCCAGGAAATCCTTGATGGTCTGGGCTTGCGCGCTGGTTGCGAGGAAAGCCAACGCACACAGCGCGGCCGTGAGTCTTCTCATAGTTTGCCTCCCGGAGTGTTCTTGTCGTTTTGATCGGGCGGGGATGTGGGGTGGCTCGACCGCGCGCAAGTTACTTCGCGGCCGGCGTTGCGCGCAACTGTTGCGTGTCAGGAAAGTGCATGTCTCAAGCGGGAATAACCAGGCATCGGTCGAAAGCCGCGCGAAACGCCTAGCGCCCGATCGTCACGCCGGCCGTGGAGCGCATGGCGTCCCGGAGGCTGGTCGCGTGCATGTCGTCGAGGACCTGCCGCGTCAGCACCGTGGTCTGGCCGGGCGTGTTGAGGATCGTCTCGCCGCGCGAGGAGGAGAGCCGATCGGCCTTGTAGGGCGCGGCTGGATCGGTGGAAGGCACCACGGCACGCGCATGGTGCTGAGGCTTGCTGGACGCGGCAATGGCTCCTTGCGAGACGCAGAGGGCGGCGATGACGACCAGCGGCAAGGATTTTGCGGGCATGCGATCTCCCGTGTTCTGGAGACCTCAGCCTAGCACAGCACGACGGCGCTTGCAGCGGAAAGGGTTCAGGCGAGAGCGGCCTGGCGTTCCCGCACGGGTTCGCGGACCCGGTCGAGTTTCGCTGGCTCGGCGAGCCGGGTGAAGCTGTGATTGCTGGCCTGCGCAGGCGCCTCGACGATGACGCCCTCGCAGACGATCTGCCCGCCGAGCATTCTGAATTCCAGCTTGTCGTAGCGCGGCATGGTCTCGCCGGGCGCGGGCGGCAGCAGCTCGATGCTGCCCTGGATGTTCAGCGTGGCATCGCCGGTGCCATGAAGCCGCGGATTCCACATCCTGATGCCGGTCTCGGCCCAGCGCTGCCGGATCAGCGCGGCGCGATCAGCCGGTTCCGCTGGCTTGGCGCGAACTTTCGGCGTGCTGCGGACCTCCAGCGCAGGAGGCGCCAAGTCCTGCTCCGGCGCGATGTCCGTGACGACGCCGGGCGTGTCGTCCGAAGAGCTCTCAGTGGTGACTGCGATGACCACCGGCGCAGGATCGTTCGCGGGGATTGGCTCGATCTCGATTGCGACGCTGGAGGTCGGCGCGCTGTCGATGCAGCTCTCGGAGACATCCTCCACCGGGACGCCGCTGCCGGCAGGCGCGACGCAGAGCGCGTCTGCGGGCTCGACATCCGCGGGAATGCCAGTGGAGTGATCGTCGCTGACGATGAGATCGAGGGTGTCAACCGGCGCGATCGCAACGTCGACAGACACGACCTCGGTCTCCTCGGCGACGACAGGCTCGATGCCGGCCGGAAGCTCGGGAGATGGATCGCTACTGATGATGATCGGCTCGGCGTCGGCCGATTCACTTTCGGCCGCGACAGATGCGACCGCAGCCTGCTCGGCCTCGCCGCGCGCAACATCGGCCGAATCTTCCGCCGGCGGATCGTTGTCGATGATGGGCTCGGGAACGTCGGTCGGCTCGGGCGCGACGTCGACCGGCGAGATTGCAGCCTCCGCCACGACGACCGGCTCGACTTCCGTCGGCGTCTCCCGGAATGAATCGTCGGTGTCGCTCACGTCAGTCGGCGCTGCCGACGGGCTCTCCGCGACGACAGAGATCGCGGCTTCGTCCGCGGTGGCTGCGTCGCCGGGCAGTGGGTCGGCGCTGATGCTGATGTTCGGAGCCGGCGCAGTTTCTGCGGTGTCGACGATGAGGGCGGTTGAGTCGTTTACGGCAATCGGGGCGCCGATGCTGCCGCCGTGCGGCGAGGGCCGAAGCCGGGTCAACGCCCATTTCACCGCAGGAATGCGGTGCAGCAACGATATCAGTCTCGAAAGCACTGGGAGTTGTCCAAGAGGTACTCGGCGTGAGGCAATCGCTGATTCGTCAGCAATATGAAAAACTGCCCCGGCCGTCACACCGATGTCAATGTAGGTGGGACCAATTGCAGAACATCCCCGCACCATCGCGCGCGTCGCTGGCCAGCCTCTCGATTCGAATCTGTCGCGCGACGCGACACTACCGATCGATCTTGCCTTCCCGCGGGAGGAGGGCTATCGCAGACGGCGTCTTGGTGGAGCAACAGGCATCTGCTGTAGGGACGACGCATGAGAAGAATAGTCGCCATCGGAGCGGTTCTGCTCTGGTCCACCATCGCGTTCGCGCAGGATCGCACCATCACCGTCGCCTCGACGACGTCGACGGAGCAATCGGGATTGTTCGGCCATCTGCTGCCGCTGTTCTCGAAGGCCGAGGGCATCAACGTGAAGGTCGTTGCCGTCGGCACCGGCCAGGCGCTGGACATCGGGCGGCGAGGTGATGCCGATGTGGTGTTCGTCCATGACAGGCCCGCCGAAGACAAGTTCATGTCGGAAGGGCAGGGCGTGAAACGCTTCGACGTGATGTACAACGACTTCGTCATCATCGGTCCGAAAAGCGATCCGGCGCAGATCGCCGGCAGCAAGGACGTGACCGATGCGCTGCGCAGGATCGCGGCGGCAAAGGCGCCGTTCATCTCGCGCGGCGACAAGTCCGGCACCCACGCAGCCGAGCTGAGATTGTGGAAGGAGGCGGGTGTCGACCCCGGTGCCGTCAAGGACAGCTGGTATCGCGAGATCGGCCAGGGCATGGGTCCCGCGCTGAATATGGCCTCATCCTCGAACGCCTATCTGCTGTCGGATCGCGGCACCTGGCTGTCGTTCAGGAATCGCGGCGAGCTCACCGTCCTCACGGAGGGCGACAAGCGGCTCTTCAATCAATACGGCGTCATGCTGGTCGATCCGGCCAAGCATCCGAACGTGAAAGCACAGGACGGGCAGGCCTTCATCGACTGGCTGGTGTCTCCGAAAGGGCAGCAGGCGATTGCCGGCTACAAGGTCGGCGGCGAGCAGCTATTTTTCCCCAACGCGGCCAACTAGCAAAAAGGCGACGGTCGACACCGCCACGCTGAGTGCGAGCAGGATCAGGCCGAGGCCCAGTGCCAGCGGCAGGTCGCCCTTGCTGGTCTCCAGCGCGATCGCGGTGGTCATGGTCCGCGTGAAGCCGCGGATATTGCCGCCGACGATGATGATGGCGCCGACTTCGGCGATGGCGCGCCCGAAGGCCGCGAGAAAGGCCGTCAGCAGCGAGGTCCGTCCCAGCGCAAGCAGGAGCGCCATGCTGCGGTAGGCGGACAGTCCGTCGATCCGCGCCAGATCGCCATACTCTGCCCAGAGCAGGCTCGCCGGCCGGTGCACCAGCGCCACCACGATCGGCGTCGCGAGCAGCGTCTGCGCGATCACCATCGCGGCGGGTGTGAACAGCAGGCCGGCCGCGCCCAGCGGGCCGGACCGCGACAGCAGCAGATAGAGCGCGAGCCCGACCACGACCGGCGGGAGGCCAAGCAGCGCATTGGTCAGCACGATGATGACCTGCCGTCCCCGGAAACGGGTGATCGCGAGCAGGGCGCCAAACGGTGCGCCGATCAGCAGCGCGACAAGGCTGGCAGTCAGGCTGACGCGGACCGACAACGCGACGATGCCCAGAAGCTCGGCGTCGGCATCGCCGATCAGAGCGAAGGCGGCGACGATGGATCGCGCGAAATCGTTCATTCGCGACTGAACTTCGGGGCTCGGCCGTACGCCTCGGGGGCATCGATGTCGAGGTTGCAAAAGCGCGTCACGGGCGGGTCCCTGTCGTCTGGAGCAAAGCTGCGAGCGGCAGCCTGCCATCGAAGGCACTCACAGAATACTCGGCAGGAGCGTTTTGAAAACCCGATTCATCCGGCGGCGAATGCCGCAGCCGTCCCGGCGTCAAGAGGCGTGTTGTTTCACCGGGGCGCCGCCCCAAAGCCAGCCCGCAAGCGGAACGGCGAGAAATGCGCCGACGAGCTGCGCAGCGATGAAGGCCGGCACGCCCTGCGGGGCGATGCCCGCGAAGGTATCGGACAGCGACCTGGCGACGGTGACCGCCGGATTGGCAAAGGACGTCGAGGCCGTGAACCAGTAGGCCGAGGTGATGTACAGGCCGACTGCGTAAGGCACGGCGGGTTGCGTTCGCGACGCGACGCCGAAGATCGTCAGCAGCAGGCCGAAGGTCGCCGCGGCTTCGGCAAGCCATTGTCCGGCTCCGGTACGCTGGGTCAGGGAGAGCTGCAGGACCGGAAGCTCGAACATCAGATGCGCGATCCACACGCCGATGATTGCGCCGGAGGTCTGTGCGACGACGTAGATCGCCGCTTCGTTCCAGGCCATTTCGCCACGCAGGGTGAAGGCCAGCGTCACCGCCGGATTGAAATGGGCGCCCGACACGGATGCGAAGGTGAGGATCAGTGCGACCAGAATCGCGCCGGTGGCGATCGTGTTGCACAGGAGCGCGAGCGCGATATTTCCGCCCGAAAGCTTCTGGGCCATGATCCCCGAACCGACCACCGCGGCAAGCAGGAACGCGGTCCCGAGCCACTCGGCGATGGCGCGTCGCGCAAGCCCCGGCATCAGGCGCCGCGCTCCAGCCGGACCCGCTCGCCGTCTTCCTTGACGAACTCGCCCTGCTGCGCCGGCAACAGATCCAGCACCAGCTCGGACGGGCGACAGAGTCTTGCGCCGTTCGGCGTGACCACGATCGGTCTGTTGATGAGGATCGGGTGCGCCATCATTGCGTCGAGTAGCTGGTCGTCGGTCAGCGCTGCGTTGCCGAGCCCGAGCTCGGCATAGGGGGTGCCCTTTTCGCGAAGCAGCTCGCGCACGGAAAGCCCCATGCGCAGGACGAGCTGCTGCAACATGACCCGCGACGGCGGCGTCTTCAGATATTCGATCACATGCGGCTCGATGCCGGCGTGGCGGATCATCGCGAGCGTGTTGCGCGAGGTACCGCAAGCGGGATTGTGGTAGATGATCGCGTCCATGGGCTGGACCTTCAGCAACAGGCCGACGACTGCTTCGGTGCCGCCTGAGGCGCGCAGCAGGCCGTTTGCTTTTCTGCCTGCTTGCCATGCGCAACCCGCGCGCCGTTCTCACCGGTGCCGTCGCCGTAATCGGTGCTTTCGCCGGTGGTGTAGAAGGTTTCCCAGGCGATGCCGGCTGGATCGTCGATCCAGGATTTTTCCGACTTGGCGTAGCAGCAGGTCGTCTGCCCCTGCTCGATGACATTGCCGCCGGCCTGACGCAGCCGCGCGTAGACCTCCTGAAGCTCATCGCCGGTCTCGACCTGGATGCCGAGATGATCGAGGCCGGGCTCGCGTCCGCGCGTCGAGATCGCAAAATTGACGCGAGGGTCTTCGAGCATCCATTTGGCATAGTCGGATTTCACGACCGAGGGATCGCTTGCAAACAGGGCCGAGTAGAATCGGATGGAGTGCGAGAGGTCCTCGACGGACACGTGAACGTGCAGGCGCTTCATGCTCTGTCCTTTCAGGCTGGCACTCGACTGCGCTTTCGCGCGGGCTTGCAGGCGGGGGCCGGCGTACAAGACGTTCCGCCGCAGCAGTTCTCGGTCAGGAAGCCGACGAGCGCGTTCATGGTCTCGAACCGCGCCGCATAGATCATCGAGCGCCCCTCGCGCCGCACGGTGGCAAGGCCCGCCATCCGCAGCCGGTCGAAGTGAAACGTCAGCGTGTTGGGCGCGAGATCCAGCGCCTCGGCGACCGCGCCCGCCGCCATGCCGTCCGGTCCGGCCTGAACCAGCAGGCGGAACACATCGAGGCGGTTGTCCTGGGCAAGTGCGGCGAGAGCCGCGACGGCATCGATCTTTTCCATATTTCAACGATTATTGAAATAAAGGCGCGCTGTCAATCGCGAACTCGCCCGGCGTGCGCCCGGGAAAATCTTGGTCAGATCAACCCGCGGAGCACCTCAATCAGCCGGCCGCACTGCTCATTCGTTCCGACCGTAATCCGCAGGAAGTCCTCGATGCGGGGCTTCCTAAAATGCCGGACCAGCACGCCGCGCTGGCGAAGTGCGGCCGCGAGATCGGCACCGCTGCGGCTGCGATGACGCGCGAACGCGAAGTTTGCAAGTGACGGCAACACCTCGAAGCCGAGTTGCCCGAGATCGCGCGTCAGCACGTCGCGGCTTGCGATGATACGGGCGCGGGTCTCGATGAACCATTCCTCGTCCTCGATGGCGGCGACGGCGCCGGCGATGGCGAGGCAGTCGACGGGATAGGAGTTGAAGCTGTCCTTGACCCGCTCCAGCGCTTCGATCAGCGGCCGCTGGCCGATGGCAAAGCCGACCCTGAGGCCCGCGAGCGAGCGCGATTTCGAGAAGGTCTGGATCACGAGCAGATTGTCGTGGCGCGCAACGAGCGGCACGGCGCTCTCGGCGCCGAAATCGACATAGGCCTCGTCCACCACCACAAGCCGGTCCGGATTTTCCGCGAGCAGTGCGGCGATCGCCTCGCGCGGAAGCGCGATACCGGTGGGCGCATTCGGATTGCAGAGCAGCAGGATGGCGCTCGACGGTCGCCTGTAGCCGGCGGTGTCGATTCTCATCGCGGGATCGAGCGGCACTTCCTCGTACGCTATGCCATAGAGGCCGCAATAGACCGGGTAGAAGCTATAGGTGACATCAGGAAACAGAAGCGGCCTATCGTGCTTCAGAAGCGCCTGGAAGGTGTGGGCCAGAACCTCGTCCGATCCGTTGCCGACGAACACCTGCTCGGGCGCAACGCCGCTGTAGGCCGCGATCGCCTCGCGCAGGCGCGTGGCGTGCGGGTCGGGATAGAGGCGCAGCCGCTCCGCAGCCGATGTGATCGCTGCCAGCACGCGCGGCGAGGGCGGATAGGAATTCTCGTTGGTGTTGAGCTTGACGACGCCGTCCTGCTTCGGCTGCTCGCCCGGCACGTAGGGCGAAAGCGTGTGGACGACCGGGCTCCAGAAGCGGCTCATGATCTCCAATCCGGGTTGATCCGGCACAGTAGGGGATGCGGGGCATCGGCGGAAGTGCATCCGCCTTCAGCATTCTTGGCAGGTCCGCACGGGCCTCATGGCCGGCGACGTTCCCCCAAGCGCGGCCTTCATGCTAGCCTCCTCATGCAAACGCAAGACCTGAAAACAACAAAGAAGGCCGGCGCGCCACAAGGCTGCGCAGAAGAGCCGCAAAGAGAGGAACACATGCCGGGTGCAGCCCTTGTCACCGCTCCCTCCATTCCGACCGCGCCAGTGACGCCAGCTGTTCTCGATCGCTTGCGAACCATCGTGGGCGACAAGGGCCTGATCCTGGACGAGCACGACAAACGGCCGTTCGTGACCGACTGGCGCGGCGAGCTCGCCGGGCAGGCTGCAGCGGTCGTGCGACCGGCCAGCACCGCGGAAGTCTCCTCGGTCGTCAAGCTCTGCCATGACAACGGCATTGCCATCGTGCCGCAAGGCGGCAACACCGGCCTGATGGGCGGTGCCACGCCCTGGGCTGCGCATCGCGGTATCCTGCTCTCGCTCGGCCGCATGAACCACGTGCTGAATGTCGACCCCGTCGGCTACACCATGACTGTCGAGGCGGGCTGCGTTCTCCAGACGCTTCAGGACGCGGCCGCGCGCCATGACCGCTTCTTTCCGCTCAGCCTGGGTGCGCAGGGCTCGTGCATGATCGGAGGCAATTTGTCCACCAATGCCGGCGGCGTGCAGGTGCTGCGCTATGGCAATGCGCGCAATCTGGTGCTGGGCCTCGAGGTCGTCTTGGCCAACGGCGATGTCTGGGACGGGCTGCGTGCGCTCAAGAAGGACAACACCGGCTACGACCTCAAGCATCTGTTCATGGGCGCCGAAGGCACGCTCGGCATCATCACCAAGGCGGTGCTGAAGCTGTGGCCCGCGCCGAAGGACGTCTGCACGGCATGGCTCGCGATCCGCGATCTCAGCGCTGCGATCGAGCTCCTGTCGGAGGCGCATGCGGCGTCCGACGACGATGTCGGCTCCTGCGAGCTGATGAGCCGCGCATGCACCGATATGGTGCTGCGGCACATTCCCGGCACCCAGGATCCTCTCAAGGCGGGGACCGATTGGTATGTCCTGCTCGAATGGTCGTCGGCCCGCCCGCGGCAGGACGGCGGTGCGGGCATGTCGGACAGGATGGAGCAGTTCCTGGCCGATCAGCTCGAGGCGGGCCGTGTGCTCGATGCGGTGATCGCACAGACCGAAACACAGTCGCGCAACATGTGGCGCATCCGCGAGAGCGTGGCCGAGGCCTCGCGCGCCGAAGGGCCGGGCCTGAGCTACGACGTGTCGGTCGCGATCTCCCGGATTCCGGAATTCATCGACAAGGGTTTGAAGTCTACCCTCGACATCCTGCCGACGATCCGTCCCTATCCGCTCGGCCACATCGGAGACGGCAATGTGCACTTCTCCTTCATGGGTCCGAAGGGCATGGATCGCGAGACGCTCAGCCAGTATTCCCCGGCGATCACGCGGGCCGTCAACGACCTCGTCACCGCCATGGGCGGCTCGATCTCGGCCGAACACGGCATCGGCATCGAGAAGCTCGACGAGCTCCAGCACTATCGCTCCAGGACCGAGCTCGACATCATGCGCACGATCAAGCGGGCGCTCGACCCCGACAACATCATGAATCCGGGCAAGGTGCTGCGTCTCGGGTGAGATGAGGGCCGGCCACAGCCGGCCGCGGTCCGGCGAACCCAGGCCAAACAGCCACAAAGGTGCCAAATCATGCCTTTTCGCCGCGGGCTGGCGGCTTTATTCCGCCTGCGGATGCTTTAAGGAAAGGGCAGGATCAGGTCGCAGGCGCCCCCTGGCGGTGCTAGACCCTGATGCAGGAACAATGGGGCCGGCCGGTAGCCGGCTGGCCCGCAAGGATGAAGGATATGAGACAATGATCCAGAGCGTTGGCATCATCGGGGCAGGGACCATGGGGAACGGCATCGCGCAGATCTGCGCGGCGGCGGGGCTTTCGGTCGTGATGGTCGATATTTCCGATGCGGCGGTGAACCGCGGCCTGTCGACGGTTGGCGGCAGCCTCGAGCGCCTGGTCAAGAAGGAGAAGATGTCGGCGGCCGACCGCGATGCGACGCTCAAGCGCATCGCCGGCACGACCGACCGGGCGAAGCTGTCGGATTGCGACCTCGTCATCGAGGCCGCCACCGAGAACGAGGAGCTCAAGGTCAAGATCCTCAAGGACCTCTGCGCCACCCTGTCGCCGCGCACGCTGGTGGCGACCAACACCTCCTCGATCTCGATCACGAAGCTCGCCGCGGCGACCGACCGTCCCGATCGTTTCATCGGCATGCACTTCTTCAACCCGGTGCCGGTGATGGCGCTGCTGGAGCTCATCCGGGGCCTGCAGACCTCCGACGACACCCATGCCAAGGCGCTCGATTTCGCCCAGCGTGTCGGCAAGGTGGCGATCACCGCCAAGAACAGTCCGGGCTTCGCCGTCAACCGCATCCTCTGCCCGATGATCAACGAGGCGATCTTCGCGCTCCAGGAAGGGATCGCGACGGCCGAAGAGATCGACGCCGGCATGAAACTCGGCTGCAACCACCCGATCGGGCCGCTGGCGCTCGCGGATCTCGTCGGGCTCGACACCATGCTGTCGGTGATGGAGGTCTTTTACAAAGGCTTCAACGATCCTAAATATCGGCCAGCGCCGCTGCTGAAAGAGATGGTCGATGCCGGCCACCTCGGCCGCAAGACGGGGCAGGGTTTTTACACTTACAAGGCCTGATCAAGGCGTCGGCGGCGGGCATCGAGTGTCCGCCGCCGGATCCCGCAATTTGCGCTGCGACAAAGACGCCGTGCGCGATTGGCCCGACAATGTCGAACGGGCGGCCTGCGGGAACAACGGAACGGATAACAAAGGACATGTCGGATCGACTGAAGGCCGAGCGCGAGGCTGCGGCCGCGCGACGGAACCTGCTGACCCAGGATGCGATTGAGCGCACCGGAATCACCGAGGAGATGATCGGGGAACTCGTCACTCGCTTCTATGGGCGCGTGCGCGAGGACGCGCTGCTGGGGCCGGTTTTCGCGATCGTGCAGAATTGGGACGAGCATCTCGCCAAGCTCAGGGATTTCTGGTCGTCGGTCGTGCTGATGAGCGGCCGCTATCATGGCTCGCCGATGCGGGCGCATCTGCCGCTGAATCTGGTCGGCGGCCATTTCGATCGCTGGCTCGATCTGTTCGAACAGACCGCACGCGAAGTGTGTCCGCCTGCGGCTGCCGCGCTCTTCATCGACAAGGCGCGTCGCATCGCCGACAGTTTTGAGATGGCGTCGGCGACTGTTGCAGGCGGCATCGCGTCGCCGCGTCACCTGCTCAGGTCGTGAACACAGAATGCCTGCCTGAGAAAGGTGCAGCTCGCATCGCGCGATAGCGCGTTGTACCAATTCCAACATCATCGGTCTGATCTGCAAAATCATCATGCTGTTCGCGCAATGCGATGTAGAATTTGCGAAAACGCGCTTGCTCGCGTTCACTCTCGTTCAATCAACGCGAGCAAAGCCATATTGATGCACTGCGGCGCCAAGTCTTCGCCTTGTTTTCGGCAGAGTTCCAGCGCCTGCTAGCGGGCATGGCTCGCACATCGTTCAACACCACATCTTCACCCTCCGAGAGTGCTGCGGAACCTGAAGTCGACGCGGGCATGGAGCAGACGCGGCGAACGCTGCTGCTCGGTGCGCTCGCCACCACCGCATGCCTCGGCTGTTCCACAGAGGCGCGCGCCGGCGAGGATGCGCCCGGCTCCGACGAGCGGCCGCAGAAGGGCGACGCGCTCGTCTTTTCCGAAGGCGATCAGGAAGGAAAGCCGGTCACCTTGGCCGATCTCCCGGCCGGCGGGCCGCCGGTGCATGCCTGGCCGAAGGATCCCAAGACATCGGTGGTGCGCAGTGGGTCTCGGCTCAACGAGATCGTGCTCATCCGCCTCGATCCTGCCGAGCTCGACGACAAGACCCGCGAGCGCGCCGTCGATGGCATCCTCGCCTATTCGGCGATCTGCTCGCACGCCGGCTGTCCCGTCACCGCCTGGGTGAAGAGCGATGTCGGCGACAAGGAGGTGTTCAAATGCATGTGCCACAACTCCGAATACGATCCTCGCGCGGGCGCGCAGGTCGTGTTCGGACCGGCGCCGCGGCGGCTCGCAGCGCTGCCGCTGGCGCTCGCTGACGGCTCGCTCAGCGTCGCCGGCAACTTCATCGGAAAGGTAGGTGGCGCGCAGCCTGGATGATGGACGCTGCGGGGGATGCCCGCGTCACGAGAGGCCGCATCCGCCGACGGGCGGACGACGGGACGAACAAGAATTCAAATCAAGAATTCAAACGGATGAAAAAGGGGAACGTCCATGAAAACGTCCAAGGAAACGTCCAAGGAAACATCCAGGCAAACGTCGATCACCAGAAAGCAATGGTACCTGTCCAGCTTCGTCGCCTTCACCTGTCTGGCCGCGACCGCCGCGACTGCCGGCCCGATCGAGAGTTATTCTCCGGTCACTGCGCAGCGGTTGGAAAATCCGGAACCGGGCAACTGGATGCTCTACCGGCGGACCTATGACGGGCAGGGCTACAGCCCGCTCGACCAGATCAACGACTCGAACGTGAAGAATCTCACGCCGGCCTGGACCTTTGCCACCGGCGTCGTCGAGGGCCACGAGGCGCCGCCGATCGTCAACAACGGCGTGATGTTCGTGGCGACCCCGATGGGGCAGGTGATCGCATTGAACGCGAAGACCGGCGACGAATACTGGCGCTACAAGCGGCAGCTCCCCGACGATCTGTTCCAACTGCATCCGACCAGCCGCGGTGTCGGCCTCTGGGAGGACAAGCTCTATCTCGCCACCACCGACGACCACGTCGTTGCGCTCGATGCCAAGACCGGCAAGGTGGTGTGGGACACCAAGGTGCAGGACTACAAGAAGGGCCAGTACATGACCCTGATGCCGCTGATCGTCGACGGCAAGGTCATCGTCGGCGGCTCCGGCGGCGAGTTCGGCGTGCGCGGCTATGTCGCCGCCTATGACGCCAAGGACGGCAAGGAGCTGTGGCGGACCTACACCATTCCCGGCGAAGGCGAGCCCGGTCACGACACCTGGCAGGGCGACGACTGGAAGAACGGTGGCGGCTCGGCCTGGATGACCGGCAATTACGACAAGGACACCAAGACGATCTATTGGGGCGTCGGCAACGCCGCGCCCTGGCCCGGCGAGATGCATCCCGGCGACAACCTCTACACCTCGTCGGTGCTCGCGCTCGATCCGAACAACGGCAAGATCAAGACCTATCACCAGTACCACCAGAACGATTCCTGGGACTGGGACGAGGTCGAGGCGCCGATCCTGATCGACCTGCAACGCGACGGCCGCAACATCAAGAGCCTGGTCCATCCGGGACGCGATGCGATCTTCTGGGTGCTCGAACGCACGCCGACCAAGATCAACTACGTCGCTGGCTGGCCGTTCGTCTCCACCGATGTCTGGAAGGGCATCGATGCGGAAAGCGGCAAGCCGATCGTCGATCCCGCCCACAAGCCTGTCATCGGCAAACGCGTCGAGTTCTGTCCGTCGCTGTGGGGCGGCAAGGACTGGCCGTCGGCGGCCTACAGCGAAAGGACCAAGCTGGTCTACGTGCCCGCCAACGAGAATTTCTGTGGCGGATTCACCGGCGAGAAGATTCCATTGAAGCCGGGCGAGCTCTGGCTCGGCACCAAGCCGGAGGATATCGGCTTGAAGGCGAAGCCCGGTGCGGACCATTTCGGTGAGCTGCAGGCGTGGGATCCCGCCACGGGCAAGAAGGTGTGGCAGCACAACTTCCCGAAGTCGCAGCTGTTCGGTTCGGTCACGGCAACCGCGGGCGATCTCATCTTCGCCGGCGGCACCAACGACCGCAACTTTCGCGCCTTCAACGCCAAGACCGGCGAGCTGTTGTGGGAACAGAAGACCAACTCCGGCATCATGGGCATGCCGGTGTCCTATGAGGTCGACGGCACCCAGTACATCGCGATCCAGTCGGGATGGGGCGTGGACGCGCAGCGCATCCAGGATGCGCTCGCCACCAACAATATCGGCATCGAGTCCAACGTGCCGCAGGGCGGCGTGGTCTGGGTGTTCGCGCTGAAGAAATAGCTCCGCGGGCGGATCGACGAAGGCGGAGCAGCAAGGGGGGTGGCGAATGCGGCGGACGGCAACGTCCGCCGCATTTTCGCGTGGGCCTTCTTCCTTCCCCTTAGCAACCGGCGTCGCCGTCTCCCCGACAAGGCAGGGCGCAGATGGCTTCTTGGTGACGGCCAGAGCAAGCGCCTCGTCCTTCGAGACGACCGCTTCGCGGTCTCCTCAGGATGAGGCTAAGCAGCATTGGCCCCGTTGAAATTGTTGCCGCACACTCCGTCCTCATCCTGAGGGCCCGCCATCGGCGGGCGTCTCGAAGGATGGGCTGCGGGCGTTCTGGTCCGGCGCGGTGGGGCGCGTGGCTGTGGTTGGGGGCGTGGTGTTGCTCTGGGCGAATGCACCCGCGGCAGTCAAGAGAAAGGCGCCCGACAGCGAGACTGCGAGCGCCTTTGAGATGTTGATCATCGATCTGCTCCTGTCAGATCGATGGAAACGGCGCGAGGCCGCCTTCTGTTCCGTTCCCTCACGCCTCCAATTGCTTGCCGATCGGCAAGCTTCGGATGCGTTTTCCGGTCGCCGCGAAGATGGCGTTGATCAGCGCCGGAGCGAATGGCGGCACGCCGGGCTCGCCGACGCCGCTCGGCGGCGTGTCCGGGCCGGGCGGCACGATGTAGACGTTGGTCACGACAGGAGACTCGTCCATCCTGATGACCTGGAAGTCGTCGTAGTTCTTCTGCTGCACCTTGCCGTCCTTGAACGTGATCTCGCCGTATTTGGCGATGCTCAGGCCCATGATCGCCGCGCCCTCGATCTGCGAGGCGATGCGCTCGGGATTGACATAGGTGCCGCAGTCGATCGCGGTGTCGACCCGCGGCACTGTCAGTTTGCCCTTCTCATCGACGGCCACCTCGACGATGGTCGCGATGTAGCTGACGAAGCTGCGGTGCACGGCGATGCCGAGACCGTGGCCCTTCGGCACCTGGCGTCCCCATTCGCCCTTCTCGGCGACCAGCTCGACGACTTTGCGCAGGCGCGCGGTGTCGATCGGGTAGCTGTCATAGGGCTCGCCGTAGTTCCAGAGGTCCTTCACCGCCGGCTTGACGATGCGCGGACTTCCGATCAGTTCCAGCAGCATCTGCTTCTGGTCGCGGCCCGTGGCCTGCGCGATCTCGCCGACCATCGACTGCACCGCGAAGGCGCGGGGGATGTTCGAGACCGAGCGGAACCAGCCGATGCGGGTGTGCGCGGCCGCTTCCGGATTCTCGCAGCTGATGTTGGCGATCTCGAACGGCATGTCGACGAGGCCCATGCCGATTTCGAAGGGCGCCTGATGCACCGTGCCGGCCGCAAAGGTCGAGGCGATGCTGGGGGCCACGCTACGGTGGCGCCAGGCGATCACCTTGCCGCTCTTGTCGAGACCGGCCTCGATCCGCTCGACCGAGACGGTGTGCAGGAAGCCGTTGTGGATGTCGTCCTCCCGCGTCCATTGCACCTTCACCGGCGCGCCGAGCTCCTTCGAGAGCAGCGCGGCTTCGAGCGCAAAGTCGCATTTCGACTTGCGGCCGAAACCGCCGCCGAGCAGCGTCACGTTGACGGTGACGTTCGCTTCCGGAATGCCGAGCGTCTTGGCGACGTCCTCGCGCGTGCCGCCCGGGCTCTGCACCGGCGCCCAGATCTCGGCCTTGTCGCCCTTGACGTCGGCCACCGCCACCGGCGGCTCCATGCTGACATGGGCCAGATGCGGGATGTAGTACTCGCCGACGATGACCTTGTCGGCGCCCTTCAGGGCGGCGTCCGCATCGCCCTCCTGGCGCAGGACCAGGCCGGGCTTGCGCGAGGCCTCCTCGATCTCCTTGCGGTAGGCGACCGACTCGTACTTGCCGTTGGGGCCGTCGTCCCAGGTCAGCTTCAGCGCGTCGCGGCCCTTGATCGCCGCGCCGGTGTTGCGTGCGATCACGGCGACGCCGCCGAGCGGCTGGAATTTCGACGGCCACGGCCAGCCGCGCACCTGCATCACCTTCTCGACGCCGGGCACCTTCAGCGCCTCGTCCGGCTCGAACTTGACGAGCTTGCCGCCGGTCACCGGCGGACGCGCGATCACGGCGTACTTCATGCCGGGCAGACGCACGTCGGCGCCGTATCGCGCCTTTCCGGTGGTGATGTCGTGGAGATCGACGATGCCGATCTGGCCCTTGCCGAGATAGCGGAAGTCCTTGGGATCCTTCAGCTTGAGGCCTTCGATGCTCGGCACCGATTCCTTGGCGGCGTCGGCAGCAAGCTCGCCGAAGCCGAGCTTGCGTCCGCTGGCGCTGTGGACAATCTCGTGATTGACGGCCTTGACCTCGGTCGCCGGCACGCCCCAGCGCTTGGCCGCGGCCTGCTCCAGCATGGTGCGGGCGGAGGCGCCGATCTGGCGCATCGGGATCAGATAGTGCCGCGTGCTGCGCGAGCCGTCGGTGTCCTGGTTGCCGAACTTGACCTCGTCGCCATGGGCCTGCTGCACCTTGACCCTGGACCAGTCGGCTTCCATTTCCTCGGCCACGATCAGCGGCAGGCTGGTGCGCACGCCGGTGCCCATTTCGGAGCGGTGCCCGACGATGGTGACGATGCCATCAGGTGCGACCGAAACGAACACGCGCGGATCGACCACGACGCCGTGCGGCATCTTTCCGGCGCCTGTCTCATAGGCGAGCGCCTGGCGCGACATCACGGGCGCGGCGAGCACGAAGCCGCCGGTGACGCCGAGCCCCTTCAGGATGCTGCGGCGCGAGACTTTCTCCACCCTGATGTTCTTTTCGAAGCCGCGAAGCTTGCGGGGATTGTCGATGAAATTCATGTCACACTCCCGTCGATGCGAGATGGACCGCGTTCTCGATGCGCTGGTAGCAGCCGCAGCGGCAGATGTTGCCGGACATCGACTCGCGGATCTGGTCGTGCGACGGTTTTGGATTGTCCATCAGAAGCGCCGCGGCCTGCATGATCTGGCCGGCTTGGCAGAAGCCGCACTGGGGAACATTGACCTGGCGCCAGGCCTTTTGAACCGGGTGATCGCCGGTCGGATGCAGCCCCTCGATCGTCGTGACCTCGCGTCCGGCGACGTCGTTCACCGACGTGATGCAGGCGCGCACGGCTTCCTTGTCGACGATGACGGTGCAGGCGCCGCACAGGGCCTGGCCGCAGCCGAACTTGGTGCCGGTCAGCCCGGCCTCGTCGCGCAAGAACCAGAGTAGCGGGAGATCCGGGTCGCCGTCCCAGCTCTGTTCCTGGCCATTGATCTTCACCTTGATCATGATTGTCCCTCGCTCTTCATAAGCATCTCGATTCAAATCCGCCGATGTCGGCGGGCGGTGGTCCGTGCATTGCTTCGCCGCCTGCCGTCGTCCCGCACGAGCAAATCCCGGAGGGAGGCAGGAACGTCGATGACGATGTCTGGATGTTCTCGATACCTCCCGGTTTATTCTTAATTGTTTTGAACTTCGTGCGGCATCGTGACGGCGAGAGCGTAGCAGAGATCGCGCCGACCCGGCGTTCACAGCCGAGTGTTCTCACCGGGAAAAGATTGCATCGGTGGTTTGTCAAAAGCAGGGCGCGCCATCGCGCCGCGTGCATCGCGCTGCCGCAAATGCGCCTTGCAGCGAAAAAGGCTTCGTCCGCCTGCGCGGACGAAGCAGGATACCTCAGTCGAGGGAGGGAGAACGCAGCGACCGCGGACCTCAAGCAGGAAGCGCGCGGCACTGCGCAGTCATTCAGAGACCAGGACTGAGGGAGCCGACGGTTCTCGCCAGTTCAACGCAGGCGAGGAGGCGGCTTCGCCGCAATCGTTCGGGAGCCAGGCCCGTCCGGTTCGCTGGGAGTGGGGGAGGGGAACCAGCGATCGGACGGGCGTGGCGAGAGCGTGGGCCGCCGGCTCAGGCGGCCCGTTCAGTTCTAGCGGCCTTGTTCAGGCGGCCTTGGCTTTGGCCACGTGGGTCGCGATCGCGTCCATCAGCGCCGGCGACAGGCAGTCATAGGGCTCGAGCCCGAGCTCCTTCAGCCGCGCACGGATGCCGGCCATCTGCTCCGGCTTCACGCCGGATTCGATCACCGAGGAGACGAAGGCGGCGAATTGCGGCGCCTGCGAGCCCTGCTCCTGGAACAGTTCGGGATGGATGAAGTCGAGGCCGTAGAACGGATGGTTCTTGTTCTCGATGCGGCCGTACATGTGCGTGCCGCATGCCTTGCAGGCGTGGCGCTGGATCACCGCCGAGGGGTCGACGATCTGGAGCTTGTCGCCGTTCTCGAGCACCGTGACGTTCTGGCGCGGCACCACTGCGACGACGGAGAACGTCGCTCCTTGCGGCTTCCAGCACTTGGTGCAGCCGCAGGCGTGGTTGTGGGCGACGTCGCCCTTGATGCCGACCTTGACCGGATGGTCGCTGCATTTGCAGACCAGGGTGCCGCCGGCAAAGCTGCCGCTACCCTGTTTGACGCCGTTGTCGATCGATGGATGGAGTGCAACAGTCATGGTCGATCCTCCTGGGTGTGATGTCTATAGGCTAGTACACGACGACTGAACGGATGGATTTGCCCTCGTGCATGAGGTCAAAGCCCTTGTTGATCTCCTCGAGCTTGAGCACGTGGGTGATCATCGGATCGATCTGGATCTTTCCGTTCATGTACCAGTCGACGATCTTCGGCACGTCAGTGCGGCCGCGCGCACCGCCGAACGCCGTGCCGCGCCAGTTGCGCCCGGTGACGAGCTGGAACGGGCGGGTGGCGATCTCCTTGCCGGCCTCGGCGACGCCGATGATGATCGAGGTGCCCCAGCCGCGATGGCAGGCTTCCAGCGCCTGGCGCATCACGGTGGTGTTGCCGGTGCAGTCGAAGGTGTAGTCGGCGCCGCCATCGGTGAGGCCGACCAGGTGTTGGACGATGTCGCCGGTGATCTTCTTCGGGTTGACGAAGTGGGTCATGCCGAACCGGCGGCCCCAATCCTCCTTGGAGTCGTTGACGTCGACGCCGATGATCTTGTCGGCGCCGGCCATCTTGGCGCCCTGGATGACATTGAGGCCAATGCCGCCGAGGCCGAACACGACCACGTTGGCGCCCGGCTCGACCTTGGCGGTGTTGACGACGGCGCCGACGCCGGTGGTGACGCCGCAGCCGATGTAGCAGCTCTTGTCGAAGGGCGCGTCCTCACGGATCTTGGCGACCGCGATCTCCGGCAGAACGGTGAAGTTCGAGAAGGTCGAGCAGCCCATGTAGTGGTAGATCGGCTTGCCCTTGTAGGAGAAGCGGCTGGTGCCGTCGGGCATTACGCCCTTGCCTTGCGTCGCGCGGATCGCGGTGCAGAGATTGGTCTTCTGGCTCAGGCAGCTTTTGCACTGCCGGCATTCCGGGGTGTAGAGCGGGATGACGTGGTCGCCCGGCTTCACCGAGGTCACGCCGGGGCCGATCTCGCGGATGATCCCGGCGCCCTCATGGCCCAGGATCGACGGGAAGATTCCCTCGCTGTCGAAGCCGTCGAGCGTGTAGGCGTCGGTGTGGCAGATGCCCGTTGCCTTGATCTCGACCAGGACCTCGCCGGCCTTGGGCCCTTCCAGGTCGACTTCGACGATCTCGAGCGGCTTCTTGGCTTCGAAAGCGACGGCGGCACGTGTTTTCATCGGTAGCTCCTCAAATTCTCGTAAGACGCCAGGAAGTAGTCTCGGCAGTCCTCGTAGCGTTCATTTCTTGCCCATGCAGGCGTCTTCGGCCTTGGTGTAGGCCTCCGTCTTCTCCTCCTTCTTGGAGGGACGCTGCCGGCCCCAGGCTTCGGTGGAGCGCGCGCGCAGATAGGCGTACAGATCGTCCATGTAGCAGGCGACGTTCGGGTTGTCGCCAAAGGCCGGCATGACGTTTTCCTGCGCGGTCGAGATGTTCTTGCGGCCGGAGGCGACTACGCCGAGGAAGTCGCCGTAGCTCATGGTCTTGACGGAATCCTTCAGCGCCGGTGCGTAAGTGGATCCCATGCCGTCGGGGCCATGGCAGACGTGGCAGTCGGAGTGATAGCGGCGGTAGCCGGAATAGGTGAACCAGTCCACGGTGCCGTCGGCCGAAATCTTGTAGGTCGGGGTTCCTTCCTTATCGAGCCATTTGCCGTCGTCTTCCTTCTTCACGGCGGCCGGGTCGCCCGGACCTTCCGCGGTCGCAATTCCTCCCGACCCAACGAAGACCATCGCAGCAATGACAAAGCAGATTTTACGCAAGAGATTTTTCCTCGGAAGGCGTTCGGTGGAGACGAACCGGCGCGTGGAGCGATCCACGCGCCGGAGCGATGCTGAAGGGCCTAGTTGGGCAGCGAGAACACGGTCAGCGTACCGCCGAGTGCCGTGTAGTTGCTGAGGGCCGCGTAGCCGCCGACTGCGCCGAGACCGGCGGTCGGATCGGTCAGGCCTGCGGCCAGACCAATGCCGGCCCAGCCACCGACGCCGGAGAGCACTGCGACATACTGCTTGCCGCCGTTCTCATAGGTCGTGACGTTGCCGATGATGCCGGAGGGAGTCTTGAACTTGTAGAGCTCCTTGCCGGACTTGGCATCGACCGCCTTCAGGTAGCCTTCGAGCGTGCCGTAGAACACCACGCCGCCGGCGGTTGCGAGCGCACCCGACCAGACCGAGAACTGCTCCTTGTTCGACCAGACGATCTTGCCGGTCTTGCCGTCCCAGGCGATGAAATTGCCCATGTGGCTTTCACCCTGCGGCGGATACATCGAGAGCGTCGCACCCACATAGGGCTGGCCCGCGGTGTAGCTCACCTTGAACGGCTCGTAGTCCATGCAGACGTGGTTGGTCGGAACGTAGAACAGCTGCGTGTCCGGCGAGTAAGCTGCCGGCTGCTCGTCCTTGGTGCCGAGCGCGGCCGGGCAGATGCCCTTCACGTTGTGGTCTTCACCGGCCTTGTCGGTCGAAGCTGCGTCGAGAACCTTCGGACGGCCATAGGTCGGCGAGTTCTTGTCCATATCGACGCCGGAGGTCCAGTTCACCTTCGGATCGTACTTTTCGGCGACCAGCAGCTCGCCGCTCTCACGGTCCAAGGTGTAGCCGAGACCGTTGCGGTCGAAATGCGTCAGGAGCTTGCGCGCCTGGCCGTTGATCTGCTGATCCGAGAGGATCATCTCGTTGACGCCGTCATAGTCCCACTCGTCGTGGGGCGTCATCTGATAGACCCACTTGGCCATGCCGGTATCCGCGTCGCGCGCGAAGATGGTCATCGACCATTTGTTGTCGCCCGGACGCTGCTTCGGATTCCAGGTCGAGGGATTGCCCGACCCGTAATAGACGAGGTTCAGAGCGGGATCGAAGGACATCCAGCCCCAGGTGCAGCCGCCGCCGATCTTCCACTGATCGCCTTGCCAGGTCTTCAGCGAGGAGTCGGCCCCGACCGGCTTGCCGAGCGCCGTCGTCTTGGCCGGATCGAGCTTGATCTGGTCATCCGGACCCTCGGAGAAGGCGCGCCAGACTTGCTTGCCGCTCTTGAGATCGTAAGCGGTGACGTGGCACTGCACGCCGAATTCACCGCCGGAGATGCCGACCAGAACCTTGTCCTTGACGACCAGCGCGGCCGATGTGCCGGTCTCGCCCTTCGCAGGATTGCCGTTCGTCGCCGACCAGGCCACCTGGCCGGTCTTGGCGTCGAGCGCGACGAGGTTGGTGTCGGCCTGATGCAGGATGATCTTGCCGTCGCCGTAAGACAGGCCGCGGTTGACCGTGTCGCAGCACATCACCGGAATGACGTTCGGATCCTGCTTCGGCTCGTACTTCCAGATGATCTTGTTCTCGTTGGAAAGGTCAAGAGCATAGACCTTGTTCGGGAACGGCGTATGGACGTACATCACGTTGCCGATGATCAGCGGCCCGCCTTCATGGCCGCGCAGCACGCCGGTCGAGAAGGTCCAGGCGACCTGGAGCTTGCCCACGTTTTGTGCGTTGATCTGGTTCAGCTTGGAATAGCGGGTGTTGGCGTAGTCGCCCGCCGGCATCACCCAGTCTTTCGGGTTCTGCGACATCTTGATCAGCTCATCGTTGGCTGAAGCGCTGCCGACGGCGAGAGCCGCCGCGGAGCCAAGATAGGTCGCGAGTAGCACCTTGCGCATAGTCATTTCCTCCGTTGGTCTCGTTTATTGTTTCCGAAGCATTGCTCAATCACCGGGCTTCTCGTCCGGCGTCTGCTCGTGCAGGGCGGTCACGATGGGACCAGAAACGATGCTGTGCTGTTTCCTCCTCCTGATGAGAGCCACGGGTCCACGTGCGGGAGCGGCCCGTTCTTGTTGTTCCTGATGCAATCCCTAGCCACTTCGCCGCCGGGAAACTTGCCCAAGAGAGAAGGCGGTTTGCTTGACAGCGCACGGGGGCGAAGATTTTGATTTTGCAGTAGCGAATTCAGCGGCTTCGGTAAGCCTTTTGAGCCGCCTTCTACGCTCAGGTTCCCCTTGACGGCGCTGCAACTAAGGCGGAGGATTGAGTTTCAAGAGTGGCAATGGAACGATGGCGCTCGTTGCAACAGACCGCTCAAATTCGAGGTAAACGTCACGCAATCACGGCTGAGGGCTACGGAAGCGCTGGTCGCGATTCGCGTCGAATCTCCGGATCAAAACCAGTGGCTGGATTAATGTCCGACACAATTCACACGCTCTCGACGACCGGAATGACGCCGAAGCGGCAGATCCAGAGTTGGATCGACGGGCTGACGAGCCTGTGCGGGTATTTCGACGTCGATCCGTTGGAGGCGTCCTCGCTCGAAGGTCGCATCGACTACACCACGGTCTCGCGCCTGAAGCTCTGCCAGATCGAGGTCAGTCAGCATCGCATCGCGCACACGCTGGCGCGCGCCAGGGCCAATCAACACCCGTACATCAAGATCCACTTCCAGACCTACGGCGTCTCCTATTTCGAGCAGGAAGGCCGCCACATCGAAATCAACCCCGGCGACATCATCGCCTATGACGTCTCCTGCCCGCATTCGATTATCAGCCCCGCCTTCACCCGTCACGACGTGGTGATCGTGCCGAAGGCGCTGCTGCGCGATCGCGGCTTCCCCTCACAGCGGATGCCGGCTTGCAAGCTGACGGCGAAGACGGGGACGGGACGGATCGCCCACGATTTCGTCCATGCGACCTTCGACGAGGCGGCAAAACTGTCGGCGAACAGCGCGGTCGGCGTCGCCGATTCGCTGATCGACCTGTTGCTGCTGCCGCTGCGCGAAGCCGACACGATGTTCGACCGTGTCGGGCCCGAAGCGATGTATGTGCGCGCCCAGTTCTTCATCCGCGAGCACCTGCGCGATCCGGACCTGTGCATCGACCAGATCTCCGCCGAACTCGGCTGCTCCAAGCGCTATCTGCACATGCTGTTCTCCGAGCGCGGCACCACGGTGAGCGACTACATCTGGCAGGCGCGCTTGCAGAACTGCCGCCAGGAGCTCGAGGCCCACGCCGGCAAGACCATCACCGACGTGGCGTTCTCATGGGGCTTCTCCAGCTCGTCGCATTTCAGCCGCGTGTTCCGGAAATATTTCGGCGTGGTGCCGTCCTCGATCCACAAGGCTCAGCAGGGCGCAGCGGCCTCTGGCGAGCATTAGGCGCACTTCCGGCGCGGTGGCCGACGCGCTTACGCCGTCGCTGCGATATAGGGAATGCTGGCCACGAGAGCGACGAGCAGTGCCGCATTGCCCAACATTCCGCTCCAATGTAGCCGGCGCAGCCGTCGCGGGGCCTCGGCATCGCCGGCATCCCTCGCACTGAGCTGGTCGTCCATCCGTCGCATGAACCATCCGCGTCCCCAGATGGCCAGTGCTGCGATGATGCCGACGCCCATCGCGGCGAGCAGGCGGCCGTCGAGAAGGAAAGCCACCGTTCCGATGATTCCGGCAACGCGCATCACCAGGAAATGGGCATTGAACATTCCGCGCAGCAACTGGGCGACGGGCCGGATATCGAGCTTCACCAGCAGGAAGGCGGGCGATGCCAGCGTGAAATAGCCCATCGGAAAGAGCAGGATGACCATAACGGCGACGGCGACTGCATCCGGTGTCATGCGATCGGCCCTTTTTGACCGCCTTTGCAAGGCTTCCGGCGGCGCACAATCATAGCGGGAAAATGCGTTCCCGACACTAGGCTTTGGTCGGAGGCCGGGCCGGGTAGGGAGCAACGGGCGCGCCGGGCGGAGCGGCTCCAGATTCAGGCCGGCTCGAGGCCGAGCGACTGCGCGCTCTCGATCCAGATCGGCAGCTCGCGCTGGTACAGCGCATTGGTTTCCTTGAATCCGATCGCGGGCTCGAGCACGAAGGTCGCGAGAACCTCTTTCACCTTCGGATCGTTGTTGGCGGCGACGCAGAGCTCGGCGAGGCGATCGACCACCGGCTGCGGCGTCGCTTTCGGCACAGCCCAGCCTGAGAAACCGCTCACCGTGAAGAACTTCGAGGTCGCGCCCTGTTCGGGCAGCGTCTTGACGTTCGGGATCGCGTCGACCTTCTTCGAGTGGACTGCGAATACGGTGCCGCGGTCGCTTTGCAGAACCGACTGTGCGGCCGTGTAGCTGCCCATGGCGGCATCGAGCGTGCCCTCCAGCATTCCCGTCCACATCGGCGCCTCGCCGCGGTAGTGCACCGGCTCGATGTTGAGGCCGTACTGCTTGTTGAGCTCGTTGATCGTCATGTGCGGCGACGAGCCCGCACTGTAGGTGCCGAAATTCACCTTGCCGCTCTTGCGCGCAAAGGCGACGAAATCCTCCAGCGTCTTGACACCGGTCTTGGGGTTCGCCACCAGCAACAGGCCGGCGCCCGGAATGACGCTGACCAGCGTCAGGTCCTTGTCCATGTCGTAGCCCGGATTCTTCATCACCACCCGGTTCATGATGTAGGTGGTCGAGATCGAGCACAGGATGGTGTGGCCGTCGGGCTCGGCGCGGGCGACTTCGGCCGTGCCGATCGCGCCGGAGGCGCCGGGCTTGTTCTCGACGACGACGGTCTTTCCAATCTGCTTGGAGATGAATTCGCCATAGGCGCGTGCGAGCAGGTCGGTCTGTCCGCCGGCGGGGTAGCTGCAGATCATGCGGATCTGCCGCGAGGGCCAGGTGCCTTGCGATGCGCCCTGCGCCGCGGCGCTGCGCGCGACGAAAGGCATCGCGAGTGCGGCGCTGCCGGCGGCGACGAAGTGGCGGCGATCGAGTTTGGCGGACATGATTCTCTCCCGGATTTTTGCCGAAGGTACTGCATCAGGCTGGCGCCGGCATGGCCGGCAGGCGAGACAGATTGGCGCATTCGGTCAGGCGGTGCAGTGCCCATTTGCGCGTCACGTCGCGCAGGTCGACGGTAGAAGGACTCACGACTTCACCAAATGGCCGAATGAACAGTGCAGTATACGAAGTGAGACGCTGCTAGCCACATCCTCCGTCATTCCGGGATGCGTGCGCAGCACGCAGGCCCGGAATCCATCGCGCTGCATGCGCTGCGGAGGAATGGATTCCGGGCTCGCCCTGCGGGCGCCCCGGAATGACGGAGCGTCACCGCTGAATGATCGTCATCCAGACGTCGCCCAGGATCGCGGGCTCGCGCGGCGGCAGATAGGTCAGGCCGGCCTGCTTGCCGAACTCTGCGATCTTGCCTTCCGCAGCAAGCTCCGCCAGCGCCTTGTTGACCGCCTCGATCAGCGCGGGCTCGCTGGCGAGCCCGACATAGCCGCGATTGGCACCGATCGGGTAGTAGTAGCCCGACGCGGTGATCGCCGTATCAGGATGCGCGGCGCGGTAGGCGTCGAAGCGGGCCAGGTCGATCAGCGTTGCGTCATGGTCGCCGCGGTTGAGCGCGCCGAGGAGGTCGTCGCGGCCGGGGACAAGATGGGTGATATTGTCGATCAGGCGTCCCTTGTCGAAGGTCATCAGGATGGCATCGCCGAGCGATCCGCTCTCGATCGCGAGGCGAAGGCCGGCGAGATCGCCGATATCGTTAATCTTGCGCCCCTGCGCCTTCGGCCCGAGCACCACGGTCATCGGCGAATAGACGTAAGGCTGGCTCGGCGCGAGCACGCCGAGCGCGACGCGGCGGCGCCGGTCTTCGCGCGTGGCCCCAGCGAAGTCGGGCAAGCGCGCCGTCTTCATGCCGGGCTTGACGAGAGAGTCCGTCGTCAGCGCGTAGCCGCCGACCACCGAGCAACGCCCGTCGGAGAGCAGCGCATTGGCCTCGAGCTGCGGGCTGGAATCCTCGTCCAGTTTGCTTTCGAACCACTGGACCTTCAGCGGCCGTCCCATCCGCTCCGCGATTGCCTGCGCCAGCAGTACGTCGAAGCCGGCGTCGGGCTTGCCCTTGTGATGCACCGAGAGAGGCGGCCGGTTCTCGTCGAGACAGATGCCGAGGGGATCGGCCGCGCACGCGGGCGCCGCCAGCGCGGCAAGCATCAAGGCAAGCACCAGCCGTCCCCTCACGGTTTCCTCCGGCTCGAGATGAAGGCCCAGAGTTCTCCGATCTCATCGTCGCTGAGGATATCGCCCCAGGGCGGCATCTTGTTGTTCTTGCCGTTCTTCACGGTGGTGACGAAGCGCGTCTTGTCGTCGGGAAAGGCGCGCAGGTCCGGCGTGATGGTGCCGGAGTTCATCATGTTGGGACCGTGGCAGTGCGAGCATTTCGAGGCATAGGTCGACTTGCCGTGGTCGATCTGCGCCTCCAGCGGATTGCCGGTTGCGTCGTCCGCGGCGCGAACCGTCGCCATAAGCGCGACCGTCAGCCCCGCGACGGTGGCGAGGATCGCCACCGTCTTGTGAGGTCCTTCTCTCAGCATCGTGCCGTGGTTATTGTTTGACCGCAAAAACCCAAAGCGAGCCGCCGGGCGGTATCTTGGCAAGCCGCTCGTCGCCGGAGAACAGCGAGTAGACGCCGCCATAGCCAGACGTCACGGCGACGTATTGCACGCCGTCCTGCTGCCAGGTCACCGGTTGTCCCTCGATGCCCGAGCCAGTCTGGAACTGCCAGAGCTTCTTGCCGGTGTCGGCGTCGAAGGCCTCGAACTCGCCGGTCAGCGCGCCCGTGAACACCACGCCGCCCGCGGTCGACAGCACGCCCGAGAAGCGCGGGATGTCGGCGGGTGCTTCCCACTTGGCTTTGCCGGTCATGGGATCGATCGCCTTCAGATGACCGCGCGGACCGTCACCCCATTCCCAGAGGTCGGTCAGGTCCATGCCGAGATACCATTCACCCTGCTTGAAGGTGACCGGCTCGGTCTTGTACCGACCGCCGAAGGCGAGCGTGTTGGCGTAGGCGAGGCCGGTCTGCGGGTTGAACGACATCGGCTCCCAGTTCTTGCCGCCGAGGATCGACGGATAGACCGTCACCTTCTTGCCCTCGCGCGCGTCCTTGCTGACGTCCGTTTCGACCGGCCGGCCCGTCTTCATGTCGATGCCGGTCGCCCAGTTGACCTTCACGTAGGGGTTGGCCGCGAGCAGCTTTCCGTTGGCGCGGTCGAGCACGTAGAAGAAGCCGTTGCGGTTGGCATCCATCAGCACCTTGGTCGGCTTGCCCTCGACATTCATGTCGGCGAGCACCATCTCGGCCACTGAGTCATAGTCGAACGGATTGTTCGGCGAGAACTGGTAGTGCCACTTGATCTTGCCGGTCTTGGGATCCATCGCCAGCACGGAGCAGGTGTAGAGATTGTCGCCGGGGCGCACCGCCGAATTGAACGGGCCGGGATTGCCGATGCCCCAATAGACCGTGTTCAGCTCGGGATCGTAGGACCCGGTGATCCAGGTTGAGCCACCGCCGAGCTTCCAGGTGTCGCCCTTCCAGGTGTCGCCGCCGGGCTCGTCCGGCGAGGGGATCGAATGGGTGCGCCACAGGTGCTTGCCCGTCGCCGGATCCCAGCCGTCGATGAAGCCGCGGGTGCCGAACTCGGCGCCGGAGATGCCGGTGATGACGACACCGTCGGCGACCAGCGGGGCCACCGTCATCGAATAGCCTTCCTTGATGTCGGCCGCCTTCTGCCGCCACAGCTCATTGCCGTCCTTGGCGTCGAGCGCGATGACATTGGCATCTAACGTGGTGCGGAACACCTTGCCGTCATAGAGCGCCGCGCCGCGGTTGATGATGCCGCAGCAGACGATGCGCGGCGTCTCGGCGGGGTACTCGACCTTGGATTTCCAGATCTGCTTGCCGGTCTTGGCGTCGACCGCCATGGTTGCGTTGTGCGAGGTCACGTAGATCACGCCCTGGTACACCAGCGGCTGCGATTCCTCGCTGCGATCGTCGTTGAAGGAGTAGTTCCAGACCGGGACGAGGTTCTTGACGGTGTCCTTGTTGATCTGGTTCAGGGTCGAGAAGCGCTGCAGATTGTAGCCCATCCCGTAATTGAGAACGTTCGATGTATCGGTCGCGCCCTTGACCAGCTGCTCAGTGGTCTGTGCGTACGCACACGTCGATGCAAGCATGACGAGGCTCGCGGCCATCGCAAAGCGTTTCATCCGTTCCTCCCAATATGCGCGCCTTTTGACGCTGCGTCGGCAACACTCCGCCCGAATGCAAAACGCGTCAATACGAAAGTCGTAAGCGCGACGCCGATCTATTGGACGCCAGATGCCAGTCACCTGACGGAGACCTTACAGCCTGCTCTCACTTGTGCGCAGGCGCTGCAAAAATTCCGTGGGATGATGCAGTGCCGGACAAAAGCCGAGGGGACGCGGCCATCGGGGTCCTCTGATTGTGCGGCGCGCAGGTTGCAATTCCGCTTGAACCCGGGCTCGCCTTGCGGACTTAATGTTGTTTGATCCCGCTCGAATCGGGGCTCTTGGTCTGGGAGGTCATGATGCTATCGCGTCGCTCTGTTGCGCTTGCGCTCACGCTTGCTGTTTTGTCCGGCCCGGCCTGGTCGGCCTCCGCCGTCAAGATGTTCGATACCGACAATGACGGCACGCTCGACCTCGCCGAGGTGAAGAAGGCCGCGAGTGCGCTGTTCGCAAAACTCGATCCCGATCACGACGGTACGCTGGACGCGCGCGAATTGCGCGGGCGGCTGACGGCCAAAGAACTCGCCGCTGCCGATCCCGATCGCGACGGGACTCTCACGCTCGACGAATATTTGTCCGTGGTGGAGCAGCGCTTCAATGCGGCCAATCCCGACAAGGACGGAACGCTGGACGCTAAGGAGCTCAACTCGCGTGCCGGCCGCGCGCTGCTGCGCTTGTTGCGGTGAGTGTGGCAGCGCTTGACTGGGAGCGAAGGCGATTTGCACGAGAGCGAAATTCGCAAACAATATTCGACAGTTCGCTGTATCAGCGGTTCAATTCCAGCTTGCGCTGTGCATGAGGCAGCCCTAGGTTTTGCCCGCGCGATGTCGCGCTCAATACCTTGGGAGACCCCGAATGGCTTGGAAAGCTCCGAAGATCGTGGAAGTGCCGGTCGGCATGGAAATCAACATGTACGCCTGCGCTGCGCGCAAGTAGGACTGACGAACCTGCCGCGGCTTCGGTGGCGAATGCCATCGGAGCCGTGGTAGTGTTCGCCGGATGCGCATTGGAGCCCACACAATTTGGATGACGGTTGCGTGCACGGTTGCGCTCGCACCGGCATGTGTCAGTGCCGAGGAGGGCTTTGATACCGAGCACATCTTCGGCTTCATGATCGGCACCGATGTCGGCAACGTCGGCGAGCGCGAATTCCAGACCCAGACGACAGGCCGGTTCGGCAAGGGTGGCGGCACCTATCGCGCCCTCGCGCAGGAGCTCGAGATCGAGGTCGTGCCGCTGCCGAACTTTCGCATCGAGCTCGGCGCCACCGCCAGCCTGCACGACATCACCGGCGTTCCCGACATCGACGATCGCCGCCAGTTCAACTTCCAGGGTGCCTCGCTCGACCTGCGTTATCGCCTGCTCGACCGCGAGCGTGCCCCGTTCGGTCTCACCATCGCCGCCGAACTCCATGGCGACCGCATCGATGAGACCTCCGGCGCGAGGGGGCGGATGTACGGCACCGACTTCACGCTCGCCTTCGACCGCGAGCTCGTTCCGAACTTCGTCATCGGCGCGCTCAACCTGATCTATCAGCCGGAATGGGCACGCTTCGAGGTGGCCGGGACGTCCGAGAGGAGCTCCACCATCGGCGCGGCCTTTGCAGCCCTGGCGCGGGTGCGCCCCAACGTGCTGTTCGGCGGCGAGATGCGTTACTTCCGGCAATATGAGGGCATTGGCCTCGGCGAGCTTTCGGGCCAGGCCCTGTTTGTCGGGCCGACGGCCTATTTCCAGCTCTCCGAGCGCTCCCGGCTGACCATGAGCTGGAGCATGCAGGCCTGGGGTCGCCCGGCCGGCTCAGGCGGCAATCTCGACCTCGTCAATTTCGAACGGCATCAGGCGCGATTGGTGTTCGGGGTGAATTTTTAGGGGATTCTTTCCCTCTCCCCTTGTGGGAGAGGGTGGCTTGCCGCGATAGCGGCGAGACGGGTGAGGGGTCTCTCTCCGCGAGTCCAACTCTCATTTGAGTCCACGGATAGAACCCCTCATCCGGCGCCATAGCCGAAGCTTCGCTTCGGCGTTCTTAAGAACGACGGCCGAAGGCCGCCTATGCCACCTTCTCCCACAAGGGGAGAAGGAATTCCGAACGTGCGGCCTGCAGTTCCCAATCCTCACGTCCGATTGAAACTTCCCGCTCCTTGACACGTAACCTATGGTGCTAATCTCAAGTGCCCCCGCGACAGGATTCCGGCATGAACCCGATCGACCTTGTGGTGACTGTGTGTGCGGTGCTCTCGCCTGCGACCTGCGAGGAGCAGCATCTGGTGTTCAACTATGCGGGATCGCCCCGCCAATGCGTGATGGCGGCGCCGCCCTATATCGCGCAATGGGTCGGCGAGCATCCGAAATGGCAGGCGGTGCGGTGGCGCTGCGAATACCCGCACCCGAACGACAAGGCGTAAGCCGGTCGCGCTACTTCGTGCAGTCCTTCAGATCCTTGTCGGCGATCGAGAACACAGCGTCCGCTCTGATCTCGATGTCGCGGACGATGCACTGCCGTGCATTGGGGTAGCTGACCTTGGCGTCATAGCGGCCGGGCTCGACGCCGGTGATGCGCAGCCGCTCGTCGTGGTCGACCTCCTTGTCCTTGTCGTTGAGGCACTGGTTCGGGCCCCAGTCGGTCTTGCCGGCGGGCGAGAGCTGAAAGCCGGAGATCGTCTCCGTGGTGAGATTCCAGAGCCGGATGCCTTTGCCCTTGGTCTGCGCAGCGGCTTCGCCGGCAAGCGTCAACAACGCGATCAAAGCAAGAACCCCACGCATCAGCCAGTCCTCCCAAAGGCGCGCCGTCATTCCCTGATCAGGCGCTCGCGGTTCTTTGCCTTGTCGAAATTTTTGGCGCGGTCAAGGCCGTTCAATGCGATCAGCTTCGCCGAGACGAGATCGGCGCCGTCGAAATCGGCGTCGATGACGATGGCGCCGGTCAGATCGGCTCCGCCGAGCTGAGCGTTTTTCAGTGATGCGCCGCTCAGATCGGCGCCCTTGAGGACTGCGAATTCGAGATCGACACGCGACAAATCGGCGTTACGCGCGTTCAGCCGTTCCAGATTGGCGGATCTCAGCACCGCGCGCATCAGCCCCATCGACTGGTTGCGCATATCGGCGCCAAGATGCGCGTCCGCGATCGAGGCGCCGACCAGGCTTGCGCCGGTGAGGTCGGCCGCGATGCGTGCTCCCGACAGGTTCGCGCCGTCGAGACGCGCGCGGGCCATTTGCGAGGCGAACAGATTGGCGCCCTTCAGGCTTGCGCCGGTAAGATCCGCATCCAGCAGCCACGCCTGATCGAGGATCGCACGGTCAAGCCTGGCGTCTCGGAGGATTGCCTTGTTGAGCCGCGCGGCGCGGAGAACCGCGTTGGACAGGTCCAGCCCCGAAAGATCGAGGCCCGACAGGCGTTTGCCGGTGAAATCGGCAGGCTGCTTTGGGCTCGCTTTGGCCAACACGGCCTCGACCTCTGGCCTCGTCATTTCGGCTGAGACCATCGCGGGGGAGGTGAGGTCGACGTCACGCATCATGTCCTGCGCGCCCGCCGTCATCGCAACGAGTGCAAGGCCAAGCGCTGCAAGACCACGCGCTGCAAGACCAAGCGTTGCGAAGGCGACCGTCCGCGTCATCATCAGCTCCGCCGCCGGCCCAAAGCATGATCCGGAAAAGTGCGAAGCGGTTTTCCGGAAAGATCATGCGCAAACAACAACCTAAAGCGCGATGACGATTCATCCAAATCTCATCGCGCTTTAGTCTAGCACGTCCGCCAGGTGACCGGCTATGAAACATCTCGCTCAGTGCGGTCGCCTTGAGTTCGCTGGGCGAGGCCGGCCTTGATCGCCGCAATCTCGGCTTCGCCGCGTGCGTCGCGCGGGATGCCGATAGGCACCTCGGCCTCGATCCGCGCTGGCCGCGGCGACAGGAAGAACAGCCGGTCGCCCAGGCGCACAGCGTCGTCCAGGCTGTGTGTCACCAAAAGCGTCATCACTGGTCGGCTCGCGACGAGTGTTGCAATCTCATCGCGCAGGCGTCCGGCGAGAGCGTCATCGAGCGAGGCCAGCGGTTCGTCGAGCACCAGAATATCCGGCTCGACCGCAAAGGCGCGGGCGAGCGCCACGCGCCGGGCCAAGCCCAGCGAGAGCTCACCGGGATAGTGGTCGCGATGCGCTTCCAGCTCCAAAATCCTGAACAGCTCGGCGAGCTTGGCATCAGCGACGTCGGGCGCAGCCAGCCGCACATTCTGCTCGACCGAGCGCCACGGCAGCAGTCGCGGCTCCTGAAACACCATGCCGATGCGGGCCTCAGGCGGCCGCGCGATGTGGCCTGCAAAGTCGTGGTCCAATCCCAGGATGATGCGCAGCATCGTGCTCTTGCCGCAGCCGGACGGTCCGATCAGCACGCCGACCTCGCCGGATTGAAGCGCAAATTTGACCGGCGCCAGCACCTCGTGCGTTCCGCCCGCGGCGCTCCTGAAGGTCTTGCCTGTGATATCGACCTCAAGCCGCACGGGGCCGCCACCTGTTTGCGCGGGCTTCGAACGGCTGCACCAGCAAGGTTTCGATGACGAGCACGACGGCGGCGAATGTCAGCGAATAGGCCAGCAGCCGCGGCGTGTCGAATAACTGGAAGGCGACGCCGATCTCGAAGCCGACGCCATTCGGCCGTCCGAGCAGCTCGGCGACCAGCACGATCTTCCACACCAGCGACAATCCGGAGCGGGCCGAGGCCGCGATATAGGGCGCAAGCTGCGGCAGCACGACGTGGCGGAACGCGCGCCAGCGCGGCATCGCGAACACGCTTGCCATCTCGTCGAGGGAACGGTCCAGCGCGCGCGTGCCCTCGCGCAAGGTGACGATGGCGGTCGGCAGCTTGTTGATGGCGATCGCCGCGATTGCGGCGGCTTCAGTGAGCCCGGCCCAGATATAGGCGAGCACGATCACGACCAGCGCCGGCAGGTTGAGCAGCAGGATCAGCCAGGGATCGCCGAGCCGATCGGCAAGCTTCACCCGTCCCATGAGATAGCCGATGGCGCTGCCGAGCGACATCGCCAGGGTGAAGGCGAGCGCGACGCGGGCCAGCGTCGCCCCGAGATGCAGGAACAGCGCGCCGGTTGAGCCTTCCGCGATCATCACCTGAAGCACGGCCGGCGGGGAAGGCAGCTTTGCGCCGCCGACGAGGAGTGCGGCAATCCACCAGATCGCGAGGAACAGGGCGAACGAGAGCAGACGCAGCACCTCAGTCTCCGGGGACTGCGTGATAGAAAGTGCCGGGGTCGAGCTCGGCTGCGGGCCCGACGAGGTCGCGTCCGCCGGTCTCGGCCAGCACGCGGTAGAGCACGCGCGCGTCCTTCTCCTCGTCGTCGATGCTCCGGCGCGGAATACCGTCGCGATAGCGGTCGCGGTAGGTCTTGAGCATGGCGGGATCGGTCGTGCCGGTGAGCGGCGCGATCTTCTCCCAAGCGGTATCCGATGTGACCAGCAATTGCTTGGCCTTGCGGGTCATCGCGATGAAGCGGGCGACTGCATCCTTGTGGCTCGCGGCCCAGCTCTCGTCGAAGACATAGCCGACCGCGGACACCGCGCCTTTGGCGCCGAGCTTCGGCAAGATCTCCTCGATGCCGGCGAGGCGCCGAAAGCCCTTGGCCTCGAGCTGGGCACAGAAATTCCAGAAGTTGAGGCTCGCATCCATCTCGCCGTCGAGGGCCTTGGCCGCGATCAGAGGCGGGGCGCCGTAGACGATGGTCGCTTCCGACTTCAGATCGATGCCGTCCTGCTTCATCCGCGCCTGGAGCAACAGCCAGCTCTTGTCGATCGCCCCGCCGGCGACCGCGAGCTTGCGGCCCTTGAGGTCGGCGAGCGTCTGAAGCGGCGAGGAGGCCGGCACCATCACCGCGCCGAGCGCGCTGGAATAGGGATAGAAGGTGAGCTTGGCGCCCAGCGCGCGCTCGCGTGACACCCACAGCCAGTCCGACAGGATGATGTCGGCGCTACCTGCACGCATTGCGATCTTGCCGGCTTCAGTGCTCGCGAGCTCGGTGACCTCCAGCGACAGGCCGGCCTCCTTGTCGAGGCCGGCGCTGCGGATCGCGGCCAGCTCCCAGGAGAATGTTCCGGTCTTCTGCACCGCAAGGCGAATGGTATCCGCAGCACGGGCCGGTGCAGCCAGCGGCAGCGCCAGCATCACCGCGAGCGCCGCTATTCGTCCCAAAACTCTCATCACCTTGTGAGCCGCTTCCTCTGACGGAGTGCTTTTCAGGACAATACGCATAGCATAGCTTTGGTCGCAACCAGCGGGAGGACACGCATGAAACTGGCCGGGCAGCTACGACCGATTGTCGCCGCATTGGCGGTATTGGCGGCAACCGCATGCGTGGTGCGGGCCGGGGAGGCCAATGACTATCCGACCTCAGCGCGCGCGGAATATGTCTATGGCTGCATGAAGGCCAATGGCGAGACGCGGGCCGCGATCGAGCAATGTTCCTGCTCGATCGACGTGGTCGCCTCGATCGTGCCCTTTGAGCGCTATGTGACCGCAGAGACCGCGCTCAGCATGTCGCAGGTCCGCGGCAATCTCGGCGTGCAGTTTCGCACCTCGGAGCAGGCGAATTCTGCGGTGAATGATTTGCGCCGAGCGCAGGCAGAAGCCGAGGTGCGGTGTTTCTGAATTAGCGCTGTCATTCCGGGATGGTCCGAAGGACCAGACCCGGAATCTGGAGATTCCGGGTTCGATGCTTCGCATCGCGCCGGAAGGACGGCATCGCCGTTAAGTCCCCGGCTTCTCCACCTCCCACTCGTTGTGGAACACGTGTCCATCCGTATCCTTCGCCTCCGCGCGAAAACGCTTGGCGCCGTTTGAGACATAGGTGAAGCGCAGGTTGGGATCTTCCGAGATCGAGATGCCGCCTTCCATCGACAGCACGGGGCTGTTGTCCTGGGTCAGCTTCAGCTGGTTGATGAAGAAGGCGGGAATGTAGAGCTGCGTGACCTGGTCCATCTGCAGCCCGGAATTGTTGGGATGGCCGATCATGATCTGTGCCTCGCGGACGCGGCTGGCGGGACCGTCCTCACGGGCGAATTGCCGGTAGCGCATCTGGCCGAGCCGGTTCCTGGCTTCCTCGATGTTCTTTCCCGCCGGTGCGGAGCAACCGCCGGAAGCCTTCACATAGACTTTCGAGACGTAGAGCTGGCCGTCGCTGAGCTCGGCGACGGCATGGACGTCGGTGTAATTGTTGACGCGCACGCGCGTGGAGATCTCGGTGACGTTGGCCTCCGGCCCGAGCTCGAACTTCGCCGCCATCGGCGCGGGATTGCGGTCGATTACCAGCGTGATCGAGCGGATGCGGCGGCTATCGGCCGGCGACAGCTTGCTGCGCAGGGTCACCGGCACGATCGCCGCGTCTTCGGCACGATACGGCATCTCGATGCCGATGATGTCGGCACCGTCGTGCATCGGACGGTTGCTGAAGATGTCCTGCACGAGGCCCGGCCAGGGATCATAGGCCTCTTCAGCCTGCACCGGCGCGGCAAAGGCGATGCCGAGGAGCAGGGCGATCAGAGGCAGGCGGCGTGTGCATCCCGGCATGGTCATGGTCCCCGGAGTCAGCGAAGCTGATCTCCTGCTTAGCGTAGCGCGCGCGCTACTCCCATTCAATTTCCGAAAATGCTGCAGTTGCGTTGCGGGCGTTGTAGTCCTCGAACAGCTGCCAGCGCGGCCGCTCTTCAGCGGCAGCCTTATCCGCGGCGGCGCGGATCGGCTCGCCTTTCTTGTTCAGCGTGCGAACGTCAGACAGCACCGTTGACAGGTAACGCCGTTCATCGCTCAGCGCGGCAGGCCACGCGCTCACAGGGCCGTGACCGGGAACGACGCGCAGCGCCGGGATGGCCTCCAAATCTTTCAGCGTGGCGAGCCAGCCGCGGATGCTGCCGTCCATCACCGGAATGTGGCGGAGAAAGACGAGATCCCCTGCGAACAGGGTCTTGGTGGTCTCATCGAACACAGTCAGATCATTGTCGCTGTGCCCGGCCGGCCAGGCGCGCAAGGTCAGGCGGCGCGAGCCGAGATCGAGCGTTAGTGTGTCCGCCACGAGCAGGGTGGGTGGTACGATCTTCACGGGATCGATCAGATCGCTGCCCATGATGCGTCTGAAATTGTCGAGATAAAACGGCCCGCGGCTCGCCAGCGCCTGCGGCAGCTTGCTGTGGCCGACGAAGCTGGTTCCGTCCGCCGCGAAGGCGGCATTGCCGAAGACATGATCGGGATGACCGTGGGTGTTGATGACGTAGCGGATCGGCTTGGCGGTGCGCGCCTTCACCGCCGCCAGCAGCGCCTCGCCCACGCGAAAACTGCCGCCGGTGTCGATCACGGCCACAGCATCATCGCCGACGATGAACCCGACATTGGCGATGTCGCCTTCGTTCTCACGGCTCATCAGGGCAATGGTCCCGGAGTGTACGAAGATTCCGGGCGCGACTTCGCTCACAGGCAATTCGGCCGCCCCGGCGCGTGCTAGCGTCGCGAGTCCGAGGGACAAGCCTGCAATCACGAGAGCAATGCGAGACACTTTTTCGCCTCAGTTCAAAGGGTTTTGCGCATTGCACTGCAGCATAGCAAAGCCGGCACAAAGCTTGGCAAACATGGCACGTCATGCGTTGCATGGATAACATTCAAACAAAACGAGGAGGAAGCGCGATGACGGAGGCCGGACGACATCGTCGCTGGTTGGTCCTGCTGTGGGGTCTGGCTGCGGCCTGCGCTCTGGGCGACATCGCCATGGCGCAGACGAGCGAGACCGGAGACCTCTCGTTCGAACTGGTCGATCCAAAGGTGCTGCGCGTCTGCGCCGACCCGCGCAATCTGCCGTTCTCCAACGAGAAGGGCGAGGGCTTCGAGAACAAGCTCGCCGAGTTCCTGGCGGACAAGCTGCAGAAGAAGCTCGACTACGTGTTCTTCCCGCAGGCCACCGGCTTCGTGCGGATGACGCTGGGCGCGCATCGCTGCGACGTCATCATGGGCTTCCCGCAGGGCGACGACCTCGTGCAGGGCACCAATCCCTACTACCGCACGACCTATGCACTTGTCGCGAAGGCTGGCAGCGGGCTCGACGACGTCGACACGCTGGAGGACGCGCGCCTGAAGGGCAAGCACGTTGGCATCGTCGCCGGCACGCCGCCGGCGACCAACATGGCGCTTGCAGGCCTGATGGGCGATGCCAAGCCCTATCCGCTGATGATCGACACACGCTTCGACAACTCGGCACAGGCGATGATCGATGACCTCGCCGCCGGCAAGATCGATGCCGGCGTGCTGTGGGGGCCGATGGCCGGCTACTACGCGAAGAAGGCCGGCTCTTCGCTCCATGTCACGCCGCTGGTGAAGGAAGCGACCGGGCCGAAGCTGGTCTATCGCATCGGCATGGGCGTGCGGCCCGCCGATCAGAACTGGAAACGGCAGCTCAACCGGCTGATCCAGGAGAACCAGGGCGAGATCAACAAGATCCTGCTCGACTTCGGCGTGCCGCTGCTGGACGAGAGCGACCGGCCGCTCGGCGCGGAGACGGCCAAGAAGACGCCATGACAAGGCCTGTTGCCGCTGCACTGGTTGCCGCCATTCTGGCGGCGCCGGCATTCGCGCAGCAGCAGGAGCCGTTCGAGCCCGAGGGCTATCGCATCGACAATTATCGCGCGCCGGTGCCCGAGACGCTTGCCGGCGCTCGCGTGCTCACCACGGCCGAGGCCGAGGCGATGTGGCGCGCGAAGAGCGGCGCTTTCATCGACGTGATGCCGCGTCCGCCAAAGCCAAAGAATTTGCCCGAAGGCACGGTGTGGCGCGATGCGCCGCGCAGGAACATTCCGGGCAGCCTGTGGCTGCCCGATACCGGCTACGGCAGTTTGCCGCCGGCGATGGACGATTATTTCCAGCGCGGCCTCGCGCATGCCTCGCGCGGCGACAAGGCCGCGCCGCTGGTGATCTATTGTCTCGCCGATTGCTGGATGTCCTGGAACGCCGCCAAGCGCGCATTGGCGTACGGCTATTCCAACATCGCCTGGTATCCTGAGGGCACCGACGGCTGGGAGCGCGCGAAGCTTCCGATGGAAGACGCGCAGCCGGAGCCGCGGCCGGAGCAGTAGCGGTCACCCACAGATGCGCTCCCTCGCCTCGCTTGCGGGGGCGCGACGAGCTTCGCTCGCGCTATGGGGTTGGGGTGAGCGGGAGTCTCCGCGGGGGTGGTGTCAGAGAGACTCGCAGCTTTCTCCTCGTCATTGCGAGCGCAGCGAAGCAATCCAGAATCTTTCCGCAAAGGGACTCTGGATTGCTTCGCTGCGCTCGCAATGACGTTGTGGACGGAGCGTCCCGCATATCGACAGGACGAACTCGGCGGAGACTCCCCCTCACCCGGATTCCATCTTCGATGCAATCCGGCCTCTCCCCCGCGCGCGGGAAGAGGCGAAGAAATTACGCTACTGCTTCTGCAACTTCGTCAGCGTGCCCGTACCGTTGGTGTCGGTAGCGGAGTATGTCACCCTGTCGCCGGCATGAACCGCCTCCAGCATCGCGGCGTCCTTGGCCTTGTACTCCTGGAGTGCGCCGGCGCTGCCGGCACTGGCGCCGACCGTGCCTTTCTGGGTCTGCTGGATCGAAATCGTGCCGTTGAGCCGGTCGATCCGCGTGATCATTCCGGTCATGTCGTCAGCGAGAGCGCTGGATGCGAGCATGCTGAGGGCTGCAGCGCCCGCGAAGATGAATTTTGTTGTTCCCATCGAGGTCTCCTGACGTCTGGAGTTGACTTCGACAAGCCATCATAAATCGATTTGGTTCCGGCAGATAGCGCGGCAAAAGGTTAACGCTCCTGAGGCGATCGCGGGAACTTTTCGTGAGCCGTCAGCGAGGCTGACGCTATTCCATTTCCTGCTGGATCACGCGCCCGAGCGCGAACAGGCGCTGGTCGATCGAGGTCGGAACCTCGCAGACGAAGCGCACCACCTTGTGACGATCCTCGAAAATGCGGGTCTTCCAGATCAGCTCGTTGCTGAGCGCCTCGACCCTGGCTTCGTCACGCGGCGTCGCGCTCTGCAGGGCCTGGAGCTGAAGCGTCTCCTCGCGGATCTTGTCGGCAGCGTCGCGCTGCTTGCGGCTGACGCGCTCGAGCCCGAGCATGACTTGTGAGCGCTGGGCGTTGAGCGTATCGAACAGGCCGGCAAACAGCAGCTTGGCGTTCGCGGTCTTGTCGGCTGAGGAACCTGCGAGAAACTCCTTCACCGACTTTTCCGCCTCATCCAGCGGCGTCTTGCGCGCCGCCAGTTTTGAGACCAGTGCGCTGACCCTGGCGTCGTCCTTCCACCTTGTCTCGGCGTCACCGAGCGCAGGACCGGCCCAGACGGCGGCAAGCGAGATCTCCGGCACTTTTGCCTGTGTGCAGGGCCAGTCCGGATAGCGCGGATCGGCCGCGTGCGCGGCCGTGCTCGCAACAGCAAGCACCAGAGCAGCCGTCGCCAGAACCCGAACCTTCATCCTTCGCCTCCCGCGGGCCCCCGTCGCGCCAGCCCGCGCGAGGGATCATAGGCCCAAATCGCGCCGATCATGAAGACGATTGTGCAGGCTGCGACCACCGCCAGCGAGATCCAGTTGATTTGCCCGTAGAGTGCAAAACGTATCAGCTCCACCGCATGGGTGAACGGATTGGCCTCGCAGAGATAATAGAGATAGGGGCTGCCCTCCTGCACCCGCCAGAGCGGGTAGAGCGCCGATGAGGCAAAGAACATCGGGAAGATCACGAAGTTCATGACGCCGGCAAAATTCTCCAGCTGCTTGATGCCGGAGGAGATCAGCATGCCGAGCGAACCCAGCATCAGCCCGGACAGGATCAGCGCCGGCAGCACGGTGAGATAGCCTGACGGCGGCGGCGTGATGTCCCAGAGCCAGGCGATCAGCAGGAACGCATAGACCTGGAGCAGCGACACCGCGGTGCCCGCGAGCAGCTTGCAGAACAGCAGGAAGCCGCGCGGCAGCGGGCTCACCAAGAGCGTGCGCATGTTGCCCATCTCGCGGTCGTAGACCATCGAGAGCGAGGACTGCATGCCGTTGAAGAGCTGGATCATCGCCATCAGCCCGGGCGCGATATAGACCTCGTAGAGGATGTAGGTCTCGTAAGGCGGGATGATGGAGATGCCGAGCACCTGGCGGAAGCCGGCGGCGAAGATGAAGAGCCACACCAGGGGGCGGACCAGCGCCGAGACGAAACGTTCGCGCTGATGCAGGAAACGCAGGCCCTCGCGCCAGACGATGCCGGTGAGGCAGGTCATGTACTCCGCGGCCGAGAAGCCGCGCGGGGCATCGCGCGTGGTGATGCTGCTCATGCGCCGCCTCCCGGCATGGTTTGCGCGCCGGTGAGGCGCATGAAGGCGGTGTTGACGTCCTGCGCGCCGGCTTCAGAGATGACCTGGCTCATCGGCCCCTGTGCCAGCACCTTGCCCTGGTGCAGCACCACGAGATCGTCACCCGCCATGATCTCGTCGAACAGATGCGTGGCCCAGAGCACACCGATGCCTTGCTCCGTCACGAGCTGGCGGACATGGCTGATGATGTCGGCGCGTGCCTTGACGTCGAGGCCGACGGTCGGCTCGTCCAGCAACAGCAGCCGCGGCCGGTGCAGCAGGGCGCGGGCGATCTCCAGCCGCCGCATCTGTCCGCCGGAGAGATCGCGCACCTTGCTGCCGGCACGATCGGCGAGCCCGATGCGGCCGAGCAGCTCGGCGCTGCGCGCGGCAGCATCACGGCGGCCGATGCCGTGCAGCGCGGCGTGATAGAGCAGGTTCTGCGTCAGCGACAGATCGAGATCGAGCGTGCGCGGCTGGAATACGACGCCGAGCAGCCGCAGCGCCTCGCCGGGACTCTTGCTGACGTCATGCCCGAAAATGCCGACGCGGCCGGACTGGATGCCGAACAGCCGCGTGATCAGCGAGAACAGCGTGCTCTTGCCGGCGCCGTTCAGCCCGAGCAGCGCAGTGAAGCTCGCGGGCTGCACATTGAAGGAGACGTCCATCAACGCGCGCCGCGGGCCGTAAGAATGGCTGACGCCCTCGATCGACAGCGCCGGCGCCGCGACCGGATCAGGCCTCGGCGTCTCGCGTGGTTCGGTGATGGGGGCAGGGCTGGTCATGGCGCGATCGTGATACCCCAGGGCAGTTCACCCACCTGAATGGTCTTGATCACCTTTTGCGCGGCAACGTCGATGACGGACACGTCATTCGACACGCCGTTGGTGGTGAGCAGGTATTTTTCGTCAGGCGTGAATGCCATGTGCCAGACGCGCTGCCCGACCAGCAAATATTTCGTCACCTTGCGCGAGGCGACATCGACCACGGCGACGCGATTGGCGGGCCCGAGCGCGACGAAGGCGGTCTTGTCGTCCTTGGTCATGCCGATGCCGACCGGCTGGATCGCCTCCTTCCGCAACCCCGGAATCTCGAACGTGACCTTGCCGATCACCTCGTGTTTCCTGGGATCGATCACCGACACCGTGCCGCCGATCTCCGAGGACACCCAGAGCTCCGAACTGTCATGCTTGAATTCGGCAAAGCGCGGCCGTGCGTCGACCAGCACATTGGCGACGATCTGGCGCGAGGTGGTGTCGATGAAATGCGCCATGTTGGTGGTTTCAGACGTGTTGATCAGCATCTTGCCGTCGGGGCTGATGGTCATGCCCTCGGGCTCGACGCCGACCTGGATGTCGCCGAGCCGGGCACGCTTCTCGAGGTCGATCACGGTCACCGTGTTGTCGTTCTCGTTGGCGACATAGAGAATCTTGCCGGCGGCATCCTGCGCGAACAGCTCGGGATCTGGCCCGGAGGGCAGGCTGTCGACCACGCTTTGGGTCTTGGCGTCGATCACCTGGATGGTGTCGTCGTCGCCGACCGCGACCATGACGAACTTGCCGTCGCGTGTGAAGTCGATGCCGCGCGGGCGCTGACCGACCTTGATGGTCTTGGTCACGGTCCAGCTGTCGGTATCGATCACCGAGACCGTGTTGCCTTTCTCGTTCGAGACATAGGCGATGAACGCATGCGCAGGCACCGCGACGAGCGCCAGTCCGGAGAGAAGCCCCACACGCCACATGCGCAACATCTGCGTCCTCATTTCAGCTTGCATTTGCTCTCCGGGCGATCGTAGCCGAGCGTGTCGAGCTCGGAGACCTGGTGCAGGAATCCTTCCTGCGGCGACACCGACACCACCATGCGGCCGTCGACCAGCAGGATCGGCTGGCGCAGCTGCAGATTCCAGTCGCGCAAGGTCAGCCGCGTGCCCTTGAAGGCGGCGACCGAGAAGTCCGGGCCCTCGATGAAGTCGGTGACCTTCCTGACGTCGCCGGAATTGGTGCGCGAGGTGGCTTCCCCGATCATGCGCACCGCGGTCCAGGCCTGCATGTCGAGCGCGGTCATGCGCCGCGAATTCAGCTTGATGAAGCGGTTCTGCATCTGGATCGCGCCCCACTGGTCCTGCGATGCGTCCCAGCTGCGCGGCACGAGGCCGGCTGAGCCCGCGACCGGCCGCGGATCCCAGGTGCGATAGGGCAGGTACGCGCCGAACACCTCGCTCTCGTCGGCGGCGACCAGCACGTCGTAGGCGGGCGCCTGCTGCGTGAACACCGGCATCTGCCGCTGGATCTGCGTGACGCCCGAGTCGGTGCGCCGCGCGCCGCCCTTGTCTTCAAATGTGCGCTCCTGCACGATCTTGGCACCGAACCGCGCCGCGGTGCGCCGGAGCGCATCGGCGAACAGCTTGTCCTCGTCATGCGAGCCGACCACCAGCAGCCAGCGCGACCACTTCTTCCACACCAGATATTGGCCGAGCGCATCCGCCAGCATCGCGCGCGTCGGGGCGGTGTGGATGACATTGGCGCGACAATCGGCCTCGCGCAGCCGCTCGTCGATTGCGCCGGCGTTGAACAGCAGCGTGCCGCGGTCGCGCAGGGCGTCGGCGACCTTCAAGAGCGCATCAGCCGGCAGGTCGGCGATGATGAAGCCGTTTTTCTCGGCGAGCGCGGTTGCGGCCTGCGCCGCGTCCTCGCCTTCCCTGATGCGGCGCTCCTCCAGCGTAAACCGCTGGCCCGTGAATTTTCCGGTGGTGTTGTTGTCCTCGATGGCGAGGCGGGCACCGGCAACACCGTCATTCTCGGTGGGCTGCTCGACCAGCGACAGCGTCGATCTGGTGCCGGCGATTCCGAGATAGCCGACGCCGATCGTGACGGGGTCGGCCGCGAGCGCGCTCGTCGCGGCAAGACTCCAAGCGATCAGGCCGACCAACCATCGGATCATATTTCCTCCAGGCGTTCTCCCCGGCTTGACCACCGGTGGAGAATTGTTTCTGCTTCAAGCATGACCGATTTGTCAGGGCATGCAACCCCGCATTTCGTCCTTGCGCACGCGAGGGCAGGAATCACGATCATGCGAGCATTGTTGGCGATCGCAGCTTTGCTGGTGACGGGCTCGGCCGCGTTCGCCGACCCGCCGAAGCTCGCCGTGTTCGATTTCGAGCTGATCGACACCAGCCTTCCCGGCGAGTTCTACGGCTCCAGGCCCGAGCTGGCGCGGCTGGAGCGCATCAGCGAACAGTTGCGCAAGGAATTGGCAGAGTCGGGCCGGTTCCAGGTGCTCGACATCGCGCCGGTCAGGGACGCCGCCCGTCACGCCAATTTGCAGGCCTGCGGCGGCTGCGATCTCAAGCTCGCCAGCCAGCTTGGCGCCGAGCTCGAGATTACCGGCATGGTGCAGAAGGTCTCGAACCTGATCATCAATCTCAACATCTATCTGCGCGACGTGAAGACCGGCAACATGATCACCGCCGCCAGCGCCGACATGCGCGGCAACACGGATGAATCCTGGACGCGCACGATGAGCTACCTCATTCGCAACCGCCTGCTGGCGCCGAATTACGGCAAGCCGTGAGTTCTTCGCCTCTCCCCGCCTGCGGGGAGAGGCCGGAATTTGCGAGAGCAAATTCCGGGTGAGGGGGAGTCTCCGCGAGTTCAACTCTCAGCGCCTTTGCGGAAGCAGCCCCTCACCCCAACCCTCTCCCCGTAAGAACGGGGAGAGGGGGAAGAGAGAGTGCGATCACGCCGTCAATCTCGCCGCATGCCAGTGCAGATGATCGCTCATGAACGTCGAGATGAAATAATAGCTGTGGTCATATCCCGCCTGGCGCCGCAGCGTCAGCGGGATGTTGGCCTGGCTGCAGGCTGCGTCCAGCAGCTCCGGCTTGAGCTGCTCCTTCAGGAAATTGTCGGCATCGCCATAGTCGACCAGGAAACCGGAAAATTTCGCGCCGTCCTCGATCAACGCCACGGTGTCGTGGTTGCGCCAGGCATCCTTGTTCGGTCCGAGATAGCCGGTCAGGGCCTTGATGCCCCAGGGCACCTGCGAGGGCGCGACGATCGGCGAGAAGGCGCTGGCCGCGCGATAGCGGTGCGGGTTGCGCAGCGCCACCGTCAGCGCGCCGTGGCCGCCCATCGAGTGCCCCATCACCGATTGCCGCTTGGCATCGACCGGAAAATTCTCCGCCACCAGCTTGGGCAGCTCGTCGGTGACGTAGCTCCACATGCGGTAGTTGCGCGCGAACGGCTCCTGCGTTGCGTCGACATAGAAGCCGGCGCCGAGACCGAAATCATAGGCGTTGTTGGCATCGCCGGGCACGTCGGGCCCGCGTGGTGAAGTGTCGGGCGCGACGAAGATCAGGCCGAGCTCGGCGCAGGCCTTGCGGAATTCGCCCTTCTCGGTGACGTTGGCATGCGTGCAGGTGAGGCCAGAGAGGTACCAGACCACGGGCAGCCTGGCGCCGTCGGCATGCGGCGGAACATAGACCGAGAACACCATGTCGGTTCCGGTCGCCTGGCTGGCATGGCGATACACGCCCTGCACGCCGCCATAGGATTTATTGGTCGAGACAGTCTGGATCGTCATGCCTGAAAACTCCGTGGCATCTCACCACATCAAGATTGCAACGCTTGTGTGACCGAATTTGCGGCGGCGCGTGTCGTCAGGCGACGCCGCTGTCGATCGCCAGCCGGACCAGCTCGACCGAGGTCTTCACGCCGAGCTTCTGTCGCATGATCGAGGAGGTGTTAGCCACCGTCTTGTACGACGACTGCACCAGCCAGGCGATCTCCGACAGGCTCTTGCCGGCGCTCAGCAGCCGCAAGATTTCCATCTCGCGCGCGTTCAGCTTCGACAGCGGGCTTTGCGCCAGCGCCGGCCCCGCGAAGGCGATGCTGCGCGCAATCGCGGTCGGAAGGTAAGTGCCTCCGCCGCCGACGGCGCGGATCGCCTCGACGAGGTCGTCGGGGTCGCCGGTCTTGGAGACGTAGCCCTTGGCGCCGCATTCGATCGCGCGCGCGGCGAAGGCCGGGTCGTCGTTCATGCTGAACATGATGATGCGGGCCTCGGGCGCGCGCTCGAGGATGCGGCGGGCGAGCTCGAAGCCGGAGACGGTCGGCAGGTTGATGTCGATGATGCAGAGGTCGGGGCGCTCGACGATGAAGACGCATTCGCCGTCCTCGGCGTCGGCGGCCTCCAGAATCTCGATCTCGCCCTCGTCGGCCAGCACGGCACGGCAGCCGGAGGCGACAATGGGATGATCGTCGACGATCAGAATGCGCATAGGCGTTTCCCCGTAACAGCGCCGGCCTGTTATCGCGCCGCATGATACCGAACAGGAGCGCCGCTGCGTCTCATGTCGCCTCATGCAACCCGGTCGGGATTGCTGTACGCTTTCGATTAGATATCGGGCGCTTCGCCCCTGTCAACGTCATCGGCAGGTGCGGGCGTCCTTCGCGGGGTACGGACACAACCAATGTGGCAGAATCTATCCTTGCGCGCGCGCATCAACCTGTTGCTGGCGCTGCTGCTGGCGCTGGGGCTCGCGGTCAATATCGGCCGCCAGGTCGCCGAGGCCGGCCCGCGCGTGCAGGCCGAGGACCAGAGCGTGATCCGCCTTGCGCGCGAATTCATCGAGATGATCGTTGCCGATCTCAACGAGGCGCCCGATCCGGATGCGCGGCTGAACCAGATCGCCCGCGATCTCAGCCGGCTGCGCCATGTCAGCATCGCGCTTCACGGTTCCGGCGGGAACCCGCTGACGCCGCCGCGGCCCGATGCCGACGACGACACGCGCGCCCCGCCGGCCTGGTTCGTCAGCCTGGTGCATCCCGAGCAGACCGCGGTGAGCGTGCCGGTGTCGATCCATGGCAGGCCGGGCTCGCTCCGAATCACCTCGCATCCCGATGACGAGATCGCCGAGATCTGGGACGGCATCGTGACCCAGCTCGAGGTCGGCTCGGTGATCGCGCTCGCGCTGTTTTTCTTGATGATGAATGTGGTCGGCCGGGCGCTGACGCCGTTGCAGTCGCTGGCGGAGGTGATGGGGAAGCTCGAGGGCGGACATTATGAGGCGCGCGTCGCGCCGGGCGGCGCGCCCGAGCTTGCCGCCATCTGCACCAGGCTCAATCATCTTGCGGCGACGCTCAGCGAGGCGGTCGAGGACAAGCGGCGCCTCGCCGAGCGCGCGGTGTCGCTGCAGGACGTGGAGCGCAAGGAGATCGCGCGCGAATTGCACGACGAGTTCGGGCCGTATCTGTTCTCGCTGCGCGCCCATGCCAGCGCGCTGGCAAAGCTCGCGGACGGGAAGGCGCCGAGCGCAGAGGCGGTGCGCAAGCACGGCAGCGCCCTGCTGGAGCAGATCAACGCACTCCAGCAATTCACGCGCCGCGTGCTGGAGCGCTTAAGACCCGTGGGGCTCGCCGAGTTCGGCCTCGGCCAGGCGCTGGAATCGCTGTCGCGGCTGTGGCGGGAGTCGCATCCCGACGTCACCATCGAAACCACGATCTCTCCCCGGCTGGGGGCGACCGGCGAGACCGCGGACCTCACCATCTACCGCGTGGTGCAGGAGGCGCTGACCAACGTGTTTCGCCACGCCGGTGCGACCGCAGTCAATGTCGTCATCGAGCCCGCGGACCAGCCGACGCGCGACGGCCGCCTCTGCGCCCGGGTGCGCGTCAGCGACAATGGCCGCGGCATGGAGCCGGGCCAGAAGCTCGGCTTCGGCCTCGTCGGCATGCGCGAGCGGATCCTGGCGCTGGGCGGCACGCTCAACGTCGTGTCCGGCGACGGCGGCCTGACCGTCGAGGCGCTGGTGCCGACGGCGGCGGCCTGATGGCGTCTGGAGCATGATCCCGAAAAGTGTGAAGCGGTTTTCCGAAAAGATCATGCTCAAACAGGACGATCGGGAAAAATTCCCGATTTGGTCGGGAAGACGGGTGCGGATATTGCCCGACCTTTTGTGGCTGGCGCGTGAGCTGCTGCTGATTACACTCGTCTGCACCAAACGGCGAAGATCGGAACAGCCGGGGGTTACGGGTGGGAAGGCTGGGATGGGCAAGCGTCTTTGGAGCAAGCGTCGTGTGTTGATGGCTTCGGTCTCGACGGGGCTGCTGTCAGGGCTGGTCTTTGCGAGCCCTGCCCGGGCCGCGCAGAACGAGGAAACCAACGTCCAGAACCTGCCGCCGGTCGAGGTGACGGCACCGTCGCAATCGACTGCGAGGCGCACGACGCCAACGCGGCCGGTCGCGCGCGCGGGGGCCTCGTCGTCGAACCGCCCCAAGCCGCGCATCTACGTCTACCCGACCTCGCCTGGCACCGGCCGGGGTCTCGACGTCGACAAGGTCGCCTCGGCCATCAACGCGGTCGATGCCAATCAGATCAGGCGGACCGGCTCGCTCAACGTCACCGACGCGCTGCGCGACAACATCGCCGGCGTCAACATCGCTGAAGTCACCGGCAATCCGTTTCAGCCGAATGTCGAATTCCGCGGCTTCGTCGCCTCGCCCGTCACGGGCACGCCGCAGAGTCTTGCCGTGTACCAGAACGGCGTCCGCATCAACGAAGCCTTCTCGGACGCCGTCAACTGGGACCTGATCCCGACCGCCGCGATCAGGTCGGTGACACTCGTCACCAACAACCCCGCCTTCGGCCTCAATGCGCTCGGCGGCGCGATCAATCTGCAGATGAAGGACGGCTTCACCTATCAGGGCGCCGAGCTCGATCTGATGGGCGGCTCGTTCGGCCGCGTCCAGGGCTCGGCGCAATGGGGCAAGACCGTCGACAAGAACTACGGCGTCTATGCCGCGCTCGAAGGCCTGCGTGACGATGGTTTCCGCAATTTCTCCCAATCGACCGTGCGGCGCTTCTACGGCGATGTCGGCTACAAGGAAGGCGACAGCGAATTCCACGTCAACATGGGCCTCGCCAAGAACGATTTCGGCGCCAGCGCCACCGTTCCGGCCGAGCTGCTCGACAAATATTGGGGCGCGACCTACACGACGCCGCAGACCACGAGCAACCGCGTCGGCTATCTCAATTTCACCGGAAAGGTCGATGCGACGCCGACGTGGACGCTGGAGGGTACCGCGCATCTGCGCAGATACGAGCAGAAGCTGGTCGACGGCAATCCGACCGACGTGCAGGAATGCGCCGTTGCCGGGCTGTTGTGCTTCGGCAACGATACGACGCCGGCGAACGGCATCAACGGCGTCCAGCTTGCCAATCCTTTTCCAACGGGGACCATTCTCGGCGAGATCGATCGCAGCTCGATAGGCTCGACCAGCTTCGGCGTGTCAGGGCAGGCCACCAACACCGATCAGCTGTTCGGGCACGACAACCGCTTCGTCATGGGCACCAGCTACGACGCCAGTGTCACGCGCTACACCGCGACCGCTGAGATCGGCACGATCGGAGAAAATTACGTCGTCACCGGCAGCGGCATCTTCCTTGGGCCGACCGGCGTACCCGCCCCCGTCGCAGGTCCCGTCTCGCTGCGGACCGTCAATCAATATAACGGCCTCTACGCGATGGACACGTTCAACGTCACGGATGCCTTCGCCATCACCGGTGGTGGCCGCTTCAACGTGGCGCGCATCACGCTGGAGGATCAGCTCGGCACCAGTCTCAACGGCGATCACACCTTCACGCGCTTCAATCCGGTGATCGGCGGCACCTACAAGATCACGCCGGAGCTGACGGCCTATGCCGGTTATTCCGAGGCCAACCGCGTGCCGACGCCGCTCGAGCTCGGCTGCGCTGACCCGACCAGGCCCTGCCTGCTCGCGGCGTTTCTGGTTTCGGACCCGCCGCTGAAGCAGGTGGTGTCCAAGACCGTGGAGGCCGGCTTCCGCGGCACCAGGGAGCTGAACATCGGCTCCCTTGGATGGAAGGTCGGTGCGTTCCGCGCCACCAACTATGACGACATCGTCGCCGTTCCCGCAGTGGGGCGCACCGGTTTCGGCTATTTCACCAATGTCGGCAGAACGCGGCGTCAGGGGCTCGAGGCCGAAGTCAACATCAAATCATCAACGCTTCAGTTCCAGGCGAGCTATGCGTTCGTCGACGCACGCTATCTCGATGCTTTCGAGCTCGGCTCCGAAAGCCCGTTCAGGGATCCCGTGACCGAGACGATCCAGGTCCTGCCCGGCGACCAGATTCCCGCGATTCCCCGCCACCGGGTCAAGGTCGGTATCGACTACAACGTCACCGACGTCTGGAAAGTCGGCGGCAATGCACTGTTCGTCTCGAGCCAGTATTTCGTCGGCGACGAGTCCAACCAGTATTCGAAGTTGCCGTCCTACACCGTGTTCAATCTCCACACCTCCTATCAGGTGACGAAGAACGTCCAGCTCTACGGCCGCGTCGACAACATCTTCGACAGGCGCTACGCCACCTACGGACAGTTCTTCGACCGCGAAGCCGTGCCGAATTTCACCAATGGCGGCGCCGAATTCACCGACCCGCGCTCGCTCAGCCCGGCACGGCCGCGCGCGTTCTATGCGGGAATGCGGGTGACGTTCTAGGTACGTCGAGGTCCGGCTGTCTGCGTCATGGGCGGAGAGGGGGGTAGAGCAGACATTGCTCCGCACCGTCATGCGCAGACAGCTTGCGTAAAATATCCTGCCTCCGGCATCATGGGCCCGGAGGCTTGCTTTTGTCGTGTCATTGAAAAACCCGGACGCCGTCGCCGCTATCGTTGCGGCGCTCCGACACGTTTACGGTGACGAGGTTGCGCGCCTCATGCTCGTCGAGGGCATGAGCCTCGCCAACCTGATCGATGCGATGTTTTCCTCACCCTTGACGCACCGCGAAGCGATCAGGGCCATCACCGACGGATTGGACGACTTCGTCATTTCGCCGGACCTCGGCCGCATGTGGCACCTCAGGTACATCTATGCCGATGAGCCCGGCTCTTTGCATGTCGTGGACATGGAGATCGCCACGCCGAGCGGTACGCTGGTGAGCAAGGACGTCTGGCTTCGCCTGTCGTCTTAGAGAGGCGGCGACCACTCACTCTTCGCTGCGGCGGCGCCTCCCGCGATGGGATGTGAGCCCAGCCACGTTCTACTTCAGGCCGATTGACTCAATGTTCATGATTTGTTCTTATGCTGCAAGTCCAGCCAAGGAGCGAGCCATGGACAACCGCATCAATGAAATCCGTAAGATCATCAGGGCGTTACGTATCAGCATGCGTGAGGCCGAGGCCATCATGCATGAGCAAATCAACCGGGACGAAGACTGCACCTTCGTGGCCGAGGAGGTCATGAAGATGCGCACCGTGATGAGCGGGCTCGTCCAGGAGCGGGCTGCTCTCGGGGACACCGACCCGATCGTCGTCGCCAGCCTCTTCGTTCCCCGCCGACGGCCGACGGCACCGCGCATCGGCGTCGAGAAGCGCCGCCTCGTTCCGCCAAGCCTTGTACCGCCAGGAGAGGTGGCGCGGGCATGAAGGGAGAGAGGCCGACCTACTTCTCCGACATGCGGGAGCCACCTGAGTTCTTGAAGGCTCTCGAGCACGCGCGGCGCCTGTCCTGCCTCGAAGGCTGGTGCCGCATGCATGTCGAGGCCATCCAGGTCGCGATCGATCAATATGCGGAAGCAGCTCTCGGCAATCGGGAGTTCTTCCTCAACAAGCCGCACAGCATCGGCGAGAGTCGCAGGAGCGGCGAGGTGCCGTGAAGTCGAGTGGGGGCGGCACCTAACTCCCCCGTTCGGCGAATTGCTGTCGGTGCATTGGCCCGACGCCGTGTCACCGTTGATCTATGTCAAGGCCATCAGTTCATTGATGCCGGCCCCATGCTTGGGCGTGCTCGAGGTGGCTCCCGTCACTCATCGGTTCGCACGTGCCATGGGGAGGACCATCATGCATCGCAGCAAGAACCGTTCGATCAAGTCCCCGGCAGTTGCAGGCTTCGCCGCCAGCGCTTTGTTGGGATTGGCAAGCCTCACGCTTAGTCCGACCCCGGCTGGGGCGGTGGTCTATTGTCAGTACATCGATTATCCGCCGAGCTGCGTCGCCAGGGCCGGCGTCGTGCTCCGGCCGCGTCCCGTCGCTCGCGCTGCAGTCCGCGCCGGCACGGCGAGCTCAACCAATTGGAACGGCGGCGTCAATCGCGTCGGCGTGCGGCGGTAAGAACCGCTCCTGAGGTGGCGAACCGGCGTCGCGGAATGCGACGCGCGGGCCCGTATCATTTGGCGTGCCATCGGTCTTTACCGATCGGAAACCATGTCAAATGATCCGAAAACTTTAACGAAACTACTCGGCGGTCTCTGCGTCAGTTCGGCGGAGGGGTCGTCCGATGACAGAGCACCAGTTGAGAGAGCGGCAATTCCAGATCGCGCGTTACCGGCGCCTGGAGCGGGAAGTCACCGATCCGCTTGCGGCGGGTCTGCTTCACAGCATCATCGAGGAGCTTGAAGCGGAGCTGCGCAGGGACGCCCCGGATTGTCACGGGCCGCGTGATTAACGCTTTCTTAGCGCCGATCATGCGGATTATCCGCGGGGAACTACCAGGGGAGACTGCTCCCATGCTGAAGGACGGTACCTACGCGGCGTGGTACAAGACGCCAATCGATCAGGGCACCGGGATCGTCCATGTTGCAGACGGCCGGATCTGGGGCCGCGACAGCCTGATGACCTATCACGGCTCCTGCAAGGTGGACGGAGATCGCTTCACCGCAACCGTGTTGACCAGGCGCCATACCGATGGACGCGCGACGGTGTTCGGCGTGGAGGATGAGCTCACGCTGGAGATCGAGGGGACGTGCCCCGGCAAGATCGCGACTTACACGGCGACGGCGGGACAGGCGCCGGGAATCGTCCTCCAGGGGACGCTTATCTTGACGGAACAGCCACCGCCGGCACCTGAACAAACCGGGCTACCGGCGTTCAATCCCGGCAAGCTTCCAAAGCTGCCGAAGCGCCCGCGCTGACCGCAGTGCTCCATGTCTCCGAGGCGAAGCTACGCCAGCAATCCGTCGAGATCGGAATAGATGACGTCGGCCGTGCGCTGATAGTGCTGCTGAAGCAGACGCACGGCCTGCTCGCTGTCCCTGGCGAGAACCGCCTGAAGGATGTCGCTGTGCTCCGCACCGACCTTGCGCGCCGGATAGGCCTTCGCAATCGACATCATGCGATACCGATAGAGCCGGTCGGCGAGCTGCTCGCAGAAGCCGAGCAGCGGCCGTGAGCCGCAAAGACCGATCAGCGTCGCGTGGAAGGCGCGGTGCACCTTCTCCCAATCCGGATTGTCCACGAATGTGTCGGGCTTGAGCGAGCGCGGCGTACGATCGAGCCGGTGATGCGCAACCAGCAGCGCCTCTTCCCAGGTCTGGGTCGCTTTCTGCATGGACTCGCGAAGCGCCAGACCCTCGACCCAGCACCGCGTCTTGGTCAGCTCCTGGAGCTCCTCCTTGCTGACCTCCTTCACATAGAAGCCGCGCTGCTCCATGCCGACGACGAACCCTTCGGTGGTCAGGCGATTGAGCGCCTCGCGCAACGGGGTCTGTCCGACATTGTACTGCTCCATCAGGAAGCGCGACTGGAGCTTGCGACCGGGCTCGAGCCGCGTCGTCAGGATGTCGGCCTTGAGGCGCGCGTAGATCGTGGTCGCCAGCGTTGCCGGTTGGTCGATCCTCGGGCTTGGCAGGTCAGTGCTCATGTCAGTGCTCATGGGCATCCATCAGAATCTCCAGCATTTATGTACATTAGCAGGGCTTCCGCATATTATTTATAAATTTTTGCTTTACGTGTAATTTTGTACATATTAATAGGGTGGCGTTCGCATCCCCCGATAAGGAGACCCGATGTCCGACTTTCCGGTGATGGCCCTGCGCAGCGTCGAGATCACGACGCCGCAGCTTGCCGGCTCGGTCGAGTTCTACAGCAAGGTCTGGGGCCTCGACGTCGCGGCGGAAGCGGGCGGCACGGTGTACCTTGCCGCGACGGGCAGCGACTTCCACGTCCTCGAGCTCACGCCGGGGGAGGCGACATCACTCCGCAAGATCAGCTTCCGCGCCCGCTCGCAGGAGGATCTGCACCGCCTGTTCGCGCGTGCGCGGCAAGCCGGCTGTGAGGTGATCAGCTCACCGGCACCGTCGCCTGCGCCGTCAGGCGGGACAAGTTTCGTGGTTCGCGAAGCGCAGGGATGCGTCATCGAGTTCGTTCATGGCGATCGCACCAAGCCGGCGCGCGTGATCGCCGATCGCCCCGAGCGGCTGGCGCATGTCAACATCAACAGCGCCGACATCGAAAAGCTCTCCGCATTCTACCAGGACACCTTGGGATTCCGGCTGTCGGATCGGTCCAAGCTGATGGCGTTCCTGTGCTGCAACAGCGATCACCACGCGATCGTGCTTGCGGAGGCTTCTCGCAACGGCCTTAACCACGTGGCCTTCCTCATGCCTGATCTCGAGTCCGTCATGCGCGGCTCCGGCCGCATGGTGGACCACGGTTATCCGATCGGATGGGGCGTCGGCCGTCACGGACCGGGCGACAACGTGTTCGCCTATTTCGTCGATCCGGCCGGTAGCGTGATCGAATACACAGCCGAGGTCTTGCAGATCGACGACAGCTACGTCGCGAAGGGGCCGAGCGATTGGGTCTGGCCTCCGGGACGAACCGATCAGTGGGGCATCGCCCCGCCAAAGTCGGAGGCCTGTAAGACGGCGCAGCTCGCCATTCCCTTTACGACGGCGCGCGCATGACGGGTACGGCTGGCGCCATCGACTATGACGTGCTCGTCGTTGGCTTCGGGCCGACCGGCGCCGTTGCCGCAGGCCAGCTCGGCCGCCTCGGTCATCGCACGCTGGTCATCGACCGGCTCACTGATGTCTACGACAAGCCGCGTGCAATCGCGCTCGATCACGAGATTTTCCGTCACTTCGACAATATGGGCCTCGCCGATGCGATCTCGCCCTATATCGAGCCCTTCACCGCATCGGAGCATTTTGGCGTCGACGGCCAGTTGATCCGGCGCATCGACATGGTCGCAAAACCTTATCCGCTCGGCTACACGCCGAGCATGGTGTTCAGCCAGCCCGCGGTCGAGGCCGAGCTGCGCCGCCACGCGACCGGATTCTCCACTGTGCGGGCAGAGCTCGGCGTCGAGCTGCTCGATCTCGTTCAAGCGCCCGATCGCGTCGAGGCACGTCTGAAGGACAGGGATGGACGGCACCGTTCCGTGACGGCGCGCTATGTGCTCGGCTGCGATGGCGCATCGAGCACCGTGCGTCAGATCGCAGGTATTGCGCTCGAGGACCTCATCTTCGATGAACCCTGGCTGGTGGTCGACGTCCGCGTGAACGAAGACGCGCTTGCGCGCGTGCCGCAATGCTCCGCGCAATTCTGCAATCCGTCGCGTCCCGTGAGCTTCCTCATCGGCCCGAAGAACCATCGCCGCTGGGAGATCATGCTGCTGCCGGGTGAAGACGCGCGGCAGATGGAGCGGCCCGACAATGTCTGGAAGCTGCTCGCGCCCTGGCTCACGCCAAATGACGGGGAATTGTGGCGGGCGGCCTCCTATCGCTTCCACGCCCTCGTTGCCGCCGATTGGCGCAACGGCAGGATCCTGATCGCCGGCGATGCCGCGCATCAGCAGCCTCCCTTCATCGGCCAGGGCATGTGCCAGGGCCTGCGTGACGCCACGAACCTCGTCTGGAAGCTGGATCGTGTGCTCAAGGGCGTTTCCTCCGACAGTCTGCTCGATAGCTACACAATTGAACGCAAGCAGCACGTCATCGAGCTGACCGGCAAGATCAAGACGATCGGCGAGTCGATCTGCGAGCGCGATCCGGCAGCCGCCCGGCGGCGCGATGCGCAGATCCTGGCGGATGGCGGCGGCAAGCCGCTGCTCCTGACGCGGCAGGAAATCATCCCGCCGCTCCGCGCCGGATGTCTGGCGCATCACGAGACGCCGGCGCGCGGCACTCTGTTTCCGCAGCCGCGCATTCCACGCGGCGCAACGACGGGCCTGCTGGACGAAGTGACCGGTCCCGGCTGGCGGCTGTTCATCGACGGCCGCAGCAATGACGCTGTTTCCATGCTTTCCCTCTGCGCCGCGTGCGCCGACATATCTGTCACCGCAATCGCGCCTGCCGGCGCTGGTCGTCCGAATGTGCTCGAAGAGACCGAGGGCGTGCTGGCGAGCTGGTTCGATCGCCACGGTGTCGTCGCCGCGATCGTGCGGCCCGATCATTACGTCTTCGGCACCGCGCGCAATGCCACCGAGCTCGGCGATCTCTTAGCCGAGATCGACATGCGTCTTCGAGACGTCCCGTCCGGGCCAGACAATATTCCCGATCTGAAAATGGAGAGAACGCCGTGAAACTGAGCACCGTAGCAATCGACGGCCGCACCACCTGGGGCATTATCGAAGGCGAGACCTTCTTCGATGTCGGCGCCGTGCTGGCGTCGCGCTATGCCGATCTGAAAGCGGCCATAGGCTCTGGGCTATCAGGTGTTGCGGAGGCAAGAGCTGCCGCCGCTGCGGTTCCGATCTCGAAAGTCGTCTGGCTGCCGGTCATCCCGAACCCGGACAAGATCCTGTGCGTGGGCCTGAATTACGAGACCCACCGCAAGGAAACCGGCCGCGCCGAGGTCGATCACCCCACCATCTTCTCGCGCTATGCCAACAGCCAGACCGGACACTTGCAGCCGATCGTGCGGCCGCGCGTCTCGACCGATCTCGATTTCGAAGGCGAACTTGCGGTCATCATCGGCAAGGCCGGCCGCTACATCTCCCGCGCGGATGCCATGGACCATGTCGTGGGCTATTCCTGCTACAATGACGGCAGCATCCGCGATTTCCAGCGTCACACGCATCAGTTCACGCCGGGAAAGAATTTTCCGGACACCGGCGCATTCGGGCCCTGGATGATGACGCCTGACGAGCTCGGTCCGCTCGGCGAGCTCAAGCTCCAGACCCGCCTCAACGGGCAGGTCATGCAGGAAGCGCGGATCAAGCAGATGATCTTCGATATCCCGCGCCAGATCGAATACTGCTCCACGTTTACGCGGCTCGAGCCCGGCGACGTCATCGTCAGCGGGACGCCGGGGGGCGTCGGTGCACGGCGCGAGCCGCCACTCTGGATGAAGCCCGGCGACGTCGTTGAGATCGAGGTCGAACGCTTCGGCGTGCTCAGGAATGTCGTCGCAGACGAAACCTGATCGGACGGCCGCAGCCGGCGACGGCTGCGAACGAACAAAAAAAGCTCGCAAAGCGGCATCTTCCTGGAGGAACACCATGGTCGGACTATCACGTCGTCTGCTGCTCGCCGGCGCTGCGCTTTGCTTCTGTCTTCCGGCCTTCGCGCAGTCGTGGCCGCAGAGGCCTGTGACCGTCGTCGTGCCGCAGCCGGCGGGCAATAGCCCCGACGTGATGTGTCGCCTCATCACCGAGAAACTCTCCCGGACGTTCGGGCAGCAGTTCATCGTCGAGAATCGTCCGGGGGCCGCAAACCTCGTCGGCACGCAGGCGGTCGCCCGTGCGGCTCCGGACGGCTACACGTTCCTGTTCGCCACGTCTGCCGCGCTCGTCACCAACCCCTACACATTCAAGAAGCTCCCCTATGATCCCGTGAAAGACTTCGTGCCGGTCGCGATGGTGGCCAAGAGCAACCACGTCCTTCTCGTCAATCCCGAGGTGAAGGCCAAGTCGCTGCCGGAACTGATCAAGCTGGAAAAATCGGCGCCGGGTTCGTTGAGCCTCGCCGTCGACGGTGCGCGCAACCTTTCGGGTCTGATCGCTCAAGCGATCAACAAGAACGCCGGAACCAGCTTCGTCCTCATCCCCTACAACACGACCACGAATGCGGTGCAGGACGCCATCTCGGGTCGCATCCAGGTGACGATCCAGGCGGCATCGATCGCCGAGGCCTTCATCAAGGCGGGTACGCTTCGACCGGTTGCCGTTGCCGGAGCCAAGCGGATCGACTCCCTGCCGGACGTTCCCGCGATCGCGGAGACGCTGCAAAGCGTCGATCTCCAGGGCTGGTTCATGTTCATGGCGCCGGTTGGCACGCCCGCCGACATCGTCGAAAAACTGAGTGCCGAGATTGCACGCGCGCTGGAATCGTCCGATGTGCGCGAGCGCGCGCCCACCCTCGGCTTCGATGTCCATGTCGGCGATGCCGTGACGACGGCAGGCGCAAAGCGCTTCCTCGACGAGCAGCTCGCCTCGTCCGGCAAGATCATCCAGGGGCTCGGCATCGAGCCTGAATAGCGGCCTATTGCAATCAGATCAGTGACGCGTGGTTCTTGAGGAAGCTCGCCAAAACCGTGACGAGCTCGTGCGCGTGGCAAGCGCGCGACGTGGACTCCCGCATTTAGTGGCCCGCCACTCTGTCCAGAAATGCCAGCAGGGATGGCGCCACGTTGTCGAGTTCGACGAAGCGGCGGCGAATCTCATCGGCGATATCCGCGGTGACATCACGCGACCACCCCTCTGTTGGATTGAAGGCAATGATGCGGACGGGACGTTCGTATTGCCCTTCGACCAGATGCCGCACCAGCGTGGCACGATTTGCGTCCTCTTCGGCAGTCTCACACCAGGCGCACCCCAGCCGGCCGCCGAAGTCCTCGAGCACAAGATAGACATCATGGCTGACCGGTGCATGCGGCACGATAGAGGGTGAGCGACTCATGGGTCCTCGCCGGTTCAGAGTTGGCTTTGCTTGGTGCTGACAACTCTGAGCCTTTGCGGTGAGAAAGCCACGGATAAAAAGGGTTAGTGGCCAACGCCGCGCATTGCGCTGCAATGGATCAGGTCATGCAGGTTTGCGCGGCGCTCTGCGACAGCGGAGTCCCGATCATCGCCTAAGGTCCTTCCGCCAGACCTGCGAGCGCCATCGCTGCCCTGAGTTCATGCACCGTCGCTGTTCCCGCGCCGGCGGTCCGGAACGCGAGAGGGGCCGGATTCAGCGGAAGCCGCGTCACGTTGGCCGGGCCGCGCGGCGGCTCGAACATCATCGCCCGGCTTGCGCCGAATGGAATCCGATCGAGCTGCCGAATGGCGCTGCGCATCTGGCGCAATCCCGCATTCAGCGGCATGGCAAGGGGGCGCTGATCGGACCAGATGCCGAGCGCGCGAGCTGCATCCGGCAACCCGACTCCGGTCTGCCATGGATGTCCGATGGGTTGCGCCGTATCCTTCAGAATTTGAAAGAGACGTTCGACCCGGTGGGCATCCTTGGCGATGAAGCTGCCCTTGAAGTCGCCGTGATCGGCGAGGATCAACGCCGCAAGCGCGGCAACGTGAGCCGCTGCGAGCGAGGTGCCGTCGCAGACGGCGTAGCCGTCCGGCGACTGGCAGGTCATAATCGCGACGCCGGGCGCGCACAGGTCGAGTTCGGACCCGCGGCAGGAAAACGGCGGTACGAACAACCCGCCTGCCGCCGCAGTCGCGGCTGCGGCCTGTGCCGCCTGCGGACTGTCGTCCGGGAAGCTTCCCATCCGTCCGATCGCGCCGACGGCCATGACATGCGGCGAGCAGGCCGGAAACAATACGCCCTGTCCCGAGTTGCCGGCGGCGGCAATGATGCTGACGCCCTGCTGCTTGGCCATGGCCATGTGCTGCTCGACCAGTGCGGAGCCGCGCTCGCAACCGACCCCGACGCAGGCCACGTCGATGCCGTTTTGCAGGCAATCATCGAGCGCTGCGATCAGGTCGCTGCAACGGGCATCGAGGGGAAGCTTGTAAACATGCAGTTCGCTCTCCGGGGCGTAGCCGCGGATGCCGTGATCTGCCCGCGCAGCCGCATTGATGATGCCTGCGCAAGGCGTGCCGTGGCCGGTGATGTCCTTCGACCATGAGCGATCCTCGCCACTTCGGGCATCGATACCGTGCTTGATGCCTGCCAATTGCCTGTGGCTGGTCGCCACGCCGCTATCGATGAGCGCGATCTTGATGTCGGCTCCACGGCAGTGGTCGGGAATCTGATCGAAGCGCATCGCCTCGCCGCCCCAATCCAGTCGGTCAGGTAGCGGCAACGGTCTCAGGGTGAGGGTGTTCACCGCATTGGCCTCGATATTGGGCTGCTGTTGCCACAAGCCCCAATGGCCGGAGCACGCGTTGACGAAAATGGCGGCGATTGTCTCCGGCACTTCGTCCCGCAGCGTCAGATCGACGTTGCCGTCACGGTCCGTCTGCCCTTGAGTTGACGCCTGCTCGCCGATGAGCCGCACATTTGCCTGTTCCACAGGCGCGCCTGTCTCGCTGACGATCCGGATCGTCACCTTCAAGTCCGGCCCCAGTGCTGTCATTGTCGCGGCCGCCGGGATGAAAGCAGCGCCCGGGCCGGCAAAGGACGCAGCTCGCAGATGGCTGTCCGGCTCGATGATCAAGCTGCCGGCCGTGGAGCGGCGCAACGCGGCCGCGGCTTCGTCAGGCATGCGCACGATCGCAATGGGCGGGCCACTGACGCCGCGCTGGTCATGGGTCCACAGGATGTTGCCGAGCTGGCTCAGTTGTTCGGCCAGTGTCTGTGCGCTGATGCCGGGACCCGCTGGCGCGATCATGTATTGGGTGTTGCGCACGGGTTTGCTTCGATTGCCGTTCGAGGTCGGTCGCGCATCATCTGGACTTGCTGCCATGGCGTCGCCTCCGTTGATTTAGAGCGTTTTTGAGCGAAGTGGATAACCGGTTCGCGAAAAGAAAACGCGTCAAGACAAGAATCTGGAGCCCGTTCCGATTCCATTGGAACGGGCCCTAGTGGATGGAAGATTGCGTCCGATCAATCGAAGACTGTCGCGGCAATGGAATGCGGGGATCGGCTGCGCGGGCGGCTTCGATCGCGCGATAGGCGAAATAGATCAGGTTGAAGGCCTGCGCAAAATCCCGCTCGGTAAACTTGTTGGCCGCCTGGGTGACGATCGCGACGCAGTTTTCCAGGCCCGCATGCTGTGCCGCGTTGGCCTCGAGATAGGCGGAGAGCGAACGCAGCGTTTCTGCAATCATGTCTCCGATCATGTTTTCCGCAGCCTGATAATCGAGCGCCGGGTTCGGCATTGGGAAGCTGCCGGGCGCGGTTCGGAACGGCTGCTCGAACCCTTGCGATTGCAGGCGCAAGAGCAGCGGCATCAAATTGCCAAGCAGGCCGACGAGCTGCTGAATGTCTGAGGAGTGGCGCTGTGACGATGCGGCGGAGGGATTGGAATCCGACATGAGGGTTCTCCTTCGGAAGAAGCATGCGCAAGGGCGGGCGCGACCGCCGCTTTTGGCGCCGGTCGCGCCTTACCGCGCGGTCAGATCATCCGCTGCTGGCCATAGGCCTGAAGATTACCGATGACCTGGGGAATGACGCCGATCAGCTGGCGGGTGATGTCGGCGACATCCTGCTGCGTCAGTTGTCGCTGCTGGCCGAAGCCCGTCGCACCGCCGAATGCCGCCTGGAACTGCGGCGCGCCGAACTGCGTACCCCACATCTGCGCTGGCTGAGTCTGCGCGGGATAGCCGAGACCGAATTGACCCTGGCCGAGACCGCCGTGCATGGCCGAATGCTGCATTTGGGGCTGGCCCTGCAGCATTCCCACGATCTGCGGCACGATGGGCAGGATCTGCCGCACGACCTCGCTCACGTCTTGCGGACTTAGCTGCCGTGGCGCCTGGCCGTAAGCCGCATAGCCCATTCCTGCGAATGGGTTCTGAGCTTGCGCGAGAATTTGGGGCAGCGCCGGTACCAATTGCCGCACGACCTCATTCACGTCCTGTGGCGAAAGCTGGCGCTGTTGGCCGCCCCAGTGCTGCTGACCCCAGCCCGTTTGCCCGCCCCAGCCGGGGCCATATCCAAACGCGCCGAAGGTCGGCTGACCGCCGAACTGTCCATATTGCTGTCCGTAGGCCGCTTGGCCCAATCCAAGACCGCCTCCTCCAAACTGTTGGCCGCCTTGCGAACCGAATGTTCCCGACCCCCATTGTTGCGGACCGAACTGTCCGAATGGCGAACCATGCGCGAGGTGTTGTTGCAGGGTGTCATAGTAGGTCATCGCTTGTCTCCTTGCGATGGTTGGTGCCCTCAGCCCAAAATTCTGCGAAGGCAGTTCGCATGCGCGACCCCTTCGGTGGCAATAGCCGTCCCTCACGCCGGTGCGACGGCGTTGGACCTTCAAGTTCAAATGCTTGGCACAGAAGCTTTAGCCGTAAGCAATGTCACCCAGAGGCGCGGGGCGCGTCTCAAGGTGGCAAGCCGACGGTAAGGTGTTTCAAAGCGGCAAAATGACAGCCGTCGAGAGATGTGGGAGCGGATTTTCCTCGCTGGCGACGTGGCCAGCCATTTTTCACCTATGTCCTACGTCCGCTCAGACGCTCTGCAATTGCGCTGACTTCTCTCCAATTCTTATGAGCAGAGACGCGAAAAACGTACTCACGGCGAAATAGTTTCGCGCAAGCGCGGCGATATTTTGGCGACGATCCAGCTCCGCAAAAATTTCAAGCGCGCGGATTTTCGTCAGCACGCTTTGCCTGGTCAGCGAGCCTTCCTATGTGCATCGGTGAAAACTTCAGCGAATGCTAATAGGCGAGGTTGAGCAATGTGCCGACGCGCTCGGAGGTGGCGGGATGGCTGCGAAGCAAACGCGCCGGATCATGCGCGAATGCGGAGGTGCGGCTTGGTGCAGAGCCGGTGTGATGGCGCTCCAGCTTGTCGAGCGCGGCGATGAGCGCTCGCGAGTCGCCGGTCAGTTCGAGTGCCGTTGCGTCTGCATCCATTTCGCGCACGCGCGACAGAGCAAGTCCAAGGAGCTGGCCAAGAGTCGGTGCTGCGCTCAGCAGCATTGTCAATGGCCGGCTTGACGTCATGCCACCGTGATGATGGCTGGTTCGCAGCAGTGCGAGGCCAGCGAGTGAGGTCCAATCGATCGCGCGTCGCAACGCTGTCGCCCAGCCCATCGTCCAGGCGTCATTGTTGCGGATATGCGCGACTTCATGGGCCAATATCCCGGCGATCTCGTCGCGCGTCATGCCGCGCAGCAGGCCCTCGGTCAACACGATGGCACTGCGATCCGGTCCGCCGAGCGCATAGGCATTCATGTCGCGTGGTGCCGGCAGGCAATAGAGATCCGGCAATCGCACCAGGCCGGCCCGGCTGCAAACTTTTGTCAGAATGGCGAACAGGTCCGGCGCCTCGGCAGGGGACAGCAGGTGGGCGCCGAACCAGCGATAAACGTTCTCGCGCGAGATGATCATGTCGTCGGGACGGGGCGCGCTTCCCGACAGCGCCCGCTGCATGCCCGCGGCTCCGCCGACGATCCAGCCGCAGACACCGAGCAGCAATGTCATTGCAAGGATCGCCAATTGGGATGATTGATGGTTCGCAGCCTGATGGGCGTGCCGCCGATGCCGCAACCGTGACGAGTCTCTCGGGCTCAGCTCGATTCGGCATCGCAGGAAGAGGCCCATCTCTCCGGACGGCCAATGCATCTCCACGGTGACGGTGGGGCCGTACCGTAAAACGCGCAGCATCTCTCGCGGCGCATGTCGCACCAGAGCGAACGAGACGCCTGGCGCGAGGCCGGCACCGACATCTTGGCCGTGCCGATCACCACGAAACGGCATCGGGCTTACGCCAGCGTGAATCACCCTTGTCCCCTCGTGCGCGTTCAAAGAAAAGCTACGGATCTCCTGGTGCCTTGTCATGCGAGTTTCATGCCTTGGACACAGAAAAGTCCCGGTATCCACACGGGACTCCGATCCGCCTCGGGGCAAGCGCGTGGATGAGACCTTAGGAACCCGGTTCTGTTCAAGCTAAACAATGGTTTGGTCAGATAAACCGCGTTAGCGGCGCTCCGTCGGAGAGGGCAGTGTTGCAGCAAAGACAATGTGGGAACCCGGCTTCTCAAATCGGCCGAGACTCGCCATTGTGCGGCCCGGAACAACCCTAGCCGGAGCAGCATCAATGTCGGACAAGTTCTCGCGTCGCCAGTTCGCGAAGATCGCGGGGCTTTCCGCAGCGGCGATGACGGCGCCGGGGCAATCCGTCGAGGCAAAGGCCGACGCCGCGCCGGGCAGCTCGCGCGGTTTCCCGCAAGGCTTCCTCTGGGGTACGGCGACCTCGTCCTATCAGGTCGAGGGTGCGGTCAACGAGGGCGGGCGAGGGGTCTCGATCTGGGACAAGTTCGTGCGCATCCCCGGCAAGATCGAGGACGGCTCGACCGGCGACCGCGCCAACGAGCATTACCACCGCTACAAGGAGGACATCGCGCTCATCAAGGAACTCGGCTGCAAGGCCTATCGCTTCTCGATCGCCTGGCCGCGGGTGTTTCCGGATGGGGACGGCAAGCCGAACGCCAAAGGGCTCGATTTCTACAATCGGCTCATTGACGAGCTTCTCAAGAACGGCATCGAGCCGTGGGCGACGCTCTATCATTGGGACCTGCCGCAATCGCTGCAGGACCGCTTCGGCGGCTGGCGCTCGACCGAGACCTGCAAGATCTTCGGCGACTATGCGGCCTACGTCGCCGAGCACCTGACCGATCGCGTCAAGAACGTGTTCACGCTGAACGAGAGCGGCCGCTTCGTGCAGTTCGGCTATGGCCTCGGCATCGACGCGCCCGGCGTGACGCTGTCGCAGAGAGAGGTCAACCAGGTCAGGCACAACAGCGCGCTCGCGCATGGGCTCGCGGTGCAGGCGGTGCGGGCCCATGGTCGCCGCGGCACCAGGGTGGGACCTGCCGAGAACATCGACGTCTGCGTTCCCGCGATCGACACGCCCGAGCATGTCCAGGCCGCCGAGATCGCGCTACGCGAGATGAACGCCGGCTATCTCAACGTCATCATGGAGGGACGCTACACCGACGCCTTCCTGAAATATGCCGGCGCCGACGCGCCGAAATACACCGAGGCCGAGCTGAAGATCATCTCCTCGCCGGTCGATTTCCTCGGTCTCAACATCTACGCGCCGCAGAACTATGTGGTGCCGTCCGAGGAGGGCGCGGGCTTCATGCCGCTGCCGATCCCGAAATCGTTCCCGCACATGAATTCGAACTGGCTCCGCGTCGCGCCGGAGACGATCTACTGGGTGCCGAAGCTCGCGGCCAAGATCTGGAAGACGGATGCGATCTATATCAGCGAGAACGGCGCCTCCGGCGACGATGTGGTGACGCCCGACGGCAAGATCCACGACACCGACCGCGTCATGTACCTGCGCAACTATCTCGCCCAGCTGCAGCGCGCCACCGCCGAGGGCGTGCCGGTGCGCGGCTATTTCCTCTGGAGCCTGATGGACAATTTCGAATGGGTGTTCGGGCTCAGCAAGCGCTTCGGCCTCTATCACGTCAACTTCGACACCCAGGTCCGCACCGCAAAGCTCAGCGCCAGCTACTACCGCAACGTCATCGCGAAGAACGCCGCGGGGGTGTGATGTCTTCGCCTCTCCCCGCGTGCGGGGAGAGGCCGGAATTTGCGATAGCAAATTCCGGGTGAGGGGGACTCTCGGCGAGTCCATCTGTCGCCGTCCTTGCTGAAGCTCCCCCTCACCCGAATTTTCCGCTGCGCGTAAAATCCGGCCTCTCCCCGCAGGCGGGGAGAGGCGAAGGAAAGCCGCGCCACATTGACTCCCTTCTTCCCCTTATTCAAAACGTCTTCAACACCAACAACAAGAGGACAACGCCAATGGCTGACGCGCTGATCATCGATGCCTGCCGCACCCCGCGAGGCATCGGCAAGGCCGGCAAGGGAGCACTGTCGGGCATTCATCCGCAGCAGCTGGGTGCAACCGTGCTGCGTGCGCTCGCCGATCGCACCGGCATCAATACCGCCGACGTCGACGACATCGTCTGGGGCTGCAGTGCGCAGGTTGCAACGCAAAGCGGCGATCTCGGCCGCATGTCGGCACTCGATGCCGGCTATGACGTGCGCGCCAGCGCGGTGACGCTCGACCGCTTCTGCGGAAGCGGCATCACCAGCGTCAACATGGCGGCATCCTCGATCATGGCGGGCGCCGAAGACCTCGTCATCGCCGGCGGCTGCGAGATGATGTCGATGGAAGGCCGGCGCGGCGGTGGCCCGATGATGATGGACGCCGGCAATCTGCGCCTGCGCGCGCGGCATCCGCAGTCGCATCAGGGCGTCTGTGCGGACGCGATCGCGACCATGGAAGGCATCACGCGGCGTGACGTCGATGCGCTCGGCCTCGAAAGCCAGAAGCGCGCCGCGCATGCGATCGCGAACGGCCACTTCAAGAAGAGTCTCGTGCCCGTGCACGGCGAGGACGGCAGCCTCGCGCTCGACCACGAAGAATATCCGCGGCCGCAGACCACGATGGAGGGGCTCAGCAGCCTGAAGCCGGCCTTCCCCGCCATCGCCGATTACGCGCTCGACGACAAGGGCACGACCTATCGAGGCCTGATCCTGCAGAAATATCCGGACCTGAAGATCGACTTCGTGCATCACGCCGGCAACTCGTCCGGCGTCGTCGACGGCGCCGCCGCGATCCTGCTGGCCTCGCCCGCCTATGCCAAGGCGCATGGCCTTAAAGCCCGCGCCCGTGTCGTCGCGATGGCGAACATGGGGGACTCGCCGACCCTCATGCTGAACGCGCCGGTGCCGGCGACGCGCAAGGTGCTGGCAAAGGCGGGCCTCTCCATCGACGACATCGACCTGTTCGAGATCAACGAGGCCTTTGCGGTGGTGGCGGAAAAATACATCCGAGACCTCAAGCTCGACCGCGCCAGGGTCAACGTCAATGGCGGCTCGATCGCGCTCGGCCATCCCATCGGTGCGACCGGCTCGATCCTGATCGGCACCGTGCTCGACGAGCTCGAGCGGCGCGACCTGAGGCGTGGTCTCGTCACCATGTGCGCCGCCGGCGGCATGGCGCCCGCCATCATCATCGAGCGCGTGTAGCTTGTTCACCTCGCCCCACTTGCGGGGAGAGGTCGGATTGCATCGAAGATGCAATCCGGGTGAGGGGGGCTCTCGGCGTGCCGAACTCTCACCGTCTTTGCTGAAGCAGCCCCTCACCCCAACCCTCTCCCCGTAAGAACGGGGAGAGGGAGAGCACTTGCAAATGCGGCTGCGGTGCGATCTACCCCTTATTTTCTAGGGTGAAACGCACCCCTCCTTGCACAAAGAGGCCGGTCGTCGCTTGTCGAAAGCCGCGAATCAGCTTTAGCAAGGTTGCGTGCGGGCCTTTGAAACAAGGCAAAATCCGCTGCTCAAGGCTCCTTCCGCACTGGAAGTGGCTAAAATGCAGGGTTTTTTGCCACAGCGGGGCAAAAAGCCCGTAAAATCGCGACAAAACTGTGCAGAAGGCTATAGGCCTTCGCCGGTTGGTCTAATATGCAGCCGTCACGAATCAGAGGAGACACGATGGCAACCCAAATGTCCAAATCGCAGTTGATCGAAAAGATTGCGACCGCCACAGAGCTTTCCAAGCGCGACGTCAAGAGCGTCATGGAGACGCTGACCGACGTCGGCCACAAGGAGCTCAAGAAGAACGGCCTGTTCCTGGTGCCGGGCTTCGCCAAGTTCGTGGTCATCAAGAAGCCCGCGACCAAGGCGCGCAAGGGCACCAACCCGTTCACGGGTGAAGAGATGATGTTCAAGGCCAAGCCGGCCCGGAAGATCGTCCGCGCCCGCCCGGTCAAGGCTGCCAAGGACGCCGTGGCCTGATAACGCAAAGGCCCCCTCGGATAGGAGGGGGCCTTTTGATGGGGCAGCCGCGAGGGCTTGAGACGGAGGGCTCAACCCTTGCGGCGCTTCACCCGGACCGGGACCGGCTGAAGCCGCGGCCCGGGGCCTGCGAGCGCATCGCGAACCCGGTCGATGGCGCGATCGAGTAATTGGCGCAGCCGCTGCGTCTTGCGCGATCTCTTCGCTTTTTCCAGCAGTTTCTTCATCGCATCACTCCGCCGCTTCGACCTTCGCATCGGCTTGGGCTTCAGGTTGGGCTTCCGCCGGCTCGAGCGCCGCGGCGATGGCCTCGTCGACGCGCTCCAGCCAGATGAATTCGAGGTTGTCCCGCGCGCTCTTCGGGATATCGTCATAGTCCCGCTTGTTGCGCGCCGGCAGCATCACCCGCTTCAGGCCGGCGGCAGCCGCAGCCACCACCTTCTCCTTGATGCCGCCGACCGGCAGCACCAGGCCGCGCAGCGAGATCTCGCCGGTCATCGCGGTGTCGCTGCGCACCGTGCGATTGGTGAGCAGGGACGTCAGCGCCGTGAACATGGCGACGCCCGCGCTCGGCCCGTCCTTCGGGGTTGCGCCCGCCGGGACGTGAACGTGGATGTCGCTCTTCTCGAACAGCTGGGGATCGATGCCGAGCTGCGAGGCCCGGCTCTTCACCAGCGTCAGCGCAGCCTGCACGCTCTCGCGCATGACCTCGCCGAGCTGGCCGGTCAGGATCATGCCGCCGCGGCCGGCCACGCGCGAGGCCTCGATGAACAGGATGTCGCCGCCGACCGGCGTCCAGGCAAGGCCCGTGGCCACGCCCGGAATGCTGGTGCGCTGCGCGATCTCGCCCTCGAAGCGCGGCTGGCCGAGCACGGTGGCGATGTCCTTCGGCGACACCACGACCTTCGCAGCCGTACCTTCGGCGACCTGCACTGCGGCATGGCGGAACACCTTGCCGATCTCGCGCTCGAGGTTACGCACGCCGGCCTCGCGGGTGTAGCCCTTGACGATCAGCTTCAGCGCCTCCGGCTCGATCTCGGCCTGCTCGGCCGAGAGGCCATTGGCCTCCAGCTGCCGCCGCACCAGATAGCGCCGCGCGATCTCCAGCTTCTCGTCCTCGGTGTAGCCGGCGAGGCTGATCAGCTCCATGCGGTCCAGCAGCGGACCCGGAATCTGGTCCAGCATGTTGGCGGTCGCGATGAACACCACGCGCGAGAGGTCGAAGGGCACGCCCAGGTAATTGTCCCGGAACGTCCCGTTCTGCTCGGGGTCGAGCACCTCCAGCATCGCTGCGGAGGGATCGCCCTGCACGCCGCGGCCCATCTTGTCGATCTCGTCCAGCATCATGACGCAGTTGCGTGCGCCCGCCTTCTTGATGCCCTGGATGATGTTGCCGGGCAGCGCGCCGATATAGGTCCGCCGGTGGCCGCGGATCTCGGCCTCGTCATGCACGCCGCCCAAGCTGACGCGCACGAAGGGGCGATCCATCGCGCGTGCGATGGACTGGCCGAGCGAGGTCTTGCCGACGCCGGGCGGGCCGACGAAGCACAGGATCGGGGCCTTGCCCTGCGGCGCCAGCTTGCGCACCGCCAGATATTCGATGATCCGGCTCTTGATCTTCTCCAGGCCAAAATGATCGGCATCGAGGATGCGCCGCGCTTCCTTGATGTCGATCGGCTTCTCCGCGGGCAAGGCCCAGGGCAGCTCGATCAGCCAGTCGAGATAGGTGCGGACCATGCCGGCTTCGCCGGCCGCCTCCGGCATGCGCTCGTAACGGCGCAGCTCCTTCTTGGCGTGGGCCTCGGCTTCCGGCGGCATGTTGGCCTTGGCGATCGCAGCCGTCAGCTCGGCGACCTCGGCAGCCTTGCCGTCGCCTTCGCCCAGCTGGCGCTGGATCGTCGCCATCTGCTCGCGCAGGATCGCCTCGCGCTGGCGCTCGTCGAACGAGGCCTTGGTCTTCTGGCCGATCTCGTTGCTGATGCGCAGCACCTCCAGCCGCTCGGCCAGATGCTTCGACACCTTCTCGACGCGCAGGGCGAGGTCGATGGTCTCCAGCACCTCCTGCTTGTCCTGCGGCTTGATGTCCATGAACGAGGTCGCCAGATCGGCCAGCGCGCCGGGCGCGGTGGTGCCCTGGAACATCGCGGTCAGCTCGGGCGGCGCCTGCGGCAGCAGCTCGATCGCCTCGATGGCCTGGCGCTGCAGGTTCAGCGCGCGCGCCTCGATCTCGGGTGAGCTGGTGGCCGGCTCCGGAATCTGCTGAATGCGCGCGGCCGGGAACGGCGTGCCCGGCAGGAAGTCGAGGATGCGGGCGCGCTGCACGCCCTGGCAGACGATATGATGCGTGCCGTCCGGCGCGGTGATGTAGCGCACGATGTTGGCGATGGTCGCGACCCGGAAGAGATCGTCCGGCCCGGGCTCCTCGATCTCGGGGCTGCGCTGCAGGACGATGCCGACCGGCCGCTGCTCGCGCAGCGCCTGCTGTGCGGCGGCGATGGACTTCGCCCGGCCGATCGCAATCGGCGCGATGGCGCCGGGGAACAGCACCATCTCGCGCACGGGGATGATGATCAGTGCGTCTTCGGGGATCTTCACGTCGGAGCCGTTTTGGGAATTGGTCTGTGCGTTGTTCATCTGTTCGGTGGCCATGATCGACCTCAGGATTTGGCGAGGCGCAGTGCGACGCAGCCGTCCATCACGAAGCGGCTGATGGCATAGCGGCCAAGGGGCAATGCAATGCGGCGCTCAAAACGCCCCTGCGGCAGCTCGAGCCGGTGGATGCGGGCGTTGCGAAGCTCCGGCGGCAGCGTGCGCTGGCCGGAGATCACGAGCACGCCGTCATGGATGACAGTCTCGACATTGTCCGGATTGACGCCGGGAAGCGCGACCAGGATCAAAAGCTCATGCTCGGTCTCGAGCACGTCGATCGGCGGCTCCCAGCAGGCGTCCTGGCGGCCGAACTGGTGCCGCAGCCGTTCGGCGCGGGTCAGCGAGTCCAGGGCTTCGGACAGCATCCAGTCGAGGGGATTTTTGGGTTGCATGATGCGGACTCGGGGGCTGGGAAAGCCTGCATATGGGGCTGGTTCCCGGGAATTCCAGTGCTGTGGCGCTGACGTGCCATGCGCCATCGTGCGATCCAAAAAGCAAACGCCGCGGCTCGGCCGCGGCGTTCTGTCTTGATAGCGCGGCGGGCATCAGGCCGCGGCGCGATACTCGTCTTCCGCTTCGAGATTGATGACGGAGGTGGCGAGCTCGGTCAGCGTGCGATCGGTCGCCGCTTCCTCGTCCAAGGTCTCCTGGAGTAGCCTTGCTGCGTCCTGCATGCCGAGCTCCTCGGCCCAGGTGCGCAGCGTGCCGTAGCGGGAGATCTCGTAATGCTCGACCGATTGCGCCGCCGCGAGCAGTCCGGCGTCGAGGGCGGGGGCACCCTTGAACTCCTTCATGATCTCCGCGCCCTCGTCCGCGATGCCGTTGATGGCCTCGCAAGGCTTGCCGCGTGCGGGCTTGCCCAGCATCTTGAAGATCTGGTCGAGACGCCTGACCTGACCCTGGGTCTCGCGCAGATGCTTGTTGAAGGCAGCCGCGAGGTCCTTCGACTGCGCGGCCTTTGCCATCTTGGGCAGGGTCTTGATGATCTTGTTCTCGGCGAAATAGATGTCCTTCAGCGTTGCCAGGAACAGGTCGCTGAGCATCTTCGGCGCCTGACGCGTCCGGCGCGCCACCGTCTTCCTGGTTGTGCGTTTCTTCGCTCGTTTGGCCATTGGTCCTCCTCTCGAGATGACACGGGAAGGCATGCCCTTCCTCGATCGTCACGCGATCAAGAATCGGGATGAGCAAATGTTCCTCGCGAAGCGGACCGCGAGCCGCTATGGCTTGCCGTCTGAGCCAAGCTCTCTTGAGAAAAGCCTGCCCGAGACGCCTTCCGATGCTCGACTTCGCCCTGTCCGCCTTCGTGACGCTGCTGCTGGTGGTCGATCCGGTCGGCCTTGCGCCGGCCTTCCTGGCCGCGACCCCCGGCATGCCCGACAAGGTCAAGCGGACGATCGCGCTGCGCGCACCGCTGATCGCGGCCTCGATCCTGGTCGTGATCGCGCTGGCCGGAAACTGGCTGCTGCGCCAACTCGGGATCGGCATCCCCGCCTTCCAGATCGCCGGCGGGCTGCTGCTGTTCGGCGTCTCCTACCAGATGATCTTCGGCGACCGCCCGCATCGCGAGGCGCGCGAGGCCGACAAGGCGACCTCGGAGCATGCGTCAGACGTCGCGGTATTTCCCCTGGCCATCCCCATGATGGCCGGCCCCGGCGCGATCGCGACCACGCTGCTCCTGTCGGGCGACGCCGGCTATGGACCGCGGCTCGCGATCATCATCGCGATCGTGCTCGCGGTGTGCCTGCTCTGCATGCTCTGCTTTGTCTCCGCAAGCCTGATCGCCCGCACCCTCGGGCGCACCGGAAATGCGGTGCTCTCGCGCGTGCTCGGCATGTTGCTCGCGGCCTATTCGGTGCAGTTCGTGATCAATGGCGTTGCGGCCGTCCGGGCGAGTCTGGCGTAGGCCTGCGACAATCTGTTAATTCATTGATTTTACGGTCTATTTCGAGAAGGGTCGCGCGCGCCGTCCAGATCGCGGCCGCGCCGGTCGCTTTCGCTTGCACTGCCATGTTGCTTTGACGTACTTCCCCTTTCACCAGCGCCAGGAAATCGGGATGTCGATGACAGCGGACGAACTCGCCAAGAGACAGGCCATCATCGACGCCTGCCGCCGCATGAACGCGCTCGGCATCAACCAGGGCACATCAGGGAATATCAGCGTCCGGCATGCGGACGGGCTGCTGGTCACGCCGACCAGCGTGCCCTACGACGCCATGACGCCGGACCAGATCGTGTTCATGGCGATGGACGGCTCGCATGCGCGCCATCAAAAGCCGTCCAGCGAATGGCGCTTCCATCGCGACATCCTGAAGTCGCGGCCCGACGTCAACGCCGTGGTCCACGCCCATCCGACCTATTGCACCATCCTCGCGATCATGGGCATGGAGATCCCGCCCGTGCACTACATGATCGCGGCTGCGGGCGGCGACAGCATCCGCTGCGCGCCCTATGCCACCTTCGGAACGGAGGAACTGTCCGAGCACGCGGTCCGGGCGCTGGAGGGACGACTCGCCTGTTTGCTCGACCATCACGGCATGATCGCGATCGGCAAGACGCTGGACAAGGCGATGTGGCTCGCCGTCGAGGTCGAGACGCTGGCGCGGCAATATCACGGCTGCCTTCAGATCGGAGAACCGCCGCTGCTGTCCAGTGACGAGATCGAACGGGTCCGCCAGCGCATGGCCGGCTACGGCCTGTCGGAAGGGTAGGGCGAGCAAAAGGTGTTCGTACGGATCAGGCGCCTCGTCGATCGCAAGGGAACCAACCGCACCATGGTTCGGCTGCGCGCGCTCTTGCGCAGCAACGAGTTCTACCTGATCCCGCTGGCGCTCGTGATCGGCACGCTTGCCGGCGCGATCGTGACGCTGATGGCCGAGATCGCGCAGATCGCCCATGTGGTGATCTACGGCATTCCCGTCGACGTTCGCCTGTCGGCCAATGCGCGCGTGAGCCCGTGGGCCGCGCTGCTCGCGCCTGCGCTCGGCGGACTGGCGCTCGGCATCATGGAATGGTCGCGGCGGCGGATGAAGATCTCGAGCGCCGTCGATCCGATCGAGGCCAACGCGCTGCGCGGCGGCAATCTCTCGATGCGCGACAGCGTGGTGGTGTCGAGCCAGACCCTGATCTCCAACGGCTGCGGCGCCTCGGTCGGCCTCGAGGCCGGCTATACCCAGATCGGCTCCGGCATCGCCTCGCTGCTCGGGAAGTTCTTCAATCTGCGCCGCAACGATCTGCGTCTGATGGTCGGCTGCGGCGCGGCCGCCGCGATTGCGGCGGCGTTCGGTGCACCGATCACCGGCGCCTTCTACGCCTGCGAGCTGATCGTCGGCGTCTATTCGGTCGGCAGCGCCGCGCCGATCCTGGCCGCCTCACTCGCCGGCGCGCTGACGGCGCAATGGCTCGGCGGCGCACCGTATTCATTGGAGATACCCAAGGTCAGCTCCGTCGGCGTCGAGCAATATCTGGCGCTGATCGGACTCGCCCTCATCACCAGCGGCGTCGGTATCGCCGTGATGCGTTCCTCGCCGATGTTCGAGCGCCTGTTCGCCTGGCTGCCGGTCTGGCTTCGTCCCGTGTTTGGCGGCCTCATCGTCGGCGCCTTTGCAATTGTCACGCCGCAGGTGCTGGCGGCCGGCCACGGCGCCATGGTGCTCGATCTGTTTCACGACATGACGATCGGCCTGATCGCGCTGGTCATCGCCCTGAAAGTGACGGCCTGCCTGATCTCGCTCGCCTCGGGCTTCCGCGGTGGCCTGTTCTTCGCCTCGCTGTTCGTCGGCAGCCTGATCGGGAAGTTCTTCGCCGAGCTGTTGGAACTGATCAGTCCGAACTTCGTGATCGATCCTCTGGTGGCGATGCTGACGGGCATGGCGACGCTCGGCGTCGCCATCGTCGGCGGCCCCCTGACGATGTCGTTCCTCGTGCTCGAGATGACCCGCAATGTCGACGTCACCGCCGTGGTGCTGGCCGGCTGCATCGTCACCTCGATCTGCGTGCGCTTCATGTTCGGCCACTCCTTCTCGACCTGGCGCCTGCATCTGCGCGGCGAGACCATCCGCAGCGCCAACGACGTCGGCTGGCTGCGCAATCTCACCGTCGAGCGGCTGATGCGCTCCGACGTCGGCAAGGTGCCGTCGACCACGACGATCGCGGCTGTGCGCCGCGAATTCGCGCTGGGGTCGCGGCCCGGTATAGTCATCGTCAACAACGCGGACGAATATGTCGGCCTCGTCCTGCTGCCCGACCTGTACTCCAGCGATCTCGACACCATCGCAGACGACATCCAGGTGATCGAGCTCGCCCGCCTGATCGACATCGTGCTGATCCCGGAAATGAACGTGAAGTCGGCGATGGCGGTGTTCGACGAGGCCGAAGCGGAGATGCTGGCGGTGGTCGATTCCACCGACAGCCGCAAGGTGGTCGGCTTCCTCACCGAGAACTTCGCCCGCCGCCGCTATGTCGAGGAGATCGACAAGGCCACGCGCGGCGTGCTGGGGGCGTTGTCGTAAAGCGTTGAGGCGGGACGGCGTGCATGCGCCGCCGTCCGCGCCTTCTACCGGCCTGGTTGAGTCGGCGAAGCAACGAGGCAGGCCACGATCCGGCGGACCAGTGGCAGCACCACGAGCAGCGTTGGGAAGGCGACGAGCCATGACAGCCGCCAGGCACCGGGCCAGGTGGCCAGGAACGCCGGCGTTGCGCCGAGGCTCCGCAGCGTCGAAATGACCGACACCACGGCCGTCATGAGGATGGACAGCACGAATGGCATTACGATCGGCGCATAGCGCGCCGGCAGTTTGCGAACCGCAATCATCTGATTTCCCTTGAGGAAAAGGACGCGTCAGTCACGTTGAACCCTGGAAATTGGCATCGATTCCGACGGCGTCGGTTGATGCGTTGGTTCACGTGAAACGCTTACGGCGACCGAAAAACGGCGCGGCTGTTCATTATCCGCTCAGGTTGAGTGGTTCAAGCTGGATCTGGTCGTTCGGTTTACAATCGTTCAAAGCGTGGCAGATTGCCGCGATCCCGAAACCAATTCAGTGGTTTGCGCATTATATATCGTTTGCACGCGTGACATCGGGCGAGAACACAGGAAGGTCAAAATGAGTGCTGGACGCATGATTTCCGCAGCCGGCCGCAAGACGGTGCTGGCTGCGTTCGCAACCCTCGCCCTGGCCGCGGCCTCCGTGTCGCCGTCGGCTGCCACTTCGACCACGCCGGCGCCGAAGGCCGCCGTTGCAGGTCAGGCCTCCTCCGACGTCACTGATTTCAGCGCAGCCCATCGTCGCCACTACTACAGGCGCGGACCGAACGCCGCAGGTCTCGCCTTCATGGGCGCGGCGGCGGGCATCATCGGCGGGGTGATCGCTGAGCAGCGGCGCCGCGACTATTACGAGAACCGCTATTATTACGGCCCGCGTCCTTACTACGGCGGCCCGGGCTATTATGGCGGCCAGGGCTACTACGGCGGCAGTCCCTTTTATTACGATCCGGGCTACTGATACCGGTCGTTTCGGGCGGCCGTAGTTCGTTGGTCAGATCCACTTCCGGATTTTGCAGAAGGGCGGCGCTTTGCGTCGCCCTTCTTACTGGCCGGTGTGCTGTAGCTCCGATAGCCCGGGTGTGTCGCCCCGCTGTCAATCCGCCCGTGCAAAAATATTCCGCTTTACCGAAATTCGGATTTGTCGTACGTGTCGCCCATCCCGGCTCATCCTTGAGGGGCGATCATGAGGTCGTCATTTTCGCGAGCCGGGCTTGCGGTGGACGCGGCAGCGTCGGGCGCGATGGCCAAGGGCAGGGCGGATTGCTCTCCGTGAGTCCTGAGGCTTCGTGCGGACGAACGGCGCTGTCAGGTTTGTCTCGTCTGTAAGTTTCCGGCTCCGTCGACAGGGCTGGGAAAACTGCGGCGAAATGGCGGACCGCGCGTACGGCAAAACCGTGTGGTTCTGGCCGTCGTTGCTGCGGTCAAGCTCTTGCGGAGGCGGTGATCGCGTCAACCGGCGCGGCGCTGGTGAATTTCGCTGGGGCGAGGGAGGCCAGAACGAACTCGGCTCCCGGAAGAGCACGGCACAAGCCGTCCAACCATCGCGCAGGGAAGGCCGAGTGATTGGCACCACCTGTATGCTGCTGTGCGGTTCCCTTGCGTGTGCTTTTCGCGCAGCGGACCGCGGGTGCGAGGTCAGCACCCGGCCTTCCCTGCGCCCTCTTGGACAAGAGGGCGAAGAGATCAAGCAAAACTCGGGTGAATTGAGCCGCGAGGATGCGAAGGCATGTCTGCGACACACACTCACTGTCATCGCCCGCCTTGTGCGCATTTGCGCACTGGGGCGGGCGATCCAGTATTCCAGAGGCCGTTGTGGTTAAGCCGAGAAGCCGCGGCGTACTGGATTCCCCGCCTGCCGCCTACGCTAAAGCTTCGGCGCCCCTGGACCTCAACCCCGGCGAAGCCTTGGCGTAGCCGGGTCGCGGGGAATGACAGTGGTACTTGGAGGACGCAGCCGATGCCTCATACTCCGTCATTGCGAGCGCAGCGACGTGTCCGCCGAAGCCTTGGCGAAGGCGGAAGCAATCCAGAGTCTTGCCGCGGCGGCAGTCTGGATTGCTTCGTCGCAAGGGCTCCTCGCAATGACGGTGCGGAAGCAGTTGCGCTTCGACCGCTCTACGCTTCCAACATCACCGTCCCGCCGGCGCCGACATCGCGCCGTTGGCATAGCGAGACCAGTCGGGCGCGGTCGGCTGCGACGGCCACATGGCGGCATTGGAGTCGCGCACCGATTGAGTGATTGGAGCGCGTTGCGCCTTGCGGGCGTGGTGGCGGTCGTTTGCGGCGGCGGTCTGGATGGTGACGGCGGCCATCAGCATGGCGCCGAGAAAGGCGAATGTCTTTTGCATCGTTGTTTCTCCCGTGACGACGCTCCGGCTATGAGAGATGTTGTCGTCGTCGTCTCGGCTGACATGGCGATGTGGCCTGCCGAATATCAGCGGCGCCGCCATCACGTTGGAGCGAGCAAATTTTTTGGTCTCGGCTAAATATTCGGCAGCCCGCCCACGGCGCCGGTGGACTTGCCCGCCGCAATCCGGTTCAATGGGGTGAATTGGCTTTCCAGGCGACAACGATGTCGAAATATCTGCTGGTCCTTCTCCTGATCGCGGCGCCGGCGGCGGCGCAGGTCAAGCCCACCCCGAAGAGTTCTGCGGCGCATCCGGACCCCTGCGCGCCGATCGGGCGGACCGCGGACGGCAAGCTGGTCTATTCCATGAAGTGCGAGAACCTGCCGGCACCGCCCGCACCGCCGCCGCAGGCGGAACTGAAAGAGGCGCCGCCTGCGGCAGCCGCCGAGCCGGAGCCGGAGGTGCGGCGGAGCGGCATTTTCGGCTGGTCCTACGACCGCAGGTGATGCGGCGTCGCCCCTTGCGCGAAGCCCGACGGAGTGCTTTTTGCTGAAAGTTCCCCGCGGGGCGCATCGCCCCCGATCCAGAGAGATGAGATGAGCAAACTCGTTATCCGCGCCGGCGATTTCACCTTCGATGCCCGTTTCGAGGAGCAAGCGGCGCCCAAGACCGTTGCCGCGTTCCGCAAGGCTCTGCCGTTCGAAAGCCACATCATCCATGTGCGCTGGAGCGGTGAGGCGGTGTGGATGCCGCTCGGCGATCTCGACTTCGGCGTGGGCTACGAGAACCACACCAGCTATCCCGCCCCCGGTCAGATCATCCTCTATCCCGGTGGCATCAGCGAAACCGAGATCCTGTTGGCCTATGGCGGCGTGCACTTTGCCAGCAAGATGGGTCAGCTCGCCGGCAACCATTTCATCACGCTGACCTCGGGCCTGGAGAATCTGGCGACGCTGGGCAAGAGCGTGCTGTGGAAGGGCGCGCTGCCGATCCGCTTCGAGGAAGTCTGAGTGACTGACGCCCGCTACCCGCGCGATCTCCGCGGTTACGGCCGCAACCCGCCGCATCCGCAGTGGCCCGGTGACGCGCGGGTCGCGGTGCAGTTCGTCGTCAATTTCGAGGAAGGCGGCGAGAACAACATCCTGCACGGCGACCGTGCCTCGGAAGCGTTCCTGTCCGACGTGCTCGGCGCACAACCCTGGCCGGGCCAACGCCACGCCAATATCGAATCCATGTTCGAATATGGCTCGCGCGCCGGCTTCTGGCGGCTGTGGCGGATGTTCACCGAGCGCAAATGGCCGACCACCGTGTTCGGCGTCGCTACTGCGCTCAAGCGCAATCCGGAAATCGTCGCTGCCATGAAGGAGGCGGGCTGGGATATCGCAAGCCACAGCCTGAAATGGATCGAGCACAAGGACATGACGGAGGCGCAGGAGCGCGCCGAGATCGCCGAGTCCATTCGCGTTCACCTTGAGGCGACCGGCGCGCGGCCGCTCGGCTGGTACACCGGGCGCTCCTCGATCAATACCAACCGGCTGTTGATGGAGGAGGGTGGCTTCCTCTATCTCTGCGACTCCTATGCCGACGATCTGCCCTATTGGGTCAAGGGCGGCAACGGCAAGCAGCTCATCATCCCCTATACGCTGGATGCCAACGATATGCGGTTCATCAACCCGCAGGGCTTTGCCGAAGGCGAGCAGTTCTTCACCTATCTGAAGGACGCCTTCGACGTGCTCTATGCGGAAGGGCAGACTGCGCCGAAGATGATGTCGGTCGGCCTGCACTGCCGCCTCGCCGGCCGGCCCGGCCGCGCCGCCGGGCTGATCCGCTTCCTCGATTACATCGGCAAGCATGAGCGCGTCTGGGTGCCAACCCGGCTGCAGATCGCGCAGCATTGGCACGACAAGCACGCGCATCTTGCCGCCGACGCGTTCGAGATCGGATGAAGCCGTGATGTCGCAAATTTCGCTCGCCGATCTCAATGCTGCCAGCAAGGCCGACTTCGTTGCCGCGCTTGCCAACGTCGTCGAATACTCGCCGTGGATCGCCGAGAAAATCGCGGCACAGCGGCCGTTCACCGGCATCAATCAGTTGCACGCCGCGCTGATGGCGGCGATCCAGAGTGCCGAGCCCGACGTGCAGCTGGCGCTGATCCGGGCGCATCCCGATCTCGCCAACAAGACCCAGCGCGCCGCGGGGCTCACGGCGGAATCGACCGACGAGCAGAACAGCGCCGGCCTCGACCGGCTGTCCGATGCCGAATATGCCGCGTTCGAGCGCGTCAACAATGCGTATCGCGAGAAATTTGGCTTCCCCTATATCGTCTGCGTCCGCCGTCACACCAAGGATTCCGTACTGCGGGACTTCGAGGTGCGGCTGCTCAACATCGCCAAGACCGAGACGCGGCGTGCGATCGAGGAGATCGGCCGCATCTCGGCGCTGCGGCTCGATCAGCTCGTCGTCGCCGACGACAGGCTGAAGGTGCACGGGCGGCTCTCGACGCATGTGCTGGACAACCACGCCGGCAAGCCCGCACCCGGTATCCCGGTGGAGCTCGTCGAGCTCTCCGCGCTCGGCGAAAACCGCGTCATTGCGCGGACCGCGACGAACGCAGATGGTCGCACCGACCAGCCGTTGATCGGCGGCCGCCCACTGCCGATCGGCCGCTACGAGCTTCGCTTCAGCGTCGCCCGATATTACGCAGAGCGGAACGTTCCGCTGTCGGACCCGCCGTTCCTCGACGAGATCCCGCTGCGCTTTGCCATCAGCGAGCCGGAAAATCACTACCACGTGCCGCTGCTCGTCACGCCCTGGAGCTACGCGACCTATCGCGGCAGCTAAACGCTATGTGCCTATGTGCGCTCTTCACCTCGCCCCGCTTGCAGGGAGAGGGAGCATGCGTCACCGTGGTCGCCGCTATCACGTCCCGTCCGAGCGACCGAACTTCTCGAGCAGCGCCGGAAACAGCCGGTCCGGTTTGAAAGGCGGCGCAGTGAAGCGGATGCCGGTCGCGTCCGCAATCGCATTGCCGAGCGCCGCGGCGACCGGATTGTACGGGCTCTCGCTCATCGACTTGGCGCCAAGTGGCCCGATCGTGTCCGACGTCTCGGCGAACAACACTTCGGTGCGCGGCACGTCGGCGAAGGAAGGCAGATGGTAGTCGCGGAATTTCGGATTGGTGACGCGGCCGGTCGCATCGATCACCATCTCCTCGTAGAGCGCAGCACCGAGCGCCTGTGCCACGCCGCCTTCGACCTGGCCACGGCACTGCATGGGGTTGGCGACGACGCCGGCATCCGCGGCCTGTACGCTCCTGAGAATCCTGAGCTCGCCGGTGCCCTTGTTCACCGCGACGCGAAAGCCCTGCACGTTGAAGCCGACCGAGCGCGGCGTGCCGCCCGAATTGCCGCTGCCTGCGAACGGCTGGCCGCGTTCGCGGGCAAGCTTGGCCAATTCAACAAAGGACATCCGCCTGACGCCGCTGACGACCGTCTCGCCTTCGAGCGTGCAACCACCGACGTCGCACAGCCAGGCGTCTGCCGCCGCCGCCTTCAGCTCGGTCGCAAGCTGCGTGGCAGCTGCCTGCGTCGCCTTGCCGGCGACGAAGGTGCCGGCGCTGCCATAGGCACCGGTGTCGTGGCCGCCATGGGCGGTGTCGGATTGGCGCAGGCGAATTCTGTCGACGGTGGTCGCCAGGATCGTCGCGGCGATCTGGCGATGGACGGTGCTGGTGCCGTTGCCGAACTCGGCGGTGCCGACTGTCAGGTCGAAGCTGCCGTCGTCGTTGAGCGCGATCATGGCATCCGCGATGTGGCCGGCCGGCGGCACGGTGTCGATCATGGTCAGCGCGACGCCGTCGCCGATCAGCCATTCCGGCGACAGCTCCGGCTGCGGGCCATCCGCCTGCATCGCGCGCTCAACGAGATCGAGGCACTGGTCGAGCCCGTAGGAGCCATAGAGCACGTCGTGATATTCGGACGGCGGCGGCGAAAGCATGGGATCGCCCGGCTTGACGATGTTGCGCCGGCGCATCTCGTAGGGACGGATGCCGAGCTGCCTGGCCAGCTCGTCGATCGCGGCCTCGATCGCGATCAGCGTCTGCGGCAGGCCATAGCCGCGAAACGCACCCGCCGGCACCGTGTTGGTGTAGACGGCGTAACCGTCGACCCGCTTGTTCGGGCAATTGTAGACGGCGATGGACTCGGCCAGCGCGTGGAACATCACGGGACCGGCGTGATTGCCGTACGCGCCAGTGTTGGAGAGTACGTCGAGCTGGAGGGCGGTGAGCTTGCCGTCTGCATCGGCGCCGGCCTTGATGTGGACCCGCATCGGATGCCGCGTCGAGGTCGCGATGAACTGCTCCTCGCGGGTGAGCTCCAGCTTGACCGGCCGGCCGGTCTTCAGCGCGGCGAGCGCAAGAATGTCCTCCACGAACATCTCCTGCTTGCCGCCAAACCCGCCGCCGACGCGCTCGCAGAACACCCGGACCTTGCCCATCGGAAGCTGAAAAATGTCCGACAGCGCGCGCCGGGTCAGAAACGGCACCTGCGTCGAGGTGCGGACATTGAGCACGCCCGCTTCATCGAGCCAGGCGAGACCGCCATGGGTCTCCAGCGCAGCATGTTGCACGCGATGGCTGTGAAACGTCGCCTCATAGGTGACGGCAGATGTGGCAAGCGCCGACGCAACATCGCCGAACTCGCCATGCGTCTCCGCCGCGAGATTGCGCTGGGCATCGGCAACGCGGTTCGCGGTGGTGCGGTCGGGATGGATGATCGGAGCGCCCGGAGCCAGCGCCTGCTCGGGATCAATCAGCGCCGGCAGGATCTCGTACTCGACCTTGATCCGCCGGCAGGCCTCCTCGGCCGCGCCTTCGCTCTCGGCGACGACGGCGGCGACCTTCTGGCCAATGAAGCGCACGACCTCGTCGAGGACGCGCGTGTCCTCGGGGTCCATCCAGTCCTTCTCGTGGCGCGCGGTCGAGATCAGGACAGACGGTGCGTCCTCATGCGTCAGCACCGCATGCACGCCGGGAACGCGAAGGGCTTCCGACTTGTCGATCGCGACGATCCTGGCGTGGGCATGAGGCGAGCGCAGCAGCTTGATATGCAGCAGGCCGTCGATTGCGGTGTCGAACGTGTAGCACGCCTTGCCGCGGACGATGTCGGGACCCGCGGGTGCCGGCAGGCTGCGGCCGAAGGCGGCGCCGAGCTCGACGCCCGCCTCGACATTGATCTGGCCGAGCAGTGCGTCCTCGATTGCGCGATAGCCGGTGCAGCGGCAGATATTGCCCTTCAGCGCCGCGCCGAGGTCGGTGCGCTGCGCCTGGTTCAGCGAGGCGCAGGTCAGGATCATGCCGGCGGTGCAGAAGCCGCATTGGAAACCCTGCGCATCGAGGAAAGCCTGCTGCATCGGATGCGCGCCGCGATCGCCGCCGAGGCCTTCGATTGTGGTCACGGTGCGGCCCTCGGCGCGGAACGCCGGGATCAGGCAGCTGTGCACGGGCTCGCCGTCGAGCAGCACGGTGCAGGCGCCGCAGTCGCCGGCGTCGCAGCCCTTCTTCACGCCGAAATGGCCGAGCTCGCGCAGGAACGTGCGCAGGCATTGACCGGCGCGCGGCTCTTGCGCAAAAATCGTTCCGTTGACCTCGAAGCTCATGACGGCATGGCTCCCAGGAGTTCGGCGCGAATCTCCTCGGCGAGCCGCAGCGTCATGTGCTTGCGCCAGAGCGGCTTGCCGTGGATGTCGGTGTGGTAGAGGTCGTCGGTGATCTGCTGCATGATCGCATCGCGGAGCGTGCTCGCGTCGGGCGGCTTGGAAAACGACAATTGGATCGGTCGCACCGTCGATGCGGTGACCGTCAGCGCCAGCGTGCCATCGGCATCGAGGCTGCCGATCAGCAGCGTCGCCGAGCGTCCGACCGGCGCCAGCGAGATCTGGCGAAACGCCGTGCGGCGCTTCAGTGCGGCAATCGGGATATCGATCTGCCTGAGCAGGTCGCCCGGCGTCAGGCGGTTGCGCTGGTTGCCGGTGACGAAGTCGACGACGGCGATTCGCTGCTCGCCGCCGCCGGCCTTCCAGATGGTGCAGACGCCGTCGAGCGCGGAGGTGAGCGAAATCATCGGTCCCGCCGGCAGCGACATGCAGAGATTGCCGCCGACGGTCGCGGTCTTCCAGATCTTGAACGAAGCAAGGAAGGCGCGGCAGCACTGGTTGATCAGCGGCGCTGCGAGCCAGTCGGGCGGACAGGCAAAGCCATCGATCTGCGCGACGGTGCAGGTGGCGGCAATGCCGAGATGGCTCTCGCTGATCGTCAGCGCCGGCCATTTCAGATCGGTGAGATCGATGAGCCGCCGCAGATGGACCTGCGGCTCCGAGAACAGCCAGGTGCCGCCTGCGAGCCAAGCATCACCTGGCGTCCAAACGGGCAACTGCGCGCGCGTTTGCGGATGGGCGACCGCTGTGATGGTATTCAAATCCATGGCTGCGCCAAAAAGCTTCCGCCGGTGAATCGTGCGATAGAGTCTTGCAAGACCGGAGCCAAGTCGCAACAAGCAAAGTCGTAGCATGAACGTGTTTGGACTGGCGTCCGGCTTGCACGCCTGTCGTCAGCGGATGTGAGGAGAAGCAGGACCATGAGCGATGCAAAGCCGATCTGGATCAGGGATCCCTTAGCCATCCTCGCCGACGGTGCTGCGCGCGGGATCGTGGTCAGGGATGGCCGGATCGTCGAGCTCGTGGCGGCCGGCGGCGTGCCGGCTACGGCGGATGTCGCGGTGTTCGACGCAGGCGAGCACGTCGTCCTGCCCGGCCTCATCAACACGCATCATCACTTCTATCAGACGCTGACGCGGGCGCTGCCCGCGGCGATGGACCGCGAGCTGTTTCCCTGGCTCCAGGCGCTCTATCCGGTGTGGGCGAAGCTGACGCCGGAGCGGCTGGAGCTCGGCGTCACCGTGGCGATGTCCGAGCTGCTGCTGTCGGGCTGCACCACCACGACGGATCATCACTACGTCTTCCCGGCGGGGCTGGAGGAATCCGTCGATATCGAGGTCGGTGTTGCAAGGCGGCTCGGCATGCGCGTGCTGCTCACGCGCGGCTCGATGAACCTGTCGCAGCGCGACGGCGGGCTGCCGCCCGACAGCGTCGTGCAGGACGAGGACACCATCCTCGCCGACAGCGCGCGCGTGGTTGCCAAGCATCACCAGCGCGGTGCGGACGCGATGGTGCAGATCGCGCTGGCGCCGTGCTCGCCGTTCTCGGTGACGACGTCGCTGATGCGCGCCACCGCCGATCTCGCGGGCAAGCTCGACGTGCGCCTGCACACCCATCTCGCCGAGACCGAGGACGAGAACAAATTCTGCCAGCAGATGTATGGCTGCCGTCCGCTCGACTATCTCGAGCAATGCGGCTGGCTCAACGCGCGGACCTGGCTCGCCCATGGAATCTTCTTCAATCCGGACGAGATGAGGCGGCTCGGCAAGGCCGGCACGACCGTCAGCCATTGCGCGTGCAGCAACCAACTGCTGGCGTCGGGCTGCTGCCCCGTGTGCGAGATGGAGGAGGCCGGCGTCGGAATCGGCATCGGGGTCGATGGCTCGGCCTCGAACGACGGGTCCAACCTGATGCAGGAGGTGCGGGCCGCGTTCCTGCTGCAGCGGGCGCGCTACGGCGTGACCAAGGTCAGCCACAAGGATGCGCTGCGCTGGGCCACCAGGGGCTCGGCAGCCTGCGTCGGCCGTCCCGAGCTCGGCGAGATCGCCGTCGGCAAGGCGGCAGATCTGGCGTTATTCAAGCTCGACGAGCTGCGCTTCTCCGGCCATGGCGATCCCCTGGCCGCGCTGGTGCTGTGCGGGGCGCATCGGGCCGACCGGGTCATGGTGGCGGGGAAATGGGCCGTGATCGACGGCGCGATCCCGGGTCTGGATGTCACCGACCTCATCCGCCGTCACAGTTCCGCGGCGCGCGCCATGCAGGCGGGATAATCAGGCCGAAAATTGAAAGAGGGGGCGACCACAAGTGCCGGGTGCTTCTGGCCACCCCCTCCGAACCTCCTCCGGGAGGAGCAGGTGTTTTAGGCAATGCAAGAAGCGTGCTACTTGCCCGGCAGCTTGTCGTCGATGCCCTTCACGTAGAAATTCATGCCGAGGATCTGGCCGTCGTCGAGATTGGCGCCGCCCTTGCACTCGACCGTCTTGCCATCCTGCGCAACAATCGGGCACTTGAACGGGTGCAGCTTGCCCGCGGTGATGGCGGCCTGGGCATCCTCGGCCATCTTCTTCACGTCGTCAGGCATGTTGGTGTAGGGCGCCATCGCGAACATGTGGCTGTCGAGGCCGCCCCAGGTGTCCTCGGACTTCCAGGTTCCGGCGAGCTCGGCCTTGACGCGATCGATGTAGTAGGGGCCCCAGGTGTCGAGGATCGAGGTGAGCTGGGTCTTGGGCCCGAACTTGATCATCTCGGAATCCTGGCCGAAGGCGAGCTTGCCGCGTTCGCTGGCGATCTGCATGGCGGCCGGCGAATCCGTGTGTTGCATGATGACGTCGGCGCCCTGGTCGATCAGCGCCTTGGCGGCGTCGGCCTCCTTGCCCGGATCGAACCAGGTGTTGGCCCAGATGATCTTGACCTTGATGTTCGGGTTGATGGTCTGCGCCGCCAGGATCGTCGCGTTGATGCCGGAGACGACCTCGGGAATTGGGAACGAGCCGATATAGCCGAGTACGCCGGACTTCGACATCTTGGCCGCGATCAGGCCCTGGATGTAGCGGCCCTGGTACCATTTGGCCGAATAGGTCGACATGTTCTTGTCGCGCTTGTAGCCGGTCGAGTGCTCGAAATGCACGTTCGGATACTTCTTGGCGACCTTCAGCGTCGGGTCCATGTAGCCGAACGAGGTGGTGAAGATCAGCTTGTTGCCGGCGCGGACGAGCTGCTCGATGGCACGCTCGGCGTCGGGACCTTCGGGCACGTTCTCGAGATAAGTCGTCTCGATCTTGTCGCCCAACTCCTTCACCAATGCCTGTCGGCCGACATCATGCTGGTAGGTCCAGCCGAGGTCTCCGATCGGGCCCAGGTAAATGAAGCCGACCTTCAGCTTGTCGGCGGCGGAGGCTGCGCTGACGCTCCCGGCAAGCAAGAGCCCGGCAGCCAGCGCAAGAAGTGATTTCCTCATCATCAATCTCCAAACATCAGGGGAAAGCCACGATCCGCAACGTGCGCGCCCCATCGCGCACGCCGCGGAAATGAAACTCAGCGGTCAGGCACGAACACGGTGCCGAGCGCGGCCGGCGCGGTCGAGCCGCCGGTACGCGCGCGGGAGAGCAGGACCAGCACGATGACGGTCGCGAGATAAGGCAGCGCCGACATGAATTGCGAGGGAATGCCGACGCCCCAGCCTTGCGCGTGGAGTTGCAGGATCGTCACCGCGCCGAACAGATAAGCGCCGACCACGAGGCGGCCCGGCCGCCAGGACGCGAACACCACCAGCGCCAGTGCGATCCAGCCGCGGCCGGCCGTCATGCCGGGAATGAAGAACGGCGTATAGGCGAGCGGCAGATAGGCACCGGCAAGTCCGGCGCAGGCGCCGCCGAACATCACGGCGAAGGTGCGGATGCGCAGCACGGGATAGCCGAGCGCATGCGCGGAGACGTGATTGTCACCGCAGGCGCGCAGGATCAATCCCGCCCGCGTGCGGTACAGGAACCACCATACGCCGACGATCAGCGCGATGGAGAAATAGACGAAGCCGTCCTCGCCGAACAGCACGCGGCCGATCAGCGGAATGTCGGTCAGGCCGGGAATGTAAAGATGCGCGGCCGGCGTGATGCGTTCGCCGACGAAGCCGGCGCCGATCAGGCCTGACAGCCCGATGCCGAGAATGGTCAGCGCGAGTCCCGTCGCGACCTGATTGACGGCGAGCCCGAGCGCCATCAGCGCGAACACCAGCGACATCAACGTGCCCGCGACGATGCCGAACAGTGCGCCGACCAGAATCGAGCCGGTGAGCCACGCACCGGCAAAGCCGCAGGCCGCGCCGACGATCATCATGCCCTCGACGCCGAGATTGAGCACGCCGGAGCGTTCGGTCACGAGCTCGCCGGTCGCCGCGATCAGCAGCGGCGTCGATGCCGCGAGCACCGCCAGGATGATGGCCTCAACCAGTTCCACGGGCCACCTGTCGGTTCGGGAACACCAGCTTGAAGCGGTAGAGAATGAGGGAGTCGCAAGCGAGCACGTAGAACAGCAGAATGCCCTGAAACACCTTGGTGACATCCAACGGGATCTTCATCGCGATCTGCGCCTGCTCGCCGCCGATAAAGGTCAGTGCGAGGAAAAGGCCTGCAATTAATATTCCAAGCGGGTTCAGCCGGCCGAGGAAAGCGACGATGATCGCGGTAAAGCCGTAGCCGGGCGAGATGCCGGGCTGGAGATGTCCGACGGGACCGGCGACCTCGATGATGCCGGCAAGGCCCGCCAGCGCGCCGGAAACGGCGAAGGTCAGGATGATCAGCTGGTTGGCGTTGAAGCCGCCGAACCGCGCTGCCCGCGGCGCGGCGCCGACCACGCGGATCTCAAAACCCTTGATAGTGCGCCCCAGCAGGATGGCTGCTGCCGCAACGACGAGCAGCGCGATAATGGAGCCGAGGTGCAGCCGCCCGCCTTCGATCAATAGCGGAACGGTTGCGACCGGATCGAACTCGGCGGTGGTCGGGAAATTGAAGCCGTGCGGGTCGCGCCAGGGGCCGCGCACGAGATAGTCGAGAAAGAGATCGGCGACATAGACCAGCATCAGGCTGGTGAGAATCTCGCTGGCGCCGAACTTCACCTTGCAGATCGCCGGGATCAGCGCATAGAGCGCGCCCGCGGCGGCTGCGAGCACAAGCATCGCCGGCAGCACCCAGGCGCCGGCATCGGTGCCCTGCGTCTTCACCGCGATCCAGCTTCCGGCGACTGCGCCGATCAGGAATTGCCCTTCGGCTCCGATGTTCCAGGCATTGGCGAGATAGCAGAGCGACAGGCCGATCGCGATCATCACCAGCGGTGTCGCCTTCACCGCGATCTCCTGCAGCGAATAGCTGTCGGTGAGAGGCGCGACGAAGTAGGCATGCAGCGCGAGCAGCGGATTCTTGCCGAGGATCGCGAACAGGATGGTCATGGTGACGATCGTGAGGCCGATCGCGATCAGCGGCGAGACCAGCGCGATCGTATTGGAGCGCTCGGCGCGCTTCTCAAGCACCAACTGCATGCGCGGCCTCCTTCGGCTCCAGGCTGCTGCCGCCCATGAGCAGGCCGAGCTTTTCGCGGGTGGCTTCACTCGTTGCGAGCGGGGCCGAGAGCCGGCCGTGGAACATCACGGCGATGCGGTCGGCGATCTCCGCGAGTTCGTCGAGGTCCTGGCTGGTGACGAGCACGGCGGCGCCGGCGGTGGCGAGATCGAGCAGCGCCTGGCGGATCACCGCGGCGGCGCCGGCATCGACGCCCCAGGTCGGCTGGCTTACCACCAGCACCGCCGGATTGCGCAGGATCTCGCGTCCGACGATGAACTTCTGCAGATTGCCGCCGGACAGGCTCGCGGCCTCGGGATCGCGCTTGGCCTTGCGCACATCAAAGGTTTCCGTTGCGCGATCAACCGTCTTCAGCGTTGCCGCGGTGTCGATGAAGCCGCGACGGACCATGCCGCTGGCGGCGTGCCCGGTCAGCAACGCGTTCTCCGACAGTCTCATCCGCGGCGCAGTGCCGTGGCCGAGGCGCTCCTCGGGAACGAAAGCCGCGCCCAGCTTGCGGCGCTGCGTGATCGAGAGGTGGCCGGCGGCGATGCCTTCGATCACCACGGTGCCGGGATCCCTGGACAGCCGCTCGCCGGAGAGCGCGGCAAAGAGCTCATCCTGGCCGTTGCCGGCGACGCCGGCGATGCCGAGGATTTCGCCGCCCTTCAGTTCGAACGAGATGTGCTCGAGCCGTACGCCGTGTGCCTCGCTCGGAGCGAGCGAGAGATCGTTGACCACCAGGCGCGGCACAGTCGTCTGCCGGCCGGCGGGAGCCTTCACTTCCTTGATCTCGCCGCCGACCATCATGCGGGCGAGCGACGCTGCGGTCTCCAGCCTGGGATTGCAGGTCTCGACCTTCTTGCCGCCGCGCAGGATCGTTGCGGTGTCGCAGAGGCGCTTCACCTCCTCCAGCTTGTGGCTGATGTAGAGGATGGCGCGGCCTTCGGCCTTGAGGCGCTCCAGGACGATGAAGAGCTGGTCGGCCTCCTGCGGCGTCAGCACCGCGGTCGGCTCGTCCAGGATCAGGAATTTCGGGTCCTGCATCAGCGCGCGGACGATCTCGATGCGTTGCCGCTCGCCGACCGACAATTGCCAGACCTCGCGTTTGGGATCGAGCGGCAGGCCGTAGGTCTTCGACACCTGCTCCAGCCGCGCCGACATGTCCTTGAAGGATTCTCGTCCATCGAGGCCGAGCGCAACGTTCTCGGCAACGGTGAGATTGTCGAACAGCGAGAAGTGTTGGAACACCATGCCGATACCGCGGCTGCGCGCTTCGGACGGGCCCGACAGCACGATTCGCGCGCCCTGCCAGCGAATCTCGCCCGCGCTGGGCTGGATCAGCCCGTAGATCGCCTTGACCAGCGTCGACTTGCCGGCGCCGTTCTCCCCGAGCAGGGCGTGGATCTCCTTCGGCCAGATGTCGATGTCGATGGAATCGTTAGCGAGGAAATCGCCATAGCGCTTGGTGAGCCCGAGCGTCTGAAGCAACGGGGACTCGCCGGAATGCAGGCCGTTAGGCGTCGGATCTAACATTCGCTGATGCGCTTGCATGGGGTGAAGTGCCTCAATAGTGGGCTAGTTTGAACCGCCGCGTAAGGTGTGAAAAAGCGTCATCCCTTGCTCAACGCTTCGGCAGGCGGGTGGTGTCGGCGAGTCGTGGCTCTCGCCGGGCGCGGATCGAACTCGCGCGCTCCAGGATTGTCCTTGCGGCCACCGCTCGGGCGTGGCGCCTGTTGCAAATTTGTGACGGTTCAAACCAAATCGGAACCCGGTGTGCAGGCCTGACCTGACGTTGAGCAAAATCGCGCCAAGACGCGTATGCAATGTCGGGCCGCTGCGCCACGCGCCGTCGACAATCGCGTCCACCTCGTTCGTTCGATGCGAAACGCAAACAAAATCAAACGGGAATGTTTGGCAATGGCCGGCCTCACATCGCCGCGTGCCGGTGCGCATGGCCCGCGAAAATCCTCGAAATCCCGTGGTGAGATTCCGTTTGCTGCCGAAACATGCGGCATGCCTTGAAAAAAGTTGAGGCTTCTCACTCCTGATGATCGGCGCAAGTGTCGCACCCAAGGGACGTTCATTTTTACGTGTCCAAACTTGGGGGTATCAGGATGTCGTTTCGTTTCAAGGCAATTGCAGCCGCTGCGCTGTCACTTGCTACGCTCGCCACAAGTGGCCTGGCTCAAGCGGCGGACCTGCCGGTCAAGGCCGCCAAGAAGGCGCCCGATCTCCCGTTCTTCCTGGTGATCGACAACCGCGTCACGTTCTCCTGGATGCCCAAGGGCACCGATCCCGGCATGTGGAGCGTCCGCCCTGATGGCAGCATCAACGGCACCACCGCCAAGCAGGTCTACTCCTTCACCCACTTCGACCTCTGGGCCTACGGCACCAACTTCTTCACCATCTCGATGTTCAAGTCGGGCAAGAACGACCCTGCCAACCCTTGCGTCGCGCCCGGCGTGACCATCACCGGCGGTGCCGCCGACTGCGCCGGCGCGACCGAGATCTACGGCCTGTTCCGCTCGACCTTCGGCTGGAACGAGCTGTTCAACACCAAGGCCTTCACCATGGGGCCGCTGCACAACATCTCGTTCGAAGTCGGTATGGACGGCAACACCGAGAACAACTTCCTGGCGCCCGCCAAGCGCGACGTCGTTGCCGGTCTGCAGTTCGCCTTCGACCTTCCCTACAAGGGCTACTTCAACGTCGCGCCCTTGATGTATTACGAGTTCCTGAACCACAACGCCTTCACCCAGTGCGGCCTGTTCGGACCGGGCGTGCCGGGCGTGACCTGCAACTCGGACGGCAATGTCAGCTATCGTCCGACCTGGGCCGTCGAAATCAACTACTACATGGACCTCGGCTTCCTGCCGCCGAACATGCAGTTCTGGTCGATCAGCGGCCGCGCCGGCTGGTATGGTCCGAAGGGTGACTCGAACGGCCTGCCTGCGCTCTCGGGTGTCGGCCGTTTCTCCACCGCTTCGAAGACCGAGCTGAACAGCGAACCGATCCGCCTGACCTTCGACGCCTCGAAGGCGGTCTGGGGTGACAAGTACTCGCACTTCGTCGACCTCTGGGTCGCCTACCGCTACTGGCAGAACAAGTTCGGCCTCGACCACAACGCCATGCCCGGCGTCTGCACCATCGCCGCGACCGGCCAGAGCACCAAGAGCTGCACCGAGTCGACGGTCTATGGTGGCATCACCGTGAAGTTCTGATCGACTGAACATCTCCAGGTTCGGATGGCGCTGCGCAGAGATGCGCGGCGTCATTCGTGTTTGCCAAGGAGAACGCTGCCGTAGGGTGGGCAAAGCGAAGCGTGCCCACGATTTTTCGATTAGAGGTCGATGGTGGGCACGGCGCAAGGGCGCCTTTGCCCACCCTCATATGGGTATTTGTGAGTCAAGGCCCTTCTGTTGGTCTGGGGCGAGATCGCGAGGTAGGAGGGCGGCGCGCGGAGCC
>NZ_JACIHE010000005.1 GCF_014198245.1 Bradyrhizobium sp. cir1
GCGCGCAGCGTCCTGGACTGCATCGAGCACGGCGCTACGATATTGCCCTATTCAAGGACGCTCCCCCTTGACCACGGGTAGGAGGTCCTACGGCACTGCCGATTTGACAAAGACTGTCATGCCCCGCGAAGGCGGGGCATCCAGTACGCTGCGGCTTCTCGGTTCAATCACTACCGTCTCTAGAATACTGGATCACCCGCTTTCGCGGGTGATGACAGTGTAGGTGAGGCGACGGGAGTGCCCATTTCAAACACCCGCGCAAATCCCGTTTAAAACTTTGTAGGCGGTGAAACTGTCATTCACATCGCGTTCAATGGCGGCAGCCAACGACACGCGAGACAGCCATGACCTCCACCGACATTCCCGCCGGCTTCGAGCCGCTCTTTCGCAAGAGCCCGCTCACCGAGCCATGGGAACCACTTTACGCGAAGAAGACCGACAAGGCCGTCATCATCGGCCTGCGGCTGGCAAAACCGCACACCAACGGCCGCGGCCTGATCCATGGCGGCCTCATCACCGCGCTCGCGGACAACGCCATGGGCTATAGCTGCGCGCAGGCGACGGGCTGGACCACGTCGTTCGTGACGGTCTCGCTCACGGTCGATTTCGCCAGCTCTGCGGAGATCGGCCAATGGTGTTCGATCGAGAGCGACGTGATCAAGACCGGCAAGACGATCTGTTTCGCGCAGTGCCTGATCAAGGCCGACGACGTTGTGATCGCGCGGGCGAGCGGCACGTTCCGCGTGGTACCAAAGAAGGGTTAGTTGTCGTTCCGGGGCGGTGCGAAGCACCGAACTATGGTGCGCAGTTGCGCACCTGAGAACCTCGAGATTCTCCGGTGCGCGAGGGCGCACCATAGTTCTTGCTTCGCGAGCCCCGGAATGACAGTGATCAACCGAACCTCCACTCCGCCGTCTCCACGACGAGATCGATGAACGCGCGTACCTTGGCCGAGAGCAGGCGCGAGGTCGGGTAGACGATGTGGATCGGCAGCGCCGGCTGCTCGTATTTCGCCAGCACGATTTTCAGGCGCCCGCGCTTCAGCCCCTCGGCGGCCTGATAGGCCAGCACCCGCGTCACGCCGCCGCCGGCCTCGGCATATTGCAGCGCAGCGTCGGCGCTGTTGCTGGTGAAGCGGGGCGATGGCGTGACCTCGATGTCGCGGCCGTCCTGCACGAAGTGCCAGCTGGCCGATGGGCCGAACTGGATGGTCTGGTGTTCGCGCAGCGCTTCCGGCGCCTTCGGCTCGCCATGGCGCTTCAAATAGCCGGGCGCGGCCACCACGATCCGCCGCATCCCGCCGACTTGGCGCGCGACGAGCGAGGAATCGGCGAGATGGCCGATCCGCACCGCGGCGTCGACGGCGTCTTCCACGAGATTGACGAGGTGGTCCGACAGCCTGAGCTCGGCGGCGACTTCGGGATAGCGCTTGAGATAGGCGGTCATGACCGGCCCGACATGCAGCCGGCCGAAGCCGACCGGGGCCGATACCACGAGGCGCCCGCTCGGCCGGTTGCGCTCCTCGCGCGCGGAGCCGTCGGCCTCCTCGACATCGGCGAGGATGCGCCGCGCGCGCTCCAGGTAGCGCGTGCCGACGTCGGTCAGCGCCACCTGCCGTGTGGTCCGCTGCAGCAGCCGCGCGCCGAGATGTTCCTCCAGCGCCGCGATCAGCCGCGTCACCGCCGAGGGCGACAGCCGCAGTTTTCGCGCGGCCGGCGCGAAGCCGCGCAGATCGGCGACGGTGACGAAGACGTGCATGGCTTCCAGGCGGTCCATAGACATTATTGCATATATCGCAACGATGAAGTGTCAAGGCGATCGATTGTTTTAAGCGCTGAAGGAGCCATCTTGGACCGCGAGAGACGCAGCAATGCGCCGGAATTTCAGGAGATGCTCCGATGACGGCAGTACACACCTATGCCAGCGATGTGGCCTTCTCGCCGGCAGTGAAGGCGATCCAGGCGCGCAAGGGCTCGCGCGAGGCCTACGCGCGTAGCGAGCAGCGCGGCTGGCGCACCGAGGTCGATGAAAACCTCGAAGCCTTCCTGGCTGACGCCAACAGCTTCTACTTCGCCACCGCCTCGGCCGACGACCAGCCCTACATCCAGCACCGCGGCGGCCCGAAGGGATTTCTCAAAGTGCTGGACAAGCAGGCGCTCGCCTTCGCCGACTATGCCGGCAACCAGCAATTCATCACCCAGGGCAATCTCTCGGAGAATCCCAAGGCGTACATCTTCGTGATGGACTACGCCCATCGCCGCCGGGTCAAGATCTGGGGCGAGGCGCGCGTGGTCGAGGACGACGAGGCGCTGACGACGTCGCTGATGCCAAAGGGTTACCGCGCTCGGCCGGAGCAGGTCATCCTGTTCAAGATCACGGCCTGGGACACCAACTGCCCGCAGCACATCCCGCAGAAGTTCGATGCGGGCGATGTCGCGGCAGCACTGGCGGCGAGGGATCAGCGCATCGCGGAGCTCGAGGCAGAGGTGGCGGTGTTGAAGGGGGAGACGACTTGAGCGGCCGTCTTCGCCTCTCCCCGCGTGCGGGGAGAGGCCGGATCGCATCGCAGATGCGATCCGGGTGAGGGGAGCCTCCGCGAATCGATCTGCTTGATATAGCGCCTGCTCTATCCACACCGTCATTGCGAGCGCAGCGAAGCAATCCAGTGTCTCCGCGGAAAGATTCTGGATTGCTTCGCTGCGCTCGCAATGACGAGGAGAGATTGCGAGCCCGGCTATCACCATCTGCGCGGAGGCAGCCCCTCACCCCGACCCTCTCCCCGTAAGAACGGGGAGAGGGAAAGGAGAGACCTAAATCACACTCGCGCCTTCATGCTGGAAGCCGAGATAGCTCGCCGCCACCCGCTCGTTCGCGGCGATGTCGCTGGCCTTGCCGCTGAGCACGAACTCGCCGAGCTCCATCACATAGGCCTGGTCCGCGATCTTCAGCGCGGCCTGTGCGTTCTGCTCGACCAGCAGCACGGAGACGCCGCCGGCGCGGAGCTCGGTGATGATGCGGAAGATGTCGGCGACGATGATCGGGGCGAGGCCGAGGCTCGGCTCGTCCAGCATCAAGAGCTTCGGCTCGCCCATCAGTGCGCGGCCCATTGCGAGCATCTGCTGCTCGCCGCCGGACAAGGTGCCGGCGAGCTGCTTGCGTCGCTCCTTCAGTCGCGGAAACAGCGTGTAGACCCGCTCGATCGAGGACTTCGCCCGGCTCCGCTCGATGCGGAAGGCACCAAGTTCGAGATTATCCTCGACATTCATGGTCACGAACAATTCGCGGTGCTCGGGGACGAGGCCGAGCCCCATCGCGACGCGGTCCTCGATGTCGAGCCGGGCGAGATCCTGCCCGGCAAAGGCGACGCGGCCTTTCAGCGGCAGGATGCCCATGATGGCCGACAAGAGCGTGGTCTTGCCGGCGCCGTTGGCGCCGACGATGGTGACGATCTGGTTGGTGCCGACCTCGAGCGAGACCGAACGTACGGCCTCGACCTTGCCATAGGCGACATGAGCATCGGTGACGGACAACAGCGCGCTCATGCCGCCACTCCGAGATAGGCCTTGATCACTTCGGGATTGGTCTTGATCGTGGCGGGCGTGCCTTCCGCGATCTTGGTGCCGAAATCGAGCACCACGATGCGGTCGGCGAGGTTCATGACGAAGCCCATGTCGTGCTCGACCAAGAGCACGCTCATGCCGCCGTCGCGCAGCTCGCGGAGCAGGGTAGCGAGGCGCTGCTTCTCCATGTGGCGGAGGCCCGCCGCCGGCTCGTCGAGCAGCAGCAGCATCGGATCGACGCACAGCGCGCGGGCGATCTCGACGATGCGCTGCTGGCCGAGCGAGAGCGAGCCCGCGAGCTGGTGCATCTGCTCGGTGAGGCCGACGCGCTCGATCTGGCGGGCGGCTTCCGCCAGCAGCCTGGCCTCGTCAGCGCGATCGAGCCGCAACATCGAGGAGATCGGGCCGGAATGGCCGCGCAGATGCGCGCCGATCGCGACATTCTCCAGCACGGTCATGTCAGGGACCAGCTTCACATGCTGGAAGGTCCTGCTGATGCCGAGCTTGACGATCTCCTGTGGCGGCGCCTTGTCGACCTTCTTGCCCAGCACCGAGATCGAGCCCGAGGTCGCCGACAGCACGCCGGTGATCAGGTTGAAGGTGGTGCTCTTGCCGGCGCCGTTCGGGCCGATCAGCGCGACGATCTCCTTTGCCTGGACGTCGAAGGAGACGTTGTTGACCGCGACCACGCCGCCGAATTGCTTGCGCGCTTTCTCGACCTGGAGCAGCACGCCGGCCTCGGCGGGCGCGCGGCTGCGCTGCTCCAGCTTCAGCGAGGTGTCCGGCTTCTTTCCGCTCGTGCGCTCGGGCAGGAAGGACATCAGCCAGGGCCAGAGGCCGCCGGGGGCGAGCTGCAGCAGCGCCACCAGCATGATGCCGAACACGATGGTCTCGACCTGGCCGGAGCCTGGCAGGATCAGCGGCAGGTAGCTTTGCAGCACCTCTTTCAGCACCACCACGATCGCCGCGCCCAGCACGCCGCCCCAGACATAGCCGGCGCCGCCGACCACCGCGATGAAGAGATATTCGATGCCGGCCTGGGCGCCGAACGGCGTCGGGTTCACCGCGCGCTGAAGGTGCGCGTAGAGCCACCCCGAAAGGCCAGCCAGCACCGCGGCATGGATGAACACCAGGAGCTTGGCCCGCGGCGTGTGTATGCCAAAAGCCTCGGCCGCGACATGGCCGCGCCGCAGCGCGCGGATGGCGCGTCCGGTGCGGGAGTCCAGGAGGTTCATCGTCAGCAGCGCCGAGAGGATCACGGCGACCCAGATCGCGTAATAGATCGAGCCGGGCGAAAGCATCTTGAACGCGCCGATCGACAGCGGCGGGATCGCCGAGATGCCGTCATTGCGGCCCAGAAACTCCAGCTTGCTGAAGAGGTAGAACAGCCCGAGCCCCCAGGCGAGCGTGCCGAGCGGCAGATAGTGGCCCGAAAGGCGGACCGTGATCAGCCCGAGCAGCACCGCCAGCGATCCGCTGACCAGCAGCGACAGCGGCAGCGTCAGCCACGGCGACAGGCCGTAGGCCGTCGACAGCACGGCGGTGGTGTAGGCGCCGAAGCCGACGAAGGCTGCCTGCCCGAACGAGGTGAGGCCGCCGACGCCGGTCAGCAGGACGAGGCCCATGGCGACCAGCGCGGCAAGGCCGATATTGTCGAGCAGCACGATCCAGAACGGCGGCATGCCCGGAACAAACGGGATCGCCGCCATGACAGCTGCGAAGATGAAGATGGGAAGCCGGCTCTGCATGCGCCTCAGTCCTTCTCTTCCTCGACCGCGGGCGCGGCGAGCGAGCGTAGCAGCAGCACGGGGATCAGCAGCATGAAGACGATCACTTCCTTGTAGTTGGAGGCATAGAAGGACGAGAACGCCTCGACGATGCCGACGACCAGCGCCGCGACGGCGGTGAGGGGATAGCTGACGAGCCCGCCGATGATGGCGGCGACGAAGCCTTTCAGGCCGATCAGGAAGCCCGAGTCGTAGTAGAGCGTCGTGATCGGCACGATCATGATGCCCGACAGCGCGCCGATGACGGAGGCCAGCAGGAAGGCGATCTGCCCCGACAGCGTGGTGCGGATGCCGGCCAGCCGCGCTCCCAACCGGTTCACGGCGGTTGCGCGCAGCGCCTTGCCGTAGAGCGTCAGGCCGAAGAACAGCCGGAGCCCGACGATGAAGGCGATGGTGATGGCGTAGACGGTGATGCTCTGTCCGGTGAAGCGCAGCGCGCCGGCGGTGAAGGCGCCGGACAGCACGGCAGGCCCGCGCTGGCCCTCGGCGCCGAAGAACAAGAGGCCGAGGCCCTGCAGCGCAAGGTGAACGCCGACGGATGCGATCAGCAGCACCAGCACGGAGGTGTGCGCCAGGGGCTGGAACGCGACGCGGTAGAGATAGAGGCCGATCATCGCTACGATCAGCAGTGACAGCGCGATGCAGACCGCCACCGGCGGCTTCTGAGCGGCGAAATAGATGGTCAGGGCCAGCACGATCGCCGGCAGCACAATGTTGGTGATGAAGCTGCGCACGACCAACCGCCCATGCAGCGCCTTGCGCGCCACGAACAGGTCGAACGCGAAGGCGCCGATGCCAAGCGCGAGCGCAAGCTTGGCCGTGCCCGGCATCTGGCCCGCGGCCAGCGAGGCGTAGGTCAGCGCGCCGTAGGTGACGAATTCGCCCTGGGGAATCAGGATCACCCGGGTGACGGCGAACACCAGCACCAGCGCCAGGCCGAGCAGCGCGTAGATTGCGCCATTGGTGATGCCGTCCTGCAGCAGGAACAGCATGATAGTGGTGTTCAAGACCGGACGCTCCCCCTCAAGATCGAGGACCGGCCTCCGCAATTGCGGTGGATGGTCCCCTCACAGCCATTGAAATACGCTGACGATATTTGATATGGTCCATAACAATTATCAAATATAACATCAAGGGCGGGGAGCGACCCGCCCCGAATTTAGCGGGATTACGAGCACGAGGCGATGACCGTTTCCAAAACCGCTGAAAAGTCTTCCGAAAAGCCTGCCGACGCGGCCAAGGGCCGCAAGGACGCGGGCGAGCCGCAGGCGGAAGCCCTCCAGCTCGGCGAACTTTCCGAGCAGCTCGGCTATGTCCTGAAGCGTGCGCAGCTCAAGGTGTTCGAGAACTTTTTGCGCTGCATGGCCTCGCTCCAGCTGACGCCGGCGCAGTTCTCGGTGCTGCTGCTGGTCGAGAAGAACCCGGGCCGTAACCAGACCGAGATCGCCTCCACGCTCGGCATCCTGCGCCCGAACTTCGTGGCCATGCTCGACAATCTCGAGAGCCGCGATCTTTGCGCGCGGATCCGCTCCACCAACGACCGCCGCTCGCATATCCTGGTGCTGACCGACAAGGGCAAGGCCGTGCTGGCGCGGGCGAAGAAGCTCGTCGCCAGCAAGCACGAGGCGCGGCTGAACGATCTGCTTGGCCAGGCCAACCGTGAAGCCCTGATCGAGATGCTCTCGAAGATCGCCAACGACTTTTGAGGCGGACAGGCATTCCTGGGTGCGCGCGAGCGCGCCCCCGGCAGCTCGAGCCGCATTTGCGCGGTCGTCATGCCCGGGCTTGACCAGGTTTTGTCCCCGGCATCCGCGTCGCTCCGTCATTCCGGGATGGCCGCAGGGCCAGATGTAGATCCGCAATTGCGCATTGGGTGGGGTTCGCGCGACACGCGCCCGGAGGGTACGAGCTCCGAGGACGTCGAGCGGTATGATGCGCCGCATATAGAAAATGATGCTTGAAACGTCATTCTGCGCACCCTAAGCTTGGTTAATCAATCACCGTAACTGCCACGGATATCCTGCCCGTGATCACCGCCGCGCAGCTTCGAGCCGCCCGTGCCTTGCTCAGGATTGACCAGCGCGAACTCGCGCAGCGCTGTTCGCTGTCATTGCCGACGATCCAGCGCATGGAGGCCTCCGAAGGGGTGATCCGCGGCAATGTCGATTCCCTGGTGAAGCTGGTTGAGGCGCTGTCGCTTGCCGGCATCGAGCTGATCGCCGAGGGGGCGGTGTCGAGCGCCGGGGGCCGCGGTGTGCGGCTGAGGTCTCCACCTCCGAGTGCGGGCGGCCAAGAGCGATGACGACGCGCGCGCAAATCATGACCCAGGAGCGGCCATGATCGCCGTGGCGCTATGGTCAGTGGCGGCTCTGCTCGCTCTGGCGCCTGCGGGGGTCGTGCTGTCGACGCGCCCGCGCGGCTCGATCATCCTTTACGGCGGATGCCTGATCGCCACATCGACGCTATGTGTCACGGCGCTGTCCGATCTGCTCTATGTCCCTCAACTGACGCCGAGCGCGACACTGCCGATCGGCCTGCCCTGGCTCGGTGCCCATTTCCGGCTCGATGCGCTGTCCGCCTTCTTCCTCGTCGTCATCAATCTTGGCGGCGTCGCTGCGAGCCTTTTCGCGCTCGGTTACGGCCGGCACGAGGACTCCCCCGGCCGCGTGCTGCCGTTCTATCCTGCCTATCTCGCAGCGATGAACATCGTCGTGCTGGCGAACGATGCCTTCAGCTTCCTGGTCGCCTGGGAATTCATGTCGCTGACCTCCTGGGCGCTGGTGGTGTCGCATCACCGGGAGGCCGAGAATATCCGCGCCGGCTACGTCTATCTTCTGATGGCGAGTTTCGGCACGCTGGCGCTGCTGCTCGCGTTCGGCCTGCTCGCGAGCGGCGCCGGTTACGATTTCGATGCGATCCGAGCCTCGCATCCTTCTGCTGCAGTGACCGGAATGGTGGTGATCCTCGCGCTGCTGGGCGCCGGCTCCAAGGCTGGCCTGGTACCGCTGCACGCCTGGCTGCCGCTCGCCCATCCCGCCGCACCCAGCCACGTCTCCGGCCTCATGAGCGGCGTCATGACCAAGGTCGCCGTCTACGGCTTCGTGCGCATCGTCTTTGACCTTCTGCCCGAACCGGTGTGGTGGTGGAGCATGGTGGTGTTGCTGGTCGGCGGTCCGACGGCGACGCTGGGCGTGCTCTATGCGCTGATGCAGCGCGATATCAAGCGCGTGCTCGCCTATTCAACGATTGAGAACATCGGCATCATCTTCACCGGCCTCGGGCTGGCACTGGCTTTCAAGGCGGAAGGGCTCGACTGGGTGGCGGCGCTGGCTTTCACCGCGGCGATGCTGCACGTCTTCAATCATGCGCTGTTCAAAAGCCTGCTGTTCTTCGGCGCCGGCGCGGTGCTGGGAGCAACAGGCGAGCGCGACATGGAGAAGCTCGGCGGGCTGATCCATCGCATGCCGAAGACGGCGTTCGCGATGCTGATCGGCTGCGTCGCGATCTCGGCATTGCCGCCGTTCAACGGCTTCGTTTCGGAATGGCTGACCTTCCAGGCGATCCTGCTCTCACCGCAACTGCCCTCCTGGGGCCTCAAGCTGGTGATTCCGGCGGTCGGCGGCTTGCTGGCGCTCGCGGCCGCCTTTGCCGCGGCCTGCTTCGTCAAGCTCTATGGCATCAGCTTCCTCGGCCGGCCGCGTTCGGATGTCGCGGCGTCAGCGCATGAGACCGACCGCTTCTCGCTGACCGCGATGCTCGTGCTTGCCGCCTTCTGCCTCATTGCCGGTATTCTGCCCGGGCTGTTCATCGATGCGCTGGCGCCGGTGAGCAAGGCTATGGTCGGCAACATCATGCCGCATCAGGTCGGATTGCAGTGGCTCACCATCGTGCCGATTGCGGAAAGCCGCAGCTCCTATAACGGCCTTCTGGTGTTCGTGTTCGCAGCACTCTGCGGCACGGCGGCGGCATCGGCCATTCACCGTCTCGCCTCCGATCGCTTGCGCCGCGCACCGGCCTGGGATTGCGGCTATCCCGATCCAAACCCGGCGATCCAGTACTCGGCTTCCAGCTTCTCGCAGCCGATCCGGCGCGTGTTCGGCAGCGTCATCTTTGCCGCGCGCGAGATCGGCGAGATGCCGCCGCCGTCCTCGCCGCGTCCTGCGCGGCTCCGGGTCGAGCTGCGCGATCTGATCTGGGATGCGCTGTACGCGCCGATTGCGATGGTCGTCGGCTTTGCGACGGACCGCATCAATATCCTCCAGTTCCTCACCATCCGCCGCTACCTGACGCTGGTCTTCGTGGCGCTGATCGTGCTGCTGCTGGTGGTGGCGCTATGAACGAGCTGCGCGACATCCTCTCCCAGGGCGCCCAGATGTCGCTGGTGCTGGGGCTCGCGCCGCTGCTGACGGGTTTCGTGCGCAAGGTGAAGGCGCGGCTGCTGCGCCGGCGCGGGCCGCCGCTGCTTCAGCCCTATCGCGACCTCATTCGCCTGATGCGCAAGGACGTCGTGCTCGCGGACAATGCATCATGGCTGTTCCGCGTCATTCCCTATCTGATCTTCTCGGGCACCTGGGTCGCCGCCTCGCTGGTGCCGACTTTCGGCAATGGTCTGTTGTTTTCCTGGACCGCCGACCTCATCGCCATCATTGCGCTGCTCGGCAGCGCCCGTTTCTTCCAGGCGCTCGCCGGCATGGATGTCGGCACCGCCTTCGGCGGCATCGGCTCCAGCCGCGAGGTCATGATCGCCTCCCTCGCCGAGCCCGCGATGCTGATTACGGTATTCTCGGTTGCGATGATCGCCGGCTCGACCCAACTCGCCAACGTGGCCGAGTTCATGGGCTCGGACGCGGTCGGCTTGCGCGTGTCGCTGGGCATGGCATTCGTGGCACTGACTATCATGGCGCTGGCGGAGAATGCCCGTATTCCCGTCGACAACCCCGCCACCCATCTCGAGCTGACCATGGTGCACGAGGCCATGGTGCTGGAATATTCGGGGCGGCATCTCGCGCTGATCGATCTGTCGTCACAGCTCAAGCTCCTGCTCTATGTCTCGCTGATCGCCTGCGTGTTCCTGCCATGGGGGATGGCGACCGCGGACGCGAGCGTTGCGAGGCTGGTCTTTGGCGCGCTGCTCTATCTCGGCAAGCTGACGCTTCTTGGCTTTTTGCTCGCCGTGTTCGAGACGTCGATCGCCAAGATGCGCGTGTTCCGGATTCCCGAGTTCCTGGGCGCGGCGCTGATGCTGGCGTTGCTCGCCACCCTGGTGCGCTTCGTGTCGGGGAGCCTCTGACAGATGAGCAGCCTGCAATTCGATATCGCCCACCTGCTCGCCGGCTCCCTCGTGCTGGCGAGCTTCATGATGCTCTACCAGGACCGGCTCTATGCGCTGCTCAACGTCTATGCGGTGCATGCCGGCGTGCTGGCGCTGTCGGTGGCCTGGCAGGCCTATGTGCAACAGGCGCCGCATCTCTATGTCACGGCGCTGATCGCGCTGGTGTTCAAGGCCATCATCATCCCGGTGGCGCTGCACCGGATCATCAAGCGGCTCGGTATCCACCGCGAGATCGAGAACGTGATCGGGATCGGGCTGACCATGATGGCCGGCATCGGCCTCGTCGCACTGTCGATGGTGGTGATGCTGCGGGTGACGCCGGGCGCAGATGCGCTCGCGCGCGAGGACCTCGCCTTCGCGCTGTCGGTGGTGCTGCTGGGGCTCCTGATCATGGTGACGCGGCGCAACGCGGTGAGCCAGGTCGTCGGCTTCATGTCGCTGGAGAACGGGCTGGTGCTGGCGGCAACCGGCGCCAAGGGCATGCCGCTGGTGGTCGAGATCAGCGTCGCCTTCTCGGTGCTGATCGCCTTCATCGTGATCGGCATCTTCCTGTTCCGCATCCGCGAGCGCTTTGACAGCGTGGACATGCAGGCGCTCGATCGTTTCCGCGGAGAGCGGCGATGAGCATCGACGTCCTCAGCGCCATCCTCGTGATCCCGGCCGTCTCGGCGGCGCTGCTGGTGATTTTGCCGGGCTATAGGCAGACGGCGAAGCTGAACGTGGTGGCAGCGTTCGCGACCTTCCTGACCTCGCTCTCGCTGTTCGTGGTCGAGCCGGTGTCAGGGCAGTATCTGCTGGTGGACGACCTCAACAAGGTCTTCATCGTATTGACCACCTTCGTCAGCTTCACCACATCGGTGTTCAGCGCGAGCTATATCCAGCACGAGATCGAGATCGGACGCCTGACGCCGACGTTCCTGCGCTTCTATCACGCGATGTATCAGACGCTGATGTTCGCGATGAACCTCGCGCTCGTCGCCAACAATATCGGCCTGATGTGGGTGGCAGTTGAAGTGGCGACGCTGACGACCGTGCTGATGGTCGGCATCTACCGCACCCACGAGGCGCTGGAAGCGGCCTGGAAATACTTCATCCTCGGCAGCGTCGGCATCGCGCTGGCGCTGTTCGGAACCATCCTGGTCTACATGGCGGCGCGCCCCGTGGTCGGCGAGGGGCTCGATGGCATGGTGTGGACGGTACTGGTGAAGCACGCCGCACAGTTCGACCCGGCGCTGCTCAACGTCGCCTTCGTCTTCCTGCTGCTCGGCTACGGCACCAAGGTCGGCCTCGCGCCGCTGCACGCCTGGCTGCCCGATGCCCATGCGGAGGGCCCGACGCCGATCTCGGCGGTGCTCTCGGGCCTCCTGCTCAACGTGGCGCTCTACGCGCTGTTGCGCTTCAAGATGATGCTCGCGGTCAATCTCGCGGCCATCGCGCCGGGGCCGTTGATGGTGACGATGGGCCTGATCTCGGTGATCTTCGCTTCGCTGATGCTCTACCGCCGCCGCGACATCAAGCGGATGTTCGCCTACTCCTCGATCGAGCATATGGGCATCATCGTCTTCGCCTTCGGCATGGGCGGGCCGCTCGCGAATTTTGCCGGCCTGCTGCACATGACCATGCATTCCCTGACCAAGTCGGCGATCTTCTTCGCCGTCGGTCACATCGCGCAGGTCAAGGGCACGCAGAAGATCGCCGACATCGGTGGACTTACGGTGACCAATCCCGTGCTCGGCTGGGGATTGATGCTCGGCGTCATCGCCATCGTCGGGTTGCCGCCGCTCGGCATCTTCATGAGCGAGTTCCTGGTGGTGAGCTCGACTTTCGCCCGCGCGCCCTGGCTGACGGTGATCCTGGTGCTCGGCATCATCATCGCGCTCGGCGGCCTCCTGCTGCGCATCGGCTCTGTGATGTTCGGCGAACCCAAGGGACCTACCGCGCCGGCGGAGGCGTCCTATGTGCCAATGTTTACGCATCTCGCGCTGGTGCTGATGGCCGGCCTTTATCTGCCGCCGGTGCTGGTCACCGGCTTCCAGAACGTCGCGAAGCTGCTGGGGTAGGCCATGGGCATCCTCGACGGCATCCCCCATGTCAATGCGGTGCTGTCGCACCGGCCCTGGCCGCGCGCGGTCGTGACGGAGGCGGGCTGGCAGGCGGCGATCGATCGACTGGTCGAGGGAGGCCTCACACTGCTTGGCTTCTGGGGCGAGCCGGCGGCGGTGCATATGGCGCTGTTCGACGGAGGCTCGGCCGAGATCGTGGTCGTCACCTACGCGTGTACCGCCGGCACGTTTCCAAGCGTCGCCAGCCGTCATCCGCCCGCGCTTCGGCTGGAACGGACCATCCATGATCTCTTCGGGCTTGTTCCAACTGCCGCTGACGATCTGCGGCCATGGCTCGATCACTACGTCTGGGGCAAATCCTATCCGCTCTCGGGCCGCAATGCATCGCGCGACGTGCAGCCGTACCAGTTCCTTCCGGCCGAGGGCGAGGCGTTGCATCAGGTGGCGGTCGGCCCCGTCCATGCCGGGATCATCGAGCCCGGCCATTTCCGCTTCACCGCCAATGGCGAGCATGTGGTGCGACTGGAGCAGTGGCTCGGCTACACCCACAAGGGCATCGAGTCGCTGATGCAGGGCGCGAGCCTCGAGGCGGCGGCAAAGCTCGCCAACCGCACCTCCGGCGACAGCGCGGTGGCCTACGCTTTCGCCTTTGCCCGCGCGGCGGAAGCCGCGCTCGACATCGAGGTGCCGCGGCGCGCGACGTACTTGCGGGCGCTGATGGCGGAATTGGAGCGGCTCGCCAATCATTTCGGCGACATCGGCGCGATCTGCAACGATGCGTCGTTCGCGCTGATGCATGCCCAGACCGGCATTTTGCGCGAGCGGACCCTGCGCGCTGCGGATGCTGCGTTCGGCCATCGCCTGATGATGGACGTCGTCGTGCCCGGTGGCGTGGCGCGCGACATCGCGCCGGACGGTATCCCGGCGCTGCGAACGCTGCTTGCTGAAATCAAGAAGGTATTCCCGCGCCTGATCGAGCTTTACGACAACACCGCATCCTTGCAGGACCGCACCGTCACCACGGGCATCGTGAAGGCGGACTATGTGCGGCAGTTCGGCGCCGGCGGCTATGTCGGCCGCGCCTCGGGCCGCAATTTCGATGCACGACGCACGCTCGCTTACGCGCCGTACGATCAATTGTCGTTCGAGGTGCCGGTGCTGGAAGGCGGCGATGTCAACGCACGGGTCTGGATCCGCATCCGCGAGGTCGAGCAGAGCGTCGAGCTGATCGCGCAGATCCTCGACCTGATGGAGCCGGGCGAGATCAGGAGCGCGCCGCCGGCCGGGCGGGGCGCATGCGAAGGCCTGGCGCTGACGGAAGCGTTCCGCGGCGACGTGCTGGTCTGGCTGCGGCTCGATGGTGAGTTGCGCGTCGAACGCTGCCACCTGCGCGACGCCTCGTGGTTCCAGTGGCCGCTGCTGGAAACTGCGATCGAGGGCAACATTATTGCCGATTTCCCGCTCTGCAATAAATCGTTCAATTGTTCCTATTCGGGCGCGGACCTCTAAGCCATGCGCAAGACCCTGCTCGAAAGCCTCACCCATGGCTCGCTGACGGAGCCCGCGCCGGCGCCGGACGAGGCGGCGCTGGCGGAGCTTGCAGCCAAAGTCGACCGCGCCGCCCAGGCCAGGCTTGGGCGTTCTCTCGCCATTCGCGAGGTCGATGCCGGGTCCTGCAACGGCTGCGAGCTCGAGATCCACGCGCTGTCCAACGCCTTCTACGACATCGAACGTTTCGGCCTGCGCTTCGTCGCCTCGCCGCGGCACGCCGACGTGCTGCTGGTCACGGGTCCGGTGACGAAGAACATGCGAGAGGCGCTGGAGCGGACCTACAACGCGACGCCCGATCCGAAATGGGTCGTCGCGGTCGGCGGCTGCGCGATCGATGGCGGTATTTTCAGAGGCAGCTACGCCTGCGTCGGCGGCGTGTCCGAGACCGTTCCGGTGGATATGCACATCAAGGGCTGCCCGCCGTCGCCGACGGACTTGTTGAAGGGCCTGCTCGCGCTGCTGGAGCACGTCAGCGGCAAGCGGTAAGCCGCGTACTGGAATCCGCGCCCGCGATGGCATCGAACAAAGCGAGTCCTAATCCACCAGGATCACCCTGATGTCGTTGACGTTCGTCAGCGTCGGGCCCGGCTGCAGCAGATCGCCCGTCGCTTCGAAGAACGTCGTCGCGTCGTTGTTGTCCAGATACGCCTGCGGCTGCAGCCCTTGCGCCTTCATCTTCGCGAAGGTCGCAGCATCGATCAGCGCGCCGGCGGGGTCGGTCGGGTTGCCGGCGCCGCCGTCGGCGCCGTCGGTGTCGCCGGCGAGCGCCGAAATGTTCGGCGTGTCCTTGAACAAGGAGGCGAGCGCCAGCGCGTATTCCTGGTTCGGACCACCGCGCCCGTTGCCGCGCACGGTGACCGTGAGCTCGCCGCCGGAGAGGATCGCGATGCGCTTGCCTTGCGCGCGCGCCTCAAGCGCCAGCTTCGCATGATTGGCCGCGACCTCGCGCGCCTCGCCCTCGAGATCGGCGCCGAGATCGATGGTCTCGTAGCCGGCGTCCTCGGCCAGCTTCACCGCGGCGTCCAGCGATTGCTTGGGCCGCGCGATCAGCTCGAACGACGCGTGTGCGAAGGCGGCATCGCCGGGCTTGCAGCTTTCGTTGTTGGGGTCGTCGAGCGCGCGGCGCACGGCGTCGTCGATATTGAGCCTGTACTTCGCGACGATCGCGCGCGCGTCCGCCAGCGTGGTCGGATCCGGCACGGTGGGGCCGGAGGCGATGGCGGAGGGATCGTCATGCGGCACGTCGGAGATCGCGAGCGTGACGATCTCGGCCGCGTTCCTGCCGGCGCGCGCGAGCCGCCCGCCCTTGATGCGCGACAGATGTTTCCTGACGACGTTCATCTCGCCGATCGGCGCGCCTGAGCGCAGCAGCGCCTTGTTGACCGCCTGCTTCTGCGCAAAGCTGATGCCGTCCACGGGCGCGATCCAGTTCGCCGAGCCGCCGCCGGTGAGCAGCACCAGCAGCAGATCGTCGGGTCCGGCCTCGCCTGCGAGCGCGAGCGTGTCGGCCGCGCCCTTCAGCCCCGCCTCGTCAGGTACGGGGTGGCCGGCCTCGACCACGCGGATGCGGCGCGTCGGCACGCCATAGCCGTGTCGCGTGGTGGCGATGCCGACCAGCCGCTCCGGCGCGAGTTTTAACGTGTCGAGATAGTGCCGTTCCGCCGCCGCGGCCATCGCGCCGGCACCCTTGCCGGCGGCAAGGCAGATCACGCGTCCTCGGGGCACGGGCCGTAAGTGCGGCGCCAGAATAGTGTTCGGATGGGCGGCGGCAACGGCGGCGTCGTAGAGCGCGCGGAGCAGCGGACGTCGGTCGGTCATGACGATGGCCTCAAGCAGACTCTTGGCGGCGACGGAGCCGCCGGTCATATGCCTAGCGCATCGGGCGCGAAAGCGTAAGCAGGCTTTACCATCATTCGATTGTGCAATCGCGTGATCATAATCGCTGCGCAAGCAAAAGCCCCCTGCGATCGTCTCGCAGGGGGCCCGTGCCGGCGTTGTCTATTTCGGCCTAAGGCATGATCCGGAAAAGTGCGAAGCGGTTTTCCGGAAAGATCATGCGCAAACAACAACCTAAAGCGCGATGACGATTCATCCAAATCTCATCGCGCTTTAGCCGCTGACATCGCCGTTGATGACGTCCCCAAATCGCTCCCAGCTCTCGCCCTTGAAGCGCATCAGCTGGAGCTGCGAGATCGGAGCGAAGTCGCTCGGACTGGTATTGACCTTGACTCCCGGCAGCAGGCCGATGATTTCGACGTCCTTCAAGCTGGCCGCCTGCTTCATGACGTTCTGGCGCGTCAGGTCGTCACCACAAGCCTTCAAGACGCGCACGAGTCCTTGCGAGGCGATGTAGGCGTACATCACATTGAAGTCGGCGCGATTGGCCTCTGGATAGTATTTGTCGAGAAACCCGTTCCAGGCCTTGACCGCGGCATCGTCTTTCCATTGCGGATCAGTGGGGTCCTTGAGGTAGATGGATGAGATGATGTCTTGCGCGTTTTCGAAGCCGGCAGGCTTGAGCACGCTTCCGATCTGGGCCGAGACGTTGTTGAGGAAGTGCAGCGGCTTCCAGCCGATCTCGGCATTCTTCTTGATCGCCTGTGCCGCGAATTTCGGCGTGCTGATGTTGAAGAACACGTCGGCGCCGGTCGCCTTGAGCTTGACGATGTGGGAGTCGATGGTCGGCTCCGAGACCTCATAGCTTTCCTCGACAAGGATCATCGAGGCGGCCTTGCTGCCGAGCCCGTCCTTGAAGCCTTTCAGATAGTCCTTGCCGTAATCGTCGTTCTGATAGAGCACGGCGATCTTGGCGTTCGGGTGGTTCTTCAGGATGTATTTGGCGTAGATGATGGATTCGCTCTGGTAGTTGGGCTGCCAGCCCATGGTCCAGGGAAACTCCTTCGGATCGTTCCACTTGGTGGCGCCGGTGGCGACGAACAGTTGCGGCACCTTCTTCGAATTCATGTACTTGTGGATCGCCGAATTCGGCGGCGTGCCGAGCGAGTTGAAGATCAACAGCACCTCGTCGCTCTCGACCAGCTTGCGCGCCTGCTCCACCGTCTTCGGCGGCGAGTAGCCGTCGTCATAGGAAATGAAGTTGATCTTGCGGCCGTTGATGCCGCCTTCCGCGTTGACCATGCGGAAATACGCTTCCTCCGTCTTGCCGATCACGCCGTAGGCGGAAGCCGGTCCGCTGTAGGGCATGATGTTGCCGATCTTGATCTCGGTGTCGGTCGCGCCGGTATCGTACTTCTTCTGGGCCGATGCAGTGGAGGCCGAGGCCGCAATGAGCGCGAGCGCCAGTGACGCGGCCGCAAGTTTGCCGGTGACAGCGGGCATTCCAATCTCCCTATTTTCTTGATGAGTGTGCGTCATTTTCTTTTTGGGCTTCTTGGCGACGCGGCGGCGATTGAATACGATTTGCGTTGCAGCATCAAGGAAAAGCCCCTGCGAGGAGATCGCAGGGGCTGCTTCTTTAGTAGTCATGGTCGGCCATGCCGGCCTTTCAGCCGCTGACGTCGCCACTGAGGACGTCACCGAACAGCTCCCAGCTTTCGCCCTTGAAGCGCATGAGCTGCACCTGGGACAGTGGAGCAAAGTCGGTGGGGCTGGTATTGGCCTTGATGCCCGGCAGCAGGCCGGCGGGTTCGAAGGCCTTGATGCTGGCTGCCTGCTTCATGACATTGGCGCGCGTCAGATCGTCGCCACATGCCTTCAAGACGTGCTCGAGGGCCTGGGCCACGATGTAGCCGTACATCACCGCCGAATCCGTTCGGTTGGCTTCGGGATAGTACTTGTCGAGGAACGCATTCCAGGCCTTCATCGCCGGATCGTCCTTCCATTGCGGATCGGTCGGATCCTTGTAGTAGTTCGAGGAGATGATGCCTTGCGAGGCCTCGAAGCCGGCCGGCTTCATGACGCTGCCGATGGAGACCGAGACGTTGTTGAGGAAGTGCATTGGCTTCCAGCCGATCTCGTGCATCTTCTTGATCGACTGAGCCGCAAATTTCGGCGTGGTGACGTTGAAGAATACGTCGGCATCCGTTGACTTCAGCTTGACGATGCTGGAGTCGATGGTCGGCTGCGCCACCTCGTAGCTTTCCTCGACCACGATCATCGACTCTGCCTTGGCGCCTAGGCCGTCCTTCAGGCCTTTGACATAGTCTTTGCCGTAGTCGTCATTCTGATAGAGGATGGCTATCTTGGCGTTCGGCTTCTCCTTCAGAATGTACTTTGCATAGATGCGGGCCTCCGTCTGGTAGTTCGGCTGCCAGCCCATAGTCCACGGGAAATTCTTGGGATCATCCCATTTGGTGGCGCCGGTGGCGACGAACAGTTGCGGTACCTTCTTCGAGTTCATGTATTTCTGGATCGCCGTGTTGGGCGGCGTGCCGAGCGATTGGAAGATCAGCAGCGCCTCGTCGCTCTCGACCAGCTTGCGCGCCTGCTCCACCGTCTTCGGCGGGGAATAGGCGTCGTCATAGCTGATGAAGTTGATCTTGCGGCCGTTGATGCCGCCCTCGGCGTTGATCTTGCGGAAATAGGCCTCCTCGGTCTTGCCGATCACGCCGTAGGCGGAGGCTGGTCCGCTGTAGGGCATGATGTTGCCGATCTTGATTTCGGTGTCGGATGCGCCGGTGTCGTACTTCTTCTGCGCGAACGCGGTCGTGGACAGGGTGGCAGCGAGCACGAGGGCAGCCGAGAAGGCCCCCAATCGCACATGCATTGCAGGCATCTTGATCTCCCTAGGTAGGTTTGAATGTGCCGTTTTCTTGATCGGAAGCGATCGTTGCGCGTCGCTCCGGCACATATTGAATACCCTTCCCGGACGGCCAGCAAGGAGAACGCCCCGCCCGAGCTGTCGCAGCGGGACCCTCTTTTTTCGAGACGATGTGGAATATTCCGACGCGCGAGATGGGATGCGCCGTCAATCCGCTGCGCAGAAGTTGTCCTGTGAAATTTGAGCTATTTTGAATTGCGCGCTTGCAGCGCTCAGTGGTTCATCTCGCTCGAGATGACGTCGCCGAATAGCTCCCATTTCTTGCCCTTGAAGCGCATCATCTGGAGCTGCTCGATCGGGGCGAAATTATCAGATGCGGTGTTGATCTTGATGCCGGGCAGCAGCGTGTCGGGCTCGAAATCCCTGATGCTGGCGGCCTGCTTCATGACGTTCTCGCGGGTGAGATCGTCGCCGCACATCTGCAGCACCTTCACCATGGTCTGGGCCGCGGCATAGCCGAACACCACGCCCGCATCGAGCTTGTTGGCCTTGGGCTCGTACTGCGCGAGGAAACTGTAGAACTTCTTCATGCCGTCATCGGCGTTCCACTGCGGGTCGGAGCCGTCCTTGGTGTAGGTGGCCGACAGGACGCCTTGCGAGATCTCGAGGCCCGCCGGCTCCAGCACGCCGCCGACCGAGGCCGAGACATTGGAGATGATGTGGAGCGGATGCCAGCTGATCTCGGCCGCCTTCTTGATCGCCTGTGCTGCAAATTTCGGGGTGGTGATGCTGATGAAGACGTCGGCGCCCGAGGCCTTCAGTTTCACGACGTGGTCGTCGATCGCGGGCTCCGAGGTGTCGTAGCTCTCCTCCAGCACGATCATCGAGGCCTTGGGCCCGAGGCCCTCCTTCAGTCCTTTCAGATAGTCCTTGCCGAAATCGTCGTTCTGATAGAGCAGGCCGATCTTGGCGTCCGGCTTCTCCTTCATGATGTATTTTGCGTAGATGCGTGCCTCGCTCGCGTAGCTCGGCTGCCAGCCCATGGTCCAGGGATATTGCCTGGGGTCGTTCCACTTCGAGGCGCCGCTCGCCACGAACAATTGCGGCACCTTCTTCTCGTTCATGTATTTGCGGATCGCGCCATTGGTCGAGGTGCCGAGCGAGCCGAAGATCAGCAGCACCCCGTCGCTCTCGACCAGCTTGCGCGCCTGCTCCGCCGTCTTCGGCGGCGAATAGCCGTCGTCGTAGGAGATGAACTTGATCTTGCGGCCGTTGATGCCGCCCTCGGCATTGATCTTGTTGAAATAGGCTTCCTCGGTCCTGCCGATCGCGGCATAGGCGGAGGCCGGCCCGCTATAGGGCATGATGTTGCCTATTCTGATCTCGGTATCGGAAGCGCCGCTGTCGTATTTCTTCTGCGCCTGTGCCGGGCTGCTCATTGCAGTGCACAACGCGAATGCGGCCAGGAGGGCCGCAACCTGAAATCGAACGGCAGTCATTGTTCTCCCACCCCGGCTGGATCGGCGCCGCATTGAACAAGATTGGCGCCGGACGTCAACAAAAAGCCCCCGCGATCGCTCGCGGGGGCCTATCGATGCCAGGACTATGACGTCAGCGTGTCACTCGGAGGCGACGTCGCCGCTGATGATCTCGCCGAACAGTTCCCACTTCTCGCCCTTGAAGCGCTGCATTTGCAGCTGCGCGATCGGGGCGAAGTCGGTGGCGCTGGTGTTGAGCTTGACGCCGGGCAGCATGGTGTCCGGGGCAAAATCCTTCAGCGAGGCCGCCTGCTTCATCAGGTTGGGGCGGGTGAGGTCGTCACCGCACATCTCCAGGACCTTGGCCAGGGTCGACGCTGCACCATAGCCGTAGACCATGGCGGTGTCGGTCTTGTCGGCGCCCGGCATGTACTTGTCGACGAACTCGTTCCACTTCTTCATGCCGGGGTCGTTGGCCCACTGCGGATCCGTCGAATCCTTGGCGTAGGCCGCCGACAGCACGCCCTGGGCGTTCTCGAAGCCAGCCGGCTTCATCACGCTGCCCACCGAGATCGAGACGTTGGTCAGGATCTGGAGCGGCTTCCAGCTGAGCTCGGCAGTCTTCTTGATGGTCTGCGCCGCGAACTTCGGGGTCGCATAGATCAGCAGCACGTCGGGATTGGCGGCCTTGATCTTGACGATGTGGCCGTCGATCGACGGCTCGGAGACCTCATAGCTCTCTTCCATGATGATCATGGAGGAGGCCTTGGCGCCGAGGCCGTCCTTGGTGCCCTTGAGGTAGTCTTTGCCGAAATCGTCGTTCTGGTAGAGGATCGCGACCTTGGCGTCCGGCTTCTCCTTCATCAGCCATTTCGCGTAGATCTGCGCTTCGCTCTGGTAGGAGGGCTGCCAGCCCATGGTCCAGGGGAAGTTCTTCGGATCGTTCCACTTGGTGGCGCCGGTGGCGACGAACAGCTGCGGGATCTTCTTGGCGTTCAGGTACTTCTGGATCGCAGAGTTCGAGGGCGTGCCGAGCGGGTTGAACACGGCCAGCACCTCGTCGCTCTCGACCAGCTTGCGGACCTGCTCGACCGCCTTGGGCGGCGAATAGGCGTCGTCATAGGTGACGAAGTTGACCTTGCGGCCGTTGATGCCGCCCTTGTCGTTGATCATCTTGAAATAGGCTTCTTCGGTCTTGCCGATGATGCCGTAAGCCGACGCCGGACCGCTGTACGGCATGATGTTGCCGATCTTGATCTCGGTATCGGAAGCGCCGGTATCATATTTCTTTTGAGCAAATGCCGTGCCGGAGTTGAAAGTGATGGCCGCCGTTGCCGTGACCAGCGCGGCGGCTCGCAGTGTTCTTCCAAAAGACAATTCGGGTCTCCTTTGTACGATTAAACGGGGTTCAATTCTTTCTGAGCTTTCCAGCGAGTTGCTGGCCCAGGATTGCGACCTGCCTTGCGCCATGCGGCACGAGGTAGATGACGAGGAACAGGAGCACGCCGAACACGGCGCCGGAGAGGCCCTTGGAGATGCTCTCCGCCATGTTCGGCACGAAGATGATGAAGGCCGCACCGACGAACGAGCCGGGCAGCCAGCCGACGCCGCCAACCACCATGCCGAGGAACAGCGAGATCGCGAGCGTGATGGTGTAGCTGTCGGGCGCGACGAACTGCACCGCGATGGCGCCGAGCGAGCCGGCGATACCAGTGATCGCCGCGGACACGCCGAAGGCCAGCGTCTTGTAGAGCGCGACGTTGACACCCATCGAGGAGGCCGCGATCTCGTTGTCGCGGATCGCCATGAAGGCGCGGCCCGAGCGGGAGCGCAGCAGGTTCACCGCGAAGATGTAGATCGCAATCGTCACGACGAGCGTGAAGTAATACAGCCACATGTCCTGCGACATCGGCAAGCCGAACGGCGCGTCGGGCTTGGTGACGACAAGGCCCTGCACGCCGCCGGTCCAGTGCTCGAGGAAGTTCAGCTTCAGGAGCTGCGGCATCGCGGTGGCGAGCGCGAAGGTCGCGAGCGCGAGATAGACGCCCGACAGCCGCAGGGCCGGTTTGCCGAAAAGGTAACCGAATCCGAAGCAGACCACGGCGGAAATCGGAATGGTAAGTGCGTAGTTGATGTTGGCGTGCTCCATCAGCACTGCCGAAGTGTAGGCGCCGACCGCGTAGAACGCGCTCTGGCCGAGCGAGAACTGACCCGAGCCGCCGGTCAGGATGTTCAGCGCCAGCACGGCGAGCCCGTAGATCAGGAGCATCGTCATCTGGAAGATGACGAAGTTCTTGACGAAGACGGGCGCGATCACAAGCGCGGCGAGCACCACCAGCGAGGTGCCGGTGCCCAGCGTCATGGCCCGCTTCGGAACGGCCTCAACCGCCTGGTGGCCTTCTGCAACGACTTCTTCTGCAGCGCTCATGATCAAACTCGCTTGACGATGTGCCGGCCGAACAGGCCAGCGGGTTTGACGACCAGGACCGAGATGATCAGCGCAAGCGCGATCGGAAGCTTCAGCTCGTTGCCCACGCCGGGGATGTAGGTGCCGGCGAGGTTTTCGAAGATGCCGACCAGGAAGCCGCCGACCACCGCGCCGAACGGGCTGGTGAGGCCGCCGAGCACCGCGGCGGCGAAGCCGTAGATCAGCACGCCGCCCATCATGTTGGGCTCCAGGAACACCACGGGAGCAATCAGCATGCCGGCGATCGAGCCGATCGCCGAGGCCATGCCCCAGCCCAGCGCGATCATCCAGCTCGTGTTGATGCCGACGAGGCGAGCCGATTCAGGCACCGAGGCGGCCGCGCGCATCGCAAGGCCGATGCGGGTGTACTGGAAAAAGAAGTAGAGGCCGAACAGCAGCAGCACGGTGACGCCGATCATGCCGGCCTGGTGGGTCGAGATCAGCTGGCTGCCCAGGAACGGTGCGGAGCCGAACGGGGTCGGGTATTGCTTGATGGTGAAGTCCCAGATCAGGCCGGCCGATGAGTTGATGATCGCGAACAGCGCGATGAAGCCGGCGACGTTGGTCAGGATCGGCGCCTTGGCGAGCGGCTTGAACAGGATGCGCTCGATCGCGATGCCACCGATGAAGGAGAACGCCAGCGTGATCACGAACGCGGCCCAGTAGGGGATGCCCCACTGCATCAGCTGCCAGGAGATGAAGGTCGAGAACATCGCCATCTCGCCCTGCGCGAAGTTGAGATGGTCGATGGCCTGGTAGATCATCACCACGGCGAGCGCCATGCAGGCGTAGATCGCGCCCGTGGCGATGCCGGCCAGGACCTGGTTGGTAAACAGCTCCATTGTCCCGGCTCCCTCAGTAACCCAGATAGGATTTGCGGATTTCTTCGTTGTTCGCGATGTCCTTGGCATTGCCCGACATCACGATGCGGCCGGTTTCGATCACATAGGCATGGTCGGCGAGCTCGAGCGCGAGCTGGGCGTTCTGCTCGACCACCAGGATCGACACCTTGTCCTCGCGGTTGATCTTGCCGAGGATGCCGAACAGGTCGCGCACCACCAGCGGCGCGAGGCCGAAGGAGGGCTCGTCCAGCAGCATCAGTCGCGGCCGCAGCATCAGGGCACGGGCGACCGCGAGCATCTGCTGCTCGCCGCCGGAGAGCGTGCCGGCCTGCTGGGTGTGGCGCTGCTTCAACACCGGGAAATGTGCATACATGCGCTCGATGTCGGAGACGATGCCGGCGCTGTCCTTGCGGGTGATGGCCCCGAGCTGGAGGTTCTCCTCCACCGTCATGGTGGTGAAGGTGCCGCGGCCCTGCGGTACATGGGCGATGCCGAACCGCACGATGCTCTCGGTGGAACGGTTGTTGAGCGGCTTGCCGTCGAACTCGATGCCGCCGGTGGAGCGCACCATGTTGCAGATCGCGCGCAGCGTCGTGGTCTTGCCGGCGCCGTTGGCACCGAGCAGCGTCGTCAGCGAGCCCTCGTTCAGCGAGAACGACAGGCCATGGAGCGCCTGGACCTGGCCGTAATAGGCGCGCAGGTCCTTGACGTTGAGCAGTGTCGTCATTGGTCCTTGCTCCCGAGATAGGCCTTGATGACGTCGGGGTCCGCCTGCACCTGGGCGGGCGTGCCTTCCGCGAGCTTCTTGCCGAAATTCAGCGCGACGACGTGGTCGGCGATCGACATCACGAGGCCCATGTGATGCTCGACCAGCAGTACCGTCATGTGGCGCTCGTCACGGATTTTGCGGATGAGGTCGCCGAGCACATAGACTTCCTCATGGTTGAGGCCGCCGGCGGGCTCGTCGAGCAGCAGGATTTTCGGATCGGCCGCCAATGCGCGCGCCAGCTCGACGCGCTTCTGCGTGCCGAAGGGCAGGCCTGACACCATGGTGTGGGCGACGTCCTCGAGATCGAGATAGGCGAGGATCTCGTGCACCTTCTTGTTGACGCTGGTCTCGCTGCGCCGGACCCACGCCAGTTTCAGGGAGTCGCTGATGATGTCGCTGGAGGTCTTCGAATGGGCGCCGACGCGGACGTTGTCCATCACCGAGAGGTTCGGAAACAGCGCGACGTTCTGGAAGGTGCGGCCGATGCCGATCTCGGCGATCCGGTGCGGCGGGCGCGACAGGATGCTGACACCCTCCATCAGGATGTCGCCGGACGACGGCTGATACAGCCGCGAGAGGCAGTTGAAGAGCGTTGTCTTGCCGGCGCCGTTGGGGCCGATCAATCCGAGGATCTGGCCCTTGTGCATGTTGAAGGACACGCCGTTGAGCGCGATGATGCCGCCGAACACGACGCTGACGTCGCGAACCGCGAGCAGGGGCGATGTACCCTGCGCGAGCTGTGCCTGCGTCATCTCGTCTCGCCCACAACGTTCAGTGGGCGAAGGGGCGATGCGAACCGCTCCCTGCAACGACAAAGGCTATCTGAACCCCTCGGCCACACGCGCAACTTTTCCTCCTGATTTCAGCTTTTTGCTGACTTCTTTTTTGGAATGCGGCATCAGACCCCCGAGTGCCGCTTCGATGTTCCTTACCATCGCAAGCAGACGCGGTCCAATGTCGTTGATCAAACGCTCTTCCGTGAAACGGAATGCGGGCGCACCGCAATTGAATGCGTAAGGTCCGGTTCCGTCATTGAGCTTGAGCGCGACGCCGGCGGCGCCGATGTCGTCGTGCCAATCGCCGACGGAAATCGCAAAACCGTATTTCGCGACGGTCTCGCCGGAACGTTCGAGGCCGTCGCGCATCTTGGGCCAGCGGCTGCCGTAATGTTCGCGCAGGATGCGCGACACCTCGGCGCGATTGTCTTCGTCGAGCGCCCAGAAATAGGCCCGGCCCATCGCGCTGGTTGCAATCGGCACGCGCGAGCCGACGTCAAGTTGAACGCCGACCGTCTCGCTGCCGCGGCTCTGTCCGAAATAGATCATGCTGTGACGGTCGCGGCCGCCGACCGCGACGGCGCCGCCGGTGGCGCGCATCACTTCCTCGCGAAACGGCTCGGACAAATGCCGAACGCCGAGATTGGCGAGCGCGGCGTAGCCGAGCGACATCGCGGCGGGCGCGAGCTGGTATTTCTCGAAACGGGGAACCGGCGTCAGGTAGCCGAGCTTGGTCAGCGTATAGGTCAGCCTCGATACCGTTGGCTTCGGCAGGTTGGTGCGGGCCGCAATCTCCTGATTGCCGAGCAGGCCGTCATTGGGTTGGAATGCGCGCAATACGTCCAGTCCGCGGGAAAGCGCGACGACGAAATTCCGATCGGTCGCAGTCTTCTTTCCTGTACGCTTCATCCCTGATCTGCTTCTTGCGCGGAGTCGTTGACAACGTCCGTGCTTCAAAATAACCCTGCCGTCAAGATGCGGAATTAAATTCCGCACCGCGAAATCGAACAAAAGTAAATCCCCACCAAGGAGGGACACCGTGAGCGAAGTGGTCAAGCTTGAGCGTCATGACGAAGTCGGGATCGTCACGGTCAATAGCCCTCCGGTCAATGCGCTGAGTGCCGCGGTCCGCGGCGGCATCCTGGAATGCATCAAGGCTGCGGTCGCCGATCCCGCCATCAAGGGCATCGTGCTGACCTGCGCCGGCCGCACCTTCATTGCCGGCGCCGACATCACCGAATTCGGCAAGCCGCCGAAGCCGCCGGCCCTCAACGACGTGCTGTCCGAGATCGAGAATTCGCCCAAGCCGGTGGTTGCCGCGATCCACGGCACCGCGCTCGGCGGCGGCCTCGAGGTTGCGCTGGCCTGTCATTTCCGCGTCGCGGTGAAAGAGGCCAAGCTCGGCCTGCCCGAGGTGAAACTCGGCCTGTTGCCCGGCGCCGGCGGAACCCAGCGCCTGCCGCGCGCGGTCGGGCCGGAACTCGCCGTCAAGATGATCGTAGGCGGCGACCCGATCGGAGCGGCGGAAGCGCTCAAGAACGGCCTGATCGAGGAGATCATCGAGGGGCCGGCCTCCGGCGGCGAGGCTTTCGTCCGCAAGCTCATCGCCGAGAAGCGTCCGCTGCGCCGCTTGCGCGACGACGATTCCAAGATCGCGGCCGCCAAGGCCGACCGTTCGATCTTCACCAATGCGGTCGCCGCCATGACCAAGAAGTCGCGCGGCCTGGAGGCGCCGTTCGCGGCGGCCGACGCGGTCGGCTACGCCATCGATTTCCCGTTCGACGAAGGGCTGAAGAAGGAGCGCGAGGGTTTTCTCAAGCTCGTCGCCAGCGACCAGTCCAAGGCGCAGCGCTATGCCTTCTTCGCCGAGCGCGAGGCCGCCAAGATCGCGGGCGTCCCTGAGGGCACCAAGTCGCGCCCAGTCAACCGCGTTGCCATTCTCGGCGCCGGCACCATGGGCGGCGGTATCGCGATGTCCTTTGCCAATGCCGGCGTGCCCGTCACGCTGATCGAGACCGGCGAGGAGCAGCTCAAGCGCGGCATGGGCATCATGCAGAAGAACTGGGAAGCGACCGCCGCGCGCGGCGGCATCCCGGCCGATGCGCCCGCCAAGCGCATGGCGCTGATCAACGGCGTCGTCGGCATCGAGAACGTCGGCGATGCCGACCTCGTCATCGAAGCCGTGTTCGAGACCATGGCGGTGAAGAAAGAGGTGTTCAGCAAGCTCGACCAGTACGTCAAGCCCGGCGCCGTGCTCGCTTCCAACACCTCGTACCTCAACATCGACGAGATCGCGAAGTCGACCAAGCGTCCGCAGGACGTGCTCGGCATGCACTTCTTCTCGCCCGCCAACGTCATGAAGCTGTGCGAGATCGTGCGCGCCGACAAGACCGCGCCGGATGCGCTCGCGACCGCCGTGTCCATCGCGCGCAAAATTGCAAAAGTGCCGGCCGTGGTCGGTGTCTGCGACGGCTTTGTCGGCAACCGCATGCTGGCCCAGCGCGGCAAGCAGTCGGAGAAGCTCTTGTTTGAAGGCGCGCTGCCGCAGCAGGTCGACGCCGTCGTGACCAAGTTCGGCATGCCGATGGGGCCGTTCGCGATGGGCGACCTTGCCGGCCTCGACATCGGCTGGCGTTCGCGGAAAGACCGCGGTATCAAGTCGGAGATCGCGGACGCGCTGTGCGAAGCCGGTCGCTTCGGCCAGAAGACCGGCAAGGGCTATTACAAGTACGAGCAGGGTTCTCGCGCGCCGCTGCCCGACCCTGATGTCGAGAAGCTGATCGACGAGACGCTGCTCCGCCTCGGCCGCAAGAAGCGCATCGTCAGCGACGACGAGATCCTCGAGCGCATGATGTACCCGATGATCAACGAGGGCGCGAAGATCCTCGAAGAGGGCATCGCGGCGCGTCCGTCCGACATCGACGTGGTCTGGCTCTACGGCTACGGCTGGCCGATCTATCGCGGCGGCCCGATGTTCTGGGCCGACAGCGTCGGCCTCAAGCACATTGCCGATCGGCTGGCTTTCTACGCCAAGGAGACCAACGACCCCAGCCTCGAGCCCGCGCCGCTGTTGAAGAAGCTCGCGGCGGAAGGCAAGACCTTCGCCTCGCTCGCGGCCGCGTCGAAAGCGGCGTGATGGGGGCTTGCACTCTCGGCGTCATTCCGGGATGGCCCGTAGGGCCAGGCCCGGAATCCATTTCGCCTCTGAGTGCGCGGCCTGATGGATTCCGGGCTCGCGACTTTGTCGCGCCCCGGAATGACCACTGAGTGTGATGCAGAAAATGACCCATCCCGGCGAACAGTTTTACCCTGAGGGCGTGCATTGGGGCGACACCATCGTCCAGGGCACGCTCCCCGACCTCTTGGCGAAAGCCGCCGCCGATTACGGCCCGCGCACCGCGCTGGAATTCCGCGATCGTGCGATCAGCTACACCGAGCTCGCCGCGATGGCCGAGCGCGCGGCCGCCGCGTTCCTGCGCGCCGGCTGCGGCAAGGGCAGCTCGGTCGCGCTGTTTCTCGGCAACACGCCGGACCACCCCGTCAATTTCTTCGGCGCGCTGAAGGCGGGCGCCCGCGTTGCGCATCTCTCCCCGCTCGACGGCGAGATCGCGCTGACGCATAAGGTCTCCGACTCCGGCTCGCGCCTGCTCGTCACCTCGAACCTCCAGGCGCTGCTGCCGACCGCGCTGAAATTCCTGGAGAAAGGTCTGATCGACCGCCTCGTCGTCTGCGAGGACGACAATTGGGGCAAGGTCGGCACGCCGCAGGCGCCGATCCCCGACGATCCCCGCATCGTCACCTTCAAGACTTTTGTGGAGGGCGCGACCGCGCCGGCACAGTGGCCGCAAGTCGCGGCCGACGACGTCGCTCTGCTGCAATATACCGGCGGTACCACCGGCCTGCCCAAGGGCGCGATGCTGACGCACGGCAATCTCACCTCCGCGGTGTCGATCTACGACGTCTGGGGCAAGCCGGCGCGCGCCGCGCGCGGCGATGTCATCGAGCGCGTGATCTGCGTGTTGCCGCTGTTCCATATCTACGCGCTCACCGTGGTGCTCTTGTCCTCGCTCCGCCGCGGCAATCTGATCTCGCTGCATCAGCGCTTCGACGTCGAAGCCGTGATGCGCGATATCGAAGTGAAGCGCGCGACCTATTTCCCGGGCGTTCCGACGATGTGGATCGCCATCGCTGCGCTCCCTGACCTGGACAAGCGCGACTTCTCCTCGCTGGCGACGATCGGGTCCGGCGGCGCGCCGCTGCCGGTGGAGATCGCAAATTTCTTCGAGCGCAAGGTCGGCAAGAAGCTGCGCAGCGGCTGGGGCATGACCGAGACCTGTTCGCCCGGCACCGGCCATCCGCCCACGGGCCCGGACAAGCCCGGCTCGATCGGCCTGATGTTGCCCGGCATCGAGCTCGACGTCGTCGCGCTCGACGATCCCAAACGCGTGCTGCCGCCGGGCGAAGTCGGCGAGATCCGCATCAAGGGCCCGAACGTCACCAGGGGCTACTGGAACAAGCCGGAGGGATCCGCGGATGCCTTCGTCGACGGCCGCTTCCTCACCGGCGACATCGGCTATGTCGACACCGACGGCTATTTCTTCCTGGTCGACCGCAAGAAAGACATGATCATCTCCGGCGGCTTCAATGTTTATCCGCAGATGATCGAGCAGGCGATCTACACCATTCCAGGCGTGCACGAGGTGATCGTGCTCGGCATCCCCGACCAGTATCGGGGCGAAGCCGCAAAAGCCTTCATCAAGCTCAAGCCCGACGCAAAGCCGTTCTCGCTCGACGAGCTGCGCGCGCAGCTCGCCGGCAAGGTCGGCAAGCACGAGCTGCCGGCCGAGGTCGAATTCGTCGCCGATCTGCCGCGCACGCCGGTCGGAAAATTGTCGCGCCACGAATTGCGCCAGCAGCAGAAACCGTCACAATCCACCCAAACCGCATCAGGAGGTCGCTCTTGACCGACGCCGTCATCGTTTCCACCGCCCGCACCCCGATCGGCAAGGCCTATCGCGGCGCGCTCAACGCCACCGAGGGCGCAACCCTGCTCGGCCACGCCATCGGCGAAGCCGTCGCGCGTGCCAAGGTCGATCCGAAGGAAATCGAGGACGTCGTGATGGGCGCGGCGCTCCAGCAGGGCGCCACCGGCGGCAACATCGCGCGCAAGGCGCTGCTCCGCGCCGGCCTGCCCGTCACCGTCGCCGGCACCACCATCGACCGGCAATGCGCCTCGGGCCTGCAGGCGATCGCGCTCGCCGCGCGCTCGGTGATCTTCGACGGCGTCGAGATCGCCGTCGGCGGCGGCGGCGAGTCGATCTCGCTTGTGCAGAACGACAAGATGAACGGCTTCCACGCCCAGGACCCGGCGCTGCTCAAGATCAAGGGCGAGGTCTACATGCCCATGATCGACACCGCCGAAATCGTCGCCAAGCGCTACGGCATCTCGCGCGAGAAGCAGGACGAATATTCGCTGGAGAGCCAGCGTCGCACCGCCGCTGCCCAGCAGGGCGGCAAGTTCAAGGACGAGATCGCGCCGATCACGACGCAGATGGCGGTCACCGACAAGGCGACCGGTGCCGTCTCGATGAAAGAGGTCACGCTATCGCAGGACGAGGGCCCGCGCCCCGAGACCACCGCTGAAGGCCTTGCCGGCCTCAAGCCCGTGCGCGGCGAAGGTTTTTCGATCACCGCCGGCAATGCCAGCCAGCTCTCCGATGGCGCCAGCGCCACCGTGATCATGAGCGACAAGGAGGCTTCAAAGCGCGGCCTCAAGCCGCTCGGCATCTTCCGCGGTTTCGTCTCCGCCGGCTGCGAGCCGGACGAGATGGGCATCGGCCCGGTCTTCGCCGTGCCGCGCCTCCTCAAGCGCCACGGCCTCACCGTCGATGACATCGGCCTCTGGGAGCTGAACGAAGCCTTCGCCGTGCAGGTGCTCTATTGCCGCGACAAGCTCGGCATCGACCCCGACAAGATCAACGTCGACGGCGGCGCGATCGCGGTCGGCCATCCCTACGGCATGTCGGGCGCGCGCCTCACCGGCCACGCTTTGATCGAAGGCCGCCGCCGCAAGGCGAAATACGCGGTCGTCACCATGTGCGTCGGCGGCGGCATGGGCGCGGCAGGACTGTTCGAGGTGTTGCAGTAACTGTCGTCCCGGCGAAAGCCGGGACCCATACTCCGCGCCCGGGGTAAGGGGCACAGACGGCAATTGCCTTCGCAAAACGAAGGCCGGTGGTAATGGGTCCTGGCTTTCGCCAGGACGACGAGGAAACAGGAGGATCCGATGGATCTCGCATTCACGAAAGAAGAGCAGGCGTTTCGCGAGGAAGTGCGGTCGTTCTTCCGCGACAACGTGCCGCCGGATACGCGGCGCAAGCTGGTCGAGGGCCGTCATCTCACCAAGGACGAGATGGTGACGTGGTGGCGCATCCTCAACAAGAAGGGCTGGGGCGTCAGCCACTGGCCGACGCAGTATGGCGGCACGGGGTGGACCTCGGTGCAGCATTACATCTTCAACGAGGAGCTGCAGTCCTATCCGGCGCCGCAGCCGCTCGCCTTCGGCGTCAGCATGGTCGGCCCTGTGATCTACACCTTCGGCAACGAGGAGCAGAAGAAGAAATACCTGCCCCGCATCGCCAATGTCGACGACTGGTGGTGCCAGGGTTTTTCGGAGCCCGGCTCCGGCTCCGACCTCGCCTCGCTCAAGACCAAGGCCGAGCGCAAAGGCGACAAGTGGATCATCAACGGCCAGAAGACCTGGACCACGCTGGCACAGCACGCCGACATGATCTTCTGCCTCTGCCGCACCGACAACAACGCCAAGAAGCAGATGGGCATCTCCTTCATCGTGTTCTCGATGAAGTCGAAGGGCGTCACCGTGCGTCCGATCCAGACCATCGACGGCGGCCATGAGGTCAACGAGGTCTTCTTCGACGACGTGGAAGTCCCGATCGAAAACCTGATCGGCGAGGAGAACAAGGGTTGGGATTACGCAAAATTTCTGCTCGGCAATGAGCGTACCGGCATCGCCCGCGTCGGCGTCTCCAAGGAGCGGCTCCGCCGCATCCGCGATCTCGCCGGCAAGGTCGAATCCGCAGGTAAGCCGATCATCCAGGATGCCGCCTTCCGCGAGAAGCTGGCGGCGTGCGAGATCGAGCTGAAGGCGCTCGAGCTGACCCAGCTGCGCGTCGTCGCCGACGAGGGCAAGCACGGCAAGGGCAAGCCCAATCCGGCCTCCTCCGTGCTGAAGATCAAGGGCTCCGAGATCCAGCAGACCACCACCGAGCTGCTCATGGAAGTGATCGGCCCGTTCGCCGCGCCCTACGACGTGCATGGCGACGACGGCTCGAACGAAGCCATGGACTGGACCGCCCAGATCGCGCCGAGCTACTTCAACAACCGCAAGGTCTCGATCTACGGCGGCTCCAACGAGATCCAGCGCAACATCATCGCCAAGGCGGTGCTGGGGCTGTGAGTCAACAATGACGCTGTCGTCCCCCGCGAAGGCGGGGGACCCAGTACGCCGCGGCGGTCGTGAGTACAGCCGGCGGCTGCGTTTACTGGATCCCCGCCTTCGCGGGGATGACGTCCGAGGGTGAGGCGACGGCAGGGCAATTCCCGCCGATTTGGAGAAAAACATGGATTTTGATCTGTCCGAGGAGCAGCGGCTTCTCAAGGAAAGCATCGACGGCCTGCTGACCGATTCCTACGATTTCGAGCAGCGCAAGAAGTACATGAAGGAGAAGGGCGGCTGGAGCAAAACGGTCTGGCTCAAGCTTGCTGAGCAGGGCTTGCTCGGCCTGCCCTTCAGCGAGGCCGATGGCGGCTTCGGCGGCGGCGGTGTCGAGACCATGATCGTGATGGAAGCGCTCGGCAAGGCTCTGGTGCTGGAGCCGTATCTCGCCACGGTCGTGATCGGCGGCGGCTTCCTGCGCCATGCCGGCAGCGATGCGCAGAAGGCCGCGCACGTTCCCGGGATCATCGACGGCAGCAAGACGCTCGCCTTCGCCCAGCTCGAGAAGAACTCTCGCTATGATCTCTTCGACGTCTCGACGACTGCGAAGAAGAAGGGCGACGGCTGGATCATCGATGGCGAGAAGTTCGTCGTGCTCAACGGCGAGAACGCGGACACGCTTCTAGTCACCGCCCGCACCAAGGGCGACCGCCGCGACAAGACCGGCATCGGCGTGTTCCTGGTCCCCGCGAATGCCAAGGGCGTCGCGAAGAAGTCCTATCCGACCCAGGACGGCCTGCACGCCGCCGACATCACCCTCACCGGCGTCGAGGTCGGCCCGGACGCCGTGATCGGCAACCCCGAGGATTCGCTCGCGCTGATCGAGCGCGTGGTCGATGAGGCCCGCGTCGCGCTCTGCGCCGAAGCGGTCGGCCTGATGGACGAGTCGCTCAAGACCACGGTCGAGTACATCAAGACGCGAAAGCAGTTCGGCGTCGCGATCGGCTCGTTCCAGTCGCTGCAGCACCGCGCCTCCGACATGTTCGTCGCCACTGAGCAGGCGCGCTCGATGTCGATGTTCGCGACCATGGCTGGCGATTTCGAGGACGCCAAGGAGCGTTCCAATGCGATTGCCGCGGCCAAGGTGCAGATCGGCAAGTCGCTGAAATTCGTCGGCCAGCAGTCGATCCAGCTCCACGGCGGCATCGGCATGACCATGGAGGCGAAGATCGGCCACTACTTCAAGCGCCTCACCATGATCGAGAACACCTTTGGCGACACCGACTACCACCAGCGCCGCGTCGCCGACGCCGGCGGGTTGATCTAGCCCTGCGAACGACTGCCATCTCCGCGAAAGCGGAAAGACCAAAGCAAAAGCCCCGGAGACATCTCCGGGGCTTTTGCCGTTTGATCTTGCCCCTTCCGCCACAGCCACCGCTGTCATGCCCGCGAAGGCGGGCATCCAGTACGCCGCAGCGGATGTGGCGAGAGCGTGCTCTCCAACGCCGGCCTCTGGGATACTGGATCGCCCGGTCCCGGCTCCGCCAAGGCTACGCCGAGGCCCGCGGGGGTGCTCGGCCCGCCGAAGCTTTAGCGAAGGCGGCGAGCCGGGCGATGACACCTTCAGCGTGGTTCGACCTACCGGTTCACCGCCTCACGTCCGCGTGCGCATCCGCATCATGAAGCTGTCGTAGCTGAGCTCGGCGACCTGCATCCAGGCCAGCGATTCGTTCCGGAATGCCGACAGGCTGGTGTACATCTTTTTGAAATGCGGGTTGGTCTTGCTGAGTTCGGCATAGATCTCGTTGGCGGCGCTGTAGCAGGCCTCGAGCACCTCCTGCGGGAACGGCTTGAGGATCGCGCCGGCCACCAGCAGGCGCTTCAGCGCCGGCGGGTTGACGTAATCGTATTTGCCGGTGACCCATGTGAAGGTGTCGCGCGAGGCCATCTCGATCGCGGCCTGGTAGTGCTTGGGCAACGCGTTCCACTTGTCGAGATTCATGATGTTGTGGCCCTGGCCGGTGCCTTCCCACCAGCCCGGATAGTAATAGAACTTCGCGACCTTCACGAAGCCGAGCTTCTCGTCGTCATAGGGGCCGACCCATTCGGCCGCGTCGATCGTGCCCTTCTCCAGCGCCGGATAGATGTCGCCGCCCGCGATCTGCTGCGGCACGCCGCCGACCTTGGCGATGATCGAGCCGGCGAAGCCGCCGATGCGGAATTTCAATCCCTTGAAATCCTCCATCGACTTGATCTCCTTCCGGAACCAGCCGCCCATCTGGGCGCCGGTCGAGCCGGTCGGAAGTCCGACGGCGTTGTATTCCTTCAGGAGGTCGTTGAGCATGTCCTGTCCGCCGCCGAACAGCAGCCAGGAAATATGCGCGCGCGTGTTCAGCCCGAACGGCAGCGACGTGCCGAAGGTGAAGGCGGGGTTCTTGCCCCAATAATAATACAGCGCGGTGTTGCCCATCTCGACGGTGCCGTTCGATACGGCATCCAGCACCTGCAGGCCCGGGACGATCTCGCCGGATGCGAACGGCTGGATCTGGAATTTGTTGTCGGTGACCTCGGCGACGCGCTTGCAGAAATATTCGCAGCCGCCATAGAGCGTATCGAGCGCCTTGGGCCAGCTCGCGGCGAGCCGCCATCTCATCTCCGGCGACGACTGCGCAATCGCCGGTGCGGCAATCGCGGTGCTTGCCGCCAGCCCGGCACCTGTCACTTTCAGGAATTCACGACGTTTCATGCGTACCCTCCGTTGCGCCGATGTCCTCGACTAAGGGGACGATCTTGCTGTCGTCTTGGCTTCGTCGATAACCGACGTGGGTGTTGTGACGATTGATTTTGGCGTTTCCGAAGGCCCTTCAGGGCTCTTTGTAGATCCCGCGCATCGCGGTTAGGAGGTCAGGATGACTGCTCGTCTTGCGATAAGCAAGCGCTGTCGGCATGCTCGCAGTTGCGAAGGCTGCGGCGCACTCGTGCACCTTCTCCCGCATGGGAGAAGGGAAGAACACTTGCCCGAAAATGCGAAGCCCCGGAGACGTCGCCATCTCCGGGGCTTCTCATTCTTTCGTCGTATGAGCCGCTCAGCGCCTCACGTCTTGGTTCGCATCCGCATCATGAAGCTGTCGAAGCTCAGCTCGGCGACCTGGAACCAGGGCAGGGCTTCGCCGCGATAGGCGGTCAGGCTCGCGTACATCTTGCCGAAATGCGGATTGCTCTTGGAGAGATCGGCATAGATCTCGTTGGCGGCGCCGTAGCAGGCCTCGAGCACTTCCTGCGGGAACGCCTTCAGGATCGCGCCCGACACCAGGAGCCGCTTCAGCGCCGGCGCGTTCAGCGCGTCGTACTTGCCGGTGATCCAGGTGTAGGTGTCGCGCGAGGCCGCATCGACCGCCGCCTGATAGTGCTTCGGCAATGCGTTCCACTTGTCGAGGTTGAAGATGTTGTGGCCCTGGCTCGTGCCCTCCCACCAGCCCGGGTAGTAGTAGTACTTGGCAACCTTCACGAAGCCGAGCTTCTCGTCGTCGTAAGGGCCGACCCATTCGGCGGCGTCGATCGTGCCTTTTTCCAGCGCCGGATAGATGTCGCCGCCGGCGATCTGCTGCGGCACCGCGCCGAGCTTGGCCATGATCGTGCCGGCAAAGCCGCCGATGCGGACCTTGAGGCCCTTCATGTCCTCCACCGACTTGATCTCCTTCCGGAACCAGCCGCCCATCTGGGCGCCGGTGGAGCCGGTCGGAATGCCGTAGGCGTTGTGCTCCTTCAGGAGGTCGTTGACGAGATCCTGTCCGCCGCCCCACAGCAGCCACGAGATCTGCTGGCGCGTGTTCAATCCGAACGGTAGCGCGGTGCCGAAGGTGAAGGCGGGATTCTTGCCCCAGTAATAGTAGAGCGCGGTGTTGCCCATCTCGACGGTGCCGTTCGAGACCGCATCCAGCACCTGCAGGCCCGGCACGATCTCGCCCGCGGCGAACGGCTGGATCTGGAAGCGGTTGTCGGTGATCTCGGCGACGCGCTTGCAGAAATATTCGCAGCCGCCATAGAGCGTATCGAGCGCCTTCGGCCAGCTCGCGGCGAGCCGCCATCTGACTTCGGGCGCCGATTGCGCGATAGCCGGCGCAGCAACCGCGCTTGCGGCCAGGCCCAATCCGCCTGCCGTCAGGAATTTACGACGTTCCATGCACTTCCCTCCGTTATGCCGATGCTTCGACCTAAGGGACTTTGGTGTCGTCTTGTCTTGGTCGAGATCGACGTTGTTTTGTTGAGACTTGTGAGGCGTTTCCGAGGGCCCTGACGGGCTCTTGTTGTTGGAATTCCGATCATTGCGGTTCCGTCAGCAAGGATGACCGTTCGACCAGCGATAATCAAGCCTCATGCCGCCCTCGCAATTGCGAACGCGGGACAGACGAAAGTCGGGGATTGGCGAACTGCTGCTTGATTGGGCAGCAGCGGAAGGGGGAGGGAACGGAGAGAGCGCTGCCATCGGCCGAAACCATCGCGCCGCTACCCCTTCGCGAACGCCGCCTCCATCGCCTTTCTTGTCCGGATCGTCTCGTTGTTGGCGTCGAACTCGACATCGCTCCAGCGCACGATCTCGCCATGGGCAACGTCGTGCTTCAGCTTGAGGCGATGCGCGAGGCCGATCGGCAGGGCGCTCGCTTTCAGGCTCGCGGCGGCCGGCACCAGCTTGCCCCACACCGTGTAGCCGCCTTCGCCGTCGAGCATCTCGCCGGCGCGCAAATTGCGCTTGGCCACGGCGGCGACGTCGCCGCGGAAGCCGAAAGCCTGGCCGGTCGCCTCGCCCCGCAGTGCGGCCGACAGGATCGAGACGTTCAGCTCGAGCCCGATCAGATGATAGGGCTTGTACATCGCGGCGAAGCGCCCGCTGGAATCGGTCTTCAGGCCATACTGCTTGAAGCAGTCGGCGGCATAGTCGTTCGGCGCCTCCAGCACGACATAGACGCCCCAGCGCAGGTCGCGAAACACCGGTCGCCCGTCGCGTTCGAGCGAGGAGACGACTTCGACCACGCCGGACCGTTCCAGGACGCCGCCGCGCGAGCGCGGCCGCATGATGTGCGGCAAATCGTCGACGCCGCAGGGCGGAAACAACAATCCCTCCGCGGGCACGTCGAGGCCGCAGGCGTTGGCAATCGCAGCCATCTCGATGGCCGATTTGGTGCCGTCGAGGAAGGAGTTGAACATCTGCGGGTTCATGCCGGCCGACTGCGCTTCGCCCGCGGTCAATCCGTAATGCTGCCAGACGCCGTCGGGCGTCACGTCGTGATAGGCCGGCAGGTATTTTGTCCCCTTGCCGGCGGCGACGACGCGAAAGCCGGTGGCGCGGGCCCAGTCGACCATCTCGGCCGTCAAGGCCGGCTGGTCGCCATAGGCGAGCGAATAGACCACGCCCGCCTTCCGCGCTTCCTCGGCGAGCAGCGGGCCCGCCAGCACGTCCGCTTCGACATTGACCATCACGATATGCTTGCCCGCCGCGATCGCGGCGCGCGCATGGCGGATGCCGACGGCGGGATTGCCGGTCGCCTCCACCACCACATCCATCGCGCCGCCGGCGATCGCGCGCGCGCCGTCATCGGTGAAGACGGTCGCGGCGATCCGCTCGGCGCTCCAGCCGACGGTACGGCACGCCTCGCGCGCGCGCTCGCGGTCGATGTCGACGATGATGGGCACCTCGAGCCCCGGCGTATGCGGCACCTGCGCGAGGAACATCGAGCCGAATTTTCCCGCGCCGATCAGCGCCACGCGAACGGGCTTGCCGGCGGATGCGCGGGCTTGCAGGAGGCGAAAGAGGTTCATGGGGATGTCCTGGTGCAACAATCAAAGCTCGTCATTCCGGGGCGCGACGAAGTCGCGAGCTTTGATGCGCGATTGCGCATCAGAGAATCCATTGATCGATCGTCTCTGCGGCTCGATGGATTCCGGGCTCGCGCTTCGCGCGCCCCGGAATGACAGGTTACTCCGCGGCCTGCCTTGGCGCACGCGCAAGCCGCAGCAGCGCATCATCATCCACCGTCTTGATCGGCGTGAAATCGCGATGCGCGATGTACTCCGGCCGCGTCGGGGTGCGGATGTAGTTCGAGACCGCGTTCAGCGTCAGGTACACGATCTTGCGCGGGTAGGGCGTGATGTTGCCGCTTGATCCGTGCACCAGATTGCCGTGGAACATCAGCATGCCGCCGGGCTTGCCTGTGGGCGCGACGATGCCGCCCTGCTTGACGAGGCGCGTCACGGTGTCCTCGTCCAGCGTCCACAGCGGATAGGAGGTGGTGGCGAGGTCATGCGCGGCTTCGAGGTCGCCGGCGTTCTGGCTGCGCGGCACCAGCATCAGGGGGCCGTTGATCGGCATCACCTCGTCGAGGAAGATCGCGATGTTCATCGCGCGCGGCTCCGGCATGCCGTCGTCGCGCTTCCAGGTGCCGTAATCCTGGTGCCACTGCCAAACGTCGCCGGTAAAGGCCGATTTCGCGTTGATCTTGAACTGGTGCATGTAGACGGGCTCGCCGAACAATTGCTCGACCGGCTCGATCATGCGCGGATGCGCGCCGAGGATGCGGAAGGCCTCGTTGTAGAGATGCGCGGCAAAGGCCGTGCGCGGCGCGCCGCTCTTCTCGCGCCAGACCTCGGGCCGGTTGGCGTCGTAGATGCCGACCGCCTCGCGCGCAAGCAGATCGACCTCCTCCTGGCTGAACAATTCGGGCAAGAACAGCCAACCCTCACGGTGGAAGAACTCCAATTGCGCCTCGGACAGTTTCATGGGTCGTCCTCCTGTTTGATTGTTATTGTCATTCCGGGGCGCGACGAAGTCGCGAGCCCGGAATCCATTCATCTACCGTCTCTGCCGCTCGATGGATTCCGGGCTCGACGCTACGCGTCGCCCCGGAATGACGGCGTCAGTCGCTACGCCGCCGCCTCTTCGCCGGCCCTCAATCTCTCCTCAGTCATCCGTCCCGCCGTCTGCGCGTGCGCAAGCGCAGCGCGTTCGGCCGCCTTCGCGTTGCCGCTGAGAATGTGGCCGGCAATATCGGCATGCTCCGCCCAGGCGCTGCCGCGATAGTCGAGCTCCGACAGCACGGCCGCCATCGAACGGCGCATATGCGGCCATTGCGGCGCCATCGTCTCCTCGATCACGGGATTGCCGGAGAGCTGGTAGATCGCGCGGTGAAATTCGACGTCGAGCGCAATGAGCTCGCTGAGCGACGTATTGCGGTCGATGCCGCGTCCGGCGGCGAACGCCGTCTCCAGCCTCGTCCGCCCCGCGGCATCGCTCGCTGCGCGCGCGGCGGCGAGCCGGGCGGCCAGCGCGTCGATGGCGCCGCGCACCTCGTAGAGCTGGCGGATGCGCGCGGGATCGAGCTGGGTGACTTCAAAGCCGCGCCGGCCGCTTTCGGCGACGAGGCCCTGACGGTGCAACAGATGCAGCGCGTGCGACACCGGCTGGCGCGACACGCCGAGCTTGTCGGCAAGCTCGTTCTGCCGGATGCGCTGGCCGGGCTGCAGCGTGCGGTCGGAGATCGCCTCCAGGATCCGCGCATAGACCTGGTCGATCAGGTTCGGAAGCGGGTCGAGAGGGATCACGCCAGCAGCTCCAAAATGGAATACGGAATTCCGTATGCGAAAATAGAGCCGGATGACCCTGGCGTCAAGCCAGGTTGCGAGGCCCCTTGAGCCGTCCGAGGGGCGTCTTGCTAAGCCATTGATATTGCTCGGGCCGTCTACTGTGCATGGGGTTGTTTTCGAACAACGGACCCCGGCGGGGCTCCGCGCCTACTTCTTCTTGCCCTGCTCGATCAGCATCCGGCTCATCAGATAGAGCCGCGGCACGATCGAGTTGGTGTCGATGAACTCGTCGCGGGCGTGATAGCCGAAGCCGGCAAGGCCAAAGCTCTCGACCACCACAGCCTTGCCGCTGCGATTGGCATAGCCGGCGTCGGTGGCACCGCCGGTCATTTCGACGATGTCGAGCTTGCGGTCGATCTCGGCATAGATCGCCTGTCCCACCTCGGCCAGCGCGCGGCCGCGATCGCTGGCGACGAAGGGCGGCCGCCCCGCCACGATCTTCACGCTCGTCTCGGTGTCGGGCACGAGCTTGGTCTTCAGCTTCTCGTCGATCGCCGCCTGCAATCTGGCGATGCCGTCGGGAATGGTGAGGCGGATGTCGGCGCCAGCCTCGGCATCCTCCGGAATCTGATTGCGCACCGTGCCGGCCTTCGCCGTCGTCCAATTGAGCTGGGTGCCCGGGATCGACTTGGCGACGTCCTGCGTCTGGAGCAGTTGATGCGAGAGTTCGATCAGCGCGTTGCGGCCGCGATCGGGTGCCGCGCCGGCATGCGCCGCGCGGCCCTTCACCTTCATGATGCCCGTCGCGGTGCCGCTGGCACCCAATAGCAGCGAGTCGTTCTTCGCCGGCGGCGAGGCCGCCGTCGGCTCGCAGGAGAGCACGACGTCGTGCTGATCGGCGAGCTCGGCGATGATCTCGCCCGACCCGATCGAGCCGACCTCCTCGTCCGGATTGAACGAGACGGTGAGCGTGGCGTAGTCCGTCCAGCCGGCGTCCTTGAGGATCTTGAGCGCATGCAGCACCACGGCGATACCGCCCTTGTCGTCGGCGATGCCGGGGCCGTAGATGCGGTTGCCGTCGACACGGTATGGCTCGCTTGCGAGGATGCCGCGCTGATAGACCGTGTCCATATGCGCGATCAGCATGAGCTTTCGCGTGCCCGTGCCCTTGAACGTCGCGATCACCATGTCGGCGCCGGCGCCGGCCGTGGTCTTGCGCCGCTCCGTGGCGGCGCCGAGCGCCTTCAGGCGTCCTTCCGTGAAGTCGGCCATCTTCTTCAGGCCTTCGACGTCGCTGCTGCCGCTCTCGATCATCACCATCTCGCGCAAGGTGTCGATCAGCGGCGCCTTCTCCTGCTCGGCCGCGGCCTTCAGCTTCTCGTCAGTGGCCGCGAAGACGACGTAGCGGCAAAGCTGAGCAGCGACAAAGCGAGCAGGGGCGTGAGGCGGAAGGTCATGACTTGCGTCCTTTTGCATCTTGCGCGCGGGCACCGCGCGATTATGCGGAAAGCCTAGCATCCGCAACGCCACGATGCCACGCGGCCTAGCGCTCCAGCACCTCCACCTCCATCGCGGTGATCTCTTCCGCATCGGCCACCGCCTCGATTGCTGCGATCCGGTCGCCGTCGAAGGTCACGCGCAGCACGATTCGCAACTGTCCGCCGAGGACGACGGCAACGCCCATCTCGCCGTCGACCAGCGCCGTGCGCGCGGCCTGGGCGCGACCCTTGTAGAGCTGCGCGACCGCATCGGCGCCGCGGATCTCGGCCAGCGTGCCGAGCCGCACCGCGGCCTGGTCGGCGCGAAACACCACGTCGGGATCGAGCACGGCGAGCAGGCCCTCGAAATCGCCTTCGCGCGACGCCTTGAGGAAGACATCGACGATCCTGCGTTGATGCGACAGGTTTGCGTCGGGCACCGGCGCGCCCTGCACGCGCCGCCGCGCGCGGCTCGCCAGCTGGCGCGAGGCATCGACCGAGCGGCCGACGATCGGCGCGATCTCCTCGAACGGCACGGCGAACATGTCGTGCAGCACGAAGGCCAGCCGCTCGGCCGGCTGCAATGTCTGCAGCACAACCAGCAGTGCCGCGCCGACCGAATCGGCCATCTCGACCTCGCGCTCCCGGGTCTCGTCGATCGGCTCCGGCACGTGCGGGCCCATCGGGCCTTCCCGGCGCGACTTACGGGCGCGCAGCATGTCGAGGCAGATGCGCGCGACCACGGTCGTCAGCCAGCCGCGCAAATTCGTAACATCTGACATGTCGTAGCGGCTGACCCGCAGCCAGGCTTCCTGCACGGCATCGTCGACCTCGGCACGGGACCCCAGCATCCGGTAGGCGACCGCGCGCAAATGGTCCCTGCTGGCCTCGAACTGGTGGCTGAGAAAATTCTGTTCGGTCATCGGTCACATTCCCTCATCGCGATCCGTCATGCCCATGACGAAGCCAATCCGGCGGATGTGACCGGAACCTTCGAGATTTGTGAGATGGAGACGAAAACGATGCACGCCCGCATGAATCACCCTGTCATGGTCCTGCCGGAGGCCATGAATGTCCTGCAGTCCCTCGGTAATCTGACCAAGCAGGGCCTTCCGGAAAAGCTCCTGGAACTGGTGCACCTGCGCGCCAGCCAGATCAATGGCTGCAGCGTCTGTGTCGACATGCATCCCAAGATCGCCCGCAAGCTGGGCGAGACCGACGAGCGCCTGTTCGCCGTGTCGGCCTGGCGCGATGCGCCCTATTTCACCGAAGCCGAGCGCGCCGCGCTGGCGCTGACCGAAGCCGTCACGCGCATCGCCGATCGCTCGGACCCGGTGCCCGATGCGATCTGGAACGAGGCCGCCAAGCATTTCGACGAGCGCGAGCTGGCAACGCTGATCCTCTCGATTGCGATCATCAACGTCTGGAACCGGCTGAACGCGACGATCAAGATGCCGGTGGGTGTTTGGAAGGTGTGAGTTTCTTCGCCTCTCCCCGCGTGCGGGGAGAGGCCGGAATTTGCATCGCAAATTCCGGGTGAGGGGGAGTCTCCGCTAGTCTCACTCTCACCGACTTCGCGGAGGCTCCCCCTCACCCCACCCTCTCCCCGCAAGCGGGCGAGGGAGATCACCGGCGCCGCCCGCCTCACATGTGCTCACTCCGCCAGGAACCCGCTCACCACCTCGCCGAACTCCAGCGGCGCCTGCTCGAACATCCAGTGGCCGGCATTGGCGATCACCGCTGTCCTAGCTCCTGCAATGTGCGCGGCCAGCACGCGCCACATCACCGACAGGCTTCCGGTCGTCGCGCCGCCGCCGATCAGCAGTGTTGGTGTCCTGATCGCCTGCGCATCGCTGAGCGTGTAGGGCCGGCGCCGCTCGTTGATCTGGCCGAGGAAGGTCAGCGCGTTGTCGCGCAATTGCTGCTTCGCCGCCGCCGGCACCCGCCGCCAGGAGCCGTCACCTTCGATGCCTTCGTAGAAATTCTGCAGCGCACCTTCGAGGTCGCCGGCGCGGATCATCTCGACCGAGCGCGCCGTGCGTGCGGCGAGCGGCGGGTGCGCGGGCGTGCCGTCAGGCACCGGCAGGCTGGCGTCGAGATCGCCTCCGGGCTCGACCAGCACCAGCTTGCGCAGCAGATCAGGCCGCTCCTGCGCCACGCGAAAGGCGATGTGGCCGCCGCGCGAATGGCCCATCAGGTCGACCGGACCTGGCTTCACTTGCTCGACGAAGGCGATCGTGTCAGCGACGTGCTGGGCCATCTTGTAATCGTCGCCGACGGCGTCCCAATGCTCGGGAAAGAAATGCCGCAGACTCACCACGATCACGCGATGATGCTTCGACAGCGGGCCGAGCACCGAATACCAGGTGCGAAAATCCCCGAGCGTGCCGTGCACGCAGACCAGCGGCGGTCCCTCTCCCACCTCGAGGTAGGCCATGTCATAACCGTTGACGCGAAAGCTCTGCATGATCAGCTCGCCAGAAAATCCAGGACCACTTCGGAGTATTTCTGCGGCGCCTGCTCGAACATCGGATGCGTCGCGTTCGGGATGATCGCCGTCTTGGAATAGGGCACATGCGCGGCGAGCGCATGCAGCACTTTCGGCAGCAGGCCCTTGGTCCGCGCGCCCAGGATGAACAGCGTCGGCATCGAGATCGCCTCCGCATCCGCCTTCGAGAACGGCGGGCGGTTGTCGCGGACCTGGCCGATCAGCGTAGTGGCGTTGTCGCGCAAATTCTGCTTCACCATCGCCGGCAATCGCGGCCAGGTGCCGGCGCCTTCCAGCGTGTCGACGAACACGGCAAGGCCGCCGTCAACATCGCCGGCCGCGATCTTCTCGGCTGAGGCCGTGAAGCGCGCCAGCAGCGGCGAGGGGCCGCCGACATAGTCAGGGTCGAGGCTCGCATCGAGCTCGCCGCCGGGTTCCGCCAGGATCAGCCGGCGCAGCAGATCCGGCCGGCGCTGCGCGACGCGGAAGCAGATATGCCCGCCGCGGGAATGGCCCATCAGGTCGACCGGGCCGAGGTCGAGCTTTTCGATGAAGGCGATGACGTCGTCGACATGCTGGGCGATCGAATAGGTGTCGCCAACCCCGTCCCATCTTTCCGGGAAGAAGTGCCGCAAGCTGACGGCGATCACCCGATGCCGCTGCGTCAGCGGGCCCAGCACACAGCCCCAGACGCGGAAGTCATTCAGCGATCCATGCACGCAGACCAGCGGCGCGCGGCCTCTGTCCTCGCCCACGTCGAGATAGGGCATGTCGTATCCGTTGACGTGGAGGCTTTGCATTCGGGGGCTCGCGAGAGGACTGGAACTCCTGTGCAAGATTCCCGGAAACCGGGTGGATCGCAACTATTTCCAAGCCTAGATTTAGGCCGAGATCACATTGGGGGCATGCGACAAGGAACGCTAGCTCAGGAACCAAGCCATGACCGACCAGCATTTTGCCCTGTTCGACACCAGGATCGGCCTCTGTGCCATCACCTGGGGCCCGCGCGGCATCAACGGCACGCAATTGCCGATGGGCGGCGAGCAGAAGATCCGCACCCGCATCAGCCAGCGCCATGCCGACGCCACCGAAGCCGAGCCAACCACCGAGGTGCAGCAGGCGATCGACCGCATCGTCAAGCTGCTCGCCGGTGAGCCCGACGATCTCACCGACATCCCGCTCGATCTCGATGGCGTGCCTGACTTCAACCGCGGCGTCTACGAGATCGCCCGCGCCATTCCGCCCGGCAAGACCATCACCTATGGCGACATCGCCAAGCAGCTCGGCGGCGTCCAGCTGTCGCGCGACGTCGGCCAGGCGCTCGGCCGCAATCCGTGCCCGATCGTCGTGCCCTGCCATCGCGTGCTCGCGGCCGGCAACAAGCCCGGCGGCTTCTCGGCCAATGGCGGCGTGGTGACCAAGCTGAAGATGCTGGAGATCGAAGGCGCGCTGGTGAACCACACGCCGAGCTTGTTTGATTGAGATTGAGGAAGCGTAGGGTGGGTTAGCCGAAGGCGTAACCCACCTCTTCTGTTTCCGCGGATAAAGACAGTGGTGGGTTACGCTTCGCTAACCCACCCTACGAATCCCACTAAACTGTCGCCGCCGTCTTTGGCCAATACCGGTCGCGCAAATGCCGCTTCACCAGCTTGCCGGTCGGTGTGCGCGGCAGCTCGGCTTCGAAATCGATCGAGCGGGGGCACTTGATGGCGGAGAGGCGCGTCTTGCAGTAGGCGATCAGTTCGGCCTCGAGGGCCTTGCCGGCGCGCGTCATGTCGTGCGGCTGCACCACGGCCTTCACCTCTTCGCCCATCTCCTCGTTTGGCACGCCGAACACGGCAACGTCGGCGACTTCGGGGTGAGTGATGAGGACGTCCTCAGTCTCCTGTGGATAAATGTTCACCCCGCCCGAGATGATCATGTAGGACTTGCGGTCGGTGAGGAAGAGAAAGCCGTCCTTGTCGAGATAGCCGACATCGCCGAGCGTCGACCAGCCCTTGGCGTTGTAGGCCTTCTTCGTCTTCTCGGGGTCGTTGTGATAGGTGAACGCGGGCGCATCGGCGAAATAGACCGTGCCGATCTCGCCTGTCGGCTGCTCCTCGTCGTTCTCGTCCAGAATCTTGATCTTGCCGACCACGGCGCGACCGACGCTGCCACGATGCTCGAGCCATTGTTGCGAGTTGCAGACGGTGACGCCGTTGCCTTCCGAGCCCGCGTAATACTCAATCAGGATCGGCCCCCACCATTCGATCATCTTCGCTTTCACATCGACCGGGCAGGGCGCGGCGGCGTGGATGGCGCCCTTCAGCGTCGAGACGCTGTATCGGTTGCGCACCTCGTCCGGCAGCTTCAGCATGCGCACGAACATGGTCGGCACCAGCTGGGACTGGGTTACCTTGTACTTCTCGACCAGCTTCAAAAACTCTTCGGCGTCAAAATGCTCCATGATGATGGAGGTGCCGCCGAGCACGATCGCCATCATGTTGAAGCGCAGGGGCGCCGCGTGATAGAGCGGCGCCGGCGAGAGATAGGTGTTCTCGGCGTTCATGCCGCACATGTCGGCGCAGAGCACGCGCAGGAACGCGTTCGGCACGTCGATCCTGTTGCCCTCGAACGCCTTCTTGATGCCCTTGGGCCGGCCGGTCGTGCCGGACGAGTAAAGCATGTCGTAGCCGGCGACCTCGTCCGCGATCGGCGTGGTCGGCTGTGCGGCCGCTTCCTTGTCATAGGAGCGGAAGCCGGGCAGCGGCTCGTCCATCATGTAGAAGATCGGCTCGCCGGGGGTGCCCTTGATCAGGGCCTTGATCTGGTCGGCGCATTTCGGCGTGGTGATCACGACCTTGGCGCCGCAATCCTTGATGATGTAGTCGATCTCGTCCTGCTTCAGGTAGCGGCTGATCGCGGTGTAGTAGAGCCCGCTGCGTTGCGCGGCCCAGCAGAGCTCCATGAAGGCGAGGCGGTTCTCCATCAGCAGCGCGATGTGATCGCCGGCCTTCAGCCCCAGCGAGCGGAACAGGTTTGCGCCCTGGTTCGAGAGCTCATCGAGCTCGCGATAGGTGATCGCCTTGCCGGTCCCGGCCATCTGGTAGGCGATCTTGTCGGGCGTGGTGCGGGCGTAGATGGAGGGGTGAGTCATGGTCGAGATCCGCAACAAGAAAGGTGTCATCCCGGCCTAGTGCGCAATTGCGCACGGGGGCCGGGATCCATAACCACAGGGCGCGGTTGTTGAAACGAGATGGAGCTCCGGCGCAGCACAACCACAGTCTGCTGTGGCTATGGGTCCCGGATCGGCGCGCGCTTGAGGCGCGCTGGTCCGGGACGACGCCATCTGTGCGGAAGAAGCCTACAGCCGCTCCACGATCGTCACGTTCGCCATGCCGCCGCCCTCGCACATGGTCTGCAGGCCATAGCGCTTGCCGCGCTGGTGCAGGGCGTGGATCAGCGTCGTCATCAGCTTGGTGCCGGAGCCACCGAGGGGATGGCCGAGCGCGATCGCGCCGCCGTTGACGTTGAGGCGCTCGGGATCGGCGCCGGTGGTCTTCAGCCAGGCGGTCGGCACCGAGGCGAAGGCCTCGTTGACTTCGAACAGGTCGATGTCACCGATCTTCATGCCGGCCTTGTCCAGCGCGCGCTTGGTGGCGTGCAGCGGAGCATCCAGCATGATGACGGGATCGCCGCCCATCATGGTCATGTGATGGATGCGGGCGAGCGGCTTGACGCCGAGCTGCTTCAGGCCCTTCTCGTTCACCACCATGACGCCGGAGGCGCCGTCGCAGATCTGGCTGGCGCTGGCCGCTGTCAGCTTGCCGTTCTCGGCGATCAGCTTGACGCCCCTGATACCTTCGATCGTAGCGTCGAACCGGATGCCTTCGTCGATGTGGTGGGTGTCCTTGCTGCCGTCGGCGCGGGTGATCTCGAGCGGCACGATCTCCTTCTTGAAGTGACCGGCTTGCGTCGCCGCGATCGCGCGCTGATGGCTGTTGTAGGAGAATTCGTCGAGCTCATCCTTGGAGAGGCCGTATCGCTCCGCCATCATCTCCGCGCCGGTGAACTGGCTGAACACGATGTTGGGATATCTCGCCTCGATGCCGGGGCTCTTGTAATTGCCAAAGCCGTTCTTGGCCGGCAGCTGCGAGGACAGGCCCATCGGCACGCGCGTCATGGATTCCACGCCCGCCGCGATCACCACGTCCATGCTGCCGGACATCACGGCCTGCGCGGCGAAGTGCAGCGCCTGCTGCGAGGAGCCGCACTGACGGTCGATCGAGGTGCCCGGCACGCTCTCCGGCAGCTTCGAGGCCATGATCGCGTTGCGCGCGACGTTGTTGGACTGCTCGCCGACCTGCATCACGCAGCCCATGATCACGTCCTCGACCTGGGCGGGATCGACCTTGGTGCGGTCGACCAGCTCGTCCAGCACTTTGGCGGCGAGGTCGGCCGGATGCCAGCCGGCGAGGCGGCCCCCCTTGCGCCCGCCGGCGGTACGCGCAGCGGCGACGATGTAAGCCTCGGCCATGTCGGTTTCTCCCTGGATTCTTCTGAATGGGTTTGGTTGTCGGGGGCGGATTAAACGGGCGCGAGATCATTTAGTCAATCGATCAATTAACTCTTGTGATGAGGCGCTGCTTGGGCTTATCTGCGCCCCGCTTCCAGCGGCCAAACAGGGATCTCCGTGGCTACCAGCGTACCGAACAGGCTCACCGGCGGAAAAAATTCCACGGCAGAGAAATTGCTCGTGGCCGCGAGCGAGCTGATGATCGAGCGCTCCTCGATCGAGATCTCGCTCTCCGACATCGCCCAGAAGTCCGGCGCCAACGCCGCGCTGGTCAAATATCATTTCGGCAACAAGGACGGCCTGCTGCTGGCGCTGCTCGCGCGGGACGCTGCGACCGAGATGTCCAATCTCGAATATCTCCTGGCGCAGCCGATCACGTCGACGGCAAAGCTGAAGCTGCATATCGCCGGCATCATCCGCGCTTATCACCGGTTCCCCTATATGAACCGGCTGATCCACTATCTCCTGCACGAAACCAGTGCTGGCTCCGCCGATGAGGTCTCGAAATTCTTCGTCGCACCGCTGCTGGATTTCCATCGCCGCCTGCTTGCGGAAGGCGTCAGCCGTGGCGAATTCCGCGACACCGATCCGGTGCTGTTCTACACCAGCCTGATCGGCGCCTGCGATCACCTGTTCTTCGGCCGGCACGCGATGTCCCGCGCGACCGGCGTCGGCCCGGTCACCGGCGAAGTCTGCCGGCAATACATCAAGCACATGGAAACGCTGATCTGCGGCGGCATCCTCACGCAAGTCGGGGAAGCTGCCGCTGCCGGATGATCCGGCCAACACGTCACAAGTCTAGAGAAGAAACGTCCAAGGAAAGGTGCAAGCGATGCAGTTGAAAGACGTAGCCGTTCTCATCACCGGCGGTGGTTCTGGCCTTGGTGCCGCGACCGCCCGCGCCATGGCTGCCAAGGGCGCCAAGATCGGCGTGATCGATCAGAGCAAGGAAAACGCCGAGAAGGTCGCCGCCGAAGTGAAGGGCGTCGCGCTGCATGCGGACGTCACCAGCGAGGAGCAGATCAAGGCGGCGATCGCGAAAGCAGAAGCCGCGCATGGCGTCGCCCGCGTCCTGATGAATTGCGCCGGCATCGGCGGCTCGCAACGCATCGTCGGCCGTGACGGCGTCTATCCGCTCGAAAAGTTCGCGCGCATCATCAACGTCAATCTGATCGGCACCTTCAACTGCTTGCGGCTGTTCGCCGAGCGCCTCGTCACGATCGAGCCGGTCGGCGAAGAGCGCGGCGTCATCATCAACACCGCCTCGGTCGCGGCTTACGAAGGCCAAATCGGCCAGATCGCCTATTCGGCCTCGAAGGGCGGCGTCGTCGGCCTCACTTTGCCGGCCGCGCGCGACCTCGCCAGCCAGAAGATCCGCGTCAACACCATCGCGCCCGGCCTGTTCTTCACACCGCTCTTGATGGGTCTGAACGAAGAGGCCCGCAAGAGCCTCGGTGCCCAGGTGCCGCATCCTTCGCGTCTCGGCGATGCCAATGAATATGGCATGCTCGCGGTGCACATCGTCGAGAACCCGATGCTGAACGGCGAGACCATCCGTCTCGATGGCGCGATCCGCATGGCTCCAAGGTAGACGACGTTCTTTTTACCCTCCCCTGGAGGGTCGGCGCGAAGCGCCGGGGTGGGGTGATCTCTCCACTCGGGCAGTGTTGGTCGGGGAGAGACCGTCACCCCACCCCGCTCGCGCTGCGCGCGATCGACCCTCCCCCTTCAGGGGAGGGTGGCAGTCCGGCCCATGACTGATGTGCGAGGCCCCATGTCTCAACCGCTGCTGATCGAGCACAACGACGGCGTCGATCGGGTGACACTCAATCGCCCTGAAAGCCTCAACGCACTCGATCCTGCGCTGATCGACGCGCTCAACGTCTACTTCCAGGGCCTGCAGCGCAACCGCGATACGCGCGTCGTGGTGCTGAAGGGCGCCGGCAGGAATTTTTGCGCGGGGCTCGACCTCAAGGCCGCGATGGCGCGTCGTGCCGGGCAGCAGGAGCCGCCCGGCGTCACGGAGTCATTGGACTCACAGCGCCGCATCGCCGACATCGTGATGCTGATGCGGCGCTGCCCACAGCCGATCCTTGCGCTGGTGCAGGGCGCGGCGGCCGGCGGCGGGTTTGCGCTGGCGCTGGCGTCCGACATCCGCATTGCCGCGAAGTCGGCGCGGATGAACTGCGCTTTCATCAAGCTTGGGCTCGGTGGCTGCGATATCGGCACCAGCTATTTCCTGCCGCGCCTCGTCGGTGTCTCCGTCGCGTCCGAGTTGATCCTCACTGGGCGCTTCATCGGCGCCGAGCGCGCGCTTGCAGTTGGCCTGGTCTCGGAGGTCGTGGAGGAGGATAAGCTCGACGAAGCGGCCGAGCCCTATGTCGATGCGATGATGACGGCCTCGCCCGTGGGCCTGCGCCTGTCGAAGGAATGTCTCAACATGAGCGTCGATGCCGGATCGCTGGAAGCTGCGATCGCGATGGAGGACCGCAACCAGGTCCTGTGCAGCCGCTCCGAGGAATTTTCGGAAGGCATCAGGGCCTTCCTTGAGAAGCGAAAGCCTGTCTATATCAAGCGCTGAACGACGAAGATCCGCAAAGGACAGTAATTCCGGGAGACGCAAAATGAGTGGGAGCGCGGCGGCGGTGATGACGAAGCCCGCCTTTCGCAAGGTCGAGTGGCTCGCGCGCGACATCGACGTCGAGCGCCGTGCCGACGGCACGGTGGTGCTGAAGTCGCGCGTTCCGCTGCAAGCCTACGAGACGCACATCCCGGCATCGCTGGCGAAATGGGCAAGGGAAGCGCCCGAGCGCATCTGGCTTGCCCAGCGAGGCGGCCCCAATCGCGAATGGCGAAGAGTTTCCTATGGTGAAGCCAAGCGCACGGTCGATGCGCTGACGCAAGGCTTGCTGAATCTCAAGCTGGAGGGACGTCCGGTCGCGATCCTCTCGGGCAATTCGATCGAGCATGCGCTGATGACGCAGGCCGCGATGCAGGCGCGCGTCCCGGCTGCGCCAGTGTCGCCGGCCTACTCGCTGATGAGCCACGATCACGTCAAGCTGAAATATCTGTTCGACCTGATCAAGCCGGCCGTGGTGATGGTGCAGGACGGCCCGACCTTCGAGAAGGCGCTCAAGGCGCTCGATCTCAGCGGCGTCACCGTGGTTCACGTCGCGCGGCCCTGCGACGGCATCAAGAGCGTCAGCTTTGCCGAGCTCGCGGCAACGCCGGTGATGACGGACGTCGAGGAGTCGATCGCAAAAATCACGCCGCAGACCGTCGGCAAGCTGCTGTTCACGTCGGGCTCGACCGGCATGCCCAAGGCTGTCATCAACACGCAGGAGATGATGTGCGCCAATGCGGCGATGATGATGCAGGTGCGGCCGCGCTCGCCCGATGGCCCTGTTACGACCATGCTGGACTGGATGCCGTGGAACCACACCATGGGCGGCAATGCAGCGTTCCATCCCGTCCTGGTCGACGGTGGCACGCTCTATATCGATGACGGCCGACCGATGCCGGGCCAATTCGAGGAGACGCTGCGAAATCTGCACGAGATCTCGCCGACCTATTACGCCAACGTTCCCGCCGGCTATGCCGCGCTTGCGGCCGCGATGGAGAAGGACGACGCGCTCTGCCGCTCCTTCTTCAAGAACCTCTCGATCATGGCCTATGGTGGCGCGCGGCTGCCGGACGATCTCTACGAGCGCATGCAGGCGCTGGCGGTGAAGACCACGGGCGAGCGTATCGTGTTCTACACCGGCTGGGGCTCGACCGAGACCGCGCCGACCTCGACCGGCACCTATTGGGACACCGAGCGCGTCGGCCTGATCGGTCTGCCGTTCCCCGGGGTCGAATTGAAGATGGTGCCGTGCGGCTCGAAATACGAGCTGCGCCTGCGCGGCGTCAACGTCACGCCCGGCTATTTCGGCCAGCCTGACCTGACCAGGAAGATGTTCGACGAGGAAGGATTTTACTGCATCGGTGATGCCGGCATTTTCGTTGACGATGCCGATCCGGTGCAAGGCATCATCTTTGCCGGCCGCGTGGTGGAAGACTTCAAGCTCACCACCGGCACCTTCGTCCATGTCGGCTCGCTCCGCACCGACACGATCGCGGCGGCGACGCCCGTCGTGCATGATGCGCTGGTCGCGGGACAGGATCGCGCCTTCATCGGCCTGCTGGCCTGGCCGAACCTGCATGCCTGCCGCCAACTCGTCGGCAATCCCGATTTGAGCTTTGCCGATGCGGTGAAGCACCCTGACGTGCTCGCCTGCTTCAGGCGCGGGCTGGAAGCCCACAACCGGGAGTGCGAGGGCGCCAGCAGCCGCATCATTGCGCGTGCCATGCTGATGGTGGACCCGCCCTCGATCGACGGCAACGAGCTCACCGACAAGGGTTACATCAACCAGCGCGCCGGCCTCGAGCGCCGCGCGGCGGTGGTGGAGCGGCTCTATGCCGAGAGGCCGGATGAAGATGTGATCGTGCTGCGATGAGTGCACAAATCTCTCACCTCGTCATTCCGGGGCGCGCGCAGCGCGAACCCGGAATCCATCGGGCCGCATTAACGCGGTGGAATGGATTCCGGGCTCGCGACTTCGTCGCGCCCCGGAATGACGGTCTCAATGATACTGAATAAGAGGTAGCCCGCCATGAACTTCGATTTCTCCGACGACCAGAAACAGCTCCGCGATCAGGCGCGCAAATTCCTCGCTGAGAAGTGTTCGCCCAAGGCGGTGCGCGTCGTGCTCGACGGCAAGGCGCCTTACGACAAGGAGCTGTGGAAAGGTCTTGCCGAGATGGGCTTTCTCGGCGTCGCGATCCCGGAAGACTTCGGCGGCGCCGGTGCCGGCCATCTCGAGCTCTGTGTGATCGCAGAGGAGATGGGCCGGGCCAATGCGCCGGTGCCGTTTTCCTCGACCGTCTATCTTGCCGCCGAAGCGCTGCTGATCGCAGGCAGCGACGCGCAGAAGAAGAAATGGCTGCCGACGATCGCCGCGGGCGAAGCGATCGGCACGCTGGCGCTGTTCGAGGGCAAGGGCAATCCGTCGCCCAAGAATGTCAAGCTCACCGCTGCGAACGGCGTGCTCAACGGCGTCAAGAAGCCGGTCGCCGATGGCGCGATCGCCGACTTCGCGGTGGTTGCCGCGCGCACCGGGTCGAGCGGGCGCGAGAACGACATCTCGCTGTTCCTCGTCGATCTCAAGGCCGGCGGCGTCGAGATCAAAAGCCTCACCAATCTCGATCCGACCCGCGGGCAGGCCGAGCTCACCTTCAAAGACTGCAAGGCCGAGCCGCTCGGCGCTGCCGGCGATGGCTGGAGCATTTTGACTCAGGTGCTCGACCGCGCCGCGGTGCTGTGCGCCTTCGAGCAGGTCGGCGGCTCCGACCGCGCGCTGGAGATGGGCCGCGACTACGCGCTCGACCGCATCGCCTTTGGCCGCCAGATCGGCTCGTTCCAGGCAGTCAAGCACATGCTCGCCGACATGTATGTCTCGGCGACGCTGGCGCGCTCCAACAGCTATTACGGTGCCTGGGCGCTCTCGACCAATGCGGCCGAGTTGCCGGAAGCCGCCGCGGCTGCGCGCATCAGCGCGACGCAGGCGTTCCAGCACTGCGCCAAGAACAACATCCAGGTTCACGGCGGCATGGGTTTTACCTGGGAGTTCGACTGTCACATGTACTACCGCCGCGCCAACGCGATGGCGCTTGGCCTCGGCAGCCTGTCCTATTGGGAGGACCAGTTGATCGATCGCATGCGGAAGAAGAACGCGGCGTAGTGAAGTCGTCATTCCGGGGCGCGCAAAGCGCTAACCCGGAATCTCGAAATGGCTAGGTAACCTCTGGATTCTCAGGTGCGCAATTGCGCACCATAGTTCGCGCGGTGCGCGCCCCGGAATGACGGAAGAGAAGGCAAGGCCATGAACTTCGACGATACCCCGCAGGAAGCCGAATTCCGCGCCACCGCGCGTGCCTGGATATCGGCGAATGCGCCCAGGCAATACGAAGACGAGCTGCGCAAATCCTCGCTCGGCCGCACCGCGCTCAAGAACGCCAATATCCTGGAGGTCGCAAAGACCTGGCAGAAGAAGAAGGCCGATGCGGGCTGGGCCTGCCTGCACTGGCCGAAGGAGTATGGCGGCCGCGGTTCATCGCCGATCGAGCGCGTGATCTGGCAGCAGGAAGAAGGGCCGTTCGGCCAGCTGTCCCGCATGTTCATCATCGGCCACGGCATGTGCGGACCGACCATGATGGCGTTCGCGCGCGAGGAGCATAAGCGCACCTATCTGCCGCCGCTCGCGTCCGGCGAGAAGGTCTGGTGCCAGCTGTTCTCCGAGCCGGCCGGCGGCTCCGATGTCGCGGGCCTGCGCACGCGCGCCGAGAAGGACGGCGACGACTGGATAGTCAACGGCCAGAAGATCTGGACCTCGGGCGCGCATTATTCCGACTACGGCATCTTGCTCACCCGCACAGATCCGACCGTGCCCAAGCACAAGGGCCTCACCATGTTCTTCCTGGACATGAAGAGCCCCGGCGTCGAGGTGCGGCCGATCAAGCAGGCCAGCGGCGCCTCCGACTTCAACGAGGTCTATTTCACCAACGTCCGCATTCCCGATTATCAGCGCCTCGGAGAGGTCGGCGACGGCTGGAACGTCTCGCTGACCACGCTGATGAACGAGCGCAGCGCGATCGGCGCGGCCGTCTCGACCGGTTTCCCGGAGTTGTTCGAGTACTGCTCCAGCCTGATGCTCGATGACGGCCCGGCGATCGAGGATCGTGCGGTGCGCTCGAAGCTGGCGAACTGGGCGGTGAAGGCGAGCGGGCTGAAATACACCAGCATGCGCGCGATCTCGGCGCTGTCGAAGGGCGAGCGACCGGGGCCGGAAAATTCCATCGGCAAGCTGGTGGCGGGCTCGATGATCCAGGATGTCGCGACCTACGCGCTCGATCTGCAAGGTGCGGCTGGCGTCGTCAGCGGCCCGGAAGACGCTGAGGTCGCCGGCCGTTTCCAGGCGATGCTGCTGCGTGCGCCGGGCACGCGCGTCGAAGGCGGCACCGACGAGATCATGCGCAACATCATCGCCGAGCGGGTGCTGGGCCTGCCCGGCGATATCAGGGTCGACAAGGACGTGCCGTTCAACAAGATCCCGACGAAGGGAAGATGAGTCCGGAATTTGTAGGGTCGGTTAGCTCGCGGCTGTGCGAAGCACAGTCCGCTAGCGTAACCCACCTCTTTCGTCTCCGCGTCAGCAGAAGTGGTGGGTTACGCCGAGCAGATACGCTTCGCGCATCTGCAGGGCTAACCCACCCTACGAAGATAGAGGTCCGCCATGAATTTCGACGACACCCCGCAGGAAGCCGCATTCCGCGACACAGCGCGCAAATGGATCGAGGCCAATGCGCCGAAGGAGCTGCATGCCGAGCTGTCAAAGTCCTCGCTTGGCCGCATTCGGCTTGCCAAGCACGACATCGTCGATGTCGGCAAGGCCTGGCAGAAGAAGAAGTTCGAGGGCAACTGGGCCTGCCTGCACTGGCCGAGGGAATATGGCGGCCGCGGCGCGAGCCCGATCGAGCGCGTGATCTGGCAGCAGGAGGAGGGCGTTTACGGCAAGCTGACGCAGCCGTTCCAGATCGGCGAGGGCATGTGCGGGCCGACCGTGATGGCCTTCGGCAGCGAAGACGCCAAGCGCCGCTATTTGCCGAAGCTCGCCTCGGGCGAGGAGATCTGGTGCCAGCTGTTCTCCGAGCCGTCTGCGGGCTCGGATGTCGCGGGCCTGCGCACCCGCGCGGAGAAGAAGGGCGACAATTGGATCGTCAACGGTCAGAAGATCTGGACCTCGGGCGCGCATTATTCCGACTATGGGCTCCTGATCGCGCGCACCGATCCCAACGTGCCCAAGCACAAGGGGCTCACCATGTTCTTCCTGGACATGAAGAGCCCGGGCGTCGAGGTCCGCCCGATCAAGCAGGCCAACGGCATGCAGGAGTTCAACGAGGTCTATTTCACCGATGTCGTTATCCCCGACAGCCAGCGTCTCGGCGCCGTCGGCGAAGGCTGGAGCGTCTCGCTGACCACGCTGATGAACGAGCGCATGTCGATCGGCGCGCGGCTTGCGACCGGCGTGCCTGAAATGTTCGAGTTCTGCTTCAACCTGATGCTGGAGGACGGGCTCGCGATCGACGATCCCGCCGTGCGCTCGAAGCTTGCGAGCTGGGCGGCGAAGTCGAGCGGGCTGAAATACACCAGCATGCGCGCGATCTCGGCGCTGTCGAAGGGCGAGCGGCCGGGCCCGGAGAACTCCATCGGCAAGCTGGTCTCGGGCATGATGCTGCAGGACATCGCCACCTACGCCATGGACCTGCAGGGCGCGGCCGGTGTTCTCACCGGCACGGACGAAGAGACGGTGCAGGGCCAGTTCCAGCAGATGCTGCTGTCCTCGCCCTCGATGCGCATCGCCGGAGGTACCGACGAGATTTTGCGCAATATCATCGCCGAGCGTGTGCTGGGCCTGCCGGGCGACATCCGTGTCGACAAGGACGTGCCGTATAACAAGATCCCGACCAAGGGGCGGTGATATGGTCTTGTAGGGTGGGTTAGCCTGGCGGATGCGCGAAGCGCGGCCGCCACGCGTAACCCACCAATTCTGCCGACGCGGAAACAAAAGAGGTTACGCTAGCGGACTGTGCTTCGCACAGCCGCGAGCTAACCCACCCTACGAAGAATGCGAGCTGATTCATGGACGCACAAGTGAAACAAAATGACCGCATCGGCGTGCTCGAAGAGCTCCTCAACGAGCGCTACTCGGTTCGCGCCTTCCTGCCCAAGCAGGTCGACCGCGCCACCATCGAGCATGTGCTGACCACCGCGCAGCGCACCGCGTCCTGGTGCAACAGTCAGCCCTGGCAGGTCATCATCGCCAGCGGCGAGGCCAAGGAGCGTTTTCGCAAGGCGATCTACGCGGAAGCCTCGAAAGGCCTCGGCGACGATTACGATTTCACCCCGCCGCGCGAATATGTCGGGGTCTACCTCGAGCGCCGCCGCGAGAGCGGCTTCCAGCTCTACAACACGCTCGGCATCGCCCGCGGCGACAAGGCCGCCTACGCCAGGCAGGCGCTGGAGAACTACAATTTCTTCGGCGCGCCGCATATCGCGATCATCCACACCAACGAGCCGCTCGGCATCTACGGCGCGATCGATTGCGGTGCCTATGTCTCGAATTTCATGCTGGCGGCGCAGGCGCTCGGGCTCGGCACGATTCCGCAGGCGGCGCTTGCACGGCATTCCGGCCTGATCCGCCGCCATTTCAACCTGCCGGACGACCGCCGCGTCGTCTGCGGCATCTCATTCGGCTATGCCGACCACGCCCACAAGGTCAACAGTTACCGTACCTCGCGCGCGAGCGTGCCTGATACCGTGACGTTCGTGGAGGAGTAACGACGTGCACGAAGGCGGCCGCGCGAACGGCCGCCTTCACACGTGTGCTGTGGACCCGATGACCGCGCTATCCGCCGCTGCCGCCGATCACGGCGCGCACGGTCTCGTCGGGCCCGAAGTCTTCGGCGCCGTCGACATAGAGCAGCGCGGCGAGCTTCGAGCGCGCGCGATTGACGCGGCTCTTGATCGTGCCGACCGCGCAGCCGCAGATCGAGGCCGCGTCCTCATAGGAGAAGCCGGAGGCGCCGACCAGGATCAAGGCCTCGCGCTGGTCCTGCGGAAGCTTCTCGAGCGCGCCGCGAAACTCCTCGAACTCGAGATGCGCGTTCTGCGAAGGCTGCGTCTTCAGCGTCTTCGCATAATTGCCCTCGGCATCCTCGACCTCGCGCCGCCGCTTGCGATAGTCGGAGCGAAACAGGTTGCGCAGGATCGTGAACAGCCAGGCCGGCAGGTTGGAGCCGGGCTGGAAGGAGTCGATGTTGGCGAGCGCGCGCAACAGCGTTTCCTGAACCAGATCGTCGGCGCGGTCTGCGTTGCCGCTGAGCGAGATCGCGAACGCGCGCAGGCTTGGCACGGCCGCCAGGATGTCGTTACGCAGGGATTCCGTGAGAGGCATTAATCCCTCCCATTGTTGTTGTCGTTGGAGCCCCCATCAGTTTCCACTTGGGGTGCGCCTCCCGGCGCATCAAGTTTCTTGATCAGTTCCGCGAACCGGTCCGGAACCCCTTGCCGCACGACGTCGTCGTACATGGCGCGCAGTTGATGCCCGATCCGGGATTGAATCTCCGGAGTGAGGCCTCCCTTGCCGGGGGTCGTGCTTTTGCTGGCTTGAGACTTGAGATCTTTCATGACCTGTTCCACGTTTCCCCGAGTTAAGTCGCTGTAAAATCGAGAAGTTTTCTCAACCGGGAGCCGTTCCCTGGATAGGCACAATTCCAGGTTCGACAAAAAGTTCCCCCTCTCGCGGAACTTTTCTTGTCCTGAGGCGTAGTCAGTCCAGCAGGGGAACCCGGGCCTCCCCTCTTGGTTCCTATTCTCTGAGGTTGGCCCGAAGATGAATGGAGTGGGGATGTCCCGTTCACAGCTTGTCGCTGAACACTTGCCGTTGCTGCGCCGGTATGCCCGCGCCCTGACGGGCAGCCAGGCCTCCGGCGACGCCTATGTCGCAGCCATGTTGGAAGCCATGCTGGGAGATCCGTCGGTGCTCGACGAGAGCCACGGGCCGCGCGCTGGCCTGTTCCGGCTGTTCACCCAGATCTGGAATTCGGTTTCGGTCAACGACGATGCCGAGGTGACGACCCTGCCGATGCCGCCCGAGCGGCGGCTGTCGAACATCACGCCGCTGCCGCGGCAGGCATTCCTGCTGCTGTCGCTGGAGGGATTTTCGGAAGAGGAGGTCGCCTTCATCCTCAGCACCGACGTTGCCGAGACGCGGCGGCTCGCGGACGCCGCAGGGCGCGAGATGGCGGCCGAGATCGCCACCGACGTGCTGATCATCGAGGACGAGACTTTCATCGCCATGGACCTCGAGAGCCTGGTGAAGAATCTCGGCCACAATGTCGTCGGCGTCGCGCGCACCCATGCCGACGCGGTGGCGCTCGCCAAGAACAAGCGGCCCGGCCTGATCCTGGCCGACATCCAGCTCGCCGACGGCTCGTCGGGGCTTGATGCCGTCAACGAATTGCTGCGCACCTTCGAGGTGCCGGTGGTGTTCATCACCGCCTATCCGGAGCGCTTCCTCACCGGCGAACGCCCGGAGCCGGCGTTCCTGATCTCAAAGCCGTTCCAGCCGGCGATGGTGTCGGCGGTGGCGAGCCAGGCGCTGTTCTTCCAGCGCAACTCGCGCAACCGCGCGCCGAAGGTGCCGGCGGCGTAAGGAACCTCTGTCGGACAAGAAAACGGCGCGTCGCAGGGCGCGCCGTTTTCGTTCGCCAACCCTGCTCAACAACCCCGGCAGATGCTGTTGAGCTTCGTTTTCAACTTCGTTTCGTCCACCCATGGCCCGGTCAGGCGCTGCACTCCGTCGAGAGTCATGAAGATGGTAATCCGCTGGAGGTCTTCTTTGGCGTCGGAAGGCGGCTTCGGAAATGGCTCGCTTCGCTCGACCATCTTGAGAGCCGCCGCATCCAGGGGCGCGGAGCCTGTGCTTTCCACCAACGCGTGCGAGATCAGTTGGCCTGAGCGGTCGACCACGAATGTGACGCCGGCATTGCCTATCTGACCCATCGCCTCCGGAGGAAACACCCTGTGGCGCCAGACATGTTCGGTGGCCGCCTTGCGCCAGGCGGCCATGGCGTCGTCCTCTGATAGGACGGGACTGGGCCTGCTCAGTACCAACCCTGAAGGCTGCAACTGGAATTGACCGGCGTTGAAGACGATCGGCACTGTCAGGGTGAGTGACTCATCCTTGAGGCCCGAAGGCGGCGCCGGAAACGGTTGGGCACGGGCGACGATCTGCAGCGCGGCAACGTCGAGCGGCCGAGAGCCGGTACTCATGGCCAGAGCCTGCGATATTAACCTGCCGGACCGGTCGATGACGAATGTGACGCGGGCCTCGCCAGTTTTCCCCAGTGCTTCAGCCGGAAATTGCCTGTAGCTGGCAATGTGTGCCGACAGCCTCGCCTTCCAGGCATTGACGATCTCGCTCTGCGATTCAGTCTGGGCATGCGCGGGCAAAGTCGCGAGCAATCCGAGAAGCGCGGCCAGTACACGGAATTTCATCTGCATCGACCCGATACTAATCGCGGTCCGGTTGATTGCAAGGCTCGCTACTCGTATCGCGTTTCTCACGCTGTGGGCAATTCGCAGGGCCGCGAAGCATAGGCGCTTGACGCCAATCTCATTGCCCCGTTGATACGTCGGGCCAATGACGTGAATCGCAGCCTCAAGCCGCCGGGAGAGCCCTACCATGGACCAGCAACTCCTCGATCGCCTCGCCATCCGCGACCTCGTCGAGAACTGGGCGGTCTGGCGCGACGCCGGTGACTGGGAGCGTTTTGCTACCGTCTGGCACGACGAAGGCTGGATGTCCGCCACCTGGTTTCAGGGGCCGGCGCGGGACTTCATGCGCGTCAGCCAGGAGGGGTTCGCCAAGGGCGTGCGGATCCTGCATTTCCTCGGCGGCACCAGCATCGATCTGTCCGGCGAGCGCGCCATCGCCCAGACCAAGATGACGATCTCGCAGCGCGCACCTGTGCACGACGTGCTCTGCGACGTCGTCTGCACCGGGCGCTTCTACGATTTCCTGGAGAAGCGGCCTGATCAATCAGGTATTGGCAAATGGGGCATCGTCCGCCGCCAGCCGATCTACGAGAAGGACCGCATCGACCCGGTCGATCCCGCCGCGACGCTTCGCCTCGACCAGCAGGCGCTCGCTGCGCTCCCCGAGGGCTACCGCCACCTCGCCTACATGCAGGAGCTGATCGGATACAAGGTCAAGCGCGACATGCCGGGCCTCACCGGTGCTGAGGTCGAGAAACTCTATCGCGAGGGGCGGGACTGGCTGGCGAAGTGAGCCCCAGACAAAAGTAAGGCGCAACCGGCATCACCCCAGTCCGTGGTCGGCGGATAACGATCGATCCCGCGTAATGCCGCTACACCACGGCGTTGCACCCGGCGACTCCGCCGATGCTTTGTCGCGCATCTTCGCTGACGAGGTCCTCCAAGAAGCCTGGCTACCGATCATCGCTGAGGCCAGGCCGGGTGTCTCGCGCAAGTCTTGAGCGTGCGTGGTCGTCGCAATTTTCGTCACGCTGCTGATAAATTCATCCCGCAATATTCACGCGCAGACACGTCACGGCTTTGTCGCGGACCAACGGCAGACGCCGCGCGAGGCGCCGTTCAAAACTTTGAACGAAAAACAAGGTCTGCTTGACAGGCATTTTCAGCTGTCGCAGTTTTAAGTTGAATGGTCGTCGCATGATTTTGCTTTGCTCGTTTGATTTTCCAGGCACCAGACGTGGAGCATTCATATGACGACTATTCCTCCCGCCAGTGGCGTTACGCTCCACGATGGCGACACGATGGACGTCAGCGGCGGCGCCTCCGTCGATAGCACGACGATTTTGGCTGGCGGCTTGCAGACGGTCGGCGGATCCTTCGCAACGAGCACGGCAACCCACACTGTCATCAATGGCGGAGAACAGGACGTCGTCTTTGACGGCGTCGCCAGCTACACGACCATCAACGCAGGCGGCGTCCAGCGTGTCACCGGCGAATATATCCATGAAGGTCCAACCCCCGGCGCTGTCGATCACACCACGATCAATAGCGGCGGCGAGCAGGACATCGACACGGGCACCGCAACGACGACGACTGTCAATTCCGGCGGCGTCCAGAACGTGACGAATGGCGGCAGCGCCAGCGGCACGATCGTCAATTCCGGCGGTGTTCTCAAGGTCTCGGGTGAAACCGTGGAAACGGCGCCCGTGTATCCGGAGCCGGTCATCCGAAGCGTGGCGACGGCCGCAACCATCAACTACCGGGGCGAGTTTGACGTCACTGGTGGCGGGACTGCAGTGAACGCCATCGTCAACGGCGGCGTCATGACTGTCTCGGGATCGATCCCGGATCCGTTCGCCAACGTCCCCGGCCAGCCGGCCGTCGACGCCAGCATGGCGACCGGCACCATCGTTGAAGGTTTTGGAACATTAACGGTATCTGACGGAGCGCTCGTATCGGGCACGATACTCCAGAACTTCGGCACGCTGAACGTTGATGCAGGTGGCACGGCAACCGGCACGACGATCAATTACGGAACGATGGTGCTGTCCGCCGGCGCGACGGCGACCAACACAACCGTCAATCAGTATGGCGCCCTCATTGTGCTTGGTAATGCCAGTTTTTCGGGGACGGTATTCAACGCCGGCAGCACTTTGGAGATCGGCGACGGCACGATTGAAAGCGGATTTACTGTCGCGAAGAGCGTGACGCTGGCCGTCCTGGACGGCGGTGTCCTCAATAACAGCGTCGTCTCCGCAGGTGCAACGCTCATCGCTGAAGCTGGCGCGACGCTGTCCAAAACCACGTTCCAGAGCGGCGCAACGTTTATTGCCGATTATGGCTACTCGGAAAACGGCTTCACCGTATCGAACGGCATATTGTTCAAGGTATTCGGTACGGCCACGAACACGACGATATCGGCGGGCGGCAAGCAAATCGTAGGTAACTACGACTTGGGCGGCGTCGCCAGCAACACCGTCATCAATGGCGGCGAACAGGATGTCGGGCTTAGCGCCACCGCGAGCTACACCACGATCAACATGGGCGGTATTCAGCGTGTCACCGGCATCTATATGCACGATGCGCCGGGTCCAGGGCGGGCGGATCACACCACTGTCAACAATGGCGCCGAGCAGGACGTCGATACTGGCTTCGTGACGTCAACCACCGTCAATGCCGGCGGCGTCCAGAATCTCACCAATGGGGGCTTTGCCAGCGGCACCTTCGTCAAGGCGGGCGGTATCATCAATGCTTCGGGAGAGACGATCTATTATCCTCCCGGAGGCCCGTACGGCATCGTCATCAGAAGCGAAGTCGATTTTGCCGTTGTCGACAGCGGCGGCCAATTGCACCTGTTCGGGGCCGGGATCGCCAAGAAGGCCACCATCAATGGTGGTGTGATGACGGTTTCGGGATCCATTCCAGACCCCACGAACGACCCAAGCGCACCGGCGCTCGACGCCAGCGCGGCGAGCGGGACAATCCTCAATTCAGGAAGTCTCTCCGTCTTGGACGGCGGCATCATCACCTCCACGACTCTGAACGGTGGCACGCTTGATGTGCTCGATCAGGGTACCGCGAACGCCTCGACGATTCATCGCGGTGCCACAGAACTCGTCGAAGCAGGTGGCATTGTCGGCGCGACCACGATCGCCGGCGGCACGCTCGATCTCAAGACGGGTGCGATTTCCGACGACTCGATCACCTTCTCCGGCCAAGGCACACTCAAGATCGAGCAGAAGCTGGTTTCGGGCCAATCGACCTTTGCAAGCCAGATCAAAGGCATTGCGCTCGGTGACCAGATCGACCTTTCCGGGCTGTCCTATACAAGCGGCGCAACGGTGACTGTGTCCGGCTCGAAGCTCTCGGTCAGCAACGGCGCGGCCAGCGAGACCTTCACACTGGCGGATACTTCGGTCACGCGTTTCGGCATCGCGAAAGACAGCTCCGGCGGCATTCTGCTGACAGCCGCGGCTCTCCCGGTCATCGCTGGAGCCATATCGGGACAAGCGACCAGCAACGAGGCTCCAATCAATCCGTTCGCGACCGTAACGATCACAGATCCAAATGCAGCAGCAACGGATAGTCTGATCATCACGCTCGCAGGTGCGGCTGGCATCCTGTCCGGGGTAGGATTGACCTCGCTCGGAAACGGAACCTACGAGCTGGCAGCGACCACCGCTGCCAACCTGACCGCCGAGTTGCACGCCCTCACCTTTGTCGCCTCGCCGCACGGAGATGGCAGCGCAACGACCACGTTCACTTTGAGCGACACGAGCAGCGTCGGCCTGACCGTCAGCGACGCCAGCACGTCCGTCACGGACACGCATCAAGCCGCTGCCACGACGATCAACGGCCCGGCATCCGGTTATGCGATCATTCAGGGCACGACGGGCAACGACATCATCCACGCCTATGGCATGTTCAACACGATCCACGGCAATGGCGGGAGCGACACGATCTATGCCGGATTATACGGTACGGTTAATGTGCCGAGCGGCGACAGTACCGTCTATCTGCAGGGGATCGTCAACCACGTCACCGGTGGCAACGGCAATGTCACGGTGACCGGATCGACAGGCGCCACGACGATTGCGCTCGGCAATGGCAACGACACCATTGAGGCCGGCGGATATGGCAACGCCATCACGCTGGGCAACGGCAACGACGTTGTCCATCCCGGTGACGGCGCAAGCCAACTGACCGCCGGCAACGGCAACGACCAGGTGACGCTCTCCAGATATGGCAACACAGTCAAGCTTGGGAATGGCAACGATATCGTCGCGGGCGGGGATGGCACCAATAGTGTCACTCTCGGCGATGGCGACAGCACCGTGAATCTCGGCGGGATGGGAAACCAGATCACCGTCGGCTCGGGAACAAACACGATCATGGCCGGCAGTGGATCGGACAGCGTCGTTGCCGGCGCGGGCCACGATACAATCGTACTCGGCGGAGCCGCCAATCACGTGGTGCTCAACGGGTCTCAGGCGAATGTGACAAACCAAATCGGCCAAGACGTCATTACGGTCAATGGTGGATCAGACCAGTTCAACTTTGTCGGATTTGGCAATCAGGTGATCATCAATGGCCCGGCCCATGTAAACATCGTCGATCGCAGCGCCGGTCTGGCCGTCTCGATCAACTCCAGCAGCCAGGTCGATGCGATCTCCGGATTTGGGAATGACACGCTCGGCGTCGTCGAACTTGCGAACGGCGTAGGCAACTACCACTCCGTCGCCGACATCATGAGCGCGCTCAGGAGCGATGGACACGGCGGGGCCCTGCTTGCACTGGGGAGCGGTCCTGACGCCGGATCGATCGACTTCGTCGATACCGCGATCAGCCAATTGCACGCATCGAATTTTATGATCGTGTAGTGCTCAGCTTTCTTTGCAACGCTCTTTACGAAGGCAAGAGCTGGACTCGTCGCCGGGACGTGTCCTGACCTGGCGGTTGGGCCGCTCGGCCAGGTGGGCGGGTCGCTGGGGCGGAAGCTTGCAAAGTTCCCATAGCAAAAAAGTAAGGCGCGACTGGCATCACCACAGTCGCGCCCTACGTCGCCGGCTTATGGGGCAGGGGGGAATAGCCGGCTGCTGAGACGACTCCCAGGCGCGAGAGTCGTTCCAGGCGGTTGCGAATTTTTTTGCATGGGCGCCCCGACCTTTTCGCACACGGTTAAGTGATCGAGACGGCCGAGAACCCCCGGTCCTCGGCTCGCGTTGTTCCCGCGATCGCCATGGGGCGAGGGATCGACAGCCATGTCACAGATTCAAAAGGTATTTTTGGGCGCCGTCGCGATTGCCGCAACGCTTGGCGCCGTGCAACTCGCCTCCGGCCACGATCTGGCCGACCGTTGGCAGGCGGTCGCCGACAAGCCGGGTCACGACGTCAATCGGGCCGGCAAGGCCGACCGGCTGGCTGAGATCAAGCAGGCCCCGGTTCCTACCCGCACAGTGTCGATGCGGCTGAACGATCTCGCGGATACCTCGGTGCTGCTGCGGGTCCCCGCGGTGATCGAGACCGGCAACGCCAAGCCGCCGGTGCTGCTCCAGAACCAGAAGAAGCAGCAGGGCCGCAACAAGCCGACGATCGCCTGCGAGCCGATGGTCAGCTCGCTGACCGAGATCGCCAAGCTGCTCCAGCCGGGCCGTTGCGTGACCTGACCGCCCATCGTCCATGGACAGGATCGCCTCTGCCGCAGGCAGGGCCAAGCCCCTCACATCCCCTTGATCCGCCCACTCATCGCGTTATATCCGGGCTTTCCCCTTTTGATTGACCGGGTAAACGCATGACGACGTCAGATACGGCTGTGCATACGCAGCCCTTCCAGGCCGAGGTTTCCGAGCTTCTGCACCTCATGGTGCATTCCGTCTATTCGGAGACCGACATCTTCCTGCGCGAGCTTGTCTCCAACGCCTCGGATGCGTGCGACAAGCTGCGCTACGAGGCGATCGCAACTCCGGCGCTGCTGGGCGAAGGCGACGCGCTCAAGATCCGCATCATCCCGAACAAGACGGCCGGAACGCTCACGATCGCCGACAATGGCATCGGCATGGAGCGGCAGGAGCTGATCGACCATCTCGGCACCATCGCCCGCTCCGGCACCAAGGCATTCGTGTCCAAGCTGAAGGAAGCCAAGGACGGTCTCGGCCTGATCGGCCAGTTCGGCGTCGGCTTCTATTCCGCCTTCATGGTCGCCGACAGGATCGTCGTCATCAGCCGCCGTGCCGGCGAGAGCGACGTCTGGACCTGGACGTCGTCCGGCGGCTCCGGCTTCGAGATCGCCCGGGCCAGTGACGAGGACGCTTCGCGCGTCGTGCGCGGGACCGAGATCGTCCTGCACCTCAAGGACGACGCCAGGAAATACCTCGAAACCTACGAGATCGAACGCATCGTCGGCGCTTACTCCGACAACATCCTGTTCCCCATCGAGCTGGTGCCGGAAGAGGGCGAGCCGCGCCAGATCAACTCGGCGAGCGCGCTGTGGCAGCGCTCGAAGTCCGAGCTCACTGCGGAGGACTACAAGAAGGCTTATCAGCAGATCGCCTCGGCCTTCGACGATCCCGCGATGACGCTGCACTACCGCGCCGAGGGGCGCTACTCCTACGCCGTGCTGCTGTTCGCGCCGTCGACCAAGCCGTTCGACCTGTTCGAGCCGAACCGCAAGGGCCGCGTCAAGCTCTATGTCCGCCGCGTCTTCATCACCGACGATGCCGATCTGCTGCCGGGATACTTGCGCTTCATTCGTGGCGTCGTCGACAGCGAGGATCTTCCGCTCAACATCTCGCGCGAGATGCTCCAGAACAACCCGCAGCTGGCGCAGATCCGGAAAGCCGTGGCGACCCGCGTCGTGTCGGAGCTCGAAAGCCTCGCCGACAAGGATGCCGAGAACTTCACCAGGATCTGGGACGCCTTCGGCGCGGTTCTGAAGGAAGGCATCTACGAGGATTTCGAGCGCCGCGAGAAGCTGCTGGCGCTGTCGCGCTTCACCACCACGTCGGGCGAGAAGCGGTCGCTGAAAGAGGTCGTCGCCGATTTCAAGCCGAACCAGACCGAGATCTACTATCTCGTCGGCGACAGCATCGAGCGGCTGAAGTCCAACCCTCGACTCGAGGCCGCGACTGCGCGCGGCATCGAGGTTCTGCTGCTGTCCGACCCGGTCGACGCCTTCTGGACCTCGATGCCGACGGAGTTCGAGGGCAAGCCGCTGAAGTCGCTGAGCCAGGGCGATCTCAATCTCGACCTGATCCCGCGTCTCGACGACAAGGACGAGGCGAAGAAGGACGAGCCCGTCGCCGATGAAGCGGCCACCATCGCCGTGATCAAGGCCGCGCTCGGCGAGCGCGTCAGCGACGTCAAGGCTTCGACGCGGCTCACCAGCTCCGCCTCCTGCCTCGTCGCGGACAGCCAGGGCCCGAGCCGCGAGCTCGAGCGCATCCTGTCGCAGCAGAACCGCGGCATGCGCACCAAGCCGGTGCTCGAGATCAATCTGCGCCATCCGATGGTGGCGGCGATCACCAGGGCCCAGGCCGGCTCCGGGGACGTCGACGATCTCAGCCTGCTTCTGCTCGAACAGGCGCAGATCCTGGACGGCGAGTTGCCGGAAGACCCGGCGGCGTTTGCAGCGAGGTTGAACCGTCTGGTGCTGCAGGGGCTGGGTGGATAGTGCCGCAGCGCACCGTCCTCACCTTGCCGTCATATGTCCCCAGGAACAGTCGCCTCCGGCGTGGTGTTATGCCATAGGAGGGCGTCGGCATCAGATCTGCCGACGCCATCGATTCGAGGATGTCTCCATGCGTTTGCCGATCCTGACCCTCACCGCGATTGTCATGCTGTTTGCCGCGGCAGATGCCAGCGCGCAGACCTATGATCCGCGCTATCCGGTGTGCATGCACGTCTACATGCCGGGCGGCTTCGGCGGTGGCGGCGGTGATTACTTCGATTGCTCCTTCACCTCGCTGCCGCAGTGCCGCGCCACGGCGTCAGGCCGCTCCGCGAGCTGCGACCTCAATCCCTATTACGCCTTCGACGAACCGCCGCCGCCTCCGCGCAAGCGTCACAAGAAGGTGTATTAAAGCGATCCGGCGCGCAGGAGCGTTCGTCATGCGTTTCTCGTTCGGCCAGGTTGTGATCGTCGGCGGCGCGGTGCTCGCAGCGATGCCGTCGCACGCGCAGACCTTCGATCCCCGCTATCCCGTCTGCATGCATGTCTATTCCGGTGCGAATGGCGGTGGCGGGGAGTGGTACGACTGCTCCTTCACGTCGCTGCCGCAATGCCGCGCCACCGCTTCAGGCCGCGCCGCGACCTGCGATCTCAATCCGTATTATCCGGTCAACGCGCCGTCGCCGCGCCTGCGCCACGGCAGAAGCAGTTAGCGCTGCCTTTTCCGGATCATGCTTCAGGTGCCGTGAGGCGCCGTGTTGGTCGCGGCGGCGATCGCGTCGGCCAATTGCCAGGTCATCTTGTCCGTGGTCCAGTCGCTGACGTGCAGCCTGGTATCATCGCCCGGGTCCACCAGGCGGTCGAACGAGATCTTTGCGACCTCGTGCCAGCCCTTCATCAGCGCGAAGCGGCGGAAGACGTTGACGCCCTTCTTGTGCGCGGTCTGGCTGATCGCCTTGACCATGGCGTCCGCCTTCTTGCGCTTGGCCGGTGTCAGCACTGCGGGCACATATTGAAGGTCCATCAGGATCACGTCGATCCGTTTGGCGCGGAGCAGTCGGTCGACACCTGCACGGATGGCCTTCGTGGTGTCCGCGAACGACGGGCCATCGGCTTGCCACACCGAATTGGTGCCGATCTGCCAGATGACGAGGTCGGGTTTCAGGTCGAAGACGTCGTGGTCGAACCGCTTCAGCTCCAAAGGAGCGTCCTCGCCGCCGACGCCCCGGTTGATCACCTCGATTGCGACATTTGGAAATTTGATCCGAAGGTCCGCCAGCAGCCGCTGCGGATAGGGAGCGATGCCTCCTTCGCCCGCCGTGGTCGACGAGCCGATCGCGACCACCCTGGCCTGCCCACCGTTCACGCGGCTGGCGAAATTCGTCAGTGGCTGCTCGAACGGCGCGGCCTGGACTGGAAATTCTGACGGATCGAGAACCACGGGTCGCCTCCCTTTCAAGCCCCGGCAACGCAGGGTAGAAAAGAATATCCGGTTTACCCGGGATCGCCTAGCCGCGGCGCGGCCGGATCGCTATTCCTTCCTGATCCCCGACAACACGACCACCTTGCGCCAGCGCTCGGTCTCCGCCGTCAGCATGCCGCCGAACGCGCCGGCGTTGCCGTGGAGCGGGATCGCGCCGAGCTCGGCGATGCGGGTCTTGATGTCGGCGTCGGACAGCGCGGTGTCGATCTCGCGGTTGAGGAGGTCGACGATTTCGAGCGGCGTGTCGTGCGGCGCGCCGACGCCGTAGAACGAGCTCGTCTCATACCCGGCAAGCGTGTCCGCGATCGGCGGCACGTCGGGGAGGATCTCCGAGCGTTCGCGCGTGGTGACGCCGAGCGCGCGCAGCTTGCCGGCCCGCACCAGCTCGAAGGACGAGGTGACGTTGTCGAACATCCCCTGGATCTGGCCGCTCATCACGTCGGTCAGGCCCGGCGCCGAGCCGCGATAGGGCACGTGGGTGAACTGCACGCCCGACAGCGACTTGAACAGCTCGCCGGACAGGTGCAGAGAGGTGCCGATGCCGGAGGAGGCGATCGACATCTTGCCGGAATTGGCTTTGGCGTAGGCGATGAAGTCGGCAATGCTTTTCACCGGCAGATCGTTGTTGACGACCAGCACCAGCGGGATCCGCGCCACGCCCGCGACAGGCGCGATGCCCTTGGCGAAATCATACGGCAGCGCCGGATCGAACGAGGCGTTGATCGCGTTCGCGGTCGAGGTCAGCAGCAGCGTGTAGCCGTCGGGGGCCGCGGCTATCACGGCCTGCGTCCCGATATTGCTGCCGGCGCCGGGCTTGTTCTCGACCACGAAGGTCTGGCCGAGCCGGTCGGACAGGCGCTGGCAGAGCAGCCGCGACAGCACGTCGGTCGCGCCGCCGGGGGCATAGGGCACCACCCATTTCACGCTGCGCGAGGGATAAGAGGGGGTGCCTAATGCAAACGCACGCGGCGCAGCGAGCGTGGCTGCGGCACCGGCGACGGCCTGAAGGAAATGTCGTCTGGTGATCATCACGGTCTCCAGTTCACCTCGCCCGCTTGCGGTGAAGGGGGCATGCGCCGCGCGCCAGAATGACTGGATTTGCTATCGCAAGAATCGCCCCAGCCCGCACGCCGTTCCCGCCGGCTTGGTAAAGGATGACTAGAGTTAATCGCGCACTAACCGGCTTTTACCTTGTCTCTTAACACCTGGGCAGGACGCGCGAGCTAAGCTGCCGCCACCAGCAGACACGTTCCGAAAGAATGAACGGCATGACCACCGGCGTCATCGAGCAACCGAAGGCCGCGCGCGCGCCCTCGGCATCAAAGATCTGGCTGAAGGCCATCGAGCTCACCGCGCGGATCGAGACGCTGCCGGGCCGGCTGTTCGCCGACATCGTCGACGATTGGGCGCGGCGCCAGCCCGACCGCATCGCGCTGGCCACGGACGATGTCACGCTCGACTATGAAGGCCTGTCGAAACGCATCAATTGCTACGCACGCTGGGCGCGCTCGGTCGGCGTGGCCAAGGGCGATACCGTCGGCCTGATCATGCCGAACGGCATCGACTATGTCGCGGCCTGGCTCGGCATCAGCCGGATCGGCGGTGTGGTTGCGCTGATCAACACAAAACTCGTCGGCCGATCGCTCGCGCATTGCCTCGACGTCGCAAGGCCCCTGCACATCATCGTCGCGCACGATCTGGTGGAGATTCTGGAGAGCGCGAAGCCGCATCTGAAGACGGAAGCGAAGATCTGGACCCACGGCGATGCCCGCAGCGAGCGCGCCATCGACGTGGCGCTCGCCGCGCTCGACGACGGTTCGCTGCTGACGGAGGAACATGGCGATGTCACCATCGATGACCGCGCGCTGCTGATCTACACCTCCGGCACCACCGGCCTTCCCAAGGCGGCCAGCATCAGCCATCGCCGCATCCTCAATTGGGGTTTCTGGTTCGCAGGACTCACCGGCGCAACGCCGCAGGACCGGCTCTACGACTGCCTGCCGCTGTTCCACTCGGTCGGCGGCATCGTCGCACCCTGCAGCATGTTAGCTGCCGGCGGCTCTGTGGTGATCGCCGAAAAATTCTCGGCCTCGAATTTTTGGCCCGACATCGCGCGGCACGACTGCACGCTGTTCCAGTACATCGGCGAGCTCTGCCGTTATCTGCTCAAGGCGCCGCCGTCGGAATACGAGAACCGCCATCGGCTGCGGCTTGCCTGCGGCAACGGCCTGCGCGGCGACATCTGGGAAGATTTTCAGGCGCGTTTCGCCATTCCGCGCATCCTCGAATTCTATGCGGCGACCGAAGGCAATTTCTCGCTGTTCAACGTCGAGGGCCAGGTCGGCGCGATCGGACGCATCCCGCCGCTGCTCGCGCATCGCTTTCCGGCGAGCCTCGTCAGGCTCGCCCCCGATAGCGGAGCACCGCTGCGCAATGAAGACGGCTTTTGCCTCGCCTGCGCTCGCGGCGAGGCCGGCGAGGCGATCGGCCGCATCGGCACAGCGGACCAGGGCGGCGGCCGCTTCGAGGGGTACACCGATGCGGGCGAGACCGAGAAGAAGATCCTGCGCGACGTCTTCGCCAAGGGCGATGCCTGGTTCCGCACCGGCGATTTGATGCGGCTCGACGACAGAGGCTTTTTCCATTTCGTCGACCGCATCGGCGACACGTTCCGCTGGAAGGGCGAGAACGTCGCGACCTCGGAGGTGAACGATGCCGTGCGCGATTTCACCGGCGTGGTCGACGCCACCACCTACGGCGTTAGCATCCCCGGTACTGACGGCCGCGCCGGAATGAGCGCGATCGTGGTGAACGAGGGTTTTGACATCACCGCGCTACCTGCGCATCTCAGCCAGCGCCTGCCGGCTTACGCCTGCCCGGTCTTCATCCGCATCTCGCGCGAGCTCGATGCCACCGAGACATTCAAGCAGAAAAAGGGCGAGCTCGCCCGCGAGGGCTTTGACCCGGACGCAATCTCCGATCCGCTGTTCATGCTCGAGCCGAACTCCGGTGCCTATCTTGCGCTGGACAGGGAGGCCTATGCGGCAATCTCGGAGGGCGCGATCCGGCTGTAGTGCAACCAAAATCAGGAGATAGGTCCAATTTTATCTGAATTGTCCAAGAAGCCATTTACTTCTGTCGGGTAAACAGACGGCCATGGGGAGGCGGTTATCAAGAGCCGCCGCAACACTGAGATCGATAACAAAAGAGAGCCAACCATGTCGGTAAGGTCTAAGGTCATCGAAGCGATCCAGCAGATCGCCAAGGAGCAGCACGTCACGCTGCCCGCACTCTCGGACGATCTGTCCCTGCACGAGACGGGTTTTGACTCGCTCGCCTTCGCCATTCTGGTCGCGCGTCTGGAAGACGAGACCGGCGTCGACCCCTTCACCATTTCCGAGGATGCAGCGTTCCCCGCCACGGTAGGCGATTTCGTGCGGGCCTACGAAAATGTCCCCGCGTGAGATCTTTGCGCTTCGCGACCATCTCGGCGCGGAGCTGAAGGGCCGCACGATCTCCGATGCGCATGATGTCGTGTCGCTGACCGATATCCTGTCGCACACGGTTCTGGGCGGCCGCCTGCGGGAGCTGTCCGGCCGCGCCGTGCTGCTCAAGCTGTCAGACCAGCTCCGGTCGGGCCTTGCCATGATCGAGCTCGACGGCATCGCCCGCCGCATGCTGCTGTGTCCGCCCGATCTCAATCCGGCGCATCTCGACGCGCTGATCGCCGATGCCGGGATCGATGCCGTCGTCACCGACGAGCCCGATCGCTGGGCAAGGACCGGCGTGCCGCTCATCGTCACCGCACAATTGCCGCTTCAAGCCACGGCGCCGGCCAGGACCGAGCGCGCCACCGAATGGCTGATGCTGACCTCGGGTACCTCAGGCGTGCCGAAAATCGCCGGCCATACGCTGGAAGCATTGACCGGCGCCATCGTTGCCGAAGGCCCCGCGCGCGGACCTGCGCCGGTGTGGGCGACGTTCTACGATATCCGCCGCTATGGCGGCCTGCAGATATTCCTTCGCGCCGTTCTCTCCGGCGGCTCCATGGTGCTGTCGGATCCGCATGAGGCGCTCGCCGATCATGTCGCGCGGCTGAACGCCCGCGGCGTCTCGCACATCTCCGGCACGCCCTCGCATTGGCGCAAGCTGCTGATGAGCGGCTCAGCCGCGCAATTCGCACCGCGCTACGTTCGTCTTTCCGGCGAGATCGCCGACCAGGCGGTGCTCGATGGCCTGAAGGCGGCGTTCCCCAATTCCTCCGTCGGCCACGCCTATGCATCGACCGAGGCCGGCGTCGGCTTCGCCGTCAATGACGGGCTCGAGGGCTTTCCGGCCGACTATCTCGGCAACCGCAATGGCGTCGAGATGAAGGTCGTGGACGGCTCGCTGCGCATCCGCTCGACCCGCACGGCTCATGCTTACATCGGCCGTAACGCCGCCGCGCTCACCGATGCCGACGGCTTTGTCGACAGCGGCGATATCGTCGAGCTGCGCGGGGACCGCTATTATTTCGTCGGCCGACGCGGCGGCATCATCAATATCGGTGGACTGAAGGTTCATCCTGAAGAGATCGAGGCGGTGATCAACCGTCATCCTGATGTACGGATGTCGCGGGCGAAATCGCGCAAGAGCCCGATTACCGGCGGCATCGTCGTCGCCGACGTGATCCTCACTGAGGGCACCGATCCGGCGCGCGCGAAGGAGATCCGCGACCAGATCCTGGAGCAGTGCCGCGCCCAGCTCGCATCCCACAAGGTGCCTGCGGTGATCCGTTTCGTCGAGGCGCTCGACGTCACCCCGGCCGGAAAACTGGCGCGCACCGATGCATAACGTTCTCGTCACCGGTGGCAGCCGCGGCATTGGGCTTGCGATCGGCAAGCGCCTGGTCGCTGCCGGCTTCAACGTGATCGCGGCGGCGCGGCGCGAGAGCGACGAGCTCAAGGCGGCTATCGCCGCCTCCGAGGGGCGCCTGCATTTCCGCGCCTGCGATCTCGCCGTGATCGACGCGATCCCCGCTTTCGCAAAACTCGTGCGCGACGAGTTCGGCCCGATCTATGGCCTCGTCAACAATGCCGGCCTCGGCACCGAGGGCCTGCTCGCCACCATGCACAATTCCGAGATCGAGGCGCTGGTGCAGCTCAACGTGCTGTCGCCGATCATCCTCACCAAATATGTCGCGCGGCAGATGATGGCTGATGGCGCCGGTCGCATCATCAACATCTCTTCGATCATCGCGACCACCGGCTACAACGGCCTGTCCGTCTATGGCGCGACCAAGGCGGCCGCGACCGGCTTCACCCGGTCGCTCGCGCGCGAGGTCGGCAAGCTCGGCATCACCGTGAATGCGATCGCGCCTGGTTTCATCGACACCGAGCTCACGCACAATCTCTCCGACGAGGGCCGCAAGCGCATTGCAGGCCGCAGCGCGTTGCGCCGTTTGCCGGAGACGGATGACGTCGCGCGCATGGTGGAATATCTTCTGGGCGAGGGCGGCCGCAACGTCACCGGCACCGTGTTCACTATCGACGCGGGAAATACAGCGTAAGCGGAACCGAGCTGCCACAATTGAGTTGATTCGGCACAATGACATCCAGCCGGATTTGGTCGTAAGATGCTGCGCAATCGATTGGGTTACGTCAATCGATCTGCCCTAATCGAAGGGGAGCAGTCGATGGCCACTTCAAACATGACCGCGTCAAGTCAGGCTCTGACCGAGCCATCGCGCGCGAAGCCTGATGATGTCCGCTGTCCGCCGATGTCGCATCAGAATTCCGGCGATCACGGCCACGAAATGTATCCGCAGCAATTCGTGCGTCTGGTCGGTTGCCACGACGTTCCCGCATCCACGCTGCGCAAGCGCCAGGACGAGAAGCTGCACTAGGTCCGCTGCTTTGGCAGATCAAGCCGCTCGTGTGAGAATTCCGGCGGCCCCTCGGTGAGGCGGCGGATGCGACGCTCGCGTTCGTCCTCCGGCAATGCGGGATCGAGCAGCCCCTCGATCTCGTGCACCGCCAGCTCCTCGATCCGGTTGGCGTCCGATGCGACCAAATTTTCTGATGTCGATGCGGCGGGCGCGATCTTCAGGCCAAGCTCGACCAGCTGGCAGATTGCATCCGAGCGCGACAGTTGGCGGGCCTCGGCCCAGGCATCGACGGCGGCGGTGAGCAGCTCCGGCATTTTCACCGCACTGATCGCATCGAGCCCCGTGCGCCGGCGTACTGGCGAGGCGGAGTCCTTGCTGCCGAAATCAGACACCCCGATCATCCCCGCGCGGCCGTTACAGATAGATCAAGCGTAAACGTCATTTGCGGCCGGCTGTTTGATGCCGATCAATGACGAACTGCGGCATTGCGGCGCGGTGCGATCTTGTTGTCCGGCTCCATTTCGGCCAATGATCGGAAATCGAACCCCGATCGACCCTGCCACGTATCTGATTTCGGACGCTTCCCAACCCTCCGGCTTCACCCGATGACATCAGGCGAATCCTTTTACGGCGGCATTCCCGTCTTCCGCGGCTTCACCAGCCTGATGGATCCCACGCTCTATGCGCCGCTGCCGGACGATTGGAGCATCGGCGTCGCCGACATCGTCGATTCCACCAAGGCGATCGCGGCGCAGCGCTACAAGGCGGTCAACATGGCCGGCGCGGCCGTGATCGCGGCGGTGACCAATGCGCTGGAGGGGCGGGAATTCCCCTTCGTGTTCGGCGGCGACGGCGCGAGCTTTGCGGTCGCGCCCGGCGATCTCGACCGCGCCCGCGAGGCGCTCGCTGCGACCGCAACCTGGGTGCGGGAGGATCTCGATCTGAAGATGCGCGTCGCGCTGGTGCCGGTGAGCGCCATCCGCGCGCAGGGCCTCGATGTGCGCGTCGCGCGTTTCGGTCCGTCGCCAAATCTGTCCTATGCGATGTTCTCCGGCGGCGGGCTCGCCTGGGCCGATGCCGCGCTGAAGCGCGGCGAGTTCGCCGTCACGGAAGCGCCCGCCGGCACACAGCCGGACCTCTCGGGCCTGTCGTGCCGCTTCGAGGTGATGCCGGCTGCGCGCGGCCTGATCCTGTCGCTGCTGGTGATGCCGGCGCGCGGCGTCGATCCGCACGCCTTCCGCAAGGTGATCGAGGACATCATCCATCTCGTCGAGCGCAGCCCGGAAGGCGGCCGCCCGGTGCCGCCGCAGGGGCCGCCGCTGAAATGGCCACCGCAGGGGCTGGAATTCGAGGCCCGTACCAGGCGCGGCGGTCCGCTGCTCGCGCGCAGAGCCAGCGTGCTCGCCTATACATTGTTCGTCTATCTGATCATGCGTTTCGACCTCAAGGTCGGCGGCTTCGTGCCCAGCCTCTACAAGCGCCAGGTCGTCGAGAACTCGGACTTCCGCAAATATGACGACGGCCTGCGCATGATTCTCGACTGCACGCCGCAGCTCGAGCGCGCGTTGAGCGACCGTCTCGCGGCCGCTGCGCGCGACGGCATCGTGCGCTACGGCCTCTACCAGCAGGACGCCGCGATGATGACCTGCTTCACGCCGTCGGCGCTGCGCAGCGATCACGTGCACTTCATCGACGGCGCGCGCGGCGGTTACGCCTCGGCGGCGACGGCGCTGAAGGCGATGACGGTGTGAGGGCGGATTACCGCCCCGCGCGCGTCCAGGTCTCGCCGCCGCAGAGCGCGCCGACGCAGCCTTCGACCCGTAGCGAATCCGCACCCGTGACCGTGACGCTGCTCGCATAGGTGCTGCCGTCGTCGGCATTGTAGATCTGGCCGGACCATTTGTTCGGACCTGACGGCTGCATGCCGTTGAACAGCGGCAGGCCGACCATCGGACGCTTTGCGAGCGCGGGATTGGGGTTCTTGCTGTCGGTGGCGGGCTGGCCGGTCGCGGTGTCCATGGGCTCGCGCAGCCAGACGATGTGGCCGCAGATGCCGCCGCCGCACTTGCCGATCTTGACGCGGGCATCGCCGGCCTGGGTGAGCCAGGTTCCGTCGGCGCTCTGCGCGTTGGCGGAAGGCGCGCCGAGCAGCGCAGCCAGAATGACGGTGAAAGCGGCGAATCTGAATGTCATGGAGAGAGCCCTGGAATGGAGGCGCCTCCATAGCAGCCCGGCAGGATAGTGCAACGCCGGATTGAATCACATTCCTGCGCGCGATTTGCCTGCGCTCATTTGCCCCAGCGTACGAACGCGACCGAGGCTGCGGTCAAGAGTCCGAACACGGCCATGGCGCCGCCGACCAGCGCGAACAACGTCCAGGCCGGCGCCTGCGCGATCATGAGACCGATCCCGCCAATCGCGACGATCAGCAGCCGCGCGGTGGAGGCCAGCACGGGACCGCCGACACGCGCGGCGCCTTGCGAGGAGAAATACAGCGACACGCCCATGCCGAAGAACACGAAGGCCGGACCTGCCCAGTGGAAATAGCTGTGCGCCGCCGCCGTGACGCCGGGATCGCGCGTGAACAGCGAGACCCACAGCGCGGGATTGAGCGCGACGACGAGGCCGATCGTGCCAACCGTAAGCCCCGAGGCCGCCGCTGCCGTCCACGCCACGCGCCGTGCGCGCGCGACATGTTCAGCGCCCATCGCCATGCCGACCATCGGCACCGAGGCGATGCCGAACGCGAAGGTGATCGGGATCAGCAAAAATTCCAGCCGCGAGCCGATGCCGTAACCGGCCAGCATCTCGGTGCCGAAGGTCGCGAGGATCTTCGTGAAGATGAGGATGGTGAGCACTGTCTGGAGCGGCGACAGGCAGGCGACTGCGCCCACCTTGAGAATGTCCAGGAACATTGCGCGCTCGAAATGGAACGCGCGGAAATCGAGCTGCAGCCGGCTGCGGCCGGACAGGAGATACCAGAGGAAGAAGATCGCGGCGCAGCTGAACGCGATCAGCTGGCCGGCGGCAACGCCGGGCATGCCGAATTGCGGTGCGCCGAACAGGCCGAGCCCCAGCGTGCCGCCGAGCGCGATCTGGAGCACGCTCGCCCCGATCAGAATCATCGAAGGCAGGCGCATGTCGCCGGTGCCCCGGATCACCGAGGCGAGCGTATTCACCAGCCAGATCGCGACCGCGCCGGAGAACAGCACCTGTGAATAGCCGCTGGCTTCCTCCAGCACGCGCTCGCGTCCGCCGAGCAGCGTGAAGAACGAGCGGCCGAACGCCAGCATCATCGCCGTGAAGAACAGTCCGCCGCAGAGGCCGATGATGGCGGCATGCAGCGCCAGTGTCGCGGCGCGGTCGCGATTCCCGGCGCCGAGCGCGCGGCTGACCGCCGACGACACGCCGCCGCCCATCGCGCCCGCGCTCATCATCTGCGTCAGCATCGCGAACGGAAACACCAGCGCGATCGCCGCAAGCGGGATGGTGCCGAGCCGGCCGATATAGGAGGTCTCGGCGATCGCGACCAGCGTGCTGCCGACCATCGCGATCATGTTGGGGATCGCGAGCCGCAATAGCGTCGTCAGGATCGGCGCCGTCAGCAGGCCGGCGATGGGGGAGGCGGCCGGTGCACGGGGCGGCACGGCGTCTAGCGGGGCGTCGATCGTCATGTGCCACGGTGCGGAATATTGAATGATGATCGACATACTATAGGGCGCGCGATATCCGCGCCAGCCCCCATCTCACGCAGGGCTCACCAGGGCAGGCCGCATAGGTCGATGGTGCCCAGCGTCGGGGCGCGGACGATCTCGAAGACGTAGGGCGCCATGTAGTCGAAGCGAATCAGCCCCTCCGGCTGCTCGCAATAGACGTCACCTTTGAAAGGTTGCCATTTGCGTGCCTGGTAGAACGCGAAATTGTGTGGCTCGCAGAACAGGAGCCCGAAGCGGACCGCCTCGTTGGCGCGCATGGTATGCACCGCCGCGTCGATCGCGATGGTCGCGTAGCCGCGGCCGCGCCGGTCCTCGCGCGTGCAGACGCCGCCGATGCCGCCGACGTGAAGCTTCTGTCCGTTCCAGGTCACGGTGCGGAAGTAGACGCCGACATGGCAGACGAGGCCGTCCTCGGGCGTCTCGATCAGCACGCGCAGATCGGCATTGGCCCATTTGACGTGGCTCCAGGCTGGTTTCTCCGCGGCGTCTTGGCCCCAGACCGCGTTGAGCAGCGGCTTTGCGATCGGCCACGAGGCGTCGCCGTTCAAAATGTCGATCTCGATGCTCATGGCGTCGTCCTTCACAGATCCGCTTCGTGGCGCGTTTGTTCTGTCTTAAGCGCTTCAAAGGCAATGATATTTTATGGCGAACCGCAGGTTTGATCGACGGCGGCCCGTTGCGACGAATTTGTGCATTCGGGCAAGACCACCCCATCACGCCTTTTCGCAAATTCTAAGGTATTTAATGGCGTCGGAACCTTCTATAAGGGGTGACCGTTAGAACGTTCCCCACCAGTTGCGGACAAGAAGCCATGACCTTTACGCTGCCCCCACTCCCTTACGCCTATGACGCCCTCGGCCAGTACATGTCGAAGGAGACGCTGGAATATCATCACGACAAGCATCATCAGGCCTACGTCACCAACGGCAACAACGCGCTCAAGGGCACCGAATGGGAAGGCAAGTCCCTTGAAGAGATCGTCAAGGGCTCGTTCGGCAAGAACCCGGCCGTGTTCAACAATGCCGGCCAGCACTACAATCACATCCACTTCTGGAGCTGGATGAAGCCCAATGGCGGCGGCACCAAGCTGCCGGGCAAGCTCGAGAAGAAGATCAACGAGGACCTCGGCGGCTTCGAGAAGTTCAAGACCGACTTCCAGGCGGCCGGCGTCGGCCAGTTCGGCTCCGGCTGGGCCTGGCTCCAGGTCAAGAACGGCAAGCTCGAGATCTCCAAGACCCCGAACGGCGAGAACCCGCTGGTGCACGGCGCCACCCCGATCCTCGGCGTCGACGTCTGGGAGCACTCCTACTACATCGACTACCGCAACCGCCGTCCCGACTATCTCAAGGCGTTCGTCGAGAACCTCGTGAACTGGGAATACGTCGAGTCCCTGTTCGAGAAGGCCTGAGTTCTCACCTCGTCATTCCGGGGCGATGCGCAGCATCGAACCCGGAATCTCGAGATTCTCAGGTGCGCAGCTGCGCACCAGAGTTCGGCTTCGCCGCCCCGGAATGACGGAAATAAAAGGCGGTCGCATCAGTGGCCGCCTTTTTGCTGTGCGGAATTGCCCTGCGCGGCGCGCGTATCGGCCTGTGATCGTACCGTTTGCATCGCGTTGGCGGCGCCCTTAATCAGGATGGGCATCACCCTCGAGCCGCTCCACACCCGTTGTCAGACCTTCCCCCGAAAGCTCCGGCGCCCGCCGAGGACGCGGAGTCCGAGCCGCGGCCGGGACGCGTGCGCAAGCCGATCGGCTGGTCGACCATCATCATCGCGGCCCTGGTGGCGGTGAGCGCAACGCTGGTCTGGCGGCGTGACGGCAGCGCCGGCGTTCTCGACATCCTCACCCACGATCTCTCGCTGTTCGGCGGCATCCTGCCGCGCGTGCTGGCCGGTTGCCTGCTCGGGGCCTTCATCTCCGAGATCCTGCCGCACGAAAAAGTCTCGCGCTCGCTCGGGCCGAAATCCGGGCTGATGGGCCTCCTGATCGGCACTGCCTTCGGCGCGATCCTGCCCGGCGGTCCCTTCACCGCCTATCCGGTGGCGAGCGCGCTGCTCGCGGTCGGCGCCGATTTCGGCGCCACCATCGCCATGGTCGTGAGCTGGACGCTGATCGGCTACGGCCGGGCGGTCGCCTGGGAAATCCCGATCATGGGCACCGATTTCACTCTGTGGCGGATCGCGATTTCGTTGCCGCTGCCGGTGCTCGCAGGCGCCCTCGGCCGCTTCGTCTATGTCAGGCTCTATCCGAAGCCGCTCGCGAAGGGCGACGAGAGTTGAGCGCGGCCCTCCTGATCGACATCCTGCTGTGGGGCTCGGTGCTTGGCGTCGGGCTGATCGCCTTCCGCCGCGGCCCTCCGGTGTTCAAGGCGTCCTTACGCGAAGGCTCGATGGATTTCATCAACATCGTGCCGCGGATCGCGCTCGGTGTGATCGGCTCCGGCTACATCGCCGCGATCATCCCGCAGGAGGTGATCACCGGCTGGCTTGGTCCGGACAGCGGCTGGCTCGGGGTCGCAAGCGCCGTGGTCGCCGGCGCGGCCACGCCCGGCGGGCCGGTGATCGGCTTCTCCATTGGCACGGTGGCGCTGAAGTCCGGCGGCGGGGTGCCGCAGGTGGTCGCCTATGTCGTCGCCTGGGCGCTGTTTGCCTTCCAGCGGGTCATTCTGTGGGAAATCCCGTTCATGCCGGCCCGTTTCGTCTGGTTCCGCTGCGCCGTCTCGGTGCCGTTCCCGTTCGTGGCGGCCGCCATCGCCATGGTGATCGGCAAGCCCTGAGCGCCGCCGTGGACAGGGGTAATGTTATAATATAACGTCCGCGAATGGTTCCCGCCGCATCCCACGCCCACCAGCACGACCATGCCCACGGCCACTCCCATGACCACGCGCATTCGAATGGGCACGACCACACCCACGCCCATGTCCACGATGCAGCCTCGCCGCATCCGGCCCAGGCGGCGCCCTGGTCGATCCTGCGCATGACCATGGCGGGCCGCCTCGCGGCGGCGCTCGCCGTCTGCGCCGTGCTCTGGGGCGTGGTCTTCCTGGCGATGAGGTGAGGATGGCAGCGCTGCATTTCCACAACGTCACGCTCGGCTATGACCGGCATCCGGCGGTGCATCATCTCAACGGCGAGGTTGCGCGAGGCGCGCTGGTTGCCGTGATCGGCCCGAACGGGGCCGGCAAGTCGACGCTGCTGCGCGGCATCGTCGGCATCCTGAAGCCGCTCGACGGCAGCATCCATCTCGGCGGGCTCGACGCCCGCGACATCGCCTATCTGCCGCAGAGCGCGGAGATCGACCGCAGCTTCCCGATCTCGGTGTTCGATTTCGTCGGCACCGGGCTGTGGCGCGACGCCGGCCTGTTCGGTGGCATCGGCAAGGCGGCGCGGGACAAGATTCTCCGCGCGATCGCGTCCGTCGGTCTCAATGGCTTCGAGAACCGGCCGATCGGCACGCTCTCCGGCGGCCAGATGCAGCGCGTGCTGTTCGCGCGGGTGCTGCTCCAGGACGCCAGCCTGATCGTGCTCGACGAGCCCTTCAACGCCATTGACAGCAAGACCACCGCCGACCTGCTCGCGCTGGTCAAGCACTGGCACGGCGAGGGCCGCACCGTGCTCGCGGCGCTGCACGACATGGAGATGGTGCGCAACCATTTCAGCGAGACGCTGGTGCTGGCGCGCGGTCCCGTGGCCTGGGGGGCGACGGCGGAGGTGCTGACGCCGGAGAACCTGATGGTCGCGATGCGGATGTGCGAGGCCTTCGACGACACCGCCGCGGCCTGCGCGGCCGATGATATCAGCTCGCGGGCGGCCTGATATCCGATGGTCTATGACGCGCTGATCGGTCCTTTCACCGAATTCGAGTTCATGCGGCGAGCGCTGGCCGCCGTGATCGCGCTGTCGCTGGCCGGCGCGCCGATCGGCGTGTTCCTGATGCTGCGGCGGATGAGCCTCGTCGGCGACGCCATGGCGCATGCGATCCTGCCCGGCGCGGCCGTCGGCTTCCTGCTCTCCGGTCTCAACCTGTTTGCGATGACGGCCGGGGGCCTGATCGCCGGCTTTGCCGTCGCGATCCTCGCCGGCGTCGTCGCGCGCTCGACCGGGTTGAAGGAGGACGCCTCGCTCGCGACCTTCTATCTGGCCTCGCTGGCGCTCGGCGTCACCATCGTCTCGATCAAGGGCACCAATATCGACCTGCTCCACGTCTTGTTCGGCAACATCCTCGCGATGGACGACCAGACGCTGCTGGTGGTCGCCTTCAACGCCACGGTGACGCTGCTGGTGCTCGCGGTGATCTACCGCCCGCTCGTGATCGAGAGTGTTGATCCCTTGTTCCTGCGCACCGTGAGCCGGGCCGGGGGCCCTGCGCATCTCGCCTTTCTGGCGCTCGTCGTCATCAACCTCGTCAACGGCTTTCAGGCGCTCGGCACGTTGCTGGCGGTGGGCCTGATGATCCTGCCGGCCGGCATCGCAAGGTTCTGGTCGCGCGATCTCACCGCGATGATCTGCATCGCCGTGGTCGCCGCTGCCGTCTCCGGCTATGCCGGCCTGGTGCTGTCGTTCCAGACCCGCGTTCCCTCGGGGCCGGCGATCATCCTGGTGGCGACGGTGCTCTATGTCGTCTCCGTGCTGTTCGGCCGCGTCGGCGGCATCGTCCGGCAACTGTTTCCCGGCCGGCATCTGGAAGCGTGACGATGCGGCGTATCCTGCTTTGCGTGCTCCTGCTGATCGCCTCGCCGCTGCACGCCGCCGAGAGGCTCAACGTCGTTGCGAGCTTCTCGATCCTCGGCGACTTCGTTCGCAATGTCGGTGGCGACCGCATCAATCTGACGACGCTGGTCGGGCCCGACAGCGACGTCCATGTCTACACGCCGGCGCCCGCCGATGCGAAGCGGGTCGCGGCGGCGAAGCTCGTTATCGTCAATGGGCTCGGGCTGGAGGGCTGGCTGCCGCGCCTCGTGCAGTCCGCAGGCAGCAGGGCGCAGGTGGTCACCGCGAGCGCGGGCATTGCGCCGCTGAAGCTCGGCTCGGCCGCGGATCCCCATGCCTGGCAGTCGGTCCCCAATGCCAAGGTCTACGTGACCGACATCGCCAATGCATTGGCCGCCGCCGTCCCGGACGACGGAGAGTTCTTCCGCGCCCAGGCCAAGGCCTATCTGGAAAAGCTCGAAACGCTCGATCGCGAGGTCCGCGAGGCCGTTGGCAAGATCCCGCCGGAGCGGCGCAAGGTGATCTCCACCCACGACGCCTTCGGCTATTTCGCCGCCGAATACGGTATCCAGTTCATCGCCCCCCTGGGCGTCTCCACGGAAACCGAGCCCAGCGCGCGGGACATTGCGGCCATCATCGGCCAGATCAAGGCCCAAAAAATCCCGGCCGTGTTCCTGGAGAATATCAGCGATGATCGGCTGATCCGGCGGATCGCGGCCGAGACCGGTGCCAAGGTCGGCGGGACCCTGATTTCGGACGGTTTGACCGGCGAAAAGGGGCCTGCACCCACTTACATTGACATGGTCAGGCACAATATAAAGGCCCTGACCAGCGCGCTTGACCACTAGGGCAGGGGCCACCCCGCCTCGCGTCGCGCGAAAAAGCCTTAAAGTCCGGAGTTGTTATGTCTGAAGCGACCTCTCAGAAAATTCCCGTGACCGTCCTGACCGGCTATCTCGGCGCCGGCAAGACCACGCTGCTCAACCGCATCCTTTCGGAGAACCACGGCAAGAAATACGCCGTCATCGTCAACGAATTCGGCGAGATCGGCATCGACAACGACCTCATCATCGGCGCCGATGAGGAAGTGTTCGAGATGAACAATGGCTGCATCTGTTGCACCGTGCGCGGCGACCTCGTCCGCATCATGGACGGCCTGATGAAGCGCAAGGGCAAGTTCGACGCAATCATCGTCGAGACCACTGGCCTTGCCGATCCCGCACCGGTCGCGCAGACCTTCTTCGTCGACGAGGACGTGCAGAAGAACGCCCGGCTCGATGCGGTCGTGACGGTCGCAGACGCCAAATGGCTGTCTGACCGGCTCAAGGACGCGCCCGAGGCAAAGAACCAGATCGCCTTCGCCGACGTCATCGTGCTGAACAAGACCGATCTCGTCACCAAGCCGGAGCTCGCCGAAGTCGAGGCCCGCATCCGCGGCATCAACCCCTATGCCAAGCTCCATCGCACCGAGCGCTGCTCGGTGGCGCTGGCCGACGTGCTCGACCGCGGCGCCTTCGATCTCGACCGCATCCTCGACATCGAGCCGGATTTTCTCGAGGCCGACGATCATGACCACGACCATGATCATCACCACCATCACGGCCACGACCATCATCACCATGACCACGGCCTGAAGCACTATCACGACGAGGACATGCAGTCGCTGGCGCTGAAGACCGACAAGCCGCTCGATCCGAACATGTTCATGCCCTGGCTGCAGAATCTGGTGCAGGTCGAGGGCGGCAAGATCCTGCGCTCGAAGGGCATCCTCGCCTTCCACGACGACGACGACCGCTACGTCTTCCAGGGTGTCCACATGATGCTGGAGGGCAACCATCAGCGGAAATGGAAGGAGGGCGAGCCGCGCGAGAGCCGCCTCGTCTTCATCGGCCGCGAATTGCCGGAAAAGGCCATTCGCGAAGGTTTCGAAAGCTGCATCGTCTCGTGATGAAAGAGTTCACGCCGCCCCCCGATTCCGCCTCGATCGTCTCCGTCACCGACCGCGTCAAGCCCGTCGCGCTCGGCATGGCCGTGACCTCAGTGCACTTCCTTGGCCCTCGCGCCGCCTTCGTCGGCGGCGAGGAGAACGTCGCGTTCGTCGATAGCAACGGTGAGATCAGCACGGTCGCCGTGCACAGCGGCGGCATTCTCTCGAACGCTTCCGACGGCAAGCGCATCGTGATGGGCGGCGACGACGGCAAGGTCGTGTCGCTCGATGCCAAGGGCGAGGTGACGCTGCTCGCCACCGACCCCAAGCGGCGCTGGATCGACGCGGTGGCGCTGCATGCCGACGGCGCCTTCGCCTGGTCGGCCGGCAAGACGGCAACCGTCAAGAGCGGCAAGAACGAGGAGAAGTCGCTCGACGTGCCCTCGACCGTCGGCGGTCTCGCCTTTGCGCCGAAGGGCCTGCGGCTCGCGATCGCCCATTACAACGGCGCGACGCTGTGGTTTCCGAACATGGAGGGCTCGGCCGAATTCCTGCCCTGGGCCGGCTCGCATCACGCGGTCACCTTCAGCCCCGACAACAAATTCCTGGTCACCGCGATGCACGAGCCGGCGCTGCATGGCTGGCGGCTGGCGGACAACAGGCACATGCGCATGACCGGCTACCCCGGCCGCGTCCGCTCGATGTCCTGGAGCGCGGGCGGCAAGGGGCTGGCGACCTCGGGCGCCGACACCGTCATCATCTGGCCGTTCGGCAGCAAGGACGGCCCGATGGGCAAGGAGCCTGCGATGCTCGCGCCGCTGCAGGCGCGTGTGTCGGTCGTCGCCTGCCATCCCAAGAACGACATCCTCGCCGCCGGCTACAGCGACGGCACCGTGCTGATGGTGCGGCTGGAGGACGGCGCGGAGATCCTGGTGCGCCGCAACGGCACCCCGCCCGTGGCCGCGCTCGCCTGGAACGCCAAGGGCACGCTGCTGGCGTTCGCCGACGAAAATGGGGATGGCGGCCTGCTGGAGCTTTAATCTGTCATGATTCCGGCCGTATAGGGGGCCATGCGGTTTCTGACGACCTTCCAGCTTGCCGATTTCGCCGACACGCTGGTCAGCCTGACCACGGCTTTCGTGCTCGGCACGCTGATCGGCGCCGAGCGGCAATATCGCCAGCGTACTGCGGGCCTGCGCACCAATGTGCTGGTCGCGGTCGGAGCGGCCGCCTTCGTCGATCTCGCCATGCATCTGACCGGCGCCGACGGCGCGGTGCGGGTGATCTCCTACGTCGTCTCCGGCATCGGCTTCCTGGGGGCCGGCGTCATCATGAAGCAGGGCATGGACGTCCGCGGCCTCAACACCGCAGCGACGCTGTGGGCCTCCGCCGCGGTCGGCTCCTGCGCCGGGGCCGACCTCGTCGCCCAGGCCGCGGTGCTGACCGTGTTCGTCATCGCCGGCAACACCATGCTGCGTCCGCTGGTCAACGCCATCAACCGCATCCCGCTGAACGAGAAGGCGCTGGAGGCGACCTACTACTTCAAGCTGGCGGTTGCCGCCGACGCCTTGCCCGACATGCGCGACCGTCTCGTCGACAAGCTCGAGGCCGCGAAATACCCGGTGGCCGATGTCGACGTGGTCGAGATCGGCGAAGACATGCTGGAGATCGTCGCCAAGCTGGTCGCGACCGCGGTCGATCCGAACGAGCTGAACGCGGTGGCGACCGATCTGCAGCATCTGCCGGGCGTGCGTCACGCTACCTGGGAAGTCAGCACGACGGAGTGAGCACGGCCTTTTGGCGGGTGAGGGGGCGGTTCCCGGCCTCTCCGTTCCGGAACCCATGCGCCCCAGTTTCGTTGATCCTGTGGATGAAGGCGGTGATCAATATGCCCGGCCCAGACAAGCGCAGATTGAAGCTCGACCTGACGATTGCCGGTTTGCTGTTCGCAGCAGGCGTCGTGGTGTCGGTGATGTCGCTCGCCCAGATTCGCGCCGAAAGCCGGATGGAGCTGGCGCAGGGGACGCCACCGCTCCAGGGCACCCCGTCCGACGATCAGAGCAAGACGCCCGCGGAGTCCAAGCCCGGCGGCGACCGGCCGACCACGCCGGCCCCCGAGCCCGCGCGCCCCGACCCGCAGACGCAAGGCGCGGCGACGAAGCCGGCACTGCCGCAGGCACCCGCCGAGAAGATCGCGCCGCCGATCGAGAAGAAGTAGGGCGGCCGCACTCCTGGCCACGCACTTGCTGTCATCCCCCGCGAAGGCGGGGGATCCAGTATTCCAGAGACGAAGCGTGGATACGGAGAAGCCGCGGCGTACTGGATGCCCCGCCTTCGCGGGGCATGACGGTTGAGCTTGGGGCGAGAAGCTTTGTGCCCCTCACCGCACCAGGATATTCCGGAACTGCCAGGGATCGCTGGTGTCGATATCCTCCGGGAACAGTCCCGGGCGATCCGTCAGCGGCGTCCAGTCGGTGTAGAAACCCTTGACCGGGCCGAGATAGGGCAGCTGGATCTCCAGCAGGCGATCGAAATCCATCTCGTCGGCTTCGACGATGCCCTCGTTCGGGTTTTCCAGCGCCCACACCATGCCGCCGAGCACGGCGGAGGTCACCTGCAGGCCGGTGGCGTTCTGGTAGGGCGCGAGCTCGCGGGTCTCCTCGATCGAGAGCTGCGAGCCGTACCAATAGGCATTGTTGTCGTGGCCGAACAGCAGCACGCCGAGCTCGTCGATGCCGTCGACGATCTCGTTCTCGTCGAGAATGTGGTGCTTCTCCTGCATCTTTGCGGCGCGACCGAACATTTCGTGCAGCGACAGCACGGCATCGTCGGCGGGATGATAGGCATAGTGGCAGGTCGGCCGGTAGACCGCCGCGCCCGTTGCGTCCCGCACCGTGAAGTAATCGGAGATCGAGATCGATTCGTTGTGGGTGACGAGGAAGCCGTACTGCGCGCCGCGGGTCGGGCACCAGGTGCGCACGCGCGTGTTGGCGCCGGGCTGCATCAGATAGATGGCAGCGCCGCAGCCGGCTTCGTGGGTTCGCGCATTCTCGGGCATCCATTTCTCATGGGTGCCCCAGCCAAGCTCGGACGGCTGCACGCCTTCCGACAGGAAGCCTTCCACCGACCAGGTGTTGACGAAGACATCAGGCTCCTTCGGCTTCTTCGAACGCTGGGTGTCGCGTTCGGCGATGTGGATGCCCTTGACGCCGGCCTGCCGCATCAGGTCCGCCCATTCGCCCTTGGTCTTCGGCCGGGGAGCGTTGAGCTTCAGATCGGCGGCGACATTGAGCAGCGCCTGCTTGACGAAGAAGGAGACCATGCCGGGATTGGCGCCGCAGCAGGAGACGGCCGTGGTCGAGCCCGCCGGGCGCGCCTTCTTGGCGGCCAGTGTCACTTCGCGAAGCGCGTAGTTGGAGCGGGCTTCCGGGCCCTTCGACGAATCGAAATAGAAGCCGAGCCAGGGCTCGTTGACGGTGTCAATATAGAGAGCGCCGAGCTCGTTGCAGAGCTCCATGATGTCGGTCGAGCCGGTATCGACCGACAGATTGACGCAAAAGCCCTGGCCGCCGCCTTCCGTGAGCAGCGGGGTCAGCACCTCGCGATAATTGTCCTTGGTCAGGCCCTTCTGGATGAAGCGGACATTGTGCTTCTCGCAAAGCGCCTTGCGGCCTTCGTCCTTGGGATCGAGCACGGTGATGCGCGACTTGTCATAGTCGAGATGCCGCTCGATCAGCGGCAGCGTGCCTTTGCCGATGGAGCCGAAGCCGACCATGACGATGGGACCGGTGATCTTCGCGTAGATCTGCGAGGGAGGGCTCATGGGATGGGTTCTCCGGAACGTGCTGGCGGACAAATGGTGAGGGGTGGATCAGGCGCCGCGGCGCTTGTCAGACGCTGCGGCGCTTGGCGGTGACTTCGATCTCGACCTTCATCTCGGGCTTGGCGAGGGCGCTGACGACCAGCAAGGTCGCAGCCGGCCTGATGTCACCGAGAACCTCGCCGCAGACGGCGAAGTGGGCATCGATGTAGCTTGCGTCGGTGACGTAGTAGGTCGCACGGACGATATCGGCCATCTCGAATCCGCCCTCCTTCAGGGCGGCTTCGATGGTCTTGAAGCAGTTGCGTGACTGGCTCGTGACATCGGCCGGCATCGTCATCGTGGTGTAGTCGTAGCCGGTGGTCCCCGCGACGAAGGCGAACTCGCCGTCGATCACGGCGCGGCTGTAGCCGACGGTCTTCTCGAGCGGGGAGCCGGTGGAAATCAGGCGACGGGACATGGTCATGGGCCTTGACTGAAGGGGGTGTTTCGCGGGGTTAAAGGGCGTTTCCGGCGCCTGCGCAACCCCAAAGGAACGGGCTTGGCGCAGGCGCGGCCGGGCGTTGCCGCTCAATGCGGCTTGGGTCTTCGCTATGAAAGCGATCCCTTAGGCCGCGTGTGCGCGGAGGGCGCGAACTACCCTCCGTTTGGACAGGGCCGCGCCGGTCGGGACGATCATCCCCTCGGCGCCGTCGAGGCTACCTGCCTGGAATTCGATCGCCAGCAGGCGGTCGCGCTCGAACGGGCCGGGCAGCGCGAGCTCGGCCGTCTTCTCGGCCGAGAAGCCGAAGCGGGCGTAATAAGGGGCATCGCCGAGCAGGATCACGGCGGCATGCCCGCGCGCCCGGGCGGCGGCCAGCGCTTGATGCATCAGCGCGGCGCCGATCCCGAGCTCGCGGCAGGCAGGGTCCACCGCCAGCGGTCCGAGGACCAGAGCGGGCCTGCCTCCGGCGCTGACATGCCACAGGCGCACGGTTCCCACGAGCTTGCCCTCGCGCATCGCCGACAGGGCAAGGCCTGTGGCGGGCACGCGTCCGTCGCGCAGGCGCTGGCAGGTGCGGCCGTGGCGGGTCTCGCCAAAGCAGGCATCGAGCAGCGCTTCACGCGTCGCGACGTCGGCAGCACGTTCCGCACGGATCGCGAACGGAGCGGCTTTCGAGGTGAGGGCAATCTGTGGCTTCCGAGGAGCAGTCATGGCACGTCAGTCCCCGCTTGAATCCGTGCGCCAAGGGCACGCGGGCTCAAGCGTCGTCAGAATGGCAATGTCAGGGAGGAGCCGGCGGACCGGCTCCCGGGTTCGTCAGGCCTCAGAACGGGAGGCGGATCAGATGTGATACGTCTTCAGCGGCGGGATGCCGTTGAACGCCACCGACGAGTAGGTCGACGTATAGGCCCCGGTGCCCTCGATCAGCACCTTGTCGCCGATCTCGAGCGTGACGGGGAGCGGATAGGGGCTCTTCTCGTACAGCACGTCGGCGCTGTCGCAGGTGGGACCCGCGAGCACGCACGGCGTCATGTCCGCGCCGTCGTGACGGGTGCGGATGGCGTAGCGGATCGACTCGTCCATCGTCTCGGCGAGACCGCCGAACTTGCCGATGTCGAGATACACCCAGCGCACCTCGTCCTCGTCGCTCTTCTTCGAGATGAGCACGACCTCGGATTCGATAACTCCGGCGTTGCCCACCATGCCGCGGCCCGGCTCGATGATGGTCTCCGGAATCTGGTTGCCGAAGTGCTTGCGCAGCGCGCGGAAGATCGAACGGCCGTAGGTCACGACCGGCGGAACGTCCTTCAGGTACTTGGTCGGGAAGCCGCCGCCCATGTTGACCATGGTGAGGTTGATGCCGCGCTCGGCGCAGTCGCGGAACACCTGCGAGGCCATCGCCAGCGCACGGTCCCACGCCTTCACCTTGCGCTGTTGCGAGCCGACATGGAAGGAGATGCCGCAGGGCTCGAGGCGCAGGCGCTTGGCGAGGTCGAGCACCTCGACCGCCATCTCCGGGTCGCAACCGAACTTGCGCGACAGCGGCCACTCGGCGCCGGCGCAGTCATAGAGGATGCGGCAGAACACCTTCGCGCCGGGGGCGGCGCGGGCGACCTTCTCGACCTCGGCGGCGCAATCGACCGCGAACAGCCGAATGCCGAGCGCGAAGGCGCGCGCAATGTCGCGCTCCTTCTTGATCGTGTTGCCAAAGGAGATGCGGTCCGGCGTCGCACCGGCGGCCAGCGCCATCTCGATCTCGGCGACGGTCGCGGTGTCGAAGCAGGAGCCCATGGACGCCAGCAGGGCCAGCACTTCCGGCGCCGGGTTCGCCTTGACGGCATAGAACACGCGGCTGTCGGGCAGCGCCCTGGCGAAGCTCTGGTAGTTGTCGCGCACGACCTCGAGGTCGACGACGAGGCACGGCTCGGTGTCGAGGCCTTCGTTGCGGCGGTTGCGCAGGAATTCCTGGATACGTTCGGTCATGGCACTCTCCAACGGTCCCAGCGACGGGAGCCGTATCAACATGACGTCTGATGAGAGTGTTTCGGCCACATCGCGCGATGGAGGCGCGCTGAGGCCAAAGAACTCAAACCAGACTGTGCTGCCGTGGATTGGTTGGGAGAGATTCCCGCCCGCACACCTGGCAATGAAGGACAAGCCTTTTCAGTAGCCCGCGCCGGCGTTGGACTGCCGGTAGAGACCAAAAAAGCCCGATCCGTCGTTGCTTTAAGTCGCGTCCCCCGTTGAGAGCGAGGTGCGCCGGTTCGCCTCCGGCTGCCAGTCACGGTTGCAAAGAGCGAAGTCACCTTCGACATGGCATCTCTTTGAGAGAGATGCTGGACGCTCCGGGTTTGCTTCGGTCGCTCGACTTTTCAGTCCTCGACTTCCGCACTTCCGAAGAGCCCCTCGGCTTCTTCACCCCTTGGCGGCTGTCCGGCCTCTTGTCCGGATACCTACCGACTGACACACGACCACAGGCACGTGCGAAATTGGGCAAGTCCGCACATAAGCGTTTTGACTCTGGTTCGCAAGAATTTTTTTAGGCTGCGGACAGAATTGCCTAACGTCTGCTTGCGCGCTGTTGCGCGAGCGACGCTGAAGATGAACGAGCGTTAAGTTTTCGCTGCGCCGCGCGTGTTGCTCACGCGCGTGAAGCGTCAGCCGCGCTTCGTGAAGGGCTCGACGCGTTGAGCGCCGCGGATGAATGCGGTCATCACGAGCACGCCGAGCGCAAACAGCACGGCCTGCAGGATGTGGGCGCCTTGATCGCCCAGACCGAACAGGATCGCGAGCGCCCAGCCGCCGGCAAAGGCCGCGCCGAACACCTCCGCGCCGATCAGGATGGCGGCGCTGATGACGGTGATGACGCTGCGCCAGACGATCTGGCGGGACGAGGAAGAAGGCGCGTTCATGAGCTCGGGGGTCCCTGGTCTTCGAGGGCCGCAATCTCCCCGAAAAGCCGGCCGGGAGCAAGGCCAAATGGCCCAAAAAAGCCCCATCGCGTGCTATAGCTGGCCGCAACAATCGAGCCACCAAAATCGGGACTTGCGATGTCAGAACCCCGCCAGACTACGGACTCCGGGACCAATCCGCTGCTGAAGGCCTGGGTGACGCCGTTTGCGACCCCGCCCTTCGACGAGATCAATCCGGAGCACTTTCTGCCGGCCTTCGAGCAGGCCTTCGCCGATCATTCCGCCGAGATCGCGGCGATGACCAACGATCCCGCGGCGCCCGACTTCGCCAACACCATCACCGCGCTGGAGCGCTCCGGCAAGCTGCTGAGCAAGGTCGCGGCGGTGTTCTACGACCTCGTCTCGGCGCATTCCAACCCGGCCATCCTGGAGATCGACAAGGAGGTCTCCTTGCGGATGGCGCGGCACTGGAATCCGATCATGATGAACGCCGTGCTGTTTGGTCGCATCGCCCAGCTGCACGAGAACCGCACCTCGCTCGGTCTGTCGCCCGAGCAGCTCCGCCTGCTGGAGCGCACCTACACCCGCTTCCACCGCGCCGGCGCCGGCCTCTCCGAGGAGGCCAAGGTGCGGATGGCCGAGATCAACGAGAGGCTGGCCCAGCTCGGCACCGGCTTCAGCCATCATCTGCTCGGCGACGAGCAGGACTGGTTCATGGAGCTCGGGGAGGCCGACCGCCAGGGCCTGCCGGAGAGCTTTGTCGCCGCCGCCAAGGCTGCGGCGGAAGAGCGCGGCATGGAAGGCAAGGCCATCGTCACGCTGTCGCGCTCCTCGGTCGAGACGTTCCTGAAGAGCTCGGCACGGCGCGACCTGCGCGAGAAGGTCTACAAGGCCTTCATCGCCCGCGGCGACAACGGCAATGCCAACGACAACAACACGACCATCGTCGAGATCCTGAAGCTGCGCGAGGAGAGCGCCAACCTCCTGGGCTATCCGACCTACGCCGCCTACCGGCTCGAGGACTCCATGGCCAAGACGCCGGAGGCGGTGCGGAGCCTGTTGGAGCGGGTCTGGAAGCCGGCCCGCGCCCGGGCGCTCGCCGACCGCGACGAGATGCAGGCGCTGATCACGACCGAGGGCAGCAATTTCAAGCTCGCCCCCTGGGACTGGCGCTACTACGCCGAAAAGCTGCGCCTGCAGCGGGCTAATTTCGACGACGCCGCGATCAAGCCGTATCTCGCGCTCGACCATATGATCGCCGCCGCCTTCGATTGCGCCACGCGCCTGTTCGGCATCACCTTCGAGGAGCGCAAGGACGTCCCGGTCTGGCACCCCGACGTCCGGGTCTGGGAGGTGAAGGGGCCGGACGGCAAGCACAAGGCCCTTTTCTATGGCGATTACTTCGCCCGGCCGTCGAAGCGCTCGGGCGCCTGGATGACCTCGCTGCGCGACCAGCAGAAGCTCGACGGCGACGTCGCGCCGCTCGTTCTCAACATCTGTAATTTCGCCAAGGGTGCCGGCGGCGAGCCCGCGCTGCTGTCGCCCGACGACGCCCGCACCCTGTTCCACGAGTTCGGCCACGGCCTGCACGGCATGCTCTCCAACGTGACCTATCCGTCGCTTTCGGGCACCTCCGTGTTCACCGACTTCGTAGAGCTGCCGTCCCAGCTCTACGAGCACTGGCAGGAGCGGCCCGAAGTGCTGCAGCAGTTCGCCCGCCACTACCAGACCGGCGAGCCGCTGCCCGACGACCTGCTCCAGCGCTTCCTTGCCGCGCGAAAATTCAACCAGGGCTTTGCCACGGTCGAGTTCGTCTCCTCGGCGCTGGTCGATCTCGAGTTCCACACCCAGCCGGCCGCCGCCGCGCAGGATGTCCGCGCCTTCGAGAGACGCGAGCTGGAGAAGATCGGCATGCCCGAGGAGATCGCGCTGCGTCACCGGCCCACGCAGTTCGGCCACATCTTCACCGGCGACCACTATGCCGCCGGCTATTACAGCTACATGTGGTCCGAGGTGATGGACGCCGACGCCTTCGGCGCGTTCGAGGAGGCCGGCGATATCTTCGATCCCGCCGTCGCCAAACGTCTGCATGACGACATCTACTCGAGCGGCGGATCGGTCGATCCGGAAGCCGCCTACGAGGCCTTCCGCGGCCGCCCGCCGGAGCCCGACGCGCTGCTCCGCCGCCGCGGCCTGCTCGACGACGCCAAGGCGGCCTAATGAGCATGCGCCGCCTGTTCGGATGGCTGCTCGCCGCAGGACTGTCACTCGCGGCAGGCGCAGCGCACGCGCATCCGCATGTCTGGATCACCGCGACCAGCGAGCTGCTCTATGCCGCGGACGGTAGCATCACCGGCGTCCGCCACGCCTGGACCTTCGACGACATGTTCTCGGCCTATGCAGTGCAGGGGCTCGAGAGCAAGACCAAGGGCGCCTATACACGCGAGGAGCTCGGGCCGCTGGCGCAGACCAATGTCGAGTCGCTGAAGGAATACGCCTACTTCACCTTCGCCAAGGCCGACGGCAAGAAGGAGCGCTTCCAGGAGCCGGTCGACTATTTCCTCGACTACAAGGACACGGTGCTGACCCTGCACTTCACGCTGCCCCTGAAGAACCCGGTCAAGCCGAGGCAATTGGTGCTCGAAGTGTTCGACCGCTCGTTCTTCATCGATTTCCAGATGGCCAAGGACAATCCGGTCAAGCTGGTCGGCGCGCCTGCGGGCTGCCAGATGAAGCTGGACCGTCCCAGCGACGGCTCGGCCACCGCCCAGAAGCTCAATGAGCAGACCTTCCTGAACGGCGAGAACAGCAATTTCGGCATGATGTTCGCCAACAAGATCACGGTGGATTGCCCTTGAAGCCGCATCTCTCCCCGCTCGCCCGCGGGCTGATCGCCTGCGTGGCCGTTCTGCTGGTCGTGACCGCGGCCGATGCCGCGCTTCACGATCTCCTCGCGCAAAATCCGTTCGGCGCGCCGCGGCCCGCGCAGGCGGCCGAACCCGAGGCCAGCGGTCTCATTGGCTGGCTGCTGGCAAAGCAGTCGGAATTCTATCGCCAGATGTCGGCGACCATCCGCGCCGCGAAGTCCGACGGCTCGGCGGTGTGGACGCTGCTGTTCATCTCGTTCGCCTATGGCATCTTCCATGCCGCCGGCCCCGGCCATGGCAAGGCGGTGATCGCCTCCTATCTCGTCGCCAACCGCGAAACCGCCCGGCGCGGCATCGCGCTGTCGTTCGCCTCGGCGCTGATGCAGTCGCTGGTGGCGATCCTCATCGTCGGCATCTCGGCCTGGATCCTGAACGCGACCGCCAAGACCATGTGCAAGGCGGAAGGGGTGATCGAGATCGCGAGCTACGCCCTGATCGCGCTGTTCGGCCTGCGCCTCGTCTGGGTCAAGGGCCGCACCTTCCTCCGCGCGCTGCAGGAGGCCCAGCCGGTGCCGGCGATGGCGGGCGTGCCGCATGACCACGATCACGGCCATCACCATCATCACGATGCGCATGGTCATGAGCACGATCATCATCACCACGATCATGCTCATGCCCACGACCATGACCACCACGCCCACGATCACGTCCACGACGAGCATTGCGGCCATTCCCACGGGCCCACCCCGAGCGAGCTCGCGGGACCCGGCGGCTGGCGGCGTGGCTTTGCGGCGATCCTCACCGTCGGCATCCGGCCCTGTTCGGGTGCGATCCTGGTGCTGGTGTTCGCGCTGGCCCAGGGCCTGTTCTGGGCCGGTATCGCCGCGACATTCCTGATGGGGCTTGGTACCGCGATCACGGTCGCCGCCATCGCGGTCGTCGCCGTCTCCGCCAAGGACGTCGCCGCGCGCCTCAGCGCCGGCCGCGACGGCGGCGGCGCGCTGTTCATGCGCGGTATCGAATTTGGCGCCGCCGCCCTCGTACTGCTGTTCGGCGCGGGCCTGCTGTTCGGCTACATCGCCGCCGAACGGACGACGTGTTTTTGAGTGGAGCTACCATTAGCTAGTACCGTCACCCTGAGGTGGCCGCTTCTTCAGCGGCCCTCGAAGGGCGACGGCCACGCTGTATCTCGGCCGTTCATCCTTCGAGGCTCCCCATGGGACGCGCTGCGTCCCATGCCTCGCGCCTCAGGATGACGGGTTGAAAGGAGCTGTGCCGCCTCACACCGGCAAGAACCGCTTCAGCATCGGCATGAAGAAGATCCCGAGATTGATCGCAAAGCCGATGCTCCAGAGGATCGAGCGCAGCGTCGGGCGGTTGCCGAGATAGGTCAGCACATAGGCGATCCGCACGATCAGGAACAGCGCCGCGAGCTCGTCGATCAGCCGCTGCGGCGAGTCCCTGAATTCGGCGAGCAGCACCGCGAAGGCGAAGAACGGAAAGGTCTCGATGCCGTTCTGGTGGGCGCCGAGCGCGCGCTGCGCGATGGCGTCCTCATAGAAGGCGGGATCGCGCGGCCGGGAATTGTCGAAGCTGCGAAACCTGATCCATTTGATCGAGGCGATCGTGGACAGATAAAGCAGCAGCGCCCCGAATACGCACCATTCCGCGAGCGTCATCTTTCCTCCCCCGGCTTGGGTGCGACCCTAGCGAAACCGGCCTCATCTTGACAAGTTCGGACCAACGCGCGACCCAACCAGCCATGAACAGCGTCGTCCCCCTCGAGACTGCGAAACCGGCCACCCGATCCGCCGGGCCGTGCGTCGGCGTGCTCCTGATCAATCTCGGCACGCCCGATACGGCGGATGCGCCCGGCGTCCGGGTCTACCTGAAGGAGTTCCTTTCGGATGTCCGCGTCATCGAGGACCAGGGCCTGATCTGGAAGCTGGTGCTGAACGGGATCATCCTGCGCAGCCGCCCCCGCACCAAGGCGCTCGACTACCGCAAGATCTGGAACACCGAGCAGAATGAGTCGCCGCTGAAGACCATCACGCGGTCGCAAGCCGACAAGCTCGCGACCGCTCTGTCGGACCACGACCACGTCGTCGTCGACTGGGCGATGCGCTACGGCAATCCCTCGATCAAGGCGGGCATCGATGCGCTGATCGCGAAAGGCTGCGAGCGCATTCTCGCCGTGCCGCTCTATCCGCAATATTCCGCCTCGACCTCGGCCACCGTCTGCGACGAGGTCTTTCGCGTGCTCGCGCAGCTGCGCAACCAGCCGACGCTGCGGGTGACGCCGCCTTACTATGAGGACGAGGCCTATATCGCGGCGCTCGCCGTATCGATCGAGACGCATCTGGCAACGCTCCCGTTCAAGCCCGAGCTGATCGTCGCGTCCTTCCACGGCATGCCGAAATCCTATGTCGACAAGGGCGATCCCTATCAGCAGCATTGCATCGCCACCACCGAGGCGCTGCGCCGCCGGCTCGGCATGGACGAGACAAAACTGCTGCTGACTTTCCAGTCGCGCTTCGGCAATGACGAGTGGCTGCAGCCCTATACCGACAAGACCATGGAGCGGCTCGCCAGGGAAGGCGTGCGCCGCATCGCGGTGGTGACGCCGGGCTTTTCCGCCGATTGCCTTGAGACGCTGGAGGAGATCGCGCAGGAGAACGCCGAGATCTTCAAGCACAATGGCGGCGAGCAGTTTTCCGCGATCCCGTGCCTCAACGACAGTGAACCAGGCATGGACGTGATCCGCTCCCTGGTGCTGCGCGAGCTTCAGGGCTGGATCTGAGAGTGCCCATGAACCGCCGCGAGCTCCTGGCGCTTGGGATGATCGCGGCGCTGCCGTCATCGGTGCTCGCGCAGCAGCCCGCGCGCCGGCTCGGCGTGCTCTCGGTGACAGCCGCCGACGATGTCATCGGGCAGACGCGCAGCGCTATCCTGGTCGAGGCGCTCGCGGCCCATGGCTGGAAGGAGCACGACAATTTGCGAATCGATTGGCGCAGCGGCGCCGGTGACCGCGCGCGCATCGCCGGGCTCGCCGACGAGCTGATCGCGCTGAAGCCGGACGTCCTGCTCGCGGTCGGCACGCCCTCGGTGGAAGAGCTGCGCCGGCGCACCACGACGATCCCGATCGTGTTCGCTGTCGTCACCGATCCCGTCAGCCAGGGCTTTGTCCAGAATCTTGCGCATCCCGGCGGCAACATCACCGGCTTCACCGATTACGACGGCCCGCTGGCCGGCAAATGGCTGGAGATGCTGACCCAGGTCACGCCGAAAGTGTCCCGCGTCTTCGTCGTCTACAATCCCGCCACCGCGCCGTTCGCGCCGTTGATGCTGCGCACGATCGAGGACGCCGCACGGACGCTTCACGTCACGGTCGAACCCGCGCCGGTCCATGATACCGCTTCGATCGCGGCGCTGGCTTCGCGACAGGACGGCGGCCTGCTGATCCTGCCGGACTTCTTCACCATGGCCAACCGCGCGCAGCTGCTGGCGGCAATCGCGCAGGCGCGCGTGCCGGCGGTGTTCTGGAGCCGCACCTTCGTCGAGGAGGGCGGGCTGATGTCCTACAGCACTGACAGCGCCGAGCAGCTCCGTCGCGCCGCGGGCTACATCGACCGCATCCTCAAGGGCGCGCAGGCGGCCGACCTCCCGGTCCAGAACCCCACCAAGTTCGAGCTTGCGGTCAACCTGAAGGCGGCCAAGTCGCTTGGCGTCACGCTTTCCCCAAGCCTGCTCGCAATCGCGAACGATGTCATCGAATGAAGCCGTCCGTGCCGGCCGGATTCGTTAACTTTCGCTGATAGGTCTGCGCTCGCACGCTTTCAAGGCCGGCTCGCAAATACATAATCGCGACCGTTCCCTCTCCGTACGTCTTGTGCAGAATCGTGCCGATGCCGACGTTACGCGCGACCGCTGAACCGGTAAGGTCGTGATCCCGACCAATGACAGCGCGGGAAAGGGCTTCTTTCCGCCTTGGAGGAGTTATGAGCGGTTTCGACATTTTCGCGATTGTTCTGGTTTTGCTCGTCATCGTCACGCTGCTGGCCGGCGTGAAGACGGTGCCGCAGGGCTATGACTGGACCATCGAGCGGTTCGGCAAATACACCCAGACGCTGAGCCCCGGGCTCAACCTGATCGTGCCCTATTTCGATCGCGTCGGACGCAAGATCAACATGATGGAGCAGGTGATCGACATCCCCGAGCAGGAGGTGATCACCAAAGACAACGCCACGGTGACGGTCGACGGCGTCGCCTTCTTCCAGGTCTTCGATGCCGCGAAGGCGAGCTACGAGGTCGCCAACCTGACGCAGGCCATCACGGTCCTGACCATGACCAACATCCGTTCGGTGATGGGCTCGATGGATCTCGACCAGGTGCTGTCGCACCGCGACGAGATCAACGAGCGCCTGCTCCGCGTCGTCGATGCCGCGGTGTCGCCCTGGGGCGTCAAGGTCAACCGCATCGAGATCAAGGACATCGTGCCGCCGGCCGACCTCGTCGAAGCCATGGGCCGGCAGATGAAGGCCGAGCGCGTCAAGCGCGCCGACATCCTCGCCGCCGAGGGCCAGCGCCAGTCCGAGATCCTGCGCGCCGAGGGCGCCAAGCAGGGCCAGATCCTCCAGGCCGAAGGCCGCCGCGAAGCCGCCTTCCGCGATGCCGAGGCGCGCGAGCGTCTGGCCGAGGCCGAAGCCAAGGCGACGCAGGCGGTCTCTGAGGCTATTGCCAAGGGCGACGTCGCCGCGCTGAACTACTTCATCGCCGACAAGTACATCAAGGCGTTCGGCCAGTTCGCGGATGCGCCGAACCAGAAGATCATCATGCTGCCGATGGAAGCGACCAGCATGCTCGGCTCGCTCGCCGGCATCGGCGAGATTGCCAAGGCGACGTTCGGCGAAAGCGCGGCCTCTGCGGCGGCTGCGGCCCGCCGCGGCGGCTCGGTGCCGTCGTCCGGCCCGACACCGCCGGCGGTACCGCAGCAGTAACGGATCATACGCAGGCCCCGAACCCGGAAGACCATGCTAGTGGAAAGTGGGCACCGGTTTTCCGATAAGGGCCAGCGCCACTTCAAAGAGGTCGTGTCATGACCGACATGTTCGTATCGCTCGGCACCTGGAACTGGCTGATCTTCGGCTTCATCCTGATGGCGCTGGAGACGATCGCGCCGGGCGTCTTTTTGTTCTGGCTCGGGCTCGCTGCTTTGCTGGTGGGCCTGGTCTCGTTCGGCGTTCATCTGTCCTGGCAGATCCAGCTCGTGATGTTCGCGGTGTTCGCGGTAGCCGCGGTGCCGGTCTGGCGCCGCCTTGCGCGGCCGAAGCCTGACGAAAGCGCAAGCCCGTTCCTCAACAAGCGCACCGAGGCGCTGCTCGGGCGCGAGTTCACGTTGGAGAAGCCGATCATCGACGGCAGCGGCACCGTGCGCATCGGCGACACGGTGTGGCGCGTGGCCGGCCCGGATACGCCAGCGGGCACGCGGGTCAAGGTGGTGCAGGTCGACGGCGCCAACCTGACGGTCGCGGCGGCGTAGCCTTCTTCTTACCTCTCCCCGCTTGCGGGGAGAGGTCGGATCGCTCTTGCGATCCGGGTGAGGGGGTACAGGTCCCTCGACGACCTCTAGCGTGGAGAGAGGCCCCTCACCCCAACCCTCTCCCCGTAAGAACGGGGAGAGGGAGAACACCGTCCTACCTCTTCCACCTCTCCGCAAACCGGTACAGCGGCATGAAGGTCTCGCACAATTCCCGCCCCAGCGCGGTCAATCCGTAGCCGCCGCCGTCGCCCAGCTCCACGAATCCTGCTTCGCGCAGCTCCGTCAGCCGCGCCTGCAGCACCGTGGGCGAGGCCTCGTCGCAGGCGGTGCGCAGGACGCGCGAGGTGAGGGGCTCGTCGCGCAACTCCCACAATATCCGCAGGCTCCAGCGCCGGCCGAGCAGGTCGAGTAGCGCCATGATCGGCCGGCCCGTGCGTGAGCCGCGGACGCCGCGCGTCTTGGAAGCGGCCTGTTTCGCCATCGGTGGTCCCTTGCGTCATGCTACAAATAGTGTAGCGTATTGCTACGATAATTGTAGCAACGGAGGCCGCCTATGTCTTCCGCCACGTCCGAAGCCATGCCGCGCATTGCCCCGCTCACCCCGCCTTATCCCCCGGAGATACAGGCGCAGTTCGACCGCATCATGCGCGGCGCGCCGCCGTTGGTGCTGTTCCGGGTGATGGCGGGCCACGCCCGCGCCTGGGACAAGTTCCGCGCCGGCGGCCTGCTCGATCCCGGGCCGTTGTCGCTGCGCGACCGCGAGATCGTCATCGACCGCACCTGCGCGCTCAACAGATGCGAATATGAATGGGGCGTGCATGTCGCGATTTTTGCCGGGCCGGCGAAGCTCACCGAGGAGGAGGTTCGTGCCACGGTACTGGGCAATGCGACGTCGGCCTGCTGGTCACCGGGCGAGCAGGCGCTGATCGCGGCCGCCGACGCGCTGCACACCCGCGCGACGCTGAGCGACGAGGAATTCGCCGCGCTCGCAGCGCATTACGACGAGGCGCAGGTCTTGGAGATCATGCTCTTGTGCGGCTTCTATCGCACGGTGTCGTATCTGGCGAACGGGCTGCGACTGCCGCTCGAGGAGACGGCGGCGCGGTTTCCGGCGTAGCTTTCTTCATTGGGAGGTGCGCCGCACCCACGCTGTCATTCCGGGGCGCGCGAAGCGCGAGCCCGGAATCCATCGGGCAGCGATCTCGGAGTGAAATGGATTCCGGGCTCGCGCCAACTGGCGCGCCCCGGAATGACGGGTGGAGACAGCGTGCCCTACGCCACGCCCGCGCGCAGCAGATCGTGCAGGTGCACGATACCCACCACCTTGTCCGCCTCGGTTACCAGCAGCGTGGTGATCTTGCTGGCGTTGAGCACCTCGATCATCTCGCTCGCCAGCATCGAGGGCGGCACGGACTTCGGCTGCTTCGTCATGATCTCGTCGACCGTCGCCGTCAAAAGGTCGGGCCGCATGTGGCGGCGGAGGTCGCCGTCGGTGATGATGCCGACGGCCTCGCCCGCCTCGTTGACGATACAGACGCACCCCAAGCCCTTCGCGGACATCTCGACGACGGCGTCCGACATCTTGGTGCCTTCAGGCTTGAGCGGGATCTCGGCACCGGTGCGCATATAGTCGCGCACGAATTTCAGCATCGCGCCCAGCTTGCCGCCGGGGTGGAAATGCGCGAACTCCAGCGCGGTGAAGCCGCGGCCTTCGAGCAGCGCGATCGCGATGGCATCGCCGATCGCGACCTGCATCATGGTCGAGGTGGTCGGCGCCAGATTGTGCGGGCAGGCCTCGCGGGCCTTGGGCAGCTCGATCACGATGTCGGCGGCCTGTCCCAGCGAGGACGCAGCGTTCGACGTCACCGCGATCATGGGGATCGCGAACCGTGCCGAATAGTTCACCAGCGTCTTCATTTCCGGCTGCTCGCCGGACCAGGACAGCGCCATGATGACGTCATCAGTGGTGATCATGCCGAGGTCGCCATGGGCGGCTTCCGCGGTGTGAACGAAGAAGGCGGGTGTGCCGGTCGAGGCCAGCGTCGCCGCGATCTTGCGCGCCATGTGCCCGGACTTGCCGAGCCCGGTGACGATGACGCGCCCCTTGGCATTGCGGATCAGCTCGACCGCCCTCGCGAAGGTCGCGCCCAGCGGGCCGCGCAGCGCGACGGCGAGGGCGTTGATGCCGCCGCTCTCCGTCTCCAGCGTGCGGAGTGCGGATTCGACGCTGTCAGGGATGGAGCCGGATGATTGGGTCATCAGCGGTTTCGAACTCGGCATGTCCAGGTCCAGGGAGGAGGGGCGTTCGCCCGTTGGCGCCTGCTTAGCACGATGCCGCTGTCGAGGCGACGAGAGCCCTAATGCCCTCAACCGGTCATTAACCATAATTGTTTTAACTCCATTAACGATGGGTTCCCGCCAGCCGGCCGGAGGCCGTCTTGAAAGTGTTTGATTTCGTTGGAGTTATTCCATCGTGGGGTCGTCTCCAGGCATGGGCCGGAGCAAACGCGCGCATTTCCTGCGCGCCGCTTTGCCGTGCCTCGCGCTGACGGCCCTCGGCAGCGCCCCGGCGGCGGCGCAGAGCCTCACGCCCGACCTGTTCAATCCCAACCGCGGCGGCTTTGCCTCGCCCGACACGCTGCCGACGCGCCGCACGGCGGCCGTGCCGCAGGCGCCGTCGGACGCGCTGCCGGCGCTCCCCGATCCCAATGCCGATCCGCGCAGGAGCCAGCAGGCGCCCGCGACTTCGCGCGTGGGGCAGGTGCCGACCTACGGCCTGCCGGCCGCCAATGGCGCCAGCGGCTCCGGCTACGACTCGCTGAACCGCAAGCGCCAGCAGCCAAAACTCTATCCCGGCCAAGCGAAGCCGAAGCGCCCGCTCGGCCCGGGCTCGCCGCCACCCCCGGCAACGCCGGTCAGGACTCTGGGGCCGCCGCGCATCGCACCGCCGCCGTCCGAGAATGCGCACAAGACGCCGGTACCGCCCGCGATGGCCGGCAATGTGCCGGGCCAGCCGCTGCGCCGCCGCCTCAAGGCCGATGACGACGCGTTCCGCGCGGTCGGCGATTACGCCGGCAGCTTCCTGATCAAGGGCGGGCTCGAGCTCTCGACCGGCTATGACACCAACCCGGCGCGGCTGAACAAGCCGGTCGGCTCGCCGGTCTATGTCGTCGCGCCCGATCTCCTTGTCGTGTCCGACTGGGAGCGCCACGCGCTGGTCGCGGATTTGCGCGGCTCGTTCTCGGGCTACACCAACAACATGCCGGCGACGATCGACGGCTTTGCCTCGCCGTCGCCGGTCGAGATCAACCGCCCTGATTTCACCGGCCATGTCGACGGCCGCGTCGACGTCGACCGCGATTTCAAGCTCACCTCGCAGCTGCGCCTGCGGCTCGCCACCGACAATCCCGGCAGCCCGAACGTGCAGGCCGGCCTGCAGAAATATCCCGTCTACGCCACCTATGGCACGACGATCGGCTTCGACCAGACCTTCAACCGCTTCCAGGTCGCCGCCGGCGCCACCGTCGATCGCACCGCCTACACCGATTCGAAGCTCACCGATGGCTCGACCTCCAGCAACGACGACCGCGACTTCAACCAGTATGGCGGCGTCGGCCGCTTCTCCTATGATCTGAAGCCGGGGCTGAAGCCGTTCGTCGAGATCCAGGGCGACTCCCGCGTCCACGACCAGGCCGCCGACCGCAACGGCTATTTCCGCGATTCGAACGGCGGCTACGCCAAGGTCGGCTCGTCCTTCGAATTCTCGCGCATCCTTACCGGAGAGATCTCGGTCGGCTATTCCGCGCGCAATTATGTCGACCCGCGCCTCAGCCAACTCGCGGGCTTCCTCACCGCAGGCTCGCTGATCTGGAATGCAAGCGGACTCACGACCGTAAAATTCTTCACCGACACGCAGATCAACGAGACCACCGTCCCCGGCTCATCCGGCGTGCTCGTGCACACCTATGCCGCCGAAGTCGACCACGACTTCCGCCGCTGGCTCACCGCGGTCGGCAAGTTCACCTACGGCACCTACGACTACCAGAACCAGGGTCGCAACGACAAAACCTACTCGCTCGAAGGCAATTTGATCTACAAGCTCAACCGCAACATCTGGATCAAGGGCACGCTGCGGCACGACATCCTGGATTCGAACCAGGCGGGCTCGAGCTCGCAGGGGACGGTGGTGATGGTCGGGGTGAGGCTGCAGAATTAAACCCGATCCGGACGCCGCTCCGCGCACAATCGAAAGTCGGATATCTGCTACCCTAGGTGGACGGTCCCGCTTGTGTTAAGACGCATATGCTTGGTACCTGCGATCGTCGGTCTTGCACATGGATCACACTCAAAATAGCTCGGATGGCCTTGAAGCACTGGCAGTGCAACTCGAGAATAGTGGACAGTTCAAAGTACTGCGCCGCCTTATTCCGCGTGCAGCGTTTAACAGTGATTCAGGCGTTCTGCCATCAAAGGTTGGCGTTGTCCTTGACGTCGAAACTACTGGATTGGACATCGCTCAAGACGAGATCATTGAGTTGGGTATGCTTAAATTTGAGTACTCGCTCGATGGAGTAATACTAAGAGTGATCGATCGCTTCGAAAGTCTTCGTGAGCCGTCAATTCTCTTATCGACGTACGTCCAGAAGCTGACTGGTATTCATTCCGAGTCGCTTCGCGGAAAGCGTATCGATCCTGCAGTAGTGACGAACTTTATCGAAGACGCTTCGCTGGTCGTCGCCCACAATGCAGCATTTGACCGCCCTTTCTGTGAGCGTGAATACCCAGCCTTCGCGGGAAAGGCATGGGCGTGTTCGATGACCGAAGTCGATTGGTTTGAAGAAGGCTTTCATGGAGTTTCTCTAAAGTCGTTACTTGAAGATTATAGATTGTTCTATGAATCCCACCGGGCGATTGAAGATTGCCAAGCGTTGTTAGAATTGATGGCTAAGGTGTTGCCCAATTCTCGCAAAGGAGCATTCGAGCGGCTCTTGAATGTCGCGCGCATTCCCGTCGTGCGCGTGTGGGCAGAAGGAGCACTCTATGAGCAAAAAGACTTTCTTAAAGCGCGAGGTTACAAATGGTCGGACGGTTCTAATGGCGGGCTGAGAGCTTGGTGGATTGATGTAAGAGAGGAAGAACTTGCGCGCGAACTGGAATTTCTGGCGGCTACCGTGAAGCCGATCAGTGGATCGTTTGTTCGCTTTCCAACTAAGAGAATTACAGCCTTCGAGCGCTTCTCAAACAGAGCATTCTTGCCGGATTAATCCGAATGTCCCTTGATGAGCAGATTCAAGATTGGTCTCAGCTAACCCTAAAGCACGTATTTTATGCCTATCGCAAAGCCAAGGCAGATTGCTTTTTCGAAAGAACGGTCAATTGTGCTGGGAACTTCGTCGATTTTGAGCGAGATCTTGCGAACAATCTAGCGGTGATTTGCGATAGCTTGCGTCGAGGAGAGATAGATCGTCTCTTTTATGAGAGCCTCGGCGAAAATTGTCTGATCGCAAAGAGGTTAGCGATCATTCCTAAGCGGAGGAACGATAAGCAGTCAGAAGGTCACGACTTCTTTTCGGATCCCGTTAGAGCATTCAAAAGTCTTTGCGCGACGCACGATCTTGAGCCTCAGTTTAGGATCGTCGGTGACTTTCCTGTCACGATGCACGTGTTATCGGCGCTCTGGATTAATTTGGTTGGTCACAAGTACGACGCCGCCTTGTCGAGAGATTGCTACGGCTCGCGCCTTAGGCGTTACCGACCCACGACAGGAAGGCCTGTAGGCGAGTATCATATTGAAGCTGTCGGATCCTTCGAACCATATTTTGAGCCCTATAAGCGGTGGCGAGCGAAGGGGCTAACTGCAATTAGGTCGGAACTTGAAGCGGATCGCGAGGTGATCGCGCTTTCTCTGGACATTGCTAATTATTATCATCGGATAGATCCAACTTTCCTTGGAGACCCTCGGTTCCTGTCTGCGGCTGGAGTGACTCTATCTGCATGGGAGACTCAATTTACAACTGCTCTGATCTCTGCTCTTCAGAGCTGGTCACAACGTGTTTCTCAAGAGATTCATGCGATGGGCGGCGCGCTCGCCGAGGGAGGGCTCCCCATTGGCTTGTCCGCAGCTCGAATAATCGCAAATGTCCTTCTTGTGGAGCTGGATCGCGAGATCGAGCGGGAGCTTACTCCTGTCTATTTTGGTAGGTATATGGATGACATTCTCTTGGTCATCCGCGACCCCGGACATTTGTCGAGTGCTCGGGACGTTCTTTCGTTCATAGGTACGCGAGTAAAGCGCTTTCCCTATGTGGTGGGCGGCGCAGATCTCCGTCTGACTTTGGGCGACTATCAACAGCGAAGCGATCTGGTTCTGCAACGGGCGAAGCAGAAGACATTTTTTCTTCGAGGCCAGGGCGGTATCGATCTCTTGGACCACATAGAATCCGAGATGCGTAGCGTATCAAGCGAGCGTCGCCTCATGCCTTCCCCGAGCGCCCTTGAAAGAATGGCGTCGGCCCAGATATTGACGGCCACGGCATCCTCTGCAGACGAAACTGACACCATTAGAAAGGCAGACGGATTAGCTGTTCGCCGGCTTGGTTGGTCGATCCAGCTAAGGGCAGTTGAGATCTTGGCCAGAGATATCCCTGGTGAAGACTGGCGGGAAGAGCGGTTGCGGTTCTATGAATTTGCTCATTCGCACATTCTGCGAGCTGACAAAATACTGGATCAGATTGATTATCTTCCGCGCTTACTTTCTCTGGCTGTGACCTTGTCGGATTGGAGTGAGGCGCAAAGGCTACTCGATGGCAGTTTGATGGCATTGAAGATCCTTGGCGATCAGACTGCAGATGCTTCAATCACAGTGAATGGAGTCGCGATCTCTCAGTTGAATACCCAGATTTGGGAGAGATTGAAGGCAACCGTTCTCGCGTCAGCGGGCGAAGCGGTCATGGCCGCCATCCCGTGGGCGCGCGACACTGGGGCTCCCGTGCGCTTGGCTCCGCCGGCTTGGAAGCTTTGTCAAACAACGCTGCCAAGCTTAAGCGAGGCAGAAATATATGAAAGAGCTTTAGCAATCCGTGAGGCTGATTGGGCGAAGGTGGCCTACAAGGATCATTTGCGTTGGGACACATCTAGGCGTCGACCCTCGATACTCAATGAAGTCGCGCTCTATGGATTGTACAAGCACGAGGGGGTGCTTCGAACGTTCCTCTTCGAGACAAGCAAAACACGGGGCGATCGCGTATCTCGAGTAAATCTTCGATGTGCAGCAGAGACGGCAGAGGGAACTGGATCGTCATCGCTTATTCCATTTATCTGCCCCTCTCGGGCTTACACGGCACAAGAGATATCTCTTTTCGAGCCGGCCTGTGTGTTTGGGATCGCGCCAGAGCCGGCGCGGCTTTGGGCCGAATATACGCGTGCCGTACGAGGTGTTTGGGTCTGGCCAGCAATTGACGGCGGAGCGGTGCCGCCTCCAGTCCTGCCGTGGAATGGCGGTCCCTCCAATGGCGACCGTGGGAATGGATGGAGTTTGGCTGATTTGAGCGGCGAGGCTAGCTATGCCCCAGTGCGGCTTGGGATTAGCAGCTTATTGACAACAACGGCTAGCTGGCGAGCCGCAGCTTCGGGCTCCTCGGATACATCACCCGCGCGCTACGAACGCATTAGAACGATCGTCAATCAAGCCATTTCTTCGAAGCCAAAACCAACCCACTTGCTATTGCCGGAGCTCTCTATCCCGGACAGATGGATCAGGACTATTTCGGAGTTGCTGCACGCGTCCAACATCAATCTTATCGCGGGCTTGGATTATAGATTGGGTGGTAACAATTCAATCCACAGCGATGCTGTTTTGGTGCTCATCGATGATCGTCTGGGTTTTCCGGCGTCAGTGCAGATACGTCAACCCAAATCCCTCCCTGCGCCGAAGGAGGAGGAGGATCTTCTGTTGTTATTTGGACGCAGTTGGTCGGAGATCGAACCGACTAAGCCAATTTATATCCACGGTGGATTTTGTTTTGGCGTGCTGGTTTGCTCGGAGCTTCAAAACATCGAGCACCGTTCGCATTTCCAAGGGTATGTCGATTGCGTCGTCATTTTATCTTGGAATCAGGATTTAGAAACTTTCTCGGCGCTAGTGGAGTCAGCAAGCTTGGACGTCCATGCGCCGATAGCTCTAGTCAACAATCGCGCTTACGGCGATAGCCGTGTGCGCGCTCCGGCCAAGCAGCATCATCGCCGAGATCTTTGTCGCTTGCGCGGCGGAGAAAATGAGCATTTGGTGGTGGTAGAGCTAGACGTTGCGACCCTTCGTGCGTTTCAGAGTAGAGCCAGAAGATGGCCTTCGGATGCGGATCCATTTAAGCCAGTGCCAGAAGGTTTCAAGATTTGGCAGCAACGGCGAACCACACCCAAATAGGTCGCGACCACGATCGCAACTGTTGGCGGGTCGATGACATCGCTTTCGCCCGCTTTCGCGGGCGATCACACCTTTCGTCGATCGGGCAAGGGAGCGAACCGCGGCTTACCGCGGCAGATCCGTCTTCCCCATCAGAAACGTGTCGATCGACCGGGCACACAGCCGGCCCTCGCGGATCGCCCACACCACCAGCGATTGCCCACGGCGCATGTCGCCGGCCGTGAACACGTTCGGGCGCGAGGTCTGGTAGTCCAGCGTGTTGGCCTTGACGTTGCCGCGCGGGTCGAGCTCGACCGAGAGTAGCTTCAAGAGGCCCTCGTGCACGGGGTGGACGAAGCCCATGGCGAGCAGGACGAGCTCGGCATCGAGCTCGAACTCGGTGCCGGCAATCGGCTTGAACTTGTCATCGACGCGCACGCAGTGCAACTTCTTGACTTGGCCGTTCTCGCCCGAGAACTTCTGGGTCAGCACAGCGTATTCACGGACGGCGCCTTCGGCCTGGCTGGAGGAGGTGCGCATCTTCAGTGGCCAGTTCGGCCAGCTCAGGCCCTTGTTCTCGCGCTCGGGCGGGGCGGGCATGATCTCGAGCTGGGTCACGGAGAGCGCGCCCTGGCGCAGCGAGGTGCCGATGCAGTCCGAGCCGGTGTCGCCGCCGCCGATGACGACGACATGCTTGCCGCCGGCGAGGATCTCCTGGACGCCGTTCAAGGGCTCGCTGGAGACCCGGCGGTTCTGCTGCGGCAGGAAATCCATGGCATAGTGGATGCCGGCGAGATCGCGGCCGGGGATCGGCAGGTCGCGCGGGGCTTCGGCGCCGCCGGTCAGCGCCACGGCGTCGTACTCGTTGAGCATCTCGCGCGGATCGACATTGCCGTCAGCTCCGACATGGCTGTTGTAGTGGAAGGTCACGCCTTCGGCTTCCATCTGCTGGACGCGGCGGTCGATGACTCCCTTCTCCATCTTGAAGTCGGGGATGCCGTAACGCAGCAGGCCGCCGGCCTTGGCGTACTTCTCGTAGACGTGCACGTCGTGGCCGGCGCGCGCGAGCTGCTGCGCGCAGGCCATGCCGGCCGGACCCGAGCCGATCACGGCGACCTTCTTGCCGGTCTTCACCGAGGCCACTTCCGGCTTCAGCCAGCCATTATCCCAGGCGCGGTCGACGATCGCGCATTCGATGGTCTTGATGGTGACCGGGTTGTCGTCGATGTTGAGCGTGCAGGACGCTTCGCACGGTGCCGGGCAGATGCGGCCGGTGAACTCCGGGAAATTGTTGGTCGAGTGCAGGTTGCGCGAGGCCTCTTCCCAGTTGCCCTGATAGACGAGGTCGTTCCAGTCGGGGATCTGGTTGTTGACCGGGCAGCCGGGCGTGCCGGGCGCGACCGAGCCGGTGCCGTGGCAATAGGGAATGCCGCAGTTCATGCAGCGCGCGGCCTGGTCGCGCACTTCCTTCTCGCTCAAGGGAACGACGAACTCGTGGTAATGCTTCACGCGCTCGGCGACCGGGGTGTACTTGCGGTCGTGCCGTTCGATTTCCAGAAAACCCGTGATCTTGCCCATTAAACCCGAAGTCCCTGCCGCTTTCTTTTCCGTCGTTCCGGGATGCGCGCGCCGCGCGCAGACCCGGAACCTGGAGATTATCTTTGCGAGATTCCGGGTTCGCGCTTTGCGCGCCCCGGAATGACGCGAGTTGAGAGTTACGCCCCGATCGCGATCTTCGGCTCGGCGTCCGCGTTGCTGGCGGCCATCTCGCGCAGCGCGCGCCGGTACTCGACCGGCATCACCTTGCGGAATTTGGGCAGCCATTCCTTCCAGTTGGCGAGGATCTCGACGGCGCGCTTGGAGCCGGTCGCCTTGGCGTGGCGCGAGATCAGGACGTGCAGCCGCTCGACGTCGGAATCGAGCAGATTGTTGAACACGTCGACCCGGCCATGTGCCTCGAGGTCACCGGACTGGTGATAGGTGCTTTCGGCGATCATCTCCTCCGAGAGCACCGGCTCGAGCTCGACCATCGACAGGTTGCAGAGCTTGTCGAAGGAGCCATCCTCGTCCAGCACGTAGGCGATGCCGCCCGACATGCCGGCCGCGAAATTGCGCCCGGTCTTGCCGAGCACGACCACGATGCCGCCGGTCATGTATTCGCAGCAATGATCGCCCGCGCCCTCGACCACGGCGACCGCGCCCGAGTTACGCACGGCAAAACGTTCGCCGGCGATGCCGCGGAAGTAGCACTCGCCGTCGATCGCACCGTACATCACGGTGTTGCCGACGATGATGCTCTCCTCCGGCACGATGCCGCCGTTCCTCGGCGGCTTGACGATGATCTTGCCGCCCGAGAGGCCCTTGCCGACATAGTCGTTGCCTTCACCCTCGAGCTCGAAGGTGACGCCGTGAGCGAGCCAGGCGCCGAAGGCCTGGCCGGCGGTGCCCTTGAGGCTGACATGGATGGTGTCATGCGGCAGGCCGGCATGGCCGTAGATCCTGGCGACCGCGCCCGACAGCATCGCACCGGCGGAGCGGTTGGTGCTGTTGATCGCAGCCTCGATCTTCACTGGCGCGCCGCGGTCGAGCGCTGGCGTCGCCTTCTCGATCAGCGAGCGGTCGAGCACCGCTTCCAGATGATGGTTCTGGCGCTCCGAGTGGTAGATCTTCTGGCCCTTCTCTTCCTTCTGCTTGACGAACAGCTTCGAGAAGTCGAGCCCCTTGGCCTTCCAGTGCGCGACCAGACGGGTCTGGTCGAGCAGCTGCACCTGGCCGACCATCTCGTTGAAGGTCCGGAAGCCGAGCGAAGCCATGATCTCGCGGACTTCCTCCGCGACGAAGAAGAAGTAGTTGATGACGTGCTCGGGCTGGCCGGTGAAGCGCTTGCGCAGGACGGGGTCCTGGGTGGCGACGCCGACCGGGCAGGTGTTGAGATGGCACTTGCGCATCATGATGCAGCCGGCCGCAATCAAGGGCGCGGTGGCGAAGCCGAACTCGTCGGCGCCCAAGAGCGCGCCGATCACGACGTCACGTCCGGTGCGGAAGCCGCCGTCGACCTGGACCACGATGCGGCTGCGCAGCCGCTCGCGCACCAGCGTCTGGTGGGTTTCGGCAAGGCCGATCTCCCACGGCGAGCCGGCATGCTTGATCGAGGTCAGGGGCGATGCGCCGGTGCCGCCCTCGAAGCCTGCGATGGTGACATGGTCCGCGCGCGCCTTGGCAACGCCCGCGGCCACCGTGCCGACGCCGATCTCGGAGACGAGCTTGACCGAGACGTCACCCGTCGGGTTGACGTTCTTGAGGTCGTAGATGAGCTGCGCCAGATCCTCGATCGAGTAGATGTCGTGGTGCGGCGGCGGCGAGATCAGGCCGACGCCGGGCGTCGAGTGACGGACCTTGGCGATGGTCGCGTCGACCTTATGGCCGGGCAGCTGGCCGCCTTCGCCGGGCTTGGCACCCTGCGCCATCTTGATCTGCATCATGTCGGAGTTGACGAGATACTCCGTGGTGACGCCGAAGCGGCCGGAGGCGACCTGCTTGATCGCCGAACGCATGGAATCGCCGTTCGGCATCGGCTTGAAGCGATCGGCTTCCTCGCCGCCTTCGCCGGTATTCGACTTGCCGCCGATCCGGTTCATGGCGATCGCGAGCGTGGTGTGCGCCTCGCGCGAGATCGAGCCGAAGCTCATTGCACCCGTGGCGAAGCGCTTGACGATCTCCTTGGCCGGCTCGACCTGGTCGAGCGGGATCGGCTTGCGCTTCTCTTCCTCGGCGTTCTTGATCCTGAACAGGCCGCGCAGCGTCAAAAGACGCTCCGACTGCTCGTTGAGGATCTTGGCGAAGGCTCGGTAGCGCTCCTGCGAATTGCCGCGCGCGGCGTGCTGCAGCAGCGACACAGACTCGGCGGTCCAGGCATGGTCCTCGCCGCGGCTGCGATAGGCATATTCGCCGCCGACATCGAGCGCGCCCTTGTAGACCAGCGCCTCGCCGAACGCGTCGGCATGGCGGCGCACGGCCTCTTCCGCGATCTCGGCAAGACCAACGCCCTCGACGCGGGTATGCGTGCCGGCAAAGAACTTCGACACGAAGTCCGCCTTGAGACCGACGGCGTCGAAGATCTGCGCGCCGCAATAGGACTGGTAGGTCGAGATGCCCATCTTGGACATCACCTTGAGCAGGCCCTTGCCGATCGACTTGATGTAGCGCTTGACGATCTCGTAGTCGTCGAGCGAGCCGGGCAGGCGGTCCTTCATCGCGATGATGGTCTCGAACGCGAGATAAGGATTGATCGCCTCGGCGCCGTAGCCGGCAAGGCACGCGAAGTGATGCACTTCGCGCGGCTCGCCGGATTCGACGACGAGACCGACCGAGGTGCGCAGTCCGACGCGGATCAGATGATGATGCACGGCGGCGCAGGCCAGCAGTGCCGGGATCGGCACCCGGTCGGTGCCGACCATGCGGTCGGACAGGATGATGATGTTGACGCCCTCGCGCACCGCGCTTTCAGCACGCGCGCAGAGCTCGTCGAGCACCTGGTCCATGCCGGCCGCGCCGAGACCGGCGTGGAAGGTGGTGTCCAGCGTGCGCGACTTGAAGTGCGAGTCGGCCACCTCCGAGATCGAGCGGATCTTTTCCAGATCCGCGTCGGTCAGGATCGGCTGGCGCACTTCGAGGCGCTTGGTCGTGGCCATGCCCTGCAGGTCGAACAGGTTCGGTCTCGGTCCGATGATGGAGACGAGACTCATCACCAGCTCTTCGCGGATCGGGTCGATCGGCGGGTTGGTGACCTGCGCGAAGTTCTGCTTGAAGTAGGTGAACAGCGGCTTGGCCTTGTCCGACAGCGCCGAGATCGGCGTGTCGTTGCCCATCGAGCCCGCGGCTTCCTCGCCGGTGGCCGCCATCGGGGTCATCAGGATGCTGATGTCTTCCTGGCTGTAGCCGAACGCCTGCTGGCGATCGAGCAGCGACAGGTTGGAGCGCACGCCGGTGGTCGAAGCCTTCGGCAGCTCTTCCAGCACGATCTGGGTCCGCTCCAGCCACTCCTTGTAGGGATGGCTCCTGGCGAGCTCGGCCTTGATCTCGTCATCCGGGATCAGGCGGCCCTGATCGAGGTCGACCAGCAGCATCTTGCCGGGCTGCAGGCGCCACTTGGTGATGATCTGGTCCTCGGGGATCGTCAGCACGCCCATCTCGGACGCCATGACGATGCGGTCGTCCTTGGTGACGAGATAGCGCGCCGGCCGCAATCCGTTGCGGTCGAGCGTGGCGCCGATCTGGCGGCCGTCGGTGAAGGCGATCGCGGCGGGGCCGTCCCACGGCTCCATCAGCGCGGCATGATATTCGTAGAAGGCGCGGCGCTTCTCATCCATCAAGGGATTGCCGGCCCACGCCTCCGGAATCATCATCATGACGGCGTGCGGCAGCGAGTAGCCGCCCTGCACCAGGAATTCGAGCGCGTTGTCGAAGCAGGCCGTGTCCGACTGGCCTTCGTAAGAGATGGGCCAGAGCCGGTTGATGTCCTTGCCATAGAGCTCGGAGCTCACCGAAGCCTGGCGCGCCGCCATCCAATTGGTGTTGCCACGCAGCGTGTTGATCTCGCCGTTATGCGCGATCATGCGGTAGGGATGCGCCAGCGACCAGGCCGGGAAGGTGTTGGTCGAGAAGCGCTGATGCACCAGCGCCAGCGCGCTCTCGAAATCCTTCTCGTGCAGGTCGGGATAGTACTTGCCGAGCTGGTCGGCGAGGAACATGCCCTTGTAGATCACGGTGCGGCAGGACATCGAGCACGGATAATAGCCGGCGAGGCCGCGGTCGCGGCGCTGGTAGATCGCCTGCGAGATCGACTTGCGCAGGATGTAGAGCCGGCGCTCGAACTCGTCCTCGGTCTTGGCGATACCGTTGCGGCCGATGAACACCTGCATGCAGGCGGGCTCGGTCGGCTTCACGGTGACGCCGAGCGAGGAATTGTCGGTCGGCACGTCGCGCCAGCCGAGCAGGGTCAGGCCTTCTTCCTTGATCTGGTCGGCGATGATGCTCTTGATGACGTTACGCCAGGCCGTGTCGCGCGGCATGAACAGCGCGCCGATGGCGTATTCGCCCGGCGCGGGCAGCGTGAAGCCGAGCTCCTTGGCCTTGCGGCTGAAGAAGGGGTGCGGGATCTGCACCAGAATGCCGGCGCCGTCACCGGCGCGCGGGTCGGCGCCGACGGCGCCGCGATGCTCGAGGTTGCAGAGGATGCTCAGCGCGTCCGCGACGATCTCGTGCGACTTCTTGCCCTTGATGTTGGCGATGAAGCCGACGCCGCAAGAGTCCTTCTCCAGGCTCGGATCGTACAGACCTTCGGCCGGCGGGCGCGAATTGTGCTCCTGAATCGGATCGGTCGTTTTCGAGGCGACCGTCGCCGACAGCTCTTCTGCCACGATGTTTGCGCGCTCGAATTGCGACCCGTTCATTGTTCCAATCCTCTCCATGCGGCAAGCTGTCTCACCGCCATCTTCGGCGCACCTTGGGCGTTCCGCGGCACCCGCCTCTGGGTCACCGCTCGTCCGCTGCGAGCCGCATTTTCTTAAATTCAGGCCTCGGCGTTCTTCGTCCCCGAGAACGGCTTGGCCTGTTGCCTTCTTGGTGCTCGAGAGCACCGACTTTCGTTGCAATCCCTATGCCGGAACCGCAAGCAAAATTGAGACAGCTTTCCTGTCCTAACCATCACCTTGCCAAATTTTTGTCTAGCACACAAGCGCGCGGAAGTCCCGATTCCCGATATGTCAATCAATCGCTTTCCGAAAGTTGCGCAGCCCCGGTTTTGAAGCAAACGCGCCCTGATCCGGCCCTGTGGACGCCGAAATCCCCGATGAAGCTTCGGATCGCCCCTTCGGAAGGTGCGCCGCGCCGCAAGAAGCGAAAGAGCGCGATCCGTTTGGGGCCTGACAGGAGCGTCTCGACCATGAAGTTTTTCACAGGATGTGTGGCCGCCGCCGCGCTGGCGCTGGCCGCAAGCACGGCTCAAGCGCAAGTTCCCGCGAACGGTATTGTGGGAGGGGCTGTGATCGCGGTGTCCGATTTCGAGGGGCCCTATGCGCCGCCGGAAGCCGCGCCGCCCCCGCCGCGCTACGGTTATGGCTATGGCTACGAGGAGCGGGGCCCGGCGCTGCTGCCGTCGACCGAAGTCTATGCGGTGTTGCGCGACAACGGCTTCTCGCCGCTCGGCATCCCGCGGCTGCGCGGCAGTGTCTACACCATCGCGGTGATTGATCGCCGCGGCGACGACGGCCGGCTCGTGATCGACGCCCGCGACGGCCGGATCATCCGCTTCATGCCCGCGGCCGATGCCTACGGCATGGCGCCGCCCTATGAGCAGCCTGCGGTCGCGCCCTACGGCCCGCAAAGCGCGCTGCCGCCGCCGACCATGATCCGCAGCGGCCCGCCACGCCCGCCGGCCTCGATCCCGCATGTCGCCAGGCGAACCGTGCCGCTGCCCAAGGCGACTCCACAGCGCGGCGAGGCGCCGGTTGCGGCGGCAAAACCGGTCGAGACGGCGCCGCAGGCCCAGGCACCGCAGGCTCAACCTGCACAGGCGCAAGCTCCGCAGCAGACCGCCGCCGTGCAGGCAAAGCCCGCCGAGGCCACGCCGCAAGCCACCGCGCCAACCGTCGGCCAGGCCAAGCCCGCCCCGACGATCCAGCCGACGCAGGAAATGCCGGCCGCGCAGGGGCTGGATTAGTACACAGGCTACGCCGTTTGTTTGACGCGACGGCGTTCATCACACCTTCAGTGTCGTCCCGGCCCCCCGTGCGCAATTGCGCACTAGGCCGGGACGACGATGGGGAGAGAGTTGAGCAAAATAGAAAGCGCCCGAAAATTTCGGGCGCTTTTGCGTTGTCTCGGTGATTCCTCAGCTCCGCGGATACCCCGCCGCATCCAGGATCAAGTTCGCCACCTCCTTCGGGTGCGACACCAGCGAGAGGTGGCCGGCATCGAGCTCGACCGTGGTGGCGTTCATGCGCTTGGCGAGGAAGCGTTCGAGATCGGGGTTGATGGTGTAGTCGTTCTTGGACACCGCGTACCAGCTCGGCTTGCCATGCCACGCTGCTTCCGTGGTGCGGCCGGCGAAGATCGAGGCTGCCGTCGGCCACTGCACGGCATAGAGTTCCCTGGCCTGCTCCGGCTTCACGCCGTTGGCGAAATATTTCAGGAAGGAGTCTTCCGACAGCCTGGTGTAGCCGTCGCGCTCGACGATGCCGGCGCGCGCTGGTCCCGTCGGAAACTGTTTTGACAGCGCGACGAAATCCTCGTTCGCGTCGGGCGCGCGTGCGGCGACATAGACGAGGCCGGTGACCTTCGGGTCGGTGCCGACCTGGCTGATCACGGTGCCGCCCCAGGAATGCGCGACCAGCACGGTCGGCCCGTCCTGTTCGGCCAGCGCGCGCTTGGTCGCCTCGACGGAGTCGGCAAGCGACGACAGCGGATTCTGCACGGCGGTGACGTGCAGGCCGGCTGCCTGGAGGATCGGGATCACCTCCGACCAGCTCGATCCGTCGGCCCAGGCGCCGTGCACCAGCACGATGTTCTTCGCCTTCACCGTCTGCGGTGTCTGCGCGTGAGCAAAGCTGAGAGGGGCCGCCAGCAGGCTTGCGGCGACGAAAAGGCTGCGCCAAAGGGTCATGATCGTTCTCCGTCTTGTTTTGGGGTCGATGCCCAAAGGACGGAGCATGAGGGGGCGGCGTTACGCGGCCTCACCGCTCTGTGATGCGGTGCAGCAGGGCTCCAAACAAACGGTGTCGTCCCGGCCTAGTGCGCAATTGCGCACTAGGCCGGGACGACAGCATAACAAAAACGCCCCGGGGGCACCGGGGCGTCTTCGCAACCTGGAAGTCGTGTGCTGCTTAGGCGGCTTGCGCGGCCGAGCCTTCGATCACCTTCGCGGCTTGCGCGCTGGTGTTGATCGCGATCTGGCGCGGCTTCTTGGCTTCGGGAATCTCGCGGACGAGGTCGACGTGAAGCAGGCCGTTCTCGAGCGAGGCGTCCTTTACCTGTACGAAGTCGGCAAGCTGGAAGGCGCGCTCGAAGGCACGCGCGGCGATGCCGCGGTAGAGCACTTCGGATTTCGAGTTCTCGTTGGCGACTTTCTCGCCCTTGATCGTCAGCGTGTTTTCCTTCGCGACGATGGAGAGCTCATCCTTGGCAAAGCCCGAGACCGCGACGGTGATGCGGTAGGCGTTCTCGCCGGTGCGCTCGATGTTGTAGGGGGGATAGCCGGGGCTGCCGTCAGAGCTGGCCTGGTCGAGCAGGTTGAAAAGACGGTCGAAGCCGACGGTGGAACGATAGAAGGGGGTGAGATCGTAGGTACGCATGGTCAAGTCCTCCATTGAGCGACTATTGGGCAACCCGCCCGCCATCGGGCCGGGCTTTAGTCTGTGTGCAGCCTGATGTTCCGGTTCCGAAACACTGGTAGCGGCCTGCACGAAGGTGATATGGGTGGGGTGAGACGGCGTTCAAGAGGGCGGGATAGGCGCCTTTTCGGCGCTCCCGCCCCTTGATTTGCAGCACTTCGCGCCCAGCCCTCCCAACCATGACGCTGCTCTCGATCCCGTCCAACCCCGTTCCCGAAAACGTCGTCAGCGGCACCATCAAGACCCCCGATGGCGCCGAGCTGCGCTACGCGCGTTGGGCGCCGCCGGCGAACCGCAAGGGCACGGTCTGCGTCTTCACCGGGCGCAGCGAGCAGATCGAGAAATATTTCGAGACCGTGCGCGACCTGCGCGATCGCGGCTTTGCGGTGGCGATGATCGACTGGCGCGGGCAGGGCCATTCCTCGCGGCGGCTGCGCGATCCGCGCAAGGGCTATGTGCGCGACTTCTCCGATTTCGAGATCGACGTCGAGACCTTCGTGCAGCAGGTGGTGCTGCCGGATTGTCCGCCACCCTTCTTCGCGCTCGCCCACTCCATGGGCGGCACGGTGATGCTGCGGGTCGCGCATGCCGGCAAGCGCTGGTTCGACCGCATGGTGCTGTCGGCGCCGATGATCGACCTGCCCGGCCGCGCCACCTCCTGGCCGGCGCGGACACTCCTGAGGACGATGCGCCTGATGGGAATGGGCGGCCGCTATGTGCCCGGGGGCAGCGACCGCATCACCGGGCTCGACCCCTTCATCAACAATCCCCTCACCAGCGATCCCGTCCGCTTTGCGCGCAACGCCGCGATCCTGGAGGAAGATCCGACGCTCGGGCTGGCGTCACCGACGGTCGCGTGGGCCGACACCGCCTTCCGCGCGATGCACACCTTCAAGGGCATGAACTACCCCTCCGAGATCCGTCAGCCGATCCTGATGCTGGCGGCCTCCAACGACACCGTGGTCTCGACCGCGGCAATCGAGGAGTTCGCCTACCATTTGCGTGCCGGCTCGCATCTCGTGATCGCAGGCTCCAAGCACGAGATCCTGCAGGAGCAGGACCGCTACCGCTCCCAGTTCTGGGCCGCCTTCGACGCCTTCGTGCCGGGCACGCCGCTGTTTAAGTGAACTGCATCCGCAAGGGCGGGGCGCTCCCTCGCCCCGTTCTTACGGGGAGAGGGGTGGGGTGAGGGGCCTCTCTCCGCAGATGAGATTTCCGGGAGACCTGTACCCCCTCACCCGGATCGCAAGAGCGATCCGACCTCTCCCCGCAAGCGGGGCGAGGTAAGAAAATCGCTACAGCGTCTTCAGATACTCGATCAGGTCGTAGCGCTCCTGCTCCTTGAGCACGCGGCCGATGGTGCCGTCCTTGCCGGGGCCCGGCGTGCCGTCGAACGAGTGGCCGGCATTGCTGTTGCCGTACATGTCGGTGCCATCAGACGCGCGCGTCGAGAAGCGCGACTGCCCGGTCTTGCAGCTCTCGCCGTCGGCGACCGCGAAGCCGACCTGCTTCGGATCGTAGTCGCGGCCGCCCCCCATGCAGAACGATTTCGGGCGCTCGGCCGCGGGGCTCAGCATCCAGTAGAGCGAGGGCACCGATCCGTTGTGCAGGTAAGGCGCGGTGGCCCAGACGCCATTGAGCGGCCGCGCGCGATACCAGGGACCCGGCTCGTTCTTCTCGGCCGGCTGCGGACCGGGATTCGGGCAGTTCTTGCGCTTGCCCCACCAGGCCTGCTGAACCTTCGGGTCGATCTTGGCATCGTCCATCGCCTTGCGGGCGACGATGTCGACGAGCACCATCAGGCCGAGCGAATATGGCATGTCGGTCGAAGAAACATCCGGCAGATTGCAATTCCACCAGGCATTGAGGTTCTGCGTGGGATCGAGCTTGAGAAAGCCCGGCACCTGAACCGTGCGCGTCGCCAGCACGCTGGCCTGAGCGGGATCGGTGCCCATGCCTTTGGCGCTCTTCTGGACTTCGTTCAGGAATTTGTCATCGCCGATGGTTTCCCACCGTGACGAGGACCAGATGCTCTGTTGCGGAAATTCGGTGTCGAACTTGGAATCGTTGACCGGACCGAGATGGCATTCGACGCAGATCTCCGCATACAGCTTGCGGCCGCGTTTGACGCGCTCGTCATCGATCTTCCAGGCGGCGTCGCCGAAGATGTCCGACGGCCATTTCGGCGATGTCAGTCCGGAGAGCTGCTTTTTCGGATAGGGCGCCGACCCCTTCAGCAGATCCTCGATCCAGTTCAGATTCTTGACGTCCATCGACGAGCGGAACAGCCTGTCCTTGGGCGTATTGTCGGACAGGTTGAGCAGCGCGGTCACGCCCAGCGCTTCGCCGGCGTTGCGGATCAGCGGCTGTTCGATGGACGCGTCGTATTGCGCGTATTTGAGCCAGGGCACGGTCCAGATCGGCGGGAAGCTGACCGGCGCGTCCTTGGCATGCAGATTCTTCTCGAAGCCGCTGAGGCCGCTGAGCGTCATGTCCTGGGAGAAGACCTGGTTGCCGATGCGGTTGAGCGCATCGAGGCGGCCATAACCTTCCTCGGTGTCCTGCTGCGGCTCCTCCCGCTTCGTCTTCTCGTTGAACCTCGTCTTGCCGTTGATGGTCTTCGCGTAGGTCTTCTCCCAGTCGACCAGGAACGTGCCGATCGCACTCAGCTTCTGCTTCAGCGCATCGCGGTCCGCATCGCTGGCGGAAGGGCCGAGCACGCGGTCGGCGAAACGCGTGAAGCGACCCGGCACGTAGAGCGTGTAGGCGATCGACAGACCGGTCGTGACCTCGAGCTTCCTGAGGTCCGTCATCGCCGGGCCGCCGTCGAAACGGATGTCGATGCCCTTGTAGTGGATCTGGCCGGTGTGGCAGGCGGCGCAGGTCAGGCCGATCCGGTCCTCGCCGACCTGGCCGGTCGCGGGATCGGGTACGCCGGTCATGCGCGCAAAGCCGACGGGCAGGCCATCGACGTTCTCAGTCTGGGCACCCCAGTTGACCGGCGGATTCCAGAGTCGCGCCGGCACCGGCTTCGTCTTGTCGTAGACGTTGGCATAGCCGAACCGGCGCAGCGTGGCGTCGTCGGTGTTGATCGTCTGCGGGCTCGGGATGAAGCCAAAGCGCTGCAGATGGTCGCTGTCATGCAGCATCCCGGGCTTTGCGAAGAAATGGAGCCGCGGCTGCTCGAGCGCCATGAACCAGCTATAGGGCACCGGGAAGGTCGCGGTGCCCTGGCTGGCGTGATGAAACCAGTGCCGGTCCTCCAGCGCCCAGTTCTGCTCGAGCCAGTACGCGGCCCGGGGTTCGACTTGCGCGGGTAATGGCGGCGCCACCAGGTCCCCGAGGATGCCGGGCAGCATCGGCTGGAATTGATCGGGAAAGCGCAGCGCCACGACGCCGAAGACGAGCAGCGCGGTGACGAGCCCGCCGGCAGCGCGCAAGATCAGCGAGGGCGGAGTGACCGGCTGGCTCACGACCCGGTGGGTGATCCTGTCAGGGAATTTGCGCTCGTCGAACAATGTCCTCACCTCGGCCACGCTGAGATAGCGGTCGTCACCCTGACCCTTGCCCATGATCTTGAGCAGGATCGGCCATTCGAACTTCATCAGGATCGGGTAGTACCAGCGCGATTGCTTGCCCGCGCGCTTGAGGTTGTCGTCCATGAAGGTCTGGATTTGCGAGGCGTTGAGCCCGACCTCGCTGCCGCCTTCGGGATCGGCATAGGTGTCGCCGAAACTGGCGAGCCGCGCGATCTCGTCCTCGTTGACGCGCCCGTCGACGCCGAGGATGCGCGAGCCGGCACCGAGCTTGTCGAGCGGGCCGCCGCGCAGCCTATTGAGCTGCGCGCCCCAGAAGATGCTTTGCAGGATGTGACAGGCGCCGTTGGCGATCAGCGCGACGCCGCGGACCTGGATGCGGGCCGAGGTCTTCTTCAGCCCCGTCTCGCCGCTTGCGTTCGCGATGGTCTGTGACAGCGTCCGGAGCGGCACGGTCCCGCCATCGACAAAACCTTCGCCGACGAGGCCGCGCAGGAATGGACAGGGATTGTTCGGCGAGACCTGGATCGAGGGGTCGAAGGGCGGCTTCGAAGCGCGGTCATGCATGGCCCAAATCCTGAAAACAGCGAATCGCAAAAAAAGGACGCGCCATCAAGCGCGGAAAGTCCTAACAAACCGACAGCAGATATACTACTTCAGCGTGTGATGAAGTGTGGCTGATTTCACTGTCCTGTCAACAACGGCGGGCGCGGGCAGCTTGCCGCGAAGGGGCTGCCGTTCAGGACTCGGCGGCCCGTTTGACGCCGCTCTGAACCAGCGTCAGCTTTCCGAGCGGCACGCCCGCCTTCAGCAGCCCCTCGCGGTAATGGGCGATGTCCTCGGGCCGCTTCCAGTGGAAATTGCGCAGGTGCCTGTCGACGTTCAGCGCTGGATAGTTTGCCATCAGCACGCGGGCGGCTTCGCTCGCCTCGTCGCTTCGCCCCAGTTGCGCCAGCGCCGCGGCGCGGATCGCCAGCGCCTGCATGTGGTTCGGGTTGATGTAGAGCTGCTCGCGGGCCCACGACAGGGTCGCGTCATATTGTCGTAGGAGATAATGGCTGAAGGCGTTCAGCGCGGCCCATTGGTAGCGCGGGTCGCTGTTGTCGCGCTGCGAGGCCATCGAGAATAGCTCGATCGCCTCGCGGTGCTCGCCGATGATGAAATGGCAGATGCCGAGCACGCCGCGCGCGCCGTTGTCGTAGGGGTTGAGGGCGACCGCACGCTTGGCGGCGTCCATCGCGGCCTCGTAATGGCCTTCCATGCCGTGAGCCCAGGACAGGATCGAGAACGCGAAGGAGGACCGCGGGTCGAGTCGGACGCTGGTCTCGGCGAGATGCATCGCCTCGGCCCACATCTCCCGCGTGCCCTTGACCCAGCCGAACTGGATGCTCTGGATCTGGATCGTGGCGAGATAGGCATGCGCGATCGACAGCTTGGGATCGAGCTGGATGGCCTCGCGGAACAGGTCAACGGCGACGGCCAGATCTTCCTTGGTCTGCCGGTAGTAATGGGACAGTCCCTTGAGGAAGCGGTCCCAGGCGGTGACATCGGTCGAGAGCCGCGCCGGCGCCGAGGCTTCCGCTCGGACGATCTCGGTGGCGATGGCGGCGGACAGATTGGTGGTGATCTCGTCCTGCATCGCGAACAGGTCGCCGATGTCGCGGTCGTAACGCCCGGTCCAGAGCTGCTCGCCGGTCTCCGGCGCAATAAGCTCGGCCGTGACGCGGATCTTGGCGCCGGCGCGCCGCACCGATCCCTGGATCAGATAGGTGGCGTCGATCTCGCGCGCGATCAGGCGCGTGCTCAAATTCTTGCCCTTGAAGGCGAAGGTCGAGTTGCGGCTCAGCACGCGATAGAAGGATTGCAGCGACAGCGCGTGGATCAGATCCTCGGTGAGGCCGTCGGAGAAATATTCGTCCTGGGCGTCGCTGAGATTGGCGAAGGGCAGCACGCCGACGATCGCCGTGCGATACTGCTGCGAGAGGGCGGTTGCCTCCCGGAGTTCGGGCGCGAGCGCCGGCGCTCCCTCGGGCGTCCAGGTAAAGACCCCGATCGCGTCCTTGATGTTCTTGAAGCGGTGGTTGCCGGCATCGGTCAGCGGCACGGTGAGATGCTTGCTCGCTTCCCGATAGGCCTTGGCCGAGATGGCGAAGCCGCCGGGGCTCGCCACGGATTCGAGGCGGACGGCGATGTTGACATCGTCACCGAAGACCTCGTCCTCGTCGGCGATGACGTCGCCCATATGGATGCCGAGCCGGAACTGCATGGCGCGATCGGCCGGCAGATGGTGGTTGCGCTCCGCCATCAGCGTCTGCATCGCGATCGCCGCCTCGGCGGCGCCGACGATCGATGCGAACTCCAGCAGGAAGCCGTCGCCGGTGTTCTTCACGACGCGGCCGCCGTGATTGAGGATGATGGGGTGAATCGCGGCGCGATGGGCCTTGAAGGCGGCATGGGTGCCGGCTTCGTCGCTACCCATCATACGCGAATAGCCGGCGACATCGGCGCAGACGATGGCAGCCAGACGTCTTTCCATATCCTCGGAGCTCCAAGGGAGGGGGGACCGGCCACGGCGTGGCAGTCGCCTCGAATCCCGCATTTCAAGAACCCTTCCTTTATAAAGCAGATGCGGCCGAGGGATAGTATGATCCGCATTGCAAATTCGACGTAAATCCTACGCAATCCCGGCGGTGGACGGGGGGATGCGAACCGACTAAGCCCGCCCCGGAGGGCCGTGGGGGCTGGCGGGGGATCTCAAATGCTGGGCATTCACGAAATCTGGCTGTTCATCCTGTCGGGCGTGCTGCTCAACATCACGCCGGGGCCGGATTCGGTCTATGTGATCGGCCGCAGCATGCAGATGGGCTGGCGGGGCGGGGCCGCCGCCGCTTTCGGCATCAGTTGCGGTTGTTTTTTCCATGTCGCGGGCGCGGCGATCGGGCTTTCGGCCCTGCTGATGGCCTCGTCGACCGCCTTCTCGGTCCTGAAGCTGGTCGGGGCGGCCTATCTGGTCGTCACCGGCCTACAGATGCTGTGGTCACGCCCCGTACTGACGGCGGTCCGGGACCAGGGCGAGCGCAGCTCGCTGCGCCGGGTCTTCCTCCAGGGCGTCTTCACCAATGCGCTCAATCCCAAGGTCGCGCTGTTCTTCCTGGCCTTCCTGCCGCAATTCGTCGCAGCCGATGCGCCGCATAAACCGCTCGCCTTCCTGATGCTCGGCCTGATTTTCATCTCTACGGGGACGCTGTGGTGCCTGGTGCTCGCCGCGTTCGCGGCCAGGGCCGCCAACCGGCTGCGGCAGTCCGAGGGCGCGATCGCCTGGATCAACCGCGCGCTCGGCGGCCTCTTCATCTATCTCGGCGTCCGCGTCGCCATGCTGGAGACGCGGTAGCTCATTCGAACGAATGACATGAGGCTGCGTAGGGTGGGTTAGCCTCGCGGCTGCGCGAAGCGCAGTCGCAAGGCGTAACCCACCTCTTCTGTCTCTGCGGATACGAACAGTGGTGGGTTACGCTGCGCTAACCCACCCTACTACGGTCTTCTCTCAGGCGAACTCCTTCGCAAGCGCGCTGCCGGCCAGATAGAGGCCGAGCAGGATCATCGCGATCAGGAACCAGCGGCGAAATGCTTCCGCCGGCATCCGCGCCCGCACCAATTGGCCGATGAACATGCCGGCAAAGGCCATGGCAAGGCCTACCGCGCCCGGCACGGCATTGGCGGGCGTCAGCAATCCGCCGGCGGTGAGGTTGAAGGCGAGCGCCAGCGTCGCGGTGGTGAAGAACACGCCGAGCGCCTGCACCAGTTCGTCCTTCTCCATGCCGATCGCCTGCATGAACGGCATCGAGGGGATCACCTGCACGCCTGTCGAGGCCGAGATCACGCCGGTGACGATGCCGACCACGGCGCCGACCCACTTTTCGTTCTCAGGCGCGACGCGGAACTGGAATTTGTTCAGGCCGATCACCGCGTAAATGACGAGCAGGGCGCCGAGCACGATGGTGCCGTAACGCGCATGGGGGCCGCTCAGTGCGCCGGCATTGAGCCAGCAGCCGATCACGGTGCCGATCATCAGCGGCCACAGCCGCCGCAGGATGTCGCGCAAATGAGGGCCGACGAAGGTCTGCCAGATATTGGTGACGATGGCCGGCACGATCACGATGGCGATGGCGCGGCTCGGTGCCATGTTCACCGCGAGCAGGCCCATGGACACGGTCGGAAGTCCGAGTCCGATCACGCCCTTGACGAATCCGGCCATCAGGAACACGGCGGCAATGATGATGAGAAGCGGGTCGATCATGTCAGGCACATTGACCGATGCAGCGATCAGGCACAATCTGGAGGTTACGGAGTCAGCCTTCGCCAGTTACGAAGGCTAGAGCACGATCCGGAAAAGTGTGGAGCGGTTTTCCGAAAGATCGTGCTCTATCAACAAGGTTGGAGAGACCTGCCATGCGTTTCGACCTCGTCGATCTCCAGCTCTTCATCGCGGTCGCCGACCAGCGCAGCATCACCCGCGGCGCCGAGCGCTCGAACCTGGCGCTGGCCTCGGCCAGCGCGCGCATCAAGGGCTTCGAGGACGCGCTCGGCGTTGCGCTGCTCAAGCGCGGGCGCCGTGGCGTCGAGTTGACCGCGGCCGGCGAGAGTCTGCTCGATCATGCCAGGCTCGTGATCCACCAGATCGACGCCATGCGCGGCGATCTCGCCGGCTTTGCCAGCGGCGTGCGCGCCAGCGTGCATTTCCTCGTCAACACCTCTGGCCTGTCGGAGCACCTGCCGAAGGCACTGGCCGGATTCCTGCACGAGCATCGCGATATCGCCGTCGACATCGAGGAGCGCGAGAGCACCGACATCGCGGCCGCGATCACCGCGGGGGCAGCGGATCTCGGCTTCGCCGCCGAGCACGCGCTGCCCGACCATATCGAGCGCTTCGTGTTCAGCGAGGATCACCTGACATTGGTGACGTCGCGGCGCGGCCCGTTCGCCGGCCGCCGCCAGATCGATTTTCAGGAGGCGGGTTCCTGCGACTTCGTCGGGCTGACCAGCGCCACCGCGCTCCAGATGCACATTTCGAAGCACGCCGCCCGGCTCGGCATGCGCCCGCATTACCGCGCGCGCCTGCGCGACTTCGACGCGATCTGCCAGATGGTCGCCGCCGACGTTGGCATCGCGCTGGTGCCGATATCCGCCGCCCGCCGCTGCGCCAGGCTGATGCCGCTCGCCATGGTCCGCCTGCGCGATACCTGGGCCAATCGTCGTCTCGTGATTTGCGCCCGCAGCTTCAAGACGCTGCCGCGGCCGGCGAAGATGCTGGTGGAGCATCTCAGGGCAGAGGCGGTGTGAGATGCCGCCGCGAGCTCTGCTCCCTCCCTTTTTTTGCGGAGGAGGCAAGAGGGCCGATGAAAAAGTCGTCTCGAAGTGCCCTTGCGATCGATGGACAATGTCCTGAGAGACCACACCTAGAGCATGATCCGGAAAAGTGTGCCGCGGTTTTTCCGAAAAGATCATGCTCAAACAATAACCTAAAGCGCGATGGCGATTCATCCTGATCCCATCGCGCTTTAGGCCGAGACCGCCGGAGAACACGACAGCCGTGAGGGATTGCTCCGGGCCCAAGGCAGGGCTATCGCAGATGGCTCCTTGGTGACGACCAGAGCAAGCGCCTCGTCCTTCGAGACGACCGCTCGGCGGTCTCCTCAGGATGAGGCTAAGCAGCATTTGCCCCGTTGAAATTGCCGCCGCGCACTCCGCCCTCATCCTGAGGGCCCGCCATCGGCGGGCGTCTCGAAGGATCGGCTGCGGGCGAGCTATCCGCCACGCTTTTTCATATGCGATAGCCTTGGGGCCCAAGGCGCGGCTCAGTGCAGGGGGCAGCTAGCTCAGGCACAGCTTCGAGGAGCCGGCCTGATCACCGGTATCCTCTGTAACGGCGTGCATAGGCATAACGAGGATTGATGCCGCAATAGGCATTCGTCCCCGACGCGCTCGCCATGCACTGGCCATAGCTCGCGAACTGGCAGTTGCCGGGATAGCCCCAAATGCGGCCCTGAAGGCAATAGCGGTCCTGGGCCAGGGCGGCTGTCGAGGAGCCGAAGCTCGTCACGATCGCAACGGCGGCGGCAGCTATGAGCAAATGATGTTTCATCCGACTCTCCAATCTCGACATTGAACGCCTGCTTCGAAGCGGCGTTCCAAAATGCCCGCACGCTTGCCATATGAGCGTTCGGCGAGGTCGAACGCTGATGGCGTGTGAACGGCCGACCTTTTGATCTTGGACTGCTTTACTTCGCCGTCTCCACCCCCGCGTCCTTGATCACCTTCGCCCACTTCTTCGTCTCGTCGGCGATGAACTGACGAAAATGCTCCGGCTCGTCGCCGACCAGCGTCGCGCCTTGCTGGCTAAGCTTCTCCTTCACCGCCGGATCCGCCATGGCGTTGGTCGCCAGTGCATGCAGCGCCGTGACGATCTCCTTCGGCGTGCCCTTCGGTGCAACCATGCCGTACCAGTTCTCGATGCGCAGATCGGCAAAGCCCGCTTCCGCCGTGGTCGGCACCTCGGGCGCGGTCGGGGCGCGCTCGACTGAACCGACCGCGATCGGCTTCAACGCGCCGGCCTTGACCTGCGGCAGCAGCACGGGAAGATCGAGGAAGGTCATCTGCACCTGCTGGCCGAGGAGATCGTTCACAGCAGGCGCGGCGCCGCGATAGGGCACGTGCACGATGTCGATCTTGGCCGTCAGCTTGAACAATTCGCCGGCGAGGTGCGGCAGGCTGCCGGGTCCGGAGGAGGCGAAGTTGAGCTTTCCCGGCTGCGCTTTGGCCAGCGCGATCAGCTCGCCGATGTCCTTGGCGGGCACATTGGTGGCGACCACCAGCATTTCCGGCACGGTCGCAACCAGCGTCACCGGCGTGAGGTCGATCTGGGCATCGTAGGCGACCCGCTCCATGCTTGGGCTGATCGCGAGCGCGCCGGCCGAGGAGATCGCGATGGTGTAGCCGTCAGGCGGGGCCTTTGAGACCGCATCGGTGCCGAGCACGCCGCCCTGGCCGCCGCGATTGTCGATCAGCACCGGCTGCCCCGATAGTTCCGACATGCGCTGGCCGATCACCCGCGCAATGATGTCGTTGGGCCCGCCGGCCGGGAAGGGGACGATCAGCTTGATCGGCTTTGCGGGAAAATTCTGCGCCGACGCCAATGACGGCAGCAGCAGGAACAATCCCAAAAACGATCCAAAGAACAATTCAACGAGCAGCCTGCGTGAGACGGTCATGCAAGCCCTCCGCTCGCGTTGTTATTGGTTGAGCAGCCTCAAGGCTTCTTCGTGAACTCTTGCGTCGCCCGCGGCAATAATGCGGCCGCCGCCCTGCGCCGGCTTGCCTTCCCAGGTGGTGACGACGCCGCCAGCGCCGGTCACGATCGGGATCAGCGCCGCGATGTCGTAAGGCTTCAGCTCGGTCTCGACCACAAGGTCGACATGGCCTGCCGCCAGCATGCAATAAGAGTAGCAGTCGCCGCCATAGCGCGACAGCCGCGCGCCTTGCTCGATGCGGCCGAAGATGGCGCGGTCGCGCTCATTCATCAGCAGTGGCGAGGTGGTGTAGGTCGTCGCCTCCGCAAGCGAGGCGCAGCGGCGGACCTGGAGCCGGCGCTCGCCGGAGGGGCCCTTGTAATTGGCCGAGCCGCTGTCGCCGGAAAAGCGCTCGCCGATGAAGGGCTGGTGCATCATGCCGTACACCGGCGTGCCCTTGTGCAGCAGCGCGATCAGCGTGCCCCAGATCGGGAAGCCGCCGATGAAGGATTTGGTGCCGTCGATGGGGTCGAGCACCCAGACATAGTCGGCGTCCTCGCGCTCGTTGCCGAATTCCTCGCCGACGATGCCGTGCTGGGGGAAGCTCGCCTTGATCAGCCGCCGCATCACCGCCTCGGCGGCGCGATCGGCCTCCGTCACGGGGTCGAAATCCTTGGTCTTGCTCTTGTCGTCGATCGACAGCGAGGTGCGGAAGAACGGCAGGATGGTTTCGCCGGAGGCGGTGGCGAGCCGTCCGATGAAAGCGGAGAAGTCGATCACCGTCACGGTGAGTTCCTCAAAGCGAAAGTCAGTGTGAAGCTCGCTCCTGCCTAGCTCAAATCGCCTCCCGCGTGCAGCGCTGTCTTGATTTGCACCCTGGTATTTTGGATGCCGGAGGTGGCTGCCCCAGGTCAGTCATATGCTGGCCAAATATCGATCACTGAGTTGAAAACTTAGTTCCGAACATGCCTTGTTCGTATGCAAATGACTATCAACCCATTGAATTTCCTTATCAAAGGAACTGAATCCAGGTTTCTCTTAAAGCAATTGAGCCATGTGCGTATTGCATGGGAATCCGCTCAAAAGCCCTTGCACTTTGTGCGGCGCGGCCGCATATTGTTGCGGTGCGGTAGCGCTCTGCGTTACCGCTGCCCTCCTTGGGCGTTTCCTCCCTAGACTTGGGCCGCTTCTTCATCAGAAGCGGCCCTTTTTCTGTGGGCCTCTGTTTTCATTTCAAGGCGCACAACGGTGCAAAGCGCAAGCGCGCTCGCGCCCGATGCGCGCGCCGGGAGCGCGCGAAGAAAAAGCTGTCGTCTATTCCGCCGCGGCCTGGAACGGGCCGAGATCTCCGAATGGGATCGTGGTGGCCAGCATGTCGGCGAGCACCCCGAAGTCGGAGGCGACTTGCGCAAAGCGCGGGCTGCGCTCGCGCCGCCGCTCGTCCATGTAGATCGCGCGGTTGAGCTCGAGCTGCACCGCGTGCAGGCCGCTTGCGGGGTTGCCGTAATGCTCGGTGATGAAGCCGCCGGCGTAGGGCTTGTTGCGGCCGATCGAATAGCCGAGCCCGCCCATGGTCTCCTCGACCCTGTCGGGCAGAAGCGGCGTGCAGCTGGTGCCGTAGCGGTCGCCGATCACGACGTCGGGCCGGCGCGGCTCGTCCCTGCTCACGCCGACCGAGGGCATCGAATGGCAATCGACCAGCACCACGGTGCCGAACATCTGGTGCACCTTGTTGATGAGCCGGCGCAGTGCGCGATGATAGGGCTTGTAGAGCGTCTCGATCCGCCCCAGCGCATCGTCGACCAGGATGCGCTCGCGATAGATCTCCTGGCCGTCCCCGACCACGCGCGGAATGGTGCCGAGGCCGCCGGCGACCCGCATCGAGCGGGTGTTGGCAAAGCTCGGCAGGCGCCCGCTGAACATGCGGGGGTCGAGCTCATAGGGCTCGCGGTTCACGTCGACATAGGAGCGCGGAAAGTTGACCCGCACGGTCGGAAAGCCGCGCGCGCTCAAATGGCCGATCAGCTCGTCCATGAACGAGTCTTCCGAGCGCCGCAGCGTCGGCAGGTCGATCCTGGATGCGGCGAGAAATTCGTCCGGATAGGTCGAGCCGGAATGGGGCGAGTTGAAGATGACAGGCGCGCGCCATTCGGCGGGCTCCACGATCTCGAAGGCTGGCGACAGCTCGCCGTCAAACCGGGTCATCTTCTCAGGCTTCGTCCCATACTGAGGCTTCGCCCCCTTTGGCGCCGCACGATCCGGCATGGCCCCGGATCGAATGATTCGGCCGGTCGAGCGGCTCTTATGTGTCGTCATTGTCCGGAATCGCAACCATTCTGCCAAGCGAAAAGATGTGATGGACGCTGGAACATGTCTTAACCCTGCGGGCATCGGGGCGGGGACCGGTTCGTCCGGCTCGATTGATTCGGAGCCCGTTCGGGTTCACAAGGAGCCGGCAGCGCGTGCTGCCGAGGGTAAAGATTTTCACCCCAAATTTACCCTCTGTCGGGCTAACTGACCTCTGCTGATATCCTCTGGGGATTCGACGTTTCCTGCCATGCCAAAGATCCTGCTCGCCGAAGACGACAACGACATGCGCCGTTTCCTGGTCAAGGCGCTGGAAAACGCCGGTTTTCAGGTCTCGTCCCATGACAACGGCATGGCTGCCTATCAGCGGCTGCGGGAAGAGCCGTTCGAGATGCTGCTGACCGACATCGTGATGCCGGAGATGGACGGCATCGAGCTTGCCCGCCGGGCCTCGGAACTCGACCCCGACATCAAGATCATGTTCATCACCGGCTTCGCCGCGGTCGCCCTGAACTCGGATTCGGACGCCCCCAAGAACGCCAAGGTGCTGTCCAAGCCCGTTCACTTGCGCGAATTGGTCAGCGAAGTGAACAAGATGCTGGCGGCCTAAATCGGCCCCGTTCCGTCCTTGCGCCGGGTCCCCTGAGCCGTTATAGGGACCCCACCGATGAAATGACCTCTAGGGCACGTAGCTCAGCGGGAGAGCACTACCTTGACATGGTAGGGGTCACAGGTTCGATCCCTGTCGTGCCCACCATCTTCTTCAACGACTTAGGCGCCCCGCGCCTGCGGCCTGAAGGGGTGGTTTCCACGAAATTTCCACGAGGGCCCATTTCGGTGCGGGCTGCCCCGTCCAGATCAGGCTGGCTGCCCAAATGCGGGCGCTCGGTTTCCAGTTCTCTGGAGAGGGATGCCGAAGCATAGCCTCGCTTCCCCCACGTTACTCCGAAGGTAACGCAGAAGGCTGCGTGCTCTATCCCGATCATCGCTTCGGCCTGAGCCATCACTGGTGCGCACAATGCGGCTGGAGATGCGGCAGCGCATCTTAGGGACGCTCTTCATTTGATCTCCAGCGAAGCCCTTCTTTGCTCGTTCCTGAAGATCGTTGACCTACGTCAAGCTGAACCAAAATCGAGACTGCTAATGTGGCTTATCCGAAAACGGCGGTGCGGCTATGATTTGGTGCCTGAAATGGTTGATGATTGCCGGCCTTGCCGCTGGATTTGCGGGTGCGGCTCAGGCCGAAGACGTCGACATCGGTAAGTCGGAATTTCAGTCTTCGTGCGCGAGCTGTCATGGTGTTGATGGAAAGGGCAAAGGGCCCGTCAGCGGGCAGCTTAAGGTATCGCCCTCAGATTTGACGGTGCTGGCCAAGAACAACAACGGCGTCTTTCCAACGAACGCTGTGTATGAAACCATCTATGGATCGAAGGCCCTTCCCGCTCATGGCACTCGTGAAATGCCAATTTGGGGGGAGCGGTTCAATCCCATTGTCAACTTGCCTCACTATGTTGATCCCTACTATTGGAACAAGGCTGGACCGGAGCAAAGCCCGGAAGTTGTCGTACGAACACGCATCCTGGCTGTTATCGATTATCTGAATCGTATTCAGCACGAGTAGCAACCAACGAACAGCTTTGTTGACGAGAAGCCGCCGCGCCAAGTCAGGAGCGTATCGAGCTTGGCTTGTCATCCCGGGGGTAATCGATCTTGTCCAGCGCGAGAAGCAGCGACGCGACGCGGTTCGCCGACGCAGCCCATTCCGCCAGACGTGGATAGTTGTCCGTGAACCAGCTGCAGGCGCTCTGGACTACGACGAACGCCGCTGCCGCCTGAACGACCTCGCCGAGGAGCATCGTGCCGGCAACGTATTTCGGCGTGCAGAGCAGTAACCCGATCACCGGTGTCAGCAGCGAATTGGTGTGGGTAATGACTGTCAGGCGCATGAGCTGCCAGCAATAATCCAGCCACGCGGCAATCACGGCCTTGAGGGCGGGGCGAATGGTGCGGATTCCATCCTCGCCTTCCGGTCCGGGCGCCACGCCCTCTCCACGTTCGCGCACATGGGTCCCGATGGCCCTCAACTGGGCTTCAGCCCGCTTGTTCTCCTCCAGCACGTGCGTCAGCCGGCGGCCGATCAGCATCGTTGTGGCCGCCACGACGATCGAATAGATGACGACCGCGACCACCAGATACCCTGGGATGGTCACAGCGAGGCTCGCTGCTTCTATCGTGAGGTTGCCTCCAACCACCCAGAGGATGCCGATAAAGGTGGCTGCAGTCAGCACGGAGGCGACAAGCCCGAGAATGAGGTCGACCGGGAGGTCCGTTGCCAGCCTGCCGTCCTCGGCGATCCGATATTCGGGCGCCTGATAGTCTCCCGCCACGAAGTTCAGTCGCACGAAGCGATTCCGCTCCAGCCAGTAGCGGTAGAGCTCGTCGCTGAGCCACGCCCTCCATGTCCTCTGCAGCGTCATCCGCCCCCATACCGAGAAGACGGCGAGGGACAGGCTGGCCGCGGCGAGCGGGATGAATCGCATCGCCTGGTTCAGGAGCTCCTTGCCGTCCTTGCGCTCGACGGCGTTGAAGAAATCGCGGTTCCAGAAGTTCAGCGAATACTGCGTCAGCAATTGCAGAAGCACCGTCGCAATGAGCAGCACGGTGAGGAGCCATGCCCAGCCTGCCGACTTGCCAGCCCAGAAGCCGCGAGCGCCTCTCCAGAAGCGGAGCAGCAACTTCCGTTCGCCAGGCGATCGGTATCCGACGCTGCTAGGCATGGTAGCCGGCAATAGCTGTTATGGTCACACCCGCTGCGAGGCGATGAACGTCAGCTCCTAGGCAAAGCTCCGTTCCGGGATTGAGCAGCGCCGCCGAGCCGCCGGCAACACCATAGCGCAGGGCAGTATCGAGGGTGTCGCCACTGGCCAGGCTCGACACCATTGCCCCAAGGAAGCTGTCGCCGGCCCCCGAGACGCTGACGGGCTCGATGGGAAGGCCATTCGCACGCAAGGCGATGTCGCGCGTCAGGAGCAAGGCCCCGCCGGGGCCCATGGAGAGCGCAATGATCTCGATGCGATAGCGGTCGAGCAGGCGCCGACCGGCCTCCAAAAGCGAAGGCTCGTCGGCGCAGCTGATCCCGGCGAGCTCCTGAAACTCCCGAAGATTGGGCTTGATGAGATAGACACCCGCGTCCAGCGCGGATTTGAGCGAAGCACCGGATGTATCCACGATGACCTTGGCGGTCCCTTTCGACGCTCGAGCGACCTTGCCGTAGAAATCAGCCGGTGCCCCGGGGGGCAGGCTGCCACTTGCGATGACGAACGCTGCCTGCGGACTGACGCGCGAAATTGCGTCGAGGCACTGCTGCCACTCAAACTCCTTGAGGAAGGCGCCCGGGAACACCAGTCGAAACTGCTCCCGGCTTGTCTCGTCGAAAACGGTGATGTCTTCGCGGGTGTCGTGCGATGTCGGGATCACGATGCTGCGCACGAACTCGCGTTCAACCAGCGCAGCCAGGGTCTGCCCGGTTGCGCCGCCGGCGGGATAGATTGCGGTCGCTTCAAGGCCGAGCCGATTTAGGACTCGGGCCACATTGATTCCGCCTCCGCCGGGATCGCGCCGAGCCTCGGCGCAGCGCATTTTCGTGTAGGGCACCATCTTCTTGACCGAGGTCGAGATATCGACAGCCGGATTGATGGTCAGGGTCACGATTTCGAGTTGCGGTATCTCAGCCAAGGCCTTCGACCTCCATCAGGTTGCGAAGGCCGACGAACGCGACGTCGTCATCCAGAATGAGACAGGCTGGTATCGGTTCAAGGAATTTCGGAGCCTCCCCGAAGTTGCTTTCATCATGGCTGCATCGCCCTGATCAGCCCGGCATACCAGCCGAAAGACGATTTCGGGGTTCGCTGCAGCGACGCATAGTCAATGTATGTCAGGCCGAACCTGATGCTGTATCCGGAGTCCCATTCGAAGTTGTCGAGCAGCGACCAGACGAAATAGCCACGAACATCGACGCCGCCGGAAGCGGCTTCGTTCATCGCGTCGATATAGGCCTTCAAGAACTCAATCCGGCCCGGGTCGAACACCGCACCAGTCTGGTCGGGCTGGCCGTAGTCGCCGTAGCCATTCTCGAGTACGTAGATAGGGAGGCCATACCGTGCGTGTACATCCCGCAGCGTCTGACTGAAAGCGTCGGGATCGATCGGCCATCCAATCGGGGTCAAGGGAACGGTGGGCGGCTTGTCGCCAAAATCGTAGCCCAGCATCGAATCCGCACGCGCCTTCACGTAGACCGGGCTGTAGTGGTTCAGTCCAAACCAGTCGAGCGGGCGGCAAATCCGCGTCAGGTCACCTGCCTGCATATGCGGTTCGATCGCCGCGCGCATCGATAGCGGATACTCGCCGCGGCATTGCGGATCCGGGAAGGCCGCATTCCAGTACACATCGAGGCGTGCTGCGGCCGCGGCATCGGCTTCGCTTGTACTGGAAGGCCGGCATGGCTGCCGATTATGGATACAGCCAATTGACGCGTTGATCACGTTAGCACGGAGCACATCCACCGCCGCCCCGTGTGCGAGATTGATGTTGTGGATCATGCGGTGGAGCATGTCCTCGCTGCTGCGATCCCGCTTGCCGAGCGAACGGCTGAACAGGCTGAACATCGACGGCTCGTTGAATGTCGCAAAGCGCTTGATCCGGTCGCCAAAGCGCGCCGCGATCAGAGCCGCATAGTCGGCGAACCACACGGCCGACTCCCGATTGAGCCAGCCGCCGCGCTCCTCCAGGGCCTGGGGCAGGTCCCAATGATACAGGCACAGCCACGGTTCGATACCGGCGGCCAAGAGCTCGTTGATCAGCCGGTCATAGAATGAAAGGCCGGCCTCGTTGGCGGATCCGCGTCCCAGCGGCAGAACGCGTGGCCAGGCAACCGAGAACCGGTACGCCCGCACGCCCAGTGTCTTCATGAGGCCGACATCTTCGCGGTAGCGATGATAGTGATCACATGCGACGTCGCCGGTATCGTGGTTCTTGATTGCACCGGTCCGACAATAGACGTCCCAAATGCTTGGTCGGCGCCCGTCCTCCTGCGTTGCCCCTTCGATCTGGAAGCTGGAGGTGGAAACGCCCCAGATAAAATCGGGGCGCAGGCTGGCGGTGTTCGGCAGTTGCGTTGTCGGCATGGACGACCTGCTTGGTCCTGCCCGATCAGCGACCGGGCTGCGCGGTCAGATCTCAGGCGCGTTGTCTTCCTGCGATATTGGTAGTCATGCTGGTTCCAGGTGGTATTGAGATAAGTCAAGAAGCCAGAGCCGGGCCGTGCGAGGATTAAATCCTGGACTATTGCTGGGGGTCCGCGCTTGCGAAGAACGAAATGGGGAGGGGTGGTCGACGAAGGCCTCAGCGGAAGCGGTTTCTTCCGCGTTGCCGAGTTCGACGGTGTGTTCTGGCTCGTCGATCCTGATGGCGGCCGATTTCTCTCGAAGGGGGTCAATACGGTCCGCTTCGATCAGGATCGCATCGGCGGGACGGAGCGTGTGCCTTACGCCGAGGCTTGCCGCGCCAAGTACGGCAGCCTGGGGATCTGGCGCGCCGCTGCGTCCGACCGGCTGGCAAGCTGGCAATTCAACACGGTCGGCTGCTGGTCAGACGAACTCGTCGCCAGTTCGGGATCACATTTGCTGGCAAGTGCGCCGACCGCTGAGCTCGGTGCGTCCTTCCGCTTGCACCGGCGCGATCAGATCTTTCCGGATGTCTTCGATCCCGAATTCTGGGAGCATATCCGTGCAAGCGCCGATCAACGTTGCAGGCATCGGCGCAATGATCCCGGCTTGCTCGGCACCTTCATCGACAACGAACTCTACTGGTCACCCGACTGGCGCGGGACCGACGAGCTGCTGACGCTATTTTTGAACTTGCCGTCTCATCGTCCGGGCAGGGTTGCCGCCATCTCGGGCCTGCAGGCGCACTATCGAGAATTTGCTCAATTCAATGCGGTATGGCGCACGCAGGCGCGATCTTGGGAGGAGCTCGGCAGGATCGAACATGTCGTGGCGCCGTTTGTCAGACTCCGGCCCTGCGCCTTGAACGATGCGCTCGAGACCAAGGCCAACCTGGCAGATCCCGCCCGCGAGGCCTTCTCGGCAGATTGCGATGCCTTCGTGGCCGTCGTGGCCGACAAGTATTTCGAACTGGGCGTCTCGGCAATCAAGGCGGCCGATCCCAACCATCTCGTGATCGGGTCCCGGTTCGGCTATCAGCCATTGGTAGGCGTAATCGCCGCGGCCGGTCGCCATCTCGATGTGATCTCCTTCAATTGCTACGAGTTCGACCCCGGTCCGGCCATCGATGCTTATGCCACAACCGGAAAGCCAAGCCTGATTTCCGAATTCTCCTTCCGCGGTGACGACTCAGGCTTGCCAAATACCAGCGGGGCGGGGCCACGGCTGGCCACTCAGCTCGACCGTGCCCGGGCTTTCGAGGGGTATGTCGCGGCAGCTCTCAGCAAGCCGAATGTAGTCGGCTACCATTGGTTCGAGCATGCCGATCAGCCAGCGCAGGGGCGTTTTGACGGCGAAAACTCGAACTTTGGCACGGTGACCATCGACGACCAGGTCTATGACGAGCTGACGAAGGCGATGACCAGGGTCAACGCCGCGGCTGAGCGTATCCATGCCGCAGCCGTTCCAGCTGCAATCTGATCGTTAAAGGAACGGAAGGCGTCACGCCGCGGATTTCTGCTGATTGGTCTCGGCGTCGGACACCACGGCCATGGTGCGGAACACGCTCGAGGGATTGACGCTGATCGAATCGATGCCGAGCCCGGTCAAGTATCGTGCGATCTCCGGATAGTTCGCAGGCGCTTCGCCGCAGATGCCGATATGGCGACCGTTGCGCTTGGCGCCGACCACCGCCTGCCGGAACATCTCCAGCATTCCCGGGTCGCGTTCGTCGAAGTCGAAGGCCACGATATCGGAATCCCGGTCGACCCCCAGGGTGAGCTGGGTGAGATCGTTGGAGCCGATCGAAAAGCCGTCGAACAGCTCTGCAAACGCATCGATCTGGATGACGTTGTTCGGGATCTCGCACATGACGTAGATCTCGAGATCGTCTTCACCGCGCTTTAGTCCATTGGCTGCCATCGTCGCGATCACGCGGCGACCTTCCGCGACGGTTCGGCAGAATGGGACCATGACACGCAGATTGGAGAGGCCCATCTCCTTCCGCACCAAGCGGAGGGCTGCGCACTCGAGAGCAAACCCTTCGGTGTAGGCGGGATGGCTGTAGCGGGAAGCGCCCCGGAATCCCAGCATCGGATTCTCCTCTTTGGGCTCGAAGCCTTCCCCGCCGATCAGTCTGGCATACTCATTGGTCTTGAAATCGGAAAGCCGCACGATCACCGGCTTCGGATAGAAAGCCGCCGCGATGGTGCCGACGCCTTCCGCCAATCGTTGAACAAAGAAGTCGGCGGGACTCTTGAAGTCCCGGACCAGGCGGGCGATCTCGGCCCGCGCCCTGGCTGACTTGATCTTGTCCTGCTGCAGCAATGCCATCGGGTGAACGCGGATATGTTCACTGATGATGAATTCCATCCGGGCGAGACCGACGCCGGCTTGTGGCTGCATCGCCGTGCGGAACGCCATTTCCGGCGTTCCGACATTCACCATTATGGCCGTGCGCGGCTGCCGAAGCTCGCTCACGGATGTCTTGGTCACGTCAAACGCAACCTTCCCCTGATAGACGCTTCCGACGTCGCCTTCGGCGCAAGAGATCGTGACTTCAGTTCCAGTCTTGATCCTTTCCGTCGCGAGCGTGGCCCCCACCACGGCGGGAATACCCAGCTCTCGGGCCACGATCGCCGCGTGGCAAGTGCGACCGCCCTTATCGGTGACGATGCCGGCGGCGATCTTCATGACCGGTTCCCAATCGGGACTTGTGGCCGGCGCCACCAGGATCTCGCCCGGTTTGAAAGCCGCGAGATCGCGCCCGGACACGACGCGGCGCGCACGTCCTGAAGCGATCTTCTCTCCCACCGCTCGACCGTGGACGATGACCGAACCTCGTTCCTTCAAATTGTACGTCTCGTAGACGTCTGCGGAACGCCGCGACGCGACCGTCTCGGGTCGGGCCTGAATGATATAGAGCTGTCCGTCGGCGCCGTCCTTGGCCCATTCGATATCCATCGGCGTCGGGACGCCGGCGTGTTTCGAATAGTGAGCTTCGATCCGGACCGCGATCTCGGCAAGGCTCAGCACCTCGGGGTCCGAGATGCAGTATTTCTGGCGTTCGGCTTCCGGGACCTTGCGGGTGAGCGTTGCATGATCGCCGCCCCGTTTGCCGTAGATCATGCGTATCTGCTTGGCGCCTAGCCGGCGCCGCAGCACCCGGCGATATCCCTGGCTCAGCGTCGGCTTGTGGACGTAGAACTCGTCCGGATCGACCTGACCTTGCACGATGGTCTCGCCGAGACCGTAGCACCCAGTGACGAAGACGACATCACGAAAGCCGGATTCGGTATCGAGCGTGAAGACGACGCCGCTGGCCGCCAGATCGGATCGCACCATTTTCATCACGGCAACAGAAAGCGCGACCTTGAAGTGATCGAAGCCGTTATCGATGCGATAGGAGATCGCGCGGTCAGTGAAAATGGACGCAAAGCAGCGCCGGCAGGCCTCGAACAAATCCTTCGGGCCGCGCACATTGAGAAAGCTTTCGTGCTGGCCTGCGAAGCTCGCTGTCGGCAGATCCTCAGCGGTCGCAGAGCTGCGCACGGCGACGGCAACCCCGGTCCCAGATTCGCGTTCGAGTTGCCGATACGCTCCCACGACCTGCTCGCGAAGGAGGGGCGTGTCCATCGCCTTGTATACGGTCGCGCGTGCCTTGGCCGCCTTGCTGGCGAGCTGCCTGATGTTGCTCTTGTCGATCCCGTCGAGGAGCTGATGCAACTCGTCCGCAACGTTGTCGCGCGACAACGCTTCGCGATAAGCGTCGGCCGTGATCGCGAAGCCGTTGGGGACGGCGATTCCTTGCGAGGCGAGGACAGAATACAGTTCGCCGAGCGAGGCGGTCTTGCCGCCGACCAAATTGACGTCGGCCAAACCGATTTCAAGAAACGATCTGATATGTCCGGTCATGCAAACAGCAGATCACGGGATGGCGTTTCTCGCTTGAGCCAAGTCAATTTTCCATCCATTGGCGTGGCTGACGGGAGACGTTGTCGCGCGCCCAGCGTTCCAGGGGTATGTCGATCTCCAGATTGATCGGCGTCAATGTACCACAATGCGAGCCGGCAATAATTATAGCGGTGGGGCACGAAGCCTCGCGTCCGGTTGGAAGGGGCTTCGGAGTCCTCAAGATCATTGCACCTTCGGTTTCATGGTGCCTTGGACCAACAGGGGGAGATCATGCGCCGCAATTTTACGCTGCCCGAACTCGAGGCCAAGCTGGACGATTTGCAGGGCGGCGGCCTTGTTAAAATCAGCCGCCAGGACTATGAGCGCTTGTTCGGATTGAATGACGCGGCGCTTGGGCGGCTGCGAAATTTTGCGTGTAGTCACCGATGCGTCGCGAGCTTCGCCGATGAAATTGTTCTGTTCCGAAGACACGTTGTCCCGGCTGAAGCGACGCGTGAAAGTCCCAGCCATTAAAGGCCACTCGGCGTCCATAACCGTGCGGCATCGTCCGTTGCGCCGGCGTACCTGTATGCGAGTCAATACACGAAGACTGGAGTTTCCAGCAGGTGGTCATTCACCGTCACCACGCCGGGTATCGCCTCGGCGGCAACGCGGATGGCCGTGCGTTCGGCGAGCGATGGCGCGAAACCCCAGATATCGATTACGCCATTCTGCACGGTCGCGTTCACATTGAACGTGTGAGCCCAGGGCTGCTTCCTGAGCTCCTCGAAAAACCTCGCCCTGATAGCTGAATCAGGGACCGAAAGTTCAAGCTGCGGTTTGGCGCTCGCAATCGCCTGGAGCAAGTTGGCCCGGCTGACGATCCCGACCAGCTGGCCGTCCTTGTTGACGATAGGAACGCGTTTGATTTGGCGATCTTCGAGGAGCGCCGCGATTTCGTGCAACGGCGTCTCGGGGGCGGCGGTGGCGACGTCCCGCGTCATGATGTCCTGCACTTTGATGGAGTGCGACTTGACGTAGTCGGCCGCGAGCTGGGCGTCGCCGGTCAACAGGCGCAGCCACCAGGAGGGGGAGCGTTCGGTCCCGGCCTCCGCCCTGTGCAGCAGATCCCCTTCGCTTACGATTCCGAGCACCTTGTTCTCGGTATCGACGACCGGAACGGCACTGATCCGTCGTTCCAGCAGGGTCCGAGCGACCTCGCGGACCGTTGCGTTCGGTCCAACTGTAACCACCGGGGATACCATCACGTCTCGCGCCTGCATGGCAGCCTCCATATCGCTTCTCGATTGAAGGCAATCCTGCCCCGATCGGCAGTTGGCGGATTTGATCGGGATCAAGCAGGGCAGGCTTCCGGACGATGGGAGCTGGATGCATTGCCGTTAGCCGTCACATTGGCGGGCAAGGCCGGCTGCTTGATTTCGGTCAAGCGTCTCGCTGACCTTAAGCCGATAAAGGGCCATCGCACAGTTTGCCGGAGCATCATCATGTCTGTCGCAAGTGTCATGGTCTACGTCGATTCCGAGCAGCAGGAGGCAGGGCAAGTTGCCGTTGCGGGGGGTATCGCGAGGACGTTCGGAGCGGCCATCCTGGGTGTCTCCGCGGTGGCCGTGGAGCCTCCCTTCGTGGCCGAAGGCGTTATCATCGAGCAGACCACCGAGGACGACATCAAGCGGATAAAGGCAACGCTTTCGGCGAAAGAGGCTTGGTTCAGGAGAGTGGCCGGCTTGCCGAGCGGAACGGTCGAATGGCGCTGGGCTCTCGATTATCCGACCGACTTTCTGGTCGAACAAGCCCGTGCGGCAGACCTTGTGATCGTCAAGCGGAGGCCGCTGACGGCCAGCCACTCCCACTTCCTCGATCCGGCCGGGGCCATGCTCCGGATGGGGCGCCCGACGCTCTCGGTGCCCGAGCGCGTGACGGAGTTGTCCGGTGACCGCATCGTGGTCGGTTGGAAGGACACAAGGGAGGCTCGCCTTGCCGTTCGCGACGCGATGCCGTTTCTGACCAGGGCCTCGCAGGTCACGATTGCGGAGATCTGCGCGTCGAGCGAACAGGATGCGGCTCGTAAGCGCGTTCGCGACGTAGCCGGCTATCTCCAGCGGCACGGGGTGCAGTGCCAGCACGAGATACGTGTCCATACGGCAGAGCCGGACGGGGGTTATCTCGTTCGGTTGGCTGCCGAGGTTGGTGCCGATCTCATCGTGACTGGCGGCTATGGACATAGCCGGTTGGGAGAGTGGATTTTCGGCGGCATGACGCAAACGTTGCTGGAACAGGCTCCAGTCTGCCTGCTGATGTCGCACTGAGGTGAACGCGACAGGAGAGTGCGCGATGGACAAGGATCGTCGGCCGCCGCAGGAGAGCGCTGCTGAGCGCAAGGCGGACATGCGCGCACTTGATCGCAACGAGCGGGCCGCCGAGACCGGGTGGGCCGATCGCGCGATGAAGGACGCCCTTGAGGACGACGAGGTGCGTGAGGCACTGAACCTGCATAGCCGTGGTGAGCGCCCCTAAAGCATGATCCGGAAAAGTGCGAAGCGGTTTTCCGGAAAGATCATGCGTAAACAACAACCTAAAGCGCGGTGACGATTCATCCGAATCTCATCGCGCTTTAGACCTCAGCCGGTCGGCCTCCGCGCGCCGGACCCGGAGTCCAGCCAGAAAGCTTGGCGACGTCTGGATCGTTCGCGGGAGCCTCGCCGCAAGTCCGAAAAGATCATGCGCAAACAACAATCTAAAGCGCGATGACGATTCCTCCAAATCTCATCGCGCTTTAGGGTGGCGCTCCGGCTTTCAACGTTTCGAAGTACGCGACGATCGCTTCGATCTGGTAGTCCGCAAGTCGCGGGTTGGGCATGGCTTGGGCGGGTCCGAGCCTGCGATGGCTCGACGCCAGGAATTGCCTGATGTCATCGGCCGAGAACGAGGGGCGATTGGTGATCTCCAGGAAGCTCGGCGCCGGCGGGCGGGACGCCGGCGAGTCCTTGGCGGCACGCTCGACGACATGGCATGTTCCGCAGGACCCATGGGCCAGCGCCCGGCCTTCGGCGAGCTGGTCGACGAATAATTGGTTGGCGACAGGCGGGCGGACCGGGATCTGGATTGTGATCGAGGCGAAGCCACCGGTCCGATGGCAGCCGTTGCATTCGTTCGTCAGTGCCGAATAGGCTTGCGTGAACGCAGGCACATCCTTTTGCTGTATCGCCTGGTCCACGGCTTGCAGTCGATCCTTTGCAAGTGCGATCCGTGATGGATCGGATAGGAGCGCGCCCGCCGCTTCGAGATTTCTGTCGATCTGTTGGACTTCGTAGCTCGCCAGGCTCCAATTGCTGAGCTTGCCGGCAAACCACAGCTTGGCGTGCTGGAGTTGGAGCCGAGTCATGAGATCGGAGAGTGCGCTGGAGGCACCGACTGGCTTTGTTTCGGCCGGCGCTCCCGCGCTCGATGCCGCTGTCACAAAAATCGCGGCGATGAACATCGTCAGCAAGCGCATGCCCAATGTCCCAAATCCGATGCCGGTCAGTAGACAAGACTAGTCTTCGGGCCAACGGCCCTTGAGATCGGAATTGGAGGCGCGACCGAGTGTCGAACGGACCGGCTGCTTGGCAGGCCTGCCGATCGACGAGAAATAAAGCGCGAGTTCGAGGACGCCATACATCGCGAAAAGCATCAACGCCTTGATTGCTTCGTTGGTCATCTGGATATCCTCCAGCATCCGGTTCGACTAACGTTGTGCCAGCTTGATCAGACCTTGGATCGGGTGAGGGTGGTAAACAGCCAGGCTCTTTGTTTTCTGCACGTTGATGTCGGGATGAGTCAGGTGGAAGGTGAGGGCAGTCGTGACGATCGCGATCCCGGCAAGCAGTCCGGCGACGACTATCTTCAGGTGCGTTGCCTTGTCCACGGTGTAGATCGAGTGATTCATTGCAGGCCCCTTCCCGGCGCGTGCTGGTGAATCATTTCTAAGGCATAGACTTTCCGATCGAAATTTGGGGCCATCACCTAAGGAGATATCCGTAGCGCGCGGAGGAGGTGGCACCCCGCGATACCGTTCGGCGGCCATCAGGGGGAGAAGGCGGGACCCTTGACCCGGTCGGCAGCTACCGAGGCGCCTGTCGGTCTCGCCCGGTATATGCGGCAATCAGCGCGACCAGCGCTGTCACAAGCAACATGGTCACCATCGCCTGAATCAAGCCGAAGTTCAGCGCATCACGCGCCACGAACAACGCTGTGATCGGCGCTGCAATGGCAAAGAGAATGCGAACAATCCATCCAAGCATGATCCGATCCGCGCGTGCCGCCGTTCCGATCGAGGCGAAGGCTGCAAGACGATCGCAGCCTCGTCTCCGCGGAGCATCTCAGGTAGCCCTGACGTCGATTTTCTTGGCCGGCTTCTGGGCTTCTTCGGTCTTCGGCAACACGACCTTGAGCACGCCGTTCTTGAACGTTGCCTCGATCTTGTCGGTATTGACGCCGTCCGGCAGCGCGAAGTAGCGCTCGAAGGAGCCGTAGCGGCGCTCGGAAACGTAATAATCCTTCTTCTTCTCTTCGGTCTCTTCCTTCTTCTCGCCTCGGATGGTGAGGCCGCCGTCGGTAAGCTTGACGTCGATGTTCTTCTCGTCGAGGCCGGGAAGCTCAGCCGTGATCTCGTAGGCCTTGTCGCTCTCGGCGACATCGACGGCCGGCGCGGAGAAGCTCTTGTTCAGGTCACGCTCGATCCGTGCCAGCGAGCGGAACGGCCGGTTCCAAAAGCCGTTGCCGAAATCGTCAAAGATCTGGTCGATTTCGTGCCTCAGCGCCTGGAACGGCCGCCAAGCTTCGCCAGCAGGCGCAGTGGACGGCTTCGTGACAGGTAATTTGGTCTCGGTTGCCATGATGATATCTCCCTTGAGATCTGACCATCCCGGTCGCCAGAAAGAATAATCCCTGGTCATCGAGCGTTGGTTGATTTTGCTCAAATCCGAGAGCGGGGCGGCGGGACGAAATGCATCAGTCTAGGCTCGCCGATCAGCATTCCCGCGAGTGGGCAAAGTGCGAAATCGCACAAACGTTCCCAATTGCGGGGGGGAGCCGGGAGCGGCATGTCTATGCGTCCGGCCATTTTGGCACCCATTGGTCGCCAAGCTTCACATAGGAACGCTTCACAGCGGCCCACGCTGTTCGATGCGCGATTTCCTCCTGCCGAAGCTCTCCCGCATGCGAGGCAAACGAGTGGTTGAACGCCTCCCGGTAGATGTCGAGGGCATGGGGCGGCAGGTGGTGCCGTACGCTCGTTGGAAGATCGCCGTTCGATCGATAAGGCATCCCGACATCCCACAGCTGTCACCCCGATCCTGGTATGGTTGGAGTGACGAGCCAAATCAGAAAGCTGCTGCGGCTACATCGCCAAATCGTGCTCGGGCAGCCGCTCGCGTTTCGGCTCCGGAATTTCCGTCATCGTCGCTTCCGTCAGAAGCAGGACGCTCGCCACGGAGACGGCATTTTCAAGTGCGGTTCGCACGACTTTCACGGGGTCGACGATGCCAGCCTCGACCAGATCGACATAGACCTTGCGGGCCGCATCGAAGCCGAAATTACCTTCGCTGCCGAGCATTCGCGCAACCACAACTCCGCCATCGGTAGCGGAATTCTCGGCGATCTGACGTGCCGGCGCTTCGAGTGCGCGCTTCAGGATCTGCACTCCGGTTCGTTCGTCGCCCTCGCAAGCCGCTTCCTCCTTGGTCACGGCCGCCACCGTTCGAAGCAGCGCAAGTCCGCCGCCGGGAACAATGCCTTCCGCAACCGCCGCTTTGGTCGAGCTGATGGCGTCGTCGAGGGCTTCCTTTCTCGACTTCATCTCGGCTTCTGTCGGCGCCCCGACCCGGATCACGGCGACGCCGCCCGACAGCTTGGCCAGGCGTTCCTCGAGCTTCTCCCGATCGTAGTTGCTGGTGGTCTTTTCGATTTCGACCCGAATCTGCGCCAGGCGCGCGTCGATGCGCGAACGGTCGCCGCCGCTGCCGATCAAGGTGGTGTTCTCCTTGTCGGCAACCACACGCGCGGCGCGGCCGAGCTGCTGTAGCGTGGCACTTTCCAGTTTCAGGCCGATCTCTTCCGAGATCACCTGCGCGCCGGTCAAAATCGCAATGTCCTCCAGCATGGCCTTGCGCCGATCGCCGAACCCGGGCGCCTTGACCGCGCAGGACTTGAGCACGCCGCGCAGCTGGTTGACGATAACAGTCGCCAAAGCTTCGCCCTCGATGTCTTCCGCAATGATCAGGAGCGAGCGGCCGCTTTTGGCGACCTGCTCGAGGAGGGGCACGAGGTCGCGCAATGCACCGATCTTGTGATCGCACAGCAGAACGTACGGATCCTGCAGCACCGCCTCCATCCGGTCGGCATCCGTGACGAAATAGGGGGAGAGGAAGCCGCGATCGAACTTCATTCCTTCGACGACGTCCAGGAACGTCTCTGTCGTCTTCGATTCCTCGACCGAGATGACGCCATCACCGCCGACCTTCTCGATCGCGTCGGCGACCAGTTCACCGATGGAGGTATCGTTGTGGGCCGAAATCGTGGCGACCTGAGCCTTCTCAGCCCTGGTCTTTACCGGCTTTGCCATGGCGCGGAGCGCCGCAATGGCCGCCTGTGTTCCTCGATCCAGACCACGCTTCAGGTCGATTGCGCTCGCGCCGGCAACAACGTTGCGAACTCCATCCGACAATATGGCGTGCGCAAGGATAGTAGACGTGCTGGTGCCGTCTCCGACGACGTCGCCCGTCTTCTCGGCGGCCTGACGAAGCACCTGGGCACCAAGATTCTCCTCGGCATCCCTAAGATCGAACTCCTTCGCGATGGTGACACCGTCGTTGCAGACGATCGGCGCTCCCCAGGCTTTCTGGATCAGAACGGATTTCGACTTCGGGCCGAGCGTAACGCGCACCGCGTCCGCGAGGAGCGAAGCGCCGCGCAGGACTTTCTCGCGAGCCGCCGAATGGAACAGAACTTGTTTGTGTGCCATTGGAATGCCTCGGGTGTGACGCCAATGCCGGTATTCGCCAGTCTGTACGACTGCGGTCCGCGTCAATTGATCTTGGTCAACGTGCAGCCGAGGCGGGGTGATTTGCGCGGGCGCGTTTGGTGAGGTCGTTGACCAGAACCAGGCCGGGGCAGCCCCGTCTCCCATTACCAGTAGAAGGCTTACCATCGGGATGGCGCTCGTCTTCGCGGGCGGCAGACGTCCGAGCAGTTGCGCCACTAGCAGGCAAGCGCAGCGCCGAAACCGAGCCTGTCGCCGCGTGACCGCGGCACGGACAACTGTTACGGTTCGCTCTGCAGGTGCTCCCTTGAGCCCAGCTGAGAAGTTAAAGGCCGTGCGAGTTGATTCTCCTGCGCAGGAGATGACATGCATCTTCCAACTGAGTTTGAAGGTTCTCGATGTTCACCAGCAGCTCGTCTGCTTGTCGCCGCTCGCGGGTCCCGAACGCAAAACCGTCGCGCAGGTTTGTGACCCGATTGACCTGCTTGCGTCCGGCCGCGACTCTGTGTTCGGCGAACTCGAGTTGCTCCAGATCGTGGCTAAGCTTGTCCTCTTCTTTGATCAGCATCTTGGTGATCGTGTTTCGGCTATCAGGCGTGAGATCATTGCTGCTTAGCCGGCGGATGTAGTGGTCGATGTTCGCCCAAGCGATGTATTGATCCATGGCGCACTCTCCCGCACGTCACTCGCTACTTGGTACCCGTTCCATGTTACCACTGCGAAGCTGGGCAGCGAAGATGGAGCCTCCGTCTCGTGAGGTATCATGGTAAGGCGAATGGTGGCGGCAATCTAGAGGTCCCGCTTGATCCGGATCATGCCGCAAATTGCGCGAAACGAATAGCGTGTAGCTTCGCCACGTTACGTCCACCGAGTGACCGCCGAGGTCCATCACCCTGGCCTCGGCGGCTCAATTTTGTCCGGGGCGATGAGGCTATCGATGTAAATGGACGTACCGCGGGAATGAGCCGATGCCCACTTACTACTTCGATCTGAAGGACGGCGTGCCCGTCCGCGACAAATCGGGACTGGATCTTGTCAGTGATGGCGCTGCCATCGCGCACAGCAAGACGCTGGCCGAAGAGGTGCGCAGAGAGAAGCCGAAAGGCCATCCGGAACTCCGGATCGTCGTCATTGACGAGAGCGGCCGGGAAGTTCACCGCGAACAGATCTATGCAACTGCGACCTGAACGCCGGTAAAGGAATGTGGCGCAGGCTACCTGTCCGCAGGGGATCACAGCCTCTGATGCGGACAGCAAATCTCACCGCGAAATTCGGCCCCACATTGATTTGGCGCAAAGTCGCAAGCCAGTCGGCTTTTAGCGTAGCCTAAGGCGGCGGGAGAGGCTTTTGTCCCTCGCGGCCGGTCTTGAACAGAAGGTGCCTCGCGGGGGGAGCATCATGAAGCGGCAGCACATCAAGCAGACCGTCTCGTTTCAGGTCCGCCTTTCAGCATGGGCGAAACAGCTTCGTGAGCAGGCCAGCAAATTGAAGCCAGGCGACGAGCGCGACGACCTGCTCGCAAAGGTTTGTCAGGCCGACGTCGCAGCTCGCCTGGATGAGTGGGTCAACTCCCGGGGTCTTCGACCACCGAAGTAGGATTGTCCTGCTTCCGGCTGGATGTGGGCCGAACGTCCTGTCGTCTTCGCGCACAGCGTCAACCCGAATCGGCCCTCTTGAGCTGACCGGCTTGAGATGAGTGCCATGGCCCCTATTCCTGGCCTGCCTCGTTCCGGGGGTCTGCGTACCGGCTGCCTTAAAGCACTATGGTTTTCGGCTGTTTGCCGGCGGCGCGAATATCTGATTGACCGGGGAGTGCTCGCCGGCAGGAACGCCGATGACAATGAATCCGCGGTCCATTGAGGTGTGACAGGTGTTGCAGCCATTGGTCAGCACGCGCATGGAAACAGCGAACTTGCGATCATCTTTGGCGGCGATCGCGTCGGCTACCGAGAGAAGTGGGTCCGTCATCGTGGTTACGTTGCTGACGGGGATTGCCGGGTAGAAAATGGCTGCTTCGGCCAAGCTGTTCGTCAACTGGCGCAGCTCATACGCGGCCAGGTCCCAGTTCTTCGCCTTGCCTGCATACCAAAGCTTCAGATGTTGAACCTGCGCAGTGTTCATGACCTCGGTTAGGCGAGGTGCATACTTTCCGGCATTCGGCGAGGGCTGAAAGTCAGATTGAGCAATCGCAGACGTCACCAGGCTCGCAGGGATCGCCAGAACCATCAACCAATTCCGTAGCGTCATTCGATCAATCCAATTGATGATGGATTACGCTATCAGGGTGTGAAGGCGGCATCTTGCGCTGAATCAATCATGGACACGACACTATGGCGCATGTGGCCCGGATGCTCCGCCAACCGGTGCCGCGGTATAACGCGCGATCAGGTGTCGCGCTTACACGCAGATCTGCGCACCTCCCTTCAGCTTCACCGGAATCTTCAGGTAGCGTACCCCATTGGCTTCGGCCGCCGGGAATTTGCCGGCACGGATGTTGACCTGGATGGAGGGCAACAGCAGCCTCGGCGCCGATAGCTTGGCGTCGCGCGCCTGGCGCACGGTCACGAATTCGTCTTCCGAAACGCCGTCCTTGACGTGGATGTTGTTCTCGCGCTGCTCACGGACCGTGGTCTCCCAGGCGAAACTGTCACGGCCCGGAGCCTTGTAGTCGTGACACATGAACAGCCGTGTCTGCTGCGGCAAAGCCAGCAGCCGCCTGATCGAGCGATAAAGCTTATGAGCGTCGCCGCCGGGGAAGTCGGCGCGCGCCGTGCCGTAGTCCGGCATGAACAGGGTGTCCCCAACGAACACGGCATCTTCGACCTTATAGGAGATGTCCGCCGGCGTATGCCCCGGGGTGTAGAGAACTTCGACATTGAGTTCCCCGAGATTGAAGCGCTCGCCGTCCCGGAACAGGTGATCGAAGTCGCTGCCGTCGGTCTTCAGGGCGGCCGCGTTGAAGATCGGGCGGAAGATGCGCTGCACGTCCTTGATGTGCTCGCCGATGCCGATCTTTGCGCCGGTCTTCGCCTTGATGAAGGGTGCGCCCGAGAGATGGTCGGCATGCGCATGAGTCTCCAGCACCCATTCGACAGTGTTGCCCGCCTCCTCAGCGGCTGCGAGCATCGCCTCGACGGAACGCGTGTCCACTTCGCCTGAACTGTGGTCGTAGTCGAACACCGGGTCGATGATCGCGGCCTTTCTCGTCGTCGGATCGGCGATGAGGTAGCTCACCGTATTGGTTGGCTCGTCGAAGAACGCTCGGATGATCGGTTGTGACATTTCGGGGGCCTCCTGATGTCGTCGTTCCTGGTCTTGACGAATATATTAGCAGTTGCTAAATAAGCAATGCCTAAAGTAATGGGGAGCAAGGCCGATGGCCTCTTCGACGTTCGATCCGGAAACTTTTGAGAAGCAGGCCGTCGAGGTTGCCTCCATCCTACGGGCGCTCGCCAATGAGCGCCGGTTGATGATCCTGTGCAGGCTCGTTGAATGCGGCGAGGACAACGTGAGCTCCCTCGCCGAAGTCGTGGGGCTATCGCAATCGGCCCTGTCGCAACACCTCGCTAAAATGCGCGAGGAGGGTCTCGTCACTTTCCGCAGGGAAAGCCAGACGCTTTGGTATCGTATCGCCGATCCGCGCATCGAGCAGCTCTTTGCCACGCTGCACAAACTGTTTTGCGCGCCTGTCAAAGCCAAGGGCAGATAATCCAGAGAAGGAATTGAGAATGTCGCTATCTCTTATCAATCCAACTGACGCCCGCCGTCTTCTCGGCAATGGTGCTGTCCTCATCGACATCCGCGAGGCCGACGAGCACGCGCGCGAGAAGATACTCGGTGCGCGAAACCTGCCATTGTCGAAGCTCGGCGAAGCCGATCTCGCCGCAGATCCGGGCACGCCGATCATCTTTCACTGCAAGAGCGGCGCCCGCACTCAAGCCAACGGATCGCGGCTCGCGGCGAAGCTTGATGGAACCTGCGATGCTTTCATCATCGGCGGTGGGCTCGACGCCTGGCGAAAGGCAGGTCTGCCGGTCGCGACCGACCGGCGCCAACCGCTCGAGCTTCAACGTCAGGTGCAGATCGGCGCCGGAAGTCTTGCGTTCTTCGGAACGCTGCTCGGCCTCCTGATCTCGCCCTGGTTCTTCGTCGTGCCGGCTTTCGTCGGTGCCGGACTGATGACCGCCAGAGTCACCGGCTTTTGTGGCATGGCCCGCATCCTGATGCGGGCACCCTGGAACCGCGGCCACTACGGTGCGCCGGCGCAAGCCGCGTAACGCGTGAATTGAGGAGTTTTCCCATGCTGGCGCTGACCCAGGGCGCGCTCGGTATTGCCTCCGGCTCGTTGGTCGGCTTTTCGCTGGGACTGGTCGGAGGCGGCGGCTCTATTCTGGCCGTCCCGCTCCTGATCTATCTGGTCGGGGTACCGGATCCGCATGTCGCGATCGGGACTAGCGCCATCGCCGTCGCAGCGAACGCTGCCGTTAACCTGGCGAACCATATTCGCGCCGGTAACGTGAAGTGGCGCTGGGCCTCGGTGTTCGCGCTCGCAGGCATGGCTGGTGCCTTTCTCGGCTCTACTCTCGGCAAGATCATCGATGGTCAGAAGCTGCTCGCCTTGTTCGCCATCGTCATGTTGGTGGTTGGCATCCTGATGCTGAAGGGGCGCTCCGGCGAGGGCGAGCCGTCGGTCAGGCTCAACCGGGAAAATCTTCCGAAGCTTCTGGCTTTGGGGCTCGTCACGGGGGCGTTGTCCGGCTTCTTCGGGATCGGTGGCGGCTTCCTGATCGTGCCCGCTCTGATCGCCGCCACCGGCATGCCGATCTTGTACGCGGTGGGTTCATCGCTCTTGGCAGTCGCCGCCTTCGGGCTGACCACCGCGGCGAACTACGCCGTGTCCGGCTTTGTGGATTGGTCTCTCGCCACGTTGTTTGTTGTCGGCGGCGTCCTTGGCGGGCTTCTCGGCGCCCACTCCGCGACCTCGCTTGCTCGCCGCAAGGGCGCGTTGAACACTGTATTTGCGGCGCTCATATTCGCGGTGGCGGTCTATATGCTGGTCCGCAATCTCGACCTGATGTGACGAGACTCATTGCTCGACTGTCTGTTCCTCGGGCCGCCTCGCTTTAGCCCGGATGGAACTCCACGCAATCCGGGTGTATCCTCGCGCGCGCTGTCCCGGATTACGCGGAGCCAGTCATCGGGCGGCGCTTTGCGCCGACCCGTTGGCGCCATCCCGGCTACCATCTCCTCCCAGACGCGAGCCCGCCCATGACCATATCCGTCATCGAACAGGCAAAAATCCAGGCGCAGGTGCTGGTGCCGCTGGTCAAGGCATTGCAGGCCGAACTCGGCGAGGCGCGCGCCAACGCGCTGGTGCGCAAGGCGCTCCGCGATCTCTATCGCCGCTTCGGCGAGGAATTCTGGAAAGCGAAGAACGAGAGCGATCTCGGCAAGGCCGTCTCGTCGGCCTTCAGGACCTATGCCCGCGACGATGCGCTCGCCTATGACGTGATCGAACAGACGGCGGACGCCTTCGCGTTCGACGTGACGCGCTGCGCCTATGCCGAGTTCTACAAGGCGCTCGGCGAGCCCGAGCTCGGCTTTCTCCTGATCTGCACTGCCGACTTTGCGACCGCGGAAGGGTTCGGTCCCGACATCAGGCTCACGCGCACGCAAACCATCATGCAAGGCGCCGACCATTGCGACTTCCGCTACCGGCGCGATGGAGGCGGATCACAGTGAGGGGAACGATGCGGGCGAGCTGTCTTGCCGTGGCGATGCTGACGCTGATGGCGTCACGCGCCGACGCCGCGATGATCGACTGGCAGGCCGAGCTCCAGCGCTGCCGCACGCTGCGCCAGAACGTGGCGCCGCTGCTGCAGGCCGGCGAAGGGATATCCGCCGTCGGCCGGTCCAACAGATCCGTCCGCCGCTGCATCTGGGCCCAGCGCATGGCGATGCGGAAGAAGATCCCGGGCGCGGAGGTGTGGTAGCACTCCGTCATTGCGAGCGCAGCGAAGTAACCCAGACGGTCACCGCGGAAAGATTCTGGATTGCTTCGCTGCGCTCGCAATGACGACGTGGAAGCGGTGCGCGCCATTCTATGACCGTCACCCCGCGCAACGGCGAAGCCGTTGTCGCTGGAGGCGCTCGCCTCTTCGGCGAGGCTCCCGGCACGATGCATTTGCATCGCGCCACTTGCGCCTGCAGCGACAACCGCTTAGCGGTTGCGCGGGGATGACGGAGTTGAAACCTTCGTCGTGTCCCTGCTCCCAAGCAGCAAGTCCTTCAGCCCGGTCGGGTAGAGGCGCGGTCCGCCATCCAGATCGAGATCGGCAAGGTCGAACCAGCGGGCGACGATCTCTTCTCCGTTGTCCTCACGGAAATCGATATGGTCCCGGCCGACGAAAGCGCCGTCCGGAAACGCGACCTCGGCGATGAACATCACCTCGTGCCCGGTCGCTCCCTCGTGCACAAAGATGTTCTCCAGCATCAGCGGCTCGCCCGTGATGGTGACGTCGATGCCGAGCTCCTCGTTGAATTCCCGCGCCAGCGCCGCCCGCCAGCTCTCGCCGAATTCGATCTCGCCGCCGAGCGGACGCACGCCCTTGAGCCGCCCCGCATCGTCGCGCACCTCGGCCGCGAGCAGCCGTCCGCCGCGCCAGTGCAGGCCGATCGCGACGACGCGGATGTGGGGATGGGGGCGCCATGTGGTCATGGGGGATCGTTAGTCCGCTTGCCGTCTCGGTGCAACGCGCGTGTTGCTTTTTGCCCCGTCATTGCGAGCACAGCGAAGCAATCCAGAATCTCTCCGCTGTAGCAGTCTGGATTGCTTCGTCGCAAGGGCTCCTCGCAATGACGGTGGTGACAGTTGCGCACATCCTCTCCCCAACGTCGTCCTGGCGAAAGCCAGGACCCATTACCCCAGGGAGTAGTTTGGCGAAGGCTGGTGCCATCGCCGGTACCCGCACCGCCTCTCACCGATAGATCACGCGGTATGGCTCCTGGCTTTCGCCAGGACACATCGGTACTTGCGACGGCTGGTGTGATCACTCCACCAGATATTTCCTCACCGCCGCCTCGTCCCACGCGATCCCGTTGCCCGGCTCCTCGCTCGGCAGCGCAAAGCCGTCCTTGATCTTCAGCCGGCTCGCCAGCACCGCGTCGGCCCAGTCGACATATTCCAGCCAGTGCGCGGTCGGCGTCACGCAGAGCAAATGCGCGCTGACTTCCGAGAACAGGTGCGTCGACATCTCGATGCCGGCGGCATGCGCCAGCGCGGCGGCGCGAAGCCAGCCGGTGACGCCGCCGATGCGCTGTACGTCGGGCATGACGTAATCGCAGGCCTCCGCCGACAATGCGGACTGCATCGCAAACGCGCTGTCGAAATTCTCGCCGATCTGGACCGGCGTCCGCAGCGCATCCGCGATGCGGACGTTCCCGGCGTAATCGTCGTGGCGGATCGGCTCCTCGATCCAGCTCAGGCCCTCGTCGTCGAGCATCTCGCCGCGGCGGATCGCCTCGGTGACCGTGAGTGCCTGGTTGTAGTCGCACATCAGCGTGACGTCGTCGCCGACGGCCTTGCGCACCGCCCGCACCACGGCGAGATCCTCGCGCGCATCGCTCCGGCCGACGCGGATTTTTGCGGCGTGGAAACCCTCGGCCAGCAGCTTGTGCGCTTCTTCCACCGCCGCGCCCGCCGGCATGATGCCGAGGCCCTTCGAATTGTAAGCCCTGACCGGTTTCGGCGCGCCGCCGAGCAGGCGCGCCAGCGGCAGGCCTTTGCTACGGGCGAGCGCATCCCACGCCGCCATGTCGACGCCGGATTGCGCCAGCCGCTGCAGGCCGGCGAGGCCCAGCAGGGTGAAGCGCTGGGTCAGCTTGCGCTCGATCTCGAACGGCAGCAGTTCGTCGCCGGCGACGAGCTCCGACATCTCGGTGACCATCGCCGTCAGCGGCTTCAAGGCCGACGGCGTGATCGAGAACAGGTAGGCATGTCCCACGACGCCCTGGTCGGTCTCGCAATCGATCAGCACCAGCGGCGCCCTGGCGACCGCCCCGGTCGAGGTCTGTAGCGGCAGGTTCATCGGCACGATCACGGGCCGCGCATGGAAGCGCTTGATGCGGATGGTCTCGGTCATGGGCACTGGTTCCGGATGATCAACACAGGTTGATGCCGATCTTAAACATTCGTCGTGAAACGAAAAGGCACCTGAAGCGACCACCATAAAATGGGGTTGCGCGGGGGCGCGTTTGTTGGCTCTGTGCCGCCGCAGGCTGTGCCACAAATCCACGTGATCTGCGACAAGATCGTACACAACGGAGCCACAGCGTGAAACAACAGATCTCCGAAGAACAGCGCAAGAGCGGCGTCCTGACTGGTGCCGCGATCGCCTTCCTGCTGCTCGCCCTGCCGCTCGCGGTGTGGCTGGACCTGACCGAGCTCTCCAAGACCGCGCTGCGCCGGCAGGCCGCCGATCTCAATTCGGTGATCACGAGCGTGCGCAGCTACTACGCGACCAATGTGGTCGGGCGGGTGCTCGCCAATCCCGATGGCTCGACCCGGGTCGTGCACAATTACGAATCCGTTCCCGGTGCGATCCCGATCCCGGCGACGCTGTCGCTCGAGCTCGGCCGGGTGATCGGCGCGCAGCAGGAGAACATCACCTACCGCTTTGTCTCGGACTTCCCGTTCCAGAACCGCGCCCCGCACCAGCTCGACAAGTTCGAGAAGGACGCGCTCGATGCGCTGCGCAGGGATCCCGAGCAGAAGATCGTCGAGACCGATACCTCGCTGTTCTCCGACAAGGTCCGCCTGGTTGCGCCCGTTACCATGGGGCCGGCCTGCGTCAGCTGCCACAACAGCCATCCCGAAAGCCCGAAGAAGGACTGGAAGGTCGGCGATGTCCGCGGCATCCAGGAGGTGATCATCGCCCAGCCGATCGCCGCCAACATCTTCTCGTTCAAGTTCCTCCTCGCCTATTTCCTGATCGCCGCCGGCAGCGGGCTGTCGTTCCTCTCGCTGCAGCGCCGCCAGGCGCGCCGCATCAAGAACATGAACAAGGAGCTGGAATCCGCCAACGACTTCCTGGCTTCGCTGTCGATGAAGATCTCGCGCTACATCCCGCCGCAGGTCTACAAGAGCATTTTCTCCGGCCAGAAGGACGTCACCATCCACACCGAGCGCAAGAAGCTCACCATCTTCTTCTCCGACATCCAGAATTTTACGGCGACCGCGGAGCGGCTCCAGCCCGAGCAACTGACGCAACTCCTCAATGAATATTTCACCGAGATGTCGGCGATCGCCCTCGAATATGGCGGCACCATCGACAAGTTCATCGGCGATGCCATGCTGATCTTCTTCGGCGACCCCGAGACCAGGGGCGACCGCGCCGATGCTGAGGCCTGTCTGCAGATGGCCTGGCGCATGCAGCAGCGCCTTGCCGAGCTCAACGCGAAGTGGCGCGCCTCCGGCATCGAGCAGCCGTTCCGCTCGCGCATGGGCATCAATTCCGGCTATTGCAATGTCGGCAATTTCGGCAGCGCCGACCGCATGGACTACACCATCATCGGTGCCGAAGCGAACCTCGCCGCGCGCCTGCAATCCATCGCCGAGCCCGGCGGCATCGTGCTGAGCTACGAGACCTTCGCCCTCGTCAGCGACATCGTCCGCGCCCACGCGCTGCCCGCGATCACCATGAAGGGCATCAGCCGCGAGGTCATCCCCTATTCGGTCGACGCACTGAACGATGCCGCGGCGGAGAAGAGCGGCATCATCACCGAGCGCGCGCCGGGGCTGGAGCTTTATCTCGACCCGGCCGTGGTGAAATCAGGCGACGCCGCGCGGGTACGCTCGCTGCTGGAGAACGCGCTGGCCTCGCTGAAGCCGGCGTGAGGGCTCTCTCTTACTCTCCCCTGGAGGGGCAGGGCTACGGCGTATGAGAGCTTTTTCCCGCGGCCATCCTTCGAGACGCCCGCTTTAGGCGGGCTCCTCAGGATGAGGACGGAGTGCGCGGCAGCAGTTTCAATGGGCACTGACGCTGATTAGCCTCATCCTGAGGAGGCGCGTAAGCGCCGTCTCGAAGGACGAGGCGTGCGCGCAGGCCACCGCAACAAATCATATGCGATTCCGCTGGCCCTCCAGGGGAGGGTAAGAGTCCAACTCTCACCGCGCCGCCCCTTCCGTGAACGCCGTCTCGATCACCTCACCAAACGGCTGCCAGGAACGGCCGTCGAATTGCACCAGCCGCATCTGCTTGATCGGTAGATAGCGGTCGGGCGAGGTGTTCATCCTGATGTTGGGCAAGGCGACCGAAGGCTGATAGTCCCTGAGCGAGGCCGCTTGGCGCATGATGTTCTCGCGCGAGACGTCGTCGCCGCATTGCTTCAGCACTTGCGTCAGCGCCTCGGCCGCGGCGTAGCCGTAGACCGCCGCGCTGCTGTTGGTGCTTTCGACCTGATGGTACCTGTCCATGAAGGCGAACCAGTCCTTCATGGCGGGATCGTCTTTCCAGGCGGGATCGCTTGGATCCTTCAGGAAGGCCGCCGAGATCACGCCGGCCGAGTTCTCCAGGCCGGCCGGCGCCATCGCATTGGCGATCGTGGCCGAGGCATCGTTCACGATGAAGACCGGGCGCCATTTGAGCGACGCCGCCAGCTTGATCACCTTGGACGCGGTCGACGGCACGCCAAGAAAGACGAAGATGTCGGCGCCGGCGCGCTTGAGGATCGAGACGTGGCCTTCGAGATGCTCGTCATTGATGTCGAAGGCGATGTCGACGAGGACATGACGGTTCAGGTCACCGAGGCCTTCCTGGATGCCTTTGTAGAGCTGGCGCCCGAACTGGTCGTTCTGCCAGAGCACGACGATCTTCTTCCGGGGATAATAGGCCTGGATGTAGTTGGCGTAGATGCGCCCTTCCGAACGGAACGACGGCTGCCAGCCCATGGTCCAGGGAAACGCGCTTGGCTGGCTCAGCTCCTCGTCGCCGGAGGCGAGGAACAGCTGCGGGATCTTCTTCTCGTTCAGGTACCAGCGTGTGGCGAGATTGCCGGGCGTGCCGAACGAGCCGAACATCACATGCACGTCGTCCTTCTCGACCAGGCTGCGCGTCAGCTCCAGCGCGGTCGCCGGATCGGAATTGTCGTCGCGGGTGATGAAGCGGATCTTGCGGCCGTTGATGCCGCCGCGCGCGTTGACCATGTCGAAATAGGCAGCCTCCGCCTGGCCGATCGCGCCGAACTCCGACAGCGGTCCCGAATACGGCATGACATTGCCGATACGGATTTCCTTGTCGTTTGCCGGTTGTTCCGAATGCTGTTGCTGCGACATCGCGCCGAGCGACGCGGCGGCAATCACGGAAACGAACAGCATCCTGCCGATGACGGGCATGTTCGAACCCTTGTCGTTGGCCCCCAACGAGGTCGGCTCAATCCGCACCAAGGCCGCTTAATCTAGGTCAAGCGTTTGGCAATCGTGTGGCTGCGCGGCGCGCTTCGATCAAAGCGGCAGGCGTGCTGACGCGCCGTTTTGCATCTCGGTCTGAGACCAATAGTTTCACATCAGTTCCGGCATCCTGAGGTGCGAAGCTCGCGATGCAGCGCATCGCGGGCGGAGCCTCGAAGGATGGACGGCCGCCTCCCGCGCGGAGAGAGCTGGGCCGTCGCCCTTCGAGGGCCGCCGAAGAGGCGGCCACCTCAGGGTGACGGAGATAGTCTGATTCTCTCGATCGGGGTTCGTGGCCTACATGTGCGCAGCGCAGTGCGAGTCCGGCCATGACGTTGCCAGAGCTCTAGTGCCCCGCAACGCTACGGCAACCCCCGCGCCTCGAGCTGATGCACCAGCAGCAACGTCGGCTCCGCAAGGCTGTCGCCCGAGCCGTCCAGCCCAAACGCGGCGGCGATGCCGTCGCGGCTGCGGAGCATTGCGCTGCGCGGGCAGTGGCCGGCGCCGCAGAGCGTTTTCTTCAGGGTCTCGCCCTGCGCCACGAGGCCGGCGGAATCGTCGGCGGCCCAGGCCAGCACGATCGGCACGTCGACATTGAGGATGCCGGGAAAGACCGATCGCTTGTCGTATTGGGTGGCATCAGTGCCGAGATAGGCCTTCTCGCTGTCGCTGGCGTCCTTGCCGACGCGATAGATGCCGGACACCAGCACGACGCCAGCGACGTCGGCGCGATCGGTCTGCAACTCCGGATGCGCCAGCAGGGTGGCGAGGTGGAAGGCACCGGCGCCATAGCCAACCGCGACGATCTCGCGGGCATCGCCGTTGAACAGGTCGATATTGCCGTGGATCCAGGACAGCGCCGCCGCCACGTCGGTTGCCCCGGCGGGCCAGGTCGCCGGCGGCGCCAGGCGGTAGTTGACCCGGACCCCGATCATGTCGTTGCGCGCCGCAAAGCACATCGCCTGGTCCTGGATCTGGCGCGCCAGCTCCGGCGCGGCGCGGTCGCCGGTGAAGGTGTCGCCGGCCACGAACAGCAGCACCGGCCGCGGCGTGTCCGCCTTGGTCGCGCTGGTGGCGACATCGAGCACGTTGGCTTCGGCCTCGCCGTAGCGCAGGCCGCGCGAGAAGGTGACCTGCTCGCACAGCCGCGCGGTGCCGCCCGCCGTTGTGTCGGAATCGGTGAGGCCCGTCAGGACAACTTCGGACGGCGCCGTCAGCCGCGGCGGCAGCGGGCCGTGCGCGGAGGCGGCGGTCACGGTCAAAAACAGGACAAATGCGAGGTAATTCTTCATCATGGTGCCGGCCTTGCACGCCCGATATTGGCGCGCTCCCTGGGCCTGTCTTTTCAATTCGCCTTATTAGTTGGCTGGTGTTGAGGCGATTTCACGGCACCTAGGTAGGGCTCCTGCGCCCGGCCGCAATCAATTCCCCGGCAGGAACGTGCAATCCGCCCCGCTGCCGTCCTTCCGCCTGATCGCGTTGGGATCGATCGTGCAGCTCAGCTTGGAGAGGCTCTCGAAGTTCGATCCCGCCGCGCCGTCGGGCGGCACGCCCGCCAGGGCTTCGGTGGCGAAAATCTCGTTGGCGGTGGAGCCGTTCACGGTCTTCACCTTCTTGCCGAAGGTCACCTCGCAGTTGCGAATGGTGATATCGACATTGCCGGTGCGGCAGACGATCCGGTCGGCGGTCACCACGATGGCCTTCTTGTAGGGAATGTCGGCATTGGCGGCGAACAGCATCGCCACCGCCTTCCTTTCGGCGCCGGTCAGGTCCGGTGACAGCGGCGCGATCACCCCGGCGAGCGCCAGCGCGGTCGCGCCCGAGACCTTTGCGGGCGTGGCGGCGGAGGCACCAGGGAGGTGGGATGCCCCGGCAAGGACGAGGGTGCAGGCGAGGATCGCTGGACCGGCTCTCATCCCTTTCCCCCCGGGCTCTCAGGCGGCCTTCTTCCGCTTGACGGTCTTCTTCGCGGTCTTCTTGACGGCCTTCTTGGCTTTTTTCGCCGCCTTCTGGGCCGCAAGATAGGCCTCGACCTTCTTGGAGGAATGTCCGGCTGCGGCCACGGCGGCCTTCAGCTTCGCCGGCGTGATCTTGAATTTCTTCGACCAGTAGCGGACCTCATAGGCCTCGCCCAGCGCGATCCGGCTCTTGTCGGCGGCGCGGTGCTTCTGGAGCTTGATGTACGCCTCGACCTTCTTGGCGGAGTGGCCGACCTTCTTGACGGCGTATTTCAGCTTGGCGGGGGTTACCTTGAACTTCTTCGACCAGTAGGCGACTTCGTATTTTTCGGTGAGCGCGATCAGGGCGCGATCGGCGCCGCCCCGCTTTGCCTTGTTGTCGGCCATGCTTCCCTCCTGCCGTGGATGGCATCCAGTCTAGCATGCAACCAGAATTGGAAGGCAAGACGCGAGCCTTGCTCCGATTGCGCGGAGCGGCCGTTTTGCACCGGTGAGTCAAACATTTGCGCAGCGCGGCCCCGGCTCATGCCGGAGGAGGCTCTCTACTGTGCATGGGGTTGTTTTGGCGTTTTTGTTTCCTCGCACGTCCGTGACGGAACCTTTTGCCGGCTGGTGCGACTTATCCATGACACGGGGAAACACGTGCGAGGCTGTCATGGCACACAAGCATACCGCCGATCCGGCAGAGATCATGCGGGCGACCGGTCATCCTGAGCTGGAATATGCCGCCGGCTGGACCATTGCTGGTCTCGTCACCATCGGCGCCATCGTCGCCGCCTGGGTGTTCGCGATCTAGGCGACCGGAAACTGAAGCTCGAAGGCCGCGCCGTCGTCGGTCGGCTTGAGCCTGATCGAGCCGCCATGGCTCGCCATCACCGCACGTGCGATCGCCAGCCCCATCCCGGTCCCGCCCTGGTCGCGGCGGGTGGTGAAGAATGCATCAAAGATCCTGTCGCGGTTCGGCGCCGAAATCGGCTCGCCGTCATTGCTGACCGTCACAAGCAGGGTCGTCCGCTCGTCGACCGCCTCCAGCCTGATTGTCCCGGCCTTGTGCCGCACCGCGTTATCAGCGAGGTGTGACAGCACGATCAGCGCCTTCTCCGAGGACATGCCGATCGCCCGGTCGAGGCTGCCGCTGGCTTCGATCGAGCTTGCCGGAAACCGGCTTCTGAGATCGGCGATCACGGGCGCAAGCTCGGTGCGCTCGTTCTGCGGCAGGCTCTCGGCGCGGGCCAGCTCGCGCAGCCGCTGCGCCATCGCCTCCAGCCGCTGGGTGTCGGACAGGATGTTCGCGATGAACGTGTTCTGCTCGGCCGGCGTCAGGCCCTCGGATTTGCCTTGCACCGAGTCCTGCAGCAGCTCGGCCGCGCCCTTGATCGAGGTCAGGGGCGATTTCAGCTCGTGGGTGAGGTGGGCCGAGAACGTCGCGATATAGTCGGAGCGTCGCGCCAGCTGCTCGGCCATGCCGAGGAAGCTGTGCGACAGCTGCGCGAACTCGCGCGTGCCGTAATGCCGGAGCGGCCTGAACGCCTCGCGGTCGCCGCGGCCAATTCTGGCGGCGCGGTCGATCAATTCGCGCATCGGCAGCGTGATGGTGCGCGAGAACACGAGGCCGATCGCGATCGTGCCGAGGATGACGGCAAGACCGGCCAGCACGAACTTAGCCCGCTCCTGGTAGAGATGGTCAAAGATGTTGCTCGGCGTCCGCGTCGTGTAGATCACCCCGGCGACGCGGTTGTTGACGATGACGGGCATCGCCGAGAACACGTGCACGCCGAGGCCGCGGCTGAAGGAATAGATCGGCGGCGGTGGCTTGTCCGGTACGCGGTTGCGCAAGGTCGCCCTGTACTGCCCGTGCAGCGCGTCGGCGACCTCCTCGATATGGGCGAGCGACTGCCCGACCTCCTGACGCCCGGCAATCACCACCCCTTGCGGATCGAGGATGCGAAACCCGGCCAGCGTCACCTTCTGGGTCTCGCGGATGATCGGCGTCAGTTTTGCACCGATCTCGACATAGGCCTGCTGCGCCGGCCGGGGCGCGGGCAGCGCATCGGGCCGCCGCCGCAAGAGGTCGTTCGCGGTGAGGTCGAGCGCCGGCCGGATCGGGGTGACCTGGTCGCCGGGATCGGGCAGCACGCCGGGCGGCACCTCGGCGCCGAGCGTGAGGCCGCTGTCGAGCCGTGCCGTGAACTCCTGCGCGTAGATCGTCGCGAGCACGCGGCTCTGCGCGATCAGCTCGGCCTGGGTCTGGCGGATCAGCTGGTTGTCGTAGAGGCGGAAGAAGAACAGGCCGACCAGCGGCAGCACCGCGACGGTCGCCAGCACCGCGAAGATCACCAGCCCCAGCGACGGCCGCCATTTGTCGGGCGCCGCGCTCATGCCGCTTTCTCGCAGCGGCCGAGCTTGAAGCCGACGCCGTGGATGGTCTCGATGACGTTGTCGCAGGCGAGTGCCGCGAGCTTGGCGCGGATGTTGCGGATGTGGCTGTCGATGGTGCGGTCGGAGACCTGGATGTTGAGCTGATAGGCTGCCCGCATCAGCTGCTCGCGGTTGAATACCGAAGTCGGCCGGGTCAGGAAGGCGCGCAGGATGCCGAACTCGATCGCGGTCAGCTTCAGCGGTGTGCCGGCGAACGACGCGACATGCTGCTCGGGATCGATCAGCAGGCCGCCTTGCACCAGCGCGGCGGGCCCTGCCTTGGCCTCGCCATTGCGCGGGCTGAGCCGGCGCAGGATGACGTTGACCCGCGCCACCAGCTCGCGCGGGCTGAACGGCTTGGTCACGTAATCGTCGCCGCCGATCTCGAGGCCGAGGATGCGGTCGATCTCCTCGTCGCGCGCCGACAGGAACAGGATCGGCACGTCGGAGCCTTTGCGGATCTCGCGGCAGACGTCGAGGCCGTCGAACTCGGGCATGCCGATGTCGAGCACGATGAGGTCGGGCCTGTCGGCGGCAAAGCGGCCGAGCGCCTCCTTGCCGTCGCGGGCCTCGATCACGTCCATGCCGGCCTTCTTCAGGGCGACGCGGATGACCTCGCGGATGTGGCCTTCGTCGTCGACGATGAGAATGCGATGCGCCAAGAGATTCTCCGCTCACCCCGCCGGCTGATTGCCGGGCTGGCCTTTGGCCTGAGCATCGAGCCGGCGCTGCAGCCGCCAGCTCCGGAAACTCCAGGCCCGCCAGGCCATGTCCAACCGCTGGGTTTCTACAAGCCGATCGCGGCGCTGCGCAAGGCAGTCGTTACCCGGGCGATGGGCGATGACCTTGTCGAGCGCGGGCAGCGCCTGTGGCCCGAGCGTGAGGAGATAGTTTGCATCGATCGCCACGCCCTTACCCGACATTTCGCTGCTGTGATTCAGATTGTAGTCGGCAATGAAGGCATCGAAGTTCACCAGCGAGGTACCATACAGCACGATCGTTAACGCGATCAGGTTGGTGCAGACGAGCCAGCGGTTGGACCGGCTGAGCGCGATGCGGGCGACGATCAGGATCAATCCCAGCGCCACCACTCCCATCCAGATGAAGGCCGCGATGCGCCAGTAGGTCAGCATGTAGATGCCGACATAGAGATCGAGCCGCAGGATGGAGGAGGCGACCAGCAGGACGTTCTGGCCGACCCAGAGATAGACCAGCGGCCGAATCACCTTTGATTTCTCGGACGGGCCGCCCGGACGCATCGCCACCAGCACGAAGGCGGCGGCGAGCAGGGCGGTTACGATCAGGGGATAGGCGCCGCGATGGGCGTAGGCCGCATAAGTCATGTTGTCGGGCAGTGCCACATGGCCCCAGAGATAGATGCCGTCGAGAATGGACTGCGCCGCGAACAGCAGATTGAACAGGATCAGCGAGCGCAGGATTGTCGAGGGACCGAGAAACTCCGCTGAGACCATGGGCGGCAGCGGCGGTGGCACAGGGCCCTCGGCCGCGGTGGTGGTGGCTATCGTCTTGCGCCGCCAGCGCACATGGATGAACGGCCAGACCACCGCCAGCATCAAGGCCCAGAACAGTACGCGCGGGATGCTGACATATTCGACGACGAGCTTTGGATTGAGCAAGGAGACCCACTGCTCGATCACCGGATTGGCCGCGGCGAACAGCGCGACGAAGATGGTGCTCAGCGCCGCGGGCATCAGCCAGAGCGCGATGCCGCGGGTGAACGCCGACATGTTGAACACCTGGGGCGCATCGAGGAAGAACCTGAAAGGCCCGAGCAGGACAAAATTGCGCAGCGCACGGGCGCGCTCGGTGAGCTCGGTCGTTTCCGGATTCGTCGCGATCAGGAGTGCAATGGCCAGCGCCATGGCGAGGATCAGGAACGACAGCGTGTTGAGCTCCTTGACGGCCGGCGCGAGGCCGGTGACGAAGATGGCCCCGCTGATCATCGCGCGCCGCAGATCCAGGGCCGCATGATTGAACAGCACCGACACACAAGCCATCGCAATCGCAAAGAGCGTCAACGACAGTCCGATCCGCTCGCCATAGAACAGCCAGTCGGCGAGCGCGGCCAGTGCCAGCGCAAGCCCGACCTTGGCCGGGATCGAGGAATGACTGATCGGCTTGATTTCCGCTCCGATCGTCGAAGCCAGGCTCGTCATGTGCAGATGACCTTTCGTGATGGGTGGCATCACGAAGTCTGAACGGCGCTTGTGCAGACGGCGGGATCATCGTCTGCATGGTTTCAGGAGTCTTTTGCAGATTTCGTGCAGGCGCGTTTTTGCCTCTCGCACAGCGCAGATCGACTTGATAGGTGCGAAGCACTCATCACCATCGCATGTGGTGCATCATGCAATTCCTTCGCCGTGTCGGTCTCATCCTGCTCTGGCTCGCCGCGCCCGTTGCTGCATTCGCGGCCGCGAACAAGAACGATCCTTATCTGGTCCCGCTGCGCGGCGCGGGAAACATTGTGCTTGTCGCTGCAAGCATCGCGATCGTCATCTTTCTGCTTCGCGGAGATCGCTGGCGCAGCATCGCGGGCAAGCTGCTCGTCATGCTCTGGTGCCTGCCGCCGCTCTTGATGTCGGCGGCGCATCTGAAGTTCGAGGCGCGCAAGCGCGATGTCTTCAGCGCGAGCGCTGCCGAGGCGCGGCAGCTCGGGCCTCACTTCATGGTCGGCTATTCCTCCTTTCCCGAGGTCGCGCGTCTTGCCGAGCAGGGGCTGATCGGCGGCGTCTATGTCACCCGGCACAACATCCGCGGCCGGACCATCGAGGCGCTGCGGGCCGAGATCGCCGCGCTCCAGGATATCAGGCGCGCAGCCGGCCTGCCGCCGCTGATCGTCGCTGCGGACCAGGAGGGCGGCATTGTCGGGCATCTCGCGCCGCCGCTGACAAAGGTGCCGGCGCTGGCAACGCTCACCGGGCTTGCTCCCGACGAGCAGCAGGCCAAGGCCGAAGAGTTCGGCCGTATCCACGGCCGCGAGCTCGCGGGGCTCGGCGTCAACCTCAATCTTGCGCCGGTGCTCGACCTCAAGCCGCCGCAGCGGCGCAACCGCCTCGATTTCCACACCCTGATTGGCCAGCGCGCTATAGCGACCGATCCCGTCGTGGTCAGCACGATCGCAAGCGCCTATGTCCGCGGGCTGGAAGAGACAGGCGGCGGCGCCACGCTCAAGCATTTTCCCGGCATCGGCCGCGTGCGCACCGATACGCATCATTTCAGCGCCAGTCTCAACACGCCGGTGAAGGAGCTGGAAGCAACCGACTGGCCCCCGTTCCGCGAGGTGCTGGCGCATTCGCGTAGCGCCCTTATGGTCGGCCATGTCACGCTCACCGCCGTCGATCCCGATCGTGCTGCCTCGCATTCCAAGCGCGTTGTCGATGGGATTATCCGCGGCAAATGGGGTTACCAGGGCATCGTGATGACCGACGATCTCGTGATGGGCGCGATCTACCAGAACGACGTCTGCAAGGCCGTGGTCGAAGCGATCAATGCCGGCGTCGATTTGCTGCTGGTCGCCTATGACGGCGCGCAGTTCTACCTGGTTTTCGCCTGCGCCCTGGAGGGATCGCGGCAGGGCAGGCTCGACGCGGCGATGTTGCATGCGAGCGCGGCGCGGCTGGAGCGTGGCTTTCCGACCGCGCAGGCGCGCGTCTCATCAGGTGCAATCAGCGTCGCGCGTCGGAACTAGCTTTTCGCGAACTGGCGGTAGTCCGGCTCGCGGTGAAACCAGAATTCGTAGCCGCTCACGCTCTTCTGCATCGCGACGTCGTGGATCGGCTGGTTGAGCGGGATGACGGGAACGTCGCGCATGCAGAGCGCGATGAAATCCTTCACGCATCTGTCGTATTCCGCGGCATCCGTGGTGAAGCGCGCCTTGTCGATCAGCGCGTCCATCTCCTTGTTCTGATAGGAGGAGATGTTGAAGATCGAGTTGCGGCCGTGGAAGTTCCAGTAGAAGTAATATTCGGGATAATCCAGCCAGCCGCTGAAGCGGTTGAGCGCGAGCGGCAGCTCCTTCTTGTTCAGCGTCGTGCGCCAGTTCGCGCCGGGGATCTTTTCGATTCCCGCCTTGATGCCGATCTTGGCGAGGTTCTCCTGGATCAGGATCGCAGTCGGCTCGCCGACGGTGGCCGTGCCCGTGTCCAGCGACAGCGTCGTCTCCAGACCGGATTCGAAACCTGCTTCCTTCAGCAAGGCCTTGGCCTTGTCGATATCGGTGACATAGGGAAATGGCTGCGGCCAGACCGGTTTTGCGACTTCCGACGCTCCGCCGTACATGGGAACGGCGCGGCCGAAGAAGGCGCTGGTCTGGATCTGCTCGTAGGGCATCGCCCAGGCGATGGCCTGACGCAGTTTTGCATTGTCGAACGGCGGCTTCGCCGTGTTCAGCGCCACGTACCAGAGCGCGTTCGGGATCGGCACGCCCGAGACCTTGACCTTGCCTTCCTTGATGATCTGCTCGAAATCACGCGGTGCAAAGCCGCTGGAAATATCCGCATCTCCCCGCTCCAGCATGGCGCGGCGGGTGCCGGCGGAGGGGACGTCGCGCGCGATGACGCGCCGGACCTTCGGCAGCGGTCCGCTCTTCCAGTCGTCGAACCGCGTCAGCACGGTCTCGCTGCCAGGCTTCCAGCTCTCGATCTTGTAGGCGCCGCCGCCGGCCTCGTTGTTCTTCAGCCAAGCCAGCGCCCACGGGTCTTCTGCCGTCGCGTTCTTCTTCGCCAGCTCGGAGTTGATGATGAAGGGCACGACGACGGCGACGTTGAACAGCAGCATCTTGTCCTTGCGGACATAGTCGATGCGGAAGGTGTACTCGTCGACCACCACGAACTGCTCGGGCTTCTCCAGCGATCCCGCCGACATCTGGAAGGTCGGGAAGCCGCCAACCTTCACGGCGCGGTCGAACGACCATTTGACGTCCTTGGCGGTAACCGGCGTGCCGTCGTGAAATTTTGCGTCCTTGCGAAGCCTGAAGGTGCAGGACATGCCGTCAGCCGCGACCTCCCAGCTCTCGGCGAGCTCAGGCGCGAGTTTTTCTCGGTCGTACGACGTCGTCCCATCGGGCAGCGTCTTGGAGGCGTAGGTCAGCAGTCGGTCGTAGCAATTCCAGGACAGGCCGTTCACGGTCTGGTTGGAGCCGACGCCCTGCATGTCCAGCGAATTCGGCCCGAGCTCCTGCACCACCAGCAGTGTCTCCGCGCGGCTCTGCGCCCAGGCGAGACGTGGAGCAAATGCTGCCGTACCGGCGGCGCCGAGGCCGCCAAGTACCACGTCGCGCCGGGTCATATTATGGGGTGCATCGCTCATCGCCGCCTCCGTCAGAGAATTTCCTGATATCGAGAGGCAAGGCGTATGCCATCGGCGCGCTTCAAGGTGTCAGATGCCCTGCGCGACCGCGCTACGGCGTCACCGCGCCGCGTGCGACCGCGCGTGGGGCGGTCAATTCCTTCCAGGTCGAATTTGCCACATGCACCGGCGAGAAGGCGGGACGTTCGACGTAACGGCCATCGCCGGCCTCGGCGCGCAGATCGCCGTCCTTCCAGACGATACGGCCGCGCGAGAGCGTCGCGGTCGGTCCGCCCGTGCAGGCAAAGCCTTCGAACACGTTGTAATCGATCCGGCTCATCTGCCGCTTCGCGCTGATCGTCTTGCTCGCCTTGGGATCCCACACCACGACATCGGCATCCGAGCCGACGGCAACGGCGCCCTTGCGCGGATAGATGTTGAGGATGCGGGCGATGTTCGCCGAGGTCACCGCGACGAATTCTTCCTTGGTCAGCCTCCCCGTGGCGACGCCCGCGGTCCACAACAGTGCGAGCCGGTCTTCGAGGCCGCCGGTGCCGTTCGGGATCTTCGTGAAATCGTCGAGGCCGAACCGCTTCTGCTCCGTGGTGAAGGCGCAATGGTCGGTCGCGACCACCTGGAGCGAGCCGGCTTGCAGGCCGGCCCACAGGCTGTCCTGATGCGACTTGTCGCGGAACGGCGGCGACATCACGCGCTGTGCGGAATGGTCCCAGTCCTTGTTCTGGTATTCGCCGGCATCGAGCAGCAGATGCTGGATCAGCGGCTCGCCATAGACCCGTTTTCCCGCAGCCCGCGCGCGGGCGATCGCCTCGTGCGCCTCGCGGCAGCTGGTGTGCACGATATAGACCGGCGTGCCGGTCATGTCGGCGATCATGATGGCGCGGTTGGTGGCTTCGCCCTCGACCTCCGGCGGCCGTGAATAGGCGTGGCCTTCCGGGCCAGTGACGCCGCGCGCGATCAGCGCCTCCTGCATCAAGGCGACGACGTCGCCGTTCTCTGCATGCACCACCGGCATCGCGCCGAGATGGGCGCAGCGCGCGAACGAGTTGTAGAGCTCGTCATCGTTCACCATCAGCGCGCCCTTGTAGGCCATGAAATGCTTGAAGGTGTTGATGCCGTAGGTTTTGACCACGGTCTCCATCTCGTCATAGATCTGCTTCGACCACGACGTCACCGCCATGTGGAAGCCGTAGTCGCTGGCCGCCTTCTCGGATTTGTGCCGCCACTCCTGATAGGCCGCGAGCATGGACTGGCCCGGATCGGGCAGGCAGAAATCGACCACCATGGTGGTGCCGCCGACGAGCGCAGCCTTCGTTCCCGATTCGAAATCGTCGGCGGTCACCGTGCCCATGAACGGCATTTCGAGATGGGTGTGCGGATCGATCCCGCCCGGGATGACGTAGGCGCCGCCGGCATCGACGATCTCGGTGCCTGCCGGCGCCTCGATCGACGGGCCCACCGCGACGATGATCTCGCCGTCGATCAGCACGTCCGCGCGCCGCGAATGATCGTGATTGACGACGGTGCCGCCGCGGATGAGGAGGGGCATGAGAGGCTCCGGGGAAAGGTGAGGGAGGCGTTTCGCCGTAAAGGCTAAGCGCACCACTCGCGATGCGACAGGCGAAATTTTAGTCAGCCCGCGCGCGCGACCAGCCCGTCGATCATCGCGCGGACGAGGCCTGCGATCTCCTTGCGCAGCGCCGGCAGGGGCACGGCGACCAGCTTCTGCTCCAGCCCCAACGCCACCATGCCATGCACGGCCGAGAACAGGCTGCGCGCGGTGATGCTCAGCTCCTCCTGGCTGCGCTTGGGAAACAGCAGCGCCAGCGGATGATAGATGTGGCGGAAAAGCTGCAGCTGGTCGTTGACGGACCAGTCGGGGAGGATCTTGTTGGCCGCCATGCGGTGCTCGAACAGCGCACGCCAGAGCTCCAGGTTTTCGGCGGCGAAATCGCAATAGGCGATGGCGATGCGGACCAGCGTCTCCTGTGGCGAAGGTTCACCCGCGCTTTCCGCCGCGCTGAGCGCTTCGTCGAGGCGATGCAGCGTGCGTGAGCCGACCCGCAGGACGAGCTCGTCCACGTCGGTGACGAGATTGTAGACTGCGCCATTGGCGCAGCCGATCTCGCGGGCGAGATCCCGGGTTTTCAGGCCCGCCAGCCCGCGGCTCGCGATCATCTGCTCCGCCGCCTGGATCAGCTCTACCCGCAATTTCTCTCGACGTTCCAAGGTCTTAGTCATCCGCCGACCAAATTTTTGAGCATCGCTCAAATATTTATTGAACGATGTTCAAGATTCCTGCTACAAAGGATCTGTGAGCAACGCTCATAACAGGGAGCTGCAGATGTTCAAGACCGTCGTGACACTTTTCCGCGGCAGCGTGGCCGCCGCGGGTGAGGAGCTGGAGGACCGTACCGCCCTGCTGATCCTCGACCAGCAGATGCGCGATGCCGCCGCCGCCCTCGAGCGCAGCAAGCGCACGCTGGCGCTGGCGATTGCGCAGGACCAGCAGGAGGGCCGCAAGCTCGAGGCGACCCTGGCCCGCATCACCGATCTCGAGACCCGCGCAGTTGCCGCGCTCGACGGTGGCCGCGAGGATCTCGCCAAGGAAGCGGCCGAGGCGATCGCAGGCCTCGAAGCCGATCGTGATGCGGCGATGACAGCACGCGCGTTGTTCGCGACCGAGATCGCCCGGCTGAAGCGGCACGTGACCAACGCGCAGGCCCGCATCACCGAGCTCGATCGCGGCCGGCGCCTCGCCCGTGCCTCGGAAGCGGTGCGCTCGCTCCGCCGCAGCGGCATCGAGGCGGCGCGTCCCTACGAATCCACGCTGCCGGATGCCGACAGCACCTTGAGGCGCTTGCGGGAGCGCCAGCTGGAAGCCCAGGCCGCCGATGACGCGCTGGTCGAGCTCGATGCGGCGACCGGACCGCTCGCCACCGCCGAGCGACTCGCCGAGCAGGGCTTCGGCCCCCGGCTCAAGACGACAGCGGACGACGTGCTGGCGCGGCTGAAGTCCAGGCGCACTCAGACGGCCTGAACCCAGATCCATCATCATTCGAACCAACAGGAGACCATCATGAACCAGAACGGCCAACCGCATAGCAGCGCCTGGGTCACCTTCACCTACGTGTCCTTCGCAGCCTCCGCCTTCCTCATCGCCATCGGCATCTTCTTCCTGCCGATCGACCTCTGGATGAAGGGCTATCTCGCCATGGGCATCGTGATGCTGATCCAGACCTGCATCACGCTGACCAAGACCGTGCGCGACAATCACGAGAGCAGCCGGCTGGTGAACCGCATCGAGGATGCCAAAGCCGAGCGGCTGCTGATGGAGGTTTCCAAGGCGGCTTGAAGGCAGAATGTCTGGAAGAAGCGCAACGGTCTGCAATCTGACGCGGTGGGTGCCGGAGCATCCACCGCGCGCCTGATCCGCATATCGCGCCTGCGAAATGCAACCGAGCCATGACGGATCGTGCGGGCGTGCGGCCTTGCGCGGCGGCGCCGGCCGACGCACTCTCGTCCGGGCGGTGCGAAGAACGCCGCCAATAAGATTGCGCGAGGAAGCTCTATGGCGGCGACGCGGATCGACTGCGATATCCATCCGGCGGTTGGCGGCACGCGCACGACGCTGCTTCCCTATCTCAGCGACCACTGGAAAGAGCAGGTGGTGAGCCGCGCCATCGACGGGCTCGATCTCACCTCCTATCCGCCGAGCATGCCCCTTTCGGGCCGCGCCGACTGGCGGCCGGCGGGTGGTTCCAAGCCCGGCTCCGATCTCGCCATGGTGCAGAAGGGCGCGTTCGATCAGCTGGGTGCCAGCCACGCCATCCTCAACGTGCTCTACGGCGCACAGGCCGTGTTCGACGCTTACATGGCGGCCGACTTCTGCAGGGCCATCAACGACTGGATCGCCGCCGAGTGGCTGTCGCGCGATCCCCGCCTGCGTGCGTCCATCGTGGTGCCGATGCAGGCGCCGGATCTGGCGATCGAGGAGATCGAGCGCCGCGCCGGCGATCACCGCTTCGTCTCCATCCTGGTGCTGGCGCAGGGTGAGACGCTCCTGGGGCGGCGGCATTTCTGGCCGGTCTATCAGCTCGCCGAAAAATACAAGCTGCCGCTCGCAATCCATGCCGGCACGCAATACCGGCAAGCGCCGAGCTCGGCCGGCTGGCCGTCGCATCGCTATGAATATTACTTCGTCGAAGCGCAGGCGTTTCAGGCGCAGATCCTCAGCCTGATCTACGAGGGCGTGTTCGGCAAATTTCCTGATCTGAAGGTCGTGCTGATGGAGTCGGGCGTCAGCTGGCTGCCGGCCTTCATGTGGCGCGCCAACAAGACCTGGCGCGGCGTGCGGGTCGAAGTGCCCTGGGTCGAGCGCGAGCCGGCCGCGATCATTCGCGAAAATTTCCGCGTCACCATGCAGCCGTTCGATGCACCGGGCGATGCGACAAGCGTCGAGGAGATCATCGACCAGATCGGCTCGGAAAAGATGTTTCTGTTCGCGTCCGACTATCCGCACTGGCAGTTCGACGGCGACGATCCGATCCCGCCGAACCTGCCGAAGAGCTTGATCGCGAAGATGTGCGTCGACAATCCGCTGGAGACGTTTCCGCGGCTCAAACTGAATGCTTGAGCCATGTTGATGAGATCCGAATTCGAAGCCGCATCGCTGGTGCCACACCTCTCCCGATGGGGAGAGGTGAAACGACTGTCCAAAGAGCTTGGAGGTTCGCATGAGTGAGGTCATTGACCGTCCGCTGCGTGACGATGAGAAGCCCGCCGCATCAAAGCTCCGCATCGTGGATTGCGACGTGCATCCAAGCCTGCACTCGGTCGATGACCTCAACGCGTTCCTGCCGAAGCGCTGGCAGCAGCATCTGAGAGAATACGGCAGCCATCTGCGCACGCCCTATCTCTTCACCACGCCCTATCCACGCTCCTCGCCGCTGATCGCGCGGCGTGACGCATGGCCGCCGACCGGCGGGCCGCCGGGCTCCGATCTCGCCTTCATGCAGAAGCAGCATCTCGATCCGCTCGACGTCGAGTTCGGCATCCTGCAGGTGCTCGACCTTTTTATCTTCTCGCAGCAGAATCTCGAATTCGGCGCCGCGATCCAGCGCGCCATCAACGATTGGCAGCTGGCGTTCTGGTCGCATCGCGATCCGCGCCTGAAGGCGTCGATCCTGGTCGGGCAGGACGGCACGGATCTCGCCATCGCCGAGATCGAGCGCTGCGGCAGGATCGGCGAGTACATCCAGATCAACGTCTCGCCGCGCGCCAACGAGCCGCTCGGCCGGCGTCGCTACTGGCCGATCTACGAGCGTGCGCAGGCGCTGGACCTGCCGCTCGGCATCCATGTCGGCGGCTATGGCGGGCACGCGCCGACCGGCGGTGGCTGGCCATCTTATTATGTCGAAGAGCACCAGTCGAATGCGCACACCATCGCGGCGCAGCTTGCGAGCCTCGTCATCGAAGGCGTGCCGGAACGCTTTCCGAAGCTGAAGATCGTTTTCATCGAGGGTGGTTTCGGCTGGATCCCCTCGGCGGTGTGGCGCATGGACCAGCATTTCGAACGCTTCCGCAGCGAGGTGCCGCATCTCAAGCGCAAGCCGTCGGAATATGTCCGCGAGCATTTCTGGTTCACGACGCAGCCGATCGACGAGCCGGACGAGGCACGGCATCTGCGGTCGCTGATCGAATGGGTCGGCGTCGACCGTCTGCTGTTCTCGTCGGACTATCCGCACTGGGACTTTGACGACCCGCGCTTCGCCTTCAAGACGCCGCTGACCGAGGCCGAGCGGAAGAAGATCTTCAGCACCAATGCACGTGCGGTCTACAAGTTCTGAGACCCGCATGGCCCGTCACATCGTCGCCACCACCTCGGAGATTCCGCCCGGCGGCAACAAGGTCGTCGATATCGCCGGCCGCGACATCGTCGTGTTCCACGTCAATGGCGAGTTCTTCGCGCTGTTGAACCGCTGCCCGCATGAAGGCGCGCCGCTGGAGAAGGCGGCCTGCGTGGCGCGGCTGACCTCGCCCGAGCCAGGAGTCTATGAGCGCTCACGCGTCGGTGAGATGCTGCGCTGTCCCTGGCACGGCTGGGAGTTCGACATGCGCAACGGCCAGTCCTGGTTCGATCCGCAACGTGTCAAGATTCGGTCCTATCCGGTCGCGGTGGAGCGCGGCGAGGAACTGCAGAAGGGCCCATATGTTGCCGAGACGTTTCCGGTGCATGTCGAAGACAGCTACGTGATTGTCGAGGTCTGAGATCGCACGCGGTCCGGGGCATTCGCGTAGCCAATGAGCCCGGAATCTCGAGATTCCGGGTTCGATGCTGCGAATCGCCCCGGAATGACGCGTTGATGGGTCCGCGATCCTCATCACGCATTGAGATTTCAACGCAGGTGCGATATGGCTCTCGCGCTTTCAGAGGCGGAGACGAGCTTTGTCGAAACAATCCCTGCGTGAAGAGGCCGAGCGCCTGATCCGCGAATCGATGGAAAAGAAGACCATCGTCGTCAAGCAGGGCACGACCCGTATCGAGGCCGTCTGCGGCAAGTGCGGCGCGCCGAACCGGGTGCAGGCGGAAAAAGGCCAGACCCGCGTCAAGTTCGCCTGCAAGAACTGCGGACACCAGCAAGAGACGCTGTAGGTGTCCTAACCTCTCCCCGTAAGAACGGGGCGAGGGGGCGAGAGAGCGGTGCTGCACACTTATTCCCCCTTCACGAACCTCGCGAACGCATCCGCATAGTCCGGGTGCCAGCGCGAGAGCGGCGGGCGGTTCTCGACGATGTCGCCCGCGGCCCAGAGCATGCGCTTTTCGTCCAGCGCGCGCGGCACGTCGTTGTCCGGGCACAGGATGTAGAAATCGCCGGCCTCCAGACGGGTCAGCATGAAGTCCACGGTTTGCTCTGCCGTCCAGGCGCCTGCCGGTTTTTCGGTGCGGCCCTTCGCGGTGAGGCCGGTGAAGACGAAGCCCGGGATCAGCAAATGCGCCGTGATGTGACAATCTTCCGTGTTGCGCAGCTCGTGCTGGAGCGCCTCGGTAAACGCCTTCACGCCGGCCTTGGAGACATTGTAGGCGGGATCGCCCGGCGGCGTGGTGATGCCCTGTTTCGAGCCGGTGTTGATGATGAGGCCGCATTTGCCGCGTGCGATCATGTTGGGGGCGAAGATGCGGGAGCCGTTGATGATGCCCCACATGTTGACGCCGATGATGCGCTGCCAATGATCGGGCTCGCCGAACAGCGTGCTGCCAGGCTGGATCCCGGCATTGTTCATGAGGACATCGGTGCCGCCGTAATGCGCGCCCACGGCGCGTTCCAGTTCCATCACGCTTTCGGCACGGCTGACATCGACGGCGAACGTTATCACATGTGTGGCAGACGCGACGGATGACAGTTTTGTTGCGGCCTCTGCCAGCCGCGTCTCGTCGACGTCAGCGATGCACACCTTCATGCCGGCACGCGCGAAGGCCATGGCGGCGGCAAATCCGATTCCGGAGGCGCCACCGGTGATCACGGCAACATTGTCTTTGATGATGGCGGGATGTGGCATGGCTCGTCTCCGCAGGAAGGGGCTCGGTCGAGCTATAACATGGCGCTCGCGCGACCCTGCACAAGTCGGCATGGGTGGTCTTCGTTCCACGCCAGCTTTACGCCCCTCAGGCACCGCTGTATTCTTCCAGGCCTAACGGTCCCACCGAGATCGAGCCCAATCAATGACCTGACAGGGAGTGCAGCCATGGCTGTGTCGCAGGCTATTCCGATCACGCGCCACCCGTTCGCCAACGGGTCCTACAAGCAGATGTTGATCGACGGCAAGTGGGGCGACGCGGTCTCCGGCAAGCGCTTCGAGACCCGCAATCCCGCAACCGGCGAGCTGCTCGCAACGGTCGCCGAGGGCGACAAGGAGGACATCGACCGCGCGGTCGCGGCCGCCCGCCGCGCCTTCGAAGGTCCGTGGAGCAAGGTCAAGCCGTTCGAGCGGCAGAACCTGTTGCTCAGGCTCGCCGACCTCGTCGAGAAGAACTTCGACGAATTATCGCAGCTCGACACGCTCGACATGGGCGCGCCGCTCAGCCGCACCCGCGCCTATCGTCTGCGCGCCATCGGCATGCTGCGCTACTACGCCGGCCAGACCACGGCGATCCACGGCGAGACCATCGAGAACTCGCTGCCTGGCGAAATCTTCTCCTACACGCTGAAGGAGCCGATCGGCGTGGTCGGCGCCATCATTCCCTGGAACGGTCCGCTCTCCGCGACGATCTGGAAGATCGGTCCGGCGATCGCGACCGGCTGCACCGTGGTGCTCAAGCCTGCCGAAGAGGCGCCGCTCACCTCGCTGCGCATCGCCGAGCTGGCGATGGAAGCCGGCATTCCGCCCGGCATCATCAACGTCGTGCCCGGCTATGGCGAGACCGCCGGCGCCGCGCTGGCCTCGCATCACGACGTCGACAAGGTCGCCTTCACCGGCTCGCATGTCACGGGCCAGTCGATCATCCGGGCGTCGGCCGGCAACCTCAAGCGCGTCTCGCTCGAGCTCGGCGGCAAGTCGCCGGACATCGTGTTCGCCGATGCCGATCTCGATGCCGCTGTGCCGGGCGCGGCGATGGCGGTGTTCGCCAATTCGGGGCAGATCTGCAGCGCCGGCACGCGCCTGTTCGTCGAGCAGGCGATCTACGAAGAGTTCGTCGGCCGCGTCGCCGAGTTCGGCAAGAAGCTGCAGGTCGGCAATGGACTCGATCCCAACGTGCAGATCGGGCCGCTTGTCTCCGAGCAGCAGCTCGAGCGCGTCACCGGCTATCTCGACATCGGCCAGAAGGAAGGCGCGCGGGCGCTCGCCGGCGGCGGCCGCGTCACCGAAGGCGCGTTGTCAAAGGGCTTCTTCGTCTCGCCGACGGTGTTCGCCGGCGTCCAGGACAACATGCGGATCGCACAGGAAGAGATCTTCGGTCCCGTGATCTCCGCGATCGCGTTCAAGGACATGGACGAACTGGTCAAGCGTGCCAACAACACCACGTTCGGCCTTGGTTCCGGCCTGTGGACACGCGACGTCAGCAAGGCGCATGCGGTTGCCAAGCGCCTGCGTGCCGGCTCGGTGTGGGTGAACTGCTATCAGGCGATGGACCCCGCCGTTCCGTTCGGCGGCTACAAGATGAGCGGCTATGGCCGCGAGTCCGGCAAGCAGCACGTCGAGGAATATCTCAACGTGAAGGCCGTCTGGATCAAGACGGCGTAACATCCGTTCCTTTCCGCGTTCCGCGGGAGGGAATATCTGCTTTTATGGGGGCGGTGCCTTTTCGAGGCGCCGCCCCTCGCTATATGATCCGCGTCCTTCCATAGTCGTTCGGGGTCCACATGAAATTCGAGGCGTTGTTCAAACCGTTGCAGGTCGGTCCGTACAAGCTCGCGCATCGCGTCGCGATGGCGCCGCTGACGCGCATGCGCGCCGAGCGCGACAGCTTTTCCCCGCGGCCGCTCAACGCCAAATATTACGGCCAGCGTGCCACGAAAGGCGGCCTGATCATCGCCGAAGCCTCGCCGGTGCTCTCGCACGGCCGCGGCAATCCGGCGACGCCAGGCATCTATTCGGAGGGGCAGATTGCCGGCTGGCGTAAGGTGACGGATGCCGTGCACGCCAAGGGCGGCATCATCTTCCTCCAGCTCTGGCATGTCGGCCGCGTCTCGCATTCCTCGTTCCACGGCGGCGAGTTGCCGGTCTCGGCCTCGGCGATTGCGATCAAGGCCGAGGGCATGAAGGCGATGACGGCCGACGGCAAGATCGCCGATTACGAGACGCCGCGCGCGCTGGAGACGGAGGAGGTCAAGTGCGTCGTCGAGGCGTTCCGGCAAGGCGCGAAGAACGCGCTGGCCGCCGGCTTCGACGGCGTCGAGATCCACGGCGCCAACGGCTATCTGCTCGAGCAGTTCCTGCAATCGCGCAGCAACCAGCGCACCGATCAGTATGGCGGCGGAATCGAGAACCGCGCGCGGCTGCTGCTCGAGGTCACGCAGGCCGCGATCGACGTCTGGGGCGCCAATCGTGTCGCCGTGCGATTGTCACCGCACGGCATCGCCAATGATTCCGGCGAGCCCGATCCGATGCCGCTCTACACTTACGTGGTGAAGGCGCTGGACAAGCTTGGTCTGGCCTATCTGCATTTCATCGAGCCGCGCTCCAGCGGCGCCGGCCGCGCCGACGTCCACTGGGAGAACGTGCCCTCCGCCATGGTGCTGTTCCGCCCGCTCTATAGCGGCGTGCTGATGACCGCCGGCGGCTTTACCGGAGAGACCGCGAATGCGGCGATCGCCGATGGCCACGCCGACATCATCGCCTTCGGCCGCATCTTCATCTCCAACCCGGATCTGCCGCGGCGCCTGGAGCACGACTACCCCATCACGCCGTACAACCGCGCGACGTTCTATGGCGGCGAGGAGAAGGGGTACACGGACTATCCGGTGTATGACGAGCTGACGCCGGCGTGACCTCTCCTGTCATTCCGGGGCGATGCGCAGCATCGAACCCGGAATCCATCTAACGTCCTGGCTTGCCGCCCAATGGATTCCGGGCTCGCGACTTCGTCGCGCCCCGGAATGACAATCGTGTATTGTCGCCTCCATAACGACATTCAGGAAACACCATGGCCAAAGCCGCAGCCGCCGCAGGAATCGCCACCGGCCAATGCCTTTGCGGCAAGGTCACCTTCGAGATCGACGTGCCCGCGCGCTGGGCGTGGCATGATCACTCCGCTGCCAGCCGCCGCGCCCACGGCGCGGCTTACGCGACCTATATCGGCAGCTGGAAGAAGCGCTTTCGCATCACCTCCGGCAAGACTGCGTTGACCCGTTACGAGGACAAGGCGACGAAGACCGCACGCAGCTTCTGCTCGCATTGCGGCACGCCGATCATGTACGAACGTCCGCGCGGGCCGCACATGGTCAACATCCCGCGCGCGCTGTTCAGGGAACGCACCGGCCGCCAGCCGCTCTATCACATCGCGATCGAGGAACTGCAGGAATGGGCCTATACCGGCGAGCCCCTGGTGCCGCTGAAGGGTTTTCCCGGCGTCGTCTGGCAGCGCTCGAAAAAGAAGAGGCGGGGAAGCGGCGAGGATCCGTTCGAGCTCGGGCGCGAGGGGATGTAGCGCCGCTCCCGCGCAACGCAGCCATGACCGCGCTTCCTTGCGCCGCTCCCGCGACTTCGGCCATCATGCTTTCAGTCCTTGCGGCAACGCCCGCTCCTGGAGGAAACATGAAGAACAAGATCACCGGCCGCTCCGCCTTTCTCGCGCTGCTCAAGGACGAGGGCATCACGCACCTGTTCGGCAATCCCGGCACCACCGAATTGCCGATCATGCATGCGCTGAAGGACCATCCCGACCTCACCTATGTGATGGCGATGCAGGAGAGCCTGGTGGTCGCGATCGCCGATGGCTACAGCCGCGCCTCGGGAAAGCTCGTCGCCTGCAACGTTCACGTCGCGCCCGGCCTCGGCAACGCCATGGGCTCGCTCTACAACGCCCAGTTCACGGGCACGCCGATGATCCTGACCGCGGGCCAGCAGGAGCAGGGCCACGGCCTGATGGAGCCGGTGCTTTATGGCCCACTGGTGCGCATGGCCGAGCCGCTGGTGAAATGGGCGGTCGAGGTGACGCGGCTGGAGGACCTGCCGCGCATCGTGCGCCGCGCCGCCAAGGTTGCGATGACGCCGCCGACCGGGCCGGTGTTCATCTCGCTGCCCGGCGACATCCTCAACAGCGAAGCCGGCATCGACCTCGGGCGCTCCACCCGTATCGATGCGCGCACAAGGCCGTCGGAGGAAGCGCTGAAGGCCTTTGCCGCGCGGCTGCTGAAGGCCGAGCGTCCGGTGGTCGTTACCATGGACGAGGTGGTCAAGAGCGATGCGCTGAAGGAGGCTGCTGAATTGGCCGAGTTGCTCGGCGCGGCTGCTTACCAGTCCTCGACGCCCTATGGTGCGCACTTCCTCTCGGAGAGTCCGAGCTTCGTCGGCACGCTGGCACGCGTGCAGAAGGCCGCGCGCGATACGCTCGCGCCGTACGATCTGTTGATCGCACTCGGCGGCGATCCCTTGCGGATGTCTGTTTATAGCGAGGTCGACGCGCTGCCTGACGGGCTCGGCGTCGTGCAGATCGGCCTCGTCGATTGGGAGATCGCCAAGAACTATGGCGCAGAGATCGCGCTGAAGGCGGACGTTAGGGAAACGTTGCGCGCGCTGATCCCGGTGCTCAAGGAGATGGGCGGCGCGACACTGGCGAGCCGCGCGAAACAGCGCCTCGCCGAACTCGCGCCGAAGAACTGGACCGCGCGGCGCGCCGCGCTGGTCGAGCAGATCGGCAAGAGTGCGGGCCGCACCCCCATCGATCCGGACTTCCTGGTGCTGCAAATGGTCGAGGCCATGCCCGACCATGCGATCCTCGTCGACGAAGGCCTCACTTCCAGCCGCCAGGTCACGGCCCTGCGTCCGCACCGCGACCGCTACGGCTATCACGGCCTCGCCTCCGGCGGCATCGGCTGGGGCCTGCCGGCCTCCGTCGGCGCCAGCATTGCCAATCCGGATCGTCCCGTGGTGTGCTTCTCCGGCGACGGCAGTGCGATGTATTCGATCCAGTCGCTGTGGACCGCGGCGCATCACAAGCTGCCGCTCAACGTCGTCATCGCCAACAATGGCGGCTACCGCATCATCAAGCAACGCCTGCTCGCCTTCCACGGCGATGACAATTACGTCGGCATGGATTTTGTCGATCCACCCGTGGATTTCGCCGGTGTCGCCAAGGCGCTCGGCTGCGAGGCGATCAAAGTGAGCGATCCCGGCGAACTGAAGGCGACGCTGGCGTCGGCGTTTGGCCGGCCGGGGACGAAGCTGATCGAGGTGATGGTGGATGGGAAAGTCTGAGGCGGGATCGAGTTCCCGCACACTCGGTGTCTCGCCCGGCTTCGACCGGGCGATCCAGTATTCCAGAGACGGCTGTTGTCTACGGAGAAGCCGCGGCGTACTGGATGCCCCGGTCAAGCCGGGGCATGACAGCGTGTGTGTGGCGTAGTCCTACCCCTTCTTCCCCACCCGATATCCCGCCGCCGGATGCGGCGCGTCGAGCCGCGCGCGGCCCTGGCCGAACAGCTTTTCCCGCAGCGTGCCCTTGGCGTACTCGCTCTTGTACCGCCCGCGCCGGGTCAGCTCCGGCACCAGCATGTCGGCGATGTCCTCGAAATCGCCGGGCGAGATCGCGAAGGCGACATTGAGGCCGTCGACGTCGGTCTTCTCAAACCAGTCCTCGATTTTGTCAGCGACATTTTCGGGCGTTCCCACGACGACCGGCCCGGCGCCGCCGATGCCGACATGCTCGATGACGTCGCGCACGGTCCAGACGCGATCGGGGTCGGCGCGGGTGACGTTGTCCATCGCGCTGCGGCCGGCATCGTTCTGGACGTGGCGCACCTGCTGGTCGAGGTCGTAGCCGGAGAAGTCGACGCCGGTCCAACCCGACATCAGCGCCAGCGCCCCTTCGGGACTGATATGGCGGCGATAGTCGGCATACTTTTCCTTTGCCTCGGCTTCCGTCCGTCCGAGGATGATCGTCATCATCGAGAACATCAGGATCTCGGCCGGGTTGCGGCCGAGCGCGGCAGCTTCCTGGCGGATCGCGGAGACGCGCGGCGCGATCACCTTGGCCGATGGCCCCGACATGAACACGCATTCGGCGTGACGCGCCGCAAACTGCCGGCCGCGCGGCGAGGTGCCGGCCTGGTACAGCACCGGCGTGCGCTGCGGCGACGGCTCGCTGAGGTGAATGGTGTTGTTGATGCGGTAGTTCGCGCCCTCATGATTGACGCGATGAACTTTTGCGGGATCGGTGAAGATGCCTCGCGCCCGGTCGCGCAGCACGGCGTCGTCCTCCCAGCTGCCTTCCCAGAGCTTGTAGACGACTTCCATATATTCGTCGGCGATGTCGTAGCGGTCGTCATGTCCGGTCTGCTTGTCCTTGCCGGCACCGCGCGCGGCGCTGTCGAGATAGCCGGTGACGACGTTCCAGCCGATCCGCCCCTCGGTGAGATGGTCCAGCGTCGACATCCGCCGCGCGAAAGGGTAGGGCGGCTCGAAGGACAGATTGCTGGTGACGCCGAAGCCGAGATCTTTCGTCACTGCCGCCATCGCCGACAGCAGCAGCAGCGGCTCGTTCGACGGCGTTTGCGCTGCGTTGCGCAAGGCTGCGTCAGGACTGTTGCCATAGACGTCGTAGACGCCAAGCACGTCGGCCAGGAACAACCCGTCGAAACGGCCGCGCTCCAGGGTCCTGGCCAGATCGATCCAGTAGGGCAGGCGGTTATATTCGGCGGTGCGGTCGCGCGGATGAGTCCACAGGCCCGGTGACTGGTGTGCGACGCAATTCATCGCAAAGGCGTTGAGCCTGATCTCTTTGGCCATGCTGGTACCCCGGCGCCCTGTACTGAGCGCTCTTCGAATGATAGATGTGCGCCCCAACTTGGCGAAGTTCTTGCATATAATTGGCCCTTGGCAAGGGCCAAGAATAGAAAGGCTTGGGTATCGGCAAGGCCAAAATCAGCGGTGCTGCCGCGCTTGGCAAGCCAATCTCAAGAGAGCAAGAACGAAATCCCAAGAACTATCCAAGTCCCCGCCACTTTCGATGGCCAGCGTAGCCCGCTAGGTTCGCCCGCGTCGAAACCTTGAAAATGAAAGCAATGACCAGAGCCGACGCCATCGCCCGCGCCCGTGAAGATTTCAAGTCCGGCGCGTTCCTCGCTGAACTCGACCGCCGCGTCGCCTTCAAGACCGAAAGCCAGAATCCGTCGCGCGGCGCCGAGCTGCGCGCCTATCTGGAACAGGAGATGCAGCCGGCTTTCGCCGCGCTCGATTTCACCAGCCGCATCGTCGAATCCCCCAGCGGCAAGGCACCGTTCCTGCTCGCCGAGCACCACGAAAGTGCATCCGCGCCGACTGTGCTGGTCTACGGCCATGGCGACGTCGTCGACGGCATGGAAGGCGAGTGGCGCGAGGGCCGCGATCCCTGGCGCACGACGGTTTCGGGCACGCGCCTCTATGGCCGTGGCACCGCCGACAACAAGGGCCAGCACAGCATCAACATGGCCGCGCTCCGCGCGGTGCGCGATGCCCGCGGCGGCAAGCTCGGCTTCAATGCCAAGTTCATTATCGAGATGGGCGAGGAGATCGGCTCGCCCGATCTCGGCAAGGTCTGCGATCTCAATCGCGATGCGCTCAAGGCCGACCTGTTCATGGCCTCCGACGGGCCGCGCCTCTCCGCCGATCGTCCGACGCTGTTCCTGGGCTGCCGCGGCGGCATCCGCATCCATCTCGACGTCAATTTGCGCGATGGCGGTCACCATTCCGGCAATTGGGGCGGCGTGCTCGCCAACCCCGCGACCATTCTGGTCAACGCGATCTCGACGCTGGTCGACGGCCACGGCCGTCTGCAACTCGAGGCGCTGAAGCCGCCGCGGCTCACGAACCAGATCCGCAGCTATCTTGCCGACGTCGAGGTGGTGCCGACCGCGGACGAGCCGGCGCTCGCGGAGAACTGGGGCGAGGCGGGGCTGTCGGCGGCCGAACGGCTCTATGCCTGGAACACGCTCGAAGTGCTGGCGATGTCCTCGGGCAATATCGAGAAGCCGGCCAACGCCATTCCCGGCCATGCCAATGCCGTGCTGCAACTGCGTTTCGTGGTCGGCACCAAAATTGACGGCCTGATCGAGGCCGTCCGCGCACATCTGGTCCAGAAGGGCTTTCCGATGGTCGAGGTGCGGGCGGCGCAGAGCTTTGCTGCATCGCGCACCGATTTCGACAGTCCCTGGATCAAATGGGCCGCGGATTCGGTGCTGGCGACCACCGGCACGGCGCCGGCGGTGCTGCCGAATTTCGGCGGCTCTCTGCCCAACGACGTATTCTCGGAGATCCTGGGCCTGCCGACGATCTGGGTCCCGCATTCCTATCCCGGCTGCTCCCAACATGCGCCCAATGAGCACATCCTGCTGCCTTTGACCGAAGAGGCCTTGACGGTCATGGCCGGGCTGTTCTGGGATCTCGGGGAATTGCCAAAGCCGCTAGCCTGAGCCGTTAACCTGAGCCGCCATCCAGCCGAAAGTCACATTCTAATCCGGGCCGATTTGTGCTTGCATCCGGCCGCATCATCCTGAAAGGGGAAGAAAAAAGTGAAACATTTCCGTCACATCGGGCTCGCGCTCGCCGCGACCTTCGCCGTCAGCCAGGCCGGGGCCCAGGAGCTGACCGGCACGCTGAAGAACATCAAGGACACCGGCGCCATCACGCTGGGCTTCCGCGACTCCTCGATCCCGTTCTCCTATCTGGACGATAACCAGAAGCCGGTCGGGTTCGCGATGGACATCTGCTACAAGATCGTCGACGCCGTGAAGAAGGAGCTCAAGCTCGACAAGCTCGAGGTCAAGCTCAACCCGGTGACCTCCGCGACCCGCATCCCGCTGATGGCCAACGGCACCATCGACCTCGAATGCGGCTCGACCACCAACAATGCCGAGCGCCAGAAGCAGGTCGCCTTCACCAACACCCACTTCCTGACCGCCAGCCGCTACGTCTTCAAGAAGTCGAGCGGCCTGAAGTCGATCGACGACCTCAAGGGCAAGACGGTGGTCTCGACTGCCGGCACCACCAACATCAAGCAGCTCACCGAAGCCAACGTCGCCAAGGGCCTCGGCGCCAACATCATCCCGGCCAAGGATCACGCCGAAGCCTTCCTGATGGTCGAGACCGACCGCGCGGTCGCCTTCGTCATGGACGACATCCTGCTCGCGAGCCTTGTCGCCGGCTCGAAGTCGCCCGATGACTATGCGATCTCCAAGGACGCGTTCTCCAAGCCCGAGCCCTACGGCATCATGCTGCGCAAGGACGACGCGCCGTTCAAGAAGGTGGTCGATGCGGCAACCGCTGCGATCTATACCTCCGGTGAGGGCGAGAAGATCTACGCCAAGTGGTTCACGACCAAGATCCCGCCGAAGGGGCTGAACCTGAACACGCCGATCTCTTCCGAGCTGAAGAACGAGTTCGCCAAGCCGACGGACTCGCCGAACCCGGACGATTACAAGTAAGATATGTTGTTCGCCTCTCCCCGCTTGCGGGGGGAGGCCACCCTAGCCCTCTCCCCGCAAGCGGGGAGAGGGAAGAAATTCCAGCCATTCTGGAGGGAGTGGCCGGACATTTGCATAGGCTGCACAGGCGCCCGGGATACCTGTAACGGGCGCGTTCGCGCGGGGGACACGTGAACTACCACTGGAACTGGGGAATTTTCTTCGAGCCGAACCCGATGGGGACCGGCACCTATCTCGACATGCTGCTGTCGGGACTGGCGCTAACCATCAAGACGGCGCTGCTCGCCTGGATCATCGCGCTGATCTTCGGTTCGATCGTCGGCGTCATGCGCACGCTGCCCTCGCGGGGCGCGTACTGGTTCGGCTTCGGCTGGGTCGAATTCTTCCGCAACATGCCGCTGCTGGTGCAGCTCTTCCTGTGGTTCTTCGTGCTGCCGGAATTGCTGCCGAGGGCCGCCGGCCTGTGGCTGAAGCAATTGCCGAACGCGCCGTTCTGGACGGCGGCGATCGGCGTCGGCTTCTTCATGTCGGCGCGCGTTGCCGTGCAGTTGCAGGCCGGCATCGGTTCGCTGCCGCGCGGCCAGAAGATGGCGGCGACCGCGCTCGGGCTCACCACCGTGCAGGGCTATCGCTACGTGCTGCTGCCGATGGCGTTCCGCATCATCCTGCCGCCGCTGACCTCCGAGTTCCTCAACACCATCAAGAACACGGCGGTCGCCATCACCATCGGCCTGATCGAGCTGACCGGACAGGCGCGCTCGATGCAGGAATTCTCGTTCCAGGTGTTCGAGGCCTTCACGGCCGCGACCATCCTCTATCTCCTCGTCAACGCCGTCGTCGTGACCGCGATGCGCTTCCTCGAGCGCTACGTCGCGATCCCTGGCTACATCACGGGGAAATAGCGCCATGCTCGGAAGTTTCGATTTCGACGTCATCCGCCGGTCGCTGCCCTACCTGTTCTACGAGGGCATGACCTTCACGCTGACGCTGACCGGGCTCGCCGCGCTCGGCGGCCTGATCTTCGGCACGGCGATCGCCCTGATGCGGCTGTCCGGCTACAAGACCCTCGGGCGCATCGCCGGCCTCTATGTCGACTTCATGCGCTCGCTGCCGCTGGTGCTGGTCATCTTCTGGTTCTACTTCCTGGTGCCCTATATCGGGCAGTGGCTGACCGGCGCCTCGCGCCCGATCAGCGTCGGCGCGTTCGCGTCCTCGCTCATCACCTTCATCATGTTCGAGGCGGCGTATTTCTCGGAGATCATGCGCGCCGGCATCCAGTCGATCTCGCGCGGCCAGCCGGCCGCGGCCAGCGCGCTGGGACTGAGCTACGCCCAGACCATGCGCTACGTCGTGCTGCCGCAGGCGTTCCGCAACATGCTCCCCGTGCTGCTGACGCAGACCATCGTGCTGTTCCAGGACACCTCGCTGGTCTACGTGCTGTCGATCCCGGACTTCCTGGGGGCGGCCAGCAAGGTCGCGCAGCGCGACGGGCGCCTCGTCGAAATGTATCTGTTTGCCGCCGTCGTCTACTTCACCATTTCCTGTATCGCGTCCTTCGGCGTTCGTCGCCTGCAGTCGCGCATCGCCATCATTCGCTAGAGCGTGTCGGTCATGATCGAAATCAGCCACGTCAACAAATGGTATAGCCCCACCTTCCAGGTGCTGACCGACTGTACCACCAGCGTCACCAAGGGTGAGGTCGTCGTCGTCTGCGGCCCCTCGGGTTCGGGCAAGTCGACGCTGATCAAATGCGTCAACGCGCTGGAGCCGTTCCAGAGCGGCGACATCTCCGTCGACGGCACCAAGGTCAACGATCCCAAGACCAATCTGCCGAAGCTGCGCTCGCGCGTCGGCATGGTGTTCCAGCATTTCGAGCTGTTCCCGCACCTCAAGATCATCGACAATCTCTGCCTCGCGCAGGAGAAGGTGCTGGGCCGTGGGCACGACAAGTCGGTCACCAAGGGCATGCAGCTCTTGGAGCGCGTCGGCCTGAAGGAGCAGGCGCAGAAATTCCCGGCGCAGCTCTCCGGCGGCCAGCAGCAGCGCGTTGCGATTGCACGCGCGCTCGCGATGGATCCGATCGTCATGCTGTTCGACGAGCCGACCTCGGCGCTGGATCCCGAGATGGTCAGCGAGGTGCTCGACGTCATGGTCGACCTCGCCCGCGAGGGCATGACCATGATGGTCGTCACCCACGAGATGGGCTTCGCCCGCAAGGTCGCCAACCGCGTCATCTTCATGGACCGCGGCGAGATCGTCGAGGACGCCCCGAAGGACGACTTTTTCGGCAAGCCCCGCAGCGACCGCGCGCAGAAGTTCTTGTCGAAGATTCTGTCGCATTAATTGCTGTCGTCATTCCGGGGCGCCTCGCAGAGGCGAACTATGGTGCGCAATTGCGCACCTGAGAATCTCGAGATTCCGGGCTCATTCGCTTTGCGAATGCCCCGGAATGACGAATAGAGGGGTGATCGGCCCTCCCATTTCGCGTATACACGCGCAATTCCCCCTTTCCTCCCAGGAGACCTGCCTTGGACCCGCTCGCCTATGTCAACGGCTCATTCGTCCCGCTCTCGGAAGCCAAAATCTCGGTGCTCGATCGCGGCTTCCTGTTCGCCGACGGCATCTACGAGGTCTCGGCCGTGCTGGACGGCAAGCTGGTCGACAACGCCTCGCATCTGGCGCGACTGGAGCGGTCGGTCGGCGAGATCAAGCTGAAGCTGCCGGAGACGATCGAGCGCATTACCGAGCTGCAGAAGGAGCTGATTGCGCGCAACAAGCTCGAGAGCGGTCTCGTCTACCTCCAGGTCACGCGCGGCGCCGACAAGGGCCGCGACTTCCCGTTCCCCAAGGGTGACGTCAAGCCGAGCCTGGTGATGTTCACCTCGGAGAAGGACATCATCAACGCTCCGGTGGCAAAGACGGGCATCAACGTGATCACGGTGCCCGATATTCGCTGGGAACGCCGCGACATCAAGAGTGTCGCGCTGCTGGCCCAGGTGCTGGCGAAGCAGGCCGCGGCCGAAGCCGGCGCCGGCGAGGCCTGGATGCTGCAGGATGGCTACGTCACCGAAGGCGGCTCGTCGTCGGCATTCATCCTCACCAAGGACGACGTCATCGTCACCCGCAAGAACTCCAACGCGATCCTGCCGGGCTGCACCCGCAAGGCGGTGATTGCGCTTGCCGAGGAGCGCCAGCTCCGCGTCGAGGAACGTTCCTTCACGGTCGCCGAGGCGCTTGCTGCCAAGGAAGCGTTCATCACCAGCGCATCCTCCTTCGTGCAGCCGGTGATCGCAGTCGACGGCAAGAAGATCGGCGATGGCAAGCCGGGCCCGATGGCCACGCGCCTGCGCGAGATCTATGTAGAGTTCGCCAAGGCGACGGCGGTTTAGGCGGTACACTCCGCTATCGTAGGGTGGGCACGGCGCAAGTGCGCCGTGTCCACCATCTTTCCATGAATTAGACAGAAGAGGTGGCCACGCTTCGCTTGGCCCACCCTACGAGACTGTCATCGCCCGCGAAGGCGGGCGATCCAGTATTCCAGAGACGCTTGTTATTGAACCGAGAGGCCGCGGCGTACTGGATGCCCCGCCTTCGCGGGGCATGACAGTTGTGAATGTCTCACGCCACCGACGCCTTCACCTTCACCGGATGCACGGCGCGGAACGCGATCGCGATCCTGTTCCAGGCATTGATGGCCCCGATCAGCATGGTCAGGTTCACCGTGTCCGCGTCGGAGAATTGCGCGCGAACCTGCTCGTAGACGTCATCAGGCGCGTGCGTCTCGGAGATCAGCGTCACCGCTTCCGTCCAGGCCAGCGCGGCGCGCTCGCGGTCAGTGTAGAGCGGGGATTCGCGCCAGGCATTGAGCAGGTAGATGCGCTGCTCGGTCTCGCCGCGCTTGCGGGCGTCCTCGGTGTGCATGTTGATGCAGAAGGCGCAGCCGTTGATCTGCGACGCCCGAATCTTGACCAGCTCGATCAGCGATTTTTCCAGGCCGGTCGACTGGATCTGCTCTTCCAGCGCCATCAGCGCTTTGATCGTATCGGGCGCGGCCTGGTAATAGTTCATGCGGGGTTTCATGGTCGTTCTCCTTTTCTTTGGTTGGAATCAGTGGGCTCCGCCAGCTGAAGTCTGGCCGGGCTTCTTCAGAAAGAATACGGCGATGAGAGCGACGATCAGTGCCATGCCGAGCAGGTAGAACGTATCGCTGAAGGCGAAGATGTAAGCCTGCTTCTGCACGATATGGCCGATCGCAACATAGGCGCGATGCGACGCGTCCGCACGGTCGAGGATGCCGTGGTTGACGAAATATTGCGTGAGCTGCTCGAGCCGCGTGCGTGTGGCCTGCTCGAACACCGAAACCGACTGCATCAGCACGTTGGAGTGATACTGCTCGCGCTTGGTCAGCACGGTCTGGAGCAGCGCAATGCCGACGGCGCCGCCGAGATTGCGCATCATGTTGAACAGGCCGGAGGCCGAGCCCGCGTTCTCGGCTTCGATTCCAGCGGTCGCCACCGCCGACAACGGTGCCATCACCAGCGCCTGGCCGACGGCGCGAACGACATTGGGCCACAGCAACTGGTCGGCGGCGTAGTCGTTGGTCATGTAGATGTTCATGAAATTGGATGCCGCAAACAGCACGAAGCCGATGCCGATGATGATCCGCGCGTCGAACCGCTGCATCAGGCGCGGCACCAGCGGGATCAGCAGGAGCTGCGGCAGCCCGGTCCAGGCCAGCACCATGCCGATCTGCTCGGCATTGTAGCCCTGGATGCGCGACAGGTATTGCGGCAGGATGAACACCGAGCCGTACAGCGCGATGCCGAGCAGGAAATTCGCGAGCATGCCGAAGCCGAAATTGCGTCGCACCAGCAGGCGCAGGTTGAGCAGCGGCTTCTTCACGGTGAGCTCGATGACGAGAAACGCGGTCAGCGCCACGGTCGCGATCACGCTGAGCTTGACGATGAATGGCGAGCCGAACCAGTCGTCCTTGTTTCCTTCCTCCAGCACGGTCTGCAGCGCCGAGAGTCCGATCGCCATGGTGATGATGCCGGCCCAGTCGCCCTCACGCAGCAGTGACAGCCTCATCGGTCTTGCCTCGAGCGCGTACCAGAGCATGCCGACCATGATCGCGCCGGGCACGAGGTTGACGTAGAAGATGTACTGCCAGCCGAAATTCTCGGTGAGATAGCCGCCGATGGTCGGGCCGATCGCCGGCGCGAACGTTGCCGACAGCGCGAACAGCGCAAGTCCGACCGGCTGCTTGCCGCGCGGCAGCAGCGTGATGATCAGCGTGAAGGCCATCGGGATCAGCACGCCGCCGGTAAAGCCCTGCACGGCGCGCAGCACGATCATCTGCGGCAGGTCCTGCGCCAGCGCGCAGGCGGCCGACAGAACCAGGAACAGGACCGCATTGGTGAGCAGATAGATGCGGATCGAGAACACCTGCGCGAGCCAGCCCGACAGCGGGATCACCACGATTTCCGCGATCAGATAGGACGTCGAGATCCAGCCGCCGTCGTCGATGCCGGCGCCGATTGCGCCCTGGATGTCCGCGAGCGAGGCGTTGACGATCTGGATGTTCAGCACCGCCATGAAGGCGCCGAGCGTCGCGCCGATCACCGCGATCCAGGTTTTGGCGGACACCGCCGGTGCTGCGGCGGGCGCGGGAATGTTGGCGGCGGAGGTGGCGTTGAGGGTGGGTTGAAGCGTGCTCACGGAAGCCTCGTCTCAATTACGGAGACAGGATGTATTAGGCGGACGGTTTCGATCATCGGGGAAGTTCTGGAGGGATCATCCGGCAGGATTTGACGATCCCGCCGGAGCCTTCCTTGCCTTCAGCCGCCGTTCGGGCGTGTCGTATTGTCAGCAAGGCGCTTCGCCGTCTCGCGTTCGGCCAGCACCGTCGCCTTGGTGTCGACGGTCGGCACCGCCGACATGCCGGGCCGCAGCAGGCCGGTGAGGCTGTGGTCGTCGAGCACGATCTTCACCGGCACACGCTGCACGATCTTGGTGAAATTGCCGGTGGCATTGTCGGGTGGCAGCAGTGCGAATTCGAGTCCGCTGGCCGGCGACAGGCTGTCGACATGGCCCCGCAGGGTCTGGTTGCGAAAACTGTCGACGTGCAGCTCGACCGACTGGCCGGCGCGCACATGCGTCAGCTGCGTCTCCTTGAAATTGGCGACGACATAGACCGCATCGAGCGGCACCACCGCCATCAATTGCGTGCCGGCCTGCACATATTGGCCGACGCGCAAGCTGCGGGCGCCGACCGTGCCGTCCACCGGCGCGGTGATCTCGGTATAGGACAGGTTCAACGCCGCCTGCTGCGCGACCGCACGGGCGCGTTCGAGCTGGGCAGTGGCCTGGGCGCGCTGGGTGGTGAGCACGTCGACCTTGCGCTGCGCGGCGACAAGGCCCGATTTCGCGTGCTGCAATTGCGCGTTGCTGGCGCGCAGCGCTGCATCGGTCTGCTGTGCGCGCTGGATCGTGCCGGAGCCGGTCTTCATGAGGTCGTCGTAGCGGGCGCGCTCCTCCTGCGCGAATTTCAGATTGGCATCGGCTGCGGCGACATCGGCAGTGCTCTGCGCGATGACGGGCTGCTGCAGCTCGAGCTGGGCGTCGATGTTGCGCACCGAGGCTTCGCCGGCGGCGACGTCGGCGCGGGCCTGATCCAGCGCCGCCTTGAAGTCGCGGTCGTCGATCCTGGCGAGGAGCTGGCCCGCTCTGACCTTCTCGTTGTCGCCGACCAGCACCTTGGCGATGTAGCCGGAGACCCTTGGCGCGATGATCGTGGAGTCCGCCTTCACATAGGCGTCGTCGGTGGTCTCGAGGTAGCGGCCGTGGGTCCAGTAATCGTGGCCGTAGTAGGCCATGGTTGCCGTGCCTGCGAGGAGGGCGAGCACCAGGGCCGCACGCCGGACCCTGTTCCGGACCGGGATTGCCGGCGGCGCCTTGGCGTAATCTCTAGTAATTTCAATCGCTTGCTGGAAGGTCTCGGTGCGGGGCATCTCGGACATTGCGGTCTCCTGTCGGCTCGCTGAGACTATCGGTCTTGCCGGCCCCGGTGATAATTGGCAAAATTCTGGAAGGATTATCCACTAGGGGTGGATAATCGGAGCCGTTGCCTCGGTTCGTGATGTCTACCGGGCCGGGGCTGCGACTGCCCCAGAGCGATTGCCGCCTCTGTCGCGCGATTGCTGCTGAGGCGTGCGTCCCCTTCGGCGAAGCCGCAAGCGGGACGCGACGTGTGTGAACTGATGATCCGGGGTGATTTCTCGCGATTGTCGATCAGAAGCGGATAATCACGCGACCATGGATCGATTGACCAGCCTCGAAGTGTTCAGCCGGGTGGTCGAGACCGGCGGCTTCTCCGCAGCAGCCCGCAAGCTCAACATGTCGACCACCATGGTGAGCAATCACGTGCAGGCACTGGAAGACCGGCTCGGGGTCAGGCTGCTTCACCGCACCACGCGCAAGGTCAGCCTGACCGAGATCGGCAAGGCCTATTACGACCGCGCCACGCAGATCCTCGCCGACATCGAACAGGCCGACGACATCGCAAGCGAATTGCAGTCGGTGCCCCGCGGCACGCTGCGCATCCACGTCGCCACTCACATGGTGCCGTTCGTGACGCCGGTGGTGGCGAAGCTCCTGTCGGCCTATCCGGAGCTCAAGATCGATCTGCGCATGGGCGAGGCCGATGTCGATCTCATCGAGGAAGGCTACGACGTTGCCCTGCGCATGACTCCGCCGCCGGATTCGAGCCTGATCGTGCGGAGCCTCGCCACCTGGCGTCACGTGCTGTGCTGCTCGCACGATTACATCGAGAAGCACGGCCGCGTGCAGAAGCTCGATGAGCTCACCGCGCACAATTGCGCCCGGCACTTGAACTATCCTTTCGGGGACGAATGGCGCTTCTTCGACCGCAAGGGCGCACCGGCCTCGGTCCGCATCTCCGGCAGCTTCGTTACCAACAGCGGCGAAGCACTGCGGAAGGTCGCGCTTGGGGGTGCTGCCGTCTGCCTGATGGCAGGGTTTCTCATTCAGGACGACCTCGAAGCCGGCCGCCTCGTGCGCCTGTTGCCGGAATATCGGACGGTCGAGCTGTCCATGAACGCGGTCTATCCGCATCGCCATCATCTGTCAGCGAAGGTCAGGACCTTCATCGACATGCTCGTGCATCACAGCGCCGAGCAACAGAAGCTAATCAACCCGTATTCGTGAGTTGGCGCATCACGCCGTAGGGTGGGCAAAGGCGCCCTTGCGCCGTGCCCACCATTTCTTCGTCATTGCGAGCGAAGCAATCCAGAATCCCGCCGCAGAAAGACTCTGGATTGCTTTGTCGCAAGCGCTCCTCGCAATGACGAGGGGGCGTAACGTTGGCCACGATTCCGTCAACGTGGCGACGGCAGTCTCCCAAACACGCTGTCGAGCGCGATGCCGATCGCAAGCAGCCGACGATCGCTTCCCGCGGGACCATCCAGCTCGAGCCCGATCGGCAATTTGCTGCTGGCGCCAAGCGCGATCGGGATCTGGATGCCGGGAATGCCGGCATTGCTGCCGGGGTCGGTGTTCTGGATGAACAGGCCGAAATTCTCGAGGCTGCTGGACTCGGGGTTGGAGGGAATGGCGACGCGCGGCGTGGTCGGAAAGGCGATCGCATCGAGCTGGTTGCCGGCAAAGGTCCTGGCATACAGCGCCTGCAGCGCTGGCCGTGCAGTCCCGATCGCGGCGTCATAGATCGGCCTGGCGTCCACCAGCGTACCATCGGGAGCCGGCAGCTTGCGCGGGATCACCAGGCCATCATAGGTGCCCTTCACGTCGGCGCTGGCGATCTCCTCCGCCACTGTCTCGATGCTGAGCCCGGTTCCAGTGCGCTTGAGATAGGCGACCAGATCGTCATAGGCCTCGTACAGCGCGACGGGAAAGCTGACCTGGCCGTCGAGCTCTGCCAGTTGCGGCATCTCGATCTCGACCACGACGATGCCTCGGGCTTTCATCTGCGCGACTGCCGCATGGAAGGCGGCCTCGGTGTCGGCATCGAGATTGGTCAGCATCGACCTCACGATGCCGACGCGGACCTGCGTCAGATCAGCCGCCACAATCGTATCGCCGCCCGCAATGACGCGATCGAGCAGCGCGACGTCGGCCATGGTTGCGGCCATCGGACCTGCGGTATCGCGGGTGTGCGAGATCGGCGCGATGCCGTCCTGCGGATAGCGGCCGACGGTCGGGCGCAGCGAGGCGCATCCGTTCAGGGCTGCGGGGACCCGCACCGATCCGCCGGTGTCGGTGCCAAGCCCGCCGGCGACGATCCGCGCGCCGATCGCCGCGCCCGTGCCTGACGAGGAGCCGCCGGCGATCAAGGCGCGATCATAGGCGTTGCGCACACCGAACTCGGCGCCGGTCTTGAACGCGGTGTTGTAGCCGGAGATGCCGAAGGCGAGTTCGTGCATGCTGGTCTTGCCGATGATGACCGCTCCGGCGTCGCGCAGCTTTGCCACAACAGGCGCATCGGCCTTCGGAATGTAATTCTTCAGCGCCGGTGTGCCGGCGCTACAGGGCAGCCCCGCGACCTCGATATTGTCCTTGATCACGATGGGCACGCCGCCGAGCGGCTTTGTCTTGTCGCCTGCCGCGTCGAACGCGGCCGCGGCCTTCAAGGCGCCGGCTTCATCCAGAGTGACGAAGGCGTTGAGATCGGCATTGGCTTTGGCGCGGGAAAGAGCTTCCGTCGTGAGCGCGGTGCTCGTCACCTTGCCGACGCGGAGGTCAGCTGCGGCCTGGGTCAGGGTCAACTGGTCGAAATCCATGATGCGTCACCTGATTGCGGAGGCGCCAACAGGGCGCCACTTAAAGTTCGGAGGCTGAGGCCTCACTGGTGCCGCGTCAACCGTGGGCGTGCATCTTTTGCGTCACCGATGTCGTCAAATTCGCAAGTAGCCGCTCGACCTCGGGCTTCACCTTGGCGATCGCTGTATCCTTCACCGGGCCGTAGCCACGGATATCCATCGGCGCCTTTGCGATGGCAACGAGGTCAGGCAGATGCGTCGCGTCGAGCTCCCGGAGCATCCGTTCGATCAGGCCTTCATACCAGGTGATCAGCTCCCGCTCGGTGCGCCGCTCGTTCGTATAGCCGAACGGATCGAACGGCGTTCCGCGCAATGCTTTCAACCGCGCCAGCATGGCGAGTGGCATCTGGATCCACTGGCCGAAGGCAAGCTTGCGCGGCCGGCCGCGGGCATCGTGCTTCGACGGCAGGAACGGCGGGGCGAGGTGATACTGGATGCCAAAACCGTCCTCGAACTCGCCCTTCAACTCGTCGAGGAAGCCGCTTCTCATGTGCAGGCGCGCCACCTCGTATTCGTCCTTGTAGGCCATCAGCTTGAACAGCGCGCGGGCGACCGCCACGGTCAGCGCCTGGCTGTTCAGGCCGGCTTCGGCATTGCGGACCTTTGCGACGATCGTCCGGTATCGTGCCGCATAGGCTTCGTTTTGATAGGCCGTGAGGAACTCGGCTCGCCCCGCAATGAGCTGGTCGAGTGTCTCGGCTTCGGGAGCATCGTCCGCCTTCGGCAAAAAGTCCGGATCGGCAGCTGCGATCCGGCCCCAGGCAAATGCCTGCTTGTTGCGGTCGACCGCGACGCCGTTGAGCTCGATCGCGCGCAGCAGCGCCTGCAGCGAGACGGGGATGAGGCCGTGCTGCCAGGCAAAGCCCAGCATGATGATGTTGGCATAGACGGCATCGCCGAGCAGGCGTTCGGCCAGCGTATTGGCGTTGATCGTGCCGAGATTGTCATTGCCGATGACCTGACGGATCGCGCGCAGGCGGGCTGGCGAAGCGAGATCGGCGTCGCGGAAGCGGACGATATCGCCGGTCGGCATCTCCGCAGTGTTGACGGCCGCACGCGTGCCGCGGCGATAGGTGCCTGACGCCTTAGGCGACGAACTGACGACGAGGTCGCAACCGATCAACGCATCGGCCGCGCCCTGGTCGATACGGACTTGATGCAACGCTTCGGGTGAGGCGGCGAGGCGGATATAGCTCAGCACCGGGCCGAACTTCTGCGCGAAGCCGGTGAAGTCGAGCACCGAGACGCCAAAGCGTTCGAGATGCGCGGCCATGCCGATCAGCGCGCCGACCGTGATCACGCCGGTGCCGCCGACGCCGGTCACCAGCAGGTCGTAGGGCCGGTCAAGTGTGGCGGGGGCGGGCAAGGGAAGCTTGGCGGCGTGGCCGGCCGCGTCGATCTGGCTTGCGCTCTTCTTCCGCCGCGTCGCGCCTTCGACGGTCACGAAACTCGGGCAGAAACCGTTGAGGCAGGAGAAATCCTTGTTGCAGGCCGACAGGTTGATCTGGCGCTTGCGGCCGAACGGCGTCTCCTTCGGCTCGACGCTGAGGCAGTTTGATTCGACCGAGCAGTCGCCGCAGCCTTCGCAGACGAGATCGTTGATGTAGGCAAAGCGCCTGGGATCGGCCATCTGCCCGCGCTTGCGGCGCCGCCGCTTCTCGGTGGCGCAGGTCTGCTGGTAGATCAGGACGGAGACGCCGGGGATGTCGCGCAGCTCGCGCTGCACGGCGTCCATCTCCTCGCGGGGATGAATGGTCACGCCGATGGGCAGGTCCGCCGGTGAAAACTGCGCGGGATCGTCCGAGACCAGTGCGATGCGTGCCACGCCTTCGGCGCGGACGCTGTGCGCGATGGCATGCACGCTGATCGGGCCGTCGACCGGCTGGCCGCCGGTCATGGCGACGGCGTCGTTGAACAGGATCTTGTAGGTGATATTGGCCTTGGCGGCGATCGCCTGCCGGATCGCCATCGAGCCCGAATGATAATAGGTGCCTTCGCCGAGGTTCTGGAACACGTGCTTGTGGCCGGTAAATCGCGATGAAGCAGCCCAGTTCACGCCCTCGCCGCCCATCTGGATCAGCGACGATGTCTCCCGGTCCATCCAGCTCGCCATGAAGTGGCAGCCGATGCCGGCCAGCGCCTTCGATCCCTCAGGCACTTTCGTCGACGTGTTGTGCGGGCAGCCGGAGCAGAAATAGGGCGTGCGCGTTGCGCCCGGGACGTTGATCGTGCGTGCGGCCTCCGGCATCAAGGCGGCGGCGCGTGCGGCGAGATTGAGGCCTGGAAACATCGGATCGAGCCGCCGTGCCAGCACGCCAGCGAGCGCGCGCGGCGACAATTCACCAATCCAGGAGATTAATCTTGCGCCGGTTTCGTCATGCTTGCCAACCATGCGTTCGGGCTTGCTGCCGGGATAGTCGTAAAAGTATTCCTTGAACTGGCTCTCGATGATGCCGCGCTTCTCCTCGACCACGAGGATCTCGCGCTTGCCTTTCACGAAATCCATGGCGTCATGCAACGCCAGCGGCCAGACCATGCCGACCTTGTAGACATCGATGCCGATGCTGCGGCAGGCCGTTTCATCGAGGCCCATCAGCCGCAACGCTTCCATCAAATCGAGATGAGCCTTGCCGGTCGTGACGATGCCGTAGGTCGCGCTAGGGATGTCGTAGATGTGGCGGTCGATCGGATTGGCTTTTGCGAAGGCATAGACCGCATGCTTCTTCGCTTCCAGCCGCTCCTCGATCTGCGGACCCGGCAGGTCGGGCCAGCGATAGTGCAGGCCGCCCGGCGGCGGCGTGAAGTCGGGCGTGCGGAAGAGGCGCGGCGGGCGCAGCGCGACGGATGCGCCTGATTCCACGATCTCCGAGATCGCCTTGAAGCCGACCCACATGCCGGAGAAGCGGCTCAGCGCGTAGCCATACTCGCCGAACGCCAGATATTCGCCGACATCGGCCGGATGCAGCGTCGGCATGAACCAGCTCATGAAGGCAACGTCGGACTGGTGCGGCATCGACGAGGAGACGCAACCATGGTCGTCGCCGGCGACCACCAGCACGCCGCCATGCGGCGAGGAGCCGTAGGCGTTGCCGTGCTTGAGCGCATCGCCGGAACGATCGACGCCGGGACCCTTGCCGTACCACAGGCCGAACACGCCATCGACCTCGCGATCTCCTTGCGTCTCGACCTGCTGCGAGCCCAGCACCGCCGTCGCCGCGAGGTCCTCGTTCACAGCGGGAAGGAATTCGATGCGGTCTTGCTTGAGGCGCTCCTGGATGCGCCACAGCTCGAGATCGATGCCGCCGAGCGGCGAGCCGCGATAGCCGGAGATGAAACCCGCGGTGTTGAGGCCGCTCGCCCGGTCGCGCCTCGCCTGGTCGAGCGCGATGCGAACGATGGCCTGCGTGCCCGTGAGGAAGACACGGCCCTCGTCGCGGTCGTAGCGGTCGGAGAGCTCGTAAGTGTCGAGTGATGGAATAGCGTCCATGGCGGACCTCGCACGGCATCCTGCCTGATGATGGAAGGGTATGCCTGGAAGGCTGGTAGGTCTTACCTATTTATCCCGTGAATGTCACAAATTCGGTAGAATTTTGCGCGAGGCCATCAAATTTGGTAGAGGTTCCCAAACTGGGAGGCTTCCATGATCGAAGAGCAGGACACCCGGATTCTCGCCCATCTCCAGAGGGATGGCCGCGCCACCAATCAGCAACTCGCGGACGAGGTCGGCATGTCCACCTCGGCCTGCTGGCGCCGGGTGCGGGCGCTGGAGGAGAGCGGCGTCATCCAGGGCTATGCGGCGCTGGTCGCGCGCGAGCAGGCGGGATTTACGATGTCGGCCATCCTCCACGTCTCGCTGGAGCGGCACGATGCGAAGTTCGTGGACGAGTTCGTGACGCGGGTGACCAAGCGCCGCGAGGTGCTGGAGTGCTTCGCGACCACGGGCGATGCCGATTATCACCTCCGCGTCGTCGTGCAGGACATGGCCGCCTACAACCGCTTCCTCGACGAGTTCATGTTCCGCATTCCCGGCATCCGCTACGTCCGCAGCAACGTGGTGCTGAAGGAGATCAAGACCAGCGTGGCGCTGCCGTTTTGAGACACGGGAAGTGCTGTGGGCTCGCACCGCTCTCGTAGGGTGGGCAAAGGCGCGTAGCGCCGTGCCCACCATTTTTCCGCAACCGAGATAGAACTTGTGAATACGCTGACGCTTCCCCGTCATTGCGAGCGCAGCGAAGCAATCCAGAGTCTTTCCGCAGAGGCAGTCTGGATTGCTTCGCTGCGCTCGCAATGACGTTGTGGGTGCACCGCATTCATACGGGGCGCATGTGATGGTGGGCACGCTTCGCTTTGCCCACTCTACGGCACCTTCGTTACCGCTGCTCCCGCACGAACCTGTTCCGCAACGTCCCGACCCCGGTGATCTCGATCTCCACGACATCGCCGTGCTTGATGTCGGGCGAGGCGCCGTCGGTCCCCATCCAGATCACGTCGCCCGGCCATAGCGTAAAATACTTGGTCAGCTCGACCAGGAACGGCACCACGCCGAAGATCATGTCGTTGGTGTAGAAGCGGTTGGTCTCCTTGCCATTGACCCGGACAATCGTTTGCATTTTGGCGAGATTGGCATCGGTCTCGATCCACGGGCCCATCGGCTTGAACGTATCGGCGTTCTTCGAGCGCCACAGGCTGCGATCGGCCTTCTGCCAGCTGCGTTCGCTGACATCGTTGCCGATGGTGTAGCCGAACACGCAGTCCATCGCGTTCTCTTTGGTGAGGTGCTTCACCTTCTTGCCGATGACGACGACGAGTTCGCCTTCATAGTGGATCTTGTCCGTCGCCAAGGGCGGGATCACGACCTCCTCGTCATGCGCGATCAGCGCGTTCTGCGCGCGATAGCCGATCTCGGGCCTATCAGGCACGGCCGGCACCTCGCCGCGCTTGTCGGCGGCTTCCTTCAGGTGCTTCAGATAGTTCAGGCCGACACAATAGAAGGTACGCGGGATCAGCGGCAGCTCGATCTTGACGTCGCCAAGCGGATGCGTGCGCGAGGTGCGCTGCCATTCGCCGAATGGATCGCCGTCGATCGCGGTGACCTGATCGCCTTCGATGATCCCCCAGGAGGTCTTGTCCGCGGCGGTGAATTTCAGCCAGCGCATGGTGTCTCCTCGTCGTTATTCCGCGGCATCGCGCGGCTGCACCTTCCAGGCCCCGGCCGCCGGCCGCTTGAGCCCGAGATTTTCCCGCAACGTCTTGCCGCGATAGTCCTTCTGGAACAACCCGCGGCGTTGCAGCTCCGGCACGACGTGTTGCACAAAGTCCGCGTAGGAGCCGGGCACATAGGTCGCGGCGATGACAAAACCGTCGCAGCCGCGCTCGACGAACATTTCCTCTAACTTGTCGGCGATCTCCTTGGGGCCGCCGACCATGGCGTCCTGCACCTGGCCGCGGCCGGAGAAGGTGACGAAGTCGCGCGCGCTCGGGTTGCTCTTGCCTGAATTCTTCAGCACGCCGTCGCGGATGCCCAGTATGCCCTGCAAGCTCTTGAGCTCTTCTGTCGTCAGGGGCTCGTCGAGATCCTTGGAGGCGAAATCGTAATTGAGCGCTTCGGCGAGCAGCGACAGCGCGTCGATCTGCAGCGGCAGCTTGTTGATCAGCGCCATCTTGTCCTCGGCTTCGGCCTTGGTCGCGGCGCAGACCGGCGTCGTCAGGTTGCAGAGGAACATCTGGTCGGGATCGCGGCCGACCTTGGCGGCTTCGTTGCGTACGGCCGCATAGCCATCCTTGGCGGCGGCGAGGTTGCGCGCGGCGGTGAAGATCACCTCGCCCCAGCGGCCGGCAAAGCGCTGGCCACGGCCCGATGCGCCGGCCTGGATGATCACGGGGTGACCCTGCTGCGATCGCGGCACGGTGAACGGGCCGCGGGATTTGAACGCCGGCCCCTTATGATCGAGCCGCTTCACCTTGGTGGGATCGGCAAAGCGGCCGCTTGTCTTGTCCATGATGAGCGCGCTGTCCTCCCAGGTGTCCCAATGGCCGAGCACGACCTCCATGAACTCGTCGGCGCGGTCATAGCGGGAATCATGTTCGGGATGGGAGTCGCGCCCCATATTGAGGGCTTCACCGTCATTGAGCGAGGTGACGACGTTCCATCCCGCGCGCCCGCCCGACATCAGATCGAGCGTTGCGAAGCGGCGGGCGACGTCGAAGGGCTCGTAATAGGTGGTCGAGCAGGTTGCGCCAAGGCCGAGCCTCTCGGTGACCATGCTCATCGTGGTCAGCACGATCAGCGGGTCCATCTTCACGCAGCGGATGCCGTATTCGACGGTGTGGGCGTGGTCGTTGCCATAACGGTCCGGCATCGCCAGGCGATCGTCGAAGAAAGCCATGTGGAACTTGCCGGCTTCGAGGATCCTGGCGATCTCCTGATAGTAATCCGCGGACATGGAGTCGTCGCGCGAGTCCGGATGCCGCCACGAGCTCGGCAAGTTGGTGCAGTTTTGCGCCTGGAGGAAGCCGACCAGTACCATCTGCCGCGTCATGCTGCTGTTCTCCGAATTGCATCAGGCCAGATTGAGGACCGTGTCGAGCCGGTAGTCGCGCGCCAGCGTGCGCAGCTTCTCCCAGGTGGCATCCTCGACATCGATGCCGTCGCGCAGCCGCTGCTGTTCGCGCAGGCCCTCGATCTCGCCGGGATAGTAGACGCCCTTGCTGCCTTCGGACGGCGGCGTCGATTTCAGATAGCGTGCGAACTCGGCGACCTCGCGCTTGAACTCCTGCAGCGGGCGGAATGCAGCGACGTTGAACACGGCCATGAAGCAGCCGTCATTGTGCCGTCCCGTCGGCTCGACGCCGAAGCCGAGGCCGGTAAGCAGGCCGCAGAGCACCTCGACCATGGCGGCGAGGCCGCTGCCCTTGTAGCCCTCGGTGCCGCCGAGCGGCAGCAGGGCGCCGCCCTTGCGATATTGGCTGGGGTCGGTGGTGTGCCGCCCCTCGGCATCGATGATCCATCCGGTGGGGATTTCCTCGCCACGCGCGACCGCGAGCTGGATCTTGCCGGCCGCGACCGCCGAGGTCGCCATATCCAGGTAGAAGGGTGTATCAAGATCGCACGGCACCGCGATCGAGATCGGATTGGTGCCGAGCCGCGCCTCCTTGCCGCCGAACGGGGCCACGTGTTTCGGCGAGCGGCCGGAATCCGCCGTCGCAATCCCGATCATGCCCTCGCGCATTGCCATCAAGGGGTAGGCCGCGAGGCGGCCGACATGACTTTGCCGGAATACGGTGCAGGCCGCGACGTTCGCCGTCTTCGCCTTCTCGATCGTCAGCGCCATGGCTTTGGCGTTGACGTGGAAGCCGAAGCCCCAATGGCCGTCGATCACCGTCGTGGTCGGCGATTCCTGGACGATGGTCCATTTTGCGCCGGGCACGATGTGCCCTGCCTTGATGCGATCGATATAGGTGGGAACGGCGATCACGCCGTGGGAATCGTGGCCGGCGAGATTGGCGTTGACGCAGCCGATCGCGACGGCGTCGGCCTCTTCCTCGGAAGCTCCGGCCGCCTGGAGCAGCGCGGCGCTGATGCGCGTGAGGCGGTCGGCCCTGACGATTGGCATGACGTTTCCCCGGCTTGGTGCCCTTAACGGGCTGCTTGTTGGGCGCCATCGTCTCAAAGCGCGGGAGCGATATCAATCTCCCGTAAACCAACACAGGGCTGCAAATTCGTAAACGGAACACGCCTTTCGTCGAAGATTCGTCCCGTGCGGCGGTATTCCCGACAGTTTTGTGGCGATCGTTCGCAGCTCGTTCACTTTGATCGACGGTTTGCAACAGGCAATAACGACCACTTAGGCGATCGCCGCTGATAAAGGCACCGGGAGAAATAGGCAGAAATGCCCGGGAGCTGAGATCGTGCCGACGACACTCGCGCGCACATTTGCGGCGCTGAGCGCCATCAATGAAGCGATCCTCTACGCGAGATCGCCGGACGAGCTGTACCAGAAGGTCTGCGACGCCGGATTTTCGAGCGGGGACTTTTTGGCCGTGGCCGTGTTCCTGGTGGGCCCCGATGGCCGGCGGCTGCGCTTTGCGGCCGGCAGCGGCGACGATATCCCGCGGCTGCGCTCGCTCGAGGTCACGACGGACGCCGGCACGCCGGAGGGATCGGGTGTCGGCGGCGAGGCATTTCGCGATCAGAAGCTGTGCATCAGCAACGACTATCTGAACGATCCGCGCTCGCTGGCGTGGCGTGAGGGCGCCACCAAGGCGCACATCGGTGCGGCCGCGGCGTTGCCGCTGCTCTGCAACGGCAAGAGCGTCGGCGTGTTGTACGTGACGCGGAGCGAGGCGAACTCGCTGAACGAGCAGATGGTGTCGCTGTTCGAGCGCATGTCGGCCAACATCTCCTACGCGCTGGACAATTTTGCGCGCGAGACCGCGCGGCAGACCAGCGAACGGGCGACACGGCGGCTCAACCGCATGTTCGGCGCCATCAGCGCCACCAACGAGGCGATCCTGCGGGCCAAGACCGAGCAGGAGCTGTACCAGCTCGTCTGCGACGCCTCCGTGCACAGCGGCAAGTCGCTGGCGACCATCGTGCTGCTCCGTGAACCGGATTCGCACTGGATGAAGCCGGTTGCCGCCACCGGGCAGAACCTCGAGCTCGTCACCCAGGCGCGCTATTCGGTCGATCCGGAAAACCCCTATGGCAAGGGCATCTCCGGCGAGGTGTTCCGGACCCAGAGAGCCGTCATCGAGGACGATCTCGCCAGCCGCACCAAGGGCTCGCCGTGGGAGCAGGCCAACGTCAACACCGGCGTCGCCGCCTGCGTGGTCGCGCCGCTGATCAAGCGTGGCGAAAGCGTCGGCGTGCTTCTGTTCTTCATCAGCCGCTCCTGGGCCAAGGACGATGAGATTGTCGCGCTGCTGCTGCGGATGACGGAGAACGTCTCGTTCGCGATCGAGAACTTCGGCCGGGAGGCCGAGAAGGCCAGGATCGCCGCGGAAGAAGAGCGCCTGGCGCGCATGTATGCCGCGCTCAGTGCCACCAACGAGGCGATCCTGCGCGCGCGGTCGCGGTCCGAGCTGTTCGAGCTCGTCTGCGAGGCGACGGCCAAAGGCGCCAAGTTCACCTCGGCCAGCATCGCGCTGGTCGACCAGCGCGCCGAGCTGCTGCGCGTGGTCGCCAGCTACGGACCGAATGCCGGCCAGGTTCGCAACTTCAAGTTCTCGATCTCCGAGCAGGTGGCGGAGGGACGCGGGCTGACCGGCACCGCATTCCGCACGCGCCAGCCTGCCGTCAGCAACGACGTGCTCGCCGACGACCGCATCGCGCCCTGGCACGCCAGCGCCCGCCGCAACGGGATCGCGTCCTCCGCGGCGCTGCCGCTGTTCAACGGCGACCGGGTCGAGGGCGTGTTTCTGTTCAACTCGCCGGAGTGCGGCACCTTCACGCCCGAACTGGTCGAGCTGCTGCGCAGGCTCCAGGCCAACGTCTCTTTTGCGCTGGAGAATTTCGACCGTGCCGAGGCGAAGGCGCAAGTGGACAAGCAGCGCAATCGCCTGAGCGGAATGTTCGAGGCGCTGAGCGCAACCAATGAAGCCATCATGCGCGCCAAGACGCGTGAGGATCTGTTCGAGGCGGCATGCCAGGCGGCGGTCCTCGGCGACGTGTTCGCTTCGGCGACGATTGGCATCATAGACAAGGAAGATGAGCTCGTTCGCGTCGTTGCAGTAAAGGGACGCCTGCAGGAGCAGATGGTCGGACGGACCTGTATCATTTCCGCCGGGCATCCCGAGGGCCAGGGGATCATCGGCACCTCGCTCCGGACCCGTCGGCCCAGTGTCATGAACGACTATCTGAACCAGCCGCGTTCGGCATACTGGCGGGCAAAGGCGATCGAGGATGGAACGCGGGCAGCCGCTAGCTTTCCGCTTCTAAAGGCAGGCCAGGAGCCGATCGGCATCCTGCTTTTCCTCGCGCCCGAAGAGAACACATTCACGCCGGATCTGGTCGAATTGCTCGGACGCCTCGCCGAGAACGTCTCCTTCGCGCTCGACAATTTCGACCGGGCGGAGGAAAAGGCCCGCACCGAGGCGCAGAAGGAACGCCTGACGCGCATGTTCGCAGCGCTGAGCGCCACCAACGAGGCGATCATGCGGGCCAAGTCGCGTGCAGAGCTGTTCGACCTCGTCTGCCTCGCCGCCTCGAACGGCGCGAAATTCACCTCGACGACGATCGCGCTGGCAATGGAGGGCAGCGATCAGCTCGAGATCGTGGCGGCGGCCGGGCCGTCCGCGGACACCACGCGCAACATCCGCCTCTCCATCGACCCCGAGCGTCCCGAGGGGCGCGGCATGAGCGGCACGGCGTTCCGCTCGCGCCAGCCGTGCATCAGCAACGACTACCTCAACGACGATCGCGTCCGTGTCTTCCATGCCATCGTGCGCGGCGACGGGGCGCGGTCGGGCGCGGCGTTTCCGCTCGTCGTGCACGATCGTGCCGTCGGCGTCATGATCTACATGTCGACCGAGCCCGGAACCTTCACGGAAGAGTTCGTCGAGCTGCTGCAGCGCCTGGCCGACAACGTCTCCTTCGCGATGGAGAATTTCGATCGGGCCGACGAGAAGAACAAGGCGGACGAGCGGATCGAATATCTCGCCTCGCACGACAGCCTGACCGACCTGCCGAACCGCGAGACCTTCAACGGGCTGCTGCGCGCGGCAATCGACACCGCGCAGCGCCACGACCACCGGTTTGCGGTCCTGTTCATCGATCTCGACCGCTTCAAGGTCATCAACGACTCGCTGGGGCACGAGGCCGGCGACCTGCTGCTGCTCGAAGTGGCGAACCGCTTGTGCGGCGCGCTGCGGGCTAGCGACGTGGTGGCGCGTCTCGGCGGCGACGAGTTCGTGGTCATCCTCGACCAGTGCGGCGAGATCGACGACGTCCAGCGCATCGCGACCGGGCTGCTCGCGGCGCTCGCCGAGCCCATGGAGCTCGCCGGTCACGAGTGCCATACCACGGCCTCGATCGGCATCGCGATGTATCCGGCCAACGGCTCCGACGCGCAGACGCTGACCAAGAACGCCGACATGGCAATGTATCTGGCCAAGGAGGACGGCAAGAACGGCTACCGCTTCTTCTCCAAGGAGGTGAAGACTCAGTCGATCGAGCGCCTGTCGCTGGAGAGCGCGCTTCGCCGGGCGCTGGAGCGCGAGCAGTTCTCGCTGAACTACCAGCCCAAGGTGGACATGGAGACCGGCCAGATCACCGGCGTGGAAGCGCTGCTGCGCTGGACCCATCCCGATCTCGGCAGCGTCTCGCCCGCACAATTCATTCCGCTTGCGGAGGAAACCGGGTTGATCGTGCCGATCGGCCGCTGGGTGCTGAATGAGGCCTGCGCGCAGGCCATGGCCTGGCAGCGCCGCGGATTGCTGCCGCTGTCGATGGCCGTCAACCTGTCGCCCCGGCAGTTCGCCGACGAGCATCTGTTGCAGGATGTCGACGAGGCGTTGGCGGCCTCAGGCATGTCGCCGGTGCTGCTCCAGCTCGAGGTCACCGAGAGCATGATGATGCGCAATGTCGGACGTGCGCTCAAGGTGCTCGACGCCATCCAGAGCCGCGGCATCCGCCTTGCGATCGACGATTTCGGCACCGGCTATTCGTCGATGTCGCTGATGAAGCACTTTCCGATCGACACCATCAAGATCGACCGCTCCTTCGTGCGCGACCTGCCGCAGGATTCCGAGGATCAGGCGATTGCGCAGGCGATCATCAGCATGGGTAAGGCGCTCGGCATGACGGTCGTCGCCGAAGGCGTCGAGAACGCCGAGCAGGAGGCGTTCCTGCGCAGCCACGGCTGCGACGAGATGCAGGGCTTCCTGATCTCGAAGCCGCTGCCGGCCAAGCAGATGGCCGAACTGCTGCGGCCGATGGTCCTGCCTGTGGCACCGCCGCTCCAGCCCGAGCCGGATCCGGTTGCCACTGCGGCTGCGGCGTTACGGCTGAAACGCGCTGTCGTCTGACGGCTGCGGGTGCAGCTCGCGGACGTCGTGATCCGCACTCTCGGCCATGCTCGGAAAATCCTGGGGGCTCGTCAGCGACGTCTGCTCGACGAACAGCGCCAGAATCGTGCGCGCGCCGGCCGCGAAGCTCGTGCCCTCGTCTAGGCCGAGCTCGGCGCACCATGTGCGGCTCATCGGCTCCTGATCGTCGACCACCGCCATGGCGGGCCCCCACCACCAGGCAGGCGCGGGCGAACGCTCGTCCTCGGGCACGACATGCCAGCGGACGAACTCATCCATCACGCGCTCGAACTCCAGGCGTTCAGCCTGATGCATTGGATCGATACTCCTGGAATCCGCGCCTGATGACAGGCCGTCACGCAGATTCGATTGTGGTCCTGACGCCCGGAAAAATCGGCTCGCGCCAAATTGGCCGAACCATGCATCCCGACCTCATCGTCGGTGATGCCCAAAATGCGGCCGTCGACGATACGCCAACGGCGGCAGCGAATATGCATTCTAGCCGTTTGGAGGCACGGCAGGCAAGGTACGGATGCTACGGTTGCTTAACGCGCCTTGAGCGGATGGGCCTTCTGGTGCCAGGCCCAGGCGGTGCGGATCACCGTCGGCAAATCGGAATGACGCGGCACGAAGTTCAGGACTTTTCGCGCGGCAGAGGCGTCGGCGACGAGATAAGTGGGGTCGCCGGCGCGGCGCGGCTTGACGGTGTGCGGCACCTCGCGCCCGGTCTCCTGCTCGATGGCGTCGAGGATCTCGCGCACCGAGAAGCCCGAGCCGGTGCCGAGGTTGAAGCTGCCGCCGGCATGTCCGGTTTCCAGAAGCTTCAGTGCCGCCACATGCGCGGCGGCGAGGTCGGTGACATGGATGTAGTCGCGGATCGCGGTGCCGTCGGGTGTGTCGTAATCGTCGCCGAACACGGCGAAGTCGACATGGCCCTGCAGCGCCATCATCGCGCGCGGAATGAGATGGGTCTCGTTGTCGCGCAACTCGCCGATGCCGCCGGCGGGATCGGCACCGCTGGCGTTGAAATAGCGCAGGCAGAAGGCACCGAAGCCGTAGGCCGAGCGATAATCGGCGAGCATGCGCTCGATCATCCATTTCGATGCGCCGTAGGGGTTGATCGGCGCGCAGGGGAAGTCTTCCGGCAGTTCCTTGGAATCGGCATTGCCGTAGACGGCGCCGGTCGAGGAGAACACGATGCGACGGCAGCCGGCGTTGCGCATCGCCTGCAACAGCGACAGCGTGCCTTGCACGTTGTTGACGTAATATTTCTGCGGATCGGTCATGGATTCGCCGACGAGGCTGGCGGCCGCGAAATGCATCACCGCGGTGACCTTGTGCTCGGCGAAGGCGCGCGCCAGCGCCGCGCCGTCGAGCAGATCGCCCGTCACGAGGGGACCGGCGACGAAACTGCGGTGACCTGTCGAGAGATTGTCATAAACGACGGGCTGATAGCCGGCGGCGGTCAGTGCGCGGCAGGCATGCGAGCCAATATAGCCTGCGCCTCCTGTGACGAGGACAGTCGGTCGATCGGTCATGTCGTATGCTACTCTTCTCTCAGCGATTGAAGGGCCGTTTGCGGCTGAAGAGAAGATAGAGCGCGCGGGGGTTGGTGGTCAAATAGCGCCAGAGCAGGCGGCGGGGCTCAAGCCATGTGCGCCAGGCCCATTCGAGTCCGAATTTCTGCATCCATTGCGGCGCGCGGGACCGGCTGCCCGACAAAAAGTTGAATAAGCCGCCGGATGTCTTGATAACGCCAACATTGGTGAGCAGCGGTGTGAATTCCTCGACGAATGCCTGCTCGTTGGGCACGCCGAGCGCGACCCAGAGATAATCGGGCGCGAGCGCATTGATCTCCTCGACTTTCGCGCGCAGGGCTTCGCCGCGCAGATAGCCGTGGCTGTGCCCTACGATCTTCAGGTTCGGATACAGGTCGCGGACGTTGGCGACCGCCGCGGCGTTCTCGGCCTCGCTGGCGCCGAACATGTAGAAGGTGCGGCCGACCGCTTCGGCCTTGCGCGCGACGACATGGAACAGGTCCGTGGTCGCGACGCGCTCGGGCAGCGGAAACCAGGATTGCAGTTTCGAGGCCGCCACCAGCGGCTGGCCGTCGGCATTGATCAAATCGGCGATGCGGAACAGGCGCTCGGTCTGCGGCTCGGTCGAGCAGCGCGCCAGCACCTCGCCATTGGCCGAGGTCAGGTACAGCGGCCGGCCGATGCGATGTTGCGGATCGGTGGCCTCGATCATGAAATCGGCGGTCGCTTCCAGGTCGAGCGCGGCCATGCGGAGGCCGCCGACGGTGATCCGCGGCACGTCGGCGGTTGCGGCCCGTCCGTCCAGGTTGACGCGGCGCTCAAGCATATTGTCTGCCTCGCTGGCGCGCTTGGGTTGCGGGGGTGAGCTCATCGAGCACGACGCCGACGAGCTTGCGCTCGGCGCGGCCGAGCGTGCTCAGGATCTCTTCCAGGCTGTCGTTGATGTCCATGCTGGTCGGCAGCACCGCCACCAGCGCATCGACGTCTTCGAGCAGCTTGCGGCAGCCGGCCGCGAGCGGCATTGCGGGCCCGTCGAGGATCACGAGGTCGTAGCCGCCGGAGGTGCGCGCCTGCGCGATCGCCTTGCGGATGGCCTCGGTCGCCTTGCCGGCGTCGCCTTCGGCGGCAGGCAGCACCGAGATGCCGTTGACCGTCTTGATCTCGCGTGCGGCCTTGCTGCCGTTCGAGAGCCAGCCGAGCCTGCTCGGCTCGCTCTTGCCGGGGCGATTGACCTTGTTCGAGAGTGAATGGGCCAGATGGTCGGCGTCGATCATCAGCACGCGGGCGCCGTCGCGCGCGGCCGCGAGCGCGAAGTTCAGCGCGGTCACGCTGCGTCCGGTGGTCTCGCCGGTGCCGAGCAGCGCGACAACCGGCATCGCCTTGCCGCCGGCGCGCCGGGCCACTGCCGCGCGCATGTCGCGCCAGGCATTGAGCAGGCTCGTCAGGGGGAAGCCGGGGCGCAGCGTCGGCCAGCCCAGCCGTGTCAGGTCGACGCCGCCGCCGGTGGCGAGAATGGCGCCGAGCGTGTGGATGACGTCGGCTTCCTGGAGGCGCGCAATCAGCGGCTTTTCGATCAGGGGCTTGTCGGCCATCGAAGGTTGCAGCGGCGGCGCGGCAAGTTCCGGCAGAGCCTGCGCAACTTCCGGAGTGCGCGAGACCTGCTGCGGCTGCGCGGTTTCCGGAGCTCGTGCGACCTGTGGCGCTCGCGCAGGATCCGGGGCCGGCGTGCGCTGGGGACGGGCCGGCGTCGGCGCTGGTGCGGTCGCGCCGGCGAACAGCAGTTCGGCCGCGGCAAACCAGCCCGATGCAGCGATGGCGCCGAGGATGAAGCCGATCATGGCGAACAGGCTCATGGCCGGCGGGAACGAACGCCGCTGCGGCACGGTGGCCTCGCCGATGACGCGGGCGGCCGACGTGTTCAGGCTCTCCTGCTCCTCGGTCTCGCGCGAGCGCTTGAGGAAGGATTGATAGACGTCGCGGCTGGCATCGGCCTCGCGCTCGAGCTCGCGCAGGCGCACGGCGGCCTGGCTGAGCTGCACGCTCTGCCGCTTCTGCGCTTCCAGCGCCCGGTTCAGCGATGCCTCGTAGTCGCGGGCCCGCGTCAAATCGTTCTTGGCCGACTGGGCGAAGCGGTCGATCTCCTCGCTGATGGTGCGCTTGAGGTCCTCGACCTGCTTCTCGGTCTGGCGCAGCGCCGGATGGCGCGGGCCGAGCTCGCCGGCCTGCTCCGCATATTTCTTGCGGGCCTCGGCATATTGCGCGCGCAGGTTCGCAATGGTCGGCGATTGCAGCGCTTCGGGAATTGCACCGGCATCTGCCGCCGTGCGCCGGCTTGCCTCGATCTGGTCGAGCCGGGCCTGCGCGTCCATCGTCGCCGCCCGTGCTGCGGAAAGCCGCTGGTTGCTGGAAGAGAGCTGCTGGTCGCTGATCAACGCGTCCTGGGTGCCGACAAAATTGTTCTGCGCCTTGTAGGTCGCAAGCGCGGTCTCGGCATTACGCAGCCGCTCGCGCAGCTCCTTCAGGCGGCTGGAGAGATCGCTGGTGGCGCGGCGTGCCGCCGAGGCCTGCGAATTGCGCGACTCCGCGAGGTAGACGTTGGTCAGCGTGTTGGCGAGCATCGCCGCCTTCGCCGGATCGGTCGACCAGACCTCGATGTCGACGATGAAGCTCTTCTCGGTCTTGCGAATCGTGATGTGCCGGTTCAGCGCGTCGAGCGCCGCGAGCTGCACTTCCTTCGTCTCGGCCGCGGAGGGCGCGCGGGGCTGGAGGCCGATCAGCCCGAGCAGCGACGACATCAGGCTCTTGCCGTCGCCGCCGCCGAATTCGGGATCCTTGTCGAGACCCGCCTGCTGGATCACCTGGAGCAGCACGCTGTTGGAGGTGATCAGGCGCGCCTGGCTCTCCACCACCATGGACATGCCGGAGACGTCCTGCGCGCGGGGCGTGAGCTCGCGATCGACGAGCTGGAGTTCGCGCGGGTCGACATAGAGCTGGGCTGTGGCGGTGTAGCGGGGCGTCAGGCTCTTGCCGACCGTGACCGCAAGCGTCGCGCCGAGCAGGGCGGCGGCTGCAATTGCGACCTTGCGCCGCCAAAGCAGGTTGACCAGCTCCAGCACGTTGAAGCCGGCCTGAAGCCTCTGCTGCGGGGCCTCTGGTCTGGCCCGATCTATCGGCTGGTTATAGTCCAGCATCGTCCCCAGCTTTCATTCCAACGGCCGCGGGCTGAGGGGCTACTCTTCGCTTTACGCCACGCACCCGGGATATAGGTGCCCAATCAACGCAACAGGGAAAATTAACCATACTCATTGAGGGACTATTCACCGAAATGGCAAACAAAGCGTTTAAGCGCATGCCACGCCTCGACGCGTCGCAGCGACGCGGAAGCCCCCGAGAGATTAACCGTTCGTTACCGCGCGCAGCGTGGCCACGAGGCTCCGCTCCTCCCGCAATGGATTGCGCGCGCATGATCGTCAGCTTTTCCGCAGGATGACGTGATAATCGCCGCGGCGGACGTCGGTGCCGCGCGGGAGCACGGCGTTCAGCACGGCGGTGCCGGCATCGACGAGCGCCGCGAACAACGGCTTGCGCCGGCGCATCTCGGGATAGCGCGGACTCTCGACCTCACGGCGATAGATCATCTCGAGGCCGTTGGCGGCTGCGAACGTTTCGAGCCGCGGCAGCGTCACCAGTGGATGGAAGAAGGTGGGGAACGGCGGCTCGCCAGGCAGGCCGGCGTCCTTGATGCCGCGGACGTGCCGGTAGAACCAGACGTGGAACCAGTGCGGCGAATATTTGGTGACGACGCCGGACAGCGAACGCGGATTGGGCGCACCGATCAGGATCATCCCGCCGCGCTTGAGCGCATCGCGGAAATTCAGGAGTGCAGCATCGACATGGGGCAGATGTTCGATCACGTTGTAGCAGATCACGAGATCGAAGGTTTCGCTCCCAAAGCTGTAGGTCTGCACATCGCCGAGGATGGCCTCGTCCGCGTAGGTGTTGTTGCGGACCTGGTCCTCGTCGATGTCGACGACGGTGACCCTGCTGCGGCTCAGCAATTCCGGTGGCAGAACGCTGCACGAGCCGCCGCCGGCTTCATAGATGGCGAGCCGTCCCTGCGGCAGTTCGCGACGCAGCACGTCGTGAACGGCGAGCAGGCTGTCGCGCGCTTCGCCGGGGACCAGATCATGCAGCGCCTGGACGTGTGTGGTCGCGGGGGCGTCGATCGCCGTGGCTGTCGCGAAATCGATCGTGGCTGGCTTGTTCATATTTTCTGACCGCGCTTGTTCTATTCAAATTTACAGGAAAAAACTCGCATGCCCGAAGAGCAAATCTGATGCCGCACCACCTCACCGGTCGTGGTGCTTACGGGCGGGTTAATGCACATGGGCGTTAACTACGGCATCTTCCGTATCGCGGCGCCGGCGCACGATGGACTACGAATTGCAGTACCACGGACGCATGTAGTTGCCGGGGAAACACGTGAAAACGGTTAAGTGCATGGCGTCCGGTCTGCATCGTCGGAATATCCGCGGCGTGGTGCCGTCTCGCGCCTCGAGCCGGTTGTCCACTTCGACACGCAACTGTCCCGCGATACTGTATCGTCGCGGGACGACGCTGGCGCATGCGACCGGCGCAGGGCTTTTTCAACATATCTCGGGCATCTAGAGCGCCATGACACTGATCCCGACAGACCTGTCTGCCAGCCGGATATCGGATGCCGTGCGCGATCCCAAGCGCCAGATCGCGGCGAGCTCCCGCGTCATCGACCTGTCAGTCGGCATCGTCGTCTGCATTCCCTGCTTCCGCCGCCCGCAGCATCTGCGGCTGACGCTGGACTCGCTCGTGAGCCAGCGCACCCCGCGTTCCTTTGCCGTCGTCATGGTCGAGAACGACGCTGCAAAGCGCGAGAGCGCGCCGGTCGCCGCGGAATATCTCGCCGACGGCAGGCTCCAGGGCATCTGCCTCGTCGAGCAGCGGCAGGGCAACTGCCAGGCGATCAACGCCGCGTTCGAGACGGCGCAGGCGCTGTTTCCCGCCGCGACCCGCTTCCTGATGATCGACGACGACGAGATTGCCTCGCCCGACTGGCTCGAGCTGATGGTTCGCACCGCGGAGGCGACCGGCGCCGACGTCGTCGGTGGCCCGGTGCTGCCGGTCTTCGACGACGACAGCAAGCCGTGGCTTGCGCGTCATCCCGCCTTCCGCCCGGCCTATGATTACAGCGGCGCAGTGCCGCTGATCTATGGCTGCGGCAATTGCCTGATCACCCGCGCCGCGTTCGAGCGGTTCGACAAGCCCGCGTTCGATCTGCGCTTCAATTTCCTCGGCGGCGGCGACTGCGATTTCTTCGTGCGGTGCCGCGACGCCGGCATGGTCTTCCACTGGACGGCGGAGGCGGTCATCACCGAGACCGTGCCGCAGAGCCGCATCAGCTTCAGTTGGATCGCCAAGCGGGGCCTGCGCATCGGCGCGATCAATTATCGCGTGCAGTACAAGGCCGCGCAGAGCGCGGCGGCGCGGGCGCGGGTGTTCGCGCAGATGCTCGGTCGGCTGCCGCTGTCGCTGCTGCGCGCGGCGCGTCTGCTGACGACGTCGAAGTCCGTCGTCGCGATGCATCCGGTGATGGTGGCGTTCGGTTCTGCGCTCGCGGCCTTCGGCTTCGATCCGAAGCCCTATGAGGCCTCGAAGATCGTGTCCTGACGCTGCAGAGAAGAGTTAGATGCCGAAGCCGGCGAGAGCTGTCCTGGCCGCGGCGCGCGGCAGCGCCTTGAGCGAGCGCCTGCCAACCATCGCGAGATAGCCAAGAGCGTCGCGATATCTGCCGAAGCGGACCGCCTGCATCGCCGAATAGGTGACGAGATGAATCTCCGCGGCAAGGCGCAGCCCGGCTGCCGTGCCTTCGGGCAATCTCGCCAGGATCAGACCGTCGTCGAAGACACGCGCGATCGCCGGAAAGAAATCCTTCGGCGTCCGCACCGCCGCGTTCATGGTGTTGGCGGTGTGCAGGCGGTAGTCGAGCAGCAGCTTCGGCGCGAACTCGAACTCGCCGATCGCGGCAAGGCGGCACCAGCAATGCCAGTCCTCGCAATATCTGAGCGAGGTGTCGAAGCCGCCGATGGCGCGGAAGGCCTCGGCACGGGCGAGCGCGATGCCGCCATTGACGATGAAATTACCGCCGGCGAGGCGTGCGAGCACGTCGCCGGAGGGCTTGCGACGTCCCTTCAGCAGGTCGCGCCGGCCGATCTGCCGTCCCTCGCTGTCGATCGTGTTGTAGTCGCCGTAGACGAGAACCGCGCGTGGAGCGTCGCGCGCCGTTGCAAGCAGTGCCGCCACCGCGCCGGGGCGCAGGCGGTCGTCGGCATCGAGGAAGAGCAGCCAATCGCCGCCCGCATGCCGCGCGCCGAGATTGCGCGCGGCCGACACGCCTGAGGAGTCGTTGCTCATCAGGCGCAGCCGCGGGTCACGGATAGCGCGAATGATCGCGACGGTCTCGTCGATCGAGCCGTCGTCCACGACGATGACTTCGGTCACCTCAGTTTGCGTCAGCGCGCTGGCAAGAGTTTCGCCGACATAGGCCGCGACGTTCTTGGCGGGGATGACCACGGATACCGACCCGGCCGAGCCGGGTTGCAGCGGGAGACGCGCCGGCGCCGCCACGCGTGAGCTGGCCGGCAATTCGAGAACGTCTTCGGCGGTGATCAAGCTGCGGCTCGTCTTTAATGATCTGTTAACCGGGGCGCATCGGGCGAGCTGGCAGAACCAGCGATCGAAAACTCGCGGCGGATGATACCCGCATTACCGGCAAATCATTGTGGGCAAGGCCTGCGCGGCGCCGGTTTCGTCAAGTAACGTTAAGCCGGCGGCATTGAGCCTGCGGAAATAGGGAGGCGTGCGACAGGGTAGTGTGGCTGCAGAGGTCCGTGCTGGTTGACGATCGGTTAATGGGGATGAGGTAGGCGTAAGCTTCCGCCGGCTTCACCACCTGCCTTGAGCCATGGATCGCAGCGCCGCTGACATGACTGACGTCGAGGTCCCATCGCTCGGCCACCTCCTGCGCGGCGGCCTTGCGGGGCTGAATGCCGTGCGGGCGACGCGCTGTCTCGTCGCGATTGCGGCCCTGCTTCTCGTCCTGGTGACGCTCGATCCGTTTCCCGACCTGCGCAGCGAGGACGCGGCCACCGTCGTCGGCGGGCGAATGGCGCTCACCTACGTCTCCTGGGGTCTGCTGGCTGCAGTTGCGGTGCTGCTCGTCGCGGTCACGGATGCACCCGCGTTGAAGAGCCTCGTGACACCGCTGCATTTATGTCTCGTCGGCTGGCTGTTGATCAACATCGTCTTCTCCGAGAGCCGCGGCGTCTCGATCCAGCGTTTCGTGCTCGCCGCCAGCGTGACCTCGCTCGCCGTCCTGCTGCCGCTGTTGCCGCCGACGCAGCGGAGCTTCAATTTGTGCCTCGGCGCCGCCGCGCTCGCGCTGCTCGCGCTGTGCTATCTCGGCGTTGTCCTCGCCCCGCAATATTCGATCCACACCGCGCTCGACGTCAGCGAGCCGCAGCTCGCCGGCGACTGGCGCGGCAGCTTCGGCCACAAGAACGTCGCTTCGCCGGTGATGACCATCCTGGTCTATGTCGGTATTTACCTTTGCGCCGCCGGATCGTTCGTGATGGGGCCGGCAATCGCTGCGCTCGCCGGCATCTTCCTGATCTTCACCGGCGGCAAGACCTCCTCGGTGCTGTGCCTTGCGATCTACGTGCTGGCCTCGCTCGTCTATGTCACGCGAAGCCTGTGGCTGAAGCGGCTCATCTGCTTCGTGCCGCTGATCGTGATGAACCTGCTGACGGTCGGCAGCGTGCTGAGCCCGGCGCTCGGGGCGATGACGCGGCTGCTTCCGCTCGATCCCACCTTCACCGGCCGTTCCGCGATCTGGGAGTTCGCGCTCGCGGCGGTGTCCGAAAAGCCGATCATCGGTCACGGCTATGCGGCGTTCTGGGACGACGTCACCGCGCGGCAGACCGCCCAGGGCGCCGAATGGGCGACGTCGGCGGCGCACAGCCACAACTCCTATCTCGACCTCGCGGTCACCATCGGCCTTCCGGGGCTGGCGCTGGTGATCCTCGTCTTCGTGCTCGCGCCGCTCGGCAATTTCCAGGCGGCCCAGTCTCACAACCGAAGCAGCGCACTGGCAAAACTGTTCCTGACTGTCTGGCTGTTCGGCCTGTACTACGGCGCCACCGAGACCTTCCTGCTCGAACGGCAGAATCCGATCTGGTTCATGTTCGCCCTCGCGGTCGCGGGCCTGCACTTCCTCGCAAGGTTCCAATGCGTTGACCGGACGGAGCCCCAGCGCTGACAGCTTGTCGCAGTCGCGGCGCCGTGGTTGCGCCGGCTTAACGATAAGCAGCGACGTTACTTGTGGTCTGCGGCAAAACATCATCTATGGAAACATTCAGCAATCATATGTCCCAGGGATGACGTTTCTCAGCGTCGAGCAACCAGATGGTCTTGTGTCCAGCACGTCGGCAATCGCAGTCGATTTCATGCGTGACTGGCGGCAGGCGGCATCGCGCCTGAGTGCCGGCCATCGCACCGCTTTCCAGCATGATTACTGGCTCGGCGCCTGGTACGAGGCATTTGGCGACGTTGCGCCGCTGATCGCCGTGATCTCCGATGTCGCGACCGGCAAGAACATCGCTGTCGTGCCGATGATCAGCCATGTCAGGCGCGGCATCCGCATCGTCGAATTCGCCGATCTCGGCGTCTCCGACAACAATGCGCCGATCCTGGCGCTCGATGCGGCATTGGATGCGGCGACGATGGACGCGATCGGCAAGGCGCTGGTCGAGGCGTTGCGCGCCTTGCCCGACGACTTCGACCTGCTGCGCCTGAAGAAGATGCCGGCGCAGGTCGCCGGCAAGCCGAACCCGCTGGTGTCGCTCGGCCGTGCCGGATCCTGCTCGGTCAACGGCAACCTCGTGCTCATCGGCGACGACTATGAGGATTATCGGGCGTCAATCAGGCGCCTGCAGATGCCGCGGTGCTGGCGCGTCTTCAGCCGCCTTGGCAATGCTCGGTTCGAGATCGCCACGGATGCCGGGCGCGCGCGCGAATTTATCGATGTGATGGACCAGCAGCAGGCGGAGCGGATGAGGCAGCTTGGCTCGCCGTTCGTTCTGAACGACGATGTTCACGCCCGCTTCTATCGCGAGGTGGCGCGCCAGGGTGTCGCCGAAGGTTATGCCGTCATCTCGGCCCTGCTCTGTGACCAGGGCATCGCAGCGACCGCGCTCGGTATCCGATACGGTGCGACCTACTTCCTGCTGCGCATCAGTCACAGCGGCAAGACCTGGGCGAACTTTTCTCCCGGACTGCTCGTGACCGAGCGCACCATGGCGGCGCTGCATGCAGAGGGCGTGCGCCGCTTCGATCTCAGCGTCGGCAATCAGGATTACAAGCGCCGGCTAGGCGCTGAGCGGGTGCCGCTGACCGACGCCAGCGTCGCGCTGTCCTGGCGTGGACTGCCTTTTGCCTGGCGCGATCACGCCGCGCAGGGCCTGCGACGTCACCCCAGGCTCGCCGCCCTTGCCGCGCGGGCGATGGGCAAGGGGGCGCGCTGACGGGCGCCGCCCGTTTCGCCGTCACCTTGGAAGGCCCGCGCGAAAGGCGTCCAGCAATGCGTGCCCTTGCAGCCAGTCGCCGAGCCCGCTCGCGGCATTGATGTGGCCGAGCGCACCCGCCACGATCAAGCCGGACTGCCAGTCCTGTGCCCGTCGCCGTGTCACCTCGAGCGCTCCATAGGGATCATTCGTGCTCGCGATGACCAGCGCGGGAAAGCGCAGCGGGCGGTCCGGGACCGGCTTGAACGCCATGGCCTCCGCGGGAAAATTGCCGCCATCCGGATCGGGCACGGCGACCAGAAAGGTGCCCGCGATCGCGGACGGGAAGCGCGCGGCCCAATGCGCCACCAGCAGGCAGGCGAGGCTGTGGGCGACCAGGACAGGCGGCTTGGCGCAGCGCGCGACCGCGCGATCCAGGGCCTGCTCCCAGTCGTCGAGGACCGGCTGGTCCCAGCTCGCCGGCTGGAATCGCGTGAAGCGCGGCTCAGTGCGCTCCCACAGCGTCTGCCAATGGGTGTCTCCGGAGCCGCCGAGGCCGGGCAATGTGATGATGTCGTGCATGAACGTCCCGTGATATCTGAGGTTACGTCGCAGTGTGACCGGACGTGGTCCTGCATCACATGGCAAGTCATCGGCGAAATCGACCATCTGCCGATGATCTCAAGGTGGAAGGGAGAATTTTGTTGGATCGCTTCGGAAGCATCGATGCCAAGGATTTGAAGATCCTCGAGGCGCTGCAAGCCAATGCGCGCGTGCCGCTGTCCGAACTGGGCCGCTCCGTCGGATTGTCCCAGCCGGCGATCTCCGAGCGCGTCAAGCGGCTCGAGGAAGCCGGCATCATCGAAGGCTACGGCGCCCGTATCAACCCGCGCGCCCTCGGGCTCGGCCTGATGGCGCTGGTGCGCCTGCGCACCTCGCATGAGCATATCAAGACCTGCCTCAAGCGGTTCAGCGAGATTCCCCACATTATCGAAGTCCATCGCGTGACCGGCGACGACTGCTTCGTGCTCAAGGTGCTCGTTCCTGCCCCGGAGGACCTCGAGACGATCGTGGATCGCATTGCCGGTTTCGGTGCGGTCACGACCTCGCTGGTGCTGCGGAGCGAACCCGTGCGGCCGATCGGCAAAGACCTCGTCAGGAGGAAAGCCGAACGCAGTTGAGGCGTGGCCTGCGCGATCGGCTCGTCACCGCGCCGTCACAAAGCCCGTGATTGCGCAAAGCTTCCGATTATCGCGCGCGTTGTGTTATCGTCGCCTTGGTTTCCCGGAGGCGACATGGAAGATCGTTCGGCAAAATATCGCGCATTCTTTGCGCAGTTGATCTGCGCCGCGGCGAAGTCTGCGGATCCCCGACTTGAAGAGGCCTTTCGGACCGTCAGGCGTGAACCTTTCGTCGGGCCCGGGCCGTGGTCGATCTGTCTCGGCGGTCATCCCTATGTCGTGACGCCCGATGACGATCCCGCCTTCATCTACCAGAACGCGCTGCTCGCGCTGGATCCGGCGCGCGGCCTCAATATAGGCATGCCCAGCGCACACGCTTATTGGCTCACCGGCTGCGCTGTCAGGGAGGGTGAGACCGTGATCCAGATCGGCGCGGGCAGCGGCTACTACACCGCGATCCTCGCGCATCTCGTGGGACCCGGCGGCCGCGTTCATGCCTACGAGATCGACGAGCGCCTGGCGGCACTCGCGCGCGACAATCTGAAGGACATCGCCCGTGTCGACCTGCGCGACCGTTCGGGCATCGCGTCGGACCTGCCTGCCGCAGATGTGATCTATGTCTGCGCGGGCGCGGCGCAGCCGGCCACGCAATGGCTCGAGGCGCTGCGGCCCGGCGGGCGGCTGGTGTTTCCGTTGGCGCCCGAAGGCACGCTCGGCGGCATGTTGATGATCACCCGCCCGGATGACGGCGCGATCTGGCCGGCGAAATTCCTCAGCCGTGCCCAGTTCATCGGCTGCGCGGGATTGCAGGATGAAGATGCCGCCCGGCGGTTGGCCGACGCGTTCGCGAAAGGATGGGAGGGCGTGCAGTCGTTGCAGAGAGAGGGCGCTCCCGACGAGACATGCTGGTTTGCCGGTGAGGGCTGGTGGCTGTCGACGGCGCTGGCGCCCATCCCAGTGGCGTCAGTTCAGCCTCACGCCGACATCACGCAGGCCTAGCGATCACGATCCCGTGCACCCGGCGCAGTGAAACCGGCCGCGCGAGGCACGAAACAGGCTGCGGCAATACCACCGCCGCGCCAGCGCCTGTGCGGGCTTGCGGATCATCTGCGCGATCAACAAGAGTTCGAAAGCCATTCGTATCGCTTTTGGTGAAATATTCCGTGCACCAAAGATGGGGCGGCATTCCCGAATGAGAATGCCGCCCACGTCGCATCAGCCATGCAGCTTCTTGGCGGTCTCCGCGATCTGCCGTCCCTGATAGCGCGCGCCGGCGAGCTCGTTGGCGCTGGGCTGGCGGCTGCCGTCGCCGCCGGTGATCGTGGTGGCGCCGTAGGGCGCACCGCCCGTGACCTCGTCGAGCTTCATCTGGCCGGCAAAGCCGTAGTTCATGCCGACCACGACCATGCCGAAATGCAGCAAGTTGGTGATGATCGAAAACAGCGTCGTCTCCTGGCCGCCATGCTGGGTCGCGCTGGACGTGAAGGCGCCGCCGACCTTGCCGTGCAGCGCGCCCTTGGCCCAGAGCCCGCCGGCCTGGTCGAGGAAGTTCGCCATCTGCGAGGCCATGCGGCCGAAGCGGGTGCCGGTGCCGACGATGATCGCGTCGTAATTGGCGAGGTCCTCGATCCTGGCGACCGGCGCAGCCTGGTCGAGCTTGTAGTAGGAGGCCTTCGCGACCTCGGCCGGCACAAGCTCCGGCACGCGCTTGATGTCGACGGTGACGCCGGCCTCGCGCGCGCCCTCGGCGACGGCATTGGCCATCGCCTCGATGTGGCCATAGGCGGAATAATAGAGAACGAGAACTTTGGTCATGGTGGTCTCCGTTGTGATTGGTGAGGTGATTGGTCGTTTGGATCGTTAAGCCGCGTCGACGAGCACGAGTTCGGAGTCTTCGAGCGCCGTGATCCTCAAGCTGGCCTCATCGCGGATCGCGGCTCCGTCGCGCGCATTGACGCGCACGCCGTTGACCTCGACGGAGCCCGCCGCAGGCACAAGGTAGAGATGCCGCGACTTCTGCGGCGCGTACTCGGCGCTCTCGCCCGCCTTCAGTGTAGTGGCGAGCACCCGCGCATCGGCGCGGATCGGCAGCGCGTCCGTGTCATCCGCAAAGCCGCTCGCGATGGTGACAAGCTTCCCGGAGCGGTCAGCCTTGGGGAACGGCTTCGAGCCCCAGGTCGGCTGTCCGCCGCGCGCCGTCGGCTCGATCCAGATCTGGAAGATCCGCGTCTTGCTCGGCTCGAGATTGTATTCGGAGTGGCGGATGCCGCTGCCCGCGCTCATCACCTGCACGTCGCCGGCTTCAGTTCGCCCCTCGTTGCCGAGGCTGTCCTGGTGCGTGATCGCACCCTCGCGCACATAGGTGATGATCTCCATGTTGGCGTGGGGATGGGCGGGAAAGCCGGTGTTCGGCGCGATCTCGTCGTCGTTCCAGACGCGCAGCGCACCATGTCCCATGTTGTTCGGGTCATAATGGCTGGCGAAGGAGAAATGATGCTTGGCCTTGAGCCAGCCGTGATCGGCGCCGCCGAGCTTTGCGAAAGGTCTGAGTTCGATCATCTTCGTAATTCCTTGGGTTGGACGAGTGGCGCCTTGATCAGGCGCCAAACCCGCCGTCGACGTTGAGCACAGTGCCGGTGACGAAGGAGGCTTCCGGACTTGCGAGGAAGACCACGCCGGCGGCGACCTCCTCGGGACGGCCGAAGCGCTGCAGCGCGTGCTGCTTGCGCTGGGCTTCCGCGAAGTCGCGGTCGTCATCCGGGTTCATGTCGGTGTTGATCGAGCCGGGCTGCACCACGTTGACGGTGATGCCGCGCGGACCCAAGTCGCGTGCCGCGCCCTTGGTGTAGCCGACGACCGCCGCCTTGGTGGCGACGTAATCGGCAAGGCCCGGGAACGAGGCGCGGTCTGCGAGCATCGAGCCCACGGTGACGATGCGGCCGCCTTCGCCCATCAGCTGCGAGGCGGCGCGGATCGCCGCGATCACGCCATGCACGTTGACCTGGTCCTGGCGGGCGAGGGCATCGAGGTCGGCCTTGGCATCGTCGGTCGCGCCGCCGGCGGCAACGCCGGCATTGTTGACGAGGATGTCGAGATGGCCGAATTCCTTGGCGACATCGCTCACGAGCTTCGTCACGTCCTTCGCCGAAGCCTGGTCGGCCTTGAAGGCACGCGCCCTGACGCCCTTGGCCTTCAGCTCGGCGACGACGGCTTCGGCCTTGTCGGGCGAAGCGACGTAGCTGATGGCGACATCGGCGCCTTCATCGGCGAGCGCGCGGGCAGAGGCCGCGCCGATGCCGCGCGATCCGCCGGTGACGAGGGCAACCTTGCCTGAGAGCTTCTTGGTCATTGGATTTCTCCATTCCGTGGGTTTGCGATTGACCCTTGGATAAGCCTCCGCCTGTGGTATAGAAATAGAAACTGTCGAAACGCATTGTTTCCTCAAATATCCCGATTGGATCCGCTCGCATGGCAAAACTCCCCGATTTCGAGGCGCTCGCGATCTTCGCAAAAGTCGTGGAATTACGGTCGTTTGCGGGGGCCGCGAGCGAGCTTGCGATGTCCAAGGCGACGGTCTCGAAGGCCGTGACCCGGCTGGAGGAGCGGCTCGGCGCCCGCCTGTTCAACCGCACCTCGCGCCGGCTCGCGCTGACCGATGCCGGCCACAAGCTTGCGGACCGGGCAACGCGTCTTCTCGCCGACGGCGAGGCGGCGGAGAACGAGGCGCTGGCGCAATCGGTGGCGCCGCGCGGTCTGGTGCGGCTCGCCGTGCCCATGACGTTCGGCATCAAGGCCGTGGCGCCGCTGCTGCCGGAGTTCTTCGAGGCCTATCCGGAAGTCTCGGTCGATCTGCATCTGAGCGATGCGACGGTGGATCTGATCGGAGAGGGCTTTGACATGGCGGTGCGGATCGCGCGGCTGCCGGATTCGTCCCTGATCGCGCGCCGGCTCTTCACCATGCCGCGCTTCACGGTGGCAGCGCCGTCCTATCTCAAGCGTCACGGCCGCCCGACGCATCCGATGCATCTGGCCGAGCACAGGTGCTTCAGCTACGCCTATCTCTCGACGCCCAACATCTGGCACTACACCAATTCCGCCGGCGAGCAGGCCAGCGTACGTCCGGGCGGACCGCTTCGTGTCAACAATGGCGAAGCCGTGATGCCGTCATTGATCGCAGGCCTCGGCATCGCCGAGCTTCCCGAATTCATCGTCGGCGAGGCGATCTCCTCTGGCGCCGTCGAAGTGATCCTGAAGGATTGGAAGCAGGCCGAGGGCGCCGTGCACCTGGTGACGCCGCCAGGCGGCCCGCGCCCCGCACGCGTCGAAGCGCTCGGCGATTTCCTCGCAGCAAAGCTGCCCGGCACGTGCAAGCGGCGGCCGCGCGGGAAGGTGAAGGGGGCGTAGAACGAGCTGTTTCAACAACCTCGTCATTGCGAGCATAGCGAAGCAATCCAGAGTATCACCGCGGAGGGATTCTGGATTGCTTCGTCGCAAGAGCTCCTCGCAATGACGGCGTTGGGCTACGACACCGTCACGCCGTCGATCGCAACGATGCGCAGGCTCGGCTTCAGGGTCCCTTCCAATCGCGCCTTCAATTCGTGGACCCGCGGGTCGGTCGAGTGGGCCGCGCAAACCGCGTATTGATGGACGGATTGCGCCAGGGCCCGCCGCGCTTCCGGTGTTCGCGTCACGTCCGGCTCCGAAAGCCGCAAGACGATCGCGGCGAGATTGACCAGCATCTCGTCCAGAGCGACGTCGATAGTCGCAAGGTTGCGCATCACTCCCTCCCGGGAAGGGCAACCCGCGGGTCCGCCGATGCGTTCCGCACCCGGGCCGGACATGGTTAAGACCTGGTAAACGACTTGTTCTTGCCGGTCGCCACGCTAGGCTGGGCAGCGAAACAAAGAAGATCAGGGGGAGGGCACCACCATGGATCGACGCGATCTCTTGCGCGCCGCTGCGGCATTGCCGTTGTTGCGGGCTGCCTGGCCGGACAAGGCCTTTGCGCAAGCCTATCCGGTGCGCAACATCACCATGATCGTGCCGTTTCCGGCCGGAGGCCAGGCCGATCTCGCGGCGCGCCCGGTGGCGATGGCACTGGAGCGGGTGCTCGGCAAGCCTGTCATCGTCGATAACCGCGCCGGCGGCGGCGGTGGATCGGTCGGCAATGCCGCCGCCGCGCGCGCCGAGCCCGACGGCTACACGCTGCTGATGACGCTGTCCTCGCTCGCGGTGCTACCCGAGGCCGACCGGCTGTTCGACCGCCCCGTTGCCTACGAGGTCTCGCAGTTCATGCCGATCGCGCGCGTGCTGGCCGATCCCACGCTGCTCGCGGTGCCGGCCTCGGCGCCATGGAAGACCGCGCAGGATTTCGTCGAGGATGCGAGGAAGCGGCCGGGCCAGATCACCTATGGCTCGTCCGGACCGTACGGCACGCTGCATGTGGCGATGGAGATGTTCGCAAACAGCGCCGGCATCAAGCTGCTGCACGTGCCGTTCCGCGGCGCAGGCCCCGCGCTCACCGCGCTGCTCAGCGGCACCGTGCAGGCGATCGCCGCCGCACCGGGAACGCTGAAGCCGCAGGTCGACGCCGGCAAGCTGCGCGTGCTCGGCAATTGCGGCGCGCAGCGCATCGCGAGCTTCCCTGACGTGCCGACCTTCCAGGAGCTCGGCTACAAGGACGTCGAGATGTACATCTGGGCCGGGCTCTTTGCGCAGAGCTCTCTGCCGGCGCCGATCGCGACCCGCTTGCGCGAGGCGATGGCGCAGGTGATGACGAGCCCCGACGTGCTCAAGACCTTCGAAACATCAGGCAGTCTCGTCGCCTATCAGGACGCGCCGGCCTTTTCCGAATTCGTGGCGGCCGACAGCGCGCGGCTGATCGCGGCGGTGAAGAAGATCGGCAAGGTGGAGTAGGTTCCAGCATCGCCTTCACATTTTGTTGTTGGTTCAGAACCTGCCCGCGTCTCATTGTTTGATGAGAATTCGAGAGGCTCGGGAAGGAATCGAAAGATGCGAACAGAGCGGATTGCGCTGGGTATGGCGCTTGCGATCGGCGGCATCGTCGCGCACAGCGCTGCCTCCGCCCAGGAATATCGCGGAACCATGGAACAGCAGATGGCCTGCACTCCGGATGTGTGGCGGCTGTGCAGCGATCAGATCCCGGACGTGAACCGTATCGTGGCCTGCTTGCAACAGAACACGCCGCAGCTCTCGAGCGGGTGTCGCGCTGTGTTCCAGTCGAACAACCAGGCTCAGCCGCAGCCGCCGAGCCCGCGCAATCGCATTGCGCCGCCCCCGCGCTACAATGCTCCGCCGCCTCCACCACGGCCTTACGACGAGGATGATTAGCGCCGCTCAGGGCCTGTGCTCGCAGACGTCGACCCATTCAGCCGCGGTCAGCTCGGCCATACGATCTGGCGTGATGCGCACGGCGCTGTGGGTCGAGCCCGCAGCCGGCACCACCACGTCGAACGCCTTCAGTGAGATGTCGCAATAGACGGGCAGCGGCGCCTTCAGCCCGAACGGACAGACGCCGCCGACCTCGTGGCCGGTGATCTCGGCGACCTCCTCCAGTCCCAGCATCTTCGGCTTGCCGCCGAACTGCGCCTTCACCTTCTTGTTGTCCATGCGCGAGGTGCCGGCGGCGACGATCAGGATGACGCGCTCGCCGATCCGCAACGACAGCGTCTTGGCGATCCGCCCCGGCTCGACACCATAGGCTTCGGCCGCCAGCGCCACGGTCGCGGAGCTGATCGGGGATTCGATGACGGAGATGTCGGGGGCGTTCTCGGCGAAGAAGGCGCGAACAGATTGCAGGCTCATTCCAGTCTCACGGGCGGGCGGCGATACCTGGATGACCCCTAGATGATACTCGGCAGCTCGGACAGCGCGCGGACGCGGTGGTCCGGCGCAAAGCCAAGCTCGTCCATCTGGGTGCGGATCGCCTTGAACATGGTCAGCGGTGCCACGAGTTCGTTCTCGACGCAAGCCAGCGCCATCGCTTCCGGCGTCACCCGCTCGATCCAGGCGACGTTGAGGCCGAACGATTTTGCGCCCGCGACGTCCCAGGGATTGGAGGAGACGAACAGCACCTCATCCGGTGCGGTGCCCAGCACCTCACCGATCAGCTCATAAGCCGCCGGGCTCGGCTTGAAGATCTTCTTCGCATCGACGCTGATGGTGGCATCGAGCAGGCTGTCGAGCCCGGAGTTGCGCACGAGCGCGTTCAGCATGTCCGGACTTCCGTTGGAGAGGATGGCGAGTTTCCGAGGCTTCAAGGCTCGGAGCGCTGCCGGTGCATCCGGATAGAGATCGAGATGCAGATACTTTTCGATCACGCGCTCGAATGCCTCGCTCTCATAGGCGAGCCCGAGCACACGCAGCGTATAGGCGAGCGAGTCGCGAGTGACCGCGCCAAAATCCTGGTAGCGCCGCATCAGCGAGCGCAACCAGGTGTATTCCAGCTGCTTGATGCGCCAGATCTGCGTGATGATCTCGCCATAGCCCGGAAACGCATCCTCGGTGATGTCAGCGACCGACTGGATGTCGTAGAGCGTACCGTAGGCGTCGAAGACGACGGCTTTGATGCTCATTGGTTGTCCTTCCGGGCCGTTGTGGTTCGCAAGAACTCCGATTGGGGAGTGCGCATGATCGTCAGCTTACCAGAGCAAAGCGGAAGTCTGCCACTGCAAGTGTGATCGGCGGCTTGTGACCCGCAAGAGACGCCACTCAGCTTCGGGCAACGAAGATAATTGACGGCTCAACCTCGATTAAGAATTCCTCTCGCGCTAGGCTCGGCACACCTATCCAAGTAGCACACGGTGGCCGGTCACCAAAGGTTTCCATCAGTGCATCGCTAATCGCCTTGCCTTGGTCGATATGGCTTTGCCGGATGTAAAGTCTTATTGCCCCGACTTGATCGAGCGTCGCGCCGACCGACGCCAACGCTGTGGCTAGATTCTCCAGACTTTTCTTCAGTTGAATGCCGATGTCATTCGCACCCACTATGTTGCGGTCCGCGTCCCAGGCTACCTGTCCCGAAACATGAACTGCATCGCCGAAGGGCGTGGGCACGATGGAGACCTGGGCGAACCCAAATGGCAGGCTATCGAATAGTGTTAGTGGAGACTGGACGGAACGTCCCATTGCATGTCCTGCGGTGTTGATTGATAGATGGCCTAGTTTAGCTCATACCCCAGCGCATTGTCCGTTTTTGGCCGAAGGCGGAGAGGCTCGGAAGCCGCCTTAGGTCCGGTCTCAAGGTCTCGACCGGATGTCGGTCTGGGCCGATCCGAACGGCGCTGTTGGACCCGAAGCTGACTTCAGTTTGTATCGGGGCTTGGAGTCTGAGCAGAGGCGCACAGTTTCCCAATTGAAGTGCCCTTGGGCAACATTGCGCACCTGCTCAGCTTCCAGACAACTGGAGCAACTCATCGGCAATCCAACCGACAGGTCTGGCGTCAGATGCGGACGGAGCTTTAGAGCCAAGCGGAAGAGGCCGCCGAACGCGGCGACCTCTTGGAAGAACTAGCTTACAAAGGCGGCTGCCCCGGCCCCGACCCCGGGCCAAACGGGCCGCGCAGGTTGCCCGGGCCCTGCAAGCCGCCAAAGATGAAGCCGCCGACCCACTGGACGGCGTCCTTGATGGCGCCGCCGATGGCGCGGAAGGCGTCGCCGAGCCAGTTGCCGCCGACGACTGTTTCGAGTTCCGCATCGTTCAGTTCGATGATTTCCGGTTTTGCATGTTCCAGGTTCAGCATGTTGGTCGCTCCTCTTCAGATCATGTATGTGATGAAAACGTTTGAACGTGTGGTTTCTCAGCGGTGGAAGATGCCACCAGGCAACCAGGGGTTCGGCCCCGCCGGCTGATGGGTCGTGATCTTTCCATCCACAATCCACGGACCGATGCAGCCTCCATCATTGATGAAGCCACCGCACACGGACTCCAATTCACGGTCGTCCAGCTCCTTACAGTCTCGATTGCTGCGCTCAGTCATTTGTGTCTCCCGCTTGCCAACGAGGGGCCATCCCCTCTCATCTGGTGGTCTCAGGAGTACTGCGGGCGGTTTGTTTAGGCTGTGATACCCATCACAGAGGCAAGCGGCTGCTTTTCTTCCGCGAAATGATGGCCAAGTTTCGCACCTGCACTGCGGTTCCAGAGCCTGTAGATAACGACTTAAGGTGCGGAAAACGTTCGATTTGAGCTAGCCTCCGAAGCCTAACCCGAGCTTGAGCTTTTTCTCGGAGCGAATGGATCGGGGGTTGCCGCCACTAGAGCATCTGCCGCTGCGCAAACGCCGAAAAAGCACCGGCAGCGGCGGTCAACTCCTCGAACGTGCCGCTTTCGACGATCTTGCCGTCGACCAGCACGATGATCCGATCCGCCCTCTTCACGGTGCTCAGCCGGTGAGCGATGACGATCCGAGTAACATTCAAATTTTCCAAGGCATCACTAACGATGGCTTGGGATCGATTGTCGAGCGAGCTCGTCGCCTCGTCGAACAGCAGGACGCGCGGGCGTCGCGCGATGGCGCGCGCGATCATGATGCGCTGACGTTGTCCTCCTGAAAGCGTACTGACGCCTTCGGATATCTGGGTCAACATGCCCATCGGCATGGCCTTGATGTCCTCTTCAATGCCGGCGAGCCGGGCGGCTTCCCAGACCTGATCGAGCGGCAGCCGAAGTCCGCCAGAGATATTCTCGTAGATGCTCCCGTTAGCCAGTCTGGCGCTCTGCAAGACAACACCAAGCTGGCGCCGCAAGGCGCTCGCATCCAGCGTCTCGATCGATTTTCCGTCGTAGAACACCGCGCCCGATTCCGGCCGCTCGAACCCCAGCAGCAGCCGGAACAGGGACGATTTGCCGCTTCCGGATGGACCGACGAGCGCGACGTATTCGCCCGGCGCGATCTTCAATGTGACGTTGTCGAGCACCAGAGGGCCGCTCGACAGATACCGGAACGACACGCGCGCAAGCTCGATCGAACCGGACAGTTCTCCCGGCGCCTTGCGCTCGTCTGAAATCTCCGTCGGGCTCGCGATCAGAGGCCGCAACCGGAGCAGCGGCGGTATTGCGATCAGCGCCTCACTCACACCGCTCGCCCAGGAGCCGACGGCCCCCATCGATTGCCCGAAGGCGGAAAAGAACGCGAAGAATGTGCCTAGATCCGTGAGCAGGTTGCTGTTCGAATAGGATGCGTAGGCAAAAATGATCAGTGTCGCGAGGGTTGGAAAGGCCGTCTCGAACGCGCCAAGGCCGTTGCTGGCAACTTGCGAGCAGACGAAATATTGCTTTTGCGTCGCGAACTGCTTCGACCAAATTCCGAGCGCGCGCCCGGTCGCTCCCGACACCCGCAACTTGCCGACACCCATCAGCAACTGGAGGACGAATCCGCTGACCTTGCCCTGCTGGGTGAAGTGCTTGTTCTCGTGATAGAGCCGCAGCAGGTTGGTGGAAATGATGGCGGCTGCCCTGACGAATGTCAGTCCAATCGCGAGCAAGGCCAGCTTCGGGCTGTAGTAGACCATCAAGCCGAGGCTGAAGATACAGAACAGGCCAGCGATCATGCCGCGCAACGCGTGGCCTGTCAGGGCACGCCGCGCGGCGTCGATGCCCATCGCGCGGTCGACCAGCTCGCCCGCCGTGAATTCCCGGAAGATCGCGGTGGGCAACCTGAGCAGGCGATCGATCAACGCCGACTGCAATCGCCAGTCGATCGTCGCTTCCATGCGGAGCATGACAAGCCCCTGCATGACTTGGACGCTGGCTACCGCCAGTGCCGTCAGGCCAAGCGCGAGAGCGCAGAAGACGAGCTGGTCGAGCTCCGATCTCGGGATGATCGAGCTGATCAGCAGGTTGGTGACAAAGGGAGTCACCAGCGACAGAAGCCCGATCACCACGACCGCCAATGCGATGCGCAGACCGCTGCCACGCGCATAGCGTAGGGCAAATTCAAGAAGATCCCTGAACTTCAGGGAGCGTGACGGCAGCGGCGGATAGAACATCGCCGCGTCCGGAGCGATCTGCGCCGCCACGGCGCGATTGACCGGCCAACGCGCTTTCGTCAGCGGATCGATCATGATGTAGCCGCGGCGCGGCTCGTAGACCAGGGCGACCGGGTCGCGCTTCTCGCCGAACCAGCCGACCAGTGGGCCGGCATCGGTTCGCCACCAGCGTGACCGCAGCAGAACCTGCCGCAGCCGAAGACGGGCATCGAGCGCGATTTGCGTCAGGCCAGCGAATTCCTGCCGGCTGCCGTCGATCCGACCGGAGACCGCAATAGGCGTGCGCATCGCGCTTCCGACAAGCTGGCAGGCGCCGGCCAGCCGGTCGGAATATGATGCATCGACCGCGTCATGATCAAAGCGACGCCCGATGATGCCGGACAGGCGGTCGAAAGCTTCCATGGACTGCGACGCCGCGAGAGCGTTCCGGCTCACCAGACGCTCGCTCTCGGCGAGCCTCTCATCCTCCAGAATGCGCTGGACGCAGGCGACGAAGCTCTGGTGGAGTTGATCGATTGCCGGCCAGACCGACGCCGGCGCAACGCTGGTTGCGATCACGCCGCAGCCTTCCGGGCCCGCCTCGACCCACAAGCCCGAGGTGAGCGGCAGCGGCCGGCTTCCGGCCGCATAAGAAAGGGCGACGCCCATCAGTCTGAGGTCGCCGCGCTCCACCGTCAGCCAGAGCAGCCCGCGCATGGGTCCCCGGGCGCATTCGTTCGGGGAAAATCGGGCTTCGCCCTCCGGCAACTCGGCCATCTGCCAGTGCGGCGCAGGTCCCGCGACGAAGCGCGCCAACCGCTCGATCCAGCGCGTGGCTTGAGCTGCCGACCTCAGATCCGACCTGGATCGCGCCGATGTGCGCGTGCCGTCGGTGCCGACTGCGATGAAGCTGATGCCGCGTCCTGCAGACGCCGCGAGCGCCGGGAGATCGGGGACAACATCGCCGCTTTCGATTCGAAACAGATGGTGTCTGCTTCCGTATTCGCCATCGTCGACGTCGACAGCGAAGATGTCGAGATGACCGGCGACAACCTCCAGCACATGGCCGTGGTGATCAAGCAGGACGGGCCTGCGACCATCGAGCGCCATGTCGACCGGAAGCTCCGCCGAGACGAGGCTCGCGCCCGACACAATGTTTTCAGCCGAACGGGTCATTCCTGGGACACCAGCCTTGCGTATTCGCCGTCAAGGGCGAGGAGGCTCTCGTGCGTCCCTCGCTCGACAACCTTGCCTTGCCGCAACACGATGATCTCGTCGCAATCCCTGATCGTGCTCAGACGATGCGCGATGATGATACAGGTGCAGCCGGATCGGCGCAGATTATCGTCGATCGTCTTCTCCGTGACCGGATCGAGCGCTGCCGTGGCTTCATCGAGAACGATGACGGAAGGGCGGCCGACGAGAGCACGCGCGATCTCGATGCGCTGACGCTGCCCGCCGCTGAAATTCGTTCCACCCTCGCTGACGTAAGTATCGTAATTGCCGGCCCTGATGGCGATCTCACCCTGGATCTGCCCGTCTTGCAGCGCCCTGGTCAGATCGACATCCGGCGTCGTCCGGTCCCAGAGCGTGAGATTGTCTCGCACCGTGCCCTCGAACAGGAAGATATCCTGGTCCACATAGGCTACGGAGTTGGCGAGGATTTCGGGCGGCACGTCCCCAAGCGGGGCTCCGTCGATCAGGATCTCCCCGGACCACGGCCTGTTGAGGCCGCAAATCAGGCGGCCAAGCGTCGATTTGCCACTTCCGGACGCGCCGACAATCGCCACCCGCGATCCCGGGCTGATGGCAATCGAAAGGTCGGAGATCAGCGGAGGCTCGAGCAGCGAATAGCCGAATTGTACATTCCTCAGTTCGACGCGTCCGATGAGCTTGGCGGGGAAACGCTTTTCGGATCCGCCATCCTTCGGCTTGTCGCCGAGCGGATAGTTGTAGACGTCTTCGAGGCGGTCGAGTGCGCCCCGGATCAATTGAAAGCCGCTGGCCTGATTGACGAGCGCCGAAACAGGCTCCGAGAAGCTTGCCATCAGCGCCTGGAACGCCACGAGGCTGCCGAGCGTCAGCGAGCCTTCAATTACCCGCAAGCCTCCAAAGCTGAGGATCGCCATCATGGTCAATCCGGAGATCAGCGTCGGGATCATGTCGAGCATGATCGACGACGAGGCGAGGTCGCGCTCTGCATTGAGAAGCTTGGCCTGAATGCCAGACCACTGCCCGAACGCCTCGTCCTCGAGGCCACTTGCCTTGATCGTCTCAATGCTCCTGACGATGCTGACCACCGCCCCCAGCGACTTTCCGCGCTCTTGCGAGAGCCCGCGGCTGAGATCCTCCCGGCGTCGGTGTGACAGGCGCAAGAACAGCACGTTGAGCAGCGACAAGGCAATACAGATCGCGGCAAGCCACAGATCGTAGACCGCCATGGCGAACGCAAAGAACACGACGGAGGTGAGGTTGAGCGCATTCGCAGCAATGCCGCCTGCAAGCAGTCGGGCAATCTGCTCGTTGGCAGCAACGCGCATCGCGATATCGCCGGCGTGGCGCTGGGTGAAGAACTCCATCGGCAATACCATCACCCGCCAGAGGAAGCGGCTGATCATCACCACCGACAGCTTCGTCTGCAGCCGCAGCAGCAGGGATTGCTGGAGCAACACCAGAATAGTTCGGATCAGTACGGTGGCGGCCATGCCGACCAGGAGAGGGCGCAACCATCCATCCAAATGCTGGATCAGGATGTCGTCGATGAAGATCTTCGAAAAGCTCGCGGCCACGAGCCCCGGAAGAACCATGACGAAGCTGAGCAGGAGAAGCAGCCCGACAGCTGCCTTCGATCCGCGCAGCTCACGGACCAGCAGGCGCACTCCGCCAGGCTTGCTTCCTTGCGCAACGAACCCGGCGGTCGGCTCCAAAACCAGTACGACGCCGGTGAAGCTCCTGTCGAGCTCGTCGAGCCCGATTCGCCTTCGCCCAAAGGCCGGGTCGTTGATGTAGGCAAACTTTCCATCGAGCCCCTCGAGAACGACGAAATGATTGAGGTTCCAGTGGATGATGCAGGGCGTGGGCGTCGCGCGCAGCGTCGTGACCTCCTGCCGAAAGCCCTTGGCGGACAGGCCGAAGCGGCGCGCCGCCCTGACGATGTTGCTCGCCTTGCTGCCATCGCGCGATACGCCGCATTCGACGCGCAACTGCTCGAGCGGCACCCACCGGCCATAATGCGCCAGCACCATGGCGAGACAGGCCGCGCCGCATTCCGCCGCTTCCATCTGCAGGACGGTGGGTGTCTTCTTGACCCCCGGAGCAGGCTTGGCAGGACTATCCATCGATCCCGGTCAGCTTCCTGATGAGAGGAACAACGAGATCCAGCGGACGCCGGTTTCGGGTGGTAATTTCGGCCTGGACGAGCGTGCCGCTGGTCAGATGAACCTCTGGTCCCTTGCCGACGGCCCATCGATAGCCGCTTGTCGTCGTCTCGTCCCGCTCCAGGGATACGGCGACGGCATAGGGCGCGCCGTCATGGGAGAACACCTTAACCAGCTGGTCGTTATGGAGCACCGCGGTCATGCCCTGCGGGGTGACGGGAAACTCCGACACGCTGGAGACGGTCCCGATCATCGTGCCGAACTCCTCGCGCTTGACAGTGCTGGGCGCGATGCGCACCTGCGAGCCCGGCTTGACGCTCTTGCCCTGCTCGGCGGGGATATAAACCACCGCCTCGAGCTTCGAGCCCTCGTCTTCAATCAGAACCACCGGGGTGCCGACGGCGAGCACCGAACCGGTCGATATCTTGATCTCGACCACGCGCCCCGCGATCGGACTGAGAATCTGCGAATTGCGCCCCAGGGTTCCGGCGAGTGCCTGCATCTCGCGGCGCGCATTGTTGGCCGCGAACTCGGCCTGCCGCAATTCACGCTCCCGCTGGGTTTGGAGATCGGATTTCTGTGCGTGCAGCTTGAGGATCTCGTTTTGCGAGTCCATCCGGCGCTGCTGCGCCTCGGTCAACTCGAGACGGCGATCATCCAGCGTCTTCCGCGTGGTCAGCCCCTTGGCCATGAGCTGCTCGAGATTCTTCACGTCGATATCCAGCGACTGAACGCGCTGCCCGGTCGCTTCGATGACCTTGTTGAAGGCGGCCTCGAGCTTTTCGAAATTGGAGGCCTTGGCCGCGAGCTCCGACCTGACGTTAGCGGCCATGTCGTCATGCTCGCGCTGACGCTCCTTGTAGGTCTCCACCGCATTTGCGTACTTCTGCTCGATGTCGGTCTGCGAGATCTGGGCAATCAACTGCCCGCGTTCGACATGATCGCCGACGGAAATGCTGAGCGAAGCGAGCCGTCCTTCCGCGGCGGAGACTGCATCGACGACGCGTCCGCTGCCGACCAGAATTCCCTGTCCCGACACGCGGGAGGGAATCCGGCCGTAGATCCCCCAGATCAGCGCCGCAACCAGTGCGACCGTGACGACGGCGGCCAGGATCCAGTCGGCGGGCTTGGTGATCGCGACAAGATGGTCGAGTTCGTCTGGAGACGCCGCGCGCTGCAACGCGCTTGCACGAAAAATACGTTCGGGACCATCGGTCATGCTTCAAGTCTCCGCAAATGATCTCGGCACAACCACTTTCTGTTCGTCAAAAAATAAGCTTGGAACTTCCAGAGTAGGCTCCGATGATACATAGGAGCGAATTTTCCTACAACGGGTCGCGACCAGTCCTGGCGTCTGAGGCGGGCGCTGGCGGAAATGCGGTTGAGCGATCTCTTGTGCGGCGCTAAGCTATCGCCGTGATGGCGACGGGACTGCCGGCGGAGCGTTCGAGTGCGTCAAATGATATCGCAACCGGATAGCGTGACACCTGCCGCGGCAGCCCGTGTGGTTGCAAATCGACTGGCGTTGCAATGCCTGGGGTTGCTGCTCGCGACGAAGATGTGCTTGGCCGGCATCCTCAGTCCCGCAGACCTGAAGCGAGTTGAAGATCTCAGGCCAATGTTCGCAGGCTTGATGGCGGACCTCGTCCAAACTTCCAAGCGGACCGACATACCCGCTGCGGACGCAGATTGCGTTAAAGCCACGGTCCAAAATCTCGCGGAGATTTCTCAAGAGCTTTCCAGTTTCGAATATCTGATTACGATCGAGAAGGAATTGACGAGCGTTGGCGACAACGACCCGACCCGCGATGTGGTGAAATTTGCCATCGAGCAGTCGACCAATATTCTGACCAGCCAGCGCAGAAAGATCGCGCAACTTCCCGATCAGTGCGCGAGGTCAGCTCTGGCCTTGGCCAAGTCCCAGCAAGCAGTGCAGGTTATCGACGCGACAACCGGGATCTTGAGTTCCATTCGTTCCCGGCTTTGAGGCGTCTGCGGGCTGGCCGCAATCTCCTCCGCAATATCCGCGAGAGTGGACGCCTATTCGAGCCGACGGCCGAGCCCCAACGCGCCGCCCGTCCCGCTCGGTAGTTCCTGTGACTCAAATCACGGTCCAAACAAACCGCCCGCGGTACTCCTGAGACCACCAGATGAGAGGGGATGGCCCCTCGTTGGCAAGCGGGAGACACAAATGACTGAGCGCAGCAATCGAGACCGTAGGGAACTGGACGACCGTGAATTGGAATCCGTGTGCGGCGGCTTCATCAATGACGGAGGCTGCATCGGTCCGTGGATTGTGGATGGAAAGATCACGACCCATCAGCCGGCCGGACCGAACCCCTGGTTGCCAGGTGGCATCTTCCACCGCTGAGAACTTCAAACGCTTTCATCAACACTTCTTCTGAAGAGGAGCGACCAACATGCTGAACCTGGAACATGCAAAATCGGAAATCATCGAACTGAACGATGCGGAGCTCGAAACAGTCGTCGGCGGCAACTGGCTCGGCGACGCCTTCCGCGCAATCGGCGGCGCCATCAAGGACGCCGTCCTGTGGGTCGGCGGCTTCATCGCTGGCGGCTTGCAGGGCCCGGGAAACCTGCGCGGCCCGTTTGGTCCAGGGTCGGGGCCGGGGCAGCCGCCTCTCTGAGCTTGATTTTTTCCTGAGCTGCTCGCAATTGGAGGTCGCCGCGTTCGGCGGCCTCCTTCATTTTTGGCTACGCGCAAGCCGTGCCGGAACGACGCCTTGATTGCCGTTGAAGCAGCGGCGTATAGTATTCTCATGGCTGTCAGCTCGCCCGATCTGAAAGCGTTCTTGCTTGCGACACCGTTTTTCGGCGGCCTTTCAGATACGAGTCTCGACTTGTTGCTCTCCATGCTGGTCGAGCGCAGGGTCCAGGCAGGCCAGATCGTTATCGCTGAAGGCGATCCCGGACGTTCGATGTTTGTCGTCCATTCAGGAGAGCTTGAGGTACGCCGGCAAGGACTTTCAGGCGAGCTCATTCACACGGCTGATCTCGAGCCAGGGGATTTCTTCGGCGAGATGACCCTGATCCAAATGCAAAATCGATCGGCCACGGTCATGGCAACGACGCCAGCCGTGCTGTACGAGCTGACAGCCAAGAGCCTGTACGCCTATTACAAGGCTGACATGCACGCCTATGTCATAGTGCTTCAAAATGTAAAACCGCGAGCTCTGTCGTCGCCTCCGTCGCGCAGATGAACATGTGGCGGAGCTGCTGCACCAGCTACGTCAATGAACGCGCGCCGATCGCGGGACTTGCAACCAGATCGGGCACGACGTCCCACCAGTGGAACTAACCCCCCGATGCGAACTCGCGTCACTCGAAGCACAAGCGCGCGTCGGTGCGCTCGTTTATACGGAAGTTCGCCTCTTGGCCCGAATGCGAAGTTCGGGCGGCGTCCTCAGTTGTCGGCTTATCGGGGTAGACCGGAAGCAACCGGCGGACCTTCCAAACGGCGCTCATGACCCAACTCGGACGTTGGCGCAGTAAGCTTGTCGCGACGCAGCATCATCGTTTTGCGTGGAGGGTTCCACTAGCCCATGATAGGGTCCGCTATGTCGGTTGGTGGGAGGGAGCAATGTGGAGGAATGCAGCGGGTATCATTGCGGGCTTGATGCTCTTTATGCCAATGGCGCATGCTCAGTTTGCTCGGCAGGACTTCATTCCGATACCGATTGAGGACATGACGGAGGCGGAATTCCTGACTGGGCAAAAGGGCAGGATCGTTACAGTCGCAGGGGCGCTCCGTCTCCCGAAAATCGGTGCGAAACTTCCCGTAGTTGTGTTGCTGCACGGTGGGAGCGGCATCGGGGGATCCAAGAACTATGTCGAAGTGTGGGCATCCGTTCTGAACACGGCCGGGTATGGTACGTTCACGGTGGACAGCTTCACCGGACGCGGCGCCTTTTTGCCTGCTGATGTGCGCATTCCGTTCGGAAAGGTTGCCCCGATCCCGCGGACTATAGACGCGTACCGCGCGCTCCAGGTTCTCGCGAAGCATCCGGGCGTCGATCCGACTCGGATCGTCCTCATGGGATTTTCGCACGGCAGTCATGCTGCCCTCTACGGCAATACCGAACGCTTCCAAAAGCAATATGGCTCGCCCGATCTCGAGTACGCGGCATACATTTCTGTGTACGGTATCTGTATTACCAAATTTCGCGGTGACGAGGGTCTGACGAAGCCACTTCTCATGCTGCACGGGGTCGCTGACGATTGGCTGCCGATCAGCAAGTGCCGCGAGTATGCAGCGCGGCTGCAGAAAGCCGGACGAAAGGTGAGCCTCATCGAGTACGCGGACGCACGTCATGCGTTCGACGCGCCGTTCCTCCCTGCCGAGGTCAAGGTTCCTGATGGCAACTCGGTCATCGACTGCTCGCTCGAAGAGGGCGAGAATGGAGTCATCTTGAACGCCGTCTCGAAGCAGCCCCTCACGCCGGAAGACCCGTGCGTGCGCAAAGGCCCGACGGCAGGCTACAACGAAGCAGCGATGAAGAAGGCGCATGAGGACGTGAAAGCGTTCCTCTTAGAGGTGTTCGCACAAAAATAGCCGGGGTTGAATGGGCCACGCCCTGCGAGGAACCATGGAGGCAGCTTGGTCTGTTGTTGGCCCGTTTGAGACCTTCCGACCGGCACTGAGGACGTCTGCTCACCAGGACTGGCCGGAAGTCAACGTGGCAGGGCCAAACCGACGCGAATGATCCGCAACGGACATTAGGTGAGGAACCCCGGTTGGGAGCAGTGAGGCGGCAATGCGTGTCCTGCCAGATGCAGTGATGGATCGTGACCGCTGGAGGACCCATGACTGTCATTCGCCGGACGCCGTGTTTCGCTGAGGTGATGCGTCGAATCGGCTCATTGCGGTCGAGCGGTCGACGTGAGCCCATTACGTCTCGGAGAGCGCACGATGAAAGCCTTGCTGCCGCTCGTGTTTGCCATGGTCGTCGTGGCCCGGGAAGCGACCGCTCAGGACGCACCAAAGGACGCGCAATGCGTCCGCGAGCGCGCCGCCATGGTCGAAACCATCCGGGCATACGCCCGATCCGCCGCCAGTGCCTTGGGACAGCAAGGCCTGTCGGAGGGTGTCCTTGAGGCCATGGAGCAAACGAAACGCCATCTGTTCATCCCCGAGCAACCTTGCTCCATCGCATACGCGGACAGACCGATGCCGATCGGCCTCGGGCAGACCATATCGCAGCCGTACATCGTGGCTTTGATGACCCAGTTGGTCGAGGTCGCGCCCGATCACGTTGTGCTGGAAGTGGGGACGGGTTCGGGCTATCAGGCCGCCGTCCTTGCCCATCTGGCGCGAAAGGTCTGCACCATCGAGATCATCCCGCAATTGGCCGAGACCGCCGCGAAAACATTAAGAGACCTTGCGTATGACAACGTGAGCGTCAAGCTTGGCGACGGATACGATGGCTGGCCCGAATGCGGTCCTTTTGACGCCATCGTCGTGACTGCCGCGCTCGGGCAGCCACCGCCGCCCCTGATTGAACAGCTTAAAGTAGGTGGCCGGCTCGTTATGCCGGTGGGACCCGGTTACACCACTCAACAGCTCACGGTCATCGAAAAAATCGCCCCCGACAAGACGACGACGCGCGCCGTCGCACTCGTGCGCTTTGTCCCCTTTACGCGTTCACAAAACTAAGCTCGCCAACGTTCCGTTGTCGCTGAGCCGGAATTTGGGGCGTCGAGGTGCCTGGCGCCTTGCCGCGAAATGGGCACGTTTGGAGCGGCGGCAATTGGCCATCGGCCAAGTGGCGGCCCTGAGGTCTTCGCATGTTGACCCATATCGGAAGTCGGCTCGTGCGAAATCGTGCACACGGCTCGTGTTCAGTCTCGGGCATCCATCGGCGCCGGATATCAGACGTTCCATCCTTCGGAGCAGATCCCACGTGGATCGATAACTCTGTTCGAGGCGACGTAGTCGATCTCGCCGCGCGAAGTGCCGATGTCCAGTAGCTCCCTGTCACTTAAGTCATGCAAGGTCGCCCGTAACCTCTGGCGTTCGAGCCGCTCATGATACGCACTCAAACATCTCTTGAAAAAGCTGGAGACGCGCCGCGTCACTGCTGCGGTCTGTCTCGACCCTATTGCACCATAGGTCGTGCTCATCGCAGCACCTCCCACTGGTCGCATTCCTGTTGAGATGAAAAGCCCGCGCTCAATATTAGCGCGGGGATGATCCTACGTTCGAACTTGAAACAGGCGTGTGAAGCCGTTCACACCCCGCGCCGCTTCGCTTAGCGTCGGCGGTCGCATTAGAATGGGAAAGCCGCAATGATTGGAGGGCGCAGTATCCGCTAACCATCATCCTCCGCGGGAGGCTCCGCGGAATCGAGGGCTTTACAGAAAATGACGGCTTCTGTGAAGGGTTTCGGATGCCGGCCGCATGAGGGGCGGCGCGGCGCATTCGGCGGCCGGCGTCCGAAAGCCTCCAAAGGAGGAAACCGCGCTGGGGGGACGTAGGACGATGCCGCGTGATCGAGCTAAGTCGCGTCAAACAACCTTCAGACGATCCGGAAGATCGCCTATGGGGATTAATGTTTGGCGGCACCTGTACTTTCAAGAGCTTGGTCGTAGCAAAAATACTACACCACACAATCTAAACGCGAGGACATCGAAATTCGAATCCCATGAGGCAAACTGATCTCTAGTGATCTGGAAAGCTCCCGGAGCTATCTGAGCCGAGACTGTTTCGAGTTGCTCGTCAAGAGCATCACCGCATCAGTTACTCTGCTTGCTTCGAGATTCCTGGACTGGGTGCAATTAGGGCGACGGGCATACAATCACGGTCGAGAATGCCGGGTTCGGGTTGGCTCTTGTGCAATGGTTGGTGCTCCGCCACGAACTTCCAGATCAGCACCTCCTCGATCATCGGATCATCGCCAGCTACGGGCCAATTGCCTCGTTCGTCACGATGAGCTGTCGCCCATGCTTCGCCGTGTCTTGTTTCGCCAGCCGCGGCGTTCTACCGCGCGAGCGGTTTAGTCCATTGACCCAAAGCGGACATGAGCAGCTGGGGCCTCGCCACACTAACCCATGAGCTTCTCGCCGCTCAGTTGCACTGCTTGGCCGTTAACCGTAAGCTACCCAGCGGGCTAGGCTTGAGGGAAGCCATGGTTGTCGAGACGCGCTATGTGACCAGCGGCGACGTCTTCGTCGCGTATCAAATATCCGGACAGGACGGTCCGGACTTGCTCATGACGCCGGGCTTTGTATCGCATCTCGAGCAGGCGTGGGAGAATCCCAACATCGCGCGCTTCCTCAACGACCTCGGCTCGTTCTCGCGACTGATCCGATTCGACAAACGCGGCACGGGTCTCAGTGATCGTGGTGTCGGTGTCCCGCATCTCGATGAAAGGATCGACGATATCCGCGCCGTGCTCGACGCCGCGGGTTCTAAGAGGGCCTATTTGTTCGGTGTCTCCGAGGGTGGGCCGATGTCTATCCTGTTCACGGCGACCTATCCTGGGCGGGTCGCTGGTCTCATCCTGTTCGGCACGTATGCGCGCACAGTGGGCGCCTCCGTCAAGGACGGGCCGAGCTTAAGGGTCTCGCCGAGCCCATGCGCCTATTCGCAGCCATCTGAATGAGATTCGGTGTCGCCGGAAGTCGCCCGGCGTAGCCATCGTCGATGGCTTGTGACCCCGAGCAGACATTCGGTCACCATTTTTGCGCCGACTGCCCAACGTGGAGGCTGAGCTGCAATACCGCATAACGCAATCAGAGCCACCAGTCAGCGAATTTATCAATAGCCGCCGACCGCATAGTTGTAAGTGCGTACCTGAGGCAAACAATCTGGGAGGGGCGATGCCTGCACTCAATGACTTGGTGGCGCGCACGGAATTGCGCCCGTTCGAAAGCCTAACACTGACGGATCAACAGTTTCTGACAGGCGACAAGAACGGAAAGGCCGTTACGCTCGCCGGCGAGTTGCGGCTGCCGCGAGGCGCTTCGGACCGCTTGCCGGCGGTCATCCTCGTACATGGGTCGGGAGGCACGGGGTCTCGCGAGGAATTCTGGGCGAAGTACTTCAATGAGATGGGGATCGCGTCCTTCGTAATCGACAGCTTCTCCGGACGTGGTTTGGTCGACGTAAATCCCGATCAGGAACAACTCGGACGGTTCAACATGGTGCTAGATGTGTACCGGGCCTACGACGTGCTCATCGGTCATCCCAGGATCGACCCCGCACGCATCGTACCGATGGGGTTCTCACGCGGCGGACAAGCCGTGCTCGCTGCCAGTTTTACGCGCTTCCAGCAGACCTGGCATCCAGGCATCGAATTTGCGGCGTACATTCCGTTTTATGCGTCATGCAGTATCGCGATCATCGGCGACACCGAAGTCAGCACGGTGCCCATCCGGCAGTTCCATGGCACGGCAGACGACTACAACCCGGTAGCTCCTTGCCGTTCCTATTTCGAACGCCTCCGCGCCACCGGCAAGGATGCCAAGCTGATCGAATTCCCGGACGCACACCACGTCTTCGATAATCCGCTCGCACCGAAGACACCGACCGTATTGAAGGGGGCGCAGACTGTACGTGCGTGTAAGTTGAAGGAAGAGCCTCTCGGCATCATCATCAATGTCGAGACCGGCCAGCCGTTTACGTACGCGGACCCTTGCGTACAGACCGATCCTCACATCGGCTACAACGAAACCGCCGCAGCTGCGGCCCGCGAGGCGGTGAAGGGACTCCTGCAAACAGTGTTCAGGCTCCAACGAGACCCCTAGTAAGGCTTCGAGGTCTGGAATTGTGAAGGGGTTGTCGGCGCAAGCGCCTTTGGCGAACAGGCCGTAGTGGCGGATGCGATGCAAGCCCTTGGGCAGCACGTGGATGAGGAAGCGGCGGGTGAACTCGAAGGTGGCGAGCGTCATGCGCTTGTAGCGATCGCGCCCCTTGATGCGATAGTCCTTCCATCTGAAGGTGACGCCCTGCTGGTCGCAGGCGATCAAGCGGCTGTTGGCGATGGCGACGCGATGGGTGTAGCGCGACAGATAAGCCAGTACCGCCTCGGGCCCGCCGAACGGCCGCTTGGCGTAGACAACCCATTCCGCCTTGCGCAGCGGTGCGAGACAAGCCGCGAAGGATTGCGCCTCGGCGAGATGGGCGTGATCGCCGAAGAAGCTCAGGCGGCCGGCTTGGTGCGCCCTCCACCAGGCGCGCAGCAACTCGAGCAGGCTCGGCTACAGCATGATGTTGCGGTCCTTGCCGCCCTTGCCCTGCTCGACGCGGATGACCATGCGCTTGCTGTCGATGTCGGCGACCTTGAGCGACACCACCTCGGCAGCGCGCAGGCCGGCGCCATAGGCCACGCTCAGCGCCGCCTTGTACTTCAGCGCCGGCGCGGCAGCGAGCAGCCGCGCCACCTCCTCGACGCTGAGCACCACCGGCAGCTTGCGCGGCTCGTGAATGACATGGGTGTGCTCGACAATCTCGCGGCGCTTCAGCGTGACCTTGAAAAAGAACCGCAGGGTCGAGACGGTCTGATTGATGGTCGGCACGCCAACGCCGCTCGCCGCCAGATGCAGCTGGTAGCGCCGCACGTCCTCGAAGCTCGCCGTATCGGGCGAACGCCCGAGAAACGCCACAGCAGCCTACCGCGCGAGCGGTTTAGTCCTCTGACCCAAAGCGGATTCATGGGCACGAGAAGTGCGGAAGCACGAATCTCACGCGAGGTACGGATTGTCTCCGAGACATTCGATCAGCAATTCGGTCAGGACCCGCACTTTCCGTGAGGGATGCTGGCCCGGCGGACGGACGACGTATGCGCCCGCCGACGGCGGTGGATGGTGTGTCATGATTGGAACGAGAGCGCCGGAGGCCACGAAGTCGTTGATGACACAATCGGGGAGCCAGGCGATGCCGAGTCCTGCTGCCGCAGCCACGGCGAGAGCCGTGCCGTTGTCCGCCTTAAAACGCCCTTGCGGGTGGACCGTGACGATCTTGTCGCCGTCCATCAGTTGCCAGGATTCGGTTCCCTGCATCAGGGCTTCGTGGGCGATGAGTTCGTCCAATGTCTCCGGGGCGCCGTGCGCTTTGATATATCCGGGGCTCGCGACAAGCTTGCCGGAGATCGGCCCAACGCGCCTGGCGATCAGATTGGAGTCCGGGAGATAGCCTACCCGGATGGCGCAATCAAATCCCTCAGTGATGAGATCGACGAAGCGATCACTATAAGCGGCATGGACGTGAAGTTGCGGGTGGCGTCGCGCCATTTCCGCGAGTACGGGAGCGAAGTGGGTCGGCCCGAAGGAAAGCGGCACGGCAATTCGCAAACGACCTCGAAGTTCGCCGGCGGGCAGGATTGTTTCCTTGGCTGCGTCGATCTCGGCGCGCACTTTGGCTGCATGATCTCGAAACGTGATCCCTGCTTCTGTGAGAGCAGCGCCACGGGTTGTTCGTGCAAGCAGCTGGACGCCCAGTTCCGCTTCGAGCCGGAACAGCCGACGGCTGATGATCGACTTCGAGACGCCGAGTCGACGAGCGCCGGCCGAAACGCCGCCAGCATCAGCAACTTCGACGAATGCAATCAGGTCTTCGACGTCCAATTCGGCGTTCCCCATTCTGCGACACAGCTTGGCACAATAGAGCGCTATCGTATCGCAAACGGGAATGACAGTGTTCGTGCTCTCAGGTTGCGCGGCAGTTCGGCGCATGCCTCGCGCAAACCACTCACAACTACAGCAAAGGATCTGTTGATGAGCTTTCGTAATGGGCTTGCTTCGCTTCTTCGTCCCCAAGACTCGGTACTTGTTTTGATCGACCACCAGCCTTACCAACTCGCGAACGTGAACAGCCACGAACCGCAGATGGTGATCAACAACACCGCGGGTTTGGCAAAGGCCGCCAAGGCATTCGGCGTTCCGACCATCCTGACGACCGTCATCGCAGAGCGGGGCGGCCTGCTCTTTCCCCAGATCACCGATGTGTTCCCCGGACAGGAGGTCATCGACCGGACGTTGATCAACACCTGGGAGGACCGGAAGGTGGTGGACGCGGTCAAGGCGACGGGCCGCAAGCAGCTGATCATCGCTGGCCTGTGGACCGAGGTGTGCGTCGCGATGCCGACGATCCAGGCTCTCGGTGAGGGCTGGGATGTCACTGTCATCACCGACGCGTGCGGAGCCGTTTCGGTCGAGGCCCACCAGGTCGCCATCCAGCGCATGATCGCGGCCGGCGCCAACATGATGACCTGGATGGCGTTGGCGGCCGAATGGCAGCGCGACTGGGCCCGGACCGAACAGGCCGTCAAGCTGACGGAAGTGATTACGCAGCACGCCGGCGGTAGTGGCATCGCGTTCCTGTGGGAGCAGCAGCTGCTCAACACGCCCGTGCCGACCACTTAAAGAGATCGAACCGGGGATGACGAGAAACCCGAACGATGCGTCGCGAAAGCTGACCGTCTATCGGGCCTCGTCATCCCCATCTACGGTGAGTTCGGGCCATATCTTGGATGCAGGTCATCGCGATCGACGAGCCGGGGATGCGGCACGCAGCGAGACCAGATCCCCTCACCCGGATCGCATCTTCGATGCGACATAGCCGAAGCTTCGCTTCGGCGTTCCTTTGAGAAAGGCCGCCAAGGGCGGCCTATGCCTCTCCCTACGGGCGAGGTAAATCGAGCCCTGAGCCCACATCGATTCAACCAAATCTCATCCCGCTCTAAAGCATGATCCGGAAAAGTGCGAAGCGGTTTTCCGGAAAGATCATGCGCAAACAACAACCTAAAGTGCGATGACGATTCATCCAAATCTCATCGCGCTTTAGACAGTCGGCTGACGTCCTCGCCGCGTCCAGGTCGCCCTTTCGGCGAACACCCGGCTGACCTCCGCCATGTGCTCCGTGCCCCACGCGCAGAGCGGCACGAGGGCCTGGGCGAGGCTGTGACCCAAAGGGGTGAGGCTATAGTCCACCCGCGGCGGCACCTCCTTGTGGTCGGTCCGCTTCACGAGACCATCGGCCTCCAGCTCCTTCAACTGCTGGATCAGCACCTTGTCGCTGACGTCGCGTATGGCGCGCCGGAGCTCGCCGTAACGGGTCGGTCCGTCCTGGGCGAGGAAGTACAGGATCAGCGGCTTCCACTTCCCGGCGATGACCCGCAGGGTCGCATCGAGGCCGCAGGTGAAGCCGGGCAAAGTCGGCGTGCAACTCTGGACCGGGGGTGGGGTCTGTGTCGGCGGAAAGGTCGGCTCTGACATTTTTTCGGTACTTACCAAAAGGTGCATACTTGTCGATAAGTGGGTAGGCCGCCAGCTCAGTGCAACCTCAATGAAGGAGCACATCATGAGCAGACTAAAGGGCAAGACGGCAGTGGTGACCGGTGGCGGAACCGGCATCGGACTTGGAGCGGCGAAACGGTTCGTCGACGAAGGCGCGTTCGTCTATCTGTTCGGGCGGCGGCAGGAGCCGCTCGACGCCGCCGTTGCCCAGCTGGGCCCCTCGGCGCGCGCCGTCAGGGGCTCGGTGACGGATCTGTCCGATCTCGATCGGCTGTATGCGGCGGTCAAGGCCGAACGAGGCAGGGTCGACGTTCTCTTTGCCAACGCCGGGACCGGAGCTTTTGCGCCGCTCGGTGAGATCACGGTCGAGCACTACGATCAGATCTTCGACGTCAACGTGAAGGGGCTGGTGTTCACGGTGCAGAAGGCCCTGCCGTTGATGACGAAGGGGTCGTCGATCATTCTCACTGGTTCGAGCACGGGTGTGATGGGCACGCCGCAGTTCAGCATCTACAGCGCGACCAAGGCCGCGATCCGCAATCTGGCGCGCAGCTGGGCGCAGGACCTGCGCGGCACCGGCATCCGCGTCAATGTGCTGTCTCCGGGACCGACCAAGACCGAGCTGGCACTGGAGGTCGTCGGCGAGGAAGCGTTCAATGCGCTCGGAAGCGGCACGCCGATCGGGCGTGTGGGCAATCCCTCCGAGACAGGGGCGGTGGCTGCGTTCCTGGCGTCCTCGGACAGCAGCTACATGACCGGCGGCGAGGTCTTCGTCGATGGAGGCCTAGCGCAGGTCTGAGTGAGCGTGAGGGCTTCGATCAACGGGATCGAAGCCCTCAACGCGCGGCTACAATGAGGACGCGCCTAGATCCCCAGCAACTTCCTCGCATTCGCCTTCAACACCTTCGGCCGGATCTCGTCGCGGATATCGATCTTGGCGAAGTCGGACAGCCAGCGGTCCGGCGTGATCACCGGCCAGTCCGAGCCGAACAGCATTTTGTCCTGCAGGATCGAGTTGATGTAGCGCACCAGGATCGGCGGGAAATACTTCGGCGACCAGCCCGAGAGATCGATGTAAACGTTGGGCTTGTGGGTCGCGACCGACAGCGCCTCTTCCTGCCAGGGGAAGGAGGGGTGGGCGAGGATGATCTTGAGGTCGGGGAAATCGGCCGCGACGTCGTCCATGTACATCGGGTTGGAATATTTCAGCCGCATGCCCATGCCGCCGGGCATGCCCGAGCCGACGCCGGTCTGGCCGGTGTGAAACAGCGCGATCGCGCCGCCATTGTTGATCTCTTCATAGAGCGGATAGGCTATGCGGTCGTTGGCGTAGAAGCCCTGCATGGTCGGGTGGAATTTGAAGCCGCGCACGCCGTATTCCTCGATCAGCTTGCGCGCCTCGCGTGCCCCGAGCTTGCCTTTGTGCGGATCGATCGAGACGAAGGGGATGAGGACATCGAGATGGTCGGAGGCGACCTCCAGCATCTCGTAATTGTTGTAGCGGCGGAAGCCGGTCTCGCGCTCGGCATCGACAGGGAAGATCACCGCGGCGATGTTCTTGGAGCGATAGTAGGCCGCGGTCTCCGGCACGGTCGGCGGATGCTTGTTCGGCGACTTGAAGTACTCCGCCATCTGCGCCTGGAAGTCGTCATAGCCGTCGTCGGGATGGCAGCCGCAGGGCTCCTCGGCATGGGTGTGGATGTCGATGGCGACGACATCGTCGATATTGGGCAGCTTCAGCTTCGGCATTGGTTTCCTCCCGACGGGTTGTCAAATTGATTATATGATATAACGAATTTGGCAAGGCGTCGCTGGGGGCAAAACCGCAACCGGCAAAAGTCTTTGCTGTGCACGACCTCTGGCTGGGTAGATCGGGCCGATCCGGCCGTTTCTACTGTGCATGGGGTTGTTTTCACCATTTTGCTGGGCCGGAACCGGGCGGTTAACATTGACATCACCTCCCGCCATGCCTTAAGAACCGCCCCGTCCCGGGCGGTCGGTCCGCCAGCGGGAAAGATCTCATTTTGCCACATTCGCGCGTGCCGAAACGGTAGTGCCGAACACGGCCTTTCGAACGTTCAGGATTCTGCCATGAAGGTCCGTAACTCGTTGAAGTCGCTGCGCGGTCGCCATCGCGCCAACCGCCTGGTCCGCCGCAAGGGCAGGGTCTACGTGATCAACAAGGTGCAGCGCCGCTTCAAGGCTCGCCAGGGCTGATCTCTGCCCTGCCGGTCGCCTTCGCGCGCCCCCGCAAGACCACGGTCTCACACGAGTTTGACGCCGCCTTTGCTTTGCAAGGGCGGCTTTGCGCGTTTAGACTTTCACCATGGCAGTGAGATTCCCTTTCGTGCGCACGCTGTGCCTGGCTCTGGTTCTGGGAGCCTCAGGTCTCGCTCCGGCCCTGGCGCAGCAGATTGAGCCGCCGCCCCCGCCCGGCAAGCAGAAGAAGCTTCCGGAGGCGCCGTCCAAGCTGCCCAAGGTCGACCGCAGCAAGAATCTCGATTTCCTGTTTGGCGCGCTGAAGGCGGCGCCTGACGAGGTCAGCGCCAAGCATGTCGAGGCGCGGATCTGGGCGATCTGGCTCCAGACCCCGAGCGACACCGCGGCGCTTCTGATGTCGCGGGCCAAGACCGCGGTCGACGCGCAGAAGATCGAGATCGCGATCAAGCTGCTGGATTCGGTGATCAAGCTCAGGCCCGATTACATCGAGGCCTGGAACCGGCGCGCCACGCTCTATTACATGCAGAACGATTACGGCCGCTCGCTCGCCGACATCCGCGAGGTGCTGATCCGGGAGCCCCGCCATTTCGGCGCGCTCGCCGGCCTCGGTATGATCATGCAGGAGGTCGGCGACGAGAAGCGTGCGCTCGAGGCCTACCGCAAGGCGCTCGCCGTCAATCCGCACCTCGAGAAGATCCCCGATCAGGTCAAGGCGCTGACCGAGAAGGTCGAAGGCCGCGACATCTAGCCTCGAACTCGATCATTTCTTGAGTGAATGCGGCGCCCGCGGATTAACCACAATGGCAAGCGCGGCGTTTTGGCTCTATTGCCGGCACCGCCACAGGCTTACCTGCATTGCAGGAGCAAAGCCATGAAGCGTTTGATCTTTGCGGGTAGCTTGCTGCTCGCGTCGGGAACGATGAGTTTTGCCGACGGACTGTTCTGGGTGGTAGGCAATCGCGCCACCGGCAAATGCGACATCGTGACCAGCAACCCGGTCATCATCGGCGATATCTGGTTCGGCGACGGTCCCTACAAGTCCATGGCCGATGCCAAGCTTGCGCGCTCGACGATTCGCGCCTGTCCCGCGCCCGCCCCCGACGAGGAAAAGGCCGAGGACAGTACGAACCAGGACTAATGCAGCACGCTGCCGCCGCGCTCGGCGAGGCCGCGATCGGCAGCCGCGGCGTAGGCCTTGGCAAGCTCCGCCTCGAGATGCTCATTGATCAGGAGCAGCGCCCGCACGGCACCGCGCAGGTCGCCGTTGCAGCTCGCGACAATCTCGTCGATCGCAGTGTCGTTCGATCTGAAGCTCATCGAAAATCCTCCGGTTCAAACCAGGACAAATCCTGCCGGTCTTTCCCGCAATCCCCGGGGTTGCGAGGAGGATCGGCGCCCACCCGGGCCTAAATGACGGAACCGACCATGGCGATTATATGGAAGCCGCGATGACGACCGCATGAAGCTGTTCCGAAGCTTCCGTGCCATCTTGAAATGCCTTGATTCCATTGATCTTTTCAGGTCGGCAATTATGCACATATCCACAGCCCCTCTTTTCCGGTGGAAGTGTTGAAATGCCCCGGGCGAAACTGCCACGTGCCGTATTCGTAATTGTGAAGTGCCCTGGATCGCCCGGATTGTCTCCATGATCGTGATGTCAATCGTGACGGCGCTGGTCCTGCTGGCGCTGGTCACGCAGGCCGGCATCATTGCCGTGCAGCGCGCCTTTCCGCCGCAGGGCGGCATGATCGAGGTCGACGGCGCTGTGCTTCACGTCGTCGACATCGGTCCGCGCGAGGCCGGCCTGCCGATCGTGATGCTGCACGGCGCGAGCTCCAACCTCGAAGCGATGCGGCGTCCGCTCGGCGACCTCCTCGCTCAGGATCATCGCGTGATCCTGGTCGACCGTCCCGGCCACGGCTGGAGCACGCGTGCGCGGCGGCAGGATTCGACGCCGCAGGTTCAGGCGCGGATGATCGACGAGGCGCTTCAAAAGCTCGGGATCGAGCGCGCGGTCTTCGTGGTGCACTCCTGGAGCGGCGCGCTGGGCGCGCGCCTCGCACTCGATCATGCGGGCCGGGTCGCCGGCCTCGTGATGCTGGCGCCCGTCACCCATCCCTGGCGCGGCGGCGTCGGCCGCTACAACGAGCTCATCGCAACGCCCATCGTCGGCGCGCTGCTCGCCTATACCATCACGCTGCCGCTCGGTTATTTCGTCGCCGAGTCCGGGGCGCGCAACGTGTTCTTGCCGCAAGTTATGCCGGATGGTTTTGTGCAGGACTCCGCGACCCCGCTGTTGCTGCGCCCGCGCGAGTTCATCGCCAATGCCTATGATCTGGTGACGCTGAAAGAGTCCGTGGCCGCGCAAGTCGCGCGCTATGGCGAGATCAAGGCGCTGGTCACGATCATCGCCGGCGAGCCCGACAAGACGGTGAAAACCGGCATCCACGCGCGCCCGTTTGCCGCGACGGTGCCGAATGCGAAGCTGATCGTGCTGCCCGATCTCGGCCACATGGTGCAGAACGCCGTGCCGGATCTGGTGAAGACGGAGATCGAGACGATGATCGGGAAAATCGTCCCGGCGCAGGCGGCCGCCGACTAAAGCGTTTCGAGCGCAGTGGACGCTGGTTCGCGTGAAGAAAACGCGTCAAAACAAGAAGCCCGAGCTTCGGTTCTGACTCAATCAGAACCGAAGCCCGGGCGGCCGTCGTTTGCGCGCTTACTGCTTGATCTTGCCGTCCTTGTCGAACTGCGAGATGAAGGTCCAGAGATTGTTGATCTCGGTCTCGTTCTTGATGCCGGCGAACGCCATCTTCGTGCCGGGGATCTTGGCCTTGGGGTCCTTGATGTACTCCTTGAACGTGGCTTCGTCCCAAGTGATGCCGGAATTCTTGTTCGCATCCGAATAGCTGTAGTCCGGCGCAGTTCCCGACTTGCGGCCGTTGAGACCGTTGAGCTCGGGGCCGACCTTGTTCTTGGCGCCTTCGCCGATGGCGTGGCAGGCCAGGCACTTGTTGAACGACGTCTTGCCCGCGGCGGCGTCCTGCGCCATCGCTTTGGAAGATATGGCGGTGGACGCTGCGGCAGTCATGGCGAGGCCAACCAGCGCGCCGAAAGTCAGTTTTGTCATAAGGGTGCTCTTCGTCTCTTCCCGGGTCAGATGGAGGGTCGTGGTTTTGGCAGGTCCGGTGCAAGTGGACAAGCCGCGAAACTTTGACAGGTTTCCTGATAGCAGACTTGCCCCAGAGAGAACTTGCGCTGCAACAAAGCAATGCGACCTTTGGAGGACCTACCCAAAGACGGCAAGACATGATTGATTTGCCGGGACAATTCCATCCGTTGGACGAAGGCTTCTTAAAATGGCCATCATGATGCCCGCAAGCGACCAGGCAGTGCTGGCGCGTCGCAGCGAGATCGTCGCCGCCTTGCGCGCAATCGTATCAGGCGAAGGCGTGATCGACAGTGCCGCCGAGATGCGGGCCTATGAATCCGACGGGCTGACCGCCTATCGGCAGCCGCCGATGGTCGTGGTGCTGCCCGATACGACCGAGCAGGTCTCGCTGGTCCTGAAATATTGTGCCGCGCAGGGTATCAAGGTGGTGCCGCGCGGCTCCGGCACTTCCCTGTCCGGCGGCGCGCTGCCGCTGGAAGACGGCGTGCTGCTGGGGCTCGGCAAGTTCAAGCGCATCCGCGAGATCGATTTCGACAATCGCGTCGTCGTCACCGAGCCCGGCGTCACCAACCTCGCGATCAGCCAGGCGGTCGCACATGCCGGCTTCTATTACGCGCCGGATCCGTCCTCCCAGATCGCCTGCTCGATCGGCGGCAATGTCGCGGAGAACTCCGGCGGCGTGCACTGCCTGAAATACGGCATGACCACCAACAACGTGCTCGGCTGCGAAATTGTCCTGATGAGCGGCGAGATCCTTCGCATCGGCGGCAAAGGGTGTGAGAACGCCGGCTACGATCTGATGGGCGTCATCACCGGCTCGGAAGGCCTGCTCGGCGTCATCACCGAGATCACGGTGCGCATCCTACAAAAGCCGGAGACCGCGCGCGCGCTGATGGTCGGTTTTGCGCAGGTCGAGGCGGCCGGCGAATGCGTCGCGCGCATCATCGGCGCCGGCATCATTCCCGGCGGCATGGAGATGATGGACAAGCCCGCGATCCACGCCGCCGAAGCTTTCGTCCATGCCGGCTATCCGCTCGATGTCGAAGCGCTGCTGATCATCGAGCTCGACGGGCCCAAGATCGAGGTCGACGAGCTCATTGCCCGCGTCGAGACCATCGCGAATGCCTGCGGCTCGACCACCTGCCAGATCTCGACCTCGGAGGCGGAGCGCAATCTGTTCTGGGCCGGCCGCAAAGCCGCATTCCCCGCCGTCGGTCGCATCTCGCCAGACTATCTCTGCATGGACGGCACGATCCCCCGCGGTGCGCTGCCGAAGGCGCTGGCGCGCATCCGCGAGCTCTCGGAAAAATACCAGCTCGGCTGCGCCAACGTGTTCCACGCCGGCGACGGCAATCTGCACCCGCTGATCCTCTACGATGCCAACAAGCCCGGTGAGATCGAGCGCGCCGAAGCGTTCGGCGCCGACATCCTGCGCGCCTGCGTCGAGTTCGGCGGCGTGCTGACGGGTGAGCACGGCGTCGGCATCGAGAAGCGCGACCTCATGCCCGACATGTTCACCGAGATCGACCTGAACCAGCAGCAGCGCCTGAAATGCGCCTTCGACGCGCAGGGCCTGCTCAATCCCGGAAAAGTGTTTCCGACCCTGCACCGCTGCGCCGAGCTCGGCCGCATGCATGTGCATGCGGGGAAGCTGGCGTTTCCGGACATTCCGCGGTTCTGACAGCCGTGGTGACGGTGCACCTTCTCCCGCAAGGGGAGAAGGAAGAAGACCACTCACAGCAGTCCGTACTGCGCCCGCTCGCGCTTTGCCAGCAGCGGCAGCGCCTGGCCGGCGATCCAGGTCTTGAAATGCGCGCTCTCCTGGTGCGCCTTGAAAGCGGCCTCGTCGCGGAACAGCTCGTAGAACAGGAACTGGGCCGGATTGTCCTTGCCGCGCGAGATCAGGAACAGCTTGACGCCGTCCTCGCGCTGCGCTTCCGGCAGGAAGCGGTCGAGGATCCCTGCGACCTTGTCGGCCTCACCGGGCTTTGCTTCCCATTGCGCAACGACCAGAAGACCGCCGCCGCTGATTGCCTGATGGATGGCTTGTTGGTTCATCGCCTGCTCGTTCATGTCGGAACTCCGTTGGGAAGAGGACCATTCGATCAGTAGCGAAAGTCGGGCCGTGATGGTTCGATGATGATCGAAGCGCGGATGCGCCGCAGCGGGCTGCACAAGCCGGTACTCGCGCTTGCGCCGCGGGTTGAAGAGAAGACGAGGCCTCCGTGAGGATGAGGGATACGAGCCTTGGTCGAATTGATTTCCTGCGCGAATTTCGCTACCGCCTTTTCCCGTGGATACGCTCAGGGTCAGAGACGCCAAAGACGTCGAAGAGGTGGTGCGCGCGGCGATTGCCAACGAGCAGCCGCTCGAGATCATCGGCCATGGCTCCAAGCGCAGCATCGGCCACGCCATGGCGACCAACGCCGTGCTCGACATCTCTGCGCTGAATGCCGTCACCTCCTACGAGCCCAACGAGCTGATCGTGACGCTCCAGGCCGGGGCGCCGCTTGCCGACGTGCTGTCGCTGATCGATGCCAAGAACCAGCAATTCGCCTTCGAGCCGATGAACACCGCGCCGCTGCTCGGTACGCCGGTATCAGGCACCATCGGCGGCATGATCGCGGCCGGGCTTGCCGGGCCGCGGCGCATCCGGGCGGGCGGGGCGCGCGATCACCTGCTCGGCGCGCATGCCGTGTCCGGTTTCGGCGACAGCTTCAAGACCGGCGGCAAGGTGGTGAAGAACGTCACCGGCTACGACCTCTGCAAGCTGCTCGCGGGGTCCTGGGGCACGCTGTCGGTGATGACCGAGGTCACGCTGAAGGTGATGCCGAAGCCGGAGGCCGAGCGGACGCTGCTGCTGCGCGGGTTGGATGATGCCGCCGCCAACAAGGCGATGACCGCGGCGCTCGGCTCGCCCTTTGACGTCTCGGGTGCCGCGCATCTGCCGAAATCCGCGTTCCGGACCAGGGCCGACGGGCTTGGCGACATTGCAGGCGAGGGGGAGGCGCTGACCGCACTGCGGCTCGAGGGCATCACCGCCTCCGCCGCCCACCGCGCCGGCTCGCTGCGTGAATTGCTGGCGCCGTTCGGAACCGCAATCCTGATCGAGGACGCAGCGTCGTCCGCGCTGTGGGCGACGCTGCGCGACGTGCTGCCGTTCGCGGCCGGCGGTGCGCTGGGGGCCTGGCCGATCTGGCGGATCGTCTGCCCGCCGGCATCGGGTGCGGCGCTCGGGACGCAATTGGCGCGCGAGACCGGCGGCGACGTGATCTATGATTGGGGCGGCGGATTGATCTGGGCCGCATTGCCGCCGAAGGGCGACGCGCATGCCCCGGTCGTGCGTGCGTGCGCGAATGCGGTTGGGGGTCATGCCACGCTGATCCGGGCGACCGAGGATGTCAGGCGCGATGTCGATGTGTTCCATCCGCAGGCACCCGGCATCGCCGCCCTGAGCGAGCGGGTGCGCGCCAGTTTCGATCCGAAGACCATTCTCAACCGGGGACGCCTGAGCCGGGGCGCTGCGGCATGAAGACCGAATTCTCGCTGGCGCAGCTCGCCGATCCCGATCTCGCGGAAGCCGACAAGATCCTGCGCGCCTGCGTCCATTGCGGCTTCTGCACTGCAACCTGTCCGACCTATGTGCTGCTCGGCGACGAGCTCGATAGCCCCCGCGGCCGCATCTATCTGATCAAGGAGATGCTGGAGAAAGACCAGACCCCGACGGCCGAGGTGGTCAAGCATATCGACCGCTGCCTGTCGTGCCTGGCCTGCATGACGACTTGCCCCTCGGGGGTGAATTACATGCACCTCGTCGACCAGGCCCGGGTCAGGATCGAGCAGCGCTATCAGCGTCCGCTGGCCGAGCGGCTGCTGCGCCAGGTTCTGGCCTTCGTTCTGCCGGACCCGCAGCGCTTTCGCTGGAGCATGGTGCTGGCGCGGCTGGCCCGTCCGCTCGCCGTGTTCCTGCCGACGCCGCGGCCCTCGGCCACGCCCGGCCTGATCCAGCGCATCAAGGCGATGCTGGCGCTGGCCCCACATCGGCTGCCGTCACCGGGCCCCCTCCCGGGCAGCGTGTTCGCAGCCCTCGGCAAGAAGCGCGGCCGGGTCGCGCTGCTCCAGGGCTGTGCCCAGCAGGTACTGGCGCCGCGCATCAACCAGGCCGCCATCAGCCTGCTCACCCGTCACGGCATCGAGGTCGTCCTGGTCAGAGACGAGCAGTGCTGCGGAGCGCTGACCCATCACCTCGGCAACGACCACGATGCATTGGCGCGGGCGCGTGCCAACGTTGCGGCGTGGACCGCGGAGGCGGCCGGCGAGGGGCTCGACGCCATCCTGGTGACGACCTCCGGCTGCGGCACGGTCATCAAGGACTATGGCTATCTGCTGCGCGAGGACGCTGCGATTGCCGCCGATGCGGCGAAGGTGTCCGCGCTCGCCAAGGACATCACCGAATACGTCGCCGGCCTCAGCCTCGCGACGACTGCGCGAGGCGACAACAACATCGTCGTCGCCTATCACTCCGCATGTTCGTTGCAGCACGGACAGAAAATCACGGGGCTTCCGAAAGAATTGCTTTCCAAGAATGGATTCGTGGTGAAAGATGTACCCGAGAGCCATTTGTGTTGCGGTTCGGCGGGGACCTACAACATTCTCCAGCCCGAGCTTGCGGGCCGGTTGCGCGATCGCAAGGTCGCCAACATCGCGAGCGTCAAGCCGGACATGATTGCCGCGGGCAATATCGGCTGCATGGTGCAGATTGCCAGTGGCACGTCAGTTCCGGTCGTACACACGATTGAGCTTCTCGATTGGGCTACGGGCGGGTCGCGGCCGGCACTGAACGCGCAAGTTTGAGCTTTCAGAGCCTGAACTTTCCTCCCGAGGTGACGACTGAAGGCGCCCGATCGACCATTGTTCGGCGGCAACAGGAGGACCACGATGGCGAAAGCGAAGAAGAAGAAAAGCAAGAAGGCCAAAAAGGCCAAGAAGGCTGTAGCGGCGAAGAAGACCGCGAAGAAGGCGACGAAGAAGAAGGCAGCCAAGAAGTCCGCGAAGAAATCTGCCAAGAAATCTGCGAAGAAGGCCGCCCCGAAGAAGGCTGCCAAGAAGGCAGCAAAGAAGGTGGCGGCCAAGAAGGCTGCACCGAAGAAGGCCGCCAAGAAGACTGCAAAGAAAGCGGCACCGAAGAAGGCGAAGGCAGCTCCCGCGCCGAAGCCGTCAGCGCCGGCGGCAGCCCCGGCTCCCGAGCCTGTCGCCGAGACAAGCTGGGCGATGCCTTCGTCTTCTGCGGAACCGACGCCGGCCGAGGGGCAGGGCTAGGCCTAAGGCCTTTCTCGATCCCTTGGAATATCCGCAAGCAGAAAGGCCGTGGCGGTGACGCTGCGGCCTTTTTGCATCGCCGCATGGGAGGCGGATGCTGCCGCTTCTTTGAGGTCGGTTGATTCGTGGCGCCGGCACCACGAGGCCGAAGGGTATCCGTACTTGCACGGCCCCCTTGTGCACTATGGAGTGCAAATAATGTGATCGAGAAGCCACACAGGCCGACAACCTTTCGTGGAAACGTTAAAACGCCTAAAAAGTCGGCAGATGCCCGCGCTTTTTGCTTCACCGTTCGCATCCCTCGCTCCAGATTGTCGCAGTAACGCAATTTTGCAAATAGGTCGCACGACCCCGGGGGGCTTCCGGGATCCGACTGGTAAGTAAGAACGGGTAGATGGGGATCGAAATGAAAAAAGTGGCTTTGTTGGCAACGGCGCTGGCAATGGTGACGTCGGGTTCGGCTTTCGCGGCGGACATGGCGGTGAAGGCTAAGAAGGCCCCGCCGGTGGTTGCTTTCGATCCCTGGGATATCGCCTTCGGCGGCGCGATCATGAGCGACTACATCTTCCGCGGTATCACCCAGTCGAACCACAAACCATCGGTCGCGGCCTATTTCGAGCCGCGCTACAACGTCACCAAGGACCTCCAGCTCTATGTCGGCGTGGCCGGTGAGAGCATTTCCTTCCCGAACCGCGCTGCGGCCGAGATCGACGTCTACGGCGGTATCCGCCCGACCTTCGGTGCGTTCGCCTTCGACATCGGCGTGTGGGGCTACCTGTATCCGGGCGGAACCTGCTACTTCGGCGGCACCGGCATCGACAACGCCGGCGTCTTCCAGGGCGCCGATTGCGCCGAGAAGGCCCTGCTCAACACCAACGTGATCAAGAAGGACCTGAGCTTCTTCGAAGTCTACGGCAAGTTCACCTACACCGTGAACGACAACTGGTCGTTCGGCCTGAACGAATACTACACCCCGAGCTATCTGAACTCGGGCGCCTGGGGCAACTACACCTCGATCGTCGGCAAGTATACCGCGCCCAGCACGGTGTTCGGCTCGAGCGGCGTCGGCATGTATGTGTCGGGTGAGTTCGGCCGTCAGTGGCTCGGCACCTCCGACAGCTTCTACGGCGTGCCGGCTTTCCCGAACGGCATCAAATATGCCGATTACAACACCTGGAACATCGGCATCGGGTTCACCTACAAGGTCATGACGCTGGATCTGCGCTACTCCGATACGGACCTGTCGAAGGGTGACTGTAACGCCTTCACCAGCGATTTCTCGGCACGCGGCAACATCACGGCGTCGAGCGGCACCTTCGTGACCCCGATCAATCCGACGGGTGTCGGCTCCAACTGGTGCGGCGCGGCCGGCATCGCCAAGCTGTCGTTCGACCTGACGGCGATGACCAACCTGAAGTAAGTTTCTTCCGAGACTACTTACGAGGGCGGCAGAGCGATCTGCCGCCCTTTTGCTTTGGGGTGTGTCGTACCGTCTGTGAGAGAGCTCGGCCTGCATGGTTCGAGACGCGCCGGAAGGCGGCGCTCCTCACCATGAGGGTCTAATACCTGGCCACCAGACGCGACCTCATCCTGAGGGCCCGCCCAAGGCGGGCGTCTCGTAGGATGTGCCGCAACATAGGGCTCAGGCTCCTGGCGGCCGCTGCCGCCTCAGCGCGCCGCGGTCGGCTCCTTCTCGGCCGGCGCGCCGGCGCTGCCGAGGACGTGGATCTCGCCGTCCTGCATCATCGCCACCTTGCGGGTGTGGAAGGCGTCGAGCGTTGAGCGGTGGCCGATCGAGACGATGGTGGCCTGCGGCAGTTTCTCTGCCAGCAGCCGGTACAGCCGTGCCTCGGACGGCTCGTCCAGCGACGCCGTGGCCTCGTCCAGGAAGAGATAGTCGGGTGCATGCAGCAGGGCGCGGGCGAGCCCAAGGCGCTGCTGCTCGCCGAGCGACAGCATCCGGTTCCAGTGACCGTCCTCGTCGAGGCGTCGGGCGAGGTTGGGCAGCCCGACCGCAATCAGCGTGTCCCTCACACGTGCAGCCTCGAACGTATCAGGCTTTGCCGGGTAGACCACGGCGTCGCGCAGCATGCCGACGGGGAAATAGGGGCGCTGCGGCAGCATCATCAGCCGGGCCTTTTCGGGGACGAGGATGGCACCGGTGCCGAACGGCCAGATGCCCGCGATGGCCCGGAACAGCGTCGACTTGCCGGAGCCGGACGGTCCGGTCACCAGCACGCGTTCCGAAGGCTGGATGACAAAGGCATCGGCGGCGACCAGCGGCGTGCCGTTGGGCAGGTTCACGCACAGCTGCTCGAGGCAGATGATGCGGCTGCCGCCCGCGGCCTCGAGGGCGATCGCAGGCTCATGCGCCGGCAGGTTTGCGGCGGAAGCGACCGACATCTCGAAGCCGTCGAGGCGGGCGACGATCGAGCGCCATTCCGCCAGCGACCGGTAAGCCGTGACGAAGAACGACAACGCACCCTGTACGCTGGAGAAGGCGGATGCGGTCTGCATCATGTCGCCGAGCTGGATCTTCTTGGCGAAGAACGCGGGTGCCACCAGCACATAGGGAAAGATCACGGCGGCCTGCTGATAGCTCGCCGTGAACATCGTGAGGCGCTTGGTCCGGCTCATGATGGCGTACCAGTTGCCGATCACGAAGCCGAAGCGATCCAGCAGCCGGCCGCGTTCGGCGCCTTCGCCCTTGAGCAACGCGATCTGCTCGGAGTTCTCGCGGACACGGACGAGGTTGAAGCGGAAGTCGGCCTCATAGCGCTGCTGCTCGAAATTGAGGTTGACCAGCGGGCTGCCGATCCAGTGCGTCAGCGCGGTGCCAAAGATCGCGTAGATCAGCGCGCCCCAGCACAGATAGCCGGGGATCATGAGGTCGGTGCCGAACAGGTGCAGCGGTGCGGCGTTGGAGAGGCCCCAGAGGATGATCACGAAGGAGAACAGCGTCACGATCGAGGAGAGCAGGCCCAGCCCGATCGTCAAGGTCTGCTCGACGAAGTTCTTGACGTCTTCGGTGATGCGCTGGTCCGGGTTGTCGGCCGCATCGCCCTTGAGCTGCATACGGTAATGCGTGGCGCTCTCGAGCCATTCGCCGAGATAGTGCCGGGTCAGCCATTGCCGCCAGCGGATCTGGAGCCATTGGTTCAGGTACAGCTTGTAGACTGCCAGCGCGATATAGGTGGAGGCGAGGGCGACGAAGATCCAGATCTGCGTGACGAAGGCGTCCCAGTCGCTCGCCTGCAGTGCGCTGTAGAACCTGTTCTGCCATTGGTTCACCAGTACATCGATCGCCACCAGCGCCAACTCCATGGCAATGACGGCGCCGAGCAGGCCGCGGCCGGCCCATTTGTCCTCGGATCGGAAATAGGGACCGGCGATTCGCCAGACGATCGCGAGCGTGGCGCTGATGTTCTTCACAGAGCAGGATCTCCTCGAGGGGATGTGCACAAATGCCCTGAGCCAAAGACTTGAGGCAACGGCGAAAACGGGCGCGCTTAGACTAAAGTCGCAAGCTGTGCAATTTGCGTTGGCTTGTCGCAGCTTGCAACCCTAGCATGGGTGCGACGGCGCGGGGCGGGGTGCTCTGGGAATTCGCGAGCTTGTGAGCGGAGGGGAACCGCCGCATTCGCGAGGAATTCGCATCCAGCTCGGGGGTTATCGCTTCCAGCGAAAAGCAGGACCGGCTCTCCACGCGGGCCGTCTGCCGCAAACATGCGTGGGGGAGGAAGACCATGTGGAATCAAATATATGATCCGCTGCACAGCCCTGTGCTGTCGACGATCGCGGCGGCGATCCCCGTCGTCACGCTGCTGGTCCTGATCGCGAGCGGTCGCGTCAAGGCGCATATTGCTGCCATCATCGCCGTGATCATCACCAACCTGATCACGATCTTCGTCTTCACCATGCCGGTGAACATGTCGATCCGCGCCTCGATCCTCGGCATCGTGACCGGATTCTTCCCGATCGGCTGGATCGTCCTCAACGTCATCTTCCTCTACCAGGTGACGGTGGCGACCGGGCGCTTCGAACTGTTGAAGCGCGCGATCGGCGGCGTCACCGAGGACCGGCGGCTGCAATTGCTGCTGATCGCCTTCTCGTTCGGCGCGTTCTTCGAGGGCGCCTCGGGCTTCGGCACGCCGGTCGCGATCACGGGTGCCGTGCTGATCGGGCTCGGCTTCTCGCCGCTCGCGGCCTCCGGCCTCTCGCTGATCGCCAACACCGCGCCGGTGGCGTATGGCGCGCTCGGCACGCCGATCCAGGGCCTTGCCTCCGTCACAGGGCTTGATCCCTACATCCTGGGTGCGATGGTCGGACGGCAATTGCCGTTCTTCTCGCTGATCGTGCCCTTCTGGGTCGTCTGGGCATTCGCGGGCTGGCGGGGCATGAAGGATGTCTGGCCGGCGATCCTCGTCACCGGCGTGTCCTTTGCGATCCCGCAATTCGTGATCTCCAACTACATCAATCCCTGGATCGTCGACATCGGCGCCTCGCTGATCTCGATGGGGGCTCTCATCCTGTTTCTGAAGGTCTGGCACCCGAGGCAGCTGTGGCTGTCGCCGGAGCTGCGCGGACACGACGAGTCGCATGCGACCATGGCGCCGGCGAAGCCGCTCGACAAAACTCCGCTCACGCAAGCCCAGCTCTGGAGCGCGCTCTTGCCGTGGATCATCGTCTGCGTCGTGATGCTGCTGTGGGGAAGCGGCTGGTTCAAGACCTGGGCGAACTCGATCTTCACCTTCAACTACGCGGTTCCCGAGCTCGACAAGATGATCAACAAGATGCCGCCGGTGGCGGCGAAACCGACGCCGGAAGGCGCAGTGTTCGCCTTCACCTACCTGTCCTTCACTGGCACGGGCATGCTGATCGCGGCGATCATCTCCGGCTTCCTCATGGGCGTCGGTCCCGGCAAGCTGCTCGTTGAATATGGCCGTACTATCCGGCTGTGCGCGATCTCGCTGATCACGATCTCGGCGATGCTCGCGATCGGCACCTTGACGCGGCTCTCCGGCGTCGATGCGACGCTCGGTCTCGCCTTCGCGGCAACCGGTGTGCTCTATCCCTTCTTCGGCACGCTGCTCGGCTGGCTCGGCGTGGCGCTGACCGGATCGGACACGTCGTCGAACATCCTGTTCGGCAATTTGCAGAAGATCACCTCCGAGCAACTCGGCCTGTCGCCGATCCTGATGGGCGCGGCGAATTCGTCCGGCGGCGTGATGGGCAAGATGATCGACGCGCAATCGATCGTAGTCGCCTCCACCGCCACCAACTGGTACGGCCACGAAGGCACGATCCTGCGCTTCGTGTTCTGGCACTCGATCGTGTTGGCCTGCCTCGTCGGTGTGCTCGTGACGTTGCAGGCCTATGTCTGGCCGTTCACGGCGCTGGTGCTGAAGTAGCAGGCCACGCCCGGTTTCGACCAAATCCCCGCGGGGCTTCGCCCCCCGCGGGGATTTTTACATTGCACGCAGGCGAACCTTCTCAATGACGCCACCGTCTTATAGAAGGTGCGGCAAATCAGGTCGGTCGAGAGGTGTCATGGTTTCGCTCAAGCAGATGGTGTGCGCGGCGGTTGCAATGCTGGCGATGTCCACGCTCGCGCGCGCCGAGGACGGTTTTCCGTTCGGCACCGAGATGACGCTGGAGGCGTTGCCGCAAGCAGGCTCGAAGCGGATTCCGAACATCGAGATCGGCGACAATGGCGAGGTCGTGCTCGAGCTCTGGTGCAAGGGCGGCAAGGGCCAGTTCTCGGTCGCCGGCAACACCGTGATCTTCGTCCCCGGCCAGATCCAGGATCGCTCCTGTCCGCAGGCTAAGGCCCAAGCCGACGATGAGCTGGTCGCAGCGCTCGGCAGCGTCGAGACCTGGAAACGCCAGGGCGATGTGCTGATGCTGATCGGCCCCAAGCCGCTGCGCTTTCGCGTGAACGGGAATTAGGTTTCTGTCATGCCCCGCGAAGGCGGGGCATCCAGTACGCCGCGGCCTATCGATTCTATCACTGCTGTCTCGGAGTACTGGATCGCCCGGTCAAGCCGGGCGATGACAGCGGTGGGTGCCTGCGCCTACTTCCACACCGACTTGTCGGCGTCCCAGCGCTGGCCCTTCAGCTCCTTGGCGAGCGCCTCGACCGAGCCGTTGTCGTCGGGCAGATCGCCTTCCTCGTCGGCCGAAGCGTCGTCCGAGAGGTTGAGCTTGGCGCCGCTGCTCTCATCAGCGGTCGTGGTCGCGGGGCTGCCGATCCACAGCATCAGCTTGTCGGTGGTGCCGGGCTTGTCGGGCGAGACGAGCCCCGCGACCTCGATCGTATCGGTGAGCTCGAGCGCCGGGTGATCCTGGTTCGGCCGCTTGAACACCAGCTTGAGCTTGCCGGTCGCCGGGTTGAAGTTTTGCGACACCGGCTTTGCCGCGAGCGTCCTGCTCAGCACGCCCGCAACGGCGGCCACGAGCTTGTCGCGGTTGATCTTGTCGCCGTCGCGCCAGTCGGCGGCGGGGAAACGGATGGTGCGGTCCATCTCGGTCATGCCCGCGGTCCAGCCTGCCGCGGTGACGCCCGGCATGGTCTTGAATTTTGCCAGCAGCGCGGCTGCGCGTTCCGGGTCGACCGACATGTTGATGGTCTGCTCGCCGGCGCGCAGCGCATCGCAGCCGACATTGAGGCTCGCCAGCGTCACCTCGACCGCCTGACCCTTCAGGCTCTTCAGGAACTCGGTCGCTGCATCCAGCTTGACCTTCACTGCGATCGCCTCGGGCGAGACGTCGGTGAAATCCTTCGGCTGCGGCGTGATGCCGTCGTCGGAGGTCTGGTTGTCCTGAAACTCTTTCTCGCTGAGATCGGAATTGTCGGGCGAGGTGACCTCGGTCACCACCTGGCCAATGCTGATCTGGCCGCGGAATTCGAACGTGTCGCCGGCCTGCTTGCGCAGCAGCTTGACGCTGACGGGCGCCTTCTCGCCGAGACTCTGCGTCGTTCCGGTCAGCGTCTGGCCGGCGACCTGGAGATTGACGACGAAGCGGTCCTTGCGCTCCGAATTCTTCGCGATGGGGTAACAGACGTCGAGTATGGCCGCCGTCACCGTCTTTCCCTGGCGCGTCTCTTTCAGGATCACGTCGGCATTGCCGTCCATCAGCCCGTCGATCGAGGTGAAATAGCGCGTCTCGGTTCCGCCCGGCGCCGTGGCCTTGGGCGACAGTTTCATCTGGGCGGAGGCGACTTCGGGCGCCACCGCGAGCAGAGCCGCCAGAAGGGCAGTCGAACAAACCAGGAGCGCGCGCATCGACGAAATCCTCGGGCAACGGGCATGATCCGGAAAAGTGTGAAACGGTTTTCCGAGAGGATCATGCCCAAACAATCAGAATCGGCGCCACCGTAGTGGGTTTTGGCCGCCGGTTGAATCGGAAAGCTTGGGGCAGCGTCGGCAAAAAAGAAGGCCGCCCGGAGGCGGCCTTCGCAATACTGCAAGATGAGGACGGCCTTTAGAAGCCGCCCATGCCGCCGCCGGCGGGCATGGCGGGCGGAGCTTCCTTCTTCGGCAGCTCGGCGACCATGGCTTCGGTGGTCACCAAGAGGCCGGCCACTGAGGAGGCGTCCTGCAGCGCGGTGCGCACCACCTTTGCGGGGTCGATGATGCCCTTCTCGACCATGTCGACATAGTCCTCGTTCTGGGCGTCGAAGCCGAAGGTCTCGGACTTGTTCTCCAGGATCTTGCCGACCACGATCGAGCCTTCCACGCCGGCGTTCTCGGAGATCTGGCGGATCGGGGCTTCCAGCGCCTTCAGCACGATGTTGATGCCGGCCTGGACGTCGTCATTGGCGTTGGACAGACGACCCACCGCCTTCTTGGCGCGGAGCAGCGCGACGCCGCCGCCGGGGACGATGCCTTCCTGCACCGCGGCGCGGGTGGCATTGAGGGCGTCCTCGACGCGGTCCTTCTTCTCCTTGACCTCGATCTCGGTGGCGCCGCCGACGCGGATCACCGCGACGCCGCCGGCGAGCTTGGCAAGACGCTCCTGCAGCTTCTCGCGATCGTAGTCCGAGGTGGTCTCCTCGATCTGCGCCTTGATCTGGCCGACGCGGGCCTCGATGTCGGGCTTCTTGCCGGCGCCGTTCACGATCGTGGTGTTCTCCTTGTCGATCACCACCTTCTTGGCGCGGCCGAGCATCTTCACCGTGACGTTCTCGAGCTTGATGCCGAGGTCCTCGGAGATCAGCTGGCCGCCGGTGAGGATCGCGATGTCCTCGAGCATGGCCTTGCGGCGGTCACCGAAGCCCGGCGCCTTCACGGCGGCAACCTTGAGGCCGCCGCGCAGGCGGTTGACGACCAGGGTGGCCAGCGCCTCGCCCTCGACGTCCTCGGCGATGATGACGAGCGGCTTGCCCGACTGCACCACGGCTTCGAGCACAGGCAACATGGCCTGCAGACCCGAGAGCTTCTTCTCGTGCAGGAGGATGTAGGCATCCTCGAGTTCGGCGGTCATCTTCTCGGCGTTGGTGACGAAGTAGGGGCTGAGATAGCCGCGGTCGAACTTCATGCCCTCGACGATGTCGACCTCGGTGTCGAGCGACTTGTTCTCCTCGACGGTGATGACGCCCTCGTTGCCGACCTTCTGCATCGCCTGGGCGATCATCTTGCCGATGGCGGCATCGCCGTTGGCCGAGATGGTGCCGACCTGGGCGACCTCGGAGGAGGCGGCAACGGGCTTGGCGCGCTTCTCGATGTCCTTGATGACGGCGGCAACCGCGGTGTCGATGCCGCGCTTGAGGTCCATCGGGTTCATGCCGGCGGCAACCGCCTTGGCGCCTTCGCGCACGATGGCCTGGGCCAGCACGGTCGCGGTGGTGGTGCCGTCACCGGCGAGGTCGTTGGTCTTGGAGGCGACCTCACGCACCATCTGGGCGCCCATGTTCTCGAACTTGTCCTCGAGCTCGATCTCCTTGGCGACGGTAACGCCGTCCTTGGTGATGCGGGGCGCACCGAAGCTCTTCTCGATGACGACGTTGCGGCCCTTCGGGCCGAGCGTCACCTTGACGGCGTTGGCGAGAATGTCGACGCCGCGCAGCATGCGATCGCGCGCCTCTCCGGAAAACTTGACGTCTTTGGCAGCCATGTCTGCAATCCCTCGTGTTTCGTGTTGTGCCTTGTTTCGGAATGTGGCCGGCGGAACGATGGATGCCCGGACCTCCGCGATCCGGGCATGACATTCAGCGGCCGTTCAGGCGGATGGCCTTAGGCCAGAACGCCCATGATGTCCGACTCCTTCATGATCAGGAGCTCTTCGTTGTCGATCTTGACCTCGGTGCCCGACCACTTGCCGAACAGCACGCGGTCGCCGACCTTGAGGTCGATCGGAATCAGCTTGCCGGTCTCGTCGCGGCCGCCGGGGCCGACGGCGACAACCTCGCCCTGGGACGGCTTTTCCTTGGCGGTGTCCGGAATGATAATGCCGCCCTTGGTCTTTTCCTCGGCGTCGATACGTTTGACCACGACACGGTCATGCAGCGGACGAAATTTGGATTTAGCCATGACGTTTCCCTTTGGAGGCTCGCTTCGGAAGTAGTGGAAGTGGGTGGGGCGGCGCTTCCGCCCACCCTCGTCCCGAGGATCGAACGGCGCGCTTAGCAATCGGGCTTTCCGAGTGCTAATAGTGCGCCCGGGAATATGGCTTGGCCGCGATCCTGTCAAGCAAAGGTGGTTAAGCGATTGGTGAGGCGGATATAGGATGGTGGCATTGGAAACTTGTTCGGGGCGCCGGCGTATCAAAGGACGTCATTGCCCCGGCAGCGGTTTTGCGCTTGGCTGCGTGAGGGGTGCGGCCATGGTCTTGTTCGGGGGAATGCCATGATCAGTTCAGCTCACGCGCGCACGGTCGCCAACCTGGCGGCTGCCTCTTGCCTGGCGCTGCTGCTCGGCGCCTGCGGCGGCGGCATGAACCTGCCGTCCTTCTCGTCGTCCCCGCCGCCCGAGGCGGAGCCCGGCACCGGTCCGGAAATGCCGGCGACCATCCGCGCCGACGAGATCGTCGGCCGCTGGGGCCTCGCCTCGTTCCAGAACCCGGCCGACCGCGCCCGCACCGAGGCGGCGGCGAGGGCTCAGTGCAAGAATCCTTACGTGATCACCGCCGGCTCCTCCGGCGGCGTGATCATGCATCTGGCCGACCAGGCAACGCCGCAGGAGCTGCGGCTGAAGGGCTCGCCCAGCGGCAAGAACTATATCGGGCCGGCCGGTCCCACCCCCGGCGAGCAGGACCGCGAGATCGTCTCCTTCGACGGCCGCGTCCTGATCACCCGCTTCATCGACAAGGACGCCGCCACCCGCTACGGCAACATGGTCTACGTCCGCTGCGCGCCAAGGGCGTAGTTTCTTTCCTCCGTCATGCCCCGCCTAGTGCGCAATTGCGCACGGGGGCGGGGCATCCAGTACGCCGCAGCTTCTCGACTCCAGCGTCGCCGTCTCTGGAATACTGGATCGCCCGGTCAAGCCGGGCGATGACAGCGGAGGGGATGGTGCCAAAACAAAAACGCCGGCCCCAGGGCCGGCGTTTTGCTTTGTCCGTATCTCGCGTCCGCTCAGTCGAACAGCGCGTCGATGTCGTCCTGCGAGGCGTGGCCGACGTCGCCGGCGAGCTTGGGGCCGTTGAGGAGCTTCTCGTCGTCGCTGCGCGTATCGACCGGCGCCGGCACATGGGCCTTGATCGCGTCGACGCCGCCCCAGATCTCCATCATCGCATTGATGTGCTGCTCGATGAACTTCATCGTGGTCATGACCTTGCTGATGCGCTGGCCGGTCAGGTCCTGGAAGTTGCAGGCTTCGAAAATCGAGATGACGCGTTCCTGGATGTCGTCGGCGAGCCGCTTCTGCTGGTCGGCCGAGTCCACCTTGGACATCGCGCTGGCGGCCTGGTCGATCGATTCCGCGGCTTCGAGGATCTGCTGGGTCGCCTGCTCGGTGCCGCCGACGACCGCGCCGAGCTCGCCATTGACCTTGGCCATTTCGCCGCCGTCGAAGCTCTTGCCGTGCAGCGTCGCGATTTCGCGCTTGGTGCGGTCGATGGCGTCGTGGATGAGGTCGAGCTCGACCTTCAGCTTCTCGCACTGCTCGATCTGCGCCCGGTAGGTCTCGAGCATGGTGCGCGCCTCGGAAAGCTCATGCGCGGTCGACGCGTCGATCGCCGCCATGGCGGCGCTGCCGGACAGCGGGGCAGCAGTGATGCCCTTCGCCATCTGGGCGCGGATCGCGCGCAGCTCGGCCATGATCTCGCTGTGCATCGGGGTTGCCTCTTCAGTCACGTCTAGAATGGGCATCTCGCCACCGGCGATATCCTCGACACGAAAACGCTTGCGGTGAACAGCCATCAGAATACTCCCCCCACCTCACTCACGCGTCTTTGTAGGCAGAAGCGATTTAACACGAAGTTCACAGCAGGAACTGTCGTTGCGGCCGCGCGCGACGGCGCGCAAAGAAGCGATTAACCATGCTCGCGCGGCGTTCATCGAAAATAAACGCTGATCGCCAAATTGCCGGCCCGCTCGCGACGTGGTGAATCGAAACGCCCGATACGTTTACCAAACAAAACGGCTTTTGCTTTTTATTGACCACGTCGCGGGCGCGGATCAGCCACCAGACCTGCATGACGCATGTGATCTAGACGAAACAGTACAGAGTACGTCGATGTTCAAGAAAATGTCTGTCGCGCTGCTTGGCAGCGCTTGCACCTTCATTGCCGGCGCGGATCGCGCCGCGGCGTTCGACAACACGGTGCCGAACGATCCACCCGCGGTGCTCTACCAGCCGCGCGTGCCGCCGGCGCCGGTGCGCGTCGCCTCCAATGCGAACATGGGCGGCGGCTTCATCGAGTTCTTGTTCGGCGACGGTCCGGGCCGCGGTCCGGCCTATGCGCCCGAGCGGCCGGTGTATCAGCAGCAGCCTGGCTATTACGACCAGCGCCGCCTGCCGCCGATGGGCGAGCCGCAGATGCAAGGTGCGTCTCTGCAGCAGGAGGCGATCGATCCGCGGCAGCGTCCGTTCGATCCGAAATTCGAGAAACAGGTCGTTGACTATAGCGGCAACGAAAGCGCCGGCACGATCGTGGTCGATACGCCGAACAAGTTCCTCTATCTCGTCGAGGGCAACGGCCGCGCGATGCGCTACGGCATCGGCGTCGGTCGTCCCGGCTTCACCTGGTCCGGCGTGAAGTCGATCACGGCCAAGCGCGAATGGCCGGACTGGACCCCGCCGGCGGAAATGCTTGCGCGCCGGCCCGATCTGCCCCGGCACATGGAAGGCGGCCCGGAAAACCCGCTCGGCGCCCGCGCGATGTATCTCGGCTCCACGCTCTATCGCATCCACGGCTCCAACGAGCCCTGGACGATCGGCACCAATGTCTCCTCCGGCTGCATCCGCATGCGCAATGAGGACGTCATCGACCTCTACGGCCGCGTCAATGTCGGCACCAAGGTCGTGGTGATGTGATGTGTTTGCTTCGCCTCTCCCCGCTTGCGAGGAGAGGCCGCATTGCATCGGAGATGCAATGCGGGTGAGGGGGAGTCTCCGCGAGTCCAACTCTCACTCATTTTGCGGAGAGAGCCCCTCACCCCGACCCTCTCAGCGCGAGCGAAGCTCGTCGCGCCCCCGTAAGGAGGGGGAGAGGGAGAAGAGTCACGCGTAATCGCTGCCGCCGTCGTCACCGCCGCCGAAATCGCTGTCGTCGGCCATGTCCGTGTTGTCGTCGCGATCGTCGTCGTAGTTCTGGTCGTTGTTGTCGCGGTCGTTTGAGGCCTGGTCGAGGACACCCTGGCGGGAGTCGCGGTTCGATCCGATGTCGTCGAGGCCGGCATCGCGCGCGAGCGAGCCGCCGGACTGGTCACTGCCGCCCCAAGGACTTCCACCAGCGCCGCGGTCGCCGAGGGCGTTGGTGTCGCCGAAGGCCTGCTGGTGCGATCCGCCCATCATGCCGCGGATGCTCGAGAGCAGCAGCGAGCCGCCGACGACGCCGGCCGCGGCTGCCGCCGCCGTGCCGAGGAACGAGCCGCCGCCACCGCCGACCGGCGGAGCGCCATAGCCCTGACCCGGGCCTTGGCCGTAAGCCTGTCCATAGGGAGGCGGTGCGCCGTAGCCCGGCTGCGTCTGCTGCATCGCCTGGCCGCTGTTCCAGACCGGCCGCTGCTCACGCGGCGGCACGTTCGGAACCGAGCCACGCGACGGACTCGACCCGAACAGCGTGTCGCGCATGGTATCGAGGAAGCCTCCGGACTGGGCCGGCTCAGGCGCATGGGCCGCTTCCAGCTCCTGGATGCGGGCATTGGCGCGCTTGAGGGCTTCATCCTGCACCAGCGTGGTCTGTACCAGCGCGTAGACCGCGCCCGGCGCCTTGCGCAGGCCGTCGGAGATCGCAGCGATCGCGTCTGGATCGCGCGGTGCATTTTCCAGCTTTGAAAGCCGGTCGAAAAGGTCGTCGACGAGCTGGCGTTCCTGCGGCGTCATGATCTGTCTCCTTCGCGCAAAACCAAGCGCGCAGGAGATGTAGGGTTCCATTGTGGCCCCAACAGTGCCGGCCGGATTAAATTTCGGTATGCGACAAGCTGCCTCTTAGCTGCCCCTTGGCCCGCTTTTCGCCGGTCTCATGCCAGTGTCACGTTGCTATCCGCCAGCAGGCGCGCGAAGGCATCGCCCGAGAGATAGGCGTGCTCGCGCTCGCGGACGTCCGTCATCGGATCGAGGCCGGCGAGGATGTCGTCGACGAATCCGGGATGGCACATCACGAGGCCACCGTCGGGCAGGCCTTCCAGAAACTGCCGCATCAGCGCGCCGAAATCGGCCGCACGCGTGAAATCATAGGCGCCGGCGAAGCCGGGATTGAAGCCGAGGCCGGCGCCGCCGGCGCGGCGGCGGAATTGCGCGCTGAGGATGTCGAGCACCATGGCTTTGGGAGAGGCCAGCCGCTGCGCCAGCGGCAGGTCGCGGCCGCCCTGGCGCACCCACGCCTGTGGCGCAGCTTCAGCGACCGCATCGACAAAGCCGTCGCGCACCTGCGGATAGAGCTGCACATGCTGATGGCCGTCGACGAAGTCAGGCGCGCGCCCGAACACATCCGCGAACGCCGCGAGCTGCGCCTTCACCTCGGCGCGAAAGAATTCGCGGTCGAGCCGCCGTGCAAGGCCGGCGCGCAGCAGCTTTGGAAAGGGCATGAACATGTCGCCATCGAGGGGACGGAAGTGCATGGTGAGCGGCCGGAACGGCGCCGACAGCGTGACATGCAATCCGATCGCGCAGCGCGGGCTGGCTTTCACTGAAGCCAGCAGCGCCTCGGCCTCGCTGCGTTCGATCGCAGCTCCCACCATCATCACCGACGTGGCGTTCAGGCGGCCGCGTTCGATAAGGTCGCGGATGGCGCGGTTGACGCCCGGGCTGATGCCGTAATCGTCGGCGCAGAGCCAGATCCGCCGCGGGCTCGCGGCGGCGCTCATTCGGCTGCCGTCCTGCTCGAGGCGTCCTGGCTCGAAGCATCCTGGGCATTGCCGGCCTCGAAATGCTTCTCGCTGTGCTCGGCGACGAAGTAGATCGGGCGCGCCTTCAGCTCGGAGAGGATCTTGCCGATATATTCGCCGACGATGCCGATCATGATGAGCTGCACGCCGCCGATCGTCATCAGGCCGACCACGAGCGAGGGATAGCCGGGGACCTGCTTGCCGGTGGTCCAGACCTCCCAGAGGATCGACAGGCCGAACAGGAAGGCACCGCCGGCGAGCACCACGCCGAGCAGGCTGGCGAAGCGCAACGGCGCCACCGAGAACGAGGTCAGGCCCTCGATCGAAAGACCAAGCAATCGCGCGGCGTTGAAGGTGGTGACGCCATGGGCGCGCGGCGACGGCTCGTAGTCGACCCGGATCTGGCGGAAGCCGATCCAGCTGGCGAGACCCTTGAAGAAGCGGTTGCGCTCCGGCAATTGCCTGAGCGCTGCGACCGCGCGCGGCGACAGCAGGCGGAAATCGCCGGCGTCCTCGGGAATCTTCTGGCGCGCGCCCCAATTGATCAGCGCGTAGAAGCCGTGCACGGCGAGGCGGCGCAGGAAGGGCTCGTTGTCGCGATGCGCCTTGGCGGTATAGACGACGTCATAGCCGTCATCGATCCAGTGCCGCACCAGCTGCTCGACCAGGGCCGGCGGATGCTGGCCGTCGCCGTCCATGAACATCACGGCGCCGAGCCGGGCATGGTCGAGGCCGGCCATCAGCGCCGCCTCCTTGCCGAAATTGCGCGACAGCGACACCACCTGGACGTCGATCGCATCGGCCGGCAGCGAACGCGCGATCGACAGCGTCGCATCCGCGCTGCCGTCGTCGACATAGACGACCTCGCAGGGCAGCCGATAGCGCTGCAGCAAGGTTTTTGCGAGATCGCAGATCCGCTGGTGCAGGGCGGCGAGGCCCGCCGCCTCGTTGTAGACGGGGACGACAATCGACAATCCCTTCGCGGCGGCGCTCGTCGCGGTGGTCGTCAGGCCGGAAACGTCAGAGCCCAGCGTCATCGATCAAGGTTCCAGAGGCGTTCAAGGTCATCGGAGCAGCATATGGTAGCTGCGGTTTGCTGTCGCTACGCTGAACGGACCTGAGGCTCACCGCCGCAGGAACGCCTCGAGCTTGGCGAACAGCGGGTTCTCCCGGTCGAACACGTAGTCGAGCGAGACCACCGAGACGGTCTCGGCGCCATGCTCGCGCAGGAAGCTCGCCAGCGCATAGAGCTGCCCCGGCGGGCAGTGCAGCGTCAGCATGCCCGACGAGGTCGGCCCGCCGAACGGGGCCTCGACGCCGAACCGGCTGTGGGCTTCGCCGAGCAGGGCGGCGTCGCACTGCCGGAAGCGGGTGCGGACCTCGCGGTATTTGTTGGCGCGCGCCCTTGCGGCGATGTGATCGAGGATGACGCGCGCGGTCTCGCGCGCCTGCGGCGACCAGTCGGCGTCCTTCGAGGCGACCAGATTGGCCTGGCTGCGCAGGATCACGCCGTCGTCGAGCACGCGGAGGCCGTTGGCGGCGAGCGTCGCGCCCGTGGTGGTGATGTCGACGATCAGCTCGGCGCTGCCGGCCGCCGGTGCACCTTCGGTCGCGCCCGCGCTCTCGACGATGCGGTAATCGGTGATGCCGTGGCTCTGGAAGAAGGCGCGGGTGAGGTTGACGAACTTGGTCGCCACCCGCATCCGCATGTGATGCTGCTCGCGGAAGCCGGTGGTGACGTCGTCGAGGTCGGCCATGGTGCGGACGTCGATCCAGGCCTGCGGCACCGCGACGACGACGTCGGCATAGCCGAAGCCGAGCCCCTCGATCAGCGACACGCGCTTGTCGGCGTCGGCGATATTCTCGCGCACCAGGTCTTCACCGGTGACGCCGAGATGGGCGAAGCCGCGGGACAGCTGCGCGGCGATCTCGCTCGCCGAGAGATAGGCGACCTCGACATTATCTAGCCCTGCGATGGTGCCGCGATAGTCGCGGGCGCCGCCGGCCTTCGACAGCTTGAGGCCGGCACGGGCGAAGAAGGCTTCGGTGTTTTCCTGCAGGCGGCCCTTGGAGGGAACGGCCAGAACGAACGGCGCGCTCATGACTTAAGCTCCCACCTTGCGACCGATCCGGTTCAGCGCGTCCACCCAGACCGAGAAGCCGACGGCAGGGATCGGCGCTGCCGAGCCGAGCTGGGTCATCAGCCCGTCATAGCGGCCGCCGGCGACCAGCGGCTCGGCGCCGTTGCCCCTGTGATGCAGCTCGAATTCGAAGCCGGTGTAATAGTCGAGCCCGCGCCCGAACGCGGTCGAGAAACGCGTCTGCTTCACGTCGATGCCGCGCGCGGCCATGAAGCCGACCCGGCTCTCGAACTGGTCGATCGCGGCCGTGAGATCAAGCTTTGCGTCAGTCGTGAGCGCGCGCAGCTCGGCGATGGCATCGTCCGGATTGCCCGTGATCGACAGGAAGCGCTTGAGCACGGCGATGGCCTCGCGCGGCAGCGCGCCGCCCTTCAGCGTCGATTGCTCGAGGAAGCGGTCGGCGATCTCGGCCGTGGTGCGGCCGCCGACATTGGTGGTGCCGGCGATCGACATCAGATCGGTGACGAAGGCGAGTGCCGCCTTGCGGTCGGAGCCGGCGAGCGCTGCCAGCACGCCCTCATATTCGCTGCGTGTCGCGGTGGCCGCGGCCGCCAGCCGCTCCAGATCCTGCTCCAGGCTGATCTTGCGGTTGAAATCCTTGACCAGGCGGCGGCGCCAGACCGGATAGAGGTTGAGCGCGTCGAGCAGCGCGTTGAACAGCGCGACGTCGCCGGTGCGGATCTCGACGTCGCGGACGCCGAAGGCGGCGGTCGCCTCCAGCGCCAGCGCCAGCATCTCGGCGTCGGCCGCGGCGCGGTCCTGGCGGCCGAACGATTCGATGCCGGCCTGCAGGAATTCGCTGGCCTGGCCGCTGCGGTAGCGGAACACCGGGCCGAGATAGCTGAACCCGGCCGGCTGGCCGGCCCGGCTGGATGCGAGGTAGTCGCGGGCGACGGGGATGGTCAGGTCCGGGCGCAGGCAGAGCTCCTCGCCGGAGAGGTCCGTGGTCAGGTACAGGCTCTTGCGGATGTCCTCGCCGGACAGGTCCAGGAACGGCTCGGCCGGCTGCAGGATGGCGGGCTCGGCCCTGACATAGCCGGCCTGCGCGAACGACAAGAGCAGCGTATCCGCCCAGGCGGCGGAGCCGGCAGCATTTGAGGTGGCAGTCGCGGTCATCTCAGGGGTCCATCGTCCCGGTGGAACCGGGCAGGGCAAGGGGAGGCAAGCGAATTGGCGCAGCCCTTAGCATGGCCCGACAGCGGTTTCGACCTCCAAAGGATCAATCGCTTAACGGGCGGGCAATGCACGGGATCAGGCGGTTTTGCCGCCCCAGTCGCCCAGCACCGCCTGCACCAGCGCCAGCGCGGCGACGGCGGCGGTGTCAGCCCGCATGATGCGGGGGCCGAGCGCCAGCCGCAGGATGCTCGGCTGCCGCAGCAGCAGCGCCCGCTCCTCATCGGCAAAACCGCCTTCGGGGCCGATCAGCACGTCGATGCCTTGTCCGGCCTCGCGCGCGCCTTGCAGGCCCTGGATGGGGCTTTGGACCTCCGCCGCCTCGTCGCAGAAGATCAGCAGCCGGCCCGCGGCGCGCTGGCCGAGGTACCGCTCCAGCGGCACCGGCTCGCCAACGGTGGCGATGCTGAGAATGCCGCATTGTTCGGCCGCCTCGACCACATTGGCGCGCATCCGCTCGGTGTTGACCCGGGAGGCCTGGGTGAAGCGGGTCAGGACCGGTTGCAGGCCGGCGGCGCCCATCTCGATGGCCTTCTGGACCATGTAGTCGAGCCGGGCATGCTTGAGCGGGGCGAAGACGTAAGTGAGGTCGGCCAGAGCGTCCTGGGGCCGGGTCTGCTGGAGGATGACGAGGCCGTCCGGCCGCTTGCGGCCTTCGATCGCGGCCTGCCATTCGCCGTCGCGGCCGTTGAAGGCCAGGACCTCGGCCCCGGCCGCCAGCCGCAGCACATTGCCGAGATAATTGCTCTGGTCGCGGTCGAGCGGGACCCTGGCGTCCTGGGCGAGGGGGGTGTCGACAAACAGGCGGGGAGCGCGAAAATCGTGGGATGGCATGGTTCAAAGGTCCGATTTGGGGCCGTTCTTAACCGAAACCAGTAGTTTTGGGGGTAAATATCATCGAATCGGTGCGTCCCAGCGCCGCGCTCTTGCCCTATTCGGCGGGTTGTTAAGCGCCGGTGGGAATCGTAAGAACGCGAACACGCTGGTTGCGCTTCAATTGGGAAGACGCCGAGCCCCGTAAGCTCCTGCCGGAGAGACTGCCTTGATGATCCGTCATCTGATGGTTCCGATCACCGTCGCCATGGTCACCATGGGTGCCGCGGGCGCTTATGCGCAGAGCGCCTTCCCGGCGCCGCTGCCAAACCAGGCCGCGAGCAGCTCGGCATTTCCGCCCGTGAACGGCTCGGCGCCGACTGCCTCCGTCGGCACGGCGCCGCAATCGTCGTTTCCGGTGAACGGCGCCGCGCCGGTCGGCGGCGCCGGCGCTTTCAGTGCGGCCCCGCCGACGCAGGCCCCGGGTGAGGACTGCATGAAGGCGTTCATGCCCCTGCGCGAAGAGGCCGAGAAGCGCGGCAAGGCGATCAAGGCCGCGAGCGACCGTCACGCGCCGCCGGACGAGGCCTGCAAGCTGATCCGCAATTTCAGCCAGGCCGAGTCGAAGATGATCAAGTACATCGAGGCCAATGCCTCGAAGTGCGGAATCCCGCCGAACGTCGGCGCGCAGATGAAGGACGGCCACAAGAACACCGAGGCCATGCAGACGAAGGTCTGCAACGTCGCGCAGCAGATGCAGAACCAGCCGCGCGGTCCGGCCGGTCCATCGTTGAGCGATGTGCTGGGTTCGGGCTCGGCGCCCGAGGCCAATGCCGGCAAGAAGGGCGGCAGCACGTTCGATACGCTCAACGGCAACGTCCTGACCCGATGAGCGACACCAGCGCCCGCGTTGCCGACTCCACCGGCAACTGGGTCGATACGCTCGCGCCGCCATGGGCGCGGCCGTATTTGCGATTGTCCCGCTTCGATCGTCCGATCGGCTCCTGGCTTCTCCTGATGCCATGCTGGTGGTCGGCGGCGCTTGCCGCCGGCATCGCGCATGACGTCAGCCGCCTGCCGCTCACCATCGTCCTGTTCTTCATCGGCGCCTTCGTGATGCGCGGGGCGGGCTGCACCTGGAACGACATCACCGACCGCGACCTCGATGCCAAGGTGGAGCGCACCCGCTCGCGGCCGCTGCCGTCGGGACAGGTGAGCACGAAACAGGCGCTGGCCTTCATGGTCGCGCAGGCCGTGATCGGTCTCGTGGTGCTGCTGCAGTTCAACCGCTTCGCGGTCCTGACCGGCATCGCCTCGCTCTTGATCGTCGCGATCTACCCTTTCATGAAGCGCATTACCTGGTGGCCGCAGATCGTGCTCGGGCTCGCCTTCTCCTGGGGCGCGCTGATGGGCTTTGCCGTCACCTTCGGCCGCATCGACGTGACCGCACTGGTGCTCTATGCCGGCGCGATTTCGTGGGTGATCGGCTACGACACCATCTATGCGCATCAGGATACCGAGGACGACGCGCTGATCGGCATAAAGTCCACCGCGCGCCTGTTCGGCGCGCACACGCACCAGGCGCTGATCCTGTTCTATGGGCTTGCGGTGGTGCTGATCGGCGTCGCGCTGGCCTCAGGCGACGTGCGCTGGCCGGCCTGGCTGGGCCTTGCGGCCTTCGCCGCGCATCTCGCCTCGCAGATCGTGCGGCTGAACATCGCGGATGGCGCGCTGTGCCTGCGCCTGTTCAAGTCGAACAAGCATGCGGGCCTGCTGCTGTTTGCGGGATTGCTGGCCGATGCGGTGATGCGGGCGAGCTAAACGTCGATCGATTGCCGTAGGGCGACGAACTCACAGCCACCTGAGCTGGGGCGGCCTGACAAGGGTCGTCTGGCCGAGAATCTCGGCTGCTGCGGCCAGGAGTGCCTTTGCCGAGGACTTGTCGCCAAGCTTCTCGTAGGCTTGCGCGGCCCCCAGCAGTGAATAGCCGACGCTCGGAGAATGGTCTCCATTCTCTCGTTTGAAAATCTCCAGCGCATCCGAAAAGCGAGCGATGGACTCCCGGAAACGATTTGCCCTGAGATAAACAAGTGCGAGGTTAAACGAAGTCTCGCCGACTGCGTGACTACGGCGTCCGCCGTACTTGGCTGAGATCTCCACCGCGCGAACAAGATCGGTTGCGGCAGCCTCGAAGTCCTTGCGGGTCGCACTAAGCTCTGCCCGCAATTGCAGAAAATTCAGATAGCCTTGCTTCCTTTCAGAGGGATCGGGACCCATCAGGTCGGTCGCCCGGTTCAGAATCTGGGCTGCCGCCTGCGTCTCGCCGTTGCGCAAGCGAAGGCGTCCGAGTTGAGCGAGATTGGTTAGGAGTGCCGGACTGTCGCGGCCATAATTGTCTTCGAGGATCTTGCGGATGCGCTCGGAAAACACGATGGCTTCGGTTGGCGAGGCTTGAGTGAGCGCGATCAATGCCAACTGATCAAGCGCGACGATCGTCGTCAAGACATGGCCCAGCGCTTCCCATGCCTTGCGCGCGGCATTGATCTCGCTTCGGGCTTCGTCGAGGCGTCCCATCCTGCGCAGCAGCGAGCCGAGCGCAACATGGTCGGTCGCGGCCTGGTCGCTCTGCGGCCCAAAGGATTGTTCGTCGATTACGAGCGCGCGACGGAGTAATGCAATTGCACCCGATTGGTCGCCGGAGCTGCCGGTCGTCGCCGCGAGCGAACGTAGCGCGACGGCAGTGGCGGGATGGTTCGATCCAAGCTGGGTTTCGGTCAGGGCGAGCTCGGCACGCTGGATCTGAACTGCTTCATCGAACTTGCCCTGCACAAAGAGCAAGCCGCTCAGCCGATCGACTGCGTTTCGCCTGTTCGGGACGTCAGGCTGGTAGAGACGCTTCGCCATCGCGAGCGCATCGCGAACGTGGTTTTCGGCGTCCGCCATTTGCTCTGATGTCAGTTCGACTTCGGCCTTCGCGAGCAGCAATTCGATTCTGAGTGCATGATCGGCGGGCAGCAAATTGTCGATAATGCGGGTTGCACGGTCGAGGTTGAGACGCGCGTCGTCCAGTTTGTCTTGTGCAAGATCGATGCGAGCCAGAAAGACGAATGTCGAGCTCAGGGAGGGGCGATCGGGGCCAACGTTGCGCTCGCCAATGCCTCGCACCCGACTCGCCAGCGCGCGTGCGGCATCGTAGCGTGCCTCCTCCCAGGACAGGTTGGCCGAGGTCAGCAGCGCTCCCGTGATCATGGGGCTTTCGTTGCCAAATCTATCGGCGTAGATCGCAAGCGCTCGTTCAACATTGGTTCTTGCTTCCGATCTCTTGCCGACGCGCCTCAACAGCTCAGCCAGGCTGGTCAGATCCGCCGCCACGGCTTCGCTTTGGGGGCCAAGGGTTTTTTCGTCAATCGCGAGCGCTTGCCGGTAGTGGTCCTCGGCCTGGCCGTTCCGTCGGCGCGCCATCTCGATCGAGCCGAGCACTTTGAGCGCACCGGCATAGCGCGGATGCTCAGGCCCAAGCTTGGCCTTGTAAAGGTCGAGGCTCACGCGACTGAAGGCTTCGGCCTCGTCGAGCTTTCCCTGGATCAGCAAATTTTCCGAGAGCAGTAGATTGTAGAGGGAGCCGGTGGTTGACTGTGACAGGGGAGAGCTGTTGACGACTGCGAGCACGCGCCGGAATTTTGCCTCGGCCTCGGAGGTAAGCCCCCTCTTGTCGTCGAGCGCAGCCAGATTGCCCAGAGTTTCGGCGGTCCAGCGGCTGTTTTCGGACAGCATCTTCGCGCGGATGGCAAGCGCCTGATTGAGCTCGCTCTCTGCCTTGTCGTACTGAGCCGTATGCATATGGATCAGTCCCAGCGAGTTCAGTGCGGTCGCCCGGCCAAGCTCCGGCTGCTCGATCGTGAGCGATTTCAGAAGAGCGGCTTCTGCTTCATCATATCGGCTCTGGCGACGGTAAACTCCGGCGAGCTCGGTGTAATGCCGTGCGGCATCTTGAGACCGGCCGACGCCACCGGCCTCATCGGTCTCGATCGCCTTGAGGAGCGCGGCGACGGCTTCGTCATAGCGGGCCCGCTCGCGATAGATCAGACCGAGGCTTCCGAGGATGATCGATCGCGTAACTGTCGACGGCTTGGCCAGCTTCGCTTCCATCTGGAGAGCCAATCGGAAAACTTGTTCCGCATCCTCAAACCTCTCCTGGTCTATCAGCGTCGACCCAAGTGACATTCTCACCTTGATCCGCTGTGGGGCGTCTTCGGCGAGAACGCGATCGAGGATGCCGATCGCACGGATGTGTGCACGTTCCGCCTCGCTGGTGCGGCCTAGCTCGCGATAAGCAGAACCAAGGGTATCCAGCGCAAGTCCCAGCGGCAGATTTTCAGTCTTGGCTTCGTCGAACTTCTGTATGGACTGTGTCGCATGGCGAATGCACTCCTCGTGCTTGCCCAAATCCTCTTCCACCCCCGATAGGTTGAGCAATGCGATCGCAAGGCTGGGATCGGAAGGCGCGTAAAACTTCTGAGCATGATCGAGTGCGCGAAGGAGAAGCGGTTCTGCGTCCGCATATCGACGCAGCTTCTGGTAAAGCAGGCCCAATTCTTCCAAGTTGTTGATGAAGTTGCCTTCTAAACCCGGCTGTGGCGGATCGACCAGGTGAAGGGCTTCCAGGAAGATGCGTTCGGCCTCATCGTTGCGGTTATTGCCCGATGATTGTCTGGCTTGCCTGACGAGAGCCGCGTTGAGGCGACGTCTTGAGCGCTGCAGCAGCCCTGGATCATTGCCGTGCTTGGTCTGGAAATCGAGATCCTGACGCGCCGCAGCTACTTCTTCCACGGGTTTGCCGAGAGCGTAGTACAAGTCCTCAAGCGCACGAAATGCAGTGCCAGCGTCTGGATCGGCTGGCGCGACGCGACTCAATCCGATGCTCGTCTCGGTCAGAAGTGGTTCTGCCAGATCGAAATGACGTAGCGCGAGATGGGTCCTCCCGATGCGCAATTGCGATCTGAGCAAGCCCAAGGGGGCAATTCCCGGAATCTCCCTGCGTGCCTCCAGGCTTGTCTGGTAGTGCGAAAGCGCCTCAGAATATCTCGCCTGAGCGTAGTCAATGTCGCCAAGGGGATCATGGAATGCCGCAAGACAAGATTGTTTGGCGTCAACCTCACCGCAGCGCGCAAGACCCATTTTCGCAAGCGTCTCGGCTCCGGACCAGTTGCGCTGCTTTATCAGCTCGGAAACGGCGCGGCTTATCTCGCGTGTTTCTTCGGCGGCGTCTGCCGCCAGGGCGACGTCTCTGGCCCATTGCTCGGTTGTCATCAGGATCAGAGCGGCAATAAATGTTGGAATACTAAAATACCGGCGAAATATCTCCACAGCAGGCGCCTCCGGTCGCGAGCTTTGCGACCAGCGTATCACCCCCGGTTGAAACGAAGAAGGCCGACGGGCCCGGCAATCCCAGCCCGCTCAATTCCTCGCGATGATCTCGCGTTCATCGCGATGCACCGGCAGCTCGCGCGTCATGGCAACACGCCGGCGCATCAGGAATTTCGGGCGGCGGGCGCGGATCGCGTTGGCGCGGCGACGGCGGGCTGCAGGCTTGCGCGCGCCTTCGTCGAGCTGCGGAAGCGCAAAAATCTCGCTCCAGATCGCCCAGGCTTCGGTGAGCTCATCGGCTTCGGCGCCGACCAGCAGCGGAACGGAGAGCGAGGGGTCGCGATGGACGAGGACGAGCGCCTCGTCATTGCCGCGCAGCGCGACGCCGGTGAAATCGCTGACGCGGACGTTGATTGCCATCTGCATGCCGCGGACGGCACGGCGCAGCACGACGCGCTCGCGATGAAGCTCGATCTGTCTGGTGTATCCGTCGGCGCGCGGATCATGCGCGTCGAAGCGGACCGGAAGGGAAAGGGGGTCGAGCCGCAAGCTGCGGCCCGACCCGGCGGGAGCGACCCCGCATGCTGATGTTTGACGCCTCACGGCTTTCGTTCTCCCCGCCGGGATTATGTTCCCGGTCGATGCGAGGACCTTAGCGCGGCCCTTTCCGAAACCGCTTAAAAAGGCTGGTTAACCCAGCGTCACCACGGCTCATGATTGACAAGACCTTGGCGCGCATGATTGACGAGACGTTGCGTTGGGGAAGCGAATCTGAGCTTTTTGCGGGCTGAAAATGCTTGAAGTCCGCACCATTTGGGCACATCTGGTGGGTTCGGCCGTCCCGGGCCCGACCCCCGCCCCAACAGGATTTCGTTTGTGAACCCTTCACCAAGCTCGACGCTTTCGCCCCAGGATTCTTCCAAGGCCAATCGCGACCTGTTCGACCAGTCCGCGCTGTCCGATCTCGCCCAGCGGCTGGTGGAGGCGGCCAAACGCGCAGGCGCCGATGCGGCCGATGCGGTCGCAGTGCGCGGTGTCTCGCAAGGGGTCGAGGTACGCGACGGCCGCGTCGAGGAATCCGAGCGGTCCGAGGGCGACGATGTCGGCCTGCGCGTGCTGGTCGGTCAGCGCCAGGCGGTGGTCTCGACCAACGACGTCAGCGGCGATGCCGTGACCAAGCTTGCCGAACGCGCGGTGGCGATGGCGAAGGTTGCGCCCGTCGACAAATATGTCGGCCTCGCCGATCCCGCGCTGCTCGCGCGCGACTTCCCCGATCTCGATCTGCTCGATCCCAATGTTCCCGCAACCAGCGAGCTCGAGCGCCGCGCGCTCGCGGCCGAGGCTGCCGCGCTCGCCGTTAAGGGCGTGACCAAGTCCGGCGGCGCCTCGGCCTCCGCCGGCATGGGCGGCATGGTGCTCGTCACCTCGACCGGCTTCCACGGCTCTTACCTGCGTTCCAGCCAGGGCATCTCGGCCACCGCCATTTCAGGCGAGGGCACCGGCATGGAGCGCGACTACGATTTCACCTCCGCGCCGCACAGCGCCGATCTGCTGTCGCCGGAAACCGTCGGCCGTTCCGCCGGCGAGCGCACCGTGGCGCGCTACAATCCGCGCAAGGTCGAGACCTGCAAGGTGCCCGTCGTGTTCGACCCGCGCGTCGCGGGCTCGCTGGTCGGCCATCTCGTCGGCGCCATCAACGGCGCCTCGATCGCGCGCAAGACCAGCTTCTTGAAGGACAAGCTCGGCCAGCAGCTGTTTGCCAAGAACATCCGCATCATCGATGATCCCTTGCGCAAGCGCGGCCTGCGCTCGCAGAGCTTCGATGCCGAAGGCGTCGCGGTGAAGACAATCGCGCTGGTCGACGAGGGTGTGCTGACGACCTGGCTGCTCGACTGCGCCACCGCGCGCGAGCTTGGGCTAGCCACCACCGGCCACGCCCATCGCGGCGTCTCGTCCTCGCCTTCGCCGGGGCCGTACAATCTGCATCTCGAAGCCGGCACACCGACGCCGGCCGAATTGATCGCCGACATCAGCCAAGGCTTCTACGTCACCGACCTGATCGGCTCCGGCGTGAATGGCGTCACCGGCGATTACAGCCGCGGCGCCTCCGGCTTCTGGATCGAGAACGGCGAGATCACCTATCCCGTCAGCGAGGTGACGATCGCCGGCCATCTGTTCGAGATCTTCAAGTCGATGCAGCCGGCGAACAATCTCGAATTCCGCTATGGCATCAATGCGCCGACGGTGCGCATCGAGGGGTTGACGCTTGGCGGACGCTGATCGAGCTGTTGTTGCTTGGCTCACCTCTCCCGTAGGGAGAGGTCGCGCCGGAGGCGCGGGTGAGGGGACCGCTCTCTCGTGGGACCCACGCCTCCTCACCCGATTTGCTGCGCAAATCGACCTCTCCCCGATGGGGAGAGGTGTTCACCGCATGTGGCTCGATTGAACGTGATGTCGGCTGTCCTCGACGAAACCATCCTGACCCGCGACGCGGCGTTGCTGAAAGACACGGTGCGGGAGGCGGGTGCGCTCGCGCAGTCGATGTTCCGCACCGAGCTGAAGAAGTGGATCAAGGGCGCGTCCTCGCCGGTGTCGGAAGCCGACATCGCCGTCAACGATCTGCTCGAAGCGCGCCTGCGCGCCGCCACGCCGGACTACGGCTGGCTCTCCGAGGAGAGCGCCGACGACGCCACGCGGTTGTCGCGCCGGCGCACATGGGTGGTCGATCCCATCGACGGCACGCGCAACTATCTGGGCGGCCATGACGAATGGTGCGTCAGCGTTGCGCTGGTCGAGGACGCAACGCCCGTTCTCGCTGCGGTCTTCGCGCCGAGCAGCGACGAGTTCTTCTTTGCGGCCAGAGGGCAAGGCACGACGCTCAACGGCACGGCCGTGCGGGCGACCTTCGGATCCGAGCTCGACTTCTCGCGTGTCGCCGGGCCAAAACCCCTGGTCGAGCGCCTGAAGCCCTCGCCCGGCGAGATCAAGCTGCACCGGCGAATCGGCTCGCTCGCGCTCCGGCTCTGCCGGGTCGCCCATGGCGCGCTGGATGCGGCTTTTGCGGGCGGCAACAGCCATGATTGGGACCTTGCGGCGGCCGATTTGATCGTGCAGGAAGCGGATGGTAGGATGAGCGACCTCTCCGGAGATCTCATCCTCTATAACCGCCGGGAAGTGGCCCACGGGGTGCTGGTGGCAGCGGGACGCGATCGTCATGCGAGCATTGTCGCGCATTTTCGCAACCGTCCTTTAGCCTGAAGCGCTTCCGCGTGCCTGTCGACCACTGCTTTGCCGGGCAGCCCGTTAGAAAGAGAACCCATGCCAGATAGTGCCCCGCAACAACTGCTTCACCTCGTCATCGGTGGAGAGCTCGTCGATCTCGAGCGCAACATCTTCAAGAACCTGGACGACGTCGAGATCGTCGGCCTCTATCCGAACTACGCGACGGCGTACGCCGCCTGGCGGGCCAAGGCGCAGAGCACGGTCGACAATGCGCAGATGCGCTATTTCATCGTCCATCTCCACCGGCTGCTCGACCCGAATCAAGAACCGGCGCGTTGAAAAAACTGCTTCGCAATACGCTGCGAAGCAGCTTCGTTCAGCGTGCCGTCGGGGTCCTGGCGGCCGAATATCTGCGCTTTGTCTGGCGGACCAACACATTCACGTTCGATCCGCCGGACGTCTATGAACGTGTCGAGCCGCAGATCCCGGCCATCTTCGCCTTCTGGCACGGCCAGCACTTCCTCACCCCGTTCATCAAGAACAAGGACTGGTACAAGGCCAGGGTCCTGATCTCCCGGCATCGCGACGGCGAGTTCAATGCCATCGCCGCCGAGCGGCTCGGCATCGGCACGATCAGGGGTTCCGGCGATCATGGCGGGGCCTTTCACCGCAAGGGCGGGGTCGGCGCCTTCAAGGAAATGGTGCGGACGCTCCAGGACGGTTGTAATGTCGCGCTGACCGCCGATGTCCCCAAGCGTTCCCGCGTGGCCGGGCTCGGCATCATCATGCTGGCACGGGAGTCGGGACGGCCGATCATGCCTTTCGCGATGGCGACCAGCCGCTTCATCCGGCTCAAGAACTGGGACCGCACCACCATCAATTTGCCATTCGGGCGGGGCGCATTGGTCGGCATCAAGGAAATCCACGTTCCGCCGGACGCCGACGCCGCGACGATGGAAGCGCTGCGGCGGGAGCTGGAGGAGACGCTGAACGAGGCGACCCGGCGCGCCTATGCGCAGCTCGGCCGCCCGGGACCGGAAGATGCCTAAATCGCTGCCCATCGCGCTGCCGATCACGCTGCGGATGTACCGGCGCCTGGCTAGCGGCCTGGTGCCGCTCGCGCCTGCGCTGATCAAGCGGCGGCTGAAGCAGGGCAAGGAAGACCCCGCGCGGGTCGGCGAACGGCGCGGCCTGTCCCGCGATGTGCGGCCGCACGGCCCGCTGGTCTGGATCCACGGCGCCAGCGTCGGCGAAGTGCTGGCTGCTGCGGCGCTGATCGAGCGCCTGCGCGACCTCAACCTGCGCATCCTGCTCACCTCGGGCACCGTCACCTCGGCAGCCGTCGTCGCAAAACGGTTTCCGCCCGACGTCATCCATCAATACGTGCCGTATGATTCGCCGCGCTATGTCGCGCGCTTCCTCGACCACTGGAAGCCGTCGCTGGCGCTGTTCATCGAATCCGATTTGTGGCCCAACCTGATCCTGGCGGCCGCCGCGCGCCGCGTGCCGATGGTGCTGATCAACGGGCGGATGTCGCCGCGCTCCTTCCCGCGCTGGCGGCGCATGCACGGCACCATCTCGGCGCTGCTGTCGCGGTTCGACATCTGTCTGGCGCAGTCCAGGACCGATGCGGAGCGCTTCTCCACGCTCGGCAGCCGCGACGTCGTCACCACGGGCAATCTCAAGCTCGACGTGCCGGCACCGCCGGCCGATCCCGCCAAGCTCGAACGGCTGATGGCGATGACGCGCGGGCGCCCGATCATCGTCGCCGCCTCGACCCATCCGGGCGAGGACGAGATGCTGGTCGCCGCGCATCGCAGCCTCGTCGGTTTCTTCCCGCAGCTTTTGACCGTGATCGTGCCGCGGCATCCCGATCGCGGCTCCTCGATCGCGGGCCTCGTCACGGCGTCGGGCCTCAAGCCCGCCTTGCGCTCGCGCGAGGAGCTGCCGACGGCCGCGACCGACGTCTACGTCGCCGACACCATGGGCGAGCTCGGCCTGTTCTATCGCCTCTCGCCCATCGTGTTCATGGGTGGATCGCTGATCCACCACGGCGGGCAAAACCCGATCGAGGCGATCAAGCTCGGGGCCGCCATCGTCCACGGTCCGCACGTCTTCAACTTCACCGAGGTCTACGAAGCGCTCGATGCGAGCGGTGGCGCGCGCCAGGCCGACACGCCGGAAGCGCTGGTCAAGCAGCTCGGCCAGCTGCTGGCCGATCCCACGTTGCGCGACAAGATGCAGCAGGCAGGTGCCGGCGTCGTCGAGCAACTCGGCGGCGCGCTCAACCGCACCATGACCGCGCTCGAGCCCTATCTGCTGCAATTGCGGATCGAGATGGGAGCCGCCAATGCGTGAGCCGGCCTTCTGGTACCGGCCACGTTCCCTTCAATCGTACGCGCTATGGCCGCTCGGTGCGCTCTACGGCGCGATCACCGAACGGCGCATGCTGCGCCAGGGCTTCGACGCCAGCATCCCCGTGGTCTGCGTCGGCAACTACCATGTCGGCGGCGCCGGCAAGACGCCGACCGTTCTGGCGCTGGTCAAGCTCCTCCGCGAGCTCGGCGAGACGCCGGTGGTGCTCAGTCGCGGCTATGGCGGGCGCCTGAAGGGCCCTGTCATGGTCGATCGCGAGCGCTACACCGCCGCCGACGTCGGCGACGAGCCCTTGATGATGGCGCGCGACGTGCCTGTTGCCGTCGCGCGCGACCGCCTCGACGGCGTGGCGCTGGCGAAGTCGCGAGGCGCCACCGTGATCCTGATGGACGACGGCTTCCAGAACCCGCGCCTGCTGAAGGATGCCTCGCTGATTGTGATCGACAGCGAGCGCGGCCTTGGCAATGGTCAGGTGTTTCCCGCCGGCCCCCTGCGCGCGCCGCTGCAGGCGCAGCTCGCGCGCACCGACGCGCTGGTCCTGATTGGCGACGGCCGCGCCGCGAACGATGTCGCCGCCGAGCTCGCCAAGCGCAACAAGCCCGAGCTGCGCGCGCGCTTGAAGCCGGATGCGGCTTCGCTCGCGCAGCTCCTTGGCAAGCGGGTCTTCGCCTTCGCCGGCATCGGCGATCCCGCGCGCTTCTTCCGCACCTTGCGCGCCAGCGGCATCGATGTCGCGCGCACGCGCCGCTTCGATGATCATCACATGTTCTCGCGCGAGGAGATCGCCGCGCTCGGGGCAGAAGCGCAGCGCGAGCAGCTCACGCTGGTGACGACGGAAAAGGATCTTGCCCGCCTGCATGGCAGCGAAGGCGTGCCCGCCGGCATCGTGCCGTTCGCCGTCCAGCTCGAATTCGACGACCCGGCCAAGCTGCGGCAACTGATCGGCGATCACCTCTACAAGGCGCGCGAGCGAAGATTCAGTGCGCGATGATTCCGCAGGGGCGGCAAAGCGGCCGGTTTCAACTCGGAAAGCATGCCCGGGCGGTCAGCGTCACCGGGGAGAGATTGAGAATCTCCGGAAAGTTGAATGCATAACTCGCGCTCACCTGGTTGCCGCATGCTGACGTGGAAAAGGTGAACGTCTCCGCAGGGAGCGTGAGGCCGTACGCCTGCTGGGCAGCGTAGCTCGTGATGGCGCTGCTGCTTGGGCAGAGCGTGCTGTTGACGGTTGCGCAACGCGCCGCCATCTCGCTCCCGTGCTGGATCCCCAGCTGAGTCCAGAACAGCAGTCCGAATTCGATGATGCCAAATATGAACAGGAAGAACACCGGAGCGGTCAGCGCAAATTCCAGCGCCGATGCGCCCCTCTTGTCTCGCCATAACGCGGTGAGTTTCACTGCAGCCTCGCAGTGGACTGCACGCTATAAGTGTATGAGGCTGCTACGATCTGGTAGTCGATCAGCGTAGAGTACGTCGCTCGCGCCGAGACCGTCGTGTATGTTCCAGCCTGCGCGCCGCCGGGGCACGCGGTCCCGCAAGTGACGGCGCTCACCCCCGCGCTCGTTGGACATCCGCAGAATTGGACCGGCGCAGGTGAAGCAGTGATGTTTGTGGCGTTGGTGGCGCTTGCTACGGCAGCGGAAATGCCACTCTCGTTGAAGCCGCGCGCAATTGCGTATTGCGCGCCCGCTTGTGCGGCATTTTCGACCTGCATCTTGCGATAGAGCGCAAGCCCGATGTCTGTCACCGAAACGGCCATCAGAGACAACACCGGAATCAAGATGCCGAATTCGGCGGCCGCGACGCCACTCTTGTCGCGGACAGCGGCGCGGACGTGCCCCGTCAGCGAATTGAGCAGTCGAAGGTGGCGCTTCGATGAGAAATTCTGGCTTTGCATGGGTCCAAACCTCATTCGATGAGCTGCGCGGTTTGCGAACCTATCGTCGCGGTGCCGAGCGCGGTACAATCGACCTGGAGATTCGACGTGCCGCTGAATGTCAGCGTATCCGCGATGATCTTGGTGCAGGATGTGCTCGTGCCGTTGCCGCCACTGAAGCTGAGGTTCGCCTTTGGCAGGTAGATGGCACCGCCGAAGTTCTGTGTACTGCCGCCGGTGAGATTGAAGGCGGTTCCGGCCGGCATATTGCGGTCGCCGTACATGACGATGCCTTTCGTGGGGCCACTGGTCGGCGCCGTCAGGTTGACGGTCGCGTTGCTGCCGATTGAAGCGGTGCCCCAGTCGCTTCCCGAGCCCGTAAACACCAGGGTCACGCCGCTGCCTGTGATGGTGGCATTTCCAGCGACGCTCAAGTTTGCTCCGTCCAGATAATAGACGCCTGGACTGAGGTTCAGGACTGCGCCGGCATTGACCGTAATGCTGCCCATGTAGCAGCCGGGGTCGAGCGTGTTTGTTTTTCCATTGGCGTTGACCGTGATCTTGGCGTTGGTGCAACTCGGCCTCGCGGGGGGAGAGACGTTGGCATACGGGTCGGCGACGGGCATGATGTGCGTCCTGACGCCGTTGGTCGCCGTGATGCTGCTCGCGCCTGAGACGTCGCCAACCACTCCGACCTGGTTTGCTGCAACCGAGGCGCTGCCGGCGACGTTGAGCGAGGGGCTCGCACCCGAGTTGCTGTAGAGGTTGCACTTGATCAGGTTGAGCTGGTTGCCGCCGCTGACGTTGACAGCGGGACTTGCGCTTGAGTTGAGCGCAAGTACGCAGCCTGTCCCGGAATTGGGCAGGGCGACAGAGCGGGCGGTTATCTGTACAGGATCCGATCCGAACAAGGCTGACAGCAACCGCTGTTGCGGTTGACTCACGATGACTTCGATTGCCTGCGAATTCGAGGCATGATTGCCCGTTTTCGGTGGCTGGTTCACCGTGACCGTGACGTTGCTCGCCCCGTTGGCGTAACCGTAGTTTGCCGTAACCGCTCTGGCTTCGGACAAGAAGTCGGTCCCGGCACTCGCCGCCGTCGCGGCACTCACCGCGCCAGAGTCAGCCGCGCTCTGCATATTCTTGTGCTTGTAGTACCACCATCCGACTTCGGTGCCGAGGCCCGCGGTGCCGACCAGGACCGGCATCAGCAGCGCCGAAACGATCACATAGCTGCCCGACTGATCTCGGGCGAAACGTTGGAGCAGGCTAACCGATCGCTCGCGCCGCCGGGCATGACCCTCCGCACGAAACGGTGCATCGAACGAACGGTTGCAAAGTCCCCGGCGGTCCATGCGTTCCTGCCCTTCTTGCCACTTTTTCCCAAGTCAGGGTGATACAGGCGACTTAAACTTGGCCCAACGGGAACGAGACAATTTTAGATATCGGCTGACAGTCAGCCGATCTTCATGGCCGCGTCCCTATCGATATGTCTCCGACCAGGAGAATTCGATGAAACTGCGGTCCGCAATCGTTGCCGCCAGCCTCGTATGTCTGCCGGTTTTGCCCGCCCTACGGCGCTGCCCTGTGGGTGCCGTGACGATCGGCCGCGCCATGGTCCGACGGAACGTGCTTGCCTGCGAAGCCGGCAACGGTCCGTGATCGCGGTTCAGCAGTCAGTCATGCTCACCACGCCCCAACGACCATCAATCCGATAGTGGTCAGGCGCGAGACGCAGGTCACCATGACAGTATAGCATTCGGGCGCGTTCATCGCTGCCTCCCGAATTGTTACCGATCGCTTGGTCACTGCCGCACGGGAGAGATTGCCGGTCTTGGCCGCTTCAACTCGGCGCGCCGCGGCCGGTCTTGCGGTCTGCCGCCGACCTCTCGTCGTCACTCTGATCCGAAAGAAGATAGTCCGCTTCGAGTGCTTCAAAGCGTTCAGCTGCGATCAGAAGCTGTTTGCGCATTTCGGCGAGGCGGGCGCGGCAATATTCGCGATAGAGCAAGTCCAGTATGATGGGCATGATCACCCCCATCGATTGACTTTGAATTTACAGATATTCCACCGCGGATTTTCGAGGTGATCGTAGCCCGTCAGATGGCTCGTCGATATGAGCCCGTTCACAGACTGCGCCAATTCCAAAGCTCAACGGCCGTTTGGTTGACTTGATTGTCTGTGCGATAAAAAGAACAGGGCCAATTACCTAACATGCAGTTTAGCAGCACTCTGTTTCAGCAAGACTTCGTCAAACAACTTAAGGGCGCCGGACCGCGACGAAAAATCCAACCACAGAGCGAAATGGCTTACCTCGGAGTGCAAGCACGATTCGATGCAACGCGGATCGGCACGACGAGGATCATTTCGCGGTGGGGCGTGCAGTTCAGCAGGTCCCGTAGGGTGGGTTAGCCTTGCGACCGCGCGAAGCGCGGTTGCCGGGCGTAACCCACCAACTTCGCCCCGCATTCGCTGATGCACGGTGGGTTACGCCAGCGAACTGCGCTTCGCGCAGCCGCGAGCTAACCCACCCTACAGCACCTGCCATTCAGCCGGCATTCATCGCAAAACTTCTATCCGTTCCAGACGATCAGGAGAATTCGATGAAACTGCCGTCCGCCGCCATCGTCGCCAGCCTTGTGTGTCTGATTGTTGCGCCCGTATTTGCGCAGACGGCGGCGCCGTCTGCCGCTCCCACCACCGTGCCGGTTCCCGCGACCAAGCGCGTCACCTGTCTCGCTACGACGGCAAGCCTGAATGGCCAGGACAAGCGCGACCAGCTGCAGCTGTGCATGGCACAGGCGCGGGTCGATTGCCTGAAGCAGGCGATCGATCAGAAGGTCGTCGGGGAGCCCAGGAAGAGCTTTATCAAGACGTGCGTAGGCGGAGATGCCACGGAGCAATGAACAAACGCGATGCCGTGGGGTGGGCAAAGCGACTTGTCCGCCGAAGCTCGGAGAGCGAAGGCGGAAGCGTGCCCACGTTGCTCGTCGCGGTCCTGGAAAGATGGTGGGCACGGCGCTTTGCGCCTTTGCCCACCCTACGAGAGTTACGAGAGCCGAAGGATCACGACTGCTTCAGCGCGCCCGGAAAGTGCCGCTGCAGCACCGCGGCGGGCGTGGCGTAGGCTTCCTGCAGATCCACGCTCCAGTACTTCAATTCGTCGAGCGGGATTCGCGTGTCGGTGATGGCGCAGCGCACGAAGGTCCCCGGCGAGATCACGCGGAAATCGCCGTCGAGATATTGCACCTGCGCTTCGCCATGGCCGGAAGAGCCGAACTTGTTCAGCAAGGTCGAAAGTCTCCGTGGAAGGCCCCTGAGGGCACGATGTGTTGGACGGGATGTAGCATAGATAGGGTGGCTTGTCCGCCCGTTAAACCCACCGGTTTGTGATGTTTTGGCGCCGTTTCCGCGTGATAGTGCTCCAGGCGAAGGATTGTCCCGGCGTTCGCGGCCGGCACCTGATACGGCAGAGTCCGATGCGCCTTCGACTGACCGCCCTGTTCCTGATCCTCCTGATACCGGCGGCGCACGCTGCGCCGGTGCCGCAGCAGGTCGACATCCCGCTGTCGTCCGGCGTTCTCCATGCTCAGCTCTACAAGCCCGAGGGCGAGGGCCCGTTTCCGACCGTGATCGCGCTGCATGGCTGCGGCGGCCTCGGCGGCCATTCCGATCCCGTGCTGCCGCGCTATCGCGACTGGGCCGAGCGGCTGCTCAAGGCCGGCAATGCCGTGCTGCTGCCGGACAGCTACGGCTCGCGCGAGCTCGGGCCGCAATGCCGGATCAAGGAGAGTCACGTCAAGGCGCGGCGCGAGCGCGTTGCCGACATCGCGGCCTCGCGCGCCTGGCTGGTGAAGCAGGCCTGGGTGGCGCGCGACCGCATCAACCTGATCGGCTGGGCCAACGGTGCCAGCGCACTGCTCTGGGCGGTGCGTCCGCAGGGCGCGTCGCGCGATCCGGGACCGGATTTCCGTGCCGCGATCGCGTTCTATCCGGATTGCCGGATCTCGGCGGGCTTAGGGTGGAGCGCGCGGGTGCCGACCCTGGTGCTGATCGGCGGCAATGACGACGTGTCGTCGCCGCCGGCCTGCCGCCAGATGGTGGACGGCGCGCATGGCCGCAGCGCGCTCGCGCGCATCGTGGTCTATCCCGGCGCCTATCACGATTTCGATCGTGCCAACACGCCGCTGCACACGCTCGCCGGCAGCAGCGATGCGGCCGCACCGGAGCACGGCCACCTCGGCACGGATGCCGAGGCACGCGCGGAGTCGCAGAAGGAAGTCGCGCAATGGCTGGCGCGGTGAGGCGGACGAGCGGGCCTGCCGCGCCGTAGCTCGGTAGAGCGAAGGCGGGGCCGCCCCGAGGAACAACATCACGCGGACAGCCCCGCATCGACCACCGCCCTGCACGGAAAATGGCCGACCGTGAATCTACGGGCCGCGCCTTGCCGCGGTTTCAGCACATGGCCGCGCCATCATTCGACCACGATGTCGATTAAACGCATCTCACATGCGCAACCGCATCACGCTCTTCACCTCCGCCCTGATCGTCTTCACCGTCGCGATCTTCCTGTACGAAGCCCACGCCGGCGCCCCCATGCTCGCGCCGGAACATTGCGGCTTCTGGACCACGATCGACGCGGGATTGTCCTGCCGGTGAGGCTTACCTTGCCAGTCCCGTCACCCTGAGGTGCTCGCCTCTTCGGCGAGCCTCGAAGGGCGACGGCCCGGCTGCATCCCGGCCGTAAATCCTTCGAGGCTCACCTTGCGATGCGCTTGCATCGCAAGCCTCGCACCTCAGGATGACGGAGCTGAGTGGGTCACGCGCTGCTTCCGCACGTCATTGCGAGCGCAGCGACTTGTCCGCCGAAGCCTTGGCGAAGGCGGAAGCAATCCAGAATCTCTCCTCAGAGGGACTCTGGATTGCTTCGTCGCAAGAGCTCCTCGCAATGACGAATTTGTGGCCACGCGCGTCCCACACACTCACTGTCATCGCCCGGCTTGACCGGGCGATCCAGTACTCCGAGACGCCAGTGATTTATCGAGAAGCTGCGGCGTACTGGATTCCCCGCCTGCGCGGGGAATGACACCGAGGGTGGAGCGCTCGCTCGTCGCACTCAGAACAAGCTGCCCTGATCCACCGGCTTGGCCACGCGCTTCGGCGCCGGCTTTGTCTCCTGCGCGGCCGGCTTCGGTTGCGGCGGCGCGCGCTTTGCCGCTGGCGCAGGGCGATCCGCATCCGTGGTCGCGCCGACGCGGCCATCGGCGAATTCGATCTCGACACGTGCGCCGGGACCGATCGCGTCCGCGGCATGCAACGGATGGCCGGCTTCATCGCGCACCAGGGCAAAGCCGCGCGCGAGCACGCTGCGATAGGACAGGGCAGACAGCAGCTTGCCGCTGTTCTCGACGCGCGCCTCTAACCGCTGCAGCAGCGTGACGAGCGCGCGGCCGGCGCGCTCGGCGAGGCGATGGGTGCGCTCGCGCTGGCGGGCAATCGCGTTGCGCTGCGCCTGCGCATTCGAAAGTTTTGAGGCGCGCAGGCGAACCTCCAGCCCTGCAAAGCGGTCGCGCCGCTGTCGCAGTAGCGATCGCGCGGACAGGCCAAGCCGCTCGCCGCACACGGTGAGGCGATGATCGGCCTGCGCGATCTGGCCGTGCAGCACGCGCAGCGTCAGTTTTGAACTGGCGGCGGTGAACCTGCGGAAATGCGCATGCGTGTTGGCCTTGAGGCAGCGGGGCAGGGAGGCTCCGGCCGAATCCAGCCGCTGCCGCGGGATCGCGAGCAGATCGCCGGCCGCCGGCAACGCACGCGCGGCGGCACGCAGCTCGCTGCGGCGGCTCTCCTGGGCGCGCTGCCAATAGGCGCGCGTCCGGCGCCCGAGATCGGCGACCTCGACGAACAATTCGCTGCGCACGGGGACGGCCATTTCGGCCGCCGCCGTCGGCGTCGGCGCGCGCTTGTCGGCGACGAAATCGATCAGCGTGATGTCGGTCTCGTGGCCCACTGCCGAGATCAGCGGGATCATGCTCTCGGCGGCTGCCCGCACCACGATCTCCTCGTTGAACGACCAGAGGTCCTCCAGCGAGCCGCCGCCGCGCGCGACGATCAGCACGTCGGGGCGCGGAATCTTGCCGCCCTCCGGCAGCGCGTTGAAGCCGCGGATCGCGGCCGCGACCTGCTCGGCCGAACCTTCGCCCTGCACCTTGACCGGCCACACCAGCACGCGGCGGGGAAAGCGGTCCTCGAGCCGGTGCAGGATGTCGCGGATGACGGCGCCGGTCGGCGAGGTCACGACGCCGATCACCTCCGGCAGCCAGGGCAGCAGCTGCTTGCGCGCCTCGTCGAACAGGCCCTCGGCCGCGAGCTTCTTCTTGCGCTCCTCCATCAGCGCCATCAGCGCGCCGATGCCTGCCGGCTCCAGCGCCTCGATCACGATCTGGTATTTCGACGAACCCGGATAGGTCGTCAGCTTGCCGGTGGCGATGACCTCGAGCCCCTCCTGGGGCTTGAAGCGCATGCGGCCGTGCACGCCCTTCCAGATCACCGCCTCGATCTTGGCGCTCTCGTCCTTGAGCGCGAAATAGCAATGGCCGGAGGAGTGGGGCCCGCGAAAGCCCGAGATCTCGCCGCGGACCCGGACATGGCCAAAGGCATCCTCGACTGTCCGCTTCAGGGACAGCGAGAGCTCGGAGACGGTAAATTCGGGCGCGTTGAGCAGTGGTTCCGCAGGCGGCATCGGCAAACGATTCGGCATTTTGGGGTCAGACCCGACGTTAAGGATTTTCGCCGCGCGGCGCCAATCCGGGGATTGAACGAAAGAGTACTCTGTAATATAGAGTACTCTATCATTGGTAAGTTCAACGGGGTCGGCCCATGGCGATGCAGTTGCTGCGAGGCGCTCTGGGCTTGCTGAAATGGGGTCTGTGCGCTGTCGGCGCTGTGGCGCTGCTGCTGACGGCCCTGATCGCGACACCGCTCGAGCGGCCCGCCGAGATGCGCTCGGTCTCGGACTCCGCCAAGGGCATCGATTGGTCCACGCTGCCGCCACTCGAGCGCTTCCAGGCCCGCGACGGCACCTGGCTCGGCTTCCGCCACTATGTGCCGAAGGGCACGGCCACGGACCGTGGCGCCATCTTCATCCATGGCTCCTCGGCGTCCTCCGCCACGGTCAACCACGCGCTGACGGCGGCGCTCGCCGCGCGCGGCGTCGAGACCTGGGCGCTCGACATCCGCGGCCACGGCGCCTCCGGCACGCGCGGCGATATCGGTTATGTCGGCCAGCTCGAGGACGATCTCGTCGACTTCGTCGCTCATGTCCGCAAAAGCGCGCCCGATCTGCCGCTGACCCTGATCGGCCATTCCGCCGGCGCCGGCTTCTCGCTGCGGGTCGCCGCGACGCCGATCATGCAGGACCTGTTCGTCCGCACCGTGCTGGTGGCGCCCTATCTCGGCTACGACGCACCGACCAACAAGCCGAATTCCGGCGGCTGGGCCAATCCCGACCTGCCGCGCCTTTTCGCTCTCGCCGCGCTACGCAAGCTCGGCATCGACTGCTGCTCGCAGCTTCCGGTGCTCGCCTTCGCGGTGCCGACGAACTCCGAGCGCATATTGGTGCCGACCTATTCCGACCGCCTGATGCGCAACTTTGCCACGCGTGGCTATCGTCTTGATCTGCCGGGCGTGACGCATGCGATGACGATCTTCGGCGCCGCCGAGGACGAAATGATGATCTCGGACAAATACGCCGAGGCGGTGCAGGCGGTGAAGCCGTCGGTGGACGTCAAGGTGATCGACGGCATCAACCACATGGGCATGGTCACCAACCCGAAGGCGGTCAATGCGATCGCCGAGGACGTGGCGACGCGCGGGGCGGGGCAGTCATGATCGACAGCAAGCAGGCCACCGACGCGCTGGCGGACATCGAAGATACCGTCCGCCGCGTGCGGCAGTCGCTGATCTACCGGTTCACCAGCACCATCATGTTAATGTGGGGTGCCCTGGTTTTCGCCGGAGACATCCTGAGTTGGCTCAGGCCGGGCTACGGCCTCTATATCTGGATCGGCGTCTACGTCCTCGCGACCGCCGGGCTGTTCGCCCTCAGTGCCTACAATCATGCGCAATCCCGCATCCGCACCTTCGATCGACGCTATCTCCTGTCGTTTCTGTTCATCGTTGCGTTCGGCATCTTCTGCTGTGTCTTCGGCCAATTCACGCCTCGCCAGCAGACGACGTTCTGGCCGGTCTACGTCATGCTGTTCTACATGATGGCAGGCGTATGGTTCGGCACGGCCTTCATCGTGATTGGAGCAGCAATCATCGCACTGACGCTGATCGGATATGTCTACATTCCCGGGATGCCGTTCCTGCTGTGGATGGCGGTCGTCAACGGCGGCGGCCTGTTCGTCGGCGGCCTCTGGATGCGGCGGAGCTAGAGATGGCCGAGCTCGACGATGTCATCCACCAGCCGCTGCGATTGAAGATCATGGCGGCGCTCAACGCGCTGCCGCAATCGGCTGGGCTGGAATTTTCGCGGCTGAAGAAGCTGACCGGCGCCACCGACGGTAATCTCGGCGCCCATATCGAGACCCTCGCCAAGGCCGGCTACGTCTCGGTGGAGAAAGCCTTCGTCGGCAAGAAGCCGCAGACCACGGTGACTGCCACCGCGGCGGGCCGAGGGGCGTTTGCAAGGCATGTGGCGACATTGCAAGAGATTATTGCGGGGAAGCAATTTTAGCGCTGCGCCGTCATGTCAACGCGCGCCTCGTCATTCCGGGGCGTCGCGAAGCGACGAGCCCGGAATCCATTCATCCACCGACGCTGTGGCCCGATGGATTCCGGGCCCGCGCTTTGCGCGCCCCGGAATGACGCGGAGGGGAGACACCAGCCCCTCAGTCGAAAGCGCCTTGGCGCAAAACAACCCCGCGGTAACACATCGTGACAACCGCACTGTCATTGCAATTACCGTGTCTCAGTTCAGGGTGCAGTCCAGCACTGTCACCGTAATCCGAGGGGCCCGGCCGCTAAGTAGGCGCGGCTATTGCACCGTAGGGCAATGCCCGGCGGCACCCAGCAATGCGTACACGCGCGGGGCTGCTAAGACATCAACAGCGACCGCCACCACCGCGTCAGCGCGATGGCCCTGTCCCAGAGGTCGTCGGGACACCGACCTTCCCGGTCGAGAGTCTGGCCGATCGCGCAGATGCTCAGCCAAGCATCGGCTTGGGCATTCTCGATAGCGATCGTCCGGGACCCGTTGTTGCCGGTGGTGTTGGAGAGGTGCCGCACAATAGCCAAGGCGCGCTCGCGTGCCTCGGTCCGAGCGCGCGGCAGTTCGCTTAGCGCAAGATCAGCCTTCACGACATCGTCGTCGATAGACATGGAAGTTGGCTCCTTTTGTTGCGGAGCGACTTCATAGACTGGCGGTGTTTCGAGGAGGGCATCCGAGCCGAGCCGTGGAAACGTCCAACAGCCGCGAAGTCGCGGTGTCAAAGTTCCCTCGAATGCTCACCGGAGCGCCCGGGCTGGTTCGGGGTTTAGTCTTGCACGTCGTGGTCTTGGAGCGCCCAGCCACTAAATGCGTACAACGGGAATCAATATAGCGGCGCACAAGGCCGACCGCCAGTACGTCCCGCGCCGCGAGACGGCACAACTTATGCCAAATAGCGCTCGGCAATCCCGGGTCGGTTCAAGTAGTCGTCGCGGTGCATCCTGACGTAACTCTAGATCGAGCCATGAGGTGATGTGATGAGGGGACATCACGAATGTATTACAACTTATAATTGTCTAATCCTGGCGTGACCGTAGGCACTCAATCTCTAACCTGGAACCGCCAAATCGTTTTTATATTGATAGTGAGACGGCAGGAAATACGGCTCAAACGCCACCAGAAGTTAACTCCGTTTACCTATTCCGTAGGGACTCAGGGCTACAAAATTAGCTCCGGGAAACGCCTCTTTATGGGAAAAAGCTAATGATTTTAATCGCTTGGGGGCATTGAAGCTTCGGTTAGCGAATTCTTGATAGTCGCTTCGTATGTTTACGAAGATTAATGCGGCTAAGTCCATACAGCCCCGTCCTGCGGAAGTAGGTAGGCCATGACGACCAGCGAAACTGAAATTATCGTACAGGCGCTCACATCCCTAGGGCTGGGTGGGGCAGTCCTTTTGGTTGTAGCCTTGCGGTTGCCCGAGCTGACGCGGGAAGTGCTGCGATTCATCCGGGACATAATCAACGATCTGCGTAAGCCGCCGAAGCCTCCCAGGAGCAGGACGAAAACGTCGTGAAGATCGCGGGGCAAAAGGGCATGATCAATACGACTAAGAAGATCTCGGCGCTGCGCCAAATATTGGCGGCCCTCGAGCATTTCGAGAAGAAAGACTACGAGTGCGCGATCACGCTTGCCGCTGCCGGTGAGGGGCAGTGCAAAGAGAAAACGACGACGCACCTATTCCGACTCATCCGCGCCAAGTTTAGTGCTGACGAAACTAATGCCGTCATCAATTGGCTCAAGCATTCGTCAGGACCGGACGGCGCTGAGATCACTGAGCTGGAAGTTGTCACTACACTCATACGCGCGATCCAGAAATTCGTCGGCACGTACGAGGAGGCGCATCAGAAGTTCAAGGACTTCAGCGCCTGGTGCATGGCCAAGGGCTACACCAACAAGCATTTCATCGAGCAGGCGGACCCCAAGGCTTCAAAGACTTGAGGTTCGGAGCAAACGTTTCAGGGGTGGATTGCGGCGACAGGGCACCAAACTATGTCAACTGATGCCGTGGATTTAGAGCTTAGTGCACTATCACCGTAATACCAGACAAACCAGATCACCCCGCCTCGGTCGGTTTCTGCCTCGGAGGCAGCCTGATGGTATGTTTAGCCCTGTCGTCTTCGAGTCGCCGGTTCATCCACCGGCTTGTCGTGAACGCCTCAAAGAACTGGTCCTTCGGTATGCTCCTGATCTCCGCGAGACGATTTTCCGGGATGCCATCAACGTACGTTTTACGGCCAGCCTCCGTCAGTTGGTCGGGGTGGTGGAAATAGCGCCAAAACATAAAGGCAGCTTCCTCGTCAGAACTTGGCTCTTTAATCGTAGCCAATCCCAGTATGGCAAAAAGTATGAAGGCCTCGGACGCAACGGGATCATACTCAATCGCCCCATCTGGATCGCGGTCGGCATGTTTGAAAAAGTTCGCAGGCGACCTGATGAGCTTGTTGAACTCCGCGCGGTGCTCGTCTTTGATCAGATCGCTATCGAACAATAGATCGCGACGGTATTTGTCTCTGTGAATGCTGATGAAGTGGATTACCTCATAGGCAGCAAAAGCCAGTGTGTGAATGGAGACCGCATCTCCAGAGCGAAACCAGAGACGTATCGCGGTCGCTAACTGGCGGCGTGCGGCATCCAGTTTGGTAATGATCATCGGCGCATTACTTGTGGTCACGCAAACAGCTCCGCGTCCGCCGGTGTGAACTCGCGTAGGTGCCGCTCTCGTGGCTCAGTTTCATAGATGGATGCCACGTCGGTAGCTCTCAGTTTGAATGCAAACGTTTGGCCATAAGTCGGTACAAGGTCGCGTCGCAATCCCCACAGCTCGTAGGATGGGTTGAGCCATGCGAAACCCATCGCTTTCGCATTTCCGCTCTCCGTCTTCGCGGCTATCATCCGAAAGCAAGTACGATGAGTCGCGGTGGCGCCTGGCCGGCCAACTTTACGGAAGCTTCGAGAGGCGCGCTTGATGGGTCCGCAATGGCTCAACCCATCCTTCGGGCTTAAGCCACAGTATCTGGCACAGCGAAGCCAAAAACATCGAAAGCAAAATGCTTTAGAATGGTGAGATCGGTGTGCGTCCAATAGGTGCAATAGCCTGGGTTTGGGTTCGGCGCTGCGAAAACATAGGTCCGATCCTGACATTCAAACAACTTTGACTCTCCGTCATCGCTGTTCGATGCATGAAGTACTCGTCCGATGTCGCCGCGGGAAGGCTCGCCGCTGCCGGACGGAATGGAAAACAAAGCCTTACTGACAGGTTTTAAGGCGGGATAGATCGACTGGATGTCTAGCTGGCGTCGCTGATCAGCCGCGGCAATTAGTTGCTTGTTCGTCTTATGCGGCGGAAACCACAGCGTTACCGACATTCCTTCCAGCACCAATGCATCCAGTAACGGTTTAAAATCTAAATCGCCAGTCAGCAGGGTCGCGTGTTGCATGTTGCGCCGAAACGAATGTGTCAGCATATCGACTGCTATCATAACGTCGACTTTCTTCTGCTCCTGTTTACGAGCAGATGGGCTCTTTCGAGTGTCGCCCTCGTAGACATGGAAGCGATCAAGGGATCCTAGTTGATCATGAAATGAAATCGCCGCGTCCCGCCTAATGCTGAAATCCTCGTCTGTTTCGCCACTGCGTTTCGCGGGGAGAGCGTCATAGTAGAAGACTTTATCGTAACCACCGGTCAAGCGATCGTAATCTACACGCAGAACCTGGCCCGGAGCATATCGCTTTCCGATCTCCTCGATGGTCGTCCTGAGACATGCACCATCAATGAACAGATACTTTGTCACGGGCTGAATCGCCTTTCGCTGAGAACTTGAAGCGCCTAAACGGCCAAAATTCATACTGTGCGCTCACGAATAGGTTTGCGCCCGAGAGCAAAGCACGGCACGGGCCATGGCTCGGCGCTGGCCGCGCCGGTACGATCAAAATATTACTCTATTTCGCTTGTTGATTCCCTCAAAAGATAAGGGGGAAAAGAACTTCCGCACCCTGTAATGGCCGCGAGTTCGGCGTCTAGCCCCTTGAGCCCCACCCCGATTCGTGCGACCTCCGCCCCAGCAAAACCCCTCATTTCGAGCCCTTGATGCACATTCTCCTGCTCGGTTCCGGCGGCCGCGAACATGCTCTGGCATGGAAAATCGCGGCCTCCCCCCTGGTCACGAAATTCTGGTGCGCGCCCGGCAATGCCGGCATCGCGCGCGAGGCGGAGTGCGTGGCGCTCGACATCGCCGACCATGCCGCCGTGATCGACTTCTGCAAGAAGAATGCAGTCGAGCTCGTCGTGGTCGGCCCGGAAACGCCGCTGGCGGCCGGCATCGTCGACGATCTCGCCGCCGCCGGCATCAAGGCGTTCGGGCCGAGCAGGATCCCGGCCCAGCTCGAAAGCTCCAAGGGGTTCACCAAAGCGCTGTGCACCGAGTTCGGCATTCCGACCGGCGCCTACAAGCGCTTCACCAACCCCGATGACGCGCGCGCCTATGTCCAGAGCCAGGGCGCGCCGATCGTCGTGAAGGCCGACGGCCTCGCCGCCGGCAAGGGCGTCGTCGTCGCCAAGACCGTGCGCGAGGCGGAAGACGCCATCGCCATGATGTTCGAGGGCGCCTTTGGCGAGGCCGGCGCTGAAGTTGTGATCGAGGAGTTCTTGCCGGGCCGCGAGATCAGCTTCTTCGCGCTGTGCGACGGCGAGACCGCGATCCCGCTGGCGTCCGCGCAGGACCACAAGCGCGTGTTCGACCACGACGTCGGCCCGAACACCGGCGGCATGGGCGCCTATTCTCCGACGCCGCTGGTCACGCCCGCGATCCACGACGCGATCATGGCCAAGATCATCCTGCCGACGGTATCAGGCATGAAGCAGCGCGGCACGCCGTTCCGCGGTATCCTTTACGCCGGCATCATGCTGACGACGCAGGGTCCAAAGCTGTTCGAGTTCAACGTCCGTTTCGGCGATCCCGAGTGCCAGGTGCTGATGCTGCGCATGATGTCGGACATCGTGCCGGCGTTCCTCGCCGCCTGCGACGGGCAGCTGAAGAATTTCGACCTGCGCTGGCACCCGGAGTCCGCGCTCACCGTGGTGATGGCGGCGAAAGGCTATCCGGGCGACTACCAGAAGGGCACGCGCATCGAGGGGCTTGATGACGCTGCCAGGGTCGACACCGTCGAGATCTTCCACGCCGGCACGGTGGCGAAGGATGGCGCCATCCTCGCCAATGGCGGCCGCGTGCTCAATGTCTGCGCGCTGGGCAAGACCGTGACCGAGGCGCAGGCGCGCGCCTACCAGGCCGTCGACCGCATCAACTGGCCGGAAGGCTTCTGCCGCCGCGACATCGGCTGGCAGGCGGTGGAGGCGGAGAAGGCCAAGAACTAGCTCGTCATTCCGGACGGCGCGTGAAACGCGCCGATCCGGAATCTCGAGGTTTTGGCGCCTTCGCGCCGCCACACCGACATTCCAGAAATACGTAATCGGCTGTTGGGCTTGGCAGCCCCGCTGATAATACCGCTACTGTGCATGGGGTTGTTTTCGACATTTTTTGTTGGGGCCTCTCGCGACTGACCAGATAAGGATGCAGAAAGATGTCCGATCTCGCCGACCTCTATCCGGGCTTCTCCTCGGAATGGATCAACACCTCCTTCGGCCGCATCTTCGCCCGCGTCGGTGGCGAGGGGCCGCCGCTGCTGCTGCTGCATGGCTTCTCCGAGACCCATGTGATGTGGCACCGCGTGGCACCTGAGCTTGCCGACAAGTTCACGCTAATCATCGCCGACCTGCCGGGCTATGGCTGGTCCGACATGCCCGAGAGCGATGCGCTGCACATGCCCTACAGCAAGCGCGCGATGGCCAAGGCCATGGTCGAGGCGATGGAGCGGCTCGGCCACGTGCACTTCGCGCTCGCCGGCCACGACCGCGGCGGCCGTGTGTCGTATCGGTTGGCGCTCGACCATCCAGGCCGGCTGTCGAAACTCGCCGTGCTCGATATCCTGCCGACCTATAATTACTGGGAGCGGATGAACCGCGCCTACGCGCTGAAGATCTATCACTGGACCTTCCTCGCCCAGCCCGCGCCGCTGCCGGAGACGCTGATCTCCGGCAATGGCGAGTTCTTCCTGCGCTTCAAGATGGCGAGCCAGACCAAATCGAAGACGCTCGATGCCATCGACAAGCGCGCGCTCGAACACTACATCGCCCCGTTCCGCGATCCCGCCCGCGTGCACGCGATGTGCGAGGATTACCGCGCCGGCGCCTATTTCGACTACGACCTCGACAAGGCCGATTTCGAGGCCGGCAAGAAGATCACGGTGCCGATGCTGGCGCTGTGGGGCAATGCCGGCGTGGCCCAGGCCGCCGCGACGCCGCTCGACACGTGGAAGCAATGGGCGACCAACGTGGACGGCATGCCCGTGGATTCGGGGCACTTCCTGACCGAGGAGAATCCTGACGTCACCGCGAAGGCGCTGCGCGAGTTCTTCTTGGCTTGAGGCCGCTACGCGCCAAACATTCAACTGTCATCGCCCGGCTCGACCGGGCGATCCAGTACGCCGAGACGGTTGTGATTGAATCAAAGGCCGCGGCGTACTGGATGGCCCGGTCAAGCCGGGGCATGACAGCGGAGTACGGGGGCAATCAGCGCCGCTCCCGAAAGAACTCCTTGAGCAGCCGCGCCGCCTCGCTCTCGCCGACGCCGGAATAGACGTCCGGCGCATGATGGCAGGTCGGCGAGGCAAAGAAGCGCACGCCGGATTCCACCGCGCCGCCCTTGGGATCCGCGGCGCCGTAATAGAGCCGGCGGACCCTTGCAAAAGAGATCGCGCCCGCACACATGGTGCAGGGCTCCAGCGTCACGTAGAGGTCGCAGTCGACCAGGCGCTCGCTGCCGATCTTTTTCGCCGCCTCGCGCAGCGCGACGATCTCGGCATGGGCGGTGGGGTCATGGTCGGTCAGCGTCCGGTTCGCCGCGGTGGCGACGACCTCGTTATTGCGGACCACCACGCATCCGATCGGAACTTCGCCCGCTTTTCCGGCATTTTCGGCCGTCAGAAGCGCCAAATCCATGAAAGAGGGGGCTTTCAAGCCTCGTATCATCGCCAGAAACCTGCTAGTAGCTCCGCCTTCAGCAAGAGTGAATACCGGTTTTGCCTGAGCATGCGGCTCGGAACGAGCGCGCGCAATGCTCCCGCGCCGCCCCCTTAAGTGAGATTATTCATGCCTCGCGACAGCGACAAAGACAACGATTCCCGCGGCCGGCGAGGCCCGGCCAAAGGCCGTAGCGGCAAGCCGCGTGGCCCCGACAAGAAGTTCGCCAAGCGCGGATTTGAGGGCAAGGGCGACCGCGACAGCCGGCCGCCCCGCGGCGACCGCGAAGGCCGTCCGTTCCGCCGCCGCGAGGAGGGCGATGCCCCGCGCCGCGATTTTTCCGACCGTCCGCGCTTCAAGCGCGACGACCGCGGCGCCGAGGAGCGCAGCTTCAAGCCACGCGGCGACCGTCCATTCAAGCCGCGCGGCGATCGTCCGAAATTCGATCGTGACGAGCGCGCGCCGCGCGGCGAGCGCTCCGAGCGCCGGTTCGAGGACCGCAAGTTTTCGCGCGGTAGCTCGGATCGACCGCGCAAGGATTTCGGCCGAGACCGTGACTTCCGAGATGGCAACAGCGACTCGGGGGATCGTAAGCGCAGCTTTGGGGACCGTCCGCGCGATCGCGGCGAGCGGAGCGATTCAAAGCCGTGGCAGAAGCGTGACGATCGTCCGCGCGGTGACCGCCCGCGCAAGAGCTTCGACAAGGACTTTGGCGGCCGCGATCGCGGCGAAGAAAAGCCCTGGCGTCAGCGCGACGAGCGCCGCGAGGGCGGCCGCGGCGAAGACCGTCCGCGCTTCTCGCGTTCGCGCGACGATCGCGCATCCGGCGATCGTCCGTTCCGCGAGCGGCCGAAATTCGATCGGCCTCGTGACCGTGACAGCGAACGTGGTGACCGTCCCAAATTCGATCGCCCGCGCCAGCGCCCGGAGGGCCGCATGGACTGGCAGGAGCATCCGCGTAGCGAAGGCCGTTTTCGCGATCGTCCGCGCCGCGACAATGAGGACGACAGCCGGATCTTCGAGAAGCGCCCCGCCTTCGGCGGCCGCGGCGCCTATCGCGAGCGCGATCGTGATTTCGACCGGCGGCCGCGCCGGGAGGAAGAGCCGAAGCCGAAGAAGGCCGGCGAGCGCATCGCCAAGGCACTGGCGCGTGCAGGCCTCGCCTCGCGCCGCGATGCCGAGGAGATGGTCACGCAGGGCCGTGTCACCGTCAACGGCCGCATCATCAATTCGCCCGCGCTCGACGTCACGAAGAACGACGTCGTTCTGGTCGACGGCAAGCCGTTGCCGGAGCGCGAGCGCACGCGGCTGTTCCTCTATCACAAGCCGCGCGGGCTGATGACCACGCATGACGATCCGGAAGGCCGTCCGACCGTGTTCGACAATCTGCCCGAAGGCCTGCCACGCCTGATCAGCGTCGGCCGGCTCGATTTCAACACCGAGGGCCTGTTGCTGCTCACCAATGACGGCGGCCTCGCGCGCACGCTCGAGCTGCCCGACACCGGCTGGCTGCGCCGCTACCGCGTTCGCGCCCATGGCGACGTCACGCAGGCGCAGCTCGACGAGCTCAAGAGCGGCATCGAGATCGAGGGCGTCAAATACGGTCCGATCGAGGCGACGCTCGAGCGTGACCAGGGCGCCAATGTCTGGCTGGTGTTCGCGATCCGCGAAGGCAAGAACCGCGAGGTCCGCAACGTCTGCGCCCATCTCGGGCTCGAGGTGAACCGGCTGATCCGCGTCTCCTACGGCCCGTTCCAGCTCGGTGAGATCCCCGAAGGCCAGGTCGAGGAGATCAAGTCGCGCGTGCTGCGCGAGCAGCTCGGCGACAAGGTGATCGAGAAATCGGGCGCCGAGTTCGACGTGCCGTCGAAATCCGCCGGGCGTGGTGACGATGCGCCGATGAAGCCGATGAAGCGCGCCGTCATCAACGACCGCAAGGGCCGCCGCGTGCTGGTGCAGCGCACCGGCAGCGAGGAGGCGCGCGAGCGCAACGAGATGGAGGCGAACGGCTACGGCCCGCCGCGCCGTCCCAAGCGCGGCTATCACGGCAAGCGCGACCTGACGCCGCGGGAGGACTAGCTTTGCGCGTCGTCGGCGGCAGGTTGAAGGGGCGCAATCTCGCCTCACCGTCCTCGCGCGACATCCGTCCGACGGCGGACCGGTTGCGCGAGTCCGTGTTCAACATCCTCGTGCACGCCTATGACGATCCGATTGCGGATGCGCGCGTGCTCGATCTCTTCGCCGGCACCGGCGCGCTCGGCATCGAAGCGGCCTCGCGCGGCGCGAAGTTCACGCTGTTCGTGGACAACGGTGCGGAAGCGCGTGCGCTGCTGCGGAACAACGTCGAGTCGCTCGGCCTTGGCGGCGTCACAAAAGTCTATCGCCGCGATGCGATCGATCTCGGGCCTGCGCATCCCGTCGAGCCGTTTTCGCTGGTGTTCCTCGATCCGCCCTATGGCAAGGGTTTTGCGGAGAAGGCGCTGGCCTCCTTGCGCGATGGCGGCTGGCTGATGCCGGGCGCGCTGCTGGTGGTGGAAGAGGCCAAGGCCGCGCAGTTCGTGACGCCGGAGGGATTCGAGGAGCTGGAGCGGCGGGCTTATGACGACACGGAGTTCGTGTTTTTGAGGAAGCCGTAGCTTCGCATTCAGTGCGTAGGGTGGGTTAGCCGAAGGCCTAACCCACCACTTCTGTCTCCGCGGAAGAAGAAGAGGTGGGTTACGCTTCGCTAACCCACCCTACGGCGCCGTCACCGCCGCCCGAACAGCTTCTCCACGTCCGACAGCTTCAATTCCACATAAGTCGGCCGACCGTGATTGCACTGGCCGGAGTTTGGCGTCTCCTCCATCTCGCGGAGCAGCGCGTTCATCTCTTCGGGCCGCAGCCGTCGTCCGGCGCGCACCGAGCCGTGGCAGGCCATGGTGGCAGCGACGTGCATCAGGCGGCGTTCGAGAGGCAGCGCCTCGTCCCACTCGGCCATGTGCTCGGAGAGATCGCGCAAGAGCCCGCCCGCGTTGGTCTTGCCGAGCAGCGACGGCGTCTCGCGCACCGCGACCGCGCCGGGGCCGAAGGACTCGATGGCGAGACCGAACGAAGCCAGCTCCTCGCTGCGCTCGAGCAGGCGCTCGACCGTGGCCTCGTCCATCTCGACGATCTCGGGGATCAAAAGGATCTGCCGCTGCACGCCGTTTGCGGCCAGCGAGGCCTTCAGCCGCTCATAGACGATGCGCTCATGCGCGGCGTGCTGGTCGACGATGATCAGGCCGTCGCGGGTCTGCGAGACGATGTAGGTCTCGTGGATCTGCGTGCGCGCCGCGCCGAGCGGGCGGTCGACGAGGTCGCCAACAGGCTGGGTTTCGATCCGCACGTCCGCGCTGGGCGCGCCGACATCGAAGGCGGCCTGCGCGCGCTCGGCGAAAGCGGGCGCGGCGGAGCCTTCGAATGACGGCATCGGCGCCCCCGGGGCGGATGGCGAGGCCCGCCAGTCCCAGCTTGCCGGGCGGGGCGGCGTGAACGCGGGCCGGAACGAGGATAGTGCGCTCTCGCCGCTGTTGGCGGCGGTGCGGCGGCCCTCGCGTGCGAGCGCTTCCTTCAATCCGTGCACAATCAGCGCGCGGACGAGGCCGGCATTGCGGAAGCGCACCTCGGTCTTGGCCGGATGCACGTTGGCGTCGACCTCGCGCGGGTCGAGCGTCACGAACAGCGCCAGCACCGGATGGCGGTCGCGCGGCAGATAGTCGGAATAGGCCGCGCGCACGGCCCCCAGGATCAGCTTGTCGCGCACCGGCCGGCCGTTGACGAAGAGATATTGCCCGAGCGCGTTGGCCTTGGTCAGCGCGGGAGCCGCGGCATAGCCGGCGACGACGACGCCCTCGCGCTCGGCATGGACCTCGATGGCGTGGCTGCGGAATTCCGCGCCGAGAATATCGCCGAGCCGCGTCAGGCGTCCGGCCGCGCCAGGCAGGGCGGCCGCCCAGGTCACCGGCGCGCGCTCCTCGCCGGCGAGCGTGAAGGCGACGTCGGGCCGTGCCATGGCGAGGCGCCGCACCACCTCGCGGATCGCTTCCGCTTCGGTGCGGTCGGTCTTCAGGAATTTCAGCCGCGCCGGCGTCGCATAGAAGAGGTCATTGACCTCGACCCGCGTGCCGTGCGCCAGCGCGGCCGGCATGATCTCGGACTTCTCGCCGCCCTCGACGTTGAGCGCCCAGGCGTGCGGCTCGCTGGCATGGCGCGTCGTGATCGACAGACGCGCGACCGAGCCGATCGAGGGCAGCGCCTCGCCGCGGAACCCGAGGGTGCGGATCTGCAGCAAATCCTCGTCGTCGAGTTTTGACGTCGCATGGCGCTCGACGGCGAGCGACAGGTCCCTCGCGGTCATGCCGCTGCCGTCGTCGGTGATGCCGATCCGCCGCCGCCCGCCGCCATCCGTGAAGACGTCGATCCGGCTCGCGCCGGCATCGATGGCGTTCTCGACCAGCTCCTTGACCACGCTCGCGGGCCGCTCGACCACCTCGCCGGCGGCGATGCGGTTGACGACCTGTTCTGGAAGCTGGCGGACGGGCATGAGGCTCGAATCTGGATTCGCTGACAGCGCTATTCTAGGCCGTGTTGCGTCAAAAGCATGTGTTGGGCAACAGGAACGTGGCGGGCTGGGGAAGAAGGATGCCTATCACATTGAAGACATTGGACGTTCGAGCGGGCCGCGCGCCGGCGGCCGGCCTTTGGCGGCGGTGTCGTGATTGTGGGGTGCCGGGCCGGGGTGTAGCATCGTGAAAAAATGGCAACAGGACGGGAGGACGCCATGTGCCATCTCTTCGCGCACCAGCCCCAACGCGACTACGAATCCCAGACGCGTTCCTTACGGATCGGCGGCCATTGCACCTCGATCCGGCTGGAAATGGCATTCTGGGACACGCTGGAGGAGATCGCGGCCAAGGAGAGCATGAGCCTCGGCAAGTTCCTGACCACGCTCTACAACGAGGTGCTCGACCATCACGGCGAGGTCAACAATTTTGCTTCGCTCCTGCGCTGCTCGTGTTTGATCTATCGCTCCCGGAGCGTCACGCCGGTCCAGGATTTCAAGGCCACGGTGGCGCCGATTCTCGACGCGGCCGAATAGCTGACCCAACAAAGGTGCGTAGCCCGGATGGAGCGCAGCGCAATCCGGGATTCGGGCGGCGGCCCCGGATTACGCTGCGCTCCATCCGGGCTACGGGACTCCATCCACATCGTCATTGCGAGGAGCACTTGCGACGAAGCAATCCAGAATCTTTCCGCGTCGGCCGTCTGGATTGCTTCGCTCCGCTCGCAATGACGGGGGAGAGAGCGGTTTGCTTATCGGGCGTTAGATCTCCTTCTTCTGCATCGCCCCCGCAATGTAGTCCGCCTGCCGGATCGCCAGCGCGACGATGGTCAGTGTCGGGTTGCAGGCCGCGCCGCTGGTGAACTGGCTGCCGTCGGAGACGAACAGGTTCTTGATGTCGTGGCTCTGCCCGAACTTGTTGACGACGCCGTCGCGCGGTTTTTCGCTCATCCGGTTGGTGCCGAGATTGTGCGTGCTCGGATAGGGCGGTGTCGGATAGGTCACGGTGGCGCCGACGGCGTTGTAGACGGCGGCGCCCTGCTTGTAGGCGTGGGCCCGCATCGCGACGTCGTTGGGATGATCGTCGAAATGCACGCTCGCCACCGGCTGCCCGAACTTGTCCTTCACAACAGGATCGAGCGTGATGCGGTTGGTCTCCTGCGGCATGTCCTCGCCGACCAGCCACATGCCGGCCATCCGCGGGTAGCCGTCGAGCGCTGACGTGAACGAGCGGCCCCAGGCGCCCGGATTGAGGAACGCCGCCATGAAGGGCAGGCCGATCGACAGCGTCTCCATCTCGTAGCCGCCGACGAAGCCGCGTTTCGGGTTATTGGCGGCTTCATCACGGATGATGCCGGCCATGGTGGTGCCGCGATACATGTGCACCGACTTCTCGAACACGGCATAGACGCTGCCGGTCATGTGCCGCATGTAGTTGCGCCCGACCTGCCCTGATGAATTGGCGAGGCCGTCGGGGAACATGGTCGAGGCGCTGTTGAGCAGCAGCCGCGGGCTTTCGATGGAATTGCCGGCGACTGCAACGATGCGCGCCTTCTGGCGCTGCATGGCGCCGGTCTCGTCGGCGTAGACGACGCCGGTGACCTTGCCGCCGGCGTCATGCTCGATCTTGATCGCCATGCTGCTCGGCCTGACTTCGAGATTGCCGGTCGCCTCGCCCTTGGGGATCTCGGTGTAGAGCGTCGACCATTTCGCACCCGACTTGCAGCCCTGGAAGCAGAAGCCGATCTGCTGGCACGAGCCGCGTCCGTCGCGCGGCTGGCTGTTGATCGCCATGTTGCCGGTGTGCACGGTCTTGTAGCCGAGCTTCTTCGCACCGGCTTCCGGCACCTTGAAGTTATTGTTGCCGGGAAGTCCGGGAATGCCGTTGGTGCGGGTCACGCCCATCTTGTTCTCGGCCTTGGCGTACCACGGCTCCATCTCCGCCAGCGTCACCGGCCAGTCCAAAAGGTTGGCACCGGGAATGTTGCCGTAGGCGCTCTTCACCCGGAATTCGTGCTCGTCGAAGCGCAGCGAGGCGCCGGCCCAGTGCACGGTGGAGCCGCCGACCGCCTTGACGATCCAGGCGGGGAGGCCCGAAAAATCCTTAGCGACGCGCCACGTCCCCGACGTGGTGCGCGCGTCGGTCCAGGCGAGCTGGGAAAAGCTCTCCCACTCGTCGTTGATGAAATCCTGGTTCTCGATGCGCGGACCTGCTTCCAGGATGACAACCTTGACGCCCTTTTGCGCGAGCTCGTTGCCCAGCGTGCCGCCTCCGGCACCGGAACCGACGATCACCACAACGCTCGAGTCGTTCAGATCGAATTTGGCCATATGCGTTCTCCTGAACCGTTGGGTGCGTTAAGCCTTCGGCAGCCAGTCGATGTCGGCGAAGCCGCGGTTGATGTAGCCGCCATACTCGGCGGAGGAGCCCTCGTAGCCGAACCGCGGCCAGACCTCTTTCTGGTTGTAGAGCGAGACGATGAGGTCGCCGCGCACCTTCTGGAAGAAGTCGCTCTGCTCGATTTCCTTCAGCAGCACCACGCGGTCGGCTTCCCAGGGCACCTCGGCATAAGCGACCTTGTGGCGATCGCGCGCGTTCTGATCGAGCCGGCTGATGCCGTCGCTGATCAGCGATTTGACGGCGGGATCCTTGGCCGCCTTGCCGTCCCACGGCTTGATCGCGGTGATGTAATAGCTGTCGCCGAGGACGTCGTGCGGATAGATGTCGCGCGCGACCTTCAGCAGCGTCTTCATTGTCGCGGGCGAGAGCGCGCTCGCATCATCGGCCCAGGCGCCTTCGATGCTGACGGCGACGCTGGTCGCGACTGTTACGACCGGTACGGCGGTCGCCGCGCCCTTGAGAAAGACGCGGCGGCTGTGCTTGCTTCGACGATCGACTTCTCTCATGGCATTCCTCCGTCAATTTTTGTGATTTGGATTTTTGTGTTTGATCAGCCGAAGCGTCCGCCCCGCTGGATCACCTCGATCTTGTAGCCGTCGGGATCGCTGACGAAGAAGAAGCGCGCCAGCGTCTTGCCATCGTGCTTGAAGTCGCGCAGGGGTCCCGGTGCGAGCTTCTCGCGCTCGAAGCGGGCATGCTCGGCTTCGAGATCCTCGACCACCACGGCGAGATGGCCGTAGCCGTCGCCGAGCGCGTACGGCTCCTTGCGATCGAAATTCACCGTCAGCTCCACCTCGAAAGGTGAGGACGGGTGACGCAGATAGATCAGTGCAAAATCGGAGAACTTCAGATGGTCGGCGACCTCCAGGCCGAAAGCGCGCCTGTAGAAGTCGAGCGAGCGCGCCTCGTCGAGCACGCGGATCATGGAATGGACTGGCTTTGCCATTCAGTTCTGCTCCTTGAGAAAGGTGATGATCGCGGCGCGCGTCTCCGGCCTGGCCTGCCGGTACGCCATGATCACGCCGGGAATGACGGCTTGCGGATTGGCCAGCCAGGCGTCGAGCCGGGTCTCGTCCCAGGTGAAATCAGCCTTGGCGAGGCCGTCCGAATAATGAAAGCCTTCGACCTTGCCGGCGGGCCGGCCTACGATCTTGACCAGGGGCGGGCCTTGCCGCATCGGTTCCGACGGGCTCAAGGTGTGGCACACGGCGCATTGCTGCTTGAACAATTTGGCACCATCCGGCGGCTTGGCGGCAGGCAACGGCATTTGCGCATCGGCGACCGGCACCACCAGCACCACCGCGGTGCACAATCCCAGCCCGACTACGCGCATCGCCAAGAATCCGCCATCTCCATCAACGTGCGCAAACACTAGGCGCGGCCAAACATGCGGTGGTAGTAGCGGGCTGTTTCGCTGCGTGCGGAGATGCCTGTGGCGTGTGGTGTTCCGCGCTGCCTTATATGCGGAGGACAATTCCGCGAAAGCGCCGCGAAAACCCTAAACGATCACCACACGACGCGGCTTGCATCACCCACGCGCCGTTCGAACTCTCTACGCGATGAACCGGTCCGGTGCAGGCGAACGGCGCAGAAGGCAGCCGAATGGTTCATCGCGAAAAAATCCAGGAGATAATGGATGAAGTTGGTGAAGACCTCTGCAGTCGCATGCGCTCTTGCAGCCCTCATTGCGACGCCCGTTCTCGCGCAAGGGACGTCATCTGGCGCCAGGCCTGGCGGCACCGTGCAAAGCAAGCCCATGCAGGGTGGCGCGTCAGGCAGCGAAGATGAGGATCTCGGTGCCCAGCAGGGGACTGCGGGCGAGAAGACCGGTATGAAGTCGGGCAAAGGAACGAAGGGTACCGTCGGAACGACCGGCAGCTCGACACACAAGGGCACAGCCGACGATCCGGCGGCGGGTGGCGCTGCCACCGGCAAGCGCTACTGACGCCAGCGTGCGAATTGGCAAACCTCCGGCCGCCTGGCGGCCGGAGGTTTTTCGTTGCCTAAAGCATGATCCGGAAAAGTGCGAAGCGGTTTTCCGGAAAGATCATGCGTAAACAACAACCTAAAGCGCGATGACGATTCATCCAAATCTCATCGCGCTTCAGTCGTCGAAACCGCGCCCGCGCTTCGCCTTGACGTCGCTGCGGCGCTTCTTGCCCTCGAGCCGGCGCTGCTTGGAGGCGAAGGTCGGCCGCGTCGCGCGCCGCGGCGTCGGCCGCACCATGGCCTCCTTGAGGATTTCCACGAGGCGGTCGATGGCGTCCTGACGGTTGCGCTCCTGGGTCCGGAAGCGCTGGGCATGAATCACGATCACGCCGTCCTTGGTCATGCGCTGGCCGGCGATGCGGGCGAGGCGCAGCGCGGCATCCTCGGGCAAGGTCAGCTTGCGCGTGTCGAAGCGGAGCTGCGCGGAGGTTGCGACCTTGTTGACGTTCTGCCCGCCCGGGCCGGAGGCGCGGACGAAGCCGATCTCGATGTCGTCCTCGTCGATGACGAGATCGCGGGATATCCGCAGCATGATGGCACCATTCGTGATGCCCGGACATACCGCGGACATCGGCCTTCAGCAATGGCGCCGCTGTAAAACGCAAATGGCCGGGACGAGCCCGGCCATTTCAGGAAGCCTATAGAGCAGAGGTCAATTCGATTTCGGCGCCGTGGCCGCGGGCTGCGCGGCGGCCTGCGGGGCGCGGCCGACGACGACCGTCAGCAGGCCCTGGCCCCAGAGCCGCTTGGCGGCCGCCTTGGCGTCGTCCAGCGTCACCGCATCGACGATGGCATTGCGCCTTTCGATATAGTCGATCGGCAGCTTGTCCTGCTGGTACTGCAGCAGCGCCTGCGCCAGCTTGGATGAGGTGTCGAGCGCCAGCATCTGCGAGCCCTTGAGGTAGGACTTGGCCTCGTCGAGCTCCTTCTGCGTCGGGCCCTCCTCGGCGATGCGGCGCACCTCCTTCTCGATGGCGTCGATGGTGTCGCCGGCGCGGTCGGCGCGGGTGCCGGTATTGCCGATGAAGACTGCCGAATGTTCCATCCAGAGCAGGGATTCGAACACGGAATAGGCAAGGCCCCGCTTCTCGCGCACCTCGCGATAGAGCCGGGAGGACAGTCCGCCGCCGCCGAGGATGTGGTTGACGACATAGGCCGCCATGAAGTTGGGGTCGCTGCGCTTCACGCCGGGGCCGCCGAAAGTGATCACGGTCTGCGGCACGTCGAGCGGCACGAAGGCGCGCTGCGGCGGCTTGGCCGCGTCGACGTCGGGCACCGGCGCGAGATTGGCCTTCGCGGGCAGGCTGCCGAAGGTGTGGTCGAGCAGCTTGCCGAGCGTCTCCGGATCGACGTCGCCGACGACAGCGACTTTCAGCCCGTCCCTGGCGAGCACGCGGCCGACATAGTCCTTGAGGTCGGCGACCGTGATGGTCGGCACGCTGTCCAGCGTGCCGTTGCTCTGCCGGCCGTAGGGATGATCGCCAAAGGCGACCTCGAGGAACTTGCGGCTCGCGAGCGATGACGGATTGGTGGTCTCGCGACGCAGGCCGGAGAGAACCTGCGAGCGGATGCGCTCGACGTCGGTGGTGTCGAAATGCGGCGAGGTCAGCGCCATCCGCAGCAGGTCGAAGGCCTCGTCCTTGTTGTCGCGCAGCATGCGCAGGCTGCCGCGGAAGCTGTCGCGGCTGGCACTGAACGAGAGCTCGATGGCGCGGCGGTCGAGCCGCTCGTGGAAGGTCTTGGAGTCGAGGTCGCCGGAGCCTTCATCGAGCAGGTCGCCGACGAGATTGGCGACGCCCGACTTGTCCTTGGGATCCTGGGCCGAGCCGCCGGCAAAGGAATATTCCATGGCGATCAGCGGCACGGTCGCGTCCTGCACGAACCAGGCCTCGATGCCGCCGGGCGAGATCAGGCGCTGGATCTTTGCGGCCGCCTGCGACGGTGAGATCGTGGCGAGCGCGAGCGCCGCGCCGGTAGCGAGGGACAGTGCGAAATGTCTTGCGCGAAGGAAGGGATAGGTCACGAACGCTTCTCCTCGCGCTTGGTGGCAGCAGTGTCCTTGATCAGATAGCCCGTCACCGAGCGCTTCTTCTCGAGCCATTTCTGCGCGACGGCGCGCACCTGCTCGGCGGTGACCGCGCGAATGCGGTCGGGCCAGCTCCTGATGTCCTCGATCGACAGGCCCGTGGTCAGCGCGCCGCCATACCAGCGCGCCAGCACGGCCTGATTGTCCTGGGCGTAGATCGCCTCGGCAATGAGCTGAGTTTTCACGCGCTCCAGATCCTCGGCGCGGATCGGGTTCTGCGCGATGTCGGCGATGACGCCGTCGATCACCTGCTCGACCTCGGCGAAGCTGACGCCGGGTTTCGGCGCGGCCGAGATCGCGAACTGGGTCGGGTCGAGCGAGATGCTCGAATAGCTGGCGCTGGCGGAGACCGCGAGCGGCTTGTCGACGACGAGCGCGCGGTAGAGATAGGAGTTGCTGCCGCTGCCCATCAGCTGCGCCAGCACGTCGAGGGCGGCGCTCTCGCCGGCCGCGGCCGTCGTTGCGGAGGGCGCAAGATAATAGCGGCGCAGGCTCGGCTGCTCCACGCGCGGGTCGGCCAGCGTGACGGTGCGCGGGGCGGCCGGCTCGGGCTCCTGCGGGCGGACGCGGCGCGCCGGGATGGCGGGTTGGGCCGGGATGGAGCCGAAATTGCGCTCGACCAGCGGGCGAATGTCGGAGGCCTCGACGTCGCCGGCGATCACCAGGATCGCGTTGTTCGGCGCGTAGAAGCGGCGGTAGAAGGCCAGCGCATCCTCGCGATCGAGCTTCTCGATCTCCTGGTGCCAGCCGATCACCGGCCGGCCATAGGGATGGTTGAGATAGAGCGCGGCCATGATCTGCTCGTTGAGCCGCGCCTCGGGATTGTTGGCGACGCGCATGTTGTACTCTTCGAGCACCACGTCGCGTTCGGGCAGCACGTTCTCGTCCTTGAGGATCAGGCCGGTCATGCGATCGGCCTCGAACTCCATCATGGTCGGCAGCTGCTCCTTCGGCACCCGCTGGTAGTAGTTGGTGTAGTCGACCGATGTCGAGGCGTTCTCGTTGCCGCCGACGCGAAGCACGGTCTGGGAGAATTCGCCGACCGGATGCTTCGAGGTGCCTTTGAACATCAGGTGCTCGAGGAAATGCGCGAGCCCGGATTTGCCGGGTGTCTCGTCGGCCGAGCCGACCTTGTACCAGATCATCTCGGTGACCACGGGCGTGCGGTGGTCCGGGATCACCACGACCTGCATGCCGTTGCTGAGCGTGAAGCTGGCGGGTGGTGCCGATGTCACCGTGGTCTGGGCAACGGCGGCGCCGGCCGACAGGACACTGGTCGAAAGCAGCGCGGCAAGGAGGCAGGCAGCCGATCGGTTAGCGGACATCATGATCCTTATGACAGGCCGAGCCCGGATGTCCGGCTCGGAGGCACGGCATCGTATACCGTGCGGCTGAGGCTTCGCGTCACGAAGCAGAGAACTCAACGCGTAGGCAAGTTACTGATAGGCAATTTATAGACCGCGTCCGGCGTGCAGCAGCAGCAGCCGGCGCCAGGTTGGCGTCTATCGGGGTGTCATGACGGACGAGGAACGCTATTGTTCCTTGTCCTTGCCCGACATGATGTCGAAATAGGTCCGCCGCGACTTGTCCGGACCGGCGCCATAGGCGTAGTTCGGCGACGGCGTCTGGTAGCCCGGCGGCGGCTCGACCAGCGACTGGCGCGGTGGCTCCGACGTGAACTGCTTTTCTTCGGAGCCGTTGCCACCCTTCATCATGTTCCACAGACCGCCGGAGAAACCGAGCTGGGCGGGGCTGAGCGAGGGATTGCCGTTGGTGCCCGGCTGGATCGGGTCATTGCTCGTGCGCTCCGGGGCGGCAACCTGGCCGGCCTTCATCTCGGCTGGCGTCAGCGGCCGGGCGGCCTGCCAGCTCTCCGTCGCCTTGACGGCCTTTTTCCGCTGGGCGATCGCTTCCTTGCGGCGCTTCTCGTCGGGGTCCTTAGGCCAGTTCGGCGCGTTCTTGGCTTCGGTTCCGGCGGGCGGCGGCAGGTCGAGCTTGGGCGGCACCACCAGCGGGGAGCGCTCGCGGTACTCGATACCCTTCTTCTCCATGCTCTTGGCGCCGATGCCGGACATCAGATTGTCGATGAGCTTCTCTTCGAAGGTCATGTCATCGTCATCGTCGCCGTCGTCACCGGCGCGGGCCGCGCCTGCCGACGTCACGAGACCGATGCCGAGCGCGACGGCGGATAATTTCAATGCCTGCCAGAACCCCCACCGGGGATCTCGAACCATCGAACCGCTGGTCTTCGAGCTGCGCATCGCTGTACCTGTTCCAAATTGTGGCAGTTTGCCGCTCGCGCGCGGCCTAAACCCTCGCAAAAGCAAGGTTCCACCTGCCGGTCGTATCGGCCGGGATCAGGGCGCTTTTGCGGCGGGTACCCCCAGGAAGGAATCATACAATAGCCCCGCCACCCCAGCAACGATGGCCACGTCCGCGAGGTTAAATACGTACCAATTATAGGTATTTCCGCCGATATCGATGTGAAACAGGGCGAAATCGACCACCGCGCCATAGGCCAGGCGGTCGATGCCGTTGCCGATGGCGCCACCGATGATCAGGCCGAGCGCGATCGTGGCCAGCAGGGTGTGCGAACGGGCCATCCAGATCGCCAGCGCAATCACCGCAATGGCCTTCACCGCCATCAGCGCGATCTGCGCCGCCTGGCCGTCGTTCTGGAGCCAGCCGAAGCTGATGCCGATGTTCCAGGCCAGCACCAGGTCGAAGAACGGCGTCACTCTCACCACGCCGCGATGGGCGAGGTCGAACACGTTCAACAGCCAGAGCTTTGAGGCCTGGTCGAGAATGACCGTGCCGATGGCCGAGAGGATGCCGGCGCGGAGCGGGGTCATGGTCGTCCGATCAGACGCTCACCCCCAGCGCCTTCCATTCGCGCAGCGCCTTCGCATCGCGCGGGGTGACGTCGGGATATTCGGGGTCTTCGCCGACGGTCGGCGAGATCTTCCAGGAGCGGGCGCATTTGGTGCCGACCGCCTTCTCCACCACGACGGCAACGCCGGGCACGGCATCGAGACGGAACGCCGAAGCCGGCGCCTCGCCCTCACGCACCTCGTAGTTCGAGGTGATGCAGATTTCGGCGAGGTCGGTGTCGAACAGCGTCATCATCATGTTCCGGTCGGCGACATAGATCACCGGCGAAGCCTCGAGCGAGGAGCCGATGTTCTTGGCGGCGCGTTCGAGCTCGAGCGCGCCGGTGACGACGCGGCGGACGTTGCGGATCGTCTCCCATTTCGCGGCGAGCTTGTCGTCGAGGAATGCGTCCATTGTATCGGGGAAAACCGTGAGATGGACTGACGGTTCGGCCTTCGGCCTGTACATCCGCCAGGCCTCCTCGGCGGTGAAGCTCAGAATCGGAGCGAGCCACTTCAGGACGGACTCGCACAACAGATCGATCGTCGTCAGCGCCGCCCTGCGCGCCGGCGAGGACGGCGGATCACAATACAGCGTGTCCTTGCGGATGTCGAAGTAGAAGGCCGACAGCTCGCTGTTCAGGAAAGCGGAGAGCGTGGCGACGACGGTCTTGTAGTCGAACACCGCGTAAGCCGAGCGAATGACGGCGGCACGCTTTGCAAGCTCGTGGAGCATCAGCCGTTCGAGTTCGGGCATCTCGGCATGGGCGACCTTCTCGCTCGCCTTGAAGTGATGCAGCGTTCCGAGCATCCAGCGGACCGTGTTGCGCAGCTTGCGATAGGTCTCGATGGTGTTCTTCAGGATCTCCGGGCCGATGCGCTGGTCGTCGGCGTAGTCGGTGGCGCAGACCCAGAGGCGCAGGATATCCGCGCCTGAATCCTTGATCACCTTCTGCGGCTCGACGGTGTTGCCGATCGACTTCGACATCTTGCGGCCGTTCTCGTCGAGCGTGAAACCGTGGGTGAGCACGATGTCGTAGGGCGCACGGCCGCGCGTGCCGGCGCTTTCCAGCAGCGAGGAATGAAACCAGCCGCGATGCTGGTCGCTGCCTTCGAGATACATCACGGTGTCGCTGCCGCCGTCGACCTTGCGGACGATGTTGCCGAGCTGCGGAAAGTTCTGGCGATCCTCGAGCACGAAGGCGTGCGTCGAGCCGGAATCGAACCAGACGTCGCAGATGTCGTCGACCTTCTTCCAGTCCTCGTTCGCGCGCGATCCGAGGAACCGCTCGCGGGCACCGTCCATATACCAGGCGTCCGCGCCTTCCTCCATGAAGGCTTCGGTGATGCGCTGGTTGACGATCTCGTCCTGCAGGATCTCGGCCGAGCCGTCTGCCTTCTCGCGCACGAACACGGCGATCGGCACGCCCCAGGCGCGCTGGCGCGAGATCACCCAGTCCGGACGGTTGGCGATCATGCCGTTGATGCGGTTCTCGCCCGACGGCGGCACCCATTGCGTGACCGAGATCGCATGCAGCGCGCGGGCGCGCAGCGTGTCGCCCTTCTTCGCATGGCCGTCCTCGCTGATGTCCTTGTCCATCGCGATGAACCATTGCGGCGTGTTGCGGAAGATCACCGGCTTCTTGGAGCGCCAGGAATGCGGGTATTGATGCTTGAGCCGGCCGCGGGCGAGCAGCTTGCCGCCTTCGACCAGGGCTTTGATCACGGCCTCGTTGGCATCGCCCTTCTCGCCCTTGTCGTTGAGCACGCGCTTGCCGGTGAAGCCGGGGGCCTGTGCGGTGTAGGCGCCGTTCTCGTCGACGGTGTAGGGGATCGCGGTAGGGATGCCGCGCGCATCGAGCTCGCGGGTGTTCGCCGTCCAGACGTCGAAGTCCTCGCGGCCGTGGCTCGGCGCGGTGTGCACGAAGCCGGTACCGGTATCGTCGGTGACATGCTCGCCGGCGAGCAGCGGAACGATGAACTCGTAACCGCCACCAAGGCCACGCAAGGGATGGGCGCATTCGACGGCGTCCAGCGTGTCGCCGGGAATGTCGCGCACCTTCTCGTAAGCCGTAACGCGCGCCTGCTTGAACACGTCTGCGGCCAGCGCATCGGCGAGGATCAGGAGATCGCCGTTCCTAGCCCAATTATCAGCGGGCGCATCCGTCACCTTGTAGAGGCCGTAGGCGATCTTCGGCGAGAACGAGATGGCGCGGTTGCCCGGCAGCGTCCACGGCGTGGTGGTCCAGATCACGACGCTGGCGGAAGCCAGCACGCCATGGGCCGGAGAGGTCACCGGGAATTTCACCCAGACCATGTCGCTTGTGTAGTCCTCGTACTCGACCTCGGCTTCCGCAAGCGCTGTCTTCTCGACCACGCTCCACATCACCGGCTTGGAGCCGCGATACAGCGTGCCGTTGGCGGCGAATTTCATCAGCTCGCGCGCGATCTGCGCTTCGGCGGGATAGCTCATCGTCTGGTACGGATGATCCCAGTCGCCGATGATGCCGAGCCGCTTGAATTCCTCGCGCTGCACGTTGATCCAATGGGTCGCATAGGCGCGGCACTCCTTTCGGAATGCCACCATCGCGGTGGAGTCGCGGAAATCGGGCTTCTGCTTGCCCTTCTTGCGGTAGTTCTCCTCCTCGATCTTCCATTCGATCGGCAGGCCGTGGCAGTCCCAGCCCGGCACATAGTTGGAGTCGAAACCGAGCATCTGCTGGCTCTTGGTCACGACGTCCTTGAGGATCTTGTTCAGCGCGTGCCCGATATGGATGTTGCCGTTGGCGTAGGGCGGTCCGTCGTGCAGCACGAATTTGGCGCGGCCCTCGGCTTCCTTGCGCAGCTTGTCGTAGAGGCCGATGTCGTTCCAGTATTTCAGGATCTCCGGCTCGCGCTGCGGCAGGCCGGCGCGCATCGGGAATTCGGTCTGCGGCAGGAACAGGGTTTTGGAATAGTCGTTGACTTCAGACTTTTGGGACTTTTGCGGCTTTTCGGACATGAGGCTGACTGGCTCGGAAGGGCGCGGGAAAATGGATGGCGATGCGGAATCGCGGGGTGGAACGACAAAATCCCGGTCTTGCGCCGAGCCTTCAGGCTCAGGCGGAAGCCGGGCCGCTAATCCCTATGATGCGCCGCGCAAACATGGGCTCTCCATAGCAGCCGGACGGGGGAAGCGCAAAGGTCCGCCAAGGTCCGCCAAGGGCGGTTTTCGGCCTCAATCGATCGCGCCGAGCCTCGGAAATGCATCCGGGGCGGCGGCCAGCATGGCGCGGGCGCGGGCGGAATCGTCGTCCATCTGGCGGATCAGGGCCTCCAGGCTGTCGAATTTCAGCTCCTCGCGGATGAAGCCGATGAAGGCGCAGTCCAGCGCCTGCCCGTAGAGGTCGCCCTTGAAGTCGAACAGGAAGATCTCCAGGAGGGGAGCGCCATTATCAAAGGTCGGGCGGCGGCCGAAGCTGGCCACCCCGTCCAGGCGCTCAGGCCCGCGGCCGACCCGCACCGCGTAGATGCCGTGCTTCAGGCCGCAATTGGCGTCCAAACGGATGTTGGCAGTGGGGTAACCGAGGTCGCGGCCGCGCTTCTCGCCGTGGATCACCTCGCCGGTGATGAACCAGGGCGCGCCCAGCATGGTGGTGGCCTCATCGAGGAGGCCCTCGGCGAGCGCGGTGCGGATGGCGCTGGAGGAGACCGGCCGCTCGTCGATGTCGACATGCGGCTGCACGTCGACCTCGATGCCGAGGCGGGGCGCTTCGTTGACCAGCAGGCTCGGCGAGCCGACCCGTCCCTTGCCGAAATGGAAGTCGTAGCCGACCGCGATGCCGCTGACGCCGAGACGTCCGATCAGCTCGTGGTGAATGAAATCTTGCGCGCTGGTGCCGGCCCTTGCCTTGTCGAAGGTCATGACCACGGCGCCGGCGAGCCCGGTGCCGGCCAGAAGCCGCAGCTTGGCCCGCTCGTCCGTCAGGCGGAATTGCGGGGTGTTGGGGCTGAAAAACCGCCGCGGATGCGGCTCAAAGGTCAATGCCAGCGCAGGGCGGCCATGCGTCCGGCCCATTTCCAGGGCGGCCGCGATGACGGCCCGGTGGCCGAGATGAACCCCGTCGAAATTGCCCATGGCGACCACCGCGCCCTTGGAAATCAAGGAATCCGGCGTGGTGTCGCGAATAACGGTAAATTGCGGGGCCATCAGGGGAATTTCTCGAACCGGCGGGACCGGCCCGGACCGTGGCTTGACCGGCGCGATGAAGTCAAGCGGGGGAGGGGGCCCGCATTGAACAGGATTTCAATTCTTCGGGGGTGCCCCCAGTTAACGCGCTGTTTAACGCCTTGGTGCTAGTCCTTGGAACGTGGAACTGGACGGGCCTCCGGCCTGGCAGGTCCGATCGTAATATTCCTGGGTATGCGTTGGGGGAGTCGAGATGGCGGTTGATTTGTCGATGCCGGTTCTGGTGGTGGATGACTACAGCACCATGATCCGTATCATCAGGAATCTGCTGAAGCAGCTTGGCTTTGAGAACATCGATGATGCCAGCGACGGTTCGGCGGCGCTGAACAAGATGCGCGGCAAGAAGTACGGGCTCGTGATCTCCGACTGGAACATGGAGCCGATGACGGGCTACGACCTGTTGCGCGAAGTGCGCGCGGATCCGAATCTCGCCACCACGCCCTTCATCATGATCACGGCGGAATCGAAGACCGAGAACGTGATCGCGGCGAAGAAGGCCGGCGTGAACAATTACATCGTCAAGCCGTTCAACGCGGCGACGCTGAAGACCAAGATCGAGGCGGTCTTCCCGGACATGGCGAGCGCGTAAGCGCGCCAGAGCTATCGGCTGAATTCGCAAAGGCCCGGGTGCGTCCCGGGCCTTCTGCGTTGGGAGTGTCATTCCGGGGCGGTGCGCAGCACCGAACTATGGTGCGCGATTGCGCACTGAGAATCTCGAGATTCCGGGTTCGCGCTTACGCGCGCCCCGGAATGACGATGTCGGGCATCACCACTTCAATTCGCGCATCAAGGCCTTCGGCGGGTGGCCGAACAATTCCATCGCCGAGGCCGGGTCGAGCTGGTCGAGGCCTTCGAACTCCTCGGCATGGATGCCGCGGGTGACGAACAGGCAGTCGATGCCGAATTCGCGCGCGCCGGTCAGGTCGGTGCGGACGGAATCGCCGATCGCCAGCACCTTCTTGCGGTCGATCATGTGGCCCTGGCGTTCGCCGGCAAGCCGCATGGCGCGCTCGTAGATCGGGCGGTGCGGCTTGCCGTAGAAGATCACCTCGCCGCCGAGTTCGCGGTAGAGCTCCGCGATCGCGCCGGCGCAATAGATCAGCCGGTCGCCGCGCTCCACCACGATGTCGGGGTTGGCGCAGACCAGCGTCAGCTTGCGCTCGCGTGCCTTCAGCATCATGCCGCGATAGTCTTCGGCGGTCTCGGTCTCGTCGTCATAGAGGCCGGTGCAGACGATGTAGTCGGCTTCTTCCAGCGGAGCGGTTTTCGCATCGAGGCCGCGGTAGATCGAATTGTCGCGGTCGGGGCCGAGCCAGAACATCTTGCGACCGGGATGCTCGGCGACATAGAGCCGGGTCAGGTCGCCCGACGACACGATCGCGTCATAGGTCTCGTCGGCGACACCGAGCTTGCGCAATTGCCGCTGCACCGAGTCGGCCGGGCGCGGCGCGTTGGTGATCAGGATCACCGTACCGCCACGGCTGCGATAGGTGTGCAGCGCCTCGCAGGCCTCGGGAAAGGATTCCAGGCCGTTATGCACGACACCCCAGATGTCGCTGAGCACGACCTCGACCCCGCCCACGAGCTCGCGCAGGCTTTCGGCGAAATGCAGTGTGGTCATGATGCGTGCGGCCGATCAGATGCGGCGCGCGAGCGCCGCGTTGCCGGTGATGCGCTGGGGCGGAGGCGCCGAAGACGTCGCGCCTGAGCTTTGTGTGCCGGAGCCATTGGGTCCCTGAGTGTCCTGCGCCTGGTTCGGCGAGGCCCCGCCGGTAGCAGATGCCCCCTCCGGCCGCAATGGCCGGGGCGGCGCGAACAGGAACCCCTGGCCGAACCGCACGTCATAATCGAGCAGATCGACCACGGCGCGCTCGCCTTCGATGCGCTCGGCGATCAGGTCGATGCCGAAGCGGCCGAGCAGGTCCGAGAGGTCGGACGGATGGATGTCGGAGGTCGAGGCCTGCCGGGGGTCGAGCAGCAGTGTGGCCGGCACTTTGATGAAGCGCACGCCGCGGTCGGCGAGCTCGCGCGGCTCGATCCTGAGATCCGTGACATGGTCGATCGAGAAGCGGAAGCCGCGCTGGGCGAGCGCCGCGAGGTTCTCGGTCTCCGCGGGGCCGAGATTGCGGAAGGTCGACTGCTTGAACTCCAGCACCAGCGACGGCGCCAGCGCCCGGTTGGCCTCGAGGAAGTCGAGGCATTGCGCGAAAGTGGTGGAATTGCCGAGCGTGGAGGCCGCGACATTGCAGAACACGCCGACGTCCTTGTTGCGCACCATCAGGCGCCGCAGCACCTGCACACAGCGCAGCATCACCATGTTGTCGATGCGCCCGATCAGCCCCGAGGCTTCGGCGATGCTGATGAACTCCTCGGCGGCGATCAGCTGGTCGCGCTCGTCGCGCACCCGTGTCACGGCCTCGTAGAACCGCACCTTGCGCTGCGGCAGCGTCACCATCGGCTGGAGGAAGATGTCGATGCGGTTCTCGTCGATCGCGTTGCGCAGCGTCGCCAGCAATTGGGTCTGGTTGCGACCGCTGGCGATCTGGGCCTGAACCGCCGCTGCCGGCCGCGGCTGCACCGCGGGAGGTGCGGGGGGAAGCGGCGGCGCGGCCGGTCGCTCCTCGAACGGTGCGATCAGGTCGATCGGCGCTTCCGCCTCCGGTCTTGCCACCGGCGCTGCCGCAGGTCCAGGAGTTGCACCAGCCAGCAGGTCCTCATGAGCCGACACCGTGGAAGCGAGCTGCCTGACCAGCCCGCCGAGCTCGTTGATTTCACCGACCACCGACTGGATGCGGTCGGAATTGGTCGAATTGGACGAGGCGATGCGCCCCTCGGCCGCCGCCAGCCGGCGGCCGAACTCGGCCACCTGGCGGGCGAGGTCGGCGGTGCCGCGGGACAGATCGGCGATCTGCCCGCCGACGTCGCTGCGGTCGCGCAGCCGCATCGACACCGCATTGTAGAGGATCAGGAAGGTCAGCGCGGTCAGCGCCACTATCGCGGATTCGGTTCCGCTGATGCCGGCGACCGCGTAGAGCACCAGCCCGAGCGAAGCCGCGACCAGAACCATGCAGATGGCGATGAAGATCGTCGAAATGCGAATCATGCCGCGCGTTACGCCTCAAGAGCTGACTGCCTCACCCGGGAAAACACGGGCCAGTGCGCGAACCCGCCGCGCCTCATGCTCCCCCAAGCCGCACGAGCTTAACATCATTGTTGATTCGAGGGGATAGCGCCTGTTCGAGCCTTCAATCGAGGCCAGCCCGGCGAAAGCCTTCGAGGTAGCGCTCGCGGTCACTGGCGAGCTTGATCGGCATGAACTCGACGATCCAGGCGAGCGAGACGTTCGGTTGGGCGCGGCGCAGTTCCCTCAAGGTCCGCCGGGGCGATCTCGCGATACCCGGCCATGCCGGCGGCCGCCTCGGCTCCCGTTCGGAAATCAAGGCGCTCTCAGCGTAAAATAACGCCGCTCTCAAGGCCAGCGAGCCGCATGCGCCCTATCGTCCCGGCATTTTCAACCGCAGGAGATTGCCATGTCGACATCCGCCGCGCTCAAGCCAGCCGCAGCCCAACCTGATCTTGCCGCCGTCAAGCAGCGCCAGCACGGCGCCTGGTCGTCGGGCGACTACGCCGTCGTCGGCACCACCTTGCAGATCGTCGGCGAACAGCTCTGTGAGGCACTCGACATACGCGCCGGCAGCAAGGTGCTGGACGTCGCCGCCGGCAACGGCAATGCAACGCTGGCCGCGGCGCGGCGCTGGTGTGACGTCACATCCACCGACTACGTGCCGGCGCTGCTCAAGCGTGGGCGTGAGCGCGCGGCGGCCGAACATCTCGTGATCGAATTCCGTGAGGCGGATGCCGAAGCGCTGCCGTTTGCCGACGCCAGCTACGACGTCGTGCTCTCGACCTTCGGCGTGATGTTCACGCCGGACCAGGACAAGGCGGCTTCCGAGCTTGCCAGGGTGTGCAGGTCCGGCGGCAAGATCGGTCTCGCCAACTGGACGCCGCAAGGTTTCATCGGCCAGCTGTTCAAGACCATCGGCAAGCAGCTGCCGCCGCCGGCCGGGGTGAAGTCGCCGGCATTGTGGGGCACACGGGCGCGGCTTGAAGAGATGTTTGCAAGCCAGGCTTCCGAGATCGCCGCCGAGCCGCGCATGTTCGTGTTCCGCTATCGCTCGCCGGAGCACTGGCTGGAAATCTTCAAGACCTTCTATGGGCCCACGCTGAAGGCGTTTGCCGCGCTGGACGAGGCCGGCCAGGCCGCGCTGAAGCGCGATCTGCTGGCGCTGCTCGGCGAGTTCAATCATGCCGACGATGGCACGATCGTCGTGCACAGCGAATATCTGGAAGCCGTGATCACCAGGCGCTGATACACGCGAGATGCGGTCAGGCCGGCTCCCGGCCTGATCGCCACCAGTCAGAATGGCGCGGTGGCGCCGACCGTGTCGGCCGAGACGGCTTCGCGGCTGCCGAGCGGCTTGGGGCGACCGGTCGTCGTGTCCCGCAGGGTCTGCCGTTCGATCTCCGAGTTCAGCTCGGCGCCGAACATGATGACGACCGCAGACATCCACATCCACATCATCAGGCCGATCGCCGCACCGAGCGAGCCGTAGGTCGCGTTGTAATTGGCGAATTCCGAGAGATACCAGGACAGCAGCGCCGAACCAGCGATCCAGAGGAGGGCGGCGGTCACCGCGCCGAGGCTCAGCCATTGCCATCGCGGCGAATCGCGACTGGGCGCGAAGCGGTAGAGGATCGCGAGCGCCACCAGCAGGATGAGGAACAGCAACGGCCATCGTGCCAGCGCCACGATCAGCTTGCTCTCGGGCGCCATGCCGAGATGGTTGAGTGCGAGCGGAAAGGCGACGACGGCGCCCACCATCAGCAGCAGCGCCACGATGCCGCCGACGGTGAAGGCCAGCGACACCATGTTGAGCTTGATGAAGCTGCGCTTCTCGCGCTCCTCATAGGCGACGTTGAGAGCGTCGAAGATGGCTTTGACGCCGGCATTGGCGCTCCAGATCGCGAGCAAGAGGCCGACCAGGAAGGTGAGGCCGAGCGTTGCATTGCCGTGCGAGACGACACGTCCGACCTGGTCTTCGACGATCTGGAATGCCCCCTCGGGCAACATCATTGCGAGCGTTTGCAGATTGTCGGTGATGGTCGAGGGATTGGCGAACAGTCCGTAGGAGGAGACCAGCGCGGTCACGGCGGGGAAGATCGCGAGCAGTCCGAAGAACACGACGCCGCCGGCGGTTGCCAGCAGGCGATCATCATCGATGCGCTGATAGGTGCGCCAGAAAATATCCTTCCACCCCGCCCAGGGGATCGCGAACGGGCTCTTCGCACGACGTCCGCGGCCGGGCTGTACGGCCGCGCGCGCCGGGTGGGTTTCCGGTGAATTCGCCTCTTGCTTGCGGTGGTCCGGCGGAGGTCCCGGCCGGATCAGGCCGGAGTCCTGGAAGTAGCGTTCCGCCATGAGCACGAAGACGGCGGTGGCCGCCACCAGCAGCCAGCTGTCGATTGGCTCGGAGCGCCGTACCAGCATCTCACGTCTCCAGCCTCTGCCCGTGGCGTCTCCGGCGCGCTGCGGTGACACACAGCAGCCCGACCGCTGCGAGCATCAGGCCAAGCTGCACGGGCCGGTTGGTGCGGGCTGGCCAGCCTCTGTTGCCATGGCCGCGTTCGCCCGGCGCGAGCGGCGCCAATGGAATCGTCGTCGCCACCTCCTTCACGGCCTCCTTGACCGTTCCGCGCGGGATCCGCGGCGTTGCGACCGCCACGCGCAGACGGCTCGCGAGCGGCACGATCGGCTTGGGCTTGCGCCTCATCTGCGCCATCGCCACCCCGGCACAGACCGCAGCCAGCAGCAGCAGCACTGTGCCGACGGCACCAAAACCCCAGAATTGCCCGTAGCTGATGGCGATCCAGCGGTACAGGGCGATCAGCCCGACGAAGAATGCTGCGAGAACGAACAGGCCCGCGCCCGCGAACAGCCCGCCGGCCACCGCGTACGACGTCACCTTGCCGGTGGCCTGGCTGGCCTGGTCACGCAGATAGGATTGAGCGGCGCGTTTGACGTGATTGAGCTTGAGCGCCATGCCGGCGCGCAGCAATTCGCCCGATGGCGCGAGCATGCGGACATCCTCCGAGAGCGCGACAATGCGTCGGGGATGAACGTGGCCGAATTTGACTTGTTCCGTCGAAGTCGCGCGGCCGGGGCGGATCAGCCGAGATCGGCCGCGGCGATCCAGAACACCTCGCCCTCGGAGTCTTCGGTGTCGAGCCAAAGCAGCGGCAGTTCCGGAAAGGCCTCGTCGACCAGTTCGCGGCCGCGGCCGATCTCGCAGATCAAGCCGCCGCCGGGCGTCAGATGATCGGGCGCATCGCGCAGGATCTTCCGCACCACGTCGAGACCATCAGCACCGCCGTCGAAGGCGAGCTTTGGCTCGGCCCGGCATTCCGGCGGCAGCGCGGCCATGCCTTCGGCGTCGACGTAAGGCGGGTTGGTGATGATCAGGTCATACCGCGCATCGCCGAGCGGGGCGAACAGGTCGCCGCGATAGAGCGTGATCCGGTCCTCGAGCCCGTAGTCCGCGACATTGCGCGCGGCGACTTCGAGCGCGCCCTTGGAAATGTCGACGGCATCGACCACAGCGTTCGGAAAGTGATGCGCGGCGAGGATCGCAAGGCATCCCGATCCCGTGCAGAGATCGAGCACGCGCTCGACCGCGGTGGGGTCGTCGATCAGCGAGCCGGGTCCGCCCTCGCCGCCGAAATGCGAATCCAGGAGCTCGCCGATGAAGGAGCGCGGAACGATGACGCGCTCGTCGACATAGAAGGGCAGGCCGCGCATGTAGATCTTGTTGACGAGATAGGCGGCAGGTTTGCGGGTGGTGACGCGCCGATGGATGAGGTCGAGGACGGTCTTGCCCTCCGCGGCGGTGACGCGCGCGTGGGCAACGCCCTCGAACTGGTCGGGAGTGAGATGCAGCGCCTCGCAGATCAGGAAAACGGCTTCCGCAACCGGGTCGGTCGTGCCATGGGCAAAAGCGAGCTTCGCCTCGACGAAGCGGCTCACCGCATAGCGGACGAAGTCGAGCAGCGTGAGAAGCTCGCCGGGCCCCACTTTCGCAAGCTTCGGCGCGGCGCGGCCGCGCGCGGTCCTTTTCGCAGCTCTTGCCATCAGGATTTGGTCCAGCGTGCGGCGGCCTCGTCGTCACGGGCCTGGGCCTCGACCCAGCCGGTGCCGGTGGCGCTCTCTTCCTTCTTCCAGAACGGGGCGCTGGTCTTGAGGTAATCCATCAGGAACTCGGCCGCCTGGAATGCGGCCTCGCGATGCTGCGAGGCGGTGAGCACCAGCACGATGTTCTGGCCGGGCATGAAGCGGCCGACGCGGTGGATCACCGTGACGCCGTTGAGCGGCCAGCGCGAGATGGCCTCGTCGGCATGGCGCCTGATCTCTTCCTCGGCCATGCCGGGATAGTGCTCGAGCGTGAGCGCGGCGATCTTGGCGCTGTCGTCGTCGGCGCGGCAGATGCCGGAGAAGCTCACGACCGCGCCGATGTCGGTCCGGCTCTTGGTCAGGACCGCGATCTCGCGCGCGATGTCGAAATCGTCTTCCTGGATACGGATGGTGACGGGGCAGCTGGTGACAGGGGTGGTCATGAGCCTAGCCGCCGGTCATCGGCGGGAAGAACGCGATCTCGCGGGCACCCGCGATCGCGGCGTCCGGTTTGACATGGGCATGGTCGATCGCGGCGCGGATCACCTTCGGCTTCTCGAACGCATACGCATAGGCCTCGCTCCGACCGGACAGCCAGGCGATCAGCTCCTCCACGGTGCGCACGGTCGCCGGCGGCTCGATGGTCTCCTCGGCCTTGCCGACGCGCTCGCGTACCCAGGCAAAATACTTCACCTTCATCCCTCATCCTCCTTGATGAGGTGATGGATGCCGGCGCGGAAATAGTCGTAGCCGGTGTAGATGGTCAGGATCGCCGAGGCCCACAGCAGTGCCAGTCCGATCATCGTGACGACGGGCGCCACCTCGTCGCCGGCAGGTCCCGCGAGCAGGAAGCCGATCGCGACGAGCTGGACCGTGGTCTTCCACTTCGCAAGCTTGGTCACGGGCACGCTGACGCGGAGCGCGGCGAGGTATTCGCGCAGACCCGAGACCAGGATCTCGCGGCACAGGATCACGATGGCGGCCCACAGCGACCAGCCGTGGATGATGCCGTCGGCGGCCAGCATCAGCAGGCAGGACGCAACCAGCAGCTTGTCGGCGATCGGGTCGAGCATCCGGCCGAACGCCGATTGCTGATTCCAGATCCGCGCGTAATAGCCGTCGAGGTAGTCGGTGACCGCAGCCGCGATGAAGATGGCGACCGCGAGCCAGCGCAGCCAGAGCGGCTGATCCAGAATCGACTGCGCATAGATGCATCCGACCACGACCGGGATCGCGGCGATCCGGCCATAGGTCAGGATGTTGGGGAGGGACATCGCGCGGCTGGTCGTCCCTCGTGTCGTGGCGATGTTCATCCGTCCTACCAATACCGCTCAAGGCTGAAGGTCAACCGTCCCGCTCACAAATGCGGTGCGGGATGCGACGACCTTATGACCATGGCTCCCCTTAATAGCTCCCCTTGGGTCCCCTTGTAGTTCACCCCGGCTGGGGATGGAAATATTCGAAAATCCTGCGGGCGCTTTCGGCGCTCACCCCCGGAACCTTGCCGAGATCGGCGATCGAGGCCCGTTCGATCTCCTTCAGGGTTCCGAAATGGTGCAGCAAGGCACGTTTGCGTGACGGGCCGATGCCCGGAATCTCCTGCAGGCCGGCCTCGCGGATGTCCTTCTTGCGCAGCTTGCGGTGCGAGCCGATGACGAAGCGGTGGGCCTCGTCGCGCAGGCGCTGGATGAAATAGAGCACGGGATCGCGTGGCTCCAGCTTGATCGCCTCGCGCTCCGGCATGAACAGGGTTTCGCGGCCGGCATCCCGGTCCGGCCCCTTGGCGACCGACATCAGCGACACCTGGGTCAGGCCGAGATTGGCAAAGATCTCGCGCACCGCGTTGAGCTGGCCACGGCCGCCATCGATGATCACGAGGTCGGGCCATTGCGGGAAGTCGTCGTCCCTGGCTTTGGCCGCACTCTCCTCGGGCGGATTGATCAGGCGCTTGAAGCGCCGCTCCAGCACCTCGCGCATCATGGCGAAGTCGTCGCCCGGCGTGATCCCTTCCGACTTGATGTTGAACTTGCGGTACTGGTTCTTCACGAAGCCGTCGGGGCCGGCGACGATCATGGCGCCGACCGCGTTGGTGCCCTGGATGTGGCTGTTGTCGTAGACCTCGATGCGCTTGGGCGCATGCGGCAGGCTGAGCGTCGCGGCCATGGCCTCCAGCAGCCGGCTTTGCGTTGCGGTGTCCGCGAGCTTGCGGCCGAGCGCCTCGCGCGCATTGGTCAGCGCGTGGGTGACGAGCTCCTTCTTCTCGCCGCGCTTGGGCGCGGTGACCTCGACCTTGTGACCGGCCTTGATCGAGAGCGCGTTGGCGAGCAGCTCGCTCTCCTCGATCTCGTGCGAGAGCAGGATGTTCTTCGGCGGCGGCTTGTCGTCGTAGAACTGGGCCAGGAAGGACCCCAGCACTTCCTCCGGCGTGAAAGTCTTTTCCGCGCGCGGGAAATAGGCGCGGTTGCCCCAGTTCTGGCCGGTGCGGAAGAAGAACACCTCGACGCAGGAGAAGCCACCCTCCTGGTGGATGGCGAACACGTCGGCTTCCTCCACCGTGCGCGGATTGATGCCCTGCTGCGACTGGATCGCCGACAGCGCGGCGAGACGGTCGCGGTAGAGCGCCGCGCGCTCGAACTCGAGCTCGCTTGAGGCCTTCTCCATCTCGCCGGCGAGCTCCTGCTTCACCGCGTGGCTCTTGCCGGAGAGGAAGTCGCTCGCCTCGCGCACCAGCGTTGAATAGCCGCCGAAATCGATCTCGCGGGTGCAGGGGCCGGCGCAGCGGCGGATCTGATAGAGCAGGCAGGGCCGGGTGCGGCTCTCGAAGAAGGAATCGGTGCAGGACCGGATCAGGAACGCGCGCTGCAACGCCGTGATGGTGCGGTTGACCGCACCGGCGGAGGCGAACGGGCCGAAATAGCGCCCGGGCCGCGTCTGCGCGCCGCGATGTTTCAGGATCTGCGGCGCCCAATGGTCGCCGGTGATCAGGATATAAGGAAACGACTTGTCGTCGCGTAGCTGCACGTTGAAGCGCGGCCGAAGCTGCTTGATCAGGTTGGCTTCCAGCAGCAGCGCTTCGGTCTCGGTGTTGGTCGAGACGATCTCCACCGTCACGGTGGCTGCGATCATGCGCAGGATGCGCGCCGGCTGCGGCGCGCTCTGGCGCGCGTAGTTGGACAGGCGCTTTTTGACGTTCTTGGCCTTGCCGACATAGAGCACGTCGGCATTGGCATTGAGCATGCGGTAGACGCCGGGCGAGGTCGGGGCGAGCCGGACCGCGCGCTCGATCGCCTCGTGGCCGGTCGCCAGCGGCTCTTCGCCGACCGCGCCGCTCTCTTCGAGGATATCGGGCAGCAGCGCATCGTCCTCGTCGTCGCCGCCCGTGGTGGCGGGATCGACGTCCGGCGCCGCCAACCCCGCGGGCGGCGTGTCGTTCGCAGCGGCCTGCGGCGATTTGCGCGCGCGGTCGTCCGGATTGTCGGTGGAATCGTGAACCATGGGGCGAATTTAGGTGCTGGGGGTGCCGATTTGAAGTTCCGGCCGTGCTGCACGCACAGGATGGCGGTGCAGTTCCCGGTAACGCTTGCTTAAGCCTGTTAAGCGCGCGGTAACCCGGATTAACAGCGCTTTAACTTAAAACTCTCGATAAATCCTGCGCGAAAGGTTCTTGGTTCCGTAACCACGCGGTTTTGCCTCGCGCGCGGCGGCGCAGGCATCGCGGGTCGGCAGTTGCGTTGGAGAGTGTGATGAAGAGGTTCGTTCTGGGCGCGGCCGCGTTGGTTGCCGCCGGCTGGACAGCTTCGGCAGAGGCCGCCGACATGAATTATGGAGGGCGCGCACCCTATACCGTCAACCAGCCGCTCAATGCCTATAGCTGGGCTGGTCCCTATCTCGGCGGCAACATCGGCTATGAATGGGGCTCGGTCGACAACAACCCCGCAAAACCGTCCGGTTTCGTCGGCGGCGTCCAGGCCGGCTACAATTTCCAGAACGGCCCGTGGGTCTTCGGTGTCGAGGGCGACATCCAGGCCGCGGGCGCCGACGACACCTTCGCGCCGTGGAAGTTCTCCAATCCGTGGTTCGGCACGCTGCGCGGCCGCGCCGGCTATGCCTTCAGCAACGTGCTGTTCTACGGCACCGCTGGCCTCGCTTTCGGCGAGCTGCGCGCGCAGACCTTCGGCTGGACCGAGTCGCACACCACCGCCGGCTGGACCATCGGCGCCGGTGCGGAAGTGGGCCTCGCTCCGAACTGGAGTGCCAAGCTCGAATATCTCTACATCGACCTGTCGACGAGCCAGTTCGCAATTACCGGCGTGTCGAACGGCTACAGCGCCAGCGTTGTGCGCGCAGGCGTCAACTATCACTTCTGATAGCTGAAGAAGAAAATACCGGACCACAGCCTCCCGGCCGCTCGCGGCCGGGATTTTTTTCAGGGCACGCTAGGAAAGGATGACCAGGTTGACCGCCTTCGGTCCCTTCCCCTTCTTGTCCGGCTCGACTTCAAAAGTGATGCGCTGTCCTTCGGCAAGGTCCTTCAGTCCCGCCCGCTCCACAGCAGTAATGTGAACGAAAACATCGCGACCGCCGTCATCCGGCTTGATGAAACCGTAGCCGCGCTCGCCGTTGAAAAACTTGACCGTTCCCGTCATGGCCATCGGGAAACTCCCCCTCATTGCTCCTCCGCCGCGACGCAGACTCACGTCACGACATGACCGGGCCTTACGGAGCCCGGGAGCTGGCCATCCTTGAGCGGGCCTCACCGGCCCGGTCGGATCTTTCTTAGGCCTTCACTCCGCCGCAACCATTCGCGGAAGCGGAACGTAAAGCCAGTCACAGAAACAGCATAATACGGTTCTCTGCGGATTGACTACCGCTACTGCATATTTTTCCCAAGAATGCCGGAGTGTTACGGCTTTGGTATCTCTAATCGGAATCTGGCAGCGCCGCCCTGGCCGAGCGGCATCTCCAGTTCGGGCAGGATCGTTTTGAGCTCGCCGTGCAGCGTGTAGGGCGGATTGACGATCAAAAGTCCGGTGGAAGTGAGGGGCCCGCCGTCGAGTTGCGGTGCGGCGCTGAATTCGAGGCGCAGGCATTTGCCCGGTGGTTTTGCTGCGGCAGCGAGCCGCGCCACTGATTGCGCCAGCGTGTCGGTGGCACGTCGGTTCTTGGCGGGATACCAGATTACATAGATACCGGTCGGCCATTTCGCGAAGGCTGCCGAGAAGGCTTCGCCCAGCCGCTCAAACTCGTCCTTTGCCTCGAATGGCGGATCGATCAGCACGAGACCACGGCGCTCTTTCGGTGGGACAAAAGCCGGTAGCGCGACCCAGCCGTCGAGATCGACCACGCGAGCCTGCTCGTCGCGGCGCAGCACGTCGATCAGTGCCTTGCGGGCCTTCGGCTCGAGCTCGCAGGCGACGAGGCGGTCCTGCGGCCGCAGCAGGCCGCGCGCGATCAGCGGCGAGCCCGGATAAGCCCTGAGCTCGCCCTTCGGATTGAAGGCGCGGACAATGTCGAGATAGGGCTTGGTCAGTGCGATGGTCTCGTTCGACAGGCGCGCCTGCATCAGCCGCGCGATGCCGGTCAGCCACTCGCCGCCGCGGCGCGCCTCATCGCTTTCGAGATCGTAGAGGCCGGCCCCGGCATGGGTGTCGATGACGCGGAACGCCCCCGGCTTGTCCTGCAGATAGGTGATGATGCGCGCCAGCACGATGTGCTTGATGACATCGGCGAAGTTGCCGGCGTGGAAGGCATGGCGGTAGTTCATGCCGGAGAGTTACGACATCGCGCGATGAAAGTAACTGCTGTCATTCCGGGGCGGTGCGTCAGCACCGGGCTATGGTGCGCAATTGCGCACCTGAGAATCTCGAGATTCCGGGTCTGGTGCTAACGCACCATCCCGGAATGACGATGAAAGTCTTGCGCCTTACCCACCCCTGATCGGCGGCATCGTCACCTGGTCGCGGCGGCAGGCGCGGCGCTCGATCTCGTCGCAGGCGCGGAATTGCAGATCCTTGCTGAGGCAGATGCGGACCTCGGACAATCGCGTCCGGTTGCAGGTGACCGAGACCGCGGCGCTGCTGAGACCCGGATTGGCCTTGATGAAGGCCTCCTCGACGTCAGCAGGCGCCACGGTCTTGGCCTGCGACAGATCGAGATACTCGGCCGGGATCTTGATCGCGGCGCGCGCTTTGCGGATCGTCTCGAAATAGCTGCGGTCGGCGAGGCCCGAGCAGGTGCCGTGCTTGTCCCACTCGTTGAAAATCAGGCCCGGCGCCGGCATCAAATCGAGCATCGAGGAGACGATGCTGCGGCTCAGCCGCGGCGCCGGCCGCTGACAATATTCGGGGAAGCCGTTCTCGTATTGCGGCCAGAGCCCGTGCACCACGAAGGCGTAGGGCCGGCCGCCGCATTGCATCTGCGAGCGGCCGCCACGCTCGGCCGCCTCCTCGCAGAACGAGGGCGACCACGACAGTGACAGCACATAGAAATCGAATTCGCCCGGCGCGTTCTGCCGCTTGTCCTGCGCCTTCGCGCCGCCGGCGAGCACCGCCAGCCCGGCGGCAAAGGCGAGTGAGATCACGAGACGGGAGAACGAACGCAATCTGGAATGAAACATGGCGACGCCCCTCAACTAGACTGTGCAAGCGAGCCTAGCAGGCGATGAGAACATTTCAAGAACAAATTTCGGGCGCCGAACGTTCGGCCGCTTGATCGGCCGAATCAGGGCCTTCGAATCAGGGCCTTCGAATCAGGGCTTGGCGGCGCGGCAGGCCGGGTTGTAGGCCCAGTTGCGATCGAGCCCGACCACGCACCATTCGACGCCGTTGCCGTAGCCGGCAAAGCCGCCATCCTCGATGATCGAGAAATGCACCTTGCGCACCTTGCCGTCCGTGAGCATGGCCTCGCCGGTGCAATAGCGGCGCGGGATGTTGTCGGACTGCCAGGGCCGGAACGCGACCTCGCGAACGGCCGAGAAGCCGGTGATCTTCAACGAGGAATTCCAGAACGAGCTTTCCTTCTCCCAGAACTGGGTGGCGATCGTCGGCAGCGCCCTGTCGCAATCGGCAACGGCGCCGTCATAGCGCGGCCCGCTCAGCCAGAAGTTCAGCTCCAGCGGATTGGCGGCCCGGGCCTCACCGAGCGACAGCGCCCCGAACATGAGGCCGAGCACGGCGGCGAAGCGGAGCGATTTCAGGGAGGGGGCGCGCATGGGCAATCCGGACAGCTGGGTCTTGCGAAGGTCGGACGGTGCCGCGAAGGCCGGAAGAGGTCAAGTGCAGCGCGGCAACACTTCGCCACGAGTTGACGAGAAGGTCGCGGCCGGCAGGCCTCGGTTCTTTTCACTTTGGTCCCGGCACCGTAAACTGGCGCCAGCCAATTGGAGTGACGGGAATGCGAATCATTGCGGCCGCGGGCCTTCTTGCCTTGGGTATGATGGCGAGCCAGTCGGCGCGCGCCGATATCCTTCCGGTGCCTCCGTTCAAGGGCAACGACACCGGCGGTATCATCGCCTATTCGATGGCGACCCAGGTCGATGCGCGGCAGGTCGCGGTCGATCATTGCGCGCGCTACGGCAAGGTCGTCAAATTCCTCGGCGTGCAGGCCTATGAGGGCGGTTACATCTCATTCTCCTGCCGCTGGGTGCCCTATGGCGCCGCCGATCGGCCGATCCGCACGCTGTACTGAGGCGTTGTCGTAAGCACAACCTCTCTCAGCCGGGAGCCTCTCATATGACGCGCAAACTCGCTTTGCTCGGCTCGACCCTTTGCGTCGCGTTGTCAGCAGCCAGCGCCTCTGCCGACGACCTGCCGGTGCGCAAGGCCGGTCTCTGGGAAATGAAGATGGTCAGGAGCGGCGGCTCGGCGATGCCCGAGATGACCATGCAGCACTGCACCGACGAGACCGTCGACAAGGAGATGAGCAACAACGTCTCGCCGATGGCCAAGCAGATCTGCGCCAAGCGGGACATCAGGAAGACCGCAACCGGCTATGTCAGCGATTCCGAATGCAGCGTCGCCGGCATCAGCACGACCTCGCACGCCGAGATCACCGGCGATTTCAACTCGGCCTACACGGTGAAGACCACCTCGCACGCGCAGGGCGGCGCCGCGGGCGCTACGGGGCGCGATACCGCCGTGACGCTCGAAGCCAAATGGCTCGGCGCCTGCAAGCCGGACCAGAAGCCCGGCGACATCGTAATGCCCGGCGGCTTCAAGATGAACGTGCGCGACATGGACAAGCTGAAGGCGCTCTTGCCGAAGTAGCTGTAGCTCGGATGATCTTTCCCTCTCCCCTTGCGGGAGAGGGTGGCTCGCCGCATAGCGGCGAGACGGGTGAGGGGTATCTCTCCGCGCGTGACTCTCTCGCTGTTGAATTCGTGGAGGCAACCTCTCATCCGACGCTTCGCGCCATCTTCTCCCGCAAGGGGAGAAGGAAGATGGCGCCTACACCGGAATCCTCACGCTCGCCCTCAATCCCCCCATCGGGCTGTCACCCAGCGTGATGTCGCCGCCATGGGAGCGGGCGATGTCGCGGGCGATGGCGAGGCCAAGGCCCGTGCCGCCTTCATCCTGGTTGCGGGCGTTATCGAGCCGCAGGAACGGCTTGAACACTTCTTCGCGCAAGTGAACGGGAATGCCGGGGCCGTCGTCGTCGATGGTGACGGTCAAATAACGGTGATCGCGCTGGCCGGTGATGGCGATGCTCTTGCCGTAGCGCGCCGCGTTGGTGACGAGGTTGGCGAGGCAGCGCTTGAACGAGGCCGGTTTCACCGTCACCACGGGCAGGCCGTTGAACGCCACGGTCGCGGTGTGGCCGTGGCGCTCGGCGTCGCTGCGCAGCTCCTCGAGCGCCTGCGCCATGTCGGTCGGCTGCGACTGCTCGCCGGAATCGCCGCGGGCAAACGCAAGGTAATCCTCCAGCATCATCGACATCTCGTCGACGTCCTTGCGCATGCCTTCGAGCTCGGGGCTGTCGCCGATCAGCGCCAGCTCGAGCTTGAAGCGGGTCAGGATGGTGCGCAGATCGTGGCTGACGCCGGCGAGCATCGCGGTGCGCTGCTCCATGGTGCGCTCGATGCGCGACTTCATCTCGAGGAAGGCGACTGCCGCACGCCGCACCTCGCGCGCGCCGCGCGGGCGGAAGTTCGGCGCCTCGCGGCCCTTGCCGAAACTCTCGGCGGCATCGGCAAGCCGCAGGATCGGCTTGATCTGGTTGCGCAGGAACAGCACCGCGACGATCAAGAGGATCGAGGACGTGCCGACCATCCAGAACAGGAAGATTTCCGAGTTCGAGGCGTAGGCGGCGCTGCGCTGTGCGAACACGCGCATCACGGTGTCGTCGAGCTGGATGCGGATCTCGACGAGGTTGGAGCGGCCGACCGTGTCGATCCAGAACGAGCGGCCGATCTGGCGGCCGAGCTGCACGGACAATGTCTGGTCGAGCAGCGAGAAGAACGGCTTGGGGCCGGGCGGCGGCATGTCGCCGGGGGGCAGGAAATCGACCACCAACTGCAACCGCTGCCCGATGCTCTTGAGCTGCGCGCGGTCCTTATCCTGCGGATAGCTTTTGTAGACGTCGATCAGCGCGGCAATGTCCTGCACCACCGCGGCAGACAGTCGCCGTGTCACAGTGTTCCAGTGCCGCTCCATGAACACGAAGGCGACCACGGTCTGCAGGATCACCATCGGCACGATCATGATGAGGAGCGCGCGGGCATAGAGGCCGGTCGGCATCCAGCCCTTGAACGCATTGCCCATCCAGCCATTGGCGGCCGAAACGCGGCCGGCGGCGCTTTTCAGAAGCGTCAGGCCGGTATCGATCGTGCTCATCTAGCGCGCTTCACTGCTTTATGGCGAGGCCACCAGGCGGTAGCCGATGCCGCGCACCGCCTGCAGGAACAGCGGATTGGCGGGGTCCGTCTCGATCTTGCGCCGGAGGCGGTTGATCTGCACGTCGACGGCGCGCTCGTTGACGCTGCCATTGCCGGTCAGCGCGCTGCGCGGCACGGTTTCGCCCGGAGTTTCCGAGAGAATGCGCAGCATCTCGCGCTCGCGATCGGTGAGGTGGATGACCTCCTCGCCCTGGCGCAATTCACCGCGATCGAGATGGTAGACGTAGGGACCGAACGCGATCTTCTCGACGGTCGTGGCCTGTGGCGGCGGCGCTGCGCGCTTGAGGATGTTGTTGATGCGCAGCGCAAGCTCGCGCGGCTCGAACGGTTTGGCAACGTAATCGTCGGCACCGATCTGGAGGCCCTCGATGCGGGCTTCGGCCTCATGGCGCGCCGTCAGCATCACGATCGGCACCGAGGAGGAGGTCCGGATGAAGCGGGCAAGGTCGAAGCCGGTCTCGCCGGGCATCATGACGTCGAGGATCAAGAGGTCGAAATGCAGCCCCAGCAGTTTCGAGCGCGCATCGCCAGCGCTTGCTGCGGTGGTGACGCGATAGCCCTCGCTGGCGAGAAAGCGCGAGAGCAGGTCGCGGATGCGGCGGTCGTCGTCGACCAGCAGCAGATGCGGGGCATCGTCGGCGGGTTGCACCGGCGGACGGGCGAGCGTGGCTGCGAGCGGCACGGTCACTCCTTCGAGTCTTGATTGTCGGAGGCGAAGATCGTCTCGAGCACCTTGTCCGGATCGTCGCGGTCGATCATCGCGCGCAGGAAGCGCTTGACCGTCTCGGCGTCCTGCGGCGCCATCTCGGCAAGCGCCTTGGTGATCCGCGTGGTCTGGAGGCCCGCGAGCTTCTGCACCAGCGCCTCGCCCTTCGGTGTGGCATAGAGCAGGCGCTGGCGGCGGTCATTGTCGCCGGTCTTCTGCACGATATAGCCCTCGTCCAGGAGCTGCTTGAGCACCCGGCCGAGCGACTGCTTTGTGATGCGCAGGACGTCGAGCAGGTCGGCGACCTTCAGGCCCGGATAGCGGTAGACGAAGTGCATGACGCGGTGATGGGCCCGGCCGAAGCCGAACGCCTCCAGCTCCTGGTCGGGATCGCCGACGAAATCGCGATAGGCGAAGAACAGCAGCTCGATGATATCCCAGCGCAAATTGCCTCCATCGCCTGCGGCCGGCTTGGCCCCGGCGGCATCTTGAGGGGGAGTCGCGAAATTTATGTCAGGCATATTGACGTATCTTGGGTTCAATGTTACAAAACGATCAACCCGTACGAAATTTTAGATCGTTTCGCGCCGGGTGGCATCGTAGCAGGGCGGCCGGAGAGAGCCGGACAGGCGGCGACGGCCGAAGCAGATCTACCGTACGATTGTCGAGCGGCATTTCGGCAAAACATACTGGACTTCCGTCTTCCGCAAAAGCATGTCCTCGGCGACATGCTGGCCACGGAAACCGGCCGGAACAAGGCTGGCGGCGGTCCGGCGAGAAACCCAATCAAGCCAGCCGGGCCCGAAACGGGCAGGCGGGCGCCAGAAACAGCGCCGCCAGCGACAGCGGGAGGCAAGGACATGAGCATGAAATTCGACATCCAGCCCGCATCCAATCCGACGTCCGAAAAGGACCGTATCGCCAAACTGGTGGACCCTGGTTTCGGGCGGGTCTTCACCGACCACATGGCGGTCGTCCGCTACAACCAGGCCAAGGGCGGCTGGTACGAGGCCCGCGTCGAGGCACGCGCCAACTTCCAGATCGATCCGGCCGGCGCGGTCCTGCACTACGCGCAGGAGATTTTTGAAGGCCTCAAGGCCTACAAGCGCGACGATGGCGGCGTGAACCTGTTCCGCCCCGATGCCAATGCGCGGCGCTTCAGGGACTCGGCCGACCGCATGGCGATGGCGCAGCTGCCGGAGGACGTCTTCATCGAGGCGGTCGAGCAGGTCGTGCGCATCGACCGCGCCTGGATGCCGGGCGGGGAGGGCAGCCTTTACTTGCGCCCCTTCATGATCGCGAGCGAGACTTTCCTCGGCGTCAAGCCGTCGTCCGAATACATCTTCGCGGTGATTGCCTCGCCCGTTGGCTCATACTTCAAGGGCGGGCCTGCGCCGGTGTCGATCTGGGTCTCCGAGAACTACACGCGCGCTGCGATCGGCGGCACCGGCGCGGTCAAATGCGGCGGCAATTATGCCGCGAGCCTGCGCGCCCAGGCCGAAGCGATTCAGCACGGCTGCGATCAGGTCGTCTTCCTCGATGCGGTCGAGCGCCGCTATATCGAGGAGCTTGGCGGCATGAACGTCTTCTTCGTGTTCGACGACGGCTCGCTCTCGACGCCGCCGCTCGGCACGATTTTGCCGGGTATCACCCGCGACTCCATCATCACGCTTGCCCGCGACGCGGGTAAGACGGTGCGCGAAGAACCCTATTCGCTCGATCAATGGCGCAAGGATGCGGCCTCGGGCAGGCTGAAGGAAGCGTTTGCCTGCGGCACCGCCGCCGTGATCTCGCCGATCGGAAAGGTGCGTTCGGTGAGCGGCGATTTCGAGATCTCGGGCGGCGCTGCCGGCCCCGTCGCCATGGGCCTGCGCAAGCAGCTCGTCGACATCCAGTACGGCCGCACCAACGATCCGCACAACTGGATCCGCAAGGTGTTTTGATTCCTTGTGCCCCGGACGGAGTGCCGGGGCCAAGTTCGCGAAACGGATTGGCAGCGCATCTTCCTGCGAAGGCGGTGCGCTCCGTTCTTGCCTGGACGGCGCCAACCGTTAGTTGTTGAAAGCGTCAGTGCAACTGTGTGACAATGGCTGGGACATCAAGTCTCTCAGACGTTGCGATCATGCCTACCTCTCTCCCCCAGCCAATCAAATGGGCCGTATCCGCTGTCGTAACGGCAGTCGCTGTCTTCGGTATTCTAACATTGGGTCCCAGGCCCACGGTCGAGGTGGCCGACCGGGTCATCAGCGTGGCCGACACTGACGCCGAGATGAATGCCGCGATCGCTCGCGCACGCGCTACGCTGCCTGTCTTCTGGGCTTCCTATGAGGCACTAAAACGGATGGAGACGGATCACTCTCTCAAGGTGCGATTTCGGACCGTCGGCAATGACGAGCACATCTGGATGAGCGACGTGAAGAAGCTTCCGAGCGGCGAATATGCCGCGCGTTTCGCGGACACGCCTCGGAATCTGCCAGGAAAGCGGTTCGGAGACCTCGCCGAGTTCAAGGATGCCGACATCTCGGACTGGATGTTCATGCGCAACGGCAAGATCGTCGGCGGCGAAACCATCAAGCCGCTGCTCAAATCCATGCCGAAATCCGACGCCGACGCGCTCCGGGCGCGGATGGAGCAGCCGTAGTCGGCTCTTCCCTTCTCCCCTTGTTGCGGGAGAAGGTGGCGCGAAGCGCCGGATGAGGGGTTGTTTCCGCAAGGGATTCTCTTGCGCCCGCGCTAGCGGATGGAGACCCCTCACCCGTCTCGCCGCTACCGCGGCGAGCCACCCTCTCCCGCAAGGGGAAAGGGAAAAGGCAGCGGTTGCCGCCCCGCGCCCCGGCTGGTAAACGCCGCGCATGGCCGAAAAACCCAAAAAACCCCAGAAACTGAAGGCGCGCCTGCCGCGCGGGCTCGAGGATCGCGACCCTGCCGCGATCCGGGCGACGCGCGAGATGGTCGAGAAGATCCGCGCCGTCTACGAGCTCTACGGTTTCGAGCCGGTGGAGACGCCGGCGATGGAATTCACCGATGCGCTCGGCAAATTCCTGCCCGACCAGGATCGCCCGAACGAGGGCGTGTTCTCGTTCCAGGACGACGACGAGCAGTGGATCAGCCTGCGCTACGATCTGACCGCGCCGCTCGCCCGCTACGTCGCTGAGAATTTCGATACGCTGCCAAAACCCTATCGCAGCTACCGTGCCGGCTACGTGTTCCGCAACGAGAAGCCCGGTCCCGGCCGTTTCCGCCAGTTCATGCAGTTCGATGCCGACACGGTCGGTTCGGCGACGCCGGCGGCGGATGCCGAGATCTGCATGATGGCGGCCGACACGATGGAAGCGCTCGGGATCGCGCGCGGCTCCTATGTCGTGAAGGTCAATAACCGAAAAGTTCTCGACGGTGTGTTGGAGTCGATTGGCCTGCGCGACGATTTCAGTCGCAAGCTGGTTGTCCTCCGAGCGATCGATAAGTTCGATCGGCTGGGCGCGGATGGAGTTCGCGCTCTGCTGGGAGACGGTCGCAAGGACGAGAGCGGCGATTTCACCAAGGGGGCAGGTCTGTCCTCCGAGGCTGCTGAGCGAGTGCTTAACTCCACGTGCCCGCAAGAGGGAACGAACGCTGAGGTTATCGCCAAGCTGAAGACGCTATCAGACACTGCTATCGGTAATGAGGGAATTGCTGAACTCGAGGCAATTGCGGATCTCGTGACAGCCGGAGGCTACGAAGGCCGGGTGCGTATCGACCCGACTGTCGTGCGCGGCCTCGAATATTACACCGGCCCCGTCTACGAGGTTGAGCTCCTGCTCGATACCAAGGACGAGAAGGGCCGCCCGGTGCGCTTTGGCTCGGTCGGCGGCGGTGGCCGCTATGACGGTCTCGTCTCGCGCTTCCGTGGCGAGCCGGTGCCGGCGACCGGTTTTTCGATCGGCGTGTCGCGGCTGCAGGCCGCGCTGACGCTGCTCGGCAAGCTCGACACGCGGCCCGAATTCGGCCCCGTCGTCGTCACTGTGTTCGATCGCGACCGCGTCGCCGACTACCAGAAGATGGTGGCAAGCTTGCGAGGTGCCGGCATCCGTGCCGAGCTCTATCTCGGCAATCCCAAGAACATGGGCAACCAGCTCAAATATGCCGACCGCCGCAACTCACCTTGCGTCATCATTCAGGGCTCGGACGAGAAGGCGCGTGGCGAGGTGCAGATCAAGGATCTGATCGAAGGCGCAAAGGCCGCCGCCGCGATCGCCTCCAACCAGGAATGGCGCGAGACCCGGCCGGCGCAGTTCTCGTGCAGCGAGGCCGATCTCGTCGCCAAGGTGCGCGAGGTGCTGGCGCGCCATGACGTGAGCTGGGGCTAGCCATTCGCAAGCGGCGTCACGCCCGGGCTTGTCCCGGGCATCCACGTCCTGTTTGATGCGCCCCACCATGAGCGACCGGGGTGTGCCCGGTCATCGCGAAAGCCACAGGGAGAAGACGATGCCTGAGATCACCATCAGCATGGCCGAAGGCCGCACCGACGAGCAGAAGGCCGGTATGATGCGCGACATCACGCAGGCGCTGGTGAAGAATCTCGGCGTCGACGCCGATGCCGTCGTCATCCAGATCAACGAAGCCCCGCTCCGTCACAAGATGAAGGGCGGCAAGACCTTTGTCGAGCGCGCGGCGGCGGCGAAGAAGTGACGCGTTGGCGTCATTCCGGGGCAGCCCGTCAGGGCTGAACCCGGAATCTCGATCGACAATCTCTGGAATCCGGGTTCGTGCTTCGCACGCCCCGGAATGACGAGCAAGCACCATGGACGCACGCGACTTCATCAAAATCGGCATGAGCGCCGAGCGCACGCTGGCGGTGCCGGTGGAGCGCACGGTCGGGCATTTCGTGCCCGGCATGCCCATGGTCTATGCGACGCCTATGATGATCCTCGAGATGGAGATGACATCGGGCGATGCGATCCGCGCCGCGCTTCAGCCGGGCTGGGTCACCGTCGGCACCGAGGTCGACATTCGCCATCTCGCAGCGGCCTTGGTCGGCGCGACGGTGCGAACCACCGCGACGGTGGTCGCGGTCGAGCGCCGCGTCATCCGCTTCGAGGTCGAGGCATTCGAGGGCACGCGCAAGCTCGGCGAGGGCCGCCACGCGCGCGGGCTCGTCAATGTCGAGATGTTCAACAAGCGGCTAGCCGCAGGCTCTAAATCGTAGAGTGGGCAAAGGCGCGAAGCGCCGTGCCCACCATCTCTCGAAGGGCTGTGATTGAATTGGTGGGCACGCTTCGCTTTGCCCACCCTACGGCACCTGCTTACTTCGCCAATTCCTTCGATCGCTTCGTCGCGGCCGCGATCGCGCGGATCATCAGGTCGCGCAGGCCGGGCTCGCCCATCAGGACGCCGAGGGCCGCGGCCGTGGTGCCGCCGGGCGAGGTGACGTTCTGGCGCAGCGTGGCGGAGGGAAGCTCCGACTGGTGCAGCAACTCGCCGGAGCCGGCGACGGTCTCGCGCGCGAGCCTGGTCGCGAGCGCCTCGGGCAATCCCGCCTCCACGCCGGCACGGGCCAGCTCTTCGGCGAGCAGGAACACATAGGCCGGGCCCGAGCCGGAGACGGCGGTCACCGCGTCCATCAGGCCTTCATCCTCGACCCATTCGACTGAGCCGGTGGCGCGCAGCAGCGCATCGGCCACCGCGCGCTGACCCCCGCTGACGGTCTTCGCCGCAACGGCGACGGTGATGCCGCGGCCGATCGCGGCCGGCGTGTTCGGCATCGCGCGCACCACGGCGCCGCCGCAGACCTCTTCAAGCGAGGCGATCGTGGTTCCCGCCATGATCGAGACCACCGAGGTCTTGTCGGAGACGAACGGTTTCAGCCTGGCGCCTGCCTCGCGGAACATCTGCGGCTTCACCGCGACGACCAGCGTCTCGACCTGGCCGGCCGCCGTCACATCGGGATTGAGCGCGACGCCCTTGGCGGCAAGCGCCGTGATCTCGGGCGAGAGATGCGGATCGACCACCGCGACGCGGCGCGGGTCGAGCCCGCCCGCCAGCCATCCGGTCAGCATCGCGCCGCCCATCTTGCCGGCGCCGGCAAGCAGGATGGTGCCGGTGATGTTTTGAAGGGTGCTGTTTGCCATCGTTGTCGCCACAAAATCCGCCGTCGTCCTGGCGAATGCCAGGACCCATTACCCCAAGCGGTTCTAGTGGATGGAGGGCGGAGCAACAAGGACCGCGCGATACGGCGACACCTCGCGGTATGGGTCCTGGATCGGCGCGACGACAGCGCTTCGCGCCGGCGTCGCTGGTCCAGGACGACGATGAGGGGAGAGCTCTGGCTCCCTCACGCGCTGGTGGATGGAGACGTACTTACGCCTCGCCCACCGTATCAAACATCGCCGCGTCCATCGCCTCGGTCGTGGTCTTGCCCGCCCACACCACGAACTGGAACGCCGGAAAGTAGCGCTCGCAGGCATGGATGGCGCCGGCGAGCATGGCCTCGCATTGCGCGGGCGAGGCGGTGAGGCCGCCCGGCAGCACCAGGGCCTGGCGGTGCATGATCATGCCGGTGTTGGTCCATAGATCGAAATGGCCGACCCACAATTGCTCGTTCACGGCGGCGACGAGCCGCTGCACTTCGCTGCGCCGCGCGAGCGGAATCTTCATGTCGAACGCGCAGGCAAGATGCAGCGCCTCGATCTCGCCCATCCACGTGAAGGAGAGCTGGTAATCGGTCCATCGTCCCTTCGAGACAATCGTGAGCTCGTCTTCGCCGGAGCGTTCGAACGGCCAGTTGTTGTTGGCAGCGATATCCTCGACCACCGCGAGCGGGTGGTTCCTGGAATCGATAGTGCCTTCGAGCAGGGACATGCCGTCTCGACCTCTTGCCTTCTTGTTGTCGTTGATACGCACGCGGTCGGCCCGGCACGCTCCCTCAATGTCGCTGTCGCAATCCCCTCGGGGTCGCTCTCGCGATCCCTCGGATCAGCGCGGGCCTGTCGCGGATCAAGTGATGTGATTTGCGGAATCTGCGCAACTGGGTCCGGAGTCAGTCCACAACCTCGGACTCGTTCGTCCACAGCTGATCTCCGCCACAATTCTTAACGGAGAGAACAAACCGGAATCAGATCGACCGGCCCTAGCTGCATTCCGTGTGCCGGAGCCTCCTTGCGGGGCCGGATCGGTCCCGCCTGTTCGATGACCTACCCTGTCGAATTTTCGCAGAGTTTCGCCCTGACGTCATAGGCACATGCGTAGTACCCATAAGGAAGGTCCTTGCTGGCCGTCCCCCTGTTGGTCATAATTCGGAATAGTCCACCCATAACGGGTGGATAAGTTCTCAGGGCGGGGTGAAAGTCCCCACCGGCGGTAAGGGCCGAACGGCCCAAGCCCGCGAGCGCCTTCCCAAGGGGTCTCCTGAAAAGGATTTCTCCCGAAGGGAAGGGTCAGCAGATTCGGTGCAACTCCGAAGCCGACGGTTAAAGTCCGGATGAAAGAGAACGGTCGGTGGCAGACGCATCGTGAGGATGCGGCTGTTTGTCGTTCCGTGTGCCCTGATTCTGGTCCTTAAACCGAGGAAAGCCATGAATCAGATGTTGCAAGAACCCCAAGTCCAAACTTCCAAAGCCGAAACTTCCCAACCCAACCAAACGCCGCCGCCGGTTCCCGTGGACCCGCCGCCGGCAGTCGCGCATCCGCGCTTCGCAAAGCCGCAGCGGGTGGCCTTCGTGCAGGCCTGCTGGCACCGCGAGGTGGTCGAGGAGGCCCGCATCGCCTTCATAAGGGAAGCCGAGGCGCGCCACCTCACCCATGTCGACGTGTTCGAGGTGCCGGGCTCGTTCGAGATCCCGCTGCATGCGCAGGTGCTCGCCAAGACGCGGCGCTACACCGCGATCGTTGCGGCCGGCCTCGTCGTCGACGGCGGCATCTATCGCCACGAGTTCGTCGCCGACACCGTGATCAAGGCGCTGATGGATGTGCAGCTGCGCACCGAGGTGCCGGTGTTCTCCGCGGTGCTGACGCCGCAGCAATTCCACGAGACCGAGGTGCACTACGATTTCTTCCGCAGACACTTTGCGATCAAGGGTGTCGAGGTCGCGGCAGCCTGCGCCGAGACGTTGCTCGGCCTGGAGCGCCTGCGCGGCCAGGTCGCGGCGGGGATCGTGGGGTAGTAGTGGTCATTCCGGGGCGCGCGCAGCGCGAGCCCGGAATCCATTGATCAACGCGGATCGCTGCAAGATGGATTCCGGGTTCGGCGCTACGCGCCGCCCCGGAATGACAGCGTTAGTCGAACAGGCTCGACACCGATTCTTCCGCTGCGGTGCGCGCGATCGCATCCGAGATCAGGCTGGCGATCGGCAGGGTGCGGATGTTCGGCGCCTTGGTCACCGCTTCGGTCGGCAGGATCGAGTCGGTGATCACGAGCTCCTTCAGCTTGGAGCCCGCGATGCGGGCGGCCGCGCCGCCGGAGAGCACGCCGTGGGTGATGTAGGCGTAGACGTCCTTGGCGCCCTTGGCGATCAGCGCGTCGGCCGCATTCACCAGCGTGCCGCCGGAATCGACGATGTCGTCGACCAGGATACAGCTGTAGCCGGAGACGTCGCCGATCACGTTCATGACTTCGGATTCACCCGGACGCTCGCGGCGCTTGTCGACGATCGCGAGCGGGGTGTTGATGCGCTTGGCGAGGCCGCGGGCGCGGGCCACGCCGCCGACGTCGGGCGATACCACCATCACCTTGCCGAGGTCGAAACGTTCGCGGATGTCGCGCACCATCAGGGGGGCAGCGAACAAATTGTCGGTCGGGATATCGAAGAAGCCCTGGATCTGGCCGGCATGCAGGTCGAGCGTCATGACGCGGTCGACGCCGGCATGGGTGATCAGATTGGCGACGAGCTTGGCCGAGATCGGCGTGCGCGAGCCGGAGCGGCGGTCCTGCCTGGCATAGCCGAAATAGGGGATCACTGCAGTGATGCGGCGCGCCGAGGAGCGGCGCAGCGCGTCGGTGATGATCAGCAGCTCCATCAGATTGTCGTTCGCCGGAAACGAGGTCGACTGGATGATGAAGGCATCCGAGCCGCGGATGTTCTCCTGGACCTCGACGAAGATCTCCATGTCGGCGAAGCGCCGGACCACCGCTTTGGTCAGCGGCATGTTGAGCCCCTGCGCGATGGCCTGGGCGAGTGCCGGATTGGAGTTGCCGGCGACGAGCTTGATGGAGCCGTTCTTGGCCGACATGGACGCTTCCTCCCGCGCTTTGCTGGATACGACGTTCAACATCAGAAAATACCCACTGGGAGCACGGTTACGACGGGCGAGGAAATATCAGGCCGGGGGCCGCAATGGCAACCCGGGATGCTACGTTTTCCCTTCGAAATCCTGAGTCGGGCCAACGGCTTGGCCGCATCTTGAACCCGTGGTTTAGCGGGGGTTATCGATCGGCATAGCCGAGCGCCGAGGCCGGCATGTCCGGCACCGGGCCCTCCTTGATCACGCTCGCCACCGCCGGTCCGCGCAGGCCGGGAGCCGCGCTCGGGGCATCCGGCGTCCCGTTGATCATGTTGGAAAGTCCACTGAATCCGGCCTGGGCGATCTTCCGCAGCACGAGGTCGTCGGCGGCGGCCCAGGGATCACGGGTCGCATCGCGGCCGCCCTTGGCCGAGGTCGGTTCCTCGCCGGACAGGCGCAGCGCCCGCTGCTGGTTGGCGTCGTAGACGTCCCAGACCCAGGCAATCACGGTCTTGCCGCGCACCACCTGGGCGGAGAGGTAGCTGCGCACGCGGTAGGCGGCCGTCCCCTCGCGGGAGACCACGGACAGGCTGCGCAGCTTGGATTCGCTGTCGAGCACGCCGACCATGCGGTCGAACACCTGCGGCGGCGGCCCGTCGATGGATTCGAACGCGACCGTCGCTCCCGCGCCGGTGCTCGGTGCCATCGCATAGGAGTTGGCGGCATTGCCGCCGCCGCCGGCGCAGCCGCCAAGCGCGGTCGCTGCCGCCAGCAGGATGACCGCCAGCACGCGCGAACCCGCGCGGCGCAAGATGGATGACGCGTCCCTCATTATGGAGGGCAGCGATATCGTTAAAATCGATTAAGGTCTAGGGTGGAGGCGACACAACGCACAGTCGTCGGGGCCGGGGGTACCGCCCCGGAACGACACGAGGTTGCTCTTGTGTTCACGCTTCGAGCGCGATGGCGTGAACGTGGCGGCCGTAATCCGGCTCCTTGCGATGCACCGAGCGGCGATAGCTGAAGAAGCGCTCGTCGGCGTAGGTGTCCAGACCAAGGTCGTCGATCATCAGGATGCCCGCGGCCTCCAGCCGCTTTCGGATGAAGCCGGCGAGATCGAACATCGCGTGTCCCTCGCGCACCGAGGGAATGAAGAACACCGCGTTGTCCGCGTCCGCTTCGATGAAGCGCGCGACGAACTCGTTGCCGACCTCGTAGCTGTCCTGTCGAATCAACGGGCCGATCGCGGCGATGATGCCGCCGCGCGTGGCGCCGAGCTTCTCCATGGCCGTGATCGTAGATTCCAGCACGCCCGTCAGCGCGCCCTTCCAGCCGGCATGCGCACCGCCGATCACGCGGGCATTGGGATCGACGAACAGCACCGGCCCACAATCGGCGGTGGAGACGCCGAGCGCGATGCCGGGCGTCTTCGTGACCAGCGCGTCGCCCTTCGGGCGCGGTCCGCTCGGCCACGGCATTTCGGCAATGAGCACGTCGGGCGAATGGATCTGGTGTAGGCTGACGAAACGTTCAGGCGCGACGCCGACATGCTCGGCCATGCGGCGGCGGTTCTCCGCGACGAGGGCCTGGTCGTCGTTGGAGCCGAGCCCGCCGTTCAGCGCGGAATAGATGCCGCTGGAGACGCCGCCTTCACGGGTGAAGAAGGCATGGCGCAGGCCGGGCACCGCCGACAGCAGCGACGAGGCGAGAGTCATCAATTTCCTCCGGCGTGTTCGAGATCGCTGAGGCCGGCAATGCCTGTCAGCCGCGGCTCGGAGATGCCGAGCACCTTGAACATCGATCCCATGCCGCTTCGACCGGTATCGGTCAGGCGCTTGAGCGCCACCGAGATATCGGTGGCGACCTCCGGCGTCGCCTTCTGCATCAGGGCGGCGGCCCGGGTGTCGATGCCGACGCGCTTGAGGAAATCGCCCTGCGTCACCGGGCCGTGCACGCGGGCACCAACGTCTTCGGCCGCCCGCGCCAGCGCCTGGAAGTCGACATGGGCGGTGACGTCGGCCTGGCCCGGCGCCTTCAGGGGATCGGTGAAGGTATGGCGCGCGATCGCCTGGAAGGTGTCGCCGGCATCGCTGCGCAGATGACCGTAGTCGATGATCAGCGCCGCACCGTCCTGGTCGCGCACGCGCGTGGCGAGCTTCATGATCTCGCCGTCCGGCCGCCATTCGAACACGGCGCCGACCGGGGCGGCGCGCACCAGCGGCGGCAGCAGCACGTCGAAGCGCGGCGTCGGCTCGGCGGCCGCGCCGAACTGGAGCTTGCCGTTCGGGTCGATCTCGATCACGCGCTCGTGCCAGCCGTTCTCGCCCTTCACCATCTGGTGGATCGGCAGCACGTCGAAATATTCGTTGGCGAGGATGATGCTGGGGCCTTCCGGCACATCGTCGATGCTGTCGTGCCAGGAGATGTTGCGCACGCTCGACAGCGTCGCACTCTGCCGCTCGCGCAGCACGGGATTGACCTCGACCATGTGGATGTGGAGCGCCTGGTAGAGCGGCGGCAGCACGCGGAGCGCGCGCAGCGCATCCGCCATCATGGTGCCGCGGCCGGGGCCGAGCTCGATCAGCCGCAGGAATTGCGGCGAGCCCATCTGCTTCCACACCGAGGCGGACCACAGGCCCAGGAGCTCGCCGAACATCTGGCTGACCTCGGGCGCGGTGGTGAAGTCGCCTTCACGTCCCAAAGGGTCGCGCGAGACGTAATAGCCGTAGCGCGGATGCATCAGGCACAGTTCCATGTAACGCCAGACCGGCATGGGCCCAGAGGATTTGATCAGCGCCTTGATCTCGTTGAGTAGCGGCTGGTCGGTCACGGCGTGCTTTCTCGAAATGAATTAACGAACGGCCTCGATCGGCTTCGGCGCACCGCGCCGCACTGCCAATACAATAAGTATGAGGCCGACAATAAGCATCGGGATCGACAACAGCATGCCCATGGTTAATCCGCCCCAGAGGAAGCCGAGCTGGGCGTCGGGCTCGCGGAAATGCTCGCCGGCGATCCGGGTCAGGCCGTAGATCAGGATGAAGCTGCCGAGGATCATGCCGGGGCGTTTCAGCGCGCCGAAGCGGATCATGATCGCGAGCACGGTGAACAGCAGGATGCCTTCCATGCCGGCTTCATAAAGCTGGCTCGGATGGCGCGGCAGTTGCGTCGGATCGTTCGGGAAGATCATCGCCCAGGGCAGGCTGGGGTCGGTGGCGCGGCCCCACAATTCGCCGTTGATGAAATTGGCGATCCGTCCGAGCAGGAGCCCGACCGGGGCGACCGCGGTGGTGATGTCGCCGAGCGACAGGATCGAGATGCCGCTCCGCCAGGCGAACCACATCACCGCGACCACGCAGCCGAGGAAGCCGCCATGGAACGACATGCCGCCTTCCCACAATCTGAAGATCGCGGCGGGATGATCGATGAAGAAGGGCAGGTTGTAGAACAGCACATAGCCGGTGCGGCCGCCGAGGATGATGCCGAGCGTCACCCACAGGATGAAGTCGTCGATCTGCAGCAACGACATCGGCGCGGGGCCGCCCCACAGGCGCTCCTTCTTCAGCAGCGAGCGCGCGTAGAGCCAGCCGAACACGATGCCGCAGATATAGGCCAGTGCGTACCAGCGGATCGCGAACGGACCGATCTCGACGGCGATCGGCTTGAAGGCGGGAAAATCGATGAGCAGAAAGGGCATCACGCCTTCTATATCTGGACGAGATTGCGGCGATAGCGCGCCGGCAGACGCCTCGTGATTCTTATGCAGGGACGTTGAATACGATTGCAAGGAAACCGGGGCATGACAAGGATACCGCCGCTTCGCTCTTGAACCGGCCCAACCGGATTGCCATTGTCTTTTCGCGCGTTCGCGCAAAGTTTATCGCAAGGCCGCCAGGAGACCGACATGACCCAGACCAGCAACCGGTTTTTCGACGAGATCGGCCGCCTGATGAACGATGCCGCCGGTGCGGCCCAGGGCGTCAAGCGCGAGTTCGACACGGTGATGCGAACGCAGGCCGAAAAATTCCTGCGCGACATGGACCTCGTCAAGCGCGAGGAGTTCGAGGCGGTCAAGGACATGGCCCGCCTGGCGCGTGAGGAGAACGAGGCCCTGAAGGCGCGGATTGCAGCGCTGGAGGCCAAGCTCGGCGGTACACCCACGTAAGGACGCTCTTTCTTACCCTCCCCTGGAGGGGGAGGGTGGGAGCCTCGGGGCAACCCATTCTCCTTGTCATTTCCGCATCTTCCGGGTAAAAGCCCGCCACGTCCGCGGCCCCCGCACCCCTGGAGGCTTGCTGCGGACCATGCCATGGGCCGCGTTGCGGCCCATTAACTTTTGCAAAAACAAGGACTTAACGACATGGCGACGACCGTCAAGGAATTGAAGGCGACCGCACGTCCGAAGAGCGGCAAGGGGGCCGCCCGGGCTGAGCGTCGCGCCGGGCGAGTGCCCGGAGTGATCTATGGCAACAACCAGCCCCCCGTCACGATCTCGATCGAAGATCGTGAACTGCGCCAGCGCATCCTCGCCGGCCGGTTCCTGACCACGCTGGTCGACATCGATCTCGAGGGCAAGAAGCACCGCGTGATTCCGCGCGACTACCACCTCGATCCGGTCAAGGACTTCCCGATCCATGTCGACTTCATGCGGCTCGGCGAAGGCGCCACCATCCGCATCAGCGTTCCCCTGCACGTGGTGAAGTCGGAAACCTCCCCCGGCGTGAAGCGCGGCGGCACCGTCAATATCGTTGCCCACGCCATCGACCTCGAATGCGGCGTCGAGAGCATTCCGCAGTACATCGAGGCCGATGTCGGCTCGCTCGAAATCGGTCACTCGCTGCATCTGTCGGACGTCAAGCTGCCGGCCGGCGTGAAGGCGCTGACCCGCGAGGACGCGACCCTCGTCACCATCGTGCCGCCGTCCGGCTACGCCGAAGAGCAGAAGGCTGCTGCTGCGGCTGCGGCTGGTGGTGCGGCTCCGGCCGCGGGTGCCGCTGCTCCGGCTGCAGCTGCTCCGGCTGCGGGTGCTGCTGCTCCGGCGGCTGCCGCCAAGGCTCCCGCCGGCGGCGACAAGAAGAAGTAATCTCTCACGGCTGGCGCGCGGTCCCTGACCGCGCGCCGAGCGAGGGGCGCGCCGCGTCATGCGACTCTTTGTTGGGCTCGGCAATCCCGGCGCACAGTATCGGTTCAACCGACATAATGTCGGGTTTATTGTCGTCGATGCGATAGCCGAGCGCTATCGCTTCAATCAGTGGCGCCAGCATCCTCGCTTTGAGGGTGAATTGGCCACCGGCATGATTGACGGCGAGCAGGTCATGCTTCTGAAGCCCTCGACCTACATGAATGCTTCAGGATTAGCGGTGTTGAGTGTGCTCAGCTTCTACAAGCTGCACCGATCTGACCTATCCGTATTTCACGATGAAATCGAACTTCCGCCCGCCGGATTTCGCGTCAAGGTGGACGGCGGTGATGCGGGACATAACGGTTTGGGCTCAATCACCGAAAGGATTGGTCCGAACTATCGACGTGTCCGCATTGGAGTCGGACGACCAATACATAAGAGCCAGGTTGAAGGATACGTCCTTGGCAACTTTACAACCTTGGATATGGAATGGCTAAGTCCAATGATCAATTCGATCGTGGAAAACATTGGACTGCTGATACGCAATCAAGATTCAAGCTTTCAGAACAAGGTGCACGTCGCTTTGCAGGCTGCAGGCTTTGGCAAGCGCGGTAACCGCAGCTCGCCTACTTAGGACTCAGAGGACCACCATGGGATTTAAATGCGGGATCGTCGGATTGCCCAATGTCGGCAAGTCGACCTTGTTCAATGCGCTGACCGAGACGGCCGCGGCGCAGGCCGCGAACTATCCGTTCTGCACCATCGAGCCGAATGTCGGCGAGGTCGCCGTACCCGATCCGCGGCTCGACAAGCTCGCAGCGATCGCCAAGTCGGGCCAGATCATCCCGACCCGGCTGACCTTCGTCGACATCGCCGGCCTCGTGCGCGGCGCTTCCAAGGGCGAAGGCCTCGGCAACCAGTTCCTCGCCAACATCCGCGAGGTCGATGCCATCGTGCATGTCGTGCGCTGCTTCGAAGATTCCGACATCACCCATGTCGAGGGCAAGATCGCGCCGCTCGCCGATATCGAGACCATCGAGACCGAGCTGATGCTCGCCGACCTCGACAGCCTCGAGAAGCGCGTCGACAACCTCACCAAGAAGGCCAAGGGCAACGACAAGGACGCCAAGGAGCAGCTCGACCTCGTCAACCGCACCTTGGTGCTGCTGCGCGAGGGCAAGCCCGCGCGCCTCGTCGAGCGCAAGCCGGAGGAGGAGCGTGCCTTCTCGATGCTCGGCCTGTTGTCGTCAAAGCCCGTGCTCTATGTCTGCAACGTCGAGGAAGGCTCGGCCGCGACCGGCAACGCCTTCTCCAGGGCGGTCGAGGAGCAGGCGGCGAAGGAAGGCGCGGTTGCCGTGGTCATCTCCGCCAAGATCGAATCCGAGATCGCGACGATCTCGCGTGAAGAGCGCGCCGACTTCCTGGAGACGCTGGGCCTCGAAGAGGCCGGTCTCGACCGCCTGATCCGCGCCGGCTACTCGCTGCTCCAGCTCATCACCTATTTCACGATTGGTCCGAAGGAAGCGCGCGCCTGGACCATCCATCGCGGCACCAAGGCGCCAGGCGCTGCCGGCGTGATCCACACCGACTTCGAGAAGGGCTTCATCCGCGCCGAGACCATCGCGTTTGACGATTACGTCGCCCTCGGCGGCGAAGCCGGCGCCCGCGATGCCGGCAAGCTTCGCCTCGAAGGCAAGGAATACGTCGTCGCCGACGGCGACGTGATGCATTTCCGGTTCAATACGTAAGCCGGAGCTGTCATTCCGGGGCGCGCCTCTTGGACGCGAGCCCGGAATCCATTCATCCATTTATTCTGAGGCCCGATGGATTCCGGGTTCGCGCTGCGCGCGCCCCGGAATGACGGGCTAGCGCATCCCTGATCCCTGGTCCCTGATCGCGCCGAGATGCTCGTTGATGCGGAAGACGATCAGGATCAGCTCGGCGACGATGCGCGAGAACACGATCCCGACCACGACGCTCGCGATCGACGACAGCAGCACCAGGAAGCCGCCGAACGGGCTGATCGCCATCGCAGCCAGCCCTGAGAAGATGCCGGAGAGGCCGAACAGGCAGATCAGCGCGATCACCAGCCAGTAGAAGGTCTTGATGATCGTCGGCGTGATGAAGCGGTCCCATTGGAATAGATCGCTGAATGAAAACATTGCTCTCCCCAGGCAAATCGGGTTTCGGCCGTCGATCGATCCGACTCAAATCAACGCCGATACCCCGTATGTAGCACGAGCCATGCGGGCCGGCGGGTTGAGATTGCCGCAAAGTGCGGCCACAATCTGTCATTTCCGCACAGCAATCCCAAGATGACCCTGACCTTTGAAGATTTCCCGCTCGGCCGTTTCGGAACATTCGGCCCGCGTCACGTCACCCGCGACGAGATTCTGGCCTTTGCCGCCGAGTTCGATCCGCAACCGATGCACCTGGACGAGGACGCTGCGGCCAGAAGCATGCTGCGCGGCCTGTCCGGCTCGGGCTGGCACCTCTGCTCGCTGATGATGCGGATGATGGCGGACGGCTTCATCACCCGCGCCGCGTCACTGGGGTCTCCCGGCGTCGACGAGGTGCGCTGGCTCTCGCCGCTCAGGCCCGGCGACGATCTCACGCTCGACGTCGACGTGCTGGAGGCGCGGGTCTCGAAGAGCCGTGCCGGGCTCGGTATCGTCAAGTTCAAATGCACCGCGCGCAATGCGGCGGGGCAGGCGCTCGCCGAGATGACCTCGCCGATCCTGATCAAGCGGCGCGAGGGAGCGGTCTGATGCGGTTCTTCGAAGACATCGCGATCGGACAGCGCCGCGAGATCGGCGCCTACACGTTCACGGCGGAGTCCATCAAGACATTCGCCGCCAAATTCGATCCGCAGCGCTTTCACCTCGACGAGGAGGAAGGCAAGAACTCGCTGTTCGGCGGGCTCGCCGCCTCGGGCTGGCATGTCGGCTCGGCCTGCATGAGCCTGCTTGTCGCCGACGGCCAGCGTCTGGCGCATGAGGCCGCCTCGCGCGGCGAGGAGGTCGCGGTGTGGGGCCCGTCGCCGGGCTTTCGCGACCTGCGCTGGATCAGGCCGGTGCTCGCCGGAGATACTGTCTCTTACGTCAACGAAGTCATCGATAAGCGCACCTCCGCCTCGCGTCCCGGCTGGGGCATTTTGACAGCCCGCACCACCGGCACCAACCAGCGCGGCGAGGAAGTCTACGCCATCACCGCCAGCGCCTTCGTGCCGCTGCGAAAGACGGCTTAGATCAGTTCCAGGATGAACGGACAAATGAGTGCGCGAGTGTTGCCCGCGCGCTATGGACGCTATTCGGACCGGCTGTCATAAGCCTGCGCAACATGGTTACCGCGAAGCAATTGCCGGGACCATCGAGTTGCTAACCAATTATGAACCTGTCGCTGTCTATTTGAACGAATAGACAGAGGACAGGGGACGAGGACCATGGCTGACCGCGGCGCACTCAAGTTTGTTGGATTTATCTTTGCGACCGCGACGCTGGCCGTAATGCTGGTCGCCGGCATGGTGGTGAAGGGCTATGCGGACGGCGGCTACACCCTGGAAGCCTCGACGGTCGACGCTGACCGTTAACGTTCCGGGGCCGTCAGCCCCGCCTCAGCGGCTATAGACGAACGCCAGCACCGCGATCGCAACCGCCAGCAATCCGACAAAGCGCAGCATGATCGTGCCGATCTGGTTCGGCGCGGGCCGCAGCGGTATGGGGTCCGTGGTGTCGGGCCGAATGCTTTCCATCTGAATTGTCCCCTGAGCCCGGCCGAAACGGCCAATGGCGCTTGGCATTGGTCGCCGGGAAGGGGCGGCGGGTTCAAAGCCTCCGCAGTCATGCCCCACCACCGGGTCTCGCCTCCGGCGAGCCCGATGACAGGCTCCGGCGGGGCATCCAGTACGCCGCGGCCTGTCGGTTCTTGCCTCACCGTCTCGGAGTACTGGATCGCCCGGTCAAGCCGGGCGATGACACCTTCGTTGAGGAGAGTGTGCACCCATCACACGCCATGAATCAAAACCGCCGCGCTCCCTTCCGGGAACGCGGCGGCCAATGATGCGTCGTAGCAGCGATCAGCTGTTGCGCAGGCCGTCGGCGGCGCGCTTCCACTGCGCGACGTTGTCGGCGATCATGCGGGTCGACTTCATCGCGGCCTGGCTGAGCTGGGCGTAGCCGGAGATCTCGCGCTGGACGCGCTGGCCCTCGGCATGAAGCAGGTCACGCAGGCTCTCGAGCTCGGAGATCAGGTTCTCGATCTCGGCGAGTGAGGTGCCGGCGACGCGCTGGATCAGCGAGTTGACGTTGGTGACGGTGGCCTCCGCGCTCGGATCGAGCGGCGGCGCGTCGGTGGTCGACGCCGGACGGCGCAGATAGGCGATGTCGTTGCGGACGAAATCACGAATGCCGGCCTCGACCTCGGAGACCGCGGCGAGATTGGTGTCGACCGTCTCGGTCTCGGTGGCTTCGATCTTTTCCGGACGGGTGGCGTTCATCGTTGTTCCTCTGTTCGCGTTGAGCGCAGCGCGAGTGTCCCCCGCACGACGATGTCTGTAAGGCAGCCCGCATCAGGGCGCCGGATTTTGACCGCAAAGGGGCCGAGATGCGGCAAGGGCGGACCATTCGGGGGTTTTGCCGTGGCGTATGGTTAGGGGAGTGTAAAGGCTGGTTCCAGCAGCGAAGTGGATGCGCGGCTCGGCCGGTGCCTCACTCCCTCGCCCCGCTTGCGGGGAGAGGCGAAACTACCAGCTCTTCTTGAAGCCCGCCGTCACGCTCTTGTTGATCGCCCCTTGCGAGGTCTCGCCGACCGAGCCGGAGACGGTGACGTTGTCGAACAGCTTCTGCTCGGCGCCGAACTTGCGCAGCCATTTGTCGTCGGTGGTCGACAGCGTCTGACCTGCGGTGATGCTGGTGCCGGTGTCGGTGAGCGTGACCTTGGCGGACTGATCGGTCTCGTAATTGCGCGTGATGTGGCCGCCGATGCCGGGGACGGCGGTGGTGCCCTGCTGGTTGACGCTGTAGCCGTTCTGCAGCGTCAGCTGTGTGTCGCCCGACAGCGGCACCGACTTGGTCAGCGATGCCCCGATCTTGCTCTGCTCGGAGCCGGGGTCGACACGGGCCTCCACCGCAGTCTTGTCCCAGATCACCCCCGCGCCCGGCGCGGTCGCGGTCGCCCAGGCGCTGCCGGAGGGCTGCGGCAGGCTGCCGCCATTGGCGGCCTTTTGTGCCAGGAGCTCGGACATCGTCCTCGGCTCGCTCGCCACCGTCATGTCGGCGCCGATCCGCGTATCCCAGAACTCGAACACCGACTGCTTCACCGTCACCGCCGAGGAGCCGTTGGCATTGGCGTTCGACGACCAGTTCAGTCCGCTATTGGCCGCGGCCTGCGCGCGCTTCTTGGCGGCGATGATGTCGTTGAGCGTGCCGGCGTCGATGGCGAGCTGGCTCCAGTCGAGCTTGTCGACGTCGATACCCTTCATCACGTCGGGGTCGTTGACATCGGGGGCCTCGGCCGCCTCGGCTTCCTCGTCGGGCGCAGCCGCGGGCGGGGAGAAGGGCGGAATGATCTGCGCCGAGACCGTTAGCACCGATCCCAGGATGAATGCGGCCGCCAGCACCGGCAGCCTGGCCCAGCCAAAACCCGTCGAGAATTCCATCGTCCTGCCCACGAACCCCAGCGCATGCCGTCCGCCGATACATAGCGGCCGCAATGACCATGCGCCATTCCGCAGCGAGGATGCTCACCTATCGTTGCGAAATTGTGGCGACTCGCCTCGAGACGCCTGGGGACGCGAACCAACGGGCCGCGCGAAGAGCGCGCGCCCGATGACGGCTTGCCTGCGACGGCATCCGGCGGGGCTGGAGGCCAGGACGTCGCGGTCGCCTTGTCATCGGTCCCGAACAGCGGGACCCGTTGGCGTCCCCCTCAGCCGACGCTGGTCATCTTCGGCAGATGAATGGCGCGGCCGAGTGCCTGTTCGACCAGGTCGAACGTGTCGATCAGCACCCGCATGCTGATCAGCTTGCCCGCCCTGAACTGGGCGAACTGCGCGACGCGCAGGGAAATCGGCTTGTTGGAATCGAGCGCCGTCAGCGAATAGCGCAGCATCGAGGCGGCGGAATCCACGCCCAGCATGATGCTCTCCCGGTCGAAGCGGCGGACCTGGAAATTGTCGGCGAGCTGGCGGATGACGTCGAGCACGGCGTCCTTGCCCTGGCGCGCGCCGAGGAACGGAAACATGTCGATCGGGCCATAGAGCGCCCACTCGACGTCCTCGTCGATCAGGGCCTCGATATCCCTAAAGTGCCGGTCGTTGATCGCACGGTGCAATGCGCGCGAGAAACGCCAGAGGCTGTGCTCTGTCATTTGGGGCAGTCCTGACGCTGGCTTGCAGAAAAAACGAAAAACGACCCCATGCACCGTAAAGGTGCCCCGGGGCGCTCAACTCATTTGTATGCGAACGGAATAACCGATTTCGGCCAAAACGCAATTCACGTTTTCGCAATGCACAATTGAGCGCGCTTTGTGAGATTTACAACAAAACCCCGTAATCTACCGGTCCCCGTGAGCCGCGGGTTCCCGTTCGATCGCGATCGCATCGTCCCGCAGCGCCAGCAGGCCGAACAGCACCGCGCCGCCGATGCCGCCGATCGCCGCGCCCAAGGGCATGAAGGTGAAGAACACCAGCATGCCGTTTTGGCCTTCGAAATTCGTGGTTTGCGCGATCTCGACGAAAGCGAGCCCGGCCCCGATCCCGAGCGCAGCCCCGCCCAGCGTCCCCAGGAACAGCCCCAAAACAGCAAGCAACACGACTTTCATCGGCCCATCGCCCCGCCGGCGCGCACAACGCCCCGGGATGGGTCTCGGCGGCAGGGAGGGAGGTTCAAACGGGGACTCTCTTCCCTCTCCCCCTGCGGGAGAGGGTGGCTCGCCGCGATGGCGGCGAGACGGGTGAGGGGTCTCTCTCCGCGAGAAATGCTCTCGCGCTTGAATTCTTGGAGAGAACCCCTCATCCGGCGCTTCGCGCCACCTTCTCCCGCAAGGGGAGAAGGAAGAAGGATCAATCCACCCGCGCCCCCATGATCAGCGGCCCGATCTCGCGCTCCAGCACCTGCTGCACCAGGTCGTAGGAATCGATGATCTCGCGGATCTCCGCCACCAGCCCACCGCGGAAGGTGTAGAACACCGCCATGTCGAACTGCACGACGCGGCCGTTGCTGCGCTTCTTGAAATGGGTCTGCATGTAGATCGCGACCTCGTCGCCGTCGGCGAGGATGTGCGGCGCCTTGTAGCGAACTTCCGAATAGCGCGACCAGATCGTCTGCCACAGTTCGCGCAGCTCTTGCTTGCCGTGCCGCGGCACCATGTGCGGCAGCACGTCGATCGGAGCGTGGGTGAGGAAGTCGACGTCGTCGGTGCAGCACGACAGCGCGGCCTCGATGTCGCCGCGCGCAAAGGCGTCGAGCAGATGCACGACACGCTGCCTGTTCAACGATTCAACCGTCATGCCGCCCTCATTGCCCATGACCCGCGAACGCTATCGCGCAGCCCGCGCGTGCTTCAATCCTTGAGAACACAGGGCTGATTGCAGACTATGACGCGCGGGCGCAATGCCCGGTTCATGGGGGACAACTATTGGTTGCGAGTGTGCTCGCCTGCAAGAAAACGAGCGGCCTTCGCGTCCCGGCGATGACGCCGAGTGCATATCGCTTGACGCGCCTTGCTGAGAGCTTTTCCCTGCGGCCATCCTTCGAGACGCCCGCTTTAGGCGGGCTCCTCAGGATGAGGACGGAGTTCGCGGCAGCAGTTTCAACAGGCACCGACGCCGATTAGCCTCATCCTGAGGAGGCGCGTAAGCGCCGTCTCGAAGGACGAGGCGCGCGCTCAGGCGGCAGCCAAGAGTCACATGCGATAGCGCTGCCGCACGCGGGGAGAGGCGAAGTCCCCGCCGGCCAACCGGCGTGATCCATCTCACATCACCCCACGGGCCTCGCAGCTATCGTCATCCCCATGTCATCAGGGAGACGTGCCATGGCCGCCATCGCCGCCGCGAGAAAGTCCCGCCTGCACAACGCGCTCGAAGGCCTCGCGCTGATCGCGACGCTGCAGAGCTTCCCGACCTTCGCCACTGCGGCCTTCCTGCTCAAGCTGGTCGGCAACCACGACCTCGTCGGCGACCCCGGCGTCGCCATCTTCGTCGCGATCGCCTCGCTCGCCCACGCGATGCTGGCCGTGACCCTCGGCCCGAGCTTCCCCGCCCCCTTCAAGACCGTCTACGAGCCAAAGTTCTTCGAGGCCCATCTGTCGCTTTCCGACAAGATCACCGCTTGGCGCACCCAGCCGGTCGCCTCGCTCCAGCTCGTGACCATCGTGCTGCTGCTGTCGGTGATGGCGGTGGTGACGGCGAGCGTGGGGTGACAGATTAAATCCGTAATCAGATTCGCTCGATTGTCGCGAAGGACACGCCTCCTATCCCGCTTGCGAGGGAGAGCTGAGTGCATCCGTGATCGAACGAATGCGCGCGCTCAATCACGATCAATTCTGCTTTGCTCAAGCAGCGTTCGATAGAGTTTGGTAGAGCCGCTTCCGCCCGGCGGGAAGTTGTCGGTGTTAAAGTCTTCGTCCGACAGTTTCACCTTGGCAAAGAGAGAGGAATATCTGTCTTTACTGATCACCTTTGGCTGGGTCGTGAAATAGAGATAGGCAGGACGGAAGAATCGGATGAGGCCATTAAATCCGTTGGTTCTTGTTAGGATATTTCCCCTGCCGGTGCTTTCCCAGGCGTCAGGCCAACGATCGTGTACTGCAGAAAAATAGTTTAGGACGTTGGCTAGGATTTTTTCGTCCTCGTTGTTGCGGAAGAATTCGTAGAAGATTCTCTTGTTGTGCTGCTCGGGAGAGATCGGATCCCAAAAGCCAACTCGCTTTCCAACATCTCGGTCATTCAGCGGGTCGTTCGTAATATAGGGAAGTAAGCCGCGGACAATGGTGGCTTGGGACAGGGTTTCACCAAACCTTCCCTCGGTTGCCGTCCCGAGCCGCTTGATCTTTCCTTCAAATGGACTCCTCTTGAGGCTATCCAAAGCCACCACGATTTCATGGCACGTCTTCTCGGGGCTGCGCGCTTTTCGAAGCGCGAAGAGATCGTACACAAGACTCTTGTTTACTTTCGTCTGCGTCAAATTCACAGTCGAAAAAATTTCTGCTTTGGTCGCTTCGTCAACCCCTATGAAAACTGCGACGCTTAAGTCGAAATCCAAGTCCTTGACGTTCTCAAATGCCTTTAGGCGGTGTTGCCCATCGATAATGCTCGCTATGTCCGCGTAATCTATACGAAGATCATCGTCTTCCGAATCTACGTAGGGACGAAGAACTAGATTGTTGCTTTTCTCAAAAGATGCGCAGCGATCGTCCACTGAAATGACGATGGCGGTCGGAAACACTGCGTCCACGGTTTGAATGTACTGCTCGATTTCCTTCACCCGTTTCAAGTCAAGCTTGCGCTGAAATCCTAGGAATTCCTTGAATCCGCCGCTCTCATCGATGCGCCTGAAATCGAACTTGCAGATCTCAAGTAAGTCATAAGCGTTTACCGAGCCGAGGTAGAACGATCCTATGGGCTGCTTGACCTCGACGGCGCCAATTCTCAATTCTTGCGCGTTGGTTTTGCTCTTGCGATCAATCATTGCCGTCACCGAGGGCCTTCAATTTGTCTACCAGAGCGTCGGCCTCTTGCCGCAGCGTTGACCGAGCTGATGGCGGCTTTTCCTTCTCGCCAATCAGAAGCATGAAGTAGATGACAACAAAGAGTGCATAGCAGTAGTAGCTTAGGCGGACGATGGCAGTGTTGTTGATCGTTGAGAATGTTGGATCAATGCCGCCCAGTGCTGCGATAAGAAAGCCGGCTAACGTCACAATAAGGCCGAGAATCCACTTGTAGGCGCGCTGAGGCACTGTCCACTTGAATATTGATAACCAAAGCAGCGTGCCGAGTAGAGAAAACGCGTAAAGATATAGCTGGCCGCCAGAAAAGGACGAAGCAAACACGGTGTTGATGTCGAAGTCGGCATCCTTGCCACTCGTGGCGTTGTGACGAATGACGGCGAGGACAAATGGCGCGACGCCAACGATGATGACGATACAAACTTCGGCAAAGGACTCTAGGAACGGCCACGTCCAAACGGATATGGCCTCTGCGATACGATCAGCTACGAGCCGGCCAAATTTCTTAAGCGAGCCTACTTCCATACGAGTAATTCCGTCGTGGTGCCTCGGGCGGCGCGATCGCCGGAGATAACTGAAGCCCGGTTTACGACTTTGATTGATGCTACATCGGTATAGAGTTCACGAACCGACGCATGATCGGCGTTTGAGAGAAGAAACTTCGCTCCCCGCTTGCTTGCCCTCAATAGCGCGGATCGCAGGCGTTGTTGATCTTCCCAGGAGAACAGCACTTCGTTGTATTTGATGAAGCCATTCATATTGTGGTGGACTGTATATGGCGGATCCGCATAGATGAAATCACCGCTTTGAGCTTGATCAACGACGGTTTCAAAATCGGAGCAGAGCAGCCTTGCATTGCGCAAAATTCGGGACACCGCTTCAAAATCGTCCGTCTCCATGATGACGTTCGACTTTGTGCCTTTGGGCACGTTGAATCTTCCCTTCAGGTTTACACGGTAAAGACCATTCCAGCAGGTTCGGTTCAGATACAAGAAGCGTGCTGCTCGACCTGCAGTCGACCGAGGCTTCATTTCGTCCCGGACATAGTAGTAGTGACTCTTCGAGTGGCTTTGAGCATGTAGCTTCAGATGTCTCGAAACCTTCCCGTGCTCATCTCTCAAAGCGAGATAAGTGTCGATCAATTCAGAATTAACGTCAGACAATATTGCCTCTCTTGGTTGCGTCGAGAAATAGATGCTCCCGCTGCCAAGGAAGGGTTCTATGTAGCGTCCGGAAAACTCAGGAATCCTAAATTCAGAATTGCTAGCTAGCCAACGCTTTCCGCCTGCCCATTTCAGAAAAGGCAAAACAATATCAGGCATTTCAACTCCCCCCGAGGGAGGTCAAATTATACATATTTGGGGAGCGTGCAACCGTTCGTTGCTATCCCTTGGTATGAAGCTCACATCCCTGCCAGTATCTCTACCTCTTCTTCCACCCACCCCGTCTTTCGGGCGCCCCACCCGTCGACTTCGGAGCCGGCCCGAACTCCGGCCCCGACTGCCTCGAATCCGTCGGCTGAATGATCCGGCTGGTGCTGCCGAACGGCTTTGACGGCAGCGTCTGGTTGGCGCGGTAGGGCAGGGATTCCGGGCCGTGCATCTCGTCGAGATGCGGCTTGTGCACCTTCGAGCCGCTGCCGCCGCCGCTCGCCTTCAGCGCGGAGCTCACGGTCTTTTTCTTCATGGCGCTCACCGGCAAATTCGCGGCGTCGCCGTACTTCTTCGTGCCCGCATAGGCGCCGGCCTTGCCCGCGACCGCGCGCTGTTTTGCGGTGGGATCGTCCACCACCGCAAGCTCCGTCGCGCGCAGGCGCTTGACTTCGTCGCGGAGGCGGGCGGCTTCCTCGAAGTTCAAATCGGCGGCGGCCTCGCGCATGCGCGTTTCCAGATCGGCGAGCACGGCTTCGAAATTGTGGCCGATCGAGATGACGTCGTCGGTCATGTCGTGGCCGCCGACCTCGACCAGCACGTGGTCGCGCTCGTAGACCGAGTTGAGGATGTCGCCGATCTGCTTCTTCACGCTCTCCGGCGTGATGCCGTTGGCGGTGTTGTACTCGACCTGCTTCTCGCGGCGGCGGTTGGTCTCGGCGATGGCGCGCTCCATCGAGCCGGTCATCTGGTCGGCGTAGAGGATCACCTTGCCGTCGACGTTGCGCGCGGCGCGGCCGATGGTCTGGATCAGCGAGGTCTCGCTGCGCAAAAAGCCTTCCTTGTCGGCGTCGAGGATCGCGACCAGCGCGCATTCGGGAATGTCGAGGCCTTCGCGCAGCAGGTTGATGCCGACCAGCGCGTCGAAGGCACCGAGACGGAGGTCGCGGATGATCTCGATGCGCTCGATGGTGTCGATGTCGCTGTGCATGTAGCGGACACGGATGCCCTGCTCATGCAGATATTCGGTGAGATCCTCCGCCATGCGTTTTGTGAGCACCGTGATGAGCGAGCGATAGCCCGCTTGCGCGGTGGCGCGGACCTCGCCGACGAGATCGTCGACCTGGGTGCGGGCGGGGCGGATGTCGACGGGCGGATCGATCAGTCCGGTCGGGCGGATGACCTGCTCGACGAACACGCCGCCGCTCTCGTTCAGCTCCCAGCCGCTCGGCGTCGCCGACACCGCGACGGTCTGCGGCCGCATCATGTCCCACTCCTCGAAGCGGAGCGGGCGGTTGTCCATGCAGGAGGGCAGACGGAAGCCGTATTCCGCCAGCGTCGCCTTGCGGCGGAAGTCGCCGCGGAACATGGCGCCGATCTGCGGGATGGTGACGTGGCTCTCGTCGGCGAAGATCAGCGCGTTGTCGGGGACATATTCGAACAGCGTCGGCGGCGGCTCGCCGGGGCGGCGTCCGGTGAGGTAGCGCGAATAGTTCTCGATGCCGGCACAGCTCCCCGTCGCCTCCATCATCTCGAGATCGAAGGTGGTGCGCTGCTCCAGCCGCTGCGCTTCCAGCAGGCGCCCCTGGTCGTGGAGCTGGTCGAGCCGCTGCTTCAACTCGAACTTGATCGACTTGATCGCCTGCACCAGCGTCGGTCGCGGCGTCACATAGTGCGAGTTGGCGTACATCTTGATGAATTCGAGCTCGTCCTGCTTGTGGCCGGTGAGCGGATCGAACTCCTCGATGGCCTCGATGGTGTCGCCGAACAGGTTCACGCGCCAGGCGCGGTCTTCATAGTGGGCCGGGAAGATGTCGATGATGTCGCCCCTGACACGGAAGGTACCGCGGGTAAAGTCGGCCTGGGTGCGCTTGTACTGTAGCGCTACGAGGTCGGCGATGAGCTGGCGCTGGTCGATGCGCTCGCCCTTCTTCAGCGCGAAGGTCATCGCGGTATAGGTCTCGACCGAGCCGATACCGTAGATGCAGGACACCGACGCCACGATGATGACGTCGTCGCGCTCCAGCAGCGCGCGCGTCGCCGAGTGGCGCATGCGGTCGATCTGCTCGTTGATGGAGGAGTCCTTCTCGATGTACGTGTCCGTGCGCGGGACATACGCTTCCGGCTGATAGTAGTCGTAATACGAGACGAAATATTCGACCGCGTTGTCAGGGAAGAAGTTCTTGAACTCGCCATAGAGCTGGGCGGCGAGCGTCTTGTTCGGCGCCAGGATCAGCGCCGGGCGCTGCGTCGCCTCGATCACCTTGGCCATGGTGTAGGTCTTGCCGGAGCCGGTGACCCCTAACAGCACCTGCGAGCGGTCGTTGCGCTCGATGCCCTCGACCAGCTCGGCGATCGCGGTCGGCTGGTCGCCGCGCGGCTCGTAGGATGACTTGATCTCGAAGCGCACGCCGCCTTCGGACTTTTCCGGGCGCGGCGGCCGGTGCGGCGTCCACACTTTCATGGAGCCGTCGTTCTTGCGGAACTCCGGGCGGCCCTCGCGGATCAGCGACTCCAGCGCCTCCGCGGTCGCCTTGACGCCGAGCGCCTCCATCTTGTTGCGCGGCGGACGCGCCAGCGCTTCCGCATCGTCCTCTTCGGTGGGCAGACCGAGCTGGCGGGCCAGTTCCGGATCGAGCGTCGGGATCGTGGCGGCGGTGCCGTAATTGGCCTGCGGCGCCTCGTCCAGTCCCGCCGGGCGGTCGCTCGGAAACTCCTTCGGCGTCGAGGCCCTCGCGCGATGCGCGGCGGCCTCGCCGCCGGCGCGGCGGTCGCGCGAATTGTCCGGCGGCGGCTGCAGGCCGGTGCCCGAGCCAAGCCCGGCATCGCCGCGGTTGATCGCGGGATTGAGCAATTCGGCCAGCGCCGGCCCGATCGGCTGCACGTCAGGCCGATGTGCCTTCGAGTTGGGGGCCTTGGTTTTGGGGGATTTGCCGGACTTTTCGGAGGATGCAGGTTTCTTCGCCATGGGGCGAATATGGGACGAGTCCGCCCCTCAGAAAAGGGCGAATGCCCGGCCATGCTCAGGCTGCTGACAGCAGGTTGGCAGCAGGCCTGTCGCCGTTCCAGCGCTCATGCCGCCGGCAGCGGTCCGTCGTCGTCCTCGACCGCCTGGCGCGGCTTCAGGACGTCGAGATGGATGCCGCCGCAATCGGTGCAGCGCATGGTCCAGTACTCGCATCCGGCGCGGCCGCCGATCACGCGGAGCACGGTGAGATCGCCGTCGCAGTCGGGGCATTTCGACAGCACCGATCGGGCGTAGGATCGGGCCAGCGGCTGGGTCTCTTCGATCTCGATAGACGACATCACCGGTTCCTCGTTTCACGCCGCGCTGTGTTGAAAGGCCTATTCGTCGTCGCGGTCGGCGCGCCGGCGGAAGCGATCGATGTGGTGCTTGGCGTCGGCGATCGCGGCGTCCTGGTCGGGCCAGGCGAAGCCGACCTCCATGGCCGGAAACAGCACGCCGTCGATGGCTAACGGGCTGAAATCGGCGCGCCGGATGCGGGCGTGCCACAGCCCCTTGCCAGCTTCGAAGGATTCGATGTCAAAGCCGTCGTAGAGGGTCGTCATTGCTAGTCCCCAAAGTGGTCCGTACGTGTCTTGTTGGAGGGGCAAGGGACCACGTTCGCGGATTTTGGGATGTGAAGCCGTTCACACGGGGCCGGCTTTTTTGACCCGCAGCGTCAGTTCCGCGCGGAACTGCGGCCGGCGCGCCGCACGGGACGGGCCGCGGGTTCCGATGCCGCGCGCATGATCCAGCGGCGGAACGCGGCGAAGTCGCGCTGCTCGGTCTGGAAGCTGCGATAGAGCAGGTACCAGCGCATGCCCTTAGGGACGGAGAGGTCGAACGGGGCGACCAGCCGCCCGGCGGCGAGATCGTCGTCGATATAGGGCCGGATCCCCATGGCGATGCCGAGCCCGTCGGCGGCGGCCTGCAGCGCCTGGCCGTAGAACTGGAACTCCGGTCCGCGCGCGTTGATGCGCGCAAGGCCGGCGGCCTTCAGCCAGATCGGCCAGTCCTCGGGCGAGTGCGCGACGCGGATCAGGCTGGGTCCCCTGAGATCGGCCGGTCGCTTCAATGAAGCGGCGAGGCGGGGCACGCAGACCGGCGTGAGGTCGCCGGCAAACAGCGGCTCGGCGACGAGGCCGGGCCAATCGCCGGTGCCGAGCTTGATGCCGCAATTCCAGTCCTCGCCGAACGGCACCAGCGCGCCGCCGGTGGTGAAGCGCACCTCGATGTCGGGCTCCTCGCTGCGAAACTCCGACAGCCGCGGGATCAGCCAGCGCATCGCAAAGGTGTGGCCGACGCCGATGGTGAGCACGCGGACGCTGGAGGGCGCCGTCACCTGCGCGGTCAGGCTTGCCAGCGCGTCGAAGATCGGCGTCAGCCCGCTCTGATAGGCGCGGCCGGCCTGCGTCAGCACCAGGCGGTTGGCCTTGCGCTCGAACAGCGCGACGCCGAGCCGCTCTTCCAGCAGATGCACCATGCGGCTGACGGCGGCCGCCGACACGCTGAGTTCGAGCCCGGCCGCAGCAAAGCTGCCGGTCCGCGCCGCCGCCTCGAATGCCTTGATGCCGTTGAGAAACAGCAGCCGCCGCAAATGCAAGACCCTTGTGCAATACCCTCAGGAAAGCTGATGCCAGGGCAAGATAACTCAGTTTGCGCTGGCGGGGCAAGCGAGGCACAAGAATGAGAGTAATTCCAAGTTGTGTTTCGAGGCAGCCACCGCGATCTTCGCCTCTCCCCGCCTGCGGGGAGAGGCCGGAATTTGCGAGAGCAAATTCCGGGTGAGGGGGACTCTCCGCGAGTCTCACTCTCGCCGTGATCGCGGATGCAGCCCCTCACCCCACCCTCTCAGGGCGAGCTACGCTCGTCCCGACCCCGTAAGAACGGGGCGAGGGAGTGAAGCAGTCTGCGTCCCTTACTTGCTACCGCAGGAGAATCCTCTCGTGACGCCCATCATGATCGCTGCCCTTGGATTGCTGATGGTCGCCACCGCGTTCCTGTCGGGCCTGTTCGGCATGGCGGGCGGGCTGATCCTGATCGGCGTGCTGCTGGCCCTGATGCCGCTGCCGACCGCGATGGTGCTGCATGCGATCACGCAGATGGCCTCGAACGGCTGGCGCGCGTTTTTGTGGCGAGCGCATATCCGCTGGCGGCCGGTCGCGAACTACATGGTCGGCGCTGCCGTTGCGCTCGCGGCCTGGTCGCTCACCCGCTACGTGCCGGACAAGCCGACGGCGCTGCTCTTGCTCGGCGTCACCCCGTTCATGGCGCGGCTGCTGCCGGCGAACATCAAGCCGGACCCCGACAGGCTCTGGCAGGGCACCGTCTATGGCACGATCTGCATGGGCCTGATGCTGATGACCGGCGTCTCCGGCCCGCTGCTCGACACCTTCTTCCTCGGCGGCGATTTCGGCCGGCGCGAGAAGGTGGCGACGAAAGCAATGTGCCAGCTCGTCAGCCATTTCACCAAGCTGATCTATTTCGGCGGCATCATCGACCAGGCCGCGAGCCTCGATCCCGTGCTCGCCGGCGTTGCCATTGCAGCCTCGATGCTCGGCACCACGCTGGCACGGCGCATCCTCGAAGCCATGACCGACCAGCAATTCATCGCCTGGTCCAACAAGCTGATCACCACCATCGCCTGCTACTACATCGCCTATGGCGGCTGGCTGCTGGTTCGTACCCCCGTGCTGGCCGCTTTCGACAAGGGAGGTTTGCAATGAGCGAGACTGCCGATCCGCTGGTGCTGGATTTCGTCGAATGGGTCGCACGCGAGCCACGCGCCTATGCCGAGGTGATCGCGACCTGGAAGACCTCGTGCCCGCGCCTCACCATCTGGGAAGACGCCGCCGACCGCGGCTACGTCGCGCGCGAGACGCTGCCGGGCGTGGGGCTGGTCATCGCGGTGACGGAAGGCGGCGAGAGGCTGCTGCGCACCAACGGGCGGTGACGCGCACTGCCGCCTCCACATCGTCATTGCGAGCGCCAGCGAAGCAATCCAGAATGCTTCCGCGGCGGCAGTCTGGATTGCTTCGTCGCATCTGTGCAAAATTGCTCTGCAATTTTGTCACGAGCTCCTCGCAATGACGGAGCATGAGGAGGCCGCCAACCATGTCACTCAAACTCTTCGAGCTCGTCGGCACTGACGCCGCACGCCCGTTCAGCCCGTATTGCTGGCGCACGCGGATGGCGCTGGCGCATAAGGGTCTATCGGCGGAGACGCTGCCCTGGCGCTTCACCGAGAAGAGCGCGATCGCGCCGCACGGCTCGGAGAGGGTCCCGGTGCTGCTGCATCACGACAAGCCGGTGGTCGATTCCTGGACCATCGCGAATTATCTCGATGACAATTTCCCGGATCGCCCGTCGCTGTTCGGCGGCGAGGGCGGCCGCGCCATGGCGCGCATGATCAATGCGTGGGGCGACATCGCCATCGTCGGCGGTCTCTCTCCGCTTGTTATCGCCGATATCCCGAACAACCTCGGCGAGGTCGATGCCGCCTATTTCCGAAGGTCGCGCGAGGCGCGGTTCGGCAAGAGCCTGGAAGAGGTCCAGGCGAGCCGCGACACCGGCGTCGTCGCGTTCCGCAAATCGCTGGAGATCATGCGGCAGACGTTCAAGACGCAGCCTTTTCTCGGCGGGCAGGCGCCGAACTATGCCGATTACATCGTGTTCGGCGGATTCCAATGGGCGCGCGTGGTGAGCCCGTTCAAGCTGCTGGAAACGGATGATCCGGTCTACGCCTGGCGCGAGAAGCTGCTGGATGCGTTCGACGGCATGGCGCGGAAGTCGCCGGGATTTGCGGTGTAGGGCACGCTCACTCTCCGGCGTCGTCTTGCGCCTAACCAGCAGCGCTCGCCTCCGCCGCCGCCTTGCGCAAACACGCCCGGCACAGGCAATCCTCGCCCTTGACCGGCATCGGCAGCCGCGCCGTTTCCTCCGCGCACCAGCAGGTGCCCGACAGATCGCAGCCGAACTCTGTGCCGCAGCGGGAGCAAATGAGGCTGCGCGCAAGTGCCGGCGCTAACGGCATTTCTTTCGGAATTGTCATGATTTACGCCGAAGCTTCGCCGTCATTTTCATGTCGGGTTCATCTGTCGCTGCGCTATATTATGCGCCGCGCACGCATCAGGAAAGCGGCGAAGGACAAATCGATGGCCCGCGATTCGCAAGCCGCCCTCGTTGCGCTCAACCGCTTCGGCTTCGGCGCCCGTGGCGGGGCATCCGGCGATCTCATCAACGCGGCCTCCGATCCCCGAGGTTTCGTGAAGGCGGAACTGGCCCGTCCCAACGGCGTGCTGCTGGAGGCGTCGGGCCTGCAATCGACGTCGCAGCTCGGCCAGGCCGTGTTCGCCTATCAGGACCAGGTCAAGCAGGCGCGCGAGGCGGCCGCCAAGGCCGGCACGCCCCCCGAGGCGCCACCGCCGCAGGCGCCAGCCGATCAGAAGCCCGCTTTGCGCCGCAATCTTTCACTCAACACAGCCGCGAGCGAGATCGCCGGCCAGATGGCCGAGGCCAAGCCAACTGAGGCGCCAGCCAAGCCCGAGACCATGCAGCCCAATGCGGCGACGCCGCCGGCCGCAAAGCCCGCGCCGCAGCCGCTCAACGTGATCCAGAAAACCTTTCGCGCCGAGGCGCTGGCGCGCCTGCAGCGCGCGACGCTGGTCGAGTGCGGCTTCACCGAGCGGCTGGTCGTGTTCTGGTCCAACCATTTCTGCATCTCCGCGACCAAGGGCGAGCTGGCGCGGATCTGGGCCGGCGCGTTCGAGCGTGAGGCGATCAGGCCGCATGTGCTTGGACGCTTCGCCGACATGCTCAAGGCGGTCGAGCAGCATCCGGCCATGCTGTTCTTCCTCGACAACCAGCAATCGCTCGGGCCGGACTCGCGCGCGGGCCAGAACCGTAAGCGCGGGCTCAACGAAAATCTCGCGCGCGAGATCATGGAGCTGCATACGCTCGGCGTCGGCGGCGGCTACACGCAGGACGATGTCACTTCGCTCGCGCGCATCATCACCGGCTGGACCTTTGCCGGAAGGCAAGGGCAGCTCGGCACACCGGGCTCCTTCGTGTTCAACACCAATGCGCATCAGCCCGGTCCGCAGATGCTGCTCGGAAAGACTTACGAGCCGACCGGCCTGGCACAGGGCGAAGCCGCGCTGGCCGACATCGCGCGGCATCCATCGACCGCGAATTTCATCGCGACGAAATTCGTCCGTCACTTCGTCGCCGACGAGCCGCCGCCGGCGCTCGTGGCGCGGCTGTGCGACGTCTTCGTCAAGACCGACGGTGACCTCAAGGCGCTTGCGATGGCGCTGGTCGATTCCGATGAGGCCTGGAAGGCGCCGCTGACCAAGATGCGCAGCCCTTACGATTTCCTGGTCGCGAGCGGCCGGCTGCTCGCGCGGGTGCCCGAGGATCCCGGCCAGTATCTCAACAGCCTCAACCTGCTCGGCCAGCCGCTGTGGTCGCCCGCCGGTCCCAATGGTTTTCCGGATACCAGCGCCGCCTGGGCTGCGCCCGAAGGCATGAAGCTCAGGCTCGACATCGCCGCGCAAATGGGCGCGCGGCTCGGCAACAACATCGATCCGCTCGACCTGCTGGAGTTCGCAGCGGCGGATGCGGCTTCGATCGAAACGCGCCGCACCATCGAGCGTGCGGAATCGCGCCAGCAGGCGCTGGCGCTGCTGCTGATGTCGCCGGAAATGCAGAGGAGATGATGATGGACTGCGTCGAGAACCGCCTCCTCACCTCGCGCCGCGGCCTCTTGCTCGGCGGCGCCTCCTTCGCGGCCTGGGCTTACTTGCCGAAATTCGCCCGCGCGGCTGATGGGCGCGATCCGCGATTGATCGTCGTGATCCTGCGCGGCGCGCTCGACGGGCTCTCGACCGTCGCGCCGCTCGGTGACCCCGATTATGCCGGCCTGCACGGCTCGATCGCGCTCACCGTCGATGGCGCGCATCCCGCGATCCTGCTCGACTCATTCTTCGCGCTGCATCCCGCGATGCCGGAATTCGCGCGCATGTATCGCGACAAGCATGCCGCAGTGATCCATGCGGTGGCGACGCCCTATCGCGACCGCTCGCATTTCGACGGCCAGGACGTGCTCGAGAGCGGCTATGCCGGCCCCGGCCGCGTGCAGTCCGGCTGGCTCAACCGTGCGCTGGAAGCGCTGCCGCGCGGCGAGCGCGTGTCCAGCGGTCTTGCGGTCGGGCCGACCACGCCGCTGGTGCTACGGGGCAATGCGCCGACGGTCGGCTGGGCGCCGGTCGCGCTGCCCCAGGCCGACGACGACACCGCGATGCGCCTTGTCGATCTCTACCGCCACCGCGATCCCGCTTTGTCCTCGGCGCTGTCGCAAGGTCTTCAGCTCGACAAGGTCGCTGTTGGCGACGACATGAAGCCGAAGGGCGGCAATCAGGTCGCGCAGATGCGCCAGGTCGCGCGCGGCGCGGCCAAGCTGATGGCGGCCGACGATGGTCCGCGCATCGCCGCGCTCGCCTTCGACGGCTGGGATACGCATGCCAATGAGGGCGGCCCGGTCGGACGTTTGGCCTTCCTGCTCGGCGGGCTCGACGGCGCGCTCGCGGAATTCGAAAGCGGCCTGGGGGATCGCTGGCGCGACACCGTCGTCGTCGTCGCCACCGAATTCGGTCGCACCGCGCGCATCAACGGCACCGACGGCACCGATCACGGCACCGGCACCATCGCGCTGCTCGCCGGCGGCGCCGTGAAGGGCGGCCGCGTCATCTCCGATTGGCCGGGCCTGAAGCTTGCGAACTTGTATGAGGCCCGCGACCTCAAGCCCACCACGGATTTGCGCTCGGTAGTCAAGGGCGTGCTGCAGGACCAGTTCGGCCTGTCGGATCGTGTGCTGGCGGAGACGGTGTTTCCGGATAGCGCGAGCGCAAGGCCGATGAAGGGATTGGTTGCTTAACCTCTCCCCGCCCTTCGCGGGGAGAGGTCGGATTGCCCCGGCGATGCGCAGCATCGTCCGGTGCAATCCGGGTGAGGGGCAGGGCACGCTGTTCCAAAGTGATAGTCCATCCGACTCCACAATGGCCGTGCGCGCGCCACGCACTTCGCTTACAATTCACACCGAACTCGCAGAGACAGCCCCTCACCCCACCCTCTCCCCGTAAGAACGGGGCGAGGGAGTGAGAGGGCGGCGCGTCCATCACGGGTGAGGGGCAGGGCAATGCGTGGCCACAACGAAAAACCCATCCGGCTCGCGCGACGCTTGCGCGCTGATCAAACGGATGCAGAGACGGTTCTCTGGAATCGCATTCGCAATCGGAGGATCGATGGCAACAAGTTCGTCAGGCAAGAGCCGGTTATCGGCTACATTTGCGACTTCGTATGTCGCGAGAAGCGGATCGTCATAGAAGTCGACGGGGGGCAGCACAATGAATCTGCATCAGATGCGATTCGAGACGAGCGCTTGGCAGAGAAGGGGTACAGGGTGCTTCGCTTCTGGAACAACGATGTTCTTGGGAATATCGAAGGTGTTCTCACCGTAATTCAGGCTGAACTCGCGACCGCGGGAGGCGGGCTTTAACCTCTCCCCGCTCTTCGCGGGGAGAGGTCGGATTGCCCCGGCGATGCGCAGCATCGTCCGGTGCAATCCGGGTGAGGGGCAGGGCACGCTGTTGCCAAGAGGGCAGTGTATCCGACTCCCACATTGACCGTGCGTGCATCGCGCACATCGCCTACAATCGAGACCGAGCTCGCGGAAGCAGCCCCTCACCCCGCCCTCTCCCCGTAAGAACGGGGCGAGGGAGCGAGAGGGCGGTGCGTCCCTTACAATTCCTGCATCAGGAGACACCACCCCATGTACATCGCCATGAACCGCTTCCGCGTAGCCAAGGGCTCCGAGTCCGCCTTCGAGCAGGTCTGGCTCAGCCGCGACACGCATCTGGACAAGGTGCCGGGCTTCGTCGAATTTCATCTGCTGCGCGGGCCGGAAGCGGAGGACCACACGCTCTACGCCTCGCACACCGTGTGGGCGAACCATGCCGCGTTCGAGGCCTGGACCAAGTCGGAGGCGTTTCGCGCCGCGCATCACCGGGCCGGCGACAACAAGCCGCTCTATCTCGGCCATCCCCAGTTCGAGGGCTTTGAGGTGATGCAGACCGTGGGACGCGGCGCCAAGTAGCGCCGCGTTTCAAGCATCAGCCCAGCGTGATCCTGTCGATCTCCGCCATCTCCTCCGCGCTGAGCTTCCACGTGATCGCCTTGACGTTCTCCTCGATCTGCTCGACGCGGGTCGCGCCCGCAATCACGCTCGACACCTGCGGGCGCGCGGCGAGCCAGGAGAAGGCGAGCTCCAGCATCGAATGGCCGCGCGCCTTGGCGAAGGCGGCGAGCTTCTCGACGATGTCCTCGTTGTGCGGCGTGACGTAACGGTCGCGCAGCCGCGGCACCTTGCCGAAGCGGGTGTCGGCAGGCGCGGCCTCGCCCTTCCTGTATTTGCCGGTCAACAGGCCGCTTGCGAGCGGGAAGAACGGCAACAGGCCGAGCTTGTATTCCGCTGCGGCCGGCAGCAGGTCCTTCTCGATGTCGCGCACGAGCAGGGAATATTCGTCCTGGCAGGAGACGAAGCGGCTGACATTCATCGCGCGTGCGACGTATTCCGCTTCCGCGATCCGCCAGGCCGGAAAGTTCGAATTGCCGATGTAGCGGACCTTGCCCTGGCGGATGAGATCGTCGAGCGCGCGCAGGCTCTCCTCGATCGGCGTCAGCGGGTCGTAGTCGTGCTGCTGATAGAGATCGATGTAATCGGTCTTCAGCCGCTTCAGGCTCGCTTCCACGGCCTCCATGATGTAGCGGCGCGAGGCGCCCTGCTTGGTGCCGTCCTCGGCCATTGGCTTGGCATATTTCGTCGCCAGCACGATGTCCTTGCGGCGATCGCCCAGCACGGTGCCGAGCACGGTCTCCGAGCCGCCCATGTTCGAATAGATGTCGGCGGTGTCGAACAGCGTGATGCCGAGGTCGAGCGCGCGATGGATCACCTTGCGCGAGGTCTCGAGGTCGGTGCGCTGGCCGAAATTGTTGCAGCCGAGCCCGACCGCGGACACGCGAAGGCCGGAGGCGCCGAGATTGCGAATTTCCATGAAAGATCCTGTCGGAGATGAGCGGCGGGCATTCTGACCACCGTGCGCCGCAGCAGCAAGCTGCCCGCCGCGCTGCTGCCATGCCTGCAGCGCGGACAAAAAAATGCGGCCCCTGTCAGACGCGGCGACTGACGGGGACCGCTTTGGGCGCTTGATCGGTGACGGGGGGCCTGATCAGACGCAGGTACAGCCTAGTCCCGGCGTGTTACGCGCCGGTGACAGTCCGAGTTATCCACAGGCTGTGCGCGGGGTCAGAACAGCTTGCGATAGACGATGAAGCCCGAGCGCTCGGCGACCTTGTCGTAAAGGCTTTGCGCGGTGACGTTGGTCTCGTGCGTCTGCCAGTAGACCCGCGGCGACCCCGCCATCTTCGCCCGCTCGTAGACGCCGTAGATCAGCGCCGAGGCGACCCCCTTGCCCCGCGCGGCCTCCAGCGTGAACAGGTCCTGCAGATAGCAGGACGGCTCGATCGCGGTGGTGCTGCGATGAAACAGATAGTGCGTCAGCCCGAGCAGCTTGCCGTCACTCTCGGCGACCAGCGCATGCACCGGCTCATAGGCATCGAAGAAGCGCTGCCACGTCATCTTCGTAATTTCGGGCGCAAGCGCGGTCGGGCCCGAGCGGCCGTAGAAAGCGTTATAGCCGTCCCACAGCGGCAGCCACTGATCGTAGTCCTGCCTCGTGACGGAGCGAATGGTGAGCGACATGTGAGAATTCCGCGATCGATGAGGAATGCTTCATACGTGATGAAGGGCGAGGCGATCAATTGTCTCGCGAGTCGGACGGATATTCAGTTGTGGCAACAGTGTGCCATGCCCCTCACCCGGATTGCACTGGACGATGCTGCGCATCGCCGGGGCAATCCGACCTCTCCCCGCGGAAGAGCGGGGAGAGGTTAAGACGAGCAACGCTCGCTTGAGTGAGGGGCGCGCCGCTCTCTCGCTCCCTCGCCCCGCCCTTGCGGGGAGAGGGTGGGGTGAGGGGCTGTTTCCACGAGCACCGGTTCGGATTGTAGTGCAGCGCACGGCACAGTCGCCTCACTCCGCGACGCGCAGATACCGGATCAGCTTGCGGCTCTGGGGATCGCGCAGCGAGCGGTAGTAGTCGGCGCGCGAGGGCGCATCGGTGTGGCGCACGAGGTCGGTGACCGGCGTGTAGCTCAGCATGCGCCCGCCGTCGGGCAGCGCGGCGCAGACGAAGCGCAGCACCTCGCCATTGCGCAATTTGATGTTGATCGGCGTCGCATCGCCGACCCGCACCATCTCCATGCGCTGCGCGATGAAGGTGCCGAGCTCGTCCTCGGGCAGCTCGAACGCGCCGGTGTCGCGGCTGTGATACATCAGCGCGATGAAGGGCGGCTTGCCGTCGGCGATGTCGTCCGGCACTGCGAAATAATCGCGGAAGGCGCGGTTGATGAATTCGGCCCGCGTCTCGGCATCGAGCAGCACGATGCCGATATCGACCTGGTCGAGCGCGGCGGACAGCCGCGCGGCGGTAGCGTGGCTCTGGCGCTCAGTTGCGAAGGCGGCGAGCAGCCGCTCGCGCATCAGGCCGGTGATGCCTGCGGTGCCGAAGGCTGTCACCGCGAGGAGGCCGACCAGATCCGCGCTGGCATGGAGGGGCACGGCACGATGGCCAGCGAAGAACAGCGCCGCGCCGGCGACCGCGAGGGCCGCACTGGTCATGGCGGAGGCGAAACCCGCCAGCGCGCCGGCAAGCGCGACGATGCAGACGAACAGCGGTGCAGGCGAGGGAATGTGAACGGAGCGATCGAGCAGGATCGCCAGCAGCGTGACCGCTACCGTCAGCATCGGACCGCAAATCGCACGCCATCCGGACCGCATGGCCTGTCTCGTTCCTCCCTGAACGAGGGAACGCCGCAACACTGACCGATTGTTGCGCCGGCGCGGTGAGGAATCGTGCGGAGTGCTTAAGGGCGGCTTGCGACGGCGCGCCAAGCTTTCAGATGATTTTAGACCAAATGCGAATGCCTGAGCTGCTGCAACGCCGGCGCATTCAGCGTCGAGGCGCCCGAGTTCTTGCGCATGCCGGTGAAAATCAACAGCGACGCCGCGACCAGGATGGCCGCGGTCAGGGTAATTGCAACGACGACCACAGGTGATTTCATCGACGTCCTGTCGCGATGCCGGTTAGCGCGGGCCGCGCGGCACCTTGAAGGCAGGTCCAGGATGAAACGGGAATCAGACCGGCAGGCCCATCGCCATGGTCGCCTTGGTCGACAGCACTGTCAGGGTGACGATCAGGCACAGCGAGAGCGCGGCGACGGCGAGCGAGGCCGCGACCGCATTGGTCAGCCGGGAAGACGAAACGGTAGCGGGTCGGCCCTGAAAGCCTGCCGTGCCGGACGCCCGAATCATGGTCTAAATCCTTCAACGTGCGAGCGAATCACCCGCGACTTTCCACAATTTCCCAGTTTCAACCGGCAATATTGCGGCGGCTGTCGCGCTGAAAATGGCCGGATTGCGGCAAATGTTACCTTTATGCCTGCTATTCCACGAGGCAGGGAGGGCCGCCGTCAGGCGCCCGCTGCGATACTGGCGGGGTCGTCGATGTCGGCCGGACGCCAGTCCATCGACACGAAGCCGGGGGCGGCCTCCACGCGCTTGAGCCAGTCCCGGATCGCCGGGAAGGCCTGGAGGTCGAAGTCGCAGCGATCAGCGAGGTGGGTGTAGCCGTACAGCGCGATGTCGGCGACCGTGAGCTGGCGGGCGGCGAAATAGGAATTGGTCTTGAGGTGGTTCTCCATCACCTGGAGCGCGCCATAGCCGCGCTCCATCCAGTCCTCCAGCGAATGAGTCTGGAGGTCGCGGCCGCCCTTGACCAGCGACAGCCAGAAATAGGCGGCGCCGATATTCGGCTCGAGCGCGTGCTGCTCGAAGAACATCCATTGCAGCGCCTCGGCGCGGTCGATGCGGTTCTCCGGTGCGAGCGGCGTTCCGACGGCGACGTACCAGAGGATGGCGTTGGACTCGGCGAGATAGCGGTCCCCGTCGACCTCGAGCAGCGGCACCTGGCCCGACGGGTTCTTGGACAGGAAGTCCGGTGTGCGGCTTTCGCCGCGCAGAATGTCCACCTCGACCGCTTCGTAGGGCAGGTTCAACAGCGCCAGCGCAAGGCGGACCTTGTAGCTGTTGCCCGAGCGTTGCATCGAATAGAGCTTGTACATTCTGAAAGTTCTGAACCTGGGACGGGGGAGCGCGGCGCATCCTGCCCACGCGCCGCGGCTAAACAATGATGCCGATGCGAATCCGCCGCAAGAGCCGGCCAATAGAAAAACTCGAAAACCCTACCGCACTGCAGTGCCGCGGAAGATCATTTCCACGCGACGCTACAAATCAGATCACGCTTGCGTCAACGCGTGGACGCGTTGCGCCGCAGATTGTGTGAGGCGTTGAGTGGCCGTGATCGAGCCTGGCGCTCGCGATCGGCTCGAGGCTTTCCGGACGTCCTCGGAAACGTCAGCCTCGTGGTCGGTTCTCGGCGCCCGCGCGGCCTCAAATTGCTCCGAGGACAAGCCTTGCCGGATATGAGGGGTTTGCGCGGCAAAAGTTACGGAATATTGCGGGAAATCGCGCCTCGAAGCGGCGGAATCCGTAAACTTTTGCGGGATCGGGCCGAAGTTTCTTGCGGTGCAGCGGCACACGTTTTAGGGTGGCTCCATTCCCACAATCAGAGTCGTGAGGCCAAAGGGTTCACGACGCTTGTCAGGAGATGACGATGTCCTTCCTTGCCGCTGCGCTCGACCGTGTGAAGCCGTCCGCGACCATCGCGGTCACGGATAAAGCACGCGCGCTGAAGGCGGCGGGCCGCAACGTCATCGGCTTAGGGGCCGGCGAGCCCGACTTCGACACGCCCGCCAACATCAAGCTCGCGGCGATCCGCGCCATCGAGGCCGGCAAGACCAAGTACACCGCGGTCGACGGCATCCCCGAGCTGAAGGAAGCCATCATCGCGAAGTTTCAGCGCGAGAACGGCGTCGTCTACAAGCCGAACCAGGTCATCGTCGGCACCGGCGGCAAGCAGGTGCTCTACAACGCGCTGATGGCGACCATCAATCCGGGCGACGAGGTGATCATCCCCGCGCCGTACTGGGTCAGCTATCCCGAGATGGTGGCGCTCGCCGGCGGCGAGCCGGTGCCGGTGGTCTGCACCGCCGCGGCCGGCTTCAAGCTGCAGCCCGAGGCGCTCGAGCGCGCAATCACGCCGAAGACCAAATGGGTAATCCTGTGCTCGCCGTCGAACCCGACCGGCGCGGCCTACACCAGGGCCGAGCTCAAGGCGCTCACCGACGTGCTGGTCAAGCATCCGCATGTCTGGGTGATGACCGACGACATGTACGAGCATCTCGTCTATGACGACTTCCAGTTCACCACGGTCGCGCAGGTCGAGCCGGGCCTCTACGACCGCACGCTCACGGTGAACGGCGTGTCGAAGGCCTATTGCATGACCGGCTGGCGCATCGGCTATGCCGGCGGCCCCGCCCAGCTCATCAAGGCGATGTCGACCATCCAGTCGCAGTCGACCTCGAACCCGTGCTCGATCGCACAATGGGCCTCGGTGGAGGCGCTGAACGGTCCGCAGGACTTCATCCCCGCCAACAACAAGGTGTTCAAGGAGCGTCGCGACCTCGTCGTCTCCATGCTCAACCAGGCGAACGGCATCGAGTGCCCGCGTCCCGAGGGTGCGTTCTACGTCTATCCGTCCTGCGCCGGCACGATCGGCAAGAAAGCGCCGTCGGGCAACGTGATCGGCAACGACGAGCAGTTCGTCACCGAGCTGCTGGAGACCGAAGGCGTCGCCGTGGTGCAGGGTTCGGCCTTCGGCCTCGGCCCGGCGTTCCGCATCTCCTACGCGACCAAGACCTCGGACCTCGAAGACGCCTGCAAGCGCATCCAGCGCTTCTGCGGCAATCTGCGGTAAGACTCTCGCGACGGACTTCCGAAAAGGCCCGCCTCTGGCGGGCCTTTTTTCGTTTGCACGTCTATCGTCGCGCGCGATATGGCACCACCACGCCTCTTGTGGCATAGACCATCGCGCGGCGTGTGCCGCGTCCTTCCAGCTCGCATCCCATCATTGCCGGAGACATTCATGCGCCGTTCGTTCATCTTCGCCGGGCTCGCTGCCGCCAGCCTCGTTGTCTCCGTCGCAAGCAGCAGCGCGCAGCAACAGCGGATGGTCCGCGTCGGCGTGCTCGAATGCCGCGGCGGCGCCAGCGTCGGCTTCATCGTGGGATCGGTGACCAATCTCGGCTGCGTGCTGCGCGCCGACGGCTTGCCTGAAGACCGCTATGTCGCGACGATCCGGAAAGTGGGCCTCGACATCGGCATCACCCAGGAGACCACGCTCGCCTGGGGCGTGTTCGCGCCGGTCGACCGGCTCGGTCCCGGCGATCTCTCCGGCAATTACGCCGGCGCGCAGGGCAGCGCCTCGATCGGCGTCGGTCTCGGCGGCAACGTGCTGGTCGGTGGCTCCAACAACTCGATCGCGCTTCAGCCGCTCAGCGTGCAGGGCCAGGTCGGCCTCAACGTCGCCGCCGGTCTCGAAAGCCTGGAACTCCGTCCGGGCCGTTAACACTTTTGCGTGTGATCGCGCCGCGCGAAGCGGCGCGATTTTACGGACGACGCACCGCAGCGACGTTTGATGCTTGCCAAATCTAAGGGACGGGCAGACCATCTGCGTTTGCCGACCCAATCATGGGCCGAGCTCCACACAAAGGAGGCGGCGAAATGGGACAAGACGTCAGAAGTCCCCGAGGTCCACGGTGCATCGCGCTGGTGGGCCCTTTCCAAAGCGGTAAAACCACACTTCTTGAAGCAATATTGGCGCGAACGGGCGCAATCCCACGCGCCGGCAGCGTCGACGCCGGAACTTCCGTCGGCGACGCCACCCCGGAGGCCCGTCATCACAAGATGACTGTCGGCCTCACTGCCGCCACCACGAGTTTCATGGGCGACAGCTACACCTTCCTCGATTGTCCCGGTTCCGTTGAGTTCGCCCACGACATGCGCGCCGCGCTGCCCGCGGTCGATGCCGCAATCGTGGTCTGCGAGGCCGACGAGAAGAAGCTGCCGCAACTTCAGATCATCCTGCGCGAGCTGGAGGAACTGAAGATCCCGCGTTTCCTGTTCCTCAACAAGATCGATCGCGCCAGTCAGCGCATCCGCGAGACCCTCGCGATGCTGCAGCCCGCCTCCCGCGTGCCGCTGGTGCTGCGCCAGATCCCGATCTGGAAGGGCGAGCTGATCGAAGGCTTCGTCGATCTCGCGCTGGAGCGCGCCTTCATCTATCGCGAGCACAAGGCCTCCGAGGTGATCGCACTCCAAGGCGGCGATCTCGACCGCGAGAAGGAGGCCCGCTTCTCGATGCTGGAGAAGCTCGCCGACCACGACGACGCGCTGATGGAGCAACTGCTGGAGGACATCCAGCCGCCCCGCGATGCCGTGTTCGACGATCTCGCCCGCGAACTGCGCGAAGGGCTGATCTGCCCGGTGCTGATCGGTGCGGCCGCGCGCGAAAACGGCGTGCTGCGCCTGATGAAGGCGCTGCGCCACGAGGCGCCCGGCGTCGCCGAGACTGCCAAGCGGCTCGGTGCGCCCGAGAGCAAGGATGCGCTCGGCTACATCTTCAAGACGCTGCATTCGCAGCACGGCGGAAAGCTGTCGCTGACGCGGCTCGTCGCCGGCCATCTCGACGACGGCGCCACGCTGCAATCCTCCTCCGGCGGCGCGGGGCGCATCTCCGGCATCCTCGCCGTCAACGGCGCCTACGACACCAAGCGTGCCTCGGCGGAAGCCGGTGACACGGTGGCGCTCGCCAAGCTCGATCCGGTCAAGACCGGCGATATGGTCTCGGGCGGCAAGACGCAGCCGGCGGCGCTGGTTGCCGCGGAGCCGACATCGGCCGTGCTCGCAATCTCGGTCGCGGCCACCGATCGCAAGGACGACGTCAAGCTCGGCCAGGCGCTGATGCGGCTGCACGAGGAGGATCCTTCGCTCCTGATCGTGCAGAACCCCAAGACCCACGACACCGTGCTGTGGGGCCAGGGCGAGATGCACCTGCGCGTCGCCAGCGAGCGCTTGCGTGACCGCTTCGGCGTCAAGGTCACCTCGCATCCGCCTGCGATCGGCTATCAGGAGACCATCCGCAAGCCGATCACCCAGCGCGGCCGGCACAAGAAGCAGTCCGGCGGCCACGGTCAGTTCGGCGATGTCGTGCTCGACATCAGTCCGCTGCCGCGCGGCGACGGCTTCAAGTTCGCCGAGAAGGTGGTCGGCGGCGCGGTGCCGCGCAACTATATCCCGGCGGTCGAGGAAGGCGTCGTCGACGGGCTGACGCGCGGCCCGCTCGGCTTCCCCGTCACCGACGTGCAGGTGACGCTGACCGACGGCTCCTATCACAGCGTCGATAGCTCCGATCTCGCCTTCCGCACGGCAGCGCGGGTCGGGCTCAACGAAGGCCTGCCGCAATGCCAGCCGGTCCTGCTGGAGCCGATCCACGTGGTCGAGATCGTCTGTCCGACCGATGCCACTGCCAAGATCAACGCGATCCTGTCGGCGCGGCGCGGACAGATCCTCGGCTTCGACACCCGCGACGGCTGGAGCGGCTGGGACTGCGTCCGCGCCATGATGCCGGAAGCCGAGATCGGCGAGCTGATCGTCGAGCTGCGCTCGGCCACCGCGGGGGCCGGCAGCTTCACCCGTCAGTTCGACCACATGGCCGAAGTCACGGGCCGCGCCGCCGACCAGATCATCGCCGCGCATCAGCACGCGGCGTGAGTCCGTCTCTCGCGCAGTAAGGGACGCGCGCCTCTCTCACTCCCTCTCCCCGTTCTTACGGGGAGAGGGTGGGGTGAGGGGCTGTTTTCACGCGTGCGGTGAATGTTGGACTCTCGCGCTCTCCTTCTCACTGTCATTGCGAGCGCAGCGAAGCAATCCAGGCTGTCTCCGAGGAGGCGGTCTGGATTGCTTCGTCGCAAGAGCTCCTCGCAATGACGGCGGAGGCAGATGGGCCCTTGCGCTCGCCCCTAAATGATGTATTTTACATCATTGTCTACGCTCTATACATCACTTATAACCCCTGATACGTGAGGCCAAGGTGATCACCTCGTTCCAGATGCGGGCAGCCCGCGCGCTGCTCGGCATCGACCAGAAAACCCTGGCCGAGCTCGCCGGCGTGTCGCTGCCGACCATCCAGCGGATGGAGGCATCGACCGGCAACGTGCGCGGCGTGGTCGAGACCTTGATGAGGGTGGTCGAGGCGTTCGACCGGGCCGGCGTCGAGCTGATCGGCGAGCAGGCGCGCAGCGACAGCGGCGGACGCGGGGTTCGGCTGAAGCAGCCGGGGCCGCCGCGTCGAGTGGGGGCGTGATCTCTAGATGATCATGCCGGGAGCAGTTTGAACTAACGCACCGTCGCGCCGAGCTAGGCGGCCGCACGATGCAGCGGGGCACTTCGGGACATGAGCATCACCAGCGATCACGCAAGCCGGCTGCAACAGCTGCGCCAGCCGACCTTTGCCGAACTGTATCTGCCGAAGCTCGTCACCGTCTGGCGCGAGGGCTACGACCTGTCGGATTTTCGCGCCGACGTGTTCGCGGGCCTCACGGTGGCCATCGTCGCGCTGCCGCTGTCGATGGCGATCGCGATCGCCTCCGGCGTGACGCCGGACCGCGGTCTCTATACTGCGGTGGTCGGCGGCTTCATCGCCTCCCTGTTCGGCGGCAGCCGGTTCCAGATCGGCGGACCTGCCGGCGCGTTCATCGTCTTGGTCGCGGCGACCGCGGAGCGTCACGGCGTCGACGGTGTCATTCTCGCGACCTTGATGGCGGGCTTGTTCCTGATCGCTGCGGGTCTGTTGCGCGTCGGCACCTACATCAAGTTCATTCCCTATCCGGTGACGGTCGGCTTCACCGCCGGCATCGCGGTGATCATCTTCGCCAGCCAGCTCCGCGACCTCTCGGGCATCACGCTCGCGGGCAAAGAGCCCAGCGAGTTCGTCCCGAAGCTCGCCGCACTCGCGGGCGCCCTGCACACCGTCAATCCCTCGGCGGTTGTCGTCGCGCTCGTCAGCATCGCGATCATCGCGGCCTTGCGGGTCTGGCGGCCGTCCTGGCCCGGCATCCTGATCGCGGTAGCCGTTGCTGCGGTGGCGACTGCGGTGTTCTCGCTGCCGGTCGAGACCATCGGCTCGCGCTTCGGCGGCATTCCGCGCGAATTGCCGTCGCCGGCATTGCCGGCATTCTCGCTGGCGAAGGCGAAGGCGGTGTTGCCGGACGCGATCGCGTTCGCGCTGCTGGCCGCGATCGAATCGCTGCTGTCGGCGGTGGTCGCCGACGGCATGACCGGGCGCCGTCACCGCTCCAATTGCGAGCTGGTGGCGCAAGGCGCGGCCAATATCGGCTCGGCGCTGTTCGGCGGCATCTGCGTCACCGGCCTGATCGCGCGCACCGCCACCAACATCCGCGCCGGCGCGCGCGGACCGCTGGCGGGCATGCTGCATTCGGTCTTCCTGCTGCTGTTCATGCTGATCGCAGCCCCGCTCGCCAGCTACATCCCGCTCGCCGCGCTCGCCTCGGTGCTGGTCGTGGTGGCCTGGACCATGGCGGAGAAACATGAATTCGCGACGCTCGTGCGCTCCTCCTGGGGCGACGCCGTGGTGCTGCTCGCGACCTTCCTGCTCACGATCTTCCGCGACCTCACCGAAGGCATCCTGGTCGGCTTCGCACTCGGTGCGGTGCTGTTCATCCATCGCATGGCGGAGATAACCGGCATCGAGGAACGCTCCCCGCTGGTGGCGGCCGACCGTCCCGACGACAGCAATGGCGAGCGCGTGCCCTATGATCCCGCCCTCGCGGTCGACCCCGACGTGCTGGTCTATCGCATCACCGGCGCGTTCTTCTTCGGCGCGGCTTCGGTGATCGGCGGCGTGCTCGACGGCATCGCCGACGAGCGCAAGGCCTTCGTGGTCGATTTCGCCGCGGTGCCGTTCCTGGACTCGACGGCGGCGAACGTGCTCGGGCGGGTCGCCGCCAAGGCCCACCGCCAGGGCATCCGGCTGTTCATCACCGGGGCCTCGCCCGCGGTCCGCCGCGCGCTGCTGACCCATGGCGTCACGCCGCCGCGCGCGCGCTATCGCACGAGCCTCGAGCGTGCCGTCGCCGACATCAAGAGCCGAGCGGCCGACGAGGCTGCGGCAGGCTGACGGCGCGCACGCGCCGGGCGATTTGATCGACGCCTGCTGCTGCGTCACGATGCGGCTCCCGCGCGCTTGACAGCGCCCGCGGGACGCGAAATGGATCGTCACGGAAACGACCCAGGGGAAGGACGACCGTGACCAAGGCTCCCGCAGCCTGTCTGATCGGATGGCCGGCCGCGCATTCGCGCTCGCCGCTGATTCATCATTACTGGCTGCGTACGCTCGGCATCGAAGGCGGTTACGTCATCGAGGCGGTTCCGCCCGATGATCTCAGAGACTTCGTGCTGCGGCTGTCGCTGCGCGGCTTCGTCGGCGCCAACGTCACCATCCCGCACAAGGAGGCCGTCCTCGCGTTGTCTTCGCCCGATGCGCGGGCGCAGGCGGTGGGCGCGGCCAACACGCTGTGGTTCGAAGACGGAGAGCTGCGCTCGACCAACACCGATGTCGAGGGTTTCATCGGCAATCTCGATGCCAGCGCGCCCGGCTGGGACGCGACCGACGAGGCGCTGGTGCTGGGGGCGGGCGGCTCCTCCCGCGCGGTCGTGTTCGGCCTGCGCGAGCGCGGCATCAAGCGCATCCACCTCGCCAACCGCACCATGGCGCGGGCCGAGACGGTGGCGAAGCAGTTCGGGCCGGACGTCCATCCTGTTACGTGGGACGCGATCGGCGACGTGCTGCCGCGCGCAAAACTTCTCGTGAACACGACCTCGCTCGGCATGCACGGCCAGCCCGCACTCGATGTCGACGTGTCGCGCCTGCCGCAAGAAGCCGTCGTCGCCGATCTCGTCTATGTTCCCCTGGTGACGCCGCTGCTGACGGCAGCGCAGGCGCGCGGGCTGAAGACCGCCGACGGGCTCGGCATGCTGCTGCACCAGGCGGTGCGCGGCTTCGAGCTGTGGTTCGGCCGGCGGCCGCAAGTCACGGCCGAGCTGCGCGCGCTGGTCGAGGCCGATCTCACAAAGACTTGAGAGAATAGCGGGCGGTCTTCCGGAGTTCTCCATCCGTGGGGACAATCGGAGACCTTCATGACCATTCAACGCGTAACTTTCACACGTCCGCTTATCGCCGTCGCGATGGTGGCCGCTTCCACCCTCTATGCCTTCGCGCAGAAGGCGCCGGTGTCGACGCGCGTGCGCGGCACGATCGAGAGCGTCAGCGGCGACACCATGCAGGTCAAGTCGCGCAGCGGCGAGGACGTCAAGCTCCACATCGCCCCTGATGTCAGCGTGTCAGGCATTACAAAAACTTCACTCGCCGACATCAAGGTCGGCTCTTTCGTCGGCGCCACCACTGTGCCGGGACCGGACGGTGGCCAGAATGCGGTCGAGGTCCATGTGTTTCCCGAGAGCATGCGCGGCACCGGCGAGGGCTCGCGTCCCTACGACCTCAAGCCCAATTCGAGCATGACCAACGCGACGGTGTCGGAGAGCGTGGTCGGCAATGATGGCCATACGTTGCTGGTGAAGTACAAGGACGGCGAGAAGAAGGTGTTCGTCGCCGACAACACGCCGGTGGTGACCTTCGTGCCGGGCGACAGGTCCGATTTGAAGGCCGGCGCAAAAGTCATCGCCTTCATGAAGCAGCTGCCGGACGGCTCGTTCGAGACCAACCGCGTCAGCGTCGGCCGCGACGGCCTGACACCGCCGATGTGAGGCGGGATACCGTCTCAACAATCTCAACTGTCGTCCCGGACAAGCGCGCCCTCAAGGCGCGCGCCGATCCGGGACCCATAACCCCAGGGCGAGGTTGTTGCGCAAGACGGATAACTCCGAGTCCCCGTAACCACGCTCGCCTGTGGTTGATGGTGTGGACGGCCCCCTACGGCATCAGGTGTGCCAGAATGAGGTTGTCACACACCCATTCACAGGAGCCGTCCGTGAGCCAGATTATCCGCATTGGGATGGATACGTCGAAGTATATTTTCCAGCTCCATGGCGTTGATGCGTCAGAACAGGTGGTGCTGCGCAAACGGCTCAGCCGCAAGGCGATGCTGGAGTTTTTTGCCAAACTGCCGCCGACAGTGCTCGTGATCGAGGCTTGCGGGGCTGCTCACCACTTGGCACGCGAACTCGGCAGGCTGGGACACGCGGTCAAGCTGATTGCGCCGCAACTGGTAAAGCCATACGTGTCGCGCAACAAGAATGACGGGCGC
>NZ_JACIHE010000006.1 GCF_014198245.1 Bradyrhizobium sp. cir1
GCCTCAACCGCATCGCCCACGCTCGCTGCCTTCTCGCCTATTATGGTGAAACTCGCCCGACAAAAGCGAATCATTCTCACGCTCTCAGGATGAGGCTAAGCAGCATTTGCCCCCGTTGAAATTGCCGCCACGCTATCCGCCCTCATCCTGAGGGCCCGCCATCGGCGGGCGTCTCGAAGGATCGGCTGCGGGAGAGCTATCCGCCACACTTCTTCATATGCGATAGCCCTGCAGTTGGTCGGGAGGACCCCTCTCAAGCCTTGTCGGTCCCCGGCTCCTCGTCGAGCCGGTTGGCCGCATGATCTTGATACTGTTCGGTCTGGATGGACTTGCCGTCCATGCCGCGAATGTCCGAATGCTGCGCCTTGTCGCGGTTGGACAGCACCATGTTGTCGCCGATCTTGTCCTTGGTCACCTCCGTCATGGCGCCGGTGCCGTCGCCCTTTCCATGCATGCCGGACCTGAAATGCGTCTTGCTGCCATGCCCACCTGGCATCGCTCTCTCCTCTTGCAGTGGTCTTGCGAAGGCTCAGTGCTTCTGTTGCGCCGGCGTCGGTTTTGGCGGCTTGTGGCCGCTCTGTCCGGGATTGTTGTGCTTGTTGTGGTCGCTCTCCTGATTGAGACCGCCCCGGCTCACCGGAAATTCGCTCTGTCGTGCCTGCGCCCGCGTGTGGTGAGCGGCCGTGTCCTTAGGGTTGCCTGCCAAGGCCTGATCCAGCTCCCGTGCGTCGGGGAGATCAGGCTTGCGCTCGAGAATGCGTACCTGCTGCTCATGGGTCTTTTTGCCTTGCATGCTGGGTCTCCCGTCTTTACCTGCCTCCCCCCTTGCCGGCCGTGTCGTGCGTGTGATGGGAGTCGTGCTCGCCTCCGCCACCCGAGACGCGGCTGTGGCTTCGCTGTGGATCGTCGGCAGGCGGCTTCTTGATCTCCAGCGGCGCCTTGGCGTTCTCGTGCGATGCGCCGGGGCCGCCCTGACGAATGCTGTTCGGTGTCTTGGTGGATGTCGACATGAAGTGTCGCCCTCCTCAGCGGTCCTGCTGATAACCCTGATTGGTCGTGTTCTGCTTGATGTTGCCTTGTTGGCCCTGCTGGTCCGGGTTCTGCGTGCGTTGCTGGCCGTGCGGTGTCTGATCGGCCGACATCTGCTTGCTGTCGCCAGTTCCCTTCCGGCTCTGGTTCTGGGGCGGAACAGGTGGCATCTTGCTGGTCATGTCCCTCTCTCCTGCAAAGAAGAAGCAGCGGCCAGGAACTCATCGCCGCTCCCGAGGTCCTTGCTGACAACAGGAAGAACCGCGGACCGTTCCTGGCCGATCGCAACCAGCGACGATTTTCCGAAGAAGCGCGGACGTCAGCTCGCGGCAGCGAGGGAACGATCGGATCGTGCAGAATCTGACGCGATCCCCGGCGTTCCAGCACCATCCGCCACGACGGGAAGCTTTGCGATCGCGCGCAGCCCCGGGCGCCTGCGCCAGCGAACCTGCGCGGGATCGATGGCCAGACCGAGTTTCGGCCATCGTTCCAGAAGCGCCGCGAGCGCGCAGGACGCTTCGATCCGCGCGAGCTGATGGCCGAGGCAGAAATGGATTCCCGTCCCGAACGAGATGTGGCGGTTCGGCTTGCGCGCGAGATCGAGACGTTCCGGCTGGTCGTGCACCGCCGGATCCATGTTCGCCGCGGCGAGCATGACCATGACCCGATCGCCCTTCTTCAGCGGCACGCCCTCGACCACGGTGTCCCGTCGCACATAGCGCGGCTTGGAGAATTGCACCGGCGAGACGAAGCGCAGGAACTCCTCGACGGCGAGAGCGATGCGGCTGCGGTCTTGCTCCAGCCAGTCGCGCAAGGCCGGATTCCGGAGCAACTCATAGACCGAACCGCTTATGAGATGTGTTGTGGTCTCCGAACCGGCGGCGAGCAGCAAAAACACCATCGACACCATTTCGTCCGGCGTGATCTGCCCGCCCTCGCGTTCGACCTGAACCAGCTCGGCGATCAGGCCCTCGCCGCCCTGCACGCGCGCGATCTGCAACTGCTGTTCAAGATAGCGTCGCATCTTGCGGAACGCGAACAGCAACCGAAAGAAACTGAGGGCGTTTGTCAGCGACGACATCGCATTCGCCCAGGCGATGAACCTCGGGCGATCGGCGGTCGGCAGGCCCAGTAGTTCGCAGATGACCGACAGCGGCAGCAGACGGGCATAACGCTGGACGAGGTCGGCAGGGCTGCCGCCGGCAAACAGCTCGCCGGCAAGCTCGTCCGCAATGGCGCCAATGCGCGGCTCCATCGCCACGATCGCACGGCGGCGAAACGCTTCATCGACGATGCTGCGCAGCCGCGTATGATCCGGCTCATCCATCGTCAGCATGTTGTTGGCGATGGTCTTGACATATTTCGGCATCCACCAGCGCAGGCCGGCGACATCGCCATCTTCCTTGCGCAACGTGAAAGTCCCGCCGTCCTTCAGGACCTCTGCGGTGGCGTCATGCGTGGTGGTGATCCAGACCTCGCCGACCAGGGGAAAGCGCGTCGCGACCACCGGGCCAGATGCGCGCAGCGTCGCGATCGCCTTGGGCGGATCGCGGAAGAAGGCCTCGCTGGTGAAATCGAGGCGCGGTGCCATGGGATCACCGTAATGGTTGGCGCCTCAACCAGATGGTGTGCGCGCGGCGGCGCGCAAGGGCCGGAACCGGCGCGAGGCGAAGATCGCCCTATCCGCGACCCGGCGAACGCTGCCCGGTCTTGCGCTGCTGCTGGTTGGTATAGGAGTCCCAATGGCTCCAGCTGCCATTGCTGAGGCTTTGCAGGTCAGTGCCAAGCGGTCGGCGCGTGCGCTTGTCGTAATCGGCGATGGCACGCTCGGACTGCGCGATCTTGCGCTTGAGTTCCGCGATCGTCTTCTGCGTCTGGCCGTTCCGCTTCGAGGTGGCGATCTCGCCCATCGTGAAGCGCGCGGTCTCCAGCGCCTTCAACTCGGCGCGGTTCTTCTTCAACTGAACCCGGTGCCAGGCGATGTTGCTGTCGCTGTCCGCAACCATGTGGGAACTCCGCTGATTCGGTCCCACATAGTATCGTGCGCCGAATCGGCGCTGCAACGCCCCGGCGGTGGCGAAAATACGATCTTCTCGCGCAGAAATTTCGTGCCTGGAGCCCCGGAACGGGGTCTAGATTCCTATTCTTGACGCGTTTTCTTTACGCGAACCGATATCCACTTCGCTCGAAAACGCTTTAGCGCTCGGCAAAGGCCTTTTCGACCACGAACTGGGCCGGCTCGCCGTGATTGCCCTCGACGAAGCCGCGCTCGCCGAGAAGCACGCGAGTATCCGCCACCAGCGCCGGGCTGCCGCAGATCATGACGCGGTCATGGGCCGCTTCCAGCGCCGGCAGGCCGATATCGGTGAACAGCTTGCCCGACGTGATGAGGTCGGTGATGCGGCCGCGATTGCGGAAGGGATCGCGAGTCACGGTCGGATAGTAGATCAGCTGATTGCGGATGTACTCGCCAAGCAGCTCGTCCTTCGGCAGATGCTCGGTGATCATCTCGCCATAGGCGAGCTCCTTCACGTGGCGGCAGCCGTGCAGCAGCACCACCTTCTCGAACCGCTCGTAGGTCTCGGGGTCCTTGATCACGCTCAGGAACGGCGCAAGGCCGGTGCCGGTGCCGATGAGGTAGAGGTTGCGCCCCTCCTCCAGATTGTCGATCACCAGCGTGCCGGTAGCCTTGCGGCTGACGATGATCTCGTCGCCTTCCTTCAGATGCTGGAGCCGCGAGGTCAGCGGGCCGTCCGGCACCTTGATCGAGAAGAACTCCAGCGTGTCCTCGTAATTGGCGCTGGCGACGCTGTAGGCCCGCAGCAGCGGCTTCTCGCCGACCTTGAGCCCGATCATGGTGAACTCGCCGTTGCGGAAGCGGAAGGTCGGGCTGCGGGTGGTCTTGAAGGAGAACAGCGTGTCGGTCCAGTGGTGGACGCTCAAAACGCTTTCCTGATTGAAATTGCTCATCTCACCCTTCCGTGTCGCTTGCTTGCGGTTCCAAGGCGGTCAGCTATGCGTCGTTTGTACACGATCATTCGTATACTAATGAATAATCCGGCTTGATCCCGCGGTCAAGGCTGCCCAAGATCGGAAGCGTTGCAGTTAGGAATAAGGAGCCCCTTCCATGGCGCATGACGCACCCCAGGCCACCGGACCCTCGAAGCTGGTGATCCGCAACATCGGCCTGATCCTGTCCGGCGCCCTGGAAAAGCCGATCCTGGACGGCGACACCATCGTCGCCGAGAACGGCAAGATCACCGCGATCGGCCGCTTCAAGGACGTCAACATCGAAGGCGCCACCACCATCGTCGACGCCCACGGCACCACGGTGGCGCCGGGCCTGATCGACAGCCACGTCCATCCCGTCGCCGGCGACTGGACGCCGCGGCAGAACCAGATCAACTGGATCGACAGCTATCTCCATGGCGGCGTCACCACCATGATCTCGGCCGGCGAAGTCCACATGCCCGGCCGGCCCCGCGACGTCGTCGGCCTCAAGGCCATGGCGGTGTTCGCCCAGCGCGCGTTCTGGACCTTGCGTCCGGGCGGCGTGAAGGTTCACGCCGGCGCGCCGGTGATCGAATGCGAGATGGTCGAGGAAGACTTCAAGGAGATGGCCGCCAACGGCGTCAAGCTGCTCGGCGAAGTCGGCCTTGGCGGCGTGAAAGACGGCCCCACCGCGCGGAAAATGGTCGGCTGGGCGCGCAAATACGGCATCCAGAGCACCATTCACACCGGCGGCCCCTCGATCCCCGGCTCCGGCCTGATCGACAAGGACGTGGTGCTGGAGGCCGACACCGACGTGGTCGGCCACATCAATGGCGGCCACACCGCGTTGCCCGACGACCAGATCCGCTGCATCTGTGAGGGCTGCAAGCGCGGCCTGGAGCTCGTGCACAACGGCAATGAGCGCTCGGCCCTGTTCACGCTGCGCACCGCGCGCGAGATGGGCGACCTGCACCGCGTCATCCTCGGCACCGATGCGCCCGCCGGCTCCGGCGTGCAGCCACTCGGCATCTTGCGCATGGTCTCGATGCTGTCCTCGCTCGGCGACCTGCCCGCCGAACTCGCGTTCTGCCTTGCCACCGGCAACACCGCGCGGATGCGCGAGCTCGATTGCGGCCTGATCGAGGTCGGCCGCTCCGCCGATTTCGTCATCATGGATAAGGCCCAGCACTCGCCCGGCAAGAACATCCTGGAGAGCGTCCAGCTCGGCGACCTCCCCGGCATCGGCATGACCATCATCGACGGCATCGTGCGGACGCAACGCAGCCGCAATACGCCCCCGGCCGGCAAGGTGCCGGAGGTGGTGGCGAAGTGACGGCACTTGCCGTCATTCCGGGGCGCGCGTGAGCGCGAACTATGGTGCGCACTGGCGCACCTGAGAATCTCGCGCAACAATCTCCGGATTCCGGGTTCACGCGCTACGCGCGTGTCCCGGAATGACGGTGTCGTTCACCTCAGCTTATTGAGAAGCGCCATCAGCGTCTCGCGCTCCCTCGCGTCGAGCGGCGCCAGCGTCTCGCGGGTGATCGCCAGCGCATTCGGCGCGAGCTTCTCCGCCAGCTGCTGACCGGCGCGGGTCAGGCTCACCAGCAGCCGCCGGCCGTCCTCGGGATCCTGGCTCGTCTCTGTGAGGCCGCGCGCGGTCAGGCGGTCGATCACGCCCTTGATCGTCGCGACGTCCATCGCCGTCAGCCGACCGAGCTGGTTCTGCGAGCACGGACCGGTCTCGGCGAGCTTCGACAACGCCGCCCATTGCGTCGGCGTCAAATTGGTGCCGATGTCGCGGGAGAAGATCGAGCTGTGACGCTGCCAGACCTGGCGCAGGATGAAGCCGACCTGCTCGTCGAGCACGTAAGGCGGCTTGTTAAGTGCTTTGGCCGGTTTGACGCTCTTCTTCGCCGCGACGCTTCTCGCCATCCGTCCGCTGCCCTTCCCTTTGCCTTCACAACGACAGATGCGCGTCGCGGATGTCCGGACGCGCGTCGAGCTCGGCCATGGTGCCGCCGAAGCAGATGCGGCCGCGCTCGATGATGTAGGCGCGATCGGAGATCAACCGCGCAAAGTGCAGATTCTGTTCGGAGACGACAATGCTGACGCCCTCCTTCTTCATGGTCAGGATGGCGTCGACCATCTGCTCCACGATCTTCGGCGACAGGCCTTCCGAGGGCTCGTCCAGCAGCACCAGCGACGGGTTGCCCATCAGCGTGCGCGCGATGGTGAGCATCTGCTGCTCGCCGCCGCTCATGCGGCCGCCCGGACGGTTCTTCATCTCGCCGAGATTGGGAAACAGCGTGAACAGCTTTTCGCGCGTCCAGTGCGGCGCGTTGGGCCGCCTGGGCTGCCGGCCGACTTCGAGGTTTTCCTCCACCGTCAGATCAGTGAAGATTCGCCGTTCCTCCGGCACGTAGCCGAGGCCTTCGCGCACGATCTCATGCGTCGGTTTCGCCGAGACGTCCTTGCCCTCGAACATGATGCGGCCGGAGCGCTGTGCCACGAGGCCGACGATCGAGCGGAATGTCGTCGACTTGCCGGCGCCGTTGCGGCCGAGCAGCGCCACCACCTCGCCCTCCCCGACCTCGAAGCCGATGTCGAACAGGATATGCGCCGGACCATAATGGCTGTTGAGGTCCTGCACCGTGAGCTTCATGTCGATGCTCCCTCGCGGTGGCGGGCATCGTAAACGAGGCCTTCGCCGAGATAGACCGCCTGCACCTGCGGATTGCCGCGCACCTCGGCCGGCGAGCCCTCGGCGATCAGCGTGCCGCGGTTGAGCACGATGATGCGGTCGGCATGCTCGAACACGACATCCATGTCGTGCTCGGTGAAGAGCACGCCGATCGATTTTTCGCGCGCGATGCTTGCGGTCAGGCGCATCAGGTCGACCCGTTCGCGCGGCGCCATGCCGGCGGTCGGCTCGTCCATCAGCAGCAATTTCGGCTGGTTGGCGAGCGCCACCGCAAGCTCGAGCCGCTTGAGATCGCCATAGGCGAGCTCGCCGCACGGACGATCGGCATAGCCACCCATGCCGACCAATTCGAGCAGCCGGCCGGCCTCGCCGCGGTCGAACTTCGGCGCCGAGCCGAACAGATTGAACAGCTGCTTCCCGTGCGAGATCAGCGCGACCTGGACGTTCTCCCGCACGGTCATGGTGGCGAAGGTCGCGGTGATCTGGAAGGTGCGCCCGACGCCCATCCGCCAGATCTCGCGTGGCTTCTTGCCGGTGGTCTCCTCGCCGAGCAGGCGGACGTGGCCGCTGTCAGGCTTGTTCTGGCCATTGAGCATGTCGAAGCAGGTGCTCTTGCCCGCACCGTTCGGCCCGATCAGCGCCAGGATCTCACCGGCCCGCAACGAGAACGAGACGCCGCGCACGGCATGGATGCCGCCATAGGATTTGGTCAGGCCTTCGACCGCGAGAAGTGGGGCTGCAACGCTCATTCGGCGGACTCGATCGGCTTGGCAAGCAAGGGGGATCGCGGCGGCGAGGACTTCCTGCGGCGCTGCGCCAGCATCTCCAGCATGCCGACGATGCCCTTGGGGAAGACGACGACGATCAGCACGATGAAGCCGCCGAGCACGAGCTTCGACAGATCGGTCTGGCTGACCAGCCAGATGTTCAGGGCCTTGTAGACGATGGCGCCGATCACCGCGCCCGACACCGTCTCGACGCCGCCGAGCAGCACCATGACCAGCGCATCGACCGAGAGCGAGATGCCGAGATTGTCGGGGAACACGCTGCCTTTGAGGTAAGCGAACAGCGCGCCGCCGATGCCGGCAGTCGTGCCCGCGATCACGAAGGCCGTCCACTGGATGCGCTTGGCGTCGATGCCGATCGCCTCGCTGCGCAGCACCGAGTCGCGGGTGGCGCGGAGAGCGTAGCCGAACGGCGAGAACACAGCGATCCGCAAGGCGATGGTCACGAGCGCGGCGACACCAAGCGCCAGCCAGTAGAAATGCGACGGGCTCGCCGCCCACTTCTCAGGCCACACACCCAGAATGCCGTTGTCGCCGCCCGTGACGCTCACCCACTGGAACGCGATCGACCAGACGATCTGCGCAAAGGCGAGCGTCAGCATGGCGAAATAGACGCCGGAAAGCTGCACGGCGAAGAAGCCGAATACGGCCGCGCCCATGCAGCCGAGCAGCGGCCCGAGCAGCAGGCACACGATCATCGGCAGTCCCGCCATCTTGGCGAGGAAGGCGATGCCGTAGGCGCCGAGGCCGAAATAGGCGGCGTGGCCGAACGAGGCGAGCCCTCCGACCGACATCAGGAAATGCAAGGAGACGGCGAAGATCACGAAGATCGCGATCTCCGAGCCGACGGTCAGCGCGTAGTTGCCGGCGAACAGCGGCAGCGTCGCCGCGATGACGAGCACCGCCAGCGAGGCCAGCCGCTCGTTCGACGTCAGCGGCCGCCAGGGATTGACGGTGAGACCGGGCGTCTTGCGCGCCGCCGCCTCGGGCTTGCCGAACAGGCCCCAGGGCCGCACAATCAGCACCACCGCCATCACCAGGAAAACCAGGATGATGGAAATCTTCGGAAAGATCAGAATGCCGAAGGCATTCAATTCCGACACCAGCACCGCCGCGACGAAGGCGCCGACGATGCTGCCGAGGCCGCCGATCACGACGACGACGAACACCTCGACGATGATGCGCAGATCCATCGCGTGATGCACGGCATCGCGCGGGATCTGGAGCGCGCCGCCGAGCGCGGCAAGGAAGACGCCGACGGCGAACACCGATGTGAACAGCCATTTCTGATTGACGCCGAGTGCGGCGACCATGTCGCGGTCCTGCGTCGCCGCGCGCACCAGCACGCCCCAGCGCGTGCGCTGGAACAGCAGCCAGAGAATGCCCAGCACCACCGGGCCGAGCACGATCAGGAACAGATCGTAGCTCGGGATGTTCTGGCCGAAGAAATCGATCGCGCCCTTGAAGCCCGGCGCGCGGCGGCCGACGAGGTCGTCAGGACCCCAGATCAGCACGACGAGGTCCTCGACCATCAGGGTCAGGCCGAACGTCGCAAGCAGCTGGAACAGTTCGGGCGCATGATAGATGCGGCGCAGCAGCACCATCTCGACCAGCACGCCGATCAACGCCACCGCGAGCGCGGCCAGCACGATGCTGCCCCAGAAGCCGAACGCGCCGGACAGGCGCTCCGTCAGCGTGAAGGCGATATAGGCGCCGATCATGTAGAAGGCGCCATGCGCGAAATTCACGATCCGCGTCACGCCGAAGATGATCGACAGGCCCGACGCCACCAGGAACAGCGACGCTGCGCTGGCGAGACCGGTCAGAAACTGTACGACGTAAAAGGCCATCGGCGGTCCGGGTTGTGAGGTCGTAGGGTGGGTTAGCGAAGCGTAACCCACCACCTTTTCTCGTGTGGCGCCGAAAGTGGTGGGTTACGCCCAGCAGAAGCGCTTTGCGCATCTGCAGGGCTAACCCACCCTACGGCAGCAGAAATCAATCCTTCGGGCGCAGCTTCTCGACTTCGGCGTCGCTGGGCAGATAATCCGCACCCTTCTTGTAGGACGAATCCACCATCACGCCCTTGCCGTCCTTCAGCGCGGTCTTGCCGACGTAGGCACCAAGCGTCGACTGATGGTCGATCTTGCGGAAGGTGATCTCGCCGAACGGCGACGGCATCGACAGACCTTCAGCCGCAGCGATCAGCTTCTCCGGATCGGTCGAGCCGGCCTTGGCGAGAATGGCGGCCGCCGACTTGATGGTCTGGTAGCCGACGATCGACCCGAGGCGCGGATAGTCGTTGTACTTGGCCTGATAGGCCTTCAGGAACGCGTCGTGCTCAGGCGTCTTGATCGAGTACCAGGGATAGCCGGTGACGATCCAGCCCTCCGGCGTCTCGTCCTTGAGCGGATCGAGATATTCGGGCTCACCGGTCAGGAAGGACACGACCTCGCGCCCCTTGAACAGGCCGCGGGTGTTGCCTTCGCGCACGAGCTTGACGAGGTCGGCACCGAAGGTGACGTTGAGGATCGCTTCGGGATTGGCCGCGGCAACCGCCTGCACCACCGGGCCCGCATCGATCTTGCCCTGCGGCGGCCACTGCTCGTCGACCCACTGGATGTCGGGACGCTTCTCCGACATCAGCTTCTTGAACACGGCAACCGCCGACTGGCCGTACTCGTAGTTCGGCGCGATGGTCGCCCAGCGCTTGGCGGGCAGCTTGCTGGCGGCTTCCACCAGCATCGCGGCCTGCATATAGTTGGAGGGACGCAGGCGGAAGGTGTACTTGTTGCCCTTGGACCAGGTCACCGCGTCCGTCAGCGGCTCGGCTGCGAGGAAGAACACCTTCTTCTGGTTGGCGAAGTCCGAGACCGCAAGGCCGATGTTCGACAGGAACGTGCCGGTCAGCATCGCCACGCCCTCGCTCGAGACCAGCTCGTTGGCAGCGGTCTGCGCATCCGCCGGCTTGCCGCCGTCGTCCTTGGAGATGACGACCAGCTTCTTGCCGTTGATGCCGCCGGCCGCGTTGATCTCTTCCACCGCGAGCTGCCAGCCCTTGCGATAAGGCTCGGTGAATGCCGGCAGCAACGAATAGCTGTTGATCTCGCCGATCTTGATGTCCTGCGCCACGGCCGAATGGGCCATGCCGCCGGCCAGAAGCGCGAAGGCCGCGCCGACGAAGTAATTTCTTGCTCGCATCCCAACCTCCAGTTTTGAACTCGCTTGCGTCTTCTATCTCAGACCGTCTTCGCCCTTGATCTCCGCAACCGTCAACCCGCCGACGCGCGGCAGCGGACGGCCGCTGTCGGTGACGGCGACCGCGACCATGATCTCATTGGCGCGCGGCGCATCATTGATCTGCACTTCCATGCCGTCGAAATGACTGCGCACGAAGGCGGCGTCCTTGTGCCCCAGCGGAATGTCGAGCGTCGTGCCAGGCCCGCTGCGCTTCTTCGACGACGGGATCAGCGCCGCGCCCTTGCCCAGAACCTTGCGCACCGGCGCGCCCATCTTGGGGTGAAGGATGGCGGCGGCATGCTCCAGCTCACCGTTTTCGCCGACGGCCGCGGCCTTGCCGTAGCTCTGGGCCTTGGAGCCTTCGATGCCGAGCGCTGCCACCGCGCGCTTCGACAGGAGTTCGCCGAGCTCCTCGCCGATCGCGACCAACGGCGAGAGATCCTCGACATATTTCCCCGCAAAGGGATTTTCGATCACGGCAATCGCAGCGGCACGCCGCGTCGGCGGCGAGACCTGGCGGCCCATCTCCATCTGCGTCTCTTCGACGACGGTGACGATCTTGCGGATGATCGCGCTCATGTTTCGCTTCCCTGTTCAGGCACAGACCGCGTTCTCCAGCACAAGCGGGTGCGATCGTTGCTCTTCTATATCCTTTGTTCCGATGACAAGCATATCACCACAAAGCCGCAGCACGGCACCTTCGATCAGTCCGCGATCGAACAATTGCCGTGCACATTCCGCGCCAGATTCCAGCGCGGCCGCGCTCTCATTGTGAGACAATTCGCCGACATCACGCGTCACGAGGCGCGCGCCGAGATCGCTGTCGGGCTGAAGCTCGTTCGCAGGCCTCCGGATGATGGCGGGATGCCCGGGCAGATCGACGGCATTGGCGATGACAGTCGCAGCCGCGTCGGCCTGCGAGGCGGTTGCCGCCAGCACCGTCACGGCATCGGCGATCCCGAGCGAAAAGCTGCGGCCGTGGCGCCCGCTGGTCGCAATGCCGCGCGCGGGATCATCTGAATTGAGCCTCATGGTCCGCATCACGCCGTCGCGGTCCGGCCGGTCCATCAGGCCGACGGCAAAATGCTCGCCCTTGCCGAGATGCAGCGCGATGTCGCCGCCGTTATTGACGTAGGCCCGATCGAGCGTCGCGGCGTCCAGCATTGCCCCCAGAATTTCCTCCGCCACGCTGCCGGCCACCGCGGCCATCGGCGTGATGAAGCATCCAGCGGCATAGGGCGCGACGGCGGCGTGCATGCGGCGCGCGACAACGCCCTTCAGCGAGGTTTCCTCCTCGGCCGGTGCACGCAGCCCCGGCAATTCCGCACAGAGCTCGTCGAGCAGCCCGGTGAAACGCTGCGCCGCAGCCTCGTAAGCTGCGCGTACCGCGTCCGCGCGCCCCCTCGCCTCCGCGATCAGATCAATCGGTCCATCCTGCAAATGCAGCCGCCGGCCATCAGACAGCAATGCGATTTGCGGGAGCCGTGTCATGCCCGCGGCCCCGGGATCGGGTTCTGCCAGGGCAGCTGGCGGACATCATCGCCGTTCTGCACCTCAGAGAGCGGCTTTACATAATCCATGTGCCCGCCGAGCGCGGCGTAGTCGGACAGCTTCATCGTGAACTCGATCGGCGCAACCAGCGCCGGCGTCGGCACGTAGCCGAAAGCGCCCGCCGGCATCTGCGTCACGTCGACCATGTAGGTGATGCCGCCGCCCGGCCAGACATAGACCGGCGCGCCGCCGCTGGTGACGCGGGTCAGCGCGTCCTTCACCGAGCGCGTCAGCCGCACCGGATTGTCGGTGACGCCGGCGCGCAGCGAGCCGCCGGCACCCGCCATGAACAGCACCGTGCACAGCGCCGGCTCGCAATTCTCCTGGATACGCTCGACGGAGAATTTCAGGTCGGCCGGCATCTCGGTCTCGACGGGATTCAAGGCCTCGTCGAGCACGTAATAGGACGAATGCTCGCCGGTGGTGGAGACCATCAACATGGAGAGACCGGGCTTGGCTTCCTTCGCATCGAACGGCCCGAGGATCGCCAGCGGATCGGAGATGTTGGTGCCGCCCCAGCCCGTGCCGGGATCGGCCACCTGGAAATAGCGGCCGGGCGTCGAGCGGCGGCCCTTCATCTTGATGCCGGTGTCGGCGATGTCGAGCAGCTTGCCGGCCTGATGCTCCGAGAGCACGCCGGTGATGTGGTCGTCGACCACCACGACCTCGTCGACCTTGCCGTGCCATTGCTTGGCGAACATGCCGATCGTCGCCGAGCCGCAGCCGACGCGCATGCGCTCTTCCTTCACGCCATTGACGATCGGCGGCTGGCCGGCCTGCACCACCACGGTCGCGCCGCCGTCGATGGTCAGCTCCACCGCCTTGCAATTGGCGAGGTCCATCAGCGTGTCGCAAGTGACCCGGCCCTCCTTCTTGGAGCCGCCGGTGAGATGATGCACGCCGCCGAGCGACAGCATCTGCGAGCCATATTCGCTGGTGGTGACATGGCCGACCGCCTCGCCCTGCGCGCGCACGGTCGCGGTCTCCGGCCCGAGATAGCGGTCGGTGTCGATCTTCACCTTGATGCCGCAATAGGAGAAGATGCCCTCGGTGACCACGGTCACCATGTCGACGCCGTCGACCTCCGCGGAGACGATGAACGGTGCCGGCTTATAGTCCGGATAGGTCGTGCCCGCGCCGATCGCGGTGACGAAGGTCGAGGGTTCGTGGACGATCTTGCCGTCCCAATCTTCCGTGCGGCTGAACGGAACGAGCTTGCCTCCATGCGAGACGGTGCGCTCCAGGATCACATGCGGATCGACGCGAACGAGCTTGCCGTCGTGGTTAGCATAGCGGTCGCAGGCACCCGCGGCACCCGGCTTGATGTAGCACATCACCGGACAGGCATCGCAGCGGATCTTGTCGGTGGCAGCGCTCGTTGTTTCCATCACCATGTCAGGCCAGCGGAGACGTCGTTATCATTCGTATACGAACGATGTTGCGCGTGGTCCCCCGGGCCTGTCAAGCGGCGGTGCAGCGCAAAAGATGCGACTGCCGCATAAAACCTCATTTGCCTATCGGCTCTGTCCACAAAGAAGGCAATCGCGCTGCAGTGCGACATGCACGGCTTGCACGTTTGTGTACAAACGGTATCGTCACGACATCGAATTCTACGCGGGCTTGGGACCAGGGATGACGCAGACACCGATCCGCCTCACCGTGAACGGCAGGATCCACGAGATCACCGCGGCGCGCGACACGCCGCTGCTCTATGTGCTGCGCAACGATCTCGCGCTCAACGGCCCGAAATATGGTTGCGGTCTCGGCGAATGCGGCACCTGTACTGTCCTGATCGACGGTGCCGCGGCGCGCTCCTGCGTGATTCCGATCGGCGGCTGCGCCGGCCGCGACATCGTGACGCTCGAAGGCCTCGGCACGCGCGACAAGCCTGATGTCGTGCAGCAGGCCTTCATCGACGAGCAGGCCGCGCAATGCGGCTACTGCCTCAACGGCATGATCATGACCACCAAGGCGCTGCTCGCGCAGAACCCGCGTCCGACCGAGCAGGAGGCGCTGGCGGCGCTGCGCTACAATCTCTGCCGCTGTGGCACGCATGTCGAAATCCTGCGCGCGGTGATGCGCGCATCGGGCCAGCGCACCGAGGCCGCAGATTGATGGCCTCCCCTGTTTCGAACGAAGCTGAGCGCCAATCGGGTTCGCTCGTCGTTGTCCGCACCGTGGACGAGATCACATCCGAGACCTTTGTCCGCATCACCGCGGACGGCTCGGTCACGGCCTATAACGGCCATGTCGATCTCGGCACCGGCATCCGCACCGCGCTCGGCCAGATCGTCGCTGAAGAACTGGATGTGTCCTTTGCGCGCGTCGTCGTCGTGCTCGGCGACACGGCCGTGGTGCCGAACCAGGGCGCGACGATCGCGAGCGAGACCATCCAGATCACCGCCGTTCCCTTGCGCAAAGCCGCGGCGCAGGCGAGGCACTTCTTGATCGCACGCGCGGCCGAACATCTGGAACTGCCGGCCGCCGAACTCAAGATCGAAGACGGACTCGTGCGCGGACATGATAACCGCAGCGTCAGCTATGGCGAGCTGATCGGCGGCGAAGAGATCCGGCTCGAGCTCGAAGACGACGTGACTGTGAAGTCCGTCGGCGATTACGCCATCGTCGGCCAATCCGTCCCACGCGTCGACCTGCCGGCCAAGGCAACGGGCGAATTGACGTTCGTCCACGATATCCGCGTGCCCGGCATGCTTCACGGCCGCGTGGTGCGCCCGCCCTATGCCGGCGTCGATGCCGGCCCGTTCGTCGGCACCAGCCTGATCTCAGTCGATGAATCCTCGGTGCGCGACATTCCCGGCATCGTCGCCGTCGTGCACATCGGCGATTTCGTCGGCATCGTTGCCGAGCGCGAGGAGAATGCGATTCGCGCCGCCGAACAGCTCAAGCTGAGCTGGAAGCCGACGCCAAAGCTTACCGATCTCGCCGATGTCGAGACCGCGCTGCGCGCCAATCCCTCAACGCCGCGCACGCTGATCGACAAGGGCAATGTCGATGCTGCCATTGCCGGCGCGGCCAGGCCGATGCAGCGCACTTACGTCTGGCCCTATCAGATGCACGCCTCGATCGGCCCGTCCTGCGCGGTCGCCGATTTTCAGGACGGCAATATCCGCGTCTGGTCCGGCACGCAGAACCCGCACGTGCTGCGCAGCGATCTGGCGCTGCTGATCGAACGCCCCGAGAGCGAGATCGAGGTCGTCAGGCTGGAGGCCGCCGGGTGCTACGGCCGCAATTGCGCCGACGACGTCACCGCCGATGCGCTGCTGCTATCGCGCGCCGTCGGCCGGCCCGTGCGCGTGCAGCTGACCCGCGAGCAGGAGCATGCCTGGGAGCCCAAGGGCACCGCGCAGCTCATCGACGTCAATGGCGGGCTCGATGCCGACGGCGGCATCGCGGCCTACGATCTCGCGACGCGCTATCCCTCGAACGCGGCGCCGACGCTGGCGCTGTTGCTCACCGGCCGCATCGCGCCCGATCCCGCCGTGCTCCAGATGGGCGACCGCACCGCGATCCCGCCTTACGACTACGATCACATGCGCGTCGTCGCCCACGACATGGCGCCGATCGTGCGCGCCTCCTGGTTCCGCGGCGTCTCGGCGTTGCCGAACACCTTTGCGCATGAATCCTACATCGACGAGGCCGCCTCCGAGGCCGGCGTCGATCCGATCGAATATCGTCTGCGCTATCTGAAGGATCCGCGCGCCGTCGATCTGGTCAATGCGGTCGCCGAACGTGCGGGCTGGACGCCGCGCCCGGTTCGCGAGGAGAAGGACGGCGAGGTCGTGCATGGCCGCGGCTTTGCCTATGCGCTCTACGTCCACAGCAAGTTTCCGGGCTATGGCGCGGCGTGGTCGGCGTGGGTGACAGACGTCGCGGTGAACAAGACGACCGGTGACGTCAGCGTCACGCGCGTCGTCGCCGGGCAGGACTCCGGCCTGATGATCAATCCGGAAGGTGTGCGCCACCAGATCCACGGCAATGTCATCCAGTCGACCAGCCGCGCGCTGATGGAGGAGGTCTCATTCGAGCGCGGTGCGGTGGCGGCGCGCGAATGGGGCGCCTATCCGATCATCCCCTTCCCCGACGTGCCCAAGATCGACGTCTTGATGCTGCCACGGCCGGATCAGCCGCCGCTCGGCGTCGGCGAGTCCGCGTCCGTGCCGAGCGCGGCAGCGATTGCGAATGCCATCTTCGATGCCACCGGCGTGCGCTTTCGCGAGCCGCCATTCACGCCCGAGCGCATTCTCAAGGGATTGCACGGCGAAGCAGCGGCGAGACCGCAGTCTCTGCCCGCGCCCGCAGCCCCGCCTCCGTCTCGCATCTGGGAAAATCCGTTCGCCAAGCGCGCCGGCATCTTCGCAACGATCGCAGCCGTCTGCACCGCCGCGATCGGCATCGGCGCCGCGCTTTTGCCGGGACGCGCCATCGCGCCGATCGCGCGGCCCGATGCGTCGGTCTATTCGGCGGCAACGATCGCGCGCGGCCAAGAGCTCGCCGCGCTCGGCAATTGCGCGGAGTGCCACACCAGTATTGGCGGCGTGCTCAACGCCGGCGGCCGCGCGCTTCAGACGCCGTTCGGCACGATCTATTCAACCAACATCACGCCCGACGTCGAGACCGGTATCGGCGCCTGGTCCTATCCCGCCTTCGAGCGCGCCATGCGCGATGGCTTGCATCGCGACGGGCGTCAGCTCTATCCCGCCTTCCCCTACACGCATTTTGCGAGGACTGGCGATGCCGACCTGCAGGCGCTCTACGCCTACCTGATGGCTCAGCCCGCGGTGCGCGCGACGGCACCCGCCAACACACTCGCCTTCCCGTTCAATCTCCGCCCGCTGCTCGCGGGCTGGAATGCGCTGTTCCACGAGACGAAAGAGCTCAAGCCTGATCCCGCCAAATCCGAGGCCTGGAATCGCGGCGCTTATCTCGTCGAGAGCCTCGGCCATTGCAGCGCCTGCCATTCGCCGCGCAATGCGCTCGGCGCCGAGCAGCGCAATGCCTATCTCGCCGGCGGCTTTGCCGAGGGGTGGGAAGCGCCGCCGCTGACCTCGCTCTCGCACGCGCCGATCCCGTGGAGCGAGGACGAGCTCTACGCCTATTTGCGCACCGGCCATTCGCGCTATCACGGCGTCGCCGCCGGCCCGATGGCGCCGATCGTCCGGGATCTCAAGGCCCTGCCCGACCAGGACATCCGTGCGATGGCCGTCTATCTCAATTCATTCAACGACAGTACCACCGAGACGCCGGACGCGCTTGCGGCACGGCTCGAGAGCGCGACACAGGCCACCGTCGCCTCCTCAGCCGGTGCGCGGCTCTATCAAGGCGCCTGCGCCGTCTGTCACGAGGTCGGCGGCCTGCCGCTGTTCGGCACCCGACCCTCGCTCGCGCTCAACAGCAATCTGCACAGCGCGACATCGGACAATCTCGTGCAGGTGATCCTGCACGGCATCACTGAGCCGGCGTCGAGCGATCTCGGCTACATGCCGGCGTTCAGAAACAGCATGAGCGACGCCCAGGTCGAGGAGCTCGTCAGCTTCCTGCGCCGGCAGTTCGCACCCGACAAGCCGGCATGGACCGGTGTCCGCGAGACGATCGAAAGGGTGCGGGCGTCCACCCACTGAGACAAGACGAAAGAAGGCATGTCTGGAAGCTCGCCTGCGGCCATCCTTCGAGACGCCCGCCTGCGGCGGGCCCTCAGGATGAGGACGGAGTGCGTGGCAGCAGTTCGATAGGCAAAGCTACCGCTTAGCCTCATCCTGAGGAGACCGCGAAGCGGTCGTCTCGAAGGACGAGGCGCTTGCTCAGACCCGCCAAGCTCACATGCTAAGGCTCATCCATGCTTATTTTCCACCGGCGGCGTGCCGTGGGTGTGGAAGGACTCGATTGTCTTCAATCCCCAGGCCTGGCCCTTCTTGCGCTCCTCCTCGGTCCACACGATCGGCTTCCAGTCCGGCGCAAGGATGAGGCGCGCGCCGGCATTGGCGACCTCGACGCGGTTGCCGCCGGGCTCGTAGACGTAGAGGAAGAAAGTCTGCTGGATCGCGTGCTTGTGCGGACCGGTCTCGATATGCACGCCATTCTCCAGGAAGATGTCGGCGGCGCGAAGAATCTCCTCGCGGCTGTCGAGCGCGTAGGTGACGTGGTGGAAGCGGCCCGGCACGCCGGAATGGTCGAGCGAATAGGCGAAGTCATAGCTCTTGTTCGACATCGTCAGCCACATCGCCGCCTCGCGGCCATCATTGAGCACGATCTGCTCGGTGAGCCGGCAGCCGAGATAGTTTTCGAAGAACTCGCGGTTGGCCTTGATGTCGACGGCGAGGCAGTTGAGGTGATCGAGGCGGCGGACGTTGACGCCGCGGGCGGGAAAGCGCTGCGCCTGGTTCTTCAGCGCGGGCTTGAGCTCCGGCGGCGCCTGATACCATTCGGTCTCGTAATAGAGCTCGACGATGTGACCATCAGGGTCGCGGCAGCGGAACGTCGGCCCCTGCCCCATGTCGCCGTCGATCCAGCCGATGTCGAAGCCGGATCCCTTCAGCGCGGCGACGCGCCGCTCCAGCGCCTGCTGGCTGCGCGCGCGCAGCGCCATGTGGCCCATGCCCGATGTCTTCGACGCCGTGAGCTTGAGCGAATAGCGCTCGTAATCGTCCCAGCCGCGCAGATAGACGGACTCACCCTTCTGCCCGCTGACGGTCATGCCCATCACGTCGACGAAGAATTTCAGGCTCTCGTCAGGCTTCGGCGTCAGCAGTTCCATGTGGCCGAGATGGGCGAGATCGAGGATCGGTTCGGGCTGCATGCTTTCCTCCAGAACGTGGCTGCTCTTCCGCCTGACCGGCGGCGCCATTGGAGCACAACGACGCACGCCCGCTGCGCAGCAGCGATAGTTACGATTTCATTTGTACTAATGTACAAATGATTAGGTCCCGTCAACAAATCAACCAGCACGCCCGTTGCGAATGGCTCCCCGGCCGCTCGCGTGGGTCGCTACGGAGAGACCGCAGCCTGCCCGGATGGTAAAATCTTCCTTAAGGCCGCCCCGCCCCCACCCGGCCTCGAAATGCGGCACTTTCCCGGCGTTTCCGCCCACAAATATCCATTGGCGACAAAGCTCCCGGCCGAATTACCGCGGATTTAACGGAGCCGGCGCGCCCGGCGTTTAACCGTTTGTCCAGCGACGGCCGCGCATAGTCTGGAACAAATTCCTTGCTCTTGCCGGGTTCATTCATCGTGACATCCTTTGGACGCGTGATTTCGGTACGTGGATCGCTCGCCCGGGTCGGGCTCTTGGCGACCAGCCAGATGCCGATCTCGGAGGTTCGGGCCACCGTCGGCCGCTTCGTCAGCATTCGCTGCGCGAGCTCGGTCATCGTCGCGATGATCACCGAGGTCTCCTGCGAGAATTTGTCGAGCACCGACAATTACATCGCCATCGCCTCGGTCGACCTGCTTGGCGAGATCCTCAACGCCGCCGACAAGGCCAAATTCCAACGCGGCGTCACCAATTATCCCACCATCGGCGATGCCGTCGACCTGATCACCAGCCAGGAGTTGCGCACGATCTACGCGCCGACCGGATCGGACCAGATCAATGTCGGATTCCTTCAGCAGGACCGCTCCGTCGTCGCCTATGTCGACGTCGAGGAAATGCTGTCCAAGCATTTTGCCGTGCTGGGCTCGACCGGCGTCGGCAAATCGACCGGCGTGTCGCTGCTGCTCAACGAGATCCTGAAGGCGCGGCCGAACCTGCGCATCTTCCTGCTCGACGTCCACAACGAATATGGCCGCTGCTTCGGCGACCGCGCGCTGGTGCTGAACCCGCGTAATCTGAAGCTGCCGTTCTGGCTGTTCAATTTCGAGGAAATCGTCGACGTGCTGTTCGGCGGTCGCGCCGGCGTGCCCGAGGAGCTCGACATCCTCGCCGAGGTAATTCCGCTCGCCAAGGGCGTCTACACCCAGTACCAGAACGCCGACCGCATCGGGCTGAAGCGCATCGATCCCAAGCAGGTCGGCTACACCGTCGACACGCCGGTGCCCTACCGCCTCGTCGACCTGATGTCGCTGATCGATGAGCGCATGGGCAAGCTCGAGAACCGCTCCTCGCGCATCATCTATCACAAGCTGATCTCGCGCATCGAGGCCGTGCGCAACGACCCGCGCTACGCCTTCATGTTCGACAACGCCAATGTCGGCGGCGATACCATGGCCGAAGTCATCAGCCATCTGTTCCGCCTGCCCGCCAACGGCAAGCCGATGACGGTGATGCAGCTCGCCGGCTTCCCGGCCGAGGTCATCGATTCCGTCGTCTCGGTGCTCTGCCGCATGGCCTTCGATTTCGGCCTGTGGAGCGACGGCGTCTCGCCGCTGCTGTTCGTCTGCGAGGAAGCGCATCGCTACGCCTCCGCCGATCGCAACATCGGCTTCGGCCCGACCCGCAAGGCGGTGTCGCGCATCGCCAAGGAAGGCCGCAAATACGGCGTCTATCTCGGGCTGATCACCCAGCGCCCGGCCGAGCTCGACGCCACCATCATCTCCCAGTGCAACACGCTGTTCACGATGCGTCTTGCCAACGACCGCGACCAGGCGCTGCTGCGCGCCGCGGTGTCGGACGCGGCCGCGAACCTCTTGTCCTTCGTGCCATCGCTCGGCACCCGCGAGGTGCTGGCGTTCGGCGAAGGCGTCGCGCTACCGACGCGCTTGCGCTTCAAGGAGGTGCCGCCGCATCAATTGCCGCGCGGCGAAGCCACCATCAGCAGCGTACCGTCCGTCACCTCCGGTCACGACATGCATTTCGTCAGCGCCGTGCTCGAGCGCTGGCGCGGCGCCACCTCGCAGCGCGACACGCCGAACGATCCGGTGTTCTCGGCCCCGCCCGGCAAGACGCTCGGAAGCGTCGAAGCCCCGATGCTGCAGCCTTCGATGGGACTCGATCCCGACCGCTTCTCGCTGCTGAAGAAGCCGCTGCGGTAAGGCAACGCTTTATCCACACCGTCATTGCGAGCGAAGCGAAGCAATCCAGAGTCTTTCCGCGGAGGGATTCTGGATTGCTTCGCTGCGCTCGCAATGACGGCGGATGGAGCGTCGCTCATAACTCGCACTTTCGTCGCGGCCAGTTCGGCCCGACAGATTGAGCCCGCACGCCGCATCGACTATGGTTGCCGGCCTAAAAGCCGGAATCCATGCACATGACAAAAGCCGCCGCGCAACGCTTCCCCGCTCCCGCCCTCGACACGCTCCCCGAGGACATCCGCATCCGCCTGCTTGCCGTGCAGGAAAAAAGCGGCTTCGTGCCGAACGTGTTCCTCACCCTGGCCTACCGCCCCGACGAGTTCCGCGCCTTCTTCGCCTATCACGACGCGCTGATGGAGAAGGAGGGCGGCCTGACCAAAGCCGAGCGCGAGATGATCGTGGTGGCGACGTCCGCCGCCAATCAATGCCAGTATTGCGTGATCGCGCATGGCGCGATCCTGCGCATCCGCGCCAAGAATCCGCTGATTGCCGACCAGGTCGCGGTGAACTACCGCAAGGCCGACATCACGCCGCGCCAGAAGGCGATGCTCGATTTCGCGATGAAGGTCTCCGCCGATGCGCAGCGCGTCTCGGAGGAGGATTTCGCCGCGCTTCAACCGCACGGCTTCAGCGACGACGACATCTGGGACATCGCCGCCATCTCCGCCTTCTTCGCGCTGTCGAACCGGCTGGCGAATTTCACGGGCATGCGGCCGAACGAGGAGTTCTATCTGATGGGACGCTTGCCGAAGAAATGACCGTGCTGGACTGGCCGGAGATCCTTCTGCGCCTTGGAGTCGCCACGCTTGCAGGCTGCGCCATCGGCCTCAACCGTGACCTTCACGGAAAGCCGATCGGGCTGAAGACGCTCGGCATCGTCGGGCTCTCGACCGCGACCGTCGTATTGCTGGCCGTGCAGTTCGCCGAAGCCGGCAAGATCAGCGATGCGGCGAGCCGCGTCATCCAGGGCATCCTCACCGGCATCGGCTTCCTCGGTGCCGGCGTCATCGTCCACGAAAGCGACAGGTTTCGCGTCCGCGGCCTGACCAGTGCCGCCTGCACCTTCCTCGCCGCCTGCCTCGGCATCGCCTGCGGCGTCGGCCAGTGGCCGATCGTCGGCACGGCGCTGACGCTGGCCTTCCTGATCCTCACCGTCGGCAACCGCACCGAGCACTGGCTGCACCGGATGCTCGGCGGCAGGAGCGAGACGCACGAAACCGATGCGCCGCGGAAGCCGGGCTCTCCGGGCGAGAACTAGAACCGGAGCCGCCGCGCCCACAGCGGCTTCAGCGCTTCGAGCACCGTCAGCACCGAGAGGCCCGCGCCGAGCGTGATCAACAGATCATCGGCATGCAGCGGACCGAAGCGGAACAGGCTGGAGGCCGGCGGCCAGAGCAGCGCGGTGGCAAGAACGGCGGCGACCGCCGCGAATATCGAGGCCAGCGCGGGATTTGGCCGGAAGAAAGCCGACACGAACGAGGCGCTGAAGGACCGGTTGACGAGGACCAGCGCGACGAAGCAGACCACGAGCGTCACGAAGGTGAGCGCCCTCGCCTCGTCGGCGGCAAGGCCGGAGCGGAGCGCGCCGACGAATATGGTGGCGGTCAGGCCGAAGGTGAGCGCGCCCTGAAGAACGCTCCAGCCGACCAAGGCCCACGAGAATAGCTCGGCATCGGCCCGTCTCGGCGGGCGCGTCATCGCATCGCGCTCCTCGCGCTCGGCCTCGAACACCAGCGAGCACACGGGGTCGATGATCAGCTCCAGAAACGCGATGTGAACCGGACTGAAGATCAGCGGCAGCCCGAACACCAGCGGCAACAGCGCAAGCCCGGCGATCGGGACGTGAACGGCGAAGATGAAGGCCATCGCCTTGCGAAGATTGTCATAGATGCGGCGCCCCAGGCGAATGGCCGCCACGATCGAGGCGAAATCGTCGTCGAGCAGCACGATCGACGACGCCTCTCGCGCGACGTCGGTCCCGCGCCCGCCCATCGCGATGCCGATATGAGCGGCCTTGAGCGATGGCGCGTCGTTGACGCCGTCGCCGGTCATCGCCACGATCTCGTCGTTGGCCTTCATTGCCTGGACGATGCGCAGCTTCTGTTCCGGCAGGACCCGCGCGAACACGCTCACATGCCCGACGCGCTGCGCAAGCTCCGGATCGTCCGCCAGCCTGACCTGATCACCGGTCATGACATCCTGGACGTCGAGGCCGGCCTGGTTCGCAATGGCAACGGCCGTTGCCGGATAATCGCCCGTGATCATGACGACGCGAATCCCGGCCGCACGGCATTCGCGAACCGCCTCCGGGACATGGGGCCGCAGCGGATCGGCAAGCCCGACCAGGCCGACAAATCGAAATGCGAACGCCTGTTGCGACTGCGGGAGCGAGGTGTCATTGCAGACGGCAACGGCCACGCCCAGCACCCGAAGCCCGTCGCTCGCCATCGCGCTGGCGGCATCGCGCACCAACTCCTGGTCGGCATCGTTCAGCCTGCACAGGCGCGCAACCGCCTCGGGCGCTCCCTTGGCGCATGCGACGAGCTCCGCCCGGCCGGCTGTCCGCCAGACCTGGGTCATGGCCAGCAGCTCGGGCCGCAGACCGTAGGTGCGCAGCAGCGTCCGCTCGCCACCCATGGCATCACCGTCCGGCAAGGCGTCGCGCGCGAGCTGGTGCAGCGCCCTCTCCATCGGATCGAACGGTTCCGGAGAGCTCGCCAGGGCGCCGCAGCGCGCCAGCTCGACAAATTCCGGCCTGGCGCGACCTTGTCCGGGCGCGGGGCGCATCCGCGCGCCATCGGGCAGCCGCAGCTCCGCAACAGACATGCGGTTCTGCGTCAGCGTTCCGGTCTTGTCGGTGCACAGGACGGTCGCAGACCCCAAAACCTCGATGGCGGCGGCGCGCCGCGTCAGCACGCGGGCTTGCGAGATCCGCCACGCTCCCATCGCCATGAAGACCGTGAGCACGACGCCGAATTCTTCCGGAAGCATCGACATGCCGATGGCGATGCCCGCCAGCAGCGCCTGCAGCCAGTCCCCGCGCAAGACGCCGTAGAGCGCGACGGCGGCGAGGCTGACCATTGCGCCGCCGAGGAAGCAGAGCCGCACCAGCCTTGCGGTCTGTTGCTGCAGCCGCGGTGGCTCGGCCTGCAAGCCGCGCAGCGACAATCCGATCTTCCCGATCTCGCTGCGTGGGCCGGTCGCCTCGACCAGCGCCAGCCCCTCGCCACGCACGACGAGCGAGCCGGAATACACGAAGGGCTGATCCTCGCCGCCGGGCCGGTGATCGACCGCTGCGGTCCCGTCCGCGGCCTGCTTGCGGACTGGCACGGACTCGCCGGTCAGCAGGGACTCGTCGATCTGCAGATCGCGCGCCTCCACCAGCGCGGCATCGGCGGGAACCCGATCGCCTTCGCCGAGCACGAGGAGATCGTCGCGCACGACCTCCCGGCCCGGAATTCGCCGGCGCGCACCGTCCCGCACCACAAGCGCACGCGGGCTGGTCAGGTCGCGCAGGGCGTCCAGCACGCGCTCGGTCCGGGTCTCCTGCACCACCGTGATCACGATGGACATAGCACCGAAGGCCAGGAGGATCAGCGCTTCCTTGAGATCGCCGAGCACGAGGTAGATCAGCCCACCGCAAAGCAGCAACAGGAGCATCGGCTCGCGCAGCACCTCCACGACGATGCGCAAGGGGCTGCGCCGCTCGGGTCGCGGCAACTCGTTGGCGCCGTCCTTTTCCAGCCGCGCCTTCGCCTCGGCCTCGCTCAGTCCGGCCGGTCGCGCGCCCGTCTTGCCGCTCACGTCTTCCGCCGCAGGCTCCAGAGACTCCCGGCGAGCAGGACGGCGGTCACGAGCAGGATGGCGACGAAGGTCTGGATGATGGTGAAATTCAGCGCATCCCGCGCCACGAACAGCGCGGTGATCGCTCCGGCGAGGACGAACAGAATGCGAAGAATCAGGCTCATCGTGGCGTCTCCAGGTCGGGCATGATCCGGAGTCCATTTGCCTACGCGGGAGCGCAACGCTGGTTCGGCAGTCATGCAGGCAGACTTTACCGGCCGCCGACGGCGTCTGTTTGCGATACGTCAAGATCGCATGCGCCGCTCTGCCGCAGGTTCGGACCGGCCACGCTCCGGCCGACACCGCACGCCTAGATTTCCTCGACCTCGAGCGTAATCGACACCTTCAGGAACGGCCCGCCCCCCTCGCGAACGTCGATGACGACGTGGCGCGCGCTGCCCGAGACGAAGGCATCGCGGGCGATGGAGGCGCCGGTCATGACCGCCTCCTTGCGAGCATCGTTCTCGTTCGCAAGATCCAGCCCGTCCTCGTCGGGAAACACCCGGCCGTTCTCGTGGATGTCGAAATGGAATCGCGGCATCGGGCGCCCTCGGAGCGTTGGCGACTGCTGCAGGTAAAGGCCGTCGAAATGCGCCAGTTCCAAAGATTTCCGCTTATCGAGCACCGTGCCACGCTCCGATACACAAAAGTTAAGGACAGTGCTCGCGCGGCCATGGTTGTCTTTGCACCGGAAAGGCAAATCATGACCAGGAAACGCAACCGAACCCGACCGGCCCTCTCGCTCCAGGAGCGCTTGAACAGATTCACGCAGGACGCATGGGCTGCCGCGAGCAAGCTGCCGGCCGGCGCCGAACGCTACACGCTGCTGCAAAAGGCGCGCAACGGCGAGGCCGCCGCGGAGATCGAACGGCTGCTCTCTTCACCCGGCCCGCGGGATCCGAAGTGATCACACCGCTGCCCGACCTGCGGCTGCGAAGCGCGAGACCGCTATTGCTTCGCCATCAAGTCAAGCGCCGGGGCAAAGCGCTCGGCAAATGTCAGTGTCTTGGCGTGGTGAACTGCGGCGAACGAGGCCGAGATCCCTGCCGAGGCGACGGCGAGCAAGGCAATTGCGAAAAACAGACGGCGCATGTCTGCCTCCTGTGTGAGCTCGATACCCGGATAGTTGGGACGGCTCTGTTTCAGGACGGTTTCGTCGGCGCGGAAAATGACTTCACTCAACAGGGTGTGATGACAGCCGGCTTATCGGGCCGCATGCCGCAACCAACTAACAAGTGTCGCCGTAGTTTTGCAGCGGGCGTGAGCGGAACCGGGAATTTTGCCCCGTGATCACGATCGTCAATCGCAAGGACCGCCGCGCCAGGCAGCACTTGCCGGAATGCGCAGTCGTCGAGGACTACTCAAATGAAAGTCGTCATTCAGAAGCTCAATGGTCTATGGCACCTCATCATCGGATCGAGCCGGATCCGAACGCCATTCCTGGCAACCCAGGACCGCGCGCTGGTCGTCACTTATGCGCGGCGCGCTTATCCCGGCGCCAAGATCTTCCAGCGCGACTGATATGAGGGCACGCGCTCAATCATCCTCTGCCGGCCCGCACCAGCCGGGCAGATAAACGGCGTCCTTGCTCTTGGCCGCAGCCAGGGCATTCTCGAGCGCCTTGTCAAAATTGGCATCCACCGCCTTGCGCGACAGCTTCCGGCGCAGAAAGTCGGCCCACAGGAACTCGGAGAACGGCGTGGTGTCCTTGGCGAAGCCGCCCATGCGGCGGAGCTCGCCTGCAAGGCTGCGAAAGGGATCGTCCTTGAGATCGGCGACCGATTTCGGCAGATCGCGGAAAGACCGCCGCTCGCCCTTGGCATCGTATGGGTAGACCCAGCGCTTGTTGTCCATCACGCCCCAGAACGCCTCGCGCTCGACCATGCGGAGGTCGCCGACCACAGTCACCAGCACCTCCTTGATGCCCTCGTCGTGCAGCGCGCGGCCGAGATGATGATGGTCGATCACGTAATAGCGCTCGTCAGGTCCGTGCACGACGGGGATCATGTGGGTGCCGAGCAGGTCGGCCTGCTTCTTCTTGTCATGCTCGCGCCAGCGCTTGCGCTTCTCCTTGACCTCGCGCATGCCGACCGTCATCTGCGTCGGCCGAAGCGACAGGATCGGCACCGGATGCACTCTCGGCTCGCGCGCGTTGGTCGTGGTCATGGTCGAAGGGTCCCTCACATCGTTGCAACTGGTCGCCCGGGTTCCCTGGATTATGCCATGGGCCCCATGGCGGTAAATGCGTTCGACCTGCACGGGGAGATCACAAGCCGATGTTCACGAGGCTGGACGCGGCGCCTTCTTTCGTTGCTGCAACGCAACCCGAGTCCTGCCCGGGCATGGACGACCCCGGCTCCGCGATCTCTGGGGCTTCCCCGAACAGGGCGTGCAAAAGACACAATGCACGTCCGCGTTGAGAAGATTTTCCGCCAACACTTTCACCTCGTGTGCTATCTAAAAATCGCTGCTTCGGAGTGATCCTCGCCCCATGAAAACCCAGCGGCCCATAAGCTCGGATGACGAGCACCGGGTGCTCCAGTTCAGGCCGCGCACCGCGCCCAGCCCGGCGGTCCACCGGGGCAACGGCACCGTGCAGCCTCTGCGCGTCACGCCCGAGCCGCTCGACCTGTCGCGGTACGAGCAGCCTCGCGCCGAGCCGGACGATTTCCGCCACCGCATGCTCGCGAACATCGCCGCGCTCGCCTTCACCATCGCGCTGACCGCGATCGGGATCTGGCTCGCGGTGAGCATCGCCGACCTGCGCCGGACCCAGGATTGCGTGCTGATGGGCCGCCGCGACTGCGCCAAGATCACGACACCGCACATCTAGGCCCGGCCTGCGGTCGGAGCCCCCTGCCGGCGGCGTCCCCAGCCCTGTTCCTTGCTGTCCCTTGGCTCGCCCGGCTCCATTGAACTCAGGGCGGCGCTCCGATATACGGGCTTTCGACCCGGCCAGAGGGGGGTTTGAGGGCGTCATCAGGGGCGCGATGCCCACCCACCGCGCCACTCTGGAACATCTGACAAATATCCGCAATATATCAAAGGCTTAGTGATGTCTTCCACATTCGATCAGGTCGCCACGATCATCGCTGAAACCTGCGACATCCCGCGCGACACGATCACGCCGGATAGTCACGCCATCGATGACCTCGGCATCGACAGCCTCGATTTCCTCGATATCGCCTTCGCGATCGACAAGCAGTTCGGCATCAAGCTGCCGCTGGAGAAGTGGACGCAGGAGGTCAACGACGGCAAAGCGACCACCGAACAATATTTCGTGCTGAAGAATCTGTGCGCGCGCATCGACGAGCTGGTTGCCGCCAAGGGCGCGAGCGCCTAATCGGGCGACCATGCAACTCGAATACTTCCACATGATCGATCGCATCGTCGACCTCAACGTCGACGAGAAGAAGATCGTCGTCGAGGCCCAGGTCCCGAAGGAGAGCACCATCTTCGAGGGGCATTTTCCGGGCTATCCCTTGATGCCCGGCGTGCTCCTGATCGAATCGATGGCGCAGGCCTCGGGCTGGCTTCAGCTCGGCGTGTTCAAGTTCGAGCGCATGCCGATCCTGGCCGCCGTGAAGGAAGCCAAGGTGCGCGGCTCGGTCTTCCCCGGCGATCTCATGAGCATCGAGGCGAGCCTCGCCCATGAGGGCTCGGGCTATGCCATGACCGAAGCCAAGATCAGGGTCGGCGGCAAGCTGCGCGCCAATTCGGCGCTGACCTTCACACTGATCCCCTTCCCCAATGCGGACATGCGCGGGTACATGACGAAAGTCGCCGAGCGCGTCGGCTTTCCGCAACAGGCCGTATCGCCATGACTGACACCGCTTCGAAGCCCGGCCAGACGGAAGTCTGGATCACCGGCATTGGCCTTGCCACCTCGCTTGGCGAGGGCCTGGACGCCAACTGGGCCGCGCTCCAGGAAAAGCGCATCAATGTCGACGAGAAGGGCTTTGCGCCCTACATCGTGCATCCCCTGATGCCTGTCGCCTTCGACAGCCAGATCCCGAAGAAGGGCGACCAGCGCCAGATGGAAGCCTGGCAGCGCATCGGAACCTATGCCGCCGGTCTTGCGCTCGATTCCGCCGGCATCAAGGGCAACAAGGACATTCTCTCGAAGATCGACATGGTCGTGGCCGCCGGCGGCGGCGAGCGCGACCTCAACGTCGACAGCGGCGTGCTCACGGCCGAAGCCAAGGGAGCCAACGCGCCCGGCTTCCTCAACGAGCGGCTGATGAGCGATCTCAGGCCGACGCTGTTTCTGGCCCAGCTTTCCAACCTGCTCGCCGGGAACATCGCCATCGTGCACGGTCTTGGCGGCACCTCGCGCACCTTCATGGGCGAAGAGGTCGCCGGCGCCGATGCCGCGCGAATCGCGCTTGCGCGCATCGCCTCGGGCGAGAGCGACATCGCCCTCGTCGGCGGCTCGCACAATGGCGAGCGCAAGGACTTGCTCGTCCTCTACGAATTCGGCGACTTCAACCTCAAGGACAAGTTCGCACCGGTATGGGCCCGCAAGGACCACGCCGGCTTCGCGCTCGGCTCGGCCGGCGCATTCCTGGTGCTGGAATCGAAGGCCCACGCCGAAGCGCGCGGCGCAAAGCCTTATGCAAAGCTGTCGAGCGTCGTGGCCGATCTCGCCCGCCGCAAGCAGCCGGGCGACATGGCGGCAACACTGGAGAAGCTGTGGGCCAAGCTGCCCAAGCGCGAGGGCAAGGGTGCGATCATCACGGGCGCGACCGGCGCAGAGCCGGCGACGAGCGAGGAGCGCGGCTTCCTGAAGGGCCATGCCGACTTTCCGGTGCGCTCGACCGGCACGGTGTTCGGCCACGCCATGGAGACGCAATTCCCGCTCGGAATTGCGCTCGCTGCGCTGTCGATCTCGCGTGGTGCGCTGTTCCCGCCGAACGATTCGACCGGGACCGAGATTGAAATGCAGGGCGCGCCTACCCAGATCGTGGTGGTGGGGGCCGGACACTGGCGCGGCGAAGGCATGGCGCTGGTCGAGGCGGTTTAGTTAGCTCAAGCGGGGGATCGACATGACTGCACCACGCGACAAATTCGGGCGTCCCGTCGTCGTTGTCACCGGCATGGGCATCATGACCTCGCTCGGTGCCGGCAAGGCCGACAATTGGGCGAAGCTCGTCGCCGGCGAATCCGGCATCCGCACCATCACGCGCTTTCCGATCGACGGCCTCAAGACCACGATGGCCGGCACGGTCGATTTCGTCAGCGTCGATCCGTTCTCCTCCACCGCCCTGTCCGAGCGGATGGCCGAGCTGGTGACGCAGGAAGCGCTGGAGCAGGCCGGCATCGGCGCCAAGGCGGATTTCCCGGGTCCCCTTTTCCTTGCAGTCGCGCCGGTCGAGGTCGAATGGCCGCAGCGCCGAGAGCTCGGTCGCGACGTCGGCCAGCTCGACATCACCTATGACGATTTGCTGCGCATTTCCGGCGGCGGCAAGTACAGCGCCTACCATCATCGCTTCATGTTCGGCTCGGTCGCCGCGCATCTCGCCGAGACCTTCGGCACCAAGGGCTCGCCGATCTCGCTGTCCACGGCCTGCGCCTCGGGCGCGACCTCGATCCAGCTCGGCGTCGAGGCGATCCGCCGCGGCGAGACCGATGCTGCGCTGTGCGTCGCGACCGACGGCACGGTGAATCCGGAAGCGCTGGTGCGCTTCTCACTGCTTTCGGCGCTGTCGACCCAGAACAATCCGCCGCAGGCAGCGTCCCGCCCCTTCTCCAAGAACCGCGACGGCTTCGTCATGGCCGAAGGCGCCGGCGCCCTGGTGCTCGAAAGCTACGAGGCGGCGACTGCGCGCGGCGCAAAGATCCTCGGCGTGATCGCCGGCTGCGGCGAGCTCACCGATTCCTTCCATCGCACCCGCTCCTCGCCCGACGGCAAGCCGATCATCGGCTGCATGAACAAGACGCTGGCCGATGCCGGCATGACGCCGGACCAGATCGACCACATCAACGCGCACGGCACCTCGACACCCGAAAACGACAAGATGGAGTTCAACACGACATCGGCCGTGTTCGGCGAGCTCGCGCAGAAGATTCCGGTCACCTCCAACAAGTCGATGGTCGGCCACACCATCTCGGCCGCGGGCGCAGTCGAGGCGATCTTCTCGCTGCTCACGCTCGAGCACCAGCGCATTCCGCCGACGATCAACTACGAGACTCCGGATCCCACGATCCTGTTCAACGTCGTCGGCAACAAGGCGCGCGATGCCCGCGTGACCGCAGTCATGTCGAACTCGTTCGGCTTCGGCGGCCAGAACGCCTCGCTGATCTTGACCCGCGAACCGGCCTGACCGGGCGCATGGCGCTGCTGACTGCGAGCACGAAGGCCCGCGCGCGGCAGGCTGCCAAATCCATCGGCGGCAGCCTGATCGGCGCCGCCACGGTCGGCATGCTGCGCACCACGCGCTATTTCGATCCGGTCAAGACCTCGGACTTTTTCGCACGCGTCGTGAAGACGATCGGCCCGCGCCTGCGCGAGCACCGCATCGGCCGCGCCAACCTCACTGCGGCCTTTCCGGAGAAGTCGCCGGAGGAGATCGAAAACATCCTGATGGGCGTGTGGGACAATCTCGGCCGCGTCGGCGCCGAATTCGCCCATATCGACCATGTCTGGGATTACGACCGCGATCGCCCGGAAAAGAGCCGGATCGAACTCCCGGCGCGCAGCATCGAGCTGTTCGACCAGATCCGCGACGACGGCAAGCCGGCGCTGATCTTTGCCGCGCATCTGGCCAATTGGGAATTGCCGGCGCTCGCCGGCGTCGCGCACGGGCTGGATACCGCGATCCTCTACCGCCGGCCGAACATTGCGTCTGCCGACCGCATCATCCAGGAGATGCGCCAGGTCAACATGGGCACGCTGATTCCGGCCGGCCGCGACGCGCCCTTGCGCCTTGCACAGGCGCTGAAGGACGGCAAGCACGTCGCGATGCTGATCGACCAGTATCTGACCGCCGGCGTCGAGGTCACCTTCTTCGGCCGCAAGACCCGCGCCAATCCGATGCTGGCGCGCCTGCTGCGCCAGATCGAATGCCCGATCCACGGCGTCCGTATCATCCGCCTGCCCGGCGGCCGCTTCCGCGGCGAGCTGACGGAAGAAGTCCAGCCGGTGCGCGACGCCGCCGGCAAGATCGACATCCAGGGCACGACGCAGGCGATCACGAGCGTGGTGGAGAGCTGGGTGCGCGAGCATCCCGAGCAGTGGCTCTGGCTGCATCGAAGGTGGCGGTAGCGCTACTTGCCAAGCGGGCGCATTCGGACTCGCCCGGGCTCGATAACTGAGAAATGTCCCGCCCAATCGTCACGGGCCAAAATCAGTTCAGCGAGCACTCTGCCGATCCGCCCGGGAGCAGCCGGAGGGATGCGCAAGAGCACAATGCCGCATGTGGCCGGCAGCGAGGCCGCTTTCGCCAGTTCCCCAAAATCCTTGTCGAAGGTGAGCAAGATACGTTGTTCGTGCGAAGCTTGCGCCAACACTTCAGGGTCGCTGCTGCCGGGGGCAGAAGTCCTGATCCAGACGACGTCGTGACCAGACGCGCTAAGTACGGCCACCGCCGAGCCAGGAAAATTCTCGTCGGCAAGGAAGCGCATCTCAAGCAGCGCTTGGATGAACCCTTTCGACACTCAGCGAGTCGCGCGCATAAGCTAGGCACGCAAGGATGTCTTCGCGTGAAATGCCGGGGTAGTTCGCCAAAATGTCGGCCTCCGTCCAGCCGTCCGCCATTAGTCCGATGATGAACTCCACCGCGATGCGGGTCCCGAGGATCACGGGCTTGCCCGCGAGCACATCAGGCGCAAGCGAAATGCGAGGATGCTCTGTCATTGATTAGGACCCAATCTACTTGACTGGAGCAGATAATACTCCAATTCGGGCGCGATAGCGAATTTGGAACTGCCGCACTCAGCGCCCCGTCTTCACCTTGGTCCAGAGCCGGTTGATGATGCGCTGGGTCGCCGGCTCGCGCGCCGTGATGACGAACAGCTTTGCGAGCGTCGCCTCGTCCGGATAGATGTTCTTGTCGTTCAGTATCTTCGGATCGACCAGCTTCTGGCTGGCGAGGTTGCCGTTGGCGTAGGACAGAAAGTCCGAGTTCTTGGCGGCAACGTCGGGGCGGTAGAGATAGTTGATCAGCTCGTAGGCTTCCCTAACGTTCTTGGCATCCGCGGGGATCGCGAGATTGTCGAAGAACATCTGCGCGCCCTCCTTAGGGATGGTGTAGCCGATCTCGATGCCGCTACTGTCGTCTTTCTTGGCTTCGGCCGCGCGGGCACGGGCCTGCATGATGTCGCCGGACCAGCCGACCACGAAGCAGATCTCGCCGGTCGCGAGTGCGCTCAGATATTCGGAGGAGTGAAATTTTCGCACCGACGTGCGAACCTTCGCCACTACGTCGGCGGCCTTCTCCAGGTCCGCCTGCTTGGTCGAGTTCGGATCGAGCCCGAGATAGCTCAGCGCCGCCGGGAAGATGTCGTCGGCGGAATCGAGCATGTGCACGCCGCAGTCTTTGAATTTTGCCAGGTTCTCCGGCTTGAAGACGATGTCCCAGCTGTCGATCCTGGCGTCCGCCCCCAGGATCTGCTTCACCTTGGCGACGTTGTAACCGATGCCCGTCGTGCCCCACATGTAGTTGGCGGCGTAGACGTTGCCGGGGTCGTAGATGCCGAGGCGCTGCGTCACGACCGGCCAGGCGTTGGCCAAGTTCGGCAGCTTCGACTTGTCGAGCTTCTGGAAGATGTTGGCCTTGATCTGGCGCTGCAGGAAATAGGCAGTGGGTACCACGACGTCATAGCCGGACTTGCCGGCCATCAGGCGCGTCTCCAGCGTCTCGTTGGCGTCGAAGGTGTCGTAGACCACCTTGATGCCGGTCTCCTTGGTAAAGTTCTCAAGGACATCCGGCGCCATGTAGTTGGACCAGTTGTAGAAGTTGACGACCCGCTCCTCCGCCCCGGCGGGAGCGGAGAGCAACGTCAGCGCTGCGGCGATTGCAAGACCGAGGCGAAACCCCGAGCGGCTGACGTTCGTCATCTCTGTCTACTTCTTGCGTCCACGCACCGCGTCCGACAGCCGCTCCAGCGCGGTGTCGAGGGTTTCGTCCTTCTTGGCAAAGCAGAAGCGCACCACTGATGTCACCGGGTCCTGCTCGTAGAACGCCGAGACCGGGATCGCGGCGACCTTGTAGTCCTTGACGATCCGCCAGCAGAACTCGGTGTCGCTCTCGTTGAGCCCGAGCGGCGACAGGTCGACGGTGAGGAAGTAGGTGCCCTGCGACTTCAGCACGGGGAAGCCGAGGCTTTCGAGCCCCTTGGTCAGGCGGTCCCTGCTCCGCGTCAGGTCCTTGCGCATCGACAGGAAATAGTCGTCGGATTTGCCGAGGCCGTAGGCGACGGCGGCCTGCAGGTTCGGCGCGGTGGTGAAGGTCAGGAACTGGTGCACCTTGGCAGCGACGCGCAAGAGCTGTGGCGCGGCGCAGACGAAACCGATCTTCCAGCCCGTCAGCGAAAAGATCTTGCCGGCCGAGCCGACCTTGATGGTGCGCTCGCGCATGCCGGGGATGGTGATCAGCGGGATGTGCTTGTGCTCGTCGAAGGTGACGTGCTCCCAGACCTCGTCGCAGATCGCGATGACGTCGAACTCCTGGCAGTAGCGCGCGAGCAGCTCGAGGTCCTCGCGCGGATAGACCACCGCGGAGGGATTCAGAGGATTGTTGAACAGAACCGCCTTGGTCTTTGAATTGAAGACGCTTTTCAGCATGTCCTCGTTCAGCCGCCAGTGCGGCGGCTCGAGCCGGACGAGGCGCGGAATGCCGCCGGCGTGGCGGATGATCGGCAGGTAGGAATCATAGACCGGCTGGAAGCAGACGACTTCGTCGCCGGGCTGCACCACCGCGAGGATCGCCGAGGTCAGCGCCTCGGTGCCGCCGGAGGTGACCATCACCTCGCTCATCGGATCGAGCTTGAGGCCGTGCCAGTGGCCGTAATGGGTCGCGATCGCCTGGCGCAGCTCCGGCAGGCCCATCATCGACGGGTACTGGTTATAGCCGTTCAGCGAGGCCTCGGCCGCGGCGCGGCGGATGTCCTCGGGCCCTGGATCGTCGGGAAAGCCCTGGCCGAGATTGATGGCGTTGTTGTCGCGCGCAGACTGCGACATCGCCTCGAAGATGGTGACGGGGAGGTCGGCGAAGACCTTGTTCAGGGACGAACTCTTGGACATCTTGTTAGACATCGGGGCCGATCAGCCACCGACCTTGCTGGGCAGACCCGCCGCCTTCCAGCCCAGCATGCCGCCGGCCAGATGCTTGTCATAAGGCAGGCCCGCCGCCTGCGCCGCCAGCGAGGCCGTCACCGAGCGCTTGCCCGAGCGGCAGGCGAACACGACCTCCTTTCCGGCGGGATCGGGAATCGCCTTGGGGTCGAAAGTCGAGAGCGGAACCACGACACCGTAGGGATAGGCCTCGGCCTCGACCTCGTTCGGCTCACGGACGTCGACGAGCAGATAACGCCCCTCCACGACACCCTTGGAGACCTCGTCCGGGGTCAGATCCTGTACCTGGTTTGCCACTTCATCCTCCAACGTCGCAAGGCGCATGCCGGGGCGATCCCGGCGCGCGGCAACCTCGCCTCTCGGGAAACGAAAATCAAGCGCCACAAAGGCTTGAGCCGCGCGGCGCAAGTTAAAGCTAAATCGCAGCGACTTGAAGTGCAGCTTTCGGGGCCCATACTCGATGTCATCCCCCGCGAAGGCGGGGGATCCAGTACGCTGCGGCGGATGCGGCGAGAGCGAGCTCTTTAACGCCGGCCTCTGGAATACTGGATCGCCCGGTCAAGCCGGGCGATGACAGCGGTAGAGTTAGATCGTCACCTGCGTGCCGACCTCGACCACCCGGCCGGACGGGATCTGGAAATAGTCGGTGGCATCGTTGGCGGAGCGGCTCAGCGAGATGAACAGCCGGTCCTGCCAGCGCGGCATGCCGGAATGGGCGGCCGGTTTCAGCGCCCGCCGCGACAGGAAGAACGAGGTCGACATGATGTCGAACTGCCAGCCGAGCTTGCGGGCGATCGCGAGCGCCTTCGGCACGTTGGGCGATTCCATGAAGCCGAACTTCAGCGTCACCTTGGAGAAGGTCGGTGAGATCTGCTCCAGCCTGACGCGCTCGGCCGGATCGATCCGCGGGGTCTGCGCGGTCTCGATGGTGAGAATGACATTCTTCTCGTGCAGCACTTTGTAGTGTTTCAGACTATGCATCAGCGCGGTCGGCGCGCTGAGCGGGTCCGAGGTCAGGAACACGGCAGTGCCGGGCACCCGCTGCGGCGGCCGTTTCTCCAGCATCGCCACGAGGTCGGCGAGCGGGAACTCGAGCTTGCGCGACTTGTCGAACAGCAGCCGGCTGCCGCGCCGCCATGTGTACATCAGGATGATCATGACCGCACCGAGCGCCAGCGGCACCCAGCCGCCCTCGAACACCTTCAACAGGTTCGCGGTCAGGAAGGTCAGATCGAGGAACAGGAACGGCGCAATCAGCGCGCCGGCCGCAAGCGGCGACCACCGCCAGCCCTTCCAGATCACCACGAAGCCCATCATCGCCGTGACCACCATGGTCCCGGTGACGGAGATACCGTAGGCGGACGCCAGCGCGCTGGAGGAGCGGAACAGCAGCACCAGCAGCACCACTGCAACCAGCAGCAGCTGGTTGATGCGCGGGATGAAGATCTGGCCGGAATGGGCTTCCGAGGTATGGCGAATTTCGAACCGCGGCAGCAGCCCGAGCTGGATCGCCTGGCGCGTCAGCGAATAGGCACCAGTGATGACCGCCTGGCTCGCGATCACGGTGGCAACCGTGGCGAGAACGACCATGCCGCCGCGGACAAAGCCTTGCGGGAAGAGCTGGAAGAACGGGCTCACGATCGCGCCGGGATCGCCGAGCACCAGCGCCCCCTGCCCAAGGTAATTCAGCGCCAGCGACGGCAGCACAATGAACAGCCAGGCGGTCTGGATCGGCCGCTTGCCGAAATGGCCGAGGTCGGCATAGAGCGCCTCGGCGCCGGTCACGGCCAGGAACACCGCGCCCAGGGTCACGAAGCCAATGATGCCGTGGTGGAGCATGAAGGATACCGCATAGAGCGGGTTCAGTGCGAACAGGATCTGCGGCTGCTCGATGATGGGGTGGATCGCCGCCGCCGCGAGGACCGCGAACCAGACGCACATGATCGGGCCGAAGAAGGCCGCAACGCGCGCCGTGCCGCGCGACTGCACCGCGAACAGGCAGACCAGGATCACCACCGTCAGCGGGACGATGTAAGGCTCGAACGTCAGCGTGACGTCCTTCATGCCTTCGATCGCCGACAGCACCGAGAGCGCCGGCGTGATCACGGCATCGCCGTAGAACAGCGCGCCGGAAATGATGCCGAGCAGGACGATGGTCGCCCCGCCGGTTCCAACCGCGCGCTGGGCCAGCGCCATCAGCGCCAGGGTACCGCCCTCGCCGTTGTTGTCGGCGCGGAGCAGGATCACGACGTATTTGAGCGTCACCACCACGATGAGCGCCCACAGGATCAGGGAGACCACGCCGAGAACGGCAGCCGGTGTGGGCGCGCCTTCGGCGCCTGAAGCCGCCATCACCGCCTCGCGGAACGCGTAGAGCGGGCTGGTGCCGATATCGCCATAGACGACGCCGATGCTCCCGAGCGTCAGTGCGCCGAAGCCGGCCGTGGTGTGGGCGTCGCCATGCCCGTTGGCCGCCGCCGTCTCCGGGGCGGGAACTGTCACGTCACTGGTCATGGGAGAGCCCGGTGGCCTCTAAAAAATGCTTCACTGCACTACGGCGGAAGAGCGCGCGGCTTATAGTCCTGCGCTATCGGCATAGCCTAGCCCGATTTTGGGCCCTCACCATGCAGAATTCGCATAGGTGGGTCAATTCGGATCAAATGGTGACCTCAGATGGTGACCTGGGTACCGACTTCAACCACCCGCCCGGTCGGAATCTGGAAATAGTCGGTGGCGTCGTTGGCCGACCGGCTCAGCGCGATGAACAGATGGTCCTGCCAGAGCGGCATGCCGGACTGCGCCGAAGCCTTCAGCGACCTTCGCGACACGAAGAACGACGTCGACATGATGTCGAACTGCCAGCCCTGCTTGCGCGCGATCGCCAGCGCCTTGGGGACATTCGGCTGCTCCATGAAGCCGAAGCGCAACCGGACCTTGGAGAATTTGTCGCTGACTTTCTCCATGCGGAAGCGCTCGGACAGATCGACCCGCGGCGTTGGCGCGGTCTCGATGGTCAGGATCACGTTGTGCTCGTGCAGGACCTTGTTGTGCTTGAGATTGTGCAACAGAGCGGTCGGCACAAATGCGGGATCGCTGGTCAGGAACACCGCCGTGCCCTTGACGATGTGCGGCGGCCGCTTCTCCAGGCTGCGGATCAGGTCATCCAGCGGCACCTCGATCCGGCGCGTCTTCTGGATCAGGATTCCGGAGCCGCGCCGCCAGGTCCAGATCGTGGCCGCCATGGTGGCGCCGAACAGCAGCGGCACCCACGCGCCCTCGAGCAGCTTGAGCAAATTGGCGCTGAAGAAGGTCATGTCGACCATGACGAAGGGCAGGATCACGACCGAGGCGGCCGCGGCGCGCCAATTCCACAACTTCCAGATCACGATGAAGCCCATGATGCCGTCGGCGACCATCGTGGTGGACACCGCGATGCCATAGGCCGAGGCGAGGCCGCTGGGCGTGCGGAACAACAGCACCAGCAGCATCACGCCGATCAGCAGCAGCCGGTTCACGCGCGGCAGATAGATCTGGCCGGCATGGCTTTCGGAGGTGTAGCGCACCTCGAAGCGCGGCAAGAGGCCGAGTTGCACGGCCTGATAGACCAGCGAATAGGCCCCGGTGATCACCGCCTGGCTCGCGATCACGGTCGCGGCGGTCGCAAGCCCGACCAGCGGCAGCACCAGCTTCTCGGGCACCATGCGGTAGAACGAGTGCTCGATCGCGCTGGGATCGGACAGCACCAGGGCGCCTTGCCCGAAATAGTTGATCAGCAGCGAAGGCAGCACGAAGAACATCCAGGCGGACTGGATCGGCTTGCGGCCGAAATGGCCGAGATCGGCGTAAAGCGCCTCGCCGCCGGTCACCGCGAGGAACACGGCTCCCAATGTCACCAGGCCGATCGTGCCGTGCGTCAACAGGAATTGCAGCGCGTAATAGGGATTGATCGCCGCCAGCACCGACGGATCGTCCGCGATGTGGACCGCGCCCATCACCGCCAGGACCGTGAACCAGATCACCATCACCGGTCCGAAGGCGGATGCCACCAGCGCGGTGCCCTTGCTCTGCACCGCGAACAGCAGCGCCAGGATCAGGACCGTGAGCGGCACGACATAGTGCTCGAACGCAGGCGTCGCGAGCTTCAGTCCATCGACCGCCGACAGCACCGAGATCGCCGGCGTGATCATGGAATCGCCGATGAACATGGAGGCGCCGACGACGCCGAGGGCGAGCAGGAACCAGCTCCGTCGTCCCAGCGCGCGCTGTCCAAGGGCCATCAGCGAGAGCGTGCCGCCCTCCCCGTTGTTGTCGGCGCGCAAGAGCAGCAGGACGTATTTGGCGGTGACGACGATCAGGAGTGCCCACAGGATCAGCGAGAGCACGCCGAGCACGATCACCCGCGAGACCGGCTCACCGCCAGCCGCGCCCCTGACAGCCTCGTGGAATGCGTAGAGCGGCGAGGTACCGATGTCGCCGAAGACAACGCCGATGCTCCCGAGCGTGAGGGCCCAAAAACCCGAGGTGACCGGCCCTTCCTGGGTCTCGGTCTGTGTGATGCTCGCCGCCATGAGGGTGGAAAACGTTTCGTCCCTGAATTTGATCCGGCGCCTTTTGACGCTTCCTGCGTGTCTGTCAATCAGTACAGCATAGCAGGCACCGAGCCGGATGCTGCGACGGCGCGACGACCCTCGTCGCCGGCGCGACGAGATGCCTCAGGTAAGATGGTAGCGCAAGGGGATCAACAGGGGATCAGGGCTTCAAATTCGGCGGCAGCGGCGGATCTTCGCGCATCAGCGTGATGGTCACGCGCCGGTTGGCGGCGAGCGAGGGATCGTCGGGAAACAGCGGCTGCGTGTCCGCCTTGCCGGAGACCGCGAAGATGTGCGAGGCCGGCAGGCCCTCGCGCTCGAGTATCTGGCGCACGGCATTGGCGCGGTCGGCCGACAGATCGAAGGCGCCGTAATCACTGCGGCCCGGCACGAATCCGGCCGCGGTGTGACCGGCGATGGAGACGCGCAGCGGCGTGGCCTTGAGCGGGATGGCGAGCTTCTCGACCAGCCGGCGCGTGCGGTCATAGGGCACCTTGGAGCCGTCGGCGAACATCGAGCGTCCATCCTGGTCGACGATCTCCAGGTTGAGGCCCTGCTTGGTCTCCTCGAACATGATGTGCTTGGACATCTCGGTCAGTTCCGGCATGTCCTGCAGGGCCTGCCGCAGCGAGGCCGCCGCGAGCGCGAAATTGCGGTCGATCTTCATCTTGGCGCCCGACGTGCGGTCGCGATCCTCCTGGTCCGGCGTCGGTGTGTTGGAGGCATCCTCGGGCTGGATGTGATCGACGTTCTTCAGTCGCGGGCGTGTCGGCAGGCCGTCGGACTCGACGATGCCGGCGTAGCGCGCCTCGCTCTGCACGCCGAAGGCGTCGCGCATCGAGCCGGCAACGATCTTCAGCTTGTTGGCGTCCTGCGTCGAGAACGCGACGAGCATCACGAAGAAGCTCATCATCAGGCCCATCAGATCGGCGAAGGTCACGAACCAGCCGTGACCGCCGCCGTGAGCATCGCCGCGCTTCTTCTTGGCCATCTCTGTTGATCCCGCGGAGCGGCCTTAGGCCGGCACCGGCTCGCCCTCGGCGTTGCGATGCTTCTCCGGCAGATAGGCCAGCAGCATTTCCCGCACCAGGGTCGGGCTCTTGGAGTCGCGGATCATCAGGATGCCGTCGATGATGAGGGTGCGGTTGGTCTCTTCGTCCAGCAGCTTGCCGTGCAGCTTGTCGGCGATCGGCAGACAGAACAGGTTCGCAACGAGCGCGCCGTAAAGCGTAGCGAGCAGCGCGGTCGCCATGAACGGGCCGAGCTTGGAAGGATCGGTCATGTTGGCGAACATCTGCACCATGCCGATCAGGGTGCCGATCATGCCGAAGGCCGGGGCGCAGTCGCCGATGGCGCGGTAGATCTTGCTGCCCTCGTCGAGGTGCATCAGGAAGTTGTCGCGGTCGCGCTCGAGATTGTCGCGGATGAAGTCGAGGTCGTAGCCGTCGGCGACGTAGCGGATGCCCTTGGCGAGAAAGGGCTCGTCGGTCTCGACCTTTTCGAGACCCACCGGGCCCTGCTTGCGGGCGATTTCGGCGATGCGGGCGAGTTCGTCGACGAGGTCGTGGGCCGACAGCCGGCTCATGGTGAAGGCGAACTTGGCGCCGAGCGGAAGGCCGTGCAGGAGCGCCGAGAGCGGAAAGCGGATCATCGTCGCGGAGATCGAGCCGCCGAAGATGATGATGATCGCATGTTCGGAGATGAACATGTGCAGGTCGCCGCCCATGAGGATCATCGCCGTGATGACGATGATGCCCGCCGTGAGCCCAACGCCCGTCATGATATCCATGGGAGACTCCAACGCGTACGCAACAACGGCCGTCCTGGCCGCTGGCGCGGCCCAACCCCGAACCGCATCGGAAACCCTAGAGCGCCGCCCTTAAAGCCGCGTAAAGGTTAAGTCCGGACAGTGTGGTACGCCGTGCCGCAGGCGCTGCGATTGTCGTCCAGCGACACTGATCTCAACACTTCGCTAACCATAACCGGGCGTGCTAGGACGACAGGCCCGTCAGTTTCAGGCTGAGTGCGCGCAGGCGCTTGCGGGCCTCGACATCATAGGCCTGCGGATTGGCGTGCGCCTCGTTCATGCCGTTGAAGAACAATCCGCTCTTGCCTGCGACGTCGTCGCCCTCGACGAGGTGCAGGACGGCAGCACCGCCTTGCTCCACTGTGGACATCGGCGTGATGCCGCCGGCGCGCACCATCGTGGTGTTCATATAGGTCGCGGGATGCAGCGCGTTCACGGTCACGCCGGTGCCTTGCAGTTCTTCCGCAAGATCGATCGTGAACATGATCTGCGAAAGCTTGCTCTGCGCATAGGCACGTGAACCGCTGTAGCCCTTCGTAATCATGACGTCGTCGAAATCGATCGGGTGCTGGCCGAGCGAGGCGACATTGACGATGCGCGAAGGCGCCGTGGCCTTCAGCAACGGCAGCAACAGATGGACGAGCAGGAAACCGGCGAGATAGTTCACGGCAAATCGCAGCTCGTGACCGTCGGCACTGACTTGCCGCTGCGGCCCGTCATTCTGCGAGCCAATGCCGGCATTGCTGACCAGGACGTCGAGGCGCTGGTGATCGCGCTTCACAGCCTCGGCGAGTGCGCGCGTGCCCGACATCGACGACAAGTCGGCCTGATAGAAGGTCGGCGCGACACCGCCGGCCTTCATGAGCTCGTCGCTCAGCGACTCTGCGCGTGCCGCGTCGCGGCCATGGATCAGGACCCTTGCGCCTTCTTCGGCAAGCCGGCGCGCGACGTAGCGGCCGACGCCGTCAGTGGACCCGGTGATCAGGACCGTCTTGCCCTTCATCTTCATTGTACATCCTCCGACTGCGGCCCTGCGCCACATCCGTGACGAGGGATCATGCGGTATTCTATCGCGAGACGACATGCTCCATCACCGGAGCCATTTCGCCATGTTGACGCTGTTCAGTCTTCTCACCGCGCTGCCTGCGGTGCTGGCGTTCCATCTGCTCGAGCCGGAGCTCGTGCTGCCGGCTTTCAGCGCGCTGCTGTTTGTCGAGGCCGCCTTCGCGGTGATCGTAGCGCGGTTGCTTCACTGCCCCGACAGCGCAGACGACGTTACCCTGTGGGATCTTGCCGGCGGCTTCACCCTGATCGGATGTGCCGCCGCCGTGCTCGGCGAGCCCGATCAGGCCGCCCTGTTTCTGGAACAAGGCGGCCCGCGACCGGCGTCACGGCCATAGGTCGCTCAGTCAGTGGATCTCCGCCGAGCGCTTCAGCGCGGCCTTCAGCTTCTCCAGCGAGAAGTCGGGGCTGCGGGCGATCTCCAGGATCGGCGTCTCGCGGCGGCCGCAGAGCTCGGCGGCCTCAGGCAGCTTTGCAGCAACGTCGAGCGGGATCACGATGGCGCCGTGCTGGTCGGCGTGGATGAGATCGTCCGACTTCACGGTCATGCCGGCGACACGCACCTCGCCGCCAAAGCTTTCCGCATGCACCCAGGCATGCGACGGGCCGATCGAGCCGGCGAGCGCCTGGAAGCCAGGGGCCCATTGCGGGATGTCGCGGATCGAGCCGTCGGTGATGACGCCGAGGCAGCCGAGCGCCTTGTGGACGTTGCTCTGCACCTCGCCCCAGAACGCGCCGTAGCCGACGTCGGGACCGTCGATGTCCTGGATCACCGAGATGCGCGGACCGTGACCGGTGCCGACATATTCGTAATATTCGATGCGGCGCTTCGACTGCTCTTCCGGTGCAAGCGAGGATTTCAGCACCGAGCGGATCGCCACGGTGCGGGCATAGCCAACGATCGGCGGCAGGTCGGGAAACGGGCAGACCAGTTGCTTGGTGGTGTAGCCGATCAGCCGGCGCTCGGGCGCCACGATCTCCATGGCATTGCAGATCGTCGGGGTGTCGTAGCGGCCCAGCGCTTCGAGGACGGAAGCGGGCAGCGGCCCGGTCGCTTTATCAGTCACGGCGTTCTCTCCCAGATTGGCGGTCGCTGTTGGCGCGATGCCGCCCGGCACAGGGCGATATAGCCGAGATCAGGCTTCAACCCAACTCAGGGGGCCTCATGGCAGATATCCGCGTGTCGCCGCTCAATGCAGCCGTCCCGGCCGGTCGTCGTCGTGCGGCGGCTCCGACAAATTCGCCAATGTCGGTGCCGACGGCGGCGACGGGACCTCGCCTCCCGACGGCGCGGTGGCTTCCATCGCCCGCGCCTGGTCGCGGTAGGATTTGTAGCCGAGCGGCAAAGCGAGAAGATACAGCACCGTTCCGATCGACAGCACGTACCAGGGATAGCTGATCAGCAGCGCAATGAAGAAGATCACCGCGACAAACGCCGGCAACACCAGCTCGGGCGGCACCCGCATGCGCATGCTCTTGCCGGAGAACACCGGCAGGCGCGACACCATCAGGAAGGCAATCAGCAGCGTGTAGCCGGCCGTCAGCGCCGCAGGCCAGCGGCCAAGATCCAGGAACGCCGCATAGATCGGCAACATCACGGTGATAGCGCCGGCCGGTGCCGGCACACCGGTGAAGAAATTGGCAGCGAAGGCCGGCTTGTTCGGATCGTCCAGCGTGGCGTTGAAGCGCGCGAGCCGCAGGCACATGGAGATCGCAAACACCATGGCCGCGATCCAGCCGGCATTGCCCAGCTCGTGCAGCTGCCAGAAATACAGCATCAGGCCGGGCGCGACGCCGAAATTGACGAAGTCGGCGAGGCTGTCGAGCTCGGCGCCGAATTTGGACTGGCCCTTGATCAGCCGCGCGATGCGGCCGTCGATGCCGTCGAGCGCGGCCGCGAACACGATGGCGTAGACGGCGAGCGTCATCCGCCCCTCAATCGACAGCCGGATCGCGGTCAGCCCGGCGCAGATCGCCAGCAGCGTGATGACGTTGGGCACCAGCATCCGCACCGGAATCGGGCGGAACCGGCGGCGGCGAACGTCAGGATTCTTGAAGTCATAGGGCGTCATGGCTCGTCCTTATCCTAAGGCGAGATATAGCAAGCCCCGTTCCCTTCCGCCATTGCGGCGGAAGGCCCGCAAGGACCGACTTTGGTTAATTGGCCCGGAAGGCGCGGCTGGGGTCCTCGCCGACGAGGTCGGCCAAAATGGTCTCGCCGGCGATCGCGGTCTGCCCTTCCGAGACCAGCGCCTTGGTGCCGACAGGCAGGTAGACGTCGAGCCGCGAGCCGAAGCGGATCAGGCCGAAGCGCTCGCCGGCGCCGATCGCCTGCCCCTCCTTGACGAAACAGACGATACGCTTGGCGACGAGGCCTGCGATCTGGACCACGCCGATCCGCGCATTGGGCGTCGAGATGACGAGCGAGTTGCGCTCATTGTCCTCGCTCGCTTTGTCGAGCTCGGCATTGATGAACAGGCCGGGCCGGTAGGCGATGCGGTCCACCCTGCCCGCGATCGGGCTGCGGTTCACGTGGCAGTTGAACACGCTCATGAACACCGAGATGCGCGGCAGCGGCCGGTCGCCGAGCCCGAGCTCGGCCGGCGGCAGCGCCATGGTGATCATCGAGACGCGGCCGTCGGCCGGCGACACGACGAGACCCTCGCGCACCGGCGTCACCCTGACGGGGTCGCGGAAAAACAGCGCGCACCACACGGTCAGGATCGTGCCGATCCATCCCAAAGGCGACCACAGCCAGAACAGGATCAGGCTCGCCAGCGCGAAGCCGCCGATGAAGGGATAGCCCTCCTTGTGGATCGGCGGGATCTGACGCTGGATCGAATCGAGAATGGACATCGCTATCTGCCGCCTGAAGTTGTTGGCACGCGGGGCGTCCCCGCGCGGTGGGCTTGTTTAGGCCAGAGTTGGGACCGGAGACAAGGTCACTCCGCGGCCGCCGGCGTCGTCAGGACGTCGGCGACCGGCGGCGGCTCCCGGTTGGGCGCCTCGCTGGTATCGGCCATCTTGGCCAGTTTTTCGCGCGCCGCCTCCGCCTCGCGCTGCCTGTTCCACATGCTGGCGTAAAGGCCGCCCAGCGCGAGCAGCCTCGCGTGGGTGCCGCGCTCGGCGATGCGGCCCTGGTCCAGCACGATGATCTCGTCGGCACCGACGATGGTCGAGAGCCGGTGCGCGATCACCAGCGAGGTGCGGTTCTTGGCGACGCGGTCGAGCGCGCCCTGGATCTCGTGCTCGGTATGGGTGTCGAGCGCCGAGGTCGCCTCGTCCAGCGCCAGGATCGACGGCGCCTTGAGCACCGTGCGCGCGATCGCGACGCGCTGCTTCTCGCCGCCCGACAATTTCAGGCCGCGCTCGCCGACCTGGGTCTCGTAGCCCTTCGGCGCCATGCGGATGAAATGATCGATCTGCGCAAGTCGCGCGGCCTCCTCGACTTCGGCATCGCTGGCATCCCAACGGCCATAGCGGATGTTGTAGCGGATGGTGTCGTTGAACAGCACGGTATCCTGCGGCACCATGCCGATTGCGGCGCGCAAGCTGGCCTGCGTGACCTCGCGGATGTCCTGGCCGTCGATCAAAATCTTGCCGCCGGAAACGTCATAGAGGCGGAACAGGAGCCGCGAGATAGTCGACTTGCCTGCGCCGGAGGGACCTACAATCGCAACGGTCTTGCCGGCCGGCACCTCGAAGCTGATGCCTTTCAGGATCGGCCGCGTCGGCTCATAGGCAAAGCGCACGTCCTCGAACCGCACCGTGCCGGCGGAAACGGCCAGAGGCTGCGCGTCGGGCGCGTCCTTGATCTCGGCCTCGCGCCCCAGCACGTTGAACATCTTCTCGATGTCGATGATCGCCTGCTTGATCTCGCGATACACCATGCCCATGAAATTCAGGGGTTGGTAGAGCTGGATCATCATGGCGTTGACCAGCACGAAATCGCCGACCGTGTTGGTGCCGTTGCGCACGCCGATCGCGCACATCAGCATGGTCGCAGTCAGTCCCATCGTGAAGATCACGGCCTGGCCGGTATTGAGCACAGCGAGCGAGGTATAGGTGCGGACGCTGGCTTCCTCGTAGCGCTCCACCGACTTGTCGTAGCGCTGCGCCTCGCGCATCTCGGCGCCGAAATATTTCACGGTCTCGTAGTTGAGCAGCGAGTCGATCGCCTTGGTGTTCGCCTCGGTGTCGGAATCGTTCATCTTGCGGCGGATGCCGATCCGCCACTCGGTCGCGATGTAGGTGTAGTACATGTAGACCGCGACCGTGATCAGCGTCGCGACCACGTAGCGCCAGTCGAACTGCCAGAGCAGCACGGCCATCAGGAGCGAGACCTCGACGATGGTCGGGATCAGCTGGAGGATCACCATGCGCACGATGACCTCGATGCCCTCGCGGCCGCGCTCCAGCACGCGCGTCAGGCCGCCGGTCTTGCGCTCCAGGTGAAAGCGCAGCGACAGCTCGTGCATGTGGATGAAGGTGATGGTGGCGAGCTTGCGCACCGCATGCATGGCGACGCGGGCGAAGATGCCGTCGCGCCATTGCGTCAGCACCGCCATCAGGATGCGCATCACGCCGTAGCTCGCAGTCAGCAGCAAGGGCGAAGCGATCACCCAGAGCTGCCAATTGTCCGCCGCTACAGGCGCGGTGTTGGCGCCGGTCAGTGCATCGGTGGCCCATTTGAAGCTGAACGGCACCGCGAGCGTGATCAGCTTGGCGGCGAGCAGCAGCACCAGCGACCAGACCACGCGCATCTTCAGGTCGAAGCGGTCGCCCGGCCAGATATAGGGCCACAGATGCGCGAGCGTGCCCATCAGCGTGGCCCGCTCCAGCGGTCCCCCAGCGGGAGGATCAGGAACGTCGGCGCCGTCGAACGATTGGGGTTGGTCCATCAAGAAACCTGAAAGCCCGCCGGATGCGGGCGTCGCTGCGATTAACGATTTTCGCTTGTCATATAGAGCTTTCCCGATGCCCGCGCACCCCGCCAGATGGCGAATCTTCGATTGTTTCTCGCCATTTACCGGTAGATTTCCGGGCAGTCCGAATCACCGATTGGGCTTGACGCCTCTTCGCTGCAATGCATCATGGCACCAATGAGCACGATCAAAACCGTCTGTGTCTATTGCGGCTCCGGCCCCGGAACCAATCCCCGCTTCACCGAAGGCGCCAAGGCGTTCGGCAGAGCGCTCGCCGAAAACAACATCCGCCTGGTCTATGGCGGCGGCTCGCTCGGCCTGATGGGCTCGGTTGCAACCTCCGTGCTGGATCACGGCGGCACCGTCACCGGCATTATCCCCGAATTCCTGCGGCTGCGCGAGAACGCGCTGACCCGCGTGCAGGAGATGATCGTCACTCCCGACATGCACGAACGCAAGCGACTGATGTTCGAACGCTCCGATGCCTTCGTGGCGCTGCCGGGCGGCGTCGGCACGCTGGAGGAGCTGGTCGAGCAGCTGACCTGGAAGCAGCTCGGCCGTCACGCCAAGCCGGTGCTGCTCGCCAATATCGACAATTTCTGGGAGCCGCTGTTCTCGCTCTTGTCGCACATGCGCCAGACCGAGTTCATCCGCGCCGGCCTGTCGGTCGACATCATCAAGGCCGATCGCGTCGAGGAGATCCTGCCGAAGCTGAAGGCGGCTGCCGCACAGATCGCCGAAGCGGAAAAGCAGCTCGCCCCGGAAGTCGCGCGCAAGCTGTAAGAGCTACTCACTCGGAAACGTCACCGCCTCGATCCGGTTACCATCAGGATCGAAGACGAAGGCGGCGTAGTAGCGCACACGATCGTGCGGCCGGATGCCCGGCGCGCCATCGGACGCGCCGCCAGTCGCTAGCGCCGCTGCGTGAAACGCATCGACCTCGGCCGTGGTCTTTGCCCGCAGGCAGATGTGCACGCCGCTCTCCGGTCCGACGCGTGGCATGCCCTCGCGCAAGTTGATCCAGAACTCCGGATAGGCCTTGCCGAAGCCGACCGTCCGCGGCCGCGTGACGAGGCGGCTGAGACCGAGGGCCGCGAGCGTCGTCTCGTAGAATCTTGCGGCGCGATCGAGATCGCTGACGCCGACGGAGATGTGGTCGATCATGTGCTGCCCTTTCCTCACCCTCCGCTGTCATCGCCCGGCTTGACCGGGCGATCCAGCACTCCGAGACGCCGCGGCGTTTGCGGAGAGGCCGCGGCGTACTGGATACCCCGCTTTCGCGGGGTATGACAGTCGTCGTCGTGGGCTTACGCCGGCGCGCCCGATTTCACGAGCTTGTAGATCACCGAATCCATCAGCGCCTGGAATGAGGCGTCGATGATGTTCGGGGATACGCCGACCGTGGTCCAGCTGTCGCCGTTCTCATCCTCACTCTCGATCAGGACCCGCGTGACCGCGCCGGTGCCGCCGTTGAGGATACGCACGCGGTAGTCGATCAGCTTCAATCCCTCGATGTACTTCTGGTACTTGCCGAGGTCCTTGCGCAGCGCGACGTCGAGCGCGTTGACGGGACCATTGCCCTCGGCAGCCGAGATCAGGTGCTCGCCGGCGACATCGACCTTGACCACGGCCAGCGCCACCGTGACGCGCTCGCCGAGCGCGTTGTAGCGCTGCTCGACATTGACGTCGAACTGCTCGACCTCGAAATAATGCGGCACCTTGCCGAGCGTGCGGCGCGCCAGCAGATCGAACGAGGCGTTGGCGGATTCATAGGCGTAGCCCTGTGCCTCGCGCTCCTTCAACTCCTCGACGAGGCGCGTCAGCTTCGGATCGCTCTTCTCGTAAGCAATGCCGGCGCGATCGAGCTCGGCGATGACGTTGGAGCGGCCGGCCTGGTCGGACACCAGCACCTTGCGGTGATTGCCGACCAGCTCCGGCAGCACATGCTCATAGGTCTGCGGATCCTTCAGCACGGCGGAGGCATGGATGCCGGTCTTGGTGACGAAGGCGCTCTCGCCGACATAGGCCGCATGCCGGTTCGGCACGCGGTTGAGCATGTCGTCGAGCGTGCGCGAGACTTTGACAAGCGTCGCCAGCTTCTCGGAAGTGACGCCGATCTCGAAGACGTCGGCAAAGTCCTTCTTCAATTTCAGCGTGGGGATCAGCGAACAGAGATTGGCGTTGCCGCAGCGCTCGCCGAGGCCGTTCAGCGTGCCCTGGATCTGCCGCGCACCGGCGCGCACCGCGGCCAGCGAATTGGCTACCGCCTGCTCGGTATCGTTATGGGCGTGGATGCCGACGTGATCGCCGGGGATGTGCTTTGTCACCTCGGTGACGATGGCCTCGATCTCGTTCGGCATGGTGCCGCCATTGGTGTCGCACAGCACCACCCAGCGCGCGCCGGCCTCGTACGCAGCTTTCGCACAGGCGAGCGCGAAGCTCGCATCTTCCTTGTAGCCGTCGAAGAAGTGCTCGCAGTCGAGCATGACCTCGCGGCCGGTCGCCTTCGCCGCCGCGACGCTGTCGCGGATCGAGGCGAGGTTCTCCTCCTTGGTCGTCTCCAGCGCGACCCGCACCTGATAGGCCGACGACTTCGCCACGAAGCAGATCGCATCCGCCTTCGCTTCCAAGAGGCCCGCGACGCCGGGATCATTGGAGACCGAGCGCCCTGCCCGGCGCGTCATGCCGAAGGCGGTGAAGCGCGCATGATTGAGCTTCGGCCTGGAGCCGAAGAACTCAGTGTCGGTCGGATTGGCGCCGGGATAGCCGCCCTCGACATAGTCGATGCCGAGGTCATCGAGCATCGCCGCGATGATCTGCTTGTCGGCCAGCGTGAAATCGACGCCATTGGTCTGCGCCCCATCGCGCAGCGTAGTATCGAACAGATAGAGACGCTCCTTGCTCATGGCGCAGCTCCAAGTGTCTTCTTCATGGTGGTGTTGGCGAGCCACTCGTCGTTGATGGTGACGCTGTTGCGCTGCTGGGCGGTGTAGCCGCGCTTGGCGAAGAAGCCTTCCGCGGTGTCGCTGGCATCGACCGTCAGACTCTTGGCGCCGCGGCTGCCGGCAAGCTTCTCCAGTGCGTCGACCAGCATGGTCGCGATGCCCTGCCCGCTGACGGCCGGATGCACGTAGAGCATGCGGATGTGATCGGTGCCCCGCAGCGAGGCGAAGCCGACGGGCGAGCCCTCGAGCGTCGCGATCAGCGTCAGGTCGGACGCGAGCCGCTTGCCGAACTCCTCGTCCTCCGCCGCCTCCATCCAGGCCTGCTGCTGTGCCTCGCTGTAGTCGTCGCCGGTCAGCTGTTCGATGCTGGCGGTGAAGATCGCAGCGAGCACCGGCACGTCATCAGGCAGGAACGGCCTAAGTGCGGGCTTTGGCAAAGTCTGTCCCATCGTCCTCACCACATCCCATAGAGTTTCAGCACGATCGCCACCGCGGCGCCGAGCAGCAGGATCTTCAGCGCGATGTAATAGAGCCAGTGCCGCGGGAAAGGCGTGTCGGGCCGCTTCATCGCGATATCTCCCAGGTCGTGCCTTCCTTGGAGTCCTTGATCGCAACGCCCATTGCGGCGAGCAGATCGCGGATGCGGTCGGACTCCTTGAAGTCTTTCCGCGCGCGCGCCGCCGTCCGCTCGGCGATCAGCCGCTCGACCTCCTTGGCATCGACCCCGCTCGCCTGCTGCTTGCGTCCCTCCCACTGCGCAGCGCTCTCGGACAGGAAGCCGAGCAGCCGCAACGAGCCCGCGAGACCGGCGATATCGTTGCTGCGCAGGCCGTGCAGCGCCGCGATCGCCTGCGGCGTATTGAGGTCGTCGAGCAGCGGCTCGACCACGGACGCAGCCGGCCCGCCTGGCACGACGTCGGCGGCGACGCGGTACCAGTCGTCGAGCGTCCTGGCGCTCTCCTCCAGCGACTTCATGGTCCAGTCGATCGGCGAACGGTAATGCGTCTTCAGCATGTTCAGACGCAGCGCCTCACCCGGCCAGTCCTTCAGCAGCTCGTGGATGGTGATGAAGTTGCCGAGGCTCTTCGACATCTTCTCGCTCTCGACCTGCAGGAAGCCATTGTGCATCCAGTAGTTCGCCATGCGCTGCTGGTGGAAGGCGCAGCAGGTCTGCGCGACCTCGTTCTCGTGATGCGGAAACACGAGATCGATGCCGCCGCCATGAATGTCGAAGTGCTCGCCGAGATGCTTCCACGCCATGGCCGAGCACTCGATGTGCCAGCCCGGACGCCCCTCGGCCTTGATGCCGGCCGGCGACGGCCATGACGGCTCGCCCGGCTTGGAGGGCTTCCACAGCACGAAGTCGGTGTTGCCCTTCTTGTAGGGCGCGACGTCGACGCGAGCGCCGGCGATCATCTCGTCCAGCGAGCGATTGGACAGCGCGCCGTAGCGCGGCAGCGAGGAGTTGGCCGCATTCATCGCCTGCGGCGAGAACAGCACATGGTCCTCAGCGGCATAGGCAAAGCCGCCGGCGATCAGCCTTTCGATGATCTCGCGCATTTCGGCGATATGCTCGGTCGCGCGCGGCTCGACGCTCGGCCTGAGCGCACCGAGCGCATCGACATCGGCGTGAAACTGCTTGCCGGTCTGCTCGGTGACTTTGCGGATCGCCTCGTTCAGCGGCAGGCCGGGAAAGTCACGCGCGGCACGGTCGTTGATCTTGTCGTCGACGTCGGTGATGTTGCGGACATATTTGACATGCGCCTCGCCATAGAGATGGCGCAGCAGCCGAAACAGCACGTCGAATACGATCACCGGCCGCGCATTGCCGATATGGGCGAAGTCATAGACGGTCGGTCCGCAGACATACATGCGGACGTTCTTCGCATCGAGCGGCACGAACGGCCGCTTCTCCTTCGTCAGCGTATCGTAAAGGCGTAGTTCCATATGGATACCCATCGGCTGTTGGCCGGGCGTCCAGTGCTCTCAATGTGTTTTGAGAAAAGACGGCTCCAGCCAGCGAATCGCTAGCTCGTAATCTCGCAAATGATGCAAATGGCGAGGAGACCGTTCATGCGGGAACATATGGGCTATGAGGCAGCCCCACGTCAAGTGAGCCGCGAAAATGCCGTCTTCTCCCCGCAATGCGCACCGGCCCGCCGCAATGGTTCCATTCCCCTTAACCTTTTGAGTTTATTAAGAGCGGGCGGTCTCCAGCCCCCGGTACCCCCATGCGATCCCTGTTTGCGCTCGTCTCCTGTGCCACCCTCGTCGCGGCATCCGGCGCATTCGCCGAGACCCGCGTCTTCATCATCGCCAACCAGGCGGACGGCTATGGGATCGACCAGTGCCTGGCCAAAGGCGACAAATGCGGGGCGCAGGTCGCGCGGACCTACTGTCAGTCACGGGATTTTGCGATAGCCTCGGCCTATCGCCGGGTCGATCCCGATGAAATTACCGGCTCTGTCCCCAAAACCGGCGCAAACTGCTCCCATGGCCGTTGCGACGAATATGTCGCAATCACCTGCCAGCGCTGAATTCCCTCGGAGCTGGCGGACCTTAGGACCAGTCTTCGGCCCCTGAAACGACGTGACGATGCCGCAGGAAGCGGCTATTGGAGGGCGCGCTTCGGCCCCCACATCACGCTGGGCCGTGACCTCGCTAGAATGGCGGATATGCCTGAATTTTTGTCTCTCTCCCGTGCCCGCTCCCTCCTTGCCTGCACCGTGCTCCTCGGCACCGTCGTGCTCGCCAATGGCGCTTTGGCGCAGGCCGGGCCGCCCGGCCCGCCGCCTCAGCCCGGCCAGAACGGGCTTGGCCCCAATCCGATGTGCGCCCGGCTGGAAGGCCAGCTCGCCGCGCTCGATCGGGGCGGCGGCGGTGGCGACCCCGCGCGCGAAGAGCAGATTCGCCGTTACCAGGATTCCCAGGCCAAGCAGCAGGCCGAGCTCGATCGCGTCACAATGCAGGCCAAGCGCATGGGCTGCGACTCCTCCGGCTTCTTCTCGCTGTTCAACGGCCAGTCGGCGCAGTGCGGCCCGGTCAACACCCAGATCCAGCAGATGCGCGCCAATCTGGACCAGATCACCGGCAATCTCGAACGCCTGCGTGGCGGCGGCGGCGTCAGCCCGGAACGCGACAACCAGCGCCGCTCGGTGCTGATGGCGCTGGCGCAGAACAATTGCGGCCCGCAATATGCCAACGCCGCGCAGTCGCAGGGCGGCGGCAACTTCCTGAGCAATCTGTTCGGCGGCAACAACAACCCGAACAATCCGCAAGCCGTGCCGCCCTCCGACCTAGGCCCGCAATCCGGCACCTTCCGCACCGTGTGCGTGCGCACCTGCGACGGCGCCTATTTCCCGATCTCCTTCGCCACCGTGCCGGCGCGCTTCCCCGACGACGAGAAGACCTGCAAGGCGCTGTGCCCGGCCGCGGAAGCCGTGCTCTACAGCCATCGCAATCCCGGCGAGGACATGAACTCGGCGGTCTCCATCGGCGGCCAGCCCTACACGGCGCTTCCGACCGCGTTCAAATTCCGCAGCGAGTTCAATCCGTCCTGCTCCTGCAAGGCGGCCGGACAGACCTGGGCGGATGCGCTCAAATCGGCCGACGACAAGGCCGCCGCCGAGCAGCAGGGTGACATCATCGTCACCGAGGAGAGCGCCAGGAAGATGCAGCAGCAGCGCCTCAACAAGAGTGCGCCGACGCCTGCCAACGCCAAGAAGGGCGCGACTCCGGCGCCGCCGGCGACCGCCACCGCACCGGCAGCAACGCCGCCGGCCGATACCGGCACGGCTGCGCCGAGTTCAGAGAACAAGCCGATCCGCTCCGTCGGCCCGACCTTCATCGCTCCGAAGCAATAGCTCTACGGCAATCTCAACCGAAGGCGGTCGCCAGGCGCGGCCGTTTTCCTGTTACTGCTCGCCCTCACGACTCCACGGGAAGAGGTTAGCCGGAAAGTCCGCCGCATAGCGCCTTCCCTTCGGTGGGGGCGGCGGCGCGTCCGGTGGATTCGGATTGGGCTCGACCACCCTCCGGTAGAGGTGCCACGTGGCGTGACCGAGCACCGGCAGCACGACGGCGAGACCGACGAACAGCGGCAGCGAGCCGATCACCAGCAGCGCCGCGACGATCAGCCCCCAGCCCGCCATCGCGACCGGATTGGCAGCCACCACCCGCAGCGACGTACGGATCGCGTCGATCGCGGTGGAATGCCGGTCGAGCATCAACGGGAACGACACGACGCTGACGCACAGGGCAACGACCGCGAACAGGAAGCCGACGCCGCATCCGATGACAATCAGCGACCATCCTTCCGGCGTGGTCAGGACTCGCGTTGCGAAGTCGGGAATGCTTGCAGCCGGCGCGTGACCGAAGATCGTGACGTAGATCGCGTTGGCGACGCCGATCCAGGCCCCGAACAGGACCAGCAGCAGCACGCCGAGCTCGACCATTGCGCCGAACGAGGGTGCGCGCAGCACCTTGATCGCGTCCCACGCTTCAACCTCCTCGCCCCGCTCGCGGCGACGGCTGAGCTCGTAAAGGCCGATCGCAGCAAACGGGCCGATCAGGGCAAATCCGGCAGCCAGCGGAAAAAGCAGCGGGAGGACCGAATGGCCAAGGACCATCCTGAACAGGACGAGACCGAGGACGGGATAAATCGCGCACACGACGATTGCGTGACTTGGCATCGCCTTGAAATCTTCCCAACCCAGGCGCAGCGCCTCGCCGAGGTCAGACAGACTGATCTTGCGAATGGAATAGGAGACCGCTTCGCCGAAGATGTGCCGTCTTACGATGTTGTCGGAGTACAGAGTGGCCATGAACGGACCCTCCCGTGCTGAAAATCGCGATTTTCGATAACACGCGCTTTCCAGCCACGCGTGTCCGCCTGACGAGCAGGAAACGCGATGGGTCGGGTACGGCAACCCAGGTTCAACGAAAAGAGCCTGGCCGGACGGAACCCGTCGCGACCTGCCTTGCGAGCTTAGCGCGCGCGGGGCACGGCTGCACTCACGGTTGGGTGAATTGTGCAGCAGCACGGATTTGTGCGTTGCATCACCCAGACCCAACATACGCACCTGATGCGTTGTCGGCTTGCCGGCGACGGCAACCACGCCACGTCGGGGCAACTACATTGCTCTATTGACGCCGGATTAGGGTGGTATCATTTTAGACGCAGACGCCCTTAGTTGATGGTCGCGAACTGTTCTCTTGATTTCGCGACCAGTGGAATGGGCGAGGCAAAAGGCCGGCGATGGCATAGATGCCAACCAAGAAAGGCCAGCCATCGCGACAGACATGAGCTCCGCCCTGGATTCGTATCCGCAGCCTTGATGGCAAGGATGGATCAGGATGGCTGTCGCACTGATACTGCTCTTGGTCGCAATCGGCTCGGTGCTGTTTCACCTCTACAGCCCGTGGTGGTGGACGCCGATCGCCACCGACTGGAGCTACATCGACCACACGATCAACATCACGTTCTGGATCACCGGGTTCGTCTTTACCGCGGTCATAGCCTTCATGGCCTATTGCGTCTTTCGCTTCCACCACAAGGAAGGAAGACGGGCGGACTACAATCCGGAAAACAAAAGGCTTGAATGGTGGCTCAGTGTCGGGACCGGCATCGGCGTCGCCGCCATGCTCGCACCCGGCCTGGTCGTCTGGCACCAGTTTGTGACGGTCCCGGCAGACGCGACCGAGGTGGAAGTCATGGGCCAGCAATGGCAATGGAGCTTCCGCCTGCCTGGCAAGGACAATCGGTTGGGCACGTCAGACGTCCGTAACATCAGCCCCGAAAATCCGATGGGCCTCAATCGCGACGATCCGCATGGGCAGGACGACGTCGTGATTGAAAATGGCGACCTGCATCTTCCGATCGGCAAGCCTGTCAAGGTCCTGCTCCGCTCCGTCGATGTCCTGCACGATTTCTACGTGCCGGAGTTCCGGGCCAAGATGGACATGGTGCCGGGCATGGTCACTTACTTCTGGATCAGGCCGATCCGGACCGGGACCTTTGACGTTCTCTGCGCAGAGCTTTGCGGTGCCGCGCATTATCAGATGCGGACCAAAGTCATCGTCGAGGAAGAGAGCGACTATCACGCCTGGCTCGGCCAGCAGAAGACGTTTGCCGAGTTGTCGGGCCGAAACGCGGTCGTGAGGGCGACGTACCAATCCGGCGGCAAGTAGGGACAAAAATGCCGCCGCAGACGTGGATCGGACGCGTAATCGCGCCGAGGAAACCACCGAGGAGAGTGTTCTATGGTCGATGTTCCATATGACGGGATCGCCGGCACTGTCGTTCCGCCTGCCGAAGTGCCTGATGTCGAGCTCTACCACCCGAAGAGCTGGCTGACGCGGTATGTGTTTTCGCAGGACGCCAAGATCATCGCCATTCAGTATTCGCTGACGGCATCGGCCATTGGGCTCGTGGCCCTGGTGCTGTCGTGGCTGATGCGACTGCAACTGGGATTTCCCGGCACATTCTCCTTTATCGATGCCAACCAATATCTCCAGTTCATCACCATGCACGGCATGATCATGGTGATCTACCTGCTCACCGCACTGTTCCTCGGAGGCTTCGGCAACTACCTGATCCCGCTGATGGTCGGTGCGCGGGACATGGTCTTTCCCTATGTGAACATGCTGAGCTATTGGGTCTACCTGCTCGCAGTTCTGGTGCTGGCGTCGACCTTCTTCGTGCCCGGCGGCCCCACCGGCGCCGGCTGGACGCTGTATCCGCCACAGGCAATCCTCTCGGGAACGCCCGGACAGGATTGGGGCATCGTTCTGATGCTGGCCTCTCTGATCCTGTTCATCATCGGCTTCACCATGGGCGGACTGAACTATGTGGTGACCGTGCTCCAGGCACGCACCCGTGGCATGACCTTGATGCGTCTGCCCCTGACCGTCTGGGGCATCTTCACGGCGACCGTCATGGCGCTGCTGGCATTCCCTGCACTGTTCGTCGGCTCGGTGATGTTGCTGCTCGACCGTCTCCTGGGAACCAGCTTCTTCATGCCCGCCCTCGTCGAGATGGGCCAGCTCAGCAAATATGGCGGCGGCAGTCCGCTCCTGTTCCAGCACCTGTTCTGGTTCTTCGGTCACCCCGAAGTCTACATCGTCGCCTTGCCGGCCTTCGGAATCGTCTCCGACCTGATCAGCACGCACGCGCGGAAGAACATCTTTGGCTATCGCATGATGGTCTGGGCGATCGTCGCGATCGGTGCACTCAGCTTCGTCGTGTGGGCGCACCACATGTATGTGAGCGGCATGTATCCCTATTTCGGGTATTTCTTCGCCACGACTACGCTCATCATCGCCATCCCCACTGCCATCAAGGTCTATAACTGGGTACTCACCCTGTGGCGTGGCGACATCCATCTCACCGTGCCGATGCTGTTCGCGCTCGGCTTCATCATCACCTTCGTGAACGGCGGACTGACCGGCCTGTTCCTCGGCAACGTTGTCGTGGATGTGCCGCTATCCGACACCATGTTCGTCGTCGCGCATTTCCATATGGTGATGGGCGTTGCGCCAATCATGGTGGTGCTCGGGGCGATCTATCATTGGTACCCGAAGGTCACGGGGCGAATGCTGAACGCCGGCCTGGGGAAGTTTCATTTCTGGGTCACGTTCCTCGGCGCCTACCTGATCTTCTTCCCCATGCACTATCTCGGGCTGCTCGGCGTTCCACGCCGGTACTTCGAACTCGGCGACGCCGCGTTCATTCCGCCTTCGGCGCATTCGCTGAATGCCTTCATCACCGTGGTGGCCCTCACCGTAGGCTTCGCCCAGATGACGTTCCTGTTCAATCTGGTCTGGAGCCTGTTCGAGGGCGAACCGTCGGGCGGCAATCCATGGCGAGCGACTTCGCTGGAATGGCAGACACCCGAGACGCCGCCAGGGCACGGCAACTGGGGCAAGGAGCTCCCGATCGTCTATCGCTGGGCCTATGACTACAGCGTGCCGGGGGCCGCGCAGGACTTCATTCCGCAAAACCAGCCGCCCGCGACTACGGGAGCCGTTCAAGGAGCCGCTTCGTGAGCGCCGTCATCCTGTTTCTGGGTGTGATCGCCGTCATCGCCGGATGGTGGCTGTCGCAGCAGAGGCTGACGTCGAAACCGTGGCTGGAGGAAGGTTCGATCCACGACTTCCCCGGCACGGGCGCAATGACCTGGCCGGCGGCGAAGGTTGGACTTGGCGTGTTTCTCGCTGTCGCCGGGTGCTTGTTCACACTCTTCGTCAGCGCCTACTCCATGCGCATGACCATGGTGGACTGGCGGGCAATGCCCGTGCCGAAAGTGCTATGGTTCAACACGGGCGTGCTGGTGCTGAGCAGCGTCGCGCTGCACTGGGCGTACATCGCCGCGCGCCGAGGCGACATGGACGGCGTCATCGTCGGCCTGCTCGCCGGTGGCACGTCGGCGATCACTTTCCTCGCGGGGCAGCTGCTCGCGTGGCAACAACTCGGTGCCGCCGGCTATTTTGTGGCGTCCAATCCGGCCAATTCCTTCTTCTACATGATCACCGCGGTGCACGGGCTGCATCTGACCGGCGGCCTGGTGGCTCTCGGCCGGACCACGGCCAAGGTATGGCGACAAGATGCTATGACGGCAGAGATGCGTCTGAGCGTGGAGCTGTGCACCATCTACTGGCATTTCCTGCTGCTGGTCTGGCTGGTCCTGCTCGGCCTTCTGACGGGTTGGACCAACGATTTCGTCGACATCTGTCGTCAGTTGCTGAGCTAGGGAGGGCGAAACCAGATGGCCGAGACCGTGCTGACCAATACAGCGCAAGGCGCCGGGCGGCTTCCGGGCTGGCGAGGCATCGCCGCGGACTGGGCCTCGGATCAGCGCGCTTTCAAGAACGTGTCCTGGGGCAAGGCCATGATGTGGATATTCCTCCTCAGCGACACCTTCATCTTCAGTTGCTTCCTGTTGTCCTACATGACCGCGCGCATGTCGACGACCGTGCCGTGGCCCAATCCCAGTGAAGTCTTCGCCCTCAATATCGGGGGCAAGCACATCCCGCTCATCCTGATCGCAATCATGACCTTCATCCTGATCAGCAGCAGCGGAACGATGGCGATGGCCGTCAATTTCGGTTACCGCCGCGATCGCGTCAGGACCGCAATCCTGATGCTGGTCACGGCGGCGTTCGGCGCAACGTTCGTCGGCATGCAGGCCTTCGAATGGACCAAGCTGATCATGGAGGGCGTCCGTCCCTGGGGCAATCCGTGGGGCGCGGCGCAGTTCGGTTCGAGCTTCTTCATGATCACGGGCTTTCACGGCACTCACGTGACGATCGGCGTGATCTTCCTGATCGCGATCGCGCGAAAGGTCTGGCGGGGGGACTTCGACGTCGAGAGGCGTGGTTTTTTCACAAGCCGCAAGGGCTATTACGAGATCGTCGAGATCATGGGCCTGTACTGGCACTTCGTCGATCTCGTGTGGGTATTCATCTTTGCATTCTTCTATCTTTGGTGAGGTCGGCGCATGACAAACGCGACAGTACACTTGGAAGGACAGCTCCACGCTCCGGCGCTTGGCGCAGTCGCAACGGGAGCCGTTCACGCCAAGGGTCAACAGCACCCGATCAAGCTCTACCTCGTGGTCTGGGGCTGGTTGTTCGTCCTCAGCACGTGCTCCTACCTCGTCGACTATTTTGGCCTCCATGGCTATCTGAGGTGGTCGCTGATCCTGCTGTTCATGATCTTGAAGGCCGGCCTGATCGTCGCCGTCTTCATGCACATGGCCTGGGAGCGGCTGGCCCTGGCCTATGCCATCCTGGTGCCCCCGGTCGCCGTGCTGGTCTTTGTGGCCATCATGATGCTCGAGTCCGAATATACGCACCTGCTTCGAGTGCTGTTCTTCGCGACCCCATCGTAGGAACGGCGGTCCCGCGCCTAAAGCGCGATGAGATCTGGATGAATCGTCATCGCGCTTTAGGTTGTTGTTTACGCATGATCTTTTCGGAAAACCGCTTCGCACTTTTCCGGATCATGCTTTAAGGCCGGAGTTCACCCCTCGAACGCGTCGATCGACGCCGTGCTCCCCCGCGAGACCAGCGCCTCGTCGTGTGCAGGCAGCCCCTCGCCCTTGTCGCGGAAGCGGTTGGTGATGGGGTAGCGGCGGTCGCGGCCGAAGTTCCTGGGCGTCACCTTCACGCCGGGCGCGGCCTGCCGGCGCTTGTATTCGGCGACGTTGAGCAGGTGGTCGATGCGGGTGACCGTCTCGCGGTCGAAGCCGGCGGCGATGATCTTATCGAGCGGCTCCTCGCGCTCGACCAGACGTTCGAGGATGGCGTCGAGCACGTCGTAAGGCGGCAATGAATCCTGATCGGTCTGGTTCTCGCGCAGCTCTGCGGTCGGCGGACGCGTGATGATATCGGGCGGGATCACCTCACCCGCCGGCCCAAGCGCGCCATCCGGCTTCCAGCTGTTACGAAGCGCCGCCAGCCGAAACACCTGCGTCTTGTAGATATCCTTGATCGGGTTGAAGCCGCCGTTCATGTCGCCATAGAGCGTGGCATAGCCGACCGACATCTCCGACTTGTTGCCCGTCGTCACCACCATCAGGCCGGTCTTGTTGGAGATCGCCATCAAGAGCGTGCCGCGGGTGCGGGCCTGAAGGTTTTCCTCGGTGATATCGGGCGGCAGATTCTTGAAGATGCCTGACAAAATGGTCTCGAACCCATTCACGGCTTCCGCGATCGGCAAGACCTCGTAGCGGATACCGAGATGACCGGCGAGCTCCCCGGCGTCGGCGATCGAGTGTGCCGCGGTGTAGCGGTAAGGCAGCATCACGCCATGGACCTGGTCGGCGCCGAGCGCGTCGACCGCGATCGCGGCGCAGAGCGCGGAATCGATGCCGCCGGAAATGCCGAGCAGCACGCCGGGAAAGCCGTTCTTGGCGACGTAGTCGCGCAAGCCCAGCACGCAGGCGGCGTAGTCGGCCTTGTCGCCCTCCGGCTGCTCGGCGATCGGCCCCGTGCAGCGCCAGTCGTCGCCGTTTCTGGTGAAGCGGAGCGTGGCGACGTTTTCCTCGAATGCCGGCAGTTGCGCTGCGAGCGAGAGATCGCCGTTGAGCGCGAAGGACGCGCCGTCGAACACCAGTTCGTCCTGGCCGCAAGTCTGGTTGAGATAGACCAGCGGCAGCCCGCTCTCGGTGACGCGCGCCACCGCGACCGACAGGCGCACGTCGTTCTTGTCGCGGGCGTAAGGAGAGCCGTTCGGCACAAGGATGATCTCCGCGCCGGTCTCGGCCAGCGTCTCGACCACGTTCTCGTAGTCCTCGGACTCCTCCAGCCAGATGTCCTCGCAGATCGGCACGCCGATGCGCACGCCGCGCACGGTGACGGGGCCGGCCGCGGGGCCGCGCGCAAACAGCCGCTTCTCGTCGAACACGCCGTAATTCGGCAGATTGCACTTGAAGCGAAGTGCGGCGATGCCGCCGCCGTCGAGCAGCGCGCAGGCATTGTAGAGCCTGCCGTCCTCGACCCAGGGCGTGCCGACCAGCATGGCCGGCCCGCCATCGGCGGTCTCACGGGCGAGCGCTTCGATCGCGACGCGGCAGGCGGCCTGGAAGGCCGGCTTCTGCACCAGATCCTCCGGCGGATAGCCGGAAATGAACAATTCCGGAAACAGCACGAGATCGGCGCCGTCGCCGGCCGCTTGCGCGCGCGCGGTGCGCACCTTCGCGGCATTGCCCTCGATGTCGCCCACGGTCGGACTGAGCTGGGCGAGCGTGACCGCGAATGCGTTGAGACGTTCGGTCATGACGGCCCTTTTCAATTTTCGTCAGACGAAACCCAGCCGCTCGACGATGGCGAAGATCCAGAACGCGCCCGCCATCAGAAGCGCCACACCAACGGCGGCCGAGCCCATGTCCTTGACGCGGCCGATCTGCTTGTCGTGATCCATGGTCAGGCGGTCGGCGAGCTTCTCGATCGCGGTGTTGAGCAGCTCGACCGTCAGCACGAACGCGACCGCACAAATCAATTCGACCGCACGCATCGCTGTCGCACCGATGAACCAGGCCACCGGCAGCGACACGAGGAGCACAAAGATCTCCTCGCGGATGGCCTGCTCCGAGCGGAACGCAAAAGCCAGACCGTTGCGGGAATTGATCGTGGCCTTCCAGATTCGCAGCAAGGTCCTAGAGCCCCGCTGCGACCGGCATCGGCTTGGTCTTGCCGGCGCGTTCCTGCTTCAGCAGCTCGGCGACCAGGAAGGCCATGTCGATGGATTGCTCGGCGTTGAGGCGGGGATCGCAGACCGTGTGGTAACGGTCGTTGAGATCCTCGTCCGTAATCGCGCGGGCGCCGCCGAGGCATTCGGTGACGTCCTGGCCGGTCATCTCCAGATGCACGCCGCCCGCATGGGTGCCTTCGGCGGCGTGGATCGCGAAGAACGACTTCACCTCGGACAGGATGCGGTCGAACGGGCGCGTCTTGTAGCCCGTGGTGGAGGTGATGGTGTTGCCGTGCATGGGATCGCACGACCAGACCACCACTTTGCCCTCGCGCTGCACGGCGCGGATCATGTTCGGCAGGTGCTCTCCGATCTTGTCGGAGCCGAAGCGGCCGATCAGCGTCAGCCGGCCCGGCTCGTTGTCGGGATTGAGCACGTCGATCAGCTTCAGGAGCTCATCAGGCTTCAGCGACGGGCCGCATTTGAGCCCGATCGGGTTCTTGATGCCGCGGAAATATTCGACATGGCCGTGATCGAGCTGGCGGGTGCGGTCACCGATCCAGATCATGTGGCCCGAGGTCGCATACCAGTCGCCGGTGGTGGAATCGATGCGGGTCATGGCCTGCTCGTAGCCGAGCAGCAGTGCCTCGTGGCTGGTGTAGAAATCGGTCGAGCGGAGCTCGGGATGGGCCTCGAGATCGAGGCCGCAGGCGCGCATGAAATTGAGCGCATCCGAAATGCGGTCGGCCAATTCCTTGTAGCGGCGGGACTGCGGACTATCCTTGAGGAAGCCGAGCATCCATTGATGCACGCTGCCGAGATTGGCGTAGCCGCCGGTGGCGAACGCGCGGAGCAGGTTCAGCGTTGCGGCCGACTGGCGATAGGCCATCAGCTGGCGCTGCGGATCCGGCACGCGCGCTTCCTTGGTGAAAGCGATGTCGTTGACGATGTCGCCGCGATAGCTCGGCAGCTCGACGCCGTTCACCTTCTCGGTCGGCGATGAGCGTGGCTTGGCGAACTGGCCGGCGATGCGGCCGACCTTCACCACGGGAACGGCGCCGGCATAGGTCAGCACCACCGCCATCTGCAGCAGCACGCGGAAGAAGTCGCGGATGTTGTTGGCGCCGTGCTCGGCAAAGCTCTCGGCGCAGTCGCCGCCCTGGAGCAGGAAGGCCTCGCCGGCCGCAACGCGGCCCAGGGCCTTCTTCAGATTGCGCGCTTCGCCCGCGAACACCAGCGGCGGAAAGGTCGCAAGCTGCGCCTCGACGTCGGCCAAAGCCTTGGCGTCGGGATAATCGGGCACCTGTAGCACCGGCTTGCTGCGCCAGGACTCGGGCGTCCACCGCTCGGACATCGCAATCTCTCCGTGAAGCAAAAAGCACAACCTGATCTGTGGGTTGCGAGGGCCGCCTTATACACAGGCTGGCAAAGGACCGCCAGTTGTAAATCCGTTTCGCACTGCAAACCCTTGCGGGGAAAGCCAAATTCGCATTTGCTGGGGATGGCTAGGAAAACTGGCAGGACAGCTTCTGCCCATGGACGCGGCGCGCGACGACGTTTTCATCGACGAGATCAGCTTCCCGGCGACCGACGGGTATGCGCTGGCCGGCACCCTGTTCCTGCCGCGCGGCGCCAAGCGCCACGCCGTCCTGATCAATTCGGCCACCGCCGTGCCGCGAAAGATCTATCGCGGCTTTGCCTCCTACCTCGCCCACCGCGGCTGCGCGGTGCTCACTTACGACTATCGCGGCATCGGCGACTCCCGGCTGCCGGCGATGGTCGGCTACAACCAGCCGAAATCGCTGGTCGGCTTCAAGGCCTCGATGTCGGACTGGGCCGCGCTCGACGTCACCGCCGCCGTGCGCTGGATGCGCGAGCGGTACAATACAATGCCACTTGCCTATATCGGCCATTCCTACGGCGGCCAGGCGCTCGGGCTGATCGAGAACAACAGCGACATTTCGCGTGCCGCCTTCGTGGCCTCGCAGGCCGCGACCTGGCGGCTGATGACCTCGCCGGAGAAATACCGTGTCTACGCCTTCATGAATTTTGTCGGCGTGCCGCTGGCCCACGCGCTCGGTTACGCGCCGGGCTGGGCCGGCATCGGCGAGGATTTGCCCAAGGGCGTGTTCCTGCAATGGGCCGAGTGGGTTTCGAGCCCGCGTTATCTGTTCGATTCAAAGCTGCCGGCGCTGGACAATTTCGCGAAGTTCAGGGGCGAGCTGCGCGCGCTGTGCTTCTCCGACGATCCCTGGGCAACGCGCCCCGCGGTCGAGCTGCTCGCGAGCGGATTCACCGCGATCCAGCCGGAGGTATTGACGGTGAAGCCGTCCGATGTCGGCGCCAAGGCCATCGGCCATTTCGGCTTCTTCCGCCCCGAGCACCGCGACACGCTGTGGCGCGGCGTCGCGGAATGGATCCAGGGGGAGTGAAACTGCGTCAGCGGATGATCGTGGTCAGCGACGAGTAACGCCTGTTCGGCTTGGCGTCGCCCGGCGCGAACTGCGCGAAGGCGTCGCTGACGCGGACCGCCGGCGGCGTGTCGCTCGCGAACCGAAACTCCTTCGGCCGCGGCGCATAGAAGCTGGCGCGGTAATAGGCGTCGTCGAAGCGCGCCTCGCCGGCGCCGAACACTGCGTCGCAGACGAACAGGAGCGCATACACTCCCGCAACCGCCACGACGATCTCCCTGAAGATTGACATGATGATGCCCTGCCCTTTTGCGGGCAGGATGCAGGCCGGTTCCAAAGCTCTGGTTTAAGGCGCCGTGCTTCCTGTCGGGAGGGTTTGCGGCCGCTGAGCCGAATGCAGACAATTTTATCGATCTCGAAAAAGAGCCCGCCTGACCGGACGATCAGGCGGGCCCAGGATTGGCCGATCGGGAGGTTCTCAGACGGCCAGGTTCATCCACACAGCCTTGGGCTCGGTGAAATTGTCGATCGCGGCGGTGCCGTGCTCGCGGCCGAGACCGGAGTCGCGCTCGCCGCCCCAGGGCAGGCGCACGTCGGTATAGCCATAGGTGTTCATCCAGACCGTGCCGGCGCGGGCCCGCTTGGCGAAGCGCTGCAGCTTGCCGATGTCGCGGCTCCAGGCGCCGGCGGCGAGGCTGTAGGCGGTGCCGTTGGCGATCCGAAGCGCATCGGCCTCGTCCTTGAACTTGATGACGCTGACGACGGGACCGAAGATTTCCTCCTGCGAGATCCGCATCTCGTGCGCCACGCCCGCGAACACGGCGGGGCTGATGAAGTAGCCGCGCTCGCCGACCCGCGTGCCGCCGGTGACGAGGCTCGCGCCCTCCTTCCGGCCGATATCGACATAGTCGAGGATCGACTTCATCTGCTTCTCGGAGATGACGGGGCCGAGCGCCGTCTTGCGGTCGAGCGGATCGCCGATCCTGAGCGATTTCGCGCGGGCAGCCAGCCGCTCGACGACCTCGTCATAGGCATTCTCCTGCACCAGCACCCGCGAGCCGGCCGAGCACACCTGGCCGGCATTGAAGAAGATGCCGGAAGCCGCCGCCTTGCTCGCTGCTTCAAGATCGGCATCGTCGAAAATGACATTGGCCGACTTGCCGCCAAGCTCGAGCGAGACGCGCTTGAAGTTGCCGGCCGCGCCTTTCATGATTCCGCGGCCCACGCCGGGCGAGCCGGTGAAAGTGACCTTGTCGACGTCGGGGTGATTGACCAGCGCGTCGCCGACGACGCGGCCAGGCCCCGTCACGACGTTGAAGACGCCCGCCGGAAGTCCGGCTTCGAGCGCGAGCTCGGCGATGCGCAGCGCCGACAGCGAGGTCAGCTCGGCCGGCTTCATCACCACGGTGCAGCCGCAGGCGAGCGCCGGCGCGAGCTTCCACATCCCGATCATCAGCGGGAAATTCCACGGCACGATCGCCGCGACCACGCCGACCGGCTCGCGCATGGTGTAGGTCAGCGCATCGTCACGCACCGGCACGACATCGCCGCTGATCTTGTCGGCCCAGCCGGCGTAATAGATCAGCGTGTCCACCGCGGCCGGAAAGTCCTGGCGCATCGTCGCGGCAACAGGCTTGCCGGCGTCGATCGACTCGAGCTCTATGATTTCCTCGGCGTGTGCCTTCAGCAGATCCGCCCAGCGCAACAGGATCTGGCCGCGCTCGGAGGCGCGCATCGTGCGCCATGGGCCTTCGAACGCCCGGCGTGCCGCGGCGACCGCATGCTCGACATCGGCCTCGCCGCCTTCGGCGACGGTGGCGATGACCTGCCCGGTGGCGGGATTGAGGGATTTGAAGGTGCGGCCGGAGCTGGCGGGGACGCGGCGGCCGTCGATGAGCAGATGCTGTGGCCGGGCCATGAACTCGGTCGCCGGCGAATGCGCAAAGTCATATGCAACAGACATCATATTTCCTCCAGTTCTGGTATGCCAGACTAGGCGCCTGTTGGCCGGAGTAAATATGATATGATCTGCAAATGGGCGTCGAATATATGAAGCGCAGTTCATAAGGGAGGCCGATGCTTCAGATCGAGATCGAGGCCGTCTGGCGGTTTCGCCGCGAGGGCAGCCCGCGCACCGTCGCCGTCATGCTCGGCGTGCTCAACGAAATCCGGAAGACCGGCAAGATCACCAGTGCCGCCAGCGATGCGCATCTCTCCTACCGGCACGTCTGGAATCTGATCGAGCAATGGTCGGAGTTCTTCGGCACCCCTCTGGTCGAAACCCAGCGCGGCAAGGGCTCAAAACTCACGCCGTTCGGCGAGCGGCTGGTATGGGCCGGCGAGCGCATGCAGGCGCGACTCGGGCCGCAGCTCGACAACCTCGCCCAGGAGCTCGCCAGCGAGATCAAGCCATTCCTCGAGCAGCGCCCGTCGGTGATCCGCGTGCATGCGAGCCACGGCTTTGCGGTGGCAAAGCTCCGCGAATTCCTCGACCGCGAACCCGGCATCGGCGTCGATCTGCGCTATGTCAGCAACCAGCATTCGCTGGTCTCGCTGGCGCAAGGCGCCTGCGACCTCTCCGGCCTGCATCTGCCGCACGGCGCGCTGCGCGCCCAGGGCATCAAGGCCGCGCGCGAATGGCTCGATCCGCGCGAGGACCGCATCATCAGCTTCGTCACGCGCGAGATGGGCCTGATGGTCGCGCGAGGCAATCCGCTGCGCATCGCCTCGCTGAGCGGTCTCACCGGGCCAAAAGTCCGCTTCGTCAACCGCGACCATGATTCCGGCACGCGCCTGCTGTTCGACCAGCTGCTCGCCGCAAACGGCATCGACGAAAGCAGGATCAACGGCGCGCAGCAGATCGAGTTCACCCACGCCGCCGTCGCGGCCTATGTCGCAAGCGGCATGGCGGATGCGTGCTTCGGCGTCGAGGCGGCCGCGCGACAGTTCGGCCTCGACTTCATCCGCCTCCTCACCGAGGATTATTTCTTCGTCTGCAAGCGCGCCTTCCTCGATACCGCCCCGATGCAGCGCATCCTCGAGATCATCCGCAGTGCCGATTTTCGCGCCGCCGTCGCCACCCTGCCCGGCTACGTGCCGTCGGATACGGGCACCGTGACCGGCGTGAAGGCGTTTCTGGAGATGCACGCCGTGCGATGACGGCGCGCGCTCACCTTGTCCGAGGTGGGCAAGAGTGGCAATCTCGTCGAGCAAAGTACACGAGATCCCATCATGTCGCGCGCGAGCGCCAAATCGCTTCCCCAACTGAGCCTTCGCATCGACCTCGACGGCGAGGGCCGGATCGGACCCGGCAAGATCGAGCTGCTTGAGCAAATCCGCGAGCACGGCTCGATCTCGGCGGCCGGCCGGGCCATGGACATGTCCTACAAGCGGGCCTGGGATCTCGTCGACGAGATCAAGCGCATCTGCAGACATGCCGTCGTCGAGCCGCAGGCCGGCGGCAAGAACGGCGGCGGCGCGATGCTGACTCCATTCGGTGCGAAACTTGTCGCGCGCTACCGCAAGATCGAGCGCGACGCCGCGCGCGCGGTGCACAAGGAGCTGGAAGCGCTGAGGAGCGACATCGCCCGTTCGCGCAAGTCGTGATGGCGGCTAATTCGGCCGCACCGCCACCCCGGGCATCGGCTGGGTCAGCGCTTCACCGAGCAGGCTCTGCTCGGCCTTAGGAATCGAGAAGCGAACCTTGAAGCCGTCTTCGGTCTGCAGCGTGATGATGCGCTGGGTCGTGTCGGTCGATTGCTCCAGTACCCACGACGCCAGCGGATAGGCGTAGCGCAGGCTCTGGTCGCCGTAGCGCGCCTTCAGCGCCGTCTCGAGCAGTCCGGGCAGCGTCATGATGAGGGCACCGACCTGGTTGAGCGAGACGCTGACGGCTGCGGGATTGCCCGTGACGTCCTCGAAGCCCAGCGAGATCGCGCCACCGTCGGCCGCCACCTCGCAGGTCGTGAGCGATCTGACCTTGATTTCCATCGAGAACTCCGGAGCGCAGTTCCGCTATATCCTATAAGATATAGCGATATGTGCGATCAGGTCCAGCCGGTTCTTTTGGAACATCTCGATCCAGCCGGTCGCTCAGACCAGCGGCTCGTCCTTCAGCGCCGACACCACCTGCTCGCCGCGCTCGGTCAGGCGATAGGTCACCAGCGGCCGGCTCGACGGCGGCTTGCGATCGATCTCGACGATGTAGCCGCGCACCATCAGCGCTTCGAAGCTGCCATAGTAGCCGAACATGCTGATCTGGTTCTGCTTGAGCAGCTTGAACTCGCGCAGCAGGCGGATCTCGTTGCCCGAGAGCAGCGAGCGGCGCACGCGCTGCACGAACCGCGCGCGCTGCTCGAACCAGGCCTGATCGGGCAATTCATGCGCGGCCGGCGCCGGATCGCGCTCGCAGGGGCGCGCCTCCGGCATGGCGTCGGCCATCACCTGTGGCAGGCACGGCATGCTGCTGATGACCGCTTCCCTCGCGACGTCGAGCAATGCGATCGACCAGCACCGCTTGTTGTCTACCATGACCGGCGGCGGCACGATGTTGTCGCGCACCAATTGCTCGAACCGCCCGGCGGTGACGCCGACATAGGCGGCCGCCCGTCGGCGATCGACCAGACGGGTGTCCGGCCCGTGCTCCAGCTCGCAAGCGATGTTCTCGTCCACCCGAAATCCCCTGGCGCCTCGTTGCGCAAGGCATGGCGTCTTCCCGGCAGGGCCGGCCAAGCCGGCGGCGAACCTAGGGGCGAGCAGCGCTCTCGAAAAGCAGAGAATTTCGTACATGTTGCTGCCGTTTCGGCAACGGCTATAGTCCCCCCAGGGGTCCCATGCGCTTTCACTCGCCGGCCATCCAGTATTTCCATGCGGTCCGCCGCACCGGCTCGATCCGGGCGGCCGCGCGCGTCCTGAACGTCGCCTCCTCGGCCGTCAGCCGCCAGATTCTCAAGCTGGAGCAAGAGGTTGGAGCACCCCTGTTCGAGCGCAATGCGCGCGGCCTGACGCTGACGACGGTCGGCGAGATGCTGGCCCGGCATGTCATGAACGTGCTCCAGGACCTCGACCGCTTCCGCTCGGACGTCGCCTCCCTGTCCGGCACCTGGCACGGCACCGTCAGCATCGCCTGCATCGAATCGCTGACGGAATCCGTCCTGCCGGACCTGATCGCATCCCATCGCGGCCGGGCCCGCCGCGTCAGCTTCACCACCGAGGTGAAGGGATCGTCGGACGTGCTGGAGTCCTTAAGCCGCGGCGAAGCCGATATCGGCATTGCCATGGCGCTCCGCCATCCGCCGGACCTGCGGCAGGTCGCATTGAAGCGGTTTCGTCTCGGCGCCGTGGTCGCACGCGAGCATCCGCTGGCGCGCCGCAAGACGGTGACGCTGGAGCAATGCCTCGCCTTCCCCGTCATCAACGCGCTGCCAGAGCTGTCGATCTATCATCTGCTGCAGCCGCTGATCGCGCAGCTCTCCGAGACGCCGGAGCCGGCGATCCAGGCCAACTCGATCGACCTGATGCGCGAGCTCGCCGCACGCGGCGTCGGCGTCGCCTTCCAGACCCAGCTCGGCATCGGCCGGCTGTCGCGCGACAGCCAGCTCGTCTTCCTGCCGCTCGACAATGCCGGCAGCCCGGTCTGGTCCGATCTCGGCATCTATGTCCGCGCCGAGCGCACCCTGCCCGCCTACACCGAGTCGTTTCTTCAAGAGCTGGTGCGCGAACTGGGCGAACGCGAGCGGCGCGAGAACCCGGCCTATCCGCAGACGCCGTGACGTCTGGTCAGGCGCGCCCGCGCTCAGCCGTGCCCGGCTGCCTTGCGGTGGCCGTTGTCGCTGAGGCGGTCGACCCAGGCGATGCCGATCGCGGAGATGATGAAGGTCAGATGAATCAAGACCTGCCACATCACGCCGCTCTCGGTGAAATTGCTGCGCGTGGTGCCGAGATTGCCGGCCTCGATGAAGGTCCGCAGCAGCGAGATCGAGGAGATGCCGATGATCGCCATCGCCAGCTTGATCTTGAGCACGCTGGCATTGACGTGGCTCAGCCATTCCGGCTCGTCGGGATGGCCGTTCAGGTTCAGCCGCGAGACGAACGTCTCGTAACCGCCGACGATCACCATCACCAGCAGGTTCGAGATCATGACGACGTCGATCAGTCCGAGCACGACCAGCATGATCTGCTGCTCGCTGGCGTCGAAGGAATGCACGACCAGGTGCCAGAGCTCTTTCAGGAACAGCATCACGTAGACGCCCTGCGCGATGATCAGGCCGACATAGAGCGGCACCTGTAACCAGCGCGAGCCGAAGATCAGCTGCGCGAACGGGCCGATTTCCGGCCGCGGCGACGGCGCAGCCGAAGGTGCATTGAGTTCAGACGTCATTGATCACTCCGGAGTGCAGGCAGGACGCGTCCGCTTAGAGACTCGCGATCACGGGCGCAAGCTCGAGCGAGCCGCGATAGATCATCTCGAAGGCAACGTAAACGATGATGGCGAGACCGACATACGCGATCCAGCGCTGCTTCTGCAGCACCCGGCCGAGCAGGTCGGCGGCGACGCCCATCATCGCGACCGACAACAAAAGGCCGAAGGCCAGGATGTAGGGATGCTCGCGCGCGGCGCCCGCGACCGCGAGCACGTTGTCCAGCGACATCGAGACGTCGGCGGCGACAATCTGCACCGCGGCCTGGCCGAAGGTCTTGCGCTGCACCGGCGCAGCACCGGCGCCGCCGCCATGGCTGAAGGCGAGCTCGCGCGAATGCGCCTGTTCCCGCAGTTCGCGCCACATCTTCCAGCACACCCAGAGCAGCAGCACGCCGCCGGCGAGCAGAAGGCCGATCACCTGCAACAGCTGGGTCGCGACGCCGGCAAAGACGATACGCAAGCCAGTTGCAGCGGCAATGCCGACGATGATGGCACGCCGGCGCTGCGCGGCCGGAAGGCCGGCGGCGGCAAGGCCGATGACGACAGCGTTGTCGCCGGCAAGCACGAGATCGATCATAACGACCTGAAGCAGCGCAGCCAGCGCATCTGTGGTGATGAATTCAGTCATGATTGATCATTTTTCGGTGTGGACGGATCGAGCCAATGCGGCTTGCGCCGCTCGATCCAGTCGAAGACCTTTGAACGGGAGGAGCGCAGCGTCGGCACGTCCTCGGCGAGCAGCGCAAGACCAAGCGGCAGCATCCAGACGCCAAGCACCGGCAGGAAGGAGAGCACGCCGCCCACGACGAGCAACGCGCCCGAGGGAATCCGCACCCACCGGCTGGAGGGCTTGAGCAGATAGGTGACGGTGTCGCCCATGCGCGGCGGCAGGCGATGGACGAGCTTGTCGAGGCGCGGATCGCCGCCGGCCACCTGGCCGGCGGCGCCCTCGATCCCGGCCGTGTGCTCTTCCGATGCCGTGCTCATGCTTACTCCCTTGCGATGCTGCTTGCCGCACTGGGCCCGACCTGCTTCGCGCGCGGCAGCACCAGCGTCAGCAGCCGCAGCAGCTTGATCGCCTGCACCTCATGCGGATGCACGTCCTCGTCCGCGGCCGCGACGCGCTCCGACAGCTCGATCAGATGCGATGACAGCGGCATGTTCGAAACCGGCCGCAACGTGTCGATCACCACATTGGCAAAGTCCGGCTCCTCCAATCGTTCCGCCAGTTCGTCGAACATCGAAAGCAGCCGTTCGTCGCCGATATGCGGCGCCAGTTCGCGATCCCTGATGAAGCGGATCACCTCGTCGCGCTCGACCGGCGAGACACGCCGGTCGGCCACCGCGACCAGCGCGCCGGCAATGACCAGTGCCACCGCCGCCTGCTCGTTCAGGCTGGATGGCTCGGCGATCTCGGTCGTATCGGAGAATTTGGCGTCAGACATCGTTGCTCCTCGTTTTGCGAAAATGGCCGCGTGGAGCTGCGATGGGGACGACGGGTCGGAAGGAACTCGAGAAGGCCCGACGATCGGCCGATCCATCGCATTCGCGCGGGACAGGTCATCCGACATCGCGAGGTTTGCCGACATCTGTCGGCGTCCTCGCCAGAGGGGCCCGGATTCTTGTTCGCCTCAGAAATAAAGATGGGTCTGTCGGAATCAAGGCGATATGACTGCGACCAGCCGCCGCATCGGTTCCGTGTTGCCATGTCTGGTTAAGCAGTTGCGCATGCAGCTTCGTAGCCCGGATGAGCGAAGCGATATCCGGGGACACTGGCCCCGCATGTCGCTTCGCTCATGCGGGCTACGGGAGATCCCCACGGGGCATCGTCTGCATCCGGGGCACGAGAGCGTTGGTTTCGTGCACACCTGTTTCAACACCGTTATTGCGAGCGCAGCGAAGCAATCCAGAATCCCTCCGCGGAAAGACTCTGGATTGCTTCGCTGCGCTCGCAATGACGGTGCATGGGCGACATCGCAGCCATGTCACGATGGATCGCTACGATCTCCGGAACGAGCGCTCCGATACCTACGCCCTCATAGCGCCCGCGCAAGCTTCGGCAGCGAAAAGGTCGTCCTTGAATTCGACGACCGCGGAGAATCGCATGCACAGCATCACGTCCTGCACCGGCTGCGGCCATGCGCTTGTCCCGATGCTGACGGCCAAGGGCCGTGCACAGCTGAGCTGCCTCTGGTGCGAAGGCATCGACGCGCGCGCGGTGGACATGGCGAAGTGGGCGGACAGCCCGTCCGGCAAGCCGGAGCGGACCGTCCGTCAATCGTTCGAATGAGCCGCGCCGGGGACAGAGTCGCCGCCATTCGCTTGTCCCCCGCGGCCTGCACGGTTGCATGGCCTTTGCAGGACATGCCGACAAATTAGACAAATGCGTCCTCGACCGGACTTGCGGGCTTTGCGAACAGGGCCCGGCAGGCTGGTGAACCGCGCTATCTAACCTCAGGCGCAACCTCGATTTTTCTCTCGCCGCGTGAAGCCGGAGGGCCCGCGCGCTGCGCCGCACGCCGACTGGCCCAAAATTCGCAAGACATCGCCACGCCGGCTTCCCTGCCCTCCGGCGACAAGGAGCAGCATGATTGCGCGCACCCAGCTCCGGGATGACGGCCTCACATCGGAGAATGCCATGAACGTGCATGCTGCCGGCGATCTCAAATTTACTGGCCTCACCCGCCCGGATGGCTCACCCCTTCGTCTCAACGATCAGGACTTCGTCGCGATCGATCGCGACAAGAATGCGAAGTTCGAGGCGACCTACCGACCGCAGGCGCTCTACAACCGCGCCAACGAGGGCTTCCACGCCAACAACGAGACCTTCCTGCTGCACGAGGTCGCGACCAACCTTCCGATCTACCGCCCCGATACCGGCCCCACCGATTTCCACCTGCATCTGCCGCCGGGCGGCTTTCAGCTCGTTCTGGTTACCTCGGGCGCCTTCACCTTCGACTATGACGGGCGCTGGTACAATGTCGGCCCCGGCGCGGTGATGCTGCAAAGCGCGATCGTGCATCGCCAGCTGTTCTACACCTGGTCGGGCCTGTCGACCGAAGAGAACCTGAAGACGCCGCAGACGGTGGTGCCCGATCCGATCTCGATGGGCTATTCCGGCAAATTCCTCGAAGCCTTCATCACCGATCCCACCACCTTTCCGAACCCGACCATTGTCGGCCCGGATCAGATCAATGAGGACGAAACGCCGCGCGTGGCCTGGAGCCATCCGCTGCATGACCGCCCGGCCAATGCCGGCTTCTGGCTTCAGGATCCCCTGGCGCTGGACGCGCTGTTCAAGCCGCTCACCGATGGTTCTGTCAAATCGGCCATGCCGGTTTACGTGCGCGACATCGGCATCGAGATTCCGAGCGGGCATCTCGTCACCGGCCACATCATCGCGACCGACCCGCGCGGCCACGCACTCTTGCCGAAGAGCACGTCTGCCGCAGCGGACGCGACCTGTTTTGCCAAGGGCGAGGTCGTGATCTACCGCGTCATCCGCGGCACGGCCGAGTTCAAGAAGAAGTCCGGTGAGACCTTCGAGCTCTCCGCCGGCGACGTGGTGACGGCGGGCAAGGATTCCATCAGCCTCACCGGCGTCGGCGAGAACACGCAAGTTCTCCGCCTCGGCCTGCTCAAGGGCATGAACGAGCTTCGCAGCTGGACCCCGACACAGCGCGACGAGATCGATGGCCTCGCCGGTCAGATCATCACGCACAAGGACGTCCGTCCCCTCCGCACCGAAGGCAAGCCGGTCGGATATCTGTACGGGTAGGGCCGGCTACACCGTCGCATAAAAGGAAAACGTGGCCGGCATCTCGCTTGCGGCCATCCTTCGAGACGCCCGCCTGCGGCGTGCCCTCAGGATGAGGTCGGGGTTCTGCAGCGAGGATTTAGACCCTCATGGTGAGGAGCCCGCCAAAGCGGGCGTCTCGAACCATGCAGGCCCGGCTCGTCCGGCAGCCTCTCCCCTACTCCGCCGCCTGACGCACATGGCGCGCAGTCGGGGTGCGCATGGTGACGAGCTCTTCGGCCGCGGTCGGATGCAGCGCGATGGTCGCGTCGAAATCCGCCTTGGTCGCCTTCATCTTCACCGCGATCGCCACCGCCTGGGTGACTTCGGCGGCGCAATCGCCGACGATGTGGCAGCCGAGCACGCGGTCGGTCGAGCCGTCCACGACGAGCTTCATCAGCACGCGGGTGTCGCGGCCCGACATCGTCGCCTTGATGGGGCGGAACGTCGTCTTGTAGATGCCGACATGGCTGAACTGCGCGCGCGCCTCGGTTTCCGTCAGACCGACGGTGCCGACCTCCGGCTGCGAGAACACGGCCGTCGGAATGTTGGCGTGATCCACCTGCACCTCGCGCTTGCCAAACACGGTGTCGGCGAAGGCATGGCCCTCGCGGATCGCGACCGGCGTCAGGTTGAAGCGGTGGGTGACGTCGCCGATCGCATAGATGCTGTCGACCGAGCTCTTCGAGAAATGATCGACCGCGATGCCGCCATTCTTCGGATTGATGGCGACGCCGGCGTTTTCCAGGCCGAGATTGGCGACGTTGGGGTGGCGGCCGATCGCGAACATCACCTGGTCCGAGGCGATGCTCGAGCCGTTCGACAGATGGGTGGTGAAGTCTTCGCCGTGGCGGTCGACCTTGGTCACCGTGCAGCCTGTGAGGATGGTGATGCCCTGCTTCTCCATCTCGGAGCGGACGTGAGCCCGTACGTCCTCGTCAAAACCGCGCAAGATGTTGTCGCCGCGATAGATCACGGTGACGTCCGAGCCGAAGCCGGCGAAGATGCCCGCGAATTCCAGCGCGATGTAGCCGCCGCCCTGGATCACGATCCGCTTCGGCAGCCTCGCAAGGTGAAACGCCTCGTTGGACGAGATCACGTGCTCGATGCCGGGGATCGCCGCGCCGTGGTTGGGCGCGCCGCCGGTGGCGATGAGGATGTACTTCGCCCTGATCTTCTTGTCGTTCTCGAGCAGGCGGACGGTGTGCTTGTCCTCGATCACCGCACGGCTCTTGACGATCTGCGCGCCCGCCTTCTCGACATTCGTCGTGTAGGCCGCCTCCAGCCGCGCGATCTCCTTGTCCTTGTTGGCGATCAGCGTCGCCCAGTCGAAGCTCATGGACGGGATGGTCCAGCCGAAACCGGCGGCGTCCTCGATCTCGTGGCGGACATGCGAGCCGATCACGAACAGCTTCTTGGGCACGCAGCCGCGGATCACGCAGGTGCCGCCCATGCGGTACTCTTCCGCGATCATCACGCGGGCGCCGTGACCGGCCGCGATGCGGGCGGCCCTCACGCCGCCCGAGCCGCCACCGATGACGAAGAGGTCGACGTCGAATTCAGCCATTGTCCACTCCGACCTCTTTCAGGGAGACCCGATCAGGTAATCCTCTGTCAGATAGGTACTGTCAGATTTCCTTGCCACGCTTGCGCATCTCGGCGCGGAAGGCACCCATCACGGTCTCGGAGAAATTCTGGGCCCAGGAGTTCATGAAGGCCATGCTGAGGCCGATGGCGCGCGGCTCGGCGTCGATCAGCTTCTTGCCCAGCGGCGACCTGTAGAAGGTGACGAGGTCCTTCAGCTCCTGCTCGGTAAACTCGCTGGCATAGATCTGCGCCATGCCTTCACCGATCTCATTCTGGCGGCCGGCGAGCTGCTGGGCTACGATCGGCGCGACCTCATTGAGGTCCTTCTGGTAGTTGAGGTTCTGCTGCGTCAGCGCGATCTTGGTCTTCTCGACGAGGCCGGGCACGGCGCCTTGATACATCGCCGTGGCGTTCTTGATCTGCAGGATCTCCCTGGCCGCGGCAATCGCCGCCGGCGAGGCCTTCGGCTGGGCCGGCGCGGCGGCCGCCTTGGGCTGGGCCGGCGTCGCCTGCTGCGCCATCGCCGGGACCGCCGAGACGGCCAGGCCAGCAGCAAGGGTCGCGGCCGGCAAGAATTTCAAAACGCTCTTCATTCCTAGTCTCCTTAGGGCTTTCGCCGTTCAATCACGCGGATTCCCTCGCCGCCCGCCAGAACGGCCGAGCTGGCCAAGCCGATGAACAATCCATGTTCGACCACGCCGGGGATCGCGCTCAACGCCTTGGCGAGGCTGGCGGGATCCGCAATACGTCCGAGCTGGGCATCGACGATCCAGTGGCCGCCATCGGTGACGAAAACGTGGCCGTCTTTGGCCTTGCGGACCGCCATTTGCCCGGAAACGCCGCAGTCGGCAAATGCCTTCTCGATCGCGCGGCGCGTCGCGCCAAGCCCGAACGGGATGACCTCGACCGGCAGCGGAAACTTGCCGAGCGTCGGCACCCATTTGCTGTCGTCGGCAATTACGATCATGCGATCCGAGGCGGCCGCCACGATCTTCTCGCGCAGCAGCGCACCGCCACCGCCCTTGATCAGATTGAGCTCGGGATCGATCTCGTCCGCGCCGTCGACGGTGATGTCGAGATGGTCGATCTCATCCAGCGTGGTCAGCTTCACGCCGCAACGCTCCGCGTCGGCGCGCGTGGCCTCGGAGGTCGGCACGCCGATCACTTTGAGCCCGGCGGCCACCCGCTCGCCGAGCAGCTCGACGAAATGCTTGGCGGTCGAGCCGGTGCCGAGCCCGAGTTGCATGCCGTCACGCACCTCCTCCAGCGCACGCGCCGCCGCCTGCCGCTTCAACTGGTCCATGTTCAATTTTGCGCCCGCCTCTGGCTTGAGAGTGCCGCCGGTATAGCCGCTGCGGCGGCCTATGTAGCCTCGTTTTCCTCGCGGGAACAGGCCTATAAGCTGATCTTATGGCCCCGCCCCTTGCGCCGGCACGGCCGGACCGATAGCGCTTGGCCCATGACCTCCCCCTCCACGACCTCCCTCTACACCCTCGTCTTCGATCTCGACGGCACGCTTGTGGATACGGCGCCCGACCTGATCACCGCGCTGAACTACGTGCTCGATCGCGAAGGCCTGCCGCCGGTCCCGATGGCCTCGGCCCGCAACATGATCGGCGCCGGCGCCCGCAAGCTGATCGAGCGGGGACTGGAGGCCGAGGGCCGCACCGTCACCCCAAAGGACATGGACCGGATGACGGCGGATTTCATCGCCTATTACGCCGAGCATATTGCGGTCGAATCCCGTCCCTTCGAGGGGCTCGAGGCGGCACTCGATCATTTTGCAGCGCAAGGCCATCGCCTCGCGGTCTGCACCAACAAGCTGGAATGGCTGTCCAAGCGGCTGCTGGACCAGCTCGACCTGAGCCGCCGCTTCGCGGCGATCTGCGGCGCCGATACCTTTGGCGTCCAGAAGCCGGATCCGACCATTTTCCGGGAAACGGTGGCCCGGGCCGGCGGGGATGTGAAGGCCAGCATCATGGTCGGCGACGCCGGAACCGACGTCGGGGTCGCCCGGCGGGCCGGGGTTCCCGTGATCGGGGTCAGCTTCGGCTACACGGACGTGCCGATCGCCGAACTGAAGCCGGACCGGCTGATCCATCACATGCGCGACCTGCCGGCGGCCGCGAGCAGCCTGATGTTGGCCTAGCGTTCGGCAAGTCGCTGAAATTCCAGAAAAAAGCAGAAGATACTCCGCGTTAACCAACTATTAACTATGCGCGGCGCGCCGGTTGCCTGCCCTTAGCGACGTCCCTAAGGTCCGCCCGGGATGTGGCGGTTCGTCGCAGTCAAAGTGGGTGGTTCATGCGTCGTGTGATTGCGGTTGCGTTAGTGGGAGCGAGCCTCGGGGGCTGCTCCTCGATGTCCTGGGACATGTTCAAATCGGCCCCGCCGACCGTTCAGGTTCGGCTCGAATCCAATCCCCCCGGCGCTGACGCCTCGACCTCGCTCGGTCAGGGCTGCAAAACCCCCTGCTCGGTCTCGGTGCCCGCGCCAGAGGCGCCGTTCACGGTCGCCTACGCTCTGCCCAAGTACCACCCCGCGAGCGTGCCGGTGAACGTGATCAAGAATCCCGGCGATTTCACCACGCCCGCCTCGGTCACCACCGACCCGAATCCGGTATTTGCGGAACTCCAGCCGGCGGCGCCGCCGAAACCCGTCCGCAAGCCGCACCGGCCGAAGAAGCCGAAGCCGGCCGCGCCCGCCGCGGCGCCGGCCGATGCTGCACCCGCAGCAGGCTCGCCGTTCCCCGATCCGACCGCGGGCAAGCGCTGATCACGTATACCACCCGATTGTCCTAGCCGCGTCCGATGCTTAGATTGCTTCCAGAGCACCGCTGAAGCAAAGGTGCGCCCGTCGCCGTAAGTGACAAGGCATTTGGTATGAACGGATCTTCTGCGAATCCCCGCGCAGCGCTGTCGAGCGCCATGACCGATCCGTTCGGGCGGACCATCACCTACTTGCGCGTTTCCGTCACCGACCGCTGCGACCTGCGCTGCTTCTACTGCATGTCGGAAGACATGACGTTCCTGCCCAAGGCGGACCTGCTGACGCTGGAGGAACTCGACCGGCTCTGCACGGCCTTCATCGCCAAGGGCGTCAAGAAGCTGCGCCTCACCGGCGGCGAGCCGCTGGTCCGCCGCAACGTGATGACGCTGGTCCGCTCGCTGTCGCGGCATCTGAGGAGCGGCGCCCTGAACGAGCTGACGCTGACCACCAACGGCACGCAGCTGGCAAAGCATGCAAGGGAGCTCGCCGATTGCGGCGTCCGCCGCATCAACGTCTCGCTCGACACGCTCGATCCGCAAAAGTTTCGCGAGATCACCCGCTGGGGCGAAATCGACAAGGTCTTGGAAGGCATCGAGGCCGCGCGGGCCGCAGGGCTAGCCGTGAAGATCAACGCGGTCGCACTGAAGAACCTCAACGAGGACGAGCTGCCTTCGCTGATGCGCTGGGCCCACGGCAAGGGCATGGGCCTGACGCTGATCGAGGTGATGCCGATGGGCGAGATCGGCGCGGGCCGTCTCGACCAGTATCTGCCGCTGTCGCTGGTGCGCGCGCGGCTCGCCCAGCAGTTCACCATGACGGATCTCGCTGAGAGCACCGGCGGGCCGGCGCGCTATGTCAGCGTCGCCGAGACCGGCGGCAAGCTCGGCTTCATCACGCCGATGACCCACAATTTCTGTGAATCCTGCAACCGGGTGCGCATCACCTGCACGGGAACGTTGCACACCTGCCTCGGCCACGAGGACGCCTCGGACTTGCGCAAGCCTCTGCGCGCATCTGATGACGATGAACTGCTGGCGGATGCGATCGACCGCGCCATCGGGCTCAAGCCCAAGGGCCACGATTTCATCATCGACCGCCGCCACGATCGCCCCAGCGTCTCCAGGCACATGAGCGTCACCGGCGGCTAGGTTTAGGCGGGCTGGCGGCCTTATTCCCCTTAACTATCAACAAACTTCCGATTGACTGGCGGCACGCCCGCTGATTTGGTGCGGCTGCCTCATGCCTGCGCGGCGAGACAAGCCACGCGCCCGCTCGGCGCAGTCAAGACGGCCGGGGCACAATCGGGGGAGGACCTATCGTTGCAAGCGCTCCTTAGGCTGAGCAGCAGGATCGACGCGTTCACGCGCTGGACGGGCAAACGCATTGCGTGGCTGATCGTCGTCGCCGTCGTCATCTCGGCGGTCAATGCGATCGTCCGCAAGACGTTCGACACATCGTCCAATTCGTGGCTCGAGCTGCAATGGGTGCTGTTCAGCATCGTCTTCCTGCTCTGCGCGCCCTGGACGCTGCTCGACAATGAGCACATCCGCATCGACATCGTGAACAACACGCTGCCGAAGAAAGCGCGCAACGTGATCGACGTGGTCGGCCACGTGTTCTTCCTCATTCCGATTTGCATCGTCATGATCATTACGGGAGTGCCGTTCTTCCAGCGCTCCTTCCACATCAACGAGCAATCCGGCAACGCCGGCGGCCTGCCGCAATGGCCCGCCAAATCCCTGATCATGATCGGGTTCGCTTTCCTGCTCGTGCAAGGCATCTCCGAGCTGATCAAGCGGATTGCGGTGATGCGCGGATTGATACCTGACCCCCATGAATCCCAGGTGTCGGCGCTGGAGGCCGAAGTCGAGCATCTCGTCGAAGCGATCGAGAAGAAGTAGCCGTTGGCGACGGTGTAGGGGAAATTCATGACCGCATTCATCATCGCCAATATGGCGCCCATCATGTTCGTGTCGCTGGTGGTCATGCTGCTGCTTGGCTACCCTGCGGCATTTTCGCTCGGCGCCGTCGGCCTGTTCTACGCCGTGATCGGCATCGAGCTCGGCCAGTTCCACCCCGACTTCCTCCAGGCCCTCCCGGAGCGCGTCTATGGCGTGATGAACAACGACACGCTGCTCGCGATCCCCTTCTTCACCTTCATGGGATTGGTGCTGGAGCGGTCGGGCATGGCCGAGGACCTGCTCGATACCATCGGCCAGCTGTTCGGCACCATCCGTGGCGGCCTCGCCTATGCCGTGATCTTCGTCGGCGCACTGCTCGCCGCGACGACCGGCGTGGTCGCCGCCTCCGTAATCTCGATGGGTTTGATCTCGCTGCCGATCATGCTGCGCTATGGTTATGACCGCCGCGTGGCGGCCGGCGTGATCGCCGCCTCCGGCACGCTGGCCCAGATCATTCCGCCATCGCTCGTGCTGATCGTGATGGCCGACCAGCTCGGCAAGTCCGTCGGCGACATGTACGAAGGCGCCTTCATTCCGGGCCTGGTGCTCGCCGGCCTCTATGCCGGCTACGCTTTCCTCGTCAGCATGATCTTCCCGAAGGCCACGCCGGGCCTACCGAAGGAAGCCATCGCCTTCCGCGAAGACGATGGCCGCCGTGGCCTCGTGTCGCTCGGTGTTCTGTTCCTTGCGAGCTGCGTGTTCGGATGGTTCGTGATGCGCGATTCGAGCGTTCACGGAGCCGATTACGTCGTACTCAGCATGTTTTGCGGCATCATCTTCGCCTTCGCCGTCGCGGTACTGAACTGGGTCGTCGACAAGCTGACCGGCTTCCGTTTCCTCTCGAAAATGGCGCAGCAGACCACGTTCGTGATGGTGCCGCCGCTGTTCCTGATCTTCCTGGTGCTGGGCACCATCTTCATCGGCATCGCGACCCCGACCGAAGGCGGCGCGATGGGTGCCGCCGGCGCTCTCATCCTCGGTGCCATCAAGCGGCGGCTCAGCTGGGACTTGGTCCGGCAAGCCACGGAATCGACCGCCAAGCTGTCGGCTTTCGTCGTCTTCATCCTGGTCGGCGCCCGCATCTTTTCGCTCACTTTTTACGGCGTTAACGGGCACGTCTGGGTCGAGCACCTGCTCACCTCCCTCCCCGGCGGCCAGGTCGGCTTCCTGGTCTTCGTCAACGCGCTCGTGTTCGTACTGGCATTCTTCCTCGATTTCTTCGAGCTGGCCTTCATCGTGATCCCGCTGCTCGGACCTGCCGCCGAGCACCTCGGCATCGACCTGATCTGGTTCGGCGTCATTCTCGGGGTCAACATGCAAACCTCGTTCATGCATCCGCCGTTCGGCTTCGCGTTGTTTTATCTCCGGTCGGTCGCTCCCAAGGAGCGATACACCGATCGCGTCACCGGCAAGAGGATGGATCCTGTCACTACGGGTCAGATCTATTGGGGCGCAGTGCCGTTCGTCGTCATCCAGCTCATCATGGTCGGCCTGGTGATCGCATTCCCGTCGATGGTCATGCACTATAAGGGCACCCTGCCGAACATCGATCCAAGCACCATCAAGATCGAGGTGCCGCAGGTCGAGCTGCCGCCGCTCGATTTCGGTCAGCCCAAGCAATAGCGACTGACCCCGCGCTCCCGCCACCGGTCCATCGCGGTCAAAACCGAAACGCACGAGGAATGGGATTGACAGCGCTCTGCGTGGGGAAATCCGGTCCTGCGGTCGCCTACATTTCGCGTGCGTGCTGATGCTGTTGCCATGAAGTTAGACTGTGACGGAGAAAAAGTAAGATGCGTCCATTGCTGGCGGTGAGCAACGCCATCGACCTTCTCAATGAGAAGATCGGCTACGTCTGTAACCTCCTGGTGCTTCTGTCCTGCCTGGTCAGTGCGGCCAACGCCATGATCCGCTACGCCTTCAGCTACTCCTCCAACGGCTGGCTGGAGATGCAATGGTACATGTTCGCGATCCTGGTGATGTTCGGCGCCTCTTACACCTTCAAGCGCAATGAGCACGTCCGAGTCGAGATCTTCTATCTGCTGCTGTCCGAGCGCGGCCAGCTCCTGCTCGACCTGATCGGCACGCTGTTCTTCCTCATTCCCGCCTGCCTCCTGCTCGCCTATCTGTCCTGGCCGTTCTTCATGCAGGCCTATGAGGTCGGCGAGATGTCCGGCAATGCCGGCGGCCTGATCCGCTGGCCGATCAAGTTCGTCATTCCCGCCGGCTTCGTCCTGCTGGCGCTCCAGGGTGTTTCCGAAGTCATCAAGCGTATCGCGGCTCTCCAGGGCTATGTGACGATCGACGCCAAGTACGAGAGGCCGACCCAATGATTACGCTGGAAATGATGCCGCCGCTGATGTTCGGCGGCCTGGTTCTGGCGATGCTGATCGGCTTCCCGGTTGCGTTCACGCTTGCCGCGGTCGGCCTGTCCTTCGGCTTCCTCGCCATCCATCTCGGCTTCTTCGACCTCAACTTCCTCCAGGCGATTCCCGGCCGCGTGTTCGGCAGCGTGCTCTCCAACGAGCTGCTGCTCGCGATCCCGTTCTTCACCTTCATGGGCGCGATATTGGAGCGATGCGGGCTCGCCGAAGACATGCTGGATTCGATGGGCCAGCTGTTCGGCCCGGTCCGCGGCGGCCTCGGCTATTCCGTGATCATCGTCGGCTTCATCCTCGGCGCCATCACCGGCACGGTGGCGGCGCAGGTGATCGCCATGGCGCTGATCTCGATGCCGGTGATGATCCGCTACGGCTACAACATGCGCTACATCACCGGCGTGCTCGCTGCCTCCGGCACCATCACGCAGCTGGTACCGCCCTCGCTGGTGCTGATCGTGCTCGCCGACCAGCTCGGCAAGTCGGTCGGCGACATGTATCTCGGCGCCTGGGGCCCCTCGGTGTTCCAGATCATGCTGTTCGCCGGCTACACCTTCATCCTCGGCCTGATCAAGCCGGGCCACGTGCCGGCGGTGCCGATCGAGGCCCGCACGCTGACCGGCTGGGCGCTGTGGAAGAAGTGCCTGATGGGCATCATCCCCTCGGCCGTGCTGATCTTCGTCGTGCTCGGCACCATGATGATGGGCCTTGCGACGCCGACGGAAGCCGGCGCAATGGGCGCGGTCGGCGCCATCGTGCTCGCCGCGATCCACCACAAGGACTTCACCAGGAACGATCGCAAGGTGCTGATCGCGGGCGTGGTCGCCGCCGGCGTCGGCACCATCATCGCGATGCTGTACAGCGAGAATTTGATCTTCAAGCTCGCCTTCGCGGTGACCTATCTGGCAGTGGCGTGGATCTGCTTCCAGGCTGCGCGCATCCCCGACCTGCGCGACCTGATCAAGCAGGGCTACGAGTCCACCATGCGCCTCACCTGCATGGTCACCTTCATCCTGATCGGCTCGACCTGCTTCTCGGTGGTGTTCCTCGGCGTCTCCGGCGGCGTCTGGCTCGAGCATCTCCTGACCTCGCTGCCCGGCGGCGTCTGGGGCTTCCTGATCTTCATCAACCTCTTCATCTTCTTCCTGGCGTTCTTCCTCGACTTCTTCGAGATCGCCTTCATCATCCTGCCGATGATCGCGCCGATCGCGCAGAAGATCCTCGCCCCCGTGGTGGGACCGGACGCGGCGCTGATCTGGTTCGGCGTGATGCTGTGCGTGAATATGCAGACCTCGTTCCTGCATCCGCCGTTCGGCTTCGCGCTGTTCTACCTGCGCGGCGTCGCGCCCAAGGAAGTGAAGAGCTCCGACATCTATTGGGGCGCGATGCCTTGGATCGGCCTGCAGATGATCATGGTGCTGCTGGTGATCATCTTCCCGTCCGTGGTGACGGTCCTGCTCGACAAGCCGCTCAACGTCGATCTCGACAAGGTCAAGATCGAGGTCCCGCAGATCGAGCTGCCGCCGCTGGATTTCGGCCCGCCGCAGAAGTAGCGGCGCGCACACCCACCCTCTTACCCTCCCCTGGAGGGGGAGGGTCGATCGCGCGTAGCGCGAGCGGGGTGGGGTGATCTCTCCCGCGGGCAGTGTTCGTGTGGAGAGATCACCCCACCCCGTCGCCCATTTCGCTGCGCTCAATGGTCGCCGACCCTCCCCCTCCAGGGGAGGGTGAAGTCCGACACGCGTGACAATCGCGACAAACGCAGGCATATCGGCCCATCCTCCAACCGATGGACCGCCGCGCATGCCCCGATCGCACCCTGTTCCCTCGCTCGTCGCTCCGTTGATCGCCTCGCTGTGGCTGGCATGTGCCGCCTCCGTCACGCACGCCGAGCCGGTGGCCGACGTCCACGCGCTGGCACAGAAGGAGCAGCAGCCGTTGCTCGACACGCTGCGCGATCTCGTCAGCATCGAATCCGGCAGCAAGGACATCGACGGCCTGAACCAGATCGCCGGGCTGGTGGCCGACCAGCTCAGGCAGCTCGGCGGCACAGTGGAGATCCTGCAGCCCACCGACATCTATCGCCTCGACGACACGCCCGAGAAGATCGGTCCGGCCGTGCACGCCGTGTTCAAGGGCACCGGAGCTAAGAAGATCATGCTGATCGCCCATATGGACACGGTGTACCTGAAGGGCATGCTGAAAGACCAGCCGTTCCGCATCGACGGTGACAAGGCCTACGGCCTCGGCATCGCCGACGACAAGCAGGGCGTCGCGCTCATTCTCCACACCGTCGCGATGCTGCAGAAACTCAACTTCAGGGAATACGGTACGCTGACGGTGCTCACCAATGGCGACGAGGAGATCTCCTCGCCCGGCTGGCGCAGCACCATCACAAAATTCGCCTCGGATCAGGACGTGGTATTCTCGTTCGAAGGCGGCGGCACCGACGGCACGCTGCGGCTCGCCACCAGCGGCATCGGCTCGGCCTATCTCTCGGTGATCGGCAAGTCGTCGCATGCCGGCGCAAGGCCCGAGGGCGGCATCAACGCACTCTACGAGCTCTCGCACCAGGTGCTTCAGATGAAGGACCTGTCCAAGCCCGAGCAAGGCCTGAAGCTGAACTGGACCGTCTCCAAGGCCGGCACCAACCGCAACGTGATCCCGGCCGAAGCCACGGCCCAGGCCGATGCGCGCGCGCTCAAGGTCTCGGATTTCGACGAGCTGGAAAAAGCGCTGCAGGACAAGATCAAGAACCGCCTGCTGCCCGATTCCAGGGTCGAACTGAAATTCGAGGTGCGCCGTCCGCCGCTCGAGGCCAACGACGCCTCCCGCCGCGTGGGGGCCTACGGCAAGACGATCTATGGCGAGCTCGGAATGCCTCTCAAGGTCGACGAGAAGGCGACCGGCGGCGGCACCGACGCCGCCTTTGCCGCGCTCAAGACCAAGGGCGCGGTGATCGAAGGCATGGGCCTCTCGGGCTTCGGCGCGCATTCCAACGATGCCGAATATGTGAAGCTCGACACCATCGTGCCGCGTCTTTACCTGACCACGCGCATGATCATGGATCTGTCCAGCGGCAAGGTGAAGTAGTGCCGGCGAGCCATCCTCTCCCGCACGGAAGAGCGTGCAGCGTCAGTGCCGCGCCGCGTCCGGCTCAACGCCGCCTGCCTCCGCCAGCCTGAACCGCAGCGTGAACTCCGCGCCGCCGCCGGGAAGGTTCGCCACCGCCACTGTCGCGGCGTGATCGTCCGCAACGCCACGCACGATCGAGAGCCCGAGGCCGGCGCCGTCGCTGCGCTGGCGGTCGGCGCGCCAGAAGCGCTGGAAGATCAGGTCGCGCTCGGCCTCCGCAATGCCCGGGCCGCAATCGCGCACGCGCACGGAGCCGTCCTCGCCGACCTCGACGTCGACCGATGTATCCTTCGCGGTGAACTTGATGGCATTTTCGGCGAGGTTGAAGATCGCGCGCTGGAGCATTTCGGCATTGCCATGGATCAGCACCGGCGCATCGGTGCCCTTCAGCGCGATGTCCTTGTGCTGGGCGAGCGCGAACGGCGCGATCGAGCCGACCACCTCGGTGCAGACGGCGCGCAAATCGGCGGTCTCGCCGGGATCGAGCACCAGCGTGTCGAGCTCGGCGATCTCCAGGAGCTGGGCGACGATGCGGCTCATGCTCTCGATGTCGGCATGCAGCGCCTCTCTTGCCGCACCGTCATGCAGCGTCTCGATCCGCGTGCGCAGGATCGCAAGCGGCGTGCGCAATTGGTGCGCGGCATCCGCCGTGAACTGGCGCTGCACCCGAAAGCCGTCCTCGAGACGGTCCAGCGCCTGGTTCACGGCGGTGACGAGCGGCATGATCTCGCGCGGGATCTGCTCCGTCGGCAGGCGGATGTCGGTGCGCGCCGGGCCGATATTGCTGGCTTCCTTCGAGGCCTTCCATAGCGGCGCGATCGCGCGGCGGAAGATGATGATGTCGGTGGCGAGCAGGACCAGCAGGATGGGGATGGTGATCCATCCCACCCGCCGGAAGAAGTTCGAGATGATGTCGTCGATGATGACGTCGCGATGCGAGAGGTCCTCGGCGACGCGGATACGCACCGTCTTGCCCTCGATGACGCGCGTCACGCCGGCGCCGGAAATCGTTTCGGACAGCGGCGGCGCCGGTGTCGCGGCGCCCGCCTTGCGGCGGGATGAGAACAGCACACGGCCGTCCTCATCGCGGATGTCGTAGAGATAGCGGCCGTAGGCTTCCGAATAGAGGCCTCGCAGGCTGTCCGGCAGAATGAACGTCAGGGTGCCGTCCGCCTGCGGGACGATGCGCTCGGCGAGCACCTCGGCCTGGGCGCGCATGGCGTCGCGATGGAGCTGGTCGACCTCCGAGTTGAGGAGCCAGAACAGCACCAGCGGCAGGAAGATCGCGACCACCGCGACCGCGACGATGTGCAGGAACACGATGCGCGAGATCAGCGATTTGAACGTCGGCCTGGCGAATGACCGGACGGATGGCACGCTATTTCTCCTCGGCCATCAGGTAGCCGACGCCGCGAATGGTGTGGATCACGACCTTGGCGCCGTGTTCAGTGAGCTGCTTGCGCAGCCGCGAGACGTAGACCTCGACCGCGTTGGAGGCGACCTCGCCTTCGAGGCCGAAGATGTGGTCCTCGACGTTCTTCTTCGGCACCACCCGCCCCTGCCGGCGCAGCAGGATCTCGAGCACGGAGGTCTCGCGCGCGGAGATGATCCGCGGCTGGTCGTCGACGAAGATCTGGCGGCTTTCGGTGTCGTAGACGAGGTTGGCCAGATGCAGCGAGCGGCCGAGCAGCTGGCCCGGCCGGCGCAGGATCGCCTCCAGCCGCGCCACCAGTTCCTCCATCGCGAACGGCTTTGCGAGATAGTCGTCGGCGCCGCTGCGCAGGCCGTTGACGCGGTCCTGCAGGCCGCCGCGCGCCGTCAGCACCAGCACCGGCAGCGGTTCCATCTGCCGACGCAGCTCGCGCAGCACCGACAGGCCGTCGCCGTCGGGAAGGCCGAGATCGAGGATCATCGCGGCATAGCTGACGCTGCTGACCGCCTCGCGCGCCTCGGCCGCGCTGGCCACGATGTCGCTCTCATAACCGGCCGCCGACAGCCCGGCGGCCACGAGCCGCGACAGCTCGGCATTGTCCTCGACGATCAGAAGGCGCATCGCATTTCCCGCCGGATGTCCCGGTATCCCAGCGCGGCTCGCGCCGCATCTAGGCTCTCTTCCCCCATTCGTCCGGTTTCGGCCAGCGAAAAAGCACCGGGCAGGCCGGCCTCGAAGGTCCTGTCAGCTTCATGTAAGCGGAGGCGACGGATAGATCCCTCTACCTAGGAGGCATCCGAGGCGCGTGCGAACGGATTGCCATACACGGAATAGGCCAGCCAGGTCAGTTCCTTCCGGTTCTTGGCGGCCTCGCGCGCGGCGCGGACGGCATCGACCAGCGTCTCCCCCTGCTTGAGCGAACGATAGAACGCCTCGGCAAAGCTGTAGGCCAGCTTGTCGTCGACCGACCAGAGCGCGCCGACCAGCGCGCCCGCGCCGCGTTCGGAATAAGGCCGCAGGAACGCATCGACGAAACCGGCGACACCTCCGCCGATGCCGCGCCCGGCGCGCCCGGTCTGACAGGCGTTGATGAAGACCATCGGATTCGGCCCGCTCTCGGCGAAGCGGGCATACGCCTTGACCTGATCCGCCGAGAGCGAGTCCTGGGCAAAATTGCCGTCGACCTTGGTGCCCGTCATCAACAGGTCGGCCGTCATCACCGCCCGCTGTGCCGCCTCGCCATGGCAGGCAAAGTGCAGGACGTCGCAGTCCTTCGCATCCTTCTGCAGGAAGCTGGTCACGGCGATGCTCTCGGCCGTCACCTCGCGGGGGCTGCCGAACAGCTTGGCCAGCATCTGGCGTTCGGCATCGGCGCCTTCGAGCCGCAGGCCGGGATCGACATAGGCCGGGATCACGTAATTGACGCGATCATTGCGCATGGCGAGTTGCGGACCGGGCCACGGCGTGCTGTGCAGCCAGCGCACCAGCCCCCATTCCGCGAGGAAGCCCTTCCCGTCCGGTCCGGACTTCCGATCGTTGATGTAGAGCAGCTCCCAGGGAACGAACGGCTCCTCGGAGATGACCTGGATCGCGCGGATCGCGTCGCGGTGGGTCCACAACGCCTCGCGGACCCTGTCCGGCAACAACTCGTTTGCCATGACGATTCCGTTGGCCTGCAGGCGCGACAGGAACTGGTCATACAGGCGGTTCGTTGCGAGCCACGCGCTCTCGATGCCCTTGAAGATCTCCGCAACATAGACATCGCGCGAGAAGCCGCCCGGAAGCGTGCGCGATTCCGAAACCGCGATGTTCGGATCGACGCAGGCAAGATCGAAACGCAGCGTCACCTTGCCGCTTTCCACGATCTCGTAGATCCGCAGCACCGCCGGCTCGTCCGGATGTGCCGCCATGGCCAATCCGACCTGGCTCCGGCGCAAGATCTTGCTGTCGGCGTCGACGAACACGGGGACCAGGGCAAATGACGCGAGAATGCGCGGCCCCTGCCGTGCTTCGACCAGGATGTCGGCCGCGCCTTCCGCGGTCCCCTCCACGACGAAGCGGAGCGACTCCGCCCGCTGATCCCGTGGTAGCTCGATCTCGGCGCTGGTGTCTCCGATAACCCGGCAATTCTTGCGCGCGATGACCTCGACGACGATCGCGCGGGCCGTATCGACATTGACCGGCGCATCCAGGGCGGCCGAGGCCGGGCTCTCCGCGGCCTCGATCTTCTGTCGGGAGACCGTGACGAACAGCGGGACCGGCTTCTTCGGCGGCGGATGAGACTCGATCTCCGCCGCGAAATAGCAGGCCGCAGTTCGCGAACCGGGCGACGTCGATCCCGATGGCGGCGTGTCAGCTGCGGCGGGCGCCACTGTTGCCTCGGCCGGCCTCGCCGAAGGAGCCGAGCGCGATCGCGTCCGTCGCAATGTGAGAGTGTCCGACACGGGGCCGGATCCGGGGCTTTCCCATTCGCGTGCAGCCAAGTTTGATTCAAGCGGGCTTTCGGCAATGGACGCCACTCCCCGCCTCGATCGCCGCGGCGGCGGCTGCTGCAGGTCGATTTGTACCGGGGCCCGATCGGGACGAGCCGCACCAAGACCCAGCCACTCGCTCAATTTCGAGGGCACGATATCCGTCGCAAAATACGTGGTGTGAAACACGTCGTCCGTATCGCCGAAAGCGAACGTCGCGTCCTTCGCAAGGCGTGGGCCACGGGTCCCGAACGACGTCATCGACGCCGTATCCACCACCAGGTCATTATCAAGCTGGAACAGGCGATTTGTCACGCGATCGGCAATGAACTCGGCGAACTCCTTGGTCACGCCCTTGTCGGGTGCGATCTGCGCGACGAAATTCGACGTGATCGCATGATAGGCTGCGAGCCTGTCGAGAGGACCGGCCGCGCCGTTCAACGCCTTGACCAGATCGCTCGTTGGGCGCATCGCGGCAAGTCCGGGCACCCGGCCCTCGTCGATGGCGACTTCGGAAAACGCCTGGACGAAACGGCCGACGGTCTTGATCCCCTGCGACACGACGGGGCTCAGCGCAGCGCCTCCTGCGAGGAATGAAACGGCACGGACGCCGGCCATGATCCCGTTGGTGTAGAGGTCGATCATCGCCGCCCAGTTCTCGGGCTCGGCCAGATGCGTTCCGGCATTGGTGCAGCCGACAAAGATCGCCTTGCCGAGCCGGATGTCCGGCCGCTTGTCCGCAAGCAGATTTTCGACCACGCGATAGACCAGTCCGCCGCGACTGTGGATGACGGCATCGATCGAGGAATTTTTGGAGATTCCGAGCGCCTGCAGCGCGGCAACAAGAGCGGCCGCATTCTCTGCCGGTGCGACCGTCAGGGTCTTGTGATCGAAGCCGAGCACGGCGTCGTAATGCGCGCTGGCCTTCGACAGAAACGCCTTCCCGCTGTCGGAGCCGGCAAGCTGTGCGAAGCCGCTCGCCGTCGACGAGAACGTGCCATGCACCATGAGCAGGATCTTCAGCGGACGGTCCTGCGGCAGTCGAGGCCGCGCCGATCGCGCCGGTGTCCATGCCGCCGGATCGAGCCCGGCCATCACCACGATGCCCTCTTCCCGGTCCCCCTCGATGTAGTCGGTCGCCACATCGATCGCCGTTCTGGCGGCGAACTTCAGCACATAGGCACGGACCGGATCGATCAGCTTGTCGGACACCCAGTCGAGAACGGGACCGCGCTTGCCGCCTGCGGGGGCGACGCCGCGCGCCGAGCCCCTCGTCCCGGCCGTCAACGGAAATACCAGAACCTGTGCACCCCCGCGCCGCCTCGACGGTTGGCCCGCCGCTAGCGGATAGGTCCAGGCATAGACGCCGCCTGCGCCCTCGATCAGGACCAGCGCCCGTTCAGACGGGCCAACCTCGACCTCGATCTGCGTCGGCGTCGTTGCGTCCCGTCGCAGCGCACGCGTTCCCGGACGCGTCGGCACCATCTCGACTTCGGCCGCGATGGTGAAGTCGGACGCCGACAACGCTCCCCTCAGCTGATCGGCGCCACCGATCTGGCTGGCAGTGCCCCGGCGAAATCCGCGGCGGACAGGGCCGTCCTGAACGATCCTGATTTCGACATCGTCGGGACTACGAACCACGATCCCGTTCGCCACTTCCAGTTCAGCCATGACTTCGCCCCTGTCCAGACGACCTGCTTCGTCGCGTCCTCATATGGCGCACGGGCTTTGCGAGCCCGGCGTGAGATCAAGACCTGAGCTGCGTGCTCGGCTGAGACGCCGGCGCCGCCCATTCGAGCCGACTGCCATCGAGCGCCGACGACTTCCGGATCAGCTTGTTGGCCTCGATGTAGGCTTCCGCGGTCGACGGCACGAGATAGCCCATGACGAAGCCGAGCACACCGAAAAGAGCGACGATGAACCCGTAATGCAGCCAGGAGATATACGGCATGTTCAGACCGAAATGTCTGCTCACCAATGTGAAGCCGATGAGAAGGCAGAGCATTGAAGACGCCATCACCACCGCATGGGTCGCGCCGTCCCTCAGCCTTGCCTCGTGATAGTCCAGTCGATCGGCCCTCAGCCGCACGTCGAGAAGAATGCTCAGGACCACCGTATTGGCCATGAAGATCAGCGACAGCAGCGAGCTCGCCGCAAGCGGATGGCCGCTTGCCAGCCAGCCGGGCGCGATCGGGATCGTGCTGTAGGTGATCCAAAGCACGAAATTTCCGATCAGATAGGATAGCGCCCCGAAGACCACGTAGGAGCGCCAGGGCAAGGCGTACAGCGAGGGGCGCGCGAAATTCGTCGAGGCCTTCGGGTAGATCGCAAAGAAGATCGAGATCGTGAGGGCCACCGCATGCGCGGCGGAGGAGAGGCCTCCGGTCAGCGAGTCCACTTCATAATTCTTCGACAGGTTCATGAAGAACAGCGGTGCGACGGAGACCACGAAGTCGAGCAGGAAGATGATCACCAGGGGTGCAAACGGCAGCGGCTGGGGGAGAATGGTCTGATATCCGAAGCTGGAAATCAGCTCCATCCGGGAGTCGCGCCTGTCGACGACCGACAGCGCAGCCTCGGCCAATCGACGCTGGTACGCGACGCGCAGATCCTCGCATTCCTCCGCGATGAAATCGGAAATCTCGAGCACCAGCTCCATCGCATCCACGTCCGACACCGTGATGTCTTCCGTCAGCAGGAGAGCGCGGGCCGACCGTCGCAGCATGCGCCGATATTGCTTTTCCATCTCGTCAAAGGCGGCTTTCCGGGCGCGGAAAAATCTCGCGAACCGCTTGTTGCCGCGCAGCTCGACGAAACTGGTATGGAGGGAAGCAACCTGCTTGATCATGGTTGCCGCACCGACGGCGAGCACCTGGTTGTCGTCATTGAGCGCTTTCTCGATCAGCCCGGCGGGAACGCCGTACCCTTCGAGCTCGCGCTGCAACTCGGGCCTTGCCCGCTCCGTCACGCTGATGGGCGACCGCGCGATGGCCACGATGACGGTCTCCACGACCTGCGGGTAGCGTGCCAGCGCCTGCGCCATGGTCCGCAGGAAATCGATTACCCACCGGAGCAGCGGCAGGTGGGGTGCCAGCACCATGAAGGCGATCGTCGCCGGTATCGAAACGACAAATCCGATTCCGCGGGACAGCAGGATCGCGACAAAGAAATAGAACACCACCGCGATCGCGACGTAGGCAAGAACCGCGAAATAATAGCGATCGCGCATCACGGCATAGCGGATGTCGGTGATTTCGAAGGGCGCATGAAAGTCGATCGCGCTGACGACGCAGATCGCAATCGCACCGAGGCAGAGAGCGACGATCGGGTCAAGGCTCTGCATGGATGAAAACTCACTCCGATCCGGCCCGGTCCACGAAAATTTCCCCGTCGAGGCCGCGCATGTACAGAACCGGCGAAATCCATTCGGCGAACTGCCGCGCCTTCAATTCGGCCCGGGTATGCGCCAGGGCGGCCTGAATCGAAACGTTTTCCGCCAGATAGGTGTAGAACGTATCGGCGAAGGCGAGACCCATGTTGTCGCTGATCTCGAACTGCATGGCGATCACGGCGGGCACGCCTCCCTGAATGAGCTCGGCGGCGGTGCTCGAGAACAGAGAGCCGGGCTCGCCCTGCGCGCCGCTGCAGGAGTTCAGCACGACGAGACTCGGCGTTTGACCGGGCTGGGTCAGGAACGCTTTCAGCGAGTCGGCATAGAGCCTGATCCCCTTCGACCCGCCCTCCTCCTGGACCACGATGAAGCCCATCTGCCGCTCGGGATCGTGGCCGCCATGCCCGATGAAGTGAAACAAGTCCCACCGCTTGCCCTCATCTCCCCTCAGAAAGCGGCGATTGAGATCCCGAGCCTTCGCCGAGGGGATCCAGGACAGCTTCATCCGCTTGCCGTCATTCAACTCGCTCAGCGCCTTCTTGATCGCGACCTGCTCGGCATCGACCTCGATCTCGTCCAGCGGGAATCCGTTCAGGACCTTGACCCGCGCAGCCATGCCCAGCATCCGTATCGGCCTTGCCGCGGACACCCGGCGCTCCTCGGCATAGTCGTCGACGGCCCGCATGAATGGCGTGCTTTGCGACGTCGTCACGTAGAAGCGGTTCTTCTTGTCGTACATCGTTTCCCAGGGCACGTAGGCGAGCGTGGGATCGGTGACCCGCAGACGGATCAGGAACGGCTGATCGTCCTTTCGCGCCGCATGGGAACATTCCTGATAGAGCTCGAGGATCTTGCGCTGAAAGATGAACTCGAAGAGCTGCGATCCGATCTCCTGCACGATCCGTTCGTCCGACCCCGAGGTCAGACCTCCGGCAGCGTCACGGAGAGCGGGTCTTGCTTCATCAGCGCCATTTGCCGCGGCCGCAGCATTCTCGTTTCGCGGGCGCAACGCCACGTCGGCATTGCGCGCGGCAGCGCACTGGAGGATTGCTTCCTGCAACGGCCTCAGATTCTGACGAAAACTCGGCTTGAGCTTCTCGACTTCGATCTCGCGGCTCGATGAATTGTAGTCCGCGACGATGCGGCAATGACTTTCGCCACAATCTTCAATGGTCAGATTGAAAACGACTTTCGCCACGACGCAACCCTCAGCCGCGCAACAGCCGGCGCAAAAACCTCACGCCTACTCAAAATCTATACCGGACAGAAAAGCGCGCAACGGGCGAATCGAGCCGGTGCTGTTCTCCGCATCCACCGTGCCGGCATCCTGCCGGTCTGTTTTCCGTCCGGGACGCTCACCATCCATGGTCGGCGTCCGATCGAAATCCAATCGAATGATCGTCAAAACGACGCGGAACCATGGCGTGCGCACCCGGCCGCGGCTGGCGCACCGCATCGCGGCCATCGGCGCAGAGCGGAAGCTTGCCGGCTCCTGGGCTTTTTCTAGAGCCAATTTCCCGGCACGATTGTGAGCCGTTTCACATCTCCCGTTTTATTGATCCCGCCCGTGGTGTTAGTTGCAGGCTACGCCACCGGAAGCTGCACGCCCGTCAGCTCGGCCAGTCTGACGATGAGCGCGTCCTGGAATGTCGGGTCGGTCGCCTCACCGGCCGGCTGCTCCTGCCGGAGGTGATGCCAGTAGCGGCCGCTGACCATCGCGGCCGGCTCTTCGCTAACGGCGAGCCAGGACTGCGTACGCTGTCCGGTGTCGAGATCCACGGGGGCACCCGCACCGCCCATTTTGGTGCGCACCCAGCCGGGATCGACCGCGTTGCTCAGGACGTGCGGCCAGCGCCGGGCGAGTGCGTAAGCCAGCGCGACCGCGTGCAGCTTGCTTTCGGCATAGGCCTTCCCCGCATCCCAGCTTCGCTGGGTCCAGTCGAGGTCGCGCAATGAGCCCTCGCCGCCGCGATGCAGGCCGCTGCTGAGATAGACCAGCCGCTTCGGCCGCGCGATCAGGGCCGTCAGCATGTACGGCGCCAGCGTGTTGATCGCCAGCGTGCCGGCATGGCCCTCCGCGGTCGGGCCGCGGCTCCGCTCGGTGTAGACGCCGGCATTGTGGATGATCGCATCCATGCGTCCGATCGCATTGACCTGGTCTGCGATGCTCTTGGTCTCGACGGCGCTTCTGAGGTCGCCGATCACGATCCCCGCAGCATGCGCGGCGAAGTCCGCGATTGCGGCGGCGCGCTCGGCCGATCGCGCGTGCAGCACCACGCGGTGCCCCTGATCGAGCAGCGATTGCGCGGCCGCCCGGCCGAGCCCATCCGTGCTGCCGGTGATGAAGACGATCGCCATGCGCTGCTCCCTCGGTCTTCGCAGAACGCAGCCGACTGTAGCGGCCCTGCGCTATGCCCTGCGATATTGTTCGTCGCTGACCTTCTCCATCCAGTCAACGTCTTTGCCGCCGGCCTCCTGCAGCTGAGCTCTCTAGCTCCGTCCCTCGAAATAGGCGCAAAGCAGGGTCGTGTCCTTTTGCGCGATGGCTTTCCGAAAGAATTGGCACCTGAAATGCCGGTCCTTCCCCTCGCCCCTCTCGATCAGGAACACGCATCCGGTGCAAACGTCGGCATGATGGCGGCGCTTGGCAACATCGAGCCCGCCCAGGACGCGGCGAAGCGTATCGCGCAGCTGCGATCGATCGGTGACATCGAGTGCCACAAGCCGATCTCGCAGAGCGTTCATCGGATCATGCTCTAGGAATCTCTCGCCCGCTCCCGTGAGACAGAGCGCAATCGAACGCTTGTCCTCTGCAACTGGCTTGCGGACCATCAATCCCTTGCTCTGCAGCACGGCGGCAATCTGCGATGCGGCGCTGCGGGTCGTCCCCAGGAAGCCGGCAAGAGCGCTCGGCGTCCTCGAAAACCTGTTTGCGCGGGCGAGATAGCGCAAGGCCATCCATTCCCGATCGCTCAGACCCGAAAGGCTGCCTTCAAAAAGCCAACTGTCGGCCGATTGCACCAGGAGCTGTAAAATCTCAATTGCCATTGTCACTGATAAGTCCCCAGGGCAACGGCCGTCGTGGCATCTCGATCCGGGATCGAGAGCCGCCGTATTCGGTGAAGGTTGAATTCCAGTCGGGACTGGTTGGGTCCGGCACACCGTCCCGTGAAGCCGGAACGGCGGTGGTGATACCGCCGCGACCTCAGCCCGATTGCAGGATTCCGATAGCCTGATCGTTCCGCGAAAGGAACACCGAAAAACTACGTACCGCACTCACGTCGAGATGGAGGGCATCAGGTCCCGCGCGCCCGAATAGAACGATCGAAGTCGCACCGGACAGTTGCCCCGCTCCTGAAGGCTTACCGCACACGTAGCCTGAAGGATGAACACGGCAGGTTCAATGCCCTGTGCGATTGCCCTGCTGCTCATCTGGACACCACCGCGCGATCAGGAAGGAGCCACCAGCCACAACAGCAAACAAGCATGCCACCACAAGGATACTCGTGGACAGCGCGATCAAGCCGCGCTCAAAGGCGTTGATCGCGGCGGTGCCAAAGGTCAGCCAGCACCCGATCGCCACCACGTGCGACACGGCCTGCACGACCGCGCACCGCGCCACCGGCTTATAGTTCAGAAACCGCAACAGCAGCGGGCCACCCCCGAATGCAAGCGCGAAGGCCCAGACGACAATCAAGATTGGCAAATCAAGAAGACTGTTCAAAATGGGGGACAAGACAAGCACCCTGAAGCATTCAGGGTTTGACGGCCCGAGCTGCGAAGAGGTTCAACGCATCACAGCCACAGCAGATGAGTGAGCACCCGGCTTTCGGCCCGTTGTTCGATCCAGACGGCTTGAGGGAGGTGAAAATCCCTGGTCAGCTTTGGGCGTCGGCCCTGAGTGGAGAAGACAGGACTGGAGGCGAAGTCGCGGCGAACTATGTGGCAGCGATTGCACGCGACCTCCCGGTCAAGCCCGACTATCATCTCGTACCGAACGCCGGCCATTACATATTCCTTGCGCCCCGCACGCCGGAGCTGGCGAAGAAGCGCCCGAGGTCTGCACCGGCAGACCTCGCTTCGATCGAGCCGCGTTTCGCGCGGAATTCAATGCCGTCGCGCTGGCTTTTTTTCGCGAACATTTGGCAGGAGCTGGTCATTCGGGCGTGTACTCATAAACGCGCAGACGTCAGCCTTTTGGGTCAAAGCAGAAATTTTCTGCTCAATCAGAGTATTTCCGATTTTGACCCGAAGCAGACTTCACCAGCGCGGCGCTCAAGTTAGACGTGCGATATCGCGCCACGTCAGACATCTCGCGGGTCGATTTCGGGGTGCGAGGCCAAGTACTCGATGTCGCTATGGGCAATGCCAATATCGTGCAGGTCGCGGCTGTTCATGCCGTACAAGGCGGCCCGCAACTTCCCGCGACGGCGCTGTTTCTGAAGCGCATTCCTGGTTCGTTCGATGAAATCTGTAACTTTCCGGGTCAGCACGGCAGGCTGTCCCAATACTGTCATCATGCTCATGGCGGTCTCTCCTTGGGAGGGAGGCCACATGATGCCAAGGGGTGGACGAGCGCGCTTTACTTGCTCCTTACATTTTCGTCACTGGCGGCTTAATCTTTGACCGATCGGCGTGTTGGAGCCTGGTGTTCGAAAGTTCCTTAGGGAAACGGTAGCTTGCGTTATCTCTTCGACAGCTGCGCTTTGGATACCGACCGCCGCGAGTTGCGTCGCGGCGCCGAATTGGTTGCCGTCTCGCCGCAGGTCTTCGACTTACTTGAATACCTGATCCGCAACCGGGAGCATGTGGTCAGCAGGGACGAGTTGATCGAGGCCATATGGAAGGGGCGAATTGTCCCTGAGTCGGCACTCACGACCCGACTGAATGCCGCTCGAAGCGCCATCGGCGACACGGGCGAAGAGCAGCGCCTCATCAAGACCCTTCCACGCAAAGGCTTCCGTTTCGTCGGATCAATTCAGGAAGCGACAAGGCTCGAGGGCGAGGCAATCGGCGATGCTCCCGTGCAGGGGGCGATACCGGATCTTTCGTTCCCTGAGAAGGCCTCCGTGGCCGTTCTCCCATTTACCAATCTTAGCTCCGATCCGGAACAGGACTACTTCGCTGATGGAATGGCCGAAGAGATCATTACAGCGCTGTCCCGGTTCAAAGCCCTGTTCATCATCGCGCGCAACTCGAGCTTCACTTACAAGGGGCGTCTCGTCGATGTGAAGCAAATCGGGCACGAACTTGGGGTGCGCTACGTGCTGGAAGGCAGCGTCCGAAGCGCGTTGGGCCGCATGCGCATCACAGGCAAGCTCATAGATGCCGCGACCGGGGCACATCTTTGGGCCGACCGATTCGAAGGCGATGTGGGAAACGTCTTTGATCTGCAGGACCAGGTAACTGAGAGCGTGGTAGGAGCCATCGCACCAACGGTTGAAAAAGCAGAGATCCAGCGCGCGAAGTGTAAGCCAACAGAAAGTCTCGATGCTTATACAATCTATTTGCGCGGATTGGCTAAATTTTATCAGGTAGATCTCAACCGGCGGACGATCGACGATGCATTGCAGCTGTTCAACAGCGCGACTGAACTCGATCCTGATTTTGCGGTCGCGTACGGTCGTGCTGCCTCTTGCTACGCGTATGGAAAGGGGAACGGTTGGTTTTCAGGCGCCGAGGAAGAGATTTTCGCGGGCAACATTCCTCGCCAGACGGGCCGCCGAATTGGGCAAAGATGATGCAATCGCACTCAGTGGGAGCGGGTGGACTTTCGCCTACGTCGTTGGTGATTTCGAGCAGGGTGCAGCCTTGATCGATCGCGCACTTTTTCTCAATGTCAATTTGGCAGAGGCTTGGCACTTTAGTGGATGGATTAAAAACTGGCTCTGCGAGCCGGATCTGGCACTTAAATCCTTTGCGCACGCCATGCGTCTGAACCCCTTGGATTCGCGGATAGCAGGCATGCGAACTGGGACGGCATATGCGCACTTCCTGCTGGGCCGCTATGAAGAGGCAGCGTCTTGGGCGGCAATGGCATTGCAATACAATCCAGAATTTCCTGCCGGACTACGCGTGGCCGCCGCGAGCAACGCGATGGCCGGCCGACTCGAACAGGCACGCAAGGCCATGGCGCGTCTCCGGCAACTCCGTCCCGCGCTCCGGGTATCCAACATACAGGACCTGGTGCCTCATCGGCGGGCTGTTGACCTTGCGCGATTCGAAGAAGGGTTGAGGAAAGCCGGATTGCCAGAGTAACCTCGATTATCTAGGCAAACGCCTGATCGAAGGAGGCGCAATGTCAGCAATTGGCCCAACTGCGAAGTTGCGCCGCGTCCGACGGAGGCCCGCTCATCGTGCCAGACCGGACCAGATTTGCTCAACCTGAGTTATTCGCAATTTGACCCCTAGCAGACCTCATCGCTTCGCAACAAAAGCACTGATGCGCAACGCGCCGGTGTCTTCACGCTGAACGGGCCGCAGAATTCGTGGCGGCATGAAGCTTAAGCACCAACTCCGCGGTCGCGATATCTTCGACAGCAATACCGACCGACTTGAATATTGTTGTCTCCGTCAGGGGGCTCGCTTTAATCCCAGCAAATAATTCCCCGGCCTCGGCATAGATCGGCGCGTTCGACAGGATGACGTCGCCGGATTCTTTCAGGGCCGCCTCACGGGAATCGACAACGAGCACATTGCTCATCGCTTCGTCGTCAAGCTCGCGCCAGGTTGGTCGCGGCGAACCCACAGCGTTGACGTGAGCTCCGGGTTTGAGCCAGGATCCCTTCAGGACGGGCTCAAGTGCGTTTGTCGCCGTCACGATCACGTCGGCGCCGCGGACGGCGGATTCAGCGTCCCTGCACACGCAGCCGTGTTCCTCGGCAAAGCGCTGGGCATGTCCAGCCGTTCGACTCCATATTCGCACTTCATCGAACTTGCGCACTTGCCTGAGCGCCTGAAGGTGCGCCTTTGCCTGAACTCCGCTGCCGAGAAGTGCCAGAACCCGGCTATCGGATGCTGCGAGGCGATCTGTAACGGCCGCCGAGACCGCCGCGGTGCGCATCTCGGTAATGAGCCGTCCATCCATGACCGCGATCGGTTCGCCTGTCGCCGGACTAAACAGGATGACCATCGCCATGTGCGTGGGGAGGCGCTTCGCCGCATTGCCTGGGTAGAAGCTGACCAGCTTCAATCCCATCGCCTTATCCATCGCGGCCGGCATGATCCCGAGGTAGCGCTTTCCCTCCTCGAGCGTTAGCATGCTGCGTACAGGCTGTAATGCGCGCCCTGTCGAGAACGCCACCAGGGCGCTTTCCATGGCGGCAATGAGATCATCCCACCGCAGCACCCCTTGCACGTCGCGTTCGTCGAGATGGGTCACCGGCATCAAAACGCCTCCTCCGAGCTGGCCGTGATCACTGGCTGAAGCAGGGTGCGTGCGGGGGACCAATGGTGTCTTGAAGGTCCTCCTAAATAACCCCTAAAAATGCTTAGGAGCCATCGACAATGCCCTTTTCTGGAGGCGACGTCCTCAGTCGGGGAGGCCGGCGAGCCGCAGCCCTTGTTTAAGCGTGGCAAGGTCCTGCGGGCGACGGAGGGGTATTCGCTCGCTCAGGTTGGAGATGGTGTGCAAGGGGTCAGCCTCCCGCAAACGCCCGACCATTGCTGCAGCTTCATCCAGCCGTCCTGCCAGGGCATTGCTCGCTGCGCCGGCGCGAAGGCCGGCAAGGAAATGGGGCTGCAGACGAAGCGCGTCGAACGCGAGCGCGATCGCCACTTCATAGCGGCCGGCGAACAGGTGAGCGTAAGCGGCGGCGGCCGACATGTTGCCGCGCAGCGGATCGAACGGGCTAAGGCGCATCGCGCGGGACTGGTCCTCGATGGCTTGCTCGGGTTCGCCAAGGTAGACGCACACCCAGCCTCTGAAATGCCAGGCAGCCGCATGATTCGGATCGAGTTCGAGAGACCTTTCGATGAATGCTCGGCCGTTCTCGAGTTGAGCGCCCGTGTAGGCGAGGATCAAACCGCCACGGGCAAGAGCGATGGCGTCGTCTTTACCCAATTCCGTAGCGAGCGTCGCAAGGCGCAGTGCTTCAGCGCTCTCCTTGGTGCGGTCCAGCATCCAGCCGTTGGCTTGACGCCAACCGTAGCACCACGCGCCCATGCCGTATGCGGAGGAGTAGTCCGGGTCGAGTTCGATCGCCCGGTACAACGCTTGGAGCGCGTCGCTTGTGCCACCTTTGGTCGCGCGATTAATCCCGGCCAGGCCGCGCAGGTAGTGGTCGTACGCCTGCAGGCTGTCGGTTGGTTTGTGGCCCGCGCGCTCGATTTCTGCCCGCTCCAATCTCGGACGGATCGCCCCGACTACGGATGCCGCGAGCTGATCCTGCAGATCAAACACATCCGTGACGTCGCCTTCGATGCGATCGGCCCACAGGGTTACGTCGTTCGAGGAGTCGACCAGTTGACCGGACAGACGTAGCCGCTTGCCCGACTTGCGCACGCTGCCTTCCAGGACATAGCGCACGCCGAGTTCTCGGCCGACCTGCTTCACCCCGACCGAACGACCTTTGTAGATGAAGCTCGAATTGCGCGCGATCACGAAGAGCCAGCGCACGCGCGACAACGCGGTTATGATCTCCTCGACGATGCCGTCCGCGAAATAGTCCTGCTGTTGGTCGTCGCTGAGGTTTTGAAACGGCAGGACCGCAATGGAGGGCCCGTCGGGTAGCGCCAACGCGGTCCGGGATTCGGCGCCCACGCTTGCACCAAAGCTTTCCGACAGCGGCGGCGGGCCGATGTACCGATAGCCCCGCCGCGCCAATGTCTCGATCCAAAGCTCTGCCCCTGGCTCAAGAGCCAACTCGCGGCGCAACGCGGCGATCTGCACCGACAGGTTGTTCTCTTCGACGGAAAGGCCTGCCCATGCGGCCGCGATCAGGGTGTCCTTGCTGACCGGCGCACCGTGGTTTTCGAGCAGCACACGTAATACAGCGACCGCTCGCCGGCCGGCTCCAAGCCGCTCGGCACCTCGAAATAACACGTCTCCCTCGGCATCGATGCGGAAGGGGCCAAATATATAGGCATTTGTCACGAGACCTATTGTATCACAAAACCGCGGTGCGAAATAGATCGAGCTTGTGACCGCTTCTGGCCCTTCTCGGACCTCGTGCTATGTCCGCTACTGCGCTGGCTGCTGGGGGATAAGCGGACATCGCGGATTTATGAGTACACGTCCTAGCTCGCAAGAGAGGCCCGTTGACGCGGCCGCGATCAAGCAGCTAAATTGACCACGTCGGAAAAGGCAGACTTGGTCTGGTAAGCCCAAGTCCTTTCGGTAACGAAAGCTCTGGTCTTTGGCCTCAGGCCTGAGATCCCCACGACGAACACGATCGCTGTTGAGGCGATCACACGTTCGTCCGTGAGGTCTCAAATCTGGGAAACGCTCCGGTCGAACATCGACAGTCGAATATCGACAACGGAGCATTTTATGCAGCCCTCCCACACGATTCCCTATGACGTGATCATCGCCGGCGCCGGTCCCGTTGGCCTGTTTCTGGCTTGCGAATTGCGGCTTGCCGGCTGTTCGGTGCTGGTGCTGGAGAAGGCACAAGCCCCGCACTCCCCGCTGAAGAGCCTGCCGTTTGGTCTGCGCGGCCTTTCGGTGCCGACCATCGAGAGCCTCGACCGCCGCGGCTTGCTGGATGATCTGAAGGCCCGCGCGGTGAGCCGCGACGCGCCGGCAGCCGCGCACTGGATGCAGCAGCAGCGACGCCCCGGCGGTCATTTCGCTGGCATCCAGTTCTTCCACGACCAGATCGACAGCACGCAATGGCCGTACCGCCTGCCCGGCCCGATCGGAAGCGTTGCGGCCGACATGACGAGCATCGAGTCCATTTTTGCGATCCGCGCCGAGGCGCTGGGTGCAGAGATCCGGCGCGGCTGCAGCGTCGAGGCCTTCACGCAATCGATCGATGGGGTTGCCGTCGAGGTGACTGGCGCAACGGTCAACGGCCGCTGGCTCGTTGGTTGCGACGGAGGGCGTAGCGGCGTGCGAAAGGCGGCCGGTATCGGCTTCACCGGCACCGAGCCGGAGTTCACCGGCTATTCGGTGCAGGTCGAGCTGTCCGATCCGAGCGCGCTTAGGCCGGGTCGCCATTACACGCCTTCGGGCATGTACACATTTGCCGCGCCCGGCACGTTCGCGATGGTCGATTTCGATGGCGGTGCGGCCCACCGCACAGAACCGCAGCACGACCATATCGAGGCAGTGCTCCGCAAGGTCTCAGGCATCGACGTAAAGGTGACCGCCCTGCTGCTCGCGACCACCTGGACCGATCGTGCCTATCAGGCAACCGGCTATCGCGAAGGCCGCGTCTTGCTCGCGGGCGACGCCGCGCACGTCCATTCGCCGCTGGGCGGCCAGGGCCTCAACCTCGGCCTCGGGGATGCCATGAATCTTGGATGGAAGCTCGCAGCGACCATTCGTGGCGATGCGCCGGCGCTCCTGCTCGACAGCTATTTGGCCGAGCGACATCCGGTGGGCGCAAAAGTGCTCGACTGGTCACGCGCCCAGGTCGCGCTCATGCGCCCCAGCAGGAGTTCGCGCGCGCTCGAAGCAATCGTTCGCGATCTGATCGACACACGCGACGGCGCGACCTACTTCGCCGAACGCGTGTGGGGCGTCTCTCTCCGCTATGACCTTGGCGCCGGCCATCCTCTGGTGGGCCGAAGTGCGCCCGACTTCAAATTCGCCGGCGGGACAAGACTGAGCGAGCGCCTCAGAACCGGAAAAGGATTGTTGCTGGATTTTGAAGCCCGCGCTTCGCTTCAAGCGCTTGCGAGCCGCTGGGGCGACCGGGTCAACTATCTTGCGAAAGACGTGAAGGATCGATTGGGCCTGACCACCTTGCTCGTGCGCCCCGATGGCGTCGTGGCCTGGGCGAGCGAAGATGCTTCGGACAGTGAGGAAATATCTCAGGTCACCGCGCGATGGTTTGGCGAGCCTGATGCGCTGACCCTAAGGTAACTGCAGTCGATGCCTCTGAAACGCGGCCCTGAGCTCTGCCAGTTGATCGCCTGTTGCGCCCAACTCCGCCTCGGCTCGATTGGTCGGCAAGTCCACGTAAGCGATCGGCTGATCGAACTGGCTCGCCGTGAAGTCGTACCTCTGCCCTCCGATCCGATTATAGAAATGGTCGCCGGCCGGCAGCGGGGTCTTCAGCAAGTCACCGCCGAAGAGCTCGTGAATGAGCAGCGACGTAACGTTGCATTGGCCTGCCGCCGGATTGTCCGCCGTCCATTGGCTGGCTGTCGACAACGACCATGCCTTGCGCAGCGCGCCTTGAATCTCATCGGGATCGAAACTCATCGTCATCGCCCGGATCAGCGCCGAAGTGAAAAATTCGGATTATGCGATTATCGCTTTCTACCACTGTTTTGCCCGACGAGTCAAAACGACCTCATTGCTCGGCTGAGCCCCAACTCCATCCGCCCGTCATTGCGAGCGCAGCGTCTTGTCCGCCGAAGCCTTGGCGAAGGCGGAAGCAATCCAGGATCGTTCCGCAGAGGGACTCTGCAATGATGACTCCGTCCGGCCGATTTGCCCCGATGCTTCAAACTGTTGGCCACATTCCAGAGGCAACGTGCCCTCACCCACCTCTACTGTGCATGGGGTTGTTTTCGAACTTTTTTGTTTGGCAGCTTCAGATGCGCCGCAGCAAACAAAAAGCCCGGCCTCTGCTGGAGGCCGGGCTTTCCGGTTCTTGCGACTTGCTCGAAAGATCAGCCGCGGGTGCGCGAGCGGATCATGAAGGTGTCGTAGGTGTATTCGGCGACCTGCCACCACAGATATTCGTCGGAGCGGTAGGCCTGCATGGCGTCGATCGACTTCTTGAAGTCGGCGTTCTTGGCCGAGGTCTCCGCCCACAATTCGTTGGTCGACTTGAGGCAGGCTTCCAGCACCTCGTTGGTGAACGGACGCAGCTGGGTGCCGCCGGCGACCAGACGCTTGAGCGCCGCCGGGTTCTGCATGTCGTAGCGCGCGGCCATCCAGCTGTTGGCGTTGGCCATCGCGTTGGTGAGGATCGCCTGATAGTTCTTCGGCAGCGAATTCCACTTGTCGAGGTTGGTGAAGGCGTGCACCATCGGACCGCCTTCCCAGAAGCCCGGATAGTAGTAGTACTTGGCGACCTTGGCGAAGCCGAGCTTCTCGTCATCGTAGGGGCCGACCCATTCGGCGCCGTCGATGGTGCCCTTCTCCAGCGCCGGATAGATGTCGCCGCCGGCGAGCTGCTGCGGCACCACGCCGACCTTCTGCAGCACCTGGCCGGCGATGCCGCCGATGCGCATCTTCAAGCCGGAGAGATCGGCAACGGTCTTGATCTCCTTGCGGAACCAGCCGCCCATCTGGGCGCCGGTGTTGCCGCAGGCGAAGCCGATCACGTTCGACTTCTTGAAGAACTCGTTGCCGAGCTCCATGCCGCCACCCTGGTACCACCAGGAGTTCTGCTGGCGCGCATTGAGGCCGAACGGCACCGCGGAGTAGATCGCGAAGGTCGGGTCCTTGCCGACATAGTAGTACGAGACGGTGTGGCACATCTCGACCGTGCCGTTCGAGGTCGCGTCGAGCGCCTGGAGACCGGGCACGATTTCGCCGGCGGCGAACACCTGGATCTGGAACTTGTTGTCGGTCATCTCGGCGACGTACTTCGCCACCTGCTCGCCGGCGCCATAGATGGTGTCGAGCGACTTCGGGAAGCTCGAGGTCAGGCGCCACTTGATCTCGGGCGAGGACTGCGCGATCGCCGGCGAGGCCACGGCGGTCGCCGCCGCGCCTGCTGCCGACACTTTGAGAAAATCACGACGCTTCATCTTCAGGTCTCTCCTTGCTGGGGCGTTTCCCCTTAACTTCTCTTATGCCGCCGCTCATTCCGGCGACGCGTCCGGGCCGCGTCGAACCGAAGGGGCTTGACTGCCGTGGGCCTTTAACACGGAAGGCGCGCTTTCGGAACGCGACAATGGCATGACGGGGCTCTACGAAAGTCGCATGTTCCGATGGACCGGCCTCTCCGCTTCAGGCCGCGGCGATGACGCCCCTGAGCTGGTCCCGGACCTGTCCCGCAATGGCGCGGTAGATCGCCGCATGGGGACCGTCCGGCTCGCTGTCGACGACGGGATTGCCGGCGTCCGAGGTCGCCCGAATCGCCATGTGCAGGGGGATCTCGCCAAGGAAGGGGACTCCCAGCTTCTCGGCCTCGTGCCGCGCCCCGCCATGGCCGAAGATGTCGGATTTCGTGCCGCAATGCGGGCACTGGAAATAGCTCATGTTCTCGACGATGCCGAGCACGGGCACGTTGACCTTCCTGAACATCGCAAGCCCGCGCCGGGCGTCGATCAGGGACAGGTCCTGCGGCGTCGAGACGATCACGGCACCCTTCAGCGGCACGTTCTGCGCCAGCGTGAGCTGGGCATCGCCGGTGCCCGGCGGCATGTCGACCACGAGCACGTCGAGCTGGCCCCATGCAACATCGCGGAGCATCTGCGTCACCGCCGACATCACCATCGGCCCGCGCCAGATCATCGCGGTCTCCTCTTCCACCAGGAAGCCGATCGACATGATGGCAAGGCCGAAGCGCCGGAGCGGAATCATCTTGCGCTCGCCATCCAGCTCCGGCTTGTCGCGCAAACCGGTCAGCCGCGGCACCGAGGGGCCGTAGATGTCGGCATCGAGCAGCCCGACCTTGAGGCCGAGGTCGCGCAGGCCGAGCGCCAGGTTGAGCGCAGTGGTCGACTTGCCGACGCCGCCCTTGCCCGAGGCCACCGCGATGACGGCGGCGACGCCCGGAATCTCCGACTGCCGCGCCATGGGCGACCCACCGCCCTGCGGCGGCTTGTGGGCATGGACCGGCTGCACGCCCGGCGCGCCGCGGCTCGGCGCCGGAGGCGGCGCGGAGCCAGGCTTGCGTTCGGCGGTCAGCGCCACCAGCACGGTGGTGACGCCGGGAAGGCTGCGCACCGCAGCCTCGGCCTCGCCCCGGATGGGCTCCCAGGCCCGTGCCTCGGCGGCATCGACATTGATCGAGAAGAACACCTTGCCGTCGGAGGCGCTGATCGGGCTCAGCACATTGGCATTGGTGAGCGCAACCCCGCGCGGCGACTTGATCCGGGCGAGGCTGTCGAGAACCTGTTGCTGCGTCACGCTCAAAGCGCATCTCCCAAACGGGGCATGATCGGGTCAGATCATGCCCAATGCTTCAGGATGCCCCATTAGAGCGGAAACGACCAAAAGGCTACTGCCTGCCGATATCGTCAGCCATCTCGGCCGGCGCGGCGCCCTGCTCCAGGGCCGCCTCGTAGTTCAGCTCGATCATGACCCCGTTGGGGTCGTGGACGAAGATCTGCCAGAGGTCGCCGCCGGGCACCTGGCGGGAGTCGAACTTCATCCCTTTGGACGTCAGCCGCTGCTTCATGCCGTCAAACCCGCGGCTGACGAAGGCGACATGGTGGACAACGCCGGAATCCGGCTTTTGTGGCTCCGAGGTCGGAGAAATATCGACGAGGTGCACCACCGGCTTGCCCTCGCTGTACATCCAGGCCCCCGGGAAGGCGAAATTCGGCCGGGGGCCTTTTTCCAGGCCTAGCACGTCTTCGTAGAAGCGGACCGTCTCGGCCAGATTCCGGGTCCGGATGTTGAAATGATCGAGGACGCCAACGCTCACGCCGCCCAAACCCACACCCATGTTTCGCTCCCTTGTTTTGAAGTTCTTGGGGTCCGCCATCCTAGCACATGAGGGCGCCAAACGAAGCCGTTGCCCTCCGCCCTTAAGGGTTTATGGTGCGCCCGATCCGCTTCCTCGCGGAACCCTGAAGATGCCGCCTGGGCGCCCCCCCCCCCCGCCCGGCTACAACCGTAAAACCCAAACTACGGACAAGGTACCACACATGGCTAAAGTCGCTTTCCTCGGTCTCGGCGTGATGGGCTTCCCCATGGCCGGACACCTCGTGAAAAAAGGAGGCCATGAGGTCACCGTCTACAACCGCACCGCGGCCAAGGCGAAGGAATGGGCGGACAAGTTCGGCGGCAAGACCGCGGCCACCCCGAAGGCCGCCGCCGAGGGCCAGGATTTCGTGATGTGCTGCGTCGGCAACGACAATGACCTGCGCGCGGTCACGATCGGCGCCGATGGCGCGTTTGCCGGGATGAAGAAGGGCGCGACCTTCGTCGACCACACCACCGCCTCCGCCGAGGTCGCGCGTGAACTGGACGCGGCCGCCACCAAGGCCGGGTTCAAGTTCATCGACGCCCCGGTTTCCGGCGGCCAGGCCGGCGCCGAGAACGGCGTGCTGACGGTGATGTGCGGCGGCGCCGAGGATGTCTATGCCGGCGCCGAGCCGATCATCACGGGCGCCTATGCGCGGATGTGCAAGCTGCTCGGGCCCGCCGGAAGCGGCCAACTGACCAAGATGGTCAACCAGATCTGCATCGCAGGCCTCGTCCAGGGTCTCTCCGAGGGCATCCATTTCGCCAAGAAGAGCGGCCTCGACGTTGCCGCCGTGATCGAGACCATCTCCAAGGGCGCCGCGCAGTCCTGGCAGATGGAGAACCGCTACAAGACCATGAACGAGGGCAAGTACGATTTCGGCTTCGCCGTCGAATGGATGCGCAAGGACCTCTCGATCGCGCTGGCCGAAGCCCGCCGCAACGGCGCCAATCTGCCGGTGACCGCGCTGGTCGACCAGTTCTACGCCGAGGTCGAGAAGATGGGCGGCAAGCGCTGGGATACGTCGAGCCTGCTCGCCCGCCTCAATCGCTGACACCTGACGATCTGAGACGACCGTGCTGATCGCGATCGCCGCCATCTTCGCCCTCGCCTACGCGGCGATCGCGCTCGAGCACCCGCTTCGCGTCAACAAGAGCGCCTCCGCGCTGCTCGGCGCAGGGCTGCTGTGGAGCATCTACGCGATCGCAACGGGCGACCACGCACTGATCGGCCGCCAGCTCGACGAATCCGTCGCCTCCACCGCGCAGATCGTCTTCTTCCTGATCGGCGCAATGACGATCGTCGAGGTGATCGACGCCCATGACGGCTTCGAGGTCATCACCTCCCTGATCCGCACCACCAGCCAGGTCGCCCTGATCTGGCTGGTCGGCTTCGTCACGTTCTTCCTGAGCGCGATCCTCGACAACCTCACCACCACGATCGTGATGATCTCGCTGATCCAGAAGCTGGTCGGCGCCCGCGACGACCGCCTGGTGTTCGCCGCCATCATCGTGATCGCTGCCAATGCCGGCGGCGCCTGGACCGTGATCGGCGACGTCACCACGACGATGCTCTGGATCGGCGGACAGATCTCGCCTTTGAGCATCATGGCCTCGGTGTTTCCGGCATCCCTCGTCAACCTCCTCGTCCCCCTCGCGGTGATCAGCTATTCGCGGCGGGGCAAGACCATCGCGCCGCCACGCAAGGAGGACCGTGACGCGATCGCCCGGTTCGAGCGCAACCTGATGTTCTATCTCGGGCTCGGCACGCTGATCGCGGTGCCGGCCTTCAAGGCGGTCACGCATCTGGCGCCCTTCATGGGCATCCTGTTCGGGCTCGGCGTGCTCTGGCTGGTCGGCGAGATCGTGCACCGCCACAAGGACGAGCACGTGCGCCAGCCGCTCACGCTGGTGCACGCGCTGGCACGGATCGACATGAGCTCGATCGTGTTCTTCGTCGGCATCCTGCTCGCGGTCGCCTGCCTCGAGCACGCCGGCTTGCTCTCGATGCTGGCGCGCTGGCTGGATGCCGCGATCGGCCGCCAGGATGTCATCGTCGTGGTGCTCGGCCTGCTCAGCGCCATCATCGACAACGTGCCGCTGGTCGCCGCCACCATGGGCATGTACGACCTCGCGCATTATCCGCCGGACAGCTTCATCTGGGAATTCATCGCCTATTGCGCCGGCACCGGCGGCTCGATCCTGATCATCGGCTCGGCCGCGGGGGTTGCAGCCATGGGGCTCGAGCGGATCGAGTTCCTCTGGTACGCCCGCCGCATCGCCCCCCCGGCGCTCATAGGCTATCTGGCGGGAGCTGCGGTCTACGTCGCCCAGCACGCGGCACTGCATTGAGCCGCGCCGGCGCCCAGAAAATTAACGCGCGGTTAACGTAATTCTTTAGCTCCTTAAGTCACCTCTTAAGGATTTCTTGCCAGAGATAGACAATGCAGAAGGCCCGCGCCCGGCGCGGGCAGGAATCGTTGTTGTGCGATGAGTAACCCCGCTGAAAAGCCTGAGGTAGTGCAGCTTCCGGCCGAGCCGGTGAGCGCTCCATCGGCGAGCAGCCGAAGGGCTGCTGCGCAGCGGGTGCGCGAGGCGCGTGATAAGTTAACGTCGACCAGCGGAACCCGGCCGGCCTTCGACGCCGAGATGCTGCGCCAATATGCGCAAACGCGGTTGTCGGCCTCCTATGTCGTGATGCTGCTGGTTGTCGCTACCGGCGTGCTGTTCGGGCTGTGGATGCAGCCGATTCCGGCCGCGCTCTGGACCGCCGGCATGCTCTGCATCCACGGCGCGATGGTCCGCAGCTGCCGGCGTTTCTTGACCGAGCCCACCTCGCCTGCGGCGACGCGCGCCTGGCGCACCCGCTTCGTCGTGCTCGACCTGCTTTACGGCCTGTGCTGGATGGCGATCCTGATCCATCCCGTGCTCGACATGGTCACCGAAACCCTGATGATGTTCCTGATGCTGCTGGTGATCGCAGTATCGAGCATGCTGGCCGCGAACTTGCCGATCGCAGCCCTTGCCGCCACCGCGCCGGTCGCGGTTGCGATGGCGCTGAGCTTTGCGATGACCGGCTCGCTGGACAATTACATCCTGGCCGCGCTGGCGATCGCGGCCGAAGGCTATTTCGTGCTGCTGGCGCATCGCCTGCACTCGTCGACCTTCGCCACGCTCGAGGCGCGCGCCGAGAAGGACGCGCTGATCGGCGAGCTCGAACAGGCCAAGGCGATCTCGGACGAAGCCCGCCACCGCGCCGAATCCGCCAACGTCGCCAAGTCGCGTTTCCTCGCGCAGATGAGCCACGAGCTGCGCACGCCGCTGAACGCCATCCTCGGCTTCTCCGAGGTGATGAAGAGCGAGATCTTCGGCGCGCATGCGGTGCCGGTCTACAAGGAGTATTCGGCGGACATCCATAATTCCGGCGTGCACCTGCTCAACCTCATCAACGAGATCCTCGACCTGTCGCGGATCGAGGCCGGCCGTTACGAGCTCAACGAGGAAGCGGTGTCGCTGGTCGGCATCGTCGCCGACTGCCATCATTTGATGAAGCTGCGTGCCTCGAGCCGCGGCATCACCATCCACGAGGTGTTCGAGCAGGCCATGCCGCGGCTCTGGGCCGACGAGCGCGCGATCCGCCAGGTCGTGCTGAATCTGCTCTCCAACTCGATCAAGTTCACCCCGCAAGGCGGCGAGATCTGGCTCAAGGCCGGCTGGACCGCTTCGGGCGGACAATATCTCTCGGTGAAGGATACCGGCTCCGGCATCCCCGAGGACGAGATCCCGGTGGTGCTGGCCTCGTTCGGCCAGGGCTCCAACTCGATCAAGTCGGCCGAACAGGGCGCCGGCCTCGGCCTGCCGATCGCCAAGAACCTGATCGACCTGCATGGCGGCACGTTCACGCTGAAATCGAAGCTGCGCATCGGCACCGAGGTGATCGTCACCTTCCCGCCGGAGCGCGTGATGAGCGCGCTGGCGCCGCTGTCGGATGATTCTCCGCCGCTCCAGCCTGAAGGTTCCGTCGTGCCCGACGAGAAACGCCGTCCGCGCCACAAGCCGATCATGAGCGCAGGCACGGGCTCTTAACCAGATGCTTGCAGACATGCCCGACAATCCTCCACTATGTCCGAATGAGCAAAGAAACGCCGTGCGTCGCCGTCTGCATGATCGATCCCAAGACCAAGCTGTGCTTCGGCTGCGGCCGCACCTTGCCGGAGATCGCGCGCTGGCACGCCATGGAAAGCGCGGAACGGCTCTCGGTCATGGCGCTGTTGCCGGCACGCATGGCGGACGCCGGTTTGCAGCCGATCGCGGGATCGCCGAAACGCACCTGATCGGCCTGCGCGGTTGCGGAGGTGCGCAATGATCCGCTTCCTCCTCGTCCTCATCATGCTCGCCGGCACAGCGGGGGCGGTCGTCGCCTATGGCGACCCTGATCAAATCGCACGCGCGAGCCACAAGGTCTCGCACATCTTCCGCTCGCAGAGCGCCTCGCCCGCCCCCGCGGTGCAGATCCAGCGCGGCCAGGGCGGCGAATTCGCGCTGCGCGCCAAGATCAACGGCGTCGCCGCGCCGATGGTGATCGACACCGGCGCAACCTCCGTGGTGCTGACCTGGGAAACGGCGAAAGCGATCGGGCTGCCGCTCGAAATGCTCGAATACGACGTCGACCTGGAGACCGCGGGCGGCTATACCAAAGCGGCCCGGCTCACGCTCGATCGTCTTGCCGTCGGCCATCTCGTCGAGAAATCGGTGCCGGCCCTCGTCGTGCAGCGCGGCCAGATGAAGACCAATCTGCTCGGCATGAGCTTCCTCGACCGCCTGGAGAGCTGGGGCGTGCGCGCCGACAAGCTGATGCTGACGGGCTATCCCGAGTTGCAGAGCAGCCATCGCCGCTCGCGCACTGCGATCGACTAATCGTTCCATCCCAACCACGATTCTGGGCAGTGCCGCGACGGTCGCCGCAGGCAGTGCCGGCGCTGCCGACCCGGCATCGCGACGATGGATTCACGGCTGTTGTTCTTCGGGACCGCGGGTCTTGCCGCCGGCAAATTGAAGGACGGCCCGATCAACAAGATGAAGATGGGCTGGACCGCAGGCGGCGGCGTCGAGTGGGCGTTCCTGCCGAAATGGTCGGCCAAGGCCGAGTATCTCTACACCGAGTTCAAGCACGACGATCTGCCGGACTGGAATGCCGCGAAATTCCTCACGTTCCGCGTCGGCGTGAACTATCACTTCGACCTGTTCCGCTGATTGCGTATCCACGAAGGAGCCGGATCTTCTGATCCGGCTCCTTCTTTATATGGGCGCGGCTAAGCAGCGGCCTCCGCCGGCACGCGCGCACCAATGCGCGCGATCGCATCGCGCAGCACGTCGAGACCTGCGGCCGGCTTCACACCCTGCTCGGCGAGATGCCGGCGGAACGCACGTGCGCCCGGAACGGCGTGGAAGGCGCCGACGAAATGCCGCGTGATGGCGTGCAGCCGCGTGCCGCGCGCGAGTTGCTCCTCGATGTAGGGCATCATCGCCGCGAGCGCGTCCTGCATGGTCGCGTGCGGCGCCGGCGCGCCGAAAATTTCGTTATCGACCGCGAGCAGCCGCCACGGCTCCTGATAGGCGGCGCGGCCCAGCATCACGCCGTCGACATGCGCTAGATGCGCCTTCGCCTCGTCGATGCCCGGGATGCCGCCATTGATGATGACAGGCACGTCCGGCATTGCGCGCTTGAGACGATAGACGCGATCGTAATCAAGCGGCGGGATGTCGCGGTTCTCCTTCGGCGACAATCCATTGAGCCAGGCCTTTCGAGCGTGCACGATCAGCGCGTCGCAGCCGGACGCAACCACCGCGCGCGCGAGCGTATCGAGCGCCATTTCAGGATCCTGATCATCGATGCCGATACGGCATTTCACTGTGACGGGCACGCCGACCGCTTGCTTCATCGCCTCGACGCATCTCGCCACCAGTTCCGGCTCCGCCATGAGGCAGGCGCCGAAGCTGCCATCCTTCACGCGATCGGACGGGCAACCGACATTGAGATTGATCTCATCATAGCCGAACTCCTCGCCGATCCGCGCGGCCAGCGCGAGCTCGTGCGGATCCGAGCCGCCGAGCTGAAGCGCCACCGGGTGCTCGATCGCATTGAACCCGAGCAGCCGTTCCCGGTCGCCGCGGATCACGGCGCCGGTCGTCAGCATCTCCGTATAGAGCAGCGCCCGTCGGGTGAGGTGACGGTGGAACACCCGGCAATGCCGGTCGGTCCAATCCATCATGGGCGCTGTGGAAAATTTCCAGCGCAAGTCTTTCATATTGCTCGGCTATTTTAGCTGCAATCAATCCTATATGTTATTGGACCGACTGAGAAATTCGGTTCGACCACGTTTTCGCAGCTTGGCCCTTCTAGGCTCATTTGGGCCTAGATTGGAAGTGGAAATCGCGAATTCGGATTCTCAGTGCACACGTCGCGAACACGAAAAGTCCGTGCACACACAGCTCGCAAAGATCGCGTCTGAAATGTCGTGCTATCTAACGATGTATTAAACTGGCGTTATACTCTGTTTGCGGATTGAGTATAAATTGCCCGACCGCAGCGCGGTCACCGGGCCCATGGCGGAAGCGCTTCATCACCTCTTGCGCTCGCGACCGCGAACAGGATGTCGGCCAAGGCTCTCGGCTGGGAAATGAACGGCGAGTCAATATCGTAAACCTCGGTCGGATTGCTGAACGCGAATGCGTCCGCCTCGTGAATGAACCTGTTTTGCAACGCCCTGGGAAAGCGTTGTCCTTTGACGTTCGGATGTAGCTGCACGGCACGCTTCCCCATTTCGCAGCGTTCGATGCGTCGGCGCCGCGAAAGGCTGGATCGGATCATCCGGCGTGAGCAGATTGGTGGCGGACTGAAAATCGAGCAGCTCTGCGTCATTGTACAGGGCGGACTGGAGGGCAGCGACGTATCTGGGATCTGCGCTGCGCATGTCGATCCGTACACAGCCAATCTTAGTGGGATCACCCAGCAACAACGGACCAAAAGCGGACGCGGAATTTTCCGGCGCGCGGAGAGAAGATCGGTACGTTTGAACAGTAGAAAGGCCTGGGCACGTCCGGGTGAATTTGGGCGATTGGCGGATATCGACCTAGGACGAATGGTTCCTGAAGCATCGCGGCAACATTCGGAAGATCGAGGTGGTCGTTCCCTATTTCCGGATGGGACTTCAATTTCGTCCAAGGCACCGAGCGAATCCTGGCCTGCCATCGCCGCCATGCGGAGATGCATTCGAAGCTGTATGACCTGAGGATCGTCAATGTCCCCTTCGAGATCCCGCCCATCGAGATGCTGATGCAGTGGCACAAATACAGGGAGGACGATCCAGCTCTTTCCTGGTTTCGAGGCCTCATGCAATCAGTAGCGAAGGCAATCTGACGCGTCCGAAGAACGATGCTGTCAATATGTCGCCCGGCCGCCAGACAGATCAAACACCGCACCCGTGCTAAACGAGCATTCCTCGCTCGCGAGCCAGCATACTAGCGAGGTCGCTTCCTCGACGGTACCGAACCGCCCGAGCGGTATCTTCGACAGCATAAAATCGATGTGCTGAGGGGTCATCTGCTCGAACAGCGGCGTTCTGATCGCCGCCGGCGTGATGCAGTTGACGCGGATACCCGTCGTGGCCGTTTCCTTGCCCAGCGATTTGGTGAGCGCGATCACGGCGGCCTTGGACGCGCTGTAGGCCGAAGCGTTCGGGTTGCCTTCCTTGCCCGCGACCGAGGCGACGTTGACGATGCGACCGTAGCCTCCCTTCTCCATCGCGCGGACAGCGGCGCGGTTACAGTAAAAGGCTCCGTTGACGTTGACGTCGAAGACCTTGCGCCAATCGCTGGCGGCGTAGTCCTTCACGGCTCCGTTCGGCCCGGTGATGCCGGCGCTCGCCACCAGAATGTCGAGCCGACCGCCCAGATCGTCGATGCTCCGCCGCATGGCCGTATCGACGGCGTCTTCCTCCGCGATGTCGACCGACTGCGTGTGTACCGCCCCGGCCTCCGCCGCTGCGGGGACGAGGACAGAGGCGTTCAAGTCCCACATGGAAACCCGGGCGCCTTCGGCCACCAGACGACGCGCCACGCCGCGGCCGATGCCGGATGCCGCGCCGGTAACGACGGCGGTTCGTCCTTCAAATCTTCCCCTATAGGCGGTCACGACCGCGCTCCCGCAGCGGGCGACCATTCGCGGGTTTGCTGGCGTTGCGTTCCGAGCCCCTCGATCCCGAGCGTCATGACGTCGCCCGGCTTGAGATAGATCGCAGCGGGCTTCTTGCCCATACCAACGCCAGGCGGCGTGCCTGTCGCAATGATGTCGCCTGGCATCAGCGTCATGAAGCGGCTGACGTAGCTGACGATCTCGGCACAATCGAAGATCATGGTCCGGGTGTTACCCGCCTGCATGCGTTGCCCGTTGACGTCGAGCCAGACGTCGAGCGCCTGGGGGTCGGTGACCTCGTCCGTCGTCACCAGCCACGGTCCGACAGGACCAAAGGTGTCGCAGCCCTTGCCCTTGTCCCAGGTGCCGCCGCGTTCCATCTGGTACTCGCGCTCGCTCACGTCGTTCACGATGCAGTAGCCCGCGACGTGTTCGAGCGCGTCGGCGCGCTCGACGTAGGAAGCTCGCGTGCCGATCACGGTGCCGAGCTCCACTTCCCAGTCGGACTTCTTCGAGCCCTTTGGCAGAACGACATCGTCGTTCGGGCCGCAGAGCGAGGTGATCGCCTTCTGGAAGACGATGGGCTCGGAGGGCAGCGGAAGGTTCGCCTCCGCCGCATGATCGGCATAGTTCAGACCGATCGCGATGAACTTTCCGACGCCTGCGATCGGCACGCCAAAACGCGGCTCGCCGGCGACGAGCGGCAGTGTGAATGGAGCGATGGCGGCGATCTTCTGGAGCGCTGAACGCGACAGGTTGGCGGGGGTAAGGTCGCTGATGACATTTGACAGGTCGCGCAGGCGCGCCTGATCGTCGACGAGCCCCGGCTTTTCGGCGCCGGGATTGCCGAATCTAACGAGCTTCATCTGGTGTTCCCTGGTTTGCTCAGGCGAACCGCGCAGAGACGGTGCCAAGCCCAGCGATATTGGCCTCGAAAGCGTCGCCCGGGTTCACCGCGACCATCGGGCCGAGCGCTCCGGAAAGCACGATGTCGCCGGCACGGAGCGGCCGCTTGCGACGGGCAAGTTCGCCGGCGAGCCAGGCCATCGCATTCAGCGGATTGCCGAGACAAGCCGCGCCGGTTCCCTTCGAGACGACCTCATCCTTCCTCGTCATCTGCATCTGAAGAGCACGGAGGTCCAAGCCATCCAGCCGGCGCACGGGCCCTCCAAGAACGAAGAGGCCCGACGACGCGTTGTCGGCGACGGTATCGACGATGCCGATATCCCAATTGGTGATGCGGCTGCCGACGATCTCGAGGGCGGGCATCGCGTAGGCCACCGCCCGCAGCACGTCGGCCACCGTGGGGCGCCTCGACCTCGACGTCCCGGTCAAGAAGGAAAGCCACTTCCGCTTCGATCTTCGGCTGAAGAACACGCCCTGCAGCGACAGGCTCGTCCTCGCCCACGATCATATCGGCGAAGAGAACTCCGAAATCCGGCCTGTCGACCCCGAGTTGCTTCTGCACGGCGCGCGAGGTCAGACCGATCTTGCTTCCGACCACGCGCCGGCCTTCCTTCTCCCAATGTGCGGTGTTCTCCTGCTGGATGGTATAGGCCCCATCGACGTCGAGGTCCGCCAACTGGGGTCGAATGGGCGCGATCGGAGTACCGGCGTAAGCGGCGCGGATCTGAGCGGCGAGTTCGCTGTGCTTGGCTTGCTGATTCATCTGAACGATCCTTATTTGCCTTTGCCGATCCGGAGGAATTCGATGTGGAGCCGATTGAACTGCTCGGCGTCCTCGAACTGGGGCCAGTGGCCGCAGCGGTTCATGACCACGAATTTCGAACCCGGAATCATGTCCGCGATCTGCTTTCCCTCCTCGGGCGTCGCGGTCGGATCGTGCGAGGTCCACACGACCATCGTGGGCGCCTTGATCGACCGGTATTGGTCGGCGGTGATCATGTTGGACCGGCGGATTTCCATCTCCTGCAGGCACATGATCCGCTTCATCGTGTCGGCGAATCCCGGCTGGGCGTAGATCGCGCGGCGGGTCTCGATCAGATCGTCCGAGACCATGCTCTTGTTGCACATTAGGAATTCGAGGCGAGCCTTGATCCGCTCCCAGGAGGGGTCGGATGCAGCCTCGTTGGACAGCTTTTTCAGCCGCTCCATCACCTGGGGGTGCGCCGTCCAGCCGCCAGCGGTGTTGAGGACGAGCTTCTCGACGGCAGCAGGACGATGCACGGCGAGATAGGTCGCGACCCAGCCACCCAACGATTCACCGCTGATCATCGCCTTGTCTCTGCCGAGCGTCTTGAGGACAGCGAGCACGTGGTCGGCGTAGTCCTTGACCTGGTAGTCGATGGCCGGCTTGTCGGTCCATCCATGGCCCAGCATGTCGATGGCGACGAACCAGAAGTGATCGGCGTGCGGACCGAAGTTTCTGGAATATGCCTCTGCATGGCCGCCGACGCCGTGCAGCGCCAGGACGAGCGGCTTGGACGGGTCGCCCGATTCGATGCAGCGGGTTCGAATTCCGCCGGCGTCGATGAAGTGCTGTTTGAAGGAAACGCCCCTCAGATCGGCCCAGACGCTGGAAAAGATTTCTGGTCTCGTGTCGCTCATAGCTGGATCTCGTTGGTTGGCGTCAGGCGAAAAGCGGCGTGCCGCTGGGCTTTGACGGAGAGGAAGGCCTCTCGCGCGGGATGGCCGAAAAGTCCGGGAGATCGAGGACCGTCCGGATGGCTGCACTGAGCCGGTCGAGCGCCGCGCTTGTGTCGGACGTCCCCTCAATGTCGCGCCAGGCGACCACGCCGTCCGGCCGAACAAGCAGAACTCCGGCTTCCTCGATCTCGCGGATGCGCTGCCACTCGCAATAGAGGTCCTGCGCCTCGGGCGATCCCGTCACCACGACGCGCAGGAATGGCAGATCGAGGCGCAGCGCCGCCTCCTTCCATGCCGCGCCAGCGAGGCCGGTCACGACGGTGAAGAGGCCCTTTCCGGTCACGTCGAGCGTCGACACGCGCAAGCCGCCACGATCGACGAGCCACGCATGCGGGATCTTGGCACCCGGGCGCGACGTCGGCTGGTGGTAGAGGCCTCGATCTCGCCGCCACTCCTCCGGCTTGGCACCGACGTCTGGAATCACGGCCGAGGATTCGTACCGCTGGTTCATCTCGGTGCCCTGGGCATTGAACTCAGTTTGCTTCAGGTCCAGCGCTGCCTGCGCGGCCTTTCGGGCAGCCACGCCATCCGGCCCCGGATCCCGAAAGCGCGCGATGCCGGCCGCGACCGGGTTCTCCGCGCCCGGCACTCTGAAGCATGCGTTCAGCGGGGCGTAATCGAGCCGGGACTGGTTCGCCCGCAGCACGATCTGCTTTCCAACCGGCGCCCGCTCCTGCGAGTAGCTTTCCAAGAGCTTCGGACCGGCCCATCCCTTCACTGAGTAGGCGAGCTTCCAACCGAGGTTGTGGGCGTCCTGGACGCAGGTGTTGTTGCCCAATCCGCTCGACGGCGGGTGCCGGTGGACCGCATCGCCGCCGCAGTGCACCCTGCCCTTTGAATACTGGGTCGCGTAGGCCTGGTTCACGTACCAGATCGACGTCCGGACGATGTCGATGTCGATCAATGGATCGCCGATCAGAACCTTGATCTTCGGAATGATCGCTTCCGGAGATAAGTCCGGCTCGCCCTTGCTGATGTCGAAACCCCAACCGGCGATCCACTGGGTCCAGGGATGCACGGCCCGCAGCAGTCCCATACCAATCTCGCCGAAACTCGCATCCGGCGTCACGATCCAGTTCAGGATGCTCGGCCGATGTTTGCTGTATTTGGTTAGGTCACAGTTGAAGACGGTGTAGACGGTGCCAGCGCGCGCCATCTGTCCTTCGATCGGCAGGCCCAGATGGTCCACCACCATCGAGCGCGCGCCGTCCGCGCCGACCATATAACGCGCGCGGACCGTGTACTCTCGCCCGTCGAGGCGATCGCGCAGCGTGGCCGTCACGCCGTCCGCATCCTGCTCATGCCGGACGTACTCGGTGTTGAATGCGAAGGTCGCGCCCTTCTCGGCCGCCTTCTGGAACAGAATTGGCTCAAGCAACGGTTGGATGATGTCGACCATGCCGCAGGGGCTTGCGCGCAGATAATCGCCGCGGCGGTCGTCGCCGGTCCCCCACGTCCGCATCCGGATCAGCTCGGAGCCGGCCAGGCTGGTCGTGAAGGTCGTGTCGCCCATGAGCTCCCAGGGGCTCGCGTACCGGGCCACGTCCTCCGCGATCCCGAGATCGCGGAAGACCTCGTTGGCGCGCTGGTTCGTGATGTGGGCGCGCGGGCTGTCGGCCATCCAGTTGCCGCGCGATACGATGTGACTGCGAACGCCGCAATTGGCAAGCGCCAGGGCGGTCGTCGAGCCCGTGGGGCCGGCGCCGATGATGAGCACGTCCGTTTCGTATGCCATTTTCCTGCTCCGCGATGCTTCCGCATTCGCGCGGGGTTAGTCGATCAATGAGCGCCGTCGGCCTGCTTGGCCGCCATCATCGCCATGCCGGCGATCCAGCCCGGAATCGCTTCGTAGAATTCCTGGTCCATCTTGAAGTGACCGCCCGTCGAAAAGGCTCCGAAGGCGGCGACCCATGCGAGCACCTCGTTGGCGCCGCGTCCCGCGACTTCGCGGACCTTGCCGGTATCGAGCGCGTCGGCGCGCCAGATCTGGCCGCTGCGAAGGATCTCCATGAACTCCGCGTCCCACTCGGGATTGAGCGGCTGGCACGGCCCCTTGCCCGCCTCGGCGAGAACACCCGCCTCGAGCACGCGCTTCTCGCGGGCCTCCTTGGCCTCCGCTGTCGGATTTCGGCCGTTGATCAGCCGCTCGCGGATTTCAGGCGGTGCATCCTTGATCGATGGAAGCGGTGGATCGTGCGAGAGTCCGCCGGACGCGGCAAACAGCACCCGCTTGCCGGACCACATTGCGAAGCGGCCAACGGATTCACCGAGCTGGCGAGCCCGGCGATAAGTCGGGACCGGCGGTGCGGCAGCGTTCACGAAGATCGGTAAGATCGGGATCGACTTGAAGTCACCGAGCATCGCCTCCCACAATTGGACGAAGCCGTGATCGACCGGCATGCGGTAGGACACCGCGACGTCGAAATCCTCGGCCCGCAAATGGTCGATGAGTTCCAGCGCCGTCTTCTCCGGAACGTCCAGCGGGCCCGTCCCGCCTCCCCAGTCACCCAGGGACACGGCTCCGGCTCCGACGCAGAACGAGGGCATCAGGTCGTAGAAGAAGCCGTTGAAGTGATCTGGCGCGAACTGGACGATGTAGTCCGGCGCGAACTCCTTCACGAAGCTTCCGAGACGTCCGAACGCGGTTCGAACGCGTTGCTCGGTCTCATTGCTGGCAGGCCCCTTGTACATCAGAGGAGTATGGGATGCGCAGACGATGGCGACTGACATGATCGAATTCCTTCGAACGCCGAGTTGAGTTGTCGAACGATTGGCTGCGGCAGCCTACTTCTTCACCAGCGGGCATGGACTTTCAGAAAGCGGGCGATTGACGGAGTCACCAGGCAACGTCTGCACGACGTTGTAGAGATCCCAATCGCCCTTGTTCTCTCCGGGCTTCTTCACCTGGAGCAGGTACATGTCGTGGATCATCTTGCGATCTGCGCGGATGTACCCGTCGGCAGCGAAGAAGTCGTGCACCCGCTCCTTTTCCATCTGCTTCATCACTGTCGGAGCGTCGTCGGTGCCCGTCGCCTTGACCGCCTTCAGGTAGTGCGCGACGGACGAGTAGACGCCGGCATGGAAACCGGTCGGCATTTGCTTCGCCTTCGCGAAGAATTTCTCGGCCCAAGCGCGCGTTTCGGGCGTCCGGTCCCAATAAAACGGGGACACTTCGTAGGCATCGTGTGCGATCTTCAGGCCCACCGCGTGCACGTCCGTCAGCACCGATTGCAGCGGCACGATCTTCGCTTTCGCGCTCAGCCCAAATTCATCGGCCTGCTTCAGCGCCGTCACGGTATCGCCGCTGGAAGCCGCGATCGCGATGACGTTGGCGCCAGCGCTGGAGGCGGTCAGGAGAAAGGATGCGAAGTCGGACGTGTTCGGCGGAAACACGGAGTTGCCCACCACCTGGCCACCGTTGAGCTTGACCTGCTCTGACGTATCACGCGTCAGGGCATTGCCGTACGCCTGATCGACAGTCAGGAAATACCACTTGGTCCCGCCGGCCTCGATCACGGACTTGGCTGCACCCCTTGCGAGATTGTAGGTATCGACCGTCCACTGGACCGTGAGCGGCGAACAGGCCTTGCCGTTGAAGTCCGACGAGGTCGATCCCGAGAGCAGCATGATCTTGCTCTTCTGCGCCGCCATGTTCTGCACGGCGAAGCCGATCGGCGAGCCCTGCATGTCCGCAACGGCATCGACGCCTTCCACGTCGAACCAGCGGCCAGCAATCTGGGATCCGATGTCGGGCTTGCCGGAATGGTCGGCCGAGATCACTTCGACGTTGAGCCCAGCGCCGAAGTCTTCGGCGGCCATCTGGGCGGCGACCACCGAGCCCTTGCCGTTCGCCATGGATGTCGGACCGGCGATGTCGGTCAGAACGCCGATCCTGACTTTGCCATCGCTGAGCTTCTGTGTGCTGCCGGCAGTCTGCGCTGCCGCTGGCGCCGCCAAGGCCAGACACACGGCCGCGGACAAATAAAGCCTTGTATGAACCATTGTTTCCTCCCGTCGTCGCCTGTTAGGAATCCGGATCGTTTCCATGTCGCAGCCTCGTGTCGTCACTGCTGCCGCATGTGCAGCAGCTGCGGCCGCGGCACGCAGTCGAAGCTGGCGGCCAGCTTCGGGTCGCCGCTGCCGTTGTAGCGCGGCCAAGCCGGGAAGCGGCAAGCCGGCATGCTCTTCAGCAGCCGGGCGTCCTCGATGCTGCGGTCCTCCGCGACGGGCGCATCGGGCGGCACGTGGTCCTTGAGCACCCAGTCCTCCAGCATCGCCAGCGCGTTCATCTGGCCGGTGCCGCCTACGTTGTGGCTACCGCCGGCTGGCACGTACAGGCGCATGAAGCGGTCGGTGGCGGCGTCGCCCAGCTTCTCCCGCACGCTGCCCAAGTATTCGGCCGACATCGCCAGCGGGGCGACGTTGTCCGCGGAGGGATGGACGATGATCAGCTTGCCGCCGCGCGCGGCGAACGCCGAGAGATCCGGGTCGCTGGCGTCGAACAGGTTCGACAGGTACTGGATGCGCTGCGCATGCGGGCGCACGTCGAAGCCGTAGGGATCGAAGTCGTCCTTCCCGACAATGGCGTGGCGGACCGCGAAGGACGCGAAATTGAGCGCCGCGCCGCGCCGCGGCTCGAAGCCGTAGCCGGGGGGCAGCGGCCGCGACGGCACCTCGGTGCCCACGGGGTAGAAGGCCCACTGCCAGCCGGTTCCGTCCTCGTCGCCCGTCACGCCCGTGCCGGGGAAGGTCGTGACGCCATGGGCGAAGGTGATGGGCAACCGGCGCGGCTCGCGCAGAGCGTTCACCGACGCGACCTGCGCCGGTGTGAGGCAGGTGCCCGGGGCATCGCCGGGCTTGCACTGCAGCTGCGCGACGTCGTTCGGGCACTCGAGGTACTTTGCGATCACGCCATCGCGCAGACCGTCTGCCGCATCGCAGCTCGCGCGCGTGCGGTCGGCCACCAGCTTGATCGCCTTCGCGTCCAGGAAGCCGTCCACCAGCGCCGTGCGCAGCTCGTTGAGGAACAGGTTGATGGGGTACCAGCTGGTCACCGGCGAGGTGGCGATCACGCCGTCGTAGTCCTGCGGGAACTTCTGCGCGGCGCGCAAGGCCTCGCGCCCGCCTGCGGATTCGCCGCTGAAGAACACGTGCGTGGGCCTGCGGCCGTAGGCGGCTTCGACGATCGCCATCGCCGTGTCCTTAGTCTTCTTGATCTCCTCGTAGGCCCAGTTGCGCAGCACCTCGTCGCTGCGGGTGAAACCGAAGCTGGTGGGGCCCGGGCGCGGGTGGCCCTGGTCGCTGCCGAAGGTGACGTAGCCCTGCGTGATGGGGTACGGCACGTTCACGGGATTCGGGTCGAAGCGGCCCGAGGCCTTGTTGCCGGGCGCGGTGATCACCGCACCGCCCATGCCGCCGCCGCCCGACTGCAGGGCGCGCCCGTTCCAGTTGCCCAGCGGCAGGTTCACCGCGAACTGGATCGGCGTAGCGCCGGGATCGACCGGCTCGATGCGGCCCTGCACCAGGCAGCGCGCCGGCGTGGGCAGCAGGTGCTCGCCCTCGGCGTCGCGGTAAGGTGCGACCTCGGCTGCGCGCTCGGCGGTGGCAACGACCGCGCCGCGGGTGGGCAGGCCGATTCGTGCGGCGGGAATGGCGATGCCCGCGAGCTGCTCGCAGCTCTGGATAGCCATTTTCACCTTGCCGTCGCTGAGGTTCGGAGTGCCTCCGGCGGTCTGCGCCGCCGCTGGCGTCGCCAAGGCCAGACACACGGCCGCGGACGAATAAAAGCTTGAATGAACCATCGTTTCCTCCCGTCGCCGCCTGTTTGGGCGTGCTGACGATGGATTGCCGCCGATTGAACTATGATTCCATCTGAGTCTGTGAAATGTTCGCAATGCGAACACGGCCGGAGGCGATCATGCACCGCAACGTCAGGGCACTTTCCCGAGGGTTGGCCCTGATCAATGAGCTCAACGCGAGCGGGCCGTCGAACGTCGTGCAGCTCGCGAAGAGGACGGGCCTCAACCGGACAACCTGCTACCGTTTACTCGATACGCTGCGCGAAGACGGCTACGTAACGTTCGACGAAACGAACGCTTTGTTCGGTTTGACGCCCCAAGTGCGCACGCTCAGCGAAGGCGTTTCTTCACGCGACCTATCGAGCCAGGCGGCGCTGCCGGCGATGTTCGGCCTGCTCGACGAGGTTTCATGGCCAAGCGACTTCGGGGTTTTTGAACTGGGGTCTGTGCTTATTCGGGAAAGCACTCACCCTTTCAGTCCTTTTTCCGTTCATCGGTCTATGGTCGGACGAAGGCGGTCTCTGGTGCGAAGTGCGCTCGGTAAAGCTATCCTGGCCGCGTCGAGGCCTACGCTGCGCCGCGAGATGCTCGAGATGACGGCCTCACTCGTCGAGGAAGATGCACCTTTGGCGAAGGACCCTCGCTACATCAACGAAATACTCTTGCAGACGAAAAGTGATGGATACGCTTCGTCTGTGGGGGGATCAGAGCCTGGCATCAGCGCCATTGCCCTGGCAATCGATGGCGGAGGTCCGGTGCTCGGCAGCATCAACCTGATTTTTTTCTCGTCGTCGATGACACCCGCAGCCGCCGCCAAGAAATACTTGGCTAGCATGAAGTCCGCAGTGAAAGAGATCGAACGCCGGTGGTCTGCTGCGAACAAGGCGCGGGGTAAGGTCTCTTGACCGTTTCGATATATATCGGCAAGGCGGCGATCGGTTGCCCCTACCTTCTTTCCCAATCTCCGGCGGACGTAACCTTAGGTCGGCAACGGGTCACAATGCGAAAAACTTAGACTGAGCAAATCTGGCCCGCTTTGTCGCGATGAGCGGACCTCCGAGACAGAGCGCAGTTTCGCGGATGGGCCAGCCAGCTGCGAAGTGGCGCTACGCTATGGATAGGCTTTTAAGAACCCCCGCCCGATTTGGTCGGACGGGGCTTGGTGTGCGCTCTTACTCGCCGGTCTTGCGCGGCCGCGACCAGAGCAGGGTGTAGCCTTCACCGCCTTCGTCGTCGAGCAGGTTCGCGTAGATCGGCGCGTTGAACGAGGGGTCGTCGAGCTTGAGTGAGAGGTAATCGCGGCCCTCTTCAGAGCGCTTCGACCAAACCGCGCCGATCACTCCGATGCCTGGCTAAAGCGTTTCGCCGCTGCCATCAGCGCTACGCCCGAGGTGATGGAATTTTATCGGATGGCCGGCGATGTCGACTACATGCTGCGCGTCGTCATCCCGGACATGCAAAGCTACTTCGTGTTCTACAAGAAGCTGATCCACGCCGTTCCGCTCAAGAACGTCACCTCGCGTTTCGCGATGGAGAAGATCAAATCCATCACGGCCCTGCCGGTGCCGCCGATCGCGGTTGATTAAGGCAATACGCTCTAGCGGACGCCCGGTAGGCATCACCCGGTAACAACTCTCCTCGCTAGGAGCGACGAGCACAATCGCCCCCCGGGGTTGGTCGCCAGCACCGCCCCTTGGAGCCCGCCGCTCCCCTCGAAATCGCGCGCATGTCATGCCCGGCGACAGCGGCAGTGCGCATCTGCTCTCCCATTGAGAGCCGCGCTTCCCCGATCAATCCGCCTGTTTCAAACGCCTGCTCACGTTGGCCTGCGCAGGATTTTTCTTGATTTCCCGGTGCACACGTTATGCACACGCGGCCTTCTAACTGATTGAAAGACTTTAACTCTCGCTCCAATCCATCATGGGGGCCGTCGAAAATCTGCGATCTAAGCGGTTCATTTTATTGATATATTTCGGATCGGGTCGGCTCTATCTGCAATTGGACCGATTGAGAAATCCAATTTGACGAGGCTTCTGCCACCGGGCTCTTCTAGGGCCATATATGCCGGAATTGGAAGCGGAAATCACATATTCGGATTTTCAGTGCACACGTAGCGGAGTCAAGGGCGCACACAGGTTCGTGGCCAGAATTTCTCCGAGTGCTCGGCTTCCGAGCTCACTTATACTCACTTCGCGATGTGAGTATAAGTTCCGCTCTTGCCACGGCCCTTTCAAGCGGGCGACACGCCAAAAAATTGACGAGTTCGCGGGGACCGTTTTCGACGCCGGCCCCGAACCGACATGCGATCAAGTGCGGCAATCGTCACGTATTTGGTCGCAAGACAACCTCGGCCGAGTGCGTTCGCGCTGACGACAAAATAGCTGTCACTCACATCGCCCGGATCCCGAAGCATTTGTTGTCCATCTCCAGCAAAATTTGGAATGGCCAGGTCCGTTCGTTTCCCTTCTCCTACGAAGAAACGCCGATCGGGCCGAGGCATCTCCATGAATGCAGTGCCCCGACCGACACTACCGATCATCAGGGGCTATCCATGACCGCGCGCTTCTCCTCACTCTGGGTCTCCCGGCGTCGCCTGTTGGCCGCGACCTCTGTGGCGACCGCCGCCGCCTTGACGGCGATGGCGGGCCTGTCTCCTGCGCGAAGCGCCAGCGCTCCACCGAGCGGCGGCGACATCACCTTCCTCATCGACTCGCTCGGCAGCACCTGGATTCCGAACAACAGTGCGATCTCCAGCTTCCAGGGGCATATCTGGGGCCATGTGACGGACAAGCTGGTCTACGTCGATGCTGACGGCAAGGTCAGCCCCTGGATCGCCGAGCGTTGGGAGCAGAATGACGATGCCACCCAGTTCACGCTCCACCTCAAGAAGGGCGTGACCTTCTCCGACGGCACGCCGCTCGATGCATCGGCCGTCGTCGCCAATCTCGACATCTGGTATGCTGGCCGCAAGAACGAGGGCATCAACCCGATCGGGCTGTTTCCGAAGACCTATGCCCGCGCCGAGGCGGTCGACGCGGCGACAGTGAAAGTCTTCTTCAAGGCACCGACGCTCGGATTCATCCCGACGCTCGGCTATCACGGTTCGATCCTCATCTCGCCAAAGACGATCGCACAGCCTGCAGCCCAGCAGGCTGACCTCTCCAAGACATCCGGCAGCGGACCGTACGTGGTCGCTTCCTGGAAGGAAGGCGACTTCGTCAAGCTGGTGAAGCGCAAGGACTACAATTGGAGTCCCGCCGCCGTCGGCCACACCGGCCCGGCCTACCTCAATTCGATCACCTACAAGCTCGTGTCGGAGCCGTCGCTGCGGGTCGCGGCTGTCCAGTCGGGACAGGCCGATGTTGCCTACAGCCCCTCACCGCAGGAATTGAAGTCTCTCAAGGAGTCCGGGTTCACGATCGCGACGCCGCGCTATCTCGGCTTCGTCAACGGCCTCGCGATCAACACCAAGCTGGAGCCGTATAACGACGTCAAGGTGCGGCAGGCGCTCCAGGCGGGCGTCAATCGCAAGGAGATCATCGACACCGTCTATACGCCCGACTGGAAGCTGGCGACGTCCTTCATCCAGAGCAACGTGCCCGGTGCGACCGACCACAGCGACCTCCTGGCCTACAATCCCGGCAAGGCCGAGAAGCTTCTCGACGAAGCTGGCTGGATCAAGGGGACCAATGGCATCCGCACCAAGGACGGCAAGCAGCTGTCGCTGACGCTTCACTCCAACCCCTACCTCGCGACGGCAAGGTCGATCGACGAGCTCATCGCCCAGCAACTCGGCAAGATCGGGTGGAAGGTCACCATCCGGGCCTACGACGTCGTGACGTTCGGCGAGAAGGTCCGGTTCGGCGGTGCGGCCGTGCCGGCCTACGAGGTGACGCGCAGCTTCATCGACGCGGGCACGGTAGCCAGCATCCTCACCGACGCGAACAACGGCGAGAACTGGTTCAATCTCGGCGATAGCGACAAGAAGCTCAACGAGCTGCGCGACAAGATCGCCGGCGCGGCTTCTCTCGACATTCGCAATCCGCTACTCGACGAGTTGCAGACCTACGTTCTCGAGCAAGGCTACTTCATCCCGCGCACGCAGATCGTTCAGCGGATCTACGTACAGTCTCCGAAGCTCAAGGGAGAGGTCTACAACGGCATCGCCTACGCCAGCTATTACACGGCGACGATCGGTGAGTAAGGCGCCGTGCAAGCGGGCAATGTAAGGAGTCGACCGGTATGAGAGGCACCTATCTGTCCTATGCCGCAAAGCGTTTCGCCCAGGCCGTCGTCGTCATCCTGCTGGCTTACGTCTTCACTTTCGTCGTCGTCAGCATCCTGCCGGGCGATCCCATCACCAATGTGCTACGCGACCCGCAGAACGGGTTCAGCGAAGACCAAATCAGGCAGATCATTGCCGCCCAGGGGTTAGACAAGCCGATTCCAGTCCAGCTCTGGACGTCCTTGTCAAACTTCGTGACAGGCGACCTCGGCTTGTCGATGCGGTCGAGCCGGCCGGTGACAACCCTGATCGCCGAAGTTCTTCCGTCAACGTTGATCCTTGCATCCGCAGCATTCGCCATCGCGCTGCTGCTGGCGCTGACGATTGCCTACGGCACGCAGTTCGTTCCGAAGCGCTTCGGCCAGGGCTTGCTGCGCGGTTTTCCGTCGTTGTTCCTGTCGGTACCCAATTTCGTGATCGGCCTGGCGCTGATCCATATCTTCGGTTTCCAGCTTGGACTGTTTCGCGTGATCGCGCCTGATAGCTTCTGGGCAACCTTTTTCGCCGCGATCGCGCTCGGAGTGCCCATCTCGGCGCGGATCACCGAGGTGCTGATCGCGAACCTCGACAAGGAATCCGAGCAGGAATACGCCGCCGTTGCGCGCAGCCGTGGACTGGGACAAGCGCGTCTGTTTGCCAGGCATTTGCTCAAGCCCTCTTCGCTCCCGGTCGTCACCGTCATCGCACTCGCCATCGGTGAACTGCTGGGCGGTTCGCTTATCACCGAGACTGTGTTCGGACGCACCGGCATCGGCAGCCTGGTGCAGCGCTCGGTGAGCACGCAGGACCTGCCTGTCCTGCAGGCGGTCGTCTCGCTCGCCGCAGTCGTGTTCGTGCTCGTCAACCTGATCGCCGATCTGGTCTATCCGCTGCTCGACCCGCGCGTGAAGCTGATCGGCGGTCCCAGGGTGCGCCCGACCACCGCCGACGACGCCGCGACTGCCACATCCGCGGCGGTGACATCGTGACCCTCGCCTCCTTTTCCTCTGCTTCGCGCGACACGTCGATCGGCCGGCTGGCAGTTCTTCGGGTGCCGCCGACCGTCGCCCTTTCTTTCGTGGTCATCGCCCTGGTGATCGCATGGTCGCTGGCGCCGGGCTTGTTCACCGGCCATAGCCCTGTTGTCGGCGTCCCCGCGGACAAGCTGCTGAGCCCGAGTGCCGCGCACTGGTTCGGCACCGATCACCTCGGCCGAGACCTCTATACCCGCGTCGTCTACGGCACGGCGTCCTCGGTGACGAGCGCGCTCATCGCCGTCGTCATTGCCGCCGTAGCAGGCGGGCTGATAGGCCTCCTGGCGGGCTTTCTCGGCGGCTGGGTGGACATCGTGCTCGCCCGCCTGGTCGACGTGCTGCTGGCGATCCCGAACTTCCTGCTGGCGGTCATCGTCGTCACCGCGATCGGTTTTGACACCACCAACGCCGCGATCGCGACCGGCGTCTCGGCAGTGGCCGTGTTCGCGCGGGTGATGCGTTCGGAAGTGATCAAGACCCGGCAGGCGGTTTTCGTCGAGGCGGCGTTCCTGATGGGCGGCTCGCGCTGGCACATTCTGCTGCGGCACGTTCTGCCGAACGCATCGCGCTCGGTGCTCCCGCTCGCGGTGCTGCAATTCGGCCTGTCGATCCTGGTGATCGCGAGCCTCGCCTTCCTCGGTTACGGCGATCCCCCGCCTGCCTCGGATTGGGGCCTGCTGATCTCGATCGGCAAGGACTACCTCAAATGGCCGTGGCTGGTATACGCGCCGGCCTTTGTCACGATCGCGACCGTCCTCTCCGTGAACAGGATCAGCCGATGGCTGCGCAAGACAGACTGACCGCCGACACATTCACGCGCGCCGAGCGCACCGCGCCAGTGCCGCTGCGCCCGCTGCCATTGCTTCGGGTCGATGGCCTCTCGGTCTGCTACGGGCCGCACGAAGTCGTCACCAAGGTGGGCTTTGAACTCGGCCGCGGCGAGAGCCTCGCCCTCATCGGGGAGTCCGGCTCCGGCAAATCGACGATCGCCCGCGCGATGCTGCGGCTACTCCCCAGCGGTGGACGCGCCACCGGCCGCGTCGCGTTCGACGGCCAGGAGGTGCTTGATATCTCCGAGCGCGGCTTCCGGCCGCTGCGGGGGCGCGCCATCGGATTCGTGCCGCAGGACCCCGCCAACTCGCTCAACCCGGTACGGACGATCGGCGCCCAGGCACAGGAGGCGGCCGCGCTGCTCGACGAGCCGGACAGGGCGATCCGCAAGCAGCTCATCCTGGAGACGTTTGCCGAGGTCGGGCTCGACAACCCTCAGCGTGTCTACGGCTCCTATCCGCACCAGCTCTCCGGCGGCATGCTCCAGCGGGTGCTGATTGGCCTTGCGATCCTTCCGCGGCCGGCACTGCTTGTGGCGGATGAGCCGACCTCCGCGCTCGACGTCACGATCCAGAAGCGCATCCTGGACCTGCTCACGCGGCTGCAGCACGATCTCAAGATCAGCCTGCTGCTCATCACCCACGATCTGGCGATCGCCGCCGAACGGGCGAACGCACTGGTGGTGCTCAAAGACGGCGTCATTCAGGAAGCCGGCCGGACCGCTTCCGTCTTCTCCTCGCCGGCGTCGGCCTACGCCAGGAAGCTGCGCGCCGACGTTCCGGCCCTCAATCCTGACCGCTACGCCGCGCTGCGCGACGTGGGCTTCCGAACTTTCAAGACCGGCGACACTGCGGCACCAAAGATCGAGGTCAGCGCCGTCACGAAGACCTTCACCGTCGACGGCAAGACGCTGACGGCCGCAAGCGATTTGTCGTTCACCGTTCCGGCCGGCACCACGCACGCGCTGGTCGGCGAGTCCGGCTCCGGCAAGACGACGGCGGTGCGGCTGCTGCTGGGTCTCGAGCAACCCGACACCGGCAGCATCTCGGTCGCGGGCGAGCAGATCACCGGTCGTTCGCCCGCGGCATTGCGCTCCGCGTGGCGTCACCTTCAACTGGTCTATCAGAACCCGTTTACCTCCCTCGACCCGACCTGGACGATCGAGCGGCTGGTGCGCGAGCCGCTCGATCGTTTCAAGGTTGGAACCAACAAGGAACGCGACGAACGGGTTCTCGAGGCGTTGGCCGATGTCGGTCTCGGTCGGCATCTGCTCTCCCGAAAGCCGGGAGCCCTGTCAGGCGGCCAGCGCCAGCGCGTTGCCATCGCCCGCGCGCTGGTGCTCAAGCCCGAGGTGATCGTGCTCGACGAACCCACCTCCGCACTCGACGTCAGCGTCCAGGCCGGCATCGTCGAAGTCCTGCTCACGCTACAGGCCAATCTCGGCCTGACCTATGTGTTCGTCTCGCACGACCTGGCGCTGGTGCGCCAGCTCGCCCACACCGTCTCGGTGATGCACCGCGGACGCATCGTCGAGCATGGGACCGTCGCCGACATCTTCGACGATCCGCGGCAGCCCTATACAAAGTCGCTGCTGGAATCGATCCCGTCGGGCGGCGCCGGTGTTGCGCAGGCGACGCGCGCGCGTCCCCGCGTGACCGCAGGTTGAAATCCACGATCGGCCTCCATTCCGCGGAAATACGCTGCTCGTAACACAATACCGGCAATGACAACTTATCTTGCCGGTGCAGGCTCGACGGGCCGCAAGGAATTGTTCCGCCTGCAGGCAATCCGGAAAATGTGGTTCTCAGGAACTCTTCGCGCTCGCAGAGATCCTGCCAAACTTGATTCCGACGCGAGTATCCTGTGTGCGGCACGACATTGTCCGTGATATCTGCTGACGCAGCGCATGTTGTACATGCCTCGTCGCAAAAAGAGAGATACCGTGACAGTCCAGACATCGCAGCGCACGAACCGCGTCGCTGACCACCCAGCCGAGCGCATCTTCGTCGACCGCTGGTCCCCCCGGGGATTTTCCCAGGAGCAGATTTCGGAAGGCGAACTGCGGACGTTGTTCGAGGCGGCCCGATGGGCGCCCTCCGCCTACAACTCGCAGCCATGGCGTTTTCTCTACGCTCTCAGAGGCGAGACGGATTTTGACGCCTTTCTCGCTCCCCTGATCGACTTCAATCGGGGATGGGCTCAACATGCGGCTGCCTTGATCTACCTTCTTTCCAGAAAGGAGTTCACGCCGCCCGGCAAGACCGAAGCGCAATTCTCGCGAACCCACTCCTTCGATGCAGGCGCCGCATGGGCCAATTTCGCCAACCAGGCCGCAATCGGCGGCTGGGCGGCTCACGGCATGAGCGGCTTCGACGTCGACAAGGCGCGCACGCTCCTCGGCGTCCCTCAGGGATTCGACGTCGAGATCGTGATCGCGCTCGGTCGCAAGGGCGATGGAGCGCATCTGGCACCCGCCCTGCTTCAGCGCGAGCAGCCGAGCCCGCGCGCATCCGTCGACGAGTTCGTCGCGCGTGGTCTGTTTCCAAAGCGGTTCGAGACCGCGCGATGACCGGCCTGCCCAAACTCCGCACCTTCGTCGCCGAAGTCGCCCAGGTCGTCGAAGCGAAGCTGGATGAGCGCGCGACCCTCGCTCGGCTCGCGCCGAAGCTCAAGGAGCTGGTCACCGCGGACGACTGGCTGCCGGACGAATACGCGGCGGCCGATGGCAAGGCCTATCGGCAATACCTGCTCTACGCGGATCCGCTCGACCGTTTCTCCATCGTCAGCTTCGTCTGGGGGCCCGGACAGGGCACCCCGATCCACGACCATCGCGTCTGGGGACTGGTGGGCGTATTGCGGGGAGAAGAGCTCTCGGTGAGCTACGCGCGGCAACCCGACGGCTCGTTGCGGCCCGGCGCCACCGAGCGCCTGGCGAAAGGCACCGTGGCCGCCGTCTCGCCGGATATCGGCGATATTCATGCGATCTCGAACGGCCTGGCGGACAAGTCGTCGATCAGCATTCATGTCTATGGCGGCAACATCGGCAGGATCCACCGCTCCGTCTTCGATGCGACGACCGGAGCCGAGCACGAGTTCGTCTCGGGATATTCGAACGCGTTCGTGCCCAATCTCTGGATCTGAGGCCTGCCAGCATCGTCGGCAGATCTGTTTCCGCCGCTCTGAAATGTGCCCGGAGCACGGAAACAGCTTGCGCTCCTAATCGTCATCGTCCAGCGCCAGCACGGCGAAGCTCGCGAGCCAGTGCTCGCCCATATAATGCTCGGCGATATGAGGAAGGCCTGCGGCCAGATGCTCGCGCGCGGCTTCGTGAGCAATGGCGCGACGAGGGTCGGCTGCTGGCAACGCATTGCCGAGCGAACGCCAGCACCAGGCGCGGCTGAGGTTGAGGCCGTCGAGATGAGCGATCTTGCCGTCGCTGCGATCGCTGACCGAGGCAGGCCGGAAGAGCGTCGCCGGCTGCCGGTCGGACAATCGCGGCAGGAACTGACCGAACCAGGGCAAGAACTCGTTCGGCGGCAACAGGCGCCGCATGCACTCCGCCTCGATCAGTGCTGACGACTGAAAATCGTCACCGCTCGGCTCACCCCAGGCCGGGCAATCGCGATCCTCGCCATACCAGCGCTGGCCGGTCTCGCGCAGCAGCTTCGTCAGATCGTCGTCCTTACTGATATCGGAATAGTCCGCGGCCATGCGCAGGCCGAACGCGGTGTTGAAATGCGTGCCGACGCGCACTGGATATGTCGCACGCGGCAGGAAGTCGCGAAAGCGTTGCGCGATGACCTCGGCCAGCGGTGCGAGATTGCGGCTCCAGCGGTCTTCAGATTGCAACGCCAGCTCGGTTGCCAGCTTCAACAGCCAGGCCCAGCCATAGGGTCGCTTGAAGCCGCGCGCGGTCGGGCGAGCGAAGTAAGCACGCTCGGCGGCGACCTTGTCGGCAACGAACTGCGTGTCGAACAGCGCGCGGATGTCGGGAGCCGGCGCAAAATCAGGATAGCGGCGCAAGAGGCGCGCCAGCATCCAGTAGCTGTGGACGCAGGAGTGCCAGTCATAGCTGCCATAGAAGATCGGGTGCAGCTCGCTCGGCGTGCGGGCGTCCGACGGTTCGGCCAGCGCGTGGTCCACATTGTTGGGATATTCGCGCCTGACATGGCCGAGCGCGATGCGGGCGAAATGCTGGGCGTGGTCGAGGGTGAGACGGGGCGTGGTCACGGCTTGGCCTCTTCAGATTTGCGGCTGATCAATGTCTCGATCAGCCGCGGCAGAAGGTAGATCGGAAATTGCGTCGCGGCGAAGTATAGGGCCATGCGTGGCGAGGCGGCAGCTCCCAGCGCCGACCAGACCAGGCCGACATTGCGATTGCCGAGGATGAGACCGACGGTCAGGCGCTGGCCCAGATTCCCCGGCAGCAGCGCGGCACCCGCAGCTTGAAGGGCGATATTGCACGCAAAGGCGAGCCCGAGGAACAGCGTGGCGGCTTGCACATCCGCGGCAATCTGCGCGCGAATGCCGGCCATGGTGGCAACGGCAAAGACGAGGAGCGCCGTGACGACGATCCCGTCGACAACCTCGCCAAGGCCCGCCAGCATCGAAGCCGCATGCCGCCGGACCAGGAACGCCACGCCCTCGGCGCTGCCGATGAGCAGCGCCAGACGCAGTGCAAGCTCGATCGCGCTGATCTCCAGTCCCCCGAACCAGCCCGCCAAAAGCGGCACGGTGACCGGCGCCAGCACCATGGACAACACCGTCACCACGAGCGGCACCGCGCCGTCGAGCCCGAGCATGCGCGCCACCGCCGCGGTTCCGCTCGACGGCGGCGCCGAGACGGCGAGCACGACCGCAAGCGCGATCTCCGGGCTGAGGTTTAGGGCGCGGCCGGCAACACCGACCAGCAGCGGACAGGCAACCATGACGATTGCGGGAAGCAGCAGCGAGAGTGATGGCCGCCGTAGCGCGGCGATGACAGCCTGGCTATCGATCCGCAGCAGCGTTCCGAGCACGATCAGGAAGATCGTAGTTGGCATCAAGGGGCGAGCGAGGTCCGCAAGAGCCGGACAGGCGAGCCCGAGCAGGACGCCGAGCGCCAGCAGTGTCGGTCCGCGCGGGATCAAGCGCAGGGGTAAGGGTCGCATACGCCTCGTCCAATCATGTCCTCTCCGCCGAAAGACCACACCCCGCATCATTCTTGAAATCGATTATTGCCATATCTATCATCGCTCGGATGAATTTGGCTTCTGTCGACCTCAACCTCCTGGTCGCCTTCGAGGCGCTCATGGAGGAACGCCACGTGACCCGCGCCGGAGAGCGCATCGGCCTGGCGCAACCTTCAATGAGCAGCGCGCTGACGCGGCTGCGCGCGCTGTTTGACGATCCGCTCTTCGTGCGTTCGGCCTCCGGCATGCAGCCGACGGCCAAGGCGCTGGCGCTGACCCAACCGATCAGCGACGCCCTGGCTCAGATCAGGGGTGTGCTCGCGCCCACATCAGCATTCAATCCGGCGACAGCCAGCCGCCGCCTGTCGATCGCCGCGACCGATTACGGCGACCTCATCGTGGTGCCGCCACTGGTCGAGGCGCTGCGGCGGGAAGCTCCGGGGATCGATCTCGTGGTGCGCCCCATCATCGATCCGGCCGCGAGTGTCGCGAGCCTCGAGCGCGGCGATGTCGACGTGTTGATCGGCGGCCACCTTCCAGCCTCCCAGCGCATCACCCGATGCGCGCTGTTCGCGGAGAAGTTCGTCTGCATTCGCGACGCCAAGCGCGCCAGGCGAAAGGCGCGGCTCACCCGGGATGAGTATGCGTGTCTTCCGCATGTGCTGTTCTCGTCCGCCGGCGGCGACGGGCTTCCTGGCGCTATCGACACGATGCTGAGCCGGCATGGACGCAAGCGCCGGACGGCGATCACGCTTGCTCATGTCGTCGCGGTGCCGTTTGCCGTCGCCGGCACTGATCTGGTAGCGACCATGGCCGAGCGCATCGCGCGCCGCTTCGCGGCCGCCGCCGGCGTATCCGTCGTTCCGGTTCCTTACGATGTCGAGGCGTTCAATATCGACCTGCTGCATACCCGCCGCGCGATCGCGGATCCGGCACTGCGCTGGTTCATCGAGTTAATCAGTCGTGCTTGCAAGGAAATTTGACAAGATCGTTCCAGCAAATGGCGCCTCAGAGGGGCGTCACCACCATCGATCCAATGAAGGATAGAATATTTAACTTGTCTGACTATCAACGCATTTGAGCGGTAGAATTTCCCCGTCCTGCGACGTTGACCAAGCGACCAGAACGGGGGCGGCACGATGGGTCCGGAGGGGCGGCACGCTATCGTCATCGGCGGAGGCGCCAGCGGCGTCCTTCTCGCCTTTCAGCTCCTGAAGGACGGTCCATCCCATTTTCGCGTCACGCTGATCGAAAAGAGGCCCGAGATCGGACGCGGACTTGCCTATCATGCAGGCAATCCCGAACATCTCCTCAATGTGCGCGTGACGAATATGAGCGCGCTGCCAGACGATCCCGACCATTTCTGGAACTGGCTGTGTGCGCAGCCCGGCGGGCCGCTGTGTCCGGATCCTTATTGTTTCGTTCCACGGCAGACCTACGGGGACTATCTCGCCGATCTGATCGCGCCGCTGAGATCGCGCGACGGGACACAAGGCCTGACCATCGTGCGCGGCGAATGCGTGTCGATCCGAGAAAATCCTTCCGACGTCGCGGTCACCCTTGCAGACGGAACATGCATCACCGGGAGCACGGCCATTCTCGCGACCGGCCATGACGCCGCAGCGCCGCTGCTGGCCGGTCATGCCGAACCCTGGGCATCACCCGCCGACGCCGGCATCGACCCGAACGCCACCGTGCTCATCCTCGGCACCGGCCTCTCGATGGTGGATTATGTCCTGTCGTTGCTGCGCCACGGACATCAGGGGCGGATCGTCGCAATGTCGCGGCGCGGCCTGCTGCCGCGGGCGCACCAGCGCGTCGATCCGATGCGCTTTGCCGAGAGCGAGATTCCGTTCGGCGCCGAGATAGGCACGCTGCTGCACTGGTTTCGCCGCCGCATCGAGATGCATGTCGCTGCGGGCGGCGACTGGCGCGCCACCATCGATGCGATCAGGCCCTTCACCCAGCGGCTTTGGCAGGAGCTGCCGTTGAGCTCCAGGCGCCGTTTCCTGGAACACGCCCGCGCCTGGTGGGATGTCCATCGCCACCGCACTGCGCCGGAGGTCGAGGCGCACATTGCGGAGGCTCTCGCGGCAAAGCGGCTGACGGTCATCGCCGGCAAGCTCGCCACCGTCACGCCGAACGCTGGCGGTGCTCTCGTTCGCTATCGCCAGCGCGGCCAGACTGAGACGTCCGAGCTGCAGGTCGGAGCCATCATCGACTGCACCGGTATCGTCCGCGATCCTGGCGCCAGCACCAACCCGGCCGTGCGCAGCCTGCTCGACGAGGGCCTTGCCCGCATCGATCCGCTGCGGATCGGGATCGACGTCACGCGCGACTGCGCGATCGTCAATCGCGACGGGTCCCCATCGCGACGTCTCTACGCCGTCGGCCCGCTGACGCGGGCCGCATTCTGGGAAATCATCGCGGTTCCCGACATCAGGCAGCAATGCGCGGAGCTCGCCGCCCGGCTCCGCGCGACCGTGACCGCTAGTTGAACAGATCCGGCTCGGCCTCGGTGATCCAGTCCCACAGCGGCTGGAAGCTGAAATAGCCGCCCTTGTGCGTGCCGACCTGCCGTGAAGTCAGGCTGGCGATCTCGTGCGGGATCGGCTTTGGCGTGCCGGCGGCCTCGGCAAGCAACTGGGCGCGCGCGGCATTGTCCATCGCGATGTACCACCACGCGGCCGCCTCGATGGTCGGCCCCACCGTGAGCAGGCCATGGTTCTGCAAGATGGCGGCCTTCTTCGATCCCAGCGCCTGCGCGATCTTGCGGCCCTCTTCCGCTTCCAGCACGACGCCGGAGAAGGGATCGAACAGCACGTGATCCTCGTAGAACGCGCAGGAATCCTGCGTCAGCGGATCGAGCAGGCGGCCGAGCGCCGACCAGGCCTTGCCGTAGGTCGAATGGGTGTGGGCCGCCGCGATCACTTCCGGATGCGCGGCGTGAATCGCCGAGTGAATCACGAAGCCGGCCTGGTTGATCGGCTTGTCGCCGATCAGGATGTTGCCGTCGTGATCGACAAGCTGAAGGTCAGAGACCTTGATCTGACTAAAATGCTTCGAGAGCGGGTTGATCCAGAACCGTTCGGGGAATTCCGGATCACGCACGGTGACGTGACCTGCGAGGCCCTGATCGAAGCCATAGCGCGAGAACAGGCGGAACGTTGCGGCAAGCCGCTGTTTGCGATGCAGCCGCTCCTCCTCGAACGTCGCCGCCGGCGCACGCTCGACCAGGGAATACTTTTTGGGCTTCTCGACGACCTTGTTCATTGTTGCGGCTCCTTCTTAGTATTCAAGATTCCTGTCGAAGACGTCGGCCAGTGCCACGCCATGCGCATAGGCGTCGAGGTTGACCAGCGTCTTGTCGGCCAGCCGCTTGGCATCCTCGCCACCCGTCCACGACACGTGCGGGGTCAGGACAACCTTGGGATGGCCATAGATCGGATCGCCTTCCGGCGGCGGCTCGGGGTCGGTGACATCGAGCGTCGCGCCGGCAATCTGTCCCTCGTCGAGCGCCTGCAACACCGCGCTCTGATCGACGATCCGCCCGCGCGCGACATTGATCAGGTGCAGCGACGTCTTGGCCCGCGCAAGCACGTCGGCGTTGATCAGACGCGTCGTCTTCGTCGTCGCCGGCAAAGCAAGAACAAGATGATCGGAGACCTCGACCAGCTGCTCGATGCTGTCGACAGGCTGGATGCCCGGAAGGATATATGGCCAGGCCGAGCGCCGCAAAACCCTGATGTTGACACCGAACGGCTTGACGCGTTCGACGACGGCGCGGCCGATGGCGCCGAAGCCGGCGATGCCGATCGTCTTGCCGCTGAGCGAGCCCAGCGGGGTGATCTTCCATTCTGCACGGCTGCGCAGCCTGATATCGTGGATGCGCTTCTCGAAGCCAAGGATCGCCGCAAGGACATATTCCGCGATCGGATCGGCCGAGATGCCGCGACCGACCGTGACCACGGGACCGTCGAGCAACCACGCCGGAAAGAAATCGATGCCTGTCGAAGCGGTCTGAATCCAGCGGACGCCGAACGGCCAGCCGGCCGGCTTCTCCTTGGGCGCGCCGTGCCAGCCCGCCAGCGGCCGCGTCAGCAACACGTCGGCCTCGGGCGTGATCTCCCATGGCGCGCGATCGGCGGGATGATCGATGATCAGCGGTCGCGACCAGTGGTCGACCAGGGCGGCACGAACCTCAGCGCCGAGCTGATTGACGATGATCGGCGATTGTACGCTGGCAGATGCGCGCCGGCTTTCAATTCGAGGAGTGTTCATGTCGCGACGCTCGAGATGATAACGAAGCGACATGCTAGGCGCTCGGGAAAGGATAGTCTTTTCAAAGATCATCGGCATCGGGCAACAACAGGACGACACCTCCGATCGAGGCGTAAGAAATCGTCTCCGCTCGTTGCCCGTCGGTACGCTCGCAGGTTGACAACATCACAAGCGATCCAATCTTGACTGCAGAACAAGGAGCTCACCCATGAAAATCCTCAACATCCTGACCCGGCGCTGCCTGCCGCTCGAAGAACTGGATGCGGCCGTCACCTTTTACGAAACGCTGATCGGTCAGAAAGCGCGCCTCCGCTTTGATTATCCCGAGTACGATCTGCGACTTGCGCAGGTCGCATCGATCCTGCTCATCGCCGGGACCGAACAGAGCCTGAGGCGGTTCACCGCGACGCATATGACGTTCATGGTGGAGGACATTGAGGCTTTTGCCGCGCACCTGCCAACGGTCGGCGCGACGATCCTGGAGGCACCAAAGCCAGTGCCGACAGGCCGCAACATGCTGGTGCGGCATCCGGACCAGACGCTCGTCGAATATGTCGAGCACAACGACAAGCATCCGGCGGATGTGCTGTCGTCGGCCTCCCGCTGATCTGACTGCTTCTATTTCTGTCCGCCAAGGCCCTCAGGCCCCGCGCCCCGCGATTGGGCCGAAGTTTCGCCGGCACGGCGGAAGACGGTCTCCATCAGCCATTGCTCGTTGGGATAGTGTTCCGCCCATTCGTCCCAGCCGGAATGCTTGCGGTATTGACCCAGGTGGCCGGAGGCCACAACCTCGGTCTCGTCCACGGTGACACGGCGGTCGCAATCGGGTGCGACGTAGATGGCGTCGGCCTGACAATAGAGCTCGCACATGAAGCAGGTCTGGCAATCCTCGACACGCGCGAGGATCGGCAGGCCCCCTTGCCCGGCGTCGAGCACATTGGCAGGACAAACCTCGATGCATGTCCCGCAATCCGTGCAGCGGTCCGCGACGATGAGCTCGATCATGAGGCCGCCTCGAGCTGACCGGTCTTGGCATCCGCAGGAGCACCGTCGGGGGTGACCCAGACCTGATCCAGGCCACCACTGAGCAGACGGACTGCAGGCCCGGAGTCCCGTGAAGGGAAATCCTCGCGGCGATGAAGGCCCCTGCTCTCCTTGCGTGTCGCCGCCGTGGCGACGGACCAGCGCGCCGTCGCCAAGAGGGCCGCCGTCTCGCGCGAGGCGATTGTGCCCGTGTCTGCGTGATCGGCCAACTCGGTCCACAAGCCCTCGAGCGCCTGTGCAGATGCTGCAAGTCCGTGCCCGGTTCGGAATAGATTTTTGTCGAACGGGTGCATTTCGGCGCGCACGCCGTTACGAAGCGCGGCGAGATCGACGGCCTTGCCGCCTCTGCGGCGCTCGCGCCCGATGCGACCAAGCGGCCGCAGCCGGCCCGCGCTCCTCTTCGCGCCGCGCGCCAGGCGTGCCGCGGCACGCCCGGCGGACACACCGGACGAAAGCGCCCAGGCCGAGTTAACATTGCCGCCGCCGGAGATCGCGCCCGCAACCTTCTCGCGCGAGGCGTTATCGCCGGCCACGAACAGCCCCGGAACCGATGTCGTGCCATCCACGTCGTGCACCCGCACCCCACCGATGCCCCTGATGGTGCCGTCGTTGTGCAGTGTCACCTCGAACCGGTCGCGATAGGGATCGATCCCCCAGCGGTCGAACACCAATGGCACGTTCGGCGAGATCGTGTGCAGCCGCGCCTTGATGTCGTCGGGCAAACGGTGCAGCGAGCAGTAGACCGGACCACGCTGAAGAGCGCGTGCCAGACGCAGGGTCTGGTCGGGACCGAACGGAAGATCGAGCTCGTGCCCGTCGGCATCGTAATAGGCCGCGAACGAATACGCCATGCTTCGCGTCATCGTCGAATGCGCGGGCGCAATGGTGTAGGCCGCAGTGAACTCCATGCCGGACATCTCCGCGCCCGCTTCGGCCGCCATGAGATAGCCGTCCCCCGTGTTGGTGCGGGACCCCAGCAGATGAGAGAGGAAGCTGGTGCCGCCGGCCGCAAGGATCACCGCCCCCGCCTCGATCTGATAGGCCCTCCCGCCATCCTGGCGGCGCTTGCCGCGGGCGCCGCCGATCGAGCCGTCGGATCGCGCCAGAAGTTCGAGCACGGGCGAATGATCGAGGACGGTGACGCCGTGGCCCAGTATCTGCTGCCGCAGGGCGCGCATATATTCGGGCCCGCGCACGGCGCGGTAGTTCATCCGTCCATCGTCGTCGACGCCGAATTTGTAGTAGCGCGCCAGTGTCGGCAGCGTACGCCAGGTCTGGTCAAGGATGCGATACATCCAGTCCGCCTCGCCAAGACCAAGGCCGCTCGTAACACGATTGGCAACGGCCGCATCGCGCGCCGCCGGAGGATCCGGCGGGACCCACCAATGGCCCGGCCCCGCCGCAGCCGTGACGCCGCTGGTTCCGCAATAGCCCTTGTCGACCAGTACGACTTTCGCGCCCGATTCTGCGGCGGAGGTCGCAGCCCAGGCACCGGCCATTCCGCCGCCGACGACCAACACATCGGCTGTCAGCGACAATTCTTCGAGCGACGACGAAACCACCGCGTGCCTCCGGACAATAGTGCAGCCGCCCTCCCGCACGGCGGAAGCGTTCCACTTTGCCGCGCATGTTTGGGCGAGGCAGCACGCAGGTCAATGAAAGGCAAAACTCTTTTCACCACGCCTCGCAAACGACTCATGCCGCCGTTGTCGCAGACAGCGAGATGGGCGTTTCGGCGTAGAACAGACTTCCCCGCAGGTCCCCGCGGGCGACAAGGAGATTTCCGGAATACTACGGACGGACGGCGCCGATGATCGTCCAATATGACGGATTTTCGTCCGTCATATGATGCTGGCCGGAGCGCCCCTCGCTCATCCCTTCCATTTTGTTGGATGAAAGCGATCGGCGAAATCATTTCTCGATTCACATCATCGGCAGCTCATTTTATCTACATCTTCAGCGCAATTGAGTGCTTCCTGCTCTTATCCTGGAGAATGACGATGAACACCGCGATGCAGATGATGCCCATGCCGATGATGATGGGCGGCATGATGAACCCCGCCATGGCCGGCGGCATGATGCCGATGATGAACATGATGGGCATGCCGATGATGATGCCCTGCCAGGTCAAGTGCACCATGACCCCCGCTGGCATGACCTGCGAGATGATGCCGATGGACCCCGCCATGAAGGACATGTTCATGAAGTGCTGCGAGAGCATGATGAACATGATGCAGATGGGCATGCCCATGATGATGTGCTGCGGCGGCATGATGATGATGTGCATGCCGATGAAGGCCGCCTGATCGCATCCTTTGGGAAACGATCGAATATGGGCCGGCCTCGCGCCGGCCCTTCTGCGTTCAGCCGTTGGTCTCGGCGTAGGTCATGACGAGGTAGAGGACCGCCTCGACGGCGACCAGGTTCTTGTAGACGTGCGGCACGTCGGCCTCGAACAGGATGGCATCGCCTTCCGTCAGCGTCTGCGGCTTGTCGGGCCCGGCCGTGATCTCGACCACGCCCTTGGCCACAAACAAATTCTCGCGGGTGCCAGGCGCATGTGGTTCGGCCGCTTCGCGGTGAAGCGGACCGATCCTCAACTCGTAGAATTCGACCGGATGATTGCCGTCGAAGGGAAACAGCGCGCGCGACGTAAACTGTCCCTGGCTCGACGTCAGCAGCTTGGCATCGCTGAGGCGGAGAACTTTCGGGCCCCGCGGCGCCTCGGTCTGGAGCAGATTGGCGAAAGGCACGTGAAGCGCGCTTGCGACCTTCCAGAGCAACGCGATCGTCGGAACGCTTTTTCCGGTCTCGATCTGGCCCAGCATGGCCCGGCTCACCCCGGATTGCTTGGCAAGCCGCTCCAGCGAATGGCCCTGACTGGTCCGCAGGCGTCGCAAATTTCGGCCGAGGACGACCGGCAGATCGAGATCGTTCGAGGATGATGCGTTCGTGTCCGGCGACGAGGCGACATGGCCGTCGCTCATGAAGCATCCCACCGCGCGGTCGACACGGCCGGCACGGGCATCGGCACCCAGACCCAGGTGGGCCAGAACCAGCAGAGCGGCATGGGAGCGCCTGTCGCGAAGGGGCCGGCGCCTGGCGACGGCGCAGCCAAAGCCTCGGCCTGACGTCTGCTTCGCTCCGATCGATAGGCTGCGAGGTCGATAATCCGCGCTGAACTCGTAGGCTCTGTCACCTTGTTTGATCCGCGTTCGATGGCGATACGCGACATCCTAGTTCCGCCGGAGCATCCGGCAAGCTGTCGCCGAACAAAACAACGGGGGCGCTGTAAAGCCAGGCCACGTAGCAAAGGCTTCTCGAATTTGCTCGCGCGTTAGCGGATGGCTTCTATCGCCATGCCTGCGGCGATCGTGCGATTGATTGCTGGTCTCGGCGCCGACCGCACAGATTTGACACGTGTTGAAACTGGTCTGCTCGCGCCTCGCTGCGTTGAGAACGCACTTCCTCAAGGGAATGGATTTGGAGAACAAGTCCTCTGGTGAGTGCGATCCAATCAGCGTGTTTCTTTCGAAGATTACGCCGTGACATCAGTTCACTGGACCGGCCGCCCGATTTCCTGACATGTGGCCTCAAATGGCCGGAAAACCTCATCCGCGGCTGACCAAGTTTGAACTCGAGAGACGCAAAATGCCTGCATCGAAATCCCTTTATGCCGCGGCGCTCGCCGTCGTCATCGCAGCAACCGGTGCCAACGCGGTTCGCGCCGAAACAACGCAGCTTCGCATCGCCCAGCAATTCGGCATCGCCTATCTTCCGCTCATCGTCGCCAGCGAGAAGGGGCTGATCGAGGAAGAGGCCAAGGCACTCGGCATTGCGCCGCCGAAGATCGAATGGCTGCGGCTGTCCGGAGCGGCCGCCATGAACGAGGCGCTGATTTCGGGCGGCCTCGATTTCGCAACGGCCGGCATCACGCCGATGATCCTGACCTGGGACAAGACGCGGACCACGGCCAAGATCATCGGCATCGCCGCACTCGGCTCGATGGCCAACATCCTGACCACCAACAATCCGAACATCAAGACGCTGGCCGATTTCACCGAAAAGGATCGGATCGCACTCCCCTCGGTCAAGGTCGGTTTCCAGCCGATCGTCCTCCAGATGGCGGCGGACAAGGCGTTCGGCAAATACGACAAGCTGGACGAGCTCACCGTCAGCATGCCGCATCCGGACGCGACGGCCCAGATCCTGTCGGGCCATTCGGAGATTACGGCGCATTTCACCTCGCCGCCGTTCTCGCAGCAGCAACTGGCGAGCGGCAAGGTGCACCAGGTCCTCAACAGCTACGACGTGCTCGGAGGCCCCCACACCTTCAACGTGGTCTATTCGACCACGAAGTTCGTCAACGACAATCCGAAGACGATCCAGGCCTTCGTCCGCGGCCTCGACCGGGCCAACGAATGGATCAAGGCCAATCCGAAGGACGCCGCCGCGCTCTACATCAAGGCCGAAGGTTCGAAGCTTACGCCCGATTTCGTCGAGAGCATCATCCGCGACAAGGACGTCAACTTCACCACCGCGCCCGAAGGGGCCCAGAAGTTCGCGGATTTCGAGGCCAAGGTCGGCCTGATCAAGCAGGCGCCGGCATCATGGCGCGACCTGTTCTGGTCCGGCCTCGGAGAGAAGCCGGGAAGCTGACATGAACGTCGCTCCGCGACTGACTGGCCTTGTCGGCGATACGGCTTCGCCGGCGCTGCTCGAGCTCGATCACGTCAGCATCAGCTATCCGACGCCGGACGGCATCCTGACGGCCGTTGAAGACGTCAGTTTCAAGATCGCGGCCGGCGAACGGCTGGTCCTGCTCGGCCCGTCAGGCTGCGGCAAGTCCACGCTGCTGCGCGCCGTCGGCGGTTTTCTCAAGCCAAGCGCAGGCGAGCTTCGCATGAACGGCCGGCGGATCGGAGCCCCGGGGCCCGACCGCATGACCGTGTTTCAGGAGTTCGACCAGTTGCTGCCCTGGCGCACCGTGCTCGGCAATGTCCGCTACGCCCTGGAGCGGGGAAAATCGATGCCGCGGCGAGACGCAGAGGGTATTGCGCGGCGCTGGCTCGAGCGCGTCGGTTTGAAAAATTTCGTCGACGCCTTTCCCCATACCTTGTCCGGCGGCATGAAACAGCGCGTCGCGATCGCCCGGGCCTTTGCGCTGGAGCCGGCGCTGCTGCTGATGGACGAACCCTTCGCTGCGCTGGACGCGCTGACGCGGCGGCAGATGCAGGACGAACTGCTCAAACTGTGCGAGGAGACCGGTAATACCGCGCTGTTCGTGACCCATGGCATCGACGAAGCGATCCGCGTCGGAACCCGCATCCTGGCCCTGACGCCGCACCCGGGACGGCTGGCCGCCACTTTCGATGTCCCGCCGGAAACCCGCGCCCGCGGAAGCTCGGGTTTCGGCGAGTTGGAGCGGCGTATCCAGGAGACCGTGTTTTCCGCACCGGAAGTCGACCATGTCTGACATCACGGCCCCCAAACTCGTGCGCGTGCCAACGTGGCGGCGCGCCCTCGAAGGCACGCCCTGGCGGCGCTTCGTCATTCTCGCCGGCCTTGCTCTCGCCTGGGAGCTCTATGCGCGCTGGCTCGACAATGCCCTTCTGCTGCCGACCCTGGGCGCGACGCTGTCGGCGCTGTGGTCGGCCGTCCTGTCGGGCGAGCTGCCGAACCGCGCGTTGACCTCGTTGCGGGTTCTCATCACCGGCTATGCGCTGGGCGTTGCCGTCGCTGCGGTGCTGACGACCCTCGCCGCCCTGTCGCGCTGGGGCAATGAGGCTCTTGGCCTGCTGACGTCGATGTTCAACCCGCTTCCGGCCATCGCATTGCTTCCCATTGCGCTGCTTTGGTTCGGAGTGGGAACGCCGAGCCTGATCTTCGTCATCGTGCACTCCGTTTTGTGGCCGGTGGCGCTGGCCTGCTATGGCGGCTTCCTCGCGGTGCCGCCGACCCTGCGAATGGCCGGCCGCAACCTGGGCCTATCAGGTGGCCGGTTCGTCGCGGAGATCCTGGTGCCCGCGGCCTTCCCGCAGATCCTGTCGGGCTTGCGGATCGGCTGGGCGTTTGCCTGGCGCACGCTGATTGCAGCCGAGCTGGTGTTCGGCGTCAGCGCGCGGTCCGGCGGGATCGGCTGGTTCATCTACACCAGCCGCGCACAGCTGGAGACGGCGAGCGTCTTTGCGGGACTGCTCACGGTAATTCTGATCGGTCTCCTTGTGGAGGGTGTGATCTTCCGCAGCCTGACGCGGATCACGGTGCAGCGCTGGGGACAGGTGCAAACCTAGCGGGAATGCCTGCGATCCCGACCGCTCCTATTGGTGAACATGCGGGAATGCGTAGCGGTCGGCCAGATAGCGGAGTATTCGTTCCGAGGAATCGATGAAGCGCCGGCCGTTGGCGACGCCTGCGTCCTCAGGCACCGGCCGGCTTTCATCGAAGACCAGAACCGGAAGGGATTGATGCTGCTCGCCGAGGATTTCGACCACCGCCGTTCGCGGCCGCGCGAACAGCAGGCGATGCACTTCGATCTGCGTTGCCAGTCCGGGGAACGACGCCAGCAATCCCTCGATTGCATTGCAGTGCGGGCAGACGAAGAAGCGGCCCGGCTGCCCGGGATCTTCAAATCCCGGCTTCAGCAGAAAGAGGCGGTCTCCGCTCATGGCAGGCCTCCAGAGACGACATGATTTTCAATGGCCGAACAGCCGATAGCTCCGATCGGCCGCCCGCAGGTGCCGGCTCTCCTCGACCCAGCCCACCACTCGCCTATAACTGCCCAGCAGGGTCGCCTCCTTCAACGCCGCCACGTCGACCGCTTGCGGCGCGTCGGCGAACGGCGAGACGAACAGCGCATCCTCGGGACAATAGAGCTCGCACAGGAAGCAGGTCTGGCAGTCGCTCTGGCGCGCGATCCGGGGAATGCCGTCGGTCTTGTCGAAGACGTTGGTCGGGCACACGTTCACGCAGATGTCGCAGGCGGTGCACTGTTCCGCATCGATGACCTCGATCATTCCGCGGCCTCCGAATATTGCGCAGACGCCAGCGGACGCGCCGACGTCCAGACATCATCGAGCCCGCCGCTCGTCACCAGATGGAGGTAACGGTCGTCCTGCTCGGGGTAATCGTCGCGGCGATGCATTCCCCGGCTTTCCTGACGCGCCAGCGCGCTGCGGTACATCCAGCGCGCCGTCGCGAGCATGGCGGCCGCTTCGCGTGCCCGCAGCAGTTCCTGCTCCCCCGGCACATCGGCCGCCGACGCATCGGACCACAATGCATCCAACCGCCGGAGCGACTCGCCCAATCGCCCGGCCTCGCGGAAGTAGTTCAGCTCGTAGGGGAACACCTCGTCCTGAACGCTCCGCGCGAGCACGCCGCCCTGCAATGGCCGCCCGTTGCCGGAGCGCAGGCCAACGGTGCCGCGCCGGAAGGACTGGCGCCCGATGGTTGTGCCCAATTGTCGCGCAAACTCGGCGGCGCCCTGCCCGGCCCAAGTGCCTGACGACATCGCCCAGGCGGCATTGTGGCTGCCGCCACCGGTGAAGCCGCCGCAGATCAATTCGCGCGTCGCAGCATCGCCTGCCGCGTAGAGACCCGGCACGGTCGTCGCGCAACTGTCGTCGATGATGCGCAAACCGCCGGTGCCGCGAACGGTCCCTTCGAGGCGCAGCGTGACGGGAAAACGTTGCGTGAAGGGATCGATGCCGGTGCGGTCGAACGGCAGAAAGAAGTTCGGCTGCGACACGCGCATGTGCCGCTGGGTCTCGGCATCGGCCTGGTCCAGCTGGGCGTACACGGGGCCTTTGCGCAATGCGCGCGCAATCACCGAGCGTCCGCCTTTCGACGACGCGCCGGCAATGACGCTGCCCTGCTCGTCAGTGAAGCTGGCCCAGCTGTAGAACAAGGTCTTGGTCACCGATCCGAAGGCCGGCGAGATCGCGTAGGCGTTGGAGAACTCCATGCTGGTGAACTCCGCACCCGCTTCGGCGGCGAGAAGATAGCCGTCGCCGGTCAGCACGTTCGAACCGAGCGTCTTGCTGAGAAAGGCGCATCCGCCGGTGGCGATCACCACGGCTTTGGCGTTCACCGCCCAGCGATCCCCCTTCTGACGGCGCAAGCCCGCAGCTCCCGCCACCACGCCGTTGCCATCGACCAGCAGCTCGAGCGCCGGTGAATGATCGAGGATGGTGACGCCGGCCTGCTTGGTCCGCTTGCGCATCAGCCGCATGTATTCCGGGCCCTGGAGCGAATTCCGCTGCGGCCTGCCGTCGTCATCGGCCGGGTAAGGATAGCCCCAGTCGGCAAGCTGGTTGCTCTGGACATAGGTCCTGTCCAGCACGCGCGCCATCCAGCGGCGGTCCTGGAGATAGCCACCCAGTTTCTCACGGCTGGCCATGGCGGCTTCGCGCCGCTCCGGAGCGGGGTCGACATACCACACACCGGTGCCCGCCGCCGCCGTCGCACCCGATGTGCCGCAAAAGCCCTTGTCCGCCAGCACGACACGCGCGCCACGCTCGGCGGCGCTAATCGCGGCCCAGGTGCCCGCGGGGCCGCCACCAAGCACCAGTACATCCGCGTCGAACACGACGGATCCTGCCGAACTCGACAGCTTCTCGGCACGACCAGGGGAGTTTGTCATCGCTCGTCTCCGAATTGAATCTGTTCAGAACGCAGGTATCTGCCCCGGCAGTTTGTCCTTGATGATCTGGCGGATCGTGTCGTTCTGATAGGCGCGCACCAGCTTCGCGACCCAGGGGGCATCCTTGTCCTTCTCGCGAACGGCGATGAAATTGTTGTAGGGATCGTTGACCGAGGACTCGACTGCGATGGAATCCTTGCCCGGGATGAGGCCGGCCGGTACGGCGTAGTTCGTGTTGATGACCGCAGCATCGACGTCGTCGAGGCTGCGCGGCAGCTGGGCGGCGTCGATTTCACGGATCCTGAGCTTCCTGGGATTTGCGATCACATCGAGCGCGGTCGGCAGAATTCCTACTCCGTCCTTCAGCTCGATCAGCTTTTCGGCCTGAAGCAGTCGCAGGGCGCGGCCGCCGTTCGACGGATCGTTGGGGATGCCGATCGACGCGCCCTCCTTGATCTCGGCAACCGACTTCGCCGTCCGGGAATAGAGTCCGATCGGGGCGACGATCGTCTCGCCGACGGCGACGATCTTGTACCCCCTGGTCTTGATCTGATTGTCCAGGAACGGCTTGTGCTGGAAGGCATTGGCGTCGAGATCTCCGACATCCAGCGCGGCGTTGGGCAACAGATAATCGTTGAAGACGACGACCTGCACATCGAGACCGTCCTTGGCCGCGATCTCCTTCACCTTCGCCCAGACGATCTCGGCATCGCCGCCCGATATTCCGACCTTGATCTTCTGATCCGCGGACGCGGGTGCGGCGAATAGTGCAAAGGCGGCCATCACGAGGAACAAGCGGCGTCTCATGGTCTACGATCTCCTTATGATCTGTTTCAACGTCTACCCGACGCGGGCAACCAGGACGTCCGCCGCGGCATCCGCGAATTCGGAAGACATGTCGTTGAAGAGAGCAAGTTCCTGAACCGTCGCACCACGCGGTCGATGGTTCGAGCCCCTGGAGCCTTGTCTATTCAGGAAAAAACGGTCCAGCGCCCGGACAAACGCCGGCGATGCTGCAATCTCCGAGGCGTGCCTCTCACTTCCTGCCACGAAGGCAAAACTCATCTGATTCACGTCGACGACGTAGATCATGGCGTGATGTCCTTGTGCAGCGAGCCCTCCTAGCTGCTGAACCCTGCCGGAATGAACGCCGGCAGTTTCTCGTCGATGAACTGCTTCACCTCCGGCGAGTTGAACACCTGTATGAAGGCCTTCAGACGCGGATCGTCCTTCTTGTCGGGCCGTGCCGTGAAGCGCAGTACAAGCCCATCATCAACGGTGCGATCGATGATCAGCGCCGACTTGGGATCGCCGCCGGCCGGAATGAGATAAGTGATGTTGACGAGCGCGAGCGTTACGTCGTCAAGCGACCGATAGGTTTGGGCAGGGTCGAGCTCGACTATTTTCAGGTTCTTGGGATTGTCGATGATGTCGAACTTGCTGACCGAAAAGCCCTTGCCGGGCGTCAGCTTGATCAAGCCCGCCCGCTCCAGCAGGATCAGACCACGGGCGCCGTTGAGCGGCTCATTCGGAATGGCGACGCCGTCGCCGGACTTGATCTCGTCGAGCGTCTTGATCTTCTTCGAGAACAGGCCGACCGGCGCGATCACGCCGACCTTGTCGGCCTGCACGAGGTTGAAACCACGCTGCTTGTTCTGGAGCGCCAGATAGGTCGCGTGCTGGAACAGATTGGCATCGACCTCGCCACTGTTCACGACCTCGTTCAACGCCACCCAGTCCGACAGCTCGACGATGTTGACGTCCTGCCCCTTCTCCTTGGCGAGCTTGGCGGCAAAGGACGCCAATTGGCCAACCGGGCCGGCGCTGGTCGCGATCTTCAGCGGTTCGCCGGCGAAGGCGGCGGCTGCGAATGCAAGCCAGAGACCGGCGACCTGGGCCGTACGACGAAGGATTTTCATTGTCTCAATTCCCATTGCAGATCGGGTGATGCGCCTCACGCGGCCTTGCGCGCACCGGCGTCGGCCTGCGCCAGCGCCTGCCCAAGATCCGCCAGGATGTCATCGGGATGCTCGATCCCGACCGAGAGGCGGACGTAGCCCGGGGTAACGCCGGCGGCGAGCTGCTCCGCTGGGGCGAGCTGCTGGTGCGTCGTTGATGCCGGATGTATCGCCAGCGACCGGGCGTCGCCGATATTGGCAACGTGATAGAACAGCTTGAGTGCGTCGATGAAGCGACGGCCGGCTTCGACGCCGCCTTTCAGCTCGAAGCCGACGAGGGCTCCGTAGCCACCCTTCAGATACGCATCCGCCCGGCGCTTGTTCTCTCCGCTCTGGAGGCCGGGGAAGATCACGTTCGACACCGAGGGATGCTTCGCGAGGAAGTTCGCGACCTTCACCGCGTTCTCATTGTGCTGGCGGATCCGCAGCGGCAAGGTCTCGATACCCTGGATGAACTGGAAGGCATTCTGTGGTGCGATCGCGGCGCCGAGGTCGCGCAACAGCTTGACACGGGCCCGCAGGATGTAGGCGATCGGGCCGAGCGGCTTCGCCGCCTCGGTCCAGATCGCGCCGTGATAGGCCTCGTCGGGCTTGTTCAGCAGAGGGAAGCGCTCCGCATGCGCAGCCCAGTCGAAGTTGCCGCCGTCCACGATGGCGCCGCCGATCGCGGTGCCGTGGCCGCCGATATATTTGGTCGTGGAATAGACCACCACCGCTGCGCCGTGCTCGAACGGACGCGCGATCAGTGGCGAGGCCGTGTTGTCGAGAATGAGCGGCACGCCCAGCGAGCGGCCGATATCCGCGACTTCCTTGATCGGGAACACGTTCAGCTTGGGGTTCGGGAGCGTCTCGCCGAAATAGGCCCGCGTCTTTGCGTCGGTCGCGCGGCGGAAGTTTTCGGGATCGGCGGGATCGACGAACCGCACCTCAATGCCGAACTGCTTCAGGGTCTGCGAGAGCAGCGTCCAGGTCCCGCCGTACAGATCGGTCGACGACACGATGTTGTCGCCGGCTTGCGCGATGTTGAAGATCGCGAAGGCCGAGGCAGCCTGTCCCGAGGCAACGGCAAGGGCCGCTGCCCCACCCTCCAATGCCGCAAGCCGCGTTTCGAACGCCTCCTGCGTCGGATTGCCGATTCGGGTATAGATCGGGCCGAGCTGCTCGAGCGCGAACAGGCGCGAGGCGTGATCGGCGTTCTCGAACTGGAACGACGTGGTCTGGTAGATCGGAACCGCCACCGCGCCGGTGGCGGGATCGGTGCGGTACGATCCACCGTGCAACGCCAGCGTCTCGAAGTTCCGGGTTTCCAAGGCCATCTGCTTTTCCCTTTCGATCTCGAGAGCGCGCCGGGCGCGACGAGCCCTGCTTGTCGATGAAAATGATGCGGCCGGATTCCGCCTCTGTCGAGCGCTCCAGGAAAATAGCGATGCACGTGCTGCATCATCGCCGCCTCGCAACGCGTTTGTTTCCACGCCCTTGCCGAATTGGAAACAAACTCGCTCGCACGAAATGTTAATAACGGTCGTGCGCAGCGAATGCGCTTCGCAGATAGACGATCGAGCCAGATCATGACGAGACCGCGCGAGTTGCGCTTCAACGCCTTCAACATGACGGCACCAAGCCACAATTGGGCCGGGCTATGGTCTCATCCGCGCGATGCGTCCGTCGACTACAACACGCTTGATTATTGGGTCGACTACGCCAAGACCGCAGAGCGAGGACTGCTCGACGGCATCTTCCTGGCCGACGTGTTCGGCGTGTACGACGTCTATGGCGGCAATGCCGATGCCGCCGCCCTGCATGCTGTGCAACTGCCCAACGCCGACCCGACACTTCTCGTGTCGGCCATGGCGCTCGTCACCAGCCATCTCGGCTTTGGCATCACATCCAACCTGACCTTCGAGCACCCCTATCAACTCGCACGCACGTTCTCGACGCTCGATCACCTTACGAAAGGCAGGATCGGCTGGAATATCGTCACCGGATATCTCGATAGCGGCGCGCGCGGCATGGGCCTTCCGGCTGGCCGCGCCCACGACGACCGCTATGACGCGGCCGAGGACTTTCTCACCGCGGCCTACAAGCTATGGGAGGGAAGCTGGGAGGACGACGCGGTTCGCCGCGACCGCGGCAGCCGCATCTTCACGGACCCCGCAAAGCTCCACCGGGTTCTGCATGAAGGTCCCTACTTCAAGGTCGACGGCATCCATCTCGCCGAGCCTTCGCCGCAGCGAACCCCGCTCTTGTACCAGGCCGGCACCTCGACGCGTGGCCGCACCTTCGCCGCCCGGCACGCGGAAGCGATCTTTCTCAACGGCCAGACCAGGCCGATTCTTGCACGCGCCGTCCGCGAGATACGCGAAGCGGCCAGGACCTACGGCCGCGATCCCTACGACATCCGCCTGTTCGCCGGCGCGACCGTGATCGTGGCGCCGACGCGGGCCGAGGCGAACGACCTGCTCGAGGACTACGCTCGGCATGTCGACCAGACCGGCCAGCTCGCCCTGCTGTCAGGCTGGACCGGCATCGACTTCTCGACCTACCGGCCCGACCAGCCGATCGAATATGTCGAGAGCAACGCCATCCAGTCGATGGTCGAAAACTTCACGGTGCGGAGCGACCGGCCGGTCAAGGTCGGCGACCTCGCGAGACTCAGCCGCGCCGGCGCCCGGTCGCCGTTCGTGGTCGGCTCGCCGCAGGACGTCGCCGACGAGCTGATCGCCTGGGCAGATGAGACCGATGTCGACGGTTTCAACCTGTTCCGCCTGGTCGCGCCGGAATCGCTGAACGCCTTCGTCGATCTCGTTGTGCCGGAGCTGCAATCGCGCGGCGTCTACAAGACCGCCTATCGCGACGGCACGCTGCGCGAAAAGCTTTTCCCTGGGCGCGGCCCGCGGCTGCACACCACGCATCCCGGCGCGGGTTTCCGGCGCTCGCCTTCAACGGGCGCACTCCAATCCGACGCGGCTGAATAGCGGGGCGAAGCTCACAGCGGTGTGCGATGCTCGCGGAATGCGGTCGCCAATGCTCCTAGCGCGGCGCGAGACCGGCGGTCGGTCAGGGACGAATGAAGCACGACCTCGGACGACGGCAGCTTGGGAAGTCCGAGTTTCGCGCCGACGTCGATGGTGCCGGCCGGCGCGATCCGATAGGACAGCGGCGCAATCGCAAGCCCCGCGACGACGGCCGCGTGGACCGCCGAGGAGCCGCCGCCCAAAAACACCTCCGTCCATTTGATGCGGGCCGCATCCAACGCCTGCGTGGCGATGTTGCGCACACCGCAGGTCGGAGCCAGCGCGGCGAGACGCAATGGTTCGCCCGGCCTGTGCTCGAACCCTTGCGCCGCGAACCAGCCGAAGCGCTCATGCGCCAGCGTCTCTCCATCACGACGATCGTCCTCGCGCTGGACGATGGCTGCATCCAGCCGTCCCTGATCGAACAGATCAAGGAGATTGCGCGAATTGTCGAGTTGGACCTCGATGGTCAAGTTCGGGTCGTGCGCATGAAGCCGTGACAGCAAGGCCGGGACTTCCGGCCCCGCGACATGCGCAGCAATGCCCAGGCCGAAATGGCGTGGAGGCGCATTGAGCCCGGAGATCGCGCGTTCGTGCGCCACAACGAACTCCCGGGCGCCTTGCAGGAAGGCCGCGCCCTGCGCCGAGAGCCGCACCGATCGCGGCGTCCGCTCGAGCAACCGATGCCCGATCCGATCCTCGAGCCGTTTGAGCTTGACGCTGATCGCGCCTTGCGTGGTTCCCAATGCCTTGGCGGCCCGCGTGAAGCTGTGCAGATCGGCCACCATCACAAAAGCCCTGACGGCATCAACATCAAGCGAAAGCATTCCATCATCCCGCTTTGTTGTCTCTGAAATCTATATTGATCGGATTTTGTTGTGGTCAAGGGCTTCCTATGTTCGCCCGGCCTGACGCGGACCCGGCGCACGGGAAACCAGTCTCTTCCCGGAGCGAGCGACGTCGTGCGTCCGGCAATCAGCGTCACCTTTGGAGGTCATAGCCTTGACGGTCTCACCATCACGACGAAACACGATCGCCCTGGCCGCGGCGTGCCTCGCGTCCCTCATGTTCGGCCTGGAGATTTCCAGCGTGCCGACGATCCTGCCGACGCTGGAGACGGTACTGCACGCAAACTTCCAGCAGTTGCAATGGATCATGAACGCCTACACCATCGCGGTCACGACCGTGCTGATGGCCACGGGCACGCTGGCCGATCGCTATGGTCGAAAGCGCGTGTTCGTCGTCAGCATCGCCGTCTTCGGCCTCGCTTCCCTGATCTGTGGCCTGGCGCAAGACGCCCTGGTGCTCATCGTCAGCCGCTTCCTTCAGGGCATGAGCGGCGGCGCGATGCTGATCTGTCAGGTCGCGGTTCTCTCCCATCAGTTCCGGGAGGGCCCTGAGCGCGCACGCGCCTTCACCGCTTGGGGGATCATCTTCGGCATCGGCCTTGGTTTCGGACCGATCATCGGAGCGGCAATTGTCGCGGTTTCCGGCTGGCAATGGGTATTCCTGATCCATGCATTGATCGCGATCGTGACGATGGCGCTTGCCGTGACGGGCGTACGGGAATCCCGCGATCCCGACGCAAAGCATCTCGACATCGCCGGCATCGCGACACTCTCGACGTCGGTGTTCTGCGTCGCCTTCTACATCACGGAAGGCCCCGCGTTCGGCTTCGCTGGTCTGACCGGCCTTGTGATCGTCGCGGCCGCCGTTCTTAGCTTTGCCGGCTTCGTGTTGGCGGAATTGCGTAGCACCCGCCCGATGTTCGATTTCTCAGTGTTCCGGATACGCGCCTTCTCGGGCGCCCTGCTGGGATCGGCCGGCATGAATTTCAGCTTCTGGCCCTTCATGATCTACCTGCCGATCTTCTTCCGCAGCGCCCTTGGCTACGACAATGTCGCGGCCGGCCTCGCGCTGCTCACCTACACGCTGCCAACACTCGTGATTCCGCCGTTCGGCGAGCGGATATTGCTGAGATTCGGCGGCGGCATCGCCGTCCCCTTCGGCCTGTTCGTCATCGGCCTCGGCTTCATGCTGATGTGGATCGGCAGTGGCGTAGAACATGTCACCTGGCTGACGCTGGCGCCCGGATGTCTGATCGCGGGCGCGGGCCTTGCCCTCACCAACACGCCGGTGACGAACGTCACGACCGGCGCGGTCTCGAGCGCGCGAGCCGGAATGGCATCGGGCATCGATATGAGCGCCCGCATGATTTCCCTGGCCATCAATATCGCCTTGATGGGTTTCATCCTGACCGCCGGCATTTCCTCCTGGCTGCGCAGCGCGATGCCCGGTGGGATCGATCCCGTTCGACTGCAGGATCTCGCGCAGCGGATCGCAGGTGGCGCTGCTTCCGTCTCGGATTTTCCCGAGCTCGGCTTGCTGTCGGCAGCGGAAGTCGCCGTGAAAGATGCGCTGATCCAGGGCTTCAGGCTGGTGCTGCTCTACGGTGGGCTTTCGGTCTGGATCATGGCGCTGGCGAGTTTTGTCATCTTTGGCGGAAGCTTCGCACGAAAACGCCCTGCGCAGACCGGCGAGGCGGCGAAGTGCTTTCCTCGCCCATCATCTTGATTGGATGCGACGGAGCCCCCTACAGCAGCACCTTCTGGTCGAGGTATGGCTTGCCGCCTCGCGAATGCTGCACCCGCCCGCCGCGCGGCGCGATGACAGGCAGCTCGGCCAGTGCATTCACGACGTGATACATGGTCGGCAGGTCACTCCATGCGGCACGGTGGAAACGCACGGCCCCTCGCCCGAACTGCCGCGATTTGTCGGGGTCTTCAGCCGGCGTCAACGTCACCTGGCAGAGCTCGTGCTCACCCCAGGCTCCCGTGCGCGGGACATATTTCAGCATCAGCGTTCCATCGGACGTTGCCAGCTGCGCGGCGGGCGCAGGCCGCAGATCGGCCACGGAGAGTTCGAGGAAACGAAAGCCCATCCAGCCAGCGGTGCAGACCCGGACACCCTCGCTGTGCCGGGGCGGATCGACCTCGGCATAGAGCTTGGGATGCCCGATCTCGTCCCGTCCCGTGATGATCGGATCGGCGAGGCTCTCCCAGACCACGGCAAGGAATCGCCCCGCGGCATGATTCCGCGCGCCATCGAAGCGCGCGGGCCAGCTGACATGGATCGTGGTGTAGCCTCGGCCGGCAAGCCAATCGATCTCCGTCATGTAGTGAAATTCCACGGTGACGACGGGATCGCCGGCCAGCGAAAAGCCCTCCGGCAAATGACGCTGCAACATCGCAGCATCGGTCAGAAAGCTAACAGCAACCGAGAGCCGACGAGGACTCGCCGCCGGATTCCCGACAACGCCGGCAGGCAGTTGCCGGGGCCCTGGCGCCGGTCCGAAATGGGTCGGCATCCGGTAGATGCGTCCGGGTTCGAACCGATAGCTCATCGCGTGCTCGCCGACGGCAGCGAGTCCAGCAGCGGCCTTGCCAGGTGCAGAACCTCATAGGCGACGGCATCGCCCTCCCCGGCCGGCTCTTGCTCGGAGAGCAGGATACGCGTGAACGTCCAGCTCTGCGGGTCGACGCCGATGATCGCGGCCACAGCTCCCGGCTGCGCCGCCACCTCGCGATTGCGCGCAATCTCGGCAGCGAAGGCGGCGGTCAGATCGGCATCGAGCGGGATGCTCAGCTCCTGCTTATAGATGAAGCGGGCGTCGCTGACCCGACGCGACGCGCATCGAGCGAGAAGCGCGTCTGAATGTTCGCCCGGCCAAAGCTGTCGGTGACGACCTTGTAACGGCCGCTCACCAGGAAATTGCGGAAGGCCTCGTCGGTTCGCCAGAGATAGAGCGACGAATAGCTGCTCGCGATCGCGCCGAAGCGGCCACGCTCGCGGAGCAGGAAGCCCTTGAAGTGCAATTCGGGAACGTTGTTCCACAGCGCGCCGCGTTCCCTGGCGCGGCTGCGGATGAGTCCGATGTCGCAATCGGCGGGAAGGCGATGGATGTAGTGAGCGATGGTCATCTGGCATGTCTCTTCGTTGAACTTCAGCCCGAGAGAAAGGATAGCCGCCGGCTGATCATTTAAAAACGATATGAAATGATGTTTCAGTGATTGATGTTTGGAATGATTGGGATGAAGACGCTGGACATCGAAGCGGTGCAGGCCTTCGTGCTGACGGCCGATCTCAAGAGCTTTACCCGCGCCGCCGAAGCGATGGACACGACGCAGTCGGCGATCAGCCTGAAGATCAAGCGGCTCGAGGATGAACTCGGGCGAGGGCTATTGGATCGCACGCCGCGCCTGGTGCGCCTGTCCGCAGACGGCGACGCGTTCCTTGCGCCCGCGCGCACACTGCTGGCCGCGCACCATGGCGCACTCGGCAGCTTCGGCCTGGAGCGGCGTCGTCTCGTCGTCGGCATCAGCCATCACATCGTCGGCGCGGAGCTGCCGGTCCTGCTACGCCGAATGAAGAGTGCAGAACCGGGCCTTGTGCTCGAGATCCGCGTATCGACCTCGCGCCAGGTGCTGGATGAGTTCGACCGCGGTGCGATCGACGCTGCAATCGTGCTGCGCCACGACAATCGCCGGCGGGGCGGCGAGGTCATCCTGAAAGAGACTTTCGGATGGATGGCGTCGGCGGATTTCGAGCATCATGATGGAGAACCTCTGCGCATCGCCACACAGGCCGATCCCTGCAGCGTGCGCAGCATGGCTGTCGACGCACTCAACAAGGCCGGCATCGCCTGGACAGAAGTGTCGTCGGCGGCGGTGTCGCCACCATCGGCGCGGCAATCTCCGCCGGTCTTGCCGTTGCGGCGCTCGGGCGTCGCGTTGCTCCTGCCGACACGATCGATGTCGGCGCCCAATTGGGCTTGCCGCCGCTCCCGTCGCGGGACGTGGTGCTGCACGCGAGCCCCGGAGACCAGCCAACCAAACATTCGTTGAGGACGCTGGCAGCTGCGATCCGCGCCACTGCGGCCAAACATTAATTGCTATTGAGCGGCGGGATCGCAACGCGCCACGCCCACGATCCGGATGTGAAGACAGCGCCATTCTCCATTTGCGGCGCGCGGAAGAATGTTCGTTCCGTTCTGCGCCATATTCCGGAATTGCCAGGCGTCCCCGTTCATCGGCACATTGCAGACGTCCAATCTCCCCAACCGCGGTCGAGACGGCACGGCAGCTTCGTGAACAGGATCCCCGAAATGCATCATCTCAAGTCCCGCCTGCGCGCCCTCACCGCGGCCACGCTCGGCCTGTTCGCCATCGCGTCGGTTCAGCCCGCGGTCTCCGAGGAAATCCGCATCGGTTATCAAAAGTCATCGACGCTGACCGCGATCCTGAAGACGAACGGCGAGTTGGAGAAGGCGCTGGCGCCGCTCGGCATCACCGTCTCCTGGCACGAATTCACCAGCGGCTTGCCGCTGCTGGAAGCCATCAACATCGGCAGCATCGATTTCGGCGCCGACGTCGCCGATACGGTGCCGATCTTTGCGCAGGCCGCCGGCGCCAAGCTCGCTTATGTCGCCGAGGAGGCCGCCTCGCCGGCGGCGCAAGCGATCGTCTTGCCGCAGTCGTCAGCCATCAAGACCATCGCTGACCTCAAGGGCAAGAAGATCGCGGTGACCAAGGGCGCCGGCAGCCACTATCTCCTGCTCGCGGCACTGGCGAAAGCGGGGCTCAGCTTCAAGGACATCACGCCCGCGTATCTCACGCCGGCCGACGGCCGCGCGGCCTTCATCAGCAACAATGTCGATGCCTGGGTCGCCTGGGATCCGTTCCTGACCAGCGCCCTGCACCAGACCAAGGGCAGCATCCTGTCCGACGGCAGCAACGGTCTTGCAAGCTACAAGCGCTATTACCTCGCTTCGGCCGCCTATGCGGATAAGCACGCCGAAGTGCTGAATGTGATCTTCACCAGGCTTGCCGCGACCGGAAAATGGGTAAAGGCCCAGCCGAAGGACGCGGCGACGTTGCTTGCCGGGCTCTGGGGTATCGACGCGGCGACCGTCGAGGAGGCCAACAGCCACCGCTCCTATCAGGTGGGCACGGTCACCGGACCAGGTCTGTCGGAGCAGCAGCGCATTGCCGATGCGTTCCACGCCGAGGGTCTGATCCCGGTGAAGCTCGACACCACGACCATCAAGATCTGGACGCCGAAGGGATCCTGATCCTGACTGCTTGAGGCTTAGGCCGCCGACTTTCGGAATTCCCATGCCGCAACGTCAACTGCACCTGAACGTCAACCTGCTTCACTCCGGCGTCTATCCGTCGGCCTGGCGCCTCCCGGACAGGGATCCACGCGCATTCTTCGATCTCGCTCATTATGTGCGGGTGGCGCAGATTGCCGAACGCGGCAAGCTCGACGCGATCTTTCTGGCGGATTCGCCGGCCGTGAACGATCGCATCGACTACCGGTCGTTCACGTCGCTGGAGCCGACCATCATTCTGGCGACGGTCGCGGCCGCGACAACGCATGTCGGCCTGATCGGGACGGTGTCGACGAGCTATAACGAGCCCTACAATATTGCGCGCCGCTTCGTGTCCCTCGATCACGCGAGTGGCGGCCGCTCGGGATGGAATGCGGTCACGACCGCAGATGCCGCGTCGAGCCGCAATTTCGGCCTCTCGGGTGCGGTGGAGCACAAAGCCCGCTACGAGCGGGCCAAGGAATTCACGGAGGTCGTCCACGCGCTGTTCGACAGTTGGGAGGACGACGCCTTCGTCGGCGACAAGGCGAGCGCCAGGTTCGTCGATATGTCGAAAGTACATCCCATCGCCCACCGCGGCCCGCATTATTCAGTCGCCGGCCCCCTGAACGTGCCACGCTCGCCGCAGGGACGACCGGTGACGGTGCAGGCGGGCGGCTCAAATGACGGCCGCGACTTCGCCGCGGCCTATGCGGAGGCCGTATTCACGCTGGCTCAGTCGATCGATGAAGGCGTCGCCTATGCGCGCGATCTGCGCACGCGCGCTGCAGCTTACGGACGCTCCGGCGATTCCATCGTCATTCTACCGGGACTTGCGACCGTCATCGGCAGCACGGAAGCCGAAGCAAAACGTCGGCAGGACGAGCTCTGGGAGCTGGTCCCGATCGAATACAGCCTGCCGCGTCTCGCCGGTACGCTTCAGATCGACCCTGCCCTCCTCGAACTCGACAAACCGCTTCCCGATCCTTTGCCGCTTCCGGCTAACGCCAACCACACCATGTTCCAAGGCACCGTGAACATCGCCCGCCGCGGCAACCTCACCGTCCGCCAACTAATCCGCGCGCTCGGAGGCGGCGTTGGCCATCGCATCATCGTCGGCACGCCGGAGCAGATCGCGGACGATATCGAGGCCTGGTTCAAGGCCGGCGCCGCGGACGGCTTCAACCTGATGCCGGATGTTCTGCCGACCGGGCTCGAAACCTTCGTCGACACCGTCGTGCCGATCCTGCAGAAGCGCGGACTGTTCCGGACCGAATACACGGGCACGACGTTGCGCGACCATTTCGGACTGCCACGGCCAGCGAGCCGCTATGCGAAGCAACCGCCGGCAGTCGCCTCGGCCTGATCGTCGCGACCGCCTATCCTACGGGATGGGCCAGCTTCGCAGCAGGCCTGGCCGATTGTCTGGCCCGGACACGAGGGATGATCTCCTCTGCAAAACGCCGCATCTCTGCTTCGAACGGCTGGAACTGCAGCATGAAGAGCTCGATACCGGCGGCATGGAACGCCTCGATGCGTGCCGCGACCTCATCGTAGCTCCCAACCAGCCCGGCGGCCGTTCCGCCATTGCTGCCGACCCGCGGCGTCTTCTGCATCGTCTGCATCATCACGACCTTAGGGTCGGTATTCTGCTTCTGAATGGCTTTCATCGGCGCATCCTTTGCAGCGAGGCCGAGCAGCCGCTCATAGGCGACCTGTGCCTGCTGCCGGGTTTCGCGCGCCACGACAAAGGCGGACAGACCGAAGCGCAATGGCGGCGCTGAACCGCGCGGCCGCGCCGCGACATCGGCGATCAAGCCAGCGACATCGTCGAGCGGCTGGCCGTTGATGAACCAGACGTCGCCATGGCCAGCGACCAGATCGCGCGCCGGCTCGGACTCTCCGCCGACATAGATGGCCGGACGCTTGCGGTAGAGGCTGGTCGGCCGCAGCGCATAGTCCGTGACGTTGAAGTGATGGCCGCTGAAGTTGAGGCGCTCGCCCTCCATCAGGCGGGATACGACGGAGATCCATTCCTTTCCGTAAGCATAGCGCGCATCGTGCTCGGGAAAGCCGATTCCCGCCTTCTCCAGCTCCGGACGATTCCAGGCATTGACCAGATTGATGGCAAACCGGCCACGGCTGATGTTCTCGATCCCGAGCGCCAGCTTGGCGAGCACGACGGGTTGATAGAGATACGGCTTGATCGCCGCGATGATCTCGATGCGCTTGGTCAGCGCCGCGATCGCAGCGGCGGCGCTCCAGGCTTCGAGCTGATCGAGGTCCTCCTGATGCGGATTGATCGTGTGCTGCGCGATCAGCGTCGAATCATACCCGAGCTCCTCGGCCGCCAAGATGAGATCCCGATTGCGCTCCCAGGAGGCATCGTAGGGCTCTTCCGGGTCCTGATGCGCGGCGCGCGGCCCGTGCACCAGGGCCCAGATGCCGAAGCGAAGAGGTGCAGCCGTCATCATTCTCTCCCGTAACTCTCTCGACTTCGAGCGTTCTCGCCAATGGCCGGCGCAAGTTCAAGCAGACCGGTATCAAAAGATTTTCTTTGTCGCGGATCCGCGCTGCGACGACTGCGGATCACTCCGGAGCAGGCGACAATTGAAATACCGCTCTATTTCTGTCGACCCGATTTCGTGGGACATTTTGCGGAGACGGCAGGTGATTGCCGTCGCGCCTCCTGCATCAAATGCAGCGCGTGAAACGAGGTCTCGCGTCTTGAGCAATATGGAACTGAGCGGCATCGACCGCACCGTGATCGGTGCGGACAGCGCGCCGTCGTCGCAAAGCGGCGACAACGCGTTCGCTCCGACCGCTACGAAGAGCAAGCTTGGCGCTCGCGGGCTTCAGCTGCTGTCGTGGCTCGCGCCGGTGGTGCTGGTCGTCATCTGGGAATGGCTGGCGCAGGCGGGATGGCTGTCACCGCATGTCCTGCCCGCGCCGAGCAAGGTGATCCGGACTGCCTTCAAGCTTGCAGCGACGGGCACGCTGCTCAACGATCTCGGCGTGAGCTTGCTGCGGGCGGCGGCGGGATTCGCGATCGGGGCAGCCGTCGGTGGCGCCCTTGGCATTCTCGTCGGCTTCTCGCGCGTCGCCGAAGCTGCGATCGACCGCAGCGTGCAGATGATCAGGGCCATCCCGTTCCTCGCAGCGTTGCCCCTGGTCATCGTCTGGCTCGGCGTCGGCGAGACGCAAAAGATCTTCCTTGTGGCCCTCGGCGTCACCTTCCCGATCTACATCAACACGGTCCTCGGTATTCGCCAGGTCGACCCGAAACTGCTCGAGCTCGGCCGCGTCCAGGGCCTGAGCTCGCTTCAGCTGATCCGCAGGATCATCCTTCCCGGCGCATTGCCGTCGATCCTGACCGGGGTCCGCTATGCGCTGGCGACGGCATGGCTTGCGCTGGTCGTCGCTGAAACCATCGGCGCGCAGTCGGGCATCGGCTTTCTCGCCATGGACGCACGCGAGTTCCTGCGCACCGACGTGATCGTGCTGACGATCGTGATCTATGCACTGATCGGCGTCGCAGCCGACGGAATTGCACGTTTCCTCGAACGACGCCTTCTCGCCTGGCATCCGAATTACGGGGCAGCACGATGAATGCGCATGTCGCTAGGCTATCGACCGCTTCATTCGAAACCGGACCCGCGGTCGTCGTCAGCAATCTCGTGCGCAGCTATGGCAGCCGCGTGGTCATCGAAAAGCTGAACCTGCGCATCGAGCGGGGCGAGTTCGTTGCGCTGCTAGGCGAGAGCGGTTGCGGCAAGACCACATTGCTGCGGGCGCTCGCAGGCCTGGATTCAATCCAGGGCGGGCGCATCGTCGCGCCGCGCCGGCCGGCGGTGGTATTCCAGGAGCACCGGCTGCTGCCCTGGGACAGCCTCTGGCGCAACGTCTCGCTTGGTTTGCAGGTGCCGGACGCACGCGAACGCGCCGCCGAAGCGCTGACAGAGGTCGGCCTCGGCGACCGTCTCGACGACTGGCCGCGCAATCTCTCCGGCGGGCAGGCCCAGCGCGTCGCGCTGGCCCGCGCGCTGGTCCAGCAGCCCGAGCTTCTGCTGCTCGACGAGCCGTTTGCAGCATTGGACGCGCTCACCCGCATCCGCATGCATGAGCTCGTTCGCGAACTCGTCACCAATCATCAGCCGGGCGTTCTGCTCGTCACCCACGACGTCGATGAGGCGATTGCGCTTGCCGACCGCATCCTGGTGATGCGGCACGGCGCGATTGCCTTCGAGCACCGTGTCGTCCGCGGCGCCTCTGCCCCCATCTCGCGTAGCGAGCTCCTTGGCGAGCTGGGCGTGAATTCGCATTCCACCCACTGATTTAGAATTTAGCGGAAGGCCATGATGTCCAACTCTCCAATCACCAAGCCGTCCCGCCGCGGCTTTCTCGGCAGCGCCGCCTTCGGCGTGGGCGCCCTCGCCGGCTTGAACATCGGCGATTTTGCCGAGGCCGCAACCGGCCGCACGACCGACACCGTGCGCCTGACCTGGGGCCTGGGCGGCCTCAATCTGATCGCCAAGGAGCGCGGCGAGTTCGAGAAGGTGCTGGCCAAGGACGGCATCAAAGTCGAATGGCTCGGGCCCTTCCCGAACCATGCGCCGACATTGCAGGCGGTCACCGGCGGCAGCGCCGATTTCAGCTTTGGCGGCAGCACGACGCCGGCGCTGGCCGCGATCATCGCGGGCTCGCCGCTGGTGTTCACCCAGTTCGTGGTCTACGAGCCCCGCACCACGGCGATCATCGCCAAGGACGGCTCCGGCATCGACAAGGTCGAGGATCTCGTCGGCAAGTCGGTCGCGGTCAACCGCTCCGGCCTCGGCGAATTCCTGCTGGTGGCCGCGCTCGAGAAGCACAAGGTCGACCGGTCCAAGGTCAAGTTCGTCTATCTCAATCCCCCCGACGCCGCGCCGGCCCTCGCCTCCGGCAAGGTCGACGCCTGGTCGATGTGGAGCCCCGGTGTCGATATCGCGCGGCTCGAATACAAGGCGCACGACATCTTCCTGGAGGGACGTGATCTCGACTTTCAGATCGACTACACCTCGTACCTGACCACCCGCAAATTCGCGACCGACAACCCTGCCCTCGTCCGCGCCGTGAACGATGCGTTCCGCGCCGAAGGCAAGTGGATCTCGGAGAACGGGAAGGAGGCGGAGTACATCGCCCAGAAGGCGGGCAAGTACAGCGACGAGGTCCGTGACCAGTTCATCGCGCTCAAGCGCCGGTACCGCTACTTCGCCGTCAATGACGAGCGTTTCATCGGCGAGCTGCAAAAGGCCGCCGACTGGCTCGTCGCCCGCAAGGTTCTGCCCGAGCCGGTCAAGGTGACCGACCATCTCGCCCAGCTCTGAGAACGTGACCAGCAGGCCCATCATGAACAAGACCGTATCCGCTCCATCTCTCGGCACATCGGAGCCGCTGAAGACCGCCTCGCCGGAACTGGAGGCGTTGCTCAACCAGATCGCCGAGGGCGCGAGCGCGCGAGAACGCGACCGCGTGCTGCCCTTCGAGGTCATCGATCTCATCCGCCGCGCCCGCCTCGGTGCGCTGCGGTTGCCGGCGAGCGCCGGCGGCGCCGGCAGCACGATCCACGATCTCTTCGCTTTCGTCATCCGCCTCGGCGAGGCCGACGCCAATGTCGCGCATATCCTGCGCAACCATTTCAGCGTGGTGGAGCGGCTGGTGCGTACGCCCAGGGACGAGCAGAGCCGCGATTGGCAGAAGGCCGTCGCCGGAGGCGCCATCATTGGGCTGGCCACCACCGAGCTCGAAAGCCCCCGCGTCGGCAATGTCACGCCGGGTACGACCTTCACACCCGACGGGCAGGGCGACTACCTGTTGAACGGCACCAAATACTACAGCACCGGCACGCTGTACTCGGATTATGTCCTCGTCCGCGCCGCCGATCCCGATGGCACCAGTGGCGCAACCATCGTTCCGGTCAAGCGCGACGGCATCGAGCTGGTCGACGACTGGGACGGGCTCGGACAAAAGCTCACCGCCACCGGCACGACGCATTTCCGAAACGTCAAAGTCAAGCGCCAGGAGATTGTGTTCGACACCCCCGACACGGGCTATGGCGTGCCTTACTCCAACACGTTCGCCCAATTGTTCCTGACCGCAATCGTTGCCGGTATCGCGCGCGCGACCCTGCGTGACGCCACCGCGCTCGTCCATTCGCGCAAGCGCACTTTCTATTACGCGCCCGCCGAAGTTCCGACCGACGATCCCCTGCTTCAGCAGACGGTCGGCCAGATCGCCAGTGGGGCATTTGCGGCCGAAACAGTCGTGCTGGCGGCCGCCGAGGCGCTCGACGTCGCGACCGATGCCTTCGACGCCGGCGCAGCGAACGCAGCGGAAGCCGCCCACACCGCCGCCCTGCTTTCGGCCAAAGCCAAGATCATCGCGGACGATTTCGCCATCCGCGGCGGCAGCCTGCTGTTCGACGTCGGCGGCGCGTCCGCGACCAAGAAGGTCACCAATTTCGACCGGCACTGGCGCAATGCGCGGACGCTGTCCTCGCACAACCCGACGACCTACAAGGCGCGCTCGATCGGCCAGTACGAAATCAGCGGCACGCCGCTGCCGGGGAAGGGCTTCTTCTAGGCTGGAAGAGCCTTCATTCGACGGCCCACACAAGGAGGTCAGGACATGGGAAGGCCCGACATCCATCTCGTCACTGACAGCAACGAGATCGAACGGCAATTCCGCGGCGTGATGCGCCGCCTCGCCGGGGGAGTCAGCATCATCACGGCGGGGCGCGACGACGACATCACGGGAATGACGGTCACGTCGCTGACCTCACTCAGCGCGAGCCCGCCGCGTGTGCTGGTCAGCGTCAACCGCCAGGCCTCGTCATTCGCACTGATCGAGCGCTTCGGCACGTTCGGCGTGAACATTCTCGGCTCCGATCAGCAGGATCTGGCAGACCGGTTCAGCAACGGTCGCCTCAAGGGACCACAGCGCTTCGAGGGCATTCCCTGGTCCGCCGGGACCTCGGGCGTGCCCCTGCTCGGAAAGTCGCTCGCGACCGTCGAATGCCGGGTCGAGGAGATCATCGAACGCTACTCGCACGGAATCATCGTCGGAAGTCTTTTGAGCTTCGAGCTGTCGCCCCAGCTCTCCGGGCTGGTGTACTGGAACGGCCAGTACATCGAGATCAAGCATGATTTCGACCTCGATCTGCTGGCCGAGATCAGCATTCCCCTGGCACATGTCAGGTAAGGCGGCATGAAGCACGACTTGGCCGGCGAGCCCTCAGACGACAAGGGACTCGATAGCCCGACACAGAAGCGCTGGCAGCTCGAGCAGCTCGTCGCCGCGCTCCGCGTCTCCCGCGAGGAGACCCATAGCATCCGCCGGGATGGCGAGGCCCGCCGCGCGCCCTCGCGCGAGGCCCTTCAGGCGATCCTCGACGGCCTGACCGAAGCGCTATTCCCGCGCCATTACGGCCAATTCGACCTCGACGGCGAGAACATCGACTATTTCGTCGGCAACCGTCTCAGCATCGCGCTCGATGGCCTGTGCGACCAGGTCCACCGCGCCGCCATCTTCATCGGCGACGAGCTCACGGCCGGCTTCCAGCGCGAGGATGCGATCGAGCTGACGCGCAAGTTTGCGTCAGAGCTTCCCGACGTGCGCGGGCTGATCATCAGCGATCTCCGCGCCGCCTTCGTCGGGGACCCCGCCGCCAGGAATTTTCCGGAGATCCTGATCGGCTATCCCGGCATGACCGCGATCATCCATCACCGGCTGGCCCACATCCTTCATCAGCTTGGCGCGCGGCTGATTGCGCGGCTGGTGGCGGAGATCGCCCACACAAGGACCGGCATCGACATTCACCCTGGCGCGAGCATCGGGTCCGGCTTCTTCATCGACCACGGCACTGGCGTCGTCATCGGCGAGACCGCCATCATCGGCGACAATGTCCGCATCTACCAGGCCGTGACCCTCGGCGCGCGCCATTTCCCGACCGACGACGACGGCAATCTGATCAAGGGCGACGCCCGACATCCGATCGTTGACGATGACGTCGTCATCTATGCCGGCGCCACCATCCTCGGGCGCATCACGATCGGCCGGGGCTCGACCATCGGCGGCAACGTCTGGGTGACCCAGGACGTGCCGCCGAACAGCATCGTGACGCAGGCCACCGCCCGCAACAAGCCTGGCTAAACGGCCGGCGCCTTCCAGCGCATCAGGCGGCGCTCCAGCGCCTCCAGGATCGCGTTGAACGTGAGGCCGATCACGGTGATGCCGAGGATGCCGAAATACATCTGCGGGATCAGGAAGCTGTACTGGCTGTTGATGATGAGATAGCCGAGCCCGGATTTCGCGCCGACCATCTCGGACGCCACCAGCACCAGCATCGCGGAGGCGCTTGCGAGCCTTATGCCGACGAAAATCGTCGGCAGCGACGCCGGCAGGATCACTTTTCGGAACAGCTGGCTCGGTGTCGCCCCCATCGTTCGTGCGGACTTGATCAAGAGCGGATCGACCTGGCGAACCGCCGCGATCGTATTGAGCAGAAGCGGCCAGGCGCAGCTGTAGACCACCATGGTGACCTTCGACAGCTCGCCGATCCCAAGCAGCAGGATGAAGACTGGTAGCAGCGCCAGCGGCGCGGTGTTGCGCGCGATCTCGATGATCTGATTCAGGAGATCGCCAAGCCGGGCGTACCATCCCGTCAAGATGCCCAACGGCACGAACAGGGCAATGGCGATCAGGAAACCACTCAAGGCTCGAAGCAGGCTGGCGCCGACGTTGTCATAGAGCTCCCCGGTCTGCGCGAGCTGCCAGCCCGCGGCAACCACCTCGGAGAACGGCGGCAGGAAGGTCACGTCGACCAAGCCGATCCGCGGCGCGGTCTCCCAGAGGGTCAGAAACAACAACAGCAGCAGCGATCGCTGCCCGATCGTGCCGAGCCATCGCGCGAGCCCGCCAGCCGCCTCGGCGAGCACGCCGTCGCGATGCCTGGCCCGGTCTTTCGGGCTCCCCTCGGCGAGCTCCAGCAGCGTCAGGATTTCCAGATTAGACATGGGCCAACTCCTCCGCCTTGGCGATGCGCTCGCCGCCCGATGTCGCCACCTGGGAGCCCTGCGCCTTCAAGACCTCGTCGCGCAGCAAGGACCACACCTCGTGCCGCACCTGCCCAAACGCCGGAAGCGATCGCACATCCTCGGTTTCGCTGTGCAGCTCATCGGGAATTTCGATGATTTGCTTGATGCGGCCGGGGCGCGAGGTCATCACCGCCACGCGCTGACCAAGGACCACGGCCTCATCGATGCCGTGGGTGATGAACAGGATGGTCTTTCCCGTGCTGCGCCAGATCCGCAAAAGCTCGCCTTGCAGTATCTCCCGCGTCTGCGCATCGAGCGCCGCGAACGGCTCGTCCATCAGCAGCACCTCCGGATCGTAGGCAAGGCTGCGAGCGATCGCGACACGCTGCTTCATGCCGCCGGAGAGCTCGTGCGGATAGCGGTCGGCAAAGCCGGACAGACCCACGAGGTCGAGATAGTGTAGCGCCCTCTCCCGCCGCTCCCTTGCTTTCAGGCCGGCAATGTCGAGCCCGAACTCGATATTCTGCGCGGCCGTCCGCCAGGGAAACAGCGCGTATTGCTGGAACACGATGCCGCGGTCGCGCGCCGGGCCCTCGACGAGCCTGCCATCGAGCAGGATACGACCGCTGCTCGGTGTCGTCAGGCCGCCGAGCAGGTCGAGCAGGGTCGACTTGCCGCAGCCGCTCGGCCCGACCAGCGCAATGAACTCTCCGGCCCGAACATCCAGCGTGATGTCCTCCAGGGCCGTGAAGCGTTGCGCCGGCCCGCCATCCTTGCCGCGGACCAGGAATTCCTTGCGCACATGCTCGAAGCGGATCTTGGCCGTCGTCATTTGGCCTCCGCAGTCTTGCCCGGGCGGAAATAGTTGAACTCGTTGGTGTAGAGATCCGACGGCTTGAGCTGGTCCTGCTTCAGCAGGCCATCCCTGACCAGCCAATCGATCCACACCTGGAGCTCGCCATCGCCGATCACGCCGCCCTTGGTCGCGACGCCCGTGCTCTTCCAGTACTTGATGGGAGTTGCGTCCTCGTTGCGCTTGCGCTCGGCGATGACGCGCTCGAACCGGGCGCGGACCTCCTCCGGCGGCGTTGTCTGAGCCCAGTCGATGGCACGAGATACGCCCTCGATCAGCTTGCGGGACGTGTTCGGATTGTCCTTGATGAACTTGTCCCGCAGCACATAGGCCCCGCCGGTGAAGTTCCCGAAGACGTCCGTATCGGCAAAGAGCCGCCGAATGCCGCCGCGCTCGAGTGCCTTGTCACGCAGGACGCCGCCGAGCGTGCTGAGCTCGACCTGTCCCTGGCGCAGCACCTGCTCCCCCGTCACCGGCGGTATCGCGACCAGTGTCACCTGTTTCGCTTCCGCTGGCGTCAGGCCATTGCGGGCCAAATATTCGCGCAGCACGAATTCATGGTGCGCTCCCAGCGTGTTGACCGCGACCTTCTTGCCGATCAGGTCCCGCGCGGTCTTGATCGGACTATCCTCCTTCACGTAGTAGCCGCTGTAGGTGTTGTCGTCGGAGCCGTAATAGCCGACCACCGCCTTGATCGGCGCCTTGGCGGCGATCAGCTTGATGATCGCGCCGTAGAAAGCGCCACCGATGTCGATATCGCCGGTGACGACGGTCTGGATGTCCTGCGGACCGCTGATGGTGTTGCCGATCCATTTGAGCTTGAGAGGAGCGAGATAGCCGAGATCGTCGGCCAGCTCGATGAAGGTGACCTGCCCGGCCCAGCCCTGGTAGCGGATCTCGGTCTTTTCGAGCTGTGGCTCGGCCATGGCGCTGCCGATCAGACCCGCCAGCGCGACGCTGGCAAGGCCGATTTGCCGGACCCTTGCCCGTGCACGCAAGCCGGCCACCAACCGGCGCAAGGCAGAAGCGACGATTTTCATTGTATTCACTCCCCTGTTTGTTTCAGGCAGCTTTTGCCTGCGGCTTGATCGACTTGATCCGGGTGACGCTCTGGCGGCCGTCGATGCTGACCGGCACTTCGCCGTCAATGGTGGCGCGGCGCACGACGCGATGCTGATCGCCGTAGTCATTGACGGCGTAATGCTGGGTCGCACGGTTGTCCCAGATCACCACGTCCCCTTGCCGCCAGCTCCAGCGTACGGTGTTCTCCGGCGCGGTGATGTGCGACTGGAACAGGTCGAACAGCTTCTGGCTGTCGTATTTCGACAGTCCGACGAAGCGCTGGACGAAATTGCCGAGCACCAGGGTGCGCTCGCCGGTTTCGGGATGGACGCGGACGACGGGATGCTCGGTCTCGTAGACCGTCGCCGTGAAGACCTCGTCGAATTGCTTCCGGTCGGCTTCGCTCGCGCGCGTCTTGACCGCATAGTCATAGGCATTGCTATGCACCGCCCAGAGCTCATCCGCGAGCTTGCGCAGCGGCGCCGGCAGATCGAGATAAGATGTAGCCGTGTTCGACCAGATCGTGTCGCCGCCGAACTCGGGGATCACGACGCCGCGCAACACCGAGATCTTCGGATAAGCGTCGACGAATGTGACGTCGGTGTGCCACTGATCGGCGCGGCCACCTCCGCGCGCGGAGTCGAGCTCGAGGATCGAGGCCGTGCCCTTGGTGGCGCCGACCGTCGGATGCGGCACCAGCTTGCCGAGCCGATGGGCGAAACGCTCCTGCTCGGCATCGTCGAGATGATCCTGGTCGCGGAAGAAGATGACCTTGTGCTCGAGCAGCACCTGGTTGATCGCCGCAATCGTCCGGTCCGGAAGATCGCCGGAGAGCTTGATGTTCCTGATTTCGGCGCCGATACGCGCCGATCGCTTGACGATATCCGAACGCGGAATGACGTTGTCGATGGTGATTCCGTCAGTCATGTCATCTTCCCCGAGACCGCGATCCGTTTGGACAAGGCTCCGCCGTTCGCCGATCGCAGTTGCGACGGCGGAGTGAAAGACGGTGATGTAGCGATCGATCCTCTTGCGAGATTGCCGTCTGCTCTGGCGGCAATCCCGTCTGGCGGGACCTTTCCGTGGAGGCTGCATCGATGCAGCCTCTTGTTCAGTCACACGATGCTAACTCAGGGACTTCGGAAATAGCTTCCAAAGTTCGCGGCAGTTGAGAAACAGACGCATCCACGGTCACGGCGTCTCCAGTTGCGACTTGCGCTCCGCTCTATTCCGCAGCGACGATGTTGGGCGAACGCCAGACGGCCGAGGCATAGAGCGACGGCTCGAAATCGGCGGCGATCGCACCGTTGATCCGAACCTCGTGTGCCGGGAGGTCGTCGAGGAACAGATCCCTGCTGATCCGCGCGACGACGCCCGGAATGTCGCGCTTGAAGCTCGGCACGTCGCCAATCGGCAGGCCGAAGCTGACGAATGCCGCAGGATTGAACACGTGGACGTTCCGCAAGTAGGGCGCGCGACCGGGCTCCTTCTCGAGGAATTCGTGGCCCACACCGAGATACGGATGCGCACCCAGGAACTCATCTTGCTCGTCCGCAGCCGGAGAATAGCGATCGCGCCACAGCAGGATCGCGTCGGCGAAGGCGGCGAGCTCCGGCCGTTTCGCCAGATCGACCTGATAGCCCGTACCGGCGATGACGAAATCGAATGCGATGTCGCCCTGGGGCGTGGTTGCAAGCAGCCGCCGCCCGAACGGCTTGGCTGACGTCCACGGTGCCGCCAGATGGAGGTGGAAGTTGGGGAATTTGACCGCGCGCGCGATTGCGTCGGGCGGCGGCGTCGACCCCGCGCGACGGAAGCGGATGGCCTGATGCCAGCGGACCGCGTCCGGGAGCGCCCCATAATTGTCGTATGCCCCCGGATATCCGCGCGTCCTGATCACGGGCTCCGAAGCAATCCGGTCGCGGCGTGCGAACAGGTGCACCTCTCTCGCCCCGGCTTCGAGCGCAACCGCCGCTACATCGAACGCGGAGGCCGCGCTGCCCAGCACCGCGACCGACTTGTCGCGCAGCTTCCCGAAATCGATCGCCTCCAATGTATGCGCGTAAAGCTGCTTTGGCAGATTGCGCGAGAGCACGTCGGGGATGGACGGACCCCCGTTGCTTGGAAAACCGCTGGCGAGGATGATCTTGCGAGCGGTTTCGGTCCTTGCCTCGCCGGCGACGTCGAGATGAAGCCGCAAGTGATCGGCCGCCGGCTCGATGCGGAGTAGCTTCGTCCGGTAGCGCACCTCGATGCCGAGCGTCTTCCGGTACCAGTCAAGATAGGCCGCCCAATCGACGCGGGAGATACGATCGATCGCTTCATAAGCGGCCGCGCCATTCCGAGCTTCATACCAGGCCTGGAAGCTCAGTCCGGGCAGGCCAAGCTCGGGGCCGGGCAGGCTCTTCGGCGTCCGCAGCCTGTGCATGCGCGCACTGCTGAGCCAGGGGCCGGACGACGCCGCATCGTGCGCTGTATCGATCACCGTGACCTTGCCGATGCCGGCACGGCGCAGTGCAAAGGCGAAAGCGCTCCCGGATTGCCCGCCGCCGACGATTGCGACGTTGTGATCGACCGCGTGCCGATCCGGGACCCAGTTCTGCGGGTCGGGACCAATCAGACGCAAGGTCTCACGCGCGGCGGCGTCGATATCGGATTGAAACATGTTGCACCGGGATTTGTCGGCATCAGATGCGATCAAATCGTAGAAGCCAGCGACATTCAGTCAATGAAATGGAATGGGTTTTGTTTAGCGACCCGAACAACGAACTCACCGCGGGGTCACCGTGCGTTGAAAGATTTGCGTCGACGGCGCGGAGTGAGCCAGGAAGGGCGACGGGACATTCGCTCGCCACGTCGGTTATCAGTTGAGACGATCCGTTCGCGACATCATCTCCTTAATGCGCTCCCGCCGCTAAATTCATGCTCGCGTCGCACCGAACAACGCAAATCCATTTCATCGACTTTTCTCACTCCGACAACATAGAGTTCGTCTCGATCAAGCCGCCTCGACGGCGCGTTGGAGATTTTGGAAAGCACGATGTCGACCGCCGGCGCCATCAGCCTCGAACGCGACACGCCCGAGCTTGCACGTACCTACGAGCAGGCCGGCGTCCTCCAGTTTCACCATGGCAAATTCCTCATCGGACCGCTGGCTTTGAAGTCCGGCGACCACGTGCTCGATATCGGCGCCGGCACCGGCCGCCTGACCGAATTCGTCGCGGGCCTCGTCGGTGCGACCGGCCGCGCGATCGGCATCGATCCGCTGGAGAACCGGATCGCGATCGCGCGCCTGCGCGCATCGCAAACGCTGACCTTCGATGTCGGACGTGCCGAAGACCTTTCGCGCTTTGGACCTGCGCAATTCGATGCCGTCTACCTCAACAGCGTCTTCCACTGGATCGCCGACAAGCGGCAGGCGCTGCGCGAGATCGAGCGGGTTCTCAAGCCGGGCGGCCGGATCGGGCTGAATGCGCAGGACCCGACCAAACCTCACGAGTCACGTACCCTGCTCCGCCGGGCCATTGAGCAGGCCGGGTTCAGCGAGAGGAGCGGCGAGTCAAACCGCGTGCTCGGAGCCACCGACGAGGAGCTCAGGGCGCTGTTCGCCGAGACCGGGTTCGTCGATTACCGAAGTGACCTGCGCTCGCTCGTCGATCTCCACGGCGACGTGAATTCGGTACTCGGCTGGTCCGAAGCCAGCGCATTCGGCAATTTCTTCGGCGGCTTTTCGCAAGCGGAACGGGCAGAGATCGACGCAGCCTTTGCCGCGCTGGTCGAGACGAAGCGCACGCCGGAGGGGCTCCGTCTCGAACGATATCTGCGTTTCGCTTTCGCCCGGAAGCCGGGATCGCAAGCCGCCCCTTCCGTCTCGTAGCCGCCGGCCCCTCGCCGGCCATCGCATCTGGACATCGAACCATGAGCAACCCGCGGCAGCTTGTTCTCAATCTCTTCATCTATCCCGGCGGTCATCACGAAGCCGCGTGGCGCTACAAGGGATCCTCGGCGGAGCGCATTCTCGACATCACCTATTATCAGGAGCTGGCGCAGCGCGCCGAGGCGAGCAAGTTCGACGCGATCTTCTTTGCCGACGGGCCGGCGCTGGCCGACAACGTCCGCTACGCCCAGCGCTTTCGCTTCGAGCCGATCACCTGGCTGGCTGCGATCGCCGCAGTGACGAAGCGTATCGGCCTGATCGCGACGGCGTCGACCACCTATACCGAGCCCTACAACCTCGCACGCCTGTTCGCCTCGCTCGACCACCTGAGCCGGGGTCGCGCCGGCTGGAATATCGTGACGACCAGTGCGCCGCAGGCCGCGCAGAATTTTGGCCTGCCCGAGCACCCCCCGCATCACGAACGCTACGAGCGCGCCCGCGAATATCTCGACGTGATCTCGCGGCTCTGGGACAGCTGGGAGGATGACGCGCTCGTCAACGATCCCGCTTCCGGCGTCTTCGCCGAGACCAGCAAGATCCATACGCTCGACCATGTCGGCAAGCATTTTCGGGTTCGCGGCCCGTTGAACATCTCGCGCACGCCGCAGGGCCGGCCGGTCTATGTGCAGGCCGGCTCCTCCGACGACGGCCGCGCTTTCGCCGCGCGCTTTGCCGAAGCCATTTTCACCGCGCACCAGACGCTGGACTCCGCCAAGACCTTCTATGAGGATATCAAGCGGCAGGCCCGCGCCTTCGACCGCGGCCCCGACGAGATCAAGATCCTGCCCGGCATCAGCCCCTTCATCGGCAGCACGCAAGGAGAGGCCGACCGGCTCCAGGAGGAGTTCAATGAGCTGATCCAGCCGGAATATTCTCTGACGCAGCTGCGCCAGATGATCGGCGTCGATCTCACCGGCTACGATCTCGACGGTCCCGTGCCGCGCCATCTGATCGACACCGCGAGCGCACGCGGCGTCGCCAGCCGTTTCAAGCTTGTGGTCGACATCGTCGATCGCGAAAAACCGACGATCCGTCAGCTGGTGCAGCGCCTCGCCGGCGCGCGCGGCCATTGGGTCATTGCCGGCACGCCGGAAAAGATCGCCGACAACATCCAGACCTGGTTCGAGAACGGCGCAGCGGACGGCTTCAACGTGATGCCGCCCTGGTTGCCCGGCGGCTTCGATGTCTTTGCCGAGCAGGTCGTCCCGATCCTGCGCAGGCGGGGCCTGTTCCGCGAGGACTACACCGGCACGACGCTGCGCGAGCATTACGGCCTCGCCCGTCCCGCCAGCATCTACTCGAACGAGGTCAAGGCGATCGCCTGACACCGCTCTCCCTCCAAACTGGAAACCGTAAGAAGACATGAAGACCGCGTTGTTTCTCCTCTCCGGCCTTTTGGCTCTCTCTCCGCTCGCCGCCGGAGGCTCTTTGGCCCAGCAACCCGCGAAGCCCGAACTGCGGGTCGGTTTCGTACCGGGGCCGTACATCGATGAGTTCAAGATCGGCGTCGAGCCCGAACTGAAACAGAAGGGCTACAAGATCCGCTACGTCGAGTTCTCGACCGGCCTTGAAGCCAACAACGCGGTGTTCAAGTCCGAGATCGATGCCAATGTGATGCAGCACACGGTCTTTCTCGAGTCCTACAACGAGCGCCAGAAGACCGATCTCGTCGGCATCGTCCACGTCCCGACGCCGCCGATGGGCCTTTATTCGAAGAAGCACCCGCTGGGCGCGCCGATCAAGCCGGGCTCCAGCGTCGCGGTCCCGAACGATCCCGTCAACCTCCAGCGCGCGCTGTGGGTGCTGCGCGATCTCGGCTTGGTCGAGATCCGCGACAGCAAGCCGGTCGACGTCACCGAGCTCGATGTCATCAAGAATCCCGGCGGGATCAAGCTGGTCCCGCTCGAGGCCGCACAGGCGCCGCGGGCGCTCGACGACGTCGACTTCGCCGCCATCCAGGGCAATTTCGCCATCTTCAGCGGGCTGAAGCTGACCAATGCCTTCGCGCTGGAGAAGATGACGACGCCCTACATCAACGTGCTCGCGGTGAAGAAGGCCAACGCCAATGCCGAATGGGCCCAGGACATTGTCGCCGGTTACAAGTCCCCGGCATTCAAGACGGCGATCAAGGCCGATCATTTCTATGACGGCTTCACCTTGCCCGACTACATGAAGTGAAGGATCGGGAAGCAGCGGCGGCACACAGCATGTTCGAATTCACACTGGAATGGACCGGCCTTCGTTCTGACGCTGAGCGGGCAACCGACGCGCGAGCGGGGTCCGATCGCATCGGCGGACGCGAGGCATTGATCATCCCCCTGATGCTGCTGATCGCGTTCCTGTTCGTGCTTGGCCTCATGACGCGGGCGCATCTGCATGAGCACGCCGACCGAAGCCTGCTGTATGCATCGTTCGGCAGCATGGGCATGCCCATGCTGCTGATGGTGTCGGACTCCTGCCGCAGACCGCTGAACGCCGGTTCCACACGGCAGTTGCAGCACGCCGACGTGCTCGCGCTGCTCGCGAACGAATAATCCGACGCCTCCGCACTCCCCACACCGCATGAAAAACGTTCCTTGCGAAGCGGCACCATGGAATTTCCTGCTCGAACAGATGACAGTCTCAGTACGATCCAACCAAACTGATCGTGGCCAGCGGCTGGCGATGTTCAACGTATTACCGCTCGTGTTAGCCTTGTCGCGTTCTCGCCCTACACCGTTGTCCGGAGTGAACATGAGCTACGTCATCTCGCTGCATTCACGCTTCGCCAGCTGGCTCGAACAGGCACGCGGATGGTTCCGGCACTCACTGCGGCCACAGACGGGCGGCCCGAACGATGACCAGCGCGGCCATCAGGACGACCTTTACGAGATCTTCCTGTTCGGGCCCCACGGCTGACGACCCTGCCCAAGCGTCGCCCCCCGAGCTTCCACTGATACAAAGGTAATCAGACAATGACCGACGCTGCGTTGCAGCTCGCCGAGACCGGCCGACGCCTGGATGCCATCGACCGCAAGATCCTGACGGTGCTTCAGGAGGACGCCTCGCTGTCGGTGGCCGAGATCGGCGACCGCGTCGGCCTGTCGTCGACGCCGTGCTGGAAGCGCATCCAGCGGCTCGAGGCCGACGGCGTGATCCTGAAGCGCGTCGCGCTGGTCGACCCGAACAAGATCGGCCTCGGCCTCTCCGTGTTCGTCTCGGTGGAAAGCTCCGATCACTCCGATGCTTGGCTGAAGCGTTTCGCGGCGGCGGTCAGCGCCATGCCCGAGGTGATGGAATTCTACCGGATGGCGGGCGACGTCGACTACATGCTGCGTGTCGTGATCCCCGACATGCAGAGCTACGACGTGTTCTACAAGAAACTGATCCACGCCGTCCCGCTCAAGAACGTCACCTCGCGCTTTGCGATGGAGAAGATCAAGTCGATCACGGCCCTGCCGGTGCCGCCGATCGCGGTTGATTGAGGCGATGCGCTCTAGCGAGCGTCCGGTAGGCATCACCCGGTAACAACACTCTTCGCGAGGAGCAACGAGCAAAATCGGCCCTCGGGTTGGCCGCCAGCACCGCCCTTTGGAACCCGCCGCTCCTCCTGAAATCGTGTGCATGTCATGCCCGGGGACGGCGGCAGTGCGCATCTGCTCTCCCATTGAGAACGCCTGCTCACGTTGGCCTGCGCAGGATTTTTCTTGATCTCCCGGTGCACACGTCATGCACACGCCGCCTTCTAACGCATTGTAAAACTTGAACTCTCGCTCCAATCCATCATGGGTGCGACGGAAAAGAGATAGTCTTGAGATTCCAATTGGTTATGACATCCTCTTTGCACTCGCCCTTGTTATGCTATTTCCGCGAAAATAGTATAGCCGCCGGACGTGCACATAATCGCCTGCCGTCCCTATCCACTTGCTGCGCAGCGACGCCATCATGGTGGAACAACGATCCAAAGGGCAGTGTCGATTTGCACGAACCGGATTTCGACACCTCGTCGGCCGATGCAAACGCGGCGAAAGCCGCTTACTCGGGCCGGCAAATTGGGCATGCCAGCCTACGATCTCGACGGGCCGGTCCGTGATATCGCGCCATCGGACAGCTATCACAGTTTGCCAGCGTCATGATCGCCAAGGGCCGCGAGAACATGGCGCTGCGCGACCTCTATAGTCTTGCCGCCGCCAACAACGAGCCTCACATTGTCCGAAATCCGACAATGTCAGACGCTCGCGTCGGCATTTTTCTTGCGCCCACATAGGAGCAATAGCGGCACCGCGCGGAACGGAAATTGCTCTGGCATTCCGTAGACAGACCCTCGGCTCGAACAGGTCCGTGGCTAGGACACCTCCGAGACCGTCGTTGAAGCAGCAAGAGCTGAGAATCAACGGCGCATGTCTGTTGTCAGCGACGGATAGGATGATCCCGTGCTCACCAGGATTGCAGCAACACCAGATCCGACGTCTGCCGAAATTGCACTCGCCTACCACGCGCGCACCAAACATTCTCTCAAGCGTTATGCGGCCGGCCCCGAGACGCTCGACTGGGACCTGCAGCCCAATCCGTTCCGGGAATTCACAGGCTCCGCACGAACGTCTCTGCCATTGACGACCGACGAGCTCAGCACGAGCTTCGCGCAGGTGTATGGGCCGACCGGCGTGGCGCGCCCACTCACGATCGCGTCCGTTGCGGCGCTGCTCGAGCTTTCGATGGGACTTTCCGCATGGAAGGAACTTGGACCCGATCGCTGGGCGCTGCGCTGCAATCCATCGAGCGGCAATTTGCATCCGACGGAATGCTATGTGCTTTCCGCAAGCGTGCCAGGCCTCGACGACGGGCTCCATCATTACGTCAGCCGCGATCACGTGCTGGAGCAGCGCTGCCGGCGCGCCGGGCCTTCGGGGGCATCTGCGCGGCTGTGGATCGGCTTTGCCTCGATTCATTGGCGGGAAGCGTGGAAATATGGCGAGCGCGCCTTCCGCTATTGTCAGCTCGACATCGGTCACGCGCTGGGCGCGGTTCGCTACGCTGCGGGCGCGCTCGGTTGGCGCGCAAGGCTCGTCGACGATGTCGCAAACACGGCGCTTTCCGCATGGATGGGCCTTGATCGGAGGGCCGACTTTGCCGGCACGGAGTTCGAGGATGCGGATCTCCTGATTGAGATCGAGCCATGTGCCGCGACCGCCCCAGCGCGCCAGGAGAGGACGCCGCCCTCCTTCGATGCTGCGGCCGACCACTGGACGGGACGCGCCAACCGTCTGGATGCGCATCCCCTCTATCGCTGGCCGGTGATCGACGAGGTTTCAACGGCGACCCATGGCGGCGCGACCGAAGCGGCGGACGTGCTGTCACCGCACTATCCACCCCTCCCCGAAGCCTCGGCTGCACGCGCCGCAGATGTCATCCTCGGCCGCCGTAGCGCGCAACGCTTCGACGCCAAGTTCACGATGAGCCTCGATCACTTCCATCGTCTCCTGGACTGCCTGCTGGCACGGCCGGTCGCACCATGGGACGTCTGGACATTTGCGCCGCGTGTGCATCCCGTGCTGTTCGTGCACCGGGTCGAAGGGCTCGCGCCCGGTGTATACGCGCTGCCTCGCCATCCGGAGGCGGACAAGGCTCTGCGTCAGGCACTACGTCCCGATTTCGAATGGCAGAAGGTCGAGAGCGCCCCCGCTCATCTGCCGCTGTTCAGGCTCCTCGCTGCAGACTGCCGGGCCGTTGCCAAGACGGCAAGCTGCCATCAGGCGATCGCAAGCGACGGCTGCTTCTCGCTCTCCATGCTGAGCGAATTCGAACCGATCGTCGGGGCCAATGCCTGGCGCTACCGTCAGCTCTACTGGGAAGCCGGCTTGCTCGGACAGGTCCTCTACCTCGAAGCCGAGGCCGCGGGCCTTCGCGGAACCGGAATCGGCTGCTACTTCGATGACGATGTCCACGAGATGCTCGGGGTCGGGACAACCCAATTCCAGGCGCTCTATCACTTCACCGTGGGACGTCCGTTGACCGACGATCGCATCACGACGCTGCCGGCCTATCCGGGCCGGCAGCGGAACGAGCGCGCAGGAGCAGCGACATGAGGCGACGCATCCCCTTTCGCTGCATCGACGTCGATGCCGCCGCAGAGCTTCTGCGACGCGACGACGTGCACAGATTCGACGTTCGGGATGCTGCATCGTTCGCGAATGGCCGCATCGAACGGGCACAGCACGTGACGCAGGCGAACCTGTCCGCGTTTATCACGGGGACGACGAAGAATACGCCGATCCTGATCTATTGCTATCACGGGCATGCCAGCCGCGAATACGCGCAGACGTTCTCCGACTTCGGGTTTGTCGAGGTCTATAGTCTCAACGGCGGCTATGAGGCCTGGAGCCGGTGGCAGCCCGCGATCGCAGCGACACCGCCCGACTTGGTGCTGCAGCGCTGGCTGTCCGAGCAAGGCTTCCCGAATGACGACGTCAATGCCGTCATCGCCAACGAGACCACGCCGCTGATGAAGGCAGCCCATCTGGGGGATGGCGCGGTCGTTCGCGACCTCCTTGCCGCGGGGGCCCGGCTGGAGACGAAGAATGCCGACGGCAACAATGCGCTGTGGCTCGCCTGCGTCGGCAACCATCTGGAGGTTATCGATCTGCTCGTCGAGGCCGGCGTCGACATCGACAATCGCAATCTCAATGGCGCAACAGTGCTGATGTACGCCGCCTCATCCGGTAAAGCCGCGGTGGTCGCGCACCTGCTCGCCCACGGCGCTGATACGGCGGCGGAAACCCTCGACGGATTCACGGCGCTCGACATGGCCGCATCCGTGGAATGCCTCGCACTCCTTCGCCGTTCCGGCCGCAAGGGCTGAGAGATATGACAATTGCTGGCAACCGGCCTGGAGAGCGGATCATGAGCGTCATCGAACATGATTTCGGCCTGCAGCAACGCCTGACCGAGCGGCGCTTCGGGAGGCTCCTGAGCCTCGACGCGCTGCATGAGGCCAATATTCGCGCCAATCCGCTTCCCTACCTGGAACGGGCCAGCGAACGCATCTACCAGCTCGAAAAGCTCCTGTTCGAAGTCGCGCAAGCCGCAGCACCTCCAGATGGCACGCTGCCTTCGCCTGAAACGATCGTCGTGAGCAAGGCGGAATACGAGCGTCTCCTGAACTGCCGCGCGATCGTGGAAACAGCTCTCGCAGAGCTCCAATCCAACGAGAAAGAGAGCTGAGCACGATGGCAGCGATGAAGCTCTATATGACCCCGGGATCGTGCTCGACCGGCATCCACATCATCCTCGAAGAGCTGGAAGAGGCCTTCGAAGCCTATATCGTGAACCTGCCCGCAGGCGACCACTTCAAGCCGGACTATGTCGCCATCAATCCGAAATCGACCATTCCGACGCTGGTGCGGAACGACGGTACCGCGCTGACCGAGGTCCCTGCGATTGCGTACTGGCTGGCACGGACCCATCCGCGCGCGAAATTGTGGCCGGACGACGCGGAGGGCGAAAGTCGCGTGATGGAGGCCATGGCCTACATCGTGGGTACGATCCATGGCCAGGGCTTCGCCCGCATCTTCGCGACCAACACGTTTACCCGCAACACCGCCGACCACGACGCGGTGCGCGAGCTCGGCCGCGACATCGTCGTCAAAGGGTTTGCCATCCTGAACGAGACGCTTGGACCAAAACCCTATCTCGCAGGGAACTTCTCGGTCGCCGATCCCATTCTCTTCTACGTCGAGTTCTGGGCCGACAAGACCGGAATTCCGCTGCCGGACAATCTCGCCGCGCACTACCGCCGTATGCTGGCGCGGCTCCCGGTCCAGCGGGTGTTGCGCGAGGAAGGTTACAACCCAGCCGCCCTGGGTAAGCCGTCCCCTTAAGGCGCGCGACGCTCATGCCACGGCGGTTGGCCGAGCGTGATCGCCGAGATCGATGCCACGGAAGACGGCGCAGCGCTTGAATACCTCCAGGACCGGCTCGACCCTCTTGTGGTGGCAATATTTCGCAACCAGCTTCGCCAGTCCCTTGATGTCGCGCCCCGTGGCCGCGGGAAAGGTTTCGACAAGCTGCTCCGTCAATGATCTGTCGACGTCGAGGCCGAACTGCGCGGCCATCACCTGCCAGATCCGACGACGGGCCTCGTCGTCCGGCGGCGTGAACTTGATCAGGGCGATGCAGCGCGAGACGATCGCCTCGTCGATATCATCGATACGGTTCGTCGTCAGAAACAGGAGCCCGTTGAAATATTCGAGCACCCGCAGGAAGACCCCGACCACCGCGTTCATGGTCATGTCGTCCTCGCGGCGCTTGATGTAGACGTCAGCCTCATCGATCAGCATGACGGCGCCCCAGCGCTGGGCCCGCGTGAGCGCATCCTTGAGCGCGCTTTCCATGGCCGCGACGTTGAGCCCGAGCTGGCCGGAGTGGACACGATAAAGAGGCCGGCCGACGATCTCGGCATAGACCTCGGCCGTCAGCGTCTTGCCGACCCCCGGCGGGCCCGCGCAGAGCACGGTCGTTCCACCGGATTTTCCGGCCACAATGTCGTCCATCAGGAGGTCCATCTCGGCGGTCAGGATATCGATCAGGTCGGTCTGCTCCTCCGGCAGAACCAGCTTCTGCCTGAGATCCGGCTGATACGCGTAGGGCGTCATGTCGTCGGCATGGACCCAGAGATAGTGATGCAGCTCGAGGTGAAACATCAGCATGTAAGGGTGGATGGGAATCCGACAAAATAAGCCTCTTGGGATCGCGGCTTTGGATTCCTCGACCTCATCCTCAGCGCTGTAGAGATTGCTCTTGGCGGCCTTGCGCAAATACTGGCCCAGAATGTCGCCGGTCACCTCCAGCGTCAGGTCGCGCGTCGTCAGGATGCTCTCGTCATTGACCAGGCGCGCCGGACTGCCGCTGGATGAAAGCACGATGAGGTCCTTGCGCGACCAATCCATGTCGCGCCGCGACGAGGTCGGATCCTCCGCGTAGAAGCCGGTGCCGCGACCTGAGAACTGGGCGCCATAGCGGCCTCTCCAGGCGAAATAGCGTTCCGCGGTCGCGTCATGGGCCTCGATCAGCTCCGGCGTCTCCTTGAGAAAGCCCTTTGCCGCGAAGATCTCGGCCACGGTCTTGCCGACGATATCGGCCGCCGAGATCCGGAGCGTCGCCGTCGTGAGACTTCCCTTGGCGTTGGCCTTCAGCTCGATGAAGACGCGTCCTGCCTCGTCATTGGAGGGCGGCGTATAGTCGAGCCGCGTCACCACGTAAGGCAAAGGCCGGCTCGCCGCGCTCGTCGTGAACATCCAGCCGCGGATGGAGTTTGCAATCAGGTAGCGGGCAGTGGCCGGGAGCAGCGCCTCCAGGTCCTCCGCCGCAAATCTTGCACTGTTGTGGCCGAACGTGCGCTGCAGCGTCGCGATATGCGCGGCGCGGGCGTGCAGGTCCGGCCCAGCATCCCGGTAGAGTTGCTGGAGGAAGTCGAGCTGCTCATGCGAAAGCTGGCTGAAGGCCACCTCGACCCTATCGCCGAAGCGCAATTGTTCCTTCAACGAAGCCAGCTTCGGGAAGGCCATGGCCATCGCTTCGATGTGTCGCCGTTCGATCTGCAGCTTCATAGGGAAATGCCCGCCGACCCTTGATCCGCCACCTCGGCCTTTGCCAGCAGCAGTCGATTGGCCGAGAGCGAGAATTCCTGCCAGGCCGCGGCGATGTCGCGGAGAATCGTCTGCACATAGTCCTTGGACGGGCGATGCTCGTCGGGAAAGTTGGAGAGCGCGCAGGAGGTCCGGTTGAATGCAACGACATCGTCGAGAAGCGTTTGCATGAGATCCCCGAACGGTTTCTGCACCTCCGGCATCAACGCCGAGCGGCCGCGCTCGACAGCCACGCCGCTCATGTCGAACGTCAGGCCGTGGAGGACTGTCAGCGCCTCGGCGAACACCGCCTCGATCGATCCCAGAATGGCGACCTGGGTGAGTTGTTCGCGTTGCTGAACGGCAAGGCTGCGGTTGAGCCGATGACGATAGCCGTCGAAGGCGACGTCACCCTGGGCGGCAACCCAGGCGCCAAACCGGGCGAGACTTGCGGCATTCCCGGAAAGCGAATGGTCGGCATTGCTCCATGGCTCGGCTCCGACCGTCACGGCTGCAGCGCGGCCGAGCGCGCGATCGATGCGCCGCGCGGCGTCGAGCGCACCTTCGAGGTGGCCTACGGCACGGCTGGCTGTTTCCGCGCCGCCCAAATAGAGACGCCCCTCCCATAGCGGCCGCCGCAGCAGCGGATTGTCAACGTCGACATGGTCAGCAACGGGCGCAACGCGGTCCAGTGCGCTGCAGGTCAAGCGCTCGGTCGCCCAATCCTGATAGTGCTGCTCGCCTTGCTCGAGCGCCGGTCCGAAGACCTGGACCATCTGGCTCGCCATCAGCATCGGCAGGCCTGCGCCGAAGGTCTTGCGCACATCCGGAGGTAAGGCGAGGAATCCCCCGAGCGCCGCCTTCTCCCCGCTCGCGTCGCAGGCATCGAAGATTTCGCCCAACACGGCCCGCTCATGGGTCACAAAGGCATTGCCGGACCTTCCGTCCTCGCGCCAGGAGGCCCGGTCGTAGCCAATGACGACCTTGGCCTGCGCGGCCATCCAGGTCTCGGCGTTGCGCATCGCCTCCCCTGTCGCATCGTCAAGCTCCGGCTCGAAGCGGACGTGCTCGGCGAGCAGCCGCGGCGGCAGCGCGAGCACGACCCGTCGAGCTTCGACCTCGACAGATCGATCTCCAGCTCGAAACGTGAGAGCGACGCGATCGCCGCGATCTGCCACGTGCGTCAGCTCGTGACCCAAATGGATGCGGTCGCGCAGCAGTTCTCTGGCGACGGCGTCGACGAGGCTGGCCATGCCGCCGCGAACACGGCGAGAACCGTTATGAATCGCTTTGCTCTCGAGCTGCTCCGGCGCCTTCTCGGGATCGCGCAGATGAAGCACCGTGCCTTCGTCATGCTGGGGAAAGTCGGCAAGACCAAGATCGGCGATCAGACGCGCGATCAACGGCTGTGTCTCCGGCCAGAACCAGGTGGGACCGAGGTCGATCGCAAGGCCAGCCCCTGTACCGCCGACCGACAAGATGCGCCCGCCGAGCCGCGCGCGCGCTTCGAACAGCGCAAATCCGGCGCCGCGGCGGTGCAAGCCCCGCGCGACGGCAAGACCGCACAATCCACCCCCGATGATGGCCGTATCGAGCATTCCGCACTCCCTACCGTCACTCGATCCGAAGGTGTCATTGCAAGAATCGCGCAAGGTGTACGCCATCCCCCCAGGTGGAATTACGGATGATTTCGAGCGTCGCATCCGTCGGCCTGCGCCGGAAAGTGGCACAGAACTTGATCGTATCGAGCCACCATGTTCGAGATGTAGGGATTGTCACGATCTTTGTGTCGGATTCCGCCCACGCATATTTGCTGGCGACAGCGATCCATGCCGTTCCGGCGGAGCGGCTGGATCGCGGCTTTCGACTCCTGGTGCTCAGGCAATACCATGTCGAGAGGGCGCCTCTGGCTTTCGCCTGGATCGACCAGCGGTTGTTGCGCGCGCCGCCGCGGCTCAGTCGTCACGGACTGTTCTTCGCCAATACGTTTCGGCCCGAGATTGTGGCTTGGCTCAGCGAGCAGCTCGGTCGGCCATCGCTTCGTGACGCCACGGGGCGCGCTCATCGCAATCCGCGATGGCCCACCATGAGGTGGCACAGCCAGGACCGCTCATGGCCTGATGGAACGCGCACGATCGAATGGTTCGTCGACGTCGGTTTTCAGGACGTCGCGTCGTGGACAGCGTTTCAACGGCGCTGGCATGAACAATTGGGTGGAATCGAAGGCCACAGACCTGACTACGCCAACAGCGCATGACCACTGCGAGCCGACAGCGCGTCAAGCCTCGCCGGGCTCATCGTGGCAACCAGCTCGGCCAATGCACTCTGAGCGGGACTCCCTGCGCAACGATCGCGCCTTCGTCCGCCTCAGCCAGGCGATCGAGACGCACCAACGCAAGGCCCTGCGCACCGGAGGCCGCAATCAAGCGCCCGAGCTCGGCACCGCCGGCCGTCAGCGGCGTACCGACACTCGGCAAAGCCGCCGTGCCGGCAACGGGCAAGACCCGCTTGCGCAATTCGCCCTTCAGCTTCATGCGCGCGGTCAGCTCTTGGCCCAGGTAGCAACCCTTCCTGAAATCGACGCCGTTCAGCATCTCGAAATTCGCCTCGAGCGGATAGCAGCTCTCACCCGCGATCTCGGGGGAATCAGCGACACCGAGCGCCAACCGATGAGCGTCGTAATCGGGAGCCGCAACGATAGCGAAGCCCTGTCGGCCAAGTTCAGCTTCGATCGGATCGTCGGCCGGACAGATAAGCCGCGCCCCCAACGCCGCAATCCGCGGGTCGACAAATGCATGATGGCCTGCAGCCGACGCGGCCTTGCCATTCCCCTGCTCCGGATCCAGTCCCAGTTGTGCAACCGCCTCGGCTCCCCAGACTGCGATCACGATAAGAGGAGGCGTCGCTTCAACGAACTCCACCTCCGCGCGCAGTTTGAAGGTCGTCAGACGCTTGAAGAACTCCTCGACATGAGCAGCGGCGATGTCGATGAGGATCCGATCCTGCTCCGCCATGATGAAGAAATCGCAGAGCAGCTTGCCCTGGCCCGTGAGCATCCCTGCGTAGAGCGGACGGTTCGGAGCAAGCTTGCGAATATCGTTGGTCACCAACGCTTGCAGGAACTTGACCCGGTCAATTCCACTCAAGGCGACGACCTTGCGATCACGCAGGACGGCAGCCTTCAGCGACGCTGTCATGACTCACCTCCGCACAATGACGAGAGGACGGGCAGACAATCCCGTCCGTCAACGAGGCTCCGGTCATCGGCTTTCGCAAAACCGTAACGCAGCTCCCACACGACAAGGTGCGGGAGACGGGGTTCACGGTCGGGTAGCAAAATGAGTGCCAATACGCCGCCGTTGCAGGACCGACATTTGCGCGGTGGGCTCTCTGTCACCCATCGATCGCGCTAACGGCCGGGTCATTGGATGTCGCGTTTGCGACATTGGACACAAGAGCGATGCCTGTCGGAGGGCCTTTTGCTGGTCCGGAACTTGCGTGTTGCCGGCTCAAAGGTTCTTTTTCAGAAGGCGACCCGACATGGCATTCACCTCAATCTGTCCCACGAGCGCGGTGAGTGAAGGAGCCATGGGCCTCTTTCATGCCGGCCGCAAGAGCGTGCTCCTGGTTTGGCCAACCGGCGGCGAACTCAAGGCCTATCGCGGGCGCTGTCCGCATGCGGACATGCCGTTGAACGATGCCACGTTCAACGGGCAGATCGTCACCTGCCCGCATCACCAATGGGGTTTCGACAGCACCAGCGGCAAATGTGTGACGCACATCGTCCGCAACGCGCTCCACTCCTACGATCTGCGCGTGGAAGGGGACGAGATTCTGGTCGACGTCGGACCGATCAAGGCGGCGCGTTCGCCGGCGTGACCTCGGCGCGCGACGCCGGCTCATGCGTGAAAAGGCACCCGGCATGACGGACAAAGAGGAATGGGTCATCTGGAACGGCTCGATCGGAATTCTCGATATGGCGACGATCGGCCGTATCGAGGATGGCGAGAGCGGCAGGCGAGCCTTTCTTGCGCGGCCTTACGACATCGTGGGCCCGTTCAGTCTTGACGAACTTGAAACGCGGGGCCGGATCGTGTTCGGCGAATGTCTCGTGATGTCGCGCCGGAGATGGCGGGAGGATCAGGTCAATTTACGCTTCGAAGCGCGGGAAAGGCGCCGAGCCTTCCTATTTTGGCCGGAGTTCAACGACGATCGGGAGCACCGCGAGGTCCTGGACCTTCCGATGGAAGGCGCGCTCAGGTCTTCGGAGATCAAGGCTGCCTTCCGGAAGTTGGCCAAGAGCGCACATCCCGACGCTGGCGGCAGCAACGAACACTACCGCCGTATCGCGCTAGCGCGCGACACTCTGCTCGAGCAAATCGGAAGCGCCTCGTAGATTTGCGGGCCGATCGCGCTTGATCCCGGACTTCAGGCCATAACGACGCGGTACGACATCGATCGGAGTTCGACCGACAGTCGTCCACGTATGCCGCGCCTCACGTTAGCCGTCTTGAGATTTTCTGTGATCTCCCGGTGCACACGTCGTGCACAGGCCGCACTCTAACCAATTGAAAGACTTGAACTCTCGGTCCAATCCATCATGGGGGCCACAGAGAAGCGATAGTGTTGCGATTTCAATGATTTACCTGTATGAGGCGATATAGATTACACATTGCTCTTATCTCCTAGCGTCTCGTGGCATCATGCTCAAGATCGCGCTCTCGAGCAATCGGCCTCAAGATTGCAAACCGGAAGAGCGAGCAAGATCGATCGCAAATGCTGCAGCCAGAAGAAGCTGCATCCCGCCGCAGCAGAGTTCGTCCAATCCATCAACATAAGGTGAGCCTTCAGCCCACATTTGACGAAGTCTCAGGCGCAACTCTCTACTAGTAGCTCTGCACAGTGGTTTTGACGGGTTGGATCCGGGGCTTAGATTAGCTCCGGGAGATGTTTTGGATCAATGAGGACCTCGATACTGCGAGGGGTCCTCGGCTGCCTCGTGATGAGGCCTGCCCGCTCCAGCGTCAGCACCATCTGGTGAACGGAAGGCGGGCTGACGCGGAAATATTGCTGCATGTCGGTTTCGGCCGGGGGTCTGCGGTGCAGCCGGGTGTAGAGATGGATGAAGGCCAGATACTGCCCTTGCTTGGGCGTGAAGGTTTTTGCCGAAGGACTCACGCCGGCCATCCGATTCAGTTGTTGGTGCGTGCCTCGAACATGGAGGCACGCCATGAATGTACGCTATCGGGTCGACCTCAGCCAAATCGAGCGCACGGAACTCAAGGCGCTGCTCAGCGGCGGCAAACATGCGTCCCGTAAGCTCAAGCGCGCGCAGATTTTGCTGGCTGCCGACGCCGGGGGCAGCGACGAGGAGATCGGGCGGAGCGTCGGAGTGGGCGGCTCGACCGTGTACCGGACCAAGCGCCGCTTCGTGGAAGGCAATCTGGAGCGGGCGCTGAGCGAGGAGCCGCGGCCCCGGGGCGGAGCGCAAACTCACGGGCAAGGAAGAAGCCTTGCTGGTGGCGACGGCCTGCTCCAGTCCGCCAAAGGGCCGCGCCCGCTGGACGCTCGAACTGCTGGCAGGTGCGATGGTCGAACTCACCGAACACAAGAGCCTGTCGCACGAGACGGTTCGGCGGCGGTTAGCCGAAAATAGCCTCAAGCCCTGGCGCAAGGACATGTGGTGCATTCATTCCGCAGGTCGACGGCGAATACGTCGCCCGCATGGAGGACGTGCTCGATCTCTACACCGATGCGCCCGACCCCAAGCGGCCGGTGGTGTGCTTCGACGAAAGCCCGGTGCAACTCATCGGCGAGGCGCGCCAGCCGATTCCGGCCGCGCCCGGCCGGCTCGAACGTTACGATTACGAGTATCGCCGCAACGGCACGGTCAATCTCTTCGTTCTCCTCGACGTGCATCGTCCCTGGCGCAAGGTCAAGGTTACCGAGCGGCGGGCGGTAGAAGACTACGCCCACTGCATGCGCGACATCGTCGATGTCCATTATCCAGATGCCGAGATCATCCGGGTCGTGCAGGACGGAACAGCGGCGTCTGCCGCACGCGCTGCTTCCGACTTGTCCGAGAACGCCGGCCCCGCCATCGCATCCATCGCGCGCCAGAACTGCTCTCCGATCGAGGGCGCGGGGTTCGCGGACAGAATCTCGAGCGCCGAGGCCAGAGTTTCGGCCGAGGTTGCAGCGCTCGAGACGTTCGCGACGTCGACGGCGAGCGGTTGCGACATCGTCGCCCGCGTCAACGCGGCATCGACATATTCCATCGTGCGCGCATCGGTGCGCGTGTAGCTTCCGCGATTCACGATCACGGTGCCGCCGAACTCCCAGGATGTTTCCGTCGCGGATGCCGCGAGATTGATTGAGCGCACACCTGCGGCGGGCAGGGACAGAATTTCCCCCTCCTGAGCGACGCCGCGACTGTCAAGTTGTCGCCGTCGATATCGACGTCGTTGGCGAGCTGCTTGCGCGCGCGATTGCGAGCGTGTCGCCATGGATCACGGAGAACGGACCGTCATTGGCCGCGACCGGCTTGTCGTTGACAGGCGTGGTCGTCGGGGTGAAGACGTCACTGGCCGTGAGTGAGCCATCGCTCGCGGTGACCAGGATGTCGAACGCACCGTTGAAGTTGAGCGGCGGAGTGCCCGCGAACTTGTTGCCCGTCAGCGTCAGCCAGGATGGCAGCGCGCTGCCATCCGCCAGCGTGGCGGAATAGATCAGCGTGTTGCCGTCGACGTCGGTGAAGCGGCCGGCCAGGATCGTGAAGGAGACCGCAGTATCCTCGGCCGAGTTGACCTCGGATAGCGGCACCGACACCACAGGTGCGTCGTTCACCGGCGTGATCGTCAGCGCGCCGTCGCTGGCCGTGACCCTGATGTTGATTGTGCCATTGTAATTCGCCGGCGGCGTGCCGGTGAAGGTCGTGCCATTGAACCAACACCGCCTTCGATCGCCGTTGCTCACTCCGTGTAAAGATAGGACCTGGGCTTTTGAACCGCAAACGGCCTGCGAAATGAGCGACCGCCTCGCCTCGGCGCAATCGGTCATCCATTTCTGCGCGTGCCGGATCGCACCAGTTTCGCACCAGAAACCGTCTCCACCAGGAGGGACGAACGTGGCCGAACATCAGGAAAAATGGTGATAAATCAACGACCTCATCTTTTTTCTGCTGCTCATAACGGTCTGATTGCAGATTCGAGTCCCGCCGATGCGGCAGAGGCGCTTAGTTGCTTTCACGGCAGGGCGGCGGCTTCATATTTATGGGGTCATGCCCCTCAGGAGTTTTATTCCGTGCCGCAAGCTATCTTATCCGCGCAGAGTCGGCCTCTACGTTCGCCCGCCGAGTTAGCCTCCATCATCACAACCGCCTATGAGCGCATCGAACGGGACCGGCACCGCAACTGCTGGATCTATGTGCGGCCCATGGAAGAAGCGCTGGCCGAGGCCGATGCCGTTGTGCGGCGAGCAGCGGCGGGTGAAGTGCTGCCGCTCTTTGGCGTGCCATTCGGCGTCAAGGACAATATTGACGTTGAGGACATGCCAACGACAGCAGCCTGTCCGTCATTCGAATATGTGGCTGCGCAATCGGCCAGATGCGTCGAGAGTTTGACAGCCGCAGGTGCGATCTGTCTCGGCAAGACCAACCTGGATCAATTCGCAACCGGACTGTCCGGCACCCGCTCCCCCTATGGCGCCTGTTCCAGCGCGGCCAACGATCTGTATGTCTCCGGCGGTTCGAGTTCCGGTTCGGCTGCTGCGGTAGCATCCGGCCATGTTGCGTTCGCGCTCGGCACAGATACCGGCGGCTCGGGCCGGATTCCCGCAGGCTTCAATGGGATCATCGGGATCAAGCCAACCGTCGGCCTCGTCTCATCCCGGGGGCTTGTGCCGAACTGTCCGACGCTCGATTGCCCCTCGATTTTCTGCAATTCCATTGCCGAGGGTCGAATTCTGCTCGGGTTGATCGAAGGATTCGACGACAGCGATCCTTATAGCCGCCAACGGATTGCCTCGTCCTACCCATCTCCTCGCAAATTCCGGTTCGGCCAGGTCTCTGTCGGTCATCTGAATTCATTCGGCATGCCGGAATGCAATGACCTTTACAGGCAGGCCTGCACGAGGCTTTCGGGACTGGGAGGCCAAGCCAGGCAAATTGACTTCGCGCCCTTCGCCGAAGCCGGTGAAATGCTCTTTTCAGGGCCTTGGATTGCCGAACGTCATGCGGCGATCAGCAAGCTCCTGGACATCGATCATGGAGACCTGCTTGACGTCATCCGCAACGTGCTGAGCGCAGCTGCCCGGTTTTCCGCAACAGATGCGTTCGCTGCGCAACATCGACTTTTGAAGCTGCGACGCCAGATCCAATCGCTTTTTGAGGAGATCGATGTCCTGGTGGTACCGACCGCGCCACGCCCCTTCACGATCTCGGAGATGATGGAAGATCCCATCACGCTCAACAGCCGCCTCGGTTACTACTCCTATTTTGCCAATCTCGTGGACTTGTGCGCGGTGGCAGTTCCCAACGCAACGCTCGGCAACGGCATGCCGATGGGCATCACTTTGCTAGCGCCTGCGTGGCGTGACCATGCTCTTCTCGACCTTGCCGAGCGATGGCTGCCCGATGCGAAGGCCGGACTGTTCGATCTAAAGGTATATCCGCAGGCCGCGTCCTAAAGGCTATCAGATTAGGTTGAATCGTCATCGCGCTTTAGGTCTTCGTTTGAGCATGATCTCCGCGCAAACGCCTTCGGCGTTTGTCGCGAGGGAAAACCGCTTCACACTTTGCGCTAACGCGGCCCTCCGGGTCCGGATCATGCTCTAGACGACTTCGAGATCGAGAGCGCGCAGATTGAGGATCACAATCAGGCCCCGGTGATAACGGATGACGCCCCTTGCCTGCATGCGGGAAAGCTGCACCGTCACCCATTGGCGGGTTGAGCCGATCAGATTGGCGAGATCACCATGCGTGAACGGGATCCCGATCACGATCTCGCGGCCCTGCTGCGAACCGTAGATCTTCGAGAGGAAGACCAACAGACGATGCAACCGCTCGGTCACCGAGCGGGTCCCCAGCATTTGCGCCATGGCCGAGTAGCACCGTGCCTTGAAGGCGAGCGCATCCAGCAGCGCGACCGCGATACTTGCCGATTGAAGCGCCAGCGCGCGCAGGGCGGGGCCGGGCAAGAACGTCACCCGGCTCCGTTCCACTGCAACTGAAGACCATACGTGGGCACCAGTACCGAACAGATCCGGGCCGCCGACGAAATTGCCGGCGAACCAGTAGGCCAGCGTCACCTCGCGTCCGGAAGGAGCCGCATAGTAGCTGCGAATACGCCCCTCTTCGATCAGATAAATGCCGTTCTGCAGATCGCCCTGACGCCAGACATGCTTGCCTGCCTGCAGGACCTCCTCGCGGCCGATGGCGAGGACACGACGGCGGTCAGCCTCACACAACGGATCCAACAAGCTGGGCAGCGACCCGACCAGAGCATCCGATCCCGCCAGCATGATGCCAGTCGTATTCCTGAGACCTGCCGCTGACATCTGCTCGCTCCCTTGCCGCCGCACGGGAAACCATTCAAGAGCCATGCCAGACCTGTCGTCAGGCGCCTACGTCCTGATTTCCATTTGCTCGAAGGCTCTGCGGCCTTCCGAGCGGATCAAGTCAAGGCAATCCCGCTTGAGGGCGAGATAGGCAGCCTCCGCAACGATGGCGCTGGAGCGCGGTCGCGGCAGGCTCACCTGAAGATCCTTGAGGATGCGGCCAGGTCCCGCGCTCATGATCAGCACACGGTCAGAGAGAAGGATCGCTTCATCGATGTCGTGTGTGACGAAGACGATTGTTGCGTTGATCCGCTCGCGGAGCTCGAGCAGATTGTCCTGCATGACCGCCCGGGTCTGCGCATCCAGCGCTCCGAACGGCTCGTCCATCAACAGTACGCGCGGCTGATTGGCGAGGGCACGGGCAATCGCTACCCGCTGCTGCATACCTCCCGATAGCGTGTGCGGATATGCCGACGCAAATCTGGTCAGGCCGATCATCTCGATGAGGTCGTCGGCAATCCGCAGCGCCTCCGCTTTCGGCTTGCCGAGGGCGCGCGGCCCGTGCGCGATGTTCCGGCGCACCGATTTCCACGGAAACAGATGTGGCTGCTGGAAGACCATCCCGATCTCGGGCCGTGGCGCGAGCATTGCTTCGCCGGCTATGAGCACCTGGCCTTCGAACGGCCGCTCGAGGCCGGCCATTGCATTCAGGAGCGTGGACTTGCCGCAGCCGGATGGACCGACGATCGAGACGAATTCTCCCTGGGCTACCGCCAGGGATACGCGGTCGACCGCGATGACCCGTCCACTCGGCGCATCGAAGACGATGCTCAAATCCTCGACCCGGATCATCGCCTGACGCGCCGGGGCGGACGGCGGGTACGTATCCACGAGCCTGAGCGGCTGGTCTGGACGAAGAAGGCTCGGGGTCATCGCCACCACACGGCACGTTCGGCAAGAGTCGCGAAGGAACGGTCTGCGACGAAGGAAAGCAGCCCGAGAGCCGCCAACCCGCCCATGACCTGACCCGTTTGCATGTTCTGTTGCGCAATTTCGATGCGATAAACGATACCGGCGAACGCTCCCGCCAACTCAGCGGCGACCAGCGTGTAGAACGAGATGCTCACCGCGGTCCGAAGACCGACCGTGATATAGGGCAGCGCGCCAAGAAGGACGATCTCCCACAGCATCTGCGGCTGCGGCGTGCCGAGCACCTGGGCGGCACGGATAAGTCCGCGGTCGACTTTCTGCACCCCGATGTGGGTCGCGAGCCATACCGTGAAGAACACGCCCCAAACGACCAGGAAAAGCTTGCCTGCCTCTGAGAGGCCAAACCAAAGGATGACGATCGGCACGAAGGCGATGGGAGGAATTGGGCGAAGGATGTGAAACAAGGGTGAAAGCAGGCTGGACACCAGCCGGAAATGGCCGGTCAGGACGCCGAGCACGATCCCGCCCGCGGCCCCGATCGCAAACCCCGCGGCCACGCGCGAGAGGCTCGCCATCAGGTCGGCGAAGAATTGTCCGCTGCGAATCCATTCGAGAATGGCGACAGCGACGGTCGATGGCGGCGGAAACAGCACGGCGTTCACGATGCCGGAGCGCGCAACCAGTTCCCACACGCCTGTGAAGGCGGGCACGGAGAGGACGGCGACCAGCACGCTCAGCCGTGCAGTCGCGCTCGCGCTGCTGCGTCTCCCGACGCTCACGGGCGCGCCTCCAGCGTGACGCGAGCTGGATCGAGCATCTTCAGCGGCGCCGTCACCAGGACTTTCGAGAAATCGGGCATGCTCGCGCCAGGGGGATGATTGCCGGTCTCGAGCCGCCAGGCGGCGTGGGTTTTCAGAGTCGTGAGAATCCTGTCGTCGAGGCGCACATGGTAGACATAGTCCGGCCAGATCGCAGCCAATTCATCGCGTTTCATCCCCGTCGCTGCTGCGATGACGTCGATTGCTTCACCCGGATTCGCCTTGAGCCAGCCCTCGGCTTCGATGAGGGACGCAAGGAACTTGCCGACGATCACCGGGTTGGCCGCGAGGTAAGACTGCGTCACGACGATATTGAAGGTCTCCGAGTAGAGACCTTTGGTATCGAGCGGGATCGCGCCTTCGCCAAGAGCCTTCTTCGCATTCGCGACGTGCGGCTCCCAGGTATCGAACGCGTCGATGCTGCCGGCCGCCATGGCAGGCAGCATCTCCTGAGGTCGGAGGTTGACGAGCGTCACGTCCTTCGACGTCAGGCCCGCCGCTTTCAACAGAACCGAGGTGTAAACTTCGCTGCCGGTTCCGGCCGTAAAGGCGATTCGCTTTCCACGCAGATCGGCCTTCGTCTTGATCCCGGCAGAAGCCGCGGTCATGGTCTTGAGATCCGAATATTCCATCCCCGCCACGAAGGCGATCGGCTGTTGCGCCATCGCGGCCGCCGTGACCGGCGCCTCGGCGGTTGTCGCGATATCCGCTCCTCCCCCAAGCACCGTATCGAGGCACTGCTTCCCGCTGGTGAAATTGGAGACCGAGATATCAAGCCCCTGCTTGGCGAAAATGCCCTTCGCATTGGCGACGATCGTCAGTCCCGAGATCGGTCCAAGATTCTGGGCGAGCCGCGCTTTCAGCAATTCTTCGGCTGTCGCGCGCTCGGGCGTCGCAAACAGGAATGACGCAGATAGCACGAACACGACGAAGCGAAGAGCAGTTGTTGATCGCATGCCAAACCCCTGTGATGCCGGCGACCGGAGGTGATCGACCTTGACGATAGGATCGTCTGAAGATGGAAGGCCATGAAGCAATTAATCGACATGGCCCTGCCGTCCAATTTTTGCGCGAGCAGACCAGCTTCCGACCGTGAGGGGGCAACAAATTCATCAAGCTGCCCACACTTTGGGCGCAACGCAGCCTGCGGCAACGGCACTCTGCTGGCTTTCGCCAAGCCCTGATCCCAATTCAATCAGAACCGATCGGGCTTTCGATGCCGTTGCGTGCGCGGCGAAACCAGGCCCACGTTTGCCGCGTCACTGCGATGTAGCCCGGGCCCCGGTAGACGATCCGATCGGCGACGATCCGGTTCAGTTTCGGCAGCGCATGGAACGGAATCGAAGGATAGGCATGGTGTTCGACATGATAGGGCATGTTCCATGCAAACCAGCGCACGAACATGGCGGTATAGGTGGTGCGGGTATTCTGGAAGGCGCTGCGCGTGCGATCGCAACCGGTGTGTTCGGCAAGGAGATATGGACGCAAAAACAATTGACCGACGATCACGGGGACGACCCAGACCCACAACATGATCATGGTGTGCAGCGCGACCGACGCCAGCAACAGCGCGACGTAGCCTGCCAGATGCAGGCGCGCTTCCATCACGACAATGTGGCGTTTGCTTTCCGGAATCCAGGGCGACGTGGCATTGCCGGTTAACGCATGGCGAAGCATCAACCCCACCCGGAACGCAACCTGCCGCAAGCCGCTGTAGACGATCAGCAGTTGCGCGTTCGAGGTCGGGATCGGGACCGACAGCAGTTCCGGATCCCTCTTTGGATCCTGCGTATAGCGATGATGATCCCAGTGGAACAGGCAGTAATATTCGTAAGGCAAGCCGACAGCGAACGAGGAGAGATGACCGAACGCGAGATTAAGCGCGCGGCTGCGAAACGCCGTCTTGTGGGCGGTCTCGTGTACCACCATGAACAGGAATGCGACAAAGTAACCTTGGACGACGACCAGCGGCAACGCCCATACGCTTCCGTATCGCGACGAGACCAGCCAGATCAGCGCGCCGACAACGACGATGACGCCGTAGTGGCTGGCCGCACGGACCAGACCTTGCCAATCGGACCGCACCGACAACTCGCGCAGCATGGCCGGAGTCAGCGGCTTCTCTCCGGTGGCAGTGATGGCATTGCTCATGATCGTAGTCGCCTCTTTCCGGGATCACACACTTGACCGTGCTCGCGCGGACGCCGGAATTTCGTCAAGCACAGGCCGATCCTAGGGAGCGACGCCGTAATGCAGAAGCAATTAATTTCGCGGGCGTTGGCCGCCGGGCATCCCGAGATTTGCGGCCCCTCGCTTTACCGCATCGGCCTGGCGACGGATCGTCGCCGGGCCGGTCGCAAGTGCCGTTAGGGCAGTCAGGTCTAACTCCTATTCCGCGGGCTCTGCATGCGGCATATCGACGTGCGCGGTATAGGGTACGCTGACGCCGGATTTCCCAGCGCGAAAACAGACCGATGCTACTTCGCACGGACTGGAATGTCGAACTCAGATCTTGACCTACGATCCTGCTCGCGTCCTTTTCGCCGCGATCTGCTGGAGCGCCCAGCGCGCGTTCTTGCGTACGTCGGGATCGGGATCGTTGGCGACCACGGCGAGGTAGGCCTCGCCCTCGGGATCGGCGATCTCGCCGAGCGCGGCAGCCGCCTCCTTGCGCAAGTTCGCTTGCTCGTGGTTGATGCAATTGCCAATCGGGCGCACGGCGCGTTCGACCTTCATCTTGCCAAGGCTGCGGATCGCCTTCAGCCGCACCTGCCAGAACTCATCGCCGAGGCACGCGACCAACTGATCGGCGGCAAGCGAGCCGTTGACGTTGAGACCGAGCGTTTCCGCCGCCATCTCGCGGACCATCCAGTCGGCATCCTTCAGTGCGCGCGTGATGGTCTCGGCCGCGGGCTTCATCTGCGAGAACGCCAGCGCACTGACGGCGGCACGGCGGACATGGGCATCAGGGTCGTTGATCAGCGCCGTCAGCGCGGGGATGGACTCTTCCAGCTTCAGGAAGCCGATCACGCCGATCGCCTGCACGCGCACGGCGGCGTCAGTGTCCTGGAGCGCTTCCAGCGCCGGCTTCAGCGTATCCTTGCAGCGCAATTCCTTCAGCGCGCGCAGTGCGCCCATGCGGACGAAAGCATGGGCATGCTTCACCAGCGGCAGGATGATCCCGGCGCAGGCGGGATCCTTGAACTCGGCCATGCTGTCGGCCGCCGCCGCCGCGACGATCCTTTCGGGGTCAACCAGCAGTTTCACCAGCGCGCTCGCGGCCTCCGGCCCGTCGAACTCACCGAGCGCCATCGCGACCTGCTGGCGTACGCCGGCGTCGGGATCGGACACCATGTTGGCGAGATGACCGACCGCGGCGGGATCGCCGGAATGGCCGAGCGCGATGATGGCGACGCGGCGCTCGGCCGGATCGGCGGCCTGAAGCCGCTCGTCGGCATCTTCGAGGTCGTCGTAGGATTCGAACGGACTCGACATGATCACCTCAAGAGATAGGGAATGTTGACGGTAACCGCGCCGGTCGGACAATCCGCCTCGCAGGGCATGCAGTACCAGCATTCGTCATATGCCATGTAGGCCTTGCCGGTCATGTCGCTGATACGGAGCACATCGAGCGGGCAGACGTCGACGCACACCGTGCAACCCTTGTCCGCGATGCATTTTGCGTCGTCGACCACCACCGGGACCGACGTCTGATAGGAAGCGAGAGGCATTTGCTGTCTCCTGTTGCTATGTTCTGGTGGATCAGGCGGTAGCGCGGATGCGCTGCTTGTCGTAGAGGTCCTTCTCGTCGTCGGCGATCGGCACGACGTAAGGTTCGACCGCGCGCTTCTCGCTGGTCATTTTGCCGTCTCGCTTGCTCAGCAGCGTGTGGCAGAACCAGTTCTCGTTGTCCTTCTCCGGGAAATCGGTGCGCCAGTGATAGAGGCCCCAGCGGCTCTCCTCGCGGTAGAGCGAGGCGTGCGCGGCCATGTCGGCGCAATCCATGATCGACTGCACCTCGAGGGCTCGGAGCAGCTCGTGTGCGTTACGCGCGATCATGCGCTCCTGCATGTCTTCCCGCGCCTCGGCGAGACGGCGCATGCCGAGCTCGTATTTGCGCGTGACCTTCGGCGGCTGGAGATAGTCGTTGACGAGGCGGCGCGTCTTGTACTCGATCTGGTTCGGCGGAATGCCGTCCTCGCGCCTGGTCGGCGCCATCACGCGGTCACGTTCCATGGCGACGTCGGCGGCATCGAACTCCGCAAAATCGTGACTGTCGGCGAATTCCATCGCGTCTATGCCGGCCACCGAGCCGTTGGTGAAGGCGCCGAGCATGTAGTTGTGCGGCACGCTCGCCATGTCGCCGGCGGCGTAGAGGCCGGGCACGGTGGTGCGCGCATTGTCGTCGACGAACACGCCGGAGGCGCTGTGGCCGGAGCAGAAGCCGATCTCGGAGATGTGCATCTCGATCGACTCGCTCCGGTAGTCGACCCCGCGCCCCTGCTGGAACAGGCCGCGCGTGGGACGCTCGACCTTGTGCAGCGTCGATTCGATCTCGGAGATCGTGTCGGGATGCAGATGCTTGAGCTGGAGGAACACCGGGCCCTTGCCGGACAAGAGCTCGTTGTAGAACTCCAGCATCATCTGGCCGGACCAGTAGTCGCATTCGATGAAGCGCGAGCCCTCGTTGTTCGCCGTATAGGCGCCGAAGGGACCGGCGACATAGGCGCAGGCCGGGCCGTTATAGTCCTTGATCAGCGGATTGATCTGGAAGCATTCGAGGTTCGCGAGCGCGGCGCCGGCGTGATAGGCCATGGCGTAGCCGTCGCCGGAGTTTGCCGCGTTCTCATAGGTGCCGAACATGTAGCCGGAGGTCGGCAGGCCCAGGCGGCCGGCGGCGCCCATGCAGAGGATCACGGCCTTGGCCTTGATCACCAACATCTCGGCGGTGCGGGTGTTGACGGAGATCGCGCCGGCGATGCGGCCATCGCTCGACTTCAAAAGACGCGTCGCCATGTAGCGGTTGGAGATCAGGATGCGGGCGCGGCGAAGCTGGCGGTACAGCGCCTTCTTCACGGTCTCGCCGTTCGGCATCGGCAGCACATAGGTGCCGATGTGGTGCACCTTCTTGACGGCATAGTCGCCGTTCTCGTTCTTCAGGAAACGGATGCCGAAGCTGTCGAGCTCCTCGATGATTTTGTAGCAGTTCTGCGCGTATTTATAGACCGCCTTCTGGTCGACGATACCGTCGTTGGCGATGGTGATTTCCTTGGTGTACTGCTCCGGCGTCGCATAGCCGGGAATGACGGCGTTGTTCAGCCCGTCCATGCCCATCGAGATCGCACCGGAGCGCTTGACGTTGGCCTTTTCGAGCAGGACGACATTGGCCTTCGGGTTCTTCAGCTTTGCCTTCAGCGCCGCCATCGGGCCCGCCGTGCCGCCGCCGATCACCAGCACATCGCAGGAAACCTCCGAAAGTCCGTCGACGATCTGATCTAGTGCCATCACTTGCTCCTGGTTCGCCGATAACCGGCGCCTTTGCATCAGATTTGTTCAGTCGGCTTGCCGACGATAGCAATTAGTTGTCGCCGGGATGCGATTTGCGCCTCAGCGCTCGACGAAGGCTTTTTCGATCACGAAATGGCCGGGCTGGCTGTGATTGCCCTCGACAAAGCCGCGCGCGGAGAACATCGCGTGCAGCTCCTCCAGCATCGCGGGGCTGCCGCAGAGCATGATGCGGTCGGTCTCGATGTCGAGGCCGGATTGGCCGATATCGTCGAACAGTTGGTTGGAGGCGATCAGGTCGGTGATGCGGCCGCGGTTCCGGAACGGCTCGCGGGTGACGGTGGGGTAGTAGACCAGCTTGTCGCGGATCAATGGCCCGAAGAATTCGTGGTTGCGCAGGCCACCGACAACATGTTCTCCATAGGCGAGTTCCGAAACCTGGCGGCAGCCATGGGCGAGCACGATGGTCTCGTAGTTCTCATAAACATCAGGGTCCTTGATCAGGCTGGCGAAGGGCGCAAGGCCCGTTCCGGTCGAGAGCAGCAGCAGGCGTTTTCCCGGAATGAGATTGCCGGTGATCAGCGTGCCCGTCGCCTTGCGGCCGACCAGGATGATGTCGCCCTCCCTGATCTTCTGCAGGCGCGAGGTCAGCGGGCCGTCCTGCACCTTGATCGAGAAGAATTCGAGCGCCTCCTCGTGATTGGCGCTGGCCATGCTGTAGGCCCGCATCAACGGCTTGCCCTCGACCTCGAGCCCGATCATCGCGAACTGGCCGTTCTGGAAGCGGAAGCCGGGATCGCGCGTCGCCGTGAAGCTGAACAGGGACTCGGTCCAGTGCCTCACCGACAACACCGTTTCCTTCTGAAATGCGCTCATGATCTCTCCTTGTCGATGGCGCCCAAGGTTTCGGAGAGAAGAGAGTCCGGCAATTCAGAAGTGAAATTCCCGGTCGATTAGTTTCACATTTCGCGGGCGATGACTGAAGAGCAGGCAGCGAAGGGCATCGCCACGCGTCCGCGCCGGCAACTAGTTGCTATTCGCGGGCGTCCGCGCCGACGTAGAAAGACGTCGGAGGTTCGTCATGACCATGACCGCATTGGTGGCACCGACCGTGGCCGACTATGAAGCCAGCGCCGATCTGGCCTCGCTTCTCGTCCGCACGACGCAGGACGATGCGTTGAGCGTCCCTGCCGAAACACTCCGCCTCTCCTGCAAATGCGCCCACTGCACCCGCGCCCGTTTCGACGGCTGCTTCCCTAAGGGGTTTCCGGGCATCGCCATCACCGAGATCGGCGACCTCGGCTATGGGCTGAACATCGCGTTCTCGGACGGCCACAACCGCGGAATTTACCCGAAGCCGTATTTGCTGAATTTGGCCGAGCATCAGAACCGTTAGCCCGCCCTACCTCCCGCTCCATTGCCCGCGGAAACAGGGAATGACACAGGTATCCCCCGGCTGCGTCACGCTACTTTGCATGGGGTTGTTTTCGAGATTTTGTGGGAATCCCCCTTCGCCCCCATCTGGCACGGACATTGCTCTTCTTTAGAACGATTTGAACGTTCCGGAGGCAGACGATGTTGCAGGCGGCCAATGTGGTTCGCGGGGCTGTTCCAGCGGCCGCCCGGCCTGCCGGCAGTTCCTCCCTGCTGCTCACCGAGAACCAGCAATGGATCGGCGGTCCACCACCGTTGATGGACAAGCTCTCACCGCGCGAGCGGGAGTTGGTGCTGAAGCAGGGCCGGCGAAAAGTGCTCAACCGCGGCCAGACGCTATTCAGCCAGGGCGGCAAGCATGACGGCATCTGGCTGATCGAGAGCGGCCGCATCCGCGTGTTCTACACCTCGCCACTCGGGCGCGAGATCACCCTCGCCTACTGGCATGTCGGCAATTTCGTCGGCGGGCCCGAAGTGTTTGAGGGCACCGTGCACCAATGGTCCGGCGTTGCGTCCAGCAATTGCAGCGTGGTGCACCTTCCCGGAAAGGAACTGCGGTCCCTTGCCGCAGAGATTCCCAACCTCGCGATCGGCCTGATCGAAGGGCTGACCTTCAAGGGCAAATGCTATTCGGCGCTGGCGCAGATGCTGGGAACGCGCTCGATCACGCAGCGCCTCGCGCATCTGCTCTTGCACCTCGTCGAGCTCTACGGCGTCGAGGACGCCGACGGCACCGTGATCGCGGCGGCCTTCACCCATGCCGACATCGCCCACATGGTCGGTGCCACCAGGCAATGGGTCACGATCAGCCTGAAGCGGATGCAGGAGAAGGGAATCGTCCTGACCAAGCGCTCGCAGATCGTGGTGTGCCGGACCGACGTTCTCGAGGACATGCGCGGCCAGGCGTCGGATTAGAGGGGCCCGCGACCATGCCCCGTGCACAGGCAAGCGGCTTTATAGTGCAGGACTGCACAAGGAGTATGCAATCAGCTTTTCCCGGCAACTAATCGACTGCGGCAGCCACTCCGGATTTGCCCTGCCTGCGCCCTCACCCAATCATGGCAACCACAGCACATCCAACCGAATGAGGATGAGAATGGTCCGCCATCTTCCCACGCTCTCGATCGCGATGTCAGTGACGTCGCTGGCGCTTCTAACCGCGCAGCCGGCTTCGGCGGAAACCGTCACCCTTGGCATCGGAACGCAGGACACCACGACCAACACGGTGACCGCGGGTGTCGTCATTCGCCAGCTGCATCTCCTCGAGAAATATCTCCCGAAGGACGGCAAATACGCCAACATCAAGTTCGAGCTGGAGTGGCAGAATTTCACCTCCGGTCCGCCCGTCACCAACGCGATGATGGCGAACAAGCTCCAGATCGGCATGATGGGTGACTATCCGCTGATCGTGAACGGCTTCACCTTCGAGAGCAATCCGGAGAGCAAGAGCCGCCTGATCGGCGTCGCCGCCTACAGCCTCTCCGGCTCCGGCAATGGCCTCGTCGTCCACAAGGACTCGCCCTACTACGACCTCGCCGATCTCAAGGGCAAGCTCGTCAGCGTTCCCTTCGGCTCCGCCGCACACGGCATGGTGCTGAAGGCGATGCAGGATCGCGGCTATGCATCCGATTTCTTCCAGCTCGTGAGCCAGAGCCCTGAAGTCGGTTCGACCAACCTGCAGGAGAAGAAGATCGATGCTCATGCCGACTTCGTCCCCTTCGCCGAGCTGCTGCCGTTCCGCGGCTTTGCGCGAAAGATCTTCGACGGCGTCGAGACCAATCTGCCGACCTTCCATGGCATCGTCGTCCGCACCGACTTCGCCGAAAAATACCCGGCGGTCGTCGTCGCCTACTTCAAGGCGGTGATCGCCGCCAACCAGTGGCTGCGCGACGATCCCAAGCTGGCCGCGGAAAAGATCCAGGAATGGACCGGCATCAGCAAGGAAGTCGTCTACATCTTTCTCGGTCCCAGCGGCAACATGACCACCGATCCCACGATCAAGCCCGCGCTGATCGATGCCGCCACCACCGACGTCAAGGTGCTGCAAAACCTCGGGCGCATGAAGGAGTTCGATCCGAAGAAGTGGGTCGACGACAGCTACATCCGCAAGGCCTATGCGGAGATGAACCTCGATTATGACGCGCGGCTTGCGAGCACCAAGAACTATGAGATCTCCGGCGATGACAGCTTCTGCAAGAAGCCGATCGCCGATCCGCGCAAGGCCGGCGAAGTCTGGGTCGACGAGGTCGGCATCATGCCTTTCTCGTCTGCCAGCTGCACGCTCGGCGCCTACGCCGACTACAAGGCCAAGGGCAAGAAGATCAACGTCGCCTATGTCTTCGACACCACCCGCGGCATCAAACTGTTCGCCGACCAGGCCTTCTTCGCGGTCGGCAATGGTGACGTCGCGCCCTTCCTGCTGAAGAAGGATGCCGAAGCCTATGCCGCCAAGATCAGCGGCAAGGTGCTCGGCTTCGAGGACGCGGTGAAGGCGGCGGTCGGCGGAGGCAAGACGTGAGCAGCAGTCCCGCCATCCTGCGCCATCAGGAGGACGCCATCCCGGCAGCCGCAGCCGTCACCGAGTCCACGCCCGCGCCCGTCACGGCACCACCCACCGCGCCGCCCTCATTTGGCTCCTTGGCAGGGCGCTGGTATCGGCTCAACCAGAACAGGTTGCGTGCGACCGCCATTGGCGTGATCTCGCTCGCCGCCTTCCTTCTCGTCTGGCATCTGCTCACGACCTACCGCGTCGTGTTCTTCGTGCGCTTCACCAACGTGCCCTCGCCGCTGGCGGTCTATGCGAGCTTCACCAAGGCGATCCACGATCCCAAATTTCTGCTGCACATCCTTTTGAGCTGCCGGCGCATCTTTTTCGGCTTCTCGCTGGCGGCCATCGTCGGCGTGCCGCTCGGGCTGATCATGGGCCGCTTCAAGCTGGTCCATGAGGCCGTGTTCCCGGTTGCGGAAGTGCTGCGGCCGATTCCGGCGATCGCCTGGGTGCCGATGGCGATCATGCTGTGGCCGACCAACGAGCAGAGCATCGTCTTCATCACCTTCCTCGGCTCGTTCTTCCCGATCCTGGTCAACACACTGCACGGCATGTCGCTGGTCGATCCCGTGCTGGTGCGCGCAGCGCAATGCCTGGGGGCGCGCGAGCGCTCGATCTTCCGCGAGGTGTACTTTCCGGCCTCGCTTCCGCACATCTTCACTGGCCTCACCATCGGCATGGGAGTCGCGTGGGTGTCGCTGATCGCGGCCGAGATGATCTCCGGGCAATACGGCATCGGCTACTTCACCTGGGAGGCCTATTCGCTGGTCCAATATGCCGACATTGCGCTCGGCATGATCGCGATCGGCGTGCTCGGCCTCGGATCGAGCCTGCTGATCCGCGGCGCCGGACAGTTGGTTATGCCATGGAGGGCGAAATGAGCGCGATCGCGACGGCGACCCCACAGGGGCATATCGAGGTCGAGAATTTTTCGCTGAGCTACGAGACCATCGACGGCTTGGTCGATGCCGTCACCAACACGCATATCCATGTCAAGCCGGGCGAGTTCGTCTCGATCGTCGGGCCCTCCGGCTGCGGCAAGTCGACCTTCCTGAATGCGGTGGCGGGGTTTCTCAGGCCGACCACCGGCACCATCACGGTCGACGGCGAACGCGTCAGCGGGCCGAGTGCCGAGCGCGGCATGGTTTTTCAGCAATATTCGCTGTTTCCCTGGAAGACGGTGCGCGAGAACGTCGAGTTCGGCCTGAAGATGCGTGGCATGCCGCGCTCGCAGCGCGAGCGCGCGGCGCGTACGTTGCTTGGGCTCGCGGGCCTCGAGGCCTTCGAGAAACATTATCCGGAAAAACTCTCCGGCGGCATGAAGCAACGCGTCGGCATCGTGCGCGCGCTCGCGACGGGGCCGAAGGTGCTGCTGCTGGACGAACCCTTCGGCGCGCTGGATGCGCAGACCCGGGTGATCATGCAACAGATCCTCACCAACATGTGGCAGCGGCTGAAGATCTCGGTCTTGTTCGTCACCCACGACATCGACGAGGCGATCTTCCTCTCCGACCGCGTGTACTGCATGACCGCGCGGCCCGGTTCGATCAAGGCGGAGATCCCGATTCCGCTAGAGCGGCCGCGCCAGCAATCGGTGATGATGTCCTCGGAGTTTCTGGCGCTGCGCCGCGGGCTGATGTCCCTGATCCGCGAGGAGAGTCTGAAGGCGATGGGCGGCGAGATCAACGATTTGGGCATGCAGGGATTGAACATCGAGCTGCACGGCCATTCGCTGGTCGAGGTACTTTAGGCGAGAACACCCTTAACCTGTCTCTCTTGCGCAAGGAGATAGAATCGCATTGCAGATGCGCCCAGGAAAGGATTCCTGGGACATCAACTACCGCTAACCGCGAAGCTTTCTGGATCTCCCGGTGCACACGTGGCGCACACGGCAGCACCTAACTGATTGAAAAACCGGAACTCTCGCTCCAATCCATCATGGGCAAGTTTGAGCTAGTTGTGGCCAAGAAGATCAAGGATGACAAAATATGGGCTGCTTCACGCCAAACAAGACCATTCCCGACCGCCTGCTCCATCTTAGAAAGCTCGCGCGCATTCAGGACGAGGCCTACGCCTGATACTCCCGTGGCCGCTCCTCTTCGCCATGCTGCCGGAGGAGGTCGAGCAAGCGCCTGCGCATGATCATGCCAGGACGATCGGACGGCATATGCATCTCGATCTTGCGGCCCATATCGACGATGGCATTCGGATCCGTCGATTCCAGCATGTCGCGATCTTCGGCAATGATCGCGGCGTCCCAATCGATCAGCTCCTGCGTCGAGCAGTCCGCCTCGCCGTCATTGCGGAACAGCAGCTGAACGACCTGGATCTGGCCGTCCGAGATCGGCGTCGCACAATTGAAGATGATGTGCCGGATGCCGGACGGATATTCCATGTCGAGACGCCGGCAGAACGGCATGAACCATTTGTTGCGCTGATGCCGCCGTGTCATCGGCTCTTTCGTCCCGGTGATCCTGTAGGCATTGGGCGGATTGCGAACCGTGATGATGGTCTCGGCATCGAAGCCAGCGTCGGTCTCGACGATCTCGTACTTCTCGGGCTTTGGTTGATTGAAGTCACCGAAGGTGCCCTTGTGAACAAAGGCAAAGTGGGCATTGTCGAACGAGTTTTCCATCAGCCGGAGCGCTGCCGTGTCCCATTTGTCGTAGAACTGATTGATGCGGCGATAGCCGGGCATCCCGTCCTCGGGAATTTCGGGGATGTCGGCCAAGGGCTCGTCGAGCGCAACCCAGACATAGCCGTAGCGAGCCTTGGCGCGGAACGAGCGAGCTTTAGCGTCGGGGACCGGCTGCTCGAACGGAAACTGCGGAATCATCACTAGCCTGCCGTCGCGGTCATACTCCCAGCCGTGGTAACCGCAGACGATATTGCCGTTGTTGCACCATCCCTTCGACAGCTTCGCGGTGCGGTGACAGCACCGGTCTTCCAGCGCGGCGGGCTCGCCCTTGGCATCGAGGAACAGAACGATCGGCTCGCCGAGAAGCGTGAATGGCTTTGGTCCATCCTTGAGGTGGTCGACCGGCATCAGCGCGTACCAGAACCGGCGCAGCACGGGCTGTTTCGTGTTCAACATGGCAATCCTCCACGAACTACGCGGCCAGGCGCGTCACCACACGCGCGGCGTCCGATTTGAGCTTTTGCAGGTCGAGGCCGGGAATGGCGCCGTCTGCGACGACGATGCGGCCGCCAATCAGGAGATAACGAAGTTTCGCCGAGCCGCCGCAGGTGACCGGCGCGATCAGAGGATCGTGCATGCCGAAATGCCTGACATCATCGAGCTTGAAGATGGCAATGTCGGCCTGCTGCCCCGGCGCCAGCGTACCGACGTGAGGCATGCCGAGCACGCGCGCGCCGCCGGCTGTCGCCCAATGCACGACATCCTCGGCCGTCACCGCGCCCGCCCCTTTTATGGCGCGATGAGTGTGCCAGGCGCTGTGCATTTCGCAGAGCATGTCGGCCGCCTCGTTGGAGGCTGCCCCGTCGACGCCGAGAGAGACCGCGCCGCCGAGGCGCGCCATTGCATCGGCGGGAGCGACGCCGGAGCCGAGGCGGCAGTTGGATTGCGGGCAATGCGCCATGCCGGTGCCGGTGCTCGCGAGAATGCGCACCTCCTCGTCGTCGAGATGCACGAGGTGCGCGAACCAGACATCCTCGCCAAGCCAGCCATGATCTGCCAGCCAATGCACCGGCCGCTTACCGTGCACCGACAGGCAGAAATCGACATAGTCCGCGGTTTCGGACAAATGGCTATGCAGCCGCACCCCCATGCGACGCGACGCGGCAATGACCTCGCGCAGTTCGCCGGGATCGAGCGACCAGGTCGGCGTGGTCGGCGCCAGCGCAACGCGCGACAGACCACTCGGAGACGCATCGTGGAAGCGCTGCGCGCAGGCCTCCACCGACAGCAACATGCGGTCGAGCGTCTCGACCGGCATGGCCGCAAACCTGTCGGTATCGACGTGGCGCGCCGTGGTGCCGCCGCCACGGCAAAACACCAGGCGGATGCCGAGGCTGCGTGCCACCTCGAAGATCACCTGCGCCGGGTCGAAGCCGAACGTGTCGCTGAAGAGATAATGATGGTCGGCGACCGTGGTCGTACCCGAAAGCAGCAGCTCGGCGAGCCCGATCCGGGCCGCGACGGCAAGCGCCTCCTCGTCGAATTTCGACCAGAACCTGTAAGGCACGGCGCGCAACCAGCCGGCCAGCGGCAGGTCGATGCCGGACCGTACGCCCTTCAGCACGCTCTGGAACAGGTGGTGATGGGTCGAGACCAGGCCGGGATAGATCACCCCGCCGGCAGCATCGAGACGTTGCTCGCCCGGCTGCAGCTGCAGTGCACCGATCTCGACGATGACGCCGTCACGGATGCGGATCTGGCCGGCGGCACGCATGGCAGCGCCCGACAGCCCGGTGAAGATACCCGCTGCATTGTCGATCAGCATGGCGGTCATGTTTCGGCTCTGGTCTCGCTGTCGTGCCAATCCGACAGGACCCACTGCGACAGCGCGACCATGGCTGCGAACAAGAGGACCCCGGTCAAGGTGATCAGAAACAGCGCCGCGAACATGCGAGGAATGTCCAGCGTAAATCCCGCATCGAGAATTTCATAGGCAAGCCCCGACGAGCGACCGCCGGTGCCTGCCACGAACTCCGCGACGACCGCGCCGATCAAGGCCAGGCCGCTCGAGATCCGCAAGCCGCCGAAGAAATATGGCAGCGCTCCGGGAATGCGCAGCTTCACCAGCGTCTTGAAGCGGCTGGCACGATTCATCCGGAAGAAGTTCGCAAGTCCCGGGTCGACACTGCGCAGGCCCAGCGTCGTGTTGGAGATGATGGGGAATAGCGCCACAAGGGTCGCGCAGATGGTCAGCGACAGCTGCGTGTTCTTCACCAGGATGATGATCAGAGGGGCAATCGCGACGACCGGCGTCACCTGGAGGAGCACCGCATAGGGAAACAGGCTGACCTCGATCGCCCGGCTCTGCACGAACATGAAGGCGATCAGTGTGCCCAGAACGACGGCTGCGACGAAGGCCTGCAGGGTAACGCGCAAGGTCACGAGCAGTGCGCGCAGGAGCGACGGCCCATTATGCAGGAGGCTTGCGAAGATGTCCGTCGGCTTTGGAAACAGGTAGACGGGAACGGACGCCAGCCGAAAGCCGATCTCCCATATCGCGAACAGGACGATGCCGACCGCAACCGGGGCGGCGATCCGCACGAAGGCCTCGGATTCGAATAACGGCTTCATGATCCGCCTCCGCCGGCTGATTGCAGCGAGGCTTCGGCGAGCCAGGTCGACAATTCTCGGCAATAGGCCGCAAATTTCGGACTGTCGCGGAACCCCTGGTCGCGCGGCTGCGGCTGGTCGATGGTCATGATGCGAAAGATGCGACCGGGGTTCGCGGCCATGACGATGATCCGGGTCGAGAGGAACACGGCCTCGTAGATCGAATGCGTCACGAACACCGTCGTCAGCTTGCGCTCCCACGACAGGTTGACGAGGTCGTCATCCAGCTTGTTGCGTGTGAATTCGTCGAGGGCGCCGAACGGCTCGTCCATCAGCAGAAGATTGGGATTGGTGACCAAGGCGCGCGCGATGGAGACGCGCATCTTCATGCCACCGGACAGCTGCCGCGGGAAGTGCCGGTTGAACCTGGAGAGGCCGACGCGCGCAATGGCGTCGGCGACCTTCGGATCCGCCGTGGCTCGGGGCATGTTGCCGAACTCCAGCGGCAAGCGGACATTGGCCTCGACCCGGGCCCACGGCATCAAGGTCGGCTCCTGGAATACGAAGGCAAGGCGCCGCCCCTCCTGTCCCACTTGCGCGAAATCACCGCGCCACCACAGCAATCGGCCGTCGGATGGCTCGATGAGGTTGGCGATCAGCTTGAGCAGCGTGCTCTTGCCGCAGCCGGACGGACCGATCAGGGTCAGGAACTCGCCGTCGGCGATCGACAGATCGATCGGCGCCAATCCGCGTGCGCCGTTGGTAAACACCTTCTCGGCGGACAGGACCTCGACCGCCGGCGGTCCATCGCAAACCATCGTCACTTGCTTCGCCGTTTCATCGAGCGGTTCAGCGGGCAACAGCACCCTCATGTCGGCTCCTCAGTTGACGCCGATCTTCAAATTCTTGACGAAGCGGTCGTCGAACGCCTTGTGCCAGTCGACCGTTGGGCTGAGCAGGCCGTTCGTGACCAGGAAGTCATAGGTCTTCTCGTAGCGCTCGGCCGTGATGATCCCGACGCCGAGCGTTGCCGCATCGCCACTGTCGATGGCCTTCATCGCCCTCAGTCTCTCGATCGCGAAAGCGAGCTGCCCGTCCGTCATCTTGGCGTTGGCTGCCTTGATCAAGGCATTTGCCGGCTCCGGGTTCTTCACATAGTCGCGCCATCCTTCGAGCGAGGCCTTGACGAAGCGCGATACGAGGTCGGGCTTGTCCGCTATCATCTTCTCGGTCGTGACGATGGTCGAGCCATAGGGCGGGTAGCCGCCGTCGGCGAGCGGGAAGAACTTGACCTTCACGTTCTGCTGCTCAGCCTGATACGGCTCCGACGACGGATAGGCCTGCTGCGCCACCGTGTTGTCGGCAAAGAAGGGCTGCAGGTTGAAGGTGTAGGGACGGATCTGGTCGTCGGTGAAGCCGTATTTGGCGCGCAACCAGGGCCAGAATGTCGTGCGCGACGATCCCGCGATCAGGATCGGCCGGCCCTTGAGCGCAGCGAGATCCGCCACATCGTCGTGAGTCATGATCCCCTGGAGATCGAACTGAAACGACGAAGCGATCGTCAACAGCGGCAGGTTCTGCTCACGGCCCTTGAGGACCTGGATATCATAACCCATCATGAAATCGGCATCGCCAGCCAGCAGGAGCTGCGAGCCATTCACCTGCGGGCCGCCCATCTTGATGGTGACGTCGAGGCCGGCCTTGTCATAGAGCCCGGTGGCCTTGGCCTGGTAGAAGCCGCCGTGCTCGGCCTGCGCGAACCAGTTGGTCAGGAGCGTCACCTTGTCGGCAGCCAGCGCCGGCGGGAGGGAAGCGACCGATGCTGCGCACGCCAACAGACCGGCAGCGATCATTCGGGACAGATTTGTCAAAGCCATGCTGGTTGCCCTTCTGCAGCTCGTCGCGATCAGCCGGCGAGCACTGCGCTGCGAGACTTTCCGAGCGTGACGATGCATGGGCAGGCTGTCACCTCAAAGCATTTAGATTCGAGCAATCCGTTGCCTTTCCGGCAACGCCGCTTTGCTGTGCAAGCGGGTTGGTATGACGCAGATGGAACAGGCGTCACGAACGCATTCGCCTTGCAGGCCCCGCCCGATAAGCCAACCGAACAAGGGCTTGGCAGAAGAGGAACGAAGGTTCCGCGTGCGCTGACGCCCCGCAGCCATGCCGTTTTCGTGGGCGATCCGTCACGGAAAATTGGGCATTCGGCTAGCTGCAAGCATGATTCACTCTGGGGCCGGTGACCACGTGATCACCGCCCGCAAGAACCGTTTCTTCCGTATCACGGCGCGGCTAGAACCGGGCCATCTCTCGCCGCAGCTTTGCAAGAAAGCGGTTGCGCTTGTTCGCGGTGGCGACATTCATGTGATAGAGCGCGTGATAGCTCACGCGCGCCTTTCCGCCGGTGAACCACGGCAGATAGCGCTTGATGATCTTGCGCGGCGGATCAGCCATGCCGATTGCCTGCCAACGCGGCCGACCGTAGGTCGCGATACCCACGATGCGTTCGATGTGTTGCAACATCGGCTTCGCATGGGCGGGATCGGACAGGTCGAGCGCGATGCCCGGACCGAACATGCGATCAAACCAGCCCTTGAGTATCGCAGGCGGCCCGAATGACCAGGTGGGAAACTGTACGATGAGCGCGTTCGCCGCCGTCAGGCGCGCGGCGTAAGCCTCGTTGTTGCGCCGGTTCAGTACGGGATCGTGGTAGTCGCGGCGGAGTTCGGCATTCAGGATGGGATCAAACCCCTCGGCGTAGAGATCGAGCAGATCGATTGTGTGGCCGGCCTGGGCAAGGCCGGCAAGCGCTTCGCTGCGAATGGCCGCGTGAAAGCTGTCGGCGAGTGGATGGCAATACACGTAGAGCACGTGCATCGCTCATCGCCTTGTGCTGACAAAGCTCCGCATCTTACCGGGATTGAGCAGGCCATGCGGATCGGCTTCATGCTTGAAGCCGAGCTGATCGGCATCGGCGCGCTTGTACCGGCTGCCATCCTCGACGGTGAAGACATGCGGGTTGGCAATGAAGACACCGCGCTCTTCATGTAGCCGCATGATCTCGTTCAGCCGATCTGCATTGGTGTAGCGGATCACCGGCAGGCTGCTGCAGGTGACGCGGCCGCCGAAGCGGATGAATTCGAGGTGCTGCAGCACCTCGTCCGGAAACAGCTGCCGCATCTCGGCAACCTTCTCCAGGAAGCGATCATGCGGATAGAGACACTGCAGGTACGTTACCGAACGATCGCTCTTCAGCACCTGGAGCGTGGTGTGGTTCCAGCAATATTCGTAGAGCGGGACCCGGCTGGGGCTCTCGTCCGTCGGTGTTTCGAGCGTGATCGTGCCGCGACCGCCGAGCAGCGACTTGAAGCTGTCGAGCGAGGGCTCGGCGATCATTGCCATGAGCACGCTCTTTCCGTCGGGACAGGACGGCTTCAGCGCCCCGAAATAGGACGGCAGCGGCCAGGTGATCGGCGAGAGGACCTTCTTCACGATGCCGTCGGCCAGGGCAGCCTCATAGCCGAACGTTGCGACCTCGATGAAATCGTCGAAGGCCACCACGACGTCGATCCATTTCCATGCGGGCGCGAGCGGCATTTCGAGCGCCATAATGATCCCGGTCGTGCCATAGGCGCGGTTGACCTTCTGCGCCGCATCGCCGCGCAATTCGATGATGCGCGGCTCCTCCTCGACCGTGACGACGCGCGCGGCCAGAATGTTCCCGGGATCCCGCAGGCCGCCATAGGTAATAGAGCCGATACCACCCGATCCGCCTGCGACGAAGCCGCCGATCGTCGCCATGCGCTTCGTCGATGGATGCATCCGCAGCTCCCACCCCCGTGCCTGCGCGGCCGCATCGATCGTGTGCATCTTGGCGCCGGCGCCGACGCGCATCGCGCCCGGCCTGATCCACTCGATGCTTTCGAGCCCGGAGATATCCAGCAGCACCCCGCCCTCGAGCGGCACGGCCTGTCCGTAATTGCCGGTGCCGCCGCCACGCACGGTGATCGGCATCCGATGGCGCGCGCAGACGGATGCGATTCGGAGAACGTCCTGCTCGTCGCGCGGCAATACAATCAGGTCGGCCGATTTGCCGTCGAGCTGTGCATTGAGGATGGGGCTATACCAGAAGAAGTCGCGCGAGCGCCGGCGCACGACCTTCTGCTCGGTCACCACCGGAATGTCGCCGAGATCGGCGACCAGCCGGTCCAGCGCATCAGATGCGAGATCAGTCACCATTGGCCCCCTTCGATGCACGATGCACGAGCTCCGCCGCGATCGCTTCGGACGCAACGACGAAACCGAAGCACTGGTTGACGTTGTAGATGGTCGCGGCCATGCAGTAGTCGGGTGACGTGGTGGCCGTGCAGTCCTCGAGGAGCAGGCAGTCGTAGCCGCGAAAGTTCGCGTCCTGCAGCGTGCAGAGCACGCATTGATCGGCATTGACCCCCGTGAACATCAACGTGTTCACACCGAGATTGCGAAGAATGCTGTCGAGCTCGGTATCCTGAAAGCCCGACATACGGTACTTGGCGACGTGGATGTCCGTTGGCTCGGTCGAAAGCTCATCGACGATGGCCGCCGACCAACTGCCCCGCTCCAGCACTTTCGCGCCCGAGCCCGGCAGCGCATCACCGAGGCCGATACCGGCGCCGCTCGGATTGTACACATGCAGCAGCGACGGGCTAAGATTGAGCCGGTCGGGCCGGTTGCCCCAATTGAGCCAGATGATCGGCACATCGCAGCTGCGTAGCAGCGGCAGCAATCGCCGCAACGGCGCGATCGGGCGCCGCACCGGTGCGACGTCCACGCCGATATGCGCCAGCCAACCGCTGGGATGGCAGAAGTCGTTCTGCATATCGACGATGACGAGCGCGGTGCGCGCGAGGTCGAGCGTGACGAGCTTGCCCTGGGCCTGGACCGTCGCCGGTCGCGGCAGGACCGGCTGGCGCACCAGATTGGCCCGCCCCTCGGCGACCATCCAGCGATTCGCGCGGCTTGCGCCTAGCGGCAACAGGCCTTCGTTCACAGCAGGATCAGACGATGCGACGCCCATCGATCAGAGCCCCTGCAGGACGCGCATGTCCTCGGCGTCGAGTGCGACCCGCTCGCCGCTGCGGATCAGCTCGGAAAAGCCTTCGTTGGGCGTCATCACGGTGAGCGTGTAGAGCTTGCCCGGCCCCGTGTTCTCGATGACGTGCTCGGAGCCCGGGTGCAGCAGAAGTGAGTCGCCCTTCTTGATCGGCAGGGTGTTGCCGTCGCAGCGCGCGACACCGACGCCGTGCAGCACGTGAAAGAATTCATGCGCCGCGGCGTGCTCGTTCGGTGGCGTCGCCCCGCCCGGCTGGAAGATTTCGATGACGAAGATGTTGCCGATCCGATCCGTCACCTGATCGAACAGGACGGCGAAATAGTTGGTGTCCTTCGGCGCGATGCGGAAGACTTTCGCACGCGTGAGATCGGCGACGCTGAACGACATGGATCATTTCCTCGGACAGTGCACTCTCGTCATGACGGATGTCGCATGACAACGCATCATCTCAAAGCGCTTTAATTCGACAGACCTGTTGCCTTTTCGGCAACGAGCCACCATCCTGCGGAAATTGATCGGGGCCCGAACCATGCTTCACAGCCGGCTGTTGAACTACATCGACGAGGTTGCCCGCACCGGCTCGATCCGCAAAGCGGCAGACCGTCTCAACGTCGCAGCGTCGGCGATCAGCCGCCAGATTCTCGCACTCGAAACGCAGTTGGGAACGCCGATCTTCCAGCGTCTTCCGAAGAAGCTGATTCTGACCGCCGCGGGGGAAGTCTTGATCGGGCATGTCCGCCAGACGCTCAAGGAGCTGACCCGGACCCAGGTCAAGATCGAGGAATTGAAGGGCCTGCGACGCGGCGAAATCACATTGGCGATGATGAGCGGCCTTGCCTCCAACCTCGTCCCGAGCAAAGTGAAAGAGTTTCGAGCGGCCAATCCGCGCGTCAAACTCAACCTGACGCTCTTCAATACCGGAGCCGAAATTCAGGTTGCCGTCGCCAGCGGCGAGGCCGATCTCGGTATCGGGTTCGATTTCGGCAAGGACAGCAATCTGAAAGTCCTCGCGCGCGCCGTCGGCCGGCTCGGCGCGGTGATGACCCCCAACCATCCATTGGCGAAACGCAGCAATGTCCGTCTCGGCGATTGCATCGACTACCCTCTCGTCATCGCCGACAGCACGAGCGCGATCCGGCCTTATCTGGAGGCGGCTTTCGCGCGGGTCGCGATCGACCTGCAGCCAGCGATCGAGACCAATTCGATCGAGATCATGCGGCACGCGGTCATCCTGAACGATGGCATCACCTTCCTGACTCCCTTCGACGTGGAATCCGAGCGGCGTGCCGGGCGGCTGACCTACGTTCCCGTTCGCGAGCTTGCGCAGGACGCGCAGGCGCTGATGCTGATCGGACATGTCCGGGGCACCAGTGCGATCGCGAGCGTGCTTGCGGAGCTGCTGAAAGCCATGATCCGCGAGGTCGCCAGCTGAACCGGCGAGGACGGCAGCGACGATCATCGCCTCCGTCGTCACTGCGTTGCCAAAAGGGCAACACAAGAGACGAAATTAAGCACTTTTCATGCTTCCGCGGATGCCCAACAATGATTGGCAGGCCACTGGGCGACGAAGCCTCGCCGGCCTGTCCGCCAATTCAAGCCAAGGCAACCGAGATGAAACTGAAGTCGCATTGGTGGTGGGACCTGTCGGCCGAAGATTTCCGTCGGCTTGATATGAGCAGGATCGTCGCCGTGCTGCCGGTCGGCGCCGTCGAGCAGCACGGACCGCATCTACCGGTTCGCGTCGATACGGCGATCGTCGATGGTATCATCCAACGCGCAGTCGCGCAGATGGCCGACGATTTCCCGGCCCTCATCCTGCCAACGATGTCGATCGGCAAGTCGAATGAGCATTCTGCGTTCCCGGGCACGCTGACGCTCTCGGCGGAAACGCTGGGCCGCGTCTGGTACGAGGTCTGCGAGAGCGTTCACCGGGCCGGGGTCCGCAAGGTCGTCTTCGTCAACTCGCATGGCGGCCAGCCGCAGGTCATGGAGATCGTCTGCCGCGAACTCCGCGTCAGACTCGGCATGCTGGCCGTTTCGTCGCAATGGTCACGCTTCACGGACCTGTCGGACCTTTTCACTGCGGCCGAGCGCAAGCATGGCATCCACGCCGGAGAGATCGAGACCAGTGTGATGCGCCATCTGCATCCCGAACTTGTGGACATGACTCTGGCAGAAGATTTCAGGTCTCTCTCCCAGACGCTGGAGACGGAATGCGAGATCCTGATGCCGGAGGGCGCAACTGGCTTCGGCTGGCAGATGCAGGACATCAACCTCAAGGGAGCCTGCGGCAACGCCGCTCTCGCTGATGCCGGGCGCGGCCGTACGGCTGTCGAACGCGCGGCCGGCCGCTTGATCAAGCTGATTTCCGAGGTCGACAGCTATCCGCTATCGCGGATACGGGCGAGTGCAGGACCGTGAGAAGCCCGAGTAAGTTCGAACCCATGAATTCACGGCGATGAAGTTTCAGCAGATGTCAGTAACGTCTTTGCGATTGCCCATCCTGCCGCCCCAAGTCGAGACGATGACGCTGAAGGATGGCACGCGGCTCGATGCCGACGTCTACCGTCCGGCGGCGCCGGGACCCTATCCGGTTCTGCTTCAGCGCCAAGCCTATAGCAGGCGCATCGCATGCAGCATCTGCTACGCGCATCCTTCCTGGTACGCCTCACATGGCTATATCGTCGTGGTGCAGGACGTCCGTGGGCGCGGCACATCGGAGGGGGTTTTCCGACCGGGCGAAACCGAGATCGAGGACGGCGCGGAAGCAGTCGAATGGGCGGCCCGTCTCGATGGTGCGAACGGCGAGGTCGGGATGTACGGCTTTTCCTATCAAGCCTACAACCAGCTGCTCGCCGCGGCAGGAGACTGCCCGTCGCTGAAGGCCCTCGCGCCGGCGATGGGGCCGTGGAATCCCGCGCATTGGGCCTACGAGAACGGGGCCCTGCAGATGAAGCACATGATCGGCTGGGGCATTCAGATCACGGCCGAAGCGGCGCGACGCGCTGGCGACGACGAGGCCTTCAGCGCCCTGCAAGCCGCCGGGACCAACCTGCCGCTTAGCGGCCCGATCGCGGCGATGCCACAGCTGCTGCAAAAATATCGGCATTATTCGCACGTCATGGACTGGCTCGAAACGCCGCCCGATTCTCCTTACTGGGACCGCATTTCGCCCGCGACGCATCTCGACACCATTCGTACCCGCCGGTTGCCGATGCTGTTCGTCGGCGGCTGGTTCGATCCTTTCCTGCCGGCCACGATCGAGTCGTTCCGGGCGGTCGCGAGCAGCTGCGATGACACCAGGCTCATCGTCGGACCCTGGATCCATTTTCCGTGGACACGAAAGGTGGGCTCGGTCGACTTCGGGCCAGAGGCGGACCGCAACGTCGACATCGATCACATCCGGTTCTTTGACCGTATCCTCAAGGGGTCGTCGAGCCGGGCGGAAGACCGACGCATGGAGTTGTTCGATATGGGAATGAATGCATGGCGGCAGTATCAGGATCTGCCGGCAAACACGCAGGCGCTGTTCCTCGGTGGCACGGGTCGAGCATCGCTGGACGCTCACGACGGCACTCTCGGTCTTCGGCCGGATCCAGCGGGGGACGTCGAGCACATCGTGCACGATCCCTGGCGACCCGCGCCTACTGTCGGTGGCTACTACGGCGCTCCGACGGGACCAGTCGATCGCCGGGTGGCTGATGAACGCGGCGACGTCCTGACCTTCACCACGAAAGCTCTTGAAGACGCAATCGAGGTAGTCGGCGAACCGGAGGTCGAACTCGATCTGAGTTGCGACCGTCCAAGCTTTGATCTCAGCTGCATCCTTTCGCTCGTAACGTCTGACGAAAGGGTCGTTCAGATCTCGAGCGGATATGCGCATTATCGTGCTGCGACGGCTGGCCGACACAAGCTGAAGCTGGCCACCACGTGCGTGACGCTCAGGAAAGGTGAGCAGCTGCGCCTCTCCATCGCGGGGGCCGATTATCCGGCGTATCCCATCAATCCGGGAACGGGCGAAGATCCGGTGAGCACCCCAAGGACGCATGCTGTCGTGACCAAAATCGCGGTCTGGCACGGTCCGTCCCGGCCCTCACTGCTCCGGCTGCCTGTCGGGCCCGGCTCGGAGATCAGGCCAACATAGCTCCAGACGTCGGCGCGTCTGCGAAATTGGTGCCGACCCTTTCGCAAGCTTTAGATCGTTGGCATTGGCTCACCGCCCTTGGAACACCGCCGGCCGCCGCTCGATGAAGGACTGGATGCCCTCGCGCGCGTCGGCGCTCTGAGCACGCGATCCCGGATCATCGGGATGCAGGCGATCGTAGCCGCCTCGCCCTGCTCGGTATATTTTGCGGTCGGCCTCCTTGGTCACCTGAATGCCAAGCAACCGCAACAACAGGGTGTTGCGGACAAGAGAAGGCAATGGTGATCACACATGGCAAACTCACGACGCGGACGGCTTTGGCCCCGATCGACGCTTCTGCACCTCCCCGACGATGCAGACCGATCAGGAGACTGTCGTAGACCGTTTCGTTCGGGAACAGGCGGGCCCGCTGAACGCGGCCGCATGCCCTGATTGCGCCCTCGCTAGGCTAGAACTGCACGCCGCGCGTCAAGGCACCGTCGACGACGAGGTTCGTCCCGGTGATGAAGCTCGCCGCGCGGCTCGCGAGAAACACCACGGCGTTAGCCATTTCCTGCGGTGTTCCCATCCGTCCCGTCGGATTAAGCGCCAGCGCGGTCTTGTAGAGCTCTGGATTGCTGTCCTTGATCATGTTCCAAACCCCACCCTCGAAATAGGTGTTGCCCGGCGAAACCGAATTGGCGCGGATGCCCTTCCCCGCGAGTTGATTGGCCAGCCCTTGCGTATAATGGATGATCGCCGCCTTGAAGGTGCCGTAGGGGCCAGCCGCGAAATCGACCTCGCGTCCGGAGACGCTCGATATCGTGACGATCGCGCCGGCCGAGCTCTTCTCCAGATACGGCATGGCCGCATTCACCAGCCGGACCGTGCCCATCATGTCGGTCGAAAATTCCTTCTGCCAGCTTTCGTCGTCCTGTCCGATCGCCAGCGCGCTGACATTGGCGACGACGACATCGATGCCGCCGAGCTTTGACGCCATATCGGCGACCCAGGCCTTCAGGACCGCCGCATCGGCGACGTCGACCGCGCCGCCATAGGCCGCAACGCCCTTGGCCTTGAGCGCAGCGACGGTGATTTCGACCTCGGCCAGATTACGGGAGCACACCCCGACATCGGCGCCCTCGGCCGCAAATGTCTCGGCGATCGCGCGGCCGATTCCCTTGGTGCTTCCCGTGACGAGAACTTTTGCGCCCTTGAGTCCCAGATCCATGATCAGCTTCCTTTTCTTGATTTTCAGTAGTTGTGCCCAGCCACTTTGATCAAACCGCGATAGCTGTGCGGCATGCGCATCGAAACCAGATCCTTTCGCCGCACGACATTGGTTGGATAGATGCTGTCGAGGTTGGTGGTGTCGACCAGTGCGGTTGCAAGCCCCGCGCCGCCGGGCGTGATCGCCTCCTGCCGCGGGAACGCGAACGTGTCAGGGCCGAATACGCCGCTCAGCCCAGGATAGCCGCGTTCTGGATCGACGACATTGGCGAAAGCGAAGAACAAGTTATTCTCGCCGGCGCGAACGCGGAAATGATGCCAGTGGTGCAGATCCTGGCCGGTTGGGATCGGCTTCGGCTGCTCGATCTGCGTGCCGGGATGCGACGAACTGAAGCCTTCCTTGATCGCGGCAGGACACGCGACGAGATCGCAGCCGCGAAGCGCCAGCACCCGGCCCGCCTCCGGAAACGACGCGTCGTGACCGATCAACAGCCCGATGCGGCCGATTGGTGTGTCGACAACGGCCCAGCCGTCACCGGCCGTCGCCCAGCTTCGCTCGTCGGCGGTGAGATGCGTCTTGCGATAGACCGAGATGTCCCCATCCGGCGTGACGAGGCAAGCGCTGTTGTAGACCAGATCGCCGTCGCGCTCGGCGAGGCCGCAGACAAGATAGAGGTCGAGCTCCTCTGCAAGCCTGCCAAGGGTGTCGGTCGCTGGCCCCGGAATCGGTTGTGCCCTTCTTGCGGGATCGGCAAGGCCCGTCAGGGCGAGTTCCGGGAAGACGACGAGCTCCGCGCCTTCGGCGCTGGCCTTACGGGCGAGCACCGAGATTTTCTCATGATTCCGGCTGATGTCATCGCCGGGCGTAAATTGCGCGACGCTGACCCGCGACGTCTTGCCGGTCGGCCAGGGCTGGTGGCCATAGAGGCCGAAAAAGTCGCGCGGATTCCAGCTGAACGTGTCGGTAAGCAGCTCCGGATAGAGCTCCGGCCGGCGCTGCGCGAAGACGGCTTCCCCAAGCACGCGGCGGGCGCGTGCGGCGTCGAGATCGATCTCCGAGAGCAGCACGCCGTCGCCCTTGTCGCGCACGGCGATCACCTGCCCGTCCGGCGCGATCACGCAGCTCCCGCCGCTGAACTGCACGGTGCGCTCCAGTCCCCATCGGTTGCTCTCGATGACGTAGCAGCCGTTCTCGAAGGCGCGGCTGATCCAGTATGGCGCCGGCGTCCGCTCCGCCAGCCAGTTCGAGATGTGGCAGATGACATCGGCGCCGCCGAGCGCCATCAGCCGTGCCGTCTCGACGAAGTGGATGTCCATGCAGATCAGCAGCGCGATCCGCCCGATCGGCGTCTCGAACACCTGATTGTGCAGGTCGCCGGCCGCAGCCCATTTCGGCTCGGAGATATAGGGATGCGTCTTGCGGTGGCGGCCGACGATGCCGTCTGGCCCGATCAGGACGGCCGTATTGAAGTAGATGTTGTCCTCGTCGACCTCTGGCATGCCGACGACGATGTAGCAGCCATATTTGCGCGCCAACGCCGCAAAGCGGCTCGTGGTCGCCCCCGGGATCGTCTCGACGAACGGCGCGACCTCGGCGCGGTCGAACCAGCAATAGCCCGTCGTTCCCATTTCCGGCGTGACGATGAGCTTCGCACCGGCCACCGCCGCCTGCTCGCAGAGCTCGAGCAGGCACGCGATGTTGCGCTCCTTTTCGAACATGGTCGGCTCGAACTGGACGGCGGCGACCTTGTGAATGGTGGACATGATCCAGTCGACCTCAACCGAGATAGGACTTCTTGATGGAAGCACCTAACGTGTATTTGGGATCGACCATGTTGCCGAGCCTGATACGGCCGGCCTGGGTCAGCAGCATGTAGGCGTCGATCTCGTCGAAACCATAGTCGGCCGCCATCCAGCGGCAGAGCTCGCGATAGGCGATGCGGGCTGCATCTTCCATCGGGCGTGCCGAGCCGATCGTCATGATGAAGTCCTTGGTCTCGAGCCGTGGCCAAGCGATGGTCCAGCCCTTGATCAGATCGACCTGCACTGTGGTCACCGTCGGATGCTCGATGGCGACGCCGCAGAGCTCGCCGTCACCCTGCGCTGCATGGCAATCGCCGAGATAGAGCAAGGCGCCCCTGGTGTTGACAGGAAGGTAGATGATGGCGCCGACGCCGACGTCGGGCAGATCCATATTGCCGCCATAGTAATCCGGGACCAGCGAAGATATCGCCTCGATCTCTGGCGAGGTCCCGATGGTGCCGATGAACGGCTCATAGGGCAGCGTAATCTTGTCGTTCCATTTGGTTCCGGTCTTGGCGTCAATCTCGAGCTTCTTGACCCGCTCCGGCAGCGCCGGGTTGAGCAGCGCGGTCTGCCCGGTCGAGACCAGGCCACCGAAATCAGGCATCACCACGGTCGTGCCGCAGGGCTGCGGCCCGCGCGGCACGATGCTCTCGATATAGACTGCGAGCGTGTCGCCCTTCTCGGCGCCGTTGACGTGGATCGGCCCGTTCTGCGGATTGAGGAACGGAAAGTTAAGAATCTTCGACGGGCTGTCGGTCTCCTTCTTGATGGCGCCCTCGAACGCGTCATGGGTTTCGGCGGCCACCACTGCTCCGGGATCGACGGTCAGCACCGGACTCACGTAGGGTCCATAGACATAGTGGTACTTGCCCTGCTCGCGCTCGGTGATGCTGTATTGGGTACCGCGCTCGCCCTTGGCGATGCCCTTGCGGGCCATGATGGAGTCTTTCTGCCAGGACATTTGCTTTTCTCCTTCTGTCGTTGGCGTAAGTCTTCAAACCGCAAGATGACGGCGCATCTCGGCCGCGTCATCGAGCGCCGCGCGATCGAGGTTCGCGACGATGCGTCCCTTGTCCATGACGTAGCAGCGCTGCGCCATGGCGCGGATCATGTCGAGATTCTGTTCGACCAGGATGATGGTCACCCCGGTCCTATGGTTGAGCTCGACCACGTTGCGCGCGATGTCCTGGACGATGTTGGGCTGGATGCCCTCCGAGGGCTCGTCGAGCAGGATGAGATTGGGGTCGGCGATCAGGACCCGCCCGATCGCGAGTTGTTGCTGTTGGCCGCCGGACATGGTGCCGGCGCGCTGATTCCAGCGCTCGGCCAGAATCGGAAAGGCCTCGACGATCTTGCGCCGGCCCGCTTCGGGAATGCCGCCGCCCTTGATCGCGGCGCCAACCGCGACGTTCTCGCCGACGGTCAGGCGCGGAAACACGTCGCGCCCCTGCGGCACATAGCCCATGCCGAGACGCGCCCGCTTGTGGGCGGCCAAGGATTCCACGGCTTCACCGCGATAGACGATCGAGCCGCTCATCGCCGGCACGAGCCCGATCAGGCTCTTCATCAGCGTCGACTTGCCGACGCCGTTGCGTCCGATCACGGCGACGATCTCGCCTTCGCGCACCTCGATCTCGAGGCCCTGGAGCACCGGCTTGCCGCCATAGCCGGCGCGCAAGCCCAGGGTCGAGAGGATCACTTCCTTGCGCGGCACATCAAGCATGGGCCTGCCCCAGATAGATCGCCGCCACGCGCTCGTCGGCTACGATCTCGTCGATCGAGCCTTGCGCGAAGACCTGGCCGAGATGCAGCACGGTGACGCGGTGCGCGACCTGCCGGACGAAGGCCATGTCGTGCTCGATCGCGAGCACCGTCATGCCGTCGGCATTGAGCCGCTGCACCATCTCGCCGGTCATGTGGGTTTCCTCGGGCGACATGCCGGCGGTGGGCTCGTCCAGTAGCAAAAGGCGCGGCTTCAGGCTGATCGCCATGCCGATCTCGAGCCATTGCTTCTGCCCGTGGCTGAGATTGCCGGCGATCTGCGCCTGCTCGGATTCGAGGCCGAGGAAGGCGAGCAGCCGCCCAATCTCGGCTTCGAGCTCGGCGCCGCGGTGCCGGCTCTGCAAGGCAATCTCGAGGTTCTGACGCACCGAGACGCCCTTGAAAACCCCGGGCACCTGGAACTTGACCGACAGGCCGCGGTGGATCCGGGCAAAGGATTTCAGCGCGGTGATGTTCTCTCCGGCGAAGAGAATGTCGCCGCTGCCGGGATGATGCTCGCCGAGGATCAGGCGGAACAGCGTGCTCTTGCCGGCGCCGTTGGGTCCGATCAGGCAATGGATCTCGCCGGTTCGCAGCGTGAGATCCACGGAATTGGTCACGTGCAGGCCGCCAAAGTGCTTGTTCAGCTTGCGCAGTTCGAGCAGCGACATCAGCCCGCCCTCTGCGTGAAGCGTGCGGCGAAGCGACCGAGCCAGTTCATGGTGCCCAGCACGAGACCGTTCGGCGCAATCAGCACGGTGAGCACCAACAGCACGCCCATGAAAACGAGCGCATACTGGCTGCCGTAGATCGTCAGTGCCTGGAAGGCGGCAAGGACCGCGAGCGTTCCGATCAGGGTGGAGGTCAGATCGCTGCGGCCGCCGACCGCGACCCAGATCAGCGGCAACGCCGCCGCCGTCATGCCCATGCTGGACGGCGTGATGTACTGCCCCCATACCGTGTAGAGCACGCCGGACAGCCCCGCGAGCGCTGCCCCGATGACGAAGGTGATGAGCTGGTATTTGCGAATGTCGTATCCGAGCATCTCCGCGCGCTCCGGATTCTCGCGGATCGCGACGATCACGTTGCCGAACGCGGAATTCATCAGGATGCGCAGGCCGAGATAGACCAGCACGAGCAATCCGAGCACGACGTAGTAGAGCCCGATGTCGGCAAAGAGAACGAGCGGCTCGCCCGGCCAGGGTATGGTGAGGGGCGGCATCGCACTCATGCCGTTGAAGCCATTGAGCCGTGCACTGCCGATGTGCCACTCCGGCCCGGCGGTCTGGGCCATGAAGCGCTCCAGCATCAGGGTCACCGCCAGCGTGACGATCCCCAGGAACACGCCGGCGATCCGCCCGAAGAACATGAAATAGCCGAGCAGGAGCGCAAACAGCGCAGCGATCGCAATGGCAAGCACCAGCGCAACGAGGGTGAAGCCATAGGCCGAGCCGAAATTGATGGTGAGCACACCATAGCCGTAGCCTGCGATGCCGAAGAAGGCAGTCTGGCCGAAGGACAGCGAGCCGCCATAGCCCCAGATCAGGCAGAGGCTGAGCGCTATGAAGACCCAGACGAAGAAGTAGACGGTATTGCCGACGGTGTAGCCGTCGCTGAACAGTGGATAAGCGCACGCGGCAACGAGCACGAGGCTGAACAGGCTCCAGAAGGCCGGCCCCCGGCCGGCGGTCTGCGGACCTTCGAGATGACGAAACAGGGACAGGAAACCTCTCACGACAACTCCACTCCGTCAGGTGCGCTCGCGCAGGACGAAGCCGGAAATGCCTTTGGGCAGCACCCGGACGACGATGATGACGGCGACCAGCAGGCCGATCTGGCCGAACAGCTGCCCCTGCCAGGACGTCATCGCCGACTTCACCACCGCGAGCACGCCGCCGGCCGGTGCCGTGCCGAGGAAGACATCGGCGCCGCCGATCACGACGGTGACGAAGGCCTCCATGATGAAGGTCGCGCCCATGGTTGGCACCAACGTCATGGTCGGCGCGTAGAGACCGCCAGCAAGGCCGGCGAGCCCTGCCCCGCAGGCGAAGGTGAGGCTGTAGATCAGGCGCGTGTCGACGCCGAGCGCGGCCGCCATATGCGGCACCTGGATGGTGGCGCGTGCCAGCACGCCGAAGCGCGTCCAGTTGAACAGCGCGTAGAGCGCTGCGAGCACGCCGAGCGCGGCGCAGAACAGCACGATGCGATAGATCGAATAGGAGTAGTCGCCGACCTGGAAGCTGCCGAACGGCGTGCCGACGCCGGCCATGGTCGAGCCCACCATGATCAGCGTGCCCTGCGTCGCGATCAGGCTCAGCCCCCAGGTCGCAACGATGGTGTCGAGCGGCCGGTCGTAGAGATGACGGATCACCGCGAGCTCCACCACGACGCCGACCAGCGCCGACACAAGGGTGCCGGCCAGTATTCCCAGCGGCAGCGGCAGGCCGGCATGCACGGTCGCGGCGGTGACGTAGGCACCGCACATGATGAACTCGCCATGAGCGAGATTGATCACGCCCATCATGCCGAAGATCACCGCGAGCCCGCAGGCCGAGAGCACCAGAAATGCAAAGGCATCGCCGAATTGATAGAGCGCCGAGAATACGTGGGTCGCGATGTCCATGAGTCAACCAGAATGTAGGAGGATGCGGCGTCGCCGCCGCAGATGTCCGTGATCGCCCCGGCGCACCGGCAACGCCGGAGGCGTGCCGGAAGCGCCGGAGCGATCAGCCGCCGGTCAGGGTTTCGGCGGCGGATTCGACGGCGTGTACTGGGCCATCGGATCCTTCTTGGTGAGATCGCAGCCGGCTTCACCCAGCCAGTACGGCTTGATGTCCTCCCAGACCTTCGGGAAGGAGATCGAGTGATCAGCACCGACCTTGGCGAGATAGATCGTGTGCGACATGTGCTGGCTCTTCGGGTCGATGCAGACCTTGCCTTCCGGCGCGTCCATGCAGACGTCACCCAGCGCGATCACCTTGCGGATCTCCTCGCGCTTGGTCGATTTCGCGCGCTCCACCATCTGCTTGTAGAGATAGACCGCGAGATAGGAGTTCTCCGCCTCCTGGTTCACATAGGGCTCGCTCGGGAACTTGGCCTTGAACTTGGCGTAGAATTCCTTGCTCTTGGGCGAGTCGATCTCCTCGATGTAGTTGGTGGTGACATACATGTCCTTCAGGCTCGGCGGCTTGAAGCGCTTGTGCTCGTAGCCTTGACCGACGTTGACCGAGGACGCCATCGGCAGGTTGACGTTGGCGGAAGCCGCCTGCTCGTAGTAGGAGGCCTGCGCGGTGCCGACCAGCAGCGTGACCACGAAGTCGGGCTTGGCCTTCTGGATGTTCTGGATGCTCTGCGAGAACTGCGAGACGCCAAGCGGGATGAACTCCTCGCCGGCCATCTTGCCGCCGTTCTCCTTGACGATCTTGCGCACCCATTCGGCCGAGATCTGGCCGAAATTGTAGTCGGCTGCGAGCGTGTAGACGTTCTTGCCGTACTTCTCCATCATGTACGGAATGAGCGTCGAGAACTGCTGCTCGGGCACGGCACCGGTGACGATCATGTGGCCGTCGCAGACACCGCCTTCGTACTGGTTGTTGTAGAAGGCGAAGCCGTTGAACTGGTCGACGATCGGGCGGTACGCCTCGCGCGAGGCCGAGGAGAAGCCCGCGAACACGACGTCGACCTTGTCGCGCTGGAGCACGCGCCGCATGAACTCCTGGTAGCGGGTGTTGTCGGACTGGGTGTCGTAGGGAACGAGTTCCAGGGGCCGGCCCATGATGCCGCCGGCTTTGTTGATCTCGTCGGCGGCGAGCTGGATGGCGTGAACCTTGCCGATCGTGGCCGCGGCGAAATCGCCGGACTGATCCTCCAGCACGCCGAGCTTGATCGGGTTTTCCGCTGCGAGCGCCAATTGTGATCCAAGGGGTAATCCGAGGACAAGCGTCCCCGTGAGGGCTGCGGCGCGCAGCCCCCGCAATACAGACTTGCTCATTTTGCTTCTCCTAGATGGCCTGCTTGTTGCCGCCTTGCAGCGTAATGCCGGTCGTGCGGCCGGACGTATCGGGCGGCTTCGCCCGCTTGCTCAGAAACTCCTCACAATAGAGTTCCATGTTCTGCCGCGCGCGCATGCTGTCGCGACGGAGCTGGGAATAGGCTCCTTCCTCGTCGAGGCCGTCTTGCTGCATCAGCAGGATGACCGCTCGGATCACCGCGCGGCGGCCGCGGCGGCGCTCCTCGAGGCCCTGCAGGCGCTCATACATTTCGACGCGCAGCAGGAACTGGTTGATGCCCATGAACAGGGACGTGTAGACCGCACCGCCATGCACCGGCTTGCGAAGGAACGAGGTGGCGCCGAGATTGACCAGCGCCTTCAGCCGGCTCGGCGCTTCGACGCCGACGAGACCGATCACCGGCACCGGCGGCAGCCGCGAGGCCGGGTTGACCTCGATTGCGACCGCGCCTTCGAGGTCGCCGTCGACAAACAGGATATCGCGATCGGCCTGGAGGCTGGCGGCGTCGATCTGAGCGCGGCCGTCGATGATCTCAGGATATTCGGTGGACACGCCGAGCTTGGCCAGCGTCGTCTCTAGCGTGCTCTCCCATCCGCCGCGCCTGGTGACGACGATGGCACGGCCGCCCTTGAAGTTCTGTAACAGTCGAGAGCTCATGATTGCACCACCTTCAACAGCGGAGAGCGCATCGCGCTGGCGAAGCGCGGCGCCGACTGGACGAGATAGGGGTCGGGCGCGATCGGCTCGCGGGATTCCAGCAGCACCTCGAACTGGCCGTTGGCCGCCGAGCGGCCGATCCGCGGCGTGAGCCAGGCATGAAAGGTCTGCCGATCGATACGGACCTCTCCTTGCGGGGCGCGCAGCCGCTGATCGGCGACCCCGGCCCGCACCGTGCGAGCGTCGTCGGTGCCGGCCTGCGACAACGCCACCGCGAGCAGCTTGACGGCGATGTAGGAGGCTTCGGCGTCCGCCGACGACACCGGTCCATCCGGAAAGGATCGCGTATAGGCAGCGATGAAGGCGGCATTTTCGGGAGAGTTCAGCGAGGAGAAATAGACGCTGGACGATAAATGTCCCTCGACAGCATCAGGGCCGATCTCCGGCAACTCCGGCTCCGAAAGCGTGCAGCTGGCAACCGGGATTTTCGCAGCCTGGTCGATACCACGCGCGCGGCAGGCGGCGCGGAACGCGCGGAAGAATGCATAGGCGCTGGTGCCGATCAGGTTATTGAAGACGAAATCGGGCCGCTGGTCGATGATCGCCGCGATCACCTGGTCGACCTCGGTATCGCCAACCGAGAGATAGCGCTCGGCGAGCACGGTGCCGCCGCGCGCGGCGAGCGCCTCGCGGAAGATGCGGTTGTTCTCCCAAGCCCAGATGTAGTTGGAGCCGACGCAGAAGGCGCGCTTGCCGACACGCGTGGCGAGATAGTCGACCAGCGGGAGAACGTGCTGATTTGGCGCGGCCCCCGTGTAGATGACGTTCTCGGAGCTCTCGAAACCTTCGTAGTGCGACGGATACCAGAGCATGCCGTCGAACTTCTCGAAGCAGGGAATGACCTCCTTCCGGCTCGAGGAGGTGTAGCAGCCGACGACGTGACGGATCCCAGAGTTGAGCAGGTCCCGGCTGAGCGAGCGGTACCGGGCGAGATCGCCGGTGGGATCGACCACGACCGGCTCCAGCGCGATCGTGTCGGAACCGGCGTTCGTCTCATTGAACGCGAGCAGCGCTCCGTTGAGCATCGAACGCGCGACGACGCTGTACGACCCCGTCGTCGAGAACATCACACCAATACGATATCGCGTCCGCGCCATCACTCGTTCCAAAACAAAAAAGCGCCCGCCGGCTGTGAAGCCGAGGGCGCCCTCGCCGCCAACCGAACACGCGAGATGCGCGTGGTGTTGGAAATGATTTGAACTCGTCGCGTTGACGGGCTGAGCTGCCCAACGCTTGGACGACACGGTCGTTGAGATCGAAACCGAAGTCAAGCGCGTTATTGCAGCGCAGACTGCTGTAATTCATATCGCCATGCAGAAAATCTGTGCAGCGCGGCTGTGTGTGCCGACAGGATAGCATGCGTCGCATTGTCCGGCATAGCCGGTATGAACTCGGATGCGCTGACCGCGATCCGCGCCCGATAGAAATGCCAGATTGGCTGTTCGACAGATTCGACACAACGTGCTGCGCCTGGTCAGATCAGGCTCGACTTGGTAGCAAGCTTCATTTTTCGATCGCCCGCATCAGTACCGTTCTTCGCGCGGGATTTCACCGGGTTCGTTATCGGCAGGTCGGGAGCCGGCTCCACACACGATCGGTGATCGAGCTAGACGGAGATCGGTGACCGACGTCCGTTGGTGTGCTTGAACCGAACGTCGAACCGGGCTTTCTCCTTCAGCGCCGCTTCGCAGGTTCAGCCATTCAGCTCTCCTCGCGCATGGCGAGAGCTGCAAGCAGTGTCCGATTGCTGACGTCAAGCTTTTGGAAGATGTGATGAAGATGAACTTTGATAGTGCCATCGGTGATGTTCAGTTTGCGTCCGATTTCCTTGTTCGACAGTCCTTCGGACACCAGGCGCATGATCTGGCGCTCACGGTCGGTCAGTACGTCCAGTACATTCTGCTCAGGCGCGAAATTTCCCTGCTCGCGGGGCACCACCCCGCTCGAGCGGGACGGCGACGCTAACCTCTGGCCATCGGCAACTTGACGCAAGGACTGAAGGAGAAACGCGGTATCCACATCCTTCGGAATGATGCCGTACACGCCTGCGGCAGCCGCTATGGCAAATTCTCGCTCGTCGATAGATGCGGTGAATAGAACGAGCTTGGTCGGAATATTCTCGGCACTGGCGATCGCGAGAATTTCCAGCCCACTCACATCGGGCATTGCAATGTCAAAAATGGCAATGTCAGGCACCCGACTTCTGATGGCGTCAATGCAGCTGGTCCCGTCACAGCAAGACGCAACAATTCTGAAGCCATTGCTGGCCCCGAGAAGATCGATCCACCCCTGCAGAACCACCGGCTGGCGGTCCGCAATCACCACGGTGACACAACGCGTGGGCATTTTTGCCCTCTCTCTCCCCTGTGGCTCAACTCCTGGCAATTAAACGCGGGTCTTCATGCATGTTTCCAGGTTTCGGTTTGCGCTCTCTTCAGCCAAGTAGAGCACCAGCCGCGCCGCAGCGCAAAAAGAGGCGCAATAGCTCCATTTGGCTGCAACCGTCCAGATTGAGCCTCATCCGGCTCCGCGCATCATACCCCCGGGCATCGCCGCCACGAGGTGCGCCGCAGCACCGCTTCAAAACACTATCTCGGGCGCGCTCTACCCTCAGGGAACCGGACTACAACAGTCCGGTGCGGGTATTTTTCAGGGATCCCGCACTCGCCCGACGGCGACCGCGTCTCATCAACAAGCTCCCGGCTATATACCTTCAGGTATATTGGGATATCGGGGATTCGAATCTACACTTCATAAAAATGTTATGGCCAAACGAGGATCGAGCCACTCACCGAAGACTAGTAAGCTATACAATATCACTTGCCTGTCTACACCGTAGAATTACTACGGTTTGATCGATGTTTCTGTTTCAGTTGCGCGCCGACTGGGAGAGTATCATGCAGAGGCGGCAGTCATTTGCGGCTGTAGTCATTGGAAAAAGTGTATTACTCAGAGAAGCGCTTTCCGGAATACTGCGCACAGCCCATTTTAGAATTCAAAGTTCAGTATCATCCACCGATGATTTGTTGCCGAGCACGCTTCAACTGCATCGACAGCAGCTTCTATTCCTTATTGTTCACACCGGCGACGAGTTTGAATCCATCGCGGCACAGATAGCTCTTCTCCAAGCACAATATCCAAACGGGCTCGTCGCAATCGTGGCTGACCGATACCGCGAGAGCGACCTGGTTTCTGCATTCCGAGCGGGCGCGAACGGCTATCTCGTCGACGTGGCAACGTGCGACACATTCGTCAAATCGATCGAACTCGTCATGATGGGCCAAACAGTTTTTCCACCGGCCTTGCGCACCTTCGTTCGCGGCGCCGAATTCGCGTCCGCCGGCGAGATAGCAGCGCATCGAGATAACGGCCACCTGGCTACCGAAAATTCTGCTGCGCCACAGCTCTCTCCCCGTGAAAAGCTGATTTTGCGCTGCCTCGTCGAAGGCGATACCAACAAATGCGTGGCACGCAAGCTCGATATTGCCGAGGCGACCGTGAAGGTTCACGTCAAGGCGATCCTGCGCAAGATCCGTGTTCAGAATCGGACTCAGGCTGCAATCTGGGCCATGAACAATAACGATTTCCTGCACCAATCAACCGACGACAAGAATTCCGCAACACCGAAAGCCGGCAAGCAACCTCCGGCTCCCGACGCGGAGATACCCGGGGCACCTGCACCACTTCGCGTGATTTTGCAGAATACAAATCACGTCGGGATGGACCGCATCAATGGCCAACTGTTTCACAGCGTAGTCAATCAAGGAGCTACCGTCGCAAGACGAATTGGCAAGTAGCCGGCAAGTTGCGGCCCAACAGAACAATTCCTGGATATCGGTCAAGGCGCCGCGCAAAATGTCCCCACGGGTGCATTCATCTGGCGCCTTTGGCTTCCAGAACGACAATGACTGTCTGGAGCAGAATATAGAGGTCGAGCCAAATCGACCAATTCCGGATGTAGAAAAGGTCCTGCGCCTTCTGAACCTCCAGGTCGCCGTCGCTTCGCGACGAGATTTGCCACATGCCGGTGATGCCCGGCTGCACGCTCGTACGAATGACGCGGAACTCGTCATCAAAGCTGTTCATATGGTACGCAGGAAACGGTCTCGGACCGACGAGACTCATATCGCCACGGATCACGTTCCAGAGTTGCGGCAATTCATCAAGGCTGGTCCGCCGCATGAAGTCTCCGATGGTAGGCAGGATGCGAGGATCGCGCGAGAGCTTGAAAAATCGCTGCCATTCCGCGCTGGCGACCGGATCACAGCGTAGATGCTCCTGCAATCGTTGTTCGGCATCGGCATACATCGTGCGAAGCTTGAATGTCCGCAACGTCTTTGCGTTGCGTCCGATGCGATCTTGGACATAGATCGCCGGCCCCGGATCGATGACCTTGATGGCAGCGGCCAGGAGGAGAATGATGGGCCCTGCCAGCACTGCAGCGGGAACCGCGACAAGCAGATCGATGATCCGCTTGAGTGTCTGTTTGTACGGCAAGCAATGATCGCGCCTGATCTCGATCCCGATCCCTCCACCCAGGGTCCGGGTGCGCAACCACAAGCTCTGCAGATCCTGTACGTCCTCGACCAGCAGCAATCGACAGGTCGGCAGCCACGGAATTGGACTAGATGCGGTCGCGCCCAGTTCACTGGCCGAAATAAACAGCGCGAATTCGATATGCGGATCTTGCCCGCCCAGGTCCGCGAGTTCCCCCACCAGCGGCAAGGGAAGCGCGTTTCGCGAATCTTGGTCACGGGATGTTAAGATGAAACCGATCGGCCGCAATCCGATAGAAGGATCTTGTAGGAGAAGCCGCGCCAGTTTCCGACTGTCCTCGCCGCACCCGACAACGGCTGCCGGAGCGCCCCACAGCCCAAAGCGAATCAACAGCGCGCGGAACATGGTCTCCACATAGTGACCGAGAATCAGCACGGAAATCGCATCGCACAATCCAATCGCGAGAGGCTGCCCCCCCAGTCCATTCGGGCGACCTTCGATCAGAAGGTCGAGCGCAATCAGCGCCGCGACGCCGATCACGCGCAGCCTGAAGCGCTCGTATGGGCTGGGGCCACATCCGCTGTACAGGCCGACAAGAAAGAACACTGGAATGACCAGAGGCAGCATGAGGTAGCCCTGGTCGGGTGATTGCAGGCCGATATTCTCAATCAATGTCCGGTTGAGAGAGGTAGCAGCGATTGCCGCCATGACATCGCCGGACGACAGCGCCGCAATGACTATTGGCTTTCGAAATCGATGGGCCAATCCCTCGTCGCTACTGCGCCATTCATGATGACTTTTCGGCGCATCAGCTCGCGTCAGAAGAGCGCCAACGTCTGCCATTCTCAACCTTCCACTGTCGTCAATATCACTCGTTCGCGACACCGCATTTGAAAGACCAACGCGATTTCGCGTTACTCGGCTGCGGTCTGCACTGGCCGGTGCGACCGGCCCGCCATGTGCTCCTCGATCCATCGATATGTTGGGATCAGCCCCACGCGCAGCGGCGTGCTGGGCTCCCAGCCGAGAACGCTTCTCAGCCGCGAATTGTCGCTGTTGCGGCCGCGCACGCCCTGTGGTCGCGACGGGTCGTGCCGCTTGACCAGCGTCTTTCCCGCAATGTCGCAAATGATATCGACGAGACCATCGACGCTGACCAGCTCGTCGGTTCCGAGATTCAGCGGCGCGCTATAGTCCGACCGCATGATGCGGAAAATCCCCTCGACGCAGTCATCGATGTACATGAACGATCGCGTCTGCTTTCCGTCACCCCAGATCTCGATCTCGCTGTGATCGGGAAGCGCCGCGACTTTCCGGGAAATTGCGGCTGGCGCCTTCTCGCGGCCACCATCATAGGTGCCGAGCGGTCCATAGACGTTGTGGAACCGCACGACCCGCGTCACAAAGCCCCAATCATCCATGAAGTACTGACAGAGTTTCTCCATGTATAGTTTCTCGAGTCCGTAGCCCTCCTCGGGTTGCGCGGGAAACGCGTCCTCCTCGCGCAAAGGAACGACATCGGGACTTTCCTGAAGGTATTGCGGATAGACGCACGCCGATGACGAGAACAGGAATCTCTTCACGCCGTTCTCGCGAGCCGCGCGCAGGGTGTGCGCATTGATGAGCGTGTTGTTGATAGCAATACCGGCATGAGAGGCACTGATGTATCCGATACCACCCATGTCTGCCGCGAGATGATAGACTTCTTCGATGCCGGCAGTCGCCTTCATGCATTCGGATGACTTACGAAGGTCTGCGATGACGAATTCGTCCGCCTCCGTTGCTTCGTACTCCGGAGCTTTGATGTCGACACCGCGCACGGCGTATCCACGCCTAACGAGATACTTGACAAGATGGTGACCGATGAAGCCGCCCGCGCCGGTAACCAGAACTTTCGCATCTTTTCGCATATCGCGCTCCCTGTCGCGTTCTTGGCATCAAGATACGGGGAGAGAGCCCGATCCATTACTGCAACGAGGGAGTAATCCGGATGGTGCAGGTAAATGCGCCTTGTCGCTTGCCGTGGTCAGACGCAGCCGGCGCGCCGACAGGGATTGCAGCCTGCTGATAACAGGAATGCTTGATGTGCAGCGATCAGTAGACCACCAGTTGCCCGGTTGGCTCTACACCCTGCGCGCGCAGGCCGTCCCAGTCGAAGGTCGCATGTCCCCAGGCGAAGCGCGCGGGTCCGGCGGATCGCCGAACACGATAGAGGTTGCCGTCAAGGATGTTGTTGCCGTCTGTGATGATAGAGAAATTTTCGTGGCCCAGCTTGACGTCGGACGCACCACCCGCGCAAGCAGCTCCCTCGAAGGTCACCTCGTTGTTCCGGATTGTGTTGTCGCGCGTCTTGTACATTGGTCCACCGCGCATTCCGATATGGTCATTGCGCCCCTGGTCGATCAGCATGATCCCGCATTTTCCTGGACTGACGGTGAGCCGGTTGTCATAAACCTGCACGTCCTGCGACGCAGCAATGAGAATGTCGTTGCCCCAGAACCAGGTCTTTTCTGCAATACCGTTATTGCGAACGACATTGTTGCGAATGACCGCATTGAACGAGATCTCGTGAAAGATGCCGGCGCCCTGATTGCGCTCGACGATGTTATCTTCGTAAAGCACATTCCGACAGTTGATGTCACACCACAGTCCGGGACCGACGTTGTCTTGTACGTGATTGCCACGAAGGACGACGCCGTCGCTCAGGACGATCTTCAGGCCGCCCGCTTCCCACCCGAAGTCGAAGCCATGGATGTTGTTCGCCCGGATCCAGTTATCTTCGACGATGATATCCCTGCCTCTGCCGCCAACACCCATTTGGCCATTGTGATGAACGTCACAGCCCCGCACGCGGCCACCTGCTCCCACCACGATTCCAATCCCGCTGTTCAGGCGCACTTCGCAATTCTCGACGATCCAACCGGCATTCCCGCTTTGGATCGCCCCCTTCTGGGCGATGCTTGCGTACTTTTCGATGATGACGTTCTTGATCAGCACGTTTCTTGCTGCACTTTCGAACGCGAAGGCGGCCACCGTCACCTCAACTTTGCGCCCGGTTGGATCATCGGCGAAATAGAGACGTCCGCTGCTGTGGTCCAGATAGAACCGGCCCACCTCGATACCTTCCTTGCGCAACACCTGCACTAATGGCTTGTCGTCGATGAAGAAGCCCTCGGGCAAGTCGCAGGCCGGCGTTTCCTTGGCGCATCGACCATGCTTCTGGCCCGACTGCTCTTGTCCGCTCGCGACCCAGTAAAGCCCCTCGCGGCTGAACGACGTCAGCAACCGGCTGCCGTTCAAAACCGTTCGGCCCTCTCCGTTGAAACTCTGGCCCGACTTGGGCCGAACCGCCTGAATCCTGTGATTTCCATTCTTCAGACAGAACGCAGCGCCCTCGCCGGCATTTTCGACAGCGCGTTGGATCGAGGTGCCGGGCTCGACCGCGATCGCACCTGGCGGGCAGGGACTTTCGATAACGCCCGCGCGAACGGCCGTTGCAACTGCCGGCGGAATAACAAGCGCCAGCAGCGCAGTCATCATCCTACATCGAGCCGATCTCGCGCCAGGCGCTCGCATTGTTGCCGTTCACCCCTGAAGTGCCATCGCCATCATTCAACGATCATCATGTATTCCGCTGACATCGGTAGATCATCACGGAGCCTGTGCCGAAACCGATCAGGCACCAGAACCATATCCCCTGCATGGGCCCCTCCAGGGCCACGTCGAACGATGCGTTGATCACGAATGAAGCAGCGTAACAGCCGATGAAGATAAACAGGCCGGCCCACTCGGCTTCCCCCCTGCGCAAGGCGGCCCGCGCAGCGCCTGACAACGCGATCGACCAAGAAACGAGAATGATCGCCCACAGCCCCAAACCCGGGACTCCGGCGCGCGCGAGAATTGTCATGTGGACACTGTGCGGACTTCGCAGTGGCGGGCTGTTGGGGTCCTTCCTGTGTTGGAAGCCATCCGCATCAGCCAGGTTCAATCCGAACCCTCGTCCGGTCCAGAAGTCCGGCCCAAATACCGTATCGTTAAGGATGATAGTCCACCACTCGAGGCGCCATGTCTTCGTGCCTTCGGTGTCCTCGCCGGACCGGCTAACGAGGCTGGCGAAATTGTCGGCGAATTGCCGCGTGCTGAGTGAACGCTCCTCCGTGGAGGTGGCGATACGCGCGTCGCTGACGGCTGTTTCGACGGCGAAGGTCGCGGCAAAGATCACCAGTCCGGCCACAAGCACCGCTGCCAGGGCACGCACCTTCCCTAGGACAAGCGCCGCGAAGATGACGGGTACAACAAAGGCAAGCATCCCGCCTCGGCTCGCCGCGCTGGCCATCACGGCCGTAGCAGACAAGAGGGCGACAGCGAGGGGCCTCATTCTGCTGAGCCCGGCGAGGGCGAACACAGCGGCTCCGGCCAGATGCGTGGTTATCTCGCCGCTGCTCTGAAGAATTGGAACGTCGGAGCCAGGCCATTTCGGGATCTGCTCCCCCATGTAGCGATGGAACGCGTATATGAAGGGGATGGTCGGGATAAAGATCCTTACAAAGACGCCGTAGTATCGCAGGATCGAATTGATGCGGTTGGCGTCGTCCAGCAACAGCGCGATCACGATGAAGGCGAAGCTCCCGTACATCACAACGACGCTATCACGCAGGGCGTCGAAGCCGTAGCTATCGATGGCGGGCAGTGTGCGCAGTACTACCCACGCCATCGCTGCGGCAAGAGCGAGGCTCGGCAACGTCGTGAGCGTCGCGAGGAGGCAGCCGGTCCGCAACAGGACGACAAGACCCGCGAAGAGGGTCATCTCGCCAATGAAGATAGGAGGAAATCCAAGGTAGGCAAAACCTTTTCCAAGCAATGCATATCCGAGCAGGACGCACGAGAGTAGCAGGAGATAACGGTCACCCAGGTCGGTTCGGCTTGCACGACCTGAACAACTTGCACTACCTGAAGTCATCGAGTTCATCCGAACTGCCACCCTGGGCACCGCCGCTGCCTTGTCACCCCCGCTATCCGGGTCGGGTGCTAGCGCAAGGCTGAGGCAACCGGCCTCCTCTGTGCCGCGGCTCCCGGATCAGGTTCCGCGGCCGAAAGTTTCTGGTTCATATCAGGCGGAAGCCGCTTCTTGACATCGATGATGTCGCCGGGCTCCACAGCCGTCGTCTCTGTTGCCTCGAAGACCGTGGTCTGACCATCTCGCACCCGCGTCACCATGATGGTGTGAGCCGATTCAGCTCCGAGCATATTGCCAGCCTGCTGCCGCTTCACCTCACGAATGTCCCGCGCTGACGGCAGCGTAATATCGAGTTCCCGAAGGCGTTCGCGCACCTCCCGCAGGTCGGTGATAACCTGTCTCCTGAACGACGCCTCCGCCTCATAGATCTTGACGTCGAGCTCACCAGCCTCCATCTGCAAGCGCATGACTTGCGTTGTTAGCCTCCAAAGCTCGCTCTCCTGGCTGGCTTCCGTGACCCGGAATTGCAGCTCCGAGTTTGCGACGCCCAAGCCCTGCTTGACCAGTCGGCTATACTGATCGGCATGCTGCCTGACCAACTCAAGCTGCTTCTTGGCTGCTTCAATCTGCCCATTGAAGGACGCGATCTCGCTTTCCAGGCGCGGCTTTTGCAAGCGCAGCAAGTCGAGCTGCCGTTGCAGGATGATCCCCTGCGTTTCAAACGTATCCGTCTCGTCGGCGATCATGCTCGACACCCGCCGCGGCATTCGTTCGCCGAGTTCGGGGGATCCTTCCGCGAAAACCTCCGGAGCAGGTGGAGAGAAGCTCTTCGCGCCATCGCGTTGCGCTTCGAGACGCGCCCGGCGCACGAGCAACGCCTGTCTTTGGAGGCTCAGCTGCCGGACGCGCTCGTCGGCCAGAAGGAATTCTGGAACGGCCGCGGCCTCGACCATATGCGGAAGCCCGAAGCCGCCAGCAACGGCCACGGCGCTCTGCACAGTGCTGCCATAGCGGAAGGGATAAGCCCCGGGCGTGCGCACGTCGCCGAGAACATACAGCGGCCGCAGCTCGCTAATCCGTACCCCTACGGAAGGTCGCTGGAGCACTCCGTCGGCAAGTCGATCCCGGATAAGGTTCTGGCACTCTTCGATCGTCAGATCCTTGACTTCAATCGCGCCGATCAGCGGCAGCAGAACCCTACCCATGCCATCGACAACGATCTCGCCCGATAATTCCGCCTGTCCGAAAACGGTCACTGTGATTCGATCGCCCGGCCCCAGTCTATAGCCGCCGCCACCCGCCGGAGACTCGGCAAGGAGCGGGAAGGAAACGGCCAATACGCCGAGCACGACGGCGGCTCTCACGAATTGATGCAATGTATTGGCACGCCAGGACCCAAGCGTGGCAGCCATCGCCGTTCGACTAGCCGTCATGGCCTCTCCTCGGCCTCTCCTCGCGAACCTCGCAGTTCACCGAGCGGAATTGCGGCCTTTCAGATATCCGGGCAGCAAACAACGCTAGCGGCACGCCCGCCCCCCTTCGGAGACGAACAGTGGCTATGCAACGGGCTCTTCGTGAGTACCACTTGGGTATGCGCGGATAACCCGCATTGTTTAGACCAGGGCTCCCAATGACCACTTCCCGCTCGGCATCCTCCCGGTCAGAGTTCTGGAGCGACAGTTGGCGCATCGCAGCCATGGAGTGATTCATGAAAAAACGCATTCTTGTGACGGGCGGCGCGGGCTTTCTCGGCTCGCATCTGTGCGCAAGGCTGCTCGACGAGGAGTGCCAGGTTCTTTGCGTGGACAACTACTTCACGGGGACACGCCACAACGTTGAACCTCTGCTCAACCACCCCGCCTTCGAAGTCATGCGCCACGACGTGACCTTCCCTCTCTATGTCGAAGTCGACGAGATCTACAATCTGGCCTGCCCGGCCTCGCCGATTCACTATCAGCACGATCCGGTCCAGACGACCAAGACGAGTGTCATCGGGACTATCAACATGTTGGGCCTTGCCAAACGGCTGCGCGCCCGGATTTTGCAGGCATCCACCAGCGAGGTGTATGGCGATCCCGACGTCCACCCTCAGACCGAGACCTACCGCGGCCTTGTCAATCTGGCGGGCCCACGCGGCTGCTACGACGAAGGCAAGCGATGCGCCGAGACATTGTGTTACGACTACAGGCGTCAGCACCGGCTCGCCGTAAGGGTCGCACGCATCTTCAATACATACGGCCCGAACATGCATCCGCAGGATGGACGGGTCGTTTCCAGCTTCATAATCCAAGCCCTGAAAAACCAGCCGATTACGATATTTGGCTCGGGAACACAGACGAGGTCGTTCTGCTATGTCGACGACCTCGTCGATGGCCTGATGCGTCTCATGGGTGTTGAGGGTGATCTCGACGGGCCCATCAACCTCGGCAATCCCTACGAGACCACCATCAAGGAACTCGCAGAGCTCATCATCTCCCTCGTCGGGTCACGATCCAAGCTCGAGTTCCGAGCGCTGCCGCAGGACGATCCCCGCCAGCGCTGCCCCGATATTGCCAGAGCCAGAGAGCTATTGCATTGGCAGCCTATGATTCCGCTCCGGGAAGGATTGAACCGGACCATCCGCTATTTCGACAGCCTGCTTTCCAGCCCCAGTGAGGCGAAGAAGATCATATGGAAAGTCGCCAGTTGAATTTTGCCGGATCAATCCACTACGACCGGGTCGACATTCTTGGTGTCGGCGTCAGCCCAATAACTCTGGATGATGCTGTCGCAATGATTGAGCACTGGATCAGCAGTTGCAGCCGCAATTACGTCTGCATTACCGGCGTTCACGGCGTGATGGAGAGCCGCCGCAACGAGCACCTGCGCCGCATTCACAATGACGCCGGTATGGTCACGCCCGACGGCATGCCGCTGGTGTGGCTTTCACGCTTGTTTGGCAACGATCGCATTGAGCGTGTCTACGGTCCCGATTTGATGCGGACAATGACCGCGATATCAAGTCTGCGCGGCTACCGCCAATTCTACTATGGTGGTGCCGAAGGAGTAGCCGAACAGCTCAAGCGGGCCATGGTTGCCGAGCATCCCGAGCTGAACGTCACCGGCTTGCTCAGCCCTCCATTTCGCGAGCTGACGGCCGAGGAGGACGAAACAATAATCGCTGCGATCAACGCGGCGCGCCCCGACATTGTCTGGGTCGGGCTGAGCACGCCAAAACAAGAGCTATGGATGGCAAGCCACCTCGGGCGCATTGAGGCGCCCGTCATGATCGGCGTCGGGGCAGCCTTCGACTTTCTGGCGGGAACGAAGCGTCAGGCACCGCTGTGGATGCAACGACACGGGCTCGAGTGGCTGTTTCGGCTATGCTCTGAGCCGCGACGTTTGTGGCGTCGCTACGCCTATATCGTCCCGGGCTTCACATTTCTTGCTGCGAGCGAAATCCTGCGCCGTGCGATGCGCCCATCTCATCGCCCGCGCGGTACATGGAACATGGATCGCTGGAAGCCGGACGGCCGAACGAAGGATTAGGGGCTTGGACCGCAATTCGAAATGCGGCCTACCGATGGCGGCGGCAGCACCGGTGCCCTCGCCGATCCCATCCGCACGCCCGGGATCGACGCCGGCGCGGAAAAAGCGCCGATCGATCGCCGCATTGCGCAGCGTCTGGCTTAAATGGCGAACACACAGCCTGGGGCTCGCGGACCAGGCGGTGGTTAGTGGCGTCAGCTTCGTCACAACGGTCCTGGTCAGCCACTGGACCTCGCCCAGGGAGCTGGGACTCTATGCGATCGGAATCTCCATGCTGATATCGATCGTTTCTATCCAGGACTCACTCATCGCGCTTCCCTATACGATACAGCGGCACCTGCCACGGGGCACCCCGACCGAGCACGCAGGCGGTTCACTGGTGCAATCCGGCCTGCTTTCGGCGCTTGGTTTCATCGTTCCGTTGGCGACAGCTTTAGTGCTGTCCGCATGCGCGGCGGCTCCTGAGTTGGTCGCGATGACCTGGGCACTGGCAATCGTCACGCCGTTCGCGCTGCTGCGGGATTTCGGCCGGCGGTATTCGTTCGCGCATCTGCAAATGGCCCGCGCTTTGACGCTGGACATCGCGGTAGCAGCGATCCAGCTCATCGCCCTTTGCTGGTTGGGTTGGACCGGAAGAATGTCGCCAGCCAGCGCATACCTCGCCATCGGCGTCGCTTGCGCACTGACTGGCGGCGTTTGGTTATACCACGCGCGCGGCAACTTCGTCGTCCGTTCGGATCGTCTGACAGCAGCAATTGCACACGGTTGGGACTTGGGAAAATGGCTCTTCGCAATCCAGATAACCGTGTGTGTTCAGGCCAGCATCCCTTACTGGCTGTTGGCATTTGGCGCCGGCCCAACGGCTGCGGGAGTCTATGCCGCGTGCATGAGCATCGTACTGTTCGCAAACCCTCTCATCATCGGGATCGGCAATACGCTGGCTCCGAAGGCCGCATTGGCCCTGAGCGAGGGCGGTCACACCCGGCTACGTCGCGAGGCTACTCAGGATTTGCTGTTGCTAGGCGCAGGAATGATGCTGTTCTGTCTGGCTATCCTCTTTTTTGGCGATGACTTGATGAGTTTGCTCTATTCCAACGAGGAGTATGCCGATCATGCCCCAACCCTCTTTGTGCTGGCGCTCGCAATGCTGGCGTCGGCCCTGGGTATGCCCGCGACAAATGCGTTACTGGCCATCGAGCGCCCCCAGGTGCTCCTCGGGGCCAGTTCGGTCGGCGCTGGAGTGACGGTGGTTCTGGTCTGGTATTTGATGATTGAAGGCGGACTGTTGGGAGCCGCTTATGGATTCATGACGGGCAGCGTGACCGGGGCCCTGGGAAGGTGGATCGCGTTCCTGATACTCGTTCCTAGGCACGGTCCACCGTCCGATCCCGAAGCGGAGCCCGAGATCCGATCGCCCCGCCAACGCGACGCCCTGATGCAACGGCAAGCACGTCCTCCGGCATCGCTGCGACCGACCGCCGGCCACGACGCCAGCGCTTACATCGCTGCGGACTGCAACGACGTCCATGAATTGGATTTTCGTGCAACCGAAGCCGAACGGCCATCTGCCCATGATTTGTGAACTGAGCTCATTCGACTAACAGGAAATATGAGCGGCGCCATGGGCGACGCTCCCTCGAGGAATGAAGCAATGGACTCCCTGTCGCCTGTAACAGTTTGTATCATCGGCGCCGGTCCCTACGGCATTTCAGTCGCTGCACACCTGCAATCCAGGGGCATAGAGTTTCGCATATTCGGTATTTCGATGCATCGCTGGCGAGCCCAAATGCCGATCGGGATGTTCCTGAAATCCGAGGGCTGCGCCTCGAATCTGTCCGATCCGATAGATCGTCATACACTCCGCCGCTACTGCGCCGAGGAGAAGCTCCCATATGAAGAATGGGGCCAGCCTGTATCGCGAGAGGTATTCGTCCGATACGCGCTGTCATTTCAGCGGACGCTCGTGCCGAACGTCGAAAGCGCGATAGTGACCATGGTCAGCAAGTCAAATAACGGGTTCAGGTTGGAGCTCAGCAGCGGCGAAAGATTGAACGCCGAAAAGGTCATCATCGCAACGGGCCTGGAGCATATGGCCCATACGCCGCAAGAATTAGGCCGGTTACCGGCGCACTTGCAATCGCATAGCGAACGCCTTCACGACCTCAGTCAATTCAGGGGGAAGGACGTCACAGTGATTGGTGGCGGACAGTCGGCGCTCGAAACAGCGGTGCTGCTGCATGAAACGGGTGCATTTGTCCGCCTTCTCGTTCGCAAGCCATCACTCAGATGGAATCCGCCCCCGAGGAACGGTCGCCGTAGCTTGTATCGGCGCCTGTGGGCTCCGAGGACGGGCCTTGGAGACGGACTCCAGCTCTGGCTCTACAGCAATCTTCCCGACTTGTTTCGCTACCTTCCTCAGTGGATACGGCTTGAACGAGCAAAGAATGTGCTTGGCCCCACCGGCGCTTGGTGGCTAAACGAAAGAACAGCGGGGTTGCCGATCTTGCTCGGCCATTCCTTGCTTGGCGCTGAAGCCCGCGGCGACCGCGCCGTGCTGCAAGTCTCTGATCAAAATGGCCGCTCGGATGAGCTGGTCACCGATCACGTGATCGCCGCTACCGGGTATTCCTTTCAGCTCGGTCGACTGCCATTCCTTAGCCAGGATCTGGTGTCCCGGCTACGCCACGAGCAGCAGCTGCCGATGCTCAGCTCTCATTTCGAATCGTCGGTACCCGGACTTTACTTTACCGGGTTGGCCAGTGCGTACTCGTTCGGCCCCGCCATGCGGTTTCTCCACGGCGCAAGCTTCACATCGCGGACCATAGCTCAACAAATCGCAAGCGCAGAACGAGACAACAGGCTTGTACCGGCCATCCAACCTGCCGGCATTGCCAAGTACGATAATTTGGGAGCGGGCGGCTAAGCTCGGGCTTGTCATGCTCACATCAGCCGACGTGGATACGGGAGTTCCGGTGCTGTTGCTCAAGATGGGTGAGTACGTCATCCATCATGGCGCTGTTGGCATCGCTCGAAGCCTCGGCAGGTTGGGTATCCCGGTGTACGCAATCGTCGAGGACCGTTATACCCCCCTTGCGATGTGCCGGCATTTGGCCGGAACCTTTGTCAACCCGAGCACGGATACCAATGGAGTCTTGAGCTGCCTGACAGCGATCGCCGAAACCATTAAGCGCCCGACGATCTTGTTACCGACCGATGACAACGCCGCTGTTTTCATCGCCGAGCACTCCAAGGACCTTGCCGACCGGTTTCTATTTCCCCGTCTGCGGCCAGAGCTTCCTCGCCAGTTGGCCGACAAAATGAGCCTGTACTCACTGTGCAGACAGCTCGGAATACCTTTTCCGGACTTTGTCTATCCCACTTCTATCGACGACGTTCATAAGTTTCTTGAGCGCGTGACATTTCCCGTTGTTGTCAAGGCCGCAGAACATTCGCGGTCAGTCAACAACCGTTACAGCAGCCTCATCGCGCGAAATCCGGATGAGCTCATCGCAATTTGCGGGCCGCCGGAATCCTTCCGGCGTTCGAAGATAGTTTTGCAAGAGTACATTCCTGGCGAGGATTGGGTCTTTCACGGCTATCGCAATCCAGAAACAGATTCTCTGCTTGGTTTCACCGGGAGAAAGGTCCGATCCTATCCACCCTTTGCAGGCCCGACCACGCTAGGCGTATCCATCCCGAATGAGCAGCTGAGCAAGCAGGCCGAGGTGATGCTGCGGGAGATCGGCTATGCCGGTGTCATGGATCTCGACTGGCGTCATGACGAGCGAGATGGCCGATACAAGCTCGTCGACTTCAACCCGCGCGTTGGCGCTAATTTCCGAATGTTCGAGAACAGCGAAGGCGTCGACGTTGTCCGAGCTCTTCACCTCGACCTCACAGGGAGACCCCTCCGCCAGTCTGCAATGGTCGAAGGACGGACGTTCACCGTAGAACTCTACGACCTCGTTGCTTCCCTCGCCTACCTGCGCCGCGGCGGATCGACCAGCCGAGCGTGGCGAAAGTCGCTGACCGGCCCCCGAGAGCTGGCCTGGTGGAGTTGGGACGATCCACTTCCGTTTTTCGCAATGGGCGCGCGTTTGCTGCTCCGGGTTGCGGGACGTACCGCTCGGCGGAACGGCGGCAAGGTTTTGCTGCATGTCAGGCGAGCAAACAGAATCCTCGACTTCGGCGCCAGAAGCAAGAAGGCCTAGCTCTTCGACGCTGGCGCCCTGCCCTTACGGATTACCCCGACCGACTCCTTGCCACCCCGTTCATTACGGCGTCCACTTGTCTAGCAACGCGAGGCTCCCGCTCAGAGCGCCCTAAGGCACCGCGTTCCCCGAAGCGACACGAACAGGATCGAACGCTGAAGAACCATTCGCCAACAGCAAATCAAACCGTTCGCGACACGCTCTCCTCGCACACGAAGAGTACAACGGAGGCGCTCGCCCCGGATGGGGGCGCACGATGGGACAACCAGATGCTTCCAGTATGGCACCCGACAAACGCGTGGGAGCGTATCGGGGCGGCTTATGAGTTCCTGCTGAACAATACGATCGGATCAGTCGGGCGGTGGGTCGCAATTCGACTATCCCTTTCAGCGCAAGACCCGCGCGTCGGCATGACCGAGAAAAGATCTGCGTCCTCGAGCCTCGATCAAGCCATTCAAGTCTTCGGGGACTTCACACGAGGCACGAGCAATGACCGTTGGCGGGTCCGACCGCTCGACGAGGGTGAACAGGCCACCGTTTTCGTCGCCGAGCCTCAGAGCCGGGATCCGCAAGGTCAACCCCACGATCCCGCCGTCATAAAATTGTACAGACTGGCCTGCGCTTCGCAAACTGAGTTTGTATGCAGGCAATTTGAAGCGCTGTCTCGAGCGCATGTGGCACTGAACGGCCGCACATTTCGTGGTTGGCGGATCTCGACTCCGATCCCTCTCCACGTATGCCGATCACCACTTGCGCTCGTCATGACGATGGTCCCCGGCAGAAAGGTGAACTGGTATCTGCGAGCCGGCGGCGACTTGGCGCATGATGTTATCGACTCGGCACCGCAGGCGATCGTCGCGGCCATGAGCGAATACTGGGCCGCCGGTCATTCCCACGGCGACTTCAACATCGACAACATCCTTCTCGATCCGATCTCCCGGGAGATCTCATTCGTCGACTTCGGTGCGGAACCGCTCATTCCGTGCTGCGATAGCGCAACCCGTCGGCGCTCCGCCTCCTACGACCTTGGATACATTCTGTACGATGTCGCAATGCGGGTGAAGGGTAACGCCATTGGTCCGGGCGCTCGCGCGCGCAGGCTGATTCTTGCGGAGCGCATGCTGCGGGCATTCCTGGAAACGATCGCGAGACAGGAAAACGCGCTGCACGTCATCGATGAGATCCATCTGGTCGCGCGGCTCCATATGGAAACGATCGACGTTTCGCTCTCGCCGCGGGGGCTATGGCGGCGACTGCTGCGGTCACTCGCCGCACGACGCATAGACACGACGCTCGGAAGACTAAAAGCGCAATTCGGACCGGCGATGCAGTCGTCATCGTCGGCCGACGAATTGACGAGGCAACAGTGACGCGGGCAACATACATCACGACAAGCTGGGACGATGGCCATCCCCTGGATTTGCGCATCGCTGCGTTGCTGAGCAAACACGGCTTGACTGGCACGTTTTACGTGCCGATGACCGCCGAAAACGGGACGATGACTGCCGCGCAAATTCGCGACCTCCGCTCGGCTTTTGAGATCGGTGCACATACGATCCATCATGCGGTTCTCACGAAGTTAACCAAAGAGAGGGCGTGGCAAGAGATCATGGGATCAAAATGCTGGCTCGAAGATGTGACCGGGCGGCGATGCAGCATGTTCTGCCCGCCAACGGGTGCATTTTCTCACTCGCACGTCGAGATGATCCAACGAGCCGGCTTTGTCGGCCTGCGCACGGTCGAATTGGGATCACTTGATCTCCCGAGACAGCGCTCCGGCCTCGCGTTGATGCCGACCACAGTTCAAGCGTATCCGCATGGCCTGCCTGCTTTTGCCAGAAACGCGATCAAGAGAATGGCTTTCGCCAACCTGTGGCGAGCTCTCTTCAACGGCAGATCGAAAGATTGGTCTCAACTGGCGCGAGTTCTGCTGGACAAGGCGATCGACGGCGGCGGCGCTTTCCATCTCTGGGGCCACTCCTGGGAGTTACATGATTCCAGTCAATGGCGTCGCCTCGACGACGTCTTGCGCTTTATGCACGACGCCTTGGGCGACGCGCTCAGTGTCACAAATGCACAGCTCGCTCGGCTATCCTTGACGTCTGAACACAATGACGACACGACGCAAGACCGGTCGATCGACGTGACATGGACAAAACGATGAATTCTGTCGTCAGGCATGCGGTTGATGACGATCAGCACGTCCGACATCCTCATTCGGCCGCGATGAGGATCCTGGTAGCGCATAACTATTACCAGCAGGCGGGCGGTGAGGACGAACAGGTCGCAGTCGAAGTAGCCATGCTTCGTTCCTTCGGACACGAAGTCGTGCAATTCTGCCTGCATAACAAGGCGGTCGATTCAATGAACCGGTTTGCGCTGGCGTCGCGCACCGTATGGAACCGCTCATCGTCCCATGAACTGAAGCGACTGTTGCGAACGCACCAACCGCAGATCGTCCACTTTCATAACACGTTTCCGCTGATTTCGCCCGCCGCGTACTGGGCTGCTCGAGCTGAGGGCACAGCGGTGGTTCAGACCCTGCACAATTTTCGCCTTTGTTGCGTCAATGCAGTTCTATTCCGGGACGGCCGGGTATGTGAGGATTGCTTGGGGAAGCTGATCCCCTGGCCCGGCGTCCTTCACAAGTGCTATCGCAACAATCTCGGCGCCAGCGGCGCGACCGCGATAATGATTGCAACGCATCGACTGCTGGGCACCTGGCACGAGGCCGTGGACGCCTACATCGCCCTGTCCGAATTCTCGCGACGCAAGCTGATCCAAGGGGGATTGCCTGCTGACAAGATCGTCGTCAAGCCCAACTTCGTCTACCCCGATCCCGGATTCGGGGAAGGCAATGGAGGATTCGCGCTGTTTGTAGGGCGATTGTCGCAAGAGAAGGGCATCAAAACACTGCTCGCTGCGTGGCGGTGCTTGCGCCACGACATTCCGCTGAAGATTGTCGGCGACGGACCTATGGCCCAGTACGTGCGCGAAGCCGCAGCCGCGGACAGCCGGATCGAGTGGTTGGGATACAAGCCGCTCGATATCGTTCACCGCATGCTCGGTGAAGCAGGCGTTTTGCTCCTGCCGTCGCGCTGTTACGAGAACTTTCCTCGCGTAGCTGTCGAAGCATTTGCAAAGGGCACGCCGGTCATCGCGTCTCGATTGGGCGCCATGGCCGAAATCGTCGAGGACGGCCGTACTGGCCTGCATTTCGAACCCGGAGATGCCGACGATTGTGCCGCCAAGGTAGCGCGACTTCTCACGCAGCCGTTCGAATTGGCGCGGATGCGACAAGCCGCCCGGGCGACGTTCGCGAAGCATTTTGTCGCCGAAGCCAACCATGACGCGCTCATGACGATCTACCAGCGGGCCATCGGAGTTCGCCATGCTGCGTAGCCCTGCACGGATTACTGTCGCTCCTCTGGAGAGATCCTGGAGCATACTGGCATCCGTTCTCGAAACGCTCGATGCCGCGAACATCCCGTATTGCATCACCCACGGCTACGAGAATCTGACCCAAGGCGTCAATTCGGACGTTGATTGCATCCTGCCAGTCGATGTGAGCCCTGAACGGCTGACGGCGCTGTTCAAACATCGTCGCAAGGCGATTGGAGCGGATGTCGTACGTTGCCTGTCGGGGCACATAATCGTCGCCGGCAAGAACGTCAACGGTTCTCCATGCTTTGTCGATCTCCACGTCGGCACCAGCTACCAACTAAATGGACGCCGATATTACAACGCCGAGCAAATTCTTGGTCACCGACGACGGCTCGGCCAACTCTGGGTTCCCTCGGTGCCGATTGAATTCGGCTGCCATCTGATTCGTCGGGTCGTAAAGCGTTCCATCTCGAATGATGACGCGCGAAAGCTTGGCGAGCTCTATCGCCAAGATCCGCACCGCTGCGCAATGGAGATCTCGCGATTCTGGAGTCGGGCGACGACCGGAAAGTTGCAAAGCGCGATAGAAAGCGGCGATTGGACGAGAGTTCGGCTTGACTTGCCAGACTTATGTGTCGAGCTGCAGCGGCGAATGGCCTTCAGACAACCGTTGGAACTTGTCGGTCATCGGTTCACCAGGATGGCACGAAAGCTGAGCCGCGCTTGTCGGCCGAAAGGCGGCATTGACGTCATATTTCTTGGGCCGGATGGCGCCGGAAAATCCTCGGTAATCAACCAGACGCGCAAGGAATTGGCCGATGCATTCTCGAGCACGCGTTGCCTCATGTTTCCGCCAGCGCTGTATCGCCAGTGGCGCGGTCGCGAGGAAGGGCCTCCGGTATTGCCCCACGATCTGCCGCCGCGTTCGGTGTTCGCGTCTGTCAATCGAGCTCTCGGTTACTGGTTGACATATTACGTAGCAGTGTACTGGATTTCGATACGACCTGCGTTGGCGCGATCCGCCTTGGTCATCCACGATCGGCATCTTGTCGATGCGTTGGTCGATTCCAAGCGCTATCGCTATGCCGGTCCAGCGTGGCTATTGCGCTGGATCTGGCTCGTGCTGCCAAAGCCGGACCTCGTCATCCTGTTCGACGCACCGGCTGACGTGCTCCAAGCTCGGAAGCACGAACTTTCGCTCGAGCAGACCGCCGAGCTGATGGACGGCTATCGTAAGCTCATTCGCACGCTGCCTAATGGATATGTCGTGGACGCCTCCTTGCCGCTGCGAGACGTAGTGACCGCTGTTAACGACGTCGTTCTCGAGACCCTGAGCCGGCGCTTTGATACTGTGGAGCCTGGAACGGGTATGCAGCGCTAGGCCATCTCCACACCGGCGACGCCCTCTTATGGGCGAACTGCAGGCCGGCTCGTTGCGCGCTCACGCCTACTCCTCACGGGTTACCTCCATTGCAGCCTTTCCATTCATTGATGATCGGAGCTTGATTCCTCACACTGAGCATGCCTCCGGCCAAAGTCGATCTCTTGCTCTCACGCCACGGCTGCCGTCGGCAATGGCGCACAACTCGGTAGCCTGGAACACCTCGAATGACAGCACAGGTAAAGATCAAGGAGAACGAGGCCAACCAATGGCAAGCCCACTACGACGAGGTGGCGCAAAGCGCCCTGCGACTGATCTGGGGACGAAAACTGCTCATTACGTCAGTTCTCCTCATAGCGGTCTCGCTCGCAGCGATCGCGCTCGTGTTGATCGGCCCACGTTATTCGGGCGAAGCCACGATCCGACTCAACTTCCTTCGTGATGAGCCGCCCAATGGCGCCAAGACCCAACCGATTGCCGTGGCTGACGCGGTCGCGCTGGTAGAAAGCACCGCACGGACCATCCGGTCGCGGGCAACGGCCAACGCAGTGGTCGCCAGGCTCGGGCTCGACAAGGACCCCGACTTCGCCCGCGAGACGATGGTATGGCACACGTTCTTCCTGATCCGCGGAGCGCTTGGGTTGGAGGAGGCGACGCCGACGTCCCGGCATCTTGCGGCGAGCCAGCTGATGCGAATGATCACCGTGACCAACGAGCCCCGATCCTATTTGATATCGATTACGGTGACGACGAGCGATCCGGAGCGCGCCACCACGCTCGCGAATGCCGTTGCGTTGGAATATCTCCGTGGCCAGATGTTGCAACAATTGTCGGATGACCAAGCCGCTGTTGAGCGCGAACTGGCCCAGCTTTCATCGGTATATGGCGTACGTCACCCGAGCTATGCTCTCGCGCGCGGACGGCTCAACTTTCTGCAAGATCGGCTGACCGCGTTGCGGGATGGCGCGTCCGGCGACGACAATCTGAGACTTGTTGCGGGACAGTTGTTCGTACCTGCCGAGATGACCTTCGTCCCATCCGGCCCCCCTATTCTTTTGATCTTTGGGCTTGCGGCAGGCGCGGCACTGGTTGCCGGGATATGGCTGGCTCTTCAGCTCACACCGCGTGACCATCCCCGGCAGGACAAGCTTACTGTCGTGGGGGACCGGACCGGACAGCCTGTTCGCGTCGCCGCCGCGAAATCGAAGGAAAAGCTCACTGATCAGTAGATCGGCACATGCTATCTTCGGTCACCGGATGATGACCCGCTGCTAGGCAGCTGCGGCGGTCAACCTTTTCTCCCAATTGTAGGCATGTTCGACCATGATCGGCAAATCGTCGAACCTTGGCTTCCATCCCAGTTTCATGAGTTGATTGGCGTCCGCGACGATCGAGGCGGGATCTCCCGCGCGACGGGACGCCTGGCGAATCTCGAAGTTGACGCCTGCAACCCTCCTGACAGTCTCGACGACTTCTCTGACCGAATAGCCCCGTCCATAGCCGCAGTTCAGCGTTCGCGACGTACCGCCACGGCGCAGGTGGTCGAGCGCGACCAGATGCGCACGGGCCAAATCGGAAACGTGCACATAGTCTCGCACACACGTACCATCAGGCGTCAGGTAGTCGGAGCCGTAAATGTTCAGATATGCGCGACGACGAAGCGCTGTCTCGAGAGCCACTTTAATCAGATGTGTCGCACCTGGCGTTGATTGACCAAGCCGGCCGGCCGGATCGGCTCCCGTGACGTTGAAGTAACGTAGCGCCACGTAGCGCAGACCATGGGCCGCGCCCGCATCGGCCAGCATGTACTCCGACATCAGCTTTGACCTTCCATAAGGCGAGAGCGGTGCCGTATCGGCAGTTTCCTTTACTGGCGTAGCACTTGGATTGCCGTACACGGCGGCACTTGAGGAGAAGATGAAATTCTCTACCCGTCCTCTCACCGCGGCCTGTAGCAGCGCGTGGGTTTTCACCGTGTTGGTGAGATAGTAACTGAGAGGATCGGCTATCGATTCGGGCACGACTATCTTGGCCGCGAAATGCAGGATGGATTTGATCTCGTGGGTCTGTACGATACGCAAGATAGATTCATGATCGCCAATGTCGCCAGCATAGAACGGAACGCCTGACGGCACGGCAGCCCTGCAACCAGTCGACAGGTCATCCAGCACGACCGGAATCTCGCCCCGATCGAGCAACGCGAGAACGGTGTGGCCGCCGATAAATCCGGCGCCTCCCGTGATCAAGAGCGTCATATCGCAGCTTCCTCCGCCTGAGCTCCCGGAAAGCTCGTCGCCATCACTCGCGCTGGCAGCCCACATCGGACGAGTCAGTTGCTCATGACACTGCCTTCGGTAGTCGCTTGTCGATCTCGCAGTTGAGGTAGTCATAAGGGAGTAGCGAGTCACCGCCCGCATCACCTGCGCCTGACAACTCTCGCTCCAGTCCATCATGGGCGAGCTTGCGCTAGCTCCAGCAATCGCTGTCCGATTGGAGCCAATCAGAGAAAGGTCCATCACCCCTGCCCCATGATCCCATCACACGTTCAAAAAGCGGGGCCGCCTCGCTCCGACCTCAAGCAATGCCGGCGGCCACGAGCCTGCAGAAGCTTAGAGTGACGCGACCGTAGAAGACGCCTGCCCCCGGTTCCGAAGATGCGAAACGATAGGAGGCGCCGAGACCGCGAGCGATCTCCAACAATCCCATGATCTCATGGTGCGCCAAGGCCGAATGAATGCCAACCAGCTGCAGCAACAGGGCCTGAAAGCCAGGGTTGCTCATGACGGCCTTGCTCCAACGGACGGCAGCGGCAGGAATTGCGCGAGATAGGCGCTCCTCCATTGATACGGCGTATCGCCCGCGTAGCGCTTGAACACCGTCGTGAAATGAGCCTGCGTCTGGAACCCGACGGTCAAGGCGATGTCGACGAGCGAGGCGTCGGCCTGCCGCAACAATTCCTGGGCACGCTCGATCCGCCGCTTCAGCAGATACTCGTGCGGCCTGATGCCGACGGCAGCCCGGAACTGCGCGGCGAAATGCATCCGGCTCAGGCCGGCGACGGCGGCCAGATGCTGCAAGGAGATCTTCGCGGCCAGATTGTCGTCGACATATTGGATGACGCGCTTGAGGCGCCATTTCTGCAACGACCTCACCGTCCGGCAAGCCTGGCCTTCCTGATCGCCCTCGGTCGACTCTGGCTGGTCTCGTCCGGCCACCGGCCGCCGGCTGGCCTTGCGGGTCAGAATGGCCAGACGCAACGCATCGACAAGAATGGCGGAATGGGGATGTTGCATGGCCTTGGTGGCAACGAGTGCATCCGAGAGACGCCGCATTACCGGATCAGTGAATCCTTCTGCAGCTGTCTCCCGATCGGACTCTGCGGATGCGTGCGCAAGACGTTTCGCGGACACCCTGAAGCTCGGCCCGCTGCCGGCATATCCCCGCACGTCCGGCGCGGGCGGCTCGATAGCCAGCGCAACATCCAGGTGAACGAGGGAGAGCGTTATGGCCTCCTCGCCGGAGCGCCGTAGACGTCTCGACGGCTCCAGCCGCGCACCGTCGATTGACGAGACGTCGATTGCGGCGGCGACATGGTCCTTGGTGTTTTGCGAGTGTGACATCTGCAGCGACATCGTCGAACCTCCTTGTCCCAGTTCGCACTGGCAAAGCCTGACCGACTTGACCGATTGCGATGGGAGCAGAGTAGTCCGGCGATCCGCGCGCTCCATTCTACGCGCGGGTGCAGGGATAAGGTCTCGGGTTGACCGCATCATACGTAGGTATGATCGCGGCGGACGAGAGCTCGAACGGAACACCGCGTCTGCATCTACGGACCTGCAAGCCGGGCGGTTCGGCGTACCTGCGGTAAGTTGACGCGGCCGCGATCGACGAAATCACCGGGAAGCCTTGTTCTTGAGGGGAATCTCCATGTCGTCGCTCGCGGCGGCTTCAACATTTCCGGAGGTCTTCCAAGAGAGCACGAAAATCACCCGGCTGGATGTTGTGGACGCGATCAAATCGCGGCATCAAGTCGGCTGCGATGAGAAGAAACACCGCCTGCGACGATGACCAACCTTGATCGGCCCACGGGCTCATCCATGAGCCGCGCCGGCTTGCGGTTCTGGTCCGCTGTACTCGCCTTCGCGGTCTTCATGATTGACGTGCTGACGCCGCTCGAGGGCGCGGTCGCGGTTCTCTATGTCATTGCGATCCTGCTTGCGGCGAGGACAAACCGGCGCAACGACATCATCGTTGCAGCGACCGGCTGCATCGTCCTGACCGTCACCGCCTATCTGCTGTCGCATGAGCTGCAGGCGATCGCCTCGCCCGCCCTTCGCGCGCTGGTGAGCCTCGCTGCGATCGGGATTACAACCCTGCTGGTGCTGCAGAATCAGGCGGCGACAACGCGCCTTGCGGCACAGGCACGCCTGCTCAATCTCTCGCATGACATGATCTTCGTCAGGGATCGCGGCGGCGTGATCACGTTCTGGAACAAGACCGCGGAACAGACCTACGGCTGGTCAACCGAAGAGGCGCTCGGGCAACTCGCCGACAAGCTTCTGCGAACCAGCTATTCCGACCGGCGGGAAACCATCGAGGCCAGCCTGCTCGATACCGGGCGATGGGAAGGCAGGGTGGAGCAGCGGACCAAGGCCGGCGCCGTGCTCACCGTCGACGCCCGATGGGCCCTCCAGCATGACCATCTCGGCACCCCCGTCGGGGTGCTCGAAACGCATACCGACGTCACAGACCGCGTTGCGGCGCACAGCGCGCTGGTGCAGAGCGAGCAGCGATACCGCCGGATGTTCGACGCAAGCCGGATCGGCGTCGTCGAGGAGGATTGGAGCGGACTGCGGACGGCGCTGGATTCGCTGCAGACCGACGGGGTGGATTTGCGCGACCATCTGGCACGAAATCCCGATTTCGTTGCTCATGCCCGCCGCCTGGCCAGAATCACCGACGTCAATCCAGCCATGCAGAAAATGGCGGGGGCGAGCGGCTCTGCGGCTTTCATCGAGAACGTGGACAAGCTGCTGGGCGAAAACGATCGGAGTTTCCTCGACGCGCTGGTCGCATTCGCGGAAGGACAGCGGTTCCACGAAGGGGAAACGCGCCTCGTGCGCCTCGACGGGCGCAAGGTGCCCGTGCTGTTCACGATCACCTTTCCGCCCGAACCCGGCGGGGATCATAACGTGCTCGTCTTCGTCGTCGATATCACCGAGCGCAAGCAGGCTCAGGATGCGCTGCTCGCGGCGCAAGCCGAACTTGCCCATGCTGCGCGCGTCGCCACCCTCGGCGAGCTCAGCGCCTCCATTGCGCACGAGGTGAACCAGCCGCTGGCGGCGATCGTCACCAGCGGCGAGGCCGGCTTGCGGTGGCTGCGGCGCGACGTCCCCGATCTCAAGGAGGTTGCGACGACGATCGGCCATGTCGTTGCTCAGGGCCGCCGCGCCAGCGAGATCGTGACTCGCATCCGGACTTTCCTGAAGAAGGCCTCGCCCCAGCAGGACAGGTTGCAAATCGGCGAGGTCGTCGAGGAGGCGACGGCCCTCGTCGCGCGCGAGCTCGCCAAGGATGATGTCGCCCTCATCGTCGCGTCGGAGCATGGCCTGCCACCGGTTCGCGGCGACCGGATTCAGCTGCAACAGGTCCTGGTCAATCTTCTGGTCAATGCCGGCCAGGCCATGTCGGGCCGGCCCGGTTCCCGCACCATCACGCTGCGCGCCGGCATCGTGGACAGCGAAACCCTCGCCATCACGGTCCAGGACAGCGGCCCGGGAATCCACCCCGATGACATGCCGCGCCTGTTCGATCCGTTCTTCACGACGAAGGACGGCGGAATGGGCATGGGGCTTGCGATCTGCCGAACGACGGTGGAAGCTCATGGCGGCCGATTGTCGGTGACCAGCACCCCGGGCTCGGGAGCGACATTCCACCTGACATTGCCATATAGCCAAGAACACGACTCGCCATGACACGACCAAACCAGGCTCAGCCGCCGGCGCAACCCTCCAGCGCGACCGTCATCATCGTCGACGACGATGCCGGCATCCGCGCCTCGCTCGACAGCCTGTTCCGATCCGTCGGTCTCGAGACGCGCCTGTTCGGTTCACCGGCGGAACTGCTCGGCGGCTCCCTGCCCGACGGCCCCGGCTGCATCGTGCTGGACGTCCGCCTTCCAGGCGTGAGCGGTCTCGATCTTCAGAGCCAGCTCGTCCGGCAGGGCATCAGCTATCCGATCATCTTCATGACGGGGCATGGGGACATTCCGATGTCGGTGCGTGCCATGAAGGCCGGCGCCGTCGATTTCCTCTCCAAGCCGTTTCGCGACCAGGACATGCTCGATGCCGTGACGGCGGCGCTCGAACGCGATGCGCAGCACCGCGCCGAAGCCGCGACCAAGGAGGACATCCGCGCCCAGTACGAGACCCTGACGGCGCGCGAGCGCGAGGTTATGGGCCATGTCACCGCCGGTCTGATGAACAAGCAGGTCGCCGCTCTGATCGGCCTCAGCGAGATCACGGTCAAGATCCACCGCGGGAATGTCATGCGCAAGATGGGGGTCAGGTCACTGGCCGACCTCGTCCGCAAGGCCGAAGCGCTCGGGGTATCCCAGACCCGCAGGTCTACGGACCAAACCTGAGTATAATTTCGGCGGCACCGCCCCCGGTGCATAAGGCGCCATCGGCCGCGCAAAGGGAGATGCCCTCCTTGCGGAACACCGCGGTCAGGATTGTGTGCCAATGGCCAAGACCCCGGTGATTGCGATCGTGGACGACGACGAAGGCGTTCGCACGTCGCTGGCGAGCCTGGTGCGTTCGCTCGGCTACGATGCTCGTGCCTACGAGTCCGGCGTGGACTTCCTCCGGAAGGCGCCGGAAGACGATCCGGCCTGCATGATCGCCGACATCCAGATGCCGGTCATCACCGGCGATGAACTCCAGGCACAATTGATCGCCTCCGGCCGGCGCTTCCCGATCATCTTCATGACGGCATTTCCGAGCGAATCCGTACGCCAGCGCGTGATGGCGGCGGGCGCGCATTGCTATCTCGGCAAACCTTCCAGCGGCGACGAGATCATCCGTTACCTTGAACAGGCGCTGGCAAGCCAGACGCCGTAACCGGTCCGCCCGTCTCGCGCGCGACGGCCCTCCTCCCCCAACCAGACGTGCATTCCGGCAACCGGGTTGGTAGACCGGAAATACCGGCTGGCCCGGCAAACCTCATAGTCGCCGTCGATTTTGTCGACATCGGCAGGGCGGCATGCCTGCCGGAAACGAATGAGGCAGGTATGCCAGTGATCGCCAACAGTGCTGCCGCGCCGCGCCCGCTGGTCTTCGCCGGCTTCCCTGCGAACTCCTGGGCTTTCGCGTTGCGAGCCTGGCTGGCAATGATGCTCGCACTGTATGTGAGCTTCTGGCTCGAGCTCGAATCTCCCTCGTCGTCCGCCCTCACCGTTGCCGTCCTGGCGCTGCCGACACGCGGCCAGGGCATGGAGAAGGCCGGCTACCGGCTGCTTGCAACCGCCATCGGCGTTGCCGCATCGATCGCGATCGCGGGCCTGTTTTCCCAGACCGACGGTCTCCTGCTCGCCGTGTTCGGCATCTGGATCGGGCTCTGCGTCTATGTCGCCGGATTGCTGGATGGCAATCGCGCCTACGCAGCGGCGCTCTGCTGCATCACCGTCGCCCTGATCGCAATCCAGCAGATCGACACGCCGCTGCAGGTGTTCCCAGCCGGCGTCGCACGCGGCGCCGCCATCGGCATCGGCGTCCTTGCGGTGGCGCTCGTGAACGAGATTCTGGCCGCGCCGAACTACCATCCGGTGCTGGCAAGCCGCATCGAGGCGCTGCACCGCCGGGTCACGGACCTCGCGCACGGTGCCGAGCGTGCCTCCGCGCCGGCTGCCGCGAGCCTGTTGCATGACATCGCGGCACTGCGACCGGAGATCGCCAGCCTTGCGACGGAATCGAGCATCGGCACGGCAAGGACCGCAGCCGCGCGCTCCGCGCTGGTCGACCTCGTCAGTGCGCTCTCGCTCGGCCGCATGCTTGCGGCACTCCCCGCCGCCTCCACGGCTTCAGCCGGGCTGATGGCGATGTCACGATCCTGGCTTCAGACCGAGATAAGCCGAAAGGACGCGCAGGTCCGCCGCAGCCTCGATGCGCTGCGTGAAGGGACGCGCCCGTATCATGAATGGCGCGCGCCGCTCTATCGCTCGCGCCGCATCGCGGCGGAAACCGCCGCACGGGCCACGATCTCGTTCACGCTGATCGCGCTTTTCTTCGTGCTGACAGGCTGGCCCTCCACCGAGCTCTGCCTCACGCTCGTGGCGGCGATCATCGGCCTCGGCTCCACGACGCCTGCGCCACGCAGCTTCGCGATGGTGACGCTGACAGCGATGCCGATCGCCTGCGCGCTGGCTGGCATCCTGAAATACCTTGTTTTCAACGGTGTCTCCGAATTTCAATTGCTGGCGATTGGTCTTGCGCCTGTCGTCATCGGTCTCGCGCTGCTGATCTCATTGCCGAACCCCATGCTGTCGTCCCTCGGCCGGCTCGTCTTGGTGTTCGCGATCGCCGTCCTCGCACCGACCAATCCGCAGAGCTACGACCCCGAGGTGTTCCTGGTGACGAGCTTCTTCGCCGGCCTGTCGGCGGTGCTCGTGTTCGCCGCGCAGTTGCTGCTGCCTCCCCTGTCGGGCGCCCGGCGGGTCCGGCTGCTGCTGGGAGAGGCCCATGGCGAGCTGAGAGACCTCGACGGCAGTCGCGCTCGAGATCTCGCGCCGGAGGAAGCTGCGTTTCGCGACGCGGCGCGGATCGAGCAGATTCTGACCGCAAACGGCGCCTTGCCTCTCGATGGTCAGATCACGGCCAAAGCGATGCGCTGCTTCGACCAGGCTGAAGCCTTGCGGCGCTGCCGCGCCGAACTGGACCGGCTGCGACAGGGTCCGCTCGCCGGAGCGGCACAGGACGCGCGAGGAGCCCTCGCTCAGAGGAACAGCGGCGCAATCCTCGCTTCTGCCGAGGCGCTGCGTCAGGCGGCAGCGCGCAGCAACCTGTCCGCCAATTCGGCCATCGCCATGCTGATTTCGGCAAGCAGCGCATTCGCACCGTCACAGTCTGAAAGCCAGGGCGAACGGCCATGACGAACACCTACCGGGAGCTCGTCGTCGGTGGCGTGCTGATCGCCCCAATCGTCTCCTATGCGGCAATCGCGCTGCTTGCGTTCCTGCTGCTCCGTCCGCTGCTGCGTTTCATCGGATTCTCAAGATTGTTCAGCAACCCATCGCTGGCTGAGCTCAGTCTCTACGTTGCGATGTTCGGCCTGCTCGCACTGTTCTTCTAGGGAGAAAGAGCCATGGACGCCGCCCTGCCCCGGGACGCCGCCGCGCTCCGCGGCGAACCGTCAGCCGAAGCCCAAGCCGACGCCACCGGCACCATGGGCATGCCGGAGACCGTCGCGCGCGATACCGGCGATCGCGCCGCGGAGAACGGCAGACCCCAGGAACCGGCCACGGACTCCTCGATGCCGCGGCGCACAGCGGTGGCCCGTTTCATCGGCGGTGCCGGCAGGCATCTTGCGACCCTCGGCATCGCACTGATCGCGGTCCTGATAGCGGTTGCGACCTGGCAGCACTACGTCACCGCGCCGTGGACCCGGAACGGCAGCGTCCGCGTCCAGGTCGCCAACGTCGCGCCGCAGGTCGCGGGCAAGATCGTGGAGCTGCGTGTGGCCGACAACCAGTTCGTCCACAAGGGCGACGTTCTCTACGTGATCGACCCCTTCGACTTCGAGGTGGCTGTCCGCGTCGGCAAGGCGCTGGTCGACCAGCGGGCCGCGGATCTGGAGGTGAAGCAGGCCGAGTTCGACCGCCGCCAGCACCTGTCCAATCTCGCGACGACCCCCGAAGAGCAGCAGATCTATGCGGGCAACGCGGCGCAGGCCAAAGCCGCCTACGAGTCGGCTGTGCACCAGCTTGCTCAGGCGGAGCTGAATCTGAAACGGACCAGCGTGGCCAGCCCCGTCGACGGCTACGTCACCAACCTCCTGCTGCGCGCAGGCGACTATGCCATCACCGGCGTCAGCAACATCGCGGTCATCGATTCCGACAGTTTCTGGATCGACGGCTATTTCGAGGAAACCAAGATGGCCCGTGTCTGCGTCGGAGATCGCGCCGAAGCGCAGCTGGTCGGTTACGCCAAGCCGATTCTCGGTCATGTGAAGACCGTGACGCGCGGCGTCAGCGTGTCGAACGCCGCCTCGGGCACGCAGGGCTTGCCCAATGTCGACCCGATCTACACCTGGGTGCGGCTTGCCCAGCGCGTGCCGGTTCGCGTCGCCATCGACACGGTGCCGCCGGACGTGCCGCTCGTCTCCGGCATGACGGCAACGGTGACAATCCGACAGCCCTCCGCGGGCGAGCACCAAACCCGGTTCGACCAGTTCCGCGCGGGCTTTGTGGATCCCGTCATTGATTTGTTCGGCGCGGGACATCCGCCGCGTGCGAACTGCCTGCAGGCCGCGTCCCAGCAGCGCCCCGAGGTGGAAGCGATTCCGTACTCGCGCGAACCCGCGGTTCCCCCGGCACAGACGATCGCGCCTGGCCTCACCCCCGGCCTCGACGTGTCACCGCGCCTGCCCTGAATCAAACCTGCGTCTTCCGTTGGAATCGTGTGGCCCCACATCGCATCCGCTTGATCCCTTTGGTTCAATTGAACTTTTTGCGACACGCGGTCGCACCCCTCGCATTTGCAAAATCTAATACCGCTTAAGCATCCTTAACGAGCCTTGCGGTGATATCGCACCTATCGTTTGAGCATCGACCAATCGCATTCGGCAGCCGTCACGACGGCAGCGGGATTCAGAACACGGGGAAGAACGATGCTCACTGATATGCAAGCGGCCGGCGCCCGGTTGACGTATCAACCCAACCGCCGCGAACCTGCCTCTCCGCAGGAGACTCGCGCCTTTCCTCTCGAACGGAGGTGGCGTCAGCCCGGTCAACGGGCCGGCACCGCGTCCGACGACATCACGATCTCGCGCTGGACCTGCACGCAAATGGGCATAAGGCACGAAGACGCGACGACGCCCGCGGACCGATACTTCTTCGCCATCGCCTTGAAGACAAGCCGCGTCAAGCTGACCAGAGGCCGTCACACCATCTTCGACGGCGTCATGCCGACGGGCACGCTGTATATCGGCGCTCCGTCGCAGCAGCTCAGTGCGCAGTTCTGCGCGCCCTGCGATTTCCTCCACTTCCACATCTCGGCCAGCAGTTACTTTCCGCCTCTGCGGTCTGGAGCAGGACCTGCCTCTGCCGAAGGTCTCAACGACCTCATCCTGCTCCGCGACCCCTTCGCCGAGCAGCTTGCGAAAGCGCTGACCGAACGCGGCCACTCGGCCGACCGGGAATTCGCGCGCTGCATCGGCCAGACTCTGGCCATGCACCTTGCCCGGCGAGAGCTGCCACACACGAGAGTGAACGCCTTGCCGAAATGGCGACTGCGGCGGGTCGAGGAATATGTCGGGACACACTTCGACCACTGCATCAGCCTGTCCGAGCTCGCCAAGGTCGCGGGACTGTCCCGGATGCATTTCGCGGCCCAGTTTCGCGCCGCGACGGGATACCGACCGCGCGAGTATCTGCTGCATCAGCGCATTGAGCGTGCGAAATCGCTGCTGTCGAATTCCGAGACGGCCCTCGCCGAGGTGGCGCTGACCGTCGGCTTCTGCACCCAGGCACATTTCTCCACCGTCTTCAAACGGATCACGGGTGACACGCCCGCGCGGTGGCGCTGCGCCAGTCGGAACACGTCGGTTTCACTCAGGCTGTCAGATCCGGTTTCGACATCAAAGACCGTGGCTCACGTGCTGCCCGCTGATTTCTCGTGAATCATGCGAAATGAGAAACGGCCGGGCTTCGTGAAATACTTCTGTTACGGGATCGGCGATGCTGCAAGCGTTAGGTGACCGAGACCCCCAAGTCACCGCTCTAGCCTCCCTCCTCCCTGGGCATAAGAGCATTTCAGGGGCCGTCCTCTCCCCCAAAGGACGGCCCCCTTTTTTTGACAACGCGGCTCCAGCTAGGCGCTCAGATGACGCGCAACCCAGGCGCGGACACCCTGAAGACTTCTGAAATCATCCAGCGAGCGCGCCGGAAGCGTGGGGGCGATTTCCGCAGCCATTTCGCTCAGCGCACGCCCCGGACCGAGTTCGAGAAAGCCCGTCGCGCCCGCTTCGACGCAGGCTTGCAGGCAATCGGCCCATTGCACGGTGTGCGAAATCTGCGCCGCAAGCTTGTCGAAGCCGCTTTCGGCCGAGACCACCGGCGCGGCATCGATACCGCTGAGGATGCGCACACCCGCCTGCGGCGGGAATACCACTTGTGTCTTGCGCAACGCCTCTCGAAAGTCCGGCGATGCTTCTGCGAGCCGCCTGGTGTGGGAGGCGACCTCGACCGGCAGCGCGACGACCCTTGCGGCGTGCATCGCCCGCGCGTCTCCGGCGATCCGGCTCAATGCCTCCCCGCCACCGCCGATGACAAAGGCATCGCCCGGATTGACGATGGCGATCGCCGCGCCATGGCGCTCACAAAGGCGGCCGACCTGGTCTCGCGCAAGACCGCGGACGAAGATCAGCCCGTCGCCGGCCTGCGTCGCCGCATCCATGATCTCTGCGCGGCGCGCGACGAGGTCGAGCGTGAGGATCGCGTCGAACAGGCCAGCGACGCCCCAGGCGGCGACTTCGCCGACACTATAGCCGGCAACGATGACACCACGTGAAATGGCATCTGCGAGCGTGCTCACCGCTGCGAGTGGTTGCAAGGTGCAGAGAATCTGGCCGGCCCGGTTGCGGTGCAGAACCTCATCGGCTTCATTGCGCACGAACTCGCGCGGATCCCTGCTGCCGAGCAATGCCGCCGCGTGCGCAAACAGGTGCGCGGCCTCAGGCGCATCGCCCATGAGGGCGAACATCTGCCGGTGCTGCCGACCTTGTCCCGAGCACAGGATCGCAAGCGTCATGATCGCCGCCTAATGAGGAAAGAGCGTTGCGATCGCAATCGCCAGGGTCACGATGCTGAATCCGGTGCTGGCAATGACCATCGATCCCACCGTCCCGGAATCCAGCCGGTAGTTGACCGCAAACAGGATGCCAAAGAAGCCCGAGGGCAATGCCGCGAGCAGAATTGCCGTCTTCGCGACATCGGGTCCGAGGTGAAAGCCGTAGACGGTCGCGACGGCCAGCAGCGGCCGCAGGATGTCCGCTGCTCCCGTCGCTGCAATGACCCGCCAATCGATCCGGAGCGACTGGGCCGACAGAACGAGACCGGTCAGGAACAGCGCAACACCCGCGGCCGCACTCCCGATCAGGACGAGGCAGGCATGGACAAGCGGATCGAGCTTCAGACCGGACAACGAGAACACGACGCCGAGCGCAGGCGCCCACACGACAGGTTTGGCGAACGCGCGCCGGAGCGCCGTCAGAACCGGCGACGCCGGCGCGTCGGTGCCTCGAACCTTGCTGGCGCTGATCTCCGCGATCACGAGGGTCAGAGGGCTGACGAGGATCGATCCGGTTGCCAGTGCGACGGCAACCGGAACGACACCGGCCGGCCCGAGCACGGTCGACATGATCGGCAGACCGACGCCGGCAAGATTTGGAAAACCGACCGTCAGAGCCTGCACCGCTGCGTCGGACCTCGTCACCGCAAAGAAGCTGCGCTCGAACCAGTACCAGCCGGCATAGATGACCAGCATCGTCACGCCGAACACCAGGAAAACCGGCGCCTGCTCGGTGATCCCATCGCGCGGAGCCGATGCAGTCGCGGCGAACAGCGAGGCCGGCAGGGCGAAATCCATCACGACCGCATTGAGACCTTCGACGTGACCATTGTCGACCATGCGGGCCTTGCCTGCGACGAACCCAAGCAGCAGGACGAAGAACACCGGCACCAGCGCCATCAGGATCACATTCGACGTCATGAGGTCGGCCTCTCACGTGCGTCGACGAAGAGCGTCATGGCGAGCAGATCTGCCGATCCACCAGGACTGAGACGGCGGGCGACGAAGCTCTTGTGGATCGATTGCGCCCGTGCACGCCAGCCGGGCGCGCAGGCGCCGCCTGAAGCGATGAAGCTGCGCGCTTCCTCATGCGCGAAGCGAAGGCCGTCAAGCCCACCGCGATGCAGGATGTTGGTGTCCTCGACGGATGCGATGAGGGCAAAGCACGCCTCGATCCGCGCGGCTTCCATGTCTTGCGGCACGACAGACATTGCTCTCCGCAAGGCTGGTAAGCCGATTCTGTAGATAGTCGGAAATCCTGTCGCAGCCTCGATACGCGCACCGCCGGCGCGAAAGCGGCGGCGGGCCGCGCTGCCATGGCTGTGCAGCAGCACCGGACCATCGAGGATGCTGTCGCCCCACAGGCGTGTCACGACATCGCCAAGCGGAAGCCCGGGATCGACCAGCCCGCCGGCTTTGGCGCCCGCGGCTGCGCACAGCAGGCCGAGCCCGAAGATCGCGCCACGGTGCGTGTTGACGCCGGAAGTCGCCGCGAGCATCGCGCGCTCCGCCTCGAGGCCTATGATCCGCAGCCGCCCCATTCCGCAACCAATCGCGCCCGCATCGGCTAGACGTTGAAGATAGGGCCCAATCGCCGCAGCGCTGCGGCGAAACATGCCCGCATCCATATCGTCGTGACTGCCGTTGTCGACGTGGCTCACGAGCCCCGGCTTCGGCCAGGTTTCGAGCTCCTTGACGAGGCAATCAGCGGCGACAGCACCGATGGCGGAAACATCGGGCGCGATCTGCGTCCAGCGCAGCGCCGTCCGTTCCACGCCTCTTGCGGCTGTGGTCATCATGATGCCATCGCTCCCGAAATGAACTGATGCCTGCCGAGCAGGACCACGCACTCGATGTTCTTGACCAGAAGCTCGCTCGCGCCGCCGTGAAATTCGCGCCAGTTGACCGCAGCGCCGTCCGCCCCCATCAGCTCGCCATCAAGCCGCATCGGTGCATCGGCCTCGATCGCGGCGACATCGGCGACAAGGCGATCGATGTCGGTCTCGGCTCGAAACTCGAACAGGACATCGAGATCGGAACTTGCGGTCACGTAGTCGAGCCCGGTCAGCGACTGCCAAGCCAGGCTGCCGAAGACGCGTGCGTCCATCGCATGGCGACGCGCCAGCGCATCGAGCCGGTCGAGCGTCGGCCACCAGTTGCGCGGTGCGTAAGCCCGCGCCTGGCGCAGCAACGGCGGCCTCGCGATGGACGTGACGTGGTCGTTATCAACCAGGAGGGAAATCCGCCTCTTGCCGGCCGAGGGCGGCAAGGGCAGTCCCAAGGCGAGGCCGTTTGCCTCGCATGGCAAGGCGCGGCGCCTGACCGTCGGCCATCGCATTTTGGGCCAGCGCGCGACCAGCGCATCCGTGGCGAGATCGCCGCGCGCGTCCAGCACCGCGCGCCATCCTGCCGGACTGACGAAGACGAGGTCGTGACGCCCCGGAGGACGCTCAGCGTGCTTGCAGGGCCAGGTCACGAACACGCTCCGCGATCTCGACGGCCTTGAGTCGGCCGCCACGCGCCTTGCCGAGCGCATCCCGCCCGTCCCGCGCAACCGGCATGTCGGCCAGCAGCGCCTCCAGCTGATCGGCAAGCGGGGCGGCATGGCTCCACGTCATGTGAACGGCGCCCATCTGCGCAAGATTGGACAGGCCCGGAGCGAACACCGGCGTCGATTTAGCCTTCTCTTCCAGTGCTTCCATCGACAGCTTGGTCACCTTCGCCATCGACGGCAGGTCCATCACCGCCGGGTCTGCCCCCGGAAGCCCGACCAGCACGCGAGTTGCAAGACCCGTCGCAAGCAGCGCGCCCGCCGCCGAGTGACCGTAGAGAAGGCCGATGGTCGGCCGGCCGTTCAGGTCCGCGTGGATCAGCACCTTGGCCAGATGCGCGAGGAATTCGTTCAGCCCGAGTAGCTCGTCGCGCTTGCTCATGCGCTGGCTGTCGCTGTCGACAAGCACCAGGATCGGGCCGCTGTCCCGGCCGATCGACCTGAGCACATGGTCGGACAATCTGATCGCCTCGTCGACGCCCAGCGCGGTCCGGTCCGCGACACCGAGGACGAGCATGCTGTCGCCGGATCGCAGCGTCGCCGAGCCGAGAAGGACCCCTTTGTCGTTCCGGACCTCATGTCCGTCAGGGAAGAGCGCAGTGAGGATGTCATCGAGCGTCACGGCTGGTCCTCCCGGTCCTGTCGGCGAGCGCAATGAACTGATCGGCCGGCAGCTCCGGAACCGTTTCGGCATGCGCGATGCCTTCCGCCGTCCAGATGTCGACGGCATCGGAGCAGGCACTGAGACGGCGCAACCTGTCGGCAAGCCGCTCCTGTTCCGCCTTCAAGGCGTCGAGGCCGAATGGTCCGACCAGTTCGAGCAGCTCCAGTGCGGCCTCTCTGAAATCCTGTACGTTGTCGTCCGCAAAGACATCGGCGGCACCGAGCAGTCGGCGATGCTTGCCGCCCATGGTGCGCCAAACCAGCGCGCGATCGCGGGAATCGAACTCCTCGACGCCACGATTGGTCTCGATCACTTCGGGGCCCGAGACCGCGATGCGCCCGGGCTCCGAGACCGCGAGCGCCGAGCAGCAGCCTGCGATCAATCCACCGCCGCCATAGCATCCGGACCTGCCGCCGATCAGGCCGATCACCTTCACGCCGGCGCTACGCGCCTCCATCACCGCACGCATGATCTCGGCGATGGCGAGCTCGCCGGCATTGGCTTCCTGCAACCGCACGCCGCCGGTGTCGAACAGGATCAGGACGGGGATCGAGCCGATCTGGCGCGCGGCGCGGATCAGCCCCGTCAGCTTGGCGCCGTGCACCTCACCAAAAGCGCCGCCCATGAAACGGCCTTCCTGAGCAGCGACGAACACCGGCGAGCCGTCGAGGCGGCCGCGACCAACGACGATGCCGTCGTCGAACTGCTCGGGAAGATCGAAAATCTTCAAGTGAGGACTGACCTCGCGCTGCTCCGGCCCGATGAACTCGACGAAGCTGCCGGCATCGAGCAGCAGCTCCAGCCGCGTGCGGGCCGACGCCTCGTAGAAGCTGGTGCTGCGGGCGCGTTCGGCCGGTGTGATGTCCTTCAGTGGCGCGCTCATTGGCCGTTCTCCGCGATCAATCGCACCGCCTGCGCCAGCCGAAGCGAGACCGTATCGGGGCGCGCGCCGCCGTCGTTGATCGAAAATCTCAGCCCGCCGGGCGAATAGCGCTCGACGAAGTCGCCGATCACGGCGGTCCAGACCTCGCCAAAACCGACCGCCGCGGTCTTGATGTCGACGGCGCATTCCACATCCGGCAGGACGCGCTCTACCAGCACTTCCAGATTGCCCGAGGCGACCACGCCGACGATTGCGCTCTGCCTGGTGCCGCCGGCCGGTGCGCGAACCCTGTGCTGAAACCTGAGATCTTCCATGGTCCGTCCTCACCAGTTCCTGAATTTTGACGGCGGCGCGTAGAGGCCGCCCGACCAGCGCACGAGATCCTTGATCGAGCGCGCCGCCAGCAGGCTGCGATCCGCATCGAGCGGATTGATGCCGAGATCCTCCGGACGGCGGATCACCCCGCGCGCACGCAGGTGCGCGACCATGCCGTGGTCGCGTCGACGGCCAATATCGGTGTAGCCGGCGACGCCGCGGATCGCCTGCTCGCGTTCCTGTGCGGTACGGCACAGCAGCAGGTTCGCGACGCCCTCTTCGGTGACGATGTGCGTGACGTCGTCGCCATAGATCATGATCGGCGCGAGCTCGAGGTTCAGCTTCTCGGCGAGCTCGAGGGCGTCGAGCCTCTCGACGAACAGCGGCACGTTCTTGTCGCCGAACGTCTCGCCGATCTGTACGACCAGCTTGCGGCCGCGGCGCATCAGGGCCGCGCCATCGGGGTCGGCCTCGGCTCCCGCCTTCAGCCAGGGCTCGCTCGGATGACGGCGCCCGCGGGCATCGGCCCCCATGTTCGGCGCGCCACCGAACCCGGCGATGCGGGACGTGGTGACCGTCGACGAATTTCCCTGCAGGTCGATCTGCAAGGTGGAGCCGATGAACATGTCGCAGGCATAGAGACCGGCGGTCTGGCAGAAGGCGCGATTGGAGCGCAGCGAGCCGTCGGGGCCGGTGAAGTAGACGTCGGATCTGGCCCGGATGTAGTCATCCATTCCGACCTCCGAGCCGAACGAGTGGATCTGCCGCACCCAGCCGGATTCGATCGCGGGAATCAGCGCCGGATGCGGGTTCAGAGCAAAATGAGTTGCGATCCTGCCTTTCAGTCCCAGCCTTTCGCCGAAGGTGGGCAGCAGGAGCTCGATCGCAGCCGTGCTGAAGCCGATGCCGTGATTGAGCCGCTGCACGCCATAGGGCGCATAGATGCCCTTGATCGCGAGCATCGCGGTCAGGATCTGTCCCTCGGTGATCGCGGCCGGATCGCGCGTGAATAGCGGCTCGACGAAGAACGGCGTGTCGGACTTGACGATGAAGTGGACGCGGTCCGCCGGGATGTCGACCCGCGGCACCGTCTCGACGATCTCGTTGACCTGGGCGATCACGATGCCGTCCTTGAAGGCGGTCGCCTCCACCACGGTCGGCGTGTCCTCGGTGTTGGGGCCGGTGTAGAGATTGCCTTCGCGGTCGGCGCTGACGGCGGCGATCAAGGCGACCTGCGGCGTCAGATCGATGAAATAGCGGGCGAACAATTCGAGGTAGGTGTGGACCGCGCCCAGCTCGATCTTGCCGCCGAACAGCATGCGGGCGATGCGCGCCGATTGCGGCCCGGAATAGGCATAGTCGAGGCGTTTCGCGACGCCGCGGTCGAACAGGTCCAGATGTTCGGGCAGAACGACGCCCGACTGCACCATGTGCAGATCACTGATCCTGGAGAGATCGACGGCGAGAAGCGCGCGGCTGAGCAGATCGGCCTGCTTCTGGTTGTCACCCTCGAGGCAAACCCGGTCGCCCGGCCGGACCACGGCTTCCAAAAGGCGCGTGGCGTCGTGCGCCTCCACGACCTTGCCGCGGGCGAGCCCGGCCCCGGCTGCGATGCGGGCATCGCGCGCGGCGCGGTTGTTCTGCCAGCTGGTGTTCACGGAATCCTCCTGATGGGACAGTCGGACCGGCGGGAGTGCTGTCGCTCCCGCCGTCCTTCCTTCCGCCGGTCGTGCGTCAGGGCCGGCAAAAAGAGTGTCAGCGCGTAGCCGGTTGATCGATGCTGCGTGCGGCGCGGGTGATGACGGCCGCCACTTCCTTCGGATGGGACTCGTAGACCGAGTGGCTGGCGCCCGGGATCACCGTGGTGTGGCTCTTGGCACGCTCGTAGTACCAGCGCTCGAGATCGGGATTGATGATCTGGTCGCTGCCGGCAACGATGCCCCAGCTCGGCTTGGTCTTCCACGCAGCCGCAGTGAGCGGCGTGCTGAATACCTGCGTCGCGGCCAGGACCTGGGAGCGCGCAACGAACTCGGCACGCTCGCGCGGCAGATCGGGCGCGAACAGTTTCGGGAATTGCACGGGATCGAGATAGGTGAATTTGTCGGGCGTGACCTTGATGACGCCTTCGGTCTTGCCGAGCACGCTCGGCGTCTTCTTGCCGAGCGCCGATTCGTCCTCGCCGACGTCGGGCGCGTGTGCGGCGACGTAGACGAGGCCGACGACGTTGGGATGGACGCCGGCTTCGGTGATGATCGAGCCGCCATAGCTGTGGCCGACGAGGAGCGTCGGGCCGTCCTGGAGATCGAGAATGCGCTTCGCCGCCGTGACGTCGTCGGCGAACGAGGTTTCGGGCTCCTGCACCATCGTCACGCGGAAGCCTTCCTTGGTCAGGATCTCGTAGACGGGCTTCCAGCCCGACGCATCGACCCAGGCGCCGTGCACCAGGACGATGTTCTTCAGAGGTTCCGCGCGCGCCGGGGCGACGGTCGCGAACAGGGAGAGGGCGGCAGCGAAGGCGAGGCCAGCGTTGAGGCGTTTCATGTCGGGATCACTCCGGGTTGGAATGACGCGACACTAGTTTCGACGCTTGCCTTGCGTATTTCGGCAAACAACGGCCCTTGCCACTTCGCACGGGCAAGTCCGCCGCAGCTCTCATCCGGCACACGTCCGGCTTCTCTGATGGCACGACCTCGTGCGCATGTAGAGCTGCCGGCGTTCATAAGCGAAAGACAGCTCGTATCGGCTCCGTCATTCGAGACAGACGTTCAATCACCGACACGAGAGGATCGACAATGACATCGAATTCACTCATCCGGATTGCAGCTGCGCTTATAATCCTCATGGAGGCGGCCTCCCCGGTGCATGCAGCGTCCTGCGCGGATTCGATCGGGCGTGTGCAGGCTCAGCTGGACGCGGCCATCGAGAAGAATGCCGGCGCGCATGGCTGGAGACCAGAAAGCCTCGATGCGCTGCGCAGTCATCAGCCCACACCGCGATCGCTGGCGCAGGCAGAGGGCCCGAGCGGAGCACATCTTCTCCTGGCGCTCGATGCCCTCGATCGCGCCCGTGCCGCGGACCGTTCCAGCGACATCGCCGGATGTCGCCGGGAGCTGTCCGAGGCAACGCTGCTGCTTCGGAAGCGGTCACAATGAGGGAGATGCGTCCCGATCGTGCGGCCAGACAGCGGGACGTGCGTTCAGGGAATACCGGCACGCCAGCCGCTCCCTATCGTCCCACGCAAATGAGAGACTCCGGAGCAGCCCATGCGAGCACAATCCTCATCGAACAGGTTCGGATACCGCCGGTTTGCATCGATGCATCTGCGCGTGGCGCTCGCAGCTGGCCTGATATCGCTGATCCCGGCTGCGGCAAATGGGCAAATGACGCCGCCGACGACGCAGCCCTCCGTCGGCATGCCCGGAACCTCGCCGCTCAACCTGGGCTCGACGCGGCCTGAAGGCATTCCGCTGGGCTCCACCGAAATCGCAACGCCCGGAATATCCCCGATCAATCCTTCGCTGGGCATGACCAATTGCGCCGTATCGGGCAATTCCGGATCGCCAGGAGCCGTGTTCGACGGCGGCGGGCTCTCCGGAAGCGCGTCACTCGGCTGTCCCAACGGCACGACAACGCCTTCGGCCCTGCCTCCCTCGACATCAACGGTCGGCCGCGTCGGGATTCCGCTCGGGTCCACCGAGCTCGGCGGCGCCGGGATCAGTCCGTTCGTGCCGGTGCCCGGACCCACGGGCAGCACGGGCTCGATCGACGGCTCCGGCAATCCCTGAGATCAACAAGGACCATCACCGTGAAGCGGAACCTCACCATTGCACTCGTTGCTCTCGCCGCGATCCTGATCGGCGGAAGTCTCTGGTTCTTCGGCGGCAAGCACAAGCCGGCCGTCGCGGCAGCGCCGGTGCCCACCGCCGTGCCAGTGGTCGCCGCCACCGTTACGGGCAAGGACGTCCCGATCTATCTGCGCGGCATCGGCACGGTGATCGCCCACAACACCGACGTCGTGCGCAGCCAGATTCAGGGGCAGATCATCAAGATCGCCTTCACCGAAGGACAGACCGTCAAGACCGGAGATCTGCTCGCCCAGATCGATCCGCGCCCTTACGAAGCACAGATCGAGCAGCTGACCGCCAATCGCGACAGGGATCAGGCCCAGCTCGCAAACGCCGAGGCCAATCTCTCACGCTACAACCAACTCGGCGACAAGGGCTATGCGACCCCGCAACTGATCGAGACGCAGTCCGCCCAGGTGGCGCAGCTCAAGGCCGCCGTGAAGGCGGACCAGGCCCAGATCGACCAGGCCAACGTCCAGCTCAGCTACACGCGCCTGACATCAGCGATTCCCGGCATCACCGGCGTGCGCCAGATCGACGTCGGCAACGTGATCCATCCGACCGACCCCAACGGTCTCGTCGTCGTCACGCAGATCGAGCCGATCTCGCTGCTGTTCACGCTGCCGCAGACCGACCTGCCGGTGATCCAGGAGCACGCGGCAAAAGGACCGTTGAAGGTCATCGCCTACAGCCAAGACAACAAGATGAAGCTCGACGAAGGCACGCTCCTGCTGGTCAACAACGAGATCGCGGGGACGACCGGCACTGTCCAGCTCAAGGCGGTGTTTCCGAACCATGAGCATCGGCTGTGGCCGGGGCAGCTGGTGAACGCGCGCCTGCTGCTCGAGATTCAGAAGAATGCGCTCACTGTCGCCGGCTCGGCCGTGCAGCAGGGGCCGAACGGCAGCTATGTCTATGTCGTGACTGACGGCCAGACGGCGGCGTTGCGTCCTGTTCACGTCGCGCAGATCAGCGATGGCCAAGCCCTGATCGACCAGGGGCTGAAGTCGGGCGACGTTGTCGTGGTCGACGGCCAGTATCGGCTGACGGTAGGCAGCCGCGTTCGAGAACTGCATGGCAAGGCCGCGCAGGAAGCCGACCTGCAGAGCGCCGTGCAGGACGCGATCCCATGAACCTCTCCGCACCCTTCATCCTGCGGCCGATTGCAACCGCGCTGCTGATGGCCGGCCTGCTGCTGTGCGGTCTTGCGGCCTATCCGCTGCTGCCGGTCGGCGCGCTGCCGAACGTCAATTACCCGACGATCCAGATCTCGGCGCAATTACCCGGCGCCGATCCCGGCACCATCGCCTCGTCGCTCGCCACGCCGCTCGAGCAGCAGCTCAGTCAGATTCCGGGCGTCACGCAGCTCACCTCGTCCAGTGCGCTCGGCGTCGCCCAGCTCACGGTGCAGTTCGAGCTGTCGCGCACGGTGGACAGCGCGGCGGTGGACGTGCTGGCCGCGATCAATGCCGCAAGCCCCTTCCTGCCGCCGAACATCCCCTACCCGCCGACGATCAGGAAGGTGAACCCGGCAGAGACGCCGATCATGCTGATCGCGCTGACGTCGGACTCGCTGCCGCTGACCACGGTCGACGCCTATGCGGAAAACATCCTGCTGCCGAAGATCTCGCAGGTGCCCGGTGTCGGCCTCGTCGGCATCGGGGGCCAGCAGAAGCCCGCGATCCGCGTTCGCGTCAATCCGCAGGCGCTTGCCGCCCGCGGCATCGGCCTTGAAGACGTCCGCAACGTCATCGCCGGCGCCAATGTCGATCTGCCGAAGGGCACGCTCAACAGCCCGCGTGTCACCTACACGCTGAACACCAACGATCAGCTGCTGAAGCCTTCCGCCTACGAAGACCTCATCATCGCCTATCGCAACGGCTCGCCGGTGCGGATCCGCGACGTCGGCTCGGTGATCGAGGCGCCCGAAAACGACCTCCTGGCCGGCTGGTACGGCAAGGAGCCCGCCATCATTCTCGCGGTCCAGCGCGTTCCCGGCGCCAACGTGATCGAGACGGTCGACCGGATCAAGAAGCTGCTGCCGCAGCTGCAGGCCTCCGTTCCGCCGGCGATCAAGGTGACGATCGCGGCCGATCGCACCGCCACCATCCGCGCTGCGGTCTCCGACGTGCAATTCACGCTGCTGCTGACGGTCGCCCTTGTGGTGATGGTCATCTTCCTGTTCCTGCGGAATTTCTGGGCCACCGTCATCCCGGCGATCACGGTTCCGCTGTCGCTGATCGGGACGTTCGCAGTCCTCTACGTGCTCGGCTACAGCCTCGACAACCTCTCGCTGATGGCCTTGTCGATCGCGGTCGGCTTCGTGGTGGACGATGCCGTCGTCGTCATCGAGAACATCGTGCGTCATCTCGAGCAGGGCATGACGCCGATGGAGGCCGCGCTCAAGGGCTCCGCCGAGATCGGCTTCACGATCGTCTCCATCACGCTGTCGCTGATCGCGGTGTTCATCCCGTTGTTCCTGATGGGCGGCTATGTCGGCAAGCTGTTCCAGGAATTCGCCGTCACGATCACCGCCTCGCTGCTACTGTCGCTGGTCATCTCGCTCACCCTGACGCCGATGATGTGTGCGCGCCTGTTGAAGGATGATTCGCGAAGAAAGCACGGCCGGGTCTACCTGCTGTTCGAGCGAGGATTCGATGCCCTGCTTGCGCTCTACGCGCGGGGCCTGCGCGTGGTGCTGCGGCATCGCTTCGCAACGCTACTGGTCATGCTCTCGACCATCGCGCTGACCGGCTATCTCTACGTGATCATCCCAAAGGGATTCTTTCCGCAGCAGGACACCGGGCAGATCGTCGGCATCACCGAGGCCGCCCAGGATATCTCCTTCCCGGCCATGTCCGAACGCCAGCAGGCGATCGTCGACATCCTGTCGAAGGATCCGGCGATCCAGTCGGTGGCAAGCTATATCGGGCCGGGCGGCCCGACCGCGACGCTCAACCAGGGTCGCATCTTCATCGTGCTGAAGCCGAAGCCCGAACGCAAGGCGAGCGCCGACCAGATCATCGACCGGCTGCGCCCGCGGCTCGCCCATATCCAGGGCATCACGCTCTACATGCAGGCGGCGCAGGACATCACCATCGGCGCACGACTGTCGAAGACGCAATATCAGTACACCCTGACGGATGCCGATTCCAACGAGCTCGCCCACTGGTCGGCGATCTTCCTGGAGAAGCTGCGCGCGCTCAACGTCATCAGTGATGTCGCCAGCGACCAAGCCAATGCCGGCCCACGGCTGGAGGTCACCGTCAATCGCGAGGTCGCCTCCAGCTTCGGCATCCTGCCCACGACGATCGACAATGCGCTCGACGACGCCTTCGGCCAGCGCATCGTCTCCACCATGTTCACCTCGCTGAACCAGTATCATGTCGTGATGGAGGTCGATCCGCGCTTCCAGTACGGGCCCGAAGCGCTCAAGGACATCTACCTGAACTCGGCCACCGGCCAGCAGGTCCCGCTCAGCACGCTGGTTCACAGCGTCATCAAGCCCGCGCCGATCCTGATCAATCACCAGAGCCTGTTTCCGTCGGTGACGATCTCGTTCAACCTGAAGCCCGGAGTGGCGCTGGGCGATGCGGTGACGGCGATCCAGAAGATCGAGAAGGACACCGGCAAGCCCGCCTCGCTGTCGACCTCGTTCCAGGGCAATGCGCAGGCCTTCCAGTCCTCGCTGTCGGGCACGCCGCTGTTGATCGGCGCGGCGCTGATCGTGATCTACATCATCCTCGGCGTGCTCTATGAGAGCCTGATCCATCCGATCACGATCTTGTCGACGCTGCCTTCGGCCGGGATCGGCGCGCTGCTGCTGCTACTCGCGGTCCACATGGATCTCAGCGTCATCGCCATCATCGGCATCATCCTTCTGATCGGTATCGTGAAGAAGAACGGCATCATGCTGGTCGACTTCGCCCTCGAAGTGGAACGCCAGCACGGGCTCAGCCCGGAAGAGGCGATCTACCAGGCCTGCACGTTGCGTTTCCGCCCGATCCTGATGACGACGATGGCGGCGCTGCTCGGCGGCGTGCCGCTGATGATCGGCTCCGGCACCGGCGCGGAGCTGCGCCAGCCGCTCGGCTATACGATCGTCGGCGGCCTGATGCTGTCGCAGATTCTCACGCTCTACACCACGCCCGTCGTCTATCTCTATCTCGACCGGCTCGGCAACTGGCTCACCGGACGCAAGCCGCGGGCCGAGACCCCCACCCCATCCAAGACCGAGGCAGAGACGGAATTGAGTCATGAATCCGCTTGAGAAAGTGAGGACCGGGATGACGGCGGAAAAGCTGGTGACCGTCACGAGCGAGATGACCGTCGGCCATGTGGTGCCGGGCATGCCTGAAGTCTACGGCACGCCGATGATGATCCTGCACATGGAAATGGCCGCCGGATCGGCGGTTCAGCCGTTCCTTCCCGCGGGTCATGTCAGCGTCGGGATGATGGTCAATGTCCGCCATCTGGCGGCAACGCCGGTCGGCCGCACGGTGCGGGCGACGGCACGGGCCGTCGCGATCGACGCCAGAAGCGTCCTGTTCGAGGTCGAGGCCTGGGACGGCGACCGCAAGATCGGCGACGGCACCCACCGCCGTGGCGTCGTCGATGTCGCCGAGTTCGAGCAGCGATTCGGCGTCGTGAGGCCAACCGCCGAGATGGCCTAGATCGCAGACAGCAGGCCCGATCGCGACTTCGTGCGTTCTGACAAGGCGCCTGCGAAAACGCAAAAGACCTCTCGTCGGCGGCGCGCTAGACCTTCCTCATGACGCTCGAACGCCTGGATGGCTCCGCCCCCGTTCAGCCCCAGCGATGGTGGCGCCGTGTGCTGCCGATCCAGACAATACAGGATCGGATTCTGCTGTGGGCTTGGGGTAGCCTTGTTTTGACCCTGCTGTCCGTCGCCTTTTCACTGCTTGGAGACAATTTCACGGCGATCGCTTTCGCCGCTTTTCTGGCCGCTTCGCTGACGCTCGTCGGCGCGATCATGGATATCACGGCCCTGAAGAAGGCCCACGCCGAGCTGGAGCGGAGCGAGCAGCGCTACCGCCATCTGTTCAGCCGCATGCCGATCGCATTCCGGCAACTCGATGCCAGCAGGCTGGTCGCGCTGTTTCGAAAGTTGCGCGCCGAGGGCGTCAAGGATCTCGGCGCCTATTTCGACAGCCATCCCGAGTTCCTGCGGACCTGCATGGATGCGCTCTCGTTTCAGGAGGCGAATGAACGAGCCATCCAGATGTTCGGGGGAGGCGTCGAAGGCTATGTCGGACGTTCCATGGCCGACAGCTGGAAGGAACGGCCCGATACGTTCCGGCGGGCGATGGAGTCCCGCTATCGTGGCGAGACGAATTTCGAGGAAGAAACCAGGATGGTCACGTGGGACGGTCGCGTCGTCGACGTTCTCTTCACGACCGCCCGCGTCGGCCCCATCAACGATCTCGAAGTCAGCCTGGTCGGCACCATCGACATTTCACAGCGTGTTCGTGCTCAGCAGAAGCTCCAGCAGGTCCAGGCCGAGTTCGCACATGCCGCGCGGGTTTCGATGCTGGGCGAGCTCACCGCTTCGATCGCCCACGAGGTCAATCAACCCCTCGCCGCCATCGCCACCAACGGCGCCGCCGGGCTGCGCTGGCTGAACAGGCCGACACCCGACATCGTCGAGATCCGCAAGACCATCGAGAACATCGTCGTGGACACCCAGCGCGCTGCGAACATCGTGGCGCGCGTTCATGGCATGGCCTCGCGGAAAGCCCCCGAGCAGGCCTCTCTGTCGTTTGACGAGATCGTTCGCGAAGCGCTTCTATTCCTGCGGCACGAGATGGAATCCCGTAGCGTAACGATCCTGCACCGGCCTGATCCGACCGCGCCGCAGGTGCTCGGTGACCGCACCCAGCTCCAGCAGGTGATCGTCAATCTGGCCATCAACGCGGTTCAGGCAATGACCCTGGCGGGATCTGACGATCGCAGGATCGTCATCAGCACGGTCGCGCAGGACGCGGCCACGCTGTGCTGCTCCGTAGAGGACAACGGACCCGGCATCGCCGGCGAACATGCCGGCCGACTCTTTGACAGCTTCTTCACGACCAAGGAGAGCGGCATGGGCATGGGCCTGCCCATCTGCCGATCGATCGTCGAAGCACATGGAGGGCGGATCGACGCCGAGGGCAGCGCCACACATGGCGGCGCCCGTTTCTGGTTCACCCTGCCGATGTCGGGAGCGACGGATTCACCGCCGTCCGATCTCCGTGCGGATGCCTGACCGCAGCTTTCCGCGGTTTACCCTTGCTGCTCCAGGCCGGCCGAACGCACCAGGCGGATCGGAACCCCCTTGTATGACGGCGTGAAGCTCAGGGGATCGCGGGCATAGAGCGGCACCAGCGGATTGGTCTCCGGGTAATACGCAGCACAGCAGCCGGTCGGGAAAGAATAGGCCACGACACGGAAGTTGCGCACGATCCGCTCGGCGCCGTCGGTCGAGGCGGTGATCAGGTCGACGCGATCGCCGTCGGCCAATCCCCGCCTCTTCAGCTCGTATTCGTTGAGGAACACGACGTCGCGTTGACCGAACACGCCGCGATAGCGGTCCGACATCGAGTAAAGCGTAGTGTTGTACTGGTCGTGGCTGCGTATGGTGGTGAGCCACAGGAAATCGTCATCGCTCTGCGGCGGGTCCTCGCCGCAACCCGGGAAGACCAGAAAGTTGGCCTTGCCCGACGGTGTCGCCCAGATGCGTTCGCGCGCCGTCGAGGTGAGATGGAAGCCACCGGGGACGCGGATGCGGGCATTGTAGCCCTGGAAGATCGGGAACACCGCCTCGATCGCATCGCGGATGCGGTCGTAATCGGTAACGAAGCCGTCCCAGTCGACCACCGTGCGCTCGCCCAGCGTCGCCTTGGCGACGCCGGCGATGATCGCGACCTCGCTGAGGAGATGCTCCGATGCCGGCTTGTTGCGGCCGCCGGACGCATGCACCATTGACATCGAATCCTCCACCGTGATCGACTGCGGCCCCGATGCCTGGATATCGATCTCGGTGCGCCCGAGGCACGGCAAGATCAACGCGGCGCGACCGTGGATCAGGTGGCTGCGGTTGAGCTTGGTCGAGACATGGACGGTCAGATCGAGCTTGCCGAGCGCCGCCTGGGTCGCCTGCCAATCCGGAATGGCGGCGGCGAAATTGCCGCCCATTGCGAAGAAGGCCTTCACCTCGCCGCGGATCATGGCTTCCAGAGCGGTCACCACGTTGTGTCCCGGCTCAGCCGGAGGCTTGAAGCCGAAGCGCTGCTCCAGGCGATCGAGGAAGTCCGCCTTGGGGACCTCCGTGATCCCCACGGTGCGGTCGCCCTGCACGTTGGAATGACCGCGAACCGGACAGACGCCGGCGCCTTCGCGCCCGACATTGCCGCGTAACAGTGCGAGGTTGGCGATCTGCTGCACGTTGTTCGCGCCGCGCCAGTGCTGGGTGACGCCCATGCCGTAGACGAGGATGGCGCGCTCTGCCTTCATATAGGCGCCGGCCGCATATTCCATGTCCTCGCGCGTCAGGCCGGACTGGCGTTCGATGTCGGGCCATTGCGTGCGCTTGAGATCGTCGATCAACGCTTCAATCCCGACGGTGTGACCGCGAATGAAATCCCAGTCCAGGATTTCCGGCTGCTCGGCGGCGCGGGCAGTCTCGTCCGCCTCCACCAGAACTTTCATGATCCCCTTGAGGACGGCGACGTCACCGCCGACCCTCACCTGCAAGAGCTTTGAGCTGATCGTCGTCGACGACAGCGTGATCATCTCAACCGGGCTCTGCGGCGCCTGGAAACGCTCCAGTGCCCGCTCGCGGAACGGGTTGAAGGAAATGATCGATGCGCCGCGACGCGCCGCATTGCGCAGGCTGGTCATCATTCGCGGGCTGTTGGTTCCCGGGTTTTGGCCGAAGATGAAGATGCAATCGGCCTTGTCGAAATCCTCCAGCAGCACGGTGCCCTTGCCGACCCCGAGCGAGTGCGGCAGGCCGACGCTGGTCGCCTCATGGCACATGTTCGAACAGTCGGGGAAATTGTTGGTGCCGTATTCGCGCACGAACAGCTGATAAAGGAAGGCAGCCTCGTTCGAGGTCCGCCCGGACGTATAGAACTCCGCCATGTTCGGATCCGGCAGCGCCTTTAGCTCACGTCCGATCATGTCGAACGCATCGCTCCATTCCACCGGAAGGTAGCGATCGGATGCGGCATCATAGGCCATCGGATGCGTGAGCCGCCCGACCATTTCGAGATCGTAATCATTCCAGCTCGCGAGCTCCGTGACGGTATGCCCGGCAAAGAATTCGGGAGTGCAGCGCTTCGACGTTGCCTCCCAGGCGATCGCCTTGCCGCCGTTCTCGCAGAATTCGAATGACGAGGTGTGTTTCGGATCCGGCCAGGCGCAGCCCGGGCAATCAAAGCCTTCCGGCTGATTCATCCGGCTCAGCGTCGCCGCACCTTTCAGCGGCACGCGCTGCACCAGAAGCGCCTCGCTGAGCGCCTTGAGTGCACCCCAGCCACCGGCTGGTTCACGGTAGGGACGAACCGATTTCGTGGTCATCTCGACATCTCTCGATCTTGCAATTCTCCGGGTCAGTTAAGGATCGCGCAGGCAGAGCCGTCTTTTCAAAATGAAGCGCAATTTCTCAATTGCACACGTTCGGTCCGGGCTGCCCTGCCACAGCAGCCAGTGCATTCCGGCAAAAAGAGCGCCGTTCCCGGAAGCTGAAACGGCGACTGGAAATTAGGGTTGGCGGTTGGAGCCCCGGCGCCACGGAGGGCTTTCGACAATTTCAGGAGCGACCCAACATGTTTTCACGACGTGATTTGCTGGCCATGTCCGCGGCAGGCGCCGCCATGGTCGGCTCCAGTGCGCAGGCCGCAACCTTCGGCAATCCGGACGAGCCGCCGCAAGGCGCGGTGAACGCCAGGAGCCCCGGAAGCCTGACCGATCCCGGTCCGCAGAATCCGGCCCTCGCCAAGCAATTCCCCTCCGCGCAAACCCCGCCGGCGACGGACGTCGGCGGACTGCCGATGGATTGGGCCTCGTTCAACAATGCTCCGAAGCGCATCCAGAATGGCGGCTGGGCCCGTCAGGTCACAGTCGAGGACTTCGCCATCTCCAAGGAGATCTCCGGCGTCAACATGCGCCTGGCCGCCGGCGGCATCCGCGAGTTGCATTGGCATCAGGCCGCCGAGTGGGCGATCATGACCTACGGCTCCTGCCGCATCACCGTGCTCGACACCCAGGGGCGCCCCTATGTCGGCGACCTCAAGGCCGGCGACCTCTGGTACTTCCCGCCGGGCGCGCCGCATTCGCTGCAGGGCCTGGGGCCTGACGGCTGCGAATTCGTCATCTGCTTCGACGACGGCCACGCCAACGAGTTCAACACGCTGCTGGTGACGGATTGGCTCGCCCATACGCCGCCCGAGGTGCTGGCCAAGAACTTCGGCGTTCCGGTCGAGGCCTTCGCAAATATCCCGCTGCACAATCTCTGGATCTTCCAGGGGACGGTGCCTGGCGATCTCGCCGCCGATCGCGCCGCAATCGCCAAGCATGCGGAGGCGCCGCCCTACCCCTTCATCCATTCGCTCGGCAGCTCGACCCCGGTCAAGGAGAGTTCCGCCGGCAGCATCCGCGTTGCCGACAGCAGCAACTTCAAGGTGGCCACCACGGTCGCTGCGGCGCTCGTGACGATGCCGCCGGGCGCTGTCCGCGAGATGCACTGGCATCCGAATGCCGACGAATGGCAGTACTACATCAAGGGCAAGGCGCGGATGACGGTGTTCGACACCGGGCCCAATGCGCTGACAACGGATTTCTCGGCCGGCGACATCGGCTATGTCCGACGCAATCTCGGCCACTATGTCGAGAATATCGGCGACACCGAGCTGCAGTTCGTCGGCGTGTTCCGCGCGCCGCGCTACGAGGAGGTCTCGCTCTCCAACTGGCTGACGCACACGCCGCCCAAGCTGGTCGCCCAGCATTTCAACATCGACGAGAAGCTGATCGCGCAATGGCCGGATAACGGCCCGGGCGTGATGCCCAAGTCCTAAACAAGGGCCACAAACCGTCCCGAATGAGAAAGGCGCCGAAACCGGCGCCTTTCTTTTATTCGCGGTTCGAACCCGTCGCCGTCAGTAGTGATCAGCCGTCGCAGCCGTCTTGCCGCGGAAGACGCGATAACCCACCGCGACATAGAGCAGCATCAACGGGAACACGAACAGGCCCTCGCCCCAGAACATGAAGGCGAGACTTGCATGCGGCGCCGCCGCCTCGTCTATCGTGACGACGAACGGGATCATGTAGGGCCAGAACGACAGGGCAAGCGTGCCGAAGGCCGACGCAAAGATCAGCGCCACCATGTGGAACGGCCAATAGTCGTCATGGCGCAAGATGCTGGTGGCGAGCACTGCGGCGGCACCCGCGCCGATGAGGGGAAACACGAACAGATAGGGCCGCTCGATCCAGCGGCGCAGGATTGGCAGATGCTCGACAAGCGCATGCGTGAAGACGACCACGAGGAAGGCCAGCACGGCGACCGCTAGCAATGGGATCTGACGCCGCGTGGCGTCGCGGATCGGGCCCTCGCACTTCCTCACCAGCCAGCAGGCCCCGAGCAGCGCGTAGCCGAAGCACAGGCCGATCCCGCACAAGACCGAAAAGCCGGTTAGCCAGCCGAAGGTTCCGCCGACATATTCGCCGTTGGAGAATTGCAGCCCCTCGACCAGCGCCCCGACCATGGCGCCCTGCATGAAGCTTGCGGCAAACGATCCCACGGTGAAGCTGACGTCCCAGATCCGGCGCGAGCGCGAGGCCTTGCCGCGAAATTCGAACGCGACACCGCGCAGGATCAATCCCAGCAGCATGACCACGACCGGGATGTAGAAGGCGGGCATCAACATGGCATAGACCACGGGGAACGCACCCCACATGATCACGCCGGCGACGACCAGCCAGGTCTCGTTGCCATCCCAGACCGGAGCGATCGTGCGCAGCATCTCCGCACGCCTCGCCTCGCCATCGGCGAGACCGAACAGCATGCCGACGCCAAGATCGAAGCCGTCCAGCAGAAGATAGATCAGAATGCTGATGGCCAGCAGCGCAACCCAGAACATCACCATGTCTATTCTCCCGCTTCGAGATAGCTGTGCGAGGCCGGCACCTGATCGGCGAGCGACATCGGCCGATTGGGAACCGGAACGTGCAGAGGCCTGCCGCCCAGCCCGGCCGGGCCGGCGCGCAGCAGCCGGTAGATGTAGTAAGTCCCGAACGAGAAGATGAAGGCATAGACCGCAACGAACAGGATCAGCGAAGCCGTCGCGGCGGCCGCCGTCAGAGATGGCGTCACGGCATCGGCGGTCCGCAATACACCGTAGACCGTCCACGGCTGGCGGCCGACCTCCGCTGTGTACCAGCCGGTGAGGATCGCGATCCACGGCAGCGGGAAGCTGAGGAAGATGCCCCATAGCAGCAGGCGGCTGCGCTCGAGCCGATGCTTGAGCCCGAGCCAGGTCCCGAGCCAGGCCAGCCCCAGCATCACGAAGCCGCAGCCGACCATGATGCGGAAGGCGAAGAACGGGATCACCACCGGCGGCCGGTCCTGCGGCGCGAAGCTGCTCAGGCCGACCTCCTTCGACGTCAGGCTCATGCTTCCGATGATGCTGCCGAGCACCGGAATCGAGATCGCGTATCTGTTCGATTCGGTGGTCGAATCCGGGATCGCGATCAACACCTCTGAGGCCGGCTGCTCATCGTGCCAGCGCGCCTCGATCGCGGCGAACTTGGCCGGCTGATAGTCGTGGACGTAGTCGCCGACGAGATGTCCGATGAAGAGCTGGACCGGAAGCAACACCGCCGCGAGCGCAAGGCCCATGCGCAGCATCACATGCGCCTCGGCCCGATAAGTCCGCCGCAGCAGATACCACGCGCCGGTCGCAGCCACGCAGAACGCGCCGGTGAGATAGGAGGCGAGCAGCATGTGCGGGAAGCGGACCCAGACCACGCGGTTGAAGATGATCTGCGCCCAATCGTCAGGCACGAACTGGCCGTTCTGCAGGACGTAGCCGGCCGGCACCTGCATCCAGCTGTTGTTGACCATGATCCAGAACGCCGACAGCGTGGTGCCGAGCGCGACCATCGCGGTCGAGAACAGGTAGAACCAGGGCGGCACCCGCGGCCGGCCGAAGATGAGGATACCGAAGAAGCCGGCCTCCAGCATGAAGGCGGTAAACGTCTCGTAGGACAGCAGCGGCCCCTGGATCGGGCCCGACATCGTCGAGAGCACGCTCCAGTTCGTTCCGAACTGGAACGCCATCACCACGCCCGATACCACGCCCATGCCGAAGGCGACGCCGAAGATCTTGAGCCAGAACTCGAACAGGGTCCGGTAGACGGGCCTGCCACTGTACCGGTGCATCGCTTCGAGCACGGTGAGCCACGCGGCAAGCCCGATCGTGAACGCCGGGAAGATGATGTGGAACGAGATGGTGAAGGCGAACTGCAGCCGCGAGAGGAGAAGCGCCGTCGGATCCATGGCAAGCCCCCTCCTTTCTACGCCCGCTTCGCAACCACCGGCGCGCGTGCGGCCGGCTGCGGGATGTTGTCGACCTTGAGCACCTCCGCCGTCGCAGCGCGGATCTGGCGGCAAAAATCCGCATCCTTGATCAGCGACACGCCATAGGACGGGATGATCTGCTTGAGCTTCGGCAGCCAGGCACTCGCCGTCAGCTCGCCGGCAAAGCATTTCTCCAGCACGCTGATGGCGATGAACGCCGCGGTGGAGGCGCCCGGCGAGGCGCCGAGAAGGGCGACCAGAGAATGATCGTCCGCGCCGACCAGCTCGGTCCCGAACTCGAGCAATCCGCCGCGCTTGACGTCGGGCTTGATGATCTGAACGCGCTGGCCCGCCACCTGCAGCCTCCAGTCCTTCGGATCGGCCTTCGGGAAATATTCGTCGAGCGCGGCCAGACGGTGGCTCTCGGACTGCAGCACCTGCCCGACCAGATACTCCGTGAGGCCGAAATTGTCGCGCGCCACCGAAAGCAGCGGTTTGACGTTGGCCGGACGAATGGACTCGAACAGGTCGAGCAGCGAGCCGTGCTTGAGGAACTTGCTCGAGAAGCCGGCATAGGGCCCGAACAGCAACGAACGCCGGCCGCCGATCACGCGGGTGTCGAGATGCGGCACCGACATCGGCGGTGAGCCTACCGCGGCCTTGCCGTAGACCTTGGCATGGTGACGCCGGTTGATCTCCGGATCGTCGCAGCGCAGCCAGATTCCGCTGACCGGGAAACCGCCATAGCCGCGGCTCTCCGGAATCCCGGACTTTTCCAGCAGCGGCAGCGCACCGCCGCCGGCGCCGATGAAGACGAACTTCGCGCGCACCGATCGCGTCTCGCCACTGTCGGTGTCACGTACCTCGATGCGCCAGCGACCGTCCTGCTCGCGAACGAGATCCGTGACGCAGCTCTTGTAGTGCGCGGCGCAGCCCGGCTGGCCGACGAGATGATGGACCAGGAGATGGGTCAGTGAACCGTAGTCGACGTCGGTCCCCGTGATGATGCGCGTCGCCGCCACGGGATCGCCACTGGGCCGGCCCTCCATCACCAATGGCGCCCACTCTGCGATCTTCGAGGGATCCTCGCTGTATTCCATGCCCTCATAGCAATGATGCGCCGTCATCGCCTTGAACCGCTTCCTGAGGAAGGCGACGTTGTCGACACCGTGCACGAAGCTCATGTGCGGCACGGGATGAATGAAGGATCTGGGATCGGCGATCGCGCCGCGCGCGACGAGATAAGACCAGAGCTGCCGCGACAGGTCAAACTCGACATTGACCTCGAGCGCCTTCGAGATATCGACGCTGCCGTCGGGCCGCTGCGGCGTGTAGTTCATCTCGCAATTGGCCGCGTGGCCGGTGCCCGCGTTGTTCCACGCATCCGAGCTTTCGAGCGCGCAATCCTCGAGGGCCTCGAACATCTGGATCGTGAGCGAGGGCTCCAGCTCCTTGAGAAGCACCCCGAGGGTGGCGCTCATGATGCCTGCGCCAATGAGGACGACGTCGGATTCGGAAGTTCCTTGCATCGCAGTTCTCTTCGTTTGGTTGGTGGGCGATGTTGTGCTCTCAATGGGCTCGGTCAGGCTCGCGCCGGCTGCCGCGCCTTGGCGCGGAACGGCACGGCGGCTCCCGGCCGCAGCACCACGTAGGCGCGGCGCCAGGACGAATCGTCCGTCAATTTCCAGCTGTGACCCGAACCCGCGGTGTCTTCCGCCAGCAGGACATTGCCGGGATGAATGAGGAAGTGGTTGCCGTCGCGCGTCTGGAAATCGAGCGTGCCGCTGAGCGTGATCACGAGCTGCCGGATCGGCGCTGTGTGCCAGGCGAAAGCGCCGCCCGATTCCGTCTCCTGGAACGAGACGCTGACGGCATCGATCTTCCCGGTCAGGAAGTCGCCGCGCTGGCCCGGTTCCAGTTCCAGGAAGCCCTCCTCGAAATGTGAGTTGTTATCCTCTCCGGTCCATAGACGTACGCAACGGATCATCGTTCTCTCCTTTCAGCCGGCCGTGTTTCAAAAGGCCTTGGCGCCGATTGCGAGCGGCACCTTGATCTCGGCGACATAGGGTCTGACCATCTTGGCGGGATCGACGATGCGATCGAACTCCGGCTCGGTCACGAAGCCGAGCTTCAACGCCGCCGATTTCAGCGTGAGATCGTTGTCCATCGCGTAATGCGCGATCCGCGACGCCTTGTCGTAGCCGATCACCGGTGCCAGCGCGGTCACCAGCATCAACGATCGCTCGACATATTCCTGGATCCTCTTGTGGTTCGGCTCGGTGCCTTCGACCAGGAAGGTGCGGAAGTTCGTGCAGCCATCGGCGAGGATCGTGACGGACTGCGCGATGTTGTGGATGATCAGCGGCTTGTAGACGTTCATTTCGAGATAGCCGCCGGCGCCGCCGAAACCGACGGCGACGTCGTTCGCCATCACCTGCACGGCGATCATCGCCAGCGCCTCCGCCTGCGTCGGGTTGACCTTGCCCGGCATGATCGACGAGCCCGGCTCGTTCTCGGGGATCAGCAATTCGGCAAAACCGGCGCGCGGGCCGCAGGACATCAGGCGGATGTCGTTCGCGATCTTGTAGAGCGAGCCGGCTAGCGTGCGCAGCGTGCCGGACAGCTGCACCAGCGCATCGTGCGCGCCCTGCACGGCAAACTTGTTGGGCGCGCTGACGAAAGGCAGGCCCGTCAACCGCGCGATCTCGGCCGCGACGGCCTCCGCGAAACCCGGCGCCGCGTTGATCCCGGTGCCGACGGCGGTGCCGCCGAGCGCCAGGCGGAAGACGCCCTTGAGCGCATCGTCGATCCGCGTCAGGTCGTCTGCGAGCATGCCGGCGTAACCGGACCACTCCTGCCCGAGCGTCAGCGGAGTGGCATCCTGCATGTGGGTCCGGCCAATCTTGACGATGCCATCCCACTGGCTCGACTTTGCCGCGATCGCGTCATGCAGGGCCTCGACAGCCGGGACCAGGCGTTCCGTCACGTTCGTCGCCGCCGCGATGTACATGGCCGATGGGAAGCTGTCATTCGACGACTGCGACATGTTGACGTGATCGTTCGGATGAACCGGCAGCTTGCTGCCGAGCGGCGTGCCCGCGATCTGGCAGCATCGGTTCGAGATCACCTCATTCACGTTCATGTTGAACTGCGTTCCGCTACCGGTCATCCAGACGTGAAGCGGAAACATGTCGTGGTGCTGACCCGCGAGAATCTCGTCGCAGACGTGGATGATCAGCTTGTGAAGCTTGCCATCGAGACGACCGCCAGCGTAGTTGGCGTTCGCGGCCGCCTTCTTCAGGATCGCGTAGGACTGGATCATCTCGCGCGGCATGAGGTCCTTGCCGATGCTGAAATGTTCGAGCGAGCGTTGCGTCTGCGCGCCCCAGAGCTTGTCCGCGGGAACGGACACTTCACCGAGGCTGTCTGTCTCTTTGCGGAGGTCGTTCATCCTTGCCTCTCGTGGCAGTTGATGCCGGAAGTGCCATCCCGGCACTTGCTGGAAATGATACGGCGCGCACCGCCTACCTGCTTCCGCGAACGAACGTCCCTTTGCCGAATGGCATGGTGTGACGGCGCGCAGCGGGAGAAACTGCTCAGCCGGGATCGCGGCCGATCCGGTTCCGCAGGCACAGCAGCAGCGCGCACGCCGACAATGCGATCGGCACCGCAAGACTGGCTGCGCCGAGCCGCGTCGTGGCAAAGCCGCCGATGGCGGCGCCGCACAGGAACATCAGGCAGAGCACGAGCATGGTGCCGCCCCCATGCAAGGCGTCGCGATCCGATGTCGACACGAACTCATCGATGGCGCGCAGCATGTTGCCGGTGACGGTGACCGAGAGATAGCTCCAGCGCTCGACGCGCCTGAAGCTGGCCGACTGCAGCGCGACACCAAAGGAGATTCCGAGAATGACGAGCGGATCAGGAATCCGGTGAAGCAGCAGCATCACTGCCGCTAGGCAGGCGATCTGCGCAACGAGACAGCGCAGCGGCGCCTGGATGCGGATCGCCACCCATGCGCCGAGAAGAAAGACGACAATCGGAAGCAGATGATGCGCCGCCCGCTGCCATTGCCCCGAAAGGGCGTCGATGCCGAAGAAGACGACATTGCCGGTCTGCGAGCTTGCGAACACACCTCCGAGCGAGAGCCAGGTGAAGGCATCGAGAAAGCCGCCCGACATGGTCAGCAGGGCCGCAACCGGAAGCGAGTGTTCCGGAGCCCAGGCGGCCGCCCGTAGCTCAGCTGCGGGCTCCGGAGATGCGGCCTGTATCGTCATGCCGGCCGGCCCGCAAGGTCAACACCCCGCGCGCGGCGCAGCCTCGTCGGGCAGCAGAACGCGTCGCGGGTGCGTGAACACGCCATATCCGTCATCGCGGGCAATCGCCACAAGCGTGATACCCGCTTCCTTCGCGGTCTGGATGGCGAGCGCGGTTGGCGCGGACACGGCCACGACGACCGGCACGCCCATCATCGCCGCCTTCTGCACCATCTCGACCGAGACGCGGCTTGTCAGCAGCACGGCGCCATCACGGGCCGGGCTGCCGTCGCGCATGATCGCACCTGCAAGCTTGTCCAGCGCATTGTGGCGGCCGACGTCCTCCCTGACCAGGCCGATGCCGGTGCGGGGGCTCCAGAACGCCGCCGCGTGAACGGATCGCGTGTGCTGATTCAACGTCTGCAAGGGCGACAGCGCCTGCATCGCGTTGAGCAGATCTGGCGCATGAAACGCAATGCCACGGCCTTCCACCCGCGTCGGCGTGCGACGCGCCTGTTCGAGGCTTTCGATGCCGCATAGTCCACAGCCGACCGGGCCGCTGATGGCGCGGCGACGGGCGGCCAGGGACGCCGCGCGGTTGCCATCGAGCCACATCCGCACCTCGACGCCGAGCTCGTTCGGGATCAGATCGATGCTCCCGATCTCGCTTCGCCGTTCGACGATGGCTTCCGTGAGGCTGAATCCGATGCCGAAATCCTCCAGATCGGCCGGCGTTCCCATCATCACGGCATGGGTCGAGCCGTTATAGGTGAGCGCGATGGCCGTCTCCTCGGCCACCAGCCGCGAGGTCGACCGTGTCTGACCGCCGCGCCAGGCAATCTCCCGATGCCGCGTGAATGTCGAACCTGTCATCATGGCTCACACCGTCGCTGGCTGGGCCGAGTGGCGGGACGCCCGGCTTCTGAGCGCGAGCCCGAATGCAATGAAGCCCCAGCCCTGGAAGATCAGGTCGACCACCAGCATCGCGCCGAGCAGCCACAGGCCGATGGCGGGCCAGGCCGCAACTAGCATTGCGCCGACGCAGAATGTGACGACGCCCGCGGCCACGATCCAGCGCCAGCCCGCGGCCGGCCGCATGTGGAAGCCCGCCCAGATCCGCGTCACCCCGGCGACGACCAGGAAGGCGCATACCGCGAGCGACAGCGTAAACGAAGCCAGCAGCGGATCGTAGAGAATGACGGCGCCGGCGGCACCATAGACGATCCCGGCGATCAGCAAGAACAGGAAGCCGCGCAAGCCGTGCACCGTAAAGGCATGCACGATCTGGAAGATCCCGGCGGCTACCATGGTGGCCCCGATAACGAGCACGGAGGCGAGACTCGCCGCCATCAGATTGGCTGACGCAATGCCGCCGAGGATCAGTTCACCGATCCCCAATGCAACGAACCAGCCCCATTTTCCAGAAATTGCGTGAATGGCCCTTCCGAGCGACGCCTTCGAGTTCGACACATCCGTCATGGCTTGATCCTTTGTGCGTATGACCAGTCCACCGGTCATGGATGGCGGCAAGCGTACAGAGACTGGCTCGGGGTTATCTTTCGAGGATGCCGCGGTATTGTCTCGTCCGCACGATGCGGGTCTTTCAACGAAGTTCACGAGGCGTTCATCGCAACTCTGCTGCTCTTTCGCCGGCGCCCCGAAGGTTCATTCTGCCGGCGTCGTCTTGTTCCGCAGCGACAGGAGCGCGATCGTCGCGAAGACGCCGTCGCGGCGGATCAATGCGTGGAACAGCGCTGCCGCCAGATGCAGCAGCACGAGGGCAAAGAACGCGAAGCCCAGATAAAAATGAGCATCCCACAGCAGCGTGTGCACGCGGTCGCTCGGTGCCAGCAACGCTGGAATTTGGATCCCGCCATACAGGACGATCGGATAGGCCGCGGCCCAGAGCATGCCGAGGCCCAGCAGCGGCATGATGATCATGAAGCCATAGAGGGCAAGATGCGACAATCGCGCTCCCAGCTTGATCGCCGGCGGAAGATCGTCCGGCAACGGCGGCGCGCCGTAATGGAGCCGCAGGGCCAGCCTGATCACGACGAGGACCAGAAGAGTGACGCCGAGCGTCTTGTGGATCAGGATGAGCGGCAAATATTTGGGCGCCACGGTGGACACCATGCCGACGCCGATGAAGAGCATGGCGACGATGCAGGCTGCCATCAGCCAGTGCAGAAGCCGCTGGATCGGGGCGAAACGATGGGGCTCATTGCTCATGGCTTGCCAGCCTCGGTTCGCGGATAGTCACTGGCTTCGGCCGCGCGCAGATCGTAGGACTTGCGATAAACCGACGAGCGCGCAGCCGGGAACGGATCGTCCGACAGCCGGATCCCACGCGGCAGCACGGTCGGATCGAAGTTGATGTCGCGGCACGGTCCGTCCCGCTCCTGTTCGATCCGCTGCACGACGAGCGTTCCGACCTGCACCGTACGGCGGCCCTCCGGCCAGGCCTTGCTCGGGTCCGCGGTCGGATCACCGGGATCGGCGACAGTCGTGACCATGGTCCAGCGTTGCGGGCCGGAGGCCCGGACCCGCTCCACGATCTCCTGCTCGAGAAAGTTCGAACCACGCTTTTCCAGCTCGGCTTGCGATATCGGAACAACCTCCGCCGACGGCAGCAGCGACCATCGCACCGCGTGCCCGCCGCCCTTCGCATCCGTGAAGATGAAACTGTTGAGCCCGTGGTAGGGCTCCTCCGCATAGCTGGCGGTCCAGGGCGCCGATTTGGCCCAGGCCGCGAAGGCGGCGAATTCCGGATTGGCCTGGATGAACGTCTTCATCGCGTCCGGATCCTTCTTGCCAGATGCAATCAGCAGTTCGTGAAACGACTGCGGCGTGGAAACTGCAAAGAACGGCGGGTTGATCAGCGCCATCCGCCACTCTTCGCCGTCCGCCACAATCTGTAATCCCAAACCGCGCACGCGCACGGTTGCATCCACGGCGTTCGGATCGGCTGTGCCGAGATTGAAGCGGCCCAGCGCCGGATAAGTACCCCGTTCAAACACCCTGGCCCGCGAGAGTTCCACGCCGTTTCCGTTCGCCTCGAAGACGCCGGTGAAGCAAATTCCCTTGGCATGATTTCGCCGGTGCCCGAGCGGCGCACCGCTCGGAGGCGTCAGCGCCGCAATCATCCGCTCAGGCGTCAGGCGATCGGGCGAGAGCCAGCCCGCAGTATATGCGAACGCGGCAGCACCGCCTGCGAGGACGGCCGCAATCAACACGAGCGAGCCGAGTCCCGAACGCGGCAGGTTGCCTGGCTGATTCATCTCTTCTCCTTGCAAGGCGAAAGCCGCCCACCGAGCCCGTCTCAAGGGGCAGCTCAGGCCTCATAGCCGGCGCCCGCGCCCCAATCTTCTGAAACCCCCCGTCAATTTCGCGAAGGCACGTCCGAGCTTGTCCCGTCCGCGGCGGTTCATCCGGAACCGGTTTCGGGCTTTCTCGAAATTTTTCGTGCGATCTGAAAATCACTCGCCCGGCTCGAAAGACCCCTCTTGCCTCAAGCCCTATTTCAGATGCTCCTCGCACAAGGCCAGCGATCGATTGCCGAACGATGAACGTGTCGCGACGGCGCTGGCGGCTTAGCGGAAGCTGGAATGCGATCGGGAATCGAATGAGCAAAGTGATCATCGTCACAGGAGCTGCAAACAGCATCGGGCGAAGCACCTGCAGGAAACTGGCGCAAGCCGGCCACACGGTCTACGTTTCGATGCGGGAGACGGACGGTCACGATGAGCTGGGCGTCGAGGAGGCCGGCGGGCATGGCGCGGACGTCCGAACCATCGCGTTCGATATCTCCTCGGAAGCCTCCGTGAACTCGGCCATCGATGCCATCGTCGCCGAGAACAGCCGCCTCGACGTGATCGTGCACAATGCCCGGCAGGTGGTCTACGGACCGGCAGAGGCCTTTACGCCGGATCAGCTCGCCGAGCTCTACGACACCAACGTGCTGAGCGCGCAACGGCTCAACCGGGCCGCATTGCCACAGCTGCGCAAGCAGGGTCAGGGCCTACTGATTTGGATCTCGTCGAGCAGCGCCCGTGGAGGTTCGGTTCCCTTCATGGGGACTTATGCCTCGTCGAAGGCCGCGCTGGATGCGCTGGCGCTCGGCTATGCCGGCGAACTCGCGCGTTGGGGCGTCGAGACGACAATCGTCGTCCCAAGCGCACTTGGACCCGGCCACTATATTCGCTCCGGCCGGCCGTTCGACACCGTCAGGGCCGAGGAATACGCGGATGGTCCGACGGCCGACGTGAGTGAGATCGCGCTATCGGCACTCGCGCAGCTTCCGGCGAAGGATCGAACTCCCCAAGACGTCGCAACCGCAATAGCCGACGTCGTCGACATGTCGTTCGGACAGCGTCCGCTGCGGGTTCATTTCGGTCCGGATGACGACGGAGCCGCGGCCGTCGACGCCGTCGCCGACCGCGTCCGCGCGGAACTGCTGCGCCGGATCGGACTGGAAGACATTCTCAAGCCCGCCTTCATCGGATAGGATGGACCGGTTCTTCAAACACGCATTTGCGAGCTCGCATGAGCGACCCACGTGAAGCGTCAAGGCGGAGCGGCGCACGCGGATATGGCGCCGAGTTCGCCGACTGTTTTGGGATGCCGGAGCCGCCGACGCATGTCCACCGGACTCTGCGCCGCGGGCTTCTTGCCGTCACCGAGCTCCGGTTCGACGAGCCGATCGAGCAGAGTACCTCGCTGGGATATGACGATGCATTCCTCGCATCGGTCTTCCTCAGGGACATCGTCGATCACGAATGCTGGTACAATGGCCGACCCGTCCACGTCGATACGTGGGACGCGGGCAAGACCTATATTTTCGACCTGAGACAGGATCCGCGGGCACTCGTCCGCGGCCCGTCGCACGTCGTGCATTTCTACCTGCCGCTCACAACGCTCAATGCCTTCGCCGAGCAGGAAGGCCACGGCGCGGTGTCGGAGCTCGTTCACAAGCCCGGCGTCGGCGGCGACGATCACGTCATGAGGCATCTTGCGCGGGCGGCCCTTGCTTCGTTCAGCGCGCCGCACGCCACAACGGGGTTGCTGCTCGACGAGCTGTTGAACGCAGCATGTGCGCATGCGCTCGGGCGCTATGGCACCACGCGCTTGCCCAATCCGCGCACCGCCGGCCTTGCCCAGTGGCAGGAGCGACGCGCGAAGGAAATGATGAGCGAGCACGTCAACGCATCGCTTGCCGACCTGGCGCGGGAATGCGGCCTGTCCGTCACCCAGTTCGCGCGTGCGTTCCGGCATTCGACCGGCGTGTCTCCGCATCAATGGCTGCTTGCCCTGCGCGTGAGCAAGGCAAAGACCCTGCTCGAACGCTCCAACCTCACACTGACGGAAGTGGCCGCGCTCTGCGGCTTCTCGAGCCAGAGCCATCTCAACGCAGCGTTCAAGCAGCATGCCGGCTTGAGCCCCGGACGGTGGCGTCGCACGTTCAGGTCGTGATCAGGCTGGTCGTTTTCTATAATCGAAGGTCTATTCCTGAAAAATTCAGGAGCGCCTTCGGGGCCTAGACGAAAGTGATAGGCCTTATCCTTTACCCCGGAACAGCCGGATGTTACCTTTGGCGCGCCACTACGTTCACACGTCTTGGTGTGCTTCCAAGTCATAGAACGTGACGAGTCGTGTGCCGGGTTGATATCTCCCAAATGGTCCCCCGCTCGCAAAGCAACAACATGATCGCCGCTGCTGGCTGCTCCGCCCAAGACGAAGCCGCCCGGGAGATCTTCGTCTTCGGGCCGTTTCGGCTCGATCCCTTGCAGAGGCGGATCGAGAGAGACGGGACCACGCTGCAACTGTCAGGGCGCGCATTCGACCTCCTGCTCGCACTGGTCCGGCAGGCCGGCAATGTCGTCAGCAAGACGGATCTGATCGCCAAGACATGGCCCGGCACTGAGGTCGAGGAAAACAACCTGCGTGTCCATATCGCCACACTCCGCAAGGCACTCGGAGACGGCAACGATGGCGCCAGATATCTGAGCACTGTCTCCGGTCAGGGCTACTGCTTCGTCGCTGCGGTCTCGCGCCCGGAACAGATGCAAGCTGCACCGGCCGACGATCCGGCTTACGCCCACAATTTGCCTGCGCATCCCCTGCAGATGGTAGGGCGCAAGCAAGCCATCCTGGACATCTCGGAACGACTGAGGACCCAACGCTTCGTCACGGTCGTCGGCCCGGGCGGCATCGGCAAGACCACAGTCGCGGTTTCCGCAGGCCATGCCCTGCTCGCCGACTTCGCCGGTCATGTCCACTTCGTCGGTCTCGGCGAGACCGGCAACGCCGCACCGGTGCCAGCGATCGTCGCATCTTCGCTTGGGCTGCAGGCGCGATCGAATGACCCGACGAGCAGCCTCGCGACATTCCTGCGCGACAGGCGCATGCTACTCATTCTGGATTGCTGCGAACCTGTCATCGAAGCAGCAGCTGCGCTGGCCGAACGGCTCTACCAGGCCGCACCGGCGCTGCACATCCTGGCCACAAGCCGGGAACTGCTGCGCGTCGAAGGCGAGTTCACATACCGTCTCCCGCCGCTGCCGAGCCCGCCGGAGAAGGCCGCTCTGACGGCCGCGAACGCCCTCGCCTACCCTTCCGTAAGACTCTTCGTCGAGCGTGCGGCTGCTGGCGGCGGTGAGTTCGCGCTGACGGATGCGAACGCCTCTGACGTCGGCAACCTCTGCCGTCGGCTCGACGGCATCCCGCTTGCCATTGAGCTCACCGCCGGTCATGCGAGCACATATGGCGCGAGAGCGATGGTCCAGCTCCTCGACCAGCACCTCAATCTGCTATGGGAGGGACGACGCACCGCACTGCCCCGGCACCGGACGCTGCGCGCAACCATCGAATGGAGCTACAATCTTCTGTCCGAACCGGAACGCGTGATCCTCGGCCGGCTCTCGGTGTTTATCGGCAGCATGACCCTGGACGCCGCCCGGTCGATTGCCGCGGGCACAGAGGATGACGACGCGATCCTGGCGATCATCGACGGCCTCGTCGCCAAGTCGATGCTTGCATTGAACACCGGCTCAGAGCCGCCCCGCTACCGCCTTGCCGACTCGACCCGGGCCTACGCGCAAGAGAAGCTTGCCGCCAGCGGCGACGCCGCCGCGATCTCGCGACATCACGCCTGCTACTTTCTCGACCTCCTTGAAAAGGTCGGCGGCGAGGCGAGCCGAGACCTTGCCGCTGTTGCCGAGGAATACGGAAACGTCCGCGCCGCGCTCACGTGGTGCTTCTCGGATCAGGGAGACCGCAGAGCCGGCGTGTCGCTCGCTGCAGCATCGATACCGCTGTTCTTCAAGCTCTCGCTCCTGGCAGAATGCGAGCTCTGGGTCACCCGCGCCATCGAAGCACTCGACGAGACCGATAAAAGCGTCAGGCAGGGCCTCGTCCTTTACACGGCGCTGGGGGCTGCCCGCATGCTCACGGGACAGCTGGATGAACTGGGTGCAAATCACCTCAAACGAGCGCTCGAGCTGACGGAAAGGATCGGCGACATCCCCGGGCAGATCCGTTTGATCGACCAGTTGCATTTGCTGCAATTGTTCGTCGGCAAATATGATGAGGCATTGGGCACCGCCAAGCGCGGCGAAGCCGTCGCCCTTGCCGGCAACAATTCCATTGCGGTGGCGCGCATGCGCGTGTTGCTCAGCATCTCCTGCCAATATCTCGGCAAGTTCGCTGCCTCCCGCGCGTACGTCGAGGTGGCATTGCAGCATCCGGGCCTGGAAGGAGAGGTCCTTAGCGGCCTCACTCTTGAATATCCCAAACGCGCTCAAATCACCCTTGCGCGCGTCCTCTGGCTTCAGGGATATCCCGACCAGGCGGCGCAACTGGTGCGGCGAGCCATCTCGGACGTCATCGCAGCGAACCATCCGGTTATGTTCTGTAGAGCGCTGCCATGGGCATTCGGCGTCTTCTTCTGGAATGGCGACACGGAGGATTGCGAAGACCATATCGACAGATTCATCGTAGAGGCGCGAAGGCACAACCTCGCCATCCTCCAGATGGTCGGCGAGGCAATGAAGGGTATCACGTTGCTGGCCCGGAACGAGACCGATGCCGGGCTCGCCATGCTGAGAGGGTCGATCGAGAAGCTGCAGAGCCAGTCTTTCGGTGCCGTCGCGGGGCTTCGCATGCCCCTCGCCGAAGCCTTGGCGGTGGCAGGTCACGGCGACGAAGCCCTGGACACCATTGATCAGGCGATCGCCCAGGCCCGGCATTGCAACTTCATGATGGACATGCCCGACATGTTGCGCGCCAGAGCGGAAGCGCTGATGCGCAAGAGCCATCCGGATCTTCCGCAAGCGGAGCTAAGCCTCGTGCAGGCGCTCGACGTCGCCCGCGATCAGGGGGCGCTGGGCTATGAGCTTCGCGTGGCAGTCGCGCTTGCAAAACTGTGGCAGCGAGTCGGTCGCCGCCAGGAGGCGCACGATATACTTGCGCCCGTCTATCAGCGATTTACCGAGGGATTCCAGACGCGCAGCCTCGCGACGGCAAGGGGCCTGCTTGCCGAGCTGAGTCCTCCGTACTCGTGCTCGTTTGCGGCCAAATGACCGCCTCGGCCGTGCAATAGCGATAGAGGGGTGCAGTCTCGAACGACGCGTGCGGGCTGCCGGTCCATGCTGCGTTTGCAATGAGACGTCGGCGCCGGCAGTCGCCATGACGGCATCATGGGCGAATTGCGGAACGTTCCAGAGCACGGGGGATGCGGCGCTCGCCGAGGCCGCACCGGCATCCGATCAGTCGAATCGGATGCCGCTCCCCGGGGCATCGCCTACGATCCCAGCTTCGCCATCATTGCACGCGCGTTGCGGAAATCCGCGATCCCGAAACCTTCAGTGAACTTGCCGCAAGCGGCAGCGAGCACATGGCGAGCATCGGCCGGATGCCCCTCACTCATCCGCAATCGTGCCACACTGATCGCAGTCCTCAGCTCCCAGAACAATGCACCCTGGCTCCGCGCCACCTCGAACGCCCTGTCGAAGGCCTGCCCGGCACCGTCCGGCGAGCGGCGCCCGCCGGGAAGCAGCAGCAACTCGCCCTTGATGCGCCAGAGCTCGGCGACATACCACCCCTCGTCCCTCGCCTCACATCGCGCGAGCGCCTCGTCGGCGGTCGCAAGCCCTTGCGACACCTCGCCGGCATCTCCGAGACATGCCGCCAGTTCGCCGAGAAGAAGCAGAAAGCGAGGCAGGAAGCGCGCCTCGCCCGCGAGCTCAAGCGCCTTGCGCAGCAGCGGCAATCCGGTCGCAAGATCGCCCCGGCGCGATATCAGCATGCCCCTGAAGGCGCGCGCCCACACATTCCACAGGCGGATCGGGTGGCGCTCGGTGTGTTCGAGCAGCATCGTACAATAGCGTTCGGCCGCGTCGAGATCGCCGGCGAGGAAGGTGATCGGGCAGGCACCCTGGCCGAGGACGCTGCAAAATGTGAGAGCGTGACCGCTGGTCCGGCCTTCCTCGACGTTATGGTCGACGACGCTCAAGGCCTGATCCGCGAGGCCGAGCAGCCACAGGATCCGCGCCTGGAAGTAGCGCGCCGAGACCCGCAGGTCGAACCGGAAACGGATGACCTGCGGCTTTGCCGCAAGGTCCGATAGGCGAGACAGGGTTCGCCCGACATGATGATAGGCCAGGCGCTGGTCGCCGCGATAATGCAGCGTGGTCGCAAGTAGCCGGTCGGCCATCATACGATCGACGGGACTGCTAGAGTCGGCCACGACTTCCGCAAAACGATTCGCAAAATCGAGCGCCCTGCGGAATTCGCCGTTGTTGAACTGGTCGATGCAGAGGCCCCAAAGCGCGCGCAACAGGTAATCCCTGTCACCGAGCTGCTCGGCAAGCTGAAGGGTCGTCGCCCAGGCGGGACCGGCCTCCCTGGCCCTTCCGACACCGTACATCAGCGACCAGCCGCGCGCGGCCGACAGCTGCATGCGAAGCCGCGGTGCGTTCGCGGCCATCGGATCAAGGCGCGCCAGCGCAAGTTCGGACCGCTCGCGGCATTCGGCGAGGAGCGACAATTGCACCCAGAGCGGGACTGCCGCCGCCGTCAACGCCGCGCCCACTTGCGAGTCTCCACTGGACGAGAAGGCCCAATCGAGGCTCGTTCGCACGTTGTCGATGTGGCGGCCATAGATGGCGAGCCACTCCGCCTGCGGCTTCACTTCGCTGTCGGCTTCGGCACCGGCGAAGAACCCCGAATAGTACTTCGCCTGGCGGCGGGCGGCGTCGGGATATTCTCCGCCGGCATGCAGCTTCTCCAATGCATAAGCGCGCGTCGTATCCAGCAGGCGATAGTGCGGGCTGTCGCCCCGAATGTCCGCCAGGACGAGCGACTTTGCCACCAGCCTCGCAAGCTGGCCGGTGACGTCGCCGCCCCCCTCGCCGGCAACCGCGATCACTGCATCGAGCTGGAATTCGCCGGCGAATATGCCGAGCTGCCGGAGCAGCCACGCCTCGTCGTCCGGCAACAGGTCATAGCTCCAGTCGAGCGTTGCGCGCAGCGTTTGCTGCCTCGGCAACGCCGTGCGCCGGCCCGTCGTCAGAAACTTGAACCTGTCATCAAGCAGCGCCGCGATCTTCGGCGGGCTGAGCATGACTGCGCGCGCCGCAGCAAACTCGATCGCAAGCGGAATGCCATCGAGCCGCCGGCAGATGGCCGCTATGGCGCCGATGTTCTCCTCGTCGGGCGCAAAGCTCGACCCCAGCGCCTTCGCTCTGCTCGTGAACAATTCCACTGCGCTGTACGCGGATGCGCCGGCGGGCTCGTGCCATGTTTCGGGCGGCACGCCCAGAGGAGGCACGCGGTAAACATGCTCTCCCTCGATGCGCAACGCCTCCCGGCTCGTTGCAACAATGATGGTCCCTGCACAGTGGCTGACCACCAGCTCGGCCACCTGTGCGACGGCATCGATGACATGTTCGCAATTGTCGAGAATGAGCAGCAATGGCCGAGAGCCGATCGCACGCGCGATGGAATCAGGCGAAATCTCCTCGCCCTCGAGCTTGGTGCCAAGCACGCTGGCGATGGCCGAGCAGACGAGCCTGGGATCGGACAGCGAGGCCAGTTCGACCAAAAGTCTGTCCGCCTCGAAACCGGGCGGCGGCGTTCTGGCGGCTTCGAGCGCCAGCGCCGTCTTTCCGATGCCGCCAGGCCCGATCAGGCTTACCACGCGATAGGCCGACAGAAGCCGCCACAAATGCGCGATCGCTGTGGTCCGGCCGATCAGATCGAATGACGCGCTGGGAATGTTGACTGACCGCGGCAATTCGGTTGCGGCATATTGCAGCGGAGGGTCCATATGGCGGATCCCCCACGAGCCGAGCAAACGATAGCCGCGGCCAATAGTGGTTGACAGCATGTCGCGGTCAGCACCGAGAGCCCTTCGGATCGCCGCGATATGCACGCGAAGTGCACTCTCCTCGACAAAAACGCCGCGCCAGACCCGCTCCGTCAGGTCGTTCTTGGTGACGAGCTGGCCCTGCGCCTGAACCAATTCCGCAAGAATCTCAAAGGCGCGCCCACCCAATGGAACGAGTTCTCCGCTCAGGCGCAATTCGCGCCTGGCAAGATCAATTTCCCATTCCGCGCAGGTGTAGACGGGACGCTGGCCTGGCTCAGCCATCATTGGGACAGCCCCAAGCGGACTAGTCATTTTCTACCCAGCCTACCACCATCCCGGTCGAAAGACACAGGTGGCCGGACGGCACAGCCGTCCGCCCCCATCCCGTCATGCGCGCTCTTCAGCAACCGCGGCAGATTGATCCTTCCAGCATCTTCTCAAGCCGGGCATCATCCTTGTCGATGGTCGGGTCCGTACCGAGCAATGGCCCCTTCATCGCGTGGCCACCTCTGTCCGATCCCGGCAGCGCAGTACCCAGCGAGTTCGTTCCGGGCGCAGCGGCACTCGTACCGAGCGCGCCGCCGCTCTCCATCGACATATGCGATCCCATGCCGCCGCGGGCAGACGCAGCGCCCGAGAGCGCAACGCAGGCGACGACGCAAATAACGGAAAATAATCTCATTGCTCACACTCCACATGGTCAAACAACCTGCTCCCCACAAACGGGCACCGGACGCGTTTGACCACGCACAATCGCGCGAGGATTCTGACAACGGTGACAGACTTTTCCCGCAAGAGTGATGCAGATCCGCCGGGACTTTCCGTCCCGCCGACCTACATACGTCTTCAAGACAACTTTCGGAAACGCCACCAGCCGAGCAGCGATCATCGCCAAGCGACTCTCCGCACAGAGCAAGCAATGGAGAATCGCTATGAATACATTCAAGATCCTGATTGCCACGGCGCTCATCTCAACGGCAACGATTTCGTCCGCATCCGCAGCCTGGTCCTTCGCAGATCAGGAGCCGGCAGCCTTTGCATCGATGTACCCAGATCGCGACGTGCTGAATGGCGGCGCGCTGACACCCGCCGGGCGAATGGGCCTCGAGCGGCCGGGTGGTGCCGCACCCGTATTCGCCGCAGGCCGCCTGAACAGCCGCCACGAGCGGCGATGACGAACATCGCAAACGCAATCGGCGAGCCCGCCCGCACCATGCGGCGTACCCCCGTGGGCTTCGAAGCAAGGTCGATCACATCGATTCCGAAAACAATGTTGCAGTCAACGCACCGCGACGACTTCGTGCAAAGACGAAAATGTTCGTTCGATCAACACTGCGGACTCGGCACGAGCATGCACATGTCCCGTGGGCGGGCCGAGGCGTTCCCGGCGTCGCTTTCTCAAGGAGATGTTCAATGACCACACTGAAGCTCTTGTCGGCCGGATTCGTGATCGCAGCCATGATTGCCTCCCCCGCGATGGCTCGCGAAGGCAACGCGAAGCGTACCAATGTCGAAGCATATGCGTCGGCCCAGCGCGTTCCGGTCTCTTCCAAGCGCGGCTGCGCCCGCGCTCCCGACGTCGGCGCATACGCAACCGCTCCCTGGCGCCGGCCGCCCTGCGAGCCCACGTCGGGCTATTGAGCTCGCGAACCGGAGCAAGTCCGGTTGATGCCGACTGGAAGTTGATCGCCTCAACATTCTGGATTTTGACCTCTCAGCGGAAGGAAGGACGGCGGCTCGGATCGGGCCGCCGTTCTTGCGACCGCTATACGTCTCTCGGAAGCAATTTTTGCCAAGGATCGGCGATCTCAAGGGCGGACTCGTTTTCCTCCGGATCACGGCAGCAAAGTTGATGCACGGACCCTCTACGCCATCGCCGGTTGATCGCATCTACTCTCTTGGACATTGGCTGATCGACTGCCAACGAAGAGATGGTCGGCTCGGCGGGTCTCCTGGTCACCAAGGACGATTTGATCCGAAGCGTCTGGTCCGGACTGACCGTCGAAGACAATACGCTCCAGGTTCATATTTCGGCCGTGCGCAAGGCGCTCCGCGAGGATCGCAATGCTCAAGACCGTTTCGGGCCGTGGATATACCCTCGGCGGGACTTGGCGCAGCGGGCATCTGGATCACCCAGCAGCCGCACCTCTCACGGTGCCGGCCGATGCGCCCTTTTCCAGCAATCTGCCGAGCATCCGCGCGCCTCTCATCGGTCGCGAGGATTGTCTGAACGAATTGGCCGATGTGTCGTCCGCATATCGGGCCGTGACTCTCGTCGGCCAGGCGGCATCGGAAAGACAAAGCTGGCCATTGAGCTCGCGCGCCGCATCGCGTCCTCGTTCAACGATTCCGTGGCGCTGGTCGAGCTCGCGACCCTGCAAGATGCGGCAGGCGCCGCATCTGCGACCGCCCGCGCACTCAAGCTCGCCTCGAATGACAAAGAAGTTTCAGCCGCAAGCATTGCGCAAGCCGTTGGCACCCGTCGTCTGCTTCTTGTGCTGGACAATTGCGAGCATGTGATCGAAGTGGCAGCGCAGATCGCGAGCGCCGTGCTTCGCTATTGTCCAAACGTCACCCTTCTTGCGACCAGCCGCGAAGGTCTCCGTATCGACGGCGAATACGTTGCGGCTATTCCGCCGCTGTCGGTCCCTGGTCCCGATATGCGCGCCCCCGATCTGCTGCTCAGGGAAAGCGCAGTGCAGCTGTTCGTCGCGCGAACGCGAGCGTTGCGCACAAGCTTCGTTGCGGGCGCAGCCGAGCTTCAGAAGATTGCCGCCATCTGCCGCCGCCTCGACGGCATTCCGCTCGCATTGGAATTTGCCGCAGCCCGGGCCGCCAATCTCGGGGTGGACACCGTGCTGCTCCGCCTGGACAAGCGCTTCGAGCTCCTGAATGGCGGCCGCCGGGACCAGTTGCCCCGACACCAAACCCTGCGGGCGACATTGGACTGGAGCTACGACCTCTTGCCGCCAGCAGAACAGAACCTGCTTTGCCGGCTCGCAGTGTTTCCGGCCGGCTTCACGCTCGATGCGGCTATCGCGATGATGGACGACTCCTTGTCGCGGTCGGATGTCATCGAAAGCCTGTTCAATCTGGTTGGAAAATCGCTTGTCTCGCTGGACCCCTCATTTCAGGGACGATGGCGCCTCCTGGAGAGTACCCGTGCGTATGCGCTGGAGAAGCTGGCAGACGCAGGTCTCGTCGAGCAGGCCACCAGATGGCAGGCCGACTTCCTCAGGCAGATCATTGCCCCACTCGGCGGTAGCTCTCCCGCTCCCGACGACATCTCCCGTTTCGCGCAGGAGATCGGAAACGTGCATGCGGCGCTCGATTGGGCGTTCTCGCCCGCTGGCGATACCGCACTTGGCATCGAGCTGACGGCCGGCTTCGTTTCAGTCTGGATGCAGTTGCTGTCCTTCGTGGAATGCTCGACGCGGATCGAGCATGCGCTTGCGCATTTCGGCCCCGAGTTCACCTGCGTTCCAAAACTCAAAGCGCAGCTCTATGTCGCGCTGGGATTCGCGCTCCTCAACACGACGGGGTCCGCGGATCGAATGAAGGCGGCGCTGAGCATCGGTCTCGCGCTCGCCGAGGACTTGTCCGATCTCGAGCTTCAGCTCAAGGCGGTCTGGACGTTGTGGAGCTACAACCTGAACTCGGGCCAATACGCTGAGGCCAAGGAGGTCGGCGAACGCTACCTCGAGATCGCGCTGCGCACCGGAAATCCCGCCAACGAAACGGTGGGCCGTCGCCTGATCGGCGCTGCGACCCATTTCTTCGGCGCGCAGGAGGATGCACGGCGCGAACTGACCTTGTCGCTGGACCGTGCGGCTCATGGATTGGACGGCGGCGCGAACCAGATGTGGTTTCTGCTGAACCAGAGCGTCCTCGCCAAGGCGATGCTGGCCCGTGTGCTGCTGTTGCAGGGAAAGATCGTCCAGAGCAGCTCCCTTGCCGCCGACTGCCTCCAGGAGGCCGAGCGCGAGAAGGACAAGCTTGCGATCGCCTACGCCTTGCGGAATGCCGTCTGCCCGATCGCGCTGATGACGCATGATCTTGCCGCCGCCGATCAGGCGATATCCTCTCTTCGCGAGCTCGTCACACGCGAGGGAGTTGCGTTCTGGACCAGCTGGACGTGCTGCCTGAAAGGGCAATTGCTCATCCTGCAAGGCAAGCACGACGACGGAATTGCGCTGCTGCGCAGCGGCCTGAGAGCTCGGACCGAGAACGGATGGCTGATGCGCAATCCGAAATTTCTCGGATCGCTCGCCGAAGGCCTGCTCGCAAGCGGCGAGGCTGCGCAGGCGCTGGCCGCGGTGGAAGAGGCTCTGACCATATCGCGGCAGGGGTGGCAATTATGGTGCCTTGCCGATCTGCTGAGGATCAAGGCTGAGATTCTGCTGGCCAATGGCCCGTCCAATCTCTCTCGAGCCGAAGTGCTGTTCGCCGAGGGACTATCCGTGGCCCGAGACCAGCAATGCCGCTTCTACGAGCTGAAGGTTGCGGCAGCGTGGGCAGGGATCATGGCGAAGTCGAACCGCCAGCAGACGGCCCTTGATCTCGTCGGTCCGGTCAGCGCCCTGTTCGACCAGGAGATCGATCTTCCCGCGCTCGCCTTTGCCCGCGCTCTGGCTGAAATACCGGGCATCTCGACACGCGACGGCGACGGTCCTGCGTCCTGCACCTGCCACTAAATCGCGATGAGATTTGGATGAATCGTCATCGCGCTTTGGATTGTTGTTTACGCATGATCTTTTCGGAAAACCGCTTCGCACTTTTCCGGATCATGCTTTAGGGTTCGATCCACCATCCACCTCAGCATCCCGGCGGCAGGATCGGCGACACGCCCGGCGTTGGTGCCGCGCCTGAGGCGTTCGCCGGCAACACCGTCGCAGGCGAAGCGAGAGTCATCGAGACGCCTTCCATGCAAGCCGAGCTGTTCGGGCTCGGCACCACGGCAGCGTTCGGGTCTATGCCCGTGCCGCCGGCACCACTGGCATCCGCCTGAATCGTACCCGGCGCGGGGCTTGCGGCTACTTGTGGAATCGACAACGGCAGAGACGTAGCGCCCGTGACCTGCCCTCCCGGCGTCGAACTGCATGCCACCGTCGCCCCTGTTCCCGCCGGCGCTGCCGTGGAGATCGTCCCGATGGATCCGCTGTTCTGTCCTGTGACCGGCAGGATCGGAGCGGCGATGCCTGATGTCGAAAGACCCGTGGACGATACGGTCGGAGTCGCCGGCACCGGCGTCGGCGATGACGACGGCGGAGCGCAGACCACCACCGTCCCCGGTGTCGTCGGATCCGAGGCGAGCGGGACAGGCGCCAGGGTCGTATCCGGGGCACCTGACACCGTCGTTGCGGAAAACGGCCCGGGACTGTTGAGCGGCGAGATCACGATCGCGCCCGGCACCGTCGGCAGATCCATTGCCGTACTGCCGGTCGTTGCGACCTGTGCCTGACCAGGAGAGCCGCCCAGCAGCAGAGCCATCACCATTGCGAATGCGATCCGCATCATCTTTCGCGTTCCTAGCTCGCTTCGGTCTTGCGAACGGTGACCTTGCTACCTTCCGCCAGATTGACCGCAGGATTGAGCACGACCTGGTCGCCGGGCTGCACGCCGTCGCGCACCTCCACGGTGGTGCCGAAATCCCGAGAGATCGAGACCTGCTGAAAATGAACCGTGCCATTCCGCACGACCACGACGTGGAGGCCGTTCTGATCGAACACGAGCGCGTCGGACGGGACCGTCATCGATGCCGTCCTGCGCGGGATCGATAGTTCGACCGTGCAATAGATGCCCGGACTGAGCAGGCCGTCGGGATTGGGGACGTCGATCTCGGTCAGCAGCGTCCGGCTCCCCGGCTGCAGCGCGGTTGCGATCCGCGTAACCTCGCCCGCAAATGTCCGACCTGGAATCTCGGGGACGCGGATGTCCGCATCGACGCCCGGAGCAACGCCAAACGCCTCGTCCTGAGGCACAAACACCTGGGTTCGGATCACGTTGGAATGCATCAGCGTGAACATGAAGGTCGACCCGGCCTGCACCAGGCTGCCATTGTCCACGTTGCGCTGCGTGATCACGCCGTCGAACGGCGCCACCACACGCTGATAAGACTTTTCCTGCTCGAGGACGCGGATCTGCGCTTCCTGCGCAGCGATGTTCGACTGGGCGACACCCACAGCGCCCTGCTGCGCGCGCAGGGTGAGACGATCGTTGTCGCCCTGTTGTGCCGTCAACCAGCCCTGCTTGACGAGATTGCTGTCGCGCGAATTGGTGACGTCGGCGAGCTCCCGGCTTGCCTGCGCCTGCTGAAGCGCGGCCTGGTCCTGCGCCAGCGTCGCCTGCGCCTGCGCGATCTGCTGATCCAGCTCTGGCGCAGTGATTTCCACGAGGAGATCGCCCTTCTTGACCCGATCGCCGATATCGACGTAGCGCTTCTCGATATAGCCGCTGGTCCGCGCGAAGATGTTGGCCGCTTCGAACGCGGTCGTCGTCGCCGGCAGGCTCACCTTCATGAGGTCGCCGCTGGGCTTGACCGTCGCCACACGAACCTCCGGAATGTAGGTTCGAGCCCGCTCTGCCACTGCGGCGACGTCATGCGCGGCCTCATAGTGCCGCCACCCGCCAACGCCGAGAGCGCCCACAAGCAGCACAAGTACACCTCCTCCGAGCAGCGCACCGCCGTAACGGCGTCCGGATCGTGCACCCTTGCCCGGCAGCTCCACGACCCGGAGGCTTTCTGCCCCGGGGCGGTCACTTGCCTCGTCGTCATTGCTCCTTGCACGAACATCACTCATTCCGGTCGCTCCTCGAATACGCCGTGGCGAGGCTTGCCGTCATTACCCTTGCGCAGCATGGCGAAGAGATAAGGCACGATCAGCAGGGTGGTCGGGGTTGCGAACAGCAGGCCGCCGATGACCGCCCGCGCCAGCGCCGCATTCTGCTCCTCGCCGGGCCCACCGATCGCCATCGGGACCATGCCCACGATCATCGCCGCCGCGGTCATCAGCACCGGCCTGATCCTCGTCCGGCCCGCGCTCAGCGCCGCCTGGAATGCCGAGTGTCCCTTCAATTGCTCGTCGCGCGCGAAGGTCACGAGCAGGATGGAATTTGCGGAGGCAACGCCGATCGCCATGATGGCCCCCATCAGCGATGGCACGTTCAGCGTCGTCCCGGTGATGAACAGCATCGTCACGATGCCGCAGAATGTCGCCGGCAGCGCCAGGATGACGACGAAGGGATCGCCAAAGTTCTGGTAGTTCACGACCATCAGCAGGTAGACGAGGATGGCCGCGAACAGCAGTCCAAGCCCGAGATCGCGGAACGACTGATGCATGCTCTGGATCTGTCCGAGAACCTGAATCGAATTGCCCGGCTGGAGCTGCTTCTGCAGCTTGGACGTCACCTTCTCGATGTCGGCCGCGACGCTGCCGAGATCACGGCCCTGCACGCTCGCATAGACGTCGTACACCGGTTGCACATTGGCCTGGTTCGAATTGGTCGGAACGGTGTCCCGCTTGAAGGTCGCGACATTGCTGAGCAGGCCGGGCACCGTCTGCCCGCTTGCCGCGAGCGAGGCCGACACCGGCGTGTTGCCCAGGGCATTCAGCGAGTTGGCCCTGTATTCGGGCGTCTGCACAGCGAGGTAATAGGGAATGCCTGACGTCGGATCAGTCCAGAAATTCGGCGAGACCTGCGCGGACGATGAGAGGCTGACATTGATGTTGGTCGCCACCGTGCTGGCATTGAGGCCCAGCTGCGCGGCACGCGTGCGATCGATGTCGGCATAGAATGCGGGAGCATCGACCTCCTGCTGCAGATGCGCATCGACCACACCGGGGATCGCCGCGAGACTCTTCTGCAGCTCCTTGGCGACGGCGAGATTGTTGTTGCCGTAACCGACCGTGCGGACATCGATCTGCGCCGGAAGACCGAAGTTCAGGATCTGCGTGACGATATCGGCCGCCTGGAAATAGAAGGTGTCCTCCGGGAATGCCGTCGGCAGCACCTGCCGCAGCTTCCTGATGTAATCCGCGGTTGGCTTATGCCCTTCCTTCAACGACACGAGGATGGTGCCGTCGTTCACGCCGATCGTCGAGCCGTCCGTGAAAGCGAGGTTATAGGGACGCGCCGGCAGGCCGATATTGTCGACGATCAACGCCCGGTCGCGCTCTGGAATGACGTCGCGGATCTTGTCCTCGACCGCCTGGAAAATCGCCTCCGTACGCTCGATCCGCGTGCCAGCGGGGGCGCGAACATGGAGCTGAATCTGGCCGCCGTCGATCAGGGGATAGAAGTCCCGTCCGACATAGGCGAACATGGTGGCTCCGAGCGCCAGCACCAGCGCGGCGACGACGGGTATGATCGCGCGATGCCGCAGCAATTTCAGCAGTAGATCCGAATAGCCATCACGCAGGCGCTCGAAGGCGCGCTCGAAGGTCGCGGAGGCGCGCGCGAAGATGTTTGTCGGACGCTCACCCTCGCCATGACGCCGCTCGCCCTTCAGCAGCAGGCCGATGGTGATTGGCGTCAGCGTCCGCGACAGCCCGTATGACGCCAGCATCGCGAACACCACGGCGAGGCCGAGCGGCGTGAACAAATATTTGGCCGGGCCCTCGAGGAACACGACCGAGGTGAACACGCAACTGATCGCGAGTGTCGAGACCAGCGTCGGCACCGCGATCTCGGCGGCCCCGTGCAGGGTCGCGTCCGGCAGTGGCATGCCTTCCTCGGTCCAGAGCCGGTGCGTATTCTCGATCGTCACGGTCGAATCGTCGACGAGGATACCGACGGCGAGGGCAAGGCCGCCGAGCGTCATCGTGTTGAGGGTCTCGCCGAGGAAATACAGGACGATCAGCGAGGACAGCATCGCCAGCGGGATCGAGATCAGGACGACCAGCGTCGATCGCCACGATCCCAGGAACACCAGGATCATCAGTGCCGTCAGGCCGGCCGCGATCGCACCTTCGCGCAGCACGCCATCGACCGAATGAGTGACGAAGATCGACTGGTCGAACAGCTCGTTGATCTTCAGCCCCGCCGGCGCCGACGCGCGGATCGAAGTCAGGGCCGCTTTCACGCCGTTGACGACAGCGAGCGTGGAAGCATTGCCGTTCTTGATGACGCTGAGCAGGACGGCGCGATGGCCGTCCTCGCGCACGATGTTCTGCTGGACCTGGGCGCCATCGCGGACCTGGGCGACGTCCTTCAGGAAGATCGTGGCCCCGTTCGCGAACTTGACCGGGATCATGTTGAGATCCTGGATCGTCGCCGGCGTCGCGTTGGTGCGAACGGTGTATTGGGTGTCGCCGATCTTGGTCGTGCCGGTCGGCAACGTCAGGTTCTGGGTGTTCACCGCGTTGACGATGTCGAGCGGCGTCAGTCCGCGCGACAGCAGCTTGTTCGGATCGATGTCGACCATGATCTGACGGTATTTGCCCCCGGCAGGCGTGGGCAAGGTCACGCCCGGAACGGGAGCCAGTTGCTGGCGGACCCGGTAGATGCCGAAATCGTAGAGCTGCTGCTCATTCAGGCTGTTCGATTCGAGGCTGAGCTGGAGCACCGGCACGCTCGAGGCATTGAACTGCACGATGATCGGCGGCTGGATGCCCGGCGGCATCAGTGCGCGGATGGCATTGGTCGCCGAAACGATCTGCGAGATTGCGAGATCGAGATTGACGTCCGGCTGGAAGTAGATCTTCTGGACCGACAGGCCGTTGAGGGTCTGCGCCTCGATATTCTTGATGCCGCTGACATTGGCGCTGATCGAATATTGACTGTAGGTGCTGACGCGCTGCTCCATCTCAGGCGTCGAGAGGCCGGTATAGCTCCAGATGACCGTGACGACGGGGATCTGGATCTCCGGAAAAATGTCTGTCGGCATCCAGCGGATCGCGATCCCGCCGAGGAACAGGATCAGCGCCGCAAGTACATAGAATGTGTGCGGAAGCCGCAGCGCGAAGCGAACAATTCCCATGGTGGTCTGCCTGGAGCAAGATTGCGCGAGATCGTCGAGCAGGTGAGGACGGTCGGGCCTCCGTTCAAATGAAAACGAATTCAGTCGCTGCGCGCGATGGCGCGTGGCGCATCCTGCGCGGCGAGCATGACGGCCCGCTTGACCTTGGCGAAGGTGCGGATCTCGATCTGGCGAACCCGCTCACTGGATATGGACAGCTCGCTGGCGAGCTGATCGAGCGTAACGGGGCATTCCGTCAGCCGCCTCGCTTCGAAGACACGACGATCCCGCGCCGCGAGCCCATCCAGCGCAACACGCAGGGCCTTGCTGCGCTGATCCGTCTGCTCGTGATCGGCAAGCATCGTCTCTGCGTCGACCGCCCCATCGACCAGCAGGGATTCCAGCTCGGTTCCACTGTCCTCATCACCAACGCGCGCGTTCAGCGACATGTCACCATTGAGTCGCGCGTCCATCTCGATCACCTCGCGCGCCGTCACCTCGAGCTTCCCGGCGATCAATTCGGCGACGTCGGGCGTGAGCCCTGCCATCGCGCTACCGGTGGCTTTCCTGATCTCGCCGCGGAGCTTGAAAAACAACTTCCTCTGCGCAGCCGTCGTCCCGATCTTGACCAGGGACCAGGACCGCAGGATGTATTCGTGAATGGTGGCCTTGATCCACCAGATCGCATAGCTCGAGAATCGCGCGCCGCGGCCGGGTTCGAAGCGCGACGCTGCGATCACGAGGCCGAGATTTGCTTCTGCGATCAGATCGACCAGTGGCAGGCCGTATCCCCTGTAACCCCGCGCCAACTTGGCGGCGAGCCGAAGATGGCTGGTGACGAGCTCATCCGCGGCGCGCCGGTCCCGCGTTTCCTGCCAGCGACGCGCCAGCTGCTGCTCCTGACCCGGCTCAAGCAGGTCGAAGCGCCTGATCGCCGCGGAATAGGCGCTGAGGAACGGCGTCGACACCGCTGCGGCCGGCACGGCAACAGGAACGCGCCTCACGACTTGATGGCTAGTCTGCATTTGTCACTCCTATATTCCAGGCCGGCTGATTAAGCTCGAAAGCATCGCGCATCATTCGGTTCATCCCATCTGGCTCGCGTCTGCGTGCAGCAATGTCCGCGATCGGCGCGTGATGGGTCTGCCCGCCCTCCCGGTCCAGGCCAGGATCTCGATCCGCCCACCGGGAGCGGGGCCAATGATCAGCCGGAAGCCATGCAGCTTGACGATCGCGGCAACCAGGCTCAATCCGAGCCCGACGCCCGGGGTGTTGCGCATCTTGTCGGAGCGGTAGAACCGCCGCAGCACCGCCTCGCGCTCCTGCTCGCTGATGCCAGGACCGGTATCGCTTACGCGCACCAGCGCGGTGTCGTCCTCCGCTTCCAGGGCTAGCTCCACCCGTCCGCCTGACGGCGTGAACTTGATGGCATTATCGACGAGATTGGCGACCGCCTCGAACAGCAGATCCCGGTCACCCCACACCAGCACATTGCGCTCGGTGACGACAGCAAGCCCGACATGCCTGTCCTCAGCGATCGGCTCGTAGACGTCGCACACTTCCCGCAGGATCTCGTCGAGCGCAACGTCGCCAAAACCTGCCATGCGGCGGTTGTTCTCGATCTCAGTCATGCGCAGCAAGGCGGTGACGATCGCTAGCGACTGGTCGATGCCGGCGATGGCCTTGTCCGTAATCTCCTGCAGCTCCTCCAGCGTTGCCGCATGCGTTCGCCCGCGCTCCAGCGCAAGGCGGACGCGCGTGAGCGGGGTCCTGAGATCATGAGCGATATCGTTGCCGACGCCGGCGAGCGCATTGATCATCATCTCCATCTCGTCGAGCATGCCGTTGACGATCCTGGCCAACCGCGCAAACGGGTCGTCCGTCCCGCCCTCCGGAAGCCGTTCGCGCAGCTCGCCGGCCACGATGCGCTGGACCCGCTGGTTGACCTCCTCTACGCGTCTCTGGGCACGCAAGCTCAGCCAGGCACCGGCGAGCAGGCAGAGGCTGAAGGCCGGCAGCAAGCCCAGGGCCAGGGCCTGGCCCACCACGCTCGAAATCTCGCGCGTCTCATCGACGTTCCGTCCCATCACCAGGACATCGCCGCCATCGAGACGCCTTCCGACTGCCCTGACGACGGGACCATGGGCCGCCGGCTTTTCCAACAGATCGAGCCGCACGCCCTGCACCGCTCCGCCAAGCCCGAGCTCGCGCGGCACGCGGTCGATGTTGCCGGCAAGGCGGGTGCCGGCGGCGTCGAACAGTCCCGCATACTGCACGCCCCTGGAATCCTGCGCGAGATGATCCGCGATGGCGCTGATGCGGCGGGCCGGGGGCAAGTCGGCGATGAACTCGATCTGCGTGGTGATCATGCGATCGGATCGCGCGACCAGATAACCATCGAGCTTCCAGTAGATGAACCCGAACAAGGCAACCACGAACAGCGCGAAGGCGGCCGCCACGGCCAGGGCCCAAAGGAACGTGCTGGAGCGGATCAACTGGATCTGGTGCATCGCCCGCCCCTATTGCCGCGAGCGCAGGACGAAGCCGGAGCCTCGGACGTTGTGGATCAGCTGCGGCTCTCCAGGACCGTCCACCTTGTGACGAAGCCGGCCCATATGCACGTCGATCAGGTTGGTGGTCGCCGGAACGAACTTGTAGTTCCAGAGCTCCTCGAGCAGCATCGCGCGCGTCAACAGCTGATCGTTCCGGCGCATCATGTATTCGAGCAGGCGGAATTCGCGCGGCAGCAGGTCGAGCGCGCGCCCGCCGCGTCGCGCGGTCCGCTCGATCAGATCGAGCTCCAGCGGCCCGACATGCAAGATGGTTTCACGGCTATCGATCGGCCGCCGCAGTAACGCCTCGATCCGCGCGACCAGCTCGGCTAGCGCGAACGGCTTTGTGAGATAATCATCCCCGCCCATGCGCAACCCGCGCACCCGGTCATCCACGGCGCCGAGCGCACTCAGCACTAGCACGGGCGTCCTGACCTGATCCTTGCGTAGCGTCTCGATGACGGTCAGCCCGTCCATTCCCGGCAGCATGCGATCGACGATCATGGCATCGGGACTCGACGCGCGCGCCCGGTCGAGACCGTCCACGCCGTCGCCGGCCCACTGCACCTCGAATCCGCGATCGGCGAGTTCGGCGACGATCGCCTCTGCGGTCTCGGTGTCGTCCTCGATCAGGAGAATCCGATTCATGATCTTCGCTCCACGTTCCGCGCGGCGTCTTGGTGCGCGGTGAGGAAGCGCGGGTTCAGCGGCGCGCGGTGTCATGTTCGGCGTCCGAACCCGTGGCTTTGACGCCGCCTGATGCCGGCCACTCGCTGTGGTACGAGATAGGCTTGCTGCGCGGACGATGCCATTGAATTCCAGTTCATGTTGCGGACGGCCCGCCTCACCAGCAGCGCCGATGCAAGGGCGATCCGTCCTGCCAATGTCGTGATCATCTGCCGGGCTCCGCTGCGAGCTGTTCTGGATCGAACATATGCCGTCAACGCACGTGCTGTAGTTTCGGGGGCCACGGATGTTATGCATTCGCACGATCGTGGTTGCGACGCCGCATCGGCTCACAGGCGGTTGAACTGCGGTGAGCAAATCGTGCGTTTGAATCGCGACCGATCGTTCACACCTCGATGACGAACCGGCTTGGTTCGGCCTGATGTCATCAATGGAGAGAGCGAATGACCACGTCCAAACTGTTGTCGATGGGATTGATCGCAGCCGCCATGCTCGGCGGCCCCGTCATGGCGCGCGAGCACCATCGCGTCGTGCAGCAGCCCGCGGTGGAAGCCGATACGGTCGCGACGAACGCGCCGTTCTATTATCCGGGCGAACGCGTGTGCATTCCGGCACCACGCGTCGGCGCCTTTGCTACCGCGCCATGGACTGGCAACAACGTGCCGTGCGAGCCGGGCACCGGCAGCTTCTGATCGCACCAACGCGGCCGGCCGGATCACGCCGCCGGGCGCTGCACATGACGGGGAGCGGGCTGCTCTGTTCAGCCCGCTCTCCCGCACGCGTCGCGGCCATGCGCGGCGGGATCACCTTCGCGAGCGGCGCGCCTGATATCTGACGCCGAATTCAGTTGGATTGCCGCGCACTGTGCCTACCTCTCTTTCATCACTGATCGGGTCATCCGCAGCCTCTCGCGCGCGGCATGACCGGGCAGCCCAACACGAGAGGAGTTTCTCATGAAACGCATAATCATGATTCTGGCGACAGCAGCACTTGCCTCGACGCTCGCCGTCGGCGCGGCCAATGCGCATGGCGGCGGTGGTGGCGGCGGCCACGGCGGCTTTGGCAGTGGCGGCTTCGGCGGCGGACATGCTGGCTTTGGCGGCGGCGCGCATTTCGGCGGCATGGGCCATGAGGGAGGTTTTGCCGGCGGCGCCCGGTTCGGCGGCGAGCACCTCGGCTTCGGTGGTCATGCCGGTGGCCTTCGCCAGCACGCGTTTCACAGCTACGGCCGCTACCGGCGCGGCTATGGATTCTACGGCGCCTATCCGGATTGCTATGATTGGTACGCGCTGCATTCTGACCAGCCGTTACCGCTGAGCTGCAGCTAGCCCTGCCGCTCAACATCCATCGGTCCGGACTAACCGGAGCGCGTCGCGCGTCTTCGTCGAAGATAAAGGCGATGAAACGTGTCGTACTCTTACAACGCCGAGATGCTCGCTCCAGAGCATCTTGGGCGTTGGGACACACCTCCAAGCACAAGCGAACTTCTCCATCAGCGACGATGGTCTCTGACGAAATCGGGCCGTCCCCGCAAGGCACCCTTACTGGTCCGCAATCAAGCCGCTGCTTTCGGAGGCACAGGAGCCAGCCGGGCGACATCGCCCGCCTGGTAGAAACCGCACTCATGCTGCCGAACAACGCGTCGGTCTCCGAGATGCTCGTGCACTGCCAGTTCGAGCCGATGCTTTAGGGTCCGGTTGGAGCCGCTACCTCACGGCAGAAACTGGCACGAAGGGCAACTCAACAACTGCGCGGCCGCCTGTTGCACCGCGAAACCATTTGCGCCGCAACATTCAAAAATGAGACTGCCAGTCAAGCCGAACGGGGCACCGATGCCTGCACCGCATTCGACTTCGGCTAGCTTCCCTGGAAAGCCGCGGGCCGCTCGAGGGCCACGGGCGTCGCGCCGGTTCGGCTCGGCAACAAATCGACGACACAGGGAGGAGCACAATGTCGAAATGCAGTGTTGGACTGCTCGCGCTGAGCAGCCTGTTTCTTTCAGGCGCGGCGATCGCCCAGGAAAAAATCAAGGTAGGCGTGACTGCAACCCTCGAAGGCACCTACACCGTGCTTGGCGAGGACGGCATGCGCGGCCACCAGACCGCGCTCAATGTGCTGGGCAAGAAGATCGGCGACAAGGAACTCGAATTCATCGTCGCCTCGACCGACGCAACGCCGGACTCGGCCGTGCGCGCGGTCCGCAAGCTGATCGAGCAGGACAAGGTGCAAATCCTGCTGTCGCCGCTCTCCGGCGACGAGGGCATTGCAGTGAAGAATTTTGCAAAGACCCATCCCGAGCTGACATTCATCAACGCGGCATCGGGCGCGCAGGAAACCACCTATGTCGATCCTGCCCCGAACTTCTTCCGCTACAACATGGATGGCGCGCAGTGGCAGGTCGGCCTCGGCAAATACGCCTATGACGAGAAGAAGTATCGCAAGATTGCGACCGTCGGCGAGGACTATTCCTTCATCTACACCCAGGTGTTCGGGCTGGTGCTCGAATTCTGCGGAATGGGTGGACAGGTGACCAACCGGCAATGGGTGCCGCTCGGCACCAAGGACTTTGCCTCCGTCATCGCCGCCCTGCCCGACGACGTCGATGCCATCTATCTCGGCCTTGGCGGCGCCGACGCCGTCAACTTCCTGAACCAGTATCAGCAGGCGGGCGGCAAGGCGCATCTGATGGGCGGTTCCATCATGATCGACCAGACCATCCTGTCGTCAAAGGGCAACGCCAAGAATGCCCTCATCGGCACCATCGCGGCGAGCGGCCAGGCCGACACCTGGGAGGATCCCGGCTGGCAGAAATTCGTGAAAGCCTATCAGGACGCCTTCCCGCCCAACAAGCGCTTCCCAAGCCCCTCGCTGCTGGCCACCAACTACTATGACTCGACCATGGCGCTGATCCTCGCGCTGCGTCAGGTCAACGGCGATCTCTCCAACAACCAGGCGAAGTTCAGGGAAGCGCTGGCCAAGATCGAGCTCGATGCACCGAACGGCAAGATCAAGCTCGACTCCAACCGCCAGGCGATCGGCACCAACTTCGTCACCGAAGTCGTCGACGACGGAAAGGGTGCGTTGTTCAGCAAGGTCGTGAAGGTGATCCCGAACGTCAACCAGACGCTCGGCTATGATCCGGCCGTGTTCTCGAAGATCGGACTGCCAAGCCGAAGCGTGCCGGAATGTAAGAAGTATTGACGCATCATATCGGCGGCAGGCAACCGGGGAGCGACTCGCTGACGCGGGCGCTCTCCGCTCTTGCAATCTCGGCGGTGTTGTTGAACGCTGGCCGAAAAGAAGAACATTCGGGAGGGGAAGGCATGAGCCGTGCGCTCGCCGTCTTCCACGGCCGGTTTGGCCGGGCGACGGTTTATCAGTTGAACCGCCCTTTCAATATCCACGCCCATCGTGAGGGTCATCTGATCTTCCATGTCGGCGGCATGCCCGCATGCATTGATGTGTCCGACGGACACTACGATCTCACCGAATCTTCCGTCGTCGCCGTCAATCCCTGGGAACCGCACAATTTCCTGCCGACCGATCTCGACGGCGGCGCCATCTTCTTCGTGCTCTACGTCAATGCCGAATGGTTTGCGCCCGATGCCTCGGGAACCGAGCGCATGCGTTTCGGCCGCACTCAGTTCAAGCGAACGCCAGCCCTCGACAAGCACATCAGGCGGACCGCCGCGCTCGTGTGCGGCGCACCATCGCTCTCCAGTCTCGATTCCGAGCTGAGGAGACTAATCGATATCTGCTACGACGAAAGCTGGCAGCAGGCCGAGATCGCGCGCGATCCGCGCGCAAACGGTTCCGTCACCGATTTCCGTGTGCGCAAATGCATCAAGATGATGTCGGAGAGTCCCGGTGCCGAGATCGAGCTCGATACGATCGCGCGGGAATCCGGCCTGTCGCGACCGCACTTCTACCGGCTATTCCGTGTCCAGACCGGCGTCACGCCAAATCTCTATCTCAACACGCTGATCATGGAACAGGCGCTCGAGGCGCTGGTGGCGAGCGAAACGCCTATCGCCGACATCGGCTTCGATCTCGGCTTCTCCTCGCAGAGCGGCTTCACACGGTTCTTTGCCGCCAATGTCGGGATGGCCCCGACCGATTATCGTCGCGCGGCCAAGGTTTTGCGCGCCTGACCGCTACACGAAAAGATACTCACGATCAAACGTCGCCCTCGCCGCCCGGCTAGGATGTCGGCAACGCGATCCCGAGATGATCGCGACCGATGGGAGCGCACGTCCATGGCAAGGCCTGCAGCCGCTGTAGGGCTGTCCGACCTGCATTCAATGAACCTTCGGCGTGTCGCCCAGACAAGCGGACGGCGCCCATGAGCCGCTTTGTCGAACGCCATCCCGCCTGGGCGCTGATCGCAATCATTGCCATCGCCATCCTGCTCTGGCTGATATTCGCGGTCTGGCCGCCAGGTCTCGAAGAGGCCATCGGCCGCAAGCGCGTCTTCCTCAACGCCGTCTTCAACGGCATCACACTCGGTGGCCTCTACTTCCTCGTCGCGAGCGGCTTCACCCTGATCTTCGGCCTGATGCGCAACGTCAACCTCGCGCACGGCTCGCTCTATCTGTTCGGCGGCTATGTCGGCTACGCCATCAGCGCATCGACCGGCTCCTGGATCCTCAGCTTCATCGTGGCCTTTATCCTGACTGCCCTGGTCGGCGTGCTGCTCCAGGTGATCGTGTTCCGGCGCATGGAAGGCCAGGACCTCAGACAGACCATGGTGACGATCGGGCTGTCGATCGTGTTTGCCGACCTCATGCTCTGGGCCTGCGGCGGCGATTTCTACCAGATCCAGACCCCGAGCTGGTTGATCGGGCCCATCGATCTGCCGCTGATCACGGCGGTGAAATCCTCGGGCGAGCCGGTCTACCTCAGATATCCGCTGGTGCGGCTCGTGATCCTCGCGGCGTCCGTCGTGATCGGCATCGCGATGTGGCTCGCGCTCAACCGCACGCGGATCGGCATGATCATCCGCGCCGGCGTCGATGATCGCGACATCCTGGCCGCAACCGGCGTGCGCATCCAGCTCGTCTTCGTGCTGGTGTTCGCCTTCGGCGCGGGCCTTGCGGGCATCGCCGGCGTCGTCGGCGGCACCTTCCAGTCCTTGTCGCCGGGCGAGGACATCCGCTTCCTGCTCGCCTCCCTCGTGGTCGTGATCGTGGGCGGCATGGGCTCGATCCCCGGTGCGGCGCTCGGCGCGCTGATCATCGGCCTCGCCGAGCAGCTCGGCTCGGTCTACATCCCGACCTACGCCATCGTCGTGACCTTCCTGATCATGGTGCTGGTGCTGACGATCCGGCCGCAGGGCCTATTGGCGAGGCGCTGAGATGTCGCTCGCACACGACGCCCCCATCGCCGTTCGCCCCGCTGCCGGAACACAGCGCCCCGCGCGTACATGGCCGGAGATCAACAACCCCGCCGCCTGGATCGTCGCAGCCGTTCTCGTGATCATGCCGCTGATTGCCAACGGCTTCTTCCTGATCGAGATCTTCGCGACCACGCTGATCCTCGGCATCATGGCGCTGAGCCTGATGTTCCTTGCGGGCTACGGCGGCATGGTCAGCCTGATGCAGCTCACCATTGCGGGCTTCTCGGCCTACATGATCGCCGTGTTCGGCGTCAGTGGCAACGCCAATATCAGCCTGGGCTGGCCGTGGTGGCTCGCGGTTCCGATGGCGCTGGCGCTGGCGACCGCCTTCGGCACGCTCGGCGGCGCACTCGCGGTGCGCACCGAAGGCATCTACACCATCATGATCACGCTGGCGATTGGAGCTGCCTTCTACTACTTCACCAACCAGAACTGGGCGATCTTCAACGGCCATACCGGCATCAACACCGTGGCCACGCCGCATTTCTGGGGCGTCAACTGGCGCGCCGACATTCCCTTCTATTATGTCGTGCTCGCGGTCGCTGCGCTCTGCTACGTCGCGGTCGAATATCTCTCGCGCGCTCCCTTCGGCCTCGCGCTTCAGGGCGTGCGCGACAATCCGCGACGCATGGCCGCTCTGGGCTTCAACGTCAACGCCCATCGCGTTGCCGCCTACGCTTTCGCGTCCTTCGTGGCCGCACTCGCTGGCGTCCTCCAGGTCTGGAACTACCGCCAGATCTCGCCCGGCTCGGTCAGCGTCAGCGCCTGCATCGATGTGCTGATCATCGCCGTCGTCGGCGGCATCACGCGTCCGATCGGCCCCTTCATCGGCGCGCTGATCTTCGTGCTGCTGCGCACCTTCGCGCTCGACTTCCTGGTCAGGCTGGGGCTCGACGGCAACCGTTTCCGCCTGCTGATCGGCCTCGGCTTCCTCGCCATCGTGTTCTGGTCCTCGGACGGCGTCATTGGCCTGTGGCTGCGCTGGCGTCAGCATCAAGGCCGCGACGTCAGCCGTCCCGGCGGAGGGCACCGCCATGGATAGCGTCGCCCAGCGCCTCTCCGCCGTCGGTGCCAATGCCGCGCTCGAGCTACGCGGCGTGACGCGGCTGTTCGGCGCGCTCGCCGCGCTGACCGACGTCACCATCACGGTTCGTCCGGGCGAGCGGCGCGCCGTGCTCGGCTCGAACGGCGCCGGCAAGACCACGCTGTTCAACTGCATCACCGGCGACTTCCCGCCCTCCTCCGGCACCATCCGTTTCTTCGGCGAGGACGTCACGCACTTCCCGCCCTATGAACGCATCCGCCGCGGCCTGCGCCGGACCTATCAGATCTCGGCGCTGTTCCCGGGCCTGACCGTGCAGGACAACGTCTATCTCGCTTGCCGCGGCGTCTCCCGCGGCCGCTTCTCGTTCCTGCGCCCGGGACAAAACGATGCCCTGATGCATGCGGCCGACAACCTCGTTCAGGCCGTGCATCTGTCCGCCGTGAAGGATCAGCGCGTGGCCGAGCTCGCGCATGGTCAGCAGCGCCAGCTCGAGATCGCGCTCGCGCTGGCCGGCGCGCCGCGCTTCATCCTGTTCGACGAGCCGGCCGCGGGCCTGTCGCCGACGGAGCGGCAAGAGCTGATCGAGATCCTGACCTCCCTGCCCGCGCATATCGGCTACATCATCATCGAGCACGACATGGACGTGGCTCTGCGCGTCGTCGAGAGCGTCACGATGATGCACAACGGGCGTGTCTTCAAGGAAGGCCTGCCGCAGGAGATCCAGTCCGATCCCGAGGTGCAGGAGCTCTATCTCGGAGGCGGCCATGAATGAGGTCCGCCGCTCTTCCCCTGCGCTCGAGGTCCGCGGTCTCGACGTCTATTACGGTCACTCGCACGCGCTGCAAGGCGTCGACCTCACGCTGGACAGCGGCGTGTTCTCCGTCGTCGGCCGCAACGGCATGGGCAAGACCACGCTGTGCAAGGCGATCATGGGGCTCGTGGGCGTCAGCGGCGGATCGATCCGGGTCCGCGGCGAGGATGTCACGCGGCGGCCGCCGGCCCAGATCGCGCGACTCGGCGTCGGTTATGTGCCGCAGGGCCGCCGCCTCTGGCGCTCGCTCAGCGTCGACGAGCATTTGCGGCTTGCCGGCGGGCTACGCTCCGGCGCCTGGACCGTCGAGCGCATCTACGACACCTTCCCGCGGCTCGCCGAACGCAGGGACCATGGCGGCGGCCAGCTTTCCGGCGGCGAGCAGCAGATGCTGGCGATCTCTCGCGCGCTGCTCACCAATCCGCATCTCCTGATCATGGACGAGCCGACCGAAGGCCTCGCGCCCGTCATCGTGGCACAGGTCGAGGAGATGCTGCTGCGGCTGGGCGAGGACGGCGACATGTCCGTGCTCGTGATCGAGCAAAACATCGGGGTTGCCACCGCGATCTCCCGCAACGTCGCGATCATGGTCAACGGCCGCGTCAATCGCATCATCGACTCCACGCGCCTCGCCGCCGACCGCGAGTTGCAGCAGCGCCTGCTCGGCGTCGGGCTTCACGCCGAGCTCGAACCGGATGTCGACGCCGCCGCATCGGGCGTCGAAGCGAAACCGGCGCCGGCGCCACGCCGCGACGGACCGGTCCGCATCTACATCTCCAACCCGACGCTCCCAACTCGATGGTCGCAACCGGTGCCGATCGCCCGCATCGAGGCCGCTGCGCGCACAGTCTCGACCCAAGTCGCGCGGCTCGACGAAACGGCGCGGCGCAAGCGCGAGCCGTTGGTCGCCCAGGCCTCCGGCCCGCCCGTCGTGCTGGTCGTCGGCACGCTCGACACCAAAGGAACCGAGTTACGTTTCATCCGCGACATCATCGCGGAAAGCGGTCTGCGCACGCGGCTGGTCGACGTCTCGACCAGTGGCAGGCAATCCAGCTGCGATGTCTCCGCGCAGGAGATTGCCCTGAACCACGGCCGCGGCGGATCCGCTGTATTCGGCGCCGACCGCGGCGCCGCCGTGACCGCGATGGCCGATGCCTTCGCCAACTGGCTGCGGCGACAGGGCAACATCGCCGGCGTGATCTCGGCCGGCGGCTCTGGCGCGGCGTCGCTGGTTGCACCGGGCATGCGCGCCCTGCCCGTCGGCGTGCCAAAACTGATCATCTCCTCCATCGCCTCCGGCGATGTCGGGCCCTATGTCGGCCCCGCCGACATCACGATGATGTACTCGGTCACCGACGTGCAGGGGCTGAACTCGATCTCGCGCGCGGTGCTCGGCAACGGCGCCAATGCCCTCGCCGGCATGGTCAAGGCGCGCTTGGACGAACACGCGGCAACGGCGCGCGAGGCCGGCGGCCTGCCCTCGGTCGGCATCACCATGTTCGGCGTTACCACGCCGGCGGTGCAGAAGATCGCCGCCGAACTGCGCGATGATTTCGAATGCCTGGTCTTCCATGCCACTGGCGTCGGCGGCCGCTCCATGGAAAAACTCGTCGAGTCCGGGCAGCTCTCGGGCGTCATCGACCTCACTACGACGGAGATCTGCGACCTGCTCATGGGCGGCGTATTTCCGGCGACGGAGGATCGCTTTGGCGCAATCATCCGCAGCCGGCTGCCTTACGTCGGCTCGGTCGGCGCGCTCGACATGGTCAATTTCGGCGCACCCGATACCATTCCCGAGCGTTACCGCAGCCGAAAGTTCCACGTCCACAATCCGCAGGTGACGTTGATGCGGACGACGGCCGAGGAGAACGAGCGCATGGGGCGCTGGATCGCCGAGCGGCTCAACCAGATGGACGGCCCTGTCCGCTTCTTCCTGCCCGAGGGCGGCGTCTCCGCGCTTGATGCGCGGGGCCAGCCGTTCTGGGATCCGGACGCCGACGCCGCGCTGTTCCGCGCACTGGAGCGCGACGTGCGCCAGACCGCCAATCGGCAGCTCATTCGCGTCCCCAAGAACATCAACGATCCCGACTTCGCCGCCGCCATCGTCAGTGCGTTCCGAACGCTGTTCGGCCGCACCGGCGCGCGACGGAGACTAGCGAGGTGACCGATGGCCAGGTTTGAACGCGCAGCCCTCCTGAAGAAGTTCCGCGACATGGCGAGGCGTGGCGAGCCGATCGTCGGTGGCGGTGCCGGCACCGGCCTGTCGGCCAAGTGCGAGGAGGCCGGCGGCGTCGATCTCATCGTCATCTACAATTCCGGCCGCTATCGCATGGCCGGGCGCGGCTCGCTCGCAGGCCTGATGGCCTATGGCGATGCCAACGCCATCGTGCTCGAAATGGCCGGTGAAGTGCTCCCGGTGGTGGGCCAGACGCCGGTCCTTGCCGGCGTCAACGGCACCGATCCGTTCCGCGACATGGACGTCTTCCTCGACCAGCTGAAGGCGCTTGGTTTCGCCGGCGTCCAGAACTTTCCGACCGTCGGGCTGATCGACGGCACCTTCCGCGCCAATCTCGAAGAAACCGGCATGTCCTATGCGCTTGAGATCGACATGATCGCGAAGGCGCACGACAAGGACATGCTGACCACGCCCTATGTGTTCAGCGAGAAGGAGGCCGCCGCGATGGCGATCGCCGGCGCCGACATCATCGTCTGCCACATGGGTCTGACGACCGGCGGCACGATCGGCGCGCAGACCGCGCCAAAGCTCAAGGACTGCCCGGCGCAGATCGACACCTGGGCCACTGCTGCGCTCAGCGTCAATCCGGACATCCTGGTGCTGGCCCATGGCGGCCCGATCGCGGATCCCACTGATGCCGATTTCATCATGAAGAACACCCGCCATTGCCACGGCTTCTACGGCGCCTCCTCGATGGAGCGGCTGCCCGTGGAGCGGGCGCTGACGGAACAGGTGCGTCAATTCAAGGCGATCGGCGCGCGATAACGCCGACGGTTCGAGGGAGGGAAAGATGTCAGGGATGCTGGTCGGTGAATTGATCCTCTGGCTGATCGTCGCGATCGTCGTGATCGTCGTCGGCGTCTACATCGTGAACTGGCTCTACCACCGCTCCTCCAAGGAAACCTCGTTCGTCCGGACCGGTTTCCTCGGCGAGCGCGTAGTGATCAATGGCGGTGCCTTCGTGCTGCCGTTCATTCACGACTACACGCCGGTCAACATGAACGTGCTGCCGATGGGCATCGTGCGTTCGCGGCAGGACGCCGTGATCACCCGCGACCGCATGCGCGTCGACATCGAGGCCGACTTCTATGTCCGGGTACAGCCGACCCGCGAGGCCGTCTCCATCGCGGCCGCCACGCTCGGCCGCCGCACCATGGAACCGGAGCAACTGCACGCCCTCCTCGCCGGCAAGTTCATCTCCGCGATCCGCTCGGTCGCCTCCGAAATGACCATGGAAGAAATGCACGAGCGGCGCGGCGACTATGTCGCGCGCGTCAAGACCAATGCCGCGGAAGCCCTCGCCCAGAACGGCCTCGAGCTGGAATCGGTCGCGATCACCGATCTCGACCAGACCGACCTTGAATTCTTCAACCCGTCGAACCGCTTCGACGCCGAAGGTCTGACCCAGCTGATGCAGGACATCGAGGCCAAGCGGAAGCTGCGCAACGACATCGAGCAGGATTCGATGATCAAGATCCGCGCCCGCAACCTGGAGGCCGAGCGTCAGGCACTCGAGATCGAGCGCGAGAGCGAGACCGCGCGCCTGGAGCAGGAACGCGACATCGAGGTGCGCCGCGCCCTGCAGCGCACGGAAGTCGCCCGCGAGCGGGCACTGCGCGAAACCGAGGCCGAACAGGCGCAGATTTCAGCCCGCGAAGCCATCGAGCGCGCCCGCATCGCCAACGACCAGGCGATCGCGGAGGCCCGCATCGCCTCCGAGCGCGAGACCCGCCAGAAGGAGATCGAGCGGACCCGAACTATCGAAGAGAAGGAACTGCTGGCCCGCGAGGAGATCGAGAAAACCCGGATCGCCAACCAGCGCTCGATCGATACGACGCGCATCGCCTCCGAACGCGAGGTTCGCCAGCGCGAAATTGAGCGGACGCGGACCGTCGAGGAAGCTGAGATTGCCGCCCGCGAAGCCATCGAGAAGGCGCGGATCCAGCAGGACCGCGTCGTCACCGATGCCCGCATCGCCAATGAAGAAGAGACGAGACGCCGCGAGATCGAGCGCACGCGTGCCGTGGACGAAGCCGAGATCGCCGCGCGCGAGGCCACCGAGAAGGCGCGCATCGCCCAGACGCTGATCGTCAATGTCGAGCGTATCTCCTCGGACGAGCGCACCCGCGCGCTGGAGATCCAGCAGGTGCGCACCATCCAGGAGGCCGAGATCGAGGCCCAGCGCGCGGTCGAGGCCGCCCGCATCGCCCGCGAACGGACGCTCGCCGCCGAACGCATCGCCGCCGAGCAGAACACGCGGCAGCTGGAAATCGAGCGCAACCAGGCACTCGACGTCGCCGGGATCGCCGCGCGCGAGACCACGGAGGCCAGCCGCATCGCCCAGGAGGAGCGCGTGCGCTCGCTGGAGATCGCCCGTAACCGCGCCGTCGAGGAAGCCGACATCGCCTCCCGCGAGGCGATCGAAGCGGCCCGCATCGCTCAGGAGAAGGCGGTCGCGGCCGAACGCATCCAGGCCGATCGCGACACCCGTTCGCTCGAGATCGAGCGGACCGGCATCCTTGAGGCGGCCGAGCTGAAGCGGCGCGACGCCATCGAGCGGCAGCGCATCACAGTCGATCTGGCACTCGAGGCCGAGCGTATCAATTCCTCCAAGAAGCGCGAGGTGCTCAACATCGAACAGAAGAAGGCGATCGAGATCGCCGACGAGGACCGCGTCATCGCTCTCTCCACCAAACGCTCCGAACGCATCGACGCCGACCGCCAGGTCAAGCAGGCTGAGATCGTCGCCCGCAAGGAGGTCGAGACCACGGATGTCTCGCGCGAGCAGGCGCTCGAGGCGGCCCGCCTCGAGCGACGGCGCGCCATCGAGCAGCTCGAGGTCGCCCGCGTCCAGTCGCTCCAGGAGGCCGAGATCGCCGCACGCGAGGAAGTCGAGCGTGCCCGCATCGCCTCCGACCGCGGCCTTGACGAGGCCCGCATCGGCCGCGAACGCGAACTGCGCAAGCTCGAGGTTATCAGAGAGAAGGACGTCGAGACGGTGCTGATGGAGAAGGCGATCGCCATCCATCAGAAGTCGCTGGAAGAGTCGGCCGCGCGCGCCGCCGCCGAGGAAGCCCGGATGCGTGCGACCGAAGCGGCCGAACGCGTCGTCACCGCCCGCGAGAGCGAAATCGCCAAGCGCCGCAAGACCGTGGAGGTCCTGCTAGCCGAGAAGCAGGCCGAAGAGACCCGCATCGCCGCGGAGGCCGAGCGCATCCGCGCCACCGTTGAGGCCGAGGCGCAGCGGATGCTCAACGAGGCCGAGAACGTGCTGACCGATCAGGCACGCTACTCGCTGTTCCGCCGCAAGCTGCTCGACCGCATCGAGGGCATCGTGCGCGAGAGCGTCAAGCCGATGGAGAAGATCGAGGGCATCCGCATCCTCCAGGTCGACGGCCTCAACGGCAACGGACATGGCGGCGGCAATGGCGGTCGCAGCGCCACCGACGAGGTGATCGACTCCGCCCTGCGCTACCGCGTCCAGGCGCCGCTGATCGACTCCATCCTGTCGGACATCGGCGTCGAAGGCGGCAGCCTGGCAAAGATGCCCGGACTGATCCGTGAGGCCCGCGACATGCAGGGCATCAAGGATGCCGCGCGCAAGGGCAGCGGTGGCGGTGACAAGCCGGCGGCCTCCCCGCAAGCGACCGAAGGCGGCGGCGAGCCGCCGGCCGCGCGCGGTCCGCGGAAGAAGAGCTGAGGTCGCGCCATGGCCCGCGTCTACGTCTCCACCGTCGTCAACGCCCGCAACGACCGCGTCTGGGCGCGGGTGCGCGACTTCAACGGCCTGCCGAACTGGCATCCGGCCATCGCCGAAAGCCGCATCGAGGGCGGTGAGCCCTCCGACAAGATCGGCTGTGTGCGCGATTTCCGCCTGCGCAACGGCGACCGCATCCGCGAGAAGCTGCTGGGCCTCTCCGACTACGACATGTTCTGCACCTACTCGATCCTGGAATCGCCGATGGGGGTCGAGAACTACGTTGCGACCCTGCGGCTCACGCCCGTCACCGACGGCGACCAGACGTTCATGGAATGGACTGCCGAATTCGACTGCGCGCCGGAGCGCGAGACGGAGCTCGTCAACAATATCGGCGGCGGCGTGTTTCAGGGCGGCTTCGACGCCCTGAAGCGCGTGTTCGGAGGCTAGCCGTGCCGCATGTGGTCAAGAGCACGATCCTGAACGCGCCGACCGAGGCGGTGTGGAGCGTGCTGCGCGATTTCAACGGGCACGATCGCTGGCATCCGGCGGTCGCAACCTCCTCGATCGAACGCGCGCAGTCCGCCGACAAGATCGGCTGCGTCAGGCGGTTCAAGCTGAAGGATGGCTCCGAGCTGCGCGAGCAATTGCTGGCGCTATCCGACCTCGAGCAGACCTTCAGCTATTGCCTGCTGGATACGCCAATCCCGATGTTCAACTACGTCGCCCATGTCCGCCTGCTGCCCGTGACCGACGGCGACCGCACCTTCTGGCACTGGGAGTCGCGCTTCACGACAAGATTGGAGGACCGCGACCGCATCACCCACATGGTCGCCGAAGACATTTATCAGGCCGGGTTCGAAGCGATCCGCCGACACCTGAAGGAGGCCACATAGCATGGCCGTGACAGTGAAGACCTTTATGAGCGCAAACGAGGCAGCCGGAGCGCTGTCCTCGGACCGCAGCGCCCGCTATCTCGGCGGCGGCACGCTGGTGATGCGGGCCTTGAACGAGGGCGACGTCTCGATCTCGACGATCGTTCGCGCCAGCGATCAGGCGCTGGCCCGGATCGATGCTTCCGGCCCGCGCGTGACGCTGGGCGCCGGAGTCACCTTCGCGCGCGTGCTCGCCGAGCGGGACCTCGCCTTCCTCCACGCCCCCGCCCGCTCGATCGGCGGCCCCGCCGTGCGCAACATGGGGACCATCGGCGGCAATCTGTTTGCGCCAAGTCCTTACGGCGATTTCACCGTGGCGCTGCTGGCACTCGACGCCACGGTCGCGGTGCAGGGCGGCTTCGGCGCACGCGACATCCCGATCGAGGAGTTTCTGCAGGCGCGCGACCGGCAGGCCGGCACACTGGTGCTGTCGGTGTCCTGCACCCGGCCGGCGAGCGCGGAGGCCTTCCGCTATCGCAAGATCGCCCGCATCAAGCCCAAGGGCGGCGCGGTGATCACGCTGGCCGCGCATCTGCCGATCAGTGGTGGCCGGATCGCGGGCGCCCGCATCGCGCTGGGCTCGATGGCGCCGACACAGATTCGCGCCCGCGCCGCCGAACGCGCGCTGGAGGGGCGCTCGCTGGATGCCGCGACCATCGCGGCTGCAGCATCGGCGGCGACTGAAGGAACATCGCCGTCCGACAATGCGCTCGGCAGCGCCTGGTATCGCCGCGAGATCGTCGGGGTGCATCTGCGACGCCTGCTGTCGGGACAGGAATAGACCGCCATGTCGAAGATCCCCCTGCAATTTCGTCACAACGGCCGCGACGTCGCAATCTTCGTCGACGGCGGCACCAATCTGCTGGTGGCGCTGCGCGAGCTGATCGGCGACATGACGCCCAAATTCGGCTGCGGCCAGGGTGGCTGCGGCACCTGCAGCGTCCTGATCGACGGCGAGTTGCACCTCTCCTGCCTGACACTCGCCGAGACGGTCGCGGGCCGCTCGGTCGAGACCTTGGATGGCATGAAGCAGGGCCCCAACCTGCATCCGCTCCAGCGTGCTTTTGCCGACAATTTCGCCGCCCAGTGCGGCTATTGCACGCCGGGCATGCTGATGGCTGCCAAGGCCCTGCTCGACCGCAATCCCTCGCCGAGCCGCGACGAGGTCATCGAGGCGATCTCCGGCAACATCTGCCGCTGCACCGGCTACGAGCCGATCATCAATGCCATCCTCGCCGCCGCAGGCGGCCGGGTCAGCGCGTAAGGGAACGACCATGCTGGAACTGCGCAAGGACATTTTTGCCGACGAGCGCGACGATAATCTGAAGGAGATCGGCAAGGGCACCCAGCGCCAGGACATGCTCGGCCATGTCACGGGCACATCCAGCTATTTCAACGACCACAAGCTGCAGGGCATGCTGCACCTGAAGGTCGTGCGCTCAACGCAAGCGCATGCAAGGCTCCGCCGCATCGATACCACCGAGGCCGAGCGCTCTGCGGGCGTCCGTCGCATCATCCGAGGCGCTGACGTGCCGCGCAATCTCAATACGCTGCTGAGCCTCATCAACTTCGGCAAGGACGACGAGCCCTCGCTTGCCGTCGACAAGGTGCGCTACAAGGGCGAGCCGATCCTGGCCGTCGTCGCCGACAGCGAGCGCGAGGCCTTCGAGGCGATCGCAAAAGTGAGGATCGACTACGAGCCGCTGCCGACCGTATTCGACGTCGAGGACGCACTAAAGCCCGGCGCGCCCGTGGTCAACGAGACCTATCCGAAGAACACGTTCACCTATCACGACGTCTACGATCACCAGCGCCTGCGCTTTGGCGATGCCGATGCGGCGCTCGCAACCGCCGACCACGTGCTCGAGCAGCGCTACCAGATGTCGCCGATCGAGCACGCGCCGACCGAGACCAACGGCGCGATCGCAGCCCCCGACACCAACGGCCGCTACGTCGTCTACACCTCGACCCAGGCGTTGTTCTTCTCGGTCGACACCTGCGCCAAGATCCTGGACGTGCCCTCCAACACCTTCCATTTCATCGGCGGCACCGTCGGCGGCGGCTTCGGCGGAAAGGTCGACACCTTGACCGAGCCGCTCGCGATCCTCGGCGCGATGCTGACCGGGCGTCCCGTGCGCTACGTGTTCGGCCGCGAGGAGGAGATGCAATACGGCCCGCCGCGCGGCGCCGAACGCATCTACATCAAGGACGGCGTGATGCGCGACGGCCGCATCGTCGCCCGCAAGATCCGCGCCTATTTCGACAGCGGCGCCTATACGCGGCTGTCGAGCTATGCCGCGGTCAAATGCGCCGCGCACCTGCCGGGGCCCTACACCATCCCAAACGTCTACGGCGACGTCTACTGCGTCTTCACCAACCGGACGCCTGCGACCGCCATGCGTGGCTTCGGCGTGACCGCGATGGACTTTGCCATCGAGTGCCAGATGGACAAGCTCGCCAACCTCGTCGCCATGGATCCGATGGAGTTCCGCATCCTCAACGCCTATCGCGACGGCGACATGAAGGCGCACCGGCGCGAGGCCAAGAACACCGCGCTGATCGAATGCGTCCAGGTCGCGGCCGAGAAAGCCAAATGGCCGCTCCGCGAGGAGTTCAAGCGTGCCTCCTCGCGCAAGGACGGGGGCGGCAGCCGCGCCGTGATCCCGCCGACGCCGACGGAGTCGCGCGCGCGTCCCGCCGCGCCTGCACAGCAGCGCACGAGCTATGACCGCGCGCCAATGACGACGACGCGGGAGCCGCCGCGCGATCCGCCCCCGCCGGCACCGCCGCCTCCGCCGCCCCACCCGGCCGCTCCGTCACACGGGGCGACCCGCTTCTCGTCCGTGTTCGGAACAAGGAGGCGCTAGATGACCAGACATCGCGGACGCGGCATGGCGTCGATCAACTATCCCATCGGCATGAATCTCGGCGGCGATCCGAGCCAGGCGCTGGTGCACTCCAATCCCAGCGGAAAGTTCACCGTGGCGCTGTCGTCGATCGACCTCGGCCAGGGCATGAAATCGGTGACGCGGCAGATCTGCGCCGAGACGCTGGGCGTGCCGGTCGAGGACGTCTATGTCGACACGGCGGATTCCGATACCGGTCCGCACTGCATGGGCTCGTTCGCCTCCCGCGGCACCCATCGCGTCGGCAACGCCGTGATGGCCGCCGCCCGCGAGGCCCGTGGCGTGATGATGGAGGCGGCCGCCGAGGAGCTCGAGGTCAACGCCGCCGATCTCGAAACCGACGGCCGCGGCAACATCCACGTCAAGGGCGCGCCGCACCGCTCGATCTCGACCAAGGATGTCGCGATCGCTGCGCAATTCAAGCAGGGCAAGACCATCTCGGGCCGCGGCATCTTCCTCGTGCCGCTGTCGGACGTCGACCCCGAAACCGGCGAGATGTCGCCGGCGACCTGCTATGCCCATGCCTGCCTCGTCGCCGAAGTCGAGGTCGACGACGAGACCGGCGAGGTCGCAATGGTCCGCATGGACTCTGCCTATGAGCTCGGCCGCGCGCTCAACCCGCGCCTGGTCGAGCAGCAGCTCGTCGGCGGCGCCTGGATGGGCGTTAGCCACGCGCTCTACGAGACGCCCGAGCCTTATTACCCAGACCCGGCTCATGGGCCCCGCGACTTCGTCGAATATCTGATGCCCGGCCCCGGCGACATCTGCCCGCATGACATCGCGGTGCTGGAACGCCCTGCCCCTGATGGTCCGTTCGGGGCCAAGGGTCCCGGCGAGATGTGCGCCAATCCGGTGTTGCCGGCCGTTGCCAACGCCATCTTTAATGCCGTCGGCGTGCGCATCGACGATCTGCCGATCACGCCGGAAAAGGTGCTGCGCGCGATCAAAGCCCAAGGCGGCGCGCGGCCGCAGGCACGGCGCTGAGGGAAATGCCGTGGCGGTTCGGAGCAACATCGTCGGCATTGATAGTCCGGAGGCGCTGGAGAAGGCCCTGCGAGCGGCCTATTACCTCGCTGACGAGAGCCTTGCGACTGCGGCCTATCTCGGGCTCGCGCTTGGCAAGCCGCTGCTGCTGGAGGGCGCGCCCGGCGTCGGCAAGACGGAAGCCGCAAAAGCCATTGCCGCCGTGCTCGGCCGCCGTCTCATCCGCCTGCAATGCTATGAGGGCATCGACTCCTCCGCTGCGCTCTATGAGTGGAACTATCCGCGCCAGATGCTCGCGATCCGCCAGGCCGGCGACGACAGCATCGACATCTATGGCGAGACCTTTTTGATCGAGCGGCCGATGCTGGCGGCGCTGCGCGCGCCTGATTCAACCGTGCTGCTGATCGACGAGATCGACCGTGCCGACCAGGAGTTCGAGGCGTTCCTGCTCGAATTCCTGTCCGATTTCCAGATCTCCATTCCCGAACGCGGCACGGTGCGCGCGGCCGAGCGGCCGGTCGTCGTGCTCACCTCGAACCGGACACGCGATCTGCACGAGGCCCTGCGCCGCCGCTGCGTCTATCACTGGATCGACTATCCCACCGCCGAGCGTGAGGCGCGGATCATCATGATGCGCGCTTCCAGCGTCGCCGAAGCCACGGCCCGCGCCGTCGTCGCTGCCGTCGAGAAATTGCGGCGCGAGCCGCTGAGCAAGGCGCCCGGCATCGCCGAGGCCGTCGATTGGGCCGAGGCCGCGACGCTCCTCAACAAGGGGGGCGCGCGCTGGCCTGACGCCTTCAAGCGGTCGATCGGCGTGGCGCTGAAGGACGAGGAGGACCTGCACTTCATCGCACCCCGGCTCGATGCCATGCTCGCGGAGGCGACCGCATGAGCAACGAGCTGCTGCTTCCGCGCGCTGCCCGCATCTTCATTTCCTTCGTCGCGCTGCTGCGCGCCAATGGTTTCGCCGTTGCGCCGGAGCAGACCACCGCTCTTCTCGCCGCGATCGCGTTGCTCGGTCCGCGCGACCTCGACGACATCAGGCAATCTGCGCTCGCCACCCTCGCCCCGCCGCCCGAGCGCCGCGCTGCTTTCGACCGGCTGTTCGACCTTCATTTCCGCGGCAGCGAGGCCATCTCACGCGACGACGAGGGCGAGGACGACGAGACCGTCCGTCTCCAGGAGGAAGGCCGCGGCGACGAGGAGCCCCTGCTCTCCGACGACGCCAACGAGTCCGGCCTCTCCGCGACGCGCACCGAGGCGCTGGTCGAGCGCCGCTTCGCACAGCTCGCCACGTCCGATGCGCTCCGGCGCCTGGCACGCGAGGCCCCGCGGCGCCTGCCACGGCGGCGCGGGCACCGCCGCATGCGTACCCGCCGCGGCCCCTTCGCCGACCTCCGCCGCACCTTACGCGACAGCGTCCGCAGCGACGGCGAGATCCTTCGGCTCGGCCATATGAAGCGGCGTCAGCGCCCGCGCAAGATCCTGCTGCTGATCGACGTCTCCGGCTCGATGAAGAGCCGCACCGAGGAGAACATGAAGCTCGCGCATGCGCTGGTGCAGGCCGCGTCCAATGTCGAGGTCTTCACCTTCGGTACCCGGCTGACCCGTGTCACCCGCGCGCTGCGGCTGAAGCGCCGCGAGCAGGCGCTGAGCGCGGCAGCCCACCTCGTCAGCGACTGGGACGGCGGCACCCGCATCGGCGACGCGCTGCAAGCGTTCCTGGCGGTCCCGCGGTTCGGTGGCTACGCCCGCGGCGCCGCCGTGGTCATCGTGTCCGACGGGCTCGAGCGCGGCGAGCCCGACGCCCTTCGTGACGCTGTCGCGAAATTGTCGCGGCGGGCCTGGCGCCTGAGCTGGCTGACCCCGCTCGCGACAGGTCCTGCGTTCCGCCCGCAAACCGAAGCGCTCGTCGCCATCGAACGCTTCGTTGACGATCTCGTGGACGGCGGATCGAGCGCCTCGATCGTCGCCCATGTCCTGGCACTGGGACGAAGGAGAGCTGCGTGAACGATATTGTCGACGGCCATCATCACATCTGGCGACAGGCCGACCTGCCCTGGCTGACCGGCCTCATGCAGCCGCGCATCTTCGGACCTTACGAGCCGATCCGCCGCGACTATCCGATCGAGGAATATCTCGACGATCTCAAGGGCACCGGCGTTAGCCGCTCCGTCTATGTGCAAACCAATTGGGCGCCCGAGCATTTCGAGGAGGAAGCAGCCTGGGTGCAGCGCACGGCCGAGGAGCACGGCTGGCCGCACGCCATCGTCGCCTACGCCAATTTCGCGGCCGACGACGTGCGCCCGCAGCTCGACCGCCTCAAACGTTATCCGCTGCTGCGCGGGGTGCGCATGCAGCTGCATTGGCACGAGAACCCGCCCTACCGCTTTGCGGCCCGGCCGGATCTCTGCGCCGATCCTACGATCCGTCGCAACGTCGCGCGTCTGGCCGATTACGGCTGGAGCTTCGACTTGCAGGTCTTCACGCCGCAGATGCCCGATGCCGCGCAGCTGGCGGAGTCCTGTCCCGAGGTGACGTTCATCCTCCAGCATGCTGGCATGCTGGAGGATCTTTCGCCGGCGGGACGCGCGGCCTGGCGAGCCGGGATGTCCCGGCTCGCGGCCTGTCCGAATGTGGTTTCAAAACTGTCCGGGCTCGGCACCTTCATCCATCGCAACGATCCCGCGCATATCGCAGCTGTGCTCACCGATACCGTCGCGATCTTCGGCGCCGAGCGCTGCCTGTTCGGCTCCAATTTCCCGATCGAGAAGTTGTGGACCAGTTATCGCGAACTCGTTGGTGCCTTTCGCACAGCCGCTGCCCCGTTCAGTGCGGAGCAGCAGGACGCGATCTTCAGGGCGACGGCGACGCGCGTCTATCGGCTTTGACAGACAAGAAACGAGACAGGAGGGAAACGTATGGCGCTGGAGATCAAGATCCTGGACTACGGCGATATCGAGCTGGAATCGAGCTTCCTGGTGCTCGGCCGCGACTGCGGCCGCACCCGCCGCGTCCTCACCCTCGGCTTCCTGATCCTCGGCGGCCCCTACCCGGTCGTGGTCGACACCGGCTACCGCTCCAACCAGATCATGGAGACGTTGGGCATGCGAGGGCTTCAGTACCACGAGAACATGATCGAGAACCAATTGGCACGCCACGGCGTGCGCATGGGTGACGTCCGTTTCGTCTGCCACACCCATCTGCACATCGACCACGCCGGCAAGGACGATCTGTTCCCGATGAACACGACCGTCGTCCTCAACCGCCGCGAGCTCGAATATTCCGTCTCCGGGCTGATGCATCCGCAATATCCCGCGCCCGACATCAAGCACCTGATCGACCGTCTGCACACCAAGAGCGCGCTGCGCTTCCTCGACCTTGAAATCACCGGACCGATCGAGCTGATGCCTGGCGTCTATTGCGATGCCGCCAACGCCCACACCGAGGGCTCGATGAACATCATCGTCCACACGGCCGACGGCATCGCCACCATCTGCGGCGACGTGATTTACGACTTCAACGACCAGATCGTCACGCCCTTCCACGAAATCCACGATTGGGAGCCGCGCACCACCGGCAACCACGGCACCAGCAAGCGCGCGGAGAAGGCCGCGATCAAGAAGCTGCTGAGCAGTTCGCGCTATCTGCTTCCCGTGCACGATCGCCCGGCCAAGATCGAAGGCGGCAATGTCGTCGGGCGGCTGCACGACCAGGTCCCCGGACCGATCGTGCAGTCCTTGCCCGTGCGCAACTGGTTCCCGGCCTGATGTTGTCGAGGATCGACCGATGACGCACGTCACCCTGCGAAGCGAATTCGAGAACCTGATCGACCCTTACGCGCCGGTCGCACAGGTCGGCACCGGCTTCGACTTCACGGAGGGGCCGATCTGGCATCCGGTCGATCAATACCTGCTGTTCTCGGACATGCCGGGTGACGTGCGACGACGCTGGGATGCTCGGCGCGGCGTCGTCGAGGTCAGACGTCCCTCGAACAAATGCAACGGCATGACCTATGACGCCGAGCTCAACCTGATCGTCTGCGAACACGCGACCTCGTCGCTGGTCCGCGAACGCCCGGACGGACGGCGCGAGGTGCTGGCCTCGCATTTCGGCGGCCAGGAGCTCAACAGCCCGAACGACGTCTGCGTGCATTCTTCCGGCGCGATCTATTTCTCGGACCCCTGGTATGGACGTATGCCTGTCTATGGCGTCGAGCGGCCGCGCCAGCTCGGCTTCCAGAGCATCTATCGCGTCGTGCCGGGCGGCGAGCCGAAGCTCGTGGTCGACCGAAACCTGTTCGACCAGCCGAACGGGCTGTGCTTCTCGCCGGAAGAGAAGCTGCTCTATGTCAACGACACCGTGCAAGCCCTGATCCGCGTGTTCGACGTCAACGGCGACGGGTCGCTGACCAATGCGCGGGTGTTTGCGAGCGGCATCAAGTCCGAGCTCGAACCAGGCCTGCCCGACGGTATGAAGTGCGATCAGCACGGCAATGTCTGGGTCACCGCGCCCGGCGGCGTCTGGGTCTATTCGCCGCGCGGCGAACTGCTCGGCAAGGTCCGCGTGCCCGAGCTTGTCGCCAACCTCGCCTGGGGTGGGCCGGATTTCCGCACGCTCTATCTTACCTCGACCCATTCGGTGTACGCGATCCCGACCAAGGTCGGTCCGCGCCATGAGCCCTATATGAGCGGCCGCGCCGGCGGCGGAGCGGGCCCGAGTCCATCTCCGGCCTCGCCTGTTCTCACCGAGGGCGAGATGCGGCTCGATCCGCAGCGCTGCGCCATGATCATCCAGGATCTCCAGAACGACGTCATCATGGACGGCGGCGCCTTCGCCGAGTCGGGTGCGCCGGGGCACGCGAAGCAGCAGCATGTCGTGGAGAACGTGCGCCGTCTCGCGGAAGCTGCACGCGCCCGCGGCGTCGCCATCGTCCATGTCTGGTTCGTGGTCGAGCCCGGCGCACCGGGCGTCACACTGAACGCTCCGCTATTCGAAGGCCTCGTCGACAGCAAGGCGATGGTGCGCGGAAGCTGGGGCGCGGCCCCGGTTTCAGGCCTCGAGCCACGGCCCGGCGACTTCGTCGTCGAGAAGATGCGGATGAGCGCCTGGGAGGGCACGCGGCTGGAGACGATCCTGAAAGCGACCGGCCGCGACATGATCATCAATACCGGCGCCTGGACCAACATGTCTGTCGAACACACGGCGCGGACTGGCGCCGACAAGGGCTATTTCATGATCGTGCCCGAAGATTGCTGCTCGACCATGAATGCCGACTGGCACAACGCCTCGATCAATTTTGCCATGCAGAACGTCGCGGTCGTGACCAGGGCCGATACCGTCATCAGAGCGCTGGGATGAGCTGTGGCAAAGCTCCTGCACCTGTCCTGCTCGCCCCGCGCCGAGTCCGAGTCGACTGCCGGCGCGCGCGTCTTCCTTGATCGCTTTCGTCAAGCCCGGCCGGATTGGGACGTCGATGTCGTGGACATCTGGCGTGAGCGGATGCCGGAGTTTACGGGCCCCATCGTCGAGGCCAAATACGCGCGCATGAAGGCTGAGGCCTTCACCGAAGCGCAACGCGCAAGCTTCGCCGAGGCCGAGCGAATGGCGCTGCGCTTTTCGCTCGCCGATCGGGTGCTGATCTCGACCCCGATGTGGAACTTTGGCATCCCCTACAAGCTCAAACAGTGGTTCGACGTCATCGTCCAGCCCGGGCTCACCTTTGGGTTCGATCCGTCGCAGGGGTATCTGCCGCTGCTGAAGGATCGGCCGACACTGGTGATCATCGCCAGCGGCAGTGATTTTGCCACCGGCATGAACCGCGGCCGCATCGACATGGCAACGCCTTATCTTCGGGAAATCCTGCGCTTTGTCGGAATCAGCAATGTCCGTTTTTTGCTGATCGGTCCAACCACCGGGCCGCAGCAGCCGATCGATGCTGCGCGCGAAAGGGCCTATCAGCGCCTCGCTGCAATGGCCGCGACCTTCTAGCCGCAGGCTTCAAAACAAAACGTCGAAAACAACCCCATGCACAGTAGGCGATGACTGGGGAATCAACGGCTTACGCAGAGCCCAGGGCGGTTTGACACGTCGGGCAAAACAGGAGCATTTTGCCACGATCGCAAGTAGCTGGTGTCGCCGACGATACGCGGCACACCTCGGCGGGCGGCATGATTTTGCAGGCGATCCTGTGCGCCTTCGATCCTGTACGATTGCGGCCAATGCGCCGGTGGAAACGTTCCTCCGAGGCGCACGGCCGCCTGCGATCGGCTTACGGCGGCCTCTACGTGGAATGGACTCGTTCAGTCATACTGAGCCGTGTGCGAGCTGCCTCGCTTCACCGCACTTTCCGCAACCGCCGGCCCTGGGGCGGGCGTGGCTCCGCCTGCTTTCGGGAATGTCAGCGTTTCGCTCAGCTCACCGTGCACCATCGTCACCTCGCGCTGGTGCACCGAACTCAGTCGCCAGCCCTGGTAGTTTCCGTCGAGCTTGAGGCGCAGCGTGGCCTTGCTCGTCTCGTCGACGAAAATGCCGACACTCTGATCGCCGCCGACGACGGTTCCGACCAGCACGAGCCGCAGTTCGGCCGGCGGCGGACCGGGCGGTATCGGCGGCGCTTGCGACGCAGGCACCGAAATCACCGGTGGCGACGGCGGCCGCCGCGAGGCCGAGAAGATCGGCCGCTCGTTCGTGTCCGTCAGTGCCGCGAGCGGGACTGCCCAGAGCGGATTGCCGCGCATCGCGTCCCGATTAACCGGAGACCGTGATGGTCCCGCGGAGACGGCCGGTGCCAACGTTGCGGGAGACCCCCCAAGGCTGGACGTCGGCCCGCTGAGGCCTGGGACATCGATATCCGGGAAATCCGCTGGCAGCGCGGAGGTCGAGGCGGAAACGTCGAGCAGAGGCGCCAGCACGAGCAGGAATCCCACCGATATCCGCCGTGCCACCTTGTGCCCTCTCATGTTCCTCGTCATCGGCCTCTCGGAAGCAACGCGCAAGATTCTCGGTCGAGGAGACTGGCGGCCAGCTTAGGCAAGACAAGCGGCTCGCCAGACACTGAGCACCGAGGGGAGCAAGGCTTATCGGCCGCCGATGTGACACTTGTGCGAAACGTCCGCGATATCCCCGAGGTTTCCCCGGCCTGTTGCGGTCGCGTCTTTCCGCGCCTCGACACCGGCTCAGGGCCTCAGTATGACATTGTTGCCGCATCGTCATACTCCCCTGCTAGAGCGTGGCGTTGCTGGACTGGTTGGGGTGCGGAGACGTGGTGGTGCGTGGGACCTTGTTGCGGATGTTTTCGGCCGCCGCATCGTCCGCCCTGTGTGCATTCCCGGTTGCGGCCCAGGAGCGCAGCGCGGCCGCCGAGCTACCGCCGGTCACCGTCGCGGCGGAGGAACAGCCTCCGAAACGGCTCGCTCGCAAGAAGCCGCCGAAGAATGGCGGCCCGCGCAATCATGCTGCCGCTCGCACGGACAGCGCGACCGAGGGCGGCGGCGCAGCCGGTGCAGCGCCCGCCACTTCGTCCTCCTTGCAGCCCACCGCCGCCAGCGCTGTTCGCATCAGCGGCAAAGAGGTCAATGCCGTCCCGTTCTCGCGGCCCGGTGAGGCCCTGGAGGTCGTGCCGGGCCTGATCGTCACCCAGCACTCCGGCGAGGGCAAAGCCAATCAGTATTTCCTGCGCGGCTTCAATCTCGATCACGGCACTGATCTGGCGATCAGCGTCGACGGCATGCCCGTCAACATGCCGACGCATGGGCATGGGCAAGGCTACGCCGACATCAATTTCCTGATCCCCGAGCTGATCCGGTCCGTCGATGTGCGCAAGGGGCCATATTTCGCCGACCAGGGCGACTTTGCGTCCGCGGGCGCCGTGGCGATCGACTACGTCAACAAGCTGCCGCACAACATCGCAGAGATGACCTTCGGCAGCTTCGGCTATCGCCGCGCCCTGGCGGCAACGTCGAACTCTGTTGGCGCCGGCACGCTGCTGACGGCGCTCGAGGCCACCAAATATGACGGACCGTGGCAATCGCCGGACGACGTCCGCAAGCTGAACGGCGTCCTGCGCTACAGCCAGGGCACCGCGACCGACGGCCTGACGCTGACGGCGATGGCCTACTCCAACGGCTGGAATTCGACCGACCAGGTTGCGCAACGCGCGATCGACCAGGGCCCGATCGATCGTCTCGGTACGCTCGATCCGACCGACGGCGGCACGTCCAGCCGGTTCAGCCTGTCCGGCAGCTGGGCGCAGTCGGGCGACTACGGACAAACCAATGTCCGAGCCTATGTCGTGCGCTCCGACCTGCGGCTGTTCAACGATTTCACCTACTTTCTCGACAACCCGGTCAATGGCGACCAGTTCAGCCAGCTCGACCGCCGCAGCTTCGGCGGCGTCGATGCCCGGCATGCGATCGACTGGCGCTTTGCCGGCATCGAGGCGCAAACCCGCGTCGGCGTGCAAAGCCGCTATGACGATATCCATGTCGGCCTGTTCAAGACCGAGCAGCGCAACTGGCTCTCGACCGTACGCGATGACCGCGTGCAGGAGGGCAATGTCGGACTCTGGACCGATACGACCACGCGGTGGACCGACTGGCTGCGCACCACCGTCGGCATCCGCGAAGATGTCTTCGCCGGACACGTCTTCAGCGATACGCCGCAGAATTCGGGTAGCGCTCAGGCATCGATGGCGAGCCCGAAGGCCGGCCTCGTGCTCGGCCCCTGGTACAGGACCGAGTTCTACGCCAATGCCGGCTACGGCCTGCACAGCAACGACATCCGCGGCGCGACGATCACGGTCGATCCCAACGACAAGGTGACGCCGCTCGACCGCGTGCCGCTGCTGGTGCGCTCGCGCGGTGCCGAGCTCGGCCTCCGCACCAAACCGGTCGACGGACTCACCAGCTCGCTCGCGGTCTTCGTGCTCGACTTCGACTCGGAGCTGCTGTTCGTCGGCGACGCCGGCACCACCGAGCCGAGCCGGCCCAGCCGCCGCGTTGGCATCGAGTGGACGAACCAGTACAAGCCGCGGCCCTGGATGACGGTCGATCTCGACGTCGCCCATACCCATGCCCGCTTCACCGACTTCGATCCCGCTGGCGCCCGCATTCCCGGCGCACCGGCATGGGTGGCGAGCGGCGCAGTCACGTTCGGCGGCGACACCGGCTGGTTCGGCGCGCTGAAGGCGCGCTATTTCGGCCCGCGTCCCCTGATCGAGGACGACAGCGTCCGTTCACGCTCGTCGCTGATCTTCAATGCACGCGCCGGCTACACGTTCGACAATGGCGTTCGGGTGCAACTCGACGTGCTCAACCTCTTCAACGCCCAGACCAACCAGATCGAGTACTATTATCTGTCGCGACTGCCGGGCGAGCCCATCGAGGGCGTTGCGGATCGTCACGTCCATCCGGCCGAGCCGCTTGCGGTACGGCTGACGATGGCGGCGCGATTCTAACCGCGGCAAACTTGCAGGACCGGCATGAAAGCAACCGGCGCCGGCCGTCACAAATCCTGAAAAAATCTGACATGGAGCGGATGCTTTGATGAACCGAGCGCACGAGTTCGGCTGACGCAATACCCCGGCTCCAACCGCCAGCCGGTCGCGTTCGAGGCAGGAGTGAGGGGAATGCAATCTGAGCCGGACGTCACCATGATCGCCGCGGCAGAGCGGTTCGCGCGCACGGCACAGGACGAGGCCGCAACGATGCGTGGACAGGCTGCACGCCCTTGGGCGCTCGTCCCCATCGTGGCCGCGTCGGGCTTTGCGGGCCTCGGCTACGAGATCGTGTGGACGCGCCAGTTGAGCCTTGCGCTCGGCACCGAGATGATGGCGGTACTCGGTGTCATTGCCGGTTTTTTCGGCGGTCTGGCCCTGGGCGCATTCGCACTTGATCGGCTGATCCGCCGTTCGACATCGCCATGGCGTGTCTATGCGATCCTCGAAGCCGTCATCGCCGTCTGGGGTCTGATCAGCGTGTGGCTGCTGCCGGCGGCCGGGCGGGCCCTGCCGCCTCTGCTCGGCACCGAACCGTCTCCAGTCCTGCTGTGGGCCGGCAGCCTGGCGCTGCCGACGCTCGTGCTGCTGCCCGCAACGATCGCCATGGGCGGAACCCTGGCTGCGCTGGAACGGATGACGCGGCATGCGCGTGGCGAGGCGCGCGTCACTTCAGGCGTGTATGGCGCGAACACGGCCGGAGCTCTGGCCGGCACGCTCGCCTCCACATTCCTCCTGATCCCGGCACTGGGGTTTTCGGGAACGCTGCTCTGCCTCGCCGGCGTCAACGCGTTCTGCGCGCTCGCCGCGCTCGCGCTCGGACCTGTGGCGGGCAAGGCCGATGCCGAAGAACGGCGGCCGCAACGAGTGCGGGACTTGCGGCTCACGATCACCTTGTTCGCAACGGGACTGTTCGGAATCGCATTCGAAGTCCTTGTGGTTCGGCTCGCCGCGCAGGTGATGGAAGACACCGTCTACACCTTCGCCGGACTATTGGCAGCATATCTGCTTGGCACCGCGGCGGGTGGCCTGCTCTGGCAGCGGACCGGGCGAGAGGCGACCGACGGAAATCTCCGCGGCCTGCTCGCCGCAACGGCCTTCGCCTGCATCACAACCGCCGCGCTTGCGCCCTATGCCGGCCGGCTGGTCGAGATCGCATCGCCAGCAGACGTCTTCGGCGAACTGGCGGTGGCGATCGCCCTCTTTCTGGTCCCCGCCACCGCAATGGGCGCACTGTTCGGCCTGCTGGCGCAGCGCGTGAGCGATCAGCGCGGCTCGGTCGGCGCGGCAGTCGGCATCAACAGCCTCGGCGCCTGCCTTGCGCCGCTGCTGGCGGCGCAATTCCTGATCCCGGCCTTTGGCGCCTGGACGGCACTGCTAGCCGTTGCGCTCGGCTATTTGCTGCTGCTGCCGCCCGGCCGATCGGCACTGCTGTGGTCCGCGCTACCTGCGATCTTCGCGCTCATCCTGTGGCTCGATCCTGCGCCACCACTGACGCGCGTGCCCGCGGGCGGTGCGCTGCTGGCGGTCCGTGAAGGGCCGATGGCGACGGCGAGTGTCGTCGATGACGCGGCAGGGACACGCTACCTTGAGGTCAATGGCCACTTCCGCATGGGCGGAACGAGCTCAACGCGATCCGACTACCGCCAGGCAATGCTGCCGCTGTTGCTTCACAAGGCGCCGCATCGGGCCCTGTTCCTGGGCATCGGCACGGGCGCCACCATGGTCGGTGGCGCACAGATGCCAGGTGTCAGCGTGCGCGGCGTCGAACTCTCCCGGGAAGTGGTGGACCTGCTGCCCTGGTTCGTCGATCCGCCGCCGGCGTCAGTGCCGGGCATAACGGTGGCGGATGCCCGCCGCTACGTCGCGGCGGATACGGGCCAGCACGACGTGATCATCGCCGACCTGTTTCACCCCGCGCTCGACGGCAGCGGCGCGCTCTACACGGTGGAGCATTTCGCGGCCGTGAAACGCAGGCTGGCGCCTGACGGGATCTTCTGCCAATGGCTGCCGCTGTATCAGCTCGATCTGCCCTCCTTGCGCGCCATCATCCGCGGCTTTCTCGACGTCTATCCCGACGGCGCGGCCTGGCTCAATCATTACAGCGTCCGCACACCGATGCTTGCGCTGATTGGATCCGGCAAAGGCGGCCATCCCGATATCGATGCGCTCGGTGCGCGGCTGCAAGATCCCGCGACCGCGAAGGTTGTACGGCCGATGGGGTTCGAGGCCCCGATCGATCTGCTCGGCCAATACCTCGGAGGTCCACGCGCGCTCTCCGCCTTCGCCGGCGAAGGTCCGCGCAACACCGATGATTATCCGTTCGTGACCTTCGATGCGCGACGGAATGTCCGCGCGCTCCGGGCAGCTCCGTGGTCATTGCTGCTTGCCGTGACGAAGGACCTCCAGCCGGATCCGAATGAACTATTGGCTGGCGCCGGGCGCGATGCGCTCGGTGCGCGCCTCACCGCCTACTGGCACGCGCGCAACCGCTTCCTCGAGGCCGGCGCATCCTTGCCCGGCGATCCGCGCGGTGCGGCCCTGATCGAAGCGGCCTCCCCGGGCCTCATCGACGCACTCCGCCTGAGCCCCGAATTCGATCCGGCCTATGGGCCGCTGATGGGAATGGCGAAGTCCCTGATCGGCTCGGACCGCGCGGCGGCTGCTCGCCTGTTGCGCAGGATCAACGAGGCGGCGCCCTCGAGGCCGGAAGCGCGGGAGTTGCTGCTTCGCGAGTTCGGACTGAGAAACGAGTGATCGCCGGCCTTACGGCGCGAAGTTGACGCGATAGCCCCAGCAGTCGAGATGATCGGGAATGGCGTTGAAGGCGATCGTGATTCTCTGACCACCCTGATTCCTCGGCACCTCGTGATAGAGATAGCTTGGAAACAGCACGAGATCGCCCGGCTCGGCCTCCGGCAGGGCATACTTGCCCGCGTTGAAGGGCCCGATGGCGGCGCTGCGCGTATGGTGGCGGAAGGAGAAGTCGAAGCCGCCGGGTGGCCGCACGAAGACCGTCTTGCAGGCCGGATGCGAGGGCGTCAGGTAGAAGATGCCGGAGACGAAGCTGTTGGCGTGGGAATGCAGCGTCTGGTTTCCGCCGGTCTCGAGCATGTTGGTCCACATCTCCTTGACGGTCCAGCGCAGCTCTTCGCCGAACAGCAGGACACCGAAATCGACCAGCTTGGGGACGGCAAGCTCGGCGATCTGACGAAACAGCTCGTTGTCGCGGGGATCGGCAACTTCGGTGTGGAAGAGCTGACCCGAACGCAGATTGCCCTCGATCCGGGTATTCCGGATCGCGGCCACAGCGGCTTCGTTCAGCGAGGGCGGGAGCAGCCCCGGCGAGCGCAGCAGGGGAATCGGGAAAAGCGGCTCGATCTGATCCATGTCGCAACGTCACCCTGTTCTTGAAACGCGGGCAGACAATGCCCGGGCTAGGATGACACAGCGATGACAGCGCGAAGGATCTCCAAAATTCTCCGATCCAACTACTCGTCTGCCCGGAGCACTTTCAGCGTCTCGCCGGGCCGCAGCTCGTGGCGTCGTTCGCGCACCTCGACAGAGGCGCGCGCGGCCATGTCGAGACATTCGTCGAATTCGCCATTGCCGGCTTCCACCAGCGCCTGATGCAAATGCCGTTCGGCGAAATAGCGCGACAGATGATCGGGCGGCAAGGCCGCCGCCAATGCGCGCGCCTCCGCGACCGCAGCATTGCAATCGTCCCGCGTCGGTTCCTCCGAGGCGGGCGCGGCGGCATCGGGAGCGGCTACGGCGCAGCCCAGGCCGGCGAGCAGGCCCAATGCGTAGGCGGTCATACGAAACAGATGCATGTCGGTCGCCCCGGGCAGCGAAGCCCTGCTTCAAAACGAATGCGGCGGGACGCACGTGGCGCCCCGCCGGATGGCCTCAGGTCACATCAGTGGTGATCGTGATGATGATCATCGTCATGGTCGTGGTGGTCGTGCTCAGCCCGCTGTCCGAGCCGGCGCGCCAGTTCGGCGTTGGTCTCGACCAGGAGCTTCGGCGAGCCTTCCGGCCTGACGAAGATCGGGTTGGCATAGAACCAGGCGTTCGAATAGGCCTGAACGTCGTGGGTCACCTTCTTGGCACCGTTCACCGTCTCCAGATGCGCCGGGCACGCCGGGTCGGTGCAGCTGACCTGCGCATTGTTGGCATCGAGCAGCGGATTGCCGGCGGTATCACTGACGTTCGGAGTGCCGTTCGGAATGTTGGTGCCGCGCGCGCGGATGTAGAACGGCTTGTTGCCCGCGGTAAACGTCGTCGTGAACCGCAGCCGCACGCCGTCGCGATCGCCCCAATGTTGGCGATGCATCTGCGTCGCCGAGATCTGCCGGGCGATGGTCGCCGAGGGGTTGTACACGATCGACGCGCCGGCCGTGCCCGCGGCATTCGCCACCGCATAGTTGGGCGCATCAGGCGCAACGACGCCGGTGATCTGGCCCGTGATCAGATCGACGTGGTCGAGCGACGGCTTGTTCAGCGGCTGCTTGATCCCCACCGGCAGCAGCAGCGGGTTGTTGAAGGTGTAGGGGCTGTTGTTCTCCCGCGGGACGGTCAGCTCCATCTCGACCGTGATCTTTTCGCCGGGCCTCACGACCAGGGTCTCGCCCATGGTCTTCCAGTCGTCACCGCGCGTCTTGGCGCGGAACACCAGGTCCGGACCGATGAGATCCGCATTGACCGAGTACGAGTTGCCCGAGCGCATGCCGTCGACGACGTGCTGCGACGAGAACCGTCCGGCATTCGGAACATAAAGCTTGGTGTATTCGCCGGGAATGAAGTCGGCCGTCGTGAAGGAGTCGCGCGCACCGCCCGCACCGCGGCTGTGCCAGTCGGAGCTCACATAGATGAAGAAGTTGCGGCCCTCGCCGAGCAACCCGTCCCAGAGGCCGCCGACCTTCGCGGTGTAGATGCCGCCCATGCCGTAGGTGCCGCCGCCGACCGCGCCGGTGCCGTAGGAACCGGAACCGCCATTGAGGCCGCCTTCGGCGAAGTGACCGGGCGATTCAATGCCGAATGCAACCGTCGGGCCCGCATTGTTGAAGTCGCGGAAATGCTCGATGTTGTAGCCCTTGCTGGCGGTCGGGTTGAACGGCCCCTGGCGTTCGGTGTGGGTCGGGATGACGTAGGATTGCAGCGGATAGTTCGCCTGCAACCACTTGATGCCCGAAAGCGCCTTCTGATGGCCGGCCGTGCCGGCGTTGTTGACGTTGTCTTTTCCCGGCCAGAGCTGGTTGCCGCCGGCGTCGATGACGGGACCGATCGCATCGGTGTCGGCGCGGTCGAAGCGGTATTCGAATTCCGCCATCTTGTCCGCGTTGCCGGTCCCCTTGTGCGGGTGCCGCCCGGGGTGCTGCCCGGTGATGACGGCGACGTCGACGTGTTCGTGGCCGGGCGCGATCCACTCGAGACCCTCGATCAGCACCTTGTCGTACTGCGCCGAACGATTGACGATGGTCGGATACTCGACCTCGCGGATCGATTGCCAGCGCCACATCGTCGCGCCGGTGCCGGAGCCGTTCGGGGTGCCCTTCAGGCTGCTGATGGTGATCCCGTCGATGGTCTGGCCGAGCGTCTGGCTCCAGGTCGTCGTGGTCTGGCCCGGAATATTGGCGCTGGTGTCGCTGAAGCGGCAGTCGCGATTACCGGAGCCGCCGTGGTTGCCGAGCGTGAACCAGTCGAGGTCGAAATTGTTGCCGCCTGCCGACGCGGTGCCCCGCCCGACTGCGCGGTCGATCACGTAGCCGGCGGCAACCGAACCATCCGTGCAAGTATTGTGATTGTGCATGTCGCCGGCGACATAAGGATTGCCGCGGCGCTCGCCGCGACCGAACTCCTCCGCTGCAGCGCTCTGAGTCAGCGCCAATGATGCCGATGCGGCGGTCAACAGGATCGTCTTGCCAGATGGAAACATCTATCTCCCCTCATTCAAGTCAGGTATCGCGAAACAACAACAGAGACTTTGGGAATTCGGACACCATGTGATCCAACGGCGTGAGCGACTCCCTGCGCGCGGCGATGATGACCAGAGTTCCGATACAACTTCGTGAAGGATTTATGTTTGGCGCGCGCAGGTCGGCAATTTCCGCCAGGCATCTTGCCTCCAGCGTTTGTCCGTTGCATTTTCCGCGCCGCGCGAAGATGACAGTTGAAATGCTCTGCTGCACGAAGCGGCGGCGCGTGCTGAGAGATTTGTGACAACCATATGTCAATGCCGGCGACACCAGTTGAAGTGCAGTCCTTTCCGATATCGCACGCGGGAGATCCGGGCGCGGATGTCGCCACGACGAAGCCTTTCTCTTTCGTCTCGATGCTTGTGCGGCTCTCGCGCGAACCCTTGCTGCACTTCACCCTGCTCGGAGCGATCATATTCGGCATCGACGGCGTGCTGCATCCGCCCGCCAAGGACGAAAAGGTCATCACGGTGACCAAAGCGATGCGGCAGTCCTTCATCGACAATTTCGACGAGGACAAGGAACGCGCCCCGTCGAGCGAACAGCTCCAGAAGATGATCGACAGCTGGGTCGCGAGCGAGATCCTCTACCGCGAAGGCAAGGCGCTTGGCGTCGACCGCGGCGACGAGACGATCCGGGACCGGATCGCCTTCAAGATGCAGTTGCTGATCTTCGACCAGATCCGCGTCCCGCGCCCAACGGACGAGCAGCTCCAGGCATGGTTTGCGGAAAATCACGCCCGCTTCGACGAGCCGGAGCGCGTCTCCTTCTACATCACCCCACCTACGGACCGGGCGACGGCGCAGCGTCAGCTCGACGACATCGTCCAGCAGCGCGAATCCGAGGAGCTGCAGCATCTCACGCGCGCCATCCTGGCCCGGCCGGTCGAAAGTCTTGCCGCAGGCTTCGGCGACAATTTCCACGATCAATTGCTGGCGATGCCGGAAGGGGAATGGAAGCTGCTGCAATCCAAGGACGGCTGGCACGTCGCCCGGCTGGATTCCCGGCGCCCGGGGGATCTTGCCAGCCTCGATAAGGTTCGAGATGAGGCCGCCAGGATTTGGCATACGGATGAGACCCGCAAGCTGGCCTGGGAAGCGGTCAAGCGGCTCAAGGCGTCCTATCAAGTGCGGTACGAGCCGTGAGAGCGATCCCATATCTGCGATTGGCGCTGCTGGCCTTGATGCTGGCGCTGGCCGTACTGATGCGGCCGTCGGCGCTCAGTGCGCATGAAGCGGCGATGGGCGTACTCGAATTCCGCGAGGTCCGGCCCGGCGCGTTCGTCGGCCGCTGGAGCATCGAACCCTCGATCGGAGCATCGCGGGTCGACCTGCGGGTGCCGCCGCACTGCTTCCTCCGCCTGCCCGAGATGAACTGCGGCGCGAAGGGGCTGGTGGGTCCGATCACCATCACCAACCTCGGCTCCAACATGTCGGTCGTCCTGATCAAGGTCATCCCGATCGAGGGCGAGCCGCGCAGCTACACGATCTCGACGGCCAATCCGGTCGTCTCCGTTCTCGGCACCGGCGCGCCGACGCTCGAGGTGTGGCTCGAGCTGGCCAGGACCTATGTGAATTACGGCATCGATCACATTCTGCTCGGCGCCGATCATCTGCTGTTCGTGCTGGGCCTGATCTGGATCGTCGGCAGCGGCTGGCGTCTGGTGAAGACGATCACGGCCTTCACGATCGGTCACAGCGCCTCGCTGGCCGCAGCCGCTTTCGGCCTGATCGGCGTGCCGGAACGCCCGCTCAACGCCTGCATCGCATTGAGCATCGCCTTCGTCGGGGTGGAGATCGTCAAGCAGCAGCGCGGTGAGATCGGGCTCACCGCCCGCTATCCCTGGATCGTGGCATTCAGCTTCGGCCTGGTGCACGGCATCGGCTTCGCAAGCGCGCTGGCCGGACTTGGGCTCGAGCGCCGCCTGCTTCCCGCAGCGTTGCTGTTCTTCAACATCGGCGTGGAGATCGGACAGCTCGCCTTCGTGCTGCTCGTGCTCGCCTTGATCTGGGCGCACCGCCGGCTTGGTGCCGTCGTGCCGCGCTGGGGCGAAGCCCTCCCGGCCTACCTCATCGGGTCGGTTTCGATGTTCTGGTTCTTCGGCCGACTGGCGCGCGTGTTCGTCGTGATCTGAGCGAGAGTCCCAACACAATGTCTTTGCGCCTTCCCCTCCCCCTTACGACCGCGATCGTTTCGTTCGCGCTGACGCAGCCGGCTCTCGCGCATGAGCAGGCCGGCGTGGCGGGCGGCCTCGTCAGCGGTCTGCTCCATCCGGTCACCGGCATCGACCATCTCATCGCAATGGTGGCCGTCGGGATCTGGGGCGCGCAGCTCGGCGCCCCCGCAATCTGGATCCTGCCGATCACCTTTCCGCTCGTCATGGCGATCGGCGGCGTGCTGGGCGTGCTGCACGTGCCGCTCCCGATGCCGGAGGTGATGATTGCCGTCTCCGCCGTGATCCTGGGAGTTGCCGTTGCCGCCCGGCTGCGCCTGCCCTTTGCCGCGGCCGCCCTCGTCGTCGCGGTGTTCGCGATCTTTCACGGTCATGCGCATGGCGCCGAGCTGCCGCGCGCGGCGAATGCGCTGGCTTATGGCGTCGGCTTCGTCACCGCGACCGGCCTGTTGCATCTGTGCGGCATCGCGATCGGCACCTTGACGCGCTGGCCCGCCGGCGAGCGCCTCATCCAGGGACTTGGGGCCGGCATTGCGGCAATCGGCTGCTATTTCCTCGCGCAGGGCGTCGGAGCCTTCGCATGAAGCTGAATTCCACGCGCCTGGTGATCGCCACCGCGATGCTGCTCGCCGGCGGAAATGCCGCCGAGGCGCATATCGTCGCGGCCCGCCTTGGCGATTTCTACATGGGTGTTGTGCATCCCCTCACCGATCTCCAGGATGTCGTTCTCTGGACCGCGACCGGCGTGCTGGCGGGTACGCTCGGAGCCGCCAAGGGGCGCTGGCTCATCGCCTTGTTTCCGCTCGGACTGCTGGTCGGCTTGCTGCTTGGGCAGGTCTTCGGCGCGGCGTCCACCCAGCTTGCGGATGCGGCCATGATGCTCGCCATCGGCCTGCTGCTCGCGGCCGCGGCGCAGGTGCCCACAGTGTTGCTCTGCGCGATGGCCTTCGCGGTCGCGGTGATAAGGGGTGCCGCGAACGGCGCCGACCTCGCGCCCGAAACCGACCGGCTGCTGTTTGCTGCAGGATTGACGTGCGTCGGCTACGCCGCCATCACCCTGACGATGGCGCTGACCGCGGTGTTCAAGCGAACGAACTCGGACAGCGCAACGTCCTGGCGGGCCATCGCCGTTCGCGCACTTGGCGGCTGGATCGCTGCGATCGGCCTGATGATGGCGAGCCTTGCACTGGCCCCGTGAGAGGGCGCCGGGACCACCCGCGTAAGATCAGCCGGGAATTGGAGCTGGGCGGCAGTGGTCAAAACCAGCCGCCCAGCCTGCGGCCTTGACGCAGATCAAAGCCGCGGGACCGCCCGCCTCCAACATCGACCCGCAATTCACCTGTACCCGCCGACCGGAGGTCCGATCATGAAGGCCGTTTCCGTCGAAGAAGCCGTTGCGATGATCCCGGCCGGCGCGAGCGTCATGGTCGGCGGGTTCATGGGCGTCGGGACGCCGGAACGTCTGCTGGATGAGCTCGTCCGGCAGAACAAGGCAGGCCTGTCCCTGATCTGCAACGACGCGGCCACGCCCGGCAAGGGCGTCGGCAAGCTGTTCGATGCAACGCTGGTCTCGAAGCTGACGGCGACGCATATCGGACTCAATCCGAAGGTCCAGCAGCAGATGCTTGGCAACCAGGTCTCGGTCGATCTGGTGCCGCAAGGCACCTTCGTCGAACGCATCAGGGCGGGCGGATGCGGCTTGGGCGGCGTGCTGACGCCGACCGGCGTCGGCACCCTCGTTGCGGAGGGCAAGCGCCAGATCGAGGTCGACGGCAAGCCGTTTCTGCTGGAGACCGCCATCCGCGCGCAGTTCGCGCTGATCCACGCTTTCCTTGCCGACTATCTCGGCAATCTCTCCTACGCGCTGACCGCGCGCAATTTCAATCCGATCATGGCCATGGCGGCCGACACGGTCATCGTCGTAGCCGAGCACATCGTGCCCGTCGGCGTCATCGCACCTGATCACGTCGTCACGCCGGCGCCGCTGGTCGACTACATCATTGCGAACGGGTGACCCCATGGATCCGCAGATCATCATCGCCCGCCGCGTCGCCAGGGAACTCCGCGATGGCAATCTCGTCAATCTCGGCATCGGCATCCCGACGCTGGTCGCGAACTACGTGCCGTCCGATCTCAAGGTCTTCTTCCAGTCCGAGAACGGGCTGATCGGCACCGGGCCGATCCCGGAGCAGGGAATGGCGCATCCCCTGCTCACCGACGCCGGCGGCCGGCCGATCAGTGCGCTACCGGGGGCAGCGACCTTCGACAGTGCGATGTCGTTCGGCCTGATCCGCGGTGGCCATGTCGACGTCACCGTACTCGGCGGCCTTCAGGTCGATGCGCACGGCCTGCTCGCCAACTGGATGATCCCGGGCAAGATGGTGCCTGGCATGGGCGGCGCGATGGACCTCGTCAGCGGTGCCAAGCGCGTCATCGTCGCCATGCAGCACGCGGCCAAGGGCAAGTCGAAGATCGTTGCCAAATGCACGCTGCCTCTGACCTCGGCACGGCCGGTGAGCCTCGTCGTCACCGACATGGCCGTGATCGGCTTTCCCGACGGCAAGGCGACGCTGCTGGAAACAGCGCCCGGCATCAGCATCGGCGAGGTCCTGGCGGTGACGGAGGCCGAGCTCGCCATTCCCGACACTGTCCCGGAAATGAAGATCTGACGGGGTGACCATGCGCATATTCAGCGATTTCAACGAGATCAAATCCGCCGTCGGCACCGAGATCGGCGTGAGCGACTGGGTTGAGGTGTCGCAGCAGCGCATCAACCAGTTCGCGGAGGCGACCTGCGACGAGCAATGGATCCATGTCGATCAGGAGCGCGCAGCCAAGGAGATGCCCGGCGGCAAGACCATCGCCCACGGCCTGCTGTCGCTGGCGCTCGCGCCCCTCTTCATCCGCTCGGTGATCGGCCTGAAGGGCCTGCGCAACACGCTGAACTATGGCGCCGACCGGATCAGATATCTGGCGCCGGTGCCGGCGGGCTCGAAGCTGCGCGGCCGCGTCACGGTCGCCGAAGCCGAGGACGTGCCGCCGGACGGGTTGCGCGTCAACTATCACCTCGTGATCGAGATCGAAGGCGGCAAGAAGCCCGCCTGCATCGCCGAGCTGATCGCCCTGCACTATCGCTGAATCAACAAAGGTCGAAAACAACCCCATGCACAGTAGCGGGGGCATTGACGACATTGCACTTTTTCAGCCGGCTGTTCTGCCGGCCCAATCGTTTGACCCGTCGGGCAAAACACCGGCATAATGCCATGATCCGACCCAGGGCGTTCCCGCCTGCCGGCGACTGCTCGCGTCAGTCGATGATGTGATATCCGCCATCGATATACAGCACACCACCCGTGATCAGCTTGGCACCATCGAGCGCCAGGAAGGCAGTGGCGTTGCCGACGTCGTCAATGCTGACGAGGCTGCGCGACGGAGCCTTCGATTGCGCCTTGTCCATGAGCTCGTCGAATTCGGGAATGCCTGAGGCGGCGCGCGTCGCCAGCGGGCCCGGCGAGATCGCGTGAACGCGGATGCCCTTCGGGCCCAGCTCGGCGGCGATGTAGCGCACCGAGGCCTCGAGCGCGGCCTTGGCCACGCCCATGACGTTGTAGTTCTCCACCACCATCTGGCTGCCGTAATAGGTCATGGTGAACAGAGTGCCGCCGTTCTTCATGAGCGGCTCGGCGAGATGAGCCATGCGCATGAACGACCAGCACGAGACATCCATGGTCTTGAGGAAACCGTCGCGGCCGACATCGACGACGCGGCCGTGCAACGCCTCCTTGGGCGAGAAGGCGATGGAATGAAGCAGAAAATCGAGCTGGCCCCACTCGGCCGCAATGCGCTCGAACACCGCTTCGGTCTGGCCTTCGACCATCACGTCCAGCGGCATGAAGATCGGCGCCTCCAGCGCCTGCGCCAGGGGCTCGACGTGCTTCTTGGCGCGATCGTTCAGGTACGTGACGGCGAGATCGGCGCCGAGCGCACGAAACGCCCGCGCACAGCCCCAGGCGATGGACTGGTCGTTGGCGATACCGACGATCAGGCCCTTCTTTCCCTTCAGGGCCACCTTGCTGTCCGGGAATATTGGGATCATGACACCCTCTCAGATCGTGTGTTTTGCGGCGGGCCGTTCATCAGCACCGCAAGCGTGTGCTGCGCGATCATCAGCTCCTCGTCGGTCGGGACGACATAGACGGGGATGCGACTGCCGGAATGCGAGATCAGCCGTGAATGACGGGCATTTTCGTCGGCATCGAGGGTCACACCGAGCCAGGCGAGCTGCCCTGCGACACGCGCCCGGATCGATGCCGAATTCTCGCCGATGCCGGCGGTGAAGACGAAGGCGTCCAGACCCTGCAGGGCCGCAGCCAACGTGCCTGCACTGAGCCCGATCCGGTAGACGAAGTAGTCGATCGCGAGCCTTGCATGGGAATCGGTGCTCGCCTCGAGCTCCCGCATGTCGTTGCTGACGCCGGAGAGGCCCTTCAGTCCGCACTCGCGGTAGAGGAAGTCCTGCACCTTCGAGGCCGGCATGCCCTTCTCCGAGATGAGATAGAGCACCACCCCGGGATCGATCTGCCCCGGCCGCGTTCCCATCGGCAGCCCATCGAGCGCCGTGAAGCCCATGGTGCTTTCGACGCTGCGCCCGCCCTTCAAGGCGCACATCGAGGCACCACTGCCGAGATGGGCGACGATCACGCGTCCGCCGGCGATCTCGGGCGCGACATTCGGCAGCGTCCGGGCAATGTACTCATAGGACAGGCCGTGAAAGCCATAGCGCCGCACACCCTCGGCATGAAGCTGGTGCGGAATGGCATAATGGTCTGCGACCGCGTCATGCGTGCGGTGGAAGGCGGTGTCGAAACAGGCCACCTGGAGCAGTGTCGGGAAGCCCGCAAGGAGCGAGCGTATCGGCGCCAGATTGTGGGGCTGATGCAAGGGCGCCAGGGTGACGAAGCGCTCGAGGCGGCACACGACGCCGTGGTCGATCACGACGGGCCGCGAATAGTCCGGACCGCCATGCACGACGCGGTGACCGACCGCGATCGGCGTCACCCTAAGCTCGTTCCGCAACCAGTCGCCGGCAACAGCCATTGCCGCCGGCACATCCGGCACGGACTCGATCGGATAGGCCCGATCGACCAGTGGATCGCCGTTCGCGCCGCCGGCCCGCAGACGCGGCCGGCTGCCGATGCCATCGATCTGTCCCTTGATCTGCCGCCGCAGGGTCCCCTCGCCCTCGATCGAATAGACTTGAAACTTGACGCTGGAGGAGCCGGCATTGACGACGAGGATCGTATCCATGGCGTCACGCGGCCACTGTCGGCGCCTTCTGGCGCCGGGCGCGAGCATAGAGCGCGGCAACCGCGCAGGATGCCATGCGCGCGCGTGGAGAATCCGCCCGCGAGGTGAGCACCACCGGCACGCGGGCACCGAGCACAATGCCCGCGCTGTCCGCCTTGGCGAAATAGGCGAGGTTCTTGGCCAGCATGTTCCCGGCCTCGAGGTCCGGAACGACCAGGATTTGTGCGCGTCCGGCGACCTCGGAGGTGATGCCCTTGATCCGCGCGGCTTCCATGTCGATCGCATTGTCGAACGCCAGCGGGCCATCGAGGATGCCGCCGGTGATCTGGCCGCGATCGGCCATCTTGCAGAGGGCCGCGGCCTCGATCGTCGAGGGGATTTTCGAGGTCACGGTCTCGACCGCCGACAGGATCGCGACCCGCGGGGTCTTGCCGAAGCCGGCCTGGTTGTAGAGGTCGATCGCGTTCTGGATGATGTCGCGCTTGGCGTCGAGATCGGGAAAGATGTTGATCGCGGCATCCGTCACGAAGATGGTCTCGGCGTAGACCGGCACATCCATGACGAAGACGTGGCTGATGCGCCGGTCGGTACGCAGGCCGCCGGTCTTGGCCGTGACGGCGCGCATCAATTCGTCGGTGTGAAGGCTGCCTTTCATCAGCAGATCGCCTTTGGCGGCATGGATGAGCTCGACGCCCCTGGCCGCGGCTTCTTCGCTATGCGCGGCATCGACAATCTCGAACCCGGACACGTCGAGATCGAATTTCGCGGCTGTGTCCCTGATCTTCCTCTCGGGCCCGACAAGTATCGGCCGGATGATGCCTGCGCTTGCGCTGTCGATGGCGCCGCGCAACGAGGTCTCGTCGCAGGGGTGGACGACGATGGTCGGCAGCGGCGCCCCCGCCTTCGCTGCCGCGATCAGGCGGTCGTACTTGCTGCCGGAATGGGCCCCCGTCGTGTCGGCCGACATCATGTCACTCCCGCTTCCGCCAATCCGCGTTACGACGCTCTTGCCTCTGCTTTCGAGTCGAAAGGGGCGACGTTCGACGTCAGCTCCCCCTCTCCGTCCAGACCAAAAAGCCCGGCGATCTGCTTCAGACGATGCGCGCGCTCGCCGGTGATGTCCTCACTCGCCGACAGCACCTCGCGCATCGCGGCGAAGACCTCGCGCCGCTGGCTCATGTCGTCCGGCAGCAATTTCGGGATCGCAGCCAGCGCGCCGTCGCGATCAAGCAGCAGCATGAAGAACTGCTCGCGGACCAGCATCTTGAATTCGGCCAGCGTCATCCGGGCGCCGCCATGGTCCCGCCGCACCTGGCGCAGCGCCTCGATGCTGCGCTCGTCCACCATGCCGCGGGCGGAGCCGACATAGAGCAGCGAACGGAGCGCTGCTTCGCGAAGCCCGCCCTCGCCGATGCGCGATTTCAGCTCGGAGATTCGCTGCTCGAGCATCGCGCGATGCTCCGCCGACATCTCGCGGCGCTGCGAGGGCACGGAATTCGGATCGACGCCTACGGCCGCCTGAAGCAAGGGCGAGCCGTAGACATTGAGGAATATGGTCTCGCTCAGAGCCTCCTGCGCGTCGCGCCAGCTGTCGAGCGCATGGACGATCTGCTTCGACATCTGCTCCTGGAACGCCAGGAACGGATTGTCCTTCGAGACCGGCTTGCGGTTGTCCTCGACACGATCGGCGGCCGCCTTGACGGTGGACATCCAGGGATTCTGGCTGCTGAAGGCCTCATATTGCATTCGCAGCGGATGCATGTTGCGCGCCAAGCCCGCGATCTGCGGGGTCACCATCTTCTTGACCCAGGGCTGGACGAACTTCCGATAGGCGGCCAGGTTGAGCTCCGAGACGCGCTTGGCGGCGGCAAACCGCCTCTCATCCTCGGGTGAATTGCCTCCCATCGCTCGGATATCGTCAAGCGTGCGGGCCTCACAGCGCATCACCCACTGCCCGGCCGCGAGATCGGCATTGAGCGTCTCGTTGCCCCTCGCCTCGAACGTCGCCTCATAGAGCCCGGGCGGAAGCACGTCGATCAAATCGATGTTGCTTGAAAACTCGGCATGCTCCTTCTTGGCGACGCCGCCGGACACGAAGATGCCGAGATGGCCGATGCTCTCGTGAACGGTGTAGACGATGGTCTGGCCATACGCCCTGATCTCGTCGACGTCGGCGTAGCAGTCCAAGATCCAGTCGAGCGCCTGCTGCGGCGGGGTGACATTGTCGCCCTTGGAGCAGAACACCACGATCGGCGAACGGATATTGCGCAGATCGACCTTCTGTCCGTCCGACATCTCGATGCGGCCGGCGGCGAGATTGTTGCCGATGAACAGCTCGTCGACGATGAACTGGATCTCTTCGGCATTGAGGTTGACGTGCCCGCCCCACCAGCGCTCGAAATCCAGATAGCGTTCGGCCTCGGTGTCGACCTTGGAGTAGACGTTGTACTGCTTGGTCCAGAGCGTGTTGGACGGGTTCTGGTTCTCGAAGTTCTGCACCAGCCAGGCGCCGTCGAACTTGCCGGCGCCGAGATCGCTCGCCAGCGCCGTCAGCCAGCTTCCGCCCAAAAGGCCGCCGGAATAGCGCATCGGATACTGGCCGTGCACGCCGGCCCAATAAGCCAGCGGCGCGCCGGCGATGATCAGGGGCCCGAACAGTTCCGGCCGCAGCGATGCCAGGATCATGACGGCCCAGCCGGCCTGGCAGTTCCCGATCACGCAGGGCTTGCCGTCGGCTTCGGGATGACGGCCGATGACGGTCTCGATGAACTTCGCTTCCGCGCGTGCGATGCGCTCGATGGTCTGGCCCGGCACCGGCTCGGGCAAGAAGCCGATGAAATAGCAGGGATGCCCCGCCTTCATCGCCACGCCGATCTCGCTGTCGGCCTTGAAGCCGCCGATGCCCGGCCCGTGGCCGGCACGCGGATCGACCACCACGAACGGCCGCCGGCTCATGTCGATCTCGGCATCCTTGGGCGGAATGATGCGCACAAGCGCGTAGTTGACCGGCTCCTCCAGCGTGCGGCCGTCGATGATCAATTCGGCAGCATATTGCAGCACATGCGGCGCGACCTGCGCGACGTGCTCGCGATACTGGTCGCCACGCTGACGCATGATGTCCAGAAACAGCACACTGCGCTGCCCCGCATCGACCATGTATTCGACGGCGGAAGCCACAAGGCCCGACATCGGGCCGTCCGGCAGTTTCAGATTGTCCATCGCCATGTTCGCCCTCGCCGTCGCGTCGAGCCATTCAAGAATCCCTGGGATTGCCGACGTTGATTTAGGTCAACGGTCAGTGACGGAACGCGAGGTTCCCTGCGGGAAGCCGGCCGACCTGGCCTTCGCGGCAGGCTTGATCGGAGCCAGGCGGCACGTATCGGCAAACGGCTGAACGGGGAAAGGGCGCGCATTCATGGAGACTCCAGCAAGTTTCACTTGCCGGGAGACGCTACGTGACGGCACCGCGGTCGAGATCCGGGCACTCCGGCCGGAGGATGAGGTCGGCATGCTCGCCGCGCTGGACCAGGCCAGCATGCAAACACGCCAGCGTCGCTTCTTTGCACCGAAGCGCCATTTCTCGGACCGCGAGCGTGCCTATTTCATGGAGATCGACTTCGAGAAGCACGTGGCGCTGGTTGCCTGCGCGGAGGATGCGGGCCGAAAGGTCATCATAGGTGGCGGCCGCTACGTCGTCGCGACGCCCGGCTGCGCAGAGATGGCCTTTGTCGTTGTCGATGCCTGGCAGGGACGCGGCGTCGGCACGCTGCTGGCACGACATCTCATCGCGCTCGCGCGCGAGGCCGGACTGACTGAACTGACTGCGGAGGTCATGTCGGACAATACGGCCATGCGTCGCGTCTTCGAGAGGCTCGGCTTCGGTCCTGCGATGAAGCGGGACCCTCAAACGATTCATCTGGTGCTGAAGCTGACCTGATGACCCCCGAAGTGGATTTCGACTATTCCCTTGATCTTGATCAACGCTTCGCCAGCCGGCCCGTGGGTCAGTCGACACATCGCCGCAAAGACGGAGGTCGTCATGACGTGTGGTATGATCGGTAAGCTGCTTGCTGCGGCCATCGTGGTCGGCGCAGGCCTGTCCGTCTCGATCGGCGGATCAACCAGCGAAGGACCATCGCTGACCTTCAGCCAGGCAGATGCACGGGTCGGACGTCCCCTGACCCCCGTATCGGTCGCCGGCGTGGCACGCCGGACCACCAGGCGCGCGGTCGTCGGGACCGCGGCCGTCGGCGCAGCAGCCGCAGGCGCGGCATGCGTTCGCGTGCTGGTCAACGGGACGTATGTCTGCCGCTGACCATGGTCGAAATAGAGACGAGCTGAATCCTGCGGATGATCTGCATCCGCAGGACCGGTTGCGTCATCAGAGAGCCGGGATAAGCAGAGGCGAAGCAGGACCCAAACAGGCTAAAGCGCGATGAGATTGGGATGAATCATCATCGCGCTTTAGGTTGTTGTTTGCGCATGATCTTTCCGGAAAACCGCTCCGCACTTTTCCGGATCATGCTTTAGTTGATGGTCGGGTTGTCGAAACGCTTTTCCGCCTGTGCGATCACGATCTCGATGTGTGCCGTATGGTGCCTTGCCGCCAGTTCGCGAGCGGCCGCCTGATCCCGACTCCATCCCGGCTCACCGCGCGCACGCCGCTCCCGATACTCGATCAACCAGACAGTTTCTCCATAAGTCAGGCCCACGAAGACGTCGCGTCCCTCGGCATCCGGTCCCAATTCGCTCAAATAGGTGACGTGACTACGCAGCTTCTCTGCCGTCATTGCTCATCTCCTCGTTGGCCGTTTGCTAGGTGCCCGGTCTTCGCAGAGGAATGATCTGCGCCGAGCCCACCGGCTCTGGAAGTTCGGCTGACGTCGATTGCGCTCCCTTTCTGGCCCTGAACCTCGTCCAATGAAGCCCGGGCGTGTAGCCGTAGAGCACATTGAGCCAAGTGTCCGACATCGTCGCGCTCGTGAAAGGCAATTCGGGCATGGTCCAGTCAGTGTCTTTCTCGATGCCCGGGTACATAGGCACTCGAACCGCCGATCCCGCCCATACCAGGCCGCCGGATGGCAATTCGACGTATTCGCAATGGTCCCGTTCTGTCCATTCCTGGACTGAATGGGCGAGACTTCTGGGATGATCGGCTGAGAAAAGGCCGACGATCTGATGACTATCAATTGAGCGGACGAGATAAGCTGGCATGGCAAATTCCAAAAATTGAATATTGCCTATTTTTCCCGATCCTGCCAAGCCCCCTTGTGCCCGTTGAGCGTGCACCCAATGATAAGTGCCCGGTGATCTCGTCTGATAGTGCTGTGCGGAATCTCGAAGGAAGGCCTACTCATCTGCGTTCAGATGAACGCTTTTTCCCTTTTTTCCCGCAACCTCAACCGAACGGTCGATGCTCTGCAGGGCTGGTTCGATACACTCGGCGTGATTTACCAAATATGCGGTTTTGGTTTGACCCAGATCAATGAAACCGCAGACTCGAACAACCGGGATTTTGCATTTCCCTCCCGGGGCTGGAGCAGCGTCGTCCGCCATCGCATTTCGAGCGGACGGCGCTGTTGGAATATCGCGCCCGGACCAAACGAATGGCGGCGATTTCCCGAGCCTGGTCATAAAGAAGAATCCGTCTATCCGTCTTCGGGATGAAGCGCGGCCTTCATGCGCCGCAGCCTGGCTATTCTCCACATGATCTGCTCGACCAAGCCGTCATCGAAATCGGACAGCTGAACGACGAGCTCTTTAAATCTTTGAATCTTCCTGTCGAGGATCGCGCAACGATCACACATCGTCTGCAATTGCCCTGGCGAAATGGCTGCTGACACGGCAAACAAATCAAAAAATATCGAGATGAAATTAATGATCGTAACGCTGGCCGTAAAGGACGCACCCGCTGGACTCACAACGCACGTGCCGCGACATGGCGGTATCGATGTGCGCTTCGGCGGAGGGCAAGATCGAGCGGCTTTTGCCGTCAGGCCATGGCGCCCTCTCAAGAAGAGCAAGTGATTTGTGCGCCTAACCTAACGTGACGACAGCCCGCTCCCGGCAAGTCGCAATTGCAGGCGTGGATCGGTGCTGAGGATCTCCGGCGACAGCCGCGCTGCAGCTCCCATCGTCGAAATGTGGATGAGGGCGATCTTTTCCGGCTCACATAAAGCTCTATAATAAACGTTTTAATCGACTCATTTAATCGATAGGTATTGCATTGCCATCATCCATAGAATTGATCGTCGCCTCTCATGTGGCACTCAAGGACCGGCGCGGACTCGAAGAGCTGCGCGAGCATCGGCGCCAGTTGCTCGAGCAACTCCGGACCGTGTCAGGCATCGATCCGACCCGGACCATCGAGCGGATGGAGGAAGACATTCGGGCGATCGACGACGGGCTCGAGCAACTCAAGCCCCCGCCGGGAACGTTGCCTGAGAACGAATGGGGCTAAGCTCGGATCCGCGCTTTCAAGAGCAGGCTCGTCTGCCGCTCCATTTGAAGCGCCAGCTGCTTGCGTTCAAATCTAAGAGCGGCCTGCTCGTCGAGCGTGATGTGTCCCTCTCGCTCGAGAATGTTGATGAGAAATACCCGGTCATCAATATGCCGTTGGCGCTTGTGGATATCTTCCATGAGGCCTTCCAGCTCGGTTCGAAGATCTGAATTCACAATTCATGCCTTTCAATCTCACGCTGAAATGCATTCACTATGTGTCTGAGACCTTAAGCAAAGTTTGCATCCGGACGGCTGCTGTACCTATCCGTCGTTAACTTGAATGCGCGTGCCATCATTTCCCGGGGCACGCTGCCCGGGGGTACCATGAGGATGGAACCGGGCCATCGCCCTGCCGCCAAAGGTACGCGACCAGGTCGGGGCACGCGTTGACGACCGGCGATTGAAGGCAGGCCGATTGCAGCTCCCAACCCGTCGTCCGTTTACGCGCCTTGCCATCCGAATCGACGAAGGCCGCTTGGTGCTGGCCGACCCGGGCGGGCTCCAACGCCGAAGTCGGGGAAAGCATTCAACCCGCGGCAAAATTCCCCGGCCGGCCCGCCCTTCCCGCCCATATCCTGAACCGGGCGCCTGGAGTGGACCGCCGTCGCAGCACAGCGGCAGCGCAATTGATTAGTAAAATCAGGTTGCTAGGGAGCAGGTTGCACGCAGAATTTGTGCGACGCAGCAGGCCCGTTGTTGTCGATGAGAGGCAGCCTGAGCCCGGTTCCCGTGTTGCTCGCGCAACGGACGTTGGATCGATTGCTGCAAGCTGTGACTGAAATGTCATAGGTGAGCCCGTAGCATTTTGCTAATTCTTCCTAGGCAATAATATTTGTTAAAAGACGTTTATGGTGGGGACCATGAAGCCGGCGCATTTAGCCTTTGCTACCATCATCCTGGCGGTCGCCCCCGCGAATGCCGAGCAGTTTTCAATCAACGACGCCTTGAAACAGGCGATGCAGACCAACCCGGGGGTGGGTGAGGCCTCGGCCAACCGCCGCGCGACCGAGAGCGAGCTCCGGCAGACCCAGAGTACGCTGTTACCGCAGGTGCGCATCGATGCCAGCTACGGACCGGAGAAGTTCGATCAATCGCCCGGCTTCATAGCCCCGAGCATTGCGGTCCCAACGACCGGATCGGGGCCCTGGCGAAACGGAAGCCAGGAATCCGTCGTCGTCCGGCAGCTGCTTTTTGATGGTTTCACCTCCATCCACGAGGTGTGGCGGCAAAATGCGCGCGTGAACGCCGCGGCATCGCGCGTCAAGGAACGCACCGAGCTGATCGCCCTCGACGCCGCCGAAGCCTACATCGACGTCGTGCGTTATATGCGCCTGGTGGGCATTGCCGAGCAGAACGTCACCAATCACGAGAAGATCTTCTCGAACGTGAACTCCCGGTTTTCGGGCGGCCGGGCCGGCGAAGGCGACCTCGAGCAGTCGAGGGAACGCGTCGAAAGTGCTCGCGCCGCCCTGGCCGAATTTCGCCGCAGCCTCGAGGACGCACGGGCGAAGTACCGCAAGGTCGTTGGCATAGAGCCTTACAACGTGCGGTTCCCGGGCACGTTGAGGGGACTCCCGGCCAGCCGGGATGAAGCTCTCGCGGTCACGCTGCGGTTCAACTCCACGATCTCGGCGGCCCAGTCCGACGTTGACGCCGCCAAGCACGCCTTCAAGTCCACGGACGGCCTGTTTTCCCCGAAATTCTATCTCGAGGGTCGGGCGACGCATTACGACAACTCCTTCCCCTATGTTGCGGCACCCGGCGCGCCCGCCGTCACGCATGAGGACTACAGCGGCAAGGTGGTGATGTCCTGGGACATCTTCCGCGGCGGTCAGGATGCCTGGAACCGCTCGGAAAAGGCCGAACGGTTCACGGAAGCGACCGCACGGCACGCCCGCCTGCAGCGGGATGCCTATGAGTCGATCGACAAGGCCTGGAATGCCCGCACGGTCACCCAGACCCGCATTGCGGCGCTGACCAGCGAGCTGGAGGCGGCCCGAAAGACCATCGTCGCCTTCCAGAAGGAATATGAGCTCGGCCAGCGCTCGCTCATCGACCTCCTGAACGCCCAGAACCAGTTCTTCAATGCGCAGGTTTCGCTGACCTCGGCGCGCGCGGTTGTGGTGTTTGCCGACTATCAATTGCTCGCTGCAACCGGAACCCTGATCGAATATCTGAAGGCTCCTCCCCCTGTCGACGCCGCTCCGACCGATCTCAACCTGTTCGGTCTGCCGGATTACAAGGCGCCCACGTTCCGCTGGACGCTGCCGCAGAGCGGCTCGGAGCCGCTGCGGACTGCCGTGCCGGCGCCGACGGCAGCGCCCGTTCGGCTGTCCTATGCTGCCACCGGGCCTGCCACGTCGGCTTTCGGTGATCGCTGGTCCGGGGAGCCGGCTGCGCCAGCCAAGGTTGCCGGCGTGTCGGCCTGGTTTGCGGAGCGGCAAGCTTCCGGCGGCCCGATCGTGCTCGACAGCTCGGCCGGCCAGCGCAGCTCATATGCCCCGGCCGAGAAGCCCCATTGGCTGCTGACCGCATTCTCGCCGATTACAAAATAGCAACGTCGGCCGAACGACCCTTGAGAAGCCCGCACATCTGTGCGGGCTTTTTTCATTTGACCTACCCCCGATAAGGCACGGATAGCCTTTCGGACACGCGGTTGTTAATCGTTAATCCCGACCGCCCAAATAAGTAAATGAATTAACTCGCAGTTTGTCGTAGTCTTTCGACAACTTTGCCACGTTCACGTCATCGCTTTTCATTTAAGGCATATCAGCTTGTTGTTTCGTCAAACAAAGACGGCTTCGGCCCAAGATGCGCGCCCGGACAACATCGGCGAGGAGTCCGCGGCATCGGCCCGGGCCGAGCGGGATGGAGCGAAACAAAGCGATCCCCTGCTGGACTCGCTCATCTTTCTGGCCGGACATCACGGCAGAGCCGTGACCCGCGATGGCTTGCTCGGCGGCCTGCCAATCCTCGATGGCCGCCTGACAGTTTCGCTCTACGAACGCGCGGCGCGCCGTGCTGGCCTTGAGACCGAGGCCACCAAACGCAAGCTGCTGGACATCCCGTCTCTCGTTCTTCCGGTCGTGCTGATCATGAAGAACGGTACGACGCTGGTCCTGCTGAGCATCGACGAGACCAAGCGTACCGCTGGGGTGATCGACCCGAGCAACCGGCCGTATGTGCCGCAGATGCTGACCCTCGACGCGATCGCTGCGGGATATACGGGTTACGCGTTTCTGGTCCGGGCCGCCGCCGAGTCGGACCCGCGAGCCGTCGCGGCCGGCAGTCTTCCCCGGCAGCACTGGTTCTGGTCCGTCGTCAAGGCCCATTGGCGCAACTACGGACACATCGCGCTGGCGGCGCTGCTCATCAACATTCTGGCCCTGGCCATGCCGCTGTTCACGATGAGCGTCTATGACCGCGTCATCCCGAACGGAGCGATCCCCTCACTCGTTGCGCTCTCGATCGGCATGGGTCTTGCGATCGTCTTTGATCTGATCCTGCGGATGGTCCGGAGCAAGATGATCGACGTGACGGGCAAGACGATCGATGTCGTGCTTGCCGCCAACATTTTCGAACACGTCATGGCGGTGAAGATGTCGCAGCGGCCGACATCCGTCGGCATTGTCGCCAACCAGCTTCGGGATTTCGATTCCGTTCGCGAGTTCTTCACCTCGGGCAGCGTCGTCTCGGCAACCGATCTGCTGTTTGCCATCCTGTTTATCGCCGTACTCTTCCTGGTCGCGGGGCCCCTGGCCTGGGTGCCGCTCTTGATGCTGCCGATCATGATCGGAATTGGCCTCGTGCTGCAACGCCCGCTCAATCGGGCGATGAAGCGCTTGCAAGCCGAGTCGGCGGCTCGCCATGGCGTGCTGGTGGAATCGCTCGCCGGCCTCGAAACCGTGCGCGCGTCGGGCGGTGAAGCACGGATGCAGACGGCGTGGGAGCGGTCGGTTGCAGCAACAGCCCGCTCCGGCGAGGCCGTGCACTTCTGGTCGTCCCTGGCGCTGACTGCAGCAAACTCGGCGCAGATGTTGACCAGCCTGCTCATGATCGTGATCGGCGTCTTTCTGATCCAGAACGGCACCCTGACGGTCGGCGCCCTGGTCGCGGCCAACATGCTCGCCGGCCGGGTCTTGGCGCCGATCGCGGGCATCGCATCCGTGATCACCCGCGGCACCCAGACTTTCTCGGCGCTCAAATCCATCGATCGACTCATGACTCTGGAGCGGGAACGTTCGCCGGAACGGACCTATCTCGCCAGAAAGATCGAACGAGGCACCATCAGTTTCGAGAACGTCTCGTTCACCTACCCCAATGCGCCTGGAAAGGCGCTGGACAAGGTCACCTTCAAGATTCAGAGCGGCGAGCGCGTCGGAATCATCGGCCGGGTTGGTTCGGGAAAGACCACCGTCGGGCGCCTGTTGCTCTCCTTCTACGAGGCACAGGACGGCCGCATCCTGATCGATAGCGTCGACTCGCGCCAGTATGATCCCGCCGACCTGCGCGCCGGCATCGGCTTTGCCATGCAGGACACCGATCTGTTCTTCGGCAAGCTGCGCGACAACATCACGTTGGGCTATCCGGCCGCAACCGACGAGGAAGTGCTCGCGGCCTCGCGGCTGGCCGGTGTCGAAAGCTTCATCGCAGGTCATCCCATGGGCTACGACATGCCCATTGCGGAGGGCGGCCGCAGCCTCTCGGGCGGTCAAAAGCAAGCCATCGGCCTGGCGCGGGTCTTGATCCGCAAGCCCAAGATCCTGTTCCTGGACGAGCCGACCGCCCATTTCGACGTCCGCAGCGAAAGCGAGTTCCTTGAACGGTTGAAGAAACTCGACGATGCGCAGATGACCATCATCATCTCCACTCACCGTCTCTCACTGCTGACCATGGTCGACCGGCTGCTGCTGTTCGACAACGGCCGGCTGGTTGCCGACGGGCCGCGCGACCACGTCTTGAGCCTGTTGCAAGGCAAGACTCCGTCGGCCGAGCCGGTCGTCAATCCCAGAGTGGTTCAACAAGTCTCGCCGGCGCAGAAGTCCAATGTCAGCTGATTTCGCTTACGCCAACGATATCCGCGCGGCCGTCCGATTGAGAACGCCGCGGACCTCCCGCATGCTGTTGTGGGCGTTCCTCGCCCTCCTCTCCACATTCCTGATCTGGGCCCATTTCGCCGTGCTCGAAGAGGTCAAGCGCGGAAATGGCAAGGTGGTGCCCTCGCGGCAGATTCAGGTCGTGCAATCCCTGGAAGGCGGGATCGTCGGCGACATCCTGGTCCAGGAGGGAGCGGTGGTTCAGCAGGGGCAGTCCCTGATGCGGATCGACGACACCAAGTTCGCCTCCGAGTTTGGCGAGATACGGGAGCGCCGTGCCTCGATGGCGGCCCGCCTCGCGCGGCTCGACGCCGAGGCGAACGGCCGCAGCGAGATCGTCTTTCCCGACCAGATCGAGGGCGTTGTCCCCGCTGCCGTGACGACAGAACGGAGCGTATTCAAGACCCGCGCCCTCAAGGTGGCGCAGGATGTCGACGTTCTCAATCAACAGATCGCCAGACTGACCCAAACGTCCGCCCTGCTCGATCGCGAGCTCACATTGACGCGCAAGCTGTACGAGCAGAAGGTCGTTCCCGAGATCGAAATGCTTCGGCTGGAGCGCCAATCCGCAGAAGCGAAAGGGCAGATCGCCGAGGCCAAGGCGAAGATTGCGACCACGATCTCGACCTTCCGCGCGCAGGCGGACGAGGACCTCGCAAAGTCGCGGGCCGACCTCGCCGTGCTCGACGAGAACATCAAGTCCGCCCAGGACAGGGTGCGCAGGACGGATCTGCGTTCGCCGGTTCGCGGCATCGTCAACAAGCTGAACGTCACGACGATCGGCGCCGTCGTTCAGCCCGGCGCGAACCTCATGGACATCGTTCCGCTCGACGATACCTTGCTGGTCGAAGGCAAGATTAGGCCGCAGGATATCGCCTTCATCCGCCCGGGCCAAGATGCCGTCGTCAAGATCTCCGCCTACGACTCGTCCGTTTATGGCCATCTCGCCGGCAAGGTCGAGCGGATCAGCGCCGACACGATCCTCGACGACAAGGGCGAGGCAGCGCAGCGGCCGGAGACCTACTATCGCGTGATGGTTCGAACCGACAGGAACCATCTCGGCACGGAGGAAGCTCCGCTTCCGATCATTCCGGGCATGATCACGACCGTCGAGATCTTGACCGGCAAGAAGAGCGTTCTGGATTACATCATGAAGCCGGCTCGCACCCTGCGCGACGAGGCCTTGCGCGAGCACTAGATCCCGTCCCTCCGCCGCGTTGCTTAATGCGCCCTTAACGCGCGATCGCAAGCTTTAGCATTGCCGGAGGGGCGCGCTTCATTGCATCGGCTCATTCCTGGCCAAGCCTCCCCGGTCTTAACCCGACTTAAGCGCGCCCATGCGCACGCTGGCTCCCGATAAACAGGTCGGGATGATGATCAGGCGCGTAAAGACGCCGGCGACGTCCCGAAATATGGGGACGGTCAATGAAGTCGCGTTGTGGACGGCGACGGCAGGGCATTCTGGCGTTTGCGGCGGCCATTCTGGTTTCGCTCAGCGGTGCTGCGACCCCGGTCGCGTTTGCGGCCGATGTCGGGCCGGTCGATCCGCGTGAGATCGCGCCATCCGGAGCGGATACCATTCATACGCCCGCGACGTTCTTCACGATCAACGCAGTGCTGGCAAAGCTCGACCGCGAGCGTGGCCGCGGGCCGAATGCCATGCGTCTGGCAGCGCTGGCGCCTGCTTCCCCCACGGCGACGGATGCTGGGCCGGAGGCCACCTCTCCGGTCGGCGCGCAGCCGCTCGGCCATGAACCCTTCGGCCTCTTCGCGTTCCGGGCACCTGACAACGTCATCTGGCGCAAATGGCGTTCAGTTGAAGCAGAGATCGCCAACGAGCAGGCCCTGCTGGAGCGCTGCCGGTCCGATGCCGCGAGCTGCCCGCCTAACGCTGCGCAGTTCCTCAGGCTCGTCGGTGCGGTCAAAGCGAAGTCCGGGCGAGCTCAGCTCGAGGAAGTCAATCTCGGCGTCAACACCGCCATCCGCTATGTCAGCGATCTCGTCCAGCATCGGGAGCTCGACCGCTGGAGTTCGCCATTGGCGAGCTTTGCGACGGGCAAAGGCGATTGCGAGGACTATGCGATCGCCAAATACGCCGCACTGCGCGAAGCGGGTTTCCCGGACGCCGACATGCGCCTGCTCCTCGTCCGCGACCGTACCGTCCGCCAGGATCACGCGGTGCTTGCAGCTCGTCTCGACGGCCGATGGCTGATCCTGGACAACCGGTGGACGGGCCTGCGGGAGGACAACGGCGAGCTGAACTTCGCGCCGCTGTTCGCGATCAATCACGACGGCGTGCATCTGTTCGCCAAGCCGTATGCGAAGGCTGCGCCGCTCTCGGCCGAAGCCGCGCCGGCGGCGGCGAACTCGGAATGGGCGGGCTCGGAGCCCACGGATGCCGGTGGCAGCGGGTCGCTGGGCACGTTGCCGCTGCTTCTTTGAGACAAAGCAAAGCCGCCGGCGAGAGGCTCGCCGGCGGCTTTGTCGTGCTTTACTTGCTCTCTTACGCCACGTGGACGGCGTTGTTTTGGGGGATGCCCGTGCTGATGTGAGCAAGATCGACCGCGTGAGCCGCAGTGTTGTTATCCGAGTAGTACAGCTCGTTGGTGGTCGTATTGAAGAAGAAGTTCGACCCTGCGAAGGCGCTGTCGTGTGTCTGGTCGTTTGCGCCTGTCGTGCCCGAGTTGAACGCAACCGTCTGGGCCGTATTGATGGTCAGGTTCAGGTTGGCGACGTCGACAACGATGCTGTCGCCTGCGTTGAAGTCGACCAGCGTATCGTGCCCGTTCGCAGAACTACCCTGCAACACGAACACGTCGTTGCCGCCGTTGCCAGTCAATACGTCGTTGCCGCCATTGCCGGTGATGACGTCGTTCCCGGTCGTGCCCTGGATGGACTCGTCCGAGGACGTCCCGACAAAAGTGGTGCTTCCCTCGATGGTGACATTCAGGGTTTGGGTAGCCGTCTTGTCGTCATCGCCATCGAGGTTGGTTACCTGGAACGTCAGGTTGGCGTCTTGCGTCGTCGTCGTGGTTTCAATGAAGCCGGCCGAGGTGATTTTGATGTTGTCGTTGTCGCTCGTATTGTTCGCGCCGACGCTACCAAATGACTCCGTGCCGGTGCTTGCTCCCGCCGCACCTACGGCGGAAACGAGATCGATGCCGCTACCGGTGAGGGTCTGAGTGGAGGTAACGATCTGAACCCCCGTTAGAAGGTAGTTCTGTCCCGCTCCGTTCCAGTCATAGCTATCGATGATGACGATGCCATCGGTGCCCGTCGGCACCGGATAGCCCGCGGGAGGCGGATTAGCAGCCGTAAAGATGTCGGCATTGTCGACGACCACGGCCTTGGTGGTGTGCACATCGTCGCCCGTGCCAAAGACCCCGTCTGAACCGGCTCCAACCAGTTCAAGATTGATGACCAGGTCCTTCGATCCGATGTTGAAGAACTCCAGATAGATGCCGCTGGCGTAAGCCGTAGTCTGGGAGCCCGGTATTCCGTGCGGGTCAGCGGTATAGAAGTTCATGTTCAGGACTTCGCCCGGCTGAAGCGTGTTGCTGGCGACACCCAGAGCTGAACTGGATACCGTCACATCGGTCGGATTAGCCCAGAACAGATCGTCGCTCGCGTAGGCACCATCTCCCGGATTGGTCGTGCCCGAAGTCAGGTTCACATTCGGGTTGTTGGTCTCGTGCGAGCCCGAGAATTGCACGAAGAAATTCGTGTCAAGCTGGGCGACAACATAAGGCGCCGGCCCGCTGTTGTCCTGGTTCAAGCTGTTGTCCTGATATCCCTGGAAATGGACATTCGCACCGCTCGTATTCACGACGGTCACGCTTTGAATCGGATTTGCGAGCTCGACCGTGTAAGTGCCGGCAATCTTATCGAAGACCAGCGTTCCAGTGTCCTGAATGGTCACGCCTGGCGTGGCCGGGTTCGGCGCATAAGAGAACGATATGCCGAACGTCGCAAAGTGCGAATCCTCGGATTGCCATGTCACGGTTGGACTCGTGATCGCGACACCTCCGACCGTGCCCGTGAGCGTGATCGGCGCGAAATCCGAGTGGGCGGCATCGGTATACGTATTCTGATCCGCACCCACGTTGTAGACATAGACGCCCGTTCCGCCCGGGGTCGGGTTGCTTCCGTTGGCGTAGATCAGATCGGTGTGGGTCACAACCTGCGGACCATCATCGCCGAACCTGATCTGGGGGCCGAGATCCAGCGATGCGGTGCTCGACGCTTGATCACCGTCGGCATCCGTCGAGACCGCTGTCGCGGTCAAAACCAGAATTCCGGCCGCCAGCGCCTGGAGATCACTGATGTATGATCCATTGTAGGTGCTTGTCGTGGTGTGATCGATCGACCCGGATTGCGTCAGCGTCACGTTGCTGCCGCTGAGGCTGATGGTGAAGATCGTGTTCGCACCGCTGACGCCTCCTTGCGTCAGAGCAGTCGAGCCGGTGATGACCCCTCCGATATTGTAAAGATAGATCGCGCTGCCGTTATGTGTCAGCCCGCTCGCCGTGCCATGGCCGCCTGCATCGCCGGGCGTAAAGCCGGCGGCAAAGCCGAGAGCGTAGCTGGTGAACGTCGTCGTTCCCGCGCCGTCTGTCCCGTAGTTCGTGCCATTGATCGAGAAGACACCGGCATAATCCTGGATCGCGATCAGGAGCGAGGGGTTCTGATCTCCGACCGCCTGAGTGCCAACGAAGTTGCCGCCGGTCAAAGCACCATCGAACGTCAGGAGGATCGGGTCATTCAGCGAGACGGCAATCGTCGGTGCGGTCGGGCCGTCGTCCTGGATCGTGAACACGCCCGCGCCGAGGTTGATCGGCGTCGTCACGCTGTCGCCGTCCGCGTCGGTGACCGTCTTCACCACCTGCAGCAGGTCGGCGCTCGCCAGCGTCAGCGTCGCAGGATCATCCGGATTGCTCGGATCGGCCTGCCAGATGTTGCTCAGCTGCGTGAACGTCACGATCCCCGTCGCCGGGTCGATGCTGATCGTGAAGTAGTCGGTGCCGCCGGCCGAGCCGGTGATCGTGTTGCCGACCTGGTTCAGCACGATCTGCGTGCCCTGGCCGATGCCGTCGCCGTCGACGCCCGCCGCGCTCTTGTCCGAGGCGTCCAGCGCATACAGCCCGGACGCCACGTTCAGGCCCGTCAGCTTCAGCGTGTAGGTCGTGCTGCCGGCGCCGTCGGTGCCGTAGTTCGAGGCCGAGAAGTTGTCGGCGAAGTTCGCCGTCACGCTGGCAAGGCCGTTCGGCGCGACGTGGACCGAGGTGTCCGTGCCTTC
>NZ_JACIHE010000007.1 GCF_014198245.1 Bradyrhizobium sp. cir1
CCAGCCGTCGTCGAGGCGCTGCGCCAGTACTGGATGCCGATCCGCTACGCACGCGACCGCTGATCACCGCGGACGTGGGAGCTCATACCGGTTACGGTCATCCTGAGCATCGAGGCTCTTTCATAAGCTCGCCTTGGCAACCGGCCAGTCAGCGCGTTCGATGTCATCGAAGTCACAAACCTGCCCGAAATGCACATGCCGGCCCATTTCATTCCAGCGATCGGGGCGCGGTATGCTGCTGCCCATTAGCATAGTGATTTCCTTGAAATGGGTGCGCAGTTCACCAAGTGCGGCCTCGGGGATCGACTCGCGTGGTTCCATTGCTTCGATGGCGGGACGAGTCGCCCGGATCAGCCGGTCGACTTGATCGATTGCGGCGTCAGGGGCGTGTCTTATTAGTTCGCCGCGCTTGAGGTTGAACCTGAATCGATATTCGCGAAGTTGACGGGAAGGCTCCTGTAGGCTGCCCTCAAAACTCGCTTCGGCGGCGGACTCCATCATTTCCGCCAAATCAAACCTGATCTGCGCAATCTCGTCCAGATCGAAGAAATCAAGCTTGAGCCGCCAGCCGTCGATAGCGGGCATGTGCTCGACAATCGCAGCCGCTGCGCGGCATTTGTCTTCATAGGCAGGGTCCGACCCAAACGAAATCCCGGTCGGACTCAAGCTCTCAACATCTCGCAAAGTCTTTCAAGCTTTGCAAGATTTGCTTCTATCGCCTCGAACTGTGCAAGCGCGTCGTAAAGAGTAGGTTTTTTCATTTTGTTGCCCCCCCAAATTATCGCATCATTCATTTGGCTCAAAGGGCACATTCAGGATGAACCCAAAGCGCAATTCGAGGGGTTTGCCGGGCTCTTCCTCGACGCCCTGCTCGAGGTGCCCATGAACCGTCAGGGGACCAATCTGGTTCGCTATCCCGTTGGCGGCGTGGTCGACAACCCCGCAATTCTTAAGCTTCGTGGGATCGGTGCATACGACTTGAATGGGGACGCGCTTCCATACGCACGGAGCGCTGGCGTGCGTCGAGCGCAGCAATAAGGCAACTAATACGCTCGGTCCGGCAGATTGATGCACCACAGAGATGCAGCCTTGCCCTAATCCCTGGTTCATAGTGCACATAACTCGCGTGATGCTCCTCGACGTGGAGCGGCTTGAGCTTTGCGCACCATGCTCTTCAATGTGAAATCCATCCTCCGACCCACGGTCTGAAACCAGGTTGGCTCGGTGACTACGGGTGACATCACGGAACTAACCGCAACAGCTGTTGTCGCTCCATATTCAATGCTTTGTCGTCGCTTCGAACGGCCGGATACAATGGAGAAGCAGTGCGGCGGAGAGGGTAGTCAACCCTATATAAAAATAAGCATTTTCTGCCATCGCGAGGCTGCTCGCGTAATCTGCTTGAGTGTTGGTGTCAGCTAATCGGGGCAGGAGGGGGATTGGCAGCGCAAGACCGCTGTTCCTTGTGGGTGGGGCCGTAGATTCACGCCGCTCTCGACGCCCTCGCGCCAAAACGACGCAAGAGCTGCGCCACCTCGGCGGCCGGCCTGGCGCCGCTGAATAAGAATCCTTGCACCTCGTTGCAGCCCTCGGCGCGAAGCCAATCGAGCTGCTCGGTGGTCTCCACGCCTTCCGCGGTCGTGGTGATGTTGAGGCTACGCCCGAGGCCCGAGATCGCGCGCACGATGGCGACGCAGTCGGAACGTTTTGCAAGATCCTTCACAAAGGAGCGATCGATCTTGATCTTGTCGAACGGAAAGCTGCGCAAGTAGCTCAGGCTGGAATAACCCGTTCCAAAATCGTCCATGGCGATGGAGACCCCGAGCTCGCGCAGCTGGTGCAGGATCGCGAGATTGGCGTCGGTCTCCGCGAGGAACACCGACTCGGTGATTTCGAGCTCGAGCCGCTTGGGCGGCAAGCCCGAATTGGCCAGGGCTAAGATCACCACCTGGACCAGATTGCGGCTACGGAATTGTGCCGGCGACAGGTTGACAGCGACCTTGATTTCGGGCGGCCACTTCACCGCCTCATTGCAGGCTTCACGCAACACCCACTCGCCGAGCGAGGCGATCAGTCCGATATCCTCCGCCACCGGAATGAACTCCGCCGGCGAGATCATGCCCTTCTCCGGATGGCGCCAGCGCAGCAACGCCTCAAAACCTGAGATCTTGTCCCGCGCGACGTCGACCAGCGGCTGGTAGTGCAGTTCGAATTCCCCATTGGCAAACGCGCGGCGCAGGTCGAGCTCCAGTTCGCGGCGCCGCTGCACCTGGTGATCCATCTCGCGCTCGAAGAAACGCTGCGTGCCGCGGCCATCTTCTTTGGCGCGATAGAGCGCCATGTCGGCGTTGCGCATCAGTTCCTCGCTACTCGTGCCGTCGGCTGGTGAGAGCGCAATTCCGATCGAGGCGCCGATCACCACCTCATTGCCGTCGATCCTATAAGGCGCACTCAATATCTCGATCAACCCGGCGGCGAAATCGCTCGCCTGCTTCGGTGAGGTGTCGTCAGCCAGGATAACCGCAAACTCGTCGCCACCAAGCCGTGCCGTCAGATTCTTGCCGGCTACTTGCGAGAGCAGCCGGTCGGCGACCTGCGTGAGCAGGCGATCTCCCATAGGATGGCCAAACGAGTCATTGACGTTCTTGAAAAGGTCAAGGTCGATGCACAGCACCGCCACGCGTTTGTCGGCGGCATTGCTGCCTTCGAGCGCCTCGTCTAGCCGCTCCCGAAGGAGCGCGCGGTTGGGGAGGTTAGTCAATCCATCGTGGAGCGCCATATGGGCAATGCGGGCCTCGGTCTTACGCCGTTCGGTGATGTCGACCACCGCGACCAGGTAACCCTCGCGCTCCTCCAGCATGAGGCGTCGCCCGAAGGTAAGCACACAAATTTCGCTGCCATCGGCTTTCACGTGACGCGAGTGATGTTCGGACTGGTAATTATCGCCGACGTCCCGCAGCGCCTGCGTATAGCTGAGCCACTCGTCCTTTGGCCAGATCTCGTGAACTCTCATCCGCAGGAAGGTCTCGCGGGCGTAACCGTAATGTTGCACCGCTGCGTCGTTAACTTTCACAAAGGCCATTGTCTCGGCGTCTAACGTCAACATCGGCATTGGATTGCTGTCGAACAGCAGCCTGAACGAAGCGTCTCGGCGCTTCAAGGGCGTGACGTCTGAAATAACCAGGGAGAGGATACCGCCGAAGGCGTTAATTGCCAACCGCAGGCTGCGTTCATCGCTGTCGATCTCGAACTGGTCACCCCGGTCGTCCTTAACCGCAGCTCGCAACCGCCCTACGACCGCTTGCGAACAGAGCAGATGGGCTCCACTGCTCAGACGCTGCCACAGCAGGCTTCGTTCTGTCACGTTTAGAAGTCTCACTGCTGCTTGATTGTGGTGCATGATCTGAAAATCAAACGGCTGGCCCGTCGCATCGCGAATGGTCGAGAGCGTGATTACGCCGTCATCGGTCGTGGAAAAGATCGCGTCGAGTAGATTGTATTCCGCGCCGCGCTCGTTGACGTAGGCGCCGACCAGCGTGCCGCCCCAGCGCGACAAAGTCGGCAGCGCTAACACGTCGTACGTGCGCACCATGCCGTCGCGGACGCAATGAGCGGCCGCGAGATAGGGATGGTTGTTTGCAATCGCGTTCGAGGCTGCCTCGCTGAGGACGGTCGCGCAATCCGGGCGCAGCGCGTCCATCGGAATGTCCCAGCGTTCATCGCCGAGCCACTTCTGCGCGTACCGCCCCGTCCGCGAAACGGCGAATGCGTCGTTGTCACATTTGAGCAGCACCAGGTGATCGGCGAGTCGCCCCAGGCTGCCCAACAGCACATTTTCATAGCGGGGAAGAGTTTCGCCGGGCTTGAGCGCAGCATGCCACTTACGACGCAGGACCGGCACGTCCTCGAACATCCCCGTATCTAATTTCACGGATTGCTTCCTGACAGCACCCATCACACATCCCCGAGATCCAAGCTTCCTGCCCGCGCTGCATCAAATCCGGCTTGACTTAATTCGCTGTAAACGATGGACGTGAATTGCAGCGAGTAGCCAATCTTGACAATCCTAAATCAGCTGATGGTTTAGCGCGCGTATGACGGATGGGCGAAGGAGTTGCACGCAAGCGGGAATTTAGCGCGACTCTTGGTAAGAAACCGATACTGCGCTCACAACAGGCTGCTGCAAGGCAGCCACCCGTGATTGCCTCCATGCAACCGGATGCAGGAAATCCTCGGCGCAGCGGAAGAATTCGACGCAAATATGCTGACGACGCCAGTATGATGACAGAAAACTTCGAACGAACGTTTTGAACGTCGCGCATTCTGCTGGCAGAGTTTTCGTCCGTTACACGCGTCTGTACGGGCTGATGTTTGTCCAATTCGTACCAACTATGGCTCAAACCCTTCCCGGCCGCCTCTCCCTCTCAGTGCCGCTGCCAATGAAAATGGGACCGGTGCTGCACACCGGTCCCACATGCGTGCCGGACGGCCGAAACCGTCCCGCCATCAGACGTCATTCAGCGGCGTCGAGCTGCTGTCGATCGTCGTCATCCGCGACATCCGGCTCCTCCTCATCACTGAGGAATTCGGGCAGCGGTCCGGCTTCGCCATCCTGCTCTACCGGCGCTGATGCTGCGTTGCATTGGGAAACGACGAACGAGCTGAAAGAGTAAGGCCAGAAATGACGGCAAAGAAGTGAACGACTACGAGACCAAACCGCAGCGCTTTACTGGTCGATGAGGCTGTTTAGTGATCGGACCACTCGTCGATAGCGATCGATCTGAGGTCTCGATGTCGAGCGGAATTCCCATCACGGATCGTCCGCTGCAGGACCGGCCCCATGGCACGTCAGTGACAACATCCTACTCGGCGAGCCTATCGCTACATTGTGGGAGCTTTGGAAAGAGCATCACGACCGATCTGTTTGAGCCGATCATGTCTTATTTCACCTGTGCTCGCCGCTTCCAGAATCTTCGAGGCGACATGGGTGCGAGCGCCGGTATCGTACCGGGAAAGATTCTTGCAGACGTCGTCGAGGACCACCCTTAAGAGCGCAGCGGTAGGGGCATCCAACATTTGGAAATCTATCATTCTCTTGCGGGTAACGTAGCGTAGATTTCGCGTCAGGAGCGCCACGTGGAAAACTACCCAAAGTAGAACCGTCGATAGGCACCATGGAAGAAGAAGCTGACAAGAACGCAACAAGCAGATGTCTGTTTGAGTTTTCGCGTTGTTTTCCTTGAATTGAATTAAAGAGCGACGCCCGACTGCGCGTGACGCCGATGAGCCACTACTTCCCAATCGTTGTTGCTTCGCGTCTTGATGCACCTGAAGAGACTGCATCGCGAGCGTACTTGCACAGGCGACTTCCGGTCAGGCGGAAGTCCAACGTCTCTCAACTTTGCACGGCAGGTCCATTAATATGAGCAATATTCCGACTGATGTCTCGATCACGCTTGACGATCACACATCAGCGCAATTGTGCTCCTTGTCGCTGGAACGCGTAGATTGGATTCATGCCGCAATAGGCGTAGGTGCCGGATGCAGTGGCAATGCACTGATCATAGGTCGAGAACTGGCAATTGCCCGGATATCCCCAGGTACGTCCCTGCAGGCAATAAACGTCCTGCCGAGTCGGGGGGATGTATGAACGACCCCGCGGAGCGGCGGTCGAAGGAGATCCAAAGCCGACGAGCATGGGAAGGGCAAGCACACCGATAAACAGAAGGTTGCGCATGAGACCTCTAGCCTCCGTTAAGTCTTGCTGAAGGATAGTGTATCCGGATTTGATGGTTTTGATCTTAGTCAATGGCAAATAGCCGGTCGCCGTCTGTGGGCCGATCGCCTTCGAACCGAGAGTGACGGCGCTCCGAGTTTTGGCGCAGCATTCGTGCTGTTTGTAGCAAGGTACGCTATTTCCAGCGTGACCAGGCACATGTGCCGCAATTCGGACTTGTCGCCCAAGCGGCTAGAACTCGAGATCGCCGAGTCGGTGTTCCTGCCCGAGACGGAAGCTAATCTCGCCACCTGCATCAACTGCGCGGGCTCTTTTCGTCAATTGCTACGCCTACGCTGTTCGACAGCAAGCCTCTGCAATGTGCCGCGGCCCTTTCTGATCATGCGACCCAGACGTCCGCCCAAGGAAAGGTCTGGGCGCGGCTTGGCGGATTCTAGGATGTGCGTGAGATGCCGGCGGTCGGTGGGGATGCTGTTGATTTCGGCATCGACCGCGGTCTCCACCGCCACCATCAAATTGTGCAGCCGCTTCCCCCAATCCGAGCCATCGAGCTCGATGCGCCCTCTCACGGCTTCCTCGATCCCATAAATTTCGGTGAGGATCTCCTTCGCCCGCGCAATGCGATTATGCGTGAATGCGTAGGTTAGCATCAGGTGTTGCTCGTCCATCTGATCGAGCACCATCGGGACCGCAACCGCATAGGGGGTCGCTGCGATCTCCGGCGCGGCCCTGCTCGCGGCGAGCTTTGTCGCGAGGTGAACCAGCTGCCACGGCGTTTCCAGCCGCCTCGCGATGATCGTGAGCGCGAACGGCACGGCTTCGGCGCGCTTTGCATGAAGCACATTCAAGAGATCGAACACCTTGGCGAGCGACCTGCCCTCGAGATCGGCTATCTTGAGTGGAAGCGCGCGGGCGAATTCAGCAAGCTCCTGGCGGGCGTGCATCACCCGAATCATCTTGATCAGGTCATTGAACGTGGCGCGCGAACTCGTATAGGCCTCAAGCCCGGTGCGCACAGCGGTGAGGCCATCGTCGGTTTCGAGAATTTGGTCGAGGTAGATCACGACCTTCTTTTGGAATGCCGCCGCGATCCGCCGCGCCTCGGCTTGGCAATTGACAACCATGACCTTCTGCGCGGTTGCCATGTACTCCCGGGCCATGCTCGGCAGCAGCTGTTCGGCCACGAGGTTCCAGATCGGCGCAAGCGATCCGCGCGCAATCTGCCCGCTGTTGGCGCGCTCTGGCGGGGCGTCCACCAGCACCGGCTCCAGCGGCTCGTAGAAATAGCGTAACCGATTGCCAATCCGGGAGTGGCTCTCCCCGGTCTCGTGGAACTCGGCGCGCAGCGCCGCGATGAGAGGCTTCGAATGTGGAATGTCCTCGCCCAACAGAAGCAGCCGTTCCAGCTCGGCGAGCAGGCGGGCGCGCGCCCGAGGCGTTAATTGCCGCAGATACTGCGTTAGATGTTCACTGGTCTGGTCCGGCTCAGTCATCGAACGCCTCTCACTGCTCCGGCCGATACCGTCGGGACACCCTGCATCGCTCCTCTCTAGCTCGCCTGCAGATAATCATGACCTGATCCCGGCGAGAAAGTCATCGGCTTCGACTTTGAGGCGATGGCTGGTTCGGGCAAGCACATTGGCAGATGTCAGCACCTGCGACGATGATGCGCCTGTGATGGACGCTTTCTGGGCGACCTGGCGGATGTTGCCCGCGACCGCTGTCGACATTTCGGCCGCACGCTGGATATTCTGGGCAATATCCTTGGTTACCGCGCCCTGCTGATCAATCGCAGCGGCAACCGCCGACGCGATTTGTGAGATTCTGCTAATACTATTTCCGATGTTTGTGATGGCGCTGACCGATTCCAGTGTCGCTGTCTGAATGCCGGCAATCTGCTCTCCAATTTCGGAGGTCGCGTTCGCCGTCTGGGTTGCTAACGACTTCACCTCGTGCGCCACAACGGCAAAGCCGCGGCCCGCATCGCCCGCACGCGCGGCTTCGATCGTTGCGTTAAGCGCCAAGAGGTTGGTTTGCCTGGCGATCGCTGCGATTAGCTCAACCACACCACCGACTTTTAGTGCCGCAGCCGACAGGTGCTTCATCCGCCGATCCGTTTCTTCGGCCTGGCGCACGGCCCCCTTGGCGATCTCCGTAGATTGCTCGACCTGCCGGCCGATCTCGGAAGCGGATGCCATCATCTCTTCCGTTGCGGCAGCAACAAGCTGAACATTGGCTGACGCTTCCTCCGAGGCCGACGCAACGTTGTCAGATATCTCCCGAGTAACGTGGGCCGTATCCGTCAGCTCGCGAGCGGAAACCTCCAGCTCGGTCGAGGCGGATGACATCGTATCGATGACGCCGCTCACGGCGTGTTCAAACGTGCTGGCAAGCTCTCCAAGCTCCGCCTTGCGTCGCATCCCGGCCAAGCGATCCTGTTCCTGATTCGCCGCAAGCTCCGCTTGCACCTTTTCCCGTGACCTGACCTTAAATGTTTCCATGGCCTGCGCCATATCGCCGATCTCGTCTGAACGGCCAAGGCCGGGCAGCGTGACGTCGAATTGCCCAGCCGCCAGTTGGCGCATTGCTGCGCTCATGCGGGTAATCAGCTTGGCCAGCCGCTGCCCGATAAGCACAGCAACGAAGCCGATTGTGAGAGTGGCCAGCCCAATTCCCCAGCTCAATATCGCTCTGAGGCGCGACGCATGCTCTTCCGCAGAGACAGCGCGAGCGTCTGCGGCTGCAATCGCCTTCAACAGGAGGGGGCGATTCCGGCCGTAGATCTGGACGAGATCGTCAACCTCGTTATCCAGCGCCTGTTGCGACACAAGGTACGCCAGAAAACTCGATCGATAAGAAGCAATAAGCTTCTTCAACTCGGCCTTAGCGTCCGAAGAAAACTCTGAGGCCGCAAGCGCGGCCTCGAATTCGGCAACCCGCTTTTCCAGCTCATCGCCGTATTTCTCCTCGTGCCGCAGCATGAAATCCTTTTCGTGCCGTCGCATCATCAACATCAACACCGTCAGGTGCGGCTCGTTGAAGTGCGCAAGCCGAGCTTCTGCCTGATGCACGGCTTCGCGGAGCTTACCTTGGAGTCCGTCATTCTCCGTAAGCCCGAGCACACGCTGCGCGGAAACGACATTGTTGAAACGAGTTGCGTAAAGGTTGATCCCGGCGCGAAGGAACGTCACGTCTTTCAGGGGATCGCCCTCCGACAAGGAAGTGACCTGCTTCTCGATCTGCTCGAGGTGCGCCAGCTCGTTCTTGATGCCTTGGGCGTGTTGCGCGATCAGGGCTTCGTTATGCTTGCGCAGAAACTCCAGCGCTAGCTGTTGCGATTCAAGAAAGGCTTCTGAAAGGAACGTCAGGTGAGCGCGAAGATTAGCGCTCTCGGTTACTTCGTTCTGTCCCTTCGCAAGATAATTCAGTCCGGCAATGCAAGTCGCTCCTGTGACAAGCACACCTACGATTCCTAGCAGCGCGATCTGGATACGTAGGGCTGGTCGAAGCCGACGAAGACCTTTTGATACGAGATGTTTCACAATTCTAGGGGCGGGCATCAGATTTCCAATCGGTGCATGCGCGAACAAACGTCACGAGGATTTTGATCAGCGCTCAAGTGAGCTGGCGAAATTGCTGATCGTTCGCGAAACCCCTAGTTTCGTTTGGTTACATAAGATTGAACGCCGCTGTCATCTGAATCATAAGTAGGGAGAACGGTTCGGGACTGCGTCAACAACACAGCGAGTGCTGGCGGCGGGCTCTCGAAACATCACGTGCAAACCTAGTAGTGTATCATCGTCTTTCCGGCTATCCGCTGCGAAGAAGGCCCTGGTGACGCAGGCATTCTGCACTTTCCGACTGACGTCCGCAGGATTTGCGCAGACAACATTAATGCACGACACTCCGCTCGGAAGCCTGACAAGGCGTGCCGAGTGCGCCACATGCGAAAGCTTGATCCCGGCGATCTGTCCAAACTGCTTCGCAAAGCACGCGCCATTGGCGGAGCGTATCAGCTTTGAGACGGTCACGATGGCAAGCTGGCTTTGGCGCGAGCTTCGTAGGGTTGAACTCCCCGTCGTTTACGTCGATGCAAGGCATGCACACGCAGCACTGTCTGTCCGCATGACGGCGAAGTTGGTCAACACAGTGAGGTAGTCAGACGACTGCTGCTGTTGGCCGATTCCGTGGAAAATGTCGGCAGGAGTTTCGTGGTGAACGCCCGCTATTCCACGGTCGAGTTGGCTTGGTGAGGCTCACGCGGGCGTCAGCGCGGGCATCGGGATCAGCTTGGCCATCTTACGAAGGTTCTGAATGGTGGCTGCCAGGGTGAACCCATCACGCGCGCTGTTCGGACCCCTTAGTCTCAAGCGATCGAGCTTGAGAATTCGTTTGAGGTGCGCGAACAACATCTTGATCTTCTTCCGGTGCCGGCGCGAAGTGTGACCCTCCCATGATCTTGCGATCTCGCGCGCCATGTCGCGAGCGCCCTCGTAGATCGAGCGCGCCACTTTCCGAGCCGGAGTGCTGGGGCAACACCTCTTTTTCAAAGAGCATGCTTGACAATCGTGCTTCCTTGCACGCTAGAGGATCGTCGCTTCATCGTTCACTGGCGTCCCTGTGGTGGTGAGGGTTTTGCCATCGGGGCAGCGATAGAGGTCCCCCGACATGATCATAGGTGAAGTCCTCGCGCGAGAAGGTCCCGTCGGTGCGTGCGGACTTGTCGAAGACGGTCACGTGCGGCTCGATCCCGTGTTCGTAGACCAGCCACCCTAGCATCGCGGCCGAGCCTTAGGCGCTGTCGCCGAGACGCCGGCTCGGATAAGGGACGAATCGTTCGAGCGAGCGTTGGATCATGCGCTTGGCGGCCAACACTTCCGCCTGGCGGATTGCCGTGGTCGCTTCGACATCGACAATGATGGTGTTGACGTCGACCAAGTAGTTCGTCGCATACGCAAAGTAGGCTTGTCCGCCGTGCGCTCCCGTCCAGCGCGCCGCCGGATCGGAGGGCGACACGAACTTCGGAGTGACCTCTGTCGCAGCACCGAACGCGGCATCGTCAAGAACGGTAAGGTACTCATCGATTGCTCGACCCGCGGCCTCCGGTAGAAGCCCCTTTTTGCCTTCGATCCCTTCTGCCGATTAGCATCCGCTTTGATCAGGCTCGCGTCGACCGCGAACCTTCGCCACCGACCAGCCGCGCCCGGATGCAGTGGCGCAAGACAGTCTCGAACACGCGACGGAAGAGATCGCTCCGACGGAAGCGGCCGTGCCTGTTCTTCGAGAACGTCGAGTGATCGGGGACAGCCGCTCCAGATCCAGCCGGCAAAACCAGCGGTACGCCAGTTTGAGGTGGACTTCATCGCAGAGGCGCCGCTCCGATCGTATGCCGAAGCAATAGCCCACCAGGAGCATCCTGATCATCAGCTCGGGATCGATCGAAGGCCGTCCGATGTTGCTGTAGAACGGCGCCAACTCCCGGCGCTGGTCCTCAAGCTCTACGAATCTACCGATCGACCGGAGTAGGTGGTCGGCCGGGATGTGTCTTTCGAGCGAGAACTCATAGAACAACGCAGCCTGTTCGACTTGCCAATGCCCCATCATGACCTTCAGTCCTGCCAATTAGAGAGCATGGCTACTTAATCGTAATGTTTCCATATCTGGGGCGTTCCCAAATGCCCATCGCCCTCATGGTTCGATCTCCCACAACCTGCCTCAGACGGCGTCCATGCTTCGCCCTTCCCCTGGCACTTTTAGTGGTGAGTGTGATGATGGATTGGCGTATCATCCTCTTCAGCCAAGCCTGCCGGCTCGATCGTGAATTCGATTTCTATGGTGCCCGCCTTTTCGAATTCCAACGTCCCTTTGACCATCTCTCCTTCCTTTAGTGCGCCGCGAAGTCCTTCAAACAGAATCCGCGCGCCACCGGGTTGAAGACGAACGAAACCACCAGGTTCTATTTGAAAGCCATGCTTACGGGTGACGAACTTAGCTGGCCGTGCGCCTGCATCGGCTTCCTGCAAGATCCCCTTCTCGCCCGAAAGCGACGCCCCGAGCAACCGATCTGGCCCTGTGCCCCTGTTCTGAATTTCGATCACATAAGCCGTCGTCGCGGTATTGGTCGTATCCTTTGCAGCCACCCAGGGATGCTGGATCAGTAGTGTTCCGACCTCCAACTCATGGCTGAAGGCGGTACTGTTAAAAAAAGCCAGGACGGCAACACCGGCAATCGGCGACAGCAATGCCCTTGCACTCGCCTTCAACATCGTGGGTTTCCAAGGCATCATGGCCTCCTCTGTAATCCGCGTTTAGCGCTTACCACTTTATGTTCGCGGGAAAGGTGGTCAGCGAACGTTTCCCGCAATTGCCGCTTTTGGAGGCGGGCTCAACTGGCCTGGATCAAGATCATTCCGCTGAATACCGGCAGCGCTAGCCACGATCACTCGGGGGCTGATGCGGGACGGCGAGATGAGATGCTCTTCTTCTGCGACCGATTCCCCACCCGAGTGCCCCAAAAGAGCTACCGCCTGCTTGTCGACGCAGAATCTGCTCGCTACTATGATCATGGCTCGTCCCGGCCTGCGATCTTGCTGGCACTAGACCTGTCGCCGCGACAAATGATCGATTGAAACTCGCGGGGGGGACTGCGCTCGGCGAGAGCATTGATCGCGAGTGCGATCAGCGGGAGCCAGACAGCAGTGAGGGCAAGCGCGGCCCGGACGCTAATGGTCATGGACGCCTCTCTTGTTGATCTCCGGTTCAGCTTGGAGCTGCGTAATTGCGTCGACCAGTTGCGAATGCGATGCTAATCTCTCCGTCTCGTCCGAACGCCAGCGTGCGCGCACGAATCCGAATCTGTCGATAAGAAACTCGATTATCGCTGGAGGCAAATCGTTGTCATCGAAGCCGGGGTTCGCCATTGTGCGCCGATAGAGATTCCACGCAGCGGCAATGCGATGGTCTATGTCGAACACGATGCAGGGATTTCCTGACTCACTTGGAGATGGGAACTCCTCGGAGGGAGACGGCATCACCGCGACGATCATTCCGCCTGCTTGCTCGATGGCGCGCGCGTGTTGCGTCAACTGATCTAGGCGCTGCGTTCGGATGCCATCTCGGAATATCAACACAAGTTTTGAGCGCCCATCGCTCCTATCTTTCAACTTCTCTCTCGGGTCAACGCCGCGGCACGTCGGAAAGTCGATCGCGTGAAGCCACGGCTGCCCCGCCGATATTTCGGGACCAAGAACTCTTGCTTCATAGCCAAGCGATAGAGCCATCACGTACTCGACCACTCGCCACCTGTCTAACTCCGACAGACTTTCGGCAAAGCCCGGCATCGCCGAGGATGGGAAGCCATGGCTCACCCACCAGTACATGTCTCCCATCGTATGGTTTCTCGTGTGCGGAGCGGTGAGATCGGCGGGCGGCGGCTTCAAATCTTTTGCCAACGGGCCGTCTCCTCTACCCCTCAGGCCGTGGCAAGCTACGCAATTAGCAGCGAATACGTCCTGCCCCTGGGCAATCGCTTCCGCGTCATATGGCACTGGAACCTTTGAGTAGGTCGAAGGATACGCGGGGACTGACAACCCGGGCAGTGCGACAGCCCCTGCGACGCCAAGTCCAGCAACAGCCGCGAGCGTCGCCCACCGCCATCTTTCCATACGGCCGAGCTCAAATGCGGCAATACTCCCAACTAACAGAGCAATGAAGCCGCCAATGGCCAGAACGTTACTTCCCGGTACGGTCCCCCAAGCGACGACTGGATCCAGACGGAACGAAAGCGGCCAGACTATCTCGACGTGCCTCGATGGAATGGCCTGAGACAGGCAGCCCGCAAGTAGCGTGACCAGAAATGCGAAGGCTAGCTCAATCTTCAAGACCATCGCGAGTGGCTGAGTTGCCCCTTCGGTCTTTAGCAAGGGCAATAGCCTCTGTCTAATAAACGCCGCGCAGATCAGGACCGTGCCGATGCAGGCGAACTTTCCCGTCAGGAGCCAGCCATATTCGGTCGCCACCAAACCCGGCCAAGTCCCCACGTTTTCGATCGCTAGAGCTACTCCGGTTGCGACCAGGAGCAACATGAGCGGCAGAGCGACCGTCGAAAAACCGCTTAGGAGCCTAGATTTACTTTCGGGCCTCTCCGCTGCGTGGCGAGCCATCGCGACAACGAGGGTTGACAGTCCTCCGAACCAGAGCGCCGCCGCAGCAACATGGATCATATTGATCGCGAGGTCTGCTATAGTGCCGCCAGCCGCCGAGTGGCTCGAGAACAATCCCACCAGCAGCGATAGTCCGCTGAAACTCGCGGCAAGACCTGGCTTGTGAAGAAGTCGCAAGCTCGCAACTCCGACTAGCACAAACCCAAGCGCCGCGACCTGAGCTCTCCCGAACCGCGTGTCCAAAATGATGAAGAGCACGTCGCTGGAGCTGACAGGTAAGACCGGCTTGCCTAGGACGGCGCCGATCCGAGCCGTTGAATACAAGAGACCGAGGACGAGTCCTACGGACGCAGCGATGGAAGCCATCGTCGTGAAGCGCGACCGAGTGCCGCTTTCAAGACCCTCGCGCCACAGTGCCAAACCCCAGCAGAATCCGCCGAAAGCTGCCGTGGAGGCGAAAGCAGTCCCTCGCGCAAGTGAGAGGACCGTTTCCATCAAGGTTCTCGGTAGAGAAATTTAAACTTGCCTTCCGTGCGATGCCCATCAATCGAGACAACGCTCCAACTGACGGTATAGAGCCCGGCAGATAGATGAGGCAGCGAAACATTCACGATTCGCCCGTTGCCGCTTAGCACGGGCTGCGAAAGCCCTGATACGGATTTATTATCGCGAGAAAGGGCGACATTGATGAGCCGCTGTTCGAGCGCTTCAGTGAAGTACAGGACCATCGGGTCGATCGGAGCTGAAATTTCGCTGCCATCTTGCGGCGTCGATCGAATGAGATGCGCATGAGCGAGTACCGCGCTTGGCATTCCGATCAGCACGGCCATCAGGACGAGCACGAACCTTTTCATCGAAGCAACTCGCCTTTGCCTGTGGTTCGCCGAGGATAGCTCCCGCCCGATCGAGTATCGCCGTCGTGCCCACAGAAACGTTCCCACGGCGCCTGACACTATGACCAGGCACCACGCCAGAAGACGTATCAGACTCCAGCCTCGCCCCACATCGAATGGAAAGTTTGCCACGCTTTGCCCACGACCTTCGATCGCCACCATGCCGACGTATCTGCCGGCTTTCTCGAAATTGACCTCGATCTTTATCGTTCCGTTCGGATACTTCCTTGGTGGAATGTAGAGGATGCTGGATGATGTGTCTGTCATTTCCATCCTTTGTACGCCGTCATCTCTAGCCAGTTTCACGCTTACCGGGATGTCTCGAAGGGACTCGTCGACGAAATCGAGAACAATGATCGTTCGCCCGACCTCCGGTATGTCCTCACAAAATTCGGCTCTCGAGTTCTGCGGCTGATAGCCAGTAAAATGCATGAAGTAGCTGTCCACTTTCAGCTTGCATTGGTCAGCCTCCATGGACACCGCTCCGTGCGCATGACCTTCGCAGACGGCGGCAAGAACAACGAAAGCGCCGAGCGCCATCACAAGGACGGCCGGGAACGCCCCTCTTCCGCTCGCGGTCGTCCGCCACTGACCTCGTCGCGACATTCGCGCACCCAAGTTTACTTGAGTTCCGTGAATACGGGCACGATTGGTCCGCCCATCTCCGCTATGACGCGTTTCCCATTCGGAGTGTAGAGGAGCAACAACCCGCCGAACTTGGAGTCGACGTCGGTGAGGAAGCTGACAAGGCGCTCCAATTCCCACACGGCGTCCGTTGCCTCGACGAGCACCTCTCTCGTCTCACCAGGATTTATCGGCGTATCACTACTGAGCGCAAGCCCTGTGCGTGCGACGAGATCCCTTGGGTAGGTCGGATCTACATTGGCTACTGCCGCTGGGAGCCCCTGATTGAGGAAGCGGATGTTTGCGGTCGTAAGCTCGCCGATTGAAAGAGGTTCCGACCCTTTGTTCGTTATCCTGATCCCTAACCTCATCGAACGGCCCGGCACCTCATAGGTGGCCGATATGACCTTGACCTCTGCGTCAGCAGGGCTTGCCGGGCGCGGCGCGACCTTATTCAACCCGCTCTGGAGGGGCACATTATATGGATATTCCTGATTGGCTCGGACATAGCCGCCGAAGACCATGACGAGAACGATCGCCGCCACCATAATCCCGACCCCGGTGTCCCTCAACGAAACCAACAAATCCTCCCTGCCCTTCTGCAGAACAATCCATCGAGGCAAAAACAGTGGACGAACCAACCAGAACAACAACCAAGCCGCAGCCACGGCCAGCCAAGCCACATGCCATCCGATGGCGTTAGTCAGCCCGAACGTCTGCAAGTCGTCGATCTGCAGTCCAGTCATAGTCTTGATGGGAATCGCGAACGAATGCGCATCACCCGAGATGTTTATCCACTGCCCCGGTCCCACCAGAGGGCCAGATCCCTTGATCGAGATCGAGGGATGGATGTGGCTGCTGCCCGGTGTACGCCCCTCAAGAACCATTCGAAAATCGTAGTCGCGGCCAAGTTCCAGCTTAGCGAAAGACTGCCTCGCTGGCTCACCGTTGAGGTATGTTTCCACCCTGGCAATTGTTGGTCCGGGCGATACGCTCGATACGAAAACAATATCCGGTGGAGTAACTGCGTCCGGCCAGTCCTCCATCAGCCTGAATTTTCCCGTTAGCTCGAACCGCTCGTTCACCTTCACGTCAGTTTTGGAGAAGTGGACATCGTAGAATTGTACCGTCCGGGTCCTTAAGTATGGCTCCTGAGCACGTTCGCCATGAGCGGCTGCGCTAGACACTCCGGCAGTGAAGGCAACAACCCAACCGGCAGCGAGTTTTATAAGTTTCGCCAACATACCCGTGTTCCCTGTGCTTATTCGCTTAGGACGCTGACCTGCTTTTCATACCCATGAAGGATTTGACGACATCGCCGTTCTTGAGGAACGTCGTCTGGGACGCAAAACGCCCAAGCTGCCACCAAAGTTGGTGCATGAATATGCAGATGAAGCCCGCGAACGCCGCCGACACCCAACTAACCGAGCTACCGAAAGTCCGGAGCGTACCGCGCTCGATGATACGCAGATACTCAGGCATGTTCGAACGCGGAAATGTGTAACCGATCATGTCGGCCAACGATGCGACCATTCCTTGGTGCTCGACTGGGAGATAGAACGGAGCCAAAGCGGAATAATTCGATGGCCAGAATACGAATCCGAACGCAAAGCCCGCGAAGATGGATGTGAACAGGCTATTGCGAAGGACGATTAAGGCCATATCCATCAACAATGCGCCCGCGATCACCTGTGACGGCACGCCTTCCGTGAAGGGGAAGCCTGTCCATATCCACCAATTCGCGTAACGTCCGAGCCACGTGGTGATCAGCAACACTGTTGCGCCCACCGTCGCGCCGATGGGCAAACGGAAGTTGACCCAGAAGATCGCCTGCAGAGCAGCAGGAAACATGATCATGGAGACGGGCGTGACAAGGGGCCAATATTGCCGGTCTTTCCAGTCGACATACATGTCCCAATCACCGACCGTGAGCATCACGTGCAAATGAAATGCTCCCGCAAAGAGGGGCACCACCGCCGCCACGACCAAGAAGTCGAATATGCGCGAGTATCTTGCTGCCTTGGGGGTTAGGCCGGAGACAGAAATGACCGTCTCACCCTTGGGGCCAGCTTTCCATTTCGGAATCGCCACTGCATCTATGTCGGTAATTTGAGGTGACTCCTCTCCCTAGGGTTTACCTGCTCTTCCCGGACTGGGATCGCTGTCCGGGAAAGGCTGTTGGCTTGTATTGTTGTCGTACGGCTTCCCGCACCGCGCTTTTCCGGCGTGTAGCCAACGCGGGTTGGTCACGCGCTCGCTGCGTCCTGCTCGAATACAATCGGAACGAGTTCTCTAAATCGTCCGACGATCTGCATCAGGACACCCGCCAGCGCGAGTGCGCACCATCCGAGAACCACGAAACCCCAATGCAGCGGGTGGGAGAAGATTTCCTCGGTGAGCCAGTAAGCGTGCCCCCATTCGTTGAAACCGAGATTCGGCAAAATGAGGAAAGGCCCCACTACGGCGAAGACATGCATGAGCGAGATCCCCCTGCAGAAGGCCGGAATGCGGGTCATTGCGTAAACAAAGCTGCCTACGCCAAAGAAGAGATAGATTGGAATGGTCGCATAGAACAGAATTATGTGACTGGGAGTAAACGGCGTGTCTCTGAGGGTCGTCTGATGCCAGACTCCATCTCCATCGGCGTAGAAGCTGCCTGTCCAGAAGATGCAGAAGCTGTACACGACGAGCCACATGGTCAGATAAAAGTAACTGCGCAACTCGACCTCGGGCGTGATGGCCTCAATGTTCTTGTCACGCGTCAGGAAGAGATAGGTCCAGCAGAGCGCGCCCGCGCCATACAAGACCGGCAATTCGATCTTGAAGAGCGTCATCCAGTATTCGCCAAATTCAGGTGAACTCGCATCGAGTCCCATGGAGAAACCAAAAGCCTGCTGATACAGCCGCGCGCAGATGTAGAGGATCGTCAGCGCAACGATCGCGAACGCGAACAATCCGTAGTTTATGCTAAATGTCTTGGTGCCCGTGACATTCGGTGTGCGATCTAACGCAGCGTCAGACATTATTCCCCCTCGATTTTGTCCCAGTACCTCAATAATGAGGTTTTGTTTGATGGGTTTTGGATTCCAAGTCGGGTAGCTGCTCAGGAGAGACCAGCACTTCGATGCTGTGCGGCGATCCGGGCCCGCGCCTGATGAAGCCGCACGTTCGGGCGGCAACACCGTTTTGGTGGACGAGTTGCCAAGCCGTCGCACCAATGCACCGACGTTGAAGCATTTTTCTGGATACGCTGGCCGACAATGAGTGCGTATCCCAGTCGGCATCAGTGCGCTCTCCAGGAATATTCATCCTACCGTGCGGATTCGCCGAGGATGCTCGCCTTAACGATTCGGAGTTGCCTTCGAAGTCGAACAGTGGACCGGCGCGCAAAACAAAGGCCCGCCTGTCGTGCAACGTCCCTCGACCGTGAGGCCGACCGCGTGAGCTGCATCGAAATAGGGACTGCTCTTATTGAGCACGTAAGCGGTGTTCCGAAAATGGCCGGCCGGTCGATCACCATTCGCGAGCGGGCTCCGCTGTTGCATATCCATTCCATCTGCCAAGCTGCGCCCCGACCGCTTTAGAGAGCGTGAAAACAGCCGGACGACCTCGGACCGAACTGGAGGCTCTGCACAGCATCCACGGAGTTCGACCGGCCCCCTCGCTCAAGCCTACTTAACACCGGCTACGTGGCTTGGGCAGCTACCAAGTCAGGTAGTTCCAGAGCACACCAGAGTATGTTCCATCCGCTTAGATGGTAGCGGTTGGATCCATCCTCAGTAGCTCCCTTGGCGGTCGGTAGTGTTCGGCCTTTCCTAGATGCTCATCTGCCCTCATGACGAGATAATGCGCGGGAAGGAGTAGGTGTTCATGAGCTAGGGCCAACCCACAATCAAAGTGGCTCACTGGGATGCGCCGGCCAGTTATCGCGAATAGAAACCATAGCTCGCTGTCCGATTGCCTATCATGGCGGAATTCGTTCGGGAACTCGTTCACCATCGTTGATGTGACGGCGGACGACTCAAAAGCTCAAGTTTGGATTGCGCCGGCCAAGCCAAGCCAGGCGCTGACATTGGTCCTCGCCGCAGTCTCGGAAGGATGGACTGCGGAAGTGTTGGACGTCCTGCTGCCCGTTGAGCAGCAGCGAACGTTCGAAGAACTTAAGCTCGAACCCTGCGCGACGTTTACAAAGTGGCTGAATAGCGAGCGCGGCCTGTTTCCGGAGGGCCACTCTGGATAGCAAAGGCTTTCCTCGCCAAGTTGTAGGTTGCCTAGGCAGGCTTACGCCGCTCGTTCTCAGCCCTATTCGCAGCCTTGAGCCGGCCTTCGATGTAGTCGGAAATGTCGCCGATCTCAGCCCGCAACTCGGCTTCCGAAATACCCTGCCCTTCGGCAGCCTCGACGAGGCGCCGGGTGAGTTCGGCTACGTCCTGCGACGCGCCAACCGTCTGATACTGCTCGACAGCGTGAACGCTCTTCTCGATCCAGAAATCGATAAACTCGCGAGCGTTGCTCACCGTGCCCCCCTACGCCGACAGAAGGGCTAGCGTTAGCGCCAGCGAGTAAATGGAGCAAGGCCGCATCAGTTAGCGGAGCCTTGCGTCCGACGCCATCGAAGGCGCTGGCCGTGGGACTGGGATGCCATCTTTGGCGGTTACGCCTCCGCGATCTTCGACGCGGACGACAAGGACGGATGGTCGGGCGTCGGCGTCAGCCCAGCGCAGGCGCAGATCTCGATCCCGCCGTCTGGGCTCAAGAGAGCGCCGATCTCGCAAAGCAGTTCGCATACGCGCCGCCGGTCAGTATGGGAAAGAACCCGCCTCTCCTGACGCGCGAGTACGAGACCGACGCCAAGAACGTGGCCAGAGCGCGGGCCGCTCTGGCGGGAGCCAGGCTGGCCAATTTGATCGAGACCGCTTTGAAGTAGGCCTTTTTCGCCGGCAACCGGCAAGACAATGATTTGGAAGTTCACGCAATGAAAAGATTATTCACGCAACATCGCTGCTAACCTTCCCGCATTCGCAGGGGTGCTCTCGTCCAATTGACGCCGACCACGGGGGCGCCCGTCTTGTTCGACGCCAGGAAGATCACGGCCGTCGTCGCCCTGTCGACCGGCGAACTTCGCGTCGACGCCGAGACCCCGTCCGACGCCGATTGACAGCCAATCCGCCGGTGGCGGTTTGTCCGCACTCGCTGCGGCCCCGATCTGGAAATCATCATGAGGCGCTCGCGACCTCAGATGGAAGATGACGCCAGCCACGACATCAACCCACTCGCGCCGACGCCGCCAAACGATTATCCAAACCCATTAAGCGATTATGCCGCCATCGGCGCTGGTTCCGTCGCCGACCGGCACGATGTCCAGATGGTCGTCCTTGCGCCGGCTCAGGGCGGCGTCGCTCATGCTCGCTTCATCCGTCGCATCGGGCTGCGGCGTTGCATCGGATCGGACCGACGGCAGCGCGCGCACGCCGCTGCCTCCCGCGCGTTCAGCCCGGCGCACGCTGGCCTCCCCCGCAGCGTCGCTGCGGTAGCGCCTGGTCGAGGTCTGGTAGTACTGCGCGCGGATGGCCGCCATGGCCTCGATCAACGCCCCCCCCCGGCGCGGGAAAGTGTTTTTCCGCCATCACCCGGTGCAGCATGCGCGTATGAGACGCTCGATCACCGGCTCTGTCACTTCCGGCTGGCGTTGTCCAGCTTCGAGCACGCCCATGTCGTGCTCGGCGGCGAAAGCTTCGTCGCTCTGGCCGAGGGCTTGCAGAACGCCCTGTGGGCGCTCGGCGGCGTGTCGCGAGGGCATCGCAGCGATAGCCTGTCAATGTCGTTCCGGAATCCGGCAGCCGACGCGCGGGAGGATCCGACACAGCGCTACGCGGCGCCGCATCAGACATTGTCAGAAGTCCGACAAAGGAACGCTTTCTAAGCTGGACAACAGCTGCCCGTCAGCTCGCCATCAGCTTGTCTGGGTATCCTCGCAGCAGGGCCTAAGCAGCCCGAATTGATGCGTAGAGACTAGCGCAGCACAGAAAGGTGAATCGTCATGTATGATCGAATCAGTGGCTCATCCACATGCACTATACAAGCTGACGAACCGAGTCAGTCGGTGAATAGCGGCAGCTTTACGGAAACACTTGCAGATCTCGCGCCTCAGTGGAACTCACAACCGGGGGAGTTGCCTGACAAGATGGGGGCCTGCTGCAGCAAGCCGCATACCTCAGATGCAAACGTTCAAACTTCTAGCGCCTCCGACCCCAGTACATCCTCTCCAGAGAGTCCGGCCACCTCCTTGTTTGAATACAGAACGGCCGACCTGCGTGATGCGAATGTGGACGGCATCTGCGTTGGGCTGACTGCGGAGTGGTTCCGCAATCTTAACAACAGCCCATCAACCCGAATGAGTGCGCTCACACCCGGATCGCAAACGCACGCCTCAGCGGCTGAACGGCAGCAGCAATATCAAAATCTCAAGGATCAGTTGCGGAGCAGGGGAGCAGGATCTTCTCAGGCCGACCTTCAGGCACAAAATACCATTTTGGAGGACGCAGGCTTGGAACCGGCTGGAGAAGAGAAGAGATTCGCATTCGGCAAGTCTTCGAACGTCAAGCGCATGGTGAACGAAATCAACGAAGATGGATCGAACCATTTGCTCAGCTTGTATTTCGCCGAAGGCGGCGCACACACAGTGGCGACGTCGGCCTCGAATGGAAGGACCACGGTTTTCGACCCTAACTATGGAGAATTTACTGTTCGATCAGATCCGGACGAGATGGCTTCATTGTTACAAAGCCTCGCCAATCGTTACAGGAATCCCAACGGGCAGCATTTATCGACAATCACGACGCAAAGGATGCGGTGAGTTGGGCCTTCAGGCTGGTGGTGATTGACGCCTTCTGTGAAGGCGCGATGCGTCGGCCGCCGGTCGCGGCGTCGGGGGCCAAATCTGCGGCGGATAGCCGGCTGCGTGCCGGCTGGCGAGTGTGCCGGCATCGAAAGCGGGGGCGCCGGCCCCCCGCTATCCATGACGGCCGGCACAAATTGAAGTTCTGTTTCGGAATGACCGCCTGCGGTTTCTCTCAACTGACGTCGCCATTGCTGCGGCGACAATCCATGCCGTCCGCTATCAAACCACGCGCTTGATCCAGACCGACTGTGCGCAGGGTATGACTTTCCACGACATCAGCTTTCGTTCGAAGCACGTAAAACCGACGCATCGATAATGGTTCAGCCAGAATGTGCCCCTCACAAGCAGCCGGGGATCGGGCAGGCTCCGCGTTTGCGATGCGATCTGGATCGTCGAGCGGAAGAATTCAGCATCGCGCTCCCTGGGCGTTAAGCGAAAGACGTCGGCAGTTTCCATGATCGGGGCGCCGGCTCGGAGATTTCCGCGTTTACTACTCGCGCCGGTCCGGACCAGTTTAAACGACGGCATGTCGCGGCCCATCGCGAAAGGCTCGACGGCGTTGTTGATCTAATTGGAGTCCAGGGTCCGCAAGTCCACGCAAAATGCCTTCTATGGGATACCGATGATGCGGTCGTGAGCAGCATGAACTGGGATCTCAAACCGGCTCGTCCGATGATCCTCTCGACGAGCTTGGACTGCATCTGGAAGGGCCCAGTCTCGCCACATGCCTTTTAGAAAAATTCGAGGATCAGCTCGAGGACTGATCAGTGCCGCGCAACTTTCTGCACACCAGACCCGGTCTTCGCACGCAATGTTCGCTTTTGGACCATTATCGAGCTCCACGGCTCGCTTTGAGTGAGCTTCGGGATAGCTCCGACAGTGTCGTGGCGACCTATGTATCGGAGTAATGGAGCGCTCACAAACCGACGTGGTCGACGGCCAGCAGCGCCTTACGACCATAACGATCCTCCTTTGCGTCCTCCGGGACCTGGCGGACGCGAAAATCGGGCAGGCGATCCATAACTACATCTGCCAGACCGGCGACCCGCGATTTCGGCCGGGTTGAGGAGGCCAGGCACCATGGTGGCGCCGACCTTGGTGGTGCAGCAGATGAACCGCTCACGGCCTTCATGCGCCACCTTCCGCAGCAACCGCTCGTGATCGTCGGCAAGAAGGACGGTCAAGGCCAGCCGCGGCAGCGGCGCGTGCCTCCTTCGGGTCTCCCAGCAGCGCCAGCGCAGGGCATCTACGATCGGCCGCCATTGCGGTATTGGTAGTGCGGGCATGTGACGCTGCTCGGTGACGCCGCCCACCCGATGGTGCCGCGTTTCGGGCAAGGCGCCGGGCAAGCCATCGAGGATGGCTTCGCGCTCGCCGTTCTGCTGGAGCACGCCAAGCGCGACAAGATCCCAGCGCGTCTGAAGGCTTATCAGGAGCTGAGATTAGAGCGGACCAGCCGCGTGTAAGCCGCCTCGCGCCTGGCCGGCAAGTTCTACCGATCCGCGGCCGGGGATCCTCTGGAACTGGAGGAGAGGATGCGGGAATGGATGTCGGCCGCCGCCTGGATATTTCCGCACGATGCGGAGAAGGCCGCTTTGGCACTTCTGTAGGAAGAAGCTCAAGGACCGAATTTTGCTGAGACGTTCTGAACGTACGCCCTGGCCATTCGCGACATTTGCTGTTGTTGCCGTGATCGGCATATCTACACCGGCTTTTTCAACTTCCGTATGAAGTTGGGGCTTGGGCTAAGCGCACCGGAAAACAAGGGGACATAATACGGCGTCAAAGAAAAACCCCGGCATTGGTGCCGGGGTTCTGTAATTCTCGTTTTCTTCGCGGCTGGATCAGAAGTCCATGCCTCCCATGCCGCCGCCCGGAGGCATGGCCGGGCCGGCTGCGGCCTTCTTCGGCAGCTCGGCGACCATCGCTTCCGTGGTGATCAAGAGCGCCGCCACGGAGGAGGCATTCTGGATAGCGGTGCGCACGACCTTGGTCGGGTCGATGATGCCCTTGGAGACGAGGTTGCCGTACTCGCCGGTCTGCGAGTCGAAGCCGTAGGCGTACTGATCCTTCTCGAGGATCTTGCCGACGATGACCGAACCGTCTTCACCGGCGTTGATCGCGATCTGGCGGGCCGGCCAGGACAGCGCCTTGCGCACGATCTCGACGCCGGTCTTCTGGTCGTCGTTCTTGGTGCGCAGGCCTTTGAGCTGCTCGGAGGCCCGGAGCAGGGCGACGCCGCCGCCCCGGCAGGATGCCTTCCTCGACCGCTGCGCGGGTCGCATGCATCGCGTCATCAACGCGATCCTTGCGCTCCTTCACCTCGACCTCGGTCGCGCCACCGACGCGGATCACCGCGACGCCGCCCGCGAGCTTGGCAAGACGCTCCTGGAGCTTCTCACGGTCGTAGTCCGAGGTGGTCTCCTCGATCTGCGCCTTGATCTGGGCCACGCGCGCCTCGATGTCGGCCTTCTTGCCGGCGCCGTTGACGATCGTGGTGTTCTCCTTGTCGATCATCACCTTCTTGGCGCGACCGAGCATGTTGAGCGTGACGTTCTCGAGCTTGATGCCGAGATCTTCCGAGATTGCCTGGCCGCCGGTCAGGATCGCGATGTCCTGCAGCATGGCCTTGCGGCGATCGCCGAAGCCCGGAGCCTTGACGGCCGCGACCTTCAGGCCGCCACGGAGGCGGTTCACGACCAGCGTCGCGAGCGCTTCACCCTCCACGTCTTCAGCGACGATGACCAGCGGCTTACCACTCTGCACCACGGCCTCGAGCAGCGGGAGCAGCTCGTTCAGCGAGGAGAGCTTCTTCTCGTTGATCAGGATGTAGGCGTCGTCCATCTCGACGCGCATCTTGTCGGCGTTGGTGACGAAGTAGGGCGAGATGTAGCCGCGGTCGAACTGCATGCCCTCGACGACGTCGAGCTCGGTCTCGAGCGACTTGGCCTCTTCGACCGTGATCACGCCCTCGTTGCCGACCTTCTTCATGGCGTCGGAAAGGAACTTGCCGATCTCGGCATCGCCATTGGCGGAAATGGTGCCGACTTGGGCGATCTCCTCGTTCGAGGTGACCTTCTTCGAGTTCTTCTGGAGATCCGCAACGACGGCTTCGACCGCGAGGTCGATACCGCGCTTGAGGTCCATCGGGTTCATGCCGGCGGCGACCGACTTGGCGCCTTCGCGCACGATGGCAGCGGCGAGCACGGTGGCGGTGGTGGTGCCGTCGCCGGCCGCGTCAGCGGACTTCGAAGCGACTTCGCGCACCATCTGCGCGCCCATGTTCTCGAACTTGTCGTCGAGCTCGATCTCCTTGGCGACGGTGACGCCGTCCTTGGTGATGCGCGGCGCGCCGAACGACTTGTCGAGCACGACGTTGCGGCCCTTCGGGCCGAGCGTGACCTTCACGGCGCTGGCGAGGATGTCGACGCCGCGCAGCATGCGGTCGCGGGCGTCGACGCCGAATTTCACTTCTTTGGCTGACATATTGGTTTCCCTGAGTTGTCTTGGTCTCATCTCACCCTTGGCGGGGCGCCCGGCAGGCGCTCCTCAGAGGTGAGCGGTGCGAGCGGTTGGTTAGGCGGCCTTCTTCTTCGAAGCGGGAGCTTCGAGCACGCCCATGATGTCGCTTTCCTTCATGATCAGCAGATCGGCGCCGTCGATCTTGACCTCGGTGCCCGACCACTTGCCGAACAGGACACGGTCGCCGACCTGGACGTCGATCGGGGTCAGTTTGCCGCTCTCGTCGCGGCCACCGGGGCCAACGGCGATGACTTCGCCCTGCGAGGGCTTTTCCTTGGCACTATCCGGAATGATGATGCCGCCAGCGGTCTTCTCTTCTGCGTCGATGCGCTTGACCACGACGCGGTCGTGAAGCGGTCGGAATTTCATGCAGCCCTCCTAAGCATTTGCACGAGTTAGAGATTTTGGAATTCTAGCAATCGATGCCCGTGAGTGCTAGTCACGGGCCGAGCTGAGATAGGATAGGATTTTTGCGGGAGCAAGGGACTCTAGCAGAAAAATAGGCGCTCACGACGGTCGCCTGCCATCAGTCTCAGTGGTTTAACCGGAGACGTGCTGGGCTGGGCTTTAGCTGGTCGCTGGTATACCTGTCGCACGCCCAATCAAACCAGCGAGTCGCCAGCGCTCGCCCAAAACGTAGTGGCTACGCAACTGCCGCTGATGCCGCCTGAACTGTTTGGCGTGGGCGTATCGGCCTGCCATCATCGCGGCTGTCTTGGCCACACGAGCATAGGATTGCCGCAGCCTGACCCCGTGCCTCCTCGCCAGGCGATTGAGCCCCTTGATGGCCGCGTGCGACAGTTTGGCGTCGGTCGGAAAGGTGATGGCCTTCGGTTGCACCGTGGTGTCGATCGTGACGCGCTTGAGGTCCTGGCTGCGCAATGCACCGACCTCGTGCGCCACCCGCAGGCTCGCGGCCAGCAGCAGCTCCAGCTTGTCGCCGAGCCGCTTGCGCCAATGGCTCAGGTCGCTTCGCTCGTGCGGGGAGGCGTGCTGGAAGAACTCTTCGCCGGTGAAGAACAGGAAATACGGGTCGTGGACCCAGCGCTCACAAATGCCCTCATCGGACGGCCCGTAAATGTGCTTGAGCAGCAAGAGCCCAATCAGGAAGCGGGTCTCGATCCCGGGCCGACCGTTCTCGCTGTAGAGCGGCGCGACCTCGCCGTCGATCCAGTCCCAATCGACCTTGCCGGCGAGCTGAACCAGCTCGTGCTTCATGTTGATGATCTGATCCAGTCGCGCTCGGAACAGATCGTTCGATCCCGTCGACTTGTGCTTCTTCGGACGCATCGCTCCCTCCGGTGCACCACAGAATCATGGTCCACGGCGAAAGGGAATCCACAAACGAAATTGCAGGGTTTGACCGCCTCTATCCCCCAATCCCTGCAATCTCAAGCCGTCTCGAATCCGAAAAATAGACTCTCGCTCAATCGCTTAGACCCTTGTTCACGGACGACTGGGTATTAACGAGAAATCGGCCTTGAGTGACCTACCCGGACTGATAGGCGAGACTGAGGGCGTAGCTGATCGCTCGGATTCATCCCCAGGGACATACCATAGTCTGCGGAGAATGAGCAAAGACGGGCTTGCTGACGCCGCTGCCGATAACGTCGTCCGCCAAGCATCATCGTTGAAGTAGATCTTAGTCCTCGACATCACTCATCAACAAGCCGCCGGAATGCATAAGTATATTCTAAAGCGATCCGGCGTGCCTGTTCAATGAGATTGGCGGCGGCGCTATGCCCCCCGTCGGTATTCTCATAGTAGAGGTACGGTTGGCCCAACGCAGCGAGTCTCGCCGCTGCCTTGCGGCCATGCGCTGGATGCACGCGGTCGTCCTTGGTGGACGTGAGAATGAAGGGGGCCGGGTAGGTCTTGCCTGGCACCAACCTCTGATAGGGCGAGTAGGCCTCGAGCCACTTGCGCTGTTCGAGAATGGTGGGATCGCCATACTCGCCGATCCAGGAGGCTCCGGCGCCCAGCTTGGTGAACCGAACCATGTCGAACAACGGAACCTGTAAGATGGCCGCATTGAAGAGCTCGGGTCGTTGGGTGATTGCCGTCCCTACCAGGAGGCCTCCTTGGCTACCGCCGACTACGCCCAGCCGGCGGGGAGAAGTGATTTTGCGCCGGATCAAGTCCTCCGCGACGGCGATAAAATCATCCCATGTGCGCTGCTTCGTTGCTCCTTGGGCAGTCTGGTGCCATTGGGGCCCGAACTCACCCCCGCCGCGCAGATTCGCGACAACATACGCGTTGCCCTGCTCGAGCCAGAGTCGTCCGGTGAGGCCCGCGTAAGAGGGGATGAGCGGAGTCTGAAACCCACCATACCCATAGAGAAGCGTTGGAGTTGATCCGTCAAACCTTGCGCTCTTGGGGCGTAGCAGAAAGTAAGGAATGCGGGTGCCATCGCGCGAGATTGCCTCGAACTGTTCGACGACAAGTCTCGAGGCGTCGAACCTAGGAGGTGTCGCCTTCAGTGTCTCAAGGCGCCCGGTTGCAGCGTCGAAGTACCAGAGCATCGTCGGGCTAAGAAAGCTGGAGACGGTGAACATCGCCTCGTCCGTTTCATGCGATGCCGCAGCCAGACCGACACTCGCATTCTCTGGAAGCGGGATCGGCGTGACCTGCCAGGCGCCCTGATGGTATTTGTAGACGAACGCCCTACTCTGAACATTGTCGAGAATCGTTAGGATTAACAAGTTTCTTGTGGCGGTGAATCCGCTGAGCGCTTGTCGAGGCCCAGGCTTGAAAACGAGCGTGGGTCTGGCGCGCAGCGGATCCAGCTTCCATTCGGCCAGGTCATACGAGATGATCGAGCCGGCTGAGAAGCGGGTGTCTCCGGACGGTGGCATCCAGTCTTCGTTTAGCGTCACCAGCAGGCGACCACTCGCGATGCCCCCGATGGTCGCCTTCTTTGGCGGATTGAGCTTAGTCGGCTTGGACCCAAAGAGAACATACTCATGCTCGAACGCACTGAAGCTGCGGACGGCGCCGGTCGCATGGATCCTGCCTTCACTGTCGCGCAGCACGAATGGTGTGGCCTCGACATCGGTGGGCTCGCCACGGAAGACCTCGTGCGCTTCCACGAGCGACTGAGCGCGCTTGAGCTCCTTCACAACGAAAGGGTAACCGGCTTGCGTTATGGTCCCTTCGCCCCAATCTCGTGCAATTAGGACCGTGTCGCTGTTTACCCAAGTGACCTCCTGTTTTCCTTCGGGAAGTGCGAAGCCGTTCGTGACGAAGGTTTTGGCGACTGCGTCGAACTCCCGGACGAACACAGCGTCCTTTCCGCCCTCGGACAGGTTGAGCAAGCATAGGCGCTCTTCGGGCGGAAGGCAGCTCACCCCTTTAAGAACCCAGTTCTTCTTGTCCGCGTCAGCGAGAGCATCCACGTCGAGGATGGTCTCCCATCGAGGGCTCTGGGTGCGATAGCTTTCAAGCGTCGTACGCCGCAAGACGCCGTGCACCTGGTTCTCGTCTTGCCAGAAATTATCGAGACCGCGCCGTCCCAACGAGACGTACGGAATCCGGTCCTTGGCCTGAAGAACGTGGAGCGCTTCCCCGTAGAAGCGCTGGTAACGTGAATCAGATTGGAGCGCACTGAGTGTCTTGCCGTTCTCGGTGTGAGCCCAAGCCAATGCGCGCGGCCCTTCGATTTCCTCAAGCCAAAGAAAAGGATCCTCAGCCCCGCTCGCGGGCGCTAGCGCCTGGGACAGTCCCGCGCCCATCAAACAGCTCATGGATAGCGACGCTGCGAGAAAAAGCGAATTTTTCATGGGAGTTGTCCTGAAGTTAGCCAGCCGGACTTGGGCGACTTGCTAGGTGAGTGGAAGCATTCGGAAGATGCACACTCGGCTTCAAAGAGCAGGCATGCGGGAACTGCGTCCGCTGGCTTTCAATGGTGCAAGCAGCGTGCCGCTTGAAAATTGGAAGTTCTCCAGTCGTTTCCAACCCATGTAAGTGTCGACTTTTGGACATCCGTCTCAAACCCGACAATCGGTTCTTAGTAAGCGCGGCATGTTGCGCAGCGGCCGCCTTGCTCATTGTCGCAGTACGTAAATCCTCGACGATCGCTTGCGCCACCGTTCGGCCACTCACAACTCGGCTATGGGCAGCATCATCCGTCGACAGTTTCGACTTTAGGTGTGAAGTGCGAGCACAAGTCCGATCTTCGCGGCCTCCTGATCGCGTTGGCCGGCACCATCAGTGCCCCGCGCAGGCCGCCGGTACTCGATGTGATTTGCGGCGTGTTGGCTGGACTTGAGGCGATTGGCGTCCGCCAGCCAAACGCGTAACCTGCGGCAGGTTCGGCAGCCGCGCCCGTATGGAAGGCGCTTGACGCCACGATTCCTAAATTCCGCAGCGGGATCTCTCCTGAGCAACCGTGACCGCGGCGAGCCCCAACATCACGTCGCCGGTGAATCCGAAATGGAGACGATAGAGCCACCAGATTGCGCAGCACCGGTCGAGATCGTACATGGCGAGCGCGCGCCTTATTGCTACGACCATCCGGGCCATCGGCTTCACTCCTCGTGTCATCTGGAAACCTTGACGTCTCGGGGCCAGCACTCTCCATTTGAAGGCTTTTTGGTCGGTGATGGCTCGCTGTCCGCCGCGTGCAGCTGCAATGGATGGGGAGGTGAGATTGATGTTCGTCATGGCGCCTTTTTCCGCGGTTCGAAGCTGTTTGCACACGCCTATCTGCATGCGACTTTGCTGTGATCCTACGGAGGAGGCAGTGCTTGGAAAACGCCCAGATCTGGTAGCGCCAATTGACAGATTCCGATCCGATAAGCTCGCCCAATCCCACTGCTACGCAAAGCGACTGAGCCACTTGCGACGATCGTTGCAGATTATGTGACCTTTGCTTCCACCTCCTTGAGAATACCTCCGCGCCCAGCAAGGCTATGTAGGCTCGCACCGGCACCGCCTACGCCGCTCCCGCGTATACCTTGCACGGTCACCGGTTTCGCTGCCCAATTTGCGCGAAACCCAGCCGACATCGAGCTCTGGTCGGCGGCCGAGTAGCCCTTCCTGAGCGCGCTGGCAAGTCTCCGCCTCGCTGAGCAACACCGGACAGCTCGGCGCGCCGCAAGCACACCATCGTGCAGCGCTTGTTGGGATCGCTCAGACGCAAAGCAGCCGAGACGATCATCCCGAGCACGGCTAGAGGTACGGCGCTGGCCGCGTGTAATGGGCCCCAGTCCTCCGCTCCTGCGTGCCATGGTGCAACCTCGGACTGGTCGACAGCCGTAGCTACATCACTCAAGGGAAAGTAACATCCTCAGGTGAGGCAATACGGGGTAATATTGCAGCCCGGATGACACGTCGGCACCACCCAGACGAAATGGCCAGGATGGCCGCGAATCTCGTGGGCTGCCAGTGGGTCCGATGATGCGAACCCACTGGCGGCGCGAGCAATCCACTGTTGAACGGTGAATTATCTATCCGGGTAAGGACAACCGAAGTGACCGCAGGGCTCCAGTCCGGCGCGATCGCTTCACCGTCGGGTTGCGTCTCATACCCGCGTAAGCTTAACGAACCCTCCTTCGGCTAATTCGGCTTTGTAGGCCCGTCCGTTAAGCTGGATTGTTGTCGGGTTATTTTCGGTCGGCATGAAACCCTCTTCGCGCAGCTTGTCCATCAGGGCAGGTGTGGCCCATTGCTGTGGTAGCGGCGTTCCGAAGCGCCGGTGCTCCGTCCAGAAAGCTCCGAATTCCGGTAGCCCCGCCCGGCCGGCCCCAACCACTTGGTCCTCCGCAGGGTTATGAAAAAGAAGAACGCGATTGGACCCATCCAAACCGGCCGTGTAGCGGTGACCTCGGATTTCATAGGTCATCGTCGGCTGGTCCGAGTCCGGCAAGAGACCTTGGTGGAACAGCCTCTCGACCATGAAGTCAGGGGCGATTTGCGAACCGTGTGAGAATCTCTGGGGAGCGGCGAATGAGACATTTACCGCTTCCTCAGGTGCGGCGGATGATGATGGTCCCGCTTCATTCATGATCTGACTGAACAAATCATGATCTTCTTGTGTCCAGACGTGCGCCGTTGGTGATTCCGGTGAACGGGCATTGTCGATCGGGTTCGGATCCATAAAGCTCTCCTTTCTATTATAAGAACAAAGGCCTCTTGAAGATCTCCCCATGGAGTGAGCTGAAGTTCGTCACGAATTTAGACATTGGCGGCTTCGTCATCGAGAGGCCAAGTTTGAGTGTTAAAGAGGCTGGCTTTCGAGAAGCTGACAAAGGTCGAAGAAGGGAGACAAACCCGCGGCCGCATCTGCCACGCCTGATGCGATCATCTTCGAGCCAAATCTCGTTCCGCCTGACCTCCCAGTCGGCGCGCAGGTCTGCGTCGTGCATCGCATTCACCTGGCGGTGAAGCTGGTTAGGAGGTCCAGGCGACGCGGACCGCGGCCAGATCAGCCTTGCATCGAACGTGTGCATTTCGATTTCTGCTCGCGACCAGTCGTTCTGACTTACACTTTGAGCCTATGCTCCATAGCCGCGCCCGCGCGAGAACAGACGAGAGCGCGACCTACGTGAGAGTCCGGCAACCGCGAACTGTTCATCTAAATAGATGAAGAACGAAGTCGCTCAGACGCAAAGCAGCCGAGACGATCATTCAGGTGCGGCGGTGCCGGTGGTCCCGGGACTGCGGATGGCACTGCATGTAATGGGACTTCGCGACGCCCCCAGTGCCTCTGATCCTGCGCGCCATCATGGAACCTCGGGCCGACAGCCGGAGCTACATCGGTCGAGCGGAATGCTACATCCACAGGTGAGCCAATACGAACGGCCCAATTTGTCCTGGCTGCTATTGACGCTCTGCGTCATGCAGATGGCGCTCGTGTCAGGGCGCGCTTAGAGGAAGCGGACATTTCAGCGGCGACTTCGACACCGCGCGCACGAATTACGACGATTTTCCTTATTCAGGACGCCGCGCCTTGTCCCCGTCCCGGGGACGCCCTCGCGCCGGAGATAGCTGAGATGCACGGCGAGCGGCGCCGAACGCACGGATGACGGACGGTCTGGGTCTTGATTGTCTCCAGATGCGAGCGGCCCCTGAGCAGACGGGTCGCCCGCTCGCTGGCGACCCGGCCGTGGCCGTAGGTGGAGCACCGATAAGTGGTGATCAGGCGCGAGAAACCGCCGCAGGCGCGCTGAGCGGCGGCAAGCGCCTTGGCGATGAAGGGCCTAGCCCATTGGCTCCTTAGGGAGCGGACGCAACCTGGCCGAGGCGGAATGGCTCGAGTCGTCGTCAGTTGTGTGCGACGCCCGTCAATTTTGTCGCACACTCGCCACAGCAGCGCAAAAGTCTGCAGCCCCCTGACGAATGCAGCAGGTTCGCATATTTGTCTTTGCCGCCCAGGCCAGCGATCAGATCAAGGGCTAAATGGTGGCGGAGAGGCCGGCATTTTTATTGCAGACGTTACGGTGAGCTTCGTCGTGACACGCTTCAGCCTACATATTGCCTGGCGAAATGGCCGTGAGGGACGGGAACGGGCAGTGCAATGCAACAGTGCGACCTACCTGGCCAAAATGTTTGGGCAGGGATCGCGCTTCAGATTAGGTCGAGGATGTCGAGGCAATCTACTCGAGAGAGGCCGGAGCCGGTCCTCGATCCCGCAGACGAACGCTTGACGAGCCGCGCCGTGTTGGGCGCAACCATCGGCAATATTCTCGAATTCTACGACTTCGGGACCTACATCTTTTTCGCGATACAGATCGGCCAAGCGTTCTTCCCGGCAACCGACTCGTTCGCTAGCCTCATGCTGGCACTCGCAACCTTCGGCGCAGGTTTTGTGACCAGACCGATCGGGGCCATCGTACTCGGCTCGTATTCGGATCGGGCCGGCCGGCGGCCCGCGATGACCGTCAGCTTTACCATGATGAGTGCCGCGGTCCTATTGTTAGCTATCACGCCATCGTATGAGACAATAGGACTTGCCGCTCCGTCACTGGTCGTCTTCGCACGGTTGCTGCAAGGCTTTGCTCTCGGAGGTGAAGTGGGGCCCACGACCGCCTACTTGATGGAAGCAGCCCCCGCTGACGCGCGCGGTCTTGCTGTCTCCTTTCAGCCCGCGAGCCAACAGATAGCTGCGACGGCCGGAGCGTTGGTTGGAGAAATACTCTCGCTCACCATGACAAGCGAAGCGCTCAATGCGTACGGATGGCGGATCGCGCTGTTGCTCGGCGCCGCTACGTTGCCGTTTGGACTTTGGTTGCGAAGCGTCTTACCCGAAACGTTGCACCGGCCCGAGGCGCACGTTCTGGTCACCCAGCCGGGAGGGCAAGCGCATTCCAATCGCCGCATCATGAGCTTGGGATTTGTCATTTTGGCCAGCTGCACGATCACGACTTATGTAACGGGATATATGACCACCTACGCGATGAACACCCTCCACGTTTCCGCGCCGCTCGCCTTTGGTACCACGCTCATCAGCAATGCGGTCGGAATTGCTGCAGCACTGCTGGGCGGCCTGCTCGCCGACCGCGCAGGCCGTCGTCGCATCATGATATGGCCGCAGGTCACTGCATTGCTGATGACCTATCCGGTATTCTTGTGGATTGCAGAGAGCCGCAGTGCCTTCGCACTTCTAGGAGGTCTCGGCGCCCTCACCCTGATCGGAACGATTCCGTATAGCGCCTTCTACGTGAGCATGGCCGAAGGTTTGCCCAGGAACATTCGTGGTGGCGCCCTCGCGACGATTTACGCTTTTGCGATAGCGATTTTCGGAGGCACAGCTCAACCGATCGTCACCTGGCTCATCCACCTTACCGGGAGTGCACTCGTGCCCGCCTGGTACATGCTTTTCGCTAGCGCGGCCGGGCTCTTTGCCATGCTCATGATGCCGGAGACGGCGCCACTCAATTTCACACCCAACCATAAACGAAACGTCGTCACGCCACGACGGCTACCCTAGGCATAGCGGGAACAATGGACATCCATGGCGTCCGAAATGCGAACCATTGAATCGAAGGGCGCTATGGGCGTGGCAGGGAAAAGCAATAGAAATTCGACAGTTTTAGATCGAGCTGTGGCTCGCATCGGAACACAGCGTCGGATCTAAAACGACTTTTTCCGTTTACCCAACCTACGCCGATGCGGCGGCTGCGCGCGGCGGTAGTCACAGACTGGCTGAAAGTGAGCAATCGCTTTGATCATCTTAAGAGAATTGAGATGGCGCCGCTTGCACCATCTGCCAGTTTAACCGTACGCCATGAGGACGCGGCCGCTGTCGGAGCAAGCGGCCGCACGAGGCTCAATCCTCGTTCTCTGCTTGACTTGTTTTCGGTCCTCAGTGTCGCACGCACGAGGGATCGGTCAAACAAAAGAACAGGTCGCAGATACCATCCAACGGGTCGTCCGCGCACTGAGGATATGATGTATCGGCTACCTCCACCCTGCCGGCAACCGGTTGCGCGGCAACTTTTGCAGCAAAAGGAGGCACCGCCGCAGTTGCAAGCGCGAGGGCGCTCGCCGTCACTAACACAGACTTTTTCATCCGAGAAATCGCTTCCCTAGGTTGGCCCCAACCGTCCTCGGGTCTATATGACGACGCTGTAAGCGGTAAAATTGATTTTCTTGATCAGATCTATCTAGGGAATGGATAAGTCCGGACATCACCGTACGGCTCAATGTTAGCCCGCTCGGAACCTGCAATCTGCTTCATGATCGAACGCTGCACGAGCCGCGGAGTGGTCGATGCATGTCTGGGAGCACTCGAGTACAGCGTTTTCTTGAATCCGGCTTGTATCGTCCGAGCAACGCGACAGTCGGTTTGCATGGTCCCGCACATGCGCCTCCCGAACGCGCCTGCGTCACACTTGGGCGCGCGATGTTCATCAGCGAGTGAGAAGACCGCGAAGATCGCTTACCCATTGTCTTGTTCGCCTGGGCTGCAGAGACGCTCAAGGAAGAACGACGAGCCCCAGCATCTTTGGGGGCAGGGAGGCTTGATGCTGGGACCGTGGTAGCCTTATGCAAAAGTAGCAAACAGGCGGCGTTGTTGTGCACCGCCCGGCTTGATTCGTCAAAGCGGCCATGATGCTCAGCTCCCGTGCCACCGAACCATCCGTGATCCGTTGAAGCTCCGCCGAGGGTTTGCGCGCCCAGTTTGCCGCGGGCAAACAGGCGAAAGCACCGTTACATCCGGGCGGATTGCCGCCAGCATCAGGTACATGTTTTCCATCTGCAATACTCAGCGGCCTAACTTCTCGCATGGGTGCCGATGTTCGCCACATGCCTTTTGTAAGATGGGCTCGGCGCTGCTCAGGCAATCCGCCGCGCCGGTCTGGAGGCATGAACGCTGCCACCGAACGGCTCACCGCCGCAAGGCAACCCACTAGATCCCCAGTCGAGCCATCTGCGCTGAAACGTGCTCCGGATCGGGAAGCCGCTGCCACGGCTGGCCAGCGGCGATGCTCAACAAGGACCTACAGAACGCAGGAGTGAGCTTGCCGCGGTGGATCACGACATTCTTGTGACCCTCGGCGGCTCGAGCATTCTGCCAATGCTGATTGTATCCGCGCTGTTCGTCGGACTTCGCGTGGCAGGCGGCGAATTCGCCATCGCTAAGCGTTGCCAATTGCCAGGCATGAACCGGCCGCTCGGTATGGATGTGCACCCACATCGGCCTTGGCGGCGCGCCGCTGCGCAGCGCCTTGGGCTGCAGCTTGATCTCGAATAGCTTCCCTGGCTCTCCCTTCAAGGCGCGCGGCGGATCCACTGACTCCAGTTCCCCCGTCGCGCGCAACTGTTCGAGGTACTTTTGCGATGGAAACGGGTAGGTCTTCATGCAATCGCTCGTGATCGCTGCCTTCTGCGCTTTCAATGATTTTGCCTGTCCCTGCAGCTCGGACAATATCCCGTTGAGCCGGACTATTTTGTCGTGCACTTCGGGAACTTGCGAAGGCGTGAGCAGGCCACGTCGGCGAGGCTCCTGCAGCGCGATTACACAGGCATCAATTTCGTCGGCCTGCGTCTGCAAGCGCGTAATAACCCGATCCAAGACGTGTTCGGCGTCCTCGGGCTTCATCTGGCGCGCCTGCGAGACCGCCCTCTGCTGAGCCGGCAGATCGAACTGCAGCAGCTTATCCAATCGCTCAAGTAATCCCGCCAGGGCTTCCTTGGACGGCGGCGCCTGCCACATCTGGAGGTGCTCGGTTGCAGCGGATGAGGCACGTGCTTCCTCCGTGGTGGCGAGCTTCTTGGTACCGAGATCTGAACGCACGATAACCTTGCGCGTCGGAGCCGTAGCGGTATCGGGCCTCGCGACTTGCGGCTCGGATGAGCTGGCCGTTGAACTCCCCTCGCCTGCAGCCGCTGCGCGCCTTCCTTTTGCTTTTCCTTTTCCTTTTCTGCGACCTGAATTGCCGTGGCTCACCCCGGCAGTATTTTCCGGCAGCTCAGCCCAAGCCGGCGGTTCAATCGTGGCTGGCGTAGTTGGCTGCAATGCCAGCAGCCGCATGACCTCGTTTGCGGTCACCCACGCCCCTTCCACGATCTCGTCCAGCAACTGCAGGGGAACTTCAGCTCCCGTTCCGACCTGCCTCAGGCTGGTAACGATGCCGCTCAGCCCGGATGCAAATTCCGAAAGCCGCTCCATGACTCCTTCCAGAACGGAGCGATGCTCCGCGTCGAGCACTGCTCCATTGCGGTTCAGAACGGCGTCGGACGTGGAGACGAATGCCGGAAAAACATCCCCGATGAAAGTCCCGAGCAGACGCACCCGCCCGGTCTCGTCCATCAGGGCATCGCGCACGTCTGGGTCGAGCGTGCTTGCTCGCGAGTCAATCAAGAGCTCCGCGAGAGCAATCCGCGCTTGCAGATACATGCACTTCGTATTGAGAGCCCAGCCGGTATGCAGTCTTAGTGCGGCCTCTTCGGCCTTGCGCATCTCGGGCGTGCTGCTTGGCAAGTTGGCAGTAGCCGCACAGACAGACTGTATCCGCTCGAAGCGCAACACCTTCTTTCCCCACCAATCCATGCAGGCTGCATAGTGGTTCGCCACGCTTTTAAACGCGCCGCTCACCTGGGCGGGCGTACCGGTGCTTTTGATCCTCTCGAGCCAGCCTAATGCTTCCTTTCTTTTCTTCTCCAGCTCGTAGACAATCTTGGTGGCCACTATGTTACATTCATCGGCTGCGTCCACCGTGTCATCGCGGAGCCGGCGAGCCCGATCGTCGGGCAGAATGCGACGCGCCAAGTTGGCAGGCAGATCCGCGTAGTACTCCAGAACAGTTGAGCCTGCTTTAACGACTTGATCGATCAGCTCTTGCGCCTCTTCCAAGTTCTGGGCGCGCGTGGCCGCTCGGCGGCTGGTTTCAAGCTCCTCAAGCAGGCTGGTCATTTTTTGCCTTGCTGCCTTGATCTCGTCCCGCGTTGGCGGCGCCCCATCCGACGTTGGGTTGCCAAGCGCCGCGGTTCTGTCTTGAGGCCCAGAGCGCATCCGCTCCATCACGGCATCGAAGGATTGATTGCGTCCTCCCGGTAAAGGCCTGGGCTCCAGGCTCGAACGGCTTACGTCCCCGGTGCTGTCGCCTCCTGCGGCCCACCCCTCCGATGTGCCAGCTCGGCCAATCCCCGTCATGCTTCGTCTCCGATAAAAGTCGCGAATGTGCAGCCCGTCTGGATAGACCGCGTGCCTGACGACTAGCTGACCAAAAGCGTTCTTGCGGATGCACAAGAAAGCCGATGTCACCAAGTTTCATTTCCGTCGGAGCTCCAATGTTGCTGAAGAGAGCGATGCGGGTAACTGCGTCGGTGTAAGCAGCCGAGACGTGACCGCGGCTGAGGTGCCCTGGCCTCGACGCGATCCGGTACGAGTCTTGCCCGTCTGCCGATGGCTCCGTCCACGCCGACCGAGTCAAGTCGTCCCCAAACGTTAGTAGGTAGCCGAGAGAACACTCGCGGCCTAATCGGCGACTTATGGTCAAGCAGCAATGGCCAGCTTATGATTGGCAGGCCTACGCTCGCCACACGCGTCCCTGCTAACGGTAAGGGGACTTTGTCATAAGAGCTTAACAATCTAACGGCCGTACACCGATGACGAGATGCTGAAGGTCGATCAGCATCGATATTTTTCCTCGTCCGAACCGGCTGAATCGACCTTCCGCAGATCCTCAGCCTGCATTTCGCAAATGTGCGGCGCCCATCCGGGCCCGGTGAGATCACCTTCATAGAAATATGGCAGCGAGCGCACCAAACCCACCGAGAATCAGCCCAATCAGCGAACCGGCTGTCGGCACGTCTCTAAAGAGCAGAACGGCGAGTATCGGTTCCACGACTAGGATCGCTCCCACCGATATCGCGACAATGATCCAGATATTCTTCAGATACATGTAGCCCAGCGCGTATCCGAAAACGAGGAGGATGCCACCCAAGCTCACCAGGAGAAACATCGGCCAAAGCATCGCCAGATCGCCACCGGCCTTTCCGAATTGCCTTGAGGCAATCAACTCGGCGAATATCGAAAGAGCTTCTCCAAGGAAAATCGCTGCCACAGCTACAATTTTCAACACCAAGGTCATTGGCCTCTATTGTTTCAGCTATTCGAGGTGGCCCGGAGACCTGCATCGGAGTAGCCGTTGAGGTTCAATTGGCAGGCCAAGCGCTTGCGCGTCGAGACGCGCGCCTCACCTATCGCTTCTCGCAGGCCCTTCCAAGCGTCTGCCGGGCCGGTAATTAGCTTCCGACATGCAGCATTGTTTCCCGTCGATCACCCCAGCTGCGCTGCTTGTAGAAATCAAAGATGGTTCAGGACAAGCCCGCTCCGTCGCCTGCCGTCTGCGTGAGCAGAGTAATTTGGGCCTAGGCTGCAATCCGCACGGGGAGAGCGGAATAGCCGTGCACGAAGTTAGACGCAATCCGCTCGGGTTCGCCGACGACCTCGAACCACAATTCCGCATCCAAAATCTCCTCCCAGAGGACCCTCAGCTGCAGCTCCGCAAGATGTCGACCAAGACAGCGATGGATGCCGAATCCGAACGAGAGATGCTGCCTCACATTCTTGCGATCGATCACGAAATTGTTGGCGTTCTCAACGATCTCTTCGTCCCTGTTACCGGAGATGTACCACATGACGACCTTGTCGCCTTTCCTGATCTGTTTTCCGCCTACGATGCTGTCGATCGCGGCGGTACGGCGCATATGTGCGATTGGCGTCTGGTACCGAATAATCTCGGACACGGCGCTTGAGATCAGCTTGGGTTCGTCAATTAGCTTTCGCAGCTCGGAGGGGTACTGACTCATGAACAGGAGGCCGCCGGTGATTGAGTTGCGCGTGGTGTCATTTCCCCCAACGATCAGCAGAATCAGATTTCCGAGAAACTCGCTCGGCTCCATCTGCCGTGTGGCGGGCGAATGCGCCATCAGGGAAATCAGGTCGAGGCGTGGCTCGGCATTGATGCGCTCGTTCCAAAGCCGGGTGAAATAGTCCAGGCACTCGGACAAGATGGTGCTTCGCTTGTCCCAGCTGTCGATTGCATGGTCTGCTTTCGGAGCTGTAACAGCGACGTCTGACCAATAGGTCAGCAGGCGCCGATCCTCAAATGGAAAGTCGAACAGCGTGGCGAGCATTTGCGTCGTCAACTCTATGGAGACCATGTCCACCCAGTTGAAGGCCTCATTGCGCGGCAAGCCCGCGAGAATCGCCCTGACCCGAGACCGGATCAAGTTTTCGAGCTTCGTCAAGCTTTCCGGTCCGACGATCGGGCTGACGGTATTGCGCTGCTCGGCGTGCTTGGGAGGCCCCATCTTGATGAAACTCGGGGTCCAGTGCTCGCCAGGCACGTCGACAATAGTGACACCTTCTTCTGACGAGAACGCTTTGTGGTTTGTGTCTACGGCTACGATATCCCGGTATTTCGTTACGGACCAATATGGACCATGAGCGCTGTCTTGACAGTAGTGAACGGGATCTTCCTTTCGCAACCGCTCAAAGCAAGCCCACATGCTGTCGTCTTGAAAGCGCTTGCCCTCGCTTACATCCAGCTTGCTCAGCGGGATAACACACGAAGCCTCAGCCCTATAATCTTCCGATCGCCTTGTCATGATCATCTCTGCAGATTCTGCTCTCGAGAGTTTACGGTGTGGCGCGATTCATCGCTTCGAGCCGCCGCAGCGCTTGGCTGCGACGGGCCGCTCGACCAGGCTACCTCACAGTGCAGCTAGCCTCGCCCTACCATGTCGGGCAGTAAGGATCGCATTAACTTTCCAAGTCGATCTACTCAATGGATCAGTGAGAGCCCTCAGCGCTGGTTAATGGCTACGCGCTGGAGGCAACATCAAGCCGAGTACGCCTTCATAAGGCGACCCTCGCCTTGAGATACGGCCGGAGCGGATAGCTTTCTCAAGGTCATGGATGAATAATCGTCTGGCTAGGACTGTTCAGGCAGATCAATCCAGATATCCGAAGGACCCTTCATGAGAGTATCCTGATCTGGAACGTAGATATTATCGAAGATCCTGAGACCATGAGCCGTTGCCGCTCCAAAGATTATGAAAGGGAGCTTGACTTGCTCCAGGTCTTCGAAGTTGTCAGCGCCGACGATTCGAACAAAATCGAGTTTAAAGTGTCGGAACTTGATCTGAGATGTGGCCGACGCGACCAGATCCTTCACCTTAGATGCCCCGTGGGCGATCTCTTTCCTCGAATGGTTGAGTGCTGTGAAAAGACACGACAGCTCATCAAGCTCGGAACGGCTAAATCGCCTCAAACGCGACGAAATGGACACTCCGTTCTTGTATCTCACGGTCGGCACAAACCTTATCTCGCAATCCAGAAGGAGGTCTGCGACGGCGCGCTTCACCAGGATCGCCTGACCGATATCTTTCAAGCCGAAGTAGCTGCGAGTTGGCCTTGCATAGCAGATCCAGCGGACTGCCCCGGTAACGGCTTCCTTCAAATACGCATCACGACCCCCTAAACGCAAATGACAGTCGCCTTGCGATATAAAGGTTCGATAGCTAGGCGGGAACATTTCGGTGTCGTTGGAGGAAATCACGGCAGTTGCTCCCGAACGCAATGCAAGTCCAATATCCTCGTCCAAATTGAAATCGTAGCTCCCACCTGGTCTAAGCTGGATCTTGTTCGGGTAGACTGTGACGATCGCGACGTCATTCTCCGATGCCGCCCTTTTGATCAGTTCTGCATGCCCAAGATGCAGGGCGCCGAGAGTATGTACCGTCCCGATTGTCTGCCCTGTTCTCGCCACCTCCCGGATGAACGCTTTACCTGCGGAAAGACATGCCAGATGCATTTTCCTACTCCAGTCTCTTTGAACGCCAAAAGAGCGATCTGATTGGTTGGATCGCGCAGAAGGTCTGCCCTGCCTCTCCTATCCGCCGGCAATGCCAACGAGCCCCATAGCGCTTTAGCGCTCGCTCACAGCCCGGACGACCGCCCAAAGCTGTCCTAAGCTCACCGACACTGCATTCCCTTCTATTTGCAGTCTCCGAAGCCGTCAGGTGGACCCTTCTCGACCCCGTCTGATCAACGATGAGAATTCAGCCAGATAGCTTGATGGCTCGCGTGGCTGATCCCCCTTCAGAGCGGCCTGTAGGCCCGGACATCGGTCTGCAAAGAACGGTGGCTCGAATGTGGTTATCTTAGCGCCCGAAAAGTCCACCTTTACGAAGCTGGCCTGGAACGGCGACATCCCACTCAGGTTCGCCTCGCGCAAGGACGATTGGTTCATGCGAACGTACGCGGCCCGCGTTGCCTCCAGATTGGTTCTCGTCATTCCTGCGGCGAGATATGCCTGAACGAGATTCGCTCCTTCGAGATTTGCCTCATCCAGTGCCATTGATTGCGGGGGATCACCGGTGATCATCGACCTGTAGAGAAAAGCATTGGATAGGTCTGCGCGTTCGAGATCGCAGTCGCGCACAAAGGCACAGCGGCCACGAAAGCCCGATAATTTGGCGGCTCGCATTGTGCTCTCTGTTATCGAAATGCATTCGCCTGATGCCAGAGACAGGTCCGCTCCGTCGAGCTGGCAGGAATGAATGGATGCACCGTTGAGCACGGAACCGACGAGGTTTGCGTTGGACAAGCTTACGGACAAAAGCCGCGCCTCGGTCAGGTCTGCCTGCTCAAGCTCCGCATTTGAAAGATCTGACAAGTGAATATCAGCAAATGGTGCGCTCATGGCTCTCGCTGCAATGCGGCCGCTTACCTTTGAGAGTCTCAGATACGGAAGATGAGCGCCTTCCAGGACAAGACCATCTACCGAGGTGGGACGCACGATCGATAAACAGTTCCCCTTTGACTGGAAGAACGAGCAAGACGCCAGATGTGCTTTCGTGATCGTGAGCTGGCTCAGCTTGGCAAAGCGGAAGGAAGCGGAAGGAAGGAAACATTCATTGATGGTCGAACCCTGTAGCTCCGCGCCATCAAATACAGCATCACTCGCGTCGCATTGGTAAGCGAGAAGCCCGCTGAGCATGGCGTTGTCAAAGCGTGTTCTTTTCATGCTGCAACCGTGAAACAGGCTGCCTGTTGCATCAATTACATTGCGCAGACTGGCATCATCGAAGTTACAGACCTGCGCTGCAATCGCATGCATATACGCAAAATCGAGCTTGGCCCCGAGGAAACTTGACCTTTCTAGCCCCGGACAGATAAGATTCGCCCCAGAAAGGTCTGCCCGATCCAACTTTGCTCCGTAGAGCTGCGCACGATTGAGGGTACAGCGTCGCAACGGGAAATCTGACAGGTCGTGACCGTTAAAGTTCTCGGAGGATAGCTGCAAGCCAGTCCCGGTCCTTCTGATCGCCTCTTCGGTTCGCCTCCCGACGGCGGCCACCGCGCGCAACCGATCGGCAGCTCGGCTCCAGTACCGAACAAAATCGCCATCTGACGAAAGATTGTGTTTCGGATCTGACCAGTGCTCTGCTCCTTCATTTGGGGTGCACTCGCTATCTGCGCCGATCGTTTGCGACATGACGACGATTCCGTATTGCCCGGATTACGGGGGGCCTGTTATTGACCTCTTTTTGCTCCGCCTTGGAGGTACGCTATGCGACCTGTGGCGAACTCGTCGGCGATGGCGACGCGATGCGTCGATGAGGCGCCTATTGTGTCGCTGACCTCCGCAGCCGGGATGCTTGAGCACGTCAGCCGAATTCTAGTCATGCGCCCCCCACTGCCGCTCGCTCGCTGATATTGTTCACCGGGCCAGGCAACGCTGACAACGCAACGGTCGTTTGACAGTGCCGATATGTCCAGAAGTCGCGGTTTGGCTCGTCAGCTCTTATAGGCACATCCAAATCGCTCTCCATCAAACAGAATGCGAAAACTTCAAGGTCTTGCTTCTTTCTCAATGGACCCACGGCTTCCGGGCGGAAAAGTGATCATTCATCTAGGGCTGCACTCAGCCCCTTGCGCCGCGTTACCTCATTATCCGATAGCAACGACCGTGCCAGCCGCGCATCAGTCGCAAGCAAGGGGCTGAATAGGCGTCATGAATCGATACTGACTCCGAATGTTTTGAACCTGACAAACACGGTCTCGTTGTCGGGGACTGCACCATGATCGCAAGGCTATCGCGAAAGCGACAATTCCGAGCTCGTTAGCAGGAGAGCAAGAGCCGCCAGTCTCCTTGCGGGCACTCAATCGATGACTTGCAATTCGACATTTGCGGAACGCCGACCTCACGGTTAGCGAGTGTTCGAACTCGGCTAGCCCTGCTCGGCGCGCCGGTCCGTCCACCTAGTGGGAACCCGCGCCACAGACTGTCCTGGTCGAGCGATGAACGAGCGCGCAATCGTGACCAAATCGGCGGGTGCAAAGGCGAAGCCCCCGCGATCGGAGATAGACAATTTTATGATAAGGGATCGAATTCGAAGGCATTCACGCGATGCCTTCATCGAGGATCGTAGCTGAATGACCTATCTGTTGGTCCCGCACAAGACGCGGCATGGCGGCGATAAGGCTCTTGGTATATTCAGACTGTGGATTACGAAATATCTCGTCAGTGACGCCACTATCGACAATTCTCCCCCGACGCATAACTATGACGCGATCGCTGATATGACGAACAACACTGAGATCATGCGAGATGAAGAGATAACTTACGCCGAGGTGGTCCCTCAGATAGCCGAGCAGGTCCAAGACCTGGGCCTGGATCGAGACGTCGAGCGCCGAAACCGGCTCATCGCAGACGATTACGGCAGGATTTGGTGCGATCGCGCGGGCGATAGCAACGCGCTGGCGCTGACCGCCCGAGAGCTCGAGCGGTCGTCGGTCCAGCAAGGCCTGGGATAGCCCGACCAGATCGAGCAGTTCGATAACACGCTCCTGCCGCTTGCGCCGTGTCTCAACATCGCTCGAAAGGCTGTCGGATATGATGCGTCCGACCGTCCAACGTGGATCAAACGAGCCAAGAGGATCCTGGTAAATGATCGATAGCGACCGCCGCCGAGCCCGCCGTTCGCATTCGGCGAGCGTGGTCCAAGGCCGGCCTGCAAACTGAACGGCTCCCTCGTCAGGCTCGTCGAGCGCCAGGACCAAGCGCGCCATCGTTGACTTTCCTGATCCGGACTCACCCACGATGCCCAAGGTCTCGCCGGATCGCACTTCGAAGGAGACGCCGTCCACAGCCGCCCGTAAAGTGCCATCCGGGCCCTTGAAGCGCTTCACTAGACTTGTCGCTTCGAGCAGGATGGGACGAGATTTCGGCAGCGATTGTAGGGGTAGCTGCATTTGCTGCAGAGGCGAACGCACAATAGTTGATGGTGAGAGGCGTGAGCCGCGCGGCCGGCCTGATGGCACGGCGTCCAGCAGCTGACGAGTATAGGGGTGTCGCGGATCTCTGAATATCTGGGCAGCGGTGCCGCGTTCGACGACCTCGCCTCCTCGCATGACGAGGATCTCATCCGCCACGCGGGAGACCACTGCCAGATCGTGACTGATCAGGATCAGAGCCTTGCCCCTCGTTTTGGTCTCCTCGAGCAGTGCCAGCACATGAGCTTGCGCCGTCACATCGAGCGCGGTCGTCGGTTCGTCTGCGATCAGGATGCGCGGATCGAGTGCAAGTGCCGAAGCGATGAGAGCCCTTTGACGCTGGCCGCCGGATAACTGATGCGGCAGCTGCTCGGCCCTGGTCTCGGGCTCAGGGACACCGACGAGGTTAAGGAGAGCAATGACGCGCTGCGCGAGCTCCTCGCGTGATGATACCGCACCGTGGAGGAGCAAGCCTTCACCAACCTCTTTGCCGATCCGGCGAAGCGGGTCAAGCGAGACGAGTGCATCCTGTAATACAAAGCCAATCTCGGTGCCGCGGATGCGCCGCCAGGCACGATCGCTAAGGCCGATTAGGTCCATCCCATCGAAGCTTAGCTGGCGTGCATGAACATTGGCGTAGCGACCAGCAAGGCCTATGAGAGACCGCGCAGTCACGCTCTTGCCCGAGCCGGATTCACCGACAATCGCAAGACACTGTCCCGGTCGGAGGGAGAAGGATATGCTGCGCACGACCGTGTTCTCGGCGATGCCGCGCCCGAAGGAAACACGCAGCGATTCGACCCTGAGGAGGTCTGGCTGCTGCGGGACAGGCTGGGAGCGACCCTGCGACATTCATCTTTGTCCTTCCAGACGGTCCTGTAGATGGCGCCCGATGATGGTGAGGCTGAGGGCAAACGCCGTAACCGCCAAACCGGGTATGATCTCCAGCCACCAGGCGTAGATTACATAATTGCGCCCGGCATTGAGCAGCGCGCCCCATTCAGGCGCCGGGGGAGCGACGCCGAGTCCTAGAAAAGCAAGACCGGAGGCCCATATAATCGCCTGTCCTACGCCGATCGTCATCATTGCTGTCAGCGGGTTCATGGCGTTGGGAAGAATATGCCTCCAGACAATACGGGGAAATGGATGGCCCAGCACCTTAGCGGCCTCCACATAGCCTGCCCCTTTGATGGAAAGCATCTGGCCCCTGATCATGCGCGCATAGCCTGGCGCTGTTCCGATTCCGACAGCTACGACTTCAGTCAATACTGACGGCCCAAAAACTGTCACGAACACAAGGGCGAGCAAGAGCGTGGGAATTGCGAAGAGCACGTCAATAATTCTGCTGAGAATGCTGTCTAATAAACCGCCAGAAAGTGCAGCGGTGCCGCCGATGGCCATTGCAAAGGACATGCTCAGCGCCGTCGCGCCAAGTCCGATAGCCAAGGATTGGCCTGCGCCCTCGACCACGCGAGAGTAAAGATCTCGACCCAATTGATCAGTTCCAAACCAGTGAGCGATCGACGGAGACTGCAATGCCGATCTCAAATCAATAGCAAGCGGATCGTGCGTCTGCAGCACCTTTGGCGCCATGGCTGCGAGGACAAAGACGCCAAAGATGATAAGACAGACCGCAATTCGAAAGGGGACATGACGCACGATCGCTAGGACTTCTCTGAGCGGCCGAGACAAGGTGACTTCGGCGAACATGCTCATGTCAACTTGATCCTCGGATCGACTACACGGTAAGTCAGATCGACAATGATACTGGCAAGGGCGAATAGGGCCGCGGAGATCAAAACAGCTCCAGAGACAATCGGAACGTCTCGCGAGGACGTCGCAGCGACAAGGACGCCACCTAGGCCTTGACGGGCGAAAACCACCTCGATCAAAATCGCGCCCGAAAGAAGTCTGCCGAGCGCCCAACCTGATAAAGTAATGCCGGGCAATGCGGCATGGCGGAGGACATGGCGAAGCCTGACGCCGAAATCACTCATACCCCGCGCCCTTGCGGACGTAACGAACGGCTGCTCGAGCACGCGCGTGAATTCGTTCTGAACGACTTGTCCGAAAAAGCCAGATAGTTCAAGAGCCAACGCAAGTGTCGGCAGAACGAGCCCGATCGGCGAATTTCCCCCGATCACCGGAAAAATGCCTAGCTTTACCGCAAAGAGCACAAGCAGAATTGTGGCTAGCCAGTAAGGCGGCACCGTTGCCAAAAAGACTTGTGTGTCATTGAGCAGCTTCGACCATATGTTGTCTCTGCCAGCGATGAACAAGGTTGTCAGAATTGCGAGAAGCCATGCGATCAGCAGCGCAGCGATGGCCAGAACAATCGTGGGACCAATCTGTTCCGCAATAATCGCTGCGACAGGCCGATGTTGCTGGTACGACTCGCCAAGATCTCCATGCAGGATCTGCAATATGTATTTGCCGTACTGAACCGCGAGCGGTTGATCAAAACCATATTCCGCATTGATCGCTGCAAGCTCCGCCGACGACGCCGGCCCGACGTTGCCACTCGTCACAGTGATGATGATCTGGGCGCGGTCGCCAGGGAGCACACATTGAATCAAGAACGCGAAGGTTGCGGCAGCCCACACCACGACCACGCCGGAGAATATCCGGCGCGCGAACCAAACGATGGGAGGATGGGCTACTATCCTCACGGCGTCACTTCCCGTCATCGAAATGAGCGTCATAGAAAACGGGTTCGCCAACTGAGCCGCGGTCCAGCCAAACGTCTTTGAGGTTCGGCTTGGTCGCCAACGTTACGTCCAGCACCGTGAGGCCAATCACAGGAGCCTCATCCACGATCTTCCGTTCCGCCTGCTGATAGAGGGCGGTACGTTGCGCCCCATTGAGTTCCTGCTCCGCCTTTTGAATGACGTCCCAAAGCGTCAGATCTTGATAGCGTGAGGGATTGAAGCGATTGGTCTCGCCGTTCTGATCGGGCTTCCACGAGATCCGGAATATCTCAGCGCCGGGGGCAACCCAATAGAGGAGAACGACCTCATAATCATCGGGACCGAGGTTTTTTCCGGCGAAGAAATCAGCCGGATTGGTGGGTTGAAGACGTACGTCAAAACCGGCCTCCCTTGCCTGCTGCTGGATAACTTGCAAGGCTTGCTCGCCATCCGGCTTCAGAAAAGCGTTCGAATAGGAAATGCGCACGATGAGCGGATTGCCGTTCTTGACACGAACGCCGTTACGATTACGCTCAGTCCAACCCGCCTGATCAAGCAGCTGATTGGCCTTCCGAACATCGTATCCATAGGAATGGCCGAGCTCAGGCAGGTATTCCGGCGAGCTCTGACTTAGCGCCCCGTTGCCCTCAAACGGCAAAGAGCCAAGGAAGGATGTGTCGACCGCGGCCCTTCGGTCAGTAGAATAGGCAAAGGCCTTGCGGACGAGCACGTCGTCAAATGGGGGCCGGGCCGTATACAACGCCAAGCGCAGGGGGGTGCCGCCGGTAAGGTGCCGCAATACTGAAAAGCGGGAGTTGGCGTCCTTCCATGCGACAGCCGGGATATCGTATATGGCATCGGTCTCGCCCGTGATCAGCGAGCCGTATCGGACAGTCTGATCTGGCAGAAACTTCCAGGTGATCCCGTCAACGTAAGCCGGCCCTTGATGTTTTGCGGTGGCCGGGGCCGAATTGTAGTCGGGATTGCGGCGGAAGGTGACTTCTCGCCCATGGCGCCACTTGTCGACAATGAATGGGCCGGAACCGACAGGGTTCTCGCAATTGACCGCGAGTCCACGTTTGAGCGCCGATGGCGAGAGAATGCCTTGCGAGGATTGGGCGAACACGTTCAGCAAGGGCTGGAACGGCACCTTTAATTTTACCTGCAACCTCAGAGGAGCAATTGCAGTTGCCGATTCGAAGCGATCGCCAAGATAGGGAGCGGCAGTCGGATTGCGAAGATCGGGGTCGTTGCTAAGCCATCCGTTGATATTGTCAGCGATAGCCTGCGCATCGAGCGCAGTCCCGTCGGTGAACTTTACTTTCGGCTTTATCTCGAATGTGTACACCTTTTTGTCGTCGGAGATGCTCCAAGACTCGGCCAGCCATGGCACAATGTTGCCGCCCTCGGTGCGCGCAACCAGATTATCGCTGTACTGACGTTGCAGATACCATTGCTGCACCCAGCCCCCGAACAGGCAAGCAGGCTCTTGAAAATGCCCGTAACGAATAACGCCTCCTCGCTTTACACTGCCGGCTAACCCTTCTTGAGCATGAATGCTGAGCACCAATTGCGACAGGCCCAAGAGCACGACAAGGGCAGCCGCCACTTTTCTTGCTGGATAGTTCGACTTGCCAGTGAAGCGCCTCGTTGACCGCGAATTCGATAAAGGCATATCCAGGCTCCAGAGCATTTGGTGTTGAGGAAGCGTCAGAGCGGTGAGCTAGGTGTGGCTCTTGCCAGCTCGAAAGGAACGGAAATCCCGAAATGCTCTCGCAGTGTCTGTCCCCGATATTCTTTGCGAAACAGCCCGCGCTTCTGCAGGATGGGCACCACATTGTCGACAAACGCTGAAGTGCCATCTTTCAGCACGTCCGGAATGATGTTGAAACCATCAACCGCGCCAGCGCGGAACCATGCCTCAATCGAGTCCGCGATCTGCTCGGGTGCACCCACGAGCAAGCGGTGGCCAAACGCTTGAACGCTGCTGATGATTTCGCGAACCGTCCGACCTTGACGCGCCAGAGTCTCAATCGTGCGATGGTGACCGACAGAAAACGGAACATCATCTGCAGTAGGCAAAATCTCCTCCGGGATTGGCCTTTCGAGGCTGAGCTTCTCGACCGCCACACCCATGCTTCGTGCAAGAGCGACGATGGCGCGCTCCAGATCGAGCAGTCCGTCAAGGTTTTCCTTGCGACCAGCCGCTTCTTCCTCGGTGCCCCCGATACAGGTGACAAGACCTGGCAGGATGAGCGGAGCCGCAGGGCGGCCGAATTGCCGAGAGAGCGCGCGCAGGCGCTCTGCCTCCTGCAGAGCCGTTGACAAGTCCCCGGCTGCCGCAAACACGACATCTGCACTGCGGGCGCCGAGCCGTAGTCCGGGATCCGAACCGCCCGCCTGAACGATGACTGGGTAGCCTTGGGGCGAACCGGGATGCGTAAGTGGGCCTCGGATGCCGAAACTATTGGTAGCGGGATCGAGCAGGCGGAACTGACTCTGATCTGCGTAAACACCCGCAGCCTGATCGGCGATGACCATCTCGCCGCTCCAGCTCAGCCAGAGAGCACGAACCGTTTCAACGAAGTTCTCCGCACGTCTGTAGCGATCCGCTCGCCCGACCTCTCGACCGCCAAAGTTTGCAACCGTCGCCGGACTCGACGTCGTGACCGCGTTCCACGCAACGCGCCCGCGGCTGATGACATCGAGCGATTGGAAGCGCCGGGCAAGATTGTATGGTTCGTTGTAGGTAGTCGACGCCGTCGCAATCAGGCCAATTCGCTCCGTTTCACGTGCAATCACAGCGAGAACCAGCGTCGGTTCGAGCCCATTAAGCGGCGGCTGGTGCGTAATGTCGGAACTTATCGCAGGGGTATCGGCCAGAAATACAGCATCCAGCAGACCACGCTCCGCAATCTTCGCAGCGCGGACGTAGTGCTCGATGTCGAAAAAGGCGCTTGGATTTGTGCCCGGCCAGCGCCACGCCGCGAAATGACCACCGGCACCATGAAGATTTAAGCCAAGATGAAGCATGGAGTTACCCGAAGACATCACAGCCCCTCGTGCGGCGGCCTCTGAGCTGCTTGGTGGGCCTTGTGGACAAGTCGATCTCGGCAGCCAGCCTGCGCTTTCTCGCAAGCTCACCCTGCATGTGCTCCGGGCATTCAATTTGAGGGATAGACAACAAACAGTCGGCTGCTGTGAGAAGAATGTCACCAAAGAAGCTTTTGTTAGGTCTTGCGATCTTCTCCGAGCGGGCGCGGCCGAGAAGAGCTTCGATCACGCTGGTTGCCGATTGGCGCCGACGTGACAGCTTGTTTCCAGCGGCTGGTTGCTTCCACACGCGTACACTCACATCGACGCTCCAGAATTCATCAAGAAGCCAGCTCCTTTAGGAAGATGTTTTGAATGGCATTCGCGATCGAAACGTTTGGACTCCCGACCGGGCGAGCAGTGATCAAGCTAGAGGATCTTTAGAGGTCCAGACCCCGCAAACGCAATAGTTGAGTATTTCAATCTACTATCGTCTCTTGGCATCCTCTTCTATTGCGAAGCCTATCTTTCCATCGCTTAACCCAAATGGTCTCTGATCAGGCTCACCGAAAACGCGCTGCCTGATTGCAGCGGCTTCAATCGGCAGCGCCGGCTCGAAGCGAACGACATCAATTGATGCGTTCGAGAACACACGACAGATTTGGCGCGACATTGTTGATCAACCGCTTGCTGCCCCGTTGCAAAGCGACATCCGATCAATAAGGCCGCGCCAAGCCAACCATCTAATAATGCGGTGAAACATTCCAGATTCTCGATGCGTCGTTAAGGCAACGCTTCGAAGCTGAACTCTCTTCTGCACCACCCGTGGCGCCTGCTGCATTCGAGGATGCTACGGACCTTCGGTTGATTATCTTGCAGGTGCCGCATCGTCCTCGCCTTTTTATCGGTATGATGACCGAGCGCGACTTTGCAAGAATGCCCGTCGTCACGGCTCCTTCTCGTGAACGCGCCGATACGTGCACGGATTCAGTTACCTTTGGACATAGGCCACCTCAGAGCGTCAACAATCGCCCGCATCAACGTTCACGAAATCACGCAGTTGGGCATTGGAGCGCGTCATTTACCGGCACATGAGGTGGGACGCGCCTCTCGTGATGAATCGCGGGCTATCAGCTTCAACAATGCCAGATCGAATCGCCTGCCCAGCGTCGAGGTCTGCGGCCATCATCGGCGAGTGAGATCACGGATGACACGCTCCGCGCCAGCTTGGTGGCCGACCGCAGCCCCGGCGTTCTGACCTAAGCCGTCACCGGCCTGCTGCCGTCCTGCCACTAGCAACAGGGGTGCAACCCGCGAGCGCCAAGAGCCGCTTCCTTCGGGCATCGCAGCGGCCAACGGCCGCTTTGGATCGACCCAGGAAGACTAATGATAGTCTAATTTTCATGCATCGGGTGCGGCACCACTATTCAGTGGTTCAGGAGCAGGCCTCCGCCGCTTTGAATAGCTCAGGCCTTTTTAGCTGTACGCGTTGCACCCCGTCCATCCCTGGTCTGGGATCCATCGCTACTTTGACTGGAATCGCGTCGGGCCCGGAGGATGCGAAGGAGGAGCCGATACGACCGACTGCGCAGATCGCTCTAGGTCCTAATGTTCGGCTGCGCCTGCAGGCCACACCACAAGGCTATCGCCGCGATACGGTTGTTAGGCGCGACCAACCTTGTGGTGCACGTGTGGCGCATTGGCTGCAAGCGTCAACTCCCCATTTTGTCTTTCCGAGCTGAGGCGCCCGTGCGCCGGTTCGTCGTCGCCGCGGCTTTCATGCGAGCCGAATCGTTCGTGGCTTTGCCAAGTCTGGTCGGCAATCCAACGTCCCGCGGCCGCGCAGCCCCCTTGATATTGTGAGTTTAGGCTATTCCGCGCGTGTTGCGGATGCCTGGATCGAAGTAGCATCGCGCGGGTCTTGTTGGCGACCAGCGCCCGGCGGGCCCACGCGAATCCTCGCGCCCATCAGCAATCCCAACAGAGCACAATGAGCTCCACGCCACGCCGGCGCGGTCACGAGCCCGATGGCCGCGACCAGATTGGCTGTTCGGACCAGAGCTAGCGTCTCGAGTAACGTTTCAAGGACATCGACTCGCAGGCGATGCAAGCTGGCCTCGGCAGACTTCCTCACGCAGCTCTGGCTCAAAATCTGGAAGAGAAAACGGAGCTGGATCCCGGTCAGTCCCACGTATGCCCTCAACATACCGACCCGTTCGAGAACCAGATCCAATTCAGTTTATAGACATTCGCGCGCGCCTCAGTTGCTGATCCTTATCGGATCAACTTTGTCCGAATGATATCGACAAAGGCTACCAAAAGGGAGACGGGAATGGACCCATTTGACAACGTCAACCCATGCGCGGCTCAGATGAATTACGTCGAGCCGCGACAGCAAGAGACAGCGCAAGCAGACTTTGATCAGCGGCTTAGAGAACCCCAGCCAATCCTCCCAACATCAGCTTCACCCGGGGCTGGATCGACCCGGACTGCAACGGATGGCAATAAGAGAGCGCAGGCTATCCAGGAGAACGAACGGTGCGCAGCTGCATCCTTTGTGAGAACGCGCGCTCAGCTTGCCGCAACGCTGACCTGCGCGAATATTGCGGAACTCAGAAGAGACTCGAACTCGCTGCGCAAAGATCAGCCCAATGGTCAAGAGCGACTGGGCCGTCAGCCGACGGCGTCGATAGTGGCCGCCTCTACGACGACGTAGTGGCATCTTCGTACGCAGAGCTGCAGCGCTTTCAAGACCACGCCAGCCGTTGCAAGCCACATGGGTTGGACCGTCAAAGCGCGATGGCCCATTTGCGTTCCATGGCGGCTTTGCGTTACGACGCCGCCCCCTGGAATATCTGGGGAGGCCAACGACTTGATCTGGGTCGCGCAGCGGCAGAACACATGAGAGGCGATACCAGTTCTTCGCCTTTTGTATCATTGTCCGAGGAGGCCTCACAACTGCTCCTTTCGCCGGACGACGACAACGAGTATAGCGCCAAAGCAATCGCGGAAACGCGAATGAGCTGCACAGCTGCACGGTGCCGAGGGTCACCACTTGGACGGCCGAAGAGATCGTCAGTATTCTTGAGGACGGGACTGAGAATGATGAACCCAATCTGGCATGGGTGAGCGATACCCCAACTGAGGAGCGCGAGGTACTGTTTCTGGGCGGGAATCTAGCTGACTACCGGACCGCTAGCGCATCGAATCCATACAGAAAGTCAGGGACAAAAGGCTGAGGGTAGAGGCTCCGCATTTGTCTTTTCCGATGCTCGGAAAAATCGAAAGCAGCGTTCGCTGCCATCTATAACACTGCGGTCCGACTGGCCAGCGGGGGCTGGCCGCGTACTGCACTTGGACAATCAGAGTTTCAGCCGAAAGCTGTACCGTCTTTAAATTCGCCGCACGTGTCGTCAGGTTGGAAAAGGCACTTGCCCGCCATCATTCATTCTATCTTTCCGCCCGGCCACGTCAGGTTTTGGAAAGCTAACGTGAGTAGCGAAAGAACGAGGAAGCGATGCCAGTGGACTGCACCATGGACCGATACAACGCGATCAACCCAGCCGATAAAGATTCCGCTGCGTCAGATACCACCGTGGAGCAGCCACAACAACCGCAAGCGGTGTTTGAGCAACACTTGGGAGAGGTGCGACAGCTCGGCCCGATATATTCCCATAGCGATCTTTATGACATCACTGAAGAAGACGATCGCCTCATCCAAGCAGCGTCTGGTGCTGCCCTTGACCGAGGGCCACCGCCGAATGCGACCACCATCGAAATTTACGACCGTCGGCTTCGCAAATTGGCTGAGGCGCTGAAGCAGTCTGGTCAGTCGATTGCTGAGCTCGATGACGATACGTTGCTCGACCGCTCCAAGAAGCTACTGCCAAAAGACAAGGTCATCGCCCCTGCATTGTCAATGGTTAGTAGGTACCGCGAGCCCAGCGACGCCGCTCCGGCCCCCACAACACATTATCGTCCGTCCAAGGAAGACGCGAGCCTCATCAGAAAGGCCACCGAGGCAGGCTTTGGTCGAGCACTCGATGCAAAAACCGCCGCAAATTATGCTAGCAGTCTTCGGAAGCTAGCGGCAGCACTGAGACCTTTGTCGGTTGCTAAGCTCAGTCACAAAGCGCTGCTCGGCCATGCCGACGCTTTGTTTCCGAAGGACAAGAAACTCATCTACTCGTTGAACAGGCTGAGTGACTACCGCCGGATCGCCGGGCAGGACAATTCGGGGGCTGACGGAGGCAACTCGCGCCAGCCAATACAGCCGGACGCCGATTTGCCCGTGCAGCTTTTCGATCATGAGCAGCCTTTGGGGAACGCTGCGGACCAAGGCGGCTCATTGCCGGCCCACGGTTTCAATGCTACCCAGGTTTGGGAGGGAACGGGTTTAACCCCTCATTCTCCCGTGCAACGTGTCGCCCAGGATGTGCTTTTCGACGCTGTGCGCCGAAGCGAAGTGCCTCCACGTGCCAGCTTCGATGCGCCGATACTTTGGCGGGGAATGCGTGCCGCCGCCCCCTCGCCCGTGCAGAGTTTTGCTCAGGAAGCGCTTTTCGATGCCGCGGATCGCGAGGGCCTGCTGCCAGCGACATCCTTCGATGCACCAGTGCTTTGGCCAACCACGCGTTCAGTCACCCACTCGCCCGTGCAAAGTGTCGCCCAGGAAGAGCTTTTCGATGCCGCGGATCGAGACGGGTCTGCGCCTGCTGTCGATCTGGATACATCCAAGTTATGGACGGCAATGGGGTCGCCCCCCCATGCCGTGATCTGGCAGCCCAGCTCACGGTCGCAGAATCCCGCCTCTGAAGAAGACTTTGGGAGGATGATGCATCAAGATGGTGCGACCCCGGCAACACATGATACGATGTCCGCCGCAGCCGGCGAGAGCTTTGATGCCTCTTTGGCCGTTCCCGAGGATTTCTCCCATGGCACCCAGGCCGCGCCGGATATGATGCGCTCCAGGCTCAGCCGCTGGGGTCTGTTGCCGGATGCAGCACAGCGGGTAAAGACCTACGACATTCACGGTGAACGCTATACGGCCGTGCTAGGACCGCGTGGGCGCAATGATGTTCAGCTCATCCATCTGCGGTCTCCTGCTATCGGCGATACGTTTGATGTTTCGTTCGCCGTGCCCAAGGATTTTTCGCATGGCACCCAGTTGGCCCCCGAAATGTTGCTTTCCACGTTGGGCAAGTGGGACTTCTTGCCTAATGGAGAACATCCGGTCATGAACTATGAGATTGGCGGCGATCGCTACACGGCCGTGTTGGGACCGAGAGGATCCAACGACGTTCAACTCATTCATCACCCAAGGCTCGCTTTGCCGGGTGAAGCTGCGCTTGTAACGCCGACGGCTCCCCCGCATGCCTACGGCGGCCTTGCACCTGGGTTTAGTCCGCTCTCCTCGTTCGAATTGCGAAAGGACGCTCCTTTGGCGCTGGCGCCAAACATTCCACTGCCGTCTGCCGCACCGGGATCGGGCCATCAGCCGTCCCCGCAAGTGCCTGAACTCGGAGAGTTGTTCGGCGACGACTGGAGGCACGGCCCCCAAGAGGCTTCGCCTGTCGTGATCGACATGCTCCAAAACCTGGGCCTTCTGCCGAGCCAGGAGGTCCCAATGACCCGTTTTCTGATCCACAGTCAGCCCTACACGGCCGAAAGCCTACCCGGTGGCCGCGTTCTTCTCTTCCATCGGCCGCAATTTGGCTGAACGAGGTGCTCGTCGGCACCTCGGGCAGCTGCTCAAGCTCCCGAAACCACGTCGGATCGTTTGCTTTCAGAGAAATTAGAATTGCGTCCGAAAGATAGTTTAAGCGGCGAGCAAACCCCACAGCGGCGAGGCCCAGCATGATCTAAAGCGGGATGGTTCAATCACGTTGTGGCCGCATTCGGCAGCACGGAAGTTTCCGGTGAAAGGACCCCAAAAGACGCGGGATGCAAGATACGTACCTTGGCGAGCCAATCTGGAGCGTTCAACTGAGAGGCCTTGGCTCCAACCCATACACGATAGCCTGAACCGCCGATCTTCCAATCACTGAGATCGAATCGAGATCGACGGCCCTCATAAGTTACCTTGATCGAACTGCAGCAAGGTCGTGCAACTCGATGCCTCCCCCGACGAAAAGACGGCCAGAAACACTCTGGCCGTTCCTGACGTTCGAAACGATCCGTATCATGGCTTGCGAAGATGTCCACACGATTAAAGGATCAAGTCTTCGAAGCGCATCCCCCTGCCCTGTGCTCTTCGTTACCAGATGAACTTTGCGCCATCCGGCAGTTCGCAGACGAATTCGCCCTGGTTCACGAGTTCGGTGGTCCCGACGACAAGCTTCGAGGCTCGCACCGTCAGCTTGCCTTCGCGGCTGAGGCTATGGCGGATGTACTCGGTCACGGCATGTCCGGAGCTGTCGACCGTTTGGTGCGCATTGGCGAAGCTGATGCCGTTCTGGGCGGTCACCCTGAAGGCATTGATGACCAGACCGGCCTGCGTCGCCGACGCAGGCTTGCCAGCCTCCGCGGTGGTACAGCGGCTCATGTCCAGTATGAGCTTCACATTCTTCCCGGCCTGCAGGGCATTGAGCACTTCGGTGTAATTCGGCGAGGGCTCATCGGCTCTCGCCAGAGCGCTCCCGCTCGCGGCCGAAAGCAAGGACAACAGGATCGTCAGTCCTATGCCAGTAAACTTCATATGCTCTTCTCCCTCGATAAGTGCCACAGATCTCGTTTTTCAAGACGTCGCGCTCGCAAACCGTTTGGCTGATTCCACACATCAAGCGCGCTCGCGCCTGCGACAAAAACATCCTGTCGCAACCAAGCGCAAGTAGTTGTGATGGCTATTCCGACATCACGACCTCGTATGTCAGGTTTGCGGAAGTGGCTTAGCCTCGCGCGACGTCGACTAGAACGATCTGATCGAGCGTCGGCCGCTTGGAAAACACAAAACGGCAACCGGTCGCGCTCCTCCATTGCAGGCCCAACGACCGAAAGCATGCAATTCTCACATCTGCATAAAGTAGACGATCTACGAAAGAACACTTCGACCAGCCGCATGCGCCAGCTTGTCCATCTTGATAGCTGTGCAAGGACTGTCTGCCCTAGACGACGTGTCCGCAATGAGGTGGCGGAGCGAACCTGACGCGGCGGTCGGATCAAGCTCAGTCAAGGCACCCGATCTCGGCCTAGTCGAAACAGCAATACCAGAAGGCACAAGGCGGCACCGACTTTTGATCCGTCGCTTTGCGCGGCTTGCGTCCAGCTGACCGCTCGCCTCACTGACTGAATCCATTCGGCATCTCTCAAAGGCTAAAGCTAAATGGCTTCCTTCCTGGTCCGTCAGCTTCTCGAAAGCTGCACCTGCAACAATCTACGCCGACAGCCGGCACTCGAAGGGAGAGAGATATATGAATGTTGATCCACGGAACGCCGCAGACGCTCTCTTTCAGGTTCACGACGCGCTGCAGCACGCGCACAGCGTCGACTGGCAACCGGACGAGCTTAGCGCCCAGACCGGCGCACCGGCACACAGTAAGAAAGCTTTGAGCAGCAGCTGAATGACTTGGATCTAGACGACTTAGATTCGGTCTACCCGACCTCGGATTCAGTCTCGTTAGCGGCAAATTCCGCGACTGCCACGTCCTCGTCTGCGCCAAACGAGGTGGCCCCGGAAACCAGTCGCTATCCAGCCTCATCATTTGTCAGCGCGCGCGCTCTGCCGCGACACTGACAGGTGCCACTCTTGAAGCGCTTCGGAACGAGCTCGACCTCGCCGAGCAGCACATTGGTCATCGGCGACCGCAGCTCCCGTCGATCGGGACCGCCTATTCGACGAGGTAGTGGGTCGTCATATGTCACACTGCGGCGTTTTCGGAATCAGGACAATGATTGCAAGCCGCGCATGGAAGAAAACACGAGCGCGATATCGCATGTCCGCAACACGGCTCGGGATCATTCTTCCGTTGGAGATCCTCTGGAGCAGTATCCTATGGACGCCAAGCTGGCTGACATATGCGCGGCAAGACAACAGCATCACCCTTCGTATCGTTGGTCGAGGATCCGGCAAAACTCGCCGTTTCTCGCGATCCTTGGGCGAGAGCGATCGCCAACAATGCGGACGCTCTGCACACCCCTACCGAAGCCAACTGTCTGGACCCCCGACGACGTGCTGAGTAGCATTGGGCTTGGAATGAATGCCGAAGATCAGGACAACATCGATGGGGACGTCGATTCGATGTGCTCACTGGGCAGAACGCCAACCCGAGAAACCGAATGCCTGTTCCTGGGCGGCAATTTGGAAAGCTACCGGACCGCAAGCGAAGCAAATCCCTACAAGCGCGAGAGTAATGAGTAGATGGTCTGTCGACTGCGCCATTTGACAGGTTCGTTGGCGTTCAAGTACCAAAACACCCCCCAAGGAAGAACTGGAAAACGGCGCACCAGCTCCGCCTCACGCACAACAGCTTGAGCATATTGGCGGCGTGATCGATGGTCCGATCAATTCGCCGATCGAGCGGTACAGCGGTTGAGGGCTGCGACGGAAGATGCACCCCCGACGGTTAGGAGGACGCCGGACCATCCTCTCTCCCCTGCCCGCTCGTTAAAGCATTCTGGCATTGGATGCGTTGTGACATCGCCCGGCATCAATTTGTTAGCCGCCCCCACGGTTGGCCGGCGGCTTTGGTGAGGTAACCCGCTGAACGCTCCCCGCCTTAGCTAGCTCGGCCTGACATTAACCGCGCGGTCAACCAACAGGTCTTTCGGCCGCAATCGTATCAGGTATTCACTCGTCAGCAGCAAGCGGCGTTGTTGCAGTACGGCCGATCCGCCACCTGGATGCGTTCCATCAAAACAATCGATTTTGCCGAGCACGGCTAAAAGCCCCATAGTCGATCGCAATGTATGGAGCCCGCATTCAAGATGACGTCTGGCAATCGATTCTCTCCTCGGTCCCTTGCTGAACAACTTGGCTCGCGCGATCGGCCGTCTGCATCTCGGACGTTAGCTCCTGTCGTCACGTGGACCCATCCCGCGCCTTGCCACGGTCTTCCCGCTAAATTGCCACGTATGAGGCGGATCGGATCGCCCGATCGTGGAGTCATGGCTTACCCAAAGCTTGGTAAGAACGACTGCCTTTTCGGGCATTTCAAAGGGTTTCTGGCGCCACGTTCAATTGGACGGAAAAATGCTCACGACGTTGGACAGAGCGAGACCGACCGTCACGCGCAGGTCGACGGCGTGGCCGAACTGTGTCGCCGTTGCCTCACAACGATTCCGAGTTTGAGGGCACCGCTACAAGGAGCCTTTAAAGGCACTTGAATCGCACCCAGCGTCAGATTGTAGGATTTCCGACAGTCTCGCGACAGAATCCGCTCGCGTGAACTCTTCCTGACAGGTAGCAATGCGAACGTCTCAAAACCTCAATGCTCAGCCGATCCGCCTCGTCGCACTACTCGACTGCTCCCCTTCAGAGTTTGCGATCTGCTCTGTAAGCGCAGGACGCAGCGCCCTCCCCGCAGCCAGACCAGGATCCAGCGCGCGAGAACAACGCGGGCAATCGCTATTTCGCCTGTGCCGACCACAGGCCGAGTCCAAGCTCGAGATTAGATCATTCTTGCGCCGTTCACCCTGTCTGACGAAAGGGAGGCGGCGTAACCACCTTAGACAATGCGCGACAGCAACGCCGGACTCAATTTGTCGTTCGTTGGCAGCATTCGCTCGACTGCGGCGGAGAACATCTCCGGAGCGACCGAACTTCGGGACAGTTGACGTCTTGCTCGGCTATCACCGGCCATCGAGAGGATGTCTATCCCGCCAATAGGCGTGTTTCGTCGCGCATCTTGGCCTTTTCCAGCCATTGGCCGATGCATAGTGCGTGAAGTGTCTTCAAACGCGGAAAACTTGCGATGTCGTGACTTGACGACACTACGGGCTCAACAGCCTTGCAGGACTGACCGCGGTCAAGGCGAACTTGGGGAGTTTCCAATGTCGGTTTCGCAAGTCTGTTCGGCGGCAAATACAGCCGCTCTCGCCTGCGCTTTCGTTTCGTTCGGGTGGTTTGGCACGATCGCTACTGCAGGCGCTCGTGTAGTGCATGCAAGCATGGCTATGCTCGGCCTACAGATGCATCAGCGCGCGGCCAGGACTCTCAGCTTCGTGAGAGATTGCAGGGCTCTTGCCGGCGTAAGGGAGATTTTGAGCCGCGCCCCCCCGCGCAGGCGATCCGCCGCAGGCCGCCAATCCGATGACGATGGACGCGCAGACATGGGTCGCCTGCCAACAACGTCTTGCGTGTCGTTTACGGCTTTTCGAATTCACGCCAAAGCGGCAGCCTCTTGGTTCCGCCGAATCTCATGGTCAGCGTGACACGCTCAAGTCCTGCCGAGGATGGACGAGAGGCGATGAATGCGAATTCTCCTGGTTGATCATCATGCGGACTTTGCCCGCGACGTGAAGGAAGCGCTCTTAAATTGTGGCTTCGCCGTCGACGTGACACGCACGCTGGATGAGGCGGCGGCCGCGCTCGATTGCGCGAACTACCACATGGTCCTGCTCGAATCGGCTTTGCCCGATGGAGACGGATTGGACTGGCTGAAGCAGTTGCGGCGCGAGGGACGATCAATGCCGGCTATGATGATGAGCAGTCTCAATGATCTTAGCCGGCGGATTGCGATCTTCAATGCGGGCGCGGATGATTTTCTGCCCAAGCCCGTGTTTATCGACGAACTCATTGCCCGCATGCGAGCTATTTTGCGACGGTCAACGCAAATGATGGCGCCGGTTGTGACATTCGGGAATCTGCATTTCGATCCGATCGCGAGACAAGTCTCGATCGGTGGTCGAATACTGAGAATTGCGCGCCGCGAAGTGTGCATTCTTGAACATCTGCTCAACCGCGCGGGCCGTACCGTGCCGCGCGCATCGCTCGAAGATAGCTTGTATGCATTTGACGATGAGGTCTCGACCAATGCGCTGGAAGTCGGGATTTATCGCTTACGCACGCACTTGAGCCAAGCGGGTGCAACGCTCAGGATCAAGACCGCGCGCGGTGTCGGTTACACCCTCGAACTCATCGGCGCAGCATCGGCTGCCTAGCCGATCGAACTTGAAAGCAGCACTCCCTTGAACGTGGTTAACAATGACGCCGGCGAGCCGCCGATGGTCGCCAGCGGCTCGCACTATGCCGCTTTTCCCCGCCTCAGCTACGTCCTGTGCGCACTCGCTCTGCTATTTCCGCTTGCTGTCACAGCTCAGACAAAGCGGGATGGCAAAGGGGAACCGCCACGTGCGGCGCCTGGCAGCACCACGGGCACGATCAACCTTACCTCCTCACAGGGCAAGACAGTTCATCTGACCGGGCCGGCTGCGAGCATTTTTATAGCCGACCCGGCGATTGCGGATTATCAGGCGCCATCGAACACCACGATTTTCGTGTTTGGCAAAAAGGCCGGACGGACGAGCCTGTTTGCCCTGAACGACAACGGAGAGGCTCTCGCCGAGCTGCGTGTTGTCGTCACCCAACCGATCGAGGATCTGCGGGCCGCGCTTAAGGCCGAGGTCGGCGACTATCCAATTCAGGTCAGCTATACCCCGCGCGGCGCGATCCTTAGCGGTACGGCGCCTAATGCCGACGTCGTCGAGACCGCCAGGAAGGTCACTGAGCAGTTTCTTGGCGCGGGCGCGCTGGTCGTCAACAAGATCCAGGTCGCAGGCTCATTGCAGGTGAATCTCAGCGTACGGGTGGCAGAAGTCTCCCGCAGCGCCGTCAAGGATCTCAACATCAACTTCACGGCCTCGAGCCCAAACGGCGCTTTCCTTGTGACCGGCAAAGGGGGCGGGTCCGGCGCGGCCGGCGGCGGCGGCACGATCGGGATTGGGTTTAGCGCCGGCAATACCAACCTGAGCGCTGTTCTCGACGCTCTCGCGAGCGAGCACCTCGCCTCAATCCTGGCTGAGCCGAATCTAACGGCCATGTCCGGCGAAGCCGCAAGCTTCCTCGCCGGCGGCGAATTCCCCATTCCGGTGATGCAGGACAACCGGCAGGTTTCCGTCCAATTTCGCCAGTTCGGCGTGAGCCTCGAGTTCGTTCCGACGGTTCTCAACAATAATCAGATCAATGTCCGTGTGAAGCCCGAAGTCAGCGAATTGTCGAGCGAAGGCGAAGTCAAAATCAATGGCATGGCGGTCCCTGCCCTCTCGACTCGGCGGGCGAGCACCGTGGTCGAGCTCGCCAGCGGTCAGAGCTTTGCAATCGGCGGCCTCATCAGGCGCAACTTCAACACTGATATCGGCGAGTTTCCCTGGCTCGGCGATGTGCCGATCCTGGGCGCGCTTTTTCGCTCCTCATCGTTTCAAAAACGTGAAACCGAGCTGGTCATTATTGTTACGCCCTACATCGTGCGGCCCGGACCGAATCCGAACCGGATGAGTGCGCCGAGCGACCGCATCTCACCGCCCTCAGACGCGGGGCGGATTTTGACGAACACGGTGGCCCGGCCGCCGCGAGAGCGCGATGCGCCTCGCGCCAGCGCACCAGGATTGACCGGCAGCGCCGGCTTTATTATCGAATGAGGATCGCCAATGACTTTGCGACATCTGTGCTACCCGATCGTTATTGGAGCAACATTGGGGGGCTGCGCAATGACTGCCTCGATCCAGCCCGCGCCGGCTGACCAAGAGATCCAGGTCGAGCAGAAGAGTAGCGTGCTGTTCCTGCAGAGCCTTCGTGGCCCCGAACGGCATCGGCTGCGAAGCTTCATTGCAGCGACCAGTCGCGGCCGGCGGGATGCCCTCCATGTGGATGTCATCGGCCCCCCCAGACTCATTGCACAGGTGGCCCACGAGGCTCGCGCCATGGGCGTTGCCACCTACAACATCCGCCTGTCCGCTTCTCGTGTGGATTTGCAGCCTCGTTCCGGGGTGAGGATCGAAGCGATCACTTTCGAAGCCCATCCTCCGGTCTGCCCCTCGCTCTCCATCGTCGGTCCCACAGTGAACGACAATTCGTTCAATCCAACCCTTGGCTGCTCAGTCCGGAATAACCTTGCGGTCATGGTCAATGAACCTGGCGACTTGTTAGGCAATGGCGCTGTCATGCCGACCAGTGGTGATCGTGCAGTGCTTCCCATCACCGCACGTGGGGCCACGTCGGCGGGCAACAGGAGCAATTTGGAGGATGAAACGCATAACAGGGTTGCGCCAGAAACCCAATAAGCGGCTCGTAAGACCCGAGCAGCATGAACGTCGGTTGGCCATTCTTGTCCATATCAGTCTTGGAATGGGCCGACGAGCCTCCTGGAATTCAATCTTTGCTCGGTCCTTTTCTTGGGATCGTGCAGCTTGCAGATCAGGTTCTGGGACAGTTGGGTCGTTGACCAGAGATTTGAGCGCATCGCTGTTTTGCGCGACGCTAAACTAGGCCAGCGGCAAAGACTGCCTTTGCAACCCTCTCGAAACACTCCATCGGAACGGCCTTGCCCATCGCACCTTTTCGGATCAGCTGACGCGCCAACACATGATCCTCGACAATGCTCAGACGTTGGGCGCGCGCCTCCGCCAGCAACTGTGAAGCCGTTTCGCCCTCGCCGCGGCACACCAGTACCGGGACGCCGGTCTCGCCCCGAACGTAGCGCAGCCCAATCAATGTCGCTCGCCCCATCAGTATCACTGTCGCCCGATGGATGCCGAGCGGAGACTCGTTCGCCGACTCCCGGCGGAGCCTGCGGTGTTCACCCTTGATCTGCGGATTACCATCCTGTTCCTTGGACTCGCGCTTGGCTTCGCTCTGCGTCATGCGCATGTCGCGCAAGAACAACCAACGCTGAATGAGCAGATCGGCCAAGCCGCCAATCAGAAGAGCGCCGGCAGCAATCGCGATCAGCACTTTGAGCTCTTTAAAGACAAAACCAAAGCAGCTCAAATCGCACACGGGCAAGTATACCAGTGCCCTCCAACTTGCGAGCACAGTGAAAACGAACGTAGCGCCAAGAACCAAAACTTTGACGATAGACTTTCCAAGCTCGACAAACGACCGCTGGGAGACAATCCGCTTCAGCCCTTTGACGGGGTCCAATTTTTCAAAGCTGGGTTTAAGCGGCTCAACCGAAATCGTCAGCCCGCCGCCGGCCAAGACACCGGCCAGAATCGCCGCAACAACCGCCGCACCCAGGATGGGAGCCGCGGCTGTTATAGAAAGGTCCATCAATCCGACCAACGCCTGCCGGGCCGCACTGTTGAACTGCTGTTCCTGCAGCTTGTCGGTGAGCCGCACGGCTTCGCGCCATCCGTCTTCGATCGGGCCCGCCCTGAAGCACAGGCAGCCGAAACCAGCGCAAAGGCTTGCCGCGGTCACAAAGTCGGCGCTGCGCGGGCTCTGCCCTTTCTTACGCGCGTCCCTCAGCTTCTTGTGACTTGGTGGAAGGTTTTTCTCTTCGCTCGTGTCGTTCATTTCAAGAACTTCTCGAGCCACTCCAGCACGCCGTTGAACCGAATGATCTCTGCTCCCATATATTCGATCAGGAAGACGGCGTAGCTGACCATAATGATGCCAAAGGCGGCATTCTTGATGGTCGGAGAGAGGTCGTTCAGCTTGATTTGCGGCGCAAAGCGCCCGAGCAGCATGAGGGATACGTCGATCAGAAGCAGCAGAGCCAGCACGGGCCCGGCGACCACGAGGGTCGTATGCATGACATGGTCGAGAAGCCCGATAAACTCCATTGCCCCGTGGTGGGTTAGGGGCGGTAGCAGCCGATACACGGGCCAGATCAGATAACTTCCATAGAGGCATCTGACCATGGTCTGCAGACCTCCTGATACAACGAAGATCGTGACCGCGGCAGTCCCGAGGAAGAGCCCCATCGGGGCGGTTTGACTGCGTGTGGCAGGATCGTCCAGCTGGCTGGAGATGCCGCGCTGGGTATCAATGATGTCACCAACGGCCTGGATGCTCCAAAGTGGTATACTAAGCAGAAACCCGAACAGCAGGCCGATAAATATCTCCTTCAAACTGAGGAGCGAGACCGCAACCATACGGGTGCCCGGATCTAGTGTCTGCAAGCCGTTCCTGATCTGCATCAAGCAAGGCAATCCAATCACAACCGTCGCGCTTGCGCGGATAATCCCGCCAATGTGCGGTCGCGTGAATACCGGAAGAACCAGCATAATGCCGAGGGCCCGGGCCGCGCCAAGACCGGCCGCAACGACGAACTCGACAGCAGTCTGAATCAGACTTTGCGTCTCGCTGGGTGACAAGGCATCCATTTGAGCTCAGTTCGTCGTTCCTTCAGCCAATGCAACCGTCGCACTCACGTCGCCATGATGTGAGACGTCAAGGACTCTGCAGATCTCGTGTCCCTGCGGTTGCAGAGCGACAGGCCTCCCAGGGCAGATGACTTCGGCTTCAACTATCCATATGACTACAGCCATCCGGCGCAGAGGTATGACCATTCGATGAGAGCACCGGCGAAATCGCGCGCGGCCTACAAGCCACGCTTCTTCCGCTCTCACCGGCCGCAGCGCGGTTTGGAGATCTGAGGGCCTCAAAGCTTCCATCAATTTCGCAGTCTATGGAGATCGGTCTCGAGCGGCACCTTCATTCGCAGGCTCATTCACCAGAATGCCAGAATCGTGGGGCCGCTTGCAATCAAAGCGGTTGCCCGTTCACTTGCGTCGACAACTCGCCAGGCTGTGCATCGAGGACCAGGTCTCAGCAGGTAATTCCATCACATCGTAAGCAATCGAACGGATAGAAATTCCAAATGGGGTCATTCTTCCTCCGAATACGGCAGGCTCACGGAGCCGAACAGGACAGTTCGGATATCTATCCGTCGCATGCTAGTGAGGCGAGCTTTCGATAAGCTGACGAACTCGCCCTTTTGTGGTTCACAATCAAGGCCGACAAACGCGCGCTATAGCTGAAACTTAGATAGCCGTGCGTTCCGCGCACTAATACCTCGCTGTGAGCGCGGGGAACTCAGTGAAGATATGCTGGGCTTGCTCGATCAGCGGCGCGCTCAGCACCGGAGCAAACAGAACGAGCACGGCGACGACGACGAGGAGCTTCACGGTAAGCGGCAAGGTTTGATCCTGGAGCTGGGTTGCTGCCTGCACGATGCCGATACCCAATCCGGCCACGAGCGCTGCCAGGAGCGGCGGTAGAACCCAGATCATGAACAGGACCAGTGATCGGCTCAGGTGGGTGAGGATGCTGGCCTCGTCCATCTCAACTCCCCGGAGATGCGTAGCTTAAGACCAATCCGTGCATGAGCCGTGACCAGCCGTCGATTGTGACGAACAGAAAAAGCTTGAAAGGAACGGATATCATTGTTGGTGACACCATTGACATGCCCATGGCCATCAGAATTGTCGTCACAATCAGGTCAATTGTGATGAACGGAAGATAGAGAAGGAAACCGATTTCAAACGCACGCTTAAGCTCCGAGATCAAAAAGGACGGCACGAGGATCGCAAAATCATCGGCTGTTGCGTTGCCGCGCATCTCCTCCGACCAGATATGTTCTGTCGACGACAGGAAGAACGTGCGCTGCTCCTCAGTGGTGAACTTCTTGAGATGGGCGCGCAGCGGCTCGCTGCCCTCCTTGACGGCGGTCAACCAGTCGTCGGCGGTTTGGTAACGAAGTTGCATATCGGCCACGCGGTTGTATGTTTGCTCGAATACCGGGGCGTCTATGAACACGGTAAGGATCAATGCAGCGCCATACAGAACGATGTTCGGTGGTATGGACTGAGTGCCGAGCGCGTTGCGGATCAGGAAGAGAACGACGGAAACCTTGATGAACGCCGTCGTTGTGACGACTGCGAACGTCAACAGGCCAAGGCCGACGGTCGCCGCAACAAGCGCAAGGATGCTCGGTTGAATGTCAACCATTGACCGCCAACCTGCTACGTAACCGGATGCCCAACGCTTCACCGACACGTACGATGTCGCCGCGGCCGATCAATTGACCGTTGGCGACAATGTCGACCGGACCGTCCAGCTGCCGGCCAAGCTCGAACACGTGCCCCTCGTTGATGCTTCTCAACGTACCCAGCGGGATGGGCCAGCGTCCGCATTCGAACACAAGCGTGATCTCAACACTGTCGATGTCGGCTTCCGAGGGCGGGATTGCTTGCTCCGCTTGGGATCGTATCGTCATATTTGCATACCTTAGAGGATGGGACTGCAGGCGGAATGGTCCCCGAAGAATAAGTCTGTCGCCCGCGACCTGCGCCGGCGCCCACAACTTGTCCGCAGCGAGGATGAGCTGGCCATGGGTAAATGGAATGACGTCGGGCAGCAGTGCGTCGCCGGGCTGTGCTTGACGAAGAAGCCTGACGGGCGCCCGCAGCGAGCCGATCTCTCTCGCAATCACGACCGGCAATTCCGAAGAAATCTTGCCTAAGTCTCGCGCTAATTGGCCGATCAACTCGCCTAACACACGAAACGCAGACGGAACCAGACCGTCAAGTGGCGCGAACAAGAACAGGCGGGCCTTGGCCGCCAGCGGTCCGAAAGTAACGTCGAGCTCCAAATAGGGGTCTTTGGCCGTCGCGTCTTCGATGCGGATCAGCTGCAAATTCCGCGCGAGCATGATCTCTAATCGAGCGAGCCAAGGTTCCAGAGCAAGTTCGAGAAGCAGCGAGCGGGTTGGGTCGGAAGGTAAAGTAAGGCCATACTGGACCGTTGAAATCAGCGCCTCGACGAGAAGGCGGGGCAAGGACAAGACAGCGGTCTCGCCTCCGGCGCAAAATACGCAGTCGAGCATCGACATGGCATATGGCTCGGCCTGCCAAACAAGCCGGCTTATACGGATCGATAGCGGCTTATCGCCAAGGCGGCTCTGCAGAACCGTGCGTGGTGCGGCGACCTCGTTGAGCCACGAGACCACGCCATGCGACAAATTTACCGCTGGCTGAAATAGTGCGGGTTCACCCACGGCATTTACCGACAGGTTCCACGGGCGCAGCTCGCGACGTCATAAGAGAACGAGCCATCAGTTCGAGCCATCGACCGCTTGGCTGCGCGAACCACCCTGATATCGGAGCAAAACCTCGTCGTCGGCATCGATTTCGGCTGCACACTCCGAACGGACAGCGGTAGTGTGCTGGACATCGCCCTCAATCTCCTCCCATTTCTGGCTCGCCGCCGACCGCTTGGCCCATATGGTCCGCGCCTCATTCACTGACCGCTGAGCCTGCTCATGCGCGACGCGCGCCTGCTCACGCGCCTGGCGTGCCGATTCGATCTGTGCTGCCAGTCGCCCAAGGACGAGTTGACAGCGACGATCGAGCTCGGTCACGGACATCGTCTTGAGCGACGCCAGCTCCTGATAAAGTTCAGCTTCGACCTTGGCGCGACGATTCTCCGCGCCTTCAAGATTCTCAGACGCTCGCTGCAGCGCTTCGACCGCAATTCGGCGCCTGGCTTCCATGTTCGACAATTCACGAAGCGCGCTTCGCTCTCTCATGTCTTTCACCAGCCGCAATTTCGACGCTTGCACGAGATTCAGGCCGTCAGACGCGACATCCATGAAACGGTCTCCTCAAAGCTAGACGGCTCGTCCTGTCCCTGGCGCAAGAATGCGCGCAGTTCCTCGATTGAATCGATTGCCCGATCAGTCAGTGGATCGCTGCCCGGCTTGTATTCACCGACCTTGATCAGGAACTCAGCCTCATTGTAGCGCGAGAGCAGATCGCGGAAGACGGATGCCGCCTTTCGATGTGGACCAGAGGCGACCGCATCCATGACACGACTTCGGCTCGACAGCACGTCGATGGCGGGAAAATGCTCTCGCGAGGCCAGCGCGCGCGAAAGAATGATATGACCATCGAGAATGCCGCGCGACTCTTCGGCGATCGGATCACCCGTGCCGTCACCTTCGACAAGCACGGTATAGAATGCCGTGATCGAGCCCCGCTCGCCCATACCGGCACGCTCCAACAGACCAGGCAGCAGCGCAAAGACGGAAGGAGGAAAGCCGCGCCGGGTAGGAGGTTCTCCTGCGGCAAGGCCGATTTCGCGCATCGCACGGCTAAAGCGCGTCAGCGAATCCATCATCAGAACGACCTGCAGCCCTTGATCACGAAAATACTCGGCGAGTGCGGTCGCCATATGAGCGCATTGCGCCCGCTCCATTGCCGATCGATCGGATGTCTCAACGACAACGATCGTGCGAGCAAGGGCATCTCCAATATGACGTTCGATGAATTCACGCACCTCGCGTCCACGCTCTCCTATGAGCGCAACCACGGTGACATCTGCGGCCGCGCCTTTTACAATTTGCGACATCAGCGTCGACTTACCGCAACCGGCATCTCCATAGATTCCGATCCGCTGACCTTCGCCACACGTCAGAAGTCCATCCAGCACGCGAACGCCGAGCGGAAACGGCTGCTCGATGCCACGCCGACTCATCGGGTTGGGCGCCTTGCCGCGGAGCGGACACGTGTGGACCGTCTTTATCGGCCCCTTGCCATCGAGTGGACGGCCGAAGCTATCGATCACGCGGCCGAGCAGGTCGGGCCCGACTGACACCTCCTGCATGCGCCCGGTCGGGAGCACTTCCGCCCGGTGGGACAAGCCTACCAGATCGCCAATGGGCGTCAGCAACACCCCGTCCGGCAGCAAACCGATGACTTCCGCTTCAAGTGACCATCCGGAAGCGTGATCCTGCAACAGGCAAAGTTCTCCAACACGGGCCCCCGGCAACACGGCATGGAGCAAGGTGCCGATCGCACGCGTAATCCGTCCCCGCACGGCACGCGTATCGACATCCTTTGCTGCGAGTCTTAGAGATGCTATCGCCGCATGCACATCTCCTTCTCCGGCCAATTGATCATGGCCTGATCGTTGCGTCGTCACGGAGCGCTTTCCTGAGAAGATGGATTAAGGCTGAGACGCAATGTGCGGAGCTGCGCGGCAAGTCCTAAATCGACACTGCCGAACTCACTCCACAGAAGGCACTGGTCAGGCCCCACGGCCGGGTCCGGATCAATTCTCACTTTCGGCCGACTATCCGTTCCATCGAACGCCACGAATTCATGCCTTAGTGCATCAGCATTCACAGGAGACACGTGAAGGCATACTTCTGCGCTGCCATATCTTTGCTCGATGGCGTGACGAACGGTCCTTACCAACATCTCACCCGGATCAAAGGAGCCCAACAAATCGGTCAATATCTCAATCACGAGCTGTGGCAACTCCCGTTGCAGGACGGCTTTTCGCCGGGCCACATCGGAAGCAGCTCGGGCGATCAGCTGTGCCATTTCGTCCGAGCCTGACCTAAGACCTTCGCAATGGCCGCGCTCCCGCTCCTGCTGATAGGCTTTCCTTGCCCAACTGCGCACCTGCCGCAGATATCGCTGGGCTAGCGCGCGCGTCTGCACCGCATCGTACCAGATACCAAGTTCCGCGGCTGGTATGAGCGGACCAAGCGGCCGTATCCGCGGACTATCTGGCAAGACTGTTTCGTTGGCCGTCATGTCGCTGGCTCCTCCGTGGCCAAGTGGGCCACCACCAAAGACAGTAAATGACCCGCTGAATTGTGGTGTTCGGCTGCTGGGGATTCGGCGGTGGTCCCCACAGGTAAGCGGAAAAGAACGCGCACACGGTCAAGCTCTGTTGCGTCCTTGAGCCAAGCACCAAGGCAGGCACATCCGTCATGTTCAATCTGGCTCGCGAGCTTCTGCGGATCGTCAATCGATGTGGTTGCGACGGCGCTGGATAAGTGTCGGATTGCGAAAGCATGAGCTTCCGCACCAATATTTTCGATCAGAATCGCTACATCGTGCTTTGACACAAGCTTGAGCACCGAACGGGCATGCCAGATACTGCCGGCGAGCAGGGCCGCCCGACGCGGATCATGCCCGAGCAGAACGTCCCTACCCCAGTCGGTTCCGTTCGAGACCAGCTCACTGCCCATTAGCAATTCGACGAGTCTTTGCTGCAGTCTCGGAGTCTTCTGCAGCTGCAGCACTGTGGCGGCCGACAGGAGCCCATCAAGATGGCCGGCAAACCTGCCGGGATGTATCAAAGCGGCAAGCTCGCGCAGGCGATCGGAATGCGGGTTGAGTGAATGATTTGGGTCAGTGGATGCCATCGATACGGACCTGCTTGCCGCCTATTTCGGATCGGAGAACAGTTTTTTGCCGGCGGACTGGACCGCTGGCTTGCTGGCACCTCTGCCGAGATTTGTCACTTTGCGCCAGGATTGACGAAGCTGTCGCCCACGTGTGCTCAGCAGCACGTAAGATAGAATGCCCAACGCGGCGAGCGCACCTCCTGCACCGATCGCAATGTGAGTTGCGATGAATTTGGTTGGTTCGGCGGAAGCTGCCGCTGGCACAACGGAGACCTCATGCTGAGCTCGCTCAACCGGCACGAACACGACCGCCACCTTGTCGTACGATAGACCTTCGATGCTATTGGCGACGAGCATCTTGATCTGCGGCAGCAAGGCTAAGAGCTTCGCGTTGGAGGCGTGTCGAATGAAAACCGACGCCGAGGACGGGGTTGCATCCTGTCGCAAAAGATCATTCTTAGGCAGAACGACATGAACACGGGCGGAGAGAACCCCATCGATATCGTTGATCGTGCGCGACAATTCTTCACTGAGAGCATAGACGTAGCGGGCTCGCTCCTCAACCGGAGAGGCAACGAGGCCTGCCCCCTTGAACACCTCACCAAGGCTCTTGAAGGATTGGCGCGGCAAGCCATGGTCATTCAGCAGCTCGATTGAGTAGGCGAGCTGCCTTTCTTCCACCTGAATTGTGCTGGTCCCATCCTTACCGACGACACGGATGGCATCGACGCCCTTGCTCAGGAGCAGCCCAAGCATCTCGTTGGCTTCACGCTCCTGAACTTTGGTATACAGATCAGCTTTGCAACCGGCGAGGGTCAGCGAAAGCAGCAACAGGACGAGAGCATCAAGCCGCTTTCGTGCGGGCCGGCCATTACCGATCTTGTCTTTTGTCAAGACAGCCAACGGCCCACTCAGCCCGCCGATAGAAGCTTATTCAGAGATGAACTGACAGCACCTGTCCCCTTGGAGATGAGCGAAACCTGGATGACGCCGTTGTAAACATCCCGCAGATTCGTCAGCGCCGAGTCGAAATGATCCGCACCCTCCGGTTTGCCCACTGGATGTACCTCCACTTGCTGCACACGCAAGACCGGTTGCGCGGCCGGCCCAAGCTGCAGACTCTTGGTAGGTTCAGGCTCGCCGACGAGCGCCGGCGAAACTGTACCCGACGGAAGTGGTTTGCCCTGGTGGATAGCAGAAATGCTCTGAAGGACGCGATCGCCTAGCGGGCTCGCCGGCGCCACTGCGCGCTGCACTTCCGGCAGCGATGGAGCTGGCGCGTGCTCGGTCACAGAAGAGGCGACACCTTGGTTCGAGGCCGCCTGCGCAAGACTCTCGCCAAACTGAGCATGCGCCGGCGAACAGCCGTTGGAGGCACACTCGACGGAGTTGGCAGAGATCGACGTAACGCCAAACAACATGGAGGAAATCATTTCTGTCACGTGGTGAGATGAGCCGTTCGTTCACACGAATGGGCCGCACCTTGGAGAAGCAAGCTGACCAAAAACTGACGAGCATCTGTCATCTAATGATCACGGTTAGCTTCCAATTTGGGACGAAGCATCGGCTTCCACATTTTGGGACGAATTCCGGCGCTTGTTCTCAAGTGCAAAAATAGCAGGAATGCTCATCCCATCCACAAGGCTGCACATCTTGACGAAAGTTCTCTATGCTGGTGTTTTCATTTGCTTTGGCGTCGTCGAGGCGCTCGGCGCTCCCCTGGCGCTGCCATCGACGCCTTATAGTTACACAGTTCTGGATCAGGACCTCTCGGCCGCACTGCAGGAATTCGGCAACAACCTAAATATCAGGGTCAATGTCAGCACCGGGGTGAAGGGGCGGATTCGCGGGCGAATGCCGGATCTCCCACCGCGAGAGTTCCTCGAACGGTTGATTAATCTCTACAATCTTCAATGGTACTACGATGGGTTGGTGCTCTACGTATCCGATGCGCATGAGGCGCAAAGCCGCCTTTTGGTCTTGAGTCCAATCAGCTTTGATGCGTTCAAGGCGGCACTCGATGCGCTCAACATCTCCGACGAGCGCTACATCGTGAGACCCGTACCGGGAGATGGCCTCGTCTTCGCCTCCGGTCCACCCCGCTTTGTCGCGCTTGTGGAGCAAACAGTAAAAGGACTTGCGGCAGAGGCACAGGCACGGCGAAACCCGAGCGGTGCCGAAAAGCCGCCGCACGAGTCGGTTTTGATGCTGTTTCGGGGATCCTCCAGCGTGGTCATTCGCGAAGGACGACCGAACGATGCTCCTTCGCCGGAGGGACCACATCAAGACGGCGTGGTTCACACACCTGATGCAGGTAAGAAATGACTTGATGACAACAGATGGCCTGGAAGAGATGCAATGCGTCTGCTTATGCCCTCTGACAGCTTTTCGAAAGCTACTGCTGCATTGTCAGAGCGCGGATGTGTAGATGGCCGATGCCGCAGGGTGGCGCAATAAACGTCCAAGCCGGAGCCACTGATGCGAACCAGAATTCTAGCCAGCAGCATCGGTGAGCGTGCTTTGCCACTCTAGCGCCTCATGCGAGCTTTTGAACAACTCCACGAAGTCCGTCATGCAAATGAGCTTCGTCGCATAAGAATGAAAGCCACTCCGTTGTCCAAAAGGAGGAACAGGATGGACTTCAACGCGCTAAGCCGGGCGGACAACAGCCCAGCGTCCCGCCGCCGGTCCAAGGGAGTTTGAGCGTGAACTAATGGCATTGCATGAAATACCCGAATACAGCCAGGACCTAATTGGGCAGGAACTCGGAGGCAGCATCGCGTGTCGAGCCATCGTTGAGCGGCGGCGAGCGGTCCAATTCCCAACAGCCGATCGCTCAACACCGCGCGGACGCCTCCGATCTCGGAGTTTGGCAAGATCTTGAGTCTTGGCTCATGCGGGCCCGGTCACCTCACGCTAGGCCGTCTCGAGCTGGGCCCACATTGCACGCAGGGGTTGCTCCGCCGGAAATTGGAGATTTCGCCATGGCGAACGGTCGTCGCGCCAAGAACGACTGGGTCTTCACTGGCCAAACAGCTACGCCCGCTCAGATCGAAATGCTAAGAAGCCGCGATCTCAAACCTACCAGGGGTATCCGGACAACAACGTTCACCATTCTGGGGTGTGCCTCACACGGCGGAATGGCGAGAAGAAGGTTTTATTCGTCTCAAACCGTCGCTGGACCCTTGCCTTTGACCTGTAGGTTCGAGCGAACACTCGCCAATCGGCTAAGCATGATGACATGAAGAATGCGGAGTGCAGCTGAGCTTCGATCCGCTCGGGGCAATAGGGTCCTCACAATACCGTCGGACTCTTTCGAGCATCTACGCAAGCGCCAACACTCTCGTTGGGCGCAGGCGCGAGGTCGCTACCCGTGGGTGATTTCACCATAAGATGCTGCGGAGACCTGCGACGTTGTTTCACGAATCAGCGCACGTGACCATCCGCAGAGCGGCAGACACGGCCTCGCTAATCGACCTAGTTGGCCCGGAGGCGAGCGATCGAGCATAACAAGCAAGCCGATTCCGATATCGAGAACCGATCACCGCCTCTCACACCATCATTGCGCGTCTCGTTGTGAAACCTCTGAGCGCCGTCAGCTTTTGGAAAGCTAATCGAACCTACCATGTGGCGTGAATATCTAGACGGCGATGTGCCTATAGATTGTAGCGGAACCGAGCGCTGGGGGCGCACGGAGCAATCGGAAGCGAGTGGTAGGAGCCATCGAAGCCTATCGACATTTCTTGCTCGTTGCTCGTCGCGATTCTCGGGCTGCGCCACATGACCGGCTTGTGGTGCGATCTCAAATCAGAGGACGTATAATGTCAGTCAACAACCTATCGCTAACCGCCAGCTCGAGTTTGTCCGGGCTGTCCCCCGGGCCCTCATCGGCGCGGGATCTTTCAAACTTCGAGGCGATGCTGGCTAGTTTCTCGTTGAAAGACAATGCCGATGACCGTTCCACTCCACAGGATCCGCCGGCTGCAGACTCGGCCAAGCAGCTGACGGAGGAACTCACGAAGGAGGTGCGGAACATCCTCCCGCCGGAGATCAAGGCCGCACTGGACGCATGTCAGCAGGCCCCAGAGCCATCCTCCGCGGAGTCCTCCTCCGCTGCGAGCGCCCCGAAGATTGCAGAGGCACCCGTACAAAGCTCCAGGATCACGTGGAACAGCGGCACGCTGACTGATGCCGAGCTGCAGATTGTGTCGGTGCTGAACCGACACAAAGACAAATGCCCGCTGGATTGGAAATCTCTTGGAGATTTGGCCAACGATCCCTCCACACCGCCGGATCTAAAGGCGGCGATCGAGGCTCTGCAACTAGACCCAGAGCTCTTCTATGCGATAGGCTCGCAAGGTGACGGCCGCTGCGGCGGGAAGATCAAAGCAGGTGATCTCTCCGGCTTCTCCGATCACCACCCTCAGGTTGCTGCTTTCCAGGAGCGGCGGGCAGAGAGCTATACGCAAAACTACATCCCTTCCGACGGCACCCGGAATGGCGAGCCATCGGTTATGACCCAGACCGATGCATTGCGCGAGCTCTATCGCTATGCCGACAACCTGCCTAAGAACCTGAGCCTTGCCGATTTCAAGCGGATCGTCGACGGCGAAGCTAAAACCGGCAAATGCCCGCCACAGGTCCTCGCGGCCGCTCAATACTTCCTCGACCACCCGGATGAATGGAAGCAGTTGTACGGTGGCTCGATAGATAAGGTCCACAAAGAGGACTTCCTGCAGGTTGCTTCATCATCGATCAATCTCACGCAAGCCGAGCTCGATACGCTCAATACGATCAGCAAGAACAAAAACGCTTTCTTCGGGAAGGGTGACCTGACCCGGGAAAAGCTGGCGAGCATGGTCGATGATAAGAGCCTCGCGCCCGAGGTGCGAAAGGCGGCCTCCCAGCTGCTCTCCGATCCTGTGTTGTTCGGGTTGATGAACAACGCGATTACGGGCTACAAAACCCACCACAAGTTCTTCGACTTCGGTGGTGGCCATACGGTCGATTCCGGCAACATCAGCAACAGCGACTTCAACCAGTTCTTCAACAACATGTCGGGTGCGAACCGCACCGTTCACCAAGTGAAGACGCATGCCGTCCGAACGCCTGCCGAGCAGGACGCGGTCGCGGACATGGCGATGGGCATGGCAGACCAGCCCGACATCAAGTCTCCCAAAAAGAACGGTGGCGCCTTCATGCACGCACTTAATGACGTGCTCAAAGTTGGCTCTAAGGTATTCGACTGGGCCGCGACGGCAGTCGGTGTACTTGGCTTCATTCCAGGCTTGGGTGAATTGGCCGATCTGGCGTCAATGGTGCTCGAAGCCGAGGCGCAAGCTGCAAATCTTCTTCACACTGCCATCAGTGGTGGCAACATAAAGCAAGCGCTGGAAGAAGCCGGGCTGAGCCTTGCGGCACAGGCGGTGGGCTGCATCGCCGGACCTGAGGTCAAATTAGCAATGCGAGAAGGCTTGGTGAAGCAGGCAATTCAAGAAGCCGCGACGGCCGGCATCAACCTGCCGGTTTCGGTGGCCCAGTCCTACGCGGAGGATTATCTGAATAACCTAAAGGCTCGCATCGAATCCGAGCGCTTGCAAGCTGCAGGCGCTAACGCCTAGGCGGAGCGACGCTATCTTCTCAGGATCACGCTGGAAACGCTAATGAGCTTGCGCGGCCTCCGCGCGGTTGGGCCTCTCTGCCGAGCAGTAGGTCGCGCAAGCTCTACCAGCATACTTGAGACCGCCCCCGAATCCGAGGAACTTATTTCGGCTCTTCACTGCGTACAAACTATGTTGGCCGCACTCGGTCGTTCGAATCCGACCTCAAACCAAGTCTGCCGCTGTGAAGTTCCATCGACTGCATACGCCGCCTGTCAAGATCGCGATGCATTAACACTACGCGACAGCCGGCCGCAGCCGCGGAGCCTGCCGATTGCGCAAGGATCGAGAGCACATTGGTCCAGAGCGGTAGAAGTCCGAAGGGCTCTTTCTCGACTGGCGGGCTTCTGCTCGGTCTCCCTGAAAGCAGGTCGCGATTGACGGATCTGCTATGGGCCCGCCAGGACCGAGGGACCGCTCTTGGCCGCTGAATCGGCCGTCACTCTGGCTTTCCGCCTCGCTCCGACCAGGTCAAGCTCCATGCCGCTTCGCCTGACTGCAAGCAAATTGTCGAAAGAGCTCGGAGGCATCGCAAGGGACGTGAGCCCGAGATTACAGCACGTCGGCCTCAAAACGTTTTTGTTAGTGGTGGCTTTGGTATTCCGCTTTGAAGCTTTCGAAACGATGAGCAACGTGCTCACCCGATCAAGCTTCACAAACGATTGTTATCTCCAGCTTTCGCGGGCAACTTGTTCAAATACGGTCGGCTGGTGAAGACGTATAATGATGATCGACCATCGGCTCATTGCATTTTCTACGACTCGTCAGCTTGTCGAAAGCTAACACTTGCATAGTGGAGGGCGGAAACTGCCTCCATTGGCACGATCGAATTGACATAGGAGAACCCGATGCGCGTTACGAGCTCTAGCGCCGCTGGGCACGTTGATGCTGACCTCCATGCGGCTGGCGGCAAAAGCGGCGGCAAAAAAGGATCTCACAAGCCTGGCGAGCGCGACGATCATGCCCGATCGCCTGATGCAAACATTCCCGTAAACGGCGGCGCGTCCACTCCGGGCGGCAACTCGCACGAAGCCGCTATGCAGCAAGCGTTCAGCGCCGCTTTGGGAGCCGCTGCTCTCCAAGTTGCGAATAGTGCAATGAGCCATTTCGACGATGTCATGGCCGAGACAGAGGAGGATTCCTGACATCGCATGTTGCGACGTTAGGAAATAGGAGCCGCACGTCGCGGCGAAATTCGAGCACACAGGAGAATAGTATGTCTAAAAATGTTGGTGCGTCTCATACCTCGACTGCAGGTGGAGCAGCCGGCACTGCTACTGCTGCCGCCGCTTCCACGGCTGCTGAAGCTGCTGGAGAGGCGGCATTCCAACGGCAAATCGCCGCCCTGACTTTGACCAGCACAAAGGCTGCTGAGAGGGATGTGGAACTTCGCGTCGTCTCGACCGAGCTCTCGACCGTCAAGAAAGCGGCCGATGAGCGGGTGCAGTAAGGGATGAGATGGGGCGACGTCGCCGCCCCACTTTCCCCGGCTGCTTAGTCTGTGAAGTCGCACGGGCCGTACGGTTTTGCCGTACGGTTCCGTTCGCTGTTCAGGAAACCGACCCGTGAATGAACCAAATTGCCCGCATTTCGAAGTGTTGTCGGGGTGTTACTCCGGGCTGACAAGTAAAGTGGGGGTCGGATCGTGTCTGATTGGCAGCAGCCTCGATGCTGACTTGATCTTCGTCGAACAAGGCCTCGAACCGCACCATCTTCGTGTCACCCCCCATTCCAATTCAATTGAGATCGAGGCCCTTGCGAGGGACGTTAGGATCGAGGGGCACGAGACTGTTTTACCGAACGAATCCATTGTTGTCCCTCTTCCCGTCGTTTTGCATGCCGGGGCGATGTCCATTCGCTGGACGATCGAGGACTACAAACAAGCTGGCTCCATCGACCGCCGGCATATATCGCTCGCCTTTCTTGCTTTGGTCCTGATCAGCTCTGCCGCGGTTGGCGCAGTCTCACCCAGTTTTGTCCAGACCGACACCACCGTGGCGTCAAGTCCGTCGTCCCCTGCTCCGGACATTGCGCCCAAGCTGGCGCTCAGCGCTCCTGATGCTCTGGCCACCGATGCAGCTGCCGAACGGTTGCAAGAGGAAGTTGACAGAGCGGGCCTTGTCGGCATCAAGGTCGGCTCTGGGGCGGGCGTCGTCACCGCCGATGGCACCGTTACGCCCGCCTCGCTCGCCACATGGCGAGACGTCCAGCAGCGGTTTGATCACAATAGCAATGGCGCTTATACGCTCGTCAATGCGGTGGCTATCAAGGATGAGAAGACGCCTCCCGCAATTGGGGTCCAAGCTGTTTGGCGCGGGAGCGACCCCTATATTGTCATTGCTGGTCAAAAGTATTTCGTCGGCGCGCTCTTAAGCAATGGATGGACCGTCTACGGGATTGAGGAAGGGCGTGTTCTGCTGAGCCGGGATGGCCGGCTTGCCACTCTACCCTATTAGCGTTTTAGGCCGCAGGTAAGGAAGCAAAGTGCCATGACTAGGCTGCCCCCCAATCCCGTCGAGCCCGGCACCTCTTTTCAGGAGCCAAACGTTGATCATCATGCATCTGCCATCACGCCGGTCAATTCTCGAGCCAAGTCCATCTGGATTGACCGGACGCGTGGCAATGATCCCAAGAGCCACACCTCACTTTCTCGTCATAGTGACGTGCCGGATCGGTTGGTGGACGCCACGATCAAGAGCGCGCTCGAGCTCAGTTCGATCGATGCAGTTTCGCGCATCAATCTAGACGAGGCGCGCGCCCCGCCAGGTCAGATCGAGCCAAGCTCGGAACTCGCTTGGCTTAATGAGCCCAATCTCGCGCACAGTCTGCTCTCCTTCGTGACGCCGCGCTTACGTCATTCGCATGTTCTGCGTCCAGAGCAACACGGCCTTCTTCTGGAGCGTTTGGCTGATACGCTATCAGCCGCGCCAGAAGATTTGGTGCCACGTGAAGGGGCCGCCCTTCTGCAACTGGAGCTGCAACGTTTAATCCTGCTCCGGCAGAGTCACAACGGCTTGATCAAAGGCTAGCAATGGTCGTGCCAGACAAAGTGCAACACTTCACATCTACACAGCCGCCGATCGTTTCCGAAGCCGGCGGTATCGAGCTGATCTCCGGGCCGGAGCGAGATTTGCTCTGCGTGCTTTCTTATGTCTACCTTGCGTGCGGACAGAGCGCCAAGAGCTTGGCTCTGTTGCGGCTGGTCGCTCACGAACAGTCTCAAGACATCGGCCTGCTCCGCATCCTGGCCTACGCTCTCATCTCGGAGCGTCGCGGTGACGAAGCACTGTCGGTATTGGACAGGCTTGACAAACTGGATGACGAGCCGTCTTCGTGTCCGCCCTTGATGCTGATGCGCAGCCACGCCCTGCGCCACGCTGGCCGCATGATCGAAGCGCAAGCCGTCTTCAAACGCTATGTTTTGTTGCGGGGCAGCACAGCTGCAATCAAACAACAATAAGGCTTCTCATGGCCAACCTTCTACGAACTCTTATCACGCGCGCGCCGGCTCACCCGGATTTGATGGTCGCGTTGATGCTTCTTCTGGCGATCGGAATGATGATCATGCCGATCCCGATCGTCATGATCGATATGTTGATCGGCTTCAATCTGGGGTTTGCCATATTGCTGTTGATGGTAGCCCTGTATCTCAACACGCCGCTCGACTTTTCGTCCCTGCCGGGCGTCATCCTGATCTCCACCGTCTTTCGTCTCGCTCTTACCGTTGCAACGACGCGACTGATCCTCGCCGAGGGCGATGCCGGCAGCATCATTCATACGTTCGGCGATTTCGTCATATCCGGCAACATCGCCGTCGGCATTGTCATATTCCTGATCGTGACCATGGTGCAGTTCATGGTTCTCGCCAAGGGCGCCGAGCGGGTGGCGGAGGTATCTGCGCGCTTCACGCTCGATGCGCTGCCGGGCAAGCAGATGGCGATCGACGCGGAGCTGCGCAACGGCCATATCGATCAGCACGAAGCCCGCAGCCGGCGCGGCGCGCTGGAGCGAGAAAGCCAACTGCACGGCGCGATGGACGGCGCTATGAAATTCGTGAAGGGCGATGCCATAGCCGGATTAATAGTCATCTGCATCAACATGCTGGGTGGCATCACGATCGGATCGCTCTCCAAGGGCATGTCCCTCGAGGAGGCGGTGCATCATTATACCATCCTGACGATCGGTGATGCGCTCATTTCGCAGATTCCGGCCCTGCTGCTGTCAATTACAGCCGCAACCATTGTCACTCGTGTCAACGGTCCTTCCAGACTCAATCTCGGCGCCGATATCGTCAACCAACTTACGGCCAGCACACAAGCGCTACGCTTGGCCTCCTGTGTCTTGCTTGTGATGGGGTTCGTTCCTGGCTTCCCTTTGCCGCCCTTTGTCATACTGGCCGCGCTGTTCTCCGCTGCCAGCTTTCTCAAGGTTGGCGTGCAAGAGGGCAAGACCGCTCTCAAGGCAGGCGCCGGTCCCACCGGTTCGGCTCCCGCTTCCGCACAAGGTCAGAAGCAAACCGTGCCCGTGGAGGCACTTCCGATTACGCTGTTGCTAGCGCCGAGCCTGATGCAGGCAATCGACGTAGGGGAACTCGAGCAGTGCGTCGCACGGGTTTCGGCACTGGTTTCAGCTGATCTTGGCATCACAATTCCACGCATTCCCGCCCAAAGCGCACAGCACCTGGCCCAATCGCAATTCCGGGTGGATGTCGAAGGAGTGCCGGTGGAAGAGGGCGCCATTGACCCGACACAACTCTTACTTAACGACGACGTGGCGAACATTGAACTGAGCGGGATCCCCTTTTGGCAGGACCCAGACACGAATCGGATCTGGATCGAACAAGGCCATGCGCCCGCTCTCAAAGCTGCCGGAATAGGGCACCACCGTCCGAGCGAAATCATCGCCTTGCGCGTCCAGTCGACGTTGACACGCTATGCACAGCGCCTGGTGGGCATTCAGGAAACGCGTCAGCTGCTTAGCCGGATGGAGCAGGAATATGCCGATCTGGTGAAGGAGGTGCTGCGCACGACACCGATCCCTCGCATCGCGGATGTGCTACGTCGCTTGCTGGACGAGGGCATCCCGATCCGGAACACCCGCTTGGTTCTGGAGGCGCTTGCAGAATGGAGCGAACGGGAGCAAAGTGCCGTACTGCTCACCGAATATGTGCGCTCCGTTCTGAAGCGGCAGATCTGTCACCGCTATGCCAACGCCCATCGTGTTGTGGCGGCCTTTATCGTCGAGCGTGAGACCGAGGATATCGTGCGGGGTGCGGTGCGCGAGACCGCTGTCGGTCCCTACCTCGTTTTAGAGGATCGGCAAAGCGAGATGCTACTTGCACAATTTCGCCAGATCCATTCGAGCATCGCGCGCAGTCAGAACCAGCCAGTTATCCTGGGCTCGATGGATATCCGGCGCTTCGTCCGCGGCTTTCTCACCCGCAATGGAATAGACCTACCTGTTCTCTCGTATCAGGATCTCGCCTCGGATTTCACCGTCCAGCCGATTGGCTCCGTCAAACTTGCGCCTGGCAAGGACAAGACTCCTACAGGCGGGCATCGTGACCTCCTCCCTGCGGCCGGCTGACGAGCACAGGTGTGGGGTCGTGAGGTCGCTTATGAATTCATGTAAGATCAATCTTCTGCGGCGCTGGCGTAACTTTCGTCGCCATTCGTGCTCGGCCTTTCTCCCCATGCTTGCCATTGTGCTGCTCGCGGGTTGCGCTAACTCGCACACCTCGGGTCTTTCACAGCAGCCGACGTCTACGGCAGAGCTGGTTGGGGCCAAGGAGGTCGATCCAGCTATGCGCGAGCGCATCTCTCACGCCCTCGGTCGGGATGCTGACGAGAAGGCGTTGCGCGCTGCGCTGAAGCAACGACCGGACAATGTCGATGCGGCGATTCCCCTTGCGCGGGGCCTGCTGATGCGTGAAAGCGCTGATGAGGCGCTTGAGGTGCTCGACAACATCTTGCTTGCAGCACCCGGCGACCTGCGCGCACTGAATGCCAAAGGTGTTGTGCTCGATCACGAGGGCCGCCATCACGAGGCGCAAATGCTATACCGCCAAGCTCTGGCAATTGACCCAGCAAATCTGATGTTGAGCAACAATCTCAAGCTGTCGCTCGCCCTTGAAGGGACGACGCAGAACGGCAATCCGGACCCACAACTGCAAGCGGATGGCCGGCACGCCCCGCACCGTTAGAGGTAGTCAACGAACAAGAGCGGATCGCAGTTGCTCGGTGCCTGTCTTTCAGCTTACCGACAGCTAGCCGATTATCAGCCGCCGTGGAGGTTCAAGACTTAAATTCCCTGCGAAGAGATATCGTTCGTACAATGAAACCGACATGTATAACCAGGATCAGTAACCCAACCACACGCCAAGTGTATCCGCGACGGATGAATGAGACGACCCACGAACATGGCTCAGTACTGAACTGATAGTCAAACGTTTCCAGGACATAGTCTCTACTAAGAATTCGGCGCCATCGAATTCTTCCTCCGGGTCGATCTTCGATGGCAACCCGCCGTACTCGCTCATTTCCAAGCCGCCAGTGGTTGATATCTCAAAATCTTAAGTTTGTTGGATGAGATGAAAGCACCTCGACGATAGATCTCAGCGTCACTCATCCGCTGGCCAATAACCCAGGCGATATCCTCCTGGAACGTCAGCTCCGGCTCAATGGCGACGAACCGCTCGTCCTCTCTACACATCCAATCGCCCAGCGAAAGCTCGCGCAGCAGCGTTGTGTTTTGCTGAGGTAAGTGACTCGATGATGGCGCTTAATCCCGCCAAGCAGGGCGACAAGTGGAACAAGAACAAAGATGCCAAATCCGCGAGCAGGCAGCTTATATCTTTGCCGCAGCTCAAGACAGTAGCGCCAACGCCGACATGATTTCACGACGGCTGGCTTGCGCAACCGGATCACCTGGCCACCGTTCGCCCTCGTGAACCTTACTTATTGTTCGATCGTGGATCTGCGAAGCGCCCGCTGCCGTTAACGAAAACATGCGGCCGAGGAACTAAAGTATCTCTCGAGCTCCGCGATCGCGCGCTCCTCCCACTCTGCAGCTTGCGCTAGTAATGAGTCCCGTTGGATTGGCCGAAATGCGGCGGACTGACGGCACAACGAAGCTATCGCGCGATAGCGGCGCACGTTTTCCATAACGGCCGGTCCGGTCATGTGTGGATCTCCTCCCCTGCTATCCCGGGCGAGAACTTGCTCGAAAACCATTTTCGATCCGTTAGCGGTCGGAGTGGAAGGCGTGAATGGTTGGCAGAATCTTGTCGGCATGAGGGGGACCGACAATGAACGTCTTCCACAAGGAGCACATCCACATAAAACCCGGCTCGGCAGTGCTCCATCCGGGCACTCCTGCACCCCGTTGCCTCAGCTTATTGGTTGGATAGCGGAATGTAGAAATAGCTAACGGGAACGAGGCACGTTTCGGCTTCCAATCTCAATCAGACGACTGTGATCTGGCCTGTCTTTCGAATCCTCAGGAGTAATGAGCAATCCGTTTATTGGTGATTTGAAGGACGAAGAGGGCCGGTGCTTTGTCAGCATCCCTTTGCCTCCTTAAACAGCAAACGGCACACAACTGTGACTTCCTCCGTCTCATCGACGCTAGGGAGACTGAGCAGTTGTTTACCTCGCCGGTCGACAACCGAAATGCTGCTTAGGGACAAATCCTCTTAATCTCGCAACACTAGGCGATCTACCAGCTCGTGTAGGTAATCGCATAACCTTCCGTGGCTCGGTTTACTTGATTTAGCAGTGCGCTTGCGCGGCGGGAGTACACAGGGATTCATTCGCCGCAAGTTCCTATTGGAGCGAGGCTAACGGCCGGGATCTCCTGGGACGTAGACTAACCACCCCATGGTCCACATCTGATTAGTGCCCGGGCCTCCCATCCGACGCCACGTGTGCCGCTCATTGTGCTTCAAACCGTGCCGCAGTCCTCCCCCTCAACAGGCGGCGTCGTGGATCTGCTGAAACTATGGTGCCTGTCAGCATGGCGGCGCCGCCGGAGTCAGGTGAGGCCGTGTTGGACCGGCGACTAGCAATGACGAGTGTCCCCGGTTTTGCGGCCGTGTGCATCACGAAAGGCTACTGCGCCATTCAAGAGGAGGCGTCAGCCAGCCGAAAGGCCTCTGGCCATCAGCCTACCAAAACAGGGAGACGACGGCATCTCTTGTTTGTTTGTAGCATATGCTGTGCGAGCGTACGGCTGACAACAGATGACAACAATGTTGCGCCGGAGCGCTCGCACGATAAGAGATTAGGGGCACTCGGATGATCACGCCGTTTCGACGGAACTGGAGTCCAAAAGAATTATTCGATGCTCTTACGCCAGCAATGTTCGCCGCCGAGCCGTCGGCTGTCCGAGAACGTTGGGACAAATTGTGGCCTGATCTGTACACGGAATATGACGCCCGGTATCTAAAACAAGAATTAGTGGCGCGAAATCTTATTGCTTCCGATGAAGCTGCGGCATTCTTCAACGCTTGGGCGATTGACGAAGAGCGCCACACCGACGGATTCATCCGAATCATTGAACTTGTTGCTAACGGGTCCGAAAAGGATCTTCGGGCGAGATTGGACGCCCGAACGCATGATTTTGGTCCGATCGCTGAACACCTGAAGGACGAATTCTCCCTAATGGTTATAATCGCGTTTGATGAGATGTGCACTTGCCGCGCCTATGCGGCAGAAAAGCCATTTTATGATGCCCTTGGGAACAACACGTTCCATCATTGGCTGCGGGAGGTTATTGCCGACGAGGCGGTCCACTCGATGAACGCTGTTAACGTTATCCGCGCACGCTATCGCGACCGCATCGACCAAGCCGCCACAATTCTCCATAACCTAATCCGCGCGTCGCATAATCTACGCTATTCTGGCACCTTCGTCCTAGACTATTTCGGCGCAGTGTACTCCAAGGAGCTGCTCGCCGACTCCCGCCTCGCGACCCTGAGAAATATTGCCAAGCCACTCATCGTGTAAAGCGAGATGTGTAACAGCGAGCCTGCGTAAAGTGCACTGGCGCCATATCGCCGCTCAATCCACCCTTTCTGCAAGTTTCCATTCCGTCAGTTGACGCCAAGTTGTCCTGACGCATTGTGCGCAATGTCGTGTTCACGACTGTCGACGGTTCACCTTTGGCCAAACAATTATGCGCCGGTTGTGTTTTGTGTCCAGTTGAGGTGCGCGCGGCTCTGAGCACGCCATTCGGCAATTGGTCCGGTTTTTGCTCTGCTGTTTTCCAAAACGACCTGCGGCTCCCCGCTTATCGGATTTGCCCTGCAACGAAGGCGATGCCATGAAGAACCGGATTTCGGTCACCGCCAAGGCGGGAAGTACCGCCGCTAATGCCTCCGAATCGACGAGGCGCACGGCGCCGGCGGTCGAGCACAGAATAGATGATCACACTGAGGTATACCTTCCCGATGAGGATAGCGTCTTTGCCGACACGATCAGATCAGATCGACCAGCTAGCTTCACGCTTCAGAACGGCCTGCATGTGGTCGTGATCCCGGATCATCGCACACCCGTTGTGACTCAGATGATCTGGTATAAGGTCGGTTCCGCCGACGATCCGCCTGGCAAATCGGGGCTTGCGCATTTCCTCGAACACCTGATGTTCAAGGGCACCTCCAAACATCCGGCGAACGAATTTTCCAAGGCCGTGCTGCGCGCGGGCGGCAATCAGAACGCCTTCACCGGATTCGACTACACCAGCTACTTCCAGCACGTGCCGCGCGAGCACCTCGGCAAGATGATGGAATTTGAAGCCGACCGCATGACCGGCCTCACTCTCAAAGATGAGAACGTGCTGTCCGAGCGGGACGTCGTACTGGAGGAATTCAATAAGCGCGTCGCCAACCATCCAGGTGAACGGCTCGCTGAGCAGATGATGGCGGCGCTTTACCTCAACCACCCCTACGGTCGCCCCATTATCGGGTGGCGCCAGGAAATCGAAAAGCTTACCCGAGAGGACGCGGTTACCTTCTACCAGCGATTCTATGCACCGAACAACGCGATCCTGATTGTCGCTGGCGACGTCGCCCCCAAGGAAGTCCGCTCGATGGTCAAGGAGACGTTTGGCGGCATCCCCACGCAACCATCGATTCCCCTGGAACGCCTGCGGCCGCAGGAGCCGACGCCGGCCGCGCCGCGCACAGTGACGTTGGCCGATCCCCGCGTCGAGCAGCCAGCCCTGCACCGCTATTATCTCGTACCGTCGGCTCGCACCGCGGCCGCAGGCGAGGGTCCAGTGCTTGACGTGCTCGAGCAGTTGATGGGCGGCGGCGTCAACTCATATCTCTATCGCTCGCTGGTGGTCGAAAAGCAGCTCGCGGTCACTGCCAGAGCGCGCTACCACTCTGCCGCGCTCGATCCCTCGCTATTCGAGATTTCTGCCATACCAAAACCTGGCGTCAAACTCAGCCAGATCGAGCGCTCCATCGACGAGGTAATCGCCGACCTTGCACGTAACCCCGCGAGCGCCGAAGATCTCGAGCGGGTCAAGACGCGTTTGATCGCGCAGGTAACCTACGCCCAGGACGATCAGGAAATGCTCGCGCGCTGGTATGGCCGCGGCCTGACAACGGGACTATGCATCGACGATATTCGAGGCTGGTCGGACGGCGTCCGCGCGGTCGGTGCACAGCAGGTGCACGGGGCCGTGCGGAAATGGCTCGACATGAAACGATCGGTGACCGGCTATCTCATCAGAGAGTCTACGCCAAAAGACGGGGAGAAGCCCTAGTGATCCATCCTTGCACACGACGTGGGATCCTCCTCGGGGGAGCCTCGCTCTCAATCGCGATGCTCGCTTCGCAAAATTCACTTGCCGCCACGCATGCGCGGACCAGGATCAAGCGGCTGGTTTCGTCTTGCGGTATCAAAGCATGGTTCGTCCAAGATTCTACTGTCCCGTTGATCGCGATGGAATATGCCTTCACCGGCGGCGCGACTCAGGACCCCCCTCAAAAACCTGGCGTAGGCCACATGGTTGCTGGCCTCCTCAAGGAAGGTTCCGGCCACCTTGACTTCAAGACCTTTCATGAACGGCTCGACCGTCGTGCCATTGAGCTAAGCTTCCGCTCGACCCATGATCAATTCCGCGGTGCCTTGCGCACGCTCGAGGACAACGCGGACGAGGCCTTCGACCTTTTACGGATGGCGCTAACCTCGCCGCGTTTCGACGCGGCAGATGTCGAACGGATCCGTGCCACCGTGCTTGCGCGCCTTCGGCACGACTCGACCGATCCTTCGTCTCTGGCCAATCGCAAGTTCTTCGAAGCCGCCTTTAACGATCATCCTTATGCTCGCCCTGTCCGGGGCTCTCTGGAAAGCGTGCCGAAGATCGAGGTCGGGGATCTCAAAGGCTATCTCCGACGCGTGATCGCAAAAGACACACTCAAAATCTCGGTGGTCGGCGACGTCGATCCAGGGGTCCTCTGCACACTGCTCGACAAGACCTTTGGCGGCCTGCCAGCCCAAGCGGACGCCACGCCGGTTCCCGAAATCGTGGCAGCAAAGCCGCCGCACCGGGTCTTCATTCCGTTCGACGTGCCGCAGACGGTTGTGACTTTTGGGGGTCCAGCCGTCCGCCGCTGCGACCCCGATTTCATGGCCACCTATGTCGTCAACCACATCCTCGGCGGCGCCGGCCTGACGTCGCGCCTGTTCCGCGAAGTCCGCGAGAAGCGCGGACTGGCCTATTCCGTCCGTGAGCACCTGGTCTGGTTGGATCGTTCAGCCATGTTTCTCGGCAATAGCGGCACCTGCGCCGATCGTGCCGGCGAAACGGTGGAAGAAATCGAGAAGCAGGTCCGCTACATCGCCGAGGAAGGACCGACACAGCAGGAACTCGATGATGCAAAGTCCTACCTGAAGGGCTCGCAAGTGCTGACTCTCAACACATCATCAAAGCTTGCGCGAAGGTTGCTGCGGCATCAGCTTGACCAACTGCCCATCGACTATTTCGAAAAGCACAACGCCGTGGTCGATGGGGTGACGTTGGAGGACGCCAAGAGAGCAGCGCGGCGGCTGTGGGGCGAGGGTCTGCTCACAATTATCGTCGGCCGCTCCCCAAAGGACGCAGCGCAGCCGACCACCGTGCCATCGGGGACCACGCCCGCGCCAGGCGCCGAGCAGCTAGACGCCGCCCCGACGGCGCCACCCAATTAACCTTCTAGCAGCCCGAGCGCTTAGCAAGCGCCTCCCTGTTGCGCGCAGAGTGCGTCTAGCCACCGCGCGGAGATATTTGCTCGTCGGGCAGTGACCATGCGGCCGGTCGAGTGCCGCTTTTGCTCAATCTCGTTGCCAAACAAGGCGGCAGTCCGGCTTGAAGTCATCAGGGTAACGATATGCAAATAGCGATATCACCAAGAAAACGGCCCCAGCGAGGGCTACGCTGAGACGAGCTTCCACTGTGGTCGTGCCATTGGGGAATGGCTCGGACGTAGAGATAACCGCTTACCAAATGGCTTGGTCCTCATTCTTTTCAGTTCCGGCTTAACCAGCGATGCCCGGATCGGAGCTCTTCGCAGTCCCAGGGGATCGCTACTTTCGGCGGCCTTCAACGGCAGCTATGAGGTTGATGCTTTCTGTTTCCACGCCTCCCCTCATTTGCAGTAAGTATCCGCCTTAGTCGCGTTCAGTTGTGCTCGAGCTGCCCTGCCCTGGTAGGCTGGCGCTCTGTACCGTGTCGCCAGCGGGATCGACGCCTACAGCAGAAACTCAAGGGGGACGCCTGGCAACGCTTCGGTGGTTGTCCGATATGAAAGCGAGCGTGATGCCGCTTTATGCCGAGGCCGAATATGCAGACGAATTATCTTAAAGCGCGACCGTCCAGAAGAACGAGAACTGGACGCGCACCTAGCAACCCAGTTCAGGCGCGCTTGCCTAGTAGTGGTGATCAGAGTGGGCGCTTCAAACCGTAATGTACACCGCCCCCAAGGAAGCGGCCCAGCGAGAGCGCACATGCGCCAGCCCATCGTTCATCCGTAAAGGTTCTTCTGCACCCGCACCACGCAGCGTTATCGGCGAAATCTGCGCTCCGGTTCCGATCGCACGACGCCGGCTTCTTTTGACGGAGCGTCCTCAATATCGCTTCGCGAGCGATGTTGAGCCGCCGGCCGAGGCCCCGCTCACCCTTCGATCTTGTTCTCCATGACACTTTAATCTCGCCTCGGCGCGAGCAGCTGCATGCTTGCCATTTGCGTCACCAGCCCGCTTCAGCGCTCAGCAGAGTGAGAGCTCGTCGTTCAGGGTCATCTCTCGGTAATTGACCAGCCACTTCGCTATCTGCCGAAACGACGATCTGAGCCAGCAGACCTTGGATGATCTGCCAAGCCATAGCCGAACAGCGTAGCACCGCCTCGATTGCACTTCCACCAGCTCGCAGTCTGACGCTACGTAAGATTCGGTCGCTTCATGCCAATCTGGATAGCGGCAGCGATATATATATAACCTATGGCAATCGCGAACGACCACCACAGGCAACAGTTGATTCTTGGTGGTGCGCATTTCCAGCCGCCCACAAACCTCACGTAGATCACCAGTACAAGTGATTTACTCCCCACTCTCAGCCCGCATCGTCGTTGCGATCCAACGACGTCACTCGCTTGATGTTGAAAAAGTTCATCGGTTGCAGAGCTCTCGCATCGAAGGTTCATTGCCCCTTCTTTCTGCCATGTTCGCACCCAAAGCAGAGACGCGCCGGTGCGCACTTTGCGCGCGGCAACAGCGAGTATCTCAGGAGATTTCCATGGTGAAGCCAGTTGTAATTGTGGTCGGTGCGGACAAGGGAGGAGTCGGCAAGACGACCGTATCACGAACGCTACTGGACTACTTCAGCGTCAACAACGTGCAAATACGCGCATTCGACACGGAGTCGCCGCGGGGAACGCTGAAGCGCTTTTATCCCGAGATCACCGAGATCGTCGACATGACGACGACGGCTGATCAGATGAAGATCTTCGATACCCTAAACTCAGGGCTGTCCGTCACTGTCATCGATGCTCGCGCAGGATTACTGTCCTCTGCGTTGGCTTCCTTGCGCGACATCGGATTTCTGGACTCGGCGCGGTCCGGCCAGATCACGTTTGCCGTATTCCATATCCTGGGATCATCCATCGCTTCGCTAGACGAGATCGCGGAAACCGCGACGTTCATGAGCGGCGCAAAGTACTACCTGGTCAAGAACTTCATCAACGACACTCAATTCTTCCAGTGGGATCAAGCGACCTATAATTCCTATTTTCACCGCATCAAACATGCGACTGAGTTGGTCATACCGAAGCTTAACGAGATGGCTTATGAGCAGGTGGAAGTCGCATCCGTCCCATTCATAGACTTTGTCGCAAACAAGGGGCGGAACGATGAACCCGCGAACAACTCGTTCGTGCTGCGCGGCTATGTCCGGCACTGGCTGGCAAACGTCTGGAGCGAGTTTGATCGCATCAACTTGACGGAATTGGCCGGCGCCAAGTCCGCAACCCGGGCCGGCGAGAAGTAGTCGCATATTCGGCGAGCTCAGGTTGGGCCCACGTACGAAACAAAATTGATCTGCTGGCTATGTTAGCGACCCCCATCTACATCATCTGCTCTCCTAGCCCGCAGGTCGGTAAAACTCTCATCGCTCGGGCCATGAGCGAGTTCTTGTTGCTGAAAAACGGCACAGCGCTGTCGTTTGATGTCAACTTGAAAGAGCCGTCATTGCTCGACTACCTCCCCAATATCACGGAGACCGCGGATGTGATCGACACTTACGGCAAGATGCAGCTGATGGACCCTCTTATCATCCACGATCGGGTACCCAAGGTAATCGATCTCGGCTTTCACGCCTTCGACGAATTCTTCAAGATGTGCGAGGAGATCGGCTTCATGAAGGAGACGGCCCGCTGCTATGTCGCTCCTATCATCCTCTTCGTCGCGGGCGCTGACCGCATCTCCTTTCGCGGTTATGAAATGCTGCGGCGGCGAATTCCGCCGGCATCGCTGGTCACCGTCCACAATGAATTCGTGCTGCGCGGCGAATTACCTGAAGCGATGGATGGCGAGCGGGTACTTCGGATTCCCGCGCTTCCGCTGTTCCTCAAAAGATATATAGATCGGCTTAGCTTTTCCTTCACTGGATATCTGCGCAACGAGAAGGACTGGTCCACCGAGCTGCATCAATGGATCCGACGGAACTACAGCATGTTTCGTGATCTGGATACGAGTGTGATGCTGCGAAACGCCTATCGATCTCGGGGCACGGATATCGACAGCCTACGTTCCACAAGGGCTACTTGAGATTCCGATCTGCCTGCCAGCTATTCGTCCGGCTATGAGCAGTCTTCAATAGCGTTCTCAACGCGACGCGAACGCATGAATTGCGGTGTACGAATCTGCAGTGGATTGCCCATCTTTACCGTGATCGTCCGCACCGATCACGCGACCGGCGGGACGGCAGCTCATTGGCCGAATAGCTCATGCAGACACGCCCGTCCTCGAAAGGATCGATGACTGTCTTCACCTTGTGAGCGGCTAGGCGGATCGACGGGCCCTTCCATCAGAGGAGGCTCATAGATCAAGGCCGAGTTTCCCGAGCACCCGGTGCATGACCGCGCTTTTGATCTCGCGGGCGATCTCGTTTCGGATCTGGGCTCCGAGCACCCGCTCGGCATCGGCATCGCCTGTCAAACCTTCCTCGGCCAGTCGGAGATTCAGACGGGTTTGAAACTCTTCGCCCATCGCGTCGACGAGCCGCTCCTGCATGGCAGCATAATCTTCGGGCGCGATGCGCCTGGTCACGCTTTCCCACGGTTGCCAGCGTGTTGCCAGATAATCGGCAAATTCCGCCGCTTCCTGATTCCGCACCGATGCCCCAGCGCTGGCCACATCATCCTCGGTCACGTGAGAGACGTTCATGAAGCGCATGTCGGGAGCGATGTGCCGCAGCTCGAGCTGGTCGCGCAGCTGGGTCTGGTAGGCAAGGTAGACCTCGATTTCATCGACGTCCGCGTCGGGATCGGCACGACGAAGCGAGTTGACCCTCTCGCGCGCGATTTCGTCTAGCGCTTCCAAGCGAAACATGACGCGTCCGTGCTGGAGCAGTTCGCCAAGGCGCCCGTCATAGACGCCGTCCTCGACATCAGCGTTCAGGCGTGCGGTCTGCATGCCGTTCCAGGCCAAAGTAATGCGATCCTCGCAGCTCGCGTTCGCCCCCGAAGCCAACTGGAAATATTGCTCGCGCAAACGCGGCCTGACGGCTGCCTGCCGCAAATCTTCGGCGACCGCCTGGCGGAACGCCTCGTTGCCATAGTTCACGGTGCCACGGAGCCTGTCGAGGAAGCGTGCATAGTCCGCGGCCCCCGCTTCATGGCCGAAGTGCTGCCAAGTGGCCATTGCCATGGGCTCGTCCTCGAGCCAGTCCGCGGCAACCTCTTGCAGGGACCGCGGCTGAACTTCCACCGCTCCATCCGCCGTCGAGAAGAAAACCTGCGGGCCGGCATAGTGTCCGGCATGCATCGCTGTTGCAAGGCCGGCCTGCACCCAATCGGCGAGCGGATTATTCTCCAGATCAACGCTCGAGTCACGACTTAGCTGCGTCAGCAGGGTCTCGGGCACGCTGGTCAGCTGGTTGTTGCTGGCGCCGAGCCACAGCAGCTCGGGCGGGACCGTCTCAGGCAGGCTGGTCAGCCGGTTGTGGCTGGCGCTGAGCCATTCGAGCTCGGCCGGAAGAGGCTCGGGCAGGTCGGTCAGCTGATTGTAGTCGACGTTCAGACGCTGGAGCCCAGCTGGAAGCCCGGGCAGGTGGGTCAGGCGGTTACCGCTGGCGTCCAACTCCTGAAGCGTTGCTGGAAGGCGTTCTGGCAGGCTGGTCAGCTGATTGTTGTCGACATTCAGCCGCCGCAATCCCCGCGGCAGCTCTGTGGGCAGGCGCGTCAGCCCATTGCTGATGGCATAGAGCCGCCGCAGCCCAGGTGGAAGCTCGGGTAGGCTGGTCAGCCGATTATTGCTGGCGTAGAGCCGTTGGAGGCTCGCCGGAAGGGTCTCGGGCAGGCTGTCAAGCTGATTATCGTCGACATTCAGGCGGCGCAACCCGGCCGGAATGGACGCCGACAAGGCGGTCAGGGACAGAGACGACAGATCTAACGGCTCATTGAGATCACCCGCGCCCCGCCAAGCCCTCGTTACCGCCTGTTGCCGATCCTCATGTTGCCCCTGCCCGTTTTCGGCAGCCCAGTCCGTCAACATCTCGTCCTGCGAGGCAGCCACCTCAGCAGCGGACGCCTGAACGTCCGTTAAGGCCTCTCCCCACTGCGATGCGGCCGGAGAGCCCGGCTCGGAGCTTTCCGAATCGGACGTTGCGGAAGGAGTACCAGCGCCGAGCTGTTCTGCATTCATCGATGTCGTCTCATGGGTAGCAAAATGAAGCAAACGCGCCGGGGCGGCGCGTCTTAGAACTGGTAACCGGCCATGGAGAACGCTCCACCGGCTAACTGCAATGAGGTGCGATCACCACAGCGGGGCCGTCACGCACCGCTGGCGCGAATATGCTGCTGCGAGTGCTACCGAATAACTTCAGACGGGCAGCGAACCCAGCCGAAGTCTCGCTCGTGGATCAGTTGATATTGGAGTCTATCCCGGTGTCCCCTGCCAAATTGGCCCTTTGAGGCGACTCTGCCAGCGAGTAGCGATGTTCATGATACGAGAGCCAGCTGTCGATAAGCTGACGACGCGGAGCGACGAAACTGGACGGCTCCCATCATCAAGTTGCGACACACGAGAAGCTATTCTCTCGCAAACGTCCCGGCCGGCCTGACCTCCGGCCTTTCGGCTCAACGCGCTGCATGTCGTGGCGTAGCCCCACGATCTTTTGGCGCGGATGCTTTCCTCGAAGCTCGGCAGAAATCTAGATTGAAGCTCAACCGCCGCCTTTTGCTGGAACACCGAATGGTCAACGTTGCGCAATCTCGCGCGTGACCACCACTATTGAGAATGCAACGATGACGCTGGCGCGATCTATTTCGCCTAGCGCCCCCGTGAGGCTGGTTTGGAAGGACATAAGACCTCCCGAGCTTTCACCGCAGCGCTCTGTGCGGCCATCAGTGCTGCCGGTCATCGCCTCTGGCCGGATATGAACAGTCTATTCCGCTGGAGTATTTGCTTGCGAGCGCGGGCTGTTCACCCAGCGCGCTTTCTCTGGACCGCTAAAAAAACGATTACGGCTGGGGTCAGACATATTCTGCTGCCGGTATCATTCCATCATCAAGGCCATCTCGCGATTCCAACTGGTCAATGTACTTTGACCCGACGTCCCGTGCAGACGATGCAAATGGCTCCCTGGCCATCGCCCGCAAGCGAGAAAACTGGTAATCAGCAGGCCGTTCCCATCGACCTCCACTTGCGATGCGCCATCAACGCCTGCCAAGTGGGCCTTTATCTTTTACGCATCAGCACGCCTACAACCTGTCGCAGCGTGAGATTCAAGCTATTAAATCGGTCTTCTGAGGCGGACTGTGCACAGCGGATGTCGATAGCAAGATTGTCCATGGACTGCTCATTTGGCTCGACACTGCGTCTAGCCGACATTTGCCTCGGATTGCTAAGATCCCAATCCCGGCACGTGCGTCCTTTGATTGGATGGCGCGTGCCTACGATCGCAGTCAGGCTGGCTCTCCTTCCTTAAGCAATCGTCCCCATGGCTTTCTCATGTTGTTGATGGTCCACCTCGCTCATAAATTATTTATCGGGTAAGCGATTGCGAATGCCGGGTACCACCGCGGGACTGACAGCATCAGAGAGGAGGCGTGCGCAAGAAGCCGCCGCCGCTTTACGCCGCTTGGGCCGCAAGAGCTCGACATCGCTAAGGTCCAAGTCGCGAGCTGTGGCCCAAGTCAGGACGCGCCCAGCGACTCAACAGGCAACAAAGCCGTCAAGCCCTTGCAAGTTCCGCCGCCATCGACCATGGGGACATGCGTCGTGCGTTAACAGTTCCTGCTTGAGCCGTCTGCGTGTCGCACATGAATTTAACTGCTCCGGTTCTCGGTTTTTCTTCGCGCCGCAATCAATTCTGTGGAGCGCAGGAATTGTGCAAGGCACAGGATCGCAGCGCCGTGAAAACGCGAGGATCTGCCTCGATTTCTCGTCGCGCGCGCGGTGTAGGGTGATATTGATGATAAGAGTGGCATACATTGAACTGCTCGCCGAAAGACGGGCGGGACGTCGCAAGTCCTAGGATGCAGTTGCTATGCAGGAATGCGGAGCCAAGGAATGGCCCCTCGATGACGATCGCCATAATTGATACTCCATGGACACGAAGTGAACTATATCTGTGATGGCTTCAATTGATGATCCACTGAGTGAGATCAGATGGCTGCGGAACGAAATCTGGCGCTGCCGTCGATTCCTTAAAAGGGACCTACCTGGGGCGGAGCGCAAGGCCGTTGAGAAGCGTCTGCTTGAACAGCTTTCTGCCTTTGAACGGCTCTTGTCGACGGCGTTTCCTTTGACCTTGAGCCCTAAAGTGTATTCGGCCAAGAGCACCACGATCGGGCGAAGCGACTCGCCTGAAGCGCCCGTCGAGAACGCCGCAATGGCATCAAGCGGTTCCTTCGGGAAGTCGATGGGGGGCTAACAAAAACGTTTCCTCGATCTATCTGTACCTTGAGCCGGGCAGTCGAAACGAAACTGATCCCCAGCTGAGAAATCTGAGGAAGACGCGATCGAACAAACCTCCAATGCTCACATTTCGCCGATCGTTTGCAAGTTATAGCCGATTTGGGCCATCTGCCGGAAAATACTTGGTTGCCGACCACAACGCCGTAGATTGATGCGCAGAACGGATTCCTGCAGATGTCCGGCTGTACCCACCACAGTTTACGCAGATTGTCCTCTCGACCGGTTACAGCGGGGCCGATGGCAATCTCACGACGGCCTTAAAGTGGGCGGATGGCTGCAGCGCTGAAAAAAGCGCAACTGCTGCAGCACGAAATCGAGGTTCAGAGCGCATTACAACCTCGTAGCACGTATGGGCGCACTATCGATGGCTGATCGAGGCCAATCGATTCACCGTGCTCAGCCGCCCTGATAGATGAACTGCGGCTCGGCAGGCTGAAGTTTCCAGCCCGCTCGACTTTCGGCCACCAAGCGGGCCAAACTCCGGCGCCCGACAGCCTGAATACCTCACTGCCGCTCCATTTTTGCAACTGCCGCTCGGACGCCTCACTCTCGTTGAAGGACGACCGGAAGCCTGTTGAGACGTCGTCTCGGTCCGTCGTTTCTCTCCGCGGCGGTTGGCACCATGCGGCGGCATTCGCCGCGCAAGTTTTTGAAATTGTCCCTAAGACAAAACATCGCTACGTCCACTTCGCTACGCCCTGTAAAGCGGTCACAGAAGCGGATCACGTCTGATCTGCACGACATCAAGACTTGCTCGGTCCGCCGATCTCGCGCGCGAGCGTGTCCTGTGCACCAGGTCGCTGCGATCGCGATCCCGGCGAGGGCGGCTGCACAGCGACGCGCATTGCAAGTCCAGCCCATTCGTCGCTCTTGATTCACCAAACCTCTCTTAAGCCGCATATCCATCACTATTGTTCTCGGCCGCGCGAGCATAACCTGTTTACCGGATTGGGCCGCCTCTGTCTCGCTGTTGCGGGCCGACGCCATGATTGCGGGCTCGCGAATCATCGTCGCGCCACGCGCAGCACGCTGATGCAAAGACCGAGATACAGCAGAGATCTGCCGTTTACCGCTTGTGTGTCGATGCTGGCTCCCAATACGGCGCTTTGCTTCGCAATGCTACAACCTGACGCCACGATCGATTCAAGCACTTTGAGGGTCGTCAAATGTGTGAGACGGGCAGCATACCCACATTAGGGGCAGTAGGACGAACTCCCGACAACGGGACGCCTGACCGACTGCCCTCGGGACGAACGTCCCCGATGTTGGTCGATGACGCTCTGCCTGGTGTTGGGTTGAGGGCGTCAAGGGCACGCATCGAGACGATCAGCGACAAGCTGGGTGGACGCAGCTCGCTTGTTCGCGGCTCCAACCAGCTGACCTGCAGAGAAGAGTTTCGTACGATGGGCTTTGAGAAGTACAGAGGTTTGGACCGACAGGCCAAGGTACCATGGCTGCATGGTGATCGTCGTAACTGTCACCTACGGTCGATACCACAGCCTCAAGCCGGCTGCTGCTATTCACGGTGGGCAATTGCTCAAAACCAGCTCAGCGGCCTCGAGCCGCTGGCATGCCGATTGCTACAAACACCGACAGCGCGTCAGCCTGGGTGCAGCCTAGCCGGAACCCGGAAGACACCATGCGTGGTCGACGTCTTTCTGCGGACGGGCGCGGACCGCGCGTTACGTTCGCGATTCCACGATCTAGGACAAAAGCGAGCCTTCACATGAGGAAATTAGCGGTACGCGAGCTTTCCTTGGCCGGCAGGTTAAGTGTTGTGGCCGCAGCCATTCTGATTTTGCGAGCAGCAGGCGCCAATGAGGATTAGATGAGCGCCGCCAAGCTGATTTTCAAGCCGATTCCCTCAATCGTTCCTGCGGTGAAGGACAATCCTATCACCCATGAAAAGGTCACACTTGGCAAATCCTTGTTTTTCGTCCGAGGCTATCGGCGAGCGGGGTTATTAGCTGCAACACGTGCCATAACCTTGGGACTGGCGGGGTAGATGCCGGCCCAATGTCGATTGGTCTCGCTGGCAGCTGGGGTCGCGTCGTGCGCCAACAGTCTATAACGCGGTCTTCAACGTGGCGCAGTTCTGGGATGGGCGCGCGGCCGATCTTAAGGCGCAGGCCGCAGGCCCTGTCCAGTCCAGGGTCGAATGCGACGCCCGAACGCGTGCTCAGCACATTGAATTCAATGACTGATTATCGTTATGTTCAGTAAGGCTTTTCCCAATGATGCGGCGCCCGTGACGTTTGAAAATCTCGAAGGCCATCGAGGCTTTCGAGGCGACCTTGACTACTCCTGCCGCCCCCTCGATCAGTACCTCGATGACGACGGATATGCTCTCACTGATCAGCAGAAAGCCGAGCTGAAACTATTCATCGAAAAGGGATGCTCCTCTTGCCACAACGGGATCAACGTCGGTGGACAGGATTACTTCCCGTTCGGCATGATCAAAGGCCAGCCGAAAGCCTGCTCCGAGGGAAGACAAGGGTCGTTTTTCCGTCACCAAGGATCTCGGCGATGAGTATGTTTTCCGCTCGGCGCCGTTGCGCAACGTCGCATTGCGCCCCCCTACTTCCATTCTGGTCAGGTTTGGAGTCTTAAGCAAGCGGTTGGCGTAATGAGTGCGGTTCAGCTTGGTGCAAAGCTCAGCGATGAAGAAGCTGACGAGGTTGTCGCCTTTCTGAATTCGCTCACCGGGCAGCTGCCAAAGATCGATTACCCTGTACTGCCCACCCGGACCATTGCAATCCCGAGGCCCTCCTTAGACAATAGGCCTTCACGATAGCGACACGCTACGTTGTGATTAGGAGGGAGATAGCGCTGCCGCAACGAAATCAGGCGATGTTGCGATCCAAGCTGGAGCATTCAGTGGGCCCACCTTGCGAGCCTCGAGCCCCAACCCGTTGGTCGCTGACGCAAGAATTCCTGAGGGGGCCAGTCAAATTGTCCATCTTTGGCAGCTCAATCCTGGGTCACCTGGCATTGCAACGACTCTGCGCGCTGAAATGCGCGGCGTAGCCGCTGCTGCGAGGAAGATTCTTTCCCGTAGTTCGCGGGCACCGCATTTCATTTCAGATCAGTCCTTTTTCCAAGCGCCCGGCAGCCGACCTTCTCCCGCGCGCACATCGGAAGGTGTGCCAAATCGGCGCATGGACTTGTGCATCATTGACGAGTTTTACGGCCGCGTGTTCGCCAAAGCACATCTCAAATGCAAGAGGCGATGGTTCATCCTCAGCTTCATCTCCTAGCTCCTGCATGTGCGGTTGGTGACGCGAGCGTCCAAAGCCCTACAATGAGATGCGGCGATTTAAGAGGTCCGGTGGAGACCGATACAAGGCCACCCCTTGCCGCTAGAAGCGGCACGCGAATTGCTGGCAAGGAACAACAAATTGCTGCGAAGAAAGTGGTGGCGGCAGGACCGGAGTTCCAATGTGGCTTATCCGATACATTCTGATCGACCTGGCTTTGACGCTCCTCGGACACGAGAATGCACACGCCATCACTATCGCGCGCGGCGGAAACTTCAAATCAGCTACTAAAGCTACGGGATCCTTGATAGGGATTCCCGGCCCCGAGGCCAGCATTCAACTCTGGCGTGAGCCGACCTGCGTGCCGTCAAGTCTCAAGGCGCGTTATTTGGACATTCAGCAGAAGCCCTTGGCGAGCCGAAGCGAGCTGACAGCCTGGCCTGCCGGAAAGGGGCTTTGCTTCTCGTTGGCAAGCGCACGCGACGCCACCGACTGTCTCGATCCTCACCGCGCGAGGATGCAACAAGCCTCTGGTCTTAACATCGCTCTGCAGTTCGTCGCCGCACCTATGCCCTTCCTAGCAGAGGGGTTGTTCTGGAGCGACGGAGTCAATGGTCAACGGCACAGCCATCATCTCCATTTGCGATTTGTGTTCGCGGCTTGATGGAAAGATACAGCACAGGCACAGGTTCATGAGAGAAGCAAAAGCAGGCTATATTGAGGTCTACTTCAACGGCTCTCTCGCGAACATTCCGCTGGATGCGCAATTCAGCTTACCAGCCAAAGGCGTTACAGCGATCTTTGGTCCGCCCGGGTGCGGCAAGACCACGCTCGCGCGCTGCATAGCTGGCGTGCAGCGTCTGCCCGACGGGTTCTGTGCGATCGATGGAGAGATTTGGCAGGATAAGACAACCTTTCGACCGCCTCATCTGCGTCCCGTCGCATACGTATTCCAGCTACCTACCCATTTTTCTGGCTGGTCTGTACGGCGCACCCTTCTCTACAACACGTCAAAATCGACATCGGCACTGATCGATTTTGATGGTGTGGTCGAATTACTCGCCTTGGCGCCGCTGCTCGAGCGTTTGCCGTCACATCTTTCTATGGCCGAGCGACAACGACTTGCCCTTGGCAGAGCGTTGTTAAGCCAGCCTCGACTGCTTTTGCTGGACGATCCGCTCATTGTGCTCGATCGCTCCGCCAAATGCGAGATCATGCCATTTCTCGTGCGCATGCGGGACAAGCTCCCATTGGCGATGATATACGTTAGTCATGACATGGCTGATATTGAGCATTTTGCCGATCATCTTGTCATGATGAAAGATGGCGCCGTGACTGCAGCCGGACCGCTCAATGTCGTTCAGAGCGCTCCGGAGCTTGGCTGGCGGGACGAAGCGGCAGTCTGTCTTGATACCCTGGTCGGCGGCTATGACGGACGCTATGGCCTGCTCAAGCTCCGCCTCAAGGGAGAGCGGCTTCTGATACCTGGAGCGCCGCTGAGACCCGGCACGAGACTGCGGCTCCGGATCGCAGCCGGCGACGTCAGCATTGCGTGCAAGCCCCAGCGTACAAGCTCTATCCTTAATGTATTTCCGGCACGCATCAAAGCCTCTCTGCCGTTCGACGAGGCTGAGGTCACCTTGGTTCTGTCTCTGGGAGCTTGCAATTCTGGCGTGCCGCTTTTGGCCCGCATCGCGCGTCGCTCCTTTGATGCACTGCGGCTCAGCGATGGAGCGGACGTATTGGCGGAAATCACGCGCGCTGTTCCACTCGGGGCTGCCCAGCCGCTCTTGCAGCGTTTGCCAAATTGGCATGAGAACGTTCGATAGCTGTGCCTCATACGAGAACCACATCAACAGATCCCGTTCGAGAATCGATACTATGAATGGATGAGATTCGAATACCGTGGGGCAATTGTCGACCGCCGTAACCGTAGGCTACGGGCCGATTTTGCTTAGGATCTCGCGCAGCAACGCGTACGCATCGGTGGCGTCGTCCAAAATCGAGGCGATCTGGGGAGATCTGGTGCCCCATCTGAGCGACCAGGAAAATTGTTTGGCTCTTCCTTCCAGATTTGGGGCAGCTGGCCCGCTCGACTTAACTGTTCTGTTGATGCTTATCGCTACCGGTTTGGAGCAAACTCGGAAACTTGACGCAACCGATTGATCTCGTGCGGCATAACTGGAGTGGGGGACAAATCATGCGCTTGCAGTGGACATCTCAGTTGCTAGCCCAGTGGTATGAGAGCTTGGGTATAATCACGGCAATCGCGCCGAGGGTCTCTGCTGGTTCGCAAGACGAGATGGGCAAGGCAATCCCGGCGCATGTACACATCAGCCGCGCAACCGATCGTGATCTCGGGATGGGCTTGCGAGGGGGAGCCGCCACACCTAGCCAAGCGCTGGATCGCAACAGAAGACCATCTTTCTGCGGCGAGGAGGCGCTCGCGCGCCCCTGTGCCGAGCGCGCCGGCACAGAATTCACTATTTCGGAAGAGATAGGTCATTAGTTGCCAGCAGCCAGAACAAGGGGCTGAGGCGATCCATTGGTTCTTAGCGAAGCTGAACTAGGAGTCAGGCCAAGGATCCAATACTCACTCTGACGATGGCGGCAAGGTAAACGACGGCCAGGAGATTTCTCGCAATCTTGTCGTAGCCGGTTGTAACGCGCTGAAACCTCCTTGAGCCGGCAGAAGCACGCATCGATAACACCGCATGCTCGTCGGCGAGTTGGGGGTCCACCCGGTTAGATTTGTATGCACGGAGGGAATTCCCCCTTTGTGCGCGCACGCGGTGATGATGACGACTACTGGCTCTAGTAGGTTTGTTGTACCCCCAAATGAGTTAGCGATCAGAATTGCTCTGACAGATGGGTTCCGCGCGCAGGGTGCGCGCCGGGACAGGAGAAACTCGATGCATTTGACCGCGCTGCGCCACACCTCTCTTGCGCTGATCCTGTTTGCCTGCGGGGGAATGGAGAGCGCTCTAGCCGCCGATTCGGCGCCTGTTCAGGTCACTACGCCGCCCGGCCAGAAGGCTGGCGCTGGGCAAACGCCGAGTATGCGATCGCCGGCCGAGCAGCATCGCCTGCCGCCGGACTCCAGCACCGCGCAAACGCTTGAGCTCCCCGGGCGGACGCTTTCTTTCGTCGCGACCGCCGGCTCCATCCGCCTATTCGACGACAAGGGCGAGCCCCAGGCCGACATCGCCTATACTGCCTATCAGCTTGACGGAGCCGACCGCGGCTCGCGCCCCGTAACATTCTTCTTCAATGGCGGACCTGGCTCATCATCGGCCTGGCTGCACCTCGGTAATGCCGGACCGTGGCGGTTGCCGATCAATGCGGACGAGGTCACGCCATCGACCTTTCCGGAGGCGCGGCCAAACGCGGAAACTTGGCTTGATTTCACCGATCTCGTGTTTCTTGACCCCGTAGGCACCGGCTATAGCCGCTTCGTCGGAACCGGCGATGATGCGCGCAAGCAGCTCTATTCCGTTGACGGCGACGTCAACGCGCTCGCGCTGGTGGTCCGCCGCTGGCTCGAAATGCATGACCGGCTGTTGTCGCCGAAATACATCGTGGGTGAAAGCTATGGCGGGATTCGCGGGCCAAAGGTTGTCCAGCAGTTGCAGATGCAGCAGGGCATAGGCATCAAGGGACTGATTATGGTCTCGCCACTGTTCGACTACAGTCAGTTTACCAGCACGAGCCTGCTGCGATACGTCGCAACCCTGCCAAGCTATGTCGCGACCCTGCGCGAAGCCGAGGGTCCGGTAAAGCGATCTGATCTTGCCGACGTGGAAGCCTATGCACGCGGCGAGTTTCTGGTCGATCTCATGAAAGGCCAGGCGGACAATGAAGCGACCACGCGCCTGGCCGACAAGGCTGCAGCGCTGACCGGCATCGACCAGAAGGTCAGTCGTAGGCTGGCGGGCCGCTTCGGCCTCCCGGAGTTCCGCCGTGAACTCGAGCGTAAAAACGGTAAGTTAATTGGCAATTATGACGCCTCGGTGCGTGGCCTCAATCCGTATCCGGACTCCGATTTCCCACTTTCCGGTGATCCCTCCAGCGATACGCTATTGGCGCCTCTGACCAGCGCCACTGTCGATCTGCTTACGCGCAAGCTTAATTGGCGGCCGGACGGGTCTTACGAGCTGCGCAACGGCGCGGTTGGGCGGGCTTGGGATTTCGGTCGCGGCTCTCCAGAGTCCCTTTCACAGCTGCGCCAGATTCTGGCAACGGATCGGAAGATGAAATTGCTCGTCGCACACGGCCTGTTTGACCTCGTCACCCCCTATTTCGCATCGCAGATCGTGCTGGATCAGTTGCCGCCGTTTGCCTCGGCGCCGCGCCTCAAGCTTGTAGTCTATCCGGGCGGCCATATGTTCTATTCACGAGATACCTCGCGCCAAGCTTTTCGTGCAGAGGTCGAAGCGATGATGAAGTAACGCCGACGATTTGGTCACAAGCACGTTCGCGTGAGGCGAATGACTCGCCGAAAGACTTGTATCTCACCTAAAGTCAGGAGCAATGCTCCTGGACGGCCGAGGTTATGATGCGGACCGGAAGAAGGCGCATCGGCCAACATTCCGCCGCGCTGCAATCGCTGAGATCCAATCAATCTTCGCCCGCATCTCTATTTGACCCGGAATTCCGTCGAGCGCTTCCTCAACAACGTCGAGCATACCGGCGCGTGACACGCGAAGACAAACTCACCGCCAACTACCCGGCCTTCATCCAACTCGCATCGCATCAATCAGGCTGTGGGTGCATGTTGATGAGTGCCCGTGCCAAAGCTGGAACGATCTTTGCTACCATCTCGCGGCTGGCTCAAGCATGCAAGAAGAACCGGCGCGCTGAGAGTACATCGGGTCTGGCACGAGCAATGTTCTACGGCTATGAATCAAAATATGTCGCTTGCAAGAGCAAACTCATCTTGCTCCTGGCCTCGACCATCGTTTCGCTCTCTGCAGCGGCACCTGCATCCGCCGCGACTTTTGCGCTGCCATCCGCCGCCTCCGAGACATCCGCGGCAGCGACCCCAATTCTGCTAGCCCGCGACGTCGCAGAGCCTCTGCCTGGAGCGCTAGAACGCCACAAAGCGAGGACGGCATTAATACCTCCAATGAAAGTGGACAATTGTCGATGCGACGACCCCCTAGGGACCCTCGAGCCGGCGACATTGCACGTCGTAGAATTCTTAGCAGCCTTTTTCGGAATATGCGGGTTGGTGCTTTACCAGTTAGTGAAGCTCCACGACAAATACAAAGATGGGAGATCTAGCTAGCACTACCTGGCAAAAACTGACGTCGCGCAACTGGCTGAGGGTGAATCGGTCACGAGCAATGTCAGTACGCCCCCTCAGAGGCGAGAGCGCCGTTGCGCGCAGCGCACGGGAGTTGTCTCGGGTCAAGGACTGGTTCGAGTCCGAGCGAGGTCCGCCAAGCACTCGGTGCGCGTTCATGGCTTCTGCAATACGGTCGAGAGGGCTGAGCCGTCGTTCAAGATCGAGAAGATCTCCCGCGAGGATAGATGATCTGCGGCCTCCTCGAAAGTCTCGCTGGCATCGACCTTGGCACGGCCGACCGCCAGATGGCGTCGACCGTGTCGGGTCTGGTGGGGCGAGGAGGCGGCAGTTGCGCGAGGTGGAAGGCCAGGAGCGCGGCGTCTTGGCGCAGCTCCACCAAGGCGGGGCTGCCCCCTGGGTCCGCCGACGCGTTTAGTTCGTTCGCTCGCCGCAGGACGGAGGGCGGCTCTCGTTCTTCGGGAGTGACAAACAATCTTCCGGAGACGGGCATGGCGGTCAGCGCGCCTATGGGAACGGCGAACAGCAGCCCGACGATGACCGGCGACATCCAGAGCAGAAGGGGCGCGAAACGGCGTAGGCGCTTGCCGCCATCGCAACGCCGCACAGGGTTGGAAAGCCGTATTTCCGATAGAGCTCGCGGCGCTCCACGGTGCCGTCGTCGCGCCTTTGCGTCTGCCAGCCGGAATCGCGGCCGGCCAGAATCTCGACGACCGCGATCGACTGAAAGATCATCATCACCGGCGCCATCAGCGCGGATACGATGATCTCTGCGATAACTCCGGCCGAAGCACGCAACGCGCCGCCAAATTCACGCCGCTCCGAGCGCCGCATCCAGACGAGGACCAGGCTGAGCAGCTTTGGCAACAGCAGCAGCCCCATGGTGGCGACGAACACCCAGATGGCGAGCACGGGATCCTGGGCCGGCCAGGTCGGAAACAGCGAGAAACCCTTGGGAAAATACTCCGGCCGCACAAAGCGGGCCTGCAGCGAGATCAGCATCCCTAGTAGCAGGAAGAGCAGCCACAGCGGCGCCGTCAGATATGCCCCGATGCCCACCATAAAATGCAGCCGCGAGACCCAGTGGAGCCCTCGCGCAGGGACCACGGCGAGATGCTGAAGATTGCCCTGACACCAGCGCCGGTCGCGCGCCGCGAAGTCGAGCAGTGAAGGCGGCACCTCTTCGTAGCTTCCGCCGAGCGTCGGCAGCATGTAGATGCCCCACCCGGCCCGCCGCATCAGCGCAGCCTCGGCGAAATCGTGGCTGAGGATGTGCCCGCCGAGCGGCTTGCGCCCGCGCAGCTGCGGCAGCGCCGCCGCTTCGGCGAACGCCTTCACCCGAATGATCGCGTTGTGGCCCCAGTAATTGCCTTCGGAGCCGTGCCACCAGGCGACGCCGGCGGCGATCATCGGCCCGTACAGCCGGCCCGCGAACTGCTGGACGCGGCTGAAGAGACTTCGCGCATTGACGACCATGGGAAGAGTCTGGACGAGGCCGGCGGTGGGATTGGTCTCGATGGCATGGACCAATCGGACGATGGTCTGCCCGCTCATGAGACTGTCGGCGTCGAGCACGATCATGAAGTCGTAGACGGCGCCGAACCGCGTGATCCACTCGGAGATATTGCCGGCCTTACGGGCCGTGTTGTCGGCGCGATGACGATAGTATAGCCGCGGCGTTCCGATAAGCGTTTGCGGTCGAGCCAAGGTGAGCGTGCGGAACATCGACACTATAACGCGTACTGCTGAAGGAGTTGTCCCGCAGGTTGGACCTAGGCGGCATCCGCATCGAACCACCAATGTCCGTACGGTGGATATTTTCATGCGACCGGGCGGCTGAAGCCTCGGGGGAACTCGCCTCAGGCGGAACTTGCCTCATCCGAAGCGCAACGCGTACTGCTCCCGGGCAAGATCGCATGCGGCACATCGGGGTCGAACTTGGGCTGATCGATTGCCGTTCGAAGACCTACCGGGATTTGATACTTGCGATTGAAAATTCTGCTTCGCATTCAATTACGCCGATTCCCTCACATCCACGACAAGCCGGTCGTGCCTGCACAGCCACATACCCAATGCACCTAAGATCTTGAGACCTTGAGGTCTCGTGATCAAGAAGCTTCAGAGTGATCGCCGCATGTATGATCCAGACTGCACAACCTGACGCTACGTTGAGTTCAAGCCCCAATCGCCGCCGACGGCGGGCCTGGTTGGCTTTCAAGCGTTTCAGGATCCGGCAAATCCTCGAGCTTGGTGATCTGCCGCCGCTTCAAGCGCCTTAATGCGCTAGGCGCCGCAGCCGATGATTACTCGCATCTTGTTTGGCAACGGCGGGAATCTGCGGCCTTATGAGCGCAATCTGTTGTCGCGGCGATACAGCCGCTCTTGTTGGTTCCACAAAACCTCGCGGCTTCGTCAGGTTCAGTATTTTCATTAGATCTTGGCAGGCCGGCAGTCGACTCATTCGGCGCATTGCGAAATGAGGCAGTTTGCTCTGAACGACGCAGAACGAGCTTTGACCAGACGCTGCAGGCGAACATCTCAGGCGGCCGCGCAAAGCAAGGCTGTTCTCATTATTTCTGTATGCGCTGCCTACGACTGTCAACCACTTGAAGCTTTGCAAGGAAGCGCTTGGCTACAGATTTTTCTGAACTTAGCGCTGATCGACGCTTCAAGCGCGCGAAGACATGCCTGTACCAAAGCCGCTGGACTCCACTCCTGAGAACGGATGGCATATAGTTTGCTTAAACAGTGAGGTCACGATCTACTCAAAGCAAATTTGTGAGGACAGCATGCTCGGAATTGGAAGTCAGTTGCCGCCGTTCGAAATCACAGGGGTGAAGCCGTGTTTTCAAGCGCAGGAAGAAGAAGGACAGAGTGCATTCGAGACGCTGACCGAATCGAGTTTTCCAGAAAAATGGAAGATCATCTTCTTCTACCCGAAGGATTTTACCTTCGTCTGCCCAACAGAGATAGCTGAGTTTGCCAGGCTTTCCAAGGATTTCGCCGACCGCGATGCGGTTGTACTGGGTGGTTCGACTGACAACGAGTTCTGCAAGCTCGCTTGGCGGCGCTCACATGTCGATCTGCACAATCTACCCATATGGCAGTTTGCCGACACAAAGGGAACGCTCGTCGATGGTCTTGGGGTGCGTTCTCCCGAAGGGGTTGCCTATCGTTACACCTTTATTGTTGACCCCCAAAACACGATCCAGCACGTCTATGCGACCAACCTCAGTGTCGGGCGCAGTCCTAAGGACACGCTCCGCGTTCTGGACGCGCTGCAAACCGACGAGCTCTGTCCCTGCAACCGCGAAATCGGCGGCGAAACCTTGAAGGTTGCTTGAGGCATGTCGTCGATCGAACAAATAAGCGACAGGATTCCCGACTTCGCGAAGGATGTCAGGCTTAACTTGACCTCCTTGGTGGCCGATGAGACGCTTTCGCCGCAACGAAAATACGGGCTGCTGGTGGCGAGCGCGATTGCCACCCGCAATGCAGCCCTGATTGCCGCGATGGAATCGGCTGCGTCGGCCGTGATGACGTCTGTGGCGATCGCCGCAGCGAAAGCCGCAGCCAGCCTGATGGCAATGAACAACGTTTACTACCGCTTCGCTCACCTTGTTTCCAACCCGGAATACAAAGCGATGCCGCCACGGCTGCGTATGAACGTGATCGGAAATCCCGGCGTGGACAAGTCCGATTTCGAGCTGTGGTCGCTTGCGGTCTCCGCCATAAACGGCTGCGGTGCCTGCATCGATGCCCATGAGAAGACACTGAGAGCCGCGGGCGTCAATTCCGAAGCGATCCAGACCGCCGTGCGCTTTGCCGCGATCATGCAGTCAGTGGCGATCGCAATCGAGGCCGCTAGGCCCAACCCCTCTCAGGCGAGGGGCTGATCCTTCCTCTGCCATCCGATCGATTGCGTTGTGGCGCCACTCAGTAACGCCACAACCAGTCCTTCGCGGCTCCCGAACGAGCGGCACATCTGCACGCCATGGCTTGTGCAGCGTCCCCACGAAGAGTGTCTTGCTCGAATTCCAGCCGCCGCGCAAGTGACGCGGACTGCGCCACTGATGCGGTGTGACCCTATCGCCTAACTCAGTCGCACCACGGCCCCCTGTTTCACCATCACCCAAACTTGAACTGTACCCCGTATCCGCCGCGCGGATGGCTCCATTCGATATCGCCGGTGGGCTCGGCGATGACGCGGCAGGTACCGCACTCGATGCAGCCGTCAACTGTTATCTCGACTTTGCCATCGTCGTTGAGCTCGTAGCATCGCGCGGGGCAGGCTTTCAAAAGTGCAAGTAGCTGCGGCGATGGTGTCGTGTGCGCACGGACCTTGACGTGAGGGTGACCGATGTCGACAAGATAGCGGTTGTAATACAGCTTGTCTTCGACGCGCACTGGGGATTCGACATTCATGGTTTGACCTTCCATCGTTGGGCTTCACACTGTCGCGGTCAGCGCCAGGCCCGGGCAAAACGACATGCATCACCGAACAGACCTGTCCACGACCGCGCCCTGACAAAGGATTTCAGGGTCGCCTTCTCCTTCTCAGCCTTGGGCGTACCATCGACGCGCACAAAGTTTTGCATCGCCTTGGAGATTAGCTGCGGATAGGTGAGAAAGAAATTTTGTGACTGGGTATGCATTAGGGGCGGCAAATCCTTGTACTTCTTCAGATCTTTGATGACGAAGGAATCGTCTAGCATCTTCTTGTAGGCCGATAGATTTGCTGCACTCATCGGCTCGCCGCGCGATTTCACCAGACCTATCGCTTCGGCGGCGATGCGGCCGGAAGTCATCGCGAGATTGGAACCCTCACGATGAACTGCATTGTTGAGTTGGGCCGCATCGCCCACTACGACCCAGCCTTCCCCATAAAGCTGCGGGATCGACTTGTACCCGCCTTCAGGAATGAGATGGGCCGAATACTCCTTGACTTCGGACCCTGCTATCAGGGGCGCCACGGAAGGATGACTCTTGAATTGATCGAGCAGGCCGTAGGGCGTCTGGCTCGTGCGCTGGAAGTCGGCGACGAGACAACCGATGCCGAGCGAAATGCACTCTTTGTTGGCATAGATGAAACCCATTCCGGTCATGCCGCGGGAAATGGTACCGGCCGCCTCGATCACGACGCCTTCATCGCCCCTGAGATTGAAGCGGGCCTCGATAGTCTCGCGGGGCAGGAAGTGCATCTCTTTCACCGCGAGCGCAACGTTGTCGGGTCTCGGCCGCGCGCGTAGGCCCGCGCGCGTCCCGAGCAGGCCATTGACCCCCTCGGCCAGCACGACGACATCGGCATGTATTTCGCCGTCTCGACGATCTGTACGAACACCGACGATCCTTTCACGCTCGTCCCGTACGAGCTCGGTGACGGTCGTCTCGCACAGCAAGGTCGCGCCAGCCTCTCGCACCTTGGAAGAGAACCATTTGTCAAACTGGGCGCGTATAATCGTGTACCGGTTCGGCCGTTCCTCGTTGAAGTCGTCTGAACGGTAATGCATGCCAACATGGGAGCGATCGTCCATCATCCAGAACCGCTGCTCAATCAGGTGACGTTCGAGCGGCGCCTCCTCTCGAAACTCGGGGACCAGCTTTTCCATCATGTCGGCATAGAGGATGGCGCCCTGCACATTCTTCGATCCGGGATATTCGCCGCGCTCGAGCTGCAGCACCTTCATGCCGCGTTTGGCCATGGTCAATGCCGCCGCGTTGCCGGCCATACCGGCTCCGACCACGATCGCATCGAATCTCTCTCCAATCATTATCATCTCCTTCTAGACAGCGATCCGGGCGCGCGAATTCGGCAAAAGCCGAGCGCGAAATGCGGCCGTCAGCGCCGGTAGCAATTGAATGGCGTCACTGACGATCGCGAGATGGGCGAAGTCAAAGATCGGAGCGTTCTTGTCAGTATTGACGGCGACGATCAGATCCGCACCCTCCACGCCAACCCGGTGCTGGATCGCGCCGGAAATGCCGGCGGCAATATAGAGCTTCGGCCGGATGGTTTTGCCCGTCTGGCCGATTTGCCGGTCAGACGTAACCCACCCTTTTTGCACGAGAGGACGCGAGCAGCCATATTCAGCGCCAAGCAGAGTTGCGAGCTCGCGCACCAACCGAAAGTTCTCAGGCGATCCCAGTCCCAGGCCGCCCGCAACCACGACATCGGCATAGGCCAGATTGGAGGTTTCTGCATCGCGGTCGGGTAGGAACGACAATACCTTTGTGACAATGTCATCTTCCACAAGACCGAGCGGATGGACGATGATACGAGCGGCATCGCGTACGACGCGCTCAGGCATCGGCATGACCCGCGGGCGGACGGTTGCCATCTGCGGACGATAATTCAAGGTATAAATCGTGCAGAGCAGCGAGCCGCCAAAGGTCGGACGTGTCGCCGCCAGCGAACCATCGGCGTCGACGTCCAACGCGGTGCAGTCGGCTGTGAGCCCCGTCGACAGAGTCGTCGCCACGGAACCTGCGAGATCGCGACCGAGCGTCGTCGCCCCCAACAGTAGGATCTCGGGCTTGTAGGTGTTGACGAGTTCGGTTAGCGCTTTGGTGTAGGATTCGTTGCGGTAATCCGACAAAACATTGTCGCTCACGAGATAGGCCATATCGGCGCCATAGCAAAATGCGTCAAGCGCGGCGTTACGTGTGTGCTGCCCCTCCGGACCGATAACGACAGCGGCAAGATTCACTTTTAGCCTGTCGGCCAGCCTGCGGCCCGCCCCCATGAGCTCCCAGGAGACCGGATGCACCCGGCCGCGCTCCAGCTCAACGAAGACCCAGACGTGCTTGTAGGCCTTAAAGTGCTCCGGCAGTTCTTTTTTGGCCCCTGCGCGACCGGCCGCCGCCGGCATGGCCGTTCTTGTGACATTGCTCATACTCTAAATTCCCCTCAAAGATAGGCGCGCCCGCGCCACAGGTTTGCTTTTTAGCTTCGATAACTGAAGATCACTTTTGGTCAGCGAGGGGCCGGCTGCTCTGCCCCGTCTGCTTGGTCCGACCGGCCGCACAACAAGAGGCGTCGTCGCGATAGACGTACCGGTCCGGCCGGATTTGGAGCGGTCTTCCACACTGGACGCTTGCGCGCCAGGTTCGACGAGCGCCACCGCAGCGGCCAGGGCGCCGCGGTGGTTGTGACCGGTCGCTTCCATGCCTGAGTTGGCGAGTCCGTTCGCTGCGCAAAACCTGCGCCTCACTTTCGGCCCACCAGCTCCACATTGACTGTGACGACGAGCGCGATCCTGGCAACGCACCTGTCACGCGATCCATGCCGAGCCTCCAGCGCGGACAGCCCGTATGGGCCGACGTTGGCCCTCTTCCTGACGCATGTTGCTATCCGCCATGAGATGGATACAAATCTGAGCGGAATCCGGGGCCGACTTGATCCGGACGACGCTGGGCATACCCTCTCCAGGTGTAGCGCGAACGGGCGACTTATCCATTGACCACCATCTCACCGTCCATACGGAGCCTTGATCGTGTCAACGACCGTTTCGAACGGACCTGGCGCGATCGTAGGCCACGAGATGATGGCGCAGGGCTCGGCAGGCACTAAAAGCAGCATCATAAGTCTTCCTTCGATCTCATCTCGGACGACTACCATCTGTCGGCATCGATGATCGGATCGGCAGGACAACAGCAAGTGTCGTACCAGTTGCAAAAAACACTGAAAGTCAGTCGAAAGTAATGGTTTGGCAGACACTTGAAATATCCGCTGGTACCGTGGACACGACCAGTCCAGACATGGGTCGGGAATACGACAGCCGCCGCTCGGGTGATAGCTGCAGAGAGTTGACCCGGATAAGGACGAAAGGCCGCACATCGGGTTGCCACGGTGCCCGTCGGGCACACCTTGCAGTGGAACGCTAGATCACTTCAGCTCGCTCAATGGGACAAAGGCCGCCGCCTTCTTAGGGTCTGCGGCCGCCTCCTTCAAAACCTTGAACACTCGCTGGTCGATCGGTGACGATGCCACGAAATCGGCATAGGCCCGCTCCAGCATCGCCTTGCACCGAGCTCTGATTTCCGGCTCTGCGGCACCTGCAAATTGCTCTTTTGCAAAGTATTGTCCCATGCGCTTTAAGATGTGAAGGCGCGCGACATTCACGATTTTAGGGTCGTAATCGACGCCAAGTAGCGAAAAAAAATCCTCCGCCGATGAGGCCTTGCTGAGCCGATCGAGGATACCGGCTGCCGGGGATGAATTGATCATGGAAAATTCTCCTTCGGATTAGCTCTGGACGGTAAATGAGATGGGGTGCGCCTGTTGACTGCTGGCGGGATCAATGGCCAGACCACGATCGAGGCTGACGCTAGTCAGGACGGTCGCCGGACCGGAACTCAGCGCGAGAAGACGCCGATTGGCAGTGCGGGGCGGCTCGCCATTGGGTAGGAGATCACAGCATGTATGGCGGAACGGGAAGTAAGATCTGGAGGTGAGATCGCGCCAGGGGACCTGACGTGCGAAAGCTGGACGCCGTCCGGGCCCATCAGCGATATCGACGCCATCCTTGCGGCGCGTCTGTTTACGCAAACGCTGCTGGACACGGCTTTTCACGCGGGGTGGGTTGCCAGGCATCCGCACACGTCGCGCCAGATCGCCGCCACGGTTTCGCGCTCGACCGGCCGCTTGTGCTCAATGGCGTATTTGCGGACTTGCGACAGAATCTGTCTGGCTTCATCGGCGCTGGCGACGAGCTGCAGTTCATCGAGTAACGCGGTGATCGCCCCAAGTCCGGAATGCTTGCCGATCACAAAGCGGTTGCAGCGGCCAAACAAAACGGGATCAAGCGATTGATAGGTGCGTTGATCCTTCAAAAGGCCGTCGACATGAATGCCGGATTCGTGCGTAAATACATGCTCTCCGACGATGGCCTTGTTCACAGGAATCGCACGTGCGGCCGCGGCTGCTACCACCGCGGCGACGTTCTCGAGCTCCGGGAGTATGATGCCTGTCTCGCGCCCGTAGAGCTGCTTGAGTGCGACCGCGATTTCCTCGAGCGGGGCATTTCCGGCCCGCTCGCCCAATCCGATGACGGTCACTGAGGCGTGGCTCACGCCGGCCTTGATAGCGGAGAGCGTGTTGGCGGTTGCGAGTCCGAGATCATCGTGACCGTGAAATTCGAGTTCGAGATCGGTGGTCGCACGCAAATTCCTGACCAGCACGTAGGTTGCGTCGGGATCGAGCACACTGAGCGTATCTGCAATACGAAAGCGACGCGCGCCCGCGGCTTTTGCAGTTGCCATCAGTTTGATGAGAAAATCGATGTCGGCGCGGGAGGAGTCCTCACCACCGACGGCGACCTCAAGTCCGCGCGCACAGGCATAGCCTACCAATCGCTTCACCCGTTCCAGCGCCAGGTCGCGATGACCACCTAGCTTGGCCGCGATCTGGACATCGGAGGTCGGGATCGACATATTGATCATGGACACCTTTGCTTCGATCGCCGCGTCGACATCCGATTCCCGCATCCGGCACCAGCCTATGGTGGTCAGCGGAAGATCTGCTTCGACAATGGCGCGAATGGCGGCGATCTCCTCGTTGCCCATCGCCGGCGTTCCGGCCTCGATCTCCGTGACTCCGGCCCGCGCCAGCGCCTGCGCGATCGCTAGCTTTTCCTCTGTGGTGAACGCAACGCCAGGTGCCTGCTCGCCGTCGCGTAATGTCGTGTCGTTGAGCACGGTGGGCTTGGCGCGCACCTGGTCGGACCAAGACGATTTTGCGGCGGTGCTAGCGGCAATCACGCGAGAGCTCCTCATTGTTTGACCTACCTAAGCTTCAGCAAATGGATTGTCGTAAATGCGACAGGCCTATGAAGCGGACGCCTTGCCTACTGCCCCGCCGAGTTCGAACTTTAATGCAGTTGCGGCGGGCCAGGATGTAAGAATTGTTGCGGAGCACTTAAGCCCGCCGCCGCCTTGGACACATGGTCACTCGCTCGAAACGGCGTCAGCCGCGCCCTCAACCTTCCGCGCGGCTTACCGAATCCTGCGAGGCTTTCCCCGATGATGGTGCGATCGCGGACCCTTGTGGCAGTTCAGATGGCCAGTCGCCGGCAACGACCGGCCGAGCCGACTGCAACAGAAAATCGCGCCGGCGCTCGGCCATCCGGCTCTCACCGCTTTCTTCGTCGAAGCAGATGTTGAAGTCGTCACATTGGTTGCACACGGGTGTCGTGCACATCACGAGGCCTTCATTCTCACAAAGCATGCGGTAGAAGAAGCGCTTCCAGCGCATATTGTTGACATTGCGCGCGGCGAGCGGCGCGAAATGGCGACTCAGCAGCCGGGAGAGTTCGCCGCGATTGCGCAAGCCGAGAGCTTCCCACAGATGGCCTGGCTCAATGGCGCGCCGCGCTATCATCGCAGCCAGCCAGTGGCCGATATCCCGTTCCGTCGAGCGTTGCTTGAGCAAGAGATCGCGCAGCATTGCGATCTCTTCGTCCCCTTCGCACTTAAAAACCGAGAGCTGCTCCGCCAGCTTGATCTCAAGCGAGGGAAAGTACTGCTCCAGCAAGGCCGCCAGTTCAAGGCCGGACAGGCCGGCCTTCTCGGGAAGGGAGCCACCATCCATTGTGGCAGCCGCCAAGATAGACGCCAGGACATGGCGATCGAAATTGCTGTCAATGGCAATATCGGCATCTGCAGGAGGCCCACCGGTGAGTAGGCGGTAGGTTGCAATTCCCCTGTGCATCTGACTGTTGGCATCAACGGCACAATCAGCCATCAGCGGAAGGAAGTGCGCTTCGGATATAATTTTGCGAGTTTCCACAATGGTCTGGCTTGCGCTGCCGCATCCTGGTTTTGATCAGGCTCGATCGTCAGAATGCCGGCCTCCCGGGATGGGCGGTGAGGGAGACCGGCATTCGTCGCGCCTTTCACAAGGCCGCGCCTCGCGACCTTTACGAGGCCGCGAGTTCGGCGGCGGTCTTGCCGACGATGGATTCGTCCACGGGCTTCATAATGCCATGCTCCATCAGCATGTCCTCGAGCTCGTCCATGGAGATTGGAGTCGGGATGATGCCTTTGCCGCCATTTTTGTGAACCTTGGTCGCAAGATTGCGATAGTGATCGGCCTGCTTGGAATCGGGTGCATATTCGAGCACCGTCATGCGCCGTAACTCGGCATGCTGCACCACGTTGTCGCGCGGCACGAAGTAGATCAGCTGAGTGCCGAGCTTCTTGGCCAACGCTTCCGCCAGTTCCAGCTCCTTGTCGGTCTGCCGCTCATTGCAGATCAGACCGCCCAGCCGCACGCCGCCAGAGTTGGCGTATTTCAGGATCCCCTTGGAAATGTTGTTCGCGGCATACATCGCCATCATTTCACCGGACATCACGATATAGATTTCCTGCGCCTTGTTCTCGCGGATCGGCATCGCAAAGCCACCGCAAACGACGTCGCCGAGCACGTCGTATGAGACATAGTCAATGTTTTCGTAGGCGCCGTTCTCCTCCAGGAAATTGATCGAGGTAATGACGCCGCGGCCGGCGCAGCCGACACCCGGCTCAGGACCACCGGACTCCACGCAGCGAATATCCTTGTAGCCGACCTTCATCACGTCCTCGAGCTCGAGGTCCTCCACGCTGCCGGCGCTCGCTGCAAGGCTCAAAATCGTGTCTTGCGCCTTAGCGTGCAGAATCAGGCGGGTCGAGTCCGCTTTCGGGTCGCACCCTACAATCAGGATTTTTTGACCCATCTCGGCCAGCGCCGCCAGCGTGTTCTGCGAAGTGGTCGACTTGCCGATGCCGCCCTTCCCGTAGAACGCGATTTGTCTCAGTGAAGACATGTTGTTCTCCATCAACCGATTTGCCAAAAGTTGCGCTTCTTGCGCGCGAGCTTGTTTCTCTCTCAGAAACGGGGGCACACGGGTTCAAGGGAAGGAGCGCATCGCTCGTCTTACGCGTCGGCGTGCACTCAGCCCTCACTCAGTGTTGCTGCCGCTCAGTAGCAACCGCCGTGCCAACGCTTGACTGCGCTCCTTAAGCCTCTGATTACGTTTCTGAAAACCAACTGGCTGATGAGCAAGGTCCTGCCTGTTTTGGATCTAACAGGATCTGCGCGGCTGTCAGAAAACTAACAACGACCACAACCATCAACGCGAAAAGCCGATTTGGCGTGACCTGTCTGATGCCTTCAGGTGTGGAACGGAACTTGCTCCGATTCGACAACAGTGAATATGCCGGTCGGGCCCGAAACCTGGTGCACCAGCGGCGAGGTTGCATACATGGTACGGCGCTTCGTGCGCTGACTTTGGAGATGATCGGCAAGAAATTGAACAGGCCGCCGAAGCAGCCGCGCCGTGCCAATCGTTCAGCTCAGCGCGCCTACAGAGGTATATCGTGGCGACAATCATCTTCTATCAGAAACCCGGCTGCGCCACTAACGCGCGTCAGATTCAAGCGCGGAAGTCCGCCGGCCACGACGTGATCGCCCAACACATCTTGAACGAGCCATGGGATGCGGAGGAATTACGTAGCTTCTTCGGCAATATGCCCGTCGGCTCCTGGTTCAACCGAGCTGCGGCTCGTATCAAGTCAGGCGAAATCAATCCCGATACTATCGACGCGGCAAGCGCACTCGCATTGATGGTGGGCGAACCGCTCCTGATACGACGACCGCTGATCGACGTAGACGGGGCACGATGTGCCGGGCTCGATCATGAGCCCGTGCTGTCGCTGCTTGGCCGCAAGACGCAAGATGATCTCGAGGGGTGTTTGCACGAAGCAAACCCCACGCGTTGTGCGCAGGCCTGAGGAAACGAAGGAGCGGCCCCCAGTCCATCAAACAAGGAAGGATGACGTTTCCCACTTCCGGCTTCCTTTACGGGCAATAAGCGACGGGACCTTCGCTGAGACGGCCCACGCGAGTGGCTGCCCGTAAGGGGCATCGTCTATATTGCGCTCGATTGCCGCGCTTCTCGCTCTTGTGAGAGGCGGCGAAGGTGCCGCCTTTGTCGCGCATGATGTCCGCGGCCTGGATTGGATCAGAGCAACAATCCGAGATGCGGCTTCTTGAACAGACCCGCCTCTCTTGAATTGAATAAGGATCAGAACAGATCTCCACCCTGCGCGGCAGTGATCCTTATGCAACTTAGCGGCATAATTGCGCTCTGCTCGCTTCCATTTTGATCGGCATCAAATCCTCCGCCCTTCCCAGTGTGTGACAGAGATATCGCGCGGCTCTTCGCGCGGATTTTGGAATGGAGAATTCGATGAGAACAAGGACAGTTCTGACGAGGGCGTCACTCCTCGCGCTAGCAACCTCGTTGGTCGGCATCCCGGTACAGGCTGCAGATCTGGGTCGGGCGCCGATCTACTATAAAGCGCCCCCGATCGAACCCTTCAATCCATGGATGATCCGCCTGCGCGTGCTTGGCGTTTTGCCGGACACCGAAGGCAGCTCAGTCAGCGTCGCCGGGGTGCCCTCGCTGTCCTCACCAAGTTCTTGGCTTTCGATCAGCGATCAAGTCATACCCGAGCTCGACATCACCTATTTCTTCACGAGAAACGTTGCCGCCGAACTCATTCTCGGCGTAACTAGCCATCACATCAGCGGCAATGGCGCGCTCACTGGCCTCGATATCGGCAAAGCCTGGCTGCTGCCGCCAACACTGACCCTGCAATATCACTTCACCGATTTCGGCGCGCTCAAGCCCTATATCGGCGCGGGCATCAACTACACCGCATTCTTCAACCAATCGGCAGCCAATACGTCGCTCGCCGGTCTTGCAGTTACCGATTTGCGCATCAGCAACCAATTCGGCGCGGCGGTCCAATTCGGCTTCGATTACATGCTTGATCGGCACTGGGGCCTCAACTTTGACGTGAAGAAGCTATGGCTGCGGCCGGAGTACTCCGCGACCGTAAACAATGCGATTGCCGTCACCGGTCGCGCCAACATCGACCCATGGCTCGTCAGCGGCGGCGTCACTTACAAGTTCTGACGCTAGAACAGGATCAGAAAGGGGATCCGTTTGATCAAACCGGACGCGGCGAGCTCATCGAGCGCGTCCCTAACCTCACCGCAGTGCAAACAGAGCGAGATGACGCGTCAAGTACGCGTCATCTCGCGAGACGCGGGGAGCCCAGCACCGCTCTCGCTGTGAACTCCGGGTCGCGCGGCAAGCGGTGACGGTACACAACCAGATCGACCCAACACGCGAGTTGCAAAGGCCGCCATTTGCCGATTGGGCCGGAGAAGAAAGGCGGCACGCCGCGAAAACGTCAATGACTTTCTGTTCTCAAATCCGGGGCGTGATGGCTACGCTCAATCTCAGACGATCTGACCTCCGAGCGGCCAGCTCATCGCCGCACAAGCCGTCGATGCTTGCTAGCCTTGGCAAGTGGCCGCTAATCGAGCCCTCTAGGTTCGCTTTAACACCATCACAAGGCGGTCGACACGTTTGCCTTGCGCGAGGTGGGAGTTTACGATTTCGTCGACATCCTCAGGCGTTGACGCGCGATACCACACTCCATCGGGATAGACGACCATCAAGGGACCAGAGTTACAAAAGCCAAGGCAGCCTGCCATCGTGAAGCCAATATCGTTGAGGCCTTGCGCTTCGATCGCCTTGGCCATTCGATCCCATAGGGCTTGTGCGCCGGAGGCGCCACAGCTGCCGTGCGGATGCGTTGGCGGACGCTGCGTGTTGCAGGCAAAGACATGATGTCTATAAAGTTGAGGAAGCTCGAATTCGGTTTCTGAGTTCATGCGCCTATCCTGTGATCAATGGGCTTCATCTGAGAAGAGACAAGATGCGAGCACATCGCCCCAACAATCTCTTACGATTAAACGCCGCATCGACCAACTAATGCTAATGATTCCCACACGCGCTCGCCAAAGCAGGCAAAATGAGCGGGCGCCATAGTGATGGTCGTCGCCGAAGATCAGCGATAGATATCTTCGCGTCCAGAGCAGCCTCCTTGATCAACTCCAACCTCTTCTGCCCTCATCACGATCTTTCTGCTCCCGCTTGCTCACCATCCAACTTCTCCAAAGCAAGTTGCACACCAGATGCGTAACGTTCGCTTCCGCAACGATCCCTTGCTTTGCGCGACTCACAATTGTTGCGAAGGTTACGACAATGTCGTTCGCCTCTGTTTCGGACACGACAAACCTCGCATAGCGTTTGACCTCCCGTTCAACCTTCTGCAGTTCGTACGCAGAACAACCGAGATGCTCGGTTATTTGGCCCAGCTCTTGCGCTATCGTATCTTGGAATGAGCAGCGATCTTCATGACCCTCGAGCCGCCTAGCGAGGAGCTCGAAGATCGCGCGGCGGATCGAGCGCCGTGTCCTGCCATGGGTGATCGGCTGGCCGCATTGACCGGCGCGAGCCTACAGCATCTTTTTCGCCCTGAAGCTGGACGCTGCGCTCCGCCGCTGCCCATCCATCGTTTGCTCAACAGATAGCGCCTGTCGCGAGAGCCCAACGAGGCAGGGATGAACGCCGAGCCACCTTTGAGGCTGCAGACCAAGCTGGTCGCATCCCCATCGGCAGCGACGCTAAAACGCAACACAGCGGTCCCAGATTGGGATCACGCTTCAAACGATGCGCGTCAAGACGCGCGCTTGCAGCCGGAAATGCGGAACAACGAGTACGTTCCCATGAATGCATTTGCTCTAACCGGCCCTTACTGACGATGGTGGCGCCATTCGCTAAGAGCGTCGCACAAGCCGAGGTTTGGCATGGCAGTTGCAGCGCCGGCAATAACGCCAGCTGCACCGGCCGGCCTTCTGACACAGGATCGTCATTCCTCATCCCCAAACGATCCTGTCAGTCTGGGTCCCGCCATTCTCCACGCCCAGACGATGCCCTCGGCGAACTTCCAGCCGCCGGGGGCATTTCCCCTCAAACATATCCACGGCGGTACGAGGCATGTCCCGCTGCGGGCTCGATTTGGCGAGCCAGCGCGAGAGTAAGTTGTTGGTGCTGCGGAGGTCGCGGAGTGCAGGGCCGCAATCCGACGACGTGCCCGTTTTGTCTCATCAAAAGCTGGGACACGCATCTACCAACGCTCACGCGTACAATGGCCTCATTTCGAGGGAAAAGCGCCCTAAGGCAGCTTGAGCACAATAAAGCGATAGGCCCGTTAGTCCGGATGGATCGTGACATCCATGGTTTCGTCGCTGTCCCCGAAGGGGTCGCCAAACCGATCGTCCTCGAGCAGCTTGACGCCGCACAGGCAGACGTCACCTTCGATCACGGCGAGCGCGACCGGCTCGAGCGATTGTCCATCGCAGGGGCCGTCGATGCACATCCCAGTGTCGATCTCGAATCTTGCACCGTGCCGGCCGCATCTAAGAAAGGAGCGGTCCGCCGAGAAAAACGTACCGGAGCCGATATTCAGCCAGACGCTCTCATGCGGACAACGATTCACGTAACCAAAATAGTCATTGGCGAAGGTGCGCACCACAATAATCGGAAACGGCCGGCTCTCGCCCCTATCGTCAATCCGCGACAGGCTAAAGCTCATGGCCCCACTCCGCTCGATGGCATCGGCCGGACAGACGACAAAAACCTCGATGTGACCGCTCATCAGGTTGCCGATTGTAGTTCGCTCATCCCGGCCTCGCAGTTTCCTGCTTGAAGGCTTCGATCGCAGTCCGGCTCAGCTGAAAAATCCCACGGCCACGAGCGAGCGCCCGATAAGCCGAGCTGGCACGGGTGTTGAGGACGTCAAACCACTGGTTCGGCGTGAGCTTCGCCGGACGCTCGCTGATTTGGATCACCCTTCCGTTCGGAGCGAAGCGGACGTGGATGATGACTTTTTGCGAGTTCATACCGACCCCCTGTTTTAGTAACTCTAAAGATCTGAGCGGACACCGAGCATCTCGACTTTGATGTGCTTGGTTTTTGGGCACCTTGGCGCGTAGGCTCTCAAGCCGCGCCTTGGACGCGCCGTCTTCTCTGCTATCGAGCAGGTCTTCTTCGCGCTCGCTTGGAGCATTTCTCTTGCGGTCTTAAGACGAGTGCATGCCTCCAGCGGCATCCGGCGCGCTCCCGCCATGTGGATCACGATGTATCCGACAACGCTGCCACAAACGACGTATCCTCGGTCCACTTGCTCATCTCTCGCGATGAGAAGTACCACGCTCATAATTAAACCCTCGTTCTTCCGTGACGTAGATGACGATCATCTTAATAAATCGCGGCACCCGCTCCCACGTTTATCGAAGCATCTTTCATGGTCTCGACGATAAACTCGATCTGCTTGTTCGTGAGATGGGTGTGAAAGGGAAGCGCAAGAGCGCGATCTGCTATTTTTTCCGCAACCAGGAAATCGCCACGCCGATAGCCGAAGTCAAAGTAGTGGCGTTGCAAGTGCAGCGGTTGGCTATAGGCGGCGGATTCAACCTGCGCGCCGCGCAGATCATCGATAATGGCGTCGCGCCCCGATCGCGTGAAGCGCGTCCCCAGATGAACGAGATAAAGCAACCAGTTCACCTCGGTCACATCGGGGCCAACATAAGGCGGCTTGATGCCCTCAAACGATTGCATATGCGCGTTATAAAGCTGCTCGATAAACCGACGCCGCTCCAGGATTTCATCGAGACGCTTGAGCTGCGCTAGGCCCAAGGTCGCCGTGAGATCGCACATGGCGGCCTGATAAGGCGCCGTGCTACCGACAACAACGGAAGAGCGCTCGTCCAGGCGATGTGCGCGATGGCGACGCAAGCCGAGCGCGATGTCGATATCGTCGGTCACCACCATTGCGCCTTCACCACAGGTTAGGGCCACCGGCTGAGCAAAGTCGAACACCGCGATGTCGCCAAACCGGCCGACGAGCTCACCCTTATAGCTCGATCCGATCGCCTCGGTGGAATCCTCCAAAAGCAGCAGCTGATGGCGCTGCGCGACGGCGCGCAGCTCCGACCATGGCGCTGGATGACCGTTGGGATTGCCGGCGACAATCGCCCGCGTATTGGCCGTGATGCGCTCTTCGGCCTTCGCTGGGACTAATGCTCCCGACCAATAGTCGATATCTGCAAATACCGCTCGTGCGCCTGCGAGACTGATGGCATGCGCGGTCTCACGAAAGGAGTAGGGCGAGGCGATAACCTCGTGCCCGGGGCCAATGCCGAGCGCCCTCAGCGCAAGGAGGAGCCCTATGGTACCACTCGAGACCGCAACAGCATATTTGCGACCAAGATAGGCGGCGAAAGCGTGCTCAAACGCCTCAGTAATCCGCCCGTTGGAGATCTGCGGCGAACACAGCAGCGTTTCCACGGCAGAGAGCTCGGCAAAGGTGATATCGGGATCGGACAGTGGAATGAATGATGCATTCTCCTCCACAGTGTGCGCGCCATCAAGCCGATACTCTGCCAGTTCAGTGCTCACCGCCCAACATTCCTTTTGGCCAATACGATGCCGGTCGCCCGCGTCGGATCGGCCGTAATCTGCACGCAGTGATCCGATGCATCGATCAGATGAAGGTCGAAACGCGGAAACTGCCGGAACGGCTGGTCCGCCACATCCGACGCATCACAGCGCACCCAAGCAAGCTGCGGAAAGCAGCGCTGCAGCGCGACAAACGGACCCATCTCGGGGCCATCGGCTGCAAGCAGCCGCTCGATTTCGATCAATTCCTCCGCGGTGAGCGCCATCGTGGCTCCTCTGACTCGTGAAAGTGGGGGCATCATTGCCAAAACAGGCGCTCCGGATCCGCATTCAATTCCTCGATTGCAGAAGTCAACCGATGGTAAAGGCTGTAAAATTCCCAGATTCCTCGCGCGTGGTTCTTGCGAAACAGCTTCCAGATCCCGCTCACGGCATCGTAAAGAATCAGCGCGACATCGATGGGTGCGCCATTCTTGTCGATGTTGCGCGAGCAACAGGGGCTCTCGACGAGGTAGCCGCCCCTCACCGGCGTCACGTTCGGCGAGACGTAGAGATAGCGCTTTCGCGAGCTCAAGCCGCGCTCGATCCGTTTACGATCGAGCTCGTTGGGGTGAGGCACCAGCCCGGCCTTTACCTTTCTCATCAGCGCAGCATTCATGGCGAAAGCCTCCATTCAAAGCACTGTGATTTCTTCTTCAAGACAGCCGATGAGCAGCTGCTCACCAAAATCGACAATGTAGATCGGCACGTTCGCTTCAGTATGGATCGCGACGTTGATGATCTCACCGGTCGCTCCGGCGGCGAGCAAGACTCCTTCGGGCTCCGTATCGGGAAATGAGTGGTCGTTGATGAGGTCGACTGCGGTCTTGATCCGCTGGCCACGTCGATATTTCGGAAAGCCGGGCTGCGTCATGACTCCTCCGGCAATGGCAGATCATCGATCTCCTCGCAGGCGTCCACCGGCTCCAGTTCCTTGCGCTTCATGCCAACGCGGTAGCCGCTTTCCAGATACTCGACGCCGTAGATATAGAATTGCTGCAGGAACGTGCCGATCGATACGACGTAACCTACCTCGCCCTTCTTGACTAAAACGTCGCCAATCTCCTTGCCGCGATAGGTGCCATCATTGCGGATGGTGCGATTGGCTCGCACTTTTTGGCCAAAGCTGAAGACAGGCGGCTGGCTGAGCTCGACGACGTCGCTGTCGCGAACGATACTGTTCATGTATCGCTCCTCATGCATCGCTCCTTTGGAGATGCGGAGAGCCGCCTCGCCCACCGCAGGCGAGATCCTGCATCACTTCATCATCGCGCGGCATAGTCAGTCACATCGACGATGGCAGCGCTGCCGAGAAGGCCGCTCTCGGCAGCGCGAAGCGCCTTTGGATTACCGCGCGGAATGAAATGCGCGCCAGGGCCGTTCTGCCGACCAGCTACAGCACGAACGCAGGGCAATCCAGCGCAGTCGTCGTCCGTGATGAAGGACCGAACGTCGGCGCCTGCGCCGCCGCGAACGTGCAGCACGTAGCTTATGACGCTTTCACAACCAGCTCCTGGCATGCCACTCATAGGCCTCACGCTTTAGGCTGGCGCCTGGTAGCGAGGCAAGGATGTGTCAACCACGCAGGTATTGTCGACCGGACAGGCGGCGACACATTGCGGCTCGTCGAAATGGCCAATACATTCAGTACATTTTGCCGCTTCAATGACAAAGCTCCCCCCCTTCTCCGAGATGGCATCGTTCGGGCATAAGGGTTCGCAGGCTGAGCAGCTCGTACACTGCGAGGCGATGATCTTGAATGGCACATATTCCCCCTTTACGCTGCAGAGATCCGAGATCCTTGCCGGATCGCGGCGTCGCCGCGTTGCACGTGCTGGATCTCCCCGCGTTTCACCTTGTCCAGATAGGATTTGAACCAGGCGACCGCCGACTTCTCAATGAACTCATGGGCGTATTGATCGATCGGCTCAATCCCCGCCTTGATCAGATTGCTTTTCGGGCAGCCGCCAATCTTGGACACGAAGACCGCATGGCAGTCATGGATGGCACGCATGATGGCGGAAAGCCTGTCCTCTTCGCCATAACCGCCCTGGCAGTAAACGTCCACGCGGCGGTGGCCGACGAATTTGGCGCCGGATGTAGAAAGTTCGTAAACCTGGAATTCCTTTGCATGCCCAAAGTGCTCGTTGATCAACCCCGAGCCCTTGGTTGCGACGGCCACTAGAAGAGTGATCGCGCTCATCTCTCCGGCAAATTCGGCAAGCTCCTTTTGGGCGGCCGCGACTTTGGCGGCACGCTCATGCTCTACCCTGTCCTGATAACCCTTGCGCATCTCTAAGTCATATTGGACGTCCATTTTCATGACCTGATCGGTGGTGAACTCTGCGCTGCGATCCTCCCCGAGTAGACCGACCGCATCGGCGCGGCACTGGCGGCAATGCCGCATCATTTTTATCTCCCCTTCGCAAGCATCTTGCAGCGCCTTCAATTCCCACGCAGTCGGTCCGCGCTGACCATTGAGGCCAAATACCGTGCCGTGCTCGGGCGCGGAGATCAGTGGCATGATATTGTGAAGGAAGGCACCGCGCGACTTCACCGCCTTGTTGACCTCGACCAAGTGACGGTCGTTGATGTTTGGGATCATCACCGAGTTGACCTTGCACAGGATACCCCGTTCGCTAAGCATCTCGAGGCCTTGCAGCTGGCGATCGGTGAGTATCCTTGCCGCGTCCATGCCGGTGTAGCGCTTGTGGTTGAAGAAGATCCACGGATAGATCTTGGCGCCGATTTCGGGATCGACCATGTTGATGGTGATGGTGACGTGGTCAACTTTGGACCTGGCGATGGTATCAATATGGTCCGGCAGAGCCAGTCCGTTGGTTGACAAACAAAGCTTGATATCCGGAGCCGCCTTGGCGACCAGCTCGAAGGTCTTGAACGTCTTTGCTGGATTGGCCAGGGGGTCGCCGGGACCAGCGATGCCAAGGACCGTCATCTGCGGAATGGTGGTCGCGACCGCGAGCACTTTTCTTACCGCCTGCTCGGGCGTGAGCTTCTCGCTCACCACACCCGGACGCGATTCATTGGCGCAGTCGTATTTTCGGTTGCAGTAATTGCACTGGATGTTGCAGGCAGGCGCGACCGCGACATGCATGCGGGCGTAATGATGATGCGCTTCTTCGCTGTAGCAGGGATGGTTCTTGACCTTTTCCCAGATTTCGATCGGCAGATCGCCTTGCCCCGCCTGCGAGCCGCAGCTCGCCTGCCCGGTGTTGGCCGAAGCGCGGCAGCCCTTATGCTCGGCGGCGGGCTTCATCTTGCCGCCATCCACTGCAGCTTTGGCATATTTTGCGCGTCCGACGACCGCGTTCATTTTCATTTTTCCCTGCAGGCATCATCGGCCTCCCAGGACTATCCGTGAGCGAGCCTCAAGAAGCTGGGTAGCAACTTGCATGCCATGGCGGAGACAATGAAATTGCAGCCATACGCCAACGAGTTAGCGAAAACGAGGGGCGCCGGCTCATGTAAGAACGTGCAATGATGCTCTTGTTGTCAGTGCGACAGATACGTCGTCATTCTCACGCAGCGCTCGATGGCTTGCGCATTCATTCTCGCGCTAAGCTCGCCGGAACCCGGCACCATCTGAACGGGTCTTCTCGCGTTGCGGCTCTCGCCAATAAGTCGATACGAGCTGGGGGATCGGGCTTCACAAGGACGCTAATGGGTGATCAGTATCTCAACCGCGCAAGAGAGCCCAATCGCAAGCGGTGTGAGGCCCTGCTCGAGTAGAAAGCGGAGCTCGTTGCGCGAGAGCGCGTCCGGATCAACGATCGCATAGTGTGTGTCGGCCGAGCGCTTGATGATCTGCCTGGCATAGCCACGCAAGAGCTGGTCGTTGAAGCGACAGCCGATGAAGAGAAAGGTCTGTCCGGTTCTCCTTTCCTTGATGATGTCCGGAATTGGTGTCTGAATGTCGATTTCGGTCAACGCCTCGACATAGTCAGCGTCGGAGATAAGGAAGTTGTTGGCCGGCTGCACGCTGCCGTGCGGCTTGTACAACACCGTCGCCCAGCTGCCGGCCACGGCACTGTCGACCTCTTGGCCAAGTGAATCGTAAAAGCGATACCAGCGATCCTCGCCAACGATGCGGGTGATACCCTGCACTTCGCCCCATCCATCGCGCTTACCCAGCGCCTCGCGCATGGCGGCATCATACCACGCGTCTACTATGACGGGCAGGGACAGGGACGCAAGATGATGGTGCAACCGCGTCGGCTCGACTGGCCGAGCGAAGGCCTGCGTCATCAATGCCGTCAGGGCGGACCGGTGCTTGCTGATCTCGATATGCTGCGCCGCGGCCCACGCATTGCCCCTAGCCCGCCGCGGCAGCGCAACCTTGCTCCCGAAGAAGCTGGCCAACGCCTCTGGCGTGGTCGGCATATCGGATCTGCACAATTCGGCGAGGCCAGGACCGAGATAGGGAATGACGCTCGCGGCCCTCAGGCCGGCAGCGATGTCCACGAGCGTCGCCTTTGCATCGGCAGCATCGACAAAGCCGATCTGTGGGGGCGCCTTCACGGATCGTCCCCGGTCTCACCCCGTTTTTTAGCGTTGATTGTGATCGGTAACCGTGTGCCGCTCGGCATCTCAGGCAAATCGAGCACCCAGCCATTAGCTGCTTTGATCCAGCCGCCCCATAGCGTCTCGTACTCGGATTCAACGATTGGCTCTTCGAGATCCTTTTTTGGCACGTAGATCGACAGGCCCGCGTCCGGAGACCGGCGGATCATGATTTTCACGAGTCTACTCCCTGACTGCGACGGGGGAGGTGGCGCGCAAGCGAGCCACGATGTCGGACACTGCGCACACGACCTCATCGACCTCCGCGACGGAGGTCTCACGCGACAGAGAAAAGCGCACCGCGCCACGCATGCGCCACGCCGGCACCTGCATGGCACGCAGAACATGCGATGGCTGCATTGAGCCGGCGTTGCAGGCTGATCCGAGCGACACGGCAATGCCCGCCCTATTGAGATGGTGGGCGATGGCTTCGCCTTCGAGACGATCGAAAGCAATATTGGCCGTGTTCCCTAATCGATTGCTGATATCGCCGAGCGCAACGCACTCGCCATTGTGCAAAATTCCCTGCTCAAGGCGGTCGCGTAACGCACCAATGCGAACGCGCTCCGGTTCGAGCCGCTCCGCCGCAAGCTCGGCGGCCTTTCCCAGGCCGACAATGCCGGGAATATTCTCAGTCCCGCCGCGGCGCCCTCGTTCCTGTGATCCGCCGCAGATCATCGGCCGGAATTTTGTCCCTGTGCGCAAATATAGCGCGCCGATCCCCTTGGGGCCGTGCAGTTTGTGCCCGGATAGCGACAGCATGTCGATGGCACTGTCCTTTAGGTTCACGCGCACCTTACCGATGGCCTGGACCGCATCAGTGTGAAACAGCGCGCCCGCCTCACGGGTCAACCCGGCCAGAAACCGCACGGGAAACATCGTTCCGGTCTCGTTGTTGGCCCACATAACCGAGGCAATCGCTGTGCGTGGCCCGAGTGCGCCGCGAAACGCCTCGATATCGAGCCGGCCGCGGGCATCTACGGGTACGATGTGTGTCTTGACTCCTCTTGTCGCCAGTTGCTCGGTTAGCGCAAGAACGGCGGAGTGCTCAACTGAGGTGGTGACGATCTCGTCGCGGTCTTCCTGTGTCGCAAGCGCAGAGAGGACCGCGGCATTGTTGGCCTCGGTCCCTCCCGAGGTGAAAACGATTTCATGATCGTATGCGTTCCCTAGCAGGCCCCGCAAGCTACGCCGAGCCTGCCTCACAGCGACTGCGACCTCGCTGCCAAAGGCATGCGTGGACGAGGCATTGCCGAATTGCTCGGTGAAGAACGGCAACATGGCTTGCAAGACCGATGGGTCGGTCCGCGTCGTTGCATTGTTATCGAGGTAAATCGGCACTCGATTTTCGCTCAATCCACTGCCTGGCCTGCAGCAGCGACGGGGATCAGGCGAACTAATTCGCCGAGTTTATCGACCAGCCGCGCCTGAATGCTTTCCAGCGTCACGCTCGAAAGCTTACACAACGTGCAGGCACCGGTCAGCCTGACCACGACCCTGCTGCCATCGATCCCGATCAGGTGACAGTCGCCACCGTCGCGTTGCAGATTGGGGCGGATCTCTTCGACTGCGCCGCGAATACGACGCTCTCGGTCTGTCGCAGTGGACGATTGCCTCAGTTGTCCCGGTTCGGGCGGCATGCTTCGATGTCTCCTCCTCAGCAGTTTGACGATTTGTTTCATCAACTGAACGATTTTCCGCATGAGCAGTTCGCGGTGGCGTTCGGGTTGTGAAAAGTAAAGCCAGAACTCTCCATTGCCATCACGAAATCGATGGTCGTGCCGATCAGATGCTCACAGCTCTTGTTATCGACGAACACCTTCAGCCCGTCGCACTCGATCACGGTGTCGCCAGGCTTCGGTTCTTCGACCAGACCCATCTTATACTTGAATCCATTGCAGCCGCCTGCTTCGATCATGATGCGCAGGCCGCCGGTCGGGTGCGTCGAGGATGAAATCGCGCTCTTGATTGCATTCACTGCGCTATCCGTCAGGTTGATCACGGCTTTCCCTCATCAGCTTGGATCTAGCTGCTAAGGGCAAGTCACGTGCCAGCGCGCAGACGCTTGATGATGCTCCCGTTTTCGGATCGCGCGTGATGGCTTTGGAACCGCTGTCGCGTTCCCGACAAGGCTCCTTGATCCGGTCGCAGACACTGACGCGTTTTCGTTCTAAGCTACCGCGAAGGCCCCTACTCATGCGACGGCAAGCAATTTGCATCGCATCTGGCACCGGCCAAGGCGTCGGTGAAGAGCTTAGATCGAGGAAAAGTTTAATGACTGCAATCGAGAACACCGCACTCGGCAGACTTGAGAAGGAGGGGCGCTTGCTCAATGCCGTACTCAAAGGCGGGACTACCAAGCCGGGCCGGTTCGGCTTTCGCGGCGACGTGGCACTAAAATTCCAGACTCAGGTCGCGGACGAGAAACGGCCGCCAGACTATTCGATTGAGCAGGTGTTGACGATCGCGCAGGACGACGAACGCACTATTCCGGTGCTGGCCGGCTACCTACATTCCTTCGCCTATCTTGCTGACGTCGCGACCGTCCTTGACGGCGCCTTAAGCCCAACCGGAAGCTACTTCATTTTCTGCAACAACATTGATTTACTGGCGAAGTACCGGGTGACGTTCGGTGATATTAGCTTCCACGTCCTACCGTGCGATGAATCCACGGTTTGGAAGGAGATGATGGACCTGGTCGGGCTCAACAAGGACGAAATCAAGAAGCTCGATCCGGGCGGCAAGCTTGATTACCTCCTCGATGCCGCAAAGGATCTCGACCTGTCTTATGAGGAGATCTCGTACGACGACGGGCTAAAGAGGATGGAGCCCGTGAAAAACCGCAACGAGAACCGGCCGGTCTGAGCGCGGTCTTCAGTTGTTGGCCGACGCATCGTCTTCGACAAGGTGCACACCAACGACGCAGATATCACCATCCAGAACTGCCAACGCGATCGGCGTGAGCGCTCTACCTTGACATGGACCTTCGACGCACCGGCCGGTGCCGAGTTCGAAGGTCGAACCATGCTTGCCGCACATCAGCCGGATACCGTATGGATCGAGGAATTCGTTCCGCTCCCAGTCCAAATTGACGCCGTTATGCGGGCATTTATTGGCGTAGCCAAGCACCTTTTTGCCCCAGCGCACTACAATGATGGACCACGGCCGATGATTGCCGTGATCATCGACAACCATGAGGTGGAATCCCATGGCCTGGCGGCTCGGAATGTCGTTAAAGCTGCAGATCGCGTAAATGGGATTTGGCTTCATTTATCGGCCATTTATTGCAAGACGCTTTTCATTATCGCTGTGCAATCAACCTGCAAGAACCGTACAAGTGCCGAGCTGATAGTGTCTGTGGTAATCCAACGCGCAAGCCAGCCATTGCTGGCTCACCCAATTACCCGACGCATAATTCAGACCAATCAGTTCGACAATTTGGGCCTTGCTGCCGTTTGCATGAAGGCCGTGCAGCTGCAGCTTTCGGGTCCAAGCCCCCGCACCATTTGCCGGATAGCTGCCTGCGGTGGCTGGTCGTTGCTGCTCGTTGATGGCCACTCCGTAGGGAGCCCCCGTTACGCCCCCCTCGGATCGCATCCCACCACAGCTTCGTAAGCCGGCGGGGGGCGACGCAGAGAGCGTGCGCCCCCTTTGGAGCAAGACCGTTGAGCCCGGGATAGAACGGTCAAATGTCCGTCATTTCAGGCCCGCTGCTGCTATTGCAGCCAATTTACTCCATGCGCATCCCGCTAAGAGCGCGCTCCAAGTAAAATGAAGGGTCATCGTCCGACGAATCCGTTTCGTAGCTTCTCTGAGGGCCGACATCACTGCCCCCATCTTTGGAAAGATACTTCGTAGGCTTGCCTACCCGCTGCCACTCGTCGTTCTCGTTCTTCGCCCACACATCGGGGCGCTGGTGAGGATCAAGCACCCAGTGGTTACGCCCCACGTAAACAAAACCCATGTCCGCTAGACGAGGTTCCATGCCCGCTAGGGCCGGCCGCGACAAGATCAGCGGATGGTCCCCGTCCTCTCGCAGTTGATGTTCTAGCAAGATATCACCAGCGTTCTCGACAAGCGGATGAGTCACCCTAAGATCTACGACGGATGTGATATCGTTGCGCCCAAACTGCTGCTGAAAATGGTCTCCTTTAATCCGAGCCGGGCCTCCTGCTCTTAGAAGCCCCACAATATCGTCGCCCAACCGGTAGCTGTAAAACCGTGCCGGCTTATTTGGATCGTCGTAGGTGTTGGCGTAACTTCCAGCAACCGTCGCTGCGCGCTCAGCCTTCTGGGAGACGAAGTCCGAGTACTCTTCTGGGTTCTCTGCGATGTGCCTGATATCATTGCGCAAGAATCTCTCAACTCCGCGCAAGAAGGACTCTCGGTCGATCTCTCTAATAGGCGGTTCGGAAACGAGAGAGTATGACGCCGCTGGTTCGGATGACGACCCACCTCGCTCCATTCCTGCAACTGTTTCCGCAAACCGGGGACTATCTCCCGCTTCTGACGAATCGTCAGTTTGGTTACGGGTTGTGAACTGGCTGGATGGGCCAATGCCATACATGAGAGCGCTCTCCTATCGGCAAAGTTGAAATTGAGCTCGTGCCGTGCAAGCTCTGCCGGCTAGGATAGAATTCCTAGCTGACCACAACCTGACCAAGCACTCTGCGCGCTTCGGCGTGACTACCCGACGCACTCTGCGCGTGAGTTACAGATAGTCGCTGCGATAAGCCGCGATCTGTAGGTAGAATCGCACGTAAGATCGCCGGCGCCGATCCGTCAAAAAGGCCGACGTCTAATGATAATGACTCGCAGGTTCCTATCAGCAGATGGGTACCCGGCCCGACCAAGTACCCGCGCAACGACGATTAGAGACCTGCGTTTTTGCGGTGTGCTCTCGATGTCCACGTGCTCTATTGCAACGACTGTGTACTGGGCAGCGAAATGTCCTCCGCCACCGGGCGTGCGCAAAAGACCAACTAAGGTGTTCCCGGCACATCACGTTCTCTATAGAATCGACCATCTAGGCAGACATCATTGTCCACGATCGGCGGCGAGCCGGACACGTAAGCTGCTCCTGATCGCAAGCAGACATGCACAGCATCCCCTCGGATCAAATCGCCCGACGTAGTGGCTCCCTGCCTTGAACTATGCTCTTCGGACTCGGGAGGCGCGGCTCGCCTTCTACGAATAGGCGGACCTTGGAGACGAGTCGTTTGTGAGCAACGGCTATTGTATCGGCATAACATAGCCGGCGCCCAACCATCACCTGGCAATGCTTGCGCTTTCGCTCGCTCGATCCTGCTATTCGATGTTTAATCGAGATCCTTCTGGCGCGCCGTCCTCACCATGAGTTCACCTGATCCAAATTGCATCTTTCCTCACCTATATCTCGCCTGCCGCGGCAGGACGAGTGTGTTCGCTCACGCCGCTTCAGGTACGGCTGAAGTGTGAGTCTGGCAGTTGGCCGGGCAAACCCTCGCGCATGCACCGCAGCCAATGCAGGCGCCTTGATCATTCAGAACCATAATCTTCTTTTCGATCTCATCGTCGTCGTCATCGAGGTTGACAAATTCGCCATCCTCGCTGATTCCTTTCAACGTCATAACATCTCGGCCGCAGACCTTGAAACAGCGGCCACAGCCGATGCACTTCTTGGCATCGATCGAGATCAGGTATTGTGGCGTCCAGTCGCGTCCGTCTCGTGTTTGAAACGACATGCATTGCCCCTTTAAGTCTTTTCAAGCGCCTTCAAGTCGAGGCCCTTGCGCTCAAGTTCGGCATAGGCATCGTACGCCTTCTGCGCCACCACCATGATCGAGGTCCAGTTGATGGGTAATTCTTCCGAAAGGTCGTGCAAATCCATCTTGGCTTGCGTCGCCTTGGCGGACACTTTCCTTAGTTCGGCCTTCAGTATTTCACGATCGCTCATGAGTATCCCCAATAGTTCGCCACCTGCGGAAATTTCCGAATTAGGTCGATTCCGTCGCTGACATACTTGTCGCCCTCCTGCGCGAGCTTTACGAAACTATCAAATCCAAAGCGATGCACATCGCGCAGCTGCTTGTTCACGGCGATCAGCCGGCCTGAGATGAGCACCATGCGGCCGAAGCCTTCATGATGCAGATCCAGAATCGGCTGGATCATCACGCCGGTCTCCCTCTCGATCGAGAGCGCGACCGCATCGAAGAACAGCTTAAGCCGCCACAGCGTATCGGGATCAGGATCAGCGATAATCGGCAATGCGCGCCTTTTCTCCTTGTCCAGGATATAGGGTTCGAGCAGGTCAAGATCGTTTTTTCCGTCCCAGGCTCCGTTGGTATCCTGAGCACGCCAAATCTTGATCAACTCCTTGAGGAACGGCGCGTCGACGGCGCTGCCCTGCTGCTCCATTTTAGCGGTCATATCACCTCATTCGTCGAACTCGAACGTACGCCGTCGGTCCTTTGCCATGGCCTTGCGTAGCCAGGGAGGTGGCGTGCCGTTCAGTACGCGCTCGAGTTTTTCGAGCAACACCAGAATGCTTTCTGGTTTGTTCACCTTGATAGGATGAATCTTGTTGGCCACCACTCGCGCAGCCCCGGCACCGCCGATGGCGGCGACGTAAAGAATCGCGCAATCCTTGATCGCCTCGATCTTCGGCGCCAACTTATCGTCGTTGCCGTCTTCCTTAAGGTCGCCCTCAAACTCAATCGCTTTGAGAAACACGTGCCCGCCAGGCGCGACATCGTAGATTGCGATATTCTTTGCCCAACCAAAATGGGCATCGACCCGTCTCATGTCCTGAGTGGCAAACGCGACCTTCATGCAATCGACCTCCCAGCCGCGCCGGTGGAGCTGCGATACCCCGAGCATCGTGGCAGACCGGCCGCAGTCCGCCATCTATCGGGCGTAGGCTGATCGTTCTCCTCGCGGTGCGCGATCACGAGGTTGGCGATTTCGAAGATCAGATTGCGGGTACCACGATAGCCCACGGAAAGTTGGTGTCCCGCACCAAGTCGATCGAACATCGGAAAACCCGTACGATAGAACGGCAATTTCAGCCGAGCCGCCGCTTGCCTGCCATGCGAATGCGTGATCAGCAGGTCGCAATGGTGTGTTTTGGCAAGCCCTTCCAGATCCTCGAGATCGCCAATGAGTACCTCCTTGGTCTTGATCCGCTCGATCACCTCCGACTGAGTGGTCGTCACGGCCGCTGTCACCTGCGCTCCCATGTCGTGCAGCATGCCGGACAAATCGAACAGAAGGTCTGGCTCAGCGCCGATAGCAACTTTGCGACCGCCAATATGGAAGTGCGCGTCCAGCATTGCATCGGCGAGCTGACCGCGCTGGCGCCGATATTTTAAGGGTATGGGGCGGCCGCTGATCTCGCTCAAGAACGTCATGAATTCGTCGTTCGGACAGAGACCACACAGCCGCTCGAAGACACGAAACGGCACGCCGGTCTTGACCTGCATGACCTCTGCCGCACGCTGCATCTGCGCCCCGATTGCAATCGACCATCCGGCGCGGCCCATGCTCGCAATTTCGTCGACGCCGATGCCGCCGATGGTCGTTGGCGTAAACTCATCGGGGATATGTCCATCGAGCGATCCTGCTACGTCAGGGAGGAAGGACGGGCACAACCCGAAATCTTCCAGTATGACACGGAGTTCATCAATGTCGCCGGGGGTGAGGTGACATCCCGGCAGAACATTCACTTTCGATGGGTCCCGCAGGCCATTGGCGCTGGGCCCTTCCACCAGCACCTCCACAATGCGCGCCACAGCCTTCTCCCAGCCGTCCTGGAACGCGCCCTTGAAATCAGGCGTCGAGACATACACCAGTGGCAACTTTGCGAGTTGGGGATGCTTGCTCCGGATTAGCTTGAGGTAGGCATCCACATCGTCGCCGTTGGTCTCGGTGACACCGGTCGAGCAGATTCCGATGATCTTTGGCTTGGTACGGTTGTAGATGTTCAGTATCGCCTGCTCGAGATTCTCATAACCGCCGAGTACGGTCGCGACCTCGCTCATCGCGGTGGTCTGCAGCGGTACTGCCTCTTTGAAATGCCGGACGAAGAGCGTGAGCCCGAAGGATGTGCATCCCTGGGAGCCGTGCAGAAGCGGCATCGCCCCGCGCAGCCCCATGAAGGCGAATGCGCCGCCGATCGGCTGACTCATCTTCAGCGGGTTGACAGCGCAGGCTTTCGTCGGCGCCGTGACGATGGCCATGACGCCTCCTTATTCTGCCGCCTGTCCCATGGCAGATGGCTCGGACACCAAGATACCTTCGATGCGCCTCCGGCAGCAGCCACCGAACGCATCGGTATGCTCTCTCACCGCTGCGACGCTCCTCAGGCCGTGCGCGTAGATTGCATCCTCAATCGCGCCCAGATCGACCGTGTTACACACGCAGATCTTCCTCGCGCGGCGCGCGGTTTCGGCGAGCGCCGGATCGCGGGCGATCGCGGCCACGGGCGATTGCATCTGCTCCATCGCCTTGGCTAATGCCTCCCATGGGGCCGGTCGACGTAGCTGCTCCCACATCGGACTCGAGAGCGACCTATCGATCTCCTCCACCAGCTTGACCATTCCGACATAGCCCATATAGGCGTGGCAACGCTCCTGGTTGATATCGAGCCAGGGCATCGCCGCTTTCAGCGCGACGAACTGCGACTTGCCGCCCGATAGCATGATGTCCGCTTGTGCGTCCTTTAACATCTTAAACATCTCGCGCGGAGTCATGTCCTCAATCATGTGGGCATCCTGCCCCATGAGCTCCTTGATGCGCTCCTTGTCTTTCCTGGTCGATTTCTTGACGCTGGTTCCGACTAACTCAAGCCCAGCTTCCTGGAGTGCCGCAACGATCGACCATGACTTGACGCCGCCGGTAATCAACAAGGCCTTCTTGCCTACGAAGCGTGGCTTGTACGGCCCTATCGCAGCCCGGGCCCACGCTTCCTCGCGCGCGATCACCGCTTCAGTGCGCCCGAGCAGATCTGCAGGCGCGCCGCGCTCAACCAATAAGCGGGCAAGCTGACGCAGCGATTCGCTCGAATCTTGAATACCGTAGAACGACCCCTCGAAGAACGGGATTCCGTAGCGTTGCTCCATCTTGCGTGCGACGTTGATCATGGACTTTGAGCACACCAACATCGCCGCCCGCGCGCGATGAGATGAAGCGACTTCGCGATACTTGCCATCGCCGGAGATGCAGGAGAGGATCCGTACTCCGAGCTCGTCTAGCAATGGCTTCACTTGCCAGAGCTCTCCCGAAAGGTTGTATTCCCCGATCAGGTTGATATCGTACGGGGTGGTGTAGTCCGGCTCTTGCGTCCCGATCACATGGTCGAGCAATGCCTCGCCGGCGAGCTTGTTACCGAGGTTCTTCGAGCCGACGAAGCCCGGGGAATTGATCGGGATCACCGGCTTTGCGAACCTTTGAGATGCTGCCTTACAGACTGCGTTGATGTCGTCGCCGATCATCGCCGGGATGCAGGTTTGATAGACGAAGATGGCGGGCGGGTCGCACTTGTCGATGATCTCCTTGATCGCTTTACAGAGCCGCTTCTCGCCTCCGAATACAATATCGGTTTCGCTTAAATCTGTTGTGAACGAGGTGCGCCACAGATTCGAGCCTGACGACGCCGCGCCGCGATTGTCCCAGGAATTACCTTCGCACGCGATCGGACCATGCACCAAGTGAGCGACATCGGTGAACGGCTGCAGCGCAACCTTGGCGCCATCGAAAGCACAGCCCCCGGCAGCGCTACCCGGCAGCAGTTGTTTGGTGCAGCCGTTCTTGCGCTCAGCCTCCGACTTACTGCCGTTTTTGGCGCAGCCCGGCTCGTCAAAAATATTCTGGACCGTGGCCGCTAGCGAACTCATCCCTTTTCCTCTCAGCGCAAACTAATTGCATGGTCAACGGTCGTGTGCTTGTGCCATCGCCGAGTGCTTGGACGATGGCACGCGCCACGGGTCGCTCATCAACGAATGATGTCGAAGCTGTAGTCAGTTTTGCCAAGAACGTTTGTCTTCTTGTCGATCTCATCGAAGATCTTGTCCAGGATCTTCACCAGCACATTCAGGCCGCCCTGATAGCCCCATAGGGGGGAGCGGTGATGGTGATGCCGATCAAAAACCGGAAAGCCGATGCGGATCAGTGGCGTTCCAGTATCGCGCTCCAGATACTTGCCGTAGGTGTTGCCAATCAGAAAATCGACTGGCTCGGTGAACAGGAGTGAGCGCATGTGCCAGAGGTCTCGGCCCGGATAGGCTTGGCAGCCCTGCCCAAATGGCGAGCTTGCAAACAGCACCTGCATTTTTTCGTGCCATGTCTTGCTGCCGTTCGTGGACAGCACATGGGTCGGTTCGGCGCCGAGTTCGAGCAGAAACGCAGCCAACCCATAGCAAAGATCCGGATCGCCATAGATGGCGAACTTCTTGCCATGGATATGCGCGCTGGAGTCAGCGATGGCGTCGACCAGGCGGCCACGTTCTCGCGCGAGTTGCTCGGGAATCTCCTTGCCGCTGATGCGTGACAGCGCCACGATAAAGTCATCCGTTGCGGATAAGCCCACCGGGTAGTTGAAGGATACGACGTCCTGGCCATGCTCAGCCACGAATGGCAGCGTTTTTTCGGTGCACCACTGCTGCATGGAGATCGTCGCCTTGGCGTGAACCGCGTTGGCCGCATCTTCCAGCGTCGTGCCTCCGTCATACATCCGGAATTCGCCGTCTGTCGGAGTATCGAAGACTTCGGAATTATCCGCGAGAATCGTGTGCTGGATGCCCATCAACGCCAAGATGCGCTTGATCTCGCGAAGGTTCCCGACGGTATAGCCATCGAACCCACCAATGATGTTGATCGCCCCGTTCTGCTTGCGCTCCAGCTTCGGCGCTGTCCCGGCCTTACCGTCCCAAAAATGCTCCAGAATGCCCTTGAGCGCATTGTCATAACCAGTGACGTGGCTGCCTACGAACGCCGGCGTATGGGCGAATGGCACGTCGAAGTCCGCCGGAACCGAGCCTTTTTCTTTCGACGTTTTGATGAAGGCGTTGAGGTCATCGCCGATCACCTCGGCCATGCAGGTCGTGGAGACCGCAATCATCTTGGGTTTGTACATGTTGTAGCTGTTCGCGAGCCCGTCGATCATGTTGTTCAGGCCCCCGAATACGGCAGCGTCTTCCGTCATCGACGAGGAGACGCAGGAAGAAGGCTCCTTAAAGTGCCGCGACAGATGGCTGCGGTAATAAGCCACGCAGCCTTGCGAGCCGTGGACGAAGGGCAGCGTGCCCTCAAAGCCAACAGAGGCAAATACGGCGCCAAGCGGCTGGCATGCCTTGGCCGGATTTACCGCTAGCGCCTCCCGCGCAAAGTTCTTTTCGCGATATTCGGCCGTCTTCGTCCATTCCTTGATGCGTTCGACCTCGGCGGGATCGCGAGGATTCTCGAATATCTTCTTCTTGGCCAGCATCTGCTGGTATTCTGGACCGCGGAACAGCTCGAGATGATCGAGCACGTGTTCGGCACTCTGCGCCATTGTTGAAATCCTTCACTATCGAGATTGGTGTCGCCCCGGCTTTCCCACAGAGCGCGATGAGTCGGTTTATTCTGCAGCCAGGAGCTTGGCTCTCGAAGCTTCCTTCCAGGGGGCCTTCGTTTTCTTCCAGACCGGCGAGTTGATGGCCATGTCCATGTCGCGCGCAAAGATCGCAAAGCCGTCATAGCCGTGATATGGGCCCGAATAGTCCCAGGAGTGCATCTGCCGGAACGGCACACCCATCTTTTGAAAAACGTATTTTTCCTTGATGCCCGAGCCGACGAGGTCAGGCTGGAGCTTTTCGACGAAGCGCTCGAACTCGTAGCCATTGACGTCATCGTAGATGAGCGTGCTGTCCTTTACGTAGTGCTGAGCTGTGCGCTGATAGTCGTCGTTGTGACCGAACTCGTATCCGGTACCAATGACTTCCATCCCGAGGTCCTCGTATGCGCCAATCACATGACGCGGACGGAGCCCGCCGACGTACAGCATCACCGTCTTGCCCTCCAGGCGCGGGCGATATTTTGCGATCACGGCGTTCACCAGCGGTTGGTACTTTTCAATCACCCGCTCGGCGCCTTCCTTGATCTTGTCGTCGAAATAGCCCGCAATCTTGCGCAGCGACTCTGCGATCTTTGAAGGTCCGAAGAAGTTGTACTCGCACCAGGGGATGCCGAACTTCTCTTCCATGTGGCGTGAGATGTAGTTCATGGAACGGTAGCAATGCAGAATGTTGAGCTTTGCCTTCGGCGTTGCCTCGAGCTCAGCTAGCGAACCGTCGCCCGACCACTGCGCGATCACCCGCAGGCCCATCTCCTCTAGCAGAATTCGCGATGACCAGGCGTCGCCGCCGATATTGTAGTCTCCGATGATCGCAACATCGTACGGCGTCGGCTCAAAAGTTGGTTTGCCATCGGACTCGAGCTTGTCGAAAATCCAATCGCGCACCGCGTCGTTGGCAATATGGTGGCCTAGTGACTGCGACACGCCCCGAAAGCCCTCACAACGGACCGGCACGATGGTCTTGCCGCCATATTCCTTGGATTTTGCTCTCGACACGGCCTCGATGTCGTCACCGATCAATCCGATCGGGCATTCCGATTGGATCGTGATGCCGTTGTTGAGCGGAAACAGCTCCTGGATTTCATCAAGAATTTTGACCAGCTTTTTGTCGCCACCGAACACGATATCCTTTTCCTGGAAGTCCGAGGTGAACTGCAGGGTCACGAAGCTATCGATGCCCGTCGTGCCAACGTAATAATTGCGTCGCGAGCCCCACGAATACTGACCGCAGCCGACCGGGCCGTGGCTGATATGGACCATGTCCTTGATCGGTCCCCAGACCACTCCCTTTGACCCTGCGTAGGCGCAGCCTCTGATCGTCATCACGCCAGGTATGGATTTGATGTTGGACTTCACCCCGCAATCTGACTTGCCGGCTTGGTGAACGTTGAGGTGCTTGGCACGCCGTTTCGCGGTTTTCTCCGGATAGACCTTCAGCACCTCCTCGATCAGCTCTTTGTTGCGAGCCCTGATTTCTGCGATGCTCTGGGTCGTGGCGAGACTCATCTGATGTCCTTCAAAGGTTAGCTGTTGCGAGGGCGGCTTCTTGAGCAAGACTTTAGCAACGAGCATGCCAGCGTCTCGTGAGCACCAAAAAACATAGCAAACAAAATCTCTTAGCGAGCCTCCTGCGGTGGGGGGGGGTGTTGTTGCGAACCCGACATTAGCTTTGGGCAGAGAACTCTTGGTTTGGCTCTGTTCGAAATGAAACAAGGGCTGCCTATGCGTGAAATCGCCCGCCCCGCCCAATTCTCGAGCGTGTCCGCGATCGCAGTACTCTGCGATCGCGCTCGCCGAAGGCCCTGCACAGGAAGACCGGCCGCAAGAGCGGCTGGCCCACACAGGCCTGCCAATGCTGGCTATGCTTGCAGCGACCTACAGGTGCTTACCTGCTGCGATGCGATGAGGTGCCTGACCTCATCCAGCGTAGGCTCGCCGAATCACGAGAACAGCTGCCGCGCCTTGATTAGCGCACGCACGAGCACATCGATCTCTTCGCGTGTATTGTAAAGTCCGAGGGACGTACGGCACGTTGCCAGCACGCCGAAGCGCTCAAGCAGCGGCATCGCACAATGGGTTCCCGCCCGCACCGCTACACCGGCGCGGTCGATGACGGTGGCAACATCATGCGCATGCGCTCCCTTCATATCAAAGGAAATGATCGGTCCCCTGTCGGCCGGGGTCCCGATCATACGCATGAAATTGATCTCCGCCAGCCTCTCCTGCGTGTAAGCGAGCAGTACGCTCTCGTGCCTGCGGATCTGCACCTTGCCTATTGAATTGATGTAATCGATAGCCGCTCCTAAACCGATGGCTTCGACGATCGGCGGCGTACCCGCTTCGAACCGGTGTGGCGGATCACCATAAATGACGCCGGAACGCGAGACCTCGCGGATCATCTCCCCGCCGCCATTGAAAGGCGGCATCGATACCAGATGCTCAGACTTGCCGTAAAGCACACCGATCCCAGTCGGACCATAGAGTTTGTGGCCCGTCATGACGTAGAAATCGCAATCCATGTCGCAGACGTCGGCGCTCAGGTGGACGCAAGCTTGCGAGCCGTCGACCAGAACCGGGATACCACGAGCATGCGCGATCCTCACCACCTCTTTCACCGGCAATACCGTGCCGAGCACGTTCGACATTTGTGTGATTGCAACCATCTTGGTGCGCGGGGTCAGCAGTCGCTCAAAATCCTCGAGCAAGAAGTTGCCCTCATCATCCACTGGCGCCCATTTGATCACTGCACCGAGTCGTTCCCTGAGAAGGTGCCATGGCACAATGTTGGAGTGGTGTTCCATAATCGAGAGAACGATCTCATCACCCGGGGTAATGCGTTCACGGCCAAACGTCTGGGCGACCAGATTGATTGCTTCCGTGGCGCTCCGAGTGAAGATGATCTCTTCGTTTGAACGCGCGTTCACAAACCGCGCAACCTTGGTACGGGCGCCTTCATAAGCCTCGGTCGCCGCGTTAGCGAGGTAGTGCAAGCCGCGATGAACGTTGGCGTATTCGCTGGAGTACACCTGCATCATACGGTCAAGCACCGCGTTGGGCTTTTGCGCGGATGCAGCGTTATCGAGGTAAACAAGCGGCTTGCCGTACACCGTCATGCGGAGCGCAGGAAAGTCCGTACGTAGACGGTTGACGTCGTAACTGCCATTGCTCACGGCGGGATGAGCGCTCATCGCCCCGCCTGCAGCCAGTGTTCAGCTTGAGCTGTCACAAAATCGCGCAGATTCTCGGAAGTGATCTCCTCAATCGACTCGCCAACGAAGGCTTTAATCAGCAACATCTTCGCATCCTTCTCGGATAGTCCCCGAGCGCGCAGATAGAATACGAGACTGTTGTCCAGCGCACCCGATGTCGCTCCGTGGCCGCAGGTCACGTCGTCAGCCAAGATTTCAAGTTCCGGCTTACTGTCGGCCTCGGCCTGGTCGGATAGGAGCAACGCTCGCGTCGTCAGGTTAGCGTCCGTCTTCCGGGCGGCAGGACGAACGACAATTCGGCCCTGAAATACCGAGCGGCCGCAATCGTCGATGACCGCGCGGAACTTCTCCCGACTGGTGCAATGTGGCACGGCGTGGTCGACCACCATCGTTGTGTCGGCGTGAAGCTCGTCCCTGATGAGATTAACGCCATTCGCCGAGACCTTGGTTCCCTCGCCAGCCAGCTTGATGAATCCCTGATAGCGGCTGATGGAGCCGCTGCAGGTCATGCTGAAGAGGTCGAGCTTAGCCCTGGCGCCGACTGCGATGATCGCCGACGAGATATTCACGGCGTCAGAGGCAGCGGCTGCGACGCGGATGTGCGACAGGCTCGCCTCGTTACCAACCAGGGCGATTATCGCATCGTTGGCTTGATAGCCGCTCGCGCGTTCAGCCGAGACGAAACTTTCCACGATGGCCGCATGCGCTCCTTTACCAAGCTGTAGATACGACCGTGTAAAGGTGGACACCGACAGTGCGGTTGCGACGTGAACGATTTGAATTGGCCGCTTCACCGCGTTGCCGTCGGCGACCGTAATCACCAGGCCATCTGTCGCCATTGCGGCGTTGAGCGAGATAGCGGAATCGCTCGTCGTCGACAGCAGCAGACCTGCCATGTCGCCAGGGGACGAATTCTCCAGAACCTCTCGCAGCGACCGCACAACAACTTCATTTTCCAGCCTGCCGAGATCAGATAGCTCCGGCGCGAATATGCCATCCACCATAACCAGTTTGACCGCCTGATCGACAGACACTTGCTCGGCCGACACCTTTGCGCGCACCAGCGCCTCCGCATCGGGTCGCGGAGCGAGTGGCAGCACCTCGCCGATCAGGGCGCGCAGATCTGTGTATTTCCAGTCCTCCATGCCCCGATGCGGGAGGCCGGTACGCTCGTAGACCTCAAATGCGCTCGCCCGGATTTGGGGGACAAGGCCTGCACCTGGCAGCCGTCCACGCGCCGCAGCGAAAACATTGCCAATTGAGCGTTCGGGGTCGGCTTTGGGCAAAACCTGCTTCATCGGAGTCCCTAGAGCCGTCAGGCCGCGTCTTCGAATTGGGCGTAGCCAGAAGCCTCAAGCTCCAGCGCGAGTTCCTTGCCGGCGCTCTTCATGATCCGCCCTCTCGACATCACGTGCACAACGTCCGGCACGACATGGTCGAGAAGCCGCCGATAGTGCGTGATCACGATCATCGCTCGTTCCGGCGAACGCAAGGCGTTGATGCCGCTGGCGACGATACGCAGCGCGTCGATGTCGAGGCCGGAATCGATCTCGTCAAGGATGCACAGACTCGGCTCGAACAACGCCATCTGCAAAATTTCGTTGCGCTTCTTCTCGCCGCCGGAGAATCCGACATTGACGCCACGCTTGAGCATGTCCTGGGGAATGTTGAGCGATCCGGCCACCTCGCGGATTCTTTTCAGAAATTCGGGGGTGGAGAATTCCTGTTGGTCCCGCGCCTTCCGCTGGGCGTTCAGTGCCGCCCGCAGGAAGTTCATGGTGGTCACGCCGGGGATCTCGACCGGATACTGGAATCCCAGGAACACGCCCTTGGCGGCGCGTTCATTTGGCTCCATCCGCAACAGGTTCTCGCCCCTGAACAGGATTTGTCCGCCGGTGATCTCATAACCGAGCTTTCCGGCGATGACGTGGGACAGCGTCGACTTGCCGGAGCCGTTCGGCCCCATGATCGCGTGCACCTCACCTGCATCGACGTTAAGATCGAGGCCGCGAATAACTTCGCGGTCTTCGACACCAACATGCAAATCTCGGATTTCGAGTAGCGCCATTCTGATCTGATCCCTGAAATGTCGTCTGGCGAGCCGCCTTCGAGGGGGCTCGCGGGAGGTTTGGTTATCCGACAGATCCGTCGAGCGAGATCGAGATTAGCTTCTGGGCCTCCACTGCGAACTCCATCGGCAGTTTTTGCAGAACTTGCTTGACGAAGCCGTTGACGACGAGCCCGACAGCCTCTTCCTGCGAAAGGCCACGCTGGATGCAGTAGAACAGCACGTCCTCGGAGATCTTCGAGGTCGTCGCTTCGTGCTCGAACGTCGCCGAGGAGTTCTTCGCCTCGATGTACGGCACGGTGTGCGCGCCGCATTTATCGCCGATCAACAGCGAGTCGCAGGCGGTGAAGTTGCGCGCCCCTAGCGCCTTCCGATGCGCGGTGACGAGACCGCGATAGGTGTTCTGCGACTTGCCGGCGGCGATGCCCTTGGAGATGATGCGGCTCGACGTGTTCTTGCCGAGATGGATCATCTTGGTGCCCGAGTCGACCTGCTGGAAGCCGTTCGAGATCGCGATCGAATAGAACTCACCGCGCGAGTTGTCGCCGCGCAGGATGCAGCTCGGATATTTCCAGGTGATCGCAGATCCCGTCTCGACCTGGGTCCAGGAGATCTTGGAGTTGGCGCCGCGACAGTCGCCACGCTTGGTGACGAAATTGTAGATGCCGCCCTTGCCTTCCGAATTGCCGGGATACCAGTTCTGCACCGTCGAATATTTGATCTCGGCATCGTCGAGCGCGACGAGCTCGACCACGGCCGCATGCAGCTGGTTCTCGTCGCGCTGCGGCGCGGTGCAGCCCTCGAGATAGGAGACGTAGGAGCCCTTGTCGGCGATGATCAGCGTGCGCTCGAACTGGCCGGTGTTGCGCTCGTTGATGCGGAAATAGGTCGACAGCTCCATCGGGCAGCGCACGCCCGGCGGCACGTAGACGAACGAGCCGTCGGAGAACACCGCCGAGTTCAGCGTCGCATAGAAATTGTCCGAGGTCGGAACCACCGAACCGAGATACTTCTGCACCAGCTCGGGGTGCTCGCGGATCGCCTCCGAGATCGGCATGAAGATCACGCCGGCCTTCTTCAGCTCCGCCTTGAACGTGGTCGCAACCGAGACCGAATCGAAGACAGCATCGACCGCGATCTTGCGGCGCGCCGGGTCTTCCTCGCCCGGCTTCGGCTCGACGCCTTCGAGCATGGCGACTTCCCGCAAGGGAATGCCGAGCTTTTCGTAGGTCTTCAGGATCTCCGGATCGACCTCGTCCAGGGACGAGACCGACTTCTTCGGCTTGGGGGCCGCGTAATAATAGAGGTCCTGGAAGTCGATCTTGGGATAGTCGACGCGCGCCCAGGTCGGCTCGGTCATGGTCAGCCAGCGCCGATAAGCCTTGAGCCGCCACTGGAGCATCCAGGCGGGCTCGTTCTTCTTCTGCGAGATGAATTTTACGATCTCTTCCGACAGCCCCTTCGGGGCCTTCTCGGAGTCGATCAGGGTCTCAAACCCATAACGATACTGGTCGACGTCGATGCGCTTCACGCGCTCGACCGTCTCTTGTACGGCTACCATTGCCCGCTCCACTCGCGCAACGACAACTCCCGCTGGCGAGGACTCCGCCGCAATCTATCTGAGCGGATCGCGCAAGTTGCCGCCGACTCGGGGCCAGCGAGTGAGAGAAACAGAAGACGGATCCAAAAGGCGGCGGCTGTCGATCGCGTTTTCATCATGTTTTGCGCCCGAGCTCCTCTCATCGGCTACCCCACCTATGCCGGCACGCAGGTATCGGGCACCGGGCAAACGACGGCGCATTGCGGCGCGTCAAAGTGCCCCTCACATTGAGTACACTGGGTCGGATTGATCACATATATGTCGTTCTTCAGGTTGATCGCGGCATTGGGACATTCGAACTCACATGCACCGCAGACGGTGCACTGGGATGCGATTATCTTGTAGGCCATCACTGCGATTCCACGAGCGAAAGTTGCGGGACAGTTACTGGCTTTCAAGTCTTGTGCCAGACAGTTTAACTTGATTTGTCTGGGCTATTTTCGAGAACGCACGTCCCGTCTCGACACGGTGTCGCAAATCCTACACCGCGCATGACAGTAGCTTGCGCTCGATGCCGTGGTTTGCGCATGGTCGATCTCACGGCAGTCAGCGATCAGGTGAACCGCGTTCGCCAGGCTCAGGGAACGATCTGCGATCCTTGCTAAGGCCGCCGTGCCGCGGCGATGATGGATGCGCCGCGCGACTTCAAAAAGTTCTCCGCCGGTCTGTCAGGTTGACCCCGAGCCGCATCTTGATGGTTCCACTCACCGGGCAGCGGCGGCTTCGGCGACAGCACCACGGTAACCCGCGCAGTCATCACCGGCCCGGTTGGCGTCTCCACAGACAGTCAGAATCGCGGCGATCGGGCCAGACAAAGTCGGTCCGGTGATCGCGGTCTCCCAGCGGACCCGCAGGACGCATTCTCAATTGCCTTGGATTACCTGGCAAAAGCGGCATTCATATGCGCTGTATGGACCGAAAGTACATTGTCTCGCATCGTGCGGGGACTAAAGCCAGGCGTTCGTCTGGTGATCCTCCGCTTCGTTCCAAGTTCGAAATGCATGCGGGCGCCGGTCAGCAGATCGATGGAGCCGAAAAAAAAGCCACCCCGAAGGGTGGCCTAAGTCAGGGAGGAAACGCCCGTAAGGGCCTCTGGGATCAGGCCGCAGCCTGTTCGATCGGTGAGAAGGGCAGCCCGAGGCTTTCGGCCACCGCTTCGTAAGTTAGCCGGCCCCGATGGACGTTGAGGCCTGCGCGCAAATGCGGATTTTCGAGCACGGCGGAAAAGCCCTTGTTGGCCAGAGCCAAACCAAACGGCAGCGTCGCGTTGTTCAGTGCCTGGCTCGAGGTCAGCGGCACGGCCCCGGGCATATTGGCCACGCAATAATGAATGATGCCATCCACTTCGTAAGTAGGATCAGCGTGAGTGGTTGGGTGCGATGTCTCAAAGCAGCCGCCCTGATCGATAGCGACGTCCACGAGCACCGCCCTCTTGCGCATCGAGCTCAGCATGCTCCGGCGGACCAGCTTCGGCGCGCTCGCACCTGGAACGAGCACCGCACCAATCACCACATCCGCCGCAAATACCTCTTCCTCCACAGAGTCGATAGTCGAAAACCTGGTGCGAGCGCGTCCTTCGAATAGCTCGTCCAACTCGCGGAGCCGGAGTATCGAACGGTCGATGATGGTCACCTCTGCGCCCAGACCAACCGCCATGCGTGCCGCGTGCGTACCAACGACGCCACCTCCGATCACCACGATTCGGGCAGGCTGAACACCGGGCACCCCACCGATCAACAGCCCTCGTCCGCCTGCACTCCGCTTCAGGGCGCTGCCCGCCGCTTCGATCGCAAGCCTACCCGCGACCTCGCTCATCGGCGCCAGCAGCGGAAGGCCACCATGCGCATCAGTTACGGTCTCGTAGGCGACCGCAGTGCATCCAGATTTCAGGAGGCCCTTGGCCTGATCCGGGTCGGGGGCCAGATGCAGATAAGTGAACAGGATCTGATTTTCCCGCAGCTGACACCACTCGGACGGCTGAGGTTCCTTAACCTTTACGATCATCTCGCTCGATGCGAATACCTCAGCCGCGGAAGTTAGAATCGTTCCGCCAACAATGCGATAATCGTCATCGGTTGCACCAATGCCAGCGCCGGCATTGGTCTCGATCATCACGCGGTGGCCCGCTGCCACGTATTCGCGGACAGCTCCCGGGGTAAGGCCCACGCGATATTCGTGCGCCTTGATTTCCTTGGGGACTCCGACCTTCATTTGAAAACTCCCTGCCTGGAGTGCCTTTCTAATCGGAAGCACCCAGCGATATTGCGACGCAGCCGTCAAAACGGCGCAGAAATTCAACGATATTTGACAAGCTTCGCAGGATTTCAAACCACGGGTACCGAGCGGATCGTGTGACCATGCTCGCCGAGCTTAGCCGTCGAAACTGCGCGATGGCGATAAATCGTTTCGAATTGCGTTCTCGGCTCGTGGAAAAGCTAACAACCGATATTCAGCACGCCTAAAGAGCGAAGTCGCAGTCTGCCGGTTGGACAGATTGCCCATAGAAGGGATCGTTTCAGAGCTAATGGGTAATGGGGGGTGATGGGTGATGGCTCACGACCATTGATCATAAACTTGGTTTGCAAAAGCTGGACGATGCGCAGCGTGTCAACAGATCCGGGGCAATTGTTCGCCCGACAACCAGTCGACGATTCGTCGACCGCCGAAACTGGTCGCCATCTGCACGAATTTCCGATTGTCAGCCACCGCTTCGCCAATATCAGCTGCGTCGGACCCGAGCGGGTGCGCCTTCATGGCTGCAAGCACGGCATCGGCCAAATCAGGCGCGACGATCGCAACGAGCTTGCCTTCGTTGGCAACATGGATGGGATCGAGTCCAAGGAGTTCGCAGGTAGCCGCAACCGCCGGCTTCACCGGAATGGATGCTTCCTGCAGACGGAACCCGAGCTCGGATTGATGCGCAATCTCGTTGAGGGTTGCGGCAAGCCCACCGCGCGTGGGGTCGCGCATTACCCGGATGCCGCTACCGCCGGCGGCAACCATGACCGCTACGAGGTTATGCAACGCTGCGGAATCCGAGACGACCTCGGTTTGAAAAGCGACATTCTGGCGTCTTGACATGACCGCCACTCCATGATCGCCGAGGCTACCGGAGACCAGCACACGGTCGCCGACCATTGCCTTGTCGGCGGAGAGATCGAGCCCATCGGCCACAATCCCGATCCCGGTCGTAGAGATGAACAGACCATCCGCCTTGCCGCGATCGACGACCTTGGTGTCTCCGGCAATGATGTAAACGCCGGCACTGCGCGCTGCCGCGCCCATGGAATCCGCGATCGCCTTCAGATCAGAAAACGGGAAGCCCTCCTCGATGATAAAACTGGCCGACAGATAGAGGGGACGAGCGCCGGACATCGCGACATCATTGATCGTGCCGTGCACAGCCAGTGACCCGATATTGCCGCCGGGAAAGAACAGCGGCGAGACCACATAGCCGTCGGTCGTCATCACCATCCTGCCTGCCGCAACGTCAAACGCCGACTGATCATTGCAGCGGGCGAGCCATTCATTACCAAAGGCTTGGTGAAAAAGGCCGGAGATCAGCTGTGCCATGGCACGGCCCCCGGATCCGTGGGAAAGATCAACGCGTCCGTGCTCGAGGTCGAGCTTGCGTTGATAGCCCTTTACGCTCATGACGTCCGCCTCAACTGTTCATCGCGAACTCGGCCATAGGTCCAATACGCCGCACAAGCGCCTTCCGATGATACCATGCAGGACCCTATGGGCGTTTCCGGCGTGCAGACGGTTCCAAACAGCTTACACTCGACCGGCCGCTTGGCGCCACGCAGGATCGCGCAGCACTCGCACGCCGGATTGTCTGCGACACGCAGGTCGTGGATCGCAAAACGCGTCTCAGCGTCGAATTGCGCGTAAGCCCGTTTCAGCTTCATTCCGCTGTTAGGTACGAGTCCGAGCCCACGCCATTCAAACTGCTCGCGCAGTTCGAATATCTGCGATACCTCGTCCTTGGCGCGCCGATTTCCTTCACGCGTCACCGCACGACTGTATTGGTTCTCCACCTGGTAGCGATCTTCGTTCACCTGCCGCACCAGCATCAGAATCGCCTGCATCACATCGAGCGGTTCAAATCCCGCGATCACGATCGGCTTGCCAAATTGTTCTGCCAGGGGCTCGTAAGGCTGCGTACCGATAATGGTGCTGACATGTGCAGGCCCGATGAAGCCGTCAATTGGAACCCCCCCGGTGTCGCGGATTTTGGGGTTCTCGAGAATGCTGTGCATCGCAGAGGGTGTAAGCACGTGGTTGCAGAACACGCTGAGGCCCTTCAGCCGCTTCTTCTCGGCAATTCGGATCATCACCGCCGTCGGGGGCGTCGTGGTCTCAAATCCGATGGCAAAGAAGACCACCTCGCGGCTCGGTGCCTGTTCGGCGAGCCGGATAGCGTCGAGCGTCGAGTAGACCATCCGAATGTCGGCGCCGAGCGCTTTAGCTCGCAACAGGGACTGTCCTTGCGACCCAGGCGCGCGCATCAGGTCGCCGTAGACGCACAGAGTGACCTCTGGTCGTTCGACAAGCCGGATCGCCATATCGATTCGACTGGCGGGCAGAACGCAGACCGGACAACCGGGCCCGTGGATCATGCGGACGTTCGCGGGCAGCAGATCCTCCAGGCCATAACGGGAGATCGCATGAGTGTGCCCGCCGCAGAATTCCATGAACCGATAGGCTCTTTGCGAACTAACCTCGGCGCCAATCGCACGCGCAATTCCCTGCGCGATGGCCTTGTCGCGAAATTCGTCGGCATATTTCATGATCGGCGTTCCCCTGCGCTGCCTAGCTCCTGCAGCAGCTCCAGCGTGCGCTCGGCTTCCGTCGGATCGATCTTGGCCAGCGCATAGCCGACATGGACAAGGACGGAATCGCCGACCTCGAGCTCGTCGACGAGAGCAATCGATATCTCCAGGCTGATGCCATCGATGGACACTATGGCCATGTCGTTGGGAAGAATTTTCGCAATCTTTGCCGGAACCGAAAGACACATCTCAGGCTGATCCTCCCGTGCCGGACGACTGTTGAGCTATCTGCAGAGCGGCAATCCAGGCCTGGCCAAGGCTCAAACCGCCATCATTGGGCGGCACTCGCCGTGGCACGAGCGGGGTAAGGCCGGCCGCGCTGCAACCGCGCGGGATTTCATCCGCCAGCGCCGCGTTCAGGAAGCAGCCGCCGCTCAGAACGACGGTATTAACGCCCGTTGTCCGCGAAGACCGCGTGACCCAGTCAACGCAGGCAGCGGCGAAGGTGCCATGAAACAGCCCGGCTCCGCCCACCGGGTCAATGTCATCTGCAATCAACCGCGCAAACAGCGGACGAAGCGACAGCACGCCGCCATCGATCGTCCAGCCGGCTTCGAGAATCGCAGTCCGCCGCACAAGCGCCTCGAGCTTCATCGCCGCTTCGCCCTCATAGCTCTGCAAACTCGCAATCCCCAGCAGCGCCGCTGCGGCGTCGAACAACCGGCCCGCACTGGTCGTGGTGGCCCCGCCCGGCTGTTCGAGCAAGGCCGACACACATCCAGCCTGCCGTTGCGCCGCAAAGCGCGGCCCGATTTCGTTACCCCGGCCGAGCGCGTGTAATACTGCGCTGGCCATGCGCCACGGCTCGCGGGCTGCACGATCTCCACCAGGCATTTGCAGGGGCGCTAAGTGCCCGATGCGTCGGCACCCCGTCCCTTCGCACAACAATAGCTCGCCACCCCAGTTTCCTCCCTCGGAGCCAAGGCCATGGCCATCGAGCACCAGGGCAAGCGCAGGTCCCGCATGGCCATGCTCGGCGATCACTGCGGCAGCGTGTGCGTGGTGATGCTGGACAGCGACCAGCGCGCGGCCATTTGCTTCCGCAAACCGGGTAGAAGCCATATCAGGATGCAGATCATGGGCGATGGCGACAGGCTCTACATCAAGGCTCGATGTAAGGTGTCGGATCGTCTCCTCCAACGCGCGGATGCCTTCGGCCGTATCCAGATCGCCAATATGCTGGGAGACGAACGCTTGGTTGTCCCGCGTGATGGTGACGGTCGATTTCAGTGCGCCGCCGACGGCGAGCACGGACGGCACCGACTTCGCAAGCCTGATCGGTTCGGGAACATAGCCGCGGGCACGACGAATGAATTGCGGCCGGCCAGCCACCACCGACACCACGGAATCATCAGCACGCGTCACTATATCGCGATCATGGGTCACGATAAGGTCGGAGATCCCCTTGAGCCGCCGCAGCGCCTGCGCGTTGTCGATCAGGAGTGGTTCGCCGCAAAGATTGGCACTGGTGGCGACGATGACCGGGCCGGTGCCCGCATATGCTTCTGCCGAGCGAAGCGCATGAAGGATGAGGTGATGCAGCGGCGCTACAGGCAGCATGACACCCACGCGCGATAAGCCAGGAGCTATGGCGGGCGCCAAATTGTTGCGCGAAGGCAGAAGGACGATGGGACGTGCTACGGATTCGACCAGCGCAAGCTCGGGCGCGTTAGCCTCCGCGATGTCGCTGACGCGCTCTATGGAATCTACCATAACCGCGAACGGCTTCTGAAGGCGCTGCTTTCTCCTGCGCAAACGCTGCACGGCGTCCTGGTTACGCGCATCGCAAAGAAGCTGGTATCCCCCCAGCCCCTTTATCGCCACTATTTGTCCCCCCGCGATAGCCGCGACAATGGCGCTGATCCCATGGCTGAGCCGAGGCCCGCATGTCGGACACGCGATCGCCTCCGTATGAAACCTGCGGCTCGCCGGATCGGCGTATTCGGCCGCGCAGGCGGCGCACAGCCTAAAAGCCCCCATCACGGTGTTGCGGCGGTCGTACGGAAGCCGTTCGGCGATGGTGTAGCGTGGGCCGCAATGGCAGCAACTGATGAAGGGGTAATGGTAATGCCGATTTTTTGGATCGAACAGCTCGCTGAGACATTGCCGGCAGACAGCAGCATCAGCAACGATCTGCGTTGACAATTTGCCGCCTTCGCTCGTGCCGATCAAAAAGTCTTTCGCCGCGAGCCCCGCAGTTTCCCGAACGCAGATGTGGTCGATGCGTGCCAATGGAGGCGCCTCGAGCGGCAACGTGGCGACAAACTCCGACGCGCGGTGGCCCTCGACCTCGATCGTAACGCCCTCGGGGCCATTGATGACAAATCCCGCCAATCCGTAGCGCATGGCGAGTCCATAGACGTAAGGACGAAATCCGACCCCTTGCACGGCCCCACTCACGCGCACGCGCAGCCGCGTTCGGTCGCAGGTGGTTGGGGCGCTCATCGCCTTGTGTCCACTAGGGCGCGCCTCTGCTGCCTCGCCTGTCTATCGATCCAGGCGTACAGCGCGCCAAAACCCTCGCCCGTACGCGCCGAAACTACAAGCACGTCGATCTTGGGATTGACTCGTCTGGCGTATTCGATCGCCTTTCCCAAATCGAAATCAAGCAGCGGGGCCAGATCAATCTTGTTAATCACCATGAGCGAAGAAGCGGCGAACATATCAGGATATTTGAGCGGCTTGTCTTCACCTTCGGTAATCGACAGCACTACAATCTTGCAAGCCTCGCCAAGATCGAAGGCTGCGGGACAGATCAGATTACCGACGTTCTCGATGAAGAGAATACCCCCCGTGAGCAACGGCAAGCGGCGATAAGCCTCGCCAATCATCGCAGCGTCGAGATGACAACCCTTGCCGGTGTTGACTTGAATGGCTGGCACGCCGGCGGCCCGAATGCGCTCGGCATCGTTCGAGGTTTGCTGGTCGCCTTCGATGACCCCGACCGGCCGGCTACGCTTGAGCTCAGACACCCCGCGGACGAGCAGCGTCGTTTTACCTGCACCGGGACTGGACAAAAGATTAAATACAAGCAGGTCATCGGCGACGAAGAGCGCGCGGTTGTCCGCCGCAATCCCATTATTCTTGCCAAGAATATCGCGCCCGATCTGAATGACCCGCTCTCTGCTCATGCCCGCGAGCTTCAAGCCAGCCGGGCCGGCGCCGCCACTCAGAAGCGCCTGCCCACCATGAGCCTGGTGATGGGCAGAGCGACGATGGCGACTATGACTATCGCCTGCATGGTTTGAACGCTGCGGGCCTTGGTCGCCATGCGGATAGGCACGATGGCGATCGCAATCGTCCTGCACATGGGCATCGTATCGCTCATGGCTCTCCGCATCATGCGCCTTGGCGCGTTTGGTCGACGGCGTCCCTTCGGTGCAGCCGCAAACGGTACACATCAATCGATCTCCAGCTCTTTCACGCGCATCTGTTCCCCCGCGGTTACCTGCAACTGATAGCTGCCGCAGCAAGGACAGCATTCACCGCGTCGCGCAATCTCGACCCTCTTCGAACAGCTCATGCACCAGGCAGCTCCTGGCAGTTCGACGATATTAAGGACTGCACCCTCGGCAACGGTCCGCGTCGCAACGACAGCAAAGCAGAACCTGATCGCTTCCGGCGCGGCATGACTCAGCGCTCCGATCTCTAGACAGACGCTCCGCACCCGCGAAAACGATCGGTGACGTACCTCCTCCTCGACGATTTGAATGATGCCAAGACAAATCGCCATTTCATGCATCGCCAACTTCGCGAAAATTGAGAGTGAACCCGACGCACGGATCCAGCGATGCAATCACCGCATCGACTGCATCCCGACGCCGTCTAGCCGTCAGCACCGCGCCCTGCAGGCTGCGGACAAGCGGTCCGCGCGGGTGGAAATTCCACTCCGTCGGCGCAAGGAATTCGAAGCGGGATATCCGGCCCTGAGGATCAAGCTCAACCGCGTGGTAGAGACGCCCCCTGGCGCATTCGACCGCGGCCGCCGCACGGCCGGGCCCTAACTTATATCTTTCGATAATCCCATGCTCCGCCGAGTCAATCTGAGCACCGGCCTTGAGCCACGCACATAACCGGAGGGCTTCAGCAATCCTGGCCCTCAGCCGCTCGGCCGCACCGGAGGGGCTCGGCGAGAGCCGATCACGCGTCATTCGGCGCGCCCATGGACCCGTCTCGGGCACATGTCCGTCAAGATCCGGACAATAGCAAAATGTCGCGCCATCCACGAGCAGCCGTTTAATGATGTTGAGGTCGTCAGCAACGGACAGGAACGAGTGCTCCGCCGGAATTGACTTCAGGTCGATCTCATCAAGCGCTGCAATGCGAAGCGCTAATGGGCTACCGGACCTCACCGCGTCCCCCTCATTCGACATGCCGAGCGCGTTCAGCGCAGCCACGATCCGCGCTGTTGCTTCGCATTGAGCGGAGCCCCAGGCTGGCTGGGCGCTGCCGAGAAGGGCTGACATTCCCCGCATCAGGGAGCGGATTGCTGCCGCACTGGCGACGTCTGGCGTAAGATGTCCGACAAACAGGCCCCGAAGCAGTTCCGCGATGCGCTCGGTAACGATAAGCGCAATACGATGCTGTTTTGTTGTGCGGGTGATCACCTCGTCGCGCGCCGTCTCGATCGCGGACAGCAGTGCAGTTTGCTGCGCAGCGGCACACAACGCAAAGAGCCGCGGCAGCACCTCGAGCAGCAACGAGGCTTGTTTGCCAGCGAACAGCCGCGCCAGCGGCGGCCGGACTCGCGGCTGGATCTCGATCGCGGCGACTACGTCGGCAGCTAGCGATACGGTGACATCGATTTTGTTTTGGGCAGCGAGGCTCATGAGCACCGCTCCACCAACATCCTGCGCGAGGTATGCCGGCGGTCGCTGCGCCCGCGCCGTCTACGGGATCCCACTCGACGCCGAACATTCTCCAAGCTCTTCATGTGAAATACGCCTTAATAATTTCCTGCATGCGCTCGGCCGAGTCCTGGAAATCTTCGTCGGCAGCCAACGCAACAATCGGCACGCCGCCGACCTCCAGCGTATCAAGGATGATATTGTCCGTAGAACTGAAGAACTGCACCGACCAGACGTTCCTGATCCCGGTCGCCTGCACTCGGCACGTGCCGTAGCCACGGAAGATGAGTTGGACCGGGCCATTGCCCACGCTTTGCTGCAGGAATGTCAGGTCGATAACGCTCATCGGCAGCAAGGTGAGATTGATGACATGCGTGCGCATGCCAAAGCTCCAGACGCGCGCCCGCTCGCGTATTTCGGCGAGCACCGGTTGCACGTTCATCGCGCCGTCCGGCGCCGCGCCAATCGCAAGATCGGCAGACGTCAGGTCAGTTGCGGCGCGCCGGACAATCTGCGGGATCGCTCCGACCTCAAGATATTCGTTCGCCGGCTCGCTCCCGATGCGCACGCGCCAGATTCCCGCAAGCACGGACTCCCGGATTTGCGCGAAAGAGCCATCTGGCAGCGCAACCACGCCGGCGACCTCACCTTCTCCGAGCACTTCGCCAATCAGCTTGCGCTCGGGATCGCTGAGATTCGCGAGTCCGTACAGTTGTGTCCGAGCGCAGCTTCTCTGGCTGCCAACGGCAGCAGCGGCATTCGATAATAGCGCCATGGCATTTGGATAGTTCCTTGCAAGCTCGTCGCCGTCGCGCCAAGCGCGCTTGGCGAGCGCACGAGCGCTCGTCAACCCGCTATAGAATACATCGAGACTTCCAGAGCCCGTAGCAAGGTCACTCGCCGCCCCGTCGGCGTCGGCGGATACAACGCGGATCGCTGTTTTCATGATGCGATGTTCCGTTGGCTGTATCGAGAGGCAATGCACTTGCCGACACAAGCGCTGCCGGCGTGTGGCCGAACCATCGGTACCGCGACGCGGCCGAGCCACTCAACCAGTTCGTCACCTACGCCGCGCGCAGGCACTTCACCTTGCAGGCGCCGCCGAAACGCCTTGACCATCTTAGGAAGTAGGAGTGCGACGTGGATGATCCGGAGCAAATATAGGGGATCGACCGCCGGCAGCTGCATCACGGCCGTCCTCACGGGAGCGTGCACGACCAGGCGCGCATCGACGCTGACGCCCTCCACGTCGTACGAAGCGGGCCGCGCAAGACCATGCTCCGTCGGCTGCAACTTCATCACACGCCTTCCTGATAATGTTCGGTTCTGCTAGCAGGGTATTAGCAAGGCGTATGCCAATCACCGTCTGGCCGCGACCCGCGCTCGAAGCAACGGCTCGAAGCCTGACATTTTCGATGCAAGGTTACGTGCGACTGGGCCCGGCGAGCGGAACTGCTAGCGTAGGTGCTCCGGCAATTGCGGCTCATGACCGATCAAGTCGGCAAAGAAGCGATCGCAGTCCTGGCCGTTGAGGCTGGCCTTAAGCCCGTCAAGTGCTTCCGAGATCAGCCTCGCTTCATTTTCGGTCAAAAGCCGCACCGCGCTGTCGATATGAACGAGCACCTTGGCGCCGGCCGAGGCGTCGGAGAGCAGCATGACCGAGACGCGCCGCCGTTCATTGCCATACTCGCACAGCGCCGTGATGCCGTCGGTCTCGACAATCGTCATTGGCAAGCCAAGGCACATGGTCAGTCTCGGGCCGCTAGATCGGCTGCGCCCCGATCTCATAGTTTGCATGGTCGATATTGTTCGCCAACAGCCGTTCTGATGCAGGCAGCGGCGCGGTCCGCGGCTTTGCCGGCGAGTCCCACTGCGCCAGGAGTTTGCAAGCCAGTTCAATCGCAGGCGCAATCTGGAGGCGTACCGGGGCGGTCAGCGGACCGCCCCAGTGCTCCAGGTCCAGCGGCTGACAGCCGATGAGAGCGAGCTCTCGCGGGCGGCGGCCAAGCAGATCGGCCGCACTCAAGACCTCCTGAAAGCCGGTCTGATGCAGGCTCACCTTCTTGGCGGCGGTAAATTTTGGCACTTCGTCATCTCGCACAAGCTTCAACTGCCCGGGCAGCAATCCATAGTCGATGGCATCGAACACGATCAGGCAATCGGCCTGCTCGAGAAAACTGACGAGGTAGAGCCCCTGTGTGCCGCCATCGAGGACGGTTACGTTGTCATCGGTGGCGTAGCGGCGATGAAACTCCTCGACCACCCGCACGCCGAATCCCTCGTCGGCCCACAGGATATTGCCGATGCCGAGCACCAGGATCCTTTTCTTGTCTTTCGGATTCAGCATCCGCTTCCCAGTCAATCGCGAAACCCGCGCTCACCCGATATCACAGAAGAGATGCTCCGGCGCGACATGAGTCTTCCCGGACCACCGCGTAGATATGGACCAGCGCAAAGGTCACGATCACCCACAGGCCGAGATGATGCCAAGTATGGACGTCCTGACTGTTCGGCGAAATTGAAAATACCCAGCCGAACAGCTTGTACTGCCAGCTGTCGGTACCGGCACCTTGCCCATAAAGTGCAAAGCCTGTGACGACCATGAACGTGATCGTCTGCGTAAACATGAAGAACATCGCGAGCTGAGCAAGACGGTTCGGCCCGACGCGCCTCTCGGGCTCAACTGTAAGGAACGCATACCGGCGAATCTCGTGGTACACCTCTCGCCAAAAGCACTTGCGCCAGAGCGGCACCCAAAAGATCTGCATGGCATGCGCGGTTCCGATTAAAGCCCAGTAGATCCGCAGAAGAAAGCCGATACTGAGCACATATCCCGCCGAGAAATGGGCAAAGCGGATATAGCCGAACAGGAAATTGCCGCTTGCCTCTCCCGACATCGCCGGTGTCCCGGTTCCAATGACATAGCCGGTTAAACTCAGCATCAGTATGGCTGCCGCATTAACCCAATGCCACAGTCGCACCGGCGCGTAACTGATGGCAATGCCGATGCTCCGTTCAGTGGGTTTCGCATCGACGGCGGCAAAGAGCTTCCGAGCTCTGTCCAGCATGTCGTTACCGAACATTGATTGAGGCCACTTCCTGGCCGTCAGGACTCATCACGTGGGTCGAGCAAGCCAAGCACGGATCAAAGGAATGGATCGTGCGCAAGATCTCCAGCGGCCGCTGCGGATCGACCATCGGTGTACCGATTAGGGAGGCTTCGAAAGCGCCAATATTGCCCTTGGGATCGCGAGGAGATCCGTTCCACGTCGTCGGCACGACACATTGATAATTGTCGATCTTGGCGCCCTTGATCTTGATCCAGTGCCCAAGCGCACCGCGCGGGGCCTCACTGAACCCGTAGCCCTTGGCCTCCTTGTGCCAGCTTTCGGGCTTCCACCTGCTCACATCGGCAGTTGCCGTATTGCCTGCCTTGATGTGGATTACCAGCTTATCCTGGAAATAACGCATCTGATGCGCCGCCCACTGGCATTCGAGCGCCCGCGCCGCAGTACGACCAAGCGTCGAGAACAGCGCAGTCAGGGGAAGATTGAGCCCCTTGAGCAGTCTCTCGGCCGGCTCCTTGAACTCGGCTTTGCCTTGCGCATAACCGATGATGTATCGCGCCAACGGCCCGACCTCCATGGCGTGGCCGCGCCAGCGCGGCGCTTTGATCCAGGAATACTTGCCGCCTTCGTCGAGTTCCTTAATATCTGTCTTGCTGCCTTTGAGTTTTGGCCCAAGTTCAAAATGCGGCTCGGTGATACCGTCCCAGGGATGCAGCCCGCAGCAATCACTGGGGTATTTGTACCATGAATGCGCGACGAATTCCTGGATCTGCTCGGGATCACCATGGTCGATCGGCAGTATCTCCTTGAGATTGCCACCAAGAATGACCCCTCGCGGCAGCTTGAAACTTTTGGCGGAACAGTCATTTGCGTTTTCGGGGATGTCGCCATAGGACATCACGCTCTTGCTTGAAAGTCCGCCGCCATGGAGCCAGTCCTTATAGAACGAGCAGATCGCGGCAATGTCGGGCAGGTAGACCTGCTCGACAAACTCGATCGAGCGCTCGATGATCGAGGCCACGATGTTCAGTCGCTCCATATTGATCGCACCCACCGCACCGGGTCCGTCGATGTTGATCGCGCAGGGCACGCCGCCGACCAGCCAGTTCGGATGCGGGTTCTTACCACCATAGATAGCTTGGATCTTGACGATCTCCTTCTGGAAATCCAGCGCTTCCAGATAATGCGCTACAGCCATCAGGTTCGCTTCCGGTGGCAGCTTGTAGGCCGGATGCCCCCAATAGCCATTCTTGAACGGACCGAGTTGCCCTGATCCGAAGAATTTGGTGAGCCGGATCTGCAAATCCTTAAAATAACCAGGGGACGACAGCGGCCAGGGCGAGATAGACTGCGCGAGCGCCGAGGTCGACTTGGGATCGGCCTTGAGCGCGGAGACCACGTCGACCCAATCCAGCGCGTGCAGGTGATAGAAATGTACGAGGTGATCATGCACGAGCAGGCACAGCTGCATGATGTTGCGGATCGAATTGGCATTCTCGGGAATCGCAATTCCTAGTGCATTTTCAACCGCGCGCACGGAGGTGAGCGCATGGGTGCCGGTGCAGACCCCGCAAATCCGCTCGGTGAACGCCCAGGCGTCGCGAGGATCGCGCCCGCGCAGGATGACTTCGATGCCACGCCACATCGTCCCGCTTGAGACCGCATTGCGGATCACATTGTCGGAATCGAGATTGGCTTCGACACGCAGGTGGCCTTCGATCCGCGTCAGCGGATCGATGACGATTCGCCTGCCTGAACGATCAAGATTGAACCCATTCGGTGTCTGGACGGCCACCGTCGCCCCCTCCTCAACTCGGTTTGCTTTTGTGGGCTGCGCGATCCGGCTTGTGGGTCAACCGCTTCACGGCGGTGACCGCCGCATGGGCAGCGACGGTTAGCCCAACTACGCCGGCAGCCGCCATGCCGATCTGGTCGGCGTTCTCCTCGATCCCGAATTGCTTGATGGTTGTGAGTCGGTCGTAAAATGACCCCTTATCCCAGAAGCCGTCTTCGGAGCAGCCAAAGCAGCCGTGGCCGGATTGAATCGGAAATGAAACGCCGCCGTTCCATCGAAGGGCCGAACAGGCATTGTAGGTGGTTGGTCCCTTGCAGCCCATCTTGTACAGGCAATAGCCTTTGCGTGCGTACTTATCGTCCCACTCTTCGACGAATTGGCCAGCGTCGAAATGGGAACGCCGATAGCACTTGTCGTGAATGCGCTCGGAATAGAACATACTTGGGCGCCCTTGGCGATCGAGCTCCGGAAGCTCTCCGAACGTGGTGATGAAAGTCACGAGGCCACTCATGACCTCTGCGATAGGCGGGCACCCGGGCACTTTCATGATCGGCTTGTTGGTGATCACCTTATCGATCGGCGCCGCGCCAGTTGGATTGGGCTTGGCCGCTTGCACGCATCCCCAAGACGCACACGTGCCCCAAGCGATGATCGCCATGGACTCTTCCGCCATGGACCTGAGCTTTTCAACGAACGGCTTGCCGCCGTCAATGCAGAACATGCCACCCTCGTTCAGCGGTGGATTGCCTTCGACGGCGAGCACATACCTGCCTCTGTACTTGGCACGAGTTTCCTCCAAGATGGCTTCGGCCTGGAGTCCCGCCGCCGCCATGATCGTATCGTCATAGTCGAGCGAAATCATCGACAGCAGCGCGTCCTTGATCAAGGGATGGGCCGAGCGGATAAAGCTTTCCGAGCAGCAGGTACACTCGAGCCCGTGCAGCCAAATAACCGGCAAACGCGGTTTGGTCTCCAGGGCGTTGGCAATACTGCTTGCGGCGAGCGGACCAAGTCCCAAGCTCGCTGCAGTCAAACTGCAGAATTTGTGGAAACTACGGCGCGTCATACCCTGACGTCTGATCACGCTGTAGAACGTTTCCGTTGCACCACCCATGAAGCGTTCCATGTGAGTTGTCGTCGGCCATAACGAATTACTGACGTTCAGCAAGAACCAAGCCACCGAAGCGAAACACTTGACAGATACCATGTCACCGCTTCGGGATTTGCGGACTGTCGAAAGCAGCCAGCGAACCACAAGCTGCGCGATTGATGTGTCATGCCAATGGTGTCCGGTTTTGGACGTCCATGTGAGCGCTTCAACAGAGCAGCACGATGTTTCACCACTGCACGGCGACTACGTCTTGCTCACGTTTGCACGACCGCGACACTCACGCGTCGTGCCGTTCGTTCAATGGAATTGGTGAGGTTGACCGGCACCGACCTGCCCTCCAGTGCTAATCAGACTTGCCGATTGCTGACCAATGGGGCGTTAATCCGCTCATAGTCGCAACCGCGAAAGCAGTCTGTACCAAAGCGCCTGTCGAGCGACGAAGGCGAACCGCGGTGCGCACACCGCCGTCGCTTTTTAGGTCTGATCGATCCAATCTGCCTTTGATTTAAAGTGCCGCGCCGCACGGCATCGCTGCAGGATCGTAAGCGAGAGCCTGCAGAGCTATCACAGGAGCGCTCGTCGCGCGAGCCGATCGATAGCAATTCGCGATCAGCTTGGCGCATCGCTTCTTCGCGATAGCGGAGGCAATCTCGTTGTTGAAGCACTGGCGCGACCCGCGCCAAACGCGGATATCAGGTAACGGCGCCGACTTCAGTCGACATCGATGCGTAGCAGCACGTCTGCCGACCACCCCAAACGGCTGGCCGAGCCTTTCGGCCGAAAGCGGATTATCGGATTATTGCAGCATAGACGATATATTGGACTTGTTCGCGGTAATACTTCCGGATTTCTCCGGGTGCTGCCGTTCCGACCACCACGACGAGACGCTCCTTGGGGTCGCAGAAAAATTGTGTCCCGTAGGCGCCAGTCCAAGTGAACTCACCTTGACTGCCCGGAACCGCCGAGAGACCCTCGTTTATACGTACAGCTACTCCGAGCCCGAAGCCGAAGCCGGCACGGTGCGCCTCCACATTGGCGACCTTATTTTTGATCTCTGCCCCGAGGTGGTCGGAAATCATGTGGCGCACCGTCTTCGGACCGAGAATGCGCTGCCCATCGAGCTCCCCGCCGTTGAGCAGCATTTGTCCAAAGCGCACGTAGTCACCGACTGTCGCAAATGCGCAGGCTCCCCCGCAGTCAAACTTCGTCGAACTTTCGAGGAGCTCGATGTCTTGTGGCTTTCCCGTAAGCGGGTCGGCTGGAAATGGATGAGCGAGGCGTTCGCGTTGCGATTCAGACAAATGGAAAGTGGCATCCTGCATCTCGATGGGCTTCCACAGATTGCTGGCAAGATAGTCGCCCAATCGCTGTTCGCTGACCTGTTCCACGACAGCTCCCAGCACATCGGTCGAGAAGCCGTATTCGAATTCCGTACCCGGTTGGTGCGCTAGCGGCAGCTTGGTAATGGTTTCGATGAACGCCTGCTTATCGCCCCTTAGTGGCGGAGCGGCGAAATCGGGATAGAGACGCGCCACTTGGTCTGAGCTGTCGGGGGGCACGCCGTAGGTGAGTCCGGATGTGTGGCGATAGAGATCGTGGATGTAGATCGGAGAACTCTGCGTTTGAAATTCCAATGAGCCGTCATGCTGTGGCACTCCCACCTTCATGTTTGCGAATTCCGGGTAGTAATCCGTAAGCCTGGCCCGTAGAGGCAGGCGACCTTGCTCCATGAGGATAAGTCCCGCAACGGCCACCATCGGCTTGGTCATAGACGCAAGCGCGAACATCGCGTCGAGCCGCATCGACTTTCCTTTTGCAGGATCGAGTTGCCCATACGCCTTGTAGTGAATCAACCTGCCGTCCCTGGCGATTGCCACTACCGCACCCGGCACGCGTTTACTAGCGATTTCGCGAGCGAAGAACTCGTCGAGCTTGGTGAGGCGCTGCTGAGAAAAGCCGACGTCGTGGGCCGTCGCTTCGGGCAGAGGCGCGGGGTGCACTGAATTGAAGCCGATTCCAGCAGCCGCAGCGGCCATAATAAGCTTGTTCATTGTAGCCTCGCAAGGATTGATGGATCCGGTTTGCAATACTGCTGCTCGGTCGTGATCGGATATGTCCAGCCGGTTAACCTAAGACGGTTCGGTGCCTCTCCTGGCACAGTGTCTGTCGATGTGGGCTAAGGTGAAGATTGCCGCAAAGGCGAACAACACCATACCGCCGGCAACCACACTCGCCTCGCGCCAGCGCGATGCTTGGACGTAGTCTACGACGTAGGCTGACAAAACCTTGGTGCGCCCAGGGATGTTGCCGCCGATCATCATCACGACGCCGAATGTGCCGATCGTATGAGAAAAGCCAACCACGGCGGCTTTAACAAACTCCAATCGCGCCCGCGGCCCCTTGATGGTAATGAGGGCATACAACGACGAAACGCGCCCGGTAGTTTCCAACTGGCGATCTCCTATCGCAACAAAGGCGTTACGGATCGGCTGCACCACCAACGGCAGCGCCGAGAGGACCGATCCGATCACAATTCCCACGAAGGTAAAAGCGAGCGAGCGCTCGCCCCACAAAGAGGCGAGAACGCCACCCGGTCCGTCTGGGCCGAGCAATACGAGTAAGCAAAAGCCGAGAGCCGTCGGCGGTAGCACTAGCGGCAGGGCGATCATCGTCGTCACCGCCTCGCTCAAAAGCGTCTTTGAGCGCGCTAGCCACCAAGCGAGGGGCACACCAATCACGAGGAGGATCACGGTCGTTACGCTGGCGAGCTCAATCGTGAGCGCAACGGATTGCGCAATCTCTGTCGAAAAGACATCCATGTGCGTCAGCCCAAGAGTGAAAGCAGGTCGTCTTACGGGCCCGGTGATCGCCTGCACGTCCGGCTCGCCCAGGTATGTGGCGCGGATGGCCTTTTAGTCGCGCCGCACTTCATGGCGGCCGCCACATTCACGCGCGTCGTCTCTACGAGCAAGAGCAGCGTCGCAAGTCTCATCGGCAACTCCTGTGACAGGGCCGCTTCCATCCATCTGACGGCGGCACCTTCCTCGTTTGAAATCAGCAATTCCTATGCCGCGGCCGAACTGCGGGGCGTGCTACGCGCAACATGGGGGAAATTCGCACAGACTTCGACGTCACTGTGGCGTGGACCTAACGCTATGTCAGATTTCTGGCATCTCTGTTGCCGAGTAGACAGCGACGGCCGCGCAACGGAACGGCAGAATTTGACGCCACCAGAGATGCCTATGTGGTTTGTCGGTGGCTCAAACGCCGCACTCGCCGGGCCGGTAATGGAAAGGGTCGCAGTGAGCCTGCCCTTTGGCAGAGCACAAAGGATCTAGCTGAGTAATCATCGTGACGCTGCTTCTGCGACGCGGCAAAAGGCGCTGAGGGGCCGAGAGCGAAGGCCGCCTCTCGATCAATCTGCCTAATGCGTAGCGTTGGCACAGGCCTGGAGACAAATGCCTCGTGCACGAACGAGCTTTGCCGCTAGCGACAAGGCCGTGCATCGATTCAAAATTACGCCGCGCAATCGAGCTCCCAAACCAGGCTTCCATCGCGTGGATGAGTACAATCCAAACTATCAATTTTACCAATGTCCTCTACTGTTGCATCCATCTCAGCAGTTGGCGCATATCGATCACGCTCGGGCTTCCATCCCGAGACGGGACTCCGCTAATGCGCTCAGCCGATCAATTACGCGTCTCGCTGCATTTTTGTTCGACCTTGCGAACGCGAGCCGAGCACTCAAACCGGTGCCGCCCGGAGACAGACGGTTTGTCCGAGACTGCTTAATCGGGCGCACTTTTGGCAACTGGTGCACATCTTGCTTAACGACAAAGGATAACGCAACTAAACGCCTGCCTTTGGAACGACGCCACCGGCTCTCGGAACCGTCTTCAATCGGACACGGCTAAAAATGATGAGTCTCGTATGACGCTGTCGTCTCTCAATGACGCGGCGGCCCACATTCGAGTATATTCGGGAAGGAAGCGTCAATGACCACCATGGCAACTGCGGCGCCCGCACGCGCGTCGCAAGCTTGGTATAAGATTCTCTACGTGCAGGTGCTTATCGCGATCTTGATTGGCGCCATGGTCGGTTGCCTATGGCCGTCTGTCGCGACCAACGACTGGGTCAAGGCGCTCGGTGACGGGTTTATCAAGCTTATCAAGATGGTGATCGCGCCGATTATTTTCTGCACCGTCACATCTGGTATTGCGCATATTCAGGATGCGAAGAAAGTCGGGCGCGTCGGCGTCAAGGCGCTGGTCTATTTCGAGATCGTCTCCAGCTTTGCCTTGGTGTTGGGCCTTCTTATGGGCAATCTGGTCCAAATCGGTCATGGCCTTGCGGTCAAGCCGGATGCTGCGGCGGTCGCCAGTTACGTCAAGCAGGCGGAAGCCTCGAAGACCGTCGATTTCTTTCTCAACATCATTCCCGATACCGTGGTCGGCGCCTTCGCCCGCGGCGATGTTCTGCAGGTTCTCCTGTTCGCGATCCTATTCGGCTTTTCGCTGATGGCGTTGGGAAACCGTGGGGAGCGGCTGCGAGGCATGATTGACGACGTCGCGCATGCGGTGTTCGGCGTGATCGCTATCATCATGAAAGCGGCTCCGATCGGCGCCTTCGCGGCCATGGCCTTCACTATCGGCAAGTTCGGGCCGGCAGCACTCGGCAATTTGATCGGTCTGATCGCGCTGTTTTACGCGACGGCGGCGTTATTTGTCGTGGTGGTGCTCGGTTTGATCGCGCGCCTCGTCGGCTTTTCAATCTTCAAGTTCATTGTCTATATCAAGGACGAGATTCTGATCGTGCTCGGCACATCGTCCTCTGAAAGCGCGCTGCCGCAATTAATGGAGAAGCTGGAACGGCTGGGCTGCTCCAAGCCCGTGGTCGGCCTGGTGGTGCCAACTGGCTACTCCTTCAACCTCGACGGCACCAATATCTATATGACACTTGCGACATTGTTCATTGCCCAGGCACTCGGGGTCGATCTCACCTTTGGCCAGCAGCTCACGATCCTGCTCGTGGCAATGCTAACGTCGAAGGGAGCAAGCGGCGTCACCGGCGCGGGCTTCATCACGCTCGCTGCGACGTTGTCGGTGGTCAACCCAGCGCTGGTGCCGGGTATGGCAATCGTATTTTCGATCGACAAGTTCATGAGCGAGGTGCGCGCCCTTACTAACATCACCGGCAATGGCATCGCCGCAGTGTTCGTGTCCTGGTGGGAGGACGAGCTCGAGCACGCGACGCTGCAAGCTCGGCTCAACCAGCCCAACGTTTCCACCACTATCGACACACGATGAGATAGTCCCGGATCCTAACCGCCGCCATTCAAAGACGCGTCGAATGCGAGCGCAGCGACATTTCTCGTAGTTCGAATCGAGACAGCTGACTTGACACGAGCCGGAACTTTCACGCGCGATCTCCAGTGCGCAGCCCTTGCCCCGCCTCGCCCCCGGCAGCCGCCCTGAAGAGCCCGCCGAGCAAAAGAGTCGGGGCTTTTTTAACAGTCATTTTCAAGCGCGTCTTCACCGTCAAGCGTCCGGCCATCTGAACGCTTCTGCGACATTTGCCGTGCCAGATAATAGGACTGCGACAGAACGTGTCCAGCCTGACGAACTAGGTGTTGCTTTGCCTACAATCGCATGTGCGCGGTCACTGCGCTTGCCTCGTCCGACCAACGAGTGGTTGCGATCTTGCTGACGCAACTCATCATCCCTTGTTACGGTCCGCGCTGCCGCATTAGATCAGATGGTGTGTGATCAGCACGGATTAGATGGCACCTCGACAGAGCCGTGGCGGCTCGCAGACGGCTAGTGTCGGTTCGGCGTCGCTGCGCGCGCTCGATTCCGGCCAACGACCCGGAGGCAAGTCCTCCGCACCGAGGCGTGATGGCCCTAGGACATACAAAGCTTCGCGTAACTTCGCCTTCGTATCTCGGCACATCACCATTGCGCTTTCTTTCCGCATGACCGATCGCACCGGCGAGATGAGTGGTCCGGCAGCTTGTCTTTGTTCTTTCCGGTTCGGCGAGGGGCGCCGATTGCTCCGGCTCAACGTCTCGACTGAACTGCAGCCGCTGTCCTCGTGCGGCTGGGTAAGGGAGTTATCCTCGGCTGCAGCCTGGAGCGCCTGCCCGGAGTTATCGGCAGCGGAGGAAAGCAGACATCTGAGCATCGATTGCAGGCGTGTCAGAGCGCCATATTGAAAGGTTTAGGACAACTATACGTACGTCTGTGATGCAATTTTTCTCGGCGCGTGCTCAGTTCACCACCAAGCAATCGAGCGGAACCGCTCACCAGCTGGGTGCTGGTGCCGAGTATTGCCCTATTTTTGCCTAAAATGTTATGGGTCTCCCGCCGGAGAACAAGCCGGACGGCATCAAAATGCGTAGCCCGATCAGCAGTTTAGAATGTTCAGCCCCTCAGTTTACCTTCGGCAGCATAGCGCTGGCCGTGGTAACACTGGCTTGCTTGTACCTTCACGCGCATTTCGCCGCGACGGCGTTCGCCTATTTGTTAGTGGTATTGCTGTTTTCGTTGATGGGCAGCTTCATCGCGTCGTCCGCGCTTTGCATCGTAGCCATCGCTGCTCTCGCTTACTACTTTGCGCCGCCGGCGTTCAGCCTGCGAATCGATGACCCCCAAGATCTGCCGGTGGTTGTTGCATTCTTTATCGCCTCGATTGCGGGAGCGCACCTGATCGGAAAGCTCCGCCAGGAAAGAGAGGCTGCGCGTGTGGTTGCGGCCAAGCTTCAGCGGAGTGCGGCCGATTTGGAGGATCGCGAAAAACGCTGGCGCGCCATCTTCGAGCACAATCCGGCCATGTACTTCATGGTCGATGAAGCCGGCATTGTCCTCAACGTCAATACGCTCGGCGCGACACAACTAGGCTATCCTCGTGCTGAACTGATCGGTCGATCCGTGCTGGACGTATTTCTCGAGGAGGATCGCGCGTTCGTTCGCGAATGCGTTCGGACGTGCCTTGAGGATGTCGGACAAACGCGCACGTGGGACGTCCAGAAAGTCAGGAAGGACGGCTCGGTGTTGTGGGTGCGTGAAAACGCCAAAGCCATGCTCTGGGGCGATGAGCAGCCCATTGTCCTTATCGCCTGCGAAGATATCACGGAGCGAAGGCGGACGGAACTTGCCCTCCAGCGGAGCGAAGCACATTTGGCCCAGGCGCAGGAGTTGAGTCACACAGGCAGCTTCAGCTGGAACCCCACCACGGGCGAAGCCTTCTGGTCAAGGGAAACATTTCGGATTTTCCAATTAGATCCTGAGACAGTGCCGCCGGGGCCGCAGCTCGTCGTTGAGCGCACTCATCCAGATGATAGGGCTTCGGTTAAGGAAATTATCGATCGCGCGATGCGAGACCTGAGCGATTTCGAGCACGAATACCGGCTTCTGCTACCGGACGGCTCGGTAAAGCATATCCATGCGCAGGCACGAGCGACGAGGACAGCCTCTGGTGAGGTCGAGTTTGTTGGGGCAGCTACGGATGTTACGGCGGCGAGGCGAGCAGAACAACAGCTGCGCCGCAGCGAGGCCTATCTGGCCGAAGCCCAGCATCTCACTCACACAGGCAGCTGGTCCTGGGACGTCCACGCTCTAGATTTCGTTTATCGCTCCGCTGAGGTCGATCGCCTGTTTGGATTTAACCCACAAGAGCCGGTTTCGATAGACACAATTCGATCGCGCATCCATCCGGAAGACTTGCCACGGTTACAGGAGGTGCAGCGCCAGGCGATTGAACACGAGGAGGAACGGTTCGAATATGACTTTCGTATCCTTCTACCAGATGGCGGGATAAGACGCATACACTCCGTTGCGCACGTGGCGGTCGGCAGCGATGGTAACGTCAGCGAACTGATCGGAACACATATGGATGTGACCGAGCAACACGCAGCTAGGGAACGACTGGAAAACACACTTGCCGCGCTGCGCGAAAGCGAACAGCGCTTTCGCGACTACGCCGAAACAGCTTCCGACTGGCTCTGGGAGACCGGGCCGGATCATCAGGTCACTCACTTATCCGAGCACACCAGCGCTGCGGGAATTTTGGCGACAGGATTGATGGGCCTGCTTCGCTGGGACATTGCGTGCGACGTCGAAGAGGAACCCGAGAAGTGGCGGCAGCATCGGGCGACATTGGAGGCCCATCTTCCGTTTCGGGATCTCGTCTACCGCACCGTGAATCGGACAGGTTCTCCGATCTACGTCCGCACGAGCGGCAAGCCTTTTTTCGATGGAAAGGGTAATTTTCTCGGCTACCGTGGCGTCAGCACTGACATCACCGCTACCATTCGCGCCGATCAAGCCGAACAAGAACTACGAAAGGCACAGGCGGAGCTTGCGCATGTGACGCGTGTAACAACGTTAGGAGAGCTGACAACTTCGATCGCGCACGAAATAAACCAGCCGCTCGCCGCTATTATCAGCAACGCCGATGCGTGCCTCGGTTGGATGGGGCGGGAAGCTCCTAATCTTCCCGCCGCGCGCTCTTCGGTGGAGTGGATCATCGAAGACGCAATCCGGGCAAGCGAGGTAATCCGTCGTGTTCGCGCGCTCGCGAAGAAAGGCGAGATCGAGATGGTGCCGCTCGATATCAATGAGGTTGTTAAGGACGTCATTGCGTTGGTAACACGAGAGCTGGTGAGTCACCGAGTGACGTTACGAACCGAGTTGACGGAAGGGCTGCCTATGATCCTCGGCGATCGGATTCAGCTACAACAGGTGATCATCAATCTGGTGATGAACGGAATTGAGGCCATGGACGCAGTTACAGACCGGACGCGCGAACTGCTGATTCAATCGTCGAAGGACGATGTGGGGCACGTCCAGCTTGCCGTGACCGATTGCGGCGTCGGCATCGCCGAGAACGACGCGGACCGCATCTTGGATCCCTTCTTCACCACCAAATCGACTGGCCTTGGAATGGGTCTTTCGATCTGCCGGTCGATCGTGGAAGCTCATGGAGGACGACTGTCAATGGTCCACAAAAATGGACCGGGCGCGACGTTCCAGTTTGCCCTGCCGCTGCATAAGGAGGCCGTCTCGTGACAGCACGATTTGACTCGCCAAGTGAAGGCAGCAACGCCAAGACCTCGACAAAGGCGATGGTCTTCGTCGTCGAGGATGACATTTCCATGCGTCGCTCGCTTACGAACCTTTTTCAATCGGTAGGGTTGGACGTCATTGCATTCGGATCGGCTCGCGAAATGCTGCAGAGCACAATTCCGGACGTTATCAGCTGCCTAGTTCTTGATGTCCGGCTGCCGGGCTTGAGCGGCCTTGACTACCAGACCGAGCTAGCGAGGTTGAACATACATGTTCCGATCATTTTTATTACCGGCCATGGCGACATTCCCATGACCGTCAGAGCCATGAAGGAAGGAGCGGTCGATTTTCTCAGCAAACCGTTTCGCGATCAGGAACTGCTTGATGCCGTGGTTGCGGCGACCGAACGCGATCGCAAAAGACGGGAGGCTCAGCAGATCGTCGCGAACCTGCAGTCTCTATTTGAGACCTTAAGCCCGCGCGAGCAGGGGGTGATGAAACTGGTCGCTGCCGGCCTGATGAACAAGCAGGTAGCCGCCGAGCTTGGGCTCGCCGAGATCACGGTCAAGATCTACCGGGGACACGTCATGAAAAAGATGCGTGCACGGTCGCTGGCCGACTTGATCAGAATGACTGAGACGCTGGGAATTCGCGCCAATCGTCCTGAACAAACCCAAGTATGATTTTACAATTTCATCAGTCGAGCCCACTTTTCGCTGAAGGTGGCTAATGCTTGCAGCCGCTATTCTTCCTTCAGGAGGGCTCGTCTTGCCCACGCCTTTGATTTCCGTCGTTGACGACGACGCCTCAGTCCGTGCGGCGACAGATAATCTTTTGAAATCGCGTGGCTACATCGCCCAAATATTTGCGTCGGCCGAGGAACTCCTGAGGTCCCCGCAATTGGACGAGACATCCTGTGTCATTACCGATGTGCAGATGTCGGCTATGAGCGGCCTGGAGCTGTTGGCAGAGATGCGGACACGTGGTTACGACGCACCATTCATTTTCATTACCGCTTTCCCCGACGACCGCGTGCGCGCGTCAGCGCTGCGCGCCGGAGCTATTGGCTTCCTCGCCAAACCCTTTGCCGGACAAGCCTTAATCGAGTGCCTCGACACCGCACTGAACGCGTATGACGGCCGAGGCGGCATCTGATGCAATCAACCTGCGGCTTGAATTGATATCGATCTAAACGCCCCACGCGTCGATCTCGCCACCGATCAACCTCTTCGCGGTCAAACACGCTACTTGCTCTAAAACGAGAGCGAGAGGCCAATTGGTTGCCTTGTCCATGCTTTACCGACTATCGCCGGGCGGCTACATTGGTGCAGAACAACGTTATCGCTGCGAGGGCCGGAAGAGTACGCTAGCCCGACTCATTCTGTAGGTCGACGTTCAACGTAATGCTCGCCCAAAGCAATCGACGACCCTAAGCACTTCTTAACTTGTCTGCATCGAGGCTATACTCCATTGCAGAGTGGAGCTGGCGCGAGAGCGCTCGACAAAGCAAGAGATTGGCTGTTTGCAGCCCGACTGCAGTGACGATGATAACGAAGCTTCGCCTAGGACAACCGCCTCGCGTGTTGTGTTGAGGCTTTTCTGGTGAAAGAGCGCTGCACGATGCTCGTGCTCACGGCGTCGTTAGGTCCGTTGACGCATGCCGGCCGTCTTGCCCATCGGGCGCCGCTTCGCTGTGCATTTCCTTGCCCACCGACTCACGGCAGGCGCGACGCGCTTACTACTTCGTAGGCCGTCCTCTGTAGAAGACTTCTGCCTCCAAGCCGTCCAACGTGCTCGGCGCAACAGGCCCGGCCCATCGGCGGCCGGGCGCGCTTTGGCGGCGTCCCATGCAGGTCCTCGCCGCAGCGAGCATTGCCGCAATTGCCTTGCGCAGTGAGCCCCCTACTTCCAACGCTCAAAGAACTCAGCAACCGCCGGGCCAAGGAGCACTCTGGGGGCAGTCTTCTGAGCCAACTCAGAGGAACTCTCAGTCGAAAAGGCTATAAACATCAAGAAGCCCGGAGCAGGCTAGATTAGTCTACTCCATCGGGCGCAAACACCGGGATCCCATGGGTCACATAAAATCATCCTCATAATCGTATGTTGAGGGCCTCGGCGGCGCGGTCACAAAAAATCGCTTGTCCATCTCATCCGGCTGGGATCTCGGTATCACTACCTTCACTGTCGTCAGCTTTGGAAAGATACCGCGCAACAGTGCCTTTTCGCTACCATTCGCCGTCGCTATTCCTTACCCACTTGTCTGACTTCTCTGGGTCGAGGACCATGTTGTCGGCGTCAACCTCGACGAATCCCATCTTTGCCGCACGGGCTCTTGCTTCCGGATTAGCCGGACGCAAATTGAGCAGCGGCTGTTCGCCCTCTATTCGAAGCTGGTGCTCGAGCAGCGCGCAACTTTCCGCGTACGCCGTATCATTTGGCAAATCGTAATCGCTGCTGAACGCTTCGCCGGCGCCTTGCGAGCCGATGGCTCCGGTAATATAGATCTGGCGCTGGACCATGTTTTGCCATAGCCGCAGGCAAGTTTGGCGCTGCTGCTCGTTCTGGCGCAGACGCGCGAGATGAGCTACTGCCGTCATCAGGTATACAAAACGCACCGCTTGACCGGTTGCAGTCCGCTGCTCCGAAAGCGGCAAGTGCGCTTGGCTATACGCTTTGCTTTTTATCATCCAAGGCGTGCCGTCGGATTTGGGGACGCAGGATTGCTGGCGCTTCTCGTACTCAATGTCGTAGAAGTGTGGCTCCGTGCCGCGTTGCTCCACGAAATAATTGGCTAGCGTGAGATATCGCTGCTCCTTTGTCGCTTCGTAGAGGCGTGCCAACGCAAGTTCGATTTCCGGATGGCCATCATAGCCGTGCAACTGATCGCGCTCTGGGCCGAAAACTGTGCAGAGGTGGTCAGCAAGCCTGCAAACGAGCGCCGCCCTCCCAGACATGCGTCGACAGCAGTCGGTCGAGGAGCGGGACAGCAAATCCCGTGCCCGGAATAAGGAGCGGTTCTTCTGGTCAACCAGATCTGTGGCTCCCCGTAGCAACCCGATGCGATCGCTGGCCCACCAACCGGATTTGCCAGTCGTACAGATCCCGCGTCGCTGCAGGGCTGGTCGATCCTGCTATACGAGCGGGTCGGCCGTCGCCGGATCATATAACGACTAGTAGTACTCTCCTGCCGCTACAGTCGGGGGCGCCGCATCCTTCCGGTGCGGCGCCGCCCTGCACTCGATTTTAGGCCCTCGAACTTGCGCGGGAATGTCCAGTTTCTAACAATCCGTTTGATGACACGTAGCAGCTGGGAGGGCCGCGGTGGCGCGTATGGTCCAACCGGATTGCGTGAGCCGCTGCTACCCGCCGAAGCGGCAAACTGGACTGCTAAATCCTAAGCAATCGTCGCCAGGGTCGAAGTGCATGCTCAACGTGCCCAACATGGGGCGGATGCTGGCAATCGGGAAAAGTCCGTTGTCGCGCGTATACGCGGCCAGTGAATAAGCCGCGACGGAGCGGCCCGAAGCTGTTGTGTGCACCGACTTGCTCGTCGGCTTCGGCAAGGTGGGAGGGATGAGCTAGAGAGTCACTTTTATGCACCGAGCTTCAGGCTGATTTGGCCCTGCAAAGGAGATAGCAGGCTGGGTAACCGAGAGCCGACTTGGATCTCCCAAATGTGCGTATTTCCCCCGTTATCGACCGTTCCGCTCGAACGAAAGGTAACGCTCACCCCATTGGCGTTGGTCGATTGACGATGATGACGCAAGCAGGACTGACCCTGCTGGATTGGTCTATCATTGACCTGTTGATACTGGGATCGTTCTCCTTGAGCTCGCCCACTCCATTAGTGGCGTAAATGCTCCAATATAACACTGCCGCCTCATTCCACAGTCACCGATTTTGCTAGATTACGCGGCTGATCCACGTCCGCGCCCCTTACGAGCGCGGTATGGTAAGCCAAGAGCTGAACCGGAATGGCATAGACCATCGGCGTAAAGCTTGCGATCATCTCCGGCAGCACAATGGTCATGAGTGTGTCCACCGTCGCTTCCAAAGCACCCTTCGAATCGGTGATCAGGATGATCTTGCCGCCCCGAGCTGCAACTTCTTGCATATTCGAGACGGTCTTCTCGAAGACCTCGTCATAAGGCGCGATCACCACCACAGGCACTGCCTCATCTATCAGTGCGATCGGTCCGTGCTTGAGCTCGCCGGCGGCATAACCTTCTGAGTGGATATAGGCAATTTCCTTCAGCTTGAGTGCGCCCTCCAGCGCCAGGGGGGCCGATGTGCCACGACCGATATAGAGCACGTCCCTTGTGTCGGCGATATAACGCGCGAGCTTCTCGATCTGCGGTTCAATCAACAGTGCCGCAGCAATCAACCGCGGCACTTCGATAAGCTCACGCACAAGCTTCGTTTCATCGATCTCAGACAGCTTATCACGCTCTTTGCCTGCTGCGACGGCAAGCGCGGCCAATACCATCAGCTGGCAGATGAATGCCTTGGTGGAGGCGACGCCGATTTCTGGGCCGGCCAGCGTCGGCAGAACGGTTTCGCTCTCCCGCGCAATCGTCGACGTCGGGACATTGACCACAGAAATCGTGTGCACGCCCTGGCCCTTGGCGTATCGCAACGCAGCTAGCGTGTCAGCGGTTTCGCCCGACTGCGAGATGACGATCGCGAGATCGCCCCGGCGCAATGGCGCCTCCCTGTAGCGGAACTCGGACGCTACATCGATCTCGACAGGCAAGCGCGCCAGCCGCTCGAACCAGTATTTGGCGATGTGCCCGGCATAGCTTGCGGTGCCGCACGCGGTAATTGAGATGCGCTGAATGGATTTAAAGTCGAACGGCAATGTGAGCGGCAGGGCGACGCGCTTGGCCGCCGTGTCAAGATAATGCGCCAATGTCTTGCCGGCCACTGTCGGCTGTTCGTGGATTTCCTTGGCCATGAAGTGGCGATAATTCGCTTTGTCCACAAGGAGTGACGATACGCCAGACTTTGATGTTTCCCGCTCGACGACAGATCCGTCTACGCTATAAATCGCGCACATCGTGCGCGTAAGCACGGCCCAGTCGCCGTCTTCAAGATAGGTGATGGTGTCGGTCAAAGGCGCGAGCGCGATCGCGTCCGATCCTAGATACATTTCGCCGTTACCATGTCCGATCGCAAGGGGCGACCCCTTACGCGCGCCGATCAAAAGATCGTCGTGGGCCTTGAAAAGGAATGCCAGCGCGAAGGCACCGCGCAGCCGCGGCAGCGACGCTTGTACCGCATCCTGCGGCGAGTAACCCTTCTTGAGATAAGATTCGACGAGATGCGCCACCACCTCCGTGTCTGTCTCTGAGTTAAAATGGGCTCCATTCCCCTCCAGTTCGCCTCGCAGCTCGCGGAAATTCTCAATGATCCCGTTATGAACGACCGCGACATTTTCCGTCGCATGCGGGTGAGCATTGCTCTCGGTCGGCCTTCCATGGGTCGCCCAGCGGGTATGACCGATGCCTGTATGACCCGACGGCGGATAATAGCGCAGCTGCTCCTCAAGGTTTCTCAGCTTACCTTCAGCGCGGCGGCGCTCGATACGGAGACCTTCGAGAGTCGCGAGGCCTGCGGAGTCGTAGCCACGATATTCCAATCTCTTGAGCGAGGCGACCAACTGCCCAACGACCGGACCACGTCCCAAAATGCCGACAATTCCACACATATCGATCAATGCAGCCCAAGTTTAAGGAGTCGGACGTTCCCCTACAGGAACACGGTCCTGAAATTCGCTTGCCCGATGGTAGCAGGTGTCAAGTTCGGTTTTCGCGGCCGCCTGTATCGCCGCCGTATTCACAAGCGTGAGTTAGATCTCTTTCAGCCATCATCGCTTCGCCCGGCTACATTCCGCTTTTGACTGCCGATCGAGTACAAACCGCGCAGGAGCTCTAGCTTGAATTGTCCCCTCTTAGATCATACTCGAACGGAGGCAACTTACGCTCGGTCAAGATTAAAGGATTGTCGCCGAAGCTCCATTGTACGAAAGTAAGCTCTCGATATCGAAACGTTCGACGATCTATACCAACGTTTGCTACTCTTTCTCACTTTGTCTCGCGTCGACCGTCACTGCCGGCCGCGAGGTGGATATTGGCAACGGCGCTGATCATGGTTGATGGGTCGACCTACAAGATTGCGCGTTCTGTTCGGCAGTTAACAGCGCTTTGTAGTCTGCGACTCTAGGAGCAGGCTTAGCCGTGTGCTAGCTTGCTCGCCATCTTTCCGACAAATGCCTTGACGAATGCGACCTAAGCTTGTCGCTCTCCCACGCCATGACGAGACCACGCGAAATGCACATATGCTTCTTGAGGATAGATAAGGAGCACAGAGCGTCGCTTCTATCTCATTGGAAATATCGCCCAGGGGCAAGCGCGCCCCGGGCGCGCGTAAGGGCGTTTTGCCATCCATCTCGCCTGCTTAGAGTATCGCGCCGCTAGGGTTAGTGGGCTTCATTTTTGAAGCTCAATGTGTTGGCATCCTGCAGTCCAAATATAAATGAATGTATAGAGTGTGCATTCCTGCATGATGTGTATGACTGGAGCTAACGATCGCTTTCCTTTGATTGCGGGTGGAGCGGGCGTGCGCATCTAGATTTTTCGAGAAACGGCTCCGCAATGGTGTTTCTTTGCGGCGCTACTAAGGGAGACCATGGCGGCTCAGGACACAAAGCGGCGCGTTGCGTTGATTACGGGCGTCACCGGTCAGGACGGCGCCTATCTCGCCGAATATCTGCTGTCGCTCGGCTATGTCGTGCACGGCATCAAGCGGCGCTCGTCCTCGTTCAACACGGCGCGTGTCGACCACCTCTACCAGGACCCGCATGTCGGCAACGTGCCGTTCCTGATGCACTATGGCGACATGACGGATTCGACCAATCTGATCCGCCTGGTGCAACAGATCCGCCCCACAGAGATCTACAATCTCGCCGCGCAAAGCCACGTCGCCGTCAGCTTCGAGAGCCCGGAATACACCGCCAACGCCGACGCCATCGGCGTGCTGCGCCTGCTGGAAGCGATCCGCATCCTCGGCATGGAGAAGGAGACGCGGTTCTACCAGGCTTCAACCTCCGAGCTCTACGGTCTCGTGCAGGAGATCCCGCAGAAGGAGACGACGCCGTTCTATCCGCGCTCGCCTTATGGCGTCGCCAAGCTCTACGGCTACTGGATCACGGTGAACTACCGCGAAGCCTACGGCATGTTCGCCAGCAACGGCATCCTGTTCAACCATGAGAGCCCGATCCGCGGCGAGACGTTTGTGACGCGCAAGATCACGCGCTGCGTGTCGCGCATCGAGGTCGGCCTGGAAGACGCGCTCTATCTCGGCAATCTCGAGGCCAAACGCGACTGGGGTCATGCCAGGGATTACGTCGAGGGCATGCACAAGATCCTGCAGGCCGACAAGCCGGACGATTTCGTGCTCGCCACCGGCGAGATGCACTCGGTGCGCGAGATGGTCGAGCTGTCGTTCGCGCAGGTCGGCCGCCGCATCGTCTGGCGCGGCAAGGGCGTCGACGAGACCGGCATCGACGAGAAGAGCGGCAAGACGGTCGTGAAGATCGATCCGACCTATTTCCGCCCGACCGAGGTCGATCTCCTGATCGGCGATGCCAGCAAGGCGCGCGAGGTGCTCGGCTGGACGCCGAAGCGGACGTTTGCGGAGCTGGTCGCGGAAATGATGAGAAGCGATCTGGCCGAGGCGAAGCGGGATGCAGGCCATGGTCAACACAGCGTTTGAGCTGAGGGGCAAAAGCGTCTACGTCGCCGGTCATCGCGGCATGGTCGGCAGCGCGCTCGTGCGCCGGCTCGAGCAGGAAGACGTCCAGCTCGTCACGGCGGCCAGGGGCGAGGTCGATCTGCGCAACCAGGCCGCCGTGTTCGACTGGTTCGCGCGCATGCGGCCGCAGGTGGTGTTCCTTGCTGCCGCCAAAGTCGGCGGCATCGTCGCCAATGACACGCTGCGCGCCGAGTTCATCTACGACAACATCGCGATCGCCGCGAACGTGATCCAGGCCGCGCATCAGAATCGCACCGAGAAGCTGATGTTCCTCGGCTCCTCCTGCATCTATCCGAAGCTGGCGCCGCAGCCCCTGCGCGAGGACTCGGTGCTGACGGGCCCGCTGGAGCCGACCAACGAGCCCTATGCGATCGCCAAGATCGCCGGCATCAAGATGGCGGAGGCCTATCGCAGCCAGTATGGCAGCGACTTCATCAGCGTGATGCCGACCAATCTCTACGGTCCCGGCGACAATTATCATCCCGAGTACAGCCACGTGGTTGCCGCCCTGGTCCGCCGCTTCCACGAGGCGAAGCTCGCGGGCTCGAAGAGCGTGGTGGTCTGGGGCACCGGCACGCCGCGCCGCGAATTCCTCTACGTTGACGATCTCGCCGACGCCTGCATTTATCTGATGAAGACCTATTCCTCGCCGGAACTGATCAATATCGGTACCGGCGAGGACATCAGCATCGCCGAGTTAGCACTCATGGTCGCGTCCGCCATCGGTTTTCGCGGTGAGATCAGGTTCGACACGTCGCGCCCTGGCGGCACGCCGCGCAAGCTTCTCGACGTCGGGCGGCTGTCCGGGCTCGGCTGGCGCGCCACGACCTCGCTTGAGGACGGCATTCAGCTGGCATACCGGGCGTATCGCGCCGACAGCGATGGGCGGCACCAGAGTGATCTGCCTGTTCCGGGATAACGGGCCAATCCGAGGTATCAATCGGCGGTGAATGTCCAGCCTAGCGGACTTGCCGCTCACGTAACGACCAACTTTGCTTCGCAGTTGACAAGCGTTCATTGTCAACGACGCGGGCTCGGTCGGACGCCAAGTGACGCGGTGTATCCTACCTAGGACGCAGCCAACCACTTGCAGGAAAAGGAGAATGGCCACGATCGAGACCTGCTGCCATGAAGTTGAGAGCTCATCGTCTCTAAGCCGCGAAGCGCCGAGCGCTGGACGGTCATTAGCCGAAAGCGTACTGGTGTCCCTTTCCTCTCGGCCAACGCCTTAGCGAGGCTCTGTCATCATCATCCTCGCCGACAGCGTAACGATGGCCATGAGCGCGCCCAACATCCCAAACGCCAAGCGCAAGCCAAACATGTCTGCGACGAGCCCAATGCCGGCGGGCCCAACGAGTATACCCGCATAGCCGGCTGTCGTGATGACCGCGATCGCAACGCCTGCTGGCATCATTTTCTGTTTTCCGGCGCGTCGACAAAGTACAGGTACAACATTTGAAATACCCAATCCAATAAGCAGGAACCCCGCCATAGCAATCAACGCAACGGGCGCGGCCAGCACAGCCAAGAATCCTGTTACGATCGGCAGAGTCCCGACTATCAATGTGGCACGATCTCCGATTCGCGCCACCACGGCATCTCCGCTGAGACGCCCTGCGGCCATTGCGATTGAGAAGAGCATACAACCAATGCCCCCGTGCGCTTCCGCGAGAAGATCTCGTTCAACGAGAAGCAAAGCGCTCCAATCGAGCATTGCACCTTCGACAAGAAAGGTGATAGCCGCGAGCACAGCTATTAGCAACACACTGCGATGGGGCAAAACAAACGATGGCCCCTGCTGCCCCGACCCCGCCGCGAGCAACCCCGGCCAGGCCGATACAATCGCGCTTGTCATTAACGCCGAACAGACCAACGTCGAAAAAAGCGGGCCAAGCTGCAGCGACAGGAACGAGGTCACGGCGGCAGAGCCGGTGAATTCCCCAATGCTGTACTGGGCGTGGAAGCCAGACATCAATGGACGGCCCGTGGCGCGCTCCAATTCAATCGCATGAATGTTCATGGCCACATCGATCGAGCCGAGTGAAACGCCGAAAGCAGACAGCGCAGCACCGAGCCTGACAGGTGTGTCGGCAATTGCAAGGCACGGCAGCATGATCGCGAGTCCAAGTCCACCCGCGAGGATAATGGGCCTGCTGCCGTACCGCGCATTCCACAGGCTCGTCAAAAGCATAGCGATGACGGATCCCGTCCCGAGGCAGAGCAGAAGAAGACCAAGCATGCGGTCATCCACCGCGAGCCGCTCCTTGGCGAGTGGCACCAAAGGCGCCCAGGCCGCGAGGCCGAATCCGGCCACAAAAAATGCGAGCCGCGTCCCAACTAGGCCGGCAGACCAATTGGCAGATGGTATCACGGGCGCTCCTGAGAGAACGGGCTCGTGAGCGCCGCGCCCCTCATCCTGCGTGCGTTGGCTGCAAGCGGCGCTCGACAATGATGACCTCAAGTTGACATTCCTTATCCCTGCAAATGCAATGCCGTCGCAAAAACTGGTCTGCGTCACAGGGCGAGCGTCAAATTGGGGTGGTCGTCGAGCCCGTGGATGCGGTGTTCCGGGTAATCCTTCCCAGATGAGCTGGTCTGCGACAACCGGAGGCGCAACGCTGGCTATGGCTTTGTCGCCAAGCCTACAAACCCTGCAAAGCAAACGGCGCCCGACGCCACTGTGTACTTGGCGCGAACACCGCCGTAGGTTTTCAGCCAGCTTTTGCAGCCAATCGGAAGCTCTCAAGCCGCCAATCTCAGCCCGATCGATTATTCCTGGTTTCTGACGGGCTGGTTGTTAAACAGCATCGTTAAGGACGGGACGAAGATAGTCGTGACGAATAGAGCATGCGAGCATCGATCCGAATGGCAGACTTATCATCCGCTTACTTCGATAGGGCGGCGGCCCGGAGGTTGCAGCAGGGGCGGGCAGAACGATCGTGTAGATGGCGAATTGAACTAGCCGGCTGCAGGCAGCTCAACGCATAGTGGAGCGCGATGCGCGGCAAGGTGCGAGGAAGATGGGAAACACGCGTCTCGAAATCACCTGCACACCTTCACGTAAACGCTCGGGAGGATCTCGATCAAATCGCGGGTGAGAATGCGATTGGTGTAGAGAACCGGCGCAAGGGTACAATGAGCACGAAAAGCCGCAGCCGATGGTTCCGTTTGCAAAGAACGCAAAATGCGTCGCTGCGGCCACATACCACACTCTCCTTAGCTCCACTCCAGAGAGCGTCGGGTCACCCTCAGGAAACCAGCCTGTCATGGATACGGGCCTCCTCACGGCTGTTTCCTCGCACAAGGTATTTTAAACCGGCTTGCCTCTTTTTCTGCCAGCGACCAACTCGATCAAACGGACGCAAATAATACCTGATCGGCAGTGCTTGGGATTCCACTATTTATCAGGAGAGCATAAATTCTCTTCTCACCCTCAAGAAGGTCGATCTTGGTGCTCTACTGCCGTGAATGTCGAGCGTAATTCACCTTGGCGGAGCAGCAGCGGAGCACCCGTTCTTCGCCGAGCACCGGACTTGCCAAGCTCGGCATCACGGGGCGTGAAGATCTCGATTTGCAGGTGAGGCGCGAAGCGGTCGCAAGCGGCTTCCCTTGCCACACTGAGCGAACCTGAATTCAATTTATCATCATTGCCTGGCCATCTGGGCATCACCAGCGCCGGTTAGGTCCAGCTCGGTGGTGATGTTCGCGCGGTCAGAGCTCACATCAGCACGGTGGTCGGACGCGATTGCGACATACACCGCCGGCAGCACGAAGAGCGTGATCAGCGTGCCGACCGACATGCCAGCGACCAGCACGAGCCCGATCGAGAAGCGGCTCGCGGCGCCAGCCCCCGTTGCGGTCAACAAGGGTATAAAGCCCGTGACCATTGCCGCCGTAGTCATCAAGATTGGGCGCAGTCGGACGCGCGCCGCCATCTCTATAGCCGAGCGACGGTCAAGTCTCTCCTTGAGCTGTAGTTCATTGGCGAACTCAACCATCAGGATGCCATGCTTGGAAATCAACCCGACCAGTGTCAACAGTCCAACCTGGGTGTAGATGTTCATAGTCGCCCAGCCAAAGAATGGCGGAATCAAGGCGCCGACCATTGCCATCGGCACGCTGATCATGATGATGAGCGGATCGCGCAGACTTTCGAACTGCGCTGAAAGCACTAAGAATATGATGATCAGTGCAAATGCAAATGTAATGGCGAGTTGATTACCCTCGTGCACATACTGGCGGGCGTCGGCCAGGAAGTCGTGACTGAAGCCTGCGGGAAGTTTCTTCGCTTCGGCTTCTAGGAAATCCACAGCCTGTTCGATCGTGACGCCGGGCATCGGCACGGCCTGAAAGGTCGCGCAGTTGAGCTGATTATAGTGGGTGAGCGCGTTCGGATCGGTCGCAGTCTCGGTTGAGACTACGGTAGACAGCGGAAGCATCGATCCCGTCGCAGTCTTCACATAATAGCTCCCGATTGCTTGCGCCGCCATGCGTTCCTCTCGTGGCACCTGCGGGATCACCTGGTACGAGCGGCCCTGCAAACTGAAGCGGTTGACGTAGTTCCCCCCAAGTAAGGTGGCGAGCGCGTTACCGATCGTCTGCATGGTAACGCCAAGCTCGCCAGCCTTGGAACGATCAATCTTGATTCGCACCACCGGCTGGTTAAACTCGAGATCGGAGTCGCTCACCACGAAAAGACCGCTCTTCTGCGCGGCATCCTTCAGCTTCGACATCTGCTCGTAGATGGAGTGAAAGCTAAGCGTCGAATTGAGTACCATTTGCACTGGTAAGCCATCCGACCCCCCGGGAAGGGGAGGTAAGCTAAAGGCAAACGCGTTGATGCCTTCGATTTTGGATAGCTCGGTCTGGACAAGCGACTTTAGTCCAATCGATGATCGCTTGCGCTCGTCCCACGGCTTGAGCAACATGCCGGCCATGCCACTCTGCTTTCCGCTAACGCCGTTGAGCACGAAGCTCAAGTCAGTCTCTGGAAATTTCTTGAACACGTTTTCAAGCTTGGTGCCGTAATAGTCGAGGTAGTCGATATTGGCGTATTTCGGCGCCTTCGTTAGCGCGAATACGATACCTTGATCCTCCTCCGGCGCGAGCTCCTTGGAAATATTCATATAGAGAAAGCCGACAAGGCCCAGCATGGTCAGCGCAAACAGGCCGACAACTGGGCGATAGTCGAGCGAACGGTCGAGCTTGTGGCCGTACCATCGTGTTATGGCGCCGAAGCCGCGGTTCACAAGGCTTGCAAATCGCCCCCCCTCGGCGCGCCTCAAGAATAGCGAGCACATCATGGGTGACAGCGTCAATGCGATCACGCCTGACACAATCACCGCTCCCGCTAGCGTAAATGCAAATTCGCGGAACAACGCACCGGTGAGGCCGCCGAGAAATCCGATTGGGGCATATACCGCAGCCAAGGTAATCGTCATGGAGATAACGGGACCGACGATCTCGCGCGCGCCGGTTGTGGCCGCCTGTAGGGGCGGTGCACCTTCTTCTAAATGGCGATGAATGTTCTCCACCACCACAATCGCGTCATCGACAACGAGACCGATCGCGAGAACCATCGCAAGGAGAGTCAGCAGATTAAACGAAAACCCCAGCGCCAGCATCATGCTGCAGACGCCAATGAGCGACAACGGAATGGTGACCACAGGAATGATGACCGACCGCAGCGAGGCCAGGAACAGAAAGATCACGACGACCACGACCGCGACGGCCTCAATGAGCGTCTTCTCCACTTCATCGATCGATGATTGAATAAATGTGGTGGAGTCGTAGGCCACTTTCATCCTCACCGACGGCGGCAGGTTACGCTCAATTTCCGGAAACAGCGCCCGAACGCCTTGCACTATGTTTAGCGGATTGCCCTGTGGGCTCGCCTGCACGCCGATAAAGACCGCGTGCTCGCCGTTCATCGTGACGCTAGTGTCTGTCGTCTGCGCGGCAAGCTCGACCGTTGCAATGTCCTCCATGCGCACCAGTCCACCGTCATTGGCTTTGACGATCATGCGCTTGAAATCATCGACACTCCTCAGATCTGTATTTGCCGTAACATCAGAGATAGTGAAATAGCCTTTGGTCTGACCGACCGCGGCCTGGAAGTTGTTAGCGGCAATTGCAGCCGAAACCTCAGCCGGCGACACATCGTGCCCAGCCATTTTCGCAGGGTCGAGCCATAGCCGCATCGCAAAACTCTGGCCACCCAGCATCTCTGCAGTTGCGACCCCGTCGACCGTTGAGATAACCGGTTGCACCACGCGCGAGAGGTAGTCGGAGATCGCGCTGGCCGCAAGTTCCTCGCTGGAGAAGGCAATAAACATGACAGCCGTGGCCTGACCGGTCGACTTCGTGACGACAGGATCGTTTGATTCCTTAGGGATCAGGTATTTGACTGAGTTGACCTTGGAGAGCACCTCCGTGAGCGCTTCGTTGGAGCTGAAATTAAGCTTGACATGAACTTGGATGGTCGAGGTACCAAGCACAGACGAGGAAGTGATGTAGTCGACGCCCTCGGCGGACGCGACTGCTTGCTCGAGGGGAGTGGTGATGAACCCCTGGATCATGTCGGCGGAGGCACCAGGATAGGAAGTCGTGATATTGATGACCGTACTGGATAGCTTGGGATATTGCCGGATCGGCAGTAGGGTGGCGGCGCGCAGGCCGATCAGCAGGATCAGGAAACTGACGACGATAGACAATACCGGGCGTTTGATGAAAAGCTCGGTGGTCATGTCGACTCGTCCTTCGAAAGTGGGATGCAAATTCGCCGGCAACGTACACCAGCGAGGATCATCAATGCGGCGACTGTACTAAAGCCCCCAGCACAAGCGACGCGTTATTGGCTACTCTAAGGGCTCACACGCTCGCGAGCGCGGACGCTCTATCCTCCGCTTCCAATTTCGTCGCTCAAATAAATGCTATTCCGCTAATCTGGTGGCTGATCGCGATCTCGATAGTGGCACCTTCTAGAAAGCTCTTGCCCTTTTTGCGTGCAACAAGATGTTCGTCTCAACACCTGATTGGAACGCGCCGACTTCTGGCAAGGCATCAGTTCAGACTTCGCACTGAACCGCAGATCGAATGATCCAGGTTCGACATCGAAAGTACAAACGATCTAACCGGCGCTCAACTCTACAAAGGTAAGTGGGTGATATAGCATCGGCTACAAAATACTATACCAAGGTTTGTCGAATTGGCTGCTGATCGCCGCCGTAAGACTTGCGGGGTTTCCGAACACAAGGTTCACGGCCCCACATATTTCGTGCGCACGCGCTGTCGCTTCGCTCACTCACGAACAAAGTAGTATCGGCGCTCGCCCTCTGCTACCAGCTCGGTACGCCTCTCGTAACAGTGGCTTGAGCGTTTCTTTCAGCTCGATATACTGCGCACGGTTTGGCTACTCATTGTGCTACCGAGTGGTCTCACAGACATCCTATTCGAACCACTTGCCCCCGCTGCGACCCCTCTAGAAGCGCGCGTATGCGCGCAGCGATCTCCCGTGCTTCCTTCGGCCGCAGGTTGGGCTTCATGCAATCGAGTATGGCTAGCATCGCCTGAACTTCGTCGATGTTAAATGCGGCGGCGTTGCGATCTGATCGTCCCAGAGACTGATCGGCGGCACGGGCTTGATTGGCCGCAAGCACCGCAAGGGCTTGCGACCGCAAGGACGTGATATGCCGCTCGAATACATGCATTTGTTGGCCTGTAGCTGCCCTGTGGGCATGGTGCCGCAAGCGCTGGCGGCCAACCCCGTCGCGAAGACTGGAGCTGGCCACCTTTGCTCCCGTGAGGCTCAAATTCTCAAGGCTATCAACTTGTATCTTCTAGAAGTACCGAAGGGCACCTACCAAAATCGGTCGGCCCCACCCCTCATCGGCAGCTCTCTAGGTTGGGGCCTTGCTTGGGAGAAACACCAGCATGTCCAGACAGGTGCGCTTTGCATGAACAAGAATGACGGGCCAAACACGCATGTGAGACGCAAGAATGTTGACGAAGTAAATCCAGACGGAACGCGATAGAAGCAGTCCCTTTGGAAAGATTATCCGAGACGCCGAAAGCCACGATAGGGAGTACCACGTTGAAGAATCGGCAACGCAGTCGGCGCCGTCGTCGCCACAAATGGCGGACACAATTGCACCAAGACAACAGCGGACGGGCTTCGCAGGCAATCTCCTCCCCTCCAGAGGGTTGGTGATGATTGATCGGAAGCAGTGCGGCGCGACTCGGCGTCGTTTGGTTGCACTACTGGAGCAGACGCTGTCACTGCCTGCCTCTACTGCTAGTTGAACTTGACACTCCGCGCTCGCCCCCCCACGGGGCAGCGCTGTCCCTGCAACCCCGCTAACCGGCTCCAAGCTCAGCTAGCGGTGGCAAGATGCTGATCGGGAGCTCCGCAAAACGAGTAATACTGCCAGAACGAGACCTAACCCGAGTTGGAAGCGGTGCGAACGGGTCGACGCCTGACGGCCTGGGGGCATCATGAGGCACGATCCCTGCCGCATCCGCGGTGCAATGAGCTTAACGGAAGCGTAACTCGGCACATGGTGGTCCTTCAGCTCATGCGCTGTCCCTGCCACGCCCCCGTTAAACCCAATGATTGTTTATCGGGGCTGGCTTACAGAAAGCTGACAGACCTGCGCAGCAATTTACATAACGAAAAGTGGCCCCATGTGGCTGCTTGCCGCCAGAGCAATATCGACGTTTCCGCGTCAGACAGTAGCCACCCGGCATGCTTGCGATCACCGGCAGCCGCTCCGGGGCGACGCGCCGGATGGCGCGCAGCCAATCCACTGAACGTTTATGTCTGATTGACCTTACGCCCCCGGCCCGTGGGCCGTCGCCTCAGGGTACGGTGGGACTTTAGCGATAGAGCGTCCTCGGGTGACCTACCAGCATTGGTGGTCATGCACAGCAATCGAGAAACTGTTGGTCAAACTTGAAGAGCGAGCGGGTTAACGCCGCTCAGTCCTCCAGAGCGATCAGACGACGCCAGGGCGCCGCTATCTCGCCGTATCTCTTCTTCAGCTGCGGTAAATAAAAAAGACCGAGCACATCCAAAAGCGCGGCTAACCGCAGCACTCGTCGATCAAGCGGGGTGCGTTCTTGGCCGCCTAGCCTTCTACGCGAGCGATCTTGCGTTCGCTGAATCGTTCCCCACCCACCTGCGATGACGAGTTCGCGCGTCGGTCGATCTGTGAAGCGAAAGAATTCTTCTCAACCTTCTTCGGGCACCAATGACGCTGATCCCGGACTGATTGGCCCTGCTCGGCCAGAAATTAGCGTTGACGACGTTAGGCCATGGCTTTTATTCTCTTCGACCAGTTCAACGCGGTACGCTCGCCCATTTGCGCCGCCGTATCATACCAGAAGTGTACTCGCGCCCCAACCGAAAGCGAGACGTCGCAATTGATCACGGTTCGGTCTGTGAAATAATAATCGCGCGTCTCGCCATCGGCATGCAGGAGGCCATAGTAGCCGCGATCGTTCGGCTTGATCTTGACGACTCGGCCAAGCGTTTCAGGCAATGGCAGAAGCCGAACGTTCCGCGCGCGCGGATTTCGACCCATACGTCGTATGCCATAGTCGAAGCTAACCCTCGTATGCGGCGCGTCTATCTCGCTCGCGCCGCAGCCGAACCAGATCGCGCTCGTCAAAGTAGACGGTTAGCTCACGGTCGCACCCCTTACCAAGCGCCGCGTCGACGATATCGTCGTAGTGCCGGCTCCGATTGTTGCGGTCTTCGGGGAAGACAATGATTCGACCCTCAGCCATGAGAGAAACTCGCGATCTCGTTTCAGGGAACCGGAGATTGCGTCAAACTCGGTACTGGCTTCACTTCGAAGCGGCCGCTCAGCCACGAACGAATCAAACTTTTCAGGTGCGTCGGGGTGTCGCCGCCCCAGGAACCTCGGTCGAAAAATCGGTGGAAGCGCGACACTGCCGCGACGCTGTCTCCATTGCGTTGCGACATTGGGTTTCGTGGTCACCTCAGCAGGGTTCTAGTTCTCGTCGGTTCATAAACCAATGTTTCAGCGTCGAGCACCGGTATCGGGCGCTGCTTAGCGCCGGCATGTTTACGTACAAGCATTAAAGCCCCTCGCTACACCGCGGCCTTTGCCGGCGATATACCTCTCAGCGCTGTTCGCGATTCCGGCAGCCTTCTCGTTCCCGGGCGCCTTCACGCCCCTTGCTTTTCGACAGACCAATGTGTGGCCGACCACGGATTGCGCAGCGAGCATTGGGTCGGAGCTTTTGTTACTCGGGCTAAGGTTTGCAGCGAGCTTCCCGCCGTTGTGGAGCGCAGTTGCGCGATGAAGTTCGCGGCGAACAGCTCGATGTCAGGCAGAGCCTTTGGTTTGCAGAGAGGCGCAAGCGTCTGCATGCTCCTCTTATCCTTGAGCATCGGTCAACTCCTTCTCTCGCGGGCGACCAAACAGTGTGCGTTCCCAAAAGGAAACGCGAGTAACGCGATGACGGCTATGCGTGCCACAATGCAGCTAGGCTTTTTGCGTACAGTCAGCGCATCGCTCTGAATTCCGCAGGATCTTTCGATCCCGAGAATTCGCGCGGCCTCAACTTATGTGGCTGCGAAGCGATCAGTCTTGATGTTATCTGTGTTCGCATAGCTTTGGAATTCGCGTCTGCCGGTTCGTCAACGGCATGCCACCATTTTGCTTCGTCGGGACTCGGCGGAACAACTGGTAATATTGCAAAGTGCGAATGTGCGGGATCGGCTGCGAAAATTGGCGCGGAAGAGAACGCTGCGTCGGCGGCCTTAGGGTTTGCCACGATTTACTTTGCGACCACGGTCGGAAAGGAGCTTGTAGCTGCGCAACGCTCCGTTTGACTATTTGATTTACGCGTTTACCTCTTCGCTCTCGCCAAAAATCTCGACTCATCGGTGAGATCTGTACTTGCTGCAAAGGTCCGCTCGCCTGCCGGACCGCAAAGGCGCGCATCAATCGGCGGGCGCTTGGCGGAACCAGCATACTTCGGCCTCCTCTTCAGCTTAGGCGGGGTCGAGGGGGCAGTGACCTATCGGATCTAAGAGGGCGCAAGCCGACGTCGCTCGTCGAGATCAGAGCCGCTGTCCATTGGGTGAAAGAGGCGATCTCGTGGGCGCTCGGTATCGTTGGGGAGCGCCTCAACTCATGATGACATTGGCCAAAGAACGTGTCGGCCCACTTATGCAGCAGATCGCGATAGTTACGCACCGCAGCGTAACTGGCTGCCAGCCGTTCAGCGTTTCGAGGTTCTGGCTGACAGGAATCGACGAGCAGGAATCGGATACGGCTAACCGGTTATTGTTTTGAAGTATTCCGAGCCCGGAAGGTCTAGAACTAGAGGGAAGGCAGCGCGGGCCGGCTCTGCGCGCTGTTCAAAGCGGCTGTAACTACCGGCTCCGCGCTGCCAGCGAAGTTAAATGACGACGTGACTCGGCGCTCGTCGAAGAGGCCCTTGGAAAGCGCTGTCCCTATCACGTGCGCCACTAACTCCGCTCGCCAGCGTCACGGCATTGCAACGCTGCCACCTCGCACCCTTGGGCGGCTGCCCCAGGGCGCTCTGCCTTTTACCGTCGAGAAGTCCCGCAAGCCACCTGTCAGACTTAGTCGGTTGCGCTGGTTTACGAAGGAGAAGCTGGAGTGAAAACGACTCGTTGTGCCGACCAACCTGCCCCCGCCCCCACAGGAGGCCGGATCTGATTCGCGACTTCCGCATCATTGGAGCGCACGTGAAAGCCACCGGCCCTCTTTCAGGAATATCAAAATGTCAGAACCTGAAGGCGTTTCGCAGAATTCGCTATAAGCCCTCCATTTGAGACAAAATTCGGCAGAAAATCGTACCGCGCCCTATACTTACGGTGGTTGCGCCAATCCCCTATGAGAGTCTGTGTAAATTTCTCTTCCAAACCGGGGGGCTTCGGAAAAGGAATGACGGTCCGATCATTGTCGCGATCAAACTGCGCCTTTCCAACTCACCAAAACTTTCTTTCAACACATCTATGCCAAGTACCATGGCTTGTCCTATCAAGCTGGAAAGCTGCATGCCCACATATCGCAGCCGCCTCTAAGCGGCGGCGCCTGTAGGAATAATGGGCAATCTGGATTGTAGAGTAGAAAAGTCCCGCAAGGCACCTGCCAGATTTTATAGCTTCACACGACGTTAGCCGTCATGAGTTGTCGCACCAACATGCGCGTTTACTCCGCTAATCCCGGGCAGGTTGAACTTCCCCGCTGCTCCAATGGGTCCCCGGATGGATAGCTGATTACGGTGCCTCCTCAGCCTAGATTGCCCGCGGTGCTTCTCACCTCAGATAAGCAAGTGTGATGGGTTCTGGGATCTGGCGCTGAGGTCGATCGTACAGCGGTCATTCGATGCGCACCACGGCTGCCGCGAGCAATACCGCTAATTGTAAACCGTCTAGAACGGCGCGACAGTCGATCCGTCCTCCGCGGTGGCGGACGTATTGAAGACGCATCAGAGCTCATCGGCACGATGAGACCCCCAATCCTCGGTGCAAACGGGAGTAAGAATGGTCGCATCAAAGTCCCTTTAACAACGAGTTTGGTACGGTCGCTGCCTTTGGCCGTCACAGAGAGGCATGTAAGGACATCAATTCATCGGACCTTCGGGCCTCATCCTGTGGCTCGCCATTCCCGCCTCTCGTCGGTGCATCTTTCGCTCATGGGAACAAGGGTCGTGGGCCAGCGAAAGGCATCGATTTCGTCAAAGATCGGTAGCTATGGTGCTCTTCGCTTGTTCGAACGCCTATTTCATCGAGGAAGTTATCTGGTGGCGAAGGGCCCACGAGGTAACTTCGTCAAACTTGAAGGTTGTCTCTCGACGTCGGTGACGATTGTGTCGAGCGCGTGGGTCTTACCGTGTGCCGCCGGTCCCTAGACCAAGATGCCGTTCGTAAGCTCTAACTGCAGCGAACAATATAGTTCCCGACGCGCTTGGCTCATCAGGTACGGCGAGATTGTCGGGTAAGGCAAGAAGCTTCGGGTGCCACGCACTATCCACCACCTCCTCGCCTACGGTCTAGCTACGGGCTCCAATCAGAGCGAACTGGTGGCGAAATCGATAGCTGGAACAGAGTCCCGTGACGGAGCCCGGAGTTTCCACCCTGGTATTCGCTAGATTAAGTCGATATGCCCTTCCCAGCAGTACCAATTCGGCGCAAGCAAAGCCGTTCGCTGCTCTCTTTTTCTTCGCTTAAGCATCCGATTGCACGACGAGCTCATAGCGGCCGTTGCACTTAGTTATCATCCGAGCAGGATGCTCGAGATGATCAGCCCCCACCACCTCTTTTCGACTGGCGCCAGCGCAGGTGCGTGCACCTCGTTGAGCCGCGCGATGGCCTAGAGGCTCGATCGTGCGGGAAGCTGATCGCAAATTTTTCTTGCAGACGAATCCAGACAAGGCGATCTTACGTCTCGCGCGAGTACTTGCTCGTGTGGCCGCGAGGGAAGATCATGAAAGAGAGCTCGCCAATCGAAGAGACGACAAGGAAAAGAGCGACGATCTATGCTCGATTCTCAACCGATCTGCAGAACGAGCGATCGATTGAGGATCAGCTTTCACTTTGTCAAAGCTATGCCGAGCGCGAAGGTTTAACTGTTGTCAGTACCCATGAAGATCGGGCTCGTTCAGGCGGGTCCGTCATGGGCCGCGATGGCCTTCTGCGGATGTTGGACCAGGCGCGAGAGAGATCCTTCGACGTGGTAATCGTCGAAGCGCTCGATCGCCTCTCTCGCGATATGGAAGATCTCGCTGGCATTCATAAGCGGCTGTCATTTCTCGGGATCGAGATCCGGGCGGTCCACGAGGGAGTCGTTAACACCGTGCTGGTCGGCCTTCGCGGTTTGGTCGGACAACTCTATCGTGAGGACAATGCGCACAAAGTGCGTCGCGGCCAAGCGGGGCGGGTCAAGCAAGGTTTGGCTGGCGGCGGCCTGACATACGGGTACGCCGCGGTCACTGGAAGAAGTGGCGAACGAGTGGTTGTCGAGGCCGAGGCACAAGTGATCAAGCGCATATTTCAGGAATATGTGGACGGTCGTACGCCTCGGGAAATCGCGCATGATCTCAATAGGGAGAGGGTATCACCTCCGCGGGGGCGAGCCTGGAATGCCTCAACAATCAATGGCAATCATGAGAGGGGCGCCGGCATTCTGCTGAACGAACTTTATATGGGACGCCTTATCTGGAACAAAGTCAGGATGGTGAAAGATCCCGACTCGGGAAAGCGCCTGTCACGACCGAATCCGAGGAGTGACTGGCAGATCGCTGAAGTGCCACATCTTGCAATTGTCAGTCCAGAGTTGTTCACAGCCGCCCAGCAACGCAAAGGGGAGCGCAGCCACGGCCACCCCAGCCATCAACGTCGGCCCCGTAGGATGCTATCTGGCTTACTCCGTTGCGGTTCATGCGGCTCGGGTATGGCAACGAATGGACGGGACAAATCGGGGCGCGTTCGGATTCGCTGCTCGGCGGCCACCGAAAGTGGCACGTGTCCTGACGCCAAGACGTTCTATTTAGACACGGTCGAGAGTGCAGTCCTCAGCGGGCTAAAGGCCGAATTGCGCGCGCCGAAGGTTCTTTCGGAGTACGTGCACACATATCTCGAGGAGCGGAAGCGCCTCGCAGCTACATCAAACGCAAAACGGCAGCGCCTTGAGCAGCAGCTTGGGCAATTAAACCGGGAGATCGAACGACTGGTGGATGCGATCGCAAAAGGACATGGCGATCCGTCTGTTCTCGGACCGCGATCAACCGCACTGGATGCCGAACGAAAGCGGATATCCGAGGAGTTGCAGAGTGAACCGCTCGCCCCGAAGGAAGTCGCGCTACATCCGGCCACCCTCAAACGATACGAGGAGCAACTCGGTCGGCTTGAAGAATCACTAGCAAAAGGTGTCAGTGCGGGCGACGGAGAGGCCGCAGAAGCCATCAGAGACCTGGTCGAGACGGTCACTGTGTTCCGCGATCCAACGCGCGGTGGTGTAGCTGTGAAGATAGCAGGCCGGCTAAATGCCCTGCTCGGGGAAAGGGCCTATCCCAACCAAGTCGAAGGAGTGTGGGGAAAGGTGGTAGCGGGAGGGCGCTACCGCCAATCCCCCCAAGACGACGCGTCGGGGGTAAAGGTGGTAGCGGGGGAGGGACTCGAACCCCCGACCCCAGGATTATGATTCCCGTGCTCTAACCAGCTGAGCTACCCCGCCACAGGGTCGCGAACGGCGAAACGGCCGATCTCGCGAACGCGCGGCATATAAGGAAGGGGGCGGCGGGAAGTCAAGCAAAGTGGCGGCGATTGATGGGGTGAATTCGCTGACGAAATCGCCCTGTTTGGGGGCCGATCTCGCCCTATTTCTCGCACCAGACTCGCGGAGCGCCCCCTCACCCGAAATCCGCATCCGCCAAGGCTTCCGCCTTCGCTAAAGCTTCGGCGGACAAGTCGGCGGGACAAGCGCGGGGAGAGGCAAAGGAGAAACCGCCTATTTCGGCCTCACATTCGGGTCGCCGCCGGGGCTGCCGGGGGGCGGGATGACCGGGGTGTTGGCGCCGGAGTCGGGGGCCGGGGCGTGCATTTCGGGGTCGACGCCCGAGGGCGGGCAGATCACGCCGTCGGATTTTGCGAGCTTGTCGCCGAGCGGTTCCCGGGACTGGCCGGTGGTGGTGCCATCGGCCTGGCGGTTCGGGCGGTCCTGCGGCGTGCAATTGGCCGCATGCTGCGGGGATGGCGGCGCGGTCTGTTGCGGCGGCGTCGCCGGGGCGGGCGGGGCCTGCGCGATCGCACTGCCGGAGGCGGCGATGAGGAGGCTTGCCAGGATGATGTTTGATGTCGTGCGCATGGGAGGAAAACGCGCCGGCCTTGGCGCGCGTTCCCATCGCGCGATCACGATTTGCGGTAGCGGATCAGCGAGAAATGGCCCATCGGCGGCATTGGGCGGCGCTCGGTGAGCGTGACGCCGCCGTGCCTGGCGGCCCAGTTGACGAGGCGGGCCCACGGGAATTCCGGGCGCCAGCCGAGACGGCGGGCGACGGGGGCGAAGGCGAGCTCGGAGAGCTTGCGAAGACCCTTTTCCGCGCCGATGTGGTTGACGAGAATCAGCTCGCCGCCCGGCTTGAGCACGCGGACGAACTCGTCGAGCGTGCCTTCCGGATCAGGCACGGCGGTGATGACATATTGCGCCACCACCGCGTCGAAGGCGTTGTCGGGGAAGGCGAGATTCTTCGCATCCATCACCGAGAGCACTTCGACATTGGAAAGCCGCAGCGCCCGCACGCGCGCCTGCGCCTTGCGCAGCATCGGCTCGGAGATGTCGACGCCGCAGATCTTTGTGGTGCGCGCGTAGTCGGAGAGCGAAAGACCCGTGCCGACGCCGACGTCGAGGATGCGGCCGCCGATGCGGTCGGCTTCCGCGATGGTCGACTGCCGTCCGGCGTCGAAGACCTTGCCGAACACGAGATCGTAGACCGGCGCCCAGCGGCCATAGGCCTTCTCGACCCCCGCCCGCGAGATGTCTGCTGCCATGCCCCCTGCCCTGAACAACTCTTAGAGTACGACCATCGGTGAAATCGACGTCAGCCCCGCATGCGCTGCACCTCTCCCGCTTGCGGGAGAGGTCGGCACGCAGTGCCGGGTGAGGGCTTTATCCGTTCGCGATATGTCGCTGGTGGAGAGAGCCCTCTCCCCAACCCTCTCCCGCAGGCGGGAGAGGGGGCGCGCTTCCTTCGCGGTAGCAGGTGGGCCCGATCTCGGCAAGTTCAGCCGCGCACGGCTTCCGCGAGCGGGCGTGCCGCATTGCTCGCGACCTTCGCCGCGGCGCTTTGAATAAAACCGCCGCCGAGTACGCGGGCCTGGCCTGACGGGGCATCGTAGAACACGCAGGCCTGGCCGGGCGAGACGCCCTCTTCGCCGGCGACGAGCTCGACCTCGTAATGGCCGCCTCCGCCGCGCAGCCAGGCCGGCTGCGGCGAGCGGGTCGAGCGCACGCGCACGAACATTTCGAGGCCGCTTCCGATCGCGCCGTCGATGTCGCCGCCGCCGATCCAGTTGACGTCGCGCAAGCTGATGCGGTGCATCTTCAGCGCATCACGCGGGCCGACGACGACGCGGCGGTGCGCTGCATCCAGCCGCACCACGAACAGCGGCGAGCCCGAGGCGATGCCGAGGCCGCGGCGCTGGCCGACGGTGAAATTGGCGATGCCGTGATGCTGGCCGAGCACGCGTCCCTCGAGATCGACGATGTCGCCGGGGTCCATCGCGTTCGGACGCAGGCGGGTGATGATGTCGGTGTAGCGGCCCGTCGGCACGAAGCAGATGTCCTGGCTGTCGTGCTTGTCGGCAACGCTGAGGCCAAAGCGCCGCGCGAGCTCGCGCGTCTCGGGCTTGGTCATGTCGCCAAGCGGAAAGCGCAGGAAGTCGAGCTGTTCCTGCGTGGTCGCGAACAGGAAATAGCTCTGGTCGCGGTCGGCGTCGGCGGCGCAGACCAGCGCGCGCGAGCCGTCGCCCTGGCGGCGCGAGGCGACGTAATGGCCGGTGGCGAGCGCCTGCGCCCCTAACTCACGCGCGGTCTTCAGGAGGTCGCGGAATTTGACGCTGCGGTTGCACTCGATGCACGGCACCGGCGTTTCGCCGAGCGCGTAGCTGTCGGCGAAATTGTCGATGACGGACTCGCGAAAACGATCCTCGTAGTCGAGCACGTAATGGGGAATGCCGAGCTTGGCCGCGACGTCGCGGGCGTCGTGGATGTCCTGGCCGGCGCAGCAGGCACCCTTGCGATGGGTGGCCGCGCCATGGTCGTAAAGCTGCAGCGTGATGCCGACGACGTCATAGCCTTCAGCCTTCAGCAGCGCAGCCGTCGTCGAGGAATCGACGCCGCCCGACATGGCGACGACGACCCTGGTGTCCTCAGGACGGCCTTCAAGATCCAGACTGTTGAGCATGGGTTCTTAAGCTGTGACGGCGGTTCGGCGATCCGCGATTTGCTTCTGGCCGGGACATGAACGGTCCCGGGGGAACTTCGGTTCCCGCGGGGGCGCGACTTGCCCGGTCGAAAGCGGCTGAGAGCTGCCTCTTTAATATAGGCGGCATTCCGGTGAAGCAATCACAGGGCAGGCCTGCTTAGGGCAATTCTTGCCGGGGAGGCAGAAATGGCGGGGCTGTTGCGCCCCTCGCAGCTCGGCTGCCAATCCATTAATACATTGATTTTACTTGATAAAATCGTCATCCAGGAGGCTGGCCCGCTCCTTGCTACCCCCAAGCCGAAGATGTTTCCAAGGGGTCGCCGGTGGTCAGTGTTTCGTCAGATCTAGCTGCCAGCGTACAGGTTTCGAGCGCGCAGCAGAAGCCTGCGCGCTCGCAAGGGCGGAAGGACAATTCGGCGAGCGACTCCTTCGGCTCTCTGGTCGACAGCAGCACCCAGGCGATCAGCAACAACGCGCCGGCCCAGGACACCCCGCCGCGCCGGACCGATTCCGCCTCGTCGTCCTCCGCCTCCGACCGCAGCTCGCGCGGCACGTCCTCCACCGACGCGGCAAAGGCCAGCGACGACACCGACGATTCCGCGCCGACCCGGAGCGATACCACGAGCGAGGCCAGCGACGATCCGGCCAAGGATCAGGTCAAGGATCCGCTCAAGGCCGGCAAGACCAAGGACAAGTCCGAGACCTCCGAGGCCAAATCGGCTGACAAGTCCGAGGAGACCAAGGGAGACAAGACCGACGGCAGCGATGGGATCGCCGCCATCGATACGGCAACCGCCGCGCAGGCGGACGCGACGCAGCCAGATCCGAACGCAATCGTGGTGGCGGCGCCCGTGGTGCCGGTCGATCCGAATGCGGCCGCAAGCCAGGCCGGCGATGCCGCCGCCTCGCCGCTGACGATCGCCGCCGCCGGCCTCGCCGCCAGCGCCTCCACCGCGGCGCAGATCGCCGGCACCAAGACCGATACCGCGACGCCCGGCGACAAGAGCGCCAAGACCGCCGGAGCGAAAGTCGACGCCGACACCTCGGCGACGCTGGCCGATGCCGCCACCGGCGCGACCGACGGCACCGCGACCGATGCCAAAACCAATGGCGAGCTGATCACCGCTGTGGACCAGGGCACGCCAAAAACCTCGTTCAAGGCCGCCGCCACCGCGCAGGCGCAGACCGACATCTCCAATATCGGCCAGGACGCGGGCAAAGCGAACGCCGCGCTCACGCCAGCGAATGCGACAGCCGCCAACGCCGCACATCCGCAAGCCGCCAAGCCGCAGGCCGATGGCAGTGCGACCGACACAAAGCCCGGCGCCGCGGACCGTGCGCCCGATGCGATCCCGGCCGCACCGGCCGCCCACGCCCATGCCAATGCGCAGGCCGCTTTCAACGCGACCGACAGCAGCGCACAGGCCGCCGCCATTCAGGCCCCGCTGACCACGACCACTTCGGCGGCGACCGCATCGACCGCAACACTGACCGCGACCGCGGCGACCTCGACGGCGGTGCCGATCAACGCCGTGCCGATCGAGATCGCGGCCGCCGCGCGCGCCGGCAAGACGCGGTTCGACATCAGCCTCGATCCGGTCGATCTCGGCCGCATCGACGTCCGCATCAATGTCGACCGCAACGGCCAGGTCACCTCGCATCTCACGGTGGAGAAGCCGGAGACGCTGCAGATGCTGCGGCAGGACGCGCCGCAATTGCAGCGCGCGCTCGACGATGCCGGCTTCAAGACCGGCAGCAACGGGCTGTCCTTCAGTCTGCGCGACCAGAATTCGTCGGGCCAGAACTCCGGCCAGAACAACGACAATGGCGGCAATGCCCGCCGGCTGATCATCAGCGAGGACGACAGCGTTCCCGCAGCGCCCGTGGGGCGCGGCTACGGCCGCATGCTCGGATCGAGCAGCGGCGTCGACATCAGAGTGTGAGGAGTATTCGACTATGACCACCACGAATGCCGCCACCGCGCCTTCCGTCGTCTCCGGCACGACCGACATCCCGAAATCCTCATCGAGCTCGAACATGAGCTCGACCACGGGCTCGACGCTCGCCGGCAACTTCCAGACCTTCCTGACGCTGCTGACGACGCAGCTGCAGAATCAGAACCCGCTCGATCCGCTCGACACCAACCAGTTCACCCAGCAGTTGGTGCAGTTCGCCGGCGTCGAGCAGCAGCTCAAGACCAACGACTCGCTGGCCCAGCTCGTCACCCTGCAGCAGACCACGCAGGCGACCCAGGCGCTGGGCTTCGTCGGCAAGACCGCGCTGGTCGACGGCTCGACCGCGACCATGACGAAGTCGTCGGCGACCTGGCATCTCAACGTGCCCACCGATTCCACCGTCGACATCACCGTCGCCAATGCGAGCGGCCAGACCGTGTTCACCGGCAAATACACCGCCGCCGCCGGCACCGACATTCCCTTCACCTGGAACGGCATGGGCAATGACGGCACGCAATGGCCCGACGGCAAATACACGATCTCGGCCACGGGCAAGGACGTCGCGAACAATAATGTCGGCATCGCCGCGCAGGTGCAGGGTGTGGTGTCGTCCGTCGACCTGACCCAGTCGCCGCCGCTGCTCACCATTGACGGCGCCAGCTACACGCTGAGCCAGGTGAAGAGCATTATTGCGACGAGCAGCAATTGAGGCTGGCCACGCTCGCCACATACGAGATGTCATCCCCGCCTAGTGCGCAATTGCGCACGGGGGGCGGGGATCCATAACCCCAGGAAGTCGTTTTCGCGTGAGGTCGTAACCCCGAGTCGTCGTCAAACTACTCCCTGGGGTTATGGGTCCCGGGCTCGCGCTACGCGCGCCCCGGGACGACGGTTTGAGGGCTTTGCAGCGTCCCGTGCAGGCCTCGTCGTTAGTAAAGTATTTACCTTCTGCCCCGCCCGGCCGGCTCGAACCATGCTGTTCCGCCCGCCAGGCCGGCCGCGTTCCCGCAAGTTTCAACGAGAATTGTATTGAAGCCTTAGGCTTAGCGGATTTTTAAGCCGCCGGGGTTACGGTTACGGCGTGAGTTCAGTGGTTGAGAGTTTGTGAGTACGCCATGACAGAACCCCATCGCCCGAGGGTAAAATACGTCATCGGGCCGGACGGCAGTCCGCTGACGATTGCAGATCTGCCCGCGCCCGGCACCAAACGCTGGGTCATCCGCCGCAAGGCCGAGGTCGTCGCCGCTGTGCGTGGCGGACTTCTCTCCCTCGAGGAGGCCTGCAGCCGTTACACCCTGACGGTCGACGAATTCCTCTCCTGGCAGTTTTCCATCGACCAGCACGGTCTGGCGGGTCTTCGCACCACCCGCATCCAGCAATATCGCCAGTAAGCGATCCGGAAATCTGCGGCTTTTGACGAAAATCGGCCTCGCCTAGCGAGGCCGATTTTTTTCATGACGCGACTTTTGTCCGACCTCTTAACCTTCGTTAACCATATCGAAACCATCCCCTAGGCAATAATTGCCCAGTCGACCGCTCGGTTGCGGATCGAATTGGTCGGGGCGGTTGCTTGCAAGGTCTTGGGGACTTCTTAAAAAGTATCGGCGCCGCCCGGTTCGGGGCGATGATCGCGGTCACCGCCGCGCTCATCGGCTTCTTCGCGTTCGTCATCATGCGGGTCACCACGCCGCAGATGACGACGCTGTTCACCGACCTCAGCGTCGAAGATTCTTCCAGCATTATCAAGGATCTGGAACGCCAGGGCATCCAGTTCGAGATCCGCAATGAGGGCTCCATCATCATGGTGCCCAAGGACAAGGTCACGCGCCTGCGGATGAAGCTCGCCGAAGGCGGCCTGCCCAAGGGCGGCGGCGTCGGCTACGAGGTGTTCGACAAGTCGGACGCGCTCGGCACCACCTCCTTCGTCCAGAACATCAATCATCTCCGCGCGCTGGAAGGCGAGCTCGCCCGCACCATCCGCGCCATCGACCGCATCCAGGCCGCCCGCGTCCACCTCGTGCTGCCCGAGCGCCCGCTGTTCGCGCGCGAGGCGCCGGAGCCGTCGGCCTCGATCGTGGTGCGCGTCCGCGGTTCACTCGAGGCGCAGCAGATCCGCGCCATCCGCCATCTCGTCGCCTCCGCCGTCAACGGGCTGAAGCCGCAGCGCGTCTCGATCGTGGACGAGGCCGGCCAGCTGCTCGCCGACGGCGCCCAGACTGATCCGGAGCAGGCGCTCGGCGACGAGCGCCGCACCGCCTTCGAGAAGCGGATGCGCAAGCAGGTCGAGGACATCGTCTCCTCGGTGGTCGGCTCCGGCCGCGCCCGCGTCCAGCTCTCCGCCGATTTCGACTTCAACAAGATCACCCAGACCTCGGACAAGTTCGACCCCGAGGGCCGCGTGCTGCGCTCGAGCCAGACCCGCGAAGAAAGCAGCATGACCGCCGACAACAACGGCCAGGTCACCGTCAACAACGAGCTGCCCGGCAACCAGCAGAACAACGGCGTCGCGGCCAAGGACCAGAGCAAGAAGACCGAGGAGACCAACAATTACGAGATCTCCCGCACCACCAAGACCGAGGTGACCGAGGCCGGCCGGGTCAACCGCATCTCGGTCGCGGTGCTGGTCGACGGCATCTACACCAAGAACGACAAGGGCGAGCTGGCCTACCAGGACCGCACCAAGGAGCAGCTCGACCGCATCGCCACCCTGGTGCGCTCGGCGATCGGCTTCGACCAGAGGCGCGGTGACCAGGTCGAGGTCGTCAATTTGCGCTTTGCCGATGCCCCCTCCACCGCCCCGATCGGCGAACCTGGCGGCTTCCTCGGCATGCTGCAGTTCACCAAGGACGACGTCATGTACTTCGTCGAGCTCGGCGTGATGATGCTGCTCGGCCTCGTCGTGCTGTTCATGGTGATCCGCCCGCTGGTCAAGCGCATCCTCGCCTCCGACGAAGTCGCCGCCGCCATCTCCGGCGTGCTCGCCGGCCCCGCCGCCTCCGAAGAGACAGCGCCCGCCCCGGCCCTGCTGCCCGGCGGCGCCGCCAGCGCGATCGACGTCGCCACCATCCAGGGCCAGGTCCACGCCCAGTCCGTTCATCGCGTCGGCGAGCTCGCCGAGCGCAACCCCAACGAAACCGTCGCCATCATCCGCCAGTGGCTCACCGAGCCAACGAAGTAACCGCCAAGTGAATCAAGAAGTGATCTGACATGGCCGCCTCCTTGCAAAACGCCAACTCCACCGACATCACCAGCGTGATCTCCACGCTGGGCCAGCGTGCCGGCAACCGGGCCAAGGATGGCAAGGGCGCCGAGCAGCTGTCCGGACCGCGCCGCGCCGCGATCCTGATGCTGGCGCTGGGCGAGCAATATGGCGGCAAGATCTGGGGCCTGCTCGACGACGACGAGGTGCGCCAGCTCTCGCTGGAGATGTCGACGCTCGGCACCGTCGAGGTCGACACCGTCGAGGACATGCTGCTCGAATTCGTCTCGCGCATGTCGGCCTCGGGCGCGCTGATGGGCAATTTCGACGCCACCGAGCGCCTGCTGCAGCAGTATCTGCCGCCGGAGCGCGTCAACGGCATCATGGACGAGATCCGCGGCCCGGCCGGCCGCAACATGTGGGAGAAGCTCTCCAACGTGCAGGAAGAGGTGCTCGCCAACTACCTCAAGAACGAATATCCGCAGACCATCGCGGTGGTGCTGTCGAAGCTGAAGCCGGAGCACGCCGCCCGCGTGCTCGGCATCTTCCCGGAGGAACTCGCGCTCGACGTCGTCAATCGCATGCTGAAGATGGAGGCGGTCCAGAAGGAGGTGATCGAGAGCGTCGAGAAGACGCTGCGCACCGAGTTCATGTCCAATTTGTCGCAGACCCGCCGCCGCGACGCCCACGAGGTGATGGCCGAAATCTTCAACAATTTTGACCGCCAGACCGAAACCCGCTTCATCACCTCGCTGGAAGAGGACAACCGCGAATCGGCCGAGCGCATCAAGGCGCTGATGTTCACCTTCGACGACCTCGTGAAGCTGGATTCCGGCTCGGCCCAGACCCTGATGCGCAACGTCGACAAGGACAAGCTCGGCGTCGCGCTGAAGAGCGCCAACGAGGACGTCCGCAACTTCTTCTTCGGCAACATGTCCTCGCGCGCGGCCAAGATGCTCCAGGACGACATGGCGGCGATGGGCCCGGTGCGCCTGCGCGACGTCGACGAGGCCCAGGCGCTGCTGGTCAATCTCGCAAAGGACCTCGCCGCCAAGGGTGAGATCATGCTGACCAAGAACCGCGCCGACGACGAGCTGGTGTATTGATGGCCGCTCCGGCAAAATTCCTGTTCGATACCGACTTCGCGGCGCCCGAGCGGACGACGCGTGAGAAGGCTGCGACCGCCGCCGAGATCGCCCAGAAGATCGCGGAAGCCGAGGCGCGCGCCTATCAGGACGGCTTTGCCGCCGGCCAGCGCGAGGCCAAGGCCGAGAGCGACCGCCGCGTCGCGCTCGCCATGGAGGAGATCAACATCGGCATCCGGGGCATCGCATCCGGCATCGGCAACATCGAGTCCAGGATGGAGACCGAGGCGGTCGACGTCGCGGTCGCGGTGGCGCGCAAGCTGTGCGCCGACCTCGTCGCCGCCGAGCCGCTCGGCGAGATCGTCGCGCTGGTCAAGGACTGCTTCTCGCATCTGGTCGCGACACCGCATCTCGTCGTCCGCATCAACGATGCGCTCTACGACAGCGCGCGCGAGAAGATCGATCGGCTGGCCAAGCAGAGCGGCTTCGAAGGCCGGCTGGTGATCCTGGCCGAGCCGGAAATTGCCACCGGCGACTGCCGGATCGAATGGGCCGATGGCGGTGTCGTGCTGGAGCGCGGCGCCATCGCGGCCAAGATCGACGACATGGTCGGACGCTATATCGCGTCCCGGAGGGGGAGCTAAGCCATGAGCGACACCGACGGACAGGTCCCGCTGCCCGATCTCAACGGCCCGATGCCGCCTGCCGGCACCGATGTCGGCTACAACGAGGACGAATATGCGGCGCGCGCCGCCGCCGACCTCGAAGCCGTGTTCGACGTGCCGGTGCAGGTCTCGGCCGTGCTCGGCCGCTCCAAGATGGACGTCAGCGAGCTGCTCAAACTCGGGCCCGGCACGGTGCTCGAGCTCGACCGCCGCGTCGGCGAGGCCATCGACATCTACGTCAACAACAAGCTGGTTGCCCGCGGCGAAGTCGTCCTGGTCGAGGACAAGCTCGGCGTGACCATGACCGAAATCATCAAGACCGAACGCACGTGATGACGCACGGCAGCGCGACCAGACGGACAGGAGACTGACATGCGGCTTCTCATCGTTGGCACATTGAAGGGCCAGCTCACCACCGCCACCAAGATCGCGATGGAGAACGGCGCCACCGTGACCCATGCCGAGGATCACGAGCAGGCCATGCGCGTGCTGCGCGGCGGCAAGGGCGCCGATCTCCTGCTGGTCGATGTCGCCCTCGACATCCGCGACCTCGTGATGCGGCTGGAAGCCGAACACATCCACGCCCCGATCGTCGCCTGCGGCATCACCAACGACGCCCGCGCCGCCGTCGCCGCGATCCATGCCGGCGCCAAGGAATACATCCCGCTGCCGCCGGATCCGGAGCTGATCGCCGCAGTGCTCGCTGCCGTCGCCAACGATTCCCGCGAGCTGGTCTATCGCGACGAAGCCATGGCCAAGGTGATCAAGCTCGCCCAGCAGATCGCCGGCTCCGACGCCTCGGTGATGATCACCGGCGAGTCCGGCACCGGCAAGGAAGTGCTGGCCCGCTACGTCCACACCCGCTCGGCGCGCGCCAAGCGGCCGTTCATCTCGATCAACTGCGCCGCGATCCCCGAGCACTTGCTGGAGTCCGAGCTGTTCGGCCACGAGAAGGGCGCCTTCACCGGCGCCGTCGCCCGCCGCATCGGCAAGTTCGAGGAAGCGACCGGCGGCACGCTGCTGCTGGACGAAATCTCCGAGATGGACGTCCGCCTGCAATCCAAGCTCTTGCGCGCCATCCAGGAGCGCGTGATCGACCGCGTCGGCGGCACCAAGCCGGTTCCGGTCGACATCCGCATCATTGCGACCTCGAACCGCAATCTCGCCGAAGCCGTGCGCGAGGGCAGGTTCCGCGAGGATCTGTTGTTCCGCCTCAACGTCGTGAACCTGAAGATTCCGCCGCTGCGCGAGCGTCCCGCCGACATCCTCGAGCTCGCCCAGCACTTCGTGAAGAAATACGCCGAGGCCAACGGCGTGCCGATGCGCCCGCTCTCGGCCGAGGCGCGCCGCGTGCTCTCCACCAACCGCTGGCAGGGTAACGTCCGCGAGCTCGAAAACACCATGCACCGCGCGGTGCTGATGGCGCAGGGTGACGAGATCGGCGCCGACGCGATCATCACCCCGGACGGCGATCGCCTCGATCTCGCCAAGACGGCCCCCGCCGTGGCGCACGCGACCATGGCCGCCGAGCAAGTGACGCGCGCGCTTGTGGGTCGCACTGTCGCCGACGTCGAACGCGACCTGATCCTGGAGACGCTGAAGCACTGCCTCGGCAACCGGACTCACGCCGCCAACATCCTCGGCATCTCCATCCGCACGCTGCGCAACAAGCTCAACGAATACGCCGATGGCGGCATCCCGATCCCGCCGGCGGGCACGCCGGGTGAATATCCGCGCGTGCCGATGATGGGCTGAGCAAACAGCTCTTCGATCCCATCACCCGGACCTTCACATGAAGCGTGCGATGGCCGGGACGAGCCCGGCCATCGCGTGTCTTATGGCGGCGCCACGCTCACGCCAGGCTACTTGCCAGGCGGAACATAGACGCTGGCAAGCTTCGCGGCCTTTTCCGCGATTCCCTTGAAATCAGCCATCTTCCAGGCGCGTACGGTTTCGATCTTGGCGATGGCGCCGCTCGCCGCGGCCGCCATTCCGATGGCGACAGCATCGGCTCCGTCGGGCAACTCAGCAACGACGACCGCATCATGTGCGCCTGTCGTCATGAACGCTCCCTGGAGCTTCCCGCCGGCCTTCTCGATCATCGCTCCGATGACCGCGGTGCGATCGGCCGGCTTGTCGACCATTCCCTTGATGCCGGAAGTTGAGTAAGAGACGTACGAGATGAACAGCGGCATGTTTTCTCTCCGTCGAAGTTAGAGCGGCAACACCTGTAGTTTTGAAAAGAGCTCTCCGAGCGAGAGCAAGGCACGGCCTGCCGACAGCACGCGAGCTGCCCTTGAAGATAGAGCTGCGGACCTCGGCACATCCAACTGGCAGCTTGTGGCGACTATAACCGACTCCGCAATGCAGCGCGAACGGTAAGCGAGCCTACCCATTTGGAGCGCGACTATCGTGCCGCCGCGAGTGAAGCAGTTCACTAGCGATACGCATCAGGATCTGTAGAATTTTAGAGTGAGGTGATGTCGGCCAAATGCCGCGTCCGCCTTCGCGAAAGTCCTTCAAATCGAAAGGGCAAGCCATGAAATACCCTTTGTCGATGATCTCCCACTTATCGCTGATTGCAACGCTGATCGCAGCAGCGGCGCCGCTTGCGCGCGCCGACGTGATCATGGACTGGAATGCAAAGGCCGACGCGATCGCTGCCGAGAAGCAGATCCCGCCGGCGCCGTACAGCCGCGTCTTGTCCATGATGCACGTTGCGATGTTCGAGGCCGTCAATGCGATCGACCGCCGCTACGCGCCATACAAGATCTCGTTGTCCGCGGACCGTTCGACCTCGCGGGAGGCCGCAGCGGCAGTTGCGGCGCACGATGTGCTGCTGTCGATCTATCCCGACCTCAAGTCGGACCTGAGCTCGGCGCTGACAAGCTCTCTGGCGCCGATCGCTGACGGTGAGTCCAAGACCGCCGGCATCGCCCTCGGGAAAGAGGCGGCCGTGCAGATCATCCAGCTTCGTGCGAAGGATGGCAGCGCCGCCGTGGAAACGTACCGGCCCCTGACCACGCCCGGCGCCTATGTTCCAACCGTCGTCCCGCTTTTCTCGACCACAGGTGCGACGACGCCGTGGGTCATGACGTCGGGATCGCAGTTCCGCCCCGGACCACCGCCCGCGCTCGATTCAGAGGTCTGGACCAGGGACGTCAACGAAATCCGCGAAGTCGGCAGCCGAGCGAGCCCGGCCCGGACGCCTGAGCAAACGACGATCGGCCGCTTCTGGTTCTTTGTCGGCGCCCGCACCTACAATCCCATCGTGAGGCAGGCTGCGATGGCCAAGGGAATGGATCTCGTCGACTGTGCCCGCCTGTTCGCCTTGACGTCGATCACCGGCAACGATGCCATCGTCGCCGTGTTCGACGCCAAGTATCACTACAATTTCTGGCGCCCGGTCACGGCCATACGCAACGCCGATCTGACCTCGAATGCCGCGACGCCCCGCGATGCCTCCTGGCTGCCGCTCGGGGACACGCCGATGCATCCGGAATATCCCTGCGCGCACTGCATCGTCTCGGCCGCGATTTCGACCGTGCTCCAGACTGTCGTTGGAGATTTTGGCGAATTCTCCCTGACCAGCCCGACGGCACCGGGGGTCACACGCAAATGGTCGCGACTGCAGGACTATAGCGACGAAGTCTCCAATGCGCGGATCTGGGCCGGTTTTCACTACCGGTTCTCGACCGAAGTCGGCAAGGACATGGGCCGGAAGATCGGCGCGTTGGTCGTCGCGACGCAGCTTCGCGGTGTCGAGGCAATGGCGCAGCCAAGCCGCTAAACCGGCCGCTTTTTTTGAGCGCCTAACACATGGCCGCACCGCATCCGGCGACTAGGTCACGCCAGCGCAAGGCCCTATAACCCCGCGTGAGAACCACGAGGGTACATATGTCTGAAGCTCAAATCACGGACTGGCTGGCATCGCAGAAGCAGGCGATGATCGATCTCTTGCGCGATGTCGTGAACATCGATTCCGGATCCTATGACAAGGAAGGCGTCGATGCGGTCGGTGCGCGGTTCGAGCGGCATTTTGCCGAGCACGGCATTCCGTTCCGGCGCGAGGGCGACAGCACCTTCGGCGATGCGATCCATGCCGAGGTGGCAAAGCCCGGCAGCAACGAGAAGCCGGTGCTGCTGATGGGGCATCGTGACACCGTGTTCGGCAAGGGCGAGGCGGGGCGGCGTCCGTTCACCATCAAGGATGGCCGCGCCTATGGCCCCGGCGTCGCCGACATGAAGTCCGGCCTCGTCATGAACGTGTTCGTGGCGACCGCCTTCCACAAGTTCGGCGGCTCACCGCATCCGATCAAGGTGCTGATCACCTCGGACGAGGAGATCGGTTCGCCCTCCTCGCGTCCCGTCATCGAGCGCGAGGGGCGCGCTGCGCGCGCCGTGTTCAATTCCGAGCCGGGACGGCCCACGGGCAATGTCGTGACGGGGCGCAAGGGCGGCATCTTCATGCACATGGCCATCACCGGCAAGGCCGCGCATTCCGGCGCCAATTTCGCCGCCGGCGTCAGCGCGATCGGCGAGCTCGCGCACAAGATCGTGCAGATCCACGCGCTGACCGATCTCGACAAGGGCATCACGCTCAATGTCGGCCTCGTCTCGGGCGGACAGTCCGTCAACACGACGGCGCCTTACGCCGAAGGCCAGATCGATCTGCGCTATGTCGATCCTGCCGATCGCGCGCGGATCATGGGTGCGATCGAAAAGATCGTCGCGACCTCTTACGTGCCGGGCACCAGCGCGACACTGACGATCAAGGGCGAGTTCGTGCCGGTGGTGCAGAGCGCGGAATCGAAGGCACTGTTCGAAGGCTATCAGGCCGCCGCAAGACAGGTGGGCCTCACCACGCTGCAGGGCGAGTTCTCCGGCGGCTGCGCCGATTCCGGCTTCACCGCCGCCGTGGGTACGCCGACCATCTGCGGCCTCGGCCCGGTCGGCGGGCTCGCGCACACGCCGGAGGAATATCTCGAGATCGACAGCATCGTGCCGCGCGCACAGGCGCTGGCGCTGGCGATTTTAAAGGGGTGAGGGAGGTGCCGTAACGACGGTGCCGTAGGGTGGGCAAAGGCGCCCTTGCGCCGTGCCCACCATCTCTCTCGATCACGAAAAATGCGTGGGCACGCTTCGCTTTGCCCACCCTACGAGACCTGCCAAGGTCTACGAATAACTCGGCGCGTCGGGCTTGCGGAAGATGTGGATGGGATCGCCCGGCACGATCGGCTGTCCCGAGAACATCGCGTAGGCGTAGAGCGCGAGATAGGCGATCGCGAGCGCGCCGATGGCGTAGAAGGCTAGGGTCGCGACGCGCTTCATCGATCCGCTCCATGGCCATCCCGGAGGGAAGGCTCAAGCAGCGCTTCTAGAGCGATGAGGCGGAAAAGGCCAGCCGGCGCCTGCCGGCGGCGATCAAATGCCGCGCCCGCCGCGCGCGGGAACGCTGACATCGGCAAGCCTTGCGGCGTCCTCGTCCTGGTCGACCGCCACATACTGGCCGTGCCAATAGGCGAGCGCCGCATTGCGCGTCGAGTTCCTGACGTCCCGGACACGGCCGATGACGATGCCGTGCGAGTGCCGCTCGACGATCTCCTCGACCTCACAGTCGAACACCGACAACGCACCGACCAGCAGCGGGATTCCCGAGACTGATGTCACCCACTTGGCGCCCGCGAAGCGGTCGGCGCCCTTCAGCCCGCCCTTGCCGGCAAAGCGCTCGGCAATGTCGAGCTGGTCGGCATTGAGGATGTTTACCCCGAAGGCGCCATGGCGCTTGATCAGCGGAAAGGACGAGGCATCGCGGTTGATGCTGACCAGCAGGGTCGGCGGCTCGACCGACAGCGAGGTCACCGAGGTCACCGTCATGCCGGTGATGTCCTTGCCCCGCCCGGCGGTGATGACGCTGACGCCGCCGGTGAGGTGGCGCATGGCGCCGCGGAAATCGGCGGGCGAAACGGGGATTTCAGTCATGAGATCGCGGGGCACTACATTCATGGCATGGTCCCCGAGCGGGGTTCCCTCTCTATTTAGGTACGATCGTCCGCCGACAACAGGTGGCTCAGGATCGAGCCTTCGAGGCCCGCAAGCTCGGCTGAGCCGCGCTGGCGCGGCCGGGCCACGTTAACCACGACGTCGTGGGCAATGCGGCCCTCCTCGATGACCAGCACCCGGTCGGCCAGGGCGACGGCTTCGGCGACGTCGTGGGTGACCAGGATCGCGGTAAAGCCCTGGTCGCGCCAGACGCGCTCCAGAAGGCGCTGCATCGAGATGCGGGTCAGCGCGTCCAGCGCGCCGAGCGGCTCGTCGAAGGCGAGCACGCGCGGACGGGACACCAGCGCGCGGCCGAGCGCGACGCGCTGCTTCTGGCCGCCCGACAGCACCGACGGCCACTGGTCGCGCTTGTCGGCGAGGCCAACCTCGGTCAGCGCCTTCTCGGCGCGGGCATGCGCATCCTTCGAGGCGCGATCGCGGCCGAGACCGACCTCGACATTGGCGAGCACGCGGGCCCAGGGTAGCAGTCGCGGCTCCTGGAACATCACGCGGATGTCTTCGGGCTGGATATCCTGGCCGAAGCTGACGCTGCCGGCATCGATCTTGTCCAGGCCGGCGATCAGACGCAGCAGCGTGCTCTTGCCGCAGCCGCTTTTTCCCACGATCGCGACGAACTGACCCGCGGGGATGTGCAGATCGATGCCACGCAGCACCTCGTTGTCGCCGAAGGACTTTCGCAGGCCACGGATGCTGAGCGGCAGGCCGCTGGTATGAATCGGCCGCTCCTCGCGGACCACGCGGGCGTGGGGCGCGAAATTGGCGGGGCTGGCGAGCTCGGTCTCGGGAAGGGAGGTACGAAGCGCTGTCTGCATGTGATTCCCAGTATTTCTGCTCAACGTTTCTGGAAGGCGGGGTGCCAGAAGAGCGTCGCCCGCTCCAGCACGCGGGAGGCGCTGTCGGCGAGCTTGCCGAGCAGGGCGTAGATCAGGATCGAGAGCACCACGACGTCGATCAGCATGAACTCGCGCGCCTGCATTGCCATGTAGCCGAGGCCCGATGACGCTGCGATGGTCTCGGCCACGATCAGCGTCAGCCACATGATGCCGAGCGCGAAGCGGATGCCGACGAAGATCGAGGGCAGCGCGCCGGGGAAGATGACGCGGCGGAACAACTCGCCGTCGGTCATGCCGTAGATGCGGCCCATCTCGATCAGCTGCGGATCGACCGTGCGGATGCCGTGCAGCGTGTTGAGGTAGATCGGGAAGAACACGCCCAGCGCCACCAGGAACAGCTTGGCGCTCTCGTCGATGCCGAACCACAGGATGACCAGCGGGATCAGCGCCAGATGCGGCACGTTGCGCACCATCTGCAGCGTGGTGTCGGTGAGCTTGGCCGAGATCTGCGACAGGCCGTTGGCGAGCCCGAAGGCGAAGCCGATGCTGCCGCCGATCAGAAAGCCGATCGAGGCGCGCCAGAACGAGACCCAGATGTTGCGGACGAGTTCGCCGGAGAGCAGCAGCTTCCAGCCCGCCAGCGCGACGTCGCTCGGTGCCGGCAGCACGCGCGTCGGCACGAAGCCGGTGACGGAGGCGATTTGCCAGATCGCGATGATGGCAAGCGGCACGATCCACTGGACCAGGCCGTCGACCCGCGGCAGGCGGACGCTGCGAGGAAGAGAGATGCTGTCGATGAGGCTCATGATTGCGACACCCGATGCTGCGGACGGAAATCGCTGCCGACGGTCTCGCCGAAAGGACCGCCGTTGAAATGAAGCTTCGTCACGTTGCTGGGCTGCTCCAGCGAAAGCAGCGGGAACACCAGCTCGGCGAAGCGATAGGCTTCCTCCAGATGCGGGTAGCCCGACATGATGAACGTATCGATGCCGAGATCCTGATACTCCTTGATCCGCGCCGCGACGGTCTGGGCGTCACCGACCAGCGCCGTGCCGGCGCCGCCGCGGACGAGGCCGACACCGGCCCACAGGTTCGGGGCGATCTCGAGCTTGTCGCGCTTGCCGCCATGAAGCTGCGCCATGCGCTGCTGGCCGACGGAGTCCATGCGGGCAAAGTTCTTCTGCGCCAGCGCGATGGTGTCGTCGCTGACATGCTTGATCAATTCGTTGGCCGCGCGCCAGGCCTCGTCATTGGTCTCGCGGACGATCACGTGAAGGCGGATACCGAAGGAGAGTTTTCGGCCGCGCGCGGCGGCAACCTCCCTCACCTTGGCGATCTTCTCGGCAACCAGGGCCGGCGGTTCGCCCCAGGTCAGATATTTGTCGACGGTGTCGACGGCGACGTCGATGCCGGCATCCGACGAGCCGCCGAAATACAGCGGCGGACGCGGCGACTGCACGGGAGGAAACAGAAGCTTGCCGTCCTCGATGCGGATGTGCTTGCCCTCGACATTCACGGTCTTGCCGGCGAGCAGGTCGCTATAGACGTTGAGGAACTCGCGGGTGACCTCGTAGCGCTCGTCGTGAGCGAGGAAGACGCCATCGCCCTTGTTCTCGACGGGATCGCCGCCGGTGACGACGTTGACGAGAAGCCGGCCATTGGTGACACGGTCGAGCGTCGCGGTCATGCGCGCGGCGACGCTCGGCGATTGCAGGCCGGGGCGAACGGCGACGAGATAGCGCAGCCGCTCGGTGAACGGCGCGACGCTGGAAGCAACGATCCAGGAATCCTCGCAAGACCGTCCCGTCGGCAGCAGCACGCCGAAATAGCCGAGCTGGTCGGCGGCCTGCGCGATCTGGCGCAGATAGTTGAAATTGACCTCGCGGCCGCCGATGCCGGTACCGAGATAGCGGCCGTCGCCATGGGTCGGCAGGAACCAGAGGATGTTGGCGCTCGATTGGCTCATGGATGTGCCCCTAGCCGTAGGTCGTGCCGACGGCGGCGGCGACGATGCCGATCGACAGCACGATGGCTGCGATCACGCGTTGAACGATGCGCTTCATGTTCACACCTTTTGAAATGGGAAGATCGGTCGGCACGGTCAGGCTGCCGGGTTGCGCCAGACGATGTCGCGGATGACGATCGGCTTGGGGATCAGGCCGAGCTTGTAGAAGCGGTCGGCGACGGCCTGCTGGGTCACGACGATATCGTCGGTGACAGGACCGACGACGAAGTTCGCGCGATTGGCGGCGACGGTCTGGATGTCCAGCGGGACGCCGGTGATCGCCGCAAGCGATTTGGCCACTTCGTCGCGGTGCTGTTCGGCCCATTTGCCGGCCGCCGTCGTTACATCGACGATCTGCTGCAGGATGGCGCCATGGTTCTTCGCGAAATCGCGATTGGCGAGGTAGAAGGAGTTGGTCTTGGTGACCTCGCGCGCGTTGATCAGGATGCGGCCGTTCTGCTTGGTCTCGCCGATGGCGAAATACGGATCCCAGATCGCCCAGGCCTCGATGCTGCCATTGGCAAAGGCGGGGCCGGCGTCCGGCGGCGTCAGATAGACCGGCGTGATGTCGGCATAGGTGAGGCCGGCCTTCTCCAGCGTCTGCACCACGACGTTGTGCGCGCTGGAGCCCTTGGTGAAGCCGATGCGCTTGCCCTTCAAGTCGGCGATGGAGCGGATCGGCGAGTCCTTCGGCACCAGGATGCCCTGGCCGTTGGTGATGGGCTGGCCGGCGGCATAGACGATCGCCGCGCCCGCGGCCTGGGCGAACACCGGCGGGGAATCGCCGACCGCGCCAAAATCGACGCTGCCGACGTTCATCGCCTCCATCATCGGAGGCCCCGACGAGAACTCGATCCATTTCACCTCGATGCCTTGCGGCGTGAAATGTTTTTCCAGGGAAGCCTGCTGGCGCGTGATGACCAGCACGCCGGTCTTCTGGTAGCCGATACGAATTTCCTTCACGGCGCCCTGCGCGTTGGCGCGTGAGGCGAAGGCAGCGGCGGCCGCTGTTCCCATCGACAGTTTCAGAAAGTCTCGACGCAGCATTCCAAACTCCCGGCCACCCGCGGCCGTCATCATCCAGGTTTCGGGAATGATGGTGCGGGTTAGGAAAGCTGTCGAGACGCGCGGGAAAATAGCGATGCGCGCACTGCGCGTGTGGCGCAGCGCATGATTAATCTTTCAAGCGGCGGAGCGAATGAAGATGGAATTTTTCTGCACGCGAATGTGAGAGCTGCACGGATTCGGCCCAACGCTCCTGGGGCCGGAACATAAAATGCGAAAACAACCCCATGCACAGTAGCCGGGGCTTGCGAAAACAATGACTTGCGCATTATCCGAAATTTGTTTGACTCGTCGGGCAAAACAGGAGCAAAATGGCACCATGGCGGCGCTCGGGACGGAGGGTCCCGCCGGGCTAATGCCGCCACTTCACCGGCAAGTTCTGCAGACCTCGGAACGCCCAGCCGCCGATCCGCACCGGCTCGTCATCGGCGATCTCGAACCGTTTGGCGCGAGCGAACAATGTCGGCAGCGCGACGTCGGCGATCATCGCGCGCGAAGCGAAGGCGCCGGCGCAGAAATGCGGGCCGGCGCCGAAGGCGACGCTCCTGGTGGTGTCTCGCCTCACATCAAATTCGTCGGCGCGTTCAAAATGCTTCTCGTCGCGGTTGGCGGAGCCGAACATCAGGAACACGCGCTCGTCGAGCTCGAACGACACATCGCGGATGCTCCACGGCTTTGCGATGCGCCGCGGCGACATGCCGATCGGCGAGATCCAGCGGGCATATTCCTCGAAGGCCTGCAGCCAGCTCACTTCGCCGCGCAGGACCAGATCGAGCTGGTCGGGATGGGAGAGCAGCGCCCACACCGTGCCAGCAATCGCCTTGCGCGGCTCGTTCTGGCCGCCTGAGATCGCGAGCTTGACGTTGGCGCGCACGCTCTCCATCGGCATGCCCGAAGCGAGGAGCACGCCCAAAATGCTCTGGTCGGGATGCTTGCGCATCACCGGCAGGATGTCGTCGATCGCGGCATCGATGCCCGCCGTCGCGGCGTGGCAGCGCGCCTCGACCGCGGGATCGCCGGCGTAATTGGCGATGCCCTCGATCATTCCCTGCGACCACGCATCCATGTCCTCAAAGCCGATATTGGTGAGGCCGGTGATCGACTTCAGGCATTCGCCGGAGAACGGCAGCGCGAAGTCGCGCATGAAGTCGATCCGGCCCGGTCCGATGCCGTCGATGATGCGGTCGGCATGGGCCTGGAACAGCGCGGTCCAATGCGCCTTCACCGTCTTCGGCGACACCGTCGGAAACATCGCGCGACGCTCGACCTGATGCGCCTCGCCGTCCTTGCGCATCATGTTGTGGCCCATCAGCCGGTTCATCAGGCCGGCGGGCTGGTGCGAGGAGAACACGTCGATCTGCTTCTCGGAAATCGAGATGTCGTCGCGGCTAGTCAGCAGCGTCGAGCCGAGCTGCGGCACGAACGCGATCGGCGCCTCCTGGCGCATTTTCGCCAGCATCGGATAGGGATCGGCCCAGAATGTACCAGGGTCGATGTCGATGCGCGGCGCGGTGCTCAAGACGGCGGCCCCTGGATTCTCGTTTCCTCCTGGCCAGACTAGCGAAATCCGGCGCCGGCGTCTGTCCCCAGCGATTGGGACAGGCGGCATCAGCCCTGTCACCACAAGTCGGATGCTCGCCGCAAAGGCCAGCTGCACCCAGATTCGAGAGAGGCTTTTCTTGACACGCTGGTAATGAAGAGGAGCAGACGGTTCGATCAACCGAAGCGCGGCTTCAACGCGTTGCAGGATTCGCTCGGGATCATCCGATAGAAAACTTCCAATCCAAAGGCCATCGATCACGCGGCCGTTCGACAGCCACAGCTCGATTTTCTCGGTAAGCGAAGGTCTTTTCACCGAGGAGCCGCGAGACATGGTGGCCAACATCTCTTCCGACCAAGTTAGCAATCTCGAAACTGATACGGGGGCTCCACTTCGGCGGGTTTAACGAACTAATTCGAACTTATCGATTGTTTGGGCATGACCACTTCGTGGGCAACAGGCCGTGGCTGCCGAAATCGTCTCACGTGGATTCACAGATCGACGCGTTCGATGCTCCAGTCGATCAAGGGCAGTTTCGGCATCTCGCGTCCGTCGTCGACGCCGATCTCCACCTTGATCGTTCGTTCGAGCTTGTCACTCATTGCGGCGATCAGCAAAGCGTTGCCGGCCCTGTCCACGGCCAGGTTCTTCATCTCGTCAGGATCGTTATTCAGATCAAACAGTTCGACGTCGTTGTGCTTGTACAGCTCGTCCAGGCTTGCGGGACGATTGCGCTCTCCGGGAGCGAAATAGCGCGTGAACTTGTAGCGGCCGTCAAACATGGAACGCAGGCTGCCGCGCTTCTTCAGGTCAGGCTTGAACCCGTGCTTGAGGAGCTCCAACGCGGGTTTCTTGCCTGCAACGCGCGCATCCGAAACGACCTGCCACAAGGTGCTGTCATTGGCGCCAAGGCCGCTATACGTGAACAGGATCGCCTCGCGCAGCGCATGAACATCCGCCGCACCCGGGTTGGTCAGCAGGCTCGTCATGTCTTTCCCGGGCAAGGTGCGTCCGGCGATCTCGCCCGACTTGCTCGCGGGTATGCCGGCGACCGACAGCAGCGTCGGCACGACATCGATATGTCCCGTCAGCGCGTGGCATTCCTGTCCTCCGCGGACATCCGGATGCACCATGTAGAACGGGAGATGGATCGTCTCCTCGTAGGCGAACGGGCCTTTGCCGTGCAAACCATGCGCTCCCGCCATCTCTCCGTGATCGGAGGTGAAGCAGATGACGGTATTATCGGTCAGCCCGAGCGCATCCAGCTCCTGCAGGACCCGGTCGACCTGCAAATCAACAGAACGCGTGCAATTGACATAATAGTCGTGGAAGCGCCGCCAACGCTCCTCCTCGGGCGGAATATGGCCGAGCACGTAGTCCCAGATCTTCAGAAATTCGCCGTGAGCCTTCGGGCGCCCGGTTGCGTCCATGGGCTCCTTGATGTTCTTCGGCAGTGAGACGTCCCAGGTGGCCTTGAACATCTGGTGCTCGGGCGCGCGCGCCGCGTGCTTGATCAAGGCCCCGGTGTCCTGGACCTTTTCCCCGGGACGATCAGTATTGAAATACATGACGTCGTGCGGATTGACGAGGCTCACGAACAGGGCCCACGGCTTGCTGTCATCGGTCAGCGGACGTCCATGGCGGCGCAGCCAGGTGATCGCGCTGCTGGCAATCAACGGATCGAACTGATATCCGCCGAGCGTGTGACCGATGATGTCGCCGGCGGAGAAATAATCCGAGAAGCCGTATTCATCCATTTCCTTGGTGAACAGCCGGTCCGGATCCTCGCTGTCGAACTTGCGGTTCAGGTGCCATTTGCCCTTATAAGCCGTGTAGTAGCCGGCCTTCCGCAACATGTGGCCGATGGTCGGTATCTTGGTCGAGAGATTCTTGACCCATGGCACGTCGCAATTTTCGAACATCCGGTTGTCGGGTGTTTGAAGTCCGGTCAAGAGCACAGCACGCGAAGACGTGCACATCACCGCCGGACAATAGTGATGGTGAAAGGTTACGCCCGTTTTCTGCAGGCGCTCATGAGCGGGCAAGGACAGACCCGGAGCCCATTTCGTGCTGTAGCGCTCCTGGTCCGTGAAGATAAAGAGAATGTTGGGTCTGCCCTGGCTCGTCCGCTTGCGCGGCAATTCAGGCGACGTTTCCGCCTGCGCCGTCCGCAGCGCGGAATCCAACGTCGTGCCCCCCATGGCCGCCGCTGCCGCGCCGGCTAGCCCAAGAAATTCGCGTCTCGAACTCCCTCCGGATGCCGTGCCGTCGTCCTTCATCGCCGCCTCCAATAGAATTATTGCTACACGAGCTGAAAATCCTTCGATTATCTTCATCGGCGTATTGAATGGATCAGAGCTTAGATTGCCGCGCCACTCAAGTCGTCCAAGCCGGTACAATGGTGAGGCATCCGTCAGGCAGTCGTTTGAGACAACCAGTTGTCGGGACGCGGCCGGACTGCTCTACCGTGCTGCTTGATTGTGTCAGCCGCATTTGGTGCTCACCTTCGAGTGTGTGCTCATCGGGTGTGAACGTCGCCCTCAATCGATGCGCCCGGCACGCGCGAACACGGTCGGCAGCGCGACATCGGCGATCATAGCGCGAGGCGCAGTGGCGAAGCCGAACATCAGGAACACGCGCTCATCCGGCTCAAAAGATACGTCGCGGATGGTCCAGGGCTTTGCGATACGCCGCGGCGACATGCCGATCAGCGAGATCCAGCGGGCATATTCCTCGAACGCCTGGAGCCAGGTCACCTCACACTTGCGCACGAGATCGAGTTGCTCCGGATGGCTCAGCAGCGCCCAGACCGTGGCTGCGATCGCCTTGCAACTCAGATGGCAGCTCCGGCCAGCAAGAAAGCGCCGCCAAGCGCGACCATCACCAGTCCAGGCCAGTTCGATTTGACGCCGAAGCCGCTACCGGGCCTTTCAGGCTCCAGCGTGTCACGCCCGGAGCGAAGCCACTTCCCACCGCTGAATCGGCCTCGCCAAATGGGCTGATACGCCATTTGGAAGATGCCGCCGAAAACAAGGAGCACTCCAAGCCATATGAGAGTCATGCTCACCTCCTCTATCCGCGAACGCCGATAGATTGCTGCGCCGAGAACCGTGGTCCATTCAACGTCTGCCCGCTGCTCTCGGAATCAGACCGACCTTGAAAGCCGCCGGGCGGACCAGCGCGCTGCACGCAGGCTGGAGATCGCACTCACCGAAGCTCAGACTATGTCCAAGCGTCCTGCTTAGTCCTCGTCCGGCTCGCGCACGACCGCCGGTTCGTCGGTTTGGTTTTCTTCATCGTCTTGCTCGTCCTCCTCATCCTCTTCGTCGTCATCAGGATCTCGGGGCGGCATCGTGTTGGTCATGACCGCGAAGACATGCCGGTCGATCCCAGCAGTAACCAGCTCAGGAAGTAGGGTCATGTTGTTGCTCCTCGGATGTGACCCTGGGACACTCTACCCCTATTCGGCGGAGCAGACACGAAATTGGCTGCCGCCGCGGGCGAGGTCCGGTCATCTCTGTCAGACGAGCTAGAGACGCGTGTCCGAGTTCGTCGCATTCGGGTCACTCGCGTCGGCTTGCCCACGTCTCCCCACTGGGCGGTCTGGTCTCAGCCGCGGACACGCTGGACACGATGGCGATGTTCGCCTTCGGGTATCACGCCGGTCTGCCCCTGCGCGCCATTTTCGATCTGCGGCGACAAGCCGACGTTTTCCGCTCGCCGGCATGGTTTCAAACAGAGGCGCCCCGCCAACGGCCGGCTGGAGCCCGGCGATCACCTGTGCCGGGATAACCTCAGACCTCTCAAATAGTTGAAATATGGACATGTTTTCTGCCAGCCGTCCAGCCGGGCCATATCGGGAAAAAGTAGCAATTGAGTTCCCCTGAAGCGGGTTGGTATCAAGGCCCTGGACGAGCACGAAGCCTCATGCGGAAATGCACGTCGCGCGTCTGAAAGATCGGTCGAATCTGATGGGTCCATCGTGGCAATGACGGGCATCGATTTCGAGCACATTGTGGATCGCATCCACGAGGCTGCGACTGCTCCCGAGCTCTGGCCGGACGTTCTGGAAGACATCGCTCATGCCGCAGGTGCGCACGGCATGGTCATGATCACCACGGACTCCGATCAGTGGTCCGGCGTCTGGAATGGTGTCGTGACGTCGCCGTCGATCCGCGAGGCCTTCTCGGCGTTCCTGCATAGCGACCTCTCCAGCCGGACGGAGACGACCCCGCGACTCCTGGCGCTTGATCACCCCGGCTTCGTTGGCGAGCAGGAGGCGTTTTCGCCGGAGGAATGGGAGCGCGATCCATATCGGATGGAATGGAGCAAGAAGTGGGGCTTCGAGCACGCTTGCGCGACGGCGGTCCGCAGCCCTTCCGGTGAGATCATCGTCTTCCATATGGAAAGATTGGCCGGCCGCCCCGCCTTTTCGCGGCAAGACGTCGATTTTCTCGACCGGTTTCGCCCCCATCTCGCGCGGGCGGCTCTGCTGTCAACGCGCTGGCGTCTCACCCGGATGCGGGCGGCGACCGAGGCGTTGTCGCTGGTCGGTTTGCCGGCCCTCGCGATCACGCGCTCCGGACGGGTTCTGGCAGCGAACGCCCTGATCGAGGGCATGACGGACGTTCTGCACTGGTTGCCGAAGGACCGGATCGCCATAAAAGACCGCGCGGCCGACACGCTGCTGCGCGCCGGCCTGGCTCAACTGGATTCGCCGGACAAAGCCGTCTGCTCCTTCGCCGCGCGTCGCACAAGCGATCTTGATCGGGTGGTCCTTCATCTCGTTTCGATGCCGGGTGAAGCACGCGATCTGTTTGACGGGGCGGTTGGCCTTCTCATTGCGACGCCAGTCACCGCCTCCCAGGCGCCGAGCCTGGCGCTCATTCGTGGCCTGTTCGATCTCACCCCCAGCGAGGCGCGCGTTGCGCGCGGAATCGCGCAAGGACAGACGATCGGCGACATCGCGGCGCATCACGGACTAAGTCGCGAGACGATCCGCACGCAGATCAAGGCCGTCCTTGCCAAGACGGGAGCACGCAACCAGAAGAGCGCAGCTGCGCTCTTCGGTGCCATCCCCAGATTGCCGCTTAAGGACTGAGGCCAGACTTATCCAGCCAGACCGGATTTACCCTGGTACCGGCAAGCTCGCCTTCACCCAAATGGGTGAAGACACAGATCGGCCCTCCGGGTTCAACTCCGCCTCAGTTGGATGTCTGACGAGCGGCGGGGATGGTGGCACCGGAATTTCCGATTTTCGAAGTGACCCTGGCACAGCGCAGGCGGAGGAGTTGGAGCTGGAGCGTCTGCACCGTCCAAGGCGCGGTCGTGATGCAGGGCCGGGAATCCAGTCGACCCGCCGCAAAGTACCAGGCCGAAAGAGCGCTTTTCATGCTGCTGCTCACCGCGCCCTACCGGTCGCGGCTTTCCGTATAGCAAGGCGCTCGTTGAGGCTGCAGGGTTTGCCGGCGCCTAAAGCACGATGAGATTTGGATGAATCGTCATCGCGCTTTAGGTTGTTGTCTACGCATGATCTTTCCGGAAAACCGCTTCGCACTTTTCCGGATCATGCTCTAGTTCAGGCTGCGCGTGAGCAGACGCAGCACGATCGCAAACAGCTCGCTCTGCGAGGAGATGCCGAGCCGCTCATAGGCGCGCTTGCGGTAGGTCAGCGTCGAATGCAGGCTGATGCCGAGCGCTTGCGAGATCGCCTCGGAGCTGAAGCCTGCGAGGATGCGGCGGCAGACTTCCTGCTCGCGCGGCGTCAGCGCGGAGAGCGGCGCGCGCGTGGCGAACAACGCGGCGAGGTTCTGGTCGGGCGTCGCGGTCTCCGCCCGCTGGAAATGACGCGCGACGCTGGCCACGATCGCCGGCGCGATCGCTCCAAGCCGCTCGCGCTGCGCAGCGCTGAAACGGCCCTGCGCGGCGATGCGGTAGAAATTGACATAGAAGCAGGTGTCGCCGGTCCAGATCGCGGTCGCGCATTTGTCGACGATGCCGGAATCCTGGAAGAAGATCTTGCGGTAGCGCGCGCCGTACATGCGCGGCGCGAACGCCGGCAGCATGATCGGCGCGCCGCCCTCGCCTTCGAACAGCGCATCGCGGTTCGGATCGGATTCGTGAAACTGGCCGGCATAGGCCGCGCCGAGATCGCCGCCGATCGGGATATTGCCGGCATCGAGCAGGCAGTGTGCGGCACCGCCGCGGCTCAGCGAAAACACCATGCAATGACCGACGTCCGCCTGCCGGCGCAGCGTGTCGATCAGGATCTTTGGGAAATCGGAGCGGCCGATGGCGAGCACCGCGGACGTGACATCACCCGCCGACGGATTTGTGGGCACCGCCCGAGACCGCATTGTTTCCTCCGCAAGTCGTTTTGCGGGAGGATAGCAGCAAGGTGATTTTTGCGGAAGGCAGAGGGGCCTGTGTCTGCGGACACAGGCCCCGATCACGTTCCGGGAGTACGCAAGGGCGACGAGAAGCGTCAGGCAGGTCGGCTCCGGGGCATCAACGGAATTCGATACCCGGTCGATCGATTCCGATTCACCAGTCCAAGCCTACCTAGGTATGGCCCCTTCATACCCGTGCGCAATGGAGCCAAGCGAATGCCGATGCTACCAATAAATCCAGAGTGAAAAGCAACGGAACCGGGCCCGCGAGCCGGCAGTTGCGGAGCGGGGTCGGCGGCGTAACGCCCGCCGGCCTTTCTCGACCTTTAGGTTGTTTGTTTACGCATGATCTTTCCGGAAAACCGCTTCGCACTTTGCGCTAGCGCGGCCCTTCGGGTCCGGATCATGCTTTAGCGGCGCATTGCCGCTCAATTGGTGTCTACTGCCACGCTTGGCCGCAGAGAACACGCCATGAGAAACATCGCCGATCTCCTCATGCGGTTCTGGCAAGAGAGCCAGCCCGCATCCGATACTCAGGTTGCGGCTGTTGCCGAAAACCGGGATCGATCCAGCATGGCTGATTTTGTCCGGATCCTGCAGTCCTACGATCAAGACCAGCACGGCAGCAGTTAGGAGCTGCCGCGTCGGTTCGTGATGCGATTGTCCGAGCAAGACGAAGCTCGGGACTTGAGCTTCCGCGCGGCATGTTCAGCCCACCGGTCCCAATGTCCAATCGTCTCCTGAAAGCGGGCTGACTTTCACGTCCTTGATCACTCCGCGCTCCATGCTCGGATCGAAATGGCGCATCGTCCGCTCGTTGAGGTCGATGATGCGGCCGGGCCTGAGCGGTCCCACGTCATTGATCTTGACGATGACCTTCTTGCCGACGGCCTCGACGAGGGCATATGTCGGCCTCACACCGAATTGGACCCCTCCGAATTTCCGGCGCAGAGTCGTCTTGATGGCAGCCGTCCAGGCAGAGGGATCATAACGCTCTCCGGAGGCTGTGCGCGGACCGCCCTCCTCCTTGCCGGGCTTGAACGGATTGTAGGTGGATGCAGCGCCGACGACCGCATCCCCGGAAGCGGCATCGACGACGGCATTTGCGTGAAATTCACGCGATTCACTTCGGGCAACAGTGACAGAAACGGCAAGCGCAACCAGGGCGCCGCAGAATGCGGCGCTCGAGCGGAACAGCATCATAACTCCTGTGATTTTTTAGATCGCCGGTTCCCGACACCGCAAACAAGCACAAGCGAACGCGGACGCGTTCATGAAGCTTGCACCGGATTTTTACGGGTTCGTGCCAACCCCTTGGCTATGGAACCGATGTGCGAACCAGAGTGGTTCCCACGCAGTGTTTTACGTTGTCCCGACTAAGACAGAGAATGCGTCAGCAACATGACTTAACGAGCATCCTATTCTGCAGCGGTCTTCACTGGGGCGACATTGATCGCGAGCTTGCCGTAGCGATCCGTAAAAGCCCGGGTGTCGATCTCTTCCAGCTTGATTTCGCCGCTCATTACGCCCTGTTTCCACGCCGCCTGCGCCGGATCGTTCTGGAACTCCGGCATCACCTCGCGGCCGAACAGCTCGAGCGATTCGCAGATGTGCTCGTGGCTGTTCTTGCCGGCCTGGTTGAGCAGGATGACCTGGTCGATATGCGAAGCCTGGAAGCGCTTCAGCTTCTTTCGGATCGTCTCGGGCGAGCCGATCAGGCCGCCGCGCAGCGCGGCCTCCTGCGCTTCCGGATTGTCGCGCTTCCACTTGTTGTACTCGTCCCACATGTTGACGGTGTAGGGCGCGGGACGCTGGCGGTTCTGCGAGGCGCCGTAGTAGCGCAGCGCGAACTGGAAGAAGGTGGCGCCGTCGGCGCGCGCACGCGCCTCTTCATCCGTCTTCGCGCACATGAAGAACGAGACCAGCGCCACGTTCGGGTTGATCTCGTAGTCGGCAAGCTTGTGCAGGCGCTTGGTCATGGCATTGTAATAGGCGTGCACCCAGGCATGCGCAGCATCGGCGCTGACGAACTGGAAGCCGAGCGCGCCGAATCCATGACGGCCGGCGCGCTCGATGGTCGGCAGCTGCGAGCAGGCCATCCACAGCGGCGGATGCGGCTTCTGCACCGGCTTCGGCACGACGTTGCGCAGGGGAATGTCGAAATACTTGCCGTGGTGCTCGGCGCCTGCATCCCTGAACATCGGGAAGATCGCAGCGACGGCCTCCTCGAACACCTCCTTCTTGGTCTCCATGTCGCGGCCGAACGGCTCGAGCTCGGTGATGGACGCGCTCTCGCCCATGCCGAACTCGCAGCGCCCGTTGCTGAGCAGATCGAGCACCGCGACACGTTCGGCGACGCGCGCCGGGTGATTGGTGGTGAGCTGGAGGATGCCGTGGCCGAGGCGGATGTTCTTCGTGCGCTGGCTCGCGGCGGCCAGGAAGGATTCCGGCGAGGGCGAGTGGGAATATTCCTCGAGGAAGTGATGCTCGACGACCCAGGCGTGGTCGTAGCCGAGCCTGTCGGCGAGTTCCATCTGCGAGAGGGCATTCTGGTAGAGTCTGAGCTCGTCGCCGGCCACCCAGGGCCGCGGCAGCTGCAGCTCATAGAAGATGCCGAACTTCATGACGCCTCTCCCGCTTCTTGTTGTTGAGGTCATCTTAAAGTGTGAAGCGGAGCTGTCTACGCAGTCGCAATTCCGCGGCGCGGGAGAATGATTCCGAGCCTGGCATCGCCGCGCATGTCCGCCCTCGGCACTGCCGCTGCGACATCCGCGCAAGTCGACAGGTTGATCCAGATCAACGCCGCAACGGCCCGAATGCCTCAAATGTGCATCAAGGCAACGGCCCGGATGCCGTCCCGATTCCCCATCATTACCATCCCGAAGAGACCGAATATGTCGGCCCCTGACGACACGACGTCGCGCGTGCGCCGTAAGCGCATGGAGATTTTCGCTTTCCTGTTTCTGACCGCGGTCGTGATGCCCGTCCTCGCGGTCGGAACGGTCGGCTCCTACGGGCTCGGCGTCTGGATCTACCAGATGTTTGCCGGCCCTCCCGGCCCGCCGACCTCCGCGCATTGATCGTTCGAACAGCGAAAGACAGGCATCATGGCCCAAGCCACAGTCAACAGAACCGCACTCAACCGCCGTGCACTGATCACCGGCCGCGTGCTCAGCGCCGACCGCATCGTGCCGCCGCCGGGCGCCGAGATCGCCAGCATCATCGTGCAGGCGCGCCCCGAGCGGCTCGCCGAGGTCGAAGCCGAGATCACGGCGCTGCCCGGCTGCGAGATTCACGGCCGCGACCCGCGCGGCAAGCTCGTCGTCGTGACCGAAGCGCCCGATGCCGGCAGCCTCGGCACCATGCTCAACACCATCCAGTCGCTGCAACACGTCTATTCCGCGGCGCTGGTCTTCCACGCCATCGAAACCGCCTGAGTCAGGAAGAGCCATCATGACATCGCCGAAGCTCGACCGCCGCCAGATGCTGAAGCTCGAGGCCGCCGCGATCGCCGCGGCCGCCGCCGGCCTCCCGGCACCGGCGCTCGCCGCCAACCTCGCCGCCGAGCGCGAGGTGAGCGAATTGAAATGGGACAAGGCCGCCTGCCGCTTCTGCGGCACCGGCTGCTCGGTGATGGTCGCGACCAAGGACAACCGCGTCGTCGCCACGCACGGCGACATCAAGGCCGAGGTCAATCGCGGCCTCAACTGCGTCAAGGGCTACTTCCTCTCCAAGATCATGTACGGCCACGACCGCCTGACCCAGCCGATGCTGCGCAAGAGAGGCGGCAAGTACGACAAGAACGGCGACTTCACGCCCGTGTCCTGGACCGAAGCCTTCGACATCATGGAGCTGAAGTGGAAGGAGGCGATCAGGAAGCGCGGGCCGAACGGCGTCGCCATGTTCGGCTCCGGCCAGTGGACGATCTGGGAGGGCTATGCGGCGTCGAAGCTGTTCAAGGCCGGCTTCCGCACCAACAACATCGACCCCAATGCGCGGCACTGCATGGCCTCGGCCGTCGCCGGCATGATGCGCACCTTCGGCATCGACGAGCCGCCCGGCTGCTATGACGACATCGAGGCCACCGACGCCTTCGTGCTGTGGGGCTCCAACATGGCGGAGATGCACCCGATTCTGTGGACGCGCCTGACCGACCGCCGGCTGTCCGCGCCGCATGTCCGCGTCGCCGTGCTCTCCACCTTCGAGCACCGCTCGTTCGACCTCGCCGACATCGGCATGGTGTTCAAGCCGCAGACCGATCTCTACATCCTCAACGCCATCGCCAACCACATCATCAAGACCGGCCGCGTCAAAAAGGATTTTGTTGCCGCGCATACGGTGTTCAAGCGTGGCCAGACCGACATCGGCTATGGCCTGCGGCCCGAGCACCCGCTGCAGAAGAAGGCGACGGGCGCGGCGAAGCCAAACGACTCCACCGACATGAGCTATGACGAGTACGTCAAGTTCGTCTCGGAATACACGCTGGAGAAGGCCGCCGAGATGTCCGGCGTGCCGCTGAACCGGCTGGAAGCGCTCGCCGAGCTCTACGCCGATCCAAAAACAAAAGTGGTCTCGTTCTGGACCATGGGGTTCAACCAGCACACCCGCGGCGTCTGGTGCAACAACCTCGTCTACAACATCCACCTTCTGACCGGAAAGATCTCCGCGCCCGGCAACAGTCCGTTCTCGCTGACCGGCCAGCCCTCCGCCTGCGGCACCGCGCGCGAGGTCGGCACGTTCTCACACCGCCTGCCCGCCGACATGGTCGTGACCAACAAGGCGCATCGCGACCACGCCGAGCACATCTGGCAGCTGCCCGCGGGCACCATTCCCGACAAGCCCGGCGCGCACGCCGTGCTGCAGAGCCGGATGCTGAAGGACGGCCTGATCAACGCCTATTGGGTGCAGGTCAACAACAACCTCCAGGCCGGCCCCAACGCCAACGAGGAGACCTATCCGGGCTTCCGAAACCCCGACAATTTCATCGTGGTGTCGGATGCCTATCCGTCGGTGACGGCGCTCGCGGCCGATTTGATCCTGCCAACCGCGATGTGGGTGGAGAAGGAAGGCGCCTATGGCAATGCCGAGCGGCGCACCCAGTTCTGGCACCAGCTCGTCTCCGCGCCCGGCGAGTCGAAGTCGGATCTCTGGCAGCTCATGGAGTTCTCCAAGCGCTTCAAGATCGAGGAGGTCTGGCCCGAGGAGCTGATCGCCAAGAAGCCGGAATATCGCGGCAAGACGCTGTTCGACGTGCTCTACAGGAACGGCCAGGTCGACAAATTCCCTGTGACCGACATCGAGGCGGGCTATCTCAACGACGAGTCCAAGGCGTTCGGCTTCTACGTCCACAAGGGCCTGTTCGAGGAATACGCCAGCTTCGGCCGCGGCCATGGCCACGACCTCGCGCCGTTCGACGCCTATCACCGGGAGCGCGGCCTGCGCTGGCCGGTGGTCAACGGCCAGGAAACGAAGTGGCGTTTCCGCGAGGGCAGCGACCCCTATGTCAAGCAGGGCACCGACGTGCAGTTCTACGGCTATCCCGACGGCAAGGCGCGCATCTTCGCGCTGCCTTACGAGCCGCCGGCGGAATCCCCCGACAACGAATATCCCTACTGGCTCTCGACCGGCCGCGTGCTGGAGCACTGGCATTCCGGCACCATGACGCGCCGCGTGCCCGAGCTCTACAAGGCATTCCCCGAGGCGGTGTGCTTCATGCATCCGGACGACGCGCAGGACATGAAGCTGCGGCGCGGCGATGAGGTGAAGGTGGTCTCGCGCCGCGGCTTCATCCGCGCCCGCGTCGAGACGCGCGGCCGCGACCGGCCGCCGCGCGGCCTCGTGTTCGTGCCGTGGTTCGACGAATCCAAGCTGATCAACAAGGTGACGCTGGACGCCACCGATCCGATCTCGCTGCAAACCGATTTCAAGAAATGCGCCGTGCGCATCGAGCGGGTGAACGTGTCATGATGAAACGATTTGGTATCGCCCTGCTCGCGGTCGCGATTGCCGCCGGCGCGAGTTCGCTGACCGCGCAGACGGTGACTTCGGGGCTGCGCGGCGCCGCGCCGCTCAATGACGAGGGCCCGGCACCGCCGATGCTGCCCAACCGCAATACGTCCGAGAAGGAGGTGCGCAACTATCCGGAGCAGCCGCCCGTCATCCCGCACACGATCGACGGCTACCAGATCGACCTCAACGGCAACAAATGCCTGTCCTGCCACGCGCGGGCGCGCACCGCGGAATCGCAGGCGCCGATGGTGTCGATCACGCACTTCATGGACCGCGACGGCCAGTTCCTGGCCTCGATCTCGCCGCGCCGCTTCTTCTGCACCGAATGCCATGTGCCGCAGAACACGGCCAATCCGCCCGTCAGCAACGACTTCACCGACATCGACACGCTGCTGTCGCGCGCAAGCCCCGGTGGCCGCCGATGACGACGACTGCTGACGAGCCCAATGCAGAACTGAAAGCCAAGCGCGGCTTCATCGCGCGAAGCGGGGATTTCGTGCGCGAACTCTGGGGCGTGCTGACCCGGCCGAGCTCGGTGTTTGCGCTCGGCACGCTGGTGCTCGCGGGCTTCATGGCCGGCGTGATCTTCTGGGGCGGCTTCAACACCGCGCTGGAAATCACCAACACCGAGAAGTTCTGCACCGGCTGCCACGAGATGAAGGACAACGTCTTCGCCGAGCTGAAGTCGACCATCCACTTCACCAACCGCTCCGGCGTGCGCGCGACCTGCCCGGACTGCCACGTGCCGCACAACTGGACCGACAAGATCGCGCGCAAGATGCAGGCCTCCAAGGAGGTCTGGGGCAAGATCTTCGGCACGATCGACACGAGAGAGAAATTCCTTGACCACCGGCTCGAGCTCGCCGCGCATGAATGGGCGCGCTTCAAGGCCAATGATTCCCTGGAATGCCGCAACTGCCACAGCGCCGATTCCATGGACATCACCAAACAGTCGCCGCGGGCCTCGGTGGCGCACCAGCGCTTCCTGTTCACCAAGGAAAAGACCTGCATCGACTGCCACAAGGGCATCGCCCACCAGCTGCCCGACATGCGCGGCGTTCCCGGCTGGCAGTAGGGGCCGGCCTCTTCCTAGCGGCGTTTTGGCGAGGTCCGAGCAAGCGCCTCGTCCTTCGAGACGACCGCTTACGCGGTCTCCTCAGGATGAGGCTGAGTGGCGTCCTTGCCTGCCGAAACTGCCGCCGCGCACTCCGTCCTCATCCTGAGGGCCCGCCAAAGGCGGGTGTCTCGAAGGATGGGCCGCACGGAGACGGCCTCCCCGCGCTTGAACCGGCGGGGGGAATGGTTAGTTTTGGGGGTGGCGAATCGCGTCGTTTCGCACCTCTCAAGACAGACATGGCCACTTTCACCCCGCATCAGGATGCCGCTCTCAAGGCCGTCGGCGACTGGCTCAAAGCCAAACCCGGCCGCAACGGCACGCCGCCGGTCTTCCGCCTGTTCGGCTTTGCCGGCACCGGCAAGACCACGCTGGCGCGGCATATCGCCGAGGGTGTGGACGGCGAGGTGAAATTCGCCGCCTTCACCGGCAAGGCGGCCCTCGTCATGCGCAACAAGGGCTGCGACGAGGCCTCCACCATCCACTCGCTGATCTACCGCGCCCGCGAATCCGGCGAGGAGCAGCCGAGCTTCGAATTGTGGGACGACGCGCCGGCCTCGAAGGCCAAGCTGATCGTGATCGACGAATGCTCCATGGTCGATGCCGAGCTCGGCCGCGACCTGATGTCGTTCGACTGTCCGCTGCTGGTGCTGGGCGATCCCGCGCAGCTGCCGCCGATCCAGGGCGGCGGCTTCTTCACCAATTCAGAGCCCGACGCGATGCTGACCGAGGTGCACCGCCAGGCCCAGGACGATCCGATCGTGCGGATGTCGATGGACGTGCGCGAGGGCCGCGAGCTCGACATCGGCCGCTACGGCGAGAGCGAGGTGGTGTCGCGGAAAGAGCTCGACCCCGATCGCGTCATGGGCGCCGATCAGGTCCTGGTCGGGCGCAACAACACGCGACGCGCGTACAACATGCGGGTGCGCCAGCGCCAGAACATCGAGGATCAATTTCCCGTCGCCGGCGACAAGCTGGTGTGCCTGCGCAACAACCGCAAGAAGGGTCTGTTCAACGGCGGCCTGTGGCGCGTGAAGTCGCGCAACACCTCGCGCTCGAAATCGCGCATCCTCTCCATGCGGCTGTCACCGGACGAGGATTTCGGGCACAAGGTGACCAAGGTGTCCGTGCGCGCCGACTGCTTCGAGGGCGGCGTCGAGCAGATCGCCTGGGAGCAGCGCAAGCCTTACGACGAGTTCGACTACGGCTACGTGCTGACCGTGCACAAATCGCAGGGCTCGCAATGGGACGACGTCGTGTTGTTCGACGAGAGCTTTGCGTTTGGGGATAGCCGGGCACGGTGGCTGTATACGGGCATTACGCGCGCGGCGAAAAGGCTGAGTATCGTCGTTTAGAACTCCGCTGCCGTCGGGTGGGCAAAGGCGCAGCGCGCCGTGCCCACCATCTCTCTCCATAAGCAAATAAACGCGTGGGCACGCTTCCGCCTTCGCTCTTCGAGCTACGGCGGACAAGTCGCTTTGCCCACCCTGACGGCACCACTGCCTACCCTGTCATTCCGGGGCGATGCGAAGCATCGAACCCGGAATGACGAATTGAGTTGCTCAGCAACCCAATTCGTCACTTCCCCGCAACGAAATAGAAGTCCTCACGCCCCGGCGGCGAGCCATAGGTGAAGGGCTGCTGCTCGTGCCTGGTGGCGGCCCAGACGTCGTCGCGGATGATGTCGAACAGCTTTCTGATCTCGACGCGCGGCTCCCTGATCTCGCGGGCGAGCGCGGTGGCGAACGGGCTGTTGGCGCTGCCGTCGCCGTCCATCGCGGTCTCGCCGTGCTTGGCGGCGTAGACCACCATGAAGCCGGCGCCGGGCTCGATGTTGGAAAAGCCCTTGTCGACCAGCTTCAGCGACAAGGTGCGCTGCATGGTCGGCGCGAACGGATTGTCACGGCAGGCATCCAGGACCACCAGACGCATCTTTCGCGCGGCACCGACTGCGGCGATCACCTGCTCCAGCGCGACCGCCTGCGTCTCGGCGTCCCTGTCGGCGGCAAGCCTGGCATCGACCGGAACGAGATAGTTCACGCCGCCGATCTCAAAACCGTGGCCGGCGTAATAGACCACGGCCCAGTCGGCCTTCTCCGCTTCCTCCGCGAAGGCCTTCAGTGCGTCGAAGAACTTGTCGCGGGTGAGATCGCTGACGGAGATCACGGTCTGGAAGCCGACATCGCGCAGCACGCCTGCGATCAATTTCGAATCTCGCGGCGGATTGGGCAGAGCGTGGACGTTCTTGTAGGCGCCGTTGCCGATCACCAGCGCGACGCGGCGCCCGCCGGGCGCACCCGCCGGCGCTTGCGGCGTCAGCGCGGCGAGCCGCTCCTGCGCTATGGTGCGGGCGCGCGCGACATCGATCTCGTCGAACCTCGTCAGCGAGTAGGCCGCCGCGCGATAGTCGGCTCTAGCCTGGGCGAGATCCTTCTTGCGCTCGTAGATCTGGCCGCGGCCGGAATGGGCGCGGACATTGTTCGGGTTGATCTCGATCGCCGTGTTGTAGTCCTTCAGCGCGGCCTCGAGGTCGCCCTTCATCATGCTGACGTCGGCGCGGTTGTTGATCGCGTACACGTTCTTCGGCTGTCGCTCGATCAGGCCGTTGCAGTCGGCGAAGGCCTGCTCATACTTGCCCATCATGCCCCAGGTGATGCAGCGGTTGCTGGCGATCTGCGGCGCGGCCGGATCGATCTTCTCCGCTTCCGCAAAGTCGGCGATCGCGCCATTGAAATCCTTCATCAGCGTGCGCACGCGGGCACGATTGGTCCAGCCGAGCAGGAATTTCGGGGTGTATTTGATCGACAGGTTGAAATCGTCGAGCGCGCTTTGCAGCGCGCCCCGGCGCGCGTGGATGACGCCGCGATTGTTGTAGGGGACACCGTAGGTCGGCCGCTTCTGGAGCGCGAGGTTGTAGTCGGCCATCGCGAGATCGTCCTGGCCCTTGCGCTCATAGGCAAGGCCGCGCAGGTTGAGCGCAATGACGTAATCAGGATCGAGGTCGACGGCGATGGACAGGGTCTCGATGGCGTGGACGTAGTCGCGCTTGTTGATCAGGGTATTGCCGCGCACGGACAGCGCGATGGCCTTGTCCTTGCCGGTGAGGCGATCGGCGTTGAGCAGATTGTCGCAGGCCGGTGCGCGGGCCTGCATGTCCGCCTGGCGATCGCGGCAGATGGCGAGATCGTCGCTGACTTGATCTGCCGCGGCGAGCGCAACACTGGCAATCAGGGTAACGAGGGTCAGGGAAACGACGCGCAGCATGTTGTCAGGTCAGCTCCAGCCAGCACTTTTCCAGGTCTATCGTCGATGGCGCGGGTTCATCACTTGTTTGAGCATGATCTTTGCGGAAAACCGCTTCACACTTTTTCGGATCATGCTCTTAGCGCGGAGCTCCCCACCCCGCCAAGCCGGCTGTCTCAGGCCGCCGCTTTCACAGACTCGTGTCCGTGCCGGCGTAACAATCGGTGCCTGTCGCCGTATCTCCGGTGACTGAAATGCGGCCGGGCAGGCTGTTCGCCCGGCGCCAACCGACCTAGACTGCTCCACCATCCGGAAAGAGGCCTCCGCCATGCGTCGTCCTGCCCTCCTGACCCTGCTCGCCGCCACCGCCGCCGCGACATTGGCCTTTGCCATGCCGTCCCGCGCCGCCGAGGACGCCGTCGTGATCCCCGCCCCCGCCGTGGACGCAGCACCCGCAAGCGGCATCCAGACCGCGGTGGTTGCCGGCGGCTGCTTCTGGGGCGTGCAGGGCGTCTTCCAGCACACCGCCGGCGTCGTCAACGCGGTCTCCGGTTATGCCGGCGGCACCAAGGCGACCGCCGACTATCAGACCGTCTCGAGCGGCCGGACCGGCCACGCGGAATCGGTCGAGATCAAGTACGACCCGAAGAAGATCTCTTACGGAAAGATCCTCCAGATCTACTTCTCGGTGGTGCACGACCCGACCCAGCTCAACCGCCAGGGCCCCGACATCGGCACGCAGTATCGCTCGGCGATCTTCACCACCTCGGACGAGCAGAAGAAGGTGGCGGAGGCCTATATCGCCCAGCTCAACGGCGCCAAGGTGTTCGGCAAGCCGATCGTGACCAAGGTCGGCGCGCTGGAGGCGTTCTATCCGGCGGAGGCCTACCACCAGGATTATCTGACGCTGCACCCGAACCAGCCCTACATCGCCTATAACGACCTGCCCAAGGTCGAGAACCTGAAAAAGCTGTTCGCGGATAACTACATCGAGAAGCCGACGCTGGTGAATGCCAGCAAGGCTACCAACTGATCGCAAGATCACCGAAAGCAAGATCATCGAAGAAACGGGAGACCCATGCCCGACACCAGAACAAAAACCACCGACGACAAGGTCATCAAGAGCGACGAGCAGTGGCGGCGCGAGTTGACGCCGATGCAGTACGCGGTGCTGCGCGAGAAGGCGACCGAGCGTCCCTTCTCCGGCGAATATGAGCACGACCACCGTGCCGGCACCTATGTCTGCGCCGGGTGCGGCAACGTGCTGTTCGAGTCCGATGCCAAGTTCGATTCCGGCTGCGGCTGGCCGAGCTTCACCCAGCCCGCCGCCGAGAGCCATATCGACGAGGAGCGGGATCTGAGCCACGGCATGATCCGCACCGAGGTGCTCTGCTCCAAGTGCAGCGGCCATCTCGGCCACGTCTTCCCCGACGGCCCCGGGCCGACCGGCCTGCGCTACTGCATCAACTCCGCGGCGCTCAAGCTCGAGCCCAAATAACCCGGCGCGCGGCCGGGTTCCCCCGTGGAACCCGGCCGCGCGATGTGCTTTTCTCCTCTGGCGGTCCGGCCGATCATCGCATTTCGGTGGCCGCCAGGGAGGATGCCATGACGCTTGGGACCATCCTGATCATCCTCGTGATCATCTATCTGCTCGGCGGCCTGTCCGGCCGGTTCGGTGGCTACGGCTATGGCCTCGGCCATTCCGGCATGGGCATCGGCGGGGTCGTGCTGGTGGTGCTGATCGTGCTGCTGCTTGCTGGCAAAGTGTAAACCATCTAAGTCATTGAAATAGCTTCGATTACCGCGATTGCGGGGCTGCCATGCGTGGATTCATCATCTCGCATCGCAGGGGTCGCATTTTTGTCAAAACGGCCTATATTAGGGGGCGAAAATGACATGTGCGGCGGGCTCGCTCGAGTGTGGCCCCTGCCCTCCCAAACCCCACGCGCTTAAAGCCCCAGAGAAGATCACGAGGTCTTTGACCATGCGTCCACTGCGTCCGTTCAACTTCAACACCTCCGCCGAACTCTTTCCCGCCGCGATCCGCAAGAAGAAGCGTGCGGGCTTCACCTATCGCCGGTTCGGCACCGCGGCCGAAGCCGTGCAGTTCGCGATGGAGCAGTTGCCGACGGATTCGCTGAACGGCGCCTATCTCCAGGTCGAGGAAGCGCGCTTCGACCAGAACGGCATCCGCTCGCTCTATGAGAGTGAAGCCTTCCCGCTGCCCCGCCGGCCCAAGCCCGCGCCGGCCGCCCAGACCGACGCCGACGCGGCGTAAGTTTTCGCCAAGCCTTACGATGTGCGCGGAAAGCGCGATGGCCGAAAGGCCGTCGCGCTTTTTGCGTTTTGGAGGCACGCTCTGTCATCTCCCTCGCCCCGCTCTTGCGGGGAGAGGCGAAGAGGCCGCTACATCCGCGGCTGCTTGTCGAGCCAGCGGCGCAAGAGCCGCACGTTGCGCATGTTGGCGCGGAACATGACGTCGAAGGCATCGCCTGCGAACGGGACCATGCCGACCACGCCGTCGACCGCGACATTGCCGAGCATGCGCGCGGTGATGTACCAGGGCGCGCCCAGCGCCCGCGCCTCGCGCACCAGCCACAGCGAGATCGCGGTGGTGATGATGTCGCCGACCACGGGGATCAGCCCGATCAGCCCGTCGATGCCGTAGCGGATGTTGGTGCCGGGCAGGATGAAGGCAACGTCGAGCAGTTTTGCGATGGCCTCGATCCGCGCGATCCGTTGCTCGCGGGTGAGATTGCCGAATGGGCCTGCTTGCCCGAACTCGAAACGAAACTCGCGAAATCCCTGCTCCAGCGTCTCGGGCCGGATCTCATGGCCGTCCTGGTCGATGATCGGCCCGCGCGCCTCGGCACCCGAGAAGCTCGCATGCGAGGCTCGCCCGGAACGGGGCCCGCGTCTCGTCACAATGTCATCGTCAGACATGGTCATCGTCCAGAGCAAACGCGCATGCGCCGGCAGGGTTGCTGCGCCGCGCCCGAACGCCGCGCGTTCAGGTCGGTGCCGCCGCCGCTTGCGGCTCCTCGACATATCTATGCACGAGCCAGGAGGAAATCACCGACGGCACGAAGCCGACCATGCCGTACAGGATGAACTGCACCACCCCCGAATCCGGCCCGCGCGAGCTGTAGGTCAGCGAGGCCAGCACGAAGGCGAACAGGCCGACGAGGAGCATCCGCAGGCCCGGGCCGATCCGGCGGACATGGATCAGGATGTCGTCGACCGCGCCGATCATCAGCGAGGGCAGGAAGCCGAACAGATAGCTGTATTGCAGGGTCTTGAAGAACACCACGAACAGCTTGCCGACCTCGCCGAGACTGGTCTGGGTCCAATAGCCGGACTGGTAGGTCGTCGTCAGCAGCAGCAGGAACCCGCCGACGAACGGGCCGACCAGCGCAAACACCAGATAGCGTTTCATCAAATACCCCTCACACGTCGCCCCCGTTATAGCAGCGCGGCGGGAACCTTGAACAGCGGGGCGGCGGGCCGCCTTGAGGGGAACAAGTGGCAAGGCGACGAGTTCAGACAGGACCTGGAAATCATCCCAGTCGGACTGGAGCCGCCGATGTCCCGTAAATTTATCCTGGCGACGATCACGCTGGTCGCGCTGAGCGGCCCGTCGGGCGCACCCGCTTTCGCCCAAGGCCACATGGGCACGCCGCAGGAGCAGAATGCCTGCTCGCGCGATGCGTCGCGGCTCTGCCGCAAGGAACTCGGCAATGACGGCGCAGTGCAGAGCTGCCTGCAGGCCAACCGGGCCAAGCTGTCGAGATCATGCAGCAAGGTGTTCGCCAGCCACGGCATGTGAGGATCGGAAACAGCCCTGTGAACGGAAAGTGAAGCCATGCTGCGCGACGAACAACTCTCGATCCTCAGGGACATCAGCCAGTCCATTGCCTTCGCCGACGACCGCCACGGCAAGATCGGCGAGCTGATCGCCGCCGGCTATGTGATGAAGGACGGCGATCTGTTCGAGCTCACCGCGAAGGGCGTCACGGCGGTCGAGGAACATGCCGCCTCGCTCGGTGCGAGCGATACGGAACAAGCGAGCGCATCATCCGACCGGCTGATCTGATCGCCCCACCCCGCTTGCTGCGTGACGTGCGCGCAACAATTGCGAATTCCTTTGCGATGACCATTGCAGGCCCGTGACAATGGCGCATACTTCGCTCGGGCGGCGCAGCACTTTCGATTCGACATCACACGTAATCGAGCGACCACATGCGGGATTAGGATCCCGGCGTGAAGGCTGTGACATGCGGCAGGTCAAGCCGCGTGCGGCGCCCCAAAACCAAGCGGCTCAAGCCCTAGGGAACTCGGGGACCCATCCTTCATGACACGCTATCAAACCATCGCTTCGCTGTTCGCCTTCTCCGCTGCCATCGCACTCCAGACATCGCCCGGCCTCGCCTTCTCGTCCGAAGCGCAGCAGATGTGCTCGGCCGACGCGATGCGGCTGTGCTCCAGTGAAATCCCTGACATCCCGCGCATTACCGCCTGCATGGTCAGGAACAAGGCGCATGTCAGCCCCGGCTGCCGCGCCGTGATGGACCGCGAGCACGCCGCCGCCGCGGCAGCCCGCAAGCGGGAAGCGGCGGCGCAGTAGTCATCCATCCAGGATGTCATTCCGGGGCGGTGCGCAGCACCGAACCCGGAATCCACTTCTGACGTCACGTGCTGCGCAATGGATTCCGGGTTCGTGCTTCGCACGCCCCGGAATGACAGCAGCGCCTCAATCGCCCCACTGCGCGAAGGCGTCGTTGAAGGCGCGCTCGCCGGGGGCGCCCTTCTCGATGGCGATGATGGCGCGGCGCTGGTTGGCGTAGACCAGGGGCACGTCGAACCAGGAACGCTCCTTCAGGAGCTGGACGTTGCGGGCGCGGTCGGCGTCGACATTGGAGAGGCCGACCAGGAAGAAGCCGTCGGTGACCTTGACCGCGAGGCCGGCGAGCGGCGTGCCGCGCGCCTGCTCGTTCGACTTCATCAGGATGCCCGGCACGTTGGAGACGCTGCCGCCCGGAAAATCCGGCGGCAGGATGAAGGTCAGTTCCGCGGTGTGGCTCGCCGGCAGCGAGGAGTCGGTATTGCGGCGGAACGACATCGTCATCTTGAACTTGCGGTCGGGGATCTCGATCTCGGCGCGCACGGCGACGTCGGCCTTCTGGTTGCCCGACGCCTTGATCGGCTCGAGCCGCCACACCACCGAGCCGACATATTGCTTGCCCTTCGGGTCGGACGGGTCCTCGTCATAGAGCACGACCTTCTGCGCCACCGGCGCAACCGGCTGGTCGCTCGCCGAGGGCTGGCCGACGCGGTCGGGGATCTTCGGCTTGCTCTGCGGCTGCGACGAATCCTTCGGCGCCTCCACCACCTGGGTCGGTGAGGACTTGAACAGGTTGGTGGCGGTCTGGAGCAACGGCTTGCCCCAGAGGATGCCGGCGCCGACCAGGATCAGCACGATGCCGACGGCGATCGCACTCTTGAACGGGAACGCGGAGCCGCCGCGCTTGGCCTTCTTGGCGTCGCGGTCGGGCGCGATACGCGGACGCGGCGAAGGCGGCTGCGGCGCGTAGCGCTCGGCCTCCTCGATCGACTCGTCATAGGAATAGGGCGCGTCCTGCTCGCCGGCGCGGTTCTCCAGGCTCGGCTCGAGCCGGTCGAATTCCGGCGAGGGCGAGGGTACGTTGGCATAGGTGCGGCGTGCGGCGCGGTTGGCCTGTGCGGCAGCGCCGCCGAGATCGTTGGCATCGGCCGTGATGTCGCGGAAACCGCGCACCCCCGGAGCCGGCGGCAGCGCCGGCGGCGGTCCGATGTCCGGCGGACGGCGCCCACCCGCACGATCGCGGCCGGCCGGCGGCGGCTCCGGCATCGATGGCGGCGCGGGCGGACCGGGCTGGCGCGGCGCGTCGAAACGCGGCGCGCGCGGCGGACGCTGGGCATCGCCGCCCTGGTCATCGACGTTGAAGGACGGACGGTCGGCCCGCGGCGGCGGCGGGGCCGGACGGGTGCGCGGCGGTGCACCGGGCTGGGATGCGGGCGGATTGCCCTCGGCGGCACGGGTGCTGGCGCGGCGGAAGGCGTCGCCGCTGCCGCCGCTGCGCCCCGCCCCGCCGGGGCGCGAGGCGTCGCGGGCGCGCTGGGCCGCCTCCGATTCGACCTTGCGGACGGCCTCTTCCAGCGACAGCCGTTCGCGGGTGATCTCGGATTCGGAAAGCGGCGGCTGCACGCTGCGCAGCTGCGCGATCAGGGCCGTGCGCGCCCGCTCATAGAGCGCGCGACGGCTTTCGCCGGGAGCGTTGGGGTCCAGGGCGGCAATAGCGCGGGCGATCAGCGGATAGTAATCAGCCATTTCTACTCAACTATGCGCGCGTCCCGGTAAGATATCGTTAAGCCTCAAACGGATTTTGCACCAGGATAGTATCCTCGCGTTCGGGGCTGGTGGAAAGCAGCGCGACGGGGCACCCCACCAATTCCTCGATCCGGCGGACATATTTGATGGCCTGGGCCGGCAGCTGAGCCCATGACCGGGCGTTGGCGGTCGGCTCCTTCCAGCCCTCGATGGTCTCGTAGATCGGCTCGACCCGGGCCTGGGCGCCCTCGCCGGCCGGGAAATGGTCGATCTCCTTGCCGTCGAGCTTGTAGCCGGTGCAGACCTCGATCGAATCGAAGCCGTCGAGGATGTCGAGCTTGGTCAGCGCGAGGCCGTTGATGCCGCAGGTGCGGACCGCCTGGCGGACCAGCACGGCGTCGAACCAGCCGCAGCGGCGGGGCCGGCCGGTATTGGTGCCGAACTCGCGGCCGCGCTCGCCGATCTTGCGGCCGATCTCGTTGTCCTGCTCGGTCGGGAACGGGCCCTGGCCGACGCGGGTCGTGTAGGCCTTGCACAGGCCAAGCACATAACCGACCGCGCCCGGCCCGAGGCCGGCGCCGGTCGCAGCCTGCGCCGCCACCGTGTTGGACGATGTGACGTAGGGATAGGTGCCGTGGTCGACGTCGAGCAGCGCGCCCTGCGCGCCCTCGAACAGCATGCGCTTGCCGGCGCGCCGCTCGATGTCGAGCAGGCGCCACACCGTCTCTGCATAAGGCAGCAGCTGCGGCGCCAGCGCGCTCAGCTCTTTCAGGATCTCCTTGCCGTCGAACTCCGGCAGGTTGAGACCGCGGCGCAAGGCGTTGTGGTGCGCCAGCAGCCGGTCGATCTTGTGCGGCAGGGTGTTGAGATCGGCGAGGTCCATCAGGCGGATGGCGCGGCGGCCGACCTTGTCTTCATACGCCGGGCCAATACCGCGGCGGGTGGTGCCGATCGCAGTCGCCGCGTTGGAGGACTCGCGCAAGGCGTCGAGTTCGCGGTGCAGCGGCAGGATCAGGGTGACGTTCTCGGCGACACGCAGATTATCGGGCGAGACTGCGACGCCCTGCGAGCGCAGCTTGGTGACCTCGTCGAGGAAGGCGGCGGGATCGAACACCACGCCGTTGCCGATCACCGACAGTTTCTGGTCGCGCAGCACGCCGGAGGGCAGCAGCGCGAGCTTGTAGGTCTTGCCGTTGATGACCAGCGTGTGGCCGGCGTTATGGCCGCCCTGGAAGCGGACGACGATGTCCGCCTGCTCCGACAACCAGTCGACGATCTTGCCCTTCCCTTCGTCGCCCCACTGGGCGCCGACGACGACAACGTTGGCCATTCGCGGGTAATCCCTGTTCAATCTGTCTCAAGGAGGCATGATCCTCGCGGAAAACCGGTGCCCACTTTTCCGGGATCATGCCTGACGCCCAGCCAATCCGCGGCCCAGGACCGCTCGCACGCAAGGCAGCCAACCGGATAAAGGAAGCGGCCCCTCTAGGCAAGCAAGAACGAGGCTTTTTCGGGGTCCGAAAGGCCCCCCAAGCCTTTGATATCCCCTTAAAATCTCGCAACCTTGGCAGCCGGCAGGCAGCCCGATTGACCCGCATCAACCGTTCCGGCCCGCAATTGCGCCAAGGGATAGCCAAGGGACGGCTGTCACCTCCGCAGCTTACCCTTCCCAATCCTTGAACCCTCGATTTTTCGGACATGCCGTGACCAAGCCACCGGACAGCCAAGCGAGCCAGTTCTGGCGCCTGTCGACCGATGCGCTCTGCGCCCGGCTCGGCTGCTCCCTGCAGGGCTTGAGCGCCAGCGAAGCCGCCGAACGCCTCGGCCGTTTCGGACCGAACAGCGATGCGCCGCCGCGCATCGAGGGCACGATGCGCGCGATCCTGCGCCGGCTGCTGGAGCCGCTGTCGCTGATCCTGCTGGTCGCCGGCATCGTCTCGATGCTGACCGGCGACGACATCGGCGGGCTCATCATCGTGCTGATCCTCGCAGGCTCGATCGGGCTCGACACCGTCCAGGAGGGGCATGCGGTCCGTGCCGCCGAGATCCTTCGCCGCTCGGTGGCGCTGAAGGCTGAGGTCAAGCGTGACGGCGCCTTCCGCGAGATCGACGTCGAGCGCGTCGTTCCCGGCGATCTCCTGCGCGTCCGCGCCGGCGACATCATCCCTGCCGACGCGCTGGTGCTGGAGAGCACCGCCTTCGCCGCGGGTGAAGCGGCGCTGACGGGCGAGCCCTATCCGGTGCAGAAGCACGCCGGCGCCGTCACCGATCCCGACGACACCTCGAACGCGCTGTTCCGCGGCGCCGTGGCGCAGACCGGCGAGGCGATCGCGCTCGTGGTCGGGACCGGCCGCAACAGCGTGTTCGGCGCGGCGGCCGCGGCGCTTGCCGAGACGCAGGCTCCCTCCCCCTTCGAGCGCGACCTGCGCGAATTCGGCTTCGTGGTGGCGCGCGCCACGCTGGCGCTGGTGCTGGTCGTGCTCACCGTTCGCGTCCTGCTCGGCCGCGAGATCCTGGATTCGCTGCTGTTCGCGGTCGCGCTCGCGGTCGGGCTGACGCCGGAACTGCTGCCGATGATCACTACGGTGACGCTGTCGCGCGGCGCGCTGCGCATGGCCGGCCGCAAGGTGATCGTGAAGCGGCTGGCTGCGATCCACGACCTCGGGGCCATGACGGTGCTGTGCACGGACAAGACCGGCACGCTGACTTCCGCCGAGATCACGCTCGCCAGGAGCATCGATGCCGAGGGCAAGGACGAGCCGCGCGCAGCGCAGCTCGGCGCCATCGCCGCATCGCTCGGCGGCGGCCGCGGCTCGCTCGATGCCGCCCTCACCGCCGGCCGGGTAGATGCCGCGCAAGGCTGGCGGCTCGCCGGGCGGCAGGCGTTCGACTTCTCGCGCCGGCTGGGATCGGTGCTCGCCACCGGCCCGGAAGGTGCGCTGCTGATCGTCAAGGGCGCGCCGGAAGCGGTGCTCGCATTGTGCACGATGGACGACCGCGCGCGCGAGGCGGCCATGGCACGCGTGCGCGAGCTCGCACGCGAGGGCCTGCGGACCGTGGCGATCGCCTCGCGGGCGTGGATCGGTACGCTGCGCGAGGTCGAGACGGAGGATGAGATCGATCTCGCCTTCGAAGGTCTTTGCGCCTTTGCCGATCCGCCGAAGCCGACCGCTGCGGCAGCGATTGCGCAGCTCGCTGCCAGCGGCGTGCGGCTGAAAATCCTCTCGGGCGACGATCCCGTGGTGGTGAAGCGGCTTGCGGGCCTGGTCGGGCTCAATCCCGAGCGCGTGCTGTCGGGGGCCGACATTGCCGCGCTCAGCGACGAGGCCCTCGCGGTGCAGGTGCGCTCCAGCGATGCGTTCGGCCGCCTCGCGCCGGACCAGAAGTCACGCATCGTGAAGGCGCTGCAGGCCGGCGGCGAGGTGGTCGGCTTCCTCGGCGACGGCATCAACGACGCACCGGCCCTGAAGGTCGCCGATGTCGGCTTGTCGGTCGACGGCGCGACCGGCGTGGCGCAGGCCGCCGCCGACATGATCCTGCTGGCTTCGGACCTCGAAGTCGTCGCCGACGGTGTCGAGGAAGGACGGCGCACCTTCGCCAACATCCTCAAATATGTCCGCATGGGCGCCAGCTCCAATTTCGGCAACATGCTGTCGATGGCGGCCGCCTCGATCGCCCTGCCGTTCCTGCCGATGCTGCCGACGCAGATCCTGCTCAACAATCTGCTCTACGATCTCTCCGAGCTCGGCATTCCCTTCGACCGGGTCTCGGCACAGGCAACGGCCCGGCCGCAGGTGTGGAGCATGTCGCGCCTGGTGCGGTTCGCCGCGATCATGGGACTACTGTCGTCGGTGTTCGACGCCCTGACCTTCGTCGCGCTGCTGGTGCTGTTCAAGGCCTCGCCCGAGGAATTCCGCACGGCCTGGTTCGTGGAATCGATGGCGACGCAGATCCTCGTGATCTTCATCATCCGCACCAATGGCCGGCCCTGGCGCAACTGGCCCGATCCCGCGCTCGCGGCGTCCTCGCTGGTCGCACTGCTCGCCGCGATGGTGCTGCCGTTCACGCCGCTCGGGGCCTGGTTCGGCTTCGTCACGCCGCCGCCGGCCATGATGGCCGGCATCGCGCTGCTCGTCGTCGTCTATCTCGCCTGCGCCGAGTTCGTGAAGCCCTTCGCGATCCGCAGCCGACGAAAGCACTGACGGTTCCTGCCGTATCGCCTGCGCATGGAGGCGATGCGCCTCGCCCCATTGATATCGGGGACATTTCCGTGTCTTTGGGCTGGCCGGGCGATTGAAGCCGGCCCGGATATCGCCGGGCCGGGGCCTCGGCGCATGATGCGGGGCCATAACAACCACAATGTCCGCCACCGGCCAGACCACGAGCGCCGACACATCCGGTCACTGGGTCGCCAACCAGCCTTACCTGCTGCTCAGCATCACCGCGCTGTGCTGGGCCGGCAACGCCATCGTCGGCCGGCTCGCCGCGGGCCACATCCCGCCGGTGACGCTGTCATTCCTGCGCTGGCTGTTCGCGTTCCTGCTGGTGCTGCCGTTCGCCTGGAAACATCTGGTGCAGGACTGGCCCGCGATCCGCGGGCGGCTCGGCCTGATGGTCACGCTCTCGGTCACCGGCATCGGCGCCTTCAACACGCTGCAATACTGGGCGCTCGAGCACACGCAGGCGCTCAACACGCTGCTGCTGCAGTCGGCCGCGCCGCTGCTGGTGGCGCTGTGGTCGCTGGTCATCCTCGGCATCCGCCTCACCGCGGCGCAGGCCTTCGGCGTGCTGCTGTCGATGTGCGGCGTGCTGACCATCCTCCTGCATGGCGACTTCACCACGCTGTCGAATATCGAGTTCAACAAGGGCGACCTCATCTTCCTGCTCGCGCTGTTGATCTTCGCGCTTTATTCGGTGCTGAGCCTGAAGCGGCCGGCGATGCATGGCCTGTCGTTCCTCGCCTTCACCTTCGGCGCCGGCGCCGCATGCCTGATCCCGCTGGAGATCTGGGAGCTCTCCGCGCGTCCGGTGATGAAGCTCGATGCGCCGAACCTGCTCACCTTGTTCTATGTCGCGGTGTTTCCCTCCACGCTCGCCTATCTCTGCTTCAATCGCGGCGTGCGCCTGATCGGCGCCAACCGCGCCGCGCCGTTCTTCCACGTCGTACCGGTGTTCGGCTCGATCATGGCAATGGTGTTCCTGGGTGAGCACCCGCAAGCGTTCCACTTCATCGGCTTCGCGCTGGTGCTGTCGGGCGTGTTCGCCGCGTCAAGGAAGCAGGCGGGGTAGTTTCTTCCTCCTCCCCTTGTGGGAGAAGGTGGCACGAAGCGCCGGATGAGGGGTATCTATCCGCGCATTCAAATTAGAATTGGACTCGCGGACAGGTACCCCTCACCCGTCTCGCCGCTCCGCGGCGAGCCACCCTCTCCCGCAAGGGGAGAGGGGAAGAGCGCGCACTGCATCAAGGACGCGTCCAACATATTAGCCGCGGACGCCGCGCCCCGGCTCATGCCTGCATTGTAGCATTGCGGCGGCGTGACTTGTGCCACCGTCGCGATCAGGGGCAAGGTTGCATCAGACACCCATGACGATTGCTTCGCCCGCGCCACCGGCCGCCAGTCCGGCCAGTTGGCTCAACAACCAGCCTTATCTGCTGCTCAGCCTGAGCTCGCTGTTCTGGGCCGGCAACATCGTGCTCGCGCGCCATGTCGGCGCGCATGTGCCGCCGCTGACGATGACCACGATCCGCTGGTTCGGCGTGTTCCTGATCCTGTTGCCGTTCGCCTGGCCGCACCTGAAGCGCGACTGGCCCGCTTTGCGCAGGAGCCTGCCGCTGATGCTGTTCCTGTCGCTGGTGGGCTTCGCCTTCAACAACGCGATCTCGTACTGGGCGATGCAGTACACCGAGGCGCTGAATGCGCTGCTGATCCAATCGGCGGGTCCCCTGTTCGTGGCGCTGTGGTCGCTGGTGCTGTTCGGCGTGCGGCTGACCGGCGGGCAGCTCGCCGGCATCGCGATCTCGCTGCTCGGCGTGCTGATCATCATCCTGCGCGGCGATCTCGCGGCGCTGGCCGGCATCAGCTTCAACCGGGGCGATCTCATGTTCGCCTCCTCGCTGATCGCCTTCGGCCTCTACTCCGCCTTCATCCCGCGCCGGCCCAGGATCCACCAGCTGTCCTTTCTGTCCTTCACCACCTGCTGCGGCGCGATGATGCTGCTGCCCGCGGCAGCCTGGGAAGCCTCCAGCGGCCGCATCCTGCAATTCGACACCGTGACGCTGGCAACGCTGGGCTACATCCTGATCTTTCCGTCGACGCTGGCTTATCTCTTCTTCAACCGCGGCGTCGCGCTGATCGGCCCGAACCGGGCCGCACCGTTCTTCCATCTGGTGCCGGTGTTCGGCTCGGCGATGGCGATCCTGCTGCTCGGCGAAAAGCTGCAGCCGTTTCACCTGATCGGCTACGCCCTGGTGCTCGCCGGCGTCGTGATCGCCTCGCGCCAGGGCCCGGCGGCGAAGTAATTCCGTGGCGCGGGCGACAAACTCCCGCCTTCCGATTTCAGCGAAGAGAAGCTAGGTTCCCCGCCAACGAAAAAGAGGGAACGACCAGACATGCTTTCAGCGTTGATTCGAAACCTGCGCATCATCGGCACGGCCGCGCTTTGTCTCGGCGCGTCCGCTGCCCAGGCCGACAATTACCCCAGCCGCAACATCACGCTGGTGCTGCCGTTCGCGGCCGGCAGCGGCACCGACACCACGACGCGGCTGATCTCGCAGCATCTGTCGCAGGCGCTCGGCGTCGGCATCGTGATCGAGAACAAGGCCGGCGCCAACGGCATGATCGCGGCGACCTATGTCGCGCGCGCCGCACCCGACGGCTACACGCTGCTGGTGACGACCAACACCACGCATTCGGCCAATCCCTATCTGCTCAAGAGCCTCACTTACGATCCCGTCAAGGATTTCACCCCGATCGCCCGCACCGGCGACCTGCCCTTCATGCTGGTCGTTCACCCCGAGGTGCCCGCCAAGACCGTCGGCGAGCTCGTCGCCTACGGCAAGGCCAATCCGGGCAAGCTGAGCTACGCCTCGGGCTCGTCCTCGGCGATCGTGTCGGGTGCGACGTTTGCGCACAATGCCGGGCTCGACCTCTTGCACGTGCCCTACAAGAGCTCGCCGCCGGCGCTCAACGACGTCATGGGCGGGCGCGTCTCGATGATGTTCGTGGACATCCTGACCGGCCTGCCGCACGTCCAGGGCAACGCGCTGCGCGCGCTCGCCGTCACCACCAAGGACCGCTCGCCGCTGGTGCCGAACCTGCCCTCGATGCAGGAGGCCGGCGTGCCCGATTTCGACATCTCGTCGTGGCAGGGCTATTTCGGTCCCGCCGGCATGCCGAAGGAGATCGTGACGCGGCTCAACGCCGAGATCCGCAAGATCGTCGAGAAGCCGGAGATCAAGGCCCAGCTGGCGACGCTCGGCATGGATGCCTTCTCGGGCACGCCGGAGCAGCTCGGCACGTTCGTGAACGAGCAGTTGGTGTTGTGGGAGAGACTGATCCGCGACGCGGGGATCGAGAAGCAGTAGAGGTGCGAACTCCGGTGATGCTGTCATCGTCCGCCTTATGCGCAATTGCGCACTGGGGCGGACGATCCAGCAATCCGAGACGGTTGTGATTGAACCGATGGGCCGCGGCGTACTGGATGCCCCGCCTTCGCGGGGCATGACGGTCGCTCAAAAACGAAAAGGTGGGCACGACGCTTTCGCCTCTTTGCCCACCTTACGAATTCAGCGCAAGAATTTACGCCGCGCGAACCTTGGCGAGGAAGCCGTCCACCGCATTGCGCAACGCGCCGGATTGGCTGTCCAGCTCGCGGGCGTTGGTGAGCACGTCGCCGGCCGCGGTGCCGGTCGCTTCCGCGGCCGAGGTGACGCTGCCGATATTGGCGTTGATCTCGCTCGAGCCGGCCGCGACCGATTGGATGTTGCGGGCGATCTCGCGCGTCGCCTCGCCCTGCTGCTCGATCGAGGCGGAAATGCCCGCCGTGATTTCGCTCATCTCGGCGATGGTCTGGGTGATGCCGCCGATCGCCGCGACCGCGTCGCTGGTCGAGGTCTGCATCGCCGCCACCTGGGCCGAGATTTCCTCGGTCGCCTTGGCGGTCTGGTTGGCGAGCGCCTTGACCTCGGAGGCGACGACGGCGAAGCCGCGGCCGGACTCGCCGGCGCGCGCCGCCTCGATGGTGGCGTTGAGCGCCAGGAGATTGGTCTGCGCCGCGATCGAGTGAATGAGCTTGACCACCTCGCCGATCTTCTCGGCACCGGTGGAGAGCTCCTGCACCGTGGCGTTGGTGCGCTCGGCATCGCTGACGGCACGGCTCGCAACTTCAGTCGAGCGCGTCACCTGGCGGGAGATTTCCGCAACGGAGCTCGACAGCTCCTCGGCGGCGGCCGCAACGGTGCCGACGTTGCCGGACGCCTTCTGCGAGGCGGCACCGACGGTCGCCGCGCGCGAGGAGGCGTCGCTCGCGGTCGCGGTCATCGACTGCGCCGTGCTCTGCATGCCGGCCGCGGCCGAGGAGACCGAGCGGACGATGCCGTTGACGCTGCGCTCGAAGTCGTTGGCGATCTCTTCCATGGCGCTGCGACGTTCCGCCGCGGCGCGCTCCTTGGTATCCGCCTCGGTCTTCTCGAGGTCGCGGATGCGGACCGCGTTGTCCTTGAAGATCTGGACGGTCGAGGCCATCGCGCCGACCTCGTCGGCGCGGCCGACGCCGGGAATGTCACCCTCGAGCTTGCCGTCGGCGAGATCCTTCATGCGCATGCCGAGCAGCGCCAACGGACGGCTGATGCTGCGACCGATCATCCAGGCGACGCTGCCGGCAACGATGACGATGCCGAGCATGGCAAGGCCGAGCAGCCAGTAGACCGGACCCATCTTCTCGTCGATGTCCTCGAGATAGGCGCCGGTGCCGAGGTACATCTCGAAACCGGGCACCGCGACGGCGTAGCCGAGCTTGCGAATGGGCTTGTCCTGACCGGGCTTCATATATTCATAGAACAGCAGGATCTCGCCGTTGGCCTTGACCCCGTCCATGAGCTCGCGCGACAGCTTCCGTCCGTTCGTCTCCGTGTCCATGCGGTTCTGGCCGATCATCTTCGGATCGGGCGCAAGCTGCGTGATGCCGTCATAGGACGTGCCGAACAGATAACCGGTGTTCTTGTCGTAGGTCATGGCATTGCCGTAACGACGAAGCTCCGCGAACGCGGCATCCTTCGTCATCTCGCCGGCATTGACGCGCTTCATCAAGGCAGCCGCATAGTTGCGCGCCATCTCGACGATCGCCTTGGTCTGGTCGATGCGTGCATTCACCATCTCGCGCTTCATCAGGTAGCCGGCGAGAACTCCGGAGATGCAAAGGCCGAACAGGGTGACGCCGACAAGAATGCCAAGCTTGGGGGCGATCTTCAGATTGCTCAACTTCACGGGATAGCTCCGGCAAAAAAGGATACGGGTACGCGAGCGAATGGATCGAAATTGAATCAACTTTTAGGGAGCGACCCCTTAGCAAGTTACTTACGCGCCTCCGTAGAAGCCCCGACAAATGCCGGCGAAAACGGCAATATTCATCGCTCCGGACAACCGGCAATTGTACGCACCCGCCTCGATTTCGCGTAAAAGACGCAAAGGCCCGGGAGAAGGCCGGGTCACAACAAGAAACCAAATCGGGAGCAGGAAATGCCGAAATACAGGGTGGTGACGCCGAAGGGTGCGAGCTTCACGGTCGCGGGCAGCGATTATTCCTTTGAGCGCGAGGCGCTCGATCCGATCGATGCCGAGATCGTCGAGGCCCCCGCGAACGAGGCCGAGTTCATCGCCGCCGCGAAGGATGCCGACGCCATCTATGCCAAGGGCATCCCGATCACCAAGACCATCATCGACAGCCTGCAGAGCTGCAAGGTCATCACGCTCGGCTCGGTCGGCGTCGACAGCGTCGACGTGAAGGCCGCCACCGCCCGCGGAATTCCGGTGACCAACATTCCCGACACCTTCATCGAGGAGGTCGCCGACCACGCCATGATGCTGCTGCTCGCCGGCTTCCGCCGCCTGGTCGAGCAGGACCGCATGGTACGCGACGGCCGCTGGGCCGAGGGCCGGCCGGCGCTGCTCAAGATTCCGAGGCTGATGGGCCAGACGCTCGGCTTCATCTCGTTCGGACGCGTGGCGCGTGCGGTTGCGAAACGCGCCGCGCCGTTCGGCCTGCGCATGATGGCCTACGATCCCTTCATCCAGGAAACGCTGATGTACGACCACGGCGTCATCCCCGCGACGCTGAACGAGGTGCTGTCGCAGTCCGACTTCGTCTCGATGCACGCCCCTGCAAGACCCGAGGTGCATCACATGCTGACCGAGAAGCACTTCCGGCAGATGAAGAAGGGCTCGATCTTCATCAACACCGGTCGCGGCGCCACGGTGGACGAGGAGAGCCTGATCAAGGCGCTGCAGGACGGCTGGATCGCGCACGCCGCCCTCGACGTGCTGGAGAAGGAGCCGCCCTCGCACAACAATCCGCTGCTCGGCATGGAGAACGTGACCCTGACCGCCCATGTCGCCTCGGCCTCGGCACGGTTCGACGAGGCGCGCAAGCGCCGCGTGGGCTACGAATTGTCACTGGTGCTTCAGGGCATGTGGCCGGTAAGCTGCGTCAACCCGTCGGTGCTGCAAAACACCGCGCTCCGCCGCTGGCAGCCCGTCAGCATGGATCGCGGACCGAACAGCTAGGGGGGCCGGCGCCAAACGCGCCGAAGACCGAAACGGCCCTTCACCGGCGATCAACGCCGGGAAGGGAACATATATATAGGGAGGTACTGATGAGGAACGACATCACACGTCGTGATGCCTTGGCGCTGGGCCTGTCCGCTGCAACGCTCGTGGCCACCGGTGCTGCAGCGCAAACATCCAATATTAGAGCTGCCGATGTCCCGGCACCCAAGCGCGAGATCGAGAAGGGCGCATCCTTACGCATGCTGCGCCCGGTGCGCTTCGTCCAGGCCGACGAGGACGTGTTCCGCGCCAATGCGGCAAAGTTCACCAAGGACACCGGGGTCGAGGTCAAGGTCGACTTCGTCGGCTGGGAAGACATCAACCAGCAGACCGCGGTGACCTCGAACTCCGGCGCCGGGCCCGACATCATCATCGGCTTCTCCGACGCGCCTCATATCTACATCGACGAGCTGATCGAGCTCACCGACGTCGCCGACTATCTCGGCAAGCGGTACGGGGGCTGGCTGCCGCTGGCGCAGCGCTACGGCAAGAAGCACAAGAGCGAGTCCTGGATCGGACTGCCGTTCGGCGCCACTGCGGGTCCCCTGATCTACCGCAAGTCGATCCTGCAATCGGTCGGCTTCGACAAGGTGCCGGAAGACCATGCCGGCGTGCTCGACCTGTGCCGCAAGCTGCACAAGGCCGGCAAGCCGGCCGGCTTCGCGCTCGGCAACGCCAAGGGCGACGGCAACGGCTTCGCCAACTGGGCGCTGTGGTCGCACAATGCCGCCCTGCTCGACGAGGAGGGCAACGTCACCATCAACAGCAAGGAGACGATCGCCGCGCTGAACTGGGTCAAGGAGCAGTACCCGACCTTCATCGCCGGCACGCCGTCATGGAACGACGTCAGCAACAATCGCGCCTATTCCTCGCAGGAAATCTCGCTGACGGCCAACGGCGTCTCGCTGTACTTCTCGCTCAAGAACGACCCGGCGACCAAGGCGATCGCCGAGGATAGCGAGCATCAGCTGCTGCCCAAGGGCCTGGCCAAGGTCTCTCCGATGGCGGGCCTGACGCTGAACGCCATGGTGTTCAAGCACAGCCCGTACCCCAACGCCGCCAAGGCCTTCCTGCAATACATGCTGGAAAAGGACCAATACGAGCCGTGGCTCAATGCCAACTCCGGCTACTGGTCCCAGCCGCTGGCCGCCTATACCGAGGCCGCCGTGTGGTCGCAGGATCCGAAGGTGAGCCTGTTCAAGAACACGATGAACAGCACCTACTATGACGGCTACAAGGGCCCGATCTCGACCGCGACCGGCGCGGTCAGCGCCGATTATGTGCTGATTCAGATGTGCGCGTCCGTCGCCACCGGCGCTGCCACGCCGGAAGCCGCGGCCGCGGAAGCCGAGCAGCGCTGCAAGCGCTACTTCCGGCGGCAGAAGTGATGGCCGATAGGCCGTCATTGCGAGCGAAGCGAAGCAATCCAGAATCCCTCCGCGGAAGCAGTCTGGATTGCTTCGTCGCACCAGCGCAAAATTGCTTCGCAATTTTGTCGCGGGCTCCTCGCAATGACGGTGGAGTGACTTTCTAGAGCAGGACAACAGACTGATGTCCGTGACCACATTCTCCTCCCCCGCGCTGGCGCAGCGGCAGCCGAACTGGCTCGTGCGGCTGTTCGACTACAAGCCGTTCCTGATCGTGATGTGCCTTGCACCGGCGCTCGGGCTGCTCGCCGTATTCCTCACCTATCCGCTCGGCCTCGGTGTCTGGCTTGCCTTCACCGACACCACGATCGGACGACGCGGCATCTTCGTCGGTCTCGAGAATTTCCAGTATCTGCTCACCGATCCCCTGTGGTGGAACGCGGTGTTCTACAGCGTGTTCTACACGGCAGTCGCGACCTTCGGGAAGTTCGCGCTCGGCTTCTGGCTCGCGCTGCTGCTCAACAATCATTTCCCGTTCAAGAGCGTGCTGCGCGCCATCGTGCTGTTGCCCTGGATCGTGCCGACGGTGCTCTCGGCGCTGGCGTTCTGGTGGATCTACGATCCGCAATTCTCGATCATCTCGTACCTCCTGGTCGACGTGCTGCACTGGAGGTCGAGCAATATCGACTTCCTCGGCTCGCCCTGGCCGGCGCGGTTCTCGCTGATCGCAGCCAACATCTGGCGCGGCATCCCCTTCGTCGCGATCTCGCTGCTGGCGGGCCTGCAGACCATCTCGCCCTCGCTCTACGAGGCCGCGATGCTCGACGGCGCCAGCGCCTGGCAGCGCTTCCGCTACATTACCTTCCCGATGATGATGCCGATCCTCGCCATCGTCATGACGTTCTCGATCATCTTCACCTTCACCGACTTCCAGCTCGTCTACGCCATCACCCGCGGCGGACCCGTGAACTCGACCCACCTGCTCGCGACGCTGGCGTTCCAGCGCGGCATTGCCGGCGGCGAGCTCGGCGAAGGTGCCGCGATCGCAGTGTCGATGATCCCGTTCCTGGTGTTCGCGACGCTGTTTTCCTATTTCGGCCTGGCGCGCCGCAAATGGCAGCAGGGAGAGGCCAATGACTGACACCGTCGCGCAAGGCTCCGCCGTCGCCAAAGCCGCACCCGACACCATGGCCTGGGATTCCGGGCTGCGGCGGCTGATGATGATCTATCTGCCGCTCGGCTGCTTCGTGCTGATCCTGCTGTTCCCGTTCTACTGGATGGCGATCACCTCGTTCAAGCCGAACGCGGAGCTGATGAACTACAAGGATCATAATCCGTTCTGGATCTCCTCGCCGACGCTCGCCCACATCAAGCATCTGTTGTTCGACACTGCCTATCCGCGCTGGCTGAAGACGACGATGCTGGTCGCGATCGGCTCGACCACGCTGTCGCTGATCGCGAGCACGCTGGCGGCCTATGCGATCGAACGCCTGCGTTTCCGCGGCAGTCCCTATGTCGGCCTCGGCATCTATCTCGCCTATCTCGTGCCGCCCTCGATCCTGTTCATTCCGCTCGCGACCGTCGTCGTGCAGTTCGGCCTGTTCGACTCGCCGCTGGCCCTGATCCTGGTGTATCCGACCTTCCTGGTGCCGTTCTGCACCTGGCTCCTGATCGGCTATTTCAAGTCGATCCCCTACGAGCTCGAGGAATGCGCGCTGGTCGATGGCGCGACGCGGCTTCAGATCCTGCGCCGGATCACGCTGCCGCTGGCCGTCCCCGGCCTGATCTCGGCCGGCATCTTCTCCTTCACGCTGTCCTGGAACGAGTTCATCTACGCGCTCGCCTTCATCCAGAGCGGCGCCAACAAGACCGTGCCGGTCGCGATCCTGACCGAGCTCGTCACCGGCGACGTCTACCAGTGGGGCGCGCTGATGGCGGGCTCGCTGCTCGGCTCGCTGCCGGTCGCGATCTTCTACTCGCTGTTCGTGGACTACTACGTGTCGTCGCTGACAGGCGCGGTAAAGGAGTAGATCGCGGCTGCGGCCTTTCGCCCGGCTTCACAAAACTGCAACACGCGATCCGCATAAGGCGTGCGTCCGCCAACAGGAGACGCACATGCGCGCGACTTTTCTCAGCACCGTCGCAACGGTCATTCTCACCGCGAGCACCGCGCTCGCCCAGAACGAGGGCGAATTTCCGGCCAAGCTCGCCGGCCACGTGGTGATGCCGGCCGCCACCTTCATCGACGCGCCGGCAGATGCGCCGGCCGATCTCAAGACCTCGGGCAAGTACACCACGGGAAAACGCGTCGACGCGCTCGGCACCGTCATGGGCAAGTCCTATGAGCGTCCGACCGGCGTGTCGCTGCCGTTCAAGGGCCAGCCGCTGCAGGGCCATTCCGGCATCAAGACCATGCCCGACGGCAGCTTCTGGGTGATCACCGACAACGGCATGGGCGCGCGCGCCAACTCGCCGGACTCGATGCTGTACCTCAACCGCTACAAGATGGACTGGGCGAACGGCAAGATCGAGCGCCTGGAGACCATCTTCCTGCACGATCCCGACAAGAAGGTACCCTTCCGCATCGTGCATGAGGACACCCAGAAGCGCTACCTCACCGGCTCGGACTTCGACACCGAGGGCTTCCAGATCATCGGTGATGTCTTCTGGATCGGTGACGAGTTCGGCCCCTACATCCTGAAGGCGGACAAGACCGGAAAGATCCTCGGCGTGTTCGAGACGGTTGCCGACGGCAAGCCGGTGCGCTCGCCGGACAACTGGGCCGTCGCGACGCCCGGCGCACCAGGCGCGACCTACACCAATGTCAACCTCCGCCGCTCCAAGGGCTATGAGGGCTTCGCCTCGTCGAAGGACGGCAAATTCCTCTACGGCCTGCTCGAGGGGCCGCTGTGGGACGCCGACAAGAAGGACTGGGAGAAGGTCGACGGCAAGGAAGCCTCCCGCATCCTCGAATTCGACGTCGCTGCCGAAAAATTCACCGGCCGCTACTGGCAATATGTGTTCGAGCAGAACGGCAACGCCATCGGCGACTTCAACATGATCGATCAGGCCTCCGGCCTCATCATCGAGCGCGACAATGGCGAAGGCACCGCCGACAAGGCCTGCCCGCAAGGCCAGCGCGGCGAGAACTGCTTCCCCGATCTCGCCAAGTTCAAGCGCATCTACAAGATCGAGCTGACGGACGCCAATGTCGGCAAGCCCGTGCGCAAGATTGGCTATATCGACCTGATGAAGATCCAGGATCCCGACAAGAAGGCGAAGAAGCCTCTCAACGACGGCGTCTACACCTTCCCGTTCTTCACCATCGAGAACGTCGATCGCGTCGACGACACCCACATCATCGTCGGCAACGACAACAACCTGCCGTTCTCCTCCAGCCGCGATCCCAACAAGGCCGATGACGACGAGTTCATGCTGCTCGAAGTCGCGGATTTCCTGAAGGCGAAGTAAGGCCGACGCTCTCTCCTCTCCCGCCTGGCGCGGGAGAGGATTGGAGACGACAGCGTCACTCCAACCTCCGTCATTGCGAGCACAGCGAAGCAATCCAGAGTCCTTTCCGGGGGGTAAGTCTGGATTGCTTCGCTGCGCTCGCAATGACGAGGATAGGACTGCATTTCCGCACTCTCGATGGGCCCGCGGAGACTGCCCCTACCTCACCGTAAACTCCACCGGAATCGAAAAGCTCATCGAACCGTTCTTGATCTCATCCGGGATCGACGGAAACGGCGAGGCCTGGCGGATCATCGACATGGCCTGGGCGTCGAAGGCGGCAACGCCGGACGAGCCGGCAAGACGGCTGGATATGACCTGCCCGCTCCGGCTGAGAGTGAAACTCAGCCTTGCAACGCCGCGCGCGCCGCCACCGGCGGACGGGTATTGATGGAAGCGCATCAGATGCGCGCGAACGCGTTGATTGTAGGACGCGATCGCGGAGGCCACCGCACCCGCGCTCATGGCGGACGCCGCCGGCGCCTCACGCTCGGCACGCGGCGGCGCGCTGGTGCGCGGCGCGGGAGGCGCATCGGACGGTTTCTTCGCCTCGCGGCGGACCACCTTTTCAGGCGCCGGCTTCTCTTGCCGCACGATCTTCGCCGGCTCGGGTTTGGCCGGCGTCGGCTCCAGTTTCTGTTCCGGCGGCGCCACCACGTCCGGCTTTTCCTGCGGCAGCGTCGGCGCGATGGTCTCCTCGACCGTCTGCCGCTGCACCGGCTCCGGCGGCGAGGCATCCGCCTCCTGCATCAGCGGCCCCGGCGCGACGTTGTCCAGCGTCGGCTGCGGCGCCGATGTCACCGGCGACATGTCGACCATGATCGCCGGCAGGCTGACGCCCTGCTGCGGTGGCGACCTCAGCCAGCTCATCGCAAGCAGCGCGGCGGCAACATGCAACGCCACGATCACGCCCGCCGATACGCCCCAGCGCGCGGTTTCACGCTCGCTGAGCGGCTCATGCAAGGCGAAGGCGTTCGCTGCCATCAGTTGCGTCCGTCGAGGCCGACGAGGGCGACCTTGAGATAGCCGGCATTGCGCAAGGTGTTCATCACTTCCATCAGGTCACCATAGGAGACGGCCTTGTCGGCGCGTAGATAGATGCGCTCGTCCTTACGTCCCTTGGTGGCGGCCTCGAGCGCGTGGACGAGACCATCGCGGGTCATTGTGTCCTCGCCGACGGCAATTGTGAGATCCGGCTTCACCGTCACGAAGGTCGGCTTGTCCGGCCGCGGCTGCGGCTCGGCCGCGGTCGCCGGCAGCTCGACGCCGATGTCGACGGTGGCGAGCGGGGCGGCCACCATGAAGATGATCAAGAGTACGAGCATCACGTCGATGAACGGCGTGACGTTGATTTCATGGGTGACGTCGAGATCACCGGGGTCGCCGCGCCTGAGCGGCGATGGAGAACGTGCGCCGAGCTTCGCAGCCATGGCCTACTCCGCCGCCCGTGCCAGGCGGAACTCCCTGTGGTCACGCTGACGGCTGACCAGCAGCATCAGCTGCGCCGAGGCGTCGCTGAGCAGCGCCCGATAGTTGGCGATACCGCGGACCAGATGATTGTAGATGACCACCGCCGGAATCGCGGCGACCAGGCCGAGCGCGGTGGCGAGCAGCGCCTCCGCGATGCCCGGCGCGACCACTGCAAGGCTGGTCGTGTGGCTCTCGGAGATGCCGATGAACGAGTTCATGATGCCCCAGACCGTGCCGAACAGGCCGACGAAGGGAGCGGTGGCGCCGATGGTCGCAAGCGCGCCGGTGCCGCGCGCGATCTGCCGGGACATCGCCGCCTCGACGCGCTCCAGCCGCAGCGCCACCCGCTCCTGAAGGCCGTCATCGATGATGCCGCCGGAGAGCTCCGCCTCCTTCGCGCAGGACTGGATGAGCTGGGCGACGGCATCGTGCGCATCCCTGGTCCGCTCCGCCGCTTCAGCCAGCTTGATCCGGCCTTCGAGCGCGCGCGTACGCTGCACGGCCAGCGCGCTCTTGCGGCGCAGCTCGATGCTCTTGGCGAGCCACACCGTCCACGTCACCAGCGAGGCAATTGCGAGCCCGACCATCACCGTCTTCACGACGATGTCGGCACCGAGAAACATGCCCCAGGGCGACAAATTGCGCGGCAACAGTGCCTCGTCGATCGCGAAGGCCGGCGCCGGCATGAGCGTCAGCGCGGTTGCTAGGATCACGTGCCGAAGCCCGAAATTGCTCTGCATCCTGATCTCCCGACAGAAAAGAAGCTACGCCGCGATCCGATCTGCGAGCTGGCGAAACCGCACCAGCTGGTCGCTGCGTAGCGCCCGGGTCTCGTCGCGGCCGACGAACACCTTGAACATGATGCCGCCATCGGCATTGACGAAAGCAATGAAGGCCGAGCTCTTGCCCATGAAGGGCCGCTCGACGAAGGCAACGGCCGCGCAACGCTCGTGGCGGAGATGACCGTGCAATCCCTTGGGCTGCATCAGGTTGAAGTAGCCGCGGCCGATCTCGCCCGCGGGAATTGTGCCGGTGAACTCGAAGATCGTGTCATCCGTGTGGACGATCAGCGTGACCTCGCCCCACCGGGCAATGTCCTGCATGGCCGCGGCGAAATGCTCGCCGCCGCCGATGCGCACCATCGACGGAGGCAGCGCCTCGATCACCGCACGCGGGGTGACCTTGCGCTCGCGCGCGACGTCCTCGATCACCGCGCCGGGATTGTCGGCCATATGCGCTCTGAGATCGGCGAGATCCTTGCTCAACATGTCCGGCTCCCTTTCGTGATCGGCCACCTCAGGCAGCCGCGTTCGTCGTGCGCTCGGTCATGATGACCTCGAACCCCTCAAACCTGGGGTGACCGAGATAGAGGCTTTCGCCGGTCTTGTTGTCGGCGCGCGCATGCGCGCGGCGGAATTCCTCCGAACGCGTCCAGGCCTCGAAGGCCGCCTTGTCGACCCACACCGTGTGCGAGGAATATAGCGTGTGGTCCTCGGCGACCGGCCCCTTGAGCAGGTGGAATTCGACGAAGCCGGCCATGCTGCCGAGATAGGATTCACGGGTGCGCCAGACGGTCTCGAACGCGGCTTCCGAGCCGAGCTTCACCTGGAAACGATTCATGGCGATGAACATAAAGGTCTCTCCTTGTTATCAAGACGAAAACACACTGAGGCCGCGCTGGAGCATCAGCGCGGCCCGGCGGAAGTTTACGACGTTGCGGCGCCTCCCGGCTTACGCACCTCCAAAGTGGATCTTCATGCCAGCCTTGTAGATCCTGCCCGGTCCCGGGCTCGTCCACAGCACATCGTTCTGCGACGTGCCGTCGGTCGAACTGCCGGGAATGGCGTAAGGCCGGTAGTACTGGTTCAGGAGGTTGTCGATCGCGGCCGAGAACACGATGTCTCTGGTCGCGTTGTAGGTCAGGTACAGATTGACCAGGTCGTACCCGGTCGACGGGATATAGTTGGCGGGCACGTCGTTGTTCGGACCGTACGAGGCCCACTGCGCCGACAGGATCAGGGTGCGATCGAGCAGGCGGACACCGCCGGTCGTGACAACCTTGGTCGGGGTGATGGTTGCGAGCCCGATATTGGTCTGGACGTTCTTGCCCTTGATGTAGTGACCGGCGACGCCGATGAACCAGTCGCCGGCATCGTACATCGTCTCGGCCTCGAAGCCTTCGATGCGGGCATTGGCGATGTTCTGGTACTGGTAGAACTGGCTGAACGATCCGAACCCGGTCGGGACCGGTGTCGAGGCGACGAGGTCGATGTAGTCGGAGACGTCGTTGCGGAACAGGTTGATCTTGCCGCGGAACGAGTCCGACGCGGTGAAGATGTTGTCGTATTTCAGGTTAAAGCCGACTTCCTTGTTCTTGCCGACTTCAGGACGAAGGTTCGGATTGGGCAAGAAACAGAACAGGCCGCTGGTGCCGTCCGGGCAGACGAAGAAGGCGGGACCGCCGCCGGTGGCATGGGCACCGGAGATCACGGTCTCGGTGATCGAGGGCGCGCGATAGCCTTCGGCATAGCTGACATAGGGCTGGAAGCCCGGGACCGGCGTGACGCCGAGCGTGATCTTCGGCGAGAAGCGGTCGCCGCCGGTATTCGTCGTGCCCGACTGCAGATTGTAGCGGTCATAGCGGATCGCGCTGACGGCCTCGAACCATGTGCTGTAGTTCTGCTTGAGCTGGAGGAAGCCGCCCGACACGGTGCGGATACCGCTCGGCGTCGTGATGTTGGAATTGCCGCGGCTGTCGGTCGTGATCACGTCGTCCTGGAACGCATCGACGCCGTAGGTCACGGCATTGCGCCAGTCGCCGACGTTGAAGCGCGTGGTGTTGTTGGCGTCGAAGCCGACGGTGTTGAGCGTATAGCCGCGCTTGTCGCCGACGCAGCCGGAGATGTTATTGCCGAAATTGCCGGTGCCGCAATAGGCCGCGCCCGACGTCGAATAGTGATAAGTCTTGGTCTGGTCGTTATCGACGCGATTGCCGTAGATCGATACGTGCGTGTCGAACAGATTGTCGCTCGGCAGCGAGTAGTTCCAGGTCACCGTTCCCGTGTAGTTCTTCGCGTCAGACGCATAGACCGACGAGCCCTGATAGAGCGCGCGCTGGGCCGCGGTTGCCACCGGGCCGCGATTGAGCTGGCCGATATCGTATTGATAGTCCTGGAACACCGCGCCGAACTTGACCTCGTGACCGAGGGCTGGCCGCACCGTGAGCTTCATCAGCCCGGCTTCGACCTGGTTGCCGGTGTTGCCGATCTCGGTGCCGTTGCCGTCCTTGTAGTTGCCTTGCGTGCGGTAGACCGCGCCGCCGAAGATATCGACGTCGGGCGTGGCGCGTACGCCGCCGAAAACCGAGCCGAGGCCGCGATTGTTGTTGGTGCCGTAGGTGCCGGAGAGATCGACGCCCCAGCGCTCGCCGGGACGCAGCACGTCGTTGATGTCCTTGGTCCGGAACGAGACCACGCCGCCGATCGCGCCGGAGCCGTAGATGTTCGCGGTCGGGCCCCGCACGACGTCGACGCCGCCGATCAATTCAGGATCGAGGAAGAAGGAGCCGTTGGCGTTATGACCGGTGCGCTGGTAATTCTGTCGCGCACCGTCGACGACGACTGCGACGCGGCCGAAATCCTGCAGGCCGCGGATGTTGATGACCGTCGCGGGATCGTCGCCGCGCTCCTGGAACGACACGCCAGGCACCGCATAGAAGATGCCGGACAACCGGTTGGGCTGAATCCCCTGGATCTGGTCGAGCGAAATGGAGCTGACGGGCGCGAGCGCATCGATGGCGCGCTCCTTGGTCTTGGTTGCGGCGACGGTAATGGTGTCGAGCACCTGAACGGGCGCCGTGCCACCGGCCTGGGCGCGGGCGTTCAGGACGTCAGGCGTTGCCTGCTGTGCGGCTTGCGGCTTGGGCGGCTTGCGCTTGGCCTGCTTCGGCGACGCGTTTTCGGCCTGCGGCGATGCGGTCTGCGCAAAGCCGCTTGCCGGCATCACTGCCGCAATTGAAACCACCGACGCGCCCAAAATCAGGGCGCGCGAATACCTAGCCCCGTCAGCCATATCAGCCCCAGCCTGCACTTCACTTCAGTTTTGTTGTCGACTGGCTGGCGTGCGCCGCACGACGCGGCGACTGGCTGGCTGAATTTCTCAAGGCGCGGACATGCCGTCCCGCCGCCATATTTGGTTACGTGGCAACACTCTGACGGTCAATGACCGCAGGTTGCAGTTTATATCAATTGTAAATTGCCGCCGTTGGAATGCGCCTCATGCCGCTTATACAAACAAGCAGCATCCGGAATTTCGAAAGCGCATCACACCCACTATGTCGGCAACATCAGGAGACGACCGCGGCGATGCGGCAGGGCCGGCACAAAACCCTTCTGCAACAACGAGAACCCTCATCGTGCGAGGAAGCCGGATCGAAAGCCGCGAGCTGTTCGCGCATGAGCGCGAGATCATCATCGCACATGGCGCGGACAGCTATCGGCTTCGCCTGACCTCGCAGAACAAGCTGATCCTGACGAAGTAACCTGTAATGACATTTTGTCGCACCCTTGCAAACCTCGTGCTGTCAGGCACCATCACGCTTGCGTCCAGCGCGCACGCCGCAGGCATCACGGTGCATGATGCGCGCAATCGCGATGTCGCGGTCACCGATTTTGCCCGCACGGTCTCGATCGGCGGCGCCATCACCGAGATCCTCTATGCGCTCGGGCTGGAAAGCCGGCTGGTCGGCGTCGACACCACGAGCCTTTATCCGGCGGCGGCGCTGCACGACAAACCCAATGTCGGCTACATGCGCCAGATTTCGGCCGAGGGCGTGCTCGGCCTCAACCCGACGCTGATCCTGGCGATCCAGGGCTCGGGCCCGCGCGAGACCATGGACATCCTGGAGACGGCGAAGGTGCCGCTGGTGCTGGTGCCCGAGACCTTCTCCGAGGACGGATTGATCGAGAAGATCAAGCTGGTGGGCCATGCCATGGGCGTCGATGCACGCGCTGAATGCCTTAGCACTGCCGTCGGCGCCGATCTCGCCCAGCTCCGCGCGCTGCGCGCGAGGGTGAAAAAGCCGGTGCGCGTGATGTTCGTGATGTCGCTCCAGAACGGTCGCGCGATGGTCGCCGGTCACAAGACCGCGGCCGACGAGATCATCCAGCTCGCGGGCGCCGCCAACGCGGTCGACGACTACGACGGCTACAAGATCATCGGGGACGAGGCGATCGTGGCCGCTAAGCCGGACGTCGTGCTGTCGATCGAGCGCGGCAAGGATTCGCTGCAAGCCGATGCAGTCTATGCGCACCCCGGCTTTGCGCTGACGCCGGTCGCGGCCAACAAGAGTTTTGTCACGATGGACGGGCTTTATCTGCTCGGCTTCGGGCCGCGCACGGCGGCGGCGGCGCGCGATCTCTCGGTCAAGCTCTATCCGGCCTTGGCCGATGGCGGCGCATTCACGTCGGCTCTGTCGGCGGCGAACTGCCGGCAATGAGCGTGGCGATCGGGACCGAGGCACGAAGCCTGCGACGACATGCAGGAAGGCGATCCGCATCGTTCGCGATCCCTCTTCTGCTTGCGCTGCTGTTCGCTACCGCCATCGTCGCCCTGACAGTCGGTGCAGCCGGCATTCCCCTGTCCCGGCTGCCTGCGGCGCTTGGCTTGACCAGCAGCCCCGCCGCCGATGCCATGACGGCCCGCGACCAGCTCGTGCTGTGGTCGATCCGTATCCCCCGCATCGTGGCGACTGCGATAGTCGGCGGCCTGCTTGCGGCGGCCGGCGCAATCATGCAGGGGCTGTTCCGCAATCCGCTCGCCGATCCGGCGCTGGTCGGCGTCTCCAGCGGCGGCGCGCTGGCGGCCGCAAGCGCGATCGTGTTCACGGATTCACGTTTCGGCGAGGCGCTGCGCTTCCTCCAGACCGAGCTGTTGCCGCTCGCGGCCTTCGCAGGTTCGCTTGCCACGACGGCTGTCCTCTACGGCATCTCCAGCCGCTCGGGGCGGACCTCGATTGCGATCTTCCTGCTTGCCGGCGTCGCCATCACCGCGATCGCCAACGCGGGCATCGGGCTCCTGGTGTTCATCGCCGACGACCGCCAGCTGCGCGACATCACGTTCTGGCTGCTGGGCTCGATGAGCGGGGCGACCTGGACCAAGACCGTGGTGCTCGCGCCGATCCTCATCATCGGGCTTGGCGCCTGTGCGTACATCGCGCGCGGCCTCGATCTGCTTGTGCTCGGCGAGGCCGACGCCTTTCACGGCGGGGTCGATGTCGAGCGCCTCAAGAAGATCTCGATCGTCATGGTCTCGGCCATGACCGGCGTCGCGGTGTCGATCAGCGGCGTGATCGGTTTCGTCGGCATCGTCGTGCCGCATCTGCTGCGCCTTGTCATTGGACCGGCGCATCGGCTGCTGCTGCCAGGCTCGGTGCTGCTCGGTGCAATCCTGATGGTCGGCGCCGACACGCTGGCGCGCACCATCGTGGCGCCGGCGGAGATGCCGATCGGCATTTTGACCGCCGCCGTCGGCGCGCCTGTCTTCCTCGGCATCCTGCTGCGGCAGCGCGGGCTCGCCGCGCTATGAGCGCCGTGATCGAGGCGCGACAATTAAGCAAGCGCGCCGGCCGCGCCACATTGCTTGATGGCGTCGGTCTAACGGTTGCGGCCGGCGAGATGGTCGCCATCATCGGCCCGAACGGCGCCGGCAAGTCGACGCTGCTGCGGCTGCTCTCCGGCGATCTCCGCCCGAACCAGGGCGAGGTGCGGCTGAAGCAGCGCGACATCGGCAGCTATACGCCGCGCGAGCTTGCCGCGCGGCGCGCCATGCTGTCCCAGCACGTCAACGTCACCTTCCCGTTCACCGTGGAAGAGATCGTGCTGATGGGCGCGGGCGAGCGCAGTCCGCGCGAGGCAAGCCGGCTCGTCGACGCCGCGCTGGATGAGGTGGGCCTAGCGCATTTCCGCGAACGGCAATTGCCGACGCTGTCGGGCGGTGAGCAGCAGCGCGCCCATTTCGCCCGCGTCCTGGTGCAGCTCGCCTGCGGCGAGGCCGAGCATGGGCCGGGACTTCTGCTGCTGGACGAGCCGACCTCGAGCCTCGATCTCCGCCACCAGATCGACCTCGTCGAAGCGGCGCGCCGCCGCGCTGGCAGCGGCACCGCCGTGATCGCGATCCTGCACGACCTCAACCTCGCGACCCGCTTCGCCGACCGGCTGGTCGTGCTGAGCGGCGGCAGGCTCGCCGCCGACGGCCCGCGCACCGAGGTCGTCACGCGCGAGATGATCCGCGATATTTTCGAGATCGACGCCGTCGTTCACGAGGCCGACGGGGTGCCGTATGTGCTGCCGCAATCGATGCGGGCGGCGGCGTCCGCTTCGCGATGACGGTGCACTCCCTCGCCCCGCTTTGCGGGGAGAGGGTTGGGGTGAGGGGGAGTCTCCGCGGGGACGGTGAGAGTTGGACTCGCGGAGAGTCCCCCTCACCCGAATTCGATCTGCGATCGAATTCGACCTCTCCCCGCAAGCGGGGCGAGGTAAGGAAGCGCCGCCTGTGACGAAAGGCTACCCCGCCGGCACGATCACCATGCTCTTGTCCTTGGGCCAGCGGATGCGCCAGGCGAAATTGATGTCCTTGACTTCGCCGGGCTTGGCGTCGAACGACCACTCCAGCACGCCGCGCTTGTCGCGGATGTTGCTCGCGGTCGGCGGCGTGGTCGAGGGCAGCATCTCGACGACGATGTCCTCGTTCTCGCTCACCGGCAACTGGTCCTCGATCGCGACCTTGATCGGGAAATCGTGACCGTTGCGGATCGTGGTCTTGAACGAGCGCTCGTCGGTCTTCGACGTCGTGACCAAGAGGCCCGCCGAGCCTTCGTTGCGCTTGAGCACGGCGCGCTCGATTCTAACCTTGTCGTCGGCGCCGACGCCGAGCCGTACGATTTCGTCCTTGGCCGACGCCGAAATCCTGCCGCGGCCGACGAAGACGCCGTCGCGATAGATCGCGACCTTGCCCGGCAGCAGGGTGGTGTCGTCAGTCTGCTTGAAGCTGGCTTCGAGAAAGGCGGTGGTATCCATCACAGGCGCTGCGCGGACTGCGAGATCGGCGGGCACGCTCACAGAAGCGATTTTCAGGCTCTTGGCGCCCTCGGCGGCGCCGAGGCTGACACGGCCGGGAATCTTGAAGGTGGCCTGGAAGTCGCCGATCTCGGCAATGGCCTGCTGCTCGTCTGCGCGTTCGCGCGGCTCGGCTTCGAGGGCCTTGGACAATGGCATAACTTGCGCAGAACGCTCCCGCATGGCTGGCGCGGGCCGCGCCAAGTCCGACGCAGTCCCGAGCGCCAGCGGCTTCGGCACCTGCGGATATTGTGCCACCAGCGAACCCAGCTCCGGCGCGCTGCCGCCTCGGCTGATGCGGACCGTGGAGACACCGAGCGTCACGTTCGACCAGTCCTCGCCGGTCGACTGCGTGACCTCGGCGCGGCGAACCAGCTCAAGCTGCGGCTTGCGGTCCTTGGCGCCGGTGTCGAGCCGGGCGTCATAGAGCGGCAGCCAGCGCGCGTTGCGCACGGCGTAAGTCACCCGCAGCGTCGCCTTGGTCGCGGCCGCCGAGGCGACGTCGATGCGAACCTCGAGCTTGCTCGGCGGCTTGGCCGAGCGCTCGGCTTCCAATTGCGCAATCTGGCGATCGATCTCGCGCTGCTTTCGCGTGGCATCGCGAATTGCGGTGTCGGCGGTCGCGATCTCCTCGGCAACCGCCGCAAAGGCCGCGCGCCATTCGGTGATCGGTCTCGCCTCACCCTTCTCCCCGAGGCCGGCCGGCGAGGCTTCGGCAAAATGCTGCGCGAATTTGCGCCGCGCCGCGGCGGAATCGATCGCCCCCTGCAGGTCGGCGCGCCGGTCCTTCAGCGCCTCGATGCGCTTGTCGAGCTCGGGCAGGTTGACGGGAGGTGCCGCACGCGGCGGCCGTGCGTCGATCGTGCCGATGGTGAGCTTGGCCCCCGCCTCGCCTTCGACGCGGAGGGAGGACGGATCGAGCGACAGCGGAAAATCCTTCGCAACCAGCGTTGAGTCGCCGGAGGCAAGGTCCAGCGAAATGACGCGGGTGACGGTGGCGCCGTCAGGATAAACCGTGACGGTGTCGATGGCCGACATAGCGTCCACGTCGGCAGCCCATGACGGCAACGCGAATGCCGTGGTCACCAGAACCAGGCTCGTCGTTGCCAAACATTTTGCGGTGATGCGCATCAAAATCCCTCCTGCCGGTATCGCCGCGCCGCCAGCCGGACGCGCGATCAAATGCCTCGCCAACATGGTTGGACGCGGCAGCGAAGGAACCGGTTCGATTGGGGTTTCCGTGGGGCGCCGCTGCGGCGGCACCATGGCCACGGAACGCATCATCGTCCTGCGGCGGAGCCGTTAGGCCTGAGCGGGCGAGCCCTGGCCGAAGATGCGGCGCAGCAGATCAGTCACGTTCTTTGCGCCGGCCTTCTTCAGGATGCTGGCGCGGTAGCCCTCGACTGTCCGGGCGCTCAGATGCATGCGCCGGGCGATCTCCTTGTTGGTGAGGCCGGCGGCAAGATGCTCGAGCACGTCGCCTTCGCGCTCCGTCAGGGGCTCGCAACCGGACAGCCAGCGCTGGCGGCTCGCGCCGGGCTGCGCGACCTCGTCGATGGCGGCATCGATCCGGCCAACGATGTCATGGGTGCGGAACGGCTTTTCGATGAAGTCGGTCGCGCCGCTCTTGATCGCGTCGACCGCCATGGCGATGCTGCCGTTCGCCGAGGTCACCAGGACCGGCGCCATGCAGTTCTCCTCGCGCAGCCGCTTGAGCACGTCGAGGGCGGAGCGATCCGGCGGCATCTCCAGCAGCACGCAAGCCGGCATCCGCGTCCTGGCTTCCGACAACAGCGATGCGCCATCGGCGAAGCAGATCACGTTATAGGCGCTCTGTCGCAGCGCGGTGGAGAGTTGCTCGCGGGAGGCGGCGTCAGTGTCGATGACGAATACCTCGCCCTTGGAAAGCGTGTTCCCCGGCATAATCCCGATCCAGCAATGTCTTGGTCAAATGGGCCGAGACGGCCGGGGGCCCCGTCGCGCCCGCCATCGCGCACGGCATTCACGCCAGTGCTTCGGTTTCCCCTATGTATGTTCCGTCCTGTTCCCGGATTTGACGGATGGGGACAGAAACTTTACATTTCGGGACATCTGCGGGAATGGCTGGCAGGACCGGTTCGCATGACCGACCTCGTTCGCAGCGCAGGCCTGAGCTACTACCCGGAGGTCGCCCGGTCGGTCGGGCTCGACCCCAGACAAATGATGCGCAAGGTCAGGCTGCCGCTGGCCTGCCTCGACAAGCCGGACATCCCCATCGCCGTCACCGGCCTGCGTCGCCTGCTGGAATTGTCGGCAGAGGCTTCCGGTGCCGAAGATTTTGGTCTGCGCCTCGCCGAGCGCGGCGGCCTCACCAATTTTGGCGCAGTCGGCCTGATCGTGCGCGAACAGGCGACCGTCGGCGAAGCGATCGAAGCATTCTCGCGTTTCATTCATATCCATCATGACGGCATGCGGCTCGACATCACGCGTGGCAAGCAGACCGTGGCCATCACGCTGCACCTGCGCGGCCGGCAGCCGCGCGCGCCGCGGCAGTCGATCGACATGGCGCTCGGCAGCGTCCACCGCATCATCCAGTCGCTGTTCGGCAGCGATTGGCGGCCGCAGGAGGTGCATCTGCATTATCCGCCACCGCACGACCGCAAGCGCTACCGCGACTTCTTCGGATGCCGGGTGACCTTCAATGCGGATGACGATTCGATCCTGCTGTCGGCGCACGACATGGAGCGGCGGATTCCGAGCGCACATCCCTTGATCGCGAATTATCTGCGCAAGCGGATCGAGGCGATCGAGAGCAGACCGGCGAGCTGGGAGGAGAAGGTCGACGAGGTCGTGCGGACCCTGCTCGCCAGTAGCGACTGTACTATCGAGCGCGTGGCCGAGCATCTCGCCTGTACCCGCCGCACCATCCACCGTCGCCTCGCCGCGTCTGGCACCAGCTTCTCGGCCATCCTCGACGCGCGGCGCGCCGATCTCGTGATCCAGCTGATCGACGATCCCGACCGGCCGCTGGCCAATATCGCCGCGCAGCTCGGCTTCTCCGCGCAAAGCGCGATGGCCCGCTGGTTCCGCGCCCGCTTCGGCTGCACCATCACCGCATGGCGCAAGGGCGTGCGACCGCTGGCAAAGCCGGACGAAACCGCTTCGGCGTCGGCCGCCTAGGATTCAGCGTGCCGGGGCCGGCACGCCCATGATGGCGAGCGCGCGCCGGCGGCTGCCGGCGAGCAGCGGGCCGAATGCGACGGCAAAGCCGAGGAATGCAGCGACCCAGCCGAAGGCCGCAACGTGCAGCAGCACATCACCATGCGCGGGCACGATCACTGCGCAGACCCGCGCCAGTGCCGCGACGACGATCGCGACATAAATGGCTTGCGTCGCCGGCGAGGCGGTCAGCGCCTGTCCGGTGTGACCGAGGCTTGCACGCGTCATCACCGCAAGCGTCATGGTTCCGGCCGCGCCGGCCATCCAGGCATGAATGCCGGCACTCGGAGGCAACACGCCGAAGGCCGCCAGGGCATGCAGCAGGAAGCCAAACGGCAAGAAGACATAACCGACATGCAGGATCAGCAGCAGCCGCTCGCGCGTGGTGCGATCGCCAGCCCAGCGCGCGAGCCGAACCAGATGCAGCACGCCGACCAACGCCATCAGGACACCGGTCATCATGTTCAGCGGTGCCACGATCCACGCGATCAGCGCCAGCGCGCTCGATCCGATCACCGCGCCGTCAAAACGTCCGAACGGCACCGGCAGGCGTCCGGGGTTGAACTTGACCAGCCAGTTGCGGGTGAAGCTCGGAATGATGCGGCCGCCAATCAGCGCGATCAGCAGCACGACTACGGCGATGCCGACGCGGATGCTGACATCGGCCGCGCCTTCGTAGTGCGCTTCGAGATGAAAACCGACATTGCCGGCGAGCAGCATGAGCACCAGCACCACCACCGGCAGGTTGCGCCAGTTCCCGCCCGCGATGATCTCGCGCGTCGCAGCCGCGACGACAAGCGCCAGGAAAGCGGCATCGACGGTGAGCGCAAAGCCCCAGCCGATCTCCGCGGACAAGGTCATCGCGGCGCGACCGGCGAGCCAGACCATCAGCAGTGCTGCGAGCGACGTCCCCTGGATCGGCAGCCGCCCGGTCCAGTTCGGGATCGCCGTGAACAGGAACCCGGTAATCACCGCCGGCAGGAAGCCATAGAGCATCTCGTGGACGTGCCAGTCGCGCGGCGCGAAGGCTGACGTCACAGACAATTCACCGTAGAACATCGGCAGCCAGGCCAGAATCGACAGCCCGGCCTGAATGGCGGCGAGCAGAAAGAAGGGCCGAAAACTGTTCGCGAACAGCGGCCAGCCCGCAAAATTGCGGGATCGGGCGCCAGCCATGGGGGCAACTCCTGTAAATTCAGACCGTTAATTGGAAAAATACTGCCGCCCCGGGCAGCCGGTTTTGCGCTATCGCAAATTGCAGGACGATTGCAGGTGCCATCAAACTCCGGAGCGCCAAGGAGGCAGAATGGCCAAGGTCGACACATCGCTGGTTGCGCATTTGCCGCTGTTTGCCGGGGTCGCGCCGGAAGCCCTGGACGAGATCCTGCGCGAGGCCCGTTCGGCGCGCTACCCGAAGAACAGCGCCATCTTCGAGCAGGGCGCAGACGCGCAGTCGTTCTTCCTGCTGCTGCACGGCCACGTCCGCGCGGCCAAGACCACCCCGACCGGCGAGCAGATCGTGGTGCGCTATGTCGCGCCCGGCGAGACGTTCGGGCTCGCGATGGCGATCGGAGCCGCGCGCTACCCGGCAACCGCGATGGCTGTCGATGACAGCGTGGTGCTGATCTGGCCGACCTCGGCCTGGCCGCGGCTGGTCGAGCGGTTTCCGGCGCTCGCCGCCAATACGCTGCAGACCGTCGGGACGCGGCTGCAGGAGAGTCACACCCGCATCCTGGAAATGTCGACCCAGCAGGTCGAGCAGCGCATCGCCCATGCGCTGCTGCGCCTCGCCAAACAGTCCGGCAAGAAGCTCGACCAGGGCATCGAGATCGACTTCCCGATCAGCCGCCAGGACATCGCGCAGATGACCGGCACCACCCTGCACACCGTGAGCCGTATCCTGAGCGGCTGGGAAAGCCAGGGCCTCGTCGAGAGCGGCCGCCAGCGCATCATCCTGCGCGAACCGCACAAGATCGTCGTGCTGGCGGAGCGGACTCCCGACAGCGGCGCGGCGTGAGCACCGCTCCGCTGCCTCTGAAGACAGGGGTGAGGGAGCTTACGCTTACGGCGAAAGCCGCCCTCACCCGGGACTTCGCACGCGCCCGCGCGAACTCCGGATCGTCTTACGCCGGCACGCAGTCGCAGAGCGCAGCGAGGAATTTGTCGCGGTCGATGCCGTGCTCGCGGCAGGCGTCTTCCACCGTGTGGAAGGTTGCGATCGGGCAGCCGACGCAGGCCAGCCTGAAAGCAAGAAACACGCGGATCGTGTGCGGCGCCGTGCGCATGATGTCATCGACCAGATCGTCGGATCCAAAAGGCATGGACAACTCCGTTCCGAAACGACGATAGCGGAGCGGGTGCCGGTTTCTTTGTTGGAGCGCAAGCTGCGTGGTCGCTTCTTCCTCTCACGATCGTACTTGCGTGACGAGAAGCTTGCCTGTGGCGCATCCTTCGAGACGCCCGCCTTCGGCGGGCCCTCAGGATGAGGACGGAGTGCAGAGCTGCAATTTCGACAAGCAAAACTGCCACTCAGCCTCATCCTGAGGAGACCGCGGAGCGGTCGTCTCGAAGGACGAGGCGCTTGCTCAGGCCTCGCCACGCGCATACGCGAAAGCCCTTCCGCAAGCGGGGAGAGGTGACTATACCGCCCTGCTGTGCAACTGCTTTCCAGGATCCAGATGCGCGTCGAACGCGGCGGCGACGCTGCGGACCAGGAAGCGCGAGTCGTTTGCGACGGCGAGCCGGTCGCCATCCAGCCTCACGACGCCGTCTGAGATCAGCGGCTTCAGACGGGAGGCCGATTTCAGCATCGCGCCGGCCTCGACCCCATGGCGCGCGCAGATGTCGCCGAGATCGGCGCTGAACTCGCACATGATGCGCTCGATGATGTCGGCACGCAGCCGGTCGTCGTCGGTGAGCCCATAGCCCTTGGCGGTGGCGAGGCGGCCGCTGGTGATGCTTTGCGCGTAGGCGCCGATCTGCACCTCATTCTGCACATATCCCTGCGGCAGGTGCCCGATGGCACTGGCGCCGAAGCCGAGCAGGACTTCGCCTTTGTCGGTGGTATAGCCCTGGAAATTGCGCCGCAGCGTGTGCTCCTCGAAGGCCACGGCCATGGCATCGTCGGGCCGCGCGAAATGATCGAGCCCGATCTGCACGTAACCGGCCTCCTTCAGCGCATTGGCGATCGCGCAGGCCTGGTCGTGACGCGCCAGACCGTCGGGCAGAGCGGCCTCGCTGATCAAGCGCTGGTGCTTCTTGAAGCTCGGCACGTGCGCATAGCCGAACACCGAGAAGCGGTCGGGCGCGAGCGAGAGGCTGCGCCGCACCGTGTCGAGGCAGGAGGCGACGGTCTGATACGGCAGCCCGTAGATCAGGTCGAAGTTGATTCCTGCGATGCCGGCGCCCCTGAGCATGTCCACGACGGAAGCGGTCTGCTCAAAACTTTGCACGCGGTTGATCGCACGCTGCACGACGGGATCGAAGCTCTGCACGCCAAGGCTCGCGCGGTTGACGCCGGAAAGCCGCATGGCCTCGACCATGTCGGCGGTCAGCGTTCTCGGGTCAATCTCGACCGCGATCTCCGCCGACGGCAGCACGAAGAACGACTGGCGCATCGCCGCCATCAACTCGGCAAAAGCCTCCGGCGCCATGATCGTCGGCGTGCCGCCGCCGAAATGGATATGCTCGACCTTGATGCGGCGGCCGATGGTTTCGGCGACCAGCGCGATCTCGCTGCGCAGCGTCCGCTGGTAGGCCTCGATCAATTCGTCGCGCCGGACGATCTGGGTATGGCAACCGCAATACCAGCACATCTCGCGGCAGAACGGCACGTGCAGATAGAGCGACGCGCTGGCGCCGGCAGGGAGCTCGGACAGCCACCGGGCATAGGTATCGGCACCGATCGCCGGCGAGAAGTGCGGCGCGGTCGGATAGCTCGTATAGCGCGGCAATCTTTCTTCGCCGTAACTCGCTGCGAGATCAGTCCTCATGCTCTTACCCGTTCGTAAATTCCGACCGCGAACCATCGCGGCAAGTCCCGGATAATCCTCAATTTACCCGCTTGCGGCGCGCTCACATTGCGCTCGCTCAAAGTTCGGGCGCCGGATCTGGGCCATTGTGACGTTTAATCATTGCCCTCTGGGAGATAGGCCATGGCGTTGTTCGCGCTCGATCTCGTTCTCTGGCTCACCGGCATTCGTGGCCATATCCCGCGCTTCGACGATTTTCGTCCTGTCCCCGCCGCGCCCGCAACCGGCGCCAGCCACCTCGCACGGGTCCTGGCCCTCATGGCTGCCGTCTTCACCGCGCTGTCGCTCGCGGTCTGGGGCACAGTCTGGATGGCGATACACCTGCTCTGATCGGATGCTTCCATACGCGCGCGACCGAATGCAGCTGAACATGCGAACGAGTTGCCGTTGGCGCTGTTGACGCTGCGCCATGTCCATATCTCGCCCTTTCTCTCGCCGGTGCTTCGGCGAACCTCTTAAGTATCTCCGCGAAGACGAATCCGGCAAAAGCTTGTCGCAGCGCAAACACGCTTGCCGTAACAGGCGCACACTGCATTCCGTCATCAAGACCATTTCAGATGAAGGATGCTTCCGATGTTCACCCGCAGAGCCGCATTGATCAGCGCTGCCGCGACCGCCCTGATGCTGGCGACACCCGCCTTGGCTGCCGATGATCTCAAACTGCCGCGTCAGAAGGTCGAGCTGGTCGCTCCGCCGTTCGTGCATGCGCACGAGCAGGCGACCAAGCAGGGCCCCAAGATCATCGAGTTCAAGCTCACGATCGAGGAGAAGAAGGTCGTCATCGACGAGAAGGGCACGACCTTCCAGGCCATGACCTTCAACGGCTCGATGCCGGGCCCGCTGATGGTCGTGCATGAGGGCGACTACGTCGAGACGACGCTGGTCAATCCCGCCACCAACACCATGCCGCACAACATCGACTTCCATTCCGCGACCGGTGCGCTCGGCGGCGGCGCGCTCACGCTGATCAATCCCGGCGAACAGGTCGTGCTGCGCTGGAAGGCAACCAAGACCGGCGTGTTCGTCTATCACTGCGCACCGGGCGGCCCGATGATCCCCTGGCACGTCGTCTCCGGCATGAACGGTGCCGTGATGGTGCTGCCGCGCGAGGGACTGAACGACGGCAAGGGCCACGCACTGAAGTACGACAAGGTCTACTATATCGGCGAGCAGGACATGTACGTGCCGCGCGACGAGAAGGGCAACTTCAAGTCCTATGAATCGCCGGACGAAGCCTTCACCGAGACCGAAGAGGTGATGAAGAAGCTCACGCCGACCCACGTCGTGTTCAACGGCAAGGTGGGCTCACTCACCGGCAAGAACGCGCTGACCGCCAATGTGGGCGAGAACGTGCTGATCGTGCACTCGCAGGCCAATCGCGACAGCCGTCCGCACCTGATCGGCGGCCATGGCGACTATGTCTGGGAGACCGGCAAGTTCGGCAATGCGCCCGAGATCGGGCTCGAGACCTGGTTCATCCGCGGTGGTTCGGCGGGAGCTGCGCTGTACAAATTCCAGCAGCCCGGCATCTACGCCTATGTCACGCATAACCTGATCGAGGCCGCCGATCTCGGCGCCACCGCGCACTTCAAGGTCGAAGGCAAGTGGAACGACGATCTGATGACCCAGGTGAAGGCGCCTGCGGAAATCCCGGCCGCCACCAACTAGACGCGACAAGGGGCCGGTGATCCACCGGCCCCTTCTTCCTTTCGGGGGACGACCATGCTGATCGCATTCAAGCTGAAGCTGCTGCTCGCCTGCGCCGCCGGGCTCGCGGGGCCGATCGCAATAGCACCCCTGGCCTCGGACATGGCGGTCCACGGTACGGCGGCGGAGCCCGCGATCGTCAGGATCGCGGCGGGCAATTTCTCCTATCGCGAGGCCGGCGATTTCACGCGTGGCGGGCAGCAGGCGGAAGCGCCGCTGCGCGCGATGCGCTTCACGAATCCGCTGCACATCATGCGGAATCAGGTCTCGTCATCCGACTATCAGATCTGCGTGCAGGACGGCGGCTGCCGCGCGCTCGATCGCGGCGTGGCGGTCGCCATCGATCGTCCCGCGGTGCAGGTGAACTGGCACGATGCCGAGGCCTATGCCGGCTGGCTCTCGCGCAAGACCGGCCAGCACTACCGCCTGCCCAGCGACGAGGAGTGGGCGTTTGCGGCGGGCTCCAGATTCAAGGACGACGGCGCAGCGGTGGACGCAGGAGATCCTTCGAAGCGCTGGATCAGCCGTTATGAGCGCGAGTCCGAGCGCGACCCCTTCGACACCGCGGCGCATCCGTTCGGCAAGTTCGGCGCGAACGAGCACGGCATCGAAGATCTCGCCGGCAATGTCTGGGAGTGGACCTCGACCTGCTTTGTGCGCTCGCGGGTCGACGAGGCCGGCAACGCCGGCCGGCCGACCGTGAATTGCGGCGTGCGCATCGCGGAAGGCGCGCACCGCGCCTATGTCACCGACTTCATCCGCGACGCCCGCGCCGGCGGCTGCGCGCAAGGCGTGCCGCCCGCCAATCTCGGCTTCCGCCTGGTGCGGGAGGAACGGACGTGGATGGCGAACGTGTCGGCGCGGTGGGGCAAGGTGTGGGCCTCGAGGTCGTAGCCGGCACTGATGATGAAATGGAAACTCGGCCGCGCCTCGCACTCCGTCATTGCGAGCGAAGCAAAGCAATCCAGAATCTCTCCGCGGAAGCAGCCTGGATTGCTTCGTCGCAAGAGTTCCTCGCAATGACGGTGTGGAGGCAGCGCGCCCATGCCTCTCCAACGTCGTCCCGGCGAAGGCCAGGACCCATAACCACCGAACAGAGTTTGGCGAAGGCCGGTCGTTCGGGACGATCACCGACCGCAAATCGATGGACCTCGCGGTATGGGTCCTGGCTTTCGCCAGGACGACAGCGGAGATGAGGAGAGAATCTCCTGCCTCACCGCCTCGTAGGAGCGATCGTCGCGGGCTACCGTCGTTCCAACGAAAATGGCCGGGCAAGCCCGGCCATTCGCAGCTGCTTTAACTACCTTAGGTGTTCTTCAGCGCGACGCGGAATTCGGCTTCGGTCTTGGACTTGACCTCGTCGAGCGAGACGCCGTCGGCGAGCTCGATCAGGGCCATGCCGCCGTCGCCGTGCTTGTCGATGGTGAAGACGGCGAGATCCGTGACGACCATGTCGACCACGCGCTCGCCGGTCAGCGGCAAATTGCACTGCTTCAGCAGCTTGGCGCCGTCCTTGGCCGAATGCTCCATCACCACGACGACGCGCTTGACGCCGGCGACGAGATCCATCGCGCCGCCCATGCCCTTGACCATCTTGCCGGGGATCATCCAGTTGGCGAGATCGCCGTTCTGGGCCACCTGCATGGCGCCGAGGATCGACAGATCCATGTGGCCGCCGCGGATCATGCCGAAGGAATCCGCGCTCGAGAAATACGAGGTCGAGGGCAGCTCGCTCACGGTCTGCTTGCCGGCGTTGATGAGATCGGCGTCTTCCTCGCCCTCATAGGGGAACGGGCCCATACCGAGCATGCCGTTCTCGCTCTGCAGGCTGACGTCCATGCCGTCGGGAATGTAGTTCGAGACCAGCGTCGGGATGCCGATGCCGAGATTGACGTAGTAGCCGTCGCGCAATTCCTTCGCGGCGCGCGCGGCCATCTGTTCACGGGTCCAGGCCATCAGATTTCAACTCCAGTGCCGGCCGCCGGCGCCGTCGTCGGACGCGGGCGAGTGTTGCGGAATTCGATGCGCTTCTTGGCCGTACCGACCTCGACGATGCGCTTCACGAAGATGCCGGGCGTGTGGATGTGGTCGGGATTGAGTTCACCGGCCGGAACCAGATGCTCGACCTCGGCCACCGTGATCTTGGCGGCGGTTGCCATCATCGGGTTAAAGTTGCGCGCGGTCTTGCGATAGATGAGGTTGCCGGCGGTATCGCCCTTCCAGGCGTGCACGATGGCAAGGTCGGCGAACAGGCCACGCTCCATCAGATACTTCTCGCCGTCGAACTCCTTCACTTCCTTGCCTTCGGCGATGAGCGTGCCGACGCCGGTCTTGGTGTAGAAGGCCGGGATGCCGGCGCCGCCGGCGCGGATGCGCTCGGCCAGCGTGCCCTGCGGGTTGAATTCGAGTTCCAGCTCGCCGGCGAGGAATTGCTGGGCGAACAGCTTGTTCTCGCCCACATAGGACGAGATCATCTTCTTGATCTGCCGGGTTTCCAACAGGCGGCTGAGCCCGATGCCGTCGACGCCGGCATTGTTGGAGACGACCGTCAGCCCCTTGACGCCCGATTCGCGGATCGCGTCCGACAGCGCCTCGGCAATGCCGCAGAGGCCGAAGCCCCCCGACATGATCATCATGTTGTCCTTCAAAATGCCGTCGAGCGCCGACTTGGCGTCGGGATAGACCTTGTTCATGCAAAAAACCTCGACTGAACCTTCGGCTTGCAGCCGTCGCACCCTATTGGCGGCGATTATTAGGCGAAATCCTCCAAAGCCGTCAATGATACGGGGTTCTCGGCTCCGCGGGTCGGTGGTAGAAGCTGCCCACGCCGTGGGCAGAACCGCCCGCGGCCTTGAAAGCGACAAGAAAACCCATCAAGTTGCGGCACTTAACGTAACAGGACTTGTAACCTAACAAGGCTTGGACGTGGGGTGCGCAGGTTGCCCGGCCCGCCCTTCTGGCTCCAACGACCAACCCGATCAGGACATGCCATTGACCATGGCCCAAGGAATGAAGCGCCTCGGGACGCCGATCGCGGCGCTGCTCGGCGTTGCGCTGATCGCCCTGATCGCGACCTCATGGCTCATCAACCGCGACGCGTTGCGCAAGGCGGTGGAAGCACAGATCCGCGACGTCACCGGCCTGGAGCTCAATGTCGCGGGCAGTATCGACATCTCGGTGCTGCCGGCGAGCTACATCTCCTTCCGTGACGTCGGCCTGAAGGGTGGCGGCACCAGCGATCCCGCGCTCCATGTCGACGTGCTCACCGCGAATCTGCGGCTGCTGCCGCTGCTGCTGCAGCGGTTCGAGATCGCCGACCTGACGCTGCTCAGGCCGCGCATCCATATCAGCCTGAAGCCGGACGGCGAGAGCAACTGGACGCCCTTCATCCAGACCATTGCGCGCACCATGAAGCCCGGGGCCGACAACCAGGTGTCGTTCTCCGAAATCCGGATCCAGGATGGCGTGCTCAATTACGAGGACGCCGCCACCCACGCCATCGAGAAGTTCGAGGACATCGACCTGTCGCTGGCCTGGCCGTCGATCTCGCGCTCCTTTGCCGCGACCGGGCAATTCGACTGGCGCGGCGAGCGCGTCGACGGCTCGATCAGCTTCTCCGATTTCGTCGCCGCCCTCTCCGGCGACCGGTCCGGCCTGAAGGCGCGGATCGCCAGCGCTCCGCTCAAGCTCGCCTTCGACGGGAGCGTTGCCAACCGCACCAGCCCGATGATGGAGGGCACGCTCACCATCGACAGCCCGTCCCTGCGCAACGCGCTGCGCTGGACCGGACAGCCGCAGCCGGCCAGCGGCGGCTTCGGCCGCTTCGCGCTGAAAGCCCGCGCCAATGTGGTGGGCGCCTCGATCGCGCTCACCAATGTCAATGTCGAGCTCGACGGCAACACCGCCGAAGGCGTCATGACCTACGCCAACAACGGCCGGCAGATGCTACAGGCGACGCTCGCCGCCGACGCGCTCGACTTCACACCTTATATCTCGACCTTCCGCCTGCTCGCGAGCGGCGCCCGGGACTGGAACAGGCAGCTGTTCGATCTCAACGGGCTGTCGACCACCGACCTCGACATGCGCCTGTCGGCCGCTCGGCTGACCGTCGGACCAACGAAGCTCGGCCGGACCGCGATCGGCACCAATTTGCGCAACGGCACGCTGGCGCTCTCGGTAGGTGAGGCCCAGGTCTATGGCGGCATCGCCAAGGGTTCGTTCGGCATCGCCCGCACCGACAGCGTCGCCGACATCAAGGCGCAGTTTCAGTTCACCGACGTCGACCTGCAGGCCTGCGCAACCGAGCTGTTCGGCCTCAACAAGCTGTCCGGACGCGGCAACATCAACGTCTCCCTCCTTGCCTCCGGCTCGAGCCCGTTCGGCCTCGTGCAGTCGCTCGACGGCAGTGCCACGGTCACCGGCCATGACGGCGCGATCGCGGGCTTCAACGCCGAGCAGCTCCTGAAGCGGCTGGAGCGGCGGCCGCTGTCGGGCGGCGGCAATTTCCGTAGCGGCTCGACCCCCTACGACAACCTCACCATCGCCGTGAAATTCTCCGATGGCGTCGCCACCGCCGAGGACATCCGCGTCGAAGGGCCGGCGGCGAAGATCACGCTCACCGGCACCGCATCGGTGCCGACGCGCGAATACGACATGAAGGGCGTGGCGAGCCTCAACAGTGCGTCGGGCTTCGAACTGCCCTTCGTGGTGCAGGGGCCCTGGGATGATCCCCTGATCTTCCCAGATCCGGAAAGCCTGATCCGCCGCTCGCCGGCCTCCGCCCCGCTGCTCGACATGCTCAAGGACCGCAAGGGGAGCGATGCCGTGCGCTCCGCCATCGAGCGCATCACCGGCGCAGGCAAGCGACCCGCGCCGGCAGAATCGCCGACGGCGGAGAACGCCAAGGAAAACGCCAAGTCGAACTAAGGCATGATCCGGAAAAGTGCGAAGCGGTTTTTCCGGAAAGATCATGCGTAAACAACAACCGAAAGCGCGATGACGATTCATCCGAATCTCATCGCGCTTTTCTCATCGCGCTTTAGAGTGATCGGCGTCGCTCTCTTCGGGTTCAAGCGGCCGATTGCGTTGTCGAAATCCAGCTCTTGTTCTCCTGCACCACTGGTGCTTCGCCGATCGTCGTCCCGGCCGCGGCCTTGAGAGTGGCACCCTGCCCCAGTTCACGGGCCAACACCTCGCGGTCACAGGCATCCTCCCACAGCGAAATGGTGATGGATGCGACACAGTTGCTGATCATGCTGGTCAGCGCCCGCGCTTCCGACATGAAGCGGTCGATGCCGACGAGCAGCGCCACGCCGGTCACGGGCAGATCCGGCATGACGGAGAGGGTCGCGACAAGGGCGACGAAGCCGCTGCCGGTGACACCAGCCGCCCCTTTGGACGTCAGCAGCATCAATCCGAGCATCGCCGCGATCTGCCCCCACGACAGATGAATGTCGCAGGCCTGCGCGATGAAGATGGAGGCCAGGGTGAGATAGATGGCGCTGCCGTCCAGATTGAAGGAATAGCCCATCGGCAACACGAGCCCTGACACGCCTTTCCGGCATCCGAGCTGCTCCAGCTTGCGCAGGGCGCCAGGCAGCGCCGGCTCGGACGACGACGTGCCGAGCACGATCAGCAGCTCTTCCTTGAAGTAGCGGATCGTCTTCCACAGGCTGAAGCCGTTCAGCCGCGCCAGCGTACCAAGCACGACCACCACGAAAACGGAGCAGGCGATATAGAAGGTCAGGATCAGCAGTCCGAGCGAGCCGATCGAACGGATGCCGTAGCGGCCCACCGTGAAAGCCATGGCCCCAAAGGCGCCGAGCGGAGCGAGCTTCATGATGAAGCCGAAGGACACGAAAAGCACTTGTGAAAAGGACTCCACTGCCTTCGTCACCACAACGCCGCCGTCGCCGGCGCGGCTCAGGCCAAAGGCGATCAGAATGGAGATCAACAGGACCGGCAGCACTTCGCCATCAGCAAACGCACCAAAGAAGGAGTGCGGGATGATGTGCAGCATGAAGTCCGTAAATCCGGTCGCACCTGCCTGCTTGGTGAATTTCGCGGCCACTGACGGATCCAGCGTATTGACCGCAACATGCATGCCGACGCCCGGCTGGATCAGCGACACGGCCATCAACCCGGCCAGCAGTGCGAGCACCGTCAGCAGGTAAAACAGCGCCATGGACTTCACCAGCGTGCGGCCAACCTCGCGGGAATCGCTGATGCTGTTGATGCCGCTCACGATGGTGCAGAACACGATCGGCGCGATCATCATCTTCACCAGCTTGACGAAGCCGTCGCCAAAGGGCTTCAGCGCGGCGCCGAATTCGGGCCAGAAATGGCCGGTGAGGACACCCAGCATCAGGCCGATCAGCACCTGGACATACAGAATCCGGTAGAAGGGCTTTCCAGTCTCGGTGTTCGGGTGTCCAACCGGCGCTTCCTTGTGCATTCTCATTTCTCCCATGGCTCTGATTTTTTGTGATGGCTTCGGAAACGGCGGGCTTCAGGCCGCCAGCACCGAATGAGGCACGTGTGATCGACGGGCGAAGACGTGGCCCTCGAAGATTCGCCGGGCTGTCCGCAGCACCCTGGCAACCGGGCCGGGCTCCAGCCGAACCACGAGTTGGCCGGAGGGATGGGCGAGGGTGATCGGCACCGGCGGCGCCAGTGGTCCGACCATCTCTGCCGCGATCGTCCCGGGCGTGACGCATGCCGTCGCGATCGCGACGGCGCCGGTCACCGCCAGCGCGCTATGGCAGTCGTGCGGCATGAAGTATCTGGTGGTCAACGTCGCCTCGCCCCCGCGCGCAATCAGGACCGGCTTCGGGATCACCATTGCCGCGGAATCTGGAAAGCCCATCCGGCGTCCGGCCTCGATGCGCAAAACTTCGAGACGCGCGCGAAAGCTGCCGTCGGCGAAATCCGAGGGAGCCTCGCGGCCGGTCCATCCCAGATCCGCCGCGCGGACCAACATGACGGGCATCGCCGCGTCGATGCAGGTCACATCGATCCCTTCGATGCGATCGACCGGTCGTCCGGTGGGCAGGAGACGACCGGTGCGTGCGCCGGCCGCGTTGGGAAACGACAGTTCGATCGGCGCGGCCGTTCCCGGCACACCGTCGATCCGCGCCTCGCCGTCGTAAGTCACGCGCCCTGCGGGGGTCGGCACGGTCGCATCAATCAGCTTGCCGGTATTGACGTTGTGGATCCGCACATGGGTGCGGTCTGCGGCGGCGGCGACCAGGCCGGCTTCGATTGCGAACGGCCCAACCGCCGCCAGCATGTTTCCGCAGTTCGGCGAGGTATCCACGATGCCTTCACGAACACGCACCTGGGCGAACAGATAATCGACATCGGCGCCGGGCACCGATGCCGGTCCGACGATCGCGACCTTGTTGATGACGGCATTGCCACCGCCGATCCCGTCGATTCCAAGATCGTGTCCCCCTCCCATCACAGACAGCAGGATCGCGTCGCGCAGTCTGGGATCGGCCGGAAGATCGCGGGCCAGGAAAAACGGCCCGCGCGAGGTACCCCCGCGCATGACCACACAGGGAATGGCAATCTGATCGTTCATGAGGCTGTTCCGTTCGGCGACAACTTCGCCCGAGCCGAAGCATCGTCGACCAGAACTCTTTTGTGAAATGCAAATATCTGAGGTATTATTCCAGTTACCGATATAATGGAGCCTTGCCATGAACGCGGAACTGCTCGACCTCAAGGCGTTCATCACCGTGGCGGAGACGGGAAGTTTCGTCCGTACCGCCAGGGCGCTGAACCTGTCGCAGCCGGCGCTCAGCCGGCGCATTCAGAAACTGGAAGAAGGCCTCGGTGCGCCGTTGCTCGAGCGGTCGACGCGCCACGTCAATCTCACCATGACGGGGCGCGACTTCCTGCCGAAGGTGCGCCGCCTCATCGATGAGTTCGAGACCTCGGTGCTCGCCATCCACGATATCGGCGCGCGAAGTTCAGGCCTCGTCTCTGTGGCTGCGGTGCCGACGGCGGTGTTCTATTTCCTGCCGCGTGCGATCGGCCGGTTTGCCGAAGCTTATCCGCGCATTCGCATCCGGATTCTGGACATCGGTGCCAATGAGGGATTGGAGGCGGTCGCGCGCGGAGAAGCCGATTTCGGCATCAATTTCATCGGTGCATCGCATGCCGAAATCGAATTCGAGAAACTGGTCGAGGATCCCTTCGTCCTGGCCTGTCGTCATGATCATCCGTTGGCATCGCGCAAACAGGTCAGCTGGTCGGAGATCGTGTCGCACCGGGTCATCACCGTCGGTCGCAACAGCGGCAATCGCGCGCTGATCGACAATGCGCTGGCGCGGCATGGCCTGCAGCTGAACTGGTCCTATGAAGTCGCTCACCTCTCCGGCTCGCTTGGCCTCGTCGAAGCGGGACTTGGCATCGCCGTACTGCCGAGGCTCGCGACGCCCGCGGCCGGTCATCCCATCATCCACACCATTCGCTTAAACGAGCCGGAAGTGTCGCGGACGATCGGAATCGTGCGCAGGCACGGGGCCACACTATCTCCTCATGCCAGCCAGTTTCTCAAGATGCTCCTCGAGGCCTGGCACACGCCTTCCGGGCCGAGCGGGCAAGACAAGCCGCGGTCCCGATCGGCTCAGGCAAATTCGAATGCCGTTTCGGCGGGCCGGAAGGGAAAACGCTGATAGCTCGGCGGCGCAGCGGTGCGAGGACCGTTCCCGTCGAAACGGAAGTTCCTCGGATCAGCCCTGCCTTTTCAGAGGCATTCCAGCTCCTCCGGACACAGCGGTGTGGTGTGGCCAGCCAAGTGCGTTGCGTTCGGTCTTCATACCGCTTACAAAGCCCGGCTTCGCCAGTCGCGAGCAGGTACGGAATTGCACATGGTCAGGCGATCAGAACGCAGAACCCGAATTGATTGCCGCGAATTGATGCGGCGATTGGATCGATGCGCGGGTTAAGCATCTCCTTCGCCCCGATATCCCACAACATAGGTCTGACAAGATGCCGCTAGATCGGCTCACCGCCATGCGCTAGTGTTTTACACGACCGGTTAAAAACACCGGCCGTTTGAGGGAGAAAAACGTGAGATCCAAGGTTATTGGCGCAGTGTCACTGGCGGTCGCTGCGGTTGGGCTGTTCGCGGTCACTGCACCTGCCTTTGCGCAGCAGAAGACGATTACGGTCTGGTGGGGCAAGGGCTTCTATCGCTCCGAAGACGACGCGCTGATCGATACGATCAAGAAATTCGAAGCCAAGACCGGCATCAAGGTCGAATTGTCGCAATACGCGATCCAGGACATGATTCCGAAGACGGTTGCCGCGCTCGATGCCGGCACCGTGCCCGATGTGGCCTATTCCGATTCCTATGACGTGCAGGCGCAGGGCAAGTGGGCCTATGAGGGCAAGCTCGAGGACCTCACGGACGTCATGGAGCCGATCAAGGACCGGTTCGTGCAGAACACGCTGGATGCCTCGATCCTCTATAACGACGTCGCCAAGAAGAAGGCCTATTACGGCTTCCCGCTGAAGCAGCAGAGCATGCACGTCCAGATCTGGAACGACATGCTGGAGAAGGCCGGCTTCAAGCAGAGCGACATCCCGAACGACTGGACGGGCTATTGGACGTTCTGGTGCGACAAGGTGCAGCCGGGGATCCGCAAGGCCACCGGCCAGCGCATCTACGCCGTCGGCCAGCCGATGGGCGTGGAATCCACCGACGCCTTCCAGTCGTTCTACACCTTCATGGACGCCTACCACGTCAAGCTGGTCGACAACGACGGCAAGCTCCTGGTCGACGATCCCACGGTTCGCGAGAACCTGATCAAGGCGATGAAGGACTACACCGACACCTATATCAAGGGCTGCACGCCGCCCTCCTCGACCACCTGGAAGGACCCGGACAACAACGTCGCCTTCCACAACAAGACCATCGTGATGACTCACAACTTCACGATCTCGATCGCTGCGAAGTGGTTCGAGGACTCCCAGAACCAGGCCCTGACCCAGGAGCAACGCGACGCCGGCAAGAAGGCCTATGAGCAGGACATCATCACGGCGTCCTTCCCGAAGGCTCCGGACGGCTCGACCATCCGCTACCGCTCCGACGTCAAGACCGGACTGGTCTTCACCGCGGCCAAGAACAAGGCCGAGGCCAAGCAGTTCATCAGCTTCCTGCTCCAGGAAGAGAACGTCCGTCCCTACATCGAGGGCGCGCTCGGCCGCTGGTTCCCGGTGACGAAGGAAAGCCAGGAAAGCCCGTTCTGGCAGGCTGACAAGCACCGCAAGGCGGTCTACGCCCAGTTCAAGGGCGGCACCGCGGCGTTTGACTTCACCAAGAACTGGAAGTTCACGATTCTGAACAACGAGAACGTCTGGGCCAAGGCGATGAACCGCGTCGTCAGCGAGAAGGTTCCGGTCGACAAGGCCGTCGACGAACTGATCGCCCGCATCAAGCAGGTCGCGGGCTAAGGTCTATCCCTCCCTCTCCCCGCGCCTCGCGGGGAGAGGTGAAACGCTAACACCGGCCGCCTCGTGCGGCCGGAAGTCCTTTCAAAGAGTTTCGAAAGAATGGCGATCACGCTCTCTGGCGATCAGTCGATCCCCGCACCGCCCTTGTCGTCGCGGCTGACCCCGGCGCAGGTCTGGGGCATCATTCTGCTCGCGCCCTATCTGCTGGTTTTTCTCGCCTTCGTCGTCTATCCCGTCTGCTACGGGCTATGGCTGGCGCGGGCCCCCGCGAACTATGTCGCGCTGTACAACGATCCGATCTTTGCGCGTGCCGCGGTCAACACGCTGATCTTCCTGGTCATCGGCATCAACATCAAGATGCTGATCGCGCTGCTCTTGTCGGGATTCTTCGCGCAGCAGCGCACCTGGATCAAATGGCTCTCGGTGATCTTCATCCTGCCCTGGGCGGTGCCGTCGATCCCGACCATCCTGTCGGTGCGCTTCATGCTCAATCCCGAGTGGGGCGTCATCAACCACCTCATCTTCTCCTTCACCGGCGATGACGGCCCGAACTGGCTGAACGACCCGACCGTGGCGCTCAGCATGGCGATCGGCGTGCACATCTGGAAGTCGCTGCCGTTCTGGACGCTGATCCTGATCACCGGACGCCTTGCGATCTCGCACGACCTGTTCGAGGCCGCCGAGGTGGACGGCGCCAGCTTGTGGCAGAAATTCCGCTACATCACCTGGCCGTCGATGCAGACGCTCTACGTGACCTGCACGCTGCTCTCGATGATCTGGACGCTCGGCGATTTCAACAGCGTCTACCTGCTCACCGGCGGTGGCCCGGCCGACCTCACGCACGTGCTGTCGACGCTCGGTATCCGCTATCTCCGGCTCGACCAGCTCTCGCTCGCGATGGCCTCCATCGTCTGCGCGATGCCGTTCGTCCTGCCGCTCGTGTACTTCATGATGAAACGGTTGTCGCGATGAAGCTTCCCTCTCTCCGTGACGTCGCGACGGAAGCGCGGCTGCTCCTGATCGGCATTCCCGTCTTCCTGTGGACGATGATCCCGATCTACCACATGTTCCTGTTCGCGATCTCGCCGAAGGAGGACGCGTTCTCGGGCAAACTGTGGCCGGACCATCCGACGCTGCACAACTTCGAGATCGTGTTCAAGCAGCAGCATTACTTCCTGCGCGACTTCTACGTCCAGTTCTGGAATTCGACGCTGATCGCGGCGGCCGTCGGCGTGCTGACGCTGTTCATCGCCACCGCCGCGGCGTTCTCGATCTCGCGGCTGAAAGTGCCGGGCGGGCGCATGGTGCTCAACCTCGCGCTCTTCACCTATTTCATCCCCGCGGCGTTCCTCGCGGTGCCGATGTATCGCACCATGGGCAATTACGGCCTGCTCAACAATCACTGGTCGCTGATCCTGGCCATGGTGACGATCGCCAGCCCCTACGCGATCTGGGTGCTCAAGCAGGCCTCCGACAAGCTGCCGGTCGAGCTGGATGAAGCAGCGGTCATGGACGGCGCCACGACGCTGCAGATCTTCCGCCTGGTCTATCTGCCGCTGATGATGCCCTCGCTGGTCGCGATCGGCACCTACGCAGTGTTGCTCGCCTGGAACGAATATCTCTACGCGTTCCTGCTGCTCTCGAACGACCGTGAGATCACCCTCCCCGTCGCGCTCGGCAACTTCCTTGCCGCCGACGACTCGCCGTGGGAGCTGCTGATGACCACCGGCTTCATCTACGCGCTGCCGCCGGCCGCGGTCTATTACGCCTTCCGCCGCTACATGGTGGGCGGACTCACGGCGGGCGCGGTGAAGTCGTAAACAGGCCGTCATTCCGGGATGGTCCGAGGACCAGACCCGGAATCTCGAGATTCTCAGGTGCGCAATTGCGCACCTGAGTTCGATGCTTCGCATCGCCCCGGAATGACGCTCTCCCCTATAGCGGCGCCGCGCTCTCGCCCTGCGAGCTCGACAGTTTTGAGGCGAGCGAGGCGATGACGATGACGACCGCGATCAGGGCGATCACCAGCGTGCAGATCGCGTTGATCTCCGGCTTCACCCCGAGCCGGACCTCCGAATAGATCCGGATCGGCAGCGTCGCCGAGCCGGGACCGGTGGTGAAGCTCGCGATCACGAGATCGTCCAGCGACAGCGTGAACGCCAGCATCCAGCCGGCGACGATCGCCGGCGCGATCAGCGGCAGCGTCACGGCGACGAACGCGCGGACCGGGTTGCAGCCGAGGTCCATCGCCGCCTCCTCCAGCGAACGGTCGAGCGAGCCGATGCGGGACTGCACGACCACCGCGACAAAGCACATGGTCAGCGTGGTGTGGGCGATCGTCACCGTCCAGAAGCCGCGCTCGGCGTTCAGCGCCACGAACAGCAGCAGCAGCGACAGTCCTGTGATCACCTCCGGCATCACCAGCGGCGCATAGAGCATGCCGGAGAACAGCGTGCGGCCGCGGAACCGCTCGCCGCGCGACAGCGCCACCGCCGCGAGCGTGCCGAGCAGCGTGGCGATCGTCGCGGAGCAGACCGCAACCCGTAGGCTCATCCAGGCCGCCTCGATCATGGCGCGGTCGTTGAAGAATTCGCGATACCAGCGCAGCGACCAGCCGCCCCACACTGTCACCAGCCGCGAGGCGTTGAAGGAGTAGAGAACGAGGATCAGGATCGGCAAGTAAAGGAACGCCAGCCCCAGCGCCAGCGAGGCGATGTTGAAGCGGGACAGGCGGGAGACCTTGCGCATCGCCCTACCTTCCCTGTTCGAGCTGCCGCTTCTGCAGCCGCTCGTAGAGCAGCAGCGGCAGCAGCAGCACCACCAGCAGCACGATGGCCGCGGCGGAGGCGACCGGCCAGTCCTTGTTGGTGAAGAATTCGAGCCACAGGGTCTGGCCGATCATCAGCGAATTGGAGCCGGCCAGGAGATCAGGGATGACGAACTCGCCGACGATGGGGATGAAGCACAGCAGCACGCCGGCACCGACGCCGGGCAGCGACAGCGGAAAGGTGACGAGCCAGAACACCTGCCACGGCGGCGCGCCGAGATCGGAGGCCGCCTCCTCCAGCACCGGCTCCATCTTGGCGAGTGTGGCGTAGAGCGGCAGGATCATGAACGGCAAATACGAATAGACGATGCCGATATACATCGCGGTATCTGTGGAGAGCCACACCACGGGCTGGCTGACCAGATGCAGCGCCAGCAGGATCTGGTTGAGCAGGCCGTCATGCTGGAGGATGTTGATCCAGGCATAGATGCGGATCAGGAACGAGGTCCAGAACGGCACGATCACCAGCACCATCGCTATGGCCTGCCAGCGCTTCGGCAATCGCGCCATGCCATAGGCAATGGGATAGCCGATCAGAAGCAGCAGCGCGGTCGCTGTGACGGCAACGGTGAGACTGCGCACATAGGCGAACACATAGATGTCGTCGGAGCCAAGCAGCCTGAAATTGTCGACCGACAGCGCGGCGAAGGCGGCCTTGAGCGCTTCCCATCCCGCCGTCAGGTCGAACACAGGCTCGTAAGGCGGCTGCGCGATTGCGGTCTGCGACAGGCTGATCTTGAGCACGAAAGCGAACGGCACCAGGAAGAACAGCGCCATCCAGACATAGGGTGCGATCGCGGCAAAGCGCGCCGGTCGCGCGAAAATGCGGCGGGAGCTCATGACGGCAGCACCACGCAATCGTCGGGCGTGAACCAGGCGACGACATTCTGGTTCAGGCTGTAGGCGTCGACATCGATGCGCGCACTGTTGGCGACCGAAGCCTGCAGCATCCCGCCGGTGTCGAGCTTTACCTTGTAGGTGGTGGTGCCGCCGAGATAGCAGATGTCGGCGATCACGCCGTCGAGGGTGTTGATCGCCGTCTCACGACCGGCCTCGCTCACCGGGCCGCGGCGCGAGAGCTTGACCTTCTCGGGGCGAATCGCGACCGTGAATCTTCCGGTGCCGACCGGCTCGCGTGGTTCGGCCACCACCAGCGCACCCGCATCGCGCGTGCCAATGACCAGACGATGGCCATCGCGCAATTTGGACTCGCCGTCGAACAAATTGATGTCGCCGACGAACTCCGCGATCCAGCGCGAGCGCGGCGCCTCGTAGAGCTCGCGGGGGCTCGCGACCTGGGCGAGCTTGCCGGCTTTCATCACGCCGATCCGGCTCGCCATCGTCATCGCCTCCTCCTGGTCGTGGGTGACGATGATGAAAGTCATGCCGAGCCGCCGCTGCAGCTCCATCAGCTCGCCTTGCGTGCTCTCGCGCAGCTTCTTGTCCAGGGCTGCGAGCGGCTCGTCGAGCAGCAACAATTGCGGCCGTCGCGCCAGGGCGCGGGCGAGCGCGACGCGCTGGCGCTGGCCGCCGGAAAGCTGGTCCGGCTTGCGCTTCTCCAGGCCCTCGAGCTTCACCAGCGCGACCATCTCCGCAACACGCGTGGCGATGTCGGCGCGCGCCATGCCGGCGCGCTTCAGGCCGAAGGCGATGTTGTCGCGCACCGACAGATGCGGAAACAGCGCGTAGTTCTGGAACATCATGTTGATCGGGCGCTCGTGCGGCAGCGCCTGCGCGATATCCTTGCCGCCGAGCAGGATGCGCCCCCCATCCGGCGCCTCGAAGCCCGCGAGCATGCGCAAGAGCGTGGTCTTGCCGCAGCCGCTGGGGCCCAGCAGCGCGAAGAACTCGCCGGCCTTGATGTCGAGCGACACGCCGTCCACGGCCCGGAACGTCCCAAAGGTCTTGGCGACAGCCTCGATGCGCAGCAGCGGCTGGCCCGCGGCCGGAAATGCATCTCTGGCAGCTGCATCCGCCGCCAAATTCGTTCCGGGTAACTCTTCCGCCATGGTCCCTGCCAACCCCGATTCCGCCGCACGCTAGCGGCCGATCGGCCTTTGCTCAACCGCTACAGGGTGGATCAGCCCAAATTGGCCTTCATGCGGGGCGCCAAAGGGCGTATGATCGCGACATGACCAAGTTGCTGGATCAGGCCCTGGAGATCGCGCGCAGTCTGCCTTCGGACGCGCAGGACGACATTGCCCGGATCGTACTCCAGCTCGCCGGTGCCGAGGCAGCGCCTCCTGTCATCCTGTCGGATGATGAAAGATCGGCAATTGCCGCATCGAAGGCTGCGGCTAAACGGGGTGAATTCGCAACCGAGGCTCAGGTCCGAGCGACTTGGGCCAAACACGGCCTGTGAATATTCGCTACACACTTCCGGCGCTCGCCGACCTCGATTCCATTCTGACTTACATTGCAGAAGCGTCTCCTCAGGGAGCGGCACGCGTCCAAAAGCGCATTCAGGACGTTATTGGTCTGCTGCTGGCACATCCCGAGATCGGTCTGCGAACTGACGATCCGGATATCCGGAGATTGACCACAACGCCCTACCCGTTTCTCGTCATTTACGAGATCGGGACTCAGGAGATCATCATCCATGCTATCCGCCATGGGGCTCGCGATCCCGGAAGGATGCCGGGTGCGCGAGATTCCGACTAGCTCACATTCGCCATGAACGCGGCCAGCGCGTCGCGGTCCGCTGGAGGCATTGTCAGGCCCAGCTTGGAACGGCGCCAAAGGATGTCGTCCGGAAAGCGCGCCCATTCGTTGGCCATAAGATAACGCACCTCGGCACCGGTCAGTTCGGGACCAAAGGCTGGGCCGAGCTCCTCGCGCGTCTTCGCTTCGCCCAGCATTGCCGGCAATCGCGAGCCATAGGCCGCGACCAGCCGCTGGGCCTCTGGCTCCGACAGAAAGCGCCAGCTGTCGCGCGCGAGGTCGACCTCGGTGTCGAAACGGTCCCAGGCGAAATCTCCACCGGGCAGCGCCGCGCCGGCGGTCCAGGGCGGCGACATCGGATAGAACGGGGTCAGCTTCGTCACCGCCCGCTCCGCGCGCAGGCGCGAGGTGGTGACATCGCCGCCGAACATCGTCAGCAGCGGCGCCTTGCGCCGGCGCGCATGGAACAACGTCGCGCCCTCGCGCCCGCGCGCGGACGCCAGCGCCAAATTGACGCCGGACACCGTGCGGACCACGTCGGTCGGGGCAACGCGCTCGCGGAAATAGCGGCTGGCGGCCTCGCAGAGATAGCTGACGTCGGCGCCCGGCATCGCGACGATCGCGGGGTCGCCGGTGAAAGCATGCGTGACCGTCCCGATCAGCGTGAAGTCCCGCTCGAAGGGCCGGGCGAAGATCAGCCGCCCATCATTGTTCTGAAAGACGTACACGTTTTCACAATCGAACAGGCGCGGCACGACGATCTGGCTCATCTGCATGGCCGCCATCGCCGGCTGCGGCTGCCGCAGCACGGTCTCCGCGACCATCGCGGTCCAGGCGCCGGTGGCGTTGGCCAGTGCCCGCGCCGTGACCGTACGGCGATGGCCGCGATCGACCACAGCGAGCCGCCAGGTCTCGGTTCGATCGGCACGGACGCAGCGCGCCCCGGTCCGGATCGCCGCGCCACGTTCGGCGGCATCCAGCGCCGTGAGCACGACCAGGCGGGAATCGTCGACGACGCAGTCCGAATATTCGAACGCCGTGCCGAACGGACGTTTCAGCGCGTTGCCGACCGGATGATGCGTGATGTCGAGGGTCACTGAGGGCGGCAGGCCGCCCCGGTTCGTGATGCCGTCATAAACATAGAGACCGGCGCGCAATAGCCATGGCGGACGCTCCTCGGAATGCGCGGGGATCACGAAGCGCATCGGCCGGACCAGGTGCGGCGCGATCCGGAGCCAGATCCGGCGCTCGGCGAGCGCCCGGCGCACCCGCCAGAAGCCGCGGCGCTCCAGCACCGACAGGTCGCCATGGATCAGCCGCGGTGTCGCCGACGACGCAGCGCCGGCAAGATCGCCCTGCTCGAACAGAATCACGCGCAGACCGCGGCCGGCCGCATCGCGCGCGAGGCTGACACCGTTCAGGCCGCCGCCGATGATCGCAAGGTCATAGTCCGCCATGAAACCGTCGAGAGGGCGCGAAACGAAACGCTCTCATCCCTAGAGCCATTTTCGTTCCGATGAAATCGGAACGGGGCTCTAGATTCTTATTTTGACGCGTTTTCCTTGACGCGAACCGGTATCCACTTCGCTCGAAAACGAGCTAACCGGTCTTGAGCGCGAGCTCCATGGTCTCGTCGCGGCCGACGAGATCGGCATATTTGCCGATCGGCAGGGGCTTGCCGAGCAGATAGCCCTGCACGCCGTCGCAGCCCTCCTTGGCGAGGAAGGTGAGCTGTTCGACCGTCTCGACGCCCTCAGCGATAATCGACATTTCGAGGCCGTGGCCGAGATCGATCACGGCGCGCACGATCGCCGCCGATTGCGGGTTGCGGCCGAGATTGATGATGAAGGCGCGGTCGATCTTGATCTTGTCGAACGGGAACGCCTGGAGATAGCTCAGCGAGGAATAGCCGCTGCCGAAATCGTCCATGGAAATGCGCACGCCGAGCGCCTTGAGGCGGCGCAGCAGCGCAAGGCCCCGGTCGAAGTCCTCGATCAGCACGCCCTCGGTGATCTCGAGCTCGAGCCGGCCGGGCGCAAGCCCCGTCTCGATCAGGATCGAGTGGACCAGCCCGACCACGTCGCCGTGCATGAACTGCGCCGGCGACAAATTGACCGCGACCTGGAGCGGCTTTGGCCAGGACGCCGCCTCGCGGCAGGCCTCACGCAAGATCCACTCGCCCATCTCGACGATCAGGCCGCTCTCCTCGGCGATCGGGATGAATTCGGCCGGCGAGACCTGGCCGCGCACCGGATGCTGCCAGCGCGCCAGCGCCTCGAAGCCGATGATCTCGCTCTCGGCGACGCTGAGGCCCGCGGCCCCCTGCGGCTGGAAGGCGAGCGAGAGCTCGCCGTTCTTGATCGCCATCGAGAGGTCCTGATGCAGCACGCGGCGATCGCGGATCTGCTGGTCCATCTCCGGCTGGTAGAGGCTGATGGTGCCGCGCGACTTCTGCTTGGCGCGGAACAGCGCCGCGCCGGCATTGGCGAGCAGCGAGGCACCATCAGCGCCGTTGTGCGGGAAGATCGACATGCCGGTGGTGACACCGGCACGGACCGGCCGGCCATCGATCTGGAACTCCTGCGCGACGGCTTCGCCGATCAGCTGCGCCAGCGCGAGACCCGCTTCCGGCTGCTTGCCGTCGATGATCAGGCCGAACTCGTCACCGGACAGGCGCGCCACCACGCCGCCCCGCGCGGAGTCCTGGAGCCGCTGGGCCACCTCGATCAGGAGCTTGTCGCCGAGCGCATGGCCGAAGACGTCGTTGACCTCCTTGAGCCCGTCGAGGTCGATGCAGAGGACGGCGAACTCCTCGCCGGTGCCTTCGCAGGCCTCGATCATCTGGGTCAGCGCCTGCAGGAAGGCGGCGCGGTTCGGCAAGTCCGTGAGACCGTCATGATAGGCCATGTGCGCCATGCGCGACTCGGTCTGCCGGCGGTCGGTGACGTCCTCGTGGGTCTTGATCAGATATTGCGGCTCACCGGCATCGCTGAGCACGGTGGCGCGGCGGGTCAGGAACAGCCGCAGGCCGTCCTTGGTGGAGATCGGATGTTCCTCGGTGATCATCCCGCGCTTCTTGATCGCCGCCTCGTCGCGCGCGATGATCAGCTTGGCTTCCTTGGGATTGAAGATGTCGGATGCGGTCAGGCCCGTGGCTTCCTCGCGCCGGCGGTTGAGGATCGTCTCGGCGCTGCGGTTGGCGAGGAGATAACGGCCGTCCTTGACCTGCTCCACGATCAGCGCGACCGGGATGTTGTCGACCACGAGCTCGAGGAACTTCTTGGTGCTCTCCAGCTCCTGCGACAGCGAGCGGCGGTCCGTGATGTCCTCGAACACCAGCATCAGGAATTCGGGCTTGTTGCTCTCGTTGCGGACGACGATCCGGATCGAGGCCACCATGCGCCGCTCCCCGCCGCGGTCGACCTCGAACTCATTGCGGAACTGGCCGTCCGGCGAATTGAGCGCCGCCCGGTCGGTCGCCTCGATGCTGGCGGCCGAGATCGGCGCGAACAGCTCGCGCGCATTCTTGCCGACGACATGATCCCGCGAGAACCCCCAGAACCGCTCATAGGCGCTGTTGGCGAAAATGTAGCGGCCGTCCTCGATGTTCTTGGCGGCGACGCAGGCCGGCACATTGTCCAGCACGGTTTCCAGGAACTGCTTGGTCGAGGCGAGCTGCCGCGACAGCCTGCGCTGCTCGCTGACGTCCAGATGCGTCGCCACCGAGCCGCCGTTCGGCAGCACGTAATATTTCACCAGGATGGCACGGCCATCCGGCAGTTCCGTGATCAGGCCGTTGGGGCTCGCCGCCTTCTCGAAGAACTCGCCGTCGGAGACCCCGCCGAGCACGCCGCGCTTGCGTCGCAGATCGAGGAGCTCGTGGCCGTTCATGTCGGCCCAGAGATCCGACCGCGCCAGGCCGTAGATATCGAGATAGCGGTCATTGCAGAAGATGATGCGCCGCTGCGCATCCGTCATGACCACGCCCTGGTTGAGATTGTTCATGGCGGAGGAGACGAAGGCGTTGCGCCGCAGCTGCAGACGCCGGGTCCGGCGCAGCGAGGAATGGATCCACAGCGCGATCGCGGCGAGGAATGCGCAGACGACGATGCCCGCGATCAGGGCTTCCCAGATCACGTTGGGATCGAGCTGGCCGAGATAGCTCGGCGGGACGTGGCTGTCCGAGAGTGCAAAGGCGCGTGCGGGCACGACCGCGCCGGCCAGGCACGCAACGGCCTGCACAGCAATCGGAAGCGTGCCGCCCACGTGCCAGTTCTTCTCAGCCATCAGCCACCCGCGATTTCAACGTCGGATTGTCTGGCCTCGCGGGTTTGGATCGGGTAAACGCCTGTACGCGCAACAGAAAAATGTGACGCCAAACACGGCAATTGCCCTGACATGATAAATGCCTCCTTAACGGAAAACGGCCCCAAGCCCTCGTTCTCAGGTCCAATGCCACCGGCGCTTCCAGCGGACATCCTGCACAACCATGGATAAGGTCGACTGCATCGTCATCGGAGCCGGCGTGGTCGGGCTCGCGGTGGCCCGGAAGCTTGCCCAGGCCGGGCGCGAGGTCATCGTGCTCGAGGAGGCCGAGGCCATCGGCACCATCACCTCCTCGCGCAACAGCGAGGTGATCCATGCCGGCATCTACTACCGCGCCGGGAGTTGGATGGCGCGGATGTGCGTCAGCGGCAAGCACGCGCTCTATCGCTACTGCGCCGAGCGCGGCATCCCCCACAAGAATTGCGGCAAGCTGATCGTCGCGACCAATGCGAAAGAGACCGAGAAGCTGCAATCGATCAAGGCGCACGCCGAGGCCAATGGCGTGCTCGACATGCAGCTGCTCACGGGCGAGGCCGCACGCGCGCTGGAGCCTGCCCTCGCCTGCGACGCCGCGCTGCTCTCGCCCTCGACCGGCATCATCGACAGCCACGCCTACATGCTCTCGCTGCGCGGCGAGGCCGAGGAAGCCGGCGCGGCCTTCGCGTTTCACACTCCGCTGGTCCGCGCCAAGGCGGCGGCCGGCATGATCGAGGTCGAGGCCGGTGGCGATGCGCCGATGACGCTGCAATGCAGCCTCCTCGTCAACGCCGCGGGTCTCTCGGCGACGACGGTCGCGCGCAATATCGAGGGCATGCCGCTGGACCGGATTCCGCCGGCCTATCTCGCCAAGGGAAACTACTTCAGCTGCAACGCCAGGGCGCCGTTCTCTCGCCTGATCTATCCGGTGCCCGAGCCCGGCGGGCTAGGGGTACATTTGACACTGGACATGGCAGGGCAGGCGCGTTTCGGTCCTGATGTCGAGTGGATCGAGACGATCAACTACGAGGTCGATCCATCACGCGCCGAGCGCTTCTACCCGGCCATCCGCAAATACTGGCCGACGCTGCCCGACGGCGCATTGATGCCGAGCTATTCGGGCATCCGCCCGAAGATCGTGCCGCCGGCCGTGGCCACGCAGGATTTCCTGATGCAGGGGCCGCGCGATCACGGCGTCGCAGGTCTGATCAACCTGTTCGGCATCGAATCGCCGGGACTGACGTCCTCGCTCGCGATCGCCGATCACGTCGCCGAGCTCGCAGAGATCTAGAGCATGATCCGGAAAAGTGTGCAGCGGTTTTCCGAAAAGATCATGCTCAAACGAATAACCTAAAGCGCGATGGCGATTCATCCTGATCCCATCGCGCTTTAGGCCACACGCAACGATGATTGCGCGGGGTCTCGCACCTTGCAGCAGGGATGAGCTCAAAGGCTCTCATCCCTGCCTGAAAGGGTACGATCAACTCAACACTGTTATGGGGGTTACTAGTGGAGCGTATCGCCTTGCTTCAGACGCTCGATCTGGTCCTTGACCAACAACTTCCGGCGCTTCAACTCAACAATTTGCAGGTCGTCTGTTGAAAGGTGCACGAGAGCTTCGTGCAATTCGTTTTCGAGAAGTTTGTGTTTCCGCTCCAATTCAACAAGATGTGCCTGAATTGTCATTCGAAACCTCCTCGGTAGGGGTGAACCTCAGGATTCGATCCGGACGGCGAAGTCTACATCACCGATTCGTTCTGTCGATGGGTATCCGTCGTCGCGGTGTCATTTTTGAAAATTCATATGTAATGAAGCGTGAGTACGGAACCGCGCGGGAAAAATCCATGATATCAATGCGCTTGCGCAGCGCCGCAGCGAACCCTCGAAATATCTTGCGAGAGATCGGTGAGCGACGGCCCGAGATCGCTTGCGGTCACGCCGCGCAAGGACGATAATTTCCACAGGGCATCCACAGCCCAGATCACACGCCTATCGGTTTTCGGCCACCGCAGACATGACCCATGAAGACGAGCGTGAGCTCGAAGCCGAGCTCACCCGGTTGCAGCAGGAACACCGAGATCTCGATGCCGCGATCGATGCACTGCATCAATCGCCTGCCCCCGACCTGTTGCGGTTGCAGCGGTTGAAGAAGCGCAAGCTGTTGTTGCGCGACCGCATCGCGTTCATCGAAGACCAGATCACGCCCGACATCATCGCCTGATCGGCCCCCGCGCTGCCGAGACGCGTTCCCGCGTCTGAATCCGCTTGACTCAAAAAGAACAAAATAGGAACATTCCTGCGCCAGACGCCCCAGGAAACGCCCAAGGGAAACACCCAAGGAAACTCACAAGGACAACGCAGATGCCCGCACCAGCCCTTTTGGACAACAGCCATTACGAACAGGCCTGCGATCAGGCGATCGCGATGTGCGACGGCAATCTGCGCAGCACCATCAAGGCGCTGATCATGGCCAACGAGTATCTGGAGGCGGAGCTGGAAGAGTTGCAGGCGGCGATTTCTGCCGGCTGCATTCCCGAGACCACGCGCAGCAAGGTGCGGAGCAAGAGCAGCGCCGCTTAACTTTCAACATTGGAGCAACGCCATGTCGGACGTGACCTACTACGTTGCAATGCCCTTTTTGATCGATGCCGACGGATCTCCCGTCGCAGGCGCGGCGGAAGAGTGTCAGTCCTCATCGGCGGCACTCCGGCGCGCCGAGATTCTGGCGCGCGGTGCCGGCCATATCGGCGCGGTCGCCTTCAGCCGCAGCGGCGATCCCATGACCGGCGAATTTGGCGACGCGACACTGCTGCGCAAATTCGGCAACGTGCCGGAAGATCTTGCCGCGCTGTAGGATCAGCTGCTGACGAGCCTGATCGGCGGCTCGTGCCGGCGGCGCGCCTTGCGCAGATACATGGCGGCATCGGCCTCTTCCAGGGCGCTGGCTGGGTCGGAGTGCGGACCGAGCAAGGCGACACCGGCGGAGGCGCCCGCCGTCACGTGCTGGCCGCGGAACGCGAAGGACAATTCGTCGATCGCCTGCTCGAAGGTCGCGGCCTTCGCCTTGGCATCGGTCTCGTTGAGATTCCACAACAGCAGTGCGAACTCGTCGCCGCCGAGCCGGCCGACAACGTCGGAGGCGCGGACCTGCCGCGTCAGCGTCGCGACAATCGCCTTCAGCACCTCGTCGCCGGCGGCATGGCCGAAGGAATCGTTGATCGGCTTCAGCCGGTCGACATCGAGCACGATCAGCGCACCGCTGGCGCGATACCGCTTCATGTAGGCAATGGCGCGCGTGAGCTCGCGCTCGAAGCCGCGCCGGTTCGGAATCTCGAGCAGGAAGTCGGTGTCGGCGGCCGCCTCGAGTTCCGAGACCCGCAGCAGGGCCGCCTTGAGCTTACCCTTGAGGCCGCGGATGGTCGCCTTGCTGTCGCCGGCAACCGGCGCTCTGCGCGAGGCCGGCTTGGCCGGGCGATTCGAGACGGCTTTGGATCGGCCGGCGCTGGTCTTCCGGCCCTTTTGGGCCTTCGCAGCGCTCGCCCTTTTTGATTTCTTCATGGGCTTCCTGCTCAATGAAGGCTTGCGGGGATTCACCAAGACAGGATAGTGCATTCCCTTCTCCTTGCCACCGCCTTGCGAGCCGCCGGCCGGAACCGTTAATCTGGCCTATGTTTCTGTTTTCCCGAGCACAATTGACGTCATGACCGCGCCGATCGCCATCATCATGGGAAGCCAGTCGGATTGGGACACGATGCGGCATGCCGCCGAGACGCTCGATGCGCTCGGCATCGCCGCCGAGACCCGCATCGTTTCGGCCCACCGCACCCCTGACCGGCTGTTTGCCTTCGCCAAGGGCGCCAAGGCGACGGGTTACAAGGTCATCATCGCCGGCGCCGGCGGCGCTGCGCATCTGCCGGGCATGACGGCGGCGCTGACGGAACTCCCGGTGTTCGGCGTTCCCGTCGAATCGAAGACTCTCAAGGGCCTCGATTCGCTCTATTCGATCGTGCAGATGCCCGCGGGCATCCCGGTAGGCACCCTCGCCATCGGCAAGGCCGGCGCGATCAACGCGGCGCTGCTTGCGGCTGCCGTGCTGGCATTGGCCGACCCGGCCCTGTCCGACCGTCTCGCCGCCTGGCGCAAGGCGCAGAGCGACGCGGTTGCCGAGCGTCCGGAGGACAAGGCGTGACTGACGCAAAGCAGGTGAAGCTGAAGCCCGGCGACACCATCGGAATCCTCGGCGGCGGACAATTGGGGCGGATGCTGGCGATGGCTGCGGCGCGGCTCGGCCTTCGCTGCCAGGTGTTCTCGCCCGATCCGGATTCGCCGGCCTTCGACGTCGTGCTGAATGCGACCTGCGCCGAATATGCCGACGTCGAAGCGCTGGAGTTGTTCGCGAGCGACGTCGACGTCATCACCTACGAATTCGAGAACGTACCGGCGGCCGCCGCGATGGTGCTGGACGCGCGCCGCCCGGTGCTGCCCAATCGCAAGGTCCTCGAGACCACCCAGGATCGACTCGCCGAGAAGGATTTTGTGACGAAGCTCGGCATCGGCACTGCGGCCTATGCTGACGTCACCTCCGTCTCCGCGCTGCGCGAGGCGATCCTGAGGATCGGCCTCCCGGCGGTCCTGAAGACCCGCCGCTTCGGCTATGACGGCAAGGGCCAGACCATCATCCGCGAGGGCGACGACATCGCCAAGGTGTGGACCAGCCTCGCCACCAAATCGGCAATCCTGGAGGCCTTCGTGCCGTTCGAGCGCGAGATCTCGGTGATCGCCGCGCGCGCGGCCACAGGTGAGGTCGAGTGTTTCGACGTGACCGAGAACGAGCACCGCGACCACATCCTGAAAGTATCGCGCGCGCCCGCGCCGATCCCGGACGCGCTCGCGGACGAAGCGCGCAACGTCGCGAGCAAGATCGCGACTGCGCTCGACTATGTCGGCGTGCTGGCGGTGGAGATGTTCGTGCTCGCCAACGGCACCGGACCGAAAGTGCTGGTCAACGAGATCGCCCCGCGCGTGCACAATTCCGGGCACTGGACGCTGGACGGCGCCTCCGTCTCGCAGTTCGAGCAGCACATCCGCGCCATTGCCGGCTGGCCGCTCGGCAAGCCGGTGCGCCACGGCGAGATCGTCACCATGACCAATCTGATCGGCGACGAGATCAACGACTACGAAAAGTGGCTGACCGTCCCGGGCGCCACGGTGCACATCTACGGCAAGGGCGCGCCGCGCCCCGGCCGCAAGATGGGCCACGTCACCGAAGTTCGGCCGCCCAAAGGCAAGTGAATCAAGGGCAAGTGAGGGGACTGCAGCAGAGGCTGCAATCCCGCTCGATAATTACGCCGTCTTTACGCCTGCAACGACGCCCGTGGGCTCCTCGCTGAGCCAGCGATAGATCACCCCGCCGAGCGCACCGCCGATCAGCGGCGCAACCCAGAACAGCCAGAGCTGCGACAGCGCCCAGCCGCCGACGAACAGCGCGGGACCGGTGCTGCGCGCCGGGTTCACCGACGTGTTGGTGACGGGAATGCTGACGAGATGGATCATCACCAGCGCAAGCCCGATCGCGAGCGGCGCGAAGCCCGCGGGCGCGCGACCGTGGGTCGCACCCATGATGATGAACAGGAACATCATGGTCATCACCACCTCGGTGAGGAAGCAGACCATCATGCTGTACTGACCGGGCGAATGCGCATCGTATCCGTTCGACGCGAAGCCCTTGGTGACGTCGAAGCCGGGGGCCCCGCTCGCGATGACATAGAGGAGCCAGGCGGCCACGATCGCGCCGGCCACCTGCGCGACCACGTAAGGCAGGATCTGGCCGGCGGGAAAGCGCCCGCCGGCGGCAAGGCCGACCGTGACAGCCGGATTGAGATGACAGCCCGAGATATGGCCGATCGCGTAGGCCATCGTGACGACGCTCAAACCGAAAGCCAGGGACACGCCGACCAGACCTATTCCGACTTGCGGGAAGCCGGCCGCGATCACCGCGCTGCCACAACCTGCGAATGTGAGCCAGAAGGTGCCGATAGCCTCGGCAGCATATTTTTTCATATCCATTGTCGTCCCCTCATTTCAAAGATTCCGGAACAAAGCTCCGGTCGCGGCCCCGCTAAGGGCGCCAAATCTCCCAAATCGGGGCCGCACAAAGGTATTTTCGCCGCATTTAATGGCCGAACTTGGCCCGAAAACCCGCTTGGCCGGTGGACATCCCGGGTTTTGTCTGATACATCCGCGCGCTCAAGGTTAAGGGCTTGCGCGTTTCGCCATCCCCTTTGACTTACCAGAATTCAAATCCGATCCACTGAAGAGGATGCCGCGTGCAGGTTCTCGTTCGCGATAACAACGTCGATCAAGCCCTCAAGGCGCTGAAGAAGAAGATGCAGCGCGAGGGGATTTTCCGCGAGATGAAGCTCCGCGGTCACTACGAAAAGCCCTCCGAGAAGAAGGCCCGCGAAAAGGCCGAGGCCGTGCGCCGCGCGCGCAAGCTGGCCCGCAAGAAGCTGCAGCGCGAAGGCCTGCTGCCGATGAAGCCGAAGCCGGTGTTCGGCGCCGGCCCCGGTGGCGAGCGTGGTGGTCGTGGCGGCCCGGGTGCAGGTCCGCGCGGACCGCGCTGATTTGCCGAAGCTTTGAGACCTCAGTTTTCGATGACGCGGGCCCTTGGCCCGCGTTATTGTTTGTGAGCGGTGCCTTTTCTGGGACGGGGCACTTACCGGTGCGGCACCAGCGCGAGCGAACCCGTAGATGGCCTCCCCTTTCCCCGAGCGCGGCTTGGCGCGACGACGCCGAACCTGGCAGCAGCCGCTCGCGCTGGCCTTGACGGGGATCGCACTGTGCGGCTGCTCCTTCGATCTGGGATCGCTGATGCCGGAGAAGGAGAAGCCGCAGGAGGCACCGAAGGCGGCGCCAACTGCCGAGAGCGCGGTCAGCGCCGGCAACGTCACCGAGGCCCAGGCCCACACCGCAAAGGCCCAGTCCCTCGCCAAGTCAGGCGAGACGGCAGCAGCGCTCGACGAGTTCAATCGCGCCGTCGGGCTCGATCCCTACAATGCGCAGGCGCTCTATGGCCGCGCGCTGATCTACCAGGGCAATAACCAGCACGATTTCGCCGTTGCCGATTTCAGCGCGGCGAGCGGGCTCAACCCGCAAAAGGCCGAGCCGCTGCTCGGCCGCGCCACCAGCTATCTCGCGCTCGGCAAGCTCAAGGAAGCCGCGGCCGACCTGGATGAAGCCTCCGAGGCCGACCCGCACAACGCCCAGGTCTGGACCGCGCGCGGGCAGGCTTATGAGCGGCTCGGCGACAGGGCCAAGGCGGCGGCATCCTACAACAAGGCGGTTGCCCTTCGTCCACGCGACGATGCCGCCCGCAGCGGCCTCACCCGCGTCGGCGGCTGAAAACGCCCTAAGCCAGCGCCTTAGTCGGGGGTGGAGCTCTTGGGCAGGACGGAGTGGAACATCGACTTCATGCCCGACAGCATCTCGTCCGCGACGTTGGTCTTCTTCGGCCGAGGCATGGCCCCACCGGCATCGGCACGCAGGTCGAGCGGCGGCGCGATCACCGGCACGGGAATGTCAGCCGGCGGCGTGATCCGATTCGGATCGTCGATGCCGACCGAGGCCGTGTAGGACGGCGGCGAACCGGCATTGCCATACGCCTCGGGTGAGGGCGTGGACACCGTGATCGGCGGCGGCAACGGACGGACCGCGGACGGCTCCGTCGTGACGACACGCGGGGCCTCGGGGACGCGGGTGGCTTCGCGCACCGCGGGCTCGGGAGTCCGTTCGACCGGCCTGGTCTCGGCAGCCTTGGCTTCGGCAGCTTTGCCCTCAGGCGATTTGCGAAGACGCTCAATGGCGGCCCGCGCCAGATCGTTGGCGTCGGGGGTCGCAGCCGCGGATGCAGCGGCCGGCGCGGAGTTAGCCTCCACCACCGGAGCGGTGGCGGCCGGGGTCGACTTCGCGGCTGCCTTCTCGCGCGCCGGGGGGCGGCCGTGCGAGGCGGTGTCCGCGGGAGCGACGTCCGCAGCCTTGGTCTCAGGCTTGTCGGCGGGCTTCTCGGCCGCAGCCTTGTCCGTCACGCTCTTCTCGGAGACGCCCTTGGCCTTGACGTTGGGCGCGGGAAGCTTGGCGGTGTCCGTCGGCTTGGCGTCCTTGCCGGCCTCGGCAGGTGCTACCACCGCCGTAGGGGTGTCGGCCGCCGGCTTGGCGTTGATGTAGTGGTTAACGATGTAGGCCCCGATGATCGTCGCGAGCACCGAGGGGAAAATATCCATCGAGATTTTAGCGAGGTATTTCAGCATTTCTCGGCCACTCCCCGCGCGACCAGATGCGGGAACTTTGGGGCAATTGTAAGGGATCAACTGCGACGGATCGATGGCAAAGGGTAACCCTACGCCTTCAGCTCGATCTCAAGGAACACGATCTCAGTTGAGGTTTCGTTAAGTACGTCGTGTTGGACGCCGGCCTTGCGGAAGTAGGATTTCCCGGCCGCAAGCTGCGCCTTGGAACGCTCGCCCCCGGGCGCCACGATGGTCATTTCGCCGGCGACGACGGGAACAATCACATAGTCCATCCCGTGGGTGTGGTGCCCGGTCGCGCTGCCCGGGGCGAGCCGCCACTCGGTCACCCGGACCTGTTCGTTGTCGATCTGGACGTCAGACTTGGCGGCAAGCATCGGGAGTTCCTTCTACGGCACGAAAACCATGAACACGTAGACGGCAAATACCACCATATGGACCAGGCCGAACAGGACATTGGTCCTGCCCGTGCCGAAGGTCAGCATGCTCAGGAAGAAGGTCAGCAGCAAAAGGACGCTGCCCTGGGCGCTGAGGCCGAGCTCAAGCTCCTTGTCGAGCGCGTAGGTGGCGACGCCGACCGCGGGGATGGTCAGGCCGATGGTCGCCAGCGAGGACCCGAGGGCGAGATTGATGCTCTTCTGGAGGTCGTTCTTGCGGGCGGCCGCAATGGCCGCGACACCCTCCGGCATCAGGATCAGCAGCGCGACCAGAAGGCCGGCGAAGGCCGGTGGCGCGCCGATCCTGGCGCCCACGGCATCGACCACCAGCGAGAACTTCTTGGCCAGCAGCACGACCGCCAGCAGCGAGACCAGGAGCAGCGCCACGGTGAGCGCGAGCGCTCCGACCGACAGGTGCACCGCCCCGCCCTCGCCCTCGGCCCGTTCATGAACGAAGTAATCCTTGTGCAGGACGGTCTGGGTGTAGAGGAACACCGCGTAAAGCGCGAGCGTAACCACATCGACGAAGCCGAGCTGGACGGTCGAATAGACCGGTCCCGGCGTGGTGGTCGTGTAGTTCGGCATGATCAGCGTGATGGTCGCGAGCGCGAACAGGACGCTGAGATAGACGTTGGCGCCGGAGAGCTGAAAGCCCTGCTCGCGATAGCGCAGGCCGCCGATGAAGATGCAGAGCCCGACGAGGCCGTTGCAGACGATCATGACCACCGCGAACACCGTGTCGCGCGCCAGTTCCGGCGCCGGCTTGTCGCCCAGCATGATCGTGGTGATCAGCGCCACCTCGATGATGGTCACCGAGAGCGTCAGCACCAGCGTGCCATAGGGCTCGCCGACCCGTTCGGCGATCACCTCGGCATGGTGGACGGCGGCGAACACCGTGCCGAATAGGATGACCAGCAGGACGATGGCGAAGACGAGCCCGGCCAGCGACAGCGTGAAGACGTAATCCGTCACACTCACGGCTGCGAACAACAGCACGGCCAGCGCCGGGAAGATCCAGGCCGACCGGGGCATCGGACTATGCGCGCTCATCAACCGCTTCCATTTGCTCGAGTGAGCAGTATCAAATCAGGCGCGAGATTCAATGCAAGTGCAGGATCGGCGCGATCGGCAGCAAGGTCAGCAGCAGGAACAGCGGGATCAGCACGGCGCCGGCGCGCAGGAGATAGCCGAAGAAGCTCGGCATCTCGATGCCGTTCTCATTGGCGATGCTGCTGACCATGAAGTTCGGCGCATTGCCGATATAGGTGAGCGCGCCCATGTAGACCGCGCCCATGGAGATGGAGGCGAGCGTGCCGGACAAGGCATGCATCAGCACTTGCGGGTCCCCGCCCGCCAGCTCGAAGAACAACAGATAGGTCGGCGCATTGTCGAGGAACGCCGACATCAGGCCGGTGCACCAGAAATAGGCGACCTCGCGCGGCGCGCCGTCCGGCGCCGTCACGGCCGACAACAGCCAGGCGAAGGCGCCGTGATGGCCGGCATTGAGCATGGCAATGACCGGAATGATGGCGACGAAGATGGCCGCGAACAGCTTTGCGACCTCGCGGATCGGCTCCCAGGTGAAACCGTTGGCCTGCCGGTGCTCGTCCGGCGTCAGCCACACCGACAGCGCCGCAATCGCCAGCAGCGCCACGTTGCGGGCGGCGTCTTCCAGCTCCAGCTTCGTTCCGAGAACGTCGAAGGCGATGCCGGGCTTCCACATCGCCGACACCAGCAGGCTGGCGACGATGGCTGCGATCAGCACCAGATTGACGAGGCCGCGGATCCGCACCGGCTCCGCAGGACCCGCGTCGCTGAGCACCGGCTCGCTCCTGAAACGCCAGACGTCGACGGCGGCGAAAATGACGAGCAGCAGTCCGGCAACGATCACCGTCTGCAGCCAGATGTTCCGCGTGGTCCAGAAGAAGTCGACGCCGTGCAGGAAGCCTACGAACAGCGGGGGATCGCCAAGCGGGCTCAGCGCGCCGCCGACATTGGCGACCAGGATGATGAAGAAGATGACGACATGAGCGTTGTGGCGCCGCGGCCGGTTGGCGCGGATCAGGGGGCGGATCAGGATCATCGCGGCTCCGGTGGTGCCGACAATGCTCGCCCCCAACGTGCCGAGTGCGAGGATGCCGACATTGGTCGCCGGCGTGGCCTTGATGTCGCCAGTGATGAGAATGCCGCCGGCCACGACGTAGAGCGAGAACAGCAGCACGATGAAGCCGAGATATTCGGCAAGCAGAGCATGGACCAGCGTCGCCAGTGCCGCCATGGTTCCGGCAAAGATGGCGAGCGAGACGAGCGCCAGCAGCGACCAAGCCGCGGCGATCTTGCCGTAATGATGGTGCCAGATCTTCGGAAACAGCAGCGGTCCGAGCGCGATCGACAACAACAGGCCGGCAAAGGGCAGCGCATAGGGCCAGCGCATCGCCGCACCGTCGAGCTCGGTCGCGGCCCATGCCTGCTGCGGCAACAAAGTGAGGATGGCGGCGAAGCATACGCCCCGGAGCCGCGTGACGAGTCGCTCAGGATTCAATGAAGCGCCTCGCTGTCTCGATCGCGCCGAACGCATCGAGGTTGTCGTGTCCGCCGCCCGCAAAGCGAACGAACTGCTTCGGTTCATGCGCGAGCGCGCACAGACGCTCTCCGAACACGAGCGAAATGGCAAGGTCATTGGTGCCATGCATCACCAATAGCGGCACCGTGACGCGCGCGATCCGCTCGTCGGAGCGAAACTGATCGCGCATCAGGAGGCGGACCGGAACGAAGCGGAACGCCGCGGCAGCGACATCGACCGTCGAGGTGTACGGCGCCTCCAGGATCAATTTGCCGACGGGATGTTCGGACGCGATGGCAACCGCGACGCCCGTCCCGAGCGAAAAGCCCCAGGCAACGATTCGCTCGGCGGCATAGCGGGCAGTGGTGAAGGCGTAGGCGGCAGCGGCATCGCGCAACAGCCCCTCCTCGCTCGGCGCCCCGCTCGAGCCGGCATAGCCGCGATAGGACAGCGCCACGAGGCCGGTCCCATCCGCGGTCATCGCCTTGAAGCGGCTGACGCCGCCCGCAAGAAAATCGCCGTTCCCCGGGAAATAGAGGATGACCGGACGGCCCGGCTTGGCCGGCACGTGCCAGACAATGACCTTCTCACCATCCGACGTGGTCAGGACATGCTCTTCCGCCTCGGGAATGCCAGCGGCATCGGGTGCGGTGCGGCCGACCGGCGGGATCGGAAACAGCATCTCGCGCTGGCGGACATACAGCACGACGAGACCGACAAGATAGACGGTCACGAGCAGAATTGCGATCCACTTGACGATGGTCATGATGAGGCGGCCGGTCTCCACCTCAGGGCTTGCGACTGCTCCGCAGCAATTTCATGACGTCGGGCCGCAGACTCGCCGGAACGTCGCGACAGCCGCACGCCGCCTTGTGGGCGGCGTGCCAGGCGATGCGCCGCTCGCGCGTCGCCTTGGGCGGCATGCGATGGGACCGGTGCCAATCCTTGTTGATGGCCACGGTCCCTCCCGCGTTACATCGCCTTGACGATGTTCTCGGTGACCTTCTTGGCGTCGCCGAGCAGCATCATGGTGTTGTCCCGGTAGAACAGCGGGTTGTCGATGCCCGCGTAACCCGACGCCAGCGACCGCTTGATGAACATCACCGTTCCGGCCTTCCAGACCTGGAGCACCGGCATGCCGTAGATCGGCGAGGTCTTGTCCTCTTCGGCCGCCGGGTTGGTGACGTCGTTGGCGCCGATCACGAAGGCGATGTCGGCCTGCGCGAATTCGGAGTTGATGTCCTCGAGCTCGAACACCTCGTCGTAGGGCACGTTGGCTTCGGCCAGCAGGACGTTCATGTGGCCGGGCATGCGGCCCGCGACCGGGTGAATGGCGTATTTCACCTCGACGCCTTCCTTCTTCAGGATGTCGGCCATCTCGCGCAGCGCGTGCTGGGCCTGCGCCACCGCCATGCCGTAGCCGGGCACGATGATGACCTTGGAGGCGTTCTTCATGATGAAGGCGGCATCGTCCGCCGAGCCGAGCTTGGCGGGCTTCTGCTCGCCCGTACCGCCGCCGGCTGCGGCGGTCTCGCCGCCGAAGCCACCGAGGATGACCGAGATGAAGGACCGGTTCATCGCGTGGCACATGATGTAGGACAGGATCGCACCGGACGAGCCGACCAGCGCGCCGGTGATGATCAGCGCCGAGTTACCCAACGTGAAGCCGATGCCGGCCGCGGCCCACCCCGAATAGGAGTTCAGCATCGAGATCACGACCGGCATGTCGGCGCCGCCGATCGGGATGATCATGAGGACGCCGAGCAGCAGCGCCAGGATCACGTTCAGCCAGAAGAACACGGGGCTGCCGGTGATGACGAGGCCGACGATGCAGGCGACCAGCGCCACCGCGAGCACGACGTTGATCACGTGGCGGGCCGGCAGGATGATCGGAGCGCCGCTCATCCGCGCCGACAGCTTCAGGAATGCGATCACCGAGCCGGTGAAGGTCAGCGCGCCGATGGCGACGCCGAGCGACATTTCGACCAGGCTCTGGGTGTGGATATTGCCGGGCGTACCGATGTCGAAAGCCTCGGGCGCATAGAACGCACCGGCGGCGACCAGCACCGCGGCCATGCCGACCAGCGAGTGGAAGGCCGCGACGAGCTCCGGCATCGACGTCATCGGCACGCGCCGCGCAATCACCGCGCCGATCGCAGCGCCGATCGCGATGCCGACAATCACCAGCACCCAGGCCAGACCGTCTGCCGGCGGATGATTGGCAAGCGTGGTGGCGACCGCGATCGCCATGCCGATCATGCCGAACAAATTGCCCTGGCGCGACGAAGCCGGGCTCGACAGCCCGCGCAGCGACAGGATGAACAGCACTCCCGCCACGAGATACAGAAATGCAGAGAGGTTGGCGCTCATCTCAGGTCCCCATTGATCCCATCAGCCCGAGGTGGCCGCTTACTTCGACTTCTTCTTGTACATCGCCAGCATGCGCTGGGTGACAAGGAAGCCGCCGAAGATGTTGATGCAGGCAAAGATCAGCGCAACGAAGCCGAAGGCGCGCGCCCAGCCCGAGCCGCTCGAAACATTGGCGACGCCGCCGGCAAGCAGCGCACCGACCACGATCACCGAGGAGATCGCGTTAGTCACGCTCATCAGCGGCGTGTGCAGCGCCGGGGTCACCGACCACACCACGAAATAGCCGACGAAGACGGCGAGAACGAAGATCGACAGCCGGAAGATGAAGGGGTCGACGACCTGTGCAGCATGCTCCATGGCGATCTCTCCTTACGCTTTCGGCTGGAAGTTCGGGTGAATGACGGCGCCATCCTTGGTCAGCGCAGTGGCCTTGACCAGCTCGTCATCCCAGTTCACGGCGAGCTTCTTCTCCTTCTTGTCGACCATGGTCTCGATGAAGGAGAACAGATTGCGCGCATAGAGGCTGGAGGCAGAGGCCGCGACGCGGCCGGCGACGTTGGTGTAGCCGACGATCTTGATGCCATCGAGGTCGACGACCTCGCCGGCCTTGGCGCCTTCGACATTGCCGCCGCGCTCGACGGCGAGATCGACCAGCACCGAGCCGGGCTTCATCGACTTGACCATCTCGCCGGACACGAGCTTGGGCGCCGGCCGGCCCGGAATCAGCGCGGTGGTGATGACGATGTCCTGCTTCTTGATGTGCTCGGCGGTGAGCGCGGCCTGCTTGGCCTGGTATTCCCTGGACATTTCCTTGGCGTAGCCGCCGGCGGTCTGCGCGTTCTTGAACTCCTCGTCCTCGACGGCGAGGAATTTCGCACCGAGCGATTCCACCTGCTCCTTCGTCGCGGGCCGGACGTCGGTCGCGGTCACCACCGCGCCGAGACGGCGCGCGGTCGCGATCGCCTGCAGGCCGGCGACGCCGACGCCCATCACGAACACCTTGGCGGCAGGCACGGTTCCGGCCGCGGTCATCATCATCGGAAAGGCGCGGCCGAAGGCCTCGGCGCCCTCGATCACGGCGCGGTAGCCGGCGAGGTTGGCCTGCGAGGACAGCACGTCCATCACCTGCGCGCGGGTGATGCGCGGCATCAGTTCCATCGCGAAAGCGGCGACGCCGGCATCAGCCATCGTCTTCAGCGCGGCCTCGTTGCCGTAGGGGTCCATGATGGCGATGACGAGCGCGCCGCGCTTGTACTGCGCAAGCTCGGAGGCCTCGGGGCGCTTCACCTTGATGATGATGTCGGCGTCCTTGAGCGCGTCAGCGCTGACGGTGGCACCCACGGCGGTGAATTCGGAATCCGGCAGGCCCGACTTGATGCCGGCGCCCGGCTCCACGGCGATTTCGGCGCCCAGCGCCTTGAATTTCTTCACCGTATCAGGCGAAGCGGCGACACGCGGCTCCGACGGATCGATTTCCTTGGCAACGGCGATCTTCATAGTCCCTCCGGCGGCGCGGGAAAAAGCGCGCACGCAAACTTAGCGTCACTCCCGCAACGTTGGATACCGGTTTTGGTACCGGCTTGAATGCAAATTTTATGAGCACCGACGACGCTGGCGGTGCACCAGGCGATGGATCAGGTGAGGAAGATCGCCATCAGGATCACGATGAGCGCGACCGAGGCCGTGCCGTACTTCACCAGCTTGATGAAGCCCTCATAGGTCTGCTCGTGGGCAACGTAGTCGTTGCCGTCGGCAGTGGTGTACGCCACTTCGCTATGGTCAGCCATGGATTGTCCCCAGTCGAAAGTCGAATTCTCGGGCTGGGATACCTTAATCTTTCGGGCAGGGCAACGGCAGGCAGGCGCGGTTTTCCCGCAAATCGGGTCATTTGGAATTCCGATTGTCGCGGATCCAGCGCGTGAGACTCTGCTCGCTGACTTCGCCGGCGGCGAGAGAGAGCATGATGGTTGTCGCTTCCGCCGGATCGGGACTGAACGCCACACCATTCTTGTGCAGAAAGATCATCATCGCCAAGAAGGCAATGCGCTTGTTTCCATCGACAAATGCATGGTTCTTCGCGAGCCCGAATGCATTGGCTGCGGCAAGTTCGTCCAACGGCGCCTGCTCGTAGCGCCATTTGTTGATCGGGCGATCGAGCGCCGACCGCAACATGCCTGCGTCACGCAGTCCAGGCGCGCCTCCGAAGCGTCGGAGTTGCCGACTGTGAATGGCGACGGCCTGCTCGTAAGTGATCCAGAGCGGCTCCTGAGGATCGCTCATTGCATGGCCGATTATTTCGCAAGCGCCGCGAGCGTGTCGCGATACTTGTCCATCACTTCGTCGGCGATTTCCATCGTCCGCTCGAAGTCGGGATCGTAGGGCAGCGCCTGGAAGCCACCGCCGGGCAATTCCACGATATGCAGTTGCTGCCCGCGCTTGAGATCGAGCCGCTGCATCAATTCGCGCGGCAGCAGCAGTCCGTCTGAATTGCCGATCTTCTTGATCTCAATTTTCATGGCCCTTGGCTCCAGCGCGTTATACATATGTATAACATCGCCGAAGACCTGGTTCAACAGATGTTTTACGTGCCGCAAGGGCGCCCGCCGCCTCAGCCCATCGCCTCCAGCTCGTCGATCATGCCGGCGATGACCGAGAGGCCGCCATCCCAGAATTTGGGATCCTTGGCATCTAACCCGAACGGCCGCAGCAGTTCGGAATAGTGCTTGGTGCCGCCGGCGGCGAGCATGTCGAGATAGCGCTCGGCAAAGCCTTCGGCCGCGTTCTCGTAGACGGCGTAGAGCGAGTTCACGAGGCAATCGCCGAAGGCATAGGCGTAGACGTAGAACGGCGAATGGATGAAGTGCGGGATGTACATCCAGTAGTTCTCGTAGCCCGACTTGATCTCGATCGCCGGCCCCAGGCTCTCGCCCTGCACCGACAGCCAGATCTCGCCGAGCCGCGTCGCGGTGAGCTCGCCGTTCTTGCGCTCGGTGTGGACCGCGCGCTCAAAGGAATAGAACGCGATCTGCCGCACCACGGTGTTGATCATGTCCTCGACCTTGCCGGCGAGCAGCGCCTGGCGCTGTCTTGCGTTTTTGGTCTGGGCAAGCAGCCGCTTGAAGGTGAGCATCTCGCCGAACACGCTCGCGGTCTCCGCCAGCGTCAGCGGCGTCGGCGCCATCAGCGCGCCGTTCTTCGCCGCCAGCACCTGATGCACGCCATGGCCGAGCTCATGGGCGAGCGTCATCACGTCGCGCGGCTTGCCCTGGTAGTTCATCAGCACGTAGGGGTGCGCCGACGGCGTGGTCGGATGCGAGAACGCGCCCGGCACCTTGCCCGGACGCACCGGCGCATCGATCCAGCGATCGGTGAAGAAGCGCTCGGCGATGTCGGCCATCTCAGGCGAGAAGCCCCGATAGGCCGTCAGCACCATGTTGCGCGCATCGGGCCAGCCGATGACGTCGGTCGCCGCGAACGGCAGCGGCGCGTTGCGATCCCAATAGGCCAGGCGCTTCTTGCCGAACCACTTTGCCTTCAGCGCGTAATAGCGATGCGACAGCTTTGGATAGGCGGCGCGGACCGAGGCGACCAGCGCATCCACCACCTCGCGCTCGACGCGGTTGTTCAGATGGCGGGAATCCGCGACGTCCTTGAAACCGCGCCAGCGATCGGAGATGTCCTTGTCCTTGGCGAGCGTGTTGGTGATCAGCGCGAAGGTGCGCTCATTGGCCTTGAAGGTCTTCGCCAGCGCCTCCGCCGCGCTCTTGCGCTTTGAGCCGTCGCGGTCCTGCAGCAGGTTGAGCGTCGGCTCGATCGCGAGCTCCTTGGCCCCGACCTTGAAGCGCAGGCTGGAGATGGTCTGGTCGAACAGGCGGTTGAAGGCGGAATAGCCGGTCTGCGCCTTCTCCAGGAAGAGCTGCTCGAGCTTGTCGTCGAGCTGGTACGGCTTCTCCTTGCGCAGATCCTCGATCCACGGACGGTAATACGCCAGCTCCGGGGCCTGCATCGCGCGGGTCAAAATATCGTCATCGATACGGTTGAGCTCGAGCGCGAAGAACAGAAGGTGCGTGGACGCCGCCGTCAGGCGTTCGGACACATCGCCGTAAAACTTTGAAATCTTGGGATCAACGCTGTCGCCGGCATGGACAAGACCGGCATAGGAGCCGAGACGGCCGGCGAGATCGTCGATCGCCTCATAGCGTCGCACGGCCTCAGCGAGCCATTTTCCGCCATCTTCGTTTGCTGTCCCTGTCGCGAGCTTGCCCTTGTAGTCGGTCTCGAACGCGACGCAATCGGCATCCATCTTCTCGAGATCGCGCGCCACTTCCGGCGCATCGATCCCGGAATAGAGATCGGCGAGGTTCCACTCCGGAAGCTTGCCGGTCTTGCTGGCGGGCTTTGCGAGTGAGGTTTTGGAGGGCTTTGCCTTGGCGGATTTCTTGGCGACGGATGTCTTGGTAGCTGACTTGCGGAGAGCGGGCTTTTTGAGAGCGGGCTTGTTCAAGGCAGACTTGGAGCGCGAATTCATTGTGTGGGAAACCTGTGTTCAACAAGCGCGGCGGCGGGCGGGGGCATCAAGGTTTAAGAGTGCGTTAATCGGCTTCGGCCAGAGTGCCCCGATTCGAGACAGATAGTTGTAGCGTGCGGGGAACACCATGGCTGCCAGTATTTTGATCGCCGACGACGACGCTGTAGCCCGCCGGCTGGTCGAGAACATGGTGCAGAAATGCGGCTATGAAACGATCGTCGTGGAGTCCGGCGACGCCGCGATCGCCACCCTCACCGCGCCCGACGCGCCTGCCATCGACGGCGTCATCCTCGATCTCGTGATGCCCGGCCTCGACGGCATGGGCGTGCTGGCGAAAATCCGCGAAGCGGGCCTCTCCGTGCCAGTCATCGTGCAGACCGCCCATGGCGGCATTGACAATGTGATCTCGGCGATGCGCGCAGGCGCCGCCGATTTCGTGGTCAAGCCGGTCGGCATGGAGCGGCTCCAGGTCAGCTTGCGCAACGCGCTCAACACCTCCGCGCTCAAAGGCGAATTGCAGCGCATCCGTCACAGCCGCGAGGGCCGGCTGACCTTCTCCGACATCATCACCCGTGCCGAGGCGATGGCACCCGTCATGCGCGCGGCGCAGAAGGCGGCGAATTCCTCGATCCCCGTGTTGATCGAAGGCGAGTCCGGCGTCGGCAAGGAGATGTTCGCGCGCGCCATCCATGGCAGCGGCGAGCGCAAGGCAAAGCCCTTCGTCGCGGTCAATTGCGGCGCGATCCCCGACAACCTCGTCGAGTCCATCCTGTTCGGTCACGAGAAGGGTGCCTTCACCGGCGCCACCGAACGCCACACCGGCAAGTTCGTCGAGGCCCACGGCGGCACGCTGTTCCTCGACGAGGTCAGTGAGCTGCCGCTGACCGCGCAGGTCAAGCTGCTGCGCGCGCTGCAGGAAGGCGCGGTCGAGGCGGTCGGCGGCCGCAAGCCCGTCAAGGTCGACGTCCGCATCGTCTCCGCCACCAACCGCAAGCTGCTGGAGCGGGTGAAGCAGGGCCACTTCCGGGAAGACCTGTTCTACCGCCTCCATGTGCTGCCGCTGACGATCCCCTCGCTCCGCGCCCGGCGCGAGGACATTCCGCATCTGCTCCGGCATTTCCTCGCGCGCTTTGCCGCCGAGGAGAACCGCCCCATCACCGGCATCAGCGGCGAGGCCATGGCGCACCTCGCCCAGCTCGACTGGCCCGGCAACATTCGACAGCTCGAGAACGCGGTCTACCGCGCCGTGGTGATGAGCGACGGCGACCAGCTCGGCCTCGCCGACTTCCCCCTGCTCACCGCCCAGCCGCATGCCGCAACGGACATCCCGACCGCACCGCTGATGCTGGAGCCGATCGCGGCGCCTTCGCTGGTATCGGGTAGCGAAATACCGATTGCGCCGCTGCCCCTGGCGGGAAGCTTGTCGATGCTGACGGCGACCGGCGACGTCCGCCCGCTGGAGGACATGGAGAACGAGATCATCCGCTTTGCGATCTCGCATTATCGCGGACAGATGTCGGAAGTCGCCCGCCGCCTCAAAATCGGCCGGTCCACCCTCTACCGGAAACTCGACGAAGCCGGGGTTCCCGGCCATGGCGGGAAAAGCGGCGAGGAGACGCACTGAGCCTGATGCGAACGGAGGTTCGCGCGAGACTGGGACGCGGCCGTAAGCCGTTCGCATGACGGCAAAATTGACTGCGACTTGAACCGTGACTTGGAAGTGACAGACAGAGGGAAAAGCGCGTGCCGCAAGCGCACAATCCGTTGCCAAGAGGCTCCCTTGAAGTCAGTTTGTCGTGAGTTGTCCCCGGTAGCGCTGGCTGCAAAATCGGGGCCTGTATATCGTCTGGCGTAGGAATCGTTGCGTGCAGGCGTGCGACTTTCGAGAGGCCGGCGCGATTAGCCGAAGCTCAATTAGGCGATAACAAAGCTGTCCCACGAGGGGCAGTTCACCCGAGGGGTGTGACACAATGCGTGACTGTTTGAACCACCGTGCAGGCTTTGACCGTGTCTTGATGACGGTCGCGGCAACCTTCCTCACGGTGTCGGCCAGCTCAGCGCTGGCGCAGGATCAGGCGCGCAGCAGCGCTGCCGAGCTCGCGATCGACGCAGCGATCCCGCGCCCCGAGCCTGCCAACGTCTCGCCCCCGACCGCAGCCGACATCAAGCTCGACACCACCGCCACGGTGCAGGATCCGGCGAAGGAAACTGCCAAGGAAACTGTGAAGGAAACTGTCAAGGAGCCGGCCAAGGCGGACGCCGCGCCCGCGCCGGACAAGGTCGAGACCAAGCCGTCCGACGTCGCCACCACGCCCGCCCCCGAGGCGCCGAAGAGCGAGACGGCCAAGACAGAACCTGCAAAGACCGAGCCCGCCAAGGCCGACACTGCGACGGCGCCGGCCGCGCCCGCAGCACCTGCCACTGCGGCGGCTCCGGCCGCCGAGCCGGTCAAGGCCGCCAGCAACGTTCCCGCCGCCGACCAGCCGGTCGCCGACAAGCTCAAGGATATCATCGGCGCCAAGACCTCGCGCCATTTCGACCGCAAGAACGAGCGTGCGGCGATCGAGAAGTTCTACGGCGCACGCGATTTCGCGCCGGTCTGGACGCAAGGCGGCAGCCTGACCAGTGCTGCCAAGGGCGTAATCGCACGGCTCAAGGATGCCGCCTCCGACGGTCTCAATCCCGCCGACTATCCGGTGCCGGATTTCGCCGCCGCCACGACGCCCGATGCGCTCGCCGACGCCGAGCTGAAGCTGACCGCCAGCATGTTCGACTATGCGCGCCAGGCGCAGAGCGGCCGCATGCATTGGTCGCAGGTCAGCGCCGACATCCTCTATCCCGAGCATCCCACCGATCCGAGCGAGGTGCTGACCAAGGTCACGACCGCGACGGATGCTTCCGCGGCACTCGACAGCTACAACCCGCCGCAGAAGCTCTACAGGGAGCTGAAGGCCAAGCTCGCGGAACTGCGCGGCCAGGGCGGCGGCCCGGTGATCGAGATCGCCGACGGTCCGGCGCTGAAATACACCCCCGCCGGCAAGAAGCAGGCTGAGATCGTCGTCGACGATCCGCGCGTGCCGCAGCTGCGCGCCAAGCTCGGCATCACCGAGAACGCCAGCGACACCCGCTATGACGCGACGGTCGCCGAGGCCGTGCGCAAATTCCAGAACGGCGCCGAGATGAAGCCGACCGGCATCCTCGACGACAAGACGGTCAAGGCGCTCAACACCCCCAAGCGCGACAAGCAGATCGACACCGTGCTGGTGAACATGGAGCGCTGGCGCTGGCTGCCGCGCGACCTCGGCGTGCCCTCGCTGGGCGATGCCTATGTCATCCTGAACATTCCCGATTACACGCTGAAGGTGATGCAGCGCGGCCAGCCGGTCTGGACCACCCGCGTCGTCACCGGCAAGCCGGGCCAGCACGCCACCCCGCTGCTGACCGAGACGATGAAGTACATCACGGTCAACCCGACCTGGAACGTGCCGCCGTCGATCGTCTACAACGAATATCTGCCGGCGCTTCAGCAGGACCCGACCGTGCTCCAGCGCATGGGCCTGAAGCTCGAGCAGAACCGCGACGGCTCGGTGCACATCTCGCAGCCGCCGGGTGAAGCCAACGCGCTCGGCCGCATCCGCTTCAACTTCCCGAACAAGTTCCTGGTCTATCAGCACGACACGCCGGACAAGAACCTGTTCGCCAGGGAAGACCGCGCCTTCAGCCATGGCTGCATGCGCGTGCAGAACCCGGACCAGTACGCCTCCGTGCTGCTCAACATCACCATGCCGAACGAGAAGTACACGCCGGAGCGCGTGCGCAGCATGTACGGCAAGAGCGAGATCGACCTGAAATTCCCGACGCCGATCCCGGTCAACATCACCTACCAGACCGCGTTCGTGGACGATGCCGGCAAGCTGCAATTCCGCAAGGACGTCTATGGCCGCGACGCGACCATGCTCAACATCCTGAAGAACGGCCGCGGCAAGGACCTCGAGAACATCGTCGCGCACTCGCAGCCGAGCTATTCGCGCCCGGCGACGACGCTGCCCTCGGGCGTTGCGGTGGCCAACAATGGCGGCTTCGGCTCGTCGGGTCCGAACTTCTTCGAGCGGCTGTTCGGGGCCCCGACCCCGACCGTGCCGCCGGCTCCGGTCGGCCGCCGGCCGCAGCGGGTGTTCACCCGCTGAGGCCCGCCCGGCGCCTCATCGCCTGAAATTCTACAATGAAATCAGCGCTCCCATCCCCAGGATGGGGGCGCTCAACGTTAACCATCCTCCAACCTGCCCTCGGGCAGCGGGCGTTTTTTCGCCACAGTCAACCGTTTAGGTTTGTATTCTGACTTGGTTTGGGGGCGGGAAGGTCAACCTCAAATTAACCTTCTTGCTTTAAGAAAGCGTTCACCCTCTTTCGCGCGCTAACGGGGTTGGCGGGAGAGTCCATTTTGAACGCTCGTCGACTGGGTGGGCTCATACGTGCTGACTGGTCTCGCACGCCAATTTGCTGTGCTGTCGTTGTCCCATGCGGGAGTGAAGGTCGGATCCAGGATCGGCCTCGCTTCCGTATTGCTGCTGGCTGCCGCAGGTTCAGTCCACAACGCCGCCGCGCTGAACGAGACCAAGACGCTCACCTTCCACCACACCCATTCCGGCGAAGACCTCACCGTCACCTTCAAGCGCGACGGGCGCTATGACGAAGGCGCGCTGAAGCAACTCAATCATTTCCTGCGCGACTGGCGCACCCAGGACGAGACGGTCATGGACCGTCACCTCTTCGACATCCTCTGGGAAGTCTACCGCGACGTCGACGGCAAGCAGCCGATCCAGATCATCTCCTCCTACCGCTCCCCCGCCACCAACGCCATGCTCCGCCGCCGCTCCTCCGGCGTGGCGCGCTTCAGCCAGCACATGCTGGGACATGCGATGGACTTCTACATTCCGGGCGTGGCGCTGGAGCAGATCCGCTTCGCCGGCCTGCGCCTGCAGCGCGGCGGCGTCGGCTTCTATCCGACCTCGGGCTCGCCTTTCGTGCATCTGGACACCGGCAGCATCCGGCACTGGCCGCGGATGACGCATGACCAGCTCGCCCGCGTCTTCCCGGACGGAAAGACGGTGCATCTGCCGACCGACGGCACGCCGCTGAAGGGTTATGAGCTCGCCAAGGCCGAGATCGAGCGTCGCGGCAGCGGCGATGACGGCGCCAGCAAGCCGAACTTCTTCGCCGCCCTGTTCAAGAGCAAGTCAGCTCCGGCCGCCGCCAGCAGCGACGAGGATGACGAGGGCGCGCCGGCCCCGGCCGCGAAGTCGTCCGCGCCGACCGTGGTCGCCGCCGCAGCCAGGCCGGCCGATCCGGTGCCGACGCCGCGCGCCAAGCCGCAGGCCGCAGCCACCCTCCAGCTCGCCTCGGCCGATGCGCAGCTCGTCGCGCCGCCCAAGCCGAAGCCCGCACCCGTGGCTGACAAGCCTGCCGCCGGCAAGCCTGAGACCCCGGCCGACATCATCAATGCCCGCGGCTTCTGGGATACGCCCGCCACGCCGCAGCAGGCGACGCCGGCGCAGGTCGCGGCGCTGAAGGCCCGCCAGGCGCTTGCCTCCGCGACCGATCCGCAACCCACCGCGAGCGTGTCCAGCGCAACTCTTCAGGCGCTGGCCTACGCGCCTGCCGCCTCCCCGGTCGATCGCGCCAATGTCGTCGCCGCCTCCGCGCCGATCCCGCGCTCTCCCCGTCCCGGCGCGCGAAGCGCTGCGCCCGCCACCGAGATCAACAGTGTGGTCGGCAAGAGCGTCGACGGCATGGTCGCGACCGCGACCCGCCTGTCCGCGGCCAAGAACGAGAGCATCTGGCTCAAGATCGTGATGCTGTCGCCGAGCGCCAGCCGCGCGATGTCGGTCACGCTGATGGGCGAGCTCGATACGGCGGCGCTGCGCGGCTATTTCGTCAAGCCGCAGACGGTGATCGCGATGGGCTTCACCGACGATCCGATGCCGGGCCTGTCCTGCGACAGTTTCTCGGGCAGCGCGACCGCGAAGCTCGAGACGACGTCCTTCGTCATGCGTACTGCGGCGCTGCGCTGATAGCCCATACTATTTCCACGAACGCGGTCTCGTAGCCCGGATGAGCATAGCGACATCCGGGAATCTGCCGCGCGTTGCGTTCCCGGATATCGCTACGCTCATCCGGGCTACAAGTCTGCGGCTTTTATCTCGCAATCGGTCTCCGCCGTGCGCCGGATCAAGCCGGCAGGCCTGCCCGGAGAAGGCCTGCCTCATAGCGCTGACGATCGACCTGCCGCTTGTAGTGCTGGGTCGCAAGATGATTGGCCACCGAGAATGCCGGCTCACGCTTGAGCACTTCGGCCGCGTGCGCGCCGGCAGCCACTGCATTGCCCATCTGCGCGAAGATCCCGGCAAGGAACGCATGATGGGTATGATCGGGGCGTGAGATCCTCGAGAAGGCTTCGGCGGCTTCGGCGTATTTCTCGGCACAGTAATAGGCACGCCCGAGATGGCTCCAGAATCGTTCCGGATGATACGGGTTGAGCCGCATCGCCTTCTTGATCCAGTCGATGCCTTCCTCCGGCCTCCCCAGCCAGGTCAGCAGTTCGCCCTGCTGCACCACCACGAGGTCATAGTTCGGGTTGAGCGCGAGCGCACGCTCCTGATGGTAAGTGGCCTTATCATGGTCGTCGCGGTTCAGATTGAGTGCGGCGAGAATGCGGTGGACATCGCTGTCATTGTCGTCGAGGACCAGCGCGGTCTCCAGCTCCGAGGCCACCTGCTGGAAGGTGGCGTCGCGATCCGCGCACCAGCTATAGACCCAGGTCTGGCCCAGAACGCACGCCTTCCACGCGTGTGCGTGCGCATAGTTCGCGTCGAGTTCGAGCGCCCGGTCGAGCAGAAGTTGCGCCCGCGCATTGTCTTCGCGATTGGAGCGATGGTGCAAGACCTTTGCGGCCAGCACGCATTCATAGGCCGCCATGTTGTCCGTCGGCTTGCGGTTCGCCCGATCGTGCGTCGCCGCCTCGACACGGCCGGGCAGCGTGGCGACGATCGCCCGGGTCATCTCGTCCTGGATCGCGAAGATGTCCTTAAGCTCGCCGTCATAGCGCTCGGCCCAAATATGCCGGTCGGTCTCCGCATCGATCAGCTGCACGGTGACGCGGACGCGATCTCCGGCCTTTCGCACGCTTCCCTCGATGACGTAGTCGACACCGAATTCGCGGCCGACATCCTGCACCTTGACCGACTTTCCCTTGTACACGAAGGTCGAGTTGCGCGAGATCACCAGCAGGTCGTGGAAGCGTGAAAGCTCCGTGATGATGTCCTCGGTCAAACCGTCCGCAAAGAACTCCTGCTCCGGATCGCCGCTCATATTGGCGAAGGGCAGCACGGCGATGGACGGCTTCTTCGACTTGCCAGTCGCCTTTGCGGCGCCCGTCGTGCCGGCTGGCGCGCTTGCCAGCCCATCCTCCAATCGAATCCGGTAGACGCGGATGGAACGCGCGATGTTCTTGACGTTCTGCTCGCCGATGTCTTCGAATGCGACACCATCGAGACGCTGGCCCAGCTGGTCGCGCACCGCGCTGGAGATGCAGATGCCTCCAGGCTCGGCCAGCGCCTCCAACCGTGCCGCGACGTTGACACCGTCGCCGAAAATGTCGTTCTGGTCGACGATCACGTCGCCCAGATTGATACCGATGCGGAATTGTATCCATCGCGGCGGCGGGACATCGGCGTTGCGGCGCCCCATCCGGCTCTGAATTTCAGCAGCGCATGACACTGCGTCGACGACGCTGTGGAATTCGACGAGCAGGCCGTCGCCCGTGGTCTTGATGATGCGGCCGTGGTTTTTGGCAATCGCCGGATCGATGAGTTCGATCCGGTGGGTCTTGAGACGCGCGAGCGTGCCACCCTCGTCGACCTCCATGAGCCGACTAAAGCCGACCATGTCAGCCGCGAGGACCGCGGCGAGCCTGCGCTCTGGTCCAGGCACATCCATAGCTCGGTCCCTTTACCGAGCATTCTAGCAGACCAGCGGATTTTACCCAAGCGCAGGCCGTCCGCAAATTGCGGCCCGGCGAGGTAGTCTTACGGATGAGGCGCGGTCCTGTCGCCTTCAGAGCATCCCCAGCGCCTGCATGTAGGTCTCGAGGATGGTCTCGGCCTCGGCGCGCTCGTTGGGGTCCTGCTTGCGCAGGCGCACGATGGTGCGCAGCGCCTTGACGTCATAGCCGTTGCCCTTGCTCTCGGCATAAACGTCGCGGATGTCGTCGGAGATCGCCTTCTTCTCTTCCTCCAGCCGCTCGATGCGCTCGATGATGGATTTGAGCTGGTCCTTGGCAAATTTCGTCGCGGGCTCATCGTCGCGGACGGCGGCGGAGGTGGCCATCTTGGTACTCCCAATGGAACTGGCAAAACGAGGTGACGCCGGCATCCCTCACCGCGCGTGCTGGGTAGACCCTTAGGGTCGGCGCCCCCGGCGTTCAAGCAAGCATCGTGCTCGTCCACAGCGCGCCCACAGGAGATGACGTCGTCGTTCCGGGGCGCCCGAAGGGCGAACCCGGAATGACGGGACGAAATTAGTCAATGCCCGTGCGGATGGACCTTCTTCATCGCCTCGAGCTGCTCGGGCGTGGCCGTGCCCTGGTACTTCGCCTTCCAGGTCTCGTAGGGCATGCCGTAGACGGCCTCCCGGCTCTCATCCTTGCTCAAGGCGACCCCTTGCGCGTCTGCGGCGTCCTTGAGCCAGTTGGACAGGCAGTTGCGGCAGAAGCCGGCCAGATTCATCAGATCGATGTTCTGGACGTCCGTCCGGCTCCGCAGATGGTCGACCAGGCGCCGGAAAGCGGCGGCCTCGAGCTCCGTTCTGGTTTTGTCGTCGATTGCCATAACTGAATTCCTTAAAGCTCCGGCCCGATGGCGGTCACCCTTACGGGATCAGGTGGGGTCCTGTCACAGATTTTGCCATATCGCGGCGCAAACGGGCGGCAAACGGGCGGTGAGCCACTTTGGGGCGGTTCCCCGGCCCTACGCCAAATCGTCAATGATCTGGTATAGCTTCCGCGACAATGATTGCCGAATCTCCCCGCTCCCCGCTTCGCCTGCTCGCCCGGTTGGTCCCGGTGCTGGCGGTCGTCCTGCTGTGCCTCTGGAGCAGCCCGGCCTCGGCCGACTTCCGCCTCTGCAACAACACCTCGAGCCGGGTCGGCATCGCGCTCGGCTACAAGGACGCCGAGGGCTGGACCACGGAGGGCTGGTGGAACATCTCGTCCCGCTCCTGCGAGACGCTGCTGCGGGGCACGCTGGTCGCCCGTTATTACTACATCTACGCCATCGACTATGACCGCGGCGGCGAATGGTCGGGCCAGGCCTTCATGTGCTCGCGCGACAAGGAGTTCACCATCCGCGGCACCGAGGACTGCCTGGCACGCGGCTATGACCGCACCGGCTATTTCGAGGTCGATACCGGCGAGCAGCGCGCCTGGACGGTGCAGCTCACTGACGCCAACGAACAGCCGGCGCAGCAGCGCGTGCCTGGCCTGCCCGGACCGGTTGGCCCGGGCGGCGTTCCGGGTTTGCCCAATGGCCCGCCCGGTGCTACGCCCCCGGGCTCGCCCGGCCTGCCACCCCCGTCTGGAAATAAGCCATGAGGCGTCTTCGCCGTATCAAGATTCTCGCGACCCTGGGACCCGCCTCTTCAGACCTCGCGATGATCCGCCGCCTGTTCGAGGCTGGCGCCGATCTGTTCCGCATCAACATGAGCCACACCCCGCATGACAAGATGCGGGAGCTGGTGGCGACGATCCGCAATGTCGAGAGCAGCTACGGCCGGCCGATCGGCATCCTGGTCGACCTCCAAGGCCCCAAGCTCAGGCTCGGCGCCTTCGCCGAAGGCGCCGTCCAGCTCCAGAACGGCCAGACCTTTACCCTGGATTCCGACAAGGCGCCGGGCGATGCCACGCGCGTCCACCTCCCGCATCCGGAGATCCTGGCCGCGCTCAGGCCCGGCCATGCGCTGCTGCTCGACGACGGAAAGGTGCGGCTGATCGCGGAGGAGACCTCCAAGGAGCACGCGGTGACGCGCGTCGTGGTCGGCGGCAAGATGAGCGACCGCAAGGGCGTCAGCCTGCCCGACACCGACCTGCCGGTCTCGGCGATGACACCCAAGGACCGCGCCGACCTCGAGGCGGCACTGGTCACCGGCGTCGACTGGATCGCGCTGTCCTTCGTGCAGCGTGCCGACGACGTGATCGAGGCCAAGAAGATGATCCGCGGCCGCGCCGCCGTCATGGCCAAGATCGAGAAGCCGCAGGCGATCGACCGCCTCGCCGACATCATCGAGGCCTCCGATGCGCTGATGGTGGCGCGCGGCGACCTCGGCGTCGAGCTGCCGCTGGAGCGCGTGCCGAGCCTGCAGAAGCAGATGACGCGGATGGCGCGCCGCGCCGGCAAGCCGGTGGTGATCGCGACCCAGATGCTGGAATCGATGATCCAGTCGCCGGTGCCGACCCGCGCCGAAGTCTCCGACGTCGCCACCGCCGTCTATGAAGGCGCCGATGCCATCATGCTGTCGGCGGAATCGGCGGCCGGCAAATTCCCGGTCGAGGCGGTCTCGACCATGAACCGCATCGGCGAGGAGGTCGAGCGCGACCCGACCTATCGTTCGGTGATCACGGCGCAGCGGCCGGACCCGGAATCGACGGTAGGCGATGCGATCGCGGACGCCGCGCGCGTGATCGCCGAGACGCTGGACCTGCCGGCCCTGATCTGCTGGACCTCATCGGGCTCGACCGCCGTGCGCGTGGCGCGCGAGCGGCCGAAGCCGCCGATCGTGGCGATCACGCCGAACATCACCGCCGGCCGCCGGCTCGCCGTCGCCTGGGGCGTGCATTGCGTCGTGGCGGAAGACGCGCGCGACCAGGACGACATGGTGAGCCGCGCCGGCCAGATCGCCTTCCGCGACGGTTTCGTCCGCGCCGGCCAGCGCGTAATCATCGTCGCCGGCGTGCCGCTCGGCATCCCCGGCACCACCAACATGGTGCGCATCGCTTCGGTCGGCCCCGAGGGCGACGCGAACATTTAGGTCCGCCGGCGCGGCCAAACAAAAAAGTCGAAAAACAACCCCATGCACAGTAGCCGGCCGGTCTGGCGGGCTTTGCCGGGGTTTCGCGAAAAGGCGCGCTCAGGCAATGACCTGAGCACGCTCAGGGCGACACCCCGGTCGTCGCGGCGCGAATGTTACGCCCCAACCAGCGCCTTGGTCGTCGGGAGCAGCGTCTGCTGGACCACGAGGCCGCGGGCGCGGGCGTCCATGACGCCGACGGCGCGCAGCGCCAGCAGCGTCACGGTCTGCACCGCATCGCGCATCTTGACGGGATCTTCGAGATTGTCGGGCGCGAGCGGCCCGACCAGAGCCTCGTGCAGCGCCCCGAGCAGCGCGGTCGCGGCAAGGGCGGTATCCTGCGCCGGCAGATGACCGGCGCGCACGGCAGCGTCGATGCGGCCCGCGATCTCGCCGGCGATCTCGCGCCGGCTGGCGAGGCGGGAGGCGCTGACATCGACATCGACAGGCTCGGCCAGGATGCCCCAGGCGAGCCGCCGCTGCGACAGGGTATGGACCGCCACCGTGGTGACCGCGGCTGCCAGCGCCGAGGACGGGCCCGGCGCGGCGTCGGCCGCCCGGCGGATCGCCGCGAGCTCGTCGCGGGAGACCTCGGCGATCAATTCGGAGATCAGCTCGGCCTTGGAGGGGAAGTAGCGGTAGACCGTGCCGGCCGCGACATTGGCCCGGACCGCGACCGGCGCGATCTGCACCGCCGCCATCCCGCCTTCCGCCGCCGCCTCCCGCGCCGCCGCCAATATCGCACTGCGCCGGGCCGCAAGGCGCTTAACCACTTGATGCGTCCGCCGATAAACCATGGCGCGCTTCCTGTCCCACCACGCCGTCCGCACGCCCCGCGGCCGAACGCTTCGTCACTTAAAAGATGCAAATCGCCCCGCAAGGACTGAACAACTATTCAGGAAGGAAGACAAGATGCATTTGCGCAAAGCGTCACGCCAAAGCCGCAGGCGACAAATGCGCAAAGTGCGAGAGCCGGTTGATGGACGGCTAACCACGATTGTTACCGCCATCTTAAAGCAGGTCCGCGACCTTACCGGCGGAATGCGATCCCACCTCGGTGCAGCATGCTCGATTCGGACGCCCGAACCGCCTGGCGGCTCTTCCACCTGAACTGGCTTCCCATCGTTGCCATGGGCAGCCTGCTGGCGTTCGGCCTCCCCGCGACCGGTCTGAGCCTCGAGCCTGTCGCCTACAGCATCACGCTGGCCATCGCGGCCATCCTGGTCGGCGTCGCCTGTGGCCACCGCCTGACCAAGGGAGAGCTTGCCGATCCGAAGCTGGTGTTCTCGCTCGGCACGATCGGCCAAGTCATTCTCACCTGCGCCATCGTCGGGCCGCTGAGCTATGTCGCGGGCAGACTGAACTGGCCGCTGCAGGACGAGGCGCTGCTTGCGATCGACCGTGCGCTCGGCCTCGATCCCGAACCGATCGCGCGTTACATCAACGACCATCCCTGGCTGGCGGACGTCCTGGCCCGCGGCTACGGGCTGATCAAATGGCCTCTGCTCGGCGTTCCCGTCGTGCTGACGCTGACGGCGCGTCATGTACGGCTACAGATGTTCATGCTGGCGATGAGCCTTGCGCTCGCGGTTACCATTGCGATCTCCGCAATGGTGCCGGCGATCGGCACCTATTACGGGCTGCAATTGCCGGCCGCGCATTTCCCCGAGATCAACACCGCAGTCTATGCCGGTCAGCTGCGCGACATCCTCGCACTGCGCGACGGCAGCCTGCACGAGCTGCGGCTGTTCTTCCTCTCCGGCATCGTCTCGTTTCCGAGCTTTCACGCCGCATCCGCCGTGCTCTACATGTGGGCGCTGTGGCCGGTGCGCGGCATCGGCGGCATCGCAGCCGCGCTCAACCTGTTGATGATCGCGGCGACACCGGCGATCGGTGCACATTACCTCATCGACGTCGCCGGCGGCATCGCCCTCGCCGCAGCCTCGATCTGGGTAACGAAGTTCTATGTTGAACGACTCGGCCGCACGGCGCCTGTGTCCGCCGCACCTGCGCTACCGCCGGTCTGGCAACCCAGCCTCGCGGAATAGCGGCGCGAGATTCGCCGTCACAAGCACGCTGCTGTAGGGTGGGCAAAGGCGCATCGCGCCGTGCCCACCATCTCTCCGCAACCGCTATAGAAGTGATGGCCCGCTGACACTTCCTCGTCATTGCGAGCGCAGCGAAGCAATCCAGACTGCCACCGCGGAGAGACCCTGGATTGCTTCGCTGCGCTCGCAATGACGGCGTGGGCCCCCCAAAAGAAAAGAGCCTCGTCGAAGACGAGGCTCTCAGAATTCCCAGGTCGTTCGGCCTTACTTGAGGCTGGACGAGATCGAGCCGAACTTGGTGTTCAGCGTGCTGCCGAGGTTGTTGACCACGGTGATGATCGCGAGCGCGATGCCGGCAGCGATCAGGCCGTATTCAATGGCGGTGGCGCCGGATTCATCCTTCACGAAACGCGCAACAAGGTTCTTCATAGAGTGCTCCCAAAAAAGTACACAAGGCTACAACTGGTCTGGTCTCTTCGGCTTCCCAGCGCCGTCCGACCATGGAACCGAACCTAGAGGCAAAGAATTGCGCCGCAGTTAATTCGACTGCGGAAACAAACGGCGGTTTGCGAGTATCCGCCGATGGTAAATCGAAATTGAAAACAATCCGTTAAATTGTAACGACATCACACGGTCGTCGCGGTTTACCCGAAGTTATGACCAACGTGGTCCAATGCCGCTCGCCAATCCGACAAGAACAAGCAGGACGACGAGGCGGCATGTCCCTTTCCTTTGCCAACAGCATCGCAGTACAGAGCCGCGCGCGCGCGCTGGTACCGCTCTGCGTCGGAGCGGGCGCCTATCTCTTCTTCCTCTGTGTCGGCGATACGCTGCTTCAGGACTCCGACTCGTTCTGGCAGATCAAGATCGGACAATGGATCCTCGATCACCGCGCCCTGCCCTACACCGACTTCTATTCCTTCACGCGGCCCGGGGCGCCCTGGGTTTCAACCTCATGGCTGTCGCAGGTCGCGTTCGCGCTCTCCTATACACAATGGGGCTGGGCCGGCCCGGTGATCCTCACCGCGGTCGCGGTCGCATTGTCGGCGGCGGTCCTCGTCTATCTGCTCGACGCGCATCTGGAGATGCCGCGCTCGGTGCTGTTCGCGATGCTGGCGGTCGTGCTGTCGCTGCATCACATCCTGGCGCGCCCGCACATGCTGGCGCTGCCCGTGATGATCGCATGGGTCGGCATGCTGATGGCGGCAGCCGATCGCAGGGGCACGCCGTCATGGCACTGGCTGCCGCTGATGTCGCTGTGGGCGAACCTGCACGGCGGCTTCGCGCTGGGTCTCGCACTGATCGGCCCGATGTCGTTCGTGGCGCTGTGGGGCCTGGAGTCCAACAAGCAGGTCCGGCTGCTGCTGCGCTGGTTCCTGTTCGGCGTTGCGGCCCTCGCCGCGAGCTGCGTCACGCCCTATGGCTGGCGCACGCTGCTGGGTGCGACCAACATCCTCAATCTCGGCGAGCTGTTGACGGTCATTTCCGAATGGTCGCCGGCCAACTTCGCATCCTTCACCGCGTTCGAAGGCGCGCTGCTCGGCCTGATCGCGATCGGGCTCTATCGCGGCCTGACACTGTCGCCGCCGCGCATTCTGCTGATCCTGCTGCTGACCTGGATGGCGCTCAGCCATGTCAGGAGCATCGAGGCCTTTGCCTTCCTGGTGCCGCTGGTGCTGGCCAAGCCGCTCGGCGAGAAATCGTCCCTGCCGCAAGCCGATGCGCAGACTGACGAGAGCTGGCCTGCCCGGTACCTAACTGCAGCGGGCGCGTTGATGATCGTGGCAGCAAGCTGGACCTCGACCTCGATCTTCATGTCGCACCATCGCTTCAACTTCACGATGGATCAGACGCCGGTCGCGGCGACCGACCTGCTCGAGAAGCGTGGAGCGCAGCGCATCTTCAACGCCTACAGGTTCGGCGGCTACCTGATCGGGCGCGACATCCCGGTCTTCATCGACGGCCGCGCCGAACTCTATGGCGAGAAGTTCGTGATGGACTTCTTCAAGGCGACCGAGGGGAAAAAGCCCGAACTGCTGCCCCGGATGCTCGAGGAGTACAGGATCGACGCGACGCTGCTGGCCGCCGATGCCCCGGGCCCCCAGATCCTCGATCACCTCAAGGGGTGGAAGCGGATCTATGCGGACGATATCGCGGTGATCCATGTGCGGGAGGACGCGCCTTAAAGCGCGATGAGATTGGAATGAATCATCATCGCGCTTTAGGTTGTTGTTTGCGCATGATCTTTCCGGAAAACCGCTTCGCACTTTTCCGGCCCATGCTTTAGCCGGCTCACGCGCGCGACGCCCGGCTGCTCAACCGCTCTGTCACCGACGAAGCGTTCTTCCGCTCAGGAAGTTCGCTCGCACCCGCGGAAAATACGCAGAGCCGTTTCGTTCGATAGAGCGCGCCGCTCTGCACGTCCGGGCTCTCGCAGATATCGATGACATAACCGATGCCGTTGCGCGACGCATAGGCCAGTCGCTCGTCCAGCGAATTCAAACTGTCGACATCCGTCAACTTGCTTCGCCACGTCTGGTAATAGGACGGCATCCACATCGCGGTTCCGCCGCGCTTGTGATCGATCCAGACGCGGCGGTGCGAGACGTATTCAAAGACGCTGGCGCGATCGAGCGCCATGTCGGCGGTGCTCACCTCCGAGTGGCCATCAAGTCCCGGCCGCCTTGGGGTGAGAAACATGGCATTCAAAGGCGTGTTGCTGCGCGCCCATGCGCCGACGGCGCCCCACTCTTCGATAGCTTCGTTGCAGATCCGGTTGAAGTTGAGACTGGACCGGATCGCGAGCGGGTAAGCGAGCAAGACTGTCGTGGCGAGCACCAGATGGCCCATGGTGCGCTGATAGGATGGGACCGGTGTCGATCCGGTCGCTCGAACAACATACATCAAGGCGGCGATGACAAAGGCGAGGCCGGCCCAGCCGTCGAAGCTCAGGAACAGCACGATGAGACAGGCAGGAAGGAAAGTCGCCTCCGTGTCCCGTCGCAGCCACTTCGTCGCCAATGCCGCGATCGCGAGGGCGGCCAGGAGATGAATGACCGTGCTCGATCGCAGGAAATGAAGGTTGAGGATGAACGGCGATCCCGTGGCGAAAGGAACGACGATGCCGATCAGATAGACCAGGATCGCGCCCGCATAGGCCGCCCGCAATTCCGCGGCAGCCTGCCTCAGCAGGAAAAACGCGAGCGCTCCAATGACGGTGACGCCCAGGAGCCCGACAAGATCGCCTGGCGAGGTCGAGTCGATCAGCACGTGACCGGGAAAGTACTGACGCAGGAACTCGGCATAATCGAAGCCGAACGGACGACCGAACTCCGGATTTGCCAGGAAGCCGTGAAGCACTGCAAACGCAAGCGGCAGGCACAGGACGAGACCGATCAGCACGCGCGAGGAGATCTCGCCGAATGTCGCCCTGCGCTGCGACAGGAAGCGTATCCCGATCAGCCCCAACGGCAGCACGAGCCAGACGGCAAAGAAGGCGTTGATGAAGAACGTGATCCCGACAGCAACCGCCGCCGCGGTGAAGCGGCCCCGGGCGGCAAAGTAGATCGCCAGCAGGGCCACGCCATTCGCCATCTCCGAATGGGTGAAGGTGTTGATGAACAGGCCACCGGAGCCGGCATAGCTGTAGCCGTCAAGAAACGCAACGAAGCAGAGGATCAGGCTGAAGACGATCCTGTCGCGTTGCTCCGTGACCCCCAGCAGCGAAGCGCAACACAGGAATCCGACAAAGCTGAGCAGCCGGGACAGGAAGAACAGAACGAGGAACAGCAACGGAACGTTGTCAAAGTATCGTTCGACGCCGCTCAGGATCAGCCAGACACCGGACGCAAAATAGCGCAACGACTGGATGAACCGGTCATCCGCGTATTGCGGCTCATTGTAGAGACCGGCAACGATCGGAAGGTGATAGAGGTTGTTGGTGAGGCCGAAGACGAATCCCGTCCGCAACACCGAAACCGCCGACGCGAAGACGGCGACCGAAAATATCTCGACCCAGGAATTCGAGGTGCGGACCGCGCGATCGCGGCCGATCATGTCAGAGGTGACGTCGACGTCTGCCATTCAACTGCCGGTGAAAGCGACCGCTGCGGATCAGCCTCGGTCGAGCGCCATGCCGGCGATCCGTCCGAAAGCGCCCGCCTGGCTTGCCCGCGCAGAGCGATGAGGACGGACAGCAGCAGAGCTAAACCACAAACGCTAAGGGCGGCTTAAGCGACGTCTCGGAACTGGCACACGGGCTGATGGTAAATGCCGGGCTAAGGCCCGCGGCACGATCGCTCCATTCCGGGACAGGTCAATTTCCCGTCTGCAGCTCGCCAAAGCGCTGCCAGCTCTTGCCGTTAAAGCGCATGAACTGCATCTGATCGACCGGAACGTGATCGGTCGGGCTGGTGTTGACCTTGATGCCGGGCAGCAGCATCGGCAATTCGAGATCGCGGATCGCAAACGCCTGCTTCAGGATGTTCTCGGTCGACAGATCGTCGCCGCAGGCTCTCAGCACCGCCTCCAGCGCCATCGCGCTGTTGTAGGAATTGACGTAGTTGGTGTCGTGCTGATCGGCCTCCGGCATGTATCTGGTCATGAACTCGCGCCAGACCTTGACGCCGGGATCGTCCTTCCAGGCGGGATCGTCGGGATCCTTGACATAGGCGGTGGAGAGAATGCCGGTGCCGGCTTCCAGCCCGGCCGGCTCCATCACGGTCGAGACCCATACCGACACGTTCGAGAGGAACGTCATCGGCCGCCAGTTGATCTCGAAGGATTTGCGGATCGCCTGCGCCGCGAATTTCGGCGTCGCCGCGATCACGAACACGTCGGCGCCCGAAGCCTTCAGCTTCACGATCTGGGAATCGATGGTCGGATCCTGGATTTCATAGGTGGCATTGGTGACCACGGACTCGTATTTTTCGCCGAGCACGTCCTTCAGCCCGGCGAGATAGTCGCGGCCGTAATCGTCATTCTGGGAGATGACCGCGAATTTCGCGTTGGGATTCTTCGCCAGCGCATAGCGCGCGTACAGCCGCGCCTCGTAGCGGAACGGCGCCTGCACGCCCATGGTCGCCTGCGGATATTGTGCGATGTCGGCGAATTTCGAGGCGCCGGAGCCGATAAAGAGCTGCGGCACGTTCTTGGACTGGAGATATTTTGCGATCGCGGTGTTGTGGGCGGTGCCGATCGAGGAGAAGATCAACGCGACCTCGTCGCTCTCGACCAGGCGGCGCGTCTGCTCGACCGATTTCGGCGGCGCGTAGCTGTCGTCGAGCGAGATCAGATTGACCTTGCGGCCGTTGATGCCGCCCTTCTCGTTCAGCATCTTGAAATAGCCGACCTCGCCCTTGCCGAGCGCGCCGAAGGCCGACACCGGGCCGCTATAGGGCATGGTCTGGCCGATCCTGATTTCGGTCGCGGTGACGCCGCGCATCTCGGCGGCGAAGGAAGCAGCAGGCCACAGCAGGAATGAAACGGCGCCAAGCGCGCCCAATGTCGCCTTAACGCGCATCGGCTTCCCCTCCCCACTATTGGTGCGATCGCGTCGCACCTTTATTTGGGAGGAGCATGCCATGACATCGGGGCGAACTCCAATCATTATCGACCGGCGATGGCAGGGCGGGCACGGCGCAAAAGCGCCTTTGCCCACCCTGCGTCTCGCTATCCGGATCGGTGACCTGCGCGGCGCATTACCTGCAGGGATGACGGCTGCCGTCGAAGCCCAGATAGGTGCCGCTGGCCAGGTCGAAGGAACGATAGCGCTCGGCGCAGGACCGCGAGCCATCCGCGCGAGCCAGAACGTTGTCCACGCCTTGCGCACGCGCTGCGCCGTCCGGCAGTTCGAGGCCCAGCCGGCCTGCCGGCGTCAGCGTGCCATTCAGGTTGCGATTGGGGTTCTCCGCCTCGTACGTATCCGGATGGCTGCTTGCAAAGCCGGATTGCGCGTAGGCGGTGGTTGCGGTCAGGGCCGACAACAAAGCCACGGCAGCGAAAGTCTTGAATCCAGTCATGGTCGATCTCCATCATGGGCCGGTGCATCGCGCGGCCGGTGCGGCAGGAAGTGGATCGACATGGTGCACCGGACAAGCCCGACGCGCCCGATACGCGCGGCCGAACGCAATGTCGCCGTTCAAATGCAGAAAGAGTCGTTTGTTTGCGGAACGCAACGAAGGATCCATCTCCGCGGGGCCGCGATCTCTGCCGTCTTCACGTCTCGGTGCGACGCTGCCTCGAGACTGACGCGCCGGCGTCGCAATGCGCTAATATCCGGCGATCGAACAGGAAGGCGCATCATGATCTTTCGCAATCTCTTCGCCGCATTGCTCGTCACGATCTCGATCACGGCCGCGCATGCGGCGCCGCGATGGCTGAACCTGCCGCCGACGCCGACCTTGCCCAAGGCGGCACAGAGCGGCATTGCGCCGGTCAACGGCATCAAGGTCTGGTACGCCGTGTACGGCCGCGGTGAGCCCGTGCTGCTACTGCATGGCGGTCTCGCCAACGCCAACTATTGGGGCCACCAGGTCCGCGCGCTGCAACGACATTATCAGGTCATCGTCATGGAAAGCCGCGGACACGGGCGCAGCAGTCGCAACCAGGAGCCCTATGGCTACGATCTGATGGCCTCGGACGTGGTCGGGTTGCTCGACCGTCTCAAGATCAGGAAGGCGGCGATCGTCGGCTGGAGCGACGGCGCGATCATCGGTCTCGACATCGCCATGAAGCATCCGGAGCGGGTGAACAAGCTGTTCGCCTTCGCGGCGAACTCGGATCCGTCAGGCGTTGCCGACATCGCCTCAAGCGAGGTCTTCAACGCCTACATCGCGCGGGCCGGCGAAGAGTACAAGCGCCTCTCGCCGACGCCGACGCAGTACAAGGGCTTCGTCGACGAGATCACCAAGATGTGGGAGAGCCAGCCGAAATGGACGGCCTCGGACCTCGCGGCGATCAAGGTGCCGACCTGGATCGTGGACGGCGACCACGACGAGGCGATCAAGCGCGAGAACACCGAATTCATGGCGGCGAACATTCCGGGGGCCGGCCTCTTGATTCAGCCGGAGGTCAGCCACTTCTCGTTCCTGCAGGATCCGGAGCAGTTCAACGACGATGTGCTGCGTTTTCTGCGGCGGCGGTGAGAGGCCAGCAGCGGCCGCGTAGTGAGATATCGTAGGGTGGGCAAAGCGACAGCGTGCCCACCATCTCTTGCATGAACACCCGAGAGAGATGGTGGGCACGGCGCAAGAGCGCCTTTGCCCACCCTTGTTTTAGCGCACTGGATTAGAATGGCCTCGTTCCGTGAGGAATGGCCCAGCCCGGGTGGCCGCCCGAGCTGGGCTGC
>NZ_JACIHE010000008.1 GCF_014198245.1 Bradyrhizobium sp. cir1
CGGGCAACCCCTCGAACAATTGCTCGTCAGCCATCGTCAGCCCCTGCTTCGCGCGCAACTCCAGCGAATCACAGCATCGCCGCCGTGGCAAATACTGATCCCTACCAAAAGAATCTCACGCTCTGAGGAGGAGCGTAAGCGCCGTCTCGAAGGACGAGGCGTGCGCGCAGGCCGCCGCAACGAGTCATAGCGATAGCCCCGGGGGGAAAACGGGCGAGGGGCGATGGCCCGCGCCAGTCTATGCGCGAACCGCTCGAATGCCGGGGACGGCTCACGCGGAAAATATCTCCATCGCGCGCATCCCGACGATGGCACTATGCCCCTGTTTTGCCCGACGGGTCAAAGGAAATTCGAGAAATCCGCAAGACCTTGATTTTGCAGCAGCCGGCTACTGTGCATGGGGTTGTTTTTGCAGTTTGTTGTCGCGCCCGGTTACGGCTGCTCCGGCACCAACTCGGTCAGCGAGCGGATGATGCGGTCGGGCTTGACGGTCGAGCCTTCGGGCAGGCCATCGCCATGCACGTCCATCCAGATCGCATAGATGCCGAGTCGCTGCGGCGTCACGACTTCCCATTCGAGGTTATCGCCGATCATCCAGGTGTCTTTGGCGGTGACGCCGAGCGCCTCCATCGCGTGCAGATAGGCGCGCTCCTCGGGCTTGCCGAAGCCGTGTTCGCCCTCGATCTGGATGTGATGGAAGCGGTGCGCCAGCTCGAAACGCTCGACCTTGGCGCGCTGCATGTCGGCGGCGCCGTTGGTCACCAGCGCCAGCTTGATGCCGAGCGCCTTCAGCCTGTCGATCGCCTCATGCGCGCCGGGGAAGACGAACATCTCCTCCTCGCGATAGGCGGTGAAGCGGTCGGCGAGGCGGATGGCGAGGTCGTCGGGCAGGGCGCGATGGCCGGCCGCCGCAAGCGCGGCAAAGCCGCCCTTGACCGTGAGGTGCCGCGCCTCGGCGAGCTTCATCCGCCACGCGGCTTCCGCATTCGCCCAGAAGTTTCGCGCGAAAGCCAGCACGGCGGTTGCGACCTGCGCCGGCGGCAGCGGCGCAAGCTCCTCGGCGAACTCGTTCGCGATCGTGTTCCAGGCGATCTCGGGCCGGCCATAGGCCGACAGGATGGTGTCGTCCATGTCGATCAGCATGGCGCGCGGCAGCGGCCTCACAGCGGGCTTCATCGTCGTCATGGCCACTTCACCTCCGGCGGCAGCGACGACAGGATCGAGTCCACATTGCCGCCGGTCTTGAGCCCGAAGATGGTGCCGCGGTCGTAGAGCAGGTTGAACTCGACATAGCGGCCGCGCCGGATCAATTGCTCCTCGCGGTCCGCAGCGGTCCAGGCGCTCGCGAAATTGCGCCGGACGATGTCGGGATAGATCTTCAGGAAGGCGCGGCCGACATCCTGGGTGAAGGCGAGGTCGGCGTCCCAGTCGCCGCTGTCGTGCCAGTCGTAGAAGATGCCGCCGATGCCGCGCGCCTCTTTCCGGTGCGGCAGGTAGAAATACTCGTCGCACCATGTCTTGTACTTGTCGTAGTCGGCAACGCCGTTCGGCTGGTTGCAGGCTTCCTTCATCGCGGCATGGAAGGCGATGCTGTCGGCATCCTCCTGCGTGCGCCGGCGCTCGAGCACAGGCGTCAGGTCCGCGCCGCCGCCGAACCAGGCTTTGGTGGTGACGACGAAGCGCGTGTTCATGTGCACGGCCGGGACGTTCGGATTGCGCATGTGCGCGATCAGCGAGATGCCGGACGCCCAGAATTTTGGATCCTCCGCGGCGCCGGGGATCTGCGCGCGAAACTCGGGGGCGAATTCGCCGTGCACGGTCGAGCAATGCACGCCGACCTTCTCGAACAGCCGGCCATGCATCATCGACATCACGCCGCCACCGCCGGCCGCGCCGGTGTGGTCGGTGCGCTGCCAGGGCGTGCGCTCGAAGCGGCCGGCCGCGCCGGGATAGAGCGCTTGTGGCGCATCATCCTCGAGGCGCTCGAAGCTCGCGCAGATGTCGTCGCGCAAGGTCTCGAACCAGGCGCGGGCGCGGGCCTTGCGGTCTTCGATTATTGAGGCGTCCATATCCAATTCCCGAATCGAGCTGCCGTAGGGTGGGCAAAGGCGCCCTTGCGCCGTGCCCACCTTGTCTTGTTGTGATCCTGATTGGTGGGCACGCTACGCTTTGCCCACCTACGAGACCGAGATCGTAACTACCCCTGCGGACCGTAATAGGTAAACCGATCCTATCTGATGCCGAGCGATTTATGCGTCTGCACGCTGAGCCGCCATTGCGGATGATGCAGGCAGTAGTCGATCGCCCGTGCGGTGTTTTCGGCGACCTCCGGCCCATCCATCGGCTGCAGCGAGAAGCGCTCGAAGGCGAGGCCTTCGAAGGTCTCGGGCAAGGCGAGCGGCTGGGGGTAGACCAGCTTCAACTCGTGGCCGCGGCGCAGCACGAGCTCGCTGCCGCCCTTGGGGCTGACGCAGATCCAGTCGAGCCCCGCGGGCGGCTCGATCGTGCCGTTGGTCTCGACGCCGATCTCGAAGCCGCGCGCATGGAGCGCCGCGATCAGGGCGTCGTCGACCTGGAGCAGTGGCTCGCCGCCGGTCAGCACCACGTAGCGGTTCTCGGCGCTGGCGGTCCATTGCGCAGCGATGGTGTCGGCGAGGTCCGCAGCCGAGGCGTAACGGCCGCCGAGCGTGCCGTCGGTGCCAACGAAATCCGTGTCGCAGAACTTGCAGGTCGCTGACTGCCGGTCGGCTTCGCGGCCGCTCCAGAGGTTGCAGCCGGCAAAGCGGCAGAACACCGACGCGCGCCCGGCCTGGGCGCCTTCGCCTTGCAGGGTCAGGAAGATCTCCTTGACCGCGTAACTCACTCGTCTCTCCTCAATCCTGTGGGCCGCAATCCTGTGGACCGCTCGGGTTCCGGACCTGCCGCAGCGCCTCGCCTGCGGCCATCGCGGCGGTCATGGCGACATTGAGCGATCGCAGCCCCGCATTGATCGGGATCACCAGCCGCGCATCGGCGGCCTCGACCACCGCGTCGGTGACGCCGGCGCTCTCGCGCCCGAATAGCAGGATGTCCGACGTCTGGTAACGAAAATCGCGGTAGTCGGTGGCGGCCCTGGTGGTGAACAGCAGCAGGCGGTAGCCTTGGCCTGCGCGCCAGTCCTCGAATTTCGCCCAGGAGTCGTGACGGGTCACGCTGACATGGGCGAGGTAATCCATTCCCGCCCGGCGGAACGCACGGTCGGAGACCGGGAACCCCGCCGGTTCGATGATATGGGCGGCCATCCCCAGGCAGGCGCACAGCCGGAGAATCGTGCCGGTGTTCTGGGGGATGTCGGGCTGGAAAAGCGCTATCTGCATGGGCGGCGGCGGGTTGGTTGCGGGCCGGAAATGTCTCAATAAAACATCGCCCGCCCGGGAATTCGTGCATTGCACGCTTCCCCGCCGTTAGCGGGCTTGCGCTCGCCCGGCAAGGGTGCCAATAGAACGATTCTGGACTGCTGTTTTCGCCTTGTTTTGGTGGGGACGAGCGAAGTTCTGCCGCCGCGGGGGGCCGCGGGCGCCGGCAGCACTGTTCTGGGGACCTTTGGGGGGCTCCCGGAGCGGTTCCACCGGCAGCATAAGAAGAAAGGGTTGGAATCGTGACGACAGCGTCTTCGGCGGACCATCCGACACGCCGTGATTTCTTATTCGTTGCAACCGGGGCAGCTGCAGCAGTAGGGGGCGCGGCCGCGCTCTGGCCCTTCATCTCGCAAATGAATCCTGATGCCTCGACCATCGCCGCCGGTGCGCCGATCGAGGTCGATCTCAGCCCGATCGCCGAGGGCCAGGACATCAAGGTGTTCTGGCGCGGCAAGCCGATCTACATCAGCCACCGCACCAAGAAGCAGATCGACGAGGCGCGCGCCGTCAACGTGGCGAGCCTGCCCGATCCGCAGTCCGACGAGGCCCGGGTCAAGTCCGGTCACGAGCAGTGGCTGGTCGTGATCGGCATCTGCACCCATCTCGGCTGCATCCCGATCGCCCACGAAGGCAATTACGACGGGTTCTTCTGCCCCTGCCATGGTTCGCAGTACGATTCGTCCGGCCGCATCCGCCAGGGGCCCGCGCCCGCGAACCTGCCGGTGCCGCCGTACCAGTTCGTTTCCGACACCAAAATCCAGATCGGCTGAGCTTCGGACCTTTGTCCGAAGCTTCACGCCGTCTCGTCGTAGTTATTTCCTCAGGATCGCATCATGAGCGGACCATCCGACTACCAGCCGAGCAATCCGGCCCTGCAATGGATCGAGCGGCGCCTGCCGATCCTCGGCCTCATGCACTCTTCCTTCGTCGCCTATCCCACCCCGCGCAACCTGAACTACTGGTGGACCTTCGGCGCCATCCTCTCCTTCATGCTGGGGATGCAGATCCTGACCGGCGTGATCCTGGCGATGCACTACACGCCAAATGCCGATCTCGCCTTCAAGTCGGTCGAGCTGATCGTCCGTGACGTGAACTACGGCTGGCTGCTGCGCAACATGCACGCGGTCGGTGCCTCGATGTTCTTCGTCGCCGTCTACGTCCACATGTTCCGCGGCCTTTACTACGGGTCGTACAAGGAGCCACGCGAGGTGCTGTGGATCCTCGGCGTCATCATCTACCTGCTGATGATGGCAACCGGCTTCATGGGCTACGTGCTGCCCTGGGGCCAGATGAGCTTCTGGGGCGCCACCGTCATCACCAATTTGTTCTCCGCCATTCCCTATGTCGGCGAGAGCATCGTGACGCTCTTGTGGGGCGGCTATTCGGTCGGCAACCCGACGCTGAACCGCTTCTTCTCGCTGCACTATCTCTTGCCGTTCCTGATCGCGGGCGTCGTCGTGCTGCATGTCTGGGCGCTGCACGTCGCCGGCCAGAACAATCCTGACGGCGTCGAGCCGAAGACGGAAAAGGACACGGTGCCGTTCACGCCGCACGCGACCATCAAGGACATGTTCGGCGTCGCCTGCTTCATGCTGCTCTACGCCTGGTTCATCTTCTACATGCCGAACTATCTCGGCGACGCCGACAACTACATCCCGGCGAACCCGGGCGTGACGCCGCCGCACATCGTGCCGGAATGGTACTACCTGCCGTTCTACGCGATCCTGCGCTCGATTCCGAACAAGCTCGCGGGTGTCATCGCGATGTTCGGGGCGATCATCATCCTGTGCTTCCTGCCTTGGCTCGATGCCGCCAAGACCAGGTCGTCGAAGTACCGCCCGCTGGCCAAGCAGTTTTTCTGGATCTTCGTCGTGGTCTGCATCCTGCTCGGCTATCTCGGCGCGCAGCCGCCGGAGGGCATCTACGTGGTCGCCGGCCGCGTCCTGACGGTCTGCTACTTCGCCTACTTCCTGATCGTGCTGCCGCTGCTCTCGCGCATCGAGACGCCGCGGCCGGTGCCGAACTCGATCTCGGAGGCGATCCTCGCCAAGGGCGGCAAGGCCGTGGCCTCCGTCGCGGTCGCGCTGGTTGCCGCCGGCGCGCTGTTCCTCGGCAGCCTGCAGGACGCGCGCGCCTCCGAGGGCAGCGACAAGCCGCCGGGCAACAAATGGTCGTTCTCAGGTCCCTTCGGCAAGTTCGACCGCGGCGCGCTCCAGCGCGGCCTGAAGGTCTACAAGGAAGTCTGCGCCAGCTGCCACGGCCTGTCCTATGTCGCCTTCCGCAACCTCGCGGAGGCCGGCGGTCCCGGCTACTCGGTGGCGCAGGCGGCGGCGTTTGCCTCCGAGTACAAGATCAAGGACGGTCCGAACGACGCGGGCGACATGTTCGAGCGCCCGGGTCGGGCAGCCGACTACTTCCCCTCGCCGTTCCCGAACGAGCAGGCCGCGCGTGCAGCGAACGGCGGCGCGGCGCCGCCCGACCTGTCGCTGATCACCAAGGCGCGCTCCTACGGCCGCGGCTTCCCCTGGTTCATCTTCGACTTCTTCACCCAGTACCAGGAGCAGGGCCCGGACTACGTCGCGGCGGTGCTCCAGGGGTTTGACGATCACGTGCCGGAGGGTGTCACCATCCCGGAGGGCTCGTACTTCAACAAGTACTTCCCCGGCCACGCCATCAAGATGCCGAAGCCGCTCAGCGACGGCCAGGTGACCTATGACGACGGCTCGCCGACCACGGTCGCGCAATATTCCAAGGACGTCACCACGTTCCTGATGTGGACCGCCGAGCCGCACATGGAAGCGCGCAAGCGCCTGGGCTTCCAGGTGTTCGTGTTCCTGATCATCTTCGCCGGCCTGATGTACTTCACCAAGAAGAAGGTCTGGGCCGACTCGCACTGAGAGGCGCGAGACGAGACGAAATGGAAAAGCCCCCGCAAGGGGGCTTTTTTGTTGGGCGGTCATTCCGGGGCGCGCGATAGCGCGAACTATGGTGCGCGATTGCGCACCTGAGAATCTCGAGATTCCGGGTTCGGTGCTGCGCACCGCCCCGGAATGACGAGAGTGTGGATTGCTTCACACGACCGCACCGGCCAAAATACCCTCAACCGCTCCCCCCAGAAACTCACCGGAGGACACCATGGGAACCGCCATCACCTTCAAGCGCCCGGATGGCAAGGACGCCTCGGGCTATCTCGCCAATGCCGCGCGCGGCAACGCGCCGGGCGTGGTCGTGATCCAGGAATGGTGGGGCCTGTCGGACCAGATCAAGGGCCTGTGCGACCGCTTTGCACTGGCCGGCTTCGATGCGCTGGCGCCCGATCTCTACAAGGGCAAGGTGGTGCCCTATCACGACATGGACGCGGCCGGGAAGGAGATGAACTCGCTCGACTTCATGGACGCCACCACGCAGACCGTGCGCGGCGCCACGCAGTATCTGTCGCGCAACGGCGCCAAGGTCGGGCTCACAGGCTTCTGCCTCGGCGGCGCTGTCACCATCATCGGCGCGACCAAGATCCCGGAGCTTGCGGCCGGCGTCGTGTTCTACGGCATCCCGCCGGAGCAGGCGGCCAAGCCCGCCGACGTCAAGATCCCGCTCCAGGCCCATTTCGCCAACAAGGACGATTGGTGCACGCCGGACCTGGTCGACGGCTTCGAAAAGGCGATGAAGGCCGCCGGCAAGTCGCTGGAGCTGTTCCGCTATGACGCCGAGCACGCCTTCGTCAACGAGCAGCGCCAGGCCGTGCACGACCGCGAAGCTGCCGAACTCGCCTGGGGTAGGGCGACGGAGTTTTTCAGGAAGCATTTGGGGTAGGGGTGTGAAGGACAAATCTGAAGCCGATGTGCAGTTGGAGCGCAAGGTCTTCAAGGTCCCAGAGGATCATCGAGCAGCCGTCCTCGAAGGCCTCCGCGAGGCGGACCGAGGCGAGTTTGCGAGCGATGCAGAGATGGCCGCGCTGTGGAGGCGGTGCGGCCTCTAGCCCGTAGCCCGGATGGAGCCCAGCGCCATCCGAGGACTTTCCCATTGTGGCACGAACCCCGGATTGCGCTGCGCTCCATCCGGGCTACTGCCTCGCCCCACCCTTGACGCCGCCCCCTTGCCATGGTGAGTATCGCCCCATGAGCACCGCCGTCCGCCCAGTCCGTCTTTGGTGGCGCACCTCCTGACGAGGTGGCCGGTGCGATTTCTTTCCCCAAAATCGTCGAAGGTCGCCAGCACAGCGCGGCGGCCTGATCGTTTGTCCTGTGTGGCGTTCCCTCGGCAAGTCTCGTAAGAGGACCCCAAGAGGATCACATGAACAGGACAGTCTTTGCCCTCCCGGCCAGAAGTGAGTACGCGACCCGCGCGGGTCTCGCGATCACGCGCGTGGCGGAGCAGTTTACCGGCGGTGCCAACAGGCTCGACGATCTCGTCAGCCTGCTCGACCGCCGCCGTGGCGTGGTGCTGTCCTCAGGCACGACCGTGCCCGGCCGCTACGAGAGCTTTGACCTCGGCTTCTCCGATCCGCCGCTCAAGCTCGAGACCACGGGCGTCAATTTCAAGCTGGAAGCGCTGAACGAACGCGGCCAGGTGCTGATCGCCTTCCTCGCTGACGTGCTGCGCGAGCCCTGCGTCGTGATCTCCGAGAGGTCGGCGACGCGCCTTGCCGGCCACATCATCCGCGGCGATGCGCCGATCGAGGAGGACCAGCGCACCCGGCGCGCCAGCGTGATGTCGCTGGTGCGCGACCTCGTCGCCGCCTTCTCCGCCAATGACGACGGGCTGCTCGGCCTGTTCGGCGCCTTCGCCTACGACCTCGTCTTCCAGATCGAGGATCTCGTGCAGAAGCGCCCGCGCGAGCAAGATCAGCGCGATATCGTGCTGTACGTGCCCGATCGCCTGCTGGCCTATGACCGCGCCACCGGCCGCGGCGTGGTGCTCTCCTACGACTTCGCCTGGAAGGGCAAATCGACGGAAGGCCTGCCGCGCGAGACCGCCGACAGCCCATATCTCAAGACACCGCGCCAGGGCTTTGCCGATCACGCGCCCGGCGAATATCAGGCCACCGTCGAGACCGCGCGCGCGGCGTTTGCCCGCGGCGATCTGTTCGAGGCCGTGCCGGGGCAGCTGTTTGCCGAGCCCTGCGACCGTTCGCCGGCCGAAGTGTTCCAGCGCCTCTGCGTCATCAACCCGTCGCCCTATGGCGCGCTGATGAATCTCGGCGAGGGCGAGTTTCTCGTCTCGGCTTCGCCCGAAATGTTCGTGCGCTCGGACGGCCGCCGCGTCGAGACCTGCCCGATCTCGGGCACGATCGCGCGCGGCACCGATGCGATCGGTGATGCCGAGCAGATCCGCCAGCTCCTGAACTCGGAGAAGGACGAGTTCGAGCTCAACATGTGCACCGACGTCGACCGCAACGACAAGGCGCGCGTCTGCGTGCCCGGCACGATCAAGGTGCTGGCGCGCCGCCAGATCGAGACTTACTCAAAGCTGTTTCACACCGTCGATCACGTCGAGGGCATGCTGCGCCCCGGCTTCGACGCGCTCGATGCCTTCCTCACCCACGCCTGGGCCGTCACCGTCACCGGTGCGCCGAAGCTGTGGGCGATGCAGTTCGTCGAGGATCACGAGCGCTCGCCGCGGCGCTGGTATGCGGGTGCGATCGGCGCGGTGAATTTCGACGGCAGCATCAATACCGGCCTCACCATCCGCACCATCCGCATGAAGGATGGCCTCGCCGAAGTGCGCGTCGGCGCCACCTGCCTGTTCGATTCCGATCCCGCCGCGGAAGACCGCGAATGCCAGGTCAAGGCCGCTGCGCTATTCCAGGCACTGCGAGGCGATCCGCCAAAGCCGCTCTCGACCTTCGCGCCGGATGCCACCGGCTCGGGCAAGCAGGTGCTGCTGATCGACCATGACGACAGTTTTGTGCACATGCTCGCCGATTATTTCCGCCAGGTCGGCGCCAGTGTCACCGTGGTCCGCTATGTGCATGCGCTCGACATGCTCAAAAAGAAGCAATGGGATCTGCTCGTGCTGTCGCCCGGCCCTGGCCGCCCCGAAGACTTCGGGATCAGGAAGACCATCGATGCGGCGCTGGAGAAGAAGCTGCCGGTGTTCGGCGTCTGCCTCGGCGTGCAGGCGATCGGCGAATATTTCGGCGGCGAGCTCGGCCAGCTCACCCATCCCGCCCACGGCCGGCCCTCGCGGGTGCAGGTGCGCGGCGGGCGCCTGATGCGTAATCTGCCGAACGAGATCGTCATCGGCCGCTATCACTCGCTCTATGTCGAGCGCGACAGCATGCCCGAAGTTCTAAACGTCACCGCCAGCACCGAGGACGGCGTCGCCATGGCGCTGGAGCACAAGACCCTGCCGGTCGCCGGCGTGCAATTCCACCCGGAATCGCTGATGTCGCTCGGCGGCGAGGTGGGGTTACGTATTGTCGAGAATGCGTTCCGGCTGGATGCTGGGGCGAATTGAATGAGTGTCGTCATTGCGAGGAGCCCGCGACAAAATTGCGAAGCAATTTTGCGCTGGCGACGAAGCAATCCAGACTGCTGCCGCGGAGAAGAACTGGATTGCTTCGCTTCGCTCGCAATGACGGTGGAGAAGCCAGAGCGAGATAACCATGACCTTTGACCACGACATCAAGGCGAGCGTCCGGACCATTCCCGACTATCCCAAGCCGGGGATCATGTTCCGCGACATCACGACCCTGCTCGCGGACGCGCGCGCGTTTCGCCGCGCGGTCGACGAGCTCGTCAATCCCTGGGCGGGCAACAAGATCGACAAGGTCGCCGGCATGGAGGCGCGGGGCTTCATCATCGGCGGCGCGGTGGCGCATCAGCTCTCGGCCGGCTTCGTGCCGATCCGAAAGAAAGGCAAGCTGCCGCACACCACGGTGCGCATCGCCTATTCGCTCGAATACGGCATCGACGAGATGGAAATGCATGTCGACGCGATCCAGCCCGGCGAGCGCGTGATCCTGGTCGACGACCTCATCGCCACCGGCGGCACCGCCGAGGGCGCGGTGAAGCTGTTGCGCCAGATCGGCGCCAACGTCGTCGCCGCCTGCTTCATCATCGACCTGCCCGAGCTCGGCGGCGCCGCCAAGCTGCGCGCCATGGACGTGCCGGTACGCACGCTGATGACGTTCGAAGGGCACTGAGCGGGGCGTTGAACGTCGCCCTGGCCTATTTGTTTGGATTGCTGCCGGCCGCGGCCTCGGTCCACCTCTCCCCGCTGGGGAGAGGTGAGCACCGAGTTCGCTGGCCGAGCACCCTACGACCGTTGCAGGATCAGGCTGAGCTCAAGCTCCCGGAAGGCGAGGTAATTCCTGCGGGTCCACTGGTGCAGCTCGGTGGAGTGGTCCTTCTCCTGGCGCAGATAGCCGGTGAAGGAGAAGTTGAGCCGGTCGATATAGGTCTTGAGGAAGCCGGGCAGCGCGGGCAGGCGGAACAGCCGGCCACCTGCCATCGCGGGCGGAAGCTCGCCGCGCACGACATATTCGTTGTCGACCGTGATCAGGTTCATCCGCGGGATCTGCCCGCGCAGCATCTCATGGGCGCGGGCCGAGACGCGGTCGGTGTCCGCCATGAACAGGATCTGGGGCGCGACATGGCGGCGCGCCGCCTCCTTGAGCAGGCCGATCTCCTCGGTCATCTTGAAGAACTCGTCGAAGGCGTGGAAGCCGAGGTCGATGACCTTGGCGAGACCGTCGTCGACGATGACGCGGTCCATCAGCTGCATCTTGCCGTAGGTGTCGATCACGTCGGCGGTCTCCGTGATCTTCGGCAAATAATCCAGCAGCGACGGCTCCTTCAGGTTGACGTCGAAGGCCGCGACGTTGCCGTTCTTGAGCAGCAGGAATTCGCTCAACAGCCGCGCCAGCAGGGTCTTGCCGACCTGCGGGCGGGGCGAGCAGATGATGTAGACCGGGGTCGCGGACATTGCAGGCTATTATTTGAGCGAACTTGTCGCCCCAATCCAGCCGTATCCGCCCTAGGTCCGCAACTATTTTTCGCTGTTGCGGGTCGCCGGCTTCGAACCGACGATGTCGGTCAGGCGGATGCGGTCGAATTCGCTCCAGACATTGGCCAGCCAGTGCCGGACATAGCCGCGCAGCACGAACGAATAGTTCGCGGCCTCGTCGCTGATGCCCTTGTTGGCGACGAATTTCAGGAACGGGACGGAGGACACCTCGACCTGCTCATAGGCCATCTCGTTGAGCTTGGGGATGGTGAGCTCGGTGGCGTCCTTGATGCGGTGGAAGTAGGAATTATAGGTCGCCTGGTCCCACTGGAAGAACTGGGTGTCGTTGATGAAGTTCTTCACCAGGAAATATTTCGCGCCGGTCATGAAGCCCGCGGTCTCGGCGATCTCCTCCAGCGAGGCGATCGAGGGGCCGAGGATGTGGAACACCGCGAAGGTGATTTGGCCGGCCTTGGCGGCGTCGAGGAAGCCGATGTCGCGCAGCGAAGCCAGCGCCGGCGAGAGCAGGCCGGCGCGGACGTCGATGACGGTGACCGACGGGCTGACAGCGTTGAGCGTGTCGAAGATCTTCATCTGGTCGGCCGTCGTCGTCATGTCGACGATCTCGGTGATGTCAGGATGGAAGCGCTTCAGGGTTCCGCGTGGCGATTCCGTGTCGAACGCGCGGGTCGGCACGTTGTTGGCTGAGAAATAATCGAGCAGGGTGCGCGACACCGTGGTCTTGCCGACCCCGCCCTTGTCCGCGCCCACCACAACCACTGCCGGTTTTGCCATTGCTGTCCCCTAACGCGCGCCCCCGATCGCGAGGTCGCAATCGGCCGGGCCCCAAATCGATGTCCCAAAAGACGTCCCAAGTCTGCTGTTGGGCGCGAACATGGCAGAAACAAGGGAGAATTCAATTCCTTGCGCCCCTGTTGCGGCAATTCCCGAGGTTTTTCCCGATCGGTGTCAAACCCGCCACGAACCGTGGCGGTCACATGGCTCAGTGGCGGCCCCACGGTCCCATTGGATTGGCTGCCGGGGCGCCTGAGGGGCTTGGTGCGGGCACGGGCGGCGGGCTGGCCGGACCGGCTGCATCGCCCCATGGCCCCTGCGAAAGCGGTGGCGGGGTATCCTGCGCCTCGGGTTGTTCCGTTTCGGGCTGATCCGTCTCTTCAGTGGGGTCCGGCAGCGGACCGGGGTCATGGCCGCCGGCGAACTTGACCAGCGCGTCGACCCGGGACTGCACGGAAGGGTGGGTCGCGAACAGGTCGGCAAAGCCCTCGCGCGGATTGTCGACGCAGAGCTCCATCACCGCCGAGGTCGCGCCCGGCAACTCGCCGCGATTCTCGATCTTGCGCAGGGCCGAGATCATGGCATCCGGGTCTTTGGTCAGTTCGACCGAGCCGGCGTCGGCGAGATATTCGCGCGACCGCGACAATGCGAGCTTCACCACCTGCGACATCAGCCAGGCCACCACGATCAGCACGACCGCGATGATGATGACGATCACCGCACCACCGCCCGAGTTCTTGCTGTCGCTGCTCGAGGAGGACGAGCGCGACGACGAGGAGGAGCCCGAGGACCACGAGCCGCCGGAATTCCAGCTCAAATTCGTGAACAGGCGGAAGAACAATTCGCCGAAGAAGCCGACCACGCCGGCGATGATGACGGCGACCACCATGAGCTGCACGTCGCCGTTCTTGATATGGGTCAGCTCGTGACCCAGAACCGCCTCGATCTCCTTGTCGTTCAGCGCGTTGAGGAGGCCGGTGGTGACGGTGACCGAATATTGCCGCGGGTTGAGGCCGGTCGCGAACGCGTTCAGCGCCGGGCTCTCCATGATCTTCAGCTTCGGCATGGTGATGCCGCGCGAGATGCAGAGGTTTTCGAGCAGGTTGTAGAGCCGCGGCTCTTCCTGCCGGGTTACGTCATGGCCGCCGGTCACCGCATCGATCATCGACTGATGGAAGAAATAGGCAATCACGACCCAGACGGCCGCCGCGATCGTCGCAAAGGGCGCGGCCTTGAGCAGGTCGGAGAAGGCATGCCTCAGATAGTAGGCGACGGTCTCATTGCTGTTGATGAGCACTTCGGCGACCAGCGCGCCGGCATAGACCAGCACGTAGACCAGCGCGAACAGGCCGCCGAGCAGCAGCATCGAACGAAACTTGTTCGAGGCGATGTGCGTGTAGAGACCATACGCGGCCATGACGCTTCTTCGTCAAAGTTTGTCGTTCCGGGGCGCGCCGAAGGCGTGAACCCGGAACCTCGAGATTCCGGGTTCGTCGCTTCGCGACGCCCCGGAATGACGGAGAAAAACAATGGACATGTTAGGCAATCAGAACTTCACCTGAGGCGCCGCCTCGACCTCGGTGCGGCTGGAGCCGAGATCGAAGAAGTCCTTCCTGGTGAAGCCGAACATGCCGGCGAACAGCGCCGCGGGCATCTGTTGGATGCCGGTGTTGTATTCTTGGACCGCGTTGTTGAAGAAGCGGCGGCTGGCCGCGATCTTGTTCTCGAGGTCCGACAGCTCGCTCGCGAGCTGCTGGAAATTGGCGTTGGCCTTGAGGTCCGGATAGGCCTCCGACAGCGCGATCAGCCGGCCGAGCGCGCCGGAGAGCTGATTCTCGGCCGCGGACACCTGCGCCGGACCCTGCGCCGACATCGCCGAGTTGCGTGCCTTGATGACGTCGTCGAGCGTGCCGCGCTCGTGCGAGGCATAGCCCTTCACGGTCTCGACCAGGTTCGGGACCAGGTCGTGGCGCTGCTTGAGCTGCACGTCGATATCGGCAAAGGCCTGGCCGACGCGCTGGCTCAGCGCCACCAGGCGGTTGTAGGCACTGAAGGCCAGGAACACGAGGACGACGATGACGCCGAGAACGATCCAGCCGGTCGACATGGAGAACTCCTGAAGGGGGAAGCAGGCGGGCGCTAGGGTAGACCAAATTGGCGCGGAGCGAGAGCCCCGGCGTGGGGGGAAGGTAAGGCTTGGTCGGGTCAGGAACCGTCCGAGTTCAAGGCAAAAGCCCTGATCGAGGTTAACTTTCGGCAATGACGGCATCGCCCCAGCGCCAGCGCCGGGCGCTTGCATAGGCGGCCTTGTCGCGGCGGGGCACCTTCGTCAGCTCGACGCCGTCCTCGGTGCAGAGCTTTGCCGTGATCTCGGCCTTGCCGACATCCGGCGGCGCCAGCACGCGCGCGGCGCGCGTTGCCGGTGGCGTGCGGGTCAGGGCGACGTAGATGAAGCGCTCGTCTTCGAACGGCACCTCGGCGCCCTTGATCTGCCGGTGGGCCTGCGAGCGCGGCAGGCGCTGGGAGAAATGGCACCAGTCGGGCGCGGTGAGCGGGCAGGGTTTTTCGTGCGGGCAGGGCGCGGCGACGAAGGCACCAGCTGCGATCAGCTGCTGGCGCAGCGCGAGGATGCGGGCGTAGCCGGCGGGTGTGCCGGGCTCGATCACGACCAGCGCATGGCGCGCTTTCGCCCACATCGCTTCCGCGAGCTTGCGCTGCTCGCTCTCGCCGAGCTCGCCGATGATGTAGCTGGCAATGACGAGATCGGCTTGCGAGACCTCCGCGAGGTTGCCGCCGGCATCGCCGGGCAGATAGCGGCAATCGGCCAGACGCGTGCTGTCGCGAGCGAGTTCGAGCGCAAGGCGGCTCAGCGTGGCGTTGGCGTCGAGCAGCGTAAAGTCCTGCAGCGAGGGAAACGCCTCCGCGGCGGCCCAGCTCGCGGTGCCCGGGCCTGCGCCGACGTCGAGCAGCGTCTCAGGCGCAAGGTTCGGTGCGATCTCGGTGAGCGCATTCAGGCTGGCCGCCACGGCAGCGTAGGTCGCCGGCATGCGCGCCAGCGCATAGGCGAGGGCGTCGGCCTCGGACTTGATCGTGCCGGAGCCGCCGCCGGCGCGATAGGTGGTCGAGATTTTCTGAGATCGCTGTGCCGCGTCGGTGCGGGAGAAGCCCTGCAGCTTGCCGTCGAGGGCGGCTTTCAATTCGGTGGGGAGGGTGGGGGTTATCATCATCCGCAGTCATGCCCCGCGAAGGCGGGGCATCCAGTACTCCGTGACAGTGCCGTCAACCGAGAAGCTGCGGCGTACTGGATCATCCGCCTTCGCGGATGATGACGTCAATGGGTGTGGCGCGACCGAGCTATCACGCCACGTTCTGGTCGAGAATGTCCACGGCCTCGGCGAGGCTCACCGACACCAGCTGCGACACGCCGCGCTCGGCCATGGTGACGCCGAACAGGCGGTTCATCCGCGCCATCGTGATCGGATTGTGCGTGATGATGATGAAGCGCGTGTCGGTCGAGCCGGTCATCTCGTGCAGCAGGTTGCAGTACCGCTCGACGTTGTGGTCGTCGAGCGGCGCGTCGACTTCGTCCAGCACGCAGATCGGCGAGGGGTTGGTGAGGAACACCGCGAAGATCAGCGCCATCGCGGTCAGCGCCTGCTCGCCGCCCGAGAGCAGCGACAGCGTCTGCGGCTTCTTGCCCGGCGGTTTTGCGATGATCTCGAGACCGGCTTCGAGCGGGTCGTCGCTCTCGATCAGATGCAGCGCGGCTTCACCGCCGCCGAACAGCTCGACGAACAGGCGCTTGAAGTGATTGTTGACGATCTCGAACGAGGTCAACAGCCGCTCGCGCGCTTCCTTGTTGAGGCTCTGGATGCCCTGGCGCAGCCGCTTGATGGCTTCGACGAGGTCGTCGCGCTCGGTGACGAGACCGGTGTGCTGGGTCTCGACCTCGCGCAGCTCTTCCTCGGCGCGCAAATTGACGGCGCCGAGGCGCTCGCGGTCGCGGCGCATCTTTTCGAGGTCTTCCTCGATGTCGTGCAGCGGCGGCAGCTCGGTGCCGGGCTCGATCTCGGCGAGGCCGGCGACGGCCTGCGGCTCGACCTCCAGCATGTCGCGGATCTCGCGCTCGATGTCCTCGAGCCGGCGCCGGGCGCCTTCCATGCGCTCCTCGGCGCGGGCGGTGGCCTCGCGGGCGCTGGAGAGCGCCTCGAGGGTCAGCTTGGCGACGCGGTCGGTCTCCGCCATCGCACTTTCCGCCGTGGCGAGCGCGTCGGCGGCCATGCGGCGGTCGTTCTCGGCGTATTCGATCTCGGTGATCAGCGCGCTGCGCTTCTCGGCGAACACTTGCGGCGCGTTTTCGAGCTCGCTGCGCTCGATCGTGAGTTCGGCGATACGGGCCTGGATGGTGTCGATATGCGAGGCCGCGCTCTCCTTGCGGTTCTGCCACTCGGTGCGCTCGGCGAGGATCGCCTGCACGCGGCGGTCGGCAAGCTCGGCCTCGCGTGCCAGCGCCTGCGCTTCGGCGCGAACCTGGGCGGCCATGCGGCGGTGGGCCTCGATGTCGCTGCGGACGGCGGCGAGACGGGTCTCGGTGTCCTCGCTGGACGGCAGCTCGGAGATGCCGGCGGCAGCGTATTCATGCGCAGCCTCGGCCTCGGCGCGGTCGGCGGCGAGGCGGCTGTGCGCTTCCGACAGCGTCGCCTTGCGGGCGGCATGGCGGCTGATCTCGCGCTCGGCGGTGGCATGACGCTCGCGCGCGGTGTTGAGCTCGCGCTGCGCGGCGCGCCAGGCTTCGCGGCTGGCGCCTTCAGTGCTGGCGGCCATCTGCAATTCGGACTCGGCATCCTCCAGCGCCTGGCGCTTGATCTGCGCGTCGATGCGGGCCTGCTCCAGCTCGTTCTCGATGTCGACGAGGCGGGCGCGCTCGGCAAGGCGGCGTGCGGCGCCGGTCGGGGCATGCGCCGCGGCGACGAAGCCGTCCCAGCGCCAGACGTCGCCCTCGGGCGAGACCAGCCGCTGGCCGGTCTTGAGCTGCGAGACCAGCTCGGCGCCGCGCTCGCGCGGCACGACGCCGATCTGCGCCAGGCGGCGGGCCAGCTCGGCCGGCGCCTGCACATGGTTCGAGAGCGGCACGGCGCCTTCGGGCAGCTCCGGATCGCCCTCGGTGTGTCCGACATTGGTCCAGCGCATCGGCGCCGACGGATCGATCGGCGCGTCGAGATCGTCGCCGAGGGCGGCGCCGATCGCCTTTTCAAAACCCTTGTCGACGGTGATGCCGTCGATGATCGGCGGCCACAGATTCTTGGTCTCGCCGTTGACGATCTTGGAGATCGTACGCGCTTCGGTCTCCAGACGCTGCACGCGCTTGTCGGCCTCGACCAGCGGCGAGCGCGAGGATTCCAGCGTCTGGCGGGCGGCGACATGCGCGGCTTCGCTGGCCTGCGCCGCGGCTTCGGAAGCGGCCAGCGTCTGCTCCGTGGTCTCGACCAGAGCGGTCAGCTCGTCGAGATCGCCGAAGCCGCCGGTCGCCTCAGTGAGCTTCTGCTCTTCGGCGGTGACGTTCGAAATCTCCTGGTCGAGCCGGGCGAGCTTGTCGCGGTGGGTGCGGACATTGGCTTCGAGCTGGTTGCGCTTGGCGGTGAGGTCGGCGAGTGCAGTGGTGAGCTCGGCGAATTGCTGCTCGGTTTCGGTCAGCACCGCCTCGGCTTCGCCGACGCGCTCGTCGACGCCGGAGCGCTTCTCGACGCGCGACTTGATCTCTTCCTTCAGCTCGGCGTCTTCGGTGTCTAGTCGCTGCAGCGCGACGTCGGCGTCCATGGTTTGTTGCTGAGCACGGGAAATGTCGCCTTCGAACTGGGCGAGGCGGCGTTCGAGCTCGGCGACGCGCTCCTTGGCGCGCTCCTCCTCGCGGTCGAGCAGCTCGCGGGCATTGGTCAGGCGCTGCAGCCCGGCGGCTGCGCGCGCTTCGGCATCGCGCAGCGCCGGCATTTCGGCGGCGCGGATCGCCTGGATGCGGGCGGCTTCGGCCTGGTGCTGGGTGCGCTCGGCCATCTCGCGGACGGCGAGGTCATGGGTCTGGCCGGACTCGTTGACGTCGGCATGGGCGCCGATCCAGCGCAGGTGGAACAGGGTGGCTTCGGCCTTGCGGACCTTGGCCGCTACCTCGCGGTAGCGCACGGCCTGGCGGGCCTGCTTCTTCAGGCCCTCCATCTGGCCGGAGAGCTGGCCGATCACGTCCTCGACGCGGGTGAGGTTGGTTTCGGCCGCCTTCAGCCGCAGCTCGGCCTCGTGGCGGCGGGCGTGCAGGCCGGCGACGCCGGCGGCATCTTCCAGCACGCGGCGGCGCTGCTCGGGCTTGGCCTGAATGATCTCGCCGATCTTGCCCTGGTGGACGAGGGCGGGCGAGCGCGCGCCGGTGGCAGCATCGGCGAACAGGATCTGCACGTCGCGGGCGCGCACATCGCGGCCGTTGATGCGATAGACCGAGCCGGCCTCGCGCTCGATGCGGCGAGAGATCTCCAGCAACTGGCTGTCGTTCATCGCCGCCGGCGCGGTGCGATCGGCGTTGTCGATCGTCATCGTCACTTCGGCATGGTTGCGCGCGGGACGGTTGCCGGAGCCGGCGAAGATCACCGCGTCCATGTCGGCGGCGCGCAGCGACTTGTACGACGTCTCGCCCATCGCCCAGCGCAGCGCTTCGACGAGATTCGACTTGCCGCAGCCGTTGGGTCCGACCACGCCGGTCAGGCCGGGCTCGATGACGAAGTCCGTGGGCTCAACGAAGGACTTGAAGCCGTGAAGGCGCAGGCGGGTGATTTTCATAAGCACGCATCTCTGTTGGCAGGCGCGAATCCCCCTGCCGGGACAATACCATGGAAGGCAATGTCGCTATCCGGGCGAGTCGCGCGAGGCGCCTCATGCGGCTGGACAATGGCCGCGGCGCGCCGCGAGGGCAACCGGCGAAAGCCGCTTTTCCCAAGGGATTTATGCCGGGAAAGATACGGCTTTCGAGATGCGAATCAGGATCTTGACGAGCGAATCAGCTCTTCAGCAGCGGATTGATCTTCTTGGCGAACTCCTCGAACGAAGCCTCGCCCTTGATCTTCTCGCCATTGATGAAGAAGGTCGGCGTCGAATCCACCTTCAGCACGTCGCTGGCATATTTCTGGTCGGCGGCGATCTTGTCGAGCAGCGCCTGGTCCTTCAGGCAGGCTTCGACCTGCTGCTGGGTGAGGCCGGCCTGCTTGCCGATCCGCGTCAGCGTCTCGGTGGTGTTCTTCATCACCCAGTCGCTCTGCTGGCGGAACAGCATGTCGGTGACGGCGAAGTATTTCGGCGCGTCGCCATTGGCGATGCAGCGCGACAGCATCGAGCCGGCGGCGGCTTTGATGTCGAGCGGGAACTCGCGGAAGATATAACGCACCTTGCCGGTGTCGATGTATTCCGACTTGATCTTCGGGAACACCTGCTCGTTGAAGGCCGCGCAGTGCGGGCAGGTCATCGAGGCGAATTCGGTGATGGTGACGGCGGCGTCCTTCGGGCCGAGCGCCATGTCCGGCAGCGACACGGGCTTGGCGACATCGCCGGCGGCCTGGGCCATCGCCTCGGAGATGAACCGCAGCGGCGAGAGCCCGGCGACCGCAGCAAGCCCGGTCAGCGACAGCATCGTGGTGAAGGCGCGGCGGGTGATGATCAAGGTCGGCTCCCGGATTGGCGTGTCTCGCCCGGGTTCCGCCCGGGCGGCCTGTCGCTAGCTTGAAACGTCGATTGAGGCAATGGCGGGCCGCAAGGACGGGTCCAGTTTGGTCGCGAAATAGGGCTCAATTTCGCTTGATGGCGGCCCCGAGCCGCGCCAGCGCCGTCTTCAATTGTTCATCTTCGATGTCGGTCAGGCTCTCCGCCACCTTGGCGACCACCTTGGGGTCCGGCGGGGCGGGCCGCTTCCGGGCCCGGGGCCGGGACAGAGGGGCCTGGCGGAAGGCCAGCTTGCCGACCGCGCTCCAGCCGAAGAAGCGGTTGACCCGCTCCAGGATCACGTCGGCGGAATGCTGGATCTCCAGCGCCATCGGCCCCTCGACCCGCAGCACCAGCGTCGCCGGCTCCTGCGGCTGGCCCTCCACCGGCCGCGGCCACTGCATCTTCAGCGGCTCGGCATGGGCGGCGATCTCGGGCCCTGCAATCTGCGCCCATCGTGTCACCAGCTCGCGCGCCGCAAAGCCCTGCTTGGCGTAGGCCTCGGCAAAGACGTCGTTGAGCAGGATCCCGAGCGGTTTTGCGCTGATGGGACCGGGCTTGAAGATGGGATCGGATTTGGACATGGGGGCTTTATAGCACTGCGGACGGGCCACCACGAAGAAAGACGTGGATGTCCGCGACCGGCGCGGGCATGACGTGGAGAGATCGTCTTGGGGCCGCTACAGTGAACGCATGAGCCGCAGATCCGCCCTGAACGTGAAATCGGAACCAGTTCTACCGGAGACCTCATCGCGTCCGATGCTGCTCCTCCAGTGGTACGACCGCCACCGTCGCCGGCTGCCCTGGCGCGCCGCGCCCGGTGAGGCATCGGACCCCTACCGCGTCTGGCTCTCGGAGATCATGCTCCAGCAGACCACGGTGAAGGCGGTCGGCCCCTATTTCGAAAAATTCGTCGCGCGCTGGCCCGACGTCACGGCGCTCGGCCGGGCTTCGCTGGATGACGTGCTGCGGATGTGGGCGGGGCTCGGCTATTATTCGCGCGCACGCAATCTCTACGCCTGCGCGGTCGCGGTGACGCGCGAGCATGGCGGCGTCTTTCCCGATACGGAGGAGGGGCTGCGCGCGCTGCCGGGGATCGGGCCCTACACGGCGGCGGCGATCGCGGCGATCGCCTTCGACCACCGCACCATGCCGGTCGACGGCAATATCGAGCGCGTGGTGTCGCGGCTCTTTGCAGTTGAAGAAGAACTCCCGCAGGCAAAGCCTTTGATCCAGCAACTGGCGGCGACGCTGCTGGCGGACTCCCGCGCCGGCGATAGCGCGCAGGCCTTGATGGACCTCGGCGCCTCGATCTGCACGCCGAAGAAGCCGGCCTGCTCGCTGTGCCCGCTCAATGAGGACTGCACGGCGCGCGCGCAAGGCAGCCAGGAGACGTTCCCGCGCAAGGCGCTGAAGAAGAGCGGAGCGCTCAGGCACGGCGCCGCTTTCGTGGTCACGCGCGGCGGCGAATTGCTGGTTCGCTCGCGGCCCGAGAAGGGCCTGCTCGGCGGCATGACGGAAGTGCCGGGCTCGGACTGGCTCGCCGGCCAAGAGGACGGGGCGGCGAAGCAGCAGGCACCGGTATTGAAGGGGCTGTCGCGCTGGCAGCGCAAGGTGGGCGTCGTCACCCACGTCTTCACGCATTTTCCGCTGCAGCTGGTGGTTTACACGGCAAAGGCCGAGGCCCGCACCCGCGCGCCCGCTGGCATGCGCTGGGTGCCGATCGCCACTCTTGCCGACGAAGCGCTGCCCAACGTCATGCGCAAGGTGATCGCGCACGCGCTGGATCTTTCGGGTCCATCCTCCTGACAGCATGCTGGCAGCAGCGCTAAGCTATCAGGGCGCGACACGGAGGCTGCCAATGGTCAAGACCGCGCTCGACGATTTTCCGAGGCCCCCCTGCGCCGAGCTGCTCGGCTCGCGCCTGCTCGATGCCCGCCCGGAGGAAGGCTGGATCAGGCTGGGCTTCGACGGCAAGCCGGAGTTCTGCAATCCGGCGGGCTTCATCCAGGGCGGCATGCTCTCGGCCATGCTCGACGACACCATGGGCCCGGCTGTGCTGGTGATGAGCGAGGGGCGGCTCTACACCACCACCATCAGCATGACGGTGAATTTTCTGGCGCCCGCAAAGCCCGGCCCGATCATCGGCGAGGCTAGGGTGACGCAACTCGGCAGGACGATCGCGTTCGTCGAAGCCAGGCTGATGGCGGAGGACGGGACGGTGCTCGCGACGGCAAGCGCCAGCGAGCGGCTGCTGGAGGCGGCGAGGGTGGTGAAGTAAAGTAATTTGGCTGCGCATGCGGTACTCCTTCTCCCCTTGCGGGAGAAGGTGGCGCGAAGCGCCGGATGAGGGGTATCTCTCGATGGATTCTATTGCCGATTGGGCTCGGTGAGACAAACCCCTCACCCAAGCGAGTCTGCATCTACTGGCGTCGCTGCCCTCTCCCGCAAGGGGAGAGGGCGCATCAATGCGCATCTCGCTTGGAAGCGTCACGCTCCCGCGCGCGCATCCTTGCTCACGATCGGCGGCTTCGCATTCAGCGCTTCGACCTGGAAGCCCGCGACGCGCTTGTAGTTCGCGGCGATGTCTTCCAGCTCCTGCTGTGACAGCACGTCGGTGACGACCGTGTAACCATCCGGCGCGCGCTCCTCGACGAGCTGCATCACCTGCTCCGGGCCGTTCTTGCGGTTGAGCAGAACGAGGTCGGTGGTCGCGGGCCGGCGCTCGGCTTCATAGGCGAGCAGCGCGGCTTGCGTCGGGCCGTGCGCCAGGATCTCGCGGGTAATGACGCGGGCATCGAGGATCGCCTGCGAGGCGCCGTTCGAGCCGATCGGGTACATCGGATGCGCGGCGTCGCCCATCAGCGTGACGCGGCCGAAGGTCCATTGCGAGACGGGATCGCGGTCGACCAGCGGGTATTCATAGGCGTGCGGGCAGTTCCTGATCAGGCCGGGCACGTCGAGCCAGTCGAATGTCCAGCCCTCGAACCAGGGCAGGAACTCTTCGAGCCGCGCGGTGCGGTTATAGTCCTCGCGCCGCCACTGATAGGTCGGCGGCATATGGCGTTCGGCGACCCAGTTGATCAGGTGGTTGCCTGCCGCATCCGGCTGCTTCGAGATCGGATAGCAGACGAATTTCAGGATCTCGTGTCCGGCCATGATCATGGTGCGGCCGGTGAGGAAGGCTTTTGCCGGCGTGACACCGCGCCAGAGGATGCGGCCGTTCCAGATCGGCGGGCCTTCATTGGGATAGAGCTTTTCGCGCGCGGCGGAATGGATGCCGTCGGCGGCGATCAGGATTGCGCCTTCGTAAGTGCCGGCGGCCTTGCCGGTCGCCTTGTCGACGAAATCGGCGCGCACGCCGCCGGCCGTCTCGCTCCAGCCGGTCAGATGATGGCTGGTGAGGATGTTGTCGCGGCCGAGCCGCTCGACCGCGGTGTCGAGCAGCAGCTGCTGCAGCGTGCCGCGATGGATCGAGAATTGCGGCCATTTGTAGCCGGCTTCCAGCCCCCGCGGCTCGCTCCAGATCGGCTTGCCGTGCTTGGAGAAATAGGCGAGCTCGCGCGTGCGCACGCCGCTGGCATCCAGCTTGTCCATCAGCCCGAGCTCGATCAGCTCGCGCACCGCATGCGGCAGCACGTTGATGCCGACGCCGAGCGGCTTCAGTTCCGCGACGCTCTCGAACACTTTCACGGGAACGCCGATTTGATGCAGGCTGAGCGCAAGCGTCAGCCCGCCGATGCCGCCGCCGGCGATGAGTACCGTCATGACAAACCCCCTCCGATTGAAGGCGTCTTGGCACAGCCGGGCGGCGGTGGGCAACTGCGAAGAGAAAGTCGTGCTATAGACCTTAGGGACGACAGTCGTTAATTTCCGGCTTTCCCATGAGGTCAGACATGCTCAAGCTCTACTACGCCACCGGCACCTGCGCGCTCGCCACCTACATGACCCTGGAGGAGGCCGGTGCCGACTACACGGCCGAACGGCTGAGCTTCAAGGACAACCAGCAGAACAGCCCGGACTATCTCGCCATCAACCCGAAGGGCCGGGTGCCTGCCCTGGTGACCGACCGCGGCGTCCTGACCGAGACGCCGGCGATGCTGGCCTATATCGCGCAGACCTTCCCCAAGGCGAAGCTCGCGCCGGTGGACGACCCCTTCGACTTCGCCCAGGTGCAGTCGTTCAACTCCTATCTCTGCTCGACCGTGCACATCAACCATGCCCACAAGATGCGCGGCGCGCGCTGGGCGACGCAAGAGAGCTCGTTCGCCGACATGAAGGCGATGGTGCCCAAGACCATGGCCGCCTGCTTCAAGCTGATCGAGCAGAAGATGTTCAAAGGTCCCTGGGTGATGGGCGATCAGTTCACGATCTGCGATCCCTATCTCCACACGCTCTCGCTCTGGCTTGAAGGCGACAGCGTCGACATCAACGCCACGCCCAGGATCGCCGATCATTTCAAGCGGATGTCGGACCGCCCCGCGATCCGCAAGGTGGTGGACGCGCAGAAGGCGTGAGGTCTCGTAGGGTGGGTTAGCCGTGCAGATGCGCGAAGCGTATCTGCACGGCGTAACCCACCTCTTTAATTTCCGCGGAGACAGAAGTGGTGGGTTACGCACTGCGCACTGCGCTTCGCGCAGCCGCAGATCTAACCCACCCTACGATAGCTACGACGCCTTCCGCTTCTCCAATTCCCGTCCCGTCTCCAGCATCAGCCGGCGCAGCCAGATCGAGCCCGGGTCCATCTGGGCCCGGGTCGGATGGAACATGAACTGCTCATCGATGCCGGGGTCGAGCGGCGGCGTCACCGTGACGAGGCCGAGTTGCTTCGACAGTGCCGCGATCAGCCGGCGCGGCACGAAGGCGACGAGATCGGTGCGGGCGGCTACGTGCAGCGCTTCGAGATAGCCTGGCACGACCAGCGCGATGTGCCGCTCGATACCCTTGGCGCGCAGCCAGGTGTCGATGAGATCCTCAGCATTGCCGCGGATGATGACGCCGACGTGGCGCGCGGCCAGGAACGCCTCGCGCCGCTTCAGCTTTGTAAGCTGCGGATGGCCGCGCCGCACCGCCAGCGCGTCGGTGTCGGTGTAGAGCAATTGGCGGTGAAAGCCCTTGAAGGCGTTGCCGATCGAGATCACGAGGTCGATGGTGCGGGCGAATTCGGCGTGGAAGATCGCCGGTCCCCGCCACGGCACCACGTCGATGCGGACGTTGGGCGCAAGGCGTGTGACCCTCTCCATCAAAGGCGGCATCAACAGCTCGACCGCGAGGTCCGGCATCATCAGACGGAATTGCCGCTCGCTGCGCGCGGCGTCGAAGTCATCAGGCACGAACAGCCCGCGCACTTGATCGAGCGCCTGTGCCAGTGGCGCGCGTAGCGCCTGCGCCCGCGGCGTCAGCTCCATCCGTGCACCGGTCCGCACCAGCAGCGGATCGCCGAAGATGTCGCGCAAGCGTTGCAGCGCGTGGCTCGTCGCCGGCTGTGACAGGCCGATCCTCATGGCCGCGCGGCTGACATTGGCTTCGCGCAGCAGCGCATCGAGTGCGGTCAATAGGTTGAGGTCGAGCGAATTCAAATTCATCAGAAGAATAGATATCATATTCTCTATCGATTTGAAGAATGATGATCGCCCGACGATGATCTCCGTGTAGCCACCACACGGAGATGCCGCCATGAGCGCCGCCGCCAACAAGAAACTGATGCAGGACATTTTCGCCGCCGCCGCAAACCCCGATCCGGCCGCGCGCGACCGCGCCCTGTTCACCGCAAGCCTGGCCGACGATGCCAGATGGGTCGTCACCGGCCAGTATTCCTGGTCGCGCACCTTCGCCGGCAAGGAGGCGATCCTCAACGATCTGCACGGCTATGTCCGCACCCGCCTGCGCGACCGGACGCGCACCGTGGCCCACCGCTTCATCGCCGATGGCGACATCGTCGTGGTGGAAGCCAAGGGCGACAACGTCACGCCCGAGGGCGTGCGCTACGACAATGACTATTGTCTCGTGTTCCAGTTGGAGGACGGCAAGATCAAGGAAATCCGCGAGTACTGCGACTCGATCCTGACCGAGAAGGCGCTGGGCCCGTTTCCGCAAGCACCGGTGAGGCCTGCAAGCTGACCGGATTGGACGACGTCGCGTCCACCGGCCGGTCCCGTCCGCTACGGCCGGTGATGGTCGTGCGGCTTTGGCGGACGCTGGTGGACCTGATGCGTATCAGGCGGGAGCGGTCCCGGGCCCGATGACAGCTCGCGGCCATGACCGAACGGGAGCTGCAGGACTGCGGCCTGACCCGGTCGGAGATTGCCTACGAGCTGCATAAGTTCCGCCGGCGAAAATGAAGAGCCGAGCGTGCGCCGGTCCCGGTCGAGCCGGCATCGGCGCGCTCGCGCCCCAACAGGCTGGGGGTGGTCGTGAGCGCGCCCGGCAAAGTGACGCGGGGCGCGCCAAACCAACGTCCATCGGCGCGCCCGATGCGACGATCTGCATGCGGCTGCAGGGCCACGCGCTAAAGCCTTGCGCAACTGGCTATAAAATCAGCAGATGTTGTGCGCGTCGCCAAGAGTCTGCGCGAAAAATTGGAAGGTTCAATTAACGAGTGTCCTCCATTGTGTCGCGGTGCAGCGTGGGTCGCAAAGACGCGACGCGCGGCTGCCGGGGTGGCCGGTGACGATCGTCGAACGGGTTCGGCCGCTCGAAGTCGCATGCATCTGGTGGACAGTGGGAATGCCGAAGTTTCGTTTGCGGATCAGGGGACGCCTGTACGCAGGCTTCATGGCCCTGGTGGCGGTTGGTGTCGTGATGGCGGTGGTTGCCATCTGGAATTTGCAGGCCGTGCAGGATCAGGTCGCAAAGCAATCGGCGCTGTCGGACAGCACAGCGCGGGTGCTGGAGATATCGACCCACCTCCAGGCGATCCAGCGGGCCAATCTACGCTACATCTACGACGCCAGCGAACCTGCGATGAAGGAGGCTTCGGAACGGGAAGCCGCGGCGACCGAGCTGTTGAAGGTCGGGGCGCAGGGCACGGCCTCCGAGGAGCGGCGCAAGCTTTACGAAGATCTCATCACCGACATCGCCAGGATGCGGAGCCTGCGTGACAATCTCGGGGACGCCGTCAACGAGGCGCGAACCGGCAAGGCGACGCTGCTGCCGAGCGGTGACGAATTGACCGTCAAGGTCGGCAAGCTGGTCGATATGGCCCGCGCTGCCGTCGATGAAGACACCGCGGCGCTCGTTGCGGACCTCGAATCCAGGCTTCTTCAGGTTCAAATCGCCAACTGGCGTTTCCTGGCGCTGCGCGACACCAAGGGCCCCGCCAACTTCAGGACCAATGTGGACAGGGCGATGCAGCGCCTGTCGGCGCTCGAAAAGAGCCCGCAGGCGACGGAGTTGCGAACCGTGCTCGCGCCGGTGAAGACCTCGCTCGGGATCTACAAATCCGCGTTCGAGACGACCTCCGCGGCGATGCTGCAGGCCGACGAGATCTACCACAAGAACCTCGCCCCGCTCATCGTCGAGAGCATCGGCAAGCTAAAGGTCGCGGAAACCACATTGAAGAAGGATTACAAGGAATCGCGCTCCGCCGCCGAGGCCGTGATCGCGGGCACGACGTCCGTGCAGATGATCGCGGGCGGCCTCGCCGTCCTGTTCGGACTGATCGTCGCCTTCCTGATTGCCCGTAGCATCGTCGGTCCATTGACCTCGATGACGCGTGCAATGGGGCTGCTTGCCGGCGGCAATCTCGCGGTCGAGATCCCCGGCCGCGGCAAGACAGATGAGATCGGCGACATGGCCAAGGCAATCGAGGTGTTCAAGGACAACATGGTCGAGACCGAGCGCCTGCGCCACGAGCAGGTCGAAGTCGAGGCCCGGCAGGCCGAGAGCCGCAAGGCGGATATGGTCAGGCTCGCCGACCAGTTCGAGCAGGCCGTGGGCGAGATCGTGAACACCGTGTCGTCGGCCTCGAACGAGCTCGAAGCCTCTGCCGGGACGCTGACGGCGACCGCCTCGCGCGCCCAGGATATCTCCACCGAAGTGGCGTCCGCCTCCCAGGAAGCCTCGGCCAATGTTCAGGCCGTCGCCTCGGCCACCGAAGAGCTCTCCTCCTCGGTCAGCGAGATCGCCCGCCAGGTGCAGGAATCCGCCCGCATCGCCAGCGAAGCCGTCGGTCAGGCGAGCCGGACCAACGACCGCGTCGGCGAATTGTCCAAGGCGGCCGCCCGCATCGGCGATGTGGTCGAGCTGATCAACACCATCGCGGGCCAGACCAATCTGCTCGCGCTGAATGCGACCATCGAGGCCGCGCGCGCGGGCGAGGCCGGCCGCGGTTTTGCGGTGGTCGCCTCCGAGGTGAAGGCGCTCGCCGAGCAGACCGCGAAAGCGACCGGTGAGATCGGCCAGCAGATTTCCAACATCCAGGCCGCCACCGAGCAATCGGTCGGCGCCATCAGGGAAATCAGCGGCACCATCGAGCGGCTGTCGGAGATATCGTCGACGGTCGCGGCCGCCGTGGAGCAGCAGGGCGCGGCGACGCAGGAGATCTCCCGCAACGTCCAGCAGGCGGCCCATGGCACCCAGCGCGTCTCGACCAATATCGGTGACGTGCAGCGCGGCGCGTCCGAGACCGGCTCGGCTTCCTCGCAGGTGCTGTCGGCGGCGCGCTCGCTATCGGCGGACAGCAACCGGCTGAAGCAGGAAGTCGCGAACTTCCTGAGTTCGGTGCACGCCGCCTGACGTCTCAAAAACAAAGGTCCACGCGCATGCGCGTGGACCTGAAGCGACGCTTTGGCGTGATCAGGCCACCAATCCCGTGTGCTGCCGTGCCCAACTCTTGCTCATCCGAGCAGAGGACGGCGATGTCTTCGTCGGCTTCTCCGTATTCGGCACCGGTAAAATATAGCCTCAATTAACAATTGTTCCGCAATGTACGGCAGTGCAGCCCGATTCCTCGGGGCCGTGGATGCAACGAGTTGCCGTTGCAATCGCGAGAAGGTCGTCGGCTGCTTCTCTTTTCTTCCTGCTATGGGTGGACAGTGATGCCGAGCTTGCGTTTGGGAATCCGGGGGCGTCTGTACGCCGGGTTTTCGGTTCTCGTGGCCCTTGGCCTGGTAATGGCCGCGGTCGCCGTTTGGAATTTGTGGGCGGTTCAGGCCCAGATGGCGCGCCTGTCCGCCCTGTCGGACAACACCGCGCGCGTTCAGGAAATCTCGATCAACCTCCAGGCGCTCCGGCGTGCCAATCTGAGCTACATCTATGACGCCAACGCGCCGGCCTTCAAGGAAGCCGCGGAGCGGGAGACGGCGACGGTCGAGCTGCTGAAGGCCGCGGCCAAATCGACCATCTCCGAGGAACGGCTCAAGATCTATAACGGCCTCGCCAGCGACATGGAAAAGTTGAAGTTCCTGCGCGAGCGCATGGGTGGTGCCGTCAACGAGACCACCAAGGGCAAGGCCGTTCTGCTTGCCGGAGGCGACGAACTGACCGCCAACACCGGCAAGCTGGTCGACGCCGCGCGTGAAACCGGCGATACCAGCGTGAGCGCTCCCGTCGCCGATCTTGAATCCAAGATCCTGCTGGTTCGTGTCGCAAACTGGCGCTTTCTCGCCGTCCGGGACGCAAAGGGGCCGGCGACCTTCAGGACCAATGTCGATCGGGCGCAGCAAGCGCTCAAGTCACTGGAGGGGGCTGGTCTGCCGGACGAGGTCAAGGCCGCGTTCGGGCCGATCAAGAGCTCGCTTTCGGCCTACAAGGCGGCCTTCGAGACGACCTCCGCCGCAATCCTCCAGGCCGATGAAATCTACCGCAACGATATCGCGCCCCTGATCAACGAAAGCGTCGACAAGCTCAAGGTGGCCGAGACCGGATTGAAGGCCGATAACCAGAAGTCACGCGCGATCGCCGATGGCGTCGTTGCCAATACGACCTGGATTCAGGAAGTCGCCGGCGGTCTTGCGATCCTGTTCGGCGGCATTGTCGCCTTCCTGATCGCCCGCAGCATCGTCGGTCCGCTGTCCACGATGACCCGGGCGATGGGGCTGCTGGCCGGCGGCGATCTCAAGGTCGAAATCCCCGGCCGTGGCAATCGCGACGAGATCGGCGACATGGCCAAGGCGATCGAGGTGTTCAAGGACAGCATGGTCGAGACCGAGCGCCTGCGCCACGAGCAGGTCGAAGTCGAGGCCCGGCAGGCCGAGAGCCGCAAGGCGGACATGGTCCGGCTCGCGGACCAGTTCGAGCAGGCCGTGGGCGAGATCGTGAACACCGTCTCGTCGGCTTCGAACGAGCTCGAAGCATCTGCCGGCACGCTGACCATGACTGCCGCGCACGCCCAGGATCTGTCAACCGAGGTCGCCAGCGCCTCGCAGGAGGCCTCGGCCAATGTTCAGGCCGTTGCCTCGGCCACCGAAGAGCTCTCTTCCTCGGTCAGCGAGATCGCCCGCCAGGTGCAGGAATCCGCCCGCATCGCCAGCGAAGCCGTAGGCCAAGCGAGCCGGACCAACGACCGCGTCGGCGAGTTGTCCAAGGCGGCCGCCCGCATCGGCGACGTGGTCGAGTTGATCAACACCATCGCGGGCCAGACCAATCTGCTCGCGCTGAATGCGACCATCGAGGCCGCGCGCGCGGGCGAGGCCGGCCGCGGTTTTGCGGTGGTCGCCTCCGAGGTGAAGGCGCTCGCCGAGCAGACCGCGAAAGCGACCGGTGAGATCGGCCAGCAGATTTCCAACATCCAGGCCGCCACCGAGCAATCGGTCGGCGCCATCAGGGAAATCAGCGGCACCATCGAGCGGCTGTCGGAGATCTCGTCGACGGTCGCGGCCGCCGTGGAGCAGCAGGGCGCGGCGACGCAGGAGATCTCCCGCAACGTCCAGCAGGCGGCCCATGGCACCCAGCGCGTCTCGACCAATATCGGTGACGTGCAGCGCGGCGCGTCCGAGACCGGCTCGGCTTCCTCGCAGGTGCTGTCGGCGGCGCGCTCGCTGTCGGCGGACAGCAACCGGCTGAAGCAGGAAGTCGCGAACTTCCTGAGTTCGGTGCACGCCGCCTGACATCTCAAAAACAAAGGTCCACGCGCATGCGCGCGTGGACCTGAATTCAAAGCGTGGCGCGATCAGGCGACCTTGGTCGTCATGTGCTTGAACATGTTGCTGCGCGCCTCGTTGTCCATCTCGGCCTTGAAGGTGAACTTGTCCTTCAGCGCGATCGCGCGCGCGGCCGCCGGGCGCGCCGAGATCTCGTCCACCAGCCGCTTGACGTTCGGGTAGCGCGCAAAGGCGTCGTCGCCGAGCTTGAACGGCACCATCCGCGCCCAACCCCACAGCGCCATGTCGACGATCGAATAGCTGTCGCCGACCATGTAGGGGCGGCCTGCGAGGCGTGCGTCGAGAATCTTGTAGTGGCGATCGGTCTCGTACTGGTAGCGGTTATGGGCGTAGTCGTGGTTCTGGTCCTTCGGCGCGAAATGCTTGAAGTGCACGGCCTGGCCCGAATACGGCCCGACGCCGGTGGCGATGAACATCAGCCATGACAGCGTCTCGCCGCGCACGCCGGCGGCGGGCAGGAACTTGCCGGTCTTCTCGGCGAGATAGAGCAGGATGGCGTTCGAGTCGAATACGATCGTTCCATTGTCGTCGATTGCCGGCACCTTGCCGTTCGGATTGATCTTGAGGAACTCCGGCGTGAACTGCTCGCCCTTGCGGGTGTCGATCTTCACCGGCTCGAAAGGAAGGCCGGATTCTTCGAGATAGAGCGCGACCTTGGTCGGGTTCGGCGAGCCGTTGAAATAGAATTTGAGCATCACACATCTCTCCAGTGTCTGTTGCCGAGAGCGAACGCAGCGTGGTTGCCGCCAGGCGAATTTCTCTTGCCTGAACCTTGTCCGAGAGAGCAACCGGCGAGTTTGCCGGGCGGCATCTGCGTGCCACGCAGATCAGCCGGCGTAACAAAGGCCGATCGCCGCCGTAATGACCATCGCCGCGCCGACCGCTTCCAGGCGCAGCCCGAGCCTTGTGGCAAGATGCATGTCGGAGGCGCGCGCCGCGCGCTCCGATCCGCGTGAATAGCCGTGCACGATGACGTCGTGATTGAAATTGTCGTGGGCCTCGTTGCTGCTGGCGAGCCCGACGCAGACCACCAGCACGCCGAACAGCGCGAGGCCGAAAAATCCGAGCAGGGCGATCAGGAACATCGGAAACATGCCGAGCAGGAAGATCGGCAGCAGCGGCACCAGCAGCAATGTCTCGGACTGTCGTCGCATGGGCCCAACCGGTCAGGACGGGGCTGATCGGGCGAATCTAGTCCTGGCTGCCGCCTCATTCAAGACGCCGGTGGGTGGGCAAAGCGACTTGTCCGCCGTAGCTCGAAGAGCGGAGGCGGAAGCGTGCCCACCAAATCTGTGTCGCCGGGAGAGATGGTGGGCACGGCGCAAGAGCGCGTTTGCCCACCCACCGAGATCACAGTCGGATTACTCCGCCGCCATGCCGGCGCGGATCTCGGCACGCAGCTCGTCGATCAGCTTGAGACCTTTCTTGGTCTCGACATGCCAGAAGGTCCAGCCGTTGCAGGCTTGCGCGCCTTGCGCCACGGCGCCGATGCGGTGGATCGAGCCGACCTTGTCGCCCAGCATGATGGCGCCGTCGGCACGGACCAGCGCGCCAAGTTTTTTCTTGGCGTCGAACAGCTTCGTGCCGGGCATGATCATGCCGCGCTCGATCAGCTCCGAGAACGCGACGCGCGGGGCTTCGCGCGCGGTCATGAACGGGGCGAGACTTTCTTCCGGCAGCGGTTCGACCGCCGCGATGCGCGCTTCGGCCGCCTTGGCATAGGTCTTGTCGCGCTCGAAGCCGATATAGGAGCGGCCGAGGCGCTTGGCGACGGCGCCGGTCGTGCCGGTGCCGTTGAAGGGGTCGATCACGAGATCGCCGGGCTTGGACGAGGACAACAGCACGCGCGCGAGCAGGCCCTCCGGCTTCTGCGTCGGATGCACTTTCTTGCCGTCGGCGCCCTTGAGGCGTTCCTCGCCGGTGCAGAGCGGGATCAGCCAGTCGGAGCGTGCCTGCACGTCCTCGTTGGCGGCCTTCAGCGTTTCGTAGTTGAACGTGTAGCCCTTGGCTTTTTCGTCACGCGCGGCCCAGATCATGGTCTCGTGCGCGTTGGTGAAGCGGCGGCCGCGGAAATTCGGCATCGGGTTGGTCTTGCGCCAGACGATGTCGTTCAGGAGCCAGAAGCCGAGGTCCTGCATGATCGCGCCGACGCGGAAGATGTTGTGATAGGAGCCGATCACCCAGATCGTCGCCGACGGCTTCATCGCGCGGCGGGCGGCAAGCAGCCAGGCGCGGGTGAAATCGTCATAGGCGGAGAATGAATCGAACTTGTCCCAGTCGTCGTCGACGGCGTCGACATGGGATTCGTCAGGGCGCTTGAGATCGCCCTTGAGCTGAAGATTGTAGGGCGGATCTGCGAACACCAGATCGACGCTACCTGCCTGAAGCTTCGACATCTCGGCGACGCAATCACCGAGGATGATACGATGCGACGGAGACTCAAAGTTTGTGCGGGGCGCCCTTGCAGACGCCCCGCGACGCGACACTACCATGACTCAAGAACTCTGACTCAGGCGACGCTGTCGGCGACGCGGGACCAAACAACCGACTGACCGTACATTGAAGCGGCAAAGTAAAAATCGACTTAACCCGCTGCTTTTGTGAGCAGGCCGCGCATCGCGCGCCGCGTGCCGCCCCCTGTTCGCATTCACCGTGTTTTACAGTGTATTTCGCGTTTCTTCGCGTTGCGGGAGCGGCGACGGCGGCAAAAAGACTCCAAATTTCTCTCGGAAAAAATTGCACGTTCCTCGGAAAAAATTGCTGGCAGGCGCATGCTGTCGCACTAGGCAATTTTTGCCGAGCACGATATTGATAAAGGCAACGGAAATTTTACGTGTGTGGCGCGTTGAGCTTTCGCGCTTCTGCGCCCAAATGATGCCAATCGAGGATTTAAGGGAAAGCCCGCCATGCGCTACGATGATTTCCGCCGCAGCGACGACATCGAGGATCGTCGCGACGAGGGTGGCGGTGGATTCGGCGGCGGAGGCGGCGGGTTCGGCCTGCCGATGGGCGGCGGCGGGCTCGGCATCGGCACCATCATCGTGCTCGGCCTGATCGGCTATGCCTTCGGCATCGACCCGCGCATCCTGATCGGCGGCGCCGAGATCCTCACCGGCGGTGGCCAGGCGCCGAGCTACCAGACCGATCGCCAGTCGTCCTCGGGCAAGCGCGGCGCGCCGACCGACGAGGTCGGCAGCATGATCGCCGGCATCCTCGGCGAGATCGACGATCGCTGGAGCGAGATCTTCCAGGCCAGCGGCCAGAACTATACCGGTCCGAAGGTCGTGCTGTTCCGCAACGCCACCAATGGCGGCCGCTGCGGCATGGCGCAGTCGGCGATGGGCCCGTTCTACTGTCCGCCGGACCGCACCATCTTCCTCGACACCGGCTTCTTCCGCGAGGTGGAGACGCGCTTCCGCGGCTGCTCCGGCAAGTCGGCGTGCAATTTCACCACCGCCTACATCATCGCGCACGAGGCCGGCCACCACATCCAGAACCTGCTCGGCATCATTCCGCGCGTAACGCGGCTGCAGCAGCAGGCCGGCAGCAAGGCCGAGGCCAACGCGCTCCAGGTGAAGGTGGAGTTGCAGGCCGACTGCCTGTCCGGCGTCTGGGTCAATCGCGAGGCGAAGAAGCGTCCGAACTTCCTGGAGGCGGGCGACATCGACGCCGCGCTGACCACGGCGAGCGCCATCGGCGACGACACGCTGCAGCGCCAGGCCACCGGCCGCGTCGTGCCCGATTCCTTCACCCACGGTTCCGCCGCGCAGCGCAAGCAATGGTTCATGACCGGCTACCAGCAGGGCACGGTCCAGGCCTGCAACACCTTCGGCGGCGGGGCGTTGTAAGCTATCAATGGCGTCATCCTTCGAGGCTCGCCCTGCGGTGCGCTTGCACCGCACGCGCACCTCAGGATGACGGCGGTGGGCGGGAAACAGGAGTGAAGTCGTGGCTTCCATCGACGAAACAAAACAGTTCATCCCGCTCAACATCGCGGTGCTCACCGTGTCCGACACGCGCGCACTTGCGGACGACAAGTCCGGCCAGACGCTGGCCGATCGCCTCACCGCGGCGGGCCATCATCTCGCCGCGCGCGAGATCGTCACCGACGATGTCGAGGCGATCCGCGCGGTGATCCGCCGCTGGATTGCAGATGCCGGCGTCGACGTCGTCATCACCACCGGCGGCACCGGTTTTACGGGACGCGACGTCACGCCGGAGGCGATCGAGCCGCTGTTCGAGAAGCGCATGGACGGTTTCTCGATCGCGTTCCACCTGCTGAGCCACGCCAAGATCGGGACGTCGACAATCCAGAGCCGCGCCACCGCAGGCGTCGCGGGCGCGACCTACATCTTCTGCCTGCCGGGCTCGCCCGGCGCCTGCCGCGACGGCTGGGACGGCATCCTCGCCGCCCAGCTTGACTACCGCACGCGCCCCTGCAACTTCGTCGAGATCATGCCAAGGCTGGATGAGCATCTGCGCCGGCCGAAGGCGCAAGGCGCGACGGTGTAGCGGCGCGCTGGTGCGCGAGCATCATTCGTAAGCCAAGCACAAGGTATCGTAGGGTGGGCAAAGCGACTTGTCCGCCGAAGCTCGAAGAGCGAAGGCGTGCCCACGACTTCTGTCGCAATGCTGGACAGGTGGGCATGGCGCAAGTGCGCCTTTGCCCACCCTACGATTCCGGACTCGTGGAGAGAGAGAGACTCGTCCCTCAAGCGAGTTTGCGTCTGCCGGCGTCGCAGGCCGCTCCCGCATCCGCCTTCACCAAGGCTTCGGCGGACATGAGGGGAGAGGGCACAACAACGCGCATCGCGCCTGAAGCAGGATCAGAGATCCAGCTCCCAGGTCTCCCCGACCAGGTCGGCACCGAAGCTGTGGTGCTTCTCTTCCTTCACGAGCCTGAACCCTGCACTTTGATAGATGCCGCGCGCGGCAACCAGGATGCTCTGCGTCCACAGCGTCATCCTGCTGTAGCCCCTCTCGCGGGCGCCCTGGATGCATTGCTCGACCAGCGCGCGGCCGACGCCGAGCCCGCGCGCTTTCTTCTCCACCTGCAACAGGCGCAGCTTGGCGATCTCGTCCGTGGCCTTGACCAGGAAGATCGAGCCGACCGGCTCGCCACCCGCTTCCGCGATCCAGCAGTGCTCGCGCGCGGCGTCGTAGTTCCTGATGAACTGCGCGCAGATCTCGGCGACCAGCGCCTCGTAGCTGATGTCCCAGTTGTAGTCCGCGGCATAGGCGGCGGCCTGCCGGGAGATGACCCAGCCCATGTCGCCGACGCGATGGCTGCGCAACATGAAAGAAACGGGCTGGCTTCGGCGCTGCTCCAGCACGGCCTCGATGGTCGCCATGGCCTGCGTGAGCCGCGTTGCATCGCCGGTCGAAAGCCGAGCCAGCATTGCGGCGACCTCGTTCTGCGAGCTCAGGTTCAGCTTGGCGAAGGTCTGGCGGCCCTTGGCGGTCAGGCTGAGCTGGTATTGCCTGCGATCTGCGGGCAGGGGCCTTCGCGTGATCAGCCCCTTTTCGTCGAAGCTTTGCACGATGCGGCTGAGATAGCCGGGGTCGAGACCAAGCTCGTTTCCGATCTCCTTGGCCGCAAGGTCGTCGCGATGCGCGAGTTCATAGAGCACCCGGGCCTCGCTGAGCGAAAACGGGGTTTTTCCAAGGTGCTGGTCGAGCACGCCAAGCCTGCGGGTATAGAAGCGGTTGAAGGCGCGGACTGCTGCGATGTGGTCTTCGGTACCGTTGAATGACATGGCCCACCTCGATACTTGCCATTGTCAAATAATTGATTGACTTTGGCAAGTATCAAGAGCGCGTATCACGCGTATCAGATGGCCTCAGCCGACCATGACGATCCGGCTGCGCAGCATGGTCCGGGACGAGCGGCCGAGCCGTCGCAGCAGTCGCGCCTCGGAACGGCGGGCCTGGGGCGGATAACCGCCGATCCGGTCGTAATGATCACGCGCGATCAAAAGGCCCTGATCGCCGAACGGGCCGACCAGCTTGCGCGCCACGGCCCGGAGGACGTCGCGGAATCGGGTATCGGCGTAAGGCGTGCGTGCATAGCGGAACACCGCCGCCCGGTCCCGGCCGCTGGTCGCGACGGTCTGGATGAACTGGGTGGTCTCCTCGATCCAGCCGGTTTCCAGCACCGCGCCTGCGGGCAGGAACATCAGCCAGGACGAACGCGCCTGAAGCGCGCCGGCGGCGAGCGCCGCGCCCTGCGAGGAACCCTCGACGCCGATGAAACGGCAGCCTGCGACGTCGGCGACGCGCTCGATGACCCCGTTGCGGGTGCCGTCGACCAGCAGCACTTCCCGGATGACGCCGGCGGCGGCGCCGGGCACCAACGCGGCCAGGGTTGCGACCGCCGTCTGCTCGACGCCTTCGGTCGGAATGATGACGCTCAGCATGATTGAAGCTTCAGTGTCCGCGCTTCGAGTGAAGCGTAACTCATTATAATGTTGTCATAAACACGCGGCATTGCCGAGCGCAACTTTTCGGCGGGCCTTCGCTGTTCGATGGTAAACTGCCAAAGCCATCGCATCCAAATATGTCCCGTGCGGGGTGGCAATGTTTCCGAATATTTCGGCGCGAATTCGCGGTGACGGTGTTATCCCGGAGTTTCGCTGCAATCTTTGCGCAACATGCAGGCCACCGCAATCCTGCATGTGGAGGATGCGGGCGGACCAACACCCGGGAACGGTAAAAGCCTGCAACCATAGCGCTGACGAGAGCCCCGCATGAACGCTGATCAAGCCGCCGTTAGCGCGCCCCCGACATCCCCGCGGCCGGACGCCGCGCCGAGCTTGCGGATCCGGGCGCTGATGCTGGGGGACCGCATCAATGCGTCCGGCCTCGAGATCGGCACGCTGGTGTCGTCGACGCCGGCCGCCTTCCGCGTTCACGCCGGCCTCGCGGTGATCTTCCGCTACGGCGTCGTGGTGCTGATCGGCCTGCTCCCTTCGGAGGAGAAGGTGCTGATCGACAGCCTCAAGTCTCGCGTGATCGGCGAGCTCAGCCCCTACGAGGAGGAGATCGCGCAGGCGCAGCTGTGCAAGGATGAAAGCGCTGAAGCGATCCAGCCGGGCGGCCCGATCTGCCTCGCCAAATTCTCCGATGAGCGATTGCTGCTGGTCGCGGACGCGCTCGCCAAGAGCACGTCGCTGGCCCGCGACGAGCGGCGGGTCGCTGCCGTGTTCGACGTCATCGAGCCTTTCGCGCGCGAGCTCGCCGAGTACGGCCGCACGCCGCGCCGCCGCAAGGGCATCCTGCAGCTGATCGGCAACGCGCTGCTGGTGCAGCAGCGCGTTGCCGGCCGTGTTGCGGTGGCCGAGAAGCCCGACGTGCTCTGGGAGAAGCCCGAGCTCGACCGGCTCTATGCCCGCCTCGAGGACGAGTACGAGCTGAAGGAGCGCCTCGACACGCTCGAGCGCAAGCTCACCGCCGTGTCGGAGACCGCCAACGCCTTGACCGACATCATCGACACCCAGCGCTCGCTTCGCCTCGAAATCGCGGTCGTGGTGCTGATCGTGATCGAGGTCGTGATCGGCTGCGTCCAGATCCTGTCGGGGACTCACTGAGCCGCAGCGTGCGGTGCGGAGCGCTCGGCCGGCGATTGCCACGCGGCGATCTCGGCGAGCTCGGCCTCCGGCCGTGTCTCGACGGTCTCGCAGCGCCCGAGATAGAGCTCTCCGGTATCGCCATCGATCGTGACCCATTCGTCTTCGCGGAGCACCGCGCCCGCAAGCTGCGCCTGCCGCGTAACGGGATCGATCTTCAACTGGCGACAGCCGACCACGCAAGGCTTGCCCATCTGCCGCGCCACCAATGCCGCGTGCGAGGTGCGCGCACCGACTGCCGTGACGATGCCGGCCGCCACCGCAAAGCCGGCGACGTCGGCGGTGCTGGTGTCGGGACGCAGCAGGATGACCGGCTCGCCTGCGGCCGACAGGCGGCCGGCGCTTTCGGAATCGAAGGCCGCGCGTCCGATCCCGATGCCGCCGGAGGCGCCGATGCCGGTCGTTGCCGGCTTGCCGGGAGCAACCAGCGATGTCGCAGTGAGGGAAGCGAGGTCGATTTCGGCGATCCGTATCAGCGCCTCGTCCGTCGTGATCAGACCCTCATGCACGAGGTCGATCGCGATCCGGACCGCGGCACGCGGCGTCCGCTTGGCCGAGCGCGTCTGGAGGATCCAGAGCCGGCCATCCTCGACGGTGAACTCGACATCCTGCACGTCGCCAAATTCACGCTCGAGCCGCTTCAGGATATCGCCCAGCTCGACCTCGGTCCGCGGCAGCGCGCGCGCGATCGCGTCTTCGGCATCGGGGGTCCGGCGCCCGGACACGACGTCCTCGCCCTGTGCATCGAGCACGAGATCGATCATCGGGCGCGGAGCACCCGTCGATGGATCGCGCGAGAATGCGACGCCGGCGCCGGACGCCAGCCCGCCATTGCCGAAAACCATCGCCTGCACGGTGACGGCGGTGCCCTGGAGTGCTTCGAGCTGCTGGAGTTTCCGATAGGTCCGGGCCCGGTCGCTCGTCCAGGATTGGTAGACGGCTCGCGAGGCGGCTTCGAGCTGCGCGACGGCATCCTCGAGCCAGTCATCGGCGCGATCCTCGACCAGCACCTGTTCGTCGCCGGCAAGCCGCTCCAGCGCCTCGCTGTCGAGTTCGCGATCGCTGTCGGCGCCCTCGGCTGTGACCAGTTCCGAGATGCGCGCCGCGAATGCAGCGGCATCGAGTCCCAGCACGGTCTCGCCAAAACTCTCCAGGAAGCGACGCCGGCAGTCCCAGGCGAGCCGCGGCCGGCCGGTCGCACGGATCAGGCCGTGCACGGCATCCGACGTGCAGCCGACATTGAGAACGGTGTCGAGCATGCCCGGCATCGATCGCGCCGCGCCCGAGCGCACCGAGACCAGCAGCGGCAGCCGGCGGTCGCCGAAGCGCTTTCCGGTCGCGCTTTCCAGGAAAGCAATTCCTTCCTGCAAGCCGTCGCGCAGATGGCGCTCGGCATGTGCGTGCCCTGCGATGATGTCGGCACAGAGCTCGACCGGCAGCACGAAAGCCGGCGGCACCGGCAGGCCCAGCGCCGCCATCCGGGCGAGGTTGGCAGCCTTGGCGCCGATCTCCTCGGCGGAGCGCAATTCGGTCGCCTCAGTGCCGATACGCACGATATGCATGGCGCTTTCCTCTAGGCTGCGAGATCGATCATGATGTGCCGGCGCAACAGATGCCCGAATCCGGCGAAGCGGTCGGTGGCGCGCTCGATGGCGCGGGCGAGCTCAAGCACCGAGAGCGAGGTCGCGATGTCGAAGCCGCCGCCGAAGACCAGCGCAGTCGTCGCCCGCTCCTGGCTATCTGCGGCATGTTCGGCATCGATCAGGCGGGTCACGGCCGTCAGCGCATCTTCCGAATCCGCGCGTCGCCCGTCCGGCACGTCGGTTGCCGCGGCGATGCCGCTGGCCGCAACCTCGGTCGTGGTCATCGCCACCGCGCAAAGCTCGGCGAGCGCAGCCAGCAATGACGGGTCGGTTCGCTCCGGCATCAGCGAGGCGATGAAGGCCGCCTGCTCCAGCTCGTCGATGGCTTCTTCGGCGCGGTCAATCAACTGCCCGATCGTCGGCCGGGCGTTGAGCCGGGCGATTTCCTTGCGGGTTTCGAGCGCGATACGGTCAGCCTTCTGCTCGATCGCGCCGCAGCGTTGCGCGAGCAGCTTGCGGTCGGCGGGCTGGCCGGCGCGCAACGCCGCAATATGCCGGGAGATTGCCGCGACGAGATCATGGGCAAGTCCGATCTGACGCAGCACGGCGGCGAGCAGGGCGCCGTCGACACGCTCGAGGTGCCGCACCAGATCGGCCTCGATCTGGTCCCGCACCATCCTGACGGAGTGACCTTCGAGCAGCGCCTCGGTGGAGACGCGCATCGATGCCTTCAGGAAATCGATCGCGGCGGTGCGGCCGAGTGCCTGGTCGAGTCGCTCGCCGAAGCCGATGCGCGCGGGTGCCGCGTTCCTGACCGCAGACCCCAGCAGCTCGTTGCCGCCGAGCTCGAGAAAGCCGCGGTGGCCGATCCGCTGCCGCGCCGCCCATTCGAGGATTCGTGTGGCGTCGTCCTTGGCGACCCAGGTCCGCAGCAGCTTGCGCGCCTTGTTCCAGTCGATCAGGAACACCAGTCCGGCGCCCACCGCCGCGAGGAATTCGTTGCGATCCACGGCGTGACCGGTCTGGAACTGGCCGGTGACGAGATAGAATGAATTGTCTTCGCCAAGCCCAGCGGCGGTGTGCCGGTCGAGCCCGCTCCAGGTCGCGTCAAACTTGTCGAACAGCGAGATGAAGAATTTTGCCCGTGCCAGATGCACGTCGGTGTAGGTGACGGTAACCGCGTTCTTCTTGACCGCGATCACCACGACATGCGCGTCGGTGGTGCCGATGTCATTCTGGATCAGGAGCCGGCCGCCCGAGCGGGTCGCCATGGTGTCGAGGCCGGGGTGGTTGAACTTCAGCCCGCGCGTCTGGTTGAGCCCCTTCATGAAGGCTTCCACTGCACTGCGATCTTCGCCATGCAGGCCGAACACATGAGCGCCATCGAGCGTCTCCTCGGAACAGCTCGCCGCGAGCTTGTTCATCGCCTTGTGGAGATCCATCACCAGGCGGTGGAGGCTGTCGCCGGCGGCCTCGGCGACACCGGTCAGACGGGCAATGCGGGAGAGATCGATTTCGTTGGTGGCATCGAGCAGGCCCTCGCTTCGGACGGCCGTCAGCCGCGCGTTGGCTTTCTCGCCTTCGGAAGGCGCGCCGGCGCCGACGGCGCGGATCATCGTCGCGGCATCGTCCTGAATCTCTTTCATCAGCTTGGCGAGGTTCGGCGCCGCGAGGCGGGACGGTCCGATCAAATGGGCGCCGCCGATGAGCGTTGCGATCGCGGCAGGCGCAATCCCGGCGGCATGACTTTCGACCGCGAGCTCGCTGGCCGGGTGACCAGGGTCTCGCGCATGCTGAGCTGCCGCCTGGAGTGCGCTCATCCGCACCTTGATGCGGTCGTTGGCGGCAAGCCCTTCCGCCACCAGCGTGGGCAACAGGATGTCGCCTTGTCCGAGCTCTTCGATGATCTGGGTTTTCATGATCTGTCCGCACGAGGATTGATGCCGTCTCTATGCCGCGAAGTAGCGGTGGCGGCATTGCGCCAGATCATTCATAAAATCGTCATGCGGCGTGTTGCTCGCGGAGCAGCGCCGCGCAATGGCGCGCGATCGTCATCTCTTCATTGGTGGGAATGACGAAGACATCAACCGAGCTATCGCTGTCGCTGATGCGCTCGCGCGTGGCATCGTTCGCCTGTGCATCGATACGCACGCCGAGCCAGGCGAGACGCTCGCCGATCGCGCTGCGGATCTCTTTCGCGTGCTCGCCGATGCCGCCGGTGAAGACCAGACAATCGAGCCCTTCAAGCGTGGTCGCCATCAGCGCGATCTCCTGCGCCGCACGAAAGACAAAAAGATCGACCGCCTCGCGCGCCGCTGGCTCGCGGCTCGCGAGCAGCGTACGCATGTCGGCGGAGAGGCCGGAGACGCCGAGCAGGCCCGACTGGTGATAGAGCAGGTGCTGGACATCCTCGACCGACATCTTCTCGTGCTGTTGCAGATAGAGCAGCACGCCGGGATCGATCGCGCCGCATCGCGTCCCCATCACGAGGCCGTCGAGCGGCGTCAGTCCCATCGTGGTGTCGACGCTGCGGCCGTCGCGCAACGCGCAGAGGCTAGCGCCATTGCCGAGATGGGCGATGATGGTGCGTTTGGACGCAAGCTCGGGCGCGATCTCGGCGAGGCGGCGCGCGACGTATTCGAAGGAGAGGCCATGAAAGCCGTAGCGCCGGATGCCACGCGCCTCGAAGCGCCTCGGAATGGCGAAACGGCTAACCGCCGGCGCGAGGCTGTGGTGGTAGGCGGTGTCGAAACAGGCGATCTGCGTCAGCGCGGGCCGGATCGCCGAGATGGTGTGGACCGGCGCGAGGCAGCGCGGCTGGTGCAGCGGCGCCAGCGGCGTCAGCGCCTCCAGCCTCATCGTGACCTCGTCCGTCAACATGATCGGACCCGAATGATCCGGACCGCCATGAACGATGCGATGGCCGACCGCGCGCAAGCGGCCTTGACCGAACCGGTCCTCGATGAAGGCGAGCACCTCGGCGAACAGATGACCGCCGCCGGCATCCGACGCGTCTTTCCGCGTCTCGAACAGGTCCTCGCCCGCGGCGCTCTTCACGACGAGCCCAGGTTTTGCCTCGTGCTCGTCGAGCTGGCCCTTGCACAGCAGGATGGGGTCGGCCGCCGCAATCTCGAACAGGCCGAACTTGATGCTCGACGATCCCGAATTGAGGACGAGGACCGTATCCGACATGACTTGCCGTCAATCGCCGGCTTCGCGCGGCGTATGGCCGCCGGAGTTGTTGGGCCAGACCCAGTCGCGGACGTCAGGCATGTCCTCGCCGTGCTCGCGCACATAACGCGCATGCTCGATCAGCTTGTCGCGGAACCGCTGCTTCACCGGCGCGGCCCTGGTCGCCAGGCCCGGAACGCGCTCGATCGCCTCGATCGCGAGATGATAGCGGTCGAGCTCATTGAGAACGACCATGTCGAACGGCGTCGTCGTGGTGCCTTCCTCGGCAAAGCCGCGCACATGCAGGCCGGCATGGTTGGTGCGGTTGTAGGTCAGCCGGTGGATCAGATAGGGATAGCCGTGATAGGCGAAGATGACGGGCTTGTCGCGCGTGAACAGGCTGTCGAAGTCGCGGTCGGACAGTCCGTGCGGATGCTGATCCCTCGGCTGCAGCGTCATGAGGTCGACGACGTTGACGACGCGGATCTTCAGATCGGGCAGTGCCTTGCGCAGGAGATCGACGGCGGCGAGCGTCTCCAGCGTCGGCACGTCGCCGGCACAGGCCATCACCACGTCGGGCTCGGCGTTCGTGTCCTCGTTGCCGGCCCAGGTCCAGATGCCGATGCCGGCATCGCAATGCGTCGCGGCCTGCTGCATCGACAGCCATTGCGGCGCCGGCTGCTTGCCGGCGACGATGACGTTGATGCGGTTGTAGGTGCGCAGGCAGTGGTCGGCGATCCACAGCAGCGTGTTGGCATCCGGCGGGAAATAGATGCGGACAATGTCGGCCTTCTTGTTGGCGACGAGATCGACGAAGCCGGGATCCTGGTGGCTGAAGCCGTTGTGGTCCTGGCGCCAGACATGCGAGGTCAAGAGGTAGTTCAGCGAGGCGATCGGACGCCGCCACGGCAGATGCCGCGTCACCTTCAGCCATTTGGCGTGCTGGTTGAACATGGAATCCACGATGTGGATGAAGGCCTCGTAGCAGGAGAAGAAGCCGTGGCGTCCGGTGAGCAGGTAGCCTTCGAGCCAGCCCTGGCAGAGATGCTCGCTCAACACCTCCATCACGCGCCCGTCCTGTGCGAGATGCACGTCGTAAGGCTCCGTCGGCTCCATCCAGACGCGTTCGGTCGCGTCGAACACGGCATCGAGCCGGTTTGACGCGGTCTCGTCCGGACCCATGATGCGGAAGTTGCGAGCCTCGGCATTGAGGCGAATGACGTCGCGCAGGAATTTGCCGAGCTCGCGCGTCGCTTCTCCGATCACGCCGCCAGGCTGCGGCACGTCCACGGCAAAGCTGCGGAAGTCCGGCAGCTTCAGCTCCTTCCTGAGGAGGCCGCCATTGGCATGCGGATTGGCGCCCATGCGCCTGTTACCTTCAGGCGCGAGCGCCTGAAGCTCGGGGACGAGCGCGCCGCTCGCGTCGAACAGTTTTTCCGGCTCGTAGCTGCGCATCCAGTCTTCGAGGATCTTCAGATGCGCCGGGTTCTCGCGGCAGCTGGCAACGGGCACCTGATGCGCGCGCCAAAAATCTTCGACCTTCTTGCCGTCGACCTCCTTCGGACCGGTCCAGCCCTTCGGGCTGCGCAGCACGATCATCGGCCAGCGCGGCCGCTCGACCGTCTTGCGTCCGTCGCGGGCGTGCTGCTGGATCGAGCGGATGCTGGCGAACGCAACATCGAGCGCGTCCGCCATGGTCTGGTGCATCAATTTGGGATCGTCGCCCTCGACGAACAGCGGCTCGTGGCCTAGCCCACGGAACAGATCGCGGATCTCGCTGTCGGGCATCCGCCCGAGCACGGTCGGGTTGGCGATCTTGTAGCCGTTGAGATGCAGGATCGGCAGCACCGCGCCGTCATGGGCCGGGCTCAGGAACTTGTTGGAGTGCCAGGACGCCGCGAGCGGTCCGGTCTCGGCTTCACCGTCGCCGACGACGCAGGCGACGATCAAATCAGGGTTGTCGAACGCCGCGCCATAGGCGTGCACCAGTGCATAACCGAGCTCGCCGCCCTCGTGGATCGAGCCGGGAGTCTCGGGCGCCGCGTGGCTCGGAATGCCGCCGGGGAAGGAGAACTGCCTGAACAGCTTCCGCAATCCGTCCGCATTGCGCGCGATATCCGGATAGATCTCGCTGTAGCTGCCTTCGAGATAGGTGTTGGCGACCATGCCCGGCCCGCCATGGCCGGGGCCGCAGACATAGAGCACGTTGAGATCCAGCGCGTGGATGACGCGGTTGAGATGGGCATAGATGAAGTTCAGACCGGGCGTCGTGCCCCAATGGCCGAGCAGACGCGGCTTGATGTGCTCGGCCCGCAACTGCTCCCGCAGCAGCGGGTTGTCGAGCAGGTAGATTTGCCCGACCGAGAGGTAGTTGGCAGCGCGCCAGTAGCGATCGAGGAGATCAAGGTCGCCGCTCGCGGCGGCTGTTTTTTGTTGGATTGTCATGTTCTTGCCGACCTTCACACAGCGATCGTCACCAACCCGGTTCCGGCGTGATCGATCCGTCGGTCATGAAACGGGATGGTCGTGACACCGGTGTTGCGTGAGGTCAAAGGCGGGCGCGCGAAGTTTGGGCAGCTCTACTGTGCATGGGGTTGTTTTCGAGTTTTTTGTTTGTGTTCTTGATTTGTTCCTCATGCGTGCTATCTTGGCTTCATGAGTCCAGCAGCATCCTCTCATGCTCTCAAGCACCCGCCGGTCAAGGCGCCCTCCGAGCCGGCGGGTGCGGACTCTGATTTTCCCGAGCTTGGCGTCGCCATCGACCGTGCACGCAGGCGAGGCCGGGGCGCGCAGTCCAACGCGAGCGGCCGCTATGAGGCCGAGGCGCGCGTCGCTTTCGATGACGGCTGGCAGAGCCTGGAAGAGCTGCCGCCGTTCAAGACAAGTGTCGGTGTCGACACCTCGCGCAAGGTGATCACCCGCAACGATTCCCCCGACATCGGCTTCGACCGCTCGATCAATCCCTATCGCGGCTGCGAGCACGGTTGCGTCTATTGCTTCGCGCGGCCGACCCACGCCTATCTCGGCCTGTCGCCGGGGCTCGACTTCGAGTCGAAACTGTTCGTGAAGCCCGAGGCGCCTTCACTGCTGGAAAAGGAACTCGCCGCCCCCGGCTACGAGCCGCGGATGATCGCGATCGGCACCAACACCGATCCCTACCAGCCGATCGAGCGCGAGCGCAAAATCATGCGCGGCATTCTGGAGGTGCTGGAGCGCACCGGGCATCCCGTCGGCATCGTCACCAAATCGGCGCTGGTCGTGCGCGACATCGACATTCTCCAGCGCATGGCCAAGCGCAACCTCGCCAAGGTCGCGATCTCCGTCACCTCGCTCGATCCGAAGCTGGCGAGGACCATGGAGCCGCGCGCCTCGACGCCGCCGAAGCGGCTGGAGGCGCTGAAGCAGCTCTCGGAGGCCGGTATTCCCACCACCGTGATGGTCGCGCCCGTGATCCCCGCGCTGAACGATTCCGAGATCGAGCGCATCCTCGATGCTGCCGCCCATGCCGGCGTCAAGGAAGCCTCCTATGTGCTGCTGCGGCTGCCGCTGGAGGTGCGCGATCTCTTCCGCGAATGGCTGATGGCAAATTACCCGGACCGCTACCGCCACGTCTTCACGCTGATCCGCGATATGCGCGGCGGCCGCGACTACGACGCCAAATGGGGCGAGCGGATGAAGGGCACCGGACCGATGGCCTGGACCATCGGCCGCCGCTTCGAGATCGCCTGCGACCGGCTCGGGCTCAACAAGCGCCGCTCCAAGCTGACCACGGATCACTTTGCGCGGCCGAAGCGGAACGGCGATCAGCTCAGCCTGTTCTGACCGGGCAAGTTCTGATCGGGAAAGTGGAAGAGGCACAGCATGAGCAAGGAACTCACGGCCCCGGTGCCGCGGCTGACCGTGATCACGCTCGGCGTCGGCGACATCCGCGCCAGCATCGCCTTCTACGACGCCCTCGGCTTCTCGCGCCGGCTGAAGGCGACCGGCGAGGCGGTCGCGTTCTATGACACCGGCGGTCCGGTGCTGGCGCTGTATCCCTGGGATCAACTCGCGGCGGACGCGACCTTGCCGGACCAGCCGAGGCCGGCGGCCTTCCGCGGCACGACGCTCGCCTGGAACTGCCGCACGCGCGATGAGGTCGATGCGGTGCTGACTTTCGCCGTCAGCAAGGGAGCAAGGCTGCTGAAAGCCGGGTGCGAGACCGATTACGGCGGCTATTGCGGCTATTTTGCCGATCCCGATGGTCACGTCTGGGAGGCCGTGGTGGCGCCCGGTATCGAGGTCGGCGAGGACCGGCGGGTGCATCTGGCGGAGTAGGGCGGCAAGCCTGGATCAAGCCTGAATAACGGGAATTATCCGTGGTTCCCGGTTGCGCCGGCTGGGCTGCTTGCGCACGATCCCGGCCATGATTCGGGACAAGTCCGCCAGGAAGCCGGCCAAAGGCGCGCCACAAGAGGATGCTGCGAAGCAGGCAGCGCCTGCCAAGGCGGCCAGAGTTCCGGCCGGCAAGAAAGGCATTATCGCGATTGCGCCGCCGAGCTTCCGCCGCGAGCGTGCGCTGATCAAGCGTGGCATCTGGCCGGTCGCGGGCTGCGACGAGGCCGGCCGCGGTCCGCTGGCTGGTCCCGTGGTGGCGGCCGCGGTGATTCTCGACCCCGACCGCATTCCGCGCGGCATCGACGATTCCAAGCGCCTGACCGCCGAGGAGCGCGAGAAGCTTTTCGACAAGATCTGCGCCACCGCGCAGGTCTCGGTCGCCGTCGCCTCGACCGCGCGAATCGACCGCGACAACATCCTGCGCGCCTCGCTATGGGCCTTGAAGCGCGCCGTGGTGGCATTGCCTCAGCCGCCGCAGCATGTCTTCGTCGACGGCCGCGACCGCCTCGACACGCCTTGCGACTGCGAGGCCGTGATCGGCGGCGATGGCATCGTGCTGTCGATCGCGGCGGCCTCGATCGTCGCCAAGGTGACGCGCGACCGGCTGATGTGCGCGCTGGCGCAGGACTGCCCCGGCTACGGTTTCGAGCAGCACAAGGGCTATGCCGTCCCCGAGCATCTCGATGCCCTCGACCGCCTCGGCCCGACCGTCCATCACCGCAGCTTCTTCGCCCCCGTCGCCGCCGCCCGCGCCAAGCACATGCCCTGGACCGTCGAGCCGGTACAGGACCTGTTCGAGGTCGCCGAAGTCGAGGTGCAGGTGGAAGCGGGCGCTGAGATCGGCGCGTCTACGGGCCTTTAAGCATTCATCTGTCGCTGCGGCGCTCTTTCGCCTCTCCCCGCCTGCGGGTGAGGGAGCCTCCGCGAGTCTCACTGCTACCGTCCTTGCGGACACTCCCCCCAACTCTCCCAGCGCGAGCGAAGCTCGTCGTGCCCCCGCAAGCGGGGAGAGGAAGAGGAGAGAGCGCAGGGGAGAGGGAGCAGACCGAAGTTGCCACGACGCGCGACGCCCTTTATCAAAACAGATGCGAGCGAATAGGGCCGGCTGGACGGGTTGGCTGCATCTTTCGGACGTTGCATGCGGTTTACCTCCCTGGTCATCGAGCTCATTCGCGCCCGGCCGCGGCTGATCGTGTGGATCGCCGTCCTGCTGCAGGCTGCGATGTGGTTGTTCGTGGCGCTGGTGTTTTACCGCAGCCCGCCCGGCTCGCTGGCGACGCTGCTGGCGTTCGGCAGGGAATACCAAGTCGGCACCGATCTCGGCCCGCCCCTGCCGATCTGGCTCGCCGACATCGCCTATCGCCTCGCGGGCGGCCACATGTTCGGCGTCTATGTGCTCGCCGAGCTCTGCGAGATCGCGACCTTCATCGCGCTCTATCATCTCTCCCGCGCCGTGGTCGGCTCGCAGCAGGCGGTGCTCGCCGTGCTCCTGACCATGACGGTGCTGGCGTTCTCCTCGGCCGCGCTCGATTTCGGCCCGCTCGTGCTGGCCCGCCCCCTCTGGGCGCTGCTGCTGCTGCACTCCTGGCAGATCATCGGCCAGCGCCGCGGCAATGCCTGGTTCGCCTGGTCGATCGAGGCGGGCCTGTTGCTGCTGACGACGCCTGCTGCGGTCTTCCTGTTGCTCCTGCTCGTCGTCTTCGCGGTCTCGACCGCCGGCGGCCGCCGCACGCTGCGCGCGCTCGATCCGCTGTTCGCCCTGATCGTCGTCGCCGTGCTGGCGCTGCCCTATGCCGTCTGGCTAATGCGGGCCCAGACGCTGGTGCTGCCGGCCCTGCCGCAGGTGACCGAGCTGAGCGCCCGTGCGATCCACGCAGCCTGGCTGCTCGGAGGGCTCGTGCTCGGGGCTGCCGCGATCCCGGCGCTGACCTTCCTCAACACCCGCCTGTTCGTCGCCAAGGGCGAGGAGGCGCCGATCATCTACCGGCCGCCGGTCGAGCCGCTCGCGCGCAACTTCGTCTATTTCTTCGCGCTGGCGCCGGCGCTCGGCGCGGTGCTGATCTCTGGCCTGCTCGGCCTCGACTCCGTCGTCGGCGGCTCCGGTGCCGTGCTGGTTATGTCGGGGCTTGCCGTGGTCGTCGCGGCCGGCGACCTCATCGCGATGCGCCGTGCGCGGATGCTGCGCATGGTATGGGCTGCCGCTGTCGTCGCGCCCGCCGCCGGCGTGGTGCTCGCCGTGCTGTTCCTGCCCTGGACCGGCACTGGCGAGATTGCGACCTCGATGCCGGCGCGCGCGATCTCGGATTTCTTCGACGAGAGCTTCGCCCGCCGCACCAACCATCGCCTGCGCGCGGTTGCCGGCGAGACCCAGCTCGCCAGCCTGATCACGCTGCATTCCGGCCGGCCGCATCTCTTCATCGACGCCGACCCCGCGCGCACGCCGTGGATGAGCCAGACCAGGTTCAGCGAGACCGGCGGCGTCGTGGTCTGGCGTGCCTCCGACACCGCCGGCACCCCGCCGCCCGAGATTCTCAAGCGCTTCCCCGGCATCGTGCCGGAAGTGCCGCGCGCCTTCGAATGGCTCGTAAATGGCCGCCAGCAGCTGCTGCGCATCGGCTGGGCCATCGTGCGGCCGAAGGGGACGTGACGCGCTCTCTTCGTCGTCATTGCGAGGAGCTCTTGCGACGAAGCAATCCAGAGTCCCTCTCCGGAAAGATTCTGGATTGCTTCGCCTGCGCTCTCAATGACGGGGAGAGAGCGTTCTGCCCCTCGCTATCCCGCCAGCACCTTCGCGATCGCCCGCAGGTCCTGCCAGGCCAGCCGCTTGTAGGACGGCGAGCGCAACAGATAGGCCGGATGGAACGTCGGCAGCGCGCGGATGGTGCGCTGGCCGGTGTCGTAGTCGAACCAGCGCCCGCGGGTGCGCATGATGCCTTCGCGCGTCGACAGCAGCGTCTGCGTCGAGGGATTGCCGAGCGTCACCAGCACATCCGGGTTTACCAGCTCGATCTGGCGCTGGATGAAGGGCAGGCACACCTGCGTCTCCTGCGGCGTCGGCGTGCGGTTGCCGGGCGGCCGCCACGGGATCACGTTGGCGATGTAGGCGGTGGTGCGGTTGAGCCCGATCGCGCCGATCATGAGGTCGAGCAGCTTGCCGCTGCGCCCGACAAAGGGCAGCCCCTCGATGTCCTCGTCGCGGCCCGGCGCCTCGCCGACGAACATGATGCGCGCCTGCGGGTTGCCGTCGGCGAACACCAGCCGAGTCGCCGTGTGCTTCAACGCGCAGCCCTCGAAATTCTGCATCAGCTCGCGCAGCGCCTCCAGCGTCGGCGCGGTGCGCGCGGCCTCGCGCGCCGAAGCGATGGCGACGTCGGGTGCAGGCGCGGCCTCGCCGCGCATCACCGCGGGCGCCGCAACCGGCCGCGGCGCCTCGACCGGCGCCGCGCGCGGGGGCGGCGGTGGCGCATCGATTTCCGCCAGGCGGTCTATCGGTTCCTCCGCGAGCGCGCAGTCGACTCCGGCCTCCAGATAGAAGGCAAGCAGCTCGCGGACGGTGGGTGCGGGTTCGGGTATCATGGGAAAGTCTGACTTTTATATCATTCCGGGGCGCCTTGCATCCCGGCGAAATGTGATTCCGAGGTTGTCCTACCCGGAAAAATCGGAAACAAGAGGGCGCAAACGACCAAGGACCGTCTCAAGGGCTGAGATCAGATGAGCACCGAAGAACTTCCCCCGCGCGAATCCATGGAATTCGACGTCGTCATCGTCGGCGCCGGCCCGTCGGGCCTGTCGGCCGCGATCCGGCTGAAGCAGCTCAACGCCGATCTCAACGTCGTCGTGGTGGAGAAGGGCTCCGAGGTCGGCGCGCACATTCTTTCGGGCGCCGTGATCGACCCGGCCGGGCTCGACAAGCTCGTTCCGGACTGGCGCGAGGATGCCGACTGCCCGCTGAAGACGCAGGTGAAGGACGACCGCTTCTACTGGATGACCGGCGGCGGCGCGATCAAGCTGCCGAACTTCGTGATGCCGCCGCTGATGGATAACCATCACTGCTATATCGGCTCGCTCGGCAATGTCTGCCGCTGGCTGGCGCGGAAAGCGGAGGCGCTGGGCGTCGAGATCTATCCGGGGTTCGCCGCGGCCGAGGTGCTCTACGACGAGGAAGGCAAGGTCAAGGGCATCGCCACCGGCGACATGGGCATCGGCCGCGACGGCAAGCCGAAGGATTCCTTCACGCGCGGCATGGAATTGCTCGGCAAGTACACGCTGTTCGCCGAAGGCGCGCGCGGCAGCCTGACCAAGCAGCTCATCAACAAGTTCGCGCTCGATGCCAAGAGCGAGCCGCCGAAGTTCGGCATCGGGCTGAAGGAAGTCTGGCAGATCGATCCCGCCAAGCACCAGAAGGGCATGATCCAGCATTCGTTCGGCTGGCCGCTTGACCTCAAGACCGGCGGCGGCTCGTTCCTTTATCACTACGACGATAATCTCGTCGCCGTCGGCTTCGTCGTGCATCTCAATTACGACGATCCGTATCTGTCACCGTTCGACGAATTCCAGCGCTTCAAGACCCATCCCTCGATCCGCGGGACCTTCGAAGGGGCCAAGCGGCTCGCTTATGGCGCGCGTGCGATCACCGAGGGCGGCTATCAGTCGGTACCGAAGCTCAGCTTCCCCGGCGGCGCGCTGATCGGCTGCGCGGCCGGCTTCGTCAACGTGCCGCGCATCAAGGGCGTGCACAATGCGATGGGCACCGGCATGCTGGCTGCTGAACATGTTGCGGCCGCGCTCGCCGCCGATCGCGCCAATGACGAGCTTGTCGACTACGAGAACGCCTGGCGCTCCTCGTCGGTCGGCAAGGATCTGTTCCTGGTCCGCAACGTCAAGCCGCTGTGGTCGAAGTTCGGCACCGTGCTCGGCGTTGCGCTGGGCGGCTTCGACATGTGGTGCAACACGCTGTTCGGCGCTTCGCTGTTCGGCACCCAGGCGCACGCCAAGCCCGATCGCGCCACGCTCGATCCGGCCAAGCAGCACGCCCCGAAGAACTACCCGAAGCCGGACGGCAAGATCTCGTTCGACAAGCTGTCCTCGGTATTCCTGTCCAACACCAATCATGAAGAGGACCAGCCGGTCCATCTCAAGGTTACGGACATGAACCTCCAGAAGACGTCCGAGCACGACGTCTTCGCCGGCCCCTCGAATCGCTATTGCCCGGCCGGCGTCTATGAGTGGATCGAGGAGGGTTCGGGTCCGCGCTTCCAGATCAACGCCCAGAACTGCGTCCACTGCAAAACCTGCGACGTGAAGGACCCCAACGGCAACATCACCTGGGTTCCACCGGAAGGTGGCGGCGGCCCGAACTACGAGGCGATGTAAGAACTGGTCGCATAGGGTGATCCGGCGCACGTTCGCGTGAGAACCGGGCCGCGGCTACCTGTCGCGGTCACGATAAGGCCATAGTAGCGGCGTCTTGGGGCGCTCTTGACCGGTCAGTTGGCCGATTTGGGGCGTGCGGAGGGGATCGCCCGGTCCGAATCCTTGCGGTGAACCGCCAAAAGCGGCATTGTCGGCCCGACGGTTCCGGGTCCCGATGCCACCGGCCGCGTTCGCATGCGAGACGGCCTTCTGCTGCAAACCCAGGCACTACCAACTCAAGGCGAGCCCTGATGTTCTCAAATCGTTTCAACCGCTGGACTGTTGCCGCCATCGCCCTCATGGGCACAGCGATTGCGGTGGTCCCCGGCGCGGTCCTGGCGCAGACGCCGGATCACCCGGCCGATACGGCGGCGCAGTTTCCGACCCGGAACGATCTGAAATCGCTCACCACCTCCGGCAGCTATCTTGCCGCCCGCCACGCCAGCGTCGAGCGCGATGCGGCCTCGGCCGCCGCCTTCTACCGCTCGGCGCTGCGCTCCGATCCCAAGAACAACGAGCTGCTCGACCGCGCCTTCATCTCCTCGGTCGCCGACGGCGACATCGACGAGGCCGTCAAGCTCGCCGAGCGCATCCTCACCATCGACAAGACCAACCGCGTCGCGCGTCTCGTCGTCGGCGTGCACGATCTGAAGTTCAAGAAGTATGCGACCGCGCAGAGCAACATCAACCAGTCGATCCGCGGTCCGATCACCGATCTTGTCGCCACGCTGCTGTCGGGCTGGGCCGCCTATGGCGCCGGCGATGCCAAGGGCGGCGTCGCCACCATCGACAAGCTCGCAGGTCCCGAGTGGTATCCGCTGTTCAAGGATCTCCACGCCGGCATGATCCTCGAGCTCGCCGGCAAGGAGAAGGATGCCGGCACCCGCTTCGAGCGCGCCTACAAGCTCGACGATTCCATGCTGCGCGTCACCGAAGCCTATGCGCGCTGGCTGTCGCGCAACAAGGATTCGGCCGCGGCGACCAATGTCTATCAGGCCTTCGACAAGAAGCTCGCCCGCCATCCGCTGATCGTGGAAGGTTTGCGCGACACCAAGGCCGGCAAGAAGCTGCCGCCGCTGGTCGATTCCGCGCAGGCCGGCGCCGCCGAGGCGCTCTACGGCATCGGCGCCACGCTGACCCGTCGCGGCGGCGAGGATCTGGCGCTGGTCTACCTCCAGCTCTCGCTCTACCTCCAGCCGACCCATCCGCTGGCACTGCTCTCGCTCGCCGATCTCTATGAATCGGTGAAGCGGCCGCAGATGGCGATCAAGGTCTACGAGCGCGTGCCCGCGACCTCGCCGCTGAAGCGCAACGCGCAGATCCAGCTCGCCATCGACCTCGATTCGGCCGACCGCACCGACGAGGCGATCAAGATCCTCAAGGGCGTCACCTCGGAGGATGCCAAGGATCTCGAGGCCATCATGGCGCTCGGCAACATCGAGCGCGGCCGCAAGCGGTTCGGCGACTGCGGCGCGACCTATTCGCAAGGCGTCGAGGTGCTGCCGGCCGGCAACGACAAAGCCAACAGCGTCTGGTACTATTATCGTGGCATCTGCGAGGAGCGCTCCAAGCAGTGGGCCAAGGCCGAAGCCGACATGAAGAAGGCGCTCGAGCTGCAGCCCGACCAGCCGCATGTCCTCAACTATCTCGGCTATTCCTGGATCGACCAGGGCGTGAACCTCGACGATGGCATGAAGATGATCAAGCGCGCCGTCGAGCAGCGTCCCGACGACGGCTACATCGTCGATTCCCTCGGCTGGGCCTATTACCGCATCGGCAATTACGAGGAGGCGGTGAAGAACCTCGAGCGCGCGATCGATCTCAAGCCGGAAGATCCCACCATCAACGATCACCTCGGCGATGCCTATTGGCGCGTCGGCCGCACGCTGGAAGCCAAATTCCAGTGGTCGCATGCGCGCGATCTCAAGCCCGAGCCGGATGATCTTCCGAAGATCGAGGCCAAGATCGCCAACGGTTTGACCGAGGACAATTCCAACTCTTCCGCGGCCCAGGCCGAGAAGAAGAAGGACGACGGCAAGGGCGGCTAAGAGAGCGTTTGGGGGCTGATCGCCAATGTCGGCGTTGATTGAAGAAGGGCGGGCGAAGGTCAATTTGAGCCTTCGCGTCGTCGGCCGTCGTGCTGACGGCTATCATGATCTCGAGAGCGTGGTCGCGTTCGCCGATTGCGCCGACCGGCTCACGCTGGAGCCCGGCGGCGAGCTGAAGCTCACCACCACCGGGCCACTCGCAGCCGCCTGCGGCGATACCGCCGATAATCTCGTGTTCAAGGCGGCCAAGCTTCTGGCCGAGGCCGTGCCGGGCCTGAAGCTCGGCGCCTTCGCGCTCGACAAGGTGCTTCCTGTGGCCGCCGGCATCGGCGGCGGCTCGGCCGATGCAGCGGCGGCGCTGCGCCTCTTGGCGCGCCTCAACAATCTCTCGCTCGACGATCCCCGCTTGCAGAAGGTCGCGCTCGCGACCGGTGCCGACGTGCCGGTGTGCCTGTTCTCGCGCGCCTGCGACATGACCGGCGTCGGCGAGCAGCTGCTGCCGCTCGCCTTGCCGAGCATGCCTTGCGTGATGGTCAATCCGCGCGTGCCGGTCGCGACCAAGGACGTGTTCCAGGCGCTGGGCCTGCGCAACGGCGAGCTCCTGGTTGGCGCCACCTCGGTTCTCGAAGCTCCGGCCTGGCCGGAGGAGGGCGGGTCGATCGCCGATTGGGTCGAGGTTCTCGAAACCGTCGCCAACGATCTCGAGGCGCCCGCGCTGCGGATCGAGCCTGTGATTGGCGAGGTGCTGGACGCCTTGCGCTCCTCCGCCGGCGTCAAGCTCGCCCGCATGTCCGGCTCGGGGGCGACGTGCTTTGCGATCTATGGCGCGCCCAGTGATGCGCATGCCGCGGCCGAGAAGATCCGGCGCGACCATCCCGGCTGGTGGGTGCATGCGGGGACGTTGAGCTAGGTATCTCCTCAAAGACAGGTACAGGGTGGGCAAAGGCGCCTTTGCGCCGTGCCCACCATCTTTCCGCTAGGGCGACAGAAGCGTGGGCACGCTTCGCTTTGCCCACCCTACGGCAGCGGGGCTAATCCGCCTTGCTCGGTCAGTCCGAGAAACTTTCGGATCTCGCCCAGCACCTCCTGCGGCTTGTCGTGCTGCAGCCAGTGTCCCGCCTCGGCGATGGTCTCGATGCGCGCGTCCTGGAAATAGCGCTCTAGGCCCGCCGCCCTGGCGCCGGCCAGAAAGCTTTCGCCGGCATTGAGCAGCAGCGTCGGGCACGCGATGCGCGACCACAGTGCGACGTGATCATCCGCCCAGAGCCGGTGCGGCGCACTGGCGCGCTGATAGGGATCGAACTTCCAGCTGTAGGTGCCGTCCTCGTTCTGCCGCGCGCCGTGCGTGGCAAGATGCAGTGCGAGATCGCGGGCGAGGCGCTTGTTGTGCAGCACCATCTGTGCGGCCGCATCCTCGAGGGTCGCATAGCGGCGCGGCGTGCGGTCGTGCAGTCTGTCGAGCTGGCTGACCCATTTACTGATGCGCTCGTGCGCCGGCGGCTTCGGCGCATCCGGCAGCATGGTGACGCCGTCGAGCACGACTAGCTTCGAGACCAGCTCCGGGAACGATCCCGAGAAGATCAGGCTCACCATGCCGCCCATGGAATGGCCGATGAGAGTCACTTGAGGCGCTGCGATGGTGCGGACGAGCTGGACCAGATCGTAGACATATTCGGTCAGCGCGTAGCTGCCGCCTTTGGTCCAGTCGGAATCGCCGTGACCGCGCAGATCCGGCGCGATCACGTGGAAATGCGGCTGCAGCGAGCGCGCGATAGCGTCCCAGCTGCGGCAATGATCGCGGCCGCCATGGACCAGGATGAGGGGCGGCGCGCCCTCGTTGCCCCAATCGGCATAATGCAGCCGCAGGCCGTGCGATTCATAGAAGCGGTCTTGCGGGGCGCTAGCCATTGGCCGGCCGCCGCGCCAGGGCGAGCGAGAGGCCGAGGCCGGCAATGAAGACGCCCGAGCCTTGCGTGAGGCGCCGCATCAGCTGCGGCCGTCCGATCAGCTGCGTGCGCGTCGCGGAGGCCATCAGCACCACGACGACATCGGCGAGCGTGTTCAGGGCCACCGAGATTGCACCCAGCATGATGAATTGCAGCGTCGGGTTCGATCCCGCGGGATCGAGGAACTGCGGAATGAAGGCGAGGAAGAACGCCGCAGTCTTCGGGTTCAGCGCCTCGACCAGCACGCCGTCGCGAAACGCGCGCTTGTCGCCGACGGCGTCGCTCTCCAGCGACAGCGCGCGGCCGGCGCCGCGGAACGTCTTGATGCCGAGCCAGACCAGATAAAGCGCGCCGACAAATTTGACCACGGTGAACAGTTCCGCGCTGGCCAGGATGATCGCGGAGATACCGAGACTGCCGGCCACGACATGGACCATCCCGCCCAGCGCCGTGCCCGCGGTCGAGGCAAAGCCGCTCGCGCGTCCTTCCGACAAGGTTCGCGCCGCCACGTAGAAAATGCCGGGGCCGGGAATTGCCGCAATGAGGAATGCTGCGGCCAGGAACAGCCAGAAATTGGTTTCGCTCATCCTGTTTTCGTAGCGCAGCGTGCCGCGAATGCAAGGCCTCTCGTTCAGCCGATCCGGCGGAAGATCACGCTGGCATTCACCCCGCCGAAGCCGAACCCGTTGGAGATGGCGTTGAGCATCGACATCGGCCGCGCGCGGCCCGAGACGATGTCGATGCCGTCGGCGTTCGCGTCGGGGTTTTCGAGATTAAGCGTCGGCGGCGCCACCTGGTCGCGCAAGGCGAGCACGGCGAAGATTGCTTCCAGGCCGCCGGCGGCGCCGAGCAGATGGCCGGTGGCCGATTTCGTCGCGCTCACGGCAATGCCGCGGTTGCGGCCGAACAGCGCGGCGATCGCGCCAAGCTCGCTCTCGTCGCCGGCCGGTGTCGACGTCGCATGCGCGTTGAGGTGCTGCAGATCCGCGGGTGCAAGCTTGGCCTGCCGCAGCGCGATCTCCATGGCGCGGCGGGCGCCGTCGCCATCGGGTGGACCCGACGTCATGTGGTAGGCGTCCGCCGTCGTACCGTAGCCGACGACCTCCGCGATCGGCGTCGCGCCGCGGGCAAGCGCATGCTCCAGCTCCTCGATCACCAAAATGCCGGCGCCTTCGCCCATCACAAATCCGTCGCGGTCGCGGTCGAACGGGCGCGAGGCGCGCGCGGGCTCGTCGTTGAAGGAGCTCGATAGTGCGCGCGCCGCCGCAAAGCCGCCGAGGCTGACGATGTCGATGCAGGCTTCAGCCCCGCCGCAGATCGCGACATCGGCTTCGCCGGCGCGGATCATGCGCGCGGCATCGCCGATCGCCTGCACGCCGGCCGCGCACGCCGTGACGGGCGTGCCCAGCGGTCCCTTGTAGCCGTATTTGATCGAGACGTGGCCGGCGGCGAGATTGGCGAGGAACGAGGGGATCGTGAATGGCGACAGCCGGCGCACGCCGCGCTGCTCGGTGATGCGCACGGCTTCCGCCATTGCAGGGAAGCCGCCGACGCCGGAGGCGATGATCGTCGCTGTGCGTTCCAGCGCGGCTGCATCCTGCGGCGTCCATCTGGCCTGCGCGACTGCTTCTGCGGTGGCGAGCAGCGCGAACAGGATGAAGCGGTCCATCTTGCGCTGGTCTTTTGGCGCGGCAGCCTGTGCGGGATCGAAGCCGCCCTCGGCATCGTCGGCCTTGTCGGGCACGAGTCCGGCGATGCGTGCGGGAAGCGCCTGCGCCCATTCGGGCAGAGGCCGCAGCCCGCTTTGACCGGCGAGCAGCCGGCGCCAGGACAGTTCGACACCACAGGCCAGCGGCGACACCGCGCCCATTCCCGTCACGACGATACGACGCATGTCAGTCTCCAGCCGGCACGACGGCCGGGTTCATGGCCTTGAGTGAAGCAAGCCGCTTGCGCATGCCACGGCTGGCGCGCGGACCTGCGATGACCACGGCATTGGCGAGCGTGATCGGCTGCATGCTGGCGGCGTCGACCACGACGGGTTCGAGCGGGCGGACATCGTCACGGCTCGCCAGCAGGATGGCTTCGCCTTTCGGGGCGAGATGCTTGTTGCCCCAGGCCAGCAGCGCCGCGACCACGGGGAAGAAATCCCGCGCCTTGTCCGTCAGCACATATTCGTAGCGCGGCGGCCGCTCTTGATAGCGGCGGCGGACGAACATGCCGCTCTCGGTGAGATGGGCGAGCCGCCGCGACAGGATGTTCGGTGCAATCCCGAGGCTTTGCGAAAACTCGTCGAACTTCGTCGCCCCCTGGAATGCATCCCGCAGGATCAGAATGCTCCACCATTCACCGACCGTCTCCACGGCGCGGCCGACGGGGCATTCGAGGATGGAGGGGGATTTCGGCTGCATGGCGGGAAAGTTAGGGGAGTTACTTGCAAAATGCAAGTCACTGGGCAGGCAGTATCTCGGCTCCGCTCGGGCGAGCTACGAGCCTTGGCCGTCGCTGAAAGTTGAATGCGTGTTGGCGAATGGTGCCTGCGCGTCTTGCTCCGTCATTGCGAGCGCAGCGAAGCAATCCAGCATCCTTCCGCGGTGGCGGACTGGATTGCTTTGCTGCGCTCGCAATGACGATGGTCGTGCAGCGCGCACCTATCTATCACCGTCACCCTGAGGTGCTCGTGCGGCGACGCAATTGCGGCGCCGGGCGAGCCTCGAAGGGCGCCGGCCCTTGTGCATCTCGGCCGTGCATCCTTCGAGGCTCCCGGCGCGATGCAACGCATCGCGCCACTCGCGCCTCAGGATGACGGGGCTAACGGATGCGCGGGAAAGCGATTAAGCCGAGGCGCCGCCCCTAATGCGACCGCGCCAGGCAGAACGCCACGACCTGCTCCAGCGCGCTCTTCATCGGCGAGGGCGGGAACAGGGCCAGCGCATCGACGGCCATGGCGCCGTAGTGCTGAGCGCGGCTCAGCGTGTCCTCGAGCGCGCGGTGCTTGTTCATCAGGCCGATGGCGTGGTCGAGATCGCTGTCGCCGATCTCGCCGCGCTCGAGCGCCTTGATCCAGAAGGCGCGCTCGGTGTCGTTGCCGCGGCGGAAGGCCAGCACGACGGGCAGCGTGATCTTGCCCTCGCGGAAATCGTCGCCGGTGTTCTTGCCGAGCTTGGCGCTCTTGCCGCCATAGTCGAGCACGTCGTCGACGAGCTGGAAGGCGATGCCGAGATTCATGCCGACCGAGCGGCACGCGGTCTGCTCCGCCTTCGGGCGGTTGGCGATCACGGGGCCGACCTCGCAGGCGGCTGCGAACAATTCGGCCGTCTTGCCGCGGATCACGGCAAGATATTCGTCCTCGGTGGTCGCCGTGTTCTTGGCGGCCGCCAGCTGCATCACCTCGCCCTCGGCGATGGTGGCGGCGGCCGCGGAGAGGATGTCGAGCGCGCGCAGCGAGCCGACCTCGACCATCATGCGGAAGGCCTGTCCCAGCAGGAAGTCGCCGACCAGCACGCTCGCCTCATTGCCCCAGAGCATGCGCGCCGACAGCTTGCCGCGGCGCATCTCGCTCTCGTCCACGACGTCGTCGTGGAGCAGGGTTGCGGTGTGCATGAACTCGACGGACGCGGCGAGCTTGATGTGGCCGTCGCCGGTGTAGCCGGCGAGGTTGGCCATGGCGAGCGTCAGCATCGGCCGCAGGCGCTTTCCCCCGGAGGAGATCAGATGGTTGGCCACTTCCGGGATCATGGTCACGTCCGAACCGGTCCGCGACAGGATCGTGGCGTTGACGCGCTCCATGTCAGGGGCGACAAGGGCAACCAGCTCTTCGATCGACGCGCCGGGAGTTTCGAAAGGTACGATGACGGCCACGCCGGTCTCCAATATTTGCCCCGGAAGGGCTATTCTGATGGAAATACAATAGAAACTGGCGGCGGATGCGGCAAGGCCTGCGGAACCATTGACATTTGCCGCTTTCACCCCCTTTGGGCAGGAGACCCGTGTTTTGCGTGAACTGGTTCGGACCAACGATATGGTGCTGGTGTCGGCGATCGGCGCGCTGCTCGATGGCGCCAATATCCATCATCTGGTGCTGGACCAGAACATGAGCATCATCGAGGGCTCGCTCGGCATCCTGCCGCGGCGGATCCTCGTCCACGAGGACGACGCCCTCGAGGCCCGGCAGCTCCTGACCGACGCCGGCCTCAGCCACGAACTGCGCGGCGATGATTGAGGCCGCATCAGACATCACCGAGGACGCCCTTCTCGGCGGGCAATTGCTCCTGAAGCAGAAGCGGTCCGGCCATCGCGCCGGGCATGACGCGATCCTGCTGGCGGCGGCGACGGAGGCCACGGGAGGCGATCGGGTGGTCGATCTCGGGGCCGGTATCGGCACGGCGGGACTCGCGCTCGCCCGGCGCATCGCCGGCATCAGATTGAGCATGGTCGAGATCGATCCGGAGCTGGCGGGGCTGGCGCGCGCCAATGCGGCGGCGAATGCGATCGCCGCCGAGGCGATCGTGCTCGACGTCACGGCGGATGCGCAGGCGTTCGCGGCACATGGGCTGGTGCCCGACAGTGTCGACGTGGTGCTGATGAATCCCCCCTTCAACGATCCGGCGCGGCATCGCGGCTCGCCGGACCCGTCCCGCCGCACCGCGCATGTCGCGAGCGAGGAGACGCTGCATGCGTGGGTGCATGCAGCGCGGCGTATCCTCCGATCGAACGGCGTGCTGACTCTGATCTGGCGCGCGGACGGTCTAGCCGACGTTATGGCAGCGCTGTCACGTGGCTTCGGCAGCCTCGCAATCCTGCCGGTTCATGGCGAAGCGGGAAAGCCCGCGATCCGCGTGCTGGTTCGCGCGGTCAAAGGCGGCCGGGCTCCGACGCGATTGCTGCCGGGCCTGATGCTTAACGAAGAGTCAAACGTGCCTAAAAAAGAGGTGAGGGATGTTCTGGAGGGGAGGGCGGTGTTGCCGCTGGCGGAGCCGTGACGGCTTACTGCGGAAGCGATTCCGTCTGCTGTTCTCGCGGGGACGTAAAGCGAATCGCCGTGAAAAGCGCACCGATCAGCAGCATCAGCAGATAGATCTTCATGGCGTTTCCTCCGCTGCCTATTGCAGCTTCCCAACGGGGATTCTGCAAAACACGTTCCAGGCACTTTCAATGACACTCGCGTGATAAGAAATGGTTAATCAGAGGTAAGGGCATGGCCGAACAATTGAACGATCGTGGGAGTTCCGGCCTGGCCGACAAGCTCATGCAATATCTGCCGGCGCGCTTCCGCCCCGGCGCGGCGGTGGTGCCGGTGGTGCGGCTGTCGGGCGTGATCGGCGCGGTGACGCCGCTGCGTCCGGGCATGTCGCTCGCGGGCGTCGCGCGGGTGCTGGAGCGGGCCTTCTCGATGCGGAATGCCAAGGCGGTGGCGCTGGTGATCAACTCGCCCGGCGGCTCGCCGGTGCAGTCGCGCCAGATCTACCTGCGCATCAAGCAGCTCGCGGCGGAGAAGAAGCTGCCCGTGCTGGTGTTCGTCGAGGACGTCGCGGCTTCCGGCGGCTACATGATTGCCTGTGCGGGCGACGAGATCTTCTGCGATCCGTCCTCGATCCTCGGCTCGATCGGCGTGGTCGGCGGCAGCTTCGGCTTCCAGGACGCGATCAAGCGGCTCGGCGTCGAGCGGCGGCTCTACACCGCCGGCACGCACAAGGCGATGCTCGACCCGTTCCTCCCCGAAAACCCTGATGACGTCGCCAAGCTGAAGGCGATCCAGCGCGAGATCCACCAGATCTTCATTTCGCTGGTGAAGGAGAGCCGCGGCGCGCGGCTGAAGGGCGCCGACGACACCTTGTTCACGGGCGAATACTGGGCCGGCGAGAGCTCGGTCGCGCTCGGGCTCGCCGACGGCATCGGCGATCTCCGCTCAACTCTTCGTGCCCGCTATGGCGAGAAGGTTCTCACCCCCGTGATCGCCCAGCCGACCGGCCTGCTCTCCGGCCTTCTGGGGCGGAAAGCGCCCGGCGCGGGCCAGCTTTCGGCCCTGGAATCAATGGCCGGACTGCCGGACGAGTTGATCTCGGCGGTCGAGACGCGGGCGATTTGGGCGAAATTCGGGTTCTAGGCGGCGCCCTCCCGCGCCATTTGGTCCGGCGCGAGCCAATTGCGGCGTAGCCCCGACTGCGCGACAATGCATATGGGGGCTGAGCACTAGACAAGGATCGACAGATGCCGCCGTTCGTCGCTTTCGCGGGCGTCCTGGGCGGGCTTGCCGTGGTCCGCTGGGCCTACAAGACCGCCGTCCGGATCAACCAGGAGCTGGAGGAGATGCGCCTGTCGCGCGTCGCCGAGGCCGCCCATATGGGGGAGATCCAGACACTGAAGCGCGACCCCGTGACCGGAGCTTACCGGCCGGGTTAACCGGTGCCGTTGGGTGGGCAAAGGCGCTCTTGCGCCGTGCCCACCATCCCCTTCCGCTTTCGCGGTGACAGTGGTGGGCATGCTTCGCTTTGCCCACCCTACCGCTCTCCAATTCCTGTCATTCCGGGTTCGATGCTTCGCATCGCCCCGGAATGACAGCCATTTTGCCCCCTTTGCCTTGATTCCCACCCCCGCCGTCGATACGGTCCCGCGCGATTCAAAACCCCCCGCGAGAGCCTGATCTGACGATGGACGCCTCATTGCCCGCCCATATGCGCCCGGAACGCTCGTTCCAGGGCTTCATCCTCGCGCTCCAGCGGTTCTGGGCCGAGCAGGGCTGCGTGATCCTGCAGCCCTACGACATGGAGATGGGCGCGGGCACCTTCCATCCGGCGACCACGCTGCGCGCGCTCGGGCCAAAACCCTGGAACGCCGCCTATGTGCAGCCCTCGCGCCGGCCCAAGGACGGCCGCTACGGCGAGAATCCGAACCGGATGCAGCACTATTACCAGTTCCAGGTGATCATGAAGCCGTCGCCGCCGAACCTTCAGGAGCTGTACCTGAAGTCGCTCGCGGCGATCGGCATCGATTCCGCCGTGCACGACATCCGCTTCGTCGAGGACGATTGGGAGAGCCCGACGCTCGGCGCCTGGGGTTTAGGGTGGGAGTGCTGGTGCGACGGCATGGAGGTCAGCCAGTTCACCTATTTCCAGCAGGTCGCCGGCTTCGAATGCGCGCCGGTCGCGGGCGAGCTCACCTACGGGCTCGAGCGGCTCGCGATGTATGTGCAGGGCGTCGACCGCGTCTACGACCTCAACTTCAACGGCCGCGAGGGCGACGCCAAGGTCACCTATGGCGACGTTTTCCTGCAGGCCGAGCGCGAATATTCGCGGCACAATTTCGAAGTTGCCGACACTGCGATGCTGTTCGAGCAGTTCAAGATGGCGGAAGCGGCCTGCCAAAAATATCTCGATGCCGGCTGGCGCGAAGGAGGCAACAGCAAGCAGCACCTGATGGCGCTGCCGGCCTATGACCAGTGCATCAAGGCAAGCCACGTCTTCAACCTGCTCGACGCCCGCGGCGTGATCTCCGTGACCGAGCGGCAGAGCTACATTCTTCGCGTGCGCGAGCTGGCAAAAGCTTGCGGCGAGGCCTGGATCCATACTGAAGCGGGCGGAGCGGCCTGATGCCCGATCTTTTGCTTGAACTGTTCTCGGAAGAAATCCCCGCGCGCATGCAGGCCAAGGCGGCCGACGATTTGCGCCGCATGGTCACCGACAAGCTGGTTGCCGAAGGCCTGGTCTACGAGGGCGCAAAAGCCTTCGCGACGCCGCGCCGCCTTGCGCTCACCGTGCACGGCATTCCTGCGCGCCAGCCCGACCTGAAGACCGAGCGCCGCGGCCCGAAAGTCGGCGCGCCCGATGCGGCCGTGCAGGGCTTTCTGAAGGCGACGGGATTGAAATCGCTGGACGAGGCCAAGATCCAGCGCGACCCCAAGGGTGATTTCTACATCGGCTTGATCGAAAAGCCCGGCCGCGACGCGATCGACGTGCTCGCGGAAATCCTGCCCGTCATCATCCGCACCTTCCCCTGGCCGAAATCGATGCGCTGGGGCGCGCGTTCCGGCAAACCCGGCTCGCTGAACTGGGTGCGTCCGCTGCACGCGATTACCGCGACCTTCGGCCTCGAGACGGAAGAGCCCGATGTCGTGAAGTTTTCGGTGGACGGTATCGAGAGCGGCCAGACCACCTACGGCCACCGCTTTCTCGCGCCGGCGGCGATCAACGTGCGCCGGTTCGAGGACTACGAAGCAAAATTGCTCGACGCCAAGGTTGTGCTCGACCCCGAGCGCCGCAAGGACGCGATCCTCACCGACGCCAAGCAGCTTGCCTTTGCGCAGGGCTTTGAGCTCGTCGAGGACCAGAACCTGCTCGACGAGGTCGCCGGCCTCGTCGAATGGCCGGTCGTGCTGATGGGCTCGTTCGAACAGGAATTCCTGGCAACGCCCGGCGAAGTGATCCGCGCCACCATCCGCAACAACCAGAAGTGCTTTGTGGTGAGCGACCCGAAGACGGGGGAGCTCGCCAACAAGTTCATCCTGGTCGCCAATATCGAGGCGACCGATGGTGGTGCGACCATCGTCGCCGGCAACGAGCGTGTCATCCGCGCACGCCTGAGCGATGCGAAGTTCTTCTACGAGACGGACCTGAAGACCAAGCTCGAGGACCGGCTGCCGAAGTTCGAGCAGATCGTGTTCCACAAAGCACTCGGATCTCAGGCTGAGCGGATCGAGCGTATCGAACGCCTGGCGGCCGAGATCGCGCCGCTGGTCGGCGCCGATGTCGCGAAGTCACGGCGAGCGGCTCGGCTGGCTAAGGCCGATTTGTTGACCGAGGTCGTTGGAGAATTTCCGGAAGTGCAAGGCCTCACGGGCAAGTACTACGCGCTTGCCCAGGGCGAAGACCCCTCTGTCGCCGCGGCGTGTGAGGAACACTATAAGCCGCAAGGGCCTGCTGATCGCGTGCCGAGCGATCCGGTCAGCGTGGCGGTTGCTCTCGCTGACAAGATCGACACCTTAGTTGGCTTCTGGATCATTGATGAGAAGCCGACGGGAAGCAAAGACCCGTATGCTCTTCGGCGAGCCGCGCTTGGCGTGATCCGATTGATCCTTCAAAATTCATTGAGGATCAAAATTACATCGCTGCTGCCCATTGCCAGCCTAGCATACCTGATTTGGGGATTTCGTCCTCCCAGCGGCTACCCGCGTGCAGGCTACATGGAAATTATTGGAGAACGAGAGGATGAGAGCGGGCGGGTAGACGTTACGGGAGGGCCTTGGCACGAGTTGCCATACAAGGCCTATTTAAATTTCGACGGCTTCGTTGACGAATTCGGCGAACTCGCTGGTGTCGGTGAGCTGGGCGTGGCCGTAGAAGATGAAGAGGAAGCGGCTGCCCACAAGGCATTTGCTGAGTTGAGAGAGAGAGTTAGTCGTATGGACGCTATTCCAAATGTGTTTGCGTTGGATAGCGATGAGTTGTGGTCGGAAGGTCTCGTTCAGTTCTATTCCGCCCGAAAGTATGATGCGCGCCTCTGGAACGGCGCAGCAGCTTTTGTTGAAGCAACGTTGATACCTTTCTTTGCTGATCGGCTCAAAGCTCAGCTCCGTGAGCAAGGCGCGCGGCACGATCTCGTCGACGCCGTGTTCGCGCTTGGCGGCCAGGACGACCTCCTGATGATCGTCCGCCGCGTCGAGGCGCTCGGCAAATTCCTCGATAGTGACGATGGCAGGAATCTGCTGGCAGGCACCAAACGTGCGAGCAATATTCTCTCGATCGAGGAGAAAAAGGACAAGCGCGCTTACGACGGTGCGCCCGATCCCGCATTGATGATGGAGGAGATCGAGCGTCATCTCTGGCGAACTATCCAAAGTACGGTCGCCGATGCGAAAACACACGTGGCGGCTGAAGATTTTGAATCGGCAATGGAGTCACTTTCAACGCTACGGAGCGCCGTCGATGCGTTCTTCGACAAGGTCCGCGTCAACGACGACGATCCGAAGGTGCGCGAGAATCGCCTGAAGCTGCTGAACGAGATCCGCAGCGCCACGCGTGCGGTGGCGGACTTCTCGAAGATCCAGGATTGAGGTGCGCTCGCGCGTCAAACACCATTGTCATTCCGGGGCGCGCCATTTGGCGCGAACCCGGAATCCATACTCCCGATCGTGGTTATGGATTCCGGGCCCACGCCTTCGGCGTGTCCCGGAATGACGGCTGTGACTGGAGACAAAAGAGCCCCGCCCGGCGGGGGGAGACCGGGCAGGGCCTGATGTCCGATTTAACACTGCTCGCGCCAGCCTGATTGAAGTGGCGCGCCGGACATCGAGTCGATCAGCGGCGTTTTCAAGCGAGGCAGATACCGGTTCGCGTGACGAAAACGCGTCCGGACAACAATCTAGTCCAGCACCTCGACGACGCGGCGCGAGCGCGGCTCGACCAGCACGGTCTCGCCGTTCACGACGGTGTAGCGATAGGTGGTGGCGCCGAAACGTTGCGGCACGTCATAATAGGTGATGCCGCTTTCGGGTAAGGTAGCACCAACCACCACGCGATCCGGGATACGAAAGGCCGGCACACGTTGCTCGACGACATAGTCGCGGAAGGCCGGCCGCTGTTCGACCGCAATCGTCGGGCCGCTGTCGACCACGACAGGTGCGCGCCCGACCGTGCTTTGCGCCTGCGCCGCCAGGGGCGAGCCGATCGCGGCCGCGAGCGTTGCAAGAGCAAGAATTCTGTTCCGCATGCAAAACTCCTTCGACGTGATTTTTCGGAAGCGCCAGTGGCGCGACTCGTTGCCAATGCATGCGTCTTGGCAATGTTCCGGGAAAATGCCTGCCGCATTCGCGGCAATTTCAGGCAGTTTTCGCGAAGGGGGGAACTTGGCTCGCGCCTTGTGCGTCTCTACTCGCGGAACCGGGATCGCTATGATCCGCCCGCGATTCGCCCCCACCTCCACAGAAAGATTGTACATGCACATCACCGTCGCCCACATTTCGCCGATCCTGTCGTTGATTGCGGGCGTGCTCATCCTGATCATGCCGCGGCTGCTCAACCTGATCGTCGCGATCTTTCTCATCATCAACGGTGCGATCGGGCTCGGGCTCCTGAAGTGGCTCCATCTCTAGGGGTTCATTTTCCGGAACTGTCCGACTTGCGCGGGCCCCTCCAAAGTGGTGTAAGGCCCGCGAATTCCCATTCCTCTCGCAGGTTGTGTGCAAGCTATGGCCAAAGCCGCCTCGAAGCCTAAGAAAATCCCAGCGAAATCAAAGTCCTCCCCCAAGGCGAAAGCCGCGCCGGCGGCCCGCAAGGCGCTTCCCAAGAGCGCCCTGAAGAGCGCCCCGAAGCCGGTGGCCAAACCCGTGGCCAAGCCGGCTGCGCCGAAGGTTGCCGCCAAGGTCGCACCGAAGAAGGCCGCACCAGCCAAGGCGGCGCCAGCCGCGGCCAAGGCCGGCAAATGGGTGTACACATTCGGCGACGGCAAGGCCGAGGGCCGGACCGAGATGCGCGACCTGCTCGGAGGCAAGGGCGCCAACCTCGCCGAGATGGCGAATCTCGGCCTGCCGGTGCCCCCCGGCTTCACCATCCCGACCTCGGTCTGCACCTACTTCTACGCGCACGACAAGTCCTATCCCAGGGAATTGCAGGCACAGGTTGAGAGGGCGCTCGACCATGTCGGCAAGTTGACCGGCAAGGTGTTCGGCGACACCAAGAACCCGCTGCTCGTCTCCGTGCGCTCCGGCGCGCGCGCCTCGATGCCGGGCATGATGGACACGGTGCTGAACCTCGGCCTCAACGACCAGACCGTGGAAGCGCTGTCGGAGTTGTCGGGCGACCGCCGCTTCGCCTATGACAGCTATCGCCGCTTCATCACCATGTATTCCGACGTGGTGCTCGGCTTCGAGCATCATCACTTCGAGGAAATCCTCGACAGCTTCAAGGACAGCCAGGGCTACACGCTCGACACCGACCTGTCCGCCGACGACTGGGTCGAACTGGTCGGCAAGTACAAGGACGCGGTCGCGCGCGAGACGGGGAAGGATTTCCCGCAGGATCCGCATGACCAGCTCTGGGGCGCGATCGGCGCGGTGTTCTCATCCTGGATGAACGCGCGCGCGGTGACCTACCGCAAGCTGCACGACATTCCGGAATCCTGGGGCACCGCGGTCAACGTGCAGGCCATGGTGTTCGGCAACATGGGCGAGACGTCGGCGACCGGCGTTGCCTTCACCCGCAACCCCTCGACCGGCGAGAGCAAGCTCTACGGCGAGTTCCTGATCAACGCGCAGGGCGAGGACGTGGTGGCGGGCATCCGCACGCCGCAGGACATCACCGAAGAGGCGCGGAAAGAGTCGGGCTCCGACAAGGCGTCGATGGAATCGGCGATGCCGGAGGCCTTCAAGGAACTGACGCGGATCTACACGCTGCTCGAGAAGCACTACCGCGACATGCAGGACATGGAGTTCACGGTCGAGCAGGGCAAGCTCTGGATGCTCCAGACCCGCGGCGGCAAGCGCACCGCGAAAGCGGCGCTGCGCATCGCGGTCGAGCTCGCCAATGAAGGCCTGATCTCGAAGAAGGAAGCGGTGACGCGGATCGATCCGGCTTCGCTGGATCAACTGCTGCATCCGACCATCGATCCCAACGCCAAGCGCGACGTGATCGCCACGGGCCTGCCGGCATCCCCGGGCGCTGCCTCCGGCGAGATCGTGTTCTCCTCGGATGAGGCGGCCAAGCTTCAGGGCGACGGGCGCAAGGTCATTCTGGTCCGCATCGAGACCAGCCCGGAAGACATCCACGGCATGCACGCCGCCGAAGGCATCCTGACCACCCGCGGCGGCATGACCTCGCACGCGGCGGTGGTCGCGCGCGGCATGGGCAAGCCCTGCGTCTCCGGCTGCGGCACCATCCGCGTCGACTACGGCCGCGGCACCATGAGCATCGGCTCGCGCACCTTCAAGACCGGCGACGTCATCACCATCGACGGCTCGCTCGGCCAGGTGCTGGCCGGCCGCATGCCGATGATCGAGCCGGAGCTGTCCGGCGAGTTCGGCACGCTGATGAACTGGGCCGATCAGGTCCGCAAGATCGGTGTCCGCGTCAACGGCGACACGCCGGACGATGCGCGCACCGCGATCAAGTTCGGCGCCGAGGGCATCGGCCTCTGCCGCACCGAGCACATGTTCTTCGAGGAGACGCGCATCCGCACGGTGCGCGAGATGATCCTCTCCGAGGACGAGCAGTCGCGCCGTGCCGCGCTCGCAAAGCTGCTGCCGATGCAGCGCGCCGACTTCGTCGAGCTGTTCGAGATCATGAAGGGCCTGCCCGTCACGATCCGCCTGCTTGACCCGCCGCTGCACGAGTTCCTGCCGCACACCCACGCCGAGGTCGAGGAAGTGGCGCGCGCCATGAACACCGATCCGCGGCGCCTCGCCGACCGCGCCCGCGAGCTTTCGGAGTTCAATCCGATGCTCGGCTTCCGCGGCTGCCGCATCGCGATCGCCTATCCGGAGATCGCCGAGATGCAGGCGCGCGCGATCTTCGAGGCGGCGGTCGAGGCGCAGAAGCGCACCGGCAAGGCCGTCGGCCTCGAGGTGATGGTGCCGCTGATCGCGACCAAGGCCGAGCTCGATCTCGTCAAGGCGCGCATCGACTCCACCGCGCAGGCGGTGATGCGCGACACCAACACCAAGCTCGCCTATCAGGTCGGCACCATGATCGAGCTGCCGCGCGCCTGTCTGCTCGCGGGGGAGATCGCGCAGTCGGCCGAGTTCTTCTCGTTCGGCACCAACGACCTCACGCAGACGACCTACGGCATCAGCCGCGACGACGCGGCGAGCTTCCTCGGTCCGTACGTGGCGAAGGGCATTCTTTCGGTCGATCCCTTCATTGCGCTCGACCAGGAAGGCGTCGGCGAGCTGGTCAAGATCGGCGTCGCGCGCGGCCGCAAGACGCGGCCGAAGCTCAAGGTCGGCATCTGCGGCGAGCACGGCGGCGATCCCGCCTCCGTCGCCTTCTGCCACAATATCGGCCTCGACTACGTCTCCTGCTCACCCTACCGCGTGCCGATCGCACGCCTAGCGGCGGCGCAAGCCGCGCTCGGCAAGGAGATCGCGAGCCAGGCGTAAGGCGAAGCGCGGAATCGAGTTGAGAGAGGCGGGGTCAAACCCCGCCTCTTTTCATTTGAGGCAACACTGTCTCCACACCGTCATTGCGAGCGCAGCGAAGCAATCCAGGCCACGCCCTCGCTGTCATCGCCCGGCTTGGCCGGGCGATCCAGTACTCCGAGACAGCTGTGATTGAGTCGAGAGGCCGCGGCGTACTGGATGCCCCGGTCAAGCCGGGGCATGACAGCGGTGTTGTGGAAGCACCGCGCGCGAACACCAGGAACTCATCACGCGTCCCGTAACGATACGCTCCATCAAGAGTTCCTTCACCATTCGCGTTGACCAGATGTTTACCGTTTCACGTGAGGCCGCATTTACCAATACGCATCGTCGCCCCGTGAAAACACCTGCAATCGCTTGAGTGTGCCGCGCGCGCAACGCCGATTAACGCCGCGGCAACCTAAATTCGATACTTACGATAAAGATCGAATTGCACGGACGTACTGCGGTTCGATTTTTCTGGCGTAAGCGTAGCGTGAGCGTATCGATGTCAGTGTTGCGTAACCATCCGAAGGGCGCGCGGTTCGCGTCCTTCGGCATCGGTCTCTGCATCTTCGCATTGATGCCGAGAGAGACCGGCTATCAGGACATTGCCTCCCTGCTGGCGCGTCAGCCCGGCGTCGCCGAGCGTTGGCAGAAGCAGGTGTTCTCCGCGGCGTCCTCGATCCAGCTCGCCACCTACAGTTTTTCCCGCCCCATCGGCACGTCGGTTCCGCAGAGCGCGATGGTTCGCCTCGCAAGCATCGATGGCCGCGACGTAACCGGCGCGATCAGCCGCAATCCGGCGCTGCAGGCGCCGCCGCGCTACCAGGCCGCAGATTTTCCCAAGGTCGATCGCTCGCTGAAGGGTGATCGCCTCGCAACCGCTGCGCCCACGCCGGTTCCCGAGACCGCGCCGCCCGCCGCGATGCCAGCGCAGGAAGATCCCGCGACGTCGAACAGCTCGGTGTTCGGCGCCAAGACCGCTGCATTGCCGCAGGCGATGTCGCCGGAGTCCGCGGCCGCGCTCGACCCGGAGCTTGCGGAAGCGCTGCGCGCGCCGCCATTGCCGCAATATTCCAATCCACCGCAGGCCAGCGACGTCGCGCGCTCATTCGCAGTGCAGCCGCTGGAGGCCCTGAAGCGGACCACCGCGCCGACGACACCCGTGCGCGATCCGTTCAGCGTCAAGACCTCGAGCCTGTTCTTTGGCAGTTCCTCGCTCGGCGGCAATCTCGAGAGCATCGAGAGCTGGCAGCCCGGCGCCGAGCCGCTGATCGTGATGCCCGATCCCGACATGAAGGTCACGGCCTCGCTGACCCCGCCGACGGCGGAGATCGCCAAGGACATCGAGAGCGGCGAGAGCGTCGCGCCGAAGGGCGAGGTCAACGCCGACAACCAGCGCGCCAGGTCGCCGGCGGAGCGGCTCGCGCTCGACGACAAGTCGCGTGCGAAGTCGGAAAAGTGCCTCGCCGAAGCCGTCTATTTCGAATCCCGCGGCGAGGCCGTGCGCGGACAGATGGCGGTGGCGCAGGTGGTGATGAACCGCGTCTTCTCCGGCAAATATCCCGACACCGTGTGCGGCGTGGTCTACCAGAACAAGTACCGCCATTTCGCCTGCCAGTTCACCTTTGCCTGCGACAACAATCCCGACGTGATCCGCGAGCCCGAGATGTGGGAGCGCGCCAAGAAGATCTCGAAGGCGATGCTCGACGGCCAGATCTGGCTGCCCGAGGTCGGCAAGTCGACGCACTACCACGCCTATTGGGTGCGCCCGTCCTGGGTCGCCGAGATGAAGAAGATGTACAAGACCGGCGTGCACACCTTCTATCGGCCGCGCAACTGGGGCGACGGCAGCGAGGAACCGAGCTGGGGCACGCCCGCGCAGACCGCCGCGCTTTCGGCCGAACTCGCGCAGGAAGCCAAGAGCTCGGCGGAGATGGGTGTGAGCGAGCGGAGGTAGTCTGTCTTCACTTCTCCCCGCTTGCGGGGAGAGGTCGACGCGCGAAGCGCGTCGGGTGAGGGGGTACAGGTCTCTCGGCGATCTCACGTGGGGAGAGAGCCCCTCACCCCAATCCTCTCAGCGCGAGCGAAGCTCGTCGCGGCCCCGTAAGAACGGGGAGAGGGAGTAGACCGCATTAAGCCTCGATGTCCAACGCGCAGTCGAAATTCGGCGCCGAATGCGTCAGGGCGCCGGAGGATGCGTAGTCGACACCGGTCGCCGCGATTGCCGCAATCGAGTCCAGCGTGACGCCGCCTGACGCCTCCAGCTTGAGACGGCCCTCGTTGATCCTGACCGCCTCGCGCAAGGTCGCAAGGTCCATATTGTCGAGCAGCACGGCGTCGGCGAGCCCGGTGTCGAGCACCTCGCGCAACTGGAGCAGCGTATCCACCTCGATCTCGATCTTGACGAGATGGCCGGCATGAGCGCGGGCGCGTTCCAGCACGGGACGGATGCCGCCGGCAACTGCGATGTGATTGTCCTTGATGAGGATCGCATCGTCGAGGCCGAAGCGATGGTTGAAGCCGCCGCCGCAGCGCACCGCGTATTTCTCCAGCGCGCGCAATCCCGGCGTGGTCTTTCGCGTGCAGCAGATGCGCATCATGGTGCCTTCGGTGCGCGCGACATAGTCCGCCGTGAGCGTGGCTATGCCCGACAGCCGGCCGACAAAGTTCAGCGCGGTCCGCTCCGCGGTGAGAATGGCGCGCGCCGGACCTGTGATCGTCAGCACCTGCTGTCCGCGGGTAACGCGTGCGGCGTCGCGGACATGCGCGCGCACCTCGATGTCGGCCGAGAGCTTTTGTAGCGTGGCCAGCGCCAGCGGCAGGCCGGCGATCACGCCGGACTGGCGCGCGGCCAGGATGGCCTGCGCCCCGGTTGCCTCCGGGATCGTCGCCAGCGAGGTAATGTCGCCGGCGCGGCCGAGGTCTTCGTCGAGGGCGCGATTGACGGCCTCCCCGATCGCGAGCGGCGAGAGGAAGGCATCGGGATAGAGCAGCGAGGTCGGGATGATCATGGAGGCTCCTTCAGGCGATCAGGGGTTGCGCTATGCGCGGCAGCGGGCGCTCGCTCAGGCTCTCCGCGACCTCGCGCGCTGCGGCGAGCGTGGTCATCGTTCTCTGCGCCAGCGCGGGGATGTCGGCCGGATGATCGGAACGGAAATGCGCGCCGCGGCTCTCGCGCCGCATCCAGGCGGAAGCGGCAACGAGCAGGGCCGAGATCGCCATGTTGCGAACAGCGATGTTTCCAGCCTCGCGTTCGAGCGTGGCGAACTGGCGCACGGCTTCCGAAAGCCCGTCGTCATCGCGGATCACGCCGACATGCGTGCTCATCATTGCGCGCAGCCGTTTCACGCCCGCTGCATCCGGCGTGCCGCCGCGTGGCGTCGTCAATGTATCGGGAAGGCGGGCAGGCGAGGGCACCGTGCGGCCGGCGATGTCGTCGGCGATGCGCTCGGCATAGACCACCGCCTCCAGCAGCGAATTGGAGGCGAGGCGGTTGGCGCCATGCGCGCCCGTGGACGACACTTCGCCGCCGGCCCAGAGCCCGTCGATCGAGCTGCGGCCGCGCGCGTCCACGGCGATGCCGCCCATGTGGTAATGCGCGGCCGGTGCGATCGGGATGGCTTGCCTCGCGGGATCGATCCCGGCGGCGATGCAGCTCGCATGCACGGTCGGAAACTTTTCGGCGAAGCGTGTGCCCAGCGCCTCCCGTGCATCGAGGAAGGCGCCGCGCCCGGCCGCGATCTCGGCGAACATGCCGCGGGCTACGATGTCGCGCGGCGCGAGCTCGGCGAGCGGATGGCGCGCCGACATGAAGCGTTCGCCATGGCTGTTGATCAGCGTCGCGCCTTCGCCGCGCAGCGCTTCGGTCGCGAGCGGCGCCGGATCGCGGCCGACCATGATGGCGGTGGGATGGAACTGCATGAATTCAGGGTCGGCGATCACGGCGCCAGCGCGGGCTGCGATCGCAAGGCCCGAGCCGCTGGCCTCGAGCGGGTTGGTGGTGACGGCATAGAGATGGCCGATGCCGCCGGTCGCCAGCACCACCGCACGCGAGGCGAGCATGACCGGCCGTGCAGAGGGATTGCCGGCTTCGCGCAGCTGCAGGCCGGTGACGGCGCCGTCCTCGGTCAGCAGCGACTCCGCGACCAGACCTTCGACGACGCGGATCGAGGGCGTGCGGCGTACCGCCTCGGTCAAGGCCGCGATGATCGCAGCGCCCGCTCCATCGCCGCGCACATGCACGATGCGCCGGGCCGAATGCGCAGCTTCCCGCCCCACGGCCAGCCGTCCCTCGAGGTCGCGGTCGAACGGCACGCCGTAAGTGAGAAGGTCATGGATGCGCGGCGCCGCCTCGCGCGCAATGCCGAGAGCGACGGCTTCGTCGACGAGGCCGCCGCCGACCGCGATCGTATCCGCGGCATGTGCTTCCGGCGTGTCGCCTTCGGCCACCGCCGCCGCGATGCCGCCTTGGGCCCACGCGGACGACGCGCCCTGTCCGAGCGGTGCCGCCGAGATCAGCGTCACCGGTCGCGGTGCCAGCTTCAGCGCGCAAAACAGTCCGGCGAGGCCGCCGCCGACGATGACGACGTCGTCGGTCGAGCGGGTGAGGTTGTGAATGTTGTTTGTCATGGCTTTCTCCTCATCGTCGTCCCGGCCTAGCGCGCAATTGCGCGCGGGGGGCCGGGACCCATACGCCGCGGCGGAAGTTGTTGCGCGAATCTGTTCAACGTCGTTCTTCGCCAAACATCTTCCTGTGGTTATGGGTCCCGGATCTGCGCGCACTTGAGGCGCGCTTGTCCGGGACGACGGCTGTGTTTGTTGCGACTTGTGTTGCTAATTCTTCAGATTGATCATCCGCTCCACTGATCGCCTTGCCCGCACCGCCAGCTCAGGATCGATTGTGACTTCCTCGCCGAGCGTCAGCAGGCTCTGCAAAATGTTCGCGAGCGTGATGCGCTTCATGTGCGGGCAGAGATTGCAGGGGCGGAGCATCTCCACATCAGGCAGCTCGGCGCGGACATTGTCGGCCATCGAGCATTCCGTGATCATCACCAGTCGTCGCGGCCGCTTGTTGCGCACCCAGTTGATCATGTGCGCGGTCGAGCCGGTGAAGTCGGCCTCCGCCAGCACGTCCGGCGGACATTCGGGATGCGCGATGATCTGCACCGACGGATCGGCCTCGCGATAGGCGCGCAGCTCCTCGCCCTTGAAGCGCTCATGCACCTCGCAGGCGCCCTTCCAGGCGATGATTTTTACGTCGGTCTTGGAGGCGACGTAGGTCGCGAGGTAACGGTCGGGCAGGAAGATCACGGTCGGGGCATTCAGGCTCTCGACCACCTGCACCGCATTCGATGAGGTGCAGCAGATGTCGACCTCGGCCTTCACCTCCGCCGACGTGTTGACATAGGCGACGACGGGCACGCCGGGAAATTTTTCGCGGAGTAGCCGCACGTCGGCGCCGGTGATGCTGGCGGCGAGCGAGCAGCCGGCGAGCGAATCCGGGATCAGCACCGTCTTCTCCGGGTTGAGCAGCTTCGAGGTCTCCGCCATGAAGTGCACGCCGCACTGGACGATGATGCCGGCCTTCACCTTGGTGGCCTCGACCGCGAGCTGCAGCGAGTCGCCGCCGATATCGGCGACGCAGTGGAAGATCTCCGGCGCCTGGTAATTGTGCGCGAGGATCACCGCGTTCCGTGCGCGCTTCAGCTCGCTGATCGCGTGAATCGTCGGCGCCATTAGCGGCCACTCGATCGGCGGGATCACGTGCTTCACGCGTTCATAGAGCGGCGCGGTAGCGCGCTCGACGTCTTCCGTCCATTCCAGCGAAGGCGTCGGCAGCGCGGAAACCGTTCGCGCCGGCGCGGCGTGGGGCGAGGTGATGACCTTGCCTTGAGGCCGGGCGGCAAAATCATCAGGGCCGTAAATTTCAGTGATCGGCATCGAAGCCTCCCTTTCGTGTCATTTATACTCATACTGAGTATATTGTGGGCCTGAGTAATCCGGCCCGAGGGCCGGAGCGGACTTCATGTCACTTAGATATGCTCAGTATGAGTAAATCAAAAGATACCACGCGCCGCGGAGGATCGCTAGGCCCTGCCGCACACATTCCCGTCAGATCGCGTCAGGGGAGGCCTCATTGAAATGCAATGCTCCCGCGACAGCCCTTCGTGGAATGCAACCGCTTTTGACTTGGGATTTTCATGCAAATGCATTAAACGAGCTGGCTCGCGGCTGCCTATTCCGGACCGCCAACAACAGACAAGGAACACACCATGTCGACATCGATGGGCGAGCTCGGTCCGGCCACACGTTCCTCCAACTGGCGCACACCGGCGATCATCATTCTCTGCGGCTGTGCCATCGGCATGCTGGGTTTCGGCCCGCGCTCGGCGCTCGGCTTCTTCGTGCAGCCGATGAGCCACGAGTTCGCGTGGGGCCGCGACGTGTTCGGCCTCGCGATCGCCGTGCAGAATCTGTTGTGGGGACTGGGCCAGCCCTTCGCCGGCGCTGTCGCTGATCGCTTCGGCCTGTTTCGGGTGATGTGCGTCGGCGCTCTGCTCTATGCCGGCGGCCTGCTCCTGATGCGCTATTCCTCGACGCCGCTGTCACTGAATGTCGGCGCAGGCGTGATGGTCGGCTTTGGTCTTGCCGGCTGCTCGTTCAACCTGGTGCTGTCGGCGTTCAGCAAGCTCCTGCCGGCCGAGAAGCGCGGGCTTGCGCTCGGCGCTGGCACCGCGGCGGGCTCGTTCGGACAATTCCTGTTCGCGCCCATTGGCGTCGCACTCATCGACAATTTCGGCTGGCAGCAGGCGCTCACCGTGTTCGGCTTCCTGATGCTGCTGATCATCCCGCTGTCGCTGGCGCTCTCGACGCCGCCGGTTGCAAGCACCGCCAACGTAGCGCCCGCGGATGAGCAGACCTTCACCAAGGCGCTTGCGGAAGCCTTCGGCCACCGCTCCTATGTGCTGCTGGTGCTCGGCTTCTTCACCTGCGGCTTCCAGCTCGCCTTCATCACCGTGCATCTGCCGGCCTTCCTGGTCGATCGCGGCATCTCGACGCAAACCGGCGGCTGGGTGATCGCGGCGATCGGCCTGTTCAACATCATCGGCTCGCTCAGCGTCGGCTACCTCCAGAACTATCTGCCCAAGCGCTACATCCTCTCGACCATCTATTTCACGCGTGCGCTTGCGACGCTTGCCTTCATCTCGTTCCCGATCACACCGTTCTCGGCGATCGCGTTCGGCGCTATCTCCGGCCTGACCTGGCTGTCGACGGTGCCGCCGACCTCGGCGCTGGTGGCGCTGATGTTCGGCACGCGCTGGCTTGCGACGCTCTATGGCTTCGCCTTCGTCAGCCATCAGGTCGGCGGCTTCCTCGGCGTCTGGCTCGGCGGCATCGTGTTCGAAAAGTTCGGTTCCTACACGCCGATCTGGTGGCTCTCGATCCTGTTCGGCGTGCTCTCGGCGCTGATCAACCTTCCGATCGTCGAGAAACCCGTTCAGCGGGCGGTTGCGCAGCCGGCCTGATCGGCTAAACATCCCCGACAAACAAAGTCAGGGAGTGCAGTCGTGGCCACATTCAAGGCGATCCGGGTCGACAAGGCGGACAAGGGCACCACCGCGCAGCTCGCGCAGTTCGACGAAGCCGAGCTGATGGAGGGCGACGTCACCGTCCGCGTCGAATGGTCGACGCTGAACTACAAGGACGGCCTTGCGCTCACCGGCAAGGCGCCGGTGGTGCGCCGCTTCCCGATGATCGCCGGCATCGACTTTGCCGGCACGGTCGAAGCGTCCTCGCATCCGCAGTGGAAGGCGGGTGACAAGGTCGTCTGCACCGGCTGGGGCATGGGCGAGACCCATCTCGGCGCCTATGCCGAGAAGGCGCGGGTGAAGGGCGACTGGCTGGTCGCCCTGCCGCAGGGCCTGTCGGCGCGCGACGCCATGGCGATCGGGACCGCCGGCTTCACCGCGATGCTCTCGGTGCTGGCGCTGGAGAAGCACGGTCTGTCGCCGAAGAGCGGTCCCGTGGTGGTCACGGGCGCAGCCGGCGGCGTCGGCTCGGTCGCCATCGCCGTGCTGTCCAAGCTCGGCTACCACGTCATCGCCTCGACCGGCCGCGCGGCGGAAGCCGACTACCTCAAGCACCTCGGTGCCGCCGAGGTCATCGATCGCAATGAATTGTCGGTGCCGGCAAAGCCCCTCGCCAAGGAGCGCTGGGCGGGCGGCGTCGACAGCGTCGGCTCGACCACGCTGGCGAATCTCCTGTCGATGACGAAGTACGGTGGCGCAATCGCCGCCTGCGGCCTGGCCGCCGGTATGGACCTGCCGTCTTCCGTCGCGCCGTTTATTTTGCGCGGAGTGTGCCTTCTCGGCATCGATTCCGTGATGTGCCCGATCGAACCGAGGAAGGCGGCCTGGCAACGCCTCGCGTCCGATTTGGATCGGACAAAACTATCTGAAATAACTCATGAAATTTCGCTCGACGAGGTTTCGGAGTTGGGCGCGAAAATCCTTGCCGGTCAGGTCCGGGGCCGTATCGTGGTTAAAATTGTCTAATGGCGTTTAGACTTTACCAACCAAGCTGCTCCAATGTTGCCTTGGTTCGTATGGTAAGCAGCGGGTAAAGAGATAGGGCATCGCCCGCTGCGGGGGTTGAGTTCGGAGTTGAGCATGCTTGCGCGTATTGTGTTGGGGGCTGTCACGGCGGCAGCGACGTTTGCGCCGGCCATTGCAGGAAGCATGAATGCCGACGAGGCGCGCCGCTTCGTCGCCGGCAAGGTATTCGCCTTCACTTGTTTCGACGGCACCCGCGGCGCGGGCCGCATCCTGGACGACCTCGGTGCTGCCGGCGCCGTGCAGTTCTCGGGTTCAGGCCCGGTGAAACATCTCCGCCTGCCCGGCAATACGCTCCAGATCCGCGGCCAGAACGTCTGCGCCTCGATCAAGGGCATTCCGTTCGAGCCCTGCTTCAACCTGGAAAAGACCGACGAGCGCAGCTTCCGCGGCTCGGTATCGGGCATGGGCTTCGCCTATTGCGACTTCCATCACCAGGGCGGCAACCAGATGCTGATGGCGCGCGCGGTGGCGCGTCCGCGTTCGCTGCGCTCCCCGGAGCACACCGGCTCGGTCGGCGCGCCGAACACCGAGGTCGCCGCGCGCGTCGAGACGCCGCGTGTCGAGAGCGGCCGGCTCGAGCCGGTGAAGTCCGAAGTCAGGTCGGAGCCTGCGAAGAACGAGGGCCCGCTGGAGCTGCGTCGCTCCACCCAGTGAGCTGGCGGCGCGGGGCGATCCGTGCCTTGTCGTTGCATATTTCCATCGAACACGAAGCCGCCGCGCCGTAGTCATACGGACGGCGGCTTTCATGCGTTGGTAGTTGTTCGCGTTCCAGTTTGCGTACGGCCGGGGGACGCGGCCCTACACAAGGGTGCAACGATGTCGCTGTACTTCTTCCGCATCAGTACCGGTCGCTACTCCGGTGCCGCCGACCAGCCGTACGAGTTCGACGATCGCGCGGCCGCGTGGACCGAGATGACCGAGGTCTGCGCCAATCTGCTCGGCGGGATCGCGCGCAGCATGAAGCCGAATGCGAAGTGGAGCATGGAGCTGCTCGACGAGAACAAGGAGCCGGTGTTCCGTATCAGCATCGTCGGCGAGACGGTCAGCTGACGAGGATCGCAAACGAGCGGTCCGTTAACGGACGCATTGTCCGCAAATCCGCGAAGTGCAAATTCACTGCACGCAAAAAGTGTGCAAGTCCCACGGTTTGAGCGGCGTTTTCAGTATTTCTACCCAGGCCGCAGGCCTTCTCACTTAACGTTAATGAGGAACCTCGCGGCTAGCCTCCCGGGCTGTTCACGCGCATCGGCGCGGCAATGCGTATCCCGGGAATGCTTCAATGTCGTTCATTCAGAACCTGCGAATTGGCACCAAGCTCGCCGTCACCTCCGCGCTGACCATCGCCCTCGTCGCGCTCATGCTCTTCCTCCAGATGAGCGGTGGCACCGAAGTTCAGAGGCTCAGCAACGCCGCATCGGGCCAGCAGGCGATCGCGCAAAACGCCGCGGAGGCGAAGGCCTCGGTCCGCGGGATGCAGATCGGCATTCGCGACATCCTGACCTCATCCTCGCTGGCCGAGATGCAGAAGGCCGTCACCTATTTCGGCGATCGCCAGACGGCCGCCCTGAAATTCTCGGGAGAGATGGCGAAGCTGTCGCACTCGCCGGAGAACCACAAGCGGATCGATCGCCTGACCGTGCTGATCGGCAATTTCAGCAAGGGCGAGCAGCAGATCGAAGCCATCCGCAAGCAGGAGCTCGCGCTCGACGGCAAAAAGGACGGCGAAGCAGCGGCGGAGCACGCCAGGCTCGCGGCCGAGGTCAACCGCATCCGCAAGGAGATGCTGGCGCCGATCAACGAAGAGATTTCGGAACTGACCAACGAGATCACGAATTTTGCCAAGCAGAGCAGCGCCGAGGCGCGTGCGGAGGCGGAAGCCGAGGCCGCGTCCGTTGCCCGGGTGTCGCTCGTCACGGGCGTGCTGGTCGCGCTGGTTCTGATCGGCGCGTGCATCTTCTCCGTCTTCAGCATCGCGCGGCCCATGCGCGCGCTGACGTCGGCGATGGAGAAGCTTGCCGGAGGTGATTTCTCGGTGATTCTGCCGGGCCTCGGCCGCAAGGACGAGGTCGGCGAGGTTGCGGGCGCCGTCGAGAAATTCAAGCTCGTGTCCGAGCAGAAGGCGCGCGAGGAAGCCGAAGCCAAGATGCGGCAGGATCAGATCGCAGCCGAGCAACGCAAATCGGAGATGCGCAGGCTTGCCGACAGTTTCGAGGGCGCCGTCGGCGAGATCGTGGGGACGGTGTCATCGGCCTCGACCGAGCTCGAGGCGTCCGCCACCACGCTCACCTCGACCGCCGAGCGCACGCAGCAGCTCACGACCGTGGTTGCGGCAGCCTCGGAGGAAGCCTCGACCAACGTGCAGTCGGTGGCCTCGGCTACGGAAGAGCTGTCCTCCTCGATCACGGAGATCAGCCGGCAGGTGCAGGAATCCGCGCGCGTGGCGAGCGAGGCGGTCGGGCAGGCGCGCACCACGACCGAGCGCGTCAGCGAATTGTCCAAGGCTGCGACGCGGATCGGCGACGTCGTCGAGCTGATCAACACCATCGCAGGCCAGACCAACCTGTTGGCGCTCAATGCCACGATCGAAGCCGCACGTGCCGGCGAGGCCGGCAAGGGGTTCGCCGTCGTCGCATCCGAGGTCAAGGCGCTCGCCGAGCAGACCGCGAAGGCGACTGGCGAGATCGGCCAGCAGATCTCCGGCATACAGGCCGCGACGCAGGAATCGGTCGGCGCCATCCGGGACATCAGCGACACCATCGAAAAGCTGTCCGAGATTTCCTCGACGATCGCGGCTGCGGTGGAAGAGCAGGGCGCGGCAACGCAGGAAATCTCCCGCAACGTGCAGCAAGCCGCGCATGGCACGCAGCAGGTCTCGTCCAACATCACCGACGTGCAGCGCGGCGCCAGCGAGACCGGCTCAGCATCCTCGCAGGTGCTGTCCGCGGCGCAGATGCTGTCCGGCGACAGCAACCGCCTGAAGTTGGAGGTCGGGAAATTTCTCGAGATCGTGCGGGCTGCCTGACGTTCCCATCTCTGCGTGTGATTAACCAGTCGAGCTCGCGTAACGTGCTGAATTTCAAGGAGTTTTCGCGCTAGCCCCGTATTTGCACGGGGGCCATTGTTAACCAATTTGGAATGGCTGGCGCTCAACTTTTAAGCAAGAGCGATCAACGCCAGGGCCGCCGACAATGACTCGGCTGCGCATTTCTTTGGGGAAACTCCAATGTCGAGCCTCGTTCGGAATTTGCGGATCGGAACAAAGCTGGCGATCGCGTCGGCACTCGGCATCCTCCTGGTCCTTTGCATCATCGCAAGTCAGCTCGTCGGCAACGGCAATGTGCGGGGCTCCAACAAGGCCGCGGTCGTGCAGCTCGAGCTGGCTCGTGACGCGGTGGAAGCCAAGCTCGCGGCGCGCAGCATGCAACTCGCCGTCCGCGATATCAGGCTCGCCGGCAACGCCGCCGAGCTGCAAAAGGCGGGCGAGAGTCTACTCGACCGATCAAGAGCGCTGAACGACATCGCCGATTCCATGCTCAAGCTGTCCCACTCCGAGGAAAATCGCGCGCGGATACAGAAGCTGAAAAGTCTGTCAGCGGACTATCTCAAGGGCGCGCAGCAGAACGCCGCCATTCGCGGTGAGGTCATTGCCCTCGCGAAGACGGACGCCGCCGGCGCTGCCAAGCTCTCCGAAGAAGTTGTGCGCCTGGCGCGTGAGGTGACCCTACCGATTGCTGCCCAGCTCGATACGATCACGGGCGAGATCGCGGACTTTGCCAAGCACAAGAGCGAGGAAGAACTTGCCGCCGCGGCGCAGGAGATGTCCGCGAGCGAACGTCTCGGCATCGTGGTCGGCATCTGTACGATGCTCATACTCATCGGCTCCTGGCTGATGTCCTTCTTCGCCATCGCGCGGCCGATCCGCGCGCTGACCGTTGCGATGGACAAGCTCGCCGGCGGCGATTTCTCCGTGGTGCTGCCCGGCCTCGGCCGCAAGGACGAGGTCGGTGGCGTCGCCGCGGCCGTCGAGAAGTTCAAGATCCTGTCGGAACAGAAGGCGCGCGAGGAAACCGAGGCGAAGGTCAGGCAGGACCAGGCGGCAGCGGCGCAGCGCAAGGCGGAGATGCACAAGCTTGCCGACGGTTTCGAGGCCGCGATCGGCGAGATCGTCGATACCGTGTCATCGGCTGCGACCGAGCTGGAAGCCTCGGCATCGACGCTGACATCGACCGCGGAGCGCGGCCAGCAGCTCACCACCATGGTGGCCGCCGCCTCCGAAGAGGCGTCCACCAACGTGCAGTCGGTGGCCTCGGCAACGGAAGAACTCTCGTCCTCGATCACGGAGATCAGCCGCCAGGTGCAGGAATCTGCACGAGTGGCGAGCGAGGCAGTGAGCCAGGCGCGCACCACGACCGAGCGCGTCAGCGAACTGTCCAGGGCGGCGACGCGTATCGGCGACGTCGTCGAGCTGATCAACACCATCGCGGGCCAGACCAACCTGCTGGCGCTCAACGCCACGATCGAGGCGGCGCGCGCCGGCGAGGCCGGCAAGGGCTTTGCGGTCGTCGCATCCGAGGTCAAGGCGCTCGCCGAGCAGACGGCGAAGGCAACCGGCGAGATCGGCCAGCAGATCGGCGGCATTCAGGCCGCGACGCAGGAATCGGTCGGCGCCATCAGGGACATCAGCGACACCATCGAAAAGCTGTCCGAGATTTCCTCGACGATCGCGGCTGCCGTTGAGGAACAGGGCGCGGCGACGCAGGAAATTTCCCGCAACGTGCAGCAGGCGGCGGCAGGCACCCATCAGGTCTCGTCCAACATCACCGACGTGCAGCGCGGCGCCAGCGAGACCGGCTCGGCGTCCTCGCAGGTGCTGTCCGCCGCGCAGATGCTGTCGGGCGACAGCAACCGCCTCAAGCTCGAGGTCAGCAAGTTCCTGGGCACCGTGCGCGCCGCCTGAGAGCAGCCGGCTCTCCATCACCTTGGTCGCTGCTGCAGCGTCAGGCGCTGGTGCGTTCGCATCGCAGCATGAAGTATGCTTGCGGGCTGCAACAGTTGGTTGCAGGTAAAATGGCAGGCGGCTGTGGTCGTTCGTAGTTCTACGTAGCTCCCTGTTAACGCCTGTTTGCAACTATGAGCGCAATCTGAGCGATAAGAACCAGCCAGCATTGATGAACTGACTTTCGCCCTGTCGTCGCGTCGCGACGGTTGCGGCGCGGGTCATTCGTACGTTGCTAGGTCTCACCGGGATTTCTCGTGATGTCGAAGTTGTCGATCGTCTTCAAGCTTCTGACCGTGTTGTCGGTCCTCGTGCTCTCGCTCGCCGGCGTCGGCGTGACGGCGATCGGCACCATGCAGAACATCAATGCCCATACGGTCGAGATCGCGGAAACCTGGCTGCCGAGCGTGCGTGCGCTCGGCTCGCTCCGCGCCGACATCAACGAGCTGCGCGTCGCGCTCCGCCTGCACCTGATGCAGGAGAGCGCCGAGGGCAAGGACGCGGCCGAGAAGCGGCTGGCCTCGCTGCGCGAGCGCATCGAGAAGACACGCAAGATCTACGAGCCCTTGATCAATTCGCCCGAGGAGCGCTCGCTCTATGCGCAGTGGAGCAGGGCGTGGGCCGAATACCTGAACGGCGTGCAGGAGGTGATGGCACTGTCGCGCAAGAGCATCGGCCGTTTCCCGACCGACGCCAATGAGATGCTGCAGACCAAGGTGGCGAAGATGGCCCAGGCGGCCGATCCGCTGCTGCAGAAGGGTATCGAGCTCAACAACAGCGGCGCCGAGCTCGAGACGAAGCAGGCGGCCGACAGCTATGCGCTGATCTTCCGCGTTCTGGTCGGCATCATCGTGTTCTCGGTCGTGATCGCGATCGGCGCGGCCTATTACCTCGTGCGCGACGTTTCGCGAGGCATTGCTTCGATCATCAAGCCGATGCAGTCGCTCGGCGAGGGCGACCTCTCGGCCGAGGTGCCGCATCGCGGCGAGAAGACCGAGATCGGATCGATGGCGGATGCGCTGCAGATCTTCAAGGAAGCGCTGATCGCCAAGCGGGCGGCGGACGAGGCGGCCCGGCTCGATGCCGAGGCCAAGATCGAACGCGGCCGCCGGGTCGATGCCATCACGCGCAAGTTCGAGGCGATGATCGGCGAAGTCGTCGGCACCGTTTCCTCGGCCTCGACCGAGCTCGAGGCGTCGGCGTCGACGCTGACGGGCACCGCGCAGCGCGGCAAGGAGCTCGCCACCGTCGTCGCGGCGGCATCCGAAGAAGCTTCCACCAACGTCCAGGCGGTCGCCTCCGCCTCCGAGGAGCTGTCGTCCTCCATCACCGAGATCAGCCGCCGCGTGCAGGATTCGGCGCGGATGGCGGCGGAGGCGGTCGAGCAAGCGGCGCGGACCAACGAGCGCGTCAACGCGCTGTCGCAGGCGGCCTCCCGCATCGGCGACGTCGTCGAGCTCATCAACACCATTGCGGGCCAGACCAACCTTTTGGCGCTGAATGCGACCATCGAGGCGGCCCGGGCGGGCGAAGCCGGCCGCGGCTTTGCCGTCGTCGCGTCCGAGGTCAAGGCACTGGCGGAGCAGACCGCGAAGGCGACCGGCGAGATCGGGGCGCAGGTGTCGGGCATCCAGGCCGCGACGGAAGAATCCGTCAGCGCGATCCAGGAGATCGGCGGCACCATCGAGCGGCTGTCCGAAGTGTCGGCGGCGATTGCCGCCGCCGTCGAGCAGCAGGGCGCGGCGACCCAGGAGATATCGCGCAACGTCCAGCAGGCCTCGCTCGGCACGCAGGAGGTTTCCTCCAACATCACCAACGTGCAGCGCGGTGCGATCGAGACCGGCGAGGCCTCGGTCGAGGTGCTGTCGGCCGCGAAATCGCTGGCAACCGACAGCACGCGCCTGAAGGTCGAGGTCGCGCAGTTCCTGGAATCGGTCCGCGCGGCCTAGCGCCCGCTCTTACTTCACCTCTCCCGCTGGGGAGAGGTGAAGTACCTCGCCCGACGTTTTAGCTGCCCGCCTGCGGAGCAGGCGGCGGCGGGGCCTGTCGCCGGAACAGGATGCGCTGGTAGAGCCAGCCGATCGCGACCAGCACGATGCCGAGGCACATAAACGACAGCGCGCGGTAGACGCCTGTCAGCGTCGACATGTCGATGACGAACGCCTTCAGGATCGTCAGCGCGATGACGGCGGCGGAAGCCAGCCGCGCCCGTTCCGAGTTGACGAGAATGCCGACCCCGAGCAGCACCACGCCGAAGGCGAGCCAGCCGATCGAATAGGTGTATTGCTCGGCGCCCGTCGTCGGGCCGCTGGAGAGGATCGGGCCGTGATAGAAGCGGCGGATCTCCAGCGTGATATAGGCGAGCGCGAACACCAGTGCGGCGCCGGCAATGGTGTTGGCGTAGATCTTGCCGCGCTCGCCGACCACCGCATAGGACAGTAGCAGCATCAGCACCGCCGGCAGCGCATAGCCGAGCAGCAGCAGGTTGAACACCGCGCCGCCGACGTCGATGTGCCAGATCAGCGGGTTCTCCAGGATCAGGAGGCCGAACACGCTGATGAGCCCGGCGATCGCCGTCAGCACGACCGCGCCGACATTGTAGACGATGCTGCGGTTGCGCAGCCGCAAGCGCTCCAGCCCGATCGCCATGGCGAGCGTCACGCAGACCTGCAGCGCGCATTCGAGCAGCGAGGGCGCCGAGGTCATCTGGCCGCCGGTGGCGAAATGACGGATCTCCACGAAGGCGAGCAGCGCGGTGAACAGGATCGCGGCCGCCTCGACAATGCGCAATGGCGTATCGTCGGCGCGGCGGCGCAGGAAGATGCTCGCGCCCCAGAACGAGGCGGCGGGCAGGCCGTAGCCCCACAGCAGCCAGTTGAAGATCGGCGTGGTGCCGACGGCATCGCCGACGATGCGCGGATCATAGATGATGCGCGCGGTGACGATCGCGGCGAAGATCGCAGCTAACCGGCGCAGCACCGGAATCGGCCGCTGCAACGAGATCCAGGCGGTGCCGAGCGACATCAGCGCAAGCGCGATGGTGAGCCAGCCCTTCTCCAGCGCAAAGGTCAGTGCCAGCGCCAGCGCGCCAAGCGTGCCGGTCGCGAACAATGCGATCGAGGTTGCAACGCCCGGTCGTTCTTCGCGACGCGTGAGGACTTCGGTCGCGGCGCCAAAGGCGGCGGCGAGCAGGACGGCGAGGATCGCGAACGGGATTGAGCGGTCGAGATGGGCGATGCGCGCATAGAGCGCGACAAGGATCGCGATCGGCGTCGCGACGCCCGCCGCCGACCACACCACGGGAATGATCGCCGAATTCGAGCGGCCCTGCGCGAAAAAGCCCGCGACGCCGAAGCCGGCGGCGAAGATCGCGGCCGTCACCAGATGCAGCGTCACCGAGCTGTCGATCGCGGTCGGTCCGATGCCGAAGATCGGGCCGCCCGGCAGCACCAGCATATCAGGATTGGCGCGCACTGCCCATTCGGCGAACACGATGAACACGGTTGCCGCAGCCGCGCCCAGCGCGCCGGTCGCCGCCGGCGCACGCCAGGCGACGAACAGCGTCCCGCCGACGATGAGCGTGAAGGCGATCAGCGCGAGATCGGCATGCGCGCTCGACAACACGACCAGCATCGCAGCGAACAGATAGGCGCCGAGCGCGCCCGACGAGACCGGCTCGATCTCGCCCTCCTCGATGGTCGGGCCGAACATGAAGCCGCAGACCACGAGCAGCGCAGCGAGCACGAAGCCGGCGATGACATGGAAGGCATGCGGCGCGACCTGCACCTGTTCGGTATCGAGACCCGGGAAGATCCAGAGCACCGCGAAGGCGATCGTCGTGACCGCAAGCCAGCGCCACAGCCGGATACGGGCAAGGCCGAAACTCGCGGCGGTGACGATGGCGAGATAGATGTAGAGCGCCCAATAGTCTGGCTTGCCGCTGGAGACGAGGATCGGCGTCGCGAAGGCGCCGACCACGCCAAGCCCTGCGAGCGCAGGCCCGTGCAGCAACGCTGCGGCGAGCGTGCCCATGGCAACGATGCCGAGCAGCACGAAGGCGGTTGCGGGCACGAGGAAGCCATAGAGCGCATAGGCCGCGTAGATGGTGGCAAACGCCACCGCCGTGCCGGCCGCGGTGAGGATCGCGGGAATGTTGGCGATCGGCAGCGCCTGGATGGTGGAGATGCTCTCCTTGCGCCGCGTCCATTCGCCGGCACCCAGCAGCGCGGCTGCGAACAGGCCGCCGAGGAACACGCGCACGCCGGGGCCGACCAGGCCGGCCTCGATCGAATAGCGCACCATGAAGAAGCCGCCCAGCGCCAGCGCAAGGCCGCCGATCCACACCACCCAGCGCGTGCCGAGGCGTTCCTCGAACCCGGGCGCGGGCGCAGCCTCCGGCACTGGAGGCGGCACCTCGGCGCCCGTGCTCGGTTCGAGCGGGGGTGGCGAAACCTCTGCGGTGACGAGCGGAGGCGGCGCCGGCTCGGCTTCCGGCGCAAGCGGCGGCGGCTCGGCGGCGGGCGCTGCGGGCGCTTCAGCCTGCACCTGCGCGGGCATCAGCGGCGGCGGTTGCACAGGCCGCTGCGCATAAAACTTCTCTTCGAGCAGGTTCAGCCGGCGGCGCTGCTCGGTCGCCTGGCTGGACGCCTTGATCGCGATCAGGAAGGCGATGATCGCAATGATCAGCGCAAAGACGTCGAACGGGCCGTCGAACATGAAGCCTCCAGGCAACCGGCGGGCAGGGGGCCGGTACCACTGATATCAGGGTCTTAGTTCTTGCGCATGATCTTACCGGAAAGCCGCAACGCACTTTGCGCTAACGCGGCCCTCCGGGTCCGGATCATGCTCTAGCGCCGGGAGCGAACGCGCAAGCCCGGCGCGGGCCGCTCCTGGAGCACCTCGCGGCGGAAGCGGTAGAGCGCTGCCGGCCGTCCGCCCGTCTGTGTCGACATCACGCCGGTCGGTTCGACCAGGGCTTCGGTTTCGACCAGGCGGCGGAAATTCTGCTTGTGCAGATGCCGGCCGGAGATCGCCTCCACCGTATGCTGCAATTCCGTAAGTGTGAACTCGGCGGGCAAAAGTTCAAACACCACAGGACGATACTTCAGCTTTGCGCGCAGCCGCGCGATTCCCGTGGCGAGAATTCGGCGGTGATCGAACCGCATCGAGGTCCCGAGCGCCGGCAGCGCCTTGCGCGCTAATGCCGCAGGACGGCCGTCGCGCCGCGCCTCCTCGATCAGCCCGGCCTCGTACAGCAATTCGTAGCGGTCGAGCACGCGCTCCTCGTCCCAGGGCGCGCCGTCGAGGCCGAAATAGAACCGCACGCGATCCTTGCGCGGCAACGCGCGCGTCGTCTCCGGCGTCTCCTGCTCCGCCCACGCCGTCAGCGCGGGGATGATGTCGCGGGCGATGATCGCGGGCGGCTCCTCGCGCCAGTCCTCCCAGGGCAGGAAGCGGTACCACGGCTCGAAGCTTGCGCCGTTTGCTGCGAGCTCGCCGCCCGCGGCGCGTGTGAGCGCGAGATAGCCGATCGACACCATATGCGCGCCGGTGTCGCCGGCCTCGGCATGACGGCCGCGATCGCCAAAGGTGTAGAGCTGCTCGACATAGCCGAGCCGCAGGCCCGCCTGCTCCTCGACCCAGGCGCGCAGGCCGATCTCGAAGGTGCGATGACTCAGCGCATCGAACGGGCCGAACGGCAGGCCCGCCAGCCCGTCGCTGCTGAGCGCGGTGAGGATCAGCGGCTCATGGTCCTCGATCGCGACGATCGCGGCGGTCAGGCCGATCTCGATCGGCGTCAGCAGCGTCTCGCTCATGCGGCTGAGATCGCGTGTGTCATTCGAGCTCGATCACGAAGGGGCGGCCCTCGACCATCATTGCGCCCGGGCCCATCTCGTCGAGCGCGCGCAGCATGCGGCCGTTGCGCCCGAGCGCGCGGTCGGCGAGGCCGACGATGCGCCGGTTCGGCGAGGCGATCGGCGAGGCGGCGCGGATCTTCCTGGCGATCTCGATCTCGTCGCGATGCGGATTGAGCGCGCAGACGGCGGCGAAGGCGCTCGCGGTGGAGCGGCTGATGCCGGCATAGCAATGCACCACCAGCGGCGCGCTGCGGTCCCAGCCCCGCACGAAATTCAGCACCTGCTCGATATGTGTCTCCGACGGTGCGACAAAGCCGTCCATCTCCTCGGTGATGTCGTCCATCGACACCTTGAGATGGTTGGCCGGCAGCACCGATACCGGACGCGCCACCTGCTCGACATTGGCCATCACGGTCAGCACGTGGCTGGCCCTGGTGAGGCGGACGGTTTCGGGAAGCGCGGCGAGGGAACAGACGTGGATCATGGCGGACCTTTTTGCCGCTGATTATAGCCGGTGCCGTAGGGTGGGCAAAGCGACATGTCCGCCGTAGCTCGAAGAGCGAAGGCGGAACCGTGCCCACCACTTTTGTCGCAAACGCGAAGAGATGGTGGGCACGGCGCAAGAGCGCCTTTGCCCACCCTACAGGACCTATGCAAACACCGCGTTGAACCGCTCCAGAAACTGCTTCTCCGCCCGCGCCGCGGTCCAGGGCGTGAGATAGTCGCGCCGGACGCTGTCGGAGAGGCCCGGATCCTTGCCGAACAGGCGCCGCGCCTCGCTCTCGCTGAAGCCGGCGAGCTCGGTTGCCTCGAGATAGGCTGCACCGCGATCGGCGGCCTTGATGGCCAGGGTGATCTCGTCCGCCAGCACCGGCGGCAGGCCGAAGCGGATGTGAATGGCACCGAGCAGGCGTTTCTCGACCGCCTTGTAATGGCCGTCGAGCACCGCCTTGAACGGCGAGATCATGTCGCCGATGACATATTCGGGCGCATCGTGCAGCAGCGCGGCAAGGCGCATGCGCTGGTCCACGCGCGGCATGTCGTGCCGCAGCACGGTTTCCACCAGTAGCGTGTGCTGCGCGACCGAGAAGATGTGCGCGCCAATGGTCTGCCCGTTCCAGCGCGCGACGCGCGCCAGCCCATGTGCGATGTCGGCGATCTCGACATCGAGCGGAGAGGGATCGAGCAGGTCGAGCCGCCGTCCCGACAGCATGCGCTGCCAGGCGCGGGACTCTGCGCCGCGTGCCGTCTTCTTCGCGGTCATTTGTCCCTAAGGCGCGGCTTGCGCTGCGTCTTGCCGCAGGTCGCGTGGCAATGGCAATCGACGAGATGGTCGTTGACCATGCCGGTCGCCTGCATGAAGGCGTAGACGATGGTCGGCCCGACGAACTTGAAGCCGCGCGAGGCAAGCTCCTTGGAGATCTGCACCGACAGCGGCGTCGAGGCCGGCACGCTCGCGGTGGTCTTGAAGTGGTTGACCTTGGGCTTGCCGCCCATGAAGTCCCACAGCAGCTTCGAGAAGCCCGGGCCCTTCTCCATGATGTCGAGATAGGACTTTGCGCTCAGGATCGCGCCGTCGATCTTGGCGCGGTTGCGCACGATGCCGGCATCGTTCATCAGCGCGTGGACTTTCTTGGCATTGTAGCGCGCGATCTTCTCCGGCTGGAAATCGTCGAAGGCTTTGCGGAAATTGTCGCGCTTGCGCAAGATCGTGATCCAGGACAGGCCGGCCTGAAAACCGTCGAGGATCAGCTTTTCATAGAGCGCGCGATCGTCATATTCGGGCACGCCCCATTCGGTGTCGTGATAGGCGACATAGAGCGGATCCTCGCCGGGCCAGGGGCAGCGGGTCAGGCCGTCGGGATGCAGGCGGGGAGCGCGGCTCATGCGGTGGGCTGCTTGGCTGGAATGCGAACGACGTCCGGCTCCGCAAGCCTCAACGCTAGGCCACCGGCGGTGAGCGGCTGGCCGGCATCGAGCGCGTCGGCGACACGGTCGATGCGCACCAGCGCAATGCCCTTGCCTTGCGCCGACGAGCCCATGGTGCCGACCGACTTGTCACCGGCCATGACGCTGACGCCGACTTCCGGTGAGATGTCATCGAGCAGTACCTTCACGCTGCGCGTGCGCGCGGTGCCGCGATGCTGCATGCGCGAGACGACCTCCTGGCCGACATAGCAGCCCTTGTCGAAATCGACGCCGGCGAGCCGGTCCATGTTGGTCTCGTGCGGGAACGCATCGCTGTACATGAAATCGAGCCCGCCGCGCGGCACGCCGAGCGCGATGCGGTGCGCCTCGTACTCGGCCGCATCGACCAGCTCGGCGCCGATGAGATCGGACAGCTTCTGCTTGAGATCCTCGGGGATCAGGATGCGCGTGCCGAGCTCGGCATTCCGCGGATCGGCGAAGGCAAGGTCCGGTTGCGCCGCCAGCTGGCCGCCCCAGGCCGCGAGCACGCCGAGATCGAGGCTTTCCACCGTGACCTTGGCGCGCAGCTTGTAGAATTTCAGCTTGGTGGCGAGGGTGTCCGCCAGCGCTTTCGGGCAATCGATCAGGAACCCGCCGCCATGGCCGGCGGGCACCTCCGTGATCAGGAAATCGGCGATGATCTTGCCCTGCGGCGTCAGCAGCGCGCCGAATCGCCCCAGGCCCGGCTCCAGCCTGTCGACGTCGGTCGTGATCAGGCCGTTGAGGAAGTTGCGCGCATCCTCGCCCGCGATTTTGATCACGCCCCGGTCGGGAAGAAACGCTGATTTCATGCGAAAATCTCTTGCGACATGTTGCTCCGGAACGTAAGCCCGCAAGGCATAAACGACAAGACCTCGAGCCCTGCGCTTGGGGATGAGAGAGGCCCCATGACCCAGCGTTTCGATGTGATCCTCAAAGGCGGCACCGTCGTCAACCAGGATGGAGAGGGCCAGCGCGACATCGGCATCGCGAACGGCCGCATCGCCGAACTGGGCCCACTGTCGCAAGGCTCAGCCGCTGAGGTGATCGACTGCAAGGGCCTGCACATCCTGCCCGGCGTGATGGACACGCAGGTGCATTTCCGCGAGCCCGGGCTGGACCAGAAGGAAGACCTCGAGACCGGCTCGCGCAGCGCCGTGATGGGCGGCGTCACCGCCGTGTTCGAGATGCCGAACACGTCTCCATTGACGGTGACGGAGGCCACCTTCACCGACAAGGTGAAGCGCGCCCATCATCGCATGCATTGCGATTTCGCCTTCTTCATCGGCGGCACCCGCGAGAACGTGCAGGATCTGCCGGTGCTGGAGCGCGCGCCGGGCTGCGCCGGCGTAAAAGTATTCATCGGCTCGTCCACCGGCGCGCTGCTGGTCGAGGACGACGAGAGCCTGCGCCGCATCTTCCAGGTGATCCGCCGCCGTGCGGCGTTCCATGCCGAGGACGAATACCGCCTCAACGAGCGCAAGCCGCTGCGCATCGAGGGCGACGCCCGCTCGCATCCGGTCTGGCGCGACGAGACCGCGGCGCTGATGGCGACGCAGCGCCTGGTCAAGCTCGCGCACGAGACCGGCAAGCGCATCCACGTGCTGCACATCTCGACCAAGGAAGAGATCGAATTCCTGCGCGATCACAAGGATGTCGCCTCCTGCGAGGCGACGCCGCATCATCTCACGCTGGTCGCGCCCGAATGCTACGAGCGGCTCGGCACGCTGGCGCAGATGAACCCGCCGGTGCGCGGCGCCGATCACCGCGCCGGCATCTGGCGCGGCATCGAGCAGGGCATCATCGACGTGCTCGGCTCCGACCACGCCCCGCATACGCTGGAGGAGAAGCAGAAGACCTACCCAGCCTCGCCCTCCGGCATGACCGGCGTGCAGACGCTGGTGCCGCTGATCCTCGACCACGTCAATGCGGGCCGCCTGTCGCTCGCCCGCTTCGTCGACCTCACCAGCGCCGGCCCCGCACGCCTCTACAACATGGCCTGCAAGGGCCGCATCGCCGCGGGCTACGACGCCGACTTCACCATCGTCGACCTCAAGCGCAGCGAGACCATCACCAACAAATGGGTCGCATCCAAGGCCGGCTGGACGCCTTACGACGGGTTGCGCGTCACCGGCTGGCCCGTCGGCACCTTCATCCGCGGCCGCCGCGTGATGTGGCAGGGCGAACTGGTCACGCCCTCGCAAGGCGAGCCGGTACGGTTTTTGGAGACGCTGAAGCAGTAACGTGATGTGTCGTGGGGACGCATAGTGTCTCCCCACTCGTCATTGCGAGCGTAGCGAAGCAATCCAGAATCCCTCCGCGGCGGCAGTCTGGATTGCTTCGCTTCGCTCGCAATGACGAGTCGAGGGGCCGTAGCCCGCATGAGCGCAGCGACATGCGGGTTTTCACTTTGCGAGGTTCCCGGGTTTCGCTACGCTCACCCGGGCTACAGCTTTGCAGCGCGAGGTGACAATGTCCGAATCGACACCCCTCATCACCACCGAGCAACTCGCCGCCATCCTCGGCGACCCCAACCTCCGCCTCTACGACTGCACGACCTACAACGAGCCTGTCCCGCCCGGCAGCGACGTGCCGTATCGCGCGGTGCCCGGCGACAAGACGTTCGCGGCCGGCCACATTCCCGGTGCCGATTTCCTCGACCTGCAAGGCGAGTTCTCCGACAACACCGCGCGACCGCTCTTCATGATGCCTGATGTTGCGCAGCTGGAGGCCGCCTTCGGCCGCCACGGCCTCGATGCGGGCAAGACCATCGGTCTCTACAGCATCGGCACCACGATGTGGTCGACGCGGTTCTGGTGGATGCTGCGCTCCCTCGGCGTCGACGCGCAGGTGCTCGACGGCGGGTTCGACAAATGGAAGGACGAGGGGCGGTCGATTGAAACCGGTGCACCGAAGGGCTATCCTGCGACGACCTTCAAGGCCGCGCCGCGCGCGGGCTTTTTCGTCGACAAGGACATCGTGAAGGCAATGATCGGGGATCCCTCAACGGTCATCGTCAACGCACTCGGGCCGCAGTTTCATCGCGGCCTTGAGCCGAGCCGTTACGGCCGGCCGGGCCGCGTGCCCGGCAGCGTCAACGTATCAGCCGCAACGCTCGTCAATGCCGACAAGACGCTGACGAGCCTTGCGGATGCGGAAGCGAAGTTCGTCGCCCAGGGCGTCACGCGCGACAAGAATGTGATCGCGTATTGCGGCGGCGGCATCTCGGCGACGATCGACCTCTTGCTGCTGACGCAGCTCGGCTACGACAAGCTGACGCTGTACGACGGCTCGATGGGCGAGTGGGCGCGAGACCCGTCGCTGCCGATCGAGACGGACTAGGCGAAGCGTCCTGGCAGGGCTTACTGCCTGGAGATGTCGACGGAGAATTCGCCGTTGCGAATGCGGCCCGGAAAACCCTCGACGAATTTTGCCACCGCGTCCTCGCCATAGGTGCCGACGAGCTCGGCGAAGGCCGCAAACAGGCTCGCCTGCGCCAGGCAATCGCCGTCGACGCCGTCATGGCGCGCTTCGGCCCAGGCCTCGTTGAGATAGCTCAGTGCGGCCTGCTTCTGCTCGTGATCGGGCAGCGGCGCGCGGGCGGGGGCGTAGGAAATCGGCTGGCTCATGAAACTCGACAAGGCTGGAGGCGCGTCCACGGCGATGCGCTGCACGAGAGGTGTAGCACGCGTATTAACGCCCGCTAGGCCACATCTTTAGGAACGGTTAACGGCTGTGAACAAACTCGATGACAGGGTTCCAGCCGCGACTCGTCATTCCGGGGCGCGACGAAGTCGCGAGCCCGGAATCCATCGGGCCGCAGAGACTGCCGCACAATGGATTCCGGGTTCGCGCTGCGCGCGCCCCGGAATGACGGGGGAAGCTAGTTCGCGTAGCGCGCGGTGAGATCGCGCGAGATCTTCGAGCCTTCCTCGATATAGCGGCGGATCGCCACCGTCGCGGCCGGCGTGCAACTGCGGTAGGTCTGCTGGAAGCCGTTATAGCCGCGGTTGAAGCCGGCGATCATGCGGGTGCGGCGCTCGCCGGAGGGGGTTTCGGCGTCGATCAGCGCCTGCATCTCGCTGCGCCATTTGTTGCCCTCGTTGGACCCGCAGATGCCGCGCAGATAGTGCAGCCCGCCCAGGATCTCGGCCAGCCGCTGCAATTCGCCGTCGAACGGCGCCGCCACGTCCTGGGCCCTCGCGGGCACGGACGTGAAGGCGACAATCAGGGCGAAAATGGCCAGAAATCGCGTCGACATCGGCGGCTGTATGCCCCCTCGGGACGGCCGGCGCAAGGCGGGCGTCAGGCTCCAAGCAGCCGGTGGGCGGACTGGATGACCTCCTCCAGCCCCCCGGTCAGCTTGAGGTCGCTGAGGCTCGCCAGGGCGTCCGGGGCGATCCAGCGGTAGTCGTCGAGCTCGTCGTTCAGGACCGGCTCCCGGGCCGCCCAGCGGGCGGCAAACGACATGATCAGATAGTGGCCGGCGCCGGGGGCAGCCGGCAGCACCTCGCGCCAGCCGGCTAGCCCGATGATCTCGATCTCGAGCCCGGTCTCCTCGTCGACCTCGCGCTTGAGCGCCTGGTGCAGCGATTCGCCGAACTCGACCCGGCCGCCCGGCAGCGAATAGAACCCTTTTGCGGGCGAGCGCGCGCGGCGGGTCAGAAGCACCTTGCCGTCGCGGAAAATCGCGGCACTGACGGCGATCTGGGGATGGCTGGGCTGGACGACCGCCGGCACGGCGCTAGTTCGCCATGATGGTGTCGACGTCGGCCTCCGCGCCGCCATTGATGATGCCGCCGCAGGCGGCGATCAGCGGCTTGACCCAGAGGGTGGCCTGCTCGGCGAGGCGGACCCGGGTCGTATCCTTGTCGACCTCGCGCATGGCCGAGCCGACCGCGGTCAGAATCGAGGTCATGGTGTCCGTGATGTGGTCGAACTGGGCGCGCACGTTGGGATCGGCCTTCTCATAGGCCTCGATGGCCAGATCCCGTGCCTTGAAATTGGACGCGGTGAAATGCTCGGCATAGGACAGCGGCGACCAGGTCAAAAAATCTTCGGCGCATTCCGGCATGTCAGGGACCATTTCAAGCAGCATCACGGCTTCATTGAAATGGTTGAGATAGTCAGTGGCAAGCCCGGTCCGCGGGTTGATGTTGGCCACGCGCAGCCGTTCGGCCCAGGCCGCAGCCTCGGGGCCCGTCTGTACATGCGTCCGCGCGGGTTGGGTGGCCGTTGAGCTCATCTGCCGCAGTGTTAACGTTCGGGGTTAAAAGGACCTGAACGGACCCTATATAGGCCCCCAAGGATGTGTGGACGCTTCGTCATAACTTCGGCCCCCGCGGCTTTGCGGCAACTGTTCGGCTATGTCGAGCAGCCGAATTTTCCGCCCCGGTACAATGTCGCTCCGACGCAGCCGATTCCGGTCGTATTGGTCGAGAATGGTGCCCGCCATTTCCGCCTGATGCGCTGGGGGCTGCTGCCGTCCTGGGTCAAGGACCCCCGCGGATTTACGCTGCTGATCAATGCCCGCTCCGAGACGGTGCTGGAGAAGCCCGCGTTCAAAAAAGCGATTCGCCGGCGGCGCGGCCTGATCCCCGCCGACGGCTACTATGAATGGAAGTCGGAAGGCGGCCGCAAGCAGCCGTTCTTCATCCACCGCGCCGACGGCGAACCGCTTGGCTTTGCCGCGGTGTTCGAGACCTGGGTCGGGCCGAACGGCGAGGAACTCGACACGGTCGCGATCGTCACGGCGGCGGCCAGCGAGGATCTCGCCGCGCTGCACGACCGTGTGCCCGTCACCATCAGCCCGCGCGATTTCGAGCGCTGGCTCGATAGCCGCGGCGACGAGGTCGACGCGATCCTGCCGCTGATGAGGCCCCCGCGCATCGGCGAATTCGCCTGGCACGCGGTCTCCACCCGCGTCAACCGCGTCGCCAATGACGACGAGCAGTTGTTGTTGCCGATCAGTGCAGAGGAGATGGAGGCGGAGGCGCCGAAGCCGAAGAAGGTCACGAGGAAGGTCGCTGCTGCGTCGTCCGATGACGGGCAGGGCTCGTTGTTCTAGGCGCGCTGCCGTAGGTGGGCAAAGCGAAGCGTGCCCACGATCGCTCACCGAGGAAACGGATAGATTGGTGGGCACGGCGCGTTGCGCCTTTGCCCAGTCTACAGCAGCGGAGGTTCAGACAACCTCCCTTGCCCTCAGCGCCGCGATCTCCGCCGCATCGAACCCGAGTTCACCCAGCACTGCATCCGTATCAGCCCCCAGCTCCGGTGCCATCCGGTCCAGCCGTCCGCCGCCATGGGCGAGCTTGAAGCCGCTGCCGGCAAAGCGCAGACGGCCGTAGGGTGTATCCAGCTCCTGGATCGCACCGCGGGCCTTCACTTGGGGATGGTCGATCACCTCCTCGACCTTCCAGATGCTGGCGCAGGGCGCGCCGGCGTCTTCCAAAATCGTCTCCCATTCACGGGCCGGCCGTTTCGCCAGCGCCTCCTCGATGATGGCGCGCAGGGCACCCTCGTTCTCGTTGCGGGAGAACCAGTCGGCAAAGCGCGGATCGCTCAGCGTATCCTCGCGTCCGAGCGTGGACATCAGCGCGCGGTACTGCTTCTCGTTGTTGACGGCAAGCAGGATGTGGCCGTCACCGCACTTGAACAAATTCGCCGTGGTCCTGCGGCTCACCGCCTGGTTGCCGGAAAGCTGCTGGCGATGGCCGGCGACCGACCAGTCCGCGATCTGCCCTGAGAGAAACGCCAGCGTTGCCTCCAGCATGGAGACGTCGATGAGCTGCCCCTTGCCGGTGCGGTCGCGCTGGTACAGCGCGCTCGACACGCCGAAGGCGGCGGTGGCGCCCGAGAGCACGTCGCACACCGCAAAGCCCGCGCGCGTCGGCCCGGTCTCGGGATGGCCGGTGATCGCCATGATGCCCGAGAGCGCCTGCATCTTGCCGTCATAGCCAGGGCGCAGGCGATCCGGGCCGGTCTGGCCGAAGCCGGAGACCGCGCAATAGATCAGTTTTGGATTGATCGCGGAGAGCGCCTCATAGCCGATGCCGAGCTTGTCCATCACGCCCGGGCGGAAATTCTCCATCACGACGTCGACCTGGCTAACAAGCTTCTTCACGATCGCGATGGCATCGGGCTTCTGCAAATCCAGCGTCAGGCTGCGCTTGTTGCCGTTGATGGCCTGGAACGCCGGCGCCAGCCCGCGCTCGGCCCATTCGCGAGAAAGCGGGGTGCGGCGCATGTCCTCGCCCTCGCGCCGCTCGACCTTGATGACGTCCGCGCCGAGCAGCGCAAGCTGATAGCTCGCATAGGGGCCGGCCAGCACTTGCGTGAAATCCAGGATCTTCACGCCCTCGAACGGTCGCGTCACGTCGCTCTCCCTTGATTGTTGTTATCGGAGGACGTCAGGCGGCGCGGTTGCCGCGCGCGATCTCCTTCTGCTTGTCGAATTCGGCGCGGCGTCGCGCCAGCTCTTCAGGGGAGAGCTGGGCGACGTTGTTGTAGTCGAGCTTCCAGGAGGCGTCCTCGCTCCAGCGCAGCGGCGACTGCATCGTCGTCTGCGGGCCGCTCGCGGTCTCCAGAAGCTTCAGCGCGAGCTCCAGCGTCTGCGCCTGCGAAGCGACGTCATGCGGCTTACCCGCGGAATTGCCGAGCGGGAAGTCCGAGAACAGAAAGCGCGGCACGGCGGCATGCTCGATGATGTCCTTGGCGCAGCCCATGATCACGGTCGGAATGCCGTTCCGCTCGAGGTGCCGCGCCACCAGCGCCGTGGTCTGGTGGCACACCGGGCAGTTGGGCACCAGCACGGCGACATCGACCTTGTCGGCGAGGCAACGCGACAGAATCTCCGGCGCGTCGGTGTCGAGCGTGACGCGATGGCTGCGGTTGGTCGGTGCGCCGAAGAAGCGCGGCGCCACGTCACCGATGCGCCCGGCGGCGGACGCCTTCAACAGCTGCGGCAGCGGAAACCAGGTGCCGCTGTCGGTGGCCGAGGTGTGCTTGCGGTCGTAGCCGATGTGGGAGATGCGCAGGTCGTGCTGCTGCGAGGTGTCGCCGTCATAGACCTGGTAGAACTTCGCGCTGCCGTTATACGCCGCGCCCGGCCCCTGATCGCCCTTGGCGGGATCGTAGGGCGCCGCGGTCGTGATGATGGTGACGCGCGACTTCGCCAGCGGCTTCTTCAGCGGCTGGAACGGCGCCTCGGTGTAATGCGCCCAGCGGTATGGCGTGGTGTAGCCGATCGCCGCGTAATAATCGCGCGTGCGCTGCATGTAGGGGACGGGAGAATCGTAGTCGGGCGCAAAGCCGAATTCGTCGTCGCGCGGAGCGGACATGGGGCGCGTCTCCTGGTTCTTGGTTGGGGCCAGACTAGAGATAGTTTTGGGGTTGCTCAACGGGGAGAGCGGCGGCGCAGGACAGAATTGCAACGCTGATAGAGCGGGCGCTCTCTTCCCCCCTCTCCCCCCTGCGGGAGAGGGTGGCTCGCCGCGAAGCGGCGAGACGGGTGAGGGGTATCTCTCCGCGAGTCCAACTCCCTCGGGAGTTCGCGGAAGCATACCCCTCATCCGGCGCTTCGCGCCACCTTCTCCCGCAAGGGGAGAAGGAAGACAGCTCACATGAAAATATGCAGCGCCACGTATTGCAGCAGCATGATCGCCTTGGCGTCGATGATGCGGCCGTCGGCGATCATCGCCAGGGCCTCGTCGATGCCGAGCTCCAGCACCTCGATATCCTCGCCCTCGTGCTCGAGGCCGCCGCCGTCGCTCACCCGCATTTCCGGCTCGTATTCGGCGACGAAGAAATGCAGCTTCTCCGTCACCGCGCCGGGGCTCATGAAGGCCTCGAACACCTTGTGGACGTGATGCAGGCGATAGCCGGTCTCCTCCTCCGCTTCGGCGCGGATGCGCACCTCGGGAGACGCATCGTCCAGCACGCCGGCGGCGGCCTCGATCCGGAGGTCGTCGTAGCCGCGGATGAACGCGGGCAGGCGGAACTGGCGCACCAGGATCACGGTGCGCCGGGCAAGGTTGTAAGGCAGTACGGCGGCGGCGTTGTCGCGCTCATAGGTCTCGCGGTGCTGCGTCTGCCACGCGCCATTGGCGCGGCGGTACTCGAACGTGGTGGTCTTCAGGGGCGTCCAATTGTCCGAGAGCACGCGGACGTCCTTGATGCGGACGCGGTCGGAAATGGTCATGGCTGTTTTCCGGGAGCTAGGGAGTCGAAGCGCGGCCGTCGAGCCACTTCTGGAACATCACCGAGGTCGATAGCTCGAAGCCCAGCGAGTCATAAAACGCATTGGCCTGCGCGTTCTCGCGGCGGACCAGCAGCTGGAGCTTTGCGATGCCGGCGCTCCGCAGCCAGTCCTCGGCCGCGGCCATGATGACGCGGCCGTAACCGCGCTTCCGGCTGTCAGGATCGACAGCGACGTAATAGACCCAGCCGCGATGGCCGTCATGGCCGACCATGACGGACGCGACGATCGCGCCATTGTCGCGGCCGATCAGCACCGTCGAATTCTCCCGCCGCCGCGCCAGCGCGATGTCGGCATGCGGATCGTTCCAGGGCCGCGTCAGGCCGCAGCGCTGCCACAGCGCGACAACGGGCTCAACATCGGCATCCCCGATCGCGTCGATCGTGAGAGCAGGGGAGATGGATACGCTCACAGCACCTTCCCGGGATTCATGATGCCGAGCGGATCGAGCATCGCCTTGATCTGTCGCATCAGCTCGATCGCGGTCTTGTCCTTCACCTCGGGCAGTTCGTCGCGCTTGAGCACGCCGATGCCGTGCTCGGCCGAGATCGAGCCGCCCATGCGCAGCACGATCTCGAACACCACGGCGTTCATCTCGTGCCAGCGCGCCAGGTAGTCGGCCGTATTGGCGCCTATCGGCTGGCTGACATTGTAGTGCAGATTGCCGTCGCCGAGATGGCCGAACGGCACCGGCCGCGCGCCCGGGATCAGCTTCACCACCGCGGCGTTGGCTTCCTCGATAAAGGCGGGCACGGCGGCGACGGGCACGGAGATGTCGTGCTTGATCGAGCCGCCCTCCGGCTTCTGCGCCGCCGACATTTCCTCGCGCAGCTTCCAGAAATTGTTGCGCTGGGCGAGGCTGGCCGCGATCACGGCGTCGTCGACGATCTCCTCCATGGCGCGGGTCAGGATCGTCTCCAGCGGCGTGCGGGCGTCGTCGCTGGCCGTGGATAATTCCATCAGCACGTACCAGGGATGCTTCTCGCTAAGCGGATCGCGCACGTCGATGCCGTGGCGCACCGAGAAATCGACCGCCATCTCCGACAGCAATTCAAAGCTCGTCAGCGCATTGGCGGCTTCGCCCTGCGCGATCGTCAGCAGCTTCAAGGCCGCTTCGGGCGACTTCAGCCCGACGAAGGCAGTCTCGACCGCCCGCGGCTTCGGAAACAGTTTGAGTGTCGCTGCCGTGATGATGCCGAGCGTGCCTTCCGCGCCGATGAAGAGGTTGTGCAGATTGTAGCCGGTGTTGTCCTTCTTCAGCTTGGACAGCACGTTGAGCACGCGCCCGTCGGCGAGCACGACCTCGAGCCCCAGCGCCATCTCGCGCGCGACGCCATAGGCGAGCGCGGCGGTGCCGCCGGCATTGGTGGAGAGATTGCCGCCGATGGTGCAGCTGCCTTCGGCGCCCAGCGACAGCGGAAACAGCCGGTCCACGTCTGAGGCCTTCTGCTGCGCGATCTGCAGCACCACGCCAGCCTCGCAGGTCATGGTGTTGGAGGCGGTGTCGACCTCGCGGATCTTGTCGAGCCGCCGCAGCGACACCACCACCTCGCCATTGTGCGGCGTCTGCCCGCCGACGAGGCCGGTGTTGCCGCCCTGCGGCACCAGCGCGATTCTGTGCTCCGAGGCGAGCTTGCAGATCGCCGCGACTTCCGCGGTCGAGCCCGGGCGCAGCACCAGCGGCGAGCGGCCGTGGAACAGGTTGCGCTCCTCGGTGACGTAGGCCTCGATGTCGGCGGCATCGGTGATCGCGTGGCGTTCGCCGACGATCTTGCGGAATTGTTCGATCAGCTCGGGCGCAAGCGGAGGCGTGGCAGATTTGTTGATGTTCATCTCGTCTTCTTTCATTCCGCTTCTTATCTTTTGCGCATGATCTTATCGGAAAACCGCTTCACACTTTTCCGGATCATGCGCTAGCGCGCCACGGCCGCCCGGCGCAGCCGGTCATTGATTGCCTCGCCCAGATCCACTTCGGGAATCGGCATTACCGCGATCGCCCGCGGCCCTCTCGCATCCAGGCTACGAAGATAGCCGAACAGATTGGCGGCCGCTTCATCGAGATCACCGGCGGGCGACAAATTCATGACGGCCGACGCAGCGTCAAGGCCGGGCAGGCGCTCGGGGCCGAACGCTAGCAGCGCTTCGCCCGGCACCACGTCGCGCGCGTTGAGCCGCACATTGGCGCGCGGCGCGTAGTGCGAGGCCAGCATGCCCGGCGCCAGCGGCTGGCCGTCGTCGCTGCCAGCCTCCACGGGCGGCCGCGTCAGGGGAGCACCGAGCACCGCCTCGATTCGCTCGCGCGACAGCCCGCCGGGGCGAAGCAGCATCGGCGTCTCGAAGCAGCCGACGATCGTCGATTCGACGCCGACGTCGACCGGACCACCATCGACGATCAAATCGATCCGCCCCGCAAGATCGCTCTCGACATGGGCCGCCAGCGTCGGCGAGACATGGCCGGAGATGTTGGCGGACGGCGCCACCACCGCCCCGCCAAAGGCGCGCAGGATCGCCTGCGCCACCGGGTGGGCAGGAATGCGGATCGCGACGGTGTCGAGGCCCGCGGTGGCGAGCTCCGCCACCGGGCAGTCGTCCGTCTTCGGCACCACCAGGGTCAGCGGCCCCGGCCAGAACGCCTCCGCAAGCTTCAAGGCGCGCGCGTCGAACCGGCCGATCCGGCGTGCAGCGGCGATGTCCGCGACATGCGCGATCAGCGGATTGAAGGCGGGCCGCCCCTTGGCGCTGTAGATATGGGCGACAGCCGTGGCATTGGCGGCGTCCGCGCCGAGCCCGTAGACCGTCTCGGTCGGAAACGCGACCAGCCCGCCGGCCGCGAGCGTCCGGGCGGCGGCCTCGGCGGCGGCCTCGCCAGCCGGTAAAATCAGCGTTTCAAGACCCGTTTTCACAGGGACAAAATTCCTCATCTCGGCCGCTTGCAGTGCGCCAAACCCGACGCTATAAGCCGCCTTCTTGTCGGAGTGTGGCTCAGCCCGGTAGAGCACTGCGTTCGGGACGCAGGGGTCGCAGGTTCGAATCCTGCCACTCCGACCATAATTTCAAGCACTTATAGGTTCGGGCACCGTTTTGCGCAATGAAAGGCGCAATGAATTGCGCCTTTTGTCTCGATGTACTTCTCGTGAATTGCGTGTTTCGGACATTTGAGCACCCGATAAGTTGTGTCATCCAGTCGGGGCTCCGGCACAACGGTGCCCGTCCGGGAGGCAGACATTGGCGGAAGAATTTCAGCGCTTCGTTATTTTGAACCGGTTGGCGAGTATCTCGATTTCCAGAGCCCCTGTTGCATTTAAGCCACCAACGGTGGCTGGCGTCGAGCTGTTCAACGTGCTGCAGGAGCGGAACGAGGCAGGATCCGCCATCGAGTTCTTTGGCGCCGGCGACACCGAGAAGGATGACGAGGAGACAGAAGACGAGAGGATAGCTCGCTGCGTCGGCCACAACTTCATCTGGTTGCGTCAGATCAAGATCGCGACCAGCGGCGCGCATAGGTACGCCAAGCTGCTGTTGGAATTTGTCGACCAGAGCAAAAAGAGCTTCTCTGTCGTCGACACCAGCAGCTTGAAGGGCCGCAACATCTCTGGTGGGAAGAACGAGCGTGGAGGGGTGTCTTGCCACGTCGTTGTGCGGCTCCCCATCAAGCAGCATGACGATGGCGACTATCGGTGCGCGATCGAGGTCGCGCACACCATCAATCGCGGAATGATCGAGACCTTTTTGTGCAGGCAGCTTCGTCGTTGGGCCCATAACGACGAGCTGACTTACGAGGTTCATCTGCCCGATCGCAAAGGCAAAGCAAGCATCAAGGTGTACAAGTACAGCCCACGCCTCGAGCTTCTTGCTGACGTTGGCAGATCGCTTTCCTTTGCGACAGCCGGTGGTCGAGAGCTGGCCCATATGACTTCTGACCTATCGGCAGGTCAATGGCGGAACGGCAGTAACTGGCAAGATCCACCAGGCTCTCGCGGGAGCGACGGATCTGGTAATGTGCCAAAAGGAACTCATGTCCTTGGAGCATGAGCCGCGAGAGTGGTATTCTGAAATTGACGATGAAATCGCCGACCAAATGGCCACATTCCTTGACAAGGATCAGCTATGGCAGCGCGGCAAATAAAGATACTGGAAGTGGACCACGGCGGGCATCAGTCCCGCCTGCGTCTGCCCGCGCCTTTGCGCTACCTCCAGATTCGTCACCCCGAAAAGCGGACGGATGACCTGATAATCCCGATTGTGGTCGGCGTTGTCGGCTGGGCCATCTATCTCGCGATCGATCCGCGGCCGGCACTGTTCGGCGACAATGGATTGTTGCGCTTCACTCGCGATCTTCTGGTGATGGCGGTGCCGTTTATGATCGGCGCGCTAGCTGCTGTTTCGATGGGGGCGCCTGGACCGAACCTCGATCGGCGCCCGATCGGTGCAGAGCTTTGGCTCGACAACGATCCGCTGACGATGCGTCAGTTCCTGTGCTTCTTGCTCGGCTATCTGAGCTTCCTCGGTCTCGTCGTCTTGATCAGCGTTGTGGCCGCCGGGCTACTGCGCGACGCTGTGCTTGCTTGGACGGCGGCCGTCCCTCATGTGCAGTTCGCCCTGCGTGCTGCGGGTTCTCTCGCGCTAGCTCTTTCGATGTCGTTCCTGTCGGTTACGGTTCTTTGGTCGCTCTACTTCCTGACTGACGTGGCTAACCGGAAGGGTGGTTGATGGCGGTCGAAGATCATCCGCTCTGGTCACGGTGGAAAAGTTGCCTTGAAAAACTCATCGAGGCTAAGGAAGCGCTGAAGCGGGCAAGAGGCACGCCAGCCGAGCAAGCCGCTGTCGAGCGCTATAATGCGGCGTTAGCAGATTACAATGAGATCTCAAACGAGATCTAACCTGCTACCGCCTTGCACTAAACGGCCTCCGCGCGCCCCCCGTTCCGTGGGACGCGATCAGCGAGTGGTGTTTTCGCCCGCCACCACACAGTGCGCGTCGATTTCACCGCCGCCCACCAAACGCCTCCGCCGCCTCTTCCTGGAAGTCCGGGTGGTGATGCCCGTAGCCGTTCTCGAGCTGCTCCAGCGTCATCCCAAGCCAGCCGGCGGCCTGCCAGCGGTCGGTGCCCTGCTGCATCAGCCAGGTCGCGGCCGTGTGGCGCAGCGAGTGACGCACGACGTCCTCACCGAGCCCGGCATCCTCGAGAATGCCTTCCCAGGCTGAACGGATCTTCCCGGCGAGCGGACGCCCGTCGTTCATGCGCGTAACGACGAAGCGGATCTCTTCGCCTGTCTTCATGATGCCGGCGGCACGCAGCTCGGCTGATCGGTGTGCATCGATCTTGCGCCAGCGCACCAGGTGCGGCCGCAGCCGGTTTGCGATCTTCGCGGGAGGTCGGCGCTTCTTGGTCTTGCGCTCCTCGGTGCCGCGGCCCTGATAGATCATCGCGTCCAGGTTCATCCACGGATGCGTCGTAGTCGCCAGCCATTGCGTCCGGCGGATCGTCTCCTCGCGCCTGGCCGAGTAGAGGCCGACTAGGATGAAGCGCGCGGCCGGCCGGCGGCGATTGATAATCCAGCGCTCGCGGCGGACCAGTCGGCCGTTCGTACGCTTCCATGTCTTCTTCTCTCCATCCCAGAGATAGCCGAGCGCGGCCCCGAGCAGCCGCGCGGCTTCGTTACGCGTGAGCCAGCGCTGCCGGCCCTCGGTCTTGAACGGCAACGTCACCTTGGGCACGAAGCTCAGCGTATGCTCGGCGTGATAGGCATTGATCGCGGCGCGGAGATCTTCCAGGCGCCGGCGCGCGGTCTGGTCGGACACCATGCACTCGCGCGGCGCAACGCCAGCGGTCTTGTTGTTGTCGCTAGGTGCGCCTGTCGACCAGTCGACGAAGTCGCGACAGAGCTGCGCCTTGAGCGCGCTCACGGTCTTGTCACCGAAGAAATTGTTGAGGTCGAGCAGCCGGATCAGCAGAAGGTCATGCTGCGCCCAGGCGCGATCGTCGCTCTTGTCCTTCGGCCTCTTAGAAATCTCATAGGCAGTCAGCACGTCGGCAATGGCGAGGACGCTGGGGTCGGTCGCGCCGACGGTCGTTGTGTGCTTCCCGCCGATGTAGGCTTCGAGCGCCTTCGCAGCGCCGTCAATGTCGTCGCGGCCGCAACCTGTGCGGATTTGCCGGCCACGATCGAGGATGATCCAGGTTTCATCGCCCTCTCTGAACCAGAGGCGTGGGGGCTTGGCTTTGCGGCCCGGCATGATGGCTTGACCAATTTGCGGATGGCGCGAGGTGTGGTCAAATCCTTACCTGCCACTTTGGCAATTTCAAGAGTCCCGGCGGCCGCGGCTCTGCGTAGTGAAGATAAAGTCAAAGGGCCGGTCGGAAAGAATACGATAGCAGCCTCGACGAGGGTCATCACTTCATCCTCGTTCCATTGAGCGGGATCGGGGCGTGCTTTCGCGCGGGCGGACTTGTCGATTCTACGCTTCGGCATGGGGAATGGGCACTTGCGAATAGGGAAGGCCTTTGGACTGGCCGCGACGTCCAGCGTACGTGAAATCTGTTTTTCGAGAAGCGCCATATCCTGGTCGATGAGACAATCGGCGGCATTCGGATACAAATCGGACGTTGGATGAAGATAAAGACTCTAAATTGGGCGAGAAAATCTTCTAGGTTATTCTAGGGCTCCTTCGTTGCGGGGGCATCTCTGATTACTATGTGTCGTGTGTGCTGTTGTCAGGAACGACGAACCAGATTCTTGATCCATGCCATTGCCGTCTCGATGGCCCATTCCGTTTGGTGCGACGTCAAGGCGGGCGGCGGTTGGCTGCCCGCGCCATGACCGTGTGGATTGCGCACATGGATGAAGAACGCCTTGAGCATGTCGCCCTCCCACGGAGCGATGAACCGTCAGTTCTGTTGGCTGACGAGATTGTCGATATAGTTGGCGGCGCCGCGCTCGCGGCCGGTCGACGAGCCTTTGTCGTCAGATATGATCTTAATTGTGCTTTCGAGCGCCTTGGCCGCGTGGAAAGCTGCATCTTTGCGCTGGTCGTCGGCGTGCTCGATTGCTTCCTTTAACTCTTGATCGACATTCGCCCATTTCGCGTCGTGCAGTACCGCCCAGCAGGGTTCCGCAGTGCGCGTTTCTGTGAGCTCGTCTCGCGCGGATTGCAGTAGCCCGTTGTGATAGTGCAGCTCCATGCGGGCATGGCGGAGGCGGCTATTCAACTCGTCAACGGCGCGTGCGACAACGCGCAACGCCTCGGGCACGGTCGAATTGATTTCGCGAGCGCGCTCCTCTGCCGAACGAAACAGCAATTCGATCAAGCTGAGACGCGTCTTCAAGAATGTGTCGGCGGTCCCGTGACGATCCTTCCAGAGATCATAGGTCTCGGTCAGGAATTCCCCACAGACCGCGTCCCAGGATTGCGCGTCGTAGAGACGCCCGCGGCCGGTCTCCCGCGCGAGCGCATCGTGCACGCGCCTGAAGAAGTCCCCGTCCAGGTGTAGCGGCTTCACAAGGTCGTCGAAGATGATGTGAGCAGCTTGAACGAAAAGCTGGTGGATCGCAGGGGTAGGGCGGTCAGCCCAATAGATTTGCTGCGGATAACGGTGAAGGAACAGGTCATATATCATGCTGACTTGCTTTCAAACTCTATAGGCTGGGCAATGTGCTGCAACCCGGTCGATGGACATGACGCGGCCTAAATTGGATTCAGCGGACTGCTGCTGCTTCATGTGCTGCGAATGATGCGTCGTTCTTCGCCGAGCGGAATGATCCAGCCGCCGGCACGGTCAGATCTGGCAAACTCGTCCGGGCTCACTGTATCGGCGATGCGGCTGCGCACGGCTTGCGGCTCGGCATCGATCGCTGCGCGAATGAGATCACGGTCGATCCCGACGAAGACCGGCCGGAGGTCGAGGCGAGCAAGTGCCTCCTGGTCCGTGGGAGCGACATCTGCGTCGACTGGGCCTGCGCGGGTGACGATCCCGCCGATCAGCCCGCCCACGGATCCCGCTTTCTCCAGCTCTCCTACGGGGGCTGCATCCAGCAGTGCCCGGGCGCGGTTGAGGTCGTCCGGGAGCCTTCGCGCAAATGGCTGATGAGTGAGGCGCTGGAGAGCGCCTGCTAGTTCGGCGTGGCCGAGTGGCTTGATGAGGTTGGCGATATGCAGACGAAGGAGCCTGACAAAGAGCGTGTCCTTTTCGGTTGGGTCGATGGGATCGCCTTCGTCGACGGGATCGCGGACTGAGAGATAGGCGTCGGCAGGTCCGGCCGCAGCCATTCCCCAGCGTGTCGCGATCGCGATGCGCTTCACGGTCACTTTGCGGTCTTGTGCGGTAACGTCTATTCGCCCAGCTTGCGTCCAAGCGCGGGCGAGCGCTTTTGCCGGCCCCCCAACATCATGACAGCCTTTCGCTTCGGCGACCGACAGGGAGGACAGGTCGGAGGCGCAAGCGATCCAGTCGGGCAAATCGCCGCGGGAAAGGCGCTTGACCTTGATCCTTCGGCGGCGATCTAGGTCGATGATCCGACTGCCGAGATGAGCGAAGATCGAGAGGTTGAAGTAACGCTCCAGGTAAGCGCGTGCGACGAAGCGTCCAAACAGACCGGAAAGAGCTACTTTGACCTCCCGTGCTTGTCCGAGCGGTTCCCTGAAGACGAAAGGCGTTCCCGCGCCGGTGGGCGCCAGCAGGGCATCGAGAATGGACCACGCGCCATAGGCGGCGCCTGGCGTCTGCAGCACCTCCGAATGCCGGCATCCTCGATTTCCGAGACTTCAAGATTGACGGTCGGGCCGGCGATGGGGCTTGCCGCCGCAGGATCGAAGCTATGGAGGAATGTCCGCGTCAAAGCGCCAGCGCTCGCTTGAGATCGTCGTGCTCGAAGGCGCTAGCCATGCGGTTGATCTCGGCGGTCCGGGCGCCGACGGCCTTGGCGACATTGCGCCATGTGTTGGTGACTGCTGCGACCTCTTTTATTATCGTGCGGGCCTGCGGCAGAGAAAGCCCGAAATACTCCGACGCGGCCTCAAGCAGGTCGAGCGAGCAGGTCCCTTCGTCCAGATCGATGTTCGTGGTCAGCACGCGCGCCTTCACGTCAGTCGGCACGGGATTGAGGTCATAGGCCGGAGAGAGCGACCATCCGGCCTTTCCCAGCCAGAAGAAGCCGTGATTGCGCAGATGGTCGTCGACATTGGAAATCAGCACGTTGAAGACGACGCGCCGATAGAGGGCATGGGCGTCGGTTTTTCCCTGCGCGCCATGCTGCGCGAGAGCGTCGACAATCTCAGGATAGCTGCCACGGTCGCCGTCCTTGGCGCCCATCATCGCCATCGCCGATAGAAAGGGGATGCGGGTCGCACCGTCGCGATCGAAGCGACGCGATAGCATGACCGCCTTCCCCGCCACTTCGACGAGTTCGTGTTGCGGAGTGGCGATGCCGGCCTGCCCCGCCAGCCGCAGCGCAATCTCCTCCCAGGTCTCCATGCTGTAGTCGTCCGTTTCCTTCGGAAACTTGGCGATGGAGAGGTTGCCATGCTGGTCGATGACCGACGCCTTCGGCCGCGCGCCGCCGAGCGAGGAGCCGGGCGCGAAGATGAGCTGAAGGTCTTCGTCCGTTTCCTCGTCCCGGAGAATGCGCTCGGTGATCTGGAGCAGCCGGCCGAGTTCGATCAGGGCCGGCAGGCCGGCGCGGATCGGCGCCTGGAAGTTTTTTTCGCCGACCCAACGGAATCTGAGTGCCCCAAGCCGTGTCTCGTCGGCGACGCCGAGAAGATAATCGCTTTCCGCAAGTGTGCGAACGGCGCGACCTTCGCGGTCGGCGAGGCGGCGTTCGGCGCGCTGCATGAGGCGGCGGCCCCAGGTATCAGGCGCGGAGTCGCCGATGGAGCCGAAGGTCGTCAGTCCGGCAGGGGGAGCGAAGGTGCCGCGCGTCAGGGCAAGGGCAGGCTCCAGCGAGAACCGGTCAGCGTCCTCAAGCCAGGAGCTGTCATACTCGAAAAGGATGGTCTCCGCGCCGCGAACCCGATTGCTCCTCGCCAGACCAATAGGACGCGTGCGGCCGCCCAGATCGATATGGACCTCGAAGTCAGCCATCGCGTGAGGCTCCGGTCTTGCGTTTGAGGTGGACATGCTTGGGCAGTTCGGCGGTGGACAGCGCCTGGCCGACGCTGTCGTTGCTGATGTCGGCGATCTTGCCCAGACCGTCGAGAAGACCGAGCGCCTGAAGGACGCCGGCATAGATGCCAATGCTGACGTTGGTGTCGCCGGCCTCGATTCTTTGCAGGGTCGAGCGGGACGTGAACGCGCGCTCGGCCACAACCGCCATCGGCAGCCGCCTACGCCGGCGGGCGTCGTGGATGTCGGCGCCGAGCTTGCGCAGGGCCCGCCGAACGGCGGCGGGAGGATTGTGCGGGGTTGGCATTTGCCACCTTCGTGCTACAGATTGGTCGATTATGTAGCACGAAGCTTACAATTTTCTAGAGGGGTCGCGGGATTCACAATATCCTAATTCGGCCCATCCAGCTCCCCCTCGCCCGGCATTGCGGAAATTGGGGGATAAAATCGGCGACCCTTGACAACAAACGGCACCCTCTCCATCCTCACTGAATTCAATGAGGATGGAAAAGTGAAGTTGTCGATCCTTGATCTGGCCGGTGGCCAGCCGGTGCTCAGCGGCGTGCAAGCCGGCCGTCAGCTTCTCGGAAAGCTGGTCGCCGCTGCGCGTCCGCCTGCCGAGCCGGAGCCTGCCTATTTGGACTTCGATGGCGTCACCGTTGCGACCGCCTCCTTCCTGCGCGAGGGCGTGGTCGCTTTCCGCGATCATGCCCGCGCCACCTTGCCCGGACTCTACCCGGTCATCGCCAACGCCTCTCCGGAAGTGACCGAAGAGCTCGAATTTTTTCTGCGGCATCGCAAGGATGCGATGTGGATCTGCCACCTGACGGCGACGGGCGAGGTGCGCGATCCCAAGATTCTGGGCGAGCTCGACAAGGCACACCGCTCGACTTTCGATCTCGTCGCGCGCCTGGGTACGGCGAGCGCGCCGAGCCTTGCGGCGCAGAGCCAAGAGAGCCTGGCGCCGACGGCTTGGAACAACCGCCTATCCAATCTGGCCGCGCGCGGTCTTCTGATCGAACGCCGGTCGGGGAAAACCAAAACCTTTGCACCTGTCTTGGAGGTCGCGTGATGGGAATCGACTTCATCCGCAATGCCAGCGGCAAGCCCTACACCAAGCGTTGGGCGAGAGGCATCGACCGCATCAGGGCGCCAACCTTGATGGATGTCAGCATGTCGGAGGAGAGCCGCACGCTCACGGCGAGGCTCATCGCGAAGGGAGCGGCATGTCAGGGCGCCACGGTGCTGATCCAGTCGAAGGGGGCCGATCTGGTCGTGTTCGACGGGCTCCGGCAGGTCGCCAGTATCACCAATGCACCGCCCTCCGTGCGGGCCGCCGTTGATGCGCGACAGGGCATGGCTTCAGCCGTCGTCGAGCGCGTCGGGATCCTAGAAGCGACTGCGGAGATCAAACTCAAATGACCCGCCGCGCCCCGCAGGAACCCACACGCGACTTCAAGCCCTCCCATCGGTTGCGCGACGACGCCGCGCTCTATGCGCCGTCGCTTGGCTGCGGCGGCTGTCCGGACTTCAAGACCTGCGGAGGCCTTCACACCGATGCTGGCGTGTTCGATTGCAACGATTTTTGCTCGTGCGAGGATCGTGCCGCCTGTGATTCCATTTGCCGCAACAAGCCCGACGAGTTCTTCGAACGTTACCTTGAGATCGGCGGCTTCGAGCTAGGGACGACGCCCCGAGTTGACGCTCTCGCGGTGCCAGAGTTGCCGTCCGTCATCCCGCTCATCGGCCATAAATACAGCCGCAAAGCGGTCCTGAATGAATCGGTTGTCGCCGTTCCCTTGTATGAGCTCTTCCACATGCGAACTGGTCAGCCGCATGTTCGCACCCGCGCTGAGCTCGCCGAGCGCTTTCGCATCCCCGAGACTGCGACAATCGTCGCCTCAGGCGTTGATCGGGACATCAAGCTCGAGGCGTGGTGGGCGTTTGCCGATCGCGCGTTGATCATGTCGACGCTGCGCGATCTTGGAATCGCGCTGGTGACCGTGCCGAATTTCAGCCTGTTCTTGAACATGCCGCGGCCCGACAATTTGCACAGCATGAAACGCATCGCGCTGAGCTGGGTCGAGATGATGACGGCCGGGATTCCAGCGGCGCTGCACCTCAACGCGAGGACCGACCAGGACTATGCGCGCTGGATGCGTTTCGTGCGAGAACGCCCGGAAGTCGAGATCGTTGCTTTTGAGTTCCGCACCGGCGCCGGCGTGCCGAGCCGGATCGATTGGCACGTCGATCGTCTCTGCCGGATTGCCGATGCCGCCGAACGTCCGCTCACGCTCGTGGTGCGCGGCGGCGCCCAGGTGCTCAGCCGCCTCAAGCGCCACTTCGGCCAGGTCATCTTGATCGAGACGGATGCCTTCACCCGCTCCCTTAAGCGCCGACGGGCGGAATTCACCGAGGCCGGCCGCCTGCGCTGGCCGCGAATCTCTACTCCGAAGGGAGCGCCAATCGACGATCTGCTTGCCCACAACATCTTCACCAAGCGCACGGCGCTGCTGCTCTCCGACTTCGCGCCGGTGGAGCGCTCAGAGCGTTCGACCCGGAACGCTCGTCGGCCGGCAAAGCACACTGACGGTCAAGCCGGGCAGCGGAGTTTTCTGGCGGAGCTGGACGCGACCTTGGAGGCTCGGGCTATGTCCGCGGACCTCAAGCGCGTGATCGTCGCTGCGGAAACGTAGATCGCCGTCATGGTTGGCCAGTGCACGAAACATCTGTCCCATGCCGAAGCCGCAGCCGCTGTCGCGGCCAAAACGGGATTCGCCGTCGGCCACCGCCACCTTCAGGGCCATGCCGGCGTCCTCGATGCCGGCGTAATCCGCATGCGAGCGCAGGCTCGCGAGCACGCCGGTCCCGCTATCGCTGACGACGACTTCGAACGCGCCCGGCCGCGCGGCGAACGCGACAAGCCCTGTGTGCGCGGCTTCGCTGTGGCGGAAGACATTGTCCTGGAGCTCGCCGAGGGCACCAACAATCTCGGCCGCGATCTGCGCAGGGAAGCCGGCGGTGAGGGCAGCCTGGTCGGCCCGGCTCGCCCAAAGCTGCCAAAGATCCCATCGCGCGCCATCCGCCCCGAGCCGCTGAAGCGGGAAGACGCCGGCCTGCGCGTTCCTTTCGGTGCCGGCCACCGCGTCACCGTCGAGCGCGGCATCAATTGTCGCGACGAACGGCGCTTCGAGCACCACAGAGGCATAGGCTTCTGGGTATCGCCGTCGCGCACGGACCAGTTCGACCAGCGGACCGATTTGTCCCGACCGCTGCACGCGGATGGGGCCAAGACCGCCCAATGCGCCGCTCTGGGCAGCAAAAAGCAATTCGTCGGCGGCATCGAAGTCGCCGGTAAGCCTCTCCCCCGGGATCTGTCCTTCCGGTTCCATCGCCCCCGATCTCGCCCACCAGCCCCGGCAGGGTTTCATCCTGGCTACGCACGCGGTCCACAACCGCCCTGATAGCAGATAATCGTCGTTTTCGCCTCCTGATTGTGCGCTCCCGGGCCGTGATGCCCGCCCGAAGACTGTGGATTACCCATGTATCTCGAAGGCCCGCTCTCGTGCATGCGGATCGGCGCGGTCCTACATCCAACCGTGCTCCTCGCACTCGCGGATGGCGCCTGTTTCGTGGAGCGCGTGGATCGCCCAACCGCGCAGGGTGCGGATCGCCGGCCGTCTCTGCTCGGTCATCAGCATTGAAAGGCTCTCCCACGCTGAGACGAATCGTTTAGTCCCCCAGACGTTCCCCATCGCTAACACACGACTGGGATTCCGGATCGTAGGATCTCGTGGTGTTTCGAAGGCCGATTTTCCAACCGGCCAGGTGGTAGGGTGGGCGAGAACGAAGTGAAGAAACCGTTTTCCAATATTTCAGACGTCTTATCCGTTTTGCGCGTGCGGCTGTCACCGCACTGGGCTCTCGTGAACCGAGCCGCACAGCGTCTCGGCCATGCGGCTTCGATCCCTCGCGCAAGAGCAGGCCGCGCCGCCCGCGGGGCAGAAATGAAAAACCGGACCTTTGTGCAGCAGCCACCTGCACAAAGGTCCGGCCTTATCTTAGCGTGCCGCGATACCGAACGGCTGCAAAGGACGCTTCATATCCTTTGGGAAGGTCTCGCTATTCATCCGGGTTGCGACCCGGAGGCGGCAATAGATCAGTAGCCGATACGACTACTTCTTTTTCTTTGAAGTCTTCTTTGCCACCTTCTTGGTAGCTGCCTTCGCGGTCTTCTTTGCCTTTTTCGCTTTCTTGGCCATGTCGTCCTCTGTAAGAATTTGCTCTCAGTGAACATGCCCACGCCGTGCATCGACATGCGCACGACTGAGACGATATCACAAAAGCAAAATTGATACCAAGGAGACATGAATCCGTATTAAGTCGCTCGCCGGGAGGCACTCGCTCTCGGGTCCCGCCGTCATTGCATTCCGGCGTCGCTATCACTGTCCTTCGGGTCGGGTGCCTTCTTAACCGGTCTCGCGACTGCAGTCGGTCCCGGGTCTCGCCGCTACGCGTCGGCGCTATGCTGACCCTCCTGCGGGTGCCTCTTTCGCCGCGTCCGCGATGGTCTTCGCTTTCGCTCCGCCCACAGGCCTCTCTTCCATAATTGTGAGACTCCAGTGAAAACGCCGGGCGGTTCTCGTATCATTGCCTGCCTCACGTTCGCTCAGGTTTTGGCCAGGGCCGCACCGGGCTCTCGTGAACCGAGCCGCGCAGCGTCTCGGCCTTGTGGCTTCGATCCCTCGCGCCAGAGCTTTGGTGCTCCTCGCCGGGGGCACTCGGGAAAGGGGCTCGCCTGCGGCGATCGCTATCACTGCCCCGTTCCCGGGTGCCCTCTTAAACCGGTCTCGTCGCTGCACTCGGACCCGCGTGCCCCTTCGGGTCGCTATGCTCACGCTCTCCGGGTGCCATTTTCCGTTGAGGTGATGCGCCGTTGGGCACACGCCTGATCGGGCCTGGGTCCCAGGTAGATGGCGCTAGAGGCTGAAAGTAAGAGTGCAGGCTGGGCTTTTTCGTGGCGGGTTACAAGCTGCGAGAGAGGCTCGCGGTGCCCGTCGCGGAGACCCGCGATGTCAAACCCTAATGCTTGCGCGCGCGCCGGCCACGACCGGGCGAACCTCTATAGCGAAATCACCGACAAGATCATTGCCGAGCTTGAGGCCGGACGTGTCCCCTGGGTTCAGCCCTGGGGTACTGCCGCGGCGAAAGCGCCGCTGGCCATGCCGAAAAACGCGTCGACCAACCGGCAATACAGTGGCGTTAACATCCTCATCCTCTGGGGAGCCGTGATCGAACGCGGATTTGCCGGTCAAAGTTGGCTCACCTTTCGTCAGGCCCTCTCGCTCGGCGGCCACGTTCGCAAGGGAGAGCGCGGCACCACAGTCGTGTACGCTGATCGTTTCGTGCCGAATGACGAAAAGCGCCGGGCGGCCGAGACCGGCGAAGACGCGCAGGCAATTCCATTCCTCAAACGATTTACCGTTTTCAACGTCGAACAGTGCGAGGAACTGCCCGACGGCATGGCAACCGCTGCGCCGCCACCGCCGGCTGGCCTGATTGAACCCACGGTTGACGCCCTGATCAAGGCCAGCGGAATTGCATTTCGCATTGGTGGAGATCGCGCATTCTACGCAACAGCCGAAGACTATGTTCAGGTCCCGCCGCCGCAGGCCTATTTCGAACCCATCAACTGGCACCGTACCGCGTTGCATGAACTCGGTCATGCGACCGGGCATCCCTCGCGCCTCAATCGCGACCAGAGCGGATCCTACGGTACGAAGAAATATGCCTTTGAAGAACTGGTCGCAGAGTTGAGTTCCGCATTCAGCTGCGCGTCGCTCGGGATCGTCCCGACCGTGCGTCATGCCGACTATATCGGCTCCTGGCTTGAAGTTCTGCGCGAAGACAGTTGGGCCATCGTGCGTGCCGCTTCGCAGGCGAGCAAGGCCGCTGACTATTTGCTCGGCTTCGTTCCCGGGTCCGTTGAGCCCGCGTCGCTGGATTCGGTTGTCGCCGATCACGAGGCGGCGTGATGCTTGGCCTCGTGGCCGCGCGAGAGTGAGAGGAGGGGTGGCTGTTTGCGACGGGTTGGAAGCCGAGAGAGAGTCTCACGGCCGCCCGTCGTGGAGAGCCAAGATGACGAAAGTCGTACAAAAGATCACGCTGTCGCCTTCCCGGGACATTCCCTTTAACAAGCTCGTGCTCAGCCAGTCGAACGTTCGCCGCGTCAAGGCCGGTGTGTCGATCGAGCAGCTAGCCGAAAGCATCGCGCAGCGTACGCTTCTGCAAAGTCTGAGTGTCCGGGCCGTCGTCGACGGAGACGGCAACGAGACCGGCATGTTCGAGGTGCCGGCGGGCGGCAGGCGCTATCGTGCTCTCGAGCTCCTGGTGAAACAGAAGCGGATGTCGAAGACGCAGGCCGTGCCGTGCGTCGTTCGCGAAGGCGGCATTGCCGAGGACGATTCGGTGGCGGAGAACGACGAGCGGGTCGGCCTGCATCCGCTCGATCAGTTTCGGGCCTTCCAGATCCTCCGCGATCTCGGCATGAGCGAGGAAGACATTGCCGCGCGCCATTTCGTCAACCCTGCGATCGTCAAGCAGCGCCTGCGCCTGGCGTCGGTCTCGCCCAAGTTGCATGAGGTCTATGCCGAAGACGGCATGACACTCGAGCAACTCATGGCGTTCTCAGTCACTGCGGATCACGCTCGCCAGGAGCAAGTCTGGGGGAACGTCAGCCGCTCCGGCTATGACGAGCCATACCAGATCCGGCGCTTGCTCACCGAGAACACCGTGCGCGGGTCCGATCGTCGGGCCCGATTTGTGGGCCTCGAAGCCTATCAGCACGCGGGCGGCAGCGTTCTGCGGGATCTGTTCGAGCACGACGACGGCGGCTGGCTGCAGGACGTCGTGTTGCTCGACCGCCTCGTGACCGAAAAGCTCAAAGCCGAAGCTGAGACCATTGCCGCCGAAGGCTGGAAGTGGATCTCAGTCGCCGTAGAGTTCTCCTACGGTCACACTCAAGGGCTACGAGAAATCGAAGGCAAACCTGTCGATCTCTCGCCAGAGGAGCAGGCCACCATCGATGCCCTGAACGCCGAGCAGGCCAGGCTGGAAACCGACTATCAGGACGCCGACGAGTTGCCCGACGAGGTTGATCAGCGTCTCGGCGAAATCGAGTCGGCGCTGGCGGCGCTCGAAGACCGGCCGATGCATTACGATCCGACCGAGATCGCCCGAGCCGGTGTCTTCATCAGCATCGATTCCGAAGGACGCCTCTCCGTGGACCGGGGTTACGTCCGGCCGGAGGACGAGGTGCGGGCAACTGATCCTGATGTCGGGCAGGGCGCCGATGCGTCGTCGCCCGAAGGTCCAGAAGTGGGCCCGTCCGTCCAGCGCACAGTCATCGCGGTGGCTGGTGGTGCTCCTGATGCCGAAGAAGATGATGAGGACGCGACCAAACCTCTGCCGGATCGGCTGATTACCGAGCTGACGGCGCATCGGACGCTTGCCTTGCGCGATGCCCTGGCAGAAAATCCTGCGATCGCGTTCCAGGCGGTGCTGCATAACTTCGTCCTGACGGCCTTTTACCCGTTCGCGTCGTCCGGGAGCTGTCTTGAGATCGGCCTTCGCACGCCGAACTTTCCCCCCCAAGCTCCGGGGCTGAGAGAAAGCGTCTCTGCCAAAGCTGTCGAGGCGCGGCACGAGGCCTGGAAGGCACGGTTGCCGAAGAGCCAGAACGATCTCTGGGATGCGCTGACGGCTCTCGATGGTGGTGCACAGGCATCGCTGTTCGCCCACTGTGCGTCGTTTGCGGTCAACGCCGTCTATGAGCCGGCCAACCGCTACAATCAGGGCCGCGTCTCTGCCCACAGCGTTCGCACGCGTCTCGACCAGGCTGATGTGCTGGCGCGCGCGGTTGGGCTCGACATGGTGCAGGCCGGCTGGCGACCGACCGTCGACAACTATCTCGGCCGGGTCACCAAGCCGCGTATTCTGGAGGCGGTGCGGGAGGCCAAGGGCGAGCCGTCGGCGCAGCTGATCGACCATCTGAAGAAGGCCGACATGGCCAAGGAGGCCGAGCGCCTGCTGGATGGCTCGGGCTGGCTGCCGGAGCCGCTGCGTCTTACCGATCCTGGTTTGGCGCGAGCGGAGCAGGAGGGCGAAGCGGGCTCGCTGCCTGAATTCCTCGCCGATGAGGAGGATCAGGAGAACGGCGGCGACGAAGATCCGCAGCAGCCCGACGCGGCCGAGTGAAAGCGCGGAGCGGGACGGCTCCGGCCGTCCGGCGATTGCTTGGGGACCGATGCGCAGCGCTGGTCCCCATTCTTATGGGCGAGGCCTGAGAGGGAGAGCCGGGCCGGGAAGGGTTTGAGCCGTCGGGGTCAGAGAAGAGCGCCTGGTGGTTCGACCCATTCCTGCTCTCCGAAAGACATCCTGCCATGACCGAATCTCTCGCCGGCGGCGCTGTCGCCGCGCCGCTTTCGTTGCGCGCCGCTGCAACTTTCACCTCCGCCGCTGTCAGGGCCGCGCGACAGCTGCTGACCGAACTCGAACGCGGCCGGCGCATCGATGCCGCTGTTCTGCGTAGCGCCATGGGGGCTGCCTTCGGCGCCTCCGACGCGGCCGGCGTCTGGAACTGGAAGACCGCCTATGAGGTCTGCGAGGCGGCAACCGTTCTGTTTCTTCGCAAGTTCGGACCGGCCATACGGGCCAGGGCTGGCTCGACCGCTGTCATGCTGCCTATGCTGGCGAAAGTCGCGAACCGTCTGCCGACCCACACGCGGCGTTCCGAGGACAGTCAGGCGCTTCAGCAGTTCTCGACGCCGATCCCGCTTGGGCTGGTTGCATGCACCGCAGCCGGCATTACATCCGCCGATCGCGTTCTGGAGCCCTCCGCGTGGACCGGTTTGCTCGCCATCTTTGCCGAGCTCGCCAGCGCCGCCTTGGTGTTGAACGAGTTGGCCGAGACCCGGGCGGGGCTGCTCGAGCAGCTATTCACGGGCGTTAATGTCACGCGGTTCGACGCCGCGCAGATCGATGACCACCTTGACGATGATGTCGCACCGAGCGTCGTCCTGATGAACCCGCCGTTCTCGGCACTGGCGAATGTCGATCGACGGATGGCGGATGCGGCCCTCCGGCACATCAGTTCAGGACTCGCGCGTCTTTGCGATGGTGGGCGCCTCGTCGCCATCACTGGCGCAAGCTTCGCACCGGATAACCCGGCTTGGCGAGATGCCTTTGTGCAGCTCCAGGAACGCGGGCGGGTGGTGTTTTCCGCCGCCGTCGATGGCGCCGTTTACGCCAAGCACGGTACTCAGACGGACACAAGGCTGCTTGTGATCGACAAGCTGCCTGCTGCCGATCCGATCGCTTTTCCCGCCTCGCCAGGCATGGCGGGTGATGTCGCTACCTTACTTGGCTGGGTGAATCTGCATGTGCCACCAAGGCTGCCCGTCGCCACGCCATCGGAGATCGTTGTTATCGGGCGGCCAACGATGTCGCGATCGGTCGGCGCCATTGCACCACGCCCATCGTCCACTTCGAGAGACGCCGCGCCGGTAGCCGCAGAACTGATCTACGAGACGGTCGAATGGTCGTCGCCGGAAGGCGCCCGGCTGACCGATGCGCTTTATGAGGAATACGGATTGCAGTCGGTCCGCATTCCCGGATCGTGCGCACATCCGACCAAGCTCGTACAGTCTGCCGCAATGGCGTCCGTTGCGCCACCGAAGCCATCCTATCGTCCGCACCTGCCGGCCGATGTAATGGTGGGCGGAGTTCTGTCGGACGCCCAGCTCGAGAGCATCATCTATGCCGGCGACGCGCATTCCGAGTTTCTCGCGGGCTCCTGGACGGTCGATGCGACCTTTGATGTTGTGGCCGCCGCGCGCGACGACGCAGAAAACGCCATCCGCTTTCGCCGCGGCTGGTTCTTGGGCGATGGCACCGGGGCGGGCAAGGGGCGGCAGGTCGCGGGGATCCTGCTCGACAACTGGTTCAAGGGCCGTCGTCGTGCGGTCTGGATCAGCAAGTCCGACAAGCTGATCGAGGACGCGCAGCGCGATTGGTCCGCGCTCGGCATGGAGCGGCTGCTAGTTACGCCACTGTCCCGGTTTCGGCAGGGCACCCCGATCTGGCTCTCGGAAGGCATCCTTTTCACCACCTACGCCACGCTACGGACCGACGAGCGCGGCGAAAAGCTTTCTCGTGTCAGGCAGATCCTCGAATGGTTGGGTTCGGACTTCGACGGAGTGATTGTCTTCGACGAGAGCCACGCCATGCAAAATGCGGTCGGGGGCAAGGGCGAGCGCGGCGACCAGGCGTCCTCTCAGCAGGGGCGCGCGGGTTTGAGGCTCCAGCACGCTTTACCGAATGCTCGCGTCGTTTATGTATCGGCGACGGGCGCTACCACGGTCCACAATCTCGCTTATGCGCAACGCCTCGGCCTTTGGGGCGGCGCCGACTTTCCGTTCGCGACGCGTGCGGAGTTCGTCGAGGCGATAGACGAGGGCGGCGTCGCGGCCATGGAGGTGCTGGCGCGCGACCTCAAGGCGCTCGGTCTCTACGCGGCACGCTCGCTCTCTTACGAGGGCGTCGCGTACGACTTGGTGGAGCACCAACTGACGCCGGAGCAGGTTCGCATCTACGATGCCTACGCCGGTGCGTTCAGCGTCATCCATAACAACCTCGATGCGGCGATGCGAGCCGCCAACATCACCGGCGCAACGGGAACGCTGAACGGGCAAGCCAAGTCTGCGGCGCGCTCCGCTTTCGAAAGCGCGAAGCAACGCTTCTTCGGCCACCTCCTGACTTCGATGAAGACCCCGTCGCTGATCCGATCGATCGAGCGCGATCTTGATGCTGGCCACGCCGCTGTTATCCAGATCGTGTCGACGGGCGAAGCGCTGATGGAGCGCCGGCTCGCCGAGATCCCGACTGAAGAGTGGGGCGACGTCCAGGTCGACATCACGCCGCGCGAGTATGTCCTCGACTATCTCGCCCACTCCTTTCCGGTCCAGCTCTACGAGCCCTTCACCGACCAGGAAGGCAACCTCTGCTCCCGGCCTGTCTATCGCGACGGCCAGCCGGTCGAGAGCCGGGAAGCCGTCGCACGCCGTGACCGCCTCATCGACAAGCTTGCATCGCTTCCGCCGGTACCTGGGGCACTGGATCAGGTCATCCAGCACTTCGGCACCGAACTGGTCGCTGAGGTGACGGGCCGCTCGCGCCGCATCGTTCGCAAGGGCGACCGGCTGGTGGTCGAAAATCGAGCCGGTTCAGCCAACCTCGCCGAGACCTCGGCTTTCATGGACGACGTCAAGCGCATCCTCGTGTTCTCCGACGCGGGGGGCACGGGGAGGAGCTACCATGCCGATCTGTCGGCCCGGAATCGCCGCTTGCGCGTCCACTACCTGCTCGAGCCCGGCTGGAAGGCCGATGCCGCGATCCAGGGCCTCGGCCGGACCAACCGGACCAACCAGGCGCAGCCACCGCTATTTCGTCCCATCGGGACCGATGTGAAGGCCGAAAAGCGCTTTCTCAGCACCATTGCCCGCCGGCTCGACACATTGGGAGCCATTACCCGTGGCCAGCGCCAGACCGGAGGGCAGGGGCTCTTCCGGCCAGAGGACAATCTCGAAAGCCAGTACGGGCGTGACGCGTTGCGTCAACTCTATACGCTGCTTGTTCGAGGCAAAGTTGATGGCTGTTCGCTCGAACGGTTCGAGGATGCGACCGGCCTGAAGCTGACTGACGTCAATGGGCTCAGGGATGACCTGCCGCCGATCACGACCTTCCTCAACAGGTTATTGGCGCTCACCATCGACCTACAGAATATCCTCTTCACCGCCTTCGAGCAGCTGTTGACCGCTCGGATCGAGGGCGCGGTTGCATCCGGCACCTACGACGTCGGGCTGGAAACGCTCCGCGCTGAAAGCTTTGTCGTCACTGACCGGCGGACGATCTACGCCCATCCCGGCACCGGAGCCGAGACCCGGCTGCTCACGATCACGCAGCGCCAGCGCAACCGTCCTGTGGGTCTGGATGATGCTCTTGCTCATCTTTCCGATCGTCAGGCTGCCCTGCTAATCAATGAGCGCTCGGGACGAGCCGCCGTGCAGGTCCCCGCGGCGAGCGTCATGCTCGATGACGGTGAAATTGAGCGGCGCGTCCGCCTGATTCGGCCGATGGAGCAGCTCAGGGTCCCCCTAAGCATGATGGTGGAAAGCCATTGGGCCGAGGCGGACCGTGAACGTTTTGCCGCGGCCTGGCTGGCGGAGCTTGCCGAGGTGCCCGAGTTCTCGGAAATCACGATCCACGTGGTGGCGGGCTTGCTGATCCCCATCTGGAAGCGGCTGCCGAACGAATCGACCCGCGTCTATCGCCTTCAGACCGACGCGGGCGAGCGCATCATCGGACGCAAGGTTTCTGCGACCTGGGTCGCAAGCGTCCTTGCGGCGGACGCGCCCGCGCTGACGCCGGACGCTGCCTTTGCCGCGCTGATGGAGGGGCGGACCGTCCTCGATCTCGCGGAGGAACTCCAGCTTCGTCGCGTCCGGGTGATGGGTGCATACCGCATCGAGCTGTCGGGATTCAACGACACGATACGCGATCGCCTCCGTGCTTACGGCCTCTTTGGGGAGATCATTTCCTGGAAGCTGCGCATGTTCGTACCGACGGACACAAGCGGCGTTGAGATCCTGTCGAAGGTGCTCGAGACCTATCCGGTTACGCGCATCGGTGATCGGGAGGCCGCGTGATGCCCCGCGACGCCTCCGAATTGGCATGCCGCCTCGCGCGCGAGGCGGAAGCGGTGTGCCGGCATTATCTCTCCAATGGGAAGCGGGCGGGGCGGTATTGGGTGGTCGGCGATGTCCACAACACCCCGGGCCGCTCGTTATTTGTGCGGCTCCAGGAATCGCCGAAGGGCCCCGCCGGCAAATGGACCGATGCCGCGACCGGAGAGCATGGCGATCTCCTCGACATTATCCGCGAAACTATGGCCTTGCGAGACTTCCGCGATGTCGCCGAGGAGGCGAGGCGGTTTCTAAAGCTGCCTCGTTCAGAGCTGCAATTCGCTCCGAAACCTGTTCGTTCAGTCGCACCGGCCGGATCGCAGGAAGCCGCTCGTCGGCTCTTTTCGATATCCAGCCCGATTGAAGGGACATTAGCCGAGGCGTACTTACAGCGTCGCGGAATTGCTTGCATCAACCATGGTGGCAGCTTGCGCTTCCATCCTCGTTGCTACTATCGACCGGACGAGCATTCGTCGACCGAAACCTGGCCGGCGATGATAGCCTCCGTCACCGATCTCCATAGGCGGATCACCGGCGTTCACCGCACCTGGCTGGATCCAGACGGCTTTGATCGCGTGCGGCTCGGCAAGGCTCCGATCGAGACGCCACGACGCGCCATGGGCGACTTGCTCGGCAACGCCGTCCGTTTCGGCATGGTCGATAACGTGCTTGCTGCCGGCGAGGGGATCGAGACCATGCTGTCGCTGCGCTACGTGCTGCCGACGTTGCCGATGGCGGCTGCGCTTTCGGCTAATCATCTCGCAGCCATGTTGCTGCCGTCTGGTCTGCGTCGGCTCTATATCGCCTGCGATAACGATGCTGCCGGAGATGCCGGACAGGCGATTCTCACGCAGCGAGCGGAAGCCGTCGGCATTGAAGCGATCGCACTGTCGCCTCGGCTGGGCGACTTCAACGAAGATCTGCATATCTTCGGGATCGATGCCCTCCGGGCAGCGTTGCAGCTTCAGCTCGTACCAGAGGACGTCGTCCGCTTCCTGCATTCTCCGGCAGTAGCCGCGGAGTAGCCCCGGTGCTTCCATGGGGGTCGACAACTCGGTCGCGGCGAGGCCCTTTGCCGGAAGAGGACGCGATCACGGCCTTCTAGAGGGCGATCGGACGGCAAGCGGCTCGGCCGGCAATGGCTACGTCCGGCTATTTTCCGCCGCGCGCCGGCGTTGAGAAGACACATTAGCCATCTGAGCGGCGCGCTTTGCATCGCGAAACAAAATAGCCGGCCTCCGCCATCCTCCGCTGCCGCTTCGGCCCTCCGCTCTGCTCCGGGTTCTGGCCCGTTCCGCCTGCCGTCTGAGTGATCGCCACGAAGGCCGCGATGGGCGCGGCCGATCCGGCAAGGACCTCTCTCATGACTGACCACGACGACATCGAACCGCCGCACGCCACGTCTCCAACCGATCATGCTCTCACCGAATTGCAGCTCTTCGGGTACCGTCCCTTCGACGACCAGCCCGATCCACGGCCGCTTCCCGAGGGCAAAATCGTCGCTGGCGCGGTTACTGATATCTTCGATGCCCTGGTCGCGACGTTGAGCGACACTCGGCTCGAGCCGGATCTTGACGATCTGCTCTGGTCGACTGTCAACCTGTTCCATCGCGCCGTCGACCGCATCGAACGCCAACTCGACGACAACGAACAGGCGCAGCAGAAGAGCCAGCGCGAGCAGGACGGCTCCGAAGTTCGATCGGTCGAACTCGAGCGCGTGACGGCGGAAGGCATCACGTTGATCGAGCGCCGCAACTGCCTGGAGCTCTTCCGCGACCAGGCCATCGAACGCTTTGAGACTCACGCGGGTTCATTCTGGCGTCCTCGATCGGGATCACTTGTGAACCGTCGCACGCTGACCGCAGCAATGATCGACTCCCGCGACTTCATCGCAGCCAAGCGCCGCGCCGAAACCGAGGTCATGGTGCCGCCGGGTTCGAAGATCGCGTTCACCGGTGGGCTCGACTTCAATGACCACCACCTCATCTGGGATCGTCTCGACAAAGTTCACGCCAAGCATCCCGACATGGTCCTGATCCATGGTGGCTCTCCGAAGGGGGCTGAACTGATCGCCTCCAAATGGGCGACCACCCGCAAAGTGCCGCAGATCGCCTTCAAGCCCGATTGGACGAAACATGCCAAGGCGGCACCGTTCAAGCGCAACGACGCCATGCTCGAGCTCCTGCCGATCGGCGTCATGCACTTCCCGGGCACGGGAATCCAGGACAACCTCGCGGACAAGGCGAAGCGGCTCGGCATCCCCGTCTGGAAGTTCGGCGGCGCGTGAGCGCCATCTTCCAGCCTCTAAACGGCGAAGCGGAGTTGCATGCGCCGAAACTCCGCCTCGTTTCGGTACTATTTCTGAAATTGCGCCGTGGTGGTGGTGGAAGGCGCGACTTGCAAATCTATGCACATGGAGCCACCACCATGCTCGCCCTTGGGCTTATTCTCAACACACTCGGCATCGGCTTGTTCTGCTGGGCGATCTTCGCGATCGCAGTGTATGCCCTACCGTTTTTCGTCGCACTGAGTATCGGGATGACGGCGTTTCAGAGCGGCGCCGGCCTCATTGGCGCGCTGCTTATTGCAACAGCCGGCGGTGCGCTGACGCTCGTCCTCGGTCAGGTCGCCGTCGCTGTTACTCGGCCCTTGGCCTTGCGCATCGCGATCGCGACAGCATTCGCTGTTCCCGCCGCGGTCGCCGGCCATCGTGTGGTGTTCGCCCTGTCGCAGTTCGGCGTGCCTTCGCCGGCCTGGCGTGAGGTCTTTGCTTGCCTTGGCGCGGTTTGCGTTGGCGTTACGGCGTGGATGCGCTTGATAGTTTTGGCGGAGGCCCGCCCGTTCGAGCCGGATGGGGTAGTGGAGAGCCCGTCCTAACCAGTTCTTACGGCCGCATGGCCAGAGGGGACGACCTTTCCCCCCTTGATCGTCGAACAGGTGCGTGTAAGTCGTCGCGTTGAACGGGGGATGATCGAGACCTGAGCGCGGGAGAGGCAGTCATTCTCAGAGCTCCTCGATCAAGCCGCCGGCATTTTGGTCTGCCCACGCATCCGCGGCGGAGCGGTATTAACCTCGATCCGTTCTTGGGAGACGATGCCGCCCTTTGCAGGAGATTGTTTCTCTTTCCCCGCTAAATCGTTCCGACCTCTTGTTCATCAAAACCGAGATAGCCACGCTTCTTCAGAGATTGTGGTTCAGCACGCGGACGCACGTGGCCTCGTTGATGGCTTGATCTGGCCGAAGACCGGCTTCGCCTCGATCGTCTGAGCCGCAACGCCGTTGATGCGACTTTCTTCCCCTGGGCTTCGCCCATTCCTCGCGAGACAAGAAAGTCGCCACAACGACGTCCTCCGCTGCGCTCCAGCCCGAGCGGGTGCGTCGCCGATCGTCCTCGGCCCTAGATCGCCATCGAGGCCGCGGTGGTCGCGGGCTCGAAACACAACAGGAGAAGTGACATGGCTAACATCGGTTCTTTCAAGAAGGTCGGCAACGAATTCCAGGGCGATATCGTGACCCTGAGCCTGAAGGCCAAGGGCGTCCGCATCGTCGCCGAGACCAACCGATCCAACGACAACGCTCCCAGCCACCGCATCTATGTGGGCCGGGCGGAGATCGGCGCGGCCTGGTCGAAGCGCTCCGAAGAGGGCCGCGACTACCTCTCGCTCAAGCTCGATGATCCCTCGTTCAACGCGCCGATCTACGCGAACCTTTTCGACGATGAAGGCGGTGAAGGCTACACCCTGCTCTGGTCGCGGCCGCGCAAGACCGGCGACTAAGAGCGCCCTAGCAAGCCCCCGTCCGGTCCGCCGGGCGGGGCGCTTCGCGGCAGGCCTGAGACGGCTTACGATTTGCTAAGCCCCGCAGCCTTTTTGAGCAGGTATCCCGGTTCGACTCCCGATGCTTCAGCAATTTGCCCGAGCACAGTGACGCTTGCTGATACATCGCCGCGCTCGATGGCTCCGACGTAGCGCGCACTGAAACCCGCGCGCTCGGCCAATTTCTCCTGCGTCATCAGAGTCATCTCGCACGCGCCAAATGGGTGACCGAGCAGGGGTGCCTCTTGCGCGGACCCGACGCAAGATAGAAGATCGTCGGCTGGCGACTTGCAGGAAGAACTATTTTCTTTTGCTAATCGGTGGTCATTCCCAAGCACCAGTGGCACGAAACTAGGGTCGTTCTACAACGTAATCGTTCATAACTATTGCGATGCAATCCTTGTTAGCAGTGTGCAATGGGGCGGAAGCAATGCCTCAATTCGACTGGCGCTCGCCGGATTCCTACAAGAGCCTACAAGGCGCGGGAGTCACCGACGTCGCCTGGGAATGTCTCCGCCGCAACGCCGACTATCGGCGTGAGTACGAGGCGATGATTGCCAACAGTCCGAACGGCGAAGGGACTGACGAATTCAGGAGGAAATGGGGTATCTGCTTTCGCCCATGACCTGCAGAGGTCGTTGCACGAGCAGACGATCTTTTGGGCGCCGAGGTTCTAGCGGCGGTCGTTCCGGTGACGGTTGTCTTGACGGCCGATCTCGTGTCGGCGTCTGAGCCATTGCTTGACCTTACAGCCGGCCAGATGCGTCGCGCCGCCAGCGGCCGGCATGCCGTGATGCGCATCGGTGCGGTAGATCACCGTGTTTGGTCCAAAGACGCCGGTATCGGCGCGTCATACGCAGCCGACTTGCTGTTTGACGGCGATTTCGGCGCACGTGCCTATGCAGCCCGGCGGCTCTGGCGTGCAATCAATGGGCGCGCGCCAGGTCCGGCATTTCACACACTATCCAAACAGCGGCGCGAACGCCTGAGCGCGGCGATCCGCGCGCTCGATGCACATAGCACCGGCGGCAGTTATCGCATCATCGCCGAAGCGCTGTTCGGCAAAAAGCGTATCCCCGATCGCGCCTGGAAGACGCATGATCTGCGCAATCGAACGATCCGCTTGGTGCAAGGCGGCCTCGCGTTGATGCGCGGTGGTTACCGCAAACTCCTGCGGCCCGGGCGCAAGGACGAGTAGCGCAGTTCTCAAGGGGTGCCGAAAATCGTACCCCCAACGTTCGGCATCCCCCTCCGAGATATTGCTCCTCCATGATGACCGCACGCACGCCGGCCTAGCCAAGCGTAGTGCGCTGTCCTCCTGGAGTTCTCAAATGCCCGATCCGATGGCCGGTCTTCCCCCGCGATTCCTGCGTACACCTGAGGCCGCGCGCTATCTCGGCCTGTCCGGCCGCACGCTCGAGAAGCACCGCACGTACGGTACTGGACCGACGTATCGGAAGATTGGCGGACGTGTCGTGTACGCCGTCGATGACCTGAAAGCATGGGCCGACCGGGGCGCCAAGACGTCGACGTCCGACCCCGGCAAGGGGACCGTGCTGCCGGCCAAGAAGCACCCGGTGCTGCGCCCATATGCGGGCCAGGAACGTCGTTGATCGCCGCGTGAGAGCAGTGACCATGCGGCGCAAACACCATTCCGAGCGCGAGCAGCTTGAGCTCTTTCGGACGCTGCCCGGGGATCTTGCGCCCCGTGACGCGCAGGATCTGATGGCTTATCCGTTCTTCTCGCTCGCAAAAACTAAGCGGATCGTGCCGATCGATTTTCGTGCCGGTGCGATTGCGATTCGTGTCGAAGCCGTGCCGGAACACGGCATGGCCACCATCTGGGATGCAGACGTTCTGATCTGGGCCGCGTCTCAGATCGTCGAAGCGCGTGACGCAGGCTTGAAGACGTCGCGCCTCATGGCTGCAACGCCTTACGAGATTCTGACGTTCGTCGGCCGCGGCACCAGCGCGCGCGACTATGACCGGCTGAAGGCTGGTCTCGACAGACTTCAGTCAACGACGGTGCTGACGTCGATCCGCCAGCCGGCAGGACGGCGACGACACCGCTTCTCCTGGATCAACGAGTGGAAGGAGACAGCGGATGCAAACGGACGTCCATTCGGGCTCGAGTTGATCCTGCCGGATTGGTTCTATGCCGGCGTCATCGACGACGCGCTCGTGCTGACCATCGACCGTGCTTATTTCGAGCTGACGGGCGGACTTGAGCGGTGGCTTTATCGTCTTGTGCGCAAGCACGGCGGTCGGCAGGACTCCGGCTGGAGCTTCGACCTTGTGCACCTCCATGCCAAGTCGGGCATCCTCTCGCCGCTCAAGCATTTTGCGTACGACATACGCCAGATTGTCCAGCGCCAGACATTGCCCGGCTACCAACTCGTGCTCACGCGCGATCCTGATGGCACCGAGCGACTGAACTTCTCACCCACGCCTGTTGATCCCTTAACGGCCCGCTTGCGCCGGCGCGGTCTCATTCCAAATTCGGAGGACAGCCTGTGAATCAGCTCGTGCTATCGAGGACCGCAACCCTCGTGCTATCGGGGACCCGATCCTCGTGCTATCGGGGACCGGAATTGAACTTAAGGGCTTGTTTCTCCGAGCTTTCCAGTCGCACTAACTTTACTAACCAGAAATCCTTCGGATTTCTTCTAACGGACCAGACCGCAACTTGCATGACGCGTGACCGGCAACGCCGGGCCGCCGCTCATGCTGACCTTCACAGACCGCACACGCACTTCACCGCTCCCAAAGCGCGTGGCCCCCAGCTCGAGATTCAGGGAGCGGCTGCATGAGCGATCTCACCGAAGTGGAAGTGCTGTGGCTCGAGAAGCGCATCGAAAACCGGATTCGGTTCGGTCGTATCGTCAAGGAACGAAAGCTTGATCGCCATCGCCGCGTCCTGTCATTTGCGCCCGGCAGCATCTTTGCCTTCGTCCGATGGACCTCCAACGACTTTGGGACGATCATTTCGCGGATCGACATCTTGCGCGCGGTCGCTCCGGGACAGCGCTGCTCGACCGTCCCTTATGTGACACCCGGCGGAGAGATTTTGCTGCGTCTGGCAGGCTGGCCGAAGGTCGAGCGCGTGCTGGAGATGATCGATGCCGTTGAGGCGCTCGACATCGATCCGGCTGATGTCGCGCCCGATCACTGGCATCACGTTCATAACCGCCTGTCCGTCAACGAAAACCCGCGCCCGTATACGAAAGCGCGCCATCAGGCCTGGCTTCATCGCAAAAAGGTGATGCGATGAGGGGCCGCCTAAGGATGCTGGCCGCGACGATTGGGGTCGCGGCTGGGCTCATCGCGACGATCGTCATGGAGCCGCTTCCGCTTTACATCTGGAACGCATCCGCGAGCGTGCCGATCGGTCTCTACCGGCTGCGACCGGCGGACCAATTCCAAGTCACTGAATTGGTCGCCGTGCAGCCGCCGGAGCCGCTCGCGACTTTCCTCGACCTTAACGGTTATTTGCCCGTCGGCGTTCCTATGCTCAAGCGAGTCTTGGCGCTGCCGGGGCAGACGGTTTGCAGGAGCGGCCTCACGATTTCGGTCGACGACGTTGCGGTGGGCGAGGCAAAGGATCACGACAGACGAGGCAGGCCGCTGCCGAAATGGCAGGGCTGCCGCGTCGTCGGAGACGGCGAGCTCTTTCTCATGAACTGGCAGTCTCACGACTCTCTTGATGGCCGATATTTTGGATTCTTGCCGGCGTCGGCAGTGATCGGCCGTGCGCTGCCCGTGTGGACGTGGGAGGAGTGATCGTGCGTGTTCCACGCTCTTACCCCGCCATTCCTCTGTTCGATCGATCGCGGGACCATTCCTCCGTCCCGACCAACGCTTGCAGGGCCGACGCGCGCCGCGGCAGTCCAGGGCGGCCGCATGGCCGGCGCGAAGCGGCTTTACCCTGGACGGGCGCGAGCACGACGGCATGCTTGGCTCGGTCGGGCGTGCGTGTTTGGGCTGTCGTGTCGCTGCTGCTTATTTTCGCTGCGTCGGACAGTGCTGCTCTAGCGGAGAGCGGGTCGGCGTCGGCTCAAGCGGTTGCTCGGGCAAGCAACCCGTTCTCTGCTTTCGTCGACGAAGCCTCGAAGCGCTTTGCAATTCCGATGAACTGGATCGGTTCGGTCATTAACATCGAAAGCGCTGGAGACGTGCACGCCAAGTCGCCCAGAGGCGCAATGGGCCTGATGCAAATCATGCCGGCGACTTGGGCGGAACTTCGCGAGCGCTACAATCTCGGGAACGATCCCTACGACCCGCACGACAACATTCTTGCCGGCACGGCCTACTTGCGCGAACTGCTCGATCGGTATGGCTCGCCCGGCGTGTTTGCCGCGTACAACGCGGGACCATCTCGCTATGAAGAGCATCTCGCAGGCGGCTCTCTGCCAGACGAGACGCGAGCATACGTCGCAAAGCTTGCAAATCTACTTGCCATCGAACTGCCGCCGAGGTGGACGTCCAGCGGACAGTCATCAGCAACTGCCACGCTATTCGTCACGCGATCCGATCTAATGAAAACGCACGATCGGTTGCTGGCGCTCATGCCGTCGAGCGGTGTCACGACCGCAATCTCGGCGCCCGATGTTTCGCACATGGTTCCCCGGCCAATTGTCATGTTCGTCCCTCGATCGGATTCGGGAGCATTGCAATGACCAAGGTTGCGGGTTCGCAAACCTTGGCGTGCTTCACCGAGCAAGTGGTACGTGCTGATGGCGTATGGGCGATGCCTTCGGCCCGCGCTCTACTCGTCGCTTCGCTCCTCACCGAGCCACCCTTCGGGTGTCTCGGCCCTTCGGGTAACGATCGCTATCGCAAGCGCTCGGAAGCAGTGGAGGCTTCGCGAGTTGGTTGCCAGGTCGCGGCGACTCTTTCGGGAACCGGCGACCGGGAGACCACGACGGTAGGACGGCGAGATAAAAGGGGCTCGCCGGTCGAACCGCAAGCCATTGGCATGGCTTGGGTTCCGGCGTGCTGGTCGGTCGGGGCGCGTGCCGCGCCTTGCATTTTGGCGAATGCAATCAAAGGCGTTTTCGGCACCGTGCGTGCTTTTGATGCCTGGGAGGCCCTTTCGTGAGCATGCGCGACAGCGACCTGCGCGTTCGGCCTGGGCGCATCCGCAGTACCCGCGCGCCGAAGCAAAAGAGCTTCATCAACCAGGTGCTGCGCGCCGCGAAGAAATCGGGACACACCTCGGGGCAGGCCGCAGCTGGCAGGCGTGCTGCGGCCTATGGGCGCTCGACGTTTGGCCGCGGCCGGCTCGCCTTTAGTCGCAGCCGGTTGTTCAGTCCGACACGGCGCGTTGTGGTGAAGGCGCGTGTTGTCCGGCACAGGGGACGAGCCTTCCGCTCCGCACCACTGACCGCCCATCTCTCATACTTGAAGCGCGATGGTGTCACCAGGGGCGGCGCGAGGGCCGAGATGTTCGATGCCAGCATCGACCGCGCCGATAGCTCGGCTTTTGCGGATCGGTGCGAGGACGACCGCCATCATTTCCGGTTCATCATATCGCCGGAGGACGCCGGCGATATGACCGACCTTGGGGCTTTCACCCGCGACCTCGCCAGGCAGATGGAAACCGATCTCGGCACGCGGCTCGATTGGGTGGCCGTCGATCATTGGAACACCGACAACCCTCACGTCCATCTTCTCGTTCGGGGGGTAGACCAGGAAGGGGCTGATCTCGTGATCTCCCGCGAATACATCAGCCAGGGCCTGCGCTCGCGCGCCGAAGAGCTGATTGCCATTGAACTCGGTCCAAAAGCGGAGCACGAGATCCGCAATTCGCTGGAGCGGGAAGTCACGGCGGAACGATGGACGCGCCTCGATCGCGAGATCCGGCTGGCGGCCGACGAGACCGGCACTATCGATCTGCGTCCGGAGAATTCCGGCAAGGCCGATCCCGAGATCAGGCGCCTGATGGTCGGTCGACTTCAACATCTGGAGAAGATGGGCCTTGCCGCATCCGCCACGCCTGGGCAGTGGATGATCGGGCTCGAAGCCGAGCGCAGCTTGCGCGACCTCGGGATGCGCGGCGACATCATCAAGACCATGCACCGCGCCTTCACCGAGCGCGGGGAAGCGCGCGGCGTTGCCGACTACGTCATCGAAGGTGAACAGCCGACATCCCAAATTGTTGGACGTCTGGTCGACCGGGGATTGCACGACGAACTGACAGGCGAGGCCTACGCCCTGATCGACGGAACAGACGGACGCGCGCACCATGTGCGCTTCCGAGGGCTGGAGGCTTTCGAGCACGCACCGCCGATCGGCGGAATCGTCGAAGTCCGGCGCTTCGGTCAAGCTGGCGAGCCGCGCCCCACACTGGTGCTCGCGAGTCGTTCCGATCTCGATCTGGGTGGCCAGATCGCAGCAAAGGGGGCCACTTGGCTCGATCACAGGCTGGTCGAACGCGCCCCTATGCCGCTCGCCATGGGCGGATTCGGCCGCGAGACCCGCGACGCCATGGAAGCCCGTACTGAGCATCTGGTTCAGGAGGGCCTGGCGCGGCGGCAGGGCCAGCGCATCATTCTGCAGCGTGACCTCCTGGACACGTTGCGCCGGCGTGAACTGGACGAGGTGGCCGCAAGAGTCTCGATGGAGACCGGGTTGCCTCAAGTGAAGGCTGAATCGGGGGAGCATGTGGCGGGCACGTATCGCCAGCGGCTGACGCTCACCTCGGGGCGTTTCGCCATGATCGATAATGGGCTCGGCTTCCAGCTCGTGCCGTGGTCGCGCGAACTCGAAAAGAAACTCGGCCAACACGTCACCGGCGTCGTGAAGGACGGCGGCGGCATCGAATGGGGCTTTGGTCGGAAGCGCGGCCTCGGTCTCTAGCAATCTTACCAAACCAGTTGCGGAAGGGTGTTCGGGATGTCCGGAACCAAAATCCTGTGGGGACAGATAATCGTCGTCGGCCTGATCGTTTTGCTCGCCATCTGGGGAGCAACGGAATGGACAGCCTGGCGGCTCGCCTGGCAACCGGAGCTTGGGCGGCCCTGGTTCGAACTGTTGGGCTTTAAGATCTATTACCCGCCAGTCTTCTTCTGGTGGTGGTTCGTCTACGACGCCTATGCGCCAGAAGTCTTCGTCGAGGGTGCCTTCATCGCGGCGTCCGGGACCTTCGTTTCGATCGCAGTGGCGATCGGCATGTCGGTGTGGCGGGCGCGGGAAGCCAAGAATGTCGAGACCTATGGTTCGGCGCGCTGGGCTGGTGCGGAAGAAGTTCGAGCAGCCGGACTTCTCGGTCCGGATGGTGTGGTGCTGGGCAAGCTCGACCGCGACTACCTCCGCCATGACGGACCGGAGCACGTGTTGTGTTTTGCACCCACGCGCTCGGGCAAGGGTGTTGGCCTCGTCGTTCCTTCGTTACTGGCTTGGCCGGGCTCGGCCATCGTGCATGACATCAAGGGTGAGAACTGGCAACTGACGGCCGGCTTTCGCTCTCGTCATGGCCGCGTCCTGCTGTTCGACCCGACCAACCCAAAGTCCTCAGCTTACAATCCGCTGATCGAGGTCCGGCGCGGGGAATGGGAGGTTCGCGACGTCCAGAACGTCGCCGACGTCCTGGTCGACCCCGAAGGCTCCCTCGACAAGCGGAACCATTGGGAGAAGACCAGTCATTCCCTCCTGGTCGGCGCCATCCTCCATGTCCTCTATGCCGAGGCGGACAAGACCTTGGCTGGGGTCGCGGCTTTCCTGTCCGACCCGAAGCGGCCGATCGAGGCGACGCTGAAGGCGATGATGACTACACGGCACCTTGGCGAGCAGGGCGCTCATTCCGTGGTCGCCTCGACCGCGCGCGAGCTCCTCAACAAATCCGAGAATGAACGTTCCGGCGTCCTGTCCACTGCGATGTCGTTCCTCGGGCTGTACCGAGATCCTGTCGTGGCCCATGTGACCTGTCGCTGCGACTGGCGGATCGCCGACCTGACCGCGGACCGCCGTCCGACGACGCTTTACCTCGTGGTGCCGCCGTCGGATATCTCTCGGACCAAGCCGCTGATCCGTCTGGTGCTGAACCAGATTGGCCGGCGCCTGACTGAAGATCTGCACGCTCGCGATCGCCGGCATCGAGTCCTGATGATGCTCGACGAGTTCCCAGCTCTTGGGCGGCTTGATTTCTTCGAGTCCGCGCTCGCCTTCATGGCCGGCTACGGCATCAAGAGTTTCTTGATCGCGCAGTCGCTCAATCAGATCGAGAAGGCCTACGGGCCCAACAATGCGATCCTCGACAACTGTCACGTCCGCGTCAGCTTTGCGACCAACGACGAGCGGACCGCCAAGCGCGTATCGGATGCGCTGGGTACGGCGACGGAGATGCGCGCGATGAAGAATTATGCCGGGCACAGGCTGAACCCATGGCTGGGGCACCTGATGGTCTCACGGCAGGAGACCGCGAGGCCGCTACTTACCCCGGGCGAAGTCATGCAGCTCCCGCCGATGGACGAGATCGTCATGGTGGCAGGAACGGCGCCGATCCGAGCGAAGAAGGTCCGCTACTACGAGGATCGGCGGTTCACCGAGCGGGTTTTGCCGCCGCCTGATCCGGCGACGGCCGGCCGATCGTCGCGAACGGACGGATGGTCAGCGCTCGGACCGCTGAAGCCGGCGGGGCCTCCAACCGACAAGGAGCAAGGAGAGGAAGACACGGCGAACAGTGGCCTGCGCCGCGAGCCCGAACTCCCTGACCACGTCGCGATCGCCAAGGAGACGACCGAACCGACGCCTGCAGAAGAATTCGCTGCCGTTCTAGATGATGACGAGGATGCGGTCCGTCAGTCCCGGCTCATACGCCAACAGATGCGCGGTGTTGCCCGTCAAGTCGCCCTGGACCCGAATGACGGTATGGAGCTCTGAGGCAATATGCGCGACCGGATGAATGTCTATTTCCCGCCAGAGCTTCTAAAGCAGATCTCGGACCTTGCCGATCGCAAGAAGCTTTCCCGCTCTGCGATCGTGGAAGCGGCAGTCGCCTCGTTTCTCTCACCGGATGGCGCGGACAGACGGGAGGCGGCGTTCGCCCGGCGCCTCGATCGGCTGTCGCGTCAGATGCAGAGGCTGGAGCGTGACGTTGGTCTGACGGCCGAGACCTTGGCTCTCTTCATTCGTTTCTGGCTGACGATCACGCCACCGTTGCCCAACGATGCTCAGGCGGCCGCGCAGGCAAAGGGCCGGGAGCGGTTTGACGGATTTGTCGAGGCGCTCGGGCGCCGCTTGCAAAAGGGGCAAAGCTTTCTGCGCGAGATTCCGGAAGATATCCGCCGTCAGGAACCGGCCGACGAATCCTGATCGAGCGTCCTGGATGGGCCATCGCGCCTGACCTTCTTTTTCTACGCCAGCCTACGACCGCAGCGATTTGGCCGAACTGACAAAAAGCTGGACGCGCTATCGGCTCGCACGAGCTGACAGCAAGAGGGCCAGCATGCAAATTTCCGGGACATGGCGTCTCATCGCGCGCGTTTTTCTGCCGTTTGCTGCTGGATACTATCTTTCGTATCTGTTTCGAACGATCAACGCTTTGATCGCAAGTCATCTCAGTTCGGATACCGGGCTCGGGACTGCCGACCTCGGGTTGCTTACGTCAGTCTATTTCCTGGTATTCGCGGCGGCTCAGATCCCCGTCGGCATATTGTTGGATCGATTTGGACCGCGTCGCGTCCAGAGTGCTCTGCTCTTGCTCGCAGCAGGGGGCGCCGGACTGTTCGCGGTATCGACCGGCTTCGGGCCACTTTTGATCGCGCGTGCAATGATCGGGCTTGGCGTGGCGGCGGCGCTGACGGCAGGTCTGAAGTCCATCATCCTTTGGTTCCCCAGGGAACGAGTTGCCTTGCTTAACGGCTACATGATCATGCTGGGATCGCTAGGAGCGGTGACTGCTACAGCTCCGGTCGAATACCTACTCGCTTGGATGGAGTGGCGGCAGCTCTTTGAGATCCTGGCGGCCGCCACCGGTGCGACGGCCATTCTCATCTATGTCGTGGTGCCCGAACGAGGCATTGTGCCATCAACAAGGCGCGCCACCCTTGGCTCCGTTTTTGGCGACCGACGCTTCTGGCGCATAGCCCCGTTGTCGGCGACTTGCGTTGGATCAGCGGTTCTTCCGCACATTTGGTGCAGGGTGTGGGATTCACGGACGGTGCGAATAAGGGCATAAGGTCGGAATCGCAGTCGACGCCGTGATTCGCCTTGCTCCAAGCCTTCCGCTCGCTGATTTCCCCCGAGCTTTTGATTGTCCAGATACTACCCCAGGCCGATAGGGTGGTGCTCGTGGCTCGACCGAAGGCAGCGGTCTCGCTCTGTCCCTGTTGCAGCTACCAAACTCGTCGGGTCCACAGTCATTACACGCGACGGTTGGCCGATCTGCCATGGCAGGGTCAGGTGGTCGAAATCCGTCTTCAGGCGCGACGGTTTCGATGCGCGAACCCCAGATGCCTGCGCCGAATATTTACCGAGCGGCTACCAACGACAGTACGGCCGAGAGCGAGACGAACAATCCGTCTCGGCGAGAGCCAATTGGCGATCGGCCTTGCTGTGGGCGGAGAGCCCGGCTCGCGCCTATCGCACAAACTCGCCATGCCGGTTAGCGGCGACACCGTGCTCCGGATGGTTCACTCGGCCCCCTTACCGGATTTTGCTGCTCCGACTGTCGTCGGCATCGACGATTGGGCTTGGCGTCGTGGCCAGCGATATGGAACGATTATCTGCGATCTGGAACGCAATTGCGTGCTTGATCTGCTTCCGGATCGTAACGCCGACAGTGTTGCTCGCTGGCTGAAGAGCTGGCCGGGGATCAAGATTGTGGCCCGTGATCGTGCGGGTCTTTATGCTGACGGCGCCCGCTGTGGTGCGCCCAACGCAGTTCAGGTCGCGGACCGATGGCACTTACTTAACAGCTTGGGGGATGCCTTACGTCATGCTGTCGGTCGCCATCGTCACAACCTAGCCGCAGCGGTGCAAATCATGGCAGCCGCAAAAAGACCGATAACCGGCGCCTCCGCAGCACCAGGCCTTGCACAATTGCGAGCGGATAGACGAGCTGCGCGACGCGAACGTTGGGACGAAATTTGTCGCCTCCGCGCGCAAGGTTGTCCGACATCCGGCATCGGCAAACAGCTCGGTGTCGACAGGCGCACTGTCCAGCGCTGGCTCGCCGCCGGCGGCGAGCCAGAGCATTCGCGTCCTCATAGACCCTCGCACCTTCTCGCGCCCTTCGAGGCATGCCTTGAAGCGCGCTGGGCCTCAGGCAGCCGGGTGGGTCAACAGCTTTGGCGCGAGCTTCGGCAGCAGGGTTACACCGGAAGTCGCGTGACGATAGCGCGATGGGCTGCGAACAGGCGTGAACGTGAAGCCCCGGAAGGAGCAGCACAACCGCCCCCGACCTGGAAAGCTCCTACACGTCGTCGCTGTGCTTGGTATTTGAGCCAGAATCTGGATCAGATCGATGCTGAAGCCAAGCTGTTTCTCGGCCACCTGTTTGCGCAAGCGCCGGAACTCGCCACGGCAGCCGAGCTGGCGAAGCGGTTTGTGTCCCTTCTCGGCGGCGGCGACATCGCCGAGCTCGATGAGTGGATCGCACAAGCAGCCAACAGCGAGCTCAAGAGCTTCGCCAACGGCATCGCGCGCGACGTCGACGCCGTCCGCGCAGCAATAACCACGTCCTGGACAACCAGTCCTGTCGAAGGCCAGATCAGCAGGATCAAAGCCATCAAACGACAGATGTATGGCCGGGCAAGCTACCCGCTACTGCGTCGACGCGTGCTTCTGGCCGCCTGAAATCGACCTTGCTCTCGATGCACCAAATGTGCGGAAGAACCGGATCAGCTTGGTCCCTGCAGGGGTTGTGGGCATCGCCGTGGCTGACCGACGTAGAGGGGTTTGATCGCGCAAGTCTCGTCCGACAGCTGTTCTTAATGTCTGTCGTATTGAGCGGTGGTGCCTGGTTGTTCGGTATGATGGTCCATTACATCAAACGAAGAGGAATCGGGGCGGAGACGATATTAGCGATGGTTGCAGTGCTATTTATCGCAGCCGAGTTGGCCTTGATCCTGCGAGCGCCTCTGCCATCCATCTTGCCCTGGTCAGTTGTAGCAATTGTCGGAACGGCAACCGTGGTGAGCTTCGCGGTGATAGCGGATTACTTTCCGCCGGAGCTTGCCGGTCGTGCCAATGGCGCCTTGAACGTCTTGCACTTTGGTTGGGCATTTCTGGCCCAATGCGCGACAGGTCTGATCCTGGAGCAATGGTCCACCAACGATGGCCATAGGCCCGTCATGGCCTATCAAGTCGCGTTCGGTCTCAACATGGCATTGCAGATCGCTGCGTTGATCTGGTTCGCGCTGCCTTGGCGGCGATCCGTCGTTTCATGGATGAGCTCAATCCCTTTCTTCATGCCGGCTTCTGTTTCCAACGCCGTCGAGTCAGTCGGTCTCTATGAGAATTCGGTGATCCTCCTGCCCGCGGATGACGATGCGGAGTGGTGAGCGGCAACTCGCGGCGAGCGGATACGATTAAGTAGGCGTCAAGTACAGTTCTCAATCTTCCTTTTTCTACGCCAGCCTACGATCACCGAAAGCGCTTGTTGCGCCAAGTCCATCGGTGCCTTTTCTAATCATCCCCATCTGAGGACGCTCGTTGGGCGTCCTCATTCGGTGGGGCGAACGGTGGCAATCCATTCCATTCAATCGGAAGCGAGTTCGCGCGGCGCGCGAATGCTGCGCAGCGCGCTTGGCTCTGCGATTGCCGGCTATCTCGAAGACGATGCGATCATCGAGGTGATGCTCAATCCAGATGGGCGGTTGTGGATCGACCGGTTGTCGGATGGCCTGATAGACACAGGCGAAACTCTGTCGGCGGCGGACGGCGAGCGCATTGTTCGTCTGGTAGCGCACCACGTAGGTGTGGAGGTGCATGCCGGCTCGCCGCGGGTTTCGGCCGAATTGCCTGGGACCGGCGAGCGCTTCGAAGGTCTGTTGCCTCCGGTCGTTGCGGCACCGGCCTTTGCGATCCGCAAACCTGCCGTAGCCGTGTTTACGCTCGACGACTACGTCTCCAGGGGGATCATGACCTCGGAGCAGGCCAAGACCCTGCAGGACGCGGTCGCCGCACGGAAGAACATCCTTGTCGCTGGCGGGACATCGACGGGCAAGACCACGTTGACGAATGCGCTTCTGGCCGAGGTGGCGAAGACCTCCGATCGCGTCGTGCTGATCGAGGACACCCGCGAGTTGCAGTGCAGGGCGCCCAATCTCGTTGCGCTGCGGACCAAGGACGGCGTGGCGACGCTGTCGGATCTCGTCCGCTCGTCCCTCCGACTGCGTCCTGACCGGATCCCGATCGGCGAAGTCCGAGGTGCCGAAGCACTCGATCTCCTCAAGGCCTGGGGCACCGGCCATCCCGGCGGCATCGGTACCATCCATGCTGGCACTGCGCTCGGCGCGCTGCGCCGGCTCGAGCAGCTCATCCAGGAAGCCGTCATCACGGTTCCGCGCGCCCTGATCGCCGAGACCATCAACCTCGTCGCCGTGCTGGTGGGACGCGGCGCTGACCGCCGCCTCGCTGAGCTCGCCGCCGTCTCAGGGCTGGGTGCCACCGGTGACTACAGCCTTTCAACAGCAGGAGACTGACATGCGTCAGCAATTTCGCTTTCTTCGAGGTACATCGTTGGCCGCCTACGGCACCATGTTTTTGGCAGTTCAGCCCGCATGGGCGGCTGGCTCGAACATGCCGTGGGAGCAGCCGCTCAATCAGATCTTGCAGTCAGTCGAGGGGCCGGTCGCAAAGATCATCGCGGTCATCATCATCGTCGTGACCGGCCTAACGCTCGCATTCGGGGATTCCTCCGGCGGTTTCCGCAGACTGATCCAGATCGTGTTCGGTCTGTCGATCGCGTTTGCGGCGTCAAGCTTCTTCTTGTCGTTCTTCTCCTTCGGCGGTGGCGTGGTGATCTGATGGATGAACCTGTCACAGGCTTTGTTGTGCCTGTTCATCGCGCGCTCACTGAGCCACTCCTGATGGGCGGCGCGCCGCGGTCGGTTGCGATCGTCAACGGCACGCTCGCGGCAGCCCTGGGGCTCGGACTTCGGTTGTGGATTGCGGGGCTTGTCCTCTGGTTCATCGGCCACGTGGCCGCTGTCTGGGCCGCCAAGCGCGATCCCGCCTTTGTCGATGTGGTGCGCCGACATCTGCGCATTCCCGCACATCTCAACACCTGAGCCCTCTGTCATGATGAATCTTGCCGAATATCGTCATTCCAACGCGCGTCTCGCCGACTTCCTGCCCTGGGCAGCTCTCGTCGACGAGGGAATCATCCTGAACAAGGACGGTTCGTTCCAGCGGACAGCAAAGTTCCGGGGACCCGACCTCGATAGCGCAGTGTCGGCCGAACTCGTCGGTGTCGCCGGTCGTTTGAACAACGCAATGCGTCGCCTTGGATCCGGCTGGGCCGTATTCGTCGAGGCGCAGCGTCACTTTGCGGGGACCTACCCGCCTAGCTCCTTTCCGGATGTCGCGTCTGCGCTGGTTGACGCGGAACGCAGGGCTCAGTTCGAGGAGGCGGGTGCCCATTATGAGTCCAGCTACTTCCTGACCTTCCTCTACCTGCCTCCAGAGGAAGGGGCCGCCAGGGCAGAGCAACTGCTCTACGAGGGACGCGATCGGACCGTTGGAGCGGACGCGCGCGAGGTCCTCCGCGGGTTTATCGACCAGACCAATCGTGTGCTTCAGCTCGTTGAAGGGTTCATGCCGGAATGCACTTGGCTCGACGATCAGGACACGCTGGCCTACCTGCACTCGACGATCTCGACCAAGCGTCACCGCGTTCGCGTGCCCGAAATTCCGATGTACATCGATGCGCTGTTGGCGGACCAGCCCCTGACCGGCGGGCTTGAGCCGATGCTGGGGGCAGCCAACCTGCGAGTTCTGACGATTGTCGGCTTTCCGGGCGCGACGACCCCGGGGATCCTGGATGATCTGAATCGTCTGCCATTCTCTTATCGTTGGTCGACCCGAGCGATCATGCTCGACAAGACCGATGCCACCAAGCTGCTGACCAAGATTCGTCGGCAGTGGTTTGCCAAGCGGAAATCCATCGGCGCCATCCTCAAAGAGGTCATGACGAACGAGGCGTCGACGCTGCTCGATACCGACGCCCACAACAAGGCGCTTGATGCCGACGCGGCGTTGCAGGAACTGGGGTCCGATCAGATCGGACAAGCCTTTGTCACGGCAACCATTACCGTCTGGGATCGCGATCCCAATGCTGCCGATGAAAAGCTGAGGCTGGTCGAGAAGGTCATCCAGGGCCGCGATTTCACCTGCATGATCGAGACGGTGAACGCCGTCGAAGCCTGGCTCGGCAGTCTGCCGGGGCACGTCTACGCCAACGTGCGGCAGCCGCCGATCTCAACTCTCAACCTCGCCCATATGATTCCGATGTCGGCCGTTTGGGCCGGTGAGGCGAGGGACCTCCACTTTAAGGGGCCGCCACTTCTGTTCGGCAAGACCGAGGGATCAACGCCGTTCCGATTCTCGCTCCACGTCGGTGACGTCGGCCATACCCTTGTGGTGGGACCGACAGGCGCTGGCAAGTCAGTGCTGCTCGCGCTGATGGCGCTACAGTTCAGGCGTTATCCGAACTCTCAGGTCTTTGCGTTTGACTTCGGTGGTTCGATTCGGGCGGCCGCCCTTGCCATGGGCGGTGACTGGCATGATCTCGGTGGCGCATTGTCCGACGGAGGCGACCAGCCCGTCGCGTTGCAGCCGTTGGCCTGGATCGACGATCCTTCCGAGCGCGGTTGGGCCACGGAATGGATCGGCGCGATCCTGGCACGGGAAAAGGTCGAGATCACCCCGGAGGTCAAGGATCATCTGTGGTCGGCGCTGACGTCTCTCGCCTCGGCGCCGAGGGAGGAGCGCACCCTAACGGGCCTTTCAGTCCTGCTCCAATCGAACTCCTTGAAACGCGCCTTGCAACCTTATTGCCTGGGCGGACCTTCCGGGCGCTTGCTTGATGCTGAATTCGAGCGCCTTGGCGAGGCCTCGATCCAGGCGTTTGAGACCGAAGGCTTGATCGGAACGAGCGCTGCGCCGGCCGTGCTGGCGTACCTCTTCCATCGTATTGCTGATCGTCTCGATGGCCGGCCGACACTCCTGATTGTCGACGAGGGTTGGCTTGCCCTCGATGACGAGGATTTTGCGGGCCAACTCCGGGAATGGCTGAAGACGCTTCGGAAGAAGAACGCGTCGGTCATCTTCGCCACCCAGTCGCTTTCGGACATTGATGGCTCTGCGATTGCGCCGGCTATCATCGAAAGCTGCCCAACCCGATTGTTACTGCCGAACGAACGGGCGATCGAACCGCAGATCACTGCCATCTACCGCCGCTTCGGCCTCAATGACCGCCAGATCGAGCTTCTGAGCCGGGCAACGCCAAAGCGCGACTACTATTGCCAGTCTCGTCGCGGCAACCGGATGTTCGAACTTGGCCTTGGCGAGGTTGCGCTCGCATTCACCGCGGCCTCTTCCAAGACAGACCAGGCTGCCATCACGCAGCTCATCGCCGAACATGGATCCGACGACTTTGTACCTGCCTGGCTCCAGCACCGTGGCGTCGCCTGGGCGATAGATCTGATCCCGAATCTCGTCAATCTGGAGAAATCGCTATGAGACCTCTTGGCCTATTGGCGACCACGGCCGCCTTCGCGCTGCTGCTCGGCGTTACGCTGCCCGCACGGGCGCTGATCGTCTTTGATCCCACCAACTACGTCCAGAATGTCCTGACGGCCGCGCGGGAACTCCAGCAGATTAATAATCAGATCACCTCGTTGCAGAACGAGGCACAGATGCTGATCAATCAGGCAAGGAATCTGGCAAACCTGCCGTATTCATCGTTGCAGCAACTGCAATCTTCGATCCAGCGCACCCAGCAATTGCTGTCCCAGGCCCAGCGCATCGCATACGACGTGCAGCAAATCGATCGTGCCTTCTCGACCAGCTACGGGCCGGCGACCGGCAGCCAGTCGAACCAGTTACTGATCTCCAACGCTCAATCGCGCTGGCAAAATACTTACTCGGCAACGCAGGACGCGCTTCGCGTCCAGGCCGGCATCGTTGGCAACCTCGACACCAATCGTATCCAGACGTCCGCACTCGTAACTTCGAGCCAGAGTGCCAGTGGCGCCTTGCAGGCTACTCAGGCCGGCAACCAGATCCTCGCGCTTCAAGCGCAACAACTTGCTGATCTCACAGCGGCCGCGGCGGCGCAGGGCAGGGCGCAGAGCCTCGAAGCGGCTCAGCGCGCCTCGGCTCAGGATCAGGGGCGAGAGCAGCTCAGGCGTTTCCTGACACCAGGACAGGGCTATCAATCCTCCAATGTGCAGATGTTCCACTGATGACCGACGTAAGAGCGTTCAAGGCGCTGTCGCTGCTTACGACTATCGGCCTAGTGGCCGTCGCGGCCTGCACGATTCAGCTTCGTGGCGGAGACGGTTCTCCGCCGCCGCCGAAGGCGGAGCAGACGACTGATGCAACCAACTCTGACCTCGCGCGCTGCCGCGGCGTCACTCCGGATGAAACAGCGGGATATCGCCATTGCAAGGGCGTTTGGGCCGAAAACCGGCGACGCTTCTTCGGCAAGAACGGTCCCACAGATCCTGGCCGAGATGATTCCGCAGGTTTGGCACCCGGCCCAAAAGACCAGAGCCGGATCCCGCAAGGCTATCCGCAACCGGCGACACCTGAGGCGAGCAAGCCATGACGGGTACGGGGATCATTGACCAGTTTCTGGAAACGTTCACGCGTTATATCGACAACGGCTTCGGATTGCTCGGTAGCGACGTCGGGTATCTCGCTGCGACCCTTGCGGCGATCGACATCACGCTTGCTGCGTTGTTCTGGAGTTGGGGGCCGGACGAAGACATCATCGCGCGCCTCGTCAAGAAGACGCTCTTTGTCGGCGTCTTTGCCTACCTGATCGGTAACTGGAACGGCCTGGCGCGTATCGTCTTCGAGAGCTTTGCGGGGGTTGGGTTGAAAGCATCGGGTGCAAGCCTGTCTGCATCCGATTTCCTGCGACCTGGAAAGATCGCTCAAGTCGGACTCGACGCTGGCCGACCGCTGCTCGATTCGATCTCCAGCCTGATGGGCTACATCAGTTTCTTCGAGAATTTCGTTCAGATCGTCGTTCTCCTGTTCGCCTGGGTCGTGGTGCTGCTCGCCTTCTTCATTTTGGCGATCCAGCTCTTCGTCACCCTGATCGAGTTCAAGCTCACGACACTGGCCGGCTTCGTGCTCATTCCCTTTGGCTTGTTTGGTAAGACGGCCTTCGCGGCCGAGCGGGTCTTGGGCAATGTTATCTCTTCAGGGATCAAGATCCTGGTCCTGGCTGTCATCGTTGGGATCGGCTCGACCCTGTTTTCGCAGTTCACCGCAGGCTTCGGCAGCGCCCAACCGACCATCGAAGACGCGATGACGTTAGTGCTCGCGGCGCTCGCGTTGCTGGGCCTCGGCATCTTTGGTCCTGGTATTGCAAATGGCCTGGTGTCGGGCGGACCGCAACTCGGCGCCGGTGCCACGATCGGAACAGGTCTTGCTGCCGGCGGCATCGTTGCGGCGGGCGCAGGCCTTGCCGCCGGCGGTGCCGGTCTCGCCGGTGGTGCGATTGCAGGTGCCGCGCGCGGTGGGGGTGCCGTCTTGAGCGGTGCGTCCGCTGCCTATCGAAGCGGAGGCGTGGCTGGCGTTGCGGAGGCTGGTGCCTCCGCCGCCATGAGCCCGTTGCGTCGCGCAGCGGCTGCGCTCGGTGGAGGTGGGGAAGCCGGTGCGCAGACCGCGAACACTTCGGCCGAAGGGCAGCCCGATTGGGCGCGACGCATGAAGCGCGCCGAGACTATTCGGCATGGTGCCTCGGCCGCTAGCCAGGCCGTTCGCTCGGGCGATCATGGTGGCAGCGGCTCCTCCGTCGATTTGTCTGAAGGAGAGCGCTGACACGCGGCCATCGCGCTTTCGCCACCCGCTGCTCGACAGCGCCTCAAACCCAGACACCGCACCACTTGAAGCCGTTCACTTTATCTCAGGGGCAACCATCAATGTTCAAGCGACCATCCGTTCACTACGGGCGTATGCCCGAGCCGGTTACACCGTATCAGAAAGCAGCGCAGGTTTGGGACGAACGTATTGGATCAGCACGCGTCCAAGCCAAAAACTGGCGGCTGATGGCCTTTGGTTGCCTCATGCTGTCGGCCGGTCTCGCTGCAGGCCTCATCTGGCAATCGAGCCAGGGATCAATCACGCCGTGGGTGGTCGAGGTCGATCAACTCGGCAAGGCCCAAAGGGTCGCGCCGGCTAACTTCGACTATCAACCCACTGATGCGCAGATCGCCTACCATCTGGCGCGCTTTATCGAGGATGTCAGAGGTCTGCCGGCCGACGGCATCGTCCTGCGCCAAAACTGGCTGCGGGCGTATGATTTTACGACCGACCGCGGCGCTGCTGCGCTCAACGACTACGCGCGCAACAATAACCCCTTTGCCAATCTGGGTAAGGCGCAAATCTCCGTCGAGGTATCGAGCGTTATTCGCGCGTCGTCGGAAAGTTTTCGCGTCGCGTGGACCCAGCGCGTCTACGACAACGGCTCGCTAAGCTCGACTGAGCGGTGGACCGCGATTCTCTCGATCGTGATCGAGACACCCCGCGATGCCGAACGACTGCGCAAGAATCCCCTTGGCGTCTATGTCCGCGCCATCAACTGGTCAAAGGAGTTGAGTCAGTGACCAAGACGCCATTTGACGTTCATTCGAAGCGTTCCCTCCCGCGCAGCAAGCCGCCTCGGTCCGAGTTCGTGGGCTCAAAGCGAGCGCTTCTGTCCGTGCTCTTGCTCTGTTCATCGGTGCTCGGCGGGTGCGCGACTTATATACCGCCGGAGATCACCTATGACGCTGAAGTGCCTCCGTTACCGGCGACGCCGGTGGCTCTCGACGACAAATCGCGACCGCTTCACGTTCCACCCCTCTGGAAGCCGGCTCTCGGCGGCAAGTCGGGAGGGAAGGAAGATGCTGAACCCGTGAGCCGGGTTGAAACAGCAAATAGCGCAGCCCGGGTCGAACCGCGCAAGCGGGGGTATTTCAACGCGGCGCAAATCTACGCCTACAGTCCCGGGGCGCTCTATCAGGTTTACGCAGCACCGGGACAGATCACGGATATCGCGCTCGAGCAGGGAGAACAGTTGACGGGATCAGGGCCGATCGCGGCCGGAGATACCGTACGATGGGTCGTGGGCGATACTGAGAGTGGAAACGGCGACACGCGCCGCGTCCATATTCTGGTCAAGCCGACCCGCGCATCGATCGAGACCAATCTCGTCGTCAATACCGATCGGCGCACCTACCTGATCGAACTCCGCTCCCGCGAGCGGCCATACATGCCTTCCGTTGCCTGGTACTATCCGGAAACAGCACGTGACCGATCCCGTTTAGTCGCTCTGAGACCCGTTCTTCCGGATCCGGCGCAACGCATCTCCCGCTATGCCATCGAAGGAGACAGTCCTCCCTGGCGGCCGCTCGCCGCCTATGACGATGGCCGTAAGGTCTATGTCGAATTCCCGCAAGGCATCGTGCAGGGCGAGATGCCTCCGCTCTTCGTGATTGGCCCGGACGGCAAGACCGAACTCGTCAACTACCGCGCCTACGGCAACGTGCTGATCGTGGATCGGCTCTTTGCAGCTGCCGAACTGCGGCTTGGCGGCGAGCGTCAGCAGAAGGTCCGTATTGTCAGGACTGACGGGAGGTCGTCGTCATGAACACTCGGAATGCAAACGATCACGAGCAAGCAGTTCCGCCGGAGACACAAGGGCAGCTGTCCGAAAGCTTCCGCTTGCGAGCAGAGCATCCGCACGTGACGCGGCTGTCACGGAAGATCTTGGCCGGCGGGAGCGCGGTTGTCCTGTTTGTCATCGGCGGAGCGGTGCTGTGGTCACTGCAGACCAGTCGCTCCCGTAATCAGGCGGCCGATGAGCTTTACAGTACCGATCATCACAATGTTGCTGACGGCATTACGACGCTGCCGAAGGACTATGCTGGCGTTCCGCGCCAAGCAGTCCCGCAGCTTGGTCCGCCGCTCCCCGGGGACCTCGGTCGACCGATCCTTGCCGCTCAAGGCCAGTTGCCCACGATCGGCGCGAACCCGGACCAGCAGCGGCGGGACCAGGAGACCGAAGCAGCCCGCATCAGCCATTTGTTCGCTGCGACCAGAGTAGGAGAAGTACGCTCTTCCGCGGCTGCGGCCGTCGGAAGCGACCGCGGCGTGCCAACGAACACAGCCAACACTGGCGACGACGGCTTTGCCCAAAACGGTCAGGACCGTAAGCTGGCCTTCGTAAACGCTTCTGTGGATCGTCGCACTGTTAGCCCTGACCGCGTCGCTAGGCCGGCTTCTCCATATATCGTGCAGGCTGGGACGGTCATTCCGGGAGCTCTGATCACAGGGATTAGATCGGATCTTCCAGGCCAAATCACCGCGCAGGTCACGGAAAACGTATACGACACGCCCACCGGTCGGTTCTTGTTGGTGCCGCAGGGGGCGCGCCTGATTGGGCTCTACGACAGCCAAATCAGTTTCGGCCAATCCCGCGTCCTGCTCGTCTGGACCCGACTGATCATGCCGAGTGGACGGTCCATCGTTCTCGAGCGGCAGCCTGGCAAGGACACCGCAGGATATGCAGGCCTCGAAGACCAGGTCGACAATCACTGGGGCGAACTCTTCAAGGCTGCGGCGCTATCGACGTTTCTGGCGATCGGGACCGAACTGGGTGCCGGCTCGGACTCCAACAGCAACGATAGCGCAATCATCCAGGCATTGCGAACCGGCGGCTCGGACTCACTAAACCAGACCGGGCAGCAGGTCGTTCGCCGCAGTCTCAGTATCCAGCCTACTTTGACCGTGCGACCGGGCTTCCCGGTTCGTGTTCTTGTCAACCATGACCTCATACTTACGCCCTACAGAGGCTGACAACATGCCAAGACTCAAAATAGGAGAGCTTCCAGACGACAAGCCGGTCAAAGTGAGTACGGAGCTGCCTGCGGCCGTGCATCGTGATCTCATTGCATATGCAGAAGCGCTTAAGCGTCAGGGTGGTCAAGTGGTCGATCCGACTAAACTCATCGCTCCCATGTTGGCGCGCTTTATGGCCACGGATCGAGGATTCTCTAAACTAAAACGTGAAGGCCACGTTCCGGCCGCTGACGAAGGACAGTGACGCTCAAGGTTTTTCGGGGCTGTTGGTCGACGTTAAATAGTTGCGTGGATCAAACCCAGACGCTGCTGAGTTGGCGCTTAGAGCTGACAAATCGTGTCGGAAAGTGTGTTCCCGCGTCTGCCCGAAACCAGGTTTTCTCGATTTTTGACGCGAGAGCGCTGGGGGGCGACGTGCGGTTATTTGGTCACCTTCAGGCGCGTTACACTGCTTCGGCCATCGACGCTGACAGGCACGTCACCCTCGATCGTGGCCCGACGTACGACGCGATGCTGGTCTCCGTAATCGTTGACCGCGTAATGCTGTGTTGCGCGGTTATCCCATATCGCAATATCGCCCTCTAACCAGTTCCAGCGCACAGTGTTTTCGGGCGCTGTGATGTGAGACTGGAGCAGGTCGAACAGCTTTTGTCCGTCGTATTTGGGAACCCCAACAAAGTGCTTCACCAAGGCGCCGAGCACTAGCGCCCGCTCGCCTGTTTCGGGATGGATGCGTACGACGGGATGCTCGGTCTCAAAAACCGTTCTGGTGAACACCTCGTCAAAGTGTTTCTTGTCGACCTCGCGGACACGCGCGATCCCGGCGTAATCGAAGACGTTGCTGTGAACGGCCCATAGGGCCTCGGCAAGCCGTTGTAGCGGCGGCGGCAAACCAAGATAAGCGGCAGCTGTGTTCGACCACACGGTGTCGCCTCCGAACGTTGGCATTACAACAGCCCGCAGGACCAAAATCTTAGGATATGCGTCGGCGAAGGTTCCATCCGCATGCCAAACGTCAGCCCGACCACCGCCGCGAGTGGAGTTGAGTTCGAGAAGCGACGCCGTGCCCTTAGTAGCACCGAGCATCGGATGTGGCACTAGCTTTCCGAGACGAGCGGCAAAGCGCTCCTGCTCGGCGTCATTGAGATGTCCTTGATTGCGGAAGAAGATCACCTTGTGCTCGAGCAATAAGCTGTTGATCGCGGCGATCGCGTGATCCGGTAGATCGCCTGATAGCTTGATATTTTTGAGTTCGGCGCCAATGCGCGCTGCACGTTTCACGACATCGGTGCTCGGAATCACACCACCGATCAAAGCGTTTGCACTCATCTTGATTCTCCAAGCCCTTGCAGTTCGTCCTCGCCCCTTGGAGCGAATGATCTTCAGCAAGCATCGTGCCAAGCGAAAGACAAACATGTACTCGACAATGGGCAGTGAACGTCTGGATCGATTTGTTTTAAGCAATGGCCATCCCAGGCGGCGCCGGGAAAGCCACAAAAGTCTCAACGCTTACTATGCGCGTTGTACTGGACCTGACACGAGATTGTGCCTCTGTCAGAAGAGGGACAAGTGTCTGCACAGTGTGGCAAGCCCGAGCTGACTGTTCCGCTCGTGAATTTCGCGAGATAGTTGATAGCGCGACCGCTTGACTCTGTGAGAGCGATGTAAGATCGCTCTATGTCGAGCGGCGCTGTTGGCGGGTCATGCACATTATCGTCTCAGTCCTGAACCAAAATAAGAGCTGCAACTTCCTGGTCCCGTGTCAGTTTGCTCGCCGCTAGGCCGGTGGCGATACCAATGCGATCAGGCGCGGGGCGGTTTTGGCTCATCTTGCGTTTGCCTTCGACCATGGTGATCGGGATGCGCACGCCGACGATTTCACGCAACTGGGCGGCGATGAAATCCGCGGGAGCATCGCTGACGGCCCAGGGCGTCGCACGTGACGTCTCATGGATATTCGTCAGACGCGTCACAATCTCAAGCAGGCGAGTGGGATCCTCGAAGAACTCAATCGGGCCATGGGCGTGGACCGCGATGTAATTCCATGTCGGCACCACATGTTCAGCTTGTCGCTTGCTGGGAAACCAGGATGGCGTCACATAAGCCTCTGCGCCAGTAAAGATCGCCAGAGCTTCTCCGATCGGGGCCGTGCGCCATTGCGGATTGCCCTTCGCCAGGTGCCCGTACAGCGCACCGTGTTCACCTTCGCTCTCATCGAGGAAGAGCGGAAGAGGCGTCGCAAGTGGTCCATCTGATGTCGCTGTGACCAGGTTGGCCAATCGGGCGCTGCGGATTGTTGCTCGAATGTTCTCGATGTCGTCGTCTCGAAAGTGGAGTGGTATGTACATGAAGGCTCTCCGCTGGTGGTCATCGAGATAAACCCAAGTCAACAGGCTAGAAAACTGCCAGTTTCAGTCGTTCGCGTAGAGGTTCTCCGTTTCCTCTTCTGACGTGACGATTTCGGAGTTATCTGGGACCCGGCACTTTCACTCAGCCGGTCCAATCCGTCGAACTGCTGCTGGGTTGGTGTTTCCGTAGCTATTCTCCTGCGGACGGAGCCAGGCGTTCATGGACTTTTAAAGATCTCACCCTGGAGTCGTCTGTATGAGGCGACCCGGCAGCTCTCTTCCGACGCGCACCGAGTCGCGTTTGGCGAATTAGTCCTTGATCTCGGCAAGATCGGACGCCTCAAAAGCCGTCTTCATCGTTTCGATGAACTGGGCCGATGGGTAAAGGTCGGAGGTGATCGCGACGAACCCATCATTAAAACACCAAGCTTCCCGTCTACTTAGTGGTCGCCCTCGCCGTGGGCAATCGGCCGAGGAGATTGTCGACGATTTTCCATCGCTGACGCGCGATCAGGTTGAGGCCGCGATCAAATACGCCAAGCCGTATCCCAACCGAGAGTGCCTATCCCCCTGAATCTGAATCGGGCGCTGGCATACTAGCGGACCTTGGGTTGGATGACGAAGCCGAGGCCGGCGAGGTTGCGCCGCGCCGGATTCTGTCGCCGCGTATTTGATCGACGAGAACGTGCTTCGCGAGTTTGACGCACGTGGCAACGCGAACGTGCGCAAGTGACTTGCAACACGCTCCTGGATCAAAGCACGCTCATACTGCGCGAGCGCGCTGCAGCTGGAACATGAATTCGCCCGAGCGCGCTGTGGGTCCAGGTTCTCGGTCACGAAACGGAACGCCACCCGATGTCCTTGAGCGAGGTCACGATCGCGAGCAGGTGCGGCAGCGAGCGAACGCGCCAGGCCGGTGCGGTGATCCTTCGTACCCGAGGCGTGATCCTCGAACAGGTGACGCGGATCAACGCCGTCGTACTTGTAGTGCACCGCGCTGCAAGTCCGTGTTCTGTCGGTCGGGGTCCGGCGACACGCGCATGTAGCCAACCAACATAGGCGGATACCCATCGGAAATAGGTTTCTGTATGGTAGCCCGTGGCGACAGAGTTTTCCGCGTATCACCAGGCATCTAGCTTAGGGCGCTACTACAAGATTCGGTAGATAGCTAAAGCCAACTTGAGGCCCTAGGATTCGGTCGCTTTCCCCGCCGATCATCATCGACGAACAGAAGTGAACGCAAGCGCACGTGAAGCTGGTGACCGCAGCGCCTGCGGGCACCTTCCGCCCTTCCGTCGCTTAAAGAGTGAAGTGCCACCGTGTCCGAACAACCCCTGCCGATGCTGCCGATGTGGCGCGTCGATCACATTGAGCCCTCGCCCGAGATGTTGGCGCTACGCGCCAATGGTCCGATCCACCGCGTGCGTTTCCCGTCCGGGCACGAAGGCTGGTGGGTGACAGGCTACGACGAGGCCAAGGCGGCGCTGGCCGACGCGGCGTTCCGGCCGGCGGGAATGCCGCCGGCGGCGTTCACCCCGGATTCGGTGATTCTTGGTTCGCCGGGGTGGCTGGTCTCGCACGAGGGGAGTGAGCATGTCCGGTTACGCACGCTCGTGGCGCCGGCCTTCAGCAGTCGCAGGGTGAAGCTGCTGGCGCCGCATGTCGAGGCGATCGCTGCGCAGTTGTTCGAGAACCTGGCGGCCCAGCGCCAGCCCGCCGACTTGCGGCGCCACCTCTCGTTTCCGCTTCCGGCCATGGTCATCAGCGCCCTGATGGGCGTGCTCTACGAGGATCACGCCTTTTTTGCTCGGCTGTCCGACGAGGTGATGACGCACCAGCATGAAAGCGGCCCGCGCAGCGCGTCGCGCTTGGCCTGGGAAGAACTGCGCGCCTACATTCGCGACAAGATGCGGGACAAGCGCCAGGATCCGGGCGACAACCTGCTGACGGATCTGCTCGCGGCGGTCGACCAGGCCAAGGCGACCGAGGAGGAAGCGATCGGCCTGGCGGCGGGCATGCTGGTGGCGGGGCACGAGAGCACCGTCGCACAGATCGAATGCGGCCTGCTGGCCATGTTCCGCCATCCGCAACAGCGCGAACGCCTGGTCGGCGATCCATCCCTGGTGGACAAGGCGGTGGAGGAAATCCTCCGCATGTACCCGCCGGGCGCGGGCTGGGACGGCATCATGCGCTATCCGAGGACCGACGTGACCATCGCGGGCGTGCATATTCCCGCGGAGAGCAAGGTGCTGGTCGGCCTTCCGGCAACGTCGTTTGATCCGCGCCATTTCGACGAGCCGGAAATCTTCGACATCGGACGCCAGGAAAAGCCGCACCTGGCGTTCTCCTACGGGCCGCACTCCTGTATCGGCGGGGAGCTGGCCAGGCTGGAACTCAAGGCGGTGTTCGGTTCGATCTTCCAGCGCTTTCCGGCACTGCGCCTGGCCGTCGCGCCCGAACAATTGAAGTTGCGCAAGGAGATCATCACTGGCGGGTTCGAGGAGTTCCCGGTTTTCTGGTGATGTGCGGACGCCGCTGGGGGACGCGATCGTGTCCGCGGTTTGCCGGCCCACGTGCCGGTGCACCGGTCAGATCAGCCAGCCAACAGGTAACGAAGATGGACGTGCAAGAAACCACGGCAGCATGCCGGGACGCCTTTGCCGAACTGGCGTCGCCGGCGTGGATCCACGACCCGTATCCGTTCATGCGGTGGTTGCGCGAGCACGACCCGGTGCATCGCGCGGCGTCGGGCCTCTTTCTGTTGAGCCGCCACGCCGACATCTACTGGGCCCTCAAGGCCACGGGCGATACGCTGCGGGGACCGGCGCCGGGGGAACTGGCGCGCTATTTCCCGCATGCGGCGACCAGCGTGTCGCTCGATCTGCTGGCCTCCACGCTAGCGATGAAGGACCCACCGACGCATACGCGTCTGCGCCGGCTGATCTCGCGCGATTTCACCATGCGCCAGATCGACAACCTGCGGCCAAGCATCGCGCGCATCGTCGAAGCGCGGCTGGACCGCATGGCGCCTGCGCTGGAGCTCGGGGAGGCTGTGGACCTGCATCGGGAATTCGCGCTGGCCTTGCCCATGCTGGTCTTCGCCGAACTGTTTGGCATGCCCCACGACGACATATTCGGGCTCGCCGCCGGCATCGGCGCCATTCTGGAAGGCCTGAGCCCGCACGCCAGCGATCCCAGGCTCGCCGCGGCGGACGCGGCCAGTGCCAGAGTGAAGGCCTACTTCGGCGGTCTCATACAGCGCAAGCGCACTGATCCCTGCCACGACATCGTGTCGATGCTGGTCGGCGCACACGACGATGATGCCGACATGCTGTCAGATGCGGAGTTGATCAGCATGTTGTGGGGCATGCTGCTGGGTGGCTTCGCCACCACTGCTGCGACCATCGACCATGCGGTCCTGGCGATGCTGGCCTATCCCGAACAGCGGCACTGGCTGCAGGGAGACGCCATAGGGGTGAAGGCATTCGTCGAAGAAGTCCTGCGCTGCGACGCGCCCGCCATGTTCAGCTCCATTCCGCGTATCGCCCAGAGCGACATCGAACTGGGCGACGTGGTGATCCCGAAGAACGCGGACGTGCGCGTGCTGATCGCGTCTGGCAATCGCGACCCTGACGCCTTCGCCGATCCCGACCGCTTCGATCCCGCGCGGTTCTACGGCACCAGTCCCGGCATGTCGACCGACGGGAAGATCATGCTGAGCTTCGGCCACGGCATCCACTTCTGCCTCGGTGCGCAACTGGCAAGGGTGCAGTTGGCCGAAAGTTTGCCGCGGATTCAGGCGCGCTTCCCCACGCTGGCATTGGCCGAGCTGCCGACCCGGGAGCCCTCCGCGTTCCTTAGGACGTTCCGCGCGCTGCCGGTGCGGCTGCGTGCGCACGGGGGCTGAGATGCGCGTCGTGGTCGACCAGGATCTGTGCGGAACCAGCGGACAGTGCGCGCTGACGCTACCGGGTACTTTTCGCCAGCGCGAACCGGACGGCGTGGCCGAACTGTGCGAGGCGACAATCCCGCAGGCGCTGCACGCCGCCGTGCGGCTCGCAGCCAGCCAGTGCCCGGTCGCGGCCATTCGGGTCATCAGAAGCGAAGCTGGCGGTGACGAGCGCGCCAGCGCCGACAGTGCGCCTTCTCCGGCGGAGGCGGAGCGGCATGCCGCGAGAGACCAACGCAATCCGGGAGGACGCCATGGGACGGTTTGAAGGCAAGGTGGCCGTGGTGACCGGCGCCGGCGCCGGGATCGGCAAGGCATGCGCCCTCGCCATCGCGCGCGAGGGCGGCAGAGTGGTGGTCGCCGACATCGATGGCTCGGCGGCCATGGCGTGTACCGCGCAAATCGCGGCCGAGGCGGGCCACGCGCTGGCTCTGGCTATCGACATCGCCGAGGCGCAGGCTGTGGCAGCGCTGTTCGATACGGCGGAGCGGCACTTCAGTGCGGTCGATCTCCTGGTGAACAACGCGGGCGCCATGCATCTGACTCCGCGCGACCGCGCGATCCTCGACCTGGACCTGGCGGTCTGGGATGAGACCATGGCAACCAATCTGCGCGGCACATTGCTCTGCTGCCGGCAGGCCATCCCAGGGATGATCGCCCGCGGCGGTGGCGCGATCGTCAACATGTCGTCGTGCCAGGGGCTCAGCGGTGACACCGCGCTGACGTCCTACGCCGCATCGAAGGCGGCGATGAACATGCTATCGGCCTCGCTCGCCACCCAGTACGGTCATGCGCAGATCCGCTGCAACGCGGTTGCGCCAGGTCTCATCATGACCGAGCGTCTCCTGGCCAAGCTGGATGAGTACATGCAACGGCATCTGCGCCGGCACCAGCTCCTGCCGCGCGTCGGCCGCCCCGAGGACGTGGCCGCGCTGGTGGCTTTCCTGCTCTCCGACGATGCTGCGTTCATCACCGGCCAAGTAGTGTGCATTGACGGCGGCATGCTGGCGCATGTGCCGACGTACGCCGACGGTGGGAACAGCCGCGCCGCGCGGCCTTCCGGCGAGTCCGCCGAAGCGGCTGCGTCGCCGCGCTGCTGATGGACATGCTGCTCAACCCGCTGAACCGTCGAGATCGGCTGCGGCACGACATCCCGGTCGTGCCCGGCGCTTTCCCCTTGGTCGGGCATCTTCCCGCCATCGTCTGCGACCTGCCGCGCCTGCTGCGGCGCGCGGAACGGACGCTGGGCAGCCACTTCTGGCTGGACTTCGGCCCTGCCGGACACATGGTGACCTGTCTGGATCCGGATGCGATCGCACTGCTCCGGCACAAGGACGTGTCCTCGGCGCTGATCGAAGATATCGCGCCCGAATTGTTTGGCGGAACGTTGGTCGCCCAGGACGGTGGCGCGCACCGGCAGGCGCGCGGTGCGATCCAGGCGGCGTTCCTGCCCACGGGGCTGACCCAGGCCGGGATCGGCGAGCTGTTCGCGCCCGTCATCCGGGCGCGGGTGCAGAGGTGGCGCGACCGGGGCGACGTAACCATCCTGCGCGAAACCGGCGATCTGATGCTCAAGCTCATCTTCAGCCTCATGGGAATCCCCGCGCAGGACCTGCCGGAATGGCGTCGCAGGTACCGGCAACTGCTGCAGTTGATCGTCGCGCCCCCGGTCGACCTGCCCGGACTGCCCTTGCGGCGCGGTCGCGCCGCCCGCGACTGGATCGATGCGCGGTTGCGCGAGTTCGTTCGCGACGCGCGCGAACATGCGGCGCGCACCGGGTTGATCAACGACATGGTGAGCGCCTTCGATCGCAGCGACGATGCGCTCTCCGATGAGGTCCTGGTCGCCAATATCCGCTTGCTGCTGCTTGGTGGTCACGACACCACCGCCTCAACGATGGCCTGGATGGTGATCGAGCTGGCGCGGCAGCCTGGGCTGTGGGACGCTCTGGTAGAGGAGGCGCAACGCGTGGGCGCGGTGCCGACCCGGCACGCGGACCTGGCGCAGTGTCCGGTCGCCGAGGCGCTGTTCCGCGAGACGCTGCGCATGCATCCGCCGACGCCGCTCCTGGTGCGTCGCGCAGTGCGTGAATTGCGACTCGGCCAACGGCGCATTCCCGCGGGCACCGATCTGTGCATCCCGCTGCTGCATTTCTCGACCTCGGCGCTGCTGCACGAGGCGCCTCATCAGTTTCGCCCGGCGCGGTGGCTGGAACGCACGGAGCCGATCCGTCCGGTGGACATGCTGCAGTTCGGTACCGGCCCACACGTCTGCATCGGCTACCACCTGGCATGGCTGGAACTGGTGCAGTTCTGCATCGCCTTGGCGCTGACCATGCACGAGGGCGGGGCGCGGCCGCGGTTGCTGAGCGGTGTCGAAAAAGGCCGGCGCTATTACCCGACCGCACATCCGTCCATGACTATCCGCATCGGATTCTCATGAGCTGGCATCACATGCCCCTGTGGCGAGGCAGCAGCGCCGGCGACGCGCGGCATTGCTGCACTCGGCGCGCGCACGGTGCGACGCAGACAACACGGCGGCTCGTCGGTCAGGGACAAGGACATGAACAACATGCAGACCGGTTCTACGCCACAGGATGACAGAACTGGTGATTCCGCGCTCGGCGGATTGGGCGCGCAGGCGCGCGGCGCATCCGGCGGGCTGCTGCCCGAGATCTGGATGCACGAGGGCGCAAACCGGGTCGAACAGGTGCTGGCGCGTCTTCTCTGCGCCGAACATGGCGGTGAGACCGAGCTGATGACGGCGATGCGCTACGCCACCTTGCATGGCGGGAAGCGCACCCGCGCCTTGCTATGTCTGGCTGCCGGCACACTGGCTGACGCGCCGGCGCACATGCTCGATGACGTCGGCGCCGCCATCGAGATGATGCACGCCTGTACCTTGGTCCACGACGATCTGCCCGCGATGGACGACGACGTGCTTCGCCGCGGCCTTCCGACCGTGCACGTCAAGTTCGGCGAAGCTACTGCGATCCTGGTCGGCGATGCGCTGCAGGCGCACGCCTTCCTGACCCTGGCGAGCCTGGATGCGCCGGGCAACAGCCGTATCGCGCTCGTGCGCGAACTGGCGCAGGCGGTGTCAGCCGAGGGTGCCGCAGGCGGGCAGGCCAAGGATCTTTCGCTGGTTGGAAAGCACGTCGAGCTGGACAGGATCGTGGCGATGCACCAGATGAAGAGCGGAGCGCTAGTGCGCGCGTCCGTTCGCATGGGCGCGCTATGCGCTGTCGCGGAGAATGCCGCGCACGCTGCACTGTACTGTGCGCTCGATCACTACAGCGCCTGTTTCGGCCTGGCGTTGCAGGTGATCGACGACATTCTCGACGTGACAGCGGATACCGCGACGCTGGGCAAGACCCCCGGCAAGGATGCGGCGGCGCAGAAGCCGACCTGCGCGTCGATCATGGGACTGCAGGCAGCACGCCAGTTCGCGCTGGATCTGTTGCGCGATGCTGGGGAGGCCATCGCGCCGCTGGGGCCGCGTGCTGAACGGTTGGCGCAACTCCTACAGCGGGCCAACGCGTATCTGTTCAAGCACGCGCCATGCGCATGAGCGCGCCCGTCCGTATGGAGACGCCTCCGTGCCGCAGCGATCGACCGGCGACAGAGGTACATACTGCACTTTGTCCGAGTCGCGGTTCCTATCGCAGCGGTTGCCCGCCGCGGCGCGCGCGGCGCCCTGCGCGCAAGCCTACGCGGCGGACCGGCGCCAGCATCGCGGACCTCGCCCCGCCGGAGCAGTGCGGCCGTCCGGCGCTGCCTATGCGACGAGCTTGCGGCGACATGCGCGGCGTCTGCCCGATCCCGGTTCTTTTCAACGGTCTGCATAAGAGACATCCAGCGTGAACGCACTGTCCGAACAGATCCTTTCCGAATTGCGCGGCCTGCTGAGCGAAATGAGCGATGGCGGCAGCGTCGGTCCGTCTGTCTACGACACGGCGCAGGCGCTGCGCTTCCACGGCAAGGTCACCGGTCGGCAGGACGCATACGCGTGGCTCATCGCGCAGCAACAGGCCGACGGCGGATGGGGAAGCGCGGACTTCCCGCTGTTCCGCCATGCGCCCACCTGGGCAGCGTTACTGGCATTGCAGCGTGCCGATCCTCTTCCCGGTGCTGCCGACGCAGTCCAGGCGGCAATCCGGTTCCTCCAGCGCCAGCCCGATCCCTACGCGCATGCGGTGCCGGAAGACGCGCCGATCGGCGCGGAGCTGATCCTGCCGCAGCTTTGCGGTGAGGCCGCGTCCTTGCCGGGTGCCGTAGCGTTTCCGCGCCATCCAGCGCTGTTGCCGTTGCGGCAAGCGCGCCTGGTCAAGCTGGAGGCGGTGGCGATGTTGCCGAGCGGCCATCCGTTGCTACACTCGTGGGAAGCCTGGGGGATGTCGCCGACCACCGCATGCCCGGATGGCGACGGCAGCGTCGGCATCAGTCCGGCGGCCACCGCCGCGTGGCGTGCGTACGCCGTGACTCGGGGGAGCACGCCGCAGACCGGGCGCGCCGATGCGTATCTGCAGATGGCATCGCTGGCGACGCGCAGCGGCATCGAAGGTGTCGTTCCCAACGTCTGGCCGATCAATGTGTTCGAGCCATGCTGGTCGCTGTACACCCTGCATCTGGCCAGGTTGTTCGCGCATCCCGCGCTCGCCGAGGCGGTCCGCGTGATCGTCGCGCAGCTCGACGCCCGCCTGGGCGTGCGCGGTCTGGGCCCGGCCTTGCACTTCGCGGCTGATGCGGACGATACCGCAGTCGCGTTGTGCGTCCTGCACCTGGCAGGCCGCAACCCGGCGGTCGATGCGTTGCGCCATTTCGAAATTGGCGAGCTGTTCGTCACCTTCCCCGGCGAGCGCAATGCCTCGGTGTCGACCAACATCCACGCCCTGCATGCGTTGCGATTGTTGGGAAAGCCCGCCGCCGGCACCAGCGCCTACGTCGAGGCCAATCGCAACCCGCACGGTCTATGGGACAACGAAAAATGGCACGTTTCGTGGCTGTATCCCACCGCGCATGCGGTCGCTGCGCTGGCGCAAGGCGAGCCGCAGTGGCGCGACGAGCGCGCGTTGGCGGCGCTGCTGGAGGCGCAGCGTGACGACGGCGGCTGGGGCGCCGGTCGCGCGTCCACTTTCGAGGAAACCGCCTATGCCCTGTTCGCGTTACACGTGATGGACGGGAGCGAGGAGGCGAGAGGGCGCCGGCACATCGCGCAGGTGGTGGCGCGTGCGCTGGAGTGGATGCTCGCCCGCCATGCGGCGCATGCATTGCCGCAGACGCCGCTGTGGATCGGCAAGGAACTGTATTGCCCCACTCGGGTCGTGCGCGTGGCCGAACTCGCCGGGTTGTGGCTGGCGCTTCGTTGGGGACGGCGCGTCCTGGCCGAGGGAGCAGGAGCGGCGCCATGATCCAGACCGAACGCGCGCTGCAGCAGGTGCTGGAGTGGGGGCGTTCCCTGACCGGGTTCGCCGATGAGCATGCCGTGGAAGCGGTCAGGGGCGGCCAGTACATCCTGCAGCGCATCCACCCGAGCCTGAGCGACACCAGCGCCCGCACCGGTCGCGATCTGCAGGACGAAACGCTGATCGTGGCGTTCTATCGCGAACTGGCGCTGCTGTTCTGGCTCGACGATTGCAACGACCTTGGCCTGATCGCGCCGGAGCAGCTCGCCGCGGTGGAGCAGGCGCTGGGGCAGGGCGAGCCGTGCGCGCTCCCCGGATTCGAGGGCTGCGCTGTGCTGCGCGCTTCGCTGGCCGCGCTCGCCTACGATCGTCGCGACTATGCTCAGCTTCTCGACGATACCCGGCGCTACTGCGCGGCGCTGCGCGCCGGACACGCGCAGGCGGCAGGGGCGGAACGCTGGTCCTACGCCGAGTACCTGCACAACGGCATCGATTCGATCGCCTACGCGAACGTGTTCTGTTGCCTGTCGTTGCTGTGGGGGCTGAACATGGCGACCTTGCGCGCGCGTCCGGCGTTTTGCCAGGTCCTGCGGCTCATCTCCGCGATAGGGCGTCTGCAGAACGATCTGCATGGACGCGACAAGGACAGATCGGCCGGCGAAACCGACAACGCGGCGATCCTGCTGCTGCAGCGCTATCCAGCTATGCCGGTGGTGGAGTTCCTCAACGACGAGCTGGCCGGCCATACGCGCATGCTGCACCGGGTGATGGCGGAAGAACGCTTTCCGGCGCCGTGGGGACCGTTGATCGATGCCATGGCGGCCATCCGCGCACAGTACTACCAGACCTCGGCCAGCCGGTACCGCAGCGACTCTGCGGGGGGCGGCCAGCGTGCGCCGGCCTGAACGCGCGGGAGGCCGCGGCGTGCGCGCGCTGCCGCGGTTCGATCCGACGCAACGCCGTCGCCGGATGCGACGGGATGGCGCGAGCATGAGCGACACCGCCCTGAGCCGGCGCAAGGACGACCATGTGGACATCGTGCTGGATCGGCGAGCGGCCCCGGCCACGGTCGCAGCCTGCGAGTATATCCATTTCGAACACTCTGCATTGCCCGAATTGGACCTGACGCAGATCGACGTGCGCGCCTCGCCCGGCGCCCACCGTAAGTGCGGTCGCTCGCCATGAAGCTGGTCTTCACCTTGCCGCCGAGTTCTTCGTCGCTGCGGGACCTGGCGCGGGGCGAGCGGTTCAGCCAGGCATGGAAGCCCGACCTTGACACCCCAGCGCATCGCATAGCCATGCCACCGGCCAGATCGTCCGATGCTTCGCGATGAAGACGAACTTCATGTCGCTTCCCTCGCGAAGAAGGCTGCGGCCTTCCTAGGAAACTGCGAATTGGCCGCCCGGGTCCATTTGCAGGACGAAGCCGAGTGACTTGGCACGTCGCCTCAGAATTGGCGACGACGCGGCTGCGATATTATTTCTCGTAGTGATCTGCACGCAGATGCCTGTAGGTCATGCCTTTGCCTGAGCGTATTGTAGAACAGAACCGCTATTTTGCGAGCGGCCGCCGTCACGGCTTTTGCCTTGCCGGCTCGCAAAGCCAGCCGTCGATAGAATGCGCCAAGCGCCTTATCGCTCCGCCCAACGGTCGTGGCTGCTAGCCGCAGCAGTGCCGCTGCTCGACTGGACGATCGTCGCGTGCGCGTAGATAATACCTTGCCATTTTTACATCAGTTTTTTGCGTCCAGGCACGTTCTTGGCGTAACGTGCGTTGACCAGAATGACCTCGAACCCCCGCGCTCGACAATTTCGTCCCATCGCGACACTGATTAGGCCGCAGGTCGATGGCGGCGGCACTCCGGCGATCGGCTTTAATTCCGGGCGGCCACCGGCAGGTGTCTTCGGGATTGCAACTCCTCCGTCCAGTCATGGGGCTGGAGTGTTTGGGTTATGCCAATCGTCATCTTCCTAACCGGGATCGCCGTCCGAACAGCGTCACCATTCTCAAGTTCGCGTCCAGCCATGGACGAGAAGCTGACGGCCGCTACCCTCCAGGTCGAAAGATAGCTTGGCGCTGGCTGTTTCTACCGCGCACAGGCGGGCCGGGGACCCGTGATGTTTTTAGGATATCCCGCTCGGCCTTCAACTTGGCGACCTCACGGCGCAACGGCTCGATCTCTTGCTGCTCGGGGTTCATGTGCCCGTGGCCGGGAGAGGCCTGCACCGGGTCCGAGACCTGGACGTTCATGAAAACGGTCTGCGCAAATGGGTGAAAGAGGTCGGTTGATAGAGACTGAGTAGATAGTGCTGGAAAGCACCGGGTGCCTCGGGCCTCGACCGACTGTTGCCCTCCGAAGGCGGAGGTGGTCTCGGCTTGATGGCGACGAACATGTGCTACGGTTCGAGCTCTCGCGAAATTCAGCCGCTTTAGCCGGATCCTGAGGTTCGCGACCCTTCAAAGTACCTCTCCAGGACTATAGAGTTCAGCGCGTTGCAGAACTCACAGAATGCCTCATGCGTAAGATTGGATGAGGTATCGTAGATTTGGCTGGTGTGGGGAAAGGTGGTAGCGCTCCCCCGCTACCATTCGTACGATTTTGTGCGCCAAACTACGATTGTTTACGCTGGATGGCAGCAAACCGGCGTGGGCATATCAGTATCTAAGGCAACGACTGGTTGCTGCGCGTGCCTATGCCGGCTTCCCAAAAATTGGCGGCGATGAGGTGGGTAACCTTGGGCTCGGCCGCAGCGCCGAACTCGTCGATCGCGTCCTGAACGACCCTGTCTGCGTTCGTCACGCGCTGGTGTTGTCGAAGATGCTCGAGCCATGACGCCACCATGAATGTCTCCAGGAAGCGCCCGGTCTCGGCGGCATCCTCGAATACGTCCCAAGAATAGGCTCCGTCGCGCCGGCGTTGTTGTTCCAAAGCTCTGATGTCGGTAAGGAAGGCTTCACGGCGGTCTGGAGCAATGCGGTACTCCACCGTAATCAGGACTGGCCCGCGGTCGGCGTCTGCGTCATTCGCCAAGACAGGTGCCGGCCAATGCATCGAGGGCGCAAGATCGATTCCTGCGCCTGTTTGAAGCTTCCAATGCCAGGTGAGCGCGATTCCGACGATGGCTCCCGCTGCAGCGAGGAAATGCGCCCCTGGCAAGCCGAGCGCAGAGGCAAGCTGCCCCCACAGCGCGCTGCCGGCGGTCATCGCTCCAAAGAAGACTGTCACGAACATGGCCAGTCCACGGCCGCGCACCCAATCCGGCAACGAGACTTGAACTGAGACGTTGACCGTCGCGAGCACGGCGATCCATGAGATACCTGCGATCAGGCATGCCGCGAGTCCGATTTCCGGGTAACGCGCGATGCCAAGAAGGATCAGACTGACCGTGGTGCCGACGGTGCCGGCCGCAACGAGCCCGTCAGGCCCGAAGCTCGCCTTCAGCCAGGGCAGCATGAACGCGCCGGCGATGGCGCCGACGCCGACCGCCCCGAGCAAAATGCCGTAGAGTTCTGGACCGCCTGCGATCTGATTGCGTGCGACGAGTGGGAGCAGTGCCCAATAGGCGCTCGCGAAGAAAAAGAACGCTGCCGCTCTGACGAGCGTCGCACGGAGCCTCGGGTTGAACCGCGCGTGGCGTAAGCCGTTCACCATGGCGCCGGCAAGACGTTCCGGCGGCAGTGCGCTGCCTTGCGAGGACGCCGGGCGCCACCAAAGTAGCGCTCCGATCACGGCGAAATTGCTCAGCGCGTTGATCCAGAAGGGTGCCGCGATGCCCAATCCGCCGATAACTACGCCACCGAGCGCCGGCCCGATAGCCCTGCTGATGTTGACGCCCACGCCATTGCTGGCGATGGCTGCCGCCAGATCCTGCTTCGGGACGAGTTGCGGGACGACCGACTGCCATGCGGGCGCGGTGAACGCAGCGCCCGCACCGAGCAGAAACGTGAACAGCAGCAGGATGGGAGGGGTGACGACGTTAAGCCCGACGAGCACCGCGCTTGCTGCCGCAACGATCGTAAGGACGATCTCACAACCGATCAGAAAACGGCGCTTGTCGACGGTATCCGCCAGCGCACCGGCCGGTAGCGCGAACAGAAACATTGGAAGGCTGCTCGCAACCTGAACCAGGGAGACGGTCAGCGGATCGGCATCGAGGCTGGTCATCAGCCATCCGGACGCCGCGTTGTACATCCACGTGCCGACGTTGGCGACGACGGTCGCGGTCCACACAACGGTGAACGTAGTATGCCGAAACGCGATCCATGGAGAAGCGTTGCGCATTGCGGGTGATGGATCGGACTGTTCGTTGGATGGGGGCATCGTGGTCACTCAACCGATCGAAAGTTTCCACAAGGGCCGGCGACGCCCGCCCAAATGCTCCAGAAACTCGAGCAGTGTGTCAGTCATTCGTTGGCTTGAGTACCGTGGTGTAGTTCGTAGGCAACCACTCGAACCGGCCATCGATCGAACGGATATGCCCGATCCCGGGAAATGCGATATGGGCCGCGGCGATCCACGTCGTATTCCGAGCGGCCTTGGCGAACATCGCTGTGCGTTCCGCCTCCGCCGAGAAAGGATCGCTATCGTAAGTGACGGTAACCGCGGGATCCGGAAACTGGATCGGAGCGACATGAACGAGGTCGCCCCACACCAATAGTGCCTCTCCTTGACTCGAGACTTCGTAGGACGTGTGGCCCGGTGTGTGCCCGGGGGTAGGGACTGCACGAATCCCCGGCGAGAGCTGTTGGCCATCCGAGAAGGGTTTCAGCCGGCCCGATTCCATGTAGGGCTTCAACGAAGCGCGATCGCCCTCGAACATCGGCTTAAGGAACTTGGGGGCCTTGCCTTCGTTCTTGGCGTCGAGCCAGTAATCGAGATCCCTCTGGTTAACTCTGACGGTTGCATTGGGAAACGCGGGCTTTCCTTGAGGCGCGATGCCACCGACGTGATCTGCATGAAGGTGCGTCAGATAGATCTCGTCGATCTGCTCCGGCTTGTATCCGGATGCACGAAGGTTTTCCAACAGCTGTCCGCAGCATGCGCCGTAGAGACTGCCGGCGCCGCTGTCGATCAGAATGAGTTTCTCTCCCGTGTTGACAAGGAAGGCGTTGATCGAGCCCTCCACGGGAGCGGCGAGATTGGACGCGGCAAGGAGAGCCTCCGCTTTGCCGGGATGAGTCTCCGCAAGCTTCACGGCTTTCCGGTCCCCGCCCGGTAGCGTCTCGTTTCGCGTCATCACATCGTGGACCGGGAAAGGATGCGTGCCGTCTAGCAAAGCTGTTATTTCCACCTGACCAAGCATGATGCGGTAGAAGCCCGGTGCCTGGGCGCGGACCTGCGGAGCGCCGGCATGCGCCTGCTCATGGGACAACAGGGATACGAACGCCAACAGCGTGATGGTGCGGATCGGCTTCATTTCATCTCCTCATCAGGTGCCCAGCTCAGTTGCGGGCGTCTTAGCCGTTCCAGCCGTTCAGGAAATCGAGAAGGAGTCTGTTGACGGCTTCCGGCTGTTCTTCCTGCGGAAGATGGCCGCAGCGTTCGATCGGAGCCACGGTGAGATTCTCCGCCATCTCGCTCCAGATCGACTTCATGTCGAACAGACGGCCGACGGCTCCGAAATCTTCGCCCCAAAGGGAGAGTACGGGGCACTTGATCTTCTTCTCGGCATCCTCGAGGTCCTGAGCGACGTCTTCCGCACTCGCGCGATAATCGGCCATCGCGCCTCGTACGGCGCCAGGCGCGCTGTAGGCCCTCACGTAGGTTTCGAACGCTTCGCCGGTGATCGTCATTGGGTCGTGGCACCAATCGGAGAAAAAGTGCCGAAGCCAGATATCCTCCCGTCCCGCGATCAATGCCTCGGGCAGATCGGGAATCTGGTGGAACATGAAGAACCAGTATTCGCGTGCGACCTTGGCGTTCATCTCGCGCGCGACGACACGCGTCGGAACGTTGTCCATGACCACGAGACGATCGACGATGTCCGGGTGGTCCTTGACAAGACGGGTGGCGACCCGCGCGCCGCGGTCGTGTCCGACCAGTGCGATGCGTCCAACCCCGAGCGCCTTCAACAGCTCGACGATGTCGTTGGCCATCGTCCGCTTGTCGTAGCCTTTCGACGGCTTGTCGGTCTCGCCGTATCCGCGAAGATCCGGAGCAATCACGCGGTAGTGGGGCGCAAGCGCCGGAATCTGGAAGCGCCAGGCGAAGTTGGTCTCGGGGAAACCGTGCAGGAGAACGACCGGCGGACCAGTCCCTGCCTCGAGGTAGAATTGCCTGATGCCGTTGGCACGGCACGTGGTCCGATGGATGGTAGTCACGGATCTGGCGCCCCGGTACAAGGTTTTGAGCCGCCATCCTTTCGCGAAGTCGGTCGGGACTGATTGCAGGTTTTAACGGCGCTTTGTACGATTGCGTCGCAGCAGCAGCGAAAGGCGCCCGACGCCGTACCGAATTTTGGCCTGGCGGCGGTTCCGTTACCGGGAGAAAGTCCAAGACACGGTGGTGATGTTCGGGATTGTGTGGTCGAAATGACCGGTTCCAGAGCGAGAGGGAGGACCCGTAACGTGAATATCACAGACCGAACGGACCGCCTCAAGACCGCGCATCCGGCAGCGACGACGTGAACGCGCGTGGACTCCACCACGTTACGACCATCATCGGCGACGTACGACGCGCCGCTGACTTCTACGTGGGTGTGCTTGGGCTCAAGCGGGTCAAGAAGACCGTCTGCTATGACGACCCCGGCAGTTACCACGTGTACTATGGCGACGATGTGGGAAATCCGGGCACGGTGATAAGCACGCTCGCCTGGAATTGCGTGACACCGGGGATGATCGGCGCCGGCGAGGTTGTGCAGACCGCCTTCCGCGTCGCGCCGAATTCGCTGGACTGGTGGGCAGATCGGCTCGAAACCTTGGCTGTACCCAATCGAATGGAAGTGTCGCCCTTCGGGGAGCGCATCCTCTGTTTCGCGGATCCCGACGGTACGGAGCTCTCGCTGGTCGAGACATGGGAAGCAAAGCTGGGGAACGGGAGCCCAAACTCATCGACCGATCACGCGCTGCGGGGCCTTCATGGCGTTACGCTGAACGTCCGCGAGGAAGATGCGACGATCGACATCCTTCAGAAGGTATTCGATTTCCAACTGGTCGCTCATCGGGAAGGAACCATGCGCTTCGTGGCCCATGACGGCCCGGGCGGCACGATCACGTTGCGCATGATCGGGAAGTCCTCGCGGGGGCGTCTCGGCGGTGGCACCATCCGGCACGTCGCTTTCCGCGCCAGCGATCTCGACGACCGAACAGCAATGATCGAGAAGCTTCGGTCGACATACGGCATCGTGGTGAGCGATCCCATCGAGCGAACCTACCTGAACGCGGTAGGCTTTCGCGCGCCGTGCGGCGTGCTTTTCGAAATTGCGACCGATGGTCCGGGATTTGCCGTCGACGAGGCGCCGGAGCGGCTGGGCCGGAAACTTCAGCTTCCCGCATTTCTCGAAGAGCGCCGCGCCGAGTTGCAGGCGATCTTACCGCCGCTCAATTGAACGGCCTGTCGATCATCGAGAGTTCGACCTTCCATGAAATCGGTAAGTCGCGGGCAGACGAACTCGAGGAATGCTTTCACGCGAGCAGGCAGCCGGGGGCCTCCGTGATAGAGCGCGTGCACTTGCTCTTCATCGCCTGCGGTACCCTCGAGCACTTCGACCAAGTGGCCTGCTGCTATATCATCGCGAATGTGATAGTCGGCGAGTCGGGCGAGGCCGATGCCCGCGATTGCCATTCGCCGCAAGGTTTGGGCGTTGTTCGCAAGTAGCGAACCGCTGACCGCCCGGTCGACAATTCGCCCGCTCTCCTTCAGAGGCCAGACCGGTGCAGAGCGCCGGAAATTGAATCCCAGGCAGTTGTGACCGGATAGATCGTCCACCCTTTTTGGCTCACCCAAGCGGTCGATGTAGCCAGGAGATGCGACGATCCTTCTCTTGACGACCCCAATGCGTCGGGCGACCATTGCAGAGTCCTGCAAGGGGCCGACGCGGAAGGCGACATCGGTTCGGTCGAGGTACAGATCGACGATCTCGTCGGACAGCGAGAGGTCGATCACGATGTCGGGATGAGCTTCCCAAAAAGCCGGGAACAGGGGTTCGAGGCCAAGGATGCCGAAGGAAACGGTGGCGTTGACGCGGATCGTCCCCCCGGCCGTCGCTGCGCCCCGAGAAATGCCGCGCTCGATGCCATCGAGTTCGTCCAGCAGTGCAAGGCTCTTCTCATAGTACGTCCGGCCTTCGGACGTCAGGCACAGCCTCCGCGTCGAACGCTCGAACAGCCGTACGCCGAGCCGTACCTCGATCCTTCCGATGAGCTTGCTGACGGTGGACGGCGTCATCAAGAGGCGACGGGCCGCCTCGGAATAGCTCCCGGCTTCCACCACGCGGAGGAAGACTTGCATTTCGCCGATCCGATTATCCATCACCTGCCCATCTATGAAACCGTTTCACAGATAAAGTGGAATTGGGGCGGATTATCAAGCCCGGCAAATGTCACCTATCCTGGGTCATCGTTTCCTTTTCCGGTCGATTTTCCGATTAGCACGTTGCGGTCGGCAGCTGTCGGGATCGGCGACTTGAACAGAGACGATTGTTTCGATAGACGCGACGATGTGGCCCTTCGGTGAATATATCCAACGGCGGATAGCTTTGTGACTCCAATGATGGAAGAGGCTGAAATTGAGTCTGGCGGATTCTATGGTCGCCGCCTCAGTCAGCACCTCGGCATGGAGGGCGATTGCCTGCTGCGGATCCGCCGCGAGGGCCAATTGGCGCTCGCAATGACCCGACTGACCTGCTCTCGCTTCGTTCGGGAACGGACGGCGGCCATTCCTTCCGAACCGGCCTTCAGCATCCTGCACCAGCTCGGCGATCTCGAGGGGCATTCCTGCTGGCTCGCCGGACGACCGAGGTATTCGGGAGCATTCGGTGCGGGGACCGTCAGCGTGATCGACCTTCGCGACAATCCGCAATGCGAATTCAAGGGGCCGTTTGACGCAGTTCAATACTACGTTCCCCGGAAGGCTCTGGACGAGTTCGCTCGCGAGCATGGAGCCAAACCCGTCTCGACCCTCAAATGGAGCAGAGATCAGCGTGATCCGTTCCTGTCGACGCTGTCGAACGTTCTGCTCAGCGCGGTGGAGCGGGATCCGGCCACAAACCAGCTCTTCATCGACCAGATCGGGCTCAGTGTGCTCGCCCACGTCGCCCAGACCTACGGCGGCATGCGGCCGAGCGACGGGGTCTCAGGCGGAGGGCTGGCGCCGTGGCAGGAGCGACGGGCCAAGGAGATCATGCGGACGCGGCTTGCCAGCAACCTGACGATCGCCGACGTTGCCGCGGAATGCAAGTTGACGCCCAGCCACTTCGCGCGATCGTTCCGGCGCAGCATCGGGGTCGCGCCGCACGAATTCCTGTCTCAACTCCGGATCGATGAAGCCAAGCGCCTCATGCTGACCACGAAGCTTCCGCTCGCCGACATTGCGCTCATCTGCGGTTTCGGCGACCAGAGCTACTTCACCAGGGTGTTTTCCCGCAACGTCGGCGCAAGCCCCGGCGCCTGGCGACGGGCCCGGACCGACGGCTAGGTCCGGACGCGCCTCGTTTCAGGTGGGGTGGATCATATCGCGGGCATAGGCCAAACCGATCCCGTATCCGCCCGCATGAGATTCAACGATGGCGCGTGCGCCGTCGTACGTTTCGTGCCTTGTCCAATCGCGCTGCATCTCGAGCAGGACCTGGATCCAGGATGTCAGGCGAGCACCGGCGGCCTGCATCCTGCCGAGAGCCAGTTCGTGGCTTGCAGTCGTGAGGCCTCCGCAGGCATCGCCGACGACATAGACTTCCAATCCGGCCGCCAGCGCCGAGAGCACCGCGAATGTCACGCACGCTTCGGTAAGCAGGCCCGAAACGATCAGGCGGCTTCGACCGGTGGCGAGGACGGCCTCACGCGCCTTGTCATCCTCCCACACGTTCATGCTGCGCCGGTCGATCGGCTCGATGCCGGGCAGCGCCGACTTAACGGCCGGCATCAGCGGTCCGCTGTACACCTTTGTCGCCGAGGTCGAGGCGACGACTGGCAGCCCGAACACCGTCGCGGTCTTGGCGAGCGCGACGACGTTGTTGATGAGAACCTGCCGGTCGATCGAACCCACGCCGAATGCCAGGCCGGCCTGTTGGTCGACCAGGAGCAGGGCACAGTCCTTCGGCTCGAGCAGATGAAGTGGATTCGGGGCCATCGGCGTTCTCCGGTCAGGCTTTCAGGAACGCGAGCAGGTCCGCATTGACCTGATCGGCGTGCGTCGTGGCGGTGGCGTGCGGCGCGCCCGGGTAGATCTTCAACTTGGCGCCCTTGATCATCTCCGCGGCCAGCTTGCCCGTATAGGGGAACGGCACGACCTGGTCGTCCTCGCCATGGATGACCAGTGTGGGTACGTCGATCTTGGCCATGTCGGGCCGGAAATCGGTTTCCGAAAACGCAGTAACGCAATCGATCGTCGCCTTGATCGAAGCTTGAAGCGCGACCTGCAAGGTTTGCTTGAAAATGCCCTGAGACACGTTCGTGCCGTGGTTCGTGCCGTAGAAGAGGGGGCTGAAGTCGTCGAGGAATTGTGGGCGGTCCTTGACCAACCCGGCCTTGATGCCGTCGAACACCGACTTGTCGACGCCATCGTGATCCGCGGTCTTGACGAAGAGAGGCGTTACGGCACTGAGCAGAACGAACTTGGCGACCCGCGACGTCCCGTGGCGTGCCACGTAGCGCGCGATGTCTCCGCCTCCCATGGAGAATCCGACGAGCGTCACATCCTTCAGGTCGAGATGCTTGACGAGATCGGCGATGTCGTCGGCGAAGGTGTCGTAGTCGTAGCCGGTCCAGGGCTGGCTCGACCGGCCAAAACCCCTGCGATCGAAGGCCACGGTCCGGTAGCCGTGCTCGGCGAAGAAGAGCATCTGCGCGTCCCACATGTCCGCGCTGAGGGGCCAGCCGTGGCTGAACAGGATCGGCGTTCCGCTTCCCCAATCCTTGTAATAAAGCTCGGTACCATCCCGCAATTTCAGCAAGGCCATCGTTCGCTCCTGTGACGAGGTTATCAGGACCGGGACGTCATCCAGCGAGGTCGTCCGGCTCCCGCGCACACGGTCGCGGATGGAGCACAGATTAGCTTGGACTATCTGCGCGTGCTTTGGACATGCTGGCGATCTCGAACCGGGGCCACCGAGGGGGCGTTCGGCAATTCGTCGCACCAGAATGAATGATCGGGCCGAAGTCCAAGCCGCGACGAAATCGTCCAAGCTCCGTCGGCGTTCAGGGTTCACGGTGCAGCTGCTTGCAACACCCCGTTTTGCTCGATCGCGATGTCGATCGCAAGGAGCCCATCAAATGTCGAAACTCGATATGCTCACCCCGGACAATAGCGCCATCGCACTGATCGACTATCAGCCGGCCATGTTCCAGGGTGTTCAGTCGCATGACCGCCTGGTCACGATCAACAATGTCCAGATCCTCGCCAAGGCCGCCAAGCTTTTCAAAATCCCGACGGTGCTGACTACGGTGGCGCGGGATTCGTTTTCCGGGCCGTTCATCCCGGAAGTGACCTCGCTGTTTCCGAAGCACGACGTCATCGACCGCACGTCCATGAATTCCTGGCTCGATGCGAACTTCCGTAAGGCGGTGGCTGCCACCGGCCGCAAGAAATTCGTGCTGGCGGGACTTTGGACCGAGGCGTGTGTGATCTTCCCGACGTTGGACATGCTCAAGGAAGGCTTTGAGATCTACATCGCCGCCGATGCTTGCGGCGACCTCTCGCTCGAAGCGCACAATCGTGCAATGGAGCGCGCCATCCAGGCTGGCGCTGTTCCGATCACTTCGTCGCAGTACGCCTACGAGCTTCAGCAAGACTGGGCGCGCACCGAGACCTACGAAGGAATGATGGACATTCAGCGCGCGCATTCGCCCTACGGCATCCAGATCCGCTTCTCCAAATGGGCGCTGGGCGAGCACGCCTCCGAAGGCGGCGCGAAAACCGGCTAGATCTCCTCGAGTAGCGGATAGCCGTGATGAAAATCTATCTGTTGTCCCTCGGCGCCGGCCTTTTGGTCGGCGTCATCTATAGCCTCTTGGATGTGCGTTCGCCGGCCCCGCCGCTGATCGCTCTGGTCGGGCTGCTTGGCATCCTCGCCGGCGAACAGATCGTTCCCGTCGCCCGGCAATTGATTTCGGGGCACGGGCTCGCATCGGCCTGGCAACAGGCCAAATGCGCTCCGCACATGTTCGGGATGCTGCCCGGACGCCAAAGCGACCAATCTAAACGAGTTTCCTCGCAGGAAGGTCTGGAGAAACACTCATGAGCTCGACGCCGGACGTTATTCTGCACCGTGGTCTGTTTACGACGCTCGATCGCACGAACCCGACGGCTTCGGCCGTCGCAATCGCCGACGGCCGGTTCGTGGCCGTCGGACACGACCATGAGGTGATGAAGCTCGCCGGGCCCGCCTCGAAACTCATCGATCTCGGGGGGCATCGCGTGCTCCCTGGCTTGATCGACAACCATCTCCACATCATCCGCGGCGGCCTGAACTTCAACATGGAACTCCGCTGGGACGGCGTGCGTTCGCTCGCCGACGCCATGGGCATGTTGAAGCGGCAGGTCGCGGTCACGCCGCCGCCGCAATGGGTGAGGGTGGTCGGCGGATTCACCGAACACCAGTTCGTGGAAAAGCGGCTTCCGACCATCGACGAGCTCAACGCTGTCGCACCGGATACGCCGGTGTTCCTGCTGCACCTCTACGATCGCGCTATCTTGAACGGCGCTGCGCTGCGCGCCGTCGGCTATACCAAGGATACGCCCGAACCGCCGGGCGGCGAAATCATGCGCGACGCAAGGGGCAATCCCACGGGGCTTCTGCTCGCGAAACCCAACGCCAACATCCTCTACGCGACGCTCGCGAAGGGGCCGAAACTCCCGCTCGACTACCAGGTCAACTCGACGCGACATTTCATGCGGGAGTTGAACCGGTTGGGCGTGACCGGTGCGATCGATGCCGGCGGAGGATTCCAGAACTATCCGGACGACTATGCCGTCATTCAGAAGCTGAGCGATGAAGGCCTCCTGACGATACGCCTTGCCTATAATCTCTTCACCCAGAAGCCAAAGGGCGAGAAGGAAGACTTCCTCAACTGGACGAAGGCGTCGAAATACAAGCAGGGCGACGACTATTTCCGTCACAATGGCGCCGGCGAGATGCTGGTGTTCTCGGCCGCCGACTTCGAGGATTTTCGCGTCGCCCGTCCAGATATGCCGCCGGAGATGGAGGGCGAGCTCGAGGAGGTCGTTCGCGTGCTGGTCCAGAACAAGTGGCCGTGGCGACTGCATGCGACCTACGACGAGACGATCTCGCGGGCGCTGGACGTCTTTGAGCGAGTCAACCAGGACATGCCGTTGGAAGGGCTGCACTGGTTCTTTGACCACGCTGAAACGATCTCGGACCAGTCGATCGACCGCATCGCGGCGCTGGGCGGCGGCATCGCCGTGCAGCATCGAATGGCTTACCAGGGCGAATACTTCGTCGAGAGATACGGGGCGGGGGCTGCCGAAGCGACGCCGCCGGTCAAGAAGATCATCGACAAGGGTGTCAAGGTCTCGGCCGGCACCGACGCGACGCGCGTGGCGTCCTATAATCCGTGGGTTTCATTGTCCTGGCTCGTCACCGGTCGGACCGTCGGCGGATTGCGGATTACGCCCCAGCGCAACTGCCTCGATCGCGAGACGGCGCTGCGGATGTGGACCGAGAACGTGACATGGTTCTCGAATGAAGAGGGCAACAAGGGCCGGATCCAGGTCGGTCAACTCGCGGATCTTGTTGTCCCGGACCGCGACTACTTCTCTTGCAGCGAGGCGGAGATCGCCGACACGACGTCCATCCTGACGATGGTCGGCGGCAGGATCGTGTTCGGTGCCGGCGATTTCTCCAAGTTGGAGGCGGTTACGCCGCCGCCAGCCATGCCGGATTGGTCGCCCGTCCGTCGGTTCGGCGGGTATGCAGCCTGGGCCGATGACAAGGCAAAGGCGAAGGAGGGCAGCCTTGCAATGAAGGCCATGCAGATGTGCGGTTGCGCAAATTCCTGCGGCGTGCATGGACATGATCACGCCACCGCCTGGTCGAGCCGTTTGCCTGTCTCCGACCTGAAGAGTTTCTGGGGCGCCCTCGGCTGCGCGTGCTGGGCGGTCTGACGTGTCTGGCGGAACCTCACCGAACTGGGTATCCACAATCCTGCGCTGGCCGCTGCTATGGCATGCGGCGAGGCTGGCGCTAGTCTCGGCCTACGTGCTCGGCGGCTTTACCAAGCTGCTCGACTTCGCGGGCGCGGCGGCCGAGCAGGAACACTTCGGCCTGTATCCGGGCTCATTGTGGGCTGCAGCGGCCATCGTGGTCGAACTGGGTGGCTCACTGCTTGTCATCGTCAATCGCTTCGTGTGGTTCGGAGCAGGCGGGCTCGGTGTGCTGACGTTCGTCGCGATGCTCACCGCCAATACCTTCTGGACAATGGGCGGCCATGAGAGATTCATGGCCACCAATGCCTTTTTTGAACATCTCGGGCTGATTGCGGGCCTCATCATCGTGTCGATCGTCGCCGACCCGGCCTCTTCCGACTCGCGCCGCGCTGCGCAATCTCATGCCTTCCAAGGAGTTTCGCAATGAAATCAGTAAGAGTCGTCGCTCTGCTGGCGTTGGCCGCGGCAATCGCCGCGAATACGTCCGTCATGGCGAAGGAAGCGGCGAAGTCCAAGGAGGCGGCGGTTGCCGTCGCGCCCCAATACGATACGACCCACGTCTACGTGGCGCCCGACGATGTCGACAAGTTCGTTTCGAGCTTCCTGGCGACGTTTGGCGGCAAGAGCACCAAGCAGGTGGTGGCGACCGTAACGCCCACGCCGAGCAGCACCACGTCGCAACTACTGCAGACGCCCGTCGGCACCGTCTCATTGTTCGGCTTCAAGACGCCGATCCCGTATCCTTTCGGCGCCGAGCGCAACGGCTACCTGGTCGCTGATTTCGACGAGGCGATCAAGACGGCGCGCGCCGCGGGCGCCGACGTGATCGTGTCCGCCTTCCCCGATCCCATCGGGCGCGATGCCGTGGTCCAGTGGCCCGGCGGCATCAACCTTCAGCTCTACTGGCACACGACGAAGCCGGACTATGTCCCCTTCGAGCGTGTTCCGGAAAACCGCGTGTACGTCTCGCCCGACAAGGCGGCCGCTTTCACGCGGAGCTTCGTAGCGTTCTCTCGCGGCAAAGTCGTCTCCGACGATGCAAAGGCGCCTGGCGTCGAGATCGGCAGGCCGGACGCGACTTACAGGCGCATCCGGATCGAATCTGCCTTCGGGAAGATGGTCGTACTGGTCACGGATGGTCATCTGCCCTATCCCTATGGGCGGGAGACGACGGGCTACGAAGTGGCCGATCTCGCTGCAACGTTGGGCAAGGCGAAGGATGCGGGCGCGACGGTACTGGTCGAGCCCTACACGTCCGGCGATCGCTCGGCCGCGATGGTCATGTTCCCCGGCGGCTACGTCGCCGAAATACATGTAGTGGGGCCGAGGAGCGCATCTCGTGCCGACGGCAAGACGAGGTGATGTCCGCCGATGCCGGCACGGATCGAACTGCGTAGCTTCTGGGTCCTGCCGGTGCTTGTGAGCCTTGCCGCAGGCGTCGCGCGGGCCGAGGACGGCGATGCCTCGCTCCCGAAGAGGCCCACTATCCAGGCAAACCGCTGGGCGGAGGACTGGTCGGTCCTTGCCGATCCCAGGCTGCGGACCGAGCCGTTCGATGAGCTCAAGTACATCCCGCTTTGGGCCACCGACCCGAAGAGCTACATCTCGTTGGGCGCTACGCTGCGCGAGCGTTTCGAGAGCAACAACGCAGCGGGCTTCGGCACCGGCAACACGCCGTCTGACGGGTACTTCCTGCAACGGTTGCAGGTCCATGCCGACGTCCACTTCAACGAAAACTGGCGTGCGTTCGTGCAGCTGGAGGACGATCGCGCATTCGACAAGACGAGCATCTCCCCGGTCGATCAGGATAGGCTCGATCTTCGTCTCGCCTTCCTGGAATACGTCAATACGTTCTCGGGCGGAACGCTGAAGGCACGCGTCGGGCGGCAGGACTTCGCGTTCGATCTGCAGCGTTTCGTATCTTCCCGAGACGGGCCCAACGTCCGGCAGTCGTTCGATGCCATCTGGGCCGACTGGGAGACCGGCGCCTGGCGGTTCATCGGCTTCGTCAGCCGTCCCGTCCAATACTTCGATGTCCGTCCCTTCGACGACACGTCGAACGACAACTTCCGCTTCAGCACGCTCAGGGTCGAGCGCAAGGTGTTCGGTGACAAAGAGCTCTCCGGCTACTATTCGCTCTACGAACGCAACGGCGCCAAGTACCTGGACGCTTTTGGCGACGAGCACCGCCACGTCTTCGATGTTCGCTTCGCGGGCAACGCGCAAAATTTCGATTGGGATCTCGAGGCCATGGGACAGGCGGGCCAAGTGGGGACGAAGGACATTCGCGCCTGGGCCGTCGGCGCGCGGACGGGCTACACCTTCGTCAGCGCGCCCTGGCAGCCGCGCGTCGGCCTTCAGGTCGACGCCGCATCCGGCGACCATAGTCCCGGAGACGGAGCGTTGGGAACGTTCAATCCGCTGTTCCCGAACGGCTACTACTTCACGCTCGCCGGCTATACGGGCTATGTGAACCTGGTACATCTCAAGCCATCCATCACCATCAGTCCGGCGAGCCGGCTGAAGGTGATGGGCGCCATCGGCCTGCAATGGCGCGAGACGACGGCCGATGCCATCTACGTCCAGCCCAACGTGCCGATCGCGGGGACCGCCGGCAAGGGAAGCAATTGGACGGGAGCATACGGACAGCTCCGCGTCGACTACGCGTTCAACGACCATCTCACGGGAGCCATCGAGGCGGTGCATTTCGACGTCGGCGACACGATCCTCCGCGCTGGTGGTCACACCAGCAACTATCTGGGTGTCCAGCTTCAGTACGGTTGGTGAGATGCCGCGGCAAATACTCCTGCTTCCGCTTCTGATGAGCTTCAACGCCGGGTTCGTGGATACTGGCGGATTCCTGGCGCTCCAGGGGCTGTTCACCGCGCACGTCACCGGCAATTTCGTCACCTTCGGAGCTGCCATGGTGCTTGGGACATCGGGCGGAGTCGCGAAGCTTCTCGCTCTGCCGGTCTTTTGCGTGGTGGTAATCACCACTCGGATGTTCAGCTTCTTTCTGCCGGCAATCGGGCTGCCGATTTTTCGCTCGATGCTCGCCATCAAGATGATACTTCTGGCGGCGGGCGGTGCATGTGCCGTCTACTTTGGGCCGTTCGTCCAAGGCGATAGCTGGCAGGCGATCTGCACCGGCATGATTCTGGTCGCCGCCATGGCCATTCAGAATGCCGCGCACCGCATCCACATGAGCACCGAGCCTCCGAGCACGCTCATGACGGGCACGACCACCCAGATCATGATCGATGTCGCGGACTTTTTGCGCGGCGCACCGGCTTCCGTGTTGGCCGTCGCCACGCCTCGCCTTGGCAAGATGGCGGCGAGCGTGGCGGCCTTCGCTCTTGGCTGCGCCGCTGGCGCCTGTCTCTACGCGAAATTTGGGACGTGGTGTTTCGTGCTGCCTCCGCTGATCGCGCTGCCGGCGGTGTTTCTTGCCACCGCGGAACCGAAGTGACGCGGCGGGAGCGATCTGGCGAACAGGTTGGGCCAGACAAATGTCGATCGAGGTGCGGTACTTCATCGATTTCCTCGTCGAACGCGTCGGGCGCAAGGCCAATGAGCGAGGCAATTGAGATGGCCGGCAGTACTCCTGATCCGTCGCCTCGATCTTATCCCTCGTCGGTCTCGTTCGTGCGTCGGGCCGGCCCCATCTCGGTTGCCACCGGGAACATGGACACATTTGCCGAGATCGAAATCTGGCTGCTGGAAGGGGCCTCCGCCGAACGGCAAATGATCGACCTGCTGGTCAAGCTGATCCGTCGGATGAAGGCCGCCGGCTCTTCGGTCGATCGTCTGACCTTGCATATCGGAACGCTCCACCCTCAACTCGTTGGCTTCGCGTGGGTCTGGAACATCGATGACGGCTTCTGCGACGAAGTGCGGGTCGCCGACGCGGCGATCGATTCTGACGCCTACAAGCTCAATCCGCTGCAACGAATCGTCGAGACCGGCGAAACGATTCGGCGAGCGCCGAATGAGCCGTCGGCGCAGGCCGAATTTCCCATCATGATCGAGCTCGCGTCCGCCGGCATGACCGACTACTTGGCGATCCCCTTATCCGGCCTGGATACGCGCAACGTGATCACCATTGCGACGAAAATGGCCGGCGGCTTCGCCGAGGCGGAGATCGATTCCCTGACACGCCTCTTCAAGCTGTTCGCCTTGCACGTGCAGCGGCACAGCGAGTTGAAGATCTCCGAAAATGCGTTGGGCGCCTATCTTGGCTACGGCGCTGCCGCCAAGGTGCTCGAAGGAGCGATCAAGCGCGGCGCGGGAGACTCGATTCGCGCCGTGATTTGGGTCTCGGATCTCAGAAATTTCACCAAGATGTCGGACGTTCTGGCCCCGGCCGAGATGCTCGTGCTGCTCAACGCCTACTTCGAAGCGATGGCGAGCGCCGTGGCCGCCCACGGCGGTGAAACCCTCAAGTTCATCGGCGACGGGATGCTCGCTGTCTTTCCAGTGACGGTGGGGGTCGCCGAAGCGTCGCGCGCGGCCGTCTCGGCGGCGAAAGAGGCAATCGCCAGCCTCGAAACTTCCAATCGGACAATCCGGGCCGTGTCCGACGCTGGAGCCCGCCCCGAGCTCCGGGCGGGTATCGTCCTTCATGAGGGTGAGGTCTTTTTCGGCAACGTCGGTGCTCCGGATCGACTGGACTTCACGGTCATTGGCGCAGCCGTCAATGAGGCCTGCCGCGTGGAAGCGCTCACCAAGACGATAGGTCGGGACCTGCTCATGACGGAAGCCGTCGCTGGACATGTTGCCGATGTCGAGCACCTCGGCGAGCACCAGTTGCGAGGAGTCTCCGCCCGGATGTCCGTGTACGGCCTCGCGGGATGACGACTGCCTGCGCTGTTCTGCCGGCATCAAGCTCGCGCAGCGGCCTTTCCGTTGATGGTCTCGAGCAGCGAATAGTCGAGATAACCGGAATCCGAACCACCGTATATCCCGAACGGTTTGGGGGCATTGTAGGGACCACCAGCCCGAATCCGTGCCGGAAGATCCGGATTGGCGAGAAAGAGGCGGCCGAAGGCGATAGCGTCCGCCTCTCCGGAACTGACGATCCGGGCGGCGTGCTCGGGGGTGATGCTCGCATTGACGATGAGTGGTCCGCGATAGCGTCCGCGGAAGATTGGAAGCATCCTTTCGTAATCCGGTGCTCCCGTCCAGGCGTTGGTATCGGCAAGATGCAGATATGCGAGCCCGGCGGCCTGCAACAGAGGCGCGATTTGCCCATAGGTATCTTCTGGTTTTGGGTCGCGAGCGCTGTTGTAGTCTGCGAACGGCGATAGCCGCAGTCCTATCCGCGAACGCGGCATGACCTCGGCAATCGCCGAGACGATTTCCTGAAGCAGCCTGGATCGTCTTTCGGCGCTCCCGCCGTAGTCGTCGGTTCGCAGGTTGATCGTCGGGGATAGAAACTGGTGGATCAAATAACCATTGGCGCCATGGATTTCCACGCCGTCGAACCCTGCGCGAACGGCGTTGGCGGCCGCCAGTCTGAATTCGTTGACGACGCCTTGGACCTCTCCGAGTGTCATCGCGCGCGACGGCGTAGCCGCGATCCGCACGTATGCGCCGTTGGCAAGCAGCGCCCACACCTGCAGCCGATCCAGGTCGTCGTTCACGCCCGACGGCGACAGCGGTTGCTTGTCGGACAGCAGGCCACGCGCGCTCGCGCGTCCGGCGTGCCAGAGTTGCGCGACAACGCGCCCCCCTTTTTCGTGGATCCGATCGACGACCGCTTTCCATCCCTCGGTCTGTTCCTCGGTCCAGAGACCGGGCGTATGGTCGAAGGCATTGGACATCGGTCCAACGTTAATGCCTTCGCTTATGATTAAGCCGGCGCTCGTCCGCGCTGCGTAGTATTCCGACGCGGTAGGATTGATGACGCCGCGCTGGTCGGCACGCGACCGCGTCATTGGGGCCATGACTATCCTGTTCGCGAGATCGAGATCACCCAGGGTCGTCCGATCAAAAAGACCCGCCATGTCTATACTCCTTTGAGGTTGGGATCTGGTGCCGGTCGACCGGGCTAGTCGGCGCCATCCTCGCGCGACCAGCGATTGCGCGGCACCGGATCGATAGCGCGCGCTCCCGGATTCGATCTGCCTGCCGGGTGACCAACTTTGCCATGACAATTATTGAGAGAACCCGGCGTGGCGTCAGTGGCGCGATGAATTTCCGATTCGGGATGAAAGCGTCGGCAACTGCAGCAGCAGACCCGCCGTCGCAAGCGCGGCGCCATAACCGCAGACGCCGAGCCATGAGGAGTGGGTATAGGCCCAGCTCGCCCCGAGGGATCCGAGCGAACCGCCGATGAACATCGCCGTCATGAACACGGTGTTGAGCCTGCTTCGTGCCTCCGGGCGGAGGGCGAAAATCAGGTGCTGATTTGACACGAGCGCTGCGTTCACCCCCGCGTCGAGCAGCACAACCCCGACGACCAATCCCGCGACGGCGTTCCAGCTCGCGAATACGACCCATGAGAAAAGGGAGATGGCGGCAGCAATCGCAACCACCATGTGAGGCCCCCGCTTATCGGCGACCCGACCCGCGAGAGGCGCAGCGAGGATCCCTGACGCCCCGATCACGCCGAACAGGCCAGCGATCTCCGGTCCGAGTCCGAATTTGGGCTCTTGAAGATGGAGAGACAGGACGGTCCAGAAGGCGATGAATGAAGCAAACAGCATCGCTTGTGTCGCTGCCGCCAGTCGAAGCGCCGGCTCCTCGACGAGCAGGTGGATGAGCGAACGCAGCGCGTCAGTGTATCCGATACTTTGCGTCGCATGGTGGCGCGGCAAGGTCAAACGGACCAGCGCGGCGGCGCCGAGCGCCAAAGGGACGCCGAGCCAAAACATCTCCCGCCATCCGAAATGCGATCCGACGAAGCCGGCTATCGTGCGGCTGAGCAGAATGCCACCTAAGATACCGCTCACCACCGTTCCGACCGCGGCGCCTCTCGTCCGGTTATCGGCAAGCGTTGCAGCGAATGGGACGATCTGTTGAGCCACAGTGGCCGCTACGCCCAGCAAGAGCGACGCCGCGATCAACGCCAGCGTGGTCGGAGCGATGGCAGCGAACGCAAGAGCCGCTGCAAGAACGACGAATTGTACGGCGATGAGACGGCGTCTCTCGACAAGGTCACCCAAGGGAACCAAAAAGAGGAGGCCGACCGCGTAACCGAACTGTGTGGCCGTGGGTATGAGACCGATGGCCGAGGAGTTCGGATAATTTGCCTCGATCAGGCCGAGCAGAGGCTGATTGTAGTAGATGTTCGCGACGGCGATGCCCGCGCAGACCGCCATCGCGAAGATGCGTGCACGCGTGAGCGCGGAGGCCTGTTGGTCAGTCGCGATCGTTGATGTGGACATGGCGGCAAATCCTCTTTTCGTCGGTACGCAAGCTCGGTTCAACGCGCCGGTTCTTGACCTCAGCGTCACCAATGTTAATTATCAATCGATAAATAACTAGGGGTCGTCAAAGATGAATGGCTCCCATGTGCAAATGGCGGCATCTGCACATGGCCACGATGGTCTCGGCAATCGCCGCAACAGCTGTCTTGGCCGCACGCTCGTTCTTCAGGCGAGAGAGTCTTCGATCCCTACGCCGCGGACGAGCGGGCGTATTGGATTCCGTGCGCACGCTTTGGATTGGCTCGTCGAGCCGTGATCGAGAGATTGTGCAAGTCGCGCACGAAACTGAAAAGATGTCGCCTGGACCGGTCTGATATGGCGTTCGCATCCAGGAGGGGAGACCGATGAAGCTTAGGTCCGTTCTGCTCGCACTGCTTGTGATTGGAGCGATCGGCGGGACGGCGGCACTTCTCTATGCTTGGGAAGCGCCGATTCCTTCCATCGATTCACGGTCAGCCGGAGCCCCGGATCGGGCGAAGGCGCGTCGTGGAGCGAGCCTTGCTCTGCTCGGAGACTGTGCCACGTGTCATACGGCACCCGGCGGACTCCCCTACGCCGGGGGGCTTGCGATGCCCACGCCCTTCGGAACGATCTACTCCACCAACATCACGCCCGATCCGGAAACCGGCATTGGGCGATGGTCGGAGGCGGCGTTCATTCGTGCTCTGCGGTCCGGCGTGGATCGCGAAGGCCGCCACCTTTACCCAGCGTTCCCATACGATCACTTCACACGCGTGTCGGATGATGATGCGAAGGCGATGTATGCCTTCTTCATGTCGATCGATCCAGTCAGGTCGTCGGCGCCTCCGAACGAACTCCCGTTTCCTCTCAATGTTCGCCTGACACTCGCCGGCTGGAAGCTGATGTTTCTGCGTCAGGTGCGTTTCGTCGCTGACTCTTCGAAGGATGAGAAGTGGAACAGGGGAAAGTATTTGGTCGACGGACTGGGGCATTGCGGCGCCTGTCATTCTCCGCGCAATCTGCTTGGGGCGGAAAAGGCATCGGCCAGTTTCGAAGGAGGCGAAGCCGAAGGTTGGCGCGCCTACGCGCTCGGCCGACGCTCGCAATCGCCCGTCCCGTGGGACGAGGCTGCGCTGACGGACTATCTTGCACGTGGCTCGCATCCCCAGCATGGGACGGCTCAGGGCCCCATGGCGAACGTGGTTGACAATTTGTCCCTTGTCGACTCCACGGACGTAAGCGCAATGGCCCACTATCTTGCCTCGCTCGGCAAGGGCGAAGGACGGAAGGATGTGGAGACAGCTCCTTCCGGTCCGGGCCGCCTGCCGCAAGCCGCGGGCATTCAGGCGGCCACGCCTTCTATTCCATCCGACTCCGGCGGAGCGATCTATGCCGCTGTTTGTGCGTCGTGCCACGAAGGCGACAGAGCCTTGCCGCTGGGCGGCGTAAGACTTGGTCTCTCCACCGCCATTGGGGGCGAGACGCCCGCAAACCTGGTCAACCTTGTTGTGCGGGGAATACCAGCGTCCACCGGCGGCTCTGCGCATCCGATCATGCCCGGCTTTGGCGACGTTCTCGGCGACCGGCAGATATCGGATCTCGCCAACTATCTGCGAACCCAGTTTGCAGGGAAAAGTCAGTGGGATGGGATAGGTAAAGCGGTCGCGGACGCCAGGGTAACCGGTGAACTGGACTCGGCAACAAAGAGTAAAAGGTTCGGTGAAGGGCCATGACAACGCTGACCATTAACGGCGAGAGCCGATCGATCAAGGCGAGCCCGGACACTCCGCTTCTCTACGTCCTCAGGGACGAGCTCGCGCTGAATGCCGCAAAGTATGGTTGCGGACTCGGTCAATGCGGAGCTTGCACGGTCATCGTCGACGGCAAGGCCATTTTCTCCTGCATAACGCCGGTGATGCTGTTGGAAGGGCGGACGATCACGACGCTCGAAGGACTTGGAAGTCCGGATGCGCCTGGCCCAATGCAGCGTGCCTTCCTTGCCGAGCAGGCGGCACAATGCGGCTATTGTATTCCCGGCATGATTATGCGCGCCCAGGCGCTGCTGAATCGCGACCCGCATGCCACCGACGAGTCGATCAAGGGCGAACTTCAGCCTCATCTCTGCCGATGCGGAACACATATGCGCATTCTGCGTGCGATCCGGCGGGCCGCAGAAGAGATGAAGCTGAAGACTGCCGACGCAAGGACAAGACGATGACGCATGCCGTCTCGCGACGCGGCGTATTGGCGGGCGCCGGCGCGCTCATCATCGCCTTCCGGCTTTCCGGAGCACATGCACAGACCGAAACCGGTACGGGTGGAAAACCCTCGAAGCACGGTTTGCCCGGAAGCCTCGACGACACTCCGAGGATCGACGCCTGGATCCGCATCGACGCCTCGGGCGCCGCTACGATCCTCACCGGCAAAGCCGAACTTGGACAGGGCCTCAAGACTGCGCTGCTTCAGGTCGCGGCAGAGGAGCTCAAGTTGCCCCTTGCGCGGCTATCGCTGATCACGGCCGACACTGCGCGGACGCCCAATGAGGGCTACACGGCCGCCAGCCACTCGATGCAGGATTCCGGCACCGCAATTCGGCATGCGGCGGCGCAGGCGCGCGAAATACTCCGGGACGAGGCAGCCCGCCGACTCGGCGTGCCCGCTACCTCGCTGCAGATCCGCAACGGCGAGGTATTCGGCCCGAACCGCATGCGCCTGGGCTACGGCGAACTGGTCCGCGATCAGATGCTCACGGTCGACGCACAGCAGACCTCGCATTTGACTTCGCCGGCAGATTTCGTTGTGATGAACCAACCCGTGCCGCGGATCGATATTCCGGCCAAGGTGACGGGTGGAGCAGCCTACGTCCAGGACCTGCGCCCCGAGGGGATGCTGCACGGTCGCGTCGTTCGCCCGCCGAGTTATGGCGCCACATTGCGGGACTGTGACGTCGCGCAGGTCGAGCAAATGGGCGGGATCGTCAAGGTCGTGCGGGACGGCAACTTCCTCGGCGTGCTTGCAGACCGGGAATGGACTGCGATCCAGGGAATGCGAACCCTCGCGGCAACCACGACCTGGATCGAGCAGCAAGCCCTTCCGGACAGCGCGGACTTGCCGGCCGCTCTGATGAAGCTGCCCTCGCACGACACGACGATTCACGACACAGGAAATCCGGGTGAGCCCGGAATTCTGGTCGAGGGGACCTTCAGCAGACCCTATCTTACGCACGGTTCGATCGGACCGTCCTGCGCGATTGCGCAATTCGGGGACGGGAAGCTTACGGTTTGGACCCATACGCAAGGCGTGTTTTTCCTACGCGACGCGATCGCGGGCATGCTGCGGATGCCTGCCGAGAATGTGCGCTGCATCCACGCAGAGGGCTCCGGTTGCTACGGCCATAACGGCGCCGACGACGCGGCGGCCGATGCGGCGATGCTTGCCCTCGCGATGCCCGGTCGTCCGGTCAGGGTCCAGCTGATGCGTGAACAGGAGCACGCGTGGGACCCATTCGGGCCGGGTATGGTGGTCAAGCTCAGGGCGACAGTCGGGGGGGACGGTGCGATTGCGGATTGGCGCCACGAGGTTTGGAGCCAGTCGCATATGATGCGGCCTGGCCCTCCCGGGGCGCTGATTGCTGCCCGACTGAAAGCCGACGCCTTTCCGCCGGCGCCGCCCGTTGCGCTGGCCCAGCCTGAGGGCGGCGGCGACCGGAATGCCATTCCGCTTTACGAGATCCCGAACTCAAAGGTGGTTAGTCACTTTCTGCCTGACATGCCCTTGCGCGGATCCTCCATGCGCTCTCTGGGAGGCTACCTTAACGTCCTTTCGATCGAGAGCGTCCTCGATGAATTGGCGGCTCGCTCGGGCCAAGATCCCGTGACGTTTCGGCTTCGGCACATCGAAGACCCTCGTGCGCGTGAGGTCATCGAAACGGCGGCATCGCGTTTCGGCTGGGCTGGGCGGGTCAAGCGTTCGGAGAGCACCGGATTCGGATTTGGCTTTGCACGTTACAAGAATCTCGAGGCCTGGTGTGCCGTGGCAGTCGAGATCGAGGTGCCGCGTCAGAGTGGCGTCGTTCGCGTCCGTCGCATCGTGGCGGCGGTGGACACCGGGCAGGTCGTGAACCCGGACGGTATCCGCAATCAGATTGAAGGCGGCATCTTGCAGTCGATGAGCTGGACGCTTTTCGAACGTGTGACGTTCGATCGCACCCGCGTCACATCGGTCGATTGGTCGGCCTATCCGATCATGCGGTTTGACAGCGTCCCGGAGTCCGTCGAAGTCCGCCTGATAGATCGTCCGGGCGACGCCTTCTATGGTGTCGCTGAGGCCGCACAGGGGCCTGCCGGAGCCGCGATCGCCAATGCGATCAGGGATGCGACCGGTGTTCGAATGTACGAACTTCCGTTCACTGCGGCCCGAATCAAGAGAGCGGTCGCCGTCCGATCGGAAGGCTGAATGGAGGTTTGAAGGCGCGGTAGATGCACGGCCTGCCGATACACTCAACATCCGATTTGCGCTTCGAATAAGACGGCAGACGCGCCTCCCGGACCTAGCTAGCCCTTCGCCGGCAGAACGGAGCGAAAGCCATTCAGGAAGGTTGCTATTTTTGCATCGATGATGGAATTGACGTCCGTTTCGAGGGGCATCGAGTAGATGAATTGGCGCACGCCGAGGTAGAAGATCGCTGCGTGGAGTCCCCACACCATCTCGATTTCGAGATCGGTGACCGGGAGTTCGCCAGTCGAGGGGCGTCCATACTCGACCCTGATTTCCTCAATGACCTTCTCGAACGCGCGCTCGCGCAGCATTTTGAGATAGCGGGCATTCAATCCGAGATCCTTCAGGCCCGCGAACATGAACAAGCGGATCCACTCGTAGGTGAGAATGACTGCGGCATATTCGCGATAGAAACGGACTAGCCTCGCCTTCAGGGGTACCGAGCGGTCGGTGATGATTTTCTCCCAGGACGGCTTCCAGCGCTCGACGAAAACGTCCTGATAGACCCGCTCGATGAGAGCTTCCTTGCTCGGAAAGTAGCGATAGAGCAGGGGCTGGGTAATGTGCAGCCGCTTTGCGAGTTCGCGGGTCTGCCCCTCGAACCCGTACTCGGCGAAAAACGTGACGGCTTCTCGCGCGATAATGGCTTCCCGCTCCGACGGGTCCAGTCTCTGCTGCTCTCGGATCGGCGTCCGGTGACCCGCTTTGCTGCGCTGCTTCACATCTGATTCGTCAGTTTGAGTGCCTTCGAAACTTCATACACCGATTTGCCGTCGCAGCCGATCGGGGCGCGGCCATCACGGTTTGTTTATCGAACGATAAATAGCCGTTGACTTGCGTCAATGACATCCCGATAATTGATCGATCGATAAATAACGATTGCAAAAGGGAGGTCGCTCTTGAGTGACCATCGTTGGAGCCAAGGGGCACAGCCGAAAGCGCTGGTGGTTGGAGGGTCCATGGCCGGACTGTTCGCCGCGTTGCTATTGCGGCGGCAAGGCTGGAACGTCGATGTGTACGAGCGTATCGGCGCCGAACTGGCAGGCCGTGGCGCGGGCATCGTGACCCATCGTGAACTGTTCGAGGTCCTGGGCAGGGCGGGTATCGATACCGACGCCGCCGCCGTCGGAGTCGTTGTCCCAGGACGGCGGGTGCTGGACCGGAGCGGCCGCATCGTGGGCGAACTCGGGCTGCGGCAGGTCCTAACTTCGTGGGGACACCTCTATGGGCTTCTGAAGGCAGCGCTCCCGGCAGAGCACTATCATCACGGCAAAAACCTTGCGGAGGTTGCCGAGCTTGGCGATCGCGTGGTGGCGCGTTTCTCCGACGGCTCGGAGGTTTCAGGAGATCTGCTGATCGGCGCGGATGGTATATTTTCGTGCGTCAGGGCCCAGCTTGCGGCCAAGGTCCGTCCTGCCTACGCGGGCTATGTCGCGTGGCGTGGCCTCGTCAATGAGCGAGACCTGTCGTCTCGGACGCGCGCAGAATTGTGCGATTGGTTCGCCTTCAGCCTCCCTCCGGGCGAGCAAATGCTCGGCTATCCCGTCGCCGGCGCCAACGAAGAGATGGATGTCGGCGAGCGTCGCTTCAATTTTGTTTGGTACCGCCCGGCCGACGCCGACCATGGCTTGTCAGATTTGCTGACGGACATTGACGGCGTCCGGCACGAACTGTCCATTCCGCCGACCAGGATTCGATCCGAGGTGATCGCCTCAATGCGTCGGGACGCGGAGCAATTGCTTGCACCGCAATTCGCCGAGGTCGTTCGCCTTACCCCTCAGCCGTTCATCCAGGCCATTCTGGATCTCGAGACACCGCGCATGGCGCTGGGATCCCGAACGGTGATCCTGGGTGATGCCGCGTTCGTGGCCAGGCCCCATGTCGGAATGGGAGTGACGAAGGCCGCCGCCGACGCGGCAGCGCTGGCTGATGCTTTGCGAGCGCACCCGGCCGATTTGCCCGCGGCGCTTGCGAAATTCGAGTCGATGCGGCTTCCGTTCGGAGCCGCGGTCGTCCGTCGTGCCCGCGATCTCGGCGCGTACATGCAGGCGCAGATTGCCACCGCCGAGGAACGGGCGATGGCGGAGCGGCATCGCAGCCCCGAGGCAGTGATGACGGAGACCGCCGTCGCGGCGGGCATCGCCGCCTAACAGGATTCAAAAAATGGAGGACAGGAGACCAATGGATTTGCAAGTCATCCAGACCCATCCCGCGTTCAATCAGCTTGCGCGCGAACGTGCACGCCTTGGCGTGGGTATGTCGATCGTCATGGCCGCCGCCTATTTCGCCTACATCCTGACCATCGCATTCTGGCCCCGGTTGCTCGGGCGCCCACTATGGGATGGTACCGTGATCACTTGGGGCGTGTTGATCGGCGTCGGTCTGATCGCGCTCGGCTTCATTCTCACCGCCGTCTATGTCCGGCGGGCCAATTCCCGTTTCGATCAGCTCAGTCAGCTTCTTCTGGAGGACCTGCGATGATGTCGCGCTCGGGTTGTGGAGCTTTGTTTGCGACCGCATTGGTCCTTCTTTCAGACCCTGCAGCAGCTGACGCGCTGGCTTCAGCTGTCAACGCGCGGCAATCATTGAATGCGACGGCGATCACCATGTTCCTCGGCTTTGTCGCAGTTAGTCTCGCGATCACATGGTGGGCGGCGAGAAGGGGGACAAGCACGGCGAAAGACTTCTATGCCGCCGGCGCCGGGCTCACGGGCGTCCAGAATGGGCTTGCGATCGCCGGCGACTACACCTCGGCGGCGACATTCCTGGGAGTCACGGCTCTCGTCTACAGCTCGGGCTACGACGGCATGATCTACGCGATCGGCTTTCTCGTCGGCTTCCCGATGATCCTGTTCCTGATTGCCGAGCCGTTGCGCAATCTCGGCCGTTACACATTCGCCGACGTCGCGGCCTATCGGCTGTCAGAGGTGCCGGTGAGGGCCGTCGCGAGTGTGAACACCCTCGTGATTGTGGTCTTCTATCTCATCGCCCAGCTGGTGGGCGCCGGCAAGCTGATCCAGCTGTTGTTCGGGCTACCTTATATCTACGCGGTCGGCATCGTGGGTGGGCTCATGATGGTTTATGTGACGTTCGGCGGCATGCTGGCGACGACCTGGGTGCAGATCATCAAAGCCCTGCTGTTGATGTCGGGCTCGGTGCTGATGTCGATCCTGATCCTCGGACACTTCGGTTTCAGCCTGGAGGCTCTCTTCCGAGAGGCGATCATCTTGCACCCGAAGGCCGACGCGATCATGGCCCCCGGCGGACTGGTCAAGGATCCGATATCGGCGATCTCTCTCGGATTGGCCCTGATCTTCGGTACGGCCGGGCTGCCTCACATCCTTATGCGCTTCTTCACCGTGAGCGATGCCCGTCAGGCTCGCACGTCGGTTCTGGTCGCAACGGGGTTCATCTCCATCTTCTATAGCCTGCTGTTCGTGCTCGGCTTCGGCGCCATTGCGATCGTTTCGGCGAATCCCCTGTTTCGCGATGCGTCGGGTGATCTGCTTGGGGGCGTCAACATGGTCGCCCTGCATCTGGCGGACGCCGTGGGCGGGTCGCTCCTGCTCGGATTCATCTCGGCGGTGGCGTTCGCGACCATCCTGGCCGTCGTATCCGGGCTGACACTCGCGGGCGCTTCGGCGGCGAGCCATGATCTCTATGCGCGCGTGATCCGCAGAGGTCTTGCGGGCGAACGCGAGGAAGTGCTTGTCTCGAAGGCCGCCGCAGTCGGAATCAGCGTGCTTTCGATGGGGCTGGGCATCCTGTTCGAGAACCAGAACATCGCGTTCATGGTAGGGCTGGTGTTCGCGATTGCCGCCAGCGCGAATTTCCCAATCATACTTCTCTCGATCGTCTGGCCCGATCTCACGACGCGGGGAGCAGTATGCGGATCGCTCGCTGGCCTGTTGGCATCGGTCGGGTTGGTCGCTCTCAGCCCCGGCGCATGGACCGCCACGTTCAAGCTCGGGCCGGCGCCGTTTCCCTACGACAATCCGGCCCTCGTCTCGGTTCCTCTGGCCTTTGCTGTGTCTTGGGCGGTGTCGATGTTGGATCGCAGCGCAGCGGCTGCCTCGGTCCGCGCATCGTTCGGCGCGCAGCATGTTCGCGCCCAGACCGGCTTGGTCGTCGAATGATGCTTCTCGCAGAGCTCACCTCAAGGAGGAACTACTATGAACGCTGGTGTGGTCGAAAAGGGCAGGGCCGCTTGGCCCGACTTCATTCGCAAGGAGTTTGACGCCAATCAGTTCAACGGGCGGGTCGGCACCCAGCTCTTGTCTGAAACGGAACGCGTGCGCGTCTGGGAAATCCGGCTTGCTCCAGGCGAGCGCATTGGATTCCATCGTCACGTGTTGGACTATTTTTGGACCGCAGTCACGCCAGGTCGGGCGCGATCCCACGCGGAGGATGGGACGATCGTCGAAGCCATTTATTCGGCTGGCGAGACCCGTCACTTCGTCTATGGGAAGGGCGAATACAAGATCCACGATCTCGAAAACGTCGGAGAGGCCGATTTGTGGTTCACCACTGTCGAATTCCTCGACAGCTCGAACAAGGCCTTGGAACTTGACCGTTAAGTCCATTGCGAAAAAGAGAGTAGCTCTTGGCGCGAAGCGGACAGGATTCGAACGTGTGATCTTTGCCTTCGAGGGCAGGGGTCTATTCCGTTGATCGCGGAATACGTCCTTCGATGCGACGGATAGTTGCGGCGTCGGCTCCACGGTATCGCGCCTCCTCGACTCGCAGCACTGCATCGAGGCAATCTTGAGCGGCAGTTCATCGTCGTGAACCGTGGGTTTGACCCCCACTCTCTCCGCCGCACTGCTTCTCTACTGTATCCAGCGGTCTTGCTATGGCTGCGGTCTAATGAATGGCGCGACACTGGCTGTTTCGACGAGATCGCTTGCGCTTGATCGGCAGCCCGAGGTCTTTCGATGTTCCTCTATGAGCGTAGTGCTGCGCTCACGAACTGCTATGCGTAAGGTTGGGTAAGGCAACGTAGGCCTGCTTGGAGTGGGGAAGGGCGGTAGCGCTCCCCGCCACCAACCGTACGATTTTGCACGCCAAGCTTAGTCGATAGTGGGGCTGGCGCCATGACTTGAGAAGTACTCTCGGGGCCGGAGACGCTGCTCGAGCGATGAAACCATGAGACCTGCTCTCTCTTGGCTCCGCAGACTTGCTTGACTCGCCGTCTCGCGAAATTCATAGTTACCATAATACAATTGAAATAATCGCATTGCAATTACTTGCAGTCCGCGACCGGGGCCACTGTCGGCCCTCCCGAGAGGCAGGTTCGATGGCTCTGATCGAGGCGTTCAAGCGGTTGCTGGGCGACACGGCCGTGCTGACGCGCGATGAAGATCTTGCCGCATTCACCGAGGATTGGCGCGGCCGCTATCGGGCGCCGGCACTTTGCGCAGTGCTGCCCTCGACAACCGAGCAGGTCGCCGCAGTCGTTCGCCTCTGTGTCGAGAACGGCGTACCGGTGCTGCCGCAGGGCGGCAACACCAGCCTGTGCGGCGGCGCGACGCCGTCCGATCAAGGCGAGCGTCCGGTCATCGTCCTGTTGACGCGCATGCGGAGGATCCGCGCGATCGATCCGGCCAACAATGCCATGGTTGTCGATGCCGGCTGCGTGCTCGCTACCATTCAGGAAGCGGCCGCGGCTGAGGGGCGGCTCTATCCCGTCAGCCTCGGCGCCGAAGGCTCCTGCCAGATCGGCGGCAACATCGCGACCAATGCCGGCGGCACCGGCGTGCTGCGCTACGGTAACACGCGCGAGAACGTGCTCGGCCTCGAAGTCGTGCTGCCGGACGGCTCGGTCTGGGACGGGCTCTACGCGCTGCGCAAGAACAACACGGGCTACGACCTCAAGCATCTCTTCATCGGCTCGGAAGGCACGCTCGGCATCGTCACCGGCGCGGTGCTGAAGCTGCATCCGCTGCCGACGGCGGAAGCCGTCGCGTGGCTCGCGGTCGAGAATCCGCAGCGGGCGCTCGACATGCTCGGCCTGTTCCAGGCGACGTGGAATTCGCGCCTTTCAGCCTTCGAGATGATGAACGCGGAACAGGTTCGGCTCGTGCTCGAGCAGGTGCCAGGCCGTCGCTGTCCGCTCGCCGAGATCGATACTTGGCATGTGCTGGTCGAACTCTCCGACACCGGTGATGCCAGCGCGTTGGCTGCGGCCATGCAAGGCGTGCTTGAGCAGGCGCTCGAAGCCGGCATGATCCGCGACGGCGTCGTTGCCTCGAGCGAAGGGCAGCGCAAGGCGATGTGGCTATTGCGGCACAGCGTGTCCGAGGCCAACAAGAAGGCAGGCGTTGGCCTCACGTCGGATTGCGCGGTGCCGGTCTCGGCGGTACCCGCGTTTATCGACCTGGCGATGGCGTCGGTACGCGCCATCGTGGCGGATGTTCGGTTCGTGATCGTCGGCCATCTCGGCGACGGCAACGTTCACTTCATTCCGTTTTTCAGCTTTGCGCAATGGGACGCCATGCCGGATCGCGACGCGCTCGCGCAGCGCATCCGCCGCGCCATGAACGACGCCGCAAGCTCGCTGCGCGGCACTTTCAGCGCCGAGCACGGCGTCGGTCGGACGCTGACCGGCGAGATGACCCGCTACAAGCCTCAGCCAGAGCTCGCCTTGATGCGCGCCGTGAAGCAGGCTTTCGATCCAAAGGGCCTGTTCAATCCCGGCCGCGTCCTGCCGCCGCCATCACCAAGTGCCTCGCCATCCATCGCAACATCGCAAAGAGGGGACTGACATGAGCCATCTTCCTGACATCATCACCTCCCGCCGTCGCCTGCTGCTGGGAGCCGGAGCCGGAGCCGTCGCGCTCGCCGCACCTTCCGTCTGGTCGCCGTCACGCGCGGCAGGCAAGCGCATCGTCGTGCGCGACGATGGCGGCATCTACACCAAGGCCTACGGCGCGGTGTTCTACCGTCCCTTCACCGAGGCGACGGGAATCGAGGTCGTCGGCGTGCAGGCCAATGCCGAGCCGGTCGCCCAGATCAAGACCATGGTCGACACCAAGAACTACACCTGGGACATGGCCAAGATCAGCTGGCCCGCGATCCTGCTGCTGACCACCGGCAGCAAGTCCTATCTCGAGAAGCACGGCCTCGAGGCCGAGCCGGTCATCAAGTCGATTCCCGCCGAATTCATGTCGCCCTATGGCGTCGGCACCAACGTCTACACCACGGTGCTCGCCTATCGCACCGATGCCTTCAAGGGCCGCAAGGCGCCGCAATCCTGGGCCGACTTCTGGAACGTGAGCGAATTTCCGGGCCGCCGTGCCGTCCGCAAGCACCCCTTCGACACGATCGAGGAGGCGCTGATGGGGGCGGGCACGCCGACCGCGCAGGTCTACCCTTGCGACCTCAACAAGGCCTTCGCCTCGCTCGACAAGATCAAGCCATCGGTCGCGGTATGGTGGACGAGCGGAGCGCAGGTCGAGCAGATGCTAACCTCGGGCGAGATCGACCTGTTGCCGACCTGGGTGTCCCGTCCGCAGGCGGCCCAGGCGGCCGGCGCGCCGGTCGAGATCGTCTGGAACCAGGGCATCTGGGGTGGCGACAACTGGTCGATCCTCGCCGGCACGCCGAACGCGGATGCATGTCGCGAATTCATCAAGTTCGCCTCCGACCCGAAGCGCCAGGCAGCGCTGACAGAGTACTTCCCGGCCGGGCTGACGCAGCCGGAGGCCTTCAATTACGTCAAGCCGGAAATCGCCAAGAACTGTCCGACCTATCCGGACAACATCAAGGTCGGCCTGAAGATCGATGCGAAATTCTGGCTCGACAATCAGGCCGCCGTCATCGAGCGCTTCAACAGCTGGGTCCTGTCCTAAACCGTCTTGCCCGATCGGAGCAGCCCATGGTCTCGTCGAGCCTGCGCATTCTGGAACTGTCCAAGCGCTATGGCGACTTCGTCGCCCTGGCGCCGACCAGTCTCGACGTTGCAAAGGGCGAATTCCTCACGTTGCTCGGCCCCTCCGGGTCGGGCAAGACGACGCTGCTCAGCCTGATCGCAGGCCTCGCACATCCCGACGAGGGCCAGATCCTCGTCGACGATGCCGACGTGACGCACAGCCCCGCCTATGACCGGGACATCGGCGTGGTGTTCCAGAACTATGCGCTGTTTCCGCACATGACGGTCGAGGACAACATCGCCTTTCCCCTGAAGATGCGGAAAGTGAGCGATGCCGAGGCGCGTCGTCGCACGATGGAGGCGCTGGAGACCGTGCGCCTGCCGCACGTCGCAAAGCGCTTTCCGCGCGAGCTTTCGGGCGGCCAGCAGCAGCGCATTGCGCTCGCGCGCTGCATCGTCTACCGGCCCGCGATCATCCTGATGGATGAGCCGCTGGGCGCGCTCGACAAGAAGCTGCGCGACCAGATGCAGCTCGAGATCAAGCGCATCCATCGCGAGCTTCGCGCCACCATCATCTACGTTACCCACGACCAGGAAGAGGCGATGACAATGTCGGATCGCATCTGCCTGATGAATGCGGGCGCGATCGAGCAGCTCGGTACGCCGGAGGATCTCTACTTCCGTCCGCGTTCGATGTTCGTCGCAGACTTTCTCGGCGAGTCGAACCTGCTCAGCGCCACCGTGCGCGACGTCGATGCGGAAGGACTCGACATCGTGCTGGCCGACCAGGCCGCGCCCTCGCGGGCTGTCGGCAATGGCTCCAGCTTCGCCGCCGGCGAACCCATCAAGATCATGGTCCGGCCGCAGAATCTGCATGTCGTGACCGCCGCCGCGGATAGCGGCGGGCTCACCGGCCGGCTTGTCGACGTGATGATCAGCGGCAGCCTGACGCGGCTCTACATCGCGCCGGAGACCTCGGGCATGCCGCAGCTCGTCGCGGCCTATCCGACCCGCTCGGGATCTCCGCCCCATGAGATCGGGCAGCTCGTCTCGCTCGGCTGGAATCCGGCGGATGCGGTCGCGATCCGGGACGGCGGAGGGCATTGAGATCATGGGGACGGCCAAGCAGCGCGCACTGCCGCGGAGCCAGATCTGGAGCTGGGTCGCCATGGGCGGCCCGCTCGCCCTGCTGCTCGTGCTGTTCCTGGTCTATCCAGTCGGCCAGCTGCTGCTGCTCAGCATCCACAACGACAGCGGCTTCACGCTGGCGCAGTATCGCCAGCTCTTCGCATCTTCGGTCTATGTCGACGTTCTCCTCATTACGCTCAAGATCTCGCTGGTCACGACATTGGTCTGCGTCGTCACCGGCTATCCCATCGCCTATCTGATCTCCGTGGTCGGCAAGGAGCGCAAGGCGACGCTGCTGTTCTGGGTGCTGTTGTCTTTCTGGACCAGTTTTCTGGTGCGCGCCTTTGCCTGGATCGTGCTGTTGGGACGCAACGGCGTCATCAACAAGCTGCTGTTGTCGCTCGGCATCATCTCGAGTCCGGCGAGCCTGCTCTACAATTTCGGCAGCGTCCTGGTCGGCATGGTCAATGCGTTGCTGCCGCTCGCCGTGCTGACCATGCTGTCGGTCATGGAGAACATCGACCGCAACCTGCCGCGTGCGGCGGCGACGCTCGGGGCGCGGTCCGGCATGGCGTTCTGGAAGATCTACTTTCCGCTGTCGCTGCCCGGCGTCGCGGCGGCCGGCATCATGGTGTTCGTCACCGCGATCGGCTTCTTCATCGTGCCGGCGCTGCTCGGCGGCCGGCGCGAGACCATGATCACGCAGCTCATCATCGACCAGATCCAGCAGACCATGAACTGGGGCTTTGCCGGCGCGATCTCCGTGCTGTTGCTGTTCGTCGTGTTGATCGTCTTTGCCGCCTACGACCGGCTGCTCGGCCTGTCGACGATGACGGGCGTCGCCACGGCACCGAAGTCCAAGCCGTCGCGCCTGTCAGAACCGATCGCGAAGGTCGGCGACGTGCTCCTGACGCTGCTCGGAACCATCTCGGATGCCATCATCTCGCTGCTGCCGTCGCGCCGGCGCGGCCGCAATCCGGACCAGCCCGGATTCGGCTTGCAGGCGTTCGCCTGGACCATGCTCCTCATCATCAGCCTGCCGACAATCCTGATGATCCCGCTGTCTTTCGGCAAAGGCGGGCTGAACTGGCCGCCGCAGGGCTTTACGCTGCACTGGTACGAGACCGTGCTGGCCTCGCCGGTGTGGACGCAGGCCCTGCTGCGCTCGCTGATGGTCGGCGTCGGCACGGGGCTCCTGGCCATGCTGATCGGCACGCCGGCGGCGTTCCTGCTGGTGCGCAGCAACATTCCGGGAAAGGGTGCCTGGCTCGCCTTCATTCTGTCGCCGATCGTCGTGCCGCGCATGATCATCGCGGTTGGCCTGTTCTACGTTTTCGCGAATATCGGCCTGGTCGGCAGCGCCTTCGGCCTCATCCTCGGCCACACCGTCGTCGCGGTGCCCTATGTGGTGATGACCATGATGGCCGTGCTGCGCAACTACGATACGAGGCTCGATCATGCGGCCTCGAGCCTCGGCGCGCGGCCGTTCGCCACGCTGCGCCACGTGACCTTTCCGATCCTCGGCGCGGGCATGATGTCGTCGTTCCTGTTCGCATTTGCGACCTCGTTCGACGAACTGACGATCGCGCTGTTTGCGACCGGCGGCCTCAATGCCACGCTGCCGAAGCAGTTCTGGGACGAGGTGACGCTTCAGGTCTCGCCGGTCATCGCGGCCGTGTCGACCTGCCTGTTCATCTTTATGGGACTCTTGATCTTCACTGCCGAACGCCTGAGGCGGCGTGCTGCTGCACGGTAGCCGTCCACTCTCGAAATAGAGGTTCTCTCACATGCTCACTGCTTCTCGTCTTCGCGGCCTGTTCCCCGCCATTCCGACCCCGGTCAAGGCCGACGACACCATCGATGCGGCCGCCGTCTCGGCGCTGTTCGCCTGGCTCAACAAGCAGGGCATTGACGGCGTCGTACCGCTTGGCGGCACCGGTGAATACGGCGCGCTGGCGCGAGCCGAGCGGATCAAGATGGCGGGCCTCTCGGTGAAGGCCATGAACGGCAGAGGCCCGGTGATCGCGGGTGTGCTGGACACCGGCTTTCACGATGCGCTTCAGGCGGGCAGGGAATTCGCCGCGGAGGGCGTGGACGGCCTGCTTGTCCTTACGCCATACTACACCAACCCGACTCAGGCGGGCATTCGCGACTATTTCCTGCGCTATGCCGATGCCTCGCCCGTGCCCGTCCTGATCTACGAAATCCCTTACCGCACCCGGATCGCGATCGAACCGAAGATCCTGCATGAGCTCTCCAGGCACCCCAACATCATCGGTATGAAGGCCTGCAATCTCGACATGTATCATTTCCTGCAGGTGGTTGCCGGCGTCGACGAGAGCTTTGCGGTGCTGAGCGGCGAGGACAGCCTGTTTCCGCTGCATCTCGCTGCTGGCGCCAAGGGCGGCATCATCGTGACCGCGTGCCTGCTGCCGCGCGCCTGGCGGCAAATCTACGAGACGGCGATTGCCGGGCGAACCGCGGAAGCATTGAGTCTGCACCGCCGCCTGATCCCGCTCATGAACATGGCGTTTGCCGAAACCAATCCGGGGCCGATGAAGGCGGTGATGGACATGATCGGCGTCGACGCACCGCGCATGCTGGCGCCGCTGGTCCAGCCGGCGCCGGCGCTGGTATCCGATCTCCGCGCCGAATTCGGCAAGCAGTTGGCGGTTTCCGAGAACGTTGCATGATGGGGGGATGGCGACATGGCGCGTAGTGACCAGGGTGGCTCCCAGAAATCCGGCAAGGCCAAGAGTCCTGCAAGAGCTCGTGCTGCGACGCGTGTCGCCAAACGTGCAGAGCCGGGACGCTCGTCCCTGTTCGTCGGCTCGACCGAGAAGGCGTTTCAGGTCCTGCATGCCTTCGATGGGCCGCGACGCTTCATGACACTTGCCGATATCGCACGGGCCGCCAATCTCGATCGCAGCGCGACGCAGCGCCTGGTCTACACGCTGGAATCGCTCGGTTATCTCAAGCGTATCGAGGGCACGCGCGACTACGGGCTGACGTCGAAGGTGCTGCAGTTCTCCCACAGCTATCTCAAGGCCAACGAGCTCATCGACAAGGCCTCGCCCTATCTTCTCGAGATGAGCCGCAATCTTGGCGAGACCTGCAACCTGCATGAGCTCGACGGCCACGAGGTCGTGTTCGTGGCGCGCTTTCCCGGCCGGCACCTGATCCATATCGACTTCGTGATCGGAAGCCGGCTGCCGGCGTACTTCACGGCGTCCGGCATAGCCATCCTGGCGGCCCTTCCGGAGGCTGAGCAACAGGACCTCTTGAAGCGTACGCGGCTTGAGCCACTCACGCCTTACACGATTACGGATCCCGGTAAGCTTATGGAGCAGGTGCACCTCGCCGCCAAGCGCGGCTATTCGATCCAGATTAACCAAAGCGTCATGGGCGATATTTCCGTCGCGGCGCCGATCATCGACGAGCACGGGCGGGCGATTGCCGCGGTCAACATCTCCGTACCGACGACGCGCTGGACCACGGAGCGTGTCGAGGCCGAGCTCGTTCAGCATGTTCACGTCGCCGCAACGTCGATCTCGAAGTCCAAGTTCAAACGCTACGCGGCCTGAAACGCCGATGCCGATGCTCCTCAATGCCAGCGACTATCGCCGCCGCGCGCGACGATTCCTTCCGCGCGGCTTGTTCGAGTATATCGATCGCGGCTCGGAGGACGAAACGGCATTGATGCGCCTGCGTGCCTCGCTTGACGCCATTACCTTGCTGCCGGCGGTGCTGACGGGGCAAGACAGGCGCGATCTCGACACGGTGTTGTTCGGTCGAAGGATCGCCGCGCCGCTCGTTGTCGCGCCAACGGCGCTCGCCGGTCTTGTTTCGCATGATGGGGAGACGAGGCTGGCCCGCGCGGCCTCGCGCGTCGGCATTCCCGTCTGCATCTCGACGCAATCGGTGACCACCGTGGAAGCAATCCGGCGCGGCGCCCCGGATGCCTTGCTCTGGTTCCAGCTCTATGTCTGGCGCGATCGCGCCCTGACCGGACGCCTCCTGGAGCGGGCGAGCGCCTGCGGCTGCGACAACCTGCTCGTCACGGTCGATACGCCGGTCTCGCCGAACCGGGAATATAATGAACGCAACGGTTTCGGTATTCCTTTCAAACCGCGGCTGCGCAGCATGATCGACGTGGCACTGCATCCGGGTTGGCTGTTCGGGGTTCTGGCGCGCTATTTCGTGAGCGAGGGCATGCCGACCTACGGCCATTATCCGGAAGCATTCCGCACCGCCATCACCCGCGCTGACATCGCCGAGTCGGTCCGGATCGAGCCGCGGCTGAGCTGGGACGACATGCGCTGGCTGCGCGAGATCTGGCCGGGTAAACTCACCATCAAGGGTGTGCTCGCGGTGGAGGATGCTGAAAAGGCGGTCGAGATCGGGGCCGACGGCATCGTGGTCTCGGCCCATGGCGGGCGCAATCTCGACTGTCTGCCGGCTCCGGCGGATTGCATTCCGGCGATTGTCGGCGCCGTGAAAGGCCGTCTGACGATTCTGGCCGACAGCGGCGTTCGGCGCGGCACCGACGTCCTGAAGTATCTGGCGCTGGGCGCGGAAACTGTGCTTCTCGGCCGCTTGCCGCTTTGGGGGCTTGCAGCCGGGGGAGAGGCAGGCGCCGAAGCCGTCCTGCGCATGGTTCTGCGTGAGATGGATACCGCCATGGCTTTCCTGGGAGCGCATCGCGCTCCGGCCTTGCGGCATGGGCGCGCGAGCCAGCAACGGAACTAAGATCAACTCCAACATTTGGAAAACCATCATGTCCGTCAAATCCGCACCGCACATGCATGCCGCCAATGCCGATCTTGCCGGCGAAGTCGACAGCCTCCTCGCAGCGCTCGGCGTCAAACGCTCCGACTATGTGGAGGGTACCATCGTCGTTCGTACGCCGATCACCGGCGGGATCATCGGCCGCGTCGTGGAGATCGGCGCAACCGAAGCCGCCGGCGTGATCGAACAGGTGCACGCGGCGTACCTCGGCTGGCGGCTGGTGCCGCCACCCAAGCGAGGGGAGCTCGTGCGACTGTTCGGCGAGGAGCTGCGCGCCAGCAAGGTGGCTTTGGGCCGACTGGTGTCGATCGAGGTCGGCAAGATCGTTTCCGAAGGCCTCGGCGAGGTTCAGGAAATGATCGACATCTGCGATTTCGCGGTCGGCCTGTCACGACAGCTCTACGGCTTGACGATCGCAACTGAGCGCGGCGAGCATCGCATGATGGAAAGCTGGCATCCGCTTGGCGTCACCGGCATCATCTCTGCGTTCAATTTTCCGGTCGCCGTATGGGCCTGGAACGCAGCCTTGGCGCTGGTGTGCGGCAACAGCCTGGTCTGGAAGCCGTCGGAGAAGACGCCGCTGACCGCGCTTGCGACACACGCCCTCTTTGAGCGCGCGCTCAAACGCTTCAATGAGGCCGGCGGAGGCGCGCCGCAGGGGCTTGCGGCAGTGCTGATCGGCGGCCGTGAGATCGGTGAGGTGCTCGTCGACCATGCAAAGGTGCCGCTGGTCTCGGCCACCGGCTCCACGGCGATGGGACGCGCGGTCGGCCCGCGGCTCGCCAGCCGGTTCGCCCGGGCGCTGCTCGAACTCGGCGGCAACAACGCGGCGATCGTTGCGCCGACCGCCGACCTCGACCTCACGCTGCGTGGCGTCGCCTTTGCCGCGATGGGAACGGCGGGACAGCGCTGCACCACATTGCGCCGCCTGTTCGTCCACGAAAGCGTCTACGACAGCTTCATACCGCGCCTGAAACAGGCCTATGCGTCCGTCACCGTCGGCTCTCCGCTGGAAGACGGAAACCTGGTTGGTCCGCTGATCGACGGCGCGGCCTATCGCGCGATGCGGAGTGCGCTCGAGGCTGCAAGCGCTGCCGGAGGGCAAGTCCAGGGTGGTGAGCGCATTGCCATCGAAGGGGCGGCCGACGCCTACTATGTCCGCCCGGCGCTGGTCGAGATCGCGGCGCAGACCGGACCGGTGAAGCACGAGACCTTTGCGCCTATCCTCTACGTGATGAAATATCGCGATTTCGATTCCGTGCTTGAGCTCCACAATGCCGTTCCGCAAGGGTTGTCGTCATCGATCTTCACCAACGACCTACGCGAAGCGGAAACCTTCTTGTCGGCCCGCGGCTCCGACTGCGGCATTGCCAACGTCAATATCGGCCCATCCGGCGCGGAGATTGGCGGCGCCTTCGGCGGTGAGAAGGAGACCGGCGGCGGACGCGAGTCCGGATCGGACGCGTGGAAAACGTATATGCGGCGTGTCACCAACACCATCAATTACGGTCGCACGCTCCCGCTGGCGCAAGGCGTCAAGTTCGACGTGGCGTGACCAATTGCGCCCGGGAAAGTCTCGTTCGATGGGATAGAACTTCGAGTCCGCGGCGAAGGAGCCGCATCTGCATTCTCTTTCTCTGGACCTGACTCAACATCCGAAGACGCGGTTTCCGCTCCCCCGTTCATACATATTTGGACCTGGAAGGGCTAAGCCGCGGAGGGGCAGTCGGTCCAATGATGGATTGGAGCGAGTGCTCAAGTTTTTCAACTGGTTAGAAGGCGCCGTGTGCACGCCGTGTGCACCGGGAAATCAAGAAAAGTCTCATCACAGCAAATGTGAGCAGACCCTGTGAGCACAATCACTCCTTCCGAGGGCTGGGGAGATAGGTGAGTGCTGACGATCAGTGTCAGTTGCGGGAGGTAGAAAGCGTCATGCCTTCACCTCGCATTCACGTAGGTCTGCTAATCCAACGAAGAAACGAACATCTGTTGCGGTGTGGGTTGGTAGCGCTTCCGTGACACGCCTCGACATCGCCCAAGCCCGGACAGAGCTAGCGGCTCGCCTTGCACGATACGCTACATGCTCGCAGCCTGCTGCCCGTGAAATGTCTGCGAGGTAGGTAGCGAGCGAGTGGCAGCACTGACCGCACAGACACGACGAATCCGAACGGAAGCGGCCATCGTCAACTTTCGGACGACGAGGGGGCTACTCGCGCCTGCTTCATTGAACATTCAGTAAAGTAGTTTGCTAAACACGCGGCTATGGCCGACCTTCCTGCTCTCCTGTTGTTCGGATGGGCTGGATTCTTCCTGCCGGGCGACATCGGCGGTCGCATTCGGCAAGATTTTCCGGACATTTTCGCTGCGACTGCGAACATCCCGCTTGCGCGCGAACGCCGTAAGTCTTTTGCCAGACTCGCGACAAACGGGGCTTGACGATCTCCGAAATTTAGTAATACGTTTAGTGTCACAAAAAAACTAAACATCACGCATCGGGCCGATGTGTGGGAGGGGCCCAAGCCATTCCGGAGCCGTCTCCGGAAGCGGTCCGTCTCGTCCTTCACTCATCGCTCCTCAAACTCGGTTTCAGGGTCTTGGCGTCGTTCCGGCAGGACGCGCCGAGCGGGTTAGATGCTTCAACGAGAGAGGAAACGGATATGCGGACATTCAATTGGTTGAGAGGCTCGGCGGCCACCACGGTTCTCGGGGCGGCGCTGCTGGGGGGACTTGGCGGAGGCGAAGCTGCGGCCCAAGGTAAGCAGCTCACGCTGTGCTGGGCGGCATGGGATCCGGCCAACGCGCTGGTCGAGCTCGGCAAGGACTTCACCAAGCAATCCGGCATCGAGATGAAATACGAGTTCGTCCCGTGGACGAGCTATGCCGATCGCTTCCTCAATGAGCTCAATTCCCACGGCAAGCTCTGCGACCTGATTATCGGCGACAGCCAGTGGATCGGCGGAGCCGCCGAGAACAAGTGGTACGTGAAGCTCAACGATTTCTTCGACAAGGAGAAGATATCGATGGACGACTTCGTTCCGGCGACGGTTGTCGGCTATTCGCAGTGGCCGAAGAACTCGCCGAACTATTGGGCGCTGCCGGCGATGGCGGATGCGGTCGGCTGGACCTATCGCAAGGACTGGTTCTCGCGCCCGGATGTCCAGTCGGCGTTCAAGACGAAGTACGGCCGCGATCTGGCGCCGCCGAAGACCTATGACGAGTTGAAGCAGATCGCGCAGTTCTTCCAGGGCCGCGAGATCGACGGCAAGAAGGTCTATGGCGCCTACATTTTCACCGAGCGCGGCTCCGAAGGCATCACCATGGGCGTGACCAACGTGCTCTATAATTACGGCTTCGCTTACGACAATCCGAGCAAGCCGTACCAGATGCAGGGCATCGTCAATTCGCCCGAGGCGGCCAAGGGGCTCGAGTTCTACAAGGAGCTCTACAAGTGCTGCACGGCGCCGGGCATGACCAACGCCTATATGCAGGAGGGGCTCGACGCCTTCAAGTCGGGCCAGGTGGCGATGCAGATGAACTGGTTCGCCTTCTTCCCCGGCCTCTACAAGGATCCGAACGTCGGCGGCGACAGGATCGGCTTCTTCGTCAATCCGGCCGGCCCGAACGGACATTTCACCCAGCTCGGCGGACAGGGCATCTCGGTGGTCGCGACCTCGGACCACAAGGACGACGCGCTCGCCTACATCAAGTGGTTCGCACAGCCTGCCGTGCAACAGAAATGGTGGCAGCTCGGCGGCTACTCGGCGCTGAAGGCCGTTGTTGACGCGCCAGACTTCCCGAAAAGCGCGGCGTTCGCGCCTCAATTCCTGGAGTCGATGGGCATCGTCAAGGACTTCTGGGCCGAGCCGTCATACGCCCAGTTGTTGCTCGACATGCAGAAGCGTGTGCATGACTACGTCGTCGCCGACAAGGGCACGGCGCAGCAGGCGCTCGATCTCCTGGTCAAGGATTGGACCAAGGTCTTTAAGGAGCAGGGCAAGCAGGTCGCCTCGCAATAGGTCGTAGGCCTCGCGTCGACCGAAACGGTACCCGGGGCGTGTGCGCCTCGGGGAACCCGGATCAGCCAGCCGATGGACAAGATGACCACGATCCTTCAACCTGACGATGCTACGTTTCCCGGCATGAGCGAGCCCGCCAAATCTCGCACCGCGCGACCTGTCCGCGGACTGTCGGACCGGACGATCGCCTGGCTGTTCGTCGCGCCGACGATCGCGCTCCTGCTGGCGATCAACATCTTTCCGCTGGTCTGGATGATCCGGCTGTCCTTCACCAGCCTCAATCTCAGCATGTCCTATCTGCCGCTGCGCTTCGTCGGGCTCGACAATTTCACCGACATCCTCACCGACGAGGACGTCTGGATCCGGCTGCAGACCACGGCGCAGTTCGTGATCTGGTCCGTCGCGTTTCAGGTCGCCATTGGCTTCGGCCTCGCGCTCCTGATCAACCGCCAGTTTCGCGGCCACAGCTTCTGGACCACGATCATCCTGCTGCCGATGATGCTGTCGCCGGCGGTGGTGGGCAACTTCTGGACGTTGCTGTTGCAGCCGCAGATCGGGCCATTCAACTATCTGATCAGTCTGTTCACCGGCGTGCCGCCGAGCTCGTTCAGCATGACCGGGCAGGTCTCGCTCGCGCCGTGGACCATCGTGCTGGTCGACACCTGGATGTGGGCGCCCTACGTCATGCTGATCTGCCTCGCCGGGCTTCGCTCCATCCCCGATTACATCTACGAGGCCGCCGAAGTCGATCGCGCCTCGGCCTGGCGGCAATTCTGGTCGATCACGCTGCCGATGACGGTTCCATTCCTGATGCTCGCCGTGCTGTTCCGCGCGATCGAGAACTTCAAGATGTTCGATATGGTCAATCTGTTGACGTCCGGGGGCCCGGGCTCGACCACCGAACTCGTGTCGATCACGCTGAAGCGCGCCGCGTTCGAGAAATGGCGCACCGGCTATTCCAGTGCGCTCGCCATCATCCTGTTCGTCACCGTGTTCGGTGCCGCCAACATCTACGTCAAAGCGCTCAACAAGGTGAAGCAACGATGACCGCCGCCCTCGCCAAGTCCACCGCGCACTCCATTGTCGAAGCGTCGCCGCGCGCAAAGACGGTGGCGGGTAGCCTCGTCATCCTCTACGCCGTGATCACGATCCTGCCGCTCGTCTGGATCGTCGCCACCGCCTTCAAGTCGCAGAGCGACGCGATCGCATATCCGCCCAAGGTGATCTTCGAGCCGACTCTCGAAGGCTATGTGAACCTGTTCACTGTGCGCACCCGGCAGACGCCGGACTTCATCGCCAAGCTGCCGCCGCCGCAGACCTGGTACGACAAACTCGTGCGCCAGCGCGACATGGTGATTGCCGGACCGTCGAAGGTCGTGCCGCGCTTCGTCAACTCGCTGATCATCGGGTTCGGCTCGACCTTCCTGGCCGTCTTTCTCGGCACGCTCGCGGCCTACGCGTTCTCGCGGTTCCGCATTCCCCTGGCTGACGACCTTCTGTTCTTCATTCTCTCGACGCGCATGATGCCGCCCGTTGCGGTCGCAATCCCCATCTATCTGATGTACCGGCAGCTCAATCTGACCGACACCCGGCTCGGAATGATCCTGCTCTACACTGCCGTGAACGTCTCGCTCGCGGTCTGGCTGCTCAAGGGATTCATCGACGAGATTCCGCGCGAATACGAGGAGGCCGCTCTTGTCGACGGCTACACGCGGCTGCAGGCGCTGCGCAAGGTGGTGTTGCCGCAAGCCGTCACGGGTATCGCAGCCACCGCGATCTTCTGCCTGATCTTCTCCTGGAACGAATATGCGTTTGCGGTTCTCCTGACCAGCGGCGAGGCGCAGACCATGCCGCCCTTCATCCCCTTCATCATCGGGGAGGGCGGGCAGGATTGGCCGGCCGTTGCCGCGGCCACCACGCTGTTCGTCGTGCCGATCGTCCTGTTCACCGTGTTGTTGCGCAAGCACCTGCTGCGCGGCATCACCTTCGGAGCTGTGCGCAAATGAGCGGTTCTGCTGCAATCGCCAAAGGCGTGGTCTCTCGCTGGTTCCGACGCGGACCCTGGGAGACGGCTGCCATGACCCTGATCGGGGGAGGCATCGTCATGCTGGTGCAACCCTGGTCGATCGATCTCTACAGCTATTCCTTCGTGACGATTCTCGCCGGCACGCTCGGCTACGTCGTCGTGAGCCATTTTCCGGAATAAGGCGGCAGACATGGCACAAATCCGCGTCGAAAGCCTGCGCAAGTCGTTCGATCAGTTTGCGGCCGTACAAGGCTCCAACTTCACGATCGACGATGGCGCCTTCTTTGCGATGCTCGGCCCCTCCGGCTGCGGCAAGACCACCACCTTGCGCATGATTGCGGGCCTGGAGCTGCCGACCGAGGGCAAGATCCTGCTCGACAATGAGGACGTGACCTTCCAGCGCGCATCCGCGCGCGATATCGCCTTCGTATTTCAGCTTTTCGCGCTGTATCCGCACATGAACGTCGCCGAGAATATCGGCTTTCCCCTCAAGTGCCAGGGCATGGCCCGGCGCGATATTTACCAGCGGGTGCAGGAGACAGCCAAACTGCTGCGAATCGAGCATCTGCTGTCGAACAAGACGTCGAAGCTGTCTGGCGGCGATCGGCAGCGCGTTGCGCTGGGGCGCGCCATGGTGCGGCGGCCAAAGGCCTTTCTGATGGACGAGCCGCTGGGCGCGCTCGATGCCGAGTTTCGTCATCTGATGTGCAGCGAGCTCCGCGACCTGCACGATCGCATCGGGGCGACCACCGTCTACGTGACGCATGACCAGCTCGAGGCGATGTCGATGGCGGATCGGATCGCCGTCATGAACGAGGGACGCGTTGAACAGATCGGCCTGCCGCAGGAGATCTATGATCGGCCCGCGAGCATGTTCGTGGCCGATTTCATCGGCTCGCCGCCCATGAATTTTCTGCGCTTCGAGGCAGGTCTGCGCTCCGGCGATCGGACGATCAGCTTCCATGATACGAGCATCGCGGTGCCGGAGATCCGAGAGGATCGCGCCAGCGCCGGTATGGCACTCGGCGTTCGTCCGGAGCATATCCGCTTCGCCGACGCGGCACCCGTCCGCGGCGAGGTGTTTGGCGCCGAGTATCTTGGGACCACCCAGATCGTCACCGTCGACACCGCGCATGGGCGCATTGCGGCGCGGTTGCCTTCCAGCGCGCCCGTGCGGATCGGCGAGCGGGTCGGCCTTGAATTCCGTTCGGAACGACTCGCGTTGTTCGACGTCGCCAGCGGCCTTGCGATACGAACTGCCAACGAGGGGAGCGCAAACCATGGCTGACGTCGCCCTACGCAACATCAGCAAGCGCTTCGGCGCGGTGGCGGCGGTGCGCGAGCTCTCGCTCTCGGTGAATGACGGAGAATTCATGGTCTTGCTCGGACCGAGCGGTGCCGGCAAGACCACGACCTTGCGGTTGATCACCGGGCTCGAGACTCCCGATTCCGGCTCGGTCATGATCGACGGACGCGACGTGACGCTGGCTCCTCCGGGAGCGCGCGATATTGCCTTCGTCTTCCAGCAATATTCGCTCTATCCGCATCTCACCGTCTATGACAACCTTGCGTTCCCGTTGCGCTCGCCCGCGCGACGGATATCGGAGCCGATCATCAAGAAGCGGGTCGAGCAGACGGCGGAGTTGCTGCATATTGCAAGTAAGCTGAACAATCGCGCAACCCGACTTTCGGGCGGCGAGATGCAGCGGGTGGCAATCGGTCGTGCGCTGGTCCGCGATCCCTCGATCTATCTGATGGACGAGCCGCTGTCGTCGCTGGACGCCAAGCTCCGTGCCGAGCTTCGGCTGGAGCTCAAGCGGATCCAGCTCGAGCTTGGTGCGACCATCCTCTACGTGACCCACGATCAGGTCGAGGCCATGACGATGGCGTCCCGGATCGGCGTGATCAAGGACGGCGAGCTGCTCCAGCTCGGCACGCCCCGGGGGATCTACGAGAGTCCGTCGTCGAGCTATGTCGCCTCGCGCCTCGGCACGCCCCAGATCAATTTCCTCCCCGCGCGGCTGTTGTCGGACGTGCCGCTGCCGCCGGGAACGGAGACAGTCGGCATCCGCACCGAGCACCTTCGCCTCGCGGCGCGCAATGGCGGGCCGATGGTCGGCCGCGTGCACCGGGTCGAGCACCTCGGCGAGCAGAATCACATTCACTTGGACTATAAAGGAGAGATGCTGGTCACGCTTGCGGATCCGCATCAACCGCTGCATGCCGGTCAGGAGGTCGAGCTGGATCTGGTGCATCCGCTCTGCTTCGACGGCGCCGGGCAGCGCCTCCCGGCGGTTCATTAGAGGATCAAACGCAATGTCGCTGCAACCCGAAACGTTCAAATCGCTGGTCAAGGTGGCCGCAGAGCGGGTCATTGCCAGCGCGCCGGAGCTCACGAGCCTGGATCAGGCGATTGGCGACGGCGACCACGGATTCAACATGAAGCGCGGGTTCGAAGCCGTGCTCGGCAAGCTCGATGCGATCTCCGAACAGCCGTTCGACGAGGCTTTGAAGACGATCGGCAAGACGCTTGTGATGACGGTCGGCGGTGCTTCCGGCCCGCTTTACGGCAGCTTCTTCCTGGCCGCAGGCGAGGCCCTCTCGCACGACAAGCATCTGCCTGAGGACATCGCTGATGTCTTCGGCAGCGGCGTGAGCGCCGTCAGCGCCCGAGGCCGTTCGCACGCCGGTGAAAAGACCATGCTCGACGTGCTCGTTCCCGTGCTGGAGACGCTGAAGAATGCGGCCGGCCAACCGGACCTGATCGCGCGAGTCAGCACAACGGCCGCAGAGGCGGTCGAGCGGACAGCGCCGATGCGGGCCACCAAGGGACGGGCGTCGTTTCTCGGGCCGCGCAGCGTCGGTCACATCGACCCCGGCGCGCGCTCGAGCTGTGTTCTCGTGCAGGCGGTATGCGCGAGCCTGGAGGGAAAGCAATGACTGATGCCGTGGGAATCGTGATCGTCTCGCATTCGAAGGACATCGCCAAAGGCACCGCCGACATGGTGCGGCAGATGGTCGGCAGCGAGGTCAAGGTGGCCTTTTGCGGCGGCAATCCCGATGGCGGGCTCGGCACCAGCGTGTCGCTGATCGTCGACGCCATCAACGATGCCTGGTCGGCGAAAGGCGTCGCGATCCTCGTCGATCTCGGCGGCGCCGAAACAAACAGCGAGATGGCGGTCGAAATGCTGGAGCCGGCACGGCGCGATCTCGTTGTCGTATGCAACGCGCCGATCGTCGAGGGCGCCGTGATGGCGGCGACCGAGGCGGCGGGCGGCAGCTCGCTGGCTCAGGTCAAGGCCGTGGCCGAAGAACTCTCTGCCGACTGATGCGTCGGCGAAACGATGATGGAATAAGACGATGCTGGATAAAGCGGACGGTCAGATTATCACCGAGAATGTGCGGCTGGTGCACGCAGTGGGCATGCATGCACGCCCGGCGGTCAAGCTGACCAAGCTGGCCAAGAAGTTCCAGGCCCAGATTTCCGTCCGGGTCGCGGGCGCGGCCGAGTGGATCAATGCCAAGAGCGTGGCCAAGATCATGGCCATGCGCGCGGCTCACGGCAGCACGATCGAGATCAAGGCGTCGGGTAGCGACGCAGAGGCTGCCGTCGCCGCCCTGGTCAACCTGATCGTAACCGACTTTCCGGACGAGGCGTCGTAGCATGCAGGGAGGCGCTGCCGGACTGGCTTATCGCGGCAGGACCGCCTCGATCGGCTTTGCCCACGGCCCGCTCGTCCGTGTCGATGCGGGCACGAATGGCGAGCGGATCGCAGGCTCGCTGGTCGAGGAGGCGCTCGATCTTCGCAAGGCGATCGACGCGGCGAGTGGGCAGATCGCCGAGCTCGCCGCGATCGCGGGAGGTGAGGCCGCGCAGATTCTCGAGTTCCAGGTCGCGCTGCTGGAGGATGAGGATTTTATCGAAGCGATCTTCACGGCGATAAGCGAGGGGGATGCCGCCGACGTCGCGTGGCGTTCCGCGCTCGACGAGCAGATTGCGGACTATAATTCGGCCGAGGACGAGTATCTGAAGGCGCGCTGCTCCGATCTTGCGGATCTGCGCGACCGCATCATCAGCATCTTGCGCGGAGGCGGGGGCGAGGCCCCCAAGATACCGAGCGGTGCCGTCGTTTGCGCCGACGATCTGCCGCCCTCGCGTTTCCTGGAGATCGACTGGTCGGCCGGCGGTGGTCTTGCGCTCCTGCGCGGTAGCCCCACGAGTCATGTCGCGATGCTGGCGCGCGCGCGGGGCATCCCCATGGTCGTGCAGCTCGGCGCCATTCCGGAGATCGGCGCGACGGCGCTGCTCGATGGCGAGGGCGCTACTCTCGAGCTCGATCCCAGTGCCGAGCAGCTCCGGCTGTTCGAGAAGCGGCGCGAAATTCATCGCAAGAGCCGGGCGTCCGCGCGGGCGATCCTGCGACGGCCGACCGCATCATGGCGCGGGGAGCGGATCAAGCTGCTCATCAACATCCAGCGCGTCGAGGATCTCGATCATGCCGACGCACAATATGCTGACGGCATTGGGTTGATGCGCACCGAGTTTCTGCTCGCCGAGCGCGGCGGCCTGCCCGACGAGGAGACGCAGTATCGCGCCTACGATGCCGTTCTGCGCTGGGCCGATCGACGCCCGGTTACCATTCGCACCTTTGATGCCGGCGGCGACAAGCCGGTACCTGGATTCACCATCGACGGTGAGGCCAATCCCTTCCTGGGCGTGCGTGGCCTGCGGCTTTGCCTCGCCCGCCCCGAGATATTCAGCGTGCAGCTCCGCGCGCTGGCGCGTGCGGCCGTGCAAGGAAATCTCAGGGTCATGTTTCCGATGGTCACGGCGCCGGACGAGTTCGAGTCCGGACGGAAGCTGTTCGCCGAAATCGTGCAGCGCTTGCAGGCCGAGGGCATTGCCGCGATGCTCCCGGAGCTGGGAATCATGGTCGAGGTCCCGGCGGCGGCCCTGGCGATCGCGACCTTCAAGGCCTCCTTCTTCTCGATCGGCTCGAACGATCTCGCGCAATATGTCCTTGCGTGCGACCGTTCTAATGGAGCTCTCGCCCCCTTGATGGATCCCTTGCATCCGGCCCTCCTCGAACTGATCGCGCGAACCGCGGAGCACGGACGTCGCGCCGGAACCAGCGTCAGCCTGTGCGGCGACATGGCGGGCGACCCGCGCTGTCTGCCCGCGCTCCTGAATTGCGGCCTGCGCGAGTTGTCGGTGAATGCGTCGGCGCTCGCGCAGATCAAGCAGACCATCGACCGCTTGAGCAGCGGAGGCGGGCTTGGCTGATATGGCGATCGATGAACCGGCCGAGGCCGGCGCCGTTGCGGTTTACAAGCGCATCTTCAAGGAGGTGCTTGAGAGCCGCCCGTCAGGTATGCGGCTGCGCCTGGCCCATGCCATGGGCAAGAACCGCAGCTTCGTCAGCCAGATCAGCAATCCGGCCTATCCGGTGCCGATTCCCGTGCAGCACCTAAACACGATCTTCGACGTCTGCCATTTCCCGCCGCAGGCGAAGGCGGCGTTCCTTCGTGCCTACACCCGTGCGCACCCGCGCCGGATCGGCCGCCTGACGGAGGGGGCGCATGAACGGACGCTGACGCTGCACCTGCCGGACCTCGGCAGCTCGAAGCGCAATGCGGAGCTCGATGCGCTGCTGCAGGAATTCGCGCGGCGCTTGAGTGCGATCATACGGGAAAAATGAGCGCCAAGCTCAGAGGGACGAAGAGGGGAGGAGAACATGAAAAAGTTCATCAATTCGGTTGATGGCGTGCTCGCGGAGAGCCTCGACGGGTTAGCTGCGGCGCATGCCGATCTCGTGACGCTCGGGCCCGAGCGGAAATTCGTGCGGCGCCGCGAGCTCAACTCGCGGAAGGTCGCGCTCGTATCCGGCGGCGGTAGCGGGCACGAGCCGCTGCATGCGGGCTTCGTCGGCTATGGCATGCTCGATGCGGCCTGTCCGGGACAGGTCTTCACCTCGCCGACACCGGACCAGATCGTCGAGGCGGCGCAGGCCGTTTCGGGCGACGCCGGCGTGCTCTTCGTCGTGAAGAACTATGCGGGCGATCGCATGAATTTCGAGATGGCGGCCGAGATTTCCGAGGGGCGCACGGCCACCATCGTCACCGACGACGACGTCGCGGTCGAGAATTCCACCCACAGCATCGGCCGCCGGGGTGTGGCCGGCACTCTGATCGTCGAGAAGATCGTCGGCGCGGCGGCCGAGAAGGGGGCCGACCTCCAAGCTTGCGTTGCACTCGGCGAGCGCGTCAACGCCCGGACGCGCTCGATGGGGGTGGCACTGACGAGTTGCACGGTTCCGGCTGCAGGAACTCCGACCTTTGTGCTCGCCGAGGACGAGATGGAAGTGGGTGTCGGCATCCATGGCGAACCGGGACGCCGCCGCGTCAAGCTGGAGCGCGCCGATGTGATCGCTTTTGAGATGACCACTGCCATTGCCAAGGATCTCGACGCCCGCGAAGGCAACGAAGCCCTGCTGCTCGTCAATGGATTTGGCGGAACGCCCGCGATCGAGCTCTATCTGATGTACAATGCGGCGCGGCGGATGCTCGAAAAGCGCGGCTTGCGCATCGCCCGCTCGCTGGTCGGCAGCTATGTCACCTCGCTGGACATGGCGGGGTGCTCGCTCACCGTGAGCCTGCTCGATACCGAGACCCGGGCGCTGTGGGACCATCCCGTGCGCACGGCCGCGTTGAAATGGTGACGGCGGCTGCGAATGGCTGCTGATTTTTTCGATCGCGCTCCGGCGGATGATCGGCCGGGGGCCACGCCTCGCGCATGCATCGGGAATTTTCCCGGTTCACCCTCCCTGAAACTTGCCGTGTCCCTCGGACACGGCTTCTTTTGTGTGGCGGTAGACAGCTATATCGGCATGACCTTCGTCAAGGGTGGCGATCGGCTAGAGCAGTGAATGTGCCTGGAGGGTCGCGTGGGCAAATGGATCGAGCACGCCGTCTGGTGGCATGTGTACCCGCTCGGCTTCGCCGGCGCCGAACGGGAGGCCGACGCGTGTGCCAGCATCGTGCATCGCCTTGACCACCTTGTGCTATGGTTCGATTACGCCGTGGAGCTCGGCGTATCCGGTATCCTGCTGGGGCCGATCTTTGCCTCGTCGACTCACGGATACGACACCACCGATCACTTCCGGATCGACAGGCGGCTTGGAGATGGTGCCGATTTCGATGCATTGGTCGCAGCAGCCCGTCGGCGCGGCCTGCGCATCATCCTGGATGGCGTGTTCAACCATGTCGGCCGCGAATCTCCAGCCTTTCAGCGCGCCGTCGCCGGCGGCCCGCAATCGCCGGATGCCGCCTGGTTTCGCTTGACCTGGCCGCCGGACGGAAAGGAACCTGATTGCGCGACCTTCGAAGGTCACCACCAGCTTGTGACGCTCAATCATGACGAGCCCGCGGTCGTCGACTATGTCATCCGCGTGATGAATCACTGGCTTGATCGCGGTGCCGATGGTTGGCGCCTCGACGCGGCCTATGCCGTTCCGCGGCAATTCTGGCAGCGCGTTCTGCCCGCGGTTCGTGTGCGGCATCCCGACGCCTACATCTTCGGCGAGGTGATCCACGGTGACTGTTCCGCCTTCGTCGACGAAACTGGCGTCGATGCGGTCACGCAATACGAGCTTTGGAAGGCGATCTGGAGCGCACTGAACGATCGCAACTTCCATGAGCTCGCATGGGCGCTCGCGCGGCATAATGCGATGATCGACAGGTTCGTACCGCAGACGTTCATCGGCAATCACGACGTCACGCGGATCGCGAGCCGGCTTCTGGACGAACGGCATATCGCGCACGCGCTGGTTATCCTCATGACCTGTGGCGGCACGCCCTCGATCTATGCCGGCGATGAACAGGCGTTCCGCGGGATCAAGGAGCGCCGTGCCGGAGGTGACGACGCGATCCGTCCGGCCTTTCCGGCGGCGCCAGTTGAGCTGGCGCCGTTCGGCTGGCCGATCTACCGGCTACATCAGGAACTGATCGGACTGCGGCGGAGGCACCCATGGCTCTATCGGGCGAAATCCCGTGTGATCGAGCTTCGCAATACGGACCTTGTCTTCGAAGCATTCGACGAGGGCAATCGGCTCTGGGTTGCTCTGAATTTGGCCGACGCAGCGGTCGTGCGTACCATCGATGCGGCCGCCGATAGGCTCGCGGGATCAGCTGCGGTGCGCAGGACGGGCGCAAAGACCGAGCTCACGCTGCCGCCGAACGGGTGGATTATCCTCGGCTAGCGGCAGCTTGCCAGGCGCGGCAGGCATCGGACAATACAAGCTGATGATTTCCTTCGAGGTTAGTATGCTGCTTTTCTTGCAGGCCGCCCCCTTGATGGTGAGGTTACAGGGCGTCGCGGAAACATGCTTTCGCAGGATTGGCATGTTTAAACCATTCCTGCTGAATGATGGCGGCTGGGCCGACGCCTATCGGGCCAATGAACCGATTCATAGAAATTTTCCCGGAGACGCTCCCCAAGGCGGGCCATTGGCAGTCTATTTCCGGCGCGATTCCCGCTTTTGCGTCGGCGCGATCGCGACGGCTGCGCACGAATCGCGCACCACGAGCTCCGGCGCGAAAGCGAGCCTCCGTGGCTCCGTGCTGGCGGCTTCGACGCGTTCGAGCAACATTCGCGCGCAGGTCGCGCCGATTTCCGTAAAATCCCACCGCACGACGGAGATCGCCGGATCCGCCAGGAGGGCGAGGTCCGAATCCGCGCCGCCGATGACTGAGATATCGCGCGGAACGTTAAGATGCGTGGCACGGATTGCCTTCAGCACGCCGGGCAGCATGTCGATGCCACCCGCGATGATCGCCGACGGCCTATTCGCCCGCTCGAGCGCTACGGCGGTCTCCCGGAATCCCGTGGCTGCGTCGAATCCGGCCGTGCGAACGAGCGTCGGGTCGACATCAAGCTTCTGCGCGGCGAATGCCCGCTTGTAACCCTCAACGCGCGCGCGGGCAGGGTAGATGTTCAATGGGCCCGTCAACAGGAGGATGCGTCGATGCCCGAGCGAGAGAAGGTAAGTAACAGCCTGATGCACCCCGCTCGCATGATCGACCTGCACGATGTCATGTGCGCCATCGACCTCGCGGTCGAACATCAGGATGGGAAAGTCGAGATCATTCCGTGCCTGGGCCAGATCCGCGTCGACCTCAGACGATGTCGTGGTGATCAGCCCCTCGATCCGGCGCTGCCGGAAGCGTCGCAGCAGCTCGAGCTCGCGATCCTTCCGGTTATCTGACGAGCAGATCAGCAGGCCATAGCCTGCTTCCTCAAACAGATCCTGCGCCGCCCTCACAAAGCTCGCGAGGACGGGCGTGGTGATGTCGCGCACGATGATGCCGATTTCGCGGGAGCGGCCCTTGCGGACCTCTTGCGCCGCACGGTTCGGCACAAAGCCGAGCATTTTTATCGCAGCCAACACCCGCGTCCGATATGCCGCTTCCACGTTCGGCGCACCGTTGATGACCCTTGAGGCGGTGCCGATTGAGACGTCGGCCTGCTTGGCCACGTCGCGGATAGTGATCCGTTTCACGCAAAAATCCCTCGCTGGGCAGAGCTTACAGCTTGTCATACAACGAAAAAATCCGTGCGCCCAGCATCTTGAGACCGTCGACTTGACTCGTTGATGAAACGTTTTATTGTCCGCGCTGATCGCCGACTACCGCCTGCTGTCGCTTCGCTGCGCGCGGTTCTCAGAAAAATGCGCGATTGGGTACATGGGGAGGATATGGATCTTTCAGTCACCGAAGAAATCACCGCGATCGGTGATGCTGTCGTGCGTTTCATCGATCGTGAGGTCGCCGCGATCGAACGAGATAACCACTCTTTGCTCTCTTCGGAGCGCCAGCTCTACGACGCGTCGGGCCGCTATGCTCCGGAGGTTGTGGCGCTGCGCAAGCGCGTGCGGATGCGCTCGGCCGAACTCGGCTTCTACAATCTGTTCGGTCCCACCGAGCTTGGTGGTGAAGGAATGGGCGCCGTGGCGGCGGTGGAGATTCAGGAGCGCGTGAATGCACACGTGGGTCCTTCCCGGCACCTCGTTCAGACGGTGGTGCTTCCTTCTCCTTTCACCAATGGACTCTCACCCGTCCTCGTCCACCTGGATAGGCAAGTGTTCGAACGGTATCGGGGCGTCCTCGCAAGCGGCGAGAAGACGATGTGCTTCGGGCTCAGCGAGCCGGACGCGGGATCCGATGTCTTCGGAATGAAGACGCGCGCCGTGAGGGACGGCGACGGCTGGGTGATCACAGGAACGAAGCAGTGGATCACGAACGCGCCGCACGCGGATTACGCGATGATCTTCGCCGTGACGAATGAGGATCTTGTACGGCAACGCAAAGGCGGAATCACCGGCTTCTTTATCGAGACCTCCACGTCAGGCTTCAGCGTGCCGAGCGTGATCCCGACGATGGGGCATCTCGGCTCCGAGACGGGCATCATCAGCCTCGATCATGTGCGGGTACCGGATGGGCAGCGTCTGGGCGCGATCGATGATGGCCTGTCGGTTGCGATTGGAGGCGTGAGCGTCGGACGGCTCGCAATGGCGGGATCGTGTATTGGGCTGGCGCGTTGGGCGCTTCGACAGGCCGTGGACTATGCCGCGATCCGCAAGACCGGCGGGCGGCCCATCGCCGGTCACCAGGCCATTCAGATGATGATCGCCCGCTGCGCAACCGACATCTACGCCGCCAAATCTATGACCCGGGACTGTGCCTGGCGTATCGACCAGGGGCTTCCGGCGACCAAGCAGGTCTCGATGGTGAAGATGTACGCCACCGAGATGCTCAATCGCGTGATGGACCAGTGCATCCAGGTCCACGGCGCCATGGGGCTCTCGAATGAGCTCAGGCTGGAGGCGGGGTACCGCTGGGCGCGACTGTTGCGCATTCCGGACGGGACGACGGAGATTCAACTGCGCACGATTGCGCGGTATCTTCTGGCGGGAGACCTCGAATGACCGCTCCCGCAACTCTCGTTGCGCTGTTCGCGCCGCGATCGGTTGCAATCATCGGAGCCTCCGATGACAGCAATCGTATCGGCGGGCGTCCCCTGCGCTATCTGCGCGAGGCCGGCTTCGCCGGCGCGGTCTATCCCGTCAATTCCCGCCGCAACGAAGTGCAGGGTCTTCGCGCCTACGCCGACGTCCGCGATATTCCGGGGGCGGTGGATCTTGCCATCGTCATCGTGAGCGCCGAACTCGTGGTCGAGACGATCGAGGCCTGCGCCGAAAAGGGGATAGGCTGCGCCATCATCTTCTCTTCTGGCTTCGCCGAAGTGGGGCCGGAGGGCGCAGGGCGGCAGCAGCGGATCGAGGAGATTGCCCGGGTGTCCGGAATGCGTCTGCTCGGCCCCAACTGCCTCGGTGCATTCAATTCGCATTTGGGCTTCTTTGGCACCTTCACGCAGGCATTCGACACCGGCGTCATGTTCCCGGGAGGGCTCGGCGTCGTCAGCCAGAGCGGAGCAGCCGGGGGACATCTCGCCTATATGTGCCGTCAGCGCGGCATCGGCATTGGACACTGGATCACCACCGGCAACGAGGCGGACATCGAGGTGTCGGAGTGCGTCGAATGGATGGCGCGCGCCCCGCACGTGAAGGTGATCGCGCTCTTTGTCGAGGCGATCCGCAAAGGTCCGAGATTCGTGCGCGCGCTGGAAGCTGCTCGTGAGCACGGCAAGCCGGTCATCGCGATCAAGGTCGGGCGCTCCGCAGCGGGCGCGCTCGCCGCCGCATCCCATACCGGCGCGCTTGTTGGAGAGGACAAGATCTATGATGCGGTGTTGCGCCAACATGGTGCCTACCGTGCCGAGAGCATCGACGAACTCCTCGACCTGACCTATGCCTGCCTCCAGGGCCGCTTCCCATCCAGCTCGCGGCTCGGCATCGTGACGACCTCGGGTGGTCTCGGCATTCTCGCGGCGGACGCGGCGGTGCAGACGGGACTGGACGTCACCCCGCTGAACGAAGGCGCGCGCGGCAAGATCACCGCCATGATCCCGTTCGCGGGAACGCGCAACCCCATTGACGTCACAGCTCAAGGCGTGAACGATCCAAGCCTCATCAGCCGCTCCATCGCGTGTGCGCTCGACGAGGGCGAATACGGATCGCTCGTCTGCTTTCTCACCAGCGCTCCAGCCGTCCCGAGCATTGGCTCCCCGCTGCTCGGCGCCCTTGCCGCACTGAGGCAGGACCATCCTGACGCCGTCATTGCGCTAGAGATGGTCGTGCCATCGGAGATTCGGCGGCAGTACGAGGAGGCCGGCTTCCTTGTCTTCGAGGATCTGCATCGTGCCATTCGGACGCTCCATGCGCTCCACGTCATACGAAGCCGCCTCGAGTTGCCTCCTTCCCGCGTCCTGAATGCGCCCGCAGCAGCCGTGTTGCCCGATGTCGGCGACGAGTACAATGCCAAGCTTCTTCTCAGCAGGCACGGAATTCCGGTTCTTGCGGAGCGGGTCGTGTCCACGCCTGCGCAGGCGGCCGAGGCCGCGCGGGAGGTGGGGCTTCCGGTGGTGCTGAAGATCGTCTCCCCGGACATTCCGCATAAGACGGAGGTCGGCGGCGTCGTGCTCGACGTGCGCACGCCGGAGGCGGTTGAGGAGCAGGCGAGGGCGCTTCTGCAGCGCGTTGCCGAAGCCAGGCCGGATGCGCGAGTTAGCGGCATTCTGGTTTCGCCCATGCGAACCGGTGGGATCGAGTCGATCTGTGGCGTCGTCAACGACGCTGTGTTCGGGCCCGTCGTCGTGTTCGGCCTCGGGGGCATCCATGTGGAGCTCCTGCGAGACGTCTCGTTCAGGCTCGCGCCCTTCGACGAAGCTGAAGCCCATCGTATGATCGGCGAGATCCGCGGCGCGCAGATCCTGTTCGGCGCGCGGGGTGGGGTGCGGGGTGACGTGAATGCGTTGGCCAGCAGTTTGGCAGCTCTGTCGCGCTTCGCGGTCGCGCATCGTGATCAGGTGGCCGAGGTCGACATCAATCCAATGATGGTCCTTCCGGAAGGCGAGGGCGTGGTCGCACTCGACGCGCTCATCGTGCGGAAGGAAAGCACGCGCCCGCAATCCGTGTCGGACATTCTGCAAGATGGCAAGACCCGGCAAGACCGGAGTGTAACAGCATGATCTCGAGACGTGGGCTTCTGGGAGGCGCCCTGCTGGCGGGGGTGTGCGCTGAGACTGGACCCGTATTTGGCCAGCCGACCGGCTGGCCGAGCAAGGTTATTCGCCTGATCGTTCCGTTTTCCGCCGGCGGCCCCAGCGACGCACACGCCCGCTATGTAGCGGCGGGCATCGCCGAAGTGCTCGGAGGGTCGGTTATCGTTGAGAACGTCGGCGGCGCCGCCGGCACAATCGGCATGATGCAGGTGGCGCGTGCCGCGCCCGACGGTTATACGATCGGGCTCGGCCACGTCGGCACGCAGGCGGTCAACCCGCATGTGCAGAAGAATATCCCCTACGACCCTTTCAAGGCCTTCGTTCCGGTCGCGCAACTGACCGAGTACAACAGCGTCCTTCTCATAAATCCCAACCTTCCCTACAAGACGCTCGCTGATCTTCTCGCCGCTGCGAAAGCAAAGCCCGAGACGATCACCTACGGCTCGGCGGGGCTGGGCTCGACCAACCACCTCGCCACGGAGCAGCTTGCCCGCGCGGCCGGGGTGAAGTTCGTTCACGTGCCCTACAAGGGATATGCTCCTGCGCGGACCGACCTGCTGGCGGGCAATATCGACTTCATGTTCGACGTGTGGGGCAGCAGCGCGGCCGACTTCATCAAGTCCGGCACGTTGCGCGCGCTTGCCTCCACGGCCCCCACTCTCGACAAGAGTCCCGAAAACATTCCCCTGATCTCCGAAATGTTTCCCGGATTCAAGGCGACGGGGTGGACGGGTATCTTTGCGCCGGCCGGCACGCCGCCGCAGATCGTCGCGCGGCTCAGCGATGCGATCGCGCGGACGCTCAACAAGCCTGACGCGCGATCGACCTTTGAATCCTCCGGCTATCAAGTCGCCTACGCTTCGGGAGACGAACTCGGCGAGACGATGCGGAAGGACTATGCGGAACTCGGCGCGCTCATCAAGACCCTCGACGTGGATTCGAATTGAGCGCGCCTCTCCAGGCGAACAGCAAGTGGAAGGCCCCAATGCGTAAGACCAATCCTATTCGCTCCGACATTGCATGGAGCACGCCCGACCGGATAACGGTCCGTGGGAAAGATATCGCCAGCGAGATTCTCGGCCATATGAATCTCGGAGACATGGCCTTTCTCCAGTTGACGGGGAACGGGCCGACCCCGGAGCAGTCGCGCGTGTTCAACGCCATGCTGATTACCCTTGTGGAGCATGGAATCACGCCGAGCGCCATCGTTGCGAGGATGACCTATGCGGGTGCCCCGGAGTCGCTCCAGGCCGCCGTCGCCGCCGGGCTGTGCGGCCTCGGAACGGTGTTCGTCGGCAGTACCGAGGGCGCGGCTCGCATGCTCTACGAGGCCATTCAGGCCTCAGCGAACGCGTCGGACCTCGAGGCGATCGCCAGCGCCACGGTCGACGCATATCGTGCTCGGAAAGAGATCATTCCCGGGATCGGCCACCCCTACCACAAACCCGTCGATCCGCGTGCACCGCGCCTGTTCGAGATCGCGGCCGAGAACGGGATGGCAGGACGCTATACGACACTCATGAATCTGATCGCCCGCCAGGCCGAGGCCAAGTCGGGCAAGTCCCTGCCGGTGAACGCCACCGGCGCCATCGGCGCCATCTGTTGCGAGTTCGGCTTTCCCTGGAAAGTGGTGCGCGGCTTCGGGGTCATGGCGCGGGCCATCGGTCTCGTGGGCCACATACTCGAGGAATCTCAGCAGCCCATGGCCATGGAAATCCTTTGGCGAACCGAAGAGGAGGCCGCCCGGCACCTGCGGCCCACGTCGTCTTCCGCTGACGGGGTGACGTCATGATCGACTATTGGCGTGTGAAGAATTGGGAGTTCCCCGAGGTCGAGCACACATACTCGCAACGCGACACCATGCTCTATGCGCTGGGACTCGGATTGGGTGCCGAGCCGCTGAGCTCCGCGCACCTCGCCTTCGTGTACGAGCAGGGGGAAGAGCCGTTGCGCGCGGTGCCGAGCATGGCGTGCGTGCTCGCTTTGCCCGGCCAGTGGGTGCGGGACCCCGCGACAGGAATCGACTGGATCCGGCTGGTCCATGGCGAGCAGAGGCTCGAAATCCTCAGACCAATTCCGTCAGAAGGCACCGTCGTCGGCCGCACGCGCGTGACGAGCGTCGTCGACAAGGGGGCAGGCAAGGGAGCGCTCATCCATACGGAACGTATGATTCATGATAAGGCCTCCGGGGCGCATCTCGCGACGGTCCAGGAGGTCCGCTTCTGTCGCGGCGACGGAGGCTACAGCGCCACAGGCCAGCCCAGCGATCAGCCGCTTCCCGCGCTGAAGGCAGTCCCGGACAGCCCGCCTGACGCCGTATGGCAAGTCGACACGCGGCGCGACATGGCGCTGATCTATCGGCTGTCGGGTGACTACAATCCGCTGCATGCGGATCCGAAGGTCGCCCGGATAGCAGGATATCAGCGTCCGATCCTCCATGGTCTGGCGACCTACGGACTAGCGTGCCGGGCGCTGCTGGAGACGTGCTGCGAAGGGCGTGTCGAGCGCCTGCGTGGCCTCGACACCAGGTTCACGGCGCCCGTTCTTCCGGGCGATTCCATCGCGGTTCAAATGTGGCGCGTGGGGGAAGAAGTAGCGTTCCGCGCCATCGCCACCGAACGTGGAGTTGTGGTGCTCAATCACGGCAATGCCCGGCTTGGCTAGAGCCGCGCCCGAAAGCGGACGATTTCAGCAATCACGCCGGTTCAGTCCGATCCGGCCAGCCGGGGGAAAGGCCGCCTTGCCCCAGGCGTTTTGAAGCACTGGGCGGCGATCCATTGATTGGGGACGTACCGTACGAAAGGCGGCGAGGTCCGACGAACAACCGAGAGAGCGAAAACATGACGAGTGAGGTGCGGCTGGACGGCAAGGTCGTGATTGTGACCGGAGCCGGCGGAGGAATCGGGCGCTCCATCGCCCTGCTGATGGGGGCACGCGGAGCGAAGGTGGTCGTCAACGACATCGGCGCATCGGTCAGCGGCGAGGGGGCCGACGAGGGCCCGGCCCAGTCGGTGGCGGCAGAGATCAGAGCGGCCGGTGGGCAGGCTGTGGCAAATACCGACAGCGTCGCGGAGGCCGTCTCTGCCAGCCGGATCATCGTGCAGGCTCTCGACACCTTCGGAAGGATAGACTGCGTCGTTAACAACGCGGGTATTCTGAGGGACAGATATTTTTACAAGATGAGCCCGGAAGAGTGGAGTGCCGTAATCAAAGTGCATCTCTATGGCGCCTTCCATGTGAGTCGGGCGGCTGCTCCGCACATGCGGGAACAGCAGAGCGGTGCCTTCGTGCACATGACGTCCACGTCCGGCCTGATCGGCAACTACGGCCAATCGAACTATGCCGCGGCGAAGATGGGCGTCGTCGGCCTGTCGAAGATCATCGCGCTCGACATGCAGAAGTTCAACGTGCGGTCCAACTGCATATCACCATTCGCCTGGAGCCGTATGGTCGGCGCCATTCCTACCGATACGCCCGAGCAGCAGGCGCGCGTGGAAAAGGTCAAGCAGATGACCCCCGACAAGATTGCGCCGCTTGCCGTCTATCTCGGCAGCGACAGAGCCGCCGCGGTGAACGGGCAGATCTTTGTCGTACGCAACAACGAGATCATGCTCATGTCCCAACCGCGGCCGCTGCGCTCGGTCCAGAGGACGGAAGGATGGACGCCCGAGACCATCGCAGATCACGCGATGCCCGCGATGCGCGCGTCGTTCTTCGGGCTCGACCGCTCCAGCGACGTGTTCTGCTGGGACCCCGTGTAAGACGACCGGACGTGCAATCGGCGGCCGCGCCAACCTTAAGGCCGGTCACCGATTGATCGGCTAGTTCTGAGTGGCCTCGGCAAACGGCGTGGCCTTCTTCTGCGAGCACGGTGTGACCTTCACAGGAGGGATCGGCTGCTCTGTGGCTCGCTGGACGAAGTTTGGTCCTGTGTAAAATCTCCAAATCGAAATGAATCGTTTCATTGACTTACGACGGCGTGGGGTGCATAAGCCTGTAATAAGAAACGCCCCGGCAGCAGGACCCGGCTAGAGTATTCGCGAAATTTTCCGAGAAACAGCTTATGAGGGGCTTCTCGGTGACCGTGCGCGGAGCTCAAGTTGCGCAACCCGCTTACGACTTAGAACAATGAAACGATCTATATGGGAGGGACATAATGAAGATCACACGTCGTGATTTCGCGATGGCTGGGGCGGCGTTGGCCGCGCTGGGCACGTTAGCCGGCAGCGCTGCAGCTGCCGGGATCCAAGAGCTCAAGATCGGCGTTGTCGGCGTGCTGTCCGGGCCCGCGGCGCAGTGGGGCCTGGCACTCAAAGGCGCGGTGGAGTTCGTGGCCGCCGAGGCAAATCGCGATGGCCTGATCAAGATCGACGGCGCTCCCTGCCAGGTCAGCGTTGTGGCCATCGACAGCAAGTATACGGCGGAAGGCGGAGCGGCAGCGGCGAATGCGCTGGCAGGTCAGGGGGTGAAGTTCATCATCGGCGCAATCGGCTCGCCCGAGCTGACCGGGGTCAAGCCGATCGCCAAGCGGAACTCGATGCTGGTATTGGCCAGCAGCTACGCCAAGGATGCGATTGGACCGCAATGGCCGCTGGTCTTCCACGTGGGACCGGGGCCGTCCGGCTGGGCTGATCCGATTATCAAGATCGCTAAGCAGAAGTTCGGAATGAAGAGCGTCGTGTTGGTTGCGCCGAACGATCAAGGCGGGACGGATATCGTTCCGGTCGAGGCCGAGGCCTACAAGAAGAACGGTATCGCGGCCACCGAGGAATACTATCAGCGTGGCACGACCAACTTTGCGCCGCTTGTGACGCGCATCATGAACGAGAAGCCGGAGGCGGTTGATCTTGCCTCTTCGCCGACCGGGGACGCTGGCATCCTGGTCAAGCAATTGCGCCAAGCGGGTTTCGAGGGACCGATCGGGCGGCTCGGAGGGCCGGGTTATAGCGAGATTTCGCGGGTCGCCGGCGGAGACTCCGTTCTCAAGAATTTCTATTGGTACGAGCCCATCGTCGTCGACGAAAAGGCTCAGATGATCGCCGACGATTACAAGAAGATGATGGGCGCGGACCGGCCCGAAAACAACCTCTTCTTCCAGTGGGCGGCTGGTGTCCGGATGGTGCTGAAGGCGATCGCCAAGGCTGGGACGATCACCGATACGGCGAAGGTGGCAGAGGCATTGCGCTCCCTGCCGGTGACGGATCCGAACATCGGGACGGGCCACTGGATCGGGCAGGAGTTCTTCGGCGTCAATCAGGAACTGTCCTTTCCGTTCGGCGTGGGTCTCATCACCGACGGCCAGCTGCAGCCGATCACACGCGTCGAAGCAGCCACCGGAAAATAGCGAGCCCTATCCGTGGAAGGCATCGTCGCCACCATCCTCATCGGTGTCAGCCTGGGGGCGCAGTACGCGCTACTCGCTCTCGGCTTCACCCTGATCTTCGGCATTCTCGGCGTGGTCAACTTCGCTCACGGCGGCTTCTACGTCCTCGGCGGGTATCTCGCGTACGCGTCAATGGCGTTCCTGGGCACACCATATCTGATCGCCGTGATCCTTGCGGCGCTGGGTACAGCCGCGCTCGGATACCTGTTCGAGCGCTTCCTGCTTGATCGACTCGTCGACGACCACCTGTCGACGCTCATGCTGACGCTCGGATTGTACTTGATGATGTCGAGCAGCCTCCTTGCCGTTTTCGGGCCGCAGTCGCCTGCGTTCACCTTTCCCTTGACCGGCGTCCTGCGCTGGCACGGGTTCTTCATCCCCATCGAGAACCTTGTGGTTCTTGTCGTATGCCTGGTCGGCATATCCTCGGTGTACGCGCTGATTTATCGCAGCGACTTCGGCCGCGCGCTTCGTGCTCTCGCCGATGATCGGGCCGTGGCGACCGCCCAGGGCCTTCGGCCGAAGCTGTTGTTTCCCGCGGCGTTTGCGCTGGCGACCGGACTTGCGGGACTCACAGGCGCGTTGGTCACGCCGATACTTTCGCTCGCGCCTCACGTTGGCGATCCCGTGCTGGCGACTTCATTCCTGATCGTGATCCTCGGCGGTCTCGGCAGCATCGGAGGTGCGACCGCCGCGGCGTTCATCGTGGGGATGGTGGAGGCGTTCTCGGCCGTCTACCTCGGGGGGTCAAAGGGCGCCTTGGTGCTGTTCGTACTCGTGCTTCTCATGCTGGTGGTGAAGCCCTCGGGTCTGTTCGGTCAGCGTGTGCGTGGAGCCTGAGTCATGCTGATTTCAAGTCAAGAAGCCGCACCAGCTGGCGTGCTTGCGGCTGCGGCGAGCATCGCGGCTATCGCGCTCGCCTTCGTCGTTCCGTGGAGCACCGAGAATCCGGCGATCTACTCGCTGGTGGATCAGATTCTCATCGCCGTCACGGCAGCATTCAGCGTCTTCATCATGCTGCGCATGAATCTCATGACGTTCGCCGTTCCGACCTTCATGGCAATCGGGGCGTACACCTCCGCCCTCCTGGGACTTCGCCACGGGGTGACCGATGTCCTGATCCTGGGGGCGTGCAGCTTCCTTGTGCCTATGCTGTTCGCGCTTCCGCTCGGTGCGCTGGTGCTCCGTCTGTCCGGTGTCTATTTCGTCCTGGTCACCTTCGTTCTGACCGAGATTACTCAACTCGTCCTGTTCGAGACCCCGGGCTTGACCGGCGGATCGAACGGTCTTGTCGGTATGCCGGCGGTGACGCTCTTCGGTTTCGAGCTCGGCGACAACAAGGGCGTCCTCCTTGTCACGATCGGTCTCGCGCTCGCCGGAGCGCTGATAACGTCGGCCGTGACTCTCGGTCTGCATCAGCATTTCGCGGCCATCGAGGAGAATGAACTGCTCGCGCAAAGTCTCGGGCTTGTGGTGTGGCACTACAAGTCGTTCGGCTTTGCGGTTGCCGCAGGAGTGGCCGGACTGGCAGGTTTCGCCCTGGCCAATATGCTGCTGACGGCGCATCCGACGTCATTCAGTCCGCTATCATCGGTAAACTACATCGCCTACGTGATCATAGGCGGTAAGGGCAACATGCTCGGTCCGGTCGTCGGCGCAATCCTGCTGGTATGGGCCGGAGACATGTTTGCGTTCCGCGGCGAGTATTCACAGTTCCTGTTCGGCTCACTGATCGTTGTAGCGGTCCTCGTCGCGCGAGAAGGCATTCTCGGCACTCTGCAACGAGTCTTGCAGCCATTGATCTCCTTGGACACTCGCCGGCCGCTGCACACAGCGTCGACGATACCGACTTCGACCGCTACGGAGTCGCGACCATGAGCTTCGCAAGTGGATCGCCGAAGAGTGAGGAAGTCGCCGATTGGACAGGGCGCGGAACCCCGGTTTGCGACCTCGGGAGCCTCAGCCCCGGCGATTTGCACGGCGTTATGGGTCCCCGAAACATCGAAAGGACGACCGTGCCGTCCCCCGAAGACGGCATGGGTGCCGGGCTGAGAGTGGAAGGCATTCGGAAGAGCTTTGGTGGACTTCATGTGTTCAGCGACGTGAGCTTCACCGTCGCTCCAGGCGAAGTGCTGGGCATTATCGGGCCGAATGGCGCCGGCAAGACGACGCTCATCAACGTCGCTTGCGGAATGCTGCGGCCAAGCGCCGGACGAGTTCTGCTCGAGGATGAAGACATAACCGGGAGGCCGATACACGCAACCAGTCGCCGCGGTGTCATCCGGAGTTTCCAGCAGACGAATACGTTTCGGAACGCGACGGTCCGCGAAAATATCTCCCGCGCGGTGCGGTTCAGTCGGAGCGAGAGCAACGCTTGGAAAAAGATCTCTCCGTTGGTCGAGGCGTTCGGGCTCGAGCCCTATCTCGCCGTGCAGAGCGACAAGCTGCCCTACGGTTTGCAGAAGATGCTCGGACTGATTCTGGTCTGCGCAGCGAGTCCGAAAGTGCTGCTTCTCGATGAGCCGGCGGCCGGGCTGGAGCGCCGGGAGCGCCCGAGGATCGACGTCTTCGTCGATCACGTGAGGCGTGAGTTCGGTTGCGCAGTCGTGATCGTCGAGCACGACATGGAGCTGGTGCGCAGGCTCTGTCCGAGGATCCTCGTGCTCGATTCCGGGCGGGTGCTGGCCGAAGGCGATCCGGCGGAGGTGCTTTCTCGAAAGGATGTCATTGACGCCTATCTCGGAGCGGTCGACGAGGAGGCGCGTTGATGCTGACGGTCCGGAACCTCGAGTTGCACTACGGCGGCATCGCCGCGCTACGCGGCATATCGATCGACGTGCAACAAGGGGAGACGATTCTATTGGTCGGCGCCAACGGAGCCGGCAAGTCGAGCCTCATCAATGCCGTGATCGGTCTCGTCGCTCCCTCGCAAGGAGCTATGAGTTTCGACGGCAAGGATATCACTCGTCTTTCATGCGATGCCCGCGCCCGGGCCGGCATCGGCTATTCTCCCGAGGGGCGCCGTGTGTTTCCCACCATGTCGGTGCGCGACAATGTTCTAAGCGGCGCCTGCGGGCGCGGCGCGGTGATGCAGCGCGACGCCTGGCAATGGCTCTGCAGCATCTTCCCGCTGCTGAGCGACCGCTCCGAGCAGCCGGCTGGTCAGCTGTCGGGGGGGCAACAGCAGGTTGTCGCGATCGCCCGGGCGATGGCTTCATGTCCGAAGCTCCTGCTGCTGGATGAGCCTTTCCTCGGGCTTGCACCGGTCTGGATCGCGCGGATCAGCGAGGCCATCCGGCACATGCAGTCGCGGGGGACGACCATCCTGATGACAGAGCAGATGGCTCGTCCGGCGCTGAAGCTCGCGACCCGCGGTTACGTCGTACGCGGCGGCGAGATACGACGCGGCGGCAGCGTCGAGGAAATCCGCGAAGTCGCTCTTGCGGAGGAGTACCTTTAATGACAGCGGACAATGCGATGCCGCGACTGGGAGTCTTACGGAAAATGACGAAGATCGATAGACCTCTCGAAGGCATCACGGTCGTCGAACTTGGGCACAGCGTGGCGGCTCCCTACGCAGGGCTGATATTGGCGGATCTGGGCGCGCGCGTCATCAAGGTCGAAAATCCCCGCAGTGGCGACTACGCGAGAGGCTGGGGGCCGCCATTCTGGCGGGATACGGCGAGCCTCTTTCATGCTCTCAACCGGGGAAAGGAAGGAGTAACCGTCGACTTCGGCGATGCGCAGGACTGTGCCAGGCTGAAATTGCTCATCGTGGAGAAGGCGGATGCGGTGATCCAAAATCTGCGGCCGGGCATCCTCGACAAGTTCGGTTTGACGGCCGAGACGCTGCGCGCGGAGAAGCCCGAACTGATCTGGTGCGATATCGGAGCTTTCGGAGCCAAAGGCCCTCTCGCCAGCAAGCCGGGCTATGATCCGCTGGCGCAGGCCAGCACGGGAATCATGAGCGTGACGGGCGAGGGCGATCGTCCGCCCGTGCGGGTAGGGGTCTCGCTCGTTGATATGGGATCCGGCATGTGGGCCATCATCGGGTTGCTCGCAGGGTTGATCGCACGCATGAACGGCCGTGAAGGGCGGACAGTCTCGACCTCGCTCTACGAGACGGGCCTCGCATGGATGACCGGGCCGCTGGCAGGCTTTGCTGCCTCCGGAGAGGTACGCAAACCGCATGGGTCGGGTGCCGCCGAAATCGTGCCCTACCAGGCTTTCCAGGCCAGTGACGGGTGGCTCATGATTGCCGCAGGCAACGACAACCTCTTTCGCAAGCTGTGCGGCGCTCTCGGCCTTGAAGCTCTGAGTGCCGATCCGGCTTTCGCGACCAACACCGCGCGTGTCGCGAACCGCGAACGGTTGATCCCGCAGATCGAATTGGCGGCGGGCCGGTATTCTGCCGAGGCCCTTGGCAAGCTTCTGGATGACGCCGGCGTGCCCAACGCGCCGCTTCTTAGCGTCGATCAGGTCGCGATGCATCCTCAGACCAGCGCGCTTGAGATGACCGTGCGATGCGTCGACGACGAGATCGACCTTGTCGGCATACCACTCACCTTCGATGGCACGCGACCTCGGGCCCGCACGCAAGCACCGAGATTGGGTGAGCACAACGCAATCCTCCGGACACAAGCAAGCACGGAGATGGCCAATGCGAAGTGATTACGAGACGATAGCTATGGAGCGGCGCGATAATCACGTCCTGCTTGTCACGTTGAACCGACCCGAGGCCTCCAATGCGATGAATACCCAGATGGGATTCGATCTGATGGAGCTCTTCGAAGGGCTCTCAGTGGATCTGCAGGAGTTTCGTGTCGTGGTCCTGACAGGGAGCGGCACGAAGGCGTTTTGCGCAGGCGGCGATCTGAAACAACGCAATGGAATGACCGACGAAGCGTGGCAGGCCCAGCACCTTGTCTTCGAGCGCATGCTCCGCGCCATCATTGCATGTCCAATCCCGGTGATCGCCGCGGTGTACGGCGCGGCATACGGCGGCGGGTGCGAGATCGCCGCAGCGGTCGACTTCGTCTACGCATCGCGAAACGCGCGCTTCGCCCTGACGGAAGTGACGCTCGGAATTATGCCGGGAGCCGGCGGCACGCAGAATCTCGCACGCGCCGTCGGCGAGCGACGGGCCAAGGAGCTCATCCTTTCCGGTCTGCCGTTCTCCGCCGAGGAGGCGGAGCGTTGGGGCCTTGTGAACAAGGTGCTGGATCAAGATCAATTGCTCGATGCGACGCTCGGGATCGCCGATCGCATTGCCGGCAACGGTCCGCTCTCGGTGCGCCAGGCAAAGCAGGCCATTCATCGCGGCCTTCAGATGTCGTTGGCCGACGGCCTTGCCTTCGAGATCGAAGCGTACAACCGCCTTGTCCCGACGGCCGATCGCCGCGAGGGCGTGCTCGCCTTCAACGAGCGCCGCAAGCCGACCTTCCAAGGCAAGTAACGACGAGGAAAGCCAGAATGCGCGAAAGAGCCCATGTCCGCGAGGTGGGGCCCAGGGATGGGCTCCAGATGGTCAGGACGATCCTCCCGACCGAGCGCAAGCTTGATTGGTGTCGACGCACGGTCGCAGCCGGTATCCATGAAATCGAGGTGACCTCGTTCGTCCCGCCAAAGCTCATTCCGCAGTTTGGCGACGCGGAGGAAGTAGCGCGGGGCGCGATAGCCATCGCCGGATGCCGGCCGTCGGCCCTCGTGCCGAACCTCCGCGGCGCGGAACGGGCCTTCGCGCTCGGCGTCCCGCAAGTCAACTATGTCCTTTCTGCGAGCGAGCAGCACAATCTGGCCAATGTCCGCCGTACCACCGAACAATCGCTCGAGGACTTTGCCCGCATCGTTGCGGCGCGCGATCAGCGCGTCGGGGCGCGTATCGTCCTAGGTGCCGGAATCGCGACTGCATTCGGCTGCACCATCTCGGGCGCCGTGGCGAGCTCGCGGGTCGTGGAAATCGCGAGCCGGCTCGCCGAGATGGGAGCCGATGAGATCATCGTCGCAGACACCGTCGGCTACGGCCATCCGCGCCAGGTCCGAGGTCTCATGCAGGAGGTGATCGCCGCTGTGGGGCGGGTCCCGGTCGCCTGCCATTTTCATGACACCCGTGGGTTGGGGCTGGCGAACGTTGCGGCTGCGCTCGACGCCGGGGTACGAGCCTTCGATGCCTCCCTTGCCGGGCTCGGCGGTTGCCCGTTCGCGCCCGGTGCGACTGGCAACATCGATACGGAGGACACCGTCTTTCTTTTGGAGCAGCTCGGATTCGATACCGGTGCCGACGTCGAAGCGCTCGTTGCCTTTCGTCGCGAGGTCGAAAGCTGGCTGCCAGGTGAACGCTTTTCCGGAGCCATCGCGCGAGCGGGGCTGCCCAAGACCTATCGCGCTCACACGACTGCTGCCGTTTGAAGGGATTTGCCATGAACTATCACGAGCCGGCCATTGAGGCCGATGCCGAGGTCAGCGTCGCCCTCGGCGAAGACTTTCCGGAGCTGCGCGCCACGGTTCGGAAGATATGCGCGAAGTTTCCGGGAGAATACTGGCGTGCTCTCGAAGATCGTAGCGGTTATCCGACGGAATTTGTCGAAGCCCTGACAGGGGCGGGCTTTCTCGGAGCGTTGATTCCGGAGGAATACGGTGGCTCGGGCCTGCCTTTGCGTGCCGCCGCGGTGATCCTCGAGGAAATCAACGCGAATGGTTGCACGGCAAGTCCTGCCCATGCCCAGATGTACATCATGGGTACGCTGCTTCGTCACGGCAGCGAAACGCAAAAGCGGACATACTTGCCGGACATCGCGCAAGGAAAGCTCCGCTTGCAGGCGTTTGGCGTGACCGAGCCGAATACAGGCTCCGATACGACCCAGCTCAAGACCCGGGCGGAGCGGCAAGGCGACGTCTATGTCGTCAATGGACAGAAGATCTGGACGTCCCGGGCGTTGCATTCTGATCTCATGCTGCTTCTGGCGCGCACGACGCCGTTGGATCAAGTGAAGAAGCGAACGGATGGGCTCTCGGTCTTCGTCGTCGACCTGCGTGCGGCCAAGGGCAATGGAATCGAAATCCGTCCCATCAAGGCGATGATCAATCACAACACGACCGAGGTGTTCATCGAGAACCTGCGCGTGCCGGCCGAGAATCTGATCGGAGAGGAGGGGCAGGGCTTCCGCTACATCCTCGACGGGATGAACGCGGAGCGCATTCTGGTCGCCTCTGAATGCGTCGGGGATGGCCGCTGGCTTCTCAACAAGGGCGTCGCTTATGCGAGCGAGAGAAGTGTTTTTGGCCGCCCCATCGGTCAGAACCAGGGAGTCCAGTTTCCGTTGGCGCGCGCCTACGCGGAGCTGGAGGCCGCCGACATGATGTGTCGTCGAGCCGCGGCTCTGTTTCAGGCCGGGCGGCCCTGTGGATCGGATGCAAACATCGCGAAGCTGCTCGCCTCGGAAGCGACCTGGAAGGCGGCGGACACGGCGTTCCAGACCCACGGTGGTTTTGCTTTCGCGCAGGAATACGACGTCGAGCGAAAGTGGCGGGAGGTGCGCCTCTATCAGACGGCGCCGATCTCCACCAATATGGTGCTCGCCTATGTCGCGCAGCATGTGCTGGGCCTTCCACGATCGTACTGAGGAGACGATCATGCTTGCGATCACCCGCCAAACGGCGAACTTCGTGGCAAGCCTGAAGCCATCCGATCCGCCCCAGCTGTGCCGGGACGCCGCGCGCACCGGGATCACCGATTGCGTCGGCGTGATGATCGCCGGTGCGGCCGAGGAGCCGGTTCGTATAGTCTCGGCGATGTCGACGTCTTCCACGCAGAATGACGGAGCGCCGGAAATACCCTCCGGGCGCAATCTGATTGCTTCAGATGCGGCACTGGTCAACGGTGTAGCTGCTCACGTGCTTGACTATGACGACGTGGCGCTTGCGGGCCACCCGAGTGCGGTGCTCGTGCCGGCTATTCTGGCTGAGGGTTGGTCGCGCGGGGCGAGCGGGCCCGACATGGTGACCGCTTATGTCGCGGGGTACGAGCTATGGGCGCAGCTCGCCGCGCTGGAGCCTGGACAGTTCCACGAGCGAGGTTTCCATCCGACCGCGGTAATGGGCTCGCTCGCGACGGCGGCCGCCTGCGCCAATATCCGCCGTCTCGGGCCCGAGAAGGCCGCTCATGCCATTGCAATTGCTGCATCGTTCGCGTCCGGCCTCGTAGCGAATTTCGGCACGATGACGAAGTCTCTCCATGCGGGGCGGACGGCGCAATCGGGTGTCATCGCTGCTCGATTGGCGGAGCAGGGCTTTACGGGCTCGCTCGACGTGCTTGAACACCGGACAGGCTTTTTGCGCGCGCACTCGCCGTCAGGACAGCCGCGGATCGAGAACGGGACGATCGATATCGGTGCCAACTGGCGTTTGGCGGATCTCGGCGTCAACGTGAAGCGCTATCCAACTTGCTATGCCACCCACCGATCGATCGATGCCATGCTTGGTTTGGTCGGCAAGTATGGGCTGAAGCCGGAGCTAGTACGGGAAATCCGCGTTCATACCGGCATCACCCAAAAGCTGATGTTGCGAAACAGCAACCCTCGGACTGGCCTCGAAGCGAAGTTCAGTATGGAGTTCGCGATGGCAGCGGCGCTGGTCGCCGGGAGGGTGGGCCTCGTCGAGCTTACCGACGAGTTCGTTTGCCGGGTCGATGTCAACGACGTCATCGCGAAGGTCAGATGCTCGACCACGACCGAAGTGATGGAAGGTGATCAGCCGTTCGCGCCGACAGATCAGGTCAGTGTCGTACTTACGTCGGGCGAAATTCTGACTTGCGAACCCGTCGCCCAGGCCAAGGGAAGTTGGCAAGAGCCCCTGACGCGAGAGGAGTTGCAGGACAAGTTTCTGGATTGCGCGACGCGCGTCTTCGACAGGGATCAGGCAACCATTCTGTTCGATCAGCTCTGGGACATCGAGCAGTTGGGCTCGATCCGGGAGTTGCGGCTGGCGGCGAGCGGACCGATGCAGGATGACGCGTCGCGTCACCGGTAGCTGGCAAACTCGACGCAACGAGCCTGAGATTGTCGAACAGCCTTGGAAGGAGAAATGCAAGATGAAGAATTTGCCGTCTGAGCAGGTGGCTGGCGTCTACCACCGGAAACTTGGCGACGTTCTCGTCACCGGCTTGAGCGATGGCTACGTCGACCTGGGATATGGGATCTTTCGGAACATGCTGGAACCGGAGATCAAGGCCGTCCTTTCGAGGGAGCACCGGATCTCGCCGCCGCGCATTTCGGTAAACGCCTTCGCGCTGCGTTTTGGAGGCCGCACGTACCTCATCGATTGCGGCTCGGCAGATATCATGGGCCCCACCTGCGGGCGCTTGCCGGCAAATCTCGCCGCGGCGGGCATTGATCCGGCCGCCGTCGACGGCGTTCTGCTCACGCATATACATCCGGATCACTCGAACGGTTTGACCGATGCAACCAGCGGCACGCGCCTGTTCCCCAATGCCGAAATTATCGTTCACGAGAACGAGATCAATCATTGGTTCGACGACGCGCAGATGGAGAAGGCGCCGGAGCGTCAGCGCCGCCGCTACTTCGAGGCAGGCCGGATCCAATTGAAACCATATATGGCCGCTGATCGCGTCCGTACCTTCAAGAGCGGAAGTGTCCTGCCGGGAGTGACGGCCGTCCCGATCTCCGGGCATACGCCGGGGCACACGGCCTATGTCATCTCCTCCGGCAACACATCGATGATCGTGTGGGGAGACACTGTGCACGTGCCTGAAATCCAGGTGGCGGCTCCGCACGTGACGATGCAGTTCGACGTCGATCCGGAAGCCGCAGCCAAGGCGCGCCAAATGATCTTCGACATGGTCGTAACCGATGACGTCTTGATCGGGGGCATGCATCTCCATTTCCCCGGCTTCGGCCACATGCGGCGGGAAGGCGGAAAATACACCGTGGTGGCCGAACAATGGGCGTTCGAGATCTGACTGTGAGGCGATCGGTCGCGACCATCCGGGCGGGGCCCGACAAGGTCGACTGAAACCGTCATCGCGAAGGACAGTTTCTGAGAGTTCTCGTAGTGCCAGGGTTTGAGCCTTTGGCTCCGACTCTGAGTCATGCGGGTTGAGGATGGAAAGAGCTCCGGATGGGGACACCAATGTGCCCGATCTGGAGGTGAGAGGAGTGCAAAGCTTGAAGCTTATTCGTTTCGGTCAGCCAGGTGAGGAAAAGCCGGGAATCATCGATGCAGAGGGAACATTGCGTGACCTCTCCGCCGTCATTCCCGATATCACGCCTCGACATCTCTCGCCTGACGCCTTGCGGGACCTCGCTCGCGTGCCCGTTTCGTCGCTGCCGGCCGTCGCGGGCGCTCCTCGGTTTGGGGCGCCGGTTTCAGGCGTCGGGAAATTTGTCGCGATCGGGCTGAACTACGCCGATCACGCGGCCGAAGCGGGTCTTCCGCTGCCGCCGGAGCCCATCGTATTTCAGAAGGCCATTACTTCGTTGAGCGGCCCGAACGATGCCGTGGTGCTGCCCAGGGGATCGTTGAAAGGAGATTGGGAAGTCGAACTCGGAATCGTGATCGGGAGTCGCGCTTCCTACGTGGAGCCGGCGGAGGCGCTTCAGTACGTAGCCGGCTATTGCGTCGTAAACGACGTGAGCGAACGCGAGTACCAGATGGAGCGCGGAGGTACCTGGGACAAGGGAAAGGGCTGCGATACCTTCGGTCCCGTCGGGCCCTGGCTCGTCACGGCAGATGAGGTCCCGGATCCGGGGAGGCTCGAAATCTGGCTCGAGTTGAATGGTCGGCGAATGCAGCAGGGAAACACGAGAACAATGGTGTTTGGCTGCGCCGAAATTGTCAGCTACGTAAGTCGGTTCATGACGCTGATGCCTGGCGACATCATCGCGACGGGGACGCCTCCCGGAGTGGGCATGGGCATAAAGCCGGATCCGGTCTACCTCAGGGCTGGCGACGTCATGACGCTCGGCATTCAGGGACTCGGAACGCAGCGTCAGGAGGTGACGACTTGGTCGCCTTCGAAGGGGACCGCTTGATGTTCGCGGGAAGATTCGGGGGGCGGACCGCGATCGTGACCGGCGCCGCATCCGGGATTGGGCGCGATGTCGCGGATCGCTTGCGGGCCGAGGGCGCGGTCGTGTCGCTGTGGGACTCTAACGAGGAGGCCTTGTCGCGGAGGGCCGATGAACTCGGCGGTGCGGATATTCAGGTGGTCAATATTGCCAGCGAGCACGCTGTGGACCTGGCCATGAAGCGAAGCGTGGCCGCGCTCGGCGGTCGCCTGGATATCCTGATTGCCAGTGCAGGCATCAGCGGACCAAATCGTACGACCAAAGACTATTCGGGAGACGATTGGCGGCGCGTGATCGATATCAATCTCAATGGCACGTTCTACTGCAATCGCGCTGCCGTCCGGGAAATGGCGAAAACAGGCTATGGTCGGATCGTAAATGTTGCCTCAGTTGCGGGAAAGGAAGGCAATCCCAACGCACCAGCTTACAGTGCGTCCAAGGCCGGTGTCATCGGACTTACCAAATCTCTCGGGAAGGAGTTGGCCAGCACCGATGTGCGCATCAATTGCGTCACTCCGGCGGCAATTCGCACCCCGATATTCGACCAGATGGCGCCCGAGCACATCGATTTCATGCTTTCGAAGATTCCGATCGGAAGATTCGGACGTGTAGAGGAGGTGACCGCACTCGTACTTTGGCTTGCGAGTGACGAATGCTCGTTCAGCACGGGTGCCGCGTTCGACTTATCGGGAGGTCGGGCTACGTATTAGAGCACGATCAGGAGCGCTTAACGACTAACAACCCAATTTCACGCCAGCTGTAGCTGGCGGCTATTCAATGCCGCTCTTCAAGCGGGTAGAGCGGCCCTCGCCCTGCGAGCGGCAAGCACTCTCATGCCAAGGATTGGATGAGATATCGTAGGTTTGGCTGGTGTGGGGAAAGGCGGTAGCGCTCCCCCGGGCCACGATTTCTTGCGCCAGTCTACGATCTTCTACGATGTTTGCTCGACGGTAGCGGTTCGAGCGCTGCCGCGAATTGCGTTCGCTGCGAGCGGTGATGACCAACCAGTCTACCTCTAATGGTTCCTCTACACTTTCTTAAAAGGGCATTCCGATCCGCCTCGTGCGCTCGATGGTGTCGGTTCCGACAGGGGCTGTCCTCGAGGAATCGACCGAGCAACCGTATCCGCTCGCCGCGAATGTTCGGCGCGGTTCCTTCAAGCTCACGGCTGTGTCGCGTCTTTCAAGTGCATAGCTTCGGATCGAGTTGAGCAATCGGTATCGCGCGAGACCCTGGCCGGCATCGAACGAGATCAATGACTTCGTGATCAACTTGTCGATGACAAGCAGATCATCGAAGGGAGTCAGCAAGACCTGACGAGCAGCCTCGCAGGCTGCATCGAGCGTAAAGGACTCCCTGTAAGCGGACAGATGGTGCAGCACTGCCTTCTCGTCTTCGTCAAGCAGGCTGTAGCTCCAGTCGATCGATGCAGCCATCGTCTGGTGACGCGGCAACGCCGTTCGGTGACCTTGCCAGAACAGCCAGGTATTCGTCTCAAGAGAGCCGACGATCTGCGAGAGGCCAAGCGTCGGCACGCGCGTTGCCGCCAGGTTGATGGCAAGTGCCAGTCCGTCCAGTCTGCGGCAAATCTTCGCAACGATCTGTGCGTTGGATTCCGTCAACTCAAACTGGTGTCCGCTCGCTGCGACCTTGTTGATGAACAGGCTGAGTGCTGGACGGGAAAAAAGCCGCTCGGCCGATTGTTCATCTTCGACCGATGGACACTCAAGACCCGAAAGCCTGTACACGTGCTCGCCGTCGGCCCGGAGTGTCTCCCTGCTCGTCGCAAGGACACGTATGTCGGGGGCTTCGCGTAGAATTTTCTCAATTAACGCCGCGGCAGCATCGATCAAGTGTTCACAGCTATCGAAGATCAGCAGCATGCGTCGATCGCGTACAAGTTCGAGAATGGCTGCATTCGGATCGCTCGTCGGGGCGGTTAGTCCGAAAGAAGATGCCAACGCGACCGGCAGAAGATGCGGCTCGGTGATCTTTGCAAGATCGAGAAAATGAATGTCGCCCTGGAAGGATGCAAGCTGGTCGTGAGCGACAGCAATGGCGGCTGTTGTCTTTCCGACACCTCCCGGTCCGTGAACGGTGACGAATCGCGTCGTTCTCAGCAGGCCCGAGACCTTGCGCACGTCGTTGTCGCGGCCGACCATTCGGGCCAGCGGCAGCGGAAGCCGTTGTGCCTGACCCCGCTCCGTGCCCCGCGCGATCGCGCCAGCAGATTCGAAGTGGTCGGTGGTCGCAACAAGGCAATAACCCCGGCCGGCTACCGTCTTGATGTAGCACGCACCGCCAATTCCATCGCCCAGCGCCTTGCGCAGCCCGGCGACCTGCACCCTTAATCCGCCTTCCTCGATGTTGATTCCAGGCCAGACGCGGGCAATGAGCTCGTTCTTGCCGACGACCTCACCCTGTCGTTCCGCCAGCAGGATCAGGATTTCGAGAGAGCGGTTGCCGATTGGGAGCGCGTTGCCGTCCTTGAGCAGGAGCCGCTGACGGGGAAAGAGCCGGTACGGACCAAAAGCGAAGAAGTCCTCTGCCGCGCTGCCTTGTGCCGGCGCATTCGCCTGGGTTGCCCGCGGCAACGCATTGGGAGGGCCTACCGCCGAAACCTCCTGGGTTATGACGGTGTCCGCGGTCATGGCATGCCCTACAAGGTCTGCTTGCCGAGGGCGGATTCGATGCAACCGAGCAGATCGTCTCGTCCGAATGGCTTGGACAGGAAACAAACTCCGCCGGCGCGCAGGGCTCTATCGCGAACGCGCTTGTCCGGAAAGGCCGTCACGAAAATGGTCGGAATCCTGCGGCCGGAGGCAGTCAGTTTGCCGTGCAGTTCAAGTCCGCTCATATCGGGCATCTGGACATCCAGGATCAGGCAGGAAGTATCGGGCAGCTTGTCGGATTTCAGAAAGTCGTCGGCCGATTCAAACGTGACTGGCGTGTATCCGAACGATTCAACCATGCCGCCCATGGCGACCCGCACCGACTCGTCGTCGTCCACGATTGCAATCAAGGGTTCATCGTTCAAGATGCTCTCCTATCATCCCAGATTGACGGGAATCCAAAGGGGTAACCATTGGCGAAGGTGGCACTCTAGATGCCAAATTCGTTGCCCGAATTAACCAAGGAGTCGCGGATACTATCGTTTCGTTTAGGTGCGTTGCCGCATTTCACGGTTTTTGCTAGTAAAGTAGGCGATGTGAGGCAGGCGTAGAACGCCCTGAAATCGGAGAGCGTCACCTTGGCTCCGATCGCCTTCAAATGGTCAGCGCGGATCGATGAGCCAGCCCGTTTCCAGACATGACCGCGTCCTCCCCACGATCGGTATCATCGCTCTCGCGGCCGGCATTTTCGCCATCGACGTTATTACGCCGCTCGAAGTGTCGGTCAGCATCCTCTACGTGTTTGTCGTGCTTGTCGCCTCGTCCATCTACGGCCGGACTGGCATCTTGGTCGCCGGGCTGGCTTGCGAGGCATTGACCCTGATCGCGCATCCGCTTTCGCCGGGCGATCCCTGGTCGCATTGGTCGCTGATCGACCGCGTCATCGGTGTTGTCGGCATTGCCATGTCGACCTTGCTGGTGATGCGCAACCAGTCCACGATGGACGCGCTTCAAAGGAGCGAAGCATTCCTCGTGGAAGCGCAGCAATTGGGCCGCACGGGCAGCGTCGGCTGGCGCGATCCTCGGGGCGAACAGTACTGGTCGCGGGAGACATGGCGCATCTATCGATATGAACCGGGCCAAACGGCGCCCACTCTCGCTGCCATGCTTGCGCGCACGCACCCGGACGACCGAAGGCTGCTTGAGCAGACCATCGAAAAGGCTTTCCGGGAGCAGACGGGCTTTGCACTTGAGCATCGGCTGTCGATGCCCGACGGCGAAACTCGCTATGTCCGGATTGTCACCCGCATTGCCAGGGAGTGGGCGGGCGAGGCGGGTATCGTCGGCGCGGTGATGGATATCACCGCTGCCAGGCGCGCTGCTGACGAACTACAGCGCGCCCAATCCGATCTCGCCCGCGTAACGCGGGCCACGACCATGGGTCAGCTCGCGGCATCGATCGCACACGAGATCAATCAGCCGCTCACCGGAGTCGTCACCAACGGGCACACCGTGCTGCACTGGCTCAATGAGAGGACGCTGAACCTGGACAAGGCCCGCACGACGGCGGAACGCGTGTTGCGTGATGGTGAGCGTGCCAGCGGTGTCGTCCGGCGCATCCAGGGGCTGTTGATGAAGACGCCGCCCCAGGCCACCGACATCGATCTCAACGAGTTGATTGGCGGGGTCCTCGATCTGCTGCAAACCGAACTGCGGCTGCGCGATGTGGCGGTGCAGACCGAGCTCGCGCCGGCGCTGCCGGCCTTTCTCGGCGATTCCGTCCAGCTTCAGCAGGTTGTGCTCAATCTTGTCATCAATGGAGCGGATGCCATGTCGGAGGTGACCAGCCGACCGAAGGTGCTGGTCGTCGGTTCGCGCGAAGGGGACGATGGCGAGGGGGTGGTATTCGTGCGTGACAGCGGTATTGGTCTCGACCGGGAGACGGTGGACAAGATCTTCAGTCCCTTCTTCACGACCAAGGCCAGGGGGATGGGAATGGGATTGACGATCTGCCGCTCGATCATCGAAGCGCATGGTGGACGGCTATGGGCTTCACCCGCGGAACCACACGGCGCGCAATTCCAGTTCATCCTGCCGAACAAGGCGCACGCCGACCTATGAACGAGGAATCCCCTGTAGTCGCGGTCATTGATGACGACGTGTCGGTGCGTGAATCCATCGAGGGACTGCTTGAGACGGCGGCGCTTCGCGTCGAGCTGTACGCCTCGCCGCGCGAATATCTGCAGGCCAGGCGCAAGGACAATCCGAGCTGCATCATTCTTGACGTCCGCCTGCCCGGTTCGAGCGGACTGGATTTTCAGCGCGAGATGACCGCGGCCGGTATCCGGGCGCCGATCATCTTCGTGACGGGCTATGCCGACGTCCATATGTCCGTCCAGGCCATGAAGGCGGGCGCGGTCGAGTTTCTCACCAAACCCTATCGCGACCAGGATCTGCTGGAGGCGGTGCTGTCGGCCATCGACAAGGACCGGCAGCGTCGAGCGAACGACCGCACCCTGACCGATATCAGGCAGCGCTTCGAAGCGCTGACATCCCGAGAACGCCAGGTGATGGCGCTGACGATCTCTGGCCTGCAGACCAAACAGATCGCAGGCGCTGCCGGCATACGCGAGGTCACGGTACGGGTGCATCGGCGCGAAATCATGCGGAAGATGAATGCGCGATCCCTGGCTGATCTTGTGAAAATGGGGGAGGCACTCCGGAGCAGGGGTGTCACGCTTGACCCTCACGCGCCGCCCGATGATTAACGCCGTCCAGCTTGCGCACGGAAGCGATCCGAGCAGCCTTGTTCTGTGGGAAGTCATATGAGAGGGCCGATGATCGAGACGGTCCCGAAATCGCGGCAAAGAGAAAGACTGGTTCAGTAGCTGTACCCCCGTGGATCAGGTTACTGTTTGCCCTCCGCATCTCGTCCGTGTTCCTTGTCGTGACAAGAACGGCAGATGATCGTCACGTCTTCAAGTTGCTCTTCGCCTAGCGCGGCTCTGGTGAAATCAGGCGTACGCAGGACAACCGCTGCGACCAGGGTCTTCTCGCCCGCCACATTCTGTGGCGTCACGACGCCGTAGACGAAGACGCCGGAGACGAGGCCCGACTTGATCGGAGCCGCTTCAACCAGGGCGTGTTGAGGCAACGGAGCACGACCATCTCAAAATTGCCTGGCGACCACATCCGGCAAATCGAATTGTGGATCCCGATCCTTGATCGGAGTTGATTGATACCCTAATACTTTTGCTGACGGGCAACACAGGTGCGGACCGGTGCGGACGATCATTGCTGACGATCACGCGATTATGCGGGAAGGTCTGAAGCAGCTTCTGTCGACCGTGGACGATCTCATTGTCAGCGGAGAAGCAGCGGACGCAGAGGCTGTTCACCGGCTGCTGAACGAAAGCCCCGCCGATCTTCTCATCCTCGATCTCGGCATGCCGGGTGTGAGCGGCTTTCAATTCATAGCTCACCTGAGATCCGCCTGGCCGGAGCTGCGGGTTCTTGTCCTCACCGCCAATGTCGAGCCGCGTTCCGTTCGGGCAGCCTTTTCCGCGGGCGCAAATGGCTATTTGACCAAGAGCGGCGATCCATCCGAGCTCATCGATGCGATCGATGCCATCAGAAAAGGCCACGCCTATGTGGCGGAGGAGGTCCGCTTTGCGGTGGACCATCATGACGGCCCGAGCGAAATCCCGGAGCCCTCGGCAGTGATCATATCTCCGGTCACGCTGACAAGGCGTGAGCGGCAAATCCTGGCGATGATCCCTCACGGCGCCACCAACCGCGACATCGCCAGCCGTCTCGGCATTAGCCTGCTGACCGCCCGAAAACATCGCGAGAATCTTATGCGGAAGCTCGACCTGCACAGTGGCGCAGAGCTGACCGCCTACGCAGTCCGTCTCGGCCTTCCGGCGGGCTAGAGCATGATCCGGAAAAGTGCGAAGCGGTTTTCCGAAAAGATCATGCGCAAACAACGACCTAAAGCGCGATGACGATTCATTCAAATCTCATCGCGCTTTAGAGCATGATCCGCAAAAGCGGGCGCCGGATTTCAGAACCATTTCATGCTCAAATGAAGCGATATCGCCGCATGACGATGAAGAAAAGCCACCACGCTCCAGCGCAGTGAAAGTTGTGGGCGAAGCCGCCGCACTTGCCGGCGCGCGGAGAGGTTTCGATGCAGGAAGACAAGATACGCGAGGCCCTCGTAGAACTTCTGTATCGCAATGCCTATGGAGTAGTGGCTTCCAATGTCCTCATCTCCCTGGCGGCGGCATACGTGATGAGGAGCACCGTGCCGCCGAGCTGGCTGGTCGGATGGCTGGGTGCGCTGTATCTGCTCACCGTCGTACGCGTCTTTGCGGCGCGCCGGTTCTTCAGCCGGAATCGAGAACCAGCGTCTGTGTCGCGATGGGCGTGGCTCGCAGCCGGGTTTTCCTGCGTGTCGGGACTGTTGTGGGGAATGCTCGGCTGGGTCGGGTTCGTTCCCGAACAGCCCGTTCCTTTCTTATTCACCATTGTTGCCTTGACCGGCCTGGTCTGCGGCACAGTTCCGTCGCTCTCGGCCTTTCCGCCGGCGCTCGTCGGCTCGATTATCGCGACGGTGCTGCCGGTCATGGTGCGCGCCTTTATCAATGGAGGTGATACCTCCGGCGCATATCTCGCCCTGCTTACGGGACTTGTGACCATCAATCTCTATTATTGCCGCACGACGCACCGCATGCTGCGTGAGTCCATCAGGTTGCGCCTGGAAAACGTCGAGCTGGTTGGCCACCTCCAGGAAGAACGCGACCGCGCGCAAGCCGCCGATCATGCGAAAACGCGTTTCCTCGCTGCCGCCAGTCATGACCTGCGCCAGCCGATCCATGCCTTGAGCCTGCTGATCGCCACGCTCGCGACCCTGGGTCGCCGCGGCGCCGTCCAATCCGGCGATGCGCGCGATCTCGCCGGCAAGGCAAAGTCCATCGTCGGAAACCTCAGCGCCCTTCTGAACGGACTGCTCGACATCTCCCGGCTCGATGCCGGCGTCGTCACCGTTGCGAAGGAGACGGTGAATCTCTCCCAGCTGTTCAACCAGCTCAGCAACGAATTCGGCGCGGACGCGAAGGATCGCGGACTTGACTGGCGTGTCGTTGAAAGCCGTCTCCAGGTGGACAGCGATCCCATGATGCTGAAACGGGTCCTGGGCAATCTGCTGTCGAACGCGTTTCGATACACGAGATCCGGTGGCGTTCTGCTCGGTTGCCGCAGACGCGGTGCTTCGGTGGAAATCCAGATATGGGATACCGGACCCGGCATTCCCGCAGATCAGCAAGCGATGATCTTCGAGGAATTCGTGCAGTTGCAGAATCCGGCGAGGGATCGCACGCAAGGCCTTGGCCTTGGCCTCGCCATCGTTCGCCGCACTGCCGCACTGCTGCAACATCCGCTGAAGCTGGTCTCCGTCGTCGGCCGCGGCTCGATGTTTTCCGTTACGGTACCGCAAGCCAGTGCAGTGGCGCCTACCCCGCCCGATCACAGGGCACCACCCGCCGACATCACCGTCAGTGTCATGGTCGTGGAAGACGAGGGGGACGTTCTCGATATCATGGTGCAGTTGCTCACGCTGCAGGGACATCGGGTCTATGCCGGCCGATCTGCCGCCGAGGTGCAAAAGATTCATGCCGAGGCGATGGCGGCCGGCGATGCGCCGGTCGATCTGATCGTCGCTGACTACCGCCTCGGAGGTGGTGTTACTGGCCAGGACGCAATCGAGGCTCTTTGCGCCTATATCGGCCGCTCCCTGCCTGCCGTCATCGTGACCGGTGATACCTCGCCGGCGCGCATCAAGGAAGCCACCGCCAGCGGTCATCGTATTCTTCACAAGCCGATCACCGGCGAGCAATTGCACGAAGCGATCATTGCAGCCTGTGTTGACGGAAAGGGATCAATCATAGGTGCTTGCTCGAAGGACGTGTAGCTGCCCCCAGAATTGGCGATCAGCCGGCCACGGTTGAGATTGTAGCTCCGCGCGGACGCCCACTGCGCCACTACCTGTGGCGACAAAGGTCTTTCGGCTTTCCCCTCTTGCCGACCACGAAATACGACATCTGCCGTATCGCTCGCGGATTGCCCCAGTGATATCCATGTGGATGTCATTGCCGCCGTCGCCAGGGAGCGGTGCTATTTCGCCCGGCAGCGATAGTCCATTTTCGAGTTTACAGCATGACGACATATGAGAAGCAGACGATGTGTCATCAATCGCGCGATCTATTTCCCTCAGTATCAATTTTCGACAGCAAGGTGCGAAGCGTCCTTAAAGATCTCCTCGTCCCCCTTCACGCATCACGGCGCCTTAGGGCGAAGCACGTCATCGGAGAATGCCGGCATTTGATTGCGAAGGACTGCGCTTCGTTGAATTTTCGAACGCGCACAAGGGGAAATTTGGATATGGCAATTGCCGATAGCTCCCACGCCCGGCGACCATCGCCACCCCTCAAGGCGTGGACAATGGCTGTCCTGGTTGGCTTCGGCATTTTGCACGTCGTCGGAGAATGCACGCTGCATCAGGCGCCGAGTATTCGACCGATCGAAACGGTAACGGCGGCGATCCACGGCGACTAGATGGATTGGTTGTTTGTCACTTGAGTGGGTCCGGACGACCCCACGCTGTCCCGCCACCGACGACGATCACCATCTTTAGGAAGCGATGTCATGTCCGACATAGCGGTTTATCTTGTGCTAAGCGGGGCGGTGTTTGCAGGCGCGTTCGTGTCCGGCCTTTCAGGGTTTGCGTTCTCGGCGGTCGCCGGCGCAATCCTGCTACACGTGTTTCCGCCCATAGAAGCTGTGCCATTGATGATGGCCTGCAGCATCACCGTACAAGCGGCCAATCTGTATGCGTTACGCAAGAGCATGCAATGGAAAACCAGCCTGGTTTTCATCGCTGGTGGACTATTAGGCATTCCGATCGCGATCTATCTCCTGCAGAACGTGGATACAGCCATTTTCAGACTGGGATTTGGAACGCTCGTATCGCTTTACGCGGCATATGCCTTGGTGCGGCCGACGGCTGCCTACCTGCGTCAGATGGAGAGCCAGAGCAGGAACGCGCTGGTGGGGTTTGGCGGCGGGCTGGTCGGCGGGTTGACAGCGATGCCCGGCGCGCTTCCCGCGATCTGGTGCGACATCCATGGTCTTCCGAAAACGCAGCAGCGCGGCCTTGTTCAACCCTATATCGGGGTCATGCAACTTTTTGCCCTCGCGCTCATGCTTTCGCACCACAGCCTCTCGTTAAAGGTCTTGATCGACTTTGGCATTTCGCTGCCCGCCTTAGCTGCCGGAACGGCTGCAGGTATCGTCCTGTTCGGTCGCATCAACGAAACAGCCTTCAAACGTGTTATCCTTGGCTTGCTGCTGTTTTCGGGACTTTGCCTTGTGATCTAGACGGGGGCGTCGCCGAACGGCGGCAGTGGCTGCTAGAAGGATGCGCAGTTGCCCCGAGATTGGCGATCACCCGGCCACGGTTGAGATTGTCTCGGCGCTGATCTCACACCGCGTCGCCACCTGCGGCGGCGCAGGGCGTTTCGACATCGGGCTCCTGACCGACGACGAAATACGACATCTGCCGTATCGCCCAGCGACGCAGAAAAAGATATGAAGCCTGGTCGTGGGGCGAAGTTCGTCTCGGGCATTCGCGTGAGTGGATAGAAGGTGAAGCGACGAAACGGTTTTCCGTAGCGCTTCTCGACGACCTCTGATGCGCTCAGCGACAGCTCGCTGGACGATGTGACAGGCGGCGGTTGGCCGTACCTCACCACCGGCAGCTATTCATCCGGGGGGATGCTGGGTGGCTAACCGCTCGGGAATCCGTTTTCCCTCGCCCACGAAATTCTGAGGTAGGCCCCGCCAATCGCACGTGGACTGGCGGGCGAGAAGAAAGCCGCCGGGTTTTTCACGCTGGCGGCTTCGAACAGTCCTTAGCTGTCGATCGCTCGACAGTCTCGTGCGTACCGCCGTTACCTTGTTTGCGGCCATGCTCGGTCTTTGTAAGGCGAAACGTTTGATTCTGCTGTGACCTGCATCACACAGTGAGAAAGATGACAGCGTGAACCTTGGAAGGTTGAAGACTTTGATGGGCTTCACGAAGATGACAGCGGACTTAACCTTAGAGCGATCACTGTTGTCTTCACTCAGGGGGCTGGACCTCCCGTCGGGCAAAACACCCGCCACCCCGTCAACCCCTCATCGTAAAAATATTCCACTTTACCGAAATTCGGAAATGTCGTATGCCTCGCCCATCCCGGCTCATCCTTGAGGGGCGATCATGAGGTCGTCATTTTCGCGAGCCGGGCTTGCGGTGGACGCGGCAGTGTCGGGCGCGATGGCCAAGGGCAGGGCGGATTGCTCTCCGTGAGCCCAAAACTTCGCGCGGACGAACGGCGCTGACAGGTTCGTCTCGTCTGTAAGTTTCCGGCTCCGTCGACAGGGCTGGGAAAACTGCGGCGAAATGGCGGGCCGCGCGTACGGCAAAACCGTGTGGTTCCGGCCGTCGTTGCTACGGTCAAGCTCTTGCGGAGGCGGTGATCGCGTCAACCGGCGCGGTGCTGGTGAATTCCGTGAGAGTGAGGGAGGCCAAAAGGAATTCGGCTCCCGGAAGAGCGCGGCATAAGCCGTCCAACCACTGCGCAGGGAAGGCCGAGTGATTGGCACCACCTGTATGCTGCTGTGCGGTCTCCTTTGCGCTACCTTTCGCGCAGCGGACCGCGGGTGCGAGGTCAGCACCCGGCCTTCCCTGCGCCCTCTTGTCTTCGAGGGTGGAGAGATCAAGCAAAGCTCGGGTGAAAATCAGCCGCGAGAATGCAAAGCTGCGTCTGGCGTTTGACATCGAAGCTGAATGGCAAATTGTACGCGTGCGGGTGAGTTGCGTTCAATCGGCCACTCCGCTCTCCCGCAGCCGCTCGATGCAGGCGCACGCGATGGGGTTCTCGGAGGCCGTCTTCGGAATCTCGCCGAGGACCTGGATGATCTCGGAGAAATGGAGCGCGGCGCAACCGCCCGCCGCAGCGACGATCAAGAGAACGAGAGATGTGAGGGATCTCACACGGGGATCTCGAGTCCTGCACTAGTCAGAGCTTCGACTCTCTTCGAACAAATGGAGGTTCGCATGAAGCTCCTGATGATCTCTGCCCTGGCGGCGCTGACAGTTGTCATGGCTGCGACGAATATGCGATTGCATCCGTTACCGGTGAAGAGCACACCGGGCGTAGGGATGCCTTCGTTGCAAGAGATGCAAATGAAGGCGCAACAAGGCAGACTGCCGGCTCAAGAGTTCACGGATCGATCTCTCGTGTTTCCAGGGGGAACGCAGCCGTAGCGATCGAGCTGGACGTCCTGGAGGGCTCGTATGTCTTCGAACAGACCGCCATGCGGCTGGTCGAATCGCGAGTGCCGCAATTGCTGCACGCGCGGTCTCAAGGACTCAAGAAAATCGGGTTGATCCAATTGGGGTCGGCGGGCAGATCCACAGATGGAGGTCGGTGGAGGTCGACTTCAAGGATTGCCAGCAGCAGCGCCAGCACGACGACGATGTAGACGAGCAGAGGCGATGCCTCCTGGGTGCTGGAATCGCGATTTCGCGGCGACAGGTCGCGAACGTGCCACCACCGCGAGATGGATTGCAGACAGGCTTTCGGGCGTAGCTGCATATTCGGCCTCGGTCCATGAGGCGCCGTTGATAAAACTGCGACCACGTTGATCGCCATTCAAGGCGCCGCTTGTCGCACCTGGAACCGAACCCGAGCTGCCTTCGTTGAGCTGGATCAAAGGGGGGCGTTTTTGCCCAAAGGCCAATGTCGACGCGCCTGCGTCTTGCCACCGTCCTTCTGACGGCATCGCTGCTTCTCCCGCTGCGGCCCACGCTGGCGCAATTGGCGGGGCACGGCGGGCCTGTCCGGGCGCTCGCCGTTTCGGTCGATGGCAAGACGGTCTTGTCGGGCAGCTTCGATACGGCAGCCATCCGATGGTCCCTGGCAACGGAGTCCGCCGAGCAGGTCCTTCGCTTCCATGCGGGTGCAGTGAACGCGGCGGCCTTCCTCGGGGACGGACGAATGGCGACGGCTGGTGCGGACGGACAGATTGCCATCTGGAGGCCGGGCCAGCCGCAGCCGGACCAGGTTGTCGAAGCTCATACCGGACCCATTGTCGGGCTCGCCGTTTCTCCCGATCAATCAAGGCTCGCATCAGCCTCATGGGACCACACCGTGCGGATCTCGTCGCTGTCCGGCGGCGGGACGCGCGTGCTGCATGGCCATTCGCAAGCTGTGAACGGCGTGGCCTTTGCGCCCGATGGACAATCGCTGGTGAGCGTCGGCTACGACCTGACGGTGCGGATCTGGCCTCTGCCGGGTGGCAGCCCCGAGACCATCGTGATGCCGGCACCGCTGAATGCGGTCGCCATCTCGCCCGATGGCGAAATCGTCACCGGCGCGGCAGACGGCAAGCTGCGCATGATGACCGCCGATGGCAGGCAGACCGGCGAGGTCATGGTCGGCGCCACGCCGATCGTCGCCCTGGCGATCGCGCAAGACGGCGCTTTGCTTGCCACGGGGGCCATCGACGGTACCGTCGCGATTGTCGATCGCAAGGCGAGGACCGTGGTGCGCACGCTCGCTGGGCCTGGCGCGCCGGTCTGGTCGGTCGTGTTCCTGCCCGATGGCGCGACGCTCCTGACTGGCGGTACCGACGGCAGGATCAGGCGCTGGAATGCGCTGACCGGCGCGGCGATCGGGTCGAACGTGGTGGGCACGCCGGCGGATCCGCTCGCGGCCTATGCCGGCGATCACGGCGCCGAAATCTTCAGGGCTTGCGTCGCCTGCCATACCTTGTCGGAAACCGAGGTCCAGCGTGCCGGCCCGACGCTTGCGGGACTGTTCGGCCGGAAGATCGCCTCGCTGCCGGGCTATCGCTTCTCCGACGCGCTCAAGGCAATGGATATCGTCTGGACGCCGGAGACCGTCTCAAAACTGTTCGAGATCGGGCCGAACGCCTACACACCCGGCACCAAGATGCCGGAGCAGCACATCGGCTCGGCCGAGGATCGCCGCGCGCTCACGGACTTTCTGGCGCGTGCGACCTCGAAGTAGCTGGCAACGACGCTCTGCGGCATGAAACGGGGCATGCGGCTATTCCTTGCTCTCGCGTTGGCGCAGATAGTCGTCGGTCGTCCGTGGGGGCGCGCGCTCCGGAACGTCCTGGATCGGATCGAACTGCTGTTCGCTCATGACGATGACGCGACAATCGGCGCACATCCGCAAGGCCTCGGTTCGGCGGTCCCCGGCGGGATACATCCAATGCCGCCCCTCGAGCTTTGCCGCGATCCGATCAATCGTGCTCTTGACGCCGAAGGGCGTGCCGCAGCGAACACACAGGGCCGGTTCTTCCTCCTTGATCACCCGTGCCGGCGCGCGCCTTGCCCGGAAGTCGATCTGCGGGGTGAGCGTGATGACCTTCTCAGGACAGGTGCTCTGGCACAGACCGCACTGCACGCAGGCGTCCTCGACGAATTTCAGGACGGGACGCTCGGGATCGGCGCGAAGCGCGCCGGTCGGGCAGGCCGAGACACAGGACAGGCACAGCGTGCAACCGCTGACGTCAACGGCGACCGCTCCGATCGGTGCGCCCGCGGGCAAGGCGATCACGTCGACAGGCTTGGGCGCGAGGCGATGCAATTCACTCAGTCCAAAGCGAAGCAGATCGCCGCGCTTGCCGACTGTCCGGAAAGTTGCAGGAGTGGCGAGGCCGGCGAGGGGACCAACCTCCGTCAGTTGGTCAGCCAGAATGTCGGGATCGTCGGTTTCGATCGTGGCCACGCGGCGGCCGTCAAATCCGAGCCCGGCAAGAACCGTCTCGGCCATGGCGATCGTCTGCAACAACCCGGTCATGCCGTGTCGCGGCTTGGCACGCAGGAGGAACCGCACGGCCGCCGCGCCATACGCGAATGCGCCGATAACGGCCTCCAGCCCGACCTGCGTCAACTCGTTGACGGCGAGGGGAAGCACGTTGGCCGGCAATCCATCGCCATGACGGGCGAGCGCATCGATCAGCGGCGTGCCGTGCCCGCTGTCATGCAGCAGCAGCACAGGATCTGCACCGCCGGCCTCGCGGTAGGCGAGCAACATGGCGCGAAGGATCTGCAACTGGGTGTCGGCGGGCGGCAGTGCGTAGGACGCAGCTCCTGTCGGGCAGGCAGCCGCACATTGCCCGCAACCCGCGCAGATTTCCGCGTTGACGGCGACATGGTCGCCGGCCGGGGTGATCGCGCCGGTCGGGCACAAATCGAGGCAGCGGTGGCATCCGGTCAGCTTCGAGCGCGAATGCGCGCAGAGGCCGGGGGTGAAGTCGACATATCGCGGCTTGTCGAAAGTTCCGACGAGATCGCGAGCGGCAAGAACCGCACGCAGCACTGCCGCGGGATCTCGCGGATCGGCGCGGAGATAGCCGTCCCGCAGGTCGTGCGCAGGGAACAGCGGCGAATCGCCGGAGAGGTCGAGCACCAGGTCGCAGCGCGAGGTCGCCCCATTGCGCTGGGCTCCGAACACGAAGCGGTCGCGCGAAGACGGGTGCGGCTGCGCGTAGTCGTCGATCGTGAGTTCGAAGGCGCCAAAATGGCCCCGCGCGTTGCGGATCGTGCCCTTCACGATCGGGAACACGGCCGCGGCAGGCGGCGTAACGTCTGCCGGCTGCTTGAGCATGACCGTCACATCGAGATGATCTGCGAGCAGCAGCCCGGCTTCGATCGCGGCCTCGTCCTGCCCGTAGATCAGGATGATGCCGTCACTCGACAATGTGACCAGCGGATAGTCCGGTGCGGGGATCTCAGCTGCCGCAAGCAGCGCCGCCATCTTCGCGCCCGCATTCGCGCCGTCGCGGGACCAGCCTGCCGTCTCGCGGATGTTGACGAAGCTGATCCCGCCAGGGCGCTCGCCGATCTCTTGGGTGAATTGCGCAGCCTGCTGCGTGCAGGCCACCGTCAGCGGGCCATCCGCCTTTGCCGCGTTGCGAAAATGATCGAGCTCTGCGCCGCAGAGATGGCGATAGCTCTTGATCTCGCAGTTGGGGCATCCACGCCGGATCGTGGCCGTGTCAAGGCGCATCGTGTCTTCACACGAACAGATCAGGACGGTTTTCGCTGGCTGCTTCAGGTCAATCCCTCCGCCAGTGCGGTGCCGACTTACAGACTCGCGCCATTCCCGCACCTCGTATAGATATTCACTATCGGAAAGAAAAGGAAAGTGGAGGACGGCCTTGCGGTCGACCCCAACCAGCTACGTCTCCCCGGCGGAGCCGATCCAGCTGCCGCCGCCGTTCACGCTCGTCCGGTTGCGTGAGAGCAGAGACGCCTTTGCCGACGCTTGCCGCATTGCACCCAAGAGCGGCGCCGGCACGCTGGTGTATGTCGGGCGGTTCGATCTTGCCGAATTCGCCGTGGTGCTCGAGCCGGGCGAACCCTTGCGCACCGCGCGGCGCGCCTTCTACGCCGGCATGGTCGCGCTCACCGACGCTCTTCGCGCCTACGCGCCACCGAACAAGGCCGTCGCGATCGGCTGGCCGGACGCGGTCGAGATCGATGGCGGGCTGGTCGGCGGTGGGCGGATGGGATGGCCGTCGTCCGCGAGCGAGGATAAGCCGCCCGCCTGGCTGGTGTTCGGCGCCATAATCCGGACGGTGGCAACGGCCGACCAGGGGCTCGGCGTTCATGCGCTCGCGTCCGCACTGGATGAGGAGGGGTTTGGTGAAGCGGGAGCCGCAGAGGTGACCGAGAGCTTCGCGCGGCACCTGATGCGGGTGATCGATCGTTGGCAGGTCGACGGCTTTGACAGCGTCGCGCGCGACTATCTCAGCCGTGTTCCCCGTGAACGGCGAACCGTCCTGCGGATCGACGAGAGCGGCGATCTCCTCACGCGCCACGTCGGCACCGACAGGGTCGAGCGGAGCGGGCTCGTCAAGGCGCTCGCCACCCCGTCCTGGCTCGATCCGACACTCGGGGGACCGCGGTTATGAAACTGCTGCGCACCATCGCGCTCGATCCCTCCGATACCTTCGTGTTCGATGCGGCGGCAGAGCCCGGCGAATGGGCCGTCTCCGGCGCGTTCCGCTTCTGCGACCGGGATCCCGCGACGTTGAGCGGCAAGGCGCGCGCGGCGTTTCGGAGCGGCTTCCTCGGGGTGCAATCCTGGGGCTGGTCGACGCTGGCGCAGATTGTGCCGGCAACCGAGAGCGATTGCCGGGCGCTGATCGAGCTCCTCGCCGCTCAACTCATCGATCGTTTCGGCGCGCCGGATCCGGCAACCGCGCGGATGGCCGCCGAAGACGAGGTTGCCTTTGTGCAGTCGCTCTGCACGCATCCGATTAGTTCGCTCATTGCCGTCCACCGCTCGGTGAGCGACGGCGAGGTCCGCGAGTCGTTCCGCAGGCTGCAGCTGCGGCAAGGGCAGGGGCACAGCAAGGCGTTCTCGTTCATGGAAGCCGAGGATGACGTCGAACCCGACAGCAATGTCAGACTTGCCGATATGAGCCAGGAGCCGCAGCACCGATGAACGATTTCTGGATCGCGTGCGGCCACCATCTGCTCGATCGCAACGAGAGCGGCGGGCTTTGCGTCACCGACGAGTTCCTGAAGGCCTATTTTGCCCGTCCCGAGCTGATTCCGCCGGACGAAGCATGCCCGGTCGAGCGCCGGCTGCACCGCGCGCTGCTCGCCGCTCCCCGCCGGCCGGTCGGCGCTGACGAGGTCGCTGCGATTGTCGATGCGGATGCGCGGGAGAACTGGCGGTTCGTGCTTGCCTTTCGCGATCTCCTGGTGCGGCATCCGACGCTCGAGGCCGCCTATCTCGCAACCGTCCGGTCGCGGGCCAATGACTTGCCGCCGCTGTTCGTCAATCAGCTCGTGCATGTGATCCTGCGCAATGCACTCGATGGCTGCGATGATCCCTTCGTGCTGCGCGCAGCCGAGCTGTTCTTCCGCCCGCAGCGTATCCTGCCGCATGAGCAGGCCTTGCTGCTCGGAGATGAAGAAGTCGTCGGTGGGCAGAGCCCGACCCCGGTGCTGTCGCTGATGTCGATGCTGGGGGCGGTGACCGATGCCCAGCTCGACGTCCTGAGCGAGGACAATGCCGACGACTATTGGCACCGAAGCGACGATTTCGACATGGCGTTCGACCTCACCGCAGGGGGGCGCGGGCCGAGGGCGCTGGCGCAGGCGATGACGCGCTGGATCTCCCATCTGCTCGGGATCGACGTCGTCGTTGAGCCGCTGCACGAATTGCGTGATGCGCGGCTCACCTGGTATGTTGGGCTCGACGCTGATGCGACCAGGCTCGGCGACCGTCTCTGGCATGGGGAGCAACTCGATGACCGCAGCGCCGGACGTGTGCTTTCATTGTTCCGCCTGACGTTTGCAGACAAGAGTGCGGCCGCAGACGAGATGCAGGGCGAGCCGGTCTATCTCATTCTGTCGATGAACTCCGATCAGAAGCTCCGGATGAAGCCGCAGAATTTGCTGACGGGGTTGCCGATCAAACATCTGGAGATGGTGACATGAGCCCGGCCGCGCTGCCGCTCGTGCGCATTCCCGTCGGCATCGTGGTCGAGCGCCACAAGGCGGACTCGCCGTGGGCCGACTTCGTCTGGCGCGCTGTCGCTGTGCTGCCGGACGAGCCGGACACAAAGCCCTGGACGGTGCTCCGTCAGGAGAGAGATGGAACACTGTTTTATGCCGGCAGCGCGATAGTCGATCTCTACAGTTCCGAGACGGCGCGCTATCGCGATAATCTCGCTTCGGGGAGTCCGAGCATCTGGACAGTGTTGTCGCCTGCGGAAGGCGCCTGGCCCTATTCGGTGGCTGCGGCCACCGCCGATCCTGCGGAAGGCGAAGCGTTCACGGAGGCCGCCGACAATCTGGTCGAGGCCGTTCCCATGCCGGACGTGCTGCGCGAGCAGATTGATAGCTTCGTCGCCGAGCACCACGTCGAACGGGAGTTCTTCAAACGCGAGCGGCGGCAGGCCGATCCGGAGGCGCTGGCGCGTCGGCAGCATGAGGGCGGACACGAATGAGCGAGGATAAGTTCCTGGCGCGCTGGTCCCGGCGCAAGCAGGAGGCAAAGGCGAACGCGACGCAACCGGATCCGGCAATGCACGACGACATGCAGTCGGCACTGCCGCCCGCCACGAAAGACGACGACGTGGAGTTCGACCTTTCGAGCCTGCCTTCGATCGACTCGATCACGTCAGCGACCGACATCAAGGCGTTCCTGCGCAAGGGGATACCGCAGGAGCTGACACGTGCGGCGCTTCGTCGCGCCTGGAGCGCTGATCCAGCCATACGCGACTTCGTGGGACTTGCCGAAAACGCGTGGGACTTCAACGATCCCTCCGCAATGCCGGGCTTTGGGCCGCTGGATTGTTCGGAAGCAGAACTGGCCACGTTCGTGGACAGGATCATCGGCGGGATCAGCAAGTCAGCCGAGACGCTGGCTGACACCTCGGTTGAAGTCGCGGATTCTGCGCGGGAATTGCGCCAGGTCGAGAGATCAAGTGTCGAGATCGTCGCCGAAGACGAAGCGCGCCCCGAGTCCGCGCCGGCTCCTGCTGCAACGCAACCAACGATCGTTGAAAACAGCGAAAGCGAGCCAGTGCCGGTGCGGCGTCGCCCGCATGGCGGCGCGCTGCCCCGCTAGGGACTCGACGAAAGACCATAGTCTCAAGCTATGGGAGGCGATTGACCCTCCGCGGAACCGGGACTACGCTTTGCCTAACAAAAGCAAAATCAAGCACCTGGGACTTAGATGGGAGGTCCGCGTGCGTGATCATGGCCTTGAACGAGCCATTGACGCCGCTGGCGGCGTTGCCGGGCTTGCGCGCAAAATAGGCATTAGCCAACCCTCCGTTTCGAACTGGAGCAAGGTGCCCGCACAACGGGTGATTGCAGTCGAAGCGGCCACCGGCGTGTCGCGCAATGACCTCCGGCCTGATTTGTACAGCGAGCCGCTTTTGTCCGAACAGCCGATCGATCCCGTCGATGCGGCGCGTGCGCAGGAGTATCTGCTGCTCGCAACGCTCTTGTCCGCAGCACCGTCAGGAAGGCTGCTCGATCAGCTGGCCGCGTTGACTGGTGACGCGACGCCGCTCGGGCGCGCGCATGCTGCGCTGGCCGCAACCGCCGCCAATGCAGTCGCAGCGAAGGTCGAACGCGAATATTTCGATCTGTTCACAGGTCTCGGCCGCGGCGAGCTCTTGCCCTATGCCTCCTACTATCTGACCGGCTTTCTCAACGAGCGGCCGCTGTCGCGCCTGCGCGCCGATCTCGCTGCGCTTGGGATCGAGCGCGTCGCAAACAATTCGGAGCCGGAGGATCACGCGGCCATCCTGTGCGAGATCATGGCAGGGTTCGCGGGAGGCGGTTTCGCGGCGACGCCCGACGCGCAGCGCGCCTTCTTCGAGAAGCACATCGCGCCCTGGATGGGGCGGCTGTTTGCCGACATCGAGAGCGCGGAGAGCGCCATCTTCTATCGTGCGGTCGGCGCGCTCGGTCGCGCCTTTGTCGAGATCGAGACGGAAGCATTCACGTTCGCCAACTGACCTGCACCAGCAGGTCCAGGAGAGATGCGATGAGTGAAGACAGGAAAACCACAGTCGGGCGCCGCGCCTTCCTGCGCAAGGTCGGTGTCGGCACGGTGGGCGCCGGCGCGACGCTTGCGACGCCGCTGGTCGGGTCCGCGCAGGCTGATAGCGAAACCAACGATGAGAAGCGCAAGGCGCGCTACAAGGAAACCGATCACGTCAAGGCGTTCTATCGCGTCAATCGTTATCCGGCCAAGGGAGGTTGACCGTGCTGATCAAGCGAACAAACCAGCATTCCCTGCGCCATGGTTCCGTTGCCGAGTCCCTTGCGGGGCAGGCCGGCGGTCTCGACCGCCGCAGCTTCTTGCGCAAATCCGGTCTTGCCGGTGGCGCGCTCGCCGCGCTCGGCACGCTGCCGGTCGGCGGCGTGCGTAAGGCGGAAGCGGCGATGGCCGGTCCGCTCACCGCAGGCGCGACCGTCCGCAAGAGCATCTGCACGCATTGCTCGGTCGGGTGCACGGTCACGGCCGAGGTTCTGAACGGGGTATGGATCGGTCAGGAGCCGAGTTGGGATTCGCCGATCAATCGCGGTTCGCATTGCGCCAAGGGCGCCTCCGTGCGTGAGCTCGTGCATAGCGAGCGGCGGCTGCGCTATCCGATGAAGCTGGTGGGTGGCCAGTGGACCCGCGTCTCCTGGGATACCGCGATCAACGAGATTGGAGACAGGCTTCAGGCCGTGCGCGAGAAGTCGGGCCCGGACTCGGTCTATTGGCTCGGCTCAGCCAAGATGACCAATGAAGGCGCCTACCTGTTCCGCAAGCTCGGCGCATTCTGGGGAACCAACAACACCGATCACCAGGCTCGCATCTGCCATTCGACCACCGTCACCGGCGTCGCCAACACGTGGGGCTATGGGGCGATGACCAACAGCTACAATGATATCCGCAACGCCAAGACGCAGATGATCTTGGGCGGCAATCCGGCAGAGGCGCATCCGGTGTCGCTGCAGCACCTGCTCGAGGGGAAGGAGCTGCAGAAGGCCAACTTCATCGTCATCGACCCGCGCCTGACGCGCACGGCTGCGCATGCGACGGAATATGTGCGGATGCGGCCGGGCACCGACATCCCGGTGCTCTACGGCATGATGTGGCACATCCTCCAGAATGGTTGGGAGGACAAGGAGTTTATCCGGCAGCGGGTCTACGGGTTCGATGATCTCCGCAAAGAAGTGGAAAAGTGGAATCCGGAAGAAGTCGAGCGCGTCACCGGCATTCCCGGCGAGCAGCTCAAGCGCGTCGCCAAGATGTTTGCGACCGAAAAGCCGGCCACGCTGATCTGGGCCATGGGTCAGACCCAGAAGACCGTCGGCACCGCCAACGTGCGCGCCAGCTGCATCCTGCTGCTGATGACCGGCAATGTCGGCGGAGCGGGCATGGGAGCCAACATTTTCCGTGGCCATGACAACGTGCAGGGCGCGACCGACGTCGGGCTCGATATCGTCACGCTGCCGTTCTACTACGGCCTCGCCGAGGGCGCCTGGAAGCATTGGTCGCGGGTTTGGGAGGTCGACTATGACTTCCTGAAGTCGCGCTTCGACTCCAAGCAGATCATGGAAACGCCGGGCATCCCGCTGACCCGCTGGTTCGAGGCGGTGACGCTGCCGAAGGATCAGGTCGCGCAGAAGGACAATGTCAGGGCGGTGTTCGTGCAGGGACACGCCTCCAACAGCATCACCCGCATCCCTGAATCCCTCAATGGCCTGAAGGCGCTGGAGCTGCTCGTTATCGCCGATCCGCATCCGACGACCTGGGCCTCGCTCGCGGTCGAGGCTGGGCGCAAGGATGGCGTCTACATTCTGCCGGTCGCCACGCAATTCGAGTGCAAGGGCTCGCGCGTCGCTTCCAACCGCTCGCTGCAATGGGGCGAGCAGATCGTGAAGCCGGTCTTCGAGTCGAAGGATGATCTCGAAATCATCTATCTGATGGCGAAGAAGCTCGGCCTCGCCGACCAGATGTTCAAGAAGATCAAGGTCGAGAATAATCTTCCCGAAGCAGAGGATGTGCTGCGCGAGATGAACCGCGGCAGCTGGTCGACCGGCTATTGCGGGCAATCGCCCGAGCGCCTCAAGGCGCACATGAAGAACCAGGCCAAGTTCGACATGCTGACGATGCGCGCGCCGAAGGACGATCCCGAGGTCGGCGGCGACTATTACGGCCTGCCCTGGCCGTGTTGGGGATCGCCGGAGGTCAAGCATCCCGGCACGCCGCTGCTCTACAATACCAATCTGCACGTGATGGATGGCGGCGGCACGTTCCGGCCGCGGTTCGGCGTCGAGCGCGAGGAGAAGCTGCCGGACGGCACGACGCGCAAGGTGAGCCTGCTCGCGGATGGCTCGTACTCGCTGGGGTCGGGCATCCAGGACGGCTATCCGGAATTTACGCTCGCGAGCTTGAAGAAACTCGGCTGGGACACCGAGCTCACCGAAGCGGAAATGGCCGTGATCAACAAGGTCAACCCGGCCACTCCGGATGCGGTGTCGTGGGCGCTCGACCTGTCGGGCGGCATCCAGCGCGTCGCGCTGGCGCATGGCTGCGTTCCCTATGGCAACGGCAAGGCGCGCATGCATGCCTTCGGCTTGCCCGATCCCATCCCGGTTCACCGCGAGCCGATCTACACGCCGCGCGCCGATCTCGTCGCCAAATACCCGACGCTGCCCGACGCCAAGCAGTTCCGGATGCCCAATATCGGCTTCTCCGTGCAGAAGGCTGCGGTGGAGAAGGGAATCGCAAAACAGTTCCCGCTCATCCTGTCGTCCGGCCGCCTGGTCGAATATGAGGGCGGCGGCGAGGAGACCCGGACCAACCCGTGGCTCGCCGAATTGCAGCAGGACATGTTCATCGAGATCAACCCTGCCGACGCCGCCGAGCGCGGCGTCAAGGACGGCGGCTGGGTCTGGGTCACGGGAGCCGAGAACAATTCCCGGGCAAGGATGAAGGCGCTCGTCACCGAGCGCGTCGGCAAGGGAGTTGCCTGGATGCCCTTCCACTTCGGTGGCTGGTTTGCGGGCAAGGATCTTCGCGGCAACTACCCGAAGGGCACCGATCCGATCGTGCTTGGTGAAAGCGCGAACACGATCACCACCTACGGATACGATCCCGCGACGAACATGCAAGAGGCCAAGGTCACTCTCTGCCAGATCGCGGCGGCATAAGGAGCAACGACGATGGCACGTATGAAGTTTCTCTGCGACGCCGACCGTTGCATCGAGTGCAACGCCTGCGTCACGGCCTGCAAGAACGAGCACGAGGTCCCCTGGGGCATCAACCGCCGCAGGGTCGTCACCATCGCCGATGGCAAGCCGGGCGAACGATCAGTCTCGATGGCTTGCATGCACTGCACGGATGCGCCGTGCGCGGCAGTGTGCCCGGTGAACTGTTTCTATACCACCGCCGATGGCGTCGTCCTGCACTCCAAGGATCTCTGCATCGGCTGCGGCTATTGCTTCTACGCTTGTCCGTTTGGCGCGCCGCAATATCCGAAGGTCGGCAATTTCGGCTCGCGCGGGAAAATGGACAAATGCACCTATTGCGCCGGCGGTCCCGAGGCCGACGGCAGCAAGGAGGAATACGAAAAATACGGCGCGAACCGCCTGGCCGAGGGCAAGCTGCCGCTGTGCGCCGAGATGTGCTCGACCAAGTCTCTGCTTGCCGGCGACGGCGAGATCATCGCCCAGATCTATAAGGAGCGCGTCTTGAAGCGGGGCTATGGTTCAGGCGCATGGGGCTGGAAGACCGCCTATCGCGAAACAATCGAGTCCTGAAGGCGCCGCGCGCCGGGGCACAAATGCCGGGAGGAGCAGATGTCCTCATTTTCAAGGTTCATTCGACCAGCCATCGGCGCGTGGGCGTTGCTTCTGTTGGTCGTGGCAGCTCCGGTGCCGTCGCCGGCCCAGCAGGTCAATCCGACGGCGAGCTCGGTCAACGAGCGCCAGTTGCTGCAGGAGATGGACCGGATCCAGGGGCGCGTCAGCATCCCCGACCAGCGCTCCAGCGTGCTGATGCAACCTGCTGGCCGCGAGTGGCGTGAATTCCGCAACGTTGCGCTGCGGTGGATCGGCGGCGTAGCTGTGCTCGGGATGCTGGCGGTGCTGGTCATCTTCTATTTGACGCGCGGCATGATCCGCCTCGAAAGCGGACGATCCGGCCGCACCATCGTGCGGTTCAACACCTTCGAGCGTTTCGTGCACTGGATGACCGCGACCTGCTTCATCATCCTGGCGATCTCGGGATTGAACATCACGTTCGGGCGGCCGCTGCTGCTTCCGCTGATTGGATTTGAAGCCTTCTCGGAATGGTCGCAATGGGCGAAATTCGCGCACAACTACCTGAGCTTTCCGTTCACGATTGGCGTCGTGCTGATCTTTTTGATGTGGATCGGCGGCAATATCCCCAACAAGGTGGATATCGAGTGGATCAAGCGCGGAGGCGGCCTGTTCGGTCACGATCATCCGCCGGCTCGCCGTTTCAACGCGGGTCAAAAGGGGATCTACTGGATCGTCGTGATCGGCGGTAGCCTCGTCGCGGCGACCGGGTATCAACTCATGTTCCCGTTCTACCTGACGGGAATCGAGGGCATGCAGTTTTCCCAGATCGTTCACTCCATCGTGGCCGTGCTGTTCATCGCCGCGATGCTTGCCCATATCTACATCGGCACCATCGGGATGGAGGGGGCTTTCGAGGCGATGGGATCAGGTGAAGTGGATGTCAACTGGGCGCGCGAGCACCATAGCCTGTGGCTCGACCAGGAGTTGGCACGGACCGGCCCGAACGATTCTCAGCCGCAGCCTCGCCATGCTGCGTCCGCAGCCGAATAGAGCCTACGGAGTATTGCCTAAAGCCGGACGCCCGTCGTCGAAAAGGCCTCTGCAACGGGGAGCTGTACGCTGTCGAGCACGGCAACTCCAGCCATCGTGATGACGATCGTCGCAACACAGGCAAGGATGAAAGCCTTCATCGCGATCCCTCCTCGCGCGCATTATACAGGACCGCTGGCCGCGGACAAAGGCTGCGCTTGGGATCGTGTAAGTGGATGCGGACCGCCAGCCCGGGCCCGCTTTCGTTCATCCATGGCTCCGATCAACGCCTGGCAGCCTATCCTTGTCGCCGGATGAACCCAGTGATTGTGACCTTCTCCCAGATGCCGGCCGCAGCGAAGGGATCCGCGCGGTTAAAGGCCTCGACTTCCGCATGCGTGGGGGCTTCGACCAGGAACAGGCTGCCGATCATGGTCGCGCCGTCGTCGGAGACGAGCGGTCCCGACATCACGATCTTGACGCCGAAGCGCGAGGTATCGCTCAGGAAGGCCTTGTGGGCGTCGTAATTGGCGAGCCGGGTCGGCAGCGCGCCGGTGCGGTCGAGGGCGTGGATGGCGAACAGCATGGTGTCTCCATTTCTTGGCTCAGTTCTTGGGACGGCCGCGAGGTGCGGCCGTCCGGGTTCGTCGTGATCGGGCGATCTACTTGGCGCCGAGCTTGCCGGCGTCCTCGAAGCTCGGGCAGGTCCGCTGCTCCAGCGGGACGTCGAACGGCTGGTAATTGTCCTTGGTGATGACGGTCGGCTTCAGCACGATCTCGCTGATGACAGGCTGATTGCGCAAGGAGCGGACAGCCATCATGGTGCCGAGGCAGCCTTGCGCGAATCCGTTGTAGTCGCCGCTCGCGAGCAGCTTGCCGGACTTGATCGCGTCGATCGCCTCCTTGGTGCCGTTGATGCCGATCACTTGCGCCTTGCGGTTGGCGCCGTCGAGCGCCTCGATCGCGCCGACTGCCATGGCGTCGTTGGCGGCGAGCACGCCGTCGATCTGCGAATTCGACTGCATCAGGTTCTCCATCACCTGAAGCGCCTGGAGCCGCTGATAGTTACCAGGCTGCGAAGCCAGCAGCTTGGCGCCGGGCGCTTCCTTCAGCGCGTCGTTGAACCCGCGCACGCGATCGACGTTCGTCAGCGAGCCCTTGACGCCCTCGATGATGACGATGTTGCCCTTGCCGCCCAAAGTCTTCAGCAGGAAGCGCGCGGTCTCGAGCCCGAGGCTGTAATCGTCGGCGCCGACGAAGGACAGGAACTTGCCGCCGGCGGATCGGTCGGTGATGTTGACGACGGGGATCTTGGCATCGTTGATCTTCTCGACTCCCGGCACCATCGCCTTGTAGTCGACCGGCGTGAAGACGATCGCGCTCGGCTTCTTCACCACGACGTCCTCGATCTGGCTGAGCTGTTCGGGGATCGAATCCGGCTTGGTCGGGATGTACTGCAGCGTCTTCGCGTTCAGCGCCTTCGCCATGTTGTCGGCGCCGACCCGCACCGTCTGGAAGAACGGGTTGGTCTGGTTCTTGGTAAAGACGGCGATGGTCTCGCCGTCGGCGCGCGCCCCGGTCGTGAACGCGGCCGCCATCAGCAGCGGCAGCGCCAGATAGTCCAGTCTCAATTTCATATTGCCTCCATCCCTGATTTTGCTTGTTGGATTTCCGAGAGCTCATTGCGCGCGGCGGCGGGTCTTCATGTCGAGCCAGACCGCGAGAATGACGATGATGCCGGTGACCAGCGGCTGCCAATTGGCACTGACCGACAAGAGGTTCATGCCGTTCAGCACCAGCGTCAGGATCAGCGCGCCGATGAAGGTGCCGAAAACGGTGCCGACGCCGCCGAACAGCGAAGTGCCGCCGATCAGCACGGCCGCGATCGCCGGCAGCGTCAGGCTTTCGCCGATGTCGGCTTCCGCCGAATTGAGCCGCGACAGGAAGATGATCGAGGCAAGGCCCGCCATGGTGCCGGAGACCGCATAGACCAGCAACAGGCGGCGCGCGACCGGAATGCCGGAGAGGCGCGCCGCGACCGGATTGGCGCCGATCGCATAGATCTCCTGGCCCCAGATCGTCCGCTGCGCAAACAGCGTTCCGATCCCGAGGAACACCAGCAGCAGATAGACCGGGATGGGCAGGCCGAACAGATAGCCGCTGCCGATCTGGCGGAAGCCTGCCGGGAAGCCGTGAAGGGTTTCGCCGGCCATGTACCAGTAAGTGAGGCCGTTCAGCACCCAGAGCATGCCATAGGTGGCGATGAAGGAGGGGATCCGCAGGGCGGTGACCATGATGCCGTTGAGCAGGCCGACGATGCCGCCGCAGGCAAGGCCGGTGAGGATGCCGAGCGCCGGCGAGCCGGTCTTGTGAATCACGGTGCCGGCGATGCAGGCGGACAGCGCGACATTGGCGCCGACGGAGAGATCGAGGCCGGCGGTCAGCACCACCAGCGTGAGGCCCGAGGCGATGAAGAAGGTCAGGCTCGCCTGTCTCAGCACATTGAGGATGTTGCCGAGGCTGAGGAAGGAATCGCTGAGCACGGCGAGCACCGCGCAGATCAAGAGCGCTGCAAGGAGGCGATAGAACACCTGGATCGCATCCTGCGACAGGAATGAGCGGGGCGGCATCATCGCCTCTTTGGTGATGTCGGTCATGCGCGGCTCCGGAGGCCGTCGAGAAACAAGGCAACGATGACGAGCACGCCGACGCTGGCGACCTGCACCGAGGACGGCAGCGAGATCAGGTTCAACCCGTTGCGCAGCACGCCGACGGAAAGGACCCCGAGCAGCGTGCCGAGCAGCCAGCCATTGCCGCGCTCGAACGAGGTGCCGCCGACCGCGACCGCGGCGATGGCATCGAACTCGAGGCCAAGGCCGGCGGTGGGATGGCCGGAGTTCATGCGTGCGGTCATCAACAGGCCGGCGATCCCTGCCATGGCGCCGCCGATGGCGTAGACCGCGATCAGCAGCTTGTTCGGCGACAGGCCGGCATAGCGCAGCGCCTCGCGGTTGCCCCCGAGCGCGAAGATGTAGGTGCCGAAGCGGGTGTGATAGAGCAGGCCGTGGAAGGCCGCATAGGTCACTAGCGCCATCACGATCGGCACGGGAATCCCCAGCAGCGTCGCCGAATAGATGTCGCGCACGCTGTGGGGAATGCCGACCACGCTCTGGCCGTCGCTGACGATCAGCGACAGGCCCTGCGCCATGCCGAGCGTGCCGAGCGTCGCGACGAAGGGCGGGATGCCTGTTATCGCGACCAGCCAGCCGTTGGCGACGCCGAAGGCCGCGCCCACCAGCAGGCCGGCACCAAGGCCCAGCAGCATCGACTTGGTCGCGAGCGACACGATCGCGACGCAGAGCGAGGTCAGCGTCAGCACCGCGCCCATCGACAGATCGAGCCCCTCGGTCATGATGATCAGCGTCATCGGCAGCGCGAGCATGGTCAGGATGGTCGACTGCACCAGCACGTTGGAGAGGTTGGCGACCGAGAGGAAGCCCGGCGCGATGGCGCTGAACAGCGCGATCAGCAGCACGAGCACGATGGCAACGCCGGGAATGCGCTGCAGCGGATTGGGCTCCGAGACGACCGCGGCCTCACGCATGATGCATCCCCAGTCGCACGATGTTCTCCTCGGTCAGTTCGTTGCGTGTCAGGTGCCCGGCAATGCGCCCCTCGCGCATCACATAGGCGCGGTCGCAGACATGACAGATCTCGACCTGTTCGGAGGAGATCATCAGCGCTGCCGCGCCTTCCGCGACGAGCCGGTCGATCAGCGCGAAGATCTCGGACTTGGCGCCGATGTCGATGCCCCGCGTCGGCTCGTCGAAGATGAAGAGCTTTGACCCGGCGGCCAGCCACTTGCCGATCACGACCTTCTGCTGGTTGCCGCCCGAGAGCAGGCCGACGGTCTGCCGCGCGCTCGGCGTCGCGATGCGCAACTGCCGGATCAGGCCGTCGGAGGTGCGCTGCGCGCGACGCTGGTCGAACAGGCCGCTCGGAAAAAGCTTCTTGAGCGCGGACACCACCAGATTGTCGCCGACCGACCGCAGCAGCGCGAGGCCCTCGCTCTTGCGGCTCTCCGGGATCAGCGCGATGCCGCGGCGGGCGGCGAGATCCGGCTCGCCGGAAATGGACTTGCCGTCGAAGATGATCTCGCCTGACGTCACGGGATCGGCGCCGAAGATGGCGCGCGCGACCTCGCTGCGGCCGGAGCCGACCAGGCCGCACAGGCCGACGATCTCGCCCCGGCGCACCTCGATGTTGATATCGGAGATGCCGGTCGGCGCGGTCAGGCCCCTGACCTGCAGCAGCACCTCGCCGGGCTTGTCGGCAAAATTGCGCGGATAGGTCATGTCGACGTTGCGGCCGACCATCATGCGGACGAGTTGGTCCGGCGTGACGTCGGCCGGTCGGACGCCGTCGATGCGGCGGCCGTCGCGCAGCACGGTGATGCGGTCGCCGAGCGCGAACACCTCGGCCATGCGGTGCGAGATGTAGACGATCGAGACGCCGTCGGCCTTCAGCCGCGCGATCAGCGCGAACAGCAGCTCGGTCTCGCGGTCGGACAGCGCCGCGGTCGGCTCGTCCATCACGAGGATGCGGGCGTTCTGGCTGATCGCTTTCGCAATCTCGACCATCTGCTGCTGGGCGACGCCCAGCTTGTCGACGGTTGTGGAGGGATCGATGTCGAAGCCGATGGTGTCGAGCACGCGCTTCGCATCGGCCAGGATCCTGCGGCGGTCGATGGTGCCGGGGATGCGACCCTTCGGCTCGCGGCCGAGAAAGATGTTCTGGGCGATATCGAGATAGGGGACCAGCGAGAATTCCTGGAAGATCACGGCAATGCCGAGCTTCTGCGCATCCGCGGTCGAGGAGATCGCGACCTTCTCACCCTTGTAGTAGAATTCGCCGGCATCGGCGCAGTAGGCGCCGCACAGCACCTTCATCAGGCTCGACTTGCCGGCGCCGTTCTCGCCCAGCAGCATGTGGACTTCGCCGGGGTAAACGGCAAAGGACACGTCGTCCAGCGCCTTGACACCGGGAAACTCCTTGCTGATGCCGCGCAGTTCCAGCAGCGGGACAGGCGATGTGACTTCGATCGGGAGCGCGTCGCTCATGCCCTGGCTCCGCCAGAAAAAATCTTACCCGGGTTCATCAGTCCATTTGGATCGAGCGCCTGCTTGATCTGCCGCATCACGTCGACGGCCGCGCCGAGCTCATCGGTGAGATAGTCGATCTTGCCGAGGCCGATACCGTGCTCGCCGGTGCAGGTCCCGTCCATGGCAATGGCGCGGGCGACCATGCGGGCCTGCAGCGCCTTGGCGCCCTCGGCCTCCTCGGGTTTCGCCGGGTCGATCAGGATCAGCATGTGGAAATTGCCGTCGCCGACATGGCCAACGATCGGCGCGGTAAAGCCGTGCTCATCCGCGTCGCGCCGCGTCTCGGTCAGGCATTCCGCCAGCCGCGAGATCGGCACGCAGACGTCGGTGATCACGGCCCGCGCGCCGGGCCGCAGGCCGAGGCCGGCATAAAGCGTGTTGTCGCGCGCGTGCCAGAGTCGGCTGCGGTCCTCCTGTGCCTTCGCCCAGGCAAAGCCATGGCCGCCATGGTCGGTAGCGATCGCCTGCGCCGCCTCGGCCTGCTCGGCGACGGAAGTCTCGGAGCCGTGGAATTCGAAGAACAGGGTCGGCGCCTCGCGATAGCCAAGCTTGGCGTAGGCGTTGATGCCGCGCATCATGACGTCGTCGAGCAGCTCGATGCGCGCCACGGGAATCGCGGACTGGATCACGGAGATCGCGGTGTCGACGGCATCGTGCAGCGTGTCGAAGCTGCACACCGCGGCCGAGATCGCCTGCGGCACGGGGTGCACCTTCAGCGTGATCTCGGTGATCACGCCGAGCGTGCCCTCCGCGCCGACGAACATGCGCGTCAGGTCATAGCCGGCGGCTGACTTCCGTGCGCGCTTCGCGGTCCGGATCACGCGCCCGTCCGCGAGCACCACCTCCAGCGCCACGACATTGTCCTTCATGGTGCCGTAGCGCACGGCCATGGTGCCGGATGCGCGCGTCGATGTCATGCCGCCGATCGAGGCGTCGGCGCCCGGGTCGATCGGGAAGAACAGGCCGGTATTGCGCAGCTCGGCATTAAGCTGCTTGCGCGTGATGCCGGGCTGCACCACGACATCCATGTCGCTGTCGTGCACCGCCAGCACCTTGTTCATGCGCGCGAAATCGAAGCAGACGCCGCCCGCGACCGCCGCGGCATTGCCTTCGAGCGAGGTCCCGGCGCCGAACGGCACGATCGGCATGTCCGCGCCGGCGCACAGCTTGACGATTTCCGCGACCTCCTGCGTCGTTTCAGGGAAGACGACGATGTCAGGCGGCAGATTGCGATAATGCGACTCGCTCTGCCCATGCTGATCGAGCACGCCGCGGGCAACGCTCGCGCGCGGGCCGATCATGCCGGTGAGGCGATCGGCCAAGATGCTCGTGCTGACCCGCGGTCCCATCCTTGCTCCCTGTTCGCTCCGATCGCGGACTCTTGCCGGTCCGCTGCGTTGTCGTTTGGCTTAGGCTGCTCTTGCGCTGCTCGCAACCTGCTTCAAACCGAAATCATAGTTGAGATGAAAATAGTCGCTGTCCACCATGCGACCATCCGGCGCACGGCCCGCGGGATGCCTCGTGAATTCGCGGATCAGGCTGTCCTTGACGCCGAACACCACGTCACTGTCGAGATACTGGTCGCCCGCGACGAACACATGAGTCACGAGCTGCTCGAAACCCGGTGCAGAGATCATGAAATGCACATGCGCGGGTCGCCAGGGATGGCGTCCCTGCGCCTCCAGCATGTCGCCGACCGGGCCGTCATGCGGGATCGGATAGGCGGCAGGCTTGATCGACCAGAAATGGAAGCGGCCGTTGGCATCGGTATGGAAGCGCGCGCGCATCGCGAGATCTCCGATCTCGTCGAGCTGCTGCACGTCGTAATAGCCGTCATCGTCGGAATGCCAAACGTCCACGACGGCGGCTGCCAGCGGCTTTCCGTCCACGGTCGAGACCGAGCCGGTGACCAGCATCGGATCGCCTTCCATCGGACCCGAGATATCGGCGCCGCTGTCCTTCTCCGGCGCGGCCTGGACGAAGAAGGGGCCGAGCACGGTGGTCTCGGTCGCGCCTTCCGGCACCGGATGGTTGATGGCATCGACCAGCATGGAGACGCCGAGCGTGTCCGACAGCAGGATGAATTCCTGGCGCTTGTCGTCGCACATGTGTCCGGTGCGGGTCAGGAAGTCGATACCGTACTCCCACTCCTTCTGGGTCGGCCGTATCTCGCGGACGAAGGCATGAAGATGACGCACCAGCGCTTCGCTGACCTGCTTGATGCGTGGGTCGGTTGCGCCCGCGATCCGCTCCAGCACCGCGTCCGTGATCGTGTTCTCGTTGAAGTTGCGCATAGGAGGCTCCGTGGATCAGAGTTTTGGCTCGCCGAGGCCGGACAACCGCTCGAGATGCTTGACGGTCGCGATGAAGTCGGTGTCGCCGTCGCCTTGGGCGACCAGCGAGCCATAGGTCTCACGCACCTGCGCAGCGAGTTGCAATGGCACGCCGACGGCGTGGCCGGCCCCCAGGATCAGATCGAGGTCCTTGGCCATCTGCTTGCAGGAGAAGGTGGACTCGAAGTCCCGCGTGCGCAGCGGTGCGGTCTTGTACTTCACCATCGGCGATGCCACCGCGCTGTCGTCGAGCACCTTCAAGATATCCTGCCAGGCGATGCCGCCCTTGCGCGCCAGTGCCAGGCTCTCCGCCATCATCGCGGCCGACACCGCGATCATCAGGTTGACCGAGAGCTTGGCGTAGCGCGCTTCCTCGGCCGGCCCGAGATAGGTCTGCGCGCGGGTGAAGGCGGAGAACAACGGCTTTGCGTTTTCGAAAGCGTCCTTAGGACCCGAGACGAAGCAGGTCAGCGCGCCGGTGTGGACGATGCTGGCATTGCCCGAAACCGGTGAACGCAAATAAGCAATGCCGCGCGCCTGCGCTGCGGCTGCAACTTCGGTGGAGGCCTCGACGCTCACGGTGCTGGTCTCGATCAAAACGGCGCCTGGCGCCATTGCGGCGATGAGGCCGGTCGGACCGAGCAACGCGCCGCGCAAGGCTGCGTCGTCGGGCAGGGACGTGATGATCGCGGCCTTGCCGTCCACGGCATCGGCCGGCGAAGCGGCGATCGCAATGCCTTGCCCGCGCGCCTCGTTGGTCCGCGCCGCGCTCTGGTCGAACGCCGTGACGGCGTAACCGGCTTTGGCGACGAGCAAGGCCATCGGCAGGCCCATCTTGCCGATTCCGATGAAAGCAACATTCCTTGAAGCGTCTGTCATTGTTGTTGTCCATTGGCGCCTTCAGGCGGCGCGTCCCTGTCGTTCGATTTCCTGCACCAGCCGTTGACCGGATTGCGCCAACAGCTCCTTCTTCGTCTCGAGGCCCTCGACCAGCAACCGGCCGTTCCGCTTCTTCCAGGCGCCGCCGATCATGACGGACTCGATATTGGCGAGGCTCGTCTGCATCACCACGGTCGCGACGGGATCGTGCACCGGATAGAGATTGAGATCGGAGGCGTTGATGACGACGAGGTCGGCGAGCTTTCCCGGCGTCAGCGACCCGATCTGGTCCTCGCGGCCGAGCATGCGGGCGCCTTCCGTCGTGATCCAGCGCAGCGCCTCGCGTACAGGAATCGTGGTCGTTGCCGGAATGGCGCCGCTCACTTTGCGCGACTCGGCATTGTCGAGTGCCCGCTGCATCGACAGCGCAACGCGCGCGACGGAAAGGAGATCACCGGCCAGCACGGATTCGAGATCGATGCCGATGCTCGGCCGCACGCCGCGCTTGAGCAGCCGTCCCGTGATCGGAAAGCCATGGCCCTGGATCATCTCGTTCTCCGGCGTGACCGAGAAGGACACGCCGAGATCGACGAGATGATCGAGCAGATCATCCGGCAGGTCGTTGCCATGGACGATGTTGACGCCGGAGCCGACGAGGCCGGCCTCGATCAGCTTCTCCCAGCCGCCGAGCGTCTTGGCCGGCCCGCCGCCCTGATGCATGGATGCGATCAGGTTCAGCTCCCGCGCCAGTCGGAAATCGTGGATGGCGACGTCGAGCGTCGAATAATGCGGGCCGAGAATGGCGAGCCCGAGCGTGACGAGGCCGTCGCGGTCGGCGAGGGGGCCTGCCAGCAGCCGCTCGACCTCGCGGCGCGGATGCGGCACTTCCGAGAAATGCGGCTCGCCCGGCTTCGGCTCCGGTTTGGGCGAGCCGTGGAAGAACGCGGCGCGAATGCTGCTCTCGATCAGGCCGCGGACCGCGGCGTCGGTGTGCGCAGGCGTCGGATTGTTGTGGCACCAGTCGACCAGCGTGGTGACGCCGTGGTTGATCTGGTTCAGCGCGCCTACGAGGGTCGCGATATGGATGTCCTCGGGCCGGAATACGGTTGCGAGGCCCGCATGCATGCGGCGGAAATATTCCAGCAGCGTCCAGTTCGCGGCAAAGCCGCGCAAGCCCGTCTGCCAGGTGTGCATATGCGCGTTGATCAGGCCGGGAATGACGATGCGTCCCTTGCCGTCGACGATCTCGGTGTCGGCCGCGACGTCGATCGACGGTCGCACACTGGCGATGCGGCTGCCCTCGACCAGCACATCGCCGGTGCCGAGGTCGCCGATCGCGTCATCCATGCTGATGACGGTGGCCGATCTGATCAGCGTGCGCCGCATCGCGTCACGCCGCCTTGACGGCGCTGGGCGGCTCGCCAGCCCAGGCGCGCGCAATCAGGTCGCGGATGGCGCCGCGTTCGAGCGGGCGCGGATTCCAATAGGCATTGGTGACGGCAAGATCGGCAGCCTTGTCGATGCCGCTCTCGGGCATGCCGACGTCGCGCAGTGCGAGCTTCGCGCCGAGCCGTTTCGCAAGGTCGTAGAGACCCTGCGATGCATCGGCGGCACCGATCGCGCGCGAGATGCGCGCCATCGCATCGGGCACCGCCGGCGCATTGTAGGCCAATGCATGGGGCAGCACGATCGTATGCGTCTCGGCGTGCGGCAGATCAAAAGTGCCGCCGAGCGTGTGGCAGAGCTTGTGATGCAGCGCCATGCCGACGGTGCCGAGGCAGACGCCGCACAACCAGGCGCCGTAGAGCGCTTCCGTGCGGGCCTCGCGGTCGTCGTTTTTCGCGGCGATAGCGGGCAGGGCACGCGCCAGCGCGCGGATGCCTTCTTCGGCCATCAGCGATGTCACGGGATTAGTGTCGCGCGCGTAGAGCGCCTCGACCGCATGGGCGATCGCGTTGATGCCTGAGGTCGCGGCCAGACTCGCCGGCAACGTCATGGTGAGATCGACATCGTAGATCACGGTCTCCGGCAGTATCGCCGCGTCGCGCACCGTGGTCTTCAGGCCGTTTTCGGTCTGGCCGACGATCGGCGTCATCTCCGAGCCGGCATAGGTGGTGGGGATGCAGAGCTGGTTGATTCCGGTACGCAGCGCCAGCACCTTGCCGAGGCCGGTGGTCGAGCCGCCGCCGAGCGAGACGACGCAGTCCGCCTCGCACGCCTTCATCGCGGCGAGCGCGCGCTCGGTGACCTCGACCGGTGTGTGCATGGTGGCGCCGGGAAAGATGCCGGCATAGAGCGGGCCGAGCGCCGTTCCCAGGCTCTTGCCTTGGGCCTCCTGCTGCGGCGTCGTCAGCACCAGCGCGCGCCTGCCGCCGAGCCGTTCGACCTCGGCCTTGGCTGAAGCAAGCGTTCCGCTGCCGAACACGACGCGGCAGGGCAGGTTTTCAAAGATGAACGAACCGATCATGCGCCGGTCTCTTTGATGGGATAATCGACCTGGAAGCGCCCGATCCGCAAGTCGCCTAACGCCTCGCGAACGCGCAGATGTTCCGGATGATTTGCATAGGCGCTGAGCGCGGCTTGGTCGGTGAACTCGGAGAACAGCACCACGTCGCAGGCGTAGTCGACGGCACTGACGTCCATGCCGACCTCGATATGGGTGAGGCCGTCGATCCGGCCCTTGAGGCCCTCGAACAGGGTCTTGACCTTGAACCGGGCGGCGGAGCGCTCCTCGGGGGTCTCCCCGCGCAGCCGCCACATCACGATGTGCCTGATCGCGCCCGACATTTCCTGATTTCCTCGCCTGCCATTGTGCCTTGTTGGCGGCATTTTGCCTTGCAGAAATCGGAATTAAAGGTCAAAATTTGTAAGTCTCTTTTCCTGTTTCCGCAAAAATGGATCGACTACTCCAACTCGAAGTCTTCTCCAAAACCGCCGAGCTCGGCAGCCTGTCCAAGGCCGCCGAAATGCTGCGGATGTCGAACGCGGCCGCCAGCCGCCATCTCAGCGCGCTGGAGGAGCGCCTTGCGGTTCGGCTGATCGAGCGCAACACGCGCCGGCAATGGCTGACCGAGGCAGGGCAGGAGCTGTTGCAGCGCTGCAGCACGCTGCTGAACGAACTCGCCGAGGCCGAAGACGCCGTCTCCGACCGCGCGCTGTCGCCGAAGGGGATGCTGCGCGTGACGAGTTCGCTGTCTTTCGCGATGATCTATCTCGCGCCGATGCTGCCCGCCTTCCGCGCGCTCTATCCTGATCTCAACGTGCAGATCATCAGCGCGAACCGCTATCTGGACTTCATCGAGGCCGGCATCGACGTCGCGATCCGCACGCGCGAGCACGAGCCGGATTCCAACATCGTCGTCCGCCGCATCGGCCAGATGCACCGCGTGCTCGCGGCGGCCCCGTCATATCTGGAGAAGCACGGCCGGCCGGATCACCCCGCCGATCTCGCCCGCCACAACATGCTGATTTACAACCTCGCCAACGATCCCTATTCGCTGCGGCTAAGCAAGGGCAGCACGACGCAGACCGTCCGGATCGCACCGACGCTCGACAGCAATGACGGCCAGATCATCTGCGGCGCGGCGCGCGCAGGGCTCGGCATTCTGATCCAGCCACTCTACATCGTGCAGAGCGATATCGCGGCCGGCCGGCTGGTGCCCGTCCTGAGGGACTGGCAGCTGCCGTTGCTCACCATGAACATCGCCTATCAAAACCGCGTCAGGCTGCCGGCCAAGATCAGGGTCTTCTCGGACTTCCTGGTCAGCCACATCCGTGAGCATTCGGAGCCGGGGATCTGGATCGACGCGGCGAAGTGAGCGGGAAGCATCCATGTATCTCGGCATCGATCTCGGCACCTCGGCGGTCAAGACCGTTCTTGTCGACGATGCCCAGCGGGTGATTGCAAGCGAGAGCCGGGCGCTCGCGACCGCCTCGCCGCAATCAGGCTATTACGAGCAGCATCCCGCGCAGTGGATCGATGCGACTTTTGCCACGCTGGATGCCCTCAAGGCGTCGCACGCCGGCGCGTTGGCGGCGGTCGAAGGCATCGGACTGTCCGGTCAGATGCATGGCGCCACGCTGCTCGATGCGAGCTCGAAGCCGCTGCGGCCCTGCATCCTCTGGAACGACGGCCGTTCCGCCGCCGAGTGCCGTATCCTGGAGCAGCGCTGGCCCGCTTTGCGTGCGACGACGGGCAACAAGGCGATGGCCGGATTCACCGCGCCGAAGCTGCTCTGGATCGCGACGCACGAGCCGGAGATCTTTGCGGCGACGGAACTCGTCCTGCTGCCAAAGGCCTATTTGCGCCTGGTGCTATCAGGCGAAGCCATCGAGGATGTCTCGGACGCATCGGGATCGCTGTGGCTCGACGCCGCGCGCCGGGACTGGTCGGACGCGGCATTGGCGGCGACCGGCCTCTCGCGCGAGCACATGCCGCGTCTGGTCGAGGGATGCGCGCCTGCAACGACGCTGCGCAGCGAGCTCGCGCGGCGCTGGGGCATGGCCAGGCCGCCGATCATCGCGGGCGGTGCCGGCGACAATCCGGCCGGCGCCGTCGGCATCGGCGCGATCGAGCCGGGAACTGCGTTCATATCGCTGGGAACTTCGGGGGCCTTGCTGGCGCCCTCCAACCGAATAGCCGCCAATCCCGATCGCGTCGTGCACACGTTCTGCCACGCCGTTCCCGGCATGTGGATTCAAGCCGGCGCGATCCTCTCGGCCGCGTCGTGCCTTGCCTGGGCCGCGCGCCTGTTCGGCGCCAGTGAGGCCGAGTTGCTGGCGCCGCTGGGATCGCGCCCGCAGGCGCCATCGCCCGTGAGCTTCCTGCCTTATCTCGCGGGTGAACGGACGCCGCACGACGATCCCGCCGTGCGCGGCATGCTCGATGGTCTGAGTCATGGCACCGATCGCACGGCGATCATGCAGGCGGTGCTCGAAGGCGTTGCCTTCGCGCTGGCCGATTGCCGCGACGCGCTCGCGGATGCCGGTATTGCGATTGCGGAAGCCGATGTCATCGGCGGCGGCTCACGCTCGGAGTTCTGGCTCGCGGTGCTGGCCAGCGTGCTGAATGTTCCAGTCCATCGCTTTGCCGGCGGCGAGACCGGCGCGGCGTTCGGTGCGGCGAGATTGGGGCGGCTTGCTGTCACGGATGAGGCAATCGGTGACGTATGCGTGCGGCCGCAGCGCATCGAAACATTCGAGCCCGACGCTGCACTGGTCGATGCCTACGCCGAACGGCTTCCCGCCTGGCGCGAACTGTATCGGCCGCGCCACTAGCTGGCCCAATCTGGTTTGCATACTTCAGTATACTCGCCTTCGGTATTGCCCTGCGTCACCCGCTTTTGTTTAATGACCAAACCGCGTTGCCGAGAAACGAGACGCGGGTGGGAAACGCATTGTGCGCCGGGAGGCAGATGAACGATCCGATCCTGGAGATGCGCGGGGTCTCGAAGTCTTTCTTCGGCATCAAGGCGCTGCGTGCCGTCGATCTCACCGTCTATGCCGGCGAAATTCACGCCCTGATGGGTGAGAACGGCGCCGGCAAATCGACGCTGATGAAGATCCTCTCCGGCGCCTACAGGCCGGATCCCGGCGGCGAGATCCGCATCGAAGGACGACCGGTGCGGATCGAAGGCCCGCTCGGTGGCCGCGCGGCGGGCATCTCCATCATCTATCAGGAGCTGTCGCTCGCTCCCAATCTCAGTGTCGCCGAGAATATCTATCTGGGACGGGAGATATCGCGTTCAGGCTTGCTGGCGCGCCGCGAGATGCGCGAGGGCGTCGGCCCCATCCTGAAACGGCTGGGCGCAGACTTCCTGCCGTCGACGCTGGTGGCGCATCTGTCCATGGGCCAGCGGCAACTGGTCGAGATCGCCCGTGCGCTGCACGCGAGATCAAAAATTCTGATCATGGATGAGCCGACCACGTCGTTGTCGGCCGCCGAAAGCGAGCGGCTGTTCGCACTGATCCGCCAGCTTCGCTCCGAGGGGCTTGCCATCATCTACATCTCGCATCGCATGGACGAGGTCTATGCGCTAGGCGATCGCGTTACCGTGCTGCGCGACGGCCGCCTGGTCGGCTCGCTCGACAAGCCGGACATCCGCGCCGACACTATCGTCCGCCTGATGGTCGGGCGTGACGTCTCCTCGTTCTACAAGAAGGATCACGATCCGGAGGCGGGGCGGGGACATCCCGTTCTCGCAGCGATCGACATGGCCGATGGCCAGCGCGTCAAGGGCTGCTCGCTGACCGTGCATGCGGGCGAGGTGGTCGGGCTTGCCGGCCTGATCGGCGCCGGCCGCACCGAGCTTGCGCATCTCATCATCGGCGCGGCGCCAAAAACCTCCGGCCGGCTCGAGCTGGAGGGACGCCCGGTCGAGATCCGCACGCCGGGCGAGGCGTTGGAGGCTGGAATCGCCTATCTGACCGAAGACAGGAAGGCGCTCGGCCTGTTTCTCGACATGTCGTGTCTGGACAACATCAACCTCGCAGTGCTCGGGCGCGATGCGAAGCTCGGCTGGTTCCTGGATCGCGACAAGGCGCGCGAGCGCGCCGACAGGGCCTTCGCAGGCCTCAACATCCGCGCCGCCAATGTCGGCGCTCCCGCCGGCGGTCTGTCCGGCGGCAACCAGCAGAAGCTGCTCTTGTCGCGGCTTCTCGCCATTGCGCCGAAGGTCCTGATCCTCGACGAGCCGACGCGTGGCGTCGACGTCGGCGCCAAGTCCGAGATCTATTCGATCATCGACAACCTGGCCAAGGCTGGCACCGCGATCCTCGTCATCTCGTCCGATCTGCCCGAGATCATCGGCATCTGCGATCGCGTCGTCGTGATGCGTGCGGGGCACATCGCCGGTGAGGTCACTCGCGGCCCGACTTCGCCGTTGAACCAGGAAGACATCATGGCGCTTGCCACGGGGATGGAGCATCTCGATGCCTGACAATGCTGCTTCGGAGGCCCAGCCCGCCCCGACGACGACCAACGGGGCGGCCGCAGAGACAAGGCGCCAGCGGATGAGGATGCTGATCAGCGCACTCGGCATGCTGCCGGTGCTGCTGATCCTCTGCATCGGCTTCCACGTGTTGTCCGAGGGCCGCTTCTTCACCGGCCAAAATCTCGGCATCGTGCTGCAGCAGGCCGCGGTGAACACCGTGCTCGCCGCCGGCATGACCTTCGTCATCCTCACCGGCGGCATCGACCTCTCGGTCGGCTCGATCCTGGCGGCCTCCGCGATGGCCGGGCTGACGCTGTCCAAGCTGCCGGAACTCGGGATGCTGTGGCTGCCGGCCGCGCTGCTCACGGGCCTCGGATTCGGAATCGTCAACGGGGCGCTGATTGCGCTGCTTCGTCTGCCGCCCTTCATCGTCACGCTCGGCTCGCTCACCGCGGTGCGCGGCCTGGCGCGGCTGCTCGGGGCCGACACCACAGTGTTCAATCCGTCGATTCCCTATGCCTTCATCGGCAACGGCTCGCTGACGCTCCTTCCCGGCGTCGCGTCGATCCCGTGGCTCTCGGTGATCGCCTTGCTCGTCATCCTCGTCTCGTGGCTGGTATTGCGCCGGACCGTGCTCGGCGTGCACATCTATGCGGTGGGCGGCAACGAGAGCGCGGCGCGGCTTGCCGGCATCAAGGTCTGGGCCGTGCTGATCTTCGTCTACGGCGTCTCCGGACTGTTCGCCGGGCTCGGCGGCGCCATGCAGGCGGCGCGGCTCTATGCGGCCAACGGCCTGCAGCTCGGTCAGTCCTACGAGCTCGATGCGATCACGGCGGTGATCCTCGGCGGCACCTCCTTCGTCGGCGGCATCGGCTCGATCTGGGGCACGCTGGTCGGCGCGCTGATCATCGCCGTCCTGTCGAACGGCCTCATCCTCACCGGTGTCTCCGACATCTGGCAATATGTGATCAAGGGCCTGGTGATCATCGGCGCCGTGGCACTGGATCGCTACCGGCTGCAGGGCTCTGCCAGGACTTGAAAAGCTCGCGCACCCGAGCGCGCATGGCTTGATGCGAAGTTCCGTTGCGGCAACTGGTCTGCCGTGCCGGGGATGAAGACAGACCAGGGAGGAAGTCCATGTTGAAGACGATCATGCTTGCCGGCGCCGCCATGGCGCTTGCCCTGAGCACCGCGCCATCCTTCGCCAAGGAGCTCAAGTCGATCGGCGTCTCGCTGGGATCGATGGGCAACCCGTTCTTCGTCGCCTTGTCGAAGGGCGCCGAGTTCGAGGCGAAGAAGACCAATCCCAATGTGAAGATCACGGCGGTCGGCTTCGAATACGACCTCGGCAAGCAGGTCACCCAGATCGACAATTTCATCGCCGCCGGCGTCGACCTGATCCTGCTCAACCCCGGCGATCCCAAGGCGATCGGGCCGGCGATCAAGAAGGCGCAGGCCGCGGGCATCGTCGTCGTCGCGGTCGACACCGCGGCCGAAGGCGCCGACGCCACCGTGACCACGAACAACGTGCAGGCCGGCGAGATCTCCTGCCAGTACATCGTCGACAAGCTGGGCGGCAAGGGCGACGTCATCATCGAGAACGGACCGCAGGTCTCCGCCGTCATCGACCGTGTCGTCGGTTGCAAGAACGTCTTCTCGAAAAATCCCGGCATCAAGGTGTTGTCCAGCGACCAGGACGGCAAGGGCTCACGCGAGGGCGGTCTTACCGTCGCGCAGGGCTATCTGACCCGCTTCCCCAAGATCGACGCCATCTTCGCCATCAACGATCCGCAGGCGATCGGCACCGACCTTGCCGCGCGCCAGCAGAACCGCACGGGCATCGTCATCACGGCGGTCGACGGCGCGCCCGATATCGAGGCCGCGCTGAAAGATCCGCAATCGCCGCAGATCCAGGCCTCGGCTTCGCAGGACCCGTTCTTCATGGCGCGACGGGCCGTGCAGGTCGGCGTCGGCATTCTCAACGGCCAGAAGCCTGCCTCGACCGTCGAGCTCCTGCCGTCCAAGCTCGTGACCAGGGACAACGTCGCCGAGTACAAGGGCTGGACCTCGGATCGCTCCCATTAAGTCGCGGTCCGCTACCGGGCACGCTCGAAACACGAGATGACTGGCGGCGTTTTGCTCGACGCCGCCCGCCGGGCTTACTGTTGTGTTAGCACGCATCCCACATCTTGCGAGCTACGAGCTTCGATACCAGCTCGCCAGATTCCACGTCGTGACGTCCCAGCCCGAGATGTCGACCATCAGGTTGTTGACGCCGGCGCCGACGATGTTGCGCGAGAGCAGGGGCAGGAGCACGTTGGCCTCGCAGAAGATCTCGTCGACCTTGATCAGCAGTGCGGCGCGCTTGACGGGATCAAGCTCGTTCTGCGCGGCCTTGTAGGCCTTGTCGGCCTCGGGATCGGAATAGCGCGAATTGTTGCGGCCGAGCCACTTGTTGTCCTTGCTGGCGATCTCCCAGGAGACGCACTGGTTCAGGAAGCGCTCCGGATCGGGCTGCGGCTGCGTCGTGTTGTACATCTCCATGTCGGCATAGAATTTCGAGTATGTATCGGGGTTGCCGACATCAGAGGAGAAGAACACCGATGCGGCGACCGCCTTGATCTCGATCTCGATGCCGGCCTTCTGGCAGGCTTGCTTGATGATGGCCTGGGTCTTCTGGCGCGGGGCGTTGGTCGAAGTCTGAAACACGTATTTGAGCTTCTTGGCGTTCTTCTCGCGGATGCCGTCCGCGCCCCTGGTCCAGCCGGCCTCGTCGAGGATCTTGTTGGCCTTGTCGGCGTCGAATTCGTATTTCAGCTTGGACGACTTGAACTGCTTGGGCGCGTTGACGAAACTCGCGGTTGCGACGCCGCCGCGTCCGTAGATGAACTTCTGGATCGAGTCGCGGTCAATCAGGAGATTGATCGCCCGGCGGACGGCGGGATCGGACAGCGTCGGGTGCTTGGTCTTGACGCTCGAACGCTCGCCATCGACCTCGGTCCACGGGTCCGTCGTGTTGAGGATGATGAACTCGACGTTGCCGGAGGGCGTGACGTCGAGCTTGCCTTTGCCGCCTGCTTCCATGCGCTTGAGGACCTCCTCCTCCACCTGCATGTTCCAGGCATAATCGTATTCGCCGGTCTGCAGCACGGCGCGCGCCGCAGAGACCGCATCGCCGCCACCCTTGACCTCGAGCGTGTCGAAATGCGGCTGGTTCTTGACGTGATAGTCGGGATTGCGTTCGGCGCGGATCAGGTCGCCCGGCTTGAACTCGACGAATTTGTATGGGCCGGTGCCGACCGGCTTCAGATTGCCGGGAGCCTCGCGTGACTTTGCGCCGGCATAATCGCCGAAATGATGCTTCGGCAGGATCTGGCCGACCGAGCCGACGAACGGGTCGGCCCAGAATGGCGTCGGCGCCTTGAAGATCACCTTGACGGCGTGGTCGTCGATCTTCTCGACCTTGATGTCCTTGTAGGAGCCCGTGGTGTAGGCCGCGGTTGCGAGATCCGCGGCGTACTGCCAGGTGAAGACGACGTCGTCGGCGGTGAAGGGCTTGCCGTCATGCCACCTGACGCCCTTCTTGAGCTTCCAGATCACGCTCGTGCCGTCGGCCGCAAGGCCGCCGTTCGCCTTGGTCGGGACCTCGGCGGCAAGGCAGGGGATGAGATTGCCGTCGTTGTCCCAGCCGGCGAGCGGCTCGAAGAAGACGCGCGAGGCGATCTGGTCCTTGGTGCCGTTCGCGAAATGCGGATTGAGCAAGGTGGGCGCCTGCCAGAGCAGGATCTTGAGCGGGCCGCCGCCGCCGGCCTTGGTCGGCTTGTAGGCGAGCGTCGCATCCGCCATCGCCACGTCGTTCCAGAGCAGGATCTGGCTTGCGACCGGCGCTGCGATCCCGACCGCAGCCATGGTCCGGATGAACGAGCGTCGCGACAGCGTGCCTTGCTTCACCTCCGCGATCAGACCGCGGATGTCGTTTTCGTCCATCAGATGCCTCCACCTTCACAAAGAAAAAGTCGTCACCGGCATGCAAGTTACGTGCACTCTAGATTGGGACGCCTGATGTCGTGGAGTCAAAGGGATACCCTGCGGCGAAATGACGAACGCGCCTCTGTCAGATCGCGGTTCCGGCCGTCATCGCTGCCGGCGAGAGGGGGCTATCGCAGATGGCGTCTTGGTGGCGGCCTGAGCAAGCGCCTCGCCCTTCGAGACGACCGCTTCCAGCGGTCTCCTCAGGATGAGGCTAAGCAGCATTGGCCGCGTTGAAATTGCTGCCGCGCACCCCGCCCTCATCCTGAGGGCCCGCCATCGGCGGGCGTCTCGAAGGATGCGCTGTGGGCGAGCTACCCGCCACTCTTCTTCATATGCGATAGCCCTGCCGGCGAGAGGGCCGGCACCTGAAGTGTCCGCGAGATGCGCGTTCCCGGGCGGTCGGCTGCGTCGCCCGAACATGGCCAGGGCTCTTGCCGGCCAGTATGATGGATATGTATAAACATCATACTTGGAGGTGGCGTGGTTCGGTCAGGTGGTGTCGTAAGGCAGGCGTTCGAGCCTGGCGTGCTGTTCGGCGGGCTGATCGCCGCCAACATCGCCGCATGGGCCTTCGCCTTCGCGCTGTTCGGCGACCGACCGACCGTGATGGCGACCGCGCTGCTGGCCTGGGTATTCGGCCTGCGCCATGCCGTCGATGCCGACCACATCGCCGCGATCGACAACGTCGTGCGCAAGCTGATGCAGGCGGGCGATACACCGCGCAGCGCCGGTCTCTATTTTGCGCTCGGCCATTCCACCGTCGTCTTGGTCGCGACCATGCTGCTCGCGCTCGGCGCCGTGAGCGGCGGCGGCGAGAGCCTGCTCAAGGAGATCGGCGGCCTGATCGGCACCTCGGTATCGGCGCTGTTCCTGCTGGCGATCGCGGCGATCAATCTCGCCATCTTCGCTGGCCTGTGGCGGATCCTGCGCGAGGTGCGCGAGCAGGGCATCCATGACGCCGCGCAGCTCGAGGCGCTGCTCGCCGCCCGCGGATTCATGGCGCGATGTCTCGCTCCGATGTTCCGCCTGGTGACCAGGCCCTGGCATATGTATCCGCTCGGGCTGCTGTTCGGGCTCGGCTTCGATACCGCGACCGAGATCGGCCTGCTCGGCATCTCCGCCACCGAAGCCGCGCGCGGCGTCTCGCTCGCGCAGGTGCTGGTCTTCCCCGCGCTGTTCGCCGCCGGCATGGCGCTGGTCGACACCGCCGATTCCGCGCTGATGGTGAGCGCCTATCGCTGGGCCTTCGTCGATCCCCAACGCAAGCTCTGGTACAACCTCACCATCACCGGCGCCTCCGTCGCGGTCGCACTGCTGATCGGCGGCATCGAGACGCTCGGCCTGATCGCGGACCGGCTCGGCCTGTCGGGCGGGCCGTGGTCGCTGGTCGAGGCCCTCAACGATTCGCTCGCCAATGTCGGCCTCGCCGTGATCACGTTGTTCGTGATCGCATGGCTGCTCTCGGTTATGCTCTATCGCCGCATAGCTCCGTGCGACCGGCGGCGCATGGTCGATCCTGACGAGCCGAGCAGGGACGCCGCGCCGGGGTGATCGCACCTCAGTGTGTCGCAACGGCAACAATCGGCGACTTTCCGCGACCCGCGATCAGATCCGAATTCCCCGCGCCCTTGCGAACGACCAACTCGCGCCAACATAGCGTCCGGTAAAGATCACGCGCCAGGGGGCGGGTGAAACAGACGGCTGTCGACAGCGAGTGAGCATCATGTGCGCGTTCCTCCGAATCGCGTTCGTTCTATCTGTACTGTGGTTTTCTGCTCATCCAAACGCATCCCAGGCCCACGCCATCATCGTCTCGTCCTCGCCGGCAACCGGCGCGACAATATCCGGCGAGACCGTCGCGATCCGCCTGCACTTCAACAGCCGGATCGATCGCGCACGCTCCAAACTGACGCTGCTGGCTCCGGACGGTGCGGCGCGCGCCCTGACGCCGGCTCCCGATGCGCCCGCCGACGAGCTCAATGCCGACGCGACGCAGCTGCCGGCGGGGGCATGGCACCTGCGCTGGCAGGTGCTGAGCGTCGACGGCCACATCACCCGCGGCGACATTCCGTTCACCGTCCACTGACGTGTACCTGCTCCTCGACATTTTCGGCTATCTGTCGGTGGTCCTGCGGGGCCTGATCCTGATCGCCCAGTCGTTCACCCTTGGTGGTCTTGCCCTTCAGCTCCTGCTGTGGGGACCGCTGCAGCCGCAGCTCTCCGTCTATGGCCTCACGATCGAGGAGCGATGCCGGACGTTCCTGCGGTTCAGCGCCGCCGCATGGGCGCTCCTCACCGTCGCCTCGCTGGCGCTCAACGCGGCCGCGCTGGTCGGGACGCTCCAGGTGCCCTGGAGCGAGGCGATCACTGCCGATTTTGGCCGCGCTGATCTCGTGATCGCGGCTTGCGCCGTGGGCATCGCCGTCCTGACGCAAGGCCCCGCGCACCGGGCGCGGTCGGCCGCGCTTCTCGCCCTGTCGGTGCTGGCGCTTGCGATGCAGACCCGGCTCACGCATGCGGCCAGCCGGCCGGATGTGCGCTGGCCGCTGCTGCTGTCCGACGCAGGCCACATGGCGGGGGCGGCGGTCTGGATCGGCGGCCTGCCCTATTTCCTGATCGCGCTGAACGGCTGCAAGGACGCCGGCGACTGGCGCTTCATCGCGCGCCGCTATTCGTTGATGTCGATGGCCGCGGTCGCGGCGATCGTCTGCGGCGGCCTGGTCATGGCGGCGAACTATATCGGCTCGGTCGCTGCGATCTACGGCACCGCCTATGGCGTCATGACCCTGGCCAAGCTCGGCCTGCTCCTGATGCTGCTGGCGCTCGGCGCGGGCAACTACTTCCTGGTCGAGCGGCTGCGTCGCGACCCCACGACGCCGATCCTTCGCCTGAAGCGTTTCGCCGAGGTGGAGATCGGCATCGGCCTCACTGTGCTGCTTGCCGCCGCGTCCCTGACCTCATTGCCGCCGGGCGCTGATCTCCCCCACGATCGGCTCGCCTGGCAGGAGATCGTCGAGCGCGCCACGCCGCAATGGCCGCCGCGCCTGACCAGCCCGGATTACGACAGGCTGACCGTCGCGCAGCTCCAGGCGAAGATCACTCTTGCGGATGCCGGGCGCGCCAACGCACAAGCGGCCTACGTTCCCGGCGAGGGCACGATCCTGCCGCGCAATGCCGAAGACATCGCCTGGTCGGAGTACAACCATCACTGGGCCGGCGTCTTCGTGGTGCTGATCGGGCTGCTGGCACTCGTCGAATATTTTCGCTGGGGCCGCTGGGCGAGGCACTGGCCGCTGCTCTTCCTCGCGATGGCCACCTTCCTGTTCTTCCGCGCCGACGAGCAGGCCTGGCCGCTTGGTCCAGCCGGCTTCTTCGAGTCGCTGCGCGATCCCGAAGTGGCGCAGCATCGCATCTTCGTGCTGCTGATCGTCGTGTTCGGCCTGTTCGAATGGCGTGTGCGCTTACGCGGCAGCAAGCCCGGGCCGGCTGCCCTGGTGTTCCCATTGACCACCGCCCTCGGCGGCGCCCTGCTGCTTACGCATTCCCATGCGATCGCCAACATCAAGGACCAGCTGCTCATCGAGATGAGCCACACCCCGCTTGCGCTCTGCGGCGTGGCCGCCGGCTGGGCGCGCTGGCTCGAGCTGCGGCTCGACGGCCGGGTCAGCCGGGCGGCGGCCTGGATCTGGCCCGTCGCCTTCATCCTGGTCGGGCTGATCCTGCTCGATTACCGCGAAGCCTGAACGCGCTATCCGTCGTACTGGTCCGGCCCCATCGCCCACGATGTCTGATCGTGGCCAAACGCGTAATTGCGGTTGGTGACGGCAGGGTTGCGATTGACCATCGGCCGCATGAACATCGGGTGCGTCGCGCTGCGTACCTCGTGCTCGACCGTGAACAGCTTCTTGCCGCTGTCGAGGTCGACGATGTCGCAGAACCGGTACTGATATTGATTGTCCTCACGCGAGATCAGGTTGCGCGCGAGCAGCTTGCGGTACGGGCCGGAGAAGTCGGTGATGTACATCTGCACATGGTGCCCGTCATAGTCGCTCAATGGCCGGTCGCTCTCGCGAAACAAGAGGTGCTGGTCGCGGCCCGTCTTCACCGCCGCTACCGTGCCGTCGCCGTTCCGCATGCCAGAAGGCATGCCCATGACCTCCGGATAGAAGGCGCAGATCGCCGGTGCCGTTCCGATCGGCACGTCGAACTCGACATAGGGAATGCCGAGCGTGATGCGGCCGAAGCGCGCCGCGTCCGGCTCATAGACGCGCATGCGGTTGCCCCACGGACAGATGGCTTCGACATGATCGTTGTGCTCGGCGAAGGTGAAGGCGGTGCCTTCGAGCTTCTTCGCAACCGATGCCAGTCGCGCCAGCAACGCCTGGCGCCCTTCGATAACGAGGCCGGTGTGGCCGCGTAGCACCTGCGGCCTGCCGCTCGGCAGGTGGAACTGGCTCTGTCCGGCGTTGATCCACATGTTGGTGTCGGACACCATCAGATAGGGATCGCGGGTGAGCCCCAGTCCCGTGACGTAGAATAATGTCGCCAGACGCTGGTCCGGGACCTGGATGTTGACGTGCTCGAAATGAATCGCGTTGCCGAGATCTTCTGCGGATCGATCGAATTGTTGCGGCATGGCTGTGCGCTCTGGGTGGGGGAGGGACAAGCGATACTAGAGCACAATTTCCGTCAGCCGAAACAGTTCGGCGATCACATCTTGAGGGCGGGCATCACCCCTTTCGCCACCTTGCCGCGGCAACCAGTCCCTGTAATCTGGGCAAGAGACATCAAGGGAAGGACCGATGGCGGGAGTTCTGGAAGGCGTGCGCGTCCTCGATTTCGGGCGCTACATCGCGGGGCCGTATTGCGCGACCCTGCTGGCCGAATTCGGCGCCGAGGTCATTCGCGTGGAGAAGCGCGACGGCAGCGAGGACCGCTTCGTCGCACCGGTCGGTGAGGGCGGTGAAGGCGCGCTGTTTCTCCAGATCAACCGCAACAAGAAGTGCATCACGCTCGATCCGATGAAGCCGGAAGGGCAGGAGGTGATGCGCCGCCTGATCGCGACCGCGGACGTCGTCGTCGCCAATCTGCCGCCGCAGACCCTGCGCGCGATGAAGCTCGATTACGACTCGCTGAAGGCGATCAAGCCGGACATCGTCCTGACGACGGCAACGGCGTTCGGCGGGCCGGGCCCTTGGTCCGACCGCGTCGGCTTCGACGGTGTCGGCCAGGTCATGTCGGGTTCGGTGTACATGACCGGTGCCGGCGATCCGCCCTACCGGGCCGCGGTGAACTGGGTCGATTTCGGAACCGCGCTGCACTGCGCGTTCGGGACGCTCGCCGCGCTGATCGAGCGCGGCAAATCCGGCCGCGGGCAGATCGTCGAGGGCGCGTTGCTGGCAACCGCGCTGTCCTTCACCAATGCCACGCTGATCGAGCAGGCCGTGATCAACGTCAATCGCATTCCGACCGGAAATCTCGGCCAGACGGCAGCGCCAGCCGACATCTACCGCACCAAGGACGGCTGGGTGCTGTGCCAGGTTACGGGACATCCGCTGTTCAAGCGCTGGGCGAAGCTGATGGGCGAGGAGGAGCTGTGGCTGAACGATCCGCGCTTTGCCGACGACATCAGCCGCGGCAACAACGGCCCCGTCATCAGCGAGCGGATGGCGCGCTGGTGCGCCGAGCGCACCACGCAGGAGGCCGTCGACACGCTGGGCAAGGCGATGATCCCGACCGGGCCCGTGCTGAGCCCGCAACAGGCGCTCGATCATCCGCACATCCGCGCCGCCGGCTTCATGCAGGAGGTCGACTATCCCGGCTTGCCGAAACCGGCGCCGGTGGTGCGCGCCGCCGTGCGGCTGTCGGAGACGCCAGGCGAAATCGCGGCGCGCCCGCCGACGCTCGGCGAGCATACCGATCGCGTCCTCGCCGAGCTCGGCTACGACACGGTTGCGATCGAAGCGCTTCGGCAGAGCGGCATCATCTAGCTGATGCGGCTGGACTGGACCGCCGGCTGAAACGTTCAGGCGGCGGTCCAGTGCGATCTAGAGGAACTTGGGGAAGTTCTAAGGCCGCAAGGCAACGCTAACCCGTCCCGTGCAAACGCATCAAGTTTCGTAGTGTTGCTCCGGCGACAGATTCGTTGCCGCGGCCCGGAAATGGCCACACTTGCAGCACGCAGCCTGCCCCTTCCGGCGCTGCTCGATCTAGCCGGCCTTGGTCGCGTAAATCGTGGCGAAGCGCTCGCGCAGCAGATTCTTCTGCACCTTGCCCATGGTGTTGCGCGGCAAGGTCTCCACGAAGATGACGCGCTTGGGCTGCTTGAATTTGGCGAGGCGCCCTGACAGCGCGTCGAGAATGGCGCGCTCGTCCACCGACGAATTGGGTAACCGGACCACGGCGGCGGTGACCCCTTCGCCGAAATCGGCATGCGGCACGCCGACGACAGCGCTTTCCGACACCCCGTCAATGGCGTCGATCTCGGTCTCGATCTCCTTCGGATAGACGTTGAAGCCGCCGGTGATGATGAGATCCTTGCCGCGGCCGACGATGTAGAGATAGCCCTGCGCGTCGAGCTTGCCGAGGTCGCCGGTGATGAAGAAACCGTCGGCGCGGAATTCGGCGGCAGTCTTGTCCGGCATGTTCCAGTAGCCTGCGAACACATTCGGCCCCTTCACCTCGATCATGCCGACGTCGCCAACGGGGAGGATTGCGCCGGTCTCGGGATCGGTGACGCGAACCTCGACGGCGGGCAGCGGCCGGCCGACCGAGCCGGCAATGCGCGCGCCCTCATAGGGATTGGAGGCGATCATTCCGGTCTCGGTCATGCCGTAGCGTTCCAGAATCGCGTGCCCGGTCCGCTCCTTCCAGGCCCGGTGTGTCTCGGCCAGAAGCGGCGCCGAGCCGGCGACGAACAGCCTCATGTTGGCGGTGGCTCGCTCGTTCAGGTTCGCGCTCTCGAGCAGTCGGACATAGAAGGTCGGCACGCCCATCAGAACGGTGCTGCGCGCCATCGTCGTCAGAATGCGTTCGGCGTCGAACTTCTGCATGAACAGGATGCGCGCGCGTGCGGCGAAGGTGACGTTGCAGGCCACGAAGAGCCCGTGAACGTGATAGATCGGCAGGGCATGGATCAGCACGTCCTTGCTCGAATAGCGCCACTCTTGGACCAGCGTCAGGGCGTTCGAAGACAGGTTGCCGTGCGTCAGCATGGCTCCCTTCGAGCGGCCGGTGGTGCCCGACGTGTAGAGGATGGCTGCGAGATCGTCATTCGTCCTGGCGACGGTGTCAAATCGCGCCGGGAAGCCTGCCGCGGCATCGGCGAGCGAACCCTTGCCGCGGTGATCGAGCGTCTCGACCCGGCCGCCTGCCTTGGCGGCGATGGCGCGCAAATCGGCCTCTTCCCTGGGATCGCACACGATCAATGTCGGCTGCGCGTCGCGGATGAAATACTCGGTTTCGGTCGGTGTATAGGCGGTGTTGAGCGGCAGATAGACCGCGCCGGCGCGCAGCGTTGCAAGATAGAGCGCGACGGCCTCGACGGACTTCTCCACCTTGACCGCGACGCGGTGGTTCGGGCCGATGCCGATCCGCGCGAGGAAGTTCGCGAACCTGCCGCTCAGCGCAGCAAGTTCGGCATAGCTCAACGCCGTGCCGTCGTCCTTCTCGATGCAGATGGATTGGTCGGACTCCGCGCCGGCGAGCAGGCGATCGTACAGGTTCGAGGTCATGACGAGATCTTCCGTTGCGAGTTGGTGTGAGGACTGGGAACGAGGTCGCGCGATGACAATTTCGCGCGAAGCGCCTTCTTCACCTTGTCGGACGCCACCACGGTGCCGGCTTCGGCAAAGGCTTCGTGGTTCGCCTCGATGTGCTCGAGCGCGTAGAGATAGTTCACCATCAGCCCGTACGACTGCTTCAGGCCCTTGGCCGAAGCATCCCCGAGGAAATTCAGCCTCTCCAATCGCGCGCCGTTGCCGAGATGGAAGCGGGCGACCGGATCGACCGGCTTGCCCGACGGCAGCTTGGCCTTGAGGAAGTAGTAGGCGGCGAGGGCTGTGATGGCTTCTTTCGCCTGCGCGATGTCGCCGCCCTCATCGAGCGCGGCCATCGCGCGCCTTGTATCTTCGTCGATCGCGGCGGAGGCCTCGGACTTGAGCTCGCGCCTGACCCAGCCGGCAAAGCCAGGCACCGGCGACAGGGTGACGAAGGTCTTCAGGTTCGGCAGCTCGCGGGCGAGGTCCTGCACCACCTGCTTGATCAGGAAATTGCCGAAGGAGACGCCGGCAAGGCCCTTCTGCGTGTTCGAGATCGAGTAGAACACGGCGGTCGTCGCCTCGCGCGCAGCAATCGCCTGGCGCGATTTGTCGAGCAGTGGGCCGATCGCGCCGGGAATCTCTTTTGTGAGCGCGACCTCGACGAAGATCAGCGGCTCGTCGACGAGCTGCGGATGAAAGAACGCGTAGCAGCGGCGGTCCGGCGGCTCGAGCCGGTTGCGCAAATCGTCCCAGTCCTGGATGGCGTGGACCGCCTCATACCTGATGATCTTCTCCAGGATGTTCGCCGAGGTGGTCCAGTCGATCGGCCGCAGCACGAGAAAACCTCGGTTGAACCAGGAGGAAAACAGATGAACGAAGTCGTCGTCGACGGCCTGGAGCTCGGGATGCTCGCGCAGCAGCGAGAGCAGCACTTCCCGCATCCGCACCAGCGAGGCCGTTCCGCCGGGCGCGAGGTTGAGGCGCCGGATCAGCTCCTGCCGGCGCGGCTCCGCGGCGGCGTGGAGCGCTTCGAGCCTGCTGCCGTCGCCGCCCTCCTTGCGCTGGTAGGCGGCGATCGCGAGCTCGATCGCGCGACGGTCCGGCCCGAATCGGTCGGCGAGGGAGGATAGAAATTTGAGCGGCTGCGGCCCGGCCGCGGCTTCGAACGCGGCGAGCAGCGATTGCGCGATCGCGACGCCGGAGGCCTCGCCGCGGCGCGACAGCAGCGCCTCGCCCAGAAGCTCGAGGTCGCGATCCTCGCCGACATCGCGATCCGGCTTGATGCCGAGCACCGCGCGGCCGCGCTGTGTCAACGTGTCGATCAGCCCCTGCAGGAATTCGGGCGCCGCGATGCGTCCGGATCGGATGTCGTTCAGCATGGTTCGTGCCTCCTCGGTTTATCGCGATGGCGGACCCATCACGAGGTTGGGCAGATAGGTCGAGATCGACGGGACGAGGCACAGCAGGACGACCGCGAACGCCATCAGCAGGACGAAGGGCAGCGTTCCCCAGATCACGTCCCTCAGCGGGATGTCGGGCGCGATGTTCCTGATGACGAAGATGTTGAGTCCGACCGGCGGATGGATGAGGCCCATCTCCATCACGATCGTCATCACCACGCCGAACCAGATCAGGTCGAAGCCGGCGTCCTTGAGCGGCGGCAGGATGATCGGGGCGGTCATCAGGATGATCGAGACCGGCGGCAGGAAGAAGCCGAGCACGACCACCAGCACCAGGATCGCGCCCAGCAGCACCCACCTCGACAGCTGCATCGCGACGATCGCCTGTGCTGCGGCCTGGCTGATGTGGAGATAGCTCATCACGTAGGAGTAGAGCAGCGACATGCCGATGATCAGCATCAGCATGGTCGATTCCTTCAGCGTCGATTCCAGGATCGGGCCGAGATCCCGCGGGCGCCACACGCCGTAGATCGAGGCGATCAGGACCAGCGCCAGGATGCCGCCGAGCCCGGCGGTTTCCGACGGCGTGGCGTAGCCGCCATAGAGCGCGATCATGACGCCGCTGAGCAGCACGACGAAGGGCAGCACGCGCGGCAGCGCGCCGAACCGCATCGCCATGGTGAAGCGCTCGTTCGACAGGATCGGATGCTGCGCCGGATCGGCCGCATAGGCGCGCTGCGCCGCGTTGTATTCGGCCTTGAACCTCAGCACCGCATAGGTCGCAAACAGCAGCACCAGGAGAAGGCCCGGCCCGATGCCGGCAAGGAAGAGACGTCCGAGCGACTGCTCCGCGGCGACCGCGTAGAGGATCATGGTGATCGAGGGCGGCAGCAGGATGCCCAGCGTGCCGCCGGCTGCGATCACGCCCGCGGCAAAGCCGCCGGAATAGCCGCGCTTGCGCATCTCGGGAATGCCGGCGGAGCCGATTGCCGAGCAGGTGGCCGGAGACGATCCCGCCATCGCGGCGAACAGCGCGCAGGCGAAGACGTTGGCGATGCCGAGACCGCCGGGAATGCGGCCCATCCAGACATGCAGCGCACTGTAGAGATCCTGTCCCGCCTTCGACTTGCCGATCGCGGCGCCCTTCAGGATGAAGAGCGGGATCGCCAGCAGCGTGATCGAGGCCATCTCCTCGTAGACGTTCTGCGTCACCGTATCGAGCGATGCGGCGGGCATGAAGTAGTACATGAAGACGACGGCGACTGCGCCGAGCGCCAGCGCGATCGGCATGCCCGAGGCCATGACGGCGAGGGTCGCACCACCATACATCAATCCGACGGCAAGCGTGCTCATTTGCTCCTCCATGCGTCGACGCTCGCGGCGAGCTGGAGCGCGATCTGCAGCGTCATCAGCGTCATGCCCAGCGACATCATGCTGTAGGGAATCCACAGCGGCGGGGCCCAGGTCGACCCGGACACCTGTCCGTCGACCCAGGCTTCGTGGAACAGCGTCCAGGATTTCCAGGCGAAGAAACAGCAGAACAGCAGGCTCACGGTGTCGACCACGAGCATGCGGATCGCATTGCCGCGTTTCGACAGATAGCCGGTGAGGGCTTCGATGCCGATATGGCCGCGCCCGGCCTGCACGAACGCGGTGGACAGGAACGTGGCGCCAACCAGCAGGAACACCGCGGCCTCGTCCTGCCAATAGGTTGCCGCGTTGAAGAAGTAGCGCGCGGCCACGCTGTAGCTCAGGATCGTGCTCGCGACGATGAGCGCGATCGAGCAGAGCACGACGATCGTCCTGTTGAGCAAGGTCATCGCGCGGGCGATCCGTCCGACCGGAGAACCGGGGCGCGCCGCCGTCACTGTGGCTGAATGGCCGAGATCGATGCCGTGCGCGCTCATGAGCCGGCCTCCATGGCAAGCTTGATCAGGCGGGCGCAGTTCTCGTTCTTGTTGGCGTAGTCCTTCCAGGCCGTGTCGCGCGCAAGCTCCCGCCACGCCTGAACCGTCTTGTCGTCGAGATCGTGCACCGTCGCGCCGGCGGCCTGGTAGACCTTGGCCACGCGGACGTCGTCCTCCACCGCCGCTGCGCGGCCGAACGCTTCGAGCTCGGCTCCGACCGAGACGATGACGTCGCGCTCCTCGCTCGAAAGCCGGTCGAACACCGCCTTCGACATCACCAGCGGCTCGAGCATGAACCAGTAGCTCTTGGCCCGTCCGGTCGTCAGATGCTTGGCGAGCTCTTCCAGACGGAACGAGGTGAGGCTGGTGGACGAGGTGAGGGCGGCATCGCATGCGCCGGTCTGCATCGCCGCATAGAGTTCGTTGGAGGGAAGCGACAGCACCGAGGCGCCGGCAGCCTGCAGCACGAGATCCATCTCGCGCGAGCCGCCGCGGATCTTCATTCCCTTGGCATCGCCGACCTCGACCAGCGGACGCGCACGGCTGGCGACGCCGCCGGCCTGCCAGATCCAGGTGATGATGACGAGGCCCTTGGCGGCGAGAAACTTGCTGAACTCCTGGCCGATCGGCTTGTTCTTCCAGCCGAGGCCTTCGTCGTAACCCGTGACGAGGCCGGGCATCAGGCCGATGTTCAGTTCGGGAAGATCGCCGCCGGCGTAGGAGATCGGGATGAGGCTCATGTCGAGCGCGCCTTTGCGCATCGCCGAGACCTGCGCGTTGGTCTTCATCAGCGACGAGCCCGGATAGATCTCGGCGGTCATCGCGCCCTTGCTGCGCTCCTGGATCAGGGCCGCAAAGCGCCGGCAGAGCCGGTCTCGGAAATCGCCCTCGGTCGCGGTGCCTCCGGGAAACTGGTGCGAGATCTTCAGGGCCGTGGCCGCGCGCGCCTTTCCGAACCGGAGCAGGGCCGGAGCCGCGATCCCCAAGGCCAGGGCCTGGCGTCTTGAAATCCTCATTCCATACCTCCCGTTGCTAGATTGCATTTTTTAGTTCTAATCTTGCATACAATTACTATATGAACTGCATGCTGTATGTCTTGTCAAGTCTATGGTATGGAACTACGGGATCAGGTGTATACAATGAGCCAGGCCTTCCGACTGAAGCAGTCGATCGAAGACGCTGTGATTGCGGGGGAATTCCTGCCGGGCGATCGCTTGGACGAGGCTTCGCTCGCGGAGCGATTCGGGGTGTCGCGCACCCCCATTCGGGAGGCGCTGCTTCAGCTCGGCGCCGAAGGCTTCATCGATGTCCGCCCGCGCCGGGGCGCAATCGTCAGCGTCCCGTCACCGACCCGGTTGTTCGAGATGTTCGAGACCATGGCCGAGATCGAGAGCGCCTGCGGACGGCTGGCCGCGCGCCGGCTGACGCCGGACAATGACGCGGCGATGGAGGCGGCGCACCGCGCCTGCGAGATTGCCGCGCGCGAAGGCGACAGCGAGCAGTACTACGCGGACAACCGCAATTTCCATGAAGCGATCTATCGCGCCAGCCGCAACAGCTTCCTGGCCGATCAGGCTTTCGCCCTGCACAAGCGTTTGAGCGCCTATCGCCGCATCCAGCTTCGGGCGCGCAATCGTCTGCTGCAATCGCTGCAGGAGCACGCCGGGATTCTCGAAGCGATTCGTGCCGGCGACGAGCAACTCGCCGCGACGCGGTTGCACGACCACGTTCTCGTGCAGGGCGAGCGGTTCTCGGACATGGTGCTCGGCCTTGCCGGCGATCGACGTTCGGATGCGGCCGGAAGCAGGAGCGGAACGCCGAAATAGCTGGAGACGGGCGGACGATTTCCGCTCGCCCGGCTCACCGATCCGTTCGCGGTCCGCCGCCCAGCTTGATGGCGGCCTCGACCGCGTTCTCCAGGATCTCTTCCGACAATTGCCTGTCGCTGACCGCGCGCGACAATTGCAGCGCGCCGACCATCGTGGCGTAGATCGCGATTGCCCCGCGGCGCCGATCGTCCGCGGAACCTTGCGGGAGTTGCTCCGCCAGCAGCGCGATGATGTCGGACATCTTCGCGGTGAAGGCCTCGCGTGTCGTCTTCGGGTGCCGCGCGATCTCGGATACGAGCGCCGCTGTCGGGCAGCCGCTCGCCGCGCGGTCGCGATGGCGCGGCGAGAGGTAGTCGCGGATCGTGGTCTCGAACGCAATCCCGTTCGCGAGATTGTCCTTGAGTCGCTGCTCGCGCCGTTCCAGCGCTTCCAGCAGCGCCGCGCGCACCAGATCCTCCTTGGATTCAAAGTGCGTGTAGAAGGCGCCGTTGGTCAGGCCCGCCGCCGACATGATGCCGGCAAGCCCGACCGCGGCGATGCCGCTCTCGCGGAACTGTGCCGATGCGACGTCGAGAATGTGGCTCCGTGTCGCGTCCCTGTGGCCCTTGTCGTAACGCGCCATCCTGCCTCCTTGCGATCCCGCATTCGGCCCGGCCACAAAATCGTGAGGCGCGGCCCTATTGCATTGCGATCATAATAATAGATTATGGTCATAATGCAATGGGCGGCCGTCGGGCGGTCCGAAAGATGAACAGGATCGCACCATGTCCGTCGAGGATGCTGCCGCGCCGCCCTTGTCCGCTGCGCAATTGATGGCCCGCCCCGCGGCCCCGCTTCGCCCGGCGGCGCCGGCCCCGAGCGCCGCCGAGCAGAGGCGTGCGGCACTGCTGACGGCGCCGATCCTCGCCACGCTGCTCAAGCTCGCCGCGCCGACCGTGACCGTCCTGGTGGCGCAGACGGCGGTGAACATTGCGGAGGCCTACTATGTCGGCTTCCTCGGCACCGACGCGCTGGCAGGCGCCGCGCTCGTGTTCCCCATCTTCATGCTGATGACCATGATGTCGAATGGCGGGTTCGGCTCCGGCGTTGCATCTTCGGTCGCCCGCGCGGTCGGCGCGGGCCGCCGCGATGACGCCGAGGCGGCGCTGTTTCATGCGGTGGTGCTCGCGATTATCGCGGGCGGCGTGTTCACGTCTGGCGTGATCTTCGCAGGCCCGCATCTCTATCGCGCCCTTGGCGGCACGGACGGTGCACTCGCTGCCGCCACCACCTATTCCAATTATCTCTTCGCCGGCGCCATTCCGGTGTGGATTGTCAATCTGCAGGCGGCGGCGCTGCGCGGCTCCGGCAATGTCAGGGTGCCTGCGCTGGTGACGCTGGTCGGCGCGATCGTGACTATTCCGGTCTCGCCGGCGCTGATCTTCGGCTTCGGGCCGATCCCGCGGCTCGGCATTGGCGGCGCCGGCGTCGCCTTCGGTCTCTATTACGGCGCGGCGATGCTGTTCCTGCTGCGCTACATGGCGTCGGGCGCGACCGGCCTGAAGCTGCACATCGTGCCGCTCCGCGCAAAGATCTTCGGCGACATGCTCAAGGTCGGTATCCCCACCGCGCTCAACGCCGTGCTGACCAATCTCACCGTCATCGTCGTCACCGGCGCGGTCGGCCTGTTCGGCACCTCTGCGCTTGCCGGCTACGGCATCGCCTCGCGGCTCGACTACATCATGATCCCGCTGCTGTTCGGTATCAGCACGGCGACGCTGACCATGGTCGGCGTCAACATGGGGGCCGGGCAGCTGGCGCGGGCGCGGAAAATCGGCTGGATCAGCGGCGTTGTCGGGATGGCCATGACGGGCGCGATCGGCCTCCTGGTCGCGATCTTCCCGACGGCCTGGCTCCACCTCTTCAGCCACGACGCCGAGGTGGTGAGCCAGGGCATGACGTACCTGCGCATCGTCGCACCGGCCTATGCCGCGCTCGGCTTCGGCTTCGTGACATCCTTCGCAGTCCAGGGCACAGGTCGCGCCATGGGCCCGCTCGCGTCCTCGATCGCGCGCATCCTGATCGCGGCCGGCGGCGGCTGGATCGCGGTGGCAAGCTTTGGCGCCGGCATGGCGGGACTCGCCGCCATGGTCACGGTCTCACTGGTCGCCTATGCGGCAATTTGCGCGCTGATCATGCTATCGCCATCGACCTGGCGGTCCGAATAGGGGCCGTTCACCTGATGCTGGCGACGCCGATCGCCAGCACCGACATGTGATGGCCCATGACGCCTGCGGAAAAGCGTCGGATTGCCCGCGAATTCGTTTCCTATTTTGCGCCGAATGGAGAAAGGCTCGCCCGCTCCGGCAGCCAATATGGATTTCCTTTTCATTGATTTCGCCCGGCAGAGAAGCGAATACGGTTCCGATCAATACTTAAGACCCGTGGAGACCAAGATGTCCTTTCGCCCCGCCGTGATCCTCGCGACCGTGCTCGCCGCATGGTCCGCCGCAGCCGCGGCCGAGACCATCAAGATCGGCGTGACGCCGGGGCCGCATGCGCAGATCCTCGAAGCCGTGAAGCCGATCGCCGCCAAGCAGGGCCTCGATATCCAGCTGCTCGAATTCTCCGATTACGTGGTGCCGAACGCCGCGCTCGATGCCGGCGAGATCCAGGCCAATTCGTTCCAGAACCAGCCCTATCTCGACAACCAGAAGGCCGACCGCGGCTACAAGATCGAGGCCGTCGGCCTCACCGTGAACTTCCCGATCGGCGTCTATTCGAAGAAGCACAAGGCCTTCGCCGATATCCCCGAGGGCGGCAAGGTCTCGATCCCGAACGATCCGACCAACGGCGGCCGCGTGCTGCTGCTGCTCCGCGACAAGGGCGTGATCAAGCTGAAGGACGGCACGGGCTTCAAGCCGACGGTGCTCGACATCACCGAGAATCCCAAGAAGCTGAAGTTCATCGAGGTCGATGCGGCGCAGGCCCCGCGCGCGCTCGACGACGTCGACGCAGCCGCGATCAACACCAACTATGCAACCCAGGCGGGCCTCGATCCGGTGAAGGACCCGATCCTGCGCGAAGACCCGAAGGGGCCCTATGTCAACCTGATCGCGGTGCGCACTGCCGACAAGGACAAGCCCTGGGTCAAGGTTCTGGTGGACAGCTATCACACGCCCGAGGTCAAGGAGTTCGTCCTGACCAAGTTCAAGGGTGCGGTGCTGCCGAGCTGGTAGGCAGTCTGCCCGCGCAAAGTCCATGTAAGGGCGATCCGGCGGGCAGCCTTGCGTATGAGCCTTGCGCAATGCCCGCTTGTCTGGAGCTGCGGCAACCGACATCATCGGGGCCCATCCTCGCCCGACAGGGATCGTATGAAACGCTTTGCCAACCTGAAACGCCTGGGCTTCTTCACGCGGCTGCTCGACGAGGCACCGGCGGCGGACCGCTACCGCTTCGCGGCCGAGCAGATCGTGCGCGCCGAGAAGGCCGGGCTCGATTCCGCGTGGATCGCGCAGCATCATTTCCACGAACGCGAGGGCGGCCTGCCGTCGCCCTTCACCTTCCTCGGCTATGTCGCAGCCCAGACCTCACGCATCCGCCTCGGCACCGGCATCGTGACGCTGCCGCTGGAGAATGCGGTTAGGGTGGCGGAGGACGCCGCTGTGCTCGATCTCCTCTGCAACGGCCGCTTCGAGCTCGGCGTCGGCACCGGTGGCAATCCGTCGGCCTTTGCCGCCTTCGGCCTCGACGGCGCCCAGCGCAACGAGATCTTTGCACGCAATCTGGACATCGTCCGCAAGGCACTGACCGGCAAGCAGCTCGACGGCGGCGACACGCTTTATCCGCAGCGGCCGCAACTGGACAAGCGCATCTGGCAGGCGACGTTCTCCGTCGCCGGCGGCGCGCGGGCCGGCAAGGCCGGCGATGGCCTCCTGCTGTCGCGCACCCAGCCGCGATCCAAGGACGCGCCAAAGGCGACGCTCGCCGAGATCCAGAACCCGATCATCGATGCCTATCTCGAAGCGCTGCCGCCGGGCTGCGAGCCGCGCATCATGGCCTCACGCAGCGTCTTCGTCGCCGACGACCATCGCGAGGCGATGCGTCTTGCCGACACCGGACTGCGCCGCGCGCTGCCGCAATTCATGAAGGGCGGTCACCTTCCGCCGGGCGAGACGCTGGAGGAGATGATCACCGCGTTCGACACCCATGTCGGCGCCGCCGACGAGGTGATCGCCTCGCTGCGTACCGACGCCACGCTGGAGCGGGTGACCGATCTCGTCTTCCAGGTGCATTCGGTCGATGCGCCGCACCCTCACGTCCTGCGCTCGATCGAGCTGGTCGCGGAGAAGGTGGCGCCAGCGCTGGGCTGGACCCGGGCGGCGGTGGCTGATGTTGCGCTGGCCGGTTGATCGGAATGAATGTGATTGCGTTGCAAAAGGCTGAATGATGGCAACAACAGATATCATCGACACGCTCGCCGGGATCGAGCCGGGATCGGCGCTGGACGCCATCCGCGCACGCCGCCTGCAGGCGCGCGAGAACGCGCAGAAGAGCTATCTCTCGCTGTTCGAGCCGATCGACGCCGGCGATTTTTCGCTTGCCGAACGCGCCGCGGTCGCGGCCTTCGTGACCGGGCTCCATGGCGAGTCCCCCATTGCCGCCTTCTATCGCGAGAAGCTCGCAGCGAATGCCGATGGAGCGGCGCTGGTCGAGCCGATCAAGGCCGAGATCGAGCGCGGCAAGACGTCGGGCCCATACGGCACCTTTCCGGCCGGCCCCTTGTCGGTCGAGAACAAGGCCGGCTTGATCTATCGAGTGAGTCCCGAGCGCAAGTCCGTCCTCGGCGCCCGGCTGGTTGCGGCGCTTGAGCATGCGCATCTTCTGGTCTTCCGCCCGCGCGATGCCGCATCCGCCGACATGAAGGCGCTGCTCGCCGCCGGCTGGTCGACCACCGGCATCGTCACGTTCTCCCAGCTCGTTGCGTTCCTCTCGTTCCAGGTCCGCGTCGTCAGCGGCTTGCGCACGCTCGCAGCGGCAAGCGCGTAGGAGGCTGCATCATGAGCACCGTCAATCCGCCCGTCGTCTTCACCCAGGACGAACTCGGCTGGGTGTCGTGGATCGATCCGCTGCCCGAGGCCGAGCTGACCGAGCGGCACTTCGCCGGCCTCGTCGATCGTGCCCGCGCCAAGTCGGAATATTTTCGCCTTCTGGTGCGCGACCCCGAAGTCCTCGAAGCCCGCACCAAGACCGACAAGGACATCTTCTACAACGTCGCCGACGGCCTGCCGCGCGCCGAGCGCGAGCTCGCTGCGGCTGCGACCTCGCGCTATAACGGCTGCATCTATTGCGCCTCCGTGCATGCGCGCTTTGCCAGCACCTATTCCAAGCGCCGCGACGACGTGCAGCGCCTGCTCGACGAAGGCGTCGGGGCCGATCTCGGCGAGCGCTGGAATGCGGTGGTCAAGGCCTCGGTGGCACTGGCCGGGACGCCGATCGCATTCGGTCCCGACAATATCGCGGAGCTGCGCCGCGCCGGTCTCGACGACGCCGAGATCGTCGACGTCATCAACGGCGCCTCGTTCTTCAACTGGGCGAACCGGCTGATGCTGTCGCTCGGCGAGCCTTCGAAATAGGCAATCTCACCGGCACAAGAATTGCTGCTTGTATCAACTAAAGTGGATGGAGCCGTGCATGAGCAACATCGATCGTCGTACCCTGGTCAAAGGCTCGCTCGCCGCGATGATGGCGGGCGCGGCCTTCTCGCGCGCCGCCTTTGCGCAAGCCGCCGAGCCGATCCTGCTCGGAGTCAGCGGTCCCCTCACGGGACCGAATGCGCAATATGGCACGCAGTGGAAGCAGGGTTTTGACCTCGCGCTCGACGAGATCACGGCTGCCGGCGGCATCAACGGCCGCAAGCTCGCCTATCAATTCGAGGACAGCCAGAGCGACCCGCGGCAGTCTGTCGCGATCGCGCAGAAGTTTGTCTCCGACCCTCGGATCGTTTTGGAACTCGGCGATTTCTCCAGTCCCGCCTCGATGGCGGCCTCTCCGATCTACCAGCGCGGCGGCCTCGTGCAGTTCGGCTTCACCAATTCGCACCCTGACTTCACCAAGGGCGGCGACTTCATGTGGAGCACGTCCGTGAGCCAGGCCGACGAGCAGCCGTTGCTGGCCGCCTATGCCGTCAAGCGCCTCGGCCTGAAGAAGCTCGCGGTGCTGCATCTCAACACCGATTGGGGCCGTACCAGCCGCGACTATTTCGTCAAGGCCGCCAAGGAATACGGCGCCGAGGTCGCGGTGACCGAAGGCTACATCGCGGAGGAGCGCGACTTCCGCTCGACGCTGGTGCGGGTGCGCGACGCCAATCCGGACGGACTCATCTTAATCTCCTATTATTCGGACGGCGCGCTGATTGCGCGCCAGGCCCGCCAGGTCGGCCTGAAGCAGATGATCTGCGCGGCAAGCTCGGTCTACTCGCCGAAATTCCTGGAGCTCGGCGGCGAGGCGGTCGAGGACGTCCATCTCGGCACGCGCTATTTCCCCGAGGATCCCCGGCCCGAGGTGAAGAAATTCATCGCCGGCTTCAAGGCCAAGTATGGCGGGCAGGAGCCCGACGCCTTCAACGCCTATGCCTATGACGCGATGAACATGGCGGCCGCCGTCGTCAAGATCGGCGGCACCGACCGCCGTGCCATCCGCGACGCCTTCGCCAAGGTGAAGGATGTCTCGAGCGTCATCTTTGGCCGGGCGACGTTCGACGTCGAGAGCCGCCGCGTCAAGGGCGCCATGAACGCCGAGCTCGTCGTGCGCAAGGGCCAGTTCGCGCTCTGGGACGGCAAGCCGACCTGACCTGATGGCCGGAGCAACCGCTCCGGCCGCTTTCCCTTACCCAAGCGGGGACCAACGTTTGTCTTCCTGGCTCGACTACACGATCAACGGGCTGATCGTCGGCAATGTCTACGCCCTCGTTGCGGTCGGGCTCGCGCTGATCTTCGGCGTCAGCCGGCTGATCAACTTCGCGCAAGGCTCGATCTATCTGGTCGGCGCCTATATTGGCTGGGTCGCGGTGGTGCAGCTGCATACGCCGTTGCCGCTCACCATCATCGTGGTGGCGGCGGCCGCGGCGTTGGTCGGCCTGATCATCGAACGGTTCGGCCTGCGACCGCTGCAGAACTCGGTGCGCATCGCGCCGCTGCTCGCGACCATCGGCATCAGCTTCGTGCTCGACCAGCTGGTGATGCTGACCTTCTCGCCCAATCCGCGCGCGCTGCCGAGCCAGCTGCCTGACGTGCGCTTCCAGCTCGGCGGTGGCACGATCGGGCCGCTTGATCTCCTGATCGCCGGCGTCGGCATCACCAGCGCGCTCTTGCTGTTCGTATTCCTGCGCTACAGCAAGCTCGGCTGGGCGGTGCGCGCGGCGTCGCAGGACCGCGATGCAGCGATGCAGATGGGCGTCGACGTCAATCGCGTCAATCAGGCCGTGTTCGGCATCGCCGCTGCGCTCGGCGGTGTCTCCGGCATGCTGGTCGGCATGTACTACAACCAGATCGACACTGCGATGAGCCTGCAGGCGACGCTCAAGGGCGTCGTCGCCGAAGTGGTCGGCGGCGCCGGCAACGTGCCGGGCGCGGTGATCGGCAGCTTGTTGTTGGGATTGGTCGAAAGCTACGGCGTCGCCGTGTTCGGCACCAGCTATCGCAATTTGTTCGCCTTCCTGCTGCTGGTCGTCGTGCTCGTGCTGCGGCCGAACGGCCTGTTCGCCAGCGCCCGGCAGGCGCCGCCCGAGCCGCTCACCGGCACGTTCATCGCGCCGAGCCGTCCCGTGCGCATTCCGCGCTGGGCCCTGGCTGTCGCCGCCGCTGGCTTTGCGGTACTGCCGTTCTTCCCGGTGTCCTTCTACGTGCTCCAGACCCTGATCAACGCCTGGCTGCTCGGCATGCTCGCGCTCAGCCTCACGCTGGTTGCGGGCACGGTGGGGCAGGTCTCGCTCGGACATGCCGCGCTGCTGGCGATCGGCGCTTATACGTCGGCGCTGCTGTCGCTCACTCTCGCCGTTCCGGTCGGCCTCGCCGTGATCGGCGGTGGCCTGATGAGCGCTGCGCTCGGCACGCTGCTAATCTCGCCGTCCTTCCGCCTGCGTGGGCATTATGTGTCGATCGCCACCCTCGCGATCGGCGAGATCGTGTCGCTGGTGATCCTGAACTGGGAGAGTGTGACGCGCGGTCCGATCGGCATCTCCGGCATTCCGCCGTTGTCACTGTTCGGCCACGACCTGATCAGCCCGTCCTCGGTTTACTGGTTCAGCCTTGCCGTGATGGTCGTGCTGGCGCTGCTGCAGGGGCGGCTGCTCACGTCGCATCTTGGCCGCAGCTTCCGTGCTATCAGAGACGACGACATCGCCGCGCGCGCCTATGGCCTCAGCCTGAATCGCTACAAATCGCTCGCCTTCATCTTCGGCGGCTTCGCCGCCGGCGTCAGCGGCGGCATCGCCGCGCATCTTTATTCCTACATCAACCACGAGACCTTCAACACGCAGCAATCCATCCTGGCGCTGACGGTCGTCATTCTCGGCGGCCTCGGCAACGTGGTCGGCGCGATTCTCGGGTCGGTGGCGCTGGTCGGCCTGCCCGAGGTCTTCCGGATCGCGGCGGAGTATCGCATCCTGATCTACGGCATCGTGCTCTTGCTGCTGGTGCGGTTCAGGCCGCAGGGCCTGTTGGGGACGATCTGATGGCGGAGCAGCACAATCCCATGCTGTCCCTGCGTGGCCTGACGCGCCGTTTCGGCGGCCTCACCGCGGTCGACGCCATCGATCTCGATCTCGCCAGGGGCGAGCTCATCAGCATCATCGGCCCGAACGGCGCCGGCAAGACGACGCTGTTCAATCTCGTGACCGGACTTGATCGGCCCGATGCCGGCACGGTTCGTTTCGAAGGCCACGACATCACCGGCCTGTCGCCGGAACGGCTTGCGGCCGAAGGCATCGCGCGCACCTTCCAGCTCGGCCGCGTCTTCGGCAACCTCAGCGTGATGGACAATGTCCTGATCGGCGCCCACACGCGGCTGCGCGCCGTGAAGCCGGCGGTGCCGGTGATTGGCCCGCTGCTCGAACTCGGCTTGGCGCTGCTTCGCCCGGCAAGCGTCAAGGCGGAAGAGGAGAGGCTGCGCGAGGACGTGAAAGCCATTCTCGCGCGCTTCGGCGAGCGGCTGCTGCCGCGGATCGACCAGCCCGCCTATAGCCTGTCCTACGCCAACCGGCGCCGCGTCGAGATCGCCCGCGCTCTGGCGCTGAAGCCGCGCCTCTTGCTGCTGGACGAGCCGACCGCCGGCATGAACCCGACCGAGACTGCGGAGATGCAGGTGCTCGTCGCCGAGCTGAAGGCGGAAGGGCTGACCATCCTCCTGATCGAGCACAAGCTGGAGATGGTGATGCGCCTGTCCGACCGCGTCATCGTCATGGACGAGGGCAAGAAGATCGCGGAAGGGCCGGGCGAGGAGGTGCGAACCGACCCCAAGGTGATCGAGGCCTATCTCGGCCACGGCCTGTCGGGCATGACGGAGCAGGAGAGCGCGGCATGACGACGAGCACACCTGAACCGCTTCTGGCGCTCTCCAACGTCAACACCTTCTACGGCCAGGCCCAGGTGCATTTCGACCTGTCGATCACGGTCGCGCGCGGCTATATCGTCTGCCTGCTCGGCGGCAATGCCAGCGGCAAGTCGACGACGATGAAGATCATTTTGGGACTGGTGAAGCCACGCTCGGGCGAGGTGACGTTCGACGGCGCCTCGCTGATCGGCCTCTCCACGCCGCAGATCGTTCGTCGCGGCATCGCCTCGGTACCGGAGGCGCGGCGGCTGTTCGCGGACATGAGCGTGCGCGAGAACATTTTGATGGGCGCCTTCGTGCGCAACGACCGCGATGCGGTGGCGCAGGATCTCGACAGGATGCTGACGCTGTTCCCGAAACTCGGCCAGCGGCTGTCGCAGCGTGCCGGCTCGCTCTCCGGCGGCGAGCAGCAGATGGTGGCGATGGCGCGCGCGCTGATGAGCCGTCCCCGGATGATCGTGATGGACGAGCCGACCATGGGCCTGTCGCCGCTCTATGTCGATCGCGTCCTGGAGCTGATCCGCGCCATCAACCAGGAAGGCGTCTCGGTCTTCATGGTCGAGCAGAACGCCAGCCTTGCGCTCGAGATCGCGCACGAAGCCTATGTGCTGCAGACCGGCAAGATCGTGCTGTCGGGCCCGGCGCGCGCGCTGAAGGACGATCCGCGGGTGCGCGACGCCTATCTCGGCGGTTCTGAAGCGGCGTAGTGCTTCAGGCCGAGGCCGCGCTCTGCACCGTCTCCGCCGGCAGATCGTCGCCATTGGGATCGCCCGGCGCGGTCGCCCAGGCGAGCTCCACCAGCGTCACGATCCGGCGTCCGCCGCCGTCGAGCTGGCAGACGATGAGGCCCTGCTCCTCCATATAGCCGAGCAGGCGCTGCGCGCGGCGCAGCGAATGCGAGCCATAGGCCCGCGCGATCGCGGCATCGCCGGGGCAGGGCCAGCCCTCCTTGGCCGCGCGCGCGATCATCATGAACACGCCCTGCATGTCGTCGGGCAGGATCGAGGCGCGCAGCGACACGTCCTGCCAGGCGTCGTCTTCGGCGAGATCGGTGCCGACGCCAGCGCGCGCATGCGTCAGCATGCGGCGGAATTCGTTGAGGTCGGGCACCGCCGCCCCTAAGCCCTCGATGCGGCAGCGGACCACGAATTCCTGATACAGCACGCCGATGGCGCGGAAGCCGGCGTCGGGCTCGGCGAGCACGGCCCTAAGCGTGCGATCGACGCGCTCGCGCCGCTCGGCGAGCTCTTCGGCGCTGACGGGCACTTCGATCGGCTCCGCGCGCGCTTCCGGCACGGCGGCGGCCTTCGCGGCGCGAAGCTGCTCGAGCAGATCCGGCGCCGGCCGGCGCTGCGGCCGGCTCGCATCGGGCGGCGGCGCCGCCAGGATAACCGCGCGCGCATCCTCGAGCGTCGCTTCCGGCAGCGGCATCAGCCGCGGCGTGGAATTGCGCGGGGAGGTCGCGGTTGCGCCGATGTTCAGGCGCAGCGGACGGCGCGACAGCGCAGGTCCCAGCGCCATGAACTGGCCACGCTCGAGATCGCGAAAGGCTTCGGCCTGCCGCCGCTCCATGCCGAGCAAATCGGCGGCGCGCGCCATGTCGATGTCGAGGAACGTGCGGCCCATCAGAAAATTCGAGGCTTCCGCCGCGACGTTCTTGGCGAGCTTGGCCAGGCGCTGGGTCGCGATGATGCCGGCGAGCCCGCGCTTGCGGCCGCGGCACATCAAATTGGTCATGGCACCGAGCGACAGCTTGCGCGCCTCGTCCGAGACTTCGCCCGCCACCGCCGGCGCGAACAGCTGCGCCTCGTCGACCACCACCAGCATCGGGTACCAATGGTCTCGGTCGACATCGAACATCCCGCCGAGGAACGCCGCGGCGCGCCGCATCTGGTTCTCGGCGTCGAGCCCTTCGAGATTGAGCACGGTGGAGACGCGATGCAGCCGCGCGCGTTCGCCGGCGACCTGAAGGCCGCGCTCGGTGTGGTCCTCGGCGTCGATCACGAGATGGCCGAAGCGCTCGGCCAGCGTGACGAAATCGCCTTCAGGATCGATGATGGCCTGCTGCACCCAGGGCGCGCTCTGCTCCAGGAGGCGCCGCAGCAGGTGCGACTTGCCGGAGCCCGAATTGCCCTGCACCAGGAGACGGGTCGCCAGCAGTTCCTCGAGGTCCATGGCCGCCGCGGCACCGGCCGTGGTCTGCCCCATCTCGATCGCAACCGTCATGTCCCCGACTCAAGTCCCCATCATCCGCGGACAGGGGCTTATCAATCCTGCCGCGGCGCGTCGAGCGCTCCGGCGCGAATCGGGCCGCGTTGCCCACGACGGCGTTCAGGCGTGATTCGAGAGCCGTAGCAGTGCGGGCCGGTAGGGAGCTTGCGGATCGTCGTCCTCGTCCGCCGGGATCGCGCAGGAGCCGAACTCCTGCCTGATCCGCTCGATCTCGGCGATGCGCGCGTGCAGCCGCTGCAAATGCTCGGCCGACCGCGCCCGCCAGAACCGGAACGTGTCGGCGGTGAGCGGCAGGAACGCCGTTCCGAACAATGTCGGCTCGGGAACGACGGTGCGTCCGAGCAGCAGGAATCGCTCAGTGCCGGAGACAATCAGGGTCGCATAGCCGCGATTTCCGATCCGCCTGATCCCGTTCAGCGACCATTCGGCGAGCTTGCTGAAATAGGGCTCCTCACGCCAGCGATCGGGGCAATCGTCGTCGACGGTGACGTTGACGGCGTCCTGGCTGAAATGCACCACGATGCCCGACTTCGCCGGGAACCAGTCGTCGTCGAGATGGCCCTGGAGCCAGGCGCAGACGAACGACCGGCACATCTGCGGACGGCGCTCATAGATGGTGCATCCCGTGCCCGTCTGCCAATGCCGGCACAGCTGGTTCACGGGCTTGTCGACGCCGGCCACTTCGAGGATGTCGCAGCAGGCGTTGCACTCGCCGCATTGCCGGGTGGGACGCGCCGTCTTCGGCAGGCCGGTCGCCCGAAAGCCCTGGCCGTCGCGGACCAGCAGCTTCTGCTTCTCCAGCGCGGTCAGCGCACGTTCGATCTTGAGACGGGAGAGCCCGGTGGCGTCGATTACGCCCTTCATCGTCGTCGCGCCCGCTTCCACCGCGCGGACGACGCTCAGCATCGCCTGGTCCATCGCCTTTTCTTGTTGTTGTCGTCCGGTTCCGAACGCCGGCACCGCAGGCCGGTGCCGGGGAGCGGCGGTGAGTTGCCGGTTGTAAAGATAATGACTTACTCACAAAGCTATCTTTCTCCTTTTTGCCGAACAACAAGCCGGGCCCGACATGCACGCATGCAGCACTTGCGCAAATGCGGGATCACGCATGGCAATCAGGGTCGCCTGCGAAGTGGTTCGCAAACACAAAACGCGAGCGACCGGTCCAATTCGCCCTCAAGCGCGGGCATTTCGGCGTCCGCAGCGTCCGGAGAGGAGGCGCGACACGCATCCTCGTCACGCAGTCGTGATAGCTGCGCTGCGTGCGCTCGCGCCGCGTGAGGCGACACGTTTGCGTGATTGAGGAGCGGTGGACAACGACGTCACGCCGCGTTGCTGCTGCAGCACACCGGGAACTGCCTGCCGTCGGACGACAGGGACCCCCTGTCTTCGCATGACCCAGATCAAGGCCTGCCGGCGCGTTGCCTGCTAGCCGAGGGCATGAGCTTTCTGACCTTCTTCACGGCGGCCTGTTTTCTTCTCGCCATGCCGGGACCGACCAACACCTTGCTTGCGACATCGGGGGCAGGGATCGGCATTGCGCGCTCGCTCCATCTGCTGGCGGCGGAGCTGTGCGGCTATCTCGCGGCGATCGCGCTGCTGCGGCTGGCGCTCGGGCCGATCGTGAGCGACATCCCGCTTGCGGCTCTCGTGCTCCGCATCGCCGTCAGTGTCTACATCCTCGGCCTTGCCGTCATGCTCTGGCGCGTCAACGCACGCGAGCTGCGCCACGGCGCGGTGGTGACGTTCCGTCAGGTGCTGCTCACCACGCTGCTCAATCCGAAGGCGATGGTGTTCGCCTTCCTGCTGCTGCCGCTGCAGGCCGGACTGTCCGGGCTGTTGCCCCGGCTCGGTGTGATTGCGTTTCTGATCGTGATGGCGGGCGGCGCCTGGGTGACGCTCGGCGCCACACTGGGCCGCGGGGCCCGTCGTCTCGGGCGTCCCGAGCTGATCAGCCGAACCGGCGCGGTCACGCTCGTCGCCGTCACCGGCCTGATCTGGCTTCAATCATTCCTGAGCGCGTGAAGGCTTGCGGGATGTCAAGGCGGAGGCGCGTCGTCCATCGCAGTCTCGGCCCGTCGTGGAGGCATCAGCTGTTATGGTCAATCGGCGAAGCGTCATGGCGGGGCTGGCCTGTGCGGCCGTGATGCGGCCGCAGCAATCGTTCGCGGCGACGGCCGCGACTTACGAGGACGCGGTGCGCGCCACCTGGGCGCCATTGCGCACCGAGGGTGGCTTCGAGGAAATCGTCCGCTATGCGACGCTGGCCGCCAACAGCCATAACACCCAGCCGTGGCGCTTCACCTTGGGGCCGCGAAGCATGGCTATCGCGCCGGACCTCTTGCGCCGCTGTCCTGCGGTCGACCCGAACGATCATCATCTCTTCGTCAGTCTAGGATGCGCGGCCGAGAACCTGACCCATGCGGCCCTCGCCCTGGGTCTGCGGCCCACGCTGCGCTTCGAAGGTAGTGCCATCACGGCGGACCTCGAAAACGCTTCCGTGCAGCAATCGCCGCTGCTCGCCGCAATCCCGCGCCGGCAGTCGACGCGCGCAGTTTACGACGGCAGGCCCGTTGCGAATGATCTGCTGCGCGAGCTCGAGCGAGCAGGCACCGGCGAGGGCGTTGCGATCCTCCTCATCACCGACCGCAAGCAGATGGCGGCGATCACGGACTACGTGGTTGAGGGCAACACGACGCAAATGCGCGACCAGAGGTTCATGGAGGAGCTCAAGGCCTGGATGCGCTTCAACGAGGGTGAGGCAGTGGCAACGATGGATGGACTGTTCTCGCGCACGTCAGGCAATCCGGCCCTGCCGCGGTGGCTGGCGCGACCGCTGCTCCCATTCGTGTTCACGGAACGTGGAGAGAATGACAAATATCGCGCCAGCATCGGAAGCTCCGCCGGTCTTGCCGTGTTCGTCGCCGAGCATGATGACGCAGCGCATTGGGTCGAGGTCGGCCGCGCCTGCCAGCGCTTCGCCTTGCTGGCGACGTCGCTGGGTCTCAAATACGCCTTCGTCAACCAGCCGGTCGAGGTTCCACGCCTTCGTGCGCAGCTTGCGACTTATCTCGACCTCGGCGCGCGCCTGCCCGACCTCGTGGTGCGCTTCGGCACGGGGCCGGAGCTGCCGAAGTCGTTGCGTCGCCCCGTGGCGCAGGTGATCGCGTGAGACATTGGCGCGCTGCTGGTCGGAATCAGGCCCCATGAGCCAATCCGGATTCGTGCTGCTGACAATGTCTGTTGTCGCCGGTGGATTGCTCGGCGCAATTGCGTTCTTCTATCGGCAGGAGCTTGATCGTGCACGCACAGCGGTCCGAGCCGGCAGCCTCATTGCCGATACGCGAGCGGGACAGATCGAATATGCCGACAACGGCGTCGGCGCCCCGCTGCTGTCCATCCACGGGGCCGGCGGCGGCTTCGACCAGGGGCTGGCGAATGCGGCGGATCTCGTGGATGAGGGCTTTCGGGTCATCGCACCCTCCCGATTTGGTTATCTGCGCACGCCTGTGCCGCACGATGCATCCGCTTCGGCCCAAGCCGACGCTCATGACGCGCTTCTGTCCGCGCTGAATATCTCGTCGGCAATCGTTGTCGGCATCTCGGCAGGGGCGCGCTCTGCGATCGAACTTGCAGTGCGACACCCGAGCAAGGTCGCTGCGCTGATCCTGATCAGCCCGGGAACGTATTCTCCAACCAGTCCGGTTTCGATCGACGTAGCGCGCGGGAGCAAATTCACATTCTGGCTGGTCAATCGAGGGGCGGATTTCGTGTGGTGGCTCATCGAGAGGCTGGCGCCGTCCGTGCTGATCCGGTTTGTTGGCGTCCGGCCGGATTTGGTCGCGGCGTCCTCGAAGGCCGATCAGGACCGTGTCATGAGCATCATCAGGTCGATCGAGCCTTTGTCGTTGCGCTTTCCCGGGATCAATGTCGACAGCGTCGCGCAACTGAAGGAACAGGCTCTGGACAGAATACTCGCGCCAACCCTGATCATCTCCGCTCGGGACGACGGGTTCAACACGTTACCGGCCGCTCAATTTGCAGCCGCCGGAATAGGGGACGCAAAGCTGGTCATCTACGACACGGGCGGGCACCTCCTGGTCGGACACCAGGATGCCGTTCGTGCGGAGGTCCGCCTGTTCCTGACGGAGGCCAGGAACAGGACACGATTGATCGATCCGCGATCGGAACAGACCTTGACCTAGCGATTGCCGCCAACGCACCCGTCACTGTGCGCCGGATCCGCCCTGCACGATCTTCTCGTTCAGCTTCAGGTCGACGGTCTCCACCGTGCGGTCGATCTCGGCATTGGGTACGCCGAGCTGATGCGAGATCAACTTCACCAGGAGGTCGACGCGCTCGATGAAGGGCGCGCCGCTCGCGACCGCGCGCGCGGCCGAGGACGGCTTGAGCAGGCTTTCCGCAGCCTTGGCATATTTCGCGAACGGCACCTGGTCCTGCGGATCGGCGCCGAGGCGGCGGGCGACGGCGTCGACATGGTCGTAGATCGTCTGCGAGCGCTTGAGATCGCCATGCACGGCGTCGCGGATCGATTGCGGCTCGTGCGGGGTGATGCAGCGGTAATTGCCGGTGAGCAGCATCGACCATTTCGCCAGCGGCACGAACAGGGAATCGAACACCTTCAGCTTCACCGGCACGTCGTGGCCGTCGAGCGTCACCGCGTCGATGTCGGCTTCGAGCTCGCGCAACAGCTTGTTGTGCTTCTCGTCCGCGAAGACCGATGCCTTGAAGTTGGTGGGCAGGCCGACGTGAAGCACGTTCGCGGCTTCCTCCGGCGGGCGGAAGGCCTGCGGGTCGGGCGAGCACAGCGTCACCAGTCCCGGCTCGAACCGTTCCCATACCTGCGCATTGGTGTAGGCCTCCTCGAGATCCATGTCGGCGAGCGCCGGAATCCGCTTCAGATAAGGCAGCGGCGGCATGTTCATGATCGACAGGCACGGCAGCTTCGCCGCGGCGATCTTGACCATGAGGACGCGCACCGTGTGGTTGGTGTATTGCGGCTCCTGCATCGCAAGGCCGACCAGATCGTAACGGGAGAGATCGACATCGGCCGGCGTCACCGCATCGAGCTTGCCGGGCAGGTCGCGCGAGAAGATCGCCCGGTGCACGGCCTCGTCGCGCAACTTGATGCGCACCTCGGTACCGTCGCGGTTGATGGGCTCTGCGGTCTTGGCGCGGCAGACCAGGGTCACATTGTGCCCCGCCATCAGCAGCTTCGTGCCCAGCAGGGAGCCGTAGGAAGCCCCGAGAATCAGAATGTTACGCGCCATGTTTCGTCCCTTGGAATGTCACGTGATTTTTTGCGCCCCGGCCGTCGTCCGAGGGGGCATTTGCCGGGCATGTAAAGCGAAGTGGCCTGCGATGGCAACTGGGATAATGCATACAAGATGCAGAAGGGCGGGCACCGGGTCGTGCCGTGGCGACCGAAATGTGACGGATCCCGTCCGACCAGGGGGCTGCAGATCCGTTCGTTGGCTTGAAACAAGTCATTTCCCGAAGCCCGGAATGCATGTCTCGTCCGGCTCATCAGGGAGAGGCGATCGTACGCCGCCAAGCGGTGCGCGAATGAGCTGGGGCGGGAGTCGTCTCGTCGATGAAGCGGCAATCGACCGCGTCATTCATTGCTGCGGTGATTGGCGGCGCGCCGGATGCGCCATAAGACGTTCATGAGAGGCCGATACTGCTCATGCCTCTTCTGTCATCAAATGGCAGCCAATTTTTAGTCGTCAGCCGCAACAAAAAACTGCAAACGCAGGACGGTAAAAATGGCAAAGTGGCGCGGGGCCATAACTGTATGTCAGCAATGGAGCTGAGACGTGACGATTGAGTTGGAGCCGGCGTGCAACTTGTGTTGAGACCGGCTGATGGGGGCGATACACCGTGTGGTCCAGTGCCCTCGACCGTGCGAAGCGAAGACGAAACGAACATCGGATGGGGTCTCGCTGCGCCAAATGCGCGATCCCGCGCGGGGCATGGTGTCGTGTCCCTGCGCGGAATGGCGGCGAAACAGATCGACGAGGCCGATAGCATCAGCAGATGCAAGGGCGATGTACGCGACCAGGTACGCCTGGGATCGCATCGAGCAGGCGTGCACAGCGTTGCCCTGACAGCGCATCCGGCAAACCTGGCCAACTGCTGACGCGCCGTTCGGGGAAAGATATGGAAGGTTATCATTGGCCTCACGGCTCCAGCGATGGAGCCGGTGGAAGCCTGGTACGCTTGCGAAAGCGCGCGTCCGAATTTTTCGAAAGCCTGTCTGTCGCGGAGCTTGCGCGTGAGGCGCACAGGCATCTGTGGGTTTCAGACTGGTTGAGGCTCGCGGAAGACTATCGGAGCTCCGCCGAATCCGCGCGCGCAGATGGTGCCGGCCGGATGGCGCGCGAAGCGTGGATGTGCGCGCTGATGGCGTTCGAGGTCGCGCGAAGCCTGTCTTGTCCGGAAGATCTCGCGAGCACCGACTTCGCGGACAAGGTCGGTACCAGCCTGAGGAGCTTCGCGGACGATGCTGCTCAAGCGATCGAGCGCGTGGAGATTGATGGCTTCGATCAGGGAGCGTTGACCGGCTTCTTCCTGCCGGCGCTCCGTCACGGGCCATCCGCGCCCGCGGTGATCTGCATCGCAGACGAGGACACCACCCTGGCCTCGATGATGAGCAGGCTCTTGCCCGCCTCGCTGCGCCGGAACATGTCACTTCTGCTCATCGATGCCGGCAATTCGCCTGTTCGTCGCCCGCTCAAACAGGAGCATATCCTCCAATGCTGGCTGGACTATCTGGAGGCTCGCCCGGATGTCGACTCGCAGCGGATAGCGATCTACGGCGAAGGGGCGGGCGCCAGTCATGCCTCCCGCCTCGTCCTCTCGGATCGCAGGATAGCCGCCGCCGTGTGCGACGGCGGTCTTTTGCGGTCGGTCACGCGCCAAGCATCGGTTCATTGGATGACAGGCGTTGAGCAGGTCGACGAGGGCGGAGCCTCAATGCATCCATTGCCGTCACCGCGCCGAATGGCCTGCCCGCTTCTCATGGTGGTCGGGAGCCGCTCGATGGTGCGCGAACGGGAGGCTCTCGAGCTGCAAGCCGGCTATCGTCAGGCCGGAGCCGACTGCTCGGTCGTCGTGCCTAACCGCATCCCGTATCCTCTCGGCGAGGTCGAGAATTTCATCACGGCCGACGACTTCATTTTCGAGTGGCTCGACGCCAAACTCGGAGCTGTCCGTCGCCTCGATCCCGTAACCTACCTCTAGCGCATGATCCTCAAGAACGCGCCGCGGTCTTCTCGCGACGAACGCGGCGCAGTCATGCTGAGACAACGGCAGAAGCGCGTCGGGGATTCCTTCCCTGTGTCTGTAGGACTATCGCAGATGGGGTCTTGGTGGCGGCCTGAGCAAGCGCCTCGTCCTTCGAGACGACCGCTTCCAGCGGTCTCCTCAGAGCGTGAGATTCTTTTGGTAGGGATCGGTATTTGCCACGGCGGCGATGCTGTGATTCGCTGGAGTTGCGCGCGAAGCAGGGGCTGACGATGGCTGACGAGCGATTGTTCGAGGGGTTGCCCG
>NZ_JACIHE010000009.1 GCF_014198245.1 Bradyrhizobium sp. cir1
GTCAGCCCCTGCTTCGCGCGCAACTCCAGCGAATCACAGCATCGCCGCCGTGGCAAATACTGATCCCTACCAAAAGAATCTCACGCTCTGAGGAGACCGCGAAGCGGTCGTCTAGAAGGACGAGGCGTTCACACGGACGGACGACACGGCCGCCCCTCCCGCTCCGAGATCAGCCTCAGCCACGCCGCCGAATGAAACGCGCTCATCAGGAGATACATCGGCACCATGCCGCCGAGCAGAGATCCCTGCCCGGCGCCGCACAGCATGTCCGCCGGGCCGCCACTGATCACGGCCGTCAGCACGGCCATGACCACGAAGGTCGGCGTGGCCGCCAGAGCCAGCCATCTGGCGAGATGGCGCGCGGCCATCACGCCATCGCCGCTGGCGGGCGCAGTTGCGCTGACGGGACTAGTCACGACCTGCCGCCGCCTCCTGGCGAAACGCCTTCTCGCCGGCGTCCGAGATCTCGACCCATTTCTTGTCCGGTGCGGCGCCTTCGGTGTAGCTGTCGTGCCAGTTCCACCATTTGTAGGTCGGCGTCTGCGGATAGCCCTTCGGGGAGTCCTCCCAGACCTCCTGGCGGCCGAGCGGGGTGATGTCGAGATAGTTCCAGGTGCCGCCCATCTGCTCGTCGCCGCGGCTCTTGACGAAATAGGTGCGGAAGATGCGGTTGCCGTCGCGGTAGAACACGTTGGTGCCGTGCCATTCGTCCACGCCGAAATCGGCATCGAAACTGTCAGTGATGGTCACCCAGGGCATGGTCCAGCCCATCCGCTTCTTCAGCCTGATGATGTCGGCCTGCGGCGCGCGCGAAGCGAACACCAGCGTGGTGTCGCGGGCGTTCAAGTGCGAGACATGAGCGACCTGGTCGGCGACCATGGAGCAGCCGCGGCAGGCATGATCGGGCCAGCCGAACACGCCCGGTTCGAAGAAGGCGCGGTAGACGATCAACTGCCGCCGGCCCTGGAACAGATCAGCCAGACTGACCTTGCCGCCGGGCCCCTCGAACGCATAGGTTTTGGCAACTTCCATCCATGGCATGCGCCGGCGCTCGGCGGCCAGGGCGTCGCGGGCACGGGTATGCGCCTTTTCCTTCACGAGCAGTTGCTGCCGGGCGGCCTCCCAGTCCTGCGGCGACACCACCGGCGGTGTGTGCATGGCGGCCTGTCCGTTGGTTCCTGCTTTTTCTGCTGATGTCATTATGACTCTCCGAAGCTCTTGCTTGATGTCCTGCCAACGATTTCTGGCACCAACCGGTTGCGCGGTGGGAGTAACAAGTGTGGCGGGATTGACATGGAGTCGCTGATCACGGCCGCCGCGCGGGCGCTGGAGGCCGGCGATCCCCTCGGCGCGCTGAACCGCGTGGCGCTGCGCAACGATGCGCCGTCGCTGGCACTGCGCGGCATCGCGATGGCGCAGCTCGGCGATCTCGCCAAGGCCAAGGCGCTGCTGCGCAGCGCTGCGCGCGCCTTCGGTCCACGCGAAGCGGTGGCGCGCGCAAGATGCGTGGTGGCCGAAGCCGAGATCGCCCTCGTCTCGCGCGATTTGGGATGGCCGCCAAATGCGCTCGCGGCCGCGCGGGCGACACTCGAAAGGCACGGCGATCTCGCCAATGCCGCGCATGCCGGTCACATCGAGGCACGACGCCTTCTCCTGCTCGGACGGCTCGACGACGCCGAGCTCACGCTGGCGGGGCTCGGCAGTGCACCGCTCCCGGCCGCCTCCCAGGTCGTCCGCGAGCTCGTGGTCGCCGGCATCGCCATCAGACGGCTCAGAACGACGGATGCGCGCGTGGCGCTCGACCGCGCAGCTCGCGCAGCGCGGCAAGCAGGAATCCCGGCGCTGATGGCCGAGGTCGACAGCGCGACCCTCATCCTCGACACGCCGGCGGCGCGCCTGATCGCCCGCGGCGAGGAGCACCCGTTGTTGCTCGGAGAGGTCGAAAGGCTGGCGAGCTCGACGGCGCTCGTCGTGGACACCTTCCATCATGTCGTGCGCAGGCAAGGCGTTGTCGTGTCGCTCGGCACGCGGCCGGTGCTGTTCGCGCTCGCGCGCCTTCTGGCGCAGGCATGGCCCGCGGATGTCGCGCGAGAGAGGTTGATATCGGGTGCGTTTCAGGCAAGGCACGTCGATGAATCGCACCGCGCGCGATTGCGCGTCGAGATCGGGCGACTCCGCACCCAGCTCGAGCCGTTGGCCGACATCAGCGCGACCAGGCAGGGTTTCGTGCTGGCGCCGCGGAAGACGCGCGACGTCCTCGTGCTGGCGCGGCCCGTGGAGGAGAAGCACGCCGCCGTGCTCGCCTTGCTTACCGACGGCGAGCCGTGGTCGAGCTCCGCCCTCGCCCTTGCGCTTGGGATCAGCCCGCGCACCGTGCAGCGGGCCCTCGATGAGCTGGCGCGGTCGAACAAGATCCAGAGCTTCGGACACGGACGCGCGCGCCGCTGGATGACGCCGCCCGTCCCGGGTTTCCCGACAGGCTTGTTACTCCCCACGCCGCTGCTGAAGACGTAAGGTGGATCACATCACAGGGATCAAGCATATGAAGCGTTCAGCTGCCGAGATCGTCAGGGAATACGGACCCTTTGCCGGCGTCGAGGCCGTGCATGGCGTCACCTATGACGGCACCCATGTCTGGTTCGCATCCGGCGACAAGCTGAATGCGGTCGATCCGTCCAGCGGCAAAATCGCGCGCTCCATCGACGTCGCCGCACATGCTGGGACGGCGTTCGACGGCCGGCACCTGTTCCAGATCGCCGAGGACCGCATTCAGAAGATCGACGCGGCCACCGGCAAGGTGATCTCCACCATCCCCGCGCCCGGCGGCGGTGGCGATTCAGGTTTGGCCTGGGCGGAGGGCTCACTCTGGGTCGGTCAATACCGGGAACGCAAGATCCATCAGATCGATCCGGCCACAGGGAAGGTTCTCCGCACCATCGAGAGCAAGCGCTTCGTCACCGGCGTCACGTGGGTCGACGGCGAGCTCTGGCATGGCACCTGGGAAGGCGAGGACAGCGACATCAGGCGAGTCGACCCTGATACGGGCAAGGTGCTGGAGCAGCTCGACCTGCCCGCAGGGACGATGGTCTCGGGCCTGGAATCCGACGGCGGCGACCGCTTCTACTGCGGCGGCGGAGATCGCGGCAATGTGAGAGCGGTCCGCCGTCCCCGGCGCGGCTAGCGCCGCAATGCGCGGCAACGGCGTCGTCGCTGCCGTTAACACATCCGCCCCAATTCCACCCCATCGGTGCGCTCTAGCGCCCTCCTCGCCCGCCCTGTAAAATCCCCACCTGGGCGGCTTGGGGGATTGATGCGACTGACGTTGAATCTGAAGACTATCCTGATCGCCGTCGCGGTGCTCGCGGCGTCCTTCTTCATCAGCCTGAAGGCGATGGACCTTCTGTCGCCGCGCGCGACGAATTCCGCGCCGCCGGTCGCGCAACTGCCGCCGCTGCCGCCGGCTTCGAAGAATTCGATCGTGATCGCGCCGGTCGCCATCGCGCTGTCGGCGATCCGCGAGCAGGCCGAGAAGGCCGCGCCGCGCAATTTCGCCGGCAAGGCCGACAACCCGATCTCGCAGATCCTGGAGAACGCCGATATCGGCTGGACCGCCGTGCGCGGACCGATGGCGGCCACCGGCGACAAGGACGTGCTGACGATCTCGACGCCGCTCACCGGCAAGCTCAACGTGACCGGCTCGCTGTCCTCGAAAGCCACCGGTGCGCTCGGTGACGCGCTCGGCGGCGTGCTCGGCGGTGATGCGGCGAAACGGATCGGCGCGGTCAACATCAAGAACCTGAATGCCAGCGCCGAGATCAAGGGCAACGTCATCGTCACCTCGCGGCCGAAGCTCGCGGCGAACTGGCATCTCGAGCCCAATCTCGGCGCCCAGGTCAATCTCGGCGACACCAACCTCAATGTCTCCGGCGCCAAGGTCAACGTGCCGGCGCAAGTGAAGCCGCTGATCGACAAGAATGTCGGCGAGCAGATCAACATCGTCTCCGAGCGCATCCGCAATGATCCCTCGCTGCGGGAGAATGCCAGGGTGCAATGGGCCAAGGCCTGCCGCTCGATCCCGCTGCAAGGCTCGGGCGCCTCGGCTTCGTTGCCGCCGCTGTGGCTGGAGATGAAGCCGATCCGCGCCATCGCAGCGCAGCCGCGCGTCGACGCGCAGGCGGTGACGCTGCTGCTCGGCCTCGAAGCCGAGACGCGCGTGACCTCGGCGCAGACCAAGCCGGAGTGCCCGTTCCCCGACAAAATCTCGATCGTGCCGCCGACCGGCACCGGCGTGAACATCGGCGTGCCGATCGACGTGCCCTTCACCGAGATCAACAAGCTGATCGCGGCGCAGATGGTCGGCCACACCTATCCCGAGGACGGCTCGGGCCCGGTCGACGTCACCGTCAAGAGCGTCAACGTGATCCCGTCGGGCGACCGGCTGCTGATCTCTCTCTTGGTGCGCGCCAAGGAAAAGAAGAGCTGGCTCGGTCTCGGCGCGGAGGCGACCGTCCACATCTGGGGCCGGCCGATGCTCGACCAGGCGCAGCAGACGCTGCGGCTCGCCGACATCCAGCTCGCGGTCGAGTCGGAAGCGGCCTTCGGCCTCCTGGGAGCGGCGGCGCGCGCGGTCGTGCCGCAAATGCAGCAGGCGCTGGTGCAGAAGGCAACGCTCGACCTGAAGCCGATCGCCGCCAACGCGCGCGAGAAAATCGCGGCCGCGATCGCCGACTACCAGAAGAGCGAGGACGGCCTCAAGGTCGACGCCAAGATCGACAGCCTGACGCTCGCCGACATCGCCTTCGACTCCAAGACGCTGCGCGTGGTCGCGGAAGCCGGCGGAACGCTCAATGTGTCCGTGACCAAGCTGTCGGGGATGTAGCGCGCCCCGCTCACCGGACCGCACACGTCCCCGTCGCTTGCGCCGCTGGCATTCTCGCCGCAGGATGCTAATCTCGCACGGCACTGTAGGGGACAACGCGAGGACAAACATGGAAGCCGGCATGGTCACAGCCGCGCCGGCGCTGGTGCGCTTTTCAGGCATACAGAAGACCTATGATGGCGAGCACCTCGTGGTGAAGAACCTCGATCTCGACATCAGGAAGGGCGAGTTCATCACCCTGCTCGGCCCGTCGGGCTCGGGCAAGACGACCACGCTGATGATGCTGGCCGGCTTCGAGGTTCCGACCCATGGCGAGATCTACCTCGCGGACCGGCCGATCAAGAACGTGCCGCCGCACAGGCGCGACATCGGCATGGTGTTCCAGAACTACGCCCTGTTTCCGCACCTGACGATCGCGGAGAATATCGCCTTCCCGCTATCCGTTCGCAAAACGAACAAGGCGGACGTGCAGGAGCGCGTCAGCGCGGCGCTGCGCATGATCAAGATGGAAACTTTTGCGCACCGGCGGCCGGGGCAGCTGTCCGGCGGTCAGCAGCAGCGCGTGGCGCTGGCCCGCGCGCTGGTCTTCAATCCACAACTCGTGCTGATGGACGAGCCCCTGGGCGCCCTGGACAAGCGCCTGCGGGAGCAGATGCAGCTGGAGATCAAGCAGTTGCACGAGACGATGGGCATCACGATCGTCTACGTCACCCACGACCAGAGTGAAGCGCTCACCATGTCGGACCGCATCGCCGTGTTCAACGACGGCATCGTGCAGCAGATCGACAGGCCCGACGCGCTGTATGAGCATCCGGTGAACAGTTTCGTCGCCCACTTCATCGGCGAGAACAATGTGCTGGCCGGTACCGTAGAGACCATCGACAAGGACTTTTGCCGCGTCGTGCTGGCCGGTGGCGGCGCCGTGACCGCACGGGCAGTCAATGTCTCGGGCGCGGGCGCATCGACCTCGCTGTCGGTGCGGCCGGAGCGTGTCGCGATTGTCCCGGAAGGCACCTCCAGCGAAGGCCCCAACCGGCTGCCGGCCAGGGTGCAGAACACCATCTATCTCGGCGACCACGCGCTGGCCGTGCTCGAGGTCGCGGGGAACGCCGAGTTCATGGTCAAGCTTCAGCCGGGGGCGCATCACAGTCTCACACCTGGCGAAGACGTGTTCATCTCATTCCGGCCCGAAGATTGCCTCGCCCTCGATCCGGTCTGATCCGAACCTGCAACGATCAACCTCTACGCACCCCAGATGAAGAAGGAACAAGGACCATGCTGAAGCGCAAGATTGGCAAGATCGCTCTGGGTTTCGCCGCGGCACTGAGCGCCAGCGCTGCGCTGGCTACGGTCGCAGAAGCGCGTGACCTCACCGTCGTGTCGTGGGGCGGCGCATATCAGGACGCCCAGAAGAAGGTGTATTTCGAGCCGTTCAAGAAGGCGTCCGGCGCTGCGATGAACGACGAATCCTGGGACGGCGGCGTCGGCGTGCTGCGCGCCAAGGTGCAGGGAGGCGCCGCGACCTGGGACGTCGTCCAGGTCGAGAGCGACGAACTCGCGGTCGGCTGCGAGGAAGGCCTGTTCGAGAAGCTGGATTATTCCAGGATCGGCGGCGAGGCCGCCTATATCCCGCCGTCGGTCAATCCCTGCGGCGTCGGCGCCATCCTCTACGATTTCGTTCTCGGCTACGACAAGGACAAGCTGAAGCAGGCCCCGAGCGGCTGGGCCGACTTCTTCGACACCAAGAAGATTCCCGGCAAGCGCGCCTTGCGCCAGGGCCCGAAGACCACGCTGGAGATCGCCCTCATGGCCGACGGCGTCGCGCCGAAGGACGTCTACAAGGTGCTGGCGACCGACGAAGGCGTCGAGCGCGCATTCAAGAAGCTCGACACCATCAAGGGCGACATCGTGTGGTGGAAGGCCGGCGCCCAGCCGCCGCAATTGCTTGCCTCCGGCGAGGTGGCGATGACCTCGGTCTACAATGGCCGCATCGACACCGCGAACAAGAACGAGAAGAAGAACTTCGGCATGGTGTGGGACGGCGCGCTCTTCACCCTCGACAGCTGGGTCATCCTGAAGGGGAGCCCGAACAAGGACGCGGCCTACAAATTCCTCGACTTCGTCGGCAAGGCGGAGAACCAGTCAAAACTGTCGGAGAACATCGCCTATGGCACCTCGAACAAGGACGCCGCCGGCCGGCTCGCGCCCGCCGTTCTGAAGGATCTGCCGACGGCGCCTGACAACATCAAGAACGCGGTCGAGATCAACGTGGCCTTCTGGCTCGAAAACATCGATCGCCTGACCGAGCGCTTCAACAAATGGGCCGCGAAGTAGCAAGCGACAGCACCGGCGTGCGACGCGCGTTGAGAGCCATTTCGTTGTGGCCATCCTTCGAGACGCCCGCTTCTGGCGGGCTCCTCAGGATGAGGACGGAGTGTGCGGCAACCACGTTACAGGCGCCGCTGTCGATTAGCCTCATCCTGAGGAGACCGCGAAGCGGGCGTCTCGAAGGACGAGGCGCTTGCTCAGGCCTCTCGTCAAAGAGGCTTACGCCATGACAACCGCATCCCCGACCGGCGCCAATGCGCAGGCCGAGGTGCCGCTCAAGCGCCGATTGAGGCGTGCGGAGCGGACGCGCCAGGTCAAGGCATTGGCGCTGGTAGCACCGCTTCTCGTCTTCCTGCTCTTCACCTTCGCCGGGCCCATCGCCGGCATGCTCTGGCGCGCGGTCGATGACAGGGAGGTGCGCCAGGTTCTGCCGCAAACCATCGCTGCTCTCGCCAATTGGGACGGCAAGGAATTGCCGGACGAGAAGGCCTACGCGGCACTGGCAAGCGATATCCTGGCGGCGCGCGCCGCCGGCACCATTGCGATTGCGGCCAAGCGGCTCAACTACGCGCTGAACGGTTTCCGCACCATCCTGACCAGCACGGCACGCAATCTGAAGGCGGCGCCGGAGCAGCGGACGGCCAGGGAGACGCTGGGCAAGATCAATCCAGCCTGGCGCGAACGCGCCACCTGGACGACGATCAAGAACGCCAGCGGCCCGATGACCGGCTTCTACCTTCTCGCCGCGCTCGACCTTGTCAGGAACGCGGACGGCGCGATCGTCGCGGCACCACCGGATCAGGCCATCTACCGCGAGATTTTCGCCCGCACCTTCCTCATCAGCCTCGGTGTCACGGCACTCTGCCTGATCCTCGGTTTTCCGGTCGCCTATCTGCTGGCGACACTGCCGCCGGGCCGGTCGAACCTGCTGATGATCTTCGTCCTGCTGCCGTTCTGGACGTCGCTTCTGGTCCGCACCTGCGCCTGGATTGTCCTGTTGCAGAGCAAAGGCGTCGTCAACGACAGCTTGCACTGGCTCGGCATCATCGACGAGCCGTTGCGCCTGATCTACAACCGCTTCGGTGTCTGCGTGGCCATGACCCACGTGCTCCTGCCGTTCATGATCTTGCCGCTGTACAGCAGCATGAAGGCGATCTCGCCCGCTTACATGCGCGCCGCCGCCTCGCTCGGCGCGCCACCCCTCACCGCTTTCCTGCGGATCTACCTGCCGCAGACCCTGCCCGGCATCGGCGCCGGAAGCCTGCTCGTCTTCATCCTGGCGCTCGGCTACTACATCACACCGGCGCTCGTCGGCGGCGCCGCCGACCAGATGATCAGCTACTTCATCGCGCTCTACACGACCGAGACGGCCAATTGGGGCCTTGCTTCGGCGCTGGGAGCGGTGCTGCTGCTGGCCACGCTTCTGCTCGCCCTCGTCTACGGCAAGCTGGTGCAGGGCCAGCAGGTCACGGGAGGGATGAAGAATTGAGCGACAATTCCTCCCTCCGCACGCCCAGCCAGCGCATCGCGTGGACCGCAACCATCGCCATCTCGACGCTGGTGTTCATCTTCCTGATCGCGCCCATCCTTGCGATCATGCCGCTGTCCTTCAGCTCGGGCTCGTACCTGACCTATCCGCTGCCGGGCCTCTCCTTGCGCTGGTACGACGACTTCATCAATTCGCCGCGCTGGATGAATTCGCTGAAGAACAGCATGATCATCGGCGTCGCCTCGACGCTGCTGTCGATGGTGCTCGGCACGCTGGCCGCGCTGGGGCTGGCGCAGTGGAAGAGCCGGTTCAAACCGCTCGTGCTGGCTTTCGTGCTGTCGCCGGTCGTCGTGCCCGGTGTCATCACTGCGGTGGGTCTGTATTTCTTCTTCGCGCCGATCGGACTGACCGGCAGCTATCTCGGCCTGATCCTGGCCCACACCGCGCTGGCGACCCCCTTCGTGGTGATCACGGTCGGCGCGACGCTGCAAAGCTTCGACACCAATCTGGCACGCGCCGCCGCCTCGCTCGGCGCCTCGCCGCTTCAAGCGTTCCGCCGCGTGATCCTGCCGCTGATCCTGCCCGGCCTCGCCTCGGGTGCGCTGTTCGCCTTCGCGACCAGCTTCGACGAGGTGATCATCGTCCTGTTCATGGCAGGTCCCGAGCAGCGCACCCTGCCGCGCGAGATGTTCAGCGGAATCCGCGAGAACATCAGCCCGACCATCACGGCAGCGGCGGTCATCCTGACGACGGTCTCGGTCGTCCTCCTCGCCACGCTGGAAGCCTTGCGCCGGCGCAACGAACGGCTCAAGGCCGGCGGGGCCTGAGAGGCCCTCACTGTCATTCCGGGGCGCGCGTAGCGCGAGCCCGGAATCCATCAGGCCGCAGCGACGGCGGATGAATGGATTCTCAGATGCGCAATTGCGCATCGTAGCTCGCGCCCAAGAGGGCACGCCCCGGAATGACGAGAGACCCCCTACTTATTTCGCAACCCTCCCCGTGCATCCCGGGCTTAGCTGCCGCGACCGATAGAAGCTAGAACAGTCCCCGCAACAACGCCCGAACAACAACACACAGGGAGAAACAACATGCAAAAACTCATCGCCGCCGTCGTGGCCGGTCTCGCGCTCGCCGCGACGCCCGGCGCCGCGCAGGCACAATTTTCCGACGATGTCGTCAAGATCGGCGTGCTCACGGACATGTCGAGCCTCTATGCGGACGCGACCGGCAAGGGTTCGCTCGCCGCCGTCGAGATGGCGGTCGCCGATTACGGCGCCAAGGTGGCGGGCAAGCCGGTCCAGGTGGTCGCCGCCGATCACCAGAACAAGCCCGACGTCGGCGTCAACATCGCCCGCAACTGGTACGACAACGACAAGGTCGACGCGATCTTCGACGTGCCGACCTCGTCGGTGGCGCTGCCGATCTCGGCGCTGACGCGCGAGAAGAACAGGATCAACATCAATTCCGGCGGCGGCTCCTCCGACATCACGGGCCCCGCCTGCTCGCCCAACACGGTGCACTGGACCTACGACACCTATGCGCTGTCGAACGTCGCCGGCAGGGCGATGGTCAAGCGCGGCGAGGATACCTGGTTCTTCGTCACCGCCGACTACGCCTTCGGCATGGCGCTGCAGCGCGACGCCGCCAACGTGGTCAAGGAAAGCGGCGGCAAGGTGCTCGGCGAGGTCCGCCATCCCCTCAACTCGTCGGACTTCTCCTCGTTCCTGCTGCAGGCCCAGGCCTCCAAGGCCAAGGTGGTCGCGCTGGCCAATGCCGGCGGCGACACCACCAACGCGCTGAAGCAGGCGGCCGAGTTTGGCCTGACCCAGGGCGGCCAGAAGATGATCGCGCTCCTGCAGGAGATCACCGACACGCACTCGCTCGGCATCAAGGCGACGCAGGGCCTGATCGTCACCGATGCGTTCTACTGGGACATGAACGAGGAGACGCGCGCCTTCTCCAAGCGCTTCAACGAGAAGGTCGGCCGCATGCCGACCATGATCCAGGCCGGCCTCTATTCGGCGACCATGCACTATCTGAAGGCGATCGAGGCCATCAAGACCGACGAGGCCCCGATGGTGATGGAGCAGATGCGCAAGATGCCGGTCAACGACTTCTTTGCGAAGAACGGCAAGATCCGCATCGACGGCCGCATGGTGCACGACATGTATCTGTTCGAAGTGAAGAAGCCCGAGGATTCCAAGGGCGAGTGGGACCTCTACAAGCTGATCGCCACCGTGCCCGGCGATGAAGCGTTCCGTCCGCTCGACAAGGGCGGCTGCCCGCTGGCGACGCATTGAGAGTCTTCTCCCTCTCCCCGCTTGCGCCGCTTGCGGGGAGAGGGAGCCCCGCTCAAGCCATAGCGTCGCAAACGAAGAAGAATGGCGGATAGCTCGCCCGCAGCGCATCCTTCGAGACGCCCGCCGATGGCAGGCCCTCAGGATGAGGGCGGAGTGCGCGGCAGCAATTTCAACAGGGCCAATGCTGCTCAGCCTCATCCTGAGGAGACCGCGAAGCGGGCGTCTCGAAGGACGAGGCGCTTGCTCAGGCCGCCACCAAGACGCCACCTGCGACAGCCCCGCCGATCAAGGGGAGAGCTGAAAGAAAAACGACACGACAGCACGCCCGGTGAAAACCAGGCGCGCTTCGTTCAGCCGACTAGAAGTCCACTACTCCGAGTACTTGAACTCGGGCATGTTCTTCAGCTCGTCCTTGCTCGCATTGAACACGGCGTGGTCCGGATACCACTTCGACGCGGACGATGTCGTGGTCGCCGCAGGCTTGTCGGTGCCGGTCGCAGCGCCCGTCGTCGTGGTCGAGGCCGGCCGACCGGGCGGGCTGGTGGCCGCTGTGCCGCTGTAGGCGACGGCCTCATTGACGAACTTCAACTTCTCGTACGGCACGGCGACCAGATGCTCGCCCATGCCGAGGAAGCCGCCGACGCCGATCACGGCGATCTTGATGGCGCCGCTCTTGTCCATCAGGAGATCGTTGATCGAGCCGATGTTCTCGTTGGCTTCGTTGTAGATCTTCAGGCCCGACATCTTCGAGGCGCGCCACTCGCCCGAGGCGGTCGTGGTTGTCGCGGTGGCGGCAGCCGGGGCCTTGTCGGTGGTGGCGGTTGGCGATTGCGCAACCGCGATGGTCGCAAGTAGTGCGGTGCCGGCGAGGCCGGCGACGATAGATTTCGTCAGCATGTTGTCCTCTCCTTCAACAAAAACTCGTGTGGAGAAAACAGCGCTGTTCACGTGCAGTTCCGTGCGCGCGGCAATTTCGTCGCGCGATGCGCGCAGCCCTGCGAAGCTTGTTCCGGGGCCACCCAGGAACATATTGCGGTGCACGGTTCCCCGCCGGCGATCGAGCGCCCTGGGTGAAGCACGATCGCGGCGGGGACCGCGCCGACCCGCGTCGCGCGAGGTCAGCTCTTGTAGTCGATCAGGAGCGCGGAGAAATTCGAGCTGCTCGATGAGCTGCCGTTGGCGCCGTAGGACGAGCTCGACGATTGCGACTGCTGCAGCGCCTGCAGGAACTGCTGGAGGATCTCGGCCGTGGTCTGGTCCGTCGAGCTGCTGCTCGTCGAGTCCGTCGACGATGCATCCGAAGAGCTGTCTTCCGGCGGCGGTCCGCCGGCATCGCCGGGACCGTTCGCGAAGGCGGACTGAAACACGTTCTTCAGCTCCTCGGCCTGGTCCGAGGTCAGCGTCCCGTTCGACACTTCGCTGGAAATGAGATCGTCGATCTTCGACTGCATGTCCTCCTTGGAGGGACGCGTGCCGCTCGACTGGTCGCTCGACCGGCTCTGCTGGAGCGCGGTGTCGATGTCGGTCAGCGCCGTCGAGAGCACGGACTGGTCCGATGACGAGATCGTGCCGGCGGAAACTTCCGATTGCAATTCCTGCTGCAGCCGCTGCAAGGGCGACTGGTAGCTGCCGGCGGATGCCGCCGAAATCGAAGTCATGATGGCTCCGTGGGTCTTGCGGGGTTTCTTTGCGTGACCGCGCCACGGTATGGTTAACCGCCTTAACGAGACCTTGCCGCTTCCCTGCCCGGGCGTGTCCCCGTGTTGCGAGAAAGGCCGCGGAAACAATCTGAAACAAAAATCTTCGCCATTTGGCCCGAATCTTGGACAAACAAAGCGCATGGCCATTTCCAATCCCAACATCCTGGTCGTCGAGGACGACCGCGAAACCCGGACGTTGATTGCGAAGTACCTGCGCAACAACGCCTGCAACGTCACCGCCGTGAGCGACGGCCGCGAGATGTCGCGCGCCATGGCCGATCACCGCGTCGACCTCATCATCCTCGACGTCATGCTGCCGGGCGAGGACGGTCTCAGCCTGTGCCGCAAGGTGCGCTCCGAGGCGCAGACGCCGATCATCATGCTGACCGCGCGCGGCGAGGACGTCGACCGCATCGTCGGCCTCGAGATGGGCGCGGACGACTATCTGCCGAAACCCTTCAACCCGCGCGAGCTGCTCGCCCGCATCAACGCGGTGCTGCGCCGCCAGGCCGCAGCGCAGGCGGCAAGCTCGATCGAGGGCGCGAGCACGCTCGCCTTCGAAGGCTGGCGCATCGATCTGCGCCTGCGCGAGCTGCGCAATCCCGAAGGTGCGCGCGTCGCGGTGACCAGTGCCGAATTCGATCTGCTCCGCACCTTCTGCGAGCGACCCGGCCGCGTGCTGTCGCGCGACAGCCTGCTCGACCTCACGCAAGGGCGCAACACCGGCTCGTTCGAGCGCTCCATCGACGTGCTGGTCAGCCGCATCCGCCGCAAGATCGAGCCCAATCCGGCCGATCCCACCATCATCAAGACGGTGCGCTCCGGCGGCTATCTGTTCACGCCGAGAACTGAACTAGCAAGCACTGAACTAGCAAGCACTGCAGCGGTCGCGCCATCCCTGAGCAGCTGAGGGAACGGCCGTCATGACGCCGTTCCGCTTCTTCCACCTCAAGAGCATCGGCGGACAGATCGCCGCGCTGGTGGTGGCCTCGATCGTCGCGCTGCATCTGATCCTCACCGTGAGCTTCCTGGTGAGCCGGCCGGATCGCGCCGATCCGCCGCCCGACAGCGCGCATCAGCTCGCGGACGCAGCCCTGCTGCTCAATGGCGCGGAGGCGAGCGAGCGGCCGCGAATCCTCGCCGATATCGCCCGTGCGTTTCCAAAGGCCGGGATCGAGCTGCTCGCGCCCGGCACGGTTGCCGCCGGCGGCGGCAGCGAGGGCCAGCAGTTGCACAATGTGCGCCGGCATCTCGGCCATCAGTACAAGGTGCTCGCGCTTGCGCCGCAGGGCGGCCTGCACCGGATCGCGGTCGAGCTGCCCGACGGCACCATGGTCGCCGGCCGCGTCGAGCCGTCGCCGCACGGACCGCGGTTCTGGGGCGGGCCGTGGATGATGACGCTGCTGTTCGTGCTGATCAGCGTCACCACGCTCGGTCTCTGGGCCGCCTACGCGCTGGCTGCGCCGCTGTCCTCCTTCGCCAGGGCAGCCGAGAATTTCAGCCTGGACGGCGAGGCCGAGCCGCTGCCCGAGCGCGGGCCGGAAGAGATCCGCTCGGTGGCGCGCGCGCTCAACCGCATGCATGAGCGGATCGCGCGGCTGATGTCGGATCGCACCCGGATGCTGGCCGCGATCAGCCATGACCTGCGCACGCCGATCACGCGGCTGCGCCTGCGCGCCGCGTTCATCGAGGACGAGGGCAACCGCAAGCGCATGCTGATGGATCTCGACCAGATGCGCTCGATGCTGGAATCGGTGCTGTCGCTCTTGCGCAACGACCGCAAGATCGAGGCCGTGACCCTGGTCGATATCGCCAGCACGCTGCAGCTCGTCGCCGACCAGTTCGGCGACATGGGCCACGTCGTGCACTATGAGGGGCCGGTATCGGCGACCGCCGCCGCGCGGCCCGACGATCTGCATCGCGGCGTCACCAATCTGGTCGAGAACGCGGTGCGCTTCGGCGCCGAGGTCACGATCCGCCTCGACATATCAGGCAGCAGGCTCGTCATCGACGTCGAGGATGATGGCCCCGGCATTTCGGATGCGCGCAAGCAGGAGATGCTGGAGCCGTTCGTGCGCGGCGACGACGCGCGCACCATGGACGAGTCCATCGGCTTCGGCCTCGGCCTGTCGATCGCGCGCGCGATCGCGATCGCCCATGGCGGCGAGCTGTCGCTGCACGACCGCGACCCGCACGGCCTGATCGTGCGGATGCAATTGCCGGTGTGGCAGGAGCCGCGGCTCGCGGCTTAGCGCATGATCCGGTTTTCCGGAGAGATCATGCGCCCTTAAGCCAGCAATTCAGGCGGCGAGCGGCGGATGCTCGATCGCGTGCTTATCGAAGATCGCGACCGCCTCGAAGCGGTAGCCGCAGGCCTGGCACTTCCAGAGATAGGAAACGCGACCTTCGCCCGGCTCGATCCAGTCCGGGAACGGGATCGGTGTGCCACATTGTGCACAAGGGTTCTGCCTGGGGATGTCGTCGATGTCTGCTGGGGTCATGGACGTCCTCCCGAGTGCTGGTTTTGATCAGCGATTTTGGGCGAATGCGCGAATGGACAGACCCGCTGTCGCGTGAGGCGCTCCACCAGCCCTAAACTTAACTTAGGTTTAAGTCGTAAAAGCGACGGGCCGGCGAAAATCGCCGCTGGTGACATTTCGCCACATCATCGCCGTGTTCCCACGGCCTAACGCGCGAGGGTGCAGGTCCGTTCTGCCGAGGAATATTTCGATGAAAATTTTGCGTATTGCCGTGCTCGCTGCGGCGGGGCTGATGATGACGCAGGCGGCGAATGCCGGCGAAGCCGAATATGCCGAGATGGTCGCGATGCATGCCCGCGCCAATGGCGTGCCGGAGGCGCTGGTGCATCGCGTCATCATGCGCGAAAGCCGCTATCAGCCCGGCCTCGTCGGCCATGGCGGCACCATCGGGCTGATGCAGATCAAGCTCGCGACCGCCCGCGGGGTCGGCTACACCGGCGATGCCGCCGGCCTGCGCGATCCCAACACCAATCTCACCTATGCGGTGAAGTACCTCGCCGGCGCCTATCGCGCCGCCAATGGCGACCACGCGCGAGCTGTGCGTTATTTCGCGGGCGGCTATTACTACGTTGCAAAGCGGCAGCGGCAGGAGGCCATGCAGGTCGCCAGTGCGGGCGAGACCTGGCTGGAGCCGAACGGAAATCCGCAGCCGATGTTTGGCACGCCGCATAAGAAGCTGGCGCTAGGCGTCCGCAACGCGCGGGCGCAGGTTCCACACTAATCACACGTCATTCCGGGGCAGTCCGCAGGACTGAACTGCGGTGCGCAATTGCGCACCTGAGAATCTCGAGATTCCGGGTTCGATCCTGCGGATCGCCCCCGGAATGACTGCCCTGTGGCTGACGCGTTGACCACCCCGCCCCACTGGCATACATTAGACGCGTTCCGAGGGGTGCTCCGAGGAGGAGCTGAGATACCGCTAAATGGGCAATTCGGCCCAGGACCGCGGTGACCCTTTGAACCTGATCCGGGTCATGCCGGCGAAGGGACAGGGATGTTGCAGACCACCAAGCGACCGGATTCACCGGTATCCATCATCGGCGCAGGCATTGCCGGCGCCTGGCAAGCCCTGCTGTTCGCGCAGGCCGGCCACACCGTGACGCTACACGAGCGCGGTGACGCCGGAATGACCGATTCCACCAGCCACTGGGCCGGCGGCATGCTCGCGCCCTATTGCGAGGCCGAGGTCGCCGAACCCATCATCTCCAGGCTGGGCCTGCGCTCGCTCGACATCTGGCGGCGCGAGCTGCCCGACACCCCCTTCAACGGCTCCCTCGTCGTCGCCCATCCGCGCGAACGCAACGATTTCGAGCGCTTTGCCCGCATGACCGAAGGCCATCGCCGGCTCGATGCAGCAAGCTTGGCCGAGCTCGAGCCGTCGCTGGAAGGCCGTTTCCGCGATGCGCTGTTCTTCCCGACCGAGGGCCATGTCGAGCCGCGCCGCGTGCTGCCGAAGCTGCACGAGCGCATCCTTGCTGCCGGCGGCACCATCAAGTTCGACAGCGACGTCACCGCGAAGGATCTCGCAAACCTTCATCCGAAAGGCATCGTGATCGACTGCCGCGGCCTCGGCGCACGCGACGAACAGCCGGAACTGCGCGGCGTCAAGGGCGAGATGATCCTGATCGAGACCAGCGAGGTGCAGCTGTCGCGCCCGGTGCGGCTGATCCATCCGCGCTGGCCGCTCTACGTGATCCCGCGCGAACAGAACCTGTTCATGCTGGGTGCGACCTCGATCGAGGCCGAGGACAGCGGCGTCAGCGTCCGCTCGGCGCTGGAGCTCCTGGGCGCCGCTTACACGGTGCACCCCGCCTTCGGCGAAGCCCGCATCCTCGAATTCGGCTCGGGCCTGCGTCCCGCTTATCCCGACAATTTGCCGCGCATCGGCATCCGCGGCGAGACCATTGCCGTCAACGGCCTCTACCGCCACGGCTTCCTGATCGCGCCGGCACTCGCCGAGCTGACGCTTGCCTATGTCCAGCGCGGCCAGATCGACAACGAGGTGATGCAATGCGCGTGATCGTCAACGGCGAGCAACGCGAGGTGAGTTCTGCAAGCGTCGACGCGCTGCTCTCCGAGCTCGACTATGAGGGCACCCATTTCGCCATCGCGCTCAACTACGACGTCGTGCCGAAAAGTCGCTGGGCCGAGACGAGCTTGAAGGCCGGCGACGAGATCGAGATCATCACGCCGCGGCAGGGAGGGTGATGGAGATGGTTCTTCATTTGTCGCGCTGGCGCGCGCCCAACACTCCGCTGTCATCGCCCGGCTTGACCGGGCGATCCAGTACGCCGCAGCTGCTCGGCTCCAGCCGCGCCGCCGCGGCGTACTGGATCCCCGCTTTCGCGGGGATGACAGCATCCACTAAGGAGACACCTCCCACATGGTGAGCTTCTACGGCAAGACCTTCCCCTCCCGCCTGCTCATCGGCAGCGCGCTCTATCCCTCGCCGGCGATCATGCAGGAGGCGATCCGCGCCTCCGGCTCGAACATCGTCACGGTGTCGCTGCGCCGCGAATCCGCCGGCGGCAAGACCGGGGACGCGTTCTGGAATCTGATCCGCGAGCTCGACGTCACCGTGCTGCCGAACACCGCCGGCTGCCGCACCGTGCGCGAGGCGGTGACGACCGCCAAGCTCGCGCGCGAGCTGTTCGGCACGAGCTGGATCAAGCTCGAAGTCATCGCCGACAACGACACGCTGCAGCCCGACGTCGTTGGCCTGGTTGAGGCCGCCGCCATCCTGATCAAGGACGGTTTTGAAGTGTTCCCCTATTGCACCGAGGATCTCTCGGTCGCGAACCGCCTGGTCGACGCCGGCTGCAAGGTGGTGATGCCGTGGGCGGCCCCCATCGGCAGCGCCAAGGGCATCACCAACCGCGATGCGCTGAAGCTGTTGCGCGAGCGCCTGCCCGACATCACGCTGGTGGTCGACGCCGGCATCGGCGCGCCCTCCCACGCGGCGCAGGCGCTCGAGCTCGGCTATGACGCCGTGCTGCTCAACACCGCCATCGCCAAGGCCGCCGATCCCGTCGCGATGGCCAACGCCTTCCGCCTCGGCTGTGATGCCGGCCGCACCGCCTACGAGGCCGGGCTGATGAACGCCCGCGACTTCGCCTCCCCCTCCACCCCTGTCGTTGGGACCCCGTTCTGGCATGCCGTATCCTGATCGCTTCTATCCCGTCGTCGACAGCCTCAAATGGGTCGAGCGACTGACCAAGCTCGGCGTCGGCAGCATCCAGCTGCGCGCAAAGGAGCTCAACGACGCCGACGCGCTGCAGATCGTCAGCGACGCGCTGGCGATCACCAAAGGCACGCAGGCCAAGCTGGTCGTGAACGACTATTGGCGCGCCGCGATCGTCGCTGGCGCGAAATATCTGCATCTCGGCCAGGAGGATCTGGCCGATGCCGACCTCAAGGCGATCCGCGAGGCGGGCCTGCTGCTCGGCATCTCCACCCATGACGACGCCGAGCTCGCGACCGCTCTCGCCGCAAAGCCGGACTACGTCGCGCTGGGCCCGATCTTCTTCACCACGCTGAAGTCGATGCGCTTCGAGCCGCAGGGCATTCCAAAGATCACGGAATGGAAGCAGCGCATCGGCACCATCCCGCTGGTCGCGATCGGCGGCATCAAGTTCGAGCACGCCGCGGAGATTTTCGCGGCAGGCGCGGATTCCATCGCTGTCGTCAGCGACGTCACCCAGAACGCCGACCCCGATGCCCGCGTGCGGCAGTGGCTCGGCGAGTCGAAGGAGGCGGCGTGATGCATGTCCCGCTCTTACCCCACCGTCATTGCGAGGAGCCCTTGCGACGAAGCAATCCAGACTGTCTCCGCAGAGAGATTCTGGATTGCTTCGCTGCGTTCGCAATGACGGAGCCACACTCTTCATCCCGTCACCCTGAGGTGGCCGCTTCTTCAGCGGCCCTCGAAGGGCGACGGCCCGGCTCGTTCATCCTTCGAGGCTCGCCCAGCGGTGCACTGCACCGCACGGCGAGCACCTTCAGCGACGAGCGCTTCGCGCTCGCGCGGAGATGACGAGAACGAACACCGCAAACACGAATTAACCGGAGGATCCCATGAACATCCGCTCCAACCCCGAAAAAACCGTCCCCGCCGTCACCACCGGCCCGCTGCCCTCCTCGCGAAAAATCTTCGCCTCGCCCGACGCCGCGCCCGATCTGCGCGTGCCGCTGCGCGAGATCATCCTCTCCGAAGGCGCGGGCGAGCCGAACCTGCCGGTGTACGACACCTCCGGCCCCTATACCGACCCATCCGTCACCATCGACGTCAACGCCGGCCTTGCCCGCAACCGCAAGCAATGGGTGCTGGAGCGCGGCGGCGTCGAGGAATATGAGGGCCGGCAGATCAAGCCGGAGGACAATGGCAGCGTCTCCACCGACAAGGCCGCGCGCGCGTTCAGCGCCTATCACAAGCCTCTGCGCGGCCTCGACGGCCACAAGATCACCCAGCTCGAATTCGCCCGCGCCGGCATCGTCACCAAGGAGATGATCTACGTCGCCGCCCGCGAAAATCTCGGCCGAAAGGCACAGCTCGAGCGCGCGGAAGCCGCCCTCGCCGACGGCGAGAGCTTTGGCGCCTCGGTGCCCGCCTTCATCACGCCGGAGTTCGTGCGCGACGAGATCGCGCGCGGCCGCGCCATCATCCCCTCCAACATCAACCACTCCGAGCTCGAGCCGATGATCATCGGCCGCAACTTCCTGACCAAGATCAACGCCAATATCGGCAACTCGGCGGTGACCTCGTCGGTCGAGGAAGAGGTCGAGAAGATGGTGTGGGCGATCCGCTGGGGCGCCGACACCGTGATGGACCTCTCGACGGGCCGCAACATCCACACCACGCGCGAATGGATTTTGCGCAACTCGCCGGTGCCGATCGGCACCGTGCCGATCTACCAGGCGCTGGAGAAGTGCAACGGCGATCCGGTGGCGCTGACCTGGGAGCTCTACAAGGACACGCTGATCGAGCAGTGCGAGCAGGGCGTCGACTACTTCACCATCCACGCCGGCGTGCGCCTGCAATACATCCACCTCACCGCCAACCGCGTCACCGGCATCGTCAGCCGCGGCGGCTCGATCATGGCGAAGTGGTGCCTCGCGCATCACAAGGAGAGCTTCCTCTACACGCATTTCGACGAGATCTGCGACCTCATGCGCAAGTATGACGTCTCGTTCTCGCTCGGCGACGGCCTGCGTCCGGGCTCGATCGCCGACGCCAACGACCGCGCGCAGTTCGCGGAGCTCGAGACGCTCGGCGAGCTGACGAAGATTGCGTGGGACAAGGGCTGCCAGGTCATGATCGAAGGCCCCGGCCACGTGCCGATGCACAAGATCAAGATCAACATGGACAAGCAGCTCAAGGAGTGCGGCGAGGCGCCGTTCTACACGCTTGGACCGCTGACCACCGACATCGCGCCGGGCTATGACCACATCACCTCGGGCATTGGCGCTGCCATGATCGGCTGGTTCGGCTGCGCCATGCTCTGCTACGTCACGCCGAAGGAGCATCTCGGCCTGCCCGATCGCAACGACGTCAAGACCGGCGTCATCACCTACAAGATCGCCGCCCACGCCGCCGACCTCGCCAAGGGCCACCCCGCCGCGCAACTGCGCGACGACGCGCTCTCCCGCGCCCGGTTCGAATTCCGCTGGACCGACCAGTTCAACCTCGGCCTCGATCCGGACACGGCAAAGAGCTTCCACGACGAGACCCTGCCGAAGGAAGCCCACAAGGTCGCCCATTTCTGCTCGATGTGCGGCCCGAAATTCTGCTCGATGAAGATCACGCAGGACGTGCGGGACTACGCCGCGACGCTGAACGATCCGAACAGCGTGGGGATGTCTATCAGCGGCACGGCCGAGGACGGGATGGCCAGGATGAGCGCGAAGTTCAAGGAGATGGGGAGCAGCGTTTATCTGGATGCGGAGAAGGTGAAGGAGAGCAATCGGGTGTTGTGAGCATTCTCGCCCATCGCATTAAGCCTAGGAGAGCCGAGCGAGTTGCTCGGCTCTTCTAAATGTGTCTCATTACCGCGTGTAGGCGGCGCAGTTCACGGGCATGGAACAATCAGGTTTCGAAACTTAGCCCAGCCGTAGATGAACTCCTTAAGTTCGCGAACTCGGCTGGTCGGAGGATCGCTTTTCCCGGAACGAACGGCCAGCGTTGCTTCGCTGTTAAATAGGAGGCGGTTCGCAATCCCAAGATAGTCGGAGTATTGTCGGTCAGGCTCGCTATAGCCCGGATTGAGCCATTGGACATAGATCCAGAAGTCTTTGTCTTCCACATACTTGATGGTGTCGAACACGGCGTCCGTGTATTGCATCGAGCAAAGAATGATCCGGGCCTGCTGACCGTCTAGTACGTCGCCGGCATATTGTTGACGCTCTTCGTTCGAGCCACTGATGAGAAAGACCTCGACGCATTCTCCTTGCCGCAGTTCCAACATGCGCGGGTGCTTTCCGGTATGCACCGTGGCCCCGAACAGATCATTCCAAGTGCGGCTTTTGCCCGAGTTGCGATGCCCGAGCACACTTACGAAAAGTCGATCCGCCATAAATTACCCCCATCAATTTTTGATGCAATTTTGGATATATATTGCAATACTCCGCAACCGACAACGTTCTTACAAGTCGCAAGTGAAGCTGGCATGCGCCCAGCAAGCGTAGCCCGGATGAGCGAAGTGACATCCGGGATTGACAGTTGTCCCGCATGTCGCTGGCGCTCATGCGGGCTACAATTCTGCGGACACTAGATTTGCCTACCCCCCTCCATCGCCTCCCCGACCAGCTCTGTCCCAATCTCCGCCTCGTCTTCGTCGGCACCGCCGCCTCGACGCGCTCGGCTGAGCTCGGGCACTACTACGCCCATCCCGGCAATCGCTTCTGGCGCGCGATCCATGAGGCCGGGATCACGCCGCGGCGCTATCAGCCGGGCGAGTTCGCGGCGCTGATTGAGCTCGGGATCGGCTTCACCGATCTCTCCAAGACGGGCGCGGGGATGGATCACCAGATCGCGGCGGAGACGATCGACGTGCCGGGGTTCAGGGCGAAGATCGAGACGTACCGGCCGCGGACAATTGCGTTCACGAGTAAGAAGGCGGCGAGCCTGTTTTACGGCAGGCCGTCGCGCGGGATTGCGCTGGGGCGGCAGGCGCGGGATGGGACTTGGCCGGAGATATTCGTGCTGCCTTCACCGTCAGGTGCTGCGTCGGGGAGTTGGACGCTGGAGCCGTGGCGGGAGTTGGCGGCGTGGATCGCTGCGTAGGGTGGGTTGGCGACAGCGCTCCAAGCTCAGCCGTCGTCCTGGCGAAAGCCAGGACCCATTACCCCAGGGAAAAGTTTGGCGAAGACTGGTGGTCCGGTACTTCAATCGTCTGCAACCGATAGATTCCGCGGTATGGGTCCTGGCTTTCGCCAGGACGACACCGGTGGAGTGGCTGGCAGCTCGTAGCCCGGATGAGCGAAGCGATATCCGGGGCCGCCAGTTGACCCGCATGTCGCTTCGCTCATGCGGGCTACAGGCCCTACGAAGTCGTTGTCGGAATCCGCACCCGCCGTTCGTCCTCTGGACACAACCCGCGACCATCCCGGAGCCTCCCCATGCCTCCCACCATCACCGCCTTCGAAAACTCCCCCGACCGCGGCCGCGGGCAGGCGCGCGACATGCGCGTGCGCTGGGCGCTGGAGGAGGTCGGCCAGCCCTATGACGTTCGCCTCGTCTCGTTCGCGGCGATGAAGCAGCCGGCGCATCTTGCGCTCAATCCGTTCGGGCAGATTCCGACCTATGAGGACGGCGACCTCGCTTTGTTCGAAACCGGCGCGATCGTGCTTCACATCGCCGAGCGCCATGGCGGACTGCTGCCGACGGACGCGAATGCGAGAAGCCGCGCGATCGCGTGGATGTTTGCCGCACTGAACACGATGGAGCCGCCGATCGTCGAGCTCGGCATGGCCATGCTGTTCGAGCGCGACAAAAGCTGGTACGCGGAGCGGCTGCCGATGCTGCAGGATCGCGTCCGCACCAGGCTCGGCGAATTGTCCCGCCGCCTTGGCGGCGCCGACTGGCTCGATGGCGCGTTCAGCGCCGGCGATCTCATGATGGTGACGGTGCTGCGCCGGCTGAACACATCCGGCCTGCTGGACGAATACCCTGACGTCGCCGCCTATGTCGCCCGCGGCGAAGCGCGGCCGGCGTTCAGGCGTGCGTTCGATGCGCAGTTGGCGGTGTTTCAGGCGGCCTCGCGTTCGTAGATTCCGTAGCCCGGATGAGCGAAGCGACATCCGGGGCCGCTGTTCCCGCATGTCGCTTCGCTCATGCGGGCTACGAGGCCATCATTGCCTCCGCCACCGCGCCCCTGCATGCTGCCTCCGCCACCCCGGAGGAGCCGCCCCATGCTGACCCTCTACTCCTACCCACAACTCTTCGGCGTCGCCGACAACAACGGCTACGGTCTCAAGGTCTACGCCTTCCTCAAGCTCGCGGGCGTGCCGTTCGTGCACGAGCACATCTTCGATGCCTCCGCCGCGCCGCGCGGGCAGCTGCCTTATGTCGTCGACGACGGCGAGACCATCGGCGACAGCGAGACCATCATCGCGCATGCGATTGCGAAATATCGCCTGACCATCGATGCGGCGCTGTCAGCCGGGCAGCGCCGCACCAATCATCTCGTCACGCGCATGCTGGACGATCTCTACTGGGTGATGTCGTACTCACGCTGGAAGGACGAGCGCTTCTATCCGGCGTTCCGCGACGGTTTTATCGCGCAGCATCCTCAAGTGAGCGCCGAAGGGTTCGAGAAGGCGAAGGCGTACAACGCGCAGCGCTATCATTACCAGGGCATCGGCCGCTACACGCCCGAAGGGGCCTACGCACGGGGGCTCGCCGATCTGCAGGTGCTGGCCGAGATCGTTCCGGCCGCAGGCTTCGTCCATGGCGCGGCGCCGACCAGTATCGATGCCGGCATCTACGGTTTTGTCGCCAACATCTATTACTTCCCGATCCCGACGCCGCTGAAGGCGTTCGTCGATGCGCACGAAAACCTCGTCGCGCATTGCGGGCGGATTCATGCGATGGTGAGTGGAAGGTAGCTCTTTCCGTCATTGCGAGCGTAGCGAAGCAATCCAGAATCTTCCCGCGACAACGGTCTGGATTGCTTCGTCGCAAGTGCTCCTCGCAATGACGATGTGGAGGCACCTTCCCCTACCGCATCGTGATCGCGAGGCCGCTGAGATCCGCATTCGCCATCAGGCCGACCTGCGTGCCGGTCAGCTCCAGCACCGCGCCCTTCTGGTTGGTGAGCACGATGGCGCGGGCGCCGCGGCCAACCGCGAGGCCCGCACCGGCGGCGCCATAGACGCCGGCGACGTCGGAGGGACGGTTGATGTTGGAGACGCGGCCGCGCAGCACGGTCTTGGATCCCCCGAACACGAGGCCGTAGTCGAGCCCGCCGGTGGAGAGCGCATAGGAGCGGCCGTGGAAGTTCAGCACGCCGCTCCCGCCCGAGCCGCCGATGATCCAGCCCGCCTTGTAGATCGTTAGCACCACGGTGCCGCCGTCGGCCCGTGCGGCGGTCGAGAGGCCGGCGAGCGTGGCAATGGCGACCAGCGCGGCGCGGAACATGGATGCGATCTTCATGGAACGTCTCCGAGGGCTATTTTTCAGGGAGGGAAACGAATCAGACGCGGTCAATCTATCCGATCGATCGCGGCGGCAACATGATGGGGGGCCGCGAGGCGCGAGATGTAACAACGCATTCAACTGTCATCGCCCGGCTTGACCGGGCGATCCAGTACTCCGAGACGGCAGTGAGATTCGGAAAGGCCGCGGCGTACTGGATGCCCCGGTCAAGCCGGGGCATGACGGCGGAGTTTGGGGCCGCGGCACGGGCCGATCGCATCATCCCATTCTGCCCCTGTTTTGCCCGACGGAGCAAGCGATTCATTCGGCCTTCCCGAAATCAAAAAAAGCCCAATGATTTCGGTTCGATTTCTACTGTGCATGGGGTTGTTTTCGCATTTTTGTTTTTGCCCCTCTCCCAATGCCGATTGCAACTCCCCCGCATCCCGCTACGCTCATGCTCCCGACACGCCCTGAGAGGTGATGCCATGCCGATCCAGCATTTCGCGGCCCCGCCGCACGTCAAGGCGCCGCCGCTGTCCTTTGCGACGCGCGTCGGCGAGTTGCTGTTCGTCTCGGGCATTCCCGGCTTCGACACCCATGGCGCGCTGCCCGACGGCTTCGAGGCGCAGTTCGCCAATGTCGTCGTCAACATCCGCCGCGTGCTGGACGAAGCCGGGGCGACCTTCCGCGACCTCGCCAAGGTCAACGTGCTCCTGACCCGCGCCTCGGACGTTGCCGCCATGAACGCGCTCTATGCCGGCGCCTTCGGCCCGCCGCCCTACCCCGCGCGCACCACATGCGTGGTGCACGCGCTGCCCGATCCGAAGATGCTGATAGAAATCGAGGCGGTCGCCTCGCTTGCGAAGTGAGCACGTGTGGCTTGCCGGGCACGCAGGCAAACCAAGTGCCCTGCAGCGCCTGACATGTCCGTGAAACGGCACCTCCCCGGCTTGCCAAGGACCGGCTTTTACCGCACGAATTTTCGGATCACACTTCCTCACAAGGAGATATTTCATGCGTCGCGTTCTCGCCCTCTGTGCCGTTGCCGGCATCGCTAGTTCCGTCTTCGCCGTGCCCGCCTCGGCGGCAGTCGGCTATTACGTGATCCGCTGGGACAACACCGGCATCTGCCAGGTCTGGAACGAGGACCTGAAGTACAAGCCGTTCCAGTGGGGCGTGTCGACCTACAAGGTCGTCAGCAAGCCGCTCCCGACCTTCCAGGCAGCTTCCGACGTTCAGATCAAGATGCGCGCCGAGCGCCGCTGCACGCTCTAGGCTTGACGCGACAGATCGGATTCAAAGGGCGGGTTGCACGAAGCGATCCGCCCTTGCTCTTTTTGGCGGATCCGCTGGCAGGACACCGGCTTCTGCCAGATCTGGGACGAGAGCATCCCGACCGCGCCGTGGCCGGCCGGCTATCACCGCGCCAGCGCGACCGTGCCGACCTTCCTCGATGCGCTCGTGATGAAAGACAATGCGCTGAAGGCCGGCCACTGCAGCTGGTAAGATTCGATCGGCGGACGACAAGGGCCGGGCAAGGATGCGATGCTAGCATCCTTGCCCGTTCGCGTTTCCATACGGTTCCTGCGGGATCAATCGATGCGCACGCTCACCACGACGGCAGCCATCTTCGCCTTGGCGCTCGCGTTCGTCTCTGCCCGATCGTGTCAGGGGAAGCCGCACCCTATCCGAGTTGCGTGAACAAGGGCTGAGGCGATCGGCGCAGCTTCCGTAGCCCGGATGAGCGAAGCGACATCCGGGACCTCCGCCCATCCAAAGTCAGTCTCCCTCTGCTCGCTCTCCGAAAGCATCTCCACTTCCGCCGGCGTCGCCCGCCCAATCCTCCGGGAACACTCCCAACCGGACGTACCGGTGAAATGACGAATGCGCCCAATCGCGGACGCTTCGAACGTAACCATGCTTGACCGGATTGAAGTGAACGTAATCGACATGACGAGCGAAATCATCTTCGTCACGAATCGTGTGTTCCCAGTAGCGCCGCTGCCATAACGCCAGTTCTCCATTGGAATGACGTGCCAGATTGACACCGGCCTGAAGCAGTGCACTGCTGAAGTGGCCTTTGATCCGGCGCCACCGTCCCGCGAAGTCAGCATCATCCAGCGAGAGTTTCATGACGACATGCAGATGATCCGGAAGGATCACGATCGCATCGATCTCGAACGGGCGCTCCTTCCGAACAACCCTAAAGGCATCACGCAGGACGTCGACGTTCTCAATCAGGAGGCTCGACCGGCGGTCGAAAAGCGTCACCGTGAAAAAATAGGTGCCGCCCGGAAGAAAATTTCTTCGGTAGAGAACCATCGGCTAGACCTGTCCCGGATGTCGCTTCGCTCATCCGGGCTACAGGATAGCACATGTGTCGCTCCCTACGCGTCCTTGTGCGCGCCGGGATGGATCAGGACGTCGCGCGCGGCGGCGAGGTCGATGAAGGCTTGCGCGGTGCCGCCGTGGTCGGGATGCATGCCCTTGGCGGCGCGGCGGTAGGCCTGGTTGATGTCGTCGCAGGTGAGCTGCACCGCGAGCGGCAGGCCCAGCATCTTGCGGGCGCGATCCTCGCTGGAAAGCTTCTTCGGCATTGCGTTGCGGCGGCCGAAGCGCGGCGCGGCGAGATCATGAACGACATCGAGCACCACACCGAGGCGGCGCTGGGCCGCCAGCGTGACGCTGTGATCGTCATTGACCACGGCCTGGCGCAGTACCGGAAGCGCCTGCTCGGCGGCCTGCCGCAGCGTGGCATCCGTGCTCATCCGCACGATCTCGGCCACGACCCGGCCGGCCTCGGCCCAGTCGGCCGGCTGTGCCGACCGCAGGCGTTCGAGACCGAGTTTCCAGGATTCAAGCCGTTCCATCATGCGCGCAACGTTTAGCAATCGGGATCAGTATGCCAAGGCCGCCGTTTCCGACCCCTTAATTTCGAGTTAGCCTTTCATGAAACTTCGAAAAGAAATCGGGAGGAAATTGTCATGGCATTGCTCGCAAACCACATCGCCGTCGTCACGGGCGCCGGTTCCGGCATCGGCCGGGCGATCGCGGCCGGCTATGCCCGCGAGGGCGCGCAAGTGGTGTTGCTCGACGTCAACGCCGACACGATCGCGGAGGCGGCCCAGGAGATCCGAAAATCGGGCGGCAAGGCCGAGAGCTTCGCGCTCGACGTGACCAGACGTGATGATTGCTTTGCACTCGCAAAACAGGTCGCGGGCAAGGTCGGGCAGGTCTCGATCCTCGTCAACAATGCCGGCATCACCCGCCGCAACGCCTTCACCGCGGACACCGAGACAGTCGCGAAGGACTGGAACGACATCATCTCGCTCAACCTCAACGGCGTCTTCAACATGACGCAGGCCTTCCTCGCGCCCTTGCGCGCGAGCAAAGGCCGCATCGTCAATATCGGCTCGATCCAGTCCTTCGTGCATCTGCGCACGCCGAGCTCGGCGGCGTATACGACCTCGAAACACGGCGTGCTCGGCTTCACCAAGGCGCTCGCGGTCGAGCTCGGCAAGGAAGGCGTGCGCGTCAATGCGATCGGGCCGGGCTTCATCGAGACCAACATCAACGTCCATGTCCGCGCGACGAATCCGGCGCTGGTGCAGGCCTTCGTCGATCACACCCCGCTGGCGCGCACCGGCAAGCCCGAGGACATCGTGGGCCCCGCGATCTTCCTCGCCTCGGATATGTCGGCCTACGTCACCGGAACGATCGTGATGGTGGACGGCGGGTATCGCACGGTGTGAGGGGGCGCTCTCACGACCTTCTCAGTGTCATCGTCCGCGCAGGCGGACGATCCAGTATTCCAGATCGGTTGTGGGGTACGGAGAGGCCGCGGCGTACTGGATGCCCCGCCTTCGCGGGGCATGACAGCGGAGAGTGCGGCGGCGGGCACGGCGCTGTGTTTGTCGCGCGAGATAGGTCCGCATCACCATGCATCTTCTGCCAATCGCGGCCGCTTCGCGGCATTCCTGAGGTCAATTGGTTGCGATCGCCCGCAATTAACCTTTCATTAACCAAACCCGCCCACCGTGGTTCTACGGCCTGGGGGTCGTTTGTTCTCGATCCGCTTCCAGCGAAGGAAGCGGGCGTTGATCGGGGTGTGTTGATGACCACTGTTCATGTCGCGGCGCCGCAGGACGCACAATTCCTCGCTCCGAACCAGATCGTTCCACTGCTGATCGGCGCAACCGTCGACGAGGTCGAGCGCGAGCTCGTGCTCCAGACGCTCGCGCGCTGCGACGGCAACCGCACACGCGCATCGCGCGTGCTCGGCCTGTCGGTACGCACGCTGCGCAACAAGATCAGGCTCTATGCCGCCTCCGGCATCGAGGTGCCGACCTGTCAGGAGTAGTGCGCAACTGCGTGCGGACGATCAGTCCGCCTGCGTGGCCGTGCCGCCAGACAAGCGGCGCAGCCCGCGCCGCGCACACATGCCGACCAGCATCACAAGTGCGATGACAGCAACCGCCGCCGTCATCAGCTCGATGGCGCGAAGGACGAAAGCCGTCATGACAGCCCATGCCGGCTGCGGCTCCTCGGCGAAGGCAATCGGCACGATGTCAGGCACGAGCAGCTGGGCGATGACGATGGCCGCGGCAAGGATCGCGGCGGACAGGCAAAAGATTTTCCATGCTGCGCGCATCGATCGCTCCTCGCGATGATCATGGCCCTGCGCAGCTCAATGGCACGGCGCCTCGCCCCCTCGATTGATGTTGATCAAGCGCAGCATGATGCGCGGGCGGAATTGCTGCTGTCGTCAAACGCCGCTAAGTAGCTTGCTTCCGGTCAAGGGAGCAGTGGCGTGGCAGACGATCAGGGACGGCAGGGACCTCCGGGTCCGCGTGGGCGGCAGGGCGAACCGGGACGGCCGGGACCGCAGGGTCATCCGGGCAAGCGGGGCCCCGACGGCGCACGCGGCAAGCCGGGGCCGCAGGGCAAGCCCGGGCCGGTCGGAAAGGCAGGCCCCCAGGGCAAGGCCGGGCCGCAAGGCAAGCCGGGCGAGGCCGGCCCGCGTGGCACTGCCGGAGCGCAAGGACCGGTCGGACCGCAGGGGCCGGCGGGACCGCAAGGCCCGCGTGGCGAGCAAGGTCCGCCCGGCCAGTTGCCGTCGATCGAACAGGTGCTGCCGTGGCTCGACCAGCTCTTCGACGCCTGGGACGAGCGCCGCCGCCAGCGCGAGCGTGAAGCCGCCGAGCGCGCGGCGATCGAGGCTGCCGTTCAGGAGGCCGGTGAGCCAATCGCCGATGACGAGAGCGACGACGGCGAAGCCGACGATCACAAGAAAAAGAAGAAAAAGAAGAAGCACGGCAACAAGAACTGACGGCGTGCTCGCGCCCGGACGCAGCAATCAAGATGGCCGGGAGGAATCATCCCGGCGCGGCAGCATGCCCATGCGCTCGAACTGCCAGCGCATGGCGCGGTACCAGAGATAGCCGACCGCTGCGCCGCACAGGGCCAGGATCACGACGCTCGCGCTCGAGAACGAGCCGCTCCACCACATCATCCACGCGGTCCATAGCAGCGTGAAGATGATGGCACCTGCTTTCAGGGGAAGAAGGGGGCGGCTCATGGTCGTGCTCCGGGCTGTCAAAACCCCGGCAGGCATCATTGCAAGTCGAGGCGCCCCATACCGTGAGCCAGGTCACGGAAGAGATCCCTGGAGCCTCTAGCCGAACCGCAACCGCGAACGCTCCTTCGCCTTCTCCGCCTCGACCTCGCGGTCGCGCGCGGGAGCATGGGTGTGCAGCGAGGTCAGTAGCTTTCGCGCGGCGACCGAGACCTCTGCCACGGCGCGATCGAAGGCGGCCTCATTGGCCTGCGACGGCTTGTTGAAACCGGACAGCTTTCGCACGAACTGGAGCGCACTGGCGTGGATCTCGTCCTCCGTCGCCGGCGGCTCGAAGTTGAACAGCGTCTTGATGTTGCGGCACATGCGGTCTCTCTCTCTCTCTCTCTCTCTCTCTCTCTCTCTCTCTCTCTCTCTCTCTCTCTCTCTCTCTCCCGGGGTTTCCATAAGGACGATCGGCGGAGGCGAAATCCTACATACATCCTTCCCTGCACTTCTGCTAAGTTCCGCCCAACGCGGCCGACGACCATGAGCCGCTCGGGGAGAGAGACATGAAGGCTTCTTGCGCAGCATTGGCGGGCGTTCTGCTGTCCGTTTCGACGTGGGCGATGGCTGCCGATTATCCCGCGCCTAGGCAAGGCGACTGGATCGCCAGGGAGTTCAAGTTCCACACCGGCGAAACCATGCCGGAGCTGAAGCTGCACTACACCACAATCGGCGAGCCAACCGGCCAGCCCGTGCTGGTGCTGCATGGAACGGGCGGCTCGGGCGCGAGCATGCTGTCGCCCTCCTTTGCCGGCGAGTTGTTCGGCGCCGGGCAGTCACTCGACGCGACCAAGTACTACATCATCCTTCCCGACAGCATCGGCCATGGCAAATCGTCAAAGCCGTCCGACGGCATGAAGACGAGCTTCCCGAAATACGATTACGACGACATGGTCGAGGCGCAGTATCGCCTGGTGACGGAAGGCCTCGGCATCAAGCATCTGCGGCTCGTCATCGGCAATTCGATGGGCGGCATGCACACCTGGCTGTGGGGCGAGAAATATCCGAAGGCGATGGACGCGCTGATTCCGATGGCCTCGCAGCCGACCGAGATGGCATCGCGCAACTGGATGCTGCGGCGGATCATGCTCGACACCATCCGCAACGATCCCGACTACAACGGCGGCAACTACACCACCCAACCGCACATGATGAAATACGCCATCACGGCCTACGGTATCGCCAGCATCGGCGGCACGTTGGCCTATCAATCGCAGGCGCCGACGGCAGCGAAGGCCGACAAGATCGTCGACGAACGGCTCGCCGCACCGATCACGGCGGATACCAACGACTTCGTCTATCAGTGGGAATCCTCGCACGACTACAATGCGAGCGAAAAGCTGGAGGCGATCGAAGCCTCGCTGCTGCTGATCAATTCCGCCGACGACGAGCGCAACCCGCCCGAGACCGGCATCACGGACGCTGCGACGAAGCGCATCAAGAACGGCCGCCTCTACCTGATCCCCGCCAGCACCGAGACGCGCGGCCACGGCACCACCAGCAATGCAAAGTTCTACAGCGAGCAAATCAGGCAAGTGCTGCAAACCGCGCCGCAACGGACGATGTAGGACAGCGTAAATCCTCATATCGCAATGCATCATATGCGGCGCATCAGTGCCGCATATTATTTGAGCATGCAATGCGCCGGCAGCTCGGGCTTAATCGCGTCAACGATACGAATCGATGCGCGCGACAGTCGCGCGCCAATGAACGATGCGCGAGGAGGAGGATCGCATGCACAGGCTCGCACTGTGCGTCTGGCTGGCCGCGCTGACGAGCGCCGCGTTCGCGTTCGACAACGGGCAATATGATCACGTCCCGCCCGACATCCGCGCCTGGTTCAAGAGCGTGATCGCGCCGAACGGCGTGCCCTGCTGCGACATTTCCGACGGCCATCGCACCGAATACGACGTGCGCGGCAGCACCTATTGGGTGCCGATCGAGGGGCAGTGGATGGCGGTGCCCGAGCGCGCCATCATCCGCGATCGCGGCAATCCGGTCGGTCAGGCCGTGGTCTGGTACGTCCACCATCGTGGCACCATCATCATCAGCTGCTTCGTGCCCGCCGATGCAGTGTAGCGCGTCGTGGTGGATTTCATTGGCTGGAGGCAACTCGATCGGGTAGCTTGACGCCGAACTGATGCGGAGGCACCCGTTGACCGATCTTTGCGCCGAAGACCTCGCCACCATCTATGCCAAGCCGACCCCGCGCGTGATCGCGAAGGCACGGCCCGCAATCGATGTGCATGCGAAGAAGTTCATCGAGATGTCGCCGTTCTGCGTGCTCGCAACGTCGGGCGCCGACGGGAGCGTCGACGCCTCACCGCGCGGCGGCGGCATCGGCTTCGTCCGCGTCGCCGGTCCCAACCAGTTGCTGATGCCCGATCGCTCCGGCAACAATCGGATCGACAGTTTTCGCAACGTCGTCGAAGGCTCGGGTTTCGTGCACCTGTTGTTCTTCGTCCCCGGCATCGACGAGACGCTGCGCGTCGGCGGACGCGGCACGCTGTCGGCCGATCCGGACCTGCTCGCCTCCATGGTGGAATTCGGCAAGCCGCCGCGCGCGGTGCTGAACGTTGCGGTAAGCGAAGTCTATTTCCACTGCGGCAAGGCGCTGATGCGCTCGAAGCTGTGGTCGGCGGACAAGGTGCAGCGCTCGGTGATGCCGAGCATCACCGAGGTCATTCACGAGCAGACCGGTCTGGGCGAGCCGGAGAGCCAGGCGATGACGGAAGAGCGCTACAAGGCGCAGCTGTAGACGCGGCGCGTTCGGTGTCGTCCCGGACAAGCGCAGATTCCGATAACGCGTAGCGTCGCCGGGAGCGGACTCCGCAGCAATAGTCTTGCGAAGATTCGGAGTGACCAGCTCGCGCAGTAACGCAATTCGGTGGTTATGGGTCCCGGCATTCGCCGGGACAACACGGAGTGGCAGCGCTAGCGTACTCGCTTAATGCCCCTCGCCCTCGAGCCCGCCGACGTGCTTCTGGGTGTAGAGCTCGAGGCCGATGCGGCCGATCAGGTCGAGCTGGGTCTCGAGGAAGTCGATGTGATGCTCCTCGTCGCTCATCAGCTTCTCGAACAGGTCACGCGTGACGTAGTCCTTGACGCTGTGGCAGTAGGTGGCCGCTTCCTGATAGAGCGCCCGCGCGCTCATCTCGGCGGCGAGATCGCACTCGATGATCTCCTTGACGTTCTGGCCGATGCGCAGCGGATCGAGCACCTGCATGTTCGGGAAGCCGTCGAAGAACAGGATGCGCGCGGTCAGCTTGTCGGCGTGCTCCATCTCCTCGATGGACTCCTTGCGCCAGACCTTGGCCATGTCGAGGAGGCCCCAATTGTCGAGGAAGCGGTAGTGCAGCCAATACTGGTTGATCGCAGTCAGCTCGTGACGCAGTGCCTTGTTGAGATAGTCGATGACTTTTGGGTCACCCTGCATGGTTCACTCCAGCTGTTGCAGTCCAAATCGGTCCTAAACTAAGTTTAGAACGCTTCTAAATCACTTTACAATTGGGGGCAACCGGCTACGGGAACGCAGCCGGGGAAAAGCTCAGCCGGGGTTGCGGAAGTTTTCAGCAGGCCGCGAGGGCGAAATCGGCGAGCTCGGCGGTCTCGTCGTTGGCGGCCACGGTGTGGGTATGCGGACAGCCGGCACAGCAGGATTTGGCGCAGGGCCCAAGTGCTTCGTCGATGATGGTCTTGATCGTCCGCGCGCAGCGACCGCATTCGGCGCTGCAGCCGAGGCATCCATAGACCTGCTTGGCATGACGCACGGCGTCGTCGGACTCGGCGACGGCAGCGCGGATATCGTTATCGCTCAGCACGTTACAGGAACAGACGATCATGGAAGCGGCAGGCCCTTCGGTGATGCGCCATCATCGATATTTAAGGGGCCGGCCGGATGCAAAGGGAAAAACCGGTATTTGAAGCTATTCCAAACTGGCCCGGGTACAGCCTAGAACGGCTCTAAAATAGGGTATTGCGGTGGATCAAGGTTGCGCGCCTAGTCGCCGCCACCGCCTCCCCCACCGTCACCGCCGCCCCCGCAATCTCCGCCGCTGCTTCCGCCGTCACTGCTGGAGCAGCTGCCACCGTCGGTCGGGCTGCCCGAACTGTCGTTGGAAAACCAGCTGCCCAGCGAGAAGCCGTCGCTGGTCCCCGAATAGCTGTCGCCCCCATCGCCATCACCGCCTGCCCCTGCGCGCGAGCGCCGCTGGCCACGGTTCTGGAGGTGGGTGATCCAGCCGTAGCCGATCGCAAAGACGACCCCGGCAGCAATCAATGCATTGATCATCGCGTTGCCCATCATCGTCTCCCTGGCGGAGGCTGCGGTCCATACCAATTGGTCGCCCCCGGCAAAGGTGCCGTTCATTGATCATTCAAACGAAGTATGGAACTCTATTCCCAAAGAGTTCCCGCGTGCTTATGCGAAAGGTCCAACCGATGAAGAAGTCGCTCCTGGCAGCCGTTGCCATCGCCACTGTGGCCCTGACGGTCGGAACGCCGGCCCATGCCCAGCGCGGCGTCGCAGCCGGCGTGGCGGCGGGCATCATCGGCGGCGCCATCGTCGGCGGCGCGCTGGCATCTCCGTATTATTACGGACCAGGCCCGGGCTACTATGAACCGGGCTACTACCCGCCGCGCTACTACGCGCCGGGCCCGGGTTATGTTGCCGACGACTATTACGGCGGCTGCGTCTGGCAGAAGCAGCGCTTCTGGGACGGCTACGCCTGGCGCGTCCGCCGCGTCCGGGTTTGCGGCTGAGACCCGCCGGAGCCGGCGCGTTTGCAGCGCTTGCCTGGACCGGTTCACTACGGATATGCCATTCATCTTGGGGCCTGAAAAAGACCGCTTTTTCTCGTCACAGCTCCGTGTGCGTTTACCGTGGATTGACCATTTGCGCGCTTCCTAGCTGCAAGGCCAATTCCATCAGAGTGTGCGTGAACCTTTGAACCCCGGGCGCCTCTAACAAGAGGAACCCATCTCCCAGGAGAGCCAAGAGCATGAAGAAGACTTTAGTTGCCGCCCTCACGGTCGCGACGGTCGCCGGTTCGCTGGTGACCGCTGCTCCGTCCGCGAAGGCCCATGACGGCGTCGGCGCCGGCATCGCAGCCGGCCTGATCGGCGGCGCCATCGTCGGCGGCGCCATCGCGTCGAGCCGCCCCGCCTATGGCGGTCCCGTTTACGTCGCCGAGCCCCCGCCGCCCGCGCCCTGCTACTGGCGTCGTGAGCGCTATTGGGACGGCTACGGCTGGGTCAGCCGCCCGGTTCGCGTCTGCTACTGATCTGATCGCGCGGCGCTTCTGAGCGCCACGATCGAAGCCCGGCCGAGAGCATCGGCCGGGCTTTTTCTTTTGGCCTCGCGCTATCGCGCCGCCTGGATCGAACGCAGTACCTCTTCACTCGGCCAGCAATCGACCTTGAGGCCTGCCGACTTCTGATAGGCGCCCAGCGCGGCGCGCGTCTGCATGCCGGCCTTGCCGTCGATCTTGTCCTTGTAGAGCCCGACGCGCGTCAGCCCGCGCTGCATGGTCTCGACGTCCCTGGTGCGCAATTGCTTCGAGGCCGACCAGGGCGTTGCAAACGACAGCGGGCTCGTCATGCGATCGCTGAGATGGCCGACGAACAGCACGTAGAGGTCGGAGAAATTGTATTCCTTGATGACGAAATAGTTCTTCGTCGTGAGGAATGACGGACCATAGATGCCTTCGGGCTGAAGCAGCGAGGCCGGCTGCGCCTGCTCGGCCGCGCTGAGCCTCGCGCCGCGCACCGGTACAAAGCCTTCGCGCAGCCATTGACCGATCGGCTTCGTCACCTCCGGCACACCGGTGGTGCAATCGACCTTCGCCGGCGCCTGCACCTCGTAAGCCCAGCGCACGCCGCTCTGCCAGCCCTTGTTGACGAGCTGCTGCGCGGCGGAGGCCAGCGCATCCGGCACCGAATGCCAGATGTCGATGCGGCCATCGCCGTCGAAGTCGACGCCGTGCTTGTAATATTCGGATGGCAGGAATTGCGTGAGACCGGTCGCTCCGGCCCAGGACGAGCGCATGTCCTTGCGCGTCACCACGCCTTCGCCGAGGATTTTCAGCGAGAGGATGAACTCGTTGCGATAGGTGTCCTTGCGCCGTCCGACATAGGCCTGCGTCGCGAGCACACGAACCAGATCATAGGGCAGCGTGTAGCGGCCGTAGTCGGTCTCGCGTCCCCAGATCGCCAGCATGACGGTCGCGGGCACGCCGGAGCTCTTCTCGATCTCGGTCAGCGCCGGCCGATATCTTTGCAGCAACCGCTGCCCCTCGCCCGCAAGGCGCGCGATCGAGGCGTCCTTGACGTAGTCGGCAGGCACCTGCACGAACTCGGCCTGCGACGGCGCACCGGTCGCGGGCCGTCCCGGCAGGATCAGATCGGGCAGCTTGTAGTCGGGCTCGAGCCCGCGCGTCTGCTCGTCGAACGTGGAGCGTGACACGCCGGCCGCCTGCGCCTCCGGCCAGAGCGAGGCGATGAACTGCGTGAAGGCCGCATCGGCGGCGCGAGCGGGCGACCAGCCGCAGGTGATGACGATCACCGCAGCGATGAGCGCCCGCCGCATCATGCCGCCATCACCGCGTCAGCTTCTTGTACTTCACGCGGTGCGGGATGATGCTGTCCTGGCCGAGCCGGCGCATCTTGTCCTTCTCGTAGTCCTGGAAGTTGCCCTCGAACCATTCGACATGGCTGTCGCCCTCGAAGGAGAGGATGTGGGTTGCGATGCGGTCGAGGAACCAGCGATCGTGGCTGATGATGACGGCGCAGCCGGCAAAGTCCTCCAGCGCCTCTTCCAGCGCGCGCAGCGTATCGACGTCGAGGTCGTTGGTCGGTTCGTCGAGCAGCAGCACGTTGGCGCCGGACTTCAGCATCTTGGCGAGATGCACGCGGTTGCGTTCACCGCCGGAGAGCGCGCCGACCTTCTTCTGCTGGTCGGCGCCCTTGAAGTTGAACGACGAGCAATAGCCGCGCGAGTTGACCTCCTTCTTGCCGAGCAGGATCAGCTCGTTGCCGCCGGAGATCTCCTCCCACACGGTCTTCTTGCCGTCGAGCGCGTCGCGCGACTGGTCGACATAGCCGAGATGCACGGTCTCGCCGACCGTGATCGTGCCTGAGTCCGGCTTCTCCTGGCCCGTGATCATCCTGAACAACGTGGTCTTGCCAGCGCCGTTGGGGCCGATCACGCCGACGATGCCGCCGGGCGGCAGCTTGAAAGTGAGGTTGTCGATCAGCAGGCGATCGCCAAAGCCTTTGCTGAGGCCTTCGAAATCGACCACGTTGGCGCCGAGCCGCTCGGCAACGGGAATGATGATCTGTGCGGCCTGAGTCTGCTTCTCGCTCGCTTTCTTGAGCAGCTCCTCATAGCGCTGGTAGCGCGCTTTGGACTTGGCCTGGCGCGCCTTCGGCGAGGACGCAACCCATTCCTGCTCGCGGGCGAGCGTCTTCTGGTGCGCGGCGTCCTCGCGGCCTTCCTGCTCGAGGCGCTTCTGCTTCTGCACTAGCCAGGACGAGTAGTTGCCCTCATAGGGGATGCCGCGGCCGCGATCGAGCTCGAGGATCCAGCCGGTGACGTTGTCGAGGAAGTAGCGGTCGTGGGTGACGATCAGGATCGCACCGGGATAGTTGCGCAGATGCCCTTCCAGCCACGACACGGATTCGGCGTCGAGATGGTTGGTCGGCTCGTCCAGCAGCAGCAGTTCGGGCTGGTCGAGCAGCAGCCGGCACAGCGCCACGCGGCGGCGTTCACCGCCCGAGAGTTTTGTCACATCGGCATCGTCGGGCGGACAGCGCAGCGCGTCCATGGCTTGGTCGACCTTGCTGTCGAGATCCCAGAGGCCCTGGGCCTCGATCTCGTCCTGCAGCTTGGTCATCTCGTCGGCGGTCTCGTCCGAATAGTTGACCGCGAGCTCGTTGTAGCGGTCGAGGATCGCCTTCTGCTTGGCGACGCCCTGCATGACATTCTCGCGCACGGACAGCGCAGGATCCAGGTGGGGCTCCTGCTCGAGATAGCCGACGCGGGCGCCCTCGGCGACCCAGGCCTCGCCGGTATATTCCTTGTCGAGCCCGGCCATGATCTTGAGCAGGGTCGACTTACCCGAGCCGTTGACGCCGAGCACGCCGATCTTGGCGTCCGGGTAGAACGACAAATGGATGTTATCGAGCACCTTCCGGGTCGGATAGCTCTTGGTCAGGCCCTGCATGAAATAGATGAACTGGCGCGCCATCGGTCCCGTGAAACCTTCGATTTGAGGAAATTTGCTTGCCGCCGATGTAACGATCCCGCCCCCAAAGGGCAACGTTTTCCCTCCGTTCACCACGGATGAATACGGGACGGACACCATCCGGACGCAGATCCGGACAATTGAAACCATTTTTTAATAAAGCAGGCCAAAGCTCGGTTTCGCGCGGAAACAGCGCCGCCCGTCAGAACGAACGGGGAGCACAGCGAGGCCGCATCATGGCTCTGATCGAGACCAATTCTCTTCCTGTTCCGGCAGGAGCCGGGCACGTCTCCGGGTTCGTCTCGGAGATCAAGGCCTTCTGGAAGCGCTTCTTCACCACCGCCTTCAATCCCTACCGGCCCGAACTGCACTACATGCGCGGCCCCGGCCCCGCCTGGCGCGCCAAGCATGGCCTGGATGCGCCGATCCGGCTGAAGCCCCGCGACCTCTGAGCGACGACCTCCTATCGGATTTTTGAAGACGCAGGCTGCTTGCGCGCGAGGCTGATTGCGCGCAACCATGGCCCGGTTCCGACGATGGCGCCTCCCGCCCAGCGCCGTCACCTCTCGCCATGGATCAATGCTGATGAGCCGGCTGCGCTGCGCAATTCTCGACGACTATTTCAACCTCGCCCTCGACGTCGCCGATTGGCCGAAATTGTCCGACCGCGTCGACGTCACCGTGTTCAGCCATCCCTTCGCCTCGCAGCAGGCCGCGGCGGGCGCGCTGGCCGACTTCGAGATCATCTGCGCGATGCGCGAGCGCACGGCGTTTCCCAAGAGCCTGTTCGATTGCTTGCCGAAGCTGAAGCTGCTGCTCACCTCCGGCATGCGCAACGCCTCGATCGACATGGAGGCGGCAAAGGCGAAGGGCATTGCGATCGGCGGCACGCAATATTCGCGCGATCCCACGGCACCACTCACCATGGGGCTGATCCTGGAGCTGACCCGCGGCATCGGCCGCGAGAACGCGCGCATGCATGCGGGCGAACCGTGGCAGACCTTTGCCGGTGTCGAGATCGAGGGGATGACGCTCGGCATCATCGGGCTCGGCAAGCTCGGCAGCAAGATGGCGAGCATTGCGAAGGCGTTCGGCATGAACGTGATCGCCTGGAGTCCCAACCTCACGCCTGAGAAGTGCGCGGCGGCCGGCGTCGGCTATGCCAGCAAGGAGGAGTTGTTCGCCAAGGCCGATATCGTCACCATCCATGTGGTGCTGAGCGAGCGCTCGCGTGGCCTCGTCGGCCGCGCCGATCTCGCACGGATGAAGCCGACGGCTTTCCTCGTCAACACCGCGCGCGGGCCGATCGTGGACGAGCAGGCTCTACTCGAGGCGTTGCAGCAGAAGAAGATCGCGGGCGCTGGCTTAGATGTGTTCTCGGTCGAGCCGCTGCCGGTCGACCATCCCTTCCGCAAGCTCGACAATCTCGTGCTGACACCGCATCTCGGCTACGCGACCAAGGACGGGTTGCGCATCCATTACGGCCAGATGGTCGAGGCGATCGACGCCTTCACTGAGGGTAGCGAGCTGCCGCGCAAGCTGGCCTGAAACGAAAAGGGCGTGCCGACGGCACGCCCTTTTTGCAATCTGGGTATCGGCGAAGCTCTTAGCGAACGGTGACCGGCGCGGGCAGCGGCGGCACGACCGTCGGCTGCGTGCCGGCGACCGGGCCGGCCTGGGCGGACATCGGAGCCGGCGCTGGCGCTGCGGATGCGGTCGCCGTTCCCGGCGCCGGGCCGCCCGGCATCACCACCACGCGGGTGCCGACCTTGACCCGGTCGAACAGGTCCGAGACGTCCTCGTTCAGCATGCCGATACAGCCGGAGGAGACGAACTTGCCGATCGTCGAAGGCTGGTTGGTGCCGTGGATGCGGTAGACGGTCGAGCCGAGATACATCGCGCGGGCACCGAGCGGATTGCCGGGACCGCCGGCCATGAAGCGCGGCAGATAGGGCTGGCGCTCGATCATCTCGGTCGGCGGATGCCAATCCGGCCACTCCGCCTTGCGGGTGATCTTCTGCACACCGGTCCAGGTGAAGCCGTCGCGGCCGACGCGGACGCCGTAGCGGATCGCGCGGCCGTTACCGAGGACGTAATAGAGGTAAGTGTTGGGCGTATCGACCACGAGGGTGCCGGCCGGCTCCTTGGTCTGGAACGAGACTTCCTGGCGGCGCAGGTTCGGCGGCAGCTGTGCCGGCGCAGCATCGGGCTGCTCCTCGGGCGGCAGCGAGGCAATCGTCATCGGCCGGCCATCGGCGCCGACAGGCGGTTGGGCAGCCTGGACCGTTCCGGTCGCGGCGGGACCACCGACCGCTTCCGGCGGACGCAAGCCGTCATTGGCAGGCGCCTGCTGGCCCGGACGATTGGCGTAGATCACCGGCGGCGGGCCGGCGGGGCGCCCATAGCGGGGATCGTCGGGCGACATCACGGGGCCCTGCGGCGGAGCCGCCGAATAGACCGGCGGGGCGCCAGCCGGACGGCCATAACGGGGATCATCCGGCGACATCACCGGCCCCTGCGGCGGAGCGGCGGAGTACACCGGCGGGCCGGCCGGGCGGCCGTAACGCGGATCATCGACCGGGCCGGGCGGCGGCAGCGAAGCCTGCGGCACCGCGTCGTCTTCGTCATCCAGCGCGTCGAAACTCGGCGTGCGGTCGCCGGGCCGATATTCGGCCGGCGCGCCATAGCTCGGCGCCTGCTGGACCGGATAGCTCTGAGCCTGTGCGAGCGAGGTTCCCGCCGCAGCGACTGTTGCGGCAGCGCATATCGTCAGAAAATGTTTGATCATCATCGCTCTTGTATAGACCCCGGGCCCGTCCAGACCGTTAACGGCCAGATGACCGAAGATAGCGGCACATTCAAGACATATCAGGCCGATTTGCGCTGGATTTGCCGATTTGTGATCCGCAAAACGACCGTTGCCCCGTTGCATCACGGGGCGGAAATCGCATTGCACCCTTAATTGCCGGAGCTTCGGCCCCGATTTTAGCGGAACGGGTCGGAATCGTTGCGGTATGTTCGAATCAGCCTGATTCGCCACCGCTTTGAGCTCCGACCCCCGCGTGGCGAACGCGGCAAGCAGTACCGTCACCGCGTTCAGATGGCTCTTGGGTCCCGGCCACCACCCGCCGGGGCGGAAATTCGTAACCCGTCCGATGCTTCCCGGCTTTCGCTTCCTGTTTGCCGCGATCCTGCTGTCAACCTCCATCCTGGTGTTCGGCCTAGGGGCCGCCGCGCTGCTGCGGGCGACCCATGAGCAGTATGTCAGCAACCCCTCCTGGCGGAACGGCCCGCAGGAGCAGGTGTTCGCGCAAGCCCCCGAGCCGGCCCAACCGGTGCTCGCGGCCTTGCGCGCGGAGCCGGAGCCGGCCGAGCCCGCGCCGACGCTGCGCGACCAGGTGCCGACCATCGGATTGCCGGCCCAGGAGCCTGAGCAGACGGCCCCGGTAGCAAGCGAGGCCGACGCGGCGCCGCAGGTCGCCGCATCAGCGGCTGATACCCCGGCCGCCGAGCCGGCCAGGGACGAGACCACGGCGGAAGCCGCAGCCCCCGCCGCGACAGACACACTCACTGCCGCCGACACCACGGCGCCGCTTCCCGAGGCGAAGCCTGCCGCGACCGCCAGCGCGCCGGCACCGGCTGATCCCAGTGTCGCCCTGGCCTCCTCAGCGCTCGACGTCGCCTCGGCCAAGCTGGCCGCACTGAACGATCCCGCGACCACGGCCTCGAAGGATCCGCCGGCGAAGGCCAAGTCTGACGTGAAGACCGACGCCAGCAAGCCGGACAGCAAGGCGACCAAGCGCGCGGCGAAGAAGCGGCACCGCGTGGTGCGGCGCCCGCCGCCTCAGCAGTTGCAGCAGCAGCTCGATCCGTTCGGGCAGCCGCAACAGACGTTTGCGACGACCGCGAGGACGCGCTGATCTTCACCTCTCCCCGCTTGCGGGGAGAGGTCGGATCGCTCTTGCGATCCGGGTGAGGGGGTACAGGTCTCGCGGCAGTCTCACGCGGGGAGAGAGGCCCCTCACCCCAACCCTCTCCCCGTAAGAACGGGGCGAGGGAGTGGACCGCCGCTGCGGCGACGAGGTTACGCCGGCCCGGTCGCGATCGGCGGGCCTTTTTCCTGGCCCCATTCCGACCAGGAGCCGTCATACAGCGCGGTGTCGGTGACGCCGAGGCGATAGAGCGCGAGCGTGAGCACGCCTGCGGACACACCGGAGCCGCAGCTCGTCACGATCGGCGCATCCAGCCTGACGCCGGCGCCGGTGAAGGCGGCGCGGAGATCATCGAGCGGCTTCATCTCGCCGGACGCAGCATCGAACAGCTGATTGTAGGGCACGTTGCGGGCGCCCGGGATGTGGCCGGAGCGAATGCCCGCGCGCGGCTCGGGCGCGCGGCCCTCGAAACGATCGGCGGCGCGCGCATCGATCACCTGCTCGGCGCGGCTCTCCACGTTGGCAATGAGCTGCTGAATGCTGCGCACGCGTTTTGAATCGTAGCTCGCCTTGAAGGTTTGCGGCTTTGGCTTCACCTCGCCGCTCTCGATCGCGCGGCCTTCGGCGCGCCACTTCTTCAGGCCGCCATTGAGGATGCGCACATTGCTATGGCCGAAGGCCAGGAACATCCACCACGCGCGCGGCGCGGCGACCCAGCCGCCGGCATCGTAGATCACGACGGTGTCGCTGTTTCCGATGCCGAGATTGCCGATGTCGCGGCCGAACTGCTCGGCGGTCGGATACATGTGCGGCAGCGGGTTGGAATGATCCGACACCGCATCGACGTCGAAGAACACAGCACCGGGCAGATGCGCGGCAAGGTAGTCGTCCTTCGGCAGCGGCAGCACGCCCGGCAGCTTGAAGCTGGCGTCGAGTATCTTGACGTTGGCGTCGCCCATGTGAGCGGCGAGCCATTCGGTGGAGACGAGGGGGTCGGTGGTCATGCGTTATTCCTTGTGATCATTCCGGGGCGTGCGCAGCACGAGCGAGGTTGAAGCCGTGCGCGACAAACTCCGCTGTCATCGCCCGGCTTGATCGGGCGATCCAGTATTCCAGAGGCGGGTGTGATTGAGCCGAGAGGCTGCGGCGTACTGGATTCCCCGCCTTCGCGGGGAATGACAGCGGAGATTGGCGCGACAGCGCGGCACTTCTTAGCCCTTCTTCTTCGGCTCCCACTGCTCGGTCGGCCCGCCCGCATCGCGCCAGGCGGCGTAGCCGCCGGCGATGTGGGCGACGGGCTTGAGACCCATGTCCTGCGCGGTCTTGGCGGCGAGCGCGGAGCGCAAGCCGCCTGCGCAGTGGAACACGAACTTCTTGTCCTCCTGGAAGATCGGTTTTGCATATGGGCTCTGCGGATCGATCCAGAATTCGAGCATGCCGCGGGTGCAGGCGAACGCGCCGGGGATGCGGCCGTCGCGCTCGATCTCGCGGGGATCGCGGATGTCGACGATGACGACATCGCCGTTCTTGGAGATCTCGATGGCATCCTTGGCGGTGAGCGTCTCGATCTCGGCATTGGCCTCGTCGATCAGCGCCTTGATGCCGCGGGTGATGGTCTGGGGCATTTTGTATCTCCCTCTTCTCGTCATTCCGGGGCGCGCGTAGCGCGAGCCCGGAATCCATTTCTCTACACGCGCTGCGGCCCGATGGATTCCGGGCTCGATGCTTCGCATCGCCCCGGAATGACGGCGGGAGCTAGTGCGTCAATTCCTTCATCGCACCCTCGAGCCCTTCGATCGTGATCGGGTACATGCGGTTCGCAAAAATGCGTTTGATGATGGTGGTGGATTCCGAATAGTCCCAGTGCTTCTGAGCGACCGGATTGAGCCACACCGCGTGCGGATAGGTGCGGATGATGCGGTCGAGCCAGACCGAGCCGGGCTCCTCGTTGACGTGCTCGACCGAGCCGCCGGGCACCATGATCTCGTAAGGCGACATCGAGGCGTCGCCGACGAACACGACCTTGTAGTCGTGCGGGTATTTGTGCAGCACGTCCCAGGTCGGCGTGCGGTCGGTGAAGCGGCGCTTGTTCTGCTTCCACACGCCTTCATAGAGGCAGTTGTGGAAGTAGAAATACTCCATGTGCTTGAACTCGCTCTTCGCCGCCGAGAACAGCTCCTCGACCTGCTCGATATGCGCATCCATCGAGCCGCCGATGTCGAAGAACACCAGCAGCTTCACCGCGTTGCGCCGCTCGGGGCGCATGTGCACGTCGAGATAGCCGTGATTGGCGGTCTCGCGAATGGTGGTGTCGAGATCGAGCTCGTCGGGCGCGCCGGTGCGGGCGAACTTGCGCAGGCGCCGCAGCGCCACCTTGATGTTGCGGATGCCGAGCTCGACATTGCCGTCGAGATCCTTGAACTCGCGCTTGTCCCACACCTTCACGGCGCGGTTGTTGCGGTTCTTCTCCTGGCCGATGCGCACGCCCTCGGGATTGTAGCCGTGGGCGCCGAACGGCGAGGTGCCGGCGGTGCCGATCCACTTCGAGCCGCCCTGGTGGCGGCCCTTCTGCTCCTCGAGGCGCTTCTTCAAGGTCTCCATGAGCTTGTCCCAGCCCATGGCCTCGATCTGCTTCTTCTCTTCTTCCGTCAGGTACTTTTCGGCGAGCTTCTTCAGCCACTCCTCGGGGATCTCCGCCTTCTCCATGGCATCGAGCAGGCTCTCCAGCCCCTTGAACACCGTGCCGAAGACGCGGTCGAACTTGTCGAGGTTGCGCTCGTCCTTCACCAGGGAAGCGCGCGACAGGTAGTAGAAATTCTCGACCGTATAGTCCGCAAGGTCAGCGTCGAGCGCCTCCATCAGCGTGAGGTATTCGCGCAGCGTCACGGGGACCTGCGCGTCGCGCAGAGAGGTGAAGAATTGCAGGAACATGGGTGACAGATTGCCCGTCAGGTGGCGAACGTCAAGGGGCGGAGACGATCGCTCTGCGCTGGACCGGGAGGGTTTTTGCTCTAGAATTGACCGCCTCAAGGGGTTGTTTTGGGGACGTTTGCAATGGGAATTCTCGCAGCGCTCATCATCGGCGCGATCGCAGGCTGGCTCGCGGGCAAGATTGTCCACGGGGCGGGATTTGGGCTGGTCGGCAACATCGTGGTCGGCATCATCGGCGCGCTGGTGGCGAGCTGGGTGCTGCCACAGCTGCATATCGGGCTTGCCACCGGCACGTTAGGTGCCATCGTCGACGCCACCATCGGCGCGGTGATTGTGCTGGTCATCCTTTCGCTGATAAAACGGGTCTGAAAGCCTGACCGAACCAGGAACGGCCGCCGCGAGCGGCCGTTCGCTTGTCGTGACCGAGGCCATGATACTGGCAATGCCTCGCGACGACGACCAACAAGGACGCGCAATGAAATTTACCGGCACCAAGGACTATGTTGCGACCGACGATCTCAAGGTTGCCGTCAACGCCTCGATCGTGCTCGAGCGCCCGCTCCTGGTGAAGGGCGAGCCCGGCACCGGCAAGACGGTGCTGGCCGAGGAAGTGGCCAAGGCGTTGAACGCACCGCTTCTGACCTGGCACATCAAGTCCACCACCAAGGCGCAGCAGGGCCTCTACGAATACGACGCGGTGTCGCGCCTGCGCGACAGCCAGCTCGGCGATGCCAGGGTGTCGGACATCAAGAACTACATCAAGCGCGGCAAGCTGTGGGAAGCCTTCACCGCCGAGCAGCGCCCGGTGCTGCTGATCGACGAGATCGACAAGGCCGACATCGAATTCCCCAACGATTTGCTGCTCGAGCTCGACCGCATGGAATTCCATGTCTACGAGACCGGCGAGACGATCAAGGCCCAGCAGCGCCCGATCATGATGATCACCTCCAACAACGAGAAGGAGCTGCCGGACGCTTTTCTCCGCCGCTGCTTCTTCCACTATATCAAGTTCCCCGACGCCGACACGATGGGCCGCATCGTCGACGTCCACTTCCCCGGCATCAAGAAGCGCCTGGTCGAGGAGGCACTGCGCATCTTCTTCGAGGTGCGCGAGGTCCCGGGGCTGAAGAAGAAGCCGTCCACCTCGGAGCTTTTGGACTGGCTCAAGCTGCTGCTCAACGAGGACATGAGCGTCGAGCAACTGCGGGAACGCGACCCGCGCAAACTGATCCCGCCGCTGCACGGCGCGCTGCTGAAGAACGAGCAGGACGTGCATCTGTTCGAGCGGCTGGCGTTTTTGAGCCGAAGGGAAGTGTAAGCGCGAGTTCGCCTGTGATAGCTCGGCTGCATCCCCACCACCGGTGTCATGCCCCGGCTTGACCGGGGCATCCAGTACGCCGCAGCTTCTCGGCTCAATCACAACCGCCTCTGGAATACTGGATCGCCCGCCTTCGCGGGCGATGACAGCGAGTGCGTAGCCGCAGACGCACCTTCGCAATCTCGCGGCTCATCTCGCCCGAGCTTTGCTTCATTCCGTCGCCCCAAGAAAGAGGGCGCAGGGAAGGCCGGGTGCCAGCGGCACCCGCGGTCTGCTGTGCGCGTGTAGCGCAGAGAAACCGCACAACAGCATACAGGTGAAGCCCAACACACGGCCTTCCCTGCGCGATGGTCGGACAGCTTATGCCGTGCTCTCCCGGGAGCCGAATTCCCTCTGGCCTCCCTCGCCCCGCGAATTGACGATGCCGTCTACCCGGTTGGGCTCGCGCGCATCTTCGCGAAAGGCTTGACCGTAGCAACGACGGCCAGGACCACACGGTTTTGCCGTACGCAGCTCATCCGGCTTCGCCAAGAGGCTTCGCCGGACTTCAGCGCCGCTCGTCCGCACGAAGCCTCGGGCTCACAGGGACTACCCGCCCTGCCCGCGCCTCTCGCGCACGACGCTGCCGCGTCCACCGCAACCCGGCCCGCGTTTCGAACGACTCGCGAACCGCCCCTCTTCGTCGGGCCGGGCTGTTTCGACTTATGCAGCAATTCCGAATTTCGGTAAAGTGGAATATTTTCGCGGGAGGGGGTTGACGGGGTACGAGGTGTTTTGCCCGACGGGATAGACGGGCAACACTTCATGAGCCGCTCGCTAAGGCAGAGCTTGTAGGATTGGTAGAGCGCAGCGAAACCCATCTTGCTTCAGCGAGCGCTGCACGATGATGGGTTTCGCTGCGCTCTACCTATCCTGCGGACTATCGCGTCAACTCCGTTCTCCAAAGTCACCACCGCTCTCAAACTTTGAGAGATCACCAGCCCAATCTACCGGATAAACGCCAAGCTCCACATGACGATGGAACGACGACGGAGCCCAATCGAGCACTCGTTTGACGAGGCCGTGCTTCACGGGATTGATGTGCACATAGTCGATATGTCGGGCATAATCGTCCGCATCCCGAATCGTGTGCTCCCAATAACGGCGCTGCCAGATGCCGCGCTCCCCTCTGGCGGCGCGGCTAGGTGAAACCATCTCGTCAGGTGCAAGGTTGCGGGAGAAGGCCGATTTGATCTGCCGCCAGCGTGTCGCGAAATCGGCATCGCCATCCGGCATCGTCCAGACCGTGTGAAGATGCTCCGGCAGCACCACGATCGCGTCGATCGTGAAAGGATGCCGCTTGCGTGTTTCGCGAAATGCTGCGCGCAAGGGGTCGATATGCGCCGTCAGCAACGACAGGCTTCGGTCCGCCAGATTGACGGTAAAGAAGAAACTTCCACCTGGAATGAAGTTGCGGCGATAGGAGGTCATGCCGCATCATAACACAACCCTGGATAGAATTTATAGTTCTTGTAGGATGGGTAGAGCGCAGCGAAACCCATCTTGGTTCAGCGAGCGCTGCACGATGATGGGTTTCGCTTCGCTCTACCCATCCTACGAAGTTCACCTCACGCCACCGCGGCATCCGGAATGCGCGCGGCTTCCATCGGCTGCTTGCCGCGGATGAGATCCGAGGCGCGGTCGGCGATCATCATCGTTGACGCATTCAAATTCGCCGAGATCATGCGCGGCATGACCGAGGCGTCGATGACGCGGAGGCCTTCGAGGCCGTGGACGCGGAGCTGGTCGTCGACCACCGCCCAGGTGCTATCGGCGGGGCCCATGCGGCAGGTGCAGCCGGGATGGAAGGTGGTGGTGCCGCGCTCGGTGGCGGCGTGCAAAAATTCGTCGTCGGTGTTGACGTTGGGGCCGGGGAAATCCTCGTAGGCGTAATAGGGCGACAGCGGCGCACTCTTCAGAAGCCGCCGCGCGAGCTTCATGCCGCCGACGATGACGCGGCGGTCGAGCTCGGCGTCGAGATAGTTGGTCTGGATGATCGGCGGCGCGAACGGATCGCTCGAGCGGATGCGGACATAGCCGCGGCTCTCGGGCCGCTGCTGCCAGGAGGCGACGGTCATGCCGGGCTCGTCCTCGAGCTGGCCCTGCACGCCTTCCTTGTAGGAGGCCGGCGTGAAGGTGAGCTGCAGATCGGAGCTCTCCGCGCTCTCGCCGGAGTGCCAGAAGCAATAGACCATGGTCGGCGACAGCGACAGCAGGCCTTTGCGTGCGGTGGCCCATTTCAAGGCCTCGACCCAGAGATGCCAGCCGCGGCGGAGCTCGTTGATGGTCTTGATGTCTTTGACGCGCGCCACCGTGCGCGGGGCGTAATGGTCCTGAAGGCCCTCGCCGACTGGCAGCGCGTGGCGCACCGCAATGCCGTGCTGCTGCAACAGATCGGGCGAACCGATGCCGGAGAGCTGCAACAGCTGCGGCGAGTTATAGGTGCCGCCGGAGAGGATCACCTCCTTGTTGGCGCGCACTTCGACAGGCTGGCCGCCGCGGCCGCCCTTGGTGTAGCGCACGCCAACCGCGCGCTTGCCCTCGAAGATGATCTCGGTCGCGTGCGCATGCGTGTGCACATGCACGTTCGGCCGCTTCATCGCGGGCTTGAGGAACGCGGTCGAGCCGGAGACGCGCAGGCCCTTGTCGATGGTGCGCTGGCAGTAGGAGACGCCTTCCTGGGTCTTGCCGTTGTAATCGGGATTGCGAGGAATGCCGAGCGAGACCGCGCCTTCCATGAAGGCCTCGCAGAGCGGATCGCGCCAGTCCATCGTCGTGACGATGAGCTTGCCGTCGCGGCCGCGATAGGTGTCCTCGCCCTCGCCGACCCGCTTCTCCAGCCGCCGGAAGTACGGCAGCACGTCGGCATAGCCCCAGCCGCGATTGCCCATCTGCGCCCAGGTGTCGAAGTCCATGCGCTGGCCGCGGTTGTAGATGTGGCCGTTGATCGAGGACGAGCCGCCGAGTGTCTTGCCGCGCGGCGCGTAGATGCTGCGGCCGCCGGTGTAAGGGCCGGGCTCCTGCTGGTAGGCCCAGTTGATGCTCTTCATGTGGAAGGTCTTGATGAACCCCGCCGGCAGATGGATGTACGGGTGCCAGTCGGACGGGCCCGCCTCGAGCACGCAGACGCTGATATCAGGATCTTCACTGAGCCGGCTGGCGAGCACGCAACCGGCGGAGCCCGCACCGACGATCACATAATCAAATCTATCCATGGTCCCTCGGCCGCCCCTAGCGCGGCTTGTCGTTGAGTTGAAATTCCAGATGCGCCTGCACCGTCGGCCATTCGGCGGCGGTAATGCTGTAGACAACAGTATCGCGCAACGTGCCGTTCGGCGCGATTTGATGGCTGCGCAAAATGCCGTCTTGCTTGGCCCCGAGGCGCTCAATGGCGCGGCGGCTCTGGTGGTTGAAGAAATGCGTGCGGAACTCGACCGCGATGCAGTTCAGCGTCTCGAAGGCGTGCCGGAGCAGGAGCAGCTTGCACTGCGTGTTGAGCGGGCCGCGCTGCGCGCTCTTGCCGTACCAGGTCGAGCCGATCTCGACGCGGCGATTGGCGGCATCGATGTTCATGTAGGTGGTCATGCCGACGATGTTGCCGCCGGCGTCGAACACGGTGAAGGGCAGCATCGAGCCCGCAGCCTGCAGGCCGAGGCGGCGGTCGATCTCCTTGCCCATGTTCTCCGGCAGCGGAATCGCGGTGTACCAGAGTTTTGACAGCTCGCCGTCCTTGACGGCCTCGACCAACCCCTCGCGATGCTGATGCGACAGCGGCTCGAGACGGGCGTGCTGTCCACGCAGGGTGATGGGATCAGGCCAGGGCATATCTCACTCCATAATGACTGCCGTCGTTCCGGGGCGCGACGAAGTTGCGAGCCCGGAATCCATTCAACCACAAACTCTGAGGCCCGATGGATTCCGGGCCTGCGTGCTGGCGCACGCATCCCGGAATGACGACGGATGTAACGGCACAGATACATTCACTTGTTCAAAAAGTTCAACGGCAAACCGCCGCGCGGCCAGTCCATGGCAATCAGCTCGCCCTTGCCCGACAGCGTAATGTAGGCGGTCTTCAGCTCGGGGCCGCCGAAGGCGATGTTGGTGGTGACGCGGTCGCCGGTCGGGACCTGCTCGACCAGGGTGCCATCGGGCGCGATCACCGAGATGCAGCCGGAGACGAGGGTGGCGACGCAGACATTGCCATTCGCCTCCACCGCGAGCGAGTCGAACATCTGGTAGCCGCCGAGGCCGCAGATCGGCTTGCCGCGCTCGCCGCGATAGATCGCGTCGCGCGGCTTCAGCGTGCCGGGCGCGGAGAGCTCATAGGCCCAGAGGCGGCCGGTCGGCGTCTCCGCGATGTAGACGGTGCTCTCGTCCGGCGACAGCCCGATGCCGTTGGCCGGCAGCACGCCGTGTACGATTTCGACGAGCTCGGTCATGCCGGGCTTGAGGTAGTACATGCCGCCGACGTCCATCTCGCGCGCGCGGCGCTTGCCGAGATCGGAGAACCAGAGGCCGCCCTGCCTGTCGAACACGAGATCATTCGGCCCGCGCAGATCGTGCTCGCCGCATTTCGTGACGACGGTCTCGACCTTGCCGGATTGCAGGTCGATGCGCTGGATCGAGCCGCCGAGATAATCGTCCGGCTGCGGGCCGGGCATGATCATGTTGCGGGTCGGGATCCAGGAGAAGCCGCCATTGTTGCAGATGTAGATCTTGCCGTCGGGCCCGAGCGCGGCGCCATTCGGGCCACCCGGAATTTTCGCGACGATCTCCTTGCGGCCGTCAGGGTGGACGCGGGTCAGACGCTGGCCGCGGATCTCCACCAGCACCACCGAACCATCCGGCATCACGACCGGCCCTTCGGGAAATTCAAGGTCGGTGGCGAGAACGCGGACGTTGGGCGTGGCAGTGGACATTGGGGACCCTCCCGGCTGCTTGTTATGGCTTGCACGGGATGTCCGGCACGGGCCCCACACGCAAGATTTGCCTGCGGTTATGACAAAGTCACCCGGGCTTGCCAAGCAAGCGGGACGGTATGCCAGCCTTGCGCTGCAAAGCGCGATGAGGGTCATCGCGCCTTGCGTTATTTTTTCAGCATGATCTTTTCGGAAAACCGCTTCGCACTTTTCCGGATCATGCTACTCCCGCACTGGCACCCAGATCTCGAAGCCGCCATTGCCAGTGGCCGGATCAAATTTCTCGTCATAGCGCTCGAAATTCGGCGCGTCCGCGGCCTTCAGCCCCGAGGCGGGCAGCCACTGATTCCAGATCGTATTCACCGTGCGGCGGATCGAGGCGACGTGCTCGGAATGCGTGAACACCGCATAGCGCTGCTCGGGGATGCGGATGCGACCGAAGCGGCGCGGCAGGTCCGAGAAGTCGGCGACCTCGACGCCGGCGATGTAATCGAAATTGCCGGCATCATCGCCGTTGCAGCAGACGCCATAGGCGACGCGACCGACCCGCGCCGGAATATCGGCGACCTCCTGATGGAAGCGGTGCCACAGGCTCGGAATGATGGCGCCATTGTCGCAGGAGATGCGTTCGGTGGGACCGGCGACGAGGAAGGCCTTCGCGGCTTCGAAACGCGGTGCAGCAAGGTTGTTGGATAGGGTGGAGTCCATGAGGATCGGCTCCTGTAGCTTGAGTTGGCCGGTGCTGGTCGCGGCCCGCACTGCTTCGGGCGTGGTGCCGAACTGCTCGCGGAACGCGCGGGTGAATGCCTCGTGCGAGCCGTAGTCCGCCTCCAGCGCGATGCTGAGGATGTCCGGCGCGCCGTTCGCCAGGCCGCGCGCGGCCTCCGTCAGCCGCCGCGCACGCACGTAGCGCATCGCCGGCAGGCCGGTGGCTGCGGCAAACGCCCGCACCAGGTGGAACCGCGACACGCCTGATACCGCGGCGATCTCGTCGAGCGTCATCGGCTCGGCCAGATGGCTCTCGATGTACCAGAGCGCGCGCTGGGCTGGGTTCATGAGTTGCGACTCTCGTTCGAGGCAAGGTGATGATGCGCCCCGCCGCGGCAGCCCGCTTGATCGGGATTGCTCTCGTGCCCTGGGCGCTGCCTTCGTAGGGTGGATTAGCCGAAGGCGTAATCCACCAACTTTCTCCCGCATTCGCTGAAGCATGGTGGGTTTCGCCCAGCGGACCGCACTTCGCGCAGCCGCGGGGCTAACCCGCCCTACTTGTCCTTCGCGTCCTTTGGCGGCGGCGCGTCCTGCTTCTTCTTCAGATCCTCGGCCGTCTTCGCCTGCGCGGCCTGGAGATCACTGATCGTCTTCTGCAGGCCGGCGACGCCTGTCTTCAGCGTGTCGATCTGGCGACCCGCCGCATCCAGCTTCTGCTGGTGGTCGAGGTTGAGCTTGGTGATCGTCTTCTGGAGGAAGTCGACATTGCTCTGGAGACAGCTGGTGCGGCGCTCCATGGTCTTCTCGACGGTGCAGATCTCGATGCCCGGCACGTCCTGCGCGCGGAGCGGTGCAACCGCCAGCGTGGCGAGCAGCAACGTCAGGAAATAAACGCCGGCGCTTCGAAGCGGCATGCGGGTTCCTCGGCAAATAATCACGGCAATGTGCGCCGATTGTGCGCAGCGGCGAGAGGCTACCACACTCGCACCGCATTCTCGCGTTGAGCTTGGCATGTTCCCCCTGGGACGGGGAGCAGTGAACCGCGCGCGAAGGAAGTGGGCGCTCTTTCGCGGCTTTGTTTAGGGGAGATTTTTACAATGGCAACCCGCGATAGACGTCTGGCGGAATTCGACGGCGCCGGAGAACCGCCACCCGGCCTGCCGGTCGAAGTGCTGTGCGAGGATCACAGCGGAACGTATCAGCTGCCGTTCGCCTGCCGCTATGTCGAAGGACGCTGGCAGAACCACGAGGCCGGCATCGCGGTCGAGGCGACCGTCATCGGCTGGCGCCTGCCGCGCGTGAAGCACTCCGGCGTCGCCTGACCGCGCTTATGTTCCAAAATGCGACGGGGCCGCGCTCCGCCTTAACGAACGGAACGCGGCCCGAACGAATCACGTCCGAATCAGCTGAGCGGCCCCGTACGCGGCTGTTCACGGCTAGATATCGAAACCGACCCGCGCGGCCATACAATATCTGCGTACCATAAGGGCCGCCTCGTCCCGTGACGAGCGCCAAAAGTTAACGGCTTCAATGACATGGCTGCCAAGGGCGGCGGCGTGAGGCCTCGCTCCCAAAACAGGCAGGGCGACGCCGCTCCTGCCTAATATTCGACCTCGAGCTCCTCGATCTCGGCCGGCTCTTCCTTCGCCGCCGCGATCCACTCCTTCATCTCGGGCATGGCCATGATGGTCTCGGCATAGGCCTTCAAGCTCGGCTCGAGCTTGACGTCATAGGTGACGAAGCGCGTCACGACGGGCGCGTACATCGCATCCGCCATGGTGCGCCGCTCGCCGAACAGGAACGGGCCGCCCGACTTCTCCAGGCAGTCGCGCCAGATGAACCAGACGCGATCGATGTCGGCCTGCGCGCGCGACCAGATCTTGAAGCCGGGGAAGTGGCCCTTGAGATTGACCGGCAGCGATGCACGCAGCGTGGTGAAGCCGGAATGGATTTCGCCGCAGATCGAGCGGCAATGGGCGCGCTGAACGCGGTCATCAGGCAGCAGCCCGGCTGACGGCATCACCTCGTTGAGATACTCCGCGATCGCCAGCGTATCCCACACCACGGCGCCTTCGTGCCGCAGGCACGGCACCAGGATCGACGACGACAGCAGGAGGATCTCCGCGCGCGCCGACGCATCGTCCGGCGCGGTCACGACTTCCTCGAAATCGAGCCCGGAAAATTTCGTCAGCAGCCAGCCACGCAACGACCAGGACGAATAATTCTTGCTGCTGATGGTCAGTGTCGCTTTCGCCATATGGCCCCTTCCCTCACGCCTTTGACCCACACCCCGCCCGACCGCGGACGTGCTCATTCGCTGAGCTTCCCCGTGTCCTCACCCCGCTACAGGAGCAAGCGATGTGCCAATTTTGCGGGCGGTTTGACTCCCGTCTGGCTTCGATATTGCATGACGGCACGGGACGGGGGCATTTCAGTATGATGTCGATGTATTATCAAGCCTTTCAGAACCAAATGGATCTGACGGCGCCGTGGCGGGCGGGAGCCTCGTCCGCGCTGAAATTCCTCAATCTGGTGCCCCAGGGCATGTCGGACCAGGTGGTCGGCCGGCTCTCGGCGGCGCTGGAGCTGATCTCGCGCTCCACCCTCAGCTATGACCGCCCGGCCTACGGCATCGACAGCGTCATGGCGGGCAACCGCGAGGTCGGCGTCCGCGAGGAGATCGCCTATGCGACGCCGTTCGGCTCGCTGCTGCATTTCAGGAAAGACGGCGTTCCCGAGCAGCCGCGCATGCTGCTGGTGGCGCCGATGTCAGGTCATTTCGCAACGCTCCTGCGCGGCACCGTGAAGACGCTGCTCCAGGACCACGACGTCTACATCACCGACTGGCACAATCCGCGCGACATTCCGCGCAGCGAGGGCCGCTTCGGGCTCGACGACTACACCGAGCATCTCATCGACTTCCTGGGACAGCTCGGCCCGCGCCCGCACATGGTCGCGATCTGCCAGCCCTCGGTCTCGGCACTCGCGGCCGCCGCGATCATGTGCGAGGACAATCATCCGTCGCGGCCGGCGACGCTGACGCTGATGGCAGGTCCGATCGACACCCGCATCCAGCCGACCAAGGTCAACGACTTCGCCAAGAGCAAGCCGATCGAGTGGTTCGAGCGCAACTTGATCAATTACGTGCCGATGCAGTGCCGCGGCGCGCTGCGCAAGGTCTATCCCGGCTTCGTGCAACTCACCGCGTTCGTCTCGATGAATCTCGAGCGCCACATCAAGCAGCATCTCGACCTCGCCAACCACATCGCCAAGGGCGAGAAGGAGAAGGCCGCGACGATCAAGACCTTCTACGACGAATATTTCGCCGTGATGGACCTGCCTGCGGAGTTCTACATCGAGACCGTGCGCGACGTGTTCCAGGAGCACCTCTTGCCGCAAGGCAAGCTGATGCACCGCGGCCGTCCCGTGAACACCAGGGCCGTCAGCCGCATGGGGCTGATGACGGTCGAGGGCGAGAAGGACGACATCTGCTCCATCGGCCAGACCCTCGCGGCACAAGACCTCTGCACCGGCGTGCGCGCCTATCGCCGCGTCCATCACATGCAGGCCGGCGTCGGCCATTACGGCGTGTTCTCGGGCAAGCGCTGGAACAACGAGATCTATCCGCTGCTGCGGGATTTCGTGCACGTCAATTCGTGACCGTCATCCCCTGCCCCAAGACGGCAATCCAGGGGAAACGGCACGGGCCTCATGCTCTTGCCTGAGCAGCTCTTTCGCTTCCACGAATTCCGGAAGATTTCGTTCCGCCTCGAATTCAGCGAGCACGGGAGCGAGCACTTCGGATATCGCACCGGCTCGGCCATTTGCCTTGTGCAGGCGTGCAAGTTCAAGGGCGCTGCGCAGCTCGAAAGTCCTGGTCTGCTGGCGTCGCGCGATGTCCAGCGCTCGCTTGAGGGCGTCTTCGGAACTGGATTCGTCCGAAGGGTCATGGCGCGATAAAAGCCTACCGCGGACACGATGCAGCTCGGCATCAAGCCAATGCTGGCCGGATTGTCCGGTCCCGGCGATCAATTCGTCCAGGATTTCCAGCCCGGTCTCGACTTCGCCCACCTCTGCATTCGCCAGGGCAACATGCATCCCCCAGAACGGTTCGCAGAGGTAGCAATCGTTCTCGTGCAGGAAGGTCCAGCCGTGACGCATGTCCGCCAGTCCGGCCATTCGGTCGCCGGCACGCCACTTGGCGAGGCCATTCAGGTAGGTGCCCGCGGCCACGTACAGCGGCATCGTGTGGTCGCGCGCGAGACCGAGCGCCAGGATCGTCTCTGTTTGCTGCAACATGCCGCCGCACACCCCATCGAACACAGCGCGATGAACCAGCGCATTGGCCTGGGACAGCGCCCGTTTTTCTCCCGGAGCACCCACCGCTTCCGCGGCAAGCTTGCGCGCACGAGCGATGCTCCCGAGCGGCCAGAGCACCAGGGCAAGAAATCTCATGATCACGAACGGCAGATCCAGCGCAGAAGCCCTGAAGGTCGCGGGATCGGGTTCGGCACCATAGATCGCCAGCGCCTGCTCAAGATGCGTTCTCGCATTCACGTAATCGCCTTCGAACCAGCAGGTGACGCCGCCCGTCCAACGGGCGACGACGGCGGCCACCGGCGAGTCCGGTCGTCGATCGGCCGCGCTCCTGATGGCGTCCGCCAGCTCCCGCATCGGAGCGAGTTCGCCGTGTGTCAGGCAGGCATTGAAGAGCCCCGAATGCACCGGCGCAAGTTCAACGGGATCATCGATGCCGGCTGCGAACTGGCGCGCACGCGTCCATGCCGCGACCGTTTCCGGAGCGCTGTGGCCGAGGCTGCCCCGCAAGGCACGGCCATATGCGATTTGAAGATGCAGCCTGCTCATCATCCAGCGGGGCTCGTCAGGCAACTGATCGGCGATCGCAATGGCCTTGCCAAGATGCGCGATCGCCTCGGAATAGGCCGAACGCTTCAGCGCCTGCTGGCCCGCCTTGCGCCACCATTCGAGGGCGACCTCGCTCAGCCCCGCCTCGGTGAAGTGATGCGCCAGAACTTCCGGCTCGGTCTCGGCGACGGCTGGAAACTTCTCGCGCAGGACATCGCCAATTCGTGTGTGAAGCAGCTGCCGTTTGCTCTTGAGCAGACTCTCATAGGCCGCTTCCTGAACGAGGGCGTGCTTGAAACTGTAATATGCTTCGGGCGGCGTCCCACGACGCAGCAGCAGTTCGGCCTCTTCAAGTTGTCCCAGCGCAGCGCTCAGCGTCAGATCGTCGCGTCCCGCCACCGTTTTCAGCAGCGCATACGAGAAGTCGCGGCCAATGGCGGCGCCTATCTGCGCCACCTCCTTGACCGGAGCAAGCCGGTCGAGCCGCGCCATCAGCGAATCCTGCAGCGTCGCAGGGATAGCAAGCGGCGGGAGCGGACTATTCAGGCGGTAGCGCCCGGCATCTTCGACCAGCAGCCCGGACTCCAGCACCATCTTGGTCAACTCCTCGACAAATAGCGGGACGCCATCGGTCTTATCGATGATCTGCTTCATCATCTCGCGTGGCAGCTGGCGACCGACGACCACCTGCTCGACCAGCGCGCGCGTGTCCTGCCGATCGAGCCGGTCGAGCCGCAACAGACTGACGTTGGCAAGGCCCGACCAGGACGGTTCGAACTCCGGCCGGGATGTCAGGAGCACGAGTATCGGCAGTCCCCTGATCCGATCGACCGCGAGATCGAACAGTTCAAGTGTCGTGGCATCGGCCCAATGCATATCCTCGCAGATGATCAGCAGCGGCTGGTCTCGCGCCAATCCCTCGAGCTGATCGAGAAGGGCGGCAAATGTCTGTCGCCGCTGCTGCGCCGGGCTCACGCCGAGGGGCGGGCAATGGTCGCCGGTCGGAATCGAAAGCAGCGCCGCAATGAGCGGTGTTGCCCGGGCGACCTGCTGGGTTCCCAGCGCCAGCATGGCCTCGAGCTTGTCGAGCTTTTGTTCTGGCGTGTCGTGCGAGCGGATTCCGGCGGCGCGCTCGAGCTGCGCGACAAAGGGATGAAGCGCACTGTTGGTGTGGTAAGGCGAACACTGGTATCGCACGCGACGGTGCGTTCCCAACGAGGGGCTTTCGGACAGCGTTGCCACAATGCGCGACTTGCCGATGCCCGCTTCGCCGGAAATCAATACGATCTGGCCCCGGCCCTGCCATGCCTCCCGCTGGCGCGAGAGAATGAATTCGATCTCGTCCTTGCGGCCGACGAAGCCGATCGAGCGCGCGGCGCGGACCGCCTCGAAGCGACTCTCCGATGCGGTCGCTCCTTCCACTGCCCAGACCGCGATGGGTTCGCCGATCCCCTTGACCTCGCGGCGGCCGAGATTGCGAAAGGTGAAGAGATCGCCAAGCAGCCGGCGCGTCGATGAAGCAACGACGACCGCTCCCGGTTCCGCCAGGCTCTGAAGCCGAGCGGCGAGGTTCGGTGTATCGCCGATGGTTGCGTGCTCCTCTGATGCATCTCCGCTGATGAGGTCGCCGACCACCACAAGGCCGGTCGCAATTGCGATCCGCAGTTCAACCCGTTCGCCGGCACCTGTCTCGAGCTGGCGAACCGCAGCGACAATATCGAGACCCGCTCGCACTGCGCGCTCCGCATCATCTTCGTGGGCGCGCGGATAACCGAAATAGACGAGTATTCCGTCACCGACGAACCTGGCTATCCTGCCGTCATAGGCGGCAATGACGCGCGCGCATGCGGCGCGGTAGGCCCGGATCACTTCCCACAGATCCTCGGGATCGAGACGCGCCGAGAGCGCAGTCGAGCCGACCAGATCGCAAAACATCACGGTGAGGTGGCGCCGCTCGGCGTCATGAGGAGGTGCCGGCGACGCGATCAACGCGGCTGGATCGAGCTCGGCAATGGCACGCAGCATCTTGCGGCGATGACCGAGCAGGACTCCGAGCTTGTCAAAGTCCTCATCCATCAGTTCGGGGAGGATGCCCACGTCGATCCCATTTTGGGCAAAACGCTCCGCGTATTGCCCAAGCCCCAGCTTCTCGAGCCACTCCGCAATCTGCATGGCTCCACCGTTCTTTTGGCTGGCGGTTAGCAGAATTTTGGACCACGGCCGCGCGGAAACAATATCCCAACGCCACCATGATGGCACGTCCTGTTTGTTGTGCGAAAATCTAGGTTACTCGGTACCGTACGGTTTCGTACCGAAACACTGCTCGATGCGAAACGGCTGCGCTACCAAACATCGCAGGCGTGCAGCGTTGGACGGCAGAGGTTGCGATGAGCCGTCACCGCTCACTCCAGACCTGAACCGAACCAACACTGCGGCTTGCGCTCACGTACGACGCCAAATGGACGTTTTCAGTGAGCGCACTTCCTTCATTGCTCGTTCGTGGGTGCATCGTGGCTGCGAGCCATCGTGCCCGCCGCAACTTGAAGCGAAGAACCAACCACCCAACAGCCGGCAACAAAGCCTATCAGGCCGTTAGGCAGATTTTGATCAAGGACAAGGATGCTGACGGACAGAGTTGCGGCAATCGCCGCGCTGAACGTTCCAGCCGCACTCATGATCTCAACCGGCTCGGAACCATTCCATTCTTCCGAGATGCTCGATTTCGGCCTCCGCGCGAGATTGCCGGACAAATCAATACCGACATAGTAGCTGAGAGCTCCATAGAGCATTGTTATCGGCACGATCCAGCCGCTTTCAAACAGTTCGCCTTTCTGACGCAACAGGGTCGCACCCACGTAGAGGCCACAAGAGGCCCCAACGGCTGCCAGCCCAATTCTTTCAAGAAGGTGGGCCGACTTGATCAGACTGGAACGGGCGATCCGAAGACTGCCGACGTGCTTTGTTAAGGAAAAGGTGTTGGAAATTGCGCTGCTTATCTTCATTGGGGGCTCCTTCTGAGTAAGTAGCAGCCTACCGGCCGACCCCGGATAGAGGCTGCCAGGACGCGCTTCTCGATGCCCTTGATTCCAATTTCTGAAAGATCTGTGCTGAGTGATGGGGCTGGCTTGCTCGTAAGCAAAACGAGGAGCCAATCCAAAGCTGCGAGCACGCGGCTGCGCAGGCATTGCATCTCACCCGCGTTCGTCAATGAGGTCCGGGTGCGGCAATTTCTTGCGGGAGTGGTAGTTCATATAGAGAGTGATGGAGTATGAAGCGGTTCACATATCGCTGTTTTCCTGTCGCTCCATCCGGTCACGATTTCCGGAGCGCAAGTCTGCATTGTCGCGATACTCGGGAGCGCAGCAGCGAAGCTGAAAGGCGCCGTCAGCGTCTCCCATTCATGATGTCCTGCTTCAAGCGGCGCGACGGGCGCTGCGGCGGGCTGCCCAGCGCGGCTGGGCGCAGATGTGGCCGAGGAATTCGACGACGGTCAGCGCGCCGAGATAGGCGGTGACACCGGTGCCGACATCGAGCGGCGGGTTGACCTCGACGAAGTCGAAGCCGGCGATATCGTGCCGCTCGGCAATCGCCTTCAGGCTGTCGCGCAGCTCGACATAGCTCATCCCGTTCGGCTCGGCCGAGACGCAGCCCGGAACCAGCGACATGTCCATGGCGTCGACGTCGATGCTGACATAGACGCGTGAATTGGCCGGCAGCAGAGCGGCGATCCCCTCCGCGCCGATCCGCCGGAATTCGCCCATCGGGATGATCCGGTTGCCGCCGGCGATCACCTCCTCGACCTGCGCCGGCGAATGACGCAGGCTACGGATGCCGACCTGGGTCAGACTGAGCGTGTTGTCCATGCCGGCGATATGGCGAAAGGCATGGCTGTTGGTGATGGTCAGGTCGTTCTCGAACGGCGCGTAGTCCGTGTGTGCGTCGAAGTGGATGACATGCAGCTTCTCCTCGAAGGCGCGAAACACCGGATAGGTGATCGAATGATCGCCGCCGAGCACCACGGGAAGTGCACCGCGATCGAGAATCCCGCGCACCATGGCGGTGATGTTCTCGAAGGTGCGCGGTGCATTGGCCGGATGGATATCGACATCGCCGACGTCGGCGATCAGGCCCTGCGACATCTCCTCGACCAGATATTCGCGCCGGGTCTCCGGATCATAGTAACCCTGGCCGCTGCCGTAGAAGCGCAGCGAGTGCTCGCGCAGCGCGCGCGGCGCAAGGCGGCTGCCCGGCATGAACGGCGAGCCCTCGTCGAAGGGCACACCGAGCACGGCAATGGCCGCCTCGAGCATGGACAAATCCTCGCAGATCCGCGAGCGCAGGAAGGACGGGATCCCGACATAGGGCCGGTTGACGCGAGGCATGGCATTACTCCGTGGGGTTGGCTGTTGTTCTGACGATGCGATGGTCCGTCCGCACCAGATCGAGAAAGCTCTGCAGGCGCGGCTCTTTCGGCGCAGCAAGGATGTCGCGCGCCGGCCCCTCCTCCAGGATGCGGCCGCGGTCCATGAAGGCGATGCGATCGGCGAGGCTCGCCGCAAAGCCGATTTCGTGGGTGACGACCAGCATGGTCATGCCGATATCGGCGAGCGTGCGCAGCACGGCGAGCACCTCGCCGACCAGCTCCGGATCGAGCGCCGAGGTGGGCTCGTCGAACAGCATCAGGGCCGGATCCATGGCCAGCGCGCGGGCGATGGCCACCCGCTGCTTCTGGCCTCCGGAGAGCGCGTGCGGATGGCGATCCATCCGGTCGGCAAGACCAAGCCGCATCAGCAGCTCCGCACCGCGCCGCGTCGCTTCGTCCCGCGACCGGCCGAGCACCACGGTCTGCGGCCGAACCACGTTTTCCAGTGCCGTCATGTGCGGCCAGAGGTGGAATTGCTGGAAGACGATGCCGACTTGCGGACGCAGCGCGTCGATCTGCCGGCGGCTGTGGCGGCGTACCACGCCACCCGGCATCAATTCGCGCCCCAACGGCTTGCCCGCCACCTCGATGAAGCCATCGTCGGGTTGCTCGAGCCAGGTCAGACAGCGCAACAGGGTGCTCTTGCCGCATCCGCTCGGGCCGATCAGCGCGACGATCTGCCCCGCATGGACGTCGAGATACACCTGGTCGAGCGTGGTGACGCCGTGAAAGCGCTTGGTCAGGTTGGAGACACGGAGGACGGGCACAGCGCTCATCACGTCCTCCTGGCCACCAGCGAGAGATAGCGGTCGGCGATCCGGTTGCGGCTCACGGCCTCGGCCTGCACGGCCCCGACCCGGCGTTCCAGCCGCCGCGATGCCTCCGCGATGGCGGCCGCGATCAGCCAGTAGATCGAGGCCACGGCCGCAAACACCTCGAAGGGAGCGAAGGTGTTTCCCTGCACCACGAGGCTCTGATAGGTGAGCTCCGGCACCGTGATGGAGGACAGGACGGCCGACTCCTTCATCATGGTCAGCGTCATGTTCGTGGACGGCGGCACCAGGGCGCGCAGGATCTGCGGCGCCACCACATGCCACATCGCGTTCGCCGGCGACATGCCGATGGCGCGCGCGCTTTCGAACTGGCCGCGCGGCAAGGCGAGAATCGCAGCACGCACGATCTCGGCATAATAGGCGCTGGCGAACAGCGCGAGTGCCACGGTCCCGACCAGGGTCGCCGGCAGCCGGATGCCCCAAAACGGCAGGCCGTAATAGACGACAAAGAGAATGATGATGAAGGGAATGTTGCGCAGGATCTCGACATAGAAGCCGGCGACGAGCCGCGGCAGCCAGCCCGGCGTCAGCGCGATCAAGGCGACCGCAATTCCCGCGGCATAGCCCAGCAGCAGGGCTGCAACCGACACCTGGAGGGTCAGCCACGCACCTTGCAGGAGCAGCGGCCAATAGTCGACCAGTATGGCGGGATCGAAGTGCATCGCGCTAGGCTCGTGCCGCGGCGAAGCGTCTCTCCGCCAGCCTGCCGGACAGGCTGATGGCGAGATTGATGACGAGGAACACGAGCGCCGAACCGATCATGGTCTCGAACGGCCGATAGCTGGAGCTCGCGATCTGCTGCGACGTGCGTAGCACGTCGACGACGGTGATGACCGACAGAAGCGCGGTGCCCTTCACGACGATCGTCGCCTCGTTGATCAGCACCGGCACGATGCGCCGGAACAGCTGGGGCAGCACGACCTTGAGCCAGATGGCATGCGGCGGCAGTCCGAGCGCCGTCGAGGCCTCGATCTGACCAGCGTCGATGGTGGCAAGGCCGCCGCGCATGCTCTCGCTGACGAACACCATGCTGTTGAAGGCGATGGCCGAGACGCCGGCCACTTCGGGCGAGAGGTCGAGACCGACCGCCGGAAGCACGTAATAGGCGATGAAGATCTGGATCAGGAGCGGCGTGCCACGCACGAAACTGATGACGACGGCGATGCACGCATTGACGGCGGCGATCTTCCGGGAACGGACGATCGTCAACGCGGTGCCGAGCACAAGAGCCAGCAGCATGATGATGACCGCCAGCCGCAGGTTCACGGCCGCAGCGCTGATCAGACGGGGCAGGATCGACAACAGATAATCGAGCTTGAAGCCCATGATACGGGCCTTTCCTGTCGGAAGATGCCTGGTCCCGCCGTTACCCTTTGGTCGTCGCGCCGGCTACATGGCCCCGGGCGGCAGATAGTCCTTGTCCGGGATCGTCATCTCGAAGCCGAACCACTTCTTCTGAAGCGCCGCGAGGCGTCCGTCGTCGCGCATCTTGCGGATCACCCCGGAAATGGCGTCGCGCAGATCCTTGTCGTCAGGCCGCGTCACCCAGGCGAGATAGGGGTGTACGCCGTCCTGAGGGATCGGCGCCATCAGCTCGAAGACGTCGGACTTGTCCTTGACCAGCGCAGCAAGACTCGGCAGCGGCTGGAGCACGGCGTCGACCTCGCCATTCGCAAGCGCCACGTAGCTCTCGGGGTAGGCGGTGAAGAGCTTCAGCTCCTTGAAGCCCGTGCCGCCCGCGGCCTTCAGCCTGGCATCGAGCGCACGCGCAACCGGTTCGGTCGACGAGGCCAACTGGGTTGCGACCACCTTGCCGTTGAGGTCTTCCACCTTGGCGATCTTGTCGCCCTTGCGCTTCATGGCGTAAGGCAAACCGTCGGCGATCGGCATGGTGTAGGCGTAACGCTTGGCGCGCTCCGCATTGATGCCGACCGTGGTGGCGACAAAATCGAACTTGCCGGCCAGCACACCCGGCAGGATGCCCTGCCAGGGCAGATCGAGCTGGTTCAGCTTCTTGACACCGAGCCCCTTGACCACCTCGGCGAGGATGTCGGATCCATAGCCGATGATCTTGCCGTCCTTGACGAATTCGAACGGCGGAAAGGCAGCCTCCGTGCCGACCGTCAATTCGCCGGTTCGCTTGATCTTGCCCAGCGTCGTCTCGGCGAAGGCTGGCCGGCTCACGACCAGCGCGAGGCAGGCAGTGCCGGCCAGGATGCCGAATATCGTGCGATTGGTCTTCCGCATGGCTGATCCCTCTATTTGTCTGTGGTCGCAAAGCATGCCGGCGCCTCAGGCGGGCGGCGCGTCGAAATAATTCGCCCTCACCGCCGCGCCGATCAGATTCACGATCAGGCGGCCGACCGTGATGCAGGTGATCATGTTGACGTCGATGGATGGCGTGATCTCCACGACGTCCATGCCGACCACGCGCCCCTTGCGCACGAGGCCATGGATGAGTTTGCGGACTTGATGGAAGGTGAGGCCGCCCGGCGCCGGCCCCTCGACGGCAGGCATCACGCTGGGATCGAGGCCATCGGCGTCGATCGTGATGTAATACTGGCCGCCCTCCGGAATCCGCTCGAGCACCGACTCCATGCCCTTGTCGTGCACCTCGAAGGCCGGGATGATGTTGGAGCCGTAGGCTGCCGCCGCCTCGACCTCTTCGGGCCGCGCGCTGCCCGACGAGCGAATGCCGATCTGAAAGATCTCGCCGATATGGGGCATCTCGGAGGCCCGCCGGATCGGACTCGAGAGGCCGTCGCGAACGCCATTCACCTCGTCGCGCCAGTCGATATGGGCATCGACCTGAACCAGTGTGATCGGGCCGTGGCCCTTGAAGGCGCGCAGGATCGGGATCGGAATGCCATGGTCGCCGCCGATCGTGATGGGCATGGCGCCGGCGGCAAGGATCTTGCTTACCGCTTGTTCGGCCCGAGCAGAGTGGCTGCGGAGATCGGTCATGTCGGCAGGCACGTTGCCGACATCGACCACTTTCAAAGCGCGTCCGCCGTAGATCGGGCCACCGACGTCGAAATCGTAGCGCTCCAGGCTGCGACAGATGCGATCGGTGACCGAACGGACGGCATCGGGTGCCTTCGACTGGTCGTTGGTGATCGCGGCGGCATCGTAGGCGCTGCCGTAGGGAATGCCGAGGATGGCAATGTGTGCGTCGAGAGCGTCGAGATCGGTGCAGATTGGCGACCAGAGCAGGCTCTGGTGCTTGAGAGAAGGCGGCACCGTCAGGGGCAAAGCCATACGTCCTCCAGATCACAGCAGGTTGGTCTTGCCGAACAAATCGGCATCTGGCCGCCGGGCGATCGGTCTGCGCATTGCCCGGATGTTCAGCGACGGTAACGCGGACCGGACGGCGGGCGGAATGACGTTTCCCGAAACCATGCTTGCAGGAACCGCAACATGAAGCACGTCCCACCGGCGCCCGTTCCGCCGCTCACCGAGAGCGATCTCAGATTGCTGCGCATCTTCCGCGCCGTCGCCGAAGCGGGCGGGCTAACCGCGGCGGAGGCCCAGCTCGGGATGGAGCGATCGACCATCAGCCGGCATCTGCTCGCGCTGGAAACGCGCCTCGGCAGCAGGCTGTGCTTTCGCGGCCCTTCCGGGTTCGAGCTGACCGATTTCGGCCACCGGGCCCTGCTCGCCAGCATCGTGGCCTGCGACGCGCTCGAAATGGTGCATCACGAGCTCAATCTGGCCAGGAACATCCTCTCGGGCGAACTGAAGATCGGCATCGCCGACAACTGCCTGTCCAATCCGCAGTGCCGGTTAGCGGGCACGCTGGCCCGGTTTCGCGCCGCCGCCCCCGACGTCACCCTGAACGTTGCGATCGGCCTGCCGGGCGCGCTCGTCGAGGACGTGCTGGAGCGGCGACTGCATCTTGCGATCAGCGGCCAGCCCGCCATCAACAGCAAGCTCGAATACGTCTCGCTGTTCACCGAGGAGTTCCGGCTCTACACGGCGGCCGCCAGGCCGCTTGCGCTCGACGACTTGCGCGACGGCGTGGTTCTGGTGACGCGGACAAACGATCGACGCACGCAAAATCTCGCGCGACGGCTTCACATCAAGCAACATGCCGTCGCCTTCGGGCTGGAGGCGGTCGCGACAATGCTGGTCGGCGGCGGCTTCGTCGGCTTCCTGCCGACACATTATGTCGAGATGCTGAGACCGATCCATCAATTAGCGGAGGTCGCGGGCGCCGAGGCGTTCCGCTACACGACCCAGTTCTCGCTGATCTCGGCGATCAATCGTCCCCTGCCGCCGAGCGGCCGGCTGCTGACCAGATTACTGACCGATCCACAGAGCGCGAGCTGAGGCGTCGCGCTCTGTCGTCTTCTTTCAGGACCATTCACCCCCATCCCAGACCTGCACGACGTGGCCGGGCGACGCTTCGCGATACTGCCGGCGAGGCGGCTGGTAATCCGGCGCGCGCACCGGGCTTCTGATCTCGTCGTTGGAGGCCTCGCGCTTCGTGCCGCGACGCGAGGGGTCTGGCACCGGCACGGCGGCCATCAGCTTTTTCGTATAGGGATGCTGCGGATTGCCGAACACGGAAGCGCGCGGGCCCATCTCGACGATCTCGCCGAGATACATCACCGCGACGCGGTGGCTCATCCGCTCCACCACCGCGATGTCGTGGGAGATGAAGAGATAGGCGAGGCCCATGCTGGCCTGGAGGTCGAGCATCAAATTGACGACCTGCGCCTTGACCGAGACGTCGAGCGCGGACACCGCCTCGTCCGCGACGATCAGCTTCGGCCCGAGCGCGAGCGCACGCGCAATGCAGACGCGCTGGCGCTGACCGCCGGAGAATTCATGCGGGAAACGCGCGGCCATGTCGGCGGAGAGACCAACACGCACGAGCAGGTCGGCAACCTTGTCGCGGGCCTGTGCAGCCGTGGCGAGCCCGTTGGCGAGCAGCGGAGCCGCAATCGCCGTGCCCACCGACATGCGCGGATTGAGGCTCGCGAACGGATCCTGGAACACGATCTGCATGTGCTTGCGAAAATCGCGCAAGGTGTGGCCGTTCATGGCGAGCACGTCCTTGCCGTCGATCAGGACCGTGCCGCTGTCGGGCTCCGTCAGCTTCAGGATCGAGCGGCCCGTCGTCGACTTGCCGCAGCCGGATTCGCCGACCAGCGCCAGCGTCTCGCCGGCGCGCAAGGTGAAGGAGACGTTCTCGACCGCGTGGACGCGGCCCGAAACTTTTCCGAACAAGCCCGAGCGGATCGGAAAGCGCGTCGTGAGATTGGCAACTTCGAGCAGCGGCCGCTCGGCGGTCGAGACCGTATCGGGCGTCTCGATCGGCTCGTCCGAAGTGCCCGTCACCTTGTCGACGATGGGAAAACGCATCGGCCGCCGACGTCCGTCCATCGAGCCGAGGCGCGGCACGGCGGCGAGCAGCGCGCGGGTGTAGGGATGCGCGGGGGCTGCGAAGATGCGCGAGGTGGCATCCGTCTCCACCGCCTGCCCGCCATACATCACCACCGTGCGGTCCGCGATCTCGGCGACCACGCCCATGTCGTGGGTGATGAAGAGGATCGACATCCCCTGCTCCTGCTGAAGCTCCTTCAGCAATTCGAGGATCTGGGCCTGGATGGTGACGTCGAGCGCGGTGGTCGGCTCGTCCGCGATCAGGAGCTTCGGCTTGCAGGCCAGCGCCATCGCGATCATCACGCGCTGGCGCATGCCGCCGGAGAAGCGGTGCGGATGCTCGTGGAAGCGCGACTTCGCCGCCGGGATGCGGACGCGGTCGAGCAGGCGGATGGTCTCGGCCTCCGCCGCCGCGCGCGACAGGCCGCGATGCTGGATCAGCGCTTCCGCGATCTGGAAGCCGATCGTGAGCACGGGATTGAGGCTCGTCATCGGCTCCTGGAAGATCATGGCGACGTCGTTGCCACGAATATCCGTCATGCTCGCTTCCGGCAGCGACAGCAGGTCGCGGCCGGCAAGCGTGACGCGGCCCTCGATCCGGCCGATCTCCTTCGGGACGAGCCGCATGATCGAGAGCGCAGTGACGCTCTTGCCCGAACCGGACTCGCCCACGATCGCCACGGTTTCCCGGGGCGCGATGTCGAACGAGACGTTGCGGACGACGGGAACCCACTGCCGCTCGAGCATGAAAGACGTGGTCAGCCCGGCAATCGACAGCACCGGCGCCTGCGCCTCGGCAACGATCTGGTCGGATGCGTTTGCGCCGATGCTCATGCGAAAACCCTAGTAGCCGCGATCACGGTCGACACGTCCCGGCAAGGCCTCGCCGCGGCGGTGACGCGCGATGGTATCGAGCACGTAATCGACCGCCGTTTCCGGCTTCGTCGTGCTGGCGATGTGCGGCGTCAGGAGAATGCGCGGATGGCTCCAGAACGGATGGCCTGCAGGCAGCGGCTCGGGCTCGGAGACGTCGAGCACGGCAGCCGACAGCCCCCCGCTGTCCAGCGCCGCGATGAGATCAGCCTCGACCAGATGCCCGCCCCGCCCGACATTGAGCAGCCGCGCCCCACGCGGCAGGCGCGCGAACATTTTTGCGTTGAGGATGCCGCGCGTCTCCGAGGTCAGCGGCAGCAGACAGACCAGAATGTCGGTCTGCCCCAGGAAATCCGGCAAGGCGTCCGCGCCCGCATAACAGGTGACGCCGTCGATCTCGCGCGGCGAGCGGTTCCAGCCGAGCAGAGAGAAACCGAACGATTTGAGCCGTTCGAGCACGGCCTGACCGAGCAGGCCGAGGCCCATCACGCCGACACGCCGCTCGCTCGTGTACGTCGCCGGAAGCTCGCGCCAGACTTGATCGCGCTGCTGGGCGATGAACTGCACGAGATCGCGATGCAGCGCCAGCACCGACATGCAGGCATATTCGACCATGCGATCGGTGATGCCGGGCTCCATCATGCGGACCAGCGGAACATGCGGCGGCAACTTGGTGATGTCGAACTGATCGACGCCGGCACCGACCGAGAAGACCAGCTCGAGATTGGGGAACGTCGCCGCGATGTTATCAGGGGGCACCCAGGTCACGAGATAGCGCACCTGCGCGGGATCGCCGATGTCGGGCCAGAGCCGGAACGGCATGTCGGGCGCGCGCTCCGCGAAGAAGCGAGCCCACTCCGCGCCGCGCGCCACGTTGGCCTTGTAGAGAACCGTCATGTCACGCGCATCCTCAAAACGGGCTGACCGGCGCGAGCCGGCGACCGTCGATCATGCGCTTGTGGCTGTAGGCCGCAGGATCGACCAGCGGCGTCGAGCCGGTCACGATATCGGCGGCGAGCTTGCCGGCCGCCGGGCCAATGCCAAAGCCATGGCCGGAGAAGCCGGTCGCGAGGAAGAAGCCCGGCAGCGCATCGACCGGCGAGATCACGGGAATGGTGTCCGGCGTGCAGTCGATCGTGCCGCCCCAGGCTTCCGCAACCTCGATGTCCTTGAGCTCGGGGTTGGACTTGATCAGCGCTGCCAGCGCCGAATTGACCAGCGACATGTCGGGCGCGGGATCACGTACACGCTCGGTCTCGAACGGCGACGGCTTATCAAAACTCCAATTCGTGCCGCGCATGAGCTGGTCGAAGAACGACTTGCCGAACGACATCTTCAATCCGTTGCGGCGATGCAAATAGGTCGGCCAGAACGTCCAGGCGTACCGCAGCAGATCGGGCGACAGCTCGACCGTGCCGCGGTTGCGCAGCGCCAGCGTGAAGCCGCCGTCGAGGCGGCGGCGGATGCAGTAGAAGTCGGTGCCGAGCGCGCCCAAGGTGATCTCCGGCGCCGGCGTGGTCCGGCATGCGGTGGCATTGACGAGGCCGATCGGCAGCTCGATGCCGTGACGGCGGCAGAACAGCGATGACCATGCGCCGCCCGACAGCAGCACGGACTGGGTGCGAATGGTGCCCTTCTCGGTGACGACGGCGCTGACCCGGCCGCCGGTCGTTTCCAGCCCGCGCGCGGCGCAGCCCTGATGAATGGTCACGCCGTGCTTGCGCGCGGCGGTGGCGAGCGCGGGCACGGCCATCGACGGCTCGGCGCGGCCATCGCTCGGCGTGTGCAGGCCGCCGACCCATTTGTCGGCATTGCCCGGCATGCGCTCGGCGACCTCGGCCGGCGTCAGCACGGTGGAGTGGACCTGCTGCTCGCGCGCGATCGCGGCCCAGCGCTCCCAGCCGGCCAGCTCGTCCTTGCTCTTGGTGAGGAACAATACGCCGGTGCGGCGGAAGCCGGCATCGACGCCGGCGTCGTTCTGCATGTCCTCCCACAGCCGCAGCGCCTCGCGGGCAAGCGGGATTTCCTCACGTGCGCGGCCCTGCTGGCGGCACCAGCCCCAATTGCGGCTCGACTGCTCGCCGCCGACATGACCCTTCTCGACGAGGGCGACGGAATGGCCCTTCTTCGCCAGATGATAGGCCGCGGACACGCCGATCACGCCGCCGCCGATGACGACGACGTCCACCTGCGCCGGCAGGCGTTCGTCGCTATTTATACGGTTGAGCGGCGGGGACATGGGGCACTCCTGGCATTCATTTCGGTCGAGTTCTTGCTCGTCATGGGATGTTCATCCGCGGATCGAGCGCATCGCGCAGCCCGTCGCCGAGGAAATTGAAGCTGGTCACCGCGAGCGTGATGGCGACGCCCGGCACGATCGCGAGCCAGGGCGCGCTGGTGAGATAGATCTGCGCGTTGTTGAGCATGTTGCCCCAGCTCGCGGCCGGCGGCTGGATGCCGAAGCCGAGATAGCTGACATAGGATTCGAGCAGGATCGCCTTGGCGACGTTCAGCGTCGCCGCCACCACGATCGGCGCGATCGCATTGGGTACGAGCTCGCGGAACATGATGCGCAGGTTCGACGACCCGAAGGCGAGCGCCGCCACGGCAAACTCGCGCTCGCGCAGCGATCGCACCTGGGCTTCGACGACACGGGCAACGGCCATCCAGGCGGTGGCCGCGATCAGCACGGTGGTGGTGACGAGGCCGGGCTCGGTGAGCGCCGCGAGCGCGAGCAGGAGGAAGATGGTCGGAAAGCACAGCACGGCATCGACAAGCCGCATCAGGACCGCGCCGACGGCGCCGCCATAGAAGCCGGCGAACGCGCCAACCATGATACCGATCGCCATCGCCATCACCATCGCGACGATGCCGATCGAGAGCGAGACGCGCCCGCCCATCATCAGCCGCGCCAGCACGTCGCGACCGAGCTCGTCGGTGCCGAGGATATGCGCGCCCGACAGCGGCGGCGCGAACCGCTTCATGATGTCGATATAGGTGTCGTCGAACGGCAGGAGATAGGGACCGAGCGCCGAGCCGAGGACGAGGACGAGAATGATCACCGCGCCCGCAAGCGCAAGACGATGACGGCAAAAGCGCCGCCACGCGGCCTGACCGGGCGTGCGCTGGACAGTGGAGAGGACCGCAGTCGCCATCGCCTAGCCCACCCGGATGCGCGGATCGACGACGGCATAGAGGATGTCGGCGAGCAGCGAGCCGATCAGCACCATCGTCGCCGAAAACATCAGGATGCCCATCACCACGGGATAGTCGCGGTAGCCGATGGAATCGAGGAACAGCCGGCCCATGCCGGGCCAGGTGAACACGGTCTCGGCGACCAGCGCGCCGCCAAGCAGCGTCGGAAACTGCAGGCCCGCCACGGTGATCATCGGCAGCAGCGCATTGCGCAATGCATGCACCGTGAGGATGCGCCACTCCGGCATGCCCTTGGCGCGCGCGGTGCGGATGTAGTCCTGGTTGATGACCTCCAGCATCGAGGAGCGCATGAAGCGCCCCCACATCGCGGTCTCGACCAGCGCCAGCACCATGGCCGGCGCAATCAGATGATGCACGAGGTCGAGGAAGGAGCCGTCGCCGATGGTCTGCCGGTTGCCGGCAGGCAACCAGCCGAGCTTGACCGAGAACACGTAGATGGTGACGAGGCCGAACCAGAAGGTCGGGATCGACAGCGCGATCATGGCGCCGACGGTAGCGAGCGTATCGAACACCGAATAGCGGCGCAGCGCGCCCAGCACGCCGATCCAGCAGCCGAGCAGCACCGCGATGATGGTTGCCGTCGCCATCAGCTCCAGCGTCGCCCCGAGATGCGAGGAGATCACCGACAGCACGGCCTCGCCATCGCGATAGGACTTGCCCCAATCGCCCTTCAGCATGCGGCCGAACCAGTCGAGGTACTGGATCGGCAGCGGCCGATCGAGGCCAAGCTGCCTGGTGACGCGGTCGAGATCCTCCTGCGTCATCTGGCCGGAGACGGCAAACTGCGAGAGCGGGCCGCCCGGCGCCAGATGCAGGATGGCAAAGCCGATCGCCGAAACGATCACGAGCAGCATGATCGCCTGCGCCAGGCGATTGGCGACGTAGCGGGCCATCTCAGGCGATCCAGCCGGCCTGAGACATCAGGCCCAATACCATTCGCGCATGTTCCAGCTGTTGATCGACATGTTGATGTTGGGACGGAAGCCTTGCAGCCCCTCCTTGATGCCCTCAGCGATGAAGCTTTGAAACAGCGGCAGGATCGCGAGGTCGTTGCGGATGAGCTTTTGCAGCTCGCCATAGGTCGCCTTGCGCTGCGCCAGGTCGAATTGCTTGGCGCCTTGAGAAAGCAGCCGGTCGGCCTCCGCACTCTGATATTGATAGGTGTTGTAGCCGCGGCCGCCCTTGGCGGGAATGGCACCGGAGCCGAAGCGCGGCGTCACGTCGGGGTCGCTGCCCAGCATGAAGTTCACGCCGACGATCACCGAATTGAACTTCGATTGCTGCCAGAAGTCGCCCCAGATCACGGCCGCCGGCATGTTGTTGACGCGCATCGTTGCGCCAATGGCCCGCCAGTCCTGGATCAGGAGTTGCTGGCACTGCTCGCGCACGGCGCTGCCCGCCGTCGTCGAATTGGTGAATTCGAGCTTGACGCCGCCCTTCTCGCGAATGCCGCTGGAGCCGCGAACCCAGCCCGCAGCGTCGAGCAGCGCATTGGCCTTGGCAGGATCGTATTTGTGCTGCGGCAGCCCCTGCTGGAACGACCAGGCCTGCTGCGGCACGAAGCTCTCGGTCTGCGTCGGCAGGCCGTAATAGAGCGCATCGATGATCGCCTGCTTGTTGATGCCGAGATAGAGCGCCTCGCGCACGGCACGGTCGGCGAAGGGACCAAAATCCAGGTTGGGCGCGATATGCTCCACCGACGAGGTCGAGGAGACGAAGATCTTGCGGCCCTTCAGCGTCTTCGCCTCCTGCACGAAGTTCGGCAGGATGCCCGCGAGGCCGGTGTAGTCGACCTGGCCGGTGCGGAACTGCGTGTAGAGCACGGTGAGATCAGGGATGTATTTGAAGACCACGCGTTCGACGTACGGCCCCTTGCCGTGATAGCCGGTGTGGGCATTCAACTGGATATGATCGCCAGGCACGCGCTCGGCCCAGCGGAACGGGCCGGTCCCCACCGGCGCGTTGTGGAACGGCGAGGCATTCGGATCGGACACCTTCTCCAGGATGTGCTTGGGCACGATGAAGGTGAACGAGGCCAGGATCGACATGTAGGGCGAATAGGGCGCTTCCATCCGCCAATGGATCTCGTCGGGCGCCACGACGGTGATGTCCTTGACGAGGCTATGGCCGACCCGGCTGCGCGCGCGGAAACCGGGATTGTTGATCAGCTCGATGGAGAATTTGACGTCCTCCGCCGTGAACGGCGTGCCGTCGTGCCACTTCACGTCGCTGCGGAGCTTGATCTTCCAGGTCAACCCGTCGGCCGACAGGCCGCCATTCTCGAGGGTCGGGACTTCGCGGGCGAGGTCGGGAACGAAATTCCCGTCGGGGTCGATGTACCAGAGCGGCGAAAACACCTGCCACCAGATGCCCTGATCGACCTCGATGCCCGGCATCAACGGATGGAAGACGGTCGGCTCCTGCGACAGCGCCGCGATCACCTGGCCGCGCGGCTTGCTCGGCGGGCTGGTCGGGCGCTCGGTCTGCGCGAAGGCGTTGCCCCCGAGGCTCCATCCCGCGGCCGCGCCGGCGCCGAGCTGGAAGAATTGACGGCGATTCGGAACACCGAGATGCACTGCCCCAACGCCGAACTTGCCGGTGTCGCCTGCCATGACCCACTCTCCGTTGTCGCACGCGGCACCGTCTCCCGCGCCCCCGAGACCCCGGCAAGGGACAAGGAGTGGGCTTTAGTGCTTCTAAATTTTTCGATCAAAAGTTCACCATGACTAAATACAGCTGTCAATCGCATTGCTAGTATGCGCGACCTTTTCACTGTGACTGAACCTCGGACCGACGCGGTCCCGGGGTGAGACGATGCATGGGAGAGCGACATGAATGGTCGCGGCGATACGAACGGCACCAAGGACGCCCCGGCGAACGAGGCCGACGATGCGGTCGACCAGCGCCTCGGCGAGACCGTGCGGCTGCTGCGTCAGCGCGCCGGGCTCTCGATCCAGGACGTCGCCAACAAGACCGGCCTCTCCAACGGCATGATCAGCCAGCTCGAACGCGCGCGCGCCATGCCGTCGATCCGCACCCTGCGCCTGCTCAGCATCGCGCTCGACGTGCCGATCTCCTACTTCTTCGAGACCAGCGAGCCCGGCGACGTGCAGCGCTACATCGTGCGCAAGAACGCGAGGCGCCTGCTGCGCCTCACCGCCAGCGGCGTCGTCAAGGAAGCCCTCACCCCCGACGGCAAGGGCCAGCTCGAGTTCTACGAACTCACGCTCAATCCCGGCGCCTCCTCAGGCACCGACTTCCTCCAGCACACCGGCGAGAAGGCGGGCTACATCCTGTCGGGCAGCCTGCGGCTGTGGCTCGACAACCAGGCCCATCTGCTGGAGGCCGGCGACAGTTTCCGCTTTCCGAGCATCGTGCCGCACATGTTCGACAACCCGACCCAGCAGGTGGCGCGAGCAATCTGGGTGACGACGCTGCTCCAGACCGATTCGCCGGCAGGTTGAGGCACGCGCACTGTTCCCGGCGTCCCCGGTGCCGCAAATTGACCCTCGACGGAGAGCCGGGCAGTCTGTAGCTGACATGATGCCGGCTCGTCGACGGCGCGGCGGGCGGTCCGCGGCTGACGTCTTTGGTGTGACATGAAACTCAGGGGGCTTCTGACACTCGCGATGGCCGCGCAGCTCGTCGTGACCGCCGCAGCCCTCCTCGCCTCCTATGCCGTGACCGGAACCGCCGGCGGCTTCGGCACTCCCCAGCTCATTGCCCTGCTCGCAAGCGCCGCCATTGCGGCGCTGATCGCGCGTCTGTGCCTGCGTGCGATCGAGACGACGCAGCACAAGCAGGCTGCCGCAGCCCTGGCGGATCAGACGAAGGCCATCGCCGAGAGCGCGCAGATGACGCAAGCCATCATCAAGACCGCACTCGACGCCTTCGTCCAGACCGACGAGCGCGGCATCGTCCTGGAGTGGAGCTTCCAGGCCGAAGCCCTGACCGGATGGACGCGCCACGAGGCCATCGGCGCCGACGTCGTCGACCTCCTCGTCGCCGAGCCGCTCCGGGCCGGCTTCAGGCAACGCATGATGCGGCTGTTGCCGGAACTGTCGCACGCGCCGATCGGCATCCGCTTCGAGGCGAGCCTGCTGCACAGGAACGGCGGCGAGATCCTGATCGAGGCGTCCAGCACGGCACTGCGTCTCGGGGGGCGCCAAATCATCAACACCTTCGTCAAGGACGTCACGCAGAAACGGGCCGCCGAGGAGCAGCTGATCCAGGCCCAGAAGATGGAGGCGGTCGGGCAGCTCACCGGCGGCATCGCGCACGAATTCAACAACATGCTCACCGTGATCACCGGCACGATCGAGATCCTCGCCGACGCCGTGAAGGACAATCCGCCGCTTGCGACCATCACCAAGCTGATCAGCGAGGCCGCCGACCGCGGTGCCGCGCTGACATCGAGCCTGTTGTCCTTTGCCCGCAAGCAGGCGCTCCAGCCGGCCGAGATCGACGTCAACGAGCTGCTCGAGGAACTGGCCAGGCTGCTGCTGGCGACCTTCGACAAGAAGATCGAGATCGTGACGAAGCTGGACGCCAATGCCTGGCTGGCTTTCGCCGATCGCGGTCAATTGAGCTCGGCGCTGCTCAACCTCGCCATCAACGCCCGCGACGCGATGCTCGACGGCGGCAGACTGTCGCTGACGACACGCAACGTCGTGTTCGGCGTCCGCGAGGCCGTGGCGGTCGGCGCCGGCTATGCCGGCGACTATGTCGAGATCGAGATCGCCGACACCGGCACGGGCATTCCGCAGGCCATTCTCGAACGCATCTTCGACCCGTTCTTCTCGACCAAGGAGGTCGGCAAGGGCACCGGGCTCGGGCTCAGCATGGTGTTCGGCTTCGTCAAGCAGTCCGGCGGCGGCATCAAGGTCGCCTCCACCGAAGGACGCGGCACGACGTTCACGATCTACCTGCCGAAAGCCGAGACCAGCACGCTTCGCCCGGCCGGCTACGACGAGCGCAAGGTCGTGGGGGGCAAGGAAACCATCCTCTGCGTCGAGGACGACCGCGACGTCCGCCAATACGTCACGGTGCAGCTGGAGAGTCTCGGCTACAAGGTCATCCCAGCCGCCAACGCCACCGAAGCGCTCGCCATCGCGGCGGAAGGCAAGGCGTTCGACCTGCTGTTCACCGATATCGTGATGGCCGGCGGCATCAATGGGCGCGAGCTCGCCGAGCAGATGGTGGCCGCGCGGCCCTCGCTGAGGGTGCTGTTTACCTCCGGCTACGCTTACGACTCGCCGCACACGCAGGGCCACGCCACCATGGGCGCGCCGCTGCTGACGAAGCCGTACCGCAAGGCCGAGCTCGCCCGCATGCTGCGCCGCTCTCTCGACACTGCCGTCGATTCCGCGGGCGATGCGATCCCGACGCCCTACTCGGTGGAGGCGGACGTCGAGGGCTTTCTGCGTAGGCAGGCGGCCGAAGACAGCGGCAGCACGCGATCGCGAAAGACGTAGATTTCAGTTGGCCGGCCGGACCGAGCCAATGATGGCTCATGCACAATTCTCTTGCAACCTGCGCGAGCAGCCTGAATATTGTCTGACCCGGACAACCATTTCAGAGCCAGACGTTTTCAAAAACCTAAGCCTTACTCGGCATCATTCGAGGACCAGCCGATGGCGGACGCCACAAATCAACAATTCAAAGAGCAGACGCCGAACACCTACAAGTGGGCACTGGGAGCAAGCGGCGTGGTCGCAGTCGCGACAACAGCGGCGCTGTCCGTAGCCCCTGAAGTCGCGGGTTACGCTATGGCTGGCCTGATGTTCTTCATCTTGCTGATGTTCATTGTCGTCAACTTGGAGATTGGGACCACTGCCAATACCAATCCCCTTGCGCAAAATGCGCGGCTTCAGGTGAAGGTCTTGTCCTGGTTTGCAACCGTTGCTCTCATCCTAGGAGCGACATCGATCATGTCGTCGATCCTGCTTGGATGGCCACTACAAATATCGATTGCCCAAGACACGGGATCGAAGAAGTACCTCGATTCCATCAAGCGCTATGACCTCCCGAAAAGCAGCATCGAGCGAATTGCGGCCGGCGTCTGGCAGGAAAGACTTTTGAGGGATAATTCCGTTCTCTACACATACACGGAGACGAGCTTCACGCCGCAATTCCTGACATTGTGGGACGACAAGCGAAACGTAACGGTGCGAGTTCCAACGCGGGGCGGCATGCTGGAATGGTCCATCAACGACAAATTTAAGGACTGCGACGGCGAGTATTGCTGGGGCGATGTCAACCAGGCCACGATGTTCAGATGATGATGGATCGTCCTTGTCTCTCGCTTTTCGACAAAATATTGATCGGGACGCCGGCGTTTTCTCTAGCTCATCCTCCGCCGCAGCGTGGCCGACGGCGTCTCGCCGAATTTTTCGCGGTAGGCGCCGGCCATGCGGCCGAGATGGGTGAAGCCGAGATCGAAGGCGATCTCGGTGATTGAGGCGTCGGGCGCGGCCTGCCCGAGCCGCGCGTGCAGGCCGGCAAGGCGCATGTCGAGCAGCATCTGTGAGATCGAGATGCCGAAGTGACGGCGGAAGCCGAGCTGGAGCGCGCGGATGCCGATGCCGGAGGCGCGGGCAAGCTGTACGAGGTCGAGCGGCTCGCCGGCATTGTCCTCAAGATGGTCGCGCGCGGCGCGGAGCGCCCGCGGCAGCCGCTCGGCTTGCCCCGAGAACGTCCGGATAGCATCCGACAGGCCATGACGCTGCCCATTGAGGAGGAGATCGAGCAGCGCCTCGCGCCAATCGGCCATTGCGACCGGTGACATCCTGCCGGACGGCCCGAGGCGCTCGGCAATCAGCATCAGCTCGGCAAGGCCGGTTTGCAGGCGGCGCCCGGAGGACGTGTCCAGGTCGATCGCAGCATCGAACTCGACCGCGCCAGCCGCCCTGCCCGACAGCGCCGCAGCACGCTGCTCGACCATGCGGCGGTCGAGCAGCAGGATCGCCTGCGCGCAGTCGCTCCACGCCATCCGGGTCGGGATGGTCGGCGACAGCAGCGACGCCGTCCGGCCTGGACTTGCATCGAGCTCACCGGCACCGGCACGTATGCGGGCCGAGCCCGTGAGCGGGACCTGCACCAGGAAGAAGCGTTCGAGGCAGCCGGGATCGATACTGACCGATCCGCCATAGGCGACGTAGTTGATGGAAAAGCCGTCGAAGGCCGCGCAATTGTGCCGGGCCGAGAAACCGGCCGCACGCGGCCGTGACGGTGTCAGATCGTGCGGGCAGAAGATGCGCCCGATCTGCTCGGCCGCTTCGTCGACATCGTCAGTGGTGACGCGGGCGAAATCCGCAAGCCGTTCGGCTGCAGACGTCCTTGCGCTCATTTCCTGCACGGCTGCGGACATCGTCGACCACGCTTCGCGTCACGGAATTGCTTTAAGCCTATAATAGTTCCTCAAACGCGAAAAGGGCCGCAAGGCGCAAAATCGTCGTGCTGCATGGCAATAGCCGCATCCGGATTCGTTTAGCGGATAGACAGGCGGCCCATGGCCGGCCGAAGCTCCGTCCCCGCCGGAATCCATGAGGAGCAAGCCATGACTGCACTCGAAAAGGGCATTACCGCCAACGGCACGGGCTATGGCGGCAAGAGCTGGAACATCCTTGGCCAGGTCTATTTCCCCAAGGCCGTCACCGATTCCACCTTTGCGTTCGAGACCAACAGCGATCCCGGACAGTTCGTGCCGGTGCACATCCACCCGACCCAGGACGAGTTTATCCTGGTGCAGGAAGGCACGCTCGACCTCAAGCTCGACGGCCAATGGGTCAAGGCCCATGCCGGCGACCTCGTGCGCATGCCGCGCGGCATTCCGCACGGCTATTTCAACAAATCCGACAAGCCGTGCCGCGCGCTGTTCTGGGTCTCGCCGATGCAGAAGCTGGAGGCGCTGTTCAATCAGCTGCACAATCTGACCGACCCTGCCGAGGTCGTACGCATCTCGGCGCTGCACGAGGTCGACTTCCTGCCGCCCGAGGCCAACGACTAGGCGGCAGCCTCCCCGACCACCTTCATCTGCCTGCAGGCCCTGCCGGCCGCGCTTTGCGGCCGAACGTGGCCGCTTGCGCGAAACAAATCGATTGCGAGCAATCCCATGGTCAGCCCAAAACATGTCTGCGTGATCGGCGCCGGCGTCTCCGGCCTCGCCGCCGCAAAAACGTTCGCGGCCCGCGGCCACCGCGTCACCATCGTCGAGCGCAGCGGCGATCTCGGCGGCGTCTGGGAGCCGGCACGTTCCTACCCCGACGTGCAGACCCAGAGCCCGAAGCACCTCTACCGCTACACCGATCGCGCCATGCCGGACGCCTATCCGGAATGGCCGACCGGACCGCAGGTCCACGCCTATCTCGCCGACTACGCCAGGAGTTTTGGCCTCGACCGCATGCTGCGCCTCGACACCGAGGTCGCCGGCATGGCGCGGCGCGCCGACGGCAGACCGGGCTGGACACTGACCCTGGCGAGCAAGGACGGCACCACGAGCGAAGACTTCGATTTCGTCGCGGTCTGCACCGGGCAGTTCAACGAGCCGCGCGAACTGCATTGCCCGGGCGAGAATGGCTTCCTGGCGCAGGGCGGCCAGATCCTGCATTCGTCGAAATATGGGGATCCGGCGCTGGCGAAAGGCCGCCGCGTCGTCGTGCTCGGCGGCTCGAAATCGGCGACCGACATCGCCGTGAACGCGGTGAAGTCAGGCGCGCGCGAGGTCACCATCGTGATGCGCGAGCCGGTCTGGCGCATCCCCTATTTCATCGGCGGCCTCGTCAACTTCAAGCGCATTCTCTACATCCGCGCGCAGGAGGAGATGTTCCCGGGCTGGGGCGCCAGCGCGATGGCAAGGCTTGCGCACCGCATTGCCGCGCCGCTGGTCTGGGCCAATTGGCGCGGGCTGGAGAGCCTGCTCAAGACGCAGCTCAAGCTCAAGCAGTGCAAGATGGTGCCGACGGAGCGCATCGAGGATGGCGTCAACTGCTCGGTGCCGATCGCAACGCCGGGCTTCTATCCGATGGTCGCCGACGGCCGCATCAAGGCGGTGTTCGGCACGTTCGATCATTACGAGGGCGACACGATCGTGATGAGCGGCGGCGAGCGCGTCGGTGCCGATGTCGCGGTGCTTGCGATCGGCTACAAGCTCGGCGTGCCATTCCTGCCGACGGCATATCGAGAGAAACTGGTCGATCCCGACGGGCAGTACCGGCTCTATCGCCTGATCGCCAATCCTGATGTGCCGGAGCTCGGCTTCGTCGGCTTCAACTCCTCGTTCTGCACCGTGCTCTGCGCCGACCTCGCGGCCAACTGGCTGGTGCGCTACGCCGACGGCCAGCTCGCGAACCAGCCGACGGCGCAGGCGATGCGCGACAACATCGAGATGATGCTGCATTTCAAGCGCGTCGAGCGGCCGGCGGCCGGCGTCTATGGCGGTCTCTGCGTCGCGCCCTATCACTACCGGCATTTCGACGAACTGATGGCCGATATCGGCACGAAGGAGCAGAAGCGCGGCGGACTTGCAGGCCGCTTTCAGCCGCCGGACGCGGATGCCTATGCCAAGTTCCTGGCGACCGCGCCGGAGTACCGGGCGGCGGGATGAGATCGGAGAGCCCGATTTGCGGCTCGCCAGACCACGGGTTTGATGTTTACGATCCCATCGCCAACGAATCTCCTGCGCATGGGAACCCGTCATGGGACGACGATGTCACGCCGCGACAGCCGTGGCGGTGCTTGGGCTGATCCTCGCGACACCCATCGCGAGCCAGGCGCAAGCACTGACGCCTGCGCAATTGGAAGCGCAAGCCGCATACGATCGTTCGCTCAGCGACTTCAAATCGATCCTGGCCGAACGGCGACGCCAGATCGAGACGAAGCAGCCGCTGCCGAACCTGCCGGGCCAGGCGCTTTACCTCGCACGCGTCGCCATGATCAGCGCATACAAGGATCTCACCGACGCGATGCCGTCGCGGATCGGCAAGCCGAACAAGTTCGGGATTCCGCCGGCCTATTTCGATGCCGCGATCGAGCCGCTGGTCGACGAATACGCCGACATCTTCGAGATCATGGAGGCGCCGCCCGCAAGTGCGCAGAATTCGCCGACGCCGTTCAAGGACGTCGTCGATCTCGGCACTGCGATTGCACGCGCCAAGGGGCTTTCGGATGCTGACGCCAACGCCGCGGGCCTCATCAGCCTGGGACTGTTCTATGCGGAGACCAACGGCAAGCAGAACGTCCGCAATGCGCGCTCGAACACTTATATGGGCAGCTTTCAGACCGGCCCGTCCGAGGACCGCAACGGCCAGCACAAATGGGAGGCGATCAAGGGCACGATCGCGGCCGCCGATCCCGCATTGATCGCGCACGACGACAGGGAAGAGGCCCGGTCCCGCGGCACCGATCGCCGCTTCAATCACTGGACCAATGTGCGCGACGGCCTCATGAATGCGCATGCGGAGCTGTTTGCCGAGATCCCCGCGATCGTGAAGACGCTGCCCGATCCGATCGAGCAGATGAAGCTGTTCGAGCTGATCCAGATCATCCCGACGCCGACGCGGGCCGCGCTGAGGTCCGGCGACCTCCTGAACTACAGGGTGTCGAGCCCGACGATCATGAAGCACCTGCGCAACAACAGCATCTTCGCGTTCGGCAAGGCAGACCGGGCGCGAAGCTCGGCCAGCTTCCGCGAGATTTTGGCCGCGATGTGGCTGTTCAAGCGGAAGTTCGACAAGGCGATGGTGAAATACGCGGAGATCAAGCCGCGCTGAGGAAGCGGGTTGCAACTGCTACGGGACGTCGTAGGCTCCCACTCCTTCGTCATCGGGAAGGAAGCGCCACGATATCATCGGCCATCTCATGCGCCTGCTAATCCTCGGCGGCAGCCAGTTTCTCGGGCGCGCGGTCGCCACCCATGCCTGCGCGGCCGGGCACGACGTGACTTGCGCAGCCCGCGGCCTCGCAGGACCGATCGCGGCGGGCGCCCGCTTCGTGATGATCGACCGCGACACCGTCGACGGGCTTGCGCCGCTTGCGGGCGGGACGTTCGACGCCGTGGTCGATGTCTCGCGTCATCCCGGTCAGGTCCGCCGCGCGGTGGCGGCGCTGAAGCGACCGGGCGTGCACTGGACCTTCGTCTCGACCGTCAGCGTCTATGCGGACAATCGCACGCCCGGACAGCGCGCCGACACGGCATCGCTCCGCGAGCCCGTCACGGCGGATATCGAGCACAGCACCGACGCCATCTATGGCGCCGCCAAGGTCGCCTGCGAACAGGTGGTCGGCAACGACGCCTTCATCTGCCGGGCCGGCCTGATCGTCGGGCCGGAGGATCCGACGGGACGGTTTTCGTACTGGCCGGCGCGACTGGCGCGCGGCGGCGAGGTGCTGGCACCGGGATCGCCTGAAGACGCCGTCCAGTTCATCGATGTGCGCGATCTCGCGCAATGGATCGTGCATGCGGCAGAGATCGGCCTGACCGGCATCTATGACGGCATTGGGCCGGTTCGCACGCGCGGCGAAGTTCTGGCCGAGTGCGCATCCGCGCTGAACCCGTCCTGCAAGTTCACCTGGATCGATCGCACCTTCCTTGAAGCGCACGACGTCCGGCGCTGGGCCGGTCCGCGGTCGCTGCCGATGTGGCTGCCCCTGCCCGACTTCGCCGGCTTCATGACGCGCGACACCTCGCCGGCGCGGAAGGCCGGGCTGACCTCGCGACCGCCAGCGGTCACCGCGCGCGATACGCGCAGCTGGCTCCGCACCAGCAAGGGACCTGTCGTCGGACTTACAGAGGATGAGGAGAAGGCCGTGCTCGCCGCGTGGCATGCGGGCAAGGCGAGCTAGTTCTCCGGCTTGCGAGCTGATCGCGTTCGACGGCAAGGCGCTGACCAGAACGTCCACCCTCAAGCTGCAGGTGAGCCCCGCGGGCATCAGAACCGCGGAGGCCATGAGGTCTGCGAAGTTGCGCGGCCGCTCGCTTCCAAAGAAGTTGGATGAAAAGCTCGCCCGCGGCCGATCCTTCGAGACGCCCGCCTGCGGCGGGCCCTCAGGATGAGGTCACGTTCTGCGGCGAAACATTAGACCTCATGGTGAGGAACCCGCCAAAGCGGGGCGTCTCGAACCATGCAGGCCGGGCACGTTCGGCGAGCTCTCAGCTGTTCTTGTGCGACCGCCCGCCTACTCGGTGCGGATCGGGGTGTCCGTCAGGCCGTTGTCGTCATAGCCTTGCGCAGGGTGCCGTTCGTCACCGCTTCGTTCATGAATTTGCTGGCGAAGGCCAGCGCCTGGCTGTGGCCGAGCGGGACAGCGACGGCGGTCACCGTCTTCTTGAAGGTCTCGTCGAGCACGCGCGTCCCCGGAATCTTCTGCACCATCTTGTTGAGCTGATCACGCTTCTCCTCACTTTTCTTCTTTCAACTGCTCCGCCTCTGGCACGCGGCCTTTGACACAATTCTGGTCGATCGTGCGCTCGGTGGAAAGCGATTTGTCATGACAAACCTGTCAAAGGCCACGGCGCGGTTTGCAGTGCAAGGCCCGTGACTGCCATGGCTATGGTGTTCCACGGCCGGGCGTTTGTTGGTAGCCTGCCGCACCGACAGACAATAATCGGGGACCACCGAATGACCTCAGCGAATCCCGCCTCGCTCGTCCATCGCAATGGAGCGTGGAGACATGTCGGACGGGCGCTGGCCGCCGCGAGCGCCGTGATCGCGCTCGCCGGCTGCGAGGACAAGAACACCTTCGTGGCGCCGCCGCCGCCCAAGGTGGACGTGGCGACGCCCGTGCAGCGGCCAGTGACGCGCTATGTCGAGGCCACCGGCAACACCGCGCCGATCAAGAGCGTGGATCTCGTCGCGCGCGTGCAGGGTTTCCTGCAATCGATCGACTATCAGGACGGCAGCTTCGTCAAGCAGGGCACCCAGCTGTTCACGATCGAGCCGGAGACGTACAAGCTCAAGGTCGAGCAGGCGAAGGCCGCGGAGGTCGGCGCGCAAGCCACGCTCAAGCAGGCCGAAGCCGATTACAAGCGGCAGGTCGAGCTGGTGCAGCGGCAGGCGGTCTCGCAGTCCACCCTCGACACCTCGACATCGACCCGCGACAACGCCCAGGCCAATCTCCAGCAGGCCCAGGTCAATACCAGGCTCGCCGAGGTCAATTACGGCTACACCAACGTGACCGCGCCGTTCGACGGTATCGTCAGCGCGCACCTGGTCTCGGTCGGCGAGCTCGTCGGCGTCTCCTCCCCGACCCAGCTCGCGACCATCGTCGCCATGGACCCGATCTGGGTGAACTTCACGGTCAACGAGCAGGACGTCCTTCGCATTCGCGCCGAAGCGGCCCGGCGCGGGCTGACCGTCGCCGACCTCAAACAATTGCCGGTCCAGGTCGGCCTCCAGACCGAGACCGGATATCCGCATGAAGGCCACCTCGACTACGTCTCGCCGACCCTCAACACATCGACGGGCACGCTCGCGGTGCGCGGCGTCGTGCCCAACGACAAGCGGGCGCTGCTGCCCGGTTATTTCGTCCGCGTCCGCGTGCCCTTCGAGCAGGAGAAGAGCGCCCTGCTCGTCCCCGACACCGCGCTCGGCAGCGACCAGGGCGGCCGCTATCTCCTCGTCGTCAATAACGACAATGTCGTCGAGCAGCGGAAGGTGCAGATCGGGCCGACCGACAACGGCCTGCGCGTGATCGAAAGCGGGCTGAAGCCGGACGACCGCGTCGTGATCGCAGGGCTTCTGCGCGTGATCCCGGGGCAGAAGATCGACCCGCAGGTGACGAAGATCGAACAGCCGCAGGCGTCTGCCAAGTGAGGGGCCGCCAGCCATGATCTCAAAATTCTTCATCGAGCGGCCGGTCCTCTCGAACGTCATCGCGCTGCTGATGATCCTGATCGGCGGCGTCGCGCTGTTCAACCTCGCGATCGCACAATACCCCGACGTGGTGCCGCCGACGGTGCAGGTCACCACGCGCTATCCCGGCGCCAGCGCCAAGACCGTGATCGACACCGTTGCCTTGCCGATCGAGCAGCAGGTCAACGGCGTCGAGGACATGCTCTACATGCAGTCCTACAGCGGGTCCGACGGCACCTACACGCTGACCGTGACCTTCAAGATCGGCACCGACCTCAACTTCGCGCAGGTGCTGGTGCAGAACCGCGTCTCCAGCGCGCTCTCGCAGCTGCCGCAGTCGGTGCAGAACCAGGGCGTCACCGTCCAGAAGAAATCGACCTCGATCCTGCTGTTCGTGACGCTGACCTCGCCGGACGCGAAGTATGACAGTCTCTACCTGAGCAACTACGCCACCATCAACATCCGCGACGAGCTCTCCCGCCTGCCCGGCGTCGGTAACGTCACGGTGTTCGGCGCCGGCCAGTATTCGATGCGGGTGTGGCTCGATCCCAACAAGCTGCAGGTCCGTGGCCTCGTGCCGCAGGACGTCATCAACGCAATCCAGCAGCAGAGCCAGCAGGTCTCCGCCGGCCAGGTCGGCGCGCCGCCGACGCCGCCGGGCCAGGCGTTCCAGTACACGCTCAATGTCAACGGACGGCTGGACGACACCACCCAGTTCGAGAACATCATCGTCAAGACAGGCACCAGCGGCGACGTCACGCGCGTGCGCGACGTCGGCTGGGTCGAGCTCGGCGCGCAGACCTACAGCCAGATCTTCTCGCTCAACAAGCAGCCCGCCACCGGCATCGGCGTGTTCCAGTCGCCCGGCGCCAACGCGCTCCAGGTCGAGCAAGCCGTCGAGAGGAAGATGGCGGAGCTCGCCAAGCGCTTCCCGGAGGGCATCAAATACGACACGCCGTTCGACACCACCAAATTCGTCGAGGCCTCGGTGCACGAGGTCTACATGACGCTGATCGAGGCCGGCCTCCTGGTGCTGGTCGTGATCCTTGTTTTCCTGCAGGACTGGCGCGCGATGCTGGTGCCGGCGACGACGGTGCCCGTCACCATCATCGGCGCCTTCGCCGCGATGGCGGCGCTCGGCTTCACCATCAACATGTCGACGCTGTTCGCGATCGTGCTCGCGATCGGCATCGTCGTCGACGACGCCATCGTGGTGGTGGAAGGCGCTGCGCACAATATCGAGCAGGGCATGAACGGCCACGACGCCGCGATCAGGGCGATGGACCAGCTGTTCGCGCCGATCGTCGGCATCACGCTGGTGCTGATCTCGGTGTTTTTGCCGGCCTCGTTTCTCGCAGGCCTGACGGGTCGCATCTACTCGCAATTCGCGCTGGTGATCGCGGCGACCGCGCTGCTGTCGGCCATCAACGCTGCGACCTTGAAGCCGACGCAATGCGCGCTGTGGCTACGGCCGGCAGTGCCGCCGGAGCAGCGCAACTTCTTCTACCGCGGGTTCAACAACGTCTATAACCGGGTCGAGCGCGGCTATACGCGGCTGATCACCTTCCTGGTCCGGCACGCCACGGTGTCGGTCGCGGTTGCCCTGGTGCTGATCGGGATCGGCGGCTACGGCCTGTCGCGGGTGCCGACCGGCTTCCTGCCGATCGAGGACCAGGGCTACCTGATCGCTGCCATCCAGCTGCCCGACGGCGCCTCGCTGGAGCGGACCCAGAAGGTGCTAGACAAGGCCGCCGACATCATCAAGGAGGCGCCCGGCGTCCAGCAGGTCATCACCATCGCCGGCATCTCCGCGCTCGACAGCAGCGCGAGCCTTGCCAATGCCGGCGTTGCCTACATCATCCTGAAGGACTGGGAGGCGCGCAAAGGCCCCGGCGAGGATCTGCGCTCGCTGGTCTTTGGCCTCAACGACAAGCTCGCTGTGATCATGGAGGCGCGCACCATCGTGCTGCCGCCGCCGCCGATCCAGGGCATCGGCAATGCGGCCGGCTTCTCGATGCAGGTCGAGCTGCGCGACGGCAACAACGATTTCGCCAAGCTGCAGGCGATCACCGGGGCGATGGTCTCTAACGGCCAGAGCCAGAGCGCGCTGCAGCGCGTGCAGTCCTCGTTCCGCTCCTCGGTGCCGCAATTCAACGTCGAGATCGACCGCATCAAGACCCAGACCCTGCACGTCACCACCGACCAGGTGTTCTCGGCGCTGTCGACCTATCTCGGCTCGTCCTATGTCAACCAGTTCAACAAGTTCGGCCGCGTGTTCCAGGTCTACACGCAGGCCGATCCCGCCTTCCGCGTCACCGAGCGCGACATCGCCAACATGCAGGTGCGCAACTCGAACGGCGACATGATCCCGATCGGCACCGTCGCGACGATCACGCCGGCGACGGGTCCGTCGCTGATCAGCCTCTACAATCTCTATCCCTCCTCGACCATCATCGGCCTGCCGGCGCAGGGCTACTCCTCCGGCCAGTCGCTGAAGCTGATGGAGGAGATCGCGGACAAGACGCTGCCGCCCGGCACCGGCTATGAATGGACCGCGATGTCGTATCAGGAGAAGGCGGTCTCGAACCAGATCTACTGGGTATTCGGTCTCGCGATGCTGCTGGTCTATCTCGTGCTCGCCGGCCAATACGAGAGCTGGTACGCGCCGATCTCGGTGATCCTCGCCGTGCCGCTGTCGCTGATCGGGCCGATGCTGATCCTGAGCGGCCTCAAGATCGACAACAACCTCTACTGCCAGATCGGCCTGATCCTCCTGATCGCGCTGTCGGCGAAGAACGCCATCCTGATCGTCGAGGTCGGTCTCGAGCTGCACGGCCGCGACGGCAAGCCGATCCTGGAGTCGGCGATCGAGGCGGCGCGCGCCCGCTTCCGCCCGATCCTGATGACGTCGTTCGCCTTCATCCTCGGCGTCGTGCCGCTCGTGCTCGCGACCGGCGCCGGCGCCAGCGCCCGCAAGTCGATCGGCATCACGGTGTTCTCGGGCATGCTGGCCTCGACCTGCCTTGCGGTGCTGTTCGTGCCGGCCTTCTTCGTGGTGGTGCAGCGCTTCGAGAACTGGCGCGCGTCGAAGAAGGCACCGAAGGCGGTGGCGGAGGTGAAGCCGTAGGTTTTCCGCCGGCTCAAACAAAAATGCGAAAACAACCCCATGCACAGTAGGGAGGGGGTTGAAAAGCTTGAGAAAACTTCGGTGTCCCCGAAACGACTTGCTCCGTCGGGCAAAACACTGGCAGAATGTCATCGTCGGCAGGCGTCAGGGGAGGCGCCCATCTCTTCTGTCATTCCGGGGCGCGCCGACAGGCGCGAGCCCGGAATCCATCGGGCGGCAGAAGCTGCGGGTAAATGGATTCCGGGCTCGCCGCTACGCGACGCCCCGGAAAGACGATGTGGCGCGAGCCGCCCGCCTCACTCCCCTCACGCCACCTGCGGCGTCCGGATCTCGCGGGGCAGGATCAGCGCGGCGGCGATTGCGAGCAGGCAGAGTGCGGCGAAGGCGTGCAGCATGGTGACGAAGCCGCCCTGCTCGTAGAGCCAGGCGACGAGCCCGACGGACGCGCCGGCCGCGGTGAAGCCGACGAAATAACGCACGGCATAGGCGCGCGAGCGCCACTCTTCCGTGGTGTACTTACCGACCATGGCGTCGTTCACCGTGACCTGCCCGAACGCGCCCATGACGATGCCGATCGAGACCAGGATCAGCGGCAGGTTGGTCAGGCTGGCGGCCAGATACAGGAACGGCGCCAGCATGAAGGACAGCGGCAGCGCCACCGTCTTCAGCGAGTAGCGGTCGAGCAGCCGGCCGATCGTGTACTGCGTCATCGCGCCGAACACGTAGACGCAGGCCGCGATGACCCCGAGCAGCGCCGGGCTTTTGGTGAGATCGGCGAGCCGCTCGGCGAACAGCTTTGGCAGCGCCACGGTGACGGCGTTGAAGGTCGTGGAGATCGCGATCACCACGATCAGCAGCCCCAGGATCACGCGCCACATGTCCTGTTTTGCCACTCGCGCCTGCGCTGCCGCCTGCTTCGAGCCCTTGCGGTCCTCGTGCACGACACTCATCGCGAAAACGATGCCGATCAGGACCGTGACCAGGCCGGGAACGATGAACGCAAAGCGCCAGCCGAGATACTGGCCGATCACGCCGGTCACCAGCGCCGAGGAGGCCACGCCGAGATTGCCCCAGACGCCGTTGATGCCCATCTCGCGGCCGAGCCGGTCGGCATAGGACACGATCATGGCGGTGCCGACGGGATGATAGATCGAGGCGAAGATGCCGATCGCGAGCAGCGCGGCGCCGAGCTGCACGGGCGTCTGCACGAAGCCGACCGTGATCATGGAGGCCCCGATGCCGACGAAGAAGATCAGCATCATGTGGCGGCGGCTCCAGCGGTCCCCGAGCCAACCGGTGAGCAGCGAGCCGGCGCCGAAGGCGATGAAACCGGGCGTCGCGTAAGGCAGCAGCTCCGAATAGGCCATGCCGAGCGCCGGCCCCATGATGATCACGGCGGCGGCGAAGATCAGCATCGAATAATGGTCGATGAAATGGCCTGCGTTGACGAAACTGATGACCCGGCTGGGGCTGTTCATTCCCGAATCCTCTCCTGCTCCGAAATGAGTTATATGTCCTCCCCATGACGGGGTGCCGCCAATGACTGTCTTGGAAACGCCAATCCTGCGGGAGGTCCGGAGCAACCATCGCTCGCCCGCGGGCGTGCACCTGGTCGCGCGCGACTATCCCAAGGGCATGCGGATCGATCCGCATTTGCATCGCGAGGCGCAGCTGATCTACGCGGCACGCGGCACCATGCAGGTGACGACGCCCGGGGGACGCTGGCTGGTGCCGCCGGACCGCGCGGTCTGGGTGCCGGCCGGGCTGGAGCACGCCCTCGACCTGCTCGCCGACATCGAAATGCGCACGCTGTATTTCGACCTGTCCTGGCTCAAGCGCGAAAAGCGCTATGAGGGATTGACCAGGGAATTCGTGGTGCGGGTGTCGCCGCTGCTCAATCAGGCGATCCTGGCGCTGTTCGACGCGCGCAACACGGAAGAGCGCACCGAGCTGCTGGTTCGCCTGGTGATGCTGGAACTGCACCAGGCCGAGGATTCCGCGACCTTCGTGCCGCTGCCACGCGAGCCGCGCTGCCGGCGCGCCGCTATGATCGTGCTCGACGATCCCACCGGCCTGCACGATATCGACACCCTGGCGCGCGAGGTCGGAACCTCCGCGCGGACGCTGTCGCGGCTGTTCTCGAGCGAAACGCAGCTGAGCTTCAAGAGCTGGTGCCAGCGCGCCCGCATTGCAGCCGCAATCCAGCTTCTGTCGACGGATGCCAGCGTGTCGGTGAAGCAGCTCGCGACCCAGCTCGGCTACGCCAGCGTGCCGGCATTCTCTGCGGCGTTCCGCCAGGTGACGGGGCGGACGCCGACGGAGTTTGCCACACACACGGTGTCATCGCCCGGCTTGACCTGGCGATCCAGTACTCCGAGACGGCTGTGATTGAATCGATGGGCCGCGGCGTACTGGATGCCCCGCCTGCGCGGGGCATGACAGCTTTCGTGTGGCTTCGGCGCGGCTCCCCCGGCATGACACCATTCTCCAAACGCACCGCCCAACTAAAGATGCCGCATTCGCCTGCTTGATTGTGATCGGCTTGCGCCTAAATCCCGTGTAAGCTTCCCGCACCGCACAAACCCGGATTCGAAAAGCCCAGATGGCCAACGCCTTCTTCTCCGACCTGCTCGCCACGATCTCCGAGCGCGGCCGCACGCTGCTTCGGCGCGGCGAAGGTTCTGACACCAAACAGGACGCCGACGGGCTGATCGAGCTCTGCGGCGCGCTGCTGTCGGGCCGGGGCGAAGCCTCAGGCACGGCGATGGCGCGCGAGGTGCTCGATCTCTACAGGGATCTGGATGCGGCGGGACGCCGCGCCTTCTTCGAGGCGCTGGTGCGCGATTTCGGCCCGGACCGGGAACGCCTGTCCCAGGCGATCGAGAAATGGCGCGCCGAGCCGACCGACGAAGACGCAAGCTCGCTGCATTTCGCCTCGGAGCCGCGGCGGCAGGAGCTGATCCGCCGCCTCAACCGGGCGCCCGGCGGCACCGGCGATCTCGTCGCCATGCGCGCCGATTTGCTCGGCATGATGAACGGGCACACCGATCTCGCCGCGCTCGACCGCGACGTCTCGCATCTCCTCTCTTCGTGGTTCAACAGGGGGTTTCTCGTGCTGCGCCGGATTGACTGGTCGACCCCGGCCAACATCCTCGAAAAGATCATCCGTTATGAGGCCGTGCACGAGATCAGCGACTGGGACGATCTGCGCCGCCGCATCGATCCGGTCGATCGCCGCTGCTACGCCTTCTTCCATCCGGCGATGGTCGACGAGCCGTTGATCTTCGTCGAAGTGGCGCTGACCGAAACCATCCCCGGCGCGATCGCGCCGCTGCTCGCGGTCGACCGCCAGTATCTGCCGATCGAGCGCGCGCGCACCGCCGTGTTCTACTCGATCTCCAACACCCAGCGCGGCCTTGGCGGCATCTCCTTCGGCAGCTTCCTGATCAAGCAGGTGGTCGAGGAGCTGCGCCGTGAGCTGCCGAAGCTCGACAGCTTCGTGACGCTGTCGCCGGTGCCGGGCTTCATGCCATGGGTGAAGCAGGACAAGGACCTGCCGCTGTCGGACGAGGACCGCGAGGTGCTGAAGCGCCTCGACGATCCCAAATGGTTCGAGAGCCCCGAGACGACAACGCTGCTCCGCGGCGTCCTGGAGCCGCTCGCCGCCTACTTTTTCCTGAAGGCGCGCACGCCCAAGGGCCGGCTGATCGATTCCGTCGCCCGCTTCCATCTCGGCAACGGCGCGCGTCTGGAGCGCATCAACTGGCTGGGCGACCTCTCGCCGAAGGGCCTGCGCGAGTCGGCCGGGGTGATGGTCAACTATCTCTACCGCCTCGACGACATCGAGAAGAACCACGAAGCCTACGCCAATGACGGCGAGGTCGTGGCCTCCAGCGCGGTGAAGAAGCTGCTCAAGGGCGAAGGAAGGCGGCTGCTGGACATGCGGTTGTCGTAGGGGCGCCTGCTCGCGCCACATCGTCATTGCGAGGGGCCCTTGCGACGAAGCAATCCAGACTGCTTCTGTGGAAAGACTCTGGATTGCTTCGCTGCGCTCGCAATGACGGAGTGTGTTGCAGCAGCTCGTGTACTCCAACCTGCCGTTCGCCGGGGACCAGGGCGCCTGCAATGGCGCTCGCTGCCTCCACCGTCATTGCGAGGAGCGCTTGCGACGAAGCAATCCAGACTGTCTCCGCGGAAAGACGCTGGATTGCTTCGCTGCGCTCGCAATGACGACGTGTGGGGCGGCAGCTTGAGTACCCCAAACTTCCGTTCGCCGCGGATCAGGACGTCAGCAACGGCGCTCGCTCTCTCCACCGTCATTGCGAGGAGCGCTTGCGACGAAGCAATCCAGACTGACTCCGCGGAGAGACGCTGGATTGCTTCGCTGCGCTCGCAATGACGGAGTGTGTGGCAGCCACCTGCCCCTGGAGTCAGATCAGCGTCTCGTACAAATCCATCCAGTCTGGATTGAGGCTCTCGATGAGGGCAAGCTTCTTCGCCCGGCTGCCACCCTTGATCTGCTTCTCGCGCGCAATCGCGTCGGCCATGGTCGCGTGCAGTTCGTACCAAACGAGGAGCTTGCACCCGTACTTCGACGAAAAGCCCTTCACCAATCCCTCGCGATGCTCGAACGCGCGGCGCGGCGGACTGGAGGTGACGCCCGTGTAGATCGTCCCGTTGCGGCGGTTGGCGAACATGTACACGCAGGGCTGCTTCATGATCGTACTCGGCTGAGGATAGCCTCTACGATATCACAACCAAGAGATGACTGCGAGGATTTCGCCACCTCGTCATTGCGAGGAGCCCTTGCGACGAAGCAATCCAGACTGCCTCTGCGGGAAGACTCTGGATTGCTTCGCTGCGCTCGCAATGACGGAATGGGTGGCGCGGACGTCGCGCTCCAACGATGCTCCTACTCCGCCAGCGCCTTCATCTCCTTGTAGAGATCGGACTTGCCTTCGAAGCCGATGCCGGGGAGATCCGGCATGGTGATGTGGCCATTTTCCACGCGGACGCCGTCGGGGAAGCCGCCGTAGGGCTGGAACAGGTCGGGATAGCTCTCGTTGCCGCCGAGGCCGAGGCCGGCGGCGATGTTCAGCGACATCTGATGGCCGCCGTGGGGGATGCAGCGGCTCGGTGACCAGCCGTGGGTTTTCAAAACTTCCAGCGTGCGCTGGTATTCGCACAGGCCATAGGACAGCGCGCAGTCGAATTGCAGCCAGTCGCGGTCGGGACGCATGCCGCCATAGCGGATCAAATTGCGGGCGTCCTGGTGGCTGAAGAGATTCTCGCCTGTCGCCATCGGGCCGGGATAGAATTCGGCGAGCGCGGCCTGCAGCGCATAGTCGAGGGGATCGCCGACTTCCTCGTACCAGAACAAGGGATAGTCGCGCAGCATCTTGGCGTAGGCGATGCCGGTCTCGAGGTTGAAGCGGCCGTTGGCATCGACGGCGAGCTGCGCGTCCTTGCCGATCTCTTCCAGCACGGCCTCGATGCGCTTACGGTCCTCTTCGATCGGCGCGCCGCCGATCTTCATCTTCACGACGTTGTAGCCGCGGTCGAGATAGCCGCGCATTTCGCCGCGCAGCATCGAGAGAGCCTTGCCGGGATAGTAATAGCCGCCGGCGGCGTAGACGAAGACGCGCGGATTGGCCGTGACGCCGTGGCGTTCGGCGAGCAGGCGGAACAGCGGCTTGCCCGCGATCTTTGCCACCGCGTCCCACACCGCCATGTCGATGGTGCCGACCGCGACCGAGCGCTCGCCATGGCCGCCCGGCTTCTCGTTGGTCATCATCGCGGCCCAGACCTTGTCGGGGTCGAGATTGTCGCCGGCTTCATCGAGCAGCGACTTCGGATCGGCCTCCAGGATGCGCGAGGCGAAGCGCTCGCGGAGCAGGCCGCCCTGCCCGTAGCGGCCGTTGGAGTTGAAGCCGTAGCCGACGACGCGCTTGCCGTCGCGGACGACGTCGGTGACGACAGCAACGAGGCTCGTCGTCATCCTGGTGAAGTCGATATAGGCGTTGCGGATCGGGGAAGAGATCGGTTTTGTGATCTCGCGGACGTCGACGATGCGGACGGACATGGGGATAGCCTTTTCTTTCGTCATTGCGAGCGCAGCGAAGCAATCCAGAGTGCTACTCGCGGAAATAGTCTGGATTGCTTCGTCGCAAGGGCTCCTCGCAATGACGAGGCGAGAGAGTGCGCCCCTCGCAAAGACGAGGAGACAGCGGCGCGGCCAGCTCAAACTATTTCTTGTCGCGAAAATACGGCTCGACCGGACCATGCACCTTGATGGTCAGCGGATTGCCGTGGCGGTCCTTGGCGTTCCCTGCGGTGACGCGGACCCAGCCTTCGCTGATGCAGTACTCCTCGACATTGGTCTTCTCGATGCCCTTGAAGCGGATGCCGACATCGCGCGCCAGGATGTCCGCGTTGTAGTACGGGCTGTTCGGGTCGACCGAAAGGCGGTCCGGAAATTCGTCGCTCATGATTGTCTCGCTCACAACAGGGTCTCGATTTGGTGCCGCAATCCTTCGGGCCGGGCGGTCGGCGCGTAGCGCGCGATCACCTTGCCGGCACGGTCCACCAGGAATTTGGTGAAATTCCATTTGATGGAAGCGCCTAGCAGGCCGGATTGCTGACGTTTCAGGTACTCATACAGGGGATGCGCCTTCGGCCCGTTGACGTCGATCTTCTCGAACAGGGGGAAGGTGACGTCGTAATGGGTCGAGCAGAATTCCTGGATCTCGCTCGCCTGCCCCGGCTCCTGCGCACCGAACTGGTTGCAGGGAAAACCGAGCACCGAGAAGCCCCGCGGCGACAGATCGCGATAGAGATCTTCCAGGCCGCGATATTGCGGCGTGAAGCCGCATTTGCTCGCGGTGTTGACGATCAGCAGCACCTGTCCCTCGAACCGGCGCATCGGGACCTCCTCGCCGGCAAGCGAGTTGGCCTTGAAGTCGTAAATCGCAGGCATCGCTAGCCCACGGGGTCGATCGGCGACGGCGGCACGCCGCCGGCCTCGATCGCTTCGCCTGCGAGCAGGCAGAGGTCCTCGCGGTAGCGGCCCGACACGATGTGCACGCCGACCGGCGCCTTGCCGACGAGGCCGGTGGAGACCACAAGGCCGGGCAGGCCCATGAACGGAATCGCAATCTGAGGCAGCTGCGCTTCCCAGACACGCTTGAAGGACTCGTCGTCCTCGAGGTCGAGGTGATCGGGGAACGGCAGTTCGCCGGAGACCGGCGTCAGCAGCACGGCATATTTTTCGAAGAACAGCATCCAGTCGCGGGTGAACGTGGCTCTTCGGGTCAGCGCCTTCGCGAAGTCCGCCTGATCCATCGGCGTGACCCTGCTGCGATTGCCGCGCAGGCACGCCAGCGCGCCGGGATCGCCCTCGCGTTCGGCCATTTCCAACTGCGCATCAAAGCCGTCACCGAGCCACAGCTTGATCTGCCACTCGACCGCTTCGCGCATCGGCGGGGTGTTTTCGATCACATCGACGGTCCAGCCGGCGCGCTCCAGGCGCTTGCCGGCATCGGTCACCGCGGCCTTCACGTCCGGCGTCGTGGCAAGGCCATCCGGGTTGAGGCAGAGCGCGGCACGCTTCGGCCGCGCGGGACCTTGCAGTGGCACCGGCACATACCAGGGATCGCGGATGTCGCGGGCCGACATCGCTTCGAGCGAGATACGTAGATCGTTGACGGTGCGGGCCAGCGGGCCCGACACCGCCATGATCTGCGGCCCGATCGGGCGCTCCGGCAGCACCGGGTTGAAGGCGGGGATGCGGCCCAAGGTCGGGCGCAGGCCGTGCACGCCGCAGGCATAGGCGGGGTAGCGGATCGAGCCGGCAATGTCGGTGCCATGGGCGATGTGGCCGATGCCGGCCGCGACCGCCGAGCCGGCGCCGCCGGAGGAGCCGCCCGGCGTCAGCGAGGCGTCGCGCGGGTTCTTGGTGTCGCCATGGACCAGATTGGTGGTGAACCAGCGATAGGAAAAGGCCGGGCAATTGGTGCGGCCGAGCAGAATGGCGCCCGATTTCCGGAAATTGGCGACCACCGGATTGTCCTCGCGCGCGATCAGGTCGCGCTGCAGCTTGAGGCCGTTGGTGGTGGCAAAGCCCTCCTGGTCGACATTGGCCTTGATGGTGACGGGCACGCCGGCGAGCACGCCGGGATCCTCGCCCCTGGCAATTGCGGCATCGACGGCGTCGGCCTGCTTGAGCACATCCTCCGGGCGGTGGTCGATCACCGCGTTGAGGGCGGGGTTGACCGCGTCCAGGCGGGCGAGGCCGGCCTTGGCCGCCTCCCGGGCGGACACCTTCTTGGATTTGACGAGGGCGGCGAGGTCGGCGGCCGACAGGCGCCAGAGATCTTGCATGGCTTGCTCCGTATGACCGGCGTCTTTTAGCGCCGGGAACGCGGCAAAGCCATGCGGATTTCGCAGGGGCGAAGGGCGGGTTTGGCGAGGGCTGGTGCCTCATTCTCCGTCATTGCGAGGAGCTCGCGACAAAATTGCGAAGCAATTTTGCGCTGATGCGACGAAGCGATCCAGACTGCCTCCAGGGAGGGATTCTGGATTGCTTCGCTACGCTCGCAATGACGGAGGAGAGAGCGGCGGCGCCCCTTACCCGACCGTGCCGCCTCTAATGCCGCGTCGCCGATTGGTCCGGCATGTCCAGCAGCGCCTCGGTGAAGGGAAACTCCAGCACGATCTCGCCGTCGGCGTCGGTGACTTCGATGACCGCCTCGAGCAGCGCCGGCTGGGTTCCTTCCGACTTCAGGACCTCCAGGATCATCTGGCGGGCGACCTCCCAGGCGCGATCGGGATTGCGCAGGTCCTCGCCGTCAGGATCCACGATCAATTCGTCGCCGATACGGGTGTTGAAGAAATATCTGGGCATGCCTGATCCAATGGGGTCGCCTGTCGTCGATTGGAAGCCGTTTCATACTCACAACTGGTTTATCCCGACAGGGATCACGACCTATCGACTATTTTACGTATGTCATCCGCTCGTCTTTACGGCCGCAATACGATTTCTTTGCAATGCAACAATTCCGCCGGCCTACTACCTAGGTCGGGAAAATTTCACTGGCGAACTTTTCCGCCCGCATTAATTTATCGGCGGGCGGATACGTCCCGAATTCACGAAAATGGAGAGCCAAATGGCCTGGAAAGCCCCGAAGATCGTCGAAGTGCCCTGTGGCATGGAAATCAACATGTATGTGAGCGCCACCCGCAAGTGAGCGGCTGGCGAGTTTGCGTTCTGCGCAGGTGGTTCTTTCGGTCACGATAGGTTTCTGGCAGACAGAAACCTTGTCCGAAACTGTCTCGGCCTGAGATCCACCTCGCGACGTTCCCTCCAGGAGACGGATCATGCTTCGCGTCGTCGTCCTGGGCGCCGGGGCCGGCGGCGGAGTGCCGCAATGGAATTGCGGCTGCGAGGGCTGCCGCGCGGCCCGTGCGAATGGACATGAGCTCCATCGAACCCAGGCCTCGGTTGCCTTCAGTGGCGATGGCGAGCACTGGTTCCTGATCAATGCCTCGCCAGATCTTCGCCAGCAATTGAACGCCACGCCGCAACTGCATCCCAAGGCGGGCGCGCTGCGCCATACGCCGGTTGCGGGCGTGATCCTGACCAACGGCGAAGTCGATGCCGTGGCCGGCCTGCTGTCGATGCGCGAAGGCTCGCCCTTCACGGTCTATGCGCATGAGAAGGTGCTGGCTATCCTTGCCAGCAACAGCATCTTCAACGTGCTGAACGAGAAGAACGTCAAGCGCCAGCCGGTTGGCATCGGCGAGCCGTTCGAGCCGCGGCTGCCCGACGGCGCACGCTCAGGGCTCGAGGTGCTGCCATTTGCCGTGCCCGGCAAGTCGGCCTGGTATCTGGAAGGCAAGGCCCATCCGGGCGGCGCGACCGGCGACGGCGACACGCTGGGCCTCAAGATCACCGACAAGGCCACCGGCAAGTGCTTCTACTTCATCGCCGCCTGCGCCGAGGTCACCGACGCGCTCAGGGCCGAGATCGACGGCGCGGCGCTGGTGTTCTTCGACGGCACGGTCTGGCAGGACGACGAGATGATCAGGGCCGGGCTCGGCCACAAGACCGGCAAGAGCATGGGCCATGTCGCGATGTCCGGCGCCGACGGCGCGATCGCGCGGCTTGCCGACCTCGATATCGACAAGAAGATATTTCTGCATATCAATAACTCGAATCCGGCGCTGCTGCCCGCCTCGCCGGAGCGAAAAACGGTCGAACAAGCGGGTTGGCAGATACCTGGGGATGGAACGGAGATCGTGCTGTGAATGCCGCGTCAACGACTGGAATGACTGCGCTCTCGATCGGCAAGGACATCAGGCTCACGAGCGCCGAGGAGCTCGAGGCGACGCTGCGCCATATCGGTGCGACGCGCTATCACAGCCTGCATCCGTTCCATAAGCTGCTGCACGGCGGCAAGCTGAACAAGGGCCAGGTGCAGGCCTGGGCGCTCAACCGCTACTATTACCAGAGCACCATCCCGATCAAGGACGCGGTGGTGATCTCGCGCTTCCGCGACCGCGCCACGCGCGTGGAATGGCGCCACCGCATCGAGGACCATGACGGCAACGTCGGCTCCGAGGGCGGCATCGAGCGCTGGCTCAAGCTGACCGAAGGGCTCGGGCTCGACACCGCTTACGTGGAATCGACCGAAGGCATCTTGCCGGCGACGCGGTTCGCGGTGGAGGCCTACGTGCACTACTGCCGCGAAAAGAGCCCGCTGGAGGCGATCGCGTCCTCGCTCACCGAGCTGTTCGCGCCAAGCATCCACGAAGAGCGCATCGCCGGCATGCTGCAACATTACGACTTCGTCAATCCTGACACCATGAGCTACTTCAAGCGCCGCCTGACGCAGGCGCCGCGCGATGCCAATTTCGCGCTCGACTACGTCAAGACGCACGCCACGACGCCGGAGCAGCGCGCGCAGGTGTGCAACGCGCTGATCTTCAAGACCAACGTGCTGTGGGTGCAGCTCGATGCGCTCCAGCATGCCTATGTCGAGGGCCACATTCCGCCGGGTGCATTCGTGCCCAAAGAAAACTAAGAAGGCGAGTTAAGAGGAACAGCGATGGCCGGGCCGCGTCATATCAGCGTCAGCGAGGCAAGTCGCCCCGTGCTGCCGCGGCATGCCAAGCTGAAATATGACGACACGCGGAAGGTCTGGGTGATCCTCGCGCCGGAGCGCGTGCTGGCGCCGGACGAGATCGCGGTCGAGGTCCTGCAGCTCTGCAATGGCGAGCGGAATGTCGGCGACGTTTCCGATCAATTGGCGGCGAAATACGCCGCGCCGCGCGAGGCGATCCTGGCCGACGTCATCGCCATGCTGCAGGATCTCGCCGACAAGGGCTTCCTCACCGAGGCCCGGGAGAAGGCGTCATGAGCGACGTACTCGGCAACATCCCGCCCGGGACCAGCGACAGTCTTGCCGTGCTGGAGAAGCAGCGCTCGACGGCGGAAACGTTCGGCATCCCGCTCGCGGTGTTGCTCGAGATCACGCATCGCTGCCCGCTGCAATGCCCCTATTGCTCCAACCCGGTCGAGCTCGACCGCTCGGGCAAGGAGCTGACCACGGACGAGTGGAAGAAGGTGCTGAGCGAGCTCGCCGAGATCGGCGTGCTCCAGGTGCATTTCTCCGGCGGCGAGCCGACGGCACGGAAAGATCTCGTCGAGCTGGTCAAGCATGCCAGCGACGCCGGCCTCTATACCAACCTCATCACCTCGGCCGTGCTGCTGACGCGCGAGAAGCTCAGCGATCTCGCCGACGCCGGGCTCTGCCATGTCCAGATCTCTTTCCAGGGCGTCGAAGAAGGTTTGGCCGACCGCGTCGCCGGCTACAAGAACAGTCATCGCAAGAAGCTCGAAGTGGCGAAATGGACGCGCGAGCTCGATTTGCCGCTCACCGTGAACGCGGTGATGCACCGGCAGAACCTGCACCACTTGCCTGACATCATCCAGATGGCGCTCGATCTCGATGCCGACCGGCTCGAGGTCGCCAATGTGCAATATTACGGCTGGGCGCTGAAGAACCGCGCCGCCTTGATGCCGACGGTGGCGCAGTTAGATGAGTGCACCCGCCTCGTTGAGGAGGCGCGCGAACAGCTGAAGGGCCGGCTGACCATCGACTACGTCGTGCCGGACTATTACGCATTGCGGCCGAAGAAGTGCATGGGCGGCTGGGGCCGGCAGTTCTTCAACATCTCGCCCGCCGGCAAGGTGCTGCCCTGCCACGCCGCCGAGAGCATCACCGGGCTCGATTTCGAATCGGTGCGCTCGAACCATTCGATCGCCTGGATCTGGCAGAACTCGGAGGCCTTCAACCGCTATCGCGGCACCGGCTGGATGAAGGAGCCGTGCAAATCTTGCGAATTCCGCGAGATCGATTTCGGCGGCTGCCGCTGCCAGGCCTTTGCGCTGACGGGCGATGCCGCCAACACCGATCCGGCCTGCGCGCTGTCACCGCTGCACGAGACCATCTTCAAGCAGGCCGAGCGCGAGGCCGAGGGCGAGACCAACCGCTTCCTGTATCGCAACTTCGCCGGCGGCACCCTGGAACCCGAGAATGACGCCTGACGCCGACGCGGCCAGCTCGGTCAGGCGTGCCGATCCCTTTGCGCCGTTGACCTCCGACATGCTCGATGTCGGCGACGGTCATGAGCTCCATGTCGAGAGCATCGGCCGCGCCGACGGAATCCCCGCGGTCTATCTGCATGGCGGGCCCGGCAGCGGCTGCCAGCCCGATCATCGCCGGCTGTTCGATCCCGACCGTTTCTGCGCGGTGCTGTTCGACCAGCGCGGCTGCGGCCGCAGCCGTCCCAAGGGATCGCGCGCGCACAACACCACGGCGCATCTCGTCGCGGACATGGAGAAGATCCGCGAGAAGTTCGGCTTCGAGCGCTGGATCGTGGTCGGCGGCTCCTGGGGCGCGACGCTGGCGCTGGCGTATGCGCAGGCGCATCCCGAACGGGTTTCAGGCATTGCGCTGCGCGCAACCTTCCTGGGCACGCGGGCCGAAGTCGTGACCGCGTTCACCTCGCGCCTGTCGCAATTCTATCCCGCGCTTTACGAGGATTTCCTCAGCGTGCTGCCGCTAGAAGAGCGGGACCGGCCGGTGGACGCCTATTGGCGCCGCATCCTCGATGCCGATCCTGCCGTGCATGGACCGGCGGCGAAGGCCTGGCACGACACCGAGCGCACCTTGTCCGAGCACAAGCCTGCAAAGACACGGCTCGATCTCGCCTCGCTGAACGTCTGGCGCACATTGCCGGCGACCCCGTTCATGGAAGCGCATTATTTCGTCAACGACAGCTTCATGACCGAGAACCAGCTGTTGCGAAATGCCGGCCGGCTCAAGGACATTCCCGGCATCATCGTCCAGGGCCGCTACGATCTGCTGTGCCCGCCCGAGACATCGCATGCCCTTACGAAAGTCTGGCCTGGTTCCGAACTTCGCATCGTGGAAGAAGCCGGGCATTCGCTCTATGATGGCGGCGTGAGGGACGCGGTCATGAAGTCGATCGCGGACCTTGCGTCGAAGGCCGCGCGCTGAGGCGCAATAACAGGACAACAAAATGCCGCTCGCCGGGAAAGGCATGTTGCTGACGTCGATGAACATCGACGTTTCAGATGAGGCCGAGTTCAATCGCTGGTACGATCGCGAGCATCTGGAAGAGCGCGTCGCGATCGAGGGTTTCCTGGAAGCGCGGCGCTATGTCGCGCACGCCGCCAATCCCAAATATCTCTGTCTCTATTCGACCGCGACGCTCGACGTGCTCGACAGTCCCGCCTACAAGGCGCGGCTCGCCAATCCGACCGACTGGTCGCGGCAGACCATGGCGCGTTTCAAGGACATGCTGCGCGTGGTCGCGCGCATCACGATCAGCGCCGGCACCGGACGCGGAGCTGCGCTCGGCATGGTGCGGCTGCGGCCGACGCCTGACAATGCCGCACCTTGGCGTGATGCACTGCAGGAAAAGCTGGCGCCGGAAAAGCACGACGGCATCATCTCGATGCATCTGCTCGAGAGCGAGCCGGAATTGTCGGGCGCAGCGCCTGAGATTCCGGCAGTGCGCAACGAAGGTGCACGCGACTGGTTCGTGCTGATCGACGGCATCCATGTCGGTGCGGTCTCGGCGGTCATGGCCGAGCGCTTCACCGGTCCCGCCGCATCACCCTTCCCGCCTCCCGTCTCGGTAGGCACCTACTGCCTGACGTGGGACCTCGCAAAGAGCGACATCGCGCGCGGCTGATCTCGCGCAATCGCGCCCAAGGTCCAGCTAGTTCAGGCGCTTGGGATCGCCTCGCTCGATTTCATTCACGTACTTTCGAGCTAGCTGCCTAATCTTCTGGCTGGCCCATTTTGAATCTCTGACGTCCGAAAGCAGGCCTTTCAAGGTCGCTTTTTCTGCTGCCGCAAGGAACGAGACCCAAACCATCGCAAGATCAGTCCATTGGCGTGATTTAGCATTTAGTGCGGACCCGATGAGTTTGGCGAACGGAAAAGGCGTCACTGCGCTTGCGCTGCGAGCTATCTGGTCGAGCGCAGCCTTTACCTCGGAGAAGGGTCGCTCCAGCAACACCCAAACTCGATAGAAATCGTTGATTTCCTCGAGACGAAACTCTCTACCGTCGGCCCTTATTACCCAAGCGCCCGCTTCGGTGAGGGCAATGCTTAGCCCAACATCAATCTCAAACTCGGTCGACACAGATCGATCCATCACGCGCCCCCGTGACGAAGAAAATTGAAGCCCGGATTGCATCATCCGGCGCTGATGGTACGTCGGCATACAGTAACACCGTCCACATTCGCAGGCGCAACATATTGCACCGCACGCACTGCGCGCGCGGCGCGTTAATGCTGTGCACGCGCAGCTCCCATGAAAGCGGGAAACCGCAAAACTTTGCCGTTGTACTTCGGAGCGGTTCTAATAAGCTAACCCAATGACGTCATTCAGAAACCAGATCGACGCGCGTTAAGCGTTCGCCAAGCTCAAGAAAAGGCCGCGGGGTCTTTGGGCCTGCGCGGACAGGGTAGGAATGAAACCGACCGATATTGCGGCCCCCGACTACTTTCACAAAGTGGTCGATTGCCAATGGGCCTGTCCTGCACACACCCCGGTTCCCGAATACATCCGACTGATCGCACAAGGCCGCTACAGCGACGCCTACATGATCAATTGGAAATCGAACGTGTTTCCCGGAATCCTGGGACGCACCTGCGATCGTCCCTGCGAGCCGGCGTGCCGTCGCGGACGCGTCGAGGAAAATCCGGTGGCGATCTGCCGCCTCAAGCGCGTCGCTGCCGACTTCAAGGACGACATCAAGCAGCGCCTGCCCCGGCCTTCACCGAGGAACGGCAAGCGCGTCGCGCTCGTTGGTGGCGGTCCCGCGTCGCTGACGGTGGCGCGCGATCTCGCACCGCTAGGCTATCACTGCACCGTATTCGACGGCGATCCCGAAGCCGGCGGCATGATGCGCTCGCAGATCCCGAAATTCCGCCTGCCCAATTCGGTCATCGACGAGGAGACCGGCTACATCCTGGGTCTCGGCGTCGACTTCAAGGGCGGCCATCGCATCGAGAGCATGAAGTCGCTGCTCGCGGAGAAATACGACGCGATCTTCGTCGGCTCCGGCGCGCCGCGCGGCCGCGAGCTCGACATTCCCGGCCGGAAAGAGGCCGCCGCGAACATCCATATCGGCATCGAGTGGCTGGCCAACGTGTCGTTCGGCCATGTCGACAAGATCGGAAAGCGCGTCATCGTGCTCGGCGGCGGCAACACCGCGATGGATTGCTGCCGCACCGCTCGCCGGCTCGGCGGCGAGACCGTCAAGGTGGTCGTCCGCTCCGGCTTCGAGGAGATGAAGGCCTCACCCTGGGAGAAGGAAGACGCGCTCCACGAGGACATCCCGATCCTCAACTACATGGTCCCGGTGGCTTTCAAGCATGTCGCCGGCAAGCTGATCGGCGTCACCTTCCAGAAGGTGAAGGCCGAATACGATGCCAAGGGCCGGCGCAACCTGGTGCCGTCGGGCGAACCGGACGAGACGATCACCTGCGACGACGTGCTGGTCGCGGTCGGCCAGGAGAATGCCTTCCCCTGGATCGAGCAGGATTGCGGCATCGAGTTCGACAAATGGCATATGCCCAAGGTCGATCCCAAGACCTTCGCCTCGACCAATCCAAAGGTGTTCTTCGGCGGCGACGCCGCCTTCGGGCCGAAGAACATCATCTGGGCGGTCGCGCACGGCCATGACGCCGCGCTGTCGATCCACAAGATGCTGTCGGGGGAGGACATCACCGAGCGCCCGCTGCCGGAGGTGCAAATCTCCTCGCAGAAGATGGGCATCCACGAATGGAGCTATGACAACGACATCTCCAACGACAAGCGCTTCAAGGTGCCGCATCGCGACAAGGTGATCGCGCTGAAGGACATCCGCGCCGAGGTCGAGCTCGGCTACGACGTCAAGCTGGCGCTTGGCGAAGCCGAGCGCTGCCTGAACTGCGACGTGCAGACCGTGTTCTCGACTTCGCTCTGCATCGAGTGCGATGCCTGCGCCGACATCTGCCCGATGGACTGCATCACCTTCACAGGCAACGGCGAAGAGAGTGACCTGCGCCAGCGCCTGAAAGCGCCCTCGCCCCATCCGGACCAGGACCTCTACGTCTCCAGCGACCTCAAGACCGGGCGCGTCATGGTCAAGGACGAGGATGTCTGCCTGCATTGCGGGCTGTGCGCCGAGCGTTGTCCCACCGGAGCCTGGGACATGCAGAAATATTTCATCGAGATGACTCACGCAGGTTCGACATGCCCGACAAGAAGCCGATCAGCAGCGTAAACGACTTCGTCGTCCGCTTCGCCAACGTCAACGGCTCGGGCTCGGCCAGCGCCAACGAGATGTTCGCGCGCGCGATCCTGCGCCACGGCGTGCCGGTGTCCCCGCGCAACATCTTCCCGTCCAACATCCAGGGCCTGCCGACCTGGTACGAGGTGCGCGTGACAGAAGAAGGCCATCTCGGCGCCCGCGGCGGCGTCGACATGATGGTGGCGATGAACCCGCAGACCTGGGACAAGGACGTCGCCGGCATCGAGCCCGGCGGCTATCTGTTCTACGATTCCACCAAGCCGATGCCATCGACCAAGTTCCGCGACGACATCACCGTGATCGGCGTGCCGCTGACCGCGATCACCAACTCGACCTATACCGATCCGCGCCAGCGCCAGCTGTTCAAGAACATCATCTATCTGGGCAGCCTCAGCGCGCTGCTCGACATGGACCCGAAGCTGATCGAACAGCTGATCGGCGAGCAGTACAAGGGCAAGGAGAAGCTGCTCTCCTCCAATATCCACGCGCTGCATCTCGGCCGCGACTGGGCGCTGCAGAACCTGAAATGCCCGATCGGGCTCAGGGTGAAGAAATCCGACAAGGTCGGCGACCGCATCTTCATCGAGGGCAACAGCGCCGCCGCGCTCGGCGCCGTCTATGGCGGCGCCACCGTGTGCGCGTGGTATCCGATCACGCCGTCCTCGTCGGTGGCGGAGGCTTTCACCGCCCATTGCAAGAAGTACCGGCACGATCCTGAAACCGGCAAGGCGAAATACGCCATCGTGCAGGGCGAGGACGAGCTGGCTTCGATCGGTATCGTCATCGGCGCCTCCTGGAACGGCGCGCGCGCCTTCACCGCGACCTCGGGCCCCGGCATCTCGCTGATGACGGAGTTCATCGGCCTCTCCTACTTCGCCGAGATCCCGGCCGTGATCATGAACATCCAGCGCGCCGGCCCCTCCACGGGCATGCCGACCCGCACCCAGCAATGCGACATCATCGCTTGCGCCTACGCTTCACACGGCGACACCAAACATGTGCTGCTGTTCCCGGAGGATCCGGCCGAAGCCTTCGAGTTCGCGGCCGCCGCCTTCGATCTCGCCGAGCGACTGCAGACCACGATCTTCCTGATGCTCGACCTCGACATCGGCATGAACCACCGGCTCTGCCGTCCGCTGAAGTGGGACGATGCGCGGCAATATGACCGCGGCAAGATCATGACCGCGGAGATGCTGGAAGAGGGCCGCGACTTCGGTCGCTATCTCGACGTCGACGGCGACGGCATTCCCTACCGCACCTATCCCGGCACGCACCCGACCAAGGGCTCCTATTTCACCCGCGGCACGTCGCGCGACCGCTATGCGCGCTATTCCGAGGAAGGCACGGTCTACGCGGACAACATGCAACGCCTGGTGCGCAAGTTCGAGACCGCGCAGGATCTGGTGCCGCGGCCGCTGCAGGCCAATGCGGAACGGCCGACCAAATATGGCGTGATCTATTTCGGCTCGACCTCGCCGGCGATGGACGAGGCGATCGGCCTGCTGGAGGCCCGTGGGCATCAGCTCGACCGCCTGCGCATCCGCGCCTTCCCGTTCCACTCGAGCGTGGCGAGCTTCCTCGCCGAGCACGACTTCGTCTACGTCGTCGAGCAGAACCGCGACAGCCAGCTGCGCCAGCTCATCGTCAACGAGAACGGCATCGATCCCGTCCGGCTCGTTCCGATCGTGCATTACGACGGCACGCCGATCACTGCCCGTTTCATCGCAAAAGCCATTGGCGACCACCAGGATCACCTCAAGGTGACCCCGCTCCGCAAGGCCGTATCATGACCTATATTGCCAAACCGAAATTCCATCATCCCGGCCTGAAGAAGAACGAGCTCGGCTACACGCATCGCGACTACGAGGGCAAGATCTCGACGCTGTGCGCCGGCTGCGGCCACGATTCGATCACGGCCTCGATCATCGAGGCCTGCTACGAGCTCTCGATCGAGCCGCATCGAGTGGCCAAGATCTCCGGCATCGGCTGCTCGTCGAAGACGCCGGACTATTTCCTCGGCAATTCACACGGCTTCAATTCCGTGCACGGGCGCATGCCCAGCGTGCTGACCGGCGCCAACCTCGCCAACCGCGACCTGATCTATCTCGGCGTCTCCGGCGACGGCGATTCCGCCTCGATCGGCTTCGGCCAGTTCGCGCATTCGATCCGGCGCGGCGTCAACATGACCTACATCGTCGAGAACAACGGCGTCTACGGCCTGACCAAGGGCCAGTTCTCGGCGACGGCCGACCGCGGCTCGAAAAGCAAGAAGGGCGTCACCAACACCGACAACGCCATCGACCTCGTTGCTATCGCGCTGCAGTTGGGCGCAACCTTCGTGGCGCGCTCGTTCTCCGGCGACAAGAGCCAGCTGGTGCCGCTGATCGCAGCTGCGATCGGCCACAAGGGCGCGTCCTTCATCGACGTCATCAGCCCCTGCATCGCCTTCAACAACCACGCCGGCTCGACCAAGAGCTTTGACTATGTCCGCGAGCACAACGACGCCGTGAACCGGCTCGACGTGCTGGTCGGCCGCGATCCGATTGCCGTCGACTACGCGCCCGGCACGGTGCAGGTGGTCGAGCAGCATGACGGCAGCAAGATCGCGCTGCGCAAGATCGACGCGGACTATGATCCGCATGACCGGTTAGGGGCTCAGACCTTCCTCGCGAGGCACGCGGCCAAGGGCCAGATCGTCACCGGCTTGCTCTATGTCGACCCCGATGCCGAAGACCTGCACGAGCATCTCAACACGGTCGAGACCCCGCTCAACACGCTGGAAGCGGACACGCTCTGTCCGGGCTCGGCGGTGCTGGACAAGATCAACGCCAGCCTGCGGTGAGGCACCGTGTTGTTACCTCTTCCCGTCGGGGAGAGGTGATCGAGACCGAGGCCGACACTGGTTCAACCAAAACACACGGGCTTTAATGGGCAGGCTCGGGCTCAGCTGCGGCGCGACCCGAATATGGCAGCCGGCCGGCCGTCCAGTATTGCCTGCAGGTCTCGAACAGCGCTTCACCGTCCATGGTCAGGCCGCCCGCATTGACGAGCACGCCGTCCGCGCCAACCGGCTTGTTCACCAGCGACAAGACGCGCTTCAGAAAGCCGCCGGCGAACCGATCGGCGAGAAAAGGATCGAGCTGGAGCACCACGATCCTCTGGGAGCGATACCGCCAAATCGAAATGTCCCGCACCGATCTCCAGGCGATGGTGTCGTCGGCGAGCCTGGTGTCGCGAATGCCGACGCGGGTGATGAAGAGGACCGGCTCCCTGGAGGAGATCAACGTCCAGAGCGTCTTACAGGTGGCCAGGCCGAAAAATACGACGCCGAAATCGCAGAGTACGATCTGGAACGTGGTGATGTCCTTGACGTAGTGCCAGTTGAACGCGAGCGCTGCACAGAGCAGCGTCAACACCAGGCCGGCCCCCAGGAGCCTGAGCAGCCGCGCCACGGAATAGCCGATCGCAAGGTTGGGCAAGTTCTGACTTACGGACATTTTGACCGCCACCAGCCATCTGCAGCAACCAGGGGCTTACCAGCGCCCTTCCTTCCAACTGATTAAGGTGGGAACCTTGCGCGAGGCTGCCCCCGCAAGGCGTGCGGCCAGGAACGCTTGAACGCAACGCTTCCCGCCCGCGACTAAATGCCAGTCGGCTGCCACCCCGCGCGTTGCGGATGGACGACGGTTCACAGGCCCCGGTGCGATCATGAAACTTGCTGTTTTCGTTGCGACGATCCTTGCCGCATTCGCCGGTGCCGCCCACGCCCAGGACGACGTCCATATCCGCGAAGCCACCAAGGCCGAGGCCGAGGCCTTCAGCGAGCGGGTGTTCGCCGGTCCGCCCGGCAGGAAGCTCTATGCCTGCTTCGTCCGCCGTTACGATGCCGATCACCTCGCGCGGCATCCGAAGCAGAAGGTCGCTTCGATGAAGCTGCTGATGTCGGCCGAATACGACAACGAGGTCAAGGATCTCCGCTATTCCTTTCGCCTGGGCTTCAAATACCGCCACCGCTCCGGTGATTTCGATTCCAGCGGTTCGTGCAGCCACGCCGTGTTCGAAGACAGCGGCAACGAGGTTCGTTTCGGCTGCGGCGTCGACTGCGAGGGCGGCGGCATCGGCGTGGCGCTGTCCAAGGACGACAAGTCGGCGATCGTGCGGCTCGAACGGGTCAGGGTCTGGCAGAACAACAAGCCCGATGACGACGCCGAACAATCGCTGGTGGGCGGCGCCGACGACAGGGTCTTTCGGCTCGACCGGGTCGACAACGGCGAATGCGCTTCGCTGGTGACCGACCGCAAGGAACTCGCGGCTCTCCGCCACAAATGATATCTGTCCGGCAAGTCAGGCTTAGTCGTTATTTGCGCATGATCTTTCCGGAAAACCGCTTCGCACTTTTCCGGATCATGCTTTTCGGGAGATTGCCATGAACCGCCGGAACATCTTGTGGAGCGCCATCTCGGCCTTGGGCGCTGCGTTTGGCGCCTCCCGCGCGCACGCCGCGACGGAAACCGGCGCCGGCAGCAAGCTGAAGGTCGTCTATCACCTCAGCGACGCCGAGAAGGTCAATTTCGTGCTCGGCAACATCCAGAACCACATCGATGGCGTTGGTGGACCGGCGAACGTGACGATCGCGCTGGTGATCCACGGGCCGGCGCTGAAGGCGTTTCACTGGGCGCAGGCCAACCCCGACGTCAGCAAACGCGTCGGCGATTTCTCCAAGGACGGCGTCGAGCTCGCCGCGTGCGGCAACACCATGAAGGCGCAGAACGTCACGCTGACGGACCTGCTGCCGGGCTTCGTCAGCGCGGAGAAGGGCGGCGTGGTCAGGTTGGCCGAGCTGCAGTCGCAGGGGTACCTGTATTTGCGGCCGTAGGGTTGTGCGGCGGCGCCGCGGGCTTCGTCATTGCGGGCGCAGCGAAGCAATCCAGAATCTTTCCGCGGAGGGATTCTGGATTGCTTCGTCCATCAGCGCAAAATTGCTTCGCAATTTTGTCGCGAGCTCCTCGCAATGACGGCGGAGGGGAGGCGCGAGCGTGACTGCCATATCCACCCCTTAGCACTTGACTTACCCATAACCCAACGGTTATGAATTGATCCATAACCTTCGAGTTATGGATTACCCATGTCCGCCGCCCACGACCTCCTGTTCAGGACGCTCGCCGATCCGACCCGGCGGGCGATCTTCGAGCGGCTGTGCCGCGAGGGCGAGCAGACGGTCGGGGCACTAACGCTCCGATCCGGCGTTTCACAGCCGGCGGTCTCGAAACATCTCGGCGCGCTGAAGCAGGCGGGCCTCGTGCGCGACCGCCATGAAGGACGCCAGACCCATTACAGCGCGCAGCCCGGCGCGCTCAACCCGCTGATCGACTGGACCGGCCAGATGGCCGGGTTCTGGCAGAACCGGCTCGATGCGCTGGACGATCTCCTGAAGAGGATGGACCAATGACTGAAACACGTTCCGTCGTCGTCGAGCGCGAATTCGCCTTTCCGGCCGAACGGATCTGGCGCGCGTTGACGCAGCCGCATCTGATCGAGGAATGGCTGATGAAGAACGATTTCAAGCCCGTGGTCGGTCATCGCTTCAACCTGCGCGGTGAATGGGGCGGCGTGCTGGACTGCGAGGTGCTCACCATCGAGCCGCAGAAGACGCTCGCCTACACCTGGAATTTCTCGCATGAGGACGCCGCCTTCGATCTGAAAAGCGTCGTGACCTTCACGCTGACGCCGACGGGCGCGGGCACGCATCTGCGCGTCGAGCAGGCGGGCTTCAGCCCAACGCAGAAGCAGGCTTATGGCGGCGCGCATGCCGGCTGGAAGCAGTTCTTCGCGAGACTCGACGAGCTGCTGGCGCGGCCGGATTGAGCGCAACCCTTTCGATCATTGCAGAGGAGATCCCGTTGCACATGCGGATTCGACAAATCCATCGCTGGCTGTCCGTCGCCTTCACCCTCGCCGTCATCGCGAACATCGTCGCCATGACCATGCAGCTCGACGCCGCCTGGATCGGCTTCCTGGCGCTCGTCCCGCTGATCCCGCTGCTCGCGACCGGGCTGTATCTGTTCGCGCTGCCGTATCTTGGCCGGCGTGACGATGCGCACAGCGAGGCGAGGTCATGAAGAAGGCGGTGGCGGCGAAGAAGAGCAGCGTGAAGCAAGCGGACGGAGCGTCGGCCTCAAAACTGATCGACGGCAGGATCAGGGAGCTCGGCGACTGGCGCGGCGAGACGCTGGCGCGGATCCGCGGCCTGATCAAGCAGGCAGATCCTGACGTGGTCGAGGAATGGAAATGGCGTGGCGTTCCCGTCTGGGAGCACGACGGCATCATCTGCACCGGCGAGACCTACAAGGAAGTGGTGAAGCTGACCTTCGCCAAGGGCGCGGCGCTGGAGGATCCGACCGGCCTGTTCAATTCCAGCCTCGACGGCAATGTGCGGCGCGCGATCGATCTTCGCGAAGGCGAAAAGGTCAACGAGAAGGCGTTGAAGGCGCTGATCCGGGCGGCGGTGGAGCTGAATGCGTCGAAGGAGAAGTCAGCCAAGAAGCGGCCGGCGTAGAGCACTTTAAGTCAGTGCAAATTCCTGGCGGCGGTCGGAGCAAGCGCCTCGTCCTTCGAGACGACCGCTTCCAGCGGTCTCCTCAGGATGAGGCTAAGCGGCATCTCCGACTGTCGAAATTACGGCCGCACACTCCGTCCTCATCCTGAGGGCCCGCCAAAGGCGGGCGTCTCGAAGGACGAGCCGCGGGCGAGCTATCCGCCACGTCGACGCTGCAGCCGTAGTCAGCCGCCTCAGGCGACCGCCGCCGGGATCGGGCGCGGGCTCACGACGTATTCGCGCAGGACCTTGTCGTTGGCGTCGACCTCGATCAGCGCGACGTCGTAGGTCCAGAGATCGGCGAGGTGCTGGAGCACCCGCTTGGCGTCGGTCTCGTTGAGCTGCGCGCCCTTGATGACGTGGTGATGCAGGATCAGCCGGCGATCGCCGGAGAGATCGACGTCGACCACCTCGATATTGGCGTCGATATACCCGACATCATGCTGCCGCGCCAATTCGCGCCGGACGCGGCGGAAGCCGCGCTCGTCGTGGATGGCATCGACGCGGATGCCGGCGCGCTCCTCGGGATCGTCGTGGAGATGGAACATGCGGAAGTGGCGCATCAGCCTGGGGCTCAGGAACTGGCCGATGAAGCTCTCGTCGCGGTAATTGGCCCAGACGTCGCGCAGCACGCCCATCACGTCGTTCTTGCCGGCGATGTCGGGGAACCATTCGCGGTCCTCGTCTTCCGGCCTGGTGACGATACGTTCGATGTCCTGCATCACGGCGAAGCCGAGCGCATAGGGGTTGAAGCCCGAGAAGCGCGGATCGTCGAATTCGGGCTGGAACACCACGTTGGTGTGCGACCCCAGGAATTCGAGGAAGTTGCCGTCGGTGATGCGGCCCTGCTTGTGCAGCTGGGTCATGATGCGATAGTGGACGTAGGTCGCCGTCCCCTCGTTCATCACCTTGGTCTGGCTCTGCGGATAGAAATATTGCGCGATGTGGCGGACGATGCGTAAGAGCTCGCGCTGCCAGGGCGCCAGCCGCGGCGCGCTCTTCTCCAGGAAATAAAGCAGGTTTTCCTGCGGCAGGCCGAGCAGCTTGCGACGCCGCTCGATGCTGAGCGCCGAACGGCTCTTGCTCTTACCGGCCGGCACGGTGCGCCAGAGATCGTTGAAGACCTCTTCCTCATGCTGGCGCCTGCGCCCTGCCCGCTTCTCTTCGGCGCGCAGGTCCAGCTTCTTCTTGCCGGGATAGCGATCGATGCCGTGCGACATCAGCGCATGCGCGGCGTCGAGCGTACGCTCGACCTCGGCGCGGCCGTAGCGCTCCTCGCACTGCATGACGTAGTTCTTGGCGAAATCGAGATAGTCCAGGATGCCGTCGGCGTCGGTCCACTGCTTGAAGAGGTAGTTGTTCTTGAAGAAGTGATTGTGGCCGAAAGCTGCGTGCGCGATCACCAGCGTCTGCATCGTCGCCGTGTTCTCCTCCATCAGGTAGGAGATGCAGGGCGAGGAGTTGATCACGATCTCATAGGCGAGGCCCATCAGGCCCTTGCGGTAGGAGGCCTCGTGGAACGCAAAATGCTTGCCGAAGGACCAGTGCTTGTAGAACAAGGGCATGCCGACCGACGAGTAGGCGTCCAGCATCTGCTCGGCGGTGATGACCTCGATCTGGTTTGGATAGACGTCGAGGCCGAGATCCTTCAACGCCACCTCCTCGCAGGCATCGGTGATGCGCTGCAGGGTACGGAAGTCCCAATCCGCGCCTTCGAACAATCGTTCCGTCATGGAGCGGCTTTCTCCTGAGCAGTTTCGCGGCGCTGGAACAGGTCGTGGAACACCGGGAAGATCTCGCTGCGCTCGGAGACCTTGCGCATCGAGAGCGGTGCGCCGCTGTTGCGCAGGCGCTCGTAAAGGGTCCAGAGCGAGGAGTCGGAGAGATCGAAGGCGCTGCCGCCGGATTCCCCCACCTCGAGATAGGCAAAGAACTGGCAGACCGGCAGGATCTTGTCGGTCAGCAGCAGGCCCGTGAGCTCACCGTCGGAATAGGAATTGTCGCCGTCGGAGGCCTGCGCGGCGTAGATGTTCCAGTCTGCGGGATTGAAGCGCTCGCGCACGATCTCGTGCATTGCCTGCAGCGCGCTGGAGACCAGCGTGCCGCCCGAGGCCGGGCCGTAGAAGAAGGTCTGCTCGTCCACCTCCTCGGCGCGGTCGGTGTGACGGATGAAGACGATCTCGACATGCTTGTAGCGGCGCTTCAGGAACACGTAGAGCAGCATGTAGAAGCGCTTGGCGAGGTCCTTCATGTGCTCGGACATCGAGCCGGAGACGTCCATCAGGCAGAACATCACGGCCTGCGCGACCGGCTTCGGCACCATCTCGAAGCGGCGATAGCGGATGTCGAGCGGATCGATGAAGGGAATGCGCTTGGACTTCGCCTTCAGCCTTTCCAGCTCGGCGACCAGCTCTGCCCGTTCATCCTCGTCGGTGCAGGCGGCGATCGCCGCCTCCAGCTCCTCGATCTCCTCCTTGCGGGGGCGCTTGAGCGCGATGCGGCGCGCCAGCGCAAGCCGGACAGTCCGGCTGACCGAAATGTTGGCGGGCGAACCTGACGTTGTATAGCCGGCGCGCTGGATGCCCTCGCTCTCGGTCTGCGCGATCTTGCGCTTGGCGAGATCCGGCAGCTCGAGATCGTCGAGGAAGAGGTCGACGAATTCGTCGCGGCTGAGGACGAAGCGGAAGGCGTCCTCGCTGTCGCCTTCGCCCGGACCGGAATCCTTGGCGCTGCCCTGGCCGGAGCGCTGCAGATAGTCGCCCTCGATGAACTTCTTGTTCCCGGGCAGCACCATATCCCGCGTTCCGCCTTCGCGGCGGAAGCGCGGCTCATGCATCCCGTCCAGCGGGATCGTGACCTCACCACCCTCCAGGACGTCCTTGATGTCGCGTTCCTGCGAGGTCTTCTTGACGGCGCCCTGCACCAGGGATTTGGCCCGACGCAAGAACCGCTGCCGGTTCTCAAGACTCTTGCCGCCTGGATTCAGGCGCCTGTCAATAATGTGAATGGCCACTTTCCCATCCGCCTCAACCGGCCTGCTTCACGCGCATGTACCATTCGACGAGCCGGCGAACCTGACGCTCGGTGTAGCCGCGCTCCACCATGCGTGCGACGAACTCGCCGTGCTTCTTCTCCGTCTCGCCGTCCTTCTTCGACCCGAAAGAGATGACCGGAAGCAGGTCCTCGACTTGGGAGAATATCCGCTTTTCGATCACGTCGCGAATCTTCTCGTAGGAGGTCCAGGTCGGATTCTTGCCGGCATTCTGTGCCCTGGCCCTCAGTGAAAATTTGACGACCTCGTTCCGGAAGTCCTTGGGGTTGGCGATCCCCGCCGGCTTCTCGATTTTCGTCAGTTCCTGGTTCAAAAGCTCGCGATCGAGCAGCTGGCCGGTGTCGGGATCCTTGAAATCCTGGTCCTCGATCCATGCATCGGCATAATCGACGTAGCGGTCGAACAGATTCTGGCCGTAATCCGAGTAGGATTCGAGATAAGCTTTCTGGATCTCGTTGCCGATGAACTCGGCGTACCGCGGTGCCAACTCCGCCTTGATGAACTCCAGGTAACGTTTCTCGGTTTCCTCCGGCAGCTGCTCGCGGCGGATCGACTGCTCGAGCGCATACATCAAGTGCACGGCATCGGCGGCGACCTCCTGCGGATCATGGTTGAAGGTCGCAGCCAGGATCTTGAAGGCGAAGCGGGTGGACACGCCGTCCATGCCTTCGTCGACACCGGCGGCATCCCGGTATTCCTGGACGCTGCGTGCCTTGGGATCGGATTCCTTCAGGCTTTCGCCGTCGTAAACCCGCATCTTGGCGAACACCGTGGAATTCTCGTGCTTGCGCAGGCGCGACATCACCGAGAACCGAGCCATCGTTTCCAGTGTCGACGGCGCGCACGGCGCAGACGCCAACTCCGAACCCTGGATCAGCTTCTCGTAGATCTTCTGCTCTTCGGTGACCCGCAGCACGTACGGCACCTTGATCACGCAGATGCGGTCGATGAAGGCTTCGTTGTTCTTGTTGGCCTTGAAGCTCGCCCACTCCGCCTCGTTGGAGTGCGCGAGAATGACACCGGTGAACGGGATCGCGCCGATATTCTCGGTGCCGATGTAGTTGCCCTCCTGCGTTGCGGTGAGCAGGGGGTGCAGCATCTTGATCGGCGCCTTGAACATCTCGACGAATTCAAGGATGCCCTGGTTGGCGCGATTGAGGCCGCCGGAATAGCTGTAGGCGTCGGGATCGTTCTGCGCGTAGGTCTCGAGCTTGCGGATGTCGACCTTGCCGACCAGCGACGAGATGTCCTGGTTGTTCTCGTCACCAGGCTCGGTCTTGGAGACCGCGATCTGGCGCAGCCGCGACGGCTGGATTTTTGCGACCCGGAACTGGGAAATGTCGCCGCCGAAGGCTTCCAGCCGCTTGTAGCACCACGGGCTCATCAGGCCGGTGAGGCGCCGGCGCGGAATGCCGTACTTCTCTTCCAGCATCGGCCCGAGATTATCGGGATCGAACAGGCTGAGCGGGCTTTCAAACACGGGCGAGAGTTCATCGCCGGCTTTGAGCACGTAGATCGGCTGCACTTCCATCAGCGACTTGAGCCGCTCGGCGAGCGAGGATTTGCCGCCGCCGACCGGGCCGAGCAGATAGAGGATCTGCTTGCGCTCTTCGAGGCCCTGCGCCGCGTGCCGGAAGAAACCGACGATGCGCTCGATGGTTTCTTCCATGCCGTAGAAGCCGGCGAAGGCCGGATAGGTGCGGATCGTGCGGTTCAAAAAAATACGGCCAAGGCGTGGGTCCTTGGCCGTGTCAATCGTCTGCGGGTCGCCGATCGCTGCTAGCAGTCGCTCGGCCGCGTTTGCGTATTTCATGGGATCGCTTCGACACGATTCCAGATATTCCGCCATCGACATGTCGTGCTGGCTTCTCGCCTCGAACGACCGAGCGAAAGCGTTGAATAGAGAATCGTTGTACATGATCCCTCTCCGCGTGAGTTCCGCTACAAGCTGAAACGAAAGCAGTTACCGGACCGTTCCTCAGGCCGTTTCGAATCAGCGTGAGCACATGACGATCATTGGACACCCGGGAGCCGACTCCACGCAACGCACAACGTAGGCAACCGGGTGAGTTACGAACAGGCACCTGCCTGTTATTTATGCGAATCTATGTATATCTTCGCTCATTTCCAGAAAATGTCACTCGGCCGCCACATCCGGGCATTACCGGGGATCAGCTCATCCGGCGGTGCAGCATAGCCGTCTGCCGGCGGCAGCTTTATGACGCTTGTACGGCCAAGCCTTGTGCACCTGAGCTTTGTGCGCCTGGGCCTTGCGTGCCTTGATCGCGGTCTCGCCGCAATGCGGTGCGTGCATCGCTGGCGGCATGGCACTCGCAGCAAGCGCGCAGCAATGTGTCAAAATCGGTCGCCAGCCCCTCGGTGGAGATGACGATTCGATCGTCCTGCGCGCCACGCGACGTCGCCCGGCTCCTGCCGCGAATACAGGAGAGCTGGCGCTGCAATGCAGGCGTCGGCGTCAGCACGATCATCCTGTGCCCGCGGCGCTCCTCGGTCGAAACGTCCGCGATCGACTCCCACAGCAGAAATTCATTACCGATGCGGAGATCGCGGATGCCGTAGGGGGTGACGATCACCACCGGCCCACGTTCGCCGGGAAGCTGCCAGATCAGCCAGCCGGTAATCAGGCCGAACACCGCAACGCCGGCATAGCCGGCCAGCGTGTCGTACTCGCCGAGGCCGTCCCACCAGTCGAAGGCAAGGCTCGCGCTGAACAGTATCATCGCGAAACCCGCAGCGACCAGCAGCCGCAAGCGCGTGGCGCATCGGTTGATTTCGAGATCGTGGGCCGCATCGACGTGCACGGTCGGTACGACCGATTGCGGGCTTTCGGAGACGGCGGAAGAAGGGCCGTCAGGATGTCCGTGCATGCTTTCCCCCAGCATGGCCGTACGCGACCGAGCCACAAAGAATCAGGCGTATCGGAATCCACTGACGACCTGCTGTGCAGCGGCCGACAGACGTTACGCAACGAGACCTCGGCCGAACCTTTCCCGGCCAACGACCTTTTACGCAACACCGCCACTGCCGCCTGGATCGCCATGATCGCGACGGAGTTACACTGAGAGTATGACGCTCATACCCTTGATTGGTTCCCTCCCGGGAGCATGTACGCTACAGGATAGCGCGTCAGGACCGGCGCGGAAACCCCTCGCCCGCAGGCTTGGAGAGAAATAAGCATCATGAATCCCGTCAAAGAACTGGAAAAGCACGGACAAGCCGTCTGGCTGGACTTCCTCGCCCGTGGCTTCATCGCCAAGGGCGACCTGAAGCGGCTGATCGACACCGACGGCGTCAAGGGCGTCACCTCCAACCCCTCGATCTTCGAGAAGGCGATCGGCAGCTCGGACGAATATGACGCCCCGATCGGCAAGGCGCTGAAGCGCGGCGACCGGACCGTGGCCGACCTGTTCGAGGCCGTCGCGATCGAGGACATCCAGAATGCCGCCGATGTGCTGCGCCCGGTCTATGACCGCCTCAAGGGCGGCGACGGCTATGTCAGCCTGGAAGTGTCGCCCTATCTGGCGATGGACACTGCCGGCACCGTCGCCGAGGCGCGCCGGCTGTGGAAGGACGTGGGCCGCAAGAACCTGATGGTGAAGGTGCCGGCGACGCCGGAAGGCCTGCCGGCAATCGAGACGCTGATCGGCGACGGCATCAGCATCAACATCACGCTGCTGTTCTCCAAGGCGGTCTATCTCGAGGTTGCGGAGGCCTATCTGGCTGGTCTCGAAAAATACGTCGCCGGCGGCGGCGATCCGTCGCACGTGGCCAGCGTGGCGAGCTTCTTCGTCAGCCGCATCGACTCGATGGTCGACAAGCAGCTCGACGAGAAGATCGCACGCGCCAACGACCCATCCGAAAAGGAGCGGCTCGCCGCGCTGAAGGGCAAGGTCGCGATCGCCAACGCCAAGCTCGCCTACCAGGACTACAAGCGCCTGTTCTCGGGTCCCCGCTGGGAGAAGCTTGCCGCCAAGGGCGCCAAGCCCCAGCGCATGCTGTGGGCCTCGACCGGCACCAAGAACAAGGACTACAGCGACGTCCTCTATGTCGAGGAGCTGATCGGCCCCGACACCATCAACACCATGCCCCCGGCGACGCTGGATGCGTTCCGCGACCACGGCAAGCTGCGCGACAGCCTGGAAGAGAATGTCGACGACGCCCGCCGCGTGCTGGAGGAGCTGGAGCGCTCCGGCATCTCGCTCGATGCGATCACCGAGGAGCTGGTCAAGGACGGCGTCAAGCTGTTTGCGGACGCCGCCGACAAGCTCTACGGCGCGGTCGCGCACAAGCGCGCCACCGTGCTCGGGCCGGCGCTCGACCGCCAACTTCTCTCGCTCGGCGACGGGCTCGGCAAGGCTGTCGCCAAGAGCACCGAGGAATGGCGTGCCTCCGCCAAGATCCGCAGGCTCTGGCAGCGCGACAAGTCGGTCTGGACCGGCACCGACGAGGACAAATGGCTCGGCTGGCTCGACAGCGCCGCCAAGGCCGACGTTGCCGACTACGAGGACTATGCGGGCCGCGTGAAGGGCCAGAAATTCTCCGACGCCGTTGTGCTCGGCATGGGCGGATCGAGCCTCGGACCCGAGGTGCTGGCCGAGACCTTTGGCAAAAAGCCCGGCTTCCCCAAGCTGCATGTGCTGGATTCCACCGATCCCGCGCAGGTGCGGGCGATGGAGGCGAAGATCGACCTCGCGAGCACCGTGTTCATCGTCTCCAGCAAGTCCGGCGGCACCACCGAGCCGAACGCGATGAAGGACTATTTCCATGAGCGCGTCGCGCAGGCGGTCGGCCCCAAGGTGAAGACCGGCCACCGCTTCATCGCGGTGACCGATCCCGGCTCGTCGCTGGAGAAGGCGGCGAAGAAGCTGAACTATGCCCGCATCTTCCATGGCGAGCCCTCGATCGGCGGGCGCTATTCGGTGCTCTCGCCGTTCGGGCTGGTGCCGGCGGCGACCGCCGGCATCGACGTCAAGACCTTCATCAAGCACGCGCTCTCCATGGCCCGCTCCTGCGGACCGGACGTGCCGCCGTCCGAGAACCCCGGCGTGCAGCTCGGCCTTGCCATGGGATTGGCCGCGCTCGACGGCCGCGACAAGGTGACGATCCTGTCGTCAAAGAAGATCGCCGATTTCGGCGCTTGGGCCGAGCAGCTGATCGCGGAATCGACCGGCAAGGAGGGCAAGGGCCTGATTCCGATCGACGGCGAGCCGCTGGGCGATCCCTCTTCTTACGGCAACGACCGGTTCTTCATCGACATCCGCACCGAGGGCGAGGCGGACGCGCCCCATGATTCCAAGCTTGCCGCGATCGAAGCGGCCGGCCATCCCGTCGTGCGCATCGTCATGAAATCGATCGACCATCTCGGCCAGGAGTTCTTCCGCTTCGAGATGGCCACGGCCGTGGCGGGCTCGATCCTCGGCATCAACCCGTTCGACCAGCCCGACGTGGAAGCCGCCAAGATCAAGACCCGCGAGCTCACGGCGTCGTTCGAGAAGACCGGCGCGCTGCCGGACGAACAGCCCGTGGTCAGCACGGTCGAGGCCGATCTCTACACCGACGAGGCCAATGCCACGGCGCTGCGCGCCGCCGGCGCCAATGGCGATCTCACCTCCTGGCTCAAGGCGCATCTGTCGCGCTCCAGCGAGGGCGACTATGTCGCCCTGCTCGGCTACATCGCGCGCGACAAGGCCACCATCGATGCACTCCAGGCGATGCGGCTCGAGGTGCGCGAGAAGCGGCATGTCGCGACCTGTGCCGAGTTCGGCCCGCGCTTCCTGCACTCCACGGGCCAGGCCTACAAGGGCGGGCCCGACAGCGGCGTGTTCCTCCAGATCACGGCCGACGATGCCAAGGATCTGGCGGTGCCGGGCCAGAAGGCGAGCTTCGGCGTGATCAAGGCGGCGCAGGCGCGCGGCGATTTCGACGTGCTCACCGAGCGTGGGCGGCGCGCGTTGCGTGTCCACCTGAAGGGCGGGCTCAAGAAAGGTCTCGCGGCGCTCAATGCCGCGCTCAATGACGCACTGAATTAAGGGAATCTCTCACATGCAACTCGGCATGATCGGCCTCGGCCGGATGGGCGGCAACATCGTTCGCCGGCTGATGCGCCAGGGCCATTCGACCGTGGTCTACGACAAGGACGCCAAGGCCGTGGCTGGCCTTGCTGCGGACGGCGCAGTCGGCTCGGCGACGCTGGAAGAGTTCATCTCCAAACTCGAGCGGCCGCGCACGGCGTGGGTGATGCTGCCGGCCGGCCACATCACCGAGACGACGATCGACACGATCGCGGGGGTGATGCAGGAAGGCGACGTCATCATCGACGGCGGCAACACGTTCTGGCAGGACGACGTCCGCCGCGGCAAGGCGCTGAAGGCGCGCGGCATCCACTATGTCGACGTCGGCACGTCAGGCGGCGTCTGGGGCCTCGACCGCGGCTATTGCATGATGATCGGCGGCGAGAAGCAGGTGGTCGACCGGCTCGATCCAATCTTTGCTGCGCTCGCGCCCGGCGCCGGCGACATCCCGCGCACCGAAGGACGCGAGGGACGCGATCCCCGTATCGAGCAAGGCTACATCCATGCCGGCCCCGTCGGCGCCGGTCACTTCGTCAAGATGATCCACAACGGCATCGAATACGGCCTGATGCAGGCCTATGCCGAAGGTTTCGACATTCTCAAGAATGCCAATATCGAGGCCCTGCCGGCGGATCATCGCTATGATTTCGATCTCGCCGACATCGCCGAAGTGTGGCGGCGCGGCAGCGTGATTCCGTCCTGGCTGCTCGACCTCACCTCGACCGCACTCGCCGACAGCCCGCTTCTGTCGGAATATTCGGGCTTCGTTGAGGATTCCGGCGAAGGGCGCTGGACCGTGAATGCCGCGATCGACGAGGCCGTGCCGGCCGAAGTCCTGACCGCGGCGCTCTACACACGTTTCCGTTCCCGCAAGGAACACACCTTCGCCGAAAAAATTCTCTCCGCGATGCGTGCGGGTTTCGGCGGCCACAAGGAGCCGAAGCAGCCGGGCGCTTCGAAACCAAAGTAGCCAGCAACAAAGCGAAGGCCGACAATTCGTGACAAAAGACCCGCAAGCAAAACAGAAGCCGGAAAATTGCGCCTTCGTCATCTTTGGTGTCACCGGCGACCTCACCCATCGCCTGGTGATGCCGTCGCTCTACAATCTGGCGGCCGAGCATCTGTTGCCTGAGAAGTTCTGCGTCGTCGGCGTGGCCCGCAAGGGCCAGTCGGATGACGAATTGCGCAACAGCCTGCTGAAGGGCCTGCGCCAGTTCGCGACCCGTCCCGTGGACGACGACATCGCCAAGAAGCTGCTGGAATGCGTGACCTTCGTCGAGGCCGATCCGAAGGATCCGCCTTCCTTTGATCGCCTGCGCGAGCATCTGGATTCGCTGGAATGCGCGCAGGAGACCGGCGGCAACCGGCTGTTCTATCTGGCAACGCCGCCCGCCGCGTTCGCTCCGACCGCGCGCGAGCTCGGCCGCACTGGCATGATGAAGGAGAACGGCGCCTGGCGGCGTCTCGTGATCGAAAAGCCGTTCGGCACCGACCTCGCCTCGGCGCGTGCGCTGAACGGCGAGCTGCTGAAGATCATGGACGAGCACCAGATCTACCGGATCGATCATTATCTCGGCAAGGAGACGGTGCAGAACATCCTGGTGCTGCGCTTTGCCAACGGCATGTTCGAACCGATCTGGAATCGCAACCACATCGACCACATCCAGATCACGGTGGAAGAGAGGCTCGGTGTCGGCCATCGCGGCGGTTTCTACGATGCAACCGGCGCGCTGCGCGACATGGTGCCGAACCATCTGTTCCAGCTGATGTCGCTGGTCGCGATGGAGCCGCCCGCGCGTTTCGACGCACATTCCGTGCGCTCCGAGAAGGCCGACGTGCTTACATCGATCCAGCAGCCCAGCCGGGAAGAGGCGCTGAAGAATTCGGTGCGCGCGCAATATCTCGCTGGCCGCAGCGGCGACGACGAGATCACGGACTATCGCAAGACCGAGGACGTCAAGCCCGACAGCACCACCGAGACCTTTGTCGCGCTCAAGCTGATGATCGACAATTGGCGCTGGGCCGGCGTGCCCTTCTATTTGCGCACCGGCAAGGCGCTTGGTCACAAGCGCACCGAAGTCGCGATCAAGTTCAAGCAAGCGCCGCTGTCGATGTTTTCGGGCACGGACGTTGACCGCCTGTCGCAGAACTTCCTCACCATCGGCATCGCACCGACCGAGACCATCGAGCTGCAGTTCAACGCCAAGATCCCGGGGCCGAGCATCACCATCGACGGCGTCGAGATGAAGTTCCGCTACGGCGACTATTTCCGCGCCGATCCCTCGACCGGCTACGAGACGCTGATCTACGACTGCATGATCGGCGACAACATCCTGTTCCAGCGCGCCGACGGCATCGAGGCCGGCTGGCAGGCGGTGCAGCCGTTCCTGGACGCCTGGAAGCAGGCCGGCACCAACGGCATCGAGACCTATGAAGCCGGCAGCGACGGCCCCGCTTGCGCCGACGAGTTGCTCCGGCGCGACGGGCGAAGCTGGCGGAAATTTTCGTGATGGCGGCCGGACAACCGAAGCTGATCGTCGCGGCCGATGCCGAGGCGCTGGCGCAGGCCGCGGCCGAACGAGTGATGGCGCGGATCGGCGCCAATCCCGGGCGTATCGCGATCTGCCTCACCGGCGGGTCGGGCCCGAAGAAGCTCTATCAATTGCTTGGCAGCGACGCCTGGCGCGGCAGGATCCCATGGGAGCGCGTGCACTGGTTCATCGGCGACGAGCGGTTCGTGCCCGAAAGCGATCCTCTCAACAACATGGCGGTCGCGCGGGCGACATTTCTCGATCGCAATGCGCTCCCCGGCCATATCCACCCGATGCCGACCACGGCCGAAAATCCCGATGCCGGTGCGGGAGCCTATGCGCACGAGCTGCAGGCCTTCTACGGCGCAGACCGGCTCGATCCGGCGCGGCCGCTGTTCGACGTGGTACTGATGGGCGCTGGCCCGGACGGCCACACCGCATCGCTGTTTCCCGGCTATCCCGAGATCGAGGAGACCCGGCGCTGGGTCATTGGCGTCCCCAAGGCCAATGTCGCGCCGTTCGTGCCGCGGGTCTCGCTCACGCTGCCTGCGCTGGCCTCCTGCCGCGAAATGCTGTTCGAGATTGCCGGGCACGACAAGCAGCCGATCTTGACGCGCCTGCTCAATGGCGAGAATCTGCCGGCCTTACGCGCGCGCTCGAATGGTGAGACCGTCTGGCTGGTCGATAGGGCCGCGCTTCCGGAGGAAATTCGTGGGCCGCGTTGAAGCACCTTGTGCGTTGATCGTGATGGGCGTGTCGGGTTCGGGCAAGAGCACGGTTGCAGGCGCACTCGGCGAGCGGCTCGGCTGGCGCTTCGAGGACGGCGACAGCTTCCATCCCGCCAGCAATGTCGAGAAGATGCGGGCCGGCCATCCGCTCACCGACGAGGACCGCTGGCCCTGGCTCAACGCCATCGCCGACGAGATCGAGCGGGTGTGCGGACGCGGCGAGCATATCATCATCGCCTGCTCGGCGCTGAAGCACACTTATCGTGACGTGCTGCTGCGCGGACGCAGTGACGTCCGCTTCGTGTTCCTGAAGGGTACGAAAGAGCTGATCGCCGAGCGGCTGGCGCAACGCAAGGGCCATTTCATGCCGCCCGGGCTGCTGACGAGCCAATTCGACACGCTGGAGCCGCCCGAGGCGGGCGAGCATGTTATCACCGTCTCGATCGACGAGACCGTCGAGGCGATCGTGGACGGCATCGTACGACAATTGAAACTGGGCGGCGCAATACCCAAGGTTCTGCCATGATCCCCATCTCACTCGTGGTCTCCGACGTCGACGGCACGCTGCTGACCAAGGACAAGACGCTGACCGACGGGGCACGGAACGCAGTACAGCGGCTGCACAAGGCCGGCATCGGCTTCACCATCACCTCCAGCCGCCCTGCGATCGGCATGCGTTTCCTGATCGAGCCGCTGGCGCTGTGGCTGCCGGTGGGCCCGTTCAACGGTTCCTCGATCGTCGATCCCGAGATGCGGCCGGTCGAGCAGCATCTGATTCCGCCGGGCGCCGCCGAGCGGTCCCTGCAGATCCTCCGCGACTACGGCGCCGACATCTGGCTGTTCACCACCGACCAATGGTTGATCGACAATCCCAGCGGTAAATACGTCGCGCACGAGCGGCACACGATCCGCTCCGACCCCGCCATCGTGACGGACTTTTCGCCCTACCTCGCAAGCGCCTGCAAGATCGTCGGCGCCAGCGCCGATGCGGCCGGGCTCGCAGCTTGCGAGAAGGCGATGCAGGAGGCGCTCGGCAGCGAGGCCACCGCGGTGCGCTCGCAGACCTACTATCTCGACATCACGCCGCCTGGCTTCAACAAGGGCACGTTCGTCGAGGCCATGGCCAGGCGCCTCGACATCTCGACCGACGCCGTCGCCACCATCGGCGACATGCAGAACGACCTCGCAATGTTCCGCGTCAGCGGCACCTCGATCGCCATGGGCAACGCCGCCGACAACGTCAAGGACGAGGCGACCCACGTCACCGCGAGCAATGAGCAGGACGGTTTTGCCGAGGCGATGGAGATGATTTTGACGCGGAATGGGGTTGGCTGAGGTTTGATAGCCTAAGCACTGGAAGAGCGAGCCTGCGGCCATCCTTCGAGACGCCCGCCTGCGGCGGGCCCTCAGGATGAGGTCTCGTTTCGCGGCGAAATATCAGACCCTCATGGTGAGGAGCCCGCCAAAGCGGGCGTCTCGAACCATGCAGGCCGTGTCCGTCCGGCAGCCGCTCTAAAGTACCCGCAGGGCTGGCCCATCACTACTGCGACCGCTGCATCGCCGGCTTCTCGCTGCGCTGCCTTGCCGCCGACAAATTATGTGCGGTGTTGATCAGCGCGATGTGGGTCAGCGCCTGTGGGAAATTGCCGGTCTGGCGGCGGGCCACGGAGTCGTATTCTTCGGCGAGTAGCCCGACGTCGTTCGCAACGCCGATCACGCGGTCGAACAATTCCTGCGCCTTGTCGAGATTGCCCGACAGCACATAGGCATCGGCCAGCCACAGGCTGCAGGCGAGGAACGCGCCTTCGAGCAGCGGCTGTCCCGCAGGCAGCTCGCGCGGATCGTGCCGCAGCACGAAACCGTCGCGCATCAGGCATCTCTCGACGGCGGCGATGGTGCCGCAGATGCGCGGGTCCGACGCCGGCAGGAAGCCGACCCCCGGCAGCAGCAGCACGCTGGCATCGAGCAGCTTCGTGCCGTAGGACTCGACGAAGGCGTTCTCCTCCGCGTCAAAACCGTTGTTGCAGACGTCGCGATGAATGGCTTCGCGCAGGGTGCGCCAGTGCAAGAGCGGCGCCTTGAAGCCGAAGGTCTCGGCGCTCTTGATGCCGCGGTCGAAAGCGACCCAGCTCATCACTTTCGAGAAAACGTAATGCTTGGCCTGCCCGCGGCGCTCCCAGATGCCGTGGTCGGGCCGGTCCCAGACCTCGGCGAGATGGTTGAGCACGTTGCATTCCAGCGCCCAGCTCTCCTCGTCGAGCTGCAGCTTGGCCATGCGCGACTGGTGGAAGGCGTCGATCAGTTCGCCGTAGACGTCGAGCTGGAGCTGCGCATGCGCGGCATTGCCGACGCGCACCGGCTGCGCGCCCTCGTAACCGGCGAGCCAGGCCGCCTCCCATTCCAAGAGCCGCCGCTGACCCCAGATGCCGTACATGATCTGCATGTTCGACGGCGAGCCGGCGGCGGCGCGCAGCAACCAATTATGCCAGGCCGAAGCTTCCTCGGTGTAGCCCGAGTTCATCAGCGCCAGCAGCGTGAAAGTGGCATCGCGCAGCCAGCAGAAGCGGTAATCCCAGTTCCTGCTGCCGCCGAGCTTTTCCGGCAAGGACGTGGTGGGCGCCGCGACGATGCCGCCGGTGGGGCCGAAGGTCAGCGCCTTCAGTGTGATCAGCGAGCGCATGATCAGATCGTGATAATCGCCGTCGCGGGTGCAAGGGCGGCACCAATCCTGCCAGAAATTCTCGGTCTCCCTAAGCGCGAGCTCAGTATCTATCGGTCCGGGAGGATCGAGATGCGAGGGACCGTAGGTCAGCACGAAGGGCATGGTCTCGCCTGCCCTCACCTCGAAGTCCGACACCGTGGTCAGATCCTCGCCGCGGGTCTTCGCCGGCGTGCGGAGCACCGTCATGTCCGGGCCGCAAATCGCGAGCAGGGAATGATCGATCCGTCGCACCCAGGGAATATCCACGCCGAAGCCGAAGCGGATGATGAGCTCCATCCGCATCTCGACCTTCCCGCTGACGCCGCGAACCAGACGCACGATGTCGGACGCCTTGCCGCGCGGCGGCATGAAGTCGATCAGCGCCACGGTGCCGCTTTTGGTCTCAAACCGCGTTTCGAGGATGAGGGTATTGCCGAGATAGCGGCGCGACGTCGCGGTGACGTCCTCGCTTGGCGCGACCAGCCAGCGGCCGTTCCGGCGCGTGCCGAGGATCGCGGCAAAGCAGGCGTCAGAGTCGAAGGCCGGCCAGCACAGCCAGTCGATCGAGCCGTTGCGCCCGACCAGCGCCGCGGTCTCGCAGTCGCCGATCAGCGCATAGTCCTCGATCCTTTGCATCAATGTCGTACGAGCCTGGGAAGCCCCGGCGTTTCAACTCCCGCCGGTCAGCGAACGTTCCCGCGTCGCAGCCTTCAAAGCCGCGAGATCGACCTTGGAGGCGATCTTGTCGAGCGTAACAGGAAGGCGCTGGCGCCAGTTCGGATGCTCGTCGATCGTGCCGGGAATGTTGGGCTGGTCGATCACGCCGAGCAGGTCCTCCATGGACACCGCGAGCAGCCGCGAGGGCGTGCGCGACAAGAAGGCGAGCACCGAATAGAGGTCGTTGGCGACGATGCCGTTCTGGCGCAGGATCTGGTCGAGCATGCCGAGCGCATCCCAGCGCGCCTGGTCATCCTCGCCGGGGTCTAGCCCGAGCGAGCGCTTCATCTTGAGATCGCTGAAGGAGCGCCAGCCCGCATAGGTGCACAAATCATGCGTGTTCAGCGTCACCAGAGCGTTGGGCCGGTAATGGTCGACATTGCGGAAATGGCCGGCGTCGTCGCGCTCGAACATCATGACGAGGTAGGACCAGATGCCGAAATCCTGCATGGTCTCGCGAAAGCCTTCCGGCACGGTGCCGAGGTCCTCGCCGATCACGATGCATTTGTGGGACGCGCTCTCGCGCACCACCGCGGCGAGCAGCGCCTCGAACGGCATCTGCACATAGGCGCCGTTGTCGGGCTTGAAGCCGCGCGGCACGAGGTAAAGCCGCTTCAACCCGAGCACGTGGTCGAGCCTGATGGCGCCGGCGTGGCGCATCGACGCCGCCAGCATGTCGGCGAACGGCACGAAGGACTGCGCCTCGAGGCCGCCGGCATTGAAGCCGGCGAGGCCCCAGTCCTGGCCGACGGTGTTGAGCACGTCGGGCGGCGCGCCGACGGCGAGGTGGCGGGAAATCGCGGTCTGCTCGTTCCAGGCATCGAAGCCGTTCGACTGCACGCCGACGGCGACGTCGAGATAGAGCCCGACGCGCATGCCGAGCTGGCCGGCCAGCTCCTTGGCGGCATGCAATTGGCTGTCGGCCGTCCACTGCACGAATTCGACGAACTCGACCTCGCGCCGGTCAGGCCCGTTGCGCAGCTCGGCGCATTTGGCTGCGTCCGGCTGTTGCCATTCGGACGGCCATTCCCACCACGGCCGGTTGAAGCGATGCCGCAGCACCTCGAAACAGGCAAAGCGGGACAACAGCGGCGCGCGGGCGGCGCGGAAGGCGTCAAACTCCTTGCGGCGCGCCGCGCTCGCGCTCCTCACGAAGCTGTTGAAGGCAGCGCGCAAGGCCAGCCATTTCAGCGCCGCCATGTCGGCATAGGGCACGCGGTCGCCTTCGCGCAGCCGCGCGGCGGTTGCGGCCGCATCGGGGACGAGATCGGCGGAATATTCCGGGATCGCCTCAACGTCGATATAGAGCGGATTGAGAAACAGCCGGCTGTTCGGCGAATAGGGGCTGCAATCGGCCGGCTGGTCGTCGAACAAGACGTGCAGCGGATTGAGGCCGACTCCGTCGGCGCCGAGTTGCTTAGCGAGCCGGACGAGACCGGCGAGGTCGGTGAAATCGCCGATGCCCCAATTGCGGTTCGAGCGGACGCTGTAGAGCTGCACGGCGAGCAGCCAGCCGCGGTCGAAATCACCGCCGAAGGCGCGCTCGGGCGCCACGATCATCGGCACCTCTTCGCTCACGCCCCCGGCATCCGTCAGCGTCAGGCGGTGATAGCCGAGCGGCAGGCCGTCGGGCCAGGCAATGACCGGCTCGCTCGTCTCGCCTTGCGCGATCACATTGCCGTTGCCGGAGATTTTCCATTGCAGCGGCGGCGTCCCGGTTGCCGCCAGTTCGGTGCGCGGATGCCCCAGGGCGCGGACCACGACCGGCCCGCCGACGAAGCGGTAGACCCGCTTCTCCGGCAGGGCATCGAGGATGGATTTGAGCGCCTCCGGCGCGGTGACCCGCAGCTTGCCGAGGGCGTCGATGAATTCGGATTGAACGCCCTTGATCCGGGCTTGAGCTAAAAGATCCATTCGGCACGCAGCTTGCAGGCCATGGTTTGGCCGGGGGCATCGATTTTAACGAGGTCGCGGAAGAGGTTAGTCAGGGGTAACTCGCAAACTGCGCTTGCCGTTCCCCAGGGAACCAATGACACACAAGCGGCTTTCTATAATGGTACCAAGCGTAGGTTCCCGACAAGGGAAACGGGCTCCTGCTTTCTTGTCAATGGCATCACCGTGAACAAGACAATTCAAACTGTCGAAAGTGCCGCAGCCGGCAGCGCTTTCCTCATCGAAGACGTCTATCCCCTGATCGACGGCGGCCGCTTCGCCGTGAAGCGGATCGCGGGTGAACCTATCGAGGTCTGGGCCGACATCTATCGCGACGGCGACGCCGTGATCGCCGCCGCGCTGATCTGGCGCCGCGAACAGGACCGCGAATGGCGGAGCGAGCCGATGACCCCTCACGGCAATGACCGCTGGTGCGGCGCGTTCACACCCATTGAGCCCGGCCAATATGTCTACGCGATCGAAGCCTGGACCGACGAGTTCGCCACCTGGTCGCACGCCGTCGCGCGCAAGCAGCGGAGCGGGGCCGATGTCAGCCTCGATGCGATCGAGGGCGCCGGGCTCCTGACCAAGGCGCATGGCGCGCGGCAGGACGCCGCAGCGGTCATCATCAAGCGATGCGAGGATTACCTCGAGACCGGCGACGTTACGCCGCTGCTGGCAACCGAGCTCGGCAAAGCCATGGCCGAGAGCCAGTCGCGGCCCGACCTGACGCGCTCGCCGCTCTTCCCGCTGATCGTCGACCGCAACAAGGCGCGCTTCGGCGCCTGGTACCAGATGATGCCGCGCAGCCAGAGCGAGGTCCCCGGCCAGCACGGCACGCTCCGCGACTGCATTGCACGCGTGCCCGACATCGCCGCGATGGGCTTTGACGTGCTCTACTTCACGCCGATCCACCCGATTGGCCACACAAGCCGCAAGGGCCGCAACGACGCGCCGGTGGCGAGCGAGGGCGATCCCGGCTCGCCCTATGCGATCGGCGCCGCCGAGGGCGGGCACGATGCGCTGCATCCCGAGCTTGGCACGATCGAGGACTTTCGCGCGCTGGTCGCCACATGTCTCGAGTACGGGCTCGAGCTTGCGCTGGACTTCGCCGTGCAGTGCTCGCCGGACCATCCCTGGCTGACGCAGCATCCGGAATGGTTCAAGTGGCGGCCGGACCGCTCAGTGCGGACGGCGGATGGGCCCTATTCGGACATCGTCATCCCCGATTTCGGCTGCGTCGATCGCGCCGGGTTGTGGAATGCGTTTCGCGACGCCCTGCTGTTCTGGATCGACCATGGCGTCACCATCTTCGCCATCGACAATCATGACACCGCGCCGCTTCCGTTCTGGGAGTGGCTGATCGGCGACATCCGCCGCCGGCATCCCGAGGTGATCCTGTTCTCCAAGACGTTTGCACGGCCGAAGCCGATGAAGGGCCTCGCCAAGCTCGGCTTCGCGCAGTCCTTCAGCTATTTCCCCTGGCGCACTTTGAGGTGGGAGCTGGAACAGTATCTCGGCGAGCTGACCCGTTATCCCGAGCGGGACTTCTACCGGGCGAACCTGTTCGTCAACACCGCCGACCTCTTGCCCTATCATCTCCAGAGCGGCGAGCCCTGGATGTTCAAATCGCGGCTCGCGCTGGCCGCGACGCTGTCGGGCAATTACGGGATCTTTGGCGGGTTCGAGCTGCTGGAGCACGAGGCGGTTCCCGGCCGCGAGGAATATCTCGATTCCGAGAAGTACCAGGTCAAGACGCGCGACTGGAACAGGCCCGGCAACATCAAGCCCTGGATTGCCGCGCTCAACCGCATTCGCAACGACAACGCGGCGCTGCAGCAGACCGCGGCCTTGCGCTTCCTCGGCATCGAGGATGGCGAGACGATCGCCTTTGCCAAGGAGGCGGATGATCCCGCAAACACCGTCGTCGTCGTGATTGCGCTCTCGCGCCATGCGCGCGAATTCTGGCTGCCGCTCGGCGACCTCACCGTTGACGCCGATGGACAGCGACACCATGTGACGGCACTCGAAAACCTTCTCACCGGCGAGCAGTCCCGCATCGAATGGGGCGGGATCAGGTTGCGTATCGATCCCGACCGCGATCCGGCGCTCTTGTTCCGCTGCCTGGCGTAAGGGGGCACGCCATGAATGTTCTGTCTTCCGTCGACACCAAGAAGGCCGAGGCTGCCGAGGTCGTGGATGAGCTCTGGTACAAGGACGCGATCATCTACCAGCTCCACGTTAAGGCCTTTGCCGACAGCAACAATGACGGCATCGGCGACTTCGCCGGGCTGACCGAGAAGCTGCCCTATCTCCAGGAGCTCGGTGTCACCGCGCTGTGGCTGCTGCCGTTCTATCCCTCGCCCGGTCGCGACGACGGCTACGACATCGGCGACTACGGCGCGGTCAATCCCGATTTCGGGACGATGAAGGACTTCAAGCGCTTCATCCAGGAGGCGCAGAAGCGTGGCCTGCGCGTCATCACCGAGCTGGTCGTCAACCACACCTCGGACCAGCACAAATGGTTCAAGCGCGCACGCCGCAGCCATCCGGGCTCGAGCGCGCGCAACTGGTATGTCTGGAGCGATACCGACCAGAAATACCAGGGCACCCGCATCATCTTCACCGACACCGAGAAGTCGAACTGGACCTGGGATCCGGAGGCCGGCGCCTTCTACTGGCACCGTTTCTTCTCGCACCAGCCCGACCTCAATTTCGACAATCCGCGCGTGGTCAGCGCCATCATCCAGGTGATGAAACGCTGGCTGGATGCCGGAGTCGACGGTTTCCGGCTGGACGCCATTCCCTATCTCTGCGAGCGCGAGGGCACCTCGAACGAGAACCTGCCGGAGACGCATGCGATCATCAAGCGCCTGCGCCAGGAGCTGGATTCCTATTCGAAGGGCAAGCTGCTGCTCGCCGAAGCCAATCAATGGCCGGAGGACGTGCAGGAATATTTCGGCCGCGGCGACGAATGCCACATGGCCTACCACTTCCCGCTGATGCCGCGCATCTACATGGCGATCGCGCAGGAGGACCGCTTCCCGATCACCGACATTTTGCGCCAGACGCCGGACATCCCGGCGAGCTGCCAATGGGCGCTGTTCCTGCGCAACCATGACGAGCTCACTCTGGAGATGGTCACCGACGTCGAGCGCGACTATCTCTGGACCACCTACGCCAACGATCCGCGCGCCCGCATCAATGTCGGCATTAGGCGGCGCCTCGCGCCGCTGATGGACAACGACCGCCGCAAGATCGAGCTGATGAACTCGCTGCTGCTGTCCTTCCCGGGAACGCCGATCATCTATTACGGCGACGAGATCGGGATGGGCGACAACATCTATCTCGGCGACCGCAACGGCGTGCGCACGCCGATGCAATGGAGCCCGGACCGCAATGGCGGCTTCTCGCGCTGCGATCCGGCCCGGCTCTACGCGCCGCTGATCATGGACCCGGTCTACGGCTATGAATCGGTGAACGTGGAGGCGCAGTCGCGCAGCCTGTCGTCGCTGCTCAGCGCCACCAAGCGGCTGATCTCGGTGCGCAAGTCGACGCTCGCCTTCGGTCGCGGCTCCATGACCTTCATCCGCCCGGCCAATCGCGCCGTGCTGGCCTATGTCCGGCAGTATCGCGACGAGGTGATCCTCTGCGTCGCCAACCTCTCGCGCGCGGCGCAGGCGACCGAGCTCGATCTGTCGCCGTGGAAGGACCGCATTCCGCAGGAGATGCTTGGACGGACGCGCTTCCCGGCGATCGGCGAATTGCCCTACATGATCACGCTCGGGCCTTACGGCTTCTACTGGTTCCAGCTCACCGAGCGCGACAAGTCCGAGCCGGTGACGCCGCGCGCGGTGCCCGAGTTCGAGACGCTGGTCGTGCCGGTCAATTCGAACTGGGTGTCGCTGGCACGCGAGCGCGGCGTGTTCGAGCGCGACGTGCTGCCGGGATTTTTGGCAAGGACACGCTGGTATCCGGAGCACAATCCCAAGCACATCAAGGCCTCGCTGACCTCGGCGGTGCCTTTCAGCGATATCGGCGACAACAGGCCCTGGATCGCATTCTTCGAGACCACGCGGGACGACGTCACGACGCGCTACGTGCTGCCGATGCAGATCGAATGGGTACGCTTCGACCGCGAACGCTTCAACCCGAAGGCGCTCGCCGCTGTCCGCCAGGGTGCGCGCGAGGGCACGCTGCTGGACGTCGCGACCGAGCAGATCTTCATCGGCCTGTTCCTGCGGGGTCTGTCGCAAAACCTGGTGGTGGACGAGAACGATCTGCGGCTCGAGTTCAAGGCGACCAGCCGGTTCGCCGACTACACCATCAAGGAGCCCGAACGCATCCGCGCGATCGAGCAGTCCAACAGCACCGCGCTCGTGGACAACCAATATGTCGTCAAGATCTATCGGCAGCTCGAAAGCGGCACCAGTCCCGAGATCGAGATCGGCCATTATCTCACCGAGGTGGCTCACTTCGCCAACACGCCGGCCCTGCTCGGCAGTGTCGAGCTGGTCGAGGACGATCGGCACAGCGCGCTCGGCGTGCTGCATGCCTTTGTCGAGAACCAGGGCGACGGCTGGACCGTCACCACCGGTTATCTCGATCGCTATATCGACGAGCAGCGGGTCTCGCCCGCGGGCGAGGCGCCGCGCGAGACCCAGGAGCAGGCGCCCTATCTGCACTTCATCGCGCAGATCGGCCGGCGGCTTGCCGAGTTGCATGTCGCCCTGGCCGCGGCAAAGCCGGACAATCTCGCTCCGGAGCCGCTCGGCTCCGAACATGCCGGGCGCTGGGTCTCCGACCTCAAGGCGCGGGCCGAGCGCGTTTTCGACCACCTGGCCAACAGCCGCGACGGCCTGCGGGAGGCGGACCGGCCGCTGATCGACCAACTCGGCGCAGCGCGCGCGGCCCTGCCCGACCACCTCAATGCACTATTGCCTTCCGGGATCGGCGGGTTGAACATCCGTCATCATGGCGACTTCCGCCTCGGGCAGACTCTGATCGTGAAGGACGACATCTTCATCATCGACTTCGACGGCAATCCGCGCCGGCCGCTGGCCGACAAGCGGCGCAAGCTGCCTGCCGCGCGCGACGTCGCCGGCATGATCCGCTCGATTGATCTTTCGGTTAACGTGGCCATCAATCGCGCCCTCACCGGCGCCTCCGACGAACAGGACCGGCTTGCGGCCGCGCTCGGCGAATGGCGCGAACGCGCCACCACGACGTTCCTGCACGCCTATCGCGAGGCCATGACCGACCGGCGGCTATGGCCGGAAGATCCGCAAGGTGCGCAAGGCCTGTTAAGGTTTTTCCTGCTTGATCAAGCGTTCGACGACGTAGAGTACGAACTGTCCCACCGGCCCGAGGGGCTCCATGCGCCGCTGGCCGGACTGCTTCGCATTCTGTCCAGTGCCGAGAGCGAAGCCCATGCCTAAACTGCCAGCCGAAGCCTACGCGATCATCGAGGGCCGCCACTCCGACCCCTTCCACTATCTCGGGCTGCATCCCGAGGGCGGCAAGAGCGTGGTGCGCGCCTTCCTGCCCGAGGCCACCAATGTCGAGGCGGTCGGCGAGCACGGCGAGGTCGCGCCGCTCGACCGCGTTCATGACTCCGGCCTGTTCATCGGAGCCCTGCCCAACGGCTCGAAGCACTACCAGCTGCGCGCGAAATTCGGCAACAACATCGTCGAGTTCGAGGATGCCTACCGCTTTCCGCCGATCCTGACCGATTTCGACCTCTATCTGCTCGGCGAAGGCACCCACCAGCGCCTCTACGACAAGCTCGGCGCGCATCCGATGCGGCTCGACGGCGTCGACGGCATCGGCTTCGTGGTGCTGGCGCCGAATGCGCAGCGCGTATCCGTGGTCGGCGATTTCAACTTCTGGGACGGGCGGCGTCATCCGATGCGGGTGCGCGGCAGCGGGTACTGGGAACTGTTCATCCCGCATGCGAAGATCGGCGATCACTACAAGTTCGAGATGATCGGCCCGCATGGCCATCTGCTGCCGCTGAAATCCGATCCGCTGGCGTTTGCGAGCGAGGTGCGGCCGAAGACCGCCTCGATCGTGCTCGACGAGGCGCATCTGCCGCGGCCGCGCCCGGCGCCCGACGGCATCAACGCGCTGTCGGCGCCGATGTCGATCTACGAGGTCCATCTCGGCTCGTGGCGGCGCAAGGGCAACAATGAATGGCTGACCTATCGCGAGCTTGCCGAGCAACTGCCGGCCTATGCCCGCGACATGGGGTTTACGCATCTCGAATTCCTGCCCGTGAGCGAGCATCCGTTCGACGGTTCATGGGGCTATCAGCCCACCGGCCTCTATGCCCCGACCAGCCGGTTCGGCAGCCCTGAGGATTTCGCCGCGCTGGTCGATGCCTGCCACCGCGAAGGCATCGGCGTGCTGCTCGACTGGGTGCCCGGCCATTTCCCCGACGATCCGCACGGGCTCGGCAGTTTTGACGGCACTGCGCTCTATGAGCACGCCAACCCGCTCCAGGGCCGCCATCTCGACTGGGGCACCCTGATCTACAATTACGGCCGCACCGAAGTGACGAACTTCCTGGTGTCGAACGCGCTGTTCTGGATGGAGCGCTACGGCATCGACGGCTTACGCGTCGATGCGGTGGCGTCGATGCTCTATCTCGACTACAGCCGCCCGCCCGACGCGTGGATTCCGAACCAGTATGGCGGCCGCGAGAACATCGAAGCAATCAACTTCCTGCGCCGCTTCAACACGGAGGTCTTTGCCCGCTTCCCGCAGGCGACCACGGCCGCCGAAGAATCCACCGCATGGCCGCAAGTCTCGCGCCCGGTCGAATTCGGCGGACTCGGCTTCGGCTACAAGTGGAACATGGGCTGGATGCACGACACGCTGAACTACATCAGCAAGGATCCGATCCACCGCAAATATCATCATGGCGAGATCCTGTTCGGCCTGCACTACGCGTTCTCGGAAAACTTCATCCTGCCGCTGTCGCATGACGAGGTCGTGCACGGCAAACGTTCGATCCTGGGACGCATGCCCGGCGACGAATGGCAGCGCTTTGCGAATTTGCGGGCCTATTACAGCTTCATGTTCGGCCACCCCGGCAAGAAGCTGCTGTTCATGGGCGCCGAGATCGCGCAGAGCCGTGAATGGAATCACGACCAGTCGCTCGACTGGCACCTGCTCGAATACAAGGTCCATTCCGGCATCCAGTCGCTGATCCGCGACCTCAACCGGCTCTACCGCGCGGTACCGGCGCTGCATCAGATGGACTGCGACCAGGCCGGCTTCGAATGGCTGATCACTGACGATGCCAACCGCAACGTGTTCGCCTGGTTGCGCAAGGGCTTTGACGAGCACGCGCGGTGCCTCGTGATCGTCAATTTTTCCCCCAATGTCTATCGCAACTATCGCGTTCGCGTGCCCCTGGCCGGCAAGTGGAAAGAGGTGTTCAATTCCGACTCCGCCCATTACGGCGGTAGCAATGTCGGGAACATCGGCGAGGTTCAGACCGTTGACGGCAAGACGCCCGAGCTCCGCCTCACCATTCCGCCGCTCGCCGCGATCTTCCTCGTTCCGGAAAGCTGAGATATGCGCCTGACCGCCGGATCGCCCGCACGCCTCGGCGCAAGCTGGGACGGACGCGGCACCAATTTTGCGCTATTCTCCGCCAACGCGCAGAAGGTCGAGCTGTGCCTGTTCGACACGCAAGGCCGCCGCGAGCTCGAGCGCATCGAACTGCCGGAAAAGACCGAGGACGTCTGGCACGGCTATCTCAACGACGTCTCGCCCGGCCAGCTCTACGGCTTCCGGGTGCACGGCCCCTATGAGCCCGAGCACGGCCACCGCTTCAATGCCAACAAGCTGCTGCTCGACCCCTATGCAAAGCGGCTCGCCGGGCGGCTGGTCTGGAGCGATGCGCATTTCGCCTACCGCACCGGCTCGCCGCGCGAGGACCTGTCGTTCGACCGGCGCGACAATGCGCGCGGCATGCCCAAGGCCGTCGTGGTCGACGAGACCTTCAACTGGGGCCGGCGCGAGATCCGGCCGAACATTCCGTGGGAAGACACGATCATCTACGAGGCCCACGTCAAGGGCCTGACGCAGAAGCGCGACGACGTGCCGCCGAACCTCCGCGGCAATTATGGCGGCCTGTCCTCGCCGGCGATGATCGAGCACCTGAAGAAGCTCGGCGTCACCACGATCGAGCTGCTGCCGATCCACAGCTTCGTCGACGACCGCATCCTGGTCGAAAAGAAGCTCGCCAATTACTGGGGCTACAACACGCTGTCCTTCTTCGCGCCGGAGCCGCGCTATGCCCAGGACAATGCGCTCGATTCCTTCCGCACCACGGTCGCGCGCCTGCACGATGCCGGCATCGAGGTGATGCTCGACGTCGTCTACAATCACACCGCCGAGGGCAACCACCTCGGCCCGACGCTGTGCTATCGCGGCATCGACAATGCCTCCTATTACTGGCTCAACCGCGAGAACCCGCGCTACTACGACGACTTCACCGGCTGCGGCTCGTCGGTGAACCTCACCCATCCGCGGGTGCTGCAGATGGTGATGGATTCCCTGCGCTACTGGGTCGAGGTCTGCCATGTCGATGGCTTCCGCTTCGATCTCGCCACCACGCTCGCGCGCGGGCCGAACGGTTTTGACCGCGGCAGCTCGTTCCTGACCGCGATCCGGCAGGATCCGGTGCTGGCCGCCGTCAAGCTCGTCGCCGAACCCTGGGACCTCGGCCTCGGCGGCTACCAGGTCGGCGCATTCCCCTCGCAATGGTCGGAATGGAACGACCGCTATCGCAGCGCCATGCGCCGTTACTGGAGCGGCGAAGGCAGCCTGATCGGCGACATCTCCAGCCGCATGACGGCGTCCTCCGACCTGTTCAACCACGACGGAAGGCGGCTGCGCGCCAGCATCAACCACATCACCGTGCACGACGGTTTCACGCTCGCCGACCTCTTCAGCTACAACGAGAAGCACAACGAGGCCAATGGCGAGGACAATCGCGACGGCTCCAACGACAACCACAGCAACAATTGCGGTGTCGAGGGACCGACCGACGATCCAAAGATCCTCGTCCTGCGGCGGCAGCTTCGCAGGAACGTGCTGGCCTGCCTGATGCTGGCGCAGGGCGTCCCGCTGATCCTCGCCGGCGACGAGGTCGGCAATTCGCAGTCCGGCAACAACAACGCCTATTGCCAGGACAACGAGGTCGGCTGGGTCGGCTGGGACAATCTCGGCGCGGAGGGCGAGGACATGGTCGATTTCGTCGCTCAACTCGCCGACATCCGTCGCCGCTTCTCGCAGCTTCGCAGCCATCGCTGGCTCGACGGTCGCCCCAAGGACGGCATCTCCTACGGCGCGCTGTGGCTGACGCCTGAAGGTAACGAAATGACGGAGAGCGACTGGACATTCCCGGATGGGCGGTTTCTCTCCTATGTGATGGGCCCGATGGAACCGGGCGGGGCTGCGATCTTTATCGTCCTGAACGCCGCGCCCGAAGAGATCGCATTCAAATTGCCCGAGATGACCGAATACAAGAGCTGGCAGCAGATCCTGAACACGACCGATGCCAAGCTGAACACCATCGACTTCCCGTCCGGAAGCGACAGCAAGGCGCCGCCGCGCTCCGTGCTCGCCTTCGCGGGGGCGCCATGAGACCATCCTTCGGGGCGCGGCCGACGAAAGACGGCGTGTCGTTCCGGCTGTGGGCGCCCGGCGCGCGCCGCGTCGATCTCCTGCTCGACCGCAGGCACGCGATGCAGCGCCGGCGGGATGGCTGGTATGTCGCCGAGATCGGCGGCCTCCCCCCCGGCAGCCCCTACAAGTTCAGGATCGACGACGAGATCGACGTGCCTGATCCGGCCTCCGCATTCCAGCCCGAAGACGTCTTCGGCCCGAGCGAGGTGATCGATCACGACGCCTTCGCCTGGCGCGCGCACGACTGGCGCGGCCGGCCCTGGGAAGAGACGGTGCTGATCGAGACCCATGTCGGCACCTTCACCAGCGAAGGCACCTACCGCGCCATGATCGACAAGCTCGATCATCTCGCAGCGACTGGAATTACCGCGCTGGAATTGATGCCACTGGCCGATTTCGCGGGCCGCCGCGGCTGGGGCTATGACGGCGTGCTGTGGTATGCGCCCGACAGCGCCTATGGCCGTCCCGAAGATCTGAAGATGCTGATCGACGAGGCCCACCTGCGCGGGCTGATGGTTTTCCTCGACGTCGTCTACAATCATTTCGGCCCGGAAGGAAACTACCTCGGCCGCTATGCGCCGATCTTCTTCACCGATGCGCATACGCCCTGGGGCAGCGCGATCGACTATCGCGTGCCGCAGGTGCGCGCCTTTGCGGTCGAGAACGCGCTGTCCTGGCTGACCGACTACCGCTTCGACGGCCTGAGGTTGGACGCCGCCAACCACATCATGGCTGTCCCCGGCGAACAATCGATGCTGCAGGACCTCAGCGTTGCCGCCGGCGAACTCGCCAAGGCGACGGGGCGGCACATCCATCTCGTGCTGGAGAACGGCGACAATCGCGCCAGCCTGCTCGACGCCGCACAGGAGCCGCCGAACGGAAAATATCGCGGACAGTGGAACGATGATTATCACCACGTCTGGCACGTGATGCTGACCGGCGAGCTCGCCGGCTACTACGGCGACTACCAGACCCCGCGCATGGATCTCGCACGCGCGCTTGCCTCGGGCTTCGTCTATCAGGGCGAGATCTCGGAGTTCTGGGGCAAGAAGCCGCGCGGCGAGCCGAGCGGCCAGTTGCCGCCCGCAACCTTCGTCAATTTCCTGCAGAACCACGACCAGATCGGCAATCGACCGCTCGGCGACCGGCTCGAGAGCCTGGCATCGCCGCAGCAGATCGAGGCCGCGCTTGCGGTGACCCTGCTCGCACCGATGGTGCCGATGCTGTTTCAGGGCGAGGAATGGGGCTCGAAGGTCCCCTTCCCGTTCTTCTGCGATTTCCAGGGCGGCCTTGCCGATGCCGTGCGCAAGGGCCGCAAGCAGGAATATGGCTGGGCCTATGAGAAATACGGCGACGAGGTGCCCGACCCGCTCGATCCGGCAACGCTGGAATCGGCTGTGCTCGACTGGACCGGCCGCACGCCGGAGCAGAATGCGCGGCTCGCTTTGGTGCGTGACCTGCTCGCGCTCCGCCGCAAGGAGATCATGCCGCGCTTGAAGGGCGCAAGCTTCGGTGATGCGGAGGCGGCCGACAACGGCCTGCTCAGCGCGCATTGGCGCATGGGGGACGGCACGACGCTGCGCCTCGTCGCCAACCTGTCGGATCACGAGATCACTTCCACCGTCAGCACGGGCGCGCCGATCTGGGGCGGCGCGGCCGGTGATCGGCTTCCGCCCTGGTCGGTGGTCTGGCGCCTCGGAGGTTGACATGCCTCCCGCCATTCCGCTTGCGACCTACCGGCTCCAGCTCACCGCGGATTTCGGCTTCGACAAGGCTACCGAAGTCATCCCATACCTGAAAGGGCTCGGGATCACGCATCTCTATGCCTCGCCGGTGATGAAGGCGCGCAAGGGCTCGACGCATGGCTACGACACCGTCGATCATAGCCAGCTCAATCCCGAGCTCGGCGGCGAAGCCGGCTTCGCGCGACTGAGCGAGGCGCTCAGGCAGCACGACCTCGGCCTCATCATCGATTTCGTGCCCAACCATGTCGGCGTGCATTTCGCCGACAATCCCTGGTGGCTCGACATGCTGGAATGGGGCCAGGCCTCGCCGCACGCGGCCGCCTTCGATATCGACTGGGATCTGCTGCCCCACCGCGCCCGCGGCGGCGTGCTGCTGCCGATCCTCGGCTCGTCCTATGGCGATGCGCTCGAGCGTGGGGAGATCGAGCTGCGTTACGATCCCGATGAGGGCAGCTTTTCCGCCTGGTATTTCGAGCATCGCTTGCCGATCGCGCCCGAGCGCTATGGCGAAATCCTGCGCATGACCGTGAAGGAGGCGAACGCCGCCGAGACGGACGCCGGCAAACACCTGCTCGCGCTTGCGGCGCGCTACACGGGATTACGCCGCCCCAATCGCAAGGAAGCGCCGGGCTTCAAGGCCGAACTCAAGGAGATCGCGGGCGCCGCCGACATCATCAGCCGCGGTCTTGCCGCCTATCGTGCCGCCAAGGACCGTCCCGCGCAGACGCTGGCGCTGCATCACCTGCTGGAGCGCCAGAACTACAAGCTCGGACACTGGCGGCTCGCCTCCAGCGACATCAATTATCGCCGCTTCTTCGACGTCAACGGGCTCGCTGGCCTCCGCGTCGAGGACCCCGGCACCTTCGCCGCCACGCACCGGCTGGTGAAGCAGCTCGTCGCCGACGGCAAATTGCAGGGCATCCGCCTCGATCACATCGACGGCCTGCGCGATCCCGCGCAATATTGCCAGCGGCTCCGCCGGCTGGTGCGTGATGCGCAGGGCAAGACGAAACCGTTCTATACGCTGATCGAGAAGATCCTGTGCGAGCACGAGAAGCTGCCGCATTTCGCCGGCGTCCAGGGCACCACCGGCTATGAGTGGATGAACGTCATCACGCAAGTGCTGGTCGACGCCAAGGGGCTGGAGGCGCTGGACGAGACCTGGCGCCAGATCAGCAACCACCCGCCGCGGCTTGCGCCTTACGTCAAGGAGGCCAAGCGGCGCGTGCTGGAGACGCTGCTGACCAGCGAATTCACTGTGCTGACGCGCCTGCTCGCGCGCATCGCCAACGGACACTATTCGACGCGCGACTTCTCAGCCGACAGCCTGCGGCAGGCGCTCGAACTCTACGTGCTGCATTTCCCGGTCTATCGCACCTATCTCACCACGGCCGGGGCGACGGCGCACGACCGCAAGCTGATCGAGGACACTATCGCGCGCGCCCGCGCCGAATGGTTCGCCGCGGACGAAGGCATCTTCGACTTCCTGCGCGATGCCCTGACCATGGATCTGCTCAAGCCCGGCCGGCCCCCTCACAGCACGCCGCGCGTGCGCCGCTTCGCCCTGAAGGTGCAGCAGTTCACCGGGCCGATGATGGCAAAGTCGCTGGAGGACACCGCGTTCTACCAGTTTCATCGGCTGCTGGCGCTGAACGAGGTCGGCGGCGATCCCGCGAGCGCCGGCCTCACCGTTCCCGCCTTCCATGAGGCGATGCGCGCGCGCGCCAGGGAGTGGCCGCAAGGAATGACGGCGACCGCCACCCACGACACCAAGCGCGGCGAGGACGCCCGCGCCCGGATTGCGGCGCTCAGCGAGATTCCCGGCGAATGGACCAGCGCGGTGTCGCGCTGGAAGGTCCTGAATGCGCCGCATCTTGCGCTTCACGTCAATCTGCGCGCGCCGTCGGCGACGTTCGAATACATGCTCTACCAGACCCTGCTCGGCGCATGGCCGCTGCAGGGACCGGCTGATGCCGGTTTCGTCGAGCGCATTCAGGCCTATGCACTCAAGGCCGCGCGCGAGGGCAAGGAGGAGACGAGCTGGCTCAACCCGCACCAGGGCTATGAGAGCGGCGTCAAGAGCTTCATCGGGAAGATCCTCGATCCCGCGCTGTCCGGCGAATTTTTGGAGGCGCTGCAAACCCTGGCCCGCCGCATCGCGCTGCTCGGCGCGCTGAACTCGCTGAGCCAGCTCACGCTCAAGGCGACGCTGCCGGGCGTGCCCGACTTCTACCAAGGCACCGAATTCTGGGACCTTTCGCTGGTCGATCCCGACAACCGCCGCCCGGTGGATTTTGCCGCGCGCGATACCGCGCTGGCGTCACTGCAAATACCGGACTGGAGCGGGCTGACCAGGACCTGGCCGGACGGCCGGCTCAAGCTCGCCTGGACGCGGCACCTGCTCAGGCTGCGCAACGCGCTCGCCGACGTTTTCGCGCAAGGCGATTACCAGCCGCTGGAGGTGCGCGGCGCGCATGCTGACCACGTCATCGCGTTCGCTCGCCGCCGCGGCCGCGCTGCGGCGATCGTCATCGTCGGACGCCAGTTTGCACCGTTCACGCAAGCGGGCCGCGAATGGCCAGCCCCCGAAGGCCTCGACGCGACCGTCGATATCACGGGTTATGCCGCGGCGGGACTTGCGGGCAACGCGCTGCCGATCGCACAGGCTTTCCGTGATTTTCCTGCGGCCGTCATCGAGGCTCGCGCAGCAAGCACCATCAGGCCTGCGCGGCAGCGCGTAAGCGCCTGAAACTCACTTTCCGTCGTCCTTGGTGAGCAGCAACTGCCCGCGCTTCCTGATGGTCGCCTGCGCCATCTCGGCAAAGCGCTGCAACAGCCACGGCAAGACCACCTGAACCTTGACGTGATCGTCGGCGACGTCGACCTGACCGGTCGCGATCTGTCCGAGCGCGCGGATGCGGAAATTCATGCTGTCGCCGCTCCAGCGCTCCTCCTCGACCTGCAGCACGGGAATGCTGGCCGCCGCGCGGCCAAGCCCGCTCTTGAGCCGGCGCACTGCCTCTTCGCGGCCGAGACGGTGCGGAATGGAAACGACAAGCGGTGCTGACATGGCCCTGCCCTGCGCTGATTCATCCTCACTTAGTGATTCCGGCCGCAACGATAAAGGTTCCATGCAACTTGCACCTGTCGCCCCGTTTCAAAACCGGAACTTTAAAACCTGCGGCAAGTTGCCCTCGCACACGGGACAGGTGCAAACGACCCTTTCCACAAGGGCTGGAGGAGACTCGCATGTCAATCGGCACGATCATTCTGATCATTCTGGTCATCGCCCTGCTCGGCGGCTTCAGCGGCATTGGCGGCGGCCCGTTCTACGGCACCGGTTATTACGGCGGCGGCGGCCTCGGGCTGGTCATCGTCATCCTGTTGATCCTGCTGCTGATGGGACGGATCTAAGACGAGGACTCGTAGGGTGGGTTAGCACGCGGCTGCGCGAAGCGCAGTCCGCTGGCGTAACCCACCACTTCTGTCTCTGCGGAAACCAAAGAGGTGGGTTACGCCTTGCGGCTAACCCACCCTACTTCTTCCCCGCCAGCTTCTTCATCGCCACCTTGATCGACACCGCCGCATCGTCATAGCCCTCCCAGGCCTTGGACCGTCTTAACAGGCCCGGCACGGTCCGTAGCGTATACTTCTTCGGATCGAGATCGCTCTTCACCTGCGCCCAGGTCACGGGCATCGACACGGTCGCACCGGCGCGCGCGCGCGGCGAAAGCGCGGCAACCGCGGTCGACATGCGGTCGTTGCGGAGATAGTCCAGGAAGATCTTTCCGTTCCGCAGCTTCTTCGACATGTTGAGCAGATAGCGCTCGGGGTCGTCATCGGCCATCCACTGGCAGATTCCTTGCGCAAACGCCTTGGCCTCCTTCCAGCTCACCTTGTCGCGCGCGCCATGGAGCAGCGGCACCACCACATGGAGCCCCTTGCCGCCGGTGGTCTTGCAAAAGCTCTCCATGCCGACATCGGCGAGCCGCTGCCGCATCTCCTTGGCCGCCTCGACGACGTCGGCAAAGTCCACGTCCGGCGCCGGGTCGAGATCGAACACCAGCCGCCCCGGCGTGTCATAGGCATCAGGCGCGCAATTCCAGGGATGCAGCTCGACACCGCCGATCTGCGCGACTGCGGCCAGTCCCTCGACACGATCGATCTGCAAATACGGCTTGCGATCGCCGGAGACTTTTGCGAGCTCGAGCAGGTTCGAGGTGCCCTGCATGGCATGACGCTGGAAGAACTTTTCGCCGCCGATGCCGTCGGGCGCGCGCAGGATCGAGCATGGGCGTCCCTTCAGGTGCTCGATCATCCAGCTTCCGACCGCTTCGAAATAGCGCGCGAGATCGAGCTTCGTCACGCCCTCGCCGTCGCCGTCGTTCGGCCACAGCTCCTTGTCCGGTTTCGAGATGACGACGCCCATCACTTCCGCGGTGCCGGCGTCCTTGGATCGCTTCGCGGTCTTCGCAGCGCGCTTCCTGGTCGAGGGTTCGGCGAGCGCGGTATCGACCGGCGTCTCGGCCTCGACCTCCTCGGCGGGCTTGTCCTGCCGCAAGCCCTTGAACGCGGCCTGGCGGATATTGCCGTCGGCGGTGAAGCCGGCAAATTCGATCTCGGCGACGAGCTCCGGCTTCAGCCAGTGCACCTCGCGCGTCTTCTTCGGAGCATTCTTGCCGCCGAAGGGACTCTCCTTGCTCTCCATCGCCTTCAGAGAGGGCATGATGCGCCTGACCTTGTCGGCGCCAAAGCCGGTGCCGACCATGCCGACAAAGGCGAGATGATCACCGCGATGCACGCCGGCCATCAGCGAGCGGAATTTGCCGTTGGTGGTCTTGTAGCCGCCGATCACGACCTCGTGGCCGGCGCGGCATTTGGCCTTGGTCCAGCTTTCGGTGCGGCCGGAGCGATAGGGCGCGTCGAGCTTCTTCGACACCACGCCTTCCAGCTCGAGCTTGCAGGCCGATTGCAGCACCGCCTCGCTACCGCTCTCGAAATGCTCGACATAGCGGATCTGCGCCGACTTGCGCTTGCGCGGCTCCAATAGCTCCTTGAGCCGCGCCTTGCGCTGGCCGAGCGGCAGCCGACGGTAGTCCTGATTTTCCGCGAAGAGGAGATCGAACGCGAAGAAGATGAGATCCTCGGTCTTGCCGTCCGACAGAGCGGCCTGGAGCGAGGAGAAATTCGGCGCGCCGTTGTGATCGAGCGCGACGATCTCGCCGTCGATCATGGCATCCGGCAGCGAAGTCGCCTCCTTCGCGATCGAAGCGAACTTGTCGGTCCAGTCCAGGCCCTTGCGCGTCTTCAACGTCGCCTCGCCGTCCTCGACCCGGAGCTGCACCCGGTAGCCGTCGAACTTGATCTCGTGGCACCAGCCATTGCCGGCCGGCGGCCGCTCGACCGGCGTGCAGAGCTGCGGCGCGACGAAATCCGGCATCGCCGAGACCTTCTTGGCATTCGTGGCCGTCGTCGTCTTCTTTCCCGTCTTTCCGGCCTTCAACGCCGTGCGCGGCGCCGGCTGCAAGGTCCTGCCTTTCGTCTCCTCGGTCCGATTGGACTGCCAGACCGCATCCGCCTTGGCCTTGCCCTTCGCCAGCATGAATGGCTTCGGCGCGCGGCCCTTGCCTTCGGCGATCTGCTCCATGGCACGGCCGGAGGCGACCGACTTGTCCTCGTCGAGAATGTCGTTGTCCGCGCCCTCGCGGGCGTACTCGTCGCGATGCTTGATCAGCAGCCAGTTGGTGCGCTTTTCGCCGCCGCGGTTGCGCATGCGCACAAGCACCCAGCTGCCCTGCAGCTTGTCGCCGTGAAGCGTGAACTTGAGGTCGCCTTTCCTGAAGCCCGCTTCCGGATCTTCCGCCTCCCACGTGCCGCGGTCCCACAGCATCACTGTGCCGCCGCCGTACTGGCCTTCCGGAATCGTGCCTTCGAAATCGCCATAGTCGAGCGGGTGATCCTCGACCTCGACCGCCAGGCGCTTGTCGTGGGGATCGAGCGAAGGCCCTTTCGTCACGGCCCAGGACTTGAACACGCCGTCGAATTCGAGCCGGAAATCGTAATGCAGACGCGTCGCATCATGCTTCTGGATCACGAAGCGCCGCCGGTCCGATGGCGCCACCGCGGTCTTGCCGGATGGCTCAGGCGTCTTCTCGAAGTCACGCTTCCGTCGGTAGGTGGAGAGTTTTTGCAGCACGACCGGTCCCGCTTCTCTTTTGGTTTTCAAAGCCTATCACGGCAAAAGTCCCACCCGGAACCAAAACCCGATGGCGAGGTTGGAGTTCCAAAACCTCTTGAAAACGCTGGAGAATGGAATGGCTCCCCGTGCCTATTGGAAGGGAACGCTGAAGCTCTCGCTGGTCAGTTGCCCTGTCGTGCTCTATCCCGCGACGACTGCGGCCGAGAAGACCCGGTTTCACATGATCAACCGCGAGACCGGCAATCGTCTCAAGCAGCAGATGGTCGATATCGAGACCGGCGACGTCGTCGAGAGCGACCAGAAAGGGCGCGGCTACGAATTGCGCAAGGGCAAGTATGTGGAGGTCGAGCCGGAGGAACTCGAGGCGGTGCAGATCGAGAGCAATCACACCATCGACATCGAGAGTTTCGTGCCGAGCGAGGAAATCGACCAGCGCTATCTCAACCATCCCTATTACATCGCGCCCGACGGCAAGGCCGCGATCGACGCTTTCGCGGTGATCCGCGATGCCATGAAGGATCAGGATCGCGTGGCGCTCGCCAAGATCGTGCTCACCAACCGCGAGCACATCATCGCGATCGAACCGCTCGGCAAGGGCCTGCTCGGCACCACGCTGCGCTACCCCTACGAGCTCCGCGACGAGGACCAGTTCTTCGACGACATCAAGAGCCCGAAAATCACCAAGGACATGGTCGAGCTCGCCGGTCACATCCTGCACACCAAGGCCGCGCATTTCGATCCCGCCAAGTTCAAGGACGAGTACGAGAACGCGCTGAAGGCGCTGGTCAGGCGCAAGGCGAGCGGCAAGACGATCGAGCTGCCCGAGCCGGAGGAGCGCCCGAGCAACGTCGTCAGCCTGATGGATGCGCTGAAGCAGAGCCTGAAGGGGCGCAGCAGGAAAACGTCGGCCAAGTCACACGCGCGCCGCGCAACGGGGCGGCAGCGCAGTGCGCGGAAGACGCACCGGGCAGCGGCGAGGCATCGGAAGGCGGGTTAGCACGTCATTCCGGGGCGATGCGAAGCATTGAGCCCGGAATCCATCATGCCAAGCGTGACGAGCGGAGATATGGATTCCGGGCCCGCGCCAAGGGGGCGCGTCCCGGAATGACAACGGGGCCTAATCCCCCGCCTTCAGCCGGTAGCCGATCCCCGTCTCGGTCAGCACATATTGCGGACGCTCCGGATCGGCTTCGATCTTTTGCCGGAGCTGGCGGACATAGACGCGTAAGTATTGCGCGTCGGTCAGCTCGTCCCAGAGCTCCTTGAGCAGGAATCTGTGGGTCAGAACCTTGCCGGCGTGCTGCACCAGGACGCGCAGGAGCTCATATTCCTTCGGCGACAGTTTGACGTCGCGCTCGCCGACCTTGACGATACGGCGTACGAGATCGACCGAGAGATCGCCGGTGCGAAACACCGGGCGCTCGCCCTGGACCTGGAGCTGGTGGCGCAGCGCAGCGCGCAGGCGCGCCAGAAGCTCGTCCATGCCGAACGGCTTGGTCAGGTAATCGTCGGCACCGAGATCGAGCGCCTGCACCTTGCCGGCCTCGTCGCCACGGCTCGACAGCACCACAATCGGCACGGCCTCGTTACGGGCCCGGATGGTGCGCAGCAGCTCATGGCCCTGGATGTCGGGCAGGCCGAGATCGAGGATGATCAGCGCGGGCTCTTCGGCGAGCTTTTCCAGCGCCGACTTGCCGTTTGGTGCTTCCAATATCTCATAGCCCTGCGTCGTCAGTCCCATCCGCAACAATTTGCGGATCGGCGGCTCGTCGTCGATGACCAGGACCTTGATCGCGGCGGCACTCATGCGGCGGTATCCAATGCGTGGGTCTGGGCCGGAACCGGCAGACGGATGGTGAGGATCGCGCCGCTCCGGTCATTGCGGTTGGCGGCCGAAATCGTGCCCCGCATCGCTTCGACGAAGCCGCGGGAGATCGCGAGCCCGAGGCCCGTGCCGGGACGGACATGATCGCCCTTCTGCGCACGGTAGAACTTGTCGAACACGCTCTCGAGCTCGTGGGGCGGAATGCCCTCGCCTTCGTCGGCAACCTCCACCACCACCTGATCCCGCTCGCGCCGGCTCCGGATCGAGATGGTGGTGTCGGCCAGCGAATATTTCGCCGCGTTGTCGAGCAGGTTGAACAGCACCTGCTCGAACAGCACCGCATCCAGCTGCAGCATCGGCAGATCGGCGGCCAGCACCAGCTCGACCTTGTGGGCGGTCAGGATCTTGCTGGCGCGGCGCAGCGCGCTGCCGATGATCTCGCCGAGATCGTGCAATGCCGTGTTGGGCACGATGGCACCGGATTCGAGCTTTGTCATGTCGAGGAGATTGGCGATGAAGCGGTTGAGCCGCTCGGATTCGTCGATGACGGTTGCGAGCAGATCGCGCTTCTCGGTGTCGGACAAGGCACCGGCGAGATCGCGCATGGTCGAGGCCGCGCCGAGCACGGAGGCGAGCGGAGTCTTCAGGTCGTGCGAGATCGAGGTCAAGAGCGCCGAGCGCAGCCGCTCGGATTCGACGGTGCGCTTGACGCGATCCATATCCTCGACCAGCAGCACGCGCTCGATCGCGAGCGCGCCCTGGTCGACCAGCGCATCCAGCAGCCGGCGCTGATCCGGCGTCAGCAGCGGGCCGGTGCGGTCGTTGTCCATGCCGATGACGCCGATCAGGCCGCGCCCGGTGCGCATCGGCAGGAACAGCCGCTTTGCGCCGGGCAGCGTGTCCGATCCGCGACCGGCCGGACGATCGTTGCTCCAGGCCCAATTGGCGGCGGCAAGATCGGCCTGATCGAGTTCATCCTCCGGCGGATAGCCGGATTTCACCATCAACAGCCCCTCTTCCGGCAGCAGCAGCACCACGCGGACCTTCAACATCAGCGCGATCTGGTAGGCCGTCGCCCACAGCACATCGTCGAGCGTGGCCGTGCCGGCGAGCTTGCGGCTGAAAGCATAGAGCTGCTCGGTCATCCTGATCCGGCCGATCGCCGCATCGGCCTGCGTGCGCACGCGCGCCGCGACATTGGAGACCAGCATCGCAACCACCGTGAACAGGACAAAGGCGGCGACGTTGGTCGGATCGGTGATCGTGAAGGTGTAGATCGGCGGGATGAAGAAGAAGTTGTAGCAGAGCGACGCCGCCACCGTCGCCAGCAGGGATGGCCACAAGCCGTAGCGCACGGCCACTGCCACGACCGAGGTCAGCAGCACGAGATCGACGTTCTCGATGCCGAAATAAGGCTGGATCAGCTCGGCGGCACCAAGACCTACCAGCACGATACCGAGCGCCTTGAGATAGGGCAGCGGATTGAACGGCTCGGATCGCGCTGCGGTCTGCACCGCCGTCTTGGGCACCGCCTCTGCGGAGAGCTCGTCGCCGGGGATGACGTGAACGCTGATGTTGCCCGCGCGGCGCACCAGATCATGCACCACCGAGCCGCGCGTCATCTCGAACCAGCGCGAGCGGGTCGACTTGCCGATCACGATCTGGGTGACGTTGTTGGCCTGCGCGAAATTGATGAGGTCGTCCGCGATGCGGCGGCCGACGGCGGGAATGGTCAAGGCCTCGCCGCCCAGCGATTCCGCGAGCCGCAGCGTATCGGCGAGGCGATCGCGCTCCTCGTCGGACAATTGCAGGGATCGCCGGGTCTCGATCGAGATCGCGGTGAATGGCGCATGCAGCCGGTCGGCCAGCCGCTTAGTATAGCGCACGAGGCCTGCGGCACGCGGATCCTCGCTGACACAGACCAGGATACGCTCGCCCGCGGCCCAGGGGCCGGCGATCGCATTGGCCTGCATGTGGGTGAGCAGCTGCTCGTCGACCCGTTCGGCGGTCCGCCGCAGCGCGAGCTCGCGCAGTGCCGTGAGATTGCCTGGCGAGAAATAATGCTCCAGCGCCCGCTCGGCCTGCTTGGGCACATAGACCTTGCCCTCCTTCAGCCGCTGGATCAGGTCGTCGGGCGTGAGGTCGATCAGTTCGATCGCATCGGCCCGGTCGAACACCGAATCCGGTACGGTCTCCCGCACCCGCACATGGGTGATCTGGGCGACGACGTCATTGAGGCTTTCGATGTGCTGGATATTGACGGCGGTGTAGACGTCGATGCCGTGCGACAGCAGCTCCTCGACGTCGAGATAGCGCTTGGGATGGCGGCTGCCAGGTGCATTGGTGTGGGCGAGCTCGTCGACCAGCGCGATCTTGGGGCGGCGCGCGATCACGGCGTCGAGGTCCATCTCCTCGACCGTCTGGCCGCGGTAATCCAGCCTCTTGCGCGGGACCACTTCCAGTCCCCGCACCAGCGCCTCGGTCTCGGCGCGGCCATGGGTCTCGACGAAGCCGACCACGACGTCGATGCCGGCCTTGTGCCTGGCGTGAGCGCTCTGCAGCATCTCGTAGGTCTTGCCGACGCCGGGTGCGGCGCCGACGAAGATCTTCAGCTTGCCGCTCGCGCTTTCCTCTCGGCGCGCAGCTTCCAGCAGCGCCTCGGGAGACGGACGTTGTTCGGGATCGCGGCGCTCTCGGACCATCGGGGCGGTTACGGCTCGTTAGGTTGTTCGCCTGCCTCTTCGCCTCTCCCCGCCTGCGGGGAGAGGCCGAAATTCAAGTGCAGCTTGAATTTCGGGTGAGGGGGAGCCTCCACGAGTCCAAATGTCACCGTCCTTGCGGAGACTCCCCCTCACCCCAACCCTCTCCCCGCAAGCGGGGAGAGGGAGAAAAAGGCTTCGCCCCGAATATAACCATCCGGGCACTGCGAGCCTAGACCGCTACTTGGCGGCGGCGCGATCGAGCGCGAGGTTCAATGCCAATACGTTAACGCGGGGTTCGCCCAGCAGGCCGAGCAAACGGCCCTGAACGTTGGCAGCCACGATCTGCTTCACCGCGTCCTGCGGCATATTCCGGGCCTTGGCAACGCGCGGCACCTGGAATTCGGCGGCTTCCGGTGAGATGTCGGGGTCGAGGCCGCTGGCAGAAGTGGTGACCAGGTCGACCGGCACCGGCGCATTCGGGTTCTCGGCCTTGAGCTTGTCCACATCCTCCTTCAGCCGGTCGGCCAGCGCCTTGCTGGTCGGGCCGAGGTTGGAGCCGCCCGAATTGGCGGCGTTGTAGGGCGCCGAAACCGTCTTGGTCGAATCATTCGGGTCCGGGGCCAGCGTCGCCGAGGGGCGGCCGTGGAAGTACTTGTCCTCCTTGAACTCCTGCCCGATCAGGGCGGAGCCGATCACCTTGCCGTCCTTCTCGATCAGGCTGCCCTGTGCCTTGGCGGGAAACAGCGCGCCGGCGATGCCGGTCATGGCGAGCGGGTAGGCCAGGCCCGTGATGGCGGTAAGCACCAGCAAGAGGACGATGGCGGGGCGGATTTCTCTGAGCATGTTACGTCTCCTAAGTCTTCGTCATCGTGCGGGGCGCCGTGCGTCCCGCACGTGACGATCAAGCCAGGTGCAAGGCGGTCACGACGAGGTCGATCGCCTTGATGCCGATGAAGGGAATGACGATGCCGCCAAGCCCGTAGATCAAGAGGTTGCGGCGGAGCAGCGCGCCGGCACCGACGGCGCGATAGGCGACGCCCTTCAGCGCGAGCGGGATCAGCGCAATGATGATCAGCGCGTTAAAGATGATCGCCGACAGGATTGCGCTCTGCGGGCTCGACAGGTTCATGACGTTGAGCACGTTGAGCTGGGGGTAGAACGCCAGGAACATCGCCGGGATGATCGCAAAGTACTTGGCGACGTCGTTGGCGATCGAGAACGTGGTCAGCGCACCGCGCGTCATCAAGAGCTGCTTGCCGATCTCGACCACCTCGATCAGCTTGGTCGGGTTGGAGTCGAGGTCGACCATGTTGCCGGCCTCGCGGGCGGCTTGCGTGCCGGTGTTCATGGCGACGCCGACATCGGCCTGGGCGAGCGCCGGCGCGTCATTGGTGCCGTCGCCGCACATGGCCACCAGCTTGCCCTTGGCCTGCTCGTCGCGGATCAGCTTGAGCTTGTCCTCGGGGGTTGCCTGCGCCAGGAAGTCGTCGACACCGGCCTCGGCCGCGATGGCCGCGGCAGTCATTGGATTGTCGCCGGTGATCATGATGGTGCGGATGCCCATGCGGCGGAGCTCGGCGAAGCGCTCGCGAATGCCACCCTTGACGATATCCTTGAGCTGGACGATGCCGAGCAGCTTGCCGTCCTTGGCGACCGCCAGCGGCGTGCCGCCGGACTTCGACACTTCGTCGGCAATGGCCTGGATCTCGCGGCCCAGCTCGGAAAGTGCGGCAGGCTGCATCGCCCGCGCCGCGTTGCCGGAAGCAATCGCGGTCGGAGCGCCGCCACCGACATAGTTCAGCATGGCGTCGACCGCGCCCTTGCGCACCGAAGAGCCGCCGGCATCGACGCCGCTCATGCGGGTCTGCGCCGTGAACGGGATGAAGGTGGCCCCCAGCTCGGCCATATCGCGGCCGCGGATGCCGTATTTCTCCTTGGCCAGCACGACGATGGAGCGGCCTTCGGGGGTCTCGTCCGCGAGCGAGGCGAGCTGGGCAGCGTCCGCCAGCTCCTGCTCGGTGACGCCGCGCACGGGGCGGAAGGCGGTCGCCTGCCGGTTGCCGAGCGTGATGGTGCCGGTCTTGTCGAGCAGCAGCGTGTCGACGTCGCCTGCGGCCTCGACTGCGCGGCCCGACATCGCCAGCACGTTGAAGCGCACCAGGCGGTCCATGCCGGCGATGCCGATCGCAGACAGCAGCGCACCGATCGTGGTCGGGATGAGCGTCACGAACAGCGCGACCAGCACGATCACCGAGATCGAGCCGCCGGCATAGGCCGCGTAGCTCGGGATGGTGACGGTTGCGAACACGAAGATGATGGTGAGCCCGGCGAGCAGAATGTTCAGCGCGATCTCGTTCGGCGTCTTCTGCCGCTCGGCGCCCTCGACGAGCTTGATCATGCGGTCAATGAAGGTCGAGCCCTGCGCCGCGGTGATGCGGACACGGATCCAGTCGGACAGCACCTGCGTGCCGCCGGTCACCGCCGAGCGGTCGCCGCCGGATTCGCGGATGACAGGCGCGGACTCGCCCGTGATGGCGGCTTCGTTGACGGAAGCAACGCCTTCGACGACTTCGCCGTCCGAGGGGATCGTGTCGCCCGCCTCGACCAGCACGAGATCGCCGACCTTCAGGCTCGTGCCGGGCACAAGCTTGTAGTTGCGGCCAGAGCCGCTCAGGAGCTTGGCCTGGCTCTCGGTCCGGGTCTTGCGCAACGTCTCGGCCTGCGCCTTGCCGCGGCCTTCGGCCACGGCTTCTGCCAGGTTGGCGAACAGCACGGTAAACCACAGCCAGAGGATGATCTGGAAGGTGAAGCCGAGATGCTCGCCGCCAGTAACGAGGTCGCGCAGGAAGATCACGGTGGTGAGCGCGGCCACAATCTCGACCACGAACATCACGGGGTTCTTGATCATGGCGCGCGGATCGAGTTTTGCGAAGGCGGCGCCGAATGCCGGCACCACGATCTTGGGATCCAGCATCGCCGAGACCGGCATGCGCTTGTTGGGTTTATGGACTGGTTCCATGGAGGTCACTCCGAAAGAGCTGGATCAGAAGACGTTGCCGGCGTTCATCGCCAGATGCTCGACGATGGGGCCGAGCGCGAGCGCGGGGAAGAAGGTCAGGCCGCCCATGATCAGGATGACGCCGACGACGAGGCCGACGAACAGGCCCCCGGTGGTCGGGAACGTACCCATCGACGGCGGGATGGATTTCTTGGCGGCGAGCGAGCCCGCGATCGCCATCGCCGGGACGATCATCAGGAAGCGGCCGACGAACATCGCCGATGCGCCCGTCAGGTTATAGAACAGGGTGTTCCCGGTCAGACCCGCGAAGGCCGAACCGTTGTTTCCGGTCTGCGAGGAATAGGCATAGAGCACTTCCGAGAAGCCGTGCGGACCCGCGTTCGCCATCGAGGCAACGCCCGTGGGAAGCACGACCGCCACGGCCGACCAGCCCAGGATCATCAGCGGCAGGATCAGGATCGCGAGCATCGCCATCTTGACTTCCCGCGCCTCGATCTTCTTGCCGACATATTCCGGCGTGCGGCCGACCATCAGGCCTGCGACAAAGATCGCGAGCACGACGAACAGCAGCATGCCGTACATGCCGGCGCCGACGCCGCCGACGATGATCTCGCCGAGCTCAATGTTGATCAGCGGGATCATGCCGCCGAGCGCGGTGAAGCTATCATGCATGGCGTTCACGGCGCCGCACGAGGCGGCGGTGGTGATCACGGCGAACAGCGAGGAAGCAACAATGCCGAAGCGGACTTCCTTGCCCTCCATGTTGCCGCCGGTCAGCCCCAGCGCCTGCAGCGTCGAGGTGCCCTGAGCTTCCGCCCAGTAGGCGACGGCAACGCCCGCGATGAACAGCACGCCCATCACGGCGAGGATCGCCCAGCCTTGGCGCTGGTTGCCGACCATGCGGCCGAACACGTTGGTGAGCGCCGCGCCGAGCACGAAGATCGACAGCATCTGCACGAAGTTCGAGAGCGCGGTCGGGTTCTCGAAGGGATGCGCCGCATTGGCATTGAAGAAGCCGCCGCCATTGGTGCCGAGCATCTTGATCGCAACCTGCGAGGCAACCGGGCCGACCGCGATGGTCTGCTTGGCGCCCTCGAGCGTAGTCGCTTCGACGTAGTCCCCAAGCGTTTGCGGCATGCCCTGCCAGACCAGGAACAGCGTGAACACGACACAGATCGGCAGCAGGACATAGAGCGTGCAGCGGGTCACATCGACCCAGAAGTTGCCGACCGTGCGCATGGACGCGCGGGAAAAGCCGCGGATCAGGGCAACCGCTAGCACGATGCCGGTCGCCGCCGACAGGAAGTTCTGATGCGTCAGGCCGACCATCTGGACGAGATAGGACAGCGTGCTTTCGCCGCCGTAGTTCTGCCAGTTGGTGTTGGTGATGAAGGAGATCGCGGTGTTGAAGGAGAGATCCTCGGCGACCGCGGACTGCCCGGCCGGATTGAAGGGCAACATGGCCTGCAGCCGCATCAGCCCATAGATGATGAGGAAACCGCCGACGTGGAACAGGAGCATCGCGACCGTGTAGGTCACCCAATGCTGCTCGCGCTTCTCATCGACGCCGGAAATCCAGTAGATGCCGGCTTCGATGGGCCGCAGAACCGGCGACAGGAACGTGCGCTCGCCGTTGAAGACGCGCGTCATGTAGCCGCCGACCGGCTTTGTCAGCGCGACGATGATCGCGCAGTAGAGAATGATTTGGAGCCAACCGATCACAGTCATGGCATTAACCCTTCAAGCATTGTGTCCGGCGCAAAAGCGGCAGGAGCAGCGCAAGCAGGCCAGCGACGAGCACGGCGTCGGCCAGCAGCAATTCAAGTAGCAGCAGCACGGGTCAGAACCGCTCGGGCCGCAGCAGCGCGTAGGTGAGGTAGAACAGGAGGCCGAACGAGACGGCGCCGGCGAGCGCATAATCGAAGATCATGGTATGCTCCGTCACAGCCGTTCGCAGGCGTAGGTGTAGCCGATCGCAAGGGCGAACAAAGCGAAGCCCAGCGCCAGCATCAGAATGTCCATCATGGAGATGCTCCTCAATACGAGACGATATCCGGCATTGCCTGTCTCTGGATTCCCGGTCGGCCGCTTGCTGCGAGCAAATGCAACACGTGTCTCCCCGACCGGGAACTTCACCGCGCTGAAGTGCCATTGCGCACATAGGTTTTCGAGGTGAGGCCTCTGGCGACGTTATAGGAATCTCATAAAGGCCGGGACGTCGTGCCATCCTGCATGTGACACCGACGGCGCATTCCGGGAGCACGCCCCTGGCAGGCGGTGCAGCGACGCAATTCACCGACGGCTTTGCCGCCCGTTGATACGGCAGGCCGCAGCCCAGGTCTTTTCAAAACGCCCTGCTTCTATAAGCCTCCACCTTCGGCGGAGACGACAGTCGAGACTCTGTCGGTCTTACCCGGAAGAATCCGGGCACTTATGACATCCCTATATCTCTCGCCCGCTCCTCATCTCGCTTTCAAATGTCCTTCCCGCCATCTTGGAGAGGCCGGCCGACTGACCGACGCCAATTCCAGGAGGCCTGACATGACCGCGGTTCTGCGACACAACGATCCACCGTCGCTCGGCAGCCGCTTGCGCAATACGCAGGCGATGACGCGACCGCTGATGCTCGATATCGTCAAGGCGTGCCGGCGCTTCCCGTCGCTGGGCCGGAGCGAGCGCACGGCGCGCGTCATGCGCCTGATCGATGCGGAAGCCTGGACCGATGCGGCGCTGGCACTGACGGAACTGGAGCTGCCGATGTGGCGGGTCCGCCGCATCGCCTATGACGAGGGCGAGTGGCACTGCGCGCTCTCGCGCGAGCGCGAGCTGCCGGATTGGCTCGATGCTGCCGTCGAGGGATGCCACGGCGACCTGGCGATCGCCCTGCTCTCGGCTTTCGTCGAGGTCCAGGCGCTCGCCGCGGAAGCGTCGCGGCCGAGCGTTCCCACTGTGCGCCCTGCCCCGGATTCGCTCTACGAGCCGGTTGCCTGCGAGAACTTCAGCTAAGCCAGCCGGACAGGTTCGCTCCTTGCCGCGCAACCGTCGAACACATCGCGGGCCCTGAGCCCGGCGCGGGTGATCGCGCGCTTCGCCGTGCGCGTCGTCCTGCTCGGAGCCTTTGCAGCGTTCGGCAGCATCGGCTTCGGCCGCAGCCTCGCCACCCTGCTCTGGATGTCGACCATCCTCTGCGTCGCCGTCGCGTTTTTCAGGCGCGAGCAGCTGTTTGGCGCCGTTCTCAATCATTGGGACGAATGCGCGGCATTCGGCGCGCTGTTCGCGCTGGTTCACCTTGTCAACGAGCAAGGCTGAACAGGAAGCTTTATGAGCTTCCTATGAGATCGCCACAGCGCCTCACTCGAAATCATATTCGCTTGAACAGATATTGATCGAACGGTTGCGAGCTCGCGCCCGCCACCGCTGTCAATCGGAAGGAATACATCCGTGAAACTCGTCGAACCTCCCTCGTGCAGTTCCCCTTCAACCATCGTCTTCATCGGCCGCAACCGCAGGGGACAATGGGTTGCGCAGGAGCAGAACGGCCTCTATGGCGGCCTGTTCGTCAGCCGCGCCCAGGCTGTCAAATACGCACTGTTCGAGAACGGACAGCATCCTGAGACCATCGTCGAGCTGCCGCGAGAGCTCGAGCTCGACATGGGCAGGCGCCCCGACATCATCGTCTCGCAGCGCGCCGCCTGAGCCGGCGCCAACAGGCGACATACCATGTTCATCCCTCCCTCAGCCTGGTTCACCGGCTTCATTCCGGACCTGCCGACGCCGTTCAACGCGGCTGACGCGATCGATGTCGAGGCGTTCGCCGCGCTCTGCGAGCGCCAGGTCGCGGCCGGTGTGCCCGCAATCGTTGTCTGCGAGACGGCCGGTGAGGCGCCGACGCTCTCCCCGGCCGAGCAGGAGCTCATCATCCGCACCGCGGTCGAGGCTGCCCGCGGCCGCGTGCGGATCGTCGCAGGCGCGATGTCGAATGCCACCAGCCACGCCATCGAACTTGCGCGGCGTGCGGAAGCGGCTGGCGCCGACGCCGTCATGGCGGTGGTGCCCGCCTACAACAAGCCGATGCAGGAGGGCATGCTCGCGCATTTCCGCGCCATCGCCGGCGCGATCGGCCTTCCCGTGATCCTGCACGACGTTCCCTCTCGCACGCTGCGCCCGCTCGCCGACGAAACGCTTCTGCGTCTCGTCGAATCCCGCCAGTTCGTCGGCCTGTGCGACGCAAGCGCCGACATCACCCGCCCGATGCGCCTGAACCGGCTGCTGCCGGCCGGCTTTCGCCTGCTCTCGGGCGACGACGTCACCGCCTTCGGCACCATCACAAGCGGCGGCGACGGCGCGATCTCGGAAGTCTCCAACATCGCCCCCGATCTGTGCCGCACGATCTTCTCGCAGGTCAGGCAAGGCCGCCTGCAGTCGGCACGATACCTGCACAAGCGCCTCATCCCACTCATCGCCTGCCTCTCCAAGGACAGCCCGGCGGCGCTCAAGAGCGCCCTGAGCGTGCTGGGTCTGATGTCGCCGGCGACAAGGCTGCCGATCGTGCCGCTGGACGCGGCCGCGCACAGGGAGCTGGTGCGGGCCTTCGCCGCGATCGCCGACGAGGAGCTGATCGACAGCGTCGGCGCCTGAGGCCCCGCGCTGCCGTTCGGATATCGCATGCAACCGTCAGTCGAAGACCATCACAGGCTGCTCTGCGCCTGGCAGCTGGCAGTGCTGCGCTTTGCCGTAACGCGAAGCGATTCCGACCGGCTCAATGTTGCCGCGCTCGCGGCTGAGCTCGACCGTCTCGGCGACCGGCGCAGCGGCGAGGACTCACTGCACTTCTTCCGGCGCACCAGCTCCCATCTCTGCGCGGCCATCTGCGGCCAGCGGCAGGACGCGGAGACGACCTTGGACTGCTTCTGCAAGCAGATCGACGAGCCGCGGCTACAGCTAGCCTTCGCCGCCGCCGTCGGGCTCGCGCGATCGAAGCCGGCACGATCCAAACCACAGCCGAAACGCGCCCCGAATCTCTTCAGGGGACTGCCAGCGCGACCGCCGGCGCTCTTATGACATTCCTATACAGTGAGCGCCGCGCTCATCTCGCAATCTTACGCGGCGATGGCCATCATGGAAGGCGACTGATGCGGCCGTTCCACCGCACCACAGACAAGGACTTCCACGATGTCGATGCTGACACATAGCTTTGACCGGCCCTTCGGTGAGGCCGAACGCCCGTCGCGAATCTCGCAGGCGCGCAAGGCCCAGCTCAAGCGCATCGCCCTGCAGGGGCTCGCCCTGCTCTCGATGGGCAGCGTGCTCACTGCACTGATCGCGCTGAGGACGGCAATCTATGTCTGGCACCTTCATGCCTGAGCGGCCCGGAGGCCACCATGACCTTGCAGATGTGTGAGGAGGCCGCCATGGCCGCAATTGCCCTTCAGGCCTCCCGTCACTGCCCCGACAACAGGCAGGAAGCGGCGGCGACGCTCAGGCCGCTCGATCCGGATGTCGTCAGTGCCGCCATCCCCGCCTTCTTCATTGGACGCAACCGCGCCGGCCTCTGGGTGGCGCGCGAAGCGAATGGACGCGTCGGCGGTCTGTTCCTGTTCAAGAGCTCGGCGGTGGACTTCGCCAATCGCCAGAGCGCGCCGGCGCGCTGCGCCCTGGTATTCCCCATCGAAACCTTCGAGCTCGACGTCGAGAACCGCGGCAATCCGCTGATCGTGCTGGCAGAGAGAACCATGCGACTCCTTGCGCGCTTGACCACGAGGCAGTCGACATGATCGAGCTCAAGATCGCCGTCCTGGTTGCGCTGGTGAGTGCACTGCTGCTCGGCATGCGCCTCAGTGCAACGCCCGCCTCGGACAAGTAGCGTGCAGCTGCTCAAGGGAAATCTCGAGCACGCCGTCACCACGACGATCCTGACCATGACACTGAGCATGGTTTGGGGCGCGATCCTGACGATCGTGATTACGGTGATCGCGCGCGGGCTCGGCGCCTGACCCTTACCTCTTCTCCGCCTCGATCAACCGCGCCAGTTCCGTCGCGGTGACCTCGATCCGCCGGCCGCTGCGCTCGACACGAGCCTGGATCAGCGCACCCTGCAGCGCCGACGTGCAGAGCACCGCGAGCGCTTCCGCCCGCCGTCATGCGGGCGGCGATCGACCGTGAATTGACCATGGCTGCCTATGGGGCAAGCAACCGGGCGCGCAGCGCGGTCGCGATGCCTGCCTGAGCCCCGTATCCCGCGGAAAACGCCCGGCCGATCTGGCGCACTTTCACGGAACCGTGTAGAGCGGTTTCATGAGCATCAGCACCGTCAATGTCGTCGCCCACCCCCTGGTCCAGCACAAGCTCTCCCTGATGCGGGAGAAGGACCGCTCGACCAAGAGCTTTCGCGAGATCCTCAACGAGATCGGGATGCTGCTGGGCTACGAGGTGACGCGCGACCTGCCGCTGGAGCTGGTCGAGATCGAGACACCGATTGCGGCCATGCAGGCGCCGAAGATCGCCGGCAAGAAGCTTACGCTGGCGCCGATCCTGCGCGCCGGCGTCGGCTTCCTCGACGGCATGCTGGCGTTGATGCCCTCCGCGCGCATCGCCCATATCGGACTCTATCGCGACCCCGAGACATTGCAGGCCGTGGAATATTACTTCAAGGCGCCGCAGGACCTGTCCGACCGCACCGTGATCCTGATGGATCCGATGCTGGCGACCGGCAACTCGGCCTGCGCCGGCGCGTCCCTGCTCAAGGACCGCGGTGCCCGCGACATCCGCTTCGTGTGCCTCTTGGCTGCGCCCGAGGGCATCGCGCAGTTCCAGAGCGAACACCCTGACGTGCCGATCTGGACGGCCGCGATCGACGAGCGGCTCAACGACCACGGCTATATCGTGCCGGGCCTGGGCGACGCCGGCGACCGGATGTTCGGCACCAAGTAGACGGCCATCAAGTAGACAGGTTTGCGCGATCGGGTTACTCCGGTTGCCATGAGCGCCGACGACTTTTCGCTGCAATCGCTGATCCGGATCGAGGACGCCGCCGATCCCGCCCTCGTGTTCGACGGCGTGCCGGTCTCGCGCGCGGAATTTGAGGGGAAAATCGAGCAGACTGCGGCCTGGCTTGCCGCGCAGGGTATCGGCAAGGGCGACGTCGTCGCGGTCTGGCTGGTCAACCGAATCGAGTGGATCGCGCTGCTGTTCGCCGCCGCCCGCCTTGGCGCCGTCGCTGCCGCCGTCAACACGCGCTACCGCAGCGCCGAAGTCGCGCATCTGCTTCGCGTTTCCGGCGCCAGGCTGATGGTGGTCGAGGCCGCATTCCGCTCGATCGATTTTGCCGCCATTCTCGCCGATATCGCCAGGACCGAGGTACCCGCGCTGCAAAAGCTCGCAGTCGTCGGCGCGGACGCGATCCCGGCACACTGGCCCTGCGTGCGGTTCGATGCGTTCGAGGAGCCCCATCCACCAGCTCCGCCGATCCAGGATGACGTCGACCTGCCCGTGCTGCTGTACACCACGTCAGGCACGACCAAGGGGCCGAAGCTCGTCGCGCATTCGCAGCGGACGCTGACGAGCCACGCCGTCTCTGTCGCCACGGCGCTCAAGCTTTCGCCGCAGCGTCATTCGCTGCTGGCGATGCTGCCGTTCTGCGGCACCTTTGGGATGACGAGCCTGCTCGGCTTCATCGCAGCGGGCGCGACCATCCATGTGCTCGACGCCTTCGAGGCCACTCCGGCGCTGAAGATCCTCGAAGCGCAGAAGATCACCCATTCCTTCGGCTCCGACGAGATGTTCCGCCGCATTCTCGCCCTCACCGACGCGCCACGGCCATTTCCGCATCTCGAAGTCTGCGGCTTCGCCGCGTTCCAGCCCGGCTGGCGCGAGTTCGCCGCAGCGGCCGAGGCTCGCGGCCTGCCGCTGTTCGGCCTCTACGGCTCGAGCGAGGTGCAGGCGCTGTTCTCGATTGGCCGCGCCAGCGACGCCTTCGCCGATCGCATCGAGGGCGGCGGCTGGCCGATGTCAGCGCAGGCGAAGGTCCGCGTTCGGGACACCGAAAACCGCGAGCTCGCGGCCGAAGGTGTCTCCGGCGAGATCGAGATCAGCGCGCCCTCGCGCTTCCTCGGTTACTTCAATAATCCGGACGCAACGCGCGATGCGATCACCGCCGACGGCTTCTTCCGCACCGGCGATATCGGTCGGCTGCGCGGTGATGGCTCTTTCGTCTACGAGACCCGCGCAGGTGACGCCATGCGGCTTGGCGGTTTTCTCGTCGCCCCGGGCGAGATCGAGGACGAGCTCAAATCCTGCGCCGGCGTTGCCGATGCCCAGGTGGTTGCTGTCGATCTGAAAGGACAATCGCGCTGCGTCGCCTTCGTGATTCCGACGAAGGAGCCACCGCAGCAGGAGGCGCTGACCGCGCGGCTGCGCGAACGGCTCGCCGGCTACAAGGTGCCGGCGCGGATCTATCTCGTCGATACCTTCCCCGTCACCGACAGCGCCAACGGCGTCAAGATCCAGCGCGCCAGGCTTCGCACCATGGCCATGGAGCGGATCGCCTCCGAATAGGCGCGCCTATTTGACTTGGGCCACAAGACTCGTTCAGTACGACTTCGCCAGCCCCAGCACCTTTTCCGCGATGAAGCTGAGCGCAAGCTGCGGGCTGACCGGCGCGATGCGCGGGATCAGCACCTCGCGCAAATAACGCTCGACGTGGAATTCCTTGGCGTAGCCGAAGCCGCCATGGGTCATCACCGCCTGCTCGCAGGCCGAGAAGCCCGCCTCGCCCGCCAGATACTTCGCCGCATTGGCGGCGGCGCCGCAGGGCATGCCCTTGTCGTATTGCCAGGCCGCCGACATCACCATCAGCCAGGCCGCCTCGAGCTCGACCCAATTCACCGCGAGCGGATGCTGGATGCCCTGGTTCTTGCCGATCGGCCGATTGAACACGACGCGCGTCTTGGCGTATTCGGTCGCGCGCGACAGCGCGAGTTTTCCCAAACCGACCGCCTCGGCCGCGATGAGAATTCGCTCCGGATTCATGCCTTCAAGAATGTACTGGAAGCCTTTGCCTTCCTCGCCGATCCGATCCTCCATCGGAATTTCAAAGTCCTCGAAGAACAGCTCGTTGGAATCGACGATCTTGCGGCCCATCTTTTCGATCTCGTGGACCTTGATCCTGTTGCGGTCGAAATCGGTGTAGAACAGGCTGAGCCCGTGCGTCGGCGAGCGTACCTCCTCCAGCGGCGTGGTGCGCGCCAGCAGCAGGATCTTGTGCGCGACCTGCGCCGTCGAGATCCACACCTTCTGGCCATTGACGATGTAGCGGTCGTTCTTGGCGACGGCGCGGGTCTTGAGCTGGGTGGTGTTGAGGCCGGTGTTGGGTTCGGTGACGGCGAAGCACGCCTTCTCGCGGCCCTCGACCATCGGCGGCAGCATGCGCTTGCGCTGCTCTTCGGTGCCGAACACCACGACGGGATTGAGCCCGAACACGTTGATGTGCACCGCGGAGGCGCCGGACATGCCGGCGCCGGATTCGGCGATGGTGCGCATCATGATCGCGGCTTCCGTGATGCCGAGCCCCGAGCCGCCATAGGCCTCCGGCACGCAGATGCCGAGCCAGCCGGCGTCGGCGAGCGCCTTGTGGAAGTCATGCGGGAAGCCGCCGTCATGGTCCTTCTTCAGCCAATAGGCGTCGGGAAAGCCTTCGCAGATCTTGGCAATGGCGTCGCGAATGGCTTCCTGCTGATCGGTGAGCGCGAAATCCATGGTCTTGATCTCCTCCTCGGGAGCCGCGACCGCGCCATCTCCCGTCTCTTTCCGCGTTCCCCACGCAAAGGCCGTGGCCGCCTGTTGCGCCCGGACGTGCCTTTGCCTGCGTTCTTTAGCTCGAAAAACCACATGCAGATACGTGAATTTGCCCGCGAAGTGTGTCTACCATGCATAGGGTCATGCGGCGCGAAACTATGCGCGCGCCGTTATTTCGCAGGGAGGAAACCGCGATGGCCGGACTTTATTTCGAAGACTTTTCCGTGGGCCAGGAGTTCAGGCATCCACTGACCCGGACCGTTACGGAGATGGACAACACCATGTTCAGCCTGCTGACGCTCAATCCGCAGCCGCTGCACATCGACGCGCATTTCTCGGAGAAGACCGAGTTCGGCCAGCGCATTTTCAACAGCCTTTACACCCTCGGCATCATGATCGGCATGACGGTCTATGATACGACCATGGGCACAGCCGTCGCCAATCTCGGCATGACCGACGTGACCTTTCCGAAACCGGTCTTCCATGGCGACACCTTGCGGGCGACGACGAAGGTGCTTTCGTTGAGAGAATCCAAATCGCGCCCGAGGGCGGGCATCGTCGAGTTCGAGCACCACGCCCTGAACCAGAACGACGAGATCGTCGGAAAATGCCGCCGCATGGCGATGATGCACAAGAGGCCGGTCTGATGCGTTCGATGCTGTTCGTACCGGGGGATTCCCCGCGCAAATTCGAGAAGGCGAGCGAAGGCAAGGCCGACGCGCTGATCATCGATCTCGAGGACTCCGTCGTCACCGAGAAGAAGCTGGAGGCACGCGGGCTGACGCTCGCGATGCTGAAGAGCCGTCCCGGTCCGCACCAGCTCTACGTCCGCGTCAACGCGCTCGACACCGGCATGACGCTCGCCGATCTCGCCGCGGTCATGCCGGGCAGGCCCGACGGCATCGTGCTGCCGAAATCGCAAGGCGGCGACGACGTACGGCAGGTTGCGACGTGGCTTGAAGCCTTGGAGGCTGCGGCAGGCATCGCGATCGGCGCGACCCGCATCGTCTGTGTCGCCACCGAAACTGCGAGCTCGATCTTCGGGCTCGGCAGCTATAAGGGCTGCTCCCCTCGCCTCGCCGGCCTGATGTGGGGCGCGGAGGATCTCTCCGCTTCGCTCGGCGCCACCGAGAAAGCGAGCGGCGGCGTGTTCCACAGTCCCTATCGTCTTGCGCGCGATCTCTGCCTGATGGCAGCGGCTGCAGCGGAGGTCGCGCCGATCGACACCGTCTATACCGACATCGACAACCTCGCGGGACTCGAGCAGGAGACGCGCGCGGCGCGGCGCGACGGTTTTTCGGCGAAGGCACTGATTCACCCCAAGCACGTCGACGTCGTCAATGCGGCGTTCGCGCCGACGGACGCCGAGCGCGCCTGGGCGGAAAAGGTCATCGCCGCGTTCGCGAGCAATCCGAATTCCGGCACGCTGCGGCTCGACGGCCAGATGATCGACAAGCCGCATCTTCGCGCCGCGAAGAAGATTCTCGGCCAGTCCTAAAGCAGGACGGCAAGCCTCGCCATGATCGTTCGCCAAGCGGCAAATGTCCTGGAGATCATCGGCGACGCTTGCCGAGATCGCCGATCATTTCGGCTGGCCGCGCTCGTCGACCTTCAACCTGCTGGCGACGCTGTCGGAGAAGGGCTATCTCTACGAGCCGCGGCCGCGCGCCGGCTTCTATCCGACGCCGCGGTGGCTGGCGATGGCGCGGATGATCTCGGAGGGGCTGCGGCCGAAGACCTCTGCGGCCTAAAGCCGAGGCCTTAATCGAATCCCTGAACAGGCGGCGGCGTGGTCTCCGCAGGCGCGGCAGGAGCTGCAGGCGCTGCTTGAACCGGCTGCACCGCGGGCGCGGCTTGCACCGGCGGATTGCTGGCCGCTCTCATCTGACCGTTGGCCTCCATCGCCTGGCGCGTGCGCGGCGGCGCGCCGGCTGCGCGATAAGCTTCGCGACGCGGCGGCTGCCGATGTCGTGCCGAGCGCGAATCTCCCACGCCCCATGACCGGGCGATTGCAGGTCCGGCGGTATAACCGACCACCGCGCCGGCGACGGCACCGATCGGCCCCAGCACGACGGCGCCTGACACCGCTCCGATTGCCGCAGCACCAGCACGCTCCTGTGCGGCAGCGGCCGCAGGCATGCCGGCCAGCAGAACGATGGCAGTGATCAAAGCTTTGTTCATCGGAGCGCCTCCCTCAGGGGAGATCACTCTTATCCAAATATGGCCACAGGACGTTTATCCGTTGCCCAACACGGGGCAATCGCCGACGGAACTCCGGCAATTCGAGGGCAAAGCCCAGCAGGGGTCGATCTACGCAACTACGGCGCGACGCCGGCGGTGCGCTCCCTCGCCCCGCTTGCAGGGCCGCGACGAGCTTCGCTCGCGCTGAGAGGGTTGGGGTGAGGGGGACTCTCCGCGGGGACGGTGACAGTGGTACGCGCGGAGAGTCCCCCTCACCCGGAATTTGCATTCGCAAATTCCGGCCTCTCCCCGCAGGCGGCAGGGCTATCGCATATGAAGAAGCGTGGCGGATAGCTCGCCCGGAGCCGATCCTTCGAGACGCCCGCCGATGGCGGGCCCTCAGGATGAGGACGGAGTGCGCGGCAGCAGTTTCAACGGGCGCTGACGCTGATTAGCCTCATCCTGAGGAGGCGCGTAAGCGCCGTCTCGAAGGACGAGGCGTGCGCGCAGGCCGCCGCAACGAGTCATATGCGATAGCCCTGCCGCTTGCGGGGGGAGGCGAAGGTCAGACGATCTTGATCGACATGTCCGGCAAGCCTTCGAGCTTGCACAGCAGCACGTCACCCTTCGCCACGGGGCCGACATTCTCCGGCGTGCCGGAATAGATGATGTCACCGGCCTTGAGCTCGAACGCTTCCGAGAGCTTTGCGATCTGCTCGGCGACGCTCCAGATCATCTTGCTGAGATCCGAGTTCTGCTTCACCGTGCCGTTGATCGCGAGCGAAATGGCGCCCTTCTCGAAGTGGCCGGTCTTGCTGGCCGGGTGGATCGGACCGATCACGGCGGCATGGTCAAAACTCTTGCCGATCTCCCAGGGCTTCTTCTCCGCGGCCATGCCGTTCTGGAGATCGCGCCGGGTCATGTCGAGGCCGAGCGCGTAGCCATAGACGTGGTCGAGCGCCTTATCGACCGGGATGTTGGTGCCGCCGGATTTCAGTGCGGCCACCAGCTCGACCTCGTGATGATAGTTCTTGGTCAGCGAGGGATAGGGATGGTCGGCGACCTCGCCGATCGCGACGTTCTGGATCGCGTCGGTCGGCTTCTGGAAGAAGAACGGCGGCTCGCGGTTCGGATCCGAGCCGCGCTCGATCGCGTGCGCGGCGTAGTTGCGCCCGATGCAGTAGATGCGACGGACCTGGAACACCTGGGTCTCGCCGACAATCGGGATCGCGACCATCGGCACCGGGAAGATCGGCTTGGGTGCGGCCTGCGCGGCCGCCGGTGTTGCTTCGGCGATGGAAGCTGCGGTCACGGCGGCGGCAGTCGCGAGCAGGTCCCGGCGCGTGGTTTTTTTCATCTTTTGTCCTCCCTTTGGATTTCGTTGGGCGGCGTTCATGCGCGCCGATCCGGCTGATAGTCGATATTCAATATGCCAGCAACGCTGGACGAACGTGGCATCTTCTTATTGATAAGACGGGCGCCTCGGCGGCCCTGCCCCAAGGTGGCCCGCGCGATCTGCTAGCATGGAACTTGCATAAATTCTGGGCGACATGGACGCCGCATGAACCTCATCAGCCTCGACATCCGCATGCTCCGGTCGCTGATCTCGGTGGTCGAGACCGGCAGCATCACCGAGACCGCGCGACGGCTCGGCCGCACCCAGCCGGCAATCACCCTGCAATTGCAGCGGCTGGAGGAGCTGACCGGCAAGCAATTGTTCGAGCATGGCGGCCGCAGGCTGACGCTGACCGACGACGGCACCACGGTCCTGACCTACGCAAAATCCATCCTGAGGCTGCATGACGAGCTGATCTCGCAGCTGGCGTCACAGGAGATCGAGGGCCAGGTCGTGCTCGGCACGCCCGACCTCTATGCGGCCTTCATGCTGCCGCAGATCCTCAGCGTGTTCCGAAAATCCTTTCCGCGCGTGCAGGTCGAGCTCAATTGCGCGCTGTCGACGCCGCTTGTCGGCCTCGTCAAGCGCGGCGACGTCGACATCGCGCTCGTCACCCGCATGAACGATTTCACCGGCGGCCAGGTGGTGCGGCGCGAGCAACTGGTCTGGATGACCGGCGAGCAATCCGCCGCGCACCAGGAACGCCCGATCCCGCTGGCGCTCTTGCCGCCCGGCAACATCTATCGCGACTACGCCATCGACACGCTGGAGCGCGCAAACCTGCGCTGGCGCATCGCCTGCGTCAGCGAAAGCGTCGGCGGCCTTCAGGCGGCGGCCTTCGCCGGCATGGCCGTCACCGTGCTCGGCCGTAGCGCGCTGGTGCCGGCGATGCGCGAGATCAGCCCGAACGAAGGCCTGCCGCCGCTGCCGAAGATCGAGCTTTTGCTCTACAAGTCAAGCGGCGCGACCTCGAAGGCCGCAACCGCCTTGCACGATTATCTCGCGCATTATCTGCGTCTCGACGAGGAGCTCAGCGGTCGCGGCGCGCCGATTGAGCTTTCGTGAAGTGTATCGCAGAGGTAGTCAAAAATACCCCGAAACCCAACTGCGTCCACCCATCACGCGGCAGGTCGGACATTTCGCGGTCGAGCTCCGTTTTTGATCCGTTTCATAAGTACGCCCTAGTCCAGCAGCGGTCCGGTATGCTTTGATGGGTCGGACAGGAACCGACGCAAGGGGTGGCCTGATGTTCATACTCATTCGAAAGTACACCAAGGTTCGTTCGGTCGCGGATGCTGCCCGCCGCGCCAAAAGCGGCGTCGGTCAGATCCTGAAGGAGTCGCGCGGCTTCAAGTCCTACTATGTGTTGGATGGGGGTGAAGGCGTTGGTGTCGCCGTGATGATATTTGAGGACCGCGAAAGCGCCAATGCGGCGAACGCCAAGGTGCTGGAGTTCGTTCAAGCAAGCTTGCATGACCTTGATCTTGGCGATCCAGAAATCATCGCCGGAGAAGTTTTGGTAAATATAGAGTCTGCCGCATAGATGCTCGCGTGGCTCCTCGTGAGCTACCTGCGCACGCACCGCGATTTCACCCGCGGCGCACCGATCGAGCTGTCGTAACTCCTGCGACAGCAGGCGTTCGACGACGCGCCGCAATCCTCTTGACACGGAATTCCGGCTGCATATTTTTGCGCCGAGAAAGCTGTTTCTCACCTTCAAAAACCAAAGGACCCAACGCGACCGTCTGGAGAGACGACGATGCTCGATGAGAATCTGGCCCGCATTCGTGCACACCGTAACAACATCCACCGCTACCGGCGTCTTCTGAAGACCAGGCTGTCGGAGCTTGAGCGTCAGTTCATCGAAAGACGTCTCGCAGAAGAACGCAGCGCGCTTGAAAGCCTGACGGCGGCGACCCTCCCGGTTTCCTTCGGCGGCGCGAAGACGTCGGCCGAGATGAGGACGGCGGCGCAATGAACGGCTACCGGGAGCTGCTCATTCGAGGCAGCGAGAGGGTGATCGGTCACTACGAACAGCTCCTTGCAAGCGCCAAGACCGAGCACGAGCGCGAGCTCTACCGCCAGCGCATCGAGCGCGAGCGGCGACTGATCAGCGACTTGCAGGGCGAATTGGATTACCGCGCGGCTTGAGCCATATTTCCTGGCGGCTTGACGATCAGTCTTGGGTCATGCGCCTTGCCCCTCAGCGGCGGCCCAGGGCCGCCGCAGCCGCATCGGGACGCAGCCACCGCGCGGCGGGTCGTCATTGTCATTGTCGCCGTCGAGCTTGCGCAGGGCGGCCAGGATATCGGCGAGCCGAACCGTGTGGCTCATGCCGGGGATTTCGCGCAAGGCTGGATAGGACTCGACCGCGTACATGTCGGATGCCCAGGACGACAGGATGATCCGCTTCTCCGGTGGAGAGAGTTCTGTCGCATTCAGGACGTCCGCAGGCGAGTCGTAGTGGGCGGCGGGATGAAACAGCGGATCGAGAGTGCCGGCATTGGTATTCACATTGGTCATCGGTGGTACCTCCCCTCATGCTCCTTTCCAAGGGACGGGTTTGTTGACGATGGGACGGCGGCGGCAATCGCCGCCGCCGCACTCGACGCTAGAGCATGATCCGGAAAAGTGCGAAGCGGTTTTCCGAAAAGATCATGCTCAAACAACAACCTAAAGCGCGATGACGATTCATCCCAATCTCGTCGCGCTTTAATGTGTGTTGATCGTGATGCGCTTGACGCCTTCGCGCGCCTTCTCGGATTTCGGCAGCGACACGGTCAGCACGCCGTTGATGAACGACGCCTCGGCCTTGTCTTCCTCGACGCCCTCCAGCGGGATGTGCCGCTCGAAGGCGCCGTAATAGCGCTCGGTGAAGTACCTGCCTTCGCCGTCGCGCTCCGCCTTCTTCTCACCGCGGACGGTCAGGACGCCATTGGCGACCTCGACCTGGACGTCCTTCTCCGTCAGGCCGGGAAGCTCGGCCGAAACGGTCAGCGTCTTGTCGGTCTCGCTGAGCTCGACCTTCGGCCAGCCGAAACGGCCCTCCATCAGCGGCGACAGGCTGGTCCCGCCGAAGCCGCGGAAGACGTCGTCGAACAGCCGGTTCATCTCGCGGTGAAGCGTCAGGAACGGATCGACATTCTCGCGCGCCGGCGCGAGATCCTGGTTTCTCGACCAGGGAACGAGATCACGAAAACCCATGATTGTCTCCTTCATGCATCGGGAGCGCGGCCCGCGCATCCGCGCGCCGCGTTCCGCCGTTGGATCGATCGAGCGCTCAGGCTGCTTTCTTTTGCTCGATCTGCGATGCCGCAGGAGCGCCGTTCGTGATCGCGATCCGGCGCGGCTTCATGGCTTCCGGGACCTCACGGACCAGGTCGATGATCAGGAGGCCGTCCTGGAACGACGCCTGCTTCACCTGGACATAGTCGGCGAGATTGAACACGCGCCGGAACGGACGCGCGGCGATGCCCTGGTACAGATATTCCTGCGCAGCAGTCTCGGGCTTCCGGCCCTCGATGGTGAGCGCGTTCTGCTCGGCCGTCACGGTGATGTCGCTGGCGCCGAAGCCAGCCACGGCAAGGCTGATCCGATAATGGTCCTCGCCGGAACGCTCGATGTTGTAGGGGGGATAATTGTCCTCGGTCGCCTGGCGCAACGTGCTGTCGACGAGGTCAGCCAGATGATCGAAGCCGATGGTGGAGCGCCACAGGGGCGCAAAGTCGAAACTGGTCCTCATAACCAAGTCCTCCAAAGAGCAAGATGGATACGAAGGAGCGCAGGACAGGGTATCAGACAGGTCCGACGACCAGTCCGGCGCCCGCGCCGGACCCGATCTGGCGTCCGGCACACCGCTCTCGCGGTGAAAAACGACTTAGAAAAACCGACATCGATTTCAAGGGGGCGGCCCGAAAAATCTTCGGCCGCGGGGACGCCGTCCGGTTCCGGTTCACTTACGCTTTTGCCCGCACTCGCCCTTGCTCGTTCAATGCCATTGATGGCCAGAACTTGGCCCAGGGCTGCGCTTGCTCGAACGCCGCGGCGATGCGGAAGATCGTGGGCTCGTCGAGCCAGGGCGCGACGATCTGCAGGCCGATCGGCATGCCATCGCGGTCGAAGCCGCAGGGCAGCGTTGCCGCCGGAAGGCCGGCGAGGTTGATCGGCCAGGTGAAGGGAGACCAGCCGAGATGCGGGTCCACCTCGCGGCCGTCGATCGAGCCGACACCGATCTGCCCAGCCTCGAACGCGGTCACCGCGACGGTCGGGGTCACCAGCGCATCGACGCGCTCGAACAGTTTCAGGAACGCATTGCGCGCCTGGCCGCGGCGATAACCTGCTTCGACATAGTCCGTGCCGCTGTAGTGACGGCCGGCGCTGACGACGTCGCGGTAGTCGGCTTCGGAGCTTGCGAGATCGGCCGCCGACTTGCCCGCGACGGCCGCCGCCTGCTCGGTGAAGGCGATCGGCTTCAGCGTATGCTCCAGGATGCCGGGATCGAGCGAGGGACCATCCATGGTGACCTGCGCGCCGCAGGAGTCGAGAATGGCGAGCGCCTTGCCAAACGCGGCCGTCACCTCAGGGCTGACCGCGGCATAGCCGAGATCGGCGCTGGCGCCGATACGGATTCCGTTCAACGGCGCGGCGTTGGTGTTGAAGCGGCGCGGCGGCACGGGCAGACTTGCGGCATCGCGCAGATCGTAACCCGCGATGATCTCCAGCGTGAGCGCGGCGTCCGCCACCGTGCGCGTGATCGGCCCGGTATGGGCGAGCGATGCCCAGGACGGCGGCGAGAAGCCGGGCGAGCGCGGCACGAGGCCAAAGGTCGGCTTCAGCCCGAACACGCCGCAGAAGGACGACGGCACGCGGATCGAGCCGACGCCATCGGTGCCGATCGCGATCGGCCCGCAACCGGCGGCAACGCCAGCTGCCGCGCCGCCGCTCGAGCCGCCGCTGGTGCGGCCGGGATTCCAGGGATTGCGCGTCGTGCCGGTGACCGGACTGTCTGCCGTCAGCTTGTAGCCGGACTCGCAGGTGGTGGTCTTGCACGTGATGATCGCACCGGACGCCTTCAGCGCCGACACCACGGCGGCATCGACATCGGGCACGAACGCCTTGTTCATGGGCGAGCCGGCATAAGCGGGCACGCCCGCGACAAAGACGAGATCCTTGATCGTGACAGGCACGCCGGCAAGCGGACCCTTGGCCTCACCCGCACGCATCTCCCTGGTGAGCCGGTCGGCCTCCGCCCTCGCCTGCTCGTACATCGGCGTCACCACCGCATTGCAGGCCTCGTTCGTTGCCTCGAGCGCTGCGATGGTGTCGTCGACGACATCGCGCGGGGTGAACGCCTTGCGCCGGTAGCCGGCCATGATCTCGGTTGCAGAGAGCGCGCCAAGACCAGTCGGCGCCGGCGGGAAGGCCGTTCGGCCGGAACCATCAGTCATCATCAACCCTAAAGAACTAGCTGAGCGCCACGTCGACGGCGCGCTTGGCCATCACCGTGACGAGGTGTGCACGGTAATCGGCTTCGGCGTGGATGTCGGAGGTGAGGCCGTCGTTGTCGATCTTGATCGCCGCGATCGCGGAAGGATCGAAATTGCCGGACAGCGCCGCCTCCATCGGTGGTACGCGGAACACGCCCGGCCCCGCGCCGGTGACGGCGACGCGGACGCCATCGGCGAATTTCGCGACGAACACACCGACCAGCGCGTAGCGCGAGGCCGGCGCCTTGAACTTTGCGTAACCCGCCCTCAGCGGCACCGGAAAGCGGATCGCGGTGATGATCTCGCCTGGTTCAAGCGCCGTCTCGAACAGCCCAAGGAAGAACTTGTCGGCAGCGATCTCACGCGTGCTGGTGAGAATAGTCGCACCGAGGCCGAGCACGCCGGCCGGATAGTCCGCCGCCGGATCGTTGTTGGCAACCGAGCCGCCGATGGTGCCGCGGCTGCGCACGGCGGGATCGCCGATCATCGATGCCAGCTCGGCGAGCCCGGGAATCTTTGTCTGTACCAGCTTCGAGGCCGCCACCACAGCATGTGGCGTCATCGCCCCAATGGTGATGGTAGCGCCGTCGTCGGTGATACCCTTCAGCGAGCCGAGCTTCGACAGATCGACCAGCGCGGGCGGACTGGCCAGCCGTTGCTTCAGCGTCGGGATCAGCGTCATGCCGCCGGCAACCAGCTTGCTGTCCTCGATCGAGGTCAGGAGCTTGGCCGCATCCGGAATCTGGTCCGGCTGGTGATAGGAAAATGGCTTCATTGTTATCCTCCCTATTCCGCAGCGACCGGCAGCGACGCGTTCTGCAGCAGTCGCCAGATCCGGTTCGGGGTCGCCGGCATGTCGACATGGGTGACGCCGAGATGCGAGAGCGCGTCGACGACCGCGTTGATGACGGCGGCAGGCGAGCCGATGGTGCCGACCTCGCCGCAGCCCTTCACGCCCATCGGCGTGTGCGTGCACAGCGTCGAATGGGTCGCGACCTTCATCATCGGCAGATGGTCGGCGCGCGGCATGCAGTAATCCATCAGCGAACCCGACAGTAGTTGGCCGGAACCTTCGTCATAGACCGCGTTCTCGAACAGCGCCTGGCCGACGCCCTGCACGATGCCGCCGTGCAATTGGCCCTCCACGATCATTGGGTTGATGACCGTGCCGACGTCGTCGACGGCGGTGTAATTGACCAGCGTCACCGTGCCGGTCTCCGGATCGACCTCGACCTCGGCGATGTGGCAGCCGCCGGGATAGGTGAAGTTGACGGGGTCGTAATAGGCCTGCTCCTCCAGCCCCGGCTCCAGCACCTCGAGCGGATAATTGTGCGGCACGTAAGCGGCGCCCGCGATCTCCTCGAAGGTCTTGATGCGGTCCGTGCCGGCGACGGAAAACTTGCCGGCTTCGAACTGGATGTCGGCTTCCGAAGCTTCGAGCAGATGCGCGGCGATCTTCTTGCCTTTGACGATCACCTTATCGGTCGCCTTCGACAGCGCGGCGCCGCCGACGACCAGCGAGCGCGAGCCATAGGTGCCCATGCCGAACTGCACGCGATCGGTGTCGCCGAACACGATATCGACGTTCTCGAAGGCGACGCCGAGCTTATCCGAGACGATCTGCGCGAAGGTGGTCTCGTGGCCCTGGCCGTGATTGTGGGTGCCGATCATGACCGTCACCTGACCGGTCGGATGCACCCGCACCGTCGCGCTTTCATAAAGGCCGCCGCGCGCCCCTAACCGCCCGGCGAAGCGCGACGGCGCAAGACCGCAAGCCTCGACATAGGTGGAGTAACCGAGCCCTCGGAATTTGCCTTTGCTGGCCGAGGCCGCCTTGCGCACGCCAAAGTTCTTGACGTCCGCCGCGACCAGCGCCCCGTCGAGACAGCCCATGGGATCGCCGGAATCGTACTGCACCAGCACCGGCGTCTGATACGGATAGGCCTCCTTCGGGATCATGTTGCGGCGGCGGAGTTCGACGCGGTCGATTCCCATCTCGCTCGCTGCAACATCGACGATGCGCTCCAGCACGAAGGTCGCCTCGGGCCGGCCCGCGCCGCGATAGGCATCGACCGGAACGGTGTTGGTGAAGACCACCTTCACATTGCAGTAGATCGCGGGCGTGGTGTAGACGCCGCCGAGCAGCGGTCCATAAAGATTGGTGGGGATGTTCGGCCCGAAGGTCGAGAGATAACCGCCCATATTGGCGAGCGTGTTGACGCGGAAGGCGAGGAATTTTCCGGTCTCGTCGAGTGCGAGCTCGGCCTCGGTAACGTGATCGCGGCCGTGGCGGTCGGAAACATAGCCCTCCGAGCGGCTCGCGACCCATTTCACCGGCCGCCGCACGCGCTTGGCGGCCCAGGTGATCACGGCCTCCTCGCCGTAATGGAACTGCTTGACGCCAAACCCGCCGCCGACATCGGGCGCGACCACGCGCAGCTTGTGCTGGGGAATGTTGAGCACCAGCGCACCCATCAGGAAGCGCACGACATGGGGAAACTGGCTGGTGGTCCACAGCGTGAAGCGATCGGTGCCCGGCTCGTATTCGGCGATCGCCGCACGCGGCTCCATGGGGTTGCCGATCAAGCGGTTGTTGACGAGGCTCAGCTTTGCGACATGCGCCGCTTTCTTGAAGGCGGATTCGACCGCGGCCTTGTCGCCGAGCTCCCAGTCGCAGCAGATGTTGTTCGGCACGTCGTCGAACAGCTGCGGCGCATCAGGCCGCACCGCTTCCAGCACGCCAACCACGGAGGGCAGCACCTCATAGTCGATCTTCAAGAGCTCGGCACCCGCATTGGCCCGCTCCGGAGTTTCTGCGATGACGAAAGCCACCATGTCACCGACGAAGCGCACCTTGTCCTGCGCCAGCATCGGGAACGGCGGCTCCTTCATCGGCACGCCCTTGGCGTCCGTGATGCCCCAACCGCAGGGCAGCGAGCCCAGTCCATCGTCGGCGACATCGTCGCCGGTCAGCACAGCAATGACGCCGGGCGAAGCCAGCGCCGCACTCTTGTCGATGCCGCGCAGCACCGCGTGGCCGTGCGGCGAGCGCACGAACACACCAGCCGTCATGCCCGGACGCTTGATGTCGGAGACGTAGTTGCCGCGTCCGGTGAGGAAACGCTGGTCCTCTTTCCGCTTCGGTGCGGCGCCGATGCCGATCACATTGCCCATGGTCACTCTCCCTTGGCCGCGTTCATGGCGGCAGCTCCAGCCATGACCGAGACGACGATGTTCTGGTAGCCGGTGCAGCGGCAGATGTTGCCTTCGAGGCCATGACGGACATCGGCCTCCGTCAGGTCCGGCTTCTCGGTCGCGAGCGCCACGGCCGTCATCAGCATGCCCGGCGTGCAGAAGCCGCATTGCAGGCCATGGTGCTCGCGAAACGCCTCCTGCATCAGATGCATCCGGTTGGAGCCCGGCGCGCCTTGCAGACCTTCGATGGTGAGCAGGCTCGCGCCATCGAGCGCTGGCACCAGCAACGTGCAGCTCTTCACCGGAAGACCATCGAGGTGCACCACGCAGGCGCCGCACTGGCTGGTGTCGCAGCCGATATGCGTGCCGGTGAGATCAAGCTGCTCGCGCAAGAGCTCGGCGACGAGCGTTGCCGGCTCGACATCGACAGTGGTTGGCCGACCGTTGAGAGTGAAGGATATCTGCACGATGATACTCCTGTGCGCGACGGGTCTTCAGGCGAGTGGAAGCGCGCTGCCGGTGGCCCATGTGGCCATCACGACATCGCCGACGGTGAAGGGATCTGCGAAGAAGGTCTTTTCCGGCACATAGGCGACGAACTCGTCGTCCGGCACGGTGTCGAGCATGACCTTGACGAAATAGCCCTGGTATTCGATTGCGAGCACGCGGCTCGGCAGCGACGTGGTGCAGCCCGGCGGCAGATCCTTGCCGGGCCTCACCAGCGCGACGTCGTCGCGGCGCACGGCGATATCGACCTTGTCCCCGACGCTGACGGTCGGGCGCGCCTGAAGCGGCACCTCGATGCCATCAGGCGCGGCCTGCGCCAGCGTGAAGCTCGCGCCGTTCACTTTCTCGACCCGCCCCGACAGCACGTTCTGCCCACCCATGAACTCCGCAACGTAGCGGTCGTGCGGATGAGCGTAGACGTCGCGCGCCGGGCCCGCCTGCTTGATCTTGCCCTGCTCCATCACCACGACGAGGTCCGCGAGCGCGATCGCCTCGAGCTGGGTGTGGGTGACGTGGATGAAGGTGATGCCGAGCTCCCGCTGCATCCGCCTGAGCTCCTGCCGCATCTGGACCCGGAGTTGCTCGTCGAGCGCGGACAGCGGCTCGTCGAGCAGCAGCACGCGCGGCTCGGTAATCGCGGCCCGCGCCAGCGCGACGCGCTGCTGCTGGCCGCCGGAGAGCTGGGCCGGCAGGCGGTCGGCGAATTGCGATAGCCGCACCTTCTCGATCATGGCGTCGGCCGCGCGCAGACGGTCGGTCTTGGACATGCCGCGCACGCGCAGCGCGAAGGCGATGTTCTCGCGCACGGTGAGGTGCGGGAACAGCGCGTAGGACTGGAACATCATCGCGGTGCGGCGCTGCACCGGCGCGAGTCCGACGACGTTCTGGCCGCCGATGACGATCTCGCCGGCAGTCGGGTCCTCATGGCCTGCAATCATGCGCAGGATCGTGGTCTTGCCGCAGCCGGAGGGACCGATGAAGCAGCAATAGGCACCGTCCGCGATCTTCAGGTTGACGCCGTCGACGACGTAGGTCGCGCCGTCAAAGCTCTTGCAGACGCCTGCCAGTTCGATATCGCCACGATCGTTCTTCATTCCCAGCTCAACCTTTGGACCTGCTGCCGCGCTTCTTCTGGATCAGCACGATGGTGCCGAGGCTGGCACCGATGACGATGAAGGAGACGATGGTCGTCACGGTGCCCAGCGCGTAGAGCGAGGGCGAGGTGACGTTCAGCGTCATGCTCCAGATTTCCAGCGGCAGCGTGTTGAGCGAGCCCGCGGTCTGGAGGCTGCGGGCGAACTCGTCATAAGACAATGTGAAGCCGAACAGAGCGACCGCGACGAGGCCCGGCGCCAGCACCGGGATCATCACCAGCCGGATCGACTGCCAGCGGCTGGCGCCGAGATCGTAGGCAGCCTCCTCCCAGACATGGTTGAAGCGCGACATCACCGCGAACATCACCAGCACACCGAACGGCAGCGTCCAGGACAGCTGCGCGCCGAGCGCCGAGGTGTACCAGCTGGCATTCAGCCCGAGCGCCTGGAACAGCAATCCCGTGCCGAGGCCGAGCACGAGGCCGGGTGCGACCAGGCTGCCGATCATCATGTAGAAGACGACAGTATCGCCGCGGAAGCGCTTGCGGAAACCGAGCCCGGCGAGGAACGACACCACCACCGTGATGCCGGTGACGATGACCGCGAGCTTGATCGAGCGATCGAACGATCCCTTGACGTCACCGGTCCGCACCTGGGTGAAGAGATCGACGAACCAGTGCAGCGACTGGCCCTTCATCGGGAACACGAGGCCGCCGCGAATGTCCTGGAACGACAGGACGTAGATGCAGAACATCGGGCCGTAGAGCGCGAGCACATAGAACGTGAACAGCGCCGCCAGCACGTAGAACGTCCAGGGGCGACCACCCTTGCTCGGCGCGATCGCCTTGGTGGTCGCTGGCGCAACCGCGTCGGGCATGTCGGCGAGAACCGCGCTCATCGCGTGATCTCCTGCCTGATGTCGACGGTGCGCAGGATCAGCGAGACGATCGCGACCAGCACCAAGGTCAGCAGCACGGCGCTCGCCGCTGCGGTCGGATATTGCAGCACGCCGACGTCCTCGTAGAAGGCGCTGACCACAGAGGCCGAACCGCCACCGGACATCACCTTGACCACGAAGAAGTCGCCCATCACGATCGAGACCACGAAGATGGTGCCGAGCGCGATGCCGCTCTTGGACATCGGCACCACGATCAGGCGCATGATGTCGAAACGGCTGGCACCGGCGTCGATCGCGGCCTCGATCAGCTTCTTGTCGATCCGCGCCATGGAATTGAAGATCGGCACGATCATGAAGATCGTGAGCTGGTGGACGTAGGCGATCACCACCGCGAGGTCGGAGAACAGCAGCACCTCCAGCGGCTGGCGGATCACGCCCATTCCAAGCAGCGCCTGGTTGATCAGCCCTTCTTTGCCAAGCAGCGGGATCCAGGAAATCATCCGGATGATGTTCGAGGTCCAGAACGGCACCGTACACAGCAGGAACAGGCCGATCGCGAGCAGCTGGTTGCGGACGTGGAACACCAGGAAGTAGGCGACGAAGAAGCCGATGATCAGCGTAAAAATCCAGGTCAGCACCGTGAACTTGATCGTCGCCAGATACAGCTTCAGCGTCAGCGCCGAATGCAGCACCTCGACATAGCTCGCCAGCGTGAAGCCCGGCGTCAGCCCGCCAAAGCCGTCGGTAGCGAAGAAGCTCGCGGCCAGCACCACCAGCATCGGCGCCACGAAGAACGGCACGAGCACCAGGACCAGCGGCGAGACGTAGAGCCAGCCGGCCAGATTGGATCGCGATGAAGTTGGACTTTGAGCTGGACTTGGCTGCATGTGAGCGAACGCCTCGACGTCAATCTCATCCGCCGGCGCGTCGCCGCGCCGGCGCCTTTCGTCAGGGAAACCAGGTTTTACGCCACCTTGAAGTCGTTCCAGCGCTTGTTCATGTAGGCGGCCTCGTCCATCAGCGTGTTCCAGCACGAGATGTTCTTGACGCGGTCGAGGAACGAGCCGCCGTCACGCTTGGTGCCGGCCTTCTCCATCGCAACGCCGTAGGGATCGTTGACTACCTCGGGCGCGGGCTGGCCTTCGTACCAGAACGCCCATTCCGCGGGCGTAAGGAATTTCTTCGCGGTCGAGGGCACCGGGCTGTAGTAGCCGTAGCGCGCGACGAAGCCGCCCTGCCAGCCCGAGAGGTACCAGTTGAGATATTCGTAGGCCGCATCCAGCTTCTTGCCGGAGAGATGCTTCATCAGGCCCATGCCGTTGCACCAGCCGCGATAGCCTTCCTTGCCGTTCTTGACGTTGACGGGCGCGTAGACGCAGGGGATTTCCTTGACGCGGACAGCGGCGACCGCCGGCGACCACATCGACTGGATGATGACCTCGCCCGCCGCCATCAGCTGCACCGACTGGTCGAAGGTGGTCCAGGTCGCGCGGAACTGGCCCTGCTTCTTCAGCTCGATCAGCTTGTTGCAGGTGAAGTCGATCTCCTCCTTGGTCATGTTGCCCTTGTTGCCGTACTTGATCAGCCCGGCGCTCTCGAAGCAGAGCGCGGCGTCCATGATGCCGATCGCGGGCACGTCGAGGATCGCGGCCTTGCCCTTGAACTTGGGATCGATCAGGTCCTTCCACTCGGTCACTTCATGGCCGACGAGGTCGGGGCGGTAGCCGATGGAGTCGGCGTTGTAGACCTGCGGCAGGAAGGTCGCCCATTCGGTGACGCCGTCGTTGAGGTCGGTCGCGTCGGGCTTGGCGATGTACATGGCTTCATAGGGCGAGATGCCCTGGCGCGGGATCTTGTGGCCGTCGATCTCGCCCTTGGTGAAGATCGGCAGGATGTTGTCGAACTCCTTGACCTTCTTGACCTCGATGCCCTGGATCACGCCGCGCTTGGCCGCCAGCTTGGCCTGCCAGCCCTCGAGGTCGGCGATGTCGACCGTATTAGGCTGGCTTATGAAGCGGTTGATGGCGGCGGAGGTATCGAGGTTCTGCATCGTCACCTTGAAGCCGAGATCCTTGGCGGCCTGGTCGCCGATCGCCTTCACCACCGAATAGGAGACGCCGACATGGCGGAGCTCGATGTCCTTGATCTCCTGCGCCCAGATGGTCGGGAATCCGCGGATCGCGTCCGACCCTGCGGCCGCGCCCGCAACGGCGGCCGCCCCCTTCAACAGCATGCGCCGGCTCAGCTTTTTCGTAAGCGTCGCTTCCGTTCCCGCCGGATCGGAAGTCGATGTCCCCTTAATCCTGTCAGACATGGCAACCCTCATTGGTTACGATGAACGCTCGCCCCGATCGCCATTGACCGGCTGCGGATGTGGTCAGTTGCGCGCGAGGCTAGGGGCGGGATTTTGCGAAGTAAAATTGGAAGTAAAAATTCGCGATATAAACGCGGCTAATGGATCAGACCGCTGCATTTGCTTTTGGCAGCGCGCATAAGAAGGCGTCAGGGCGTGTATACAAGGCCGGCGACTGGACGATGCATCCGCATCGTCACCATGATCGGCGCCGCATTGCTCGTCGCGGCGACAGGTGGCGCAGCGTGCGCGAGCGAAGTCGTGATCGCGCCGTGGCGCATGAAGGCGATCGGCACGATCGACGCGCGCTTCCAATCCTACAATGTCGAGATGGTGGAGGTGACGGGCGGACGTTTCTGGAAGCCTTACGCGCAAGGCGGAATGCAGCGCGATCGCTACAGCGACAGGCCTCCGATCGATCTCGCCAACGCTCGCCTGCGCAAGCTCGCAGCCGCGCTGTCGCCGGCCTATGTCCGCATTAGCGGCAGCTGGGCGAACGCGACCTATGTTGCGGATACCGAAAGCGCGCCGGCCGCTCCGCCTGCCGGCTTCAACACCGTGCTCAGCCGCGCGCAATGGCGCGGCGTCATCGACTTCGCCCGCGCCGCCGATGCGGAGATCGTGACGTCCTTTGCGGTCAGCCCCGGCAGCCGCGACGCAAATGGCGTGTGGATGCCGGACCAGGCGCAGCGCCTCATCGATGCCACGCGCTCACTCGGCGGCCGCATCGCCGCCGCCGAGTTCATGAACGAGCCGACGCTTGCGGCGAACAATGGCGCGCCGCCGGGATATGATGCAGAGGCTTATGGCCGCGACTTCGGGATCTTCCGCGCATGGATCCGGGGTTCGTCCCCGGAGACGTTGATCCTCGGCCCCGGCTCCGTCGGCGACTCCCCGTCTCCGTCAGCCAGCGGCATCCGCACGCGCGATCTGCTCGCGGCAATGGGACCGGGTCTCGATCGCTTCTCCTATCATCACTACAACACGCTCTCGCCCCGCTGCGGCGTCCATGACGACCCGATGCAGGCGCTGTCGGAAGACTGGCTGGCGCGCACCGACGCGACGCTCGCCACCTACCGTGCGCTGCGCGACGCGTTCGAGCCGGGTAGGCCGATCTGGCTGACGGAAACGGCGGACGCCGCCTGCGGCGGCAATCCTGGGGATGCGACCTTCCTCGACACGTTCCGCTATCTCGACCAGCTCGGCCGTCTGGCAAAAGCCGGCGTGCAGGTGGTGATGCACAACACGCTCGCGGCCAGCGACTACGGCTTGCTCGACGAGCGATCGTTTCGTCCACGGCCGAACTATTGGGCCGCCTTGCTGTGGCGGCGCCTGATGGGCTCGATTGTGCTCGAGGTCGGCACTGCCCCGATGCCCGGCCTTCACATCTACGCGCATTGTCATCCAGCGACGAAGGGTGCCGTATCCGTGCTCCTCATCAACAATTCGCGGAACGCACCGCACCTCGTGACACTGGCAGGCGCTGCCGAGCGCTACACGCTGCAAGCTGATCGCCTGCAAAGCGCGACCGTCCGGTTGAATGGCGAGCCCCTGAGATTGACCGCCAACGACGACCTGCCGCGCCTTGCGGCCCGTGCAGCACCAGCAGGCCGGCTCCGGATGCCACCGGCCAGCATCACCTTCCTGGTGATGCCGGACGCCGCGGCCTGTCGCTGATGCAAGCTGCTATTTCAGATCTTCGCGCGCTGTCTCCGGCGCCAGCAAGGTCGCGACGATGGTGATGATCGAGAGCGCGATGATGTAGACCGACACGGCCCAGTACGATCCCGCCCACGCCAGCAGCGCGGTTGCGATCAGCGGCGAGAAGCCGCCGCTCAGCGCCGCCGCGACGTTGGCGCCGAGCGATGCGCCGCTGTAGCGCACCTGGGTGCGGAACAATTCCGGCATGAAGGCGGCCTTTGGGCCGAACAGCAGCGCATGGGTCAGCGTCATCGTGACGACGAGCGCGAGCGTGATCATTGCCGGCTCTTTTGTGTCGAGGAACCAGAACAACGGAAACGCCAGCGCCACCGAGAACACGCCGCCAGCGAGATACAGCGCCTTGCGGCCAAAGATATCGGACAGCCAGCCGGCGAGCGGCAGCGTCGCGAACTCGACGATCGCGGCATAGACCACCGCATCCAGGATCACCTGCCGCGGCAGGCCGAGCTTCGTCGTGGCGTAGACCACGGTGAAGACGGTGAGGAGATATGCGAGCCCCACCTCGGACACCGTGATGCCGATCGCCAGCAGAAAGCTGCGCCAGTCGCGGCGAAGCACTTCCAGCACGGGCTGTGCCAGCACCTCCTTGCGCTCGACCACCCCCTTGAAGTGCGGCGTCTCGGCCAGCCTCAGCCGCACGATGAAGCCGACGCCGACCAGCAGGATGCTGATCCAGAACGGCACGCGCCAGCCCCAGCTCAGGAAATCGGCCTCGGGCAGCTTCGTCATCAAGCCGAAGATGCCTGTGGAGGCGGCAACGCCGACGGGGAAACCGATCTGCACCAGGCTGCCATAGAAGCCGCGGCGGTTGCCGGCGTGCTCGATCACCATCACGACCGCGCCGCTCCACTCGCCGCCGAGCCCGATGCCCTGGACGAAGCGCAAGGCGATCAACAGGATCGGCGCCCAGACGCCGATCTGGCTGTAGGTCGGCAGGCAGCCGATCAGGAAGGTGCCGAGCCCCATCGCGATCATAGTCGCAACCAGCATCGTCTTGCGGCCGAGCCGGTCGCCGTAATGCCCGATGATCGCCCCGCCGATCGGCCGCGCCACGAAGCCGACCGCATAGGTGGAGAACGCGACCAGGGTGCCGACGAACGGGTCGAAGCTCGGAAAGAACAGCTTGTTGAAGACGAGTGCCGCGGCCGTGCCGTAGATCAGGAAGTCGTACCACTCGATCGCGGTGCCGAGCGCGCTCGCCCACACCACATGCGCCGTCGTCGATCTCTCCGTCGCCGCGGCGACCCCCGTTGCTGCCGTCATGCCATGCCCCAAAGAATTCCGGAGGGCATCATGGCCAATCGCAGGGAGGGTTGCAACCTGCGGAGGTGGAAGCTCTCACAGAATAACAACGCGAGATTTGCGCGGCGCTGCTCCCACACCCGTCATTGCGAGGAGCCCTTGCGACGAAGCAATCCAGACTGCTTCCGCGGACAGATTCTGGATTGCTTCGCTGCGCTCGCAATGACGGTGGCGAGACAGTTGTTCATTCAGCCCCCTCATCGTCGTCCCGGCGAAAGCCAGGACCCATTACTCCGGTCAGCGTTATCAAACACGCGCTCTGGCCAAAGCGTCCGAAACAACAGCCCCTTGTGGTTATGGGTCCTGGCTTTCGCCAGGACGACAGCACCGACATTCCAACTCACCGCTCTCAGCCCCAGCCCCGTGGAACTCACCGCAGCCCTCTTATTCGCCATTGACAAACTAATTCGCCAATATCTAATTTGCCGCCAGAACAACCCGCCGCGCCAAGCGGCCCACAAATGTGAGGGAACGACGATGAGAGGGTTTTTGGCCTGCGCCATGCTCACGGCCATGACTTCGGCTGCCATGACCATTGTTGCGCGCGCGCAAGTTTCCGATGACGCGGTGCGGATCGGCGTGCTGACGGATCTGTCGAGCTGGGGCCGCGACAACAGCGGGCCGGGCTCGGTCGAGGCGGCCAGGATGGCGGTGGAGGAGTTCGGGCCGACGGTGCTCGGCAAGCCGATCGAGATCATCAGCGCCGATCACCAGATGAAGACCGATGTCGGCGTGCAGATCGTGCGCGGCTGGTTCGACAACGGCAAGGTCGACGCCGTCGTCGACATCCCCAATTCCGGCATCGCCATCGCCGTGCACAACATGGTGCGCGAGCGCAATAAGATCGCCCTGCTCTCGGGCCCCGGCGCTAGCTCGCTGACCGACGAGCTGTGCAGCCCGAACACCGTGCATTTCACCTACGACACCTATGCGCTGTCGAAGGTCACGGCCTCCGCCGTGATCAAGGAAGGCGGCAAGTCCTGGTACTTCATCACTGCCGACTACGCCTTCGGCCAGCAGCTCGAGAGGGATGCGACGCGTTTCATCAACGAGATGGGCGGCAAGGTGCTCGGCGGCGTGAAACACCCGACCAACACCGCCGACTTCTCCTCCTTCGCGCTGCAGGCCCAGAGCTCGAAATCCGACGTGGTCGCCTTCGCCAATGCCGGCCAGGACACCGACAACGCCATCAAGCAGTCCGGCGAGTTCGGCCTCGTCCAGGGCGGCCAGAAGCTGGTCGGCCTGTTGATGTTCGACACCGACGTGCACGCGATCGGCCTGAAGGCCGCGCAGGGCACCTACATGACCACGGCCTCCTACTGGAACATGGACGAGGCGACGCGGGCCTGGTCGAAAAAATTCTACGAGCGCACCAAGGTGATGCCGACCATGATCCAGACCGGCGTCTACGGCTCGGTGCTGCACTATTTGAAGGCGATCAAGGCCGCAGGCACCGACGATCCCGCCAAGGTGATGGCCAAGATGCGCGAACTGCCGATCGAGGATATCTTCGTCCATGGCGGCAAGTTGCGCGAGGACGGCCGCGTCATTCGCGACATGTATCTCGCCAAGGTGAAGTCGCCCGAGCAGTCGAAGGAACCGTGGGATTATCTGGATATCGTCAAGACCGTGAAGGGCGAGGACGCCTTCCGCCCGGTCTCCGAATCCAAATGTCCGCTCCTGAAGAAGTGAGGTGAGCGATGACCGGCAGCGAGCACAACGCAGTTGAGACTTACGAGTGCGACGTGCTCGTGGCCGGATCGGGTTGCTCCGGCATGTCGGCCGCGATCACCGCACGCTATCGCGGGCTCGACGTGCTGATCGTCGAGAAGGAGCCGCGCTTCGGCGGCACCACCGCCCGCTCCGGCGGCTGGCTGTGGATACCCGGAACCTCGCTGGCGAAAGCCTATGGCATCGAGGAGACGCCGGAGCAGGCCCGCACTTACTTGCGGCACGAGGCCGGCAACAATTACGACGCCGCGCGCGTCGACGCCTTCCTGAACGCCGGACCTGAAGCTGTCGATTTCTTCACCACCAAGACCGCGCTGCGCTTCGACATGCCGCTGGTGTTCCCGGACTACCACGCCGAAGCCCCCGGCGGCGCGCAGGGCGGCCGCTCCATGGTGACGCGCCCATTCGACGGCCGCGAGCTTGGCGACCAGATCAAGACGCTCGGCATGCCGCTGCCCGAGCTCACCGTGTTCGGCATGATGCTCGGAAGCGGCAAGGAGATCATCCATTTCATGCGCGTGACGAAATCGCTGACTTCGGCGGTCTACGTCGCCAAGCGCCTGTCGCGGCACCTGATGGACGTGCTCCGATACGGCCGCGGCATGACCTTGACCAACGGCAATGCCCTCGCGGGACGCCTCGCGAAGTCCGCACAGGATTTGAAGATTCCGATGTGGCTGTCCTCGCCGATGCGCGAGCTGACGGTCGAGAGCGGTGCAGTGACCGGCGCCATCGTCTCGCGCGAAGGACGCAATGTGCGCGTCCGCGCGCGGCAGGGCGTCGTGCTCGCCTGCGGCGGCTTCCCGCACGATGTCGAACGGCGCAAGAAGATGTTCCCGCACGCACCGACCGGCAACGAACATTTCTCGCCGGGTCCCACCGGCAACACCGGCGACGGCCTGCGGCTTGCCGAGAGCGCCGGCGGGCATATCGAGGATCGCCTGCCGAACGCGGCGGCCTGGGTCCCGGTGTCGCTGACCACGCGCAAGGATGGATCGAAGGGCGTGATGCCGCACTTCATCGACCGCGCCAAGCCCGGCGTGATCGCGGTGATGCGCGACGGCAAGCGCTTTGCCAACGAAGGCAATTCCTATCACGACTTCGTCCAGGCCATGATCAAGGCCGCAAAGCCCGGCGAGGAGATCGCTGCGTATCTCGTCTGCGATCACCGGACGCTGCGCAAATATGGCCTCGGCTGCGTGCCCCCCTTCCCGATGCCGCTGGGTCATCACCTCAATACCGGTTACCTCATGCGCGGCGACACGCTGGAGGCGCTCGCCGCAAAGGCCGGCATCGATGCGAAAGCCTTCACAGAGACGGTCAAGCAGTTCAACGCGACCGCGGCGCCAGGCCAGGACTCCGCTTTCGGCAAGGGCTCGAAGGCCTACAACCGTTATCAGGGTGACGCGCTGCACGGCCCCAACCCCTGTGTCGCGCCGGTCGAGAACGGCCCGTTCTACGCCATCAAGATGGTGATCGGCGATCTCGGCACTTATGCCGGCATCGTCACCGACGAGAACGCGCGGGCGCTCGACGCCGAGGGCCGGGTAATCCCCGGTCTCTATGCCGCCGGCAACGATATGGCGAGCATCATGGGCGGCAATTATCCCGGGGCCGGCATCACGCTTGGGCCGGCGCTGACCTTCGGCTACATTGCCGGCCGTCATCTCGCCGACAGCGCCACGAGGCGCGACGCGGCGTAAGCCAACACCTGGAGACGCATGAAGAGAGAAAGCCGCGGCATCCAGTCGATCGAGGTCGGCGGAGAATTGCTCCGGGCGCTTGCCCGCAGCGGCGAGCCGATGATGCTGCGCGATCTCGCGCGCGAGGCCGGCATGACGCCGGCCAAGGCGCATCCCTATCTCGCCAGTTTTTCGCGCATCGGGCTGATCGAGCAGGACGAGACCACCGGCCGCTACGAGATCGGCGCTTTGGCGCTGGAGCTGGGGCTAATCAGCCTGCGCCGCCTCTCCGGCGTGCGCATTGCAGGGCCGAAGATCGCCGCGCTTGCGAGCCAGATCGGACACGCGGTCTCGCTGGCGGTCTGGGGCACGCATGGTCCGACCGTGGTGCAGCTCGAAGAACCGGGCCAGCCCGTGCATATCGTGATGCGGGCCGGCTCGGTGATGGCGCTACTGGAAACCGCAACGGGCCGCGCGTTTGCGGCCTTCCTGCCGGAGAAGACGATCAATGCCGCGCTCGAAAGCGGCCTCGACCGCCATGGCGTCGGCTACAATCCGAAGCGGGCCGTGAAAGGCGCGAAGGTCGCCGACATGCTCGCCGAGGTGCGCAAGCACGGCCTCGCCCGCGCGCTCGGCGATCCCCTGCCCGGCGTCAACGCGTTCTCCGCGCCGGTGTTCGACCATGCCGGTCATGTCGCGCTGGTCATCACAGCGATGGGGCCCGAGGGAACGTTCGATGCACGTTGGGACAGCCCGATCGCGCATGCGCTACGCGACTGCGCCGGCGCCATCTCGAAGCGGCTGGGCCACGGGATGACGGTCGCGGCGGAGTGAAGGGCAAACTGCCCGCTTAACAACAAGTGTCATGCCCCGCCACCGGGTCTCGCCTTCGGCGAGCCCGATGACAGGCTCCGGCGGGGCATCCAGTACGCCGCAGCTTCTCGATTCTAGCCGCGTCGTCTCGACGTACTGGATCGCCCGGTCAAGCCGGGCGATGACAGCGGAAAATGTGGTATCCTACTTCTCCTTCACCGGCACCGTGTAGTTCAGGATCAGCCGGCCGCCATCCGGATAGATCGTCTGCCCGGTGATGTAGGACGCATCGTCGCTGGCAAGGAACGCCACGACCGAGGCTACCTCGCTCGGCTCGCCGCCGCGGCCGGCCGGCGTGCGTGACATCACGGTCTTGCGGGCATCCTCCGAGGTGTAGATCGACGACGCCACCATGTCGGTCAAAATCGTGCCCGGCCCGACCGCGACGACACGAATGTTGTGCGGGGCGAGCGCGACGGCCGCGACCGACGTCAGCTGCTTCATGCCGCCCTTCGACATCGCGTAGGTCGCGAGCGCCGGGATCGCCAGCAGCGCGTTCACCGAGGACATGTTGATGATGACCCCGCCGCCGCCTTGCGCGATCATCTGCTTCGCCGCCGCCTGCACGCCGAAGAACGCGCCTTTCAGATTGATGCCGATGATTTCGTCGAACTCCTCTTCGGTAATCTCGAGGATGTCCCGGTTGCGGGCGACACCGGCATTGTTGACCATGATGTCGAGCCGGCCGAACTCCTTCACGGCGGTCGCAACGAGCTGGTCGACGTCCGCGCGCCTCGCGACATTGCCGACGACGGTGCGCAACGCATCCGGCCGTCCCAGCTCGGCGGCAGTCGCGCCGAGGCCCTTGGCATCAACGTCCGAGATGACGACCTTGACGCCGTCGTCCAAAAACCTCTTCGCGCAGGCCTTGCCGATGCCGCGCGCCGCACCGGTGATGGCAGCAACCTTGCCATTGAGCTTCATGTGTGCGTCTCCCGAAAACAGGACGCCCTGTCGGGCGTCAATTCGCCGCCGGCCTTGCCGCGGCCGGCATGTAGATCTGCGCGTAGCCTTCCTTGATCGCGGCGGTGATGCGATCAAGGCGGCGGTCGATGTGCTTTTCCAGCACTGAGACGCAGGCCTCCTCATTGCGCGCCTTCAGGCCCTCGACGACGGCACGGTGCTCGGCTTGGGTGTTGGAGCGGTTGATGCGGTCCATGTCGATCCAGCGCACGAAGCGGATGCGGGCATTGACGTTGCGCAAGACGCGCAGCATCTCGGCATTGTTCGACATCCCCATCAGCCGCTCGTGGAAGGTCTCGTCCAGCTCGACCAGCTCCACCGAGGACCGCTCGCCGGGATCGGGGCCGGTGGCTTCGAGGAATTTCAGGAGCGCGTCGATGTCCTCGTCCTTGGCGCGCTTGATGGCGAGGCGGATCGAGGCGACCTCGATCGACTTGCGCAGCTCGTAGAGATCGAAGATCTCGTGCGCGTCGAGCTCGCGGCAGAAGAAGCCCTTGCCCGGCGTGAAGCGCAGGAAGCCTTCGGTATTGAGGCGGTTGAGCGCCTCGCGCAGCGGCGTGCGGCTGACGCCAAGGCGTTTCGCCAACTCGCCCTCGTTGAGCCGTTCGCCCGGCTTGAACTCGTAGCTCACGGCCATCGCCTTGAGCTGTTCATAGACGCGATCGACGATACTGTCGGAAGCCAGTTCCACGTTGCTCATCATCAGCTGCATTCATGCCCGAACACAGCCCAATATAACGGGGCTGTGTGGATAATGGCAATGCAAACCGGAGTTTAGCAGAGCTTGTTCAGAGCTTTGCGACAGCCGGACTCAGGCAAAGGCGCGCGGGCGCAGTCCAGCATGAAACCAAGTGATCATGGAATAGATGTCGTAAACGGGCAAGCCAACCTCGGCCTGCAAGGCCGCCGCATAAGGCGGCATGTTGGTGCATTCGAGCACGATGGCGCCGACGTCCGGATTCTTGGCAACGAGCTCCTTGCCGGCCTCGACCACGTCGCGCTCGGCCTGCGCGATGTCCATGTCGTCCTTCTCGGCCTTGATCAGGACGCGGAAGAACTCCTTGCCGTGCTCGGTGCCGACCAGGGGCGTATCGAGCGGCACGCCGGCGCCTTCGAGATGGGCCGGCGTCAGGGTCGAGCCCGACACCGTGACGAGGCCGACGCGCTTGCCGGGCGGCAGGGTCGCCTGCACCCAGGGCACCTGCATCAGTGACGAGGTCGCGACGGGAACGCCGACGGCGGCTGCGATCTCCTTCTGGAACAGCGAGAGGAAACCGCAATTGGTGGTGATGGCTTCGGCCCCGAGCCGCACCAGGTCTTTCGCGGCGTCGATGAAGTCGGGCAGCAGGCCGGCCGCGCCCTTCAGCACCACCTTCTCCGGCGAGGCGCCGCTCACCACGCGATAGAGCACGGGGAACGGCCAGGTCGTGCCGTTGCCCATGTCGCCGGGAATACGCGGAAAGCGCGCCTCCAGCATCAGAATGCCGAGCGGCGCGCCGTAGACGGCCTTGCCGCCACGGGCAATACGAGAAGGCGAGTTGGCAGGATAGGTCATGAGTGCGATCTCAGAGGAAGCGATTTGGAGAGAACGGCGCGAGCGGAATTTCGGGCTGCTTGCCGCTCAAGAGCTGGGCGACGAGACGGCCGGTGCGGGCCGAGCCGACCAGGCCGACATGGCCGTGGCCGAAGGCGTAGACGATGTCGCGGGAGGCGCGCGCATGGCCGATACAGGGAAGTCCATCCGGCATGCTCGGCCGATGGCCGAACCAGGTCTTTATGCGCGAGGCCGGAATGTCCTTCGGCAGTTTCGGGAACATGCCGAGGAGGTGGTTGCGCAGGATCTCGGCGCGCTTCCAGTTCGGCGCGGCCTCTAAGCCGGCGATCTCGACCGTGCCGGCGGCGCGCAGGCCCTTGTTGGTCCAGTTCACCACCATCTTGGCGTCGGAGGCCATCATCGAGCTGCGCGGACCGGACTCCGGGTTCTCGATCATGACGTGATAGCCGCGCTCGGTCTCGAGCGGCAGGGGATCGCCGACCGATGCGGTGAGCTGCTTCGAGCGGGCACCCGCCGCGACCACGGCAGCATCGCAAGCGATCTCGCCGCTCTCCGTGAGAACGGCCACGAGCTTGTTGCCGGACAGCTTCAGACCGGTCGCCTTGGCCCGCACTTGCTTGGCGCCACTGGCAATCGCATGTTTGGCGAGCGCAGCAACATAAGCGCCGGGATCGCGGCAGCGGCCGGCCTCTTCCACCACAACGCCAAAGGTGTAGCGCGGATGCAGGTCCGGCTCGCGCTGGCGCATCTCGTCGGCATCGAGTTCCAGCCACTCGACGCCGACCTTCCTGCGCAGGCGCCAGCCGAGATCGTTGTCGAAATTGCCGCGCGACGGGAACACATGCATCACGCCGTTGCGCTCGACGAGTTCCGGCACACCCGCTTCTTCCGCCAGCTTCCGGTGCAGCAGCGGCGCGTCCTTCAATAGGTCGCGCAGCGCGAACGCCGTCTTCTCGACCCGCGCCGCGGTCCAGCCCGACAGCAGGTACTTGATCAGCCAGGGCAGCGCCTTAGGCAAATACGACCAGCGGATCGCGAGCGGCCCGAGCGGGTCCATCAGATAGCCCGGCACCTTCTTCCAGACGCCAGGCTCGGCCGGCGGGATCACCGAATGCGACGACAGCCAGCCGGCATTGCCATAGCTCGCCGCCTGTTCGCCGCCGGGCTCGCCCGGATCGATCAGCGTGACGCGATGACCCTCGCGCAGCGCCTCGATGGCGCTGATCACGCCGACCGCGCCGGCTCCGATAATGGCGACGTGGCGGCCTTCAGGCATGGCTTACGCCTTCACCGCTGGCGTGAAATCCTTGCCGACCGAGATCGCGCGTGGATCGATGATGCAGTGGAGGATCGACGGCTTGCCCGAGGCGAGCGCACGCTCGAACGCCGGCGCGAACTCTTCGGTGCGCTCGACGCGCTCGCCATGGCCGCCGAATGCCTTGGCGTACATCGCAAAGTCAGGGTTCTTGAGCTGGGTGCCGACGACGCGGCCGGGATAGTCGCGCTCCTGATGCATGCGGATGGTGCCGTATTGCGAATTGTCCACGACGATGACGACGAGCGGCGCATCATACTGCACGGCGGTCGCGAACTCCTGGCCGTTCATCAGGAAGCAACCGTCGCCGGCGAAGGCGACGACGGTACGATCCGGATATTGGCGCTTCGCCAGCACGCCCGCCGGCACACCGTAACCCATCGAGCCCGAGGTCGGCGCGAGCTGCGACGCAAAGCTATGGAAGCGGTGATGGCGATGGATCCAGCCGGCATAATTGCCGGCGCCGTTGCAGACGATCGCGTCCTTCGGCAGCCGGTCGCGCAGCCAGGTCATGACCTGGCCGTACTGGAACGTGCCCGGCAGCTCGCGTGCCTTCTCGGTCCAGGCGAGATAATCGGCATGGGCCTTGGCCGCCTCGCCCTTCCAGGCAACGGCACCTGAAGGCTTCAGCGTCTCGACGGCGGCGGCGAAAGCGGCGGGCGTCGCCTGGATCGCGAGCGCCGGCTGATAGACGCGGCCGAGTTCTTCGGAGCCCGGGTGCACGTGGATCAGCTTCTGCCGCGGCGTCGGGATGTCGAACAGCGTGTAGGACGAGGACGGCATCTCCGACATGCGGCCGCCGATGAGCAGGATGACATCGGCGTTGTCGCTGCGCGCCTTCAGGCCCGGGCTCGGCCCGATGCCGAGATCGCCGGCATAATGCGAATGATCGGCATCGATCAGCGAGGCCCGGCGGAACGAGGTCGCGACCGGCAGATCGAACCGCTCGGCAAAGCGCGAGATGCTCTTGGCGGCTTCGTCCGTCCAGCGCGAGCCGCCGAGGATAACCAGCGGCGCCTTGGCGCCCGCAAGCATCGCACCGACGCGCTCGATGTCGGAGGGCGCCGGCCAGCTCGCAGCCGGCTCGATGCGCATGGCGTCGGCAACGGCGGCGGTCTCGGTCAGCATGTTCTCCGGCAGAGCGATCACGACGGGACCCGGGCGGCCCTGCATGGCGACGCGGAACGCGCGCGCGACCAGCTCCGGAATGCGGTCGGGACGATCGATCTCGACGGCCCATTTCGCCATGGAGCCGAACACCGCCTTGTAGTCGAGCTCCTGGAACGCCTCGCGCTCGCGCATGCCGGTGTCGACCTGGCCGACGAACAGGATCATCGGCGTCGAATCCTGCATGGCGATGTGGACGCCGTGGCTGGCATTGGTGGCGCCGGGGCCGCGGGTGACGAAGCAGACGCCGGGCCGGCCCGTCAGCTTGCCATAGGCCTCCGCCATCATCGCGGCGCCGCCTTCGGCGCGGCAGATCATGACGTCGATCGGGCTGTCATGCAGCGCGTCGAGCGCCGCGAGATAGCTCTCGCCCGGCACGCAGGTGACGCGCTCGACGCCTTGGGCGACGAGCTGATCGATCAGGATCTGGCCACCGGTGCGGGTATTGCGAATGGTCATGACAGCTCCCTGCAGGCTTTGGCGATGCGCTTTAAGGCCTCGCGCAAGTTTTGTTCCGAGGTGGCGTAGGACAGGCGGACATAAGGTGCAAGGCCGATGCAAACAGTGCAGCCGGCATCGGCATGCATGTCAGCTACGCGCAGCAATTGCGATCACTTCGATGCGGTAGGCGGGATCGGCGAGCTCGACCTTGCCGCAGGCGCGGGTCGGTGCGTTACCCGGCACGACCCAGGCGTCATAGACCGCGTTCATCGCGTCGAAATCGTCCATGGTCCTGAGCCAGACCTGGACGCTGAGCAGGCGCGACTTGTCGGTGCCGGCGCGCGCCAGCATGTCGTCGACCTTGGCCAGTGCCTCTTTTGTCTGCTCGGTGATGTCGGCGGTCTTGGTATCCGCGACCTGGCCGGCGAGGAAGACGAGATCGCCGAACACGGAAGCGCGGCTGCGGCGGGCGTTCTGGTCGATGCGGGTGATGTTAGACATGGGATGTCCTTTCACTTGCCGGTGGCGATGATGCGGCGGCAGTGATCGAGCGCGGCCCCGATAAGGTTGTCGCTCGCCTCCGGCGTGCGGAATGCCGAATGCGCCGACAAGGTCACGTTCGGCAGTTTTGTGAGCGGATGACCGGCTGGCAGCGGCTCGACGGTGAAGACGTCGAGGCCGGCATGCGCGATATGGCCCGAACGCAGCGCGTCCAGCATCGCGTCCTCGTCAACGATGGCGCCGCGCGCAGTGTTGATCAAAATGCTGCCCTTGCGCATCTGCGCGATGCGCTCGCGCGACAGAAAGCCCTTGGTCTCGTCGTTGAGCAGCAGATGCAGCGAGACGACGTGGCTTTCGGCGAGCAACTTCTCCAGCGAGACGAACGCGACGCCGGAATGGCTCTTTGGCGTCCTGTTCCAGGCGATCACCTTCATGCCGCAGCCCGCCGCCATGCGCGCGGCTTCCGCGGCGATGCCGCCGAAGCCGATCAGGCCGAGCGTTTTGCCGGTGAGCTGCATCGCGTCGCGACGCAGCCAGTTGCCTTCGCGCATGCCACGGTCCATCTCGCCGAAATTTCGCGCGGAGGCCCACATCAGCGCGATCGCGCATTCGGCGACCGCGGTGTCGCCATAGCCCTTGATGGTGTGGACGGAGATGCCGCGTTGGCTAAGTTCCTCCGGATTCATGTAGCTGCGCGCGCCGGTTCCGAGGAAGACGACATGCTTGAGCTTGGCGCACGTCCCGGCGATTGCCGTCGGCACCGCCGTATGATCCACGATCATGATCTCGGCATCGCCGAGCAGACCAGGCAGGTCGTCGGGCTTGATGGAGGGGTTGCGGTTGATGCTAACAGGCAGATTGACGGTACCCAGCAGCTTCTCGGTGACCGCGGCCAGCGTGTCGTTGGCATCGACGAAAACAGCCCGCACAGACTTTCTCCTCTCAAATCCCGGCCCCACAAACCGGCGGCATCCGCGCCCGGTCTCACGGGGTTTTCTCTTGTTTTGCCAACGGACTAGGCTCCGACTTGCCCAATCGCTCAAATCGCCGGCAAACTCGCAATACCATATTGCATTATGATCTGAATACAGAAATAGTCCGCGAGCCGGAGCTGTTGATCATTCCCCAGGGGAGCACTGACCATGAACCGCAGGGACGCACTCACCACCGTGGCGCTGGCGGGCGCCGCAATGGCCGCGACCGCTTCGGCCAGGGCCGACACCGCGCCGACCTCCACGCTCGATCGCATCAAGAAGAGTGGCGTGCTGCGCGTCGCCGTCATCGCCGGCCAGGACCCTTATTTCCACAAGGACCTCGCGACCAATCAATGGTCGGGCGCCTGCATCGACATGGCGAACGACATCGCGGCCAAGCTCGGCGCCAAGGTCGAGACGCTGGAATCGACCTGGGGCAACCAGATCCTCGATCTGCAGGCCGACAAGATCGACCTCGCCTTTGCCGTGAACCCGACGCCCGAGCGTTCGCTCGTCATCGACTTCTCGACGCCGATCCTGGTGCACTCCTTCACCGTCATCACCAAGAAGGGCTTTGCCAAGCCACAGACCTGGGCCGAGCTCAACAAGCCCGAGGTCAAGATCGCGGTCGACATCGGCTCGACCCATGAGACCATCGCGCGCCGCTATTGTCCGAAGGCGACCATCCTCGGCTTCAAGACGCGCGACGAGGCGATCCTCGCGGTGTCGACGGGCCGCGCCGACTGCAATGTCTCGCTGGCGGTGCTCTCGATCTTCACGCTGAAGAAGAATCCGACGCTCGGCGAGCTCGCTATCCCGCGGCCGCTCCTGACGCTGCCGACCAATCTCGGCATCCGTGCCGAATCCGATCGTCGCTACAAGGATTTCCTCAGCGCCTGGGCCGACTACAACCGCTCGCTGGGCCAGACCCGCGAATGGCTGCTGAAGGCCTACGAAACCGTCGGCCTCAGCGCCGAGGACATCCCGAGCGAAGTGCAGTTCTGACGGCCGTCCGAAGATGTATGTCCGGGAGTTCGCGGCGCTCAAGCCATATTGGGGCCTGATCCGGCAAGGATTCCTGAGCCGGTTTCACGAGACCCATTGAGAACGCTCGCGCGGCTCCGCGGGCAACCGGCTACAAGCGGACGAGATCGCCCATACTCGTGGCGAACATCACCGGCGCACGCCGGCGGCTCGAAAATGCCGCCGCCGTCAGCGGGCCGCCAAAACATGCGCCGGTGTCCAAATTCAACCGATTGGCCCGCAGATCGGGTCGCCCGGATGTCACTGGCGTGTGCCCGTGCACGACCAGCAACCCGTGATCATCGGCGGATGAGAGGAACGGCTCCCTGATCCAGAGCAAATCCTCTGGCGACTGAAGGGACAGCGGGACACCGGGCCGGATGCCCGCATGGACGAACAGCCGATGCCGGTCCTTGTGCATCAGCGGAAGCTGCCGAAACCATGCCAGGTGTTCTGCAGGCAGATCGCCGGGATCATCGACGCCGTAGCTCTCGAGGGTCTGTTCGCCGCCATTTCCCCACCAGTTCATCAGATCGCGGTCCGAGCGATGCCTGTCTGCGGCGCGGACCAGCATCTCCTCATGATTGCCGCGCAGGCAGATGAAACGACGCTCCTGATCCGCCTGTCGCCGGATCAGGAAATCCACGACCCGGCCGCTATCGGGTCCTCTGTCGATATAATCGCCGACGAAGATGAACCGGGCGTCCTCTTCCGGGCACGCCAAATCGCATACGGCAAGTAGCGTAAGCAGCTCGTCGAAGCACCCGTGAATATCGCCGATGGCGAACGTCAATGAATGCGCCAGATTTCGCTCCACGCGCTAGCGGTTTGATCGGACGTCATACGCAACTGCAAGCAATCGGGCTAACCCGCGAGGCGCTGCAGCAGCGTCCGGAATTCATCGAGCTTGAGCATACACGCATCGTGCATTCCATAACCTGCAAAGCTCGCAGCAAAGAAACGAAGATCAAAATGCTCGGGATCTCTGATGTCGTTCACGATGTTCAAGAGCTTCCTGCTGCGCGGGTTGTGGTTCGCCAGCAGAAAGACCACTTCAGGCCGACCGGACACAATGGCGCGGCCGTATTTCTTGTGCGGCGTGAAATCGACGAGCTCCAGCTTCATCAACTGATCGAATTGATCCTCGATCGTCTTGTTCAGACTTTCACACTTGATCGGATCGGCAAGGATCCCTTCAAGGTCTGCGATGTGCTTCGCGATGCCGGCAGAGCCGTCATAGGATCCCGTGCCGTACTTCATCTCGACAAGGACCGGCTTGCACCGGGACTCGTCCTTGCGCTGGCTGCTTGGCCATTTCAGCCCGACCATATCGAGCCTGGCGCCCTGGTCGCGGTCGGCAAACTCGATGTCCGTGATGAAGTACTCGGTGTCGTTCGATATGACCGACCTGTTGTTCTCCCACGCAGCAAGCTGCTGAAATTCGCGCTCGGATTTGCGCTTGGTCGCAAAATACGAATTCATTGCCTCCTTGAGTTCGGGCAGCGCCTCCACCCACTTGGAACAATCCCCCGCTGCCTGAACGGCGCCGAGAGACGGACCACCGGCCTTATCCTTGAAATAGTTGGTGTCAAACTTCGCGACGTATCCGTTGGCCTGCTCTGAGATGTGCAGAATGCTCCCACCGCGATAGTACACGTTGATGTAGTGACCGCGGAGCGCCAGCATCAGCGTGTCGTCACTTTGAATCTTTCTCGCCAGCTCGGATAGCAGCCCTCCGTCCTGCAGGTCCTTGATGAATTCGTCGGAGATTGCGCTGCCCATTTATATTCCTTTCTGCGGACTTGAAAAGCAGTTGTCTTAGACGTCCCACCACTCGCCGTCCTCGCGGCGCGTGACATTGGCGAAATAGTCGGAGAAACGATCGCCATGAAATGTATGGATGGGCACGAGTCGGTTCGGATTGAGCGCGCTCGCCAGCCGTTTGAGGTCGGTGATGCTGGCGTGCCCCGACGTATGGATGACTTCGAGCCCGACTCCGCGCTCCAGCAGATCGCCCCTGAGCTTCGCACCGGGGCCGGCCTGCAAATATCCGTCCCATTGGGACCAGACCGCCCTCGCGTTGTCCCACAGATTTCCGGTGTCCAGATCGCGTGCCATTGCGGGCCGAAACAGCATGACGGCCTTGTCGCCGATCTCCGCGATATGCTCGCGAAAGATCCGCGCCGACTTGTAGGGTTCGAGAAGGTCGAAGCGCCGGTTCCTGGCGATATGCCGCCGTTGGTATTCCGGGACATAGACGGACAGGTTGGGCCAACCGATATTGGGAAGGTTCGGATTGCCGGTCGCTCTCAGGATCTCCATCGCATAGAGATCAAGCAGAAGCGTTCGCCCGGTCCGCTTGCAGGCGCGGTAGATGCTGACCAGCCGGTCGATGTTCTGTGCCGATGCCGAGATCAGGACGAATCCCGGTTGGCCAAAATTTCCGACCAGCCTGGCTTCGATGACATCCTCGCTTTCGAAACGACCGTGCTCGGTCAAGCGACCGAGGCTCGATCCTTCCATCAGCATGGTGTCGATGCGCCGGGGCGGCTTGCTCACCAACCGCTCGAACAATGCCGCCTTTCGACCGTGAGCACGGACATCGCCGCTATAGAACAAACGACGCCCCGAGGCCTCGATTTCGAGGGCGTAGGCGTCATAGGCCGAATGGTCGACGAGGAAAGGCGTGATGCGGAAGGGACCGATCTGAAGGACAGTCCGGTCACTGAGATACTGCGAGACGCTCGGGACGAAGGCGTTCGGTACGAATGGCGCCGCAGCGCTCAAGATGCGCGCCGTTGCGGCCCCCATGACCACTGGAATCCCCGGCCTGCACATCGGCAGCAATCCCCAATGATCGCCATGCCCATGCGAGATGACGATCGCGTTCAAACCCGGATCTTCGCTGCGAATCCCATCGACGTTCGGCAGCAAGGCGTCCGAGACTTCGGCCGCGTCGAGAGGCAAGCCCAGATCGAGCAGAATTCTTTGGCCCTGCGCCTCCAGTTCGATACAGGACCCGCCAATTTGTTGAGCGCCGCGGTGTATCCGCGCGCGGAAAGCGCCCGACGATTCACTTCGCATCCGGGGGATCCAGAACTTGGCCTAGCGACGTAGCCGGAGATGAAATTGGCTCTCGCCACTGTCCTGCCGAACCGTGCCGTGCCGATCGAGGCCTGGTTCGGGGGAAGCGGGACGGCTGGGTGCGCTCTGCGGTCCAAAATTCATGGCGGCAACAATTCCAGGATTGGGCAATCACCCCACTATATTCAATTGAGGGCCCGAGAAATTGCGCCTTTAGACAAAGAAAAGCACAACGTTGCACTCACGCAACAGTCCGAAGCTTCGAACCGGGCCCTCGGACGAACCTTCGGGCCAGTCGCCGCAGGCGCACGCGCCCACTGGGGCTCAGCCGTTAGGCTACGACCTTCAAGGCTGATTTGGGGTCGTCGGCAATAGCGGGCCTAGGCAGATTTACTTCCCCTTCCGCTGCGCCCAACCCGTCGCAATTGCACTCGCCCAAGTAAGCATTCCCTTGGCCCGCGCCAGTGCTGCCATGGCCGTGGTGTCGTAGGGCACGTAGCGGATCATTGCGGACCAGCCTCCTCCGGCATGCTCCAGAATTGCGTAACACGCGTGTGGCGTGCCGACTTCGACCACGTAGGGAACGGGTACCTTCCCGTCATAGCCGGGCAATCCAACGCTGCCGGGATTGACGACCAGCCGGCCATCCCTCAGACGCACCACTCTTGGAATGTGCGTGTGTGCGCACAGGATGATCTCGGCGTCGATCCCTTCGGCACCCGCCTCAATCAAATCAATCCCGCTCGGACGCGGGCAGCCGTCATCGCCGATGTGGTCGAGCCAGAACGCAGCATCATTCCCCGGCGATCCGTGGCACAGGAACACCCGCTCTCTATATAAGAGCGTGGACGGCATGCTCGCCATCCAATCGAAGTGCTTGCGCTCAAGCTGCTGAAAATCGCTGCGGGCCGAGGCGCCTGCGTGCCAGAGCTCGACGAGAATCCGGTCCTGATCGCCCTGCACCGACGGAAAGCCGCGCTCAATCAACAGGTCCGCGGTTCTCGCTGCTTCGAGCGGTCCGCTGACGTGATCACCAAGGTTCACGACCTCGTCGATACCGAGCGCCGCAATGTCGGCAAGCACGGCTTCAAGCGCCGGACGATTTCCGTGCACATCCGCGATGGCAGCAAATTTCATGTGACCCTCCCCGTTCGAGATGGCCGACGATTCACGCAATGCGGGACGATGCAGGGCTAGCGGTTCTCTTTAGCTGCATTTTTAGAAGCGCCCGCAAGCTGAGGATCAAATCGGCGCTGCAAGGACGCTTATATGACCAGGCTCCGGCAATCAAGCGATCGCCGCGTCCCGCGGCGCGCCGGATTGGGCCAGCAGTTCCGCCCACAGACGGGAACGCACGCCTTCATTGAGAGGCACAATATGGAACGGCTGGCCGAAGATTGCGATCGGCTCCCTGGGCAGCTCGAACCGCGGCCAGGCTTCTGCAACGTCAGGCACACCTGATGTGACGAAGCGCAGCAAGCTCGCTTGAAACCGCGCGGCGACGTCGATATCCGCAGGCGTCATCGGCCCGCCCTTGCGCTTCAGGATCGGGCGATCGATGAAGTCAGGCAGATGTGCCCAGAGACAGGCGTTGTCCGCGCCGTGGGTCGGCCCCTGCGACAGGAACGGCTCCAGCGCCGGGCGATGGTCGAACCGGCTGAGCCACACCGCGCCGCCGGCTGCAGCATGCAGCCGCGCGAGATCGGCCATCGGGCGGTGCCAGAATGCATCCGACAGCAGCGCCTAGTACGGATCCTCGTCGGGACGCGCGGTGGCACGGTAATAGGCCAGCAGACGCTCCCAGCCGGCATCGCCGAAGGCGGCGCGCACCTGGCGCTCGGTGGTGCGGATCATCGCAGCCGGCGGGGTGCTCTTGAGGAACATCGCCATCTCGTCGCGGCACGAGCCGAGCCAGAGCGGAATGTCGCGCAAACTGCCGTCGGCGAAGACATCGCGGGGCTCGCGCGCAATCACGGTGCCGTCGAGCACCGGGCCGAACACGGTGCCCGATTCCGTTTCATCCGCAATCATGCGGCCGACGCGCTCCACTGCGGCGAAGAGCTTTGGCAGCGGCACAGACCTGATCGCGGCTGGATCGCGCGCCAGCTCGAGCTCGTCGAGCACGCGGCGTGCGACCTCGTCGGCATGATCGGCGCTCATGATGGTCCGCCCGGGCGCGCTCAGCGCGAGGGCGCGGATGAACTTGCCCCTCGCCTGCGGCAGGGTTGCGAGCGCAATGACCATGGAGGCGCCGGCCGACTGCCCGGACAGAGTGATGGCGTCCGGATCGCCGCCGAAATTCGCGATGTTGGCATGCACCCAGTCGAGTGCGGCGAGTGTATCCGTGATGGCGAGGTTGTTGGCCTCATCGAGGCCGGGGCGATGCAATTGCAGGAAGCCGAGCGGACCAAGCCGGTAGTTGATGGTGACGATCACCGCCGGACCATGCTTGGCGAGGAAGCCGCCGTCATAATCGGCGCCACCGCCGGTGATGAAGGCGCCGCCGTGAATGAAGACCATCACCGGCAGCGGCCGATCCACCCCCGCCGGCGCCCAGATGTTCAGGCTGAGACAGGCAGTCTCGTCCGCCTGATCGAGATGTCCGGGCTGCGGCGCATAGGCGCCGCAGTCCGTGCATCGGCGCGGCTCCGTCCAAGCAAGCGGCGGTATCGCCCTGGCAAAACGCCGCGCGGTCGCGAACGGCACGCCCTTGAACGTGCGTACGCCGTTTTGCTCGGCGCCGACGACCGGGCCGCTCGTGGTTGAAACTGTGTTGGTCAGCATACGATGATGCCTCGTCTCTCACTCAAGCGCGCCGCTTGCCGAGATCGGCAATGTCGACGGTGTGGGTTTCGCGCGCGGTCGCCGCGGCCGCTGCCGAGATCACACAGCAGCAAGCCACGAAGATCGCGACAGGAATCCAGCCGTTCGGCCCTTCTCCGACGAGGCTCGCGCTCACCAGCGGCGTGAAGCCGGCGGCGAGGAAGCCGAGCTGGGTGCCGATCGCCGTGCCGGAATAGCGCACGCGCGCCTCGAACATCTCCGCGTAGAACGACGGCCAGATCGCGTTCGGCGCGGCATAGACTACCCCGGACAGGATCATCGCAGCGGCGAAGATCGCGATCGCGTTGCCCGACGTCACCAGCATGAAGTACGGGAACAGCAGCACCGCGCAGCCGAGCACGCCGCCGATGAACACCGGCTTGCGGCCGATCCTGTCGGCGAGCAGCGCCCAGAGCGGCTGGGTGATCAGCGCAGTGACATTGCCGAGCACGCCGGCCCACAGCATGGTCGGACGCGCGACGCCGAACTTGGACGTCGCGTAGCCGAGCGCGAACACGGCGGTCATGGTGCTGACGGTCGCGATCAGCGCGCAGACGATGACGCGCAGCACGTCCGGCCAGTAGTCGCGCAGCAGCGCGATCACCGGGAAGCGCGCGACCTGCGCCTTGTCCTTGATGTCCTCGAACACGGGGGTTTCCGGCATAGTCCGCCGCACCAGATAGGCGACGACCAGCACGAAGAAGGAGAGCAGGAACGGAATGCGCCAACCCCAGCTCAAGAGCTGGTTCTCCGGCAGGCTCGACACCGGGATGAACACCAGCGTCGCCAGGATCGCGCCGGCCTGGGTGCCGCTCAGCGTCCAGCTCGTGAAGAAGGCGCGGTTGGAGTTGGCGGAATGCTCCAGCGTCAGCGAGTTCGCCCCACTCTGCTCGCCGGCAGCCGACAGGCCCTGCAACAGGCGCAGCAGCGTCAGGATGATGGGCGCGGCGTTGCCGATCGATTTCGCGTCCGGCAACAGGCCGATCGCGAGTGTCGAGCCGCCCATCAGCACCAGCGTGAACAGCAGCACCGTCTTGCGGCCGATGCGGTCGCCGAAATGACCGAGGATGACTGCGCCGACGGGCCGCGCGATATAGCCGATGCCGAAGCTCAAGAGCGCCAGCAGCGTCGCCGTCGAGGGATCGACATTGGCGAAGAACACCTTTGGGAAGATCAGCGCCGCCGCGGTGCCGTAGATGAAGAAGTCGTAGTATTCGAGCATGCTGCCGACAAAGCTGACGAGCGCGGCGCGCTTGGGCAGCTTGTTTTGCGTGACTTCCGCGCCGGATGACGCATGCAACGATGCGGTTGACGTCAACGTCATGAAATTCCTCCCCATGTGTCCGCCGCGGTGCGCGTCAGGCGGTCGGCCTCGCGCGCGTTCTGTTGTTCTTGTTGCCGCAGCTTTGGTTTGGATCGATAATGTACGAACTAGTACGTTTACGCAATACGCGTTGGATCGATGCCTGAGGGAGCGAAATTTGCCTTCACCTTCAAGGCGATCCATGGAAACTGGCGGGAGAAACAGCAATGCTCGAGCGCATGCCGCCCCCATCGAAGCGCACCAACGACCCCGAGCGCACCAAGCGCGACATCCTCGAGGTGGCGATGGCCGAATTCGCCTCGGAGGGCTATTCCGGCGCCCGCGTCGATGCGATTGCGGCGCGAACCCGCACGTCGAAGCGGATGATCTATTACTATTTCGGCGGCAAGGAGCAGCTCTACCTCGCAGTGCTGGAGGAGGCCTATCGCAGCATCCGCGCGCTGGAGGATCAGCTCGACATCGAAAGCTGCGACGCGCGGGAGGGACTGCGCCGCCTGATCGAGGCGACCTTCGACCATGACGAGCGCAACCCGAACTTCATCCGCCTCGTCTCAATCGAGAACATCCACCACGGCAAGCACCTGAAGCAGAATGTGCAGCTGCGCCAGCTCAACGCCAGCGTGATCGCAACCCTCGACGGCATCTTGAAGCGCGGCCGTGAGGAAGGCGTCTTCCGCGACGACGTCGACGCCATCGACCTGCACCTCGCCATCTCCTCCTACTGCTTCTTCCGCGTCGCCAACCGCCACACCTTCGGCGCCCTGTTCGACCGCGACCTCAGCGAGCCCAAAGTGCTGGCGCGGAGCCGGACGCAGATCGTGGAGATGATCTTGGCGTGGCTGGGGGCGGGGACTTAGCCACCACACACTCGCTGTCATGCCCCGGCTTGACCGGGGCATCCAGTACGCCGCGGCCTATCGAGGAATCATCGCCGTCTCTGGGATACTGGATCGCCCGATCAAGTCGGGCGATGACACCGAGGATGGCGCGACAATCACCCTCACCCACTCCTCTTCTGCCGCGTGCTCGCCAGCAGCACCAGCATGAAGGACGCTGCCGTCATCAGCGTCGAGATCGCGGCGATGGTCGGGTCGATCTCGTCGCGGAGCGCAGTGAACATGCGCTTGGTCAGCGGCTGGTACTGGCCGCCGGAGATGAACAGCGCGACGATGGTCTCGTCCATCGCCGAGATGAAGGCGAAGATGCCGCCCGCCACCACGCTGGACTTGATCTGCGGCAGCGTCACCGCGAAGAAGCTGCGCAGGCGGTTCATGCCGAGGCTGCGCGCGACCATCTCCTGCGCGGGATCAAAGCTCTGCAGACCCGCGAGCACGGAGATGACGACATAAGGCAGGCCCAGCATCACGTTGGCAAGCACGAGCCCGGGCATGGTCGCGACCAGGCCGACCTTGGCATAGACGAAGAAGATGCCGACCGCGGTGATGATGATCGGCACCACCAGCGGCAGCAGCAGCGCCATGTGGATCAGCCGCATGATCCGCAGCTTCGACTGGTTGATGGCATAGGCGGCGGCAACGCCGAGCGGGGTCGCGATCACGACGGTGAGGAGCGCAACCGTCAGCGTCACCCGCGTCGCCTGCATCCAGGCGGGATTTGAGAAATATTGCTGGTACCAGCGCAGCGAGAAGGACGGCGGCGGGAAGGTCAGGAAGCGCGCGCTGGAGAACGAGATCGGGGCGATGATCAGAACGGGGAGGATCAGATAGACCAGCACCAGCGCGCTGACCACGTAGAGGGCAATCCGTGCGGGCGAGGCGCGCATCACTTCTGCCCCAGCACGCGATCGAGCGAGATGAAGCGGCTGACGACGAAGAAGATCGCGAGCACGCCGAGGAGCAGCACGACCGCAACCGCGCTCGCAGCCCCAAACTGGTTGTAGAGCTCGACATTGCGGCTCACCAGCATCGACACCATCACGGTGCGTCCGCCGCCGAGCAGCTCCGGCGTGATGTAGAAGCCGAGGCAGAGCACGAACACCATGGTGCAGCCGGCGAGCACGCCCGGCAGCGACAGCGGCAGGAACACGCGCATGAAGGTCAGCGACGGGCTCGCGCCCAGGCTGGCGCCGGCCTGCATGAGATCGTTCGGGATCTTCTGCATGGTGGCGTAGAGCGGCAGCACCATGAAGGGCAGCAGGATGTGCACGGTCGCAACGACCGTGCCGAACGTGTTGTGGACCAGCGCGAGCGGCTCGGAGATCACGTCAAGGTAGCGCAGGAACTGGTTGATCACGCCGGTGCGCTGGAGCAGCGCCAGCCAGGCATAGGCGCGCACCAGAACGCTGGTCCAGAACGGCAGCACGACCAGCGACAGGATCAGGATGCTCCATCCCTTCGGCACCGAATTGGCGAGATAGGCCACGGGATAGCCGAGCAGCAGCGCGATTCCCGTGACCGCGAGGCTGATCTCGAAGGTCAGCGCGAAGCTGCGCCAGTAGACGTCTTCGGTGAAGACGCGGCGATAGTTCTCCAGCGTGAAGCCGTCATGATAGATCGACTGCCAGGCGAGCCAGCCGACCGGCAGCACGATCAGGGCCAGGATCACCAGCAGCGCCGGCGACACCAATGCCAGCATCAGGCCGTGCTCGCGGCGCTGATGCTTTTGGGACGGATCTGGCACGGATGTCGTCAACGCTGCCTCGCTTACTTTTGCATGAAGGACGCCCAGCGCTTCTCGGCGGCTTCGCCAGCCGGCGAGGACCACCAGGCGTAGGACATCAGCGCTTGCTTCGCCGCATTGGCTGGCTCGCTCGGCAATTGCGCGGCGCGCTCGGGCTTGATCACGCCCGTCTCGAACGCCTTGGGGTTGCCCGGACCATAATCGATGTGCAGCGGCAGATTGGCCTGGTGCACGGGATCGACGGCTTCGTTGAGGAACTTCACCGCGGTTTCCAGGTTCGGCGCGCCCTTGAGGATGCAGAGCGAGGTGCTCTGCAGGATACCCTGGTTGTAGGTGTAGGCGACCTTGGCGCCTTCCTTGGCAACCGCGCTGACGCGGCCGTTCCAGGCCATTTCCATGTCGACCTCGCCGTCGTTGAGCAACTGCGCCGACTGCGCACCCGAGGTCCACCACACCGTGATATGCGGCTTGATCTCCTCCAGCTTCCTAAAGGCGCGGTCGACGTCGAGCGGATAAAGCTTGTCGGGCGCTACGCCGTCTGCCATCAGCGCCGCCTCGAGCGTGGCAATGGGGTGATTGCGCAGCGCGCGGCGACCGGGGAATTTCTTCACATCCCAGAAATCGGCCCAGCTGTTCGGCGCGTCCTTGGGGAAGGTCTTCTGGCTGTAGGCCAGCACGCTGGAATAGAATTCGTAAGACACCGAGTATGGGTTGCGATAGGCCTCCGGCATCGCCGCCGCGTTCGGGATTTTTGAGAAATCGAGCTTCTCGATCAGCCCCTGCTCGCCGCCGCGCAGGCAATAGCCGGTCGGGGTGTCGACGACATCCCAGATCGGCTTGCCGCTGCCGACCTGCGTCTTGATCGCAGGCCAGGCGTCGGGAATGGAGTCCTGGTTGATGGTGATGCCGAGCTTCTTGGCGGAGGGATCGAGGATCGCCACTGTCTGCGCCTGCTGATAGGCGCCGCCCTGCGAGACGAAGGTGATCTGCTCGGCGGCATCGGCCGCGGTGGTCAATCCGACCGCGCCCAACAACGCGCAGCCCAGTCCAAATTTCCGCTTCATCGTCATCCTCACCTCCTCCAAATCAATCTCACTGACCGATCGCATCGAGAAACTGGTACCAGCCGGCAACCATGCGCACGGCGGGCTCACGTAGCGGATAGAACGGAATCGCCTTCATGCGTCGCGCATCGAGCAGGCCCATGTCGGGCGTCTCGCCGCGCACGAAGGCGGCGAGATAGCGGCCCATCAGGCTCGACATCGCAACACCGGCGCCGTTGTAGCCGACCGAGAACAGCGTGCGATCGTCGAGCCGGCCGATATGCGGCACCGAGTCCAGCGTCATCGCGACGAGGCCCGACCATCTATATTCGAGCGGGACATCGGCGAGATCGGGGAAGATGCCGACCATCGCCTTGCGCAGTGCGTCGAAGGCGGCGTCCGAGTCCTGCTTGCCGAAGGCGCCGCGGCCACCGAAGATGACGCGGTTGTCGACCATGCGGAACCAGCGCATCATGCGCTTGGTCTCGGTGTAGGTGCGCCCCGTCGGCATCAGCTTTCCGGCGAGATTGCGCGGCAACTTCTCTGTGGCGACCATGGCGCTGCGGAACGGAATCAGCGTGCGCTGCAGATGCGCCGTCGCGCCGGTCAGATCCGAATAGCTGTTGGTGGCGATGATCGCCTGCCTGGCGCGCACCGCGCCTCGCGGCGTTTCAGCAACGACGACGCCGTTCTCGCGCCGAAGCTTGACGACCGGCGACTGCTGGAAGATGGGCACGCCGCGGCGCGAAACGCCGTCGGCAAGGCCGCGCAGATAGTTCAGCGGATGGATGCCGCCCGAGCCGGGATTGAGCACGCCGCCGACGAAGATGTCGGAGCCGGTCTCGTCACGCACGCCGTTCTTGTCGAGGATGCGGACCTCGGCCGAGCCCATCTCGCGCGTCATCCAGTTGGCTTCGTCGATCGCGGCCTTCAGCGTCGTCTCGTTGTGCGCGGCCTTGACCTGGCCGGTGCGGGTAAGGTTCGCGCTGGTGATGCCGAATTCGGAGACGAGCTCCTCGACCATGTCGGTCGATTCATGCGCGATCTCGTACATGCGCCGCGCCATGGCGCGGCCGTGCACGGCGTCGATCTCGCGGAACGAGAGGCGAAATTTTGCGGTGATGACGCCGCCATTGCGCCCGCTCGCACCCCAGCCGGGGCGGTTCGCCTCGAGCACGACAGGGCTGAGCCCGCTTTTGGCGATGTGGTGCGCGGCGGACAGGCCCGTGTAGCCGGAGCCGATGATCACCACATCCGCCTGTTGCTCGCCCGACAGCACGGGATAGTCGCGCGCCGGCTCCGCCGTGGCTTCCCACAGCGAATTGACCGATGGCAGCGCGCTCCAGTCCCGTGTCATGCCACGGCTCTCCGTTACGCCGCCGGACCGATCGCGGCGTCGGCGAGCGCCTTCAGTGTCGGATAGTGGAAGTCCGGCTTGGTCAGCGTCTCCACCGCCGGCGTGCCGCCGAAGCCCGCGATGCCCTGGCGGCGCTCGATCCAGCACACCTTGTAGCCGAGCTTCCGCGCGATCCCGATGTCGTGATACTGGCTCTGCGCGACGTGCAGGACGTCGGACTGCTTGTAGCCGAAGGCGGACTGGCGCCCCTTGTTGTAGGCGAAGAATTCCGGGTTCGGCTTGGCAACGCCGGTGTCATCGGCACAGACGGTGTCGTCGAAGGGATTGCCGAGCGCATGCGCGTAGCACGACAGCGCGACGCGGTCGGCATTGGTCATCGCGACGAGACGGAACTTTGTGCGCAGGCGCTTGAGCGCTTCGACGGAATCGGAGAATGGCCCCCAGCGCAGCACGGCGAGCTGGAACACGTCGCAGGAGGCGTCATCTGCCGGCAGCCCGAGTTCCTGCGCGAGATAGCGATAAACGTAAAACATCACCTCGCTTGAGCGCTCGTAGTGCTTGTCGCGGCCGCGCTTGTAGGATTCGAAAATCTTGTCGTCGCTGAGCTCGGCCGGCGTCTTGCCCGAGATCCTGCGCACCGCGGCGAGCACGCCGGTCTCGAAATCGATCAAGGTGCCGACGACGTCGAAGGTGAGGACCTTGAAATTGCTGAACGCGGCTTGGGTCGACATATCAGTTTCTTCTCTCGGGTTGGATGATGTTTGAGTTCAGTCCCCCACCCTGGGGACGACAATCGTGTCCTCGGGGTGGAGCGTGACGGTGAGGCTGCCGCCGAGCGGCGGGATGCGGTGATAGGCCTGGTGGTAGCTCGGCTGGCGCAGGCTGAGCGCGATGCCGTCGGCGAGCGCGAGGAAAATGCGCAGGCTCTCGCCCTGGTAGACGATGTCGGTGACGGTCCCGGTCAGCCGGTTGCAGGCGGCATCCTGCGCGCCGTCGTCGATCAAGAGCTTCTCGCTGTGCACGGCCAGCATCAGGGCATCGCCATCGGGAATAGCGCGTGCGCTGCGCAGCAAGGCATTGCCGAGCGCGACGCTGGAGGCATCGACGCGGCGGACCGGCAGCATCGTCGCTTCGCCGATGAAGCTGGCGACGAAGGAATCGGCGGGATGATCGTGCAGGCGTTCGGGCTGATCGATCTGGATCAGCCTTCCGTCCTTCATCACGGCGACGCGGTCGCTCATGGTCAGCGCCTCGCGCTGGTCATGGGTGACATAGATGATGGTGGCCTGGATCCGCTTGTGCAGCGCGCGCAGCTCGATCTGCATGGATTCGCGCAGCTGCTTGTCGAGCGCAGAGAGCGGCTCGTCCATCAGGATCAGGCGCGGCTCGAAGATCATCGCGCGTGCGAGGGCCACGCGCTGGCGCTGGCCGCCGGAGAGCTGCGCGATGCCGCGCTCTTCATAGCCGGCAAGGCCGACCATGCTGAGCGCCGCGCGCACCTTGTCCGGCCAGGAGGATTTCGGCAGGCGCCGCGCGCGCAGGGGAAAGGCGACGTTCTCGCCGACGCTCATATGCGGAAACAGCGCGTAGTTCTGGAACACCACGCCGATGTCGCGCTTGTGCGGCGGCATCCAGGTGACGTCGCGGCCGCCGAACAGGATCGTTCCCGACGATGGCAGGATGAAGCCGCCCAAAATGCCGAGCAGCGTGGTCTTGCCGGAGCCGGAGGGGCCGAGCAGCGAGACGAATTCCCCGGCGCCGACATTGAGCGAAACGTCGTCGAGGGCGCGAACGGCGCCATAGGCCTTGCTGGCGGACCTGATCTCGACGCTTTCCGCTCGCTTGTCCAACGATCGTCCTCGCCATGTCCCTTGGCTGGCGTGCCTCACTGCGCGCCATAAGCCTGCTTTATAGACAGGGATTTGGAGCACTCACGTCCGAAGCGTGCGCTGCACCAAATCTTCTCTCGAAGTGCCTGTCTTTAGGCTGTCATGCTCATGACACCAGACTTGCCAAAACTCGGCAATTGCCAAATTCTCACCGCGCTCATAACATGACGTTATGCCCGAGCTCCGCCGCATGCTGCCGTCCGGTAACGCCCTGTTCGTCTTCGACGCGGCGGCGCGCAATGGCAGCTTCACCGCGGCAGCGGCGGAATTGAACGTGACGCAGCCGGCGGTGAGCCGGATGCTCGGCCAGTTCGAGGAGCATCTCGGCGTTCGCCTGTTCGATCGCAAGGCGGGCCGCGCGGTGCTCACCGAGGAAGGCGAGCTGCTGTATCGCCGCGTGCTCGAAGGCTTCCGCAGCATCGAGAGCGGGCTCGTCGAGATCGAGCGGCGCCGCAAGGGCACCGAGACGGTGACGCTGTCGGTCTCCTCCGCCTTCACCACGCACTGGCTGATGCCGCGCATCGACAAGCTGCAGAAGCAGTTTCCGCAGGTGGATCTGCGCTTCCAGCTCATCTCCGGTGCGCTGCGCGGGCCGGTGGAGAATGTCGATCTCGGCATGCGCTTCCGCGACCGCGACGAGCCGCCCTCCGGCGGCACGCTGATCATGAAGGAAGTGATGCTGCCGATGTGCAGCCCCGGCTATCTCGGCGAGACCGACCCGGCCGAGGGCAACACCATCATCCGCCTCGCCGAGACGCCGGGCGACTGGGCCGCGGATTACGCCTCGCTTCTCACCGGGCGCCGCGGCGCGGCCAAGGCGCTCAGCTTCACCGATTATGCCGTCGTGGTGCAGGCCGCGCTGCTCGGCCAGGGCATCGCGCTCGGATGGCTGACGGTCGCCTCGCACTGGCTGCTCACCGGCGCGCTGGTGCCGGCCTCCGACACGCTTACCACCACGCGCCGCATCTGCGAATTCCTCCCCCCGCGCAACCGGCCGATGCGCCCGATCGCGGCCGAGATCCGCGACTGGATCATCGCGCAAATGAAAAGCGAGATCGCCGCGATCGACCGGCTCTATCCGAAGCTCGGCGCGATGGACGCGTGTTATTGAGCAGGCGGCGTTGGGGTGAAGCCCCCTCTCTCCACGTCATTGCGAGCGCAGCGAAGCAATCCAGAGTCTTTCCGCGGAGGGATTCTGGATTGCTTCGCTGCGCTCGCAATGACGATGTGGAGAGAGCTTTGCCCTACCGATGCTCGATCGCGCGGATCGCGCCACGCAGCTCCGCGAGGCCGCGCAGGCGACCGATCGCGGTGTAGCCGGGATTGGTGCGCTTGGTGGCGGCGAGATCGTCGAGCATGCGGTGACCGTGGTCGGGCCGGAACACGATCCTCTTGTCGGGCGAACGCCGCGCGTTCTCCTTCAACAGCGCCTTGAGCACCGCGACCATGTCGACATCGCCGTCGAGATGGTCGGACTCGTAGAACGACAGGCCGTCCGCCTCGCGCTTGGTCGCGCGCAGATGGGCGAACGCAATGCGCGGGCCGAAGCGTTCGGCCATTTCAGGCAGATTGTTCTCCGTCCGCACGCCGAGCGAGCCCGTGCACAGGCAGATGCCGTTCGCCTTCGACGGCACGGCATCGAACAGCGCCTGATAGTCGTCGGCGCTGGATGCGATGCGCGGCAGGCCGAACAGCGGCCGCGGCGGATCGTCCGGATGCAGCGTCAGCGACACGCCGAGCTGCTCGGCGACCGGCGCAACACGCGCGAGGAACTCGGCGAGGTGCTGTCGCAAAATCTTTGGCGTGATGTCGCGATAGGTCTCGAGCCTATCGCGGAATTGCGGGATCGTCATCGGCTCGGTGGTTGAGCCCGGCAGCGCGCTGGCGATGACCATGACGAGATAGTCGATGTCGGCCTGGCTCATTTGCTCGAACAGCTTTTTCGCGCGCGCCTGCTGCTCGGGCGAATACTCCTGCACCGCCGCCGGGCGCTTCAGGATATGCAGCTCGAACGCCGCAAAGCGGTCCTGGTCGAAGCGCATGGCGCGGGCGCCGTTGGGAAGCTCCCATTCGAGATCAGTACGGCACCAGTCCACGACCGGCATGAAGTTGTAGCAGATGATCTTGATGTCGGACGCGGCCACCGCCTCCAGGCTCGCGATCCACGCCTCGATCGACTTCGTCGCCTTGCCCCCGAGCCGCTTGACGTCGTCGGGGATCGGAATGGATTCCACCACCGACCAGGTCAGCTTTGAGCGGCCAGGCTGGCCGTTCTCGATAAAATTCTTGCGTTCCTCGACCGCCTTGCGCGTCCAGGCCTCGCCGATCGGCACCTGATGCAGCGCCGAGACGATATCGCTCGCCCCGGCCTGCCTGACGTCATCGAGTGAGACCGGATCATCGGGCCCGTACCAGCGCCATCCCTCGAGCATTATGCTTCGTCTCCGATCAGTTCGCGGTCAGCACGACCTTGACGCTCTGCGAGCGATCGAGCGCCAGCCGCAGCGCATCCGGCGCGGTCGACAGCGGCCGTTCGGCGGTGACCAGCGACAGGACATCGACGCTGCCGGCCGCGATCAGTTCCACCGCGGTCATGAACTCGAAGCCGAAGCGGAACGAGCCGCGCAGGTCGATCTCCTTCGCCATCACCGCATTCGACGGCGTCGGGATCTGGCCGCCGGGCAGATTGCCGATCTGCACCACGACGCCGCCGCGCCTGACAATGCCGATCGCGCTGGCAAGGCCCGCAGCCGTGCCCGAGACCTCGAAGGCGACGTCATAGGGACGCGACGCCGCCTGTGCCTTCAGCCCTTCCTCGCCGGCAGAGACGTTCTCGACATGCGAGGCGCCGAGCCTGGTCGCAAAGGCCAGCGGCGCCGGCGCGATATCGGCCACGGTGACGTCGGCCATGCCGGCGCGGTGCGCGGCGAGCATGGTCAGAAGCCCGATCGGGCCGGCACCGAAGATGATGCCGCGCTTGCCCTCGATATTGCCGGCGCGCGCGACCGCGTGCAGGCAGACCGCGAGCGGCTCGGCGAGCGCGGCGGCCTGGTAGGAGACATGATCCGGGATCTGCACGCACTGCGCCGGGATCGCGTCGAAGTAGTTGGCGAAGCCGCCCTGCATGTGCGGCGTCTTCGACGCCGAGCCCATGAAGTAGATGTTCTCGCACAGGTTCGGCCGGCCCTCGCGGCAGGCGACGCAATGGCCGCACCAGCGCGACGGGTTGACCGCGACGCGGTCACCGACCTTCAGGTTCGCAGCAGTGCCGGAAATCTCGACGACCTCGCCCGATATCTCATGGCCCAGCACCAGCGGCGACTTCACCACGAAGTCGCCGGTGCGGGCGTGGCGGAAATAGTGCATGTCCGAGCCGCAGATGCCGCCGGCACCGAAGCGGATGCGCACCATCCCATCTGCGAGCTTGTCGAGCGGATGCTCGATCATGCGCAGGTCTTCGGGGCCGAACAGGGTTGCGGCGAGAGCAGTCGAGGTCATTTGGAAAGTCCCATGTATTTAGGCAGCCAGAGGGTCAGGTCGGGAATGTAGGTGATTGCGATCAGCGCGAGCATCAGCGGCACCAGCCAGGGCAGGATCGCGACCGTCGTGCGCTCGACCGAGAGCTTGGCGACGCGGGCGAGCACGAACAGCACCATGCCGAGCGGCGGATGCAACAGGCCGATCATCAGGTTCAGCGTCATGATCAGGCCGAAATGGATCGGGTCGATGCCGAGCTTGAGCACGATCGGCAGCAGGATCGGCACCAGGATGGTGATCGCCGCCGTGGTGTCGATGAAGCAGCCGACGAACAGGATCAGCACGTTGGCGAGCGCCAGGAACACCCATTTGTTGTGGGTGATGCTGAGCATCCAGTCCGAGAGCATCTGGGCGGCCTGCGACACCGTCAGCAGCCAGGCGAAGATCGAGGCCGCGGTCACGATGAACAGCACCGAGGCCGTGGTCTCGATGGTATCGAAGGTCGCCTTGGCAACGGTCTGGAATGTCATGGTCCGGTAACGAACAAGACCGAGGAACAACGACCAGATCACCGCGGCGACGGCGGCTTCCGTCGGCGTGAACCAGCCAAGCGTCATACCGCCGATCAGGATCACCGGCGCCATCAGCGCCATCACCGCCGAGAAATCACAATACCAGTCGATCGCCAGCAGTGCACCGAGACCGATGACGACCGCCATGTTGACCGAGAGGCCGGCGAGCACCATCAGCCAGATCGCCATCGGGAACGACAGCACGATGACGATCTCGAGCCCGGCCGAGCCGAGCTGCGGCCAGGAGAACGGCGTATCGCTGCCCCATTTGTTCCTGTGCGCGAAGTAGGTGACGGTCGCCATCATGAACAGCGTCAGGACGACGCCGGGAATGACGCCCCCCAGAAACAGCGCGCCGATCGAGACGTTCGCCATCATGCCGTAGATCACGAACGGCAGCGACGGCGGAATGATGGGCCCGAGCGTTGCCGAGGCCGCGGTGACGCCGACCGAGAACTCGGTGGAGTAGCCGTGGTCCTTCATCGCCTTGATCTCGATGGTGCCGAGGCCGGCAGCATCCGCGATCGCGGTGCCGGACATGCCGGAGAAGATCACCGAGCCGATGATGTTGACGTGGCCGAGGCCGCCGCGCATCCAGCCGACCAGCGCGACCGCGAACTTGTAGATGCGGCCGGTGACGCCGGCGATGTTCATGAGGTTGCCGGCCAGGATGAAGAACGGCACTGCGAGCAGTGGAAAGCTCTCGACGCCGGCGATCATGCGCTGCGCCAGCGTGACATCAGGGGTCACGCCGCTGACCAGGATATAGAGCAGCGACGACGCGGCCATGGCGATCGCCACGGGAACGCCGAGCAGCATCAGGACGAGGAAGCCTCCAAGCAACAGCAACATGGGATTACCCTTCAAAACCGTCGTAGGCGCCAGGACGCTCGAGGATCGAATAGCCCTGTCGCAGATGCTGCAGGGCGACCTGCACCGAGCGTGCGAACATCAGCACGAAGCCGAGCAGCACGGCGTAATAGACGTAGTCCTTGGGAAGATTGATCGTGGTCATCTGCTCGTCGCCGATGATCTGGATGTAGACCCAGACCAGCTTGATGGCGTAGCCGAAGAAGGCGATCCGGATCAGGTCGATCGCGGTCGACAGCACGCGCGCCACCGGATGCGGCAGATAGCGGTAGACGAGGTCGACCTGGATGTGCCGCGACAGCCGCACGCACATCGAGGCGCCGATGAACACCACGCCGATCAGGCAATAGGTCGCGATCTCCTCGGTCCAGGCATAGCTGTCGTTGAGCACGTACCGGGTGAAGAACTGGAGGAAGACGGCAAGCGCCATCACCCAGAAGATCGCCAGCGCCACCCAGTCCTCGAAAGCGTAGACGCCGAGATCGACCTTCGGCGTCGCCTCCTCCTCGAAGGTATGGGCGATCTCGTCCGCGGTGATCTGCCGGTGTATTTCGACGGTCGACATGGGTTACCTCTCTCCAAATCGTCGTTCCGGGGCGACGCGTCAGCGTCGAACCCGGAACCTCGAGATTCTCAGGTGCGCAATTGCGCACCGCAGTTCTCGCTTCGCGAGCCCCGGAATGACGACTACGTCGTCACTTGACGGCCTGGATCCGCTCCCAGTCGGCCTTGCGGTAACCAAAGGTCTCGAACGCAACGTTCTTCAGAACGATGTCGCGGAATTCGTTCTTGTCGACCTCGGTCACGGTCAGGCCCTTGTCCTTGAAGAAGGCGACCAGCTTGGCCTCGTTCTGCTTGATCTCCGCGGTCGCCTTGGCAGCGGCCTCCTGCGCGACGTCGGTGAAGATCTTCTTGTCCTCGTCGGAGAGCTTCTTCCAGAGCGCGCCCGCCACCACCGTGTTGAGATGGTCGACGATATGGCCGGTCAGGACGATGTGCTTCTGCACCTCGTAGAACTTCTTGGCCTCGATCGTGGTCAGCGGGTTCTCCTGCGCCTCGACGGTGCCGTTCTGCAGCGCGAGATAGACTTCGGCGAAGGCGATCGGCGCGGTGTTGGCGCCGCAGGCGCGCGGCATGGCGAGGTAGGCCGGCACGTCGGGCACGCGCATCTTCAGGCCCTTGAGGTCGGCGCAGCTCTTGATCGGCTTGTTCGACGAGGTCTGGCGCACGCCGTAATAGGTCACCGCGACGATGTGGTGGCCGCTCTTGTCCTCATAGCCCTTGGCGAGCTCCTTGAAGATGTCGCTCTTGGTGTAGGCGAGCAGATGATCGGCGTCGCGGAAGGTGTAGGGATAATAGGTCACGCCGATCGGCGCAAAACTCTTGGCCGCAAAGCTCGAGCCGGAGATGATGATGTCGACCGAGCCGAGCGAGAGGCCCTGGTTGATGTCGGCTTCCTTGCCGAGCTGCGAGGCCGGATAGACGTCGACCGTGTAGCGCCCATTGGTCCGCTTGCCGATCTCCTGCGCAGCCCAGACCGAAGCGGTGTGGAACGGCTCCGAGGTCTCATAGACATGGGCCCATTTGAGCTTGGTCTGCGCCATGCCGGCATGGGTCGTGGCAAGCATCGCCGCGGCGGAGACCGCGAGCATCATCGTCATCTTCTTTAACACTGACTTTTCCTCCATCGTTCAAGTCTGCTTCTTGTTCGCCCGCTCCCAAACGGATGCGGGCGGCCCAATCTCATCGCCGTCGCGCGCTGCTGCCCGCGGCCCGCTTCTTCTTCGATGCCGGTTTCGGCTTCGATGGCTTTGCCGGCGCTCGCACTGCACGGCCGTGGTCCGAAACCGGTCCTGCCGCGCCCTCGACGCCAAAGTTCTGCGCAAAGCGCTCTTGGGAACGCGCCAGATGATCGCGCATTGCCTTGCGCGCGGCATCCGGATCATGCGCCGCGATCGCATCGCGCACGGCGCGATGCTCGTCGAGCGCGGTGCGCCACGTGCCCGGGCTCTCGAAATAATGCGCAAGCTTCGCGAAATAGGGATTGAGACGCTGGTCGAACAGCTCGCCGACCACGCGCACCAGAACGGCATTGCCGAGGCTTCCGGCGATCGCGACATGGAATGCGCGGTCGTGCACCATCGAGGCTTCACCGGGATGCTCGACATTCTCCATCGCGAGAAGCGAGGCGTCGATGCGAGCGAGATCGTCCTTGGTCGCGACGCGCGCGGCCTGCTCGGCGATGGCGCTTTCCAGGAATTCGCGGGCGCGGAGCAGCTCGAACGGCCCCTCGATGACAGCAGCCGCTGCAGGCGCCGCAACGGCGGCGGGCTCGATCACGTAGATGCCGGAGCCAACGCGGATGCGGACGCGGCCTTCGACCTCGAGCGCGATCAGGGCTTCGCGCACCGTCGGCCGCGATACCTTGAGCTGCTCGGCGAGCTCGCGCTCCGTCGGCAAGCGGCTGCCGACCGCGTACTCGCCGCTGTCGATCAGGCTTCGCAATTGATCGGCGACCTGGCGATAGAGCCGTCTCGCCTCCACAGCTTCCAGCGGCACGCTGGCCTCCCCGAAAGGGCCGCGGGGGTCGTCCGCCCCCGGCCCGCCAATTTTGGAAAATTGGTCTTACCAATTGACCGGAGCATTGACCTGATACGGGCGCCATGTCAAGCAGCGGCAAAGCAAAGGGGAGACGTCCATGCGCCATATTTCAACGCGCCTTGGCCGCGCCAATCTCGACCGGCTGCCGCCGTCCGTGCGCCGCCCGGCCTATGAGCGTTCGCGCGTCACGCCCGGCATCGTGCATCTCGGCCTCGGGGCTTTTCATCGCGCGCATCAGGCCGTCGTCATCGACGATTGCCTTGCGAGCGGCAGTTCGTCATGGGGCATCATCGGCGCGAGCCTGCGCAGCCCGGATACGCGCGACGCCCTCGCCCCGCAGGACCATCTCTACACCGTTGCCGTCCGTGCCGCCGAAGGCACTGAGCACCGCGTCATCGGCGCCCTGCTCGACAGCGTCGTCGCGCGCGAGAAGCCGGCGGCACTGGTCGAGCGGATGGCAGATCCCGCCATCCGCATCGTCTCGCTCACGGTCACCGAGAAGGGCTATTGCCACACGCCGCAGACCGGCGATCTCGACGAGCGGCATCCTGATGTCGTGCACGACCTCAATAATTTCGACGCGCCGCGCTCGGCGCCCGGCTTCATCGTGGCAGCGCTGGCGCGCCGGCGCGCTCAGGGACTAGCGCCCTTCACCGTGCTGTGCTGCGACAACCTCGCGGCCAACGGCCACACCGTGCAGCGGATCGTGACGCAGTTCGCCGCGCTCCGCTCCAAGGATCTCGGCAAGTGGATCGCGGATGCGGCCGCCTTTCCCTGCACCATGGTCGATCGCATCGTGCCGGAGACGACGGATGCAGACCGCGATGCGGTGTCATCCGCGCTGGGCCTGCGCGACGCCTGGCCTGTGATGACCGAGCCCTTCACGCAATGGGTGGTCGAGGACCGTTTTACGGCAGGCCGGCCCGACCTCGCCGCCGCGGGCGTCGAGCTCGTCACCGACGTCAAGCCGTTCGAGCTGATGAAGCTGCGGCTGCTCAACGCCAGCCATTCGGCGCTGGCCTATCTCGGCTATCTCGCTGTTTACGAGACCATCGCCGACACCATGCGGGATCCGCACTTTGCGCGTCTCGCCGCGCGGGTGATGGAAGAGGCCGCGGTGACGCTGACGATGCCTGCAGGCACTGACCTTGCCGGCTACCGGGCCTCGCTGCTCAAGCGTTTTTCCAATCCGGCGCTGCATCATCGCACCTGGCAGATCGCGATGGACGGCTCGCAAAAGCTGCCGCAGCGCCTGCTCGGCGCGATGCAGGATCGCCTCGCGAGGGGCCTGCCGATCGCGACGCACGCACTCGCGGTGGCCGGCTGGATGCGCTACGTCACCGCCACCGACGAGCACGGCCGCGCCATCGACGTGCGCGATCCCCTTGCCGCCGAGTTTGCAGGCCTGGCGCGCGAGGCTGGTCCCGTCGCCGAACGACTCGCACCCGCATTGCTCGGCGTCGGGAAGGTGTTCGGATCCCTGGGCGCCGAGCCGCGCCTGCGCGAGGCCGTCACGGCGGCGCTCGGCCGTCTCTATCAGGATGGCGCGCGGCGGGCGGTGGAGGCGCTGGTTTCGGCCTGATCACAAAGCAGGCAGCGGCGTCCTCTATGCTGCACTGCGGTCAAAATCGAACGCAAAATCAAACGCAAGTCACGCTTGATTTTTGCCTGTCATTGCCGCACCCGAGAGGGATGGCACAGGACAGCAAGGTCATCGCCGCGAACGCGGCCTTCTATGCCGCCTTCTCCACCGGCGACATCGCCGGCATGGAGCGGATGTGGGCGGACGACGACGGCATTTCCTGCATCCATCCCGGCTGGCCGGCCATCATCGGGCGCGCCACGGTGATCGGAAGCTGGCGCGACATCCTGCAAAACCCGCAGCGGCCGCAGATCGTCTGCGCCGAACCGCAGGCCATCGTCGACGGCGACAGCGCCCGCGTGCTCTGCATCGAGATCGTCGACGGCACCGCTTTGGCGGCTTCGAATCATTTTCGGCGCGTCGGCGACGGCTGGCGCCTGGTGCATCACCAGTCGAGCCCAATCGCCCAGATTGTCGAGCAGGCTGAGGACGATAGAACGAGCCGCCGCGTGCACTGAACGGTGCGAACACGCACGCGTGATCTACTGTGCATGGGGTTGTTTTCCGACTTTTTTGTTGGCGACCTCATCCAAGCCCCGACAGATCGTCCAGCACGACCCGCGCCGCGCTGAAATCGTCGTCGCGGAAGAACATGCTGCGAGTGATGAGAACGGGAACTCCGGCGCGCGAGGCCGCGATCAGGCCGTTGGCGGAATCCTCGATCGCGACGCACATCGTGGGCTCGAGCTTCAGCCGCGCGAGAATCTCGACATAGACGTCCGGCGCCGGCTTCTTGTACCTGACATCGTCGCCGGCGACGATGGCGTCGAAATCCGCAGCCCAGCGCGTCCCCAGCGCCTGCGACAGCAGCGCATCGATGTTGCCGTACGAGGTGGTGGTCGCGATCGCGAGCCGCTGGCCGCGCGCCTTCGCCGCAGCGAGCAGTTCCGCTACGCCCGGCCGCAACGGGCAGCAGCCGGTTTCGATCAGCTCGGCGTAATGCGCGGTCTTGATGCGGTGAAGCTCGGCGATATCGCCCTCCGCCAACGGCAGAGCGATCTGCTGCCGTCCGTGATAGGCGCGCATGCGCTCCTTGCCGCCCGTCACCCGCAGCAGGTCCTTGTAGACGGCGCGGTCCCATTGCCAGTCGAGACCGACGCGGGCAAAGGCGTGGTTGAAGGCCTGCCGGTGAAGCTCTTCGGTCTCGGCCAACGTGCCGTCGACATCGAAGATCACCGCAGCCGCGCGCCGGACCAGATCCGCTGCGCCCGGTGGCGCTAGGGTCGCCGCGTCCGCCTGCATGATCGACGCCTCCCTGATCCCGGTGACGCGTGACCATCGCCCGCACTGGCGGCCGAGACAAATTGCAATATCTTTTGCCAGTCCCAAAAATCTCTTATGAGCGAGGGACGCGCAGCGCGCGCGACGGGAACTCCGACCTGCACGGGAGACGCATGCGGCTCTTCATCCTCGGCCTCGGCTACAGTGCCCGGCATTTCGTCCGCAAATTCGGCGGGGCCTTCTCGCATGTCGCCGGCACCGTGCGCGATCCCGGCGAGCGAAACGACCTGCCGGATATCGAGGTGCATGCCTTTTCCGCCAGCCGCCCAGTTGACGCGACGGTCGAACGTATCAGCGACGCCGATGTTCTTCTGGTATCGATCCCGCCTGGCAGCGATGGCGATCCGGCCATCGCGGCATTCGGCGACGTGCTGGCGGAGCGTCAGCGCAAGATCGTCTATCTCTCGACCATCGGCGTGTATGGCGATCACGCAGGCCGCTGGGTGGACGAGAGCACGCTGCCGCAGGCCGCCTTCGAGCGCACGCGCCTGCGGCTCGCGGCAGAGCAGGCCTGGACCAATAGCGGGTATGGCAATGTCGCGATCCTGCGGCTTGCCGGCATCTACGGTCCAGGCCGCAACGCGCTGGTGACGTTGCGGGCAGGAACGGCCCGACGCATCATCAAGCCGGGGCAGGTCTTCAACCGCATCCACGTCGAGGACATCGCGAGCGCGATCATGGCCGCGATTCAGCACGGGCACGGCGGCACCTGGAACGTCTGCGACGACGAGCCCACGCCGCCGCAGGACGTGATCGCCTATGCCGCGCAGCTCATGGGCGTTGCGCCGCCGCCCGAAGAGGCGTTCGAGACCGCCGAGATGTCGGTGATGGCGCGCAGCTTCTATGCCAGCAGCGCCCGTGTCTCCAACGCGAAAATGAAGCGCGAGCTCGGCGTCACGCTGGCTTACCCGACCTATCGCCAGGCCCTGGATGCGCTGTGGCGCGCAGGCGAAGGCCGATAGGTTCCGGCACGTCTGGCGCCTCCCAGACATGCCCTGCCCGCGCTTGACTTCGCTCCAGCGCGGTCGTGATCTGGGCATCGAGCGAGCCATTCGCATAACGAGCTCGCCTGGGAGGATAGAATGAACAAGACGATCGCCATGATCGCGGCGGCGGCTGCCGCCATCACGCTCAGTTCAGCGCGCGCCGCGCCGCTGCCCGAAACCAATCCCGATGATGCCGGTTTCTCGAAGCAGGGTCTTGCGCGGCTTGACAGTTTCTTCGCACGCGAGATCGCCGCCAAGCGCGTCCCCGGCGCAGTCGTCGCCGTGGCGAGGGACGGCAAGCTCGTGCACTACAAGGCCTATGGCATGCTCGATGCGGACAAGGGCACGCCGATGCCGGTCGACGCGATCTTCGCACTGGCCTCGATGACCAAGCCGATGGCGGCGGTCGCCGGCCTGACGCTGATGGAAAAGGGCCAGTTGCCGCTTCAGGCCAGGCTGTCCGAATACTATCCCGGCTTTGCCGACATGAAGGTCGGCGTGCCCCAGAGCGACGGTTCGCTCAAGCTGGAGCCGCAGGCTTCGCCAATCTTCATCCACGACCTCTACCGGCATACATCCGGATTGATGTATGGCGGCCGCCCGGACTCATCGAGCCCGGTGGCGCGGCAATACCCCGATGGCGTTGCGCCGGCGATCGAGGGCGACACCCAGGCCTTCATCGACCGCATCGCGAAGCTGCCGCTGGCGCATCAGCCGTCGACTGAGTTCGAATACGGCTTTTCGATCGACGTGCTCGGCGCTGTCGTCGAGAAGGTGAGCGAGCAGAAGCTCGGCGACTATCTCGCCGCCAATGTCTGGCAGCCGCTCGGCATGAAGGACGCGACCTTCCACCCGACCGACGCGCAGCGCCCTCGCCTCGCCCGCCCGTTCGCCAACGATCCGCTGACCGGCAAGCCGCAGGCCATCAAGCTTCTGGACACACCAACCAGGTTTGACTGCGGCGGCGCCTGCTCGTTCGCGACGGTCGGCGACTACATCCGCTTCGGGCAGATGCTGCTCAACGGCGGCGAGCTAGACGGCCAGCGCATCCTTGGCCCGAAGACCGTGCATCACATGACAACCAATCACCTCGGCCCCGAGATCAAGAACAACGTGGCGAATGTCGAGCCGCATCGCGGCGGCTTCGGCTTTGGCCTTTCGGTTGCGGTTCGCAGCAGTGAGGGCCTGTCGTCGGTTCCCGGCAATCCCGGCGAGTTCACCTGGAACGGCGCCTACGGGACGCAGTTCTTCTGCGATCCCAGGGAGCGTCTCGTCGTCGTCGTGGGCACGGCCGCGCCCGGCGAGCTGCGCAAATATTATCGCGAGCAGGTGCAGGACATCGTCTACGGCGCGATGACGAAGTGAGCGCGTCTCGATAAGGAAAGGGCGGCCACGCGGGGCCGCCCTTAAGATTCGGCGTCAGCTCAACACGCCGTATTTCTTGAACCAGGCCTCGGCCTGCTTCCAGGCATCGTCAGCCGCGTCCCTGCGGTAGCTGCCGCGATAGTCCGCGTGGAAGCCGTGCGGCGCTTCGGGGTAAATCTTGAACTCGGCCGTTTTCTTGTTCTGCTCGAGCGCTGCCTTGAGCTGCTCGACCTGAGCGACGGGAATGCCGGTATCGGCGCCGCCGTAGAGGCCGAGCACCGGCGCCTTCATCTCCGGGGCCAGCTGCATCGGGCTCTTCGGCCACAGCGGATTGGCGGGGTCGACCACCGTTCCGTAGAAGGCCACACCGGCCTTGAGCGTGCCGCTATGGGCGGCATATTCCCAGACCGTGCGCCCGCCGCGGCAGAAGCCGATGATGCCGAGCTTCGCCGTGTCGCCGCCCTGCGATCCCGCCCATGCAGCCACCGCGTCGAGGTCGGACAGCAGCTCAGCATCCGGCTTGGAGTTGACGACCGGCAAGAGGTCCTTGACCTCGGTGACCCTGGTCAGGTCAACGCCTTTGCGGAAGTAATAGTCGGGCGCGACGGCAAAGGCGCCGAGCTTGGCCAGGCGCCGCGTCACGTCCCTGATGTATTCGTGCAGGCCGAAAATCTCCATCGCCACGATGATCACCGGCGCCTTGGTGTTGCCGGCCGGGCGGGCGAAATAGGCGGGCATCTCCTCGGAGCCGACCTTGATCTTGGCATCGCCGGTCTGGAGGCCGCTGGTATCCGTCGTGATGATGTCGGCACGGACCGGACCGGCCGCGAGCGTGTAGCCAGCGGCGACGGCCGCGGTGGCGCTCATGAATCCGCGGCGCGAGAGCGGGGCGACTTTCGTCAGCCCGACGACGTCGGATGTCATGGTGGTTTCAAAGCTCATCGGTCTTTCCCTTCCTACTTCCCATGCTGATGCCCCTGGGGCGCCGCATTCGCCAATAGTCGCCGGACAAACGCAAGTCACCAGCCTGCGAGGACGCGGCTCTCCTCCCTCCGTTGGCGCGAGCAGCGGTGTCCTTCGCGCGCCACCCGACCAGATCAACCGGGGGCTGATCGTGTGCGGGCTTTAACCGCGTGGCCACACTGCGGCGCAACATCCATTAACCCAAGATTATGGTTCTCCCGCCCCACTCCACGCGGTCAGAAGTTGCCGACCTCCCGCCGCTTCGCGCCATTCGAAGCGCTCCGCCGCAACAAATGGGCTCCGCAGTGGCCGCAACGACACATCATGTTGCCCAGATGCTGCGCACCATCGGAATCCTGCAGGTGAAGCGCAGTCATTTGACTGAAATTTTCGAAAGAGTTGAGCCGAGCGATTCACCCGAACTTTCTTTGTGACGCTCTAGTTCCACGGCCGGAAGTTCCATCTCCGGCAATGGAGAAGCGTCCTCCCAGGCGCGCTCAGCCGTCCGGTCAAGGACGAACGATCGCCCCAGAGCTTCATTGTCGTCCGCCCAGATTGCGCTACCCAAAGGCTCAATTGAATAAAGCTTTATCCGATCCGGAATTGAAATGAACTTGGCTCGTGAATCGATTGAACTGGTGGAGCAGGTCGCACGGATCCTGTGGTTCGAAGGCACCAAGCACGGCTTGCGCGACCGCGAGTGGATGGCGCTGCGTTTCCTCTCCCGCGCCAACCGGTTTTCCCGAACGCCCTCGGCACTCGCGAGCTACGTCGGCACCACGCGCGGCACCGCCTCGTTCATCATCGGCGAGCTCGAACGGCTCGGCTATCTCGAGCGGAAGCGCTCGGCCAAGGACAAGCGGTCGGTGATGCTGAGCGTCACCCAGCAGGGCAAGAAGTTCCTGGCGCGCGACCCCGTCAACGTTCTCGTCGAGGCGATTGCCGTGCTCGACGAGGAGGCCAAGATCCGCTTCCGCGACGCGCTCCGCCACGTGCTGGATCAGTCCGACGCGGCCGAGCAGCGGCACCATACCGACGTCTGCAAGCGATGCATCTTCCTCCGGGAAGATCGCACCAGCGCGGACGGCAAGACGACCGTCGAGTTCTCCTGCCGCCTGTTTCGCGCGCCGATCGCGGAGCCGGAAGTCGAGCTGCTCTGCACCAGCTTCGAGCATCACCGCCAATAGCAGGCGGCAACCTTCGCCTACGGCGTTGCCTTGCGCGACGAATAGATGACGCCGCCGCTGGTTTCCACCACCAGGCGTCCGTTCTCGCTCCGGATCTCCTCGATACGGCCGAGGCCGGGCACCTGCTGTCCCAGCACGGCCTCGACGACGCCGTTCGGACTTTGCAGGATCGCGATCCCCTCATAGGCCTGGCGCACCGACCAGCCCTTGACCACCTTTCGCGGCGCCGCCGTGCGTTCGGACGCAGGCACCGATCCCGTGAATTCCGGCGTGGCGACCGAGGCCATCATCGGCATCGTCTGCGAGGGCGGCTGCGAAGCGACGGTCGCCGGCGCCGGAGCCTGGGCTTGCGCCTGCGCGAGCTTGTCGAGCTTCACGGTGGAGGACGAGCTCACCCGTTCGATGCGGTCGAGGTTCTCGGCGAACCGGCCGAAGCGGTCATTGGTTGCCTTGCTGGATTGATCGACTGCGGTCCGCAGGCCGTCGAGATTTTCGGATACGCCCGACACCTGCTTGCGCAGCTGGGCGACCGTCTCGCGCAGATTCCTGATCTCGACATTGGCCGCGACATTGTTCTGGGCGGGCTGCGTGGTGAGATAGGCGATCACGCCGGTGCAGGCGCAGACCACCAGGATGGCGGCGACCGCCAATGTCGCAAGCGGCACGACCCAGGTCGGACGGGGCGGCGGCGGCTTGGCCACGATCACGGCCGGCTTGATCACGGCCGGCGCCGGCTTGGGTATTGCCATCTTGTCGAGGCGCGCCTTGGCGCGAATGCGCTTCAGTCCCTCGAGCGCCTCTTTCGCCAGAGTTTCGTCGTTCGCCGCAGCCGACATGCGCTTTGGACTTGCTGCGGGCTTGGCTGCTTGCGTCGGGTTTGGATTGCGGGCTTCCGGAGCCGGCTTCGCCGCCGCGGCAACATCGGCGGTTGCACCAGGACGAGCTTGTCCATCGGACGACATGTGAAAATGCTCCGTTCGCTTCGATCTATCGAACGACGAATTTATTTGTCGAAGCTTGCCTGAAACGTGCGCATCGAAAACTTTTCATCGCGCGCGAAGCGACGTCGAATGAGTCAAAAGCGTCACGCACGCGGCAAGAGTGCGACTCGAAAGACACACACTCGCCAAGATTTCGCCAAGCTGGAGTCACTGCGCCACATATGAGTCGAATTGTCGCATGTGGAAATCCGGTGGATAGAGTCAATCCGGGATTGAAAACCCCTTCAAGTGCGTGACCCGCAGCACTACCCAAAATAGCTATGATTATACGGGGATGCGGAACTATAGACCCGACACGCTGCAAAACTAGTTCGGAATCTGAATCAACTGATGCGATCGGATATATCAAGAAACAACTCGCAACAAACCAACAGCATCAAACACGCATAGCAACCGCTTTGTTAGGCGCGCTTGATCGGAAATCGGCAATTGTTACGGTCCTACTCAAGTGATTCTCGCCAGTTGGCGAGGAGATCGGCAAAGTTCAGTAGCGTTCGGACGCAATAGGCAACTTGGCGCAACTGTTCTAGGTCGCTGTCTCAATCCGCCCCGCGAGGTGATCCGTAAGACACCCGCCGGGCCTCACGCAGTAAGCGTTCAGTATCGAGTTGAAGTAACAGGCCGGCGGAAAACGCAGGCACTGAATGCGTAGGGCTGCCCGCGAATATCGAAACCATAACAACGGTTCGCGGGATGGAAATATCGTCAAACAGCATGGTCGCCGAGCCGGTGCATCACAACCACCAGCCGGCCGCGACAAGTGCGAAACAGGGGCGAAAGACTGATGTATATTATCGTTGATGATCGCGAGAGCGTCACGAACAGCTACGTTGGAGGGCTCGTTCGCGAAGGCGTATCGTCGATCGGCTTCTCCTCCGGAGAATTCTGGGACTGGCTGCAATCTGTGAGTGAATCGGACCTGGCAGCGGTCGACGCCTTCCTCCTCGGGGATTGCGATGCCCGCGGAAGCCTGCCGCGGGCGATGCGCAAGCGCTCCTCGGCTCCCATCATCGCCATGAGCGGCCAGAAGATGCTCAAGAACACGCTGGAGCTGTTCGAATCGGGTGTCGACGACGTCGTGCACGTGCCGATTCATCTCCGCGAGATCCTCGCCCGAACGGCCGCAATCGCGCGCCGCCGGGTGGGTGAGTTGCCGAGGCCCTGCGAGACCAGGATCCAGGTCTTCTTCAACGGGCGTGACCCCGAGATCGCGGGCCACGCCCTCACCCTGCCCCGCCGCGAACTGCGCATTCTCGAATATATGGTCAGCAACCACGGCAAGTGGATCACCAAGACGCAGATCTTCAACGCGGTGTACGGCATCTTCGAGTCCACCTTCGACGAGAGCGTGATCGAGAGCCACGTCAGCAAGCTGCGCAAGAAACTCCGCGATCGCCTCGGCTTCGATGCGATCGTGGCCCGGCGCTACGTCGGATACCGCCTCAACATCCCGGCCGGCGAGAGCCTCGAAGAGCCGATGCAGGAGCTCGACGAGGTCGGCATTCTCCTCAACAGGGCGCTTGCCGCCCCGGCGGCGTATCCGGCCGGAAACTGACGCGGCACGGCGCCGCCACGAAACCGACAACGGCCTCCGCGGAGCATCTTCGCGGAGGCCGTTGCACTTTCAGGAGCCGAGAGCGCGGAACACAGGCCTTGCACCGCGGGCGGAGCCGCAACAGGGCGCGACGAGACGAGAATGGCGCCTCAGGAGCTCATTCGGACGTGATCCTTCCGGAAAGCCACGTCACGCCTGTCCGGTGAAGCCTACGGCTTCGACTGGAATTCTTCCTTGGAGACGTAGTTGAAGTCCTCGACCAGGACGTCCTGGACGACGTCGGCCTGCATCCGCTCGTTGACGCGCTGCTTGATGGCCGTCGTGAGGATCGAGAGATCGTAGCGGGCGAGCTTCCTGAAATCGAGGCGGTCGTCGGCATAGATCCTGCGGAACGCCTCGTCGACGACGAACGGCTCCGGCGGAACATTGAGCTGGTGCATGGTCCGCGCCTCCACGGTGTAGACGAAGCGCGCGACGATATAGCCCTGCACATTGCCGTTCTCGACCATGGGCACGCTCAGCGCCCGCGTCTTCTGGTATTGCAGCCCGTCGAGATAGGCGTCCTTGGCCGGCAAAAGGCTGCCGTTTTCCTTCCAATAGGCCACGGCGTAGCTCGTGCCCGCCGTGAGGATGCAGACCCAGAGCCCGGCGAGCACGAGTCTGATCATTTTCCGTCCTGCGTTGCGCGACCGGTATAGGTCCCGTCCGACTCGGCGTCCTTGATCGCCTTGACGATGATCGACGCAACCTCGCGCACCGCGTCGTAATGCATCTCGAGGATGGACCGGTTACGCTCGAGCTTCTCGCGCAGGCGCTGGATCTCCTCGGTGACCTCGACCTCGCTGCCGAGATGCATCCGTGCCCGCATCAGGCGGACGAACTCCAGCATGCTCCGGCTCTTGCGGGCGCTGAAGTCGTCGAAATCGATCTTCTTGCCCGTCGTGAGCGCGACCGTCTCCTCCTCGACGATATTTTCCAGCCGGCGGATCGCCGCCAGCAGGCCGCGCACCTCGTCCGATCTCACTGCATCAGCGCCGTCGATCACTGCCTCGCCGCCGACATTGGGCAGCAGCACGGGCAACAGCGCATCGGGAGATGCTGCAGCAATCGTCATCGCCTCGGTGTCCACGACCGGCGGCTCCATCACCAGGGCTGCCGCGCCTTCTTGTGCCTGCATAGGAAATTCACCCCTCAACTTCTGTCACCCGTTCCGGATCATCATCCGGCCTTCCCTGTTACGTCCGGTCCCGCCGAATTCGCTGCGGCGAGTTGCCTCGCAATGCCAATGCCCTTGCCCTTCGCGAGCTGGTTGCCGAGTTGTTCCGCCAGCATCGACTTCCAGACGCTGCCCGCGGTCCCCTTGCCGAACAGCTCCTCGGATTCCTTCGGCAGCATGGTCTCGACGAAGGTCTGGAGGATGAAGGCTTCGAACTTCCGGTAGACCTCGCCGGACGCCGGCGCCTTGATCACCTGCACCGGGGGTCCGTTCACCGCCCCCGACTGCGCTTCGGCGACCTTCGCCGCGGATTGATCAGCAGCCGCCGCGGCCTTGCCGACCTCGGCGTCCATCGTGGCGGCGAAATCGGCGTTCGACGATTTCAGCGCGTCGAGCTTCGCGGTCGCCGCGCGCTGCGTCACGGGATCGGCGGCCTCGAGAACATCGAGGACGAGGTCGGGTGTCGCAGTCACGATCATGTCTTGTTCCGGCTGGCTGGCGGTGGCATCCACGCGCGCACGGTAAGGCTTGTTCCCGTCATCTCCTCGAGCGAGCGCTTTTCGGCGTCGCGAAGCTTCTCCGCGAGCGCCGCCTTGGCAACTTCCTCGAGCTGTTTCACGCGGCGGGTCTCCGCGCGAACCTGGTCGAGCTGCCGCGAGGCTTGCTCCTTCACGGCGCGCGCGCCGACGCTTGTCCTGTTGAGCCGCCGTGCGATCGAATCGCTCGACGATCCCGCCGGCGGCTTCCCCTCGTTCAGCGCGCCGACCAGCCATTCCTGCTCGTCCTGCAAGCTGCGCTCCTGCTGCCGCAGGTGCGCGAGCTGCCATTCGGACAGCCGCAGCTGGAGCTTTACCAGCGAGACCATCCGACCGAGCTTGTCCGCGCGCGACTTCATGATCTGTCACTCCGCCAGCCACGAGGAGACGCCGAGGATGAACTGCGTCAAGAGCTCGTCGCTGGTGAGGTAGAGCAGCAGGAAACCGCCGAACAGCACGAAGGGCACCGAGATGAAATAGACCGGGATCGCCGGCGTCAGCTTGTTGATCAGCCCGACCGCGAAATTGACTATGACGGAATAGACGATGAACGGGCTGGCGATCCGCAGCGTCAGCACGAACGCCTCCGACAGGCGGCCCACGAGCTGGTCGAGCGCCATGCTGCCGCCGATCCGGCTGCCGGGATGCCAGACGTCATAGGAGTTCATCAGCCCGCGCAGCACCTGCCAGTGCTGGTCGGTCACGAAGAACAGCGTGGTGACCGACGCCATGATCAGCGGCACGAGGGCCGGTGCCGGATCGGTATCTGCGACAGGCGTTCCCGGGATGTTGCTCAGCCCGATCGCGCTCGCCATCACGGTTGCCATGGTCTGGAGCGCGAGGAAGAACACGCGCCCGCCGAGGCCGATGACGCTGCCGACCAGGACCTCCGAGCCGATCAGGAGCGCGAGCGACAGCGGCGCCGCGTTGTCCGTCAGAGGTTTCAGCACCGCGATCAGGATCGGCGTCAGCGCGAACGTCGTGACCAGCGCGATGAACAGGCGGACCTGGGCCGGGACGTTGACGCTGGAATAGCCGGGCACGAACATCAGGCAGGCGCCGATGCGGCAGAACACGATGAACGTTACCAGCACGCTGTCGGCGAGGCTGCTGATCACGATATGGCTCCGAGCGCACGGATCTCGGCGCTGCGCGCCACTTCGACATGCGACAGGATCGGCAGCGTCGGGAACACCCGTTCCAGGATCATCCTGACATAGGGACGGGCTTCGGGGGTCACCGCCAGCACCACGCTGGTGCCGTTCTCGGTGAACTTGCGGATCGCGGCGCTGGCTTCCGTGGCGAACTGCTCGATGAGGCGCGGATCGGCATCGAATTCGACGACGTCACCCTTGGCATCGCGCTTCAGGCTCTGGTGGAAGGCGAGATCCCAGCGATTGCCGAGGCGGACCACGTTGAGCACGCCGTTGTCGGAGAGGTCGCCGCAGATCTGCTGGGCAAGGCGCGTGCGCACATGCTCTGCGACCTGCTCGGAGCGCCGCACATGGGGCGCGATCTCGGCGATCGCCTCGAGGATCAGATGCAGGTTGCGGATCGACACGCGCTCGGCCAGCAGGATCTTCAGGATCGCCAGCAGGCCGGAATAGGAGATCTGCGACGGGCAGAGATCCTCGACCAGGCGCTTGTATTCGGGATCGAGCCGGTCGAGCAGCGCGCGCATGTCCTTGTAGGACAGGAGTTGGGCGAGGTTCGCCCGGAGCACTTCGCTCAAATGCGTGAGCAGCACCGACAGATTGTCGACCGGCTTGCAGCCCTGCCGCCTGACCTCGTCGGTGAAGGCTTCCGTCACCCACAGCGCCTTCATGCCGAAGGCGGGTTCGATCACCTCCTCGCCGGGCACGTCCGGCTTGCCGTCCTTGTCGACGAGCACCAGCACCTCGCCGAGCCTGAGCTCGCCGTGGGCGACGCGGGTGTCGTGGATGCGGATCTGGTAGCCCTTGGGATCGATCGACAGATTGTCGGTGAGCTTGATCTCTGGAATCACGAAGCCGTATTGCTTGGCGAACTTCTTGCGGATCTTGGCGACGCGGTGCGCAAGCTCGGTGCGCGAGCCCAGCAGGTGGACCGAAAGATGGCCGCCGAGCGCCAGCTCGATCTCCGCCGTCCTGAGCGATTCCTTGACCGATTCCTTGGCCTCGGCCTGGGCGCGCTCGTCGGCCTTGCGCGCATCTTCCTTCTGCTTCAGGGCCGCCTGCCGCTTGGGCAAGGAGTAGCCGACGAAGGCCATGACGCCGCCGAGCAGCACGAAGGGCGCCATCGGCAGCCCCGGCATCAGCGCGAGCACGAACATCATCAGCGCGGCGGCCGACACCGCGCGGGGATAGCCGCCGAGCTGCCGGAGCACGGCCTGTTCCGCCGAACCCCTGGTGCCGCCCTTGGAGACCAGCAGGCCCGCGGACAGCGACACGATCAGCGCCGGCATCTGCGACACCAGACCGTCACCGACGGAGAGCTTGGTGTAGACATCGGCGGCGCGCGACAGCGTGAGGCCGTGATGGGTAACGCCGATCACGATACCGCCGAAGATGTTGATCGCGGTGATGATCAGGCCGGCGATGGCGTCGCCGCGGACGAATTTCGAAGCACCGTCCATGGCGCCGAAGAACGCGCTTTCCTCTTCGAGCTCGCGGCGGCGGCGCTGGGCCTCCTTGTCGTCGATCAGGCCCGCGGACAGGTCCGCGTCGATCGCCATCTGCTTGCCGGGGATGGCGTCCAGGGTGAAGCGGGCGCCGACCTCGGCGATACGGGTCGCGCCCTTGGTAATCACGACGAAATTCACCGTGACCAGGATCGCGAAGATGATCAGGCCGATGACGAAGTCGCCACCCATGACGAACTTCGAGAAGCCGGCGACGACATAGCCGGCGGCCTGCTCGCCCTCCCCGCCGCGCGACAAGATGAGGCGCGTGGTCGCGATGTTGAGCGCCAGGCGCAGGATCGTCGCGATCAGCAGCACGGTCGGGAACGCCGAGAAATCCAGCGGCCGCTGGATCCACAGCGCGACCATCAGGATCAGCGCCGACAGCGCGATCGAGAAAGCGAGGCCGAGATCGATCAGGATCGGCGGAATGGGCAGGAACAGGATCGTGAGCATGGTCACGATGCCGGCCGCAAAAAAGGCGTCCGCCCCGAATCGGCGCGGGCTGGGCAGGCTAGCAGCTAACGTATCGGCCATGGGTCACCGGCAGAGGGTCCGCCCCGTAATCTGCCGCGCAAAGCTTACGCGAGGGTGGTGGCCAGCTCGCGGCTCAGAAGCCCCGCTCGATATGCGAATAGACCATCTCGGTGAAGGTGGAGAGATGGGCGCCGATGAAGGAGCCGGAGACGGCGACGACCACGAGAATGACGATGATCTTCGGAACGAAGGTCAGCGTCACCTCCTGGATCTGGGTCAGAGCCTGCATCAATGCAATGATGGTGCCGACCAGCATCGCTGCGCCGACCGCAGGCCCGGAGGCGACGATGATGGTCCAGATCGCCGCCTGGACGATGTCGAGGGCGTCCCGCTCGTTCATGACTGGCTGATCGTGAGGCCGGGCCCGACGGCGACCTTGGTGCCGTTCTCGAGGGTCGCGACGGCGCCGTCGCTGTTGATGGAGACCGACTTGACCTTGCCGGAGAAGGTCGCGCCGGTCGTGTCGGTGAAGCTCACGGTCTTTCCGATCAGTCCGTCGGCCTGCGACAACGACTGCGAGGACAGCAGCGCATCCAGCTTCGTATTGGTCTGCATGGCCTGCTCGACCGTCGAAAGCTGGGCGAACTGGCTCATATATTGCGAGGTATCCATCGGATTGGTTGGATCCTGGTTCTTCATCTCGGCGACGAGGAGCTGAAGAAAGGTATTGTAGTCGACGGTGTTGCTCGACGTGTTCGTCGTGGTGCTGGTCGACTTGCTGGTGCTGTCGGTCGCGCTGGTGACGTTCATATCGCCTCTCCGCTGTCAGGCAGCCTGGAATGGGGTTTCAGTGGTGGCGCCGGCCAGGATCGCCTGCTCCACCGGGAACAGCGCCCGGATCCGCTTGAGCGCCTCGAAGTAGCGGGTCGCCCCGACCAGTTCGTCGACCGCGGCAAGCCCCTCCAGCATCTCGCGGCTTTCGCACACCGCGACCAGGGCCGCGTGATGCTGCCCGTAGAGCGCCGAAGCGTCGCGGACGTCGGTCGGGTTCATCAGCATGAGCTGGACGATGAAATAGAGCTGCCGCATCGCCGTGGTGGCATCGGACGCCTGCATGATCTGCCCTTCGAGCAGGAACATGACGTCGTTGACGAGTTCGACGGACACCTTCCGGTCGACGCGCAGCACCGCGCCGTTGACGTAGATCCGTTCGCCCGCCCGCAAGGATATCTTCATTAGAGCGCGTCTCGGATCAGGCGGTTGATTTCGATGAGCTGCATGACGTCGTTCGACTTCTCCTCGCGAAGGCGGTCGGCTTCCTTGACCACCCACAAGCCGATCGAAATGATCTCCGCGCGCAGCTTCTCGGGAAGCCCGTTTTCCGGATGCGAGAGATCCTCGATGAAGATTGTCCACAGCCGCCGCACATAGAGCAGGCTCTGGACCTGATCCTCGAAACTTGAGCGTCCCTTCTGGAGCCGCTCGAGGCGGTCGATGCCGAGGCTGAGCGCCTGCCGCTCGCGCGCCCTCGCCTCATAGCCGCTCTCGTCGACGACCGCTGCATAGGCTTCAAACGTCATCAGGACCACTCTGCGCAGAAAACGGAATAAGACAAGGGTCGTAAACCTCGAAAAACGAGCTTCTAACTCAGAGATAGTTGATGAGGCTGATCTTCTGGAGCTGCGAGGTCAGCGCCAGCGCCGTCTGGATCTGGGTCTGCAGGGTGTTGACCCGGACCGAGGCTTCCGTCGGATCGACCTTCTCCATACCAACGATCTGGTTGTTCAGAATGTCCTGCTGCGCCTTGAGCTTGTCGGTTGCGGAGGTGATCCGCTGCTGCACCGTGCCGACGCCGCCGCCGAGCGTAGCGAGATCGGTGATTGCACTACCAACGAGGCCGATGGCCTTGTCCACGACGACCTGGAACGTCTCTTGGCTCAGTTTCGCGTTCCCGAGATCCGCCATCATGGTATAGGCCTCGGCGAGCTTGCGGAAGCCGGTCTGGTTGGCGCTGACCGACGTATCGGCGATCTCGGTCGTGGAGATACGGCTTTGCATGACCTGGTCGGTGGCCGATGACCAGTTGGTGTTCCAGGCCGGGCTCGCGAACTCGGCATCGAAGGTGGTGTTGAGGAACGTCTGCATCTGGGTCGGGGTAATGCCGCTCACGCTGGCCGAGGATTGCGGGAAACCGAAGGCGGCGTTGAAGTCGAAATCGACCTGGTTCTTGCTGGCCGAGCCCGCGGCGTAGGCCGTGATCGGCATGTTCTGCGTGTTGACGCCCGAGAAAAGATACGAGCCGTTGTAGGAGACGTTCAGCGCGCCGATCAGGTCCTGGAGGTTGGCGGACGCAGGCGGCAGGACGATCCGCCCGCCGTTGTCGGTACTGCGGGCCGCGATCAGGTCCTTGAGGAAGTCCGTTGCGGTCGTGCCGAGCTGCGTGATCCGGCTTTGCGTCACGTCGAGGCGTCCCGAGACGAGCTCGTTGGTATCGACGAGCTGATCGGCGAAGCTCCAGTCCGCCCGCAAGGTGAGGTCGCTTCCCGTCGTGGCACCAAGCTCGAGGCCAACATCGGCGAAGCGGCCGGTGGTCGCTTCCTTCGACGCCTTGCTGAGCGCAGCCTGGTTGTTCGTGATCGAGGATCTCAACGACGAAGACAGCATCAGGGTCGAGATGTAGTTCGCGCTCATCATGGCTTAATTCCCCACGGCAGCCAGCAGGCTCTGCAACATTTCGTCGACGGTCGAAATGATCTTCGACGAGGCCGAATAGGTGCGCTCGACCTGAAGCATCAAGGACATCTCGTCGTCCATGTTGACGCCGCTGACGTTGGACAGCGCCGCGGTGCTGCGGTCGAGCAGCGTTTTCTGGTAGGTGACGTTGGAGTCCGCGGTCTTGCGCTGGTTTTCGATCCAGCTCGTCGACGACGACGCGTAGTCGATCAAGCTGCCGCTCGGCTTGCCTTGCGTGGTTGCATCGAACGGCTGCGCCGCATCCATGCCGCCGATGAGCTGCTGCAGCCGGGCCGAGTAGCCGCCGTTGCCAGCGGTGTTATATTTGTATGCAGGGTTGCCGCTGATCGCGCCGTCGCGCAGCAGATTGACATTGCCGCCCAGCGCCGGATCGACTGATGCCGCGACACTGATCAGGCCGGCAAGACCGACCGAGACGGTGGCGCTCGCCGGCAGCGCCGGCGCGCCGGGATAGGTGAAGAGACCGGGAACGTCGGGCAGCGCCGCGGCGGTCTGATCGCTCTCCCTGAAGGTGTTGATCAGACCGCGCGCGATTTCGTCGAGCTGGCTCTGATAGGTGACGGTGTCTTTGTCACGCAGCTGGGCGAGCCCCGCGAGCTTGCCCGACTTCAGCGGCATCACCGAGTTGGCGCCGGTCACCGGGACGCCGTCGATATAGACCGCATTGCCCGTGGTGCCGGGTGAATAGATGTTAGTCGCCGTGAAGCTGACCGTTCGCGCCGTCTTGTCGAACAGCACGACGCCGCTGTCGGTGTAGAGCGCGGCATCGCCGTTGGTCCGGATCGACATCGAGACGCCGACCTCCTCCGACAACTTCGAGACGATGCTGTCGCGCTGGTCGAGATAGTCGGTGACGTCGTCACCGGCAATCGTCCCCTTTACGATCGCATTGTTGACCTTGTCGAACTGGGCCAGGAGCTGGTTGATGTTGGCGACCGAGGTCGCCATGTCGGCATCCGCCCCCTCGCGAACCGATTGCACGGTCTTGGTCGCCTGATTGAGCGCGGTCGCCATGTCCTTGGCGGACGTGACCGCCGCTTGCGCCAGCGTGGTGTTGTCCGGCGCGTTGGCATATTGCTGCAGTGCCTTCTTCAGCGCATTGAGCTGCGCCGTCGGCGACTGGTCGAGCTCCGTATCGTCGACCGTGGCAGATGCGATCTTCTGAAGGCCGTCATAGATCGCACCCTGCTTGGCCGACGACGAGGTCGCGATCAAGACGTTGTTGTAGAGACCCGAGCTGGCGGCGCGCTGGATCGCCGCCACATAGACGCCGGCTCCGGGAAGATTGTCCAGCACCGCGATCTTGCGCGAATAGCCGGCGGCGCTGGCACCGGCGATGTTGCGCGAGATCGTCGAGGACTGGATGCCCGACGCCATGAGCGAGGCGCGGGCGGAGTCGAGAGCGGCGGTAAGGGACATGATTTGCTCTTGCCCGGAATGCGCGCTGAAGAATTCAGCGCTTCAGGTTGACGACGACGTCGAGCAGATCAGCGCCGGTCTGGAACGATTTTGAGTTCGCAGTGAAGCCGCGCTGGGCCTCGATCATTCCGGTGAGCTCGTCCGCAAGGTCGACGTTGGAGTCTTCCAGGGCGCCCGACTGGATCGTGCCGAGACCGCCGGTGCCGGCATTCCCGGCCTGCGCATTGCCGGAATTCATATTGGTCGAATAGACGTTGCCGGGCTCCGGCGTCAGATTGTCGGGGCTCGGGACGTCGGCGAGCATGATGGTGTAGAGCGTCATCTGCTGCCCGTTCTTGAGGATCGCCGTCACATGGCCGGCGGTGTCGACATCGACCTTGTCGATGGACGAGGGAGCGCTGCCATTGACGTTCGCCTTGAAGCTGAAGTCGGTTCCGGTCTGCGTCATGTTCGACATGTTCAAGGTCATTGCCGCACCGCCGGGAACGGTAAAGGTCATACCGGTCGGGCTCGTCCCGGCCAGCGCGCCTTTGCCGACGGCGGTCGTATCGAAGGTGAAAGTCGTGGCGGCGGCGAGCGATGCACCTGTCGCGGAGTTGTAAGCCTGAACCTGCCAGGTGTCAGAGCCGGCGGCCGTCGCCGTGTGAGACATGTAGACGTCGATCGTAACGGCCTGGCCGATATTGTTGTAGGCCACGATCGAGCTCTTCGACGAATATGACGCCGGGCCGGGCGGACCGGCGATCACGGCCGCTTTCGGATCCAGATTGCCGGTCGTCAGTGTTCCCGCCGTCGACGGCACGGGCACCTGCGAAACCTGGGCAACGTTGACGATCTGCATGCCGGACAGGCTGTTCTGCGAGAAGTTGCTCACGTTACCGGGCTGACCCAGAAGGTAATAGCCGGCCGCGTTGACCAGATTGCCCTGGGCGTCCGGCACGAACGAGCCGGCGCGCGTCAGATATTGCTGCGTGTTGTTGGCGTTCGAGACCACGAAGAAGCCGTTGCCCTGGACAGCGAGGTCCGTGGTCGACGTGGTGAACTGCGTGTGTCCCGCGTCGCTGATGGCGTAGCGAACCGTCGTCTCGACGGCGCCGGAATCGTAATTGCCCGAACCGCTCTTCAGGATCAGCGAGGAGAATTCAGTCGAAGCCCGCTTGTAACCGGTCGTGTTGACGTTCGCGATGTTGTCCGAGACTGTCGACAGCTTGTTGGACTGCGCAGACATGCCGGAAACGCCGGTGCGCATAACACCATACAGGCTCATGAATTGGGCTCCTTCGGTAGGTTGCAGCTACAATGAGGGTTCTTGCTTGCGCGGGGCTGATGGTCGGGAACCTTGCACAACTTCCTGTTGTCAGGTCGTTTTCGGCTGACAGAACGAGCGCGCCTTGTCGGTCCAGGCCCCGAAGCCGCTGGAGACGAGATGAGCGACGATGTGACAGACATAGCGCTTCTGCGCCGGCTGGTTGTTGGGGCCCGCATTGTAGCGGGCGACCGCCATGGTCCAGCTGCCCTCGCGCTGCTTCAGCTCTTTCAGGAAACGCGCGGCGTAGTCGACATTCCGTGCGGGATCGAACATCGCCCGCACCGAAGTGAACTTGTCGCCGTGGTAATAGTGGTTGATCTGCATGCAGCCGAGGTCGATCAGCTTGATGCCCTTGGCTCGCATCGTCTCGAAATTCGCGATCGCATCGTTCATGTCCTTGGCGAACACGGTCTGGCCGTCGGTGCCCAGCGCATAGGGATAGAGCGCGCCGCGCCGTCCGGTCTCGGTGAGGCCGACGGCGTAGAGAATGCCGAGCGGAATGCCGTGCTGCTGGGCCGCACGCGCCATCTCGCGCTCGCACGGGCGCGCGCTGTCGGCGGCGGCCTCCGCGGCGCCGGCGTTACAGATAAACAGGGCCGCGACGAATCTGCGGCGCCACGTCCTGGTCATGACGCGTCTCCTGGTTGGACTGGCGCTCCTGCCGGGCCTGCCTCGCACCGCCGTCCGATTGTCCCGACGACGTGCTGGCGCCGTCGAACGTGCCTTGCGACTGTGAGGATGACTGTTGCTGGCCCGAGAGCTGCGGCTGCGACTGGCCGGAGCCGCTCTGGAATCCATCGAGCGAGCCGTGCTGGACGGGTGCGACGTCGGCGACGTAACCGGCCGACTGCATCAAATCGCGGATCGAGTCGCGCTGCTGGTCCAGCATCTGGCTCGTGTCCTTGCGTTCGGCCGCGAGGTGGATCGAGACCTCCGAGCCGACCAGGCGAAGGCGCACGGTGACGTTGCCGAGCGCCGGCGGCTCGAGGTTAACGGTCAGGATCTTGAGCGGCTGGTCCGGCGCATTGGTCTGGGACGCGGCGAGATCAGGGGCTGCGGACGCCGTTGATGCCGATGATTCCTTCAGCTCGGCGACCACGGCATTGGCGACCTGTTGCGGAGCGTTGAACTGCGCCGGGGGCAGATGAGTCTCCTGCTGGACCACGGTGACCTTGGTGGCCTCGGGCAATGCGTCCCGGGCCTGGGCTTTGACGGCGCGTTCGACATTCGCCGTGACGGCCTCGAAGCCCGACGTTGCGGGCAATGCCTTTGACGGACCCTCGTTGTCCTGCTGCGCGGCTACTGCCGCCTGCGAACGCGCGCCGATCGGCGCGGTAGCGCCCGGCGCAGGATCAGCGGCGGCGATCTTCGCCATGCCCGTAGCCTGAACCTCGCGCTTCGACGTGGAGGAACGCTCGTCGCGCGCGGACGCATCCTTCCCGTCACCCGCCTGCGATTGCAGCTGTGACCTCACCGCCGTCACGGCAGCGAGCTCCTGTCCGACGATCGCGGGCATGCTCGACCGGTTCGAAACATCCGCCTTTGCGGCATCGTCGACCGAACCTTGCCTCTCCGACGCGTGATCGGTCTTCTGGCCGGACGATTTGTGACTGGAGCTGGTCTCGTCGGCCAGCTCGGTGCGTTCCTGCCCCGTTTCGTCCTTCCCGGCCTGATGCGCCAGGCGCGCGCGCAGCGTTCCAGCCTTCACGGTCGTGTCGCTGGCCTCGTCGTTGAGGGCCCGCTTCGCCAGGTTCGAGACGGTGCGAAGCAGATCGTTGAACGAGGAATCCGCGTGCGATTTTGCCCCCGCGGCTTTCGCCGAACGCGACGCACCGCGCATGTTGAGGCTCTCGGCGAGACCCGAGAAGAGCTGTCCGGAGGTTCCGCTGAGTTTGGTCATGGGCGGCGATCCTTGGCAAGGAGTTCGAGTTCGCCGAGCTGCTTCTGCGCACGCGCGAGCGTCGCGGTCGATGATGCGAGATCGAGGCGCGCCGGCGTAGCCGGAGGCTTGTCGGCGGTGGCGGCGGGTCCGCTCGCGAATGGCTTGCGAACGTCGAGCGCGAGCTGCAACGTTGCATTCAGGAGGGCAACGTCGCGCTCGGGCAGCTTCGACCGGTCGAGTGCCTTCAGCTCGGCCAGACCGCCGTCATATTCGTCGGTGAGCGCCCGCGAGGCGCCGCGGAAGAAATGCGCACGCTCGCGCTCCACTGATGCATCGGCGCTGAGCCCCAGTGCGCGCTCGCCGGCCAGCCGGGTCACGCCCATCCGTCCACGCAGCATCGCGTTGCGCGCAATGACGAGATGAAGCTTGACGCGGTTGGCGCGGTCGATCTGCTCCAGCAGGGCGACGATCCGCGCAAAGCGGCGCTCGTCGAGCGCCAGGCTCGATTGCGTCAGGCCTGTGGAGAAGCGCTGCCAGAAATCGCCGGCATAGATCGAGTTGCGGTAATGGCGGATATAGGCCAGCGTCAGGAACTCGAACTTGTCGAAATCCTCAGCCTGCCCGACCAGCAGGATCTCGCGCCGCAGCGCCGCCTCTTCCACCAGCGTGCCGGGCAGGAGCAGACGCGCGTCGTCCAGCCGCTCGATCGCGAGCGATGCCTCGGTGCGTGCGAAAAGCGCACCCTGCACCAGCGCGACCTGTCCGCCCAGGCCCGACGGAAGCGTCCGCGGCTTGACGTCCTTGAGCAGCTCGCGCGCTTCGTCCTGACGACCCTCGACATAGGCGAGCGCGCCATCGAATAGTCGACCGTCGACGTTGATCTTGTCGCGCGGCAGCTTGCGGACCAGTTGCGGCGCGCCGCCGCTGAGCAGGTAGATGACGACGGCCTGGCCGTTCTGCGGATTGCTCCACACGTTTGCATCGGCGGCGAGAAACTTCTCGCCGATCTGCCGGATCAGCGCGATGTGGCTGCCATGCGCCGCGGTGTCGCCGTTGGCGATGCCGTCCTGCACCGCCTGCAAGGCACGCACGAGCTCATACGGTTCGCTTGACGTCGAGGCAGGGACCGGCGCCGGATCGGCGAGCGCGGGCGCCGCCGTCGGCGGCAACACCATCAACAAGGCGGCGCAGAGAAGCAGCCTGATCACGGACGCTTCTCCCGGATCAGGATCTCGATCCGACGATTCTGCGCGGCTGCCGGGTCGCTGGGAAGTTTCGGCCGCCGGTCGGCATAACCTTCGACATGCTCGATTCGCAGTGCATCGACGCCGGAGCGGACCAGCATGTAATAGGCCATCTGCGCACGCGCGGTCGACAGCCGCCAATTGTCGTAGTTCTCCGATTTGTACGGCCGATTGTCGGTGTGGCCGCGGACGATGATCATGCCGGGGCGCTTCGCCAGCAGCGGCCCGATCTTGTCGATCACCCGGATGAGTTCGGGCCGCGGCTCGGCCGAGCCGACCGCGAACATGCCGAAGCTCGCATCGTCGGTCAGGCTGACCAGCAGGCCTTCCTCGACCTGACGCACCTCGGCCACCGGTCCCGCACCTGCCTTGATGTCCGACAGTGCATCGGCGATCGCGGACTGCAGCTGCTTGACGGTGGGTTGCTGCGTTTGCGCAGCTTCGCGCGGTTCGGAATCCTTCTTCGCGTCGTTGGGACGCGCCTGCGCGCCGGGCTGCGCGTTCGCCTGGATGCTGCCGTCGCGGGACGACTGCGACGGCGCGGGTCCCGGCGGCAGCAGGGGCGACAGGCTCGCGGACGACGCATCCGCGTTCGGAGCGATGCTTCCACCGGCATCATCCGTCTTGGCGCGGCGCGCCTGCGGCTCGCCCTGCCCCGCGCCGGACGCGTTGTCGCGCGCGGACGCGTTGGGCTTCGGCTCGCTTTCGATGATGCGATCCGCGTCCTTCGAGGCCTGCGGCGCCAGCTTCCAATAGCCGGGGTCGAAGGGATCTCGATAGGCGTCGCCGCCCTTGAGCCCGTCCTCTTCCGCCGAGGTCAGCGAGCCGGCGCGACGCTGGCCCGAGGCCTCGTTCGCGTTGTTGGCGATCTCGGCAAGCGTCGCATAGGGATCGCGGAACAGGACCTTCTCCTCGTAGAACGGCGGCTTCTCGGCCGTCGGGGAGTCGCCGCGACGTTCCTCGCTCGGCCCACCCGGCTGACGCCGGCCCTCCTGGCCGTCGAACGTGGTCGGCTCCTTCTTGGTGAGATCCTTCAGACCTTTCGGCGCCGGCGCGTTCTCGGCGAGCTTGATCGGGTTGAAGTAGCTCGCAACCACCTGCTTCTGGTCCTGGTTGAGCGCGTTGAGCAGCCACATGACCAGGAAGAACGCCATCATCGCGGTCATGAAATCCGCATAGGCAATCTTCCATACGCCGCCGTGATGCGCCTCCTCGGCGAAGGCGCTGCGCCGGCGGACGATCACGAGCTCCTGCTTGACCTCTTCCACCATGGCTGCTACCGGCGCGCCTCCTTCAGACGTTCGCCCCAGGCTGTGATCTGCGTCTCGATCACGGTCTGGTCGGCGACGACGCGGACCTCAGAAGTCTCGGCGACCTCGTACTCGACTCCCGTGCGCCTGCTAGCCTCGAGCTGGGTTCTCACGAGGTCGAGCAGCTCGCTCGGGCCGGTGACCTTGAATACCGGCACCGGCGAATTGCCGGTCAGCGCCGCAATCTGCTCGACCAGCGATCCAACCGCCTTGTCGCGGACCGCATCGGCAAGGAAAGGCAGCAGGATGCGCGCGACGGAGCTCGCGATGTTGGTTTCGATCTCGCGGCAAGCCGCCTCGAAGCCGCCGACGATCGCGGCCGCCTGCTGGTCGGACCACTTGGCCCGCTCTTCGCCGAGCCGGATCGCGCTGCGGACGCGCTCCTCGGCAACCCTGGCATCGCCTTCGGCAACACCGGCGGCATGGCCGCGACGATAGGCATCGTCGAGAAGATTGACGGGCGGAGCTTCCGCTTCGGGCACTGGAGGCGCCGGCTGACGCTGCGGCTGAGCCTGCGGTTGCGGCTCGCGCCGGGCCTCCTTCGGCCTCGTCAACACGTCCTGGATCTTGGGCGGCGGAGGCGGCGGCGGCGACTTGACCCGGCCATTCGCGTCGAACTGCGTCAGGAGTTTTCCGATTGCCGCGTTCATGCCGCCTCCTCGCGTCGCATCCAGTCTTTAAGGATCGCTGCCGCTTGCCCCTGATCGAGCCGGACGATCTGCTCGAGCCGCTTCTGCGGTGTTCGCTGCATCTTGCCTTCGAGATCCTCAACGAGGTTGAGTTCGGGATCCTGGCTCTCGGTCAATGCAAGGGCCGCGGCGGCTTCGAGCTCGGCAGCCTCAGCCGCCTCGGTCTGCTCCTGCGCCGCACGATGGGTCAGAATGCCGTTGACCGCGGGCCGAAGTCCGAACCAGACCAGCATCGAAGCGACGGCCAGGATCGTCACCGCGTTGATGACGCTGCCGAGCTGCTTGTTGATCATCTCGACGAAGCTGATCGGCGGCACCGGCGCGAGTTCGCGCGAGCCTTCGATGAAGTCGACGGCTGTGACCTGGATCTGGTCGCCGCGCGTCTTGTCCAGCCCGCCGGCCGTCGCCGCGAGCTGGCTGATCTCGGCGAGCTTGCTGTCGACGATGGCCTGGTTGCTCTTGTCGCCGAGATCGGCGACCAGACGCGCGCGGTTGACCAGCACGGCGATGAAGAGCTTCTTGACCAGATAGCCGTCGCTCACCGTCGTCGTGGTCTTCGACGACACCTCGAAATTGGTGACGTCCTCGCGGCGGGTCTTGTCCTCGCTGGAGTTCTTGCCACCGCCGGCGTTCACCTGCTGATCGGGGAGGTTCTGTTGCACCGTGGTCGGCTGCGAACGGTCCGCGTTCTGCGACGATTCCTTCTCGCGCACGTTCCGCACCGAACGTTCGGCGCGGCTCTCCGGGTCGTAGACGGTCTCGTTGATCTGCCGCTTGTCGGTAGAGAGCTGCGGGGCGACGCTGACCTCGAAATTGTCCAGGCCCAGATACGGCGTCAGCGCCTTGCGGATGTTCTCCTGCACCATCCCGCCGACCGTCTTCTGCAGGCTCGCCATCTTGGTCGGCGCGGCGCTTGCCTCGTCCTCCTCGGCGAGCAGCATCGAGCCGTCGGCATCAAGCACCGTCACCTTGTCGCGGCTCATGCCGGGGATGGCGGCCGCGACCAGATGACGGATCGACTGCGCCGTGCGCGCCTCGATCGCGCCGTCGGTGCGCAGCACGACCGATGCCGAAGGCGGCTGCTGGGTCGCGCGGAACGAGCCGCGCACCGGCAGCACGATGTGCACGCGCGCGGCCTTCACGCCCTTCATCAGCTGGACGGTGCGCGCGATCTCGCCCTCGAGCGCGCGCAGCTTCGTCACTTCCTGCATGAACGAGGTCAGGCCGAGCGAGCCGATCTTGTCGAACAGCTCGTAACCGGAATTGGCGCTGGTCGGCAGGCCTTTCTCGGCGAGCAGCATGCGCGCCTGCATGGTCTGGCTCGGACGCACCGAGACGGCGTCACCGGCGGTATTGACGTCGAAGGCGATGTTCTGCTCGCGCAGCGCTGCGCCCATGCGCGTCACGTCTTCGCGGGTGAGGCCGGTATAGAGCGTCTCGAATTCGGGTCGGCTCAGATAGTACGCGCCGCCGACGACGGTGACGAGAACGGCAAAGCCGATCAACCCCAGGGCCATCAGCCGTCGCGGTCCAAGCTCCAGCAGATTGTTGAGCAGTTGCTGTATCTGCGCACGACTGAACAGCATATGACCTCGTACCAATGCGAACGTAGAGGACACTCCGCTGCCAACCTTGTCTGAAGGTTGCGCGAGACAACGAATGTGTCGGTTCGCGGGTGAGGCGTGGTAAATTTACAAGAAATCGAGTGACGCGGCCGCGTATCGGTGCACAGGCGGCTGCAGCACGGCGCAAGCGGCTGCGGCGTGCTGCTCGAAATCTGGCGTCAGGGGATCGATTGCAGGCACATCTTGTGCCGTCATATCCGCCGGTCATGGCGGAGACCGTGCTCCCGAGGGAGCACGGTCGTTTTCGAAGCCGCGGCTTAGCGGAACAGCGAGAGGATGCTCTGGCTGTTCTGGTTGGCGATCGAGAGCGCCTGAACGCCGAGCTGCTGCTGGGTCTGAAGCGCCTGCAGGCGCGTCGATTCCGCATTCATGTCGGCGTCGACGAGCTGGCCGATACCGCGATCCACGGAGTCCATCAGGTTCTTGACGAATTCCGTGTTGGTCGCGATGCGGTTCTTGACGGCACCGAGATTGGCGGCGGCCGAGGCAACCGTGTTGATCGCAGCGGTGACCTGGGTGATGTAGCCGTCGAGCTTGGTCTGGTCAGTCGCCGCGTCGGTCAGCGCACCGATGGCGAGCGTGTCGACCGACGCGAACCCGGTCGAGCTGCTGCCGATCACCGTATCCAGGATACCGGTCTTGGTTGCGCCGTTGACGGTGTAGAGCGCGAAGGTGGCCGTGGTCACCGTGATGGAGCCGATGGTGGGCGTACCGCCGACACGCGAGTACGACGACACGAGGTTGAAGCTCGTCGGCGTGGCCGTGGAACCGGTCGAGGTGTCGATGCTCAGCCAGTTGATGCCGTTGATCGTTGCCGAGTTGGCCTTCAGCTTCATATCCTGCTGGATCTGGGTGATTTCCGACTGGATTTTGGTCCGGTCGATACCGGCGGTCTTGGCTTCGACCAGCAGGGCCTGGAGCTTGGTCAGGCCGGAGTCCTTGTCACCGATGACCGTGTTCAGAGCGGTGTATTCGGTGTCCACCATCGCGGCCGACAGACCGAGCGAGTCGGAGACCGCGGAGAGCGCGGCGTTGTCGGAGCGCATCGAGGTCGCAATCGACCAATAGGCCGAGTTATCCGCGGCAGTCGAAACGCGCTGGCCGGTCGAGATCCGGTTCTGCGTGGTCGCGAGCTGCGAGCTGACGTTGCGGAGGGTCTGCAGCGCGGTCATTGCAGACGAGTTGGTGAGAAGGCTAGAACCCATTTTTGATGTCCCTTTGACGATTGAATTAAGTTTGGGGACATACCGGGCTTGCACCGGTACGGCAGGGCGGCGTCATGCCTTTGGGCCACGGAAATGCGTGTGAAGACCCAACCTGTCGTAGCGGTGAGGTTACCCGCCGAAGCTTGTGCGAGGCTTGTGGCCCTGTGACTCGGTTGCAACAACCGGCCTGAATCACGGCGTGGACGCGGCATCACACCGGACAAAAGAAGGGCCGCGCTTCGCGAGAAGCGCGGCCCCCCCCAGATGAGTTGGGGTTTAGCGGAACAGCGACAGGATGCTCTGGCTGCTGTTGTTGGCGATCGAGAGCGCCTGAACGCCAAGCTGCTGCTGGACCTGGAGGGCCGCAAGGCGAGTGGATTCCTGGTTCATGTCAGCGTCGACGAGCTGGCCGACACCGCGGTCCACCGAGTCCATCAGGGACTTGACGAACTCCGTGTTGGTCGAGATGCGGTTCTTGACGGCACCGAGATTGGCGGCGGCCGAGGCCACCGAGCCGATGGCGGCGGTGACCTGCGCGATATAGCCGTCGAGCTTGGTCTGGTCAGTCGCCGCGTCGGTCAGCGAGCCGATGGCGATCGTGTCGATCGAGGCGCCGGTGGAGCCGGCCACCGTATCCAGGATACCGGTCTTGGTTGCGCCGCCGGTGGTGTAGAGCGCGTAGGTGGCGGTCGTCACCGTGATGGAGCCGATGGTGGGCGTGCTGCCGACGCGCGAGTACGACGACACGAGGCTGAAGCTCGTCGGCGTGGCCGTGGATCCGGTCGAGGTGTCGATGCTCAGCCAGTTGATGCCGTTGATCGTCGCCGAGCCCGCCGTCGACTTCATCTGCTGCTGGATCTGGGTGATGTCAGCCTGGATCTTGGTCCGGTCAATACCGGCGGTCTTGGCTTCGACCAGCAGCGCCTGCAGCTTGGTCAGACCGGAGTCCTTGTCGCCGATGACCGTGTTCAGAGCGGTGTATTCGGTGTCGACAGTCGCGGCCGACAGACCGAGCGAGTCGGAGACCGCGGAGAGCGCGGCGTTGTCGGAGCGCATCGACGTCGCGATCGACCAGTAGGCAGCGTTGTCCGAAGCGGTCGACACGCGCTGGCCGGTGGAGATACGGGTCTGCGTGGTGGCGAGCTGCGAGCTGACAGACCGCAGGGTCTGGAGCGCGGTCATGGCAGTCGAGTTCGTAAGCAGGCTTGACATTGCGAATGTCCCTTTATGTACGCGTTACATTTTCACGAGGGGACATACCGGGCTTTCACCGGTACGGAGGGGCGGCATCATGCCTTTGGACTGATGTGGGTGGCGTCCAACCCGCCGTGCCGCATTGCTAGCACGCCGAATCTTGCGCCGAGATTAAGACCGACTTGAATTTCGTAGCAAAATCATATGGTTACCATTACCCTCCGGTAACCATAAGCCGGTACTTCTCGCTAACCATAACCCGCCTGCTGGCCGACGGTCCGTTACGAGAACGAGCGCACCAGTCCGGAGGCCAGCAGGTTCCAGCCGTCGATCAGCACGAAGAACAGCATCTTGAACGGCAGCGCGAGGATCGTCGGCGGCATCATCATCATGCCCATCGACATGGTCAGCGTCGCCACGATCATGTCGATGACGAGGAACGGCAGCATGATGAGGAATCCGATCTCGAACGAACGCCTGAGCTCGGAGATCATGAAGGCCGGAATGATCACGCGCAGATCGATGCGCTTGTCGTCGAACTTCTTGCGGAAGCTTTCGGCGGCGAGCGACTCGAAGGTCTGCAGGTCCTTGTCGCGGACATGGGCCAGCATGAATTCGCGGAACGGATCGGTGATCTTCAGATACGCCTCTTCCTCCGAGATCTCGTTCTTCATGAGAGGCTGGACGCCGCTCTCCCAGGCGCGGTCGAAGGTCGGCGCCATCACATAGAAAGTCATGAACAGCGCAAGGCTGACCAGCACCAGATTGGCGGGCGTGGTCTGAAGGCCGAGACCGGAGCGCAGGAACGACAGCGCCACCGCAAATCGCGTGAAGCTCGTCACCATGATGAGCAGCCCCGGCGCCACCGACAGCACCGTGATCAGCGCCATCAGCTGGATGATGCGGCCGCTGGTCGAGCCATTGCCGGGCGGCAGCAGCGAGTTGAGGTCCGGGATCTGGGCGAGCGCCACTTCGGGCAGCACGGCCAGAAGCAACGCGAGCAGCAGGACTTTCACTCTCACTGGATCACCAACGTCTCTATGATCAATTCGCGGACCTTGCCGGACGAGCGAATATTGGCGCGCTCGGTCAGATCATCGCGCAGATGCTGGAGCCCGCGCGATCCCTCGAATTGCGCCACCGAGGACGACCGCAGATAGGTCACGATGTCCTCGCTGATATGGGCGGCCAGGATGCCGGCATCCTCGTCGCTCATGCTCTCGGTCACCATGGAGGCTTCGACGCGGGCCCAGTTGTTGGCCGGCGCGGCGAGATTGGTCACGATCGGCGACAATTTTCGAAGCCGGGCGCTGCCGGCGTAGCTCGACGCGACCGGCGGCGGCGTGGCGCTCTTCTTCGAGTCGGCGACGCGCTCGGCGGCCGCAAACAGGTGCAGGCCTGCGAGTGCGCCAGCACCGATCGCAACCAGAGTCAGCGCCACGATGGCCGCAATCAGGCGCATGACGTCCCCTGCCCTCGCGGCGCGATCATGCCGCCACGAACCTCAGAACGGTGCCACGGTGTCATAGATCCGATGCCCCCATCCAGGCTGCTGCACGTCAGACAGGTTTCCGCGACCGCCATAGGACACACGCGCCTCGGCGATCTTGTCGTAGGAGATCGTGTTGGTCCGTGAAATATCGCGCGGCCGCACGATGCCGCCGACATTGAGCACGCGCATCTCGGTGTTGACGCGGAATTCCTGCGAGCCGCTGATCATCATATTGCCGTTCGGCAACACGTCGGTGACGATTGCGGCGATGGACAGCTTGATGTCCTCGGTGCGGTCGATCTGGCCGTTGCCCTTGATCTGGGTGTTGGTGCTGAGATTGGCGTTGGCTTGTCCCTTGTCGGTCCATCCCGCGACATCCATCAGCCAGTCCAGCCCGAACTTGATCTGCGAATCGCGCGAGCGATCGGTCTTGTTGTCGAGCTTGGCCTTGTCCTGCATCGAGATGATCACCGTCACGACATCGCCGGTGCGGCGCGCGCGGGGATCGCGGTAGAGATCGACGCCGTCGTCCCAGGTCGAGCGGTAGCTGACCGGCGTGCGCACGCGCGGCGTCACCGGGATCGGATCGGCCTGCGTTCTCAGGCCGCTGCCGACCGGCGACAATCGCGGACCAGTCAGGACCTCGGCCGGGTCGTTGACGCATCCGGCAAGCATCAAGAGCGACAGGATGAGGATCAGATTCTTCATCTATTTGGTCTTTCCGTCATCCACGCGGCGCATTCCGCCGAGCACGTCGGCAAGGTGCGCGGCGCGCGCCGTATCCATCTCGTTGAAAATTGCGCTCGAGCTCCTCGGGCTGAGCTTGGCAAGCACGGCTGCAGCGGTCTCGTCCGACATGCCGGCGATCTGGGTGGCCGCGGCGTCCGGCTTCATCCGCGAATAGATCTCGACGACCTGCGCTTCGGCCTTCTTCAGGAAGTCGTCGCGCAGCACCATCCACTTCTCGTACTCGGCGCGCTTGGCCTCGACCTCGGCGATCCGCTCGCGGAGCTGGGTCTCGGCCTTCTCCAGTTCCTTGATCTGCCAGGCGAGCCTCGCATCGACGGCGGGATCAGCCACGTTGCTGCAGAACAGGGCGACCTCGTTGTCGGCGGACACGGCGGCCTGCGGCGGTGCAGGCTTCGGCGGCGCCGTAACGCTGCCGGGCTTGGCCGGACGTGCGGGCGCAGGGGCTGGTGCTGGCGCCGGCGTCTCCGAAGCCGGCACTGCGCCCGTGATCGCGGGCCCGCTATCTTCGGCCGCCCACGCCGTCGCCCGCATCGACGCATTGTCACCCGGGATCGGCGTATGCGGCTTCTGCGGTCCCGGCGCGCGCGCGCGGGCGAAGGAAAGCAGGTTGAGCGGCTTCGATGGCTTGGCTTCATCCAGCGCAAGCACGGGCGAAGCGCCCGCGAGCGCCACGGCCGCGACCAGAAGGAGTTTGGCTTTGTGATCCAGCTTCAGCATCGGGCCGCGTACGATTCTCGGTCGAGACTTGAGCATTGAGCGACCAAGCTTGCACGACGCTTGTGCATCATTGGACGATGACGTCGGCCTGCAGCGCGCCGGCGGTCTTGATCGCCTGGAGAATGGCGATGATCCCTGATGGCTTGAGGCCGATCTGGTTCAGTCCGCGAACCAGGCGCTGGAGGTCGACGCCGCTCAGAATGGCCACCTGCGATCCGGCCTCGTTGGCCTCGACCACGGTCTGGGGGACGACCACCGTCTGTCCCCGCGAGAACGGTGCCGGCTGCGACACCACGGGCATCTCCGTGACGCGGACCGTCAGGTTGCCGTGCGTCACCGCAACCGTCGATATCCGCACGTCGCGTCCGATCACCACCGTGCCGGTGCGCTCGTTGATCACCACCCGCGCCGGCGTGTCCGGCTCGACGGTCAGTTCGCCGATTTCCGCCAGGAAGCGGACCGGGCCGACATAGCGCGGCTTCGACAGCACGATAGTCCGATAGTCGCGCTCGAAAGCGATCTGCGAGCGGTAGCGGCCGCCGGCGTAGCGGTTGACAGCGTCCAGGATGCGCGTCGCAGTGACGAAGTCGGGATTCTTGAGCTCCAGCACCAGGAATTCCATTTCGTGGAGGCTTCCCTGCACCTCACGCTCGACCAGCGCCCCGTTCGGGATGCGCCCGGCGGTCGGCGTGCCCTGGCTGACGTTCTGGGCCTGGCCTCCGACACTGTAGCCGGCAACCGTGACCGCGCCTTGTGCCACCGCATAGACCGCACCGTCCGCTGCGCGCAGCGACGTCATCACCAGCGTGCCGCCGAGCAGCGAGGTCGCATCGCCGAGCGACGACACCGTCACGTCCATCCGCTCACCGGGTCCGATCGAGGGCGGCAGGTCTGCCGTCACCATCACCGCCGCGACGTTGCGCGTGCGCAGCGTGGTCGGACGCGTGGGATTGGTGGTGCTCGTGGTCTCGTTCCTGACGTTGATGCCCATGTTCTCGAGCATCGATTGCAGGGACTGTTCCGTGAACGGGGCATTGCGGAGCGTGTCGCCGGTGCCGTTCAGGCCGATGACGAGACCATAGCCGACGATCTGATTCTCACGCAGCCCCTTGATATCCGCGATGTCCTTGATGCGGACGGCGGCCTGGGCGCTGGCGGCGAAAAGGACAAGGACGAGCGCAAGCAGGACCCTGGTCATGATCCGTCCACGACCTTGACGGTGCCGTCCGGCTGAACGACGCCCCTGATGATCACGCCGGTATCGGTGTTGCGCACCGGGATGAGCGCGCCGGCCGCGCCCGACTGCATCGCCGAGCCGTAAGTGACGATCGACAGGCCGCTGTCCTCGACGACGACCTTGACCATGGCGCCGCGGGCAACGGTCCAGGGATCCTCCACCGCGTTGGTCGGGATCGGCTGGCCCGGGAGCAGCGCGCGCCGGGCCATGCGACCGACCAGAACCTGGCGTCCTTCGATGAACATGGCGACGCCGAGCAGGTTCGGCGCGAAGGCGCGCTCCGTGATCATGTCGTCCCGGATCAGCTCGCCGGCTCGGATCGAGACGGCCGGCACGGGAAGCCGCTTCTCCTCGGCCACAGCGACGCGCGCGGAGACCAGAACCAGCAGCACGGCGGCCAACCCGCGTACGATCAGGCCCACCCTGTTCAACATGGACACACCGGAACTAGCGAAGGCCCTTCGATACGGTCGAGGCCATTTCATCCGAGGCCTGGATGACCTTGGCATTCATTTCGTAGGCGCGCTGCGCCGAGATCAGCTCGGTGATTTCCTTGACCGGGTCGACGTTCGAGGCTTCAAGCCATTTCTGGTTGATCTTGCCATAGCCGGCATCGCCCGGCAGCCCGACGACCGGCGTGCCGGAAGCGGTGGTCTCGCGATAGAGATTGCTGCCCAGCGGTTCGAGGCCCGCCTCGTTGGCGAAATTGGCGAGGTTGAGCTGACCGATCTGCTGCGGGTTTACCGCCGTATCCAGCTTGGCAAACACCTGTCCGGTCTGGTTGACGGTGACCTCGACCGTCCCCTGCGGGATCGTGATGGCAGGATCCAGCAGATAGCCGTCGGTGGTGACGAGCTGACTGTTGGAATTAACGTTGAACGAGCCCGCGCGGGTGTATTGCACCTCGTTGTTGGGGCCGAGCACCTGGAACCAGCCGCGACCGTTAATCGCGAGGTCGTAAGGGTTTCCGGTCTGGGTCAGCGCGCCCTGGATGTGCAGCTTTCGGATCGCCGCCGACTTGACGCCGAGGCCGAGATTGGCGCCCTCGGGGATCGGCGACGAGCCGTTGACGTTGGAGACGCCCTGCATGCGGTCCATCTGGTAGAACAGATCGGTGAACTCGGCGCGCGCCCGCTTGTACGACGTCGAATTGATGTTGGCGATGTTGTTCGCGATGACTTCGATGTTGGTCTGCTGGGCGTTCATGCCCGTGGCCGCAATGGCAAGCGATTTCACTTAACCCACTCCCTCAGATCAAATCGACATCCGGACGACTTCCTGGTAGGCCTGCACGACCTTGTCGCGAACCGCGACCGCCGTCTGCAAGGCCTGCTCGGCCGACATCAGTGCTTCCACGACCTTCCGCGTCGATTCCTTGCCCTGCATCGCCGAGATCGACGCTGCTTCGCCCGCCTTCAGCGTGCCGATCGCATCCGTCGTCACCTGCTTCATCACCGACTCGAAGCCGACATCGTCGCCGGTCTGGATCTGGGCCGTGGCAGCGGGCGAGATCGCCTGCGCCTCGGTGGCGCGCGACGCCGCCTGGCCTGCGGAAATCGCGGTGGATGAAATCGCCTCAAGCATTGTCAGCTCCTCAGAAGGTCGATGGTCATGCCCAGCATCGACCTCACCTGTTTCACGACCTGGAGATTGGCTTCATAGGACCGGTTGACTTCCCGCATGTCGGCCATCTCGATCATCATGTTGACGTTCGGCAGCTTGACGTAACCGGCCTTGTCGGCCGCGGGATGCCCGGGCTCGTACTCGACGCGGTATGGCGTGGTGTCGACGCCGACTTCCTTGATCTTCGCGAGCTGCGCGCCGGAGGCACGGTCCATCGCGGCGTCGAACGTGATCGTCTTGCGCTGATAGGGATCGGCGCCGGCGGTGCGGCCCGTCGACGTCGCGTTGGCAAGGTTCTCCGAGACGATACGCATGCGCGTCGACTGCGCCTCGAGCCCGGAGCTCGCAACCGTCAGAGAGGCGCTCAGTGCGTCCAGCATGTCAATTCACCTCAGGTTTTCACGCTCGACAGGAGCATGCGGTGGAACGAGCGCACGACCGCCGAATTCATCGAATAGTCGCGATTGACGTCGTTGCCCTTGATCATCTCCTGCTCGAGGCTGACGGAATTGCCGGAGTGAACCACTTCCCAGCTATCCTTCTTGGCAGTCGCGCGCGTGTCGGTCTCGGCCGCGGACAGCTGCAGGTGCGACGGCGATGTCGTCGCAAGCCTGACCGGCACCGTGTCGAGCACCTTGTTGAACGGCTCGACATCGCGCGCCCTGAAGCCGGGGGTATTGGCGTTGGCGACGTTGGTCGCGATGGTCGACTGGCGGAGTTCGAGGTACCGCGCCTGCGACGATGCGAGTTCGAAGAGATAAAGCGGTCCCACGACAGCCCCGTTCCGGTCCATTCGGGAGAACCCTAGGGCGTTAAGCTTTCGTCAAGCTGTTGCGCGAAGCACCATCCTCGGAAATCTACTGAACCTTCTCGGGGCGCGGTGCCTGCTTCGACTGCAGGAAGTAGATGATCTCGGCGACGGGACGGAAGAACTCCGCCGGAATCACCTGATCGACCTGAACGGCCTCGTAGAGCGCGCGCGCCAAAGCCTTGTTCTCGATCACCGGGATCCTGTTCTGCTCGGCGACCTCGCGGATCTTCAGGGCGATCACGTCCATGCCCTTGGCCACCACGAGCGGCGCCGGGTTTTCCTCGCGCTTGTAGCGCAGCGCGATCGCAAAGTGCGTCGGGTTCGCGATCACCAGCGTCGCGCGCGCGGCCGAGGCGATCATCCGCTGTCGCGAGCGATCGCGCGCCAGCGAGCGCAGGCGCGCCTTGACCATCGGATCGCCCTCGGCCTGCTTGTGCTCGTCCTTGATCTCCTGCTTGGTCATGCGCAGCTCGCGCCGCCAGTGGAAGCGCGCCCAGGCGAGATCGATCGCGACCAGGACGATGGTCGCGATGCAGATCGCCGAGACGATCCGCATCGCGATGTTGAGGATCATCTCCGGAAGCGCGACCGGATCGGTGTACATCGCCTCGAACGCCTTCGCTTCGGACGAGCGCAGCACGAAGGCGACGACGGAGGCCACCGAGCCGAGCTTGAACAGCGACTTGGCGAACTCGACGAGGCCCCGCGTTCCGAACAGCCGGCTCCAGCCGCCGATCGGCGATATCCGTGACAGATCCGGCGCGATACGCTGCAGCACCAGGCGCGGCGCATTCTGCAGCAGCGAGGCGGCGAGGCCGAACACCATCAGGATGACCACCAGCGGCACCAGGAATCGAAACGCCTGGAGCCCCACCACGGTGAGGAGGTTCTGGGCGTCGGCCCCGGTGCCGAGGGGGAATCCCTCGGGATCGTCGAGCAGGCCCTTCAACGTCGGCACCAATTGCTGCACGCCCTGGCCGATCAGGAAAGCCTGGATCACCATCAGCGCGGCCATCGAGGCGAAGATGGATGCCTCCCGAGAGACCGGAATTTTGCCCTGTTCGAGCGAATCACGGACTTTCTTCTCGGTCGGCTCTTCTGTCTTGCTCTCCTGATCGGATGTTTCTGCCATGCCCGTTCAGCGGTCAGCGGAAGACCAGCTCATCCTCCTGGTCGGGGTTGAGCTCGATTTCGCCCTTCTCCGCGAGGTCGAGTGCGAGGTCGGTGATCACGCGGCGCGCCTCGAGCACGTCGCGCTGGTTCGACGGCTCGCCGATCGCAAGCTCGTGCTCGACGACGCGTCGGACGCGCGATGCGACCGCGGACAGGATCAGTTCGCGGAAATGCTTGTCGGTGCCCTTGAGCGCGACGACGATGCGGTCGGTCGGAACCTGGTCGAAGATCATGGTGCGCGCCTTCGGCGCCAGGTTGATGACGTCGTCGAAGGTGAACAGCAGCTCCTTCAGCACTTCCGCCGACTTCGGCCGCTTCTCCGACAGGCTCTTCAGCATGTCCTCGATGTGGCCGCGCTCCATCTTGTTGATGATGTCGGCGACCCGGGCATAGGTGTCCGCGCCGAGGTTGCGGGCGAAGTTCAAGGTGAGGTCTTCGTGCAGCGTCTTCTCGAGGACCTTCATCGCGTCGTCGGCGATCGGCTTGAGGCTGAGCACACGCCGCATCAATTCGTTGCGCAGGCTGGACGGCAACTGGCTCATCACCTTGGCGGCACAGGCCGGCTTGACCTTGGACAGGATGAGGGCCGCGGTCTGCGGATGCTCCTTGGAGAGGTAGGTCGCCAGCGAATTTTCCGACACGGACGAGACACGATCCCACACCGACCGGCTCGAATTTCCGAGCAGGTCCGTCATGATCGCCGAGACCTGGTCGGCCGGAAGCACGTCGCCGAGCACGGCTTCCAGACCGCCGAGGGTGCCGAGAATATTCGCGCCCATCGAGAACTGCTGGGCGAACTCCTCGACGATTCCCTCGAGCTCCTGCGCGGTGATCGGCCGCAGCTCCGCCGCCGCCTTGGTGACGATGCGGATCTCCTGCGGCTCGAACTGCTGAAGCACGCTCGCGGCCGCCTGCCGGCCCATGGCCAGCAGGAGCGCGGCGACCTTTTCAGTGCCGCCCAGCGTGGTAACGCCTCGCTGCTTGACGGGAGCGATGCCGACCGGTGCCGCCATGGTCAGGTATCACCCTGCCCCAGCGGCCCGACGATCTCCGTGAGCGAGACGCCGAAGCGGGAATTGTCCTCTTCGACGACGACCACCTCGCCGCGGGCGACGATGCGGCCGTTGACGACAACGTCAACGGGCTCCCCGACCCGGTGATCGAGCGGAACCACCGCGCCACGGCCGAGCTTCATCAGGTTCGCCACCGGGATGGTCGCCGAGCCGAGCACCACCTGCATGGTCACGGGAATGCGCAGGATGGCGTCGACATTGGCGAACTTGCCGGTCTCCTCGGCCGTACGCTGGGCGATCTCCGCCAGCCGCTCCAGCGGGGACGTCTCGGCCTCTCCCGATGCAGGTGCAGACTCATAGTCGAAGGATTGCGCCATTTGGTATCGCCTCTTGGTATTTCCATTCCCGGAACGCCGCGGCGACCCGGTCGTCATTGCCCCGCCAGTTCGGGCTTCAGTGCTTGTTCACGTCCGCGCCGCCGGCGGCCGTGGCAGATGCGAGCCCGCTCCTGGCATCGAGCGCCGCGATCGCCTCGTGGGCCTGGTCGATCTTCGCGCTGAGCACGTTGGCGAGCCGCCCGAGATTTGCGGTGGAATCATGCGCCGCAGTGATGACCGTGTCGAAGGCGCCTGCCGTCTCGTGGACGATGGTCGAGAACTCGCCCTGGTAGCTGCGCAGGCGCGCCAGCTCGCGGTGCATCCGGGTCACCCGCATGCTGGTGAAGGCGAGCGCAATGAGCAGCACGGCATCAACGAGATAGGATATCATCGACGAACTCCCGTTTCTGATCCACGGGATCGGCCACCTGCATGGCGTAATAGCCATCAAGCTGGCCGATCTGACACCAGAACAGCACCTGATTGTTGCTTTCGAGACGGGCCAGCGTGCGCGGCGTGGCTTCGAGCTCGAGCACCTGCCCGACCTGGAACTTCACGACGTCGCCGAGGGTCACCATCTTCTCGTCGAGCACCGCGCTCAACGTCACCTCGGTGCGGTGGACCTCGCTCTCCATCTGCTCGCGCCAGCGCGGATCGGACGCCCGGCCGTCGCTGACGACGACATGGGCGAGTTTCTGGCGCAGCGGATTGAGCGCGGAGTGCGGGATGATGAGGAACATCTGGCCGCCGCGGAACAGCGCCTGCAACATGATGTTCGCGCAGATCGACATGTTGCCGCTGCGTCCGATGGCCAGCGACGCCATAGCCGTCTCGACCCGCTCGACGCGGAAGGTGACGTTGGAGGTGCCGGCAAAGGCGGATTGCAGCGCCTTGGCGAAGCGCTCGAACAGCGCCTGAACCAGGCGGATCTCGATGTTCGAGAACGAGCGCTCGACGTCAAGCGGCGGTTCAGCGCCGTCGGATCCGAACATCGCCTCGACCATGGTGAACACGAAGTCGCGGTCGAGCATAATGATGACGCGGGAGTCCCACTGCTCGGCGTAGAGCACGGCGGCGACCGCATTGCTCTCGTAGTCCTTGATGATGTCGCCGACACGGTCGTTGCTGATACCGTTGACGGAGAAGTAGCAGGGCGTTCCGGCCATCGGCTGCAGGCTGTCCGTGCACGATGCCGCCATGCGATCGAAGATCACATTGAGCATCGGCATGCGCTCGATGGAGATACCCGCCGCATCCAGCAGGTAGTTCGGCAGCTGCTTCCGCTGGTCGAGCTCGACGTCTTCCATCGTCATGCGCGCGCAGCCTTCGGTTCAGCGTCGGTCGGGACAGCCTTGGGTCCCGCGATCGTCTCGTTCTCGACGACGTCGATCGAGGGACGTTCGTTGCTCGAGATCATCTTGCGGCCGTGCTCGACCGCGATCTGCGGCATGGCGCCGTTCATGAAGGCCAGCAGCGTCTGCTTGACGATGATGTAGGGCCGGCACTTCTTCTCGCGCATCATCTTGATCTTGATCGCGAAGGGCGAAATGATGCCGTAGGACAGGAAGATGCCGGCGAAGGTGCCGACCAGGGCCGCGCCGATGAAGCCGCCGAGCAGCTTCGGCGACTGGTCGAGCGCGCCCATCGCCTTGATGACGCCAAGCACCGCAGCGACGATGCCGAGCGCCGGCATCGCCTCGGACACCGTCACCAGCGCATGGTAGGGTGCCAGCTTGCTCTTCACGATGGTGTGGATCTCCTCGTCCATCAGCGCCTCGATCTCGTGCGTGCGCGCGTTGCCCATGATGATGAGACGGACATAGTCGCAGATGAACTGGAGCAGGGACGGGTCGCCGAGCACGCTGGGGAACGCCTTGAAGATCTCGGACGACGAGGGATCGTCGATATGCGCCTCCACCTCGTTGCGGCCCTTGCCCCGCAGCTCACGCATCAGGGCATGCAGCGCCCCCAGCAGGTCGAGGTAATAGCGCTGCCCCGGCACCGCGTTGGTGATGGCCTGCATGCAGGCGACCCCGCTGTCGACGACCGTCTTCCACGGATTGGCCAGGATGAAGGTGCCGACCGCGGTGCCGATGATGATGACGAATTCCCACGGCTGCATCAGCACGGCCAGATGCCCGCCCATGGCGGCAAATCCGCCGAGCAGCGCTGCTACCGTGATGAAAATCCCCACGAAACTGCCCAACGCGCCGCTCCATCGCCGATCCCATCGGGAGTATCTAGTCGGCGACGCTTGCGCGAAGCTGGCTTCCCGCATCGCCAGCCTCGCGCAAGCAATTCGCGGCAGCTTGGGACGATGACGCAATTGCGGCCAGAGGGGCGCGTGCCATGCTATCGACCATCGCGGACTACACCAGACTGACCACGGACCTGGGCAAGTCGATGACCCAGGTCGCGCAGGAGCCGGACGTCAGCCGCGAGACCGATTATTTTCTCAGCCACATCGGCAAAGTGAAGACGATCGACGACTTCCTGAAGGACTATCGCCTCTACACCTATGCAATGAAGGCCTACGGGCTCAGCGACATGACCTACGCCAAGGCGTTCATGCGCAAGGTGCTGACCGAAGGGGTCTCGGACCAGGACGCCTTCGCCAACAAGCTCACCGACACCCGTTATCGGCAGTTCGCCACCGCCTTCAATTTCGCCGCGCTCGGCGACCAGGCGACCCAGACCACCGCAGCCACGACCGGCACGGCGACCCAATACGTCACGCAGACGATGGAGGAGAAGGCCGGCGACCAGAACGAAGGCCTGCGGCTGGCGCTCTATTTCACCCGCAAGGCCTCCACGATCACCAACGCCTACCAGATCCTCGCCGACAAGGCGCTGACGCAGGTGGTGCAGACCGCAATGGGCTGGCCGTCGACGATCAGCTCGTCCGACATCGATATCCAGGCCAAGATGATCACGGACAAGATCGATCTCACCGATTTCCAGGACCCGGCCAAGGTCACCAAATTCGTGCAGCGTTTCGCGGCGATGTGGGATGCGACCCAGGCCCAGGCCGACAGCTCGACCAACCCCGCGCTGGTCCTGATCGCCGGCGCCGCGACGTCGATCAACCTGGATACCAACATGCTCACGACGCTTCAGAACATCAAGTTCAACAGGTAAGTCATGCAATCTGCCCTCTATGTGGGATTGTCGGCGCAGGTCGCTCTCGAAAAGCGCCTCCAGACGATCGCCAACAACGTCGCCAACGTCAACACGGCGGCATTCCGCACCGACGTGGTGAAGTTCGAGACCGTGCTGTCCAAGGCCGGCGCCAACCCGGTCGCGTTCTCCTCGCCCGGCGACAACATCATTTCGCGCGAAACCGGCAGCATCACCGAGAGCGGCAATCCGCTCGACGTCGCCGTGGTGGGGCAGGGCTGGCTCGCCTTTGCCGGCCCGAACGGCACGGTCTATACGCGTGACGGCCGGCTCCAGATCGCCGCCAACGGCGATCTTCAGACGGTGTCCGGCTTCCCCGTTATCGATGCCGGCGGCGCGCAGATCACGCTCGACCCGAACGGCGGACCGGTCTCGATCTCGCGCAGCGGTGCGATCACCCAGGACAACAACGAGATCGGCACCATCGGCCTGTTCAACATTCCCTCTGACGCCAATCTCGAGCGCTACGGCAATTCCGGCGTCACGCCCGACCGGCCGGCGACCGCGATCGCCGATTTCTCCCGCGACGGCTTCAAGCAGGGCTACGTCGAGGGGTCCGGCGCCAATCCGATGATGGAATTGACCAAGCTGATGGCCGCCTCGCGCGCCTTCGACGGCACCAATTCGATGATCGAGGGTACCGAGAGCTCGCTCCAGAACGCAATCCGGACGCTGGGCGAGCCGGGCAAATAGACTTGCAAGTAGAGTGCGCCGCGTGCGCAATGAGGGTGGACGGTTTCCTTGAACGCTCTTCGGCAACTCGAGTGGGCGCTGCTGGAGCTTCAGCAGAGCACTCCCCTGGCCAGCGTCAGCGGCGCGATCTCCGAGATCGCGCCGACGCATTTCCGTGTCTCCGGCCTGTCGCGTTTCGTCAGGCTTGGTGAGCTGATCGGCGTCAACTCCGGCAGCAAGCCCCAGATCGGCGAAGTGGTCCGGATCGACAGCGACGGCATCATCGCCAAGCCGTTCGACCGGCAGTTCGGCGGCGGCCTCGGCTCCGTCGCCTACCGGATGCCGCCATTGTCCTTCGCGCCCGATCCGAGCTGGAAGGGCCGCGTCATCAACGCGCTCGGCGCCCCGCTGGACGGACAGGGTCCGCTCACGCCGGGATCGCGCGCCGTCTCGGCGGAGGCCGAGGCGCCGTCGGCCATGAAGCGCGCGCGCGTCCACAAGCCGCTGCGCACCGGCGTGCGCGTCATCGACCTGTTTTCCCCGATCTGCGCCGGACAGCGCGTCGGCATCTTTGCCGGTTCCGGCGTCGGCAAATCGACGCTGCTCGCCATGCTCGCCCGCAGCCAGGGTTTTGACACCGTCGTGCTGGCGCTGGTCGGCGAGCGCGGCCGCGAGGTGCGCGAATTCATCGAGGACGTGCTCGGTCATAACCGCAGCCGCGCCGTCACCATCGTGTCGACGGGAGACGAGAGCCCGATGATGCGGCGGCTGGCGCCGAAGACGGCCATGGCAGTCGCCGAATATTTCCGGGATCGGGGCGAATCGGTCCTGCTCATGGTCGATTCGATCACCCGCTTCGCCCACGCGGCCCGCGAGGTCGCGCTCGCCGCCGGCGAGCCCGCGGTGGCGCGCGGCTACGCGCCCACGGTCTTCACCGATCTGCCGCGCCTTCTGGAGCGCGCCGGCCCCGGCGAGGAGGGATCCGGAACCATCACCGGCATCTTCTCCGTGCTGGTCGACGGCGACGACCACAACGAGCCGATCGCCGATACCATCCGCAGCACGCTCGACGGGCACATCGTGCTCTCCAGGCACATCGCCGACCAGGCCCGCTATCCGGCCGTGGACGTGCTCGCATCGGTCTCGCGACTCGCCCACAACGTCTGGGACCCCGAGGAACGCGAATTGGTGAGCAAGCTGCGCACCATGATCGCCAAATACGAGGACACCCGCGACCTGCGCCTGATGGGCGGATACCAGTCCGGACGCGATTCGGGCCTCGACCAGGCGGTCGACATGGTTCCGCGGATCTACAGCGCCATGCGGCAGGACGCTTCGGCGCCGCCGAGCGCCGACCCGTTCCGCGAGCTCCGGGACATGCTCAAGGGCGACTAAAGCGCGATGCGATTTGGTTGAAGCGTGATCGCGCTTTAGATTGTTGTTTACGCATGATCTTTCCGGAAAACCGCTTCGCACTTTGCGCTGACGCGGCCCTCCGGGTCTGGATCATGCTTTAGCAGGCCGGGACGGGCCGCGCGGCACGCGAGCGAATCGCCGTTTCTCCGAATCGCGTCACAACAACCGCCGCGTGTAATTCCTACGGGTTCCCTCAGGCAATTCCCCCGCGCATCGCACAAGTTGTGGATGATTCATCCACACACATCGCTCTTGTCATGCACAAGCTTCGATCAACCTGCATCAACGGCAGACATCAACATGCCGTGCAATCAAACCGTCGTATAGTTGCGCGCATGTTGCGCGCGGGACAGTGTATTGCGTTCACCATCATGTGTCCCCGAGAGCGAGATTGCCTTGAACGTTACATTCGCATGCGACGACATCCAGTCTCGGAGAGCGTCTCTACTTGATTTTGTTGAGAAGCTCATTCATCGTTTCGGCGGAAGATAAGAAACGTGTGCGTGTGACTTGAACTTCAGGGGCTTCGGTTGAACAACTCCGATCCATCATCCGCTGGTGACGGCAACTCGGGCTCCCGTGCGACGACGCGATTGGTATGCCATCAGCGACGCAGCCTCGCGCTCCGGACTGCACCACGCGCATTGGTCCGTGTCGGACGCACTGCAGTCCGTGCCTTCGAGCAGAGGCCGGGCATGACATGCTCATCGGATGTCTCCAGAGGTCTGACGTTCCTCGAAGGATTCGCGAGCCAGGGCGCAAGGCGGCTTCGGGACGCCGCAGACGAAGTTCCGGGGGCGAGGTAGGAATCCATGCCATTGGCAAGAGAAGCCGTCGAGCTGCTGGTCCAGGCGGCGAGGGCTTGGTATTTCGAAGGCAATCAGCATGGGTTGCGCGATCGGGAATGGATGGCGCTGCGCTTCCTCGGCCGCGCCAACCGTTTTTCGCGCACACCGTCCGCACTTGCCGGCTTCATCGGCGCCACCAGAGCGACGGCATCGCAGATCGTGAAGACGCTGGAGAGCAAGTCCTTCCTGCAGCGAAAGCCATCGCATGAGGACAAGCGTTCCGTGGTGCTCCACGTCACAGCGCAGGGCGAGAAGTGCCTGAGCCAGCACGATCCGATCAACCACGTGGTGAATGCGGTCACGGCGCTCGGGACCGACGAGTGCATCCGCTTGCGCGACTCGCTGCGGGAGATCCTCAATCACCTCGACGCCGCGCATCAACGACTCGATGCCAGCATCTGCCGGGACTGCATGTTTCTCGCCGAACGCAGCCCAAGCCTCGGTCCGGCCGCCGCAAAGGGACGTGCAACCGCCGAGTTCATGTGCCGGTTGTATCGCGCCCCTGTCTCGCTCGCGGAGACCGAGCTGCTCTGCACCAGTTTCGAGCGCACCCGCGACCGCCCCAAGATCGAGGAGCACCTCGATCGCGCCCGCGTGGCGAGCCAGGGCTGAGGCGCGCGCAATTTCCGGGCGGCAGCGAGAGCAGGGCTTGCGGATGGTTTCACGGGCATCTGTGTAACTGCTTCATCATCGTCATTGCGGGCGCAGCGATCCAGAATTCCTCCGCAGCGGCAGTCTGGATTGCTTCGCTCCTCGCAATGACGGAGTATGTGGCATCGGCTGCGTCCTCCAAGCACCACTGTCATTCCCCGCGACCCGGCTACGCCAAGGCTTCGCCGGGGTTGAGGTCCAGGGGCGCCGAAGCTTTAGCGAAGGCGGCAGGCGGGGAATCCAGTACGCCGCGGCTTCTCGGCTTAACCACAACGGCCTCTGGAATACTGGATCGCCCGCCCCAGTGCGCAAATGCGCACAAGGCGGGCGATGACAGTGAGTGTGTGTCGCAGACACGCCTTCGCATCCTCGCGGCGCAATTCGCCCGAGCTTTGCTTCGTCGCTCCACCCTCATAGCCAAGAGGGCGCAGGGAAGGCCGGGTGCCGGCTGGCACCCGCGGTCTGCTGCGCGAAAATGTAGCGCAAAAGAACCGCGCAGCAGCATACAGGTGGTGCCAATCACTCGGCCTTCCCTGCGCAGTGGTTGGACGGCTTATGCCGCGCTCTCCCGGGAGCCGAATTCCTTCTGGCCTCCCTCACGCTCACGGAATTCACCGGCGCCGCGCCGGTTGACGCGACTGCCGCATCCGCAAGAGCTTGACCGTAGCAACGACGGCCAGGACCACACGGTTTTGCCGTACGCACGGCCCGCCATTTCGCCGCAGTTTTCCCAGCCCTGTCGACGGAGCCGGAAACTTACAGACGAGACGAACCTGTCAGCGCCGTTCGTCCACGCGAAGCCTCAGGGCTCACGGAGAGCAATCCGCCCTGCCCCTGGCCATCGCGCCCGACGCTGCCGCGTCCACCGCAAGCCCGGCTCGCGAAAATGACGACCGCATGATCGCCCCTCAAGGATGAGCCGGGATGGGCGACACATACGACAAATCCGAAATTCGGTAAAGAAGAATATTTTCGGCGCAGCGGGTTGACAGCCGGGCGACACAGCCCGGTCCCGTCGCCCCGGCCTCAAATGATCTGCGCAACAAAAAACACCCGGCGGTTTCCCGCCGGGTGTTCGTAGACGTGGTTCGTCAGATCTTACCAGTTGCGCTGAGCGCGGAGGATCATGGCGATCGAGTCCTGATCCTTCAGCTCGTAGGTCGCGGCCGGCTTGGCGGTCGTGGCAGACGGGGAGATACCAACCGTACCGGAGTACTTCTGGTCGAGATGGGTCCAGGACAGGTCGGCCGAGAAGGTCAGGTTCTTGACCGGGGTCCAGCGGGTGACGATACCGAGCTGGCCGATCGCGAAGTTCGGGTTACAGCCGGTCACACCGGCCAGGCCGCCGAACACACCGCCGGTGCCGGTGGCGCCGCAGAGCGTGGTCTTGGCGAGGGTGCCGAACTGGGCCTGAGCGTAAGCACCGTAGAGCGCAGTGTTCCAGGAGGGATCCCAGTTGTGGGTGTAGGCGCCACGGAAGCCCCAGGTCTTGACGGTTTCCTGCGAGCTGCCGGTCACGAACACCGTGTCGGGAGCGTTGGCGAAGCCGATGCTGCCATAAGCACCGGCAAGACCCGAGCTGCCGTACAGCGCGTAGCTGCTGCCCGACAGGTTCTGGAAGTTGTAGCGGGTCGCACCGTCGGTGTAGACGCCCTGGATGTTGATCGTGTCACCCGCGCCGGTCGGGATGTTCTTGATCGACAGAGCGAGCTGAACCGCCCAGCCCCACTTGTCGTCGGGGTGGCCGGTGGTTTCGGTCGCGCCGTAATAGCCGACGTGGTTGTCATGCGCAGCCACCGACGCCTGGAACAGGCCCCAGGCCTGGTCGACACGGACCTGACCAACAAGGTTCGGCGAACGCGAGCCGCCGAGAGCGTTGGTGCCGTACGAGCCGCCGATCATGCCGCCCGCGGTCGCGCCGGTCATGTTGAGGTTGCCGGCCTGATAGTACGCGGTCGCATCTTCAGCCGAGAACGACGCCGTCACGCCCTGGCCGAAATCGGCCGTGTAGGTGAACTGGGTGACGCCGGTCACGGTGCCGCTGCCGCCGACCAGGTTGTCGGTGATGTTGCCGGGATAGTTGGTCCAGGGCGCGTCGAACTGCGACACGGCCTTACCCATCGTGAAGCCGGCGAACTGGATGAAGGCGTAGTACACGCCGAGCGCACCGGCCGAGGTGTTACCGTCGGTGCCGTTCACCGAGCCAGAGCCGTTCGAACCGACGAGGCCGGTGCCCGCAGCGTTGAGACCAAGCGTACCGCTGTACTGGGTACCACCCGTTGCCGAACCGGTGGGCGTATAGTTGCCGGTCGTCCAGGTGAACACGCCGTCGAAGAAGGTGCGGACCACGCCGTACTCGGTCGCGGTGCGCGTGTCGATGTTCAGGTCTTCACGAGCGCGGAAGGTGTAGTAGTTCATCATGCGGTTGCGAGCACCCGCAGTACCGCCCTGGTTCGGATTGAAGTCCGAGTTGGTGTTCAGGTTTGCGTCAGCGCGCAGGTAACCACCGAGCTTGATGCAGGTGTCGGTGCCCGGGATGTAGTAGAAGCCGGCGCCGTACAGCGAGCAGATCTTCACGTATTCGACCGCCTTGGCCTTCACGGGGAGATCGGCTGCGAACGCACCGGAGACGGCCATCAGGCCGGCTGCCGAGCCGAGAAAGAGCGTCTTCGTCAACTTCATTAGATAAACCTCCAGGTCGGTTCAGGGGGCTCGGCTCCTCGGTGGAGGCCGCTGGACCCTCTCAATTTCCGTTCAATTCAGGTCCGCACTGAAGGTCCGGACTGAAACGACAGCGAGGTGCCCCCCCTCCGTCGTGACCTCACATATAGTTTATAAAAACAATCGCCTCAATTCATTGATTTGATGAAGCGTAAGTTCGGAAGGCGCTGTTGCCTGCGAGCAACAGGAGATAAGCAACACGGCGCAAGTATTTGAAACAAAAGAAAAAGCCCTCAGGGGGCATCCCGAGGGCTTTCTTGGAGGTCTCACATCGCTGGTCTTTGACAGCGGTCAAGAGCAGCAAATTCTGAGTGGGTGAGGCATAACTAAATAAATTGCTTTTTGCAAGCATTAAGTGGCGACACGATTTCCCCAATGAAGTGTTCCATGCACGATATGCGAGACGGCATCCCATTATCCCGGTAAAAGGCTGATCAAAGACAAAAAGAAAAATGATCAAGGGGGAGGCCACATGATCGAGAAGAAGCTCGACCGGGCGATTACGGACTTCATCTGGAATATCGTTGAAATCCACTCGCAGCTCGAGGACATCCACAGCAGCTGGGCCGGCTTGCTGGGCATTACCGAGCCGCAATGGCTGATCCTGATGGCCATCACCGAGCTGGACGAGGGGCACGGCGTCGCCGGAATCGACATTGCGAACAAGTTGCGGGTCCACCCCGCCTTCGTGACCAACCAGACCAAGAGCCTCGAGAAGGGCGGATTCCTGTCGCGACGGCCGGCGGCCGACGACGCCCGCTTCGTTCTGATGTCGCTGACGGAAAAGGCGACGACAGACATCGAAAAACTGGCCAAGCGGAAGCTCGCCCTGAATTCGACCATGTTCAACGAGCTCGACGAGAAGACCCTCGCCGACCTGAATGCCGCGCTCGCGACCATCGCAAAGAATGCCCGGCTCGCTGCACGGCTGCTGGCCATCGACGTCTCGTGATCCGCGGTCTTCCCGACGCAGGCTATCGCATATGAAGAGGACTGGCGGATAGCTCGCCCGCAGCCGATCCTTCGAGACGCCCGCCGATGGCGGGCCCTCAGGATGAGGGCGGAGTGCGCGGCGGCAATTTCAACGGG